>NZ_CP085334.1 GCF_020614375.1 Haladaptatus salinisoli | reverse complement strand
GCCATCAGCATAAAGCCTATACGGCGGGTGTGTGTCAGTTGGCCGTGCTGGCCTTATCGGGCCGGCGTAAGCTCGGAGCGTGGGGTGAATTGACACCCCCACACTTCCGTTGTTAGCATGTAGTACTAACGCGCCGACCGGTTGTTCCCTACCCCTTCAACCTCTCCCCCTTCGAAGTTCAAAAAGCATCATACGGTTTATCTTATATACTCACGACGACTGCCACGGCGCTTGCTTGCGGTTTTTCACTCGTCGCGTGGTGTCTGACGCCACTGCCGCATTAAGCGTTAAGCGGAAGTACAACTACCCCGGGGGTGTCGCTGAAATCTATACGTGAAGGTTGCTGTACCGGCAGTACAGGGCTTATTTATCCTAATTTAAGAGAATAAACCCGAAACCGAAAAGTATACGATGTGGAAGGCCATACTAGAAAACGGTGACAACAGCTTCCCACCAAGACACTCGTCACCATAGCCACGCCACACAATAGCGGGGTGCAAGTGATCGATAACCGCAGCTCAAACCCAGGGCTGTGGTACGCAGCCGCTTAGTCACCGGCTGAAACGGCGGAAGCTAGCGTCAATCTTCATCACCACTTCCAATTCATCCCCGAGCGACAGCTGTTGCTGTCGCCATTCATTCCGGATATCTTGAGCACATCTTTGGTCACGATAAGCCGCTGCGGGTAAGCGGCCGCCGCGTCCCCTACTTCGGTTTCCCGCCTGGTTTCGGGAGAGCGACTTGATATTTCACCACGAGCCAAATGTAGACCATCGTCCCTGCGATGGCCAACCCTGCCACGGCAACCGGCATATTGCCAATGACAAGCCCGTAGGCGAACATCTGTAGACCGATTCTCACTCCGATACTGGGTGGCCCAGCCGGAGTCTCAACGCCGACGCTAACGTCAACCTTCATTCGTTTTTAATCACCTTTTTCGAGTGCCGGGAGTCACCCGAGCACCACCCACTTAAGGGCTAAGCACGCCAACAGTCTCAACGTCTTATCGCCCAATCGTTTTCTCGCACGTGCTATAGAGTTGGAATACCTGGCTGTTCATAAAAAGCTTCAGTAATTAAATCGCCGAATTAGGACAAGACGGTACTTGCTTTCTCGTTCGCAAATCACAACTACTATTCGCGGTGTTCCTACTCGTCTTCGGCGTTCTCGTCCTCTTCGGGTAGTGTTTCTATCGGATCGGGGCGCGGGCGTTGCTTTTCACGGGATGCTTTCGCCTTTTGCGATCCCGCTTCCTGGGTTTCTGCGACGAACTGCTCGAACCGTTTTTCAAACTCTTCATGAGCAATTTCAGGATCGAACTCATCTGACTTCGCATAATAGCGGAGGAACCACTTGAGTTCACCCTCGGTGAATTCGTCCCACTTACGAAACCGGATTTTGTCCTCGATCTTGTCCCATTCGACATCTTGGGGAGACGTCCGTCGAACCTCAAAATCAACATCCACATCGTACATGTCACTCCCCGCGAGCTGGTACGTGGCACGCCTCACACCACTCTTAAGGTAGTACTCGAAGTTTGGGAGTGTTGTCGTCACATGTGTTTCCTTGTAGAGGAATGCAACGAGGTTGATGAGAGCTTGGTTGAGAGGTTCTCTTTCGTCCTCTGGCGGGCTGAAGATTTTCTCACGCTCGTTTTCGTCGAGATGCTCGAATAGTTCAGTGAAGTCATAGAGTGAGTTACGGACTCGTTCACGAATCGCTTTGCGTTGTTGGTAGCGCTTCTGACTGGCGTACTCTCCCTCATACTCGTACTCTCCTCGGATGAACTCTCTCTGTTTCTTCGTGAGCATCCCATTTGACCGGTCCGTCGGTAAATCTTTTTGCATATACTCCTACCTTCACCTGTAGGTGGAAAAGTTTATCGGTGTTGCTGAACTACACACTATTGCAGATGTCAAAAGCAACCGAGTCACGAATTCCCGTCAGTCTTGAAACGCGCAAGAAACTCCGCGTTCTGAAAGCACAGGCTGACGAACCCAGCTACGACTCACTCCTATCCAAGATAGTCGAGAACGACGCTGTCGAGGCGTCTCTCACGGAGTAGTCACTGTATGGAATTCGACGAAAGAGACGATTCCACGCCCGCGCAAGTCCTGGCAGACACATCGCGGGCGTGTTTGCAACAACCCGGAGCGAGACGATGCTCCTACCCAGACCTATGTTTTGGGTCGGTATATGATTTCGCATTTACCACCTCACTAGGGCGTCGTCTCTTGCTACCCCTACGAGATCCTAATGTACGAAAACTACGACGACGCTACTGAGTTTCACATCGACCGCGACGACTACGAACCGTCACCGAGCGGCGGGTACAAACTTGTCTACCACATCATGCTCGGACGCGAGGTTGCTCAATGAGCGACCGACCACCGCACCCTGACACCCTCTCATTCGGCGCGAGCGCCGTCCCCGACGAACTCACCGAGCGTGACCAGTGGGTGAGTTGGCGCTACCAGTGGACACCTGACCGTGACGAATGGTCGAAAGTCCCCCGTGACGTGTCCGGCGGCTACGCAAGCTCGACCGACGCTGATACGTGGACGGACTTCGATAGCGCTGTCGAGCACTACAACGACCACGATTCAGATGGTGTCGGTTTCGTCGTCCACGAGGATGGTATCGTCGCCGGTGTGGATTTGGACGGCTGTCGTGACCCACAAACCGGCGACGTTGACGACTGGGCCACAGACATCATCGGTAAACTCGACAGCTACACAGAGGTCTCACCGTCCGGCACCGGCTTTCGTGTCTTCGTCCTTGGCTTCAAACCCGGCGATTCGTGCAAGCAGGTGATGGAAAGTCAGTTCGACTTAGAGAAAACCAGCGAGATAGAAATCTACGACAGCGGACGATATCTCACCGTCACTGGCCACCACGTCGATGGCACCCCGACGTCGGTCGAGCAGCGCAACAGCGCGCTGTCCGATGTGTACGAGGAGTACATGGTCGAAGACGAGGACGAAGACGAGGAAAGCGGCTACGGGGCCGAACCGGTGGACGTCGACCTCGAAGACGAGGAAATCATCCAGAAGGCGCGAAACGCCGGCAACGGCGACGACTTTGCGCGTCTCTTCGACTGTGGCGATACATCCGCACACGGTGGAGACCATAGCCGAGCAGACTTAGCACTCTGTGGCCACTTGGCGTTTTGGACGGGCGGAGACCGCAACCGAATCGACCGCCTGTTTCGACAGTCAGCACTCATGCGCGACAAGTGGGACGAAGATCGTGGTTCGAAGACCTACGGCGAACTCACCATTGATGAGGCACTTAAAGGCAGAACGGACTTCTACGACCCATCACAGGTTGCTACAACCGACGGCGGAACTGCCGCGGTGAGTGCGAGTGAATCATTCACCGTTGGCGCTGGCGATGGTGTCCGGTTCAAAGACGCGCCAGCGGAACCAGTGGTTGACGACGAGGATCGTGTTTCAATCGTCAAACCAGAACCCGGAACCACCGATGTGACGGTGAAACCGATAGGTAAGTGGGTGTGCCAACAGTGCGGCACCGTCTCAGGCGAACACGCAACGGTGGGTGACAGTGTGAAAGACCCTGGTAACTGCCCTTCCTGCGGCAAGTCTGGCCCGTGGGAACCGGTTGTTGACGACGACGTCCCCGCACAGTTCTATCTTCAAGAAGCATGGGACTACCCGAAAGCAGTGGATGAGTCTGATTTCGAGGAGTTGTGGGACGACGTCCGGCAATACATCTACGACCATTGGGACGCTGGGGCGAACAACGGACACATCTACGACGGACTCACCGCCTACGCCCTGTCGACATGGCTCCGTCCGGATCTCGACTTCGTCCCTCACATCATGCTGATGGGGCGCTATACTGGCGGCAAAACTCGTCTTCTGAACACACTGTCGCGTCTGTCGTACCGGTGCATCGTCTCGGCAAGCGCGTCGCCATCGTCAATGTTCAGGCTGATTGACGCCTACGATACCACGTTCTTCGTATCGGAGTATCATGGCCTTGACCCCGACACGCGACGTGAACTTGACGCCGTTGTCCGCGCTGCTCAAAAGCGCGGCGAGACAGTCACCCGAAGCGTTCAGATGGACGGCGGTGGCTTCGAGCCCGAAGTGCTCGACCCGTTCACGCACGTAGCCGTGGCGACACAGTATGAACCAGCGGATGACATCGTCAGCCGCTGTATCGAAGTGAAAACGTCGCCAGCAACCCGGGAGATGCCGCCAACGCTCGACGACGAACGAGCAACTAGCATCCGGAACCGGCTGCTCTATGCCCGCTTCCGTCTTCTCGGTTCGAACCGAATTAAAATCGCAAAAACGAACGCATACGAATATCTCGCCGAGCATGAGATCGACGGTCGTCTTCGAGAGAAACTCCTTTCGGCACTCATGATTGCCGATATCTGGGGCGACGTCGGAATGATGGACGACTTTGTCGACTATCTCGTCTCCGCGACGAAGCAAGCAGAAGCCAAAAGCGAAGACGCGATATTCACCGAAGCAGTGCGTGACCTTGCGTTCGAATCCGTTGGGCGGTCGAGCTTCGACGATCCCGATACCAATCCATTCGGCGACGTCGAAATCCCATACTCCGATATCGCAGACCGATTCAACGACATTAGCGGACAAGACCGCTCTAATTCGTGGATCGGGCATGTCGTCTCCCGTCACAACTTCGAAACGCAACGAAAGCGCGACGGGACCGTCATAGCCGACCCCGAACTCGGAGAGAAATTGCAAGACCTGTGCAGCGATTACTCGCTCGGCTGGGAACCATTGGATTCGATTAACGCTGTTGCCGAACTCGACAAGCCATATAACGGCCAGTGCAGTGCGTGTGGAGACACAGACTGGATTGCATACGAGGACGTCGAATACGGTGACCGGCTATGCGGCCAGTGTGCTGACGAACTGCGTGACTGACTAACCACTCTTCTTTTCCCCAATTCGAACTCCCGACCGACCATTCTTGTTGCATCCAAGAGGACGAGTTACAACACTGTCACGTGAACCTTTGCAAAGGTTCACGGGGGGTTCACGCAAAGGTTCACACCGAAAGGAGTCACCGCAGTCTTGCGATTTCACACACATGAATGGTGTGTGTGTGAACCTTGTGAACCTTATTTGGTAGAGTAGGGGGGCGTCACAGATTCATGCAGTGGTGTGTACCCCCCGCGTCCATTCCCATATAGGGTTCACAGGTTCACACTGAGAGGTCACCCCTCCGCCGTCTCGTGGTTTTCCCGTGAACCCCCCGCGATAAGGTTCACACCAAAGGTTCACAGGTTCACGCCGTTGTTCGCAACTGCCGAACGCGTGCGCGTTGGTTAGTATGATATACTAACCTATGATTGAGTCTGTTGGCTTTGGCCTCCCAACCTTGTTCACTTTCAGCTTACCACTTTTACCGATGGATATATGCCATTTACGCTCGTACATGTGTACGAGACAGGTATAACGGCAGAGAGGAAGATCACCACCCGTTTCGTGTCCGAGGGAAACCAATGACGCACGTTGCGCTCCCCTTTGACGGGGAGTTTGCGGATTCTATTTCCTCTCACCGCGATGGCATTGTTGCCGTTGTATCGATTGACAAACCACCATTCACAAGACCATTTCCATGAGTAGCAGTACCCACATCCCTGTCAGCGAGGAACTCCGCAAAGCAGCGCACCGCCGCAAGTCCGAACCAGGTATCACGTACGACGATGTCCTCCGTGATTGGCTGCCTGACGACTTTTGGACCGACAACGCCGGAGCTGAGTAATTGTGAGCGTCGCTCGCTCTCCGCGCCACCCGGCCACCGTTCCTCCCCGTCGCGCATTCGACGCGTTCATTTGGGAGACGAATGCCGTGTGCAACCACTGTCTTCAGCGCGTCCGCCGCCAGTATCCGGAGTACGACGCTGCGTGTGATGCGTACGTCTACGAGAATCAGAACCATCTCCGGTGGGCAGTCGCTCCGTGGAGTGACGCTGACCCATCCGCCCATCGGGAGTATGATACGAGCGGCCGCAAAGTCACGTTCTGCCAGTGTGGGCGTGAGAACGGTCGTGCTGCGGATGATGACTACTCGTACTCCGAACTCAAGGAGCGACTTCGGTGCGTCATCGACCGTCTCACCGAGGCGGGGCTCGACATGGACGAGAGCGTGATGTACGAGTTCGTCGAGGGAGCGAAATGTAAGCGACAGATCGGTGGCAAGGACACGCAGATCCTTCGTCGCGCTACGAAACTCGGACTCAAACACGCTTGACCCACCAACTGTGATGACCGTCACGAACCCCTACGGCGTGGCGAGAGCATTGAATTCGAGGGCAGAACGAACTCGGAAGCTCGGGTGTTCTGTACTGTGTTGCATCACAGCGAGTTCCAATAGTTGGTTGGATGGCCACACTGGATCGGGGACTGTTCCCCACCCTGTCGTTTTCACATACTGACATCATTCATCTGAACACACCAACCATGACTGACGAAACTCCCGACACCCCGCAAACCATCGGCGAGGGCAAAGCAAAACGCGACGCACTCAAAGAGCGCATCAAAACGCTGGAGGGCACTGCACCCCCCCGAGTACGTTGCGACCCTCCGTGAGGAACTCGCCGACTTAGAGGCACGTATCGAAGCCAGCCAGCAGCAGGCAAAGAAAAAGAACGCGATTAAGCGAGGACTCGGCCTTGCGTCACAATCCACCCGAGACTAACATCATGAGTCAAACCACTACCGAAGACGGCGAGAGTATTGTCCTGGAAATCCCCCGTGGCTACGCACAAATCGGCGACCCGACTGACCCCGCAGGACAGCAAGTAATCGACCTGCGAGACGTCCCTACCGTAGACGGTGCAAAGCACCTCGAACTCCCGGTCGACAGTGTGGACGTTGCTCGTGGCCTACTCCAGGAACACCACCCCTTCAGTGTGGTTTCTGATCCAACGGACTACGACCTTGCGAGCGTCAAATCGAAGGTGGATCTCCGGAAGGAGAAGCAGGCACGTCGGGCCCGAGAGATGGACCAAAAACGCGAGAAGAAGAACCGGGGCTTCGACCCTGTCACGGACCAACCCTCGAACCACCGGAAGGTCAAGATCAAGAAGGTCTACAACCAGTTGGTCGAGCTGGGCGAAGACGAGAAAGCCGAGAAGCTTCGGGAGATCAGTTCGACGCCGAAACAGAATCAGGTGGCCCGACAGTACGCCGAGAGCATCGACGGCGTCGCTAAGCGGTAGTCAATTCACACGACTCGATTTCTAGTATGCCGAAATCAGACGACACACACACCAACAAGGAGGAGGACACTGGAACCCCTGGGGGGTCAGAACCCGCAGCACCAGATCGTGATGAAATCCTCTCGCTTCTCACTGATGGTATAGAGGAGGCACATCGCAAGGTCACATCCGGCCGTGTCTACGACGAGAGCAAGGAGCAAACACGGCAGGGATGGATACGGGTCCTTGCGTACGCTGCCGGGCAATACCGCCAGCTCGTTCGTGACAAAGAACTCGAACAGATAGAGGAGCGCCTCGAACGGCTTGAGGAAGCCAAGGATGGCCCGAAATGACCAGCAAGCGTAACGTAGAGCGACGTCTCGAACGCTTGGAAGATGAGACACGGCCATCGGACGGGACGGACATCACGATCTCGATGCACCGAGTCGACCAGGAGGGTAACAATGCCGGGGTAGTCAGTGAACTCCACTGTTGGACGGACGACGAAGGCGCGTGGCACAGTGAGACGACTGACTACGGCGAAGGAGAACACCCGTGACGTCGAAGCGCACTCTCAAGAGACGTCTCTCCGACCTCGAACAGCGAGACGGTCCTGATGAACCACTCTACCCGTGGATGAAAGCGTACGATATCCCCCGCGAACTGTGGAACGATGCAGGAGCAGCGTGGCGATACGCGCTTACCGAAGGTGACTCATATGCCGAGTAAACGGAATATAGAGAAGCGTCTTGATAACCTTGAGCAGGAGGATGTAGAGGACATGTCTATCGCAGAACTCCTTAGCGCCGACCCAAATGCGGCAGGGAAGCGTCTCCGTCCAGAAACCCAGCGAAAACTTGAGGAGATCCTGAATGCCGAGTAAACGCTCTATCAAGAAGCGACTAGAGAACCTCGAAGACGGCACAACCGACTACAAGCAGGGCAATCTCGCCACGTGGATAGCTGCGATGGAGACGGACACTGCCGGCGGCATCGTCGACGAGGAGAAACGCCTCTACCGCTACGGTGGACAACTCTACCAACTCCCGAAGGAGATCGTCGAGATTGCAGCACGGCGAAGTGAGGAGTTAGAGAATTACGAACCAGTTCGCGGCACTCTCGAATAGCTTCTGTAGGTTAGTATAATATACTAACCAGCGCTTGCGATTCTCCCGAGTCAGGACTCTCTCGCTCTGCACCATCCGGCACGCATAGACACCGATTTTCACGAGTGGCTGTAGCCCTGCGCTCTCGCCGGGCGGTGACCTCTCGGCCGTTGAGTGTGAGGAAAATATCGTCAACATACTGTGGAAACTCTCGAACTGGGGTAGTGGCGCCCTCAATTGTGAGTCTATCTGAATCCTCTGTTTCACTTTCACTGGGCGGTTCTAGTTTATTACTGAATATCACATAGCTCATTTCAGACTATGAGCACAAAAACCACCCAACTACGAGTTAACCCACCAATCGGTGGGTACGTCATCGCCGCCATGTTCGTCCTGCTCACCATTCTCGCGCCGATTAGCGCCGTGAATATCATACTCAGCGGCGACCTCGTCGTTGGACTTGTGATGTTGTTCATTGGAACACCGATGTTCGCCGGTGCAGCATACGTCTGCCGTCACTTCATCGATGATATCCGCGAATATCGGCAGTGGCTTCGTGTCGAACACCAATGGCTCTACGCACTCGGCGTTGTCTTCCGATTGGCATTCGTTGCACTAGTCGTGATTGGGACCGTCGTTGATATCTTGTATTTCGCTTCCCCGCCGGTACAGACGGTCATCCTGGCAGTCGGGGTTCTCGCTGCGTATTCGGCTCTCTCTGTGTTGGTCTCTGCTGTCGGGCAGATGCTTCTCCCCGGTGCATAACGGTCGCTACTTCTTGGCTTCTTTATTCACACGAATCAGCGCCGGTTCCCCCTTTTCTTGCGTGCGCCCAATAGCTTCCTCACAATCCGGGCAGATAAGCGAATCATCCTCCAGAAGGAAACTACCAGGCACTTTATTTTTGGCGCCACACTCCGGGCATGTGACACCCTCGCCTTGCAACACGGCCTTATAATGCGTCATAACACGGTCGAACCAGGCGATCCTAATAAAACTAGTTTCAGCGATGAATGTATTCGCGGATTGGGCGCTCTTTCTCGGACGATGACCCACCGTGGCGAGTCCCTAGTATAGCACGACGACCACTAGCGAGCGGACAACTACACACTACACTTAGTCATGACTCAATGGATTGAGCTCACGAAGACGTTTCAGAACGGAGAACCGCAGACGAAAGCCATCAAAATCCCCGGCATGGGGGAAGAAATCTGGTTTACAGATAAAGCGTATGCCGAAGTCAGCACAATGGTCGCGGACTTGCTCGCCAGCCAAAATGACTTCATCAACAAGGTGACCGCGCCCAGCTCACCTGGTACATACTACGAGGACGCACCACAGAACGCGCAAGTGACGGTCGAACTCCCGAGTGGGGCGTTTGACCATCTCTCGGCGGATTCGTTCGATATTGACGGTGGAATCGATCTTACTGATGTGACGGGCGCTGATCCGTTGTCGGTAGCGTCATTGGATTCTGGATCGGTAGATACGGAGCATGTAGCTAACGTCGCCGACTACATCGTTGGCAGCCTCTCCGAACTCGAAGCAGCATTTGCCAACCTCTCCAACGGAGAAATCATCTATATCGGGAATGAGGGAGCACCGTACCGGACAACCTCATGGCTTGATGTCGATGGTGTCAGTAACGTCAAAATTGTCGGGTCGGGGAAGACCGACCTCATTACAGTCGCAGACGAGGCAGGTGTCGGTGGGATTCGCATCGGCAATACCACCCAATGTACGGATGTCCATGTCTCTCATGTTGGCGTTGACGGCAACAAAGACAATCAGACGGGGACGGGTCAGAACCTCCACGGGTTCTCCATCCACAACGGAAAGCGAATCACGGTCGAAAATTGCATTGCCAGAAACCTGTATCCGTATCATGAACACGGGACGGGGGGCAGTGGGATATCCGTCGAAGGGCCTGCCGAGTCGGTTAAAATCCATAATAACTGGATAGATAACACGGGCGACCGTTCGATAGAATCCCACGGGACGAAATACTTCATCGCGTCGAACAATCTCATTACGAACGGATTCGACCGTGGTATCTCGGTTGATACGGGGGAAGGATATGCTGTTGTTGCGAACAATCTCCTTTACAACAATCAGGATGGGAGTTGTGTTGGCCTCCAGTGGGAGGGGGGCACACCGTGCCAGTTCGTTGTCGCAAATAACACGGCTCTCGGTGACCATAACCGACTCGTCCAAATCCGCAGAACGACGGCACATGGCGCGGTTGTCGGCAATGTTGGACGAACTACGCAGGCAATCACGGGGATTAAAACTGAGCCAGATACTGGTCCAATGACAATTACAGGGAATTATGTCGAAGGATACACTCAAAATGGCATTTGGCTTCGTGGCGAAGACAAGGTGTGTGTCGGAAATAACGTTCAATCAATTGGGCAGGCGGGAATCGCGGTCGCCCTTGAAGCAACGAATCATGTAATAGCTAACAACCTTGTTCGAGATACAGGCCTGGAAACTGGAAGTAACTACCCCGGTATTGATGTTGCTTCTGGCGCGTCAAAACTGCTTCTCGATGGGAACTCGGTCGAAAACCCAACAACACTCTGTCTCAAGTTTGCGGGGACCGATAGCACAATCGTCAACAATCGAGTGAGCGGTGGGCAAGTCGGCATTCGTGCAGACGGGACAGCGGACTCAATCATCGCCAACAATTCGATTGAGAATAACACCTACCGAAATCTCGAACTCCTTGACGCAACCAGGAATCTCATCGAGGGCAACCGCGTTAAGAACAAAGGGAACACGAACCCGACATTCATCGAAGAAGGTACCTCGGACAATAACTTTTGGACAGCGAATTACGCACCTGACGACGGCAATACGTGGTCGTTGATTGGGGCAGGGTCGAACGTACAAAATAACCGTCCGACAGCAGGCGTTGACGTTCGGAACTTCACTACCGTTCCGAATGGGACGAAAATGTACCATGATCCCACAGTATCGGGAGATACGAATACCGAAGGTGAAGCCCAGTATATCGGTGGGTCGTGGATTAGCCTCGTTGATGGTTCGACGATAGCCTAAACGGCACAAACAAGCCCCGAATTACGTTCGCCAGATCGTAAACTTCCCGTTTGAATAAATACGCGCGGTCGAAGAGTCGCCCATCAACTGCCGGGCATCCTCGCGTGTGTAATAGACAATCTCGCGCTTTCTCTGTTCTGACGCCCCTCGCCACCAATAATAATCGCGTTCTTTGGTGATGGCATACCCCGTACCTGCGGTCGCACCGAGTGACGATCCATTTTGGCCCAAGTGCTTCGGGAGTTGGTACTCCGGTTTATAGATGGAAAACGCCCACTGCTGCCATGACAAATCGGCATGACTCCCGACGAGATATGTTTCGAGGACGTGTGACATATGCAGAGTTTTAGTTTGCATTTCCGGATTGCGATACTCTAAATGGTGTTCGGCACCCTCAAACTCGGTTTCAATAATGTGTTCATCCTCGTCATAGATGGTAAACGGACTCCATACCGCCGCTCCGAGAATCACCACGACAAGACAGGACCGAACGACCGCGTAGTCGTTCGACTGATGGCGTTCGGAGAGCCAATACAGTGCGCTCCCAATCACGAAAAAGGCCATCACGAGCGTTACTTGATGCACCCGATAGGGGTTGCTGGCGATAAAGTTGAACACCAAGAGGAACACGGCGAACACACCGCCACCGGCAAACAGACCGGTCATCACGTTTTCCTGATGCGACCCACGACGTCGAAGCGCGCGATAGGCGAGTGGGAGCCAGATGAGACCTGCAACCCCGAGGTACAAGAATAGCGTTCCCCACTTGCCGATAACAAACCGCCGAATGAGTTGCATGGTCGAGAAGCCGGACCCACTTGCGCGCGAGACTTGCTGGCTGGCAGACCCCGCAGCGGCACCGATGACGGATAACACAATCGTCGAAAAGGCGCGTTGAAACGAGCGCTGGGAGAGATACCACACCGGATAGACGAGCACGGAGATAAACGCCCATGCAACCGGTGCGCTAGTACTGCGTTGCTCCGAGGTGGTGCGCCACCACGCCACCACCTCGGAGAGGGCTTGCACGCCGAAGATAGCACCGACGGCAACCAATCCCGACATGAGATGACCGAGGAGCAAAAACATCAGAAACCCAATCCCCGACAGCGAGATCAATGCACGTTGTCGGCGATCACGTGTCCGTTCCCACACGTCGAAGAGGACGAACACAAGCGGAATCAGAGAGAAGATCAGCATCCACGGCATGAATGAATGGGTGTATTTGTTAAAGACGAGTGGCAACGCGGCCAGCAGGACATACCGCGCCAGTAGAGGAGTGCCATACCGCCGGGCAACCAACACAATGCCTGCGATAAGCATACTATAGTACAACAGTGAGAGGATCGTACCGAAGACACCAAAGCGCAAGTTAGTGACGAAATGTAATTCGGCGATGAGGATATGTGACAGCGGATAGATATTTAGTTCGGGAATCGAATGAGTGGCCGCAATCGCCTTCGCTTCGCCAAAGTGCATCAGCAAATCCCCTCGCGGTGGTGTCCAAAACCGCAGGCCCATCTGCATCGGATAAAACCAGAAGACGAGATACAAACACCCGATGAGGAGCACCGAGCGAACCATATCCTTGTGTGATCGCTCTCGGATGGCACTGTAGAGGGACACGAACCCGGCGAGCAGGCCGACGACAAACACGCCCCACACAAAGAGCGGCACTGCCCGGTAGATGGTCGGGTGATAGCCTTTCGCCGCTGCCGTCACGACGAAGATGGCAAAGAGAATAGACGCAAAATACCCGAGCACCAATATCCACCCCCGCTGATCATTCATTGACGATATAATTATAACCCCCGTTTCTTAAATATTGCAGTATGTCACGACAACTAAGATGGCTTCGGCGGAACTGGGCACTCATCTGTGTCGTCACCGTCCTCGGTACAGTCAGTGCCGTGATTGACTACCGCGCCGGAGTACAGGGGGGCTATGGTCCGGCATTGATCGTCTCGGCACTCGTGCTTATGGTACTGGCGGTCCTCGACCTCTGGACTGACATCCCCTTCTGAGCAACCCGCGAGACACATCTACCGGCGATGACCACCACCGCACACCACATGCGGCGGTGCGAGCCTCCCCTGTGTCATTGTATAGGGTTGGTATATCACTCCAACCCACCTTCAATTACATACACGAAAAATAACATACAATAGTGCACTCGCGGACACGCGCCAACACGGCACCCGTCCGCTTCCCGCGCGGCCTCTTACGAACCAGCATAAGCTCGGATTTCCTAGGTGGCTACAGCGCGGTGCTACTCATCGACAACTACGATATTGTGCTCATCGAAGAACTCCTGTAACATCTCGTCACGACACTCATCACAGATACTGAACTCCCGACCAGTGACTTCGGCCGTCTCACCAAAGCACTCCGCACACGTCGCACGGTTCATACGCCCTCCTGTGCCGCCTCACACTCCCGAACCCACTCTTTCACGACCTCACGCGTTGGGCACCGCGTCGCCGGTGGGCCGAAAACCGTGTGTTCTTCGCCGGTGACTGGGCACACGACCACTTGTTCAGCGTAGTCGGACATCTTTACTTACTCCTTACAGTCTCACCACTAAACAGTTCGCTCCCCGTCGAACACTGTGGGCACGCGAACACCTCACCATCCTCATCACCGAAAACGCGAATGAATCGAGGAGTGACGTGTGTCTCGCAGTTCTCGCAGCGGGGCATGGCTAGCGCTCTCCGAATCCGACCGCCATCTCGTACTGAGCGAGGACGAACCCGCCGAAGAGTGCCACCACGCCGCCGATGGCGTGGCTTGTCAGTGGGCCAACGCCGCTCGTCAGTGCCACCTGGAAGGTTGCGTGCGCGAGCGCGATGCCCGCGAGGACGATGAAGACGTGACCTGCTGCTCGGTATGTCGATTCGTCAGTTCCAATTTTTCTAAAGCGTGTCATAGGTCGTAGGATTAGCTGTTGTTGTCGTTCTTGTTCTCGTTCTCGGTGTCAGAGAGAACGGGGTGATCTGGCGGAATCACATGCCCGCACGGGTAGAGTTCAGCTCCGTCTGGCCCGGAGATCGACACCGACTGAATCGGCTCTCCACACCGCGGACAGTGGCGACGCTGTTCGTCGTCGCTATCGTCAGTCATTGGTGGATCTCAACCACCGTATCCGACCGAATCCACTCAACGCACGACCCCCACAGCGTGAGGTCGCCGGTGTCGTCGGTGTATGCTTCCACCATCGGTACTAGCACCCCTGGTGGACGTACTCGACGTCGAGAGCTTCACGGCCGCACGCGGTGCACTTCCAGTACAGCTCGCCGCCTTGCTCCGGCGGTTCGACGAACGGGCCGTCTATCGTCTCCTCGCTGCACTGGTCGTCAGTCCGGGTGGATTCTTCGACCGCGGCCATGTGCTTGCAGAACGCGCTTCGGTAGCGGTAGTGCGGACAGCTGCACGACTGCGCTTCGTCGTGGCCGTTGACGATGACGGTGTAGATGGTGCCTTTCTCGTCGTTGCGGACGTTGTAGATCGGCTCCGGGGCCGTGTCGACAACGGTGAATTGTTCGTCGGGCGATTCGACAGTCTTTTTCTGCGGTTGGGTCGTAGTTGACATTGCTTCTTGGACAGAAGCACGTGCGTCCGGCGGTGCAACGCCGGGCGTTTTCTCATACCGTAACGCCCCGAGGAACGGGTGTGCTTCCTTACCATGTATTACTCAATACAAGGTATTAAACCTTCCCATGTATCACACAATACATGGATTTAAGAGGATGGGTGCGCAACTTCCATGTGTGAGCTGATACATGGCTGTAGACATGGTCAAAGAACGAGACGAGGAAAGTGGACAGTACACTCAAACCGTGAGCGACGACGAACTCGTCGCCTTCCTGTCTGAGCAGGGGGGCGCGGGCACTAGTGAAGTTGCTTCGGCTTTCGACTACAAACAGCCGACTGTCTACCGACGTCTCAAACGACTCGAAGAAGACGACCGTGTCATCAGTCGAAAAATCGGCGGCTCACTGCTATGGGAAGTGGACAACGAATGAGCGCCGTCAGCCATGCGTCAGACATACCTCAAGCAACCGAAAACAGAGTTTAAATAAAGTCCGCGTGAAACCCACGGCTATGTAACGAGTATCGAGTGCGGCAGAAGGGAACGGGGAGGTCAGTTCCTCCCCGTAGGCTTGAATCACCTATCCCTTCTGTTGCGACCGTAATAATAGTTTGCCCTTGCGTAGTGGCAAAACTATCCCGGTCGTGACGACGTTTCCATCCCGTTCGTCGCCGTCCCCCAACGGGACACCACTGAAACCACAGGAATGGGCGACACCAGCGACTACGTGACGCTAGAACAGGTCGAACAACTACTCGCAGAGCAGCGCGCCGAACTCACGGCAGAGTTCGAAGCACGCCTCGAAACCAAGGACGAACGGATTGCCGAGCTCGAGGAGCGGCTCGATACGGCAGAATACCGTCTCGATGCCACGTCAAACATTGACGACAAACTCGATGAGCGTCTCGAAGATGTCGAGGAGACTCTTGAGAACGCGAAACCAGGGGTAGACGCCCCGGAAACCACCTTACACAACACGCTGTTGGCGGACACACCACTTGAACAGGTCTGTGGCATGACCGACCAGGAATCCCGCGGGTATTTGAGTGAAAACCAGCACCGCGCGCGAAACATCGCACTCGTCGCAACGAAGATTGGGAAGAAAACGCCGAATGGGTACGTCATCAGCAACAAGAAGTATCGAGAAGAGCTGGCGGCGATGCTCGGGAAGTATCCCAACGACAACACGGTCAAACGCACACGAGAGTTCCTCGATTGGTTCGGCAAAGAGAATGTCCAGATCATCGATCACCGCGGCTCGAAGAAGGTCGTCTTTGACACGGCGTATGCAAAGCAACTCGGTCGGACTTCATACGCGCCGGAGGAGTGTCTTGTTGTCGAGCACAAGAACTCGTGGAAGGACATGCTCGGATTACACCCGTCGGGTAATGACTCCGCAGGAGTGTCTGCCACGGTGTAATCAGACGCAAAATAACGCGATAAAATAGACTGAAACCAACGCGGGGACGTTCCAACCTGACACACGTTGGAACTGACGCACCACTTCACTAGTGGGAACACTGGAGAGATACCTTTTGTTTCAGTAGCAGTTGAAGAAAAGCATACGAGTCGGGGGTTTTCTTTCGTCGTCTGATTACGTGACGGGTGTAATTCTCTGAGTACCCACTGACAGCGTGTGAAGGGGGAATAATTGAGGCGTTAGTCTCTTTTCATGGATTTGTCGAGGAGATTTAACAATTTTTCACGGTCCTGCATAAGGGAGGCTATAGAGTCCTCGATCGATTCATGTGTATATACTTCTGTGGTAATGATTGTAGTATCTTCGATGAGTTGTCTGTTACCCCGGATTGATTGATAATAGTCAACAATCAATTCTGTTTCCTTTTCATCCAAATTTCCGAGATAATTTGCGTTCTCACTAAATACTGTATCATCCATCAAATAAGAATTGAAACTGCCTAAGGTTTTTATTGCATTTTCTTCTGACCAATGGGCGGCGTCTTGTGGCATCTCTATTCCGTATTTTTCCTTTGGAAGCTCCTCATCCGGATTCTGAACTTTGTGTATTGCCACGTATAAATATCTTAGAACCTGAGCATGGCTTCTTATCTCAGTTGCCAACCCTGCACGCACACTTTTGGCATCGAGGTGCCGTTGGTAACGCTGTGCTATGATCCCTCCTAAGATGCTTCCTGCTGCACCGATCGCAGCTGCAACAAGTATCGGGACAGAATTAGGTGAAACCCATGGAGGCATCTATTCACCCTTGCCGAATACCCACCATTTGAGACGCGTCGCTAGCGGTTGCTCGCGCCAGCTAAGTTCGTCTTCGACGTAGCGTTTGAGTTCTTGATTCTCTTCGCGTTGAGCGAGCACTTGGCGTTTCTCACGGTGAACACGGTCGAGTTCCTGTTTCACTTCATCGTACTCCGCTTGGAGTTCGTCTAACTCCTCGCGTAGTTCCCCGTGCTCTTGCTGGAGTATTTCGTGGTCAGAGTGGAGTTCTTCGTACTTTTGTTGGAGTTCTTTGTGCTCTTGCTGGAGTTCATAGTAGTCTTCGCGGACTTCGAGTGCATCACGGATGTACTCCGCACGTGATAAACCGGCGTTATCCGCGAGTTCATCTAACTCCTCACGGCGTTCATCGTCAACTCGAACGGATACATTTGGCATACAGAGTCACTTCGACCGGAGCACAATGTAATTCAGTCAGACGCACGTCA
>NZ_CP085333.1 GCF_020614375.1 Haladaptatus salinisoli | reverse complement strand
ACATGGTGGAGTGTCCAATGCTCGTCAGGCGGAAGCGCCAGTGCGGTCGTCTGGGATGACCGTGATTCAGCGGACATAGGTGAGATGTTGTGGAACTCTGCGTAGGTGGTCGTTCCTTATAATCCTTGTGCAATGTTAGCATAGGACAGCAATCGAACACTAAAAAGACGTGACTTCGACTTTCGCGATCAAATCAGCCTGAGCACCACAGCGGGTGTTTAATAGATCAGATACTGAATAAATTACCACTAGATGTAATTGGAGTGAGCACGGGACCAAGCAGATGCCTTCATTTTCTTCCGAAATTTAACAGGAAAATAGTACCAGTTACGAGGGGATGAGAGTGTCGCTAAGAGAATTTCTTGGAAATATGCACCCAGTCACTGTTGGCGTAATAGGTATTGAAAAGGTGAGTTGCCCGTTGAGTAATTACCTGACGCGGACGAAAAGGTTCCTTACGAATCTTGTTAACACTGACGGTCCGTATTGCATACATATCTAGTGTATAGATGACAAAGATATCTTTTGTCTCATCGATCGATGTGAGCTTAATCCGACCCTTCGCTACGAATCATTAGAAGTATGACGGCTGCAAAAATCAGCTTCGGTTGGCCTATCGTGACGAGGTCATCAGTTGAACGTCTCTATAAAGAAGGTCCTTAAAAGGGCTAGAAGGGTTAACTCGCTACATTCCCTGATATCAGGCACGATGATCGACAGCATAGAGAACGAAGTAGAGATGATTGGTCGGCATCTAGATATCCTCAGGCTGGTTGTCAACAATGAACCCATTGGGATCGTGAAAATGTCGAATGAAACAGGCTATGCCCATCATCAAGTCCGTTATTCCCTCCGAGTCCTTCAGGAAGAGAATTTGATCAGTCCGACAAATCAAGGCGCAATGACAACCGATCGAACGGAGGCGTTCATTGCAGATCTCGACGAGCAGATTGACGATATCAGAGCGAGATTCGATACGCTAAGAGTGAGCGGCTGGTGATCCGTGACCCGGAGCTTCCCTTTGGCTTCATACAGATACCCGCGCAGGGAGAGGCGTTCGGCAATCTCCTTGGCTGCATGACGTTCAAAGTGAGTGGCGATTCGCCATTAGGGACCATCGGTACTACAAAATTCGCGTTTTGAATAGGGACACCACTTGGACGAAGACTCTTCGTGACATTGTTTCTTGCTGTACAAGGGGAATGAGCACACGGCGTAGGAGGATGGGTTTGGGATGAGGACAAGTGCCCACGCCGCCTGCTGGGAAACGCTGACTGCATTCTTTACTTAGGACGCGATGGATAAAGTCCTGAGCCAACCAGGGCGAAAGTGAAACAAAACACAGTACACTTACTCGAGTATCTACGTCTGATCGGCGATTGAACTCGGTTACCCTTCCAGCGAGCATACAATTGCTGTGACGAACATCCCTCTAAGAGAGGAAAGAGGTCTATCAAGTGCTGCGACCCATACATCGTCGGGGCTGCATCGACGATCAAGGCCAGCTGCTCATTTCCGAAATCCCTTTTTCGAAAGCGTCAGCCAGTCGCCCTCCAAAGCAGCGTTCTCGTCGTTTTTTTGCCCCTGATGGGTGCGGGGCGTTCGAGATCGAACGCCTCCATGAAGAGTGATTTCGATGAAACTCAGCGACAGATATGCAACAAGCTTCGACGAAGACGTACCGAGCGAACCAACTTCCCAGTGTCCCAAATGCGACGGTTTAGTCACTACCAACGTGATCGAAACAGTCTGTGAGGATTGTGGCTTCATCATCGACGACCAACGAACCACTCACAGGCCGGAGTTCGCATGAAAGACCTCCTGATGCAATTCACTGGCCGATCACACAGCACCGTCATCGCCGAGTGCCGGCAGTGTGGAACTACGGTTGAGGTCGAAACGAGCGAGTGTCCGGAATGCGATCACGATGGGATTGCGCTTTACCGATTCGACTAACCGACCTAATTTCCTTTCTACCCTTGCTACGAGAGATCCCGTGCTGCAACGTCGAGAACGTGTTTTTGTTGCCCCCGAGGGGTGCGGGGCGAATCAGATGTACCTCGTGGAGTGAGCATGTCCAGTAAAAACGTCCTCTCAGAATTGACGTTCACGAACCGAGTTGCAAAGCGCGCCCAGTACGAAGCCCTCGAATTTTCACTCACAACGAGGGGTGTCCTCGTTCAGAATACGAGCCATGCGAATCCAGCCGACCACGAATATCTCGTCATCGTTCGTAATGGGATCCCCATTTCCTGTGAGTGCCCGGCGGACGACCGCTACAATGGGGCATGCAAACATCGGGTTGGCGTTGCGATCCGAACACCACTTCTGCAGGCAGCGACAGATCACTCCCTCGTTGCGGACGGTGGGACACAAATCGAGAACAAACCTGACACCCATGTGGAAGACAGCGACATAGACCAGCCAGCAGACTGTGACTGTGCTGGGCTTGGTGGCTTTCCGTGTTGGCCCTGTGTGCGAGCCGGGCGTCGCGATCTCCCGGAAGAGTAGGACGAATCACGTGTGAATCTGCTCCTTTCGCAGAGTGATTTTATTGGCGCCGGCGATGGGTGCCGGCGCACAGATGAAGTGTTGTGTGATGGAGCGGTGTCGAATCAGTGTGTCGGCAAGGTGACCAAAATGCACCAGGTAATTTACGCACTCATAGAGGCACCGACCGAAGAAACGGCACTTGCATGCGCAAAAGCGGCGTTCGATCGGCTTGTCGGAGCTGATCCTGACAACGCTGCCATCTTTGACTACTATGTTCTATTCGATGACGAGCGGTCATCCGTCGCCGGGAAGGCTCGGTGGGGCGAGCTCCCGGTCGTCGCACCAGTTGACTCCGATGATGGAGCACAACTCCTCGAGCGTGGCTGGAAGGCAACCAAGCAGGAATTCGAACGCAATCTCGAGCGAGTAAGAACGGTGGTCAACGAGTTCAGTGATAATGAGTTCATGCACGACAAAGATCTCGCCCGCCACGCCTGCTACAATCTCGGCGCGTATCGTGGCCCGTCGCTCTACCTATACACCGAATTCGGCGACGCGATTCGCAATCGTGACCACCTTGAGCATGTACTCAGTGCTGACAAGCAGGTGTGGATCATTCCGGCGGACGTCCACTACTGAGCAACCAATTGCGATTCACGCTCTCCGAAGAATTTACTGGAGCAAAAATGCCTTGAAAAGAATAATCCACTGATAGTATATGGCCAATAAAGTATAATAGCCATCCCACCAGTGTGTTAATGGGAAACAATGGCACAGTGTAGAAAACAGTTGATCAACCACACGTCCCTCCCACTCGCACAACAACTCATCAGTACCGAAGAATTCCAGATCCAAGCTGAAATCGACGCATTCGAGGACTTTCTCGACCAGCTCGACGAAATTCCGCCGCATCCGTATCGAACTGATGGTGGTTCACTGCGTAGCACAGTTCAATCGCGATCGCATTCCTCATGCACATTCCCGAATGCGGTGCGGGAAGCCTACCGCAAAACGGTCCTTGCAGTCGACCATTGGGAAGACGAGTATGGTGAGAAAACTGTCTTGGAGAGCATCAACAACGAATTCAGTCCCGAGGTGGCAGCTGGGCTGGCAGGCGGGTCAGAGATGTGGTCACAACCGTTGTGGGATCAACTCAAGAGCGCGAGTAAGGAGGCTATCGAAACCCGTCAGCAAGCATACTCGTTGATAACAGCAGAACGGCAGCAACTCAAGAAACTCCACAAAACGCTTACTGAGGTAGGTGAGGAATTAGCTGCAATCGAACGAGGCGAGTTCGCTTTCGATGAATGCAACGATCGACTCACGTCGATACAGCAGCAGCTCGATGAGCAGACATACGATCAGCAATCGTATTTGCGTCAGCGCAATAGATCGAATGAGAAACTGTTCACAACGTTTGTCTATGCCGACCTCGACGCTGAGTATCCAGGGCTGGCAGCGCTCGCGACAGCTCGCCAACTACTTGATCGAATCGAACTTCGCCATTGGGCAGGTGCGAACTGATGGTTTATCGAGCGTGATATACCTTCAAGTGGGCGATCGATTTTGCGATGATGACTGTAACCGATCTACTAGCTCTCAGCGTTAGAGGTCATGCGAACGCCTATCCTGCGTCGAAACGGATTACGAAACGTCGAATTCTACAGTTTCAGTCGATCCACAGGTAGAGCACGGCTGTTCGGTCGTGTCAAGTGACGTCCCGCAGTGGCGACATTCCCGAATAACGTTCTCATCTATTGAGAGCCACTGTCGCACTATCTGAGGGAGCGCCATCTCATCTGTCCTCTCTGGCTCAACATAATAAAAAATTCGGCCTCTTCTTAATCTCACATTAATTCGCATGGTGTGACAGATTCGACAGTAGTATCCCCCAAAGATACACAGATACCCTAAATCGAACGACTCCACCAAGGATTTTTTTGGCCCCCAAGGGGTGCAGGGCGCTCGATAGAAGCGTCTGTATTCGAACATCAATGGCTCAGAGTACTAACTCTGCGGTGTCGTTTGACGAGTATGACACCCGACGCGACAAGATGCACAACACGATCGAACGCTGGACTAAGGATCTCACTGCGTCGACTGACGAGGCGAGAGCGAGTCAACAATTCCAGGAGTGGTTAACTGTTCAATCCAAATTCCACAACTATTCCCATCAGAACACGCTCTTGATCACTCTTCAATGTCCAAATGCGACGAAAGTCGCTGGGTACAACACCTGGCAGACCGACTTCGATCGTCACGTCCAGAAAGGAGAAAACGGAATCTGGATCTGGGCGCCGATCATCACAAAGCAGTGCCCCCAATGCGAGAATTCGCCCAGTTACCATGAACAAAGTGAGTGTGAATATGACGAAACACCACCTGAAGCGTGGTCGAAAGGACTCGTCGGGTTCAAACCCACTGCCGTCTTCGATATTTCCCAGACGGTGGGTGAACCGCTTCCCAAGTTGGAGATCGCAGCAAAAGGAGATGCTGAAAACCTCGTTCCTGCTCTTCAGTACGTAGCTGATGATCTCGGTGTGACGGTTCGCATCGTTGACGCTGACGACTGGGAACACGGAGAGGCAAAGGGAGTCTGCAAACAGCGGAGTCTATACGATCTCCAGCCCATCGTGGAGGTGAAAGCGCGGGCAAATCGCGCGGATCTTGCTGTGACGCTGATCCATGAATACGCCCACGCATTGCTTCACTTTGATGTCGACGATGAGTGTGAGCGGTCGAAACGCGAAATTGAGGCAGAAGCCGTCGCGTACATTGTTGGTCGGTATTTCGATCTCGATACGAGTGGCTCAGCGTTCTACCTCGCAGCCTGGCAAGACGATGATTCGGACGCGATTCAAGATCGACTTCGACGAATCCGGACGACGGCAGCGAAGATTATTGAAGTAGTCGAACAGAGAAGGGAGGAAGTCTAAAGTCGTCGAATCAGGGTGTCGCTACGCGGTGTGATTACCCAGGGAGGTTACCGAAGTTATTCGGTTGCGGTGGCGGGCCATCTCCAAAGTCTATTTCATTTTTCTGCCCGATGTCTTCAGTATAGTATAAGGCAACTACAACGCCGGTCTAGCTATTCTCGTTACTTTGCTCGCTTGCCTGCCTAGCACCGGGTATCTCCAGTCATCCTGATTCTTGACGGTCGTATAGACAGCGATAATTTCTGCATCCTCTAGTTCGTCATTATCTGACGTCAGATAACTTGCTACTCTTTGGATCATGTATCCTAGTTCTGTAAGCACCATCATAGTTTCTTCAACCCTTGATTTCCCAGTAGAAACGGGTTCAGAACTAAGTATTTCATTGGAAACTAGGATTGTATGTCAACAGCAGATTTGATCGGCAACGACGTCGAAGAATTGGCTGAAACGATCCTCAAAGAGGCGTCAGAGCCGATCCTCATTGTAAATCCGTCAAAACAAGAACTGGAAGCGCTCATCACCGTCACTATCGAATCGGACGAGGATATTCCGGAACTTCGCGTGATATCTGAACCGATGGTTCTGAAAGAGATGGTCAATGATTTCATCATCGCGAGCAAAGCCGCTGACCTCATTGACCAAGAAAAACTCTCGCTTCGAACATCAGAAGAAATCCGGCGAAATTCGATGCTCATCACCGAAGACGAAGTCGTCTCACTGATCACGATAGACGGAGAAGTGAATGGGCTTCGGTCTGATGATAGCGAGTTTGTTGACCAGGTACGAGAAACGTTCCTGAACGAATGGGAAAACGCAAGCGAATTTTCCCTTAGAACACCGCCGTTGTCGCAAGTTAAGGAAACACTACGAGAGGAAATTGGTGACGACACTGCAGACGATTTCGAGGCTGTGCTCGAGTCTGTAGAAACAATTGAAGCTGATGGGACAGATGAAGTAGTTATCTCCTTGATGATTGCCGCACGAAACAACGTCCTTCTGTACGACATTAGTAAATGGGGAGAAGATGTTGGGATAGCGAGCAAAGCCACGTTCTCCCGCACCAAAACGCGATTAGAAGACCTCGGATTGATCGACACTGAAAAAGTCCCAATCGATGTGGGGCGTCCTCGCCTCCGACTCCAACTTGGTGATGAATCGATGGCAGATATGGCTCCAGACGAGATGATAGAAGAGACGGAGAGCGAGATAACCGCCTGAGACCGTGGATTATGAAAAATTTACATTCCTCATTTCATAGCACAAGAACAGGACGATCACGGATCCCTCAGAATTAGAAGAACAAGCAAAAGAAAAATCAAACATAAAGGATTGTGATCCGATTCGAAGGAAAACAAGTCGAACTCCGCGAGGAGTGGCAAGCTGCGAATGAGCCTGATACTGAGACTGCGTTTGAGCCTTAGTATTAAACGTCGTTTTGTTACTACTGAAAAAGCCGGTTTTATTTGGATACCATGTGTAGAGTAAACGTATGACCGAGGTTATCGTCATCGGTGGAGGTCCAGCCGGCCTTAGTGCTGCCTTGTTCACCAGCAAGAACGATCTCGATACGACGGTGTTCGACACCGACAAAACGTGGCTCCATAAGGCTCATCTGTTCAACTATCTCGGCATTCGGAGTATGGATGGCGACGTGTTCCTCGAGCGTGCTCGCGAGCAGGCAACGAAGGATCACGGTGTCGAACTACGCAAGAGTGAGGAGGTCACAGACGTCAAGCAAGGTGATAGCGGATTCACCGTCGTAACGAGCGACGGTGAGTACGAGGCAACGTACGTAGTCCTCGCAACGGGGGCGAATCGTGATCTTGCCGAGAGTCTCGGGTGTGAATTCACCGACGACGTCGTCGACGTGGACGTAACGATGGAAACCAGTGTCGAGAACGCCTATGCGACAGGGGCAATGGTGCGAGCAGAAGAGTGGCAAGCGGTCATCTCTGCCGGCGACGGTGCGGCCGCCGCGCTCAACATCCTCACGAAAGAGAAAGGAGAGCACTTCCACGACTTCGATACGCCTGCAGATGTCGACCAGATATCGTAATATCGTCGACGTGAGTACGGGGTATATCGAAGGCTGGATCTGCGCTCTCGATGCAGAATTGCAGCATCGCAATTCCAGTTCGATGATTCGCATTCGGAAGTAAATAGCGTAGAATGAGATTCGACATCAACTCGCCGGAAACTTCTGGGAGCGGTGCTCCCTATGTGACGTGGTCAAGTGCCTCCCGGACCTTCTGTGGTTCAAACTATATGTGTTCTTGACCGAAAACTCGGTGTTGGAGGCTATAGTACCCGTTCCCATATACGATAAGAAGAAGAAATACTGCGAGGTAAAGGAGGCTGAGCTCACCTCCGTTTTGGATTGGAATTATCCCCTCTGGGAAGTGAGCAATGAGCTGGGCGGCAATCATCTCTCCGGTCGCGATGAGTGCGATGAGCCGAGTTAGTAGTCCAACGGCGATGAGGAAACCACCAAAGAACTCGATGATGCCAGCAACCCCATACAGACTGACGAGTGATGCAGTGGCACCACTCCCGTCAACGCCGCCGAAGAGACCGAATAATTTCTGCGCACCATGTTGCATGAATAAGAGTCCAACAATGACGCGGACGAGCGAATAGATGGGCTCTTCATACGATTCTACTCTCCGACCAAGTGCGATGACCATACGGTTTGAAGATTCGCTTGAATAATCAATAGTGGGTCCTCGGCCGGTGTTGCCAACTAACGGCTCTTCAGAGATTTATACCCGCAGCTTCGTAGGTAGGTATAGAAAGGAGATCTAACGTTCATCATTAACTTCCTTGATCCAGTGCAATGCGGGGATTACTCTGAGGGCTCTTTCACATCCACTCAACGCAGACATAGTGCAAGTTCTCTCTCCACCGCTGCTCTAGATCTGCTTGTGTCAATTTTGGAAATACAGACTGAGAGTCAGGTAGTCACCTCAGTGATGAAAGTATCGACACTGCCGCAAACACAATTCTCATTGGGTGAAGGAGAGAAATGAATATGTGTCACGCTCAGTCCGCCAGAGAATGTTTTCCGTCTCAAATCCACGTGAGGTGTGTCTCATCACGGTTGCCCACGCCGTCAACGAATTCTATAGCGTCGCACTTCCACCGATTCTGCCGTTATTGGTAAACGACTTCGCTATTTCATACGGAGAGGCAGGAGCACTACTCACGGTCTTTTTCGCCACGTACTCGATCTTCCGATTACCTGCGGGCGTTCTTGCAGATCGAATCGGCCAGCGATGGCTCCTTGCCGCCGGGATGATCGTGTTAGCCGCAGGCATTCTCGTTGCTGCTGGAGCGCAGAACTATTGGACCCTTGTTATCGCCGAAATCATCGCTGGCGTCGGCGGCAGCACTTATCACCCCTCGGGGATGTCCCTGATTAGTGACCTAGAGAGTGGCGATACCGAAGGAAAAGCAATGGGAATCCACGGTCTGGGTGGTGTCGTCGGAACTGCTCTTGCCCCGGCACTTGTCGGCGGTCTTGCGACGTTTGTTGACTGGCGACTTGCCCTCACGGTCAGCGCAGCCGTTGGCATCGTCTACGCGTTTATCTTCCTCACTTTTTTCCGCGACATCGGTTCCACAGAGAACACACATATGATCGAGCCTGACGGGGGAGCTGACCCGAACGAGGTATCTGAAAAGACTACTGGTGACTCATTGGGTCGATGGTCAAATCTTACCGCACTCATCTCAGTACCGCTTGAGCGCTGGGTCGCGGTGTTGTTTCTCGCTAATCTCGCCATTGCAACCGAAATTGGTGCAGTCCGTACGTTCATCACTTCTTACCTCGTTGAGCACATAGGACTGACCGCCACTATCGCCAACGGAATTTTCTTCCTAATGCTCGTTGGTGCGGGTATCTCATCGCTCGGTGCAGGTACCCTCGCGGATACCGTAGATCGACGAACGCTTGGCTTCGTAGCGATGGTGATTTCGACGATATTATTGGGTGCAACTGTACTTGTCCCACCGATCCCAATTGCACTGTTCATGTCAACTACCCCGGCGTTAACGCCGGGGCTTGTCGGTGAACTCCCATTCAAGCCGAACCTTCGGCGGACGTAAACTCGTCGCTCACGCTCAACGTTCCCGACTTTAGGGCCAGTTGACGGTTGGCCCGTCCACGCGGAGACTTTTGCCCTGCGTGGACATGCTTTATTCCAATGTTCTTCGCCGCGTTGTAGTCCGCGTGCACCTCGTAGCCGCACTTTCGACAACAGAACCGCTCCTGTTTCGGGCGGTTTCCACGTTCGGTGTGACCGCACTTCGAACAACGTTGGGACGTATACGCTGGGTCTACCTGTTTGGTCGAGATACCGAACACTGTAGCTTTGTACTCGACGTACTCGTAGAGCCGCCGGAACGCCCATGCGTGGAACGCTTTCGCGCCCGGCATACGGTCCCGAATATCGGTTAAGTCCTCGAAGGCGATTGCAGAACAGTCGTGCGTTATCGCCTCTCGGACGAGGGCCTTCGACAGGCGGTGTAGGTAGTCTTCCGCCCATCGGCTTTCCCGGTTGCCTATCCCGTCGATAGTTCGGTGAGCCGATTCCGTCCCAGTCTGTTGCAGTGAGCCACGAACCTTCTCGTATTCGCGGCGTCGGTGGTTGAGATATCCGCCGGACCACATACTGCCCGTCGATGTTGCGGCTATCGTCTTCACGCCAAGGTCAACGCCGAGGACCGTCCCGCCCTCAGCTTGCGTCGTTTCGTCACCTTTAGCTACGCCGACGTGAAGGTAGTAGTCGCCATCGCGGTAGTGAAGTGTCGATTCCCGAAGCTCCCACTCGTCGTTTCGCAGGTACGTCGTCTGTGGGTTCTCGCCTTCCGAGGGAAGGACGTACTCGGCTTTCACGCGCCCGTTGACCGCCGCAAGCGTACAGTGGTCGTCGCGGTACGTCACCGCGTTCTTGTTGTAGACTACGGTGTTCGCTGTGAACGTAAGTTGCGTGGCGTACTTCCCGTTCTGCCATGCCGATGTGACGCCCTTCACCGAGTCTGCCGCATAGTTCCGGGCGGCACAGACGAGGTCGGCGTTCAACCCGTCGGTGGTTTCGCGGACCTGCTGATATGTGAGTTGGTGGAGCTTCGTTTTTGACGTAATGACGTAGCCGTCGTCGTTGCGCTCGAAAGCGCGGTCCGCGACCATTTGGGCGGCTTGACGGAACCGCTCGGTGGTTTCACGGAGGTCGTCGCGCCGCTCGTCGGGAATGGCTAATTTCACGACGCCGGTACGTCGAATCACGATCCCATATACAGCACTAACTATCATAAATGTATAGAAGTTGAACAGCTGGTTGGGGCGGTTATATAGTGGAGTTTACGCGATTCCCGCCCGGCCTAAAGGCCGAGATTCCCTCGCTGTTTAAAGATGGCTTTATCAGGGTAATCGTGATGGATTAGTCACAAGGCAGTTATATATAACTATATGGAGAAGTTATAGCATGCAGCTATAGTCTATAGTTATTGGCCACCTCTCTGCCGATCATCAGTGTCGTCTTATCGGTCCGACCGGGATTTGGCCCGACGTAGGTATAGTACAGACTTATCGCTCTTCTTGGCGTAGTCACAAACAGCACCAATTGTTACCATCATATGACTATAGTTTTGGGTATAGCTTACAATTATAGGTGATTATAATAGCTATGGTCTATAGCTATAGTTTTGGGCTTGACTATACTCTTGATTATATCTCTATGCTATAACTGAATTGAGTAGTTATATACTATAACTGAAGTAGATAGTTAGGATTGTTAGCTATGGGGCTCAGTCAAGATCTAATTTTGACTATCGTTGTAGATTATCGATGAAGGGTATAGGTATTGGGTATAGTTATATTCCATGACTGGCTGTTGTCGTTATAATGTCTGACTTAACTTTATATTCATGGCTCTCAGCTATTACTCATAATGCTCACCTATACACCAGTTTCCGAGGCTGGCGGGGTCGGAAAAACAACGACGGCAGCGACACTTGCGGTCAGTCATGCGCGTGCAGGTCATGACGTCCTCGCCATTGACATGGATACACAGAATGGAAGCCTCACGTATCTCTTCGGCCCTGAATACGACCGTGGTGATCCAAATGTTGATAATCTCGTCCGTCATCTCGTCGGACGACCGACGGGTGATTTTCACGACCTTACTCTTGAGGTTGAACACGGTGTTGACCTCATCCCGTCGCATAACATGCTCGAAGATCTCCACGAGTTCCTCCTCAACGAGAAGGATCAAGCTGAGAACTTCGGAGAATCCTATAGCATGTTTCATCAGCTCCATCGAGTTCTCCGTGAAGCGAATGTACGTGATGAATATGACGTTGTGATCATTGATACTGCCGGAAAAGCTGGACCAATACTTTACAACGCACTCGTTGCCGTTAGGAACGTCGTTATTCCGTTCGAGGCCACCGCGAAAGGCCAAGAATCGATCGAAGGACTTGACGATCTCGTTGAGGGACTCGAACAGAGCATCAACGTCGATGTCGGCGTCCTCTCTGTGGTTCCAATTGGCTACAAGGACACACGTGATCAACGCGAAGTCCTTAACGAACTTCATGAAAGTGGGTTTCCGGTGCCTGTGATCATTGGTGAACGCGGATCACTGATGGAAGGCTGCTGGAGAAAGCAATGTAGTCCATATCGCTATATCGAAGAACACCGTGACCGAAAACGTGAGTATGAACTTAGAACCCTTGACCAATTCGATGAGCTCGCTCGCCATCTTGAACAGGAAGCAGGGCTAGCGCAACGTGAGGTGATGGCGTAATGGGACTCAAGTCTGGCTCACGAAACGCTGGGCTCGACGAATCGGAGGACGATGGTGAGCAATCGGTCGAACAAGAGCCAGGGGAATTCCAGGGAGACGACGAGGCGCCGGTGGACTCATCTCCCGCAGAAACAACTGACGCAAATTCAGGGTCCGCCACCACGTCTGAGACGGACTCTCAGCGGCCGACGATGGAATCAATTCCGTATAAACTCCGTCGTGACAAGGTGAACGAGGGACGCGAACAAGTTCCGTATTTCATTCGGGAAGAGATCACCGAGGCTGAAGACGAGCTTCAAGACACCCTCGAAGAGATTCTCGGCGAAAATGTCTACAAGTCAGATTACCGTGAGGCTGCAATGGTCGTCGCTCAACGCAACCCTGAACTCATTGCTGAGGTACTCCGGGAGTGGGGCTACGACCTTGACACTGCCTGACAAACTTCGTTGTTTCCTAACTGATGTCGGCTAAGCGAATTCGTCACGCAGAGATCCTTGTAAAATTTAGGATTTCAATTCGACTGCGTACCCGTCGGAATCCATGACGAACGCGATGGTCGATTCTGTTTTCTCAAGCACTGCCGGTGGCTTAAAACCCTTGCTCCTTTGTTCGTTGACTAGGTACTCACTCATTGTTTCGACGTCAACGACGCTATCTCCCATTTTCCCAAAACCCAACGGTACAAATTCGGGAATCAATAACTGGCAAGTAGATTTTGATCGGTACATCACGGAAGATGAACACGGAACGGAATCCGAACGCCGATCCTCATTATGCAGTGTTCTGCATAAGAGACTTCATTGGACTATCACGACCAAAGCAATCGCAAATACGATCAAAGATTTACAGGGAGTATCCAGTAATTAGATCATTTCTATTGGCTATAGTTATTGACTATAGTTATTGACTATAGTTATTGGCTCTATCTCTTCTGAATGGTATTGTCTCTGCTTGTTAATCCGGCGTATCCCTCATTAGAGAGGTAGATTCACGCAGTGTCTAGGTGCTATCACGGGAACCATAGTGGAGTCCCAATGGAGTGAGACACCGCGTTTCCAATGAAGTTATGAGTAATAAGCGGTGAGCAGCACTACCAGACTTTCCACCGGAGGTGAGGGTAGCCAAGCCTGAGGCGGTACACAGCGACTCTAGACAGTCCAGTACTGACCGAGATACTAAAAAGTGAGAATGTTGCACCCGGTATGACTGTCATCCCGATACTAGCGGGGATTGGCCGTACCCACCGACGATCTATAGATTATCTGGTGTACTTCGCCCTGTTATTGAATGAAGTAACATAGAGCAGTGGACTATCTTCTGTAGATCAGCGTAGGAACTGTCCATGGCAGCGACTTGGGGGGATTGTTTATGTGAGAAATTGTACTAGGAGAGAACGTCTATCCACTATACACTGCCTAATTACGACTGAAATAGGCGTGGTATTAATCCACCATCTAGGTAACAGAAGTCGACTATCTGCACTGCAGAGGTGGATGGTGGCGAGAACGGTAATCGAGAGGGCGGTGTGGCCAGACTACTCGAAAACAATGGTATTTGGTCTCATTTAACAACCCAAAAACTCTATTTACCCATCATCCATCACAGAGGCTATGCCTAGTTCATCAGATTTGAAAGCAAAGGCATCGATACATACGACATCCACAGGTACCGAGTCGATCACCAGTACCGTAGTAATGGCTGTGACTGAGGCCAACGGTACGAAGCCTGCGACTCCTCTTTACGAGGCGATCGACCCTGATGCACTAGAAGCGCTCTATCAACACGGTTCGCCTGAAGTAAGGTTTGAGTATATTGGATACAGCATCACGATTCACCCTGATAGAACGATCTCCGTTACTGAGATAGGGGCATAGAACGCTACTGGTAGCAGTCACGTTGAGAACCAGGGAATACTTTGTTTCGGTTGACGGGTAACCTGTCCTATAGCACATCAAGAAAAGCTGACTCACGGAAAGTAGAAGCACACTTCCGTGAATTACTAACAAGAGTAGAACTGAAACTGATAGATTGTATACGATACCACCCTCGGTGAGAAACTGTTTCAGATAAAATTGACAATGAGGATACAGGATCAACAGCTACCAAGATTCTGGAACTTACTCTGATTGCACTTTGGGCAGTGAGAAGGTTTCGAAATGAAAGTAGTGCCACATTCCTCACATTCAAAAATATCACCAGTTGCTCGTGCTTGCTGTTTCGTATCGTGAGAAAGTTTTTCTGAACTTAAAATGTCGCGTAACCGATGAAGTATTTTCATGGCTATATATGGGCACATACTCCATGTATATAAGTTTTATCAAAAGATTATATAATAAAAATCACCATCACTGAATGGAAAACCAATTAAGTCATTTACGTGGCGCAGTGATTCTGAAAACTCTGACAGTCTTCTCAAAAGCTACAGCAAGTTGACAGGGGCTCTGAATGAGTGGTTCGGAAGAATTGATGAACGACATAGACGTTGGCCGTCACCGTAGCTGCCGTTTTGTATTAGAGCAGCCGATCGGAGATGATGTTCTTCTGGATTTCACTCGTTCCCTCATAGATCTTTGTGATGCGAGCATCGCGGTAATACCGCTCAACTGGATGGTCAGTTACGAAGCCAGCACCGCCATGCACTTGGATTGCTTCGTCAGCGACATCGTGGATTGACGAGGAAACACCCGTGGACGCCGAACTCGTCGTTATTGGTAATACAGCCGAGTGGTTCCCATATTTCTTAATTTGGACAATTCTCGTCGGATCGTGAAGACATCGTCGATTGTGATATTGTTGTCGCAGATAATGTCGTAGATGGGGTTTCACAGGCCCTTACAGTGCATCTCGGTGGTGATCGTGCTGAGAATATCGCCGAGTGGCATCCCGTGTTCCGCAGAGAGAACGGGCAACGGTTCAACGATCACGTCTTTGCTGTCTCGAGCGATGGCTGGAAGACCAGTGTGATCACGCGCGACGTGCTTCGTACGTTCCCCGACCTCCGCCGAGAGTACAAACAGTTAAAATGGGAGTTGATCGGCGAACATGACGACCTCGTCATCTACTCCACGGGGAAAACGACGTTTATCAAGCAGGTTCTTGACATTGCCCGGACGGACGACCACTTGCGATTCGACTTTACGCTGCCAACTGTATCCGAAATTGAGGATTGATTACTGATAATTGTTATCCGTGCGCGTACGCCACGGGGGCCTGCATGAGGAGTCATCATATGATTAGATGTTACTTTATTTATTGTTGGAAGTTGTCGAAAAAGCATGGACGATTATATCTCAGCTAGCGGTAAAGTCGCCGTGTTGGTCTTCCCGATTCCGGTGATTGTTCCCGCGACACGTCGTCGTTGTAGAAGACGGGGAGAATGTACTGGGAACCTCTAGGGTATTCGTGAGGTTGTAGTTTTGACACCACAGTTGGAACTGTATGCTTTTGTTCTGCTTTCAGGCACCACATAACAATACTCAATGCGGTCATTGGGGCAATTACGAGCGTCACACTGAACGAATACCCCAGTGAACGCTCGTGGAACCGCAGATCGCGCAAGTTTGGCATCCGATCCATGGTTCTCGTGGGGTGCTTACCGCCGCATCCCACGGTGCCCGCGGTTCAGCTAATTCGAGGTGGAGCTTCCGGCCTCAAGGAACGAGCGAAGCTAGGAGTTCCGCGCGAGTACACTACAATACGACAAGGCGACCGACGAGTTCTACTTCCACACCACAACGTGGAAATACGACTCCGATAAGGAGTCCGAGGTTTCGGCAGATACTGAGCACCAAACAGTCCTCGGTATCGATCTCGGTGTTAACAGCCTCGCGGTCGCTTCGACCGGCCCGTTCTGGCAGGGCGATGACTACGACCACTGGTGCCGTGAGTTCGAGAAGCGACGTGGTGAGATGCAACAACGCGGCACCCAAGCCGCTCACAACGCGCTCCTCCGCCTCGGCAAGCGCGAAGAAGCGTGGCGAAAGCGGTACATCCACACCGTCGCCAACGAAATCGTCACAAAAGCCGTCGAACACGACTGTGACGTAATCGTGTTTGAAGAGTTGACCGATATTCGCGAGCGCCTCCCGCACGCGAAGTGGCACCACATCTGAGCGTTCCGTCGTCTGTTCGAGTACGTCGAGTACAAGGCCCCGGAACGCGGCGTCACGGTGAAGCAGGTTGCGCCGAACCACACGTCCCAACGCTGTTCTCGGACGGACTGCGGGTTCACACACCGCGACAACCGCGACGGCGAACACTTCCACTGCCAGAAGTGCGGCTACGAGGTTAACGCGGACTACAATGCGGCGAAAAACATCGGGCTGCGGTATGCTCGAAAGCGACACCCCAGACTCCGTTCCTCGCCCACGTCGAGGAGCGGAGACGCACCAGTAGACGTGCGTATAAATGGTGGGATGTTGAACGCCAAGAGTCACCAGCCTATTGTTGGCGACTGATTGTCGGGAGTCCACATCAAAGCCCTACTCTCAACGAGCGAACCCCGCATGAGGTGAGCGAAGTAGGGTAGGGTAGTTTACGTGCCTATGCCTCGATGAATTCCGAAAACCAGGTCTCCAAAAGGCTAATCAAGATACTAGCAAAGCCAGTACCATCACTCCAGAAGGCGACTTCGTTTTGCATTTCGTTCTGATGGGAAGGGACGAGAACACTCATGAGAATAACATCTGAGTCGATTGCCAGAACCCGACCACTTCGATCATCCTTCTCATTATCTGGTTTCATTGAGAAGTGATGCGCTTCAAGACCGTGGTTTTCAAAAAGCTCACAAACAGATTCGTTCGCACTTGTGATGAGAATATCAACATCTGCAGCCTTCGCGTTTGCAAGTGCATCAATCACATTCTCGTCCACCATCGATGGATCGCGAGCACCACAAATAATCCGCTGATTCGCGTTGCTGATTAGTTGGGCGACGCGATCGTTGATTGTTTTCTGTCCTTTGATCGTCCAGATGTCTTCTTGGGTTTCGGTTTCGTCAATCGGCTGTTGTTGCAGGGAATTGAGTGCATCAAAAGCACGATCTTGCTCACGTTCGAGTTGGGCTTGCAGATGGGCACGGGCTTCTTCGAGCCCCACTGCCCGAAATTGCTGTGGACTGGATTGCTGAACGTCCACGAGCCCTAATTCTTCTAACCCTTCAGCAGCACCATACACTTGTGAACGAGGTACATCGCTATTATTCGCGATTTCACTTGCGGTCGCCTTTTCAAGCGGTTGCAAGGCACAGAATACCAGTGCCTCATACTTAGAGAGCCCAAGCCGCTGTAGTGCGTCAGCCGCATCAGCTTGAGTTGGGTTAGTCATTTATCGTACCTACATTCTCCGTAGTGGATTTGTCTGTCGATTCGGGCGTCATTGCGCCACCAGGGCCGAGATATCGTGTCCACAAAGCGAGCAGACTGGGTAGCACAAAGACACTAGCGAGGAACGAGTAGATGATTGTGAGCCCCGTTATAATGCCAAATTGCTGAAGTGGTGGCAAGATAGCGAAGGCAAGGACACCGAAGCCACCTACCGTCGTCGCTGCGCTACCGAGGAGTGCCCCACCAGTACCGGTGACGCTTTTGCGCATCGCAACCCACATCGACGCTTGCTCAGTAAGCTCGTGCATATAGCGCTCACTGAGGTGGATACTGTAAGCAATCCCCAGTCCAACCGTCAAACTGGTGATCAACCCAGTAATCACGTTAAATGGAATTCCAAGAACGTACATTGTGCCAAGAATCCAGGAGACGCTGAACGCCACTGGGAGCATCGTGATGAACCCGAGCGTAGCACTCCCGTGCAGGAAGTAATAGGTGATCATCAGGAAGATGAAGGTTGCGCCGAGCGTAATCAATAGGCTCTCGATGACAGAGTTGAGAAGTTGATCTTGGACAATTTCGAAGATAATCGGTTGCCCCGTTGCGACAGCAGTGAGAGTACTGTCCTGTTCGATAGTCTCCGCAACGGCTTTCATCTGCTCACTGACCGCACCGCCGCTTGCACTTCCTTTAACCGAGACTGTCATGTGGATCGCTTTATAGTGACCCTCGTCAGTGCGGTATAGGACACCTTTTGCTTGGTTTGGTGCAACCTCGTAGAGTTTGTCGTAGACCGTCTTCAGATTGCGGTCCGGTACACCGTCACCGTTCGTATCTGCATTCTCGAACGTGGTTTTGAACGAATCATTTTCGTTCGCGACAGATTGCATGACCGATAGCGGACTATCGATATCTGGTTCGCCACTTGAGAGAACAACCGTTGAATCTTTCTTGGCCGCTTCATTCTCCGCCTTTTCGACCGTTTCGAGTGCAGTTGGCTGCGTTATATCCCCACGCACCAATATTTCTACATTAGAGTCTTGGCGCAAGAAATTGCTATTCACGTATTCCAGTGAGGATTTCACCGTATATTCACCAGGGGCAAAAGGCTCTGGTAGCTCCGTCATGACACCAGATGGATTGCTCGCCAGGAAATCCTCCTGTGAGAAGCTTGTATCGACTTGGGTCGCACCGGCACCGCCAAGGACAGTGAGTATCAAAGCAATGGCGAGCACGATGCGTGGCGCTTTGCGAGCTGCCGTCGCACCACCAGCAAGGACTGAGCCAAGTCGGCCACCGCCGGTGCCAAAGGCCCGTTTCTGTCGATCCCAACCACGGGCTTCCAAGAATGAATCGAGTTCGATTTTGAGAGCAGGAATCAACACGCCAAAGATGATCAATGCAGCCGTAATCCCAACCGAGCTCACGATACCGAACTGGCGAATTGGGGGCACGTCACTGACAAGATTCGAGAGGAATCCGATCACGGCAGTAACGGTCACGAGAATTAATGCAATTCCGAGACTCAACAGGGTCTCTCTCATCGACGCTTTGACGCCTTCAGTGCGATCTCGCTCTTCGCGGTGGCGCATGAAGACGTGGATTGCATAGTCAATCGATAGCCCGATGAGTAACACCGGAACGGCAATGAAGATCTGATTGAAATCGATATCAGCCCAGCCCATGAAGCCGAACGTCCACACAAGGACGAGGGCAATACCGAAGAGCCCCAAAATGATATCAAGAAGATCCCGATAAGCGAAGATCAGCACACCAAGGACAAAGATGACTGCCAAAGGCCCGACAATGAGAATACTGTCGCTCATTGAGCGCTGGGTTTCATCCGCGATGATACCACTTCCGAAGACGATGGCGCTTGACTGCCTCGTATTGAACTGTTCGTGTGCGATCGTCTGCATGGCGAGCTGCGAATTCATGATTCGATCGCTCGCCGTCTGACTGCTACTGTCACCGCCCTTTGTCTGCTGGGAGACGATGATCATTGTCGCATTTGCATCCGTACTCCCAGCCTTATAGCTAGTCGGCATGAACGCGAATGCACCACTACCACCGGCACTGAAACCACTCGTACTGGCGTTTTCCGCGAGAACAGTGGTGGTTGCATTATCGATTTCCGACTGGTTATGTGACTTGAGGATTGCCAGCTGTTCGGAAAGCGTGAAATTAGTTCCGTTTTGAAGTTTTTGCTGATCCTTCTTGAGCTTCTGACCGTCCTTTTTGAGCGCTTCCTGGGCGTCTTTGAGTTCCTCGAACTGATTTTGGAGTTGTTTACCTTCCCTTTTGAGCTGTTCAGAATCCTTTTCTAATTCTTTCTGTGCCGCTTGTAGCTCTTCAGTATCCTCTTGGAGTTGCTGTGAATCTTCCTTGAGCTGTTCGCCACGCTCTTTGAGCTGTTGGGAGTCTTCTTCGAGCTCAGCCTGCTTTGCCTGGAGTTTCTGTTTATCCTGTTTGAGCTCGCTAAATGCTTGCTGTAATTCCTTACCCTCCTGTTTCAGTTTCGCCGATTGTTCCTCTAATTCAGCCCGTTCTGCCTGCAGTTGTTTACCTTCCTCTTTGAGCTGTTCAGATCGCTGTTTGAGCTCTGCCTGGTCTGATTTGAGGTCGGCCGCCTGCTGTTCAAGCTGTCGGGCATCTTCGAGCAGCTCTTGGCGATCCTGCTGAAGGGCAGCCGATTTATTCTGGAGTTGGGCTTGTTCAGCTTCTAGGTGGGCTTGTTCCTCGCGAAGGGAAGTAAGCTGTTGCTGGTATTCCGTATCGTTGAGGGTTCCATTTTGATGGGCCTCCTCGATTTGCGTCCGTCGTTCCTGCAACTCTTGGCTCCGTGTAGCCAACTCTTGTTGGGTCTGATTCAGCTCGTTAGCACGCTCCTGGAGGTTCGCTCTGCGTTGTTTGAGTTCAGCTTGGCTTTGATTGAGTTCTTGCGCGCGCTGTTTAAGCTCTTGACCCCGTTCTTGTAGCTGTGCTTTACTCTCATTGAGCTGTTGGGCTTGTTCTTGCAGCTCTTGAGCTTTTGCTTGCAACTGCGCTTTGCTCTCGTTGAGCTGGTCAGATCGTTGCTGGAGCTGTTGTGCTCGCTGTTTCAGTCCCTCGGCTGCTTCTTTGAGGCGTTCGCCGTGCTGTTGAAGTTTTTGTTTACTCTTGTTTAATTGATCAGATCGTTGCTTGAGTTTATCACTGCGCGCTTTCAACTCATCACCTTGTTCTTTCAGTTGGTCACCTCGTTGTTGGAGTTCTTCCTTGCTTTCGTTGAGTTGCTCAGACTGATTCTGAAGTTGTTTGCCCCACTCTGTGAGATTTTCTCGCCGTTGCTGGATGTTCTCAGCTCGTGATTTGAGGTTTTCGGCTGTATCTAATTGGGAGACCGTCGTTGCAAGAATATTCGCAATGCCAACTGTTGGTGACTCATTTGTGAGAGTCTTATTGATTGTTTTGTTATTTCGTAGCTTTTGTTGTAACTTAATCTGGCTTTGGAGAGACTCTTTAGACAGTGTATTGTTATCTCGGACGATTATTTGGACATTTGTTGTGTTATTTGACTCTGTCGAAAAATTCTCGTTAATATAACCCTGGGCTTTTGCTGCTTGGCTACTATCGCTTTGGAAGGAGTCCAGAGAAGATGACTGGTCAACCATCGACGCACCTGATCCGAGAATCAACGAAAAGACAAGCAGCGCTACGATGAGCAGGCGACTGTATTTAATGATTCCCGCACCGAGTGTATCAGAGAACGACAACTTTGACACCTCTACTGATCCTTGTTAGTTGTGTTTGTAGTTTACTACTCACGGTTGTGTTGTTATTCAACTACTCACACCCCTCCTCATATACTTTCCGAAGTTTGACGGCGAAGACGGAAATCTTGGAGTACGCGATGAGAGGCCATTCAAGAAACTGGGACGTCGCCGAAACCGACGCCGAAGACGACGCCATCGTCATTTACGCGAGCAGAACGACGGGGGAGCCAAAGGGAGTGCACCACGCCCATTGAATGTTGTTCGGCCACCTCCCGCTATTCCTGACCACGTTCTGCAACCTCGAAGTTCGTGAGTCGGATGTCGCCTAGACCCCCTCTACAAGGGCGTGGGTCGCGTCCCTATTTGAATCGTGTTTCCCACCCTGTATTATGGGCGCCCCATCGTCGCGTACGTGGGGGGCCCTCGACCCCGAAGCAGCATTTTGAATCATCGAACGGTTCGGCGTCTCGCTCTTCTTCTCGCCACTCACTGCACTCCGAATGATGATGAACGTCGACGACCCTGCTGTCCGCTCCATACCGATACCAAGCCATTGAACGACTGATAAACTTCTCAAATAGGAAACGAAGTTGGATATGCATTTTCAGTAGACGGCAATATCCAAATCACATAGATCCATCGCAACCCTTCACTAGCGTCGAGTGGTCACACGGTTAGACGTGTTCTTGCAGAACCTTCATACGGGTTCGTCGACGTGTATGGACTGTCGATTATGACAACGTTACAAACCCATCATGTGGGAGTGGTCGTGAGTGACCTTGACGAGGCCGTCTCGTTCTATCGGGATACCCTCGGCCTCGCCATCGCTGATGAGTTCACTCTCAGTGATGACGGCATTGCCACCGCAATCGATGTTGAGGAGGTGACTGGCGACTTCGTCCACCTCGATGCTGGTGGTACCCGTATCGAACTCATTGAATACGACCCTGTCGGCGATGACACTACAGCAAACGCCATCAATCAACATGGAGCAAAGCACATCGGGTTTTCCGTCGACGACATCGACACGTTTTACGAGACTCTCCCGAAGGACGTTGAGCCGATAAGCAATCCTCAACCAATCGAGATCGGCACCTCGATCCTGTTTTTCCGCGACCCAGACGGCAATTTTGTCGAAGTCGTCGAGGCATAACAGAGTAGCGTACTATCCTTTCAATTGTATTAGGTAATGCCGTTGTTGGCAATTATCTGAATTTTACGAAGGGTGGAATTTGATAAGCATTCTCTTCTTACGTCGGATAGATGAGAGACTGAGAGGTATAGCCATATTTCAAAAATGCGATGAGTGCTCTCAGGCTTCTGAATTAAGCATGCTGGTTCTAATCACCCATCATCCACCAGCGTAGAGTATGAGTATAGAGGTAGTATCGCTGGTGAGAGATTCTCCTGCACGCTTTTGTTTTGTGATTCCACTAACAGTGGAATCATTTTCTCTACTTCACCAGTATTCTTCAGAAGAGGGTTCTTTCCATAATTAGCATTCCTGAAATTGTGGAATCGGCGTTTTTATAAAGTATATATAAATTCCCATACCAGTAAAACCGCGGAATCGGTCTACCACACATGACAGATCTTAGTTGATTGAGTATAATGACAACCGGTACTAGCTAGGAAATTGGACGAACGATTTCGATCACATTCGGAGATCCGGATACCTCAGTCATACTTGATGTCTAGAAGAGGACCCCATAGGCAGTTGCGCCACCTGGACGGAGTCCCTCGTCCATCGACGCTTCCAGAAGCAACCAGAAAACCACTCACTTCTTCTAAATCTTATTGTCATTTCGATGCGATAGTCAGTACATCGCTAATCACCGTCGAAGACGTTGTCCCCGACAACCAACAACTGATACGACCACAGTAAAGCCATGGAGCTGTAATCTTGAGAGGGATTCACCCAAATACAGCAGTGATCGATTCGTTGAGGATATCTAGTGCCTGCTGCAGGTCATTCTGATCCGCAATAAGTGGTGGTGAGATGATAATTTGGAATCCTGGGCGACCACTTCCAAATAGAGCTCCTCGTTTCCGAGATTCCTGAAGTACATCCCTGACAGGGTTTTCCTCATCGGTAACGCGCGGATCTTGGAATGGCTCGTCCGTTTCTGGATCTGTAAATTCGATTGCCCACAAGAACCCGCGTCCGCGGGTATCGCTTACAACAGTATGTTCAGCTTCTATTTCTTGCAATCCAGTTTCAAGTATCGTTTCTTGATCAGTCACGTTATCAATGACGCCATCCGCATAGACCTCAAGTGCGGCACAACCAGCCGCGCAGCCGACAGGGTGGCCGCCAAAGGTTTGTCCGATATCGAAACCATTTGTTTGGACAAATGAGGCGATCTCTGGAGTTGTAATAACGCCAGCAAGCGGTGTATATGCGCTTGTGATGCCTTTGGCGAAAGTAATCATGTCCGGGTTCACACTCTCGGTTTGAATCCCAAACCAATCCCCGCAGCGTCCGAATCCGGTAATAACTTCATCAGAGATCAGTAGAATATCGTATTCATCACAGAGATCTCGGACATGGTCGAAATAGCCTGGTGGCGCAGGGAAAGCGCCACTTGTCCCAGCAATTGGTTCTGTTAGTATTGCAGCGATTGAATCAGGATCTTCATTCCGGATTACAAACTCGAGGTGTTCACCTGCTCGTCGGGCGAGTTCTGCGGGATCGTGCGTGTCGAACGCTTTAGGAATTGGTGGGAGGAATTTTGCTGCCCCCGAGGTAGTTGCATGACGTTCGATAGTCGCTCGGGTTTCAGGATCTCCAGTCAGGGCACCAGCACCGTATGTCCCACCGTGATAGGATCGCCAGCGGGTGAGAACCGTTGGGGCATCTTGGTACTCACGCGCAAGTTGTACAGCGATCTCATTGGCTTCACTTCCTGAGACCGAAAAAAACGTGTTAGAGAGTCCATCCGGCGCGATTTGTGCGAGTTGTGAGGCAAGCTCTTCACGAACCGGTGTACGCTTTGCTGACGATACGTATGGAATTTGGTGTGCTTGCTCATCCATCGCTTCGATCACAGCCTCGTTGCTATGCCCGAGATTTGTACAGTATAATTGCGAACAGAAGTCAAGGTACTCTTTTCCGTTGTCGTCCCAGACGGAGACACCATCACCGTCAGTTATATTCAATGGAGTAGTGTTCGGATCATACCAATGGTGGATCAATGCCGGGTTCGCTGTTCTGGTCTCCTGTTGAGCCATATATTATGATCTTTCTCCGTCGTTATGAACTCTTCCTTGAACTATGTCCGTCAAAATGCGAAATATGCGAATATTTTCCACCAAATGGCGGAATTTCGCTAGACAACATGTCATCCAATGAATACTAGGTTTGGTCCAGTAATTTGCCGTTTAGGTAGTCAATTTAGTTCATAATGGACTGTGGTTCTCAATTCTCGTGCGATTCGAGTGCATCTTTGCGTTTTCCACCTTGCATCCTCCAAAGACACATCCAAAACAGACAAAGGAGTGCTGACCTGTACGTGTCTGAACCACAATCACAGTGCCTTCTAAGATCGCGACGTTAACAAAGAACGGCTTTCCAATGCGACTCACCTTCGGCAAGCGTGTATCAATAGATTATGTCCTCCTAATAACGTTATAAATATAACTTCTTTTTTATTAAACTTTCAAAATTAAGGATGAGAATAGTAGAGTATTATTAGTGGCAGCGGTAGTATATACAAAATATCGAAGTGGCAATCAATCAAAACCCAACCTATAATAAAATTAGTTATCGGACGAATTAACCACGACGTCGCGAGCCTCTTCCGTGAGGTTATCTGTAATCGTACAGTTCGTTTCGAATTCTTGCATTACGAATCGTGATGAGGTTTCGTTAACACCTTCGATAGCGACGATACGGTCAATAAGGTCGTTCAATTGATCTCGAGACTGTACTCGACTGATGGTAATGAAGTCGACATCACCCATCGTGTAAAAGACTTGTTCAACCCCTTTGAGGTTCATCAATTCCTCTCCTATCTCTTTTGAGTAACCGCTTTCGTGAGCCACAGTAACTTCAGTAATCGCAACCATTTCTAGTCCAAACATGAGTGGGTCGACATCGGCAGTAATTCCCTGAATTACGCCGTTCTCCTTGAGTTTCTTTAAGCGATAATGAACCGCAGATTTCGAGAGATTGAGTTCATTGGCCAATACTTCAAGGCTAACATCGAAATTATCTTCTACTCGCTCAAGAATGGCGAGGTCGGTCTCATCTAAATTCGGTGCCGTGCGAAGTGCGTCGTTCATCTGGTTCATTTAAGGAGGGTCTATCAAGAAAACCTTGCTATAGCAGGAGTGTGCTAAGCAGTGCAAAATATGTCGGTTCTTTGCAATAACAATCACAAGGCGCGTTGAACAACTCTCGAAGGACGCGATCACGTTCTTCCAGCACGACAAACATGGGTGGATGCTCAAGCAACACTCGGCGTTTGCCTTGAAGCAAGCTACGGACGTGGGAGTGACGTCGTCGTCAGTGGCGTGAGAGAGCCCGCGTCAGTGACCCCCGCCTGAGAAGGTTGCCACTCTACCACGAAATAAAACCACATGACACGAACCAATGTAAGCAATTATCGAGTAGCCGTAGGTTGATTTTGTTTAGCGGTTGTTTTGCGGTTATAGAGGGGACGGTGGTGCGTGGATTGGTTCTAACGACGGTGTCAGGATATTCCCCAAAACGTGAGTGGATTCGGTCTTGGTAGGTGGTCTCACGTTCGTCGGGTCGAATCTCTTGATAATCCATCCCGACACTTATTGGCGTGGTAGTAACCACCAAGATCGTTTAGGAAGCGGCAAGGGTAGTGAGCGGAGGATTCCCAACAGAGGAATACACGTCTTCCGAACGTAGGAGTCGAGTGGACTCTTATGGATGCTCCAATTGAAACAAGTCGCACGGACGTCTGACAATAGGCGTCACTTACTCCCCCTGTTTACCGAAGATCCACCACCGTAACCGTGTCGTGAGTTGTTGTTCGCGCCACGTGAGTTCGTCTTCGACGTAGCGTTTGAGTTCTTTATACTTGATTTACATTGTATGCTGGCCAGACACATAAAACGTATTTACAACCGTGTGACGTTTCTGCGGTCAGCGTTACCGGCTTTCTCCATGAAAACGATTCCAGTTTCTTCCATTAGCGAGGTCGATAGGCCAGCCCGTACATTGTCTATGGAACTGATGGATATCCGCGAAGGAATTGATGTCGGGGAAATCTCGTTGAAAACTCGTAGCTGGAGTACGAAAACCGGCGAAGGTCGGTAGGGAGGCGAATGTTAATGGTTGCAGCGGGCGAGTGAAAATCATGACGAAAACGCGTGTATTCAAAGATGTCGAGAGTGAGCGAGAACGGCTACTATCGATGGCCCAGCGTATTTGGGAAACACCTGAGCTGGGCCTCCACGAAGAAGAATCTGCACAGATTCTATTAGACCGGTTAAAAGAGGAAGGATTCGACGTTGAGATCAAACTTGGAGGGATGCCAACAGCGTTCGTGGCCTCGTATGGAAGCGGTGATCCAACGGTCGGCATTCTCGGCGAGTACGATGCGCTCCCCGATCTTTCTCAGAAGGTGACATCGGAGCGTGACCCGATCAAGGAGGGTGCACCAGGACACGGCTGTGGCCATAACCTCTTCGGGGTCGCAGGCGTTGGTGGGGCAGTTGGGGTGAAACGCGCCATCGAACGTGGTGATATTGACGGAACCATCGAGTTTTACGGCTGTCCAGCGGAGGAGACGCTCGTTGGGAAAGTTTTCATGGCCCGCGACGGTGCATTCGATCATCTTGACGCCGCCATAACGTGGCACCCGAGTACCCTGAGTACGCCCACGCTCGACCGATCGCTCGCGCTCGACTCAATTCAGTTCACTTTCGAAGGCGTATCTGCTCACGCTGCTGCTTCACCTGAGTCAGGTCGGAGTGCGCTCGACGCTGTAGAACTGCTCAACTCTGGAGTCGAATATATGCGAGAACACATCTCCGAGAAAGCCCGTGTCCACTACGTCATCACAAATGGCGGCGATGCTCCCAATGTCGTACCTTCGGAGGCAACCGTTTGGTACTATGTCCGTGCGCCCACACGCTCCGAAGTCGAACGCATTAGCGAATGGTTGACCGATATTGCAGAAGCCGCATCGATGATGACTCAGACGGACGTGAACCGCCGATACATCACAGGGTGCTGGGATTACCTTCCTAACCGTACGGTGACTGACGTTATCTGGGAGACCATGCAAGAACTTGGTGACATCGGCTATTCTGACGACGACCGCGCGTTCGCGGCCGACCTTACGGAGACGATTTCCGATGATCAGATCGAGGCGAGTCTCGAAGACGTCCCCGAGGAGTACACTGACGAAATACGCGGGGCGCATCTCTACGACGTGCCGATTCCGCCACACGCGGAAGGGGAAGTCGGCGGCGGTTCAACCGAGGTGGGCGACGTAAGTTGGATTACGCCGACCGGCCAGTTCCGAGCGGCTACGTGGGCAGTTGGAACGCCGGCACACACGTGGCAGGCGACTGCAGCCAACGGAGATTTTGGAAAGAAGGGGGCTGTCTATGCCGCAAAAGTTCTCGGTGGGACCGCGTATGTACTCCTTGAGAACCCAAGTATCGTGGTCCAGGCGAATGAGGAGTTCCACGAAGTAACCGGTGATCGGAGGTACCAAACGCCGCTTCCGCCGAGGATCGAACCTCCGTTCGATCTCACCGCTGAGTGAGAAGGAACCAATTACCGCCTGTCACAGCCGTTGAAATTCAATACGGTGATGAGGTTTCGTTAGAGTTCGTGTTAGTTTTACAACCGAGAAGAACCACAGCATTCGCCATGTCCTTCTATAGAAATAGGCGCAACGCTTCACCCTTTAGGCGGGATGCCAATCAAGTACACCAACCATATATAAAAAAATTTTCATTTTTTGAATGGTGTAAGACGCCATGGTCAAACACGCCTCCTTAGTGTCCCCAAGCATGCAAAATGTTAACATTCCCTATGCGAGATAGAATATATGCACGCAGATTTGGTGCTTACAAATGGGACGATACTTACACTCGCGGATGAAAATCCGGAGGAAGAGGCGCTTGCAATCGTAAACGATCGGATTACCTCCGTGGGGGCGAGCGAGGAGGTCAAGACTGCAGTCGGATCAAACACACAAGTGATAGATCTCGACGGACGCACAGCATTGCCCGGCTTCATCGACACACACCTCCACATTCCGATGGGCGGACGCCGAATGGTGCACGTGAATGCACGCTCCCCCCCAAACCAGTCAGTCGCCGACGTGCTTGATCGACTCGCCACCCGCGCTGAAGAGACGCCTACCGGCGAGTGGATACATGCAAGTGGCTACAATCTTGGCCTCGTATGGGAGGCTGAGGGTCGCCACGTCAATCGGTGGGATCTCGACGAAGCCGCGCCAGACAATCCGGTACAGATAAACAGCGTCGGCGGCCACACTGGGAGCATCTACAACTCCGCTGCCCTCGAACGTGCGGATATCGACCGAGACACGCCTGATCCGGAACCGCCTGCAGTCATCGAACGCGACGAGGATGACCGACCATCGGGTCTCGTGAGTGAACAGGCGGAACTCCCGCTACACGAGGCGATCCCTGATGAGAGCCGCGAAGATCGAAGGGCGCACGTGAAGCGCGCGATACGCCAACTCCTCAGATGGGGTGTGACGACCGCTCACGACGCGAAAACCACTCCGGAGGATCTCAAAATCTATCAAGAACTCCACAACGATGGCGACCTCCACGTCCGAATCGGGATGATGGTTCAGGGAGACGCTGGATCAGATATCGGGGCCGACGGCACCGACGTATTGTCTCGCCTCACAGAGGCCGGCATCGAGACTGGCTTCGGAAGTGACCAGTTGTTTATCGTGGGCGTCAAATACTTCATGGACGGTGCGTTTACGGGGCGCACCGCCGCGATGCACGATCCGTACCTGGGCGAAGAAGTTCCGGAGAATTCGCCTCGGTATAAAGGGTTACTCCACATAAGCCCCGAGTACTTCGCTGACCGCGTCAAGACGGCATACAAGGCGGGACTTCGTATTTGCGTCCACGGCCAAGGCGATCGCGGCATTGACCACATCCTCGACGCCTACGAAGACGTGCTCGATTCCGACATGGATCACCGCTTCCGCATCGAGCATGGCGGTCTCACGAAATCGGAGCAACTCGATCGCATCGAAAAACTCGGAGTTTGCGTCTCGTCGTCCATCAGTTTCCTTGGCAGTGACGTCTCACGGAATTGGGTCTACTGGGGCCAGAAGCGAATGCCTTGGACGTACGCAGTCAGGGAGCTTCAGGAACGGGGCGTACCGACCGCGGCCAATGGCGATTGGCCGGTGGCGACTGGCGATCCACGAGTCGGTCTCCAAACCGCCGTGACTCGCCGAACAGTGACGGGCGAGACGGTCGGATCAAACCAGTGCGTCTCCATCGAGAATGCACTCAGGCTCTATGGCCCGGACGCCGCCTACCTTGGATTCAACGAGGAGGAAAAAGGGACGCTCGAATCGGGAAAGTTAGCCGACGTGACCGTTCTCTCTAAGGATCCTCGAGCGATCGCGCCCGAGAATCTCATTAGTATTGACGTCGAGTACACCATCGTCGGCGGCGAGTTGAAATACGATCATGAGCGAGGAGTACTCGACTGATCACTTAGTCACCCTCATGAGATCGGCAGTCGACGTGGCCATTACTTTCGTCGCAGTGAGTATTTCGTCAATGGGAACGTATTCGTCGACCACGTGAGCTTGCTCCAGCAACCCAGGACCGTAGACTATGCACTCTTCGATACCCGCATCGTTGACGATGAACCGTTGGTCGTCGGAGCCTGGAGAGACGACCGGTTCAGTATCATTGTGGAAGTCGAGGATGTTCTCCGTGTATGTTTCACTCACCACGCAGTCCTCGGAAACGATCGTGGGTTCGGCGAACATGATTTCGTCGTACTCAAACTTTCGGCCGGTCGCCGCTTTGGAATCGTCCAATAGCTTGCGGATCTCCTCACGGGCGCTTTGGACGGTTTCGTCTGGAACGAGTACCCGGTAGAACGTCGCTCGACAGCGATCTGGGATGACGTTCTCTGAGTAACCGGCGTCGATCATCGTCGTCGAAATATCTGCCTTTTGAGATTCCAAGGGTGTAACTGGGAGATCGGTTGTTCGCGCATGGAGTTCATCCTCGTACTCGTCGACGCGAGCGAGGAAATCATTCATCGCCATCACGGCATTCGATCCGTTGTGTGCCATACAGCCGTGTGCCTTGGAGCCGTGGGCGGTGACGTGAAACTTCAAGACACCTCGGTGGCCGAGACAGATGCGTGAGGAGTCGAAACACTCCGTGTAAACACAGTAGTCGGTATTCTCCTTGGTGATGTATCCCTCGTCGACGAGGTAGCTGAGGCCAGTGAACCCACCGGTCTCCTCGTCGACGGTCATGCTTTGGGTGATCGATCCACGAAGGTCGACGCCAGCCGCTTCGAGCGCGTCAATGGCAAAGAGGCTGGCCACGATACCCGACTTCATGTCGCTGGTTCCTCGACCGTAAACGCACCCGTCTTCGACGATGGGATCGTAGGGATCATAATTCCAGTCCTCGCCAGCGGGTACGACGTCGAAGTGGCCAGTGAAGTGCACGTCCGGCCCTGCTTGGTCGCCGGTCTTCCGTCCGAGGACATTCACGCGATCGTGCGCAGTCCTATCTGGATAATGCTCCGCGACGAGTTCATCGGGGACTTCGACCATCTCAACATCGTAACCTCGTTCGATCATCACATCCGTGAGGAACTCCGCACCCTCGCGGTAGTTGCGGCCTACAGGATTTTCCGTCTCAATGGAGACAAATTCGCGTAAGAAATCAACGATCTCTGATCGGCGTTCGTCGACTGCAGCGTGAATCTCGTCCTTCAATGACATCGTTAGATGTCCCTCCCACCGTCGACCTCGAGTGCAGTACCCGTCACCATCGCGGCCTCGTTGCTGGCGAGGAATACCGCCGCGTGCGCCACATCCTGTGGTTCCGCCAAGCGACCGAGTGGTATCGTCTCACGCATCGACTCTACGCTAAGATCGCCCGCAGCGAACTCCGGCAGCATGTCCGTGTCGGTCGCCACAGGACAGATAGCGTTGACGCGGATGCCATCTTCAGCCAGTTCGTATGCCAACTGCTTCGTCAGGGTTATCATTCCGCCCTTAGAGGCGCAGTAGGCCGAAAGACCAGTTCGTGGACGAATACCCGCCGTTGAGGCGGTATTGAGGATGACACCGCCCTGTTCTCGCATGTGCGGAACCGCGTACTTTGCGCCAAGGAATGCGCTCTTCAGGTTCACGTTCTGGATGCGATCCCACACTTCCTCCGTTATATCTTCGATGGGGGTTGACTGCTGAGGGATACCCGCGTTGTTATGGAGGATGTCGATTCGTCCGAACTCCTTGACCGTTAGCTCGACGAACCCCGCAACATCGTCAGCATCGGACACGTCCGCGGTCACGGGAACCGCCGACCCGCCGGCAGCATCTTCGATCGCCGAGGCCGTCTCCGTCGCTGCATTACCGTCGAGGTCGACGACTACTACGTCAGCGCCTCGTTCCGCGAACAGACGAGCGGTCGACCGTCCCATTCCGGATCCTGCTCCGGTGACGGCTGCCACCTTGCCATTGAGAGTCATAGTTTCCAATTACCGCTTTCGGGTATCAAATTATCGGGTACCATCAAAACCGAAGAAGGAAAATCCGGACGATAATTTGGTTTGCCGAAGTACAATGAAAAGATCTCGAATTACCCGACCGCAGTTGCGATATAATCGCTTGAGTTGCCGATGAGCTGTGAGTGGGTGATCTTTATCTCTCCGAGACAGCGTAATTGTGATACGTCGCTTGACACGGCGGCCCGGCAGTCGCGGACACGCATTTCGCAGTCAAATCGATGATAGCACTGACACGCGTTGAACTCCGCTCTTGTTCGGGGTCGGCCGAGTTTTGATGACGACAAATGCTGGTCGGGTGGTCGACGTGGTCGCGTAGCGCATTCTTGATGTCCGTCACTGAGAGGGTATCGCACCGGTCAGTAAGGAGACGTCGAAGGCGCGGTTCACGACAAAGGGTATCCGGAAGAATACGTTCAAGTTGACTTTCTCCCTCGGGGCCTTTAAGGTGGTTGGCGTGCGTGAGGACACCGTCGGACGGATAGAGGTAGTTAGCGGACTGAGGTAGTATCTCGAGATCGATGAGTTCGTTATCCTCGCTTCCTAGGAGCACGTTCGCGGAACACGCGCGGTTAGTCTCAAGGAGCGCCCCAATTGCCTGGCTTAACCGTGTGGCGTTCAACACATCACGGAACCGGACGTGGTACGGAGTTTGGAATGTTTGCTCGCCGTCGGCAGTGCTGACCAATCCATTGAGTGTCATTCCGATTCCATTTTCATTGACACCGATCTTTCCGCCGACAATGCCGGCCTCAGTGAGAGCGACATGGTTGGGTGCGTTCGATTGCTCGACGCCCATCATGAATACGTCGATATCGGACATCCAGTCCCAATTCTGTCCGATATACGGCCGCCCCTCGTTCGTGACTGTCGCTCGAAGACCAAAGCTCGTACAGCCGTCGGTTGGTCGAAGCGACGTCTTCTCGGCTGCATCGGCGTAGGCCCCGTACGTGATCTCGTAGCGGGCATTGAGCAGCGCCACGTCCGCCAGTGGCACGCCACTACCGTCTGCGATTCCCTGCATTTCCGTGGCGTATGCCGGTGCGGTCTCGTTGATCAGCGGAATGAATTTGCATGCTAGTTCACGCGCCCGCTCAGCGGAGATGCCATAATGGGAGAATTTAGCCAAATATCGGTCGACATTAGCTTTGATCTCGGCTGCAAACCGCTCACCATGGGTGACTCCTCGGTCACGCGGACTTCCGGATAGCGTGACGTAGTCCAACTTAGGGTTGCACTGCGTCATCGATCTGACGGCTGGTCAAGAAGTTCCCTGAGTGCGGCTTTCAGAGTACGGAGCCCGGTGGTAGCATCGACTAGGTTCACGTGTTCATCGTACGTGTGGGCTTGGCTGAGATCGCCAGGACCCCATGTGATTGCCTCGATGCCTGCGTCGTTGACGAAGTTTCGTACATCAGTCGATGCCTTGACACCCCACGGCTCTACTGAGACATCTGCGTGCTCGGCGGACTTCTCGCGGAAGACCTCTGCGAGAGAACTATTGATGTCGATCGCTGCCGACTCGTAGGTGCGCGTCCGCTGCCACGACGTCTCGATACCGTGGGTCGCTTCAACCTTCGCGAGTAATTCGTCGATCTCATCGTCAAGTTGATCGGCCGACTCGGAGGGGAGAAACCGCCGGTCGACTGTGATAACGGCGTCTTCTGGTACTACGTTCTCCTTGGTACCGGCTTCGATTTGAGTGACGGTAGCGTGAGCCTGTCCCACAAGGTCGTCCTCGCGATCGCCGATTCGGTCGTCGTAGTCCTCAAGTGCGGCGAGAACCGGCCGAGCGTTTGTGATGGCGTTATCACCCTGATCTGGGCGACTCGCGTGCGAGGGTTCCCCAGTGACCGTGATCTTGTACCAGGCCAACCCTTTCTCACTGGTCGCAGTCCGCATCTCCGTTGGTTCGAGAACGACGCCGTAATCACCGTCGTAACCTCGTTCGAGGAGCGTTTTCGTGCCCGGTTCCGCTGTCTCCTCGCCAATAGCCGCTTGGAAAACTAGCGAACCCGCGAGATCGTCGGATTCGACGGATTCCTTGAGGTCGACGAGCGCCTTCATCCCGACAGCGACCCCGGTTTTCATGTCTGCACTGCCGCGTCCATAGAGGCTTTCACCGTCGATTTCCGCGGCGTAAGGCGGACACGACCACTCATCGCGGTTGCCCGCCGGGACGACATCGATGTGACCGTTTAAAACCACGGTCGGGTCACCGTCACCAACCCTGGCGGCAATCTGCGGGCGATTCTCGTATGGTTCGCGGACGAGCGTCGCGTCGATATCGTGTTCGATCAACCACTCGTAGATGAACTCGGCAACTCGTCGCTCATTACCGGGTGGGTTCTCGGTTTCGCGCGATACCAGTTCGCTGATTATCGTCGTCAGTTCTTCGTCGATCGAAGTTTGTTGTTGTGTCATGGCTGTGAATTGTGAAAACGGTTTGTTACGATCAGTCGCCCTGCGTGGTCGCTGCAGTCGGTGATGTTTCATTTCGCCACACGAAGTTACCGAGGACGAGCACGATTAGTGCCGTACCCACGCCGACGAATGTGGGCGGGACACCGAAGTAGCCGCCGCCGAGCTGCCAACCGACACCGAGAACGGACCCCGTTACGATTGAAGCGATGATCGCATTGCCCGCTGCATTCCGCCAGTACAACGCGATATATATGGGGATGAGAAACGCGCTGGTCAGGAGAATTGCGCGGAATTCGTACAGTGAGATGATCGTCCCAGGAGGATTGACTGCGATTGCGGTCGCGGTAAGTCCCCAGAAGATTGTCGAGTACCGCGATACTTTTAGCAGCTTCTGATCGGACGCCTCTGGTCGAAAGTACTGGTAAAGGTCACGCGCCGTCGTAATGCCGGTGGAGTGGAGGCGGGTGTCGGTCGTTGAGAGGATTGCGCTCATCACGGCGAGGATGATGATAACACCGATGGATGTCGGGACGTACTCGGTAATCAACACCGGAAACGCCCGGTCGACGTTATCGACGGGAAGTCCGGCGTTATTGAGCGCCACGGTCGTCGCTCCGCCCAGCCACACCAACATGATGTAGAAGACCGAGAGAATGACGCCGGCTGCCGCGAGGTGGAATTTGGCCGTCCGGACGTCCTTAGTCGCGTTGATCCGAACAATCGTGGCTTGCGATGTGAAGATTGTTCCGAAAAAGGCCACGAGTGAGCCGAGAACGCCAATGAGGGTGTACGCACCCTCGCCAAGTGGAGCTGCGTTCGCTGAATTCATAGACGTGAATTGCGTGTTAATCGAAACTATTCCGCCGAGGTCGAACATCATGTATATGAGTGCGAGGCAAACCGTCACCACCATCAATGACCCTTGGATTAGATCGGTCCAAGCGACGCTGATGAGTCCACCCATCACCGTATAGGCAATGAACACGAATCCGATGACCCAGATCATGTACTCGTACGGCACGCCCGTGATCGTTGTCACGAGCAGGCTCGCTCCGACCAATTGCATGATGAGGTATACCCACGCGTTGGCGAGGAGTGGTACGGCCGCGACCGGACGAGCCCATTCCCGTCCGGTGACATGGGCAATAAGGTCAGGGAAGGTAATCTGATCGAGCTCGCGAACCTTGTGGACGACGAAGTACAGGCCGCTGACGCCCAGCATCAGACCGAGAACGATGCCCGTCAGGATGGAGTAGCCGCCGCCGTAGACAGCACCAATAAAGCCAATCACGCTGACGGCACTGACGAAGTTCGCGACGTACGACCAGGTAGCGAGCCACGGGCCGAGTTCCTTGCCGTAGACCCAAAAGTCGGCGACGTCGCTCGTTTTCTGGTACCCCCACGCCCCGATGGCGAGCACGACGAGGAGGTACACGATGAACGCACCGAGGTAGAAGTAGTTCACCATGCTACCGAATACTCCTCGTATCCGCCGTCTTTTCAAGGCCGGATTCGTCCACGGGTTTGCCCAGAAGAACGTGCACCACAACAAAGTGGAGCGCGCCTAGGCTACCGGCGATGAGCGTTAATGCGAACACCAGGAACATGTCAAGTGGTAACCCGAGTATTGTCATGAGTTCACATTCCACATCATAGAGCGTATTATTATAGATACTGGTTTAATCGAATAATCATATGTATCTAAATATATGTATGCTATGCCAAATAATTTCGATTTTTATGGATAGTGTTCGGTTGTATGATCGAAGTTCGAATGATGTCCATTATTCCTGTTCTCCAGAAAGAACGGTCAAAATACCGTAGGGCGTGACCCCGACGTAGTTCACGAAGATCAGTTCACGCGACACTTTACACGAGGACAGGAGAAAGCCCACGACTTTAGTCGTGTGGAGGATGTCAAGATAGCAAGCATTTGTCCTTCACCGGTGAATGGGTATGTGAACTACCCGCACCTACCGCGTTCGGGCTTACCCAGCCCTCACCTGTTGCGGTGGGAGCTTCCTGTTTCTGTGTCAGAATATGCAGAAACCGATTCCACAGCGTCCACAAGAGCGATGCTCTTGTGTGGCCCATCAGAACCGACGGTTCTGAGGCCGGTTCCAGACTCCGCAGGCGATTTCCCGTTACAGGTGGTTCGGAGTGTCCCACTCCTACCGGATGGACACTCGAATCCCACGACCGATGCACGCTTTTTGTCGCGTTTGAACACCGGACATTGGAGTGAGTGTCTTACTATCAATTTCGAACGCGGGTGTAGTAGGGCTATGGCGGACAGTGAAAGTAACCAAAGACGGCGAGTGTATCCGTACTACTCGCTCTCGTCGGTCGCTCCATGAGCAAGGAGGCTTACCCGCCTGCAATTCAGCTAAAGGGAAAAGATCTCATTTGAAATCGAAGGAAAACGAAAAACGACGATTCAGGTACCTGGTAGATCCCCACTGTTGCCCTCGGCAAGATTCACGGCGATATTTTTCGTTTGTAGGTATGAATTAAGCGCTTCCAGGCCTTTCTCTCGTCCGATGCCGCTGGCCTTGTATCCGCCGAATGGGGTCTGATTCGTATCGCCAAACCACTTGTTAACGTAGACGTTGCCAGCCTCCAACTGGCGAGCGAACTGATGAGCACGCTTGACGTCGCTGGTGAACACGCCGGCTACTAAGCCGTACTCCACGTCATTAGCTAACTCTAATGCCTCTGCCTCGTCAGTGAACGGGATGATAGTAAGTACGGGACCGAAGATTTCCTCTTGAGCGATGCGCATGTCGTTTTCGACGTCGGTGAACACGGTGGGCTCAACAAAGTAACCATCGCGATTGAGCGCGTTCCCGCCCGTTGCAAGCGTTGCGCCTTCCTCACGCCCGAGGTCGATGTATCGTATTACTTTTTTGAATTGTTTCTCGGAGGCGAGTGGCCCCATATCGGGATTTTCTGAACCTGAACCGATTTCATAGCCCACAGCTTGTTCGACGATTCGGTCTACTAGGTCGTCGTGGATATCCTCGTGGATGAGAACCCGGTCAGCGGCCGAGCACACTTGCCCTGCATTCGTAAAGATCGCTTTGGAAATCCAGTTTGCCGCCTCCTCCAAGTCGGCGTCAGGAAACACGACAGCAGGGTTCTTACCGCCAAGTTCGAGAGTGACTGGCGTCACGTTATCCGCGGCTTGCTTCATAATAGTCTGGCCGGTCGACACACTTCCGGTGAATGTAATCGTGTCTACATCGGGATGTGAGGAAAGCGCTTTACCTGCGGGATCGCCGAATCCCGTAACGACATTAACCACGCCGTCCGGAACACCCGCCTCCTCGCACAGTTCCGCGAGTCGTAGCGATGAAAGGGGTGTCTCTTCGGCGGGTTTGACCACCACCGTGTTCCCAGCCACAAGCGCTGGTGCGACACCACGAGCGAAGAGGTTACCGGGGAAATTCCACGGTATAATCTGTGCGCTGATGCCGTAGGGTTCGCGCACGGTGAAGTCCACTTGCTCAGGGCCGACTGGCACGCTCGTTCCTTCAAGTTTGTCGGCCGCTCCTGCGTAGTACTCGAAGTAGCGGGCAGCTCCCTCCATGTCGCTCTCCGCTTGGGAGAGTGGCTTGCCCTGATCCAAACTCTCGAGCGCGGCCAGTCCATCTCGGTGTTTACGCACGAGTTGACCGATCCGATGAACGATACGCCCACGTTCGTCCGGGGCTGTGTCGCGCCATATTGCAAATGCCTCGCGCGCCGCTTCTACTGCGCGGTCAATGTCGGCCGCTTTCGCTGCCGCCACCTTCGTAAGCGGTTCTTTGGTCGCTGGGTCCACGGTGGGGAACCGCTCATCGTCTGTCGACGGAATCCACTCTCCCCCAATGTAGAGGTCGTAGACGTCTCGAATTAGTTCACTCGGTGCCTGCATACATGATAGCGTATTTTACAAGGCAATAACCATTAGGTAGGATATCCGCTTTGTTCCTGATTTTCCTCTTTGATTTCGGCATTATACTTCGAATACTAGTATCCCATTCAACCGCATCGTTTATTGCCCAATCTGCAGACCATGATGTATGGTGACAAAGGCCAAATATGGCGTCACGGTGCATCAAGATGTATTGATAGAAACCCGTGACGGTACGAAGCTCGCAACCGATATCTATCGCCCTTCTGATAAGAAGACCAATGCACCGATTGACGAGCCGAAGCCGGCACTTCTCGTACGCACACCGTACGACAAACGCGATCGACAGCGTGTCGAGAACCAAGGGAACTGGTATACGAAGCGAGGATACGTCGTCGCTATCCAAGACGTTCGCGGCCGGTACGCGAGCGAGGGCGAATTCTATCTTCTGATAAATGAGGCCGAGGACGGCACCGATACGGTCGAGTGGCTGGCGGAGCAACCATACTGCGACGGACAGATCGGGACGATGGGAACTTCTTATATGGCTTGGGTGCAGAACGCGCTGGCGACTCAAGATCCATCGCCATTATCGGCGATGTTCGTCAACCAGGGCGGCGCGAACGCGTGGAAAGCAACCCTCCGACACAATGGGACATTCGAACTCCGGTGGCTTACGTGGGCGCTGACTATCGGCGGTGGATTCGCGAAACAGGGGCTTGAAGATCCGGACATACAACGCCGGCTCGCTGACGTCGACACTCGGGACGTTCTCGCTAACGAACCGGTGACGCCCGGCCAGTCGCCTCTACGGTACATCCCAAACTACGAAAAATACCTCTTTGACTACATGAGCACACCCGGCAATGACGAATTCTGGACATCCCCGAGCATCAACTTCGAGGCACATTACGACAATAGCGCTGATGTACCCACCGTATACGCTGGCTCCTGGTACGATTCCTACGCCAAGGCGACGTGCGATAACTTCGCTGCACTCGCATCACGCAAAGAAAGTGATCACTTCCTGATCATGGGTGCTTGGACTCACGGTGGCCAATCGACGTGGACAAAACCGTACGCCGGAGAGACGGCTTTTGGCGATGAGATGACTCGGGACTACCAGGAAACGAAGCTCCGGTTCTTCGATCATTATCTCAAAGGAGAAGATGCGTGGAACGAACCCAGGGTGCAGTACTTTCAGATGGGAATCGGCGACGGCTCCGCAACGACGGAAGGTCGACTCTTCCACGGTGGAGAGTGGAAGGCTGGAAGTGATTGGCCAATGCCGAACACAGTATTTACCAAGTACTACGCCCACGGAGATGGCAGTCTCAAACCGGAGCGTCCGACCGACACGAACTCGTCCACGACCTACGAATTCGACCCACGAAATCCCGTTCCGACTCTCGGCGGGAACTGCTCATCGTACTATACCTTCGAACCCCGGGAGGAGTCAATCGAGGATCTCGCTTTAGAGAATCGACCGACGGTGAGTATCACCGGTCGCGGTGGCTACGACCAGAGAATTCGGCCAGCGACGTTCGGGGCAACGCCGCCGTATGGGCCCATAGCGGAGCGCAACGACATCGTCGTATTCCGGACACCTCCGCTGACTAAGGCAGTTGAGCTCGTGGGCCCGATACGTGTTCGCCTCTACGGGTCAACTGACGCACTCGATACGGACTTCACTGCGAAGCTCATCGACGAGTATCCAGCGACCGCGGATTTTCCTTCTGGCTTCGCTCTCAATCTCACAGACTCTATCTGTCGAGCACGGTATCGCGGCTACCGAACTGATCCTGACTTCGTTGAACCTGACGAAATTTACAAGTTCGAGATGGAGCTCTATCCGACGGCGAATGTCTTCAAGCCAGGCCACCGAATCCGCCTTGATATCTCGTCGTCAAATTACCCGCGATACGACGTCAACCACAACACGGGGGGTGACCTCTACGGCGACCGCGAGTACGCCGTCGCGACGAACACCGTTTACCACGAAACCGACTTTCCTACGCACGTCGAACTGCCGATTCAAACAAAAGAGCCAGAAGCAACATAATTCTTCGACGATATGTTCTTTACGGACTTGCAGGCGAGAAAGTCTCGCCCTTGAAGGCGGGGAGGATGTCAAAAGCACCTATCCTTCGATCTCATCTTCGACCTCGCCGAGAATGTTATAGAATTGCAGGCGAGAAAACCCACGACTGAAGTCGTGGGAGCATGTCACGGACAGTTGTTTTCACACTCACTTTGCCTGCTCGTGATGAAGCATGAGTAGATCACATTGATAGAGCACGATGGGTCGGCAGAAGAAGGAAGTTAGTCCTGCGTATCTCTCGTTACTTTTCATTCACTTTCAGGCACCGCATAACAATAGGTGTGGCGGCCATTGAAACAATTGCGAGCGTCGCACTGAACGCGGTGCCCGACAGTGGACGCTCGACCACAGATAAGCACGTCGCGCTACGACTGGTATTTCGCCATAGGGTACGTGGGATGGTCCGTTGCGTCCCACGTTGCCACTTTCCCGGGGGTGCCGGGCGGGAACGGGTAGCTTGTTGGTAGAAGCACCATCGCTATGTGATGGTTCTCGCATGGGTGATGGCGGCCACTTGGTGGCCCCGGTGGTTCGATTCCACCCCCGTTCGTTTTGCCGGAAAGGGACATAGTCGAAAACGTTAGCATAGTATGCTAACTCACATATGAAACGGTCACTCTGTCAGCGATACTCGTCGATATCGAGGACGGCCTGCACCGCAGGATGGGTGTGGTCACGGTCGTTCGACACGAGTGCCGCCCCGAGTTCGCGCGCGAGGCCGACGACCACCGCGTCAATCCCGGTCAGCTGCGGTGCTTGTCCCCCTGCCTCCTCGGCGACGTCGATGGCGGCGAGCGCTGTCTGTTTAGTGATGGGCGCAACTGTCGCCCACTCCAGTGCCTGCCGGGCGCGTGTGACGGTGAGGTCGCCTATTCCATAGACTGCGCCCAACAAGAATTCGATTTGACATCCTCCCCGCGCTAAAGCGCGAGGATTCCCCCGAGTTGGGATATTACGGTTCGCGGGTAAATGGGGGATGAAATCACGAACTCGTCGGAGGAATTCGCTTCGAAATACGTTTTGGTGACGGGATGGCCGCTCTCGTAATCCGTCAGAAAACTGCCATCGAGAACCTTCATGTGTCAGTCGCGCGCCTCACGGTCGGTGGATTGGCGCTTACTCAACTCGTCGATTCGCTTCCGACTCTCTTGCTTCCCGGCCGCGTGAATCTCTTCGACGATCTCGCGCTGGTCGGTCCCTTCCCAGATTCCGAATCCAGCAAGCAGGTCGCGTTCGTCCGCGAGCAGGCGGCCAATCACGTCATCGAAACTTTCTCCGGCGCGCCGTCGCTGAGCAAGGCGTTCGTAGTACTCGAGCGAAACCCGGATGTGTTTGTCGGCAGTGTCGCTCATCGTGCACAGTTTACGTTTGCGTAATGCTTGTGTTGCTCACCCTCGGCAGTCTCGCAGGATCGCCAAAAGTAGTCTCCGGCGACGGTGGCAGTTCTACGTCCTTCCCTGGCACTTTTCTTTCACTTTCAGGCACCGCATAACAATGGCCGTGACGACCATTGGAGCAACTGCGGGTGTCGCGCTGAACTTAGTCCCCGGTGGAGACCTCGCTCACACATGAGCACGTCGCGTCACGATGGGTCTCAAAGTCATGGTTGGCGTGGGGGAGCCACTTCACCGCTCTCCTACGATTCCACCTCTCGGGGGAGTTCCGGGGCGTGAACGGGTTGCTTGTTGGTAGAAGCACCATCGATGCTTCAACTCGTGTTGTCGATGGCGGCCACCGTAGACGATGTGGCCCCGGTGGTTCAATTCCACCCCCGTTCGTATTTTGAGGAACAGGTACATCAGACCTCGAAGTTAGAATATAGTACTAACCACATTGTCGCGCTTGTTCAACCCTCTGTAAAGCAGGTCAGGGGAACAGAGGGAAAGGATGGGGGGGAGCGCGTTGATCGAGGACCATTTTTGACTGATGGAGATCCGTCCAAGAGGCTTTTCGTTTCGATGCGAACAGCTACCGTTTCTTCTTCGAGTCGGTAGGGTACGGTGGGGTGAGGACGTTCGACTGAAGGCGTGAGATGATCGAATCAGGCATGGTTGCAGGTGAACTCATTGCAGTCTACGTGTGAATCTGCACATGAAACGAGTCGCACGCGCGTCTGACGAATACAGGATATTTGTGTGCCTTAGAAACAAATGCAAACACAACGATCGTATGCTGGCTTGGTTGGCGTTTTACTTAGAGTGGTTCTTTCCAATCACCAAAAATCCATGAAACAGATTCAAAGACCCGCCCTTCTAAGAGAAGCGCAATTCCAATAGCAAAGATAGCGACTGGGGCAAGTAAGAAAGTAATAATTTTGACGATAATCTGCTCAGAGGCCATAAGCCAGGAGTTCGTTTTGTTATTCAGTTGCTTTTGATATCCCATTATACTGATCAAGAATAGTTGCTGATAAATATTTTCTGTTTTAGCTTCACCTTCCTTTATTCTACAGTAATACAGCGAGAGTGCCGCGAGGCTTGACCTCGCGGGTGTATCGCGTGATCTTTAGTAGCGTTTCTACCGTGTTTAGAGCTACAGTTGGACGAGTTAACGGCCTTAATTCGCCGCAACTGTATGCAGTTGCGGAGGAATGTGGCTCTCTCAAACCCATTTCTTCGGCGTGGTGCGACGGACGCCATCGAGCCGTGATGGCGCGGCCGATCCTCACGGACACACCGAGTGTTCGGGTATTACTTCCAGACGACCTAAGGGGAGTCCGAGCGGAATTAAATTCGCTTTCGTCCGTCCATTTCTGGACGATACGGACAAAACGGTGAAGCCTCGGGGCTTATCCTCGAGGTACTTCACGAGAAATGGTACAAGAAGATACCTAGCCAACTTTGATGTTTTTATGTCCGTTCACTCCACCCCCATCTTTTGTTTCTACATCGATGTACGCAATGAAGTGGAATTAGAACCACTGGAAACGTTGATCCACAGATGAAGTTCTCGATAGGCAGATTTCTGCGATGGATTTGGAGGTACACGATCTTTATACAGCAAGTACTGGAGTCGCAGACGGTCACCCGCCATAGTGGGAGCAATAGTATGCTGTTTCCGCCACGTAGAATTCTCTCCAAGAGTGGTCTGAAATCGCTTTAACTCTTGTGTGTTCTGAACTCGCGTCGTATTATTGGCAACTTCAACTCGCTGCAGAAGAACTACGACGGTATATGACTCACGCTGGTGTTCATGGTTACTGATACCGACGTAGAGCGGTTTGCTTTCTCCTTGTGTGAAATTAGTTGGATAATCATCGGCTACAAACTGACCACTATCATTCTTTGTTAATAAGTAAAATTCGGAAAATGATTCTCCTTGATTTGGAACACTGACTACATACCCAACACTTCCGACTGCAAGGAGTAATGCAATCACGAGCACTACATTAAGTGCTGCATCGGTCTGCGTTTCTGGCTCTACAAGTTCTGTTTTGGTTGCTGCCAGCCAATGTTTGTATTGCACACGGAAGCGCTCATCCTCGGGAAGGTTCCACCGACGAACTGCAGCAAACGCAGTCATACAGAGAGTAAATCCACTAAGGCTGAGCAATACAGGTACCAACCGAATTCCCCAGGGCGTGAAATTCAGAATTAGGCCAATAAGAGGTACAATTGCAATGCTTGTTCCGAAGGAGAGAGCTACACGCTCAAGGTTATCGATTCCAGATCCCGGGCGAGGGATAGTACCTCTAGTGGCTGAGTCAGTTTCTCTTTCTTCTAGAGTGTTTCCTGACGATACTCCTTCCGGGAAGAGAGCTGCGATAAATGCATAGCCTGGTGGAAAAAGAACGAATATTAAACCAACAAATGCACGAAGGGGTGTGGAGTTCAGACCAGGAATCAAGACTACTGCTAACGTGAGAACAACAAGTACGCCAATCGCACTTAAATCGGCTGGGAGTTGACGAATCGGGCGAGGAAGGAGAAGCCAGGGATCGACATCACGAGCCATTCGCTTCTTTCTGGGTTGTTCTCAGATAAAAACTTCCCGGAGTAGAAAACAACTGATGTGAGGACTTCTAAGAAATTTCCAATCTAATCAGTTTCCGTGGCGCGTCCACTTTCGATGGTCCATTTCGTGGTCGATGAAGGCAATACAAATTGACAATCTTAGAAGATAAACTAGATATGACGGATATTATATTCTGTCGGCAGTACAGCGGGCGAGTGCTCCATAGAGCCCGATTTCATCACCCTGTTCAGTAATTTTGATTGTCGGTTTATCGACATAGAGAAAGTCGTCTACATATGTTTGAATGCCCTCTAAGATTGTTTGTTGGTTGTTAAGTGCGACACCGCCACCAAGGGTGACAAGACCGGGATTGAATGCATTGCAGAGAACACCAATGCCCACTGCGTTATAGCGGGCAATCTGGTCTAGATACGCTTGTGCAACTGTATCGCCAGCGTCAGCAGCGATGAAAAGATCACGCGCTTTAAGATTTGAGATATCTTTGAGTATTGTTTCTCGGTTCTCCGTTTGGAGCCGGTGGGTAATGTACTCAGGTATTCCCCGGCCTGAACAGAGAGCTTCCCATGCCCCTGGGACTCCGAAACTGTCAAGTTCGAAGGTTGGAGCAACTGGAAAAAGTCCAACTTCTGCGGCTTGTCCAGATTCTCCACGCAAAAGTCGCCCTTGCTCGACAACACCTGCACCGATACCCGTTCCAAATGTAACGTGTGCAACACAGTTATACGGCTTGCCAGCACCGAAGTGCCATTCACCAAGTGCAGCTGCAGTACAATCATTCTCTAAAAAGACGGGCAGGTCAAATTTGGAACGAATTGTACTCCTAAGATCAATGTCATGAACTGCAGTTCCATGTTTAGTGTCCAGTTCCTGGAGTATACCGGCCTGATGATCAACAAGGCCTGTACAAGAGATTGAAACTGCAGAAATAGTCGCTGGAACGATCTGATCCAATTGTCTAACCGCATCGACAATCTGTGTCTGTAGGGCGTTTGGTTGTGTTGACTCGATTTTTATATCAGTCAGAAACTTCCCTGAAGATGTTCCTACAGCATACCGAAAATGGGTGCTTCCAATACCAAAAACAGCGATGCTTTCCATGCCTGTACTGCAGAAGACCTCCGTTTAATCTTTTTCTTTATCAACCAGAAACCAGAACTGCTACTTCGTTTAAGATACTAAAGTACCGTCATAGATACCACAGCGCGGATACCCGCGACTTTAGGTGCGGGAGGAAGTGCGTACGCTTGACTACTGTACTACCGTTTTCTGCCGGGACGACATCCGGTCGTATATTAATCTTTATAAACATAGTCGTTATATATGATGTATGGAGGTCAGGCGAACTGTTCAAGTCAAGCTTTCTGTGAGCGAAAGCGACGCCGACCTTCTTCACGAGACGATTCGACAGTTCCGGTGGGCCGCCAACTACGTCGTTTTGAACGCACGAAACGACGACGGCTACGTCGAAACGAGCAAAGGCAAACTCAACAGCCGCACGTACGACGACGTTCGTCGTGAAACGGACCTTCACGCGAATCTTGTTCAAGCGGCACGAAGCCGCGCGGCAGACGCGTTGAAATCCGTCGTGGCAAAGTGGAAACGCGGAAAGAACGCGAGCCTTCCGTACTTCTCGTCGCTGTTCCTCGAATACGACAAGCGAAGTGCGACGTTCCACGACGACTACGCGTCGCTTGCGACTGTTGACGGTCGAATCACCGCCGACTACGTGTTGCCTGACGACGAACGCGAGACTCCACATTCGGAGTACCTCTTTTCCGATGACTACGAGACGACCGGCGCGACGCTTCACTACCGCAAAGCCACAGACGAGTTCTACCTCCATGTCAGAACAAAGGCTGACGTGGACGCTCCCGAACCACGCGAGAACGGAACGGTTCTCGGCGTGGACCTCGGGGTCGAAAACATCGCCGTCACTTCGACCGGCATATTTTGGTCGGCCTCCGAACTGGACCACTGGCACCGCGAATTCGAAAAGCGTCGTGCGTCGCTCCAACAGTGTGGGTCGCGTTACGCTCACGAGAACATGCAAGCGGTCGGTCTGAAAGAGACGGGCCGATTCAAACAGCTCTTGCACCGCGTTTCGAACGAACTGGTTGATGAAGCCGACGAACGCGGCTGTTCGCATATCGCCTTCGAGGACCTCACGGATATCCGCGACCGGATGCCCGGCGCGAAACGGCTTCACGCATGGGCGTTCCGCCGCCTTTACCGGTACGTTGAGTACAAAGCCGAAGAACGCGGGATTTCGGTTCAGCAGGTGAATCCAGCGAACACGTCGCGTCGGTGTTCGTCGTGTGGGTTCACTCACGAGGACAACCGTCCGTCGCAGGACACCTTTGAGTGTTTGAAGTGTGGCTATGCAAACCACGCGGATTACAACGCGGCGAAGAACATCGGTTTTAGACTCCTTGGCACGCAAACTGCTGGCGAAGGAGGCGCACCCGTAGGCGTGCGCTTGAACACCGGGATGATGAACGCGAACGGCGTTACAGCCGTACCAACGTTGTTAGAGCGGGAGTCCATGGTGAATGCCACGGCCGTTAGGCCGTGGTAGCTTACTCGTTCTTGGATTTGGTCGAGCAGGCGGTTGAAGTGGGATATGGCCAGTATTCGAGTTACTGAAATCGAAGTCCAATCGTTGCAGATCGAACCAGATCACGTTTACTTACTCGTGTTAGTGTCGCCGACCGAAGTGCCGTGCGACGTAGTGCGTCAAATCAAGGGCCTCAGCGCCCAGCGGCTGTAGAACAACTACGGCCTACTGATGAGGAAACTGTATTGAGGCGGTGAGTGTTGGGAACGATCTTACTACGTGAGCACTGCCGGTACAGTGAGCGCAACGACTATCAGACAGTACACCGACCGAACAGAACACGTTTATTCATTGTCGGCAAGGACCCAAGATTGGGTCTCAGAGGCATTCTGCCTTGATTTCTGTAGAGCCGGTCGGTAGTAAGACCATAACAAAGAGAGATTCAACCGAAAATCACTCCCAAGGAATCCTGATGATCAGCACAAAAATCACTGCCCGTTTTGCGGCACTGACTCGCCATTCATTACGACTCTCTTTGGAGGCGGTACCTGATGGTTGATGACGAAACATTCGAGATGATAGTTAGTCGTACAGGATGGGTTGAGATACGGAATCCGGATGATAGTGACCACCAGTGGTTGATGGCAGATACAACCGTCGAAGTTCGACAATGATTACCCATAAACGCAATTCTTGATAAGAATGATAAAATTCATCTTCGAATAATAGTATACAATCCTTGGGATTCCACCGTATCGGGGGAGATTTTTGACATCCGTTCGGGTGCTCTATTGAGCATTTTCACGACAGAATGTAGAAATCCGAGTATTTAGGGAATTATTGAGAAGGTTAAAGATATTGACTAGTAGTCATAACTCACCTTTCCAATGCTTTTCCTGTAGGGTATCGAGGTGTGATCGTACAACCCCAAGCGTAGTTAGACCTGGATACGTAGTCGAGAGTTCAGAATAAATAAGTCGCTTAAGATATATACTGTTTGACTTACTACGCTGTTGGAGATATAGCTGATACTCATATGCAAGAGTATCCAGACGCGATGTAAGTTGCTCCAATTGAGTCGTTCGGTCATCAAAGGTGTTTTCAGGCTTCTCAATCTGGGCAAATTCCTCCGTGATCTTTGCCAGATTCTTGTAGAGAGATTGCAACTGTGATGCTTCCTCGGAAAGTAGACTTAGTGTATTTCGCCGAGTTTCAGCTGACTTACGCCCAGCATTCCTCAGTTGTCCCTGAACGAAGAGCGTCCAGCTAATTCCTTGTGTAGTAAGTGCTGATACTATGTCTCTTCCGAATTCCTCCGTCATACTTTCGAGTATTTCAGTGTCTTCATAACTCTGTTTCCAATGCTCAACCGAGAAAATCTCATCGTGATATATTCCTTTAATTTTTTCAAGCGGTATGGTACTATTGCTGGTAGTGGTTATATTCATAGCAGGTGTCAAATTAGGGTGTTCTGAGTGTTCTGACTCTGGTTGTAGGTCATCAATTCGCTTGACAAAGGATTCAAAGGCGGCAATTTCGTCACGGAGGCGCTGCTGTTCCTTAGCGAGGGCAGTACGAGCTGAAGAAAGGGTATCTAGATTTTCAGTCATTATATGCGATAGGCTCCTATTTCTATTATATCCACCAATGTATCTCTGATACAAATACCTTGCTGCCTAATTTAAGATTACTATACAGTACTATAAGCTAGAAACGCCACTCTTTCGTGTATAAAAATTCTCATATGACTCGACAAAGCCGAGAAATCACCATACCATAATTCGCTATTTAGAAGCAATATTAAAAAGCGCCGTCAACTCATCAACTAAAAATCAAGGGTACAGTCACCAGTACATCCTAATGAGCTTCTTCCATTTTATCTGCATACTGATTTGCAAGCTCAACGGCTTGTTCTGCATTTTCCTGTGTTATTGAGGTAGTCGTGAATGTCGCTTGCTCGTAAAGCATTGTAAGCTGCCTGAGCCGTTCGATCTCTTGGTCAGTGAAGTCTTGGTCTTGGCAAAATTGATAAAACTCCCAGTGAGTACGGCCAGTCTCCGAAATCGTTTCATCGGTAGCTAAATAGTACTGACGACCAGTGGCATAGGCTGTTTCGACAGCAGTCTGCAGTTCATTTTCTGCTAATGCAGTTGCTGCTTGGTCAGCCCATTCCCGAATCGTTACTGCTTTCGTCTCTTCTGCCTCTTCTATGTCGGTGTCTGGGGCTAATTGATTTTCTTCTATTTTTGGCTCTGCCGACTCTTCCGAATCGGAAAACCAACCAGAACGCTGGATCGCAAAGCCGCCTATTGTGAGTAATACACCGACACCAGCAACTCCAGCCCACAATAGGAATGAATTGCTAGAGGTAGCTGGTTGCAGGCGAACGAGTGAACTTGCTTGGGTGGCATCGAGATTTGTCCCCTTCCCTGAATACACCGCAGACAGACGGACATGTGTCTTGTTTGTTGCTGCAAGTGAAGGGGGAAGTTGGACTTGTGAAGTATAAGTACCGTTACTATCAGTAGTTACAGTACCGACTTGCGATCCATTCGCACGGAGTATCACTGTCTGATTTGAAAGTGGCACTCCATTGGCGGTAGTCAAATTCCCACTGACCGAGAGGTTGCCTTGATTGAGGGTTCGACTCGTAATGTTTAGTGAAGTGTTTGTGGGATGAATTGTAATCGGGGCCCTCGTACTGGTGAACGCCAGTGCTCGATTCTGTAGGGGAACACTGACCTGGAGTTGACGGTTCCCAGCCGGAACTGCCGAAGAGAGATTTTCGGAAAGGGTGAAGCTGCCATCTTCTTGTGTTGTTGTATTTCCAATTACAGTCTTCCCACTCTTTACGATAACTGGGATTCCTTTGTCACCAACATCATCGACATGAACTCGCCCAGAGACGGTGATTGTTTTATTATACCGACCGTGTTTAGGACTCTGTGAAAGCGTGATCGTCGGTTGAGTCTGTTGGATATCTGCCTCGACTGTTGTATTTGAGCCGAGATATATTGACGATGCATTTGGTACATGATCGAGCGTTACTGATTGTTCACCAAGTGGGAGTACTGCTGGTCGGCCAGTAATCGTGAAATCACCATCTTCGTCCGTTGTCGTTACGTTAGTTCGATTCCCACCAAGTTGTAATCGAATCGTTTCATTTGAGAGTTCAGTCCCGTTTTCATCGACAAGTTCTCCAGTTATCGTAATTGGTTCTCGAAATGAAACCTCACTCGATTCGATTTCGGCTGAAATCTCCGTTTGTACGAATTCAGCGGAACGGACCTCTGCCGTTTGGTGAGTAACATTAGACGTTATCTTTTGTACTGTTTCTCGTTGTTGCGTGAGATCCGCGTCCGTCGAATTGGAGATGTCTTGATAATTGTTTGTTAGATTTCCGCTGGTGCGATTTATCGATGTTGAGAGATTATTGAGCCTTCGAGCCAAACTACGAGCTTTTTGATCATTCCCGTTTTTCTTTGCTCGTTGATATTTCTTGTAGGTTCGACGATATTTAGCTACTTTCGAAGAATATTTTGCTTGATTCTTTTTGGCTGACTTGAATTTTTTAATGCGTTGGTCATCTTTTGTTCCCTTGGTACGACCGGCCACATCGACGTACTTCCCCAGCAACTTATTGTATCGATCTCCCACTACTGAATCGGCGGCTTGGTATTCCCCTTGGCTTAATTTCACCGTGCTACTTTTTAAGCGCGATCCGAGTTGACCAGCCAACCACTGTTCAAGATTTCCTAGTTCTTCCTGTGACTGCACTTTTGATGGGTCCTTATGACGAACCTGAGTTGAATTGTTGGATGGGGTCTTTTCCTGGGGATTTCCCTCAACCCCAAGAGTGAGAAGGCCATGGTTTGAATGACCATCCGTTGAAGATGCAGTAGCGATAACAGGCGCTGAAAATCCACCTACAGTCAGGAAAAGAACCAGGAGGGCTACTCTTGAATTCGAGGAAATTTGAACCATACTTCCAAACTATGTCTGTCCTACGAAAAAATCTTTCTCTCCTCTACCCCATAATATTCAATTTCCACCATTTACATTAAAACTCTCTACTGACCTTTATATTCTCTTTTATTATTACTTTACCAAATCCGTGATATTGAATGCACCAAAGTATGGAATGTTAATTACTGGAGACAACGGATTAACGTTATAGGTACTCACACCATTTGATTCAAATATGGATGTGACGCGCCGCTATTGGGGTGGATGCGGACTAGTTTGTTTACTCGCTGGAGGCGCATGGATACTCAACAATAGTTTGCTTCTTATTGGTGCTGCCGGAGTCGGGAGCGCACTCATTTCGTCTCAATTGCTTTTCCTTTGGACGGTTGTCAGAATAACCGATGATTTGGATATTTCTCAAACACCGACTCAGGCCCAAGTAGCTGTAAATTCAAATGTCCAACTCACGATACAGGGAACTCTTTCAGCACCGACACCTGTGGATATTCAAATTGCTGTGCAACCACCACGGACAGCTACTGGAATTGCAGAAGATGAGACAATTGACATTCTAAACGGCGAACGGGAAGCAAAAACGACTGTTACTGCCCATTGCCCAATTGCTGAGCGTCTCCTGTTTCGTCCACCGACAGTGACTTTTACGGATCGCGCTGGGTTTTTCCGTTCTTCGTTCACACACGGAGAAACAGCGACTATCACCGTCACACCTGATCCACTCGGTGATATATATGTCGATGCTGGTGAGAAGAATCAGATAACTAGTCTGGGTGAATACCAACAGGGAGAACATGGAACAGGGCTCGACCCAGCGGAAGTTCGACAATATATTCCAGGGGATACGATTCAAAAAATCGACTGGAAAGTAACAGCACGTCTCCAAGAACCTCATGTTCGCGAGTTCGAAGCAGAAACCGATTTACAATCATACATTTTCTTAGACCAGCGTAAATCCATGTTTACTGGATCAGCGACTGCTACGAAATTCGATTACGCGCGACAAATTGTCTTAGCATATCTTGCAGATGCCCACTCAAGGGGAGAGCCGCTTGGCCTCAGTCTAATAAAGGAAGAGCAAATAACCAATTTTTCCCCAGGTGCAACCCAAGAACACTATTCTCGACTACGAACGCACCTCTACGACCGTACACAGCCTGAAAGTGCAACTCGTTATTCTAAAGTGTTCGAACAGCCCGTAAAGCAATTTACAACCTCGGATCAAAAAGCGACTCGCCTTCAGTCAGAGTCGTCGCAATTCGCACAAAAATTATTTCCTTTACTAACCACTCAGGGCGCGCGTATCCGTCATGTAACTGATGACCCACTCTATCGAACCGTTCGCTCTCAATTAAAAGCCACCTACGGCATTACGAGGACGGTACTGATCACAGATGATGTCGACCGGGTTGAAGTTTACGAGGCGGTTAAACTAGCACGGCAGCTTAGTGATTCTGTTTCGGTTTTTCTGATTCCGAATATTTTATTCGAGGAGAAGGGTATTGTAGAAGCCGAGGACGCATACCAACGATATATCGACTTTGACCAGTTCCGGCAATCACTCACTCAATTAGATGGGGTAATTGCATTCGAAGTTGGATCAACAGATACCGCAAACCACCTCCGTACTACGTCGGCGACGTCTCACGGACAGCGATCACCTACTCCCCCAGAACAATGAATTTAAACCGAACTTCAGCGTGGATAGAAGCAGGTGGAGTAGTTGTTACAGTACTTATCCTAGCCATCGCGCAAGGGTTTCCTGGCATTGTTGCCGGTGGATTGCTTCTTCTCTTCTGGTATACCTGTCCATCCCTGTATACAGTTGGCTACGGGCAAATCGCACTTGGCGCTCTACTTTTCCCCTCTGGAACAATAATCCAACTTGTGATTGCCGAAATAGGGTTACTATTAGTACTTATAGCGCCAGGTCTTCGTCTAGATCAACCACTTGCACGAACGCTCACGATATTAGGCAGCGTTATTATACTCGTTAGTGGTATACTCGCTGGCTTATCTTTGGATGTCAATCATAGTCAAATCGGTATTATTTTAATCTGCGTTCTTGGAATAGTAACATACGGAATGCATCGGTACGAACGGGTCGCTATGGGAGTAGTTGGGGAGTCTCATGAGTAAACAACAATTTACTGCAGACGATACTCAGGAAGATCATCCTGATACGAATTCTGCTGATTTAAATCGTGAAGAGCTTCGCGCACAAATAGACATTCTTTCTGAAGAAAATGATCGGCTCCGCAATGCATATCATCACTCAAAACAAAAGGAATATCGATATACCGCTATCGGCCTTGTAGGGATTGGTCTCCTTTGTACCGTGGGAGCAATCATCTTTCCAGACTCTCAGCAAGTACTTTTTGCACTAGCAGGGTGTGGTCTCTTTGGTGCAGTCCTCACCTATTTTTTGACGCCTGAACGTGTGATCCCAGCGTCTGTTAGTGAGCGAATTTACTCGGCCTTTGCACTGAGCAATTCTTCACTGAGTACCGAATTAGGACTCCAAGATGAAGCCATCTATATTCCATCTTCGACATCGTCAGTGACATCATTCGCCGACGTGCGTTTGTTCCGACCGCAGCATACGGAGTACCAACTTCCAGCGGATGACGAGCTTACCTCTACTCTTGTGGTGACAGAGAACGAATTGAAGCATGGTCTTTTACTCTACCCAACTGGAGCGGCGCTACTGCAAGAGTTCCACCACATGACTGATGAAATGCCATCAGAGCCAGGTAATCTTGCAGATCAGCTTACAGAGTCGCTCACCCAAGGATTTGAGCTAGTTGGTGCAGCAAACGCAGATTACGTGGAAGGAGAGGATCATGTTACAATTAGTATTGCAGAGAGTTCCTATGGATCAGTGACTCGGTTTGATCATCCTATCCCTTCCTTTCTGGCGACTGGTTTTGCAGTTAGCATGCAAACGCCAATTAGCGTCGAAACAGTCGAAGTAGAAGATGATCGATTCGACTACCTGATCACATGTACGTGGTCAAACGCCTAGCCAACTCTCCGGCTAATTTCTCTCCTTCTTTTCTGTAAGATAGAAAGTGGCAATTGGATTGATAGTTCATTCAATAACAAAAATGGCTCCTCTGGAGATCTTTGTCATCTAGAGAAACGGACCAGAGGGAAACCTTGAAATTTGCCATTGTCAGGTTGTGATTTCTAGCCTTCAGGCAGTTGGTAACTTTCCCGGTTGTACTCATGATGTTAGAAGAAGGAAAAAGAGATGGGATACAAAAAGGTACTCTTGACACAGTGGACACGCCGCGATTGGTTAACAGTACTTATTATTGCCGTCACAGCAGCGTTTCTCGTCGGTACAACATTGTTGCTGTCCGCTGCGGGTGCACAATCAGCAGCACTGGCAGGGAATTATGACAACTCAATGGTTGTTGAACACTCTGATTCATATACCAAAGCCCAGCAGACTGCGGCCAATAGTGATCTTGTATTCCCAACTACGACGGTAATACGAAATGGTGAAAAACAATATATCGTCGGTGTACCAGCTAACGCCCCGACCGAACTCACACAGCTCTCTGTTTCATGGCGAAAAGCATCGATTCCCCGACCGCCAGCGAATGGATTACGGGGAACCGTTTCTACACCGACGCAGCAACAACTCCAAACGAATGACGGTCGAACGCTCTCGGTACCAGTCGTACCCTACACCTCGACGGATTCAATCTTTCCCCATTCATGGTACGTTGCTAATCCTTCTACGGTCCAATCGCTTGGTGACACAGATGCGTTGATAATTCGGACAAATGTGTCAAACAGCAGCGGATGGAAGCTCCTCCCGCAACAAGGAACAGTGAGTCCTTCGCTTTTCGCCTACTTTCTCGGAGGGATGCAAGAAGTCCTGCGCGTCCTTTTTGCAGCAACTGCTGGTGCTGCTGTGCTCATTCTCGTCGTATTGTATAACGTGACAAAGATGAGTGTCCGAAGTCGCCTCAAGACAATTGAAGTGATCCGATCAACTGGGGGCACTTCACGACGAATTATTGGCATTTTTGCTATTCGAGCTGGTACCTTAGCCCTTGTCGGTTCGCTGCTTGGGTACGCACTTGGTGTGATCGTCACACGAGCAACAGTGAATATCGCGATTTTCCTCGGCCTATCGATTTCACTGGAGCCAGCGGTTACACCGTCAGTTGCACGGATATTGGTGCCAATGCTGCTCAGTTTAGTCGCTGTTGGTGTTCTTGCAGGGATTTTAGCAGCGTGGCCGACGATAACGACTCCACCGTCTCAAATAGCACAGTCATCGGGAACAAAACAAATACGCGATTCATGGTTAGGATCTCTTGAATCTCGACTTCGGCCGCAGTTACTCGACTGGCGAGCCATAATCCCTGCTACAACTACGTTGACTGTCTTTGCAGTGATTGTGCTTCTCTCTGGATCACTTCTCGGTGTGCTTGCTCCACTCACAACAGCTTCCTCAGGGACAGTGACGGAACCTGGAGCACCATATCCAATGGCGAGTCGAATTGAAAGCCAATATGCAACGGAACTTCGAGACCAAGGACTCAATGCGAGCCCAGAGGTTATCGTTGCGCAGGTCGCTAATGGAAAACCATACCTCGCTCGTGGGGCGAATTATACGGCATTTGCTGCCGTTTCAGATGCAACCTTGATCAAGGGACATCCACCGCGTTCAAAGGCTGAGGCAGTTATTGGGCACGATCTCGCTCAAACACTCGGTATTGAGGTTGGCGAGTCAATCACCCTTGGGGGAAGTACCTCACCCGCAGTTACCCGAGTTACAATTGTGGGTATCTATCGTGCTCCGGGGGTTTTAGATGATCAGCTGATTTTCCCCCTTGCAACTGCTCATGATCTCTCGACAAAGCCTGGCGTTGTCCATTTCATTCGTACGTCGGGTGGAAACCCTGATCTTCAAAAGGGACAGGCAACCGGAGCAGGGACGCAACAAGTGATTACAAGTGGTGTCTCTGCCCCAAACGAAACAATCGTTGGCGAACCGACACCGATCTCAATCACGCTGCAGAATATCGGCTTTCAAACGCAGACTCGCCAAGTGACGGCCACGCTTGGCAGTGCAACTCAGCAGCGCTCTGTGACACTCCAACCAGGCGAGGAAACTACAATTCGGATGAATCTCAGTGTCAACACTGCTGGCAAGTACACGTTGCATGCTGGGTCATACTCGCAGCCAATCCAAGTGTATCAACAATCACCGCTTGTGCTTCCGCTTGTACCACAGCAAGCACCACCAGGGTCCACCGTTGCCATTCCCGTACAAACGGTGACTGGCACAAATGTGTCTGGTGCAACACTCCAAATAGGGGACACAGCGACCCAGACAAACGATCGGGGGATTGCACTTGTGACGCTTCCAGAGACACCAGGTACCTATAATCTGACAGCGCGTAAAGGTAGCCGAAGTAATACAACACAGATTCTGATCACCCCGAATGCTTCACGACAACTGTTTGCTGATGTGAAGGTGATACCACAGAAGGCGAGTGTCTACACACAACCTGAAGCGAAGGTCACCGTTATCAACCCATGGGGGACGAAGCTTACACGGAATTTATCACTCGTAACACCTGCTCAAACGACGACTCGAACGGTGACTCTCCAACCATATAATATGAGTACAATGCCCGTCACATTAGGAAAGACGGATTCAACGGATCGTCTTGCTCCAGGGGACTACTCTGTTCGGGTTGTATCCGAGGGTCAAACGCTGGCCACAGATTCTTATGTTATCTTGGGTGACGACCGGATTGGCTCAACACTCGCCCAAGATACGCAGTATTCTGCTGGTAGTGGGATTGGCCAAGCTGTTATGCGGATATTTGGGAACTTCAAATTGCTCTTAGCAGGCATGATTATCCTTGCTGGTGTCACAACCATCGGAAGTACGACTGCAACGTTTGCACAAGTGGTGCATGCCCGTCGACGAGCGGTTGGCATCCATCGTGCCACAGGCGCTTCTCGTTGGCAGGTCCTTCGATTACTCCTTAGCGATGTGTGTCGACTATCAATTCCTGCGACGATCGCTGCCTTGCTCTGTGCATTTGCCATTGTGTCTGGTATGGCGATAACAGGTATGCTCACAATCTTTGGAATCCAACTATCAGTCACCACGTCGTTGTTCGTTATTGCAAGCACTGGAATTGGTGCACTCTTCCTTTCTTGCATCAGTGCAATGCTAGCTGCCCTCCCGTTCCTCACGACAGAGCCCACCAAGTTACAATCAGAAAGCGATGTGAAAGCGCCGATTCACAACACTTCAGTAGATGACAGTGAGGGGCAGTATCCAAAGGTAGAACGAGACAATGACGAGAAAGCCGAAGAAAGTACAGACTTACAGCAGAATAAGCCCTCCACTTCTGATTGAAGATTCTTCGTCTAATTGATTTTTAATGACGTGACAAAGGACAATTGAGATCGAATTCGACATAGATTCAGCACCATACTTTTTGTTTGGTGCAGTCATACGACTTGTTAAATGGAAGAGACCGTCCTCAAAGCGACCGATATTAGCGTTACTCGTGGTTCTTCTGAAATCTTGTCAAATGTTTCTTTAAGAGTTCCTGCTGACGCACGGTTGCTTATTCAGGGACCAAGTGGGGCAGGGAAAACGACTCTCTTCAATATTCTTGGGTTATTAGACACACCTTCTAGTGGCACACTGGAGGTCATGGGTTCTGATGCAAGTACGCTGCCGGAACGAGAACGAGCGCGCTTGCGTCGAGATACAATCGGGTTTATTTTCCAAGATTTTCAGTTGATCTCTGATCTCACTGCGTGGGAGAACGCAGCAGTACCGCAGGATCATACTGGAGAACGTGATGAATCTTGGCTTAAGAACCTCTTCACACAACTTGACATTATGGATTTGACTGACCAATATCCTGCAACGTTAAGTGGTGGTGAAAAACAGCGAGTTGCAATCGCTCGTGCTCTTGCAAACCGGCCGGCAATTATTCTTGCCGACGAGCCGACAGGGCAACTCGATCCAGATACGACCGATAAAGTGCTTGAACTACTGTTTGATGTCCAAGAGAGTACTGACACGGCACTTGTCACAATTAGCCATGACGTGCAATTGAGCCCGCTCTATCAGGATACTATGTTCTTAGCAGACGGTGACATCGTTGAGCGAAAAGTCGAGCCGTAATTGTAGTAGTCGAGTTGACCTTGGATTATAGGATTGTAGGCGAGAAGACCACACCCTTGAGGGTGTGGATGACTCGCCGTCTTTGGTTACTTCACTGTACGGTACAGTCTTCGGCGCTCTTCGTGGGTTCTCTCGGTGTCGATTCGATGGTACCCCCATCGGGTTCTGCCAGTCCGCAACCTGGCAGTTGACTGGGTGTTTGCCACAGCGAACGCCGAAATCAAACAAGTAAGCCCTCGGACACCCAACCGACACAAAACAGTCAGGTACCTCCAAGTCCCGTCCATTTCCCGGACACGATAGGAGTACCGGTGGCGTGGCATAGCCAGCACCTCATCGGGGTGCGAACCGTAACCGTCCCTACTCAGCACGACCGGCGTGTGGGAGGCCCGCGTCTTGAGGCGCGGGAGGATGTCACTCGCCATTGCCAATTAAAATCGTGATACAGTAACACTGGAGGGAATCGTACCAGTTTAAGAAGATTGCCAGCCGAGTACAAGCGACCCTCTCAAGAAACTCTGCGAGTTGTTTCGCCTCCGCAGTAGCCGTGTCGCGAATCGTCTCACCAATAGTGTCGAATGGACTGATCGTAACTCGCACTTCCTCCGTTGATTTGGTCGTAATTCCAGACTCCCTAATTAAGAACTACAGTTGTAGTGACTACAGCGGGCCGCTCCGCGTCGCCACTCCCGACGAATTTGTACAGTATCGAAATACAAGCTGATTATTCAGCCCGAACGTTTATTCATACTCTTCGCAACCTACTTAAGAATGAGTCAGAAGAACGGCAGACTTGAAAAGGGAGGCGGCTCCCTGAACGCCCTCTTTTCATGCTTAGCAAGTAGCGAGCGACGCCACCTTCTAGGATACATTCACGACCACGCTCCTGCGTCTATAACGCGAGATGAACTCGCTACCAGCCTGGCAGCCAACAAAAACCACTCACTGGAGCAAGTGACCAACGAAGAACGCCAGCAGACACTGACCGCCATCCATCACGTCCATTTGCCGAAGTTGGACACCGCGGGATTGATTCGGCAAAATACCACTGCTACCACTGTCGAACTCACCAACCATCCAGCCTATCAGGATGTCGGTATCCTCGCAGCCATCACGGATAACGTATCTGCGGAGAGCGCATCTCTCGATGCACTCTTTCGGGCGCTCGCAGATGCCCGTCGTCGAACCATTCTCGACGTACTCAGCCATCAATATCATCCGATCAAACTCCAGACGCTGGCACATGACATCGCTTCACCTCAACGAGGCGGGCCACCAGAGGACGTCGAGCAGGTTCTCCAGTCCCTCCAGCACGTTCATCTCCCACATCTGCAGGAGGCAGGGCTCATTGAGTATAATACGGACGAAGAAACGGTCGTCTATGAGGGTCACCCACTCCTTCGTGTTCCATGGATGCACTCCGAGCTGGGTTCAAATTTCAGAGTGACCCTGACGGACACGCCAAAGGATGCAGACATCTGGACAATCGATGGTCGAGAGAAGACGGTCTCGTGTGGTCAATCACTCTGTGAGGAGGCCGACGAAGAACTCTTTCTGATGTTCACGGCGACTGGTCTCCTTGAAGCCGGGTGTTTTTCCCGTATCAAGCAAGCTGCTGACCGCGGTGTAGACGTCTACCTTGGGACTGCTGATCCGACTGTCCAAGGATTCGTTCGGGAACATGCTCCAGAGGTTACCTTGTGGGAACCACAGACGAACTGGCTTAACCTTCCGGTCGATGGGGAGAATGTTGGCCGTCTCGTATTCGCTGACCGTGAAGCCGTTATGATCGGAACACTTGGGGAGAAGTCCGATGCAGGCGTCCACAAAGAACAAGCGATCTTCGCTGAAGGGGCTGATAACACACTCGTTGTCTTGCTGCAGCAAATGATACGCTCCCAATTCGCTAAACTTGATGATCAGACTGAAGATCACGATTCTGAATCGCAATCGCTGTTTTAATCATCAATGAAAGATCACTCATATCCACCCGACGTCAACATAGAACCGGTCTTCAAACAACACTACAGTCAGCCGCCAAGTATGGCCGTGGTGTCGGCGATGGCCGACGCACTGCATCAGCCTGCCACAAAGATAGAATCACTCTCTAACTGGACTGATCCAGTTGCGTTGGATTCACTCTTTGAAAACACCCCCGAAGCCATCGCTGGCCCGACCGTTACCTTCGAATACATTGGCTGTCGGGTGACGGTGTCCCCAGATAGTCTACAGATCGAGCCACTGACCGGCGATGACCATGAATGACGTATCGGTACGCCAATACAGTCACGCTACTCCCCAATCGGTAGGTCTCTAAGATTACTCGGTGTCCACCTAGGCTCACTCTATCTCGATAGAATGAAACCTGAGGGGGTGCCCACCCAGCTGAAACACACCAGGTTTCAGCTGCTTTTCCACCGGACAGACAGTCAGCCTCAGCTCCTGCCAGTCCTGCTGGTGACACACCAGAGTTCCGTTGTAACAGCGCTCGCTTGACAGTCCCACCGTCGCTAGATATGACTTACTCCTGCTAGTACTCAGAGGACAGTCCACTAGGCTCTAGCCTGCTTATCTCTACTTACTTACGAGCAAGCCTATACCGTTCTAGCTGAGAAAGAAGATCTCGAACGGCCTACTGCCAAAGATATCATCGAACGTTTGTACAATAAGGGCCATGTGTACGAAGTCGAGGGGAAACTCCGACTCACTGATTACGGATCTGAGTAGCAAGGGCCATCTTGTTTGTGAGGTTCAACGTAGGTAGTAAATAGTAGATTGAATCGCTATTCTTGGTCAACTAGCCGGACATCGATTTCCACTAGTTTCGCGTTGTACTCTGATTGGTTCGTAGATAAGAACGGTATGGTCGCTCCGGACGGTGATGAGATAGTCCTCAACCATGAATCGGACTTCGATGTCACTCTTTTTCTCCGTGCTTGCTGTGATGATGTCTTCGAGTGCATCTGGGTTCACGTATTCGTACAGTGAGAGTATGATTTGGCCACCTGCCGGCTCAATCACGTTCATGAGTGCATCAGCGACTTCAGTAACAAGCTCCATATTCGATGCTTCGAGGTCAATCGTCTTCGAGGCGACCAATGCGTATTGGGATGGTGGACTCGGTCTCGAGTGCTCCGTGGTGGAACCGAACCAGCTGGTTGTTTTCGTTTTCATTGTGTCGCTGTTCATACTTTCCATTCGTTCTCCAAATAATTGAGTAATGACCACTTACTGCGGGATTTACTCAATCAAAAGAAAACAACGCTAAAATCGAGACCAATAAATGTTGCATGGGGTTATTTGATGAGATAGTATAATAAAATCAACAGATGTCTGACGAACTTATATTATCCCCGATGTCGTTAATGAAGATACGCTCTCACCAGAGACCAGCGCGACGTCACAGTCTGGCGTCATCACCCGACCGTGTCGCCGTGGCTGGTCGTGAGAGCTGACTTTCCCTCCGTAGCCTCCTTCGCGATGGATTGAGTAAATTTTCTTATTCAGTGCCCTGTCTGTCTAGACCAGGACTTTCGGAAAGCCAAATCGGAAACGGATGAGGGGTGTTGGATTCCACCATCAGTGTCGGGCTTTCTGATCGTGATTGACTGCGGTAGATTCGTGTCCAACTGCGTCAGTTGAGGCGGAATCGAACCCTCTACAACCACTTTCGAATTGCCCCTAGAAGCAGTGTAAACTCCACCACAGATTCTTCGACCAATTCGTTCGACATCATCTCGCCCTTGTCGAGATTTGGCGAGCGGAATATGGGATTTATCCCGGCCAAATCGGCAGAGATTTTTCGAGTTTTCAGTGGGCTTCTACCGATGCAGTGAACCGATCGAAATCAGCGAGTGAGCAGTTCACATTCGTTCTCCAATGTGGCGACCAGCGCGGCCGACATCCACACTGATTTCCATCGACATTTCCTGTATTGGAATCTTTGGAAACGACCCTGGCTTGCCTAAGGGTATCTCAGTGGTCGTATCTACCTGCAATGATCCACGACAGCCACATTGAGGCAGAATGGGACGAGTATCGTCGGGCGCTTCGACCGACTGATCAAGCAGTGTTTGACCGGCTCCTTGAGTATGCGCAGTTGCATACCGACCCCAGCACCGTTCACCAGTCACTGGCCATTGAGACGCCGATATTGATCTCGATTCTGCTCGAACAGCAAAAGCAACTGGACGACTTGGAAGATCGGCTTGATCACATCGAGGATGATTTGAACGATCTGGGATGAGGCGATGGTGTACAAAATCGACTACGCCGACGGCGACGTGCTCACCTGGTCGGTGACCGAGACGGGGGTGGAGTGTGAAGTTGATGAATCGTACACGCCGACAATTTACGTGTCGGTGCATGGTGACGGCGATTTTTCGACGGCACGTACTGCACTCCGAGATCATCCCGCTGTTGTGAAGGTCGCTGTGGTTGATGAACGCGTGAGCTTCCGGCACGACCCCGAACAAGTACTTCGAGTGGATGTGGTTGACCTCAAGGCAGTGAACTCGGTGGTGCGAATGGTGAGCAAGTGGGGCTCGCCCGATAAGTATCGGTGTTACAACGTCGATTTTTCGCGGGAGTTTCGCTACTGTCTTGAAAAGGGGATTGACCCGCTTCCAAAACGCGAACTCTCGCAGATGCAGATTGCCGTCTCGATCGGCAAGTGGAGCGACGCGACGGCGGTGCAGGCAAGTAGCCAGTCCAACAGTAACTCGCAGACCGGCGTCGCGGTCGCCTCGAACTCCGCCGAGGACGTCGAACAGGAGAACTAAATCGAGAACGATCGCCTTATCCCTCGATAATTCGGCGTTAGTCCACCGGCGCAACCTTTTTTATGTGATATTGCCAGCGACGGACCTCGTCGAAAACCTCACTAGCCATTCAGTCATCAAGAAATAAGCAGGTCGTCCGTTGTTGTGTTCGTAACCACGGGCAGCCACAAGCGGTTGCTACCGTTGACGAACTCGTCACGCATCTTCGCACGCAGTGCGATACACATGTAGCTGGGGATACCGACCGACTCAGAATACAACTCCTCCACACTCATCTTCCCAGACTGGAGAAGCATGGCATTCTTGAATACGACGAACGTAGCGAGACTGTTCACTACCGGGATGAAAGAGAAATCGAACGAGTTGTAGCTATTGTAAAATCTAAGTAAATTCAATATTGGAAACACTATACTGTTTGCACCGTAGAAACGGACCGTTTATACACAACGGTACCAAGCAGTGGTGTTGGCATTATTTTGTTATGTATGGACGACTCCACCCGGATCGATTATCCACGTTACGTGAACAAGAAGTAGAAGTGGAGTGTCGTACAAGTATTGGGGTATGGAGTATCGCCAACGGAGTAGACCGTCGTATATCGATGATGCGCAGAAAGCGTTGATTCGAGTGGTGGATGAGCGCCATGATACAGAGGTGGTGTGTGAGGAATTGCGAACGTGGGTTGATCGACTTGAGCGGGGTGCGGTCGATCCGGATGAGTTGGTGATCACGAATCGTGTCTCGAAAAAGCGGGAGGATTACACGCAATCGACGCGGAGTGTGGCGGCACTCGAACGAGCAGCTAATTTAGGGTTGGCGCGTGCGCCTGGTCAGAGCGTGTCGTATGTGGTGGTCGACGATGCAAAGCAGTCGAGGGATTGGGTGCTATTGGCGAGTGAGTACGATGTTGGGTTTTACCGGAAGTTGTTGATTCGTGCGGCAGCAAATGTGGTATCGCCGCTTGGATGGCGTGAATCGGATATCGCACAGGAGTGAGGGCGGTATACCGAGTCCAGTTTGACGTCATTCAAATAACATTCAGGTACTGCTGCGGATTTTCACCAGTCACACTATAGTGAAAGAGCCGAGTAGGTCAGGAGCGACCGTCTAAGATACAAAGCGCATAATCAGCACGTTCCGACCGCAATCGAGGAGCAGGGCCGATTGCTTACTACTGAGAAAATCTGTATCTTGGACGCCGTCGAGCAGGCTGAAGTGACTGGAATTACTCCTCGCGTTTGCCGTACGTTTCCTCACCCCAACCATAGTCGGACGCTTCGTCGTTCCGTTCGAGGTAGTCCTCCAGTACCTCCTGTACCGCTCGGCCGAGATCCTCTAACTCACCGTCAATCATTGAAACCGTGCTCGAATCGAGCGCCTCAGTCGCGTCTCGCTCCCGCCAGTCGTCCGAAATCATTGGGGCGTCGAAGCGAAGGCGGTCTTCGGTTGGGTCCCAGTAGAAGTCGAACGCTTGGAACAGGCCGAGGTCGCTGACAATTCGAACGTGCTCTTCATCGAGATTTGTGTACTCGGTCCACTCGTTGAATCCCTCCTTCCACGCACCCTCCTGGAGCAGGTCTTCAATGTCCTCGCGGTAGAAGTCCTCTGACCCGAGCGTCTCTTCTTGCCACTCGAACTCGCGCGGCATTCCTCGGTTCGAGAGGTCTGGTGGTTCCGGGACCTCTATATCGAGCGCCATACCAGTGGTTTCACTGGTAACACAATAAAGCCCATAGAAGTTCCAAATGAGACGGAATGAGACGCCTCTCGCAAGAGAACATCCCATTACTGGATAAAGGGCGCGTATCGGTCACGCTTGGAGCTTGATAGCAGTCATGGCAACAATCGCCCTTGATCGTCGGTCTATATCCCGAGCCACTCGTCGTTTCGGACCTGATATCCGTTCGCCCGACAAAACTTCGCCGCTTCTCGGCGTACCGCCCGGGACGTCGGGAGCGTATCTTTGTCGCGGATTCGCTCGACGATCCAGTCACTGATGACTTGGATCCCTTCATCGTCGTCATCGGCGTCGATCGTTTTGAGTTCCTGGAAGGTCTTCTCGTAAGCCTTGCGCTGTGTCCAACTGAAATCCGTATTCGGAAGCGTCTTGCTGGCTTCCACGACTCGTTTCATGGCCGCGGCAACTGTCGGCCGCTGTACCTGTACCCGGACGGCAGCTGGAGAGTCGAACGTCTCTTTGTCTGTCTCTGGTACTAGGTCCTCGATACTGTAGCTCCCCTCGTCCGATTCGATCTCACGGTCGCCGATCGCCGCGACGACCTCAATCCCCGTCGCCGGGAATGTTAGCTCTTCGAGTTCCGCCTCAAAATCGGCGAGTTCCTCCGCTTCCACCGGTGGCTCTAGTTCGTCCGCGCGCTCTAGTTCTGTGGCGATCTCACGCTCTTGCTGGCGTCTTTCAACGTCGTGTGCTTGCTTGTCTCGGCCGCGCTTATTATCTGCCATATTATAATTTAGCTCTTCAGCCGGATAACTCTGTGGTCAATAATAGGTACTCCCAAAACATTTACGCCAGCCATTAAAATCGAGTTTTTGCTCGTTAGGAAGCTATCCAGTGAGACAGTCTGACTTCTATATCTTTCTAAAATGTTGATCGAGAGCCGGAATTTCAGGTGAACTATTTTTCCCACACTCTGCTGAGTATATCCTCTCTATTTAGCACGTCGTTCCTGACAGCAATCGATAAAAGAGCGATTGCAATGCGTTCTTGGTCGTGGTTGAGTAAATAGTGCGTCGCGCTCTCCCCACCTGCTTGAAACCAGACCATGAGAAAGTAGATGAATGCAAGAAATAAGAAGGCGAACAGTGCCGGTTTGCCAACGAGCGGATATGCTGCGAGAGCGAGCCTGGATGGTGCACCGATCAAAAGTACCCAGAGCTAGGGCTTCATACTTACAATTGTCCACCACCGGAGTGGGAGGTATCGGAACTGTCCAAGTTGCTGGTGGGTTCGTGCTCGCTGCTGTCTCGTATATCAGTACGGGGTCAATCAACTGGAGTAGCGTCGTTCTATTTGCTGGCGCATTTACCGTCGTATTTCTCCTTTTAGGTCTCTGGTTTAGCGTCTAAATTGATGTGATGTTCTGACAGTCATCTTCTACGGAAGACCAGCTTAGTTGGTAACCTACTGCTTTCTAACTCTCTCTTTGCTCTCTGGAATCCACCAGATCACAACCCGTGGACTCAATTTCCCATGTTCCAACTTACCTCGCTCGTGAAGCTCCTCGAGTCGCTGATGCACTAGCCGCCGGTTCATTGCAACCGTATCTGCGACCCACCGAGCGGTCACTGCCGGAAACTCGAACTCACGAACCACCCGAAGAACATCCTCATCACTCGTTTCCTCCGCAAACCGTCCCTGCTCGTCGCGCTCACTCTCGTTTGCAGTCTAGCCCATGGCGCTGCTTTCGGGCCATCTGTTCACCCTAATTGATTTAGCGTTGATAATGAGGTTAGTATATTATACTAGCTCGAACACCTCTCAAATCCCATAACTTTATCCCGTATCAGCCCTCACGTATTTCCCTGGCAAACGTCCCAATTACTTATCCGTATTGGAGCCTACTATACTACATAATGCAACCCGCAGATATTCAGCAATCACAGTCGGAAATCACCGACGATCTCCCGGCGATTGATTGTGATGCGTGTCAGTCTGCTCTCGACCCTGCTAGCCAGCAAGCAGTGTCATTTCTCCTCCTGGATCAGCTTCGAATTCCTGTGCTCAGTTGTGATGACCATCTTGAGCAGTTCAGTTCGATTTGTGGGCTCACCTCTGGTGACACAGCAACGCTTCTCCATCACCACCCTGCTGGTGGTATCTCATGTCCTGGCTGTCGGTTCGCGTCATACTCTGCAGCCCAATCCATAGTCCCAGTCCAAGACGGGGCAATCGTACCCATTGCATGTCCAGAACACCAGTCAAAGATTATTCAGCGCTTCCAGACAGGGCTCCAGACCCACCGACAACTAACCTCCAGTCTCGGTACTATCACTAGGTCATTCCTGTGAATTCTAGCGCCCTGACCGAGATTGAGAATACTGTTACAGTAGCGAAAAATAGAGTGGGTTGGTCATTTGATGATCTGTTCTCAAAAATAGCGATATTATCTCGACTCTACTTCTGAGGAATCAACGAAGCTGTACAAATAACGTCGAAATCGTTTAGAGTGATTCACAGGCAACGCCGTCATCGTCGCCGTCAAGCCGATGAGGGTCACTCGGATCCTGCTCAAGCACGGCTTGGGCCTGTTCCTGTGTATCGAAGTGACTACAGTCGTAGTCGCCATCCGACGGCAGTGGTGGGATATCCACTCCATCAGACGGCGCCTCGGTCGTTTCAGTGGCCGTCGGAGTTGGTTCGGGCGTCGAGGTTGGCTCGTCGAAGTCCCACAATCCAACCTCGTTCTGCTGGGCGTTCGCTTCGGCAGTCTCGAAGTCGCTCCGTTTCGAGAACGAACTCTCGTACAACCGAGCATAGCCATCCGTCAATAGCTGCCGGTTGAAGTTCTCACCATCGACGTAGATATAGACCAAGAGCCGCCCAAAACTCCCTCGGCGGTCGGCTTCCGGATCGGTCTCTATCCGGACTGTCTTCCCATCCAATTTGTCAGTCGCAAACTGGCTTGCCCGCTCGCCCCATTCGTAGAGATGGTCGCGTCCAGCCGTCGAATCTGGGATTCCCTCGAACTCACTAGGATTCGTCCGGCTCAATGTTGTTTCCGGTGTGTCAACTCCCAAAAGGCGGAGAGTGTCGGTTTCGCCGTTCGGAAACTCGACTTCCATCGTGTCCCCATCAATGACTCGGGTGACAGTGACTGTCCATTCAGTCCCGCTCTCTGGCCCTCGAGCTGCTTGTGTTGTCGGTGTTGGTTCTGGTGTAGTTGTCTGCGTTGGTGTCTGATTCGACGCTGTGGTTTGTGTTGGAGTTGATGTTGGCGCCGATGTTGTGATTGTTGTTGGTTGCGCTGTCGTGGTTTGAATTGTGGATGTACTAGTTTGTGTCGCTGTTGACGATGTTGCTATTAACGTTGTCGTGGTCTGTGTTCGGGTAGGAGTTTTCGTTGTAGATGTTTGCGTTACCGCTGATGACTGCGTAGTGTCGGTTACGGGCGTTGTCGATGTTGTTGTAGTTTCGCTAGTAGTACTACATCCTGCTACGACGAGCATTAGAGCAAGTGCAACCGCAAGTGGTATCTTCGGATAGATCACGTTGTTTATAAATGCTGTTGAAATAGATAAAACTATGTTTTCTAGACTGGTGCTCTACTCCTCTCAACACGAAGCCATCTCTTAGCGTCCTCCCATAATTAGTAAACCACTTATTCCGAACGAAGTAATCGGCTGATGAGCGAGGGTCGCCAAGCCAGGCCAACGGCGGTGGGCTTAAGACCCGCTCGCGTAGGCGTCCATGGGTTCGAATCCCATCCCTCGCACTCGGATCACACTCAACCAAAACCATAGCCGGAGGAGAACAGTTTCAACCCGACAGACGTCTCTGCCAGATCAACGGTGTCTTGAGTTACTAGCCACATTTGTCGTCTAATGCAACAACGTGTACAAGCTCCAGAAGACACAGACAATCCACAAATAAAACCGCCGATTGACGTGCTTTCCGAGCTCCCACCAAGTGCAAAACTGGTTGCGAAAGTACTCGAATACAACGACGATGCGCTCACGCAGGCTGAACTTGCCGATGAAACCTTGCTCCCGCCACGCACGGTTCGCTACGCATTGACTCGACTCGAAGAACATGATCTCGTTGACTCACGCTTCTCGTTTGCCGATGCACGAAAACGATGCTATTCTCTTGCCTTCGACTAATTACGTACAACAGACGTGAATAATGACGACTCTACATAATCAACTCTAAACTAAGCTGAAAACAGAGACGTGAAAAGCCGACACTTGCTAACTAAGGTGACTATTGTACCTATTCCTCCGGAATCCACCAGATAACCACTCGCGAACTCAATTTCCATGTTCCAACTCACCCTGCAGTTTTTCAAGCCGTTGATGCACTGGCCGCCGATCTATCCCAACTGTACCTGCCACCCACTGAGCGGTCACCGCCAGAAACTCCGACGTGCGTATCACCGTGAGAATATCGTCGTCAGTCGTTTCCTCTGTAAATGAATCGCGTTCTCTCTCGACTGTCATGGTAGCCGTCAGTTCACTATCTACCGTCTTCAATTCACATACTATGTAGTACGTCGATTCCTTAAATATCACGTACTACATTAACGTAGAATTCATTCCATTGTCGTCTTCACCGCCATGCTAATCCCATTGCAATTCCCAGAGTCAGCCCAATTCCGATTCCTATTGCTGCGTTATCCATCGCAGCTCCAATACCGGCTCCAAGCGCGATCCCAACTGCAATTCCAGTACCCATCTTCTTCTCTGATCTATTTTCATTTTGACCTGAAGACATAGGGTTCAAATTTGTCTTGCTTCCTAATAAACAGGCAGTATCCATCGGCCAGAGAGTCACACAAATCTATGCGTAGCTGAAACGATAACAAGTACAAACCCATCCGCAACCCGTGACGCTGACGAGACGAGACAGGAACGCGCGCAATGGGGAAACAGTTCGGCTTCCGCCTCGAAGCCCCTAGACAGGTTGACGTGACCAATGAGAGGCACGACAACCCCGCTGACCACCACTACGTCGTCACGCTGGACGACGTGGGGCCGACGTGATGGTGAGCTAATGGCCTGTATCTATATCACGTGATATGGCCGAAATGGGGTTTGAGGTTACCTTCCGATCTTACTCATCAAACAGTGGTTTTTCGGTTGTCATCTGTGTGTTAGTGATATTGAGTGATCCCTCTAGCGTTCGATATGGATACGGCATATCGATAGCTTCAGCATCAAGCCGTTCTTTCACCGCTTGTACCAATTCAGAACGAATTCGAGTGAAGTTCGATCGGGCAGGATCGCCAATCCAGAACCGGGTTTGGAGGCCAACATAGGAGTCCGCGAGCTCTGTCACCCGAACATCTGGAGCAGGATCCGCAAGAATCTCCTCATGTTGCCGTGCCTCATCGAGAATCACGTCCTTCGCATGATCAATGTCATCGTCGTAGCCAATGCCAAAGACGAATTTCTGTCGGAGTTTCTCATAGGCAACCGGATTCTTCACTGCATTATTCGCCAAGTCGCCATTCGGAACTGTAATGCGTTCATTATCGAATGTTCGAACACGTGTCACACGGAGATCGATATCTTCGACCCGCCCCTCGCCGTCGCTCCATTCGATCCAATCACCCACCGTAAACGGACGGTCTTTAAGGATGAAAATACCTGCGACGAAGTTGGCAAGCAGTTCCTGTGCGGCAAAGCCGATGGCGAGTACAATGGCACCAGCGAAGACACCGAACGCGGCAATCACACTGCCAAATCCAGCGACCGTGAACGCTGCCGCGATTGCAAGTGCCCACACGAGTACGCCGGCAACATTCTCGCCCAGACTTTGCACGGCTGGATCATGCCCTTGCTGCTTAAGCGCTCGGGCAATCAGAGGAATGAGGACACTGCGGCCGAGCAAATACACGACCACGAGTGTTACGAGAAACAGCACCGCTGGAACCACATAATTACTGATGATTGATGCGGTCGTTAGTGTGTCACTCGCTTGGAGAGGAATCATCGAACTGCCATTCAGCACAAAATTCAGTACCATAATTCGGATCGAAAATCGAAGAGCCATTTAATGAATGTTTTGCCCATATTATTTTCCATGTTCATCGTTGCTCTCGTGCCACCGGACTCGAATTTCGTACTGCTTGCCATCGTCAGTAGATGTCGTTTTCTCGATCAACTCGATCGTCGAGGGTCGATCTGCAATCGACTTCAAGAATGACTCTTCGATTGGCATCTCTACAGCTTGCATTCGTTCATATCGCCCGAACACCCGTTCGCGAAAGAGACGAAAATACCGAGCAGCCTCATCACGGGTAAGTGATCGCTGTTGAGGTTTTTCCCGTTCATCTGGTGTTTCTGTTTGTTTTGCAAGGACGGCGTTCAGCACTGCCCCGATGAGCAATACTAATCCGCTAAAATAGAGCCACGTGATTAAGAGAAGCACTGCACCAAGCACATCTGAGGCACTTGATCCAACCACCTGCACATAGATCTGAAACAGCCCCTGGAGTGCCGTCCATCCCACTGCTGCAAATATTGTCCCCGGAAGGACACCACGGGGAGTGGTTTCGACGCTAGGAAAGAGATAATACATCGGGAAAAATGCAATGACGAGTGCCACGATCAATACGATCGGATTGAGCAATTCAATAAACGGAACTGCAGGAAAGAGAGCAAGTAGTGCGCCTGCAACAATCGTTGCGATCACTGCAAATCCGATCGCGAATAAGACGATAAGCCCATCACGTACCTGATCGAGAATGGACTCATCTATTTCGGCTGCATAGATCTCGGAGAAAGCAGTGTCCAGTCCACGGAATAGCTTCAACGCCCCCCATGTGAGCGTTAGTATCCCAACGATGGAAGCGCTCGCTCGTCCCTGTTCACTTTCAAGAGTTGTTTCGGCAAGGTCACCAATCGGTTTAGAAAGCGAATCTGCAAACCGAATTACTTGGGTTTGCAAATCGTTGCTGCCAATCGCTGCAAACACTAGAAATGCAAGGAGTAGAAGAGGCAAAAGAGAAATGAAGGCATGATATGCGATACTCCCTGCGAGAAAGGTGACATGCTTTTGCTGTATCTCGGTTCGAACCGATCGAACTACTGTGATACCATTTTGAACTGATGGAGACATAATCGATAAAGGTGGTTTGGTCTCAAAGTTCTACCGACAATACATGATCGCTCTCTATTCGGGTTTCCAATCCAGTTTAATGGTCACTGATTCGCGACTTCCACGGAGTACAGACGACGATTCACGAGTACCAATTTCATAGCCCACAGAACTCGATGGTGAGAGGGTCACCGTTTTGTTACCAACATCGATATTGGCGTCTCCACCTTCCCGAAGTTCGTGTGCAATTGCTTGCAATCGATCGGCGACTTCTTCTCGCGAGATTTTCTCCTCGTGGAGTGTTTTTTCAGCCATCGAGAGTATTCTTCTCAAACCGTTTGTATAGGTGTTTTGGCAATGAGTTCAGGTGAAAATGAGGACTGCCAATAGGTGATGGCTCGCGTGTGATGATTTGTATTGGAATCCACGTCACTAACATCGCCAGTATAGATCAAGGAATGGTTAGCTATCAAATCACACGGATATTCTGCAGGACACTCTAGTAGACTGGGCGTGATCACGACACCGATTCCGTTCCCAAAGTAGTTGATACAGGGGGCCCTTGAGGTATGAAATGAGTCCCGACCTCACTCAATGCCCTAACTGTGGATGGACCGGTAATACAACTGATTGTGTGATCGATGAACTCGAACGACAGTGTCCTGTCTGCCACTACATACTTCGACGTGGTTCGTAAATCGGGGAATCTATTCATTCCTCCTCTGGAATCCACCAGATCCCGAATCTTCAACACTCGCTCTTGTTTTGCCAATTCCTTCATCACCGAAACCTGCGACCGCTCGAACGACGCATTGCCAGTTTTGATCTCACGGTAGTACCGCTCCAGCACATATCCATTCCACCCATCTGTGGCCCGAACGATACAGTCGAGTATCCACCGTTGTTCGCCGTCTGGATGATTAACCGAGACCGGCTTGCCCTCTCGACCTTGAGAGTCAGCCCAGACGCTAGCTCATCATCATCGATCTCCAAATCTTCCCGAAGGACCAACAAGTCAGTCCCAAGCACCGTAAATCCCCGAGCGAGAGGTGGTATTCGCTTCAAGTTTCAAGCGATCTGAGATTGAGGGCGTACTCGCTGTTTGTCGAATGAGTATATTGATATTTACATGATGATGTCGACTCTACTGATAATACTTATCAGACCGTCTCCAAGGTGGGAGCAATAGCGTATCACTAGAAATCAGCCAAACGGCCAGACGACACAGAAACGCGCACAGGCCGAATAGTTTTCCTTCGACGTCGATGCCCCTGGACTTATCAACGTCACCAATGAGAGCCACCAAAATCTAGCAGACCACCAACACGTCGTCTCTATCGACAACGTGACCAGTAAGCTGATGGCTTGCACCTGCCCACATCAATCCACCACAACGCGTTTTGCAAGCACATGGCCGCCGTCGAAACCGCAACAGAGGCCAGCACGCTCGACGCCTTCCCGTCCAAGGACGAAGACGATTCCGAAACAGGAGACTGTGACTGCGACGGTCTCGACGGCATCCCGTGCTGTCCGATGCGGTTTACAAACAGGGTGCAAAAGCTAAGATTCGCTATCAAACATCTGTGCTTACGCCACTCCTTGCTCATAATTGGGTAAAAACAGGAACAGTAACTGGGTAGTTGCCCGGTGCATGCCCATGACTACAATCATGGTTTGTGTTTCCGGTATGCGTTTTAGGGTACCGTCCCATGATTGAGATGGGCGCTCACAACCACCCTCACCTCGCACTTAAACACAAGCACACTGTCACACGCCATCAGCCAGATGTTGTTGTCTTTGCCAGGTTGTGAGCGTCCCCATCATTGCCCTTACTTCTCGCTCTAAATACTGCCTTCAGCCTTAATGGTACATCCTCGTGATCACCAATTTTGGGCGTTAAAGTACAATACTGTCCCGTTAGTTATTTACTGGTTGCTCCAGTTGACCGAGTTAGTAGGAACAGCCCATAAAGAGCACCTTGGCAACTTGGCAAGGTGAGTGTTCTTACAGGAGGGGAACATGGTAATTGATTCATCTACTACGAGAAATGGATTAGCAACAACTGGAATGTCAGGGTCACTCACTGAACGAATCGTCACTATAGTTTCAGAAGAAGGCGGACAGTCAGTAGATGAACTCAAACCGTTATACAATGCGATTGACCCGGATGCGCTTGAGTCACTTTTTGCGCCTCGAGGAGACGGGTCCTCTCGTCCAGACGGCAAAATCTCGTTTCAGTACGCGGGATACTGGGTGACAGTATCGAGTGATGGTGCAGTTGAGGTTGAGGCTGAAGATCGATAGAGACGAAGAAGGACTCAGGGAGTAGCGGCTTTTCTTGTCCAGTGATCAAAGTACCCACTATCGACAGCCTGCCGCTGTAATAGAATTGCATTGCACCACGTTCTCCCAGAGATACTATAATGGGCCAGATTGTACAGTAGATGAATTGATGGCAACTATTGTGGAACTCTCGCTCCAAGCGACGGAGTTTCCGCTTGGTCGCTTACTCACCGCCGGGACAGAAACCCAGATCGAATTCGAGCGAATCGTCCCTGTCGGAACGAACGCTATTCCCTTGTTCTGGGCCTGGAATACCGATCTCGACGATTTTGAACGGCGTGTCCGCACCCATGAGCAAGTTAAAGAACTCGTTGAGGTGGAGGAGATTGACGATCGCCGACTGTATCTCCTGAATTGGGACGCGCCTGAAGGTGAATTTTTTGAGGGGTTTACTGCCGCCGAGACGATCATTCGGAGCGCATATGGCTATAACTCCCAAGCGTGGGAGTTCGAGATCCTCTTTCCTAATCAAGACGAACTCACCACATTCCATAACCATTGCCGCGAGAATGATATTCAGTACACACTTGGGCAAATGCGGACACTTACTGAAGCTGGTGATTATCTCCTGGATAGTGTCCTCACCGAAAAACAACGTGACGCGCTGTTGTTGGCCCTTCAACGGGGCTACTTTCAGACACCTCGGCAAGTCACCCTTTCAGAGGTGGCGGCGGAATTCGATATCAGCCAACAGTCGCTCTCCGATCTAATTCGACGTGGGAACGAGGCGTTGCTTGAGCATACGCTTCTTAACGCTTCTGAGACGACGCCACCTGAGTAAGGCGTTCTGTCATGGTCAAGCAAAAATCTCCTGTTCGAACAGCCCTAGTGTTTGTATAATTTGTTCTGGTACGTCTAACGGTATGGCACAGTATGAACGTCCCTCACTTTCACTGAGTGAGGTTTGTCAGATTTTATCGAGTCGCTATCGACGCCACCTTCTCTCCCATCTCCAAACGAAGGACGCTGATGTTGCGGACCTTGATGAGCTTGTTACGCACATCCACAAGAAGAGTGAGAAAACAACGACAACTGAGCAGGTGCGGATCTCACTTATTTATACCCATCTTCCGAAACTCGCTGATTATGGGGTCATCGATTATGATCGACGAAATAAGGACGTTCGCTATTGCGACGGGACAAAACTCGAAGATTTTCTCGAGGTTCTGCCCCCGAATAACGGCTCACTGTGAATTATCCTCGGTGTGTCGCTATCGTCTTCCTTCTCTCCGTCCATAAACACGGTAGCCAGTACCACCTCTCCCCTTCCCGCTGGCTTCTAGCCGATAGATGTCAATACAACTGCAGTACTTACGAGTCGCCGTCCGGCGTCTGTCCCAAACTGTGTCACTTCGGGGCGTCCACGACCGCGGTTGTATAGAGTTCCGTATTAGGGCGGATTCTTCCCACGGCTATTGTCGCCTGTTACACCGTTGTAATAGAGGGGGGGGATCGCGAACGCGATCCCCTCCCTTTCGCAGAAACTGACGCACTCCACCGTAGCCAATCTATTACTCCCACCTTCCCTGTGTGAATTCTAGGGCTCGATCGGGGATGATTTCGAATTGGTTCTCTCACTAGAGCCATCGCGGATAGGGGTCTTAACCAACAACCCCGGTAGTTCTCCTCCTAGCGTTGGTTAAGGTTGACGCTCGTAAAGGTTTCTCTCAAAACATACAGATTGAGTATTTGCTCCTAATTCGGATCCACTGCCAATGCACCTTAGTAAATGGAAAGCCTATACTAAATCATGGCACTCCTCGAATTAGCGATCGGGTTCGTCGTGCTCGCGATTATCGCTGGAGTCCTCGGTCAACAAGGTATCGCGGGGATGTCGATGCGCGTTGCAAAATGGTTGATCGTCGTCTTCCTCGTGTTGGCAATCCTCTCAATGGTGCTGTGAGATCCGCTTTGATAGTCAGTGTGTAGTACCCATCCGACAGCAGTCTATCTGCCCCTGAGAGGGATCGACATTCTTTGCGGAGCTGGATGAGGCCGGCATCAGAGATATCAAGTCCTTCTTCTGGTTGCTGTCCGTCCTATCGGAATGCTTCTTCGGCCTCGGTGAGCAATGGTTCGATGTCGTCAGTTCAATCGGCATGGATTAGACGTCCTCCGGCTCATCAGCATACACTGCCGCTCGAACGTGTCGAAAGTCCTCACTTTGGTGCAAAATGAGTCCTTCGTCGAAGATCTCCCGAAGTTTTGCGCCATACTGTGTTGCGCTCTCTGGCGTTTCGACAAGCACCTCGAACTCATAGCGATCACCATCATACGATTGTTCCTCAATACTTCGTGCTACTTGATTGGCAATCCGTCGTCCGTAGGTGTGATTTCCGTCGATGATGACCAATATATCGATGTCACTGCTTCGGTCGGCTGTCCCGCGAGCTACACTGCCGAAAAGGATGACAGCCACGAGGGTTTCGACGTCATCTGATTCGGCAACTTGTTGCTGTAGTTCGGTGAGAAATGCTTTGATAGGTTTCCGAAACTCATCTTGGGAGATCGACAGGAGTGGATCAGATTTTTGAAGATGGTCATGATAGATCTGGATTTGAGCAGGACGTCCTGTTTCCAGTGTAACGACACCCAGTTGTTCGAGTAGATCGACTGACCGAGAAATCGTTGAAATATCTGTCGCTATTATCTCTGCGAGTTCTTTCTGGGTGAAGCCTTGATGGGGTTCATTTACGAGATGATGGAAAATATCTTGCATCGCTTGATACCGGAACACTCGCTCTTCCGGGAACGGAAAATCGAGCACTATTCCTGATCACGCTCCTGTCCAGTCACCAAGCCTCTAAATTTCTTGCTCAAGCGAAGGCCCTTCGGTGTTCTACACTTCCCGACCACAAACGCGGTAGCCGGTACCCGCTCTCCCCTGCCCGCTGGCTTGTAGCCGATAGCCGCCGATACAACTGCCGTACTTACGAGTCTCTTGGTAGCTCGGTCCATCCTTGAATCGCTGGCGCTTAATCTTTCTAAGACGGCCATTCGAGAGTTCGTGCATTGCGTCCATCGCCCGGTGAGCGAGCTCCTGACTGTACTTCTTGCTCACACCGGCCTCTTTCAGCCGAATCCACTCAGCGAGGTCTGACGCGTCCAAGTAGGCACGGATTTCGCCGCTTCCTTTCGGCCAAAGCCAATACCGACCGGCCTCATCACGTTCACGCCACTCCTTCCCCGCAAGCTCGTCGGGCTTTCGATTAATGACGGACGCGAGCATCTCGTTGTCATAGCGGGCCAGCGAGATGCTTCCAAAAGATGGCTCTAGTTGCGCATTCTCACTCCTCGAAAAGCCATTGATTAGTAGATACTACTGACAACGAGTTTCAAGTGATGATTCGACTCGAACACGAAGCCCACTACAACAGGATTACATTCGTTCCATTTCGTGATTCGGCTGCTGGTGCCGTGACGAAATCCGTTGGGAAGGTCGCTGGTAAAGATGCGTACACGTATCGGGGCATCGAGTGTCGCCAACGGAGTATGCCAGCATGACGCGCAGAAGCGTTGATTTAAGCGGTGGATGAGTACCGAGATCCAGAGGCGATTTGTGAGGTACAGCGGTCGTGGATTGACTGATTAGAGCGTAGAGCGGTCGATCCACGTGAACTAATGATCACGAATCGTGATTCGAAAAAGCAGGAGGACTACACGCAGTCCACCCGAAGGTCGATCTCGACGAAAATCTCGCGTTAATTCGTCCGTAACCGTCGATACTCTAACTAGCCCGTCGTATACATAGGTTGATTCGAAACGAGATCATTTTAATTACTATCATAAAACATTAGAAATCACAGTGAACTGTTAAGCCCGTTCAAACGATGATAACGATCTAGCCGGTTAATGTAGCCGTCCATCGACAGCGACTTTCGGGTGGTTCCGGGCGGGACGTACCAGTTGCGAATAGGAACATCGCTAATGATTGTTCCCCGCCCGTCGCGGAATCACCAGAGGACTGCTAACCATGAAGAAAGCACTTCGATTGTTGCTCGCGCTGGCGCTCGTCTCCTCGGTGCTCGTAGGCGGTTTCGCCGGGAGCGTCGTCGCGCAGGAACAGGAAAACGAGTTCGAACAGGAAGCAGAGGCTGAAGTCGACCAGGAACAGTGGGTCTCGCAGACGAACGTCAACGTCCAGGACGACAACACCGCCGTGGCGGCGTGGGGCGGTGACGCCACTGCTGTGCAGGCAAGCGAACAGTCCAACGAGAACAGCCAGACCGGCATCGCGATCGCTTCGAACTCCGCCGAGGACGTCGAACAGGAGAACGAAATCGAGAACGATCGCGTTGTCCCTCGATAATTCGGTGTTAGCCCACCGGTGCAACCTTTTTATGTGATGGTGCCAGCGACGGACATCGTCGAAAACCTCGCTAGCCATTCAGCCATCAAGAAATAAGCAGGTTGTCAGTTGTTGTGTTCGTAAGAATCGGCCAGGGCGGTGCTACTCCTGATGCCAACTATCCCGGCGAGAAAGATCGCTCCCAGCACTGTTCGTCGTTTGCGATTGATCCGGCCCTGTCTCAATTCGCTAACATCACGTTCACGTGCACTGTATCCCCTCCCTACTCGCGCCTTCAGCGCTCGTTGAGGAAGGGGGCTTAGCGTCTCGGTTAAGCTAAACAACCGTGACATGCTTTCGCGGATATGTTTCAATACCATTACAATTAAGGATGTGGCAGAAAGAGGATTTTGCGACAGATGTTGCCGGCTGTGTCCAATTCACGGGGGATCCTGCCTAATGTTTGTGAAAAACGTATTCAGTACTGTAGCCTCAAGACCCCCACACTTATGCCCCCATCATCCGACTCAGACGACTCACATCCCCTTTTTCACGAGCACACCGAGTCATCTGCCGAAGACACGTTTTTCGAACAGCTCGTTCACGACGCACTTGACGGATTACTCACCCTCGATGATACGGCAAAGATTTGCTTTGCAAACGAAGCAGCAGGCACCATCTTCGGCTATGACGTTGATGAACTCGTTGGTCGATCAGTTGATGACCTCTTTCCCGAACGGTATCGTGACACGTATCTCGCCGAATTGCACCAAAATATGCGCGACACCGAGACGGCAGCCGAACATACTGATCTTGAGCGTGTTGGGCGTCGCAAGGACGGTACTGAAGTCTCGCTTTCCGTCTCGTTTCGAGAACATACGTATCGTGATCAGCGCCTCTTTACGGCAATAGTCCGCGATATCTCGGCACAGAAGCAACAGCGTGAGCAACTAGAAGCAGCGACTGAGAAGTATCAGACGCTCGTCGACGCAGCCCCGGATGCAATTTTCGTCGCCGATGCTGAAACGGGCATCATCCAAGAAGCGAACCAGGCCGCCGTTGAGTTTCTTGGAAAACCGGCGGACGAAATCGAGGGTATGCATCAGACCGACCTCCATCCCTCGGAGGAAGCCGAACGTTACGAAGAGCTCTTTCAGGGTCATCGGCGGCGAGGTGGCCCGTTCGAACAAACTCACGATCTGAAAATTGTCGATGCCGATGGCCAGCAGATCCCGGTCACCATCAATTCGAACGTCACCACACTGGAGAATCGCCGTGTGATTCAAGGTATTTTCCGTGATATCAGTGATCGAAAACGACGGGAGGACGCGCTCCAAACGTTACATACGACAACCCAGCGAATGTTTACGACCTCGTCCCGGCAGGAGATCTGCGCCGAAGCGGTGCGAACGGCAACCGAAGTGCTGGAGTTGCCACTCACCGGCCTACACCTCCACGCAGAAAACGAAACGGCACTCGAACCAGTCGGCACTTCCGAAGCAGTGAACACCGTCTTCGACGGTTCTCCCCCGACAATCACCCCCGAGGATTCGCTTGTTTGGGACGTCTTTGAGACCGGTGAATCGCGAGTAATTCACGATCTCCAAGAGATCGAGACTCAGCAACCACAGGAGACGCCAATTCGAAGTGCGATTATTACCTCACTCGGAGAGCACGGTGTCTTCATCACGGCATCGACCTCGGTTCACGACTTCGATCGCATCGACTACGATCTCATGCGCGTCCTCGCTGCAAACACGGAAGCCGCATTGACACGCGCCGAGCGTGAACACGCCGTAGCTCGTCAACGCGACGAGTTAGAAACCCTGAACCGCCTCAATGCGATCATCCGTGACATCAACCAAACGCTCATCGCTGCACCGACGCGCGAGGAGATCGAGCGGACAGTCTGTGAGCGGTTCGCTGGCTCGGACGGCTATCTCGGGGCGCTCATCGCCGATCTCTCAACCGCAGAACAAGGGTTGAACATCCGAACCGCAGTCGGGATTGACGATCAGTATCTTCAAGCGGTCGATGCCGCTGCGCCCGCAACGGAACAAGGACCTGCGGCATCAACGCTTGAAACCGGTACTCTCGCTGTCGTGGAAGATATCTCGACGAGCGAAATGTTCCCCGAAGCTGTGCGAGAAGACGCATTGGCACGGGAGTATCGGGCTGCCGTCTGTATTCCACTCAGCTACGGTGACACGATCTACGGTGTACTGGTCGTGTACGCGTCACAGTCAGCACTGGTCGGAGAGCGCGAACAAGTAATCTTTGCAGAGCTAGGCGAGACGATTGGCCACGCGATCAACGCCGCTGAGAATAGGAAGCTCCTTCATACGGATCGAGTTCTGGAACTCGAATTTTCGCTCTCTAAGACTGACGCCTTCTTCTTCACCGCTTCTGACGAACTGGACTGTACCATCACCCTTGACGGCGTTGTTCCATCGTCGGACGGGACGTTACTGTTCTACGTCTCCGCTACTGATGTGACCCCTGGCCAACTCCTTGAGCGAGCATGGAAAGCACCGAGAGTCGATCAAGCACGGCTGATCGCCGAGACGGAATCCAACAGTTCCTTCGAATTCGTGTTTCAGGGCACCGAAACGGCCTCGCAGTTACTTATCGAACGAGGAGCATACATCCGAAGTGGGATGGCTTCTCATGGGGTGGGGACGCTCACGATCGAAGTACCGGCCGACGTCAACATTCGATCGTTCGTTAAAGCCGTCCAAACCATCTATCCGAATGCATCACTTCACGCTAAGCGACAGCGGACGCGGCCAGTCCACTCTCGAACTAGCTTTCTGAACGAACTCAAGACGACGCTTACTGACCGCCAGCTTGAAATTCTGAAGATGGGATTCCATAGTGGATACTTCGGCTATCCGCGCGACAGTACCGGTGAAACGCTCGCAAACACACTCGATATCGCATCCCCGACGTTCCACCAGCACATGCAGTCTGCACTGCAGAAACTACTCACCTCTATCTTTTCTCCCGACAGGGAGTTACATCCGCACTAACCATCAGTGCTCTCCGTCAGGTCCACCTCAATATTGAGCCCAACTACTTGTTGGTACTGGCCTGTTACCAAAACTCAATATGACTAGCAGGGAGCGACCAGAAACACCAGCTGTGGACGATCTGAGTATACCGACACAGAGTCTCGATGCCATCCTCGACCTGCTGAGCAACGAGTACCGCCGCCATATTCTCTATCACTTTCATGGACAGCCACAAGCGGTTGCTACCGTTGACGAACTCGTCACGCATCTTCGCACGCAGTTCGATATACAGGTAGCTGGGGATACTGACCGACTCAGAATACAACTCCTCCACACTCATCTTCCCAGACTGGAGAAGCATGGCATTCTCGAATACGACGAACGAAGCGAGACTGTTCACTATCGGGATAAAAGAGAAATCGAACGAGTTGTAGCCATTGTAAAATTCGCAGAAATTCAGCGTGAAAATACTATCTGTCTCTTTTGATCCTATTTGTAAAGAGTGGAAATTAGCCGCTTTGTTTCAATTGACTGTCGCCGATTCAACGTGTGCTGTTGCCAAAAACGGAGATATGAAATGGACTCTCGGAGTTCTACGTTGACCGGAGTTGCTACTTCATGTTGCGGTACACCATATGTAGACCGTTCGTCGAAGCGAGTAGACTGCGGTTCGTGTTGTGGGTTTCCATACTTCCAGACGTCGATGTTGATGGTCATATTATGTTCCTCCCCATTGTGAACAACTACTGTTATCTTCAATTGCTAATAACTAGTAGGCTTCAGCCGTATCTCTTCCTACGGCGCCCAAGGTAATCAATAGTATTACAAATTCACCAATAGTAGCTACCGTGATCTTAAGCATACTGAATCCATATTATTCGTATAAGTTTCGGCCCTGCCTTCATTTGTTGGCGTATGGAAATTGAAACGGTAGACTGAAGAAGCGAGAATTGCGAAATAATATTGCTTCACTGTTGCTCAAACGATGATGCCTGCTGGAGATCAAAGCTCTAGTAATACTACGTTCTGAATTAGCTGCCGACGTTCGTATATCTCGTATTGGAGTGAGCTAAGAGGTAGTGGTTCGAGATGGTATGAGTCACCCTTTTATCGCAAGTAGATAGGTTAGTGAGTGACCTCCTCCACGCCGTTTACGGCGTGGCATCCCACCATGGGATATCGGCCAGTGGCCTTCGCGGTTCTAACCCGCACTCTCACAGGAACCGGCGACACACCGGGGGAACCTCTCGGTTTACCTCCCGTGATAGGGCTATGGCCCGGTCACATAGGCCCCATCTCCGACCGAGTCATCGACAGACGTGTGTTCTCTGGTATGCCTCTCTCCGTCGGAGTAGCACGTCTAAACACGTAGTACAGACGCTTAAACGTACCCCCGTTGGATATCCCGCCCGGCAACCGACGGCGGTGTATCGCCCCGGCCTATCGTTCGACTCGCGCCTGAAGACGCGGGTATGCACTATAAACTACTATCAGGTGGGGTCCCGCCTTCTTCGAGCGCTGCATCCACTGATTCAGGGATCAGTAGCTAGCCAGTTGCTGTAAGCAACTGCAGAGCAGGGATTTCTGCGAGATCTGCCATAGCAGCGAGTATAGGTCACATCACTCATGAATCGTCGTCGGTCACTAGAGTACCAGGACGAGGGGCGTTTTCGTACTTGACCATTTTATCGGGTTTGTCAGAAATCGTCTCGTAGATACGTTGGAGCGTTTCCTCGGCTTCGAGGAGGTTGTGCGCCTCGAGGAATTCACGGCCTTCATCGGTCAGTCCATAGAACTTCCAAGGATACCCTTGTCGGCGCTGGTCGTCGGGAAGTGCAACCTCTTTCACGATTCCAACGTCGATCAGCTTCTGGATGTGTTTGTAAACGGTGGCATCGCTAACGCTCGGGTTGAGCTGCTCTAGCTCGTACATCGACGGGAGTTGCTGTGGATGCTGCAGAATATTGGTGACGAGCGCAAACCGCGTTTGTTGGGTCACGAAGTGCACTAGTTCGCGGGCGTCTGCGCTCTCACTCGTTCCCAAATCAGTGCTCATGATACTAACTACGGACTGACTCCACAAGTAGTTTACCCTAGAGTAAATTACCCCAGGGTAAACAACCTCTTTTTCACCAGTAAATTACTTAGTAAACTCTTTACTGTCTTCGTAATATGAGTCCCATATGCCCGACGGAGAGTCGTCGATTCCAGATGACATTCTCACGAGCGCAACTACTCAACTCGACCACGATGAGATCTCGCTGGCCGACAACGAAGAGATAATTCAAACGCTGAGTGAGCTCACACCAGTCTACGAAAATGACCGTTCATACTTCGTCCTCGGGAACTACGATCGCGAGCCGATTCGCCGACTCAACCTCGTCACCGACCGCTTGAACCGTCGTGAGGACGCCTACGCGTTCCGGATGGTCGATATCCGTGGTGAATGGGATAACAGCATCCAGAAATTTTGTCTCATTGCCGACCTCGTTACGTACCTCGTCGGCGTCGCCGAGAAGGATCCAAGCGACTTCCTCGTCGAACAAGGCCTGCTCGTCGGCACTACAGAGTACTTTTCGAAAAGTCACGTTCTCAAACGTGAATATGATGATGAAGAACATCCGTTTGGATGGATGCAAGACGGCGTCTTTGACCTCTTCGACAAAGAGGGTCGGTTGTATCGATGGCGAACGGATGAAGATCTTCTCGAAGCTACCGAATCACTTCCGTAACCTGGCTGTGGATACCGAGCGTGTAGGGTATTCACCTCCCGATGCCACGTGATTCGAATCCGTTGTACTACGTCGAACAAACAGACACGGACGTTGACAGTCCCGCCTTGTGACTAGTGATTCATCACAAGGTTCCGACAACAAACGCGGTGGCCGGTACCCGCTCTCCCCCTCCCGCTGGGTTGTAGCTGATAGCCGCCGATACAACTGCCGTACTTACGCGTAGCCGTAAAACATCCGCCCCAACCTGTGTCAATTCGAGGTGTCCACAACCGCGTTCGTGGCTTCACTAGGGGCTCGACATCGGATCTTAGTACGAGCCGCGTCTTGCAATTTAATAAGTAAAAGTGCAGCTCCATTAGGAGGGTGTTTTAATAACTATGCTCGTGCAAATAGTTAACCAACGGCTTCCAAAGAAAGCATCCTTTACACAACGAACACTGAACCATCGCAGCGAAGCATTGACGACATTGATCTCAATGATTTCGCCATGCAACCAGTCTTAAAGTTCGTCGTCACATTTCTTATCGGTGGGGTGTTCTTTCTCCTCCCGGTTCCATACCAAGGAGAAATCACGGTACTGTTCGATATCGCCGTCAGTTTCATCACCGAGACGTTCCCGACCGCAATTGGTGTTTATTTGCTAGCTATCATCACCGGCGGTGTCATCACAACGCTCGCAATGCTCGGTGACGGTAGATTTGCAGGGTATGACCTCTCCTATTTCGAGATATTGAACGTCTTTTGGGGACTTCGAATAGCCGGACTCCTTCTGGCACCGATCATGTTATTCAAACTTGGCCCTGAGATGCTCCATACATCCGGCACCGGCGGCTTGATGTGGGGATCACTCGTGTACAGCGTCGGCGTTATCATTCCTTTTGGCGTCATTGGACTGTTTACCTACACTGTTAGGGCAATTCTTAACATTGTCGTCCCCAATATGCTATGAGATGACAACGGGCACCCCCGAGAGAATGCTTCGGGTGAATTTGTCGACCGGCGCGATCAAGAGTGAGCAAGTGCCTGCTCACTGGCAACGTCGATTCATCGGGGGGAAAGGGCTCGGTGCTCGGTATCTATATAAGGAACTCGACGCCGGAACAGACCCACTTGGGCCGAATAATGTGTTACTATTTATGACGGGGCCACTGTCGGGGCTCTTACCCGACGACCCTCGATACGCCGCGATAACGAAGTCGCCACTGACAGGGGCGTTCCTCGACTCCTACAGCGGTGGGACGTTCGCAGGCAATCTCGCGGGCGCGCTCGGCGACCACCTCGGACTGCTTGTCAGCGGTCACGCCGACGAACCGGCTATCATCGAACTTGAGGACGGAAATGCGACTATTACACCGGCTGGAGACGTATGGGGAATGGACGCAGTGGAAGCGTGCCATGCATTTCCGGACGCCGCAGTCGCGTGCATCGGATCGGCTGGTGAACACCGTATTGGATTTGCGACTATCGCGTCCGATGGAGCCGAGCATCACGCCGGACGGGGCGGTGCCGGTGCGGTCATGGGTGCAAAACGGCTCAAAGCAATCGTCGCGAAAGGAGATAGACCAGACGACCTCCCCGAGTTGCGGGCGGAGTACGTCGATCGATACCGGGAAGACGATGTCGGAAAGTGGCAACGGGTGAGCGGAACGTTAGAGACTGTAGACTTCGCGAACGAAGTCGGCGTTCTCTCGACTCGGGGCTGGCAACAGGGACAGTTCGAGAAGACCGACGATATCGGCATTGAGGCAGCGCACGAGGCGGCCACCGAGCGCGAACACAAGAACGGCAGTATTCCGGGTGGATTCCGAATCGAAACCGACGAAGGGACGTACGTCCCCCGCGGTGCGACGGCGATGAGTCTCGGTGCCGAACTCGGCATTGATGAGTTCGATATGATAGTGGCAGTGGGCGAAACCTGCGATCGGCTCGGTGTCGACGTCATCAGTGCGGGAAATGCGGTCGCGTGGGCGATTCGAGCCAGTCAAAACGACGTCATTGATCGGGAATTTGGGTTCGGGGATGCGGAGGCCGCACGGACGCTCATCGAGGAAATCGCGACGAGGGCGACACCGCTGGGCGACGCGCTGGCAGATGGTGTTGCGGCGGCCATCGCTACGTTCGGGGGAGAAAATCTCGTCCCAACGGTGAAGGCGATGGAATTGCCTGCATACGATCCTCGTGGGGCGAAGGGGATGGCGCTCGCATACGCAACGAGCGATCGAGGAGGGTGTCATCGACGTGCGCGTCCTGTGGAAACGGAAGTGTTCGGCGAGGATTGGACTGACGAGGATCGAGTTCGGATCGTCGTAACCGAGCAGAACATCCGATCTGTCCTCTGGAGTCTTATCGCGGACGACTTTATAGGGGAGGTTCTCTGGGACGACCTCGGCGCGGAGTGGCTGGCGGCCGTGGGCCGAGAGTACGACCCCGGCGAGCTTTGGCTCGTCGGCGAACGGGTGTGGACGCTGATTCGATTATTTAACGTTCGAGAAGGGTTCTCGAAGGAGGACGATTCCCTCCCGGAGGTGTTCACAGAACCGCTCTCCGGCGGTCCGACAGACGGCCACAGCATCGATCCTGCCGCGTTTGAATCACTGCGAGAGCGCTACTATGCAGTACGAGACTGGAGTGACGCAGGATATCCGACCCGAACGCTTCTCGACCGACTCGACTTAACTGACGCCGTCGATGATCAGACACCGATTGCCGAACATTCGATTGGACAATGACAGATAGAATAGACCTCGATGAGATGAAGGCGGACGAGGCCACCGCCGAAGAGGCTCCGAAACCGGGGGATTGGTTTTGGCGCGAAAAAGGCGACCCGACAGATGACTCAAAGACCACGACTGCAACGTCGAACTCGGAATCCGACACGACCACGAATGGCGAAACCGACGATTCAGTGACTGCAAATACGAGTTCGAATTCGCTCCCACGCGTGCCGCGTGAAAACGAGGATAAACCGGTCGGCGTTCCGGTCGAATCTGGCGGAGCCGGCGCCGGAGATATTAGCAACGCCGGTAGCCAGACGGATGGTTCCCCGACCGCTGGGGACACCGAAGCGTCTAATGAACGTACGGATGTAACCGCCGGCGAGCAGTCGAATGAACTGACCGAAGACCCGTCGACCGTTGCCCCCCATGGTGGAGAGGTAGACGACATGACGTTGGCGTTCACCTACGAGGCGGCACAACGAGTCGTCAATTTCCGCGCAGTCGTCGTCGACGCCGCTGAGTGGGCAGACTGGATCGGCCTCGTGGGTGGAGTTCCTGCGCACGTCATCAACAAATTTCAGCGCACCAATCAAATTGATCTCGACTTCTTCAACGGGGGCGGGACGACGCCTGCGGAGCGTCTCGCAAGCATCGACCGCCATTCGATGTTCTTCGCCGAACGAATGGTTCTCGTGGGAATCAAATCAGAGGACGAAGAAATTGCAGCCGCCGCGGACTGGGAATTCGTTCCGTTAGCGAAGGCCGCCGAAAAAGCTGACTGGGAACTCACGGAATGACATCCATCAGCAGATCGGAAGCGATCGCCGCCGAAATTGCGGAGTAGTTTTTTGGCACTTGGCGTGTTACCTCGTGCCACGGGAAGAACCCATGAGTCTACAAACCGCTGGCAAGCAATCGCCCGTACTGTTGGCCGCCATCCTGCTCTTCGGCGGATGGGTCGTACTGAGTGTGTTCCGAATCTTCAATACCATTCCGTCGATCTGGACCGGTGGTGACTTCGTCGGCCAGTCCTCGTTCAGTGGATTCGTCGGTCTGGCAGTTCTCTTCGTCTTCCTCGGTTTGCTAATCGCCCTGTACGGTGCGCTTGAAGAAACATCTCCGACGCCCGAACGGTTCCCACCGGAACGATGACCTACTACGAGTGTGAGAACTGCGGCCAACTTGGCGATTTCATAGACTTGGAAGGGAGCACAAATCGACAGTGGTGTCCGGTGTGCGAAGAACCGACTCTCTGGGAACTAGCGTTTGCCGACGAACAGGCGGGGGTCTCGTTTTGACTGTCGAATTCGAGGTTGGTGATAGATTCGTCGCTGCCGCCCAGGAGTGGGGGAATCGACGCCTGATGGACGAAACCCAGGCGCTCGAAACCAAGGCCGAACAGGCACTGCTCGAAATCGAACACCTCGTCTCCGGCGCAACCAACGTGACGTTCGAAATCGAGGACCGAACCGTTCGCCACGAACCGAGCGACGAATTAGCGACGTTGTTGAGCCAACAGGCAGACGAAACGGGATTGTCAGAGGCTGAACTCCTTGAACTCCACGTCGAACTGTTCTCGGGCGCGTTTCGGGACGACGATACTATCCGCCCGCCGAACGCACCGCAGAAAGACGATCTCCCGTGACCGTCTGCGTGGGCTTTTTGTGCGGTGATCAAGTCCTCACCCATGCCTAGAGGCGAGCGAGGTCGATCGACGTAAAACCGTGAATTGGCTCGCAACCGGGTGACAGGGGAATGCATAAGTCGTTCCACGATGAGTGTCACCACATGACGCACAAAGACTCCGGTTGGCGACCAAGCGTCGGATTCGAGACGTACGGGGGACATGAAATCTGGGATCACGGCACCGGTCCGCACGAGATTAACCACGGCGAGGTCGACGGAGAGATCGAGTTCCCTGAAGAACTAGAACGACTTATCGAAGAGCTCGAAGATTGACCACGCCTCGGAAATGGGGATTATTTGCGATTTTATTCGGTGCGCTTAGAGCCGCGGGAACGCCCGTTTCTCGCGCGGTGGGACGTAGAAGTTGGCTCGAGAAACGACAGTGATGAAATTCAGAATACCGTTGTTCTTTCGCTCGGTGATCGACGGACTATCGTCTCGAAGGTACCAGCCGTTCATCGCCTTTCGGGTTCGTTCGAAATCCGAGAGCGACCGTTGGAGCGCGAGGAAGTGGACGCCCGCGTGACCACCGTCCACGGTGTTGAAATCGCGTCGCAGAATAACCGGCTTGCCGTCCCGCCGCGTCTGAGCGACTTTCTCCTGGTGTCCAACCACGTTGTACTCGCGAGCGTGTTCGCGCACCGCGTCGGCGAACGGCACAGCGTCGGTGAATCCCGCTACATCGGTCTGTGAAAACTCAGGAGAAAACATTCGTGCGACGCGCTCGCTCTCGTCGAGCGCGTCGAACCACTCGTCCAGCGACTGCTCAAGGTGGCTGAGATGCATGGTCGTCCCGCCCGTGAACGCACCTGACTCGATGGTAATACGATCCTCACTCGCCTGGGTTCCTCGCAGGCCAGATCGAAACCCCATGAACATTCGGTCTTTTTCGGAGAGTGGCGGATTGTTCGGGATCCCCTCAGCGTCGGTGTGTTCGACTGGCAGCCCCCTTCCCCTGAACCCCGTGCGTCGTTCGTCGACGTCGAACACGTCGCGTAGGCGATCAACGACTTCGACGCTGCCGAGTTTTTCATTCCCGCCGAACATGGCCGATTCGGCGGCCCGAAGGTGCGAGGGTGCGTCGCTGGCGAGCACCAATGCGGCATCGAAATCGAGTAGCTTCGGATTGTCGGTTCGCGAAATGACCGTCGGGCGATGAATCGGAGCCGAATCGAGGGCGTCCAAACGAGCGAAGTACTCCGTCCCCCATGCGAGAACATGGAACAGACCGTCCGACGACCAGTCGTACGCGGACTCCAACGTCCGCATCGCACGCTCGACGCGACGGGCGGCGTCGACCGACGGCTCCGAAGAGAGGGAGAGAAGCAGGATGAGATGGTGACGCGGTAAAAGCAAGTTACCTGCGGAATCCGAGCGGGAAAAGGCGTTCCAGGCGTGTTGACGGCTTGGAACTCGGTCGGCGTTCGGGTTGGCCGGAAGGTCAAGCGGTGTCGCACGCTTTCGAGGGTCGTCCTCCATGAGTGCGGAACACCCGGCGAGTCCTATCCCAGCAACCGCCCCCGCTAACTTCTGGAGCAGGCGGCGTCGCGTTCCCATGATAATCGTCAACAGGGCTAGCGTCCCGATTGATAAAAGGATTTCCCGACGAATCATTCGAGTGAGGATACGAATCCAAAAATCGGGAACCACGCGCTGGTGATGGAGAGTGGGTCTAATTGGAGGACCGCAGCTGCGAACTGAGCCCAACCGATCTCTTGAACGATCGTCTTCCGTTACCTTGCGCTCCTTTCGAGTAAATCACCGGGCAAAAGCGTTTAAGCGACTGTACCCCAAAGGACATCAATATTGGATATAATTAGTCCGATTCACGGTGGTACCGGAGGGCACCATCCACTCTCGCTCAACATTGCGACGGTGGTCGTAGCGGTCGGTGTACTCGTTTTCGGTATCATCCTCTACGATGCATATCGGACGTACTGGGGATAGCACATGGAAGGCGAACACGACCAACAGGATCACCATCGCGTACACGACCGTTCTACCCGTCACCAACTTGTAGGCGCCCTCCGAACGGCGGTGTATGCGCTGACAGCACTCTTGGGTTTTTCCTTGTTGATAATCGGAACTATCGCCATCATCGCGGAGGTGAAAGGGACGTGGCACTGGTCGATTCACCTTGAATCGACGCTTAGCTACGTCGGCCTTTTTGTGCAGTATCTGCTTGTCGTGCTTGTTCCGCTGTTCGTCCTATTCGTCGTCGCTCGGAGGCGATGGAGTGATGCGTGAAGTGAAACTCAGGCAAGCAGCGCAGGCGATCCCCCTCGTGCTACTCGGCACGCTCGTCGTCGTCGTAGCTGGGGTTGGTCTCGTTGGATTCGTCGCCGAGACCCAACAGACGTGGCGCTGGTACTTTCGAATGGAACAGGCGATAGCGATAGCGACGCCCATCGCGCTCGCGCTAGCGGGTGCATCGTTGGTTGCACTCCTTGGGGCAATCTTATTCGTCAGGGAATGACCCCATCTGATGGGTCGGCCGAGGATCTATTGAACCGGGCACCATCCCCTTGTTCGATGGGGTACTGCCGTCAGTTCTCGCCATTGCAGAAACCAGGCTAGACCATCTGCGCGACCAACTCGTCCTCGAACTCCGCGAATCCTTCGACTACTTTGGCCCCTGCGCGATAGAACGACTCGTCAGTATTCTTCAGTACGTCCGCGGCGAACATATCAACCCATGTGAGCAAGTGCTCGTCGAGGAAGACCCGTTCGAAGCCAAACGTTTCGTCGTCGCCCCGACGCTGTCGCTCGATGAGGTATCGAAGGAAGGCTAACTCGACCACGACGAAGTCACTCTCTTCGGGGTACTCCGCCGGCGGTTTCCACCCCGCCGCTGCGTAGCTCGCTTGCACGTCAGCGAGGCCTTTGCCGAGGAAATCGGCGTCGTCCCGATAGTACGTCTCGTGGGCAAGTACCGGAGGGCGTGGGCCGACAAACAAGTGAGTGTACTCGCTTGATAATTCTTCTTGCACGTTTTCGACCGACCGGCCGTCGTTCTCTGCGATGAATCCCTCCAACTCGGCGAATCCCTCGTCTAGCGCGGGATTGACCTCCTTGTCGGGAATTCGAATCTCACCGCTGAGCAAGTTGTCGACGAACGATTTCCCCGGCACGTCCCAAAAGGTGTCGATGGCGTAATCAAGGAGTTCGAGTCGGGCGTCGTAGATTTCGTAGTCGTCCATGTTATCCCTCGAATAAAAGGCTCGTGCGACACTTGCCGCAGTACTCGAAGACGCTGTGCTCGGAGTCCGGTGAGAGTCCAGCGACCATTTCGCCGACCTCGTCTTCGATCTTCCGGGCCGAGGCCTCGCTAGTGAATGAGTCACCGCAGCGGATACACGTTCGCATCTCGCCCTCGCGAACCGTCATCCACGCAGGATCGTCGCCCTCACGGTTCTCGGGGAGTAATGAGAGATCGAGTCCATCCATCATTTCGATGGCCGCTTCCGGACACCCCTCCTCACAGAGACCGCAATTAACGCACAACTCATGGTTAAACTGGAGACTCCCTTCGAGACGCCGAATTGCGTCGGTCGGGCAAAGGTTCGAGCAGGTCGGCGTCAGGACGCAGTCATCGTTCACTTTCATCCGTCCAAAGTCTTTCAGGCCACGAATCACTTCGCGCTCGGGTTCGACGTGGTTCAGGATTACCCGGACGCTCTCGAGCGTCCAGCCGTGGCTGTCGTACGACGGATTTGGTCGGTCGGCATCAACCAAGTGGCCCGTTGCAACGTGATCGCCTACGGGTATCGGTGATTCGTCAAGATTCTCGACGAACTCCGAGAGCGATTCGACGAACGCGTCGGGGGCGTTCGGATTGGGTGCGAGGAACGCGACGCGGTCACTGAGTCCCAAATCGGCCGTCGCGCGATTGAGCCGCGCGACGAGATCTGCCTTCGGTTTCGAACCTGAATGACTGCATGCTTCGCCGCACCCGAGCAGCGCCACCCCGTCGGCTCCTGCGGCCAGCGCATGCATCACGTGGGCTTCCCCGATCGCATCCGTACAGGGTACCGATACTGGGAGCACGGGATGATATTCGAACTCATCGGAATCTCCCGCTGCTTTACGACCATACTCGCGGAGCGCGCTCGACGCGCGCTCCGAGCAAACGAACGCGATAACCTGTTCACCCAGCGGGTCGTCGCCGCCGAATAGCCATCCGCCCCTCTCCCGCGGTTCGAGCAGTGCTTCGACTTCTCGGGCGATTCGCTCGTTCGACGGCTCGCGAAGTTCGACCGCTCCGGTTGGGCACGCACTCGTACAAGCCCCGCAGTTCTGACAGGCAACCTCGTCGAACGACACGTCGTCGATTTTAGGACGTTCGACTGCACCGTGCGGACAGGCGTCGACGCACTCGTTACAGCCCATCTGACTCGACGCTCCCGAGGCGCACACGTCCATCTCGAAATCGAGGTGTTTCGATTGCTCGATGCCGCCGAGGAGGCTCTCGACCGTAGCGGCGGTGGCCGCGTCGAACGGGCCGGTGTGGAAGCCAAGGCGACCACCCTGCGTTCGCGAATCCGCGTCGGGGTAGACGACTTGGTCGGCTTCCAATGTTCGCTCGACGCCCTCTAACGTGATGGCATCGGTCGGACAGCACTCGATCCAAGCCCCGTCTTCCGCGCCCGGTTCGATATCGACCGGATACATCGTTACCTCCCCATCAGGTCCTTCGCGGACGCACTTCATACACCCGACGCAGTCCTCGGTAACGCGGGCTTCGAGTTGCAGTTCGAAGTCGCCGTATCTCCCCTCAACGCCGAGTACGCGACCGCGTTCAACGGCAACCGCGTCGAGATCAGCGTCGGAGTCTGTAAAGTCCGCTCCGTTCGCGATGAGCGTCACGTCTGCGGTGGCCGCGAGTGCCGCTGCAGCATTGCTGTCGCCGACCACGGCGACCGACTTTCCCGCCTCTCGCGAGACGTTCCGTGTGGTGGCTTCCTCGTGGAGACCGGCATAGGTGGCGTTGATGAGTCGCGCGGTTTTGGCCGTCGCGGCGGGTTCGTCATGTACCCAACCGGCCTCTTCGCGGTGATTCACGAACGAAGTCGCCTCGGGATGGAGTCCCTTCTCGACGCCGAGCTGGCGGAATTTTCGCTTGCACTTCGGCTCCGACGCGGTGATCAAAAGCTGGTCAAGTTCGTATTCGTCGATGACCTGCGCCATCGCCTTTAGCCCATCTTCGCAAAGCAAGCTCGAACTCGCGACCACGTCGACCCCTTTGACTCCCTCCCGGACACTGTCTAAGTCTACTCCACACGTTCCGGCGCAGGAACAGACGAACGCCCCGGTGTTCATTTCCTCTACTGATACCGTTGTCTCGAACATAGTTCTTGCGAAGAGGCACCATATAGCACGGTGTATTCGAGAGTAACTACGAGTTCCCTCGACACCCGAACGTTAATGATAGATAGTATCGAAAGAGGACGTAGGGACAATGACACGTGCTCACATAGCGCGTGCCAGGTGATACAATTCCATGAGCACGGAACCTACAGAACCGGTTTCACTCGATCTCGACCGACGGTCATTCATGAAAGCGAGCGCGCTCGCAGGGGCGGTTGCGCTCGGCGGTGGCGCAACCGGACAAATACTGGCTCAGAGCGAGACCGGCGAGCAAGAACCGGAAGGTGCGTTAGGACAGACCGAGACGGTCAAAACGATCTGCAACTTCTGCGCCGTCGGCTGTGGATTCAAGGGAGAACGACGGGGCGACGCGTTCGTCGGCCAAGAGCCGTGGCATGAGCACCCTGTCAACAACGGATCGCTCTGCTCGAAGGGCGCGGGTATTTATGGGAGTGAACACTCCCCAAAGCGACTTAAGCACCCGCTGAAGCTCGAAAACGGTGAATGGAAGAAGGTATCGTGGGATGAGGCGATGAAGGAAGTCGGCAGTAAGCTAAAGAAATATCGCAAGGAAAGCGGCCCGGACAGCGTAATGTGGCTTGGTAGCGCCCACCACTCGAACGAGGAAGCCTACGCCTTTCGAAAACTCACCGCCTTCTTCGGAACGACCAACGTGGATCACCAAGCCCGGATCTGTCACTCAACGACGGTCTCGGGGCTGGCGAACACATGGGGATACGGCGCGATGACGAACACCATCAACGATTATCGAAACTACGACCTCGATATCATCATCGGCCAAAATCCCGCCGAAGCCCACCCCATTGCGATGCAACATATCCTCGAAGGTCAACGCCGCGGCGGAACCATCGTCTCGGTCGACGCCCGATACACCAAGACGTCTGCCCACGCCGATCACTTCTATCGCATCCGTCCCGGCACTGACGTCGCCCTAATTATGGGGCTCATCCGATATCTGAAAGAGCAGGGTGAACTCGACCAACAAATGCTAAACGAGCGGGTGCAAGGGTGGCCGGACGTGGACGTCGAACTTAGCGAGTACGACCTCGACACTGTCGCCGACATAACGTGGATCGATAAGGCAGATATTAGGGAACTCGGCGACCTCATCATTCAAAATAAACCGAACGTTCAAATCGAGTGGGCGATGGGTGGTACCCAGCACAATAACGGAACTCAGAATATCCGGGCGTACGCTCTTTTGAGCCTCGCATCCGGGTCGGCGGCGCGGAGCGGTGGCGGCTTGCAGGTCATGCGCGGCCACTCGAACGTGCAAGGCGCGACCGATCTCGGTCCAAACAGCCATATACTGCCGGGCTATTACAGCGTTTCTTCACCCGCCTCTTGGGCGTATTGGGCAGACGTCTGGAACCAGAGTCCGTGGACGAGCGGGAGTACGTCCTTTAAGGACCTGTATCAGCGGTACGATAAGATGTCCAAGCAGAAGTTCCAAGACCAGGCTCCAGAGGCGGTCTCCGCGTTCGAGAACATCGGCGGAACTGAAGTCTCTAACAGGTCGATGATGTTCCAGTACGGACTGACTGTCGCCCGCTGGTTCGAGGCTGCGCTCCCGAAGGAAAAGCGGTTGAACACTTCGCAACTCTATCAGCCGACGCGGGTTCGAGCTGCGATTTTCCACGGTCACTCGGTCAACTCCATCAGCGAGATGGACAAACAAAAAGAGGCGATGGAGAACCTCGACTTGTTGGTCGTCGTCGATATGTTCCCTTCGCTAGCGTCGGTGATGTCCGACAGAAAGGACGGCGTCATCATTCTCCCCGCGTCGAGTCAGTACGAACACCACGGCACGGTAACCAACTCTCATCGATCCGTTCAGTGGCGCAACCCGGTTCGACCGCCGAGCCATAACTCGAAGCCGGACATGCAGATAATTCAGGAGTTGGCCGCCGAACTTGGTTTCGGCGAGCACTTCGACTGGGGGGGTGGCTCTGAATTATTTAACGGGAAGAACACCTATGAGCAGTGTCTGAAGGAGATCAACCTCGGCGTCCGTACCATCGGCTACCAACAGGATCCCCAGCGACTCCAGCGCCAGTACGAGTACGACTATGCGTTCAGCACCGAGGATCTCGAGGCGAAATCCGGGCCGGTTGAGGGCGAATACTGGCAGTTGCCGTGGCCGTGTTGGGGTGAGGGTCACCCAGGAACGCCCATCATCTGGCGGGATGATCTTGACCCACGAAAGGGCGGACAGGACTTCCGCGCTCGGTGGGGGGCAAAAGCACCGACCAAACAACAGTGGCAACAGGAGGTGAAGACTGGGGAAGCACCGTCCCAAAAGCAGTACCCGTTCAACGAGACGGTCAAACGGCACGGGGAAAAGGGACTGGATCTACTGCGCGCCCCCTACAATCCCGACTGGTGGAACGGGCAAGGGCAAATTCAGGGTATCCCCGAATATCCCGGCTTCTCGACGGTTTGGCCGGAGGATATTACCAATCCTGACGCGCTCTCAGTGCCGTACGAGTTCGCGCTTCGGGCGGATAAGTCAGTGTACGACGCCGCGAGGAAGCTAAAGCAAATGCAGCAGAATGGAACGCTCAAGCCAAAGAAGGCCGTCTCCGATATCAACCCTGCCGACTACGAACAGTACGATCACAAGCAACCGGACGCACCGACTGGACGAGGCAAGGCTCGTGCAGTGGCGTGGAACTTCCTCGATGTGGTACCAGTTCACCGAGAACCCATCGAGAGTCCACGACCGGATCTCGTCAAGAAGTGGCCCGCGAACGGCGCCCAGCAGAACTTTTTCGGGCTCGACCAGAACAACGCAGCGATTCAACAGCAGGCGACCGCCGCAGCTCACAAGCAGGGAATGGATATCATCATGACCACCGGGCGGCAGGTCGAACATCAGGGCGGCGGTTCAGAGTCGCGTTCGAACATCTTCCTCGCAGATCTTCAACCCCATATGTACGCCGAGATACACCCGAAGATGGCCGAACGAATGGACATCGACGGCGGAGACCTCGTGATCGTCTCGACAACTGACCGCGGGTCAGTGCTCGTGAAGGCGCGGGTGACACACCGACCGAGCGAGAAGGAGGTGTTCCTCCCGTTCCACTGGGGGGGCGTCTACCATGGGAAGAGCTTGGAGGATAGATACCCGGACGGTCTCGCGCCGTTCGCCATCGGGGACAGCGTAAACATCATCACGTCACGGGGGTACGACGCCGAAACCCAGATGCAAGAGACGAAGGCTGCGATGGTGAAGGTGCAACCGGCGACGAAGAGCAAACTCAGGGACCTCGAAATGTTGAAAGACGGGAAGATTGTCGGATTCGACGTGGAGTTCCCGCAGGACCGCGAGGGTATTGGGTCGCAGAAGGACTTCGACGTCCGCGACCACTCAACCGTGCAATGAGGTGGTAAAAATGTCAAAAGACCAATCTAATGACGGCAAACCCGATTCCGACAAGGAGGTCATGCGAGAAGGGGTGATGAGCACAGGGGACGGTGTCCGAATCTTTCCGGACGTCGAGGCCTGTATCGACTGCGGTGGATGCGTGGTCGCGTGTAAACGGACATGGGACGTTCCCGCCGACGAACAGCGCATCAGCATCGCCACGATGATGGAAGGGCAAGAGGCCGCGGAGGGGCTCAACAGTAACAGTGCGAAAGCACTCCAGCAGGGCAAGAAGCCGGGTGAGACCAGTATTCCAATGCAGTGTTATCACTGTGAAAACGCCCCGTGCGTCTCGGTCTGTCCGACTGACTCACTCATCAAAAAGGACGATGGTTTCGTGGAGGTTCGCGACGATCTCTGTATCGGTTGTCAATACTGCCTGTCTGCCTGCCCATTCGGTGCGCCTCAGTTCCCAAGTTCCGACGATGGAAGTGCTAAGCTCGTCGGTAACGGCAGTATCATGGATAAATGTACCATGTGCGAGGAACGACAGCAGGAGGTGGGTAAGGGACCCGCCTGCGCCGAGGAGTGCAGTACTGATGCTATCCTCGTCGGTACGGCCGACGAAATCGCCACCGAACTTGACCGCCGGGGTGCAGAACCATTCTTCAACGACGAAGCGATGGAGATCATCTTCGGCAGTGATGCGGAGGTGTTCAAATAATGAGCGACCAGAACAACGGGTTCGACGATAACGACGGGACGGACGGGGACGGTGGTCTCTCCGGTCGGACGGCGATTTTTATCAGCGCATTGATCGGCATCGGCGTTACCACCCTTGCCTACTGGTGGGTCGGCGGTTGGGCCGGAAACGAAGTGTTCTACGAAACCCTCTTCCGGGTGCAGCCGACCGTCGCTGGCGGCGGCGTCGGATCCGACTGGGTGGCGGGAAATACCGTCCCGTGGCTCGATGCGCTCATCGCTATCACGCACGCGGCAGACGTCATCATGGGTGTGTTCATACTCGGAATGGTGTTCCTCCACTGGGCGGCGTTCCGACGTCTAGCAAATCGAATGCAATCGCCGACGAGTTCCGAGGCCGGCGATACCGTCGCTACGGATGGGAGCGGCGTCGGCCGCGAAAAATCCTCTCATGAGGGTGGTGATCGCCGATGACGAATCTTGACCACGGTAAGTTCGCCCGTGTGACGACCATCTTTCACTCACTCCTCGCACTCGACGTGTTTGCGCTGTTTTTCACCGGTTATGCGGTGATGTTCAACGACGAACTCTGGTGGTTAATCGAGTTGATGGGCGGTAGTACCGGTGTCCTTGCGGTTCACCGACTCGCTGGCATGACGCTCGTCGCGCTAACATCGTTTTGGATCGCACTAATGGTTCTCACACCCGGCGGCCGCGGGAGTTTTCGGGAAGTCATCCCGAGTAAAGTGGACATAGACGCGATGATACAGGACGTGAGATTTGCGCTGGGTCGTGCCGACGAACGCCACCCCAACGCTCGACAATTCTCCGGCTATACCGCTGAAGATGCGCCACTACTCACATATGTCGGGAAAGGCGTTATCTGGATATTCTCCATCGAGTTGTTCTTGCTAATGATTTCGGGACTTCTTATTTGGAGTAAGACGGGGCTGATTCAAATCATGGCCACGAAAACCGCAGCGATGGCCTTCGTCGTCTTCCACGGCCTCCTCGGCGTTATCATGTTGATGGGCGTGATGTTCCATATTTACGAACACGGCTTTCACCCAGCGTTCTACCCCGTTGAACTGAAGGCGTTCATCCCCCAGGATATTACACCATCGTACCACGGCGACTCCCCCGAAGGAACGCGCGATAAAACGGGTATCGACCGTCTAGCCCTCTCACCGAGTTGGAAGTGGATAGCGAATCTTATGGGCGTGTTCGTCGTCGTCGGCATCGTGAGCGTCCTTATCGGAAGCATCTTCGATGAAGGGTACCCGGTGCCTCGCGAACTCGCAGTCGGTGGGGGTCCGACGAACGTCTTGCTGACAATTGGCATAAATATCGGTATTTTAGTGCTGTTTGTCGGGCTCGTCCTCTCAATGTACGGTAATGTCCTACGGCGTCGCTATGAGCAACAGGTTCGGAAAGAGCGCCGTGAGACGCCCATGGCCGACGGACAAGGGGACGACTAGTTTCCACCCCCTCGTGAACACGAAGTCGCACCCCGTGATGCACATCTTCTGCTCACGGTCGACGCATCGGCTCCATCAATCTACTAGCTTACCAATTCATGAGATTCCTCAGAGAGTTCGACGCTCACGTCCTGTCGTGTCTGCTGGCGGATCTGGTCGAGATTGCGCGTTAACACCTCGAGGATATCTTTGGGCTCCGGGTAAACGAGCATGTTCTGTTGGTCGTCTTCCATCACGAGTTGGGTATCGGTTAGGTTGATGCGATCGTTCTCGATGCTAGCAACGATTGCTGGAAGAACTTCCTCGCCGCCGGGGTCACCCTCCGCGACTCGCGTGATGTATAGCGAATCGATGCCAATGAGATCCTTAAACTCACGGATGCGTTCGGCGCACTTTACCATATCCCGAGTAACGGCCGTCTTCTCGGGATTTCCGTGAGTTCCCTCGTAACACTGCTTACACACCCGCAGTTCCATGCGCATATCTACCAAGTGACGGGGCCATGGCTCTTGATAATTGCGTCGCTGCCACGAGATTCGGTCGAATTCACCTGATGAATCACTACTGCTTCTCGTCCCGCGCCTAGCAATGCTCCAGTGCAAATCACCGTCGAAGTACCTTTGAGCATCACGACCGCTGGATCCTATCGCCGCCAGTACACTACCACCGAACACGATAGCGGCACCGAAACTTCCTCTTCCGAAAGACCACCAACAGACCGCTATTCCCTTCGAAACCAGATCCACGTTGAGCCTTCGGTTGCTTTTTGGGAATCACTCCCTCTCCTGCACGTCCATTCAAGTCTTCATGCGCAGTCCGACATGGTCACCAATGCATCTTTGTCGGAACTCCGGCGCTAAGGCCCCTTTCTCAGGGAGCGAAGCAAGCGTATCGTCGATCTGTTCATCAAGCTCCTAGCGCCCGATCGTGAATGAGTAAACGACGTACCTGTCGTGCACGAGCTCGTCGACCGTGTCCGGTTTGCCTCGATCCATACGTTTTCTTACAACTGTTCAAGCGCTTGCCCGCTCTCGTTCGTTATCGTCTCGGAGTACGACCGAGTCCATCACGGTGATTTTTGCGAACGTGTTTCCACCCTCTGAACAACCGATAGGCAGCCCAACGAACTCATTTAACCAAAAGGTTAAGTACTCTTCCGTTGTCCATTCAGCTGGATGGTTGAACGAATGCCGGACGATCTCGATCTCGATGCGGTCTTCCAGGTGCTGGCACACCCGGTCCGTCGGGATATCCTCGAACAGGTAGCCCACGAGCGCTGAAGTGTCAGTACATTGGCCGAGGCCGCACGACGTTTCCATGGCCGCCGTCTCGAAGCACCTCCACGTGCTAGAGGATGCCGGCTTGATTGAGATCGAGAAGGACGGTCGCGTTCGCCGCTGCCACCTGAATGCCGCACCCCTTTCAGCCGCGTTTGGATGGCTCACCCGATACCGTGTCTTCTGGGAAGACCGGTTCAACGCGCTGGCCATCCACCTGGAGGAAGACGAAGAATGATCAACAGCAACATTGACAATGAATCACAGAGAAACCTGATCGTTTCCGAGTTCTTGACCCTCGACGGGGTCATGGAGGCGCCGGAGGAGTGGTCTTTCGCGTTCTTCAGCGAGGAGCAACAGGAGTATAAGCACGACGAACTGTTCGCATCGGGTGCGCTCCTGCTGGGCCGGACTACCTATGAATCGTTCGCGGAAGCCTGGCCTGACCGGACGGACGAGACGGGCTTCGCCGATCGAATGAATAGTCTCCCGAAGTACATCGTCTCGACGAGTCTCGAGGAGGCCGAGTGGAACAACTCAACGATTATCGACGGTGATGTCACCGAGGAGGTCGCCGCGCTGAAGCAGGAGGACGGAAAGGACATTCTCGTCAACGGTAGCGGCGAACTTGTGGACACGCTGGTGGAACACGACCTCGTCGATGAGTACCGCCTCATGGTCCACCCGGTGGTCCAGGGCAGCGGCAAGCGCCTCTTCACGGGCGCGAATGAGCCGATGACGATGAGTCTCGTCGACACGGAGGCGTTCAGTTCAGGCGTCGTCGTGCTCACTTACAAGCCGGCCGAGGAGAATCACCTCGTGGAGGAGGTCTGAACGATGCGGAAGATAGTCGCAACCGAATCCGTGTCGCTAGACGGCGTTATGGAATCGCCGGAGGAGTGGTCTCCAGCCTATTCAACCCAGGAGCTAGAGGAGGCGAACGCAGCGGGGATGGCGTCGTCGGATGCGTTACTGTTGGGACGGGTGACCTACGAGGAACTCGTCGCCTTCTGGCCCACTCAACCCGACGACAATCCGATCGCGAAGTTCATCAACAATGTGCCCAAATACGTTGTTTCGACGACACTAGAGGAAGTCGAATGGAATAACTCGACGCTCATTGCCGGAAACGTCGAGGAAGAGATAGCCGAACTGAAGCAACGAGAAGGTGAGGGAATCGGGATCGTCGGCAGCCGCACGCTCGTCCGGTCGCTACTGGACTACGGCCTCCTCGATGAGCTCGTGCTCATGGTTCATCCCCTTGTACTCGGGAGCGGCAAGCGCCTCTTCGAGGAAGGTGGCGAACGGACTGCTCTGAATTTGGTCGATTCGAAGACGTTCGACACGGGTGTCGTGTCGCTCACCTACGAGCCGGCAGAAACGGATGTGGAGGAAGCCGATGAGTAAGACCGAGACGACCGAAAAGAGCACCCGTGAGCAGACGAACGGAAGGAAACTCGTCGTCGAAAACAAGGTCACACTCGATGGCATCTTCGATAAGCAAGCGGAGTGGCAGATGCAGTTCTGGGAGGATCCGAATGAACTGATACGCTACTCGAAAGGCCACAACACTCAGTTCGACGCACTGCTGCTGGGACGCGTGACGTACCAGGGCCTAGCCGCCGTCTGGCCGTCCATGACGGACGACGTGGGGTACGCTGATTGGATAAACAGCGTCCCAAAACACGTCGCATCGACGTCGCTGGATACGGACGAGATGGAGTGGAACGCACGCCTAATTACAGGGAACGTCACCGACAAAGTCGCCGCGCTGAAACGACAGCCCGGTCGGGACATCCTGATGGTCGGGAGTGGAGAGCTGCTGGAGACGTTGATGCAGCAGGACCTGGTCGACGAGTATCGCCTCATGATTCACCCGGTGGTCCAGGGCAGCGGGAAGCGCCTCTTCGAGGATGCTAACGAATCGACGACGATGAACCTCGTCGACACGGAGACGATCGGCTCGGGGGTTGTCGTGCTCACCTACGAGCCGTCCAAGGAGGAGGAGGACAAATGAGCGACGACGCTGAACCGACGACCGAGAACCGGAGCATCACGGTGAATCGTGTAATCGAGGCGCCGCCGGAGCGGGTATACCAGGCGTTCGTGGATCCCGACGAACTCTCGCAGTGGTTACCACCGACCGGCTTCAGCGCCAAGGTTCACCACCTCGAACCCGAGGAGGGTGGGACGTACCGCATGACATTCACGGGGGAGACCGACGAGCTCGCTGAGTACGGCTCGACCTTCGGCGGCACCTACCGGGAACTGATTCCCGGAGAACGCATCGTCTACACGGATCAATTCGAGACCGACGACCCCGAGATGGCCGGCGTAATGACAGTGACGGTTACCTTTAAGGAGGTTCCCGTGGGAACCGAAATCACTGTCTGCCAGGAGGGAATCCCTAAGTCCATTCCCCCGAGCGATGCCAACGAAGGGTGGAACGACTCGCTTGGGAATCTCGCCGAGCTGGTGGAGGGCGTGTGATGAAGACCGACTTCAACCCGTCCGAGTACGACGTGACCATCACGCGAACATTCGATGCCCCACGCGAGCGAGTGTGGGCGGCGTGGACGGATCCGAAGCAGGTTTCCCAGTGGTAGGGGCCCGAGGGCTTCACCGTGCCGCGCTGCGAGCTGGACGTACGGCCCGGTGGCACCTTCCGCATCGACATGCATTCCGATTTTCGTATGGTGGTTATTGCATCTCTCCGGCATCGGCCGGCGTTCGTATGTGGGCAGCGATAAACCGGGCATCAGCACCGACGCCGACGAGCGTGGCCGAGAGGAGCGAACGCTGGTAGGGCAGGCCGAGGAAGTACAGACCCGGTTCATCCTCCACTACGCCTCGGTCGTGGATTGGGGAGCCGTCCGCATCACGGCGCAGCCCCGGAACCTCGATCCAACTCAAGTCCGGGCGGAAACCCGTTGCCCAGACCACGACGTCCACGTCGAGGTGTCGTCCATTGTCGAGACGCGGCGTACCGTCTTCCACCCCCTCCACCCGGGGGACCCGCTCGACGCCTGCCTGTTCGAGATCATCGGGTGTGAGACGAATTAACGGGTCGCCACCTGCCTGACCGCGCGCTTTCAGCTTTCGGCCGATCCAGGTATCAACCGTCAGTAGGTCGCTGAACAGCCACCGGAAGATGCGCCCGTCGAACCAGAACAACCAGCGGGGGAGGTCATCAGAATCCCATTGCGGGAGGTGACCGGTATCTCGCCCAGAGAGCCACACACATCGATCAGCGGCGAGTTCGATGGCGATTTCGGCTCCCGAGTTGCCAGCCCCGACGACGAGAACGTCCCCCTCGGGTAGCTGGTCGGGGCTCTGATACTCGCTCGAGTGAAGCTGGGTGATCGACGGGGCAAGTTGCGGGGCGAACGCAGGGACGTGTGGATGGTGATACGGCCCGGTCGCCACTACGACGTGATCCGCCGTGATGCGCTGCGTCTCGACCTCCAGCAGGTAGCGATCGCCGCTCCGAGTAAGTGACTCGACGGTCGTGTCGAGTTGTACTGGCAGGTCGAACCGGTCGGCATACGCTTCGAGGTAGTCGGCCATCTCATCTTTGGTCGGAAAGTAGGCGTTAGCAGCGGGAAACGGCAACCCTGGTAGGCTACTGAGGCCGGCCGGGATGAACAGCCGGAGGGAATTCCAGCGGTTGCGCCAGGCGTCGCCCACACGACTCCCAGCGTCGAGAATCATGAATGAGTGGTCGTGTTGTGCGAGGTAGTAGCCCATCGTCAACCCAGCCTGCCCTCCACCGATCACGACGATCTCGACGTGCTGTGAGGTTTTCTTCGTCATTGATACCCCCGTACCCTCAGCGTGGTCTCGCTATCTGTCGCGCGGTGGAGCAACACGACAACGACTCCCCCGAGTACGAGATCGAACACGATGAGCACGACGGATGTCATCAGCGCCCTCGATGGCGCCAAATTCTTCCTTCTCTTCGCATTCGGTCGCCAATCTCGAAGCGCATCTGCATTGTGAGTTCCGTCTTACCGTCTTCTTGTTCGTCAAGGCTTACCGACACCTGGAACTGTGATTTGCCTTCTTCGCTGCTGCGATGGATGTAGACCAAGCGCTCGGGCTCCACGACCTCGTCATAGACGATTGTGTTCTGGTATTCGTCACCCTCGGGGCCGGTCATTACGAATCGCCAGACACCACCCGGCCGCACGTCCAGCTCCTCGGTGGTTGTGGTGACTCCGTCCGGCCCCCACCAGTGCTGGACTTCCTCAGATGAAGTCCACGCCGCCCACACGCGTTCGCGTGGCACGTCGAACGTTCGCTGGATGATCAGACTCGTCTCGCCGGTTTCGGTCATCGTTCCAGGCCCTCACAATGTCGGCGAGCTTCTCGAGCGAGTCGGTCAGGCCGTCCTCGGGAACCGCATCGCGGATGTTTATCTGGTGGATGGCGACTTCGGTGGGGTCGGTGACCACCTGAAAGGTATTTCTGGCGGTCATCTCGCCGCTCGATGTCGTTCGTCGTTGTCAGCGATCCAATCATCTCGACTGTCGGTACGACGACCGAGTGGAAGGAAACAACATCCCTTATACTGGAACCGTATATATTGACGTATTCGAAGAATGCGCCGGCAGCGTCGGTCTCGAAACGGCTATGCCCCTCCCGAACGGAGTAATGGTAATGAAGCGTGAAGCCGTCGTCCGGATCCCCACGGCGGAGTTCTCACACCCAAGCCTCGAAGAGTTCATCTCGCTGTGCCGTGACACAGGCGTCAAGGAGTGGCGTCCAACAGTTTGTACTGGACCCGGCGGAATCGTGGCGATACAGGTCGAACGGCCGTTCGACGAAGAACAGCTGTCTGCCCTTGAGTATGTTGCGTGGTGGGAACGTACTAATCAAGCCACGGCCGACATCAGCTATCTCATAAAACTGGAGATTCCCGACTTGACGAATGAGCTCCCCCCTCTTCACGAACTAAATGTGTCAAACGAGGAGATAACCGTAAATGGTCACGGGCTGGACATCTCGTTCGTCGGCACCCAGGAGGCACTCTCCTATGTGGTGAGTCAGTACATTGATGCGGGTATCCCGATGGATCTGCGAGCCATGACCGACTATCACGGCCCCACTGGTGTACTGGATGCCCTGACCGACCGCCAGCGCGAGGTCGTTCGCACCGCCCACGAGATGGGTTATTACGAGATTCCACGGCAAGTTCCAACCGAGGAAATCGCGGCCGAACTCGATTTGGATCAATCGACGGTGTCGGAGCACCTGCAACGAGCGGAGCGCAATCTGCTGAGGCACGCATTAGGTGCCGACTGAGGACGATCACGTAGGGGCCGCCTCTCCTCACTACTCACAAACACACTACGGTACCAAGCAGTGAGGTTGGGAGTATTATGTATGGACGACCCCACACGGATCGATTATCCACGTTACGTGAACAAGAAGTAGGAGTGTCGTACAAGTATCGGGTGGATTGAGTGCCGTCAGTGAAGCTCGACGTCATATATTGATGAAGCGCAAAAGAAACCCATTCGAGCAGTGAGTGAGTACCGTGATTCTGAGGTCGTCTGTGAGGGAATTGCGGTCGTAGATTGGTCGGCCTGAGAGGAGAGCGGCTGATCTAAGTGGGAGGATTACAACTAATCGACGCGGTGTGTGGCGGCATTAGAGCGAGAGACTGATTGGGGTGTGCATCGTTTTACATCTTCATTAGGCTGAACTCTTCCCAGTTGTGAGCCGATGTTCCATGGCACCCCAAAGTACTCAGTGGACTTCGCCAGTCCTCCTTTGATAGTGCTTCGATGTGGTCGATTGCAACGTTGGGCCTTGTTTAGACGCCGAAGACAGCAGCTTACTCCGGCAGACTAGCCAGCTTCAGATGGATACCGAGAAAGTATGCCCTCTTGCCTCTCTCGATTTACAGATCGTCTCGTAATATTATCGAAACGTACTGTCTCTGGCGATCCCGCTCCAGCGGTCACGATGTTGTCGTGCTGGAGGCCGGAAAACGGTTCACCTTCGAAGAGCGGCTCGAACAGATGGAACGGGCAATCCGACCCGAACAGGATCCGCTTTCAGTCTGGGATATGAGGGGCGAACGCGATGCGTACTCGTCCTCGGGGGACTTGGTTTTACCCCCTCAATCATACGCATGTGAAGGGCGTCGGTGGGTCGACGCTCCACTGGCACGTTGATGATCGAACAAAGGCGGCGATCAGTCGGGCGAACCAGATTCAGGAGATCATACTGAACGAACTAGATACAGAGATTACGTGGCAGGTTGGCCTCGAAGAAACAGGCCCTGCATTTCATCATATGAGAACAATGCGAACGAGTACCAATCCAAATGAGAGCGTCGTCACACCGCGGATGCGCACCCACGATCTCGACAATCTTTGGATCGTAGGGAGCAGCGTGTTCGTCACTAGTGGAGCGATGAATCCGACGCTCACGATCGCGACGCTCGCCCTCAAAGCGGCCGATCACATCGATAAGGTGCTGTAAGGGATCGCCTCGTATGCAGGGTTGTGACCTTTGAATTCAGGACAGGAGATCAAGGACTTCGACTCGCCACTGTTTTAGGCCGACCTAAAAATTCAAGTACTAGCAAACATATACTGAGATAATGAGCCTTCAGATTGAGGAGTCCAAACGGTCAGATCAGGGCTCCGAGGTCACGTTTTCGGACGTCAGTGTCGTGATGGGCACATATAACGAGGAAGCGGCCATCAAGTCTGTAATCACCGAGATACAGACGGTCACAGACGGGAATGCCGAAATCACCTGTGTCGATGGCTCATCAGATCGAACGCCAGAGATCGCGAGAGACCTCGGTGCAACGGTAATAAAACAGGAGCCTCAGGGGTACGGAGTGGCTGTACGGGAGGCGTTACTCACACCCGATCGGCCAGTGGTCATCACGACGGATTGTGATGACACCTACCCGATGGAACACCTTCCCAAATTCCAGACCGCAATCAATCACGGCTACGACGTAGTTAGTGATGACCATCTCTCCCACGGCGCAAACGCGATGCCGACGCTGAATCGATACGGGAATATTGCCTTCGCACTCGTTGCGAGCGCTCTCATAGGTAGGCGTATCCACGATACGACAACTGGGATGCGCGCATATCGGCGCGACGTCAGTGAGTCAATCACCTGGACCGAAAATACGGGGCTTTCCGCCGAACTTTTCATTCGAGCGCTCATGCGGGGGTATCAAATTCGCGAACTCCCGATCGAATACCGCGAGCGTGCAGGTGCATCAAAACTTGATCCGCTTGGCGGAGGTGCAGCGATAGTAAAGTCCATCGTCAAAGTGTGCCACGAAGAGCAGCTAGGCATTCACGGTGATTGAGCCATGAAAACCGCGATACAGGGTAACGCACCCACGAGAGTCGGGAGTACTCATTGGTGAACCGTATGGTCGGCACAACACTCCGCAAAATTCGCGAACATATCGAAACGCTTGCGAGTGCTGACGGCGAGTACTACCTTATCTGTGGGCGCACAGGTGAGCGACCGATTCCAGCGGCCGAAAAACGCTTCGATGGACGTGCAACCGCCCAGAGTGCCGCCCGAGCGACCGAACAGTACCGAGCAGCACTCCGTCAGTACGACCCACAGCTCCCGTACTACGACGTGATCGCCTGTCAAGTCACCGACTCACCCACGTCGAATAATTGCCCGATGAACCACTCTCGGGACGATAACGACTGGACGCTTACGGATCCTGTCCTCAACACTGCGGTCCACAACCCATCATCTCAAGACCTCATCGAATTCTGTCACCATGTCACTGCAGCTGTCTTCGAGACACTCTCAGATACCGGCTACGACACCGTCGAAACAGCTGTCATGGACACCTACTTCGATCTGGCGGAAACCATTGCTAATCCTGATCACCTCTGTCTCTGCCTCCTCGAAAGTATGTCGACAGAACTTGACACACGGTTAACGCCTACCGAACAAGCCGACATTCTCGCCCAGGCCTCGGCTCGACTGGGCTCTCACGACGCCACCGATAAGTCACTCACAGCGTCCCTCACGTTGCTGCAGGAACGCGGGTTGCTCGGGAGCTACACGCGGTCACCGTGGTCGATTGATCTCGACGCCGGTGCCCGATCCGTCGTCGTCAAGATATCAGATTACGCGCTCTCCCCACAGTATGGACGGCTTCCCGTTCTCCCATTTGTACTCGATCTCTATCGTCGGCAGCCAGACTGGCCTCCGTCCTCGTTACAAGTCGTCGACAACGGAGGAGACTGGAAAGTCACACTCGTTCACGCAAGGGAAGCAGAACCAACCGGGCTCGTCAGTGCCCCCATCCACTCCAAGGTGTAAGATGCCGGTCAAAACCCACATCGATCACGCTCGAACACGAGTACAAACCGAACAAGAAGCAGTTGACGCGAAGCTCGAGGCGTTCGAGATGTTCATCGATCGAGTGGCGGATATCTCGACAGATCCGACACCGTCGTCCGCATCTGGGATCACGACTACTGCAGGTACACGAACCCATAGTGAGACATCGACCGGCGATCGCTCTCTTGCGGTTCGTACCGCTTTCGCCGAAACAGTCCAACCGCATAGCGCCGCCGACACAGATACGTCTGGATCCTTGCTGGCGACCATCCAAAACGAACTCACGAACTCGATTGCACTTGCACTAGTACCGACGTCCGAGATATCGTTTTCCGCAGCTCTCAAACAAACGATCATCACAAAGGCCACCGCTCGACGAACCGAAGCAAAGGTGTTACGTCGAGCACTTGCGCGAGAAGAGTCGCATCTCAAAGCCGCCAGCGAATCCGTCGAAGTCATCACTACGTGGATGGTCGACGCCAATGAAACACCGCTGACCGCACTCGACTTCGAGACGCTGCAACACCGACACGAGACACTTGCGAACCATTGTACCCGCTGTGAGGAACTCGCCCAGCAGCGCCAGGAGTTCCTTCAGGCGACCACGAGCCATGATGGCGAAGCTGGCCTTCGGCACCAAAGTCTTATCCCGTACCTCTATGAGGATTTTCCAGTCGATCACCCTGTCCTTGTGACGGTCACCCGTCTCGATGCAACGTGCAAGCGATGTCAACGAACTGTTCGGAATCATCTAGCCCAGAGGGCGTGATTGGACGATGAAACGAGGAATCCGTCACAAACGGGTTCGTTTGTGAGCCCGATTTTACCTCGAAATTTTCGGTGCAAACGAGGACGATGAAGATGAGAATGGCGACGCCACTGACGAGACAGAATCCAACTCGCAGGCAGCATCGGATACGGCTGACCACGGTGTTGACAGCGAGTCGGAGGTAAAGTAGCCAAAGGGAGCTATCTCTCTCCGACGTTACTAGTCACTAAATAGTAAGTTTCCTAAGTTAGATAAATAGAAACACTTAGAACTACGTCCAATAATTCGAAGCAGACGCAAGTTCGAGCAGGAGAAATACCTCAATAGTAGTGATACGGAACGTTCTTGTTTGGCATCGATGAACAACTCCGAAAAGATGTTAACTCACTGTCGTCGGGACTTGGCTCACTCGTAGCCGTATCACTCACCTTTTGGTGCCGCTTTCTAAAACCGACCCATTTTATTTTAGTTCTGCCAAAATCCGGCAATGCCTACCAGTTCCCAATCGGAACTCGACAACGGAACAACCACCAGCTCTCCAGACCGATGTCACTGTCTGTGAAACCTGTCCCGGTCGAGTCGTCTTTCTCGAAGACGGGAACACCGATGGGTGGATTGCGGCTGACAACGCCGTCGAATCGTGGCCCTGATCTTCTGTCGGCAGACTCAGGTGACGATTTCTACGGTCATTGCGAACATCTCTTAAAAATTGCTCACTTCGTTTTCTCAAGTTGTGGGAAGGCAGTAAGCGTGTGGTTGGCGATGAGATTAACGCGAACTGGTGTGTTGATTTCATACCGTTCAGAGTGATTGTGCATACAATGCACTATATTTCGGTTCGTGAGTTGTATTCGGTAAATGAATGCGGTGCCACTGTACTGCCGGTGGATGATATACCCATCGGCATCCTCTTCGTTTGTTGGTATTGCTCGGAGATCATCCGGTCGCACGAGGATATCGATCGCCCCATTTTGATGTCCGTCGATACGGTTGGTCTCGATTACTCCAACTCCAGTTTCAACATGCATGTTGTGGACGCGTCCCGATAGGAAATTAGCTTGGCCGAGGAATTCGGCTATAAATCGCGATTGAGGGTGCTGAAACACTGCTTCAGGTCGGTCAATTTGTTCGACATTGCCATTGTTCATCACGGCGACGCGGTCACCGATCGAGAGCGCTTCTTCTTGGTCATGCGTGACTGAAATAGCGGTGACGCCAGTCGTTTTCAGGATGCGACGAATCTCTTCGCGCATATCAATACGAAGGCGAACATCCAAATTTGAGAATGGTTCGTCGAGCAAGAGAATTGTCGGCTTCGGTGCAAGTGCCCGTGCAAGGGCAACGCGCTGTTGTTGGCCACCCGAGAGTTGGTCGGGCATTCGATCGTGGAATTCAGGCAAGTTGATAAGATCGAGTAAATCGTTGATACGTCGTTCCTTCGCATCGGTGTCCAAATTATGTAGTCCGAAGCCAATGTTCTCAGCGATAGTCAGATGGGGAAAGAGAGCGAAATCCTGAAAGACAAGTCCGATCCCTCGTTTTTCGGCCGGAACGAACGTCTCATCGCTAGCGATGCATGACTCGCCAAGATAGATAGTACCGCTTGTCGGACGATCCAGACCGGCTAGGAGACGCAACGTCGTCGTTTTCCCACATCCTGACGGCCCGAGCAGCGTGAGTACTTCCCCTTCGTAAACCGTCACTGAAAGATCTCTAACTGCCCGCTCCTCACCGTACGTTTTGGTTACTTCATGGAGGCGAAGTATCGGTGACCGAGTTGGATCACCTTCCGAGAGGGGAGTGCTCGGCACGTCAATGCTTTCGCTGTTCCTCTGGTTATTATTCGGCATCGGTAGCCTCCTGTGTGAGAAGGATGAGCATCGAGAGCCCTGAAACACCGACAAGCACGAGCGCCGGAAGTGCGGCTTGGTCATAGTAGCCAGCACTCTGAACGAGCCAGATATACGTCACGAGCGTGTCAAACCCTGTTGGGTGGAGCAGGAGCGTCGCTGGCAGTTCTTTCATCGTCGTGAGGAACACGAGTGTTGCGCCGGCAACGACGCCCGGCACGATCAGTGGCAGTGTCACTCGCCGGAATGCACCTGTCGATGAATGTCCCAAAGTGCGGGCGGCTTCGACGAGCGTTGGATCGACTTGTAACACGGAGGTTTGTGTCGTGCCCACCGCTTGTGGGAGAAAACGGACAACGTATGCAAAGATCAAGAGCGGCAGTGTTTGATAGAACGTCGGTGCATAGGTCACCCCAAAGTAAACTAGCGATAGGCCGAGGACGATTCCCGGTACGGCGTATCCAACATAGGTCGCCCGGTTGAACACCGTTGCAAGCCACGACTGGGAGCGTGCTGATAGGTAGGCAACTGGTATCGCCAGAACGATGGCAACGATTGCAGCGAGGACAGACACGTAGACTGAGTTCCAGCCGTAGGCCCATTGAAATGCGAACCCACTACCAATACCGCCATCACCTGGGGAAGTGCGGAAGAGCCACACGAATAGAATGCCAAGTGGAATACCGATTGTCAACAAGGCAACGGTTGAACAGAGCATGAGTGCTGGCGCTGTCCATCTTCCGAGGGATATCTCACTCATTCCACGGACGCCACGGCTGACGTAAGCTGTGCGATTTCCTGGTTGGATTCGTGACTCGATTGCGAGGATAAGTACTGTCAGGGCCAGTAACTGCAGCGAGAGCAAGGCAGCCGCATCGCGAGCAAAGGTGTTGTATTCGACATAAATTACACTTGTGAGGACATCTGCGTGCATGATCGCGGGTGTACCAAAATCCGAGAGGGTGTAGAGAGCGACTAAAAGTGCGCCGGCGGCTATACCCGGCATAATTTGAGGTACAGTAATTCGTCTGAAGGCACCCCACGGTGTCTGATTCAGTGTGCGGGCTGCGTCGAAAAGCGTCATGTCGAAGGATAGCAATGCTGCACGCGTAGTGAGAAACACATACGGATACACGTACAATGTGAGAACCAGAACGGCCCCGCCAAACCCATATATGGATGGTATCTCCTCGATACCAAGCGGAGAGAGGATGTCCGCGAGGTCGCCTCGTGGGCCGAACGCCGAGACATAGGCGAAGGCACCGATATAACTTGGGATGACGAGTGGAAGCGCAATGAGAATTGTCCATACTCGTCGGAACGGAAGCGAGGTCTGCACGGTCAGCACAGCAAGGGGGACGCCGAGAAGAACTGAGGTGGTGGTGACCGCAATGACGAGTGCGATGCTGTTGAGGAGTACCTGAATCGTTGATGGATGAACGAGTAGTTCGAGAGCACGCTCAATACCCATATTGATCGTCCGAAGGAGGAGCCAAACGATCGGAGAGAGGACGGTCGCAGCGATGGCGCCGCTCAACAACGTCAATCCAAGTGGAGGTCGTCGGTCAGTCTCTCCGCCTGTAATGCGTGTCGTAATCCATTTTAGATCATAACGTGTCACCATATCTGGTTGATTTTAGAGAACACCAACCTCTCGCATCAGCGCGAGTGTTGGCTGCAGATCTGCAAGCTTCGCGAGATCGATGTTCGGTGGATTTAATTCGTTAATTCGGGGGAGATCACCGACGGGCGGGACGCCAGGAATCATCGGATAGTCGAACGCTCGAGTGGCAAAGTATTCTTGCGCCTCGACCGAGAGAAGGTGGCGAATAAACGCCACTGCCAAGGCTTTCTTTTTCGTTCCTTGAATGACCTCTACACCAGCAACGTTGATCAATGCTCCAGCATCGTTGTTTGTGAACGCCAGTTCGATCGGAGCCTTCGGACGCGCGGTTTTGACGCGAAGGGCGTAGTAGTGGTTCGCGAATCCTGCATCAATTTCGCCATCAGCGACTGCATTCGAGACAAGGAATTCGTCGGGATACTCAGTTGGTTCTTGATCGAGCATCCCTCTGAGCCATTGCTTCGTTTTCTGCTCCCCATTTAGCACACGCATCGCCGTGACAAACGCCTGAAACGCCTCGTATGTTGGCGCCCACCCCATAACGCCACTGAAGCGCTCCTCTCTTGGAAATGCGAAAATATCGGTCGGGATATCCGCGTCAGAGAATTGTTCCGTATTGTACGGAATGCTCCGTGCACGACCGGCGATACCGACCCACTGGTCGTTCGGATGGAACGTTTTTGGGACGGTGTTGACCACTTCCTTCGGAAGCGTACTGGTCGCGCCAGCTTTGGCGACGACGCCTAAGGAGCCCGCATCGACTGCCCAGAACACATCTGCTGGGCTGGCCCCACCTCTGGTCTCTTCGATGATGGTATTTGCGAGTTGCGGTGACGGCGCAAGGCGAATACGAGGGGAAAACTCTGGATAAATGTCTTCGAAGAGACTCATCAAATTCATATATATTCCGCCTTCTCCACCACCAAGATAAATCGTGAGCTCTCCGGAGAGATCCGGTAGAGCTTCGATACAGGTTCCGCGAAGCGGTGGCCGATCCCTGACTTGTGCTCCAGAGCCCTGAAACGTTTCAGAGCGAACCCTATTGAGATATTTACACTCATTCGCTGCCGGTTGAGTTTCCTGAACACTCCATGGGCGATGCATCACCGAAACAAACCCACCGGCTGCATACGCTTGGAGAAACGTTCGACGGCTGGTACCCTGCCGATCACTAGTCTCGGCCCTCTCATGAGTCATTTATTTCTCCTCCATCTCTGGACGCTACCCGCAACCATAATAGTTTAGGTGAGCCTAATTCTATTATTAGGCTTTTCTCATGTAGTTCCAGAAACTCAATGAGCTCAATACTATCCTTGCCACTATCCTTCACAGCCAATGAGATAAGTCGTTGTGAACTACCCCCGCCCTGAAGGGCGGAGCTTTCTCGCTTAACTCCGCAAACCGATCAAACAGACCTCAGCCGCCTTCACAGGCGAAGTAGTACCTATTGAATAGATCAGGGATATTTATCTAGATTCCAACTTCAGATAACGGAACCACAATTAGTGTATCGCCGACTCGAGCACCAGAGTGTCGTCTTCGTGGTAGTGATCGATGACATGCGCGCGTGTTCTTCGAGATCCTCGAGTTGCTCGCGAAGCATTTCACCCGTGGCAAAATCACCGAGCCCATCGGCGGGTTCGATGTGTTCACGGTAGCTCTCAATGATATCGCCATAGATCTCAAGATCGTGCTCGAAGGAGGTGCGAATGTCATAGATGTCCTCGTCTTCGGACCTGTGCCGTCGTGGTGATTGGCGGGGCCGTCAGCACGAGGTGTGGGACGTAACTCGTCGGCGGGTGCGTCTCTCTCCGTGAGAACCGTCTTCGATTGTATCGACCGGAGGAATTCGGTGAAATCGTGTGGACGCGAAGAAGATCGATGGTAGTGATATCACTCCGTTCGAAGGGGTGTTTCGTGACATCGAGAGCGACGTTTTCTGGAAAATTGGGTTTCGCGGCTGGACGACTTTTCGCTGAGTAATATCACTCTTGTCGCGTTGTCGGTAGGTGAACTGAATGTGAGAGCGGGCTCTTCAGCACTCGGCGATACTCTGTCTACCCTATTTCATACATTTGACTGTGACCCAACTGTTTCCCCGTTATGGACGGCACGACTAGTGTAGTCAAACGATGGAGAATACGTTCGGAGACTACTCGTAGTAGTCTTTTCGTTCAACGACCTCAGCAAAGGCCACGGTGGGCGTGACGTTATTGATCTCGACGGTGACACGGTCACGTTTCTCCGTGTCGGGCACGATAATCACATAGCCACGGTCGACGCGAGCGATGCCATCGCCTTTCTCGCCAACCCCTTCGATTTCGACCGTCCGGCGGTCGCCTTCTTCGACTGGGGCTGTCGAGTGACTTGACTGTCGGTCTGGATTCGGCTCGTCGGGTGTCGTTGATACTGTCGAAGATGATGTCTCTTGGGCTGTGCTCTCCACTGCTGACGGCTGTTTCAATATCGCCACGCGGTATGAGGCATCTGGGTGAATGTCACCATCCATAATTTCTCGGCTCGGCACTGTGAGCGTGTATGACCCATCCTCTACTTCGATCTTGCTGCTAAAGAGACAACGTAGTTCGTCCGGGATTTCCATCTACCTATGAAATTAGGCTGTAAATACAAGACTCTGTTTGTCTCCGTCGCTAGAGATGGCAATACGGGTGTGAGAGGTGTCTCGACAATCTGAGTGAGAAAGCTATCGCTATCGACCGCAGGCGATCAGTGTTGTGGTACTCGTTAGTTCGGCCGAGCGGCGGCGAGCTAGCGTCGCTGTCCCTCGTGTTGCGCGTTTGTTCCTGTTTCCGTTCCTCTTTCCGTTTCCACGTCTCAAACTCGGTGATGGTGTCGGCCTGCTGGGCCAGCCTGAGAGTGGTGTCAACTTCCGCTTGCAATCTCGCCTGGAGCTGTGTCTTGGTACATATAATAGGATGCAAATAGGTAAGGGTAGTATCCTGAAAGTGTTGAGTCTGCCGTGAACCTCCGATCAGACATACTCACACTGGACACGACCAGAATTACCCTCTCAACCATCACAGACCCTGATACTATCGAGACGGCACAGAACCGCACAGGTCAAACAATTCGCCTCCGACGTCGATGCCCCGGACTCGTAGACGTCACTAACGAGAGCCACGACAACCCCGCTGAGCGTCAATACGTCGTCACGCTGGACGACGTGACTGATAACGCAATGGCTTGCACCTGCCCGCACCATATTTCACCGCAACGCGTTCTGCAAACACATGGCTGCCGTCGAACACGCGACCGAAGAGGGAACGCTCAACGCCTTCCCGCCCGAAGACGATACGGAACCCGAAGACTGTGACTGCGATGGTCTCGGTGACTTCCCATGCTGGCAATGCGTGCAAACGGGACGGAAGGTACTGCCGAACTAACTCTCTTCGCCCTTCTTATTCCGTAGATATATGAGATGGATCTGTTCGATGGACGATTCCATCGAAATCTGAGTCAAAACTGAGGATAGAATCAATATCATATCGTTCACAGAGCGTCACTAGACTTGCGTCAGTAACGCTTAGATCGTGGTCTTGATATTGAATCCATGTATCTACTGTCGCATTAAAGTCGTCGTGTCCCATCTGGATTATCTCGAATAGCTCTGGGAATGACTCACGTCCAAGAATACGGTCGGAGACGGTTTTTGCAGCCTCAAATGAATCAGTCCGCATTCGAGTTAATGTGACCGTTTCGTCGTAGACATAGTCACTGGTGTACGGTTGTCCATGTTCACCAGTAAGTACTGTGTTCATCGCAGAAACAGCAGTATCATGGCGTTCTGCGTCTTTATCATGATGTGCGTAAAAAACACCCGTGTCGATAAGAACGCTCATCCGTACAACTCTTCGTCGATATCTGATTCCGATGTTTTTACGCCAGAAGAGATCATTCCTTGGTGGAACGCTTCTCGCTCACTCGGATCAATTGCTGGCATTTCATCACGAAATGAATCGATGAGATCTGCCTTCGAGTCAACCGCTTGTGCAACGATTCGGGCGAGGATCTCTTGCTGTGTTACCTGTTTTCCCGCTTTTAGGCGAATTTCTGCTTGGAGTTTCTCCAAATCAGACTTCGTTCCTTCATCCATTTTCACTGACGTTGCCATACTAGTAGATTCTTCTACTCAGCAATAAATGCTACTCTGTTCAGTAGTAGCATTACGCTGCCTACTGCAAACACATGACTACCGTTGAAACCGCGACGGACGACGGCACCCTGACGGCGTTCCCATCGGACGACGACGATACCGAACCAGCAGAGTGCGATTGTGACGGCCTTGGTAGCTTCCCGTATTAGCCGTGTGTTCGAGCGGCTCACAAGAAACTGCCAGCCTAATCCCGTCTCTTTCTTTTCTCAGTTATGTCACTCCAAACAACGCTACTCGATGTGGCCGCCCAGCGAACACTCACCGAGTGTGGGGTTGCTCCAAGCGGTAACCACGACACATTAACGACTGGGCGCGAGTTGTTCGACCGCGCACAACGCTATGCGGCGGTCATTGCAACTACGTACTTTCCGGACTTGCTGGTCGGTGCGATTGACTGGAAAGTCACACAGAATCAATGAGGGGGATCGAGACAGAGTCTATGACAATCAGTCATCAGGACTGAGAGCCTTCTCAATAGGGGTGTCGCCGCCGAATAGTCTGACCGTTTCGCCGACTGTTACTTCGTTTTCTAGACAGACAACGGCTGTCTGAGCGACGTCGGCGCGCGGAATCTCTTCTCCATCCTCGCCACGATCTTCGAAGGTTGCCGAAATACGCCCTGTTCCCTCTTCACTAGTAAGTGTTGTCGGCCGAAGAATCGTGGCATCGAGTGGCGACCAATCGAGATAGTCGTCAGCACATCGCTTGGCCACCAGATACGGACGGATTGCCTCCGGCCCAGCCATTGGATCGCCTGCATTGTATGAACTTATCATAACAAACCGATCGATTCCATGCTCGACGCACGCGTCGATACTCCGTCGCGCTCCCCAAAGGTCGATCATAAGCGTCTGGTCCCAGCCAGTTCCCCCGCCGGAGCCAGCTGTGAAAACAACAGCGTCGGCCCCTTGGAGTGCCGGCGCAAACTCCCCTTTGAGATCGCCAAAACGTGGTTCTCCGCCGTGTTCGCGGACAGCATCAAACTGTGATTCGTCTCGTATTACCCCAATTGGGTCGTGTCCAGCATCCAAAAGTCGAGGAACTAACTCGCGGCCGATTCCACCGTTTGCACCGATAACTGCGACTTGCATGGTGTACCATATCAACACGAGTTATATCAATAGATGCTGTGGCCACCGAAAGCTGTATCAGCGAAACGACTGGCTCAATGCGCATATTCTCCTTGCAAAAATAAGTGAAATCACTGCTCAACGATAGAATCGACGTTGAGTGCTCTTCTCGTCGTCAACTCGCTACTTATCCTATTTTTGTTATTGAATTTAGGTGACGGGTGACGTACAAGTTAGCGATCTGTATCATTTCGTAGGTTTCAGCTGTGATGGGGAACGCCACTGATCGGCGGACTCTCGGTCGTATACGTGTCCAATCGTCTACTTTGAAGTTCAGTTAGCTAACCGAATAGTACCTGCAAGAAGGATAAGTAGTATCCCAATGACGATTGTCCAGACTGTCTACTTCTCAACAGTGGACTCAGCTGGATATTTTATAAATTGTCCATAAATCACCGCAACCGCCAAGCCACACCCACCAATTGTCTGAAGTAATAATAAGAAACTTTGCTCACCAATAGTCGTAGATGTCAATGCAGGAATGCCTAGTGCTGCGCCAGCAACGAGCGTAGAAACATGGTAGAGAGAAAATCGATCCATGCCAAATTATAGATCCTCAAACTAAGATTCTTTTGATCTGTGTTGAATCAATGTGGGTCGAAGCCACCTCTACGTCATCATATTGGATGCCGTAACGTACGATCTAATGGCCTGTACGTGTCTGTATCACGTCCACCGCAACGCATTCTGTAAGCATATGGCCACCGTCGAAAACGCGAATGATGACGGCACACTGACGGCCTTCCCGTGCTGGTCATGCGTGCAAACGGGACGAAAGGAACTGCCGAACTAACTCTCATATAGAGCTTTTATTTAGATCTCGTTACCGCGAGCGTCGCTGGTAGTTCCATGTCGCCACATAGAACGCAATACCACCAAGAAGCCACCATGGCCCCCATACAAACGTTTGCCAATGGGCCGTCGTCCACGTTGCAGGAGCGGGAAGACCAATGAGTCTATCCTCCGTGAGTGCACCCTGAATCATGAAATCACTACCATGGAGTACCAGAAGTACGCTCACACCCCATGCGGAGAGAAGTACCAGCCGTCGGGGAAGCAGCTGACCCCATGGCTGAACGAGTGCGAGTGCAAGTACTCCGCCGCCGAGTTTCAGAATGCCAGTAAGCCAGAGGATTGTGATGAACGACAGTTCACCCGTTAGCTCTTGGCCGAGTGAAACAGTGTTGATTCCTGCTGTTCCACCGAGTGCCCAGTAGAAACTCAGTACGGCAAACACAATCATCCATGCGCTGGCCACATATCCAGCCCATGCAAGTGGCACCACATCGTCGAGTGCTTTCTCCATATCTCTAAAGTTTCACAGGTCGCTTTACACAAAGTATCTGCCTAGTTGGCTTTACCGTTTGATCGAACGCTAAGCAAAAGGTTTCCACCGCCGCCGAGCATTTCCCTGACCCGCAATCAATTGCTTCGACTGGGAGGTCTCACCCCGAGCATAACGACAGGCAGGGGGTCACGAAGTACGGCCCGTCAATAGAGGAGATTACAATCTCGCTGACCTGGACGGCCTACGAACAACACGGCTGGGAACAATCCAGGTCGACCGTTCGCCATGAACTGATTTACATTGGGCAGTTTTACGAATACAGTGAGGCTAACTACGGCGTGACATTCGACTGTATTTCACAAAGTGGCAATTGATTTTTAGATGCATGGGTTCCTTATCAAAGTAATATGATATGTGAAGAGTGTCCAGGAATAGATAATACCAGATATGATAACTAAATATAACAAAATCTGATAAACACGCTACTCTTAGAGTCCAAGGATATTTTTAAAGATACCGTAACTTTGCGTCCCGACGATTTTCGTTACGTACTCTTCAGATCTGAATGCGAAAAACGTCGGAGTCCCAGGAATGTTTGCGGCCTTCGCCACAGAACGGTCCTCTCGAACCTGTTTGTTATATGCCTTTGATTTTGCATCGCGAACGATGGCTCGTCCATTTAACCGTGTGTTATAATCTATGAACAATTTCGTTTTCGAGAGTACGTTTCCGGTGTTGAATTGATCCTGATTACTGAAGTAGTATTCTTTCAGATCCCAGAACGCTTGCTCATCCCGAGCGTGGGTCGCTTCAAGTGCGTAGATAGCGCGGACTCCCCACTCCTCGACGACAGGGACCGTTCGTAATACGAACGAAAGTTCTTCTGAATCAATGTGGTTGCGCTTGAGCCTTGGGTATATTTTCTGTTCGAAATCGACACAATTATGGCAAGATGGGTCCTCGAATGCAATAAGAGTTGCATCTGAACTAAATGGCGTCGGTCCACGCGTTGGTTCATTGAACACTCCCTTCGTCGATGGGTGGTTCGGTGCCGAGTGAGAAACCGTTGTGGTAGTTGTCTCTGGTTCCGTCGTCGATGGGGTTGTGGTCGTTGTTTCTGGTTCTGTTGTAGATGGTGTTGTAGTAGTTGGTTCCTGCTCTGTCGTAGATTGCGTTGTACTAGTTGATTCTAGTTTTGTTGTGGATTCTGTTTGTTGAGTGGTTGTTGACTGCGTTTGCAAGCGTGTCGTCTTATTTGTTGACACTGTATTCGTTGTTGTTGCGGTTGTTGATATCTGGGTAGGGCTTGTGGTTTCGGACTCATCTGACTGAGAGGTACAACCAGCCAGTAAGAGACCTGCGGGGAGTGTCGTTTTGAGGAGGGTCCGTCGATTCATCGTTATCATTATTCCTCGCATTGCATTTATGTATGTCGGCTAAAATTTTGGCCAAATAATTATGTAATGGTTATAATTCAGTTATTAAATACGGTATGGAAAGGACAAAGAATTACTCTAGTACTCGGCTCCTTCTTCTGCACTATATCTATCTGGAATGTGCAAATTCGATTGGCAATGAGTGACGCGAGTAGGCTGCAGAACCATCGGTTCGTCGAAATTCCGGCACTCGTCTCTATGCTCCTCGAACAACAGAAGCAGATTGAGGATTTTGAAGAGCGACTCGATCACAGTGAGGACGATCTAACCAAGATAGACGACGTCGATGGTAACGTCCTCACGAAAAGTAAATAACCTCAACCTTGATCCGCTGTCGCCCGGTAAGTAGCTCACGCAACTCCTTGTCAACTCTGACGACTACCACCCCCTGACGCTTCGGCCCTCAGTGGGATGCTGACTGAAGATATACAGTCGCAACCGTCTATGGGGAGGTGCAGCACGCGCGCCGTTCTCATTTTCTATGGGATCGGACTCATCCTCTGGTCTGTTATGGTTCTCACGGCCTTCCAGTTAGGACTACAGTGAGAACCAAGCCTACCGATTTACCGCTGTTTCAGGAACGATAGTAATTAACCAAGAGTATTTCACCAGAGCCAAATATCTGACCTACAATCCATTTTCATTCGAAAGTAGGAGATAGAAAAGCAGCTCAGCCCCGGAAGACAGCCCACCGGAGCATATCATCGAACTTCATTACCGATTGATATCGATCAGCAGGATCGGTCGCCATCGCCGTTTTACACACCATATCAAATTGTTGTGAAACCTCTGAATTTAGTTTACTCGGCGGTTCATCCCCCGGTGGCTGACTGGTCACAACAAAGTGTGCAATTGCACCAAGCCTATACACATCAGTCCGCTCATCGACTGATTCTCCTGTAATCTGTTCAGGAGCATCATAGTCGGACGTGTCACGGTGTTCAGCGAAGACCCTCGCACGTTCCCAATCTCCTACGTGGACTGTCTTATCGGCAAGCAGAATCATCGTAGGTCTGAGTCCGACGTGGACGACCCTATCCTCGTGTGCTCTATGAATCGTCATGGTGGCAGTCGAGAGGGCATCAATCCGCCCTGCAAGCGACCGATCACAATTCATGAGTGAGTCGTCTTCGTAGTGTGGCCGCTCAAGCTAGCTCTCACCATACTCTAAAATAGGAACAACACCCTCTCGATCACTTTGATTAGCCCAGCGTTCGACTGCTGTCTAGAATATATCGGTAAGCCTTGGCTCGGTCAACTGTCGCTTACAGACGACGCGCCCCGTCAGCGGTCTGGTACGACTCAACAACGGACGCGATCACGATCCCAGCTGGGGCGCCTACAAATAGCACGGCTGGAAACTATCTATTACAACAGCAGGGCATGAGTTGGTGCACTCAAGGCAGTATCCTGTTCAGCGACTACTGGTTCATCGTTGAAACAAACTCGGATCGTAAAAATCGACACTCAGCTTCCATGACGATGAAAGGCTATCAATCCACCAAGCGCACAGAGCAATCCAATGAGTGCGATGAATGGTGAATTGATGTCGGGAAGCGTGTCGACGCTAAGAATATCCGGTGAACTGGTGCGTTGCGATGTCTTCATGATAGTTCCAGTGGCGGTTGAGCTAGTTGTTCCAGTCGAAGATTGAGTATTCGTTTCAGTTATCTCTGTGTGCGTACGTGAAGTTTTAGAACTACTAGTAACCGAAGTAGTAGTGGGTGTATTTGTAGGATTTTCGTCGGTAGTAGTTGATGTATGACCGCCGTCTTCGCCGTTATTGTCTTCCTTCCCACCTGACGCGTTTTCGCCAGAAGAGTGGTTACTACCGTCATCTTTGCCTGTGTTCGATCCATTAGTCGGAGACTCGGCTGGATCATGCCCACTTATATTATTCGGATCTGTTATGTTATCTACGGGGCGATCTCTCTCAAGTGAGTCAGTTCCGTTTGCGCGTTCTGCTGTATCCGTTCTTCCGTCGCCATCTGAATCACTGTCCCGATAGTTTGGTATTCCATCCACCTCACAGTCTTCGTCGGTTTCCGCTTCGTCTGAGATTCCATCGTTATCTGAATCGCTGTCAAGGGCATCGATCTTCCCATCTTGATCTGTATCAACCGGCTGGCCTCCGTTCGTCTCCTCATCATCCGAAATGCCATCACAATCCGTATCGATATTGTTTGGATCCGTTCCAAGTTGCCGTTCTTTGTCGGACGAAAGCCCATCAGTATCTTGAGATGATTTATTGGCTATCGTATTTTCTGAGCTCGAAACCGATATTATTTGGATGCTATTTCCAGGGTCAATCCAATCCATTAGTTCGACCAAATTGCAAGCGTTGTTACTCTCTTCTGCCGTTGAGGTAGCTGCTACAGGAACGATAAAAATTGCCGAAACAACCTGTAAAGCAACAAAAAGAACGAGAAGCCGTTCTTTATAGTCAAATATATATTGTTTCCAATTGAGATGCAACATAAGTAATAGAGCGATTACAATCCATCTTAAATCTGTCGACCTCCCTGGGACCGCTTTGTGACCGAAACTGATCCTCAGTAATCATTTGAAATAGCCAGAGTTCCCTTCGTTTTCGGCAAAGTAGATGCTGTTGATCCTATCCCGCTTTCCCCGTCATAATGTTTGCAGAGAAATGCAAGTCGTCGAGGAAAAACCGTCGTTAATAATATAATTACAGAATCCCCACAGTACGTCGTCCAGCGTGACGATGTGGTCGGCGATGCACTGGCGTGTACCTGTCCGCATCACCGTAACTCGGTCTGCAAGCACATGGCCGCCGTCGAGAACGCAACCGACGAGGGGACGCTCAACGCCTTTCCCCTCAAAGAACGAAGATGAAGCTGAACCAGCAGAGTGCAACTATGACGGCCTCGGTGACTTCCCATGCTGGCCGTGCGTAAGGATGGGACAAAAAGAACTGCCGAACTAACCCACGCTTCAACCCTTTTCTCCATGGTACGCCAACTGACGGTCTCGAATATCACCGACCAGCGAACGCTCTCACAGAATATTGGCGGTAGGGACCCAGATAGAGTGGGCTTGCTAAGACAAGCCCTTTCCTTTGCTGTTCAGCGACGCAGGAGACAGTACTATGATTGGGTCTTCGCTGGAAAAACAAGTTAGCGTCACCGTCGGAAAGAAAGCACTGAGCTCAAACAGGTCACCGGCCCACATCGAGTCAGCATACGGATTCCGCTCGGAATCTCGCTTGTAACCCGTATAGTTGTCAAGTATACGAATACGATTATGTGTATCTACAAATATGAATGTAAAGACGACATACGGTCATTAAACCCTTGTCCACTTAGAGGCGTTCAAAATGGGCGCACAACCGCTATTTTCAGTACAGGGTTTCTACCAGCTACTGAGGAGATTACTCCACCACGGCATGCCGTTCCCTGTATTGCCTTGTCAGCGAGTCTAGCTACGGATGTAAGTAACATAGCAATAACGACCGGCGTGTGGGAGGCCCGCGTCTTGAGGCGCGGGAGGATGTCACTGTTGACGGCCTTCGATGACGTCGTCGCGGTGGCGGTGACATGCCGCGTCGTGGGGCGACGTGCCGTACTCCGTCGGCACCTCGTACTCAGGTATCTGCCGGGCACAGATACTCTGTTCTGCGAACGACGCCGTCAGAAGTTCCGACGCGCGCTCCCACTCTTCATTCGTGAGTTGATCGATTGCATCATCGACGATACGGCCTGCCTCGCCGTCTGGTTTTGCGTTGTCGAAGAACCGAGACTCAATGGTAGCTTTATCGGTTCGTTCGAACGACCGCCGCTGGACTTCACGGAGGAATTGACGTGTATTCTTCCATTCGTCAGGTGAGAGATCATACTCGGAGGGTGCAATGAGCTTCGGACATCGCGTGCGGAACCGACACCCACTCGGTGGATCAATAGGACTCGGAACATCGCCCTCAAGCACACCACGAGTCCCAGTCGCTCGCGGATCAGGAACTGGAATCGATTCGAGGAGTGCCTCCGTGTAGGGGTGCTGTGGGTTCTCGAATAGCTCTTCTTTGTCCGCAAGTTCCACCAGCTGCCCGAGATACATTACTGCTACGCGGTCGCTGATATGGCGAATGACGCTCAAGTCATGGGCAATAAACAGGTACGTCAACCCGAACTCTTCTTGGAGACTGTTCATCGTATTCAGAACCTGGGCTTGAATCGAGACGTCGAGTGCCGTAACAGGTTCGTCACAGACGATGAAGTCCGGATTTACGCTCAGTGCACGTGCGAGATTCACGCGCTGCCGTTGCCCGCCCGAGAAGGCGTGTGGATAGCGGTTGTAGTGCTGTGGATCGAGACCGACTTTTTCAAGCAACTCACGGGCTCGAACCTCTCGTTCATCTGCGTCGTACAACCCGTGGGCTTTCATCGGCTCCTCGACGATTGGGCCAATTTTCATCCGTGGATCGAGCGATGACTGCGGGTCCTGGAAGATCATCTGCATGTCCTTACGCTGCGCCCGTAGTCCCTCGCTGTCTAACTCAGTCAGATTTTGCCCCTTGAAGTAGACAGTGCCCTCAGTCGGCTCAATAAGTCGCAGAAGCGTCCGGGCCAGCGTGCTCTTTCCACATCCAGACTCGCCAACGAGTCCAAGCGTCTCTCCTTTCTGTATCTCAAAAGAGACATCTTCGACGGCGCGAACCCGTTGCTCTTCACCGAATAGCCCTGACAGAAATCCGCCACCACTGGAGAAATGTTTCGTGAGCCCCTCAACTTCGAGAAGCGGTTCTCCAGCTCTCGTTTCGTCCGCCTCGATTCGATCGGCAGTAATTGAGTCACTCATATCAGTCACCTCGCTCGGAAGTGTTACTCACGATATCACCGGAGATGCCAGTTTTCGCGCGAACGTCGATGGGTTCGCTGACCCAGTAGCCGACATCGAACTCGTCGTGTTTCAGGCAGGCGGCGCGGTGCGAGCGTTCGTCCGCGTCCGACACCTCGCGACAATCGGGGTGGACTTGCGTGCAGATCTCCCGGGCGTCCGGACAGCGCGTGTGGAACCGGCAGCCCCGCGGCGGGTCGATGGCTTCCGGCATCACGCCATGAACGGGGTTCAGTTCATCAATAGTCTGGTCAGGGCGTGGCATCGAGTCCAACAGCGCCTCCGTGTAGGGGTGTTTCGTGTCGTAGAAGAGGTCGTCGACCGTTGCTTGTTCGACAATTTCGCCGAGGTACATCACGTTGACGCGGTCACACAGTTCGGCGACGACGCCCATGTCGTGGGTGACCCAAATAAAACTCGTATCATACTTCTCCTGCAAGTCATCAACGAGTGAAAGGATTTGCCCTTCGACGGTTACGTCGAGCGCGGTCGTCGGCTCGTCCGCGATGATGAGGCTCGGTTCGCACGCGAGCGCCATGGCGATGAGCACGCGTTGGCGCATTCCGCCCGAGAACTGGTGCGGGTAGTTGTCGTAGCGCACTTCCGGTTCGGGAATACCGACCTCGCGGAGCATGTGGATCGCCTCCGCTTTTGCCTCCTGTTTCGAGAGGTCGCGATTGAGTTCGATAAACTCCCGGAGTTGGCTCCCGACGGTGAACACTGGATTCAGACTCTCCATGGGGTCTTGGAAGATGATGGCGATCTCGTTGCCGCGGATTCGGCGGCGCATCTCTTCGTTCGAGAGCATCTCGTCTCGGGGATGGAGGTCACCGTTTGGGTTTTCTTCAAGACCGAATAGTATATTGTCTTTAAATCGCACCTCCCCGCCGACGATTTCACCGGGGTGGTCGATCAGTCGGAGGATGCTTTGGGCAGCAACGCTCTTTCCGGCCCCCGATTCACCGACGAGGCCGACGATTTCCCCTTTGTTTACGTCGAAGGAGATGCCGTCAACCGCGCGAACGACGCCCTCTTCGGTGAAAAACTGCGTCTTCAGATCTTCTATTTGGAGTAGTGTGTCTGTCATATTAGTTTTTGATTCGAGGATCGAGCGCATCTCGCAGACCGTCACCAAGTAGATTGAATCCCATCACCGTGACGAGGATGGCAATTCCTGGCCACAGACTAAACCACGGGTCGGGGAGCATGTAGCCTCGTGACTGACTTAGCATCTGTCCCCACGACGGCGTCGGCGGCTGCGCGCCGAAACCCAGGAACGAGAGTCCGGCCACGATGAGGATGCTGATGCCGACCTGCAACGTTGCCTGGACGAGGACGGGCGCGAAACTGTTCGGGATGACGTGTCTGAGGATGATGTTCCGGTCGCGGACGCCGGCGGCCCGGGCCGCCTCGATGTACTCTTCTTCACGGACGCTGACCACGCGCGACCGAATCAGCCGGGCGAACACCGGAATCGTCGTGATGCCGACGCCGATCATCGCGAAGGTGAGGTCACGTCCGAATGCGGCCATGAACGCGATGACCAACACGAGGAAGGGAATCGCGTATAGCGTCTCAACCACTCGCATTAGTGTATCGTCGATCCATCCACCGTAGTAGCCCGCGACGGCTCCGGCGAGCGTTCCGCATACTAGTCCGAACCCGGTTGAGACGATGCCGACCTGCATCGCTATCCGCGACCCATAGACGAGGCGGACGAGGATGTCCCGCCCGCGGTGGTCGGTTCCCAGTGGATACTTCCATATTCCGCTGCCGAATGTATTCTCCATCCCAACCGGCGGTAGCAGGATTCTGGCGTTCGCCGGGTCGTTCACCGGGTTGTACCAGAATCGAGACGCGATGGCGTAGTCGAAAAGCTTTGCGTCGATGTAGGCGAACACCGCCATCGCCGAGATAAAGCCAATAATGTAGAGCCCAATTCGGGCCGTCGTATCGCGGCGGATCTGTTCGACGGTGTATCGCCAGCCGACGTTGGCCTCGACTCGGTCGCCACCCTCGTATCGGTCGTTCGTCTGCGGTTCACGAAGTTCGTCTGTTTGAGTTTCTGTCGTTCCCATCGTCAGTCCACCTCATCGTAGGTCACGCGGGGGTCGATGAATGCATACGACAGGTCGGTGAGGATGACCCCGACGACGAACGTCACGCCGAAGAAGATGGTCGTCCCCATGACCAACGGATAGTCCTGATTATTGATCGCCGTGATGATGAGCCGCCCCATCCCGTTGATGTTGAACACTGTCTCGGTTAACACTGCACCGCCGAGCGCCGATGTGAGTTGCAACCCGACGACCGTGATGACAGGAAGCTGTGCATTTTGAAACGCGTGTTTTCGGACAATCTTTTGTTCCGAAACACCGTACGCCCGCGCCAATTTCACGTACTCCTGCTGAAGCACTTCGAGCATCGACGACCGCTCGATGCGCATGATGGCGGCCATCTGGAGCGTTCCGAGCGAGAGCGTCGGCAGGAGGAGGTGCATCGCCGTCAACCGCAATACGTCGAGCTGCGACGACGCCCCGTCGACCGAACTCGGAGCGGCCCACGGGAGGACGAGGCCCGTCGCCGGGAACCATTTTAGATGGTACGCGAAGATGATGATCAGCATCAGTCCGATCCAGAACGACGGCGTGCTGACGCCGACGAGCGCAACGACCCGCGAGACGTGATCCGTCGGCTGATTGCGTCGCCTGGCGGAAATGACTCCGAGTGGGATGGCGGCCACGAGTGCGAACGCGAAACTGGAGAGCATGAGGAGGAGCGTCACCGGCAGCCGCTCCATTATCTTCGTCAGCACAGGCGTTCCGTAGTAGATACTCTGGCCGAAGTTCCCTTGCGCGACCGAGACGAGGTAGTTCACGTATCGCACCGGGAGCGGCTCGTCTAACCCGTACTGAGCACGTATCTGCTCGACCATCTCCGCGCTCGGCGACGGGCCGAGCATTATCTGGACGGGATCGCCCGGTATCGCGTTCGTCAGCAGGAACGTTATCGTGACGATTCCGAGGAGGACGGGAATGGCCTGTAGTAACCGTCGAATTGTATAGCGGAAGAGTGCCATATGTATTTTTATCGAAGAGAGATGGGGGAGGGCTTACTTCGATCCGATCGACGCGTTCGTGTAGTCCGTCGAGAGGACGAAGCTCGAGACGGGATGCGCCTTGAATCCCTTCACCTCCTTCTTCATACCGTAGCTGTTCTTCATGTTGTAGGCCGGGATATGTGCCCGGTCTTCCAACAACTGCGTGATGGCGTTCGTGTACAGCTTCTTTCGCTCGGCGCGGTCGGCCGACTGCCGTGCGTTCACAATCTGCTCGCTCACACCGTTGTAGAAGGTGCCGTCCGTCGTTCCGTGCGCCTCCTTCGTGAAGAAGTAATAAGTGAACGCGTCCGGGTCGGGCGTGCCTGACCATCCCAAGGTGTACATGTTATAGTCGCTCGGCTTCCCCGAGACGTACTTGTTGAGGAACGCGCCCCAGTCGAGTCGCTGAACGTTCCCATTGTATCCTGCCTCCTTCAGCCCGTTGGCGACAGTGACGCCGAGCTGTTCGCGCTTGTCGTCCGGCGGGACGATGATGTTTGCATTCCAATTGTCTGGAACCGAGTCAGAATCATCGAGGATTGTCTTCGCCTTGTCGATATTTTTGTCGTGCGGGATCTGCTTCCACTTGTTCAGCGGCATCCCCCACTTTTCGGCGATCTGTTTCGGCAGTGGGCTGTACTGGCGGACCCCGCTCGGCTCGACGAAGTTCGAGATCGCCTGATCCATGTCGAAGCAGTAGTCGATGGCCTCGCGCACCTTCGGGTCGGCTGTTGGGCCGGCCTTGCAGTTGAATGCGAGGTAGAAGTACCCCATCCCGATGACCGACTCGATACTGGCGTCGCCCATGCTCTTTACCTGTTGCCAGAGCTTGGGCGGAATCTCCTCGATGACGTCGCTCTCGCCGGTCTGTAGACTCGTCAAGCGCGTCGTCGGCTCTTCAATGGGTTTGTACTCGACTTCTGCGAGGTTCGGCTTCGGATCGCCCCAGTAGCCATCCCATCGTTTAATCCTCGCGAATTTCCCTTCCTGCCAGCTATCGAATTTGAACGGGCCGGAGCCGACCGGTTTTTTCTTGTTGAACTTCTTCTTGTCCTTCTCACGAACTTTTTTAGGAACGATCGACCACGTCAGCGAGTTCATGAACGGACCGTACGGATACTTGAGATCAAACTTGACCGTCCGATCGTCGACCTTCGTGATCGAATCGATCATGTTCAGCTCCGCGGCGTTCTCCGTCTCCTCTTTAACCGGCGCTTCGAACGAGTACTTCACGTCCTCGGGCGTAACGGGATCACCGTTCTGGAACTTTGGTCCCTGTTTCAGCTTTACGATGTACGTCTTTCCGTTGTTTTTGACTTCCGGTTTGCCGGTCGCCATCTGCGGAACGACGTTGATTCCGCTATCATACGTGTAAAGACCCTCGAACACGCGATCCGCCACCTGTGTAGATGGGACATCGTTAAGGACAATGGGGTCAAATTCAAGTGGGCTTTTCACTTGTGCAAGCGTTAGTTTGCTGCTCTGTGATTGTTGGCCCCCTTGATTCGAGCCGTTTTTGTTATTGTTTTTGTTATTACTACCGCTGCAGCCGGCAAGTGAAGCAATTCCTATTGCGCCGAATCCCTGGAGAAGACGCCGTCGTTTAATCTTATCTGGGGTTCGTTCGCTGTTTGCCATTCTATTTCACCTCATAGGTAAACGCTGGCATATACCTATCCAGGTAACAACCCATATAAAAGAATTCTGATTTAGTCGGATGGAATACCATTCTCCAAAATATAATGTGGAAAATACTGCTTTGGAGGATGTTTTATGTAAAATAGAGATGGAACGAAGGATTTGGGTCCGCGGAGAATAGAAAAAGACTGACCGATAACGGCATTTACACGCTTATCACTTATGGCTAACTCACATCGATGAAAAGACTACCAAAACAACTGATCTATAGGAAACCTGAATCCAAAAACGCAAAGGCCCACACTCGCCGCACCCATCTACAGAAGGAATGGAAGCTCGACAAAGTGGACGACCTCTACCAGTGATCCCTCATGAAACATTCAACACGTATAATCTAGAGATAATCGAAACGGTAAGTAACTACATATGCTTTGGGTCGCGAAGTGCTAGTTGCAGACGAGTGAAAATGTCGATTCTAGAAACGATCATCATGCGGTACCGATCTACGAAAAAGGAAGAACCACTCTATCAATGCAAATCATGTAGTGCAACAGCCAACGCTTTGACAAAGCATATTGTCTGCCCCGAATGCGGAGGAAAACTCGAACGAATAGATCTTTCTAATAAATAAGATGGTCTTCCTTCCCTGTTAGTCGTGAATATTACCATTAAAAAGAGAATCGTAATTAGGAGCTAACTTCTAGTGAAATACTTGGGGAAAATATTTCGTATCGATCATCGATTCTTTTGTTAGGAGTCGGAATTCACAAGCCTATTAGCCAGGGTCAGTGGAAATGTTGTGAATATCCTGCCAAGGATCCATCGATTCTTCCTGTCTAGCGAGCAATAAGACGTAGAGGTTGAATGTCGGCGGTGTGGGAGAACCCTCGATAAAACCGCAGAGCTCTGCCTCAGTTGGTCAATATACTCAATGGATATACCGAAGAATAGTTGGGATGATTCTTAGATCCTCATGTCAGCATCTGGTCGGGTGGTGGATGATTCAAGAACAAAGAAATTCGAATACTGAATATATTGATGGTCAAGCAATGAACCAGCCGGATATGTGGATGTATAAATCTTATCAGCTGCCACAACAGGCGTTCCAGCTGCTGGTGGCCCTTCTGGATTCGTAACGAGATTAGCTGGGTCTAACAAATATGTCCATTCACGATCACCGGTTGTGAGATCGAGTGCATAGACAGCTGCTCGCCCTATTCCAGGCTTGGAGGGTAACATGTATCGACCGCCGATATAGATCGTCTCATTCGCTACTGTGATATTGCTAAAGAACTCTCCAGCAAGTTCTTTTCTCCAAATTCTCGCACCAGTCTCAGCGTCAAGGGCTGTTAGAACGCTATCTTCGTTCGAATCGTAGAGGAGGACATGACCATTTGCGACTGCAAATCGTCTGTCTACCACCTGTCCAGTTTCTGGGGAATACGACCATTCAACTCGCCCACTATCTGCTGCTCGCGCTTCGACAGTGACAATATCATCATCACCTTCAATAAACTCTCTTCTAATATAATATACGAGGCCATTATCGATAACGTGATTGTTGAAAGTAGTTTCCTGATCAGTGATTCTCCATTTGACCGAGCCATCATTTGCATTCAAAGCTGTTCCATCGCTGAAAAATATCGTTCCGTCGTGATAGCTTAGAGCTCCGTCGCTACCGTCTGATAGCATGCCAACACCGTCGGTTTTCCAAATCGTCTCACCAGTCCTACTATTGAGTGCGTATGCACCTTCCTTATTCGATGTGTATATTCGATCTACCGTGACGATTGGGGAAGTCCACTTGAGAAAATTTGTTCGGCTCCATCTGGTTTCACCGTTTTCGATATCTAGTGCATAGAGACCTCCTCTGTTATCTTCATCAGTCTCTGATATATTTGTAGCAAAATATAGCATTTCGTCGCTAATGGTCGGTGTTTTCGGTGAAGGGAGATCGGATTCCTTCCATACTTGATCGCCAGTCTCTATATTGTAAGCACCGATGTACCCTTCACTTTCACTTGAAGTGTTGTCCGTCGTCACCGGAAGATAAACGAGCCCATTGGCTACTACTGGTTCCTTGGAGAACATACTGCCGTCCAAATCCATTTTCCAGCTCGTCGTTGCAAACGGGGTTGGCCCATCCGCATTAATCGCGCCAGTTCGCTTCGAATTCGATCTGGCTGTTGTCCATCTGTTGGTGTCAGTAGTGTCTTTCGCAGTTCTCTCTTGAGCTGCAGTATTCGTAACCTCCACACTCATTGTGCCCATTGAGATCCCAACAGCCTTTAAAAACGTTCGCCGGCTGTTTCTACGATTTTTCCCTGAGGAGCGATCGCTCATATATTACACTATAAAAAATAATGCTATCCCATTAATCTATCGATTTGATTTTTGATACATATGGTAAAACATATGGGCCTGAAACATTTTTGTTCTACCAGTAAGAATGAAGACTGTACAAATAATTGTAGATAGTTATAAACACCTACGCAAAAAAGAACGAAACGCAACGGAGACGATGATCGCTGTAAATACTGTCAGAAATCATATAGCAATTCAGGCCGAACGATGTCTCAACAATGGACTTGATCGGCCATTTTTCAAAATTCTCGAAAAGCTAATTCTTAACCAAGGGAATCGTTCGTCTTCAGTCGATCAAACTCAATCACAAGGAGGGTGTATTTAGATGCCTACGTATAACATAGTAGACGAAGGTGCGGATAATACTGGGAATACAGCTATCGACTCTGTGCTTGATCGGATCGTTGGTGATAATACTACTATTGTGTTCCCACCAGGGACGTACAAACTCAATGAACTCGTTGTTCCGTCTGGTCTCAATAATCTCCAACTTATCGCACCAGACGGTGCACGTCTTATTCCCGGTCAATCGGGAGACAACGTTCGATGGTTCGACGTATACTCGTATGGATTCGTGCTGGATGGATTTGAACTTGATATGCGAGATACGGAGATTCCGCCTTTCGTACGAATGAACTACAGTTCTGGAGACTGGGAACTCAAGAGATTAATTACTCGAGGAAAAGTTCGAGCAGCTACGGACTCGAACGTTGGGTCTAATGACTCAAGCGATGCTCGAACCTATTTCCGGCTATCGGCAGCCGAGGGTACTCGTGGACTACTCCAAGACTGTTATTTCCACGAAGGTGCGTGTGAACCCACCGAAGCAAGCAACCGCCGTGCTATTTTAGTGGAATCTGGGAAGGGTGAACTTGTATTTAACCGTTGTTGGTTTGAGCTTTGGGCAGAGAATACGATTTACGCCAAAAAACCAGAGGGTCCGCTCCGGATCTATAATAGTTTCTTCCGGAACACGCAGGTTGGTATTCGTCTCGGCGGAAATTCAGAGGTGCGGAACTGTGTCTCAATTAAAGACGATCAGCATCCAATACAAGCATGGTCGGGTGGATCACTTCAGCGTGGCGTGAGTGTAGAGGCGGTTGATCCAGCGGATCCAGATAACGGTATCAACAGTTATGATGGAACACTTACGATCGCTGATAGTGACTTCTATCATCGCTATTTAGATTCGAGCTGTGGTGGGCCGATCACAGCTGCAACTCCATGTGAACGACTCAATGTTCAAAACGTCCGAATAAGTTATGATTCAGAGAAATACCATGATGCGATTTATACCCTAAACGGACACATGAATGATGGTACTGTTGCAAACCTCAAATATCTTCAGCTCCAGAACATCCACGTCCGGAATGACCATGATTATCAATACGCTGTCTCGATAGAGCAAACACCTGAGGAATGGGGGGAGGTGTCAGGTGTCCTGGGTGGTGATGGCCCACAGACAGACTCTTCATATGTGAGAGATCGAGTAACCACTAACGGCGATCCTACTCCACCGAATACACAACCGCCATTGCCAAATCCACCGTCCCTTGGAGAAGTTCCACAGCAATCGGCGCAACTAATTCGTATTGATAACACCGGTAACGAATCCACTTCTTCATACCAGATTACCGCTGGTACGTCCGTTCTCCCGGCGGGCGATGATGGTGCGACCGTGACAATGGACTGGGGAGCGAATGACTCTCCAGCACGCCCACCAGATTCACAGAAAGCTACAGGGACAGTTCCAGCGGGAGAGGTATATGCTTTCTATGTTACTGGTGGAATCGTTTCGGCTAAAGGAAGTGGCCCCGCGACATGGAGTGTAGACGGAACTTCATTCACACCAGGCAAGCTCCTCTCAACAAACACACTGTCCACTAACCAATCGACTCGCGATGAATGGCATCAGACTAAGTCGGATAACCAACCCACAGGAGTTGTCGTTGCAAAACCGCTCTCGTATAATGGTAGTCAACCAGCCCATGTTCGTCTACAGAATAGTATGGATGGCGACTTCCAGTATAAGCTCGAAGAATGGGGATACCTTGATGGCTCTCATACAAACGAAACATTCAGCACACTCGCTGTAACACCGGCTGAATACAAATTAGAGTTGGACTCTGGTTACCCATACCGAATGAAAGCAGGAACTATCTCTACTGATGAAACCTTCACAACTAGATCCTTCGAAGACTTCTTCGGTACGATAAAACCGATTGTTCTCACTCAAACGCAATCATTCAATGGGTTAGACCCAGTTGTCTCGCGAGTCGCCAATGTCTCGAGTGATTCATTTGAAGGGAAAATCCAAGAAGCAGAAGACCAGGGTGATCATCGGATAGAGACGGTCGGTTATATTGCACTTCAGCCGGAAACAGGGTATCTTGATGATAGACCGTTTGAAGTTCATCAAACCGCAGAGACGGTGACTGACCAATGGACTCAAATTGAGTTTGAACAACAATATAGAAATCCGAAATTTATCGCTAGTTTGCAAACAACTAATGGCCTTGATCCGGCAAGTCTTCGATATCGGAATCTAACAAGCACAAGTGTTGAGGTCAAAGTTGAAGAAGCTCGGAGTTATGATAGCGAAACAAATCATACACAAGAAACAGTTGGATATGCAGTTTTCGGGGAGCCCACTCTCTTAACTAATACGATATCTAGCCCTCAACAGGACAGAGATTCATGGCATCAAGTTAATTCAAGTATACAATCAACGCACGTCGTTATTGGAAAGCCTCTCTCGCATAATGGTGGCCAACCATGTCACGTCCGCCTCCGGAATGTTGCTGACGGTCACTTCGAGTACAAACTTGAAGAATGGAATTATCTTGACGGTTGGCACCAGAGTGAGACGTTCCACACACTTGCTGTAGAACAAATTGAGCAAGAGTTACAGTTAGATGACGGTTCTATCTTCCGAATAAAGGCAGGAACCGAGTCAGTATCTCATAATTTCTCTTCTATTCCTCTGGGTGACTTCTTCGGTACAGAGAGACCAGTTATCCTAGCACAACCACAAACGTTCAATGGTCCTCAGCCAACTGTATCAAGGATTAGAAATATTTCTAGCGATTCGTTCGCGGTAGGGCTTCAAGAAGAGGGTTCTGATCCGTGGCATACAAGAGAGACTCTTGGCTACGTTGCGTTTCAACAAGCCAGCGGGCAGTTTAACCGTGTTCCGTTTGAGGTACAGCGTACCGAAGAAAACGTCACACATCAATGGTATCACATCCCTTTCCAACAAAACTACAAATCTCCTCAGTTTATTGCTGATATACAAACTTACAATGGTGTTAACACATCAAATCTACGTTATCGGAATCTGTCAAGCACTGGCGTTGAGGTTAAAATCGAAGAAGAACAAAGTGTAGATGATGAAACGAGACACCAGAACGCGGAAGTAATAGGTTACGCTGTTTTTGAAGGTTCCATATAGATACCTATCCAGTATTAGAACCAACCTTTGAATTCTGGAACTCCATCACCCATACATCTCGTATGTTAAACTCTATGATCACCATTACCGACAGAGTAGCAAGCGAATTCAGAAATATATAGGTATTTCCTCTTAGTCGTCTTATCTTCTACTGAATATCCATCGACCGGTGGTCTTCGAAAATTGTGTAGTGGGGTCAGAGTGCGACAAACACAATACCACTCATTGAGAGTCTTCTTCCCAATCGGTATCGGCGTAGTTTCGAGGGAAGTTACCTAGGTGATACTATGTACTCGGTGATTCAAGATACAATCTCCGCGTTAGTAGCGCAACCCAGTTCTATCTAATTACAGAACGCACCCGAAGAAATATTGAATACGGCAAACTCCATCTTTGGTCGTTTGACAGTTGGTTTACAACGGGTTTTCAGCACCGCCATCACTCGCCGCTTGCGGAGGTTTGATTTGTGACTCTGTTGTGCCGCTCGGTGCTGTGACTTGGCTAAATACGTCATCAAGAACAGAATCGATTGACTGATCGCTTAACTCTGCTTCGGAGTTGAGTATGAGTCGATGTCGCAAAACGGGTAACGCAAGGTGTTTGATATCGTCCGGAATGACGTATGTTCGTCCTTGGAGAGCGGCTCGTGCTTTCGCTGTCTTCAATAGTGCTAAGGTAGCTCGGGGAGATCCTCCGTGTTCAATAGCAGTGTGTGTCCGTGTAGCTGCGACTAATTCTCGAAGATAGCGTTTCGATGCCTCTGCGACGTAAACGTTGGCCACTACTGTTTGTGCAGATACCAACTCTTCGGCAGTGATTGCTTGTGAGATCTGAGATATATCGATGTCCGGTTGGTCATTAAATTGATCGATTAATGCAAGCTCTGTCTCTTCATCCGGAATATCCACAGTTAGCTTGAGCTGAAATCGATCTCGTTGTGCCTCTGGAAGTTGATATGTTCCCTCCATCTCGATGGGGTTTTGCGTTGCGACTACCATAAACGGCGACGGCAGAGGGAGGCTATCCCCCTCAATTGTTACTGTTCGCTCTTCCATCGCCTCTAACAGTGCACTTTGTGTCTTTGGCGTCGCTCGGTTAATTTCGTCGGCAATTACTAAATTCGAGAAAATCGGCCCCTTCTGGAGTTCGAATTCCCCGATCGGTTCTCGATAAATGTGAGTGCCAGTAATGTCAGCTGGGAGGAGATCAGGAGTCATTTGGATGCGTGTTGCATTGACCCCTGTCGCTTGCGCAAAGGCATTTGCAATCGTAGTTTTTGCGACACCAGGAACACCCTCCAACAAAACGTGACCTTTCGTAAGAAGAGAGATAGTAAGTCCTTCGACGATCTCTTCATTGCCAAGGAGTATCGTCCCAACTTCATCAAGAATCTGATCATGAAAATCTGCGGGGGTAGTCATCATTGGAGTTTCTTACGCAAAATTCTTAAATCAATTGGTTCGCCAATCAAGAATCAGGCAGCTATTTAAATTGCGGAGATGTGAGGAGAGAGCTCCATCCTTTAGCCCGGCGAGGATGTCAATCTTGGCGATCGCGATTTTGAAGCGCCGTAACGACTCGCTCTATCCGTTCCTCTTCCCAATTCGGATGCTTTCGTTTGAGATAGGAAAACATTGCGTCCCGATCCATTAATTGTTTATGAGTTTGTTCATTCGTAGAGTAGCCGGGTAATAGCCGTGAGAATAACCTAGGATTGGAAATCCAAATGGCGAGCTCAAAGAGAAGACCTCCGCCAATAAGTATCTGCGCTATCGCGGAGTCACGAATGATTAGTACTGCCGCCATTAACGGTGGAATCTGTGCGGAATGTGAGTAATCGAGTAGAACATAGCTCTTGTCCCTAACCAGATTTTGAACAAATTCTTCATTCCCTGGCCGATCAAGCATTGCGTTGATGAATATACTCGGATCACTAACGAGGATGACACGGCCCTGACCAACAGCGTGCGCCGTTACGACCGAGTAGTTTGAAATTGTCTCGTTTCCATCAAGTTCTGCATTCTGATTGGAATCTATAAAAGCATATCCAGACGTCTCAGCGATACTTGTACCGTTTTGTGTCCGGATTACGGTGCCGTGATTTAACGTGAGTGCAGATACATTAGTCGCAAGGGAATGATTTGAGAGGTTGCGGGCAAGGGGCATCGCCGGAGAGCGATAGTTGTATCGCTTGTCGTATACAGTACGTCCATCAAAATGAGCCTGAATGCCAAGTGCTTGAAGAATAGAGTCCGAATGTCTCCCAAAATCTTCAGCGACAACAAGCGTCCCACCATTTTGGACATACTTCTGGATGTGTTGTTGTGATTTGAATCTATAAGAACTGTCAGGAGAGAGAATGAAAGCAATGCTCTCATTTGCGGGGACCTTCTTGTAATCTTCAGTCTCTTGGAGAACTTTCGGCGTTGCTCCCGTGGCTTTTGCCTCTGTCCGCAGCGCCGAACCACCATCCCAACCAGAATTATAAGCACCAAATGATGCTGCAGAGGTACTAGCAGCAATAATTAATGCCGTGATGGAAACGAAGGTCATGACAGCTAGTAATTGATGCGGTCTACTCCAATTTCGTGGAGATCGCATGTATTAGAATACTCCTGGTGGTAAAATTGCAAGCACTCGCTTTACAACGACATACGCGAAGATTAAAAGGCCGAGTCCAATGAGCCACTTAAGACGCTGTCTCCATTCTGGTGTTATGTAGACTGGAGCAGTCAATTCAATCATGATGAGAAAACCAATAAGAGTGACTACAAAGAAGAGTTCCAGTGTTGCTGCTTGTAACAGCGTGAGAATAACGAGAGCTCCTAGCATCCACGTAAGTTGGTAGTGGATGAATTTGCGTCCCTGTTGTGTCGGCATTTAATTCGAATAACGAATAGCACGCTTACCAAAGTATCGGTTTCATAATTCCCAATATTTACCTCGTCCAAGTCCAAAGACAAAACACGTAGAAAATGTAAAAGATGAAGAAACCGGCAGGTATATTTTGCTGAACTTGAGTACATTACATGCCTCGTGGAAAACGGAGGGCTGTCCACGAGTCCTCAGTATCCTGACTCAAAGCTACTGAGTAAAATTTGGCTCTCCTTCCATCCCCCTTGGGAGTATCCTTAACTCATTGAGTAATGCTCTCGTTGATGGAGTCTTCTGTGCACGTTTGTAATCGAGGGGTTTCAGCCTCCATAACTACGGTTTATTGATTTGGATCTTCAATTGTAGTAGTAAGCATGACAGGGGGCAGATCGGTGTTGCGCACACCAGAACTGCCCATGCTTCATGAATTGAAGCAATTCTACCACAAACTCCGTTGCATATAAGTTTTCTGTTCATCGCCAAAATCAGTCGCTCTGTCATCACCCCCAATGGAGCGACTAGTGAGAGTAGAGTAGGCAAGGCAGTTCGCTATGATAGTGATCCTCGCTTAGAGACAACTGAAAGGGTTTCACTGGAGATTTCTCAATTCTCACCCCCTATTTTGGCTTGCCAATATATCAAATTTACCGCATTTAGTTTAGGTGTTGGTTTCCAGCTGGTCTGTTGAAAGCCAGACTTGTGCCTTATTAATCTTATGGTTGCATATGGTTCGCAACAGTCGAGAAACAGTGACCAACTTTTCAAACTTCGAAACAATGAGGGGGGATTTTGTCCATCGTGTTTTTTGGGTAAGGTGATGGCGCGACAGACCTCAACACGGCGAACATTCATAAAAACAATCTCTGCCTCAGCACTGGGGATCAGTTTGGCTGGGAATGCAAGTGCCACTCGTTCTGTGAGTGAGGCACCTATACCAGACCAAACAAGCGACCTTGAATATGCGACGATGGGGACGGATGCGAGCAACCCAACTGCAACGTTGTATGGGAACTTCAAGTGCCCATACACTCAGGACTTTGTGAACAACAATCTCAAGGATGTATTGGACAAGTTCGTGGATTCCGGTAGGCTAAATTTGGAATTCCGCGCGCTTGCGTATCAGCCACCAGGAACTACGTCTCACGGATCCTCGACATACTATATCTCGAGTAGTGACCCACGTATTTCGGAGGTAGCGTTGAGTGCTTGGGACGTCCAACCCACCGACTATTGGGGATTCTTTGAGATGATGTTCGATAGTCTCGTTTCGGGGACGGTCACACATAGCGAGATGGAAAATCATCTCCAAGAAGCCAATGTCAGTAACCGATCTACGATTATCGATCGGGCAAAGGACGGCCAGTACGATACTGCTGTCAAAGAGACCGCGAATGATGCGGGAAGTGTCGGTGTCTCGTTTACACCTACCCTTGAACTAAACGGTGAGACAACTCCCCCACACCATGAACCGGAAACCCTCCTCAATTGGATTGAATCTCGGTTGTCATCCACATCGTCAACGTCGACAATCACCATTGACGGAAGCAAAACGGAAACCTGGACAAACTATGACTTCGTTGTTTCAGGATCAGTTGAAAAAAGCGAGGCAAACGGTGCTTCTATAAATCCGGCTGATACTGTCTCTGGGTCAGAAGTGAACGGTGGCGTAGGCCCATGGAAAGACAGCTATACCTTCACTGGAGATATCACCTCCTTCAATGTGACGAAAGGTGCAGAGATCTATCTAAATGGTGAAAAAGTAGATCCTGCGAATCTAGGTTAGAAATAAAAAGGCTGAAAGTCCTTTCTCGCCCAGAACGGTAGAGTTTCCAAGTCACAGAGAATTTTAGATTTTTATTGCATAGTGGACATTAACTACAGAGTGATTACATTGAGTTGTCAATTACTCTCCATATTAATAACCGACTCGTTTGTAAAACTGGTTGCATACCAAGGTTCTTGAATCCTATCACCACTGCCGTCACTAGCTTTCTAACTACCTCGCCCATGATCAGAAATAGTAAACAATGAAAATACTATGAAAATTCTAACACGGGATTGGACCACTTCCCCAAAAAGAGGGTTCCAGTACCACAACCGAAAGTTGATCTTCTGCGGACTATCGATAGACCCGATTAATTCCATGTCGACGGAGAAGGTGACGGATAATATTAAGCGTCCATCGGACTCGCAAATCTGTAGAAGTTCCGTATCGCGTTACTTCCACAATAAATCCGACCTCGTGTAGATCCCCTGCAACCTTATGTGTAAGAAGAGGCCGGTCAGCGTCAATCAAATTACCACGTCGGAATCGATAGTGGTCAGGCAATGACTGGTCAAGGTGATACCGATTCATATACTTAGCAGTCATTACAGCATCTTCTTTTGCTCCATGAGCAATTGTTGGGTAAATCGCCTGTCCCACACCGTCCGGTCCAACATCAGACCGATAAATCCCTTTCGAGCTGTGTAACGAAAGTACGATATCGGGATCTGAACCGGCGACCACATTCCAGATTTCACGCGCAAGTGGGGTTGTAGGTTCTTTTCCAGGGGGGAATTTCCGATTCAGGTTCCCATTGTCATTTGAATATGTGTCTTGTTTGATGGCGGTTTGATTCGCTTCCGGGATGACCACTAAGCTACCTTGATCAATCGACCACTCAGTAACATCGTTTGCAGCAATATACCCTGCTTCTTCAATCCCGTGAAGACCGCCCACAACAACGCCCGTTGGCCCGGGTTTACCAGAATCAATCTTATAGACGGTTGTTTCGTCAGGGGTTCCCTCACGGATTTTGTATGTTGTTCGCGTTTCGGCTCGGCTTTTCCCCTGAGTCGTCACTGCTAGTGGAGTAATAGCCAATGCTCCACCCATTTGTCGAAGGAAGGAACGTCGTGAACTCGAGTCGCTTCTTTCACTGGTATTCTTACCAGACTTCATACTTGGCATTGCAATTAATCAATATCCAAGTCCCCATTTTGTTATGGGGGGGATGATACAGATTCTGGGGGTGAATATAGAATATACAATATATGAAAGAGAGCTATTTCTTCGTCAGACTCCACTTACGACCAAAGTATAAATCGCCTACTAAAGGTGGATGAGAATAAATCTGGCGAAGGGGAATAGCCACGCAAATTAGCAATCAAGAATAATTATTGAGTTACATACTATCATGATACTGAAGAGGAATTAGTGAGTTAATTTTACTATCTTCGGTTTCAATCGCGTTTGAACTGAAGGATTTGTTCAGACGTAATTGGTTCGTCGAAGGCATTATTATAAAGATCAGCGATGATTTGTCTGATATCCTCGATTTTGTTTTCTTTCTCATTGGTGCAGTTTGAAAGGCAATAACCTTCTATGATATCGCTCTCAGTTTTCGTATATTTGAGTGGGCTATGACAATGGGGACAGCGAAGCGCCGAATGGGTATGCATCCACTCGACAGAAAATCCACGGCGATAGAGCCGAAGCTGCAGTGCGTACCATATAAAAAGGTCTTTATGTTGAGATCCTGTCGCTGCCTTTTTAAGTCGATTCAGTACCAAAGCTGTTTTTCGATATAATGTCTTATTATCATCACAGTGTTCTTGATGGCAACGGCGAAAATAATTGAATAAGGCTACTTTTGATGATCGAACCGCACCCTTCGTAAGTTCACCCTCATCTGTACCACTCACACCAAACGCATCAGCTACTGCAACTCGTTGTTTACCGTTTTCAGTATAGTGAGCGGATTGCGAAAGTTTTGCTCCCGTTCGTGGACAGAACCCATCTTCTTCGATCATTTTCTGGTTAGGTTTGATGAACCCGATCGTTAGACTAGGTTTTTATTTATTAGTATAAGATATATTTATTTTATCGGGGTGGCATTGTTTCAAATTTTTTCTGGTATATTTCCGAGTCAAAATTTGATCAGCACCTCTTTTTGACCTTAATTACGAAGGTAGATAAACGCCAGAGGGATAAAAACGTTATCCTTCATCGTAACATTATTTTCACCTCTAGATGGAAACTATTGGACTATTTAGATTTATGTAACCATGCTATCATACAGGGTTTTCTGAGCTTTTTCTCCTATTCGCTACGTTTTCCGAATCGACGTCAAGTAATGCTTTAATTGCTTCTAGAGTTTCAAGGCGTTCTCCAATTTCTGCTAGTAATTCTGCTTCACGTTTTTGACGAAATGCCTCTTCATATCCATCCAGTGATTCGGAAGTTTCTCTGGTTAATTCTACAAATTCATTTAGCAGTTGTCTTTCTGATAATTCTCCGGGTGGATTTTTGTTTGTCCGCATCACATCCATAGGTTGCTATTAGATGCTTAAATTTTTTATCCTCGAATTTATTCATTATCTATTGTACCATAGTACTTTAATCACATAGTACATGCTGTTCTATTCGGAGTTAAAATAATCTACTCTCACAAGGAGCGTAAACGGTCTCCACTCGTAGTACTCCGCTCTGTCACCCACATAAACGCCACTCACAGATGGTTAAACCGTGTCACATAAGAGAAAATCCAGGATATTTACTAGCTCGGGATGGGCAAAGAATCTCCGAGTTTTTCGGGCACCGCTATGCATGAATTTTGGCTCATTTTGTGACAACAGGGTGACGAGGCGGGGATCGTGGTTCTAGAGCCGGATCCATATCCTGTCAGAGGCAACCTCGTCAAAAGATGATGAATTAGCTGCTGGTAAATGCTTTGTGGTGATCATCATTTATCTGGTTTCTTCCTCTAAATCGGATATTGCTGATTGCTCAGATAGTATATACTAAGGTAATAAAATATTAATCTTAGTCAAAATTTCATTACTTTCTCAAAGCATGACAACCCTAACATTGTAACACAGACTGAGATTAGTTGCAGGGGCATAAACCTGTTTGAAGTGATCAGAGTTATTGTGAGCCGCACAAATTGGTGCCAAAAAACTCTTGTAATAAAGAGCGTTGTTGGTATGGAGGTAATTTGAACCGAAATCACTGAATGGTCTCACAATAGAACAGGTAGAATTGAAAGACATAGACGAAACACCTCGTATGATATGTTTCTTCAGTTGCAATTTGACCCATCCAACAATTACAAGAGGTAGCCAGAAAAACAACACTGTGCCATCGAATTGGACAACGTGCAAGATAGGCAGAAACAGACCTTCTGACGCCATTACTCCAGCCCTCATAGCAAATTCATGTGTCACATTCATCAATTGAGATCCATACAGGAGAAGCATATTCATGCCCATTCTGACCGCTGATATATTGAAAATTTTTCTATTATGTATTTGAGTAGAGGATTCAACGTTAAACGTATTTTCTGCGTTTCTGCTCTGTTGACTCAGATCTCATTCATGATCCCACAACGGTGGTTAAGAGTAGTTTATTGCTTTTATTTTTATTTATGATATTTCTTATGTAAGCAGTCGATGTGAGTACATGCATTATAATTAGAATTTCCTAGTTTGCTAATAATGGACGCCTAAACAGTAGCTCTAAATACGAAGAGAGAAAAACTAGCAACGATGAATCGACGTACCCTCCTTCGGACAGCAGTCCCTGCAGGTCTCTTATTAGCAGGTTGTACTTCACAATCAGATAAGTCAGATACTACACGCTCTACCCACACATCTACATCCCAGCCAACAGAATCGACGACAACGCCAACAACGGAAACCACAATAGAGCAAAAAACAAGTAGAACGTCTCAACAGCAGACGGAGCAAACAACCACCACTTCTGAGGAAACGACCACGACTACTCAATCAGCACCAGACCATCCGACGACGACTGGAATTTTTGACGAGCCAACGCGTGGACCTACTCCATTTAGCGCAAATGCAACTCTCATTGCTTTTGAGGATCCTTCTTGCCCTACCTGCGTGCATTTTGAGAAAAATACGTATCCAAAACTCAAGCGGAACCACATTGATTCTGGTGAGCTCTCCTTCGTTTTACGAACAATACCAGTCGTCGATCAGTGGGGAGCTAGCGCGATCTATGCCCTTGAAGCCACGCATATTCGAGATGAAGAAGCATTCTGGGATCTAAAATCCTATTATTTCGACAACCAAAGCCAATTCAATAGTGATAACATATTTTCGAAAACGAAAGCATTCCTTGAGCAAGAGACCCAGGTACGCGGAGAGGAAATCATCCACGACGCTCAATCGAAAGCGCAAAAGAAACAGGTCAAAGAGGATTATGCAGCTGCAAAGGACGCAAACCTTAAGGGAACGCCAACGTTTGTCGCCTTCCGATCGAATGAGTATGTGACGAAAATTGTTGGAAGACAGAGCTACAGTGTATTCAAAAATATGCTCGGACTGTGAACTACCCCAACCTACCGCTCGCCATTCGACGCGCGCTTGAGGGTGGGCCTCCTGCTTCCAAGACGCGCTTTGCAGGAACTACAGCAGTTCCCGTAGGGAGCGCAGTCTCCACAGGCATTGATTCGGAGCATCCTACTCCTATATCCGCTTTCTTCAACCCTCGGACGAGGATGTTATACACCGCGTTCTAATTCCTATCCGCCGTGAATCCACACGGTGGACTCGAATGTTCACGGACCCACAACGGTTTGTCAGACGAGACACCGCATGCCGTACATTCTTTGGTCGTCCCTCGGGGATTCACTGGAACGTAGTGCGTTCCTTCATGTTCACACTTGTATTCGAGCATCTGCAGAAAAGTTCGCCATGCGACGGATGCTCAGTTGCGTGAATTCGAATCAAATTGCATCATTCCAGCGATGTTCAAGTCTTCAACGGCTACGAGGTCATACTCTTTCGTATAGTAGTTCGAGAGCTTGTGAAAGAAGCCACGGCGCTTTCGTCAGAGGTTGGTGTGACACTCCGTAACGCGACGGCGTTGTTTCTCGTAGTTATCCGACCTCTGTTCCTTCCGCGAGAGTTTCCGTTGCTCACTTTCCAACAGCTCATGTTCGCCCGTTAGGTTGAGCGATTCAACGGCAGTCTCGTCAGTGTCGTGGGCGTACGTTAAAATTCCAACGTCGATACCAACTACGTCGGTGAGTTCGTCGGGTTTCTTGGGTGGTTCACGGTCAGCTTCGACGCCGAAGGTAGCGAACCACACACCGGTTGGCTCTTTCTTGAGCGTGACCTGCTTGAGTTCCGCGTTGTCAGGAATCGCGCGGTGGAGTCGTATCGGAAGATCCGCGAGTTTCGAAAGTGACAGTACCATCTGACCGCCCTTCTTGTCGAGCTTGAAGCCAGACTGACTGTGACTGACTGTACGTGAAACTGCGAAATTCCCGAGGGGGCTTCCACTTGAGTTGGCCGACGCTGTAGCCGTTATCCTTAAGTTTGGAAAGTCCTTTCAGGTTGTCGAATAGCTGCTCTACGAAGACTTGGAGCGTCTGGGAGTACACATCGGAAGGGCCGTCCCACCACTGCTTGAGGTCGGGGAGTTCAGACCGAAGTGACGACATCGACGGCAGTTTTCTGTTGTTTTCACGGTACTCGCCAAGTCGGTAGAGACAATGATTGTACTGTTGCCTACAAATATCGCGGTGACGGTCTAACTCTTCGCGGTGAGCGTCTGGTGGTTCGAGACGATATTTGTGAGCGTAGTACATTCGCTACTCGTTCTTCTCGATATGCTTGTTCAATTTCTCGCGGATGAACGACGAGAGGTTAAGATAGTGCTTTTGCACCCATTTGAGTTGGTCCTCTCAGATTGAGATTGTAGTTCGTTCCACCGTATGTACTATATGTATTTGTCCCGACTTAAACATACCAATCACGTGGGGCTGTGGGCCCAACAATAGAACAGTGTATGAACATATGATGAGGCGCTGTATCCCCTCCCTGCTCGCGCCATTCGGCGCTCCCTGAGGAAGGGAGCTTAGCGCCTGCATTCAGCTAAAAGGGAGGTTTGTCAATTTAATAATCTACCTTCATACCATTTTGTCTGAGGAGATGAGCTACAATCGCCTTCTCCCATTGCACCCGTGTCTCTAGTGCTGTGCCATATCGCGTGGTTTCGATAAGGAATCCAGGTATCTTGAGATCTGCTGCGACCTTATGCGTGAGGCGCGGCCGAATACCATAGAGCGTATTCCCGACTTTAAAATCGTAGATTGATCGATGCGAGTTAAAACGATTATTCATATATTGGACAGTGTTATAGGCATTGGCGCGTGCTCCAGCAATATATGTTGGATAAATTGCTTGGCCAACACCAGGGGGACCCGCAAGCTCATGAAGGATCCCTTGAGAACTATGAAGACTGAAGAAGACATCTGGATCAGCCGCTTCTATAGTCTGCCATAGCGCTCGTGCAAGTTTTGTTGTTGGTTGACTCCCAGGTGGGAAATGATCATTCAAATCCCCATTTTCATTCACATATGTTTCTCTTTGAATGGCAACCGGATTTATTTCCGGAAGCACAATGAGTTTCCCAGAGTCGATTGCCCAATTTTGAACTGCATGCGCAGTTTTCCAGCCTGCTGGTTCAATGCCATGGGTGCCACCAACTACCACTGCTGTTGGTCCCGGAATACGAGATTCAGTGGTATAGATCTTGACTTCTTCCTCTGTTCCCTCAAGAATCGTTTCCTGTGAGTGCGATTGTCTTATTGGGCAGAACTCATCCTTATCTCCCATTACCGTACCGATTTGCGAAACTCCTAGTGCGGATACAGCAGCCGTTGTGCCGGTTTTCCGTAAAAAGGAGCGACGGGAGTGGTCTGAAATGGAAGTTTCTTGATCGTCTTGTTTCATTCTCGCCTTCACCAGATTTGTTAATCTACTTCCTAGCATGATTTTCCGAAATTAACGGATTTTCTATCGTGTGCTTCGGTAACAGCAATGAGCATCAGTGATTTTAATTTTTCGATATAGATTGTCTGGAAGTAAACTGTTGATAGAAGTGAACAATTCAGTAATGATTTCACCGATTAATTAGGAAAATCTGAAATGAGTCAGATATCGACCGGACAGCCGTTGATTTTGCTTGTTCGCATTCCAGCGGATAGCCAATATATCGAGAGCAAAAATACGACCAGTGCAAAAGCTGAGAATGAAAGTCCGTCAAATGGTAGAAGAGTGAGCACACTGGTTGCGCCGACAAAGGAAAGTAGCCCTGTAAGGACAACAGAGCCACATGCCGCACACCCTGCACCAAGCGTTCCAAAAATTACACCCACAGCACTACTGGTCCCACTTTGTAAGTTCGCTGAATGTTCTCGAAAGTAGTAAACGACCATTGAGAAATTAATGCCAAATAATCCAGCACTGAGTAAGAGGAAGATCTCTTTTATCGGGGTGAAAGCAGTCCCTATAATAGGATATAACTGAGAGAATACTATAATTTGTTGCTTGATTGTCAAATAGCCACCAAATAGCGTCGTTTGTACTAGTTCTAAATTTTGTGAGAGGACAAAGACTGAGAGTCCAAGGAAAGCCGAAACCACGAAGCAGATTGTGTATTGAGGAATAGAAAGAACAAGACGAGCAGTTCGTGCGGCCATTCTCAAATCACTCACTTTTGTCGGGAAGCGCTTTTGAATTTGATTAAATGTCACAAGTATTCCTCCATTGACTGGCATTCAATGAGCGAGTCTTTGTTTCCAGTCGTACGTATATTAAACTACAAAGTGGAGGAATAAATAGTTTTCCAATATAGAACATCGCTTTATATGACTATCAAACGTGGATTAGATTGACATTATCTATTTTCTCTATTCATCTTCGGCAAGGAAGGGAGGAAAGCTGACCGCGGGGGCTCTCACAGTAAGCCATGCTCGCTACGCCCACTAGGAGCAAAGAGTAACGTTTCCAGCGGCTCTTGAACACCTACCGAGATGCACTCCACGATGCCTCCGAAGCTGGTGCAAACACGATGTGTGCCGTCAATCGGGCGGCGAAGTTCGACTACTCCGACAAGCGCGAACATGGCTTGGTCTGGCAAGCACCGCAATTAGGTCGCAGGACGAACTTCTGGATACCACTTCAGATCAATTCCGAGCAAGAATTCCTGTGGTTCGATCTACTTTCGCAAGACGCAAAGGCGGGAGAGCTCCGTCTTCAGCGTCACCGGTCGTCGTGGGAGTTACCAGAGGTAGAAGATTGACGATATTGAGGATCAACGTTCTCCACACGTTGTTGCTGCCACTTGGTTATCTTCGAGAATTGCGGTTTGCATTTGGCATCGATAAGTAATACCGTCTCCACTAGGAACTCGAATCGGCTTCCCGACTCCAAGTGGGTCAACAACGAGTTGCAGACGAACGACAATAGTAGATTGTTCGCCGTTTTGGACGTGTGTCCGAAACCAGTCATCAACATTGTCATTGTCCATCGTGACGGGAATAACGATGTCGCGAGTTTCACCTGGGAGAAGAAGCGTCTGTTCAGCCGTGTTCGCTGAAAGGACACCACTCCCTGAACGAAACATCCTCACACCATTCACGTTAGCACGCATTCTAAGCCCTGTTGGATCTACGATAATGGGGATCGTCTCGCTTGGATTGTGAACCCGAAACCGAACTAACAAAGTCGTCTGATTCTGATTCACACGACCCCACATTGCTTCTGCCTCTTGTACCTCTGCTCCGACCGTGACATTCTGACGAACAGGGCCGATATTGAGATACTGAGTGCGTACGTATCTTCCTTTAAGTCGCTGAGTAGCTTGCGTGAGAGAGCCAGAAATCGGGGTCTGATTTTCAAATTGAGTATGATTCGTCGATTTCTGGTGGGTCCAATCCGTAACCGGTGTAGTAATTCGAACGTGGCCATGTCCAGTTGCGTGGATTGTTTCATTTGCTCTGAGAAAATTCACCCACCAAAGCTTCATTTGGTTATTTTGAAGATACGTGGATTGAGTTTGCGTCGTATTTCCTTTAGGAAGATCGACTCTGTCCCGAGTTCCTTCAGCCACAGTAACTCCATTGAGAGTGAGTGAATAGCGAAGGTGGAGTGCTTTTCCAGTCGTGAGATCAATAGGGTAGGGGTTATTCGTCCAAAACGTCGTAATGATCTCGGTTTGCTGGTCAGTGACGGCTCCCCAATCGCCAAAATCTTGAACACCAGCAGAAGGCTTTGGAACTTGACCGCTACTAATCGCTAGAAGGCCACTTCCAGCAATGAGAACTACCACAACAATGATCCCAATAATGAATTTCTTATATGTCGTCATTTGTGTCATTCTATAGTGGAACTAGTCGGGGATAGAGGTAATTTTCGACTGATAGAGGAGTGGTGAGTTTCATGGCATATGATTCCATTGGCCCTTTTTGGATAATTACCAATCTCCAAGACCTCTATTGACAGTAAGTGGGAATGAACAACTATGACGTCGGCAACTGAGTGTTTGTGCTTGGTCAAACTGAGTCCACTAAATTTATGATTACCTCATTATGTTAAGACAGAGTTAATTATACTGAAACATACTATCGATACGCTCTTGTGGTGATAGTGCCTCCAAGGTTATTACATGGCACGCACTGAGGGAGAACTACTACCATTGAGCGGTAGTTATTTCGATGAAAATAGTAATGGCTTCTTGGTGGAAGAGGGAGGGTTATGATTCCCACATCTCTACCTCAATGGTTCACCAGCATTTTTCTAGGTCGAGAAGGGCAGTTTCTGCTCTCACTCATCGTTACAATTGGAATTATCCTTGGTGAGTGGGTGCTTTGGCGATTCTCACGGCTCGCCAAACGGAGGTATCCACATCGGCTTGTGAATATTGGGTTACTGGTTGTGAGTCTACTTCTATTGGTAACAGGCGGCAGCCTCTTCGTGGTTATCTGGGACCAAACCCAAAATGCGGTAGCGAGTGTTAAGGCTCTCGACAAAATCAGGCAAATCGCCATTCGGATAGTGCTAACGCTTGGAGTCAGTGCAGCAGCGTACGTTAGCGCCGGAATGGTCAATCGAATCATTGATCGCCTCTTGGAAAAGACAGAAGAAATCACCCGTCACCAAGGGGAAGTAGTCGCACGACTTTCCGATATCGCGGTTTATGTTGTTGGTGTTCTTGCGGTGATGAGTGTTTGGAAAATTAATTTACAGGGGCTGTTTATTGGAGCCGGTCTTCTCGGAGCCGCTATTGGGTTAGCTGCAAACGAAACACTTAGCGCGCTACTTGCTGGCTTTCAGCTAATGTTCTCTCGACCCTTTGAAATCGGGGATTGGGTACAAATTGATGAACATGAGGGAATTGTAACCGATATTACAATTTTCACAACTCGAATAGAGACGTTTGCTGGAAAGTATGTTATGCTTCCTAATGATGTTGTGAGTAGCGGTACGATTATTAATATTGGACGGAAGGGACGGCTTAGACTCGATATTGAAGTGGGGGTAGATTATGCGACCGATCCTGACCAAGCCATCGCTGTTGCGAACGATGCAATGAAGGAAGTCGATGAAATATTGGCTGTACCCAGCCCTGACGTGGTGCTAAAGCAATTTGGCGATTCTGCAGTACTCCTTGAGCTACGATTTTGGATCGAAAAACCAAGTAGTCGGCGGAAATGGCGTGCAGTTACAGCTGTCGTTCGAGCAGTTAAACTTGCGTATGACCGTGAGGGCATCAAAATACCATACCCACAACAAGAGGTATCGGCTCGAGAGGAGTCAGGCGGATTTCGGGTAGTTGATGGCAGATCATCAATCAAAATCCCGAATCAAGAGTGAATATCTTAAAGTTTTTCTGCGTTTTTAAACGGGGGATCCCCACAACGCCGGTGTAGAGAACGAGATGCCCATCGCATCGGTGAGTCCGTTTCCCTACTGCCACGATACATAGCAAATGATTGACTTACACCCAGAGACCCACGGTTCAACTTGGTCATAGGGATTTCCATTTTGACCGAGTTCTGTAATGGATATGTAGCCAGCGACAAAGCATAATTCGATCATTTTTCACATGGCAAGGCGCGGCTATCGATCGGTTTCTGTTTCGAGAACGTATGTGAGTTTTTGCATCGCCGCCTGATCATACTGTGTGAGATCATACCGATTACTGTTATTTCGTTCACTGTAGATACCGAGAATGTCGAGTTGGACAAGGAGTGAAAGGATATTCCCAAGCATCCGTTGGTTGAGCTCGGGCTCGTCAAGAGCCTCATAGAGTTGTCTCACACATGGATAGTTACGCTGGCATGTTTCGAGTGCCCGGTGCACCTCCTGATGATACGTAGAGAGTAGCCCGTATTTCGTGGGCTGTGCCTCATGGAGAGCTCGGACTTGTGTACTGAGCGTATCTGGCATGGTATGTTACTATTCGTGAGCGCTGTATTCTTGTTTTTGGTTGCAGCGAGTAACAATAATCGATGGAAAGCAGCCATGGTTTAGCAAGAAAAGAACCCTATCATACGTATTCACAGTCGTAAAGGACGCTGCTACGAGTAAGTCTCTCAACGGTAATTATGCTATATGAAAATCAACCGCATATTAATTGTAGTTTTATTCAACATTAGAAAATTATTAGCGATGCTAGGCATCACTCTAGTCAGTGCAGACGAGACAACCATATTCTTCGAGATGATTCCCTCGCTGCAATTACATTTCCACAGAGAGACGCCTTGTCAGATATTTCGGTGAGGTTCTCAAGCGCTTGTTCTGAGAATTCGATCCAGATTTGTTAAGCAGTTACTTACTGTTTAAGAGACAATATATTAGGAACATGGTATATTATATATAAATAATCATAATATCTTTGTCGACTGTCTTTTCATTTATACATACTCGTATCTACGGTTGATTAGATTGCGGTTTACTACTAAGTATTCTCCTAGCAAATCCACCTTAGTGCGTATTACTTCTGATATCTCTGTACTACGGTGCAAGTTAATTTGGTTTTTGTCAAATTATTTTAAATCACACTATACCTTGCCTAAGATAGGGTTAAAGTTTATAGAAGTCGGACGAACAGCTTAATTCTCATTTTGTCCTTATTTCTGTTTCTTTGTCACCCAGATGGCGTGTTAGTCGTTTATTTGACCAAATGAGGAAAGTTTGCAACTGGGATTAGTATGAGGTCCTTACGCAAGAGACGGTCACGGCGTTTGCTTATGGTTTTTCACTCGGCGCGGTATTTATGCCGTTTCTCGCAGTTGTTCTCCTGTTGCTTCTTCATTCCGACCGAGTTCCAGTTGAAGATCAGAACCGTTGGCTTTCCAATTCAGCGCTAGCGGTTAGCGGACTTCTTTTCGTCGCGTTGATAGTTATCCGGGTTCTGAATCTCCTTCCGTAGTCTCGTCACTAGCTTCTCAGCTCCAACAGACGCCCAAGCGGTATTGGATCGGCTGGTTTCTTACAAGGCTCACAACTAGCTGTGGACGCTCACTTCATGACGGCCATGTCGTGTCATTGTCTAATGGATAGATAGGACGCGGAATACGCTTATACGGTAGTTGAGTAAGTCGCTGGTTGGTTTCGCCAGGTGTCAACGCGAAGAGTCGTTTCGCAGCAACATCTTTCCAAGCCGGGCTCAGATATCCGCTCTTCAGGACGACAACATCTCGCGTCGTCAAGTCAATTCCGAGTCGCCGAACGAATTCAGGGTCACGGTGGACGTTTGTCCGACTATCGCTGATTACCACGTCTGCGCCGCCGTCGAGCGATATAAGAGAGGTCCTGACAGCGTCAGTTTTGAGGTGCTTGACCACAGTTCCCGTAACTTCGAGCGGTGTTCTGTCGGGATAGACATGACCAAGTGAAAGGGAGATTGTGGTTCCTACGCTTGCTTCATAACAGATGTCATAGCTATCGGCGTCAGCAATTATAGCGATCAGTGGTGTTCCGAGGTCAGTTCGGTTTAAAATCTCCGAGAGGAGGTTTGTTGTGTTCTCGCCTGCACCCGCGCCGGGGATGTCGCCAGTATCGGCGATAACGACCGGTCGCACGCTTATCTTTGCTGCTTCATCCAACGCGGTAGATGGCGTGTGTGCCTCTGTGGTGAATGCAAAATCATGTCGTCGCTGCCAGAACTCTTGCGCGAGCTCAGCTGCGGTCTCGTCGACGACAGCTGACGCCGATACACCCCCAGTTACGAGCGAGTGACATCCCATATGGGGCGTGTCGGCCCATGGGAACCCCAAAAAGTAATTTGCATCGTATACACCGTCAATTCTATCCGCCTTACGAAGCAGATCGACGAGCGTGCGCATCGGTTCGGCCTCGGACTCGGATTTCTCTCCAGCCAATATCATGGGGAGTTGTTTCCACCCCATAACAAGCGAGGCTTCGCCACGAACAGCCGCAAGCAGGAGATTTGCCGCTCGTACCCCCGTTTCATAGACATCGGTATGTGGAGCAGTTCGGTAGCCTGCGATGCCATCAAGCTGTTCGACCATTCGTTCGGTGATGGTCGCGTGCATATCGAGCGCCGAGGTTATTGGTACGTCATTGCCAACAGCATTGCGAACTGCTGAGAGGAGTTCCCCCTCCGGATCAGGTTCGCCTTCGACAAACATTGAACCGTGGAGATCGAGACAGACTCCGTCTACGTCTTCGCTGGTGAGTCGATCAAGTAGGCGTTGTTTCACCCAGTCAAATGCTTCTCGTTTGACGGTCGCTGACGGAAGGGCACTCGCGCCAACCGTTGGCACTATTTCGACAGCCTCCTCTTCAAGCGTGTCAACGATGCCGCTAAGTGAGCGGCCGACTTCATTGGTTTTCAATAGGTCGGCATCAATTGCGGTCGAAAACGCTTCGAGTTTGGTTGAACCTGCTGCAAACGTGTTAGTCTCATGGCTCATCGTCCCGACTGCGATTCTCATGAAAGTTATTATGCGGCCAATTGTTATGAACAATTCCCTCACTGAACCCTCTTAATTATAGATCTCGGTTGTCGACGTAGCGTCAAGGGAGCACATCTACTAACTGTAAGATAGGCTATTAAGATATTTAAATCAGTGGTTTAATACGTATATTTGTTAAAACAACGTCCGTACTTTTTAGTGCGGCCACGGGCGCATCGGCCAGAAGTATGCTAAGACCGCCATCCCAAGGAGGAGGATACCCCCAATTTTCATCAACGGACCAGCATCCATCTCATCACGAACAAAGGACATGTATAGCACACCGATCGCGGCGACAAGGAAGACGAGCGCACCACCGACAACTGGCTCGTTCTTACCAGCGTAGCCGAGACGCAACACGATAGAGAGAATATCAAGGAGCATCTATCCTTTCCCTCCTGTGAGGGCGATACCTTCCATGAAGGTCCGCTGTGCAAGCAGATACGCGGCAATGACGGGCAATGCGGCGAGGATGACCGCCGCAAGTAGCTGTCCCCACTGCGAGCTGTACCGTCCGGTGAGCAGCCCAATACCGACCTGAAGGGGATACATCGCCGAATCATTGAGAATGACCAGCGGCCAGAGGAATGCTCCCCAGACAAAGATAAAGGTGAACACACCTAATGAGGAGAGTGCCGGCTTCGCCAGTGGCAGCATAATGCGCGTATAGATTTGAATTGTGCTACAGCCGTCCATCCGCGCTGCCTCAAGAAGTGAGTCTGGAATACCAAGGAAGAACTGACGCATCATGAATGTTCCAAAGGGATTAGCGATATACAACACCATAATTGCCCAGTACGTGTTCGACCAATTTATCGCGTTCATCTCCAAATACAGTGGGACGAGCACCACTTGTGGTGGAATGACAAGCGTCCCGATGACGAGAGTGTAGACGAGTGATTTGCCCTTAAAGTCACCCTTCGCGAGGGCAAATCCTGCGAGCGTATCTAGCACTAACGTAAAGAACACGACACCGACTGCTAACACGAGACTATTGAGGACCCAGCGGTCGAGTGGGTTTTGCATCCAGACGTTGACGTAGTTTGCAAACGTCGGATTTGCTGGGATTATTTGCGTGATAGTGGTGAATATCTTGTTTTCCGGCTTAAGAGAGGTGAGAAACGCCCAAATGAATGGGATCGTCATAACCGCACTTGCAGCGATCAGGATCAGATGGGCGACGCCCTTCGCGAGCAGATCGTACCGTGATTTCTCTTGTTCAACGCTTGGTCGATTGTCGTCGAACTCAAATTCGTCAGTACTCAACGTTATCACCCCAGGTACGCTGTTGCAGGGTGCTCAACCCGAAAACGATGAGGAAAAGCACAACTGCGATCGCACTTGCATATCCCATCTCGAACTGCTGGAACCCTGTCTGCCAGAAATAATAGACAATAGTGTAGGTTGATCGCACCGGCCCGCCCTGCGTCATTACATATACTTGTGTATAAACGCGGAACGAGAAAATGAGTGTCACGACGACCACGAAGAATGTCGTCGGCTTCAACAGTGGCAGTGTGATGTAACGGAACCGCTCCCAGCGATTCGCCCCGTCGACAATCGCTGCTTCATAAAAATCGTCAGGGATACCTTTCAGCCCAGCAAGGAAGATAACCATGTTGAAACCAATGTGTTTCCAGATGCTCATGAGTGCGATCGATGCCAACGCCGTGTCTGAACTCTGAAGCCATGACAATTGCGGTAGTCCGATAGCTCCCAAGGCAGTGTTCAATAAACCGTACTCAGGATTGTAGAGCCATGACCAGATAAGTGAGACGACGACCCATGACGTTACGACAGGAAGGAAAATCGCACCAGAGTAGAACTTTGTCCCACGGAGATTCATGTTCAATAACAACGCTAACCCGAGTGCGATAGGTACGTCAAAGATAAGCAGCGCGAAGCTGTATCCTGCAGTGTTGATGATTGCGTTCCAAAAGATTGGGTCATTGACCAACCGTACATAGTTGTCGAGACCGATGAATGGATGCGATTGTGCTAATGGACCCCATTCATGAAGACTGATGTAGAACGCCCCGAGAAACGGCACGAGGAGGATCGCTGCAAAGAGGATCACCTTCGGCAGCACAATGGCATACCATGATAAGTCGGTGTCATTCGCCCCGATATTAGAGACTGACAAATATCCCGTAAAGCGGCGTCGAATGCGCTGTAATCCTTGCGATTGTGCCATGGTTAGAGCAATGCGTTGATGTCTTTAGCTGCCTTATCAAGCGCCTGTTTTGGATTCTTCCCCTGCCACATTGCCTGCGCCTGCGTATGCACACTATCCCACATCTTCGACACTTCCGGATGGCTTGGGAACGAAACCGTATTCTCCATCTCTTGAGCGACCGGCTTCAGTTTTGGATTGTCTTTGATGAATTGTTTGAACGTGTCCGTTTCATATGCGTCCTTACGGCCAGGAAAGCCACCCATGGATTTTGTCACAGATTTTTGAACTTCCATCGAGTTAATGTAGTTTAGCCATTCGAGTCCGAGGTCCTTGTTCGCACCGCCGCGACTTGGAACGCTATAGAACACTCCAGCACTCCACGTGTGGCTTTTATTTACCTTCGGGCCACTGGGGTATGGGATATATTGCCAGTCAAGTCCACTGTCTCGCAGACGCGGATAGTGCCATGACCCAGCGAAACACATCGCCGACTCTCCAGCGAGGAGGTCCTCAATAGCCATCGTTCCGCCTGGGTTACGTGCAATGATCGACTTGTCCTCGACAATCTTGGGTTGCAGGAAGTTCGCTGCCTCAAGTGCAGCATCGTTGTTGATAATCGCCTTCGTCCCGTCGTCGTTGAGATAGCCGCTTCCGTTTGAAAGCGCGAAGCAGTCAAACCCTTCGCCTGCCGACATCGAATAACCGGTTCCATGCTTTTTGGCTAGGGTATCAACCCAAGAGCCGAATTCCTCCCAGCTGGGACGACGCGTTGGGTCGGGGACTTTCAGCCCTGCCTCCTTGAACATTTTTTTGTTAATTGCGACTAAGCGGCAGTCCGCGTACCATGGCACTGCCCACAGTGTATCATTGTAACTGGCGTTGCTCCTTGCAGCCGAAACATAGTCGTCTGCCTTGAAACCATTCTCCTCGAGGTTGAGTGCAACACCTTTGTCTGCAAACCGTGGAACCCAGAGGACCGAAAGCGCCAGGCTATCTGGGGCATTTCCGGCAGGGATGGCCGTTGTTGCCTTCGCGAGGTAGTTCTCGAACGGATAGTACTCCCAGCTGATGTCGGCAATTTTGTCGCTCTTTTTTGAAAGATCCTTTGCCTGTTTTTTACGTATTGGTGAAAGCCCAGGATCGTTCCACGCCCATAGCGTCGCCGATGCTTCACCGTTTCCGCCTCCATTACCGGAGCCATTGCCGTTACCATTACCACTGCCCGAACAGCCAGCTAGACTTGCTGCACCGGCCGCACCGGCCATGGTGATGATCTGTCGTCGAGTAAGATGTCTGTTGCTCATGCTACCCTTGAGGAAAGATATAGGTACTGTACAATAAACCTTCGGTACGTTATAACATATCTAGACAGAGTCTTGCCAGTTTTGGATCAAAGCACACATAACATCAATATGTGCGAATTGTCGAATTCAGGCGCGAGCGTTGATGTCGACGTTGGTAGCAGCGGAAACGTTTCGCGATTTGATTGTCTCGCCGGTTTCAGCATCGAAGAGATGCATCTTTTCTTCAGGGATGTGAAGGTTGAGCGTTGTTCCGGTCTCGACTATCTGCTCTCCGGTGAGCGTCACTGTACACGGTTTGTTGCCAATATCGACGTAAACGTAGGTAATCTCTCCCATTGGTTCCGTTACAGAAACCGGAGCTGAAATCGAACCGGGTTCGTTGTTTGAAGCTATTTCAAGGCTTTCGGGACGAATACCGAGCGTCAATGGGCCTTCGTGTCCGACAAGTTCTTCGCGGGTTTTCTGTGACAGTTCTTGCTGGAAGCCATCATGAATCAGTTTGCCATCGGTGTACTCAACCTCGAAAAAGTTCATCGACGGCGAGCCAATGAACCCCGCGACAAACCGGTTGGCTGGCTCATAATAACACTCTAACGGCGTCCCAAGTTGCTGAAGCTCACCACCGTCGAGGATAGCGATTCGATCGCCCATCGTCATCGCTTCGGTCTGATCGTGCGTAACGTAGATTGTGGTGATTCCGAGTTCCTGCTGGAGATTCTGAAGCTCAGTACGCATTGTCGTCCGAAGTTTCGCATCAAGGTTCGACAACGGTTCGTCCATCAGGAATACTTCTGGTTCCCGTACAATGGCGCGTCCAAGTGCGACGCGTTGTTGTTGACCGCCCGAGAGCTCTCCGGGCTTTTTGTCAAGCAAATCATTTATTCCCATCATCTCTGCCACCTGCTCTACGCGCTGCTCGATCTCATCTCCCGACATATTCGTCGACATTTTAAGCCCAAAGCCAATGTTTTGTCGGGCGGACATATGCGGGTACAGCGCGTAGTTCTGAAAGACCATCGCGATGTCGCGCTCGGTAGGCGGTTGATTCGTGATAGAGTCACCGTTGAGAATGATCTCGCCGCTGGTGACCGATTCTAGTCCGGCAATGCAACGAAGTGTCGTCGATTTTCCGCATCCTGATGGACCGACAAAAATGAGGAACTCCCCATCTTTAACGTCGATATTCAGATCGTCAACGGCAATGATCGATTGGTTCTCGTCCGCGAACTCTTTCCGTAAATTGCGGATGTCTAACTTACCCATGCAAAGTCACTACATGCCGAATTGCGATCAACCATTATAAATTTACAGGTGACTTCATGAGTTGAGGCGATCATCACCATAGACTATCCGTACAATATCATTCGTATGATTCAGCGGCTTCGCGTGCGGTAAGTGTGAGATCAAGCGTTTTTACGGCGTCTTCGAAGTCCGATCGCACGTCAACACCTGTTGGCGTCTTGCTCCGAGTTCTGTCACGCTCGGCCACTGCACGAATGAACGCATTGAACTCTCGAAAATACCAGTCGTCATCGGTCTCAAATTGAACTGAGTCACCGTCGACGATGCCCGAAAGCGAGTGATCAAAGTAGTCAAGTTCGAGGTATGCATCCTCAGCGACGATACGCACCTCGAAACGGAAGGTAGGGGAGGTGCAGGTCGAGGAAATATGTGAGACGATACCCGACTCATGGTCGAGCGTCACCGACGTTGTGTCCTGAAAGTCGATTTCGTCGGCGAGCAACTGCTCAGTTCCGCTTCCAGTCACGTCCGTTACTTCACCTGCAAGATATCGGTGCAGATCGTAGACGTGTGTCGCCTGTTCGACAATCTGTCCGCCCGAGCGCGTCTGCTCTCGCCACCACGATGTTTCGGGAATCGGAGCCCAGTACGTGCTATCAATGTGACCGATTTGACGGCCATCGAGCAGCTCCAGTGCTTGCTCTGTTATCCGTCCATAGCGGCAGACATAGCCAACCTGTGCGAGGATATTCGATTCCTCAATTTGTCGTGCCGTCTCGCGTGCTGTGTCGATGGAAAGGTCAACTGGTTTCTCAACGAAGAGATCGACGCCGTACTTCGCCGCTGTCCGTTCATAATCGCCATGGGCAAACGGCGGAACAGCCACCACGACTGCGTCGATTGACTCGGACTGAAGAAGTTCTATTCCATCAGTATAGGTCGCGGCATTGCGAGAGGCAGCAGCCTCCCGTGCTCGGCTCTCATCTATGTCGGCGATGGCTGCCAGCTCTACGTCGATAGGGTCTCCATTGTGGGTTTTCAACTCCCCATCTATCGCATTGTCAAGCGTTTCCAAGTGAACCGAGGCGATACCTCCGGCGCCAATGAACCCTATCGAGAGCGTCACGTTATCACATATCTCGTTTAGGAGATGTTAAAAGTATCCGCTTCTGCATGGAGAAAGTGGTTGTCACACAAATCTATAAACCAGTGTAGAAGCCACGTTGGTGTACATGAAATTTGCACTCAATCAAATGGGGTTTCCTGAGAATAGTCTCCAAACAAATGCCGAACTACTCGCAGATGCCGGGTATGACGGTATTGAACCGAACTTAACCAGCGACGGACCGCTATGGGATGACGAGGCAGTCGATGAGTTCGCCGACCAAATTGCTGGACTGGGTCTCGATGTGCCTGCCGTCTCAACAACGCTTCACTGGGAGCAGCAGTTATCAAGTACAAATGAAGAGACACGCAAAGCTGGCATCGAAGCTGGTGAACGGATGATCGAAGTTGCAGATACACTCGATGCTGGAGCCGTGCTTATCGTTCCAGCTATCGTCAATGAAGAGACACCGTACGACAAGGCATACGACCGTGCACTAGACTCAGTTCGACACCTCGCCGTAATTGGGTCTAAGTACGACGTGGTCGTTTGCGTAGAAAATGTCTGGAACGACTTTCTGCTCTCACCGTTGGAGTTTGCCGAATTCATCGACCAAGCATCGGAATCCGGGCCGGTCGGAGCGTACTTCGATGTAGGAAACGTCAAACGGTTTGGCCACCCGGAGCAATGGATTCGAATCCTTGGCGAACGAATCGAGCGTATCCACGTAAAGGATTACCGAACCGATGTCGATACAATAGACGCCTTCACCTACCCATTGGAAGGTGATGTCGACTGGACGGCCGTCAATGAGGCGCTGACAGCCATTGGTTACGACGGATGGGTGACCGCCGAAGTGCCACCATACCGAACGGCACCTGAACGAATGCCACCGCGCGTCTGTTCCGACCTGAACCATCTGTTCTCGTAGCGCGAGTAGCATGGTATCGACTCCTACCTCTCGTTTATGTATGGGTCATGATGATATCAAATGTTGTGCCAGCAACCAGTCGGCGCAATGTTTATTATCCACTTGGCTTGAATTTCCTTGCGTATGCATCTCACAGCAATAGTTGCACATCCTGATGACGCGGATATCTTCTGTGGCGGGACGCTCGCTAAGCACGCTGACCGTGGCGACGACGTGACGATAGTCTACATGACCCGTGGCGAATATGGTGGCTTCGACACAACCGAAGCACAACTGGCAGCTACGCGCGAAGATGAAGCTGAAGCCGCTGCTGAAACGCTCGGGGCTAAAGCACTATTTCTCGATTTTGAAGACGGTCGCATCACATATTCGATGGAAAACCGACTTCAATTAGTGGACGTGCTCAGAGAACACCGACCAGACATCGTACTCACGCACTTCCGCGACGATATGCATCCTGACCACCGAACAACCTCTCGGCTGGTAAGCGATGCATACTACATGTGCTCGCTCCCACTGCTAGAGACGGAGTCAGAACCGTGGGAACCACAGAACGTCTATTATTTCGGCAAGCCGACCTCCTCGTTCGAGCCTGAGACGTACATTGACATCGGTAACTATCAGTCGACGAAAGAAGAGGCGATTCTCAAACACGAATCCCAGGTCGAATGGCTCAAAGAGCACGGTGGTATTGATGCAGAGTTCGACGGACTCATTGAGGACGTACGCGCCGAGGCCCGAGTGCTTGGTCGTACTCGAGGCGTTAAATTCGCCGAAGGCTTCGTTCCGCTCCATAAGAGCGCCACTGAGTTTCTTGGCTCAGTATAGTTAGTCCTTTTTCGCTATAATGTTCGGCGCTAGTATATTCTATGTAGTCAGCGAGCGACTTGCCTAGCTTTCACAATATGTATCTAAAGTGAGGTGACAATGTCCCTCTGTTTTCTTTACAATCATAGGATTGTAACCCGATACAGGTGAAATGGGGGGCGGGGGTACCATCCTGAAATGGCTGGAGCGGGCTTATACGACCGAAATCCCGTTAGATTTATCATAGAAATGTTTGTTTTGTCAAACTTTATCATGGATGTCTATGTACCATCAAAGTATGACAGGGACCAACGAACCAATCGAAAACGCAAGCGCTCTTGGAGATACATTTAGCGTACAGGATCACGTCTTCTCAAAGAAACAGTTTCTCGATGTCGGGTATGTCCCTGGTCCTGACCACATTGTTGCTCGCAATGAGGAGATTCGCCGTCTGGCAAGCTCCCTCAATCCTGCTATCATCGGGGAAGCACCAAGCAATGTTTTTTTATACGGGAAAACAGGCACCGGTAAGTCACTGTGTGCCCGATACACGACGCGTCGACTCGTCGAAGCGGCGGAAAACAATGTCTCGGTGGGCCGCGTTATCGTCGACTGTTCCCAAGAGAATACCGAGACTCGTGCGATTAGAGCAACAGTACGAGGACTGAATGACTCAGAAGTGACTGGATTCGTCGTTCCTAAAACTGGACTTGGACGCTCGCGCTATTACAGCCTTCTCTGGGAAGCTCTCGATGCACGCTTTGACGCCGTGCTTATCGTGCTCGACGAACTCGACCGGCTAGAGGGAACGGACTTCCTTATGCAGCTATCGCGTGCGACTGAAGCCAACAAACTTGAGCGCTGTTCAGTTGGCATTATCGGCATCAGCAATAAAATCAAATATCGGAATCGGCTCGAAGAGCGTGTCAAAAGTAGCCTCCAAGAGCGCGAAATCATCTTCACACCGTATGACCGCGACGCTCTCCGTACGATAATTCGAAGTCGGTCAAACGCCTTCAACAGCGGTGTCCTCTCCGACGACGTGGTATCGGAGTGTGCAGCTCTCGCTGCAGACGAGCACGGTGACGCGCGAAAGGCGATTAACCTGCTTCGCCACGCTGGTGAACTTGCCACGATGAACGAAGCAGACAAAATCACTATCCAGCACGTACACAGCGCCAACAACTTAGCCGAGCGTGACCGAGTCAACGCACTCCTCGCTGGATCGACGGTTCAGCAAAAAGCGACGCTACTCGCAGTCGTCTCGTTAGCACTTGTCGAGAAGACGCGGACGTTTAAAACACCAGAGGTGTATGCTGCCTACGAGGATATCTGCGCCGAGTCGGGCTTAGAGACGCTCTCGAAGCGGCGCATCCACGACCTCCTGCGAGAGTGGGAGTTCCTTGAAGTGCTCGAAATCACTCGGACAGGTGGTGGACGGGCCCGTGGGAGCTATCTCCGGCATCGCCTCCTTGAAGACCCATCGGTTATCCGTTCAGCGTTTGAGAATAGCGACCGGTTTGCTCGGATCGGCATTACGTCGGGTACGACTACAACTACTTGGTCGAATATCTAAAGGATACAGCGAGGGTTCAACGGATCACCCGACCTATAGTTGTTTATACACGATTCCTTGCTGGGGAAGTTTTAATACTGATAGTTCCGCACGTTAGAGCTGAATGCAACGAATTGGGTTAGTGGGTAGTGGCTTTATGGCCATGACTCACGCTACCAGTTACCAAGAAATCGCGGATGCCGAGGTGGTTGCGGTCGCATCGCTTGATGATGACCGAGAGACCTTCGCGGCGGAAAACACAGCGGATGCCGACGTCTACAACGATGCTGAGAAGATGATGGCCGAAGCCGACATCACGGCCGTTGATATTTGTACTCCGACGCCGACGCACCGACCATTCGTCGAAGCGGCCGTCGAGCACGAACTGAATACGTTCTGTGAAAAACCACTTGCTCGCACTGCAGAAGACGCGGACGCAATCGTCGACATAGTGGGCAATACTAACATCACCTTTATGACCGGCCATGTGCTTCGATACTTTCCCGAGTATGTTGAGGCGAAACGACGTATCGACGCCGGTGAAGTCGGTACAGTAGGTACACTACACACCGAACGCCTCTCATCGCCACCGCGATATGGCACTAACTCATGGTTCAGTGACAAAGAACAGAGTGGAGGCGTACTACTTGACATGGCAATTCATGACTTCGACTATCTTCGCTGGGTCGTTGGGGAGGTTGATCACGTGTTCGCCCGCACAGTTGAGTGGGACGATGGCCACCTGAATGAGCATTCTTCGGTGCTATTGCGCTTTGAAGATGGAACGGCTGCTCATGTTGAGGCGTCATGGGGTTACCCAGAAGGATCACCCTTTATTACCAGCTATGAATTCGCCGGAGACGAGGGCTTGTTAGAGTTCGACGCACGAGATGAGAATGCAGTCCGTATCTCTGGTGGCGCAAAGGGAACGAATGCCCCTGTCAGTCCGCTGGCAAAGAGTCCGTACACGAAGGAACTCGAACACTTCATTGACTGTGCTGAGAACGGATACGACCCAAATATCTCACCCGATGATGCGCGTCAAGCGGTCAGAATCGCTCTCGCGGCTATCGAGTCAAGCGAACGCGGTGAACCTGTCTCACCTATGGAGGTGGGCGCATGACTGTACGAATCGGTATTTGTTCGACCGCGCATCTTCATGCTGACTCCTATGCCGCCTCGCTAACTGATCGGTCAAACGCCGAGTTTGTCGGCGTTACAGATGTCGGTGACCACATCGACAACACACGTGCAAAAGCTGATGAGTACGGCGTCGATTACCTCGACCCTGACGAGTTGCTTGCCGAGGCAGACGGCGTCATCGTCTGTTCGACGAACACTGATCACGCCGCGTGGGTTGAACGCGCTGCTGACGCTGGCGTTGATGTTCTCTGCGAGAAACCATTAGCACCGACAGTTACCGAAGCGCAGAAAATGGTCAATATCTGTCAAAAAGCAGATATCAACCTTGGTGTGGCGATGCCACTTCGCTTCAGCCAACCAGTCCGGAACGCAAAAACGGCAATGGAAAATGGTGTGCTTGGAGAGCTGAAATTCCTCAGTGGAACGAATCGCGGACAAATGCCTGGTGGATGGTTCGTCGACAGCGAAGCGTCTGGCGGTGGCGCAGTGATGGACCACTCAGTACACATCCTCGATATTGTGCGGTGGATTACTGGTGAAGAGGTCCAAGAAATATACGCAGAAACAGATACTCGATTCCACGACATTTCTGTCGAGGATGTGAACCTCCTATCGATGACACTCACCGACGGAACGGAGTTTGTCCTCGACGGGTCGTGGAGCAAACCCAACGAATGGGATTTCTGGGGGGACGCGACGCTTCGACTTGTTGGTACAGAAGGGGTTGTCTCCATTGACTGCTTCGACCAAAAAATAAAACAAACACGTGATACTGGTGCCCCTGGGATTCAGTCGGTGTACTGGGGGTCAAATCCTGACGAGGGGCTTGTCGCCGACTTTGTCAACGCCGTTGCGGAGAATCGGCCACCACTTAAAACGGGCGCAGACGCCGTCAACGACGTTGCTGTCGTCGAAGCGGCTTATGAGTCCGCGGAACGAACCGAATCTGTCGCCGTCGAAACAGCCGAAACCACCGCTCCAACAAGCTGATAGAATTTCTATGATATCGGGAAATTGATTAATATTTGACTGTAACTGGTTGGCCCTGTTCGACTGACTCGTACGCAGCATCAATAACTGCAGCAGTCTGCACAGCATCTTCGAGGGTCGTTGCAGGGGCGGACTCTCCACGAATAGACATGACGAAATTTCGTAACAAGGCGTTGTTCGGGTCAGCGCCCCAGTAAATGGATTCATTGTGCTTTCCGTGAGCGGTATCTTTGACGCGTGTATACCGGTAACCGAAGCAGTCCGCCGAAAACGTTGATTTTGTCCCTACGAGTTCGACCCTACCATCACCCCAAAATGAGTCCTTCTGTGGCGTGCTCCACGACCCATCGAGGAAGAATGAGGCGCCGTTTGAGAGCGTCATCGACAACAAATTCACGTCTTCAACCGGAAGATCGTAGAATCGGGTATCCGTTTCGGCGTACACCTCTTGAACCTCCTCACCGGTAATCCACCGCACAATATCGACGATATGATCTGTGTGGTCGGCAATGGCTCCACCACCAGCCAGTTCAGGATCAACAAACCATCCACCCGGCATCCGACCGCGGTTTACTCCCGAGACTGCGACGAGTTCGCCGACTGATCCTGCTTCGTATCGCTCTTTGAGTTGCCGCATCGGGTGACTATAACGAAGCGGCATTGCCATTCCCGTGATGACGTCGCTTTCGGCGCACCGCTTGTGTATTGACTTCGCTTCCGCTAGTGATGTTGCGATTGGTTTTTCTAAAAGAAAAGCAACATTATGCTGAAGTGCAAGGTCGATTAACTCGTCGTGAGCAGTAGTTGTCGAGCAGATAACTACCCCTTCGGCTATCTGCATCAGTTCACGATGCGACATCGCCGATGTACCGACGGCGTTCGCTCGTTTACGCGCTTGATCAGCCGTCTGCTCGGAGATTCCAACAAGGTCGACTTCTGGTAATTTTGATAGAAGCGCTGCGTACACCTCTGCGTTAACGTGGGCGGTCGAACAAATACCAATGGGAACGGTCATAACGATTCCTCAGCGATTGTAATCGGTACCTGCTCGTCGACAGACTGGCGTACAGCGATTGTGACTTGCGAGGCATTGATCGGAGTAATATCTAATGGGGGCTTTTCACTGTTCTGAATATGGGTGATGAACTCGCGCAGCAATCGACCCCGACAGTCGTTTTCCGGCGGATCTACGTTTAGTGGCTTTGACTTTTCTTGGAGTGCAGTTGATGCATCACGCTCATTGAAACTGAGACGCCCGTGATTGCCGCTATACTCGACACTGACGCGTGGTGAAGGAGTTTCTTCCTTGCTCCAGGTCGTTTCGATGGTCGCTCGTCCACCGTCTTGGAATGTGAGCACAGCATGTGCATGGTCGTATCGTTCGCTAAAGCGAGCCCGAGCGAAGACACGCCCAACAGTACCGAATGTCCAATCAAGAACGTCAATATCATGAGCGAGAACAGAGCAAAGCGCCTCCACATGGTCGGTAGCGGCCGCGACACCGTCATACGAAGTGTTCCATCCGAGACCGCCAAAGGGTGCGGTTCGTTTGATTCTGGCAACGCCAATTGTTCCAATAGCACCTGCTTCAACGTCTGACCGAAGTTGGCTGTACAGCCGTGAGAAGCGGTGGGGGGAGTGCGCCATCAACCATCCGTTCTCGTTCGACGCTCCTGAGACAAGTCGATCGAACTGTGTCTCATCAAGCGCGAATGGCGGATCACAGCGAATTGGAATCCCCGCATCACGAGCTGCATTGATCATGTTGTCGTAGGCTGCGCCCGGTCCGCAGATGTCCACCCCATCTACGTCGTCGCAAAGCGCGTGGGCTAGTGAATCGTAGACTGGTACGTCGAGATCGTCAAGTGATTCATCGGCAGGTCCGACAGCTCCACAGACGGTCATTTCGCCGAACCGTTTGTAGCGTTCAACATGCGCTTGCACCGCCGCCCTCCTTCCAACCGTGACGATGCGAGACATAGGGATACGTCTTATAGCACTTGGGATAAGTATTGTGAACTCGCACCCAGTGCAAGTCAGTCGCTCAAGGAGTAACGTCTCTATTGGGTGGGTAACTGCTTTATCGATTCTGTGGGCCTGCAAGACGGTAGTCTCGCGCAAGTAAGACAATGATGGCACTGTATCCCCCGTTAACGAGGGGGCTTTTACGCCTATAATCCAGATAATATAGATATCAGGCGGTGTTGAGCAGTTCCTGAATACGAGTCATGCTTGAGGTGAGTGTGGCAATTGGATTAGTTGTAAGACCATTTTCATAAATGAGCCACTCTGCGTCGGCGCTGACGGCTGCACGAACACATGCATTGAGGTCGACAACGCCTTCACCGAGGTTGACATGGAGTGAGTTGTCCTTACCAGGGATCGTATCAGTCAGGTGAATCAGCGAGATCCGATCGGAATAGCGGTCAAGGTACAATGTTGGATCGACATCGCCATGACGCGCAAGTCCAACGTCGAACTCAAGACCGAGTCGATCGTCTGTCTGTGCGGCAAACGCGTCATATGCGGTGTCAAAATCACCTGCTAACTCTGTGAACTCATAAGTATGGTTGTGATAGTGTACTTCGAAGCCCTCGTCAATGAGGCTGTCTGAAAGCGTTAGAAGTCGGCTTGCAGCTTCTGAAACCGCAGATTCGGAAGTGAAGCCATCCTCGCCGTAGGAGGGGATAATAATACGTTCACAATCCAAGGTTTGGTATGACTCAACTGTTTCCTCATAGTCGGTCTGAAGTATGTCGAGGCCGACGTGAGCACCGACAGGTCTGAGATCAGTGTCGTCAAGCGCGTTGGCGATAGCTTCGGGCGACTCGTCGCTTAATCCAGCGAATTCAACGCCTTCGTATCCTTTATCGGCAATCCGATGGAGTGTTTCTGTCAGCGGTTCCTCGAGATCACGGAGAGTGTATAGTTGAATCGCCGGTCGAACCATTTCACCGAAGAGATGTGAGCCATTAACATAGTCATTCCGCCATTCAAACGTCAAGAAACATATTATGTAGAAACAAGCGTAAAGCCTTACTTTTCAGGGCAAGTATCCTCGCTCCATGCATGCTCGGCGTCCCGCGCATACGTTTCATGCTGTTTGTGCCAGACAGGAACATCGTCTATGTTCCAGTATTCGAGAGCTTCACCTTCATGAGATAGTCTGAGCGATCCGTCGACGATTGAGCAGTAATAAAGGATGTCGATGCGGCCGTGTGGACCAAATTTGGCACTTGGAGCATGGAAGTATACATCAACTAATGTGATCACATCAACGTTGAGGCCCGTCTCCTCTTTGGTCTCTCGAATTGCAGTGGCAGCAGGCGACTCGTTTGGATCAACCCATCCACAGGGCAGACACCACGTGCCGTCGTCAGCGCGTTGCATCAACAGGATATCTCCTGCAGAATTAAATATCGCTGCTTCTGCTCCCACTTTTGGCGTGATATGTCCAAGTTCAGCGGCAAACCGATTGCGAACTTCAGCAGGGGGAAGCGAGAGCGCCTTTCCATAGTACAGACTCGTTAGCGTAAGTATCCGTTCATAGCGTTCTTTGTCGTACGGGTTATCGGCATACTCTACCCCATTCTGACTGAGAATACGCAATTCGTCGAGGAGGCGCATGAGATTCATGATTTGGTTTCGAAAGTCGATTCGTATTCAGATGGGTTAGGGTTACTGGATATCCCACCTACGGCGACTGTTCGATAAGATCGCTTCAAGGAAGATAACCGGGGGAGCACGAGATTGTCCGTCGTGGACTGGGGGTCTATGTATGCAAGCACTAGAGGATTGATGTGAGGACGGTTTCGAATTGGTTGCGTCACCGAAACTGGGACACATCGCAATCATCCGCATTTATTGACCACTCCCTCATAGATCAAATACAGAAAGTATTTACCATCATGCAGATGTTGGATTGGTGGTACCATGAACAACACACGACGGAATGTCCTGGTGGGACTTGGGGCAGTAGCAACAGTCGGTTTCGGTGCGACACAAGTATTCGGCCAAGCAGACACCAACATCGAAGTGAAAGAGGTCAACTACGAAGGTGAATACGTCGTCTTCGCGAATAACGGAAGTGAGGATGTTGACGTCTCTGGCTACACGGTTGCGTTTGAGTATGAGAACGACGGTACCGATCAGCGGAAAGCACTCGGTGAAAACGTGACGATTCCTGCTGGTGGGACGTTGACAGTTGCGACCGGTGCCGAAGACGTGCCCAATGCCGATGAGACGCTTGATTACAAGAGAAGTGTCCTCCGAAATGACGGCTCAGACGTTGTTGCACTTCTTACGCCGGAAGGTGAGGAAGTTGCGACGAGCGAGGATGCTCCTGTGACAAAGACGACAACCCCAGAAGAAACAACAACGACTGAGGAAGAATCTGACAAAGACTGTCCCAACATTGAAATTGAAGCTGTCGGGACAACCGACCCCGACGAAGAAACTTTTGCGACTTTCCGCGTCACGAATCATGAAGACAAAGCCCTCAAACTTGGGTATAGTAATGTAGTGACGACCGTCGGACAAGGGACGGTGACCGTCGATGCAAATAGTGAAACCACGTTCGAGGTTCTCGTAAATACATACGGGAGGGTAGAGTTGCGCATGTGGGCCGTAGACGGTCCCAGTAATTGTTTCCCTATCGTGAAAAACGAGATAGTCGACGACGATGGAGAGCCGGGGAAACCATCACCGACAACATCCGAAGGCGACAATAGTAGTAGCGATTCAGACTCTAGTGGTGACAACACGACGACCACACCAAATGACGGCGGGAAATCCAGTGGCTCGTCGGATGAAGACGGGAGTTCGAGTGGTGAAAAGTCGGGTACTGGCGACAAAGAAGACTGCTGAGTAGGCCGATTTCGTTTTTAGTGGAGTTGGTGGATAGCGTTCATGCATCTTTTTTTGAGTCACCCCCGGGATGGTCCACTTCCACTTATCTATGCAGAAGTGACCGAAACACCATCACTTCCAGTGTAAAGTACGAGTCTATCAGACATGGCGGCATCACTCTATGGAGCACTCACAATACTGGCAGCAATTCGCCACCACGATGCTACCTTCGCTCGGAGTCAATCGAAACTAGTCAGTATAAAATTCTCGGAGGGTATCTATTGCTCTATTCCTCCGAAATCCACCAGATAACAACTCGCAGACTCAATTTCCTCGCTCAACCTTCCCATCCTCCTGTAACCCCCTCAAGCCGTCGATGCGCAGACGACCGCTCAACCTCGAGCGTATCCGCCACCCACTGAGCGGTCGCTGTAGGAAATTCTGACTTGCGTATCGCCGTGAGATTTGGACAATACTTCAACACTCTGCCAAAATGCATATCTTTACCGGCAAAATATGGTAACTATGGTGCGCAACAGTAACATAGCTGGCCTCGGACTCGTAGGACTACTGCTTCTCGCTGGTATTATTCTCTTTATTTTCCCAGAACCAGCAACGTCAGGGATCGGCGTCATGCTCATTATTGCTGCCGTTATCATTTGGGCCGCCCAACGAATCTTGTAAGCTAAACCCAGTACCAACAGCAGAGACTACTATTCTTGCCATATAAGAGCTTTTCCTGTAATCTATCTCCAGTAGATGACTTCTCCTTCAACACCGATCCCTCTGGAATAGTGGAAGTCACCAACGAGAGCCACGACAACCCCGCTGAGCAGCAATACGTCGTCACGCTGGACGACGTGACCGATGACGCGATGGCTTGCACTTGCCCGCACCACGGTCACCTAAGCACGTTCTGCAAACACATGGCGGGCGTCGAAAACGTAACTGACGACGGAACACTCGACGTCTTCTCATCCAAGGACAAAGACGATGTCGACTCTGAAGGCTGCGACTGTGACGGCCTCGGTGGCTTCCCGTGCTGGCCGTGCATGCAAACAGGATTGGCGGAACTGCCGAACGAACCACCGCTCTAGTATTTTTTATCTATGTCACGCCAATCGACGTTTTCGGACATCACCGACCAGCGAACGTTGACGGAAAGTGCGGATACTTCGACCGATAATCGAGACACCAACAGCCCTCCTCGACCGAACACAACAGCACGCGGCCGACGTCACCACCGAGTATTCCTCTGATCTGCCGGTCGAAACGATCGACTGGATGATCTCACACAGAGCACAACAGCAAGCAGGCGTCACGAAGTAGGACCCTACAACGGACAAGATTGGGATTGCGTTGACCTGGAAGGCCTACGCAAAACACGGGTGGGAGCAATTCAGTTCCATCGTCCGGTACAAACTCATTCACGCCTGGCAGTTCCATAAGTTCGGCGACGCTGACCACGGCCGAACGTTCGACCGTTGGACCGACGCGCTTGACACTACTACTGCGAGCGGTTTAAGACGCCGAACTGATAGGTGGTCTGCACTGAATGCGGTAGGTGACTCCCGCGCTATCGCCGCTCAATGGTAGTCACGCAGCTCGACGAGTAATGCTGTGGCGATTGCGGCAGGTTGCTGCGTATCGAAGAGGCTGACGGCTCTTCTACTGCCTAATATAGTAGTCGAAGGAAAACTGACCGAAGAACAACGCCCATTCACCATCGAATACGCATGAGAAGCACCGAAACATCAGTTGAGAGATGTTGGCCGCTAAACGGTGATCTGAAGAACAGGCATCTAACGAACCATCGCTCTCGGCCCACGATTGGAGACAGTCAAGACAGAGAGAACCAGAATTGGTGAAAACAACTAAGTCATTATCGTAGTGAGCATTATCGTACGAATGTTCTACGACCGAGACGACGAACTCGACGTACTCCACACCGAATATGAGCGCGATTACTTCAGTCTCGTCATCATCTATGGTCGGCGGCGCGTCGGAAAAACCGAACTCATCAAAGCATTCTGTAACGGGAAAGAGCATCTGTATCATCTCGCCACACAGGACTCCGCAAAAGTCCAGCAGGAGAAACTCGCCGACGAACTCCGCAGTCTACCGCGACGAGCGAGTGCCACGGCTCGACGACTGGCACGACGTAGCTGACTATCTTGGCGAAACACTCGCTGACAGCAAGCGACTGATCGCTCTCGACGAATTTCCGTACCTCGTTACGTCGAGTGACACCGTCCTCTCGGCGTTTCAGACGCTTGTCGATACTCTACAAAGTGAGTCGACATCGACGACCATCTCGATGTCGTGACCCATCTTGGTCAGCATCTGCATTGCTTGCCGCTCAACGTTCTCGTCAAGGAGGACACGAAAGCACACAGAGGAAACCCCTCACAGATCCTCCGGGCCAGTAATTGCCGTCTCGGCACTCTCCTCAATGCGCGCCTGACGGCGCTGCTCGACCTTTAGCATCTCCTTGGGGTGGTCGTAGTAGTACGCGAGGGCGTGGTACACGTCGGCCACGTCGAGATTGTGACGATCGGCAACGGTCTGAGGGTCCAGACTAAGCCCTTCGACGCGCTCTTTGATGTATCGGACGGTGAGACGGCTGCCCTCGATGTGAGGTTCATCGTGCAGCTCCCGGACGATCCGGGCGGATCTCTGGGTCATCACACCGCTAGATAGGTGGCCCATCGTGTAAAGATGTTCCCCGATGCCATCCAGTTCAGTCCTCTCCGAACAAATTTCGTGCTTCCCCGAGGGCGGCGACCCAGCTGAATCCATTTCCGCTTATCAGTTCAGGTGAGAATACACTCACCCAAGAAGAGTGGATGGGTTGGAGCCATGTGTCTCACTGCTCCATGTTGCACAAGGCGGAAGTGCACTACACACCACCATCGCGAGGTCGGCGGCTTTCCCCATCCCGACGAGACCGGCAACGTTCTTGGTGCCGCTGCGAAGGCCGCGTTCCTGCCCACCGCCGTGGATAAGTGATTCTAATTCGACGCCGTCGCGGGCGTAGAGTGCGCCCACGCCGTTCGGGCCGTAGAACTTGTGGGCGCTCAAACTCACCAGATCCAAGCTGAGGTCGTCTATGTCGACGTGGATTTTCCCCGCCGACTTAACGGGTATTCGAGTGGAAGTATACGTCGTTGCTGCGTGATCCATGTAGATCATATGTTCGGTGGAGTGGGATCGTTCGATTGCTTACGATACGTAGTCTCGTTGTCGTCTCGACCTGTCGCAACTGTACTACATTAGGACATGCGAAGATCCTTTGCGTAGTAGACAGCTACGCCTAGTCCTCGGTAACGAGTTGATCAGGTACATCAGTTGCTGGCGCAGGCGGTTCGTGCGTTCCGAAGTCGGGGTGCGTCTCTTCCATCCAGAGGTACACAAGGCCGCCGGAGACGAACATTAACACCCCGGTCATATAGAAGGCAGCTTCGATGTTCACGAATTGCATCGCAAGCCCAATCAGAATCGCTCCGACGGCATAGCCAGAGTCACGCCACATCCGGTAAACACCCATGCCAGACGCACGCCACGTTGGATGTGCCGCATCTCCCGGAACCGTCATCAGATTCGGATAGAGCAACGCCATTCCAACGCCCGAAATACCCGCCATTACCGCCCACAGAAGATATCCGTCGACGACTGTCATCCCTAAGACACCGATACCAGCCACAAACATGCCCGCAATCACTGGCGGTCGCCGACCGATTCGATCTGCAAGCCCTCCAGTCCCGATTTGGAGGAAATACATCGCACTGTGGACGCCAACGACAACACCAACAGCCGCGATACCCAACCCTTGACTCGTGAGGTAGAGCGGGACACCAATCCAGAACAACGTATCAACGAAATTCTCTATGTGACCCGCCTGTGCAGCCGCAAATAATGTTCGATCACCATAGGTCGCTCGCTTCAGCACTTCGTTGAACGGCAAATTCGCGTCGTGATGGTCCTCGTCACCCTCTGCCAGTGCGTACTGAACCGTCTCCTTGACGAGGGTGATCGAGATGAGAAATGCCAGCACCACTACGACAGCGAGGAAGTAGAACGGCTGTGGGCGAAGGCTCGTCTGAGCGGCGATCGCGCCGGTAATCCACGCACCGACCGCAAGACCAGTGTACCCGAACGCCTCATCAATGCCGACGGCGAGACCACGCTGATCTGGCCCTGCAAGATCAATTTTCGCGTTCACTGCCATACTCCAGGTGAGTCCCTGATTGACGCCGAGCAGGATATTCCCGATAGTGATCCACCACCAGTTTGGCGCGAAAATCAAAATGACCGGCAACGGGAGTGCGGTCGCCCATCCCAGGATGAGCACGGGCTTACGACCATACTCTTCGCCCCATTTGCCAGCATAGAGGTTGATCAGCGATTTCACAATTCCAAAGGAAACGACGAACGAACCAATGACGAAGAGCGACTTGACACCGAGAACGTCACGGCCCAAGATAGGCACGACCGCACGTTCGGATCCAATGGTCAGTCCCGTCGCAAATACGAGTACAACGTGGAGGGAAAACTGCGAAAGGTGCTCACGAATGCCCTGCGTATATTTGGATGAATTTTCTAGTGCCATCGCTCTCGTTAGTTTGCTGCACACTGATTCGGGCCGAGTTCGAGTTGCCGAGCCTCTTCGTCCTCGACGTTCTCTTTTCCGGTGTTCACACGTTTGATCTGTTCATGGTTGGGCGGTGTCTCAGGGATATTTGCAGTGATCGCTTCAACAAATCCCTCCTGATCGTATTCCAAGACCTCGTTATGCTCACGGACGTCGTGAAGAGAGGCGGTCGTCGGTGGCTCGGGCGCACCTGGATCGTGGGCGGGGAGAACCAAGAGGTCGTCTGACTGGCCGAGGATCCGCTGCAGACTGTTGAATAGCGTTTGTGTACGTCCACGGATGGCTTCCTCGTTTCCACCCTCAAGGTCAGGGCGACCGACGCTTTCGAGGAAGAGTGTATCACCGGTTAGGAGGGTCTCCCCATCCACGTTGAACGTAACGCTTCCTTCCGTATGGCCAGGCGTATGGATGGCCTCAATCTCGAATGAGCCGATGGAGAGCACCTGCCCATCAGTGAGTGTGGTGATCGACGTGAGAGCACCAGCATCGGCACGGTGGAGGTAGTGAGGGATGTCGTGAGTCTCAGCGAGTTCCTGTGCGCCGGAGATATGATCGGCATGAGCGTGTGTTTCGAGAACCGCCGTTAGCGTTGCTCCGTGGGCATCAATTAGGTCGAGATAGTTCTGTGTGTACTGGCTTGGATCGACGACAACTGCTTCGCCGTCATCGATGAGAACGTACGAAAGACATCCGGTTCCCGGTCGTGCCACCTGAAGAAGCTGCTCAGGGCCAGTGGTTGGAAGTTCTGCCGCGAGATGGACACGACTCCAACCACGCATGCCCTCCTCAAGGGTCGACGCCTCATATCCGAGATCGGTGAGTACAGTCGTCGCTGTGTCGGAGACTGCTCCCGCTGCGCAGACGGTAACGATCTCTTTATCTTGTGGTAGTGTTTCGAGTGCCGATTGTGCTTGCTCGGGTGATTCTTTTAATGTGTCGTAGACATCGATATTGACGCTGTCCGGGATATGCCAGCTCTCGAACTCATCTTCGTGCCGAATATCGAGAATAAGGGGTTGACTGTCACCGTCCTCCAATCGGTCCGCAAGATCCTCTGGGGCGAGTTCTGCCATCACCTACTAGGTAGCTTCGACATCGCTATATCAGCACTGCCAGCTATAACTGGCATCACCTCTAATTACCTCACCTGTGTAGTACTTGGCGATGGCTGGAATTAGCCCCGAAGAACTTCGTACCCGACTTCAGAACGACGCTGATGTTCGAATTGTAGATATCCGCTCACCAGAAGATTATGAAGAAGAGCGCATCGAAGGGAGTGAGAATCTTCCCGTTCGAGAAGCATTACTGTCTGGAAATGTCGACGAGGCACTGAAACTGTTGGATGATCTTCCCGCCGATGCTGAAATTGTCACGGTCTGCGATGCGGGCCATGTCTCGGGGGAGACTGCAAACATGCTTCGCGAGCAAGGATACGATGCAAAGGCGCTCGAAAACGGACTCGAAGGATGGAACCAAAGTTCAGAGTAACACTCTTTCCTAGCTAGTACAACGATTTTATCGCCGACAACACCAGCTATAACCGGTAGTCTATATACGATACCGGACAGTATTTCACTACACCGATGTACGAGACCTCATTTAAAATCCGTCACGAATGCCCATACCGAGAGTTCTCTGAGCGATTTCCGGACGTCACAATCCGTGAGTGGCATCACCACGATTGCCAAGTTTTAGAGCTGTCAAGCACAACGGCACCATCCGAGGATCTTCTTGAGGAAATTCAGCACATCGGAGACGTCTTGCACAGTACAACCGACGATGATGGGCTGTACGTGGTAGCACAGTCGTGTAAATGTCCGATTGAGGACTCCATTATCAAGCGGTTTCAGAACCACAGCTGTGTGTACACCCCACCAACCATCTATCGACAAGGGTGGGAACACTATACGGTGATTGGGTTTGATGAGAGCGATATACAGGGGGTTTTACAAGATCTAGACGAATCTCGTGAGATCGACGTCCTCTCAAAAACCTCTATTGAGAAGCGTCAGCTCCCTCAGAGCACACTCTTCTCTGTCGATCGACTCTTCGCTGGGCTTACCGATAGGCAGCTCGCTGCTCTCCGTCTGGCTTTGGACAATGGGTACTACAGTCAACCGCGAGATGCATCGACGAAGGAGCTGGCTGAACAGACAAACATCGCCCGGGCAACGTTCGAGGAGCATCTCCGGAAAGCCGAGAACAAGCTCCTCATGAACGTTGAACCGTTCATCCGGCTCCTCACCGAGACACAAGTATCCGATATTCTGGGTACTCGATCGTCGCTGTCGTCTGAAATCGCAAAAATAGATTGACTCAATCATGATACAGTACCGTCATTCCGGATGAATTTGCTCAGCTGGCCACTCATCGAGGATTGTGAGAAAAAGACTAGTTTCGGTACTGAGTCAGAGTTGCAATACCGTAGATCGATAGGTCAACCACTATCGCCAGGATCGCAAGTCCGCTCGCAGCAAGCGTTAGTAACTCAGGAAGCTTCATCCACGTGGGGAAGACGTAGGAGGCCCACCCCTCGAAACTGCGGATAGTTCCGACAACGTCACCGGCGTTCGATGTCCGATTGTCGAGTTGCCATCCGGGAACTGTTTTCCCGGATTCTTCAGGAACGCTCAATCGGTCGGCAGAATAGGGCAAATCCACGCCTTTGTACTCCCAGACGATGTCTCCTGCTCGTTGATTAACATGAGGTGATCTACTGCCGCTTATACTCTCAACCGGCAGTCAATCGCCTCAAATCGCCGATTTTGGGAAATCGACCTCGCTGCCGTCACACGTTCTGTATCGGTCATAGAACCAATCAGCCATCTCGAAATGGGGTGAAATGACATGAATTAGACTGACATAAGTGATCTTGTTTCGATAATTCTTGGATCGGATCCGTCAGCGCATCATCAGTGTGCTGAGTCACGAGCACTGAGACATCGAAGGAATCTACAATTTCACCGATGAGATTCAAAGCAGCTAAGAGCATTCGCTCATCGTCGCCGCGCGGGAGATCCTCCGATCGATAGAACCAATTGAACGCCGGAAGGACGACTAGAGCAGTGTCGTCAGTGAGTTCAGGTGGAAGATCCTGGCAGAGACTTTGGTGTTGCCATGCGGTGAATGCACGTGCGATTCGGATGTGATCAAGGACGCGCATGGATGGTGTGATCCGCGAGAGTAGTTGTGTTGTCCCATGACCGTGGACGTCTATCCAAATAGCCGAGCCACCGCCGAGAAGCAAATGGTCGAGTACGAGCGACTGTAATGCGCCGGTCGCTCGCTCGTCTGTCTCGAGGAGTGTGACACCGTTGTCGAGAGCCGGAAGTTCTGGGAGGTCATAGCACCTTTTCCAACGCTGGATGGGGTTTGATTCGCATAATGATGTGTTGAAAACATCTCCTTCCGCTGAAGCTATCTTTATTGACAGTGCGCCCGATAGCTATGATGCTATGCCTGACACAATGCGCGCAATAGAGGTAGCTGAACCTGGTGCACCATTTGAACTTGTCGACCGAACAGTCCCCAATCCGGAAGCCACGGAGGTTCGCGTTGAGATCGAAGCCTGCGGTGTCTGCCATAGCGACTCGTACGCGAAAGAGGGTGGCTACCCAGGTCTTTCTTACCCCCGAATCCCCGGGCATGAGATCGTTGGACGTGTGGACTCCGTTGGTTCAGCTGTAGAACTGTGGACCGAAGGAGACCGTGTCGGTGCCGGTTGGCACGGCGGTCACTGCTTCGTCTGTGATGCTTGCCGTCGTGGTGAGTTTCAACAATGTGAAAATGAGGACATCCATGGGATAACGGTCGATGGCGGATACGCTGAATATGCTACTATCAACGCGGAGGCACTCGCTCGAGTACCGGACGAACTCGAACCAGTTGATGCTGCACCGTTGCTGTGTGCTGGAATCACGACCTACAACGCCCTTCGACACACCGACGCTCAGCCAGGTGATTTAGTCGCCGTACAAGGTATCGGTGGCCTCGGTCATCTTGGCGTACAGTATGCTCATCAAGCAGGATTCGAGACGGTAGCAATTTCACGCGGAACAGACAAAAAAGAGTATGCATTCGATTTAGGTGCTGATCATTTTATCGACGCGAATGCAGAAGATGCTGCGGAAGTACTCTCTGAACTTGGTGGCGCAATGGTGATCCTTGCTACAGCACCGAGTGCGACGGCAATCTCTTCTATCATCCCTGGTTTGGGAACGGACGGTGAAGTCGTCGTTGTTGGTGTCCCCGGCGACCCTATTGATGTCTCTGGAGCATCATTGGTTGGAAATCGTGGGACGATCCGTGGCTGGGCTTCCGGTCATGCCCGTGATTCACAGGATACGTTAGAATTCAGTGCACTTCGTGATATTACGCCCGAGGTGGAGGTATTCGACCTAACGGAGGCCGCTGAAGCATATGAACGTATGATGGAAAGCGAGGTTCGGTTTCGAGCCGTGATTGAACCCTGAACTTGATTCCATTACGAATAGAAGCCAAAGAACCACGAGAATGCGCGGCTAGCCCTGCGTCCGGCGGACGAACTCGTCGAGTTTTGCTTCGATGAGCGTTGCGACACGCTCACTGTATTGCCAGAGTGCGACGTTGAGCCGTTCTTCGGTCTCGTCGTCGAGTTCGTCTGCTCCACGAAGGACGGAGTCTGTGGTGATCTGTGGGTGATAGACACAGACCACTCCGAGTGAAGTATCCGAACTTGAGATTCCCGCCGTGTGGATTCCGTACTGGTCGGTTCCCCAGACACCATCGCCGCCCTGTCGTTCCAGTTCAGAATCGAGGGCATCGAGGAGTCGGAGTTCGTCCGCGGTGAGGATTGGCTCGTCACCGTCGAACAGTTCAGCATATGCCGCCGTCCGGGCACTATTCGTCCATTGTTCCAAGCGGGATCGCGCTCGTAGTACGAGCTGTCGCTCGTCTGGAAACTCGGCCATGCGCCTAGTAGGATGGCAAGGCCAATCAACGTTCGTACAACACGGGTCGCGGTACCGTGACTCTCGGAACCCTTATACATCATTCGGTTGTACAATTGTTTGTAATGGCAAACGGTAAAGTTGATTTCTTCAACGATACAGGCGGCTACGGTTTCATCTCGACTGAGGACGCGGACGACGACGTTTTCTTCCACATGGAAGACGTGGGCGGCCCGGATCTCGAAGAAGGACAGGACATTGAGTTCGATATCGAACAGGCACCCAAGGGTCCGCGCGCGACGAACGTCGTCCGCGCCTGAGTTACTCACAGTCACTGCACTGTGACGGACGGTACGGATTCATTTTTCAGACTACCGTTGTTAGAGCGGTATCTATACTCGTCCGAAGGGACTGGTGTGTAGGAATCCTGGTTGGTGGTTGCCGTGGATCACTCTTTCGCCCTCGGAGACGTGTGTTCGTCCAGAACCCATCACCTACCATGTTATGGACGTGGCCCGCCAACTGTAGTTCATGGCGACGATCGTCTATCAGGGAGTGGACGACATAGTCTCGGAAGAGATAGATGATGGGAAACTAAGCTACCGTGAGGAACAGTGACGGATCTGATTACCGACCACACCGACTACGAATCATTCGCTCGTGAGCGGCACTCAGAGACTCTCAATGACTACAGTGTATCCCTTAACGAAGCCCGAGAACGGGGGCTACTCAACGAACAAGATACTCGTCAACTGTGGCAATTGTTAGGTCTCCTCAGCGAAAACGATCTGTTCGTCCAGATCCCGGAGTGGTTGGCTGAAAAGAAGGTCCGTGTCATGGATAGATCTACACCGACAACGTTCGTTGGACACGTCACCCGGGAAACCGAGGATGCGATTCTTTTCGAGAATTCTGCGCCAGCTCGTCCGCTCATGCGGCTCGCACACGGGATACACTCTCTCAAACGCGGCATAGAAAACACTGGGGCAGATGACGACCGCCGCGAAGGGCTGGAAAATCGTCTTCGTGAAAAACGTCGAGAGTTTGAAAACCGAGACGATGCCTCCATTCTCTCCGACGAGTGGCTTCCGAAGAGCCAACTCATAGCGGCTGTTCAGCGGAGTGACTGAATCGACTCTGTAGTTTCGCTAGACGGTGCTACAATTAGCGAGAAATCACTCTTAAACAGTCAGTAGAGAGATATATGTCACGAATCGATTGCCGTCTCTCGGTTTTTCTGAAATCCAACCAGGGAACCGCTGGACAAGGCTAAAAATCACGCAATCAATGTGGAGATATACTGGCCAAAATACACCAAATCGACCTCCGCCTAGCGAAACTACAGAGCCACTGAATCAGTAGCTGATAAATCACCTGCTGAAACAGTGCATGGATCGGTCAGACGGACTAACTGGTGCTACCACCATTCTTAGGGCCGGGAGGTGCGTCCATCCAAACGTAAATGAGTCAACCACAATCAAGTCACTGGGAGTATAAGACACTTAGACCACACCGAGGCGAAAGCAAAAAAGAGGCGGAAGACCCCCAAGCCGAGTTGAATGCTCACGGGAAGGACGGCTGGGAACTCATTGAAACGATCGACTATACGGGGGGCGGAACAAAATTCCTCGTGTTCAAACGCCCTGTCGAGGCAGGTGCAAGTATCGATGAGGGTGACCCGCTGTGAGCGAGAGTACGGAGACTTCCGACATCAGTACGGCTAACACGATGCGTGAGCGAGCGGGCGAGAGCCGACTCAAAATTTGGCTGCTCCTCGCTTCGAACCGGCTTCAGGTTACTGCCGTCTTGGCACTGGCTGTGTTCGTGGTGTTTGTTGTGGCGGTCACCTCCCTTCCACAACCCTTGCAACCACAACTCAGGGCTGGTGACACAATTGAGACGATGTTCTCGACGATGATCGGAGCAATCATCACCGGCACCACAATCGTCATCACCATCGGCCAGCTGGTCCTCTCTCAAGAGAACGGCCCGCTTGGCGAGCAACGTGAACGAATGGAGAACTCGATGGACTTCCGGGATTATACTGAGGAATTAATTGGATCGCCTAGTCCGGCAGATCCGTCAGCGTTTCTTAGCGAAATCATCGACACCGCCGAACAACGGGCCAAAGTGCTCCGCGACGGCCTATCGGAAAGTAACAATGACCAGCTCCGCGAAGAGGTTGACGAATTCACCGACAGTCTCATCGGCAATGCCGAAACGGTTCACGATCAACTTGACGGGGCATCGTTCGGAACCTTTGATGTACTGTTCGCCGCGCTTAACTTCAACTATAGCTGGAAAATCTTCCAAGTCGAACGAATCGCCAACGAATACGAAGACAGTCTCGGCGACAATGAGACCGCCCTTCTGGACGATTTGAAGACTTCGCTCAGTCTGTTCGGCCCAGCTCGTGAACACATCAAGACACTGTACTTCGAATGGGAGCTTGTCACGCTCTCACAGATGATTCTCTATGCAGCAATTCCAGCGTTGGTCGTCGCTGGAATCATGCTCACGGTCGTTGACGGAGGCACGTTTCCTGGGAGCACGCTTGGCGTGGCAAATATGACGTGGACGATCGGTGTAGCGTTCACGATTACGCTTCTCCCATTTCTAATATTTGCGGCCTACGTCCTGCGGATTGTGACGGTCGCCAAGCGGACGCTCGCAATCGAACCGCTCATCCTCCGTGACTCACAACGGTAGGGATAGTAGATTCCCCAGAAGAGTGTATCAGTCAGGTCGTTTGGAGATGAACGATCTGTCAGCCGCGACGATGTCTCTTTTAGGGTTCTCGAGTGTCCCCCTCACTGAACTCCTCTTACTCGTCGGCACTCATCATATGGATACTGTTAGGGACAGTTTTCAAAGACCATATTGTCTACTCAGAGGAGAAACGTCTCAGATCCAGAGAATCCCGACTAGCGAGACAGAGGAGTTGAGCTGTCTGTACTAGCGATGTATTAGCCCTAGTATCCGGCTTCGAACATCATTAGCGGAGTCGTACGTTTGGTTATCAGTAGAAGCGAGCACTTCCTCGAGGGATTCCGTCCCACCCTGCGTTTCAATTTCATAGCCGCCATAGGCCTCGACCAATTCATCCGTCGTGGTTGGATAGTCGTGGGTTTCGAGTGCTTCATCAAGGTCACCAAGCTGTGCACTAGGGTCGCCGTGCTTCTGTTCGTCTTCACCGGCACGGTTACGTACCTCCTCTACCTCTCGCTCTGACTGGTGTCGCTCTTCGTCATCTGTCATACCTTATAGTAGGAGACCGATTCGGATAACGGTTGGGTCGCTCATCGAAATGACCACCTCCAGGACAACAACCACCTTCACAGACCCACCTGAAATCGATGCATACGCGCCACGAACTCCGCACAGATCGAAATGGAGGTACCGAGGGTGATCCACTTCCGCTTACTATGCCCACAAGAAGTAAATCACCCAAAATCACCGATTCTGAGAAATCGACCTTGCTGCCGTCACACGTTCTAGTTTGGTTATCAAACCAATCACGCAGCTTGAAACACGCCGAAATCCCAGAACATAGACTACTTTTTCACCGATTATGCGGAGTAGCCGACTTTGATCATCGAACTCAACGGCAGTGGGCACGCTAATATGTGCCACGAACTGGCCAGAAATTCGATCAAAGGTGATCAGGGGATTCCACTGTCGGTTATGGACTAAGGCGATAAAAGATCGCGTCATGCTGGATAAAGAGGATGTGTTGGACAGGAAAAAGAACGATAATACAAAATTTTGATATCACTTATTTATGTCTCCGCATCAGTGTCTTGCTGCGACTTCCGATACGCTTGGACTCCTACAGCGACAATCGCGGTACCGAGGAGGAGAAACGCGAGTGTCACCATCGTAATCCCATAAATCAAATAGTATCCAACTGTTTTGATAAATGTAAGTACGCCCATAACTGGGAGGAGATAGTAATAGACGTTCTCCCGTCCACCAACCGTAAAAGCACCACTGAGTGCAAAAATTCCGAAAAGCGCAGTCATAACCGGTGTATCTAAGCCCCACTGACTAACTGAGTACACCGTTCCCACGCCGCCGACTAATAGGAGTCCCCACCCGTTAAGTCGTCTTCGCCATACTCGCGTGTTCATAAGATGGTAAAATATCCTCTTGATAGAAATGCTACCGGTGTAAGATTCGCACCACGAATTCCGCACAGATCGATTCGGGGCCCCTGGGTGGTTGCACTGCCGATTATAGATTTCAGCAGAAGTGAATACTCCTCATTTTGAGTGAAATACTACGAGCCCGTTTTCACTCCTATCCACCCACGTTCGTTCTTCAGCGTAGATTGTACATCGCTTCGTACTATTCCTGCGTTTGACCGAAACTTCGATTATTCATTGCTAGTAAAACAGGCTATCAAAAGGTGAATACCACCGTTATAGAATCTCGTCATCGAGACTTTCTGGAGTAAGACTATACTTTTCATGAGCAACAGTGACCGTATCACCCACCGAGACATTCAGTCGATCTCGAATGGCTTCTGGAATACAGATGATTCCCTCTTTGAACCATGGGAGTCGACGAATCGCGAACCCAGAGCGCGGTTGCTGATCTTCGGGCTTAACCGTAATGGCATCACCAGCTCTGAGTTCAAGTGTGTCGATAGCCTTCTGATGAATTCGGACGTATCCACACTTTGGATCAGTGGAATAACTCTCTTCCACGGTCAGTATGACTCGTGGTGGATCAACCATAGATAGTACAGGTGGATCTTCGACTAACCTGTTTCGACAATCAAAAGAAAAAACAGGTTCAGGGTCAATCGTCAAACATCCGCTTAGCAAGCCGCTCAGTGTCGTCATCTTGCGTCTCTTCTAGGTCAATCGCAAGCTCACTCTGTGGATCATTGTATGATGGATCTTCGCTGGTTGGTACCACCACTCATTATAAATTTATTACAAATGATGGTCTGTGACACACTGTGATGGACTCTGATCCATACAGTCGTGCAATTCGCGACTACTATCTCGACCAGCAAACCGAACCACTCATCGAACGCTGTGGCGGTGAAACACGCGAACATCCAATCGGAGAGTATTATTTTGGCGGATTCGAGCCAACGGATGACTGGCACGACATATGGCTTGCAGGCCCCTTACTCGATATGGGCGCTGGAGTCGGTCAGCACTCACTGTATTTCCAAAAGCGCTTTGAGACCGTTGCAATCGAGATTAGTGAGCATCTTGTGGTGACGTTACGAGATCAGGGTGTGAACGATGCACGGCAGGCCGATATGTTCGCCCTGCGAGAATCATTTGGACAAAACCGGTTTCGCTCGGCGTTCGCCCACGGGACGCAGGTTAGAGCCGCTAGGTCGAGAGGAGGTCTTCGGCAGTTTCTCGGCGATCTCTCCTACGTCACAACAGACGATGCCACAGCGATCATTGACGGCAACGACCCAGATCATGAGCACGCTCCCAAGTTCTTTGGCTATCGTGCTGATCCAGCACCAGGGCTCGGCTTTCGCATCTACCACTTCGAATACGAAGGCGATGTGAGCGAACCGCTGTTACTTCGGTTAGTAAGCCCAAGTCGATTACGTGATGCCGTGGTTGGAACCGGATGGGATGTAGCTGAGATTCGTCGGGGTGAGAATGGACACTACTATCGGGCAGTTCTCACGAAACGCTGAGTAGAGAAAGAGTAGACATACACGAACCTCCGCTCGAAACCGCTGCAAACAGTCGCCTGCCAAAGCCAAGGTGGATACACAGAAGTTAGTATATTATACTAACTAGAGCACGCCCCTCTGCCGCTTGAAAAGAACAAATGAGGGCCGAAAGCGTTCGCAGGAGTCAGTGAGATGCAGCAAGGAAATCCGTCACCCACATATCAGGGCGGGGTGGGTGCAGATCGCCCATTGCAAGCACGGCATCAGGAGTAACAAGACGGTGCCCGCACGGACGCAGATGGACCCACGACGAACCACCCACCGTCATCGTCCCAATAACCTGCAGACAGCGCGGACAGCGGTAGTTGCGCGTCATTCGGTGGCGCCCTTGACACGGAGCAATCCGCCGCAGTCGCCGCAACTGTAGTTCTCAGGCTGTGTGACCACCTTCGAGCACCGATAGCGTGCGAGCCGTTCGTTACAATTCCCTCTGATTCAGGGTGAGAAAGCGTTGCGCATAGATTGCTTCGGGGGTCCCGGGGTGGGTGCACTTCCGCTTATCGATCTATGCGGAAGTAGATGGCTTATGCAAGCAATTGCCGTATTCGAACGGTAGAGAGGCTAGAAGCCAAATAGCCGATAGTATAAATTGAATAGTGCTATATCAAATCCGACCCCTTTGGAAAAGGAGACTACAGCTGGTATAGAGAGTCTGTAATGCACGATTTCGACTGATCCACCGACCTGCAACCACTTCACACTGGAGTTCAAAAGCTAATTCTGATTAGCAATCATACTCCAATATAGTTTGATGTTTATTTGATCAAAGCAGCGGATCACCCAGAAACGAATCCGCTTTGATATCTACTGTACCTCCTATGGTGGATTACCTGAATTGAGGCGCTAAGGCCTCTTCCTCAACGAGCGACCGATGCGAGCGAGTAGGGAGGGGATACAGCGCCGCACGGTTCTCAAACACGTTCGACGCTCGGCCCACAGGCCCACTACCACCTTTATGTTGAAACTTGGTCTAAACACAGATGATGGATAGACACGAAATCGAAGGCCAAAGCAGAACGTGCCTTGTACGACCAACTACGGGACGAAACCGACCTTACCGCGAACCTCGTACAAAAGGGAGTTCGGCGAGCGGTCGAAGCCGTCAAGAGCGGTGTAGTGAGGCTGAAGCGCGGTGAACGAACGTCGCAACCCTACTTTTCCGCCGATGGCGCGGTCTACGACAAACGAAGCGCGACGTTCCACTACGACCATGTCTCCCTTTCGACCGTCAACGGGCGCGTCGAGTGCGACTACATCCTCCCCGAAGACCCCGACCGCCATCCACGGACCTACCTTGAAGACGAGGAGTATGAGTTCCGCATGGCGAACCTACAGCGTCGAGATGGCGAGTGGTTCCTTCATGCGTCTATGCGGAAGGTCGAAGCCGACGACCCCGAACCCGACACCAAGCAGAGAACAGTACTCGGTGTGGACCTCGGGGTAAACAACATCGCCGTTTCGTCCACCGGAACGTTTTGGTCTGCCGATGAACTCAACCACTGGCGTCGAGAGTACGAGAAGCGCCGTGGCTCACTTCAACAGCGAGGATCGCGAGCGGCACACGAAGCTATTGAAGGCGTCGGACGTAAGGAGTACGGACGGTTCGAGATATATCTTCACGGCGTAGCGAACGAACTCATCGAGGAAGCCGTCGAATACGGCTGTTCGCACATTGTCTTCGAGGACCTAACGTATATCCGCGAGAACATCCCGCAGGCGACGTGGCAACACGTGTGGGCGTTCCGCCGGTTATTCCAATACGTCGAGTACAAGGCGGCAGAGCACGGCGTCGAAGCCGTACAAGTCCCACCGAACCACACGTCTCAACGCTGTTCGACGTGCGGCTGTACTCATGAGGACAACCGCGACGGCGAGCACTTCGAGTGCTTGAAATGCGGGTATCAGAACCACGCGGATTACAACACGGCGAAGAATATCGGATTCCGGTATCTCCGTCGGAGGCAAAATGCAGCCGACGGAGGCGCACCAGTAGACGTTGAATCGCGGGACGCTGAACGTGAGTGGGGAGTATGTCCCCCGCTTGCTACCGCGGACGGTGGCATAGAACGGGAGTCTACGCGAAAGCCCTACCCTCGACGAGCGAGGTCGTCAGACCGAGCGAAGTAGGGTAGTTTACTCGGCTGCATCAGCTTTGGCACGACATATTGTAATCCTCGCTGTTCGATATCCTCAAGGATATGCTAGCTGTCAAATCCTCTATCCGTATATTAGTGTCTATACCATTTTATTGGTTTTGACAAAAATCTAGTCCGCGTGTGAGACGATAAACTCAGTTTTCTCTTCCATCAAGTTTGTTGTGATACCGTCGCATAACGTGAGCACTGCTTTACGGTGATCTTCTTTTGAATGGTGAATAGATGTTGGCCGTGTATCTTGAGTTTCATAAGCAGGTATATCAATTGGGGAACTATTTTTTTGATTAAGTTTGTTACGTACTTCTGAAAGAAGTCCATGCAGGTGAATGAGTTCTTGTTTCTTCATCGTAGCACGATCTTCAAACCCTAAACCCATAACCTTTCCTTGAGACACATTCGCAAACAGGCCGATTATTATAGCGATACTTTTGCTGTAATACAACGTCTTCTTTCTTGATTAAGAAGAAACGGCATTTTTGATAGATGATAATTAGAACAATTATGGGAGATAATTATTTTCCCTATTTGTTTCGCATCTCTGTAAGAAATAAGGAATTCAAGAGTCGTAAACTACTCTGTCCTACCGCACTCGGAGTTACTCATCCCTCGCTTCGTGCGGTGGGAGCTTCCTTGTTCACCAATAAGGCGTGCAGATTCACCGGGAATCCACAGTGGTCGCAGTCTCCGAAGGCGTGGATTCGGCCTGTCCCGTGCTTATGGTTCCGCGCTGTCCAGTGCGTGGGAGGCCTTGAGGGCTTCAATTCCACCTACTATCGCGCGTGTGAGAACACCAAAGACGGCGCTGTATCCCCTCCCTACTCGCTCGCTTCGATCGCTCCGTGAGGAAGGGGGCGTACTTACCTGCAATTCGGCTATAGATGGAGCGTGCGAAATTATTGACCTAGATGGAGAAAGCATTGCTATGAACGTGTGAAACACTCAGGAGAATGCCGCTATACCACACTTTCACGAAAAAGAAGGTCTTAATTACGACTGGTTTTCTAGAAGCGTACGAACCTTCTCCGCACGCTCATTGTTTGTGATGAATTGCTTGAACCGCCAATTGAACGTGTCGAGGAGGACATTGATCCCCTTATCGGTGATCGCGTATTCATTAGTGCGTTTATCGAGTTCGCTTTTTTCAACCAATCCTTGTTCGATAAGAGTGTCCAAGTTCGGGTACAACCGACCGTGGTTCACTTCCTCATCATAGTAATCTTCCAGTTCACGCTTTACTGCAAGGCCATACCGAGATTCCTCGGCAAGAACCAGTAGAACGTTTTGCTGGAAGGCAGTTAAGTCGCGAGCAGTTTCCGTTTCGGTGATGGTTTGTGCCTCTGACATGGGGGTCTATTGTGACATGGACTGACAGAGGATATAAAACTTCCTAATTTGAGCAATTTTTACGGCTTTTGTTACAGATATTATCTAGCTGCCATAACCGAGTTGCAGAAAATAGGAGAACAAGAGGGAAATATTCGTGAAGGATGTAAACAATCATACATTCTTACATAAGAGTGATCATCTGTATTTCTGGGCTAAATGTTTGAAGAACAAAACGGGTGAAAACGAAAAGTACATCTCCTCACCATTTACTTCTTAATCACAGTATAATCCTTTTATTAGGTCATGATTGATTATGGCGTTCTGCTCTTGATAGCGTAGAGAGGTGCTATGAACAACGGTAAGAAACCCGCCGGCAAGTCCATTAAGTTACCTGGTGAGCTGACGCCAACTTAGAGAAGTATACGCTTGTATAGTCTCGAAAAACCCAGTGAAAACTAGGATGTACTTAAAGTATCAGTGAATTCCAAGCGCTTCAATTTGCTCTTGGTATCGGTTACGGATGGTGACCTCGGTCACCTGTGCTACATCAGCAACCTCGCGTTGAGTCTTCTTCTCATTACAAAGAAGCGATGCAGCGTAGATTGCGGCGGCTGCGTAACCTGTCGGTGACTTACCCGAGAGTAGACCTTGTTCTGCTGTGGTATCGATTATTTCATTCGCCTTTGATTGCACCTCCTCACTAACATTAAGGTCAGAGCAGAATCGAGGTACATACTGCTTAGGATCAACAGGCTTCATCTCAAGGCCAAGCTCCTGCGATATATATCGGTACGTTCGACCAATCTCTTTTTGATTCACCCGAGACACCTCCGCTACTTCTTCGAGACTCCGCGGAATGCCTTCTTGGCGACAGGCAGCGTAGAGCGTGCTTGTTGCAACACCCTCAATAGAGCGCCCTCGAATTAGGTCTTCTGAGAGTGCTCGACGATAGATGACCGATGCTACTTCGCGAACCGATCGGGGAACACCAAGTGCAGAAGCCATCCGGTCGATTTCAGAGAGGGCAAACTGTAAGTTCCGCTCGCCCGCGTCTTTCGTTCGGATGCGCTCCTGCCACTTTCGCAACCGATGCATCTGGCTCCGCTTTTCCGACGAGAGCGAGCGACCGTATGCGTCTTGATTCTTCCAGTCAATAGTGGTCGTCAACCCCTTATCGTGCATTGTTTGTGTGGTTGGCGCACCCACGCGTGATTTGCTCTGTCGCTCACTGTGGTTGAATGCGCGCCACTCTGGTCCGCGGTCTACATTGTCTTCTTCAACCACCAGTCCACAGTCGTCACAGACCAGCTCTGATTGGTCTGCACTGTTCACGAGGTTTTCCGACCCACACTCGGGACACCCCTGTACTGCCTCCTCCTCAGTTTTGGTTTGCTCCGCACGGCGCTCCCGTTGGCGAGTGGACCGTTTCATCAATGCTCTATACTCACAGGAAACATTTAAACCCCCGGATGGAAAGACACGTTTCGAACTATAGTCGGTATCAGGATAAAAAAGCAAAGAAGTCAAAGCAGTCTGCGTATTCCATATACGTAGTTATTGCATTATGGATAGTAATTATAGGATTAAAAGGACAGAGAGATCTTGGCCTGATGGAGTTCTAACTAGATCTAGTTCCGGTCTCATTCATATCCCATCATAGTTTAATACATTAAGAACAATCATTCAATATCGTGTTACTTCAATCAACTTAGCGGTTTCTATTCGTTTTCAAGTTCATGAAATGAATGGATAGAACGGAAATACCCACTAAAAGGGCAGGTTGCGTATTTTAAAGAAAACTTGGGTGTTCTGTTGAAACCAGAACGGAATCAGTCAGTGACTTCAACAGGTTCTTTTTCGTCGACGTACTGTGCCTCCCACTCATGTCGCGCCTCAATCTCACGCTGTCCGCGACGAGTGAGTGTGTAGTAGTTAGTCCGACGATCCACTTGCCCTTTTTCGACTAGTCCTTTGTCGACGAGTGTATCGAGATTGGGATAGAGACGACCGTGGTGAATGTCTTTTTCGTAATAATCCTCTAGTTCTTCTTTAATGGCAAGGCCATGCGGTTCGTCCAATCCGTTGATGACATACAACAGATCTCGTTGGAATCCGGTTAGGTCGTACATATCCGTCACTATGTTATGTCTACATGGTATTAGTTAAGTGTATTATAATGTTATCATTCTGATTGAACCCAGCATATTATTTGTCTAGAATCTATTGTACTCTCCATTACGAATGCAGAATTTGATTTTCGTATAACATTTATAGCCGAAGCAGAAAGAAACTGGCCCAAGAAAATATAATCATAGAGCAGCCTAATCACCCATATGAAGAAGCAAGAACTGATCCACCTCCATGGACTACTCGTAGAGATCAAAACACGCTATGAGATGCAAAACGACCGAGCGCTCGACTGTACCGATTATGAAGCAACAGGAGTTTACCCTACATCAATTCATCGCTCCAAAACTGACCACCAAGAGGCAGTATTCAAGCTCTCAGAAAAACTTACAGAAGAGATGGAAGAAGAGATACCTACCCCTACACCAAGCTAACAATTGACCACAAGGAGAGTCGCTCATTGGGCAATTCTGCGCTATTCTAATATATTAATCGATAGATTTAATGGAAGAAAAACTGGGCGAGCGTTACTAAAAGGAATAGAGCAACAATACCTCCACCGATGGCAACAGCAGGAAGCGTTACGAGTAGAGGAACACCAAGTTCAGAGCCTCCAAGGATGATGGTACCAAGTACCGACGCGCCGAGATAATATACCTCCCATCGTGTGGCTGTGCTGTCTTCGTCATGAGAGTCGGGGGAATCAGTGGCAGAAACGTTAAGGTAACAATCAAGTCGATTTGCAAGCTCTGTGCGCACAACGGTACCGCGATTCTGATCGTACCTGATTATACCCTCCTTGTCGAGTTTTGGGAGGTGTGATTGATAAAGCGCAATGTACACACGCTGGCGTTCATCCGAAGTAAGCGCTTGGAGGGTTGTATTGTTCTCCCAGGCTGCTACCTGCTCGGCAAGATCCCGCATCTCAACGGGTCCATCATTCTCCTTTAAATAACGAAGGACACCTCGTCGACGTGGTGTCTGAAGAAGGTGGAATATCTTGTCTTTTGAGAGTTCGTGGTCGATACTCTCCTCTTCTTTGTCGTCTGTTGTAACAGCCTTCTCAACATCGTTATATTGATCCTCTACAGCGCTCATGACTAATAGAATTAGCCGCTCAGTAAGTATAAGTCTATTGCGGTCTTCTTTTATCGAAATCAAATTTACTGAATGTGGACCGCTTATTGACCCTATAAGGATAAAAACACCCTGGCTTTTGAGTAGGAGTTTACGCGATTCATAACCGCTTTTGATGGAGGTATAAAGGGAAAGAATAGCAGAACTATCTTTTTTCTCCAGAGTTTGAGGTTTCTAACGGGTTTAGGCGATTAACCACAACATAGTAATTAAGAGTAAGGCATAAAGATAGGATTGCCTAGCGCGGAGGCACGGTACTAATATCCGGCCGTGAGAGTAGTAGCGCTCATGACTTGCTTCCTCTCACGTTTTGCGACTGCCTGTAACCCACGATGAAGTAGAGATTCTTTTAGAAAGAAACGATGAAATGGTAAACAGATGAGGAATGGGTTTATGCTTCAAATTGGGACTTTGTGGCTTCTGGTTCAGTCCCATTTAAGAATACAAGATTTCCGCGACCAACTTGTACACGTGTGATCTCATCATTTTCTTCCATCTTCGAGAGTTTTCTGCTAACGGTCGATTTTGACCATGAAGTTTCCGCCGTAATATCTGACTGTTTCATCCGACCTCCATACTTGAGAAGGAGTGATTTAATACGTTCTTCGTCGGTGAGCATTTCTTCATCAGCGAGATTTCCGACGGGAGATTTTTCGATTGACTCTGTTCCTTCATCCGTTTGGTGGTCAACAGAGGTACTAGAATTAGGTACGGACTCCGCTCTCACTTCATGATCGTCCACTGAGCGGTCGAAAAACCCAGATACCATTGACCGAATTGACGATAGTGGGCCATCGTGTGCATTCACATCTTCCTCGGATGCACCTGTTTCATCAGCTTCGTTTGTCTCTTGACTCGGTGCGTATGCTGGTGAAGTCGTCCACTCAACACCCTCTTCGGAAATTTCGACGATAACGTCAAATAGCGTTTTGAGTGTATTAATCGTTTCTGGGTCGTGGATATCGGGATCCATCTGGAAATAGCCAACCGCATCGGCGGCTTGTATTCGATGGGTGAGAATATGGAGATATCGGAATGCAGTGTCGAAATCGACGTATTCAAGGAGAACAGTTAGCGTTTGTATCGAGACTATTGGTTGCGTTTCGGTAGTAGTCCACTTCTCTAAATGACTGCTCAATGGTACGATGATCTCCATTGGATCTGCTGGATCAACAGTCACCGTTGTGACGTTGTCTGGCATCTGCTCTTCGTACATACCAGGTTGAGCCATACCACTTGCGTGGATGAACTGTGTCTCCTGCGGGAGCCTTCTAAGGTTCGTTTGCCAGTCTTCGAGCCACTGATCAGGTGGTTGAGTATACGTAACGGCTGCAAGGCTCATCTCCTCCGGCGGTGTCGAACCAACGAGTTCCATATGTGCCATGTTGCCGTCTGGCGTTAGCGGTGCGAGTACTAACACGGTCGACGCCCCTCGGAGATCTTCTTCCGAATTTCCGCTATTCATTTGGAACTCACCTTTTGTCCGAATATACTGATTTAAGAGCACTATTCATATCTTTATTTCGGTATTAATACTAGACGACATTATTCGATCTGGATTATTACTTGTTCCTAATTGAGATGCCCTCAATAGAGGAAGAAATGAACCCGTAATAGTGTAGTCATCAGTCTTCATTTTGAGTTTATCTACCTTCGTCGTTCCAGTTCTGCTGTTAATCGTTGTGAACCTTAATTCGCGAGGCGTCATCGCGAAACACGGCTGTGTTATTATTTTCCACCTTGGTAGCTTTACTCATACTTCACCTGGGTAATCCACAGCCCATGTCCATTTGAAGCCATCCGTTAGTTTCCGGGGAAGCCAAATGTGTGGCCATTTCTACCGTTTATTTCTACTTAGGTAAGAAAAAGCATTGCCTTGCAAAAGCAAGCACCCAGTGAACTACCCCGCCCTGCTCGGCCTAACGGCCTCGCTGCGGACGGGCTTCCTGTTTCGATGACGCGCTTTGCAGACACAACCGTGTCCGTAGGGAGCACAGTCTCCACAGGCGTTGAATCGGAGTAAAGCGCAGAGAGAATAAATATTTAAAGTACTTATCAATTTTAAGTGTATTCCGCCGATCGTATTGGTAATACTGAACCGACCCGTCCTATACATCACAAAATCGACCAATGTGCCGAAACGTTTTTAATAAAAACGATCATATTCATCGATTAGTTATCGCACAAAGGCCGTTATTGTCCGTGAAAGAGCTCTTCGCAAGGCAAATTCGGAAGAACCACCAATGAATGAAGCAAACCGATACATTTGATATGGCAGGGATGATGAACTGGGATATAGACAATGTTTAACGAGTCCACCGTTCTCATCGTCGATGACGAACATGCGATTACGGATTTACATGCGCGGTGGCTCGAGGATTCCTATGAAATCCAAACTGCGTATAGCGGAACGGAGGCACTTGAGAAGATAGACGAATCCGTCGATATCGTTCTTCTTGATAGACGTATGCCCGACCTATCTGGTCGAGAGGTATTGGATGAGATTCGCGAGCGAGAACTCAATTGCCGGGTTGCAATGGTGACCGCGGTCGAACCGGATTTCGATATACTCGAACTTGGCTTCGACGCGTACATCTGTAAGCCGGTTTCTGACCCAGAAGAGCTTCAGAATATTGTCTCGACGCTCGAAGCCCGTTCGTCCTACGATTCACAGGTGCAGAAACTGCTCGCACTCTCGTCTAAGAAGGCGGCCTTGGAAGAGCGAAAGGACTCGGAAGAACTCAAGGAAAACGAAGAGTATAACGCTCTTGAAACGGAGTTAGCGTCCCTTCGGGAAGAGCTGTCCGCCGTGGCGATGGATCTTGACAACGAGGACTTGCGTGCGGAGTTCCACAACCGGAACACAGCCAGATCGAAGCTGATCCAGTCGTCAACGGATGACGAAACGGGGACGTAATTTCTCTCCCCCAGTACGGTTCGTGTCCAATTATACGATAGGGCTATGAGTTGCGCTCGTAAACTCGGCATGAGAAAGACAGGTATGATGAGTCCGCTTGCGTGCATTTCGGCCGGCGTCCACGAACTGGATAAGATTGTGTCTAGTGGACTCGTTGCAGAGCAAAGCTTTTCCCTTCACAGTGACCCCAGAACCACAAAGACCGTTCTCACGCCGAATGAACTTGGGCAAGGACAGTTGCCCGACTGCGTTTACGGCGTCTCAAACGGTACACTCGGATGGATGGGCAAAATAGAGCGAATTCTATTTGACGAACGATAAACCGATATGTCGAAAGAGGGACAACGATGAGCAGGTATCGGGAGACGAATACCCACGCGCAGGCTCCGAGCAGTACCGTCCTCCTCCTCATTGACCATAGTGAAAATCGTCGGTTGTTAGACGAGTGGCTGGCCTCGGAGTACGATGTCGTCTTTCCGACCGAAGGACTTGACCCCTCATTCGATCTCTGTATCGTTGATGAACCGTCATTTAATCGGTATCGGGACGAACTTCGTACTTGTAAAGACGCCGCATCGCCAACGTTTCTCCCCTACTTACTCGTTACTTCGACCAGTTCCCCTGCACGGATGCCAAAAGTGTGGCAGGGCCTCGACGAAATTATCACGATTCCCATCGAGAAGGCGGTGTTACAGGCGCGCATCGACGGCTTGCTCGAACGACGTCGACTTTCAGTGAAACTCGAACGCCAGAAAGAAGAGAGCGAAGAGCGCTTCCGGACGCTGTTCCAGACCGCTCCTGATCCCGTGTTCGTTCTGGACTCGGACGGCCAGATTCAGGCGATTAATAATGCTTTCTGCCAAGTGTCTGGACTCGACCGTCCTGCCATCCTCAGCGAGCGAATCAGCGCTATTGACGTGTTCCCCAATGATTCGCTTGAGAAACTTACAGCGAATCTGCGCGAGCGGGAGACGGACGATGAACAGCCGCCGTACTCAGTGACGTACACGGCACCCGATGGGGAGACGCGCTACGCGGAGATAAACACGGCACGGATACAATTCGACGCCGAGCACCCCGAAGTCATCGGTATTTTTCGGGACGTCACCGAGCACAAGCGAAGAAAGCAGGAACTCAAGGATCAGAACAAACGTCTCGACGAGTTCGCAAGCATGCTTGCCCACGAACTCCGCAATCCGCTGGGAATCGCGCAGGGATACCTCCAGGTCGCGGAGGCTGACGGTTCTGACGACGCATTCGAGGAGGTTCGTGGCGCTCTTAGTCGGATGGAGCGGATGATAAACGAGATGCTCGACCTCGCACGCAAGCCCGGCGTCATCGAGGAGACACAGATGACGGCGTTACAGGAGATCGTGGAGGACGTGTGGTCACGCGTCGCACCGCCGGAGGCAACGCTGGTGTTGGAGAACGTCGAGGGCGAGATATCGGCCGACGTGGACAGATTGAGTCAGGTGTTCGAGAACCTCTTTCGCAATGCCATCGAACATGCGGGTGACGACGTGTCGGTTCATATCGAATGCTTCTCTAACGGCGTGTCCGTCGAGGACGACGGTCCGGGTATCCCGCCCGACGAGCGCGAGACGGTGTTCGAGAGCGGATTCACGACGAACGATGGCACCGGTCTCGGTCTCACCATCGTTCAGCAGATCGTCGACGCGCACGGATGGGACATCTCCATCGCCGAGGGTGACGACGGCGGCGCTCAGTTCGAAATCACGGGAATGGAGTTCACCGGACGGGCGGAGTGACCGCCCGTCCGAAGGGGTGGAAACAAAATCTGGGGTACGCGCAGGGGATAGCAGTCGCGTAAACCCAACCTCCTGTGCGGGTCGGTGACCCGCGTCCGTATCGAGGACGGACACCGGAAAAGCATTTTCTCTTACCCGAACCGGAAGTGAAAGTAGTTCGTTCGAAACTCGAACGAAATCGCACCGACGAACCAACGCGCGCTCGCCGCCCCGTTCACCAGCTGTCGCGTCTCACCCGATGTTCGAACGCCGGGTCGGCCGCCGCGCCGCGTTTCAGCGCCGCCCACGGAGTACAGTCGGGGCAGGCGAAGACGGTTCCGTCGTCGTCGCCGAAGGTGCGCGCGAAGTCGGGGTCGACGTGTTCGTTCTCGCAGGACGGGTTTCGACAGGTGACGTACCGCGACCGACTACTCGGGTTCCACGCAGGACGTCGACGCCGTGCGTCGAAGCGTTCTTCCGTCTCAGCCATCGAGAACCACCTTCTCGCGCGCGAGTCGCTCACCGGTCTTTCTATCCCGGAGCTTCCAGAACTCCGCCTCCGCGTCGGGGAGACGACTGCACTGGTGACACCAGAAGTGACTGTTCGTCGGCTCCCAACTGGTGTGGCCATTGGGACACGTGTAGCGCCACTTCGCCGTCGGCGTGTCGATATCGCGAATGCTCATGCGAGTGGCTACGCCCATTCACCTCAAAACACCGAGTCTTACCCGGAGCGAAAGTGAATATTTCGAGTTCGGTCCGCATCCGCCTTCATCTAGCGGTTTTTTCGGTTGAATCGAGAGATTACCGAGCGAAAGTAAAGGCGACGAAGCCGGCGGTCGCGATGGTTTCGCCAGCTTTGGCGGTTTTGACCGTTTGGACGGTTCTGACGGTCCAGATAGTTCTCCGGAACTGACCGTCTTGACGCCGAGCTCGTGGGTTTGTGGAATCGGCTTTGCACGGCATCCTCAGACCGCGCCCCACGGACGTCGGAGAAGGGGGACTTCAGAGTCGGTCGAGGACGTGGTCGACCACGTCGTCTTTCGGCACCTGCGCTTCCTCGCCTGAGTCCATGTCCTGCACCGTCACGACGCCCTCGTTCAAGTCGCGCTCGCCGACGACGACCGTGTAGTCGGCGTTGATGCGGTCGGCGTAGCCGAACTGCTCGCCGACGCTTCGCCCCGTGAGGTCGGTCTCGACCGTCAGTCCTTCGCGGCGAAGCTCCATGGCGTACTCCAGACCGACCTCGCGCACCGAGTCGGAGACGTTCAGAACGTACGCGTCGGTCGAGACGGCTTCGTCGGGCCACTCGCCCCGTTCCTTCAGCAACTGCATCGTCGTCGAGTAGCCGAACGCGAATCCGATGGCCGGAACGTCGCGGCTTCCGAACTGGCCGATGAGGTCGTCGTACCGCCCGCCGCCGAACAGGGCGCGGAGGTCGCTCTCGGTGGCGAACGCCTCGAAGACGAGGCCGGTGTAGTAGTCCATTCCGCGGACGATGGAGAGGTCGAAGGTGCACATCGACTCGACGCCGTAGCCGGCGAGGGCGTTGTAGAGGTCGTGCATGCGGTTGATCGCGTCGTCCGCGCCCTCGGGCGCTTTGTCCGAGAGTTCGACCAGCGAACTCTCCATCTCGCCGCCGATGGCCGTGAGTTCGTCTATCTCCTTGGCTGTGTCGCGGTCGACGCCCTCCTCGCGGAGCTGCCCGAGAAACTCCGCGCGGCTGAGTTTCTCCTTCTTGTCGATGACCCGCATCACATCCTCGCTCTCGGAGACGTCCATCGCTCGCAGGAGCGCGTCGAGTAGTTTTCGGTCGTTCAGCTTGAACTCCACCGCGTCGGCGACGCCGAGTTTCTCGAAGATGGTCGCGGCGCAGGCGATTATCTCCGCGTCCGCCTCGACCGATTCGACGCCAAAGATGTCAATGTCGGTCTGGAAGAACTCCCGGTCTCGGCCCTTCTGTATCGCCTCGTAGCGCCACCGCTTCGAGGTGTCGAACCACTTGATTGGCGTTCCGAGGTCTTTACGTTGTTGTACCAATCGTGCTCGGGTTGGCGTCTGCTCGGGAATGAGCGTCACCTCACGCCCGCCCTTATCCTCGAAGCTATACGTCTGTTCGACGATCTCCTCGCCTGATTTCACCCTAAACAGATTAGTCAGTTCGACGCTCGGCGCGTCAATCTCGCGGAACCCAAACTCCCGGGCCGCCGCCTCCACAGCGTCCACGACCTCGCGCCATGCCGCCCACTCCTCCGGGTAACGATCGTAAAAACCCTTCAGGCTCTCAAACTCGTCCATGCTTCGCGTATCGAAGGCAAGCAATTTACCTCTGGCTATCTTCGGTCTTGAATGGTGGTAGGACCTTTCAATAGTACGGAGCACCTACCGAGCGCCACTTACGGGGAAATGTTGTGAATTTTCCATATTACCTCCAAATAGCAGGATTACGTAACGTCCTCGACCGCCCGTAAGAGCGGAGCTTCCGATAATGGTAAACCTCGGGTTGAAGATTTTAGGCCTTAAACGCCGCAACATCGTCTGTCCAGGTTCTGGACTCGGCGTACGATGTCCTGTGGTCGAGATACCGAGGACACAGATGTGAAATACCGCGAACGATTCGAGTCAATTCTTCAGTCGGCCGACTTGGCAGACCAGAGGATATGCCGAGTGCCGTGGCCTTCTTGGCCAGCGACGATACGACGTACATTACGGGGGACGTATCTTATCGCCGACGGAGACATAGTAGGTGATACAGGATGACGCGCTCCTGTTGTATTGCGGCGAATAAAAACCCTAATTAGTCGGTGGCGGTACCTGAACGTGGCGCAGGCAGTGTTTAACAAAACGACTTCAGGACGCCATTGTACTCGATGGCGCTCGAGGGATGGGTTTCCGGCGGGACGGTGTCGCTCTTGCTCGTATTTTCGCTGGTTACCGCCGGCGTGAGCGCGCCGGCGACGGCGCAGTCTACAGCCGAACCGCCGGGCGTCTCGATTTCGGTCGAGCGAAACGCCGACGATGCGGCGAAGGTCCGATATCACCTCGAATTTGAGACACCGCAGCGAGCGTTTTGGCTCATTAACTACACTGGAAACGTGGTGTCCTCCGAGGGGTTCGTGGCGGATCGGACGAAGGATGGTAACCATGCACTTCGCTGGGACAGTGAAACTAAATCACCGTCGGTGACTGTTGTCGCCAACGTTGGAAATGGGTCCGAGTACGCCGCTACTGATAAGTGGGTGCTCGCGCCGACGCCGAGGCTCACGGTTGCATGGTCGCCGGGTGAAAACGGCGAGTGGCGCTACGACCATCTCTTGGATGACGACTATCCCGGTTCAAGCGTCGAGTTCGCCAACTCGGGTGTGCTTGGGTCAATGTTCACCTACGTCGGGCCGTACGAGGAACGCATCCACCGAGCGGATGGCCAGCGGTTCCGGATGGTAATCGGCGCAGGTGCCACGCCCGCTAGTCCACCCCGGAAAGTGTTTGAGTCGCTCGGAACGGCGAGCGAACATTTTCCAGGCGAGTCTCCGGACGAGGTGTTGCTCTTCGTCCTGTCTGATCCTATCTGGCGCGGTGGATACGCCTCACCCCAAAGCGATGAGTTCTGGGTGCACGAAGACGCTAGACTCTCCGACCCGCAGAACCTCTGGATTCACGAGTACGTCCATACACGCCAGTCGTTCACACTTGGGGAACGAATGCGGTGGTTTCGCGAGGCTAGCGCCTCCTACTTCGCGTCCGACCTGACGATTCGACAGGATCGAACTTCTCAATCCGCGGTCGCACGGACGCTCTCGGCGAAACAGTACGACGAGGCGGTTCTCTCAAGGCCGACCACATGGGTGAGCCGCGAGGTGCCGTACTACCAAGGCGCGCTCATGCTATGGGCGTTGGACGCAAAAATCCAGAACGCAACCGGCGAAAAGCGAAGTCTGATGGACGTGTTTTACCGGATGAATCGCCACGAGGGACCAGTGACCTACACAGATTTCGAGAAGATCGTCGCCGACGTAGCCGGAAAGCCGATGGACACGTGGCTCGCTCGATACGTCACAACGCCCGCGAATCTTAACGTGCAAGGGCTAAAGGGTGGAATCGGTGAGGGGAAGACCGACGGTAGCGGAGTCGACGACTCGACCGGCGGGAAGGCATCTGGCGGAAACGACAGCAGATCGGATGGCGACCGACCACCAGCGATGATCGGCGATTTGCCCTCGACGCTGATGGCGTGGAGCGGTCTCGGTTTCATTGGACTCATGTTCGGGTGGACCGTCGCGAAGTACTTACCTAGGCTGGTGGACCAGCTACGGAATGAGAAAGAGGAGTAACGGGGGAGAGACGGTGCTTGGGGTCACCAGTTGAACGGCATTCCTGCCTTCAGTATCGCCGCGAATCCGGCGAGCAAAGCCGCAATGATCTTCAGCCACACCGTAATAGCATCACCCCACAGCTTCAGTACAGCGCCGAACAGACGCAAGCGTCTGAGCTTCTTGGCGCACGGTACGTCTCTCGAGTTCTTTGGCGGGATTTCGTCCGCCGTCTGTTTGTCGTCGTTCATAATGGTGAGCGGCGATAAGGGAGTCGGCGGGTCGAATTTCCTCATCGCACTTTATTTTGAATTTGTTTGTACAAAAATAAATTCCTTAAGTGCGGTGAAAGTGATTTTTAAAACTGTATTCGATTGGGATTCTGACTATCGAATTGAGAAGTTCCATCTTGGTTGTAGTGCTCTCGGGAGAAGGTGTGTCCTTACTCTCCGTTAATGCTTCCTCGGGCTTCAATACTGATGAAGCAGAGTTCGAACTGCAAACCTGAAAACCCCTTTCTCCAGAAAACAGCGGTAAAACGTAAGGGGCTTGCTCTCATCGTTGTGAGACGATGTCCGAAAATTTCGAGCCGTCATGGCTTCACCTCACGCCTGACGAGGAGATACTATGGGCAGGTCACCGGAGTGTCTACTACGTTCTTCCGGCCGTGACGGTTGGTTCCCTGCTCATCCTGATAGGGGCGGGGGTGACCGGAAGCGGCATCCTCGGCGGGCTAGGATGGATCGCGCTCCTCCTCGTTCCGATTGGCTTTGCCGTCGCGGTGCCGCCGTTCCTCCGCTGGCGGAGCGAGTGGTACGTCCTCACAACGGAGGAGGTGTACCATAAGACGGGCGTGTTTGGACAGGACGTGACGCAGGTTCGACTCGATCGAATTCAGAACACAACCTACTCACAGTCGCTCGTAGAGCGAGTATTCAACTACGGCGACGTTACCATCCACACGGCGGGCACGGGATCCGTCAACCTCGTTTTCGAGAACATCGCCGACCCACAACGAGTGAATGGCCTGCTGACTGATCAGTTGGATAGGGTATCACCAAGGAGGCAGTTTTAGTGCAGAATCGGGGTGAACTCTTCGAAAAGCGTGTTTCCGAGGTTGGAAGCTGGACACGGTGTGTTCTCTGTATTCATTTTCCTGGTGAACCGCCTTGGGGTCAAGCCCCGAGGCTTCCCGTGGTTTAGTCGGACACTCCCATCTGACCATCGGCCTGATAGCCTCAAACGGTCGGGGCATCCAAAGTCCCCGATGCCTGCCGTCACACCTTCCGAACAACGGGAAGGCTGTTGAGAGCAGGTACATTCCAATCGAGTTTCTTTACGCCTTTCACGGCGATATTGACGCTTATACCACGGGCGCTGTGGTCTTGATGGGAACACGACCGACATTTGAACCGCTTCTTGTTGCGGTTCGCATGCTCCATGTGTCCGCATATCGGACACCGCTGGCTGGTGTACTCGGGGTTAATCCACGCGGTCGGAATCTCCTCGAATGACGCCTTGTACGACGTATAGAACTGGAGAGCGCGGAACGGGAGGTGGTGCAAGCGCCGGTTCATCCGCGTGCCGTAGTCGATACTGTCGCGCATCTCTTTGAGGTCTTCAAAGACGATGCACGGCTTCCCAAACTGCTGGCTCTACTCCGCGATGTGCTGAGATACCTTGTAAGTCGGTCACGGACGAATCGTTTCTCGCGTCCTTCAAGCGTGTAGTGGATGCTGTCCTTCCCCGCGTTCTGGACGCGCTTCCGCATCGTGAAATAGCGGTGACGCTCGAATTTGATTTCGGGAAAGTCGATGACCAATGTATCTTCGACATCGTTTTCGGAGAGGGCGGTGAGAGCCACGTGATCCTCGTTCACGTCCACACCAACGACCGTCCGTGAGTCCTGCTTATCTCGAACGGTCTGCTCGGTGTTGGTGACGTTGACGTGCAACTCGGGGTTGCCGTTGTGGAACAGGGCTTCCGCTGTCCCAATTTTCCACTGTTCGCTTTCGAGTGCGGTCTTGAGAATGGTCGAGGTGAATGTCACTCCCTTTGAGGACGCCCTTGACGTGCTTGTACGGCTTCGCACTGATGCGGAACTCCACTCGTTCAGCTGCTTGTGGACGTTTCACTGGCCAATCAACGAACTCAATTTAATGATTGAAGTGACGCGTCTCGGTCGCTACTATAAGACGTACCTCTGTCGCGACCGATATCTGTCCGAGGTGAATACAGAGACATTCGAGACGGAACTCATGCTCCCCTCTATGACCACTATTCCTCAGGTCTCATCTTCGGCTGTTTATTGACGTTTGAATGCGCCGACGGGTCGCGCCTGACGGTAGAGATAACGCATCTCGCGAAGACAGAATAGCTCCTCATCATGGCTCACACCGTCGCTCGTTCTTATTATCCTCTTTGAGGATCCTCGCGCTTTAGCGCGGGGAGGATATCAAAGCAGTTCGATACCCTGTAGCTCACCGAGCGGCTGACGCTCCTCAGCGACAGGTTTGAGTCGATCTACCTGAGGGTCAAGCCACCCGCACGCCCACTGCGTCTCGATGCGGAGATAATCTTCCGCGAACGTTTTTAGTAGGAGTGTAAACCGGCTGTCCCGCCGGTCAATGTCGTGAACACAGCAATCGATAGTCACGCCTGCAACAGTGACGCGGAGTGCATCTTCGATTTGAAGGTCGACGAATGTATCGACTAATCCAGAAACCTCGTGACAACGTTCGGTCGCACTCATGATGATTCGACGTTTTTTCCCCGTCACCAAAAAGGGGAGATATGGTTTCGTACCGTTTTATCCTCTAATCGACAGCTAAAACCATATCCTACCCTTGCAATTTCGATGTTTTCATATCATACTACATTCATTCCACGTTATCCTTTATAAATGGTAAGAGTACGAAGGCTAACTTCAGATATTATATCATGTTCTCATTCAATATATAAGTCTAAAATTACCACGATAGAAGAGACGAATCATAATCCAAGTCATCGACTAGGCCATTCAAGAAGCAAACAGACATTCCATGGAAATCCAATTCGCATTTGTAAGTTTTGCCTCCGTCGGAATATCTGTGAGTGTTAGGACAACACCGAGCCATTGCTCTGTCGTCACGGTGACGAGCGGTGGTAGACGCTGCTGGCTGCGATATACTGACGCGCATCCTCCGTGCCGAACTTGGCTCTCGGAACAACGTGCTATGGCTGGGGCGTGAGTACATGGAGTTTTCATGGAAGTACGAAATCCGGGACGTGGGGGCGGAATGGCCATTCTCGAGGAGTCGAACCCACTCGGAATAGTCTTACTACCTCACAAGACCTTCTTTGACCGTGACCCGGAGTTAGACCGTGAATAATTATACTGCTTCTAGCAGTATGTTGCGTCATGCAGGCAATCGTTTTGGCTGCGGGTGAGGGTACACGGATGCGACCGCTATCTTCCTCGTGTCCCAAGCCCATGTTGCCAGTTGCGGAGGAACCACTAGTTGCGCACACGGCACGCACTGCTGTAGAAGCTGGAGCAGATGAACTCATTCTCGTCGTCGGCTATGAGGCCGAGATGGTTCGTGAGTACTTCGGCACGGAGTACGCTGGAATCCCAGTCGAGTACGCGATACAGGAAGAACAGCGCGGCACGGCGGACGCGGTTCGCGCGGCGCAAGAACATATCGACGGACGGTTTGCAGTGTTGAATGGCGATAATCTGTACGACGCGCCCGCGGTAAAGCACCTTTTCGAGAGTGGGCCGAGCCTCGGCACGTACCGGGTAGACGACCCATCGAACTACGGTGTCATCTCGGCGGACGGTAACCGCGTAACTGGCATCGTCGAGAAACCTGCCGACCCACCGACCGACCTCGCCAACACCGGAGCCTACGTCTTCCCCGAGGAAGCGCGCGATTGGCTCGAGGTGGGTGAAAGCGAACGCGGTGAGTACGAGATCACGGATGTAGTAGAGCGCGTTATCGCGGAATACGACGTGACTGCGGTGGAACTGGAGCGGTGGCTCGACGTAGGTCGTCCATGGGAGCTGCTCGAAGCTAATGAGTGGAAGCTTGGCGAACTGGAGCGGGACATACAGGGCGACGTAAGTGAACTAGCAACGCTCGATGGAAGTGTTGTCGTCGAAGAGGGTGCGACGGTGAAACCGGGCGTTGTCATTGAAGGTCCCGCACTCATTCAATCGGATGCAACCATTGGGCCGAACGCTTATATCCGCGGGGCGACGCTCGTGAGTACAGGAGCAAAAGTCGGCCACAGTGTCGAAGTGAAAAATAGTGTACTCTCGCCCGGCGCTACGCTTGGCCACCTCTCCTATGTCGGCGATAGTATCCTCGGACGTAATGTGAACTTCGGTGCAGGGACAAATGTGGCAAACCTCCGGCATGACGGACAAGCAGTGAAACACACCGTAAAGGGAGACCGTGTTTCAACCGATCGTCGGAAATTTGGGGTCGTTGTCGGCGACAATGCAAAAACTGGTATTAACACTAGCCTTTACCCAGGCGTGACGCTCTCACCTGGAATAACAACACTTCCCAACGAAGAAGTCTCTCGAGATAAGTGACTTCTTCTCCGTGACCTACCTCGTCCTGCTCGGCCTAACGGCCTCGCTGAGGACGGGGGCTTAGCACCTGCATACAGCTAATGTATCGGCCGGGTAAGATAGAAAAGACACATATAGTCCGTTTGCAGGTTGCGGAGATAGTTCAAACAAGGAAGCCCCTATCACCTTTCTCCTCACTCCGATCGTCCATTAGACAAGGAGCCTCATGTCTAAGCTTAGATGGAGAAACGATAGATTACCAATTTTGTTTCGTCTGTTTCACCAATTTAGCTTCTGGATAGTAATGGTGTCGCCTCCTGAAAAATAAGACGCCATGTCGATGGATATGAAGGCGTCACAAAACGTCGATAGTAGCTCAATGGCTGATACGCAGTGTCAGAACTGCGATTCATTCGTGACACCTCAATTTGCTCGTGTTTTCGGAAATAACAGAAATGAGGTATACGGCTGTTTTGAATGTATGACGGCCACAGAAGTAAAACGAGGTCGCGCCAATCATCCTGAAGAGGCCCACCGCGCTCGTAAGGAAATGCGTTAGTGACAATTTTATCGTTTCTTCAGTCGGAGGCGCAAAATACAGGGAAAATAGCTGAACAAGAGGAACTACCCCAGACCTGTACCAGTGACATCCTCCCGCGCCTCAAGATGCGGGCGTCCCACACGCCGGTCGTGCTGAGTAGGGACAGTTACGGTTCGCACCCCGATGAGGTGCTGGCACTGCCACGCCACCGGTACTCCTATCGTGTCCGGGAAACGGACGGGACTTGGAGGTACCTGATTGTTTTGTGTCGGTTGGGTGTCCGAGGGTTTACGTATTTGATGCGGCAAACACCGAGTCAACTGACAGTTTTCGGACCGTCAGAATTCGATGGGAAACCATTGAATCGACTGAGATAGATATGCACGGAGGGCACCTACGTCTTTACCGTGCATCGAAAGTAAACAAACACGGCGATTCATCCACGCCCTTAAGGTCGTAGTCTTCTCGCCTGCGATTCTATAACAACGTTCGCTAATTACCGGAAGAAATGAATAGTGGAAATAGCCGCATAGAGCATAACGACGAAGGCACCGAGAAAGTGACCGGGAAGGGCTGAGAGAAACGGTAAATTTATCCATGAACCCACAAGCGTTCCAACGCTTGCTACGGTCGCCCAACGGTAGTAGTGGAACCAGCGGTCGTCATCTTGAATAGTGGCATCTAGTTCAAGATCTGTATCATCAGTCTCAAGCGTATTAAGATATGGATCAAACTGCTCAGCTAGCGGACCCCGCTCAACAACGCCACGACTTTGATTATATTTAATGATATCTTCTTTGTCGAGTTTTGGGAGGTGTGATTGATAAAGCGCAATGTACACACGCTGGCGTTCATCCGAAGTAAGCGCTTGGAGGGTTGTATTGTTCTCCCAGGCTGCTACCTGCTCGGCAAGATCCCGCATCTCAACGGGTCCATCATTCTCTTTTAGATAGCGAAGTGCATCCCGACGACGCTGCGTCTGAAGGATATGGAAAATTTTGTCCTTCGTAAGGTTGTCCGGCGATTCGTCAGATAATACTGCTGATTCATCAGCGGGCGTCTCCGTTGTAGCGCTCATGCTTCTTCGCTACAGCCGAGACATGGATGGGATATAAAGTACGGCGATCCTTTCGTTCTTTTCCGCGTCGTTTTATTCCGTTCAAGTCTTGCGATTGTACGATTTGAACGGAGTAAATAGATAGCCAAGATTTACCATTTTTATTCCTTTTTTAACCAAAACGATACATCATAGTGAGGATTAATTGTCAGTAACTGAATGCAATAACGTCAAAATGGTGTATAAAACGATGATTACTATTGTCGACTGCTTTGGCGAGAAAGAAGCAAGTATACCAACGTCAAGTATGGCGCAGCCGAAGATGAGTATCGAGAACACTGACAGAGCGAGATAGTACCAAGCGTATCTCGTTGCCCGATTTTTCATACTCATCGAATGTGTGTTCGGAGGCCTGAGTACACGTTTAGCAGTAGTCCTGGAAGCTGTCGCAGTTCAGGTCGGCGTGCATGTCGAAGGTAGCGGAAGCCGGTACGAAGCTGGCCCTCATCCAAATATTGTCGAGCGAGTATGTAGTGGTGTGCGCCGGTTACATCGATCCCCTGCCGTTCCAACCGCTCAACTTCCTCTGCAAACGTCCGTCGGAAGTGTTCATCGGCTTTAGCGACCGCATCTGCGGGAGGTGACCCGGTCTCATAGCGCAAAAGCAGGGGTTCGTTTACGCAAGCGAGTTTTCCATGTTTGAGTACACGGATAAGAAACTCGGGATCTTGGAATCGGTTAAACGACTCATCGAAGCCGTCTATGGTTCGCACAACGTCACTTTTCACGAGTAGCGATGACCCTGCACTCGTATGGAGATCATCGCTTAGAATGAGCCCAATAAGCTCTTTTCCACCTTCTGCACCTTCGGTCTTGTTTCGCCGTGAAATGAGTCGCGTCACCCACCTTACGAGCGGACTCTGTCCACCGGGACGAACTGTCTCTGCTTCACAGTAGGCAGCAACCCAGTCATCAGAACGCAATTCAAGAGTGAGTACTTGCTTTTCGAGCTTTGTGGGGAGCCACACATCGTCGGAATCAAGAAATGCCATGTACTCCCCGTCGGCGTGCTCAATTCCCGTGTTTCGCGCAGCGCTTGCTCCCTTATTTATTTCATGCTGGATGAATTGAATCCGCTCATCGTCATAGGACGCAACCACATCCTCCGTGTTGTCCTCAGAGGCGTCATCAACGATGATGAGTTCCAAATTTTCGAGTGTCTGAGAGAGAACGCTCTCGATAGTCCGAGGGAGGGCATCTGCTCGGTTGTACGTCGGCACAATGACGCTCACACTTGGGGCCATTTTTGCTTGCATGTCCGTTTTCGCAGTGTATTATTATCGACCACCTAATCGAAAAGCACAATCGTGAACTGCCTCAGGGCCTGACTTGAGGCAGTTAGCTTGTTTCGTCTCTAGGCAAGACCATAGCGACGAATAACAGTAGAAGTAATCCAAGATATCCACCAGGGAAACCGACATAGAGAAACTCAGCATATCCCCTGTGGCAAGTACTCTTGGCTTCTCAAGTAGTAACCACGAACTTAGCCACCAGATAATAAACTCCAGCGAATACCTCCGCATATGCATGTTAGAAAATACGCAAGCACAGATCACCAAACCGCCAGACGTTGGGAACGTGCCACATGATCACGACCTCAACACGCTGGCAACGAAGAACCTACTTATTGTCTCTCATAGCTACAATCATTTTGTAAAGGGGCAAGTCGACGTACTTGCGGAGTACTTTCAGGAGGTGTACGTTTTTGTACGATATAATCGCTTCGCGGACGTCTCGAAGTACCTTCCCATAGACTACGCTAAACCATATAGTAAAAATGCGAAGATAAATCAACAGGATAAACCTGAAAACGTCACAGTTGTCAGTACGCCACTACTTTATTTACCGGTGGACCTTCATCGACGGTTCCTTGGCGATCAGCACGCTAGAAAGGTGAAAAAGATAATCACTGAACTTCCTATTGAATTTGATGTTATTCATTCTCATCTCACGTGGACCGCCGGATATGTCGGTAGTGTCCTCAGACAGGAACTGGGGATACCGTTCGTTCTTACGGTGCATGAGAACCACGACCTATTTATGAAACAACTTGAATCATCAAATGATAAAATTGATCAAACATGGAAATGTGCTGATGCTATTATTCGGGTTAATCGGCAAGACCAGAACAAGCTCAAGCAGTTCAATGAGCACGTTTATTATATCCCAAATGGATTTAGCCGAGACCGCCTTCGTCGAGTTCCGCAAACCAAGGCAAAAGAGCATCTCGGAATCACACAAGAGACGAAACTCTTATTCTCACTGGGGCATCTTAAAAAGCGCAAAGGATTTCAACATCTGATCAGTGTAATGCCTGAAATTATTAATCGTGAAGATGATGTTATTTGTGCCATTGGTGGCCATGGAGGGATGCGCTCAGAACTTGAAGAGCAGATTAATAAAGCTAATCTCACCGACCATGTTCGTCTACTAGGCTATGTATCGAACGAAGAGTTGCATTATTGGATGAGTGCCTGCGACACTTTTGTCCTCCCGAGTTACAGTGAGAGTTTTGGCCTTGTTCAGTTAGAAGCCATGGCCTGCGGATCTCCAGTTGTCTCCACAATAAATGGTGGGAGTGAGGAAGTCATCACTTCTGAGGACCACGGGTTTTTGGTCGACAGTCCAGAGAACTACGACGCTCTCATAGATGCAGTAGTGCGGGCACTCCAAAAAGAGTGGGATCATGACCAAATCGAGGCACATGCGGAACAGTTCACATGGGAACGCGTTTGCGTTGATATTGCACACATATACGCTCACGTCCTTGAGGGATGATATTAGAGCTTATTTTCCTGTATTTAGGTTGGCTCTAAAAGAGGCCTATACGGTAGCCGTTTTCCTAACGAATCTCGATCATTGAATTCTTATTATAAAAAGGTCAGTTAAGAAGCAATCAAGAGACTGACCAAGACGCGCCTATTACAGTCGAGACTCACCAAATCATTGTGGATTTCTATGCAGAATGTAGACGCTTAAATCGTGCTCTCTTAGGCAGAGAGAGGCGCCTTTTGAAGTCGTGCCCCCAGAACAGTTTCAGATTCCAACTTGGTGGTCGAAATCGAGGGTAAGACCGTCGAAGTGTGGATCTATATTTAAGTCTATTAGCACGGATGGATAATTGTTCAGTTCTATTAACGAGATCGTCAAGTGGAGAGGAATGTATCAGTCTAATCCAATCATTCGGGGAGACTGCGTTCCCAATGGGATATACTGCCAGGGACAGTGGATTTCAGAAGCAGAAAGCTCCACCCTTCAGAGCTGAACAGTTCACCCTCACCGCTTTTGCGTGGTCTAGTTAGTGTATAATAAAGCCCCAACACCGAAAACAATGTGACGAGTGTCATTCGAAGTAGTCTCCGGTGAAAAGACAGTAGGATGGTGATGTTATGCAACGAAGTATTCTAAGTGGAGTGCTTTCAGTAGCAGGAACGAAGGTACTTACGCTTATCATCGGCCTCCTCACAACGCCGATCCTCTATCGGCTTTTAAAGCCAGAAGGAGTCGGTGTCTATACCACTGTCCTTTCCGTGTTCTCACTGTTCATGATATTTGTGAGTTCCGGCGTCACCGACGGTGTTCGGAAGTTTCTCGCCGAAGACCGTGATATGGACTGCTGGGAGGAGCATGTTGTCGGGTTTTACTTTCGACTGGCACTGGCGCTCTCGGTCGTTGGATCAGTCGTACTTGCGCTCTCCGCATGGGCCGGACTAGTCGAAGAAGTATTCGGTTCAGGGTTTGAGCCGTATTTCTACGTCCTTGCGATACTTGTCGTAACGGATCAGTTTCGGGCATACGGCCGGCGAACGCTAATGGGATTCGGACTAGAACGGTACTCTGAACCACTAAAAGTCCTCCAGCAGATTGCGTTCGTGGCAGTGGCGCTTCCCTTGGTGCACTTCGGCTTTGGCGTTAAGGGTGCATTGGCCGGGAAAATTGCTGCAGGAGCGGTTGTAGCAGTTGCTGGGTTGTTACTCGTCGCACGACAAGTATCGCTTAGCGGTGTTTTTCGGACGACACCCAGCAATTTCCCACGGCGAACGATGTTGACGTTCAACTCGTTATCGATTGTGCTCATTCTTCTCTTAATGTCGCTTTATCACGTGGATATCTTGATGCTTCAACTGATGTCTGGGAGTAAACAAGTCGGCTACTATCGAGCTGCACTCAAGCTCGCAGAGTTCCTGTGGTTCATTCCACTTGCACTCCAAACGGTGTTCGTCCACTCCACATCGGAGCTGTGGTCGAATGGCGAGACAGAAAAGATATCGGAACTTGCAGCTCGGACTACCCGATACACATTCTTGCTGACCGGCGTAATGGCACTCGGGTTGGCGGCGCTCGCGAATGTCGCTGTCCCTGTGTATTTCGGGCCGAAATTTATCCCAGCAATTACTCCGTTGCTCTTGCTCCTACCAGGGACACTTGGATTCGCAGTGGCGCGACCTATCCTCGCAATTTCGCAGGGAAAAGGCGATCTCAAATTCCCCATCCTTGCCACAGGAACCGCTGCTGGAATCAACCTTGTACTGAATAGTCTGCTTATCCCTCGATTCGAGACACACGGGGCAGCAATATCTACAAGTATTGGCTATGGGTCGATGTTCGTCTTTCACCTCTGGAGCGCCCGGAAAGTCGGTTTCAACCCATTATCAGATGCCCGTCTTGGGCGAGTTATTGCGACGACAATACTTTCTGCGCCGCCCATCTTTGTCCTTGCGCATCTTCTTGACCTACGACCTATCGTTTTCGGAGTTCACGTTCCACTGTCGCTCATCATCATACCACCGTTGGGGTTGGTGATCTTTCTGTTCTTCTGCTTTGCCATGGGCGCGCTTGAACTCTGTGAAGTACTTAATACGCTCTCGTCGTTCCCCAGACCGTTTGGTTCATATGCTGAAACACTCCAATCCAAAGTGAGAACAGGTACCATGTCATCCGATTCAATGCAAAAGATGATGGTCGTCGCTGGGATCCTCTTGTTCGTCTCCGGTGTCGGGTATGCGTTCCTCGACCCAGGGCTTGACGGACTCGGCGGCGGCCCTGACCCTGCACAGTCACAGAATACTACACAGTCGCTGACGAGTACGACGCCTGCTGGAGCCGTCGACAGTACGACCACGAAACAGACGACAACAGAGCCGCCAGAAAGCACGACGGAGGCCCCCGATAGTACGACGGACCCAACCTCAACAACGAGTACTACGCAACCACCAACGAGTACTACTAAGCCTCCGGCTGAGACAACAACCTCATCGACAACGACCAGCACAACACCACCAAGTACGTCGACGACCACGACGTCACCGCCAAGTACGACAACGACCACGACATCACCACCGAGTACGACGACAACCACCACTACGACAACTTCGGCCACTACAACCGCTACGACGAGTATGACCAGTACGACACCCACAACTAGCACCTCTACAACTACTGAGATTCTCCCAGGAAACAAGACGATAGGATCTCAGCAATCGACCACAGCCTCTCAGACCACCAATACGCAGCCCAGCACTACCACGGGGACACAGACTACATCAAATGGTGGTCTTCTCGGGCTCATACTCTGGGACTGGAGCTAGATCTCCACTAGTCGCTAGCACAATTCAGGTAGTAACGGGAGCGGTTGAAGAGGTTAGTCCAGGGGCTATATAAAGAGCCACCGGCAATTGCTACAGAGGGATGTCTACGAAGAAACTCACAGCAAGTGCACTCAGGGTGGGCCAGTGGATATTCTCGACGCCACCAGTTCGAAGAATCATTGACCACCTCGGCCTCCGATCTTCCTTATCGCGGGCGTATTGGGAATTGCTCTTCCGTAGCTCTGGCGGAACACATACCCAACGCATTAGCGGAACAAGTGTTACCTTTACCGCCAAAACAGCTAGTGAGTTCCGCCACTATCACACATTAGTGGACGAGCGTCCCGTGATAGCAGACTTGCTCTCACGGCTAGAACCTGCCGATGTGTTCTACGACATCGGCGGCTATATTGGAAGCTACACCTGTCTTGCCGCTGCGGCGCTTCCAGAGGGACAGGTTATCACTTTCGAACCTCGAGAGCCGAAGGCTGCTCGCATCGAAGCAAACCTTGCACGAAACAACCTGGCGGCAGATGTACGTCATGAGGCACTCTCAAACGAGTCGGGTGAGGCATCGCTCTCGGTTAATGAGGTTGCGCAACTCTCGACAACTGGAACCGAGCAGGTATCACTCAGAATTGGAGATAAATTGGTCGAGCGAGGTGACGTACCGCCACCGACAGTCGTGAAAATCGATGTTGAGGGTGCAGAGCTAGATACAATTACTGGTCTCGAAGAAACACTTTCACGACCTGACTGTCGACTCGTGTATTGTGAAGTACATCCGACATTCCTTAGTGATTACGACGCGAGCGAAGATGATGTTCGGGTAGCGTTGAGGAAGTATGGTTTTTCGGTCAAGACACTACACAACAGGGGTGCGGAATACTTCATCCGGGGCGAAAAACAGTGATCCGCCGCAAATCCAAGCTCGGGACATTCGTCCCACATTATACGTAGATTGGCATCCATGGACATATCCTAAAACGACAAATGGAAAACAATGAGGAAGTAGTAAGACAGATTAATTCATCAACCGTCGCTTAGATTAGGAGACCCTGTTTCTTCAGACTAGAGGGCGTGACGACCTTGACGTTCTTCTTCTTGATATATTTGAGGATCTTCTCGAAGTCCTTCTCCGAAATCCCATCCTTACCGCCGATTCTGTGGAACAATGGGACGGTCAGCTGTTTGTAACGCTCAGCGTAGTCGATCATCTGCTTCGTAGTGGCGAGACTGCTGTCACCGTACATACGCGAAAGGATAGTATCCTTTTTGATAACCGGGAGTGCGTTCGGAGATGCACCGAAGCTTAGCGTTAAATCGAAATGCTTCTGAGCAAGTTCAAACGTGTTCGGTCCAACGACGTTCTTCGGAACGGCCATATACTTGTGTCCCTCATAGCCATATTGTTTGAGCCAGCCCTTCGACTGCTTCATCAACTTTTCTTGCTCTTTCCGCGGTATCTTATTCATCGGCGATGCTTGAGCGTTCGGGTGGCAAATCATATCCCAGCCATTCCGAGTCATCTCACGCATCTGAGATTGTGTGAGGAAACCATCGTCGTAAATCGCCTCCGTGATGACGGCGTCAACACCTGGGAAGCCGTACTTTTGCATCTTCTTGAATGCCTTCGTGTAGTGAGACTTGAGACCATCGTCGAAGGTGAGCATCACCATCCCTTGCTTCGGTGCAGGGACGGTCTTGAGGTCATCGACGTAGAATTCAATTGGCTTGGACGAGTTGCCATCTACTGGTCGTCCAACAACGTGAATCTCATACACCGTTGAAAGATCTACAGTCTTCTGGCGCTGGGCGCTTGTGACGCCAAGGTTGACGCGTACCCATTTCCCTTTTGGACCATAGAGGGTTCGTTTCATCTCAACGATGTGGCCCTGGTCGGGCGCGTACAATTGAACAGCAATTTTTGCGAAGTCGTGTGAGGTACACTTAAACGCCAAGGAGAGGTTCTTTCCAGCCATGTTAGCTGGTTTACTGCCAAAGTTGGCGCGGAAAATTTTGCCCTCTTTCGTCTTCTTACTGCCGAGAATGTGAGCCGACTGTGATCCCTGGTACTTCTCTTTTGTACTCTTTTTTAGCGTACCTTGTTGTTCGATTGCATGCCACTGTCCGAGCTTTTCAAAGCCGTCGAATACTGTTGGGCCACTGTTTTGGGAGCCGTCTTCCGTCGTTGTTTCTTCAGTCGTTGTTTCTCCGCCACCGCCAGTGGTTGAGTTATTACTCGGTGTTGTGGAGGTCGTTCCATTACCGTCACCGCCTTTGCTGAGCGCATTACACCCAGCAAGGCCAGCCGTACCAGCTGCACCGACCGTCGTCAGGAACGTGCGTCGTGTCTGTCGTCTCATCGCTACCCTACCCAATCAGGCCTAGGTATTTCCTTATATGGCGCTTAAGGGAGATATTCAGCTAGTCACATTTGTGTAAGAACCGCACGCTGAGGACTGTTTACACCGTTTCCAACAGAGGGAAAACGGGGAGAGACTGAACTAGGCACCCGATAATTAATACGTGGGATTGATACTGGGATTCTGATGGCGCCAGACAGGCAAAATCGAAGCTTGATGAATCGTAGAACCTATCTCAAACTTACTGGAGCAATTGCCACCTCGTCCGCAGTCGTAGGCACTGCGTCAGCGGATCACTCGGGCTATGAAGATCAATATGACGAGGTCATTGACGTGACAGAGGTAGGAGCAGACAACAGCGGAAACGAGTCTGTATCACCCGTACTTGAAGAGTACGCGGCCGACAATACGCTCCTCTACTTCCCCGAAGGTCAGTACTACATGGACTCAGAGGTCCGACATACTGGCTTCACGAATTTCGGTATGGTTGGTCATAATGCGGAGCTCGTCCCTGCAAACTACAGCAATTTCGATGATGGCGGCGACAATAACTACCGCCTTTTCCGCCTCGGTGTCGAATATGACCCTGGTACGGATCTTCGTGTTGAGGGCTTCACCGTTGATCAAACGAGCGACAATACAGGAATCCGTGTTGTCGAAGCTGAGATAACCGACGGACTAATTATACGTGATATTGACGTCAATGGATATCACGATAGTGGAACGTTTGGACCGCTTCGGGCTGTTATCACTACAGAGGATGGAAGCGGTCTAGTGGAACGATTCAAGGCCCCTGATGGAGGTGCTTGGACAGGTGACGCACCAAGTGACTCTCTCTGGCGTGGCCCAACAGGCATCCTTTGTAATGAGGCGAACAAAGGAACAATGACGTTCCGCGACTGCGAGCTCGGAAGTTTCCCGGATAACGGTCTCTATGCAGCAGACGGGTCGGGATCCATCCAAATTGAAGGCGGTCGCTTTGAGAATAGCCTCGGTGCGAATGTTCGTCTTGGTGGTAACGACAGCTACATCGAGAACGCCACTATTATCGTTAGTCAGCAAGACGACAATGGCATCGCTCAGCGTGGTCTCCGTATCGAGGGAGGCGCTGGCTTCGTCGCACGGAATGTCAATTTCGAGTCGAGTATCGATAAGAGCTCTCCAATCTGGATTACAAGCAGTGCAAACGACGTAACAATCATCGACTCCACCGTTACGGTACGAACTGATGGCCCATCGCCTGCAATATCTATTCGGGGATCTGCGGGTCAAACGGAAATTAAACAAACCACAGTCGATCACGAGGCTGGAGGTGGCCCAGCCATCAAAATCAAGGAGGGTGACAAACCTGTTACCCTCGAAAACGTCACGGTCATTGGAAACGCCCCCACGGATGGTACCCGAAGCGCAATCCATAACTTCCGTAACGGTTCTGAGTTCCGAAATCTGAAAATCGATCACGGTGGTGGAGATGGCCGACGCGCACTGACAAACACGGGGAACGATGTCGTAATATCTGAAGGAGATTACGTCTCCGAGGAGAATGCGATCGTAGAGAGTGGTTCTGGCACGCTGATCGAAAGCGTCTCGGCACTCGCACGCAGTGGCAATGCAGCACTTCGGATTACAAGCGACGCCGAAAACGTCACCGTCCAAGATTCACACATTGCGAACGGTATTAACGACGAAAGTCCAGATGGATACGACGGTAGCAATAACAGTTGGGAATATGACGGTGGTGATACAAACGACGGGGACACCAGCAGTGGGTCTGATGGTGATTCCGGCAGTGACGAGAATAGCGGGAACTCCGGTGATGACTCAACTTCCGAAGGATCCGATGACGACTCAACTTCGGAGGGGTCCGATGATGAGACCAAGAAGTCAAAGCAGCCAAAAGACGATTCATCCGATGGCTCGTATTGCCCGATGAGATGAGCTGTATCGAGAGTAGGCGGTAATCTCAGTCAGCTCCACGGTTCCCACCGCTGACGCTTCGTGCCGTTAACCCTGTGATTTGATAGCCCGAATGTGGTAGGCATCAGATCGTTCGCTAAGTCGCTCAATTTCGAACCCATAGTTGCAAAGATACGCCTCAATTTCATCAGTCGAGGTTCCGTATTCTATGCTTAGGTCGTGATGGAGTTCCGCATACACGACTCGGACTTCAGAGAGAAGATCCCCAAACCCTTTGAGTACTTTGAGTTCCGCCCCTTCAACGTCGATTTTGATGATGTTCGGTAAAGGATAACGTTCTGATTCGATTAGTGTTTCCCCTCGGCAAACATCAATATCGAGCTCGCCGTGCTGAGAGAGTGCATGTCTACCTGCGCCATAGCTCTGGCCTTCAACGGCGAGTGTGCCATTTCCATTCTCGTTGGATAAAGCACATTCGGCGACAACCCACCGACCGGCTGGGACGTTCATAGAGAGATTTTGTCTGAGATGAGCCGCATTCGTCGGCATTGGCTCAAAGGCAATGACTACTCCATCTCGAAGACGTTTTCCGACAAAGCAGGTGTGAGTACCAATGTTTGCGCCAATGTCGTATACCACGTCTGACTCGCGAACATCCTCAAGTAGCGACTTAACGACGTCTCGTTCGCCAATGAGTGAAGTCACACGCTGATATTCAGTTCGAGTGTCCGCTGCAAATTCAGCCGTGTAACCGCCAACAGACACCGATGCAGACCAAAGGTGAAGTGCGAGTTTGATATTCCAATAGAGCGTCGCGAGCGTCGGCGCAATCCCAACTCGTTTGCAGAAAGTCCATAAGCGACTTCGAGCAGCCTGTCGCTCTAGATTCGGCATACGAAAACCACGGAGAGCAAGCATAAATATATGGTACGGATAACTGCTTGCATTTTAGCTGGAGAAATCGGCTTAGCAGAACCCTAATGATGCTACTTATGAGTATATATTAGAGTAACAACAATCCGTATATCCATGGTACAAGAGATATAACCATGGTATTGACGGATCAAACATTTCTATTGGATAATGAGGTTTCAAATTGTCTGCTATTGAGGCTAAGAGAAAACCACCCCCTGCGACCTTCTAAGTAAACAATAGAAAAACAAGAGACAATCACTTGTATCAAAGGGGTCTAATGCTAAACCGTAAATGAGAAAATCCGCTCTCACCATGGCGCAGGATGATAACAGTGGGACGAGTTCATGAGTGGCCGCTTGCTGGTTTCGTTATTTCAATTTGCGCTGTGGGTTTCATTCGCTCTATTATTGTAACAACCAGGGTGAGTGTCAGATAATGAAATTCTAATATCGCCACCTAGGTCCATCTTGGAAAGCTCATATCATCAAAGGCGTGACCGTTTTCCCAGTGACACCAGTCTACGGCATTGGCAGTACAGATGTAAATATCGTCAGCAATGCTCTTTCGCCCTCAATGCGTTCTCAACATTTCTCGACCCTCGTTTCGTTGACGGTAGTTACTAGCAGTTTCTCGGTAGTATCTCTTATCTACCCACCGTCACGATTTAATACATGCGGTTATATTATTTGTTAATGGTAGTGTATTTATTGATTGGATTTCGAAATCCACCTTCTTAGTCACCACCGCCATTCGTCACCTACAACGGGAGTGATCGCTTGTTGTAGAACTGGGGTACTACAATATTTGAGAATATTTTCGAAACTATCGTCGATGGTGTTGGAAAGGAAGAAGTGTTTTTGCCCCCCCTAATCACAATCTTCCTGATGTTATACTGTGTATAGTTAACCACCTGAGACACTATCGAAGAATTAGAGCTGACCGTGACACGAGTGCGAGAAGGAGAGGAAGATAAGGGACAATCGTTCACCGTGACACGGGACGATAACCGAATGGTAGAATGGACGAGGTAGAACGATGAATAAGGAAATATTCGGCGTCTTTGGTGACCGAGATGAATTCACGCGGTTCCGCGTCGAACGGGAGTTCGATACAGTTGTTTCGAACGATGTAGCAACTGTTGGAATTCGAGATACCGGGCTCGGAATCCCTGGACGAAGCGCCTCTTACTCAGGAGACCTTGGGTCGTGCATCATCTGGGGAGAAGCGTATCCGAATAAGCGTGGTTGGTCAGAGCCAGCCCGATGGCTACTTGAACAGTACGTAGAGAAAGGGAGAGATGCGATTCAGGCGCTAAATGGGTCTTACCTTGCGTTTATTGAACACGAGGGTGATGCGGTGGTTCTCACGGATCCCATTCGTTCATGGGAGTGCTTCTACACGGACGAACCGGGTGTTCGTGTATTCGGGTCGGATGCAGCAGAAATCGCACGAACCATTGAGAATCCAACGATGCGCCGGCAGTCCGTTGGCGAATTCCTTCACATGGGTGTCGTTCTCGGGAACAAAACGCTGTTCCACGAACTCCATCGCACTCCATTCGATGGCTATCTAACAGCCCGTGAAGCCGGGGAACTTGATCGGTTTGTCTATGATGAACAAGAAATGGACTATTCGAGTGAACTCGCTGATCGGATGCAGCGAGCGATTCAGCGGCGCGCGCGCCAGCCTGGAAAAAAGGGACTACTCCTATCTGCAGGCTATGACTCGCGGACATTGCTATCACAGTTCCCCGAGATAGAGCATTGTTACACAGTCGGGATGCCCGATGCACAGGAGGTAAAAGTCGCTCGGCGATTGGCTAAGCAGTACAACGTCGACCACACGACGCTAGTGACGAATGATCGCTATATCATGCCCGGCGAGCAAAAAGTTCGTGATACAAATGGGATCAAGGAGTCGATCCATATCCACCATGCCGGTTACAATAATGAGATTCAGGTGGACACGATGTATCATGGACTCCTCTTTGATACACTTCTACGTGGATTTGGGCAGAAGAGAAGTGAACTCAAGCTATTCGGAAAGGATATTCCGTTAAAACAACTCGAAGACGATCCTGACCCTGTCAAAGCGTCTTTCGATAACTTCGGCTACTTACCAGACGAAAGCCGAAAAGTAGCCGAACAGTATACTTCTGATCCGAATGCAGCAGAAGCCTTTGTCAGTGAAGCCATCGCTACTGAATTCGAGCGATGCTGGAAACGCACTGACTCTGTACAAAACGCCCTGTCGCTGTTCAGCATCAGTAATCAGCCGACTATCCCGTTCCGCACTCACCTCGCAGATAACTACCTCGAATCATTCATTGCAGCAGACACAGAGCTATTAGAGTGGCATCTCCAGACACCACCCAAGTACCGGACAACGGCAACATTCATCCGTGCCATCAAGCAACTAGACGCAGATTTATTCCGCCATCGGCCACCAGACCGTCCATATACCTCAATGTTACTTTCGGAAATGGAGCGATTCGCGCGCCGAAAATTACCGTTTGTCAGAAAATTTGAATCGGCGTGGCCTGACCGCCAGCAGGTGTATGACCGATACAACCTCGACCAACGCTTGTTCCCAGAACATGAGACGATCCATGAGCTACCGTCACGGCACAAGCTCCGTATCAACGACATGGTCGGCTGGGTCGCCCAGTGCTCTGAGACAGCAGTCAACCCAACAGACGTCCTCTACATGCCTGCAGAAGCACGCCGAGCCGATGATGTTCGGTCAGAGAATTGATTAGGGGCCGTATAATAAAACCTCCACCATACCACTCTGAGCACAATGAGTACGAATAGCCGCTGGTGGTTTGTAGACCTCGTAGTGGCACTTGCGTTGACCATTGGCAGTGGTTTTGCGGCGTTTATTGGACTTAGTGGTCGAGTACGCGTCTTATTCATGCTTCCGCTTGTTGTTTTCCTCCCAGGCTACGTTCTCATTTCAGCAATGTTTCCTGGTGGCGGTGAGGACGGAGACCGACAATTTGGAATTCTTGATACTGACTCAACGTACGCATTGGGCGGACCTGAACGGATTGGGCTCGCTGTCGCACTGAGCGTCGGTATTGTTCCTATGATCGCGGCAGTTGCCAGCTTTACACCGTGGGGAGTGACACTGCGCCCGATTCTAATCGGTGTCATTAGTTTCACTGCAATTTTCACATTGGTCGCGCTAGTGCGCCGAATACGTGTTCCCGCAGAACATCGGTACTCGCCAGGGGTTCCGGGACTCTTGTTCAGTCCAGGACGACGGGGAGATTCAGATATGACCGCTATGTTGAATATTGGGATTGTTATCAGCTTCCTGCTTGTCGCGTCGAGTGTCGGCTTTGCGGTCTTTCACCCACCGCAAGGAAAACAATTCACAGAATTCTATGTAGATACAAATAATATAAGTAGTGATACGAATACCCTATACCAGACAGACCTCAGTGGAGAAGGAGTGACTGTACACGTCGGTAACCGTGAGGGAGAACGCGTACAGTATACCGTGGTCGCTGTTCTACAACGCGTCGAGAATGGGAATACTGTTGAACAGACAAAGTTCGCCGAGAACCAAATAGCGGTCAATGAGGGCCAAACTAAGCAGGTGACACTCACCGGTGACCCGTCTATCACTGGCGATAACGTCCGACTCCAACTTAGGCTTTATAAAGGCGATCCGTCCGGAAATCCCTATCGTACGATCCGACTGTGGTTGTCAACTCAGAACGCTCCAACTCAAAATCAGACAACCGAAAGTGACGAGCAAGGGTTGACCACCGATGGGCAGACCACCGAGCCGGCACAAACCTCTACCCTATCTACTTCGACTACGACGCCTCCTTCAACTACAACGCCTCCTTCAACTACGACTACCACAACGTCGGCAGGTCCGACATCAATTACCGCAACAACAGGCACAACTCAAAGTACGACTACAGGCTTTGGAACGACCACCCAACCTAGTAACACTACTGCTGGCTTCGGAACGACAACTCAGTCAGGTCGTACGACAACGACTGATGACGGGTTTTTCGATCGCGATGAGAGTCATCTAAATAACCGCACATAACGTGGCCGTGGGAGCATCTCGCATTCGGGTACCTGTATTACTCTCTAACGGTGAATCTTAGGCGTCGAACGCCGCCAGGTAAAAAGGAAGTATTTATCTAAGGTTCGTCACTCTCTTACCCGACCTTATAGTAGTTTGTAATGTATACCCGCGTCTTTAGGCGCGAGTCGAACGGTAGACCCGGCCGACTACCCGCCGTCGGTTGCGAGGCCGGATATCCCACGACGGTACGTTTAAGCGTCTGTACTTCGTGTTTCGACGTGCTACTCCGATGGAGAGAGTCATACCAGAGAGCACACGTATGCCGATGATTCGGTCGGAGATGGGGCCTGCGTGATTGGGCCATAGCCCTATCATGGGAGTCAAACCGAGAGATTCCCCCGGTGTGTCGCCGGTTCCCTCCGAGTGCGGGTTAGAACCTCAAAGGCTATTGGCCGATATCCCATGGTGGGATGCCACGCCGTGAACGGCGTGGAGGAGGTCACAAGCCGCTATCGTAGTCGTATAGGCACTTCTTCACTGGATACTCGGTCACTCATTCCAAATTTATCATACCTAATGTATTGGCGATTGTCATAGCACTTGTGTGGTGGCGACATTCCCTTCACTACGCCACTACACCTGGAGTCGGCTACATCTCTCATCTCATTGGCGACATCATCTCTCCATTTATCCTGGGCGAGAGATTAAAGCCAGAGGTTGTATTGTAGCCAGTTGTCCATCTTCCAACATCTGAATAGCATTACGGTCTTGTCGGCCAATTCCTGCTTTATTTCTCCGAATGATAGACGATGCAAGGCTGCAGCCACTTGTCGTATTCGAGATCATCTTCATGTTCGTTGTGTTCCTCCGCTGGTTATACAATGGGATATCAGGAATACTAATGTCAAGCAGACGAAAGTAGTAGAAGAAGATGATAGGACTAATCATAATTATCGAAATGAGCAGTGTAAGCAAGTAACACGTTAGTTTTGTCCCAGAGTGATTAAACACTACATAATGAAGGGCGCAGAAATCAACTGGGAACTATGGAGGCTGTTGTTTTAGCTGGCGGATACGCGACTCGCTTGTGGCCAATTACGAAACATCGACCGAAGATGTTCCTGCCGATCGGGGAGACCACGGTCATCGACCGAATCTTCGCCGATTTGGAAGCTGACGATCGTATTGACACCGTCTACGTCAGCACCAACGAGCGCTTCGCCGAGGACTTCGAAACCCACCTCGCCGAGAGCCGATTCGAGAAACCGCAGGTGAGCGTGGAGGACACTTCCGAAGAAGATGAGAAATTTGGAGTCGTCGGGGCACTCGCCCAGCTCGTCGATCGTGAAGAGGTCGACGACGACCTCGTCGTTATCGCGGGCGACAATCTCATTAGCTTCGACGTGAGCGACTTCGTCGACTTCTTCGAAACCAAGAAGTCTCCAATCCTCGCCGCCTATGACGTGGAGAGCAGGGAACAAGCAAAATCTTATGGACTCGTCACCCTCGACGGTGATCGTGTCGTGGACTTCCAGGAGAAACCTGAAGATCCGAAGTCCACACTCGTTTCAATCGCCTGCTACGCATTCACTCGAGACACGCTTCCTGCGCTCACCAACTATCTGAACGGGGACAACAACCCCGACGAGCCAGGGTGGTTCGTCCAGTGGCTCCAGTCGCGCCGTGATGTGTATGCATACACATTCGAAGAGGCGTGGTTCGATATCGGCACACCGGAGAGCTACCTCGATGCGGTCGCGTGGTACCTCAATGGCGACTCTTACGTCGCCGAGTCGGCCACGCTAAAGGATGCGACCGTCGGCGGGAACGTCCATGTGATGGACAATGTGACGCTTCAAAACGCGGACCTCAATAAGACCGTCGTGTTCGAGGATGCGATGGTGCGGGACTGCGAGGTATGCGAATCCATCATCGATGAGGAGACACATATCGAAAGCATGGATCTAGCCGGTGCGGTCATCGGCGCGCACACCCGAATAGACTGATAACCAAGCGAATCTGGCTACCAGTATCGCCTACTGATACTGCTCGCAAACCTGACGGACGCCATCTTTGAAATTGATTTTTGGTTTCCATCCAGTGGCATTTTTGAACTTCGTCACATCGGCTTTCGTGTCGTGGACGTACACGTCCTCTGAGATGGGGTTCTCGACGTAGGTAGGTTCTACGTTAGTGCCGAGTTCGCGGTTGATGTATTCGACGACCGTGTCGAAATCGTAACTCGTGCCGGTGCCGAGGTTGTAGATGCCCGTCAGTTCGTTCTCTGCAGCGAGTTCGAGGCCACGAACGATGTCGGAGACATGGGTGAAATCACGGGTCTGGCTCCCGTCGCCGTAAATTTCCGGCGATTTACCGTTGGCAATCTCATCGGCAAACTGCGCGATGATGTTGGCGAATTCCCCCTTGTGCTCTTCTGCACCACCGTAGCCTTGATACACCGAGAAAAACCGCATTCCAGCTACGTTCATGTCGTAGTGGTTGGCGAAGTACTCGCCGTAGCGTTCACGGGAAAGCTTCGACGCTTCGTACCCCGTTCGGGCTTTCACATCCATATACTCTGGTGATGGCTCTGTACGGCTACCATAGATGGAGGATGTGGAGGCGTAGACGATAGTGTCACAGTCATCGTTGCGGGCCTGTTCAACGGTGTTAACAAAGCCTTCGACGTTCACCCTCGCACCTTTTGTGGGATTCTCCTCATGCATCTTATACGAGGAGAGCGCTGCAAGGTGAAAGACCACGTCAACGTCCGTGGGGAGGTCATCTTCAAGAACGCTCTGCTCATGGAATTCGACGGTCTCATCTAGGTTCTCGGGTGTTCCAAGATAGCCATCGTCGATGGCAATAACCTCGTTTTTTTCGGCAAGGTGGTTAGCTAGATTCGATCCAATGAACCCTGCGCCGCCGGTCACAAGTGCGCGCTTTTCCTGCATACCCCAAAGTCCACAGGGGCACGAGAAAAGGATTCCCCTCTACACCGACCGATTCGCACACATAGTGACATCACCGTTCGTATATAGAATACTTTGACCGGGACGGCAAATCCGTTCACGCGAGACGGTTCGCCGAACCGGAACGCTCGCATTCTCGCTCTTATCGACGAGTCGGAACTGCGGCGCACCCGTGGATTGATACTCACGATAGACGGTGATCGGATGGTTGGTCGGCCCGCCATGCACTGAGAGATTGGCTGCGTCTGCGGGATATGCCCCTGTTCTGACAAACACTGTCTGATAGGGGTGATCTGTTCGCAGCACCTGGTTTGGATAGATATTCGCAGAGTCCGGCGATCCGGTCATGTTCGCAATGGTGTGGACAGCAGCCATCTCTGGTTCAGTGTAGGACAATCGTTCTTGTTCGCTTGGGAAAACGGGGCTGTCGATAGCACCGTGACTCGACATCACCATCACACTTGGGTAAAGACAAGCCACGACGACCAAAGTAGCGACGATGATTCGTCGATCAAGGTTGTGGACGAGATAGCCCACACCGATCGCAGCGAGGATCACCATCGGTGCGTAGAGGAACGCAAACCATCGCTGCGGGATGAAGTTCCGAATACCGAACAGCGGGAGGCCAAGCGTGAAAACCGTCATTACGACGGTCGCAAAGAGCAACGTGAATACTGAGTGTGAGATGCGCTTTCGCCGCAGGACGTATAGACAGCCGACAACAGTCAGCCCGAACAGTATCAGGAAGCCCATCACGTCAATATACGACGCTACAGTCTCAATGAACGTCGATGGAGGGAGTTTGATCGCCTCAGAGTTCTTGGAGACGATATTCAGAAATCCGAAGCTCTCTCTCATCGTCTGGGCAAGATATGATATTACAGTCTCGAGGAATGAATTGCCGTTGTACGGCGTGAACGACCACATGAATGTGATGAGACCCATGTCGAATGCAAGTAGTCCTGCGAGGTTCACTGGCTCCATCTTCCGGTAGACGCCAGGTCTGCGAGCCGTCGTTTGGAAGAAACCGAGTTTGAGAACAAATTGTGCAAGCAGTCCCGAAAAGAGGACGACGAGCATGATGAATGTCGAGACTTGGTGGGTCAGTATGATGGCAATGGAGAGGAACACGAGTAGACTGAAGTCTCGTGCGTTATATTCCAACTGCATGATTCGTAGGAGAGCATAGATGATAGCAAGGAAGAACAACAACCCGTGGCTCGTCGGTATAAGGTGGATACCCCACTCAATGACATAGTCGCCGATCGAGTAAAGCATCGCCGCAAACACCGCCCACCGCGCCGGTACGAGGAGCTTCGTCGCACCGTAGATAAATAGGATAATCGCTGGCATGGCAACACCAATGGAGAGATAGAGTGCATTACGGATTGATACATCATAGAGCATCGCTGACGATGCAACTAGCAGGTGGTACAGTGGTGCGGCAATGTGCTTGTTCCCCTGCATGGCCGAAAGCGAATGCTGGTTCAAGACGCCCTGCGCCAATTGTGTGATGTGCGTCCAGATATCAATACCGATGTATGACGGTGTAGTGTACACCGCCATGAACCGGACGACGACCGCCAGCACAAGTATTTGTGCGAGCAGAAGTGCCGGCAGGAAATCCTCGTCATCGGTAAACAGTATCTGGAGCATGATGAACGTCCCCGTAATGCCCGTAAGGAGGTGGAAAAGCACGGAACGCTCTCCTGAGTAGAGCGCGACGGCGACCATCACCGCCACCGTCAGGAAGACGGCGCTCGGAAGGATCTGTGCCACCGGGCGCGAGAAAGATGGGAACATCTCCATTGTCTCACGGTCATTGCGAACCGCGAGGAGATAGAGTGCACAGGCTAATCCAAGAACGATAGGAATCGTCTTGATGTACACCTGGGAGGCGAAAAATCGCAGTGGGAATAAGCAGAGTGCAATGATGAAGCCGACGGTAGCGGCGTCAACGTCGAGTCGTCGTTGTTTTAACCAATTAGACATCTGTCCGAACATGGGTTATCGTCGTCCTCCGTCGAGTCGTGGGTTCATCATGATGTTTAAACCTCCGCGTTTGACTTACCCGCCTGACCGCTCGCTAATTCACCGCGACCGGCGACTGCACGCATAATCACATTAGTCGTATCGACCTTATCCATCAGCAGTTGCTCGCGGCGTTCCTGCCAATCATCGTTGCCTTCGAGGATTTCGACTGCTTTCTCTAGCGCTCGTATGTGGCGGTCATCTTCCTGATAGTTAAAGAGCAGTCCGTAGCGTTCATCCAGTTCATCTGTGTATCCCATCGTGAGCGTATTGACATAGATGGCTGGTGTTCCGAGAACAGCACTCTCCGCCGCCATTGTCGCGCCCTCGCCGACGAACAGGTCGGCATAGGCTAACAGATCGTGCATCCGATGGGGTTCGACAGTCACACGGCATGATTCAAGCGTCGACGGGAGTGACCGTTCAGATGTGATGAGCACCTCCGCACCCGCAGCTTCGAGTCGTGAGACAACGTCGCACACATCGTCAAACCCAGCTTGACCAACATCGTGTGATGCCCCCCACTCAATGAGTCTGAGAACGACAAATGTGTCCTCTTGATCAAGACCGAGATTGGAGAGGACGCTCGGATCAGGCGTGAATCGGTCGGGGTGGAGGTACGCGAGTTCATGGTATCCGGAATACCGTACTTGCTTTGGTCCGATACTTCCCATGTAACAGCTAGGTGTGTAAACGGCATCCGCGAACGGGAATGCGAGGTTCTGGATGAGTTTCGCATGCTCTGTGTCGTAGAAGATAGTGCTCCGCGCGCCGACGAGTTTGGCAACATGAGCCGCCGCAACGCCACCAATAGCGGTTATCACATCGGGTTTCAGCCGCACTGCGCGGTAGAGTAGGCGCGCCTCGTAGGTGGCCTGGACTCGTGCAAGTTGCGATAGCCCTGATGCGGCACCGGCCAACACTTCGTGGTCAATATCATATCGTTGGAGCAGTTCAACCGCCATCTCCTTTTCACGAGCGAAGACGTGCACCTCATGGCCCTCACTCTCCAGTTCCGCGATGGCGTTACGGAAAAAGTGAACATGCGCTGGATGCTGAATAGTGACGAACACTCTCATTATTTTTCTCTCCTGTCAAGTAGGATTCCAGCGAGAATGCTGAAAGCACCTACAGCGAACGACGTAAGTGATTTACGTACATCGGTGCTTTCCGCCCTGGTGAGTGCTGCCCAAAAGGCGTGAATGCCAAAGAAGATGCCTAATAGTGTAGTGACCATTCCAAGGCCATACGCTAGTCCAAGCGGATGCTTTCGGTAACGCGATCCAAGTCGCCAGAGGAAGTTTCGAAGAAGCATGAGCGACACTTTCGGAATGTAGTCAGCATACTTGATGCTACTTTCCTCATCGCCATAGCTGGCGGGCATGTCAACATCAACGACTTGCATCCCCGCAACATTCAGTTTCACAAGAATATCGTTGCAATAGCCATAGTACTCATACATCCCTTCAAGATCGATGGCTTCGAGCGCCGTCAGTGAGATGGCAGTGTAGCCATTCTGTGGGTCAGTCACATTCCAGTAGCCACTGGCGATACGCGTCAGGCCGGTCAGTAAATAGTTGCCGAACAACCGGAACCGTGGCATATCATAGCGATATTCAGGATTCGACAAGCGGTTGCCCTTCGCGTAATCGGCCTCACCCGCCACAATGGGATCGATAAACCGTGTCATCATATTAGGGTTCATCTGTCCGTCTGCGTCGATGGTGACAGTCACATCAATGCCGTCCTCGCGAGCAGCAAGGTAGCCTGTCTTGATGGCCCCGCCGGCACCGCGATTTCGGTCGTGTCGGATTGCGACAACCCAACCATCAGTATCGTTGCTTATGCCTGCACGTGGCGCACGCTCGATGGCCGAGTGTGCACTAATCTCCTCCCATGTACCGTCGGTCGAGGCGTCATCGATGGCGTAGACGCGATCAACAAAGTCGGGGAGTGAATCAAGGACATCGCCGACGAACCCCTCTTCATTGTATGCGGGCACGACGACCCCTATCGTGTGCCCCTCGTACATCTAAACCCTCCGATAGGCGAAGCCAGCTTGAGAGACTGTCTCAGCGTCGAATGCGCCGGTCACGTCCATGAAGACGGGATTCTCATTCATCTGTGACTGGGCGTCCACTAAGTTCACATCGTAGAATTCGCGGTGAGGTGTGGCGAGGACAACACCGTCAAATGCCTCGAAGGAGAATTCATCCTCTTCTTGCATCGGAATCCCAAATTTCTCGCGCATGAAGTCATCGTCTCCATGAGGATCGTAACCGACAACATCAATATCGAACTCATGAAGCTGGCGGATGATGCCATCCACCTTCGAAGCACGGATATCAGCCACGTTCGCCTTGTAGGTTAGTCCAAGTACGAGAACGCGACTGTCTCGAAGAGTCTTGCCTGCCTTATTCAACTCCTTTATCATCATATTAGATATATGGACCGGCATCGATTCGTTTACAGCCCGGCCCTGTTCGATGAGATGTGGCGTGAAACCAGACTGCTTGGAGCGGTGAATAAAGAAATATGGGTCGACGGGGATACAGTGACCGCCGACCAGTCCAGGGCGGTACTGATGGAAGTTCCACTTCGTGCCTGATGCTTCAAGCACAGCACGCGTATCAATATCCATGTCCATGCTTTCGAAGGCCATCGCGAGTTCATTTACGAGGGCGATATTCAGATCGCGTTGGATATTCTCGACGACTTTACTCGCCTCCGCAACCTCAATAGAATCTGCTTTGTGAACACCTGCGTCGATGATTGTCGCGTAAAGATCGGCAATGTCATCGCAAACATCGCTATTCATACCACTGACAACCTTCACGACATCGCGTAGGCCGTGTTCAGGGTCACCTGGCGTCGCACGCTCAGGAGAATAGCCAACATAAAAATCTTCACCGCACGTGAGGCCCGAGGTTTCCTCAACAGCGGGAACGAGCACTTCACGAGTTGCGCCAGGGAAGACGGTTGATTCGAGAATGACCGTCGTATTGGGGGACATATGCTTACCGACAACGTTTCCAGCACTCTCAATAAAATCGAGATTCGGCTGGTGGTTCTGATCCACCGGGGTTGGGACGGTGATCATCACGTAGTCTGCATGAGTAATCTCGCTCGGATCGTCCGTGTATGCAATGTCGCTTTCTATGATGGTCTCATCACCGAGATCACCCGTCGTATCCGTCCCTCTGCGAAGAGTTTCAACTTTTGTGTCGTCGATATCGAAACCGACGACGCTGTATCCTTCTTGATCAAATCCGACCGCCAGCGGAAGGCCAACATAACCAAGGCCGACGACGCAGATCGTAGCGTCCATACTTTTTTTAACGTCACTCTCATCACTTCCGGAGTGTTCTGGCTGACTGTCGATATCTCCTATCGTCGGGTTCATGAGTGATTTTCCTCCGTATTTTCGCTCTCCCACGCCAACGGAAACGGCGCTGGAGCGACCGGAAACAAGGGGTTCGGAGGTATGCTCGCCCTCGCACGTCCGGTCGGACACGAGCCTCGCTTGAAGGGATGAAACCCAGTACGCTTTATTATACAGTGGCTAAGAAATTCATAGCCAGAAATTGGCGTCTCGTCGGGCGATTTCCATGTTACATAAACTCATGGTACGCGTATTGATGAAGAAGTGTATCAAGACCACCTCGTAACAGCTATCACCTATAATCCCACATGGAAACAAATAGATACGAACGCTTCTATTAACAAGGGAAAGAGAGTCTGAAAATTTGTGGAGTTCAAAACAGAGTGAAACGGTAGAGAGAAAACTCAATAAACGGTTCAAATGTAAAAACTGAAGCGAAAACAACCGAAAAGGTGACTGCAACTTCTGGGATTATCTTCCCGCTTTATTACTAATCCTCCTCTAATTTGTGATCATGAGTACAGCACAACAAGTCGAAAATCAACCGGATACGACGACATCGGAACCATCGTTAAGATTGGAAGAAGATCAGATATACCACTTGCTGCAGAATGAGAGGAGACGTAGTATTTTGCGGTACCTCAAGAAAACAGAGGGGCAAGTGGCAATGCGTGACCTCGCTGAACAAGTGGCGGCGTGGGAAAACAATACTACAGTACAGGCGCTTTCATCAAATGAGCGCCAACGCGCATATATCCCGCTTTATCAGTCTCACCTTCCAAAGCTTGACGAAAAGGGGATCATAGAATACGATCAGAGCCGCGGAACGGTCCAAAAGACGGACGCAGCTGAAATCCTCTACAACTATCTCGAACCACATGAAACCAAAGCTGACGAAGAGGCGAATAGCGAAAATAAGGATTTCCGCTGGGAATACTACTACCTAGGTATTTCTGGCATAAGTACGATTCTTCTTATAGGAACAACATTTAATATCAACCCATTTACTGTAGTTCCGCAGACGATAGCAAATATTTTTATTGTCACTATGTTTGGATTGTTGGCGTCCTTTCACCGACTAGTCTAGATTAGAGTACTCGGGAAGAAGTTCACCACTGGGCAACGTTCGCGTGTTTTTTTGCGAATTCAGCGGATAGCGGTGAATTAGCTATGATCTAATGAAAGCTTTGTGAGGTCTGTAGCCGACGTCTCTCCTTCAAAACTAACGAAACGCTCTATAATGTCTACAATAAATCATCACTAACAGCTCATTCAGAAAATATATGTAGTAGTGGTACAACCCCAAAGGAAAAATACTTCCCAGAAGAATGCTAAAGACAGAACGGTTTACACACCGAAACAGAAGCCAGACTTCGAAAAATGACCAATAAGACACTTGTCATCTTCTTCACGTTCCTGCTTTTACTTGCTGGTATGACTTCCACAGTGGGAAAACCATCAAGTAATTCACTTATTATCCAAAACGCCTCATACTCAGGACAAGGTGTCATCAAAACTGAAGAGAACGTTACATATCTCTGGCAGTCAGAAGCTCATAACCTAAGTGTCACCCTCTACACTGGGAACCACTCCGGTAATCATGAGGTTTGTATGAATCATCGGGAGCTTAGCACCAATAATACAACAACATCCCAGTGCCAAGAGGTATCGCTCATGGCGAATGCTGTGCAACAGACCAATTTTACATTTGGCAATGTCTCATCGAACGTAACTGGGCCTCAAACAACGATGATTACAGTGAAAAATGAGAAGTCTATTCTGGCTCAGAAAACCATCTCGACGTATATTCTTACAAAAACAGGGGATTTAGACAGTGATAGTTTAACGAACGAGGAGGAGATCAGCCTCGGAACCAATATTACTAGCACAGATACTGACACAGATGGACTCGATGATGGCGAAGAAGTAAACAGTTACAATACTGACCCAATTAATACTGATAGTGACAATGACGGACTCCCTGATGCCCAGGAGATCACAATAGGAGCAAACGCAACCAAAGTAGACACCGATGGAGATGGGTTAGACGATAAAACTGAAGTTGAACTGCAGACAAACGCTAGTAACGCAGATACGGATGCCGATGGTCTAACAGATGCCGCAGAACATGATATTAGTACGAATCCGGTCAAGGCAGACTCTGACGGAGATGGATTAAACGATAGCGAGGAAGTTGAGAGTCTCACCGATCCAACTGAGAAAGATACCGACAATGACGGGCTCAACGACGGAGTTGAGCAACGAATTGGTACGAATCCTACTCAGAAGGATACGGATAACGACGGTTTAAACGATGAATTTGAGCATGAATTTAACACCAATCCCACAGGGAGTTTTATTATAGGAGGGATTTATGTGATTCTATTCGCGCTACTTATTGGAGGAGCACTACTAATTCAGCGTAACGGAACAGACTGGTTTTCGACTATATTCGACAATGATGAAACTCGAGACACTACTTCCCCATCTACAGTCCAAACTGAAGAGGTCCTCACCGATGAAGATCGCGTACTTGACCTCATACGCGAGAATGGTGGTCGGCTCCCCCAAAGCAGTATTATTGATAAAACGGGTTGGTCAAAATCGAAGGTGAGTCGATTGCTCTCAAAAATGGAAGACAGCCAACAAATTAGCAAGATAAATATTGGAAGAAAAAATATAGTTATCCTCTACGGAGAGGACTTAGAAACGCAGAATTCACAGCAAGAAGAAGACCAATAGCGTAATTTTCTAAAATTTAGGTTCGAAATTTTCAATGTGGATAAACCAAAACTAAACATTATAAACAAAACTACTTCTATATGACCCATTTATGACGTCTAATCTATTCGTTTACAGCCTTACTAAGGTACCACCTTAACCAGTCTATAGTAATGGGGCTAGGGTGGGATATTCGGTCTAAGGGCCACCCGTCGTTCTCGGAATTCGACGGCGTGGTTACAGGATACTACACCTATGAACCACCCAAAGCTAACAGACGGACACAAGACAGCTCGTTTCAAAGTGGGCTGCTTTACGGAGCGACAGTTGTCCTCCAAGACCCAACGTGAGCAGTCCGTACTCCAAAAGGAGGGGACGTAGATGTGTGGAATTATTGCCCGTATCGGTGACGGCGATGCCATCACAAAGCTTGTCACAGGACTTCAAAATCTTGAATATCGAGGCTACGATTCAGCTGGTGTCGCAATTCAAAATGGCGCTGGAATTTCCGTCTATAAGCAGTCGGGGCAAATCTCGGAGCTAAAAGACACGATCGTCGGGAATGTTCCAAAAGGAAACGTGGGTATCGGTCACACTCGTTGGAGTACGCACGGTCCGCCGACCGACGAGAATGCCCATCCGCATACGAGCGAAACCGACAAAGTCGCCGTCGTCCATAATGGAATTATCGAAAACTACGCGGAGCTAAAAACATGGCTCAAAGAGCAAGGACACGAGTTTACGAGCGACACCGACACTGAAGTCATTCCGCATCTCTTTGAACAGTATCTCGAATCGGCGCCAAGCATCGAGGAAGCATTTCGAATGACCATCCGTGACCTTAAAGGAAGCTATGCAGTCGCGGCACTCGTTGATGGCGACCACGCTATCTATGCGGCTCGACAGGGCTCGCCACTCATCCTTGGGCTCGATAACGACGAGTACTACCTCGCCAGTGATGTACCTGCATTCCTCGATCACACCGACAAAGTCGTCTACTTCGAAGACGGTGATATTGCGGTTCTTGAACCAAACGGCGTTACGATGACCAATCTTGACGGAGATCGCGTTACCCGCGACGTCGAACAAATCGATTGGAATCCTGAAGATGCTGGAAAGGGTGGGTACGATCACTACATGCTCAAGGAGATACATGAACAGCCCAATGCGCTGGCGAACACCATCGAAGGGCGGGTGAAAGACGGTGAAGTCAAACTCGAAGACTTCCCCAAAGGAACGTTTAGTGGTATCGACGATGTACACTTGGTTGCGTGCGGTACATCGTACCATGCAGCTCTCTACGGCCGACACTTGCTCAATGAAGCAGGTATCCGAGCGCAGGCATTCCGTGCAAGCGAATACGTAGGATCCATACCTGGCCCAGTCACGAAGAATACACTAGTCATCGCGGTCACCCAAAGCGGTGAGACGGCGGATACGCTCGGTGCGCTCCGACAAGCCCAAGAACAAGGCGCGCGAGCCATCACGGTGACGAACGTAATGGGTTCGACAGCAGCTCGCAGAGCCGACGACGCACTGTTCATCCGTGCAGGACCTGAGATCGGCGTCGCTGCCACCAAAACATTCTCCTCCCAAGCTGTCACACTATCCTTGCTTGCCATTCGCCTTGCCGAGGATATCGAGACGGCAAAACCCCCGGAGGACAAAACATCGCTCTTACAAAGTCTAGATCGCTTGCCTGATAACGTTGAACAAGTGCTAGCTTCGACGGATGCGAACCGCATTGCAAGCCAGTACTCCGGCAGCCAGTCATTCTTCTTCATCGGACGAGGTCTCAACAATGCTGTCGCCAAGGAGGGTGCGCTCAAGTTCAAGGAGATCACCTACGAGCATGCTGAAGGCTTCGCATCTGGCGAATTGAAACATGGTCCACTAGCACTCGTAACGCCAGAGACGCCGGTGTTCGCGCTGTTCAATGGCAATAACGACGAGAAGACGCTGAAGAATGCAGAAGAAGCGCAGGCACGTGGCGCACCTATCGTTGCTATAGCAAACGAGAACCACGCGGCGATGAACGTCGCGGATAGCTTCCTCACAATCCCCGAGACCCATCCTGTCTGGTCAGGGCTGCTAGCAAACGTCCAAGTGCAGTTGGTCTCCTATTACGCAGCCTACGACCTTGGTCGCCCCATTGATAAACCGCGCAATCTGGCGAAGAGCGTGACCGTCGAATAGCCGAACGAGTGGTTATTAGGGCTTTTAATACTGCGGTGAGTTGCGGAGTCGATAGGCGTGAATAAGCGCTAGTACCGCGAACGCTGCGACAGTGACGAGCGCAATATAAATAACGAATGTGTCATTGACGAACCACATAACGACTGTTCCAACAGTACCGAAGACAGCAAGACTAAGGTATCGAGCACTCCAGTCAGTGGTAGTCATTAGCCATTCATCGTATGGAGAGCGTTTTATTATCGGGTGACTAACTAGGAGGCGCGCAAAGATGGTATCTTAGGATTATTTAACTTACTATTTTCATTATTAGAGACAAGATGGAGAGGTGACTCCTCCCCGCCCTAACGGGCGGGGCTTCCTGTTTCCACGACGCGCTTTGCAGACACAACGGTGTCCGTAGGGAGCGCAGTCTCCGCAGGCATTGATTCGGGACAGCCCGTTCCTACTTTTTTGAGACCGCGAACAAGGATATTCCATGCCGCATTCGCGTCTCGATTCGCTTCGAACCCACACGCAGGACACGAAAGCTCGCGCACCCAGAGCGGTTTGTCCGTCTTCACGCCGCAAGACGCACATTCCATCGTCGTGTTTCTCGGGTCAATCACGACAAAATGCGTTCCTTCCCGTTCACACTTGTATTCGAGCAGCCGGAGAAACGTGCCCCATGCGGCGGCTGCTCGGTTGCGTGAATTCGAATCGAATTGCATCATCTCGGCGGCGTTCAGGTCTTCGACCGCCACGAGGTCGTGCTCCCGAGCATAGTAGTTTGAGAGTTTGTGCAAGAAGTCGCGGCGTTTTTGCTTCAATTCCGCATGACGACATGCAACGACACGCTGTTGGTTGCGGTAGTTCGCCGACCCGTGTTGTTTGCGCGAATGGTCACGTTGTGCGTGTTTCAGTCGCTCACGTTCGTCCGAGAGGTCGAGCGATTCAACAGCAGTTCCGTCGGTGTCGTGAGCGTACTTAAGAATGCCTACGTCGATACCCACAACGTCCGTAAGTTCGTCGGGCTTCTCGGGTGGGTCGTCAGGCGTCTCAATACCGAAGATGGCGAACCACTCACTGGTCGGTTCCTTCTTCACCGTGACTTGCTTGAGTTTCGCACCATCTGGAATGTCTCGGTACATTCGGACTGGTATCTCACCGATTTTTGAGAGTCGGAGAACAGGCTGACCACTCGTGTTCTTGAGTTCCAAGCCAGACTGTCGATACGTGAACGACCGATATTCTGTTGGTGCTTTCCACTTGAGGAGACCAACCTTCCGACCTGCGTCTTTCGCGTCTTTTAGCCGTGAGAGGTTGGTGTACAATTTCTCAACGACGTTCTGAAGTGTACGTGAATACAGGTTGGTGAGGACGTCCCACCACTGCTTAATCGATGGGAGTTGATTGATTTCGACGTACTTCGTCGCCCCGTCTTCGTGGTTGAGGCGGTGGAAGAAGTGGTTGTACATTTGCCGATACAGGTCGCGGTGGGAGTCCAACGTCTCTCGGTGAGTGTCGGACGGGGCGAGCCTGTATCGGTAGTTGTATCGCATAGTCTACTCGCCGGAATCGGAATCTGGTTCAGAAACAGGAACGATTTTCACGTCCGCGCCGAGCCACCGCCGTGGGACGTAGACGTGCGCACCATTACCGGTCGCACGCACATCGCCGTCCACGACTTCGTGGCCATTGATTTCGAACCGTTCCATACATTGTGTAGATATTGTAGGGACCAAAGTATATTGATTCCGTGGGCCTGCGGGATAGCAGTCTCACGTGTAAGCTAGACGATGACGGCTTTGACGAGACACATTATGTCTTGTTCGCAAACAAGAGATTCGCTCTTGTGAACGCTATATCCCCGCCGTAAACGACGGGGTTTTAGTGCCTGTAATTCAGATAACGACCAGAGAAATTAGAAGTGATAGTATAATAGACTTCAGAAAATCGTGATTTTTCCGGGGCCGAAAATTATTACTAAATGCAGCTCAAAGGAACTAATGTCCCATCGTCGCCGTGGCAATCGTCGACGGGACACCTGTCATCCAATCCTTGGTGGTCTCAGTACATCTTCTGAGACCGCTTTTCACTAAACCACTTTAAGATTCCTGTGATTCGAATAGAAACGCTCGAAGGTATCCGTAACCGTACCGGTAGTCGAGTATCTATTCGTGGCACTTCCACCACTTTTAGACGTTCATCACCTACAAGGCTGAACAGGTCGATAACCGACTAGAATTGGTTGAGCCGGACTACACTGGTCAGAATTGTTCTTCGTGTGGTGAACGTTGCTCACGGAACACCGATTATTTCCGATGTCTGCCGTGTAGCTCGGAATCCCATGCTGATTTGAACGCGGCGGCGAACATCGGTAAACAAGAGAGAGGACCATGCACGGCGTAGCAGTTCGGCTGACGCGAACCGTGCTCCCTTGCTAGTTGAACAGCCAGCCGTCTTTGACGTTGACGAGACGCTTCACGTCTCGTCCGCATATCAGAAGTCTTCGACTTCTGGGGATGCCCATAGTTAATTGGGAGGAAGACCGCTTTGATACGGCTACACGCGCTGTAATGCACACCGTCGGTCATAATTGGGTAGCTACCGTTGACGTTCCACGCGAAAGTGTCCTTGAGAACTGAGGAAACGTGCAACCGCAAGATCCACTTTGTGGAATCCTCGCGCTTTAGGGCGGGGAGGATGTCAATTCATATGCTCGGCAACGAACTCGTCCGCCATTTCAAATACGGCGTCCGCGGCGTCGGGGTCGCGGGCTTCTGCGGCGATTCGAACCAACGGCTCAGTTCCACTTGCGCGGATGAGGAACCAACCCTTATCAAGCGAGACACGCACACCGTCGATGGTGTTGGCGTCGGCGTAGCGATCAGTGACAGCGTCGGAAAGGCGCTCCATCAGACCGGTTTTATCTGCGACCTCGATATTCTTCCGACGAATTGGGTACTGACCAATCTCAGTGGTGAGCTCCGATAGTGGACCATTTTGGGCGACTAATTCTGCCAGCCGACACGCCGCAAGTGAACCGTCGGGACAGAGAGTCTGGTCTGGCCAGATCCATGCCCCTGACTGTTCACCACCGAAGACAACATTAGATTCGGTCGCGCGCTCAGCAACATACACATCGCCAACCTGTGTCCGAACTACGTCAGCGCCCTGCTTGGCCAGTACATCCTCAACGATAAGGCTAGTATCGACGGGCGTAGCGATGGTCTGGCCGTCGCCTGCTCGCTGACGTGCGAAGAGGGTTAACAACACATCACCCGACAGAAAGTTGCCGTTCTCGTCCACTGCCATCATGCGATCAGCGTCGCCATCATGGGCAATACCGAGATCAGCGTTAGTGGCTACAACGTGGTCACAAAGCGACTGGCAATTCTCTGCAGTTGGTTCGCTCGGACGTGCAGGAAATCGACCATCGGGTTGGGCGTTCAGCGTCTCGACGTTACAACCGAGTTCGAAGAGAGCGTCGGCAGTGACTTGTCCTGCCCCATTACCCACATCCACTACAACGCTAATATTAGCGGATGAAACCGCCTCACGGAGCGCTTTGACATGTTTTGCATGCGCACCATCCCATTGTATCTTCGCGCCGGATTCGTCCCATCTGGCGAGATCAAACGTCTCCTCCTCGACCAGCCGAGTGATCTCTGCGCGCTGGTCGGCATCGAACGCCTGCCCAGATGGGTTCCAAAGTTTAATACCGTTGTCCGTCGGTGGATTGTGAGACGCAGTGATGGAAACGCCCGCGTCAGCGTTTTGCCACTTAACGCTTCGGGCGACCGTAGGTGTTGCGGCGAGGCCGATATCCACTACGTCTGTTCCGCATTCGCGAAGACCGGCTGAAAGTGCGTCAGCAAGAAATCGGCCACTCTCTCGTGGATCGCGACCAATAACGACACTCTCCGCGTCGGTCGTGCCAAGCGCTCGGCCAATTGAAAGTGCGAGCTCGGACGTAACGACTTCACCAACAGATCCGCGGATTCCGCTAGTTCCGAACATTGGACGTACATCAATTGGAATGGGCAAAAGGTTTCGGTGGGGTATGTAATGTCCTTCCACACGGTGTTCAGTCTTACATCCTCTCAATTCGGACGAAATTAAGAAGAAACACACACCGGGTTTCCAGTGAAATACTGAGAGAACAGAAGTCACAACTTAGAGAACCGGAGATAGTTGCCACAAGGCACGCGTGGGCGAGATTGATCTCACATCTAAGTTTCGAAGGTTTTATACAGATGCATCTCGTCACATTCCATTAAGCTAGTCAAAAGGTATGAGTAACCAGTGACGTAGTCACGAGCACTTCAATTGAAGAAAAGGTCGAGGTACCTTGGCTAGGTTTCAGTGGAAACGTGGTATTCGTTTTGCCTCATATCATCGGCTAATTAATTTTTGTTTCCCGAGTAACTTCTGATCCATCCAGTACTCGCGTTTCTTTCGATTAATTACTTCTCCCTCATCAAGGCTTATTCACGAGTAGACAATGGCCCTCAAGGACACCGCATTTCCAGTGAAAACACCATTCTAAGGCTCTTTAATGGCTTCAATTGGCTTTCCTAATTTCACTAGTCTTTCTTTCCTTTAGTACATGAAGTGGTCAACAGCCCACCCTGATTGGTGGAGTAGTCAACCTACCTTTGCACACGTCGTTTCCAGTGAAATTGTTGCTTGGTGTTCACGAGATCAATTCGCTTGAATGAACGGCATTAACCTTCGTTTCATCTCTACCCTTCTTCCCTCTCTCACTCGTTTCACTGGAAACGTGGTGTGTGTCTCTCAATGCTAGTTGCTAGCATGCCCAGTCCCTTCTCCGCTATAAATAACTACTGTACTTTTTTATTTTTTGTCTTAGTGTACGTGACTCCCCAAATACAACGCGTTCTGCCACAAACACACTTACGACTCCAAGTAGAATGCCTGCAAACACATCTGTACCCCAATGAATTCCAAGGTACATCGTGGCAATAACGATACTTGCAGCTGTGGGAATTGCCACTAGCGTCCATGCCAAGTACATTTCGCGAGTCTTGTATGCGAGCAGGGCAACGCTGACTGACAACGAAGTATGCAAAGACGGAAATACGTTTGTATTCGCGTTCACTTCACCTGTGAGTATTTGGGACTGTGGGTACGTAGAGTAAAGAAGGGGATCGACTATGTCTGGGATCATATTCCGGGGTCCGTATGAGATAAAGAGGATATAACAGATGAGTCCTATCCCATAATTTACTGCATAGGCGATTGCTGTCTCTTTCAATGGATATACTTCTGGATGTGAGAAATAGACGATGAAGGGGAACACAAGTATGAATATGTATCCATAAATGTATATGAATGAGAAATACGTTGTCAAGCTCGGCGTCGCGATCAATTGGATTTGCCCAACGAAGTCTCCCTCGATGGTATAAATTAAACCTGTAATATTCCAACCGATGATCCACGAGAGATCAGGGCCATATTCACGGGCAACTTTGTTCACTACGAGGATAATAATCAATAGCCCTAAGTGGGGAACTATTGCTTGAAGTTTCTCACAGAACGTGTTGCGAATGCGATTGAGACCTGAAGATCCGACAAACACTATCGTCGCTACCCCCAACATTATCGCCTCACCAACAAATATATATCCGATAATTTTCGCCAAACTCATGGCGTGTCCTCCGTATGTTTTCTTCCATCTCCTTTTTGCGTGTTCATCTCTTCAGACATTCTCTCACTCGATCAGTTTCTGTCTATCTTTGTCATAGCTGTTTTCACCGCCTAAGCAACTTTCCATTTTTCGTGTACCGATATCCGGCATCCTTGAACGCCGCCTTCGCCTTTGCTACGTTGAGATTCCCATTTTCGCCCGGGAATGGAAGCTCAGAGTCAGTCCCAGTCCAGCGGAGCTCTGGTGCAAGCGAGTCATGACGCGCCAACGGGCTAGTTCCTGGTTCAGCGTAGCCTCCAAATACGTTTTGGACGAGAAAGGCCTTATCGAGTAATTGAGCCACCGATCGACGGAATCTAACGTTGCTGAATGGTGCCTTTCGAGTGTTGAAACCAAGGTGGTACATTGACAATGATTCATCAATGAATAACTCGACATCTTCTGCATGCCCGATATTACGCACTTCAGATGCCGTCACGCTAGTTGCTGTTCCGTCAGCTTCACCGTTAAGAATAAGCTTCGTCGCTGCAGCCGCCGATGGAACGATGAGAAACTGTAATTGCTTGAATTTGACTCCACCTGCATATCGTTCGATGTACTCAGATTCCGATGTTAGATCATAATCCTTACTGGTATGAGCGAGGAAGTGACGGTCAAACCGCTTAAGGGTCAGCGACTGTCTATGTTCTACATTATGAAATTGAAACGGACCGCTACCGACGGGCTGCATGTTGTTCCAGATAAGCGCTTTAGTAGCAGCCGAGTCCGTCTGTAACCCCGCGATTTTGGCCTGTTTATGCTTTGACCTCCAGATGTGCTTTGGTAGAACTGGTATTGTAAGCGCTTGCCGTCCTACTGCCCGATTATTCGTGCCGAAATTGACACGAAGAGAATATTTGTCTATTGGCTTTACCGACTTAATGATCGACGATCCTTCTCTAAATCGGGGTGATGGAACTGGGCTCTCTTGCGTTCCTAGTGTTGTATCTTTGAGAAATTCGTATGTGAACGCGACGTCGTTTGCTGTGAGAGCCGTATTGTCGTGCCACCACAGCCCATCTCGGAGATTTATCTCTGCAACAAGGTTGTCTGTTGATGACTGCCAGTCCCATGACTTGGCGAGCCATGGGCGAACACGCCCGTTTATCCACCGTCCAACTGGATCGTATAGTAAATCAAGAATCGTTCCATTGTATCTGTATTCTACCGACAACGGATTGAGGTTCTCCGTCGGGCGAGAGTCTTGCAATGTCATTCGGAGCCGTTGGTCGCTACTTCCTCGCGATCGTACTGAAAGATAGCCTAGCAACGTGTGGACACTCTCCTGATTTGACCATCCAGCAAAACGATTCGTCCGAATAGCACGAATTTCGTCGGGAAAGGCAATGACCGTAAATGGTTGGTCGCGAGCGATTGCAAGTTGTAGTTCCCGGAGTGTCTCCATCCGTTGCTGCCCACTTTGGCGCTGTTGTGCCGCCAACAGTTTATCTACTCTGAGGTTCGCATATCCAAACGGATTCTGCCACCCTGCTTCCGTGCCGAAGCGGGAATGAAGGAGCGTTCGCAATATATCTGGATCTCGAAAGCCGGGGTGGCAGGCAATGTAGCAGTCGAACGACTGATTTAGGAGAATATCGCGACGTAATTCAACTCGATCCATCGGTTCCACTTGTGCCGCGATACCAACTGCGTTGAGTTGCTCAGTGAGAAATCGAGCGATACGAATTGCCCATGGATCTGCATCCGCCGGAAGCGTCTTTATAGAAATTGATATCTGTTCTGGTCGATCGCGGCTCACCAGTGATTGTGCCTCTTCGATGCAACCACTACCCAGCGTCATTCCGATGGCTACAAGTAGCTCTCTTCGCCCTGTTTTTGAGCCCTCATTAGCTATGGTTGAGTGATCCGAATTTTCCTTAGATAACATTTCCATTAAACGTGTTTGTCAATTGTAGGTGGACTTTAGGGATTTAGTATGCGCCATTGTAAGTTCCACATGAAATAATCCGTGAGTTACTATCTCTGAAGTGATTGGGAACCCTTTTTATTATATAGCACCTAACTGTTCTCCCCGCGTTCAACCATCTCTCTCCCTTGTAAACGGCTATTCTCAGTGCTGATTCCATACAGACGTAATTTCGGTACGATACCCCTCTAGAAGCACAAGCGAAAACATAAAGAATCGCATTTGCTTTGGGAATACGAACTTTTGTTCTATCGTTCACGCATCGTTCAAACCGTACTTGAACGGATTAGCATCGAAATAACAAAGAATTGATCAGGATTACAAGAAAGTGAAGATGTCCCCATGGACGCTTTACTGGCTTTCCTTTGTCTCACTTTCCGTGTTTAGTGGTTGGATTGATTGTGAGGGTAACGCAGTTTTCAAGCTCAAATCGAAGTTTTCTTGTAGAGCCATCAATAAGAACAGTAAGAACATCGGCCAGAAAGAACGTATAGTTGGACGTATCTGGTTACGAATAACGAATCTCGCCTCGTGCAGAGATATGAATGCCCTCATGTGCTTCCTATCCGGTTGGACAGGGATTACCAAGGTGCTCGCATTGCAGGCGTTTTGGTTAGGCATGTCTGTACGAAAATTAACGCGTTACGCAGTTTATCTGACCGTTGTCTTCCTATGGACGGTTACAGATAACACTCAGCCGATAACCATGTGTGGACAAACTCACAATCGGACACCAAAGATGGGGTGAAGTTAAATGATACATCGTATCAAAAATCAACATAATATAGACGTTTCATCGAAACTGATCGAACTCGCCCGTAACGAACGTGCGTGGCTAGCAATAGCATTGGGAGCCGGATTGCTAGTGTACTTTGCGTATCTCATGACACACCCATATCCCGCTTACGGGGCTGGTCTCTACCTCCAGATAGCACAGGAGATTAGTGCTCACAGTTATGGTTTACCAGAGCGCATTCCGTTGTACACCAACGACGGCGTCCCCTTCGGCTATCCGCCACTGATGTACTATGTCTCGGCGATAATAATGGAGACAACTGGTGTCGGTCCGATTACACTCAGCCGACTCTTACCAGGATTCGTCACGGTGCTGTATCTCGTGCCGTTCTACTTCCTCGCGCGTGAGGTACTACAGTCGACACCGCGAGCGGGCTTCGCCACCCTCCTTCTTGCCGTGACACCGCCTGTCCTCCAGTGGCACCTTTCAGCAGGTGGTATCGTTCGTGCTCCGGCCTTCCTTTTTACATTGACCGGCGCGTATACCGGACTAAAACTGTTTAAAACTTCTGAGCGGAAGTGGATCATCCCCTCGATGGTGTTATTTGGACTTACCATCCTTACTCATCCAGTATACACGGTTTTCTTCGGGATAACTTACCTAGTCATGTTTATTTGTTTTAAACCGACACCCCAGGGCCTTGTTCACGGGGCCATTGTTGCTGTTGGCGGTATCCTTCTTGCGTCGCCGTGGTGGTTACAGATCATCGCCACACACGGAATTGACATCTTCGCTGCCGCTTCTGGAACGCACTCGGGCATCGGTGGTGGCGTTAGTCGACTCCTCGACCAGTTTGTCTACCCATTGGCCTTCGACATCCCTAGTATATTCTACCTCGGGTCATTTGCAGGCGCTGTGTACTTACTCGCCAAGCGACGGGTGTTCCTCCCACTCTGGTTGGTGTCTGCTGCATTTATGCTCGGCAAAGTTCGCTTCCAGTTCCCAGCCGGGGCAATGATGGCTTCGGTGTTAGTCTTCGAGGTCTTCGTTCCGCGCATCCGTGCTTGGTCGCGGTCGAACTACTCTCGTTCTGCACCGCTAATCGGCGTTATTATCCTTGGGATACTTGTTTCAAGTGTCGGTGTTTCGTTCGCTGCAAGCGGTCTCAACTCTCATCATCACAGCACTAGCCAACCAGCATTTATAGACTACAATGATAAGGCTGCGATGGACTGGGTAAAAGAGAACACCGCTTCAGACGCTGACTTTGTTGTCCTTGGCGACGCCGCCGAGTGGTTCCCGCTCATGACGGATCGGGCGATCCTTGTCGGACCGTGGGGTGTCGAATGGGAAGGGCACAAGCCGTATAACAAGCATCTTAGCCTATATAAACGGATGTCTCGCTGTCCAGAGAAAACCTGTTTAACCGAAAAGATGATCTCGAACGATGTCAACCCCGACTATATCTACGTCCCAAAGGGCCACTACACGGTGCGTGGCATTGACGAGTACCAGAAACCGTGGATGCGTGAACAGCTCGTAAACTCCGAACGTTACAAGATCATCTATGAGAATGAGGGGGCGATGATATTCCGCGTTCAGGAGCCGATGAAACCGACGAAGATTCCAGATGACGGTCCACAACCAGAATAATACCCTATTTTAGCTTCGCTCTTCTTACTTCCTATCCTCCGCAACAGTAAAGAGATTTCACTGGAAACGTGGTGTCCATGAGCGATACTAATTCAGACGAACTCTTTTCTCGAGAAGACCCCATATTCGCAAAAAAGGAGCTTCTTGAGATCAATCATCTTCCAGATCACGGGCGCATCGTCGGTCGAGACGATGAAATTTCGGCACTCGCAAATGCTCTTAATCCCGCGCTCTTCAATCAATCGCCAAGTAACGTCCTCCTTTATGGAAAGACAGGAACAGGCAAATCGCTCTGTGCCAAACACGTCTCACGCCGACTCGTCGATGAAGCGAACGAAGAGGGTGTTACCGTCGGTGTAGCCTACGTAGACTGCGCGCAGGATAGTACAGAAACGCAAGCAGTTCAAACTATTGCCTCTGCCACAAATTCATTAGAGACAGACATTTCTATCCCTGATAAGGGCATTTCTACTTCTACATACTATAAACGCCAGTGGCGAATCCTCGACAAACTTTACGATGTCGTCATCATTATTCTTGATGAAATTGACAAGCTGGAGAACGATGATATTCTAATGCAACTTTCTCGCGCAGGTGAGGCAGGAAAACTCGAACGATGTAAGCTTGGTGTCATTGGTATCAGCAACAAAATAAAATATAAGGATAGGATGGATGAGCGTGTCAAATCAAGCCTCTGTGAACGAGAATTTGTGTTTCCACCGTATGATGCCAACCAACTTCGATCCATTATGGAGGCACGGAGTGACGCTTTTAAAGAAGGCGTTCTTGAACCTGGGACGATTCCCCTTGCAGCCGCACAGGCAGCACAGGAACACGGAGATGCACGAAAAGCAATCGATATCCTCCGATATGCGGGCGAACTTGCACAGGCGGAGCACGCTGAGACGGTTCGTGAAGAATATGTAAAAAAAGCCCGCGAACGGGCCGAAAATGACCGCTTCCGCGAGCTCATCCGCGGAGCAACGCCACACTCAAAATATGCATTACATGCGCTCGCCATTCTCTCCCTTGACAACCCCGATGTGAGTGCCTTCCGAACTAGCCGAGTCTATGGAGTATACGAGCAAGTCTGTCGGCAGATGGATAGCGATCCGCTTTCGACTCGACGTGTTCGCGACCTGCTCCGGGAACAGGCGTTTCTCGACGTCATTGAACAGACTCGGCAAAGCGGTGGAAGCGCTGAAGGAAGCTATACTGAACACCAACTCCTTGAAGATCCAGAAGTAGTCAAAAAGGTTCTTGTCTCTGAGGTTTAAAACGGTATCAAAGGTCTCCCCTAGTGATTTCACTGGAAATGTGGTGTCACCCCAAGCCACGATGATTAATTTTCAACCTTCCGGATTCTTTTAACAGTGACGATTACGCTAGCCTTTTTCCGTAGTCGTTCTGTTATGGAGTACGATTTAACGAAATAATAATAAAGTTCATGAATATCAAGTTGTAAAACGGAAATGGCTTCGACGCTCAATCAGACAGCACTCGTACAACATGATCAAGTACTGTGTTCACGGCGGTGGTGGTGACCATGGCAATCTTGGAACTTGCTATCGGATTTTTTGTTCTCGCAGTCCTTGCAGGTATTTTTGGAGCACGAGGAGTAGCAGGGATGTCAATGGAGATTGCCCGCTTACTAATCATCGTCTTTCTCATTTTGGCTATTATTTCACTTATACTTTGACGGGGACCTTATTCGTGGCACAAAATTCTCGTTGAAGGGTTCAAAAACAAACTCTTACAGATTCTTCTGTTAGCGCTGTCTATCTTCTTGTTTCCATTACACTATACTCTGCTTCCCGTTTCTATTTCTGCCTTTTATTATCCCCTCATTGAACCCCAGCCATAGACTCAAAAAGACCGCCAATATCATGTGTATCCATTTCAACGTCCAACATTAATACGAAACTAATCTATATCGTCCACTTTATTATGAAGGCGTAACTATTAAAACACCACACTTCTAAATCGATATGTCGGGAGCTAATGGAGAGAAAGGAACGTGCGTCTCTTCCCGACAAACAAGGGGGCGGAAGTCATTGCTGTTCCAAGTCAGCCCCCTCGTTTTAGCGCTAGCCAAAAAGATGGAAAGATCTTCTGTGAATGGCGTGGAGCAATTCATTTCCACAAAGATTACTGACCTATGGTAAGCGTGTTTACTGTATCTTAACTAATCCCGGACCAAAACTGTTAGAAGACCATAATTCTATTCTGAACGCCGTGAAGATATTTATCGAAACGTAAATACCATATATTTATACCATACAAATCCAATGCATTCGGAAATGACGGATGTATTCGCAGGGAACATCATAGGAAAGTTAGTAATGACTTCTGACGGGACAGCGATAGGAGAATTGTCTGATATTACTCTGAACAGAAAAACAGGTGATCTTTTGAATTTAGTCATAATACCTGACGACGAATTTGACGCTGAAGGTTCTAGTCTTGAAACTAATAGCCAAGGGGACCTTCAACTTTCTGCTAATAAGACACGTGCAATTAGAGATTACATTGTTATACAACATGACTTGAATGAATAATCTGTAAGTGAATTAACAGTAAAATGAATATTTTTCCTCAATCGAGTAGTGCTAAGAAAGACCCTAAATAGTCTGGTGTAATGAGTACGCAAAGAGAGCGACTCATTCGGGAAATTTGCGGTGTTAACTTGTGATGCGTAAATTACCGTTTACTTTATAAAGGTATCCACGGAGCAATAGGGCTTCAAGAAGATCTTCAGCAAGGAGTTGCTCCATCTCGTGCTTTTGTAGACAACGATAGGCCTGGTTGTATGTAAACGATTCATCCGAACCAAAGTTTGAGTAAAGATGATTGAGTGCCTCTTTTTCTAATGAAGTTAATGGCGTATATTTAGAATCCTTGGGAGACATTCTTTCTATAGGCAACTTCGAGATTCGGCACATTAATGGTTTGGCTTGAAAAGCTCCTTTCAGTTTCTCAATCTCTACGCAACTAGCTCTATTACCACTGTCTTATAATTCACAAAATTATGCATCTACCTGTTCAATAAGATCCTCTGAATTTTGCAAATTATCTTCCACTAAGAGCAATCGAAGTCGAGGGCGACCAATCTCAATGGGTACCTTCTCCGTCTCTATTACATTACGGTCTTCAAGTCGTGTTTTGGTTCGTGAGAATGTAGCTTTACTCGCAACTCCTGTATCCTCACCCCATTTGCTAATATCGTAGAGTAATTCGTTATTTTTTGCTCCAACAAGCAACGCGATCGTTACTTCATCCAGTTCATTTTCCTCGCCGGGAACTGACTCAACTGAGTCGAGCACCGTCATAAAGTCATCCTCTACTTCATCCCCAAATTCTTCTCTCAGTGTTTTCTTCACCCGCGAAAGCGGTGGTGTTCGCAGGTTAAAGTCATTGCTCGTCTCCCACTCGTCATTGAACGTCGATCGGACATTGTCAACAAATTCATCATCTTCTGAACTAAGCCCAGATAATTTTCCATCTATCGCCAAAAATGCCACCACTTGATCATCACTGACGAGCAGCGAATTTCGAGAGATCTCAGTTGTTGCACGAAGCGCAAGCGTTTCTTGTTCAATTAAATCCGAGATCTGACTTGCAACGATGAAATCGTCTGTAACTGTTTTCAATACATCGGGAGATGCCAACACCTGGATATCGGGGAGGTGGTCGTCAACTTCCGATACTGTGAGTACAAATTCTCTGAATACCTTCGGCGCTGGATTAATGAGAAGGAGCGATTCTGTCTCCTCAAGCACTGACTGAATTATTTCCTTGAATTCTTGGTCGAGCACAGCAGCGGTTGAAGACATACTTTTTTCGATGAGCACTAGCACCTTTGTTCTGTGTCCCCTGTTCCTTGAAATCGAAGACTAATAATGAGTAAGGCCTCTATTAATGAAGCAAAAACTATAATTTTTGAGCGCGATTCACCGCAATATTACCACCAATAAAAAACCTAGATTTTAGTTCCTCTATGGACTGCCCAGGCTAAAATCAGGTGTGAAGGTTTCTTTCTCAAGGGGCAAAATGGATGAGTAAGGAGAAGCTACTTCGCCCTCACAAGCTTGAAAAACCCTATTTTAGTCGGTTTCCAGCCCAATAAAAGCAAAACGGATTTATACACAACTTGTACATTGAATGTTATGGCAAAGAGAAAGAATATCTCTATTCGTGAAGACCAAGCCGAATGGATTCAGGAGAACTACATAAACCTTTCCCGGTTCGTCCAAGATAAACTCGACGAACACATCGAAGAGTACTCGTAGACTTCTCCTCGACAAATAAGTTTGAAGCTGATCGAGACGCAAATGCAGCGTTGAACAGTTTTACTCCAGCTCCAATTAGTTTGTGCAAGATGTTCTGAATCAACGCTTATTGAGATTGCGCTACCTTCAGGATATATCTTCTTCTCTCTGTGAAGTACGGTGTTGGGACAGGAAGCGCCACGCTCAACGCACGAAGTACGAAGAGGGAGGAAGTTCACTAAACTCGCCTATTACCGGGTTCTTCCTCAATGGAATTTTGAATAGTGTATAGAGCATCATATAATAGTAATAATCTTTTTTAACCCCTCCGTTGTAGCAATCAATTGGTAGTGGGAGAGACTACCAAGGAGAACTTAGGGAACGCCTATGACATCAACTCAGCAAAGAAAGGGCAGTGGGACGAGTGTGCGTCCAGACAACAAATCCTATGTAGTCGTAGTTGCCTCAGATCGAGAGGGGGTAGATATTGTCCTACATGGATTATCGGCTGACCAAGCAGAACAAATCACCACCCAAAAAAATCAGGATTTAGAGCGGGGCTTTTCAGCTCATGCGTTACCTGAACATCAATTGAGCAGGGCAAGATAGTGTCTTCGATTATCAACACATTTTAACAACGGAGGGTTCCGATGTGAGTTGCTTTTTCCATATCATTTCGAAATTCTATTGGAGAATAGATTATTCCAGGAGAATAAAAATACAGGAGTTGTCTAGTTGTAAGAATATCGCGTGCCGTGGTATCTCAAAACATAGGACGGCGAACTAGCAAAGAATTATTCTTAATTCACATGTAGTATACAATTATAAATGAATATAATATCGTCCAGCTGAGAAGTGCTAACCAACTTGCAATAGCCAACCCTTGCCAAAAGCTCCCTGAGTCTGGGGGTGGTCGATGTTCTGAGTTTGGATTTTGGTTTGAACAACGATGATCAATAATGCTCTCATACTCTTGCTCAATTTTCCAATTATCCATGGCAATTAACCGATACCATAGATATTAAATATTTTCATTCCTAGCGTATAATTGATAGCGTAATCTGCTGTTACTACACTTGCACAGGCTACTTCCTATCAATCAAGAAGTGTCGAGCTGAATAGTGTCGCCAGCTTTGAGGTTGGTTACATCAGGATTTAGAGTTATCTTAATGTAGTTTTTATTGTTTATGTGTTGTTTCCACTATCCGTCGGCCGTCGATGGTTGGAACCTGGCCACTTATCACATGATCCAAGGACGAAGAAGTTGGAGTAAGAAACATACCGATAAGTAAGCGTCGAGCCAGATGGGTAGGTAGCTGCATAGAGATTTCCGTCGGATACAACGGGTGTGCCGGCTGCAGGTGGATTTTCAGGTGACGTTTCGAGATCGCTACTATCGAGAAGATACGCCCATGTTCGGGCACCTGTCTCGAGATCAAGCGCGTAGATTACTGCTTGACCATTCCAAGGGTCGGAGTCTGGCGCAAAGCGACCACCGATATATACTGTTTCGTCGGCAATGACCGGACTGCTGAAGTGTGATCCATCCACAGCTGCTGTCCAGAGTAGCTCGCCTGTTGCCGCATCCAGTGCCTTCACGAGAGATTCTTTGTCGTTTGAATTGAGAAGGAGTACGTATCCATCCGCGACTGCGAGCCGCCCATCCCATCTGTTACTACCGTTGGATTCATACGTCCAAATGATCGTCCCATCGTCTGCTGACCGCGCTGTCACACTTACCCTGTCATCGTCTCCGACAACAAACTCGGTTCGAATATAATACACCATCCCATCATGGGCTGCGTGGTTTCCAAGCGTTACTTGGTCGTCAGCTACACGCCACTTTACTGATCCATTTGAAGCGTCTAATGCAGTTCCCTCTCCGAAAAAGATGGTTCCATCGCTGTAGCTTAATGCCGCGCCGACGCCGTCTACGAGACCTCCGATATCGTTTGTTTTCCAGACGGTGGTCCCAGTCGTTTGGTCAAGTGCATACGCAGCGGTACTGTTCGCTGTGTACACATAATCCTCCGTCACAATTGGGTTGGCCCACTTTTGGGTACTCGTTCGACTCCACTTTATCTCACCAGTTTTGGCGTTGAGCGCGTAAAAGCCACCTGCGTCTGCATCGGGAGTGGACGGTACTCTTGTTGCGAAATACAGTATTCCATTATTGAACGCAGGCGTCCGTGGCGCAGGTAGCTCTGTTTGTTTCCACCGCTGATCACCAGTCTGAACGTCATATGCTCCGATGTAGCCCTGGCTTTTCGAAGGATCATCATCCGTCGTGACGGCGAGATACACCGTCTCACTGCATCCATTGACTGCAATGGGTTCAACGTTGTACATGCTCCCATTAAGATCCATTTTCCAATTGGTTGTTGGATACGGTGTTGGACCATCTTCAGCAATTGCACCTGTCCGCCCTGGATTTGCTCGAACAGTTGTCCAACCGTCAATTGATTCTCGTTCTGTGTCTCTCTTACCTGCAGTGACAGTAGTTCCTTCGTAGCCCACGACACCCATCGTGATACCAACCGTCTTTAGGAATGTTCGCCGGCTATTCTGCATTTGTGACTTTCCACTCATACAATAGTAGTTAAAACAAGCACCCCACGCTTTGTTATGGGGGGCTTGAATCATAAAAATATGATAGACAATATGTATATTCTGCTCCCAATAAATGAAATCAACAATATAAGCAGATGAAACCCCCGCCCAACAGAGTATAGAATTCCATGATAAAGTACCAGAATAATGACTCATTTTTGAGTTATATGATTTACACAAAGTATTCAATTACACCCTACAGAATATAATATTGGAAGTAGGGTGAGTAGAACAATCTTCATTTCCACACATGGGTATATTATGGATTGGAGAAGAACTATCGGTAGAAAAGTTGAAATAATTAGTAGAGCTGATGAGCATCGAATCGAGAAAAATCGCAAAGAGAAATATCCCCAAGTATCCATAGACGCTTGTTACTACGCACGTAACCAAACTACCGCTATAGACCTATTGACGGGGGAACTGTGAATGCCGACGTACGATATCGTTGAGCAAGGCGCAAACAACTCCGGCGATAGCGCCATCGACCCCATTCTTAACAACCTCGTCGGCAGCGATACGACCATCATCTTTCCGCCAGGCATCTACCGACTCAACGAACTCGTGGTTCAGTCCGGCACCGATAACCTCCAACTCATCGCCCCTGACGGTGCACGTCTTGTCCCTGGCCAGTCGGGCGATAATGTTCGTTGGATCGATGTCTATTCGAGAGGGTTCGTACTGGATGGATTCGAACTCGACATGCGGGGTACGGCAGTGCCGCCATTTGTGCGGATGACCTCTAGTGCAGGTAATTGGGAACTCAGACGGTTGATCACTCGCGGACGGGTTCGGGCGGCCACGGACACCAACGTCGGCTCAAATAATTCTAGCGATGCGCGGACGTACTTCCGCCTGTCGTCTGCTGCGGGGACGCGCGGCCTTTTACAAGATTGTTACTTCCACGCAGGGTCGTGCGCGCCGACTGAAGCCAGTAATCGCCGGGCAATCCTGATCGAATCATCGAAAGGTGCACTCACCTTGAACCGCTGTTGGTTCCAGTATTGGGGTGAGAATACGATCTATGCGAAGAAGCCGGAAGGCAACCTCAAAATTCTAAACTCGTTCTTCAGGAATTCACAAAATGGCCCACGGCTTGGTGGCAACACAGAGGTTCGGAACTGCGTCTCAGTTAAAAATGATGAGCATCCACGGTCTGCATGGTCGAATGGAGCTATCCAACGTGGCTCAAACGTGGAAGCCATCGATCCTGCGAATTCATCGGCAGGCGTCAATAGCTATGACGGAACCCTTACCATCGCCGACTGTGACTTCTACCACCGCTATTTAGCCAGCAGTTGTGGTGGGGCGATTACGGCACCAGTTCCATGCCAGCGAATCGATATCCAACGCGTCCGAATCAGCTATGAGTCCACAAAAAATCACGATGCGATCTACACATATGAGGGAAGGATGGAAGACGGTACGCCTGCGAACCTTGAGTATCTTCAACTTCAGGATGTTCACGTCCGCAATGATCACAACTCTGAATACGCTATTTACATCGGACAGACACCAGATACATGGGGAACAGTGTCCGGTGTTTTAGGTGGCAGTGGCCCGCAGACTAACTCCTCCGTCATTCAAGAGCAAATGACGATTAATGGAAATCCTCAATCACCAAACCGAACCCCGCCGCTCCAAAGTCCCCCACCACTTGGAGAGGTGCCGATGCAGTCGGCACAGCTCGTCCGCATTGACAACGCAGGAAATGAAACACCGACGTCCTACCAAATTACCGCTGGTGAAAATGTCGTTCCGGCAGGGAACGACGGTGCAACGGTAACAATGTCCTGGGGGCCAGACGGAGGGCCACAGCGGCCGCCGAATTCAACTGAGGCGACTGGCACTGTTCCGGCAGGCAAAACGTATGCGTTCTACGTCACTGGCGGTATTGTCGCGACTGAGGCCGATGGGTCAGCAACCTGGCTTCTCGATGGGGAAATATACGATCCAAACGCTGCGAACGGTTTCACCACGAGCACCATTTCTGGCGAACAGCCGACTCGTGGTCTCTGGCATCATATTGAGACTGGTGTTCAACAACCTCGCGTCATCTGTGCAAAGCCCCTTTCATTCAATGGGAGTAATCCTGCGCATACTCGCCTGCGGAACGTTACCGAGAGTAGTTTTGAGTATAAACTCGAAGAATGGTCGTATCTCGACGGACAACACGGAAGAGAGACGTTTCACATGCTTGCCGTGGAACCGACTGAACATGAGTTCCAACTGCGCGATGGGACACAGTATCGCATGAAAGCTGGAACTGCATCTGTTTCGACCAATTTCACCACTATCTCGCTGGCAGACTTTTTCGGCACAAGTACGCCGGTTGTTCTGGCGCAGGCCCAAACGTTCAACGGTCCGTATCCAATCGTCACACGTCTAACGGATGTCTCAAGTAGTTCGTTCAGAGTGCGTATCCAAGAAGAAGAACGGTACGTCACTACTCCGCATGAAAGTGAGACAGTTGGCTATATCGCGCTCCAGCAAGGGACGGGGCAACTCAACGGTACACCATTTGAGGTCGCGCGAACCGAAACAACGGTTTCCGATCAATGGTCTCGAATCACCTTCCAACAACAATATGATATGCCTCAGTTCGTTGCCAATCAGCAAACGTTCAGAGGTCCAGATCCGGCAAATCTGCGCTATCGAAATCTTTCCGGGACTGGCGTTGAGGTCAAGGTCGAAGAAGAGCAAAGCGCTGACACCGAAACGAGCCACACCGCAGAGGCTATTGGATACGTTGTCTTTGAAGGGTCTGTATGAACTACCTGCCTGTATTTACCATGATAGAGAAAAGGTGTATCTGTCTACGATTTCACTGGAAATCAGGTGAGGAATCACCACATAATATTTTCTGCCTTGAAAGAAAGTGGGCCGAATCTACCGTTCAAAATTATAGAACTGAAACTGACATACATATCCCTGAGAGTATGATACATGCATCTCTCTGTTTACTAACTTCTTTTTCTGCGAAGCAAAGCTCCTTACTTTCGGATTAGCTTTACTAATTATATCGATGCTCGGCTGGACTCTGTCGGGTTAGCGAAGACAGCGGATGAATGCATCTATAATATGGGCAGTAGGAGAGCGAACTCTTATTACGTTGGCTGCTAAAGGACATGTGGTATGCCATTCTCCGTCGCCGTGCGGCGGTGGTTAGCTGACGATGGTGCCATTATTTATGAGTGTCGTCATTGTGGGACAGCAGTTGAATCCATTGAGCAACAGTGTCCCACTTGTGAGTCAACTGAAATTGTGACGTTCGACATCTCGTGACTCTTCCCCGCCCTCAAGGGCGAGGCTTTCTCCTCGAATTTCCGTAAATAACCAAACCTGAATTAGGTTATGGCGAGGAGGATGTCACTTCGATCTCGACGAGATCCTGCCCTGCCTCAACTTCGACTTCATTTTCAACGAAGAATTCGGTTATCTCACCCGGTTGCTCAGCCTTTATCTCGTGAAAATTTTTCATCACACCGACGAGGCCGACGACGTCTCCAGCGTCGACAGTATCCCCTACTTCTGCGAATATGTCTTCATCTGGATTGGGACGCCGATAGAAGACGCCTGGCATCGGGGATTGGAGAGTTGTTGTTTCAGTCATGGTGTATTCTATGATGGGTCTTCAGTATCGATACTCTGGAATCGCTTGTATATGCTTCGTCCACTCGACTCAAGTGAACAGAATTCAAGGATTGTTCTCCTTCGTAACCGAGGAGCGTATTGTCTCAAGGCGATCAGTGAGAGCGTTTCGAGCGGAGAGTGCTTCGTCGATCATCACTCCTTCGAACGAGAATGACTGATGGGTTCGATGCTGTGCAAGGCGATTCCGGTCGGGACTGATCACGGTTCCAATCGTCGCATAGCCGCCGCCGGTCACTGCATCTCGCATGAGAACGATCGGTTGTTCTGGAACTTGAATCGACCCAACTGGGTATCCGAGATCGACGACGTTCGAGGGATCCGTTCCTGCACCGAAGGGCTGTTCCCGCTCGATGAACTCAAGGTCAATTCCGTCAAGTCGGTATCCGACACGGTCAGCCTCTGGCGTCACGGTCCACTTCGTCTCTAAGAATTCCGCTTTGCTCTCATCGGTGAGGCGGTAGTCACATAAGCCCATTACCACACGAATCGGATCCATTTCACTGTATGTCGGGCGGTGTTCGTCTGGTACTCGGGTACCAATACTGGCCGAATTATCCCCCGAATCTCCGATTGAGAGTGTATCTCCTTCTTGGAGTTGTCTCCCGTTGTGCCCACCGATTCCAATGAGCGTGTAGGTTGATCGACTGTCCATCATGAGCGAAACATCGATTCCTCCGGCGACAGCGAGATAGCTTCGAGCCCCCTCTGTCGCAAAATTGAACGAAAGAACCTCCCCAGCCTCGATCTGGTTTGTTTCCCAAGTAGAAACTGATTCGTCGTTGATGGTTGCCTCCATATCAGCGCCAGCAATCGCGATGACGGCGTCCTCCTCGAATTTGAGGTCCGGCCCCTGATACGTGATTTCTAACGTCGCGCTGTTTTCATCATTGCCGACGAGATAGTTCGCGACTTTATGAGAGAACTGATCCATCGCTCCTGACGGTGGCATTCCGATGTGATAGTGCCCATATCGTCCAAGGTCTTGGACTGTCGTCGAAATCCCTGGTTCTAATACTTCAATCATCCGTATAGCACCTCTATGAGTTCCGCATTGTATGCCTCTGGATCTTCGAAAAATGCCTCCGGCGAGAACGTTATCTCTTCATACCGATACTGGAATGTCTCATCCTCAATTTCTGCACGAATGTCATCGTATTCACCACGGTCAATTTTTCTGAATTTCATGATATCGCCAGGCTGTGGGAAGACCATTGAATCGGTAAAGTCAGAGAGATTCTGCTCTACGTCAAGTACTTCTACTGGCGTCCGACCGAATAGTTGGTAGCCTCCTGCTCCTTGAACTGGATAAATCGCCGTGAATGCCCCGCCGTAGCCGACTGCGCGACTGGGTGTGTCGGTTCTCGGTTGGACGTATTTCGGTACTTCAATCTGCTCGTCCCGCGGAACCATCTGAAACGTCCACGGAAGTCCAGGCACGAAGCCAATCATGGTCACCATATGCGGTGCACCAGCGTGAGCGTCGATGAATGCCTCAGCGCTCTCGAAACCGTTAATCCGTGCCGAATACTCCAAATCCGTCGCATCTGGGTCTTGATGGTTCTCTCGGAAGCGCATCAGCGTTTCATGTGTCCATGGATCATCGTAGAGGATGGGAAAATCGATAATACGTGTCTCCCACTCATATTCAGAGAGGTGAATCTCTCGGTCGAGTTCCTTCAGCTCGGCAATGAGGGTATCTGGCTCAATCTCTTCCGGACTGAAGTGAATTAGATACGATGCATTCGCCGGGCAGACCTCGACCAAGCCCGGCAGGTCAGATTCCTGAATCTGCTGGGTGATCGCCATGGCCTTGAAATTGGCGTCGAAACTCATCTCCTGGTCGAGTTCGACGAAGACGTAGTCATCGCCACCATATTCGTATCGCGCTGATGGCAGCTCCGTTCGCTGAATCTGTTTTCCTGGCATGCTATGGAAGAACACACCCTGTATGCAAACGTATACTTATCGCCGATTGTTCTTCGGGTGTGATTGTATGAGCAATCGACCACCTACAAGTTTGACGAGCAGGCGATTTCACGATTGAAACCAACAACCGTCACGGACAGCTGTCCGTATGGCAGACGACGGTAGGTTGAACTTCGGTATTATATGCCAGGCTCTCGATTCAGCTAGAGACGATGTTTGATCGAGTATTGATCGCTAATCGGGGTGAAATCGCCGTCCGCATTATACAGGCCTGCCGCGAACTCGGCGTTGAATCAGTGGCAGTCTATAGCGATGCCGACGAGAATGCACGTCACGTACGACTCGCCGATACTGCGTATCATATTGGGCCGTCAGTTGCTCGTGAGAGTTATTTGAATTCGGAATCCTTGCTCGCTGCTGCACGCAACACAAATGTCGATGCAATCCATCCAGGATATGGATTTCTCGCTGAGAGTACGTCGTTCGCAACTGCGGTCGAAGACAGTGATTTCGTTTGGGTTGGCCCTCCAAGCGACGTCATGGAGCGGTTTGGCGAGAAAACGAAAGCGCGGGCGATTATGCAACAGGCCGATGTCCCGATTGTTCCTGGCACCACAGAACCAGTCTCCGATGTCGAAGAGATACAACGATTTGCCGACGAACACGGATATCCGATTGCGATCAAAGCAGACGGTGGCGGTGGCGGTCGTGGACTCAAAGTTGTTCATGAAGAACAGAATATTGAAGAACAGTTCACGAGTGCTCAGCGGGAAGGAGACGCGTATTTTGACAACTCAAACGTCTATGTCGAGCGCTTTCTAGAACAGCCGCGTCACATCGAAGTCCAAATCCTCTGTGATAAACACGGAAACGTCCTAGATCTCGGGGAACGCGACTGTAGTATTCAACGGCGACAACAGAAGCTCATTGAAGAGACACCAAGTCCAGCACTGACCGAGCAAGAGCGAGAGCAGATTCGACGTGCTGCCCGTCGCGGTGCCGACGAGGCAGGGTACGTCAATGCTGGGACAGTAGAGTTCCTCTATGAGGATGGCGAGTTCTATTTCCTGGAAGTGAATGCCCGAATCCAAGTCGAGCACCCCATCTCCGAGATCGTCACCGGACTCGATCTCGTCCAATGGCAACTCAAAATCGCTGCAGGAGAGACACTATCGGTTGACCAAGAGGAGCTTCAAACACACGGCGCCGCGATGGAGTTCCGAATTAATGCAGAAGACCCACACGAGGAGTTCGCTCCGATGCCAGGAACGGTCGAGCGTTATCATCCGCCTCGCGGAATCGGAACTCGTGTTGACGACGGAATTGACCAAGGAGACATCATTAGCCCGCATTACGATTCCCTCATCGCCAAATTCATAGTCTCCGGAGAAGATCGAACACAACTTCTCCGACGAGGAAAGCGAGTGCTTCAAGAAGCAGAAATCAGGGGGATTCCCTCAACTATTCCATTCCATTTGGCGATGCTCAACGACGATGCTTTCAACAATGGTGAATATTCGACGAAGTACGTCGACGAGGTGTTCAGCATGCCTTCAGAAGATGAGTAGTGAACTACCCCGCCCTGCTCGGCCTGATGGCCTCACTAAGGACGAAGCTTGCTGTTTCGACAACGCACGTTGCAGATACAACGATATCAGTAGGGATCGAAGTCTTCGCAGGCGTTGATTCGGAGCGTCCTGCTCCGAACTGCTCAGGTAAAGCGATCACGTGGGATTTGATGGTGAGTGAACTACCCCATCCTACTTGCTCACCGCTGACGCGGCATGTTCCGTGAGGAAGTGAACTTAGCGCCTGAAAGCAGTTCTATCCCATATGCTCCTACGCGATTTCGGTCAGTGATACGAGTTGGATATCGTGTTCATTAACCTGCTCATGAATCGTTTCGAGGAGTTCGACGGCGTTTGGGCCATCGCCATGAATACAGATACTCTGGGCAGGAACATCGATCATTTCCCCGTTTTCGGCTTCGACCTCACCATCGAGTGCGATATCAAGGAACCGTTGGGCGATAAGATCTGGGTCTTTCGGTTCCATTTGCTGCTCGACAATCAGGCTTCGATCTGGCCGATAAGTTAGATCGACGTATCCCTCGAAGACTGAACGAAGCTCATCATACTCCTGTGCAACCTCGTAGATATTCATATCTGTCGCGAGATAGATGAGATCCTCGTTCACATTAAGAATCCCTTCCATCACTGCGCGAGCGTGATCGTTGCTCTCAGAGAGCATCGAGTACATTGCACCATGCGGTTTGACGTGTTGCACCGTTGCTCCGTGTTGCTCAGCAAACGCTTGGAGCGCTCCTAACTGATAGATAACGTAATCCTGAATCTCACTAGGACTTGCATCCATCGTTCGTCGCCCAAACCCCATTTTGTCCGGAAGGCCTGGGTGAATACCGATGCCAACGTTCCGTTCGACAGCGAGGGCAACGGTGTCGTTCATTACATGCGGATCGCCCGCGTGGTACCCCCCTGCGATGTTGGCGGAGGTGATGTACGGCATCACTTCATCATCCCGCCCCATCTTCCAGTTTCCAAAGCTTTCTCCCATATCACAGTTGATGTCGATTGTTACCATGGTGGATACGTAGCCGGAGAAAGAGAAATATCTTCGGTCATCCAGTGGTGCTGGTCGGTTCGTTAGTAGCCTATACTAACGCACAGATCCGATCGAGAACAAGACTAATTCTGCGCGCTGAAGCCTTGAGAAGTGATAATCTGGCAAGTAACGTATTTCTCCATGGTTTCCGTAGTTTGCGTATGAGTCATACACTTCCGATACAGGATCTCCGTTTTAGCGCGAGGGAATGTCACTAGAGTAAATTATTGCTCTTGCTGTGGAATGGTGAACTCTCGATCACTCCCCGAAATTCCTTTGAATCCGATCTGTTCTGGAATTCTAACGGTCGCGTGGTACGTGTATGTATTTCCAGGCTGAAGCCGCCATTCCTCACTTTCTCGCGTGACGCCCTCCTTTCCGTATTCGAATGTCAGCGTAAACGTCGGCCCATGTTGGTCTGTCTGCCCTGCCTTTGTTGGCCTTTTTCTTGGATTCCAGAGTTTGATTTCTTCACCGTAACTTCCGCTCATCGTGCCCTTCTTCTTATAAAGAATACCCGCCCAAACGTAGTCTTCATCCAGAAAGTCCGTTAGTGTCCCACAGATTGTCACCCCGGTAGGGTCTGTCCACGCGTTTCCTGTTCGGAGGATGTCTTCATCGAGTCTGGGTGTTTCAGTGGCTTGTGCACTTCCGATGGCGCTTGCCGTTACAAGACCAACGGCACTTCTTTGGAGAAACGTTCGACGTGTACTCTGCGTTGCATTTGAGTCGCGTCTCATCATGTTGGCCACTCACGCTTGGGTCATTGTTATTCGGCCGTTTCTATGTACTATCCCGCGAAGTTCGAACTGTTTTCATCATATTACGATCGTCGAGATTATCCCGCCTGAATGCCATTTTCGGTTATCGATTAGTTTGTAGACTAGCGAATGCATCGGTCGCCGAAATTACTCCTGCAACGTGGTTCACTCGGCAGAGAGAACGCTACTCAGTATGCTAGTATTCGACTTCTCTCCGACCACAAACGCGGTGGTCAGTTCCATCTTTCCCCCACCCGCTGGTTTGTAGCCGATAGGTGCCGATACACCTGCCGTACTCACGAGTAGTCGTCCCGCGTCAGCCCCGAATTGTTGTTACTTCGGGGCGTCCAATTCCGCGTTCGGATGGGAACTCATGTAGAGATGTCGCCCTCTCGGGCATACACTTGTCCCGGCCACGTTACTCTCCGACCACCGCGTCCGTGGCCGGGTCAGTGTCCATGCTCGTGGTGACTTCTCCAGGGAGATCAACATCCGTCTTCAACACGAGGCGATTCTCGTGATACCGTAGGCCGTCTTTGGATCGCTGGCGTTTGATCTTCCCAAGACGTCCCTTCGATAACTCGAGCATTGCATCCATTGTCCGGCGTGCAAGCTCTTGGCTGTATTTCTTGCTGATACCGGACTCGTTGAGGCGAATCCACTCGGCAAGGTCGGAGGCATCTACGTAGACACGAATCTCGCTACTGCCCTTGGACCATAATGAATAGCGGTCAGCATCGTCGCGTTCGCGCCATGCCTTGCCCGCCAGTTCGTCGGGTTTACGGTTGGTCACTGATGCGAGCATCTCGTCGTCATAACGGGCCAACCGTTGGATCGGTAAGAGATCCGCCGTCGAATGTGCGACTGCGCCGCCTCGATCGAGGGCGTCGTCCTCTCCAGGAAGTCGGACATAGGTCTTGCCGTCGTCTTTTGTAATCCGTTCGAGTGTGCTTCCCTCGACGGTGATCCGATCGTGTTCGACATGCTCGGCACAGAGATGCGCGCCTTTCTCGAGTTCGCGTGCTTGCAGTTCGTCGACCCGATCATCGCATGCCTGCGTCTTGCGGGCAATTGCCTCCCGATGGGCTTTCGCCTCAGTTGCAGTGGTTTCTATCTCCTCTATGCGCTGCTCGAGCTCCTGGATTTGGGTACCTTTCTGATCGAGGTTCGCACGGAGAGCAGCGATTTGTTCGTCTTTTTTAGCAATGTCCTGTTCGAGTTCGTCGATACGGCTGGTGAGTGCTTGGACCTGTGCAGCCAGCTCGCTGACCGAGACGTCGCCCTCGGCGATGGTGAGGCAGTCGGTCGTCACAAGTGGTCACCCTCTTTTTGGCCGATAATGGCCTCGACAGAAACGCTAGTACGAAACCAGCTGTACTGGCCATCGGAAATGTATCTGTACTGGTCGAGGCTGATGTTGGTGTGATCTATTTCGTCGTAGTAGGTGTATTGCAGGCGGTAGCGGTCGTTATGGGCTGTGACCACGAACAGTGTGCACTCGCCGGGTTCTGGGCCACGAAACGTCAATGCTGGCTCACGGTGATCACAGTGGTAAATGACGCCTGTGATGGTGTATAGCTCTGTGCGGATCTGGATTGGGGCAGTACGCTCAAACCCGAGGACGGTTGCGATCTGGTCGTCCGTCATCGGTCAGGCCCCCTTCACCGGTTCCGCTATCTTCGGGCGATGGAGGATAACTCCATTACGGCTTTGGATGACTGTCTCGACACCGACCCTCTCGTCGGGGACACAATGTATACGGGGTGTGTAGAGCGTGAGTAGGCCGGCGGAGAGTGGCGTGGTGCACCATGAGGTGCTTGGGTTCCGGAGCCGTGTCGGGCAGGCGGGCTGCGGCGCTGTGGCCATCACAGTGCAGTGCTGGCTCATCGGTCACCCCCATGCTGTGCGTCGGTGGCATCGGTCGACTCATGGCCGTCATACTCGCTTGTGGCGTGGTTGTCGTTGGGGCGTGTGACGGTCTCGATGGTGGCATGCGTTCGTCCCCGGGCGTACTTCCCGGTGGAAGTGAATTCGTAGCGGTCAAGCTGGTGCTGGGTGTGGTCGTAAGCAATGTAATAGGTGCAGGTGAGACGATACAGATCGTTGCTGGGGGCGGCGAACAGCAGTGTGTAGTGGCCAGGTTCTGGGCCGCGGTGGCTGTGTATCGAGTTGGTGTGTTCGTCGTTGTAGATAACACCAGTGAGTGTGCGCTTGGTGGTGACCTGGATGAGGTCAGTTGCTTCGAGTGAGAGGATGACTTCGCTGTGTGGTGAGTGGTCAGTCATTGAGCCTCACCTCTCCACGAGTGTGAAAAACGAGGCTTTGTGTGTTGGTGGTGGTTGGCGGGTGCTGCAGCTCTCGGACGGGACACTTTTGTCCCGTGTGTGTGTAGATGGACATGCGGTTCCTCAAACGACCGCACGACGGGCGCGTGATGCAAGCACGCGTCCGTATAGATTTTACCGGACTTACGGGCCCATCGAGCAGCCGTTGGTATCACTATGAGGGTGTAGGTCTAAAAAGTTAGCGCATATACGCTCATAGTAAGCTTATTTGTGCTAAGAATGGTACACATCGATGTGATTAAACAAACGGTTCCTCTCTGTCGCGATATGCGGCCTCGAGTCTCGTGGATGACTGGTAATGATGACTCCATTCTAGAATACCTCCACGAGAAAGATGTGTCACTTCCTCCAGCACCGTTACATTATAATTTGGAACGGAGTGGATATAGTATCGGCTATTCCACTGTTCGACGTCGTCTTCAACTTTTAGAAGCGCATAGATTAGTTGAGAAAGAGAAGGAAAAAGAAGGCTACTATGCGATAAGCGACAAAGGCCGAAAATATCTCGCAGGTGACCTCGAAGCAGAGGATTTGGAACACGGATAAGAAAACTCTATGAGATTATGGTAGTTTCCCATGACGAGTCCAGATTGATAGTAAAGATCCTCTAGAGCCGTCCGATGAAAAGAGCCACAATGCCTCGCCAAAGAACCACCACTAATGTGGCCATGGGGACATCTCGCTGTCGGCTATCTCTGTTACGTTGCCGCAATTAAATTACGCAGCGAGGGTGAACAAACGCTTTTCACATTGGTCGCCGTCGCCGTCGGCACTCAATTTCCCGACCTTATTGATAAGCCACTCGCGTGGAGTACGACGATACTTCCGTCTGGACGATCGTTCGCCCACTCACTCATTACCGCTACACTGATTATCGGGATTGTTTACTGGATCGGCCAACGGTTAGATTCTAAGGAGGGAGCCATCGCGTTCGGCATCGGATATCTCTCGCATAGTATCGTTGATCTCGGCCCAGGAGTGGTGTTTGGCGTCTTAACTGGAGATTTGAGCCAGCTGAAGTGGACGACATATCTTCTCTGGCCGCTGCTGCCGTCACCGCCGTACCCCCACGATAGCTCCTTTTACGAGCACTTTGTGGCGCTGACGCTCGATCCCTACATGATAACTCAACTTGTGCTCTTTGGCGTGGCCGTCGCCGTCTGGATTCGCACTGGGATGCCGGGAGCTATGGAGATTCAACAACGAGTACACAAGCATTTTCGTCAAGGACGAGAGACTGAACAATGACCGACTAACGCCGTCTGGTGACTGTTACCCTCTATGCGGTGTTACTCGGCAATAATCAGGCGATGGTCTCGGAACTCATCTTCGACGTAGGTGGTGAGCATCGTGTCGCGGGTGGCGTCGCTCGTCGGGTACATCGAGTTTAACGGGGATGGTTCGTTTGACCTCCATCGTACCATCACAGACGGAAGAGTGTATTATTAGCATTCAGGAGTTGGCTTGCCTGAGAACGTGGTACGGCGAGCAATTGCCGGCTCTACCCCAATTCGTTCGCTTCGCTCACTCCGTAGAGGATGGGCCTCTGCCTCGAAATTTAGGTGATCCACGGCTTCAAGGGATCCTGGATTTCCATCGCTTTTTGCGAGATTATGATCTAGAGTGCAGGGCACTCAAACCTCGCCGTTTACGGCGGGAAGGATGGCAAGGTCCACGGGCGTCGAGAACAAGCACGTCTGAAGAAGGTTTATGTGTTACTATATCGTAATACAGAATTGTATGTCACCTACGGTTACCGCCCGTGTTCCGGACGAGTTGAAAGCCGACATGGACGAGTACGACATCAACGTCAGCGAAATCGTCCGTGATGCGCTCGAAGCTGAAGTGCGCCGCCAACGCCGGAACGAACTCATCAAACGGGGCGATGAACTCAGTCAGCGAATCGGGGATCAAATCGAGACCGAACGCGTCGTCGAAAACATCCGCGAAGATCGAGAGTCCCGATAGTGGCGCCCGACAAATCCCGGCTGTTCGACGCAAGTAGTCTCGTTGAACTCATCAGGCACGGTGATGGCGCCGCAGCTGCGGCATTCAGCCAGTATACACTCGATCTCGCGTTCTACGAGGCGGGGAATAGCTTCTGGAATGATTCGGCAGCACAGCAACTCGTGAGTCGTGAGGATGCGACCGACACTGTCGACTACCTTGATTCCATTCGAGAGGAAATGCTAGTACTGTCACTCTCGGACGTCGGGGCAACAACGGTCTTCGATATGGCTTGGGATGAGGGAGTCACCTACTATGATGCCGCATATATCACCGCCGCAAAGGAGACGAACACACTGCTTGTGACCGAAGATGGTGGGATGGCTGACCATGCTCCTGAGACAGTGTCAGTGGCAACCGCCGAAGAAATCGTCGAGGAGTGATGAATTACAGATGACAATCAACAAGCTGAATGCTGCACTTACGAAAGTACTTGACTGCACCGCCACCGCCGCACGTTCTCGCTCCTGACGTCGCTTGTGCGGGCCAGCCGACGGGTCGACCCGCAAGGGGTCGCTTCCGTCCGCTCCGCTTGGCAGTGGCCAGCGCTCCGCTGTTCTGACCCTCGTGATGATCGTGACGCTTTGCTACTGCTCATCGTCTGTCGTATCGTCCGCATTGGTGCCACTGTCATGCTGGTAATGATCCCGCACGATGGCGGGGGTTGTTGTGCATCCGCAGGAGAGGCAAACCTCCTCGGGGCTACTATGCGTCGCAAAAAAGACTTCGACACTGCACTTCGGACACTCGCGCATTGATCCGTCGGTCTACGCCACTTGAAAACAGCCAAAGCACCCGAATACATCATTGTCCGGCCCGTCATAGAACCACGCAGGTTCTCCAGATGGGCAGATATCGCCATCGTCAAAGTTGGTGAGCTGTGCGTTGACACTTACTTGAACCGTGTTTGCGTTAGTGGATATCTTTTCAGTCTCCTTGCAGGGACGAAAGCACGAGACTGGTGTTTGCACCACCGGTTAGCTTCCTTCCATCTCACGCTTTCAGTTACGACTATGCATTCTAGATGCTCCCACGACATCGATCGAGCTTGTCAATACAAACCATGAATGCGAAATAGACTGGCTTGAATCGCATGCCGCGTTTGCCCCAAGCTATGAGAAATTTATATAGGTTAGATTACTCTTTGCGTTCGACTCGTGAACGGAGATATGCACCAAGACCAGCGAGTCCGCCAATTGTAGTAAGCACTCCAAAACCTGGCTGGCCATTGGAGGCTGTCATAGTAGCTGTCCCTGTTGTTCCGGTTGTTGACTTTGTAGTGGTTGTTTTACTCATCTCTGTACTCGATGTTGTTTTTTGCGTCGTCGATTGTCCTGGGGCCGATTTCGAAGTAGTTGCGTTCACTGTACTTGTCTCTGAAGTTGTATTCGTAGTAGTTTCAGTCGTTTTTCCGTCCGTTGTCGTTGGTTTACTGCTGGAACCAAGGATGTGGAAGTCAGCGTATTCAGTATACATCCAATCGAGGGTCGACCCCATTGGGTATGTGGTAGTGTATACTCGTCCGTCAGCGATGACGGGCGTTTTAGCAGCAGGACCATACTCGTCAAAGTTCCAACTTCCGAATGAGTAGTCCCATTGGCGGTCACCGGACGCCGTATCTATTGCAGTAACCACTGCATCCCCATCATCTTGGTCGAGAGTCGTCCGCCCAGCAATATAGAGTGTATTATTACCAACTGCAGGAGCATTCGTGAGTTCTGCATCTACCTCATGGACCCATGCTTCGGTTCCTGTTTTTGCGTCAAGTGCCCGCACTGAATTGCCAGCCCGGAAGAAGACGTGTCCATTGGCAACTGCGAGCGTAGCATTCCAAAACGAATCGTCTACACTCAGTGAGTGCGACCACTCGACGCTGCCATCGTCTACTGATCGTGCCATAACTGCGGGTCCTGCGTTACCAGTTTTCACACTGTAGACAAGCCCATTCGTCGCTGACTGGAGTTGGTCTTCATCCGTAGAGACATCCCACAAGACGGACCCATCGTCGGCGCTCAACGCAATGCCTTCCGCATAGAAGAGTTTTCCATCGGCGTAGCAAGCACTGCTATTGATCCCTTCAGTTGACCAAATAACGTCACCAGTACTGGGATCGAGGTGCGCAGCGCCTGCAGACATATTGACATACAGCCGACCGTCTGTAAACAATGAATCTGATATGCCAGCCGATGCAGATTTGTGCCACTTTGTTTCTCCGTTGGAGCTATCGAGCGCGAAGAACCCAGTCCCGTTGGCGTCCTCAGAACCAAAGGTGGCGAAATAAATAGTACCATTGCCGATCGTTGGTGTCCCAGGGCGCGCGATATTCTTGCGTTTCCATACCGTGGTTTGTTCGGCCACGTCATAGGCGGCGACATAGCCATTACTGGCGGAGGGCGTATGCGCCGTCGACACAGCTAGATAGAACATTCCATTGTCGACTACCGGTTCGGTGGTATGCATACCACCATCCATGTCAAACGACCACTCTGTAGTCACGTCCGAACGAGGGCCATTATCAGTAGTTGCTCCCGTTCGTCCGGCATTTCCGCGAGATGTCGTCCACGAGTTACTTGGTACACTAGTACCTTTTACTGAGGGTGCAAATTGTGTCCCAACCGTAAGAGTCGCGCCAAGTACCCCAACTGATTTAAGAATATCTCGTCGATTTGTCTTGTTCATATCGAATAGTGGGGATCACGCATTAATAAGCTTTCTGTGATAAAATTAAAAATAAAGGACTGTTTTAACATGTTGATATTATCTTTTCCTGTATTACGAATATCAGAAATATAAAAGTTGCAACGTTATCGCCATCTCCCTATTGATATACTGGGAATAGGAGTATTTAGAACGAGATAAAACGATACGTGAAACCAGTAGTCGCTGATTCTCAGGAGGATGAGCATCGGTGCCCATCATGGTCGGCAGTGTGACCACTCATGGGGCTGCTCTTTTCTGAATCCGCTTACAGATCGGCTGGCATGCGACAACCGAAATTCGAGCGATCCCTTCCGAATCGCCAGTAGGTTTTTAACACTCCATTTCACTACACATTAAATATATTGTTTAAATTTCATTAAGATAACGGAGGACATAGGGGTGATGGACGGCTTCATCAAATGGCGGGTGGAACACTCGAAATTCGGCATGTTGGTCGTCAGTGTCTAGTTTATCGGTATCCGTCTTAACCAGAAACGCGTTGGCAAGGTAGTGTTTACTCTCGACCCCGGCAACCTCTGAAGTTTCATAGAAATGCTCGTAGACACCTAACTGACGTTCGATCGTGACCGTCGTCCCTAATTCTTCTTTCGCAACGCGGGCGACTGCATCATTGAGTTTCTCGTTTTTGAAAACTCTTCCGCCTGGGACGAACCACTCACCTTTTGCAGGTTCGTTTTTGCGAAATCCGAGGACGATTCCACCGTCGTGTCGAATGACGAGATCAACGGAGACGAGTGGAACATTCTCGACAATTGTTGCCCATTCATTGTCCGGAATCTGTTGTTTGTTCTCGCTCATTTGTCTGTCAAGTAGTGATCAACCGTCTGTTCGAGCCCCTCTTCAAACGACCACTCTGCTTCCCACCCAAGGTTCTCTATCTTCGTTGTATCGAGGGCATATCGCTGGTCGTGTCCTGCTCGATCATCGACGAACTCAATAAGGTCCTCATCAGCGTCAACAGCGTCGAGAATTGTTTGCGTCACTTCGAAATTTGTGTGTTCGTGTCCACTGCCAATATTGTATATCTCACCTATGTTGCCGTCCTGAAGGACAAGATCGAGTGCTTGACAGTTATCTTCGACGTAGATCCATTCACGAATATTGGACCCGTCTCCATAGAGGGGAAGTGACTTTCCTGCTGCTGCTCGTCTAATGAACTTTGGGATAAGTTTCTCTGGATGCTGCCGTGGCCCGAAGTTGTTACATGTTCGCGTGATAACGACCGGAAGGTCATGTGTCGTTGCGTAACTTTGAGCAAGCAAGTCAGCACTTGCTTTCGTCGCCGAGTATGGATTTCGGGGGTTAAGATTGTCATCTTCGGAGAACTTACCGTCAAGAACTTGACCATACACTTCGTCCGTGGAAATCTGCAAGAAACGCTGGATGTCCGTCTCGTTCGCTGCATCTAAAAGGGTTTGGGTGCCCGTGACATTCGTCTCTACGAACGGGCGAGCCCCCTCGATGGAGCGGTCAACATGCGATTCGGCAGCAAAGTTGACGACGACATCAGCATCGGCAACGAGATCTGCGACGAGGTCACGATTACAGATATCACCCTCAATGAAGGTATGGCGCAGATCATCCAAGACACCATCGAGGTTGTTGCGAGATCCGGCATACGTGAGTTTATCAAGTGTCGTGATCTCGATGTCGTTTCGTTCGGTGAGGAGATAATGCACGAAGTTGGAGCCAATGAATCCAGCACCGCCCGTGACAAGTACCTGCATGTTGGTTACCTAGCTAACGGCACTTATTTACATTTCTATCGATATTTGTCCAATATGCGGTTGCTTGTCGTTGGCGCAAACGGACTTCTGGGCAGCAATGTTGTCACGGTTAGTCAAGATCGGGATATCGATGTTGTGGGAACATATCACTCGACAAAACCCAGTTTCGATATTCCACTCACCAAATTCGACATCCAAAACACGCAACAGTTCGACGAACTTTTGAACCACTATACACCAGATGCTGTTATTAACTGTGCGGCGATGACGGACGTTGACGCCTGTGAGGAGAATTCTGAACAGGCGTATGCCGTGAATTGTGATGCACCAAGAGCACTCGCTGAGCGCTGCGCTAAACATGATGTCGACTTTGTTCACGTCTCGACCGACTACGTGTTCGATGGGACTACTGCATCACCCTACACCGAAGCCGCTACCCCGAGTCCGCTACAAGTCTATGGTGGCTCGAAACGCAAGGGCGAAAAAGAGGTTATAGCCGTAAACAAAGAGACACTGATAACACGACTTTCCTTCGTCTATGGCATTCATGGCGATACGAATGAGCTTACAGGTTTTCCCGCATGGGTACGTAATCGACTGAAAAACGGCGAACAAACTCCGTTGTTCACCGATCAACGGATCACGCCGACCCGTGCAGGGCAAGCTGCCAAAACACTAATCGAGTTACTTACTGCTAAGCGGACAGGACTCTATCACGTTGCATGCCGTTCGTGCATAACTCCATACAAGTTCGGAACTCAGATCCGTGACCGCTTAAACATTCAGGAGGAGCTCCTCAGCGAAGGATCTCAAGACGATGTCGACCGCTCCGCCGCTCGGCCATCCTACACATGTTTAGACGTCTCGAAGGTTGAGGAGTCGCTCAACCGTTTGCAGCCCACCCTCGAAGCAGAACTGAACGAAATAGAAGATGCAGTGTTCTAGATTCTATATCTGGTACTGATCGCGATATTCCAAGAAATGTTCTTGCTCGTTCTCTGGAAGGTCCTCAAACCGAAGGACAGTCCGGCAGTTCAATCCAGGGCACTTCATCACTCGGTTCTTCTCAAGTTCGTTTGCCGCAACGATTGTGCTGCATTCTGGACAGGTAAAGGTAATAATGTGCATGATTAGAGTTTGAGCTGGGAGTTCTCGCCCACAACGAGGCGTTGGCCTTCTGGCAGATACTCATCTGCACTCCCGATATTTGCACCACGGCCGAGTAATCCGTCGACGATCTTTTTCGAAGTCGTGATTTCGGAATCTCCGATGACGACGCTGTTCTCTATATGAACGCCGTCGAGCGTTGAGTTTTCACCAATTGACGTATACGGCCCAACGTAGGTTCCATCCCTGATTGTCGTTCCGTCACCGATAGATACTGGACCACGAACGACTGCTCCAGCTTCGATGATTGCAGATTTGGCAAGGTCGATCTTACCGCTAGTCTCTGCTCCGTTTTCGATAGTTCCCCGCGATTTGAGGGTCTTGTCTTCGAGTACAAGGCGGTTAGCCTCGAGGATATCCTCAGGTTTCCCCGTGTCTTTCCACCATCCACCAACGATGTGGGAATCTATTTCATAGCCATCTTCGAGAAGGTACTGGATTGCATCTGTGATTTCCAGTTCACCGCGCCACGAGGGTTCAAGACGTTCAATAGCGTCGAATAAAGCAGGGGAGAATACGTAGATACCGATGAGAGCAAGGTTGCTCGGTGGATTATCTGGCTTCTCGACAAGTCGTTGAACGTTCCCTTTATCGTCAACATCTGCAATACCGAATTGCTTAGGGTTGTCAACCTCCTGGAGGGCAATGCCAGCTCCGTAGCCGCCTGCTTCGAAGCTGTCGACGAGGTCGGCGATCCCCTGTTTCAGGATATTGTCTCCGAGATACATCACGAAGTCATCGTTACCGATGAAGTCCCGTGCGCAGCCAGCAGCATGCGCTAGCCCAAGTGGATTTCCTTGGACGATGTACGTAATATCAACACCGTGTTTTGACCCATCCCCGAGGAGTTCCTGAATTTCCTCACGACCCTTGTTGCCGAGGATGACGCCGATCTCGTTTATGCCTGCTTCTTTGAAATCACTAACTGCATACTCAAGAACGGGTTTGTTCGCGACTGGAACTAGCTGTTTAGGCCCAGTGTGAGTGATTGGGCGGAGGCGTGAGCCAGTCCCGCCTGAGAGAATTATCCCTTTCATTGTTAGTGGGACTGCTGCTCCCAATCCATGGGTATCTTGTCTGTATTCGGTGGAAGACGTTCCTCATCAGGATCTTCGTAATCATATATATTCGTTGGGAAATTAATGAGAATAGCTTGTTCATTTCCTATAACTTTGAAGCCATGCCAACACTCGCCCGGTATTCGGACCGCTTTTTGATTATGTTCTCCAATCACAAATTTGTTAACTTCACCGTTAGTAGAAGACTCCTCTCGGTCATCATAAATGCCAATCTTAATTCGTCCAGATGGACAAACAAAGTGGTCTATTTGCCCACGAGTATGGCGGTGCCAAGCTCTAATTACTTCGGGATAACTAAGGGAATAATAGGCCATAGCTGGATTAGGATCATAGATTTCCCAATCTTCGCGAAATATTTCGACTAAGTGGCCACGCTCATCGGCATTTGTCTGCAAATCATGTACTTTTACGCCTTCAATCATCATTGTCGGATTGACGCGATAGGGTAATATAATCTTTGGTGCTTACTCAAAGTAACCTAGATCCTGAAGATGCTCCTTTGATTCCTTGTCTATCTTGATTTCACTGCCACCTTGTTTTTCATCGACACTTCTAATTTGCTCTAGCAGCGTTTCTTTGCGTTTCTTATCATCAATCGGTTGCTTTTCAGTATCATCCATATCAAGATCATAGAGTAGGTCAACACCATCTTGTTCAGCGTGGATAAGTTTATAACCATCTTCAATCACCATCTTTTTTTCATATCCATATCCAACAGCTTCTGAATAGACTTTGCTTTCATTACCCAGAAAAAGACTGCTGCCATCTATTTCCTTTTGTGGATTTGCTCCAAGAGCATCAAGCACTGTTGGTGCAATATCAACAAGGGACACCCAATCATCCGATGACTCTTCAATATCTGAGTGATCAATGATTAATGGGACGTTCACAATTTCATTAAACAACGCATGCCCATGGCCAATACCATAATAATTGCGAGGGTCTTCGAAATGCTTTCGTTCGATATCAACGTGCTCCCAGAATTCCTCACCGTGATCACCTGTAATCACAACCAACGGACGGTTATCACCATAGCCAATATTTTCATAGAGTCTCTCTAATTGGTTGTCCACATAACGGATTAATGTATCGTATAGCCTGACTTTTTCCGTATGATAATGCTGAAATTCTTCAGTTGGGGTTGTGGAGTTATGGAAATTCCACCGTTGAAGCCCGTCTACCTCTTCAATATGCCCAAACGGTTGGTTGTTGGGTATGGATAAAGGCTCGTGCAGATCGGCTAAATGAAGATACGCAAACCGGGGGGATTCATGGCTATGCCACCACTCAAGGAGTTCATCTACTAGTGTCGTTGCGTCAGCGTCATGGCGGTACTGCCGATCTAGGAACCGACCCTGAGAAACAATATCGGCGAAACCAATGGATGTGAGTGCAAATGTATCATATCCTGCGTTGCCAAGCAATTCACTGAGAAACATGACATCATCGTCAATTTCTCGGGGGACATTGTCATCGAAGTTCCGGAATTCTCCCTGTGGAAGAGCACCGTGATTATGAGGATAACGCCCTGTGAGAATTGACGAAACCGATGAGTAAGTCCATGGAGCCGCAGATATGGCGTGGGGATACTGGCCTGTTAATGTAGAGAGAAACGGGGTCGTTTCACGTTCATAGTCACGGAGTGAGGTATGATCAGCTCTTAAACAGTCTACTACAACGATGATCACGTCCTTTCCGTTAGTCTCTACAAGTGGTGTGCCGTTGAGACGCCGATGATATTCGACCGTATTATGAGAATCTTTGATGCGGTTGCGAACTGTTCGTAGATATGGTTTTATCCTTTCTGGAACACGGTCAACAGCTATACGCTCAAGATGACGGAATAACTGTGTCATATGTATCCTAAGTCCTCCAACCGATCACGAGCCTCGGAATTTACATTTACTTCATCGCCAGTATGCTTAGCCTTATTTGGGAGTAAATTCATCAATTTAATTATTCTGTCTGTGTCATTTAGGTTGGTTTTTTCGCTTGGATCTTCAGAGAGATCGAACAAGAAATCGGTTTCTTCCTCATTTATCGAATGGATGAGTTTATAGTCACCTTTATACAAAGATTTTTTGTCGTAGCCATATCCAATACCCTCGGAAAGTATAATATCAGAATCAGGCTCAAAATCCGTCCCCACATGGCGAAGGACGTCGTTATCCGATCTAACAATTGCTTCACGCAGAATGCGAGGGGCGATCTCTACTGTTGATATGCGCTGGGGGAGATCAGAGATTTCCGACGGGAAGTGAAAAATAAGTGGAACCCGGATGGCCGGTTCAAATAGACTGTGTCCATGACCAACGCCATAGAATCCTCGTGGATCATGATATTGTTCGTATTCCCGAGCAGCGTGCTCCCAAAATTCTTCACCATGGTCGCCAACCACCACCACGATAGTCTCTTCAAGTTCATCACGCGTACGGAGGAACTCAATTAGTCGTTCAATCTGTCTATCAACCTCAGCTAGAATAGTATCGTATAGTTTAACTCTCTGCTCCCGATAGTATTCAAAATCACCATTAGACTCCGATTCGTTCCGGAAATCCCAACCAATCAAGCTCTCTAAACCCTCATCAATGACACCAAACGGTTGTTTATCAGGAATATGAAGTGGTTGGTGGAGATCGCCGAGATGTAAGTAACCAAACCTATTATCGCAGCTTTTCCACCAATTCATGAAGTCATTTATCATCCGTTCTGCAGAAGCATTGTGGTTAACATGGATTTGTCCAAAGCGACCATTGATCGGTAGTGACGCAGTTACAATGGCCGACGAAAAATATGTGTCATACCCACTACCAGCGAATAATTCACTAAGCGTGTAGACTTTGTCATCCAGTGCTCCAGGGAGGTTACCTGTATCAAAATTCCGAAAATTATCTGTGAATGTTGCTCCATGTTCGTGGGGGTATTTGCCAGTTAGTAGTGATGGAACGGACGGGAACGTCCAGGGTGCGGCACTCACCGCATTCGCATAGCCGGTTCCAAAATCCTTAAGGAATGGTGTTGTTTCACGTTGATAAGATTCCATGGACGTATGATCTGCCCTTAAGCAATCGACCACGATGAAAAGGACGTCCTTATTTAGAGATGGAATTGACGGCACCTTCCTCTGACGTTGCTTGAACCTTACCCAGTTAGATAACGATGTGTACTCATTTGTGAGCCTCTGGAAGAGAGAATCCGGGATAACTCGTTGTACCCCTCTTGCAACAGATATTGCCGCGGAATTATCCTGCATGTGTTAAGGTAGATAGGTGAGCATAATGTATCTACCGATAAATCAAGAGAACAAAGTCAGATTTCCACTTATTAATCATATCATTTAGGGTTCTCACGCTAGACCCGAGATCAGAAATCAGATTGGCCAATATATAAGATATTTAATTTATTTAATGAATAACCTAGAATCGACCGGGAGTGATAGATATTCTCGTAGAGCAGGTATGCTGTCACAACACTATAGGTACTATCGACTCAAAGAATCAACAAAGATATCAATGAAAGGCTTTACTCATAGTCATTGACCCGTGCAAATTGCCCCGTCCTTGGGAGTGTTGGCTGAAGTAGTGAATTTTCATTATAGTTTAATTGATAGGAGAGTTTAGTAACACCGCTGAAGATCTCGTTGACCGCGCTCTCGAGAAGACCATTCGATGACATGTTCTCGAAGTCATCGCTTTTCCAATTTAATAGCACACAACAGTCTTGAATTTGGTCGTAAGAAAAACTTGAATGTATTTGTATCAGAGTTCCAGAGCCATGTTCTAGAGCGACATTAATGCAATGGTTTTCCATCCCAATATCGTCTAGTGAAGATCGTTAAGGAGCATGATTATGATTAGTATATTCGATGGATAACTACATAAAGGGTCAAATTAGGTATGTTGGTTACGACTTGGTTTTCGCTCAGAATGGTCTTCTAATGATGGTTCGGAAATCGATGACTGCAAAAAACCAAGCAAGATAGCTGAACCAAGCAACGCTGGCTCATGACTGCTCTGACACGTAATAATCAACCAATGACTCTACTTATTCTGTCGAGAACTGATACAATATACTAGCAGCAAGTTCCGTCGAATCCATCTGGCTATTTGATACATACTGGCTGTGAAGATCCAAGAGTGGCAATCCATCGTATCGTTACGGTCAAATATATTCATTCAGACATACTGTGTAATCATTTTTGCCCACTGTTAAATATGTGCAATTTTATATATAGTATACTAATCGTGTGTTATTGAGGGCGTCGGTAGATATTCGACCCACCACTACTATAGACCTTATAGTAATGTTTATCCAGTACGTTTCCAGGGTCCCACATCAATCGATACCTGCCTCCTGAGAGACGGTAAACATCTACAGTCGGCCGGTAGGCAACATACGAGTACTGTTGTGCTATTAGATTTCTCGTCAATAATTCCTGGCTCAACAGTGGCCGACCCCATGAGTGGGGTACTGTATATTGATGATACTCTGGACCACGCGCCGCACGCTGAAAGTTGACAACTTCATCCCCGTAATACATGTCCATATATACGTTGTCGGAGATATGGGCATTAGTGAAGTGCTTACCTTCAACTTCCGATTGTGTGAGATAGAATCGGTGGCCTCCAACTCGGTCAGGTGTTGCACCCATCGACCCAAGATTAGCAATGACGAGGAGGAAGATAGCCCCGCAAACTATCGCACTTCCCTGAGGGATGTAAGGGATTGGTAGGCGGGGGTGGTTATCGTTGAGGGCAAGGAGTAAAGCAGTAGGGATGAGAGCGCAAACGAATGGGACGGCGTACACAAATACACGCTGGAATCCCGGCCCGGAACCAAATACAAGGTTGGGAATAATGAAGGCCACTGTTACCGCACTTGCGGCGAGAAGTGGTTTGACAGACTCGTTTGATAGTCGTGTAGCTGCGATATAGAGCCATGCAATCCCACCTGCTACTAAAAGAGAGAGAATGTTAGAAAGGCCGAGTAACTTTTCCAAGAGGCCTTTTGAGTACGGGGTTGCCGCCGGGGGAGTCCTGGTCGCCGCTTCGCCGATGACCAATTTCGTCAACACTGCAAGGGCACCGGCACCGAATGAAAAAAATTCCGTGATGTACATCCATTGGAGTGCAAGAAGCACCCCAAAGAGTAATGTGAACGTTAACGGTGTTTGTCTCGGCGAAGGGTGTTGAGTAGATGTCACACTGTCGACTACCACCCATACCGAGAGAATGGCCACAAAGAGCAATAACGGCACTTTTGCACTCGTTAGTAGTGCAGCGGAAAAGAGTGCAAGAACGGTGAGAAATTCCCACGTGCGGTGAGGCAGAAATGAAACAATAGTGAAGACGATTGCAGCAAGGAACAGAGCCGAATACGCAACTGGGACAGGGGCTGCACCGTATTGAATCGTGGTAGCTTCAACCACTGCCAGTATAGCCGCACAACCCAGTCCAATCCGTTTCGAGTGCGTGGGGAGGTCGATACTCCGAAAGAGGACGTTGACGGCCAACAGTGCGAGAAGGGGTATCCCGACGCCAATCGCAAGTGGGTAGAACACATAGGCATCGTCTATTGGCAGGCCAGTAAGGAGTGCAATCTGTGCACCATGCACGTCGAACGCGGCAGCAGTCCCGTAGAAGACTCCGACTAGATCTTTTGTACTTCCCGTTTGTAGCACGATCTGACTACGAACAGCGTGGGCATCAGGATCGAAATTGAGGAGGGTTGGTGGGATAGCGAACGCTACTACGCGGTAAAGTGCGCCGAGGGTGACAATCGCAGAGAGTGAAATGGAAAGTTGTTCGCTCCAAACAAGTACGAGGAGGCCGACAGTGGCGATTGTTGTGCCAAGTGGGAGGCCAGGGGAGAGTGATCCTACGGCGTGTGCGTGGAGGATGCCTGCCGAGAAGCCTGATGCGGCAATAGTGAGTCCAAGTTTTGAACGCCGCTCCATTATCTCATCCACTTGTTGGAATGGTATTAATGCTTCGTTTTTAATCCATATGTCCCAAATTGAATTGTTTAGCGTCAATAAATTGGGTGCTTGTGTGGTCCCTTAGTCGTTAATTACATTCTCTGGCGTAGCGTTGAAGGCATTCCCATTACGCCTGGGCTGATATATCATAGGTACGATCTGATGGGGGTGTGGCATTCGATATATATTCATATTGCGAGTGGGTTGACCGCTGTACTCAAAAACCGAATCATTTTAAACTCTCCTTAACATCAGTACATAAAACAATGAAAGGAGAACGACCCGACATCGCATTAATCGTCCTCGATAGTGTAAGGGCATCAACATTCTATGAATTACTTGATGAAAAATGCCTTCCTGTATTTAAATCACTTGAAAGGGATGGAGTTCGATACCCACAGGCAATCACGAACGGTCCTTGGACGGTTCCATCACACGGATCAATATTTACTGGCATGTATCCATCCCAACACGGTATCACAGGGGATAACCCCACTTGGAATCATCCGACGTTTTTGAAGGAACTCTCAAGGGTTGGGTACACGACAGTTGGCGTGTCAGCCAATCCTTGGCTCTCTCCTAATTACGGGTTCAGTGACGGATTTGACTACTTTCTTACCAAGTGGGAATACTTTTTTAATGGTGAAGATATGTCCGCTGTGGTTGGAGCCGAAAATTGGCGTAATCGACTACAGTCACTTTCTAAAAACTTAACCAGTGGTTCTCCTATAAAGAACGCGGGAAACCTAGCATATTTACTATATCAGTCACGTAAAAAAGGAAGTGGAGCTCTACATCTTGCCTCCCGAGCGCAAAATCTTCTTGCTGATATTGAAGCGCCATCATTCTTCTTTGCCAATTTCACAGAGGCTCATCTTCCGTATGAACCACCTCGGCAGCATGCAGAGCAGCATCTTCCAGAAGAAGTAAGTTATGAAGAAGCACTTGAGATAAATCAGAATCCATGGGATTTTGTATCTGGTGCTGTAGATATGAGTGATCGAGACTTTGAGGTGCTTAAAGCACTCTATCGGGCGTCAATCCAGTATCTTGGTGAGATACTAAACGATCTCATTAATTTCCTTAAGCCAGAGACGACTGTTATAATAGCTGGTGATCATGGCGAGAATATAGGTGATTTTGACCTTATGGATCACCAATATAGTGTCCAACAAACACTTCTTCACGTTCCGCTAATTATTTCTGGGCCAAATACTCCGACAAAATCCTCTGAATTAGTAGAACTTCGGGATATCTATCCAACTATTTTAGATATGGCGGGTATTGAACGAGAGACATCAAAAAAAGGGCTATCTTTTCATTCGAAAAGCACTCGAAAATACGCAGTTTCAGAATATCTTTCACCGCGCCCAGATATAGGTACACTTCGTTCAAAATCATCGAAATTACGACACGATGAGGAAGTTTATACAGATCGCCGTCGTGTGGTTCAGTCAAATAAAGATAAGCTTATCTATTGGGAAGACGGAACTTTAGAGTTAGTAGATTTGAATGACTGTAGTTCGTGTAATGAGGAAAAAAAAGAAGAACTTTCAGACGTATTGTTGGAACGTATTGATATTGATTATGACGCAAATAGCGAAGAAGAGGTTATCGTTAACAAAACGGTAGAAAACAGACTCGAAGAATTGGGATATATCTAGTCTATTCAAGCTTGGTAAAATACGTCGATAAACAGGAATACTTATTCCCTCTAAGAAAAAACCGGAACATATGAAAGTTAAACAATGGACAAAACGTTCGTTTAATCGTATTAAGCGCGATGGAATAGAAGGCCTCAGAGCATCAGCGCGTCCAGTATACAACAAAGCATTAGAACAAGGAAATTACATTCGACCGCGTGGCGAAAATATTTATGATGAAGATTGGGATTTACTGGTTGTTGCCGACGCCTGCCGTCTCGATTTAATGAAGGAAATGAAAAATAAATATGACTTTATCAATGATATCGAATCTATTTGGTCGCTTGACAGTACTACAGCACAATGGATGGAAAAAACTTTTGTTGAGAAGTATAACAAAGAAATCCAAAAAACAAATTATATCTGTGGCAATCCATTTTCAGCGACTAAACTTTCCAATGTGGATTTTGGACAACTTATTGAGGTTTGGCGTCATAGCTGGCTTGATATCGGGACTGTTCCACCACGGGCGATTACTGATCATACAATAGCAGTAAACCGAGGACAAAGTCAGAAACGCACTATTGCACATTATATGCAACCCCACTGCCCATTTATTCCCCATCCAGAACTAATGAGTTCAAAAGAAAAAGATAAATGGGGAAATCAAGATACTAAAGACGTTTGGGAGCGTCTCCGGGACAATGAGCTCACCGAAAAGGAGGTTTGGGCGGCTTACCGGAACAATTTAGAAATTGTCCTCGATGAAATAAAGCTATTGCTTCAAAACATTGATGCTGATAATGTAATAATTACCAGTGATCATGGAAATGCGAAAGGTGAGTGGAATATTTACGGTCATCCACCTGGATCGCCTCTCCGTTGCCTTCGAGAAGTACCTTGGATACAAACTTCTGCATCTGACGTAGGGGATTATGAGCCTAATCTTAAAGACGCCAAAGAAAACAAAGTCAGCCGAGAAAGGAAGTTACAAGCTCTCGGATACATTGAATAGTATAAGATAGTTATATTGGTTTGATCTTATCACTTAATGTCGAGTAACTGTCTAAGGAACTGAAAATCAACATTAGTTCGTTTTTCAAGTCTTTTAATAAGTAGCAAATCAGCTTCACTAACACTACCTGTTAATGGAAGAGATAAGAATGAGACGAACATGAATAGGATTGTTGATAAAATAACATAAGTTATGCTTGAAGGAATGTCAACCAACCGTACGTACACCAGCGCAACAGCCGTGGTAAACAAAGCCGATTTGAATATATTGTTAGAAAACGGGGTTATCCCAACAAATCTATATATAGCGTAGAGTTCAACTCCGTTGTATATTGCGTAACCAAATACAGTTGCGACTGCTGCCCCGGCAATACCATACCTTGGAATAAGAACTATATTCAAAAGAATATTTATCAAAGTACCTACAAGAGCAGCATATAATTCTATCTTCGGTTTATTAATGGCTTTTGTTACCTCTCCATCGAGTCCAGTAACTGCTCTTACGAAAAATCCACCGACTAGTAAACTCAATGGTAATGCTGATGGCAAATAACTCTTGCCGAGGAGAAATGTTACTACATCTTTCGAAAATAAAGTGAGTCCTAATATAACCGGGAGGGTAGTCACAACAACCCATTTTGTAACACTTGTGAACAACCGATCTAAATCGGCGATAGCGTCATTTTCGTAAAAATTCGTCGCTAGGGGGAGAAAAAGGAACCCAAAAGAAGCAAGTACAATAACTGTAGACTGGCGTAGGGGTTGAATTGCTCGATAATAACCTACTTCTGTAGATGATAGATAGTAGCCAATCATAATGACGTCCATCCTTGAAAGGAACATAAACATGATTGCGCTCATAGCTAGAGGCCATGAGAATGTAATAAGTTGTTTAGCCACTTCCTTGTCAGGGTATTTCAAAATGAAATCTTGTATCGGTATTTTTCTGTGGATAAATATTGAAGAAACTATAACAATAATCAATGGAATGCTTATCCAATAGCTGATAGCAGCCTCAATAGAATAACCGAAATAGAAAAGGAGACCCCAAAGTGCTAGCCCAAGCGTTCGTGATACAATAGCCCGTGAAAAAATAGCGGGCCAAGTTAGTTCCCACGATCGAAGCACTGAGACAGAAATACGTGAAAGTGGGAAAAGGATCAAGAATGGTGAAAATATGATGATGTATTTGTATTTATTTTCATCACCGTAAAGCCCCGGCCAATTCTGCACGATCATCAATATCACAATAACCCCGATGGAACCCGTTAACAGCGAGAAGAAGAAAGCAGACTGAATGAGTGAAGATTCCTTTTCTCCTGACTCGTTAGCTGATAACAGCCGTGGAATGCCCTGATTTACCCCTAATAAAAGAACATTAGCTATTGTTATAATGATTGTATATGCGAGTGAAATACGGCCAAAAATTTCGGGCGTTAGTGAACGAGCCATTAATGCTTCCGTAGCCAGCGCAAGTCCGCGGCCGAAAAGGGAACCAATCAACATAATTACGGCGCTGGATGCAACCGAGGAAAGGGAATTATTAACAGAGGTCATACTTCTTACTTCTCATTCATAGCCTCTCCATATGCATCACTCTCCAAATAATCTACATGTTTCTCGAGAGTGTGCCTCCGCGCCCATTCGAGACAAGATTGTTGCATATTGGCAAGTTTTTCATTTTCCATTTCGACAATTTCGCGGACAGCAGATTTTAAAGATTCTGTAGAACCAGGTTCCATTAATATTCCACGGACGTCATCGGAGACCAATTCTGGTATTCCTCCAATTTTGCTTCCAATTACTGGGAGTCCACGAGCAAAGCTCTCATAAATTGTTAGTGGTGAGTTTTCCATCCAAAGAGATGGAACGATCGCTGCAGTAACTTCCTCCCGTAATTCCTCCAGGCGGTTTTTGGAAACAAAACCGTGATACTTGAGGTTTGGTAACGACTCGGCTACAGACTTTGTTTTATTTTCGAGTGGGCCAGTTCCACAAATGTGGAATGTCACGCTTTGCAACTGGCGTGCAACTTGAAAAATTGTTTCTAAACCTTTTGGATGTGTCTGTTGACCGGCGAATAAGAACGAACGTTTGGTTTTGACACCAGTGGTAGAATTTTTTACATCTAACACCCCAAGTGGGATACAATCTGTTTCTACTCCTTCAAAGAAACCATGTTCTTGATGGATATCAATGATATGTTGACTCGGGCCAGTCACAAGATCAGGACTTCCGATATAATTTTGCTTCTGTCCTAAGTAAGCCTGACAAGGGAGTGGGGGGCTTTCACATACCTCAAATTGATCCTCAGCGGTCCACTCACGAAGTAATGTGCTTTTTGGGCAGATGAGACCATAATCATGGAGGGTGTGAACGTGGTAGCGATCATATTTCTGGGCAATTTTGCTTAGCTTTACTGATATTCCCATTAAATTATTGGTGTGTATGATATCTGGGTCAAATTCCGAAAAGACTTCTTCCGCAACTTTTGAACTGTGGGGATTCACAACATCACCTATATGCCAAAGTACCTTCCCTGGCAGTCCGAATGGGTTGTCACCACTTCTATGGGAGATGTTCATTGGATAGAATCGTTCGATTGGTATTTCATCCATTGACTCAGACTGAGGTCTAAGCGACGATTTCCCATCATAAGGTTTTGTAGTAAGAACTTTCACTGTGTGCCCTCGATTAAGCAGCGATCTAGCTACTCGAAGAACATAATTTCCAGCACCACCATTTTGGTGAGGCGGTAATTGTGCATTTACGAAACAAATTTTTGCCATAGATAATATCAAGTAGTAAATAGGGTTGGAGTAATAAAAAGCGTGTCGATTCTCTTCTTCCCTGAACTTCTGCTATTATTAATTTTCTTTAATTATACCATTACTCTAAGTAGACCGAAGCAATCATGACCATAGAGAAAAGAAAGTCTATACATATGAATATCGGAATAAATGCTCGAGTTTTTTGCGTCGATACTCCTGACGGTTCGGCACAAGTGGGAATACGACATACCGAGAATCTGCTTAAAAATTCGAACTACTCCTGCACATTATATGGCCACTCCGACAGCCAGCGGCAGTTCAACAATGCTCCCCCTATTCGGAATATCTTCTTCCAGGAAAATTCACAACCATATGGAGTGATGTGGGAGCGAACTGTTCTACCCATTTTAACTTCTAGAGACAATCTCGATATCCTTTTTTGTCCAAACGCTAACGCACCCCCAATCAAGGGCGGCAACCATCGAACAGTCATGATGATTCACCATGTTGGAGCAGAAGAAGGCCATAGTCCAATCCAACGGTTCTATAGGAAGCTTATGATACCCCTAGGAGCACGCAGTGCAGATGCGGTAGTGACTGTTTCAGAGTTTTCAAAGAGAAAGATTCTTGAACATCTTTCTATCGATGAGTCCAAAGTACATGTGATTTATAACGGTGTCGACCAGTTGTTCTTTGAAGAAAATGCGGGCGTTTCTATTGATCTTCCTGATGAATATATTCTTTTTGTAGGTTCTGCAGACCGACGGAAAAATTTGGGACGGCTCCTTGAAGCATACAATGAATTTGATAACGATATTGAATTTGTCGTAGTTGGACCGCAAAATAGTATAGCGTATGGTCAGGAAAATTTTAACCGAGATGATGTCCTCAACCTTGGGTATGTTACGAGAAAGGAGCTGCGATATATTTACGAACAAGCAACACTTTTCGCATACCCCTCATTATATGAGGGATTTGGATTACCACCGCTTGAGGCTGCGGCTTGTGGAACACCCGTATTGACTTCTAATGTTTCAGCTATTCCGGAGGTTATGGGCGATGCTGCAGAATTTGTTGACCCTTATTCAGTGGAATCAATACATGATGGCTTGAAAATTATAGACGACCAGGACCGACTTGAAGAGCTTTCTTCAAAAGGAAAGAAAAGAGCCCAACAGTTCACATGGGGAGAAGCCACTAACAGACTACTAAACGTATTTGAAGAAGTAATCTAATTGGAAAGAAACTTATGAATAGGCTTGGGGATCAATTTATGATTTTTCCCTAGAGTAAACGAGATAAAATAAGTGAAGTTATATAAAATAGTATATGGTATCCATTGAAGTTGATCTTTTTTATATAGATAGTGGAACTCCGAAAAAACATACTTGACACCTTCGTTTAAAAAATCATCCGATCCATCAGTTGCAATATTTTCGAAAGCCATTCCATCCTTGTACCGCCTAAAGAATAAGGATTGTAGAGAGTAGTCATGAGAATGGTGTACTTTTGCCTTAGGACAATATTGTAGGGAGTAGCCAGCATTCGCGATCCTGAATGCCAAATCTTTGTCCTCTGACATTTCTATAGACTCTCGAAATTTAAACTCTTCCCAAATAGATCTCGATATTGCTGAGGAAACATCTGATAGAAATATATTATCGAGGTAAAACCTTTTCTTGTCGTATGTGTCTTGCTTGCTAAGAACGACCTTACTGTTAGGATAGAAATATTCATAAAAGAACTTATCAGGAGGCTTGGCCTCAGTATGAGCTATTTGATTTCCGTAAGTAGCATCAGCAGTACCTGTTACAATTGGGCTAATCAAATTGGATAACCAAGAAGTTGATGCAGGCAATGCATCTTGAACTGTAAAGACAATAATTTCGCCAGAAGCAGCATCAGCTCCTAAATTCCGGGTTTTTCCATGATGGAACTCGCTAGGGTGGATTTGAATGACTATATCAGCAATTTCCTCCGCAACTTTTAAAGTATTATCAGTAGACCCAGAGTCTACTACAATTATTTCGACTTTTGGTACATCCTGTGACCTTATTAGTTTAAGTACCTGTTCAAAATTCTCCCCAGCATCTTTAGTTGGTATGATAACGCTAATACAATCCATATGATGTTTGGAATCCTTGTTTGTAAAAATCTGTTGGATTTATTCCGCTTATTGAATTTCGGTGAGCAAAAGTTAATGAGTCAAATTTTATAGCTATATGTTGTCACTCTGCAATCGTACTCATGAAGAATGACGAGAATACCGTCTGTACCCCTAGGACGATTGCGGTAAATGCGACGATATCTTCCATCAAAAGCGGCAATACGGTGAAACCGCTGGTTACCCATCGGATGAGTAAATAGCCAGCATATACAGCACCCCCAGTAAATAATACCAATCCCAGTGTCGCTGTATGTTCAAGCTGTAGCCGCTTCAATAACCATCCCATCACAGGCTGTCGAGATTTCTTGATTGGATTCCCAGCTACTGTCGCAAACACCCCGAGACTGCCAATTTGATAGCCGCTAATAGCAAGCAGACTTCCAGCTATCATCGAGTGAATGCCCACATTCACTCCACCAATTGGAATGCTGAAATATGCGAGTGACATGATTAGCACTCCAATCCCAGTCAAAATCATTGCTGGAATTGAGAACAGATAGCCAGGCGCGTTCACGAGCATGAACTTCACGTGGCGCCAGCCATCCTCAAAGCTGTCGAGAGTCGCATCACCCTCTCGCTCGTGGTACGTAATTGGGACTTCCTTGATCGTCATATCGCGTGCCCCAGCCTCCATTATCATCTCGCTCGCAAACTCCATCCCATCCGTTTTCAACTCCAAGTTCTCAAGCGCTTCTCGCTTGATAATCCGGAAGCCACTATGTGCGTCGGAGACACCAGCTCCATAAAAGGTGTTCAAGAACTTCGTCAGTAATGGGTTTCCAATATATTGGTGTAGTGGAGGCATTGCTCCTGATTTGATTTCACCTCCAAGACGACTTCCCATCACCATGTCCGCATCGTTGTTAGTGACTTCATCGAGAAGCCGGGGGATATCCTCAAAATCATACGTCGTATCAGCGTCGCCGATGACGATGTACTCGCCTCGAGCTCGCTCAAACGCATATCTATATGCGTATCCATACCCAGGTTCGTCTGGCTCGACGACGATCGCTCCCATTTCTCGTGCAATCTCAGGGGTTCGATCCGTCGAACTATCGCTAATGATGATCTCGGTCGTAACTCCGATTCTATCAATACCCCGTTTGACCATCTCGATACATTCAGCAATTCCCTCCTCTTCATTGAGCGTAGGCATAATCACACTCAATGTTGGAGTAACAACGCTATCCGAACTGAGTATGAGGTTATCTGCAGATTTTGGTACCTGCGTACCATCCTGTGTGGAGGATTGACGAGTCGTTCTGCCAGTGGCTTTCTCTTGTGACATTAATTATATGAATGTAGCTAGTCGGAGGTGGTTTCTTTCTTGGTTACTAGTTTTGTTCGATCTGGTGAGGATCGTGTCTCAACAGGCGCTCTTCCGCACTTCACACAGGCATACGCATCTTCAACCGTTCGTATGACCGGTGCATTACATGAGATACATTTGATCGATGCTGCTCGAACTGATTTTGGGAACCTTGTCATAATTTTCACAACTTCCAATTTTTTCTATAGTATTATCTATTGATTGTAGTACTTCAAGCTTATGTTTGAGATATTCCAGTATCAACTACTATTATGTTATCGTATATACTTTCCGGTTCGTTGGATGACGGAAGGTAGTATGCTAGTTAAATGTGCCCTTTAGTCCGGTACACTAATTAACCGGATGAGGAGGTTCAGATACCAGTATAAATAGCGATTGAACGCTATGTGCTCCACTCCATAATCTGAATCCAACGCGCGCCGGTAAATACGACCGAATTATCAACAATTATTCTGTTGGTTAGTCACGGAACTCGAAATAAGGAGTGAGTCATCCCCACTTGCTGAATAAATAACGTTCCGCTTTCTAAGCATCGTCTGGTATCGAGTCGACTTGACTTGCTCTGGTGACGCAGGGAACAGTTGTGCCCCAACCGTCGTCCATGACTGCTGAGAAACAACTGGACATGCTGGCGGATCACCGCCACGAAGCCATTGATACAGTACAGTATCAGTCGAGTTCGTCTGGAGTGGATAGTAATAAGATGCAAGTCGTGTGATATGTCCATCACTTACCCAGGTGTTAGGGATATGAGTCACAGCAAATGTGGTCGCCTCGAATTCATTTGGTGCAATTACTGCCTTTGCTGGAGTCGCTCGAAGTCCAGCAAAGGCAACAGGTGCACTTACAACTGCAAATATGAGAAGTAAGGGAACGAAACTCGTCCGAACGATATTCCAATATTTCCTACGTGAACGACCACGAAGACCAATATCCACTACCGCGAGTGCGGCCAACACAGCTGCTGCCAGATGAATAAAAATTTGACTACGAACAGCGATACCTTGGTACTTAAAGGTGAGATCCCCAGTTAGCGCAAAGCCAATCAGTGCGAGGGGCCCTAACAGAATCGCGAGTACAATCGCACCGTCTTTTGTCATCGTAATATATGGAAGTCCACGAGTTGCGAGGAAACCGCCAACGACGATTGGAAGAGTAAACAGTAGTGCTGAAGGTTGAAGCGCCGCTGTTCCTGGGAAAACAGGAACAAAGAAATTGGCAACTAATATACCGACACCACCGAGAAGCGCGAATGTTGGCACCCCGCGTTGTGCACGAGTACTCGTCGACGGGAGCCAGATCGCTACCACAATCAACACAAGAAGCCAGGCAAGAAAGAGACCTGGCAAGGATGCGACTCGCGAAAACTCACTCATCCCCATTATTGAGTAATATCCACTAAGATAAAGCCAAAATCCAGCAACAGCGAAGCCACCAGCAAGTACTACCCGCTTCGTTGTTTGACCTAGAGATAGAGCAAGCAAAGCAGTGATCACAAGTGCACCAATCATCGTACTAAGGTTATGTGTAAGCGGGAACAAGCTGATGATAAGTATCGTCAACACCACCCATGAAGGTCGACCAGTCTGTACCATTTGATAGAAGACGATAGCCAATACAGCGACAAAGACAAGACCAGCACCCTCACTCGTCACTGCCGCCGACCGCCCTAGGTAAATGCCCTCTGTTGCAAGCACCAGACCGGCAAGTGCAGCTGCAACACGGACGACATTTGGCCGCCATCGTAACTGCCGACCGAGACGACGGGTGAGCCAAACTGCAATCAAACTTGGAACACTGCCAATAACCGCAATCATTGGTTGGGCGATTCGGAGTGGAGAAATCCCTGTTAGCTGGCTACATATCGTAAGCAGTACGGTGAATACGTACTTATCCGGATGAAAATAACCATGCGAAAACGGCAGGTGGCCATGCGACAGGGTGTATCGAGCGGGCGCAGCGAATTGGAGCCCGTCAAGATTGAACGGAAGATAACTCCAGTAAAGTGGAATCGTTCTCATTGCAACTCCCACCATGAAAACAGTCACACCGATGAGAAGGTATGAACGACGGTTATTCATTCCACATACCTCGAGAATTGGTTGCCGAGTTGTTCGTTTGCTCGGCGGCTCTAACTAGCGCGACTGGTTGCTGTCGTAACAGACTAAGAGCAACGAGGAGAGCACTAAGGAGGATAATCATGAGCTCACCGCAGATTACAACACCAATCACTGTTAACGTTACCATTGGCGTAATTTGAATTCCGAATATCGTTAAGAAACCACTCTTTGCAAGTACAGTCGTCGTAAGAAGGGCACCACCAAGTGCAAGTCCAGTCGCGACAACACCGATCTTGAGCGCATCAGTGAGGATGAGGAGAGTGACCTGCCTTGGAAGTGCGCCAGTGGCTCGATGAACACCAATGGCTTGCCGACGGGCATGAATTGCTTGTGCGAACATGGCAGTGGTACTGCCAATGGTCATACTACCAGCTAAGACACCGAGAATTCCAACGAGGAACGTCAGATTCCCGAATGCAGTTTCAAGAATCCGGCCGATTCCACTACTGCCAGCATATCCGCCTTGGTTTGCGTAGGCTGTTACGATCCGTTCATCACCGGTGACAGTGTAGGTAGCCGTGTCGAGCGTTTGCCCAGCAGTAGTTAGACGAGCAGTATATGACCCTGGTGCAGCACGCGTCAGTTGGATTTGCTTTGTCGTGGTCTCACCTGGAGCGAGTGTAACGCGTTGAGTATACTGTTTTCCGGCCGCTGTCAAATCAATCTGCGCTGAGATCTCCGTCTGCCAGGGATTGTACATGGAGATCTGCGCGGTGGGTCGTACTAGGAGTGACGGTTGGTTAGGACGGATCTGTACTTGGGCAGTCGGAGTTCGTGTCGCTGTTCTCGAGACATTGATCGTTCTTGACACAGACTGATTTTTATGGGTTACCGTTAGCGAGTATGTTCCAGGTGCTTCAAGTGAAAGCCGAGCAGTGCCATTGTGCCCCGTCGTGACTGTTCGGTTCTGAATACGGAGAGTTGCATTGGCCACCGGATGTCCTGTCACCGTCGTCACTTGCACCTGTGGACTACTCGAAGGAGGTGCCGATGCGGGGAGGCCATGGAGTTGAAGTGCATTCTGTGGTACAACTCTCACTGTCGCAGTTTTGTTGCCAACGGTAACTTCCTGCGTCCCAACGTCCGCTAGCGAAACATTAAGCGTGATAGTTCGCTGTGCATGTGGTTGAAGTTGGACGGTTCTTTCCCGCACCTGCTGTCCAACGTGGACACGGATCGTTCGAGTAGTCGCCTTTGTACCGAAATTCTGGGTGCGAATTCGTACAGGCAGCGACTCAGTGACCGTGACTGTCTCCGGCACGGTGACGTCGAGAATTGTAACTTTAGATTGTGTCTTTGGTGTCGAATTGAGTTGCTCTGACGTTCGAATAAAGTGTACCATCCCTGGTTGAGCACGTGAGAGATGCTGGCCAGTCCGAAGTGACACGAGTAGCTGATCGTCATAAATGCCAGAGGCAGTATACATCCCCACAACCTTGACGCGCGTAAATGATGTCGCTGTACTCCCGCCAAGGGTAATCGACTCACCAACCTCGATATCCCGAGTCTGAGCGAGATCGGCACCAATCACTGCCTCGTTCTGTGCACGCGGTGCTCGTCCATGTGTAAGCGTTGCTCCTGAAAGAGCAGCAAAAGAGTCGAATTCAACACCTCGAACAACGAGCGACTGGCCATTGTGAACAGTAAATACGAGGAGTTCGGGACTTGCAGTCGTTCCTTGGTTCTGCAACACGCTTGCATAGTTACTCGGAACTTTACTAGCAATGGGATGGACTGCACCAGGCTCTGTAATCGTCGTCCCACTGGTGCTCATAAGTGGTGCAAGAACACCGGCCACAGATGCCCCCACGAGAACAACTGTTGCGAAGACAGCGAGTGTCGCAGTACTTGGGATGAGTGCCCGCCAGTCGAGCAGTGTCAAAGAGATAAAGTCTGGAATCCAGCTCGATGACCGTGCCGATGTCGATGGGGTACGAGTAGTCTCTTGACGGAGTGTTGCTGGTGGTCTTCGGCTTGCTGACCACGCTGCACCAACACCAGCAATGATCCCCGTAAGTGCAAGCCCGCCATAGCCGAGTAGTAAGAGTTGGGCTACCTGCGGGGTTACTCGAACGGAAAGCGATGTTGGGAGCCCAGACGCAACTGCGATATTGACCGCGGCACGTGTCGCGATTACACCAATGGCGTATCCAATTCCTATTCCCATGGCAGTGAGCAGTCCGGCACGTACTCCGAACAACCGCCACACGATACTTGGTGGACTACCAGTTGCACGGATAAGTTGAATTGCTTGGATGCGCTCGCGGACGCTCATTCGCGTGACGCTATAGACAACAACGCCAACAAGCACTGCGCCACCGAGGGCAAGCAGCGCTACGACGGAGAGGAGTTGCTGTGTTCCGGCCACGAAAAACGCAAGGGCAGCGCGTAGTGGGACACCAGTTGCCGGAACAGGCGTCGAATTGTAAGAGGCAGGCTGAACGACAAACGCACCAGTCGATCCAAGTCGGTTGACTGTTGCTGGCGTTGCACGATACCAGGATGGTGGAAGACTCGATTGCGAGTCCGTGTCCGTTTCTACGGTCACTGGGACTGTGAGTGATTGATTCGTCCCGACGAGGCGTTGTGTATCACTCGGTAATCCTGAGCTGCGGCTCGTACTAACACCTGCCGCTGGTGGGGATGGAACGGTAATTCCCGTTCGCCTACTGAACGTCTGTGCTTTGTCAGGGGGAATACCGACAACATATTGATGTGAGCCGTTTGGCTGGCTAACTGTTGCTACTGGGAGGACAAGTGCGTTTGTAGATGCGTGCGCAGTGGCTGTCTCGACTGAATCATAGTATGTAGCAGTTCCATCTGTGTCATACTCTTCTGCGATGGTCGTCGTCTGTGTGCCAGCGGCTGTAAGGACAAGTGTTGTCCCCGTCAGAAATGCAACGGTGACCGTGATAACAAGGATAGCAAGCTTATCGCGATGTGACCACCGTGTAAGAACCGAACGACGATATCCCACGGTCTACCTCATACCTTGCGTTGCTCGTGAGCAGCTTGCGTTTGGAGTCTTCAAATCTGCAGGGCATCTCAAAGGGAAGAGGAGGAACTTTGACTCAACATCGCGAATCATTCAATTCCGTATGAGCGCTACCACAATAAAAAGTCCCCGATAGGTTTAGGAGACGACTTAACGTATAGTTCTTTACTTAGTGTCTTAACAGAAAAGTAATGATTGATATTTTTCATTGATCTTGAATACCGTGGGGTTGTGATAAGCAAATAGCTACGACTGATTTCATTTGGAACAGTACTAACATATATGGTGAAAATGAAGAATAAATGAATTATATTAAAGTCCTCCTTACACAGTGGTCACGACGAGATCGACTGACAGTCCTTATTATCGCGATTACAGTCGCCTTTCTCGTGGGCACGACGCTGTTGTTATCCGCAGCAAGTACGCAGTCAGCAGCAATTGCGGGAACTGATCGGAGTTCAATGGTCGTCCACCACTACGACTCATATGCGGCTGCTCGCCAGAACGCAGCACAATCAGATTTCGTCTTTCCAATCACTACTATCACGCAGAACGGTACAACGCACCACGTTGTTGGTGTCCCACCAAGTGCACCGTCTGAATTGACGCGTCTTTCTGTTTCATGGCGGAATGCAACGATCCCGACACCGCCATCAACTGGTTTCCGTGGCACCGTCTCGACAGCCACCGAACAGCAATTCCAAACCAGTACAGGAAAGCAGGTATCTGTCCGGGTCGCCCCATACAAGACGGATGATTCGATTTTCCCGCACTCGTGGTATGTTGGAACGCCAGCCACCGTGCGTTCGTTAGGGGATACTAATGCACTCCTCATTCAGACAAATACGGCAAACAACGGGGGGCAATTGTCCCAACATGGGACTATCAGTCCTTCATTATTCGCATACTTTGTGAGTGGGATGCAAGGCGTGCTCCATGCCCTGTTCGCAGCAACGATTGCTGCAAGTGTTCTCATCCTTGTCGTTCTGTACAATATTACGAGGATGAGTGTTCGCGATCGGCTCAGATCGATTATCGTCATTCGATCTACTGGCGGAACGGCACGCCGTCTTATCGGCATTTTTGCGCTTCGAGCTGGTTTGCTCGCGTTAGTTGGGTCTGTACTAGGGTACGCGATCGGCGTAATCGCAATCCGAGCGGTCGTAAATATCGCGATTGCCGCGGGGATGGCTATCTCATTGGATCCAACTGTCACCCCAGCAGTTGCTCGTATTCTATTCCCACTGTTGTTCGGTGTGGTTGGCATTGGTGTACTTGCAGGTGTTCTCGCGACGTGGTCGACGGTGACGACGCCGCCCTCGCAGTTAGCCCAAAAACCTGGATCTAGAGAAACTACTCACGCAAACAATGGACGAATGCCATCACTCGGATTCCGCATCCACCCTCGACTACTCTCATGGCGAGCTGTGATTCCGACCACAACCACATTGACTGTCTTTGCCCTTCTCGTCATCCTTTCAGGATCGCTTGCAGGTGTGCTCGCTCCATTAGCAACAACCTCAACAGGAACCGTCACAGAACCGGGCGCATCATATCCAATGGAAAGTCGAATCGAGAGTCAGTATGCAACGGCGCTGCGAGATCATGGGCTTGAGGCAAGTCCAGAGATCATTATCGCACAGGTCTCTGATGGAGATCCATATTTAGCGAGAGGAGCAAACTATACTGCGTTTGCTGCAGTTTCCGATGCAAACCTAGTCAAAGGGCATCCACCACAGTCTTCAGCACAGGCGGTTATTGGACAAGATCTCGCACAAACCTTGGGCGTTTCAACTGGTGATTCACTTCTTGTGGGCGGCAGTACATCGCCAGCCGTGACACAAGTGACGGTCGTTGGTGTCTATCGAGCGCCTGGGATGCTTGATGATCAACTCATTATCCCTCTTTCGACTGCACACACGCTCTCAACGAAACCAGGGATCGTTCATTTTATCCGAACGTCAGGTGGCACACCAAACAAACTCCTCGATACCCAATCCACTGACTCTCAGTCTGACAAGATAGTCGTGAGTAGCGTTACTGCCCCAAATGTAACGGTTGTTGACCAGCCAACAAATGTCTCTTTTACGGTCCAAAATGTCGGGTCATCAAAGCGCACTCACAACGTGACGGCGTCACTTGGCGATGCCAGACAGCACCAGACAGTAACTCTCCAACCAGGAGAAGAAACGACAATTCGGATGGATTTGAGTGTCTCACAAGCAGGCAACTACACGCTGAACGTGGGACGCCACTCACAGCCAGTGCAGGTCTATCAGCGCCCGCCAATTGTTCTACCGATTACTCCACAACAAGCACCACCAGGAGCGCAGATTGCCGTCTCAGTTCAAACTATCACCGAAAAAAATGTCTCAGGTGCAACGGTTACAATCGGGAGTACAACTGCAGTAACCAATGACCAAGGACTAGCACTCATTCAACTTCCACAAACACCTGGCACGTATGAGTTAACGGCGCGTAAAGGTGAGCGGACAAAAACGACCCAGATACGAATCTCACCAGACGCATCACGACGATTGTTTGCCGACGTCGATGTCACACCGAATACGGGAAGTGTTTATACGAAACCAAAAGCCGATATTCGAATCGCAAATCCGTGGGGGCAACCGCTCGCACGAAATCTATCATTAGTTACGCCAGTGCAGACACGGAATCGCTCAGTAACAATTCCGGCGTACAATATGAGTACCATGCCGATTACACTCGGTACGTCCGATTCGAATAGCAAAATCGCACCCGGAGAATATACTATCAAGGTTGTTTCTGATGGGAACACGATTGCTAGCGATACGTATACTGTCGTCGGTGATGAGCGGGTTCGCTCAACCCTTGCTCAAAACGCACAATTTTCGAGCGGGAGTGGCCTCGGACAAGCCGTAGAACTCATCTTTGGGAATTTCAGGTTGCTCTTAGTAGGAATGGTGGCACTTGCCGGACTGACTACGATCGGGAGTACGACGGCAACCTTCGCACAGGTAGTCCATGCTCGTCGACGAGCGATCGGCATTCACCGTGCTACAGGTGCCTCTCAATGGCAACTTCTCAAAATTCTACTTGGTGATGTTGTTCGCCTCTCGATACCTGCCTCGATCATGGCTATCCTCTGTGCTTTCGGAATCGTCTATGCCATGTCTTTCACGGATATGCTAACGATCTTTGGTATTCAGTTGTCGGTGACGACTGATCCGTTTATACTCATTGCTACCGGCGTTGGCGCATTCCTCTTATCTTGTCTCAGTGTCTCACTTGCAGTTCTACCATTCCTCATGGCAGAACCCACGACACTACAATCAAATTCAAGTAACACTTCGACACCTCAAGAACGCTAGTTCTGTAGTGGTTGAGCTATTTACCCACTCTATTTTGTGTCCTTCTCCATCTTTCGCGGCGAAGGATATTACTTAATCGAGATGTACTGAGCAAGAATTTGACAGTAGATTTGGATAAGTATTAAATACCTGCCTAAATTAAGATGGTTTGAGGTCACAAAGGAATTTAAAATTCCATACAATGAGAATGAATAAGAACAAGATCGTGAGTATCTTCCTCGTAGGGATACTCCTCGTGTCCGCATTTGGGGTTGTACAGGCAGACGGAGCAAAAGATAAAGATAAAGGTAAAGATAAGGAGAAAAAACACCCACAAAAGGTCGTTTTCAAAGTCGAGCAACTGACGATCCATAACTGGTCGATTGTTGTGGGCCCTGATGAGAAACCAGACCGAACCGTATTCGTTGGTCCTGTGTCGATCAAGGACAAGACGTACCGTGTGAATGCGAAGAAGCTGGCGAAGGCAGACAGTTTGTCTGAGGTCGCATCAGTCCCTGCAAAACAGAAAGCAGTGGCGAAGGCGAAAAAATCTGTCAAGCGGAAAAAGGGAGAAACTGTCCGTATCTGCTTCAAAAATATTCGGATTCAAAACGTCAAAGTAATTGCGCAGTTGCCAAACAAGATGCCCGACGACGTCTCTCGAGAGGAATTGATTTCTTCGGCTGAATGGCAGTCGCTAACGTCGGAGGATTCGCAACTCCCTTCGTTCCACATTACGATTGAACGATTGAGTATCGAGAAATGGTCGTTTGTTGTTGGCCCTGATGAGACTCCAGATGAGACAATCACACTTGGAGATGTGACCCTCAAAGACCGCACCTTCTCCGTTGGTTCTTCCACAAAGGAAGATAAGCAGTCGATGGCTGCGGTGAAATCTGTGCGGGATCAAGTGAAAGAAAAGATGGCGAAAAAAGGTGTCAAGAAAGGCAAGACCTATCGCGTCATCATCCAGAATATCGAAATCCGCAACGTGAAACTCGTTTTCGGTGACTCAGGAGAAGGCGAAGATCCTGGCGAAACAACGACGACGACGACCACAACTACGACCGCTGAAGAGGACACGACCACTACTGATTCGTCGGACGGTGGGTCGGGTGGAGACGAAACGACAACTGAAAGCAATGGTCAACCTGGATTTGGCGTTGCTACTGCCGTTGTTGCCCTCCTTGGAGCAGCACTCCTCGCCAGGCGCAGACCGTAAAAAGTAATCCTTCCACGTTTTCTTGATGTGAGATTTTTCGTTGGCCAGCAAGTTGCCGAGAGGTGAGAAGCGTCATAGGTACACCGTTCAAGGGGTTTCGTTGGCCATTATTCGTCTACCTTTTACACGGACATGCGGAGAGATCCTTCCGTGAATAGTATAGAATTGCGGCAGACTTTCATTCGAATGTATAATATATTGTTATGTGATAATAGTCGATCACCTTTCTAACTATCTGGCGCACTAATTGTCAAAATCACACAAGTGGGTGAAGTGGGGGAGCGCCGTTGAGATGACCATACTGTTTCAGACGTCGCCCCAAGTGATTCATTCGGCCACCTCAACTTGAGTTTTACTAGTGTTTCTACATAGCGAAATATATGCCACAGAGGGGCACTCGTTCCCATTTCACGGCTACTCATAAGGTCGGAAGGAGAAGAGAATGTGCCAACCCAACCATGTGGCGATACCGTCGCATGCTTCCAGCGCTTGTATCAAAGCCACCAATGAAATGCCGAGACTATTTTTCTGAAAGAGATACGTCACTCATACAACCACACGAAGAGGGAAGATATCTGTTATTCAGCGCTGGTATCCAACCGTTCTACCTCGTCACAGATCGCCTCAAACTCCTCTTCCATCGACTCAGCAATGGCTTCGAGAAGTTCGGTGGCATTCTCGCTGAGATTGTGTGTCCGTCTATGAGCAACCATGCTGACGAGGTTGCCAGTATCAAGTGTTCTGAACTCGAGTGTGTTATTGTCGTCCGTCTCTTTTTGTTCCATTGATGTTTACATTTGAATCGAATGAATCAAGTGTTATTTACTTTTCGCTACTTTCGTTCGGGACGCCATCGCAAGACAGACGATGACGGCGCTGTATCCCCTCCCTACTCGCTCCCTTCGGTCGCTCGTTGAGGAAGGGGCCTTAGCGACTCAATTCAGGTAGTGGTCTGACTAGGTATCACGGTACTCATGATCGTCTGCCGTCCTTCACCATTGACGTACTATCCGTTCTCGACGGCGATAGACCACTTTCGTTGGTTGTTCGTTTTACGATTGGTAGTCATCTCCGCAGCGGAAAGCTAGTCTATGACGGGGGCATAGGAGTTATGGGTACTTTCCTTGAATGGGAACTTTCTTCTATAGTAGCGACAGAGATATATTACTGACTAGCGTAATAATGTATGCCAAACACAAGTCATAGTGAAGCCACCTCATGTGTTTGGCGGGCGTGGGGATGTACCATTCACCCGGTGAATCGCTTTCTTCCATAGTCCTCACGTTCTAGACAATGTCGAGGCTGTTAGCATGTTGTCCTAACCATGGCCACTTACGTGTACTACTATTACAGTTGTAAATAATTCCCATCAACTTTATTTATTCAATTGCTACCAAAATTACTTTATCACCTTGCACAATGCTAGCTAGTGTCGGGCATTCGTGACGGTTGTTGGATAAGCATGCCCGACAAACGTGGGCAGCGCGATCACAACTTCACCACCGCTCACCCACGTTTCGATACGACACTGAAGCGATGATCGAGTTCGCTACCTTGCTTCAATCAATAGATTTTTGGTTAGTTAATCAATCATTTGAGTGGGGGACAACCGCGAGGAGACCATTCGCGTGCCAAGTCCCCCATCTCACCGCCCACAGACAGCCCAATTACTAAGGGGAGAGCTAGTGTATTTCTTGTGTCGAGTGGATCATAGTGAGTTCACGATTGAAACCCGCTGTCTTCCACCCGACGAACGTGGAACTCGCGGTGACTAGCACCTACCTCTATCACTCCACGTTCAATACGGTGACATGCTTGTTAAACTAACACACCGTGGTTCCGATGTAAGACGGAAATAAACGTCTCTATTCCGCGAATATCACAAGATAAGCGTGTCGTCGTCTATTCCTATTAAATACATGGGATACGATAAGCAATGTATTATTAGTGAGTATAAATAATTGAGAAAATTCGGTTGGCACGAAATCATATCACTTCTATCCATGGACTTTATCATTTAACCCGTATTTATCGCCGGGGCACGTCATCTCTCTGAGGGCAGGAGATCGTGCCAATCAGTGTGCCCCCTCTTTCGAGATAGTGGTAAGAACGGAAGTAAGATACAAGTCTGTGATTAGTATCCTATTTGTGTTGAGTGACTCATAGCAAGTTCATTGTTGAAACTTACTGTCTTCTACTCGACGGATGTGGGCAGCGTTGCAAAACGAGAAACAACCAAACTCACTGCTTATTTCCACGTTCTATACATGCCTGTTAGAGAAGCGTGTTCCTATTCAATACAGATCAGATATTATTTACCAACGTATGTAGCCAGAGGAACTATAGTGGGATAGTTCATCATAGTATTCGGTAGGACGGCAAAGCAGAGAAAACGCGCAAATCTGGTCACGCGACTGCTCCCCTTGCCACCTACCCACCTACTAAGTCCCATCGTCACGTCACGGTGGAAAAGAGAAAACATGTGTCTTCGGGCCGTGAGGCACATATCTCCGACCAACCACCGTTGCTCATTAGGGGTGGAGCGTGATTCGACTGAGGTTGAGTAAGACGGTTTTGTAGATTATTCTAATGATACTACTGAATAAAAGTCAGTTTTTTCTACAGAGTTGGTACAAGGACCATAGTTGTCAGAGATACTTGACGGTTACTCCGACATCACAATATCGTGTATGAATCGGTGATATTCCTCAACCGCCCACTCCCCTCGTCCGACCGTTGCATACGCATTCCGTCGCTTATCGCTTGCTTTCGTCTGCTTCGAGATCAATCCTTTCTCAACGAGTCGGTCAAGGCCTGGATATAATCGACCATGATTGATCGGCTCTGGATAGAGCTCTTCAAGGGCTTCTTGGAGATCAACACCTTCGGTTGGTCCTAACCGATAGATGAGACATAAGAGGTGTGTCTGAAACGCAGTGAGGTCTGTTGGGAGATTGTATGTCGAGAAATCAATAGATGGCTCATTCTCATTGCTATCAGAAGATGCGTCATCTCGGTCAAAATCCGAATTAGTCATACTGGAGTGACTGATCTTTGTTACTTAAATCCTGCTATAATCACATCAAAGAATTAGCGCTAACTTGACGGAAGAATTTAGGGTGAATACTCACCTTTGCTGAAAGAAAATAGTATCAACCACCGAACCTTTCTGAAATTACTCTCGAAATAAACTTGTAGCGTCTCACTACGCCACATAAATTCAGAATATTATTCATAAAGGCTAAGATTTTTATCTCGGGGAAAAGAATGAAATTGTGTATGCGCCTTCCATTCCATTGCCGAGTTAGGTATCTGGTCACTGCCTTGCTCGCGATCAGTATCAGTACTGGTATCGCTGCTGCACAACAAAGCGAGATCAACAACTCGCTCAGTGAAATCGAACAATTCGTCGCAACCACGTTAGGCCAAATCGGAGTCATCGTCTTCCTCGTTGGCGCAGCGCTGTGGTTCGTCTCCGGGCGGAACGCAAGTCGCACACAGTGGGGATGGCGTGCCCTCTGGGGCGGCGCTGGCATGATCGTCCTCTCGGTCAGCTATAATGTGTTCGTCACACTCTTTGAAAACCTTGCTCCGGGGATGATCGTCCCACCGTTCTTCTAACGACGGTGCGCCAGTTTCACCTCCCGTATATCATCGGCCGACCATCTCCGTAGACACGCTTCCCTCACGAATGCCACCACTCTCGGACACACGTATTCGGCCACTCATTCTTGGACTCGTTGTCCTGCTTCTGCTACTCAGTTCGTTTGCAACTGGCGTCAGCACAAACCGATTCGCTACTGCTACTGACGTCTTCGTCTCTGACGATCCAGATCCCAACATCGGTGCACTGCCACCATTCATTCAGCCAGATCTCCGGGCGATTCTCCACTCCCCGAAGATCTCGGCAGCAAATGCTAGTCGCGCTCGTGATTTCACGTATTCAACGTCCCAGCCATCCCACAAAGTCGGACCTCGCAATCAGACACTTGCTGAGCACCGTCGCACCAACCTCCAGACCCTTCCGCACAATCGCTCGACGAGCGTGTGGTTTCCTGATTCGAATCGTACGAACGGCACTGTCGTCAAGAATGCGCATGTGACGATCCTCGGGACGCAGAACGGGACGCAAACCCGTCTCGGTCGGCCGAACACATCGTCACAAAACCTCTTCTTGCTTCCCCGGAATGGGACTGTTCTCGCTTCGCTCGATTACTCGACAGTGCTTCCAAATCAGACCTGTACGGTCACGAATGGAACCAAGACCTGTCTCGACTACTCCATCACGAGCCAGTCTATCAATCGATCACTCAGAATCGGCTCGCAAACATGGGCTATTGGAGAGACTTCACAGGAAGCCAGAGCATCGCGGCCGCTCACATACACGAATGCACAGGCGACTGAACGCACGACAATGGTCGTGAAAGGGACGATTACAACGCAGTTGGCTATTCACAAGACCGTCTCTGTCCAGACGAAGTCAGGGTGGGAACAGACAAACGTGACCTCAAATACCACTCTCCTTTCGCATACCGTCCGCGATGCAGCACCCGTCGTGATCACACCGAATCAGCAACTCAATGCGACGCAAACCCTCGTCACTGACAACGGCGAACTCAAACAGATAATTCTCCGCCTGGACGGGCCGGAGACAGTCACCAATCGTCGACACTGGAGTTATGCGTCATTCAAATCCGGGAAGATGCGCCTCGAGAACGTGTGGGGCGTCTATTCTCAGCATCGGTACCGGAATGCAACGATCGGCACCCAGCTCCCGAACACGACGCTCTCACTCAATCCATCACAGCCACTAGCTCCGCTCAACAGGTCAGTCAATCGGACCTCACCAGCCACCACGACCTCACAGAGAACGGTCCCGCCGCCAGGTGTTCTCGAGAAACAATTGATCGCCATTCGAAGCAAACCAGCGATTGCTGGGACTGGCTCACAGACAGCGTCGACGGCAACCGTTGGGCGTGTTCGTACTGTTCCGCTCGCTCCAAAGGCTGCACCGCTCAAGCCGACTGTCAACCTCTCATCGGTTCGGCCACGGGCGTCCACTCGTGTGGTTATCACAAACGTCGATCAGCCGCTCACTACGCTCTACGAGATCCATGGTGATGCGATCCCGCTGAAAACGAGGACAGTCTCTGAACACCCGGTTTCGCTCACACTAACGAAGCAGGATAAGAGACACGTTCGGATCAAACTCACCGACACACGGACTGGGAGCCCGGTCCCTAACCAATCGATCTACCTTCACGGGGCCATTAAGGGTCGGGTCTCCACCAATAGCAACGGTGTTGCTGTCGTCACACGTGATGAGAGCGCCGTCGAGGCCACGTTTCGGGGAGTCACCAACGATTCACAGGGAATCTACTACGCCCCATCGCACAATCAGATTCGGTTCGCGCCGACGCCGTTCAACATCTATAGCGCTCTGGTGGCGTTGAGTAAGGGGTTCGTGGCTGTCATCGCGTTTGTGCTGTTCTATCTCCCATTTCACTATCTCCGCCGATAATAATTCAGAATATCTAAGAAAATATTTTTACGCGATGGTACTGATATACAAGCAAACACCATCTTTTTGACACCCAATGATCCCCACCCTCCACTCACACGCTGCGTCCCTCGTTCATAGTGTTCCCAAGCTCACAGTCGAATCCACGCAATATCCTGCAGAGATGATGTCATTCGTTCTTGCTGCTGGATTCACCGGGTGGATCGCAGATCTGTTCACCTGGCTCATGACGAAGTTGATGGGCTTTGTTGGATTATTGATGTCGGGTGGCGTGTACACCTTCCTGGTCTTCGATAGTCCCTATACCGATCCGCAGTACCTCCAGGCGTTTGACCACCTGCTGGGTATTTTTCCACAGTTGCTTGTGGTAGTGGTGATGGCTGGGTTTGCGTCGCAGCCATTCGCGAGGAACGCCGACGTGGATAGTATTGTTCTTGTTTGGAAGGCACTCAAGGCGATCATTTTCGTGGCCGTGGGGCGCCAGCTCATGCATTTCGGCCTGCTACTCGTGAATGCAGTCATCGCCTACATCTACCCCGAGAGCTATGGCGCATTCGGGACCGAGATGCTCAAAACAGGGATGGAGGGTGCAGCCGCCTCCGCAGGCGTTGTCGCAGTCGGTATGGTGATTCTGAGTGTGACCTCGATCATTGGAATTCTCCTGTTGTTTGCGATGCTGGTGATTCGGGAGTTCCTCTTCGTGGCGATGTTTGTGACGCTGCCTATTCTGGCGGTCATGCTCTATCTCGACTTTGGGCCGTTCGAGGATTCGGCGAAAGCTGCGAAGATGTTCATCAACGCGACACTCTCGCTCCTGCTTGCAGGTGTCTTCATGGCTGCACTCATGTTTGTGGGTGCGACGGCAATGGGTATCACTGGATCCGGTGCAGCTACACAGGCAGCGACCACTGCAGGAGCCGATCCAGGTTCGTTTAACGATGTGCTCGAGTCGTTCCTCTTCTGGTTGATCGGCTTGGTGGCGCCTGCGATCTATGGGCTGAAAACAGCCATGTCCTCAGGTTTTGTCCCTGGTCGGATACGCAGTCGGCGGAAGCGGACATCTCGAAGTCGGTCGTCGGCATCAGCAGGCGGGTCGCAGGAGTCGAGCCGTGCGAGTATCATGAAGCAGGCTCGGTTTGGAGGGAAGCAAGCTGGTAGCTATGCAGGTTCTAAGATGGGCTCTCTTGATCAGCGTCTCACTGGTGGAGCGGTTAGTGGAAGTGTCGGTAAAGCCAGTTCAACTGTTGGAAGTGTAAAAAGTCGTGCTGGATCCAAAATTGAAGGACCGAGGACAGAGCAAGGGGTTGAATTCATGAAGAGAAAGGGAAAGCGAGCAAAGAGCGGTGGAAAGCGTGCTGCAAACGATGCTCGTGTCGGCACAAATTTCGCATTGCGAAATCTTGACCGCTCACCCCTTGACTGGGCAGAAGCTGGACTTGGCCACTATCGCGAAAATCCAGTTATAGACCCATCTGAGAATGGATCAAAAGCAGACCAAAGCACGTTGAACGAATGGACCGATTCATCCCAGGAGAAACGGGGAACCAGATAACCTGGTTCACAGAACGCACTTATGACGGGGGAAATCTAAGATAACTCATGGACGGTCAAGAAAAGATAACGTCCACCGCAGCGCAGAACAATCGCTCACGCGATCCCAAGAGACTTACTAGAATTGCGCTCTCGACACTAATTGCTTCGGTGTGTTATTTCCTTTCTCCACTTGGATTATTACTGGTCACAGGTGAACTCGTCTCGACTGTTGGTATACTCATCCCAGCAATTATCGGGGTATTTGCTATCTGGACCATTCCAACTCTTGTAACCTCTGTAATCTATGACCTCACGAACCAGGTAGCTCGATTGGATTCCCAAGACATAGATTCTGGATGGATTCTTGGAGAGGTTATCGGACTAACTCTACTAACAGGTGTGTGGTTTCTTCCTCTTTGGAGCCATCTTTCCCCACAGCTTGCAGGAGTCTTGCAACTCTTCCGTGTTGCTCCCATGCTCGACGGGCCATGGCTAATGGGCCTTAGTTGGATAGCATGTATTCCGATACAGTTGACGAGCTTTTCAGTAGTTCTCGGCTCGGATGAGGACCACTCAAAGGAGACAAAGAAACAGCGAGAACAATCTCGAGATCGTAACTACCAGAATAGCCAATCCACCAAACGACAAGAGCAGAGTCAGCATCAGAATCACAACAAAGAGACGATGACGGATATTCAGTCTGATTTCACATTTGGTTGGGAGTCAGCTCCCACCACGACGTTTCGCGATGTTGGTGGCATGGACACCCTCAAACGCAATATAATGCGGTCAGTTCTTCGCCCGCTCTCACACACCGATGCTGCCTACGAGCGGTTCAACGTCTCTCCACCAAATGGCATCCTCCTATATGGCCCCCCTGGCACGGGGAAGACTCATTTTGCTCGGGCGATTGCTGGTGAACTCGGCCACCCGTACCTTGAGCTGAGCGCTGGCGATATCAAAAGCCGATGGGTGAACGAGTCCACCGAGCAAGTTAACCAATTGTTCAACGAGGCCGAGCAGTTTGAACGCTGTGTGATCTTCGTCGACGAGATCGATGCCCTCCTCGCCGGTCGTGGGAACGATCTTCATCGTGAACATGCCCAAGTCGTCAACGAGTTTCTCGCACACTTGGACGATGAAGATCCGAGTTTCCTTCTTATTGCAGCAACGAACCGTGCGGACCTATTGGATGAAGCTGCGACTCGTCGTGGTCGCTTTGATCAGCAGTACGAGGTTGACCTTCCGGACACAGAAGCTCGCGAGAAAATCTTCCGCGTGCGGCTCCGTGAACTGCCGACTGCTCTCGACGAGGACGCCTACCAGTATCTCGCTGATCGTTCGGAAGGTCTCAGTAGTGCTGATATCGTCGGTATTGTTGACGATGCAGCGATGCAGGCCGCTGAACGCGACGCAACAGCGATTACAGCGAAAGATCTCCGCAAGTCCTTCCCTGAAGCGTCTCTCGAATAATTTGCTTCTTCAGCTTTGATCAGCAACTGTAGGGTGATTGGTCGAGAGAGATCCAATGTTAGGACACTGCTGACGAAATAGATCGGCAGGAGGGAAACATATTAGTCAGCAACACTAGCTACTAGTTATGCCCACGCCGGACGCCGACCCACCGTCCAAATTCGATCTCGCTGGCGAGTTCGAGACAAAACTGGCCGCGGAACCAGCTGATGAGCGCGTCTACCGGGTCGCGCTCCAACTCTATGAGCCGGCGCGAGTGGCTGCAATCGCAGAGCGGGCTGATTGTGCGCCCGATACCGCCCGTCGCCACCTAGAACGCCTCGTCGATATTGGTGTGCTTGAACGCGTCGCCGAAAACCCCGCGACGTACCGACGGAACGAGTCCTACTTCGAGTGGCGCAAGCGAAGCCGCCTCGAACAACTCTCGCCGAGCAAGCTCCAGGACAGACTTGAGGACCTCACGACTCGTGAACAGACACTCCGAGATCGGTACGATGCCAAGCGACCAAGCGACGTCAACGCACTCGATCACGCTGACTACGACCAGATCGAAGAGGTGTGGATGGAACTCAGCGAGTGGGAGACAGTCCGACGTCGGATCAGACGGCTTGATGATGTGCGAAAGCAGCGAGCGGCCGATTCGGAGTCGGAGGCCGCCTGACTGTGGCCAACGAAACCGATGAAACACAATCGGTTGATGAAGAGTTGCTTCGCTATCTTGCCCGTGTCCTTGCCAGTCTGGACGAGGTACAGACTACATCGCTGTTCCCCGCAAACAAGCAGGAGACACTGCTCATTCACCTTAACGCCGACTATTCTCCGGACACCATAGGCAACGTCCGACTCGAACTGCGAGTGTACACAAACGGCAATTTCCATGTCTTGTATATCGAGACCTACGTCGGGGAGATCCGGCGTTGCCGGTGGGACCGACATGAGCAAAATCACAACACACAGGATCATTTCCATCCGTTTCCGGCTGCAGGGACAAGTGATGCCGAGAATCGGGACTTCCCGACCGATGTGACTGCTCTTCTTAAAACAGTCGTCTTCCCGTGGGTGGAGACGCGCCTTGGAACGATCTAGGCGGAACACGATGAGAGCTGAAAATGTCCGAACAAGGAATATACGACTTTGCTACGTATCCAGACCCATGACCATCATTTGTGACGATGATGTACTCAGTGGGGAACCACGAATTGAGGGGACTCGTATCGGCGTTCGTCACATCGTAGCCAGAGTGATTGACACGAGCCAGTCACCTGCATATATTGCTGACCAGCTTGATCTCGCACTTACGGAGGTGTATGAAGCTCTTTCATACTATTACTCACATATCGATGAGATACGTGCTCTGAGACGAGAAAACAATACTGCGTTTGACCGCGTCCACACCCACTCACTCAAACCGAAGCAATCAGTTCAGTGACTGCCGCAACAAAGATCCGGCTGGATGAGCATGTAAGCCGCATCTTTGAGCGAGCACTGAAAGAACTTGGACAGGGGAGAACGCGCGGCCACAAGTTTATGTGAGAGATGGATTTAGAGACGCCTAGCCTGGTGGAAACGAAGCATGACAGCAGCGACGCAAGATCGACCAGAATTTGACACAGTGCAACTCACCATCAAGCCAGGGGAAGCCCAAGAACTCGTCCAGCAAACACTGAAGGGATTGCGGTCGTCAATCACAGAGGACGGAATCCTCTTGCGCTCACAAGATGGAATGCTGGTCGCGATTCTTCGTGACAACGCAACGTCCGATGAGCAGCAACGAACTGAACTCGCGTATCGCGTTGCACCACCATCGGAACTCGCAACACGAAAGGGAAAGAAGGTATTCGAGAGTCTTGAATCCCACCGTGCCTGATGACGGTTCAGCCGAGGAATTAGAGATGACCGAGGAACTCGAATCAGGGATCTGAACGGCGGACTGCTTGGATGATTTGTGAGATAGGGAGCCACTCGTCAACAAGCCCTGTCGTTTCTCGGTCTGTGGCATACTGGTTGCGTTGTTCGGTGAGCCGATCTTGCAACCATGCCCGTTGCTCGACATCAGGCGTATCTGTGTTCTGCTCCTTGAGACTTGTTTCGAGCATGTGGATGCGATGGGCGCGTTTCATGAGTGGTTGCGCTGGTGCGGAGTCAATGAACAAAATCGCTTTCTCTGTTTCATCACCGATTCGACCGACAAGCTCTGTTGGGGTTCCACCCTCTGTAAACCCAACTTTCTCCTCTGCAAGCCATTTCGGGATTTTGAGTAGCAGTTCATCAGGGTTGAGTTCGCCCAGCAGTTGCCACCGCCACTGCGTCGCTTGTTCATCAATCAATCCGCGGTCACGCGCCTCCGTCAATGAACACTCTTCGTCGGCAAGAGCCTCAGCACACCATTCACGAACAAACTCATCGTAGCTCGTATACTCACGAACCGGAAACACGACCATACATGATAGCTTCGAAGTTGCCGTCAATAACACTTCGCGTACCAGTCTCTGGCCTACTTAGACAATGGAGACACGAGTTTTCTGCTCATGGTTCGTTGTTAGTGCTAACTCCAGAGGGTTTCGATCCGTTCAGCGACATATGCAAGCACAATTGCGAGGACATCGCGATAGTCGCTCGGAAAGTCTGCTGCTGTTGCCTGTCCTGCATTCGGTGAGGGGTGAAAGTGCGTTCGTCCAACAGGCTTTGGATGCCGGTCCCATCGACACTCCCACTGTGTTCCATTTCGCCACTCTTCACAATAATGGACGGAAAAATCACCGCCAATATACCATCGGATGTCGAGTCGAGCACCCTGAATTCGATTGGGAAAGAGGGATGGATCATACTCCGCGCCAAGGTTCCGAACTCGATTTGAAGACGGTTCAAACTTCACATGTTTGAACCGGTCGTCCTGCAGTAACCGTCCCCGAATTGCTCGCAAAACATCCTCATCAAGGGGACCAGTGTCAGTTTCGTCCATCCAGACTACCCAACGATTCCAGCACCGCTGAGTGTGTCTCGATCCTTTCGTGCCCGTTCAATGATCCGAAGCTCACGACGAATCGTTTTCCAGTCACCGATGTCTTCCCAGACCGTCTCAAGCGAATCATAGTCTGCTTCCGCTAGTGCGTCAATCTGTCCTGGGTCAGCAACACCGTACTGCTCACGATACGCTTGCTCTTCTGCAACGAGGGCGGAAAGTTTGGTTTCGAGTTCAGCGTCGGTGTGCTCACGGCGAAGCTCGTTCGCACGAACCCACTCGAAGTACGCATGGTTTCTCTGGTATCGTTTCGGCCGCCCATCAATTGGTTCGACAATCCCGCGGTCGCTCAACCACTCTAGGTGTTCTCGTGCAGCTCCTTCCGAACAGTGAGCGCGGCTCGCAACCTCGTCAACGGTTGCTGGTTCATACAATTGGATGGCTGTGTCGTAGACACGATCACGCGTCGAGGACCCGTGATCCCACTGCTGCCGCTCTTTCTCAACGGCGTCTGCATCATCTGGATGACCGGGATTGGACATACACGATCCTTCGTGCTCGAAGATCATATATTTGGCCCTTAGAAGAATATATTGATCTGAACTACTACCGAACGAGGCCGACGAAGACTCGCGAGTACATCAATCGTGGCGCTCTTATCCCATTAGTATGGCTTGACTCCAGGGAACTATTCTTTGATTAGGATAATACCTTAGTGTTAGTGAAAATCAAAACAAAAGCCGACACGTGGAGTAATTATTAACTAGTCACGGTATAAGATAATATCAAATGGAAACGTTCCCAATCGCCGGCCAAATCATCAACACAAAGCTCATCTTTGGTCTGACCGCCCGCGATATCGGTGAAGCACTCGTCCTTCCGTTTCTCGGCCTTGGCATTGCCCAGAGTCTCGGCGCTTCAGGCGATCTCTTTCTCATGGCGACCGGCCTTGCGCTCGCTCTCGGTGTCGTGGTTCTCCTCATCACTCCTGCCGCACAACGGCCGCTCAGCTACGCGCGAGCTTGTGTGCACTACTATCTCGGCACCACGGTGTATCGAAATCGCCGGACACGACCCACCACAGAAACGACGAAAACCCAAGATGTCGTCGGCGTCCGCCACGCTGGCCTCGACATTGAGACGATCGAAGCGGAAAACGGTCACGACTCCCACCAGTAAACAACCATGGATTCACCACCGCCTGCCACCGACACCTCGACAGCCACTACTGGACAGTCTGGCACTCGAGACGAAGCAGAAACCGAGACTACCGAATCTGATTCCACGACAGCACCAGATGAGTCAACCACTCAGTCATCCGATGACGGCCCCACAGTACGGACAGCGCTCGGGATAGCCGATCGTGACCTTGGGACCGATGCGGACCGGCCTGAATCAGATTTGGACGTTCTCCGGGCGATAGATGCAGCTCTCGCAGAAATTGACACGGATCTCCCAACGGCTCGTAACGAAGCACGAGCTCGTGACCAGTTCCACCTCGAAGATAAACTCAACAAGCAAACGACGACACAGGCGCAACTCGGCTTTGACTATGTGCGTGATGACGGTATCGCGGTCGACGGTGAGAACTATATCGGACTCGTGAAAGTCAAGCCACGGAACTGGTTGACACTCAACTATGAGCAACGTCGGCAGGTGATGAGCGACTACATTTCGTTTCTTATGGCACTTGATTGGTCGATCGCCATCCCGTGCTATCCCCGTGAGTTCGACCTCGGTGAGCACTACAACAAGTTCATTCGCGGTGGCACGAGTGTCGCCGCACGTGGGCAATCTCCGATTCTGCAGTATGGACGCCGGTATTACATCCAGTGGGCACAGGACAACATCGACGGCTCAGGGATCAAAACACGCGACTACTACATTGTCATTCGCGTCAACGCCGCGCAGGTCACGACAAATCTGGATACTGGGAGCGTCCTCAACCAGCTGAGCACGCTCCCGCTTATCGGCTCTGCTGGCGCAAACATTCTCAAACGGCTTCCGTGGGTGGAGACGTACGAGAACGCGGAAACCGAGCTATGCATCCGGGAAGTACACAATCGCCAGCGCCGCGTCATCGACAAGCTTGGGCGAACGGACGTCGCGACTGAATTAGTCAGCACTCGACAGGAGACGATGGAACTCCTGTACCACTACTACAATCACGTGAAACCGGAGTTCGATCGCTTTGATCATGCAACATTCTCCAAGGGGGAGATCTAACGATGGGTTCTCGACTCCGATCACTCATTCCCGGCCTGAAGAGCGAACCAGGACTCGATGAAATCGATGATGAGATCTTCGACCGAGCGACCGCCATTCTCGAAGCGAATGGCGACGAACTCTCGAAGGAAAACATCCAGGCCCAAGCGAAACATCTCCTCGAACTCGAAAATGCCGAGGAGGGTGAGATTCGTCTGGGCGTTCTTCAAGATGAGACGGAACGTTCACTCGCCGACCGGGATATCATCGCTCCACACGAGATATCCGAGAGATCAGGGTTCCTAGAGTCGGGATACATGGTTCGTGGAGGCCAGTACGTGCGCACGATGACGATCCATGGCTATCCGGAGCGTGTTCCGCTCGGCTGGCTTGACGACCTCTACACGACCCACGACAATATTCGGGTGACACAGCACATCCGGCCGCGTGATTCACACGAGATTCTGCGGAAACTCCGCAATCGCCTCACACAACTTCGTGCCCGTCTCTATCGGAAAGACGAAAAAAATCAGAGTGATACCCACGAACTTGAATCCGACCACGAGGCTGTCTCCGATCTCATTTGGGATATTATTCGCGGTGAGACGAAACTGTTCACCTTTGCTATCTACTTCGAGATCATTGCCGACTCGAAGCAGGAACTAAATGAGGCGACCGAGCGTGCCTTGGAGATTATCGCCAAGGCGAATACAGAAGCGGTTCCCTTGGAGAAACGGCAAGTTGAGTCACAGGATGCCCTCGCACCGCTCGGGAGTGATCCGATCAAAGCGACCCAACTCATGCAGGAGACGGCTGTCGGCACCATGTTCCCATTTATTGAGCCTGCACTGGCCGATGACGAAGGTGTCTACTACGGGTTCGACGGGACGCATACCCCCGTTCTCCTCGATCGCTACCGGTTCTCCTCATATTCGAAGGTGATTGCTGGTGAGATGGGCTCCGGGAAGACGTTCGCCGAGAAATACGAGATGTTCCATCGCATGATGATGGATCCCGAGATCGAACTTCTCGTCCTGGATCCACTGGCTGACTTTGTCGACTTTGCGGAGGATCTTGGTGGGCAAGTCATTCGGTTTGGTGGCGAGAACACGATCAACCCACTCGAGATTCGTCGTGGGATCGACGACGTCGTCGAAGATCCGTTTCTCAAGAAGTACCGATCAGTGATGGAGTTATTCCGACTGCATTTTGCTTCGGGTGACGGCCAAGCCCTCTCAAATGAACAAGAGGGGATTCTACGGCGTGCCGTCTTGCTTTCGTATTACCAGTACGGCATCACCGAAGATCCAGCAACCCACGAGAACACGAGTCCGATTATCAGGGATATCATCGATATCCTTGAACACATCACTGATGGCGATGATCCCACTGAGTTCCTCGACTATCATCCTGATGCCGACAAACGACGAGTTGCTCCGAAAGTCCAAGATATCGCCGACCGATTCCGAGACACGGACGAGCGGCTTGCCTACCAACTTCTCCTTGGACTTGAGGCCTTCCAAGAAGGCGGCGAGAACGCGAATCTGAACGGCCGGACGAACGTCGAACTCGATAATCGGCTTGTGACCATCGACATGTCGATGTTCTCCGATACGGGGCAAGCACCACTGTTTATGCACGTGATGTTCGGCTGGATCTACCAGCGAGCACAGAGCAGCGATCGCCGGACGCAGGTGACGATTGACGAAGCTCATTATCTCTTGCGCCGAGCAGCCACGACGGATCTAATCGACCTCTTCATCAGGCATAGTCGCCACTTCAACACGGGGCTGACCTTAATCTCCCAGACGGTGGATGAGTTCCTGGTTGAGTCCACTGAGCAGTCAGCAGACGCGCTAGAGAAGGCCCGCGAGATTTACAACCTTTGTAATATCAAGCAGATTTTCCGGCACGAATCGGTGAGCGAGGAGATGATTTCCGCCCACGATCTCACGCATAACGAACAGCGATTCATCGCCTCTGCACAGACCGGTGAGGACGGGACCCACTCGGAGAGTTTACTGCTCGTTAATGACTGGAAAAAGCGCATCCAATTGCATGTTGACGAGTTTGCCGTCCATGTACTCGACGAAGACCTCGACCCGTGGGAGTACTTGATCGAGCAGAATGCGCTCGACACGAGTGATATCTCCTACCTTCTTGCGGACGGACGCGCCGAGGAGTACGATATTCCTCAATCACTGCTAGAGAAAGCTCGCGAATCCACACCACCCGCCAGCTAACGCGCGAAATTACAGGAATCAATTCACCAGCCATGACAACCACTCGTCGCTACATTCGAATCGAACCAGCCCACGAACGTGTCACACCCTCCGATATCATCTCCCGATTCGCCGGGCTACGCAAGCTCAAATCTGGCTGGAAAGTCAAATATCTCCCTCAGAAGAGTGCACCCACGTTCGAGTTTCTCGCGCTCACACAGGGGAACCAAACGCCGGTGCGCTTCTATCTCGGTGCCACTGACGAATCGCTCTTGTCGACGGTCCGCTCGGAGTTGACTACTGCATATCCGGCGAGTTACAATCTTTCAGAAGAAGAACTCACGCTGCCCGAGGAACTACTTGGGCCATCCACCAGGGAACCCGATACGGACGAAGATACTGTCGAGTCCCAGCCTATCGATGATGCGCGATCGGAACTGCTGAACCGAACACCAATTGCAGCTCGGTGGCAGGGCGTGGCAACGCGTACTGACGATTGGATGACGCCGCTCACACAGTATTCACAGCTCCACGCGACACATAATGACGACAGTGCATCGGCAAAGGCCCCGCTTGCAACGGCCGTCGAGCGGCTTGCGAAAGCGAGTGCCCCCACTGTGTTGCAAGTGTTGTTCACTCGGTATGCGGACTGGGAGAAGGCAGCCAATACACGCAAAGAGAATATTCAGACGAAACACGATGGGTTCGTCCAGTCTGCAAAAACCAGCTTCAATGATATGCTCCGGGGCTATGACGAGGAGCATATTCGCGATCGACGGCGTGGCCGAGATGCCCCTCAAATCGGGGAGAATATCCGACAGTCACCAAACGCCACAAGTGGAGGAGCTGCCTCCCGGCAAGCACTCATCGACCAGAAAAACCCTTCACAGACGTTTCTAGTAAACATGCGTGCAGCGGGGGTGCCACCCGCAGACGCTACCGAGACGACTATTGGAACGGTGCAGAGTGACGTCGACGCACTTGCGAACGCGTTCAACCATCTCGATGGGGCGTACTATGAACTCGACGGGAGCCGTCTCACGAAGGGACTGACCAATATTCGTGACCCGGCAAAGAAAGAGCTACAACGGCTGCTCGATCGGTCGCTCAAGATTTCACGCCAAGGACGGAAGCGCCCGCAGCTCATTTTGAATGCGGACGAACTCGCCAATTTCGTGGCTGTACCGAGTGCACATACATTGACCACTGAGGGTGCTCGCGGGACTCGCGGCAAAGAGCGATTGCGTCAGCCACTTCCGCTTCCGGCACCAGAGATGGTAGACCGCTTATCAGCACCTGGAATGGCGATTGGTCTGCCACTCAAAGGTCGGAATCAGCCACTTGACGATGCGATCCACGTCCACCGATCAACACTCGTTACACATTACATTCGCGCCGCCTCGACTGGGTCGGGCAAGTCCAAAAGCGTCTTGAATGATATGCTGACACTGAGTGAGCACGTTGGGGGACCAACGGTGCTGCTCGAGTCGAAAGGCGATGGGATGGTTGAAAACTATCTCAAAGCCCATTACACGAAATTCGGCACGCTGGATAACGTCTATCACTTTGATGCGCCGGATATGTTACCAGCCTTCTCGTTTTTCGATATTCGTCCCAAGCTTGCGATGGGCCGCCGCCGCGAAGATGCAATCCAGGATATCGTCGAGCACTTCCATGAAGTCATGCGGCTGATTCTCGGGAAAGAAACACATGATCGAGCATTTGTTGCGAACGAGATCCTGACGTTCTTGATCAAAGCGTTGTTTGATAAGGAATTCGGACAAGACGCGTTCAGCCTGGATTCGCTCATTGAAGCCGTCTATCAAATGCGCCATGAACGCATCATCCCGGAAATTTGTGCAGAGAACGCCCACATCGAGCGGGCGTTACTCCAACAATGTCAGCTGGACGAGGCGCAGTTCCAGCAGTCGATGGGTGGTGCTGCGAATCGACTGAACAAACTGGTTGAACTCGAGCACCTCTACCAGATCTTCAATCACGTCCCTGAGTGGGATGATGAGGCTGGCGAATACACTGAGAACGTTTTCGACTTTCGGCATTTTCTTGTGGAAGATGCAGTGATTCTGTTCGATATCGGTGAGTTGCGTACCGACTCGCGCAACGCGCTGACGATGGTTCTGCTGAGCAACCTTTGGGATGCTGCGCAGGGATGGTCCGATGAGAGCAGGACAGGCGAGGAAGAACCAATGGCCAGTGACGAGAAGATTGCAAACGTTATTATTGAAGAGGCAGCAGCGGTCGCGACCTCCGAACTCGTCTATGAGGAGTTTTTGCCCCAAGGTAGGGGCTTCGGTGTGAGCCTTGGCCTGATCATGCAGTACCCCGATCAAGTGAACGATCACAGTCGATCGAATCGACCGTATAAAGAGATTTTGAACAACGTGAAGACGAAAATCATCGGGAACATCGAGGTTGACGATGAGCTCGCGAAATCGATGGCCCATGAGAATTTGTCTAAACAGGATCTCAGCAAGCGGATACAACGGTTGCCGTCTGGCGAGTGGATCGTGCAACTCCCGAGTCCCGACTTTGGTGAAACAGATCCGACGACATTCTCGCTTGCTCCGTTGCCAATTCCAGAAGGGCACCCGGAAAGTGATGAGCCACTTTCCGGTGATGTGCGCCACCTCTTTGAGGAGATGGCTCGACCACAGGTCAGACGACGAACTCAGAACGAATGTAGCATCCCCGATCGCCCGAGCACAATCGGGCGTGTTGATGCACGGGATACGTTTGTGGAGATGGGTGATGCGGACACTGCAGGCACAGACGGGTCTCAAGAGGACACAGCCGCCGCTGAAGCTGCCGACGGTGGCACTCCAGCCGAGACACCCTTCTTCGGTACAGGTGGTGTGAGTGACGCCACAGGCACAGCTGCAGACGACAGGGCAGCAACGGGCACAGAAGACACACCAGCCAGCGACCGGCCGAGTGACGAACAGGATTTCGGAGGTGCTTCCATGTTCGGTGCACCGACGACGGAGCAGTTATCAGCCGAAGACCCACCGACATCCACTTCACCCGATCAGACAGCGACAAACATCCAGAATGGACATAGTGGCGAAGGAGAGGTAGGAACCACAGACGCAGGCGAAGAGCCGAGGGACACAGATGACGAGGCCGAACGATCAAGTGACGCTGCGCTCTCCGAGCACGTTCGCTACAATACGGAGACCGATTGCTACGTTTGTGATCTCTGTGGCACCGAATATGCCGATGCTGAGAAGCGACGAGCGAGCGCCTGCTGTCAGTTCGCATCCAAAGACGAAGTCTTCGTTGCCGCTCGTCGAGCGCACAAAACGACTGGCTCCACGAGTGACCTCCTCGATCGACTCCGGAAAATCGCTGCCCATGCCGAAGACTACGGCATTGAAATCTCTATCCAGGAGTTTGCATCGCTCGATTCGCCTGCTGAATCCGTCCCGTCGGAGGAAGAGACGTCAGAGCCACGTCCAGAACCCGAACAGACACAGGCTCCAGATACGACGGCAGCAGGTCGTTTCAGCGAAGCGACGACGGACATTCCCGATACAACGCTCCGAGCAGAGGGTGTGACACGCGATGAGGCAGCGTTTCTTGGCCTCGTGCTCGATGCGATGAACCACCAGCTCGACGAGTACTCGCTCATCGAGAGTATGGCTGATTTCGACGAGCCGTTTGCCAATCTTGACGTAGAGACGCTCATACAGAAGGGGTTCCTCGAGAAGCATCGCGCCTTCCGGCAGACGTACTACACCGTGTTGCCAGCCGGGCGAACCTTCCTCGACCGGTCACTGGCTGTGAACCCGGGGGTGGGCGATCTCGGCGAGAAAACCCCACACAAAGCTGGTGTCGTATTCCTTGAACAGTGGCTTGTCCAGTACCACGATGTCGACCGGACAGAACGCTACTATCAGCACGACTCAGGGACTGTTTTCGATGTTGCAGGATTTGACGCTTCAGGCGACCTCTGTTGGGTCGGTGAAGTTGAAACGAAGAGCCATAATACAGACGCCGTGGTCGCTGATTACGAAAAGCTCGCGAAGGCCAACGTGAACGCCGCGTGGGCATTCGAAGACCGACGGTGTGCGATCAACGTGATCGACACGCTCATCGAGACCGGTCAGCTCGATCTTTCGCTGACTGCCACCCAGAAACAGACGGTCAGTGCACTTCGTGTTGCCCTCAGCCAAACGGCAATCCCCGGTATGACCGCGGTGAACACGTTCCGGAGTCTCAAAACGGAGGTTGACACAGAGCGATGACGTCGACGTGGCGCGAAGCAACTCACGACGAGCTTCATACTTACTACACGGAATCCTTCCCAGGGAAAATCGACGCACTACCGTCGTTCATTACCGTCGAAGGGCCGAAGGAGTACGCTCTCGCGTTCAGTGAACCATACCCAGTTCGGAAGCAGAATACACCCGATCGAACGTTCATCCGCCGAGAAACGTGGCAGACAAGCGACTCAGGAGATCGAATTGCACAACACTTCGACTCACTAGACGAGCTAGTCAAGTTCATCCAGTATCCAGCTCGGCACGATCCGTTCCAAGGAAGTACTTACGCGCTTGCCGATCCGGATCTCCTCGAACGTCCCGAACCACGACCGGACGCGGTCTATTATGCGCTTGATCACTGGGAGCGTCCGTGGGTCCTTGCCGTCGATATCGACGCCAAAGATATTGCAGCACAACGAGCGACTTCCCAGACAGAAACGACTGCTGAGCCCACGGAATCAGTCGGATCTGATGCTCTTCAAGATGCCGGCATTCTCGACAGCGCACCCGAGGGCTATCCCTATACGTTTGCGGATATCGAGCAGGCTCTCGAATACGGATTTGCTGTCCAGGAGATCTTCAAGGATGACTTTGCAGCCACGGAAACGATGGTCGTCTACTCGGGTCAGGGATGTCACGTCTACCTGCTCGATACTGACCGCAAACATCGCTACGACGAGCAAAGTCGGGAAGTGATCAACGGCCTGCTGCTCGAAGAATACGAGATCCCCATCGATCCGGTTGTCACGGCCGACCGTCGCCGCGTACTGCGACTGCCATACTCGCTGCACGCTGATGTCTCGCGGGTCGTCCAACCGGTCGAGAGCCCGGATTTTGACTTCCGAACTGAGGCCGCCCCCAGTTTTCTCACGATATGAGCCGAACAACACCGCTAAACGACGAATACATGGCGTATCGAGTGGCAGCGCTGCCGCGCGATGAAGGAGAGGTCCAGCTCACACAGTTGTTCGAACGTGGGTATCAGCGCTGGACGGTCGACGATACACAAGAAACCGAGAAGTTGCTCGCAGATATTGAGCAGTTCACGTGTGATGCATTCACGCCAAGCACACGTCGGAAGGCTGCAGAGCGACCCTATGTTGATGATCCAGGGATGCTTGCCGTCCTCGCAACCCTCGGTGCGGTCTGTATCATGGATCACCCGAAACTCGAAGAGACACCACCACGTCACCTCGCACTTCTTAGGGATCTACGCGAACTCTATGTGAACAACATCGCCTCAGTCATTCGGGAGTATGATGATTTCACCCTACATCAGGAAATCGCCGAAATCCTCTACGCGAAAGAGCCTGGTGAAGACGGCCCCCACTCTGGGCGCGTCTGTACGGACATCACGACACGCTCTGCGTTCGGTGACGGATACTATCTTGAGATTCCACTCGTCGCTGCCTCGCGGAAATGCTTGGCACGGACAGATCGTGACGGTGACCAGCAAGGCGAGATTCAAGCACACGTCGCAGACAATCATCTGTACGTCCCAGTCTCGGATTTTATGCAGAAGTATCGGTCGTATGCCGAGGATGCATTTGGACGACTACTCACTGCCCAAGAAGAAGCACTCACGCCTGAGCAACGCAGTTGGCTGACTGCGAACGAGTCAGCGATCACCGAGCGGATCGATCGATTTTTCCAGGCAGGTCAGACCCACCGCCTTTGGAAGAACTGGAGCCGACAGAAACGGGATTTGCTGACGATCATCAACGCTGTCAAGGCAGCGGACGCCGACATGGCGCAGTTGGGCAAATCGCAGACAGCACGAGAACTGTATGATGCATTGGACGCCTATGAGCCCGATCAACTGTGGGAACAACACGCCTGTGACGCGATTTCGACCCCACGAAGCCTCGGGAACATTCTCTCCGCGATGCAAAATCACGCGAGCGTAACTGTCGAACAGGCCTGGCAAAATCGCTATACACTTACCGAGTACAGCGATGGCGCACAACCGATTTATATCGACGATCTCGAGGACCTCTTTGAACTTCCCTGCCTGGCGGCGATGGACGAACGGCTCCAGGAGAAAAAACCGGTCCGCAAAGACTTGTTCAATCTCGTGCGGATGGCATGGTGGTTGCCCCAGTATCGAGACGCAAGCACAGCAGAATTCATCAGTGATGTGAAAGACCTGTTTTCCCGATGGTCCTGGTACGATGCGGAGACAACGGAGTACCAGATTCGATACGAACTTGAGAACGAGATCGACGGCGAGATTCCCCTTCCAATGAATTGTTCGAACGATGATATGCAGCGCTACTGTATCGGGCGCGATCAGTGTCCGTACTCAATCTATGGGAGCCTTCCGTTCCCAGACGAAATGTACGAGCAGCTCGATAGTCAATCGACATCGGGAACCAATTGAACTGGGAATGGACTACTCTACCACAAAATAGTCAAATGTCAGCCATTGTTTTCCAGTTGGCGACAATGCTGCAAACCTAAGGCTGGATTTAGCTCTTCTATGCAAGGATTTTCGGCTCCTCAGCGGTTTTGACCTCCAAATCCTAAGGTTGGAATAGTAACAAGAAATTTGAAGCCTAAGGTTGGATGATTTACACAATTGGATGGCAGATCGAAAAGTGGCGTTAGTAGCGGTTTGGGACGCTGTAAGGCTACATTTACGATTTAGAATTGCTCTAGACAATCCTAAGGCTGGGTTTTACGGCCGGAAACCAGCCCTACGTCCCTATACGCGATTTTAAAACTGTCAGCGGCCGACCTGTACCTCCAAATTCTTCCAAAGTAATGGTGGGGTACAGGGGTGCAGGTGGAGAGTATGTAATTGCTGAATTGCGAGGGAGGTCAAAGACCGCCGAGATCCCGGAAGTATCAACGATGAGGGACAAAGAATATGGAGTATTTGGGACCGTACAGAGAGAGGTGGCGACCCGACAGCGAGAAACAAAAATGAGTGGTCAACCAATGGACGGGCCGGGCGTAAATGAGGTCGCAGTTTCTACTACCAAATTGTTTCAACAATAGCATATTTTGAGCAGAGTGCGTGCAGTCGTCGTCGGTCGAGTGAGGACAGACTACCATGGATTGAGTCGAGTGGTACCCCAGTATCGTGAACAGTACAATCGCCAGCTTTCATCATTATATATCAAATCCATATCATACTGAGAAGGTCTATTTGCACCAACAAGCGAGACGGAATTCTTTGTAGCTGGACTGGTATTAGACACGGATGGCGGCTCTCTTGAGGACGCCGAATTAGTCCACTCGCTCCGGGAGAACGCTCGATACCGTCTGTGAGGTGTTAAAAATCTTCGAGCCTCAATGTCGCTCAACTACTCGATTGCTTCGACTGTCGTAGTTTCACTCAGTCGCGTGAGCAGCGTCGTAGCCTTCTCGTTTGCACATTCTCGGGAAACGCCAGCGTCGACAAATCCTTCGATCACTCGAATGCGAATCTGATCTCCATCGAGTGAAGCCGACGGCTCAATGTAGCCACAGTCTTCGAAATACGTCTCGAGATCGTTGATCTTCCCAGTTTGGAATCGATTGACTTCCCCATCTCGTAGGGCGTCGATGACTCGCTCGCCATCGTTCCCGACAGACTCGGCGAGTGCCACCACTTCATCGATGAACCTACTGCTGACGGCACCTGACGATTCGAGGACTTGTCTCTCGACCGGTTTCCCACGGCCGACTTTCCACGCTGCTACGAACGCATCAAGCGCCTCTGCGTTCTGCCGGACCGGCTCTAAACGATCTGTCTCCTCTACCACAATCTCCTCACTCCCGCGTTCGAGGAGATTATTTAGTGGTCCCCATCGCTCGATCCCGAGTTCTAGCAGTTGGTGTAACAACTCGACGTCCTCAACGACGTACCAGAGGTGTGCTGTGCCAACCCCCTGATGGGGATCGAACGGTTCCACGCCGAGCGCGTCTCTATATGTGGCGTGGTCGTGGGCATCAGGACTGGGGAGGTCAGGCGTCAGGGTGACCCCGCCGTCTACGTCCGGAATTTGGACCGCTTTCTCGAGTCCCCGTGCGTTTGCCAAGTCGGTTACGTTGTGGTCGATGGTCGCTGTCTCTTCCAGTGCATTGAGCCACTTTGCCACCTCATCGCCTTGTGCGGTGAAATAGAATACCTGTCGACCGTCCCGGGCAAGCTCTATCATCGACTCGATAATCACAGTGGCCCTGTGGTCGTCGGTATTCGCTAATGTCTCATCGAGCAAGAGCGGGAGCTTGATGCCCTGCTCTTGTTGTTCGATGAACGCAATTCGGACGGCCAGCAGCACCTGCACCCGAGTCGCACTGGAAAGTTCGTCCAGTGCAAACCCCTTCTGTTTAGCCGTGTCGAAGGCTCGGAACGTCGTCTCTTCCTCGGCGAGATCCAACCGATAGCGCCCCCCTGTAATCGTCGTTAGGATTTCCCGAGCACGTTGAAACACCGCCGGTCTGCTCGCGTCCATCGTCGTCTCCTGAACGTGGTCGACGAGCACATCACCGACTGTCGAAGAATAATCGTCGTCGAATTGCTCTTGAAGAGCGTCCAACGCTCGTTCTTTCTCGGTGATCGCGTTCTCGACCGTATCGTCAGTCTTTGCGTCGTCTATTCTCGTCTCTATCTCAGTGATTTTGGTCTGAGTGTCGTCGTAGCCTGCCGCTGTCTCTTCTGCTTGACGTTGTTCCTCTCTGAGCTCGGGAATGGCTCGCTCTTTGAGGTCATGCTCGTACCCTGGGAGGTTCTCGAGCTTTCCTGCCTCGTTTTCTGCGAGAGCGCTCGCTGTTTCGACCGTGGTCTTTGCGTCTTCGAAGTCCTCAATCTGCTCACAGAGAGCTTGCAGTTCGTCGTGGTCTCCCGGAGCGAGGTCGAGCGTAGTAAAAATCTGATCTCGGTCCGAGCGTAGCTCCTCGACTTTTTCATTGGCCTCTGATATCGTTTGCTTGGCGCGTTCAAGGTCGCTTTGTGCAGTCTCGTGCTGACTGTTCCGCTGTTCAAGATTCCGGATAGCTTCTTTTGCGGCTGGCGCACTCTCGACATCCTCGTACCCGTACGGCTGTACTTTCGATTGAAGTTCGTTCTTCGCCGAATCGAGTTGTTCCTCGACAGCATCAAGTTCGTCTTGGAGTCTCACTACCTCGTCGTGGGCCTTCTGCCACTCCAGCACCCGTTTCGTAATTACGGTGAGTTCGACGTCGGTCGTGTCCGGGGCCGCACCCAAGCTCTCACGTAGTTTTGCCCGCGTCGCTTCGAGTGACTGCTTGTCTTCTTCAAGTTGGTCTCCGTTCGCTGTGAGAGCTTCACGTCGTTGGTCGCGTTCCACTGCGGGTTGCTGCTGTGCAATCGAGTCGTTGAGTTCAGTGAGGCGGGCTCGCACTCCATCTACCGTCCACGAATCCGGTACCCCCAACCTCGTCTGCTCGAAGGAGTCGCGATGTGGCTTCCGCGGATCACTCTCCTCATCAGTCGACGTACGAGATCGATGACCATACAGGAGCACGCCAGCAGCAGCAAGGAGCGTCACTAAGAGGACAGGATTGACTAGCACTCCGAGTGCGAGACCTGCCGCCGAGAGTAGTGCAGCAGAAACGAGAGCAACCCTGAATGCCGCGTCACCCCCGTTCGAAGCACTCGGTGAGGCCGTTGCCAACCATTCCTCAAGGAACTGACTCCCTCGTTGCAGCGTTTGAAGGTCCTGTTCGTGCTCTTCGTCGTTTTCGAGTAGTTCTTCGACAGCCGTCCGAGACTCCCGTTTCGCTCGTACTTCTTCTGCCTTCCGAGCGAACTTCGAGACATCTTTCCAACTCACCGGGTCAAGTTCACTCAAGTCATTCTTGGTGACGTCGAGCGGGATGTCGTTGCGCGCATTAGCCCTCTTACCTTTTGCACCGGTGAGTTCGCTTTTGAGGCTATCTGATCGGGTCTCGAACGACTCCAATTTATCTTGGAGCCCTTTCAGCTGTTGGAGCCTCCCATCGGGGAGACCATCCTCTGAGAGGCCAGCGTCTTCGAGTTCCTGCTCAGCTTCGTCTTTGGCATCTTCCGCCTTGGTTTTCTTCTCTGTCCACTCCTGAAGCTGCTCTTCGAGCTTCACAACCTCATCGGCTTCATCACCGTTGACGCGCTCCAATACCTCAGGAAACGCCTCCAGTTCTGCTTCGGCGGCTTCGAGCTTGTCCCGAGCCTCGACGTAACTGATCGCCTGTTCAAGCAGCTCGACTCGCTCCTTGGCTCGTCTGGCGTCCTCAAGATCGTCACGAAGTCTCGCAAGTTGATCTTGCTTCCGTCGTAACGTGCTAACGTTGCTTTGTGCGTCACGCAGGTCCTCAACGGCCTGTTCGGCATCCTTGACAACCCCTTTCCCACGGGTGATTGTGGAGTCGGCGTATCCGAGTTCGTCGCGTGCGTCAGCGAGGTCATACCCGCCAGCGGATTCCCGCTCGATAGTCTCGGCAAAGGTCGCGTTTCGGGTTTCTTGCTGGAGGAGGGTGTGAAGCGAGAGTCGGTAGCGATCGCGTTGGTCGACAGGCGGTAGATTCGGCCGATTGACATCCTTTCCATCCTGCTGATAGCTTGTACGACTGCCGTTCAACTCTACTCGCCACGCATCTCCATTGACTGAGAGACGGGCGACAAGTTCGGCATGGCCCTCGGTGGCCTCTGGCCAAAATAACCGCTCTATCGACTTGGCGACCGTCGTTTTTCCGGTCGCATTCGGGCCGTGGACGATATTGATCCCTGAACAGATGTCCTCAACAGCGAATCCCTCGGATTCAAAGCCAGGTGCCCGGCGAATGGTCAGCTCTTCGACGCCGATTGGGTCGTCCGTCATCGTTCGGCCTCCTTCTGATTCACTAATGTATCAAGTAAGACTTGGGCCTCCCGTTTGAGTACTGAAACAGCATCGTCCCGATTTGGTTGGTCGATGTCTGATTCTCGCCGAAGGATGTTGTACGCGTTCGTTCGGTGTGTCTGGCGCATCGCGTCCAGCGAGTTCTTTATGAGTGGCTCGTATTCGTCACTCGGTGCTCCATTTTCGAGTTCCAACAGTAGGTTCGCTACGTACGCGAGTGCGTCGTCGCCTTCTGCTCGCGTTTTGAGATCGACTTCAGGCTGAGTCTCGATGTCGATTGATTCGATGCGAACGTCGACAGAACCGGTTTTGGTTCCGAGTTGCTCTCGTATCGTCTGGCGTTGCTCGGTGAGGGCTGTATGTGCATTCGTTCGGCCAGTGAGGCAAACTCGGGCGAGGAAGAGGTCCAGGGCTCCGACACTGGACGAGGACTGGATGTAGTCGTGGATTTCATCCGATAGCAGTGGTGCAACAGCCTGTGGGTCATTCACGCCAGTTACGTCTACCTTGAGTTGGTCGTATCGGACGCTCGCCAAAGGAATCTGTTCGTGCGCGATAGCCCCGTCAGCATCTACGGTGAGTATCCACGGGCCATGCCTACCGGATTCGCCAGGGTCTAACGCCTGTGGTGATCCTGGGTAGAGTGTTACTGGGTCAGAGTCGATCCGAATGCCTGGACTGTGAATATGGCCGAGCAACCACGCAATCGCGTGGGTGTTTCGAAGCTCGCTCGATTGGACCGGGGCGTACTGACTCCCACGGGAATCTAACTCTGCGTGAAGGACGCCAATACAGGGAATGTCCCCCTCGGGTAGGTTGTATTCGTCAAACGGAGAGTCGTATACGTGTTCGTCCGGGAACGACCAGCCATCAAAATTCACGATGGGGTCGCCCTCCCGTTCGAGTGACCACCGTTCCCACGTTCCGTTTTCACCGAGCAAATGGAGATTTTCGAGGTCTAAGTCCTTCACAATCCGTGGTAACACGTCGAAGTCGTGGTTTCCAGCAATAGTAATCGTCGGAATTTCGGCCTCATCGAGGCGGATAGCACCGTCCTCAAAGGCGCCGTATGCTTCGAAGTATCGGTTCTCCCGGTCAGCGACATCACCAGTGACAACAACCGCGTCAACGTCACGGTCGATGGCTCGTTGGACCGTTTTACGCCAAACGGCTTTCGGAGAAAATTCCGGGCCACCTAATCGCTCGGGAATCCGACTGGGATGGCGGCCTAGATGAAGGTCGCCGGTACAAAGAATGGTAATATCATCATCGCTCATGCTGACACATTTCTGGATGAGATATTGTATTAACACTATATAAAATTGTAGATGGCTCGTAGTGTCTTCGGTTTTGAGGAGTTCTGCGGGGAGAAAAAGGAGTGGTGCACCGTGATGACGTCGAAAGCCCCCGTCCGCTCGCGGCCGCTCGGCAACATATCGCGACTCTCTCCGCACCGCCCGCTCTGCGATAGAGGTCACCGAGACGACCACGGCTAACGCGAGCGGACGGCCCCTTTCAATCCCGCCCTGTGGACTGGTCGGTCTACTTTTCGCGATGTCGTCTCTGTGTGTGCGCAGTGTACGCCCGCTCGCCGTCCACTTCGGCCGGGCCGTCGTTCGCTCCCTCCCGGACCGCCATCGGGTTAGTCGGTCGGTTCCTGCGCGCCGTCGGTGCTCGGAACTGCCCTCACTCCGTTCGGCGACAGACTAACTCCGCTGGCCACTCGGCCCGACCGGGACGGCGCGCGTGCTCGTTTGTGTATCCCTCTATGGCGCGCTCGCTTCGCGCCCAAGGGACGCTCGCGAAGGCGCAAGCGAGCGCGCGGAGGTGACGGATGAGTTGTGCAGTGGAAAGATGTGACTCGTGTAGTGGCGAGTGTCGGAAAAGACGCGGTAGTGGACGCGCCTTCGGAGTTGTAATCCAATGAGTAGTAAACACACGATCGGTCAAATAGTTTCGGTTGATGAACAGGCGATTGAATGTGACGAAGCAGAAATCGAGAGTGTTGAGGAGACACCTGAGCTGCGGCCGTCAGTTGAGCAGACGATCCAAGGGAAAGTCGATACAAATTATCCGGATGGGATTGGGCGTGGACTGACGTTAGCGGCAGAAGAGCGATTGGTGGCACGAGAGACGGAAATCACACGAACGCGAGAACGGTGGGATCGATCCCAAGATTCAAAGCGAGAAGTGCAGTGTCGGCGAGTATCGAAAGCAGTGAGTCGAGAGTGGCGCTGTGCGTTCCAGGAGCGGGCGGCGAGTGTGGATCCGTGGTGTGACCCGGAGAGAGGAGATCCTCGTGAGGAGTTGGCTCAAGAGCAGTTAGCAGCGGTGAACAAGCAAGCGATGCGGTTAGCGGAGAAGCTCGATGGGTGGTCGCGAGCAGCGATCAGTCGGCGGTTAGCTGAACGCGTCGTGGATGGGACAGGTGTGATGAGTGCGGTTGTGGGTGTGTACGAGGAATTGCGGACAGCCCCCGGGCAGGTGATTCCGATTGCGGATGTACAGGATGTGAATCGAAAGGAAGTGAGCATCGAGGGACAAGTTACCCAGCTGTGGACACCTGGCAGTCCGAAGATCCAGCAAGTTGGACTGATCGAAGACGACAGTGGTCGTGTCAAATTCACCGTGTGGCGAGCGTCACAGAAGACGATGGTTCGTGAGGGTGAAACCGTGCAGTTGCGGTCAGTCGCGAAGAATTGGTATGAGGGACGTGTCTCGGTGGCAGTGACTGGGTGGAGCGGTATCCATGTCCCCGAACGGGGTCGCTGGTGGGAATAGTCCGGTAGCGTGGATTTCTTTTTTTATTGTGTGCCGGACCAACCCAGCCCCCGCCGCCCCACCCTCCGCTCCGTGCTCGCGTCGCTGCGCGCGCAGCCACGACCGACGTTATCAAAGTTCCTGGGTTATATCCGATGCTGCGTTTCTTCCCTAGTAAGCCAAATGAATGGAAGCTAAGCGGACAATATCTTTATTCCTTGAACCCATCCACCCTAGTGGGCGACGTACCACCGCGTAGTGGGATGCGCGGTGTGTTATCGGAGATTGTCGTCCAGCTAGGGAAGTTTGAGAGTCGCCATCCTCCATCGGTGGCGTTGATACTCCCCTTTTGTGCCAAAACACCTGTTAATCAAATATCTGGGTAGGACTACAATTATTCGAATTCCTTTCTGACTTGCTGGAATTCATTCCCGCCGTGGACGGTAATTCCCTCACGGAAGATCTCTCGGAGTTTCGTGCGGGCACGCAGTGTGCTCTCTACGGATTCGACATACGATTCAAACTCGTAGCGATCACCGTCGAATTGTTCGTCTCCCAGCTCAGCAGCAACCTCTGTGACGATTCGTCGAGCGACAGTTCGATCCCCCTCGACGAGGACGAAGAGATCGATGTCGCTCTTCCGATCTGCTTTGCCCCGTGCAACGCTTCCAAACACAAGGACGCCAATGATGTCCTGGACCTCATCAGTGTCATCGAGAGCGTCTTGGATCCGCTGAACATACGTCCGAACCGGTTGATGAAACTCTGGTTGTTCGATGGCGAGGATGGGATCTGCCTTCTCTATATGCTCTGTATCGATGGAAACGTACTTTCGCTGTGTGGTCTCTCGGATCTGAATGATATCCAACTCAGTGAGCAACTCAAGTGCTCGCCAGACGGTTGATCGGGAATAGTCGGTTTCTCGACCAAGTTCTTTTAGCGTGAATTCTGTCTCATGAGCATCAATCAATATGCGGAGAATGTCGTCAGCGGCGCCGAGTCGGAAAATCCTGGACTCGTCGCCTGGATGAATTTGGATACATGCCCTTATACCTCGTTGCTCCTCGTCAATCATCGTTCGATTCTATGCAACAAGGTATAATAAGCGTTATGTCACTCGATGAGCTTCCAACGATGAGGAGAGAGATATGACTCTTAGAGACATTGTTTTCTGCCCCCAAGGGGTGCGGGGCACACTGCGTGCCTCGTGGAGCGAGTATGTCCAGTAACAACGTCCTATCCCAGCTGACGTTCACGAAACGAGTTGCAAAGCGCGCCCAGTACGAAGCCTTCGAATTTTCACTCACAACGAGGGGTGTTCGTGTTCGGAATACCAGTCACACAAAACCAGCGGATCACGAATATCTCGTTACTGTTCACAATGGAATACCGATTGCCTGTGAGTGTCCTGCTGATGCACGGTACGACGGTGCATGCAAACACCGCGTTGGCGTCGCAATTCGAACGCCACTCCTGCAAGCGGCAACAGACCACTCCCTCGTTGCAGACGGCGGGACACAAATTGAGAACAAACCTGAAACTCATGTAGAAGACAGCGATAGTGACCAGCCGGAGGACTGTGACTGTGCTGGGCTTGGTGGATTTCCGTGTTGGCCTTGTGTCCGATCCGGGCGTCGCGATCTCCCGGAAGAGTAGTGCAAATCCTGTGTGAATCTGCGCTTCTTGCAGGAGGATTTTATTGGCGCCGGCGATGGGTGCCGGCGCAGAATGAGGTGTTGGATGATAGAGTTGTGTCGGATCAATTCGTCGGCGAGGTGACCAAAATGCACCAGATAATTTACGCACTCGTAGAAGCATCGACTGAAGACACCGCACTCGCATGCGGAAAATCAGCATTCGACCGGCTCGTCGGCGCTGGTCCCGACAATACTGCCATCTTTGATTACTATGTGATGTTCGATGACGAGCGGTCGTCCGTCGCGGGCAAGGCCCGGTGGGGCGAGCTTCCGGTCGTCGCACCAGTGGACTCGGACGACGGTGAAAAACTCTTAGAACGTGGCTGGGAGGCAACCAGGCAAGAGTTCGAACGGAATCTCGAGCGGGTAAGAACGGCGGTCACCGAGTTCAGTGATGAGGAACTCATGCACGACAAAGATCTCGCCCGCCACGCCTGTTACAATCTTGGCGCATATCGTGGCCCATCGCTCTACCTGTACACCGAATTCGGCGACGCGATTCGCAATCGTGACCACCTTGAGCACGTACTTAATGCCGACGAACAGGTGTGGATCATCCCGGCAGATGTCCACTACTAAGACCACTCCTACTGACCGAATCGAGAGACGATGGGTCTGGGATCGACGTAGTTCGTGCCAACGCTACGTTCCTTCGTCGGGGGTTACATCGAATGCATTGAGTACGCAGGCGAGCAGGCTGTAATAGCCGATCGTTGCGGTCAAGTCGGTTATTCCCTGGACGCCGAAATGGTCTTTCGCCGTGTGGAAGAGGGTGTCTGGAACCTCGTGATCTCGAAGCAGTACCCGTCCGTATCGGACGATTATAGCCTCCGTTACAGTCAGGGTATCGACGCTTCGTCGGTCAGTCACAATCTCGAGAGCCTCGTCTCGAACACCCGCTTCACGAGCGAGCGGTTCGTGGACTGCCCACTCGTAGGCGCAGTCGAACTCTCTCGCGGTCGTAAGGATCGCCAGCTCTCGCTCCTGGTCAGACAGTTGACTCTCGAAGCGAATGTACGTCCCAAGATGACCGACCCTCCCACCGACTTCTGGACTATTCAGGAGGACGGCAAATGGCCCGCTTACCTGCCCTCGACTCTCTTCAATGAGGTCGAAATTGTGACGGTGGCCTTCCGGAATCTCCTCTCTATTCGTGATAGCTGAAACTCTAGGCACGTGGTCGTCCATGCATTCTGTGGCCAGACGACGTCGATGTGTAAATAGTTGTTCTGAGCGGACGTCCGTAATTGGTTTTCGGTTTCGCTGTAGAGACAACAAAACAGGAACTACCTGTATCTTGTTCAGTTTGTCGGGACTGATCGCGATCGCTATGTCCGGTTGTGGAACAGTAGTTCAGTGCCTCTTGTCTGATTGCTGGCTGTCAGGGACATGGCCGGTATTCTGTGCGAACTGCTACTACAGCAGCTGCCAGTGGTGGCAATCTGTCAGTGAGTTCTAGGCGGGAGTGATTGATCACTCCGAAAGCCCCGGAGCACTCGATGTCCGTGCCTCGCTGCGTTCTTCACTCCGTTGTGGTGCTTGCATCGTCGGAAATGCATCGAGCGCCCGGCCCCCTTTCAGTCCCACCTGGTTTGGTAGTCGTGGTGGCTTCTCTCACTGTTTGACTGGTGCGATGAGTACGGCATGCCTCGCCGTTGCCGCCCGCCCAATTTGTCTGTCTCTTGGATGAGACGGCGAACAGCCAGCACGGTGATTAGCCGACGCTGGTAGCGGCGGTTGCTATAAAAACGCACCATATACTCACGCGGCAGCCGAACAGAGGTGAATTGATCCGATGACGTGGCGGTTTTTCGAACGAGGGCACGAATTGTGTGGACGATTCCGCGATCATGGTGACACACGGGTTCGACTCTGGCTCCGTTTTCACCCGATTAAGACTTCCGTGAATCATTCGTCAGCACAGTCTTAGAAACACTATCGAACACTGGATCAGGGACTCAAACGCCAAATCGACATTTTCTGTACTTCGTTTTCTGGTCACGACATTGTAACTATCACCGACTGACTGCAGCAATTCGCTTGGGTAGAGAATATGCAACTAATCTAATAGTACTGTTAGTAGTTGGATGATAATTAAATATTTGGTTACTGTTGTTGCACTGCATGGCTTCACCGGGGACAGTCCGATTGATGACCGACCTCTGGGAGGACTCGTTGGATGGGATTTATCCGACCGTCGACATCGAAACAGGCGAGGTCACATATCCTGAAGCGACAGCTCGCCTCGACGAACGCGACGACTCTACCTTCGAAGTGTTGGAAACGCTCGCAGAACAAGACCGGCTGCATCGAGAGTTTCAAGAGAAACAGTATATCTGTCCTCACTGTGAGACGAAGGGAATGCAGTATACGTCCGCTTGTCCGTCTTGTGACTCTCCAGAGACGATTCGGACGGAGCGATATCGTCATGTCGAGTGTGGTTACGAAGGGATACACGACCAATTCGTCGATGATGACGGCGTCGTTTGTCCAAAGTGTGAAATGGTTCTCGAATCGCATGATTATTTGAAATCAGAGACTGCAAATTTCTGCCAAAACTGCGATACGATATTCGAAACAGCGAAACACCGACTTCTGTGCAGAGACTGCCGTCTTATCGCCCAACCGACACGGGCAACCGAACGAATCCTCTACCAATACCATCTCACAGACCAGGGAGCAAAGTGGATCGAAGAACAATTAACCGCACGACAGTTGGTCGCCGAGACATTGCAAAACAGAACGCTGCGGACGGAGATAGATACGACCGTGACTAATGGGTCGGGCGAGGAGGTTCCAGTTCACGTCTTTGGGCAGGACGAACTACTAAATGACCACGTCGTCGCTGCGGTACACGAACGACCGGATGAGGGTGACATTACAAACCTTCTCGCGATCGCGGTAGACGTGGACGCACATGCAATGGTGGTCACGACATCTGGAACGGTCGTCGGAGAAGATATCGACCAGCTCATCACCGATGATCAGGTGACGATTCTGCAGTTGACGAAAGACGATACGCTTCAACGTGAATACGAAATCATCTCTGATCCAACCGCACGAAACTCAATCATCGCTCGTATCGCCAACATCTTTGAACCGCAAACCGGATAGAGACCGATGACCAGCCAACGTTCACGAGGATAAGAACTGCCGCTATGAACATTGCCTTCACAGTGACTCCTCTCCGCCCTGACGGACGGGGTTTTAGCGCCTGCAATCCAGATAACAGCGCGGAAGCCCACAACTTCAGTCGTGGGTAGCTGACTCGGGAGAAACAGTCAGTGACGGAAAATACGTCTGGTAGAATGCATTGTCGAAGGAAATGAGTGCATCAGCGTCAGCGACAGCGTGACCACCGATGACGAAATCTGCGGCAATATGCTGGCGCGGGGCGAGATCTTCGCCGCACTCCTCGCAGGTGACGATCTGTTTCGTGCCACACGAGGGGCATTGGAGGCCATTAGGTCGGTTCTTGGTGTACTGTTGGAACTGTTCGCCAGCCCGAAACAGGGCCGCTTCGGATGGCTCTACAAGCTGTATGCTGAAGTCCTTCAGGAATTGAGTGAGTTCAGACGCGGTATCGAAATGCCCGTCAGCCGCGAGTTCGGCGTAGACGACCGACGTGACGACGACTCGTCCTTCTTGGTAGGCACGCCGGAGCTCTGCTTCACTGGTGTCGGCGTAGTCATCCTCGTAGAGTAATGCGAGCAAGGCGTTCGTGTCGACTGCCGTCGTCACACGTCAACCTCTGAGTTAGCGTCTTCATCCGTCTCGTCGTCGACGTCTCTGGGGTATTCACCGCGAAGCCGGCGCATCCGCTCGGGCATCGTCTCGTCGGTCTCGGCGCTCCCTCGATACTTCTCGAAGGGGTTGTCGCCCTCCGCAGTGGTCGGTTCTTCCTTCTGGATCATGTAGCCGGAATCGGTCTTCTCGAAGGCGAGTTCGTCACCTGGCTCAATCCCGAGTGCGTCGCGAATCTCCTTCGGAATAGTGACCTGGCCTTTGGTGGTGACACGTGGCATCGTCCTCGTTACTGACTACAGGGTAATACCTAATGAGTATTACTGTGAATATCCAACCTACGCTACTCTATGAGGACCTGTTTTGGCCGATTTACCTCGCGTAGAACCCGGGAGGAAGTATTCTCTACGGCGCGTGGTGCTGGAGGAGTTGGCTCAGGAGCAGCTGGCGGCAGTGAACACGCAAGCGATGCGGTTAACGAAGAAACTCGATGGGTGGTCGCGAGCAGCGATCAGTCGGCGATTGGCCGAACAGGTTGTGAATGGGACAGGCGTGATGAGTGCAGTCGTCAGGGTGTACGAGGAATTGCGGGCAGCCCCTGGGCAGGTGATTCCGATCGCGGATATACAGGTTGTGAATCGGAAGGAGGTGAGCATCAAAGGAACGATCACCCAGCTATGGAAGCCATCGAATCCAAGCATTGCCCAAGTTGGACTTATCGAAGATGAGAGTGGGCGAACGAAGTTCACGAGCTGGAAAGCGTCGGATGCCCCCTGGATGGAAGAAGGTGAGCAAGTGTGCATTCACGGTGCGGCGAAAAACTGGTACAACGGGCGCGTCTCGATAGCCCTGACTGGGTGGAGTACTGTGCATTTCCCCGAGCGCGATCAGTGGTGGGAGTAACTGGATCTCGCAGCTTTTATTCTATAATACAATACTTGCAGCTATCCAGACGAGCACGAGAAGCCCAATCCAAGAGAGTAATTGAATCGTCAACACTAGACGGAGGTACACTTTTCGTTGGCGTGTTGCCATGGTACCAATTACCACTGTGAGTGTATTAGTTATAGGGGTTTCAAACTCTACGAAATACCGACATCACCCACTATACTCTTCATCTACGCTGGTGGGGTGATGAGTGATCAAGGCCGTCGTGTATCAATAACTGCCTTTATGAACATCAGCGAGAAAACTATTATCAAGAACTACGCAATGTACGTAAATTATTGATCTGTAGTACTAGTATTGAATACTAGCTTAGGTGCGGAGGATCATTCCCGCTGCTTTCCTCATATTGTGGTTGTCACTCCCATTATTGCGATTATTACTTTTACTATCACTCGTATTAACCGCAGCTGCTTCGGCTTTTTGAACGTTCGTGTTCACTTGATAGTTAGCTTGTTCTGCCGTCGCATTGCCATCGTTTATAGCGAAAGCAATAGCACTGAGCTGTTCATTGACATTCAGCTGTTCAACAAACTGAACCTGCGTAATATCAACGTCAGCTGCCTGCTGAGTAGTCTGCTTGCCATTATCGTATGCGACCGCCCAGGAGTCGTCACCTTTGATATCCGTACCCTTCATCACCTTACACGCCTTGTACTGCCCTGTATCAATATTTAGCGCAGTTGCTTCGGCAACCTGCGCATTGAGGTTTGCCTGGTAGTTAACTTGCGTCGCCGTCGCCGAACTATCATCAAGTGCGACGGCAACGGCTGTGTTCTGCTCATTGACGTTCAGTTGACTAACCTCTTGGAACTGCTCGATATTGGCTGACGCAGTCTGTATATTGGACTGATCCGATCCATTTTTTGAATGCGTCATATCCTTCTTCGAGAAATCACCCTTCATCTTTGCGCTCGCAGTGACTTCCTTGAGTGATTTCGGATCGATGTTAACTGCCGTGGCAGTGGCAAGCTGCTTATTCACATTGAACTGGCAGCTAATCTGCCAAGCTTTTGCGACGCTTCCCTCACCAATAGCAATCGCGATTGCGACACCCTGCTCGCTGGCGTTCAACTGATCAACGGTCTGGGACTGTTCAACTGACGATTCAGCACTCTGAGAATCACCTTTGCCAACGTTGGCTGCGACCGCGTCAGCAGTCTGGACGTTCTTGTTCTTCTGATAGCTCCGTTGATACGCCCGCGAATAGCTGCCGCCTTCCGAGATAGCGACAGCAGTACTTTGGGTACTATAGTTAGCCTGCTCAACCTCTTGCACTTGGTCGACCGTTGCCTCAGCAGACTGCTCGCTCTGATATGCATCGTCGCTGATGACCCATCCAGAAAATTCCCGGCAGTTCGTTTCTTCTGCGAAGACTACATATGCGTTCCCGACATCTTTGAATGTCTGCTTCTCTTTTTCCTGCGATTCGTTTATCGACTGTGCGCTCCCGGCCTGCGTGTTTTCATTATTCTGGTAGGTGCGCTGAATTGCGTCTGCTTCACCACCATCAATGGAGATAGCAACGGCCACACCCTGCTGAGTGATATTCAGCTGGGAGACATCCTGAAACTGGATGACTTCCGCCGAGGATTGTTGCGAATTTGCTTTGATGTCACATTTGTTATTTTCGACCCACGATTCAAGGTCGGTTGATGACGTATCAGCACCGAAGACGAGGAAGATATCGTCCCCATCTACGTGCGTAGTATTATTCGAGGCGGCACGTGAGCGGCCAGAGGCGCTAGAAAGGAGGCTAGCGCCTATGCCGGTTGCTGCGATTCCTTTTAGGTACCCTCTTCGATTAACCTTCCCACTAAGTCTATTGGTTTCCATCATGTTGCGACATAGCAGAAGACCAGATCACACTTTGTTATGAGTAGTCTGAATGCGGTATTAGGTAGTAATCACCGATTACAACTACCATTAGACGTAGTAATTTCAGATGAGCCTACCAAGAGTCTCCAACCTTCACATTTCTTAAATTGCATATTAAATACGACATATACTAAGTACAGCACCAGTGCTCATTACTGGAATAGAAAACTAACAACCCACTGAATGAACATTTCTTCCGATATTAGCGTCGTGTTAGCGGTGTCTAACTATTATTCTACCACAAGGGAATAACGGTGGGAAACACGCAATAGTGCAGTACGTTAGCATAGTACTGTTGTTTTGACGATTCGGTCAGAATTGCCTTTTATAGCCACAGTAATTTTGAACTCGAAGTAGAGCCAAGCAAGTAGAATAGCCGACAAATCACCAGCAGCAACTAAGAATAATGACCGACTCAAAAAGCGGCACCTTGGGCACAGGGAATCTGGACTCCAATGTCGTGTTTGCGGTGGATACGGCGCTCCCTGGGAAAACCTCTGAGACAGCGATCATTGCAGATATCACGAAAGACAATGCATGGATCGCGATCGACAGTGCAGCTGCAGCAGAACTGGATGCATGGCGATGAACAATCGCATTCGCCCCCATTAGTAGAAACTACATCCAGATTACTGAGAACGGGAACGCCATTCGAGACGAGCTGACTTTGCTAGTGGTGACGAATATCCCTACCGCTGTGCTCATGCTGTCTGGCGAAAGTGAGGCCGCACCGTTATGACCGTGTTACACCCGGGGCACCGATACACGGAGTATAGCCGATTGGTTGTTGAGAGGGATTTCTGCTAGATGTGCCAATCCCCGCTTGGTGGACTTTCATGGTCACACGACGGACAACTGAGGAGAGCTTTTCGATTGCGTGTGCGGTTGCTGGAGGACGCTGGGACAATCCAAGGGGGCATCAGTGAAGGGGAGCGTACGAACGCGAGTAAAAATGGCGGCCCACATTACAAAAATCGCATGTGATTGCCGAACGCTTCCTCAGTGAGACCGCGATCACGGTCTTCCAGCACGAGACCCGTGGCTGAATACTCAAATAACGCACGTCGTTTGCGTCGTTTTCTTTTTTGTTGGTTTCAGTTCGCAGTACAAGTGGAACGTGAGCAGATCGTCCGAAATGCGTGCGATAATACGCTGAAGATTTATTTGTTGATCTCCTAGCGACAGATAGGCGAATGAGCGTAGTTGATGATCTCACTACAGACGAACAACGAGCATACGAACTAATCAGCTCTCGCGATGGGCTCCTCCAAAGCGAGTTCTGGAAGGAACTCGATGTAACGAGTCGCAAAGGTAGCCGTCTTGCAACCTCGCTGGAGGAAAAGGACCTCCTCAAACGGGAGCAGACAACGAGTAATGGACACCGAACCTATCTACTAGAGCTGACAAATGGGGATTCTCCTATCCCCACCCAGAAAGAGAGCGAACACGCAAAAGACGTATCCCAAGATACATCGGATGATCTCAGAACACGTGCAGCAGCACTCATTGCCGATCGAGAGGGTATCTACCAGAGCGAGCTGTGGAAGGAACTTGATGTAAGTAGCCGAACCGGCAGCCGTCTCGCAACCAGCCTGGAGGAAGCAGGAGTAATTCAACGAGAAGAAGCGACCTACAATGGACAGCGAACGTATCTCCTTCTCCCGGCAACAAAGGATCTCGACTTCTCGCTCCTCACGGCAGGGGACATGCTCTCTCCACTGATCGAGAACGAAGAAGAGATTGACCCAATTGACTCTGAGGCGTTTACGCAGTGGATCTTACAGCTTGCACAGGAAGAGCGCTAATTGCTCTTTCCCCTCTGTGACCCGCCTCGGGGCGTGACTCAGAGGCACTCGGCCCGCTCCGCCTGTAGAGAGGGGCCAGTATCGGTGAGCTGGCAGTTACTCAGGATGTAGGTATGGGAGTTAATTTCCTTCAAGTATCGTTGTGACGCGATGGAGGAGGCGTTCTAGCTGCAATTCTTCTCCCTCCCACCATATTGAATGATGGTACTTTGCGAGAACCGCCTGGATCGCTTCGAGCTGAGCGATGGAGAACTGCGTGCCACCAGCGTCGAGCGTTTCGAACGATTGGAAGACCTCAAGTGGTGGCGGATCAATGACGCTCATGTCGTCGGCAGTCGTTTCTCGATCGATTCGATGGAGGAGC
>NZ_CP085332.1 GCF_020614375.1 Haladaptatus salinisoli | reverse complement strand
ATATGTAAGGAATTGTATATTATTGAAAGAGTTGAAAGTCAGTTTGCCTACTCGCCGCGCACTGCGGCACCCCTCCTTCCCGTGTCTCTATTTCCTTACCTTTTCTCAACTACCCATCCTTCTCTCCCCCTCTATTAGTGTCGGGAGTGTGGATTTGATGGGCAATTGCCGGTAATTATTTGACGGTAGAAGTTGTAAAGATTGTTATGCAACAGCCTGAATCATGGGACGCACTGCTCGACGAACTCCGTGGAAACCGCGCTGAATTGTTGTTCTCGTTGAACGATAATTATCCCGCTGAGACGCCAAAGCGCGAACTAAACGGTGTCTGCAAATCGGTGAACTACCATCTTAATATTCTCCTCGACTGGAGTCTCGTCGAAGTAGTAGCACACGAGCACCAAGGCGAGCGGATACCCGAGCGGATATTCAAACTCACCCCGCGCGGGCATAACGCGGTTGAGGAGCTACTCGAGCGGGAAGACGCCCGACCGATACCCTCGGCGGTTGAGCAACACATCTCGGACCTACGGCGAGAGATCGAGGAACTGCACGAGGAGGTTCGTGAGACGAGAGACGAGGCACAGACAGCACACGAGGAAGCAAAGGACGCGAACGGGAGACTCAACAACCTCCTTGAGTGGCTGGACGAGAACTACCGGTAAAACACGGGTGACGCACTACGACACGAACCACCGTACCACGGACGGCGACACGGACCACGTAGTCACGCCATCCACACCAACCACCGTTTCCGTTGTTTCCGCTGTCTCGTACTACTACTACACTACTACACTACAGTAAGTAGTAAGTAGTATAGTAGTATGTAGAGTAATACCGTAATATGAAATAATACTGGACCGGGAGGGACACCTTTCTGAAAATGCGTTCCAGTGGAAACGGGGGTTACCGTTGGTTAGTCGTCCGCCGTGGTTTCTTGGACGGTCGTGCTTTTCAACCGCGTGCTTGGGTGGTCGGCGTGGCCTTCTTCTTCACGCCATTCGCGGAACTCTCCGAGGAATTTCTCGGGGTCCATCCCGCGTTTACCTGCATGGGTCTGAACCGCGGGATTCGATACGTCGAGCGAGCCGTTTACTCGATTGAGTGTTTCGAAACTCTCGACAAGGTCCTCCGGGCGACCTTTCTCCTCGAGTTCTTTGAGATCGTCGAGGACTTCCTGAAGACGGTTCTGTTTGCGTTCCAAGGTCTCTTTCTCTTCTTCGAGTTCGTGCTGAAGCTTCTTCTTCTCGTGTTTGAGTGCAGCCTGTTCAGTCGTCATCGACATGGGGTCGTCGCCTCCAAACAGATACGCCTCGAGGAGGTCGTTGATGAGTGCGCTGTTGTTCACATGGGTGAGATTGTCGAGTTTCTCTTTCACACGGTCTTCAACAGTGGCAGATATGCGCGACGTCATTCGGCGACACCTCCGTTTCCGTCCTCTGCCGCGGCGAATGGGTCTTCCCCGTCCAAAACCCTGACTTCGAGTAGGACTTCCGGGGCATGAACGAATCCGCCCGACCCGTATCCGTCGTGAAGGACTGTGACAACTTCGAAGGTGCCTTTCGATGTGGCAACGTATTCGCCTTTTCGGGGAATTGGCGCGCCATTAACCAACTCGAATGATTCGAAGAAACCACCATCGTTGATGTTCCTATCCCTATCAATGAGATTCACGATGGCGGTTGTGTTTCTCCGGTCGTTATTTTCGTCACTCATTCGTCGACACCTCCATCGGTCGCCATCTCTCCGTCTGGCGTACTGGTTTGCGTGCGGAGCGACTGAATCATCATCCGCTGGCGTTCGTTCTCGTCTTCGAGTTTGGCAACGCGGTCTTTGAGGTCACTAAAGAGTGCGTATAGACCGTTGACGTTGCCGTCAATCCGGTCGAGTTCGGTCGCGAGGCCGGTTTCCGTGCTGTCGTTATCTGTATCGTTGTGTGTCGACATTTGGTTGCTTACGTCGCAGCTGGCCGATTCAGCTCTCACGGATACGGACACGGACCTGTGGCATTTCGCATATGGATATGCGATAGCCACATTTATGGCGAGTTACGCCGTACGAAAAGTACGGAGTAACACTGGGTCTGTGCCCGCTCCGCCTGTATGGTCTGCCGATCTTGCCAGAGATCGGTTGGCCGTGGGTTCTTGTAGGCCGCAAGGGGGATCACGTGGGAATGAACACCCTTCGGCCGTTTTCCACGACGACCATAACGCTGAGCGGTGCGTGTGGTACGCTTAGGCGTTTTTCTGGTCGTAGGTCTCCAGCAGCTCCCGGAGCACAGCGTCCATGCTGTTGACGCGCATGTCGAAGCGCAGGTCAGCGATACGCTGTTTTGTGTCCGGGCGTGCCGGGACATTTGTGAAGTCTGCCATCGGTACAATTAGAGCGTGGGGTTGCAATACTATAAAGGTTTATGACGTAGCCATATCCATATACAGATATGGTTCACGACAACCCTCCGGCGTCGCCCGAACGTGGCCGTGGGTTTCTCACACAGCACGACAAAGATTATCTCCTGGGTGAGGCCGGTGTTGAAGACGGATCTCAACAAGAGCGGAATGTCCGCGCGAAGATCCGGCAACGCCTCTATGATTCTATTCTCGACTTTGCACTCTTACTTCGCCACGTCGGTGAGCGGGATATCGACTTAGTCTTTCACGACCGCGACCCCGAGGAGGATTACTTAGAAGAGGGGCTTGCACACCTACTCGGCTTTGTCTACTATGCCGATCCAGACCGTTTCGGGGCGCGTTTAGAGGAGGGGATTGAATACGCGACTATGCGGGATGGGTGGCTTGCTGATGTGGATGTGAATATCGACATCGACCGAACGCGCAATATGACGGACGTTATCGAAGATATCGAATCCAGCGGCGAGTACTACACAAACGAGCAGAAGCTTCTTCGTGCGCGTGGGCGGTTCAATGTCGGCACACAAATCCACTTCGATCATGTACTTGGCGATCGCGACGGTGTCCCGGATGATATCGACGACCCCCGTCTCGCGATTGAATATCTCTCACTGCCATTTGGGGATCCTAACGAACGCGCCGAAGCGCGGCAGGCGGTTCGGGTTGCACTCGACCATCTCGACCGTCTCCGTGACGAGGACGACCTCACACCGGATGAGATTGCCGAGAAGATTGCTTCAACGGTTTACGAGATCTATCCGCTCAGATATGAATCCAGTCTCGCGCTGTGGCAGAACCTCTTGGAGCCGTCATTTAACGAAATCGGTGCCGAGATTCCCGACCGTCAGCCAGACGTCTGACGTAACGCTTTGAGGTCGGAGTGTTGCAACTCTGTACATGACCCGGTACGCCTTTACTGCAGACTCGGAACACGAGGAGATCATCGAGCACGAGGAAGACACGGGAAATCACGACAGTACTGCAAGTGCGATACGCGCCTGTATCGCACGCTCTGCAGAACTGCAACAGGAGTGTGACGAGTTAGAGGCCCATGTTGAAGAACTGCAACGGGAGCGTGATGAGCGTGTTGCAGAGCTACAACAGACTGTTGAGCGGTTGGAACGCGAGAAGCGCATGATAATCGAGCAGCGTGACGAAACTGAAACGCTACAGAGATACGTTGAGGAAGAACAGACATTCCGGCGTGCCAGCCTTGGCACGCGCTTGCGCTGGTGGATTTTCGGCATGGATGACTAAAGAAGATATAACAGCATCTGGTTTATCGGTCGTTAGTATACAATACTAACCTGCTCAGTCGAGTATCAAACCCGTATCGAACTCCCGTTCGTCGTCGCTGGTTCTCGCATCCAATTGTCCATCAAATCGGTATCGAACATCCTCGAAAGCGACTACAAAGGCGAGAAAAACGGAAATTTGGGGGTATCAAACCAGCAGAACATGAGTAGACGGGGGGATATCCCCCGCGAATAAACCACCGAAATGAGCCGAGTGGGAAACGAAATCGACAGGCCACGTATGGGACCATGCAACCCCACGTTGAGTTTAACGGGTTAGCTGACCCGCGGGAGTATCTATGTTCCCAAATCACTTATAGATGTGTTATAAATAGGTTACATTTAAGTTAACGTGGCACATAGTAGTTACTGGCGAGTTTGTCACAGCTCGTCCCGCAACTGAACCAGGTCTGGGCTTCAGACATGTTCCGGCGCCAGAGGACGACAGGATAAGGACTCCTGTCAGATGGCGCTTTCGCGACACTACTATTCGTGAGCACCAGCGACAGCAATAGCAGTCGAAGTGTGGGGAAGGGTACTGAATGGGTTATCGTATGAGTCGAGTCGTACTCCCCACAATTGGAGGTGTGTGCTGGAGTAGCATGAATCCCGTGGATGGCTGGGTTAGTATGCTATACTAACGTCTACTTCCGCTGTCTATACTAAGCGTCAGTGGAGTGGGACAACATGTTGTCCCAGATTGAATACGTAAGAAATCTATCCCCACTTGTTGGTATCAACAATCTATCGGGACAAGTTCCGATAACCGTTTGACACGAGTTAGCGCTATCCCTAACTCCACTTCCATCTCCCGTCGATAGCGACGGTTCGTATCAACCGATCGTCTTCTATGACCGCTATCGGTCATTCGTGTAAGCTACCTGAGTGAACATGTTCACCTAATTCGCTGACACGAGTGTGCGCTATCGCACACTGACGTTAGTATGCTGTACTAACCTTCGGCCCTGATAACGTTACCAGCACCGAATTCACTTCCGATTATAATCGAAAACGGCAGTGATTTCACTCGTAACGCGGTGTTCTTTATAAGCAAACGCCAGTATGTCAGTCGCCTGAGCGTGAATTAACGAAGGAAAGTCTCACAATTCTGAGCGGACATGTCCGCCCGAACCGCCGACACGTTGGTTAGTACAATATACTAACCGCCGCGGCTCAGCCATCGCCGTAGACGAAGTGGCCGCCAAACACGCTCACGACGATCGCGACCGCAAGTGCACCGACATCGCCGACACCGCCACGTAACGCCACGAAGACGACCGACAACAGGATGAGCGTGAGCATCCCCTTCTTGAAACGCCACCACAGCCCGCTCCCGCCTCGTTCAGTGGTCGGTTCGCCCTCGACGTCGGTGATTTCATTCATTACTGTCATGGTTCGCTTTTAGATCCTTAATACGTTGGTCCCGGAGGTGTTGTAACTCGGCGTCAGTAGTCGTCGAATCCCCCCGGATAGACGAGATACGCTCTTTGATGGGACTCGTGTACGTCTGGACCGTCTGCCGGCCCGCCTGTCCCGTGAGGTACGTATCCGTGCCGTGTGCCGCGTCAGTCCCCCGAAGGCCACGGTGCAAGTCCTGTCCGCGTCGTGCAGTCTGTTTGGTCGACTCTTTGAGTTCTGAAGCGCGCTGGCGCTGGTTCTGATAGGACTCTCGCATCCCGTCGGCGGTGGGTGCAGCTCCGGCGACACCGACACCACCGAGCACTTTCCCGCCCTTCTGGAACATGAAGTAGGGGAAGACGAGACACCCAATTGCCGTGGCGAGCTGGAGCACCATGATTTGGATTCCCTGCATCCCGTTCATCCGGTAGATATCGGCGGTTACGGGACTAAAGCCGACACTGAGTGCAATCGACACGGGAAGCGTGACGAGTGCAAGAACAGCCCAGAGTTTGGTGAGACCGTCCCCGATCATCGAGAGCGGGCGGAATGGCACTGCGCGGAGTGCTATCAGGAACGGAATCCAGGGGGTGAGCGCGGTGAGACCGAGGTAGCGAATCCCGACAAGACTCACGACGACGAGCAAGATCCACGCATTCCAGAACAGCGTGAGCACAAGGGCGATTGCCATGATTCCTTTGAGCCCCGAGGTCAACAGGGTGGGGTCCGTCACGGACTGGGCGATGCCGAACGACAGCGCGTTCGCGATGTTCAGAATGAACCCGACGAGTTGCCAGCCCCATAGGCCAGCGACCCACGCGATAATCAAATTCTTCGCCCCTTGGCGTTCGTAGCGCGCGGGGAGGAGTCCCATCCCACGGTGACCGAACGCGAGGTAGATTCCCGTCGACATAATGCACACAAACAGGGTCCACGGTTGCGCTCGCTCCGTCCAGTCGGCGTATCGCTGTGGCCAGATACCGTTATCGGGACTCTGGTACCACCCACCGCCCCATTCGGGCGCGGGTGTCACCGTGACCATCTTGATGATGATATCGAGGAGTGTGTCGACGAAGGTGAGCAGCGCGCCCACCATGTGGCCAACAATCGCGAGCCACCCGTCGAGAATCGCGTTGTAGAACATTCCACCGCCGCCCTCCTGCATTCCAGTGCTATTGTTGTAGACGCCGAGCGTCGAGTTGTTGCCGTACCTCCCGGTTTTGTTCAGATACCCCTGTCCGTAGGGGTCCACCGTCGGACGTGGCGATACCGTTCGGTTCGCCGTCGAGTTGTTGCCTGTCGCGTTCTCCGTGGCCGTCGTCGCGTTCGGGGTTGTCGTGGTGGTCGTGGTGGACTGTGCGACCGCGAGGCCCGCGATGGGACTCACGAGGACGAGAAAGAGGAGCGTGAGTGCAAGGACCCGCGTCCTCATGTGCCTCTCTCCGGGAGAGCCGCCCGGGCCTTTTCGAGTTCGTCCGGCGAGAATTTGAGGTTCGTTCGCGTTTCGATGTTATGGATTTGCATCCATTCGACGATGGTCGGTTTGTAGCACCCCAACAGATCGGCGATTTCCTTCTGCGAATACCCTTTCTCGGTATACAGGTACCGCAACGTCTTTTCGTGTCGCCACGGAGCGACGTCGGTCGTTCGGGCGTCACGTGGGTCCTCGACGAGTTCGTACAGCCCGCGCGAGACTCGCGCGACGTAGCCGTGCTCGACAAGTCGAGAGAGGCGAGTTGTAACGTTCGGTGCGCTGTAGTCCTCTTTCCGTGCGATATACGCAGGTGAGGCGCGTCCCTTATGGAGTCGGTTGAGGATCGCGTGATCGGTCGGGTTCAAGTCACACTCGGTCATTCGTCTTCACCCCGCGGATCGTACACGAGTTCGTAGAGACCGGGTGCGAGCTTCTCGACGTAGCCGTGTTCGACGAGTCGCCCGAGTCGGTTCGTGATGTTCTGTCGGCTGTAGTCGTCTTTCTGTGCGATATACGACGGTGATGCACGCCCCTCGTGGAGTCGGTCGAGGATTGCGTTATCGGTTGGATTCAAATCTATGTCCTCCTTCATACGCCGTCGTGCGTGACGGCTGTACTAAAACATACGTCAAGTCTACACTTAGTAGTTATGTATGAATACGCAATAATGATACGCAACTACTAAGAGGGTGGGGTACCTACCAGTAGGTAAGAAGCGCGACGCCTCGCAGAAAGGCGACGTGTTAGCGCACGTCACCAGCGCTTCTGTGGAACGAAGCATGTCAGCCTACAACCCAGCAGTACAAGAACCCAATGAACTGCAAGCCAACCAAACCCGCGTCGGCGAGATGCTCATCGTCGAGTGTGCCCCCGACGTCTACAACGTTATCAACGAGTCGTACGACGACCCCAAAGAACACACCTACACCGTCACGGATGGCCGTTGTACGTGCCCACAGTTCAAGTACCGATGCGCGGACACCGGTCGGACGTGCAAGCACCAGGACGCCGTCGAGAGCGCCAAGGAATGCGACTGTGACGTTCTGTGGGAGAAGCACGGCGTCCCGTGCTGGCCGTGTTATCAGTCGGGCAAGGAGTTCGACGATGAGTGACGAAGAACACCGTGGTTGGCTCTGTCCCGTGTGTGGCGACCTTATCAAAGCGGCCGTTGTCACCGACCCACAGACGGCAACGCTCGCGCCGTGCGGGCACAATATCGCCGCGGACCATCCCATCCTCTCGTCCGACCAGCTCGTCGAGACGCGCGAGGAGGACGACCGATGAGGGCGTGCGGCAACTGCGGACAGCAAGTGAGTACCGAGTATTTCCGCGTCTTCGCCGACAACGACGGGGTGTTACACCGCTGTCAGGGATGCACGTCGACGACCGCCATGCTGAGAGGTGCGGGTGCCGGCGTAGTGGCACAGGAGGTCGACCGATGACGCCCGTCGCCGATGCCATCCTCCACACGGTCGTTTTCTTCGGTGGATTCACCCTCGGCTATGTCACGCGAGACAACATGGACCGCGACGACGACCAATGAGCATCCAACCGACACTGGCACGCACGAACGCCCCCGATAAAGAGACTATGCACACTGTCCCTTGCCGATACTGCGACACTGAGGTACAGACGACGATCGACGGCGCCGGACACGGAATCTGCGAGCAGCACTTGCTGGCGCTGCTGGTAGAACACGAGTTAGTATAGCATACTAACCGCAGAATGGTGGGGGCTGGAGTGGGGTTACTCTTCTTGCCGGTCGCGAATTTGTTGCGGGATGTTCTTTCGTTCGAGATGCGAGCTGGTTATCCTGGCTTGCTCTGGAAACGGCCGGTCGCGCCCTGATTTCTCGTGTTCGATGTAGGCGAGTGCGAGTAAGCAATCCGCTCGTGAGCCGTGATTTGAGAGGCTGTCGAGTGTGAGAATGTCCTCGACGACTGCGTCGGTGGGGGTCGTGTCTGGCATTGTCTATGTTTAGGTGTCGCCGGGATATAATGACTTTTGTCCCGGAAATTCAGTTTCTGGAGCATACGCGAGCAAACGCGCAAATAAAGAGACGGATTAGAACGTGTAATTCCCATTGACGGGGCCATCGACTCGCAGTTCGCCGTCTGGCAGGAATCGCATCTTTTGGGTTTTTGTCATCGAGCTATCGTAATGGTGGACGTCCCAACCGCCCCAGTAGTAATTGTGCTCCCACATTTCGCCGGTCTCACAGACGCCGTACCGCATTGAGTCCCCGAAGCCGTAGACTTTCGACCGCGGGGCATCGAGTGACGTGTCGACGTGCGCTATTACCGCGTATGCGTTCTGGTAATTGGTGATAATCGTCATATCGTTACCTTCGACAGAACTGACCGATGTGCCGTAGGGGTCCCACACGTCTCCGACGTACGTGAAGGCCAGATTCCCGGCCATGTCCTCATTCCAAAACACGCGGTCGGTTGGGCCACCAGTCGCGCACTGAATCACACCCGAGATTTTACTGCGGCAAATGCCTCCAATGTTTCTGATAATATTCGTCGCGCCCGAAAACGTGCCGTTGATCTGATTCGCGTTGATGTGGTAATCGTTTGCGTCGAATTCGAGACAACTGGAAAAGTTCCGGACACACACATCGGATTGCGTGAATGCAATCCCCCCGTCGACACATATCCACTTCATGCCCGCACCACCTCTTCCAGTACTCTCGATGTTTGCCGCGACACTCGCGGGATTGCGGGAGTCGGGTCCGTACCCGTAGGTTCCGTCTTCGCACCGCCCCTGGTCGAAGAGAACCGCCACACTCGTGTACGAATCGCCGAGCGTGCACTGGATATCGGGATACCCCCACAATTTCGCTTGATTATCGACGAAAAACCCGTTGACGTCCGTGTCGATGGTGTACGTCACACCGGGGGCGAACAGATAGACGTTCTTCTTGATATGGACTTCGCCACCTTCGCCGGACGACGAATAGGAGTGGCCAGGATGCAAGTAGACCACTCCCCCGCCCGCAGCATAGGCGGTGTCAATCGCCGACTGCACCTCTCCCGGTTCGGCGTAAACAGTGCCGTTGAACTCACCAACAGTCGCCGAGTTCGCCGCAACAGAATTGACCGGCGAATCTGCCCCCAGGTCGTCCCCCGCGTGGTCATGCGTCGTTGGCGAGTAGTTCGACAAGTCAGCGGTGTCCGCAAGTTCACCAGTGTGTTCCACTCCTGCCGGGTCGGTGATTGAGTCTTCGACGATGAGTGACTCAAACTTACCACTCCGACCGTGGTTTGTTTCAACCGGCTCGGCGCTGCTTGCCGCGTCGACTTCGCCGATTTTGAGTGCCGGTGTTCGTGCCGGCATGTCTGACGTGTTGATTTCGATGGTGACGTCGTTGTTTACCGTCGGGTCAATCGTCAAGAACAGATAATTCACCGTTGTGGAGTCGATTGACGCATCCGTTACCCCCGGATGTTCTGCCGTATAGGCACCGTCGCCGGTATCATCGACGATGAGCGCGTGTCCATCATCGACTGTGATATTGTTATTCGTGTGGTCGGCGGTCATGCGAAACCCACGATGGACAAAGCCGTTACCGCTCCCGTCCGTGAGAACGCGCACCAGCTTTCGGAGGTTGTCTTCGTTCAGGTCGTCGTTGCTTTGGAATGTGACGTTTTTCTCAGTAATTGCCATTGTTCTGTTAGTTTTCGAATGAACTGGTTGAGTCCGATGCGTCGCTTCCCCACTGGAATCCCACGACACTGGGGGAGTCTATCTGCCGCAACCGCCGATGCGGCGCGACCGCGCCACGAGGGGCGAATGACAGCGGTGTGCCCTCTGGCACTGACTCGGAATCGCGGTTGTACAGCGAGACAGGGGGGTCCGCCATTGACTCTCGGCAGTCAATCGCTGCGATTTTGAGCTGTGGATATGTCGTGCGGACAGTCCCGCCCTCCCCCTCATCACGGCTTGTGGTCGTTGCGTTGAACGTGAGGCTATGCGGGACGTTTGGGTTCACCTGGAGAAAGATGACTGTGCGCCCACCCTCCACGGCCGGTATATATGTCGGGCGGCGTGGAGCGACAAAGGTGTGATACACCCCGTGCTCGCCGAATAAGATCGCATAGCCGCCGGAAAGGGCGATTTTTCCATCCTCAACCCGTGGTTCTAACCCCCACATGACGATACCCTGAGAGGGGGTATCCGAGTGGGGTTTTGTGTCGATGCTATGCGCACAGGCGAGCACGCGGTCGTCCTCTCGAGGATGGTCTGCCATGTCAGGCAGTGTACTCTATGGTGACGATCACGTAGCCACGGCCTTCTTCGTGGACCATCCACGAATCGACGGACGTCACGCCCGCTGCGAAGTCGGTGAAATGCTGCTGGATCTCGCCCGGGTTGTTCTTCACGCGGGTCGCATCAAACGGCATTAGACGGCCACCCCCTCGGTGTCATCCACGCGGACGATCCGCTCGTGCGTAGTCGGGTCTGCAGCCATCGTCAGGTCGCCGTCCTCGTTCGTCGACACAACAACGAAGTTCGCAGAGAGGCGAATCGTATCCGCGTCGAGCTCGGACTCCTCACCGTCGGGCGTCCGATAACGGTACGTGGCGCCAGAGAGGTCAAACGTCGACGACATTACGCCACCCCCTCCGTGTCCGCTGTCTCGGCGTCCGTCTCACTCTCCAGTTCCGAGAGCACCCGCGAACGATTGTATTCCGCGAGGTGATACGCGAGTTCTTGCTTCCCTGCCGTCGCGACGTCGTCCGCGCTCTTGTCGAACTGTGGGGCGACAGCCTGCAACTGGCTTCGCGTGTAGTCGAGGAGTTCCTGCACGCGGGACGGGTGCGGGTCGTCCTCGTACTCGCTGTCCGGCATCTCCTCGCCCAGCACTGCATACAGTTCCTCTCTGTTGCCGCCTTCGTTATTCATCCCGCGCCACTCGATATCGAGCGCGTCGAAGACGAGATCCTGTACTCGTTTGTCGGCGCTTTGGCCGAAGACTGCAGGCGGCAAGTAATTCGAGTTGAGCCACGTCCGGGCGACGTCCTCCGGGCGGTAACTCACGGCGACCTCCTGGTTCGATTCGAGATAGCCAAGCCCTTCGTCACGCACCAGCGTCGGGTACTGCTGGCCCGAGACCAGGGGTGTGAGCACACGAAGATAGCCCTGGTCCTGGAGCGCGCCCTTCGTCGGGAGTGCCGAGTGTTCGCCCTCGTACGAGACGGTAACGAGGGAGAGTTCAGTCTCGCCTTTCGCGGCGTCTTCGAGGTCGCGATCAACGTAGTACAGCACGGTTCACTCACCCCGCACTTCGACGAGGACTTCGCCCAGTGCCGTGCCGGAGGCAACGTCCGTCCCGTCCGCCAGTGCTTTCACTTTCAGTTCTTCGTCGACCGTATCCCACATGACCAGTGACGTCTCATCTTCCCACTCAAGAACGTTGACCGCCGTCAGCGGGGAGTGTTCGAGCAGCGTCTTGTTCCGCGTGTCATCGGTCTCGGTCGTCGGGTCGAACTGTTCGACGCCCGCCGCATCCAGTGCCGTGACGTCGAGTCGAACCACCACTTTGTACACCGCGCTGTTCTCCTCTTGGACGATTGTCGTGTTATGCGTCATTAGTTCTCCTCCGTGTCGAGGCGCTCAATCACGCCTGCATTGATTTCCTCGGGAGACATCCCTGCGTCTGTCAGTGCATCCACTGCAGCGTGGAATTCCTGATACGCCCCGTACATCGACTGCATACTCTCGGCAGCTCCCGCGAGGAGGTCGTCCGTCGAAACGTCACGGTCGCTTCCCTCACCATCGTCACCACTTCCACCCTCGCTATCTGGCACTGCTCCCGGAGTGGGCGCTTGTTCTGCGCTGGCCGCCTTCTCCTCGACGCCACCGACGATGGGGTTGCCCGTCCGGCGGATGCTTCCCTGGCGGCGCTGCACCCCCTGGAGTTGCTTCTGCAGTTCACCCGCACCCATCGTCACATCCGCGTCACTGGTGGCCGTGCTCGTCTCACCGTCGTCGAGGTGCGACAGGTCGATCGTGTGCGACCCCGCGAAGTCACGCCCTTTCGCGTCGTCGCGCCAGTCGCTTTTCTGCTCGACGCTGTCGTCGCTCTTACTGCCGTGCTGTTCGACTATGTCGCGAAACCGCTGTTTGATGCTATTGCTTTTGCTCATGGCTACTACTGCGAAACCGCTGTTGTTTGTCATATCTCTCCCTCGCCGTTCGACTGCCCGTGGCCGCGTTGCTTGAGGAGGGGACCGTCGTCCGTCTCGTAGACGTTGTAGCCGCCCATTTCACCGACCTTCTCGGCGGTCTCAGGGAGGTCGCTGTCCGACGTGGCGACGCGATACGCACCGTTTTGGATGGCCGTCAGCCACTTCGAGGCGTTACTCATCGCTCCCCCTCGCGCGCGCCCGCGCGCGACGGCACGGAGAAAACTTTGGCCACATTGTCTATTTGTAATGGTTTATAACGCATGGGGTGTTTTCTTTTCATACGCCCTGGGCGAAACTCCCGGTTCTCGGTGGAGCCAACACGCCGGGAGTTTTTCCACCGCCCTCGCGCGCACGCGCGACGGCACCGCGAAAAGGTCGGCCCATGGGGTTTGTTTTCGTTTGGTCATTCGGCATCACCTCGCTGGGCGATTTCAGGGACGACGAGATTCAGGCCGGCGTGGTTCTCATCGTCCTGGGTCTCTTCGCCACCGTCGATATACTGGAGGTAGCGGAGCAGGGTGCGAGCATCGCCTTTCTCCTTGGCTATCTCGACGACGTGTCTCGACAAGTCTGCCTTGCCGACACCCCTCGCGCGCGTAACCCGCTCTGAAAATTCCGAAAATTCGCCTTCTTCTTGCTCCTCACCGCGTCGCGCCCAGCGGTAGAACGTGTCCTCCGTAATCCCGTTCGCGGGAGCTGCGTGCTTGACCGGCACTCCTGCCTCCAGTGCCGCCGCGATACGCTCTTGGCGCTCGTAGGTGAGTTTCGTCGGTCTGCCTGCTTTCTTCTCGTCTTCGTCGGTGTGGTGATGACACCGGCCATCGTCGCGGGTGGCGTCAAGTTGGCAGGGCGTTCCCGCATCCGTTTCCGCGCCACAGGACTCATCGTCAGTCTGTGGACGTCGGTCACTCATACACAGGCACCTCTCTCAGAGTAGTGCTGCCGGAGTATCAGACCGAAGATGGCCCGGAGTGCCGGCCTGCTCACACGCTCAATTTTCGCGTCGAGGTACTGCATGGCCAACGCGCGGAACTCCTCTCGGTGTTCTCCAGGGACGTCGTCGACGAGACCTTGCAGTACGCCAAGGCGGCAAAAGCGTTCAACGCTCATTCGTCGAAGAACTCCTCCGGAAGGTGCATCCGTAGCCATGCCTCATACGTCACACCTTTCGGGATTTGCTCCCGAAGCTGCTCACGGAAGCTCTTAGAGACGCTTATTGTCGTGTGTGAACTCATAGTTTTGTCAGCATTATGGCGTACTATAGACTACTATGGGAACCCATATA
>NZ_CP085331.1 GCF_020614375.1 Haladaptatus salinisoli | reverse complement strand
ATGACCCCCTCCCCCCACTTTTCACGAGAGTTGGTTCGCAAGCGTGTGTTCAGAAAGAATGTCTGACGATCTTCTAAACAACCTCTACTACGAAATAAAGTTGTTAGCTGTGTTACGGTTATGGTTGTAGATGTAGCAACTTATAGATAGTGGTTCTAGAGAGAAGGTTCTACCCCCACCCCCTATTCGTGTAAAAACTCTCGTGAAGAATGGGGGGAGGGGGTGGTTTAAAGAGTTCCCACTCATGAAACTCGTGAACCGTGGTTTTATATCATATGTTATCTAGACCTATTGCAAGATGGGTCTGGAGAAGTTTTCGCCGGATAAAACGATCTTCCAAGACGAGAACGTACTCCGTGATTCGTATACTCCAGACCAACTCATCTGCCGTGACGATGAGTTAGCACAGTATCAATCCGCTCTCCGTCCTGTGATTAACGGTGCCCAGCCCAAGAACATCTTCCTCTATGGCGATGCCGGTCTTGGGAAAACACTCGCAACCGAACTTGTCCTTGATCGCCTCCGGACGGATCAGGAAGACTACGACCATCTCGATCTCCATACTGTTTCACTCGTCTGCAAAACGCTCTCCTCTAGCTATCAGGTCGCAGCCAATCTCGTGAATGAATTCCGTCCCCCAGAAGAGCAAATCAAAGCGACGGGATACCCTGCGGGAATGGTCTATAATATGCTCTGGGAGCACCTCAACGACCTTGATGCAACGCACTGTTTAATTGTCTTAGATGAAGTCGACTCGATCGGCAAAGACGACGACATCCTCTACGAACTCCCGCGCTGCAACGATAATGGAAACGTCGATGATACGCTTGTTGGCGTGATCGGGATTAGTAACAATTTCACATTCCGTGATAACCTGAGCGCACGCGTGAAAGACTCATTATGCGATGATGAAATTCACTTTCCACCCTATGATGCGAACCAACTCCGTCAAATCCTCGAACAACGGGCTGAGAAGGCATTCCACGAAAACGTCCTCGAAGGTGATGTCATCCCCCTCTGTGCTGCCTTTGCCGGCCAAAAATACGGGAGTGCTCGGCAAGCGCTCAAACGTCTCTACAAATCGGGTGATCTCGCGCGAGATGAGAACGATTCCATGGTTCGCGAAGCTCATGTTCGGGCTGCCGATCGGATCGTCGAGAAGGACAAAATCATGGCCGAGCTGTCGCAGATTCCGACACAGGAAAAACTCACGCTCTATGGGTTGTTGAAACTCGATGAACAGGATAGAACACCCGCAAAGCGGTCTCATGTGTATGAGCAGTACACGATTGCTGCAAAAAGAATCGACGCCCAGGTCGTCTCTGATCGAACAGTCCACGACAGCCTCAGCAAACTCACGCTTAAGGGATTCCTTGATGTCAATGAGAAGAATGAGGGCCCTCATGGAGGGAGTTATTACGAATATTCGTTCAGTATTCGGCCCGATTTAGCACGTGAAGTCTTATCCGAGGATAGTCGATTGGCGTCACTTGGAGAGTGAGCTGCGTGGGTATTATTCTCTGTGTTAATTCTCTCGTCTTTAGTCACGAGGTCGTTGCACAGTAATCACTGTTAGTCACTTTGGAATTTATGTCCGTTCTATTGGTTGGACATTCATCTTTTCGACTATACAAATAGGCGAATATTCGCCTATTCGAATAGTCAAATTTTATGGGCGAGAAGATAACTTATCAACAGACATCCTCATTTACACCTGTTAAGAATTAGCATACTCTCGTGAAATATGGGGTGTCAGACGTACCGCTGTCTGCCATATCCGATTACAACGCGTCAGTTTCTCCCTAGGTTAGTATCCCATACTAACGTCAGTGTCAGCTTGAGTTACATTGAAGTATTTGATTCATCGTCAGCAGGTTGCTTCTTAGTAGTTGAGTAGTTAGGTCACGCGAAGCTGTGTCAGTTGGGCCATTACTGAGTCTGTCCATCTATCCAGCTCGTGCTGTAGCCACTCCGTGGTTTCTGCGAGTGGTTGAGCGACATGAAGAAATTTGACGCCACCGTTGGAGACAGTGCGTGGATACCGAGTGACCAACTCCTGTTCGTAAAGTGGTTGCAGTTGTTTCCCAATGGTACTCTGATCGCGGTCGAGAATGTCGGCAATTTCAGCGATCGTGCTGTGAGGATGGTCGAGAACGGTGAGATATACACGGAATGCTGCTATATGGATATCACAGACCGTGGCCATCGTCTCCGTGAGTTCCAACTCGGATTTTTCATCCAGTAGCTGCTCGAACCTTACTACGCGTTCGTCTGGGAGTCCCTCCTCCTCTGTCAACTCATTGTCTACAATCTCCATATGTGAGAGGACTAGTGACGGCTAATAGGTCTTTCTCACACACCCACCAAATCTACTGACATAGAAGCGACGAGTATGCTTACCGCGGCCGAAGTTGCATTGGGAGCCCATTTTTCGTCTTCATCGTCATCTCGGGCTCAATTGAAACCGCCTCCTCACCCATCCATTCAAGCGTCCAGTGTTGACCAATCGTCGCTAGCACAAGTGTTGCTTCTAGTGAGGCAAATTCTCGCCCGATACATGTCCGCCGTCCCCCACCAAATGGAATATATGCGTAGTCAGGCAGTGATTCCTCAAACTCTGCTGTCCACCGATCCGGATGGAATGACGAAGGATCGTCGTAGAATCGTTCATCACGGTGTATCGCTAGGAGTGGAAGATGAACTTGCGTATCCGCTGGAATCTGATACCCATCGACTTTGACATCCCGCGTTGTTTGGCGGGGAATTGTGTGTACTGGCGGATACATACGAAGTGTCTCGGTCACAATCCGCTGTGTCAGTTCTAAGTCACTAATGTCCGCGTGTGTCGGTGGCTCACCGCCTAATACCGTATCAAGTTCCTCATGAAACGCCTGTTGAATCTCGGGATTTTGGGCTAATGCGTACCAGGCGAACCCAAGAGCGGCTGCAGTCGTCTCATATCCTGCAAAGAGCATCGTGAGCAGTTGTCCCTCGACCTCTTCGGTACTCAAATGGTCTTGACCGCTCGCTTCGCGGGCCTCCGCAAGTTTTGATAAGAGTGTTTCTTGGTGGAGGCTGTCTGGCTGTGACCCTTCTCCGTGTTCGGTAAGCAGTCGGCGAATTTCCGATCGAAGATGTTCCTTTGACTCAGAAAAGTGGCGGCGTGATGGCGTTGGGATCCAATTCGGCAACAGCCAGGACGTTGGTGCGAACCAGCTATTGAGACCATCTGATGCGGCTCGGAGTTCGTTACCCTCTCCTGGTGCTAGCTCGCGGCCGAAGAGTGTCGTAAAGAGAATTTCGAGGGTGAGATTTTGCATCTCTGATTCGATATCCCGAGTTTCGCCTGCCGACCACGTCTTGAGACGACGCTGTGTTGCCTCAACCATGTAGTCCCCGTAGCCGGCAACTTGCTTGCGGTGAAACAGTGGTTGGAGGATATTCCGCTGTCGGCGCCATTGGTCGCCCTCGGTAGCGAGCACCCCTTGGCCGAATGCCTTCTGGAAATCCTCTGTTTTGCCGAATGCCTCGACGTCGTCCACCAGCGCTTGCCTGAAATAATCGGGATGAGCTAGAACATAGATCTCTTCGGTTGGGAGCACCAATCGATAGATATCTCCGCATTCGTCGATTGCATCATACGTAAACTCAAACGGATCTTGCGCAAATGCGAGAGTGTGACCGAGCACCGGGAGGCCCGATGGGGCCGGTGGTTGCCGCGGTTCTGAACCCATAGTCGCACAACACTCTAGGAGTTAGATAAACCCATTGTACTCCAGGCCAGGCTATGGGTGTGGATGGTACTATTGAAGTGGTCTAATAGGGACAATCCTAATCTCTTATTTCTTGATCCTTATAAATACAGATTCTCAACTAGATTACGGACGATATTCCAAAGCAAATAATATATTAGACTGAACAGCCGAATAAGCACTATCGATACCAAACCGTGATTGCTACCCCTCACGATGTACAGCACCCGCTGATAGATGAAGCACTCACTATTCGCAACGTTATCAACGAGATTGTGGATTCAGCGCGTCTTGCAATGCTTCGTGCCCTTAGGGATCTTGCAACCCCGACTACTCAAACTGACATCGCGAATCATATCGACCTCTCTCGCCAAGCGGTTTCTCCGTATCTTGCCGGGCTACAGGATCATGGGTTTGTCCGCTGTTCTGATTCAGGAGCCGAACTAACCGCTGGAGGAAAACTCCTTCTAGAAGAGATGGAGAAATGTCTATACTCGATCACGGACGAACAGCTTTCCTCTGTAACGCGATCTGCCCACCCACTCATACTCTTACAAGAACTTACAAAGAGCCCCTATCGATTAAGGGATCTTCAGACGACAGCGAGCAACTTGCCGTCGAAAGCTACGATTCGACGTACTCTCACCGAATTTGTGCAGTATGAATGGCTTGAGGAGGATGCCGGACAATACCGAATCACAGCCGTTGGATCAGATGCATTGCAGGCATACAGCGAACTATCTACTGTTGTTGAGCAGCTCATCAAGAAGATACCGTGGCTGCAGCGTCTTCCGCTGGATGCCGCGACGGTTCCAGTAGAAGCACTCGCTGAAGCCGATCTGTCCGTCTCGAACCCTCGTAGTCCCGCATCGGCTCTCTTGACTTGTCTTGATCTCTATGATCCCCATATCCATAAGTTCCGATGTATGTGTTCAGTGTATAATCCCGTACTTTTTCACGCCTACCATGGGTTGCTAAAACTTGGTATTGAATCGGAAGCTATCCTCGATTGGCCAACGTACGAAAAAGCCGCAGACAATTCAAGAACTCACTATGCAGTGGAATCCGAACGGTATGACCACTACCAGCCTCTGGTTTTGGAAGAATCCCAGACAATGGGAATCGGAATATATGACAATCGGAAAGTTGCTATTGCAGCGTACAATGAAGCGGGGGATGGTAACCATATTGCCATGATCCAGAGTTCAGACGATCGGCTTGTCGGCTGGGGCATTGAGTTATATGAGTCATTCCGAGCAAAAGCACGACCGACATCTAAAATCCATTCTGAATGAGTGCATATCTGTGAATCGCCAGTAAGGTGTACTATTTGGTCCAAAATATACCGCTCAGAAATGTTGGAATAAGTTCCAATATTTCATAGGTGTTTACGCCGTAAAGGACGGTGCAAATAATACACCCCGATGAGAAGCGATAGCCACGCCGGAGGTCAATTCCCGATCCAGCAGCCAAGCGATATCGTCGCATGACAATCGCATGGCTCTCAGGTTGGTGTCGGCGGTGCGCAAAGCAGCGAACGTCCGTGGGTCCAATCACTCGTTCGCAAGCGCACCGGCCACCTCTGGCACAGAACACACCCAAGCATCACGCTTAGCTATGTCCCAGAGCACTCGAAACTACGAAGCCCCATCTTGTAAAGTTTCCCCGCTGCCGGATGAGCAGTGCCGACTAGATCAGTGGGCGAATTCCTCGGACGAACAGCAGAGTTCGTCGTCTCCGAATTCCTCCACACCTTCGAGAAACACTCCACAGCGACGGACCTCACTGACGACACCCGACGACCTCGAACACCATCCGTACCGTGATCCAGAGCAGCTTCGGACTGTCTACGACCGAGTGGGAACAATCGTCGGTACTGCCGCGCACTTCGACGTGTCAGAGACGACAGCCCGCAACTGGTTGATTCACCACGAGATCTATGACCCCAGGGTACAGGGCGTGTCATCTGTTGCTGCCCAGCTGGAAGAGCTGTCACCCGAGGATCTTGGACTTCCACCACTGGGTGAGCGTCGATGAGGACGACAGATTTCGGAGGTGAGAACTGATGTCGATCGGACTGTCGTCCGACGAAGCTGACGAGAACGCGGTATCGGACGAAGATTTTGCCGCCGCGATGGGGATAGACATGGCAGAGCCGGGCACCTCGAACGCAGTCACGACCGAGCAGGAGGTCCCAAGCCGAGAAACGATGTGGGCGGTGATCCAGCAGCAGACCGAGCAGATCGAATCGCTCCAGCAACGCGTGGAGACACTGGAGCAAGATCGTGAAACCACCGAGAAGAAACTGGCCGACGCACGAAATCGTGCCGACCGCGCCGAGGCCGTGGCCGACGCCGCGATTGCTCACGTTCGAGGAATCTACAAGGAACTCAATTCACTACGGAAGGGTCAGCAGGGTATCAACAAGACACTCTGGGAAGACCGTGATACCCACGATGGAACGGGGAAAATCAAGTCGTTCAACTCTCGAATCGCCGATTTGGAACACGACCGAGTGGACGTGAGCGACCTGATCAACGCCGACGTTACCCACGACCTCGAAATTCAACGGAAGACGGCCGCACGACTGGCTGCCGAGCGGAAGGACGCTGACTCTCCCCTGTCGGGGAACAAACACCGCATGACGTTCCTGTGGCGCGAGTTCATCGAATCGGCACAGAAAACGAAAGGCGGGAAGCTAGAACTTGATTCGTCATCATGCCGTCGTCGGTTGGAAACCCGCGCAGGGATTCTAGACCCGAACACGAATACGGTGCAGCGATCGATGAAACTGCTGGCGCGTCACACGCGGCGAGACGGTGGCGTCAGTGGGTCGGGCGAGTGGGACGATGAGAACAACCTTGTTCGCTTCGAACCCGGTAAGCGGGGCGGACAGGTTGCCCGCTTGGTCGCTGATGCGGACGAATTCCGTGAGTTCGCTGCCGAACAATCGCGGGCTGCGCTCGAACAGGGGGGTGACGAAGCGCGATAATTACACTGTCGTAATTATCCCCAGAATGCGGGGCGTAATCGTGCCCCGAAGCGGTTCCGGGGGACTTCTCCACAGATGACAAGGGGGGCGCAAGTTGCGCCCCCCTTCGATGCGGAACGAACGGTTGGCTACTGTGGGGTGTAATTACTCCCGCTTTTCCTACCGCGCCTGCGAGGTGGAAAAATGAGGAGGAACAGTTCTGGCGTGATTACGCTTCACTTCCGGGCGTTAATTACGACAGTGTAATCTTGGCCGAGATGGAGATCCGTTTTGGGTGGAACCGTAGAGAGCTACCGACCAAGGAGTCGTGCTAGCAGAGCGGTGCTATGGGGCGCGGTTCGGGAAAACGGTGAGAGCAGCGACAGACGTCGCTACTACGGACGGACTGTGTCCGTCCGTTGCTTCGCATTCGCTGCTACGGAGTTCGTTAGTGGAACAGGCGTAAAAACATTTTATTTCAGTTGAGAGCTTTAAATAGCCCAACTATCAGACGTTCTAATAACTATCCTCCAGAAAGTCATTAAACTCGCCATTCTAGCGGAGTTTCTGGAGACCCGTCTCCACCTCCGAAGCGATTTTCCACCGAGAGGATTTCCCGTGAGTCTAGTACCACTTCAAGACACTGTCCGAGTGAAAAGGTATGCGTGTGAGGAAAGTACTAGAAAGGGCCTCCTCAGCGGTGAGGATCATCAGTCAAAATGGAGTCCGCCACACCGATCTCACTGAATTGCTCCTCAATGACTAGGAGGACGAGAGAAGGGATGTTTTTGTATCCTGGCTACATAGTAGTCCATGGACATGGAGGTGTCCATGGACATGGAGGTGTCCATGAACATGTCGAACACGAACGGCGATACAAAAGTCGTCCAAACCGAACTCAATCCCGCCGAATACGCCCGCTTTCGCCGTCTCGCACAGGAGGAAGGAAAATCGCTGAAAGAGGCACTGCGCGAAGCCGCTACCGAATACATCGACGCCCATGACGCGCCAGACCCGAGCGATCCGCTCTTTGCGGTCGCCGATGAGATGGCCGCACTCAATGAAGGCCGACGTGGTGAGCCGCTCGCCCCGGATGAGCTTGACGACGCACTCTACGAGCGTCCACATGGGGATGACGATGAGTGACGAAGACGACTCGCCACTCGTTCCACCAGCGTTCAGACCACCAGGGCAGGGCGCGACACCACTCTTTCTTGATACAAGCGGCTTGTACCCGTACTTTGATACCCACTCGCCAGTCGCGGAGGCAGCGACCCAGTTTATGCAAGCACTGCCGGACTTACCCTATCGGCCGTTACTCACGAACCAGTACGTCGTTGACGAACTGATCACCCTGCTCGACTCTCACGTCAACCATGCAACAGCCACACGAGCATTCGAGACGCTCCGTGACTCGGAGGCGATCCACAGCTTGGACGTGTCAGACGATCTCTTTTGGGCGGCTGGAGAGCAATTTTGCGCGTACGACGACCACACACTGTCGTTTACTGACCATCTGATAAGCATCCATGCCCGCCGTGAAAACGCCGAGCATATTTTGACGTACGACCCAGACGACTTCGCTACCCTCGGACTGACACCCATTCCACGAGCGTAGACACGGCACGAGAGGCGCCGTCAGCCGATTACTCAATAGTCGGTTAGCCGAAGCTTGCCCTCGACTTCGTAAAGATGGCCGCACATGGAGAGTCGTTCGATGATATCCTCGGCAGCAGGCTGATTTGGATCTTGTTCCTGTACGTTGGCAGGAAGGCCACCGGTCAAAATGGAGTCTGTTACACCGATCTCGCTGAATCGCTTCCCGTGGTAACTGGAAGGGTGGCGAGAGGAGGGATATTATTCATCCGAAATCCGGAGTATTGTACTGTTGATTGTCCACTGCTAACGCCATCAATTCAAGGAGTTCCAGACGTTTTCTCACGCCTCTTCAGGCATCATTCATACGTTGTCTTGTTTCCGTACCACATTCTACACATTCTGCAGTACGATATGGTTCTCGTGAAAACCCTTCTCCATCATCTTCGCCTTCTTCGATTATTTCTATGGAAATCTTGTGCATGGTTTCCCCTTCACAGGTTGCACATTCTTCGACATGGGTTTCGTCATCCATACGAGATCTTCGGCAGCCAACGGTAATTAGCTGCTCGAAAACCCCCAGGCGGAAAGGACAGAATCAACCACTTTGCCATCCGCGGTGACGATATCCTATAAAAACCGAAAAGGGCTTGTCAGTAACTGCAGCGGAGCTTCTTAGTCAATCATCAATTAGGCTTGGGCGAATCTGCGACTCATTTGGCGGTGTTTCACCATCCGATTGGGATACCGTTTCAGGGAGAAGTATCCACACCAAAATTGCTATTGAGGACGTCGAAGGCAAACCGTTCACACTGAGCGCATTTCTGTGCCGTCCCGTCAGTGTCACGGTCTGCGGTGAGTTCGTACTCATGATCTTTTCTGAGTTAATTCTAACCGAGGCCAGTAGATTCTCTTCAAGCACCAAACGTAAAAATCCGGAGACAGCGTACCGCTATAGATCGCGGGGTTGGACGGTTTTACGATCGTTTTCTTCAGCTCGCCGGGCAGCGTTTTCGAGAACCGTTGCGACTTCCTTGTCAAGTGCGTCATAGAAGTCACCGGCAACATTCTGTCCTTCAAGCTGTTCCTTCACTGCGGCTTTGACGATTAAATCAGCCATACAGCCATACAGCCATCCAGACGGTATAATACTACAAAAAGACAGGGGTAAAATAGATGGGAAAACCACTACTTTGTCAACAAGTTCTGTATAGCTTCACTCCTATATCGAGGGTGGAATGGAGAGAAATGACGTATGAGTACACGCCACTTCCTCATAAGCGCGATGAGGGTAATCATTATACAGTAGAGCAGCAACTAGCAGAGGCATGAAAATCGGTCCATTTCACATCCATCGTAAGAAATCGAAAGCCGAGAAACTCGTGAGGGCGGCCAAAGATCCGAAAAAATACGCCAAACGAAAGACGACAGGGAAAGTAAAGCGGAAGGTTCGGAAGAAAACAGGCGCCTCGAAAGCGTCTGGGACTGCACAGAAAGTTAAGAACCCAAAACAGTATGCAAAGCGCAAAGCGAAATCGAAGATCAGATCAGCGTTGAAAAAGCTCCTGAAATAAATTTGTGGCAAACGTTGTAGAGGAGTACGAACTCGTCGCCGAGACCGGGATGACCCTCCAGATCGATGCACCCGAACTCCTTACTGTCGGCCACACAGCGGTGTATTCAGACGAACCCCTCGAGGAGGTCAAGGAGGCCACGCGCCTCCATGTCGAGGCGCTCAACGAGGCGCTTTCGAACGTCCCGGAAGAACAGGTCCGGCTCCACACTTGCTGGGGGAGCTACGAGGGCCCCACCACCTCGACACGGAGCTGGTCGAAATGCTACCGGAAATCTCTGAGGCCGAAATCGCGACCGAGCGCATTTACGAATACATACTCGTGGTACTAATTTCGGTAGGCGTGCTGAATACAGGGCGCAGATCCCTCAACAGACACCGAAATGTTCGGGGTTCTCGCTCTACGATACGTTAGCCGTCATTTTCTGCTTCCACGGCCTGTGCTTCAATCCGAACGTTCTCTATGCTATCTGGGGGGACAGTAACCACATAAAAGACGGTGAAACTTATGGAACCTCAATCGAATCGGTACTACATGGTGAAGACAGAGGCGGTCGGAAACGGGGGAAGGGATGGATTAAACACCCTGTTTGCGAGCCTCGCAAACAGTAACCGTCGCCACCTCCTCGGAATACTTTACGACCAGGCACCCGAGTCCCTGACCCGGCGCGACCTGGCGTCACAGCTCGTTCACCTCGGGACGCCTCGGGATCAAGAATCGAATGAAACGGTTCAGCAGGCGCTCGTCACCTTGCACCATACGCATTTACCAGAACTCGAAGTCGCTGGGTTACTCGACCACGATCCGAATCGAGGGACAGTGACGATCACTGACCACACCGCATTTCAAGATACGGGCATCGTCGATGTTATCAGTGCTGAGGCGAATGCGGATTCCGAATCACTCGATGCACTGTTTGCTGCACTCGCCGATGCCCGCCGTCGAACGATCCTCGACAGTCTTAGCCACCAGTTCCACCCGATTCATATAGAGACGCTGGCCCGCGAGATCTACGCCAAAGAACACGGCATCTGTGAAGCGGACGTACCCACGGAGGAGGTCGAGCAAGTTCTCGTTGGTCTCCATCACGTCCATCTCCCCAAGCTATCCGAGGCGGGATTGATCGGGTACGATGCTGACGAACAGAAGGTTGCCTACGAGGGACACTCCAAATTGCGTGTGCCGTGGATGCACTCCGTTCTGGAGCCGAACTTCAGAGCAAGCTTGACGGGTGAGTCGGAAACGCAAGAGATGGGGGAGATCGAGGGGCGGGAGGAAGTTATCTCATATGGCCAGTCTCTCGGTGAACGGGCCGAGGAAGAATTGTTCTGCATGTTCACGCATAAGGATATGCTTGAAGCAGGGTGTTTCGCCCGCATCATGGATGCTGCCCGTCAGGGCGTTGATGTCTACATCGGAACCTATGATCCGACCGTTCGAGAATACGTCCGCGAGAATGCCCCCGAAATTGTCCTGTGGGAACCCAAAACAGACTGGCTGAACTTGCCCGTCGAAGAAAGCAGAGTCGGACGCCTCCTATTAGCCGATCGGGAAGCCGTCATGCTCGGGACGCTCAAGGAGAAAACTGACGATGGTTTTCCGGAGGAAAAAGCCATCATCGGCGAGGGCACCGATAATACGTTGGTCGTCATGATTCGTCAGATGCTGAGCCCCTACCTCGAACAGATTGACGAACAAACTGAAGACATCGAGTCCCACCTGCCATTCTAACGCAAAACCATGCCACAGCCATCAGATTCAACACAAAGTGAGCCAGGGTATATGTACGAACGACATCCCAATGAACCACCAAGTAAGGCCGTGATTGTCGCAGTCGCTAAAGCGACCGATCAATCGCCGTTAGAGATAGAACCGCTTGCCGAGGTGATTGATCCTGATGCATTGGATGCGTTACTCGGCACGGATAAAAAAGCGCCGTCTATGGCTTTTACCTTCGAGTATTGTGGAAGGCAAGTAACCGTGACGCCGAGTGAAATCCAAATAGACCCGTGAGCGTAAGATTTCTGTGGCTGACAAATATCCTGCTTGTACCGGATTGCTGAATACAGAGGTGTATTCAGCACGCGACTCACATCAACTGCTGAGGATTTCAATAGAGCCATGAGTGTAATAGAGCAGTATTTCGCACCCCAGAAGGGGTGGAGGCTCGATTTAGATGAGCAAGTGACCAGCGATATCGGTGCAGCGGCAGACAGCCTTTAGCGACGATGGCCACCTCGAAATCACGGAGACGAGCATTGAAACCTCACTCGAGGACTTCGGTGTGGAGGTAGATTATCGCGAACGTGATTCGCGACTGGATCGGCCAGCAGCCAGTCAGTTTGGCGTCGGTGATCGTCCCCAAGTAGCGCAATCATCCAAGGGAGACCAGTCGACACTGTTCGCATAAACCGCTGATGATCAGCAAACATTAGTGTGGGACACAGCAAACACGCACTGTCTGTTCGAAGAGTAACCAACAACCATTGGCAGAGTTGACGTTGGTTAAGACGCACTAGTGCGGTTTATATCGCCCTGGAAGGGCTGCGGAGCGACAGCGTCCCGCAGGTGACCTCCTGTGTCGATTCACGAATTGTCAGAGACGACCAAATCAGAGGACTATAGAAACCCACGTTGACCCTGCGACCGTTCACCCATCGCAGCGACATTCATATGACTGTTGACTGAAATTCTTCACGTGATCGTGAATCGTCACCGCGAGAGTAAACATCATCTCGGCTTGCTCTGTGGTCGCAACCGTATCACGATAATACGCCGCTGACCGATTATCGATATAGAGTGTTTTGAGACGGCGAGCCGTATGCTCGGAGAAGACCCCTAGCGCCACAGCTCGGTCGTAGGCTCGTGTATGGTTCTGAAAATTATCGATCGAATCGTTCGATGCAGACAGTGCATAGAACTCAAGAGACCGTTCGATCGCAGCGAACGACATCTCGATTACACTCGTATGGTAGCCGTCATGCTCACGGAGCGTCCGGCACGCGTTGAGGAGTCGGCATGCCTTCCGAAGCTGGATTACTGGTGGTTGGTTTGTCTCGGGGTCAAGGCTTTCTTCAAACTCAGGTGCACCAGTCGTGTACCCGCCAAATGCATCCTCGACTCGATCGAGCGCATCGAGAACCGTCGATGGGTCATCAGGCATTGCTCAGTACCTCCTCTTTGAGCTGTCGGAGCGCCTCGCTCTCCTGAAGCGTGATGGCATCGGTGAAGATATCCCTAAGACGGTCGGCATAGCTGTATGCGGATTCTATCGACTCGACCATTACTTGGAACGCATAGCGCTCCCCGTTGAACTGTTTCTGTCCAAGTTCCTTCGCGATCTCATTGGCTCGGTGCTGCTCGCTTCGTGAGTCTTCCACCAACACCCACAGATCGATGTCACTCTGCCTGTCTGCCTGTCCTCGGGCGACGCTCCCGAAAACGAGGACACCTCGCACATCATCTAACTCAGTGGAGAGTCGGTCAAGCGCAATTCGGACGGGATCGTGGAACTCCGGTTGCGGAATCCAGAGGACAGGATCATTTGGTTTGTTTACTCGGGCTCGATTGATCCCAACGGGGCGACGATTGCCTTCTGGCTGAGTAGTGACAAGACCATTGTCCTCCAGAACGTCGACGGCGCTCTTGATAGAGTATGTCGAGTGGTCGGTGAGGCGACTCAATTCTCGAATTGTGAATGTCTCGTATGGGTTGTCGAGAAGGAGTCGAAGGATATCATTCGTAGCCTTATGTCGGAATAGGTTTGGATTCGGTGCCGGGATTGGAAGTCGGATCGCTGCTGACTCAGTTGTTCTTGTAGCCCCGTCATCCGAGTCATTCTGTTTTGTCATACCTAACGCGTTTGCTCTAACAACACAGTACTTAAAGTATCTTGCGATGGTCTGCCGGGCGATTCGACGTGAGATGTATTTTCTTCCAGTCAGCACCAACACAGCTATCTCACTAACTATGCGTTTACCGGACCGATACCTAGAGAAGCCGTTATCAAGTGCCGACCACGGCGGGGTTCCTCACTACCGCAAAGAAAAATAGAGAGCTACACTGGTGACCGCTCTTCTGAACCGAATTCTCAACATATCCAGTTTCTAAGTTGCTGTCAATAGAGTCTCCCGGGATTCAGACTCTACACCAATATCACCAATGGTAGAAGAGGCACTCACACATCTCCGTGCCCGCTTTGATGCAGATGAATCATTCACCTATGAACAAGCGACAGAGGTGCTGCGAATCCACGATGTGGAACAGCTTCTTGTCGGCGATCTGCTTGAGACATTGTTACTCCGTGGGTATCTCTATGAAGTCAACGACAAATTGCGCATCACGGAGAAATCTACCACGATAAGTGGTATTTGCCGAGTCAAAAAACGAATTCTAGCGAGCTGCCACGCGCGCTGATGATGCGCTCCACGATCGATGAATCCCTATGTTTGAGATAGTTTTTCGGCCCCCAAGGGGTGCGGGGCGCTCGATAAAAGCGTCCGTATTCGAAAATTAATGGCGACGAATACCACCTCTGTGGTGTCGTTTGATGAGTACGACACCCGACGTGACGAGATGCACAGCACGATCGAACACTGGATCGACGACCTCACTGCCTTGACTGACGAGGCGAGAGCGAGTCAACAGTTCCAAGAGTGGTTAGATGTCCAGTCGAAATTCCACGATTACTCCCATCGGAACACGCTCCTGATTACTCTTCAATGTCCGAACGCGACGAAAGTTGCAGGATACAACACCTGGCGGACCGACTTCGATCGTCACGTCCAGGAAGGCGAGAACGGAATCTGGATCTGGGCGCCGATCATCACAAAGCAGTGTCCCGACTGCGAGAACTCGCCCAAGTACCACGAGCAAAGTGATTGTGAATATGACAAGACACCACCTGAAGAGTGGTCAAAAAGACTGGTCGGTTTCAAGCCCACAGCTGTCTTCGATGTGTCTCAGACGGAGGGTGAACCACTTTCCGAATTGGAGACCGAAGCAACAGGAGATGCTGAAAATCTCGTGCCCACTCTCCAAGATGCAGCCGACGATCTTGGTGTGACGGTTCGTATCGTTGACGCTGACGACTGGGAACACGGCAAAGCGAAAGGTGTTTGCAAACAGCGGAGTCTGTACGATCTCCAGCCCATCGTCGAAGTGAAAGCACGGGCAAACCAGGCGGATCTCACGGTGATGCTGATCCACGAATACGCTCACGCACTGCTGCACTTCGATGTTGACGATGAGTGTGAGCGATCGAAACGTGAAGTCGAGGCGGAAGCCGTCGCGTACATCGTTGGTCGGTACATCGGGCTGGACACAAGCGGATCAGCGTTCTACCTCGCGGCGTGGCAGGACGATGATGCGGACGTGATAAAAGAGCGGCTTGGACGAATCCGGACGACGGCAGCGAAGATTATCGACGTAGTCGAAACAAGATGTGAATAAGGTTAAAGATGGCGGCTTGGAGAATCCACTGTGACCCTACCAACGAAGCCATTTACTTTTCAGGTCTGTAATCAGTGAGCCGGAGCTTCCCTTCAACCTCGTAGAGATGGCCTTTCATATACAGGCGTTCGACGATATCTTCGGCAGCGGGTCGCCCAAGATCTTCTCGCTCATTGAGAACCGCATACGCTTCGTCGTAGGTGAGCTCTCCTTCAGCCGGAAGTCCCTTTGCGAGTGCGTCGAGTGCTTCTTGCGCAAGTGGAGTGAGTGGCGACGTCTCGTTTGAAACCATTGGTACTACAAAATCCGTGGTCTCGACAAGTAAACCCTTGGACGGTGTATTTCTGTGAGACTGGTTACTTCAGCTGGACAAGGGGAATGAGCACACGGCGTGGGAGGGTGGGCTTGGGATGAGTACGAGAACCCACGCCATCTGCTGGGTTACGCTAACTGCATTCCCTACTTGAGACGCGATGGATAAAGTCCTAAGCCAACCACAGCGGAAGTGAAACTGAAACGAGTCGACAAGCAACTGTATACATCTACACTTTCTCTCGAATGCAATCTACCACTGAGATCGTCACGGTCGCACCATCCCAGGGCAGTAGTTTTAAAGGCAAGAAAAGCTACACATGATGGATTTAAGGGTGTATCAGTCAACTTCGACGTTGTGATCGAGCTTTTCGAACTGTCGCTCCATCACGGATCACATCAGGGCAGTTTGGACAGACACGTGGGTCAGCAATCCCATCAGGTGTGAAAACACGAGCATAGTCTGCTGTGACAAAGGTCCCGCAGTTTTGACACTCCGGCATACCTAGGCCTTCCAAATTTCGCTATTAATAATTGTTGATTTATCCCAGACGCACAGCATTCGCCCCTCTCGAAAAACATGCGCACAAAAGAACCGGCGTGAAGTTCTCCCTGTAAATACATACCATAAAATGAATCCCATGTGAAAATGTCACCAATAGATAAAATATCAGAATATGAGTTACTAAAACAACAATCGGTACTGTGGATCTTTCTTCTTCTATCCTTCTATGGTTCTCTGGAGGGCAGTGGTTCGTAAGAAGGTATGTGACGACGGTGTTAGGGGTAATTCGAAACGTGAGTAGTTTTGGGCTCTGGGTTGTTTCACGTTCGTCGGGGCGAATTTCTTGACAAGGTATCCCGACATCGGTGATCATGATAATTGGTGGAAAGGTTGTTTGGAAAGCGGCAAGGGTAGTAAGCGGCGACTCGCAGCAAATGAGCACGCATCTCGAACGTGGGAGTGGTTCTGGTGAGAACGCATCTGTAGTGTGAAAGCACGCCGTCCCACGTTGCCGGGTGAAGATTGATAGGTGTTGTTGTGAGCGAGTCGAATTCTCTCCACACCCGACAAAGCATGTTATTCACTCTCATGCTTAGATGCTTTGGCTACATAACGACAACATGAATACAATCGGTTATCCGTTGTTCCACTCGAAATGCGTCGCACGCACGTCTGACTGGATTTATTGGGATTCCAGCACGATTGGTGAGGAAGGGAGGTAGCCGAAATTGCAGGCAAGCCACTACAAAGAAAGAGACAGTATGAACCGATCCCCCTAAGCCGAATTCTTAACTTATTGGATATCGAAATACCCACTAGCATGCTATGATGTCTCCCCGAAATACTGAGACCACACCATTATCACCGATGACAGAAGAGGCACTCACGCATCTTCGTGACCGCTTTGAGCCTCTCGTCAGCCACTGTCCAAGTCGTCAATCAAAGCGACTTATATGAGAGGCAGTTCAGAGCGGTTCCCACAGCCGAGTAAGTGAATCAGTCAGTATAGTGGAGATCAGAAGCTATTCTTCAGGTGAGGAGGAAGATGAGAGCTGAAAATGTCGTGGTATCTCCTGATACTGGCTGGCTTGTTTGAGATCGGGTGGGCAATCGGCCTCGAATATTCAGACGGGCTCTCAAAACCGGTTCCTACGCTCGGTACCGCAGTCGCCCTCATCATTAGTATGGTACTACTGGCACAGGCCATCAAAAACCTCCCCATCGGCACAGCGTATGCTGTCTGGACTGGTATTGGGGCTGTTGGGACAGCTTCGCTAGGGATTATTCTGTTTGACGAACCCGCAACCCTTGCCCGAATAGGGTTTATCAGCGTGATTCTCGTCGGTATCGTCGGTCTCCATTTCTTTTCTGGTGGCCACTAAATCTCTGCTGGTATCGTACGTCTTGTCTCAATCCGAACACACGAATGTGAACTAATTGTTATGTAGGATTACAACCGACCACCAGTATTTCATCACCAGATAAGCTACAACCAATGAAGACGGCCTCGTTACAGAGTCAGTTCGAGACCATCTTCGGCAACGATCACATCTCCGTCGAAGACCGATTCGGCGTTTCGTTGCATTGCGTCGAGGTCGCGATACGGCATGATATGCGTGAGAACGAGTGTTTCCGCACCGGCGTCTCGCGCGATCTCGCCAGCGTCTGTGGCGTCACAGTGGTTGGCGGTCAACGTGGATCTATCTAAGCCCCGTTCTCCTTCAGCGTGCTGTGGCCAGACGAAGTGATCGTCTGGGTTCGGCACACGATTTTCGTCAACGGGAGCCGTGTTACAGTCCTGAACGAGGACATCTGCATCTACGGCGAACTCGGAGAGCGACTGGATTTTCCGAGTATCACCGGAGAAGACGACCGATGAGTTGGACTCGTGTTCCTCGAATCGATATGCGTACGTCTCGATCGAATGTTCCACCGGGAGTGCTGTTACGTCCCACCCGTCCATCTGCCGACTGAACCCGTCCGCAACATGTTCACAGTCAATGGTCGAGATACCGTCGGTCGGATAGATGTCCTTCCGGTACTCGATGTCTTCTCCATAAATATCGTACAATGCATCGACGAGCGAGTCTGTACCGTCCGGTCCATATACCGTGAGTGATTCACGGCCCCCCTCGGTCCAACTCGTGAAGGCGAAGTGGAAGAACGATGCGTTGTGATCCATGTGGTGGTGCGTGAAAAACAGCGTCTCGATGTTTCCCATGTCGATGCCGGCATCCATCAATCCGTAGACCGTCTTCGGCCCACAGTCGATTAGCACCGTTTCGTCAGCAATGTCAATAACGAGGCTCGTGCCACCACGCTCTGGAATCGGAACGGGACTTCCGGTTCCAATCAAGGTAACGTCCATGTCGGACGGTAGCACGCGCTCGCATTAGTTTGTTCGTGTTCTTACCCTGTCACCCAATTTGGGTGTTACTCACGAACTGAAAAAGTAACTCAGGGAGTTTTCCGTCATCTATCGCCATACCGGCCCCACACGGCAGCGAGCAATCCTGCGACGACAACGCCGGTAAACGAAAACGCGAGAACCATCGTGAGGACGTCTGGGTCGGCAAAACTCGTTGTTGCGATAAATAACGCGATTGCCGCGTTTCGAGCGGCGGTCGTAGTGGCCAGCACTTCTCTCGTGCTCCGCTCAGGCCCTCCAAGAACGTACCCGAACAGTATTGCAGCTCCGACGACGATGGCCGAGACGAACAGCGTTCCTGTACCGACGAGTAGAAGCATCTCGTTGAGATAGACGACGAGCAATAGAACAATCAGCCCGACGAATGAGTAGTCAGAGAGGCGTTGTACCGGCGGATACAGACGGTCAGCGATGGACGGGCACCGGGCATCGATTATGAGACCGGCGAGCAGCGGGAAGAGTTGGACAACGACAACCAACTGGGCGATCCTGATCGGATCTGCAGTCACGTCGCCAGGCAGGAGTAGCGCCGCCGTTATCGGGATCGTCACGACGGAGACGAATCCCAACACGGCCATGAGACCGCTTGCAAACGCGATGTCGCTTGCAGAAATTTCGGCGAGCTTCGGTCCAAACGGCGCGCCAGGTGCCATCGCTATGAGCAGGATTCCGGCTGCGTACCCGGTTTCCATAGGGAAGGTAATGACGAGCGCATAGGCGAAAAACGGGATGATGATTATATTTACTGCTAGGGATTTCGCCATAAGTCGTCGCTTGTTCAGCGATGCGACTAGTTGGTTGGGGGTCAATTCGAACCCCATTGAGAGCATCGTCGTGAGGACAAAGATTGTTGTAGTGAAATCGACTATTGCCTCAACCGTGATCTCGACCATCTAGATTCCCTGTTTGGCCCCCACGGAAATACCTGGCATGGTTGTTCGTGTTAATGAACATCCATAGTCAGTCCATTGTGACGCATTAGCGAGGCAGCGATAAAGGCCGGAGGCGAAGCGCTCATCAGGCTTGCTATCCTGGCTTGAACCAGTGACGCAGGAGATCGTCGACGCACAGTTTGTTGATCCATTCGCCGTGATGAACACGATTGGACTCATCGCGTTTGCGCTGGTCGGCGCAACCAAGGCGATACGCGAGGAGTTCGATCTGTTCGGGGTCACCGTGGTCGGCCTCGCCACGGCATTCGCTGGTGGGATGACCCGTGACCTCCTCGTTAATCGGATTCCGCTTGCACTCAGCTCACCAATCGAGATCGGTCTTGGCTTGGTCGGGGTTGGGCTGGCAATTGGGGTAAGTATTGCACTCGAGTCAGCCGACAACCATCCACTGGCACTGCTCTCGGATGCGATCGGGCTCGCCGCGTTTACTACCACAGGCGCCATCGTTGCAACGCAGGCCGGCATCCCGGCCTTCGGCGTTGTCGCGATTGCGACAATCAACGCCGTCGGGGGTGGTGCCGTTGCGGATATCCTGCTGGATCGCTCACCATTCATCTTGCTTGATGACTTTTACGCCAGTTGTGCGGTGCTAGGTGGCAGCACATACTGGGTTGTCGTCACTGCCGGCGGCTCGGACGTAACCGCTGCAGCGGTGTGTGCAGCGATGGTCGTTGGAGCACGAATTGCGGCACTCATCTACGGATGGTCGCTCCCGACAGCACAAGTACTGGGCGTGACACGCGAGTAGCGCCGTTCGAGATTCCCGAGCTGCAATGTGACCCCGATGTCATCGCCCTCTTCTGGAAGTAATCGACATGGGAACCATTCTAACGGATGCAGTCGATACCGCCTTTCTCTGCCCTAGAGGGAGAGCAGATCGTCAATCGGTTCCAGATGAAGGAGCTCCCCAGTATCTCCAGGAAGTCATCTAGTCGGGCAAATAGCGTTAGATTGATGTACTCTAATGCGCTTTTTTGTTCTATACCATACGTTGATGGACAGAATAGAACATCATACTGCCCGTATCTGTGAGGGCGAGAACCTCAAAGCCGAGGCTACTCGAGAAGTGACACACCTCCTATTCAAGGAGGCAACCGAGACCCAGATCGGTGCACTGCTCGCTGCCCTCCGTACGAAAGGTGAAACTGGAGCTGAAATCGCAGGATTTGCGCGAGGAATGCGCGACGTAATGAGGACGATCGAGCCCGACCGTTCCCCGCTGGTCGACACCTGTGGGACGGGGGGAGATAATTATGATACAATCAATGTCTCAACGACGAGCGCGATCGTGGCAGCTGGCGCGGGTGTAGCGGTCGCGAAGCATGGGAGTTACTCAGTGTCGTCATCGTCCGGCAGCGCCGACGTCCTACAGGCTGCCGGCGTCGATATCGACGCCGAACCTCGAGAGGTAGAAGCAATGATCGAAGCGGACGGGATTGGATTTCTGCTCGCATCCAAATTCAATCCGGCGATGAAGCGAGTGATCGGCCCCCGTCAGGAACTCGGTGTTCGCACAGTTTTCAATATCCTCGGCCCACTGACGAACCCCGCTGGCGCAGAGGCACAGTTGGTCGGAGTCTATGACCCGGATCTGGTACCAATCGTAGCTGACGTACTCGCTCGATTAGCTGTCGATCGTGCCCTAATCGTACATGGGGCAGGGCTGGACGAAATCGCGGTTCACGACGAAACGACCGTCGCCGAAGTGTCGGGGAGCTGCATCGAACAATATAGTATTGGTCCTAAAGATATCGGCGTCGAAGCACACGATATCGAGGCGATTGCTGGCGGGTCACCCGAGGAAAATGCGGCGGACCTCGAGAGTATCGTCACCGGAGCCTCGACTGGTGCGAAACGGGACATAATACTCGCAAATGCGGGTGCGACGATATACGTTGCTGGCCTCGCTGAGTCACTGGAAGCAGGTGTCGCCCGAGCCCGCATGGCAATCGAATCAGGTGCAGCAGCCGCCAAATTCGACGACTTACGTGCCAATTAGTGATTGCGAATCACCCTGGGGCCGTGCACGATGAGGTCAGTTGCGGAAGTCTGAGACAAAATTTCCACGTAGCGAGCAGATTAGCCTGTGAAATGGTTGCGTTAATTGATCCAGTCCTCGCCCCAGGCGTCGAGCGACTCGAACACAGGACAGAGGGCATCCCCCTTCTCGGTCAGCGTGTAATAACTCGCGACCGGCGATTCGAACTCCTTTCGATTCTCGATGAACCCTTGCTCCCCCAAATCATCAAGTACACGCGAGAGCGTGTAGGAGCTCGCGCCTGTCGAGCGCTTGAGTTCGTTGAACCGTTTTTCACCGTCACGCAGGTCGTTGAGGACAATAAGCTTCCACTTCGCTCCCATCTCTTCGACAGCCCTGACGACATTGCAGACGTCTGCGTTCCGTCGTTCGACGTCGGTGGCTTCGTCAGTATCAGCCGTTGGTGGTTGGGTCGCCATTACTTGGTCACACTATTGTTGCCTGAGCTATATATAGGTTTGGGAGCAAACTAGGTAACGTAATGGAACTACAACACTCAACGGTGCTCGTAACCGGTGCCACTGGCAACATGGGCCCGTACGTGACGGATTCGCTCATCAACAGTAAGGCCACCGTCATCGGGACCTACGTCACCGAAGCGGCGAGAGATGACGTCGAGACCCGCGCTGAGCACGCCGACGCAGTAGCGTACCAACAGATCGATCTGACCGATCAGACGGCGGTCGAAGCCTTCGCTGAGACTGTTGCCGACGAACATGGGTCGATTGATCACATCGTCGGTCTCGCTGGCGGCTTCTCGATGGGCGGCATCGACGATACCGACGGCGATGCGTTCCAAAACGCGCTGAATCGCCACGCCACGACGGCGTTTCTGACCGTCAAGGCCTTCGTGGATCATCTCACTGCGCAGAGCGGTGTCGTCCTATTCAGCTCCGACCGCGCAATCGATCCGGTCCCGGGAACGCTCGCGTACAACGTGGGGAAGGGCGCGGTCCGCACGCTGACCGAGTCGCTCGACGTCGAACTCGATGCACGGGTTAATGCAATCGCCCCGTTCCTCATCGACGTGCCGGGGAATCGTGAGGCAATGCCCGATGCCGATTTCTCAGCGTGGACGGCCCCCGAAGTCATCGTCGATGAAGTGCTTCACCTGCTGACGAACCAAGGCGTAACGGGGCAAATCGTCCAGATGACCGGCGGTCAACCGGAGGGAGCGGCTTGATGGCGCTGGAGACCACGGCTGGCGGTCTCGCTTTCTTGATGGGTCGACTCGTCTTCGGCGTCCTGCTCGGATTCATGGGGCTCAATCACTTTACGAGCCTCGACGGAATGAGTGGCTACGCCACGGCCAAGGGCGTTCCAGCTCCCCGGCTTGCCATCATTGTGTCCGGCCTCATGCTCATCCTGGGCGGGCTTGCCATCGCGCTCGGTGTCTACCCACTCGTCGGCGCAGTGGTGATCGCGCTGTTCTTCCTCGGTGTGACTCCGGTCATGCACGACTTCTGGACGGTTGACGATCCCGAACAGCGTCAGTCCGAAATGACGGACTTCCTGAAAAACGCCACGCTCTTTGGCGCTGCACTCGTACTGGTCGCAATTAGTAGAACCACCTGGCCATACGCGCTCAACATCGGCCTCTAAGATGCCCACTATGCCCACACCATCGAAGACAGACACGCTCCCGCAGGGGACACGTATCGGACGAACTGCACTCCGTGTCAATGACCTCAACGAGCTGACCGAGTTCTATCGAGACGTTGTTGGCCTCAGTGTGCTCAACGAATCCGATACCCATTCGGTGCTCGGTGTTGCGGACACCCCGCTACTCGTCTTGGAGGGCGATGCAGACGCACCCACACGGCATCGGTCAGGCGCCGGACTCTACCACACTGCCTTCAGAGTGCCTTCGCGAGCGGCGCTCGGTGACGCGCTGGCTCGGATACGGGACCACTGGCAACTCGGCGGTGCATCCGACCACTGGGTTAGCGAGGCCCTGTACCTCACGGACCCGGAAGGAAATGGAATCGAAATCTACCGCGACTTCCCCCGCGATGACTGGCCCCGTAGCGACGACGGTCGTGTTCGGATCAGCACGGAGCCGCTCGATCTCGAGACTATCGAAGCCGCGGCCACAGGGAACACCCAGGCTCCTCCCGGAACGGATATCGGACACATCCATCTCGAGGTTTCTTCGCTAGACGCGTTCAGGGACTTCTACGTGGACATACTCGGGTTCGAGGTGCAAACGACCCTGCCCGCCGCAGCCTTCGTGTCCGCCGGTGGATACCACCATCACATCGGCGCGAATACGTGGCATCACCGAACGGCCCCTATCAACGGTCGTGGGCTGTCGTGGTTCGAGGTGCTCGTCCCGGATCAGAGTGCACTCAGCGCTGTTCAGTCGCGACTGGAAAGCAGCGAAATACCAGTCACAGAGACGGATGGCAGGCTCGTCATCAACGATTCCGACGGGATCGAGGTTCGAATTCAGGTCGAATAATCCCCTGTAGACCAGGTATAGATGGCACAATTGTCGTAAAACGGGGGTTCTTACTCTCGTGAATCGCACTAGAGGAAGTATCGTAGCCGCAGTTCTCGAGCCACGGTTCAATCCAGCCACGTCGGGAGAGACGGCTGCCCGTCCTGCCAGCGAATCGATCCTAGCGCTAGAGGCAACTGCTGGAGTCGGTCATCAAACACGGAGAGTGGGTGCGCATTGAGAAACGCCGCCTCATGCCGATCGACGGGTCTGTCTTCGAAATTAAGCTGGATGTGGCAGGGACCAAGATTTTCGTGATCGGCATCCTGATGGAAGCCGAGCATCAGGTTCCGGTCTGGTTCGACCCAGTTGATGCGATAGTATTCGTACTCCACACTGGCCGGATACCAGAAGCGAACCTCCAGCCGGACATTCTCGGCCTTGTACGAGTCACCCAAGAATACAGTCGTATCGATATCTGCGATCACGTAGCGAGGGCGGCGACGAGACGGACAATAACGGACGTTCTCACAGCCAGCTTGGTTCGCCAACCGATCATGGATATCTCGGAGGAGGATTCGTTGCGTAAGACGGTCGCGACCAGCAAGAAAGATCATAGAATGGTGAAAACCGATTAGCTCGTGGCACGGTCGGCCACATTCGTCATGTGCTCGCGTGCGGATTCGACATCCGCGTACAGCTCCAGCGCATGCTTGATGAGTCGACGGTCTTCCTCGTTCTCGCACCAGAGCGCGATCACATCGCGGCGTTCGCGAAGATCAGCACTCGAGAGGTCACCGTCAGCAAGCGACTGTTCGAGGTCCTCCCACGTCTCGACGTCGTAGGTCGCCTGCCACGCCTCGATCTCCTCGGTGATCGCCGCTAGCTCATTTCGGAGTTCCTCACGTGAGTTTTCCTCAATGAGCGTGCGGATTTCGTCGAAGAGCAATTGCGTGTAATCCGGCTGATAGAGTGTCGTCTCGCCGGCCTCGACGCGGCGCAGCTGTCCTTGATTGACGAGGTCTTGCAATTCCTCGTTAGTCGTACTCCAGGCGGCGTCCGCCTGGTCGCTGATCCAATTGACCGACCGGGGTTCACGAAGCGTTTCAGCGACCGATCGAATACGTTCACGGGCGCTCATCGACTCGGTCCACAACTGGACATCATCCCGTGAGGGCTCGGACATTCTGGACACCTCTACCAACAGTGTTCGTGCTATACTCCCATATATGTTTGTATCTTCGTATATAATCGAGAAGTGATCGCGAGCACGGCACCCTGACGTTGAAATACGATCACGGCAGAACGTACGAGCCAATCGATGTATAACCGATATTCAGACATCGAGGAACTACGTCCAACGGGAGAAGCGTCCCACATTCTAGACAAGAAGTTCAACGAGGGTGTGACGGCGAATCTCGACGGCAACGCATTGCAACGAGTACGGGTGGCTACCCCCGACAAGCCGACGGAAGCTGGCGGTGAGTGCCGGTCCTGTGGCGCGTCGGTTCCAGTTGGGCAGACAAAATGCCGGTTCTGTCTCACCAACTGTCTCGGTGACGAAGCTACCGGTACAGACGAGCCAGCAGACGCGACGCTCCTCGGGATCGTCCATCTAGTCGTCGAGTTGATCACGTTCTACGGCGCCGTCGCGAAGGGCGGGGCCGCCGCGAATCTCCTTACCTCGAACAAGACGGAACCGGCTGTCGACGACTACATGCTACTCTACGATCTCGACGAGGTGCCTGCAGCTAGCCGCCCGATGTCCTTTACTCCCCGCCGCGGTACAAGTTGCGTCAGGGGAGGGTAAGCAACTTCTCAGAGCCGCCCGTGACCGGAACAGGGTGGAACGGGCAGGCAGCGTCGGAGCACTACCAGGCAGTCACGACGCGGCTTACAACCAGCGTGGAAACGGTATCTGCGACGAGTCACGTCTCAGGACTATGGTGAATTGGGCGAGTGGGCGTAATCGCGAGAACTATTTACGCACGCCGTCTTGAGTCTACTTGAGACCACAATGGAGGTCGCACTACTCGGTCCTGAAGGGACGTACACCCATCAAGCAGCAGATCAATATTTCTCCGACTACGGCTACACGCCAACCTTCTATTCGACGATCACGGACATCTTTGACTCAGACATCGAGACCGCGATCATCGCCTTCGAGAACTCCCTCGGTGGCGGCGTCGAAGGGATGATTGACTTACTTCGGGAGCGATACATAACAATCACTGGAGAGCAGATTCTTGAGATTGATCACTGTCTGCTCTCTCGAGAGAGTGATTTTGAGGCGATTGAACGAGTTCGATCCCATCCACAGGCACTCACCCAGTGTAAATCACTCATTCAGGAACACGGCTGGGAGACTGTCGAAGCATCCTCGACTGCGAAAGCGGCGAGCGAGGTCGGGGCAAATGAGGCCGCGCTCGCATCACCGCTTGCTGGAACGGTTCACGGTCTGAACGTCCTCGGGGAAGGCGTTCAGGACACGAAATCGAATGCTACCCGGTTCTTAATTCTGAACGGACCGATGGACGAAGAGAATGACAAGACATCACTGATACTGGACCCACCTGAAGACCGTCCAGGCCAACTCCACAGTATTCTCGGCAGTTTCAGTGGACATGAGATCAACCTCTCATACATTCAATCGCGGCCAACGAAACGCGAACTCGGCGACTATTATTTCTACATCGAGGCCGAAATTGATCAGGAGAGCGAGGCGTTCGGGAAAGCCCGTCAGTGCCTCGAGACATACACTGCAGTGGATGTCCTGGGTTCGTACCCAAGCGCAAACCATCCATAGCGGAGTTGAAAGCGCATTTCGGACCTTATCCTCTGCTAGGTGCCAGTCAGTTTGACCGCTGAATCCGTCAGTGGGTCCCCTGTACAGACCATTTGTCGGATGCCGCACAGTGGTGTGAGAACTCATTTATGATACTCGTTGTCCGCCGAATGCAGTGGGTCACTGCGCGTCGATTCCGGCTGAACCTATGATTCGTTACGGTCCACCCCACCCGCCGCTGCCGCCCTCCGGTCACCGTTCGTTACCGAAGTGCTCTATGCGGTCGCGCCTCGCTCCGCTCGCGACCGAACAGGGGAGAGGGCATGGAGTCTCGTAGCACCCTCGTCAGCGCGCGCTGTCGCTCCAGGGAGTCATCCCCGAAACAAGCGACAAAGCGAGCCATCGGCTTCTCCACGGTCTTCCCACTCATTGTAAACAGGTGACCGACAGGTTGGAACAGACAACTGATGATCTATCCAACGTAGTCATTCCAATCCTTGGCATCGCCTATGGCGACTATATCCATGACTGCCGCAAGTTACAGACGCAATATGAGGAAGAGAGTCACGACCAGCTCCACACAATTCTCGGTGATTTATCGTCTGATTTAGAGAACATCGATGTTGCTCGACAATACTTTACGACCACGTTCATGAAAGAAGAACTCGCGATGTTTTCTCGCTCACTCCTCTATATCGGAATCTTGGCCGTCTCCACGCCGCTTGCTCTCCTCACCCAACTGATTTCTTACACTACTGCGACTCCCCCTACGCCGACACTGTTCGCCCTCACTGTCTTGACAGTAGTATTCGGCTTGGCGCCACTTGCACTCTTGATAGCATTCGTCATTCGGATTGCAACAGTCACACAATATATCGCAGGGATTACGCCGTTCGAGGCGTGACAACGCGTCGTGATGGGTCATCGATGCTAACACGCGGGTACGATTTAGAACTTCTAGTGACCTGTGCTACCCGCTGTCGGCACATGGTATTAGCGTTACTTGCCTCGCTGTTGTCGCCAGACCAATTCGATGAGAAGGGTCGATTTGTATGCTATCGATTCCATCACTAATCTCACCTTGGTATGAGAATTTTTGTTCGTGGTCACAATCGACGAGTGGCGCAACGCCGCCTGCGTATCGGTCGGATTCATCTGAAACAATTTATCATCGAGACCGTAACGGGCTCCGTGTGGTTTCAGATACTCACCCTCTGTATTGAGATCGGCTTCCTCACATAGACGCTCGATTGATGACCGTGCGCCCTCCGTCAATAGCGCAGGGTGCACGATATTGTGTTCTCAAATCGGTGGAACATAGTATCTTCTCTGAGCGCTATTTCCCCGGCCAGCGAAGAGCAATGATTTATTTGATAATTCATCAATCTACGTCAGTATATCACTACCTACGAGTAACTGAGAATGCTGATTTCGAGTTCTGGTAAATTGACACTCAAAAAATAATTCGACAAAGACAAGGGGCCGTCGCCGCGATCAAAATGTACGAAGATGGCTACGAAAAATTCCACAATTAGAGAGCGAAGGCAATGTTGCATGATCGAAGGTACCGATGTAGATCCAGTCGTGTATCGTAGACAACAGAAAACCATCACAACCAAGTAATGACTGAAGCAAGACAGCTCGCGAATGAACACGATGTTACAGGGACGCCTAAACGCGGACTTATCATGTCCACGCTCGTCTTCTATGCGGGTCTGACCACCATCGTGTTCTACGGGGCGGCAGGGCCAGTCCTCGAAGAACATCTAGCGCTTGCCGGCGTCCTTCATGGCCTCTTGCTGGGCTCACCGCACCTCAGTAAGGCGATTCTCAGGATTCCATTCGGTGCATGGGTGGACGAAGTCGGCGGACGGAAACCGCTCCTCATCCTCATGGCCTCGACGATCATCGGGACAGCAGGCCTGGTTGTCACACTGTTCCTGACCTATCCAGAGAATTTCGACATGAGTCTCTATCCTGTTCTGGTGTTTTTCGGATTCCTGGCGGGTGCAGGTGGAGCGACGTTTTCTGCCGGAATCACACAAACCTCCTACTGGTATCCCAGCGATAAACAGGGATTCGCACTCGGTGCGTTCGCTGGCGTCGGCAATATCGGCCCGGGGATGGTCGTTTACGTCCTTCCCGTCCTCATCGGCATCTGGGGGCTGACGATGGCCTACTCGACGTGGTTAGTGTTCCTGCTGGTGATCACCGCAATCTACGCAGTGTATGCGGTCGATCCGTACTACTTCCAGCTCCGCAAAAATGGAAAAACGCCGGAGGAATCACAAGAAATCGCTGACGAACTCGGCCAGGACATCTTCCCGTCGGGTGGCACGTGGGACTCGCTGAAAACGTCCGCAAGAAACCGCCGAACATGGATCCTCGTCTTCCTCTACACCGTCTCCTTCGGTGGCGGGTTCACCTCCCTGTCAGCCTGGTTCCCCACCTACTGGGCAGAGTTCCACGAACTCGGGCTCACAATGGCCGGCCTTCTCGCAGGTATCTTCATCGTCTACGGGTCCCTCATTCGGGTTCCCGCCGGGAGTATCAGTGACCGATTTGGCGGGGAACTCGTTGCGATCATTAGTTTCGGTGTGATGGCCCTCGGCGGTGCAATTATGACCTTCTTCACTGAATTCTGGCCCGCGATCCTCGGCATGATGGTCCTCGGAACGGGGATGGGGTTCGCCAACGCAGCCGTGTTCGAACTGGTGCCGAAGTTCGTCCCGGAGGCCGTCGGTGGAGCTTCGGGCTGGATCAGCGGTATCGGCGGTGGCGGTACTCTCGTTATCCTCCCGCTGATGGGGCTCTTCGTGGATATCTATGGGCACATTGGATATGCGAGAGGATTTGCCGTCTTCATTGTCTTAAGTGGACTCTGTGTTATCGTTGCAGCCGCCCTCAAATGGCTGATCTCGGAACCTGAAGAGACCGCAGACGAGGCTGCTCTTCACTAAACTCCCTTCACACCAACCCTTACTGAGAAGCCGCGACAGGTTAGCGTCCGAGCCTTACTCTTCGGGGTCTCGGTGGACAGTTAATACCGGAATCTCGGAATGGCGAACGACGTTTTCGGTAACGCTTCCGAGGAGGGCTCGTTTGACTCCAGTGCGTCCGTGCGTTCCCATGACGATGACATCGATACCGTTGTCGTCTGCGTACGTGAGGATGTCGTCATTCGGGTTCCCGCGACGAACCGCTGCTGTCGTCTCGATATCTCGCTCGCTGGCTTGTTCGACGACAGCTTTCGTTGCCTGTTGGCCCCGATCTTCAAGCGCATCCATGAGGTCATCCAGACCGGAGAATCCCTCCCCCATGCCGGAGACTGACGTGGGCTGATCAACGATATAGAGCACGTGGAGCGTTGCATCATGGACTTCAGCGAGGTTGATCGCCATCTCTACCGCGGGCTTGGCTGGGTCACTACCGTCCGTTGGAATGAGTATTCGGTCGAACATGCTCGGAACGTTCCTTGTCCACACGGATAATATTGTTCACCGGAGTTTGCCAGCTCATGATGTGGCTACACAAAGCTACACGCCTATGAGAGTCTCGCTCCAAGTTAAGTTGAGGCTCGTATTTACAAACGGTATTGGTGATAGAACGTTCCTGTGAGATAGACGCTCTCTATTCAGCACGCCTTTTTGTCAGTCTAAAACCATTTTAACAAAGCCGTAATTCTGGGAAACAAATTGAGCTGCCGTTGCATCATCTTTTCTCGAATTCTCCGATTCTTTCTGTTACTCTCCGTTGTGTAGGAACTCCTGACCATCGTCAGTCAAGCAATAACGGCCACCGCCGATCGTAGTAATATATTCATCGTCATGGAGTTGTGAGCATGCTTGATCAACGGTGATGGGATGCTCATCGATTCGATCGGCAATTTCTGTGATGTGTAAGGGATCGTCAAGAGAGAGTGCGCGGAGAATGCTTTGTCTCATACTTATTCCCTCGACTGTCTGCCTTGTGCTTCGAGGAGTTCTTGGTAACGGTTTCTAATAGTAACTTTACTGACGTGAGCAGCATTACTCACCGTTTCTTGCGTAAGGGCTTCGTTCGTCAAATGGGTTGCAGCGTAAAGGGCAGCCCCTGCAAGTCCAGACGGACTTTTTCCACTGTGAACACTCTGTGCTTTCGCCGTTTCCAGGAGCTCACGTGCGACACGCTCAGCCTCGTCGCTTACGTCGAGTGTTGATGCGAATTGTGGGATGTATTGCACTGGGTCGGCCGGTTCAATTTCAAGACCAAGTTCACGAGAAATGTATCGGTATGCACGGTGAATGGGTCGTTCCTCGACACGGCTGACGGTCGCAAATTCGGCCAACGTGCGAGGCGATCCCAGCTGGCGGGCAGCTGCGTACAGACTAGCTGTCGCCATGCTCTCAATCGAGCGACCTGGAAGCAATTCTTCCTCGACAGCTCGACGATAGAGCACACCCGCGGTCTCCCGAACATTTTCCGGGAGATCGAGGGAACTAGCCATCCGGTCGATTTCGCCGAGGGCTTGTTTAAGATTGCGCTCCTGCGCGTTTTTCGTCCGGAATCGCTCATCCCACGTACGGAGTCGCTGGAGTTGTGCTCGCCGATTCGAAGAAATAGGATTTCCTTTTGCATCCTTATTTTGCCACCCGATGGTCGTACTGAGTCCCTTGTCGTGCATGAGGTGCGTGAGTGGTGCCCCCACTCGACTTTGGTTTGCTGTTTCTTTGGAGTCGAATGAACGCCATTCTGGACCGCGGTCTATGGCGTTTTCATCAAGGACAATACCGCAGTCCTCACACGCTGACTCACCGTGTTCCTCATCGTGGATTATCCGTCCGCTACATTCAGGACAAATTTCGTGCGTTTCCTCATCGGGAACATTGTTCTTGGAATCACGCGTTCCGGCGTGATTCTTGTGTTCAATGGATATTTTATTCATGGGTCTAGTTTCCTAGGGTGATTACGTTGCTCAGACCGAGTGTGTCTCTAGCATACTACTGGAGGCAACTAAGGTAAAGAATCGGTGGAATCTCATATTCTGAGAATCAGGCTACAAAGAACATATGTCGATGAAAAACATCAATGGGAAAATCAATGCAAATTTTTCAGCGAAGCAGGTACTCTTCTTCAATTCAAATACAGTTTGATAGTTAAATTGCATCACCAGAGAGCATATGTTCCTAGAGATAACACTCGAGGTGACAACCAAGCCTGAACAAAGTCAACGCATTGAATACTCTAGCGATAGATTTTCACTCAGAAAGTGAAGCTATCAGACAACTTTCTGAAAAATCGCCATCATATTGAACTTCAATCTAAAAACTATTGTTAGTTTCCTTCTCCGGTTCTCAATCCGAATGACTGTTCGGCAGACTATAATTTACTACCTGCAGTATAGCACTGAAAACAGCACATAAGCCACTGAACAGCCCAGTTGGGAGCCAAGAAATACCTCTTTAGCTCAATCAGAGAAATGCCGCCCGAACCGATTTACTTACAGCCATCGTACTATGAGGCATGATTCCATATATCTTGCTGCAACTCCAACCCGTAGAGTTCACCGAAAACCAAGTCAGCCGAGAGAGGGAGGCTTGCCAATGACGAACAACTACCCACCTATTGAGTCATACGGAATCGTCGGAAACTTGGAGACCTGTGCGCTTGTCGATCCGACTGGCGCAATTGCGTGGTACCCATTACCGCACATCGAGTCACCAAGCGTTTTTGCGGCCATCCTCGACGCCGATCAAGGCGGTCATTTTCGAATCAGCCTGCTCGGAGCGTACGAAACTGAACAACGATATCTTCCCCAAACGAATGTCTTGCAAACCGAGTTTCGAACCGACGATGGCACGGTTCAGATAACCGATTTCATGCCACCAACCGAGGCCGGGATGCAGGAACCCTGTCGGGCACTCTATCGCAAGATCAAATGCACTGACGGGACGGTCGACCTTGAGGTCGACTTCACTCCACGACACGATTACGGTCTGGCGGACATGGAGGTGTCTTCTAACGATGGTAATATCACCGCGAAAGGTGGTAACCAACAACTCACTCTCTCAAGCGATATCGATCTCCAAACGGAAACCGATTCGATGAATGCGGCCGCCACCACCCAACTCGAAGCGGACGAAAGCCGATGGCTCGTCTTGGCGCATGGTGACGGGTCCCCACCAGACGCCACAGGATGTGACCAAGCACTTGAACGAACGATTTCGTACTGGCGCGAATGGACCCACAACTCCGATGAAGCTCCACTATTTTCCAGCGACTTCGACAGTTCTTGGCAGGAGATCGTCATCCGCTCAGCGCTCGTTCTAAAGCTACTGACGCACACCGAGACAGGTGCCATTGCGGCGGCTCCGACGACATCATTGCCCGAGGAGATTGGTGGTGTTCGTAACTGGGACTACCGCTATAGTTGGCCGCGTGACGCTGCCTTTACCGTCCAAGCACTCACGCAGATGGGTTATCTGCAAGAGGCAGACGCGTACTTTGAATGGTTTCTCGAACTTTGCCGGATGCCACCTGGCGAAATTCAACCATTATACGGCCTCCACGGCGAAGTTGACCTCGAAGAACGAGAACTCGATCATCTCGAAGGATATCAGGGTTCGAGTCCCGTCCGCACTGGGAACGCTGCTGCCGATCAGCGCCAAATTGACGTTTACGGCGAACTCGTCCTTGCGGTGTCAGTGGCCGTTCACCACGGCTGGGAACTTGGAGAGAACGACTGGCGTGCGTACAGCAATATCGTCGACTACGTGATACAGATTTGGGAGCAACCTGATAGCGGTATTTGGGAGGTTCGAAGCCAGCCACGTCATTTTGTCCACTCGAAGGTAATGTGTTGGACGGCACTCGATCGTGCTATCGCATTGGCCGAACAGAGCGAGTGGGACGCTCCACTCGATCGGTGGCGAGACTCTCGCGAGCGTATTCGGACGACCATCCTCGACCGAGGATTCAACGAGGAACGAAATACGTTCACTCGTGCATTCGACGGTGAGGAACTTGACGCAACGGCACTCCTGATTCCGATGGTTGGCTTTCTCCCCTTCAATGACGAGCGCATCCAAGGGACGATTACGGCCATTCGCCAAGAGCTCGAAACTGATGAAGGATTCGTACGCCGTTACAATGGAGAAGACGGACTTCCGGGTGACGAGGGTACATTCGTACTCTGTTCGTTCTGGCTTGTTGATACATTAGCACTTTCTGGGCAGATTGAGGAGGCTTGTGAACGTTTCCAGAGTCTTCTCGAGTATGTCAGTCCGCTTGGGCTATTAGCTGAAGAGATTGACCTTGCTGACGACGCCAGCACGCATCGTGGGAACTTTCCCCAAGCATTCAGTCACATCGGAGTGATCAACAGCGCACTCTACCTCAATTGGTTGAGTGATTCCGAGACGACCGCTCCTGAACCAGTTGGTATCTGGTTGGGTGAAGGAGTAGCCATTCCCGACTGACATTATGTCAATCATAGCGGGTGTACTCCTTCCATTTTGCATGGTTATTTCACTGATTTTCTTCTGCATTCAATGACCCAATTGAACGCGAGGGAATAACGAATGAGCTATTGTAAATTCCAAATCGGTCTAAACAAACGCTCAAAGAGGTCCGCGAGAATATGGAGACCCTCCGAGAGTACATCCACGATCTCGCCGAAGGCGCCCACCAGATCCAATCAGGAGACGATAACGAGTTGCGGGCCGGTGCTGTTTCTTATCGCCTCAGAAAGCATGGAGGTGGCCTGCAGTGAGCGACACGGGAGAGCACGACCCAGATTCGAGTGAACTGTCCCCGGGATAGCGTCTCGACCCACCAAATACGCGACTCATCAACGCCGGCATCATGACGATCAACGACATGGAGACACTGCGAGCGCGTGTCACCTACGAGAGCGCCCACCAGCAACGCATCTAGATCCTCCGCTGGCTTGAAGACCTGGCCAGTGGGATTCGGAAGGAGGATACCTGAAGGGGTGCTCGCGAACTGTTTGTCGGCATCATCACGAGTGAAGGTTTGAAACAGATAAACGACCAACCCGAGATCGAGATCCAATGACAGACTGCATTCGAAGTCGATGGCCAACTTGAAGTTACAGAGATGAGCGTTAAGACCTCGCTCGAGAACTTTGGCACAAACGTCGAACACTACTACTGGGATTCGCGGCTGGATCGATCCAAACCAGTGAGTTCGGCATCGATGATCGACCCGAAGTAGCGCCGTCCGCAGTGGGTGATCAGTCCACGCTCTTCGCGGATACGGACGCCGACCAGCAGGCGCTCACCGTTAGTGAAGCAGCGATACAGTGTCTGTTCGAGGATTAACCAACAATCGGCTGAGATAGCGTGAAGAGTTGGTTAAGAAAGAGAGCGCCAGAACACCAGTTCATCTTTGATTGAAAAACAAGAGAGTAGTACGACAGCTACTTTCAGGAAACATTGCTAATCGGAAACGAGTACGAACATCAGCGGTTTCTCGTTCATAATTTACTCTGCTCCTCTCGGGTTGAATAACAAACACCCATATCTATTCTGGGGTTTAAAGACTAACTAGTCATGATTGGGCGACTCAATTCAGTACTGCAGAGGTGGACCCACCTCAAAATCGCCACTAAACTATCTTCCAACCGGACTTTGGCTGTCGAATGATGGGCTTATCTCCATCCGTACTCGACGGTTCCTCTGTCTTACTTGTCGGGGCTGTTGAGTGGGTCAAACAATTCGCAGAGACACTTGAAACATGGACTGACGCGACAGTCTATATAACCGAAACCGAGGCGGAGGCACTCGACGTCTTCCGGACCGAGCCACTCGACTGTCTCATCAGCGCATACAGCCTTGACGGGAATACTGGAGTAGACCTACTCCGTGAAATTCGCACCGAAACCACCACGCTTCCCGTCCTTCTCGGGACTGCCGCTGGGAGCGAAGCCATCGCCAGTGAGGCCATCGAAGCCGGCGTCACCGATTACATTGCGGTCACAGACCCAGCCAAACAGGTGACCGACGAGCTCGTCGAACGAACTGAACGTGCGATTCGGTCCGCACAACGGTCGGCCACCCAGCGGGAGCGCGCCAGACAATTCGACGCAATCTTTAACGATTCACGAACGGCAACCTGGGTGCTCAACACGGATGGCTCACTCGTTCGTGTGAACCGGACCGCACGGGAGATGATCGATGAGAACGTTGACACAATTGTCGGCGAGCCATTCTGGACGCTCCCATGGTGGTCACAGCTGGGTGCGGCGAACGCGGATGTCCAACAGATCGTGGAGAAAGCACTCGACGGGACGTTCGGCAAGGCGGTCGTCTCACAGCTGCCACACGTCGATGACCCACGCGTTATCGACCTCTCCGTACGCCCCGTCGAGAATGAACGTGGTGAACTCGTTTCGGTCGTCGTTGAAGGCGTCGACATCACCGAACGCGTCGACCTTGAACGGAATCTCCGACAATCGGAGGAACTCCATCGCGTCACGCTCAACAACATGACCGACACTGTCCTCATCACGGACGAAGCCGGCGAGTACACCTACGTCTGCCCCAATGTCCACTTCATCTTTGGGTATACAGCTGAGGAGATACGTGAGCTAGGAACAATCAATGACCTCCTTGGCGAGGATCTCTTCGACCGGGAGGAACTCGCGGAAGACAGCGTTCTCAAAAACATCGAAACCACGGCGACAGACAAGGCTGGTCGCGAGCACACGCTTCTCGTCAACGTTCGTGAGGTCTCGATTCAGGACGGGACGCTTCTTTTCAGCTGTCGGGATATCACAAAACGCAAACAACGCGAGGAGGCACTCGCTACGCTCCACGAGACAGCCCGTGATTTCCTCTACGCCGAGACTCATCAAGAGATTGCCCAACACATCGTCGATGATACACCTGGAGTGCTCAATCTCGATGCAAGTGCAGTCTATCTCTTCGATGCCGATGCCAACGACCTCCGACCTGCAGCACACTCGGTGACAATGACTGAGCTAAACGGACCGCTCCCGACTGTCCACGCCGATGGTGAAACGCTCCCGAGCTACAGTTTCGTCGAGGATAAAGTGCTGTTCTTCGATGATGTCCACGATGCAGACCGGCTCGGAAACCATGCCACCGACCTCCGAAGTGCGACCTACATTCCACTCGGACACCATGGCGTTTTTATCGCGGGCTCAAACCAGATCGGAACCTTCGACGATGTGACGGAGGAACTGGCCGACCTGCTTGCAGCCACCGCCGAGGCAGCCCTCGACCGCGTCACGCGGGAATCACGACTCCGGGAGCAAGACCGGACACTCCAGGCGCAAAACGAGCAACTAACCGCCCTAAATCGCATCAACGAGACGATTCGGGAGATCGATCAAGCCCTCGTACAAGCGGAAACGCGCGAGGAAATCGATCATACGGTCTGTGAATTGTTGACCGCTGATGATCGGTTCCGGTTTGCCTGGATCGGGACGGTCGATCCAACGACCGACACCCTCGAGCCACGGGCCTGGGCCGGCACCGAACAGGGGTATTTAGATAGCCAGACGTTCGCCGTCCAAGCGTCAGGTGCAGAGCCAGCCAGCCAAACCGCAGCCACCGGCGATGTAACGATGGTGACGAACGTTGCTGCTGGTCTCCGTGACGAAGCGTGGCGGAAGGACGCTCTTTCTCGTGATTACCTCTCCGTACTGAGCATTCCGCTCGTGTACAACGACCTTACGCACGGCGTCTTGACGGTGTATGCACCGACCCAGGATGCATTCAACAAGACGGCGAAGGCTGTCCTGGCCGAACTCGGCGAAACCATCGCGTCCGCCCTGAGTGCGATTGAGCGGAAGAATGCCCTGCTCACGACGTCAATAACGCGCGTCGAATTCACCATCGACGATCCAACGTTCGTCCTCTCACGGCTCGCGCAGAACGCGGGATGCACACTCTCGTATCAGGGTGGCGTCCAGCAATCCACGGAAGGAAGCTACGTGTTCGTGACTGTCGACGACGGGGCAATAAATGATGTTGCAGACGCCGCCTCGCAGATGGTCGGCATCGACGAGGTACAACAGATCAGTACGGATGGTGAGGGTGGCGTACTGCGGCTCCGGCTCACACAGCCGTTTCTCGCCTTAGAATTGGCTGATCATGGCGCCGTCTTCCGCGAAGCGACTGCGAATCCGACCATGACGTCGCTCGTCATCGATGTCCCGGATAGCATCGACGTCCGAACGATCACGCAACTCGTCCGTGAGACGTTTGCTGATATCGAACTCCGCGCCAAGCAGACGCTCGATCAGTCGATAGAACACGACCTATACTCGAAGTTCCTCGAGGAGCTGACAGAGCGGCAACTTGAGGTGATCCAGACAGCATACTATAGTGGCTACTTCGAGTCACCGCGCAGGAGTACTGGCGAAGAAGTTGCGGAGACGCTCGAGATCTCTCCACCTGCATTCTATAAGCACGCCCGCACTGTTCAACGAAAATTGTTCACAACGCTCTTTGAGGAGAACAATCTCTCTATCGCGGGGGCGGTCAGGTTCAATAACTAACCTCTTGTTCTGAGATCGGTATAGTAATTAACCGTGGAATATTCCCTAATACACTTACTACCTCTACACAGAGTGCCAAGGTTACTTGCTGGCACTCGTGATTCCACAATGAGAGATGTCAAACCCGAACCGGACAAAGAAACCCCATACGAGTGCTTCGAGTGTGGCAACATCATCATCGCAGTGAGTGGCCCCAGTCAGTGCCCTGATTGTGGCGGGCCAATGCGAAACCGTCGAATACCGCTGGAATAACTATGACATCCCAAACCGATGCTACCTGCGATGAATCAAATAATGCGCCAATGGAATCGACCGAATCAGAGTCAGCGCTCGAAACGGCTCGCCGACAGCTGTACCATGCCGCCAATCACCTTGATATCGACCCCAATATCGTCGAACGGCTCAAATATCCGAAAAAGGTCCACGAAGTAACGGTTCCAATCAAACGGGACAACGGAACCGTCGAGGTGTTCACGGGCTACCGAGCCCAGCACGACAGTGTCAGAGGCCCATTTAAAGGCGGGCTTCGGTACCATCCTGAGGTGACTCGGGATGAATGTGTCGGGCTCGGCATGTGGATGACTTGGAAGTGCGCAGTCATGGATCTCCCATTTGGGGGTGCCAAAGGAGGTGTTGCTGTCAACCCGAAGGAGCTGAGTTCGACCGAAAAAGAGCGGCTCACTCGACGGTTTACACAGGAACTTCGCGACGTTATCGGCCCCAACCAAGATATTCCCGCCCCCGACATGGGAACAGATCCTCAGACGATGGCGTGGTTGATGGACGCGTACTCGATGCAGGAAGGCGAAACAACACCGGGTGTAGTCACTGGCAAACCGCCAGTCATCGGTGGCAGTGAAGGCCGCGAAGAAGCACCCGGACGGAGCGTTGCAATTATCACGCAACTAGTCTGCGAGTACTATGATCGGCAGCTTGAGGATACCACCGTGGCAGTCCAGGGCTACGGGAGTGTCGGGGCGAATGCAGCTCGACTCCTCGACGACTGGGGCGCGACCGTCGTTGCAATCAGCGACGTGAATGGAGCGATGTACGAGCCAGAAGGGATTGATACGGCCTCAGTCCCATCGCACGACGAGGAGCCAGAAGCCGTCACCACATATGCAGACACCGTGATTTCAAACGACGAGTTGCTTACGCTCGACGTCGACGTTCTCATTCCAGCCGCACTGGGGAACGTGCTCACCAAAGAGAATGCGGAAGAAATCGCCGCAGATCTCGTCATCGAAGGTGCGAACGGCCCGACGACATCCACGGCTGATTCAATTCTTGCAGAGCGGGATATCGCTGTAATTCCCGATATTCTCGCCAACGCTGGCGGCGTCACAGTGAGCTACTTCGAGTGGCTCCAGGACATCAGTCGGCGGGCGTGGTCACTCGGACGGGTGAACGATGAACTCGAAGCAGAGATGAAGGCTGCCTGGCGTGCCGTCCAAACTGAGTTCGAGCAGCGTGACGTTACTTGGCGTGATGCAGCGTACATCGTCGCACTGTCCCGCATCGCGGAAGCACACAAAGCAAGAGGGTTGTGGCCGTAGTAGATGCCCCAACCTTCAACTATGCGAGCGTGGCATCCATCAACGCCGCTTGAGCGAGGGCTTTATCAAGTATTCCGGCTGTCATTGGTTGGGAGCGCAGTGACAGTGATCGGCTTCGTCGGTTATCTTTGCATCGGCATTGCTCTCCATGTAGCTGGTGTCTATACGCCCTCATTCCCACTGTTGAGTTTCTCAGATCCCGTGTTCACGATTCAGGGGTTTCTCATCGGGGGATTCATCTGTCTCCTCTCTGGGTCACTCACACTTCTCATACTCCTTGCGAGTGTGAAGGATGCTAACGCCAAATTTGTCCTATTTATGAGTCTCATCGCCTTCGGATTCGGCGCAGCCACGGTCAGGGTCACGGCTGGGCCAGTTCTGAGTTGGCTTGCTGTAATGGGACCGGTGTAACGCCCAGAAAATAACGGATTTCCCAGACCGCTACGCACGAATTCCAATACGAACATCTCCAATAGCGCCATGTTTCAAAACATGAACAATCCGACTGTAGCTGTCCTCCGACCCGATGACAATCGTATCGCCGACGCAGTTGAGTATCTCTGTTCACTTGGAGTTTCAACAGTGGCTGATCCAATGTTGACAATTCGTCCGACCGGAGAGACACCATCGGCAGCAGATTACTGTGTTTTCACAAGCCAGACCGGAGTAAAGATAGCTGTCGAACAAGACTGGCATCCAAGCGGTTCAACGGTGTGTGCCGTCGGCCAGCAGACCGCTTCGGCATTACAAGACTATGGTGTTTCAGTTGATGTCGTGCCGTCGACGTTCACGTCCACATGTCTCGTGGAAGAACTCGCTGTTGAGGTCGACGGATCGACTGTCGAGATCGTTCGGAGTGCACATGGGAGTGATGTACTCGTCCAGGGGCTCAAGGCCGCCGGTGCAGATGTCCATGAGACGCAGTTGTATCAATTGGATCGCCCGACGACTGCTGGTAGATCAGTCACCCTCGCAATGGACGGACAACTGGATGGGATACTTTTTACGTCACCGAGAACAGTGGACCATTTCTGCGAAATCGCTGTGGAGCAAGACGGTCTACCCGCACTCCAACGAGGAGTAGCGGGGACAATTATTGGGGCCATTGGGACACCGACAGCTCGTGCTATCCGGAAACATGGTGTCACGGTGGACGTCATACCGGACACAGTAGGTTTCTCTCAGCTCGCAGAGCTTACCGTGAAGGAAATCGGTTCCCGTAATTAACCCTATGTCCTCATACCCCCTCTGAGCGGCAGTATAACCACTCCAGGAAGGGGTAACCGAAAATATGTGTGAGCTCCTTTCACTGAAGTGCATACCCAGAGAGTTCGTCGAGAATTTTTTACAGTGCTAGCGTCACGCGTTGTTCATCCGCTGGTCCGTCGTTTCGCGGCATATTTGACATTGTGGATGTCCTACCTGCTGGAGCATCAACGGCTTAGGCCAGCCACACCTCAACTCTTGCACGATCACAGAAGCCCCCATCGGACAGGGTCGACACAGACGTCCACCGAGAGGTTGACTACGCTGGGCTCCAAACGGCTAAGACAGAGATCATGATCACTTCCGACCTCCTCGATGATACGTACGTCGCAGCGCTACAGCATGATCTCGTGGACATTCCTGCGAAGGCTACGCTCGTGGGTGTGGTTCGACGGCCAACTGGCTGGTTCAGATCAACAATCGATGAGAACCATCCAGCACTCGGTCCTCCGGTAGACCTCCTCGACGAGTTCAAACAGCGTCACAAAGATTTTAAAATGCAGGGAATGTGTGACGAAGGGGCACATAATGCTGCCTGGGACGAGGTTGGGTTTGAGGACCGGTACCGATCACATCTCTCTGAGGCCACGGGTGCTCAGGAGGCGATCGCTGAACTCACGGACAGGCTTCGTGACGACGAACAGCTCATCTTCGTCTGTTTCGAAAACACCGACCAGAAACGATGTCACCGAACGCTGCTTAAAGAGCACATCACTGAGCAACAGTAGTCAAGGTTTGTCGTGTAGCTCTCTATTCGAGCAACTCTATCTACGTAGTCGCAAGTCACTCGACTAGGCAATTAACGAATTCCTCATCAGCGTCGATGTGGACGAGGATCTCCCAAACGAGATCGACGACGTTCCGATAGTAATCCTTGATGAAACCCCGCGCAGACGCGATCGAACACGGCGACGACTGCTGCTGGTAGTAGCAGAACGGCCGTGTAGTCATTGTACGGTGTGCTTCGCCACACCTCTCTAGCGAGCGCAATAGTCGCGAAGAGACTGCGTGATGCGCTCGGGGGATTGCCCCGCAGCAAAGTCTCGATCTTATCCAATATGCATTATCCTCGAATGGGCGTGAACGCGATATCGTCAACGAGCAACTTCGGCCGTCCAGTCACCGGGTACCCGAACTTGCGGTGTTCCCGTATCCACTCCGTTCGTGCAATCCTAATATCCTGTCGAAGGCACGTCCGAATCCGCATTTCACTGTCTACTCATCTTTGTGAATCAATTGCTGTTGAATCGGTTACCCGAGTGCGCGGTACTCCCCATGATTCATTTCGAGCCAGAAGGTAACGGCTACGAAGATAGCCGTAGAGGAAAGTACTAACATAAGCACCGTATAGTACGTCATGACTTCGCTTGCGGCCAGCCCACCGGCGCCAAGGATAATGATAAGAATCCCGCCTGCTCTGGGAAGGTCAAACCCCGTACTTTCCCGGTAACAGTCTAGATTCTAATGTATTCGAAATTAGAATGCGAGAATTAGTAGTCAAGAGTGCAACTTCTTCGTTCAGACTTTATATGATCAATCCGGTACAGTGTACCTGTGAGCGGCGTGAGTACCAGCCAACAAACGAGCGGCCATGACGAGGGGATCCAGTGACTGACTATTCGACTGATGTCGTCGTTGTTGGTGGAGGTCCAGCTGGCTGCATCCTCTCCTACTTGCTTGCACGCAGCGGCGTGAAGACGACACTGGTCGAACGACAGCAGACACTCAATCGGGAGTTCAGAGGGTACGGGTTCCGACCGCCGATTCCGAGCCTCCTCGCGGAGATGGATCTCCGTGATGACATCGAATCACTTCCCCACGAGACGATTGCTCGAGGGACGCTCGTCGCCTATGGTCGGTCGTATCCCTTGTTCGAGTTCGACAATGAGCAGGTCATCCTCATGAAGCAGCCACCGCTGCTTCGATGCGTCGTTTCACGCGCCCAAAAGTACGATACCTTCTCGTTTCTCAACTCCACCACAGTGGATGGATTCCTCCGTGACGACGGAACAATTTCGGGCGTCACAGCGACGACACGACCGAGTGGTGAGCGGCTCACCATCCGGAGCCGGCTCGTGGTTGGAGCCGATGGGCGGTACTCAACGACCCGAGACGCTGCCAAGATAGACCTGCAAACAAAAGAGACGGGATCGGAGGTCGTCTGGTTCAGACTGCCCCGTGCAGCAGCAGATCTGACGACACATCTGCGTATCGAACGAGACGGTGTCCTCGCGTACTCCCCGCTGAGCGACCACGAATCTCAGTACGGCTTGCTCATTCAAGAGGGTACGTACCCGGAGCTCCGGAACCGCGGTATCGAGTCCTTTCGGAGCCAGGTCACCGGTATCGAGCCTAGACTCGCAGATAGTGTCGACCAGCACCTCACCTCATTCGACCAGTGTGCGTTACTGTCGGTTCAGTCAGCGCTCGCTAAGCGCTGGGTTGTAGATGGGTTATTGCTCATTGGCGACGCCGCACATGTCGCCTCTCCCATCGGCGCCCAGGGAAACAACTTAGCGATTCAAGACGCGGTCATCGCACATCGGATACTCACGCCGGTACTCAAACAGGAGACGGCTTCAGTATCGACCGGCGTTCTGCAGCGAGTTGAGCGGATCCGCCGTCCAGTGATTGAAGAGGTAATCGAGAGCCAACAGCTAATGGGAGAAGGATTAGCTCGGCTTCTCACGATACACGATTACCTTCCCCAGTCCTTCCACGCACCAGTACTCCGAAGTGGTGCAGCGCTCGTGAGTTTGGCGACAAGATTTTCGCGTCGCACTGAAACCGGTCCTGAACCGCCGTCGGTCGATCGTGACCTCTTTGTGGAATGATTTCTCGCTGGCTTGGCAGCAAGCGCTGGTGCTGCAGTTGGAGGAATGAACCGTCGTCTTTTATGGAAATGTGGCCCAAGTGGCAACATGCCCCAGAGTTGACAGGCAGGCAACCATCTCTCAAACTCATTTATGACCGATGTTACGTAACCATACTGCGATACAGAGCTCCCATCGTCAAGAAGAATCCAACAAGACCAATATCCATCTAATAACGAGTTGTGACAAGTAATTTTCCCAGTATATAGTGTGTCTGGAGTTACTCTGGTACCATATGGAGATCACGCGGCAGACCATGGCGAAAGCCCTAGTTACAGTATTCGTCATCAATCTAATCGTGATGGGAGTTGGGGCATACTACTCCGTCCAGCAGGTTCCACCAATTCTACAAGAAGTAATTGGACTAGATGGAGACGGCGTCGCGACTGAGTCATAGGTCCAAACCAGGGAAGTTGCCTTCTAGAAGGATGGTCTAATGAACCACCGCTCGATTTTGGATAATTGCACGTACTTCGGTGTCGACTACACTGCTGATACACTCAACTTGAAAGTTGAGTTCATGCGCGAGTACTATGCGAAACAACGGTACAACAAAGCATATTCCAATCTCCCCTCCGCCGAACGGGGAGTATAGGCAATCTTGTGCGTGACGATCTCGACAAGTCTGTCGAGCAGGGGGCGGAGACGGTACAGTACTTCGCTGCGGAGGTATACGCCCACCAGCAGGTGCGAACCGTCTACGTTCAACGGTATCACGATGGCGCGCTCGATCGTGACGTCCCGGCCAACTTCATCGATTTCGAGGAGGAAGCACGACAGTTTGCCGACTTTGCGCTCTGAACTACGTGGATCTCACACACCGACCGCCCGAGGAGCGACCTCAGCTTCACGAACGAGTGGCGCTAAAATCGGCTGCGGAGAAGACACCAACTGGATCGACGATGATCTGGAGCGTTACCAGTATGGTGCTTCTCGTTGCAGCTGTCGGTATCGGTGTGTTCGCCTGCAAATCCGTCGAACTTCTGGAACCGGAGATCAACGACCTCGAGGTTCCGGTCTCTAATGAAATCAGGTTGACGCCCAGCCAGCATGCCGTGACCTGGTTCATCTCACTTGCAGGAGCCCCTGTTCGCCATGCAAATGCTTCTCGGTATGGTGGCAAAGCGATTCACGGTGCGCTCAGTTTCGATGCGGCATGACACGCCAGATCGGGGGATAATTCCTGACCGAATGATGGCCGAAGTCGACTGATTTTGAGGAGAACCAGCGTCTACCTCCATTCCAAATTTCTTCACACCTTCGAGTTCATAACTTCTTTATCCGTCTCACTAAAAGCTAGTTACGTAATGAGCGACGATGAAACAGTGTTCGACCGTCTTGGCGGACACGAGGCAGTGGAAAGCGTCGTGAACGATTTCTACGACCGTGTTTTAAATGATGAGCGTGTAAATCACCACTTCGAAGATAGCAACACGACGGAACTCCGGGCTCATCAGGTCCAATTCATCTCAGCGGTAACCGGCGGACCGGTCGAGTATTCAGGGGATGATATGCGCGAAGCTCACAGCGGGATGGGTATCACCGATAACGAGTTCGACGTCGTGGGAGAGCACTTAGATACAGCACTGGCTGAAAACGGGGTCCCCGACGGAGACCGTGAACAGGTTCTTGAGACGGTTGAGGAGCTGCGCCCCGAAATTGTAGAGACCACGGAGAGCGGTGAAACTAGTTCAGCGACCTCGTAGCTCATCCCCCCTCTCTAAACAGCATATTTAATCGCTTTGACGCCATCACTGGATACCTTTTAGTGGGGAGTGCCCGGGAGTTTGCGTCCAACTGATACAGAGGATACTCGTTAGGATTGCTCATGAAGCATCCTATCTACTGAAGAATGAGAACTACACAATACAAGCCAAATTTAATCGCAATACCTGCACTAGAATCTTCAACTCTGTCTATGAGTGGGAAATTTCATCGAGGATCGCGTCACGGACAAAGCGGCACTCGTCGGGAGCGACAAGGTCAAGGCCGATATCTACGTTCGAGAGATACCCAATAACGAGGGATTTGACGCGAAAATGGCTGCTCGTAGCCAAGAGGTCCCGTGAGTCGGTTACTGGTAGAGTATGTTTAAAGAAGTGATCTGCAGGGGCGAGAAGGGTTATCTCGCTATGGTCTCTGTTCTCACGTACGATGATCGACAGCATAGAGTACGAAGTGGAGATGATCAATCGGCACCTAGACATCCTTAGGATGGTTGTCAACAATGAACCCATAGGGATCGTAAAAATGTCGAATGAATTAGACTATGCTCATCATCAAGTCCGTTATTCCCTCCGGATCCTTGAGGAAGATAACCTAATTAGGCCGACAAATCAAGGCGCCGTAACAACCGATCGAACGGGGCCGTTTATTGAAGATCTCGACGAGCAGATTGACGATATCAGAGCGAGACTCGATGCGTTAAGAGGGAGTAACTAATAATCCGTGAGCCGGAGCATCCCCCGACTTCATACAGAGGCCCACGTATGGAGAGACGTTCGACAATATCCTTGGCCGCAGGTCGTTCAAGGTCTTTTTCCTCCGCTAAATTGGTATACACTTCGTCGTAGGAGAGCTCGCACTCATGTGGAGCTACAATTACAAGCGCATCAAATGTATCTCGTACAAGTGAAGTAGTGGCCATTCGCCATTGGATCCCATCGGTACTACAAAATCCGCGTTCTAGATAGGTAAACCCCGTGGATGAAGAGTCCTCATGACACTGTTTCTCGTTGTGACAAGAGGAATGAGCACACAGCGTGGGAAAATAGACTTGGGATGAATACGAGCGCCCACGCCGCCTGCTGGGAGACGCTGACTGCATTCCCTACTAAGTAAACATAGGTGCACTTACTGACGAGAATCTGCGTCTCCAACGTCTGGAAATAGTGTTTATACCCTCACTGAACGCGGAGAGCGTATTTGTGAAGGATGAATCAACATCATTGTTTGGGATACCTAGGCACAAGAGAATACCTGCGTGACACGCTTTTCTACGTTTACAGCAATGAATCACGAGTTGGTAGATTAACATCCTCCTCCGACTAAAGCCGGAGGAATTCTGAGCGTTGGATGTTTCAGGTTTACAGTGCCACCGAACACTGACGCAGTGCGAATCCGCGTGGTGGTCACGGACTAGACTAGGGGGACTACTAGGAGTGCCACGCCCCGGTACTCCTATCGGTATCGGCGAGAGAATCCCGCCGTTCATGGCGGGCGTGAATCGCCGTCTTCGATTTACTTTCACTGTGGATGGTGAAGCCTTAGGTGCTCACCGCACGTTTCTTTGTTCATCCGACGCGGTCCATCTACGCCCATGTCAGGACAATCGGACAGTATGGGGGTTCCGACGTAAGTCTCACGGGGGAGGATACTTGCGAGATAGGCGAGGCTACCAACATGAATCAAGCCTTATAGCTCCGATTCTCTTACAGGATAAGAGTAACGGCCGTGTGGCCCGGCTAGCATCTCATCGGGTATCGAACCGTACATCACCCAACTCAGCAAGCCATCGCCTGTGGGACGCCCCGTCGTTTATGGAAGGGAGGAGATCACGAAGGGTTCCTTTTCATGGTTGATTACTGGCTCATGTAGATATCTACGTCAAAAGACACAACCCATGATCGAGCCGATTGATAATCCACTTGAAGACTGCAATATAAACGTCAGACAAATGGCTGACGAACAGTGTTTACTCGTCTGTAAACCAAGGATGGCGTGAGGATGAATGGCAACCACCACCCGTTCAAGTGAGTGGTTTCCTTTATAAAGACAGAGACCCCGTCGTTCAAGTGAATATCGTCACAAAAGCGGTTCAGGTGAATATATTATTTATTATCTCATGCTAATTGGTGGGAAATAAACGCACGGCTAGAATAACACACTAGTACGGGTGTGGTTGTATGCTATTGGTATTAAATCTTTCCTCCTCTAGAGGTGACGTTGAGAAAGTCACCCGCTCATCAGCAGTTATTCACTTGAACGACGGGGTCTGAGGGTCTATGTCTTTACTTATATAGTCACGCTCTCACTCGAATCACTTGAACGGGTGGTCGATAGAAATAAGTAATTAGGTATCACACAAGAAATCGAATGGGTGACTTCGACTTTAAACCGGGAAATTTCCCATTTGCAAATCGGAACGCACTACTTGACGATTACACCCCCGAAGAGTTCGTCGGACGTGATGATGAACTCCAAGAGTACCACGCTGCTCTTCAGCCTGCTATCGACGGAAGTCAACCCGACAATATTTTCCTCTTTGGAAAAACGGGTGTTGGAAAAACTGCTGCAACTCGGTTTTTATTTGATCGTCTTGAATCTGCGGGAGAGAATTATGATGTAGGTATCAAAACAAAGCTCATCAACTGCGATGGAATCGATACGAGTTATCGAATTGGTGTTGAGTTAGTAAACACCTTTAGACAGAGTGATGAGAAAATCAGCGAAACAGGCCACCCACGCTCGAAAATCTATGATATGATGTGGGAGGCATTTGACAACCACGGTGGCCTCATTATCCTCGTATTGGACGAGGTTGACCATCTCCAAGATGATTCACTTCTCTATCAGTTGTCTCGAGCACGAGAAAATCGAGAACTCGAATCGGCCCGAGTGAGTGTCGTAGGAATCAGTAACGATCTCTCGTATCGTGATCGACTCTCACCAAAAGTCCGCTCGTCACTCTGTGAACGTTCAATAAATTTTCCTGCATATAGTGCTGATGAGCTTCGTGAAGTCTTACGTCAGCGTGAATCGATTGCGTTCCAAGATGATGTTCTTGGGAGTGGTGTCATTCCACTCTGTGCTGCATATGGTGCACAAGAATCAGGCGACGCTCGTAAAGCGCTTGATCTACTGCTCAAAGCTGGTGATATTGCACAAGAAGAAGGCGCTGACATGGTGACCGATGACCATGTTCGCCGTGGGAGGGAACTCCTCCAACGGGAGGAAGTTACACGAGGCATTCTCGGTTTGAATGAGCACGAACGTATTCTTCTCTATGCGGTAACTACTTTCGAAGCAAGCAGTGAGACTCCCGTTCGATCACGTGATCTTTATCGCCGGTACGAGTCGTTCTGTGACCAAGCTGGCCGTGAGACACTCACAAGTCGCTGGATGCACGATCATATTGATGAACTCGAAATGTTAGGGCTTCTGGCAGTCGATAAACGGAATGAAGGAAGTACTGGTGGTCAATATAAAACGATTACATTGAATCAAGACATTAACCCGGTGCTAAATGCACTAGAAGAAATGATCAGTGTTGTAGGTGTTCACCAGTCAATTCGATCGCAGATGTGACTTTCTCTCTATCGAACGGCCAGGGCTCTCAACCATTTTCGCGGCTTGAAGATGAATGAGCAGTTCGCTCCGAATCGCAGTTTGTGGTGATTGCACTCCCTGTAGACGTTGTCGTATCTGCACAGTGCGTCGTGAAAACAGAACAGCCCCTTCTTAAGGAGTGAATAGCCCCTGAATACGTAGAGTGGGCTGGTTCACTTCGCGTCTCATCTATGAATCGATGTCAAGCTCAGAGCGCAAGTCATCTTCATTTTGCAGGACTGTCCGAACGACTGCCGGGTAGAAATCCCAGTGTTTCTCTAAGTCCTCTCCCTTTGACCGAGAGTACTCGAGATCCATGAGTTTGAAAAGGTCGTTGAGATCCCGTTTCAACTCTGGCGGAATGTAGATATTCACGTTGTCATACTCATCAATAAGGCGTCCACGTGATGTCTCATCCGTATCCTCTGTTTTATTGTTAGCTGTTGAATCAGACTCTCCAGCACTGTCTTGTGACACCCCTGCCTCACTAGATTCTTGCTTTGGTGCTGACTCGTTTTCTCCCGATTCTGACGTCACTTCTCTTTTAACTGCTGCTTGTGTTTCTGACGTTTCTAACGCTTCTGATGTTGGCGACGACCCCGATGTTTCAGCCGTTTCTACCCCTGCGGACATCTCTGATGGTACTACTTCTGATTCATCTTCGTCGGTTGATGACGCGGTATTACTTTCGCCTGCTTTCTCACTGGTCTCACCGTTTGTCCCGTCTTCATCGTCGGTTTCACTGCTCACTCCAAACGCAGCGGCCCGTTTTTTCGTTCGCTCCATTTCCTCCTGAAGATCGCTCATGCTTTGATCTCCCGTGATCGAATATCATCGGTCGTTTTCTTCCGCATCGAATCAACATCGCCGAATTCAGGTGGGGTAGTTTGGTCTACGATGAGCTTTACTGCTTTATCGAACTGTGGGAATTCGTCATTTTGTAGCGACTCTTCGTGTACGTAGATCGAGCCAGCTTCCCACTTTGCTCGGTCGAAAGCAGCGCGATCATCGATTTTCACCCCCTTCTCGCCAAATGTATCGTCAAACCACTCCAACACTTCGCGCATCTCTTTCGTCCGCTTCGTCGAGGTGTATGTCATCGTAAAGGCTAGGTATTCGATATCAAGATCATGCATCATGCCGAGGGTATCGTACATATCGAAGAGGAGATTCGTCGAGTGAACCATCTCGGATCGTGGCACCATTGGTACGACCACATTTTCCCCAGCAGTAACGGCATTCTTCGCAAAGGCAGAGAAATCAGGTGGACAATCGCAAACGACATAATGGTAGGTCTTCTCCATGCGCGAAAGAACCTTCCCAAGTCGTTTCTCCCCTGCATCGGCAGAGTCCAATGGTGTCTTGTTTCCTGTGTATGTTGAGTTTGCAGGGATCAAATCAAACTCGTCTCGCTCGATAACAAGGTCGGAAACCTGATCCCATTTGTTTACGTCCAAGAGAACCTCGTCGAGCGATAGTTGATCAATGTCATTGAATACTTCACGATGGCCGAGATTGGCTGTGAGTGTCCCTTGGGGATCCATATCGATCAACAGTACTTCGAATCCCCGTGCAGCGAGTCCACCAGCGAGGTTCATCGCTGTGAATGTCTTCCCTGTCCCTCCTTTCTGGAACGAAACTGCAATGACCTCCGGGTTTACATCCTCCATGGTTAACGCCTCGAACGTTGCTCTCGTTTCTAACGTTAAAAATCTACGTCAGACGAATCGAGAGTGTTTCTAATATTAGAAATCGATCGTGCAGATTCTACCAATGACATTGGACGTGTTTCTTAGGGCACGATGCTGCCGGTGCTAATGCTTCTTCAGCAAGCTTAGAACCAAATAACAGTGATTGAATCAGAGAAGGAATCTTAGACTCAAGCTTATTTACCTTGATAATGTTATTTATCTCCCTGTTGTTTCTAATGCTGGTGATATTCACTAACTTTCTAATAGTAGAAAGACCGCAATCCATTCTAATAGGTGAATGCCACAAGGATGAGTGCTTGTAGTAATGCCAAACCTTTCGACTAGACGCTTGTTTCTACTATTTCTTCTATCTCCTCTATTTCTAAGATCTACAACTTATTCCTGCCACCGTCTTCAACGTCTCTTCTATTTCTAATGCTTCTAATAGGCCTAATGTACCTTATGCTCGATATTCCTACCATTTCTAACGTCTCTTACGTTGCTGACGTTTCTGCTGTCCAGTCACCATTTCTGTAATATTTCCAATAATTCATGTGTTTCTACGGTCTCCAACGTTTCTAATATCTCTAATGCCCCTGTTGGTTACCCCCTGTGCTGACCCAAAATGGTTCGATCTTTCTGTTTTCAGCGTTTCTAATGTTTCTACTGTCTCTAATATTGATCGTGTTCTCATAGGCTGATGTGGCTCATCGGCACAATAGTGTTCGCTTCTTCGTCGTCTAGGCAAAGACGAGATAGCATGGGGTGGCTCTGACAACGGTGCCAATCAAAGAGTTCTTGGTTTGTTGTGAAAAGTCGACGCGCTTGCCGAGACTACTGAATCATTGGCCGCGTTCAACTGTATTCGTCCAGCGCCACCCAAGTACTTTCACATCACTCTGAAACAAGTGGGGTTCGTCGTCGGGACAGCCGAAGCGCACGATGAAGTCTCATTAGCAACTGCTGATGCAATTGCCAAGATGGCCAGGAACCCTTGGATCGTCAGCTGGACGCGCTGAAATACGGAACTGTTTACTTGGGTCATTCCGTTCACTCATACACACGAACCATGCGTGCCACCCGGTATCTACCGTGTTCGGTTCCTCAACCACAATTTGGGCCACTCGATACCGAGATGGGAGGTGACTCGGTTCTCGAAGCGTGAACGGAACCACGCGGTTCGCTTCGTCAATCGACTCGTACCCCCCGCCCTGCCCGAGGTCCTCCGAGCTGAGACGTCTGCTGTGAGACGGGAGCTGTCTGATCTCTTCGGTGACCATCACGGGAAACGTGGTGGTGTAGTCGCGGCCCTCAAACTGGATGGTTACCATGGCTGTCGCCGGGGCGGCGCCAACGACCTGTTCGAAGGTCGGTCGAGGGGTAAATACCGGCTCTCCCTCCTGATTGACAGACGGTTTGATACTGTTGGCGGTGGGTTCCTTCTTATCCTCGTTGTGAGCGGTCTTGCTCTTTTTCTCCCCATTCTGGAAACTATACAAGAGAACATTGACGGAATTAACTGATGAATAAACGAGATTCACCCGAGTCAGTCACTCTTTGGGCTCATTCTATCAATGTCATGCTTCATTGAATCTGATTTCGATAGAAAGAGTAAAAATCATTTACAGTATGTCAGATCCGCGTTACAGTTCTCTGACGATAGATACAGAATATGTGTCCATCACTCGCGTATGCGTTGAGTGCTGCGGGGATAAGCATGAGACCGAGGAGAATTAGGAAGTTAACGCCGAATCCATGTTGTCGGATTGTCACGCTTATGGGATTAGGAGATAGCTCTCCAGAGCGCCTACTATATAAGAACTCTTCGGCTTTGAAGCAATTTCATCAAGACTTCCGAGTGCGACATCCAAGAACGAGGAGACAAGTCATAACAGAACCGTTGTCCTGTCTCCAGTGCAAGTACAACAGCGGTGCTCTCGTTCAGTAGAGGGCCCAAGACTCACATATACGACAATATAAATCTCATGCCGCTATATCGAGATCATGCGCACTACCTACGAATAGCGAATGGTGGATCGACGCTACTATTGTTAGTAACCATCCACACATAAATTGTTATAGAAGGCATAAAAACCCGCTTTTTAGCAACTACACGAGCTGACAAAACGAAGTAAGGGGAAGGTGCATTATTCCTGTGTTGGTAGACATCAATGGCGTCATTTATGCCAGTGATCTTCATCACCGTCGACATATTGATGGACAAGTCTAGATTCAGCCTGGCGAAGGCGGTAGGAGAGTGTTGAGCGTGGAATATTGAGTTCGGCGGCGATTTCACTGAGAGTTATCTCACGCGGCGATTCGTAGTAACCCGCTGAGACGGCAGCACGGAGCGCAGTCTCTTGTTCTTCAGGTAGTGAGGTGGTAACTAGAAACTCCTGTCGCCAGCCGCTGGCGTCACGGAGGTGCCCCATCCGGAACGAGAGACCATCGCAGAGTCGGGCGCTAAGATCGTCATAAAAGACACCGACATTTTTATCTGATCGCATAAGTATTCGCCACCAGTGGGCCGATTCACGGCGACGGGTTTCAAAGATCAATCCGATTGGAAGGTGCTTCCCTGCGAGGGTGTGAACGGATTCACAACATCGAACATCCTCAGTGTATGTGTATAGAACAAGTTCGTTTCCCGAACGTTCAAGAGTATCATGATACTGGGCCGCCTCGCATCGTTGCTCGGTAATCGCCTCACCACACGTCGTATTGTCAAAACGTATCGCTTCGATCCGGTCAAGAGCTGATTGTGATCCAGAGATACGTTCTATTCGCCAGAATCGATCTTCAGTGACAAACCCTTTGAGCGAGCGAGCAACGAGAGATGGATGGTCAATGAAGACATCCATAATCGGGTTAGACCCCGGATCGTACTCAATGGCAAAGGTGAGTTCCCGCATATATAGTAGTTGAATAATTACTCAATAAAAAATTTGCTGACTGGGGCATGGTTTTGGAGGTCAGAAGAATGTCCGTACAACGAGTAGCATTGTCGTAGCGATAATAAGTAGTCCAACAAGGATAGTAAGAATCGGTCGATATCCCGTCTTTTGGAGCTCCTTTAACCGGATTTCAAGACCGAGTCCCGCAAATGCAAAAAGGAATGCCCAGTTGGATCCGTTTGAGAGTGACGTGATCTGTTGACTACTGAGAAATCCGAGGTTCGCGATGATCATCAAACCCAGAAACCCGAGAACGAACTTTGGGAAGATACTCCAGATGAACCGCCAACCACCGGACACACTGTCGGCGGTGTCGGTGTGACCTTGGCGGGTATAGTATACCGCATATGCGATGACAGCAAATCCGATCATCGAGTTACGGGTGAGTTTTACGAGAAGAGCCCACTGACCGGCGGTTTCCGAGAATGCGAACCCAGCAGCAGTAACAGGACCCGTACTGAACATGGTCAGTCCGGCCCAGATACCGAAGACCGTGCTAGAAAGATCGAGAACGTGACCGACGAGCGGGTATGCAAGGAGCGTCACCGAATCGAACAGGAGAACTGTTGCTGCAGCGTACGCGATGCGTGTATCATCAGCGTGAATACTTTCGGAGGTGGCGACGACGGCCGAAACCCCACAGATTCCCGAGCCTACGGCGAGCAGCGACCCCGTCTCTTCGTGAATTGAGAAAACAAAACGTGCGAGGAATTCGACGGTGAGAATAGTTATTACGACGGTGATTATAACAAGGAGGAGTATCATCGGCCCGGCAGCGACCACATGATCGAACGCCACGCTTGCACCCATGACAATGATTCCAGTCTCAAGCCAGAATTTATGAGTTCCGACACCCGGACTAGCCCAGTTCGGAACTCCGTACGTATTGCCGATAACAAAACCGAGAGTGATTGTGACAATAAGGTAGTTCACAGTTGGGACAGTTGATGCGATGAGGCGTGCAACAAGACCGATCATGAGAAGAAAGAGAAACCCTGGGATGAGCGTCCGGTTCATCGTTTACCAAGGAATAGGGATACCAAAGAAAACGATGAGAAGCAGGAAAAAGCTAAGACAAATAGCTTTCCAGTCAGTTTCAAGGTTCATCCACCTCTGAAATACGTATCCCAGTATGTGAGCGTAGTTGAACACAGTAGTAGTTAGTTAGAAGGGGGAACAACATACAGATTTAGTTGTCGTACGACAAATTGTCTACGACGACTGATATCGCCTCTCTGAAAGCGACTGTTTGTCAGTCTTTAATAGCTGGATAATAACGGTGGGAAGGGCGACACGGGAGCGTCATCTGCAAATCATTGTTTTATTTGAGCGATCCACTTTGGAAACAAGCGCTGTGGATTTACTGAGGAAAATTCGTAAGCGGAATAGACGCAAGTACCCTCACTACTGGTCTGAGTTAGTGGCTACTACGGTAGGGCTCTGGAAGTAGTACCGGTCAAGAGACCGCATTCTTAAACGGGGAAGGTATTTTATACCACGATTGCAATTTAGTAACTCATGGTGATGCAGGCGAATAACCCTGTCAAAGCCCTCTATACAATGGAAGAGATAATAGAAACCCTTGAAGAACACAAAGCAGTCGGGGTCACAGAACTCGCAGGAATTGTTGAGCGGCCTCAAAGCGTAGTTCACAACCACCTTGCGACGCTCCGGGAACTTGAGTACGTCATCAAGGAGGGATCAAAGTACAAGCTTGGGCTTAAGTTCTTGCAACGAGGGGAGATCGTCCGCAAGCGTTTACCACTTTACGCAAAGGGGACACCAACTGTCAGCAAACTCGCGAAAGAGACCAAAGAGTTGATAACACTCATAGTAGAGGAGCACGGAAGAGGGGTCTACCTTGATGTCGCTCAGGACAACGCGGATATTCAATACCCAGCAATTCCGGGAACACGAATTAGGCTGCATTGTTCGGCCACCGGCAAGGCAATTATGGCGTATATGTCTGAAGATGAAGTCGAGGAGATTATCAACCGACATGGATTGCCAGCCCAGACTGACAAAACCATTACGACAAGGGATGAATTGTACGAGGAACTTGATGCAATTCGTAAACGAGGTTACGCTTACGACCGTCAAGAGTTTCGCGAAGGAATGCGCTCTATCGGTGCACCAATTCTTGACGAGAGTAACAACATCCTCGGTGGACTGAGCATCGCCGGGCCGACACACCGGTTCGCCGGCGACCGACTCGAAACCAAGCTCCCAAAGAAACTTTTACAATCAGTGAACGTCATTGAACTCAACTACAACGAGCCGAATATCCAGTGAAATCATGGCGTAGGGACCTCTTCGCTGCTCACGCGCAAACTTCCGCATTTCACAAAGAGAGACATAAGCAGACATATCCGCTGGCAGAGACCGAGGACAGAAGAGCCGTTAGAAAGGAATCAAAGCTGTTTGGCCAGCCGTTCTAGACCGATGGCGAGTGCAGCAGGCACTACTAAGAGCATGGCCACCACAATGAGTAACGTCGAAACAACGCTGATGGTCGGGTCAAGCTCATTCCTAAGCCCGATCCACGCCAACACCGGAATGGTACGGGTGTCCTGTCCTGACAGGAACAGCGCCATAACGAACTCCTGTAGGCTAATGATAAATGCGATAAGTGCCGATGCAAAAATCCCGTTTTTCACATTCGGGAGAATGACCTCGGCGAATGACCGAATGGGACCAGCGCCAAGGTCGTTGGCCGCGTCCCTCAGTTGCCAGTCAAACTGGGCGAGCACAGCCTGCATAATGAAGAACACTAGCGGTGTCGCCCACAGCGAGTGTGCAATAATGATTGCAAAGTACGAGCGATGGAGACCCAATTCGCTAAGGTAGGTCAGTAGGATGACCGCGATAACTACTGCCGGCAGGAGGAGCGGTAGTAAGGCGATGGGGACGAAGTATTGCAGCGACTTTGATTCGACGCCTTTCAGACCAAATGCAGCAGTTACACCTAAGAAAGTAGATAGTACCGCTGTTCCCGAGGATGTAATTAAGCTGTTCACGACTGCTCCTTTCCATGACGGGTTTGAGAGAAACTGGTTGTACCAGACCAGTGAAAATCCACGCGGCGGGAAGACCAGCTGCCCCGTTGAGCCAAACGAGGTGCCGATAACCACTAGTAACGGCAGCACCATCAGAAATGCGAGTAGTCCGTATACAACACGGAATGCAAATATTTCTATGCGTTCGAGTGCATATGAATTAAACATGCATCTCGTCACCTCCCCAGTAATTCATGGCTGTGAACATGAGCAGAACTGATATTAGGACGAAGATAAGAAGAATTATCGACAGTGCACTGGCGACCGGCCAGTTAAACTGCTGAAGCATCAACCGTTCGACCTCAATGGCGAAAGTTGTTTCACTGGCCGACCCCAAGAGAGCGGGCGAAGCATACGCGCCAACGCCCCAAGCAAAGGTTATTACCGTAGCTACAGAGATCCCCGGCAGTGTCTGTGGCAGCACCACCTCGAAGAATGAGCGTGGTCGGCTCGCCCCAAGATCGCGGGCCGCCTGAACTGTCTTCCACTCAATGGTCGACATTACACTGTAGATGGCCAACGTCGCGTAGGGGAGTGCAGTATAAACTTGACCGACGACCGTCCCCAAGAAATTATTCATTAGTATCATTGTTTGCTCGATGACGCCAATCCTCACCAGGAGGCTATTGAATGGTCCAATAGGGGATAATAACAGTAACCACGCGTAGAGCTTGACGACGAGCGTCGTCAACAGTGGGAGGATGACCGTAAATAGCAGGACGGTCTTCAACATCCCTTTGGCTCTCCAGACAGCATAGGATAGCAACACCGCAAGCATGAGCGTTACGACGGTTACCACGACGGTGAACTTCACCGTGAATATTATTAGTCCGATGGTAAGGTCCGAGGTAAGTACTTGAACATAGCTGCGGATAGACCATGTTCCCGCAGCATATGCACCAGCACCAGTAGGTGAGTAGAGACTGATACGGACAAGATAAAGTAACGGTACAATGAAAAATATTATCTCGAAAACAATGAGTGGAACCATCAGTAATTTTGCCCGTGAGGAGCCACGCTGGAGCCACTTTCCAAGTTGACTGAGGAAAGAGCTTTGTTGCAATTTCATACTCATACTTACTTCTCGAAGGCAGTAAACTGAGTTTCCTCACCGTCGAAGGCAACTAACCGTTCGGGATCCCATTGTATAACAACGTCCTGCTGTTCTTCGATTTCGTTGTCTGGATCGTACTGTTGCTCGATAAATATCTTCCGCGACCCGGTGTTGATGTACAGTCGCGTCATTGAACCACGGTAGATTACATTATCGACCTGCCCACCTACTGCACATCGTGAATCACCGCCGTCGGCCTTGATATTGTGAATTTTAGATTGCCGGATTCGCATATTTTCCGGCCGCAAGGAGATGGACACCGATTCGCCTCTGCTTGGGGCTGCCTTTCGGTTCTTGACGGGGATGTCTACGTGGCATCCAAGATCCGTTTCGGCGACGACTCCATCTGAGGTCGTCTCAACGACTTTTCCTTCAAGAAAGTTAGTATCGCCGAGAAACTCTTCTACGAACTGGTTTTCGGGGTTATTGTACACATCCGGCGGTGCCCCTACTTGAACAAGTTCGCCGTTATTCATGATGCCGATACGATCAGCCAGCGTGAACGCCTCGCTCTGGTCGTGAGTGACGTGAACCATCGTCTGATCCAGTTCCTTGTGAATTTCTTTAAGCTCGATCTGCATCTCCTCTTTTAAGCGCTTGTCCAGATTTGACAGCGGTTCGTCGAGTAACAGTACATGGGGTTCAATTATCAGTGAACGCGCCAGTGCGACTCGTTGTTGTTGACCGCCACTGAGCTCCTTAGGTTTCTGATCTTCAAACCCATCGAGTTGAACCATTTCGAGAGTCTCCCGCGCGCGTTCCTTTCGCTCGGTTTTATCAATACCATCCATCTTCAGCCCAAATGCGACGTTTTCTAATATCGTCTTATGAGGAAACAACGCCCAATCCTGAAAGACGATGGAGCAGTCGCGTTCATAGGGTGGTTGCTGCGTGACCTCTTGACCCGCGATGTGAACGCCGCCCTCTGTCGGTCGCTCGAGGCCACCGATCATCCGCATAGTCGTCGATTTTCCACATCCACTTGGACCGAGCACACACAGCAATTCCCCCTCCTTTACCTGAAGGGATAAATCGTCGACAGCGTTGAAACTCCCATACCTTTTCGTTACGTCTTCGAGTTCGATTGCACTCATGGCGAATCAACCACCCAACGCGAGCAAAGCAGCTGTACAGTCGGACAGGCCTGTGAGTGTGTGACTTCCACACATAGGGTAATATGTTTCATCTAACATCATATAAATTTCCGTAATATCCATGATATGTATGCGGAAACATCTTCCGAATATGACTACGATGGGTAAAATATATCGTCTTAAGTTTTGACTGCATTAGTTGAGCGCAGATTCAATGAGTTTTATAAATGCCGTCGATGAAAGTTGATAGATCGTGTTCCCGGAGTCTGTCCGTCGGCGAGCGGTCGTCTCGATACACCTACCATCGACGTGGATCTCCCACTGAGAAGGATAGCGTGGCTGTTTTGACCGAAATGTAATGGAACAACCGTGTTTGTCCTCTATTTGTTTTACGACGTTATGTGTGAAAACGCCGTCGGAGAACTTGGGCGGTTTGTAACCCGGCAATCCCATCTCTTCACGAAGTCGCTCATTTTTCTCCCACCACTCCGGTCGCTCAGTCGACGAGGGTGTAGTCTCTTCGGACACCACACTCCAATTACTGGTTTTATCGTACTTATCCATGACGCTGTGGCTTCACTCAGAAAAAGCGCCTGTCCGAGGTGAACAATCAAGAGAAATAAGGATGGAAAGTGGCAGTGTGAGTAGTACAGACGGAACGTGAAAGTACGAGGTCACCTAACGCGAACACTAGCGAGGGGGCAATAAGGTGAGTATTGCTATCGTCAGGGTTATTTACCATCGTTTCAGTGGCTAGCACTCGCAGAAGGTGAATCGACTTTCATATGATTCACCCTTTAATAGGTATGAACGACCTCAGGATGTTGTTTCCGAGGACGGTAAACACAAGTGGACAACTGATGTCAACAGTCACCGTCATCTGTTTCATCAACAGTATTGGCATCGTCTGTCTCGGTGACTTCCGTTAACTTATACGGAGTAGGTATTAAACCTCGAAACAACAATTCAATCACAGGTAAATTCACGTGACCACGATTAGCGCGTTGGGTCCTCAAGATTCATATAAACGCTCTTAGTTTGTAAATAATGGTTGAGGGATTCTTCGCCGAGATCATTGCCAATACCTGACTCCTTGAAGCCGCCGTAGGGTGCTTCGGGGAGGATAGGGCCATAGTCGTTAACGTAGACTATCCCAGCTTCAAGATCCGCGGCCGCGCGGTGGGCGAGCGAGATATCTTTGGTTCCGATACCGGCCGATAGACCGTATCTAGTATCGTTTGCTAGGTCGATACCTTGTTCGTAGCTATCAAACGTCTGGATAGTCTGAACTGGACCAAATATTTCCTCGCAAGCGATACGCATATCATTATCCACATCGGTGAACACGGTCGGTTCAACATACCACCCGTGTTCCAGTGATTCAGCGGGCGTTCCACCACCATACACAAGGTTCGAACCCTCTTTCTTTCCAAGAGAGATGTATTCCTGGACGGACTCGTACTGGTCTTCGGTGGTCAACGGCCCCATTGTCGTGTCCTCGTCAAGAGGGTCTCCACAAGTATACTCATCGGCGGCCGCGAGGAAAGCGTCGAGAAACTCCTCGCAGATGTCCTTGTGGACGATGGTTCTTGAGAATGCATCGCAAATTTCCCCTGAACTGTAGTAGATACCGTCGGCAATGGCCTGTGCGACTTTCGAGAGGTTGGCGTCGGGAAAGACCAAGAATGGTGACTTACTACCGAGTTCCAAGGTTACGGGTGCAATATGATTTGCGGCATTTTGCATGACAAGTTCGCCGACCTTGCGACTGCCAGTGAACGACACCTTCCGGACGTCTCTATGGCTGGTTAGCGCATTCCCTACATCACTTCCTGTCCCAGGAACGACGTTAATCACTCCATCTGGGAAGATGTTTTTCGACAGTTGCGTAGCGCGGATCGCTGTCAGCGGTGCATCCTGCGCTGGTTTCAAAACCGATGTGTTACCGGTTGCAAGAGCAGGCCCGAGCTTCCAGGTCAATGACCAAATAGGGAAGTTCCATGGGATTATCTGCCCAACCACGCCGAACGGTTCTTTGCGAGTATAGGCATGGAGATCCTCACTGGCGGCGATTTGATCGCCATTGATAGTTCGACAGAGCGAGGCATAATAGTCCAGGGTATCGAATGCTGCCCGAACTTCTCCGCGAGCCTGTTCGATGGGTTTGCCGGTATCAAGACACTCTAGTCGGGTCAGTTCGTCTTCGTGGTCTCGTAACACGTTAACCCACTTACGAAGCATCGTCGCCCGCTCAGCGGGCAGAGTCGCCGCCCATTCACGGTCGTAGGCGTCTCCGGCCGCTTTGACCGCAGCATCGACGTCACCACTGTCACAGGCGGGAATCGCCGTAATAGGAAGAGTCACCGCTGGGTCAATGGTCTCGATAGTTACATCCTGGTCAGGGAGATACTGCTTCCCGTTTATCCAAGGAGTGAACTTTGCATCGGTCGTTATCTCAGTAATTGCGTCTTCGTGCCTGGTTAGGATGTCTGAATTATCCATGAATCTATTGATTTAAGGGGGAATCAGCTGACTGTGGCGATACCATCATGATCGCTTGAGCTTTTCGAATTTCCTACTAAACTTAGCCGAGTAATCCGTGAGGTATTCATAGTTGGGGAAGTGGAAATTTTTGTACTCCTGGTTGGTCGAGGGGAAACCGGCCTGCTGTGCGGCCTGAGAGTGCTCTGCATTCTTATTAGCGAGTAGTTGATGGCTAGTCTTGCCCCACTTGTTCTGAACGTCCGTCCGGAGCATGAAGTTGAGGAAGTGTTCGGCCATCTCGCGTTTATCTGTACCACGGACGACACCATAATGGTCGTAGTATCCCGTTGTTGTCTCCGGGAGCGTGACCGATATCCAGTCATTATCGGCCTTACGTCCCATCGAGACGCCAAAATACGTCTGGGCCGCGTTGGCGATGCGCAGTTGCATATGCTGCCATCGTTCGGCACCCGTACTGTAGAATGAGGTTGTGTTGAAATCTTTCACCCTTCTGAACGGCACCTCGTGGTGCCGTTTATTGTATATCTCTTCAACCCCTGGCATTTGATCGGCGACGATAGCAGCGATGTGTATCGTGTACGCATAGAAGCCGCCGTCCATCGTCAAGCGCGTCTTATTGTCAATGAGAGTTTGCCAGTCTCTAATGTCGTAGTTGATCTTCTGATTGTTATACATTATACCAACGGGTGCCCCGTCAAACGGGGCTCCGTACTTCGTTGACCGAAGATTCTTGATGTAGGGATACACCTTGTTCAGATTCGGTATGTTTTCTTTTCGAATTTTGAGGAAGAGGTTCTCTGCTTGCGCCTGATTATACATCTGTCCCTCTGTGACTGCGATGTCGTAAGGCGGATCGTCCTCGGGAGCGCTTTTGATTTTTGAAATAATCGCACTCCACCCGGGTACGAGTTTCACTGTTGCGCCAGTTTCCTCCTCGTACATCCGCTTGATGGTGTTCTTGAAATAGGTATGGTATTGGCCACTCCAGACAGCCACCTTAAGTGTCTGGCCCGTCGTTGTACCAGAACTACCACCGCTACTGCCACCTCCATCGCCACTGGATTCGCTTGAACAGCCAGCCAGTAGCGAAGCAGACGCTCCTGCCATTGAGAGCAGGAGTGTCCGCCGTTTTCTAGTGTTGTGCTCCCTATCTTCGGAACCCGAGGATGTCGTCTCGCCGTCGGACTCACTCTGTGAGGTATGTCCACTCATACCGTAACTGTATATGAATCAATATTCTCATATAAGTCTTTTGCGGCATAGGATACAACTAAGAATTTCGTCACCTCTTACCTATATTCTAGCTGTCCGTCCGTCTAGTCAGTACAGCGATTCAGTAAACGTCATCACCAGGAATCCTGTAACATTGGATATATTAAGTGTTTTCACGTAGAACAACGAGTACCGGTTGTACCCTCAGAATGTAAATTAACTTACCACCAGTGGATGGTAGTCATTCCAATAGTGGAGGAAAACAATTTTTCCAAATTCGTCCTCGTGAGTAAATGACTGTTTGCAAGGGTAAACATGAGGAGGCGCCGTTGGCTTCGACGATGCCCCAATCTCAGCATTACGACTATGCCATCCTCTTTTACTTGATGAGAGTTCTAATGTTCTTGTTGAAGGAGTAAGAGCGTCAGACCTCTTCGAAGTTGAATTGATTGGGACGGTCATGAAAGCCCTGTTTACAAAAACTCATGCCATAAATTCCGTTGATTATGATGCTCACAAACCGTTATAGCGAGTATTTCATACTGAATCTCGAAAAGTGGTTAGACTACTGGTCGTAACTCAGACACTAACAATGATATCCTCACCGTCGACTCGAACTGGATGAGAGGGAAGTTGTGCATTCGAAGTTAATGATTCACCGTTTGTGACGTTATACTCCCACCCGTGCCAAGGACAGCTCAGAATCTTGTCTTCACTACACCACTCCATGCAAACTTTGAGATTTTCCTGGTCGTACTCGGCGGTCCAGGTACCGGTCAAGGTACCTTCACAGACCGGGCCAGCTTGGTGGGCACACCAGTTCGTGTATGCTTTGTACTCACCGTCGACGTTGAAAACAGCGATTTCGCGTCCTTCGATTTCGACCAGCATTCGCTCACCTTCGTTCAGTTCGTCTGCTCGTGCGACCACATGTTCTTTCATGGTTCACTCCAATAGTTGGTTCATCCTCATGTAGGTAGGTCGTCTGTCCGTTTCACAAGTCAAGTTGGAAGGCCTCTACAGGGGTATCATATAGAACTTTCCGACGATCCTCCTCCGTGAAATAGTGTTGTAAGTACTTATCGAGTTCATCAAGTGCATCGAAGTCCCAATGAGGGTAGTCAGTGGCGAACATGATGTTGTCTGTACCCATGATTTCAAGCATCTTCGCCATGTCTTCAGAGTCGTTCGGTTCACCGAGAGGCTGGTTGGCGAAGTAGAACGAGTCACGGATGTACTCCTCTGGTGTCTGCTGCAGCAACGGCACCTCGCTCCGACGCATGTGATATATCTTATTCATCCGGTGCATCATGTAGGGAACCCAGCCGTAGCCTGCTTCGAGAAAGACCCAATTGAGATCAGGGAACTTCTCCGGCGCACCTTCAGCAATGATACTCGTCAGCGTCATCATTTGCTGCCAAGTATGGGCGACGCTATGAACCTCGAAAAATTTGTTAAAACCCCGGTTCTGCATCGGGAAGTCAAACATAAACTCCTCAGCGTTACCGTGGAACGCAATTGGAAGGCCGTTGTCCTCAGCAGCCTGGTAGATAGGATCGTACTTTGGATCCCCTAGAGGTGGATGCTCACCGCTTGACCCGACGTACAGGCCAACGACTTGATTTTCTTGGCCCATCTTGTCGATTTCCTCTGCAGCTTCATGGGGCTTCTGAGTTGCGACGGCAGCCAGACCTAGGAAATCGTGATCGTCTATATACTTGTCTAGCAAAAGTCGATTATACGCCCGCATAAGCTCCATTGCTAGATCCGGCTGAGAGAACTTCCCTAGTGGCTCGAAGGTATTGATGATCGGATGATCGATATCGAATTCTCGCTGAAACTGGAAAATATCCTCAGCGTCAGTAAATTCAGAGAAATTGTCCTTGATCTTTCCGCCCATCCGCTGATCCCAGCTACTTGATGGGAAAATAGGGTGGGGAGAGTCAGTGATACTGGAAGCGTACGGTTCATCCATATACTGTGCGACCTCCTCTTCAGGCACGGTCATGTGAACATCAGTATCCACTACGGTCGTCTCTGCTAGAGTCGAATTGGTAGCTTTTTGTGCCATACACTTCCTCACTTCTGGGTCGTTCATAATAAAACTTGTTCGTAATTGTCCACTATCATGCCCGATATCTCCCGATTTCGGTTCTTTATCGCGGAATTCCTGTTCTTAACACCGAATGCAATACAAAGCCGCTGTTTCGAGAGGCAAACGCGGAAGAAAGGGAAAATGGTTTTTGCCGTTTCAGCCGGCCGTACATTCACCATTACGAAATAACTGTTAAATTCGTTGATCGGGAACTGCAGGCGCCTAGATGGTTGTATTGGGCTCATCAACTATAATACATTTAACCTCAATCGAAAAAGTGATCAAAATCCGGAGTATGGCTTCCTCTCAACCGGATTCACTCTGTTTCCAATTTTCTCGCGATATTCTATAATTCTGAATCACTCCTTTGATGTCCTCATCTCTCCCGTTACACTCATAGAGATGTAATGGAATCTCTAAACCAATTGTCAAACCGAGCAAGTTGATGGTGAACGCGTACAGCGGAATGACGTAGCGCCAGACCTGACGTCTAAATACTACGCCTTCCTACCGATCTTGACTGGTTCGATGTTAGTGACTCAGTTCTCAATAGTGGATCTCTCTTTGACCCTATTCTCGTCCCTCTCGGATGACGGAATTGACTTGGTCGATTCAAATATGATCGAGATTTTCATAATCGAGTATGTTTAGAATCGCCTCCATATATCCGTTGAACTGGTCGACTACGTTCTCTTCAAATTGATCGATGCAGAGTCGCAAACTCCTCTTAGATTTCTTCCCGTTGCGTTTCGAGTTGCTCCTGCTTGGCGACCTCAGATTCGATGAATTCAGTTTCTCCTCACATCTTCATGATCGTTCGTCTCTTTGTGATCATATCCGATACTTATCCCCCTTCTTTCAACTCGTCCGGAGGAAGTATGCATTTCAAAATACATTACTCAATTTTCGAAAGTAGTCTGCAGACACTCGTTCGCGAATAGGTAACATCGAACTGCTCGTCCAAAAGGCGTTGTACGAGTGGGATACTATATTCTTCAGCGTCGTAGCCAGCGTTTACAGGCGGCTCGCACAGCAGTTGTGCGAAATTGAATTGTTCCTCACAATCGAGTTTCGGTGGGCGACCCGGGCGTACCTTATCCCAGGCTGCGTCGTGATCTGGCTCTTCCTCGAATCGGTGAAGACATTTATAAATAGTCTCCCCTGAGAGCCCGTACCGCTTTTTTTTACGTCCGTTTGAGAAACACCTTGTTTGTAGGTGATCGCCACCTAGGTCGCTTCGCCGCTTGGCCACTGCTCATATTTTCAAACTTTACCGGAGTTCTTCAGTCAAGATAATCCCCAAGCGATATGTAAGTTTCTACGAGTAGATAATCGAGTAAACAATTTCGGGAAACGGGATTTCTTCAGTAGTCTTCCTGAGCACTAAACCGGGTGCAGCCAAAAAATGGAGTGGTACCTTTCGTACTAAATACTGCCAGTACAACGATTAAAAAGTAGAACAAATTCTGATATTATCAAATGTCTGTATACCGTTGGTCGCCAGTCATACCTCTCTTCGAGTGCTTCAATAGCGCAATCGACAGTTTTGAGGACAGAAGTTATTTCTTCATCGTATTCGACAATGTCGGCCCGGTTTCTCTCGAACTTGAACACAAAGAAACTCTGCTTAGCGGTTACTGTGAAGACGTTGGACGATGGAATACTGTCTCAAGCTCATCTCGAGTGTTAATGTTGGTCGTTGACTCCTTGATGGGAAGACTAGCTGGTGCAGCCTCTATAGGTACCGTGACAACCTTCTCCAGCGACGCAAGCAACATTCGTGGTCCGACTGCCGAGGGAAGTTGTTTCCGAACACGCTTGAGTGTCGGCTGTTGGTACAGCGTGTGCAACGGATCTATTGTCCCGTTAGGCTGTTGAACCGCCAGCGCTGCAGGTGGCGTCTTAGACATGTGAACCCTGTCTTGTAGCGTGTCGAAAAGCCATTAGAGGACTTCTGGCGAAAGTAACGGCATGTCACAACCACAACAGAATACCCAGGATCCTTCGACGGCATCTACTGCGCCGAATACACCGGCTAGCGGACATTCGAATGCCACATCGTCAAACGCGAATGTTACGTCACGGTCAGACAGTACGTCCGCATACGTCTCCTGTTGGTCGGCGGTTTTGATAGCAACTACCGGTGGCTGATTCGTAGTTTCTGTGATAATGTCGACAACACGACCGATCATCGTATGTCCATCGAACGTCGCAACGGCCTTGTTTTCACCGTCGTCGCCGAACCGGCTGCTCTGGCCCCCCGTGAGTACAAGACCAGTTACATTCAACGTAGTTTCAATCTGTTCTGTCACTGTGGGTATACTCCTGTTCGACCACTAATCGATTAATACGTACGACGGTTCGGGTCGCCAGACGTTCGATGGCGCTACGGGCCGTACCACCTCCATCACGAACTGCGATCGGGGGGAGACTCATGGATCTCTCGCGTTCCTCTTGTAGCCGAGGGAGTTACAGCCGGCCGATGCCGGGAATCGATACACCGGGTACTTCGGCAGTGTCAGTCTCGTCATTGAGCAACCCGACTGCTGACGTCATCTCTGACTCCTAGGGTCAACTTGATTAGTGGTGCAAATCTGATCACTTGGATTGCAGTCGGCGGCATAACCTAAAAAGGTGAGTTTATGACCGGTGGCGGCAATCGCCGAAGAGATAGCTGTCCCGATGGCCCACCACTGCGCGTTCGATCTCGGAATCCGAACGGCGACCATCCTCCACGTATTTCGAGGATCTCCTCGAGGCGATTGCGGCGCTCAGGGTACTCCGGCCAGTCGTAGCCGAGCGATGTCTCGTTCATCGCCTCGTCCGTACTGAGGCCGAGGACAACCGTGTGGAACTACGGGTGGAAGTGATCCGAGATCCAGATGAAGTCCGCGCTCTCGGCGCGCTCGGCCAAGTTCAGGAGGCGACTGGGACTGAACGGCTCCTGGTGGGTCACGTAGTTGATACGGATCATCCCGTTCTAAGCATCAAAGAGTCCCAAAATACAACTTTCCCTCGCGTAAAAGTGGCGTCCGTCCTAAGATTTTTAGATGTCCGGTATGCTTTATTAATCATGTCCTGTACCATAGAATATTGCGTTCAGAACGTGTCGGCAGACGTCCGCAGTCATCTCGAAGCGTGTGAGTTCGACGTCCGTGAGGAGGCTTGTCTCCAACGATGTGGGGACTGTTTCGATACCGAATTTCTCGTGGTAAATGGAACTCTCGTTGAGGGAGATCACGATCGACTTCTCGTGAAAGTCGGGGGAGAAGAGAACCGAACATGAACGTCCTGTTCATCTCGATCGACAGCCTTCGCCGGGACGTACTCGGAGCATATCCGGACGCACCCACCATTTTCGACTACGAAGTTGAAACGCCGAACTTGGATCGGTTTGCCAAACGGGCGTTGGTCTTCGACTCTCACTACGCGGGCAGTCTCCCCTGCATGCCGACGAGACGGGAGTGGCTGACCGGTACGCAGGAGTTCCTCTGGCGGCCGTGGGGCCCAATCGAACCGTTCGACACGACGCTCCCGCTCGCTGCGCGGTCAAATGGAACGCTAACCCAGCTGATTACGGATCACTATCATTACTTTCAACACGGTAGCAACGGCTACTATGAGGACTTCCACGGGTTCGAGTTCGTGCGCGGTCACGAGTACGACGCCTACGAGACCGTCCCTAAGGAGCCAGACGAATGGCTCCTGTCGCAAGTGGTCAACGAGTCTCCCAAAGAATCCGATGACATCGCACTCACCGAGTTCACCGCGGGGACAAACCCGACCGACCTGCGGTTCATGAACCGAGCCCAATACGTGCGAAACGCCAAATCCTTCGAGGCCGAAGAGGACTTCTTCGCACCCAGAGTGTTCTCGAATACGGCCGAGTGGCTCAGGGAAAACCAAGAGTGGGATGAGTGGCTCCTGTACGTCGACAGCTTTGACGTCCACGAACCGTTCCACAATCCGGAACCGTATGCGTCGATGTACACCGACGAGGATCCGAGAGATCCCGAGCACACCGTCTGGCCGTTCTACGGTCGGACTGACGCTGGCCAGAGCGAATTGACCGACCGAGAACTTGACTTCGTCCGCTCGCAGTTCGCCGGCAACGTGACGATGGCCGACCGCTGGTTCGGTAAGGTTCTCGCTGTGATGGACGAAGAGAACCTCTGGGAGGACACGATGGTCATAGTCACCTCCGACCATGGGTTCTTCCTCGGAGAATACGGTTGGATCGGAAAGCCCGGGCGAGTCCCCATGTATAACGCCCTCGCTCACACGCCGCTTCTAATCTGGCACCCCGACGCACCGCGAATGGGTGAGCGCGTCTCGGCGTTGACGGCTGCGGTCGACCTTTACGCGACGATCCTCGAGGCCTTGGACGTAGACGACACGAGTCGCGGCCACAGTAACAGTCTCTTCCCCCTCATTCAGGGCGAAGTAAGCCACATCAGAGATTGGGCGCTCTACGGCTACTGGGGCTCATCGGTCAACGTTACCGACGGTGAGTACACGTATCTGCGCCCGTGCCGGTCAGACTATTCTACGGGGTGTTACTCCACGACGATGATGAATCCGTACGGCTGGTTTACGCCCCAACGACCGAAGGAAGATGCGACCTCCGGACGGTTTCTGCCGTACAGCGATGCCCCAGTGTGGCGATTCGAAGGCCCGTCAGTACAGCGTCACGAAACACCTCTTCTCTTCGACGTACAGGATGACCCGAACCAATCTACGGACTTGAGCGAGAGTGCTCGGGAGCTCAGCCGGGACAAGCGTGATCTTCTCGAGAAAGCGTTAACCGAAATCCAAGCGCCGGCGGAGCAGTTCGAGCGGCTAGGGCTGTAGCCCCGCGGCCATCCTTATCACCAAAGACGGAGAGAACAGGGCGGTCGTTTCTCGTGAGCAACCTACGTCTCGGGATGTGGTTCGATGCGGTCAGTTCTCTAGGTGTAGTTTCTTTCTTCCTCGGCGCCGGCTGTGACTTCGCGCTCGCCTGCGATCTCCGGGTGATGAGTGAGGAGGAGTCGTTCCTGGTGAACAGTTCGTGAACGTTGGCCTCGTGCCGGGCGACGGGTGGCTTCTTCCCCGGCTGGTTGGGGGAGCAAAACCAAGGAGTTCATCCTGACCGCGCCAGAGGTGGCCGACGATCAGCCTCAGGTCGTCGAGGTTGTCGAGGACGGCCAAACGTTGGCGACAGTCCGCAACCTCGCGGCCAGCCTGCGGGATAACCCAGCGACCGCCCTCCGCGAGACGAGTCGCTGGTTGACCAGACAGGGTCGTTCAAGGATTACGCATAGGCCGCCATCGAGGCAGAGTGGAAAGCCACGGGCGATCCTGAAAATAAGGAGGGGGTCAGCGCCGTTCGTGAAGGGCGTGACCCCGAGTTCGACCGAAAGTACTGACAAAGGGAGGATTACGGCCTTGCGCAGTCGGTATGAGAGTTCGGGCGACTGATCGCGATATCAACTCGTAAGATGGATTGGCTGAACGAACCGCCGTCACGATGCTTGACGGCCCCCAAACGAACGAGGTCGAACCGACGGAGGGCTTGACCCATGTATATTGTCAAATGGTGTGGGGCTGTACCTCGAACTCCTCGAAACGCCCGAGAAAATGTCGTACGTTGATGACACCGACGAGTGGCTATACGATTCCGTACCCTCGTGGACAAACAGACCCGATCACTTGAACTGAGCGACGCCTTACTCTTCCACATATAAACGCGGGGAGATTTGTGCTTCCTACTGGCATCCTCGCTGCTGGATTTATTGAAGAAACAAGAATTGAAACGCAGAGGTGTCCCCACTACGGTGAACGAATCGAAAGAGGATCTCTGAGCGGTCACCCAATGTGCTCAACTAGACTCTGTTCGCGCCGATCCGTTGGACTTCAACGAGGAACACCTTGCATTGACGGCGGCGAGTTTTGTGCTTCCCGGAGGGCGGCGACCCGGCCATTTTCACTTCCGCTTAGAGATATAATCGGAAGCATTGACTAAAATTGAGTATTGGCCGAATTTAGACGGAAGAGAGGTTAAAACCTGCATCACCGAAGTGTTAAACTGTATAACGCTATAGAAAATCTCGCAATTCAGATCGCACAACGTTATTTGAGGGAGAAACCAACCACAATGACCAAATCCAGTATATTCTCGCCGCTACTGCCTGTGAGAAGGCGGAACGCCATATCGATAAAACATTGAGAAGTTCGGGAACTAGCCAAAAGGTGGTATCAAAGCACATTACCCGTGAGAGTATTTGTTCAAACTTCAAGTTTAATTACATCATGCATAGAGGCCCAAGAAGCTGTAGTGACGGACTTCCATTTTATAGGAGGCAAGCATTCATTAGGTAAGTCCGCGATGTTCATCGTGACTGGTATAACGGACGTTGATCAGGAATGAAGACAACTAATCCCCCAAACAATGCGAAAGGTTGTCCGTTATTCGAGAGTCGTGTTTGATCTTCTGCTTAAATCATTGAAGGAGTCAAAACAATGAAACCAAAAAGTGATTCAATATACAAAGTAACCCCGTTGAACAGAAAAGGGAACCACATCTCACTTTTAGAATCGACTTGGAAGGAACACGGTCTGATCTCCGTAACAGATGGTGGTATCAGCAGTAGCATGCAACTGATTACGTCGGATGATACAATTGTCTCTGAAAAAGTAATCGCTACAAAGGCAACAGCACCTTTCGAGGGGACATTTGAATGGAAGTTCCTTCGAGACATGATGATTCGTCCAGATGGAATTCTCGAACCCATCCCCCGACACTACGCTGCAAAGGTTGCTGGGTCAATTATTCGGTTTGTTGAGGATCTTTGTTTAGGAACGATAATCCTAGCGAATTTTGATAACAAATCGGTCCCTGGTATTGTTACTGGCCCGTGTCGATATCGCTCAAGTTCGGCTCTGACTAACGTTGCACCGACTCATGTATTCCAGCGGGATGTTCGGTGGTTAGATCCTGTGTTAAAGAATATCTCGATTAATGAACATTTACTTGATCCTCATTCCAATATGGTTCCCATCAAGGAATTATCTGTTTCGGAGGCGTTGTGTGAAGTCGGACAGTCTCCTAAATCTCCTAACCAAAATCATGATCGAGTTCGTTAAAAGTCGTGTGTTTAGAAAAGAAAACCCATAAGGAAATAACAATAACCTTCCTACACTAGCCGGTTCCAGGACTATTATATTTGCGCAAAGCCTCTCTCAAATCGTGATTGTCGACGCAATCCAGTTGAGCAATACAGAGTTCGAGGGAAAGAATAATGCCTATCTGCTCCGCGGTGACGAGATAGCGCTCATTGATACAGGTGTCTCAACACCACAAACAGAAAATGCACTTCGGACAGGTCTTGCCGGACATGGCCTGACAGTGGCTGATCTCGATCACATCTTCTTGACGCACTTGCATGAGGATCATATTGGCCTTGCAGGTACCTTGCAACGTGAAAGTGGGGCAACCGTCCATGCTCACTCTGCAGATGCACCACTCATTGAACGTAATTCAGAGGCGGTTGATCAATTCCGCAAAACGCAACACAAATTTTTTGACCGCTGGGGGATGCCGACAACTGCCCGCCGTGAATTGCTTAGCTTCTTTAAACATCATGACGAACTTCGTGGTGAACCTGCCGATTTAATCACGCGCACTGACGGTGATGTTATCACCGTCGGTGACCAACAGCTAACTGTTGTCCATACACCTGGACATACTGCTGGGCATATCAGCTATGCGTACGAAGATGAAGACGGAACGGCGTTGTTTGCTGGCGATGCACTATTACCCCACTATACGCCAAATGTTGGCGGAGCAGACGTACGCGTATCACATCCACTTGAATCGTATCTTACGACACTCTCTCGTATTCAAGATGCTGAATTTGAGCGGGCGTATCCTGGGCATCGCCACGTCATTACCGATCCGGCAGCACGAGCGCAAGAGATCATCAATCACCATCACGAGCGGAGTCAACGCGTCATCGAAGTGCTCAATGACTATACCGCTGCCGACGCATGGACAGTCAGTGCGGAGCTGTTTGGCGATCTTAATGGGGTTCACATTCTTCACGGCCCAGGTGAAGCTTACGCACACCTCCATCATCTCACTAAAAATGGTGTTCTAACCGAAGACAACGGTGCATATGCGACGAAATCGGACACAAAACATCGCCTTAAAGAACTCTTTAATAATATTAAGTAATTTATGACATATTCTAATCGATTGTACCCTCTATTGAAGTAGACTACAAGATCTCAAACGAGTACTCGGACTGGTAGTTTGGCCAAGATTTTTGGCAACGAGGAGCAATATATTAGTTTAATGAGGAAATTTTACTACGACGATATTGATGTCGGTGAAGTTCACGACCTTGGGAGTTTTACGGCCGAACGAAAGGAACAATTAGAATTCGCAGAACAGTGGCACCCAGAACTACTCCCCCGTGACGAAGAAGTGTCTGTGGACCCACTACAAAATGACATCATCGCGAATGGCTTGTATATCGCGAGCTCGTGTATGCGTTTATTGGTGGACCGGTTTTTGAACGATACTGCGTCGCTTGGATCGTTCGGCCTTGATGAAATACGGTGGCCAAATTCTGTTAAACCAGGAGACACAGTGGATGTCAAATGTAGAATTACTGAAAAAACAGCGTCAAAATCACACGATGATCGAGGATACATAGAGATCGAAGTGCTGGGAACAAACGAAAATGACGATGAAGTAATATTCTGGCGTGGAACGAGCATTTTTTCACGCAAATAATCGTTGACTCTTTTGCATATAATGGTGGAGATAGAGATCAAGACCAATGTCAAACATCGCTCTGGAAGTGAATTTACTGTAAACCCAGAAGATCGATTCAGCGGCTGGCACGCCGATAATGCTAATAAAACTCAAAATCAAGACACTATTCAAATCGGCCAGTTTCCTTATAACTCCGACCGAAGTCAACGTAATGTTGATGAACTCGCGATATCTCTTGTTTCTGGTTCTCAGTCAAAGGACGTGTTTGAGCAGGGACACCGTATGCTAGGTGCCCCTCTGGAATTGTTTGATCCTGCAGGACGACGCTTCCCGCCGCGACTAAGCAATTCGACTCGACGGTTGCACCACGGAGTACTGTACTTTGCATCCCAATAAGTGCATGGTTCTTGACCGTTGCATAATCAATAACTGCATTGTGGCCGATGGATACTTCATCCCCAATCGATGCCCCGTGGAGCATCGTGAATTCTTGTATGTTGCACTCTTCGCCAACTGTCGTTGGATTATTCTTCTCATCACCACGTAAACAAACGAAAGGCCAAAGACTGGACCGTTCTCCTACAGTAACATCTCCAATCAAATACGACATCTTTGGAACAAATGCAGACTTAGCTACTTTTGGCTCCATGCCGAAAATCGATTCTTGCATATTCTGGCTAACTCTGACCAAGTGATAAAGTCTTATCGACGGAAAAGGGAGGAGGTCTTTACTGTGGTAGTTATTCAAGTGAGTTCATTATCAGTTTACTCTGGTTGCTGTGTATCAACCATTTTTGAGGGTGTTTTTTCTATCTCTGTTCCCATACTAATTTTCGATATATCTTCCGCGGCAAGCCACCAAATGCATAGCGCTGATAGCCATGCAGAAGCGCCAGCAGCAATATTGAGAGTAGCATTCGAGAGTATAAAGTTTATACCGGCAAACAATACTAGTAGAAACAAGGATATGAACGCTCCTTGAATCTGCCACCCCATTTGATTTTTAAAGGCTGGGTATCCCAGGAGTACAATTGGAATAAGAAGGGCAAGGAAGTAGGTTGCCATTGCCTGCGGCGTCACTAAATGCAATACATGACCTACCGTTTCAAGCATAAAGAGACCGAACAACCAGATTCCAAATGTTGCGACTACTGAACCAATATAGGTTTTGCCTTGCGAAATTTCCCATAGACCGCCAATACTTTCACCTACTGCCGCTATGAAGATAGCGAATACTAATGCGCCTGCTGCGTCAGGTACTATCAAGAGTTTAGCCCCTAAAACGGCAAGTGAATAACCGAACAGTAGTAGGGGGAAGATTCCAGGATTGACTGATTTATCTTGTGCCATGGTCCAACACACCCCATGATTGATAACAACTGAATATATGTGTTATGGCTTCGGTTATTTTCACCAGAATGCTATCATAGCAATACAGGATAATCCCCAGTTTATCACATTACTACTAACGGCGTTATATTTCGTTTATAATTCGAACAAAGAAACACCGACCGATCTTGCCTAATTACCACTAAAATCGGGATCTCGCTTTTCTCGAAACGCTTCTATTCCTTCCTTATGATCCTGTGTTTCCAGAAGAGTGCTCTGAGCTAGCGACTCGAGTAAACTTGCTGTTTGAGTGTCTTGGTTCCAAGCAGTATCGATGACACGCTTAGCTAATCCGAGGGCCTGTGGTGGTTGCTGGAGAAGATCGTGTGCATATTCTTGAGCGGCATGAGCTGGGTCCTCCGCAATTCGCTCAATAACACCTAACTCAAATGCTTGTTCTCCATCGAACAGTTCTCCGGTGAAAATAAGATCTTTTGCTTTTCCAGGCCCAACGAGCTGAACAAAGCGAGAACATCCACCAAGTCCAGGAATGAGACCGATATTATGTTCGGGAAAGCCAAGAGTAGCGTCAGGCGATGCGATTCGAACGTCACATGCCAATGCGAGTTCAAGTCCGCCGCCGACGCAGGTGCCATTGATGGCTGCAATGACTGGTTTTTCAAGTTGTTCTAACCCATCAAAAACACGACCAAGAATCCGCGAGTTCGACCGGAACTCTTGTGTTGTCCATTCTTGGGCTTCTTCAAATAATCCTATATCAGCACCGACGGAGAACACATCCCCAGCTCCTAAAAACACCACCACTCGTATTCGGTCTTCCCGAAGGACTTCTAATACATCTGCCAACTCGTGGCGAACTTGTTGACTGATTGTATTCACTGGTTCGTTATCTAATTGGACTGTTGCAACTCCATCCGAGATTGTTAGGTCGAGCGTTTCAAACTGCATACTCCTTATTCCGTACTCACCCTATATGATTCTGTGGTGTCGACCGGTAATCTATCTCACTTCGAGACAATATCACAGATAAAGGCATCAAGGCTCTCAATCAACACTAAAGACGAGTTCTCTATCGTCATCTTGTAGTATCCACGAAAACCGCTCTTTCGCTACTGATCAACTATTGACCAATGCTGCAGTGCAGACCGCAAGCGTATGCTTAGGGACGACCTCGTATTGTTTGCCGTTTTCTATACTTTAGTAGTGCCAGATGAGGTACTGAAGTGATATGCAAACTATTACCAACCACCGAGTACGCTTTGGTGAGCTTGCTGGGCCGCTTGTTCACGGCGCGAAGTTCTTCGATTGGCAGTTAATTTCCACCCAGGAAGTAGCCATGGCGTTTGACTACCCCTTTGAAGAAATCCTTGATGCCGACGGTATTCCTTATGCACCAGTGGTCGTTAGCACCTCGGTCGAGCGCTATCCCACCGTGGGGGACACCATTTCTGTCGAAACAGTCCCACGGAGCGTCGGGGACACAAGCGTGGAACTGGTATACACGATGGTAGACAGTGACGGTGAAAGTCTGGCAACAGCACAAATGACCCATGTAACTATTTCGCCAACTGGAACTGCATTACCACTTCCCGAAGTGGTTCGCTCGGCCTTTATTGACGCTTGTGTGGATTGCAATCCTACGGTTGGTCCAAGTACGGAAACCAGTGGAATCAAAAACCTACCGACGTTTTCATCGACATTCCCGATTCGTAGTCCCTTTATCGAGGGGGCGGAGTTAGCGTATTTCGAAGAATATCCACGGTTTGCAGATATTGCCCTTGAAGAATACCTCAGTGAACAAGGAATGAGCATTACCGAATTACAGGGGGAAAAACAGCCGTATCACATTCGCAACTGGAACTGGGAATTCAAGGCGCCCGTGCAGTTCGAGTCGACACTAACTGTTACATGTGACGTACTAGCGGTCGAACGTGAAACGATTCGCGTTGCCCATGAGTTGTCCAGCAATGGTCAAACCAACATTAAAGGTATCACCGAATACGGCTGTTATAATCGGTCGGGTACCCCTGTACCGTTTGATAAGTCGATGCTCACGCCCTTTATGGCATAAACACTCATCTTCTGCGGGTGGACCTCCTACTACATAGTGTCAGAATAGATCTTTAGCAAACCTGGAGTTCCTCTTGTATTGGATAACCTCAGTATTGTATTATCGCGGCCAACCGTTTTTTCCGGACTTGGTTGAATTCTATGCTGGTTTTTGGCCCTTCGTACGCAAAGTGCATAAACTCCTTTGAAAAAAGAGCAATCGCAAACCGAAGAGTCTCCCACAGATTCAGCAGCGGAGGGATTTACATATGATTGTCGAGTAATAAACCGCGTATGTCAATGGATAAGATAGCCAGCATGCACGATGCTATTGCTAATATTAGGGCCGGCAGCTCTGTTGCCCTAGGATTGGCGCTGGAACATGCAATACCTTTTGCCGCTGGACATGAGCTAATTCGGTAGGAAACGCCGAACCTCACATTGATTGGCCCAATCAGTGATGTACTCTTCGACCAGCTAATTGGGGCTGGGTTAGTAGAACAGATTCGGGCGGCATGGATTGGGAATGTAAGTACAGGCACTGGCCATTGTTTCCGACGAGCAGTCGAGAGCGACAAACTCACAGTCAAGAACCATTCAAATTTCAGCATTGCACTCGCGCTAAAGGCGGCAGGGATGGGTGTGCCTTATCTTCCAACACGATCATTATTGGGGAGCGACATTCTCAAAGAAAGCAATCAGTTCATTGAAACCGAAGATCCCTTCGCAGGGGATTCCGTAGTTCTCATTCCGGCGATCGCCCCTGATTGGGCAATTGTTCATGTACAACGAGCTGATCCATATGGCGACGCCCACTTCTGGGGCAACACTGGAATTACTCATCCTGCTATCGAGGCAGCAGATCGCGTGATCTTGACCACTGAAGAAATCGTCGAGCCATCGGTGATCAAGAGTGACCCAAGCAGAACCAGCATCACTCGCGACCAAGTGACCGCTGTCGTCGAGGTGCCACACGGAGCTCATCCGTCACCGGTAGCTGGCTACTATAACCGTGACAACCAGTACTTCCTTGACTACTACAAGTGGACCGAAAGTTCCTCGGCGTATGAGGAATGGGTCACAGAGTGGGTGTACGATGTTGATTCGCGTGCAGAATACTATGAGAAGGTAGACGCAGATCTCTCATTGTCCATCGATTGTTCTGCCGCAGAGGTGAATTATGGCCAATGACAATCACGAATATACTGACCGAGAACTGATGGTGAGCGCTGCGGCGCGGGGGATTGAAGATGGAGACGTGGCATTTGTCGGAATGCGTCTCCCGTTGATTGCATTCCAGCTTGCCGTTAGTACCCATGCGCCGAATGCACTCTCAGTTTTTGAAAGTGGTGTTGTACGAGATGATCCGGCAGATGGATTTATTCATACAATGTATGATCTCCCAAACCTCAATTGCGCCGTCTCGACAACGGATATGATCGACACCATGAGCCGATTACAACGAGGTGATGTTGATATTGGATTCCTCGGCGTTGCAGAGATTGATCGACGTGGAAACTTAAATACGACACGAGTACAGGCTGATGAGCGAGAAATTCGTCTTCCGGGAAGCAGCGGTGCCTGTGATATTGCGAATATGGCTGGCCGAACAGTAATCCTGATGGCACATGAATCTCGCCGATTCGTTGAGGATGTCCACTATAATACTAGCCCTGGATACGGAGAGAGTGAAGAATGGCGGACTGAGAACGACGTAACAGGTGGGGGCCCAGACGCACTAGTCACTACAAAGGCGACGTTCGGTTTCTACAACGGCGAACTCTTTCTTAAGACGACGCATCCAGGCGTGTCGGTTAACGAAGTGCAAGCCGACTTTCCTTGGGAACTGCAGACGATAGGCGATATTGGGCAGGGGAAGGTTGAGGAGACATCTGAGCCAACGGGGAGAGAGCTATCGCTAATTCGCAAATTCGATCCTGAAGGATTTTGGACTCAATAGTTGTTTTCTTGGAACCGACCCCCGGTTCTAACCACAAGTTATTTGCCCTGAAACTATAATCAATCACCTGGCGCTATGCAAGACAATATCCCACAGGCGTACCTACCGGATGAGACCGACAGTCCAGACTTGGTACATGCGGTACCCGAAGTTCACTACCCCAAGCAGATAAACGCCGCAACGGAACTGGTGGATCGACATGTGGAAGAAGGACATGGGGATAATATTGCAATCTACTTTGAAGATGAGACGATTACATATAAAGAACTCCAAGAGCGAATTAATCGACTGGGGAATTCTCTTCTAAACTTGGGTATCGAGCCAGGAGATAGAGTTGTAATCCGGTTTACGAACCGACCAGAAGCGATCGTCTCCTGCCTGGCCACACAGAAGATTGGGGCAGTAGCCCTCCCCTCGATGAAACTCCTTAGAGCGAAGGAGCTTACGTACATTATCAACGATGCTGAAGCGACGGCGGTCATCGTATATGATGATCTGCTGAACGAGATTGAACAGACAACAGACGATCTCAAGACGCTTGAGGAAATTGTAGTTGCAGAGCGAACTGATATTGATCACGATTTTCATAGCTATGATAATTTGATGGAGGACGCCTCTCCTGAGCTTAGCGCATATGATACGCATTGCGACGATCTCGCGCTCATGCTCTACACCAGTGGCACTACCGGTCGACCGAAAGGGGCAATTCATACCCATAGACAGGTACTCGCAACGGCCGATACGTACGCACGGTATTGTCTTTCCCCCACGGAGGAAGATGTCTTTGGCGGCAATCCACCGCTCCCATTTGCCTATGGATATGGTGACCTTGTGACATTCCCACTTCGATTCGGTGCGAGTACCAGTCTTGTTGAAAACGCTACTCCAAAGACGCTCTTAGAAGCTATCGAGAACCATGGTATTACCATCTTTTGTTCGATCCCAACTGCGTATAACCAACTTCTATCTAAGCATCCTGAGGGCCCTGAGAAGTACGACGTTTCATCGCTCAGACTCGGAGTAAGTGCCGGCGAACCGCTAACTCCGAATACATTTGAGCAGATTCAGGAGGAATATGGTATCGAGATTTACGATGGAATCGGAACGACGGAAATGCTCCACATTTTCATTAGTCATCGCCAAACGGACGAAGTTGACGCAAGCGCCACTGGATTTCCAGTACCGGGATATGAGTGTAAGATCATTGATCCGGATACCGGTGAGGAGGTTCCACGGGGGACGCCAGGCTTGTTAGCGGTTCGCGGTCCAACCGGGATGACCTATTGGAACCGGCCAGATAAACAGGATGAGGTAGTGAACGATGGTTGGAGTCTTCCTGGGGATATCTTCGTTCAGCGGGAGGATGGCCGCTTCGAATACAAGTCACGTCGTGATGATCTCATCATCTCCAGTGGCTATAACATTCCTGGTCCCGAAGTTGAGTCGGTTCTTGAGGAACATGAAGCAGTCGGTGAGGTCGCCGTGATAGGCAGTCCAGATCCAGAGCGAGGCCAAATCGTCAAAGCGTTCATCGTTCTATCCCCTGATTTCGATCCTGATAACATCCTTATTGAAGATCTGCAAAATCGAGTCAAGAACACACTCGCACCGTATAAGTATCCTCGAGAAATTGAATTTCTTGATGAACTTCCTCGAACGGAAACAGGGAAAATACAACGTATGAAACTTCGGAAAGAAGAACGAAGCAAAGTTGACGAACTAGCCTGAGCAAAGCCTTTTTCCACTATTGTAAAGGAGCATACGAACCTGGCTGTCGTAGTTTATGGAGAATTAACAACGATTAGTCGGTCTCTTTTCGTATAGACGAAGACGGCAGTTGTCAAGTTAGCACCGTAATCGAACCCTTCGTGAGTACCTTGCGATATGGAAAATTTTCTGCCAAGGCGGGAAAACACCGTTTTCGACCCTGTTCCGCCTGTTTACAAGAATTGATTACAATTTCGTTTACGATGGCGGGGGCAGTAGACGAAAAACGCCCGAATGACATCATTAACCATTAAATATCGCGAGTATTCCATTACAGTCCTACTGCTGTAATCCGTGAATCGGTGGTGCGTTAGCTCTTCATTACACGAATAGGCTTGTAACGGGGGCTCTATTTATGAAGTCGATCTGCTTAGGAAGTATGAACAGTTCGATTTCAAGAGTTGTGTAAACAGAAAACGTAAACACCACGGGAAACGCAAATCTAGCTCGGATTCGTATGAACAGAAAATCAATGGATTTGGAAACTGCTATGGACCGGTGTTCGTCTCGATTTTCACGTCGGATCGCGGTTTCGCAATACACGTGAGCACGTACCCTTCTTCGCGTTCTGTGTCGGAGAGAAACATCCCTTCTGTTTGATCAACCTCTCCTTCAATGACCATGCCCGAGCAAACTCCACAGACGCCCATTCGGCACTGGTATGGGAGCTCGAGTCCAGATTCCTCTGCAGCCTCCAAAATCGGCTGATTCTCGGGAACCTCTATCGTGACATCTTCATTGACGAATTTTACCTTGTGAGTCTCAACCATTGTCACTCCAGCTGTTTCTCGTAGATGTGTTCGACGGGGGTGAACCCAAGTGCTGAATACTTCTCCTGTGCTTTTGCATCTCCTTCGATCGCATTGATGCGATAGAAATTCACATCACGAGGCGAAGTGGTAAACCACTCCTCTGCAGTCTGAAGGAGTGCTCGCCCAATTCCTTCACCTCTGTAGGACTCTATCACATAGAGCCCGTTGATGTGCCCATGATCCTCAAGCCGAAAGATGGGGTGGTTCCCCATGATCCGTGCTTCAGCAACACCGACAAGTTCGTTATCAGCTTCGGCGACGACGACCGTCCCGTACTTTGAGTCAACCAATTGATTCTCAAAGTACGAGAGCCACCGTTCGTCGGCACTCTCCTTATGCCGGTATCGTTCATCGTACTTGGAGAGATGATTCGTAAATCCATGCCACAATTCAAGGAGGGCGTCGCCATCCTGAGCATCTGCATGTCTGGTTGTGAATTCCATATATAGGAGTCAAACACATGTGATAAATAAGTTGTCCCCAAAGGATGGGAGATCCCATATGGGTGTTCTTCCTTTCACAAAGGATAGAACCGAAAGCGCTCTGTGGAGGTCGTGTTTGCGTTCGCACTTAGGTGAGTGGTTCTTAAGCCTAGCTCCTCTTCTGTTGAGCCCCAAGCACAGATGCATACGGATGTGAGCGTCAACAACGCCATTGATTGGTGAACAGGAGATGGATGCTATGGTTTCACCGATTATCCGTTGTCTCACAATCAACGAGCAAGCGATTTTGGCTAACACATGGTGTACCATGGCAAGTATTATATGTACGCGCCGGTAAACCAAGAAAGGAGGGACGCAAGATGGTTAGCGAACAGCAGTTCAAAGATGAACTGCAAAACGGACGTATGATTGAATCGACCGAAGAAATGACAGACGGCTACCTCGATGCGCTGAAAACAATCCTTAAAGTATCCGGGGACACGGAGCTAATGAGCGCCCCGGCATACTATGAACAGTCGTTAAACGCACCTAGTCTGAACGCCCGAACATCCTGTGTGAGCGTGATCCAGGACGAACTTGGCCACGGCCACATCGCCTATCGCCTCCTCGAAGACCTCGGTATGAGTCGTGAGGAATTAGTCTACGGTCGTGAACCACACGAGTTCCGGAACACCTACGGCTTCGACCAACATATCGATAATTTCGCTGAACTCGTGACTGCCCATGGCTTGTTCGACCGAGCCGGCATCGTTCTCCTCAGTGACGTCCATGAAAATACCTCATACGCACCATGGAAACGTGCGTTGACGAAGGTTAGTAAGGAAGAGCAGTTCCACCTTCGACACGGTGAAACGTGGATGCGCCGACTGGCGATGAAAAACGACAAAACGAAACAAAAGCTCCAGAAGGCCGTCGATTGGATGTTCCCCATCGCAATCGAATGGTTCGGACTCCCAGACGACAAAAAGAAGCACAACGATCAAATCGAGTATCGAATCAAGGGATTGACCAACGACGAACTTCGTCAGGCTTGGATGGAACGAACCGTTCCGCTCTGTAATGAGCTCGACCTTGATGTTCCGGCTCATTACGACGAAGAGGCTGACGAATACGTCCTTGAATATGATCTTCCCGTCGCTTTCGATGAGAAGAACAAGGAATGGCTGTTTGACCAGCCCATTTCGTGGTCCGACGTTATCGATCGCTGGCGATCGCGCGGTCCAGCCAACGAGAAGTACGTCAACATGATCCAATCTGGGAAGTTGGAGGGTCTGGCATGAGCACGAATGTTGCAAGTAGTGACGCTACTGGAATCACCCTCGGTCCAGGCGAGGATACGTCAACGTTTGAACGAGAACTCTGGAGCCTCGTCGATGAGATCCCTGATCCCCATATTCCCGTCAGTCTGGTCGAGATGGGGATGATTTACGATATTCGGGAGAAAGAGGGCGAAGTAACCGTTGAAATGACATTCCCCTGCATGGGATGTCCCGCATACGATTTCATCCAGAACGATATCAAAAGTATCCTTCGTCCGGTTGACGGCGTCACGTCCGTCACAATCGACATTGTTTGGGATCCTGTCTGGTCGAAGGACATGCTCGAATCGGATGTCAGAGATAAAATCCGCAACGCTGGAATTAGCCTATGAGATACGAAGTATTCGCACAAATCAACCCTGGTGGTGACATTACTCACATCGGCCGAGTTGAGGCCGAAAACGGTCGATTAGCAAAGTCATATGCTAGGACAACGTTCGATGAAGAGGACTGGAACTATATGGCAGTGGTTGCAGAGAATGATCTCTTGGAGGTCACTGGTGAGTACGAAACACCGACCCCTGAGGTGGATGCATGAACGAATGGCCAGAGGGTGCAGTGGACTACGTACAGGCGATCACTGATACAAAGCTCCTCCTCTCACACCGTTATGCCGAGTGGATGTTAGCAGGACCGTCGCTCGAAGATGATATTGGCGGTGCTAGTGCTGCCCAAGACGAAGTAGGCCATGTCCGACAACTAGTCCGTCTCCTCGAACAACAAGGTCGAGAAACCGACTGGCTCGAAGGAGATCGTGAACCCAATGAGTTCAGGAATGCAGCGGTACTGGACACTGCGAGCGAAACTTGGGTCGAACATCTTGCCACAGTCGCGACCGCAGATCGCGCAGCTTGGTATTTACTCGATTCGATTACCGCCGAAGATTTTACTGGACTCGTCGAGAAGATAGGCCAAGACGAGTACTTCCATCTTGAATACCATGACGCTCGGCTGACGACACTCGCACGAAACCGTCCCGATGAATTACAACCCATCGTCGAGGATGCGCTGTCGAAGACGTTGGTTTTCCTCGGTCCAGCGTCCTATGACTCTGATTCAGATCCTCTTGTACAAGGGGGATTCGTAGACCGATCGGCCGTGGAACTACGAACAGCGCTATTCTCACACTACGAGAACCTCTTCGACGGGACGGACGTTTCACTAGATGATGTCACTCGAGAGGCACCATCACCTGACGAGTGGGATGCTACTCGGCGGCGAGTCGAGAATGGTGTGATCAGTCAATCGGTCGTCGACTCCTTAACCGGTGTCCAGAACAAAGAGTTCGCAGTGGAATGAGCGCCATGAATGGACCTTCGACCGAGAAGGACGAATTCGAACCATCATGTCCTTTCTGCGGGTCGACCGACGTTGAGCGAGAGTCTGCATTCGGATCGGAGATTTCGAAAACACAGTATTACTGTCATCACTGCCAAACCATGTTTGAACGGCTCAAGTATGACGGGAAACGGCCAGACACTGGTCGCTAGCGCGGCAACTTTCGGAAGTCCCACGAAATCTCCGATTCCGGTGTGAGTGCGATTTTAACCCGTTGGTGTCCATCAGCTCCCGGAATGGATTTAACGGTTCCAAACAGCGCGCGTTCAATCTGTTTCTCGAACTCACGATCATGTACTACTGATGCACCTCCTCGCCACATGATCCCGCGATGTTGTGAGTAGTCGTCGGCACCTGCATCAACAACCGCCGCGGCTTTTCGTGTCGCCCTCACGTTCTTCGTCTTGACTGCATCGTCGTCGGTTTCAAAGCACAGTTTTCCATTTACCTCTGCAAAGGCTACAGGAACAACGTGTGGAAGTCCGTCAGGTCCGACACTTGCAAATCGCATCACTGGCATCTGACCGAGTAACCCTGCTCGCTCATCTTCGGTAAGTGCGATTTTGTCGTAATCTCGGGTCACATCGAAAATTCGTGGCTGAAGCTCTTCAGCCTACCTACCAAACTTATATATGGGTGGGTGATAACTGAATTAGTGTATGGAGTCATTCGCTGACCTCGAGTTAGAGAACTTCAGTACTGAGATGGATGACCATGTGGGAATCCTTCGCATCGACCGACCGCCGGCGAACGCCCACGACCTCGATATGATAATCGAACTTCAGTCGGCCATCGAGAGTGTTCGATTCGACGAGGATGTCCGTGTTGCCGTTCTCGCCAGCGCAAACGACCGATTCTTCTCGACCGGCTTTGACATTGAGGTGCTGCAGGAGGAAAGCGGCAGCCACATTGGTAAAGCGAGTCAGACGAGCAAGGAAGCGATCATGAAGATGCGGACGACGGACACCCTATTCATCGCCGCCGTCGACGGTCACTGCATGGGTGGTGGTCTCGAATTTGCCCTCGCATGTGACATGCGGTACATTGGTAACGATGACGAGTACAATATCGGCGTGCCTGAGGTTGACTTGGGACTCATCCCCGGTGAAGCAGGAACGCAACTCCTTCCCCGCTACGTCGGTCGGTCGAAAGCACTCAAGATGATGATTAGCGGTGAAACGCTTACCCCCGAGGAAGCGCACGAAATTGGGCTGTTTGACGAACTCACTGAAGTGGGAGAAGCAGAAGAGGAAGTGCTTGAGTTTGCGCATGAGATCGCCCAACTCCCGAACAAAGCAGTTGGCTTCGACAAACTTGCCGTTAACGAAGGGATGGAACTGCCCCTTTGGGATGCTCTGGCGCACGAACGCGAACTTCAGAACCAACTCTTCGACACACCCGGTGCGAAGGAAGGAATCGCTGCATTCCTCGAAAAGCGTGACCCAGACTTCGTCGAAGCTGAACTTGGCGATAAGGACGTTAAAGAGCTCTCAAAAGTCAATTCCGAGCACTGATCTGATAGGAGAGATCTCTATGGATACTCATCACGGTCGCTCGTCCCATCGACCTTCCTCCAAGCGAGCTCCGGGTATTCATCAGTATCTGAGCTAAAACATAGAGATTGAGTCCTCTCCTTCAACGAGCGCCTGAGGTGTTGAGAGGAGTAGTCAGTGCTCACGTGTGTATTCAATTTTTTCTTACGATGCTAATAGACGTAGACGGAGAACGCTCTTAGCCACTGGAAACTGCGCTCTCGGAGGAAACTCTGGAATTTAGAAAGAAACGTTGTGGAAACGTAATTTTCGTACTTCAATGAGGTCTATGCGTCGACGCGAGTGAACCAGAGTCAAGTAGGTCAGAGGACATCGTTTTCAAGTGTTGGCAATTAGATTCCGAGTGCAGCACTCGCAACTGTTGTCTTCTGAATTTCGCTTGTTCCGCCAATGATGCTCAGTATTTTGGCGTCCCGGTAGTACCGTTCTAGCGGGAGATCAGTCCTGTATCCTTTCCCTCCGTGAATTTGAATCGCGTTTCGAGTCACGAACTCGGCAGCATCGCTCGCGACGAACTTTGCTTTGCTGGATGCACGTGTGTCGCCTTTATCGCCAGCAATCATGGTCGCAGAATCATATACAAGGTGACGTGCACTTTCAAGTTGGGAGTCCATCTCGGCGATGAGTACCTGAACCGCTTGATAGTTTCCAACTGGTTGCCCCCCTTGCTCGCGCTCACTCGCATATTCGATCGCACGGTCGAACGCTGCTCCGGCAATTCCAATACCGATCCCACCAAGCCCTGTTCGAGCCATATCGATGGTTCCCATTGCGATACGGAATCCTTGCCCAACATCACCGAGGAGTGCGTTTTTTGGAACGATAACATCGTCAAACGATGAGTCACCAGTAACATGGCCGCGCATACCCATGAACTCTGTTCGATCGAATTCAAAGCCGGACACCTCACCACTCCCTGGTACAAGCAGGACACTCACGCCGTGAGAATCATCTGGCGTCGGCTGCACGCGTGCGACAACAAGATGAACATCGGCGATGCCGGCGTTCGTGCCAAATGCCTTCTCGCCGGAGATAGCATAGCCATCGTCACGCTCTTCGGCAACGGTCTCAAGTTCGGACGGGGAACTGCCTGCTCCTGGCTCTGTCAGTAACATTGCACCGACAGCCTCGCCTTTGATCATTGCGGGAAGATATGTCTCACGTTGTTCTTCCGTGCCAAATTGTGCAATTGGGACGGTAGCGAATGTGTGACCCTGAATACTTTCTGCGACGGCACCGCTCTTCCGGGCAACCTCTTCGACTGCCAGACAGTACGAGACGAAATCCGAATCCAGTCCGCCGTACTTCTCTGGAAGGAGTATACCGAGAAGCCCGTAATCTCCAGCAGCTTCCATCACATCCCGTGGAAACTCATCGGTTTCCTCAATTTCCTCTGCACGTGGGGCGACGACCTCTGTTGCAAACTCGGCTGCCTGGTCGCGCACTTCTCGATTCTCTGCTGATAGCGCACTCTCAATGAGAGCCATGTACTTATGTAGTCCAGTGCAGGGGCTAAAACTTCACCCTTTCGAGTGGGAGAGATCTCGGACGTGTTCAGTAGTAGATCACTGTCACTGGCATCTACCAATATTTGGATATCAACAGTCATCCGAATTTCTGCAAGCAACAAGGAATCTCGGACAGCCTTGTTCCGGAAGAAAGCGAGTAAGTCACAATCGACGAGTTTGAACACAAATCCCTTGATTCAGTTGAACTCTAACTAAGGTTAACGTTGATGTTTTTCACTTGCGTGTACTCGTTGATTGCTTCACGGCCCTGCTCACGACCATATCCGCTTTCTTTGTATCCTCCGAAGGGAGTTTGCGGGAACGTGACCGGATACTCGTTGACACTCACCATCCCGTAGTCAAGATACTCAGCGACCGTGTGTGCGCGGGTCAAATCAGACGTCCAGACGCCGGCGAGAAGGCCATATGGAGAGTCATTAGCGATCTCAATAGCCTCCTCTTCGTCCTCAAACGTAATTACGGAAAGAACCGGCCCGAAGATTTCCTCACGAGCAATGGTCATGTCGTTTGTGACGTCAGTGAATACCGTCGGTTCAACGAAATACCCACGATCTTTTTCAGATGGGATACTACCCCCGGTCACCAGTGTTCCCCCTTCTTCTTTACCAATTTCAATATATTCGAGGATCTCTTTGCGCTGACTCTCGCTTACAACTGGACCCATTCGGGCATCATCATCAATACCGCTTCCGAGAGGTGTCTGTTCAGCACGGGTCGCCACTAGATCGAGGACTTCATCATGAATATCCTCATGCACGAGGAGTCGCGACCCTGCCCAGCACATCTGACCGGCATTCATGAAGATCCCATTATGAACACCTCTCGCTGCAGCTTCAATATCAGCATCCTCAAAAACAATATTTGGCCCCTTTCCGCCGAGTTCAAGCGTGATTCCTGTGATGTTATCTGCTGCGCTCTCCATCACACCTTTTCCAACACCTGTACTTCCAGTAAATGCGATATGATCGACATCCGGATGCGATGCCAATGCAGCACCGGCGTCACTTCCTGAGCCAGGAATGACGTTTATGACGCCATCCGGGAGGTCTGCCTCTTCAGCAGCTTTTGCGTAATAGAGCGCCGTAAGGGGGGTCGTACTTGACGGCTTTACCACAAGGGAGTTTCCACAAGCGAGTGCCGGTGCGAGACTTCGTCCGGCAAGCTGGAACGGGTAGTTCCAAGGAACTACATGACCGGTCACCCCGATCGGTTCACGACGGGTATAATCAAGGCGATCTCCCGGGACAGGGATCGTCTCACCTTCGATCTTATCGGCCCAGCCAGCATAGTACTCGAATGTGTTGATTGCAGTCTCAACGTCGATCTGAGCCTCAAATGGTGTTTTCCCATTATCGTGAGACTCTGTCAAGACAATCTCATCCCGCATCGAGTCAAGCGCGGCCGAGAACTCTCTGACATATTCTGCACGCTCTCCGGGAGCGAGTTGGCGCCACTCACTATCGCGATCGACTGCCCGTTTAGCTGCGGAAACGGCATGTTCGACGTCTTTCTCATCCGCTTTTGCTACTGTCGCGTAGACTTCCTCAGTCGCTGGATCGAGTGTTTCGATGGTTTTCTTATCTTCTGCAGATGTCCATTCTCCGTCAATATACAGCTCTGTCGGACCCGAGTAACTCACATCATGCCATTGATACTCAACCCTATAATCAGTTGGGGTTCCGGCCACATTTTATATAACAGACCGCGCCATTCCCCAGGTGTTTTTTACCATGCTTTTCCATTGTAACGGTGTGACAGAGGCATATGTTATCGGGGCTGGCCAGTCACCGTTCGGTTCCTTCCCCGACAAGAGCTATCGATCCCTGTTCGAGACAGCATTTAATCGCGCGCTCGACAGTATCGATACCAGTATTGATCGAAATCGAATTGAAGAGGCGTTTATTGGAACACTCGGAGTTGGCGGACGACAGCTCGGTCTGAGTGGTCCAGCCGTCACTGAGCACATCGGACTTCATGGAATTTCGACAACGCGAGTAGAGAACGCGTGCGCTGCGAGTGGCTATGCATTTAGAAACGCCGTTGCTGCCGTTCGAGCTGGTCTCGCTGACCTCGTATTGGCGGGCGGATACGAAATAATGACGGATATGAGTTCTGACCATACGAAGTGGTGGCTCGGTGTGAGCGGCGAAACAGAGTGGGAGCGACTTTCAGGTACGACGTTCGCAGGTGTGTACGCACAAATGGCGAGCGCACATATGGCTGCCTATGGGACAACCGTTGAAGATCTTTCCCGAGTTGCGGTGAAAAACCATCATAATGGAGCATCAAACCCGAATGCACAACTAGGATTCGAGTGTACTCTCGAGGACGCGATGGCAGCACCGACCGTGGCCGATCCACTCAATCTCTATCATTGTTGCCCAACGACGGATGGCGCGAGTGCTGTGCTGATCGCGAGCGAAGAGGTTGCTCGAAAAGTGAGTGAAACCCCTGTTCGTGTCGCTGGTATGGGTGCCTCAAGCGGTCGAGTTGGCTTGTTTCAGCGTGATACTTTCACCGGTATCCCTGCCAGTGCGCGGGCAGCTCACCGCGCGTATGATGATGCCGGGATTAGCCCTGAAGAAATCGATTTCGCAGAGGTTCACGACTGTTTTGCCATCGCAGAGATCATGGCGTATGAAGACTTAGGGTTCTGTGAACGTGGCGATGGGGGACAGCTCCTCCGCGAGAAGGAGACGGAGCCTGGCGGTCGACTGCCAGTTAATACGAGTGGGGGACTGAAGTCGAAAGGGCATCCTATTGGTGCGACTGGCACCGGTCAAATTGTCGAAGTATTTGAACAGTTCCAGAGTGTCGCTCATACGCAAGTCGAAGATCCATCCTATGGACTCGCGCATAATGTAGGTGGAAGCGGGGGAAGCGCGACCGTCCATCTATTCGAAGGTTCGGAGGGAGGAACTACATGAGAGGCATCGCGGCAATGGGGAGCTATCTCCCTCGGTTCCAAATTAGTTCAGACACTATTGCCAATTCGTGGGGTCATTACGATGGCTCTGATATCGAGGCCAAGCGGGTACCTGCGGCAGATGAGGATGCATTGACAATGGCTGTCGAAGCAGTTGAAGCCACGCTTGAGCAGAGTACCGTCGATATTGATGCCATTTCGTCAGTCCATTTCGCGACAACGACCCCGCCACTTGCGGAAGAAGAACTCATCCCGCGCCTCATTCGGATGCTCGGACTTCCTCAAACAGTGTCAGCACGAACATTCACACAGAGTACTCGTGCAGGAGCGTCAGCACTCTCTACCGCGCTCGATGCTGACGGTGTGGCTCTCGCTATTGCCTCGGATGCCCCACGAGGGAAACCGGCAGATACGGATCATCCGTTCGGGGCCGGGGCTGCAGCGTTTCTTATTACAGATTCGCCGACTGCCGAACATCTCACTACGGCCAGTTTCTCCGACGAACTCCCTGGTATTCGATATCGAGAACGAGGAAGTGAAGAGATTGAGGGACTCGAAATAACGTCGTATGAGCGCGATGAAGTCAGACAGTGCGTGACAGAGGCCGTCTCAGGGCTTAATAGCGATCTCGATGATGTGAGTGCTGCGGCAATATATCAGCCCGACGCTCGCTTTCCGTCCCGTGTTGTCAGCAGGATCTCAGTCGATCGTGAAGCTGTGTCTAGGGGAACTCTTGTCGACAAAATCGGCGATACCGGTGCCGCTGGCGTTCCGCTTGGATTGATAAAGAGTTTCTCATCGATTGAGGGTAGCGAACAGACGCTTGCAGTCTTCTTCGGTAGTGGCGGCGGTGCGACTGCGATGTTATTTCAGGGAGGAGTCGACAGTGATTGTGACGGTATTCCTGATGCCGAAGAAATCTCATACTCCTCGTATCTTCGTGAGCGTGGATACATCGGAACGGTCGACGTATCAGGCGGCGGCGCACACGTCAGCCTTCCCTCATGGCGGCGGACACTTGATCAGCGGTATCGCCTCTTGGCAGGACGATGTCCAGAGTGCCGCGCCCTTGCATTTCCGCCGGAAGGAACATGCCCAGAATGCCACCGTGATGTTGAGTTCGAACACGTCGAACTCCCTCGAACGGGAACGATTCGAGCAGTGACCGTGATTGGACAAGGTGGTGCACCGCCAGAGTTCACCGAACAACAACGTCAGGACGGAGAGTATGGTGTTGCTATTATCGAACTTGGAGTCGATGATGAGGAGACCGTCACACTCCCGGCACAACTCACGGACACAGACCCCAATGCGGTCGACGTCGGAACCGAAGTTCAGGCACTAACCCGTAAGATATACACACAAGAGGGCGTTCCTCGATACGGCGTGAAATTCACGCCGACTGAATCGTAGCCCTATTCGACATATTCTAGCTTTTTGAAGTAAACGTCAGCGGGTTATCGTCGATACGCCGTAGACAGCCGCCTTCGGATAGTGCTGTAAGATGTGCAGCTGCCTCGCCAGCACCCATCTTGACGTGAATCCCACTCATCTCTCCAAAGAGGACTCTCGCAACATCCCACGGTGTGACCGGTTGATCCCGCCGAACGACCGTCAAGACATGCTCTGAGCGCTCTTCATGGTGAGCGATGATTTCGTTTATGCGATTCTCGAGTGAGACTTCTGTACCATGCCCGGGATACGCCGTTTCCTCCCGCGTTTGTAGTCGATTGAGCGTCTGCCGATACGTTTCGAGAGGTCGTTTGGTGCGTGTATCACTACCGCCAATATTCGGAGTATACGTCGGAAGGATAGCATCGCCAACGAAAATTTGCTCATTCGTTGCAAATGCTGCATGGCCACGTGTATGACCAGGGGTGTGTACCAGTTCGAAACCTGCGACTTGATCGCCATTCGAGAGCGCCTGAACAGGAACCAGATCCGGAAATGGAGACGGCGTATCATGATCCTGTACTGACTGCGTGACATCCTCAGGCACTCCCCATCGTTTTAGATGACGCGTATCACGCTTGATCCGCCGCTTACGCTCAACCTTGTATTCCGCAGCCAGCGGAACATCGGCCTTATGCATGAAGATGGTCGCATCAGTCAAATCAGCCAATCGCGGTGCAAGTCCAACGTGATCGATATGCCAATGTGATACGAGTATCGTCTGGAGGTCATTCAGTTGTAAACCAATATCTTGGAGTCCATTCCGTAGATTTTGCCAAGCGATGTCGCTTGGTGGCCCAGGGTCTATTACTACTCCCTGGTCTGGGAAGACGTATGCGCTATTCGTCCCCTCGGGACTGCCTTCGCCAACGGCGATTCGGTACATCTGTTATGACCCTCCTGAGTCAGTTGAGAATCCCATCTCTTTCCAGTTGTCTCGGACGAACGACCTCGTTTCCTCTGGATACGACGATTCGAAATCAACCCGTGGTGCAATGAACTCATCGTCCCACCGGGGATCCCACGTTGCGTCAATAAACAACCTGGATCCGGTTGTTCCGTCACGTCTATAGGTGGTTGCTGTGGCAGCTGGAGCTTGGGGTTCACTGAAGTGCCAATCGTGGGAGGGGTGGGCTTTAATCCACATATCGTCGAATGCTCTTGCAAGATTCCCTGGCGGTGTATCTTCGTCGAGAATGAGTACTTTGTCGAATAGCCGGGAGAACGAAAACAGGGTGTTAGCGAGTTGCCACTCAAATCCAGCATAGAGGATTTCGGTCGCCACGAGACACATGCCGAGTCGTGTTTCTGCCGGGAGGTAAATCCATTCTACTGGCGTTACTCCCCAATAATTATTCACTCGACGAAGCAACCGAACGGACTCAACGATACTCGCGAGGTGGATATCGTCAGAGAGTGGTGCACCGACAGCTGAGAAGGGGAATATCGGTTCGTCTCGTAGGGCAAGGTCGGTGACGCGAATTTTGAGGGTGGTCGTCTCTGTGGCCTTCTCCCAAGCTTCGGTCGGACTTGTTTGGCGACTATCGATGGTTGATATGGTTCCATCGATAATCCCTTCGGCGCTTGCAGGAATCGCACCACCTAATCCATCGGCAATCTCTATATCGTCGTACAAGCAAGCCGTCTGAAGCGGGTCGCTCGCTCTCGTTTCTCCCATCCAACGGAGTTCGGCAGCGATTAGACACGCCGCTGGCACGCCGAGGGCCACGGTGACATCAACATCACATGAGAGCCGTGCTGCGAGCGATGTGGGGACTGAAGCTATCAGACTTTCGTGACCGTCGACGAGCGCTCGAACGGGTGCCCATGTCGTCTCCCCCTCAACGGATACCGACAGAAGTCCAAGGGTAATCGTCGGTCCCCCTGCAGAGACGGCTGGCAGTCCAAGTGAGTAAAGATCGACCTCAGTTGGAGTCGCTTTGAGCGACCCTTGCGGCGGTAAGGAATCATCGCTTGGTATCTTTGATAGTTGACGGACGAACTGGTCATACGGTACGTCGCTCTCTAATCCGATGGCCATCGCGAGTCGCGACCATGGGGCTTTCTTTCGTGGAATCATCTGATCCGGCCCGCCATACGCTCCACTCACTACTCGCGTCTGTCCAGGAACGTTTTCAAAGAGAATCGCTGGGCCGTTCTCTCGTGCTGCCTCTGCTCCTATAACCGGCAACTCATCGGACCAGTGAACATTTTGTTCGATAGGCAGTAGATCTCCATTCGCATTGAGCGTCGATATATGCTCTCTGAAGCTCATTGGTGATTCTCCTGCACTGACTCCGTGGTAATCGACAAGCCAGCACTCTCGAGTGTTTTGCGAGCTTCATGGACAACCTCGTTGTCATCAAGGTACGCCGGTTGTACTTGCGAACTGTCGCTAGTGGCGTCTATGTATGCCTTCGCTGTCTTTGTCTTAGAGGTTCCAGTCTCGATATTCCCTTTCTCCTCGGGAGTCTGGTAGATGTTGAGCGGTATTTTCGGCATCGTCTCAACGCCAAACTGGTGAAAATCTCGATCTGGGTCAGCGTTAATCGCAATCGCCTCAAGAACGGCGCGCTGATCTAGCGGATCGACATCTGTGTCGACGAATACAAAGAAGTCGATATGGAGCATTCCCCATGTCGTGAAGATGAAGTTCGCGAGGTCATGGAGATAACCTGGCCGGGGATTCTTGGTGGAGACCGTATATGCCGTTCGCGGGGTGAATCGCCATGGAACACATTTTTCGATATCAAACCCAGCAGTCTGGAGCCCGAGTGTCGCATCAGGGCCAACACAACTTACCTCCATCGTCGTACTCGAGTTAAGTGTATGGCCTACTCCAATACCTTCCACACAAAAGGGGATATACGGATGTTTTCGGTGTGTAATGGCGTCTACTTCCAATGCAGGCATTGATCGTCGAGGACCATGCATATACCCAAAGTAGTCACCGAACGGCCCTTCGTCGAGCCGTTCACCAGGTTGCACTGACCCTTCAATGACGACCTCCGCACTGGCTGGCACAAGAAGGTCATTCGTTTCACATTCAACTAATTCGATTGGTTCACCCTTCAATGCTCCTGCGAAGTTTGCTTCATCACGCCCTGTCGGAATCCACATGACCGACGAGAAGTAAACGGCTGGCTCTGCCCCAATCGCAATTGCGATCGGCATTGGCTCATCGCGTCGCTCGTACTTATAATAGTAGAGATTTGGCGTCTGTTCCCCCGCAAGTAAGAGGACACTCGCCTTCATCGGGGAATGAATCATCGTACGATGGTACGACCAGTCCACCCACTCCGAATCAGGGTCAGTTGTAATCACTGTGTGAAGATTGGAGTACCGCCCTCCGTCTCCAGTGTGTATGTATGGCCATGGGAAGTCAAACAGATCAATCTCTGGGTCTGTCCGAACTTCCTCTTTACACGGAGCCGATTCACGATCGATGGTTGTTGGAGGAATTGGTGATCGGAGTCGATCCGTGACCGTCTCGTAATACTCGTCACCAGTCAATCCCATTGGCAGATCAAGTGCGGCAGCAATCCGATCCCATGGTCGATGTCGTTCACCGCGATATGGATCTCCGACGAGGCGCGCGTTTACTGACTTCTGATCTTCAACTGTTTCAAATACTGGAATATTGGCATCAGTAAGATTCGCCATCATCGTAATCGCGCTTGCTTCAAGATTCCATGAAATGGGTTTCGATATCCGTGTTGTTTTGTCTGCATCATCAAGTAGAGAAATATAATCACGAAAACTTTCAACACTCATTATTCTCTGTCGCCTCCTAATTGAGAAGATATCTCCTCGCGCTCATATTCCGTCCGAACGTCAACATATTCCTCAACGAGTTCAGGGAACTGTACAGAAAGATGATCTCTTAACAACTCACGGACGGCTTCTGAGACAGATCCGTATCTATTCGTCTCAACTAAATAGAGCAGCAGTGCTCGAAGTTCATCCGAGCGAGCGTTAATAATATTAGACTCCTCTCGGCTCTGTTTAATGCATTCCCACAGTACTTCTCGATTAACTTCAAGATCACCGATGTCCGTTTCCAAAATTTCGATGTACCACTGTTCCTCAACGCTCTCATGTGGACCTCGGACGATTGTCAGTGGTTCAGGGTTAGCTAGCTCACCGGAACTCTGTGCCAGACGAGCTCGCGTCGTAAAGATCTCCTTTGTCTCTTTATCAGTAACTTGGAGCGTAACCTCGCCTTTGGGATTCTCTGGGAGGTATTCCTCAGAGGTGGTATACGCAGCGGTCATTGTCCCCGCCTCCCCTCGATTGAGGACGTGATCCAGTACATGTCAAACACCACCGTGTGGCGGTACATAAGTTCTTCCTACAGCGCCAGATCCAATAATCGGCCAATACAAAACATATCGGTTACTTGCGACAGTGATATTGGAAACTTTGTGTCATGTGAATCCTTAAGAACGAAGTCTTCTCATCTATGGTTCTCTTCTTAATTAGTAGTATGAAATTATAGTATTTAAGATGGTTTTTCTATTGGGTAGTCTGTAGTTTTCGTTCTTGATCCCTTAGTTTCTTCCGTTGTATTTTCCCTGTCTCTGTTCGAGGAAGATTCTCGACAAAGGTTACCGCTCGTGGATATTTGTATGGTGCCAGAGTAGTTTTAACGAGATTTTGTAGTTCCGAGACTAGCGCTTTACCGGTTTCAGCATCGGGACTTGGGACAATGAAGGCCTTGACAATTTGTCCTCGCTCTGAATCTGGACTGCCAACGACAGCGACATCTGCGACAGCATCGTGACTTTCAAGTACGCTCTCGACTTCTGTCCCTGGAATATTATAGCCACTGGAGATGATGAGATCATCACGTCGAGATTTGTATTCGAAGCGGCCGTCCTCGCGCTGAACGAAAATATCCCCAGGCAAAGACCATCCGTCAGCGATGACTTCCTCTTGTTTATCGGGACGGTTCCAATAAGTCATACCAGTTGGTCCACGAACCGCTAATAAGCCAGGCGTCCCCCGTGGAACGTCTTCATACGTATCTGGATCGACGATCTTACATTCATACCCCGGTACTGGAAACCCAGTCGCATTGGGGTCGATATTCTCAGTATGCCGGTGGCTGACGAAGACGTGGAGCATCTCCGTCGTACCAATACCGTCAAGCAACGTGATACCATACTGTTCTTCGAAATTATCGAAAGTCGTTGGCGTCAGCGGTTCACCTGCGCTCATTCCAACCCGAAGCGATGACACGTCATACTGCTCGGCACCATCAGGATATTTTGCGATGATTTGGTTGAAAGCTGTCGGAATGGAGCAGAGAACTGTAATGCCGTGATTTTCAATTGTCTGAAGCAATTGTCCCGGTTTCGCATCCTCGACGAGGCTTGTCGTCGCACCGAACCGTAGGGGGAATGTGACGAGAGCACCGTAACCGAATGCGAACGGAAGCGGTGAATTCCCTCCAAAAACATCGTCTTCGGTCGGCTCAAGACAATACTGCGCGTAACCATCGGCTGTTGCAAGCAACTGACGATGTGTGTGGATTGTCCCTTTCGGCCGACCGGTAGTGCCACTGGTGTAGAGCATGAGCGCGAGATCGTCCCGCTCTGTTTGATGTGGATCAAGGTCAGTAGATGCACTATTGAGCAATTCGTCGTAATCTGCATGGTCATGTTCGGTGTTCGACCGATTGACCACAATTACCTCCTCAAGCGTGTCGAGATCATCAAGCGCCATTTCGAGTTCGTCGAGTAACCGATCAAAGACAATAGCGACTTTCGCTTCTGAATTATTAATGATGTAGGTGAGTTCCTTCGCTCTGAGGAGCTTCATTGAGGGAAGTGCTACTGCCCCAATTTTTTGAATTGCAAGACAAGAGATGATCGCTTCAGGCCGATTTGAGAAGCGAACAATGACTCGATCACCCGGTTCGACGTCTTTATTCAAAAGAGCGTTCCCAAGACGATTTACCTGCTTCTGTAGGTCAGTGTATGTGAATTCATCGTCCCTGAACCGAATTGCGACGTTGCTTCCTCGTCCCTCATCGATATGCGAATCCATAAGTTCGGCTGCAACGTTGATTTTCTGCGGATAGTGTACTTCAGGTAGTGTGTGAACGAAATCTGGTCTCTTATCCGCACTTGGGAGGTATCCCTGTGGGACATTCGCTTGCATAACCAACTAAATGAACCTAGTTAACCATGAAATAGCTTGTGGTAGATGGTGAGATTAGCGAAAATCTTCTGTCTCTGAAATACAACTTTACATTACATTATTGCCATCATGGCCTGCTATCGGCAATAGATGTGTTACTATAAGAGTATTCATAAAAACCACAGAGTGGTTGTGCGTTACAATGGGTCTAAGTAATCTCTATCGACCTTGCCACTCGGGCTCACGATCCTCGAAGAACGCGTCGATACCCTCATTCTTGTCTTCCGTAGCGAACAACTGTGCGAACAACTCTGCCTCATACTCGATCCCGGCTTTCAACTCCATTTCACTGTTGGCTTGGATTGCAGTCTTGGCGAACTCCAACGTAACTGGACTTTTCTCGGCTATGGACTCGGCCAGATCATATACCGCGTTGTCGAGATTGTCCTCTGAATGAACCTCATCAACGAGTCCAATGTTGGCAGCTTCGGTAGCATTGATGAGTTCCCCGGAGAGGATTAGCCGCATTGCCTGACCCTCCCCTACTAATCGCGGAAGACGCTGAGTCCCGCCACCCCCAGGGATGATTCCGAGGTTAATTTCCGGTTGACCGAGTTTTGCACTCTCCGCGGCAATCCGAATGTCACAGGCTTGCGCCAATTCGCAGCCGCCACCTAGTGCATGTCCGTTAATTCGAGCGATCACAGGCTTCGAGAGATTCGCCACACGCTCATAAATGCGTGGACGCTTGCTTACCTCGCGCTGTTCGATAGCATTCCGTTCGCGGAGCTCTGTCACGTCGGCTCCGGCCACAAATGTCCCTGCCTCATCATCCCCGGTCAAAACGACTACTCGGCACGTGTCGTTCTGGTCAATGGTAGCAAGCACTCTTGACAGTTCGTCGCGAACCTGTGCATTGAGTGCATTCCGCGCAGCGGGCCGCGACAGCGTCACAGTGACGACGCCGTCAACTCGCTCACCGACAGTGACTTTAACGGTCTCACTATCCGTGATGGCGTTTTGGAGATCAGTCATTAGTCAACTCTCCGCTTTCCGCTAACACCGACGATCTCGTCATCCTCCCACACATAAAATCCTTCGCCGGTCTTTTTCCCGAGGTTGTCTGCCCGAACTTTTTGCCGCAATAATTGGGGCGGCCGGAATCGCTCGCCAAGTTCCTCACGAAGGTACTTTAGGATGTCTAGGCGGACGTCAAGACCGACTACGTCAGTCAGCTCAAGTGGCCCCATTGGATGATTGTATCCAAGGCTCATCGCGTTATCAATGTCGCGGGGATCAGCGATTCCTTCCTCGACCATCCGGATAGCCTCTACGCCAAGTGCAACACCCAGGCGGGATGAGGCGAACCCGGCCGAATCACGCACGACAATTGGATTCTTATCGATATTGTCGACGAAATCCGTGGCAGACTTGACGGTTGATTGGTGAGTTTGCTCGGCGACGACAACCTCAACCAGTGGCATGATGTGTACTGGGTTGAAGAAATGGAGACCGATCGCTCGCTCTGGGTTATCGAGAACGCTTGCAATCTCCGTCACAGAAATTGAAGAGGTATTTGTCGCGATGATCGCGTCTGCCGGAGCACGTTTCGCTACATCATCAAACGTTTCTTGTTTAATTTCTACGTCCTCTGGCACCGCCTCAACGACTAAATCAGCGTCTGCTACGGCGTCTGCAAGCGATGTCGTTGTCTCTATTCTGTTTAACACAGCTACCTTCTCCCCTTCGGTGAGTTTGTCCCGTTCAATGGCGCCGTTGAGATTCGACTTAATCGACTCAACGCCATCGTTGAGTATCGACTCTTCGATATCCCTGAGCACAATATCGTTGCCCGCCGTGGCGAACACTTGAGCAATTCCGTGACCCATCGTTCCAGCACCAAGTATGGTAACACGCATCGTTTTTCAGTGTATAACCATTCCACATTAAGATTGCTTTCTCGAAGGACTAGGGATCGAACGAAAGAAAAACCGAGTGCCGTCTCGTGGGGTTACCTCCCTTGGATAGGCGTAATTACACACGTAAGAATTGAATTCTAGTAAGATCATTCCAGTGCGCGATAACTAATCTGAGTCAACGGAATTCTGTGATGGATGGCGAGGGTAAAGAGCCAGTCAGTCCGTTCTGCTGGCAACACTGGCCGATGACCTATTATTGAATACCAGTGAGAATCAGAAATAAGTATGTCCGCTCTACTTGGTCGCAGAATCGAATCGTACGAAGAGACAATTTATTCCATGTTTCGCGTACTTGTTGGGCTTTTATTCGCACAACATGGCGTCCAGAAGCTATTCGGCTTCTTCGGGGGTGTCGATGGTAGCGGTAACACTGCATCCCTTTTTAGTATATACGGAGCTGCTGGTGTCATCGAGTTTTTTGGTGGTCTTCTCATTGCCATTGGAATACTAACTCGGCTTGTTGCATTCCTTACGACTGGAGAGATGGTTGCTGCCCAGTTCATTGCTCACATTCCAGAAGGACTAATTCCGATTCTGAATGGTGGGGAGCTCGGCCTACTTTATGTTGCAGCATTTCTCGTTCTTATTGTATACGGGAACGGAAGGTACAGCCTCGAACACCAGGTTCTCAATCGAGAAATTATATAATTAGTATATAATTTCTGTATAAGGTGATTAGACACGGTCAATGCAATCATTTTACCTGTCTTGATTACCACTGGGAATAATTCACAACGAAAGTATTAAAGGAGAGCATGCAAAACACCATGGTATAATGCAGCACTCCGAGTCCGCACAGTCACGTGAACACGATTTAGAAGAGAGTGAGGCGATCGAGGTACTCTCGGAACTGCCGCCAAGCGCCAAATTGGTCGCTAAAGCACTCGAATACGACAACCCGCTCACTCAAACGCAACTTGAGGTAGAAACTATGCTGCCGCCTCGAACTATCCGGTATGCGCTTACCCGACTAGAGGAGAACGACCTTGTTGAGTCGCGTTTTTCCTTTGCCGATGCACGCAAGCGCTATTACTCACTTACCTTCGAATAGTTGGTGAACTATCTCACAAAACTGAGTCTGACTGCTTCGCTGAGGATCTAGCTTCCTGTTTCGATGACGCGTTTCGAGAAGGTAATATACAAATTACCTGTCTCACTTTCCCTTATGTGCTGGACGCCACGATCGGGCGAAGGAGTCCACCATAGACGCACTGCGGTATAATTACGCACATTGATGCCAGCGCGGTGCTGCAACAAGCTTTGGGAATATCGAATCTAAATTTGATTGCGTAACTTTGTAGAATTGTTTTCTACGGACAGGTGTGGAGATGAAAATGACGACAATTGGCCTTGTGAGTTGGAAAATCGACAGCGTCCACGATGTACTCTTTTGCTCCCACTTACTGTGAAGGGTTGAGTTAGCATCCTTGATAAGACGTTCCCCTACTTCCCAGTGGATTCGGGATACACTCGGTAAATCGAACGGTACAACACTTGGGAACCCCGAAGTATGTTTGCCTTCATCTTGATCGCTATGGGCAGTCATACCACACATCTTCTAATCCATGGCTAAAAATTTAGCTATTCTGCGTAGCCATATTATCGATAGAATTTGTATTTCGCTGATTCGGAAGTACACAGGCTGGATATAGGCCGTTCCAATTGAGTCAAACGTAGATGAATTCTGAAGCAATGCGTACGTTCATGTATTGAGTGTCCAGTTATTCCTTGAGAAAGGCTACTGCCCAGAGGAATTCACTGTATATCACTGAATTTCATTCGATTTTATTATCAAAATGATGGTGTGTGATTGAGGCAATGCGTACCGCTACCATGGTTGGTTTAACTTTTTCCTCCATAGTCAATGCCACAGTGAGATTGCAAGTGAGACCCGTCGAACCAACCGAAATGCCAGCAGATGCCACTGTCCGTCACTATGACGAACTTGACGAAAGCATCCAATTTGACCTTGCATCGTTAGAAGGAAATAAGTCTGAGTGCGTCAATTATGTCGACGATTTTCCAGAGTTTGTGAAATTCACTCGGTACTACCGTTTCGTTGAGTGCACTCCCGCATAACCTATCAGTCTCTAAATATTCGATGGACGTAAACCATCTTCCACGTTCATCCAATCAATTGAAGACTTCGTCAATATAGGGTTTTATATCCGATTTCATGGTGTGCACTCCGTCTTTCTCGGTCAAGACACCACTGTTAACGAATATCGGTTGTGGACACGGGTTTTAAATAGTCAGAGCATTCATTTCCCCAGAGAACTAAGCATTCGGTAATGACTCTGATTGGACGGATTGAGGTCGGACCCCCACCCGGACAAGAGGCACTGAAAACTGTTCCTGACATGGTGCTCCATTTAGAGGATATCCGTTCGAAAGAGGATGAACCATGGAAATTCATCTTTTGGGCTTCAGGCGACGATTTTGAGACCTATGAGACTGCTCTTGAAGCTGATCCGGCAGTCGCGTCCTACAAATGTCTCACTCAACTAACCGACCGACACTTGTATCGTATAGTTCTCTCAGAGGGGGCACAACAAAAAACGCCACATCCGATCATCGTAGAGCAGGACATAACGATTATCAATCTTTTGATGACTTCTAACCGAGAGGAACTTCTGGCTCGGTTTCCGTCACGAGAAGCGTTGACCAGCCTTCGAGATGCCTGTCGTGAACGAGACCGGAAATTCAAATTATTAAATCTGTATGAGGAAAACATGGTTGAGAATGACGGTGGGGGGAGCGGTCGATATGGCGTGACAAACGCTCAGCGCGAGGCTCTTCTTACTGCATTAGAAAAAGGATATTTCAGTATTCCGCGTGAAATAAAGATGGAAATAATTGCGGACGATCTAGGTATCTCGACCGCTGCCTTATCCAATAGGCTCCGGCGCGGACAAGAAACACTACTTCGTCATACCCTCGCTCAAGACTCTCCTATTTAAATAGCTAACCGCGTAAACCCGAAGTGATACGGATAGCAGAAGATTAGTACTGGATGATGACGACTGCCAGTGACTGCAAAGATAATTGGCTACCTGAAGATGCGTATACCTACCACGCAGCAGAGAACGAATCCTTGTCCGCAGCAATTATTCAAGCTGTTGCAGCGTTCGCTGACGTAAGCCCAGTTGTGACAGACAGAAATGAAGGACACGCTGTACTTGAGCCGCTCTACAAGACGATTGATCCTGACGCTTTAGACGCTCTCTTTCACACTATGAAGGATGAAGCAACAACACCAGGGGTTGTTGAATTCATGTATTGTGGTTATGAAGTAACCGTTACGAGCAGTGGTGTCGTAACAGTTGCCGACCAATAATATAGAAGAATTCGATCGTTCTGGCTGTTATCATCGTCAGCTGGATTCCTGAACGATAATTTAGCACTAATGGAAACGCGTACACTAATTCCAGGATTTTAGAAATTCTCTCGCTGATAGGAATGACACGCTTGAGTTCCTCTTCGCTCGAAACTGGAACAGCATCTGGACGGGAACTTTCTACTCCCATGTCGATCACTTCTGCTCCTGCCTTATCGGTTTCACGAGCACATGCAATGGCGTTTTCAATCATCGTATACAGTCCTATCAGCGAAGGAGTCTGGTGTGACATTCGGAATACCCATTGTTTTTGTATAGTCTGCTTTCCCTAGCGTCTGCGTAGTGATCATGTCTCTCCGCCTGTGAGGTCCGGACGACCCTTGAACTCGATGCAAATGTGGTTCGCGACCTGCTCCGTGATCTTAATCTGCTGGACTTGATAGTGTCGCAGATGGCCACCTAGAACGAAAGAACCGTCACGCCCGATGAAGTCCGCGAACGAATTCGATCCGCGACGACCCCCCTAAGCGTTTGTTCAATACCGACACTCTCCTCGAAGTATCTGGTCAAAGATGTCGCCGAACAACTATGTATTTCACACTCACCTCTGGACATAACCCTATATGTGCGTGGTCGATGGGGCCAGAACTCTCTGTGCTTGACTACTGGTCTCACGTTTTATTCTCGACGGTCTCTCGTAAGTGTATCCACTCGTAGCCGTTGTCGGGGGTGGGTTCATTAAGATCTGAAGGATCGATGACGGCCTTATCGACGATAGATATAGAAGTGGAAATATTCCGTGAGTTTCTGTAACAATATATGCCGTGGTCGCTTACTACATATGGTCATACGCAATTGTAGATAACAATGAGTGGGTCACTGCAACGAGAGAAATCGGCAGAAGAACAACAACTTGTACACGTTTCGACCCGTATTTTGATAACATCGAGAACAACACCCTGTGATAATTGTGGCTCAGAGATCAAGCTTGCTCAACGTCATAAATACGTCTCAATAACTCATATGGAAGCGAATACTGATAAGTCACTTGAAGAAGCAGTATTGTGCGATGCTGACTGTTTGTCTGATTTCCTTTAGCTGTCTCTCTGATAGAGATATAAGTATTTACCTCGGTTTTTATACGGAGGTCAAGTGACATATGGTCTTATTTTCCACTGGAATCGTTTTGCTATAACCCTCTAGAGCCCACAGTACTACGTCAGCGGTGAGAGCCGTCTCGAGCTAGACACAGGTGGCCGATTACACAGCGTTGTCCGCATATCACTAAGAAAAGCCGGTGACAGGCTTTATTGTTCGAGCCACAACCTTACGAGGGAAAAATCGAAAATTCACCGGGTCTGTCACCGGTTCCTTACAAGTACGGATTGAATCCATAAAAGGTGCGACAGCTGAAATCCAGGTTCCACCCCATTCACGACGCGGAGGAAGTTGAAAGTCCAGAAACGGCTTTGGTGCGCTTTCGACCCATAACATCATCCGAACTTGAGGAAACGGAAAAAGCCGCGGAATCAAACCCCATGGTTGTTCACAAACCCCTACGTTGTATCTTACTCAAGCTCAACAGTGCCATCGATAGACACAGTGACCCAGTATCCCAGATAACGAAATGAGACCACACCATGGGGCCGAGACTTCTTATCAGCCCGTGGCGCAAACAGTTTATCAAACGCCTCTGGATCAATTGCATCGTATAAGGGCTTCAGATCATCTACCGACCGCCCCTCTGCGTCTGGGATGGCGATCAGAACACTCGTACTTAGTGAATGGTTTGTAAGTGATTCTGGGCGATTGTTCTTGGATAGATCAGTGGAGTACGGCATAGGTGAAGGTTGAGGTAATGTTGCTCAAAGGGGTTCAGAAACACCTGTGCATGGGTTCTCAGGTGCTTTTGGATTGCGTAGTATCATCTGCCTAACGTGAGGACTTCGTCTGTATCATCATTGGCGTGCGGTTCCATTAATTCTCCAAACCAAGAGATGACGACTGGATATCGGTTATCTACGAGGGTGTGAGCGAGACTAAACTGGACAACGTCTACGAAAACTTCGACGGAGAGTGTCAGTGCGACTGAACTCGTCCCGTTCGGCGTGATCGAATCAAATCAGTCCCGACTAGCGCGAATCGTGAGAGGGCATCTTCCCTGATTCGCTGGATAGCAAATTGGTAATAGCTGACAGTGCAGTTCGACAAAATCGAAGTTGGGTCGGATCTACGACCGTTCTCTTACCTTTCTCTCGGTTCGCGGGGCAGTCACCGCAGTCGGCTCGCAGCCCCTCCTATACGTTGGATGATGACAAATCACGTGTCGCCAGCCGGCATACTGAACCAGTCACCGAACAGTTCGGTATTCTCGAAACGTCTCCTCGTCGGCACAGAATTTCAGGAACAGCATGTTTTATTACTGCGCTAGATGGAGAAGTATACATGCGATTCGTTTGTTTCGACCAGGACCGCCTGGGACTGCTTACGGCCGACGGTATCGTAGACGTGACTGACCGCCTCGGTATCGACGCTAAGGATCCCCTCGTAGAGTATATTCAAGGTGACTACGACGCCAGCGAGTACGCCGACGCCGATCCGGATTACCAGCGTGAAGACGTTACCGTTGAATCGCCAGTGCAGCGCCCTGGCAAGGTCGTCGCCGCGCCCCTGAACTACGAGAAGCACATCGAGGAGGCTATCGCCGACAGGGACATCACCACCGACGAGTGGTTCTCCATCAAGGACAAGGGATACTTCCTGAAGGCACCGTCAAGCGTCGTCGGCCCGGATCACGGTATCGAACTTCCCTTTGACGACCGTCGGGTTGACCACGAAGTCGAACTCGCATTCGTGATGGGAGAGGACGTGAAAGACGTCAGCGCCGACGAAGCGTGGGACAGCATCTTTGGGTACACCATCCTGCTGGACATCTCCGTCCGCGGTGACCAGGATCGCTCGAACCGCAAGTCGTACGATACTTTCACTGTCATCGGCCCCTCGGTCGTCACGCCCGACGAGATAGACGACCCACAGAACCTCGATATGCGACTCGACCTCAACGGCGAGACGCGGCAGGAGGCGAATACCAGCGACATGGTGTACACGTGTGCCGACGTCGTCCAGTACGCCTCCATCGGCGCGACTCTTGAAGCCGGTGACGTCGTCACCACGGGGACGCCTGAAGGGGTCAGCGAACTGAACGACGGCGACGTCGTGGATGCCGAAATCGAGGCTGTGGGTTCGATGACTGTTGACGTCACCCAGCGTGACGTCTCCTTCGCAGACGTGAACGTCGAGAAAGGCGGCCAGTAGCAAGTGCGTCGGGACATCTTCTAGAGTTAATCACGACTGTGGTTCCCTGTTCTCGGGAATCCCATTGAAGCGGTACATTTTTCGTCACGTCGCTATAAGAAAGACTATGTCCGAATTCGAGAACCCATACTCCGAGGAGAGTCCGTTTGTTCGCGCACACTTCGACTGTCCAGAGTGCGGCGGGAAATTGTGGGAGTACGCTATCCAGCGACGGATGGTCTGCGAGGATTGTCGCGAGTTCGTCTCGTCCGACGAACTCTTCGAGGCTCACACCTAACGCCTCCGCATTGGGTCTCGAACTGCAATTCCGTACGCGAGGTACCGTTTTAACACTCTTCACACCCCTACACTTATGAGAATTCTGTGCCTACGAGAGGACATGGTACAGCAAGAGCCAGAGGAACTCCTTGAGATGAGTTCCGAAACGCGAAGTATCCTAGAGGAGCACCATCTTCGACCGCTCTGGGAAGTCGAGGACGACATGGGACGCGTCTACGGCGACCTAGAACCCAATGTCTGGAAGTGGGAGGATCTGCAGACAGCCATCGACGCGATCGAGGAAGACGTCCCGATTGCCGACCTTCCACCTGGGTTCCAACGTCGGGTCGCGGTTCCCATCAATACCAGCCTCGGCAATGCCATCTCGAACACGATATACGTGGGAGTGCAGACCGTTTCGCCAGGCGAGACAGCACCGGCGCATCGTCACGGAGCGAACGCGCTCCGATTCACCATCGACGGCAACGAGGAGATGAAGACGGTTGTGGCCGGCGAGGAGTTCCCGATGGAGAACAACGACCTCATCACCACGCCGCAGTGGGAGTGGCACGACCACGTCAACGACTCTGATGAGACGGCCGCGTGGTTGGACGTGCTCGACTTGCCACTCGTGCTCGACTCCCTGAACGCGAAGAATACCTTCGAGTATCACGAACTCGAACGCCAACCAGTCACGAAAACGCAAGGCTACTGGGACTCCCAGTACGGTCGCGGGCGACCCGCCGAGGAGGCGAAGCGTGACGACATCCCCGGCCCATTCGAGGGCATCCAGGATCCGACGCCGCCATACCGGTTCGGCTGGGACGAGATGGTCGAGTCACTCGAACAACGAGCCGAGAACGACGAACCCGATCCGAACGACGGCTACAGTCTCTCGTACGTTAACCCTGCGTCGGGGAAGCCACCTCTTTTCCCGACGATGTCGTTCCGGGCGCAACTTCTCAGAGAGGAGACCGATCCACACTTCCACAACGCGACGGAGGTGTACTTCGTCATCGAGGGCGAAGGCGCGACTCACGTCGGTGACGAAGCCCTTGAGTGGAGCCAGTGGGACCTCTTCGTCGTTCCGCCGGACCAGATTCACCACCACGAACCGGATGGCGAGGCAATGCTCCTCGGGATAACCGACCGCCCCGTCTTCGAGGCGTTCAACCTCTACGCCGAAGCTGAACCGTCGTCGTAATCGCCAAGCGAAGGCGAGTCACAGCGGGAGCGCGTGTGCGAGCAGTTCGATCGGTGTCGGTGGCTCGTCACGGTCGAGTGACGTTCCCGACAACGGACTGCCCGCGGGAACCGACCGGACTGCTCCGTCGCCGAGCTGCGTCCGGCAAGACGTTCCCGGCGCGGTGACAACGTCCGCATCGCTGTCTTCGACCTGGTCGAGCAGAATGTCGCCGATAGTCTTCGACATCGAGTAGTGTTCGGCCTCGTAGCCGAAGCTTCCAGCCATGCCGCAACAGCCCGAATCGAGCGGGTCGACGTTGTAGCCCGCGCGCCGGAGGACGCCGACGGCGTGGTGGTCCTTCTTAACGGCCTTCTGGTGGCAGTGGCCGTGGTACGCCAGCGACTCCGTCGGCGTGTCCCACGCGACGTGCTCGTCGAGGCGGAACGCGTCGAGATACTCACAGACACCGTATGTATTCGCGGCGACCGATTCGACCGCTTCGCCTGAGAGGAGGTCGAGTGCATCCGACTGGAACATCACTGCATCAGAAGGTTCTGCAAGGACAACGTCCCACCCATCCTTGACGCGTGAATAGAGTTCCCCGACGTTATTCTGGACAGTCTCACGGGCCTGATCTACGAACCCCTTCGAGAACGCCGGTCGTCCGCTGTCGGTCTGGTCGGCCAGTTCAACGTGGACACCGGCAGCTTCGAGAACCCGCACCGTCGCCTTCCCAACTTCAGGGTGACTGTAGTTGGTGTACGTGTCCACGAAGAAGACGGCTCGTCGTTCGGCATCCTCCTCTGCAACGCGCGGCCCGCCTCGGGCCCCGAACCACTCGTGGAGCGTCTCGCTGCGGAACGTCGGGAGCGAACGTTCCCGTGCGAGGCCGACTGTCTTCTCAGTGAGGTATCCGACACCGGGCACCGACTGGATGGCGTTCGAGAGAGGTGCGAGCGCGCTCCCGAGAGGGGCGAGTTTGTCGAAGTTGGCGAACAGTGTGTCGCGCAGGCTCGATCCGTGTTCCTGGTGGCGGGCATGCATGACTTCGGTCTTGAGCTTCGCCATATCGACTTCACTCGGACAGTCACGCGCACAGCCCTTACATCCGATACAGAGGTCGAGTACTTCTGTCGCGAACTCGTCGTCAGTCGGGTCATCCGGCAGGTCACCGCTCATGGCCTGCCTGAGGAGATTCGCACGACCACGGGTACTCGTCACCTCCTCGTTGGCAGCGCGGTACGTCGGACACATTACGCCGCCGGTGATTTCTTGTTCACCACGACAGCCGCCGCAGCCGTGACAGAGTTCGACCATTCCCTGCATGCCGTTTTCGTTGTCCCAGTTCAGGGCGGGGTCGAAGCCAGCGTCGTGACTATAGTCGCTGTCGTACCGCAGGTGCTCTGTCATATCGTGGTCGCCACAGACGTTCCCGGGATTGAGTAACCAGTCTGGGTCGAATGCCGACTTCAGATCGCGGAATATCTGCCAGAGTTCGTCACCGTAGAGCTTGCGGTTCCACTGCGTCCGGGCGCGGCCGTCGCCATGTTCCCCGGAAACGCTGCCGCCAAATTCGACGACCATGTCGGTCACCCTGTCGGCGATTTCGACCATGTCCTCGCGATCCCCGGCGTCCTTCGTGTTGATTAGCGGACGGACGTGTAATACTCCCGGTCCGGCGTGCGCGTAGAAAGCCGCGTCGACGTCACGATCAAGATCGACGAGTAACGACTGGAACTGGTCGACGAACTCCGGTAAGTTCTCAGGTGGGATCGCACAGTCCTCCATGAACGAGATGTGCTTCTCGTCAGATGTCCGCGAGAGCAGGATCGGGAGGCCCGCCTTGCGCAGCTTCCAAAATTGCTCGCGGTCGGCCTTGGCGTGAGCCTCAAGGCCTTCAACCGCGAGCGTCTCCTCGACATCGGGGTAGTCGTCTGGCGCCGCAACCGTACTATCGCTTTCCGGGACGCGGTCGGCGAGGAGGCCGGCAGTCTGTTCGCGACCGTGCTCATCGCTGTCTGCGTAGAATTCGACCAGCAAGGCTGCCTGGGCGCCGTCAGGGACGAGTGCGGCGATATCCTCGAATTCGGCGGTTTGGCGGGCCAATCCGAGGAGCACGTCGTCGACGAGTTCAACTGCCGCGGGGTCGTGTTCAAGGACGTATTGGACGTCTGTCACGGCCTCGAGGACACTTTCGTAGAACAGCAGAGAAACAGCCTTTGTTTCTGGAACTGGTTCGAGAGAGACCTCGGCCTCGGTGACGATGGCCAGTGTCCCTTCGCTACCCGCGAGCAGTCGGCCGAGGTTAACGGTGCCGGACTCGGCTTCTTCGACGAGCACGTCAAGATTGTAGCCGGAGACGTTACGCTTGAGGTCGGGGAACTGGTCACGGATCTCGTCATCCTCCTCGTCGAGGATGCGGACGACCTCAGCTGAGATGCGGTCGAGAATATCGCCGTCGGGATCGGCCCGATCGCGTACCTCCTCGACATCGACCTCACCGAACGTGGCGACAGTCCCGTCGGCCAGGACGACCTCGCACTCCTCGACGTAGGCATCGGTCTTCCCGTAGACCAGTGAGTGCGCGCCTGTCGAATTGTTGCCGATGGCGCCGCCGATGGTGCTACGGTCGCCTGCCGCCGGATCTGGCGCGAATTTTAGTCCGTTGGACGCGAGTGCAGAGTTGAGTTCCTCGAGGACGACTCCCGACTGAACGAGCGCACGTCGCTCGTTAGCATCGATTGAGATGATATCCTTCATGTGCTGCGTGAAGTCGAGAACAACCGCCTCGTTGACCGCCTGTCCCGCGAGACTTGTCCCACCACCGCGTGGGAGAACCGGAATATCGCGTTCGGCGCAGTAGGAGACGACCGTGGCGGCGTCCTCCGTTGACGTCGGGAAGACGACCCCGACCGGCGTTTGTTCGTACGCCGATGCATCGGTTGCGTACATCTGTCGGGTGTAGGTGTCAAACCGCACGTCGCCGTCGATACGACTGCGGAGGTCTGCGACGAGCGCCGGACGTTCGACGTCACTGGAAGCGTGGTCATAGTTAGCCCGTTCGTCGGCGACGGAGTCGTCGCCGTCGTCACGGGCGGTGGGCGTGCGTGTCGTCATCGCTCGCTCCGACGGGCAGTGGCAGGCGTCTCTCGATTCATTCCGCGAGGCCGCATTCGATTTCGTCCTGAAGTGACCCCCTGGCGGTTCGGCCGAGATGGTGCGACGCGACACACGATGGCTGTGACTCGCTCACAGTCGATACGTATCATACATACCTGTGGGAAAGGGAGTCACAAAAAGGACCCTGAATCGGTATCGTTCGCCGGTCTATTCTACGGCAACGTATCGTCGGCCGTCTCCGTGAACGGTGGTAGCGGGAAGACGTGACAAGGCATATGGTGGTCGCCGTCGTCATATCCAGTGGAACCGAACGGGGTAGCGACGGGTTCTCGTTCGGACTGCGTGACAAACCATGGCGACGATACTACTCGCGATCGACACAGACGTCGAACGGGCGGAGGTACAGGCAGAATCGATACTCGAACTCCCACTCGTGAGAGACGACACGCAACTTGTCCTCTTTCACGTTTTCCGGGGCGACGACGAGGGAGCCGACGCGCGGAAGCTCAACTCGGTTGCAACGGCCCTCGAACGCCTCGAAGCGGCAGGGTTCGATGTCGAAGTCGAACAGTCGAGCGGTGACGCGGTGCGGGAAATACTCGCCGAGGCAGCGCGAGTCAACGCCGACGTCGTCAGCCTCGCCGGGCAGAAGCGGTCGCCGACGGGCAAAGCACTGTTCGGGAGTGTCTCGCAGGACGTTGTTCTGGAGTCGGATCGGACGGTTCTGCTCGAAACGACCGACGACTGAGAGCTGCCGACGGTTCTTTCGGGTGCGAGTCTGAACCACTGAATTCTACTAGCGGAGGGTCGCGCTGGATCAGAGCAATCCGGCCGCCGCCGCCGCATGCGTTAGAACCGCGGCGATAGGAACGAGGAGGACGGTTCGTATGATCAAAAGGAGGAACAGGTCGCGGAACCGCATCGGGACGTCGTCGAACATGTCGACCATCATCGGCGCCGGCGCGGAGAAGAATATCGCCTGTGCACTCGTAACGACGAGGACGAACACCTGCGTGACCAGGTCAGCTTTCACGACGAACGTGCCGCCGATGAAGAACTCGGCACCACCGAGGATGATACCGATGGTTGCTAGTTTCGGATCCGGAATCCCGAGCAACGACATGACGGGGACGAACGGATCGGCGATGTACTGGAAGACAGGGGTATACGCCTCGAGAAGGAGGACAACCATCGACATCGTCAGCACGGAGCCAACGACTGTCCCGGCCAGCTTCAATCCGTCGACAAAGCCGTTGAGCGAGGCACGTCCGATCGTGTCGCCCTCCTCCGCCGCCGCCACGCCCTGGTTGAACGCGAACCGGAGGTAGTCGCCGACCGTCCCCGTGAACCGCGGTTCTGGGTCGGGTTCTGCGATATATTCCTCGGGTACTGTCGAGAGCGGCGGAATCCGAACAAGGATGGCCGCGACGATGAGCGTCGAGATGACGTATAGGAGGACAATGACCGGGAAGATATGGAGGAGGCCGAGAATCGCCGCGACCGCCCCGACTGTTCCGAGATTCGCGGTCGCGAAGCAAGTGCAGATGACGAATACCTCGCGTTTGTTGTACCCTCCCCGGTCGAAGACGTTCCGGGTGAGATAGTAGCCGATGCTGAACGACCCGAGCCACGACGCCGCACTATCGAGGGCAGACCGGCCGGGCAGTTTGAACGCGGGGCGCATGAGTGGTTGCGCCAGCGTCCCGATGAACTGGAGCCCGCCGAGTTCCGCGAGCAGATTGACGAAGATGGCACCGATGGGGATCACGAGTGCGACCGTGATGACGAGCGCACCCCACGCGATGTTGACAATGGGGTCGGCCAGCATCCACGTTGGACCGACGTCGAACAGAATCGCGAACGCGAAGAAGACGGCGGCGAGTCGGAACATCACGAACACTGTCGCCGTGTGCCAGTACTCCAGTTCGAGTAGGTCTTCTGTCTGCTCACTGAGCGTCGGTGATCCGCGGTAGTGAAGTTCGGCGACAGTCGTGAGGACACCGCCCGCGATGATGATACCCAGTGCGAATAGTTCGACGGCAGTCATCGACGCATTCTGAATAAGCGTCATGATGACGTCGAGGGGAATTGTCGTCTGCCCTTCCCATTGGACGGGGAACAGGAAGACGAACCCACCAATCAAGAACGCGATGACAAACCGAACCGTCGGTCGCCACCCGTTCTGCCCGAACTCCACGTCGGAGATGGTCTTCTTCTCCGCCGTTACCGAAGAATCGGATATGTGCTCTTCGCTCTCCCAAGCCTGGCTGCCGAACATAGTCGGCAATCATCGGCGTCCGAGATAAAACTTTCTAAAATAATAATTACAACCTATGCAATGGTTATCGGGCCAGAAACCAGATCCTGAACCCTCAGCTCACGCCATCGAGAAGACTCCCTGCTCCAGGAACCTGCGTACTGAGTTGGAGTTGGTGGAGTATTTCGTAGGTCGTCGCGGTCGCTGCCGAAAAGACGGGGAGCCCGAACCGATCCTCCGCCGCCTGAATCGATGCGAGCGACGGCATCTGGACGCACGAGGAGAGGACAAGTGCGTCAGACTCGTCGGTCTCCAGGTCGTCCGCGATGTTGAGGAGGTTCCTCTGGTCGAGTCGAGCGACTTCGAGGTTGTCTGGGCATTCGAGCGTCTCGTAGTCAACGACGTCAACGCCGCTGCTCTCAAAGTAGTTGATGACCGTCTGCGTGAGTTCCTCCATGTAGGGAGCAATGAGTGTCACTCGCTCCGCATCCAACCGGTCCATTGCCCGAACGAGTGCCCCGGCGCTCGTCACGACCGGCGCCTCGGCGTCGTTCTCTACTGTCCGTTCGTATAGTTTCGCCTCGCTCTCCTCATGGTATCCGGCCCCTTGCGCCATGATGCCGATAAGACACGCGTAAGCCAGCACATCGCAATGGGCATCAGACAGCAGGGTCGCGCTTCGTTCGGACTGGTCGTCCATTCGTTCGAGTTCCTCCTGCGTGACGTTCCGCATACGCATGCGGCTGGCATGGAACGTGAACTCCTCGCCGAAATGGTCGGGGCGAGCGTTCAGCATCGCCGGAATCTCTGTCTCCATGGTGACGTTCGAACTGGGTACTATCAACCCGACGCGGAAGGTGTCAGTCATTGCCTGAGTGAATCAAGAGCCTATCACACACTTAGGCATTTCTCAGCCTCGTTGACAGTAGAGGATCGGCGAATCTCCTATGTCAGCCAGTGTCCCGTTCATTCTCGTTTTGGAGATAGAATTACCTCAAAGTAAATTATTTATGTGGGTCTATCACAGTTAGTCAGTATGGGTTCGCCAGTTAGCCAAATAGACGCTCAAGCTGAGGTACCCGAACAGGCGTACGAGGACAGAATCATCGACCTTGACTTCCACGTCAATCCGCTGGAAGAGGATCTGCTGCCGTACGTGGAAGATGACGTCGTGAGAGACAAACTCACGACCGAGTTCGGCCCAACTCCTATTGCGGGCAAATGGGACGCTGCATACGCCATTAAGGAAGGGAACGAAGGGCTGTTCACGCAGGGTCGCGCGGAGTATGCCGACGACGTCCGCGAAGCCTGCGAGAAGTTCGCCATCGACGATCCCGTAGTCAATGCGGGAATCAACAATCTGCCGCTTCAACACCACCCGATCCTGAAGAACGGTGTCGTACAGGCGGCGAACGACTACATGCTCGATAACTTCGCCGACGAAGGGATCTACACGTCGATGCTCATCCCGAAGTGGGATCCTGAGTACGCAATTGAGGAGATAGAACGAGTCGCGGCGGAAGATAACATCGTCGCAGCCTACTCGTGGTTCGGACCGAAAACGCCCTGGGGCAGCGAACAGTTCGACCCAGTGTTCGAAGCGTTGGTCGAGAACGACCTTCCACTATTCCTGCACGGTTCGCTAGCGTACTGGCCGCAGCATTCCTACATTGGCGACGAGATGCTGACGTGGACCGAAGTGCTCGGCTTCGACTGGCCGATCCACACGATGGTGAACGTTGTCAACATGATTATGCGTGGGGTGTTCGACCGGTTCCCAGATCTGAACGTGGTGTTCCAGGAAGGCGGACACTGGTGGGTTCCGTTCGTCCGCTACCGGATGGACGAGTTCTACGAGATGCACCCCGACGACGTGAAGATCACTCCCCGGAAACACACGAGCGGCGAAGAGTATCTCGAACAGCGGCCCAGTGAGTACCTCCGCGACAACATCTACCTGACAACGCAACCGCTCGCGCTCCCGCGTGGCTCCGGTCAGGCGAGGAACCTCCTCGATCTGAGCATGGCAGACGACATGTTCACCTATTCGAGCGACTGGCCGCACCAGACTTTGGATCCACCGACGTGGTTCTACACGTCGCGAGCGTTCGACGACGACCTGCGTCGATCCATCCTGCATGAGAACGCCGAGGAGATACTCGGGCTCTGATTACCAATGAGCGTAGAACCAGAAATCGAAGACGCGTATACCAGGGTCGCATCGGTCGAAGACGTTCCCCGAGGACGGGGAATTGCTGTCGACGTCAACGGCATCGAGATCGCGGTGTTCAACGTAAAGGGCGAGTTCCACGCGCTGTCGAACCGCTGTCCGCACCAGGGCGCGCCATTGTACAAGGCCGGCGAAGAGAAGATTAATGCGGAGGACACATGGACGGAGTCACGCGGCGGCGTCAACGAGGATGACCTCACCGTGAGTTGCCCTTGGCATCTCTGGGAACTCGACATCGAGTCAGGTGAACACGAAGTATCCGGGAAGTGCATCGGTACGTTCGATGTTGAGCTGGTAGACGGCGACGTGTTCGTCCGAATCTAATCGCACAGCGAACGAGTGGCGCAGTCGAAGCGACTATTCACCCTTCTCTTCGCGCTTGCCACCCCTATCGGTCGTGTCTCAACTCACTTTGCTTCGATGATCTCGAAGTCAACTTCGGTTTTCTGGAACGACAGAGGGGACGCTGTACGTTGGTTCAAAACTGTATCGTGAGTTCTTCGATATTATCGAACTAAGTTTTAGCTCCCGACCGTGGGACGCTACTATAAGTACCGTTGCCATCTACTCGGTTCGTATTTGACCAGCGTACTAGGCCAATACTAAACGTAATAACCATATTGTCCTAATGGTTAGGAGACGAACGTTCAGTTCGGATCTCAGAGTGTGAACGTGGTACTCTATAACACAACTCTTATACAGGGAATTCCCATCATTTATCATATGACCGACGCAGACTCGCCGAATCGGCCAATCAAAACGGCGGTTAGAGTGTTCAAGTTAATCAACGTGATTCAGGGGCTAGAGGAGGCGACGTTCACGGAAATATCGAAGGAGGTCGATATGGCCGAGAGTACATTACACGACTACCTGACGACGCTCGTCCACATTGGCTACCTTTCGCGGAGAGACGGAAGGTACAACCTCTCACTCCAGTTTCTCGACCATGGAATCGCCGCCCGGGATTCGATTTCGGTATACTCGAAATCACAGCCGACGCTCGAGGGATTGGCCGAGGAGAGTGGCGCAGCGGTGTGGTTGATGGTCGAAGAAAATGGAAAGGCGGTGTATCTAGCACAGCAGCTAGGTGAGGACTCCATCGAGACGCACGAGCGGATAGGAAAACACGAGTACATGCACTGTCTCGCGTCAGGAAAGGTGATGTTGGCCTTCTCACCCGAGGAGCATGTCAAGGAAGTTGCCGACACGCACGGTCTCCCGCAGAAGACACCCGAGTCTATCTCGACCGTCGAAGAACTCCGGACAGAACTCTCGGAGATTCGAGAACAGGGGTACGCTGTGAACCACAACGAGGCAGCAGAGGGCACATCGGCAGTGGCAGCACCCATCATCGTCGAAGACCGCGTCGTCGGCGCAATCGCGATTTCTGCACCTGTCAGGCGTGTCGAGAACGAGACGTTCCGAGAGCAGTTGATCGAACTGGTCTTGACCGGGTCGAACGAGATCGAACTCAAAATGACGTACAATTGAGGCGACTCCACGCGACCTATTGTTCTACCAGGAATATAGATGCATTCTACGTTAATTTAGTATGAAAATCACATACCGAGCCTTTTCCAGTAAGTACATAGATGTCTTTGCTCGCCGTTCCGTTACAAACCTATAGCCGTAATGCACATCACCGTTCCAGTATAACCGATGATTACATACTGATGGTGTTACTTGAATCGACGCGGATCAAGCAGGCGGCGGGACTGCCATACCTTCGTTCCTAAAGGCCTGTATCGATGGAGAACTGCGGGGTGAGATGATAGAACTCGGAACGAACTGCATTATTGGTCCCACGGAAAACGTCAGGATCACACTCTAATGGCTTTTCGAGGTAATAGATGGTGACGGTCAGCACCATTTCACGGAATTCGTGGTACCAAGTGCTCGGCTCGACAGCGGAGCCATATCGGTGTTTAATGGCTGAGAATGCGCTCTCAGCCATCCAGCGCTGCCTATACAGATTGCTGCCCAACCGTGTGTTGTGGGCGTGATCGTAATGTGCGAACAGGCGGTGTTTGTACAGTAGACGGACACCCTCGGAACGTAGTACGTCCCATAGTGATCACTTGTCGTATCCTTTGTCAACGGCGAGACTTTTGATCTCGTCGGCGTTGCGAGTGCTCCCCGACGGATCATCTGTGTATCGTGGGGCCAGTGTGCCGAACAGTGGAGGGCGAGGACAGCACACGAGTCTATGTCGGCGAGAGCCGTCGTTTTGAGTATCTCTATGTGGCGATCCGAGTGACCCATGTAGTGACTGGATGCCGCTTCGTTGTCGGAGAACGTTACATTCAGCGCTCCATGGTTGCCGGGATCGTACCTGGCTGTCGACCGGTGAAGCAATTGGCGCCAGACATAGATGGGTACCTGCTAGAACGACCGCCACAGCGTCGAAGGTGCCGAGAACTCGGTTCGTGCTAGCTGCACGAGTGCGCGAATCCGATCCATCTCGCTTGACCAATCGACGATTTCGCGGTAGGTCGCGTCCATCTAAATCCGCAGAAAATATAACGCCAGATTCTTCCTGCCGGCAGCTCCGTTGCCAGCCGGGGCGTTCACCACCGTCATGGGGCTGACAGAACAACGCTTTTGAGCCAGCGATGCTGCTTGTTTAACGAAGCAGAAGAGGGTTTTCTACGCTCTCTCTTCGCTTTCTCCTTCAGAGTGATGCTATCCCGCCGTCTCCGGATTCAACAGAGCACTGTTGAGGAAATTTGCGAAGAGAAGCAGAGACACGTGGAGAAGATCGACGAGTTATGTCAAAAGCACCAAGACCTCGAATACATCACGACGAGTCATTACGATACTATATCTGTAATGGCATGAATGCTGTCAACACAACCGCCTATGAATACAGTTGATTGAGTCTTATCTCGTTCACTGCGCTCATAACCTGATTCGGCAATTCATCTTCGAATCGTTCACCACGGAGTCGGTGTGCAGGCCCTCCAACGCTAATTGCTCCGAGTACTTCGTCATCGATGACGATTGCCGCACTCACTGCTCTCGTCTCTTCTAACTGTTCGCTTTGGTTTTGAGCATAGTTCTGTTCGCGAATCTGCTCCAGTTCTTGGAAGAGGGCTTCCCGAGAGGTGATCGTATTTTCCGTTATTTCCGGAAGGCCGTGTTTATCGATGATTTCGTTAACACGATCTTCAGGGAACTGTGCGAGAATTGCCTTCCCACCTGCATGACAATGCAGGTACGAACGACCACCGATAAAATGTTCCGTCTTGATTCCTTGTTCCCCTTCTGCGTGCCTGAGGTACACCGCGAGGCCGCATTCTTCAACGAGGAACCACACTGTTTCCCCAGTCTCATTGGCTAACCGCTCTAGATACGGTGTGATGACATTCGATAGCGGAACAGTCTCTCTGGCGTTCGTTCCAAGTCTTGTGAACTTTAATCCGAGCTGATACGCTCCATCGTTCTTGACAAGGTATTCGAGATCAAGCAAGGTCGTGAGATAATCGTGCACAGTACTTCTTGCGACACCCATTCTGTCGGCCACTTCGGTGAGAGTCGCAGATTCCTCCTTTTCGACGATTTCGATTATCTGAAAACCCTTTTCTAACGTCCCAATCCTGCTTGAACCTCCATTTTCGCTCGCCATATTCGTTGGTCAGTCTCTAATTATTTATAAGGGTGTGTTCCGGCAATTCCGGAATCATATGGATATCTCCGGTATAGACGGAATAATCTATAATCGCAGTTGATCCGTCAATTTGAAAGCTTTAAATAGCCCTACGAGGATTTTGGGATATGAAACTCGGCCTGATAAGCGACGTACATGGAAATCAACCAGCACTTGAGGCGGTCCTCGCCGATATGCCGGACGTGGATCAGATCTATCATTGCGGGGACGCAATAGGTTACAATCCATTTCCGCACCGAGTCTTGGAAACCTTCGCCAACGAAGGGATCATCAGTATCCAAGGAAACCACGACCGCAAAATCAGTACGAATATCGACTCGATGGGCACGGCTACGGAACCCGAAGCCAGAAACGACGCAGGGGTTCGGCCGAGCGACCTCGCGCGTGCAGCGGGCGTCTGGACCCACGAGCTACTCAATGCCGAGGAGATAGAGTATTTAGCTAACCTCCCAGCGGAACTAACTATTGAGGACGGAATCGTCAAACTGGTTCACGGAAAGCCCGGAGACCAGGACGCTCGACTCTACCCTGAGGACTATGGACCCCACTTGTTCGGTGATGAATCGATTCTTGTTCACGGACACACGCACGTTCAACACGCGGAATACTTCGACGGGCGACTGCTCGTAAATCCTGGTAGCGTCGGACAGCCACGCGACGGAGACCCACGTGCAGCCTATGCTATCATTGATCTCGAAACAAACACAGCCACCCTCCGCCGTGTAACATATCCAATCGAAGAGGTCGTCCGAAAAATCCAGCAGACGTCGCTTCCAGATCCGCTCTGTCTGTGGCTGGAGAAAGGCGAGATCGTCGCTGAAGGGTGAGGGAGTTCGCAGACACAGTATGAGCAACCTCGGGTGGGCCGGGGCTGAACGCGGTCCAAGATACCCCACACTTTAGTCACCACCGGTAAAAGGAACAGACAGGTAGATCCACTACGTATGACACGCATCACTGCAGCAGTTTTGGAAGAGCCACGAAACTTATCAATCGAATCGCTCGAACTTGCCGAACCAAAGGCAAACGAAATTCGGGTTGACATCCGGGCGACCGGCGTCTGTCACACTGACCACCATCGTTACGTCGGTGCTTCAGAGGTGCCGTATCCTGTTGTATTGGGACACGAGGGAGCTGGCGTCGTTGACGCCGTCGGAAACAGCGTCTCTTCACTCGCAGAGGGGGATCGTGTCGTACTCTGGGTCCTTCCGTTCTGTCGAGAGTGCGAGTTCTGCGAGCGCGGTGATCCCCACCTCTGTTCGCGGCGATCAGTAGTCAAGCAGGGAACGCTATTAGATGGTACCCGACGACTCTCCCGCGACGGTGAGGACGTGAACCACTTCTATGGACAGTCGTCGTTTGCCACCCACTGTGTCGTCGCCGCACAGACTGCCGTCAAAATCCCCGATGGACTGCCGTTTTCCGAGGCTTCGCTACTCGGATGTGGCGCGACGACTGGACTAGGAGCAGTGACGAACACTGCCGAGGTTTCAGCAGGTGAACCTATCGCTGTATTCGGCTGTGGCGGAGTTGGATCGAGCGCAATTCTCGGTGCTACACTGGTCGGGGCCGATCCCATCGTTGCAGTCGACGTCGTCGACGAGAAACTATCGTTCATAGAGGAACTTGGGGCCACGCACACTGTCAACTCTCGCGATACCGATCCTGTAGAGGCGATTCAGAACGTCACCGGTGGCGGGGTCAAGTACGCTTTCGAGTGCACCAGCCATCCAGACGTGGTCAAGCAGGCAATCGATGCTGTACGTCCCGGAGGAACGGTCGTCTCGACAGCGACGAGTTCTGCCGATCCCTTTGAGATCCCTCCAGCAGCCCTAACCCACGGAAAACGAATCGTCGGCAACGTTGGCGGCTCGCTTCGCCCCTCGATCGACATTCCCCGTTTCGCGAGGCTCGCGGAATCTGGACGACTTCCCCTGAGGGAACTCGTTAGCAACATATACTCGCTTGACCGACTGGACAGGGCGTTCGAGGCGATAGACGAAGGAACCGGTGTCCGAAGCGTCATCACCCAAGAGTGAGCCATCAAACTCACGCTGTTGGCCGCGTACCCCAGCTATCGTACTATAGCTGAACTTTTATATCGGAAGCCCTCAAACACCTACTAACCGATGAGAGAATACGATTTACTCATCGATGGGAAAACTCTGTCACGTGCAGAGACGGTAACCGTGAACGACCCATCGTCGAATCAGCCGGTGTCCAGTATCGCACTCGCAAACGAGTCAGACGTTGCCTCCGCGGTCGACGCGGCCGAGTCGGCCTTCGAGAACTGGCGTACGGTCGATGCAGTCACTCGGGGACACTACCTTCGAGATATCGCCGCCGAACTCCGTGTCTGTAAGACGGAAATCGCGCAGCGACACACCCAAGAGACTGGTCGGTCGTTGTCGGATTCGAAGCGAAGCGTCGAATCCGCGGCGGAGTACTTCGAGTACTATGCGGGATTGACTAACCATATCAACGGCGAAACTATTCCGCTTTCACACGAGGAATTCGACTATACGCGACGAGAACCGCTAGGCGTGACTGGGCACATCATCCCGTGGAACTCGCCGCTGCTATTGGGTTCGCGAAGCATCGCTCCCGCACTGGCCTGCGGGAATACCGTCGTGGCGAAACCCGCTCAGCTGGCGCCGATGTCAATTCACGAATTAGGACGAGCAGCCAGCGAGGCAGGACTGCCTGACGGAGTTCTGAACGTCGTTTCTGGGTCAGGGTCGACGGCCGGCGAAGCGCTGGTCACGAACGAAAACGTACGAGAATTGACGTTCACGGGATCGAAAAAAGTTGGCCTCCACATTCGGGAATTGGTATCAGATCGGTTGATCCCACTGAATCTCGAACTTGGAGGGAAGAGTCCAAACATCGTCTTCGCCGACGCGGACCAAGAAGCAGCCGCGGACGGGGCAATTAAACTGTTCAATAACGCCGGCCAGAGCTGTTATGCCGGCACTCGACTGTTCGTCGAAGACGATATCTACGACGAGTTTATCGACCGCGTTGTGTCACGAATTGAAGCGATGGACGTGAAGAAAGACCCGAACGAGACCGACGTGTCGGCGCTCATCTCGCCTTCGGCGCAGTCAGAGGTTACGTCTTACATTGAGTCGGCCGTTGAAGCAGGGGGGTCTGTCACCACGGGCGGCCGTATTCCCTTTGAAGAGGGGAACTTCTACGAACCGACACTCGTCGAGAACGTACCCGACGACGCGGCAGTCTCATGCGAAGAGATATTCGGTCCCGTCCTGACTGCCTATCGATTCGATTCCGAGCAGGAAGTCGTCGAACGCGCAAACGACACGGAGTACGGCCTGTATGCGGGCGTCTGGACGACTGATCTCGACAGAGCGAACCGCATCACGGAGCAAATCGAAGCTGGAACAGTTACGGTAAATAACTATGCCTCGCCGACTCCACAGGTACCGTTTCCCGCGTACAAACAAAGTGGAATCGGATCAGAGTATGCGACAGCTGCCCTAAACCACTACACCAAAATTAAGAACGTCCGGATGACAGTCGACAGGACGCTCCGCTGAGGAATCGGTAGGAGAGGTGTTGAGTGAAGGGATTCACTCTCCCGGTTTGATAGACCACAATGAATAAATAGGCAAAGGCTGACATGGGAATGTATGCCATCAACCGATAGCAAAGTGTCATCTAATGACTATAAATCGGGGGATCACGAGGATCTCCTAGCAGAGATTGAAGCGTCACTTGGGGAGGGCAAGCTTCCTCTGAAGACGTTCAACAGTGAGACAATTCATAAACTGGAGCTTGATCGACTGTTCGGCCGTGAATGGATATTCGTCGGTCACGAATCCGAGGTACCTGAGGAGGGTGACTATGCACGCCGTTACATTGCAGGTGATCCATTCATCTTTGTGCGGGATATGAGCGGCGAAATTCAGGTGCTCTTCGACAGCTGCCGTCATCGCGGTACGAAGCTGTGCCGCGCTGAGCAAGGCAACACTTCCCATTTCCGGTGCCCGTACCACGGGTGGACGTACAAGAATACTGGTGAACTCGTGGGAGTGCCACAAAAGGAAGTAGCGTTCAAGAACTTGGATCAGTCAGAATACGGTCTACACAGTGCGCCTCGAGTGGACAGCTACGCTGGTCTGGTGTTCGCTTCGCTTTCGGAGTCTGGCGAGAGTCTAGAAGAACACTTGGGAGAGTTCACCTGGTACCTCGATATCCAGTTCAAACTCCCAGATGGCGGAATGGAAGTTATCGGCGAACCGCACCGCTGGGTAGTAGAGACAAACTGGAAGACTGGTGCGGACAACTTTGCTGGTGACAGCTATCACACTGGCTTTGCGCACCACTCGATCAAGCAACTCGGACTCGGCGGCGATGACACTGTTGGCGTCGCCGGTGCAGGGGAGACGAAAGACCGGCACATCCACTGCAACGGCCACACAACCAGTACTCGGATGGTCGAGGGTGAAGATGTGTTCATGACGTATCCCGACGAGATCGTGGAGCTGTTCAATCCGGATAATGTGACGCCCGATCAGTACGAGGCTGCCAAGGAGGCACTCTCGTTCACCGGGAGTATTTTTCCAAATTTAGCATTTCTCAACTTTGGAGACATCACTGACGATCCGAACAAGGACGTCATTGGCTTCCTCGGCCTCCGAAAGTGGCGGCCACTCGGGCCGAATAAAACCGAAATATGGAGTTGGGCTTTTGCACCGAAGCGAGCATCAGAAGAGGTCAAAGACCGCATCTACAAGGTGTATATGTCCAACTTCGGCCCATCAGGGAACTTCGAACAGGACGACGTCTCCATCTGGAATGGCATCACTGACGTCGCCAACTCGACGTTCGCTAAACAGCACGAGTTGGAATTGAACTACCAGATGGGAACGGAAGAGATGAGCGAAGTAGCCTTTGACGAGCAGTGGCCCGGACCAGGCACCGTCTACGCTATCAACCTGGAAGAGGTTGGTATGCAGAAGTTCCATGATCAATGGTTCGATCACCTCTCGACACCACGCGATGTGAATGAACAGTCGAGGGACTGTGAGCAGGCAAGCGAATGCGAATTAGCAAATGAGTGTGAACGGGCGGAGGATGGTGAATAGCATGGCTACGAACATTGATCGAGAGTCAGAACTGGATCAGTTCCTATTGGACCGGCGTGTCGAACAGTTCCTCTACGAGGAGGCGGCCCTGCTGGATCAGCGCGAACAGAAAGAATGGCTCTCGCTGCTCGATAAAGATATCGAGTATAAGGCACCGCTACGGATTACACGCGAGCACGTGAACGACAGTTTTAGTCGCTCATCGTATTACTTTGATGAGGACTATGGATCCCTGGAAGCACGGGTTCAACGGTTCGAGTCGGAGTACGCGTGGTCTGAACGACCGCCGTCCCGGACACGTCGTTTTGTAACCAACGTACGCACCAGCGAGAGAGACGATGGCACTGTCGAAGCGAAGAGTTACTTACTCCTGTACTATGGGCAGGGAGACTCGGAGTCGTACACGTTCCTCGCAGGCCGCCGAGAGGACGTTCTCCACCCCGACAGCAATACGTTCACCATAGCGAAGCGCCACGTGTTCCTCGATCATGCAGTTCCGAAAATTGACAAAATCTCAGTCTTTCTATGAGCTCACAAACTACTGTCACGGAAGAGTACGATGTAGTCGTCGGGTCTGACTCAGCTACCGTCCGGAAGCTACTGACACCCCGAGGTCAACTCGTCGAGATCGAATCAGATAGTGGCGTACAGGAGTCATCGTCTCAAATCCGAGTCGATGCACTCGGTCTCGAAAGCCTCTCATGGCAAACGAAGGCGGACTTGGTGGATCGGCTCGGCTGTAGTCCGCCTCCTGAGTGGGATGATGGAAGCGAATCGAAATCTACTGTTGGATCGTTCAAGATCAGCAACGAGTACGCCGACGTCGTGGTCTCGAAGATAACGACATCGAACGGCGATGCACTCGTCGTACGTGCACCCGTGAAAAGAACCGAGCTTCGGTTACAACCAGCAATGCTCTGCGAACTCACAGCGTGTGAAACCGACCTCTTTTCGGAGTTCTTGGAGACACCTCATGGGCCGCACGACCATTGAATAGAATGCCTCCTACTCTATAACGGACTGGATGACATCCTTCGAGAACGTCCTTTCGTTGGCATCATAGATTGCATGTGATACGTATGGTGAGCGCAACTCTAATTCGTTAAGACGTTGCTGGTCAACCCACTCCACAGCTTCAACGGTGTCGGTTGCAACCGCTCGTGGATCCCCAGATAACTGTCCTAAGTACGTTATCGATAGAAACGGGCCATCGACGAACGCGTCCTGTCCAAGATATACGCCAACAAGTCCGACCAATTCTACCCCAACGCCCACTTCCTCTTTGATCTCCCGTACTGCTGTTTCGGTTGGGTCTTCACCCTCTTCCACTCGTCCGCCCGGTAGATTCCAAGTACCCTGTACGTCTTCTTTCCCCTCCTTGACGAGGAGGACACCGTCGGTGGTTCGTGCCACGGTCGAGGCAACCAGAGTGTACATACTGGCTATTCGGAAATCTCCTACTAAGTAGTGGCGCTAACTGGCAGCTCTTGCTCTACGCAAACCCCAAGATATAATACGATATAGAGAGGGTACATATGTAGGGTGTTAGAGTCCACCATGATAGAGGAGAGCAATTCAAATTCAGTAGACAGATTTCCATGGCCAGACGAGATCGAGGTACCTGAAGAATGTGAAGGTTGGCAGGAGATGTACCCCCGATACTTTCGATTCGGAGAATCATCAGAACGAACAGGATTAGAAAAGGATCGATTCTGGTTTTGGGATCAGAAGGATAGTCCAGCGCCACTCCGTCCATGGGATATCACACTTTGTGTTGAATCGATTGTGATGCAACTCTCCCAAGCACAGAGTCGTGTATTTGCGGTTCCACCCGCGATGGGTATTGATTTGCGAATCATCGCTGGTTACTCGTATGCTTCACCCGTCCCATGTACAGATCCAGAGTTACTCGAAGAACGCAAATCTATATTTAGCGACCGAAGCGAATACATCTATGAGAACTTTGAGAAACTCTACGAAAACGAGTGGCTCCCCGCAGTCAAAGAAATCGGTCAAGAGATTCGCGATCTCGATGTCCCGGAGCAACTTCCTGAATACGCTCCCGACGAAGTAGTCTTCGAAGCGAAGGGGCTCTATCCCAAGTCGGTCGATGTTCAGAGCGCTTACAATCGGTTACAGGAACTGACGCTCCGGGGATGGCAACGCCACTTCGAGTACCTCAATCTGGTTTATCTGGCGTATCTCTCCTTCAAGGGGACTTGCGATGAGCTTTTCCCCAATATTAGCGACAATGCCATCGGCGAGATGGTTACGGGCCTTGAAACGGATCTGTTCCTTGCTGACAAGGTTCTAAACGATCTCGCTCACCAGACAATGGAGTTGGGTGACGAGGTTCCGGAAATCCTGACTTCAGAGGAAACCCCCGACCAAAAAATGGCTCGCCTTGAGAAATCTGAAGCAGGCCGCGAGTTCCTCGAAGCCTTCGAGGAGATGAAAGACCCGTGGTTCCACATCACCGTCAGCCGAGGCTACCACAGTGCGGACGGATCGTGGCTCGATACACTCGAACAGCCCTTTGAACACCTCCACGAAAAAGTGATCGCACTACAGGAGGGTAAAGAGATCCGGCGTGATATCGAGACGCTTCAGGAAAAACGTAAGGAAGTCGTCGACGAATATCGAAGCTATCTTACCGATAACGAACGAGCTCAGTTCGATCAGGCCCATCAACTTGTATTAAAGGTCTACAGCCACGCCGAGGATCACCAGTTCTGGATCGAGAACTGGCTTCATACGATCATCTTCCAAAAACTCGACGAGTTCGGCGAACTCTTAGTCAATCACGGCCTCCTCGATACGCCTCGAGATATTACGCTGTTTGGTCGAAATGAAGTGCCGGAACTCCTTGCAGACCTTGCGCGCGTCTGGTCCCAGGGGAAAGGCGCACACGTTCCAAACTACTGGAAAGAGGACGCCGATAAACGAAAACGTATCCTCGATGCGGCCGAAGAGTGGTCGCCACCTCCGGCGATCGGTGAGCCGCCTGAGGAGGTTACAGATCCGATGGTGATTATGCTTTGGGGCATTACGACTGAAACGGTTCAGAACTGGCTCGGCTCTACACAGGAGGAAGACAGCAATGAGATGAGTGGTTTTGCATCCTCGTCTGGCACAGTCGAAGGGCAGGCACGAGTGGTCACATCGGGGAGTGACCTGAATGAGGTGGAGCGCGATGAGATACTCGTCTCTCCCCTCACGAATCCGGATTGGACGCCAGTGTTTTCTAAAGTGGCCGGGGCCGTTACGGACAATGGCGGTGCGACGAGTCACACAGCTATCGTTTGTCGCGAGTACGGTTTGCCGGCTGTCACAGGGGTCGGGACGGCGACATCTCGCATTCAGACCGGTGATCGAATCCGCCTCAATGGGAACAAGGGGAAAGTTGAGATCCTTGAGAAGACAGAGTAATCATTATAACGAGTCAGGATTAACAAATCATAATGACTGATCAAACATGCACCTTGGATTTCGTATCCGAAAAGTGCACGAAAGCGAACATCGGACTCGTCGGTGGAAAGAATGCCTCACTTGGCGAACTGATGGAAGCCGGTGATGATGTCCAAGTTCCGCCAGGATTTGCTGTCACCACGGACTTCTACGAAGCCTTCCTCGAAACGCAGTCACTCGACGAATACATTATTGACCGGATATCCGAAGTTGATATCGACGACGACAACGCTGTTGTAGCCGCAAGCCGCGATATCCGCGAGCGCATCGAAAACGCATCATTCCCTCCGTTTCTCGCTGAAGAGCTCAAATCATCGTGGGAACAACTACAGGCAAAGACAGAAGGAGATGACTTGAAAGTCGCTGTCCGATCATCAGCAACGGCTGAAGACTTACCTGACGCGAGTTTTGCCGGGCAACAGGACACCTACCTCAATGTGACTGATTTCGAGGCGGTTGTACAGCGAACAAAAGAATGTATGGCGAGTCTGTTCACTGCGCGAGCGATCGCCTACCGTGAGAAGCACGGGTTCGACCATGATGAAGTGCTCATTAGCGTCGGGATTCAGAAAATGGTCGAAGCCCGATCATCAGGGGTGATGTTCACCGTCAATCCCTCGAACGGTGATCAATCGAAAGTTCGGATCGAATCAAATTGGGGCCTGGGCGAAGCCGTCGTGAGCGGAATCGTTACTCCGGACAGTTTCCTCGTCGATAAACCTGTTTACAAGATCGTTGATCGGAACGTTCCGGATAAAGACGTAATGACGATCCCCACGGATGCCGGCACTGAAGAAGTCGAAATTGCTGATGACAAGCGCGATGTCCCATCTGTGACCGCTGATGAACTGATTAAACTGACCGACTTAGCGAAGGCAATCGAGCAGCATTACGACGAACCGCAGGATATCGAGTGGGCCATCGAAGAGCAGGGCGATACCAAGCAGTTCTTCATATTGCAGAGTCGTCCGGAGACCACATGGAACAAAGAAGACGAACAACAGAGTGCTGATAACAAGGGCGACTCGGGCAATCCAACCGACCAGATTCTTGACCACCTGTAGTCTGTTAATTCATCACGTTCTTTGGAAGCGGGTGGCGGTTGGGTAATTTAATTGTCATATTTTCACAAACCAAAACTAAAAGCGCTCAAAAAGCTCCGTCAGACCGTCTTCTCATTCACCACCAATATGCGTGTCGAGCGCTTTTTATGTGGAATTGGAGGAGTTCCCTATAGCAAGGCAGGCGACTATAATTTCGATGTGTGGTTCCATGATATTTAGCGAACGAAGGAGACCGAACGTTTGAGTGGTCTGTTCAATGCCCTGCTTTGACAGGGCGCAGAACTTCTGCAGCCAAGGCTTCCGAGCGAAAAGAGATACTCAACTTAGTCGATGTGGACTCCGTCTGGGGAATTCCCTCTTTTGGTTCTATTCCCAGACAAATGCTTGAAATGGGAGTTGGAGGATCCTTCACTGTTCAAAATTATTTACACGACACATACACACATCGTATTTCATGATAGTCCACTTGGAAAGCATCTCAACTTTTGATCTCTGGAATGCACTCGACATGTGAACAACGTCCAATTGATGAAGGGCTCATGGTCGTGACTGCCTACAAGGATGACGTCTCATAAACAGACATAGCCAAGTGGTACGAGCTCTTCTGGAAGACCGTTCACAACTGGCTCACCCGATTTGAAGGTGACTCCTCCTATACTGCAGCTCGTGAAAATCATCCCGTGTCGACCGACAAAATTCAATCGTGAGGGATAATCCGATGCCGCACAATTACTATATAAGCCACTTGTAAACGCTGGCTACGGCACTGAAGGATAGAATACTCCATTTGTACAACGCCTTTTGGACGACCAGTTCGATGTTACCGATTCACGTACGAGTGCATACCAATCACTTTCAATGATCGCGTAACTAATTTTGATATGGAGTCGCAATCTCACTCATAAAACCTCACCAATACACTTTACATTAAATACTCAACTAGGAATAAAATACTGCCGATTATTCACTCATCATTTACACCCAGCGACTGATTTTCTGCCGAGATTGGCACCTCGAGGTAGACATCATTGGTCAAACGTTGAGCAAAAGTTCCAGAAGTGGTGTCAGAGGCTTGGAAACAAGCTGATTGGTTTCACAATAAAACTTAGTTGCGCGTTGTCTTCAGCCAGTATCCACTTATAATCTCCAGACCGCTAATCACGATATGGGAATTTCACAGCAGGATCAGCACCACATTGAGTTGAGCGCAAGTAATATCGGCGGAATCGACAACACTGACGTGGAGTTTTCCCCCGAAGTGACGGTCCTCACGGGCCGGAACGCAACGAATCGAACGTCATTTCTTCAAGCGATTATGGCGGCGCTTGGGAGTAACCAGGCAACACTCAAGGGTGACGCGGATGAAGGATCGGTCGAACTTACGATCGACGACGAGACGTATACACGCACACTCACCCGCACAGATGGCGTAATCAAGATGAGTGGCGATCCGTATCTCGACGATACAGAACTCGCCGACCTGTTTGCCTTTTTGCTCGAATCGAACGAGGCCCGTCGCGCCGTCGCTCGCGATGATGATCTGCGTGACTTAATCATGCGTCCCGTCGACACCGATGCGATCCAAGCTGAAATCGATCGGTGCGAAACCGAAAAACAGCAGATCGATACCGAACTTGAGACACTGGATTCGCTCAAACAGCAGCGCCCTGATCTCGAGCAGAAGCGGACGCGTCTCGAAACGGAAATCGAAGAAAAACAGGCAGAGCTCGAAGCAAAAGAAACCGAGCTCGACGAGGCTGATACGGATGTCAGCGAGACACGAGATGAAAAAGCGGAGCTCGATGAGAAGCTCGAAGAGCTCCGCGAAACCCGCTCTTCGCTCGAAGACGTTCGCTTCAAAATCAGTACTGAAGAGGATAGTATTGAGGCACTCAAGGACGAGCTTGCTGAATTAGAGACAGAACAGGAACAACTCCCAGACGATGCAGGTGAAACGGCTGAAATCGAGCAGGAAATCCAAACGCTTCGCGAGCGCAAACAACAGCTTAGTTCAACGCTCAGCGAACTACAAACGATCATCCAATTCAACGAAGAAATGCTCGAAGGGACGAGCCCCGATGTCCGAAGTGCCCTCGAGCCGACGACCACCACTGATGAGGGCTCTGACGGGTCGATTACTGATCAGCTTGTCGCTGATTCTGAAACGGTTGTGTGCTGGACGTGTGGAACGGAAGTCGACAAACAAGAAATCGAAGCAACCGTCGAGCGACTTCGTACGCTTCGGCAAGATAAGCTTGGCGAGCGTTCCGAATTAGATTCCGAAATCAGCGAACTCGAACGTGAGAAATCTGCCCTCGAGACGAAACAGCGTGAACGCGAGCAAACCGAGCGCCGACTCTCCCAAATTACCAATGAACTTGAGGATCGTGAAGACCGTCTTGAGGGTCTCAGATCCGAACGAGCGGACCTAACCGACGATATCGAGAAGTTTGAGGATGAAGTCGAAGCACTCAAACAGGAAGATTACAGTGAAGTCCTCGATCTTCACAAGGAAGCAAATCAACTTGAATTCGAACTTGAACGGCTCGAATCCGATCTGGACGATGTTGAAGCGAAAATTGAGGAGATTGATGCGAAGCTCGCGGACCGAGAGCAACTCGAAGCACAACGCGAGGAAATTCAGGTTGAGTTGGCTGATCTCCGCACTCGCATCGACCAAATTGAGCAGAATGCAGTCGACGAGTTCAACACCCATATGGAGACAGTGCTTGAGTTACTTGACTATGCGAATCTCGAGCGTATTTGGATCGAACGGACACAGCAAGATGTTCGTGAGGGGCGCCGAAAAGTAACGAAAAGTGTCTTCTCCCTTCACGTGATTCGGAGTACAGAGTCGGGAACTGCCTATGAGGACACAATTGAGCATCTAAGTGAGAGTGAAAGAGAAGTGACCGGACTGGTGTTCGCGCTTGCCGGATACCTGGCGCACGAGGTCTATCAGGACGTGCCGTTCATTCTGCTTGACTCGTTGGAGGCGATCGACTCAGATCGGATTGCAACGCTCGTCGAGTACTTTAGCGAGTATGCCGGGTATCTTGTCGCTGCCCTGTTGCCTGAAGACGCAGCCGCACTCAACGATGCATATGAGCGAGTGACCGAGATCTAACTAACGCCACCATTCCGATCGAGAACCACTCATCAACTCCAAACTGGCGTTATCTCCAATCAGTTCCACGAATTACGACTATTCCGATAGAGTATCATCCGACTTGCTGAAACGCTCGTGTTGTGGCAGAACGAGGGTTCAGTTGATGGCATAGGGGTTGCCGAACGAAATAGGTCCGAAACAGGGTTCTCAGGCTGTTGCAACGTCTTGCCCGAGATACTCTTCTTCCCAGTCTCGTCTCGCTTGGATTTCTCGCTGGCCACGCTGAGTCAGTGTGTAGCTGTTCGTCCGACGATCTTTTTCGCTCTTCTCGATCAGCCCTTTGTCGACGAGGGTATCTAGATTTGGATAGAGTCGCCCGTGATGGACTTCCGTGTCGTAGTAGTCTTCGAGGTCATCCTTGATGGCGAGCCCATGTGGTTCGTCTAATCCAGTGACGACGTACAGGAGGTCGCGTTGAAAGCCAGTCAGATCGTGCATTATTCTCCTACTAGCCATTGTCACGCATTTATGAAATCCTTTACGGTATATGAGAGTTCGCAGGGTTGACTAGTTATATACAGATGATTTGAAATGATGATATTTTATTATGAACTATAATATAAAAGCTATCGAAATCGCTATTACTTCTGGTTAAATTAAGTGGGAGTGGACACCGTCCGGTACCCTCGAATGGATCTCTGCGCAAAGGGTTGGAAACGTTCCCAATGCTTTCATAGGTTAGTATATTGTAGTAACTAAGATATCCCCAGGATTCATGGCACTCCAGCCCACACTGCCCACCGTGGGGAGGCTACAGCTCGGTCATCGAACTCGTACTGCAACTCAATTTCACCCCCCTCCCCCACGACCCGGCTGCCAACGCTGTTGCTCACGAGAAGAATCGTCACAAAGCGCCCTCGGGTAGGTTAGTACAGCATACTAACTTCGTCGAACGCTCGCCCAAACCCATGTGCAGACGGTATTTTCCTGGGTCGGGTGTCTGATAGTTCTAGCTGATTTTCAGTACACTCAAGGTATGTGTATTCGTGTGTATTCGCGTTTATTTTTACAGCCGTTGGAAACAGGGGTATTAATTCAACGTCTCTTCTCGGTGGCTTAGTATAATGTGCTAAGCATGGATGTCCTCGTGGACATTTAATGTCTCTTTGACTTTCTTATAGAGGAGACGAAAACCATCGATTCTATTTGCCGCTTCCCAAATAACCATGTCAAACCATATCATTCTCTTTACTGTCGGGTATCAGTGAGAACAATGGACTGTGCCACTGACGTCCGATGAACGTGGGCTACGATGGAGCAGCACCTACCTCTATCACCCACGTTTCAAAGACTGCCATTTAGTCAAAACTATATTATTTGTACGCTTCTGCAACCAGAGTCATTAAGTCATTATCGTCCATGTTAGTAGTTATTGTGCGGTAGACGAAGACAATGGGTGGGAGAAACGAACGCCATCATCGCATGACAAACGCTACCTGTTTGTCGCTCCATCGTCACGGCGGCTATGGTGGTCACCAGAGAAACGTGTCCTCCATCGTTTCCTGACACACATTTCTCGATCAACCACCGTTCTGACGCTGTCGTCACAAGGGTATCGTGTACCACTGTCCCCTAGAAAGGAGACAGATAATGAGGACTATCGACGGGTATCTACGTACGACTTGTGCCGCTGTTGGGCGAATCACCTGCTGGTCGAGGAGAACGTCTCACCGCGAATTGTAATGGCACTGGGTGGCGGTCGAGTTATGATGCGATTGACCCGTATCTCGTTGCGCCCACTAAAGCGAATATCATTGAGTCGATGAGCGCCGTTGAGCTATGAGTGGCCAATTCAGGGCCGGGAATCACTACTCCAGAATGCTCTAAGCGGAAGTGGGAACTCCACGGTACTCCCGAATTGATCTGTGCACAATTCGTGACTGAACAATAGAAGCACTCTATTTAACCCGAGGCCACTCTACGCCGAAGCAAGCGATCTATTTTGGGAGGTAGTGAAGTAACCCGCCGTCACTTCTCTCTTTTTTCACTCTCATTATCGAGTTCGCTCTGTACTTACGTCATCGACTCGGAGCGTGAATCCCCACGTAAACTGCTCATCATACCCCTTTTCGTCGCTGATATTGTACGGGGTTTCAAATCTGTACTCCCCAGTCGGAATACAACCGCGAACGGTGGGATCGTCAACAACAATCAGTTCTTCGCTTGATGAATCGCCCGGTTCGAGGGTTTCTGTCCCAGGATACTCATTTGACCAATGTAGCTTTCCCTGTGATTTGCCGTCCGACCCAATGCAGTCAGGAGCATAATCAGCTGGTGGGCTATCTGGGGCACGGAGAGAATACAGGAGAATGCCTGAATTACTTGCCCGTGAGCTTGCACCTTTATAGTAGGCTGGCTCGAATTCTCTCGTCACTTCGTCTGTGTTCTTCGCTGTCGCTTTCAGATGAGCAGTTTGTGTTTTGGTGATCTCCGCCTGCACAACTTCAATAGTTAAGTCAACAGGGTAGTATTCTGGAATCGCGTCGGTTTGTTTCACTGAAACCCGTTTTCGGAACGGTAGGTCACCTGACGATGCGTTCCCAAGACAGCCAGCAAAGACTGAGAACAGAGAGAGGAGGCTGAGTAGTGTGGTTCGGCGTTTCATGTACAGAGATGTCTCTATTAGACAATAAGCTTCGTGTACAGTGAAATATCTCTTTTACACTTCTCCACAAAATCGTAAGCGGAAGTGAAATTACCCCGGCACCCCCGAATTAATCTGTGCGCAGTCCGTGTGTGTAGCTCTCAATCCACCGTTGCAGAGTGTTCCTTGCCCGAACAGCTACCTTTCTGAACAGTGAGTTGTGGTTATGAGTATCATTGTAGAGTTCACCATCGACAAGGAGGATCTGGCATTGGGACGGGCCTTGGCCGGAGTTGGCGATGTCCACATTGAACTTGAGAAGATTATCCCCGCCGGAGACACCATCTTCCCATTTCTCTGGGTTAGTGATCCGGATGAAAAGGGGTTGGATGCGAGTGCCACTGAGAGCAGGTACGTCAAAAATCTCGTGCAGCTCGACACCCTGGGCAGCCACGCTCTCTACAAAGTCGAGTGGACGGGTGAGTACGAAGATCTCATGGCTGGTATCGTTGAAACAGAAGGGACGATTCTTGAAGCAGCAGGGACCAAAACGTGGCACTTCGTCCTTCGGTTTCTTGATCACGATCACGTCGGACAGTTCTACAACTACTGTACCGACCATGGGATCCCGATCCATATCGATCGCGTATACACATTGACCGAGGAAGCACTGCGCGGGCGGATGTTCAAGTTGACGAACGAACAGCGCGAGGCGATTGTCCTGGCACTCGATCGCGGGTATTTCAGTATTCCACGGGAGGTACAGATGCAGGCATTGGCCGATGAGCTTGGTATCAGCCAACAAGCGTTTTCAGAACGTCTCTGGCGCGGTCTCGAGAAGGTGCTCGTAAATCTCTTTCAGTGATGCCAGCTTCGTTTCCTAGATGGAGTAATAAATCGCCTGTGCACACAGCCAGTATTTCTTTACTCCTTGTTTCCACAACCTAACTCATGATGAGGGAGACGATGTTAGAGACGCAACTCAGGAGACTAGCGAATAAGGGTCTTCGCTACGAATGAAGTATACGATCAGTTTACAGGATGGCGCGGAGCTGGAACTCACCGAGATCGGAGTGGCGACCGAAGGTGATACAATCGCGTTTTCAGTCGAGGGCCGCATCGAAGAGATTAATGACGACCTCATAGAGGTCTTCGAGGGCCAGACACTCCAGCCGGTCGCGATCACGTTCGAAGCCGAAGAACCTGAGGAAGAATGAGCAACCCTGAGCGTTATTCGTTGTCGTCGAGGGAAGTCTGGTGCTTTCGAGACGACTCCACAGTAAGCAGTCGACTTTGCTGCAACTGTCCGTTTGTCGTTAGGGTAAGTACTTCTCTAATCATCTGATACAACAGGCGTCAAGATCACGATCAAGTGTCTGATAAACAGCCGTTTCTTTTTAAAGAAGTGGCCGTAAGACGGTGACTCACTACCCTTTTCAATTCTATGCAGTAGTGAATATCACCTGGGATTTCCGATTAACCCGATTAGCATGTGCTCCGGTAGCCGAGAATGTTGAATTTCCGATTCAGAAGTCAGATGTAAATCTCTTGTTACCCATATTCTCACAGAATGTTTTTGATAATCGCTCCCAAAGTGCTCACGCATGAGTGATGAGGATTCGCCGAGCTCTGATGCTGGAGTGCCACGCGAAGCAATTCAAAACCAGTATGAGTGGTTAGCAATCGAGCCGAGCACCGCTGTCGTCGAAACCGTTGCCCAGGCAGCAAACTGCGACCATCTGGAGCTCAGTCCACTCTACGAGTGGATTGATCCCGACGCCTTAGATGCGATTATTGCACCACCACTGGCACGGACCACCGATACGACTGCATCGATCTCCTTCACCTACACTGGCTACTCCGTTACTGTCCACAGCACTGGCGCTGTTCACGTTGCTCCCGCCTAAGAACTCTCGATGCTGTCGCACCGAGGACTAATCGTCCGCAGTCGGATCAGGATCGTGTCGCGGTGGTAATCCCGTCGCCATCAGTCGTCGGGCAATCACGACAATCCCATTGTCGAACCCTCTCCCAAATATGGCCTTTTCCGTCTCAATCCCACCAGTGGCTGTCTCGTGGACCGAGCTCACGAGAATTGTGTTCTTATCGATTAACAGTAACCGACTGATCGTCGTATCGTCGTTGGCCTCGAGTGGCGAGCTATGCAACCACTCTAACCCGGAGACGAATACTTCTGCATCGGGCAGTGCATTTGCAATTTGCTCGCGGAGTTCCTCGGTTTGTGTGCCAATCAGCACATCGAGACCGGTGTCCAGCGCCTCGTGGAACTGTTCGAGCAACTCGTCAGTAATCACCTCTTCACGTCCGACGATGAGTACGATCTCTCGTCCGGCGGCCTCAATGAGTTGTTGAGTACGATTCGTAATCGGGGTTGTTCCCGACAGCGCCCAGACTTCGTGTGTGAGTTCCTCATCACCGCCGTTCGATTCTGCAGGCTCGATCGCAGTAAGAGCCTCGACGAGTGTGTCCGTCCGTGATTCATACTCTTGACGCAACGTCTCTGCAGCCTCCTCGATTGGCACGGCGCGGAATTGCTGGGGGTTCGAATGCTCGATTTCGACAAGCCCTTTGGATTCTAACACTCGGATTGCATCATAGACGCGTGTTCGCGGTACGTCGGAGGTTTCGCTGATCTCTTTGGCCGTCCCTTTTGGAAGGCGTGCCAACGCCACGAAACACCCTGCTTCGTATTCTTTTAACCCGAGTTGTTGGAGCAGTTCGATCGCTTGTTGTTGATTAGATAAGTCCTTCATGGGTCCCAACCATTGGTCTGGTAGTACCGGAGTCGTCCATACCGTTCTGTCGTCGCCCGTACGTCAGTTGTTGTCTCACCCACCGAGCGTGGTCGACAGACCGATTCACCATCGGTTCATCTTGTTTCTCAAGACGTATCAAAGACACTCATCCCTCCGCCGTCATTTTGCTGATTCGCCAGCTAACGCGATATTCACCCAGATAATCACAGAAGATTGATTCTGAAACCGCAATTTATTGCGATATTCTTGCTGATTTCACAGCAAGTGGATAGCTTCTCGATTGGTATGCTTTCGATGGAATCAGACGGTGGCTATGTAAATTCCCTCCAGTTATAAATCAGATATGTACTCAGTCACCCAAATAATCACAGTAGGATTATACAGGACTAGCGCAAAGGACGAAGTGGTACGGAGTTCGAATGGGTCCCAACCAATCGTCACTCCGTACCTGAGCTACCACCTTTGTGGTAGTTTTTGAAGATAAGCATTAGTCGGGTGGCTCACCATTGGTGGGGGTGTATCGCCATTTCAAAGAGGACTTGCGACTCCCATGTCTATTCATCCTCACATGTTCTGAAAAGTATTACCAGGGCTTTGAAACCCAAGGAATGTGGCCAGTCGATTTTTCTAACTGGCACCGTCAATACTTAGCAGATGCGTTTGGTGTATCGACTCACATTTCCCGCCGAGCAAATCAATCTCGTTAGTCCATACCTTCGTGAGTTGAATTCCTTTCTCGAATTCGCCACCCTTGGCGATCCCACCACGGAACTCTTTCCTCACTTCTGGGCATATGGCCCCGAGCGCGAGCTGCTCGCAAGTCGCCTCGCTAACGACCGAGCAGTGACTGACCTCTCCCAACGCGCTCGATGTTCTGACCGAGTGTCCTACCGTGTTCAATGGAATGTGAGCGCCGATGCAGTCACGCCGCTTGCCACGCTTGCGACTACACTCCACGAGCAGGAGGCAACTGTGCTGTTCGGGCGTGTTACACTCTCTGAGTGGCTGTGTCTCCTTCAATTTCCATCCCGAGACGCAGTGATTCACTTCTATATCGAGTCTGGGCTTTCACAGCCCAAACTTGATCACCACACTACTCTCGAATTGAAGAACCACTATCCCTAATTACTGAAAGAGGAGTGACGTCAGACTCTTATACGCCTATTATTCCGGTGGGCACAGTGAACAGGAAGGCCTGCGATTGTCTGGTCTCGGGTTCCACCGTCCGTCGCTAACCCTCGGGATGGAGCGAGACGATCGGGGTGGGGGAGTCCGTTGTGCTACGGCAATAAGGAGTTGTCGTCGGTGGTGATTCGAGAGGACTGAGAGCTGCTCATCGAGCATCAGTGGTTCTTGCATCTAAACACAGTACACATGGTTAAGCAACCCATATTTTTCAGATTAGGAGTCGTTTGAGGAAGTGTGTAAATCACTTAAACGAGGGCTGGTGAAGTTCACTCAGTTTCTCACAGACTATTTACGCCCATCTCCCTATTCTTGCGTATGGGTCGAGGACTTGACAACGTTGATCAAGGCATCCTGTATCATCTCCAGCGAGACGCACGGAATACAACCACGGAAGAGATTGCTGAAACAGTCGGTGTCTCCGCGAGCACAGTCCGGAACCGGATTGCGCAACTTGAAGAAGACGGCATTATCAAGGGCTATCATCCCGAGATCGACTATGAAGCCGCCAACCTTCCGCTCCGCGTACTGTTCGTGTGTACCGCGCCAGCAACCGAACAAGCCGAATTTGTCCAGAAGATGCTTGCTGTGCAGGGCGTGGTCGATGTGCGCGAGATGCTTGTCGGCAAACGGAATATCTACGTGGAAGCGATTGGGACGAGTAGCCAAGATATCACCCGCATCACGGACACGCTGCACGACTCAGGCGTTACGATTGAGAGTTCCGAGATCATGCGCGAGCGGCATATCCAGCCCTTCGATCATTTCCACTTCAGTGAGGAAACGGCAGAGGAGCGACGTGAGAGCTGATTTTTTCACCCCTTTTAATTGCGCATTTCGCACTTTTAAAGGCGTACAGTGCTGGAATCACACAGTGAATCTGTTGTAAAACGATATTCCACGCCTCTCCATGCGCATTCCACAATCTAACAATATAATTACTAAAAATGATTATATGTATGGCCACTCGAAGTGCGAGTATGCACGAGGAGAGACACGCGATTGGCGATCGTAGCACCACAAAGGGGCAGCTTACCCTATTATTCAAGCTACTTGCTGATCACCGGCGGCGGGTTCTCCTCCAGTATCTTCGCGACAACGAGGCACCCATGCCGATCTCTGCGTTAGTGACGGCGCTGACACAGCGTGTCGAGCAAATCTCGCCAGATGAGAACACGGACATAGAGATTACGGTGCATCATATCCACCTCCCGAAACTCGCTGATGCAGGGGTGATCGAGTATGACCAATCCGCTCAGCAAGCCGCCTATACAGCCCCACCGCAGGTGGACGCACTGCTCGAGGAAATGCTGGTGACGGTTTCGGCTGTGGAATAGGAATCCGCACGACAGGAGTAGTGCGGTTCGGCTACTCGTTTATCGGTTCTCTCCACTCCGTCCCAACTGCATCCGCCTCCAGGCGGATACACGACCGTCTGGAAAATTAGTTGCGTGAGGAAGTGAGTGATACCTCCTGTAAACCATGTGCTGAAGAGACCCGTCGACCGTCTCGACCAAAGCGTTACAGACGACTAATCGTCGTTCCACACGGCGAGAACAGCTGGCAGAGTCTTCCGTGGGGATCTAGTCAACTAGCCAGACTCATAGTCACCCGTATGAGCCGTCCGCTTGACAACGTGGATCGCGGTATCCTCTATCTTCTTCAGCAAGATGCGCGCAACACGACAGCCCAAGACATTGTGAGACCGTCGGTGTCTCACCGAGTACCGTTCGCAACCGCATCGAACAGCTCGAAACTGACGAAATCAACTATGAAGCAGTGAACCTCCCACTCCGCGTGTTGTTTGTGTGCGCCGCCCCGGCAGTTGAACGGACTGAATTCGTCGAAAAAGCACTTGGCGTCCAGGGAGTCGTCGATGTGCACGAGATGCTCACCGGCCACCGGAATATCCATGTGGAAGTTGTTGGGACGAGCACGGCAGATATCACGCGCATCACGGACGCGCTGCACGAACTCGGGTTGACGATCGACAGTTCGGAGATCATGCGTCAGCGGCGCGTCCAACCATTCAATCACTTTTTGTTCACGGATGCGCTCGACGACGACGCCGAGAACGACGACTAATCACGACTCGCTTTCGATGGGGACATACAACTCCCTGTTATTGTCATGAACTGCAGTGACTGTGTTGGGGAATCATCTGGACGATGTGTTCGTTGCAGATGACCGAGGCGGGAGTTAGGATGGGGGACTACAGCTCCGAACGCTGTTCACTCATATCCTCACACTAGATTTATGCTCATTGCAAACATACGGCAGAGCAACTATGAGCGGCGAGGATTCTCCAATCGCCCGGGACAATCACCGAGACGACTCGCACCAGCCACCGACCTATCACTCCACGTCACTCACTGAGCGAGTTGTGACCGCAGTCACCGACGCCGCCGATACTTCGCCTGATGAACTTGGTCCGCTCTATGCGGTCGTCGATCCAGAGGCGTTGGATCGGCTCTTTGCACCGACCACTCAGGGAGACACACGAACGGACGGCCACGTCACGTTCGCCTATGCGGGGTACCAGGTGACGGTTACCAGTGATTGCATGATCGAACTGGATCCACTCGACGAAGAACGTGAGTAGCTCTGTCGACGCAGCTACTCCGCGTCGGTATCGTCGGCCTCAAACGTGATTGCCACCGGTCGCAGCGTTGTGTCACGAAATACAGCCATGAGTTCGTCATCGATATTGCCGATCCGGCCATCGATTGAGAACGCGATTCGATTATCATCGGTTGATACTCCCACGTCTGTCAATTCAAGATCAGCACCATCCTGTAGTCGTACCGTATACTCAATGATCTATGATGAACATCTCAGATCCTTTCCTCTGTCGGCGGCTGTCTCTGAAGCACTGGCGCTGGCCGATTTGGTTAAGTTGTCAGGTCACTCCGAACGAGTGCTGGTCACTGTATTTTTCCCAGCTCTCAGTAAACGTGGAAAACACCCCCCCCGATACACGACATCCGAGACTCCCACCGTTGAGGTTGCCCATCTGAAGACCACTTCCTGTTACTCACCGCTACTCAAACGCGACTGCAGAGACGGAAATCCAGCCATCACTGGCGATCTCGATGCGATCGGTGTCGTAGCGAAACGCGACGCTCCCAACGCCATCACGAATCTGACCACTGACCCTGGGCCCGAAGAAGGAATCTTCGAGCGCGTCGACGTCCACGCACTCGTACAAAACAGGGTCTTTCACCTCGGCTGGATCGACACCTTTGGCCGCGGCAATCGCGCAGATGATCGCTGTGCCAAGGCTGTTTTTACCAGTGACTTTTTGTAGTATTATACCGTCTGGACGCCTGTATGACTGATTTGATTGTCAAAGCCGCAGTAAAAAACCAACTCGACGACAAGAACGTGGCGAGTGACTTCTATGATGCACTCGACGACGAAGTCGCGACTGTCCTCGACAATGCCGCCCGGCGAGCCGAGGAAAACGACCGCAAAACAGTCCAACCTCGCGATCTTTAGGCACTCATAGCCCGCTGGGTTTAGCATACTGATCACCCACACCAAAAACGAGGAAAGAGTAAGGATAGGCAGTGAGTGCCATCGTAAAAGTGGGTCAAGAAAAAGACTGATAAAGACGGATGTAATCTCAATTGAGTGATATCCACTGCCGCTTAGACCATAAGCGGAAGTAGAACACCCCCGGTACTTCCAATTCAATCTATGCGCGTCGAGTCACGGTCGCTTGTCTTCAGGCGGCTCGAGGGCTACGCGATCGATATCCAGATCGTCGTAGATGTGATCGGACGCGAGTATCCCGAGTCGCTTTGTCTCGACTGTCGCTGCATGGACGGCATCGAACGCGGTCGCACCCCCCTCGTCTTGATACTTCGCGGCTTTCAACGCGATTTGCTTTTCCTCCTCGGTGACCGTGACGATATCGAGCAAGTCAGCCATTGCTCGCGTGCGATCGAACTCGTAGCGGTCGCTCACAGCGAGAAACTCCGCCAACGCAACGAGTGATGTTTCGAGCGTCTCGTACTCCTCGACGGCAGCGACGGCGCGCTCTTGTAACCAATCGTCGTCTTTCGCGAGCGCGAGCAGAAAATCAGTCTCGACGAACATCATTCTCCGCGTCTTCGACGGCTTGATCACGCGCCTCCTGTCGGAGTTCGTCAACGGATTTGTCCTCAAAAGCATCACCGACCGCTTCACGAAGCCCCTCGAGTGGATCCTCGTCAACGGGGATGAGTTCGATTCGGTCCTGATACTCGACGACATGGAATCGTTCGCCGTATCGTGCTCGGAGATCCTTCGAGAGATATAATCGTCCCCGCTCGTCGGTCTTCGTGGTCATAGATCATCGTAGGCCGTGGGACGATAAGAGTTTTTCCCACTATCTTCCCTCTCGTGGGACTGAACAGAGTTAGTAGATAATACTAGCCCCAGTCCCTATGAGGGGTCGAAACGCGTGGATAGCTCAATTTCGTGTTTATCCATAAACGTGCAACTCAATTGTTTCTCAACCCGTGAAACGCCCGAAATCACGCGATTTAACTTCTCGATTGCGCCGTCTCAAACCAATATATTGCATGAAAGTTAAGAATAACACGCAATGAGGACGGAACGGAACAAAGACGGGACGTTCAATGTCTGGCTCAGTCGGGAGGAGTATCGCGCCATTCCGCGCGCCGCGGACTCGTTCGAACACGAGATTGCCATTCGGTTGATGGGTGACTGTGGCTTGCGCGTCACCGAAGTTCTCGGCGTCACACCTTCGGACATCTCACGAATGGACGACGGTCGCCACTACGAACTCGAAGTCACGAACGGCAAGGACATCTGGGAGAGTGTCACCGCTTCTGCTAACCCTTCTTGTCGTCGGAGAGCGCACGCAACTCGGGAGTAGAACGAGCCGTCAGCGATTGGGCGACTGTTCAGAGAAGCATTGTAGGGGAGATTCTTGATCTTCCATGTCGGCGAGAGTCGTCTCTGCCGACTTCTTCTCTGAGGTAAAACACCAGCGCAATCGCTCAGACGATGTTTCTTGTTGTCAATTTTGGCCCCTTAATCTCCTTCGTGAAGAGTGACTTGGATGTAGTTACTTCGACTACGACAATCGAAACATACTGAAGAATCTATTCCGAATGTTATAATTTATGAAGTTTATCATCTAATAAATGGGCCTTAGTAAGTTAAGCTATTTAGATATCCAATAATACTTATATGGATATATAACTACCTATATTCCGATATATCAAAACTATAAATTCTTATTTTAAACTCTTGGAATGAGTCAATCGCATGGATTTAGAAAATCCAGAAATCCCAGATCCAAGCGCACATAGTCGACGACGATTCCTCCAGCGAACTGGCGGAGCGGCAACATTGGCAGCTGTTGGGACAGCGGGTCACGCGACAGCAGCGATGGACGACCAAGGGCGTTTCACGAGCGATCCCTTCTCATTGGGAGTTGCTTCAGGCGACCCGCTCCCTGATTCAGTCATCCTGTGGACTCGCCTCGTCCCAGAGCCGTTCAAGCGAGGCGGTGGAATGCCTGATCGACGAGTTCCCGTCCAGTGGACCGTGGCGGCCGATGAGGATATGCGTGAAATCGTGCAGACTGGGGAGGTATTCGCTCAACCGGAACACGCCCATTCGGTTCACGTTGATGTGACGGGACTCGAATCCAATACGGAGTACTACTATCAATTCAGAACTGGCGGTAGACAGAGCTCAGTCGGCCGGACAAAGACTGCACCAGCCCCTAATGCCAGACTTGACGAGTTTTCATTCGCGTTCGCCTCGTGCCAGGCATGGTATAATGGCTTCTACACGGCCTATAAGTATATGGCTGATGACGAGCTGGATTTGATTATCCATCTTGGAGATTATATCTACGAGTACGGCATCGGTCCGAACGGCGGTGAACGCAACACCTCTGTCCCCCAGGTATATCGAACCGAACCGAAAACGTTGGATCGGTACCGACTCCAATACGGTCTCTATAAATCAGATCCCAATCTGCAAGCTGCTCACGCGAGCGCACCGTGGATCGTTACATTTGATGATCATGAAGTAGATAATAATTGGGCTGATGAGGATCCGCAGGATCCAGATAAACAATCCGTCAGAGAATTCTTACAACGGCGTGCCAACGGATTGCAGGCTTATTTCGAGCATATGCCGTTGCGTCCTTCGCGTATGCCCGATGGGCCAGACATGCCGGTGTATCGAAACTTCACCTTCGGCGACCTCGCCGAATTCAATATCCTCGACACGCGGCAGTACCGGAGCGATCAAGCATGTGGAGGTGGAGCCAAAAAGGATTGCAAGGAACGTCTCGATCCATCCCGCACCATACTTGGGGATGCACAGGAAGAGTGGCTATTGGATAACCTTGGAAATTCCACTGCCACGTGGGATATCATTGCCAATCAGGTGCTCATGGCCGAGATGGACTTTGAACGGGGACCTGAAGAAGCGTTGAGCATGGATAAGTGGGATGGCTACATCGCGGATCGTGATCGTGTCCTGACGACCTTCGAGCAAGAGGTTCGAAATCCAGTCGTCATCACTGGCGACTTCCACCGCAACTTTGCGAATAATCTCAAAAAAGACTTCGACGATCCAGATTCCGCCACGATCGGCACCGAATTTATTGGAACGTCTATCAGTTCCGGCAAGAACGGTACTGAGATGGATGATTTCGGCAGGCGGATTCTAGCTGAAAATGAGCACATCAAGTACCACAACGCCCAACGCGGCTACGTCCGCTGTACACTCACACCTGATCAGTGGCAGACTGACTACCAGGTCGTCCCCTACGTAACTGATCCTGGAGCACCAATCCATACGGACGCGAGTTTCGTCGTCAAAGACGGGAACCCTGGTCTACAGGAGCGTTAATCATACTTCCTTGAATCTCTTTTATTGTCATCTCCACTCACTTCGACAGTATGTACGAACGGCTCTGCTGGTGCGAGAAGTGATGAAGCAATAAGGGCAAGAAGCTAACCAAAGTTTTTCTCTCCTAGTCGTCCTCAATCCGACGTCAACAGTCGCCACATATACACGTAGGCGGACTGTGACCTCGATACCAGTTGGACAATTAAAGAGCACTCATAAACAATCATTCTCACCGCTTTCGGCGAACGCCTCAGAAATCAACAATTAAATACAAAGTTATCACAACCATCGCTACTACGTAACGTGAGCCAGGCACTCAGCTGTCACCACTGCAACTACGTTTGGGAATACAGCGGAGAGTTGCAGAAGGCAACATGTCCTAGCTGTTCGGCCAAAGTTGTCGTCTCCCAGCGATCACTGACCGAACCATTAGCTGATATTGCCACTGACTATGACCTGACTGTCCATGGAACTGAAAGAACTCTTTCTCCGGGTTCGAGCGACAGATAGTTTGACTTCCGACAAGTGAAGGTTTACGGAAAGAGAACTCAAATCGATCGCAAGCTAATGTCGGGACTGTCAGTTCAGCAGGACTGGAAATCCACTTTCTTGGAAGAATAATCATCTGTCAAGATAGCTCTCCAAGGGATTTCGGTGAGGACACGGTAGTTTACAGCGTCTATCCTTTGATGTCTGAAACTGGCAACGTATCCACGATCGCGATACGGAATGTTCCTGCTTACTGATTACTTCCTTCTATTTGGAGTGTTTTGAGCCCCATATCGGTGAGTCGTCAATACGCTTCTCGATTGTCAATTTATCCCCTCTCAAGAGCAAACGACTTGCGTCTCATAGAACTAGAGACGTTATGGCGACGGCATGGCAGCGGTGGACTCACGTGACGAAAGTGGATCCGGAGAAACCACTTCATCGCGAGGACTCGTATGCAGCAATCGCTGACACAGGCACAGACGCGATCATTATTGGCGGTACCACGAATGTCACGGAGAAGCGCGTCCAGCAGCTCGTTACTGCACTCGCTTCTGTCGAGATCCCCATCTTTGTCGAACCGACCTACCAACCCACAGAGTTCTACAGGCATGGCCTCTCTGGGTACCTCATTCCCATCGTACTGAACACCGGCGACCGTATGTGGATGGTGGGGGCCCATCAGGAGTGGGTGCGCTCGATGGACATTAATTGGGAATACATTCAGACTGAAGCATATATTGTCCTCAATCCAGCATCGTCAGTAGCGACGTACACGCAGGCCAACTGTGATCTCGACAGGGATGACGTCGTTGCCTATGCTGAACTCGCAGAACACATCCTTGGCCAGGAGATCGTCTACCTCGAGTATTCCGGCACTCTCGGCGATCCAACTATCGTGGCTGCGGCACGAGATACGCTCTCATCAGCGCGGCTCTTCTATGGAGGTGGGATTCACGACTATGACTCGGCCTACGAGATGGCAAGTGTCGCAGATACAGTTATTGTCGGCGATGTACTTCACGAGGCCGGCATCGAGGCGGTCGCGGAAACCGTTCGCGGAGTAACGGATGCGCAGCATAAGTCATAATCGTGCCCTCTACGATCACTGCGGGGATTGAGGAAATCGAGAGTGTGAGTCTGCAATTAGTCGCTCGTCGGTTAGTATGAGCTGCTAACAACTATCGTCCACCGATTTAACCCGTTCAAGCACAACCAGTAAGTATGAGCGAAAATGCTGCAATCATCGCCCGAATTATCGAGCATAATACGAACGGGCAAAACCGAGCGACAATTGATCGCCCCCACATTGGTGTGATTGCAAGCCACTATAGCCGCTTTGACGGCGATCTCGATGACGCGATAGCCGAGGCTCTTGCCGAAGAGTACATCGAAGAGCAGGACGGTGAGTACGTTGCGACAGAGAGAGTCTGGGATACGGTACTCGGCATGTCTCGGACATAACCTGCGGTAGTGGAACTTCTCGAAAGCCTTCTCGGCCGTTTCGGTTCTCTTCTCGTGCATCGGCCAGAAGCTCATGCCTGGCGCATAGCCACCGGAGTCACTCAGCTCGGTCACCTTTTCTGCCAGCTTGACGAGGTCCGTAACTAGCAACGCAAGATTCTGCGTCCTTTAATCACCGGGTGTGCCGCCTCTACTTCCGCTCTCAGATCGCGTCTAACCGCTCAGCGAACGACGACGAGTCCTTTTCCGCACGGTGCAACTCAACCAACAGTATGTCCTCACCTTCACGACGGACGAGGATATCCTGCGGCGTCTCGGCGTCTTCGGGAATGATAAGGATCTCGTAGTCGTCGCTCGACCACTCGCCGGGAATCACAGGCTTCGTGATACAGCCTGTTCCATCCCCGTCTAATCGCCGTTCGGGGTAGGGGTTTGCGTCTGTAAAGATGGCGTCGCGCGAATCAAAGCGGGCATAGACACGTCCATCCTGGTCTTCGAGGACGTACTGATCGCCCTGTTTGCGCCAGACCGTCTCGGTCATCTCATCCGGGCGGGGGAACGTGGTGCCGTTGATTCGCACTGGGTGACCGCTATGGTTGTAGAACGACCCATCTTTCGCCTTGAATGGCGGATCGGTGAGTGTTCCCTCTACAGTATTTGCTGTCTTCTCCCGACACAAGAACATGCACTTTTGGCCGTTCCCGATGGCTTTGCCGAGGTTGACGAGTGTCTGTGAGGGTTGCGTTTTGCCAGTCGATGACTCGGATTCGAGGGCGATGTCCTCCCCGTCGGTGAGTTCGAACAAGATAGGATACTCGTCTTCGAGCTGTGCACGCACTTCGTCGGCGTTCCGAAGTGAGACGGTCGTCTTGAACGGTACCTTTGCGATGCCATCGGCGGCTTCCTCTCCCGTCTGGATAGGGAGACGAACATCCAATCCAGCACGGGTGAGCGGGTCGTAGGCGTCTTTCAGGAGTTCGCGATGGTTGCCCTTGCCCGAGGTCGAGGACACGCCCGTTGCGAGGAAGAACGCCCGGCCTTCCGGCGTACATTTGAGGTACATGTTCCCGTCGCGTTCGCTTCGGTCTAATCGCGTGTCTGGGATGTAGTCGACCATGCCCCAGAACTGTGTGCCGCGGAGCGTGTCGAATCCCATCCAGTCTTTCGCCTGTTCCCAGATGAGTTCGTCGAGGACGTAACCATCCGTGTTCTCGTCGTCAGTGAGTGCAATGTCGTAGGCTGCTTTGAGGATTAGCGTCTCGCGTTCTTCCGTAAGTTCGTAGTCGTCGTCAGTTCCATCGTAGTCATAGAACTTCGAATCACGCTTCTGTTCCTCGCTCGTCCGGCGGTCACCACCGTACTGTTCGAGCGACCGTTCGATGAGTGCCTCTCTGTCTTCGTCTGTCCGGGCGACGTCCTCGACCTCATCGATCGGAGGGAACGTGCCGACCTTGTAGGTCTTCGTCGGCTCACCGTGCTCGTTGCTCGTCCGCATATAGAGTTGGTACTTGCCGAGGTTGGCCAAGTCCTGTTGGCCGATATCCTCACTGTGGCGTTTCGCCATGAGACGTGCCTCTCCCGGTCGCTGTGGATTGAAATTGAGAATCGTCCCACACTGACCGAGAATAGCGTTCTGGATCTGCTCTTTGCCGTCCAACTGATTCGACAGGTCCTGGCAAGCCCCGATGATGGAGAGATTCTTCGATCGTGCCAACGACAGAATGCGGGCGATATTCGAGTTAGACGAGATGATCTTGTCAAACTCGTCGAGAATGGAGTAGAACATCGGCGGCTTCTCACCCATCCGTGACTGTTCGCGAACGGCCACCCAGATACGCCGAATCAACGCAGTTGCGACCATCGTCCCCACCGTCTCGGAGGTTGTGTTGTCCTCGACGACGATGATTTTCCCCTCTCGGATGGCGTCCTCGACGGAGAACGTCGACTTTGGATAGGACACAAGTTCGCGAGTGATCGGGTTCTCGATCCACTGTTGGAGCCGTCCAACCAGGGGTTCGAGGTCCGAATCCTCCATGTCCGCCAGTTGCTCACGGGCGTATTCGACAATCCAGTCAATTCGTTCGTCCTCGAGCATCTGTGCATACTGCTCGCGGCGTTCCTGACTGACGAGCGCGAAGTACATATCGAGCAGCGTGCAATCGTAGCCCGCTTTTGCCATCCCGCGCACCATGTTCCGGACGACTCGTTTCATCCGTGGTCCCCAGTAGTCCTCTTCACCACCAGCGAGGGATATGAGCGCCTCTAGGTCGTCGGCCAGTGCTTCGACCGCCTCTTTGTACGCTGGCGTGTCCGGGTCGGCACTCGACGGGACTTCGAGGAAGTTGAAACCGACCTGTTTGTCGCGGTTCCCTCCAAGTTCGATGTAGATCACGTCGTCCTCGCGTCCCTCGGGAATGAGTGAAACGACGTCTTCGGCATCGTCACCCTTCGGATCGTAGAACATCCCACCGACACCGCGGTCCATCATCTGCCGGAAAAGATTCTTTAGCAGCGTTGTCTTCCCGTATCCTGTCGACCCGGGGACGAATACGTGGCGCTTGAACACATCCTCGTGAATCCCCGCTTCGGTACCTTTCCGTGCACCGGTACCGATCCAGTACGGTTTTCCGGCGGCGCTCGCGTTGAACATCGCGACTTGCCGCTCTAATGGCGTGGCCGTCTCGTCTAACCCTGCACGGGCGAAGTCAAAGCGTGGCGTCCCGATCGGGACGGGAATCCCCGCCCGCGACTCGGAGTAATCGATGTGTGGGTTGTTGACGTCGCCGGAGAGATGGACGACACCCGCCAGTTCTGATGCTGTGCATTTCATCGATGTGTAGTCCTCGAACGACCGACTCGCCGACGCCGACAGGAACGAATGCATGTCGCTCCGAGCGGACTTGAACGTGGTATCTCCGACCGGCGTCCCGTAGAATCCCTGTCGATTGTGACTCTCGTAGAACTCGTCGAGCGCGTGCACGACTGAGTGAACCCGGCCTTCAGCCGCCTCTTTCGTGCTTGAAGCCGCGACAACGCGAATCTCAATCTCATACATCGACTCATTCTGCTGGTTCTCGATGATATCCGCAGCTTGTTTCTCGACGTCCGTCGCGGGGTAATCGGTCAAGAGACGTGTGTTCGGCGCTCGCATTCGGTCAGCGACTTTGGCCATCTTCCCGCGGTACCGGAACCCCTGTTGGGAAGGTCGAAAGACGACCTGCAGCATCACGTCAGTACTCCCGCCGGTGACCTTCGTCAGAATGTTCTTGAACGGGTCCCGGACGTTCCTCCGACCACCATCTTCGTCACCGAACCCGTCGATATCGATGTGCCGGATCGGGTACTCGGTGCTTTTGAAGAAATGCATCCGGGCTCCGGCGACGTACTCGTCTTCGTCCCACGCCGGAAACGCCTCGGGGAGTTGTTCAACAGTCGAGTCAGGGTAGTCCTCGAACAACTGGTCGCGAAGGTTCTTCCCGATGATACCGCTCCCGGGAACGAACCGGAAGTCGAGGATCTCCTCATCATACACGATCTCGAACGCGTGTGTCTCAGGGCTCCCAGCCGTCTCGTGCATCCCATTCAACAGGGTAATCGCCTCGCGAACCCCTCCTTCACCGCGATACGGACGGACCTTGTAGACGGGTTTATCGAGTTGCTCGCTCTCTCGGTCGATGATACCGCGTTCTTTCTCCCCGAGTTCGAACGCTTCAACGTCGCTAATCTTCTTTCGCTTGCGGTTCTGCCGGAGTCGTTCGGTGAGTTCGCTGATTTCGGTCGTCATTAGTCGGCCTCCATTGGTTTCGGGGCGAATGACTGTGGTTCGTCGCTGCTCTCTTCCTCGTCGGTCTCGTCGGTGCGTTCCGTGTCGTCCGTCTCACTGTCCTCCCGATCACTGGTATCGTCGGCCAACTCACGGGCAAGGTAGTCGTCAAAGTCGCCGTCGTCGGACTCACGGTAATCGAGAATCGCCTTCGCGTAGTCACTCACGCGCTTGCGAACCCGATACACGTCGCCGTCCACGTCGACGAGACATTCGCTGTAGGATGTCCGTTTATCGTCCCCTGCGGCCAACCCACCGGCGAGTTGCCCGGCCTGCATATCTGTGAGCCCAAACGGTTCGGGGTCAGACAGGCCCATCTTCCCGAAGTTCTGCCACCCTGAGATGGCACACTGTTTGGCAATTCGCTTCGCTGCGTCCTCGTTGAAGTCATCGTCCGCTTGGCTGACGAAGTCGAACATCAACCCGGCATTCCGACCGGCGCGAACCATTGATTCAAGACGGCCAGCCTGTGCCGCTTCACGGAACAAGTCGTGGGCTTCGTCGATGACGACGTCCACGTAATTGTTCGTCTGTTTCGCCACTTCCGGAGCAATGGAGAGGATGTAGGCCATCGCCATCCCCTTCTCGACCGCGGGTTTCCCCTCGAATTTCTGCATGTCGAAGTAGAGCACGCGTGAGGAGAGGTCAACGTCCGACTCACCGCTCATCCATTCGAACGCGGCGTCCGGTTCGTCCTCCGGCGTCGGCTTGAACGGCCGGAGCGCCGTGAGGAGCGTCCCCGCGTGCTCGATCATGTCCTCGACCTCGACGTCTGTACCTTCCGTCGTATAGTCCTCGGGGTTGTTCGCCGCGTCTCCAAGGACACTGAAGAAGTCAACCATCGTCGGCGACTTTTCCTTTGAATGCGTCTGTGGATCGTCGGTGATGCCCGCCTGTGAGTACGTTTTCCGAATCAAGTCGACGAGTGTCGCACGGAGTTCTTCGGGATCCGTCGCGTTCTCCTGCAGGTAGAGGTAGAACATATCGGCGATGAGGTTGATCTTTGAGGAGAGGTCAGCCGTGAAACCCTCTCCGTGTTCGTCGGGAGCACGGACTTCGAACGGGTTAATCTTCGTCTCTCCAACCGTGACCTTCCCACCATCGAACGTCTCAACCACGCCATCGAACCCGCGGGCGATATCGACGATAATCGTTCGAAGGTTGCGCTTGCGGAGCATATCGGCGATGAGCAAATCCTTAATGTTGAACGACTTCCCCGACCCAGAGCGACCAACCCAGAACCGATGGGGAACGGACAGCGTCCGGCGGTCGACCTGCAGCAAGCCGAGTGGCGCCCCAGAGCGCGCGAGTGCCATCCCGTAGATGGTTCCCGATTTATGCGTCTGATAGCCGCCCGCCATCGGGAACATGGCTCCCAGCGTGTCCGAGGGCATCTCGAACCGCGTGTCGTTCTGTGAGGCATCATCGAATACGTCCCCGGGCGTCGGGCTTGTGGTCTTCATCGCGGCGAGCTGGCGGTCGTCCGCCTCGGTCGCTACGATATCGTTTGGCCCAAGGAACTCGGTCTTGACGTGCTTGCGGACCTTGAGTACTTTCTCCCGACTATCAGCCCGCACCGTGACGACCATCGACACCTCGGAGCACTCGACGCCGTTGTCGCGCATGTGATCTCGGAGAATGATCTTCTGTGTGGCGGCGACATCCGCGTCGTCTGCCTTTGCTTGCTTCCCTCCTTTTTCGATTCCCATTGCGCTTAGCCACTCTTGGTCAGTGGCGAGTTCGTCCATCTTGTCGCGGTAATCGGTTGCATGGACGTAGAGAGACGCGTCCAAACGGACACCGGGAACGGTGAGGGCATCGGTCAGGAAGCCGGGAGAGGGCGACGACGGCCAGCCGACAATCCACAGACTCGTCGTGTAAAAGTCGTCGTTGACACCCACACTATTGACCTGCTCGTCGACGTTCGCCGGGCCATAGATAGCACGCTCACGCGCGCTCGAGGACGTCTGTTGGGCGAACCAGTCGCGTACTGGCTGGAGTTTCTCTTGCCATCCGTCCTGGTGGTCGTCAGCGTCCGTCTCGTCGCTTTCATCGCGTTCGTCACTCACGTATGCAGTATCCGGTATCGGCGCGTCAGATGTGACCTCGGAGTAGTTGAACGGCGTCTGTTCGTCCAACCAGAATTCTCGGAGGTAGGCTACGCTCTCATCGGCAGAGAAGCGCGTCCCGTTGGAGACGCTCGCGATAGCTTTCTGTACCGTCTCAACCCGGCGATCGAGGGCGACGGCTTGGTTATCCTTCGTCACATCGCCCGCCGAGAAGACACCCGAGCCAAAGAGATCGGCAAGTTGTGCGATGTAGCCCGAATCGGCGGTCGGTGTCTCTACTTCGTGCGGGGCTATCCAGACGACGATGGTACACGTCCGTTCCATCATCCCCGACGTCGCCAGCCACTCGACGTAGTGATCCGCTTGTGCGCTCGCGTACTCACGTGCTGTCTGGGGGAGCGTCTCATCGAAGGCCGCTTCATCGAGAGCGTCCGTTTGTGAGATGTCCCGTGGGGGCGTCTGTGGGAGGTGGATCTTCACGTCGAACCCGTCCGACTCGGCTTGCGCGATATGTTTGTTGATGCCGTTCGCGAGGCTTGCAGCGTCGAGAATCCATTCTGCCCGGTCGTGTTCCGAGACGTTCTGGAGATCGACCGAGACATGGGTGAAGAGCGTCCCGTCATCCGTTTCGAGTGCATCATACTCGTCATGGACGCCCGTCACACCGGGAACGGCCGCCGCGTCCGGCCCAACCAACGGCATGCGGAAGCGCAAGCGAAGGTAATCGAACTTCTTCGAGATGGTTTCGATCGGCGTCGCGTACCACGGCGTCTGTTTGACGGCGAAGTACAACCCGCCCGCCAGACCTCCCACCGAGATGAAGAACCACATCACCGGAACCGAGACGTACGTCAGCTCGATGTACGCCAACAGCGCCGTCGGAAGGACGACAAGGGCCAACTCCCCGATGGAAAGCCCGAACACCGTCGTGAAGACGCTCCCTGTCGTTTCCTGTGGAATAATCGTTTCAAGGGCGATACGGCCGCCGGAATCACTGTTGTCGTCACTCATGATTCGTCCTGTAATCTGTTGCGAATGTCGTTCAGTCGGTCCTGCCGGAGTTGTTCTAACTCATCGTTCTCCGGGAAATGGCGCTCAAGTCCGTGCTGGATTTCGCCACCCGTTTCAGGGTCAATGCTACTCCTGCCACGAATGTTCTGAATCCGTTGGTTGATCGGCTGGGTGTACGTCTGGAAGGTCTGGCGTCCGGCCTGTCCCGTCGCATAACCAGTACCACCATCACCAACGGGGTCGGCACCGCGCAATCCGCGATGGGTGTCACGCGCACCATTTACGGTCTGTCGTGTCGATTCCTTGACTTCGGCTGCACGTTCGCGTTGGTTCTGATAGGACTGGCGCATCCCTTCGGCGGTCGGTGCCGATCCAACCACGCCTACAGAGGCGAGTGCCTGACCGCCCTTTTGATACATCACGTACGGCATCACGAGACACGCGACGGCCGTCCCGAGCTGCATCGCAATGAGCTGGAGCCCGCCGATGCCGTAGGTCTTGAAGATGTCTGTCGTCATCGGACTGAAACCCACAGACAGGGCGATCGAGACAGGAAGCGTGACCAGCGAGAGCATAAACCACAACTTCGTGAGGCCATCCCCGACCATTCCTAACCCGCGAATGGGCAGCGCCTTTAACGCGAAGAAGAACGGTATCCACGGGGAGAGTGCCGTCAGCCCGATGAACCGCAGGCTCACTAACGAGATGATGACGAGGAATATCCAGATATTCCAGATCGCGACAAAGAATAACCCGATGAGCAACACACCTTTCAGCCCGTTTGACGCGATCGACGTCTGGGTGAGGTCGGCGGTTATCCCATGGCCGAGTGCGTTGGAGATGTTCAGCCAGAATCCGACAAGTTGCCAGCCCCAGAAGGCCATCACCCATGCGAGGATGAGGTGTTTTGATCCTTGTCGTTCATACCGGGCGGGAAGGATGCCGAAGCCACGCTGTCCGAGCGCGAGGTAAATCCCCGTTGCCATGATACAAATGAAGAACGTCCATGGCTGGGCGTTGCTCTTCCAGTCGTGGTACTTCTCGGGCCAAATCGTGTTACTGGGGTTCTGATACCAGCCACTTCCCCAATGCGGGGCGGGCGTGAACGTTATCATCTTCACGGCGAGCCCCAGAAAGGCGTCAATCAGCCAGAACAGGCCCTTCACGAAGTAACTCAAAATGGTGAGGAAGCCATCCAATATTGAGTTATAAATGAATCCGCCACCTTTCTGCATCCCCGTCGAGTTATTATACACGCCGAGAGTGCTGTTATTCGAGTTGTATTTCCCCGTCTTGTTCAGATACCCTTGTCCGTATGGGTTGACCGTGGGTCGTTGCGTCATCGTCTGATTCGTCGCGTTCCCAGTGCTCGCATTCGTCGAGTTATCCGTAGGCGTGGCAGTCGGTGCTGACTGGCCCACAGAAAGCCCGACAGTAAACGTACTCACGAGAAGTAGACACGAGAGCACTCGAAACACAGTGTGATTGGTCATGGCGTGATCGAAGGAGGAGGATGGTCAGTAGGCCGTTCGTCGGTGATTAAAACATGCAGCCAAGGCCAACGTCGGAAAGCGAACTCCCGAACATCCCGAGTACCCACCCGGCGAGTTGTGGGAGTGCCGCGCCAGCGAACAACAAGCCGACAGCAACCCCGAGGGTTTTTCGCGAGCCTGCCTTGCCGTGACTTCCCCCACCGCGCGAGGAGATCATGGATTTTCCACCGACGAAAATTCCGGCGAGAACGAGGATACTTCGGAGCAGTTGCCCGCCCTGATTGATCCCGTTCGACGCATTCGGGACGTCGCATGCTCCCGCTGCCACTACAGGGTCAATGGCGATGAGCGCGACACCAACGGTGATCGCCAGTGCTTTCGGAGTCATGAATCGGTGCAAGAATTCGTCGAGACGGTCGATTGTAGGTTTCATTCGGGGCGACCTCAGCTTCAAAGATAACCTGAGGGTACTAATAGCTAACCCACGGTAGTCTATCAAAACATTAGCTATCATATGGTAATGATTGCTAACCTTTGATAAGCTATCAATAGTGGAGGTAACCACGAAGATACTTATGGCTAACTAGGGAACACCTGACAAACGAATGATCACGTACCCGCTCGAAATACCCGACGACGAGGAAGACACGTGGCAGGATTGGAAACAAACCGTCCCCCGAAGTTACCCTAAAGTCGGCGATCGGCTTCAAGAATTCATCAAGAAAGACCTCGAATCGCGATCAGAACACGGCGAAGGACTTTTAGAGCGGTTCGACGAATATGAATCCAACGAGACTGACTAACGAGATGAGCTCCTCGAACCTCACGTTCAGCCAGAAAATCATTCAGACCATCAAGCGGTCCGCAGTAGGGTTCCCTCTGCTCCTCATTTCCTTTGGCGTCCTCCGCTTTGTCATCGGAGGTATGGCTGCAGCCGCGGCTGCCCTCATCATTACCAGCCTCGTCGTGAACGTCTACTTCGCCAAGCCTGAGTCTGATACCTAGCTCTCCACTTCAGTCACATTCGCGCGGATCCACTCTTTGAGTTGGTCGACCCGCTCTTGAGCTGCTTGTGCCTCCGCTCTTACATCCTCAATCTCGCGTCGGAGGTCCTCGATATGCTGCTCAACAGCCGACGGAATCGGCCGAGCATCCGTCCGTGCTAACAAGTCCTCAACTGCCTCACGGCCCCGGTCGGTAAGAGAGAACACACGGGCGGGGATTCGGTCGCCCTGCTCCTCGTGAGCGACGACCTCGATCAGGCCCCACTCTTCGAGGATGTCGAGGTGATAATTCACGGAATTGACGGTGTCAGTAAGTTCACGCTTCGGTGTCTCGGCTGGATAATTATCGTTAATTGCTAGCAGAAGTTCCGCGCGGTTGCCACGGAGTTCGTCGATCAAAACATCCCATGACTCGGGCTTTTCCATACTCTCACTACCACGACGACCGTCAAAATTTTACCGGCAATTGCACATCAAATTCATCCTCCCGACAATAATAGAGGGGGAATTACCCATGGAGCGGAAACGAAATTACAATGAGATCAGTGAGACATTGGGTCCCCCTGGCGACCTAGTCCCAATCTCGCAATGGCGGTTGAGGAAAGAATGCAAGCAACCAGAACCTCAGATAAGAGAAGAGAGATGATTATCTACAGGAAAAAATACCGAGCCAGTGACCAGCAAGAGGGCACCCCAAAATGTCACACGAGAAAATTCAGCCAGAGTGGTGTTAATAGGGACACCCCCACAAGTGGAGAGCCGGCGGAAAGACAAGGTGGTCACGCCACACGAGAACGAGGTAAGTGCAGACAGGGGGACAGTCCAGCCGAGGACACGCGAGGAGAGGAACCAACGGTGAGACCGTGGGACAGTCAGGCCGTGCCGGACCCAGAGGAACACGACTGAGCGACGAAAAAGGGACAGTCCAGCAGTGTGGCCAACAGGTCCGCAGAAGAGAGTAAACCGACAACAAGACAGCCACATCGCAAGGGTGGTAAGCCACTAAGAACAGCACCGGCCAGTAAACCGCACAGTAGGAGGCTGTCAGCAACAGCAACGGCACCCCGGAAACCGAGTGACGACCAGCACAGACGAAACTGGCTGTGATTCCTTTGAGACAGTCACAGCCGGACGGAGTGGACAGTCTGCTCTGTCGGGAGAGAGCGAGGAAACAACTATGCGTCCCACAGGAGTGCTAACTGGTACGACCGGCATGGTGGGTGCCGATGAGCAACACCGGTCACACCACTCTTGGAGCACTGACCGGGTACCAGCAGCACGCCCTGACGGGGTGCTGGTGTGGCTGCACGAGCAGGGTGCCACTGGTCTCCACATCACCTGGGTGCCGACCCGAGTTCACTACGAGGGTGCCGTCTTTTGCAAGACACCGCAGTTTCAATGAGAGCGAACGCAACAGCCGAGGACCAGGCATATGGGAGCTGTCCAGTATGGAGCTATGTACGCTGGTGGACACACGTAAAAGAGACTGTCAAATCTGCCGACCAGCACGGCCTATATTCTAGCGTGATTTCATCTATGGGACTGTCCCCCTTGGTGTCGGTAACAAACTGGACGTCCAGCGGCGACGGCGGGACTGCCACTGGCAGTGATCCCGTGGGACTGTCTGTGAGGGTGAGCATGATTGTGGAAGGAGAAGGTGTCTTCCTGTAGTGTACAGCTGAGTTACTCCGGAACTCTGGTGTGTCACCACTGGACTGTCAGAGTGACTGCTGCTGGTTGTCTGTGATGGTGAATTTCACTTGAAAGACGGGGTGTTTCACGCTGGGTTGGGCACTGTTTTTGCCCGGCCGACTGTTCACAGGGAGCATGAATTTGTAAAGGGGTGACCGGCTAGTGGGTTGGTGGTGTCTTACTCTATATCGCTGCCACTACTGGATTCACGTCGTTATTGGCATTCTAAAATATGGAACAGTCTTGGGTTTGACTATATTATCCGGCTAAATCGGGCGGACTGAGAGACAAGAAGGATAATTGCAATAGTGATTCCCAGAATTATCATCAAATAATTCATATTTATTGAAGCCCAACCTATAAGAAGTGATGAGACCAGCACTGCGCCAGATAGCAACAATAACTTGATTAAATAAGAGGATCTATCAATAATTTGCCTGATGATAATGTTTCCTACATAGAATAGAATCAATGTTAGTGCTATAAAAACTGATACACTAATGATGAAATTGAAAAAGCCGGTATTCGGTACAGTTTGCTGGAGGAACACATGAACTGCGATTGATTGTATCATCGAATATTAAAACGCTGTTATTTATAATAAATGTTTAGCGCGCTGTTGCATAGCGTGGTATCTGTGAGCCCGAGAATAAGCTTCGTGGTGAGTGAAATAACTCTTTGACACTACTCTTTCAGTTGTCGTCGCATTGGCAGTCAGAGCACCGTCACGCTCTGTCGTGTGTGCCAAGGCATATCGTTAAGCCATCGACACACCTCTTAGAAACTATGAACAACCACTCATCAACTCAAACAGCCAGTCGCCTACTCAGCGTGCTTGCCATCCTGTCTGCCAGTGGCGCGAGTGGCTATCTCCTCCTTCCCAATCCGCTTGCAGATGTCTTTTTCGCTGGGATTGTGCTGCTCAGTGTACTATTTGCTCTTATCGGTGGGATTGGTGCATGGACGAACCGGACACCCCTTGTCTGGGTGGCTGCACTCCTGTTAACGGGGCTTACAATTGTGGGACTGTTATCAATTGGGCTCTTTTTCGCACCCGCTGCAGTCTTCTTGCTGGGAGCTGCTGTTTTCTCACAACTAGCTGGACCGCGGACAGGTCAACGGGAGGCAATCGTGTCTCATCCGCCAACTGTGCACGAAACTATGCTGAAGTCGTTAACTGGCACCGTATCCGTGGTAGTCGGAGCGGGGATGGTGTACATAGGTGCATTCACCCAAGAACTATTTGGGGCTTGTTCGAGCGAAACGTTGGCCTGCGCTCTTGAGACGACGCACTGGGATGCAGTCGGAATAACTATCCTCGGACTGATTGCTATTAGCTTCGGGGGATGGCTCCTCTGGAAGCAGATCTATATCGCCCGTGTATTTGCATCAGCAAAGATGGGTAGATGGAAGTAGTTGGTCAATTTAGCCGTACTAGAACCCATATCAAGTGATTGGCTCACCGTTCATCTGGTATATACACACTCCTATCTGGACATTATCATATATTGATAAGTATTGCAAAGTATAAGATGTTTCTTTCTATAATTAGTCAAAGTATATGCCAATGAACCGGAGACAAGTGCTCAAATATGGAGGTGGACTCGGAACGCTTGCTGGGTGCGCAAGCCTGCAAGGAATGATTTTTAGATGGACTCCAAAGAAGTATACAATCCAAAATGACCGTCACGCCTCGGTTGACCACCATAGTTGCTACCGCTCCCGTTAGCGCAACACTTTCGTGACCAACTCCCGATAACGCCTTAGAGAATTATGAGCAGCGTGACCAGAGCGCTCCAAATCATGACGACGGCTGCAACTGGACTGTTCACGGGCGCGGCGGTGTATATTAATCTCGTCGAACACCCCGCTCGTATGCAGAGCGGTCTTGAAGCGGCGATGACCCAGTGGGTTCCGAGCTACAAGCGGGCCACCCGTCTACAAGTTCCCCTTGCCCTAATAGGAACTCTCGGTGGACTAGTGCTCTGGAAACGGGACGCAGATCGGAGGTGGCTGTACGGAGCAGTATGTATCTTCTCGGTTATTCCGTACACCTTCTTTGCGATCTTACCAACCAATAACCGATTGCTTGACCCTGGACTCGACAAAACCGCCGATGAAACCCATGACTTACTCGTACAGTGGGAAAAGCTTCATGCCCGTCGGTCTGTACTCGGCTTAGCGGCATTCCTCCTTTTTCTGAATAACTGTGGTGACCAAGAGTAACCCAGTAGTGCTGTGGATGCGCACCACGAACTGCGCACGGATCGAGACGGCACTCCCAAGGGTGTTCTCCTTCCGCTCATAACGGAAGAAAACGCTAGACAAACTGGGAGGCTCGACTCTCACTCTCGCAGTGGAGGAGTCTCGAATTCCGTCCCGCAGCCCTGGCAGACGACTATGGTTTGGGTTTGGTCGCCAAGAGTTATGCGCAAGTCGTCGTCGCCACACTCAGGACAGTTCTGTGGGGTCTGCTTGGTACCACAGCGTGGACAAACAAATCGGAGACCATCTTCGTCGTTGAAGTCCAACCGTACGTTGTCATGGTTGCACTCGGGACACTCAACAGGGATCCGCATATCTTCGCTATTCCGAGGAGCACCGATTGCTAACACTACGAGGCCGGTATTTGATTCATTCTTGCCGGACTGAAACTCGCCAGGCGCAAATCTAATTGCTTCACCTTCACTGATAGTGACCTTGCCGTCTAGTGTTTCGAAGACTGCTTCTCCCTCAATGACGATGAACACCTCTTCTTGATCCATATGCGTATGAATCCCGCCGGGGAAGCCTTCACCGGGGCCAATACGGTAGTGATTGAGTGCGAGATTGGATGTCTCCAGGGGTTCAGATAGTCCACGACGCTGGAGGTTCTCTTCAAGAACAACGGGCTCTCGGTCATTGACAGCTACTTTCTTCATATGCATCGGTATTCACGGAGAGTGAAAAATATACATCACGAACTCGGGACTCTTGCTCGATCGTGCTAAGTACAGAGCGTATATCTAACATTGCATAAAGACTATCATTATACAGAGTCAACAATTTATCTAATGACAGAAATCTTCATTCGGAAGCAAAAGATTCGCCCTGGCAAAACAGATCGGCTTCGGGAGTGGATACAAGAAATGAATGAAGAAGCCGAGGCAGATACCCAAGGAGTTCGTAACATTTGGGCGGACGAGAGCCTCCATACCATTTCGTTGTTCATCGAACACGCGCAGGATGGAGATTACTTCGTCTGGTATCTTGAAGCCGGCTCAATGGAGCAACTCATCGAGGCACGGCGCGCTTCAACACATCCATTACACGACATTGAAGACGCAATGATGGAGGAAGTATTAGAAGATCCAGAGGAAGTCGGTGATTTCGAACCACTACTTCATGGTGTAAATTCAGAGCGTCCCGCTGCTTTCGACATCCACCAGTACTCTGAAGATCCCCAGTAAACTCGCACCACGAACTGCGCATAGATCGAAAAGGGAGTACCAGGGATGATCTACTGCCGCTTATACTCTCAGCCGGCAGTAAATTACTCAAAATCACCGATTTTGGGAAATCGACCTCGCTGCCGTCACACGTTCTACTTCGATTATAGAACCGATCAAGCATCTCGAAATAGGGTAAAATGGCATAAATTAGACTGGTTCAAATGATCTTGTTTCGATAGCGTCTCAAAAATCCGGACGGTGCAGACTCACCGAGCAGTCGATGGGTGACCGCCTATAGAATCTGAATATATATCTTCAAGTCGGTGATCTCAATCAGGATACCACAGGTACTGGGAGATCAACCGAAGAACACATCAACGACGTCGCTTCCGCGATTGCGAACGTTCTTGTAGAGTTCAGAGTAGCCGCAATTGTCGCAGGAGACGACGGTGAAGCTCTTAGTCTGGATATCGAACATCTTGCTTAACCCGCCTCCGGTGGTTGACAGAGAATCCGTGGTAGCTTCTGTGTGGCCACATTTCGGACAACCGGGGGAACCGTCGGTATCGGGAGTCATGAATTGTAGCATCGCACTGCCAGGGTAAATACTTCGTGTACAACCCCTCAATGACTCTTCTCACTTCTTAGATTCATTGTCAACACTGTCGGCATTTTCTTTGGTATTCGCTCAGCTCATTGCATTCATCTTGGAGGTATTCAACCTATGCTTCGAGTCACCCAATTTTTCGTTCCATGCGGTTGAGTCGTTTGTCAACGCTGTCGCCTGATCGGAATCAAGGGAAGAAGTACTTGAACCTACCAAGCACACCGAACAGAGGGAGAGCATAGATGATACGCATAATGACGGCGAACTATAGGACGGGACCACCTGGAATCTGAAAGGGAATCATTTTTTCATATATTGGTGAGCTTGGGATGTAATCGCCTCTATTCTTATTGTGGTTGGTTCCCACCTCAGAATCAGACGAACCTTATTTTGTTGATTAGAAAGTCTGATATTAGTACGGACAGTACTATGAGTCTAATATGCTAGTGACGAGCTATAGCAGAGATTAGTGGGCACCTGGCAGGAGGAGTGGTGATTATCATCGGACTTCTCGGCATTCGGTTTGCCTACGTGATCACACGCTTCGGCGAACAAATTGATGCAATTGGGAGTACGCGACAATGATCCGAGGTTAAACCAGCAGAATGGAGTATTGTGTCGCAAGAATGATTGGATTCCTTGTTGTACTTACTGGTGGGGTTATCGCTGTGCTTGCACTCATTGAGTGACTCATGATCCTCGATAGATTGCGGCCACGGTCGTAGTCTACTTGTTGACATCTACAATAGGTAGCTGGTTGCCTACTGTAGACGGAGTGATTCAACGAATTGTGTTCTCAGAGTCGGAGTGACTGAACAATTCGCTTGCCACCGCCGTGGTAAACAACGAAATAGCCACCTGCAAGCGACACAAAAACGATCGCAAGCAAGAGAATCGTGCGAGCGAACAATGAAAGCTCAAAGAAAGAATCCAATTGACCGAGTGGCATCGTTATGACTGTGAGGAAGACAAGTACGGTGAGTCCGAATTTGATTTTCTTGAGCATCAATGGGGATCTTGACTTCGGATTTTTTCTGCAAATCATATTTTGATGTTCAGTTGTATAAGTGTGTTCTCTACAATAGAAAAGAAGAACATTTATTCTTCGTCGACATCAGTATGATAGATGAACTGGCGTGAAGTTCTATTTATTAGTATGATTTGGTGGACTCTCGGCGCAGCATATCTATTGTGGCCACAGTCGATGTTTCGATTCCGATTGTTGCCATTTGGACCATCAGAGGATGGCCTTACAGAAAGCGGCGAGCTCGCCTACAAGAGACTTGGGATTTTTCTGATTCTACTTGGTGTAGCTATCGCAGTCTTGGGACTAACTATCTAAAAGCGACGAAAATAGAAATATGAAAAACGGCGGTATAATTCTAAACCCAGCAACTCTTAGTAGATGAGTGACAAGCGGTTAGGCCGTCAGCGGTAGCCGTGAGACGACATTACTCACTACTCAAATTCTCCGATCGAATACCCACCGATAGGGCGGGTGCACCCAGTCAAAATACGCCCGTCCAAGTGTTGTACTGATTCGAGCACCTGCCCTTCCGTTCGCCGACGGTCGATCTGTCGACGTCCATTCTAATCTAGACGATCACGCTCAATCGGTGTTCGGATGATCAACTTCATCAGCCGATTGGAGGTGAGACCCCCGTTACACCCTCAGTGAGGCCGATCAGCAGCCATCTGTCCCCGTCATTGTCGAGCAGTCGCGTTGCAAGGCGATCAGCGTCAATCTCGTCGTCCCGTGTCTCCTCTAGAACGATCGCAAGCTCGCTATGAAGCGTATCGAACAGAAGCGTTTCACGGAGCAGATACAGACGGTTGGCTCCGGATCGCTGTAAACAGTCGCCAGCCAGTGCAATAGTGAATACGCTATTGTTAGTATAATCTACTAGCTAGCGTTAGCACCCGTGCCGTTCGGAAACGAACGGATGAGAGAATGGGGAGGACCGAAGCGTCAGGGGGTGTTAGTTGTCAGAATCGGCAATGAATTGCGTGAGCCACTCGCCGGGTGAGAGCGGGTTGAGGTTGTCCGCATCGATCAATTCCGCCATGTGACCGATCTTGTGACTGCATAGCGAGATCGTGATCGCCGTTGGGCCATCGATCGCCGTCACCATCACCCCACGGCCGCACGTCGGCAGCGTTCGCCCGTCATTCGTCGGCCGCCTCCGCGACGTGTAGCGGCCCGTCGCAGTCGCCACAATTGTACTATTATAGACATATTTAACTAAATCAGAACAATTTCATATATATTTGTACAGGTGCCAAAGGATCACGGCATTGAGGGCGACTCCAATAATGCCACTAATGGAGCTGAGCAGGAGTAAAATTCCAAGAAGGAAAGAATATGCAAATGCAATAACTGCAATTAACCAACCCCATTCTTTCCGTGCTAGAAGGCCGTATCCAGCAGCGAGATGTAACGGAATCGCCGGCAATTCAACGGCAATCTCTAGCCAGCTACTAAGAACTGGAAGATTAACATCACTAAATAACACTGCAAATAGACCAACTAAGGCGCTAATCCCAGTAATTAGCGACCATACTCCGATAAGCTTCAATCCAAGTGGAAGAGGATTCATCGAGTCGTGGTGTTTCGATGTCATCCTTTCCTCTTCCTGGTGCCCTGGTTTATTTTACATTCTTAAAGCTATTATGGCTTAACTATATTCAAAACTATCAGCAATCTCGCTTAGATGTAAATTTAATATCGTAATATTTCCATTTGGTTGTTTTCATATAACAATTGTAATAATCGCAGGGACAGCGATTATGTCCTGGTGCTATATAGTTAAACGAACATCTATTCCATGGCAGAATATCTCTAGTGCGGTTACATTAGTATAATCTGCTAACAAGGCCGTGTTGAAACTCTCAAGAGGTGATCGGTTCTAGCGGTTGGACTGAGTACAGAGCGTGTATCGGTTACCGAGCAATTGTCCTCCTGTGAGGGGACGAAGTAGTAGATATAGATGACTCAAATGCCACTCAGTAGAGAGGGAAACTTTCGTTTTTCTTCGCCAGCTGTGCCGACTCCCGAAATGGACTTCGTTCGTGCGACCATACGCGTCAAACGTGGCTTCTATTGGTATCTATGGTTCGCGGCAGCGAGAAACCACACTGGGATCACTCTTCGCGTTTGCCGTACGTCTCCTCACCCCAACCATAATCGGACGCTTCGTCGTTCCGTTCGAGGTAGTCCTCCAGTACCTCCTGCACAGCCCGGCCGAGATCATCTAACGCGGCATCGATCATCGAAACCGCACTCGAATCGAGCGATTCGGTCGCCTCTCGCTCCCGCCAGTCGTCCGGAATCGTCGGGGCATAGAAGCGAAGACGGTCTTCGGTTGGGTCCCAGTAGAAGTCGAATGCCTGGAACAGGCCGAGGTCGCTGACGATTTGGACCTGCTCTTCATCGAGGTTCGTGTACTCGGTCCACTCGTTGAACCCCTCCTTCCACGCACCCTCCTGAAGTAGATCTTCGATGTCCTCGCGGTAGAAGTCCTCTGATCCCAGCGTCTCTTCCTGCCACTCAAACTCGCGCGGCATCCCTCGGTTCGAGAGATCCGGTGATTCCGGAACCTCTACATCAAGCGTCATACCAATGGTTTCACTGGCAAACTAATAAAGCCCCATATCAGTCCCCAACGAGAGACGAGATGCTCTCTCAACAGAACAGCCCGTTCCTGGATAGATACTCTGTTTTCAGCGCCAGTATTCGACAGATGGAGATTAGTTTACTAAATAGAAAGGCGCGATCATGCTGAATACCCCCTCTCTATTCAGCGCGTCAATCCTGTCACGCTCTGAGAGCTTCAGCAGAACCGTGTGGGATAGTATACTATACTAACCTGTGGTAGCGCCTGTCCCAACCAGAAACGAATGAATGAAAGTGTGATGGAGAGCCGAAAGCGTCAGCAGGAGTCAGTGAGAGTCAGCGAGGAAGTCAGTCACCCACACATCAGGCCGTGGTGGGTGCAGATCGCCCATCTCAAGCATTTCGTCGGGAGTGGCGACCTGATGCTCGCACGGACCCAGAGAGACCCGCGACGGGCCAGCTACCGTTAGAGACCCAACAACTCGCAGACGGCGGGGACAACGATACTCTGTCCTCATTGTCCGGCAGCCTCCTCGACCCGCAGCGCCCCGCCACAGTCGCCACAGCTGTACTTCTCAGGGTGTTTCACGACCTTCGAGCGCTGATAGCGTGCGAGTCGTCCACCGCAATCTTCGCAAATCACCCACCAGTTCGGCGATGTGAACCGCTCGCAGTGCTGGGTTGTGTCGAGGGCGTCGGTCCAGCGGGCGAACGTCTCGCCGTGGTCCGCTTCCTCGAACTCGTGATACTGCCATGCGTGAATCAGTTCATGGCGCACGGTCGAACTGAATTGCTCCCAGCCGTGTTGCTCGAATGCATCCCATGCGAGCGAGATCGTTATCTCGCCGTTCGCAGGGTCATATGTCGTCGCCCCTGCTGACCGCTGTCGTCGGTGGGACACTTCCCACGCAATCGCATCAATCGGCAGGTCAGGGAAATGCGCAGCGGCGACGTCCGCCGTGTGTGCTTGCGCTCGGTCAAGCAGGTCCCGTTCAGTCGTCGGTGTGTCGTCCGCGCGTTCGGTCGAACTAGCCGCGAACTCGGTCAGCGTTCGCTGGGCGACCATATCCAATAGTTTCGATTGTCGTACCATAAAATTAGATGGTGTGACAGATGATTAGTTCGGCAGTTCCTTACGACGCGCGCGGACGCACGGCCAGCACGGGAAGCCATTCAGACCGTCACAGTCGCACTCTGCCGGTGCAGCGTCGTCTTCGTCCGTCTCATCGGTCTCCTCGTCCTCTTCGTCGTCCTCCGATAGGAAGACGTCGAGCGTCCCGTCGTCAGTCGCGGTTTCAACAGCAGTCATGTGCTTGCAGAACGCGCTCCGGTGAACGTGGTGCGGGCACGTGCAGGCCATTGCCTCGCCCGTCACGTCGTCCAGCGTCACGACGTATTGGTGGTCAGCGGGGGTATCGTGGCTCTCGTTGGTCACGTCGACCATACCGGGGGCCTCAACGCGGAAACTGAACTGTTCCCATTGCGCGCGTTTCTGTGCCGTCTCGTCAGCTTCAAGTTCGCTAGGTGATTTCGTACTCATGGTCTTTCAACGTAGGTTTCGGAAGACCAGTGCCGGGTGTTCCAGCACCCGGCGCGTTTCTACACACGCTCGAGGACACCGTTCTTCCTGCTTATTCCTTATAGGGCATAGGTAATAAAACCACCGTTTTCCCTGCAAGGAATAAGATTATGTCACGTGGAAATGAAGGAGCGAGTATGACAGAGAACGATGAGAGGCCGCGCAATGAGAGTGGAGAGTATGTCCAAGAACACACTGAAGAGGCCGTCTTAGAGGTCATGAAACCGCTCGAACCCTACATGACGAGCGAGATCGCGGACGAGCTTGGATGGTCCCGACGGTCGGCCTATAACGTTCTTAGTCGGCTGCATGAGAACGAGGAAATTCGAAAGAAGAAGCCTGAAGCACGGCGCGTGATCTGGATTCGGCCGGAGTAATACCGTAGTCATTTGGGAGGATTTACTTTAGTTGTTCGACATCTTATAATGTCACCGATCCTGAAATCGTTTTACAGAAAGCATTTATCTGGCTAATGAATATATTATTCATGCAGAATACCGCCCGTGAAATAGGATTTGATACAGTAATTGCAACTGCTACTGGGTTAGCACTTGTCACTTACATGCTCCGTCTCGTTCTTGATCCGTTACTAGCAGTCGCTCTTGGAAGCGTCTTTATTGTCGGTGGAACACTCGTATTCATCCCCAAGCATGCAAGGGCGCTAGCAGGAATGAGTGGGTTAGTGACGTTGATTGTTGCAGGAGCACTCATTCCACGTTTTGTCATGGGATTTACTACTGTCAAGAATCCAATGGCCACGACGCTTGGTCTCGGGGTAATTGTCCTCCTCTTTACGTTTGTCATCGTCCATATCACAGCGTTCCGCCCACGAGTACGCCAACCAGTAGACTAACAAAGCGAAGACAATAGTGAGTCAAGGAAAGCTGTGAATTATTAGTCACCAGGCATAGAATAATGTTCTCAAATTTTATCATAATAAGGATGGGTACTGCCATAATTAAAGAAGAATCATCATATAATGCGACTTCTCAGTCAAGGAAGTGGTGGCTCGTGATACTCGCAATTCCTGTTCTCTTCGCTCTCTGGCTCGTCGTGACAATCTTCACGATGAGTATCGCCAGATTTGTCCCGCTTACTGTCTCTGCGTTTCTGTCTACCTATCTTGGTGGAGGAATCATCCTCGTGAGTTACGCAGCTGCGCTTCTCTCGATGGTTGCCGTGTATTCTGACCGGCAGTATGTCCGGAATCACTCTGCCTGGAAGCCGACCATCCTCTATTATCTCATGGTTATTCCGCTGCTTAATGTCCCGGTTGCATGCCTCTATCTGTTCTTTCGGCATCGGCATATCGGAATTCCGTGATAGATGCGCGCTGACTGCAAACGAGCGTGAACGCGACGAGCTGGGACGATTTGCGGAGAAAGCGAGTGACGAAGACATTCTTCGAGAGATTCGTGAGTCCGAGTTTCCGGCAGTGACCACTCGGTGGGTCGCAGATGCGGTTGCAATGGAGCAGCGGCCGGTGCATCAGTGACTCGAGGAGCTTCACGAGCGAGGTGAGTTGGAACGTGGGAAATTGAGTCCACGAGTTGTGATCTGGTGGATTCCCAAAAGCGAAAGAACTGCTTGCGGAGATTGAGACTAACTATGCCGCCACGGATCGCGAGATGAGCGACAGACTCATCCAACAAGTATCAGATTTGTTATTTTGTCTTAAGATCCTGCTAGCCGGTATCATTATTAGATCCGCCAGAAGAGTTCTCCATGAGGTGTGTGAGGATGTGGGTAACGACTACACGCGAAAGACGTTCCGATGGAGGGAAGGTCCAAGTCCATGAAATCGTCGTCAAAGCCCTCGAAGAACATGACGGGATTGACGTAGAGTCGGGAGAGTGGACACTCTATGATTACATCGATCCTGACTCCCTTGACGCTCTCTTCAGCAAGGAAGGGAATACCGTTACAGCAGTGGAATTCACGGTTAAGGGGGCGACCGTTACAGTCTGGCAAGATGGCGAGGTTCACGCGAAGGTGGAGTAGGAGACCTCCTACCGTCTACCATGACAGCCGAGAGAGAGCGCGATACTCGTAGTCAATTTGCAGAGGAAACGACTGACGACGAGATTCTGACGGCGATACACAAGTCGGAGTTTCCGGCAGTAACCGCTCGCTGGGTGGCTGATACGCTTGGGATCGAGCGGCCCTCTGCGCATCGACGGCTTGAAGAGTTACACGAAAAGGGAGAGGTCGAGCGGGGGAAGTTGAGGCCGCGGGTTGTTATCTGGTGGACTCCAGAGGAATAGGTGCAATAGGTACCTTAGTTAGCATCGTCGACTGTTGCATTGGCACTTTTCGTGAGCGTTCGCTGGTCGGTGATATCCGAGAACGTCAATTGGTGTGACATGGATAAAAGGGCTGGAGCGGGGATTAGTTCGGCAATGGTTTGCGGTCCGTTCGTATACACGGCCAGCACGACAAGCCACTGAGGCCGTCACAGGGTCGTCTATCTGAGAAGTGAGTGGCTGGTGAGATAGGCACCGGCACTTGCACCGATACTGCTAACGAACGCAAGAGGAGATCGCCAGTTAAAATCGCGAGGAGACAGTAAGGAGTGATCAGTGGGTGGCGATACGGTCCCAGTGTTTGCAGGATGTGTCTCTCTGGAAACCAACGGCTCTACGTCATTAGGAAATGAGTCTGGATCTAGCCGTGCAGCACCAGATCTACTCAGGGTTCTTTGCTTTTCTGTGGTAGCTGGATCATTTCTCACAGTTTGGGGGCCATCGTCTGGGATGGATTCACCACATTGAGTACTCTCTAACGCATATATAACAGGATACTCTCCAATGGGTTGAACTGTGAGGAAGATACTCTTGTCTACAACCGTCGGAGCCGTAATGAAGGAATCAGAATCGGCATCAATTGCAGAGACCCAACTTTTTGCACCTGTCCGCGTATCAAGCACATACATTGCAGGGGTACCCCAAGAGAGGCCATACTCATTTGGGAAGTCATGATATCTACACATGAAATAGACAGTATCGTCAGCCACAGTTGGTGCTGCCAAGGCTTGCGCTGCCGTTTCAAACCGCCACAGTTCATCGCCAGTAAACCGATCAAACGCATAGAGTGTACTATAAGAGTCTAGATACTCCCCATCAGGTTGTTCAACTGGATCTATAATTTCATCAGCATAAGTACGAGTAAGGACATATAGTCGAGACTCATCAACTGCAGGAGCACTAATATATGGATCTCTATCCACTGTATAAGTGTGTTCCTCTGTCCCATTTAGAGAATATTCTATTGTTGGTGCTGTTCCACGAGCAGGAGCAGGAGACTGCCATTTGATGCTCCCATCAGTTGTAGAGAGAGCATAGACAGTTAGTGACGGATCCTCCTCGAGAGACTGGCTTGTTACGTATATTGCTTCTGAAGTTATGGAAGTCCCCACTATCCGACCGAGATCCCTTCCAACTTGCCACTGTTTCGTTCCAGTTGTAGCATCACGTGCAGTAATCACAGTGGTCTGAGCCGCGGAGTCCCAATCACGCGTATACAGAGTGCTACCATCGACACCCATCAATTGTTCTTGACTATCTATCTCCCAAATCGACTGACCGGTCGCTGTATCAAGGGCGCCACTTCCAAAATACACCCGATCATTCGTCACGCCAATCACTGGTGTCCCAAGATCGGCACGGCGCCACTGAATCTCCCCTGTTGTTGCATTCAGCGAATAAACGCCTATCAACCCATCGCCAGAATATGGCGGCACCATCCCATCACACGAAATATATAGTGATCCACCAGATACAATTGGTTGCGAGTTAGGATCTCCCAATCTGCCATTCGCGCCTGATTCCGAAGGAAGTCGGAATTCCGTGGGAACATTATCTTGTTTCCACAACCGTTCCCCACTGGTTGTATCATATGCGAATACTGCTCCCTCTTCCCCTCCATCGCTTGGGGTGCCGCTAAAGTATACGATACCATTTGCAACAGTTGGACTCCCAGGAGAGTATAGTGATTCACCAACCTTCCATCGTGTCTGGAGATATGGACCCGTTGGTCCTGCTGCGTGTGTTGCTCGTGTGTTTCCAATCGTTCCTCCAGGTGTTGGCCACGCATTTTCTGGCGCGAATGCAACGTTTGCTCCGGCAGAGGTTGCACTTCCAACACCGCTACCGAGAAACACGCTACCAGTTACTGCACCAGTCGCTTGGAGAAACCGTCGTCGTGTCTGTCGTGCCATGCTTCGGAGTTAGAAACTTTTGTAATAAGTTTTGTGTTAGGTAAAAGTCTCATAAATAATTATATTGAAAATTGTGCGATGTCGCTCTCTTGCGCGACTTCTTTGGGCGGGTTCACAAAACCTCCCTTGAGCCACGCACTGCGAAGGCGATTCTTGTTGACTTTGAGTGCATCTTGGATTTGTAGCCACGTTGGCTTGCGTTCGTTATTGGCCATTGCAGTGGACGTATCGGTAATTGGTTACTGTAATACAGGCACCAAGTCACGATGCCGGAACCAGACATATTTTTCCTCACCATTAGTTTTGATGCGGTAGCTGTAGAAGTCCAGTTCGCGCCCAGTCTCGTCTTCGAGATTGTCCTGCAGGACGTCCGTGATGGTGCCTTCTTTCTCGTGGTATTCACTATCGGGATCAGTCTCGGAGACGTAGATCTGTACGTCGTCGCCCAGTTGGTAGGGGTCGCTAGCTGGTTGGGGCACGTCCTCTATCAATACTCGGTATTCTGTGTGGTGAGTTTTTATCGGTATCGGACATCCGTGTGATTCGATGGCTAAGAGTGATTCGCAGAAGTTTTCATACCCCTATCGCAGCAGTTTCTCGACTGGTTGAAAATGCATTGACCGATTCAGAGAATGTATTCAGCATGACAGCCCGCCACAAGTCTGGCACTTTGTTCGCACAGATAGTGGATATTAACCTATCCAAAACAGCTATTGACTACAACTGCAAACTTAATCATAATGAACTATTCCGACGATGGTTGGGTCTGGCGGCAGCACATCGTCGGAAAGGCCCAGAGCAGGGCTATTCTTCTCGTGACAGTGGTTGGCCTTTTAGTACTGGCCTCTGGTGGATTCGTGATTGGGCTGAATGTCGGTCTTTCTCTCGGTTGGCTCATACTAGCATTCGGAATCGCTTTTGGTGCAGGAGTGCTAGGTGCGGGTCTCGGGCCGACTATCGGTTCGCTGTGGGTCGTCAGCCTCTGGTGGTTCATTTTTCCACCACTGGTAGGATACCTTACTAGCAGTTGGGAGAACTCCACCCGGTATCACCATCCTCGGATGCTGGGGTTCGGATATGCTTCTGCACACGCCGAACTCCTTGGTGGCATTGAATACGGGGTTAAATTCGGTCTCCTACTCGCAATACTCATCGGATTGGTCGGATACTCCACTGGAGCCGTCGTTTCACGGATTTTAACACAATTGAAAGCACGTTGATAACCGTCCTGCTACACTGAACAATGATACCCCATTGCGACCGATGATGAGTCACAGATCGATGAGTCTTCCTTTGGTCTCGATCGGTTCGGGGCTCTCTGATTACGAGATGAACACCTGAATGGACTCATTTGTCCCAATCCACTTGGTTGAATCGGCGATTATTCTCCTGAGTGCGATGAGCAACAGATACTACGGCACTCAATCGTCTTCCCCTGCACCCCAGTGGCTTAGATAATCAAAATCAGCGGATCTGTCGTCAAACCGATCGAGCCGAAACTGCGCCATCGGGAAGGGTGGTTCCTCTCCGGTGACCAGCGACCGAACGGCGCGCCCAGTTACAGGCGAGAGCATAACGCCTCGGCCGTGAAGACCGGTCACGACCGCGAGCCCGTCCGGTGCTTCTTGGGGGGTGTCGATGATAGGAAGGCCATCGGGTGAGGCACAGTCCGCGGACGGACAGCAATCTTCTCGGCGGATAGTTCCTGCAGCAACCCCATTGAGCAGCGGTGCGACGTCGTCAACCACGCCTTCGCGGAACGATTCTTGAACGCCCATCGGTGTGCCTTCCGGGTCGTCGAGGAGGTGTTCATTTCCGCCAACGAGTACGTTACCGTGGCCGGTCGTCCGCCAGTATATTCGCATCGTCGGTTCAGAACCCATGGGGCAGTCGTCCGGAAGTGGGTTGTCCGGTTCGATGACGACCGCGTTCCACCGGAGCGGCCTCACTGGGAGTGCGACGTGATCGGCGAGGAGGTCGCGCGTCTTCCAGCCAGTCGCGTAGATGACGTGGTCGGCGTCGATAACGCCGTACTCTGTCTTAACACCAATCACCGTACCGTCTTCGACTCGGATATCCGTGACTTCGTGGTCGCGGAAGATTCCTGCTCCGTTCTGTTCTGCGGCCCACTTCAACGTCATTGCATAGTCGAGTGCGTCGAGGTAACCAGTACCATCGTAGAGAAGACCACCTCCGTACGCAGAGAGGTCACCGAACGATTCTGGGAATCTGCGCTCCAGTTCCTGTTGGGTGAGAAACTTTCCACCACCAGGTGCTTGATCAGTGTATAGGTCGGCGTTCGCCTCAGGAACGAGACGAACCGTCTCGCGCTCTGTAAACGAAAAGACGCCCTGCCCGTCAAGGTTCCGGAACTGTGATAGGGCGAACGACGCCCATTCATCGGGAAACGGTTCAAGCGAAAGCGAAATCATCCCGGATGCTCGGGAGGAAGTATCTGCGGCGACACCGCCTTTGTCGAGGACGATAACGTCATGATCGGGTGCGAGTTCGCGGGCAATGGCAAGCCCCGAGACGCCAGCTCCGACCACGACGACGCGGTCGTTAGTAGTTGGCATGGGTTCTATTCGGATACTCGAAGAGGTAGCACAAAACGCTACGGGTCACTCAGTGACACAAGAACGGCACAGACAGCGATAGACGACTGTTGATACAGCACTGCGCATATTCACGGTACTTAGTGACTCAGAAGAACATCGAATTTTTTGATGAAGAGACGACAAATGAGACTCAATGCCCGATCGTGACTCAGACACGGTGCAACTGCAATTCGACAAGGGACGTCTCGTTGAGCGGTCGCCAGAAGAGAGAGCGAGCAATGAATACGCCGCTGATCCAATCATACCAGGCGATCGAACGGGATTTGCCGTTGAAGTGAAAGACAACGCCCTCGAAGTAAATTCCACACTCTTGGAGATCATTACGACGCATGGCCGTACTCTTGACTTCGGGTCACGAGACCATGCAGAAGCGTATGCGGAGCAGTTATCGGCAGCCGATGGATCACTGCGAATTCAGGCTGCACCCACGAATGACTCGCGAGATATAGAAGCCTATCTTCTTGCTGATCACACACCATCGATTTCAGAACCAGCTACAACTGATGGTGAGACGTGGACGTTCGATGTTGGTGCGAATCTCTACGGGGCACTTGGGGAGGCAATCGTGACAGGCGGATCGAAACCCCACGCACTCTACTACTTTGTGCAGGAGGATTTACAACTCGATGATACTGAGCTAGCGTCCGGGCTGACTCTCGAAATTGAAAGGGGCAAGCCGATCTCGGTTGACCATCGAGAAGGGGTGAAACGGTGGGCACCGGACTGTGTCGTCCGGGCGAAAGATGGGTGGGATGGCTGTGAGCTGGCGAAATATTACTGTGAGATCAAAACTGGCAACGCGTCGTTCGAGCGGTCGCAAGGTGTGGTGATGAAGGAATTGGCAGCTCAAGAGCAAGTGTTGAAGATACGGATGAGAATTGAGGATTTGCCCGAGCAGTATTCGCTCCGAATTCATGAGGTAACACCAGCGGAATGACTTTCTGGCTGTGAGCCAGCACAGGACAGTCACTAAGAGCGACGAGGTCTGACAGTCCCTCTACGAGACAGGACGACAAAATCAGATGAGCCACGAAAGTGGGGTGCCAGCAGCTGTAATAATTGGGTGCCCACTGTCTTCACGTAGATCCGGGTGCTAACAGGAGCACGCACCGTCTGAGGTGCCGCCGTGACGGCATAATCTGGGTGCCAACTCAAGCCCACCACTGGGGTGCCGTCTGCTGTTAGATACCGCAGTTTCATTGAAGCGACCCGCGACAGCGGGCGTTACTGCACGTGGGACTGTCCACCAACGACTGGCGCGTGTGCGCCGGCCACCAACAGGAGACTGTCTGCTCTGGCGACCATCACGCCCTGGACTCCGGCGGTGTCCCGCTGGAGGGACTGTTCAAGACTGAGCAACACAGGAGAGATAAGCAAGTGAGAGCCCGGTGGACTGTCCTCTCCGTACCAGCAGGAGAGTGTTAGGTTTAGTAGCGGTGGGACTGTCGAGTGAGCGCTGTCTACCACGGAACTATGGTGTCTCACTAGCGGGACTGTCAGGAGCAGGGGTTGACTGTCGATCCGGTGAAAAGCAAAGGAAATCCGGTGTGTCACCAAGAGGACGGTTAAGAGAACTCCAACTGGCTGTCTGTCCAGTGGAAAAACAGATGAAATCCGGTGTGTTGCAGCTGGGTGGGCACCCCCGTCTGGTTTCTGCCGGCCGACTGTCCACTGGTCACGAGGAGCGGTTATTCGGGCGGGACGCTTTCCTTTCGGTTACCAGCGCTGGTGGTAGTCGGTGTGTTGTTGAGCTAGGGCTTGAGATCGTTCATTACGCATGTTCAGTCTATCGGCCCTGCTGAAATCCCCAATTACGGACAGTTTGGTAAGGCCGTGCTGAATTCAGAGGATGTATTTAACAGTGTAATTTTTAAAGCCACTTCAATATTGGCGATGTTCTCATTCATCAAGACACCAACCGTATCTCGCAGCGAGTTTGCCCCGATAACATCTAGATTGAGAATCTGGGTGAAGATTACTCCGTTCAATGATGGCAAATAAGAAAGGTGGTAAGCGTAGTACCGGTAGAATGGTCTCAAGAGCTAGCGTCGAACGGCTTCACCCCAATATGAGTCCGACTGTGATCACCTTGACGAAACCGTCACCCTCCCAGCTGGACAGCTTCAACTTGAATGGGACTTGACTGTAATCCTGATTCTCTGCGGAAGTATAGGTCTTGTATCTTGTGTTTACTCGTCGGCAATTAGTCGACACAAATAAGATCTCGCTCAACCGCAGGTCGATTGTACACGATCTGTCAGAAAAATATCTTTTCCTTCCGCTCCGACCTCTAAGAGTCCTTTCCGAACATAAGAGTGGGGTGATTGAAATGGAATATGTGCGAAAAAACTCGGGTGTGCTTGGTTATGGACCGACGACGGTTCCTTCGAAAGTTTCGACCGAGTAGAGGAGAAGTCGTTCTGAGAACCCAGACGCGAAAGCAACGCCCATTAGTATTGTCAGAGACATCTCACCGCCGCTCCCGGATTGGAGGAGAAGCGTGATAAGTAGTGCAGAGACAGCGCCAATGACAATGCGGACAAAGGCTAGCCAATAGCCGAGGATTCGTTCTGAGGCTTGTGTGATTCTCCCTTCTTTGTTGAGGGTCAAGATGCCGCTGACCGAAGCGCCGATTGCGCCGAAGGTGGTCGCAAGCAAGAACACACTAGCTTCGTAGTTAAATTCGGGATTGGATAATACTGCATTAAGGTTGGAGTCGGCTCCGGACGAGGGGAAACTTGAGAATAATGGGAAAAAGAGAATCACACCCACCGCAATGATGATTATGCTAAAGACGAAGTTGAGAATGTTCACACGAAGGTTTTCGATATCTGCGAAGGTGTCGATGTTGTGTTCATGGAGTATCTCGTTTGCACCGATTATGTCCTCCTCTGACAAGATGTCCTTTAGATCTCCGTCTTCATCACAGATCAGATCGGAAATCGAACTCTTTCGCGAGGAGGCCGGTAAATCCTGAAGTTCTCCTTGCATCTTCTTTGCTTCGATTGTTTTTAGCTCGGGATAGAGGTCCAGTTTTCCACGTAGGAGATATCTTTTCGCGGAGTAGAAAGAACGCAAAGCATCCGCTGGTTGATAACGGAAGTCTTTCTGAGCTTCATTCAGAAGTCGATATGCAGAGACAGCCCACGGCGGTAACGACGGTAATTCAATCTCTTCGCCATCGGTGTATTCATAATCATATTTGCTGAAGAACGGAAGCAGGCTTAATGAGCTACTAGATGTCCAGCCACCGAAGCCTCTTTCATATGAGTCAATAGAACTCAGTTCGAGAGCTTGTTTGATTTTTGGAATGTTTGCGGTTCTAGAACCGTTGCCGTCTCCATATCGATCTTGATTATATTCTATCGTGTAGTTTAGTAAGTCATTTTGTGCAACCGAGATATTCCCCCGAAGCATGCGTTTCATATTTGATTTGCCGACGATGCCATCCTTGACTCGAACGTAAACAAAATCCAGGAGACGTAGAATGAAGGCAACTAAGCCGTAGATAAATCTGATGATGTTAAGAATAATACCAGCGACGGTTTCTGTGAAGTTATTAGCTGATTCTCTGACACTCATGATCTATGCTCCCTAGACTAGCAATACTTTCAACAATCTAATTAATGTTTGCCAATTTTTTCATATGGGAGTACATTTCCACTATATAGAAAATCTATATTTCCACATTCTCGGCACAACGAATACGCAACAACTTCACTAACCAAGTCAATCATCAACACTAATTTCTGACAAAACCGACTACTACGAGTATGATTCAACCTTCTAAAATTGAGTGCAGTCAATCAGTTTCAGCTGAATTTAGAAAGTATCGTCCGAGCTGGCGTTGCATTCACGATCCTGTTTACTGGCCACACCAGGTTGCGGAATCCCGAGAGACAAGAACGCAAAACAACCAAGCACGAACCACCAGCCTATGCGATGGCCGGTCTATCGCTCTTAATAACGGTGATCTTTCTGGGACAGCTACTCGTGGTCTGAGCGGGCTGTTGTGTTACGGTGAGTTCTCATATTTTGAAAGTGCTACACTCATACTCTCTACGAGCGTTCGCTGGTCGGTGATATCTGAGAACGTCACTTGGCGAGACATGGATAAATAGGGCTGAGTGGTGGTTAGTTCGGCAGTTCCTTCTGTCCCGTTCTCACACACGGCCAGCATGGGAAGCCACCGAGGCCGTCACAGTCGCACTCTGCCGGTTCGGCATCGTCTTCGTCCGTCTCGTCGTCCTCCGAAGGGAACGCCTCAAGCGTTCCGTCGTCGGTTGCGGTTTCGACGGCGGCCATGTGCTTACAGTATGCGTTGCGGTGGATGTGGTGCGGACACGTACAGGCCATCAGCTCATGAGTTACGTCGTCGATGGAGACCACGTATTGGTGCTCTTCGGGGTTCTCGTGGCTCTCGTTAGTGACGTCGATGAGTCCGGGGGCATCGACGTCGAAGGAGAAGTGTTCCCACTGTGCGCGTTTCTGTGCCGTCTCGTCAGCTTCAAGTTCACTAGGCGATTTCGTTGACATGGTCTTTCAGGCATGCATTAGGAAGACCGGTGCCGGGTGCTGGTACACCCGGCGCGTTTCTACACACGCCCGAGGGCACCGTTCTTCCTTACCACGTACTATGTAGTACGTCGTATTAAAACTATCGAAGTACTACGTAGTGCATGGATTTAAGTTGGTGGATAGTGAACTGAGGGCTACGATGACAGACGAGAGAGAGCGCGATACTCGTGGGCAATTTGCAGAGGAAACGACTGACGACGATATTCTGACAGCTATGCGCGAGTCAGAGTTTCCGGCAGTGACCGCTCGGTGGGTAGCGGATACGCTTGAGATCGAGCGGCCGTCCGCTCACCGGCGGCTTGAAGCGTTGCATGAGGATGGAGAGATTGAGCGGGGGAAGTTGAGTCCGCGGGTGGTTATCTGGTGGATTCGTAGGGAATAGTTGATCAATGAAAAGCCATTGTTGTCAGTGAGGGGCCGTCCTTTGATGTGAAATGCATGTTAGCAACTTAAGGTTCTACTCGCCAAGACATGGCAAAATTTGGTGAGGCTATTTAACGAATGAAACCTTGTCGTTCATATGGCGCTTGAAGACGATCTCACACAGCTTGGAGCTGTCCGAAACATGCTCTATGGCATTCATTTCACGATGTTCGGTCTGTTTGGAATTGCTGTCACTGATAGCTTGATTACGTTCGGTGCTGCTGGATTAGTGGTACTCGGATTCTACTTCACTGGACGAGGCTTTTCGGCGTACTCACCATGATCGTGAATGTAGATTGTATCCATTTAGTGTGGAAACCGTCCAGGAAGTTCACGTGGTCTTTGTTCAGTGATCGACTGCTTGGCTCACATAGTGCCTGGATACTGACGATATGTAAACCAATACGCAATTGGCCAACAGACGACGAGGGCAAGGATGCTAACAGGAAGCGTTGAAAATGAGTCCGGGGGAAGTATGACTGCACCAACACCGGCGATAATGAAGAAGACAAGAAATGCAACGAGAATGAATTGGTACAGTTGTTTCATATCCTATAATGGTCGTCTCAAACTATAGCAGTACTGCTTTTGAAATCGCTCTTGCTAAGAATAACGTTGCTAATGATCGTGCTCCGAACAGCTATGAGCGGTGCACGCGTCTGAGTTGATATGAGTTCAGTTGATGGCTATACTCTCTCGGACTTTACGGTCACCACGACTACGGTGATGCCTACACACTCGTATCATCTCAGACCGTCCGCCTATTTCTCTGCTGAAGCCGTTGCTGACGAGTTCACGAATCCAACGATCGTCGATATCCCGACGCTCGATAATCGAGAGCATCGCGAAACGCTCCAGACGATACTGCAAGAGGGTGAAATTTGGACAGACGACATTCCGACTGGGCTTGCTGAACTCATCGAGGAGACCGATTTTTTCACCTGGGACGCCGGAACCAATGATGTTTGGACACATATCGGCGTCGACCTCTACCGGCGATCACCCGATACTCCGTCAGCACTCACGATAACAGCCGAACTGAAAAATGAGCGGGTCATATTAGAATCACCTGGTACGATTGAATTTCGTGTAACCAATCGAAGTGACGAGGAACGAGTCATTATGAGTGGACCGTCCCCACCATTGAGTGTCCTGTGGGCTGAAGCAGACAGTGACGATCGCTCATTTTTACTGTGGGGTGAGTATGCATCGAGTGGTCATATATCGTTCCGAGATGGGGAATTGGAAGTCAATTCAGTTGGGATCGGAACACGAATCGAACCAGGTGAGACCATCATTCGAACGTATGAGATTCGCGCTGGGACAGATGGGTTGGCACCTGGAGACTACGTGATTTCTGAAACACTCACGTCACGACTTGCAGAAGAACCACCATCGGAGACTATCGAGTGGACGGTCGGTTTTACGCTTACGGAGGATATTCACGACGAAGCATGAGTAGATGACTTTGAAAGGGCACGATAGGTCGGCGGACGAAACGGGATGATCATAGGAGCGGTCAAGATTTGGGCCACGAAACGTTAGTATACAATACTAACCTTGAGACCACCCAAATCCAGAAGAACGAGCCAAATGAGAGAACATGAGGAGAGGGAGACGAGTACGTTCAGGAACAGAAGCTAGCGGATGTACTCAAGATCATACGGCCGCTCGAACCCTACATGACGAGTGAGATCGCGGACGAACTTGGATGGTCGCGACGGTTGGCCTATAACGTTCTGAGTCGTCTCCATGAGAGCGACGAGATTCGCAAGAAAAAGCCCGAGGCGCGTTGTGTGAGCTGGATTCGGGCGGAATAGCAATCCCTCTGAAGAATAGGATAGTAGAATCAAGAGTCAGTTTTCGGCAGAATCGCTTTCTCTGTTTTTGTTGTGATCAAGTACGTCAAGCTCTTCCGTGACAGTCACCAGCTATGAACTGTCGCTTATATCATCCATGTTTTCACGTGATACATGCAGTCCTCTACGCGAAAGGGTTTAGTCCTACGCCTTCCCGGAATTTGAAGTTATTCGTCGTTGGCTTCGCGGGGATCCATAACAAACTCGTAGAGCCCGCGAGTATAGCGTCGAATCCATCCCGCGTTGGTCAGTTCGCGTAGGTAGAACTCAACATTGCCTTTGGTAATCCCAGTTGTTTCTTGCACTGACCGAGGAGTATGTCGTCCCCATGGATGATTGGTTTCTCGCCCGGCTTTGAATGCATCTAGTACTTTTTCTGAATCTCCAGTCGGTTCGAAGTTCTCGTTTACGGACCCACGCGACATTTTCATCACCTGAAGTACTAATAGGTTCTACTTGGTTATCTACTTTCCTTCTCAACAAGGAAATTCACTTTGAACTACAAACGTTTATCATGGTAGATGGCGTACATGTATCTTGAGGAGAGATGAAGGGCATTGTCCCTCACCACTCCACAGTTAACAAAATGAATCGGGAGGCGGGCGACCTGCAAAGGTTTGTGCCAATGAACGATCAGGGGTGGGCCAATCCCGTAGGAGTCACACCGCGATGCGGTCACTGGCGATGACAGGCGGGCGGCAACCACAAGCCGGGGAACTGGGAGAACAGCTTGGCGTGTACCCACATGTGTGTATTCTCACCGACGTTCGTACTCCGTCCACTGCTTTAGGTACGTATGTCATAAATTTAGTCATTTAATAAATATTGCTAATGACTTACAGAGAACAAAATTCACAAACTTGGCTGCTGAGGGCGACCAAGCATAACGATATATTCTAAAGAATTTGTCAAATTCCCGTTTCGGACGTACCTCTCCGACGACTCGCGTCGTCATTTGGAGGGTGGATGTGATACACACGATGATTGACAAACAAGATTCGCGCACAGATAGAACCGAGTATGACCGTGGATTTGACGAAGGCTACAACCGCGTAAATGAACAGCGACGTGGGCGGCGACGTTTCCGCCTGACCGGCCTGTTTGTTGGGGTGTTCGGAACACTCTTTACCCTGTTAGTGGCCGCGGCGCTCATCTTTGCCGTCTTTCTCGGTGGGATTTGGTTGGGGTCACTCGTAACCGACCAACCCACAGACACGCCGGTCACGCCGGTCATCCCCACGGGAGCGGGCGCTGATGGCGATGTAACGATCGTCGAAGGCGATACCACAGTGACGATTGCCGGGACGGGTGCGGCAACGGTGCCGACGCCGATTGGTGACTATAGTATCGTGGTGGAACCGACGACGATTACGGTGCCGACGAACGGTGACCTCTCTGCCCTATCGATTCGGACGGGCGGGGTCACCATCCACTACTAATGATTTCGTGTACCTTCGCCGGCGGATTTGGCGAGGACAACAGGTGAGACCAATGTTTGGTGTCAAGGATAAACTAGACGAAATACAGGAAAAGAACGACGAGAAACTGGCAAAGATGAAGAAGGAAGGCAAAACGGAAATGCAGGCGTTTCTACTCGAAGAAGGGATTCGTGTTCGCCCAGCACCAATCGGCAAAGGCTCCTATGGAATCGAAGAACACAACATTGCAATTATCGCGGCTGAACAACGCCGCACCAACGAACTACTCGAACAACTTATCAAGAAATTAGACGCCTAAGTTGTTCTCGATTTTTATCATACCCTTGCCAGCGGCTTTGGCGAGGACAAATTCCTGGAATGGAGGGATAAACTATGCAACGCAGACAATTTCTGAAGGGGGCAGGGACGATCCTAGCGCTCGGCGCGGTTGCTGGGTGTTCCGGCCGAACCCTTGCTGAGATGAAACGTGAAGAACAAATGGCGAGAACCAGTAACGTGTGGCTCGCCACGGATGAAATGCCGGACGAAATCGAACGACTGACTTCAACGACCGTGCTAGCGAGTGAAAATGTCCCATACCGCATCGAACTTAGCCATGATGGGAAAGACCCACGATACCTAGAAACAAAGGATGTCCAGATTTTTTTGATGCCAGCTGACGTAAACACCGCGTCAGTGACCCTCAAGAAATTGGATAACTCACAGGGAGAAAAGGGGTTGGTCACAGCTGATATTTCACGGGGAGGCTATATGTACGACTACGGGGAATCGTCGCATCCGGAGACGATAATCAAGCTGCACACCAACTTTACAAAAGCCAAGTGACTCAACCCATGGTTCTCCCGTGGACTCTCAGATTTCTCTTCTGTCTCTAACGATCGAAGCGCCTGCTCAACAAACCGAAATCACAGTGGTTTGGAAGCACCTGCCTCCGGCTACGAATGAGGGTACTGGTGAGAGATAAATGAATGTGAAGGGTGATGTCCTCACCAATCACCGTCAAACTCGACAAAAAGACCACATAGCTCGGAGAATTTCGTCAGATACCGTTTCTTGCTCTTCTGATTCAACGCGACATAGAGATAGTAATCATCCGATAGATCCTTTGTTTGGCGCATTGGCTCACCGGTGGGATGAGTCGGCTCTGAGTTAAGAATCGCATTTTTGGAGCCAGGAACATAGGGAAACGACTCTAACTGATCGATGAGATCGTACTCTTGAATCAGGAGATCAACCGTTTCTGCCATCACATCGGATTGATTTTCCTCAGCGCATGACCACACGCGATCCCCGTTTGCAGAAAGATGGACGACAAACTCTGTATCGACTATAGAAGGAGTATCAGAGACAACTTCATCCGAAGCGGTCACAATCTCTTCCCCGTTTTCAACAACCGGGAGATCTGCTTCATCACCGTTTGCGAGCGTGTGAATCAGCGAATCGATGTACTCCTTTGAGTTTGATTCGATTTCTTGAGCTAGCGAATCGTCAATTTCCTCGATTACGAGCTGCGTCACTCGCTCAGCGAGGCTTTCTTTTTGCTGTTGGAGTGTTTCAACGGCGTGCTGTCGTGCTTCAATACGATGTGCAATCGTGTCTGCTTCGCCAGTCTTGACGAGCTCCTTTGAGAGGAGTTCCAAGATGTGCCAATTGTCTTCAAGTTCAGCAATTGAAAACTGCGCCAATGAGACCTCATCAGGACGAGAACTATCTTTGCGACGGCGGAAGATCTCAAATTGGCTGCCGGTTGTGAGGAGTCCCCAATCGACTCCTTTCTGTCGCATGTAGCTCGTCAATTGACTTCGATCGGCGTCAGTGAGTGTACTATCACATCCTTTGGCTTCAATGAATACGACGGGGGCGGTTTCGGTGAGCAGGGCATAATCTGCACGGGTGTTCCCCCGACCGATTTGCATTGGATATTCGAGTTCTACCTCTGACGAGAACACGTCCCACCCGAGAAGATCAATGAGCGGTTGGATGAGTTTTACCTTCGTATTTTCCTCATCCATTTGCGGGGCTTGGTCGATGAGAGATTGGGACCGTTCGACGTACGCTGTGATCTCAGATTCGTTCATCGATTAGTTAGTCCTCACGTGCGTCAGCGACGAAGCGGTAGAGACCTCGATTGACCTTTTCAACCCATCCAGCATCGACGAGGCCGCGAAGTTCCCGGTTGATGTACTGTTTACGGGTATCAAGCTGTTCTTCGAGGCGTTTTGGATTGGCATAGCCCCAGGGCTGTGTTTCTTCTCGTCCTGCTTTGAGTACTTCTAAAATAGCCTCTTGGCGGTCGTTTGGTTCGAATTTCTCGTTGACCATTATGACAAGAGGTGTTACTTGGTTACAATTAATGTTACGAAAATATTGTTAGTATGAGTTACTGTGATCGTTAATAGTATTGTTACGGTGTAATAGCAGACTGCTAATTCTATAATTTTTGACCAGTGATAGTGCAGAGGAGTTTAGGTGGCCACGTCGGACAGAATCTGAAGTTTTGACCGGGCTCACCGAGGAGGGCGAGATTCGCAAGAACCTACGCGAAGACCACCCGTTATATAGATGATTAAGTTGTGTTTGCTTCATTCTCTGTTGTAGTGGTTGTCGATCTGCTCGTTTCCGTCGTAGCGGCTGTCGATATGGTCGCCTCGCGTTGTGTCGTGTACCTACTCTTCGTCGTTGTTGTCTGGCGGTCACGAGTCGTTTGAGACGATGTCTCGAGCATAAACTGCTTAAAAAAAGAACATCTAGTATTCATATAGAATGCTACAATTATCATAGGCACGGGAATCGATTACCCGCATATTTATTTGAATTCCCCAACCAGACTCCAGTAATTCGAAATATTCCGCTCCAATTCATGTCATCCAATTCCTCCTCCGTACCTACCGAGTTCGTTGAGCAAGCCTTCGAAACGACTGTCACCGAGGCCGAAGTAAACCGGCTCATCGAGAGTATCAACGCCGCGGTCTCGAAACTACGCGAACAGATTGACGACGACACACTCGAGGGTATTCTACGGGCAGATTCTGGCTCCTACCTCCTCAGAAGCAGTATGACACAGGACGGTCTCCAACCTGAGTCGTTCACGCAGGACGCCGTCATAAATCCTCTCCTTGACGCGCTCGGTCACGAATACTCAACCGAGGCTGGCGGCCTTTCCGGGGGACAAACACAGGTAGCTGATTACACGATCTCACTCCGCAACTACCAAGAGATCGACTCGTCACGCCTACTCATCGAGGCCGAACCCATTAACAAGGAACTCGACAGTCGAGAACACGGTATTGGGCAGGTACGAGATTGGCTGAGCCAGCGAGAATTCGAGTCCGACCTTGGGTTCGCTACAGACGGTCTCCGTTGGATTTTTATCCGGTACGACCCAGACTCCTATACACACAATATCATTGAGGAAGTAGACTTACAATCAGTCTTCCTTGCACTCTTCGAGAACCAAGTTGGAAAACAGATCAACCCAACAAAAGTCCTCTTCGACGCACACAGAGAACAAGTAACCCGGCTCATTCGAACATTCGAGTTCGAGAACTTCGTTTCTATCGCCGGAGACGCCCGACAGGTCATTAAGCAGAAGCAGGAGGAAATCACGGACGAGTTCTACGACGATTACATTCGGTACGTTTTCGGCATCATGGGTAATGCAGAGGAAACACCTCGCTCACTCGTCGGTGACGGCGTTGTTGTACCGAAAGGAGCGACCGAAGACGACGCCCGATTGTTCGCGGTTGAACTGATGAACCGACTCGTCTTTATCAAGTTCCTCGAAGACAAAGCCCTCGTTCAACCCGATCTTCTCCAGACCCTCAATAACACGTACGAGAATGGGTTTTATACCGGATCGTTCTACGAGGAGTTCCTCCAGTCGTTGTTCTACGACGTGATGAATAACAAGCCGGACGACCGCCCAGCGCAGGTGCAGAAAATAGACCTATTCCAGAACATTCCCTACCTCAATGGCGGTTTATTCCGGCCAACCATCAATGGGGGCGAGTTCAAGGAAGAGGATTTCGACGTTCGGAACTCAGTATTATTTTCTATCATAAATCTACTGGAACGGTACAGTTTCTCCGCTGGAGGTGCACTGACTGACCTCGACCCCAGCATTCTCGGCAATGTTTTCGAGAAGACTATCAACTACATCACCAGCGACAACGCGGACACGAATAAGGAACTCGGGGCCTACTATACACCAAGCGAGATTACACGCTTCTGCGCTGAAAAGACCGTCCGTCCGGCCCTGTTAGACCGGTTCCAGACCGCATTGGTCGAGGAGCGTGACTGGCCCGAGCATGAAGCCAATCGGTTCAACTCAGTGTACGAACTCATCGAAGATCTACCCGGCAGTTGGAGTCTTATTGGTACTCTTCTAGATGAGGTCAACGAGTTTCGAGTCGTTGACCCCGCGTGTGGAAGCGGGCACTTCCTTACGTCGGTTCTCGAGGAAATCGTCAACATTCGGAAGGCGCTCTACGCCCAGAACGAATCCTATCCTGACGAGTATCGCTTGAAGAAGACGACCGTTCTGAACAACATTTACGGGGTTGATCTGATGGGCCCAGCGGTCGAGATCGCGAAACTACGCTGTTGGCTCTCAGTTATCTCCGAACTCGATACCGAGAATGTGGACGAGCTCGCTGAAGACGATGCACTCGCCCTCCCAAATATCGCATTCAACCTGCGAGAGGGCAACAGTCTCATTGGATACACTGGGTTCCCTGAGACAACCGACAACGGAGAATACACTCTCGGGAGTTTCAGTGAGGATAGCGTTCGCGACCGCTATCAGAAAATTATTGATGAAATCGAGAAACACGAGCTGGCCATCGACAGTGAAACTGCCGAAAAGCACCGGAAAAAGGCGTTCGAGAAACTGAGCAATGCTCGTAAGGAACTGATTGAGGATATTCACGGTAACTTTGTCTCGGCTGGTATCGAGGACATTACGCCCGAACAGGTGGCCGAGATGGAACCGTTTAATTGGGTTCTCGAATTTGCAGAGGTCTATGCAGATGGTGGATTCGACGTAATTGTGGGGAACCCGCCTTGGGACAGAATCACCCCACAACGTGACGACTATTTCACTCGTTTCGACCCCGAGTTCAGAACGCTCCTTCCCAAAGCGAAACAAGCTCGCCAAGAGAAACTGCTGGGAACCCCCGAGATTAAGCAAGGCTGGGAGGAATACAAGCGGAATGTAGAGATACAGGCAGAGTATTTCAATAACGCCGAGGATTACGAGCTCCAACGTCCAACCGTGGCCGGTCGGACTCAAGCCACAGAGAACGATTTGTCGGCCCTATTCCTTGAACGGGTATTCCAGATTGCCCGTGACGATGGGTACGTTTCGCAGGTTCTACCGGGTGCGGTTTTTAACGGATCTTCGACCAAAGACCTCCGGCTTCACTTGCTCGATGAGACCGAAATCGAATCTCTCGTAACCTTCGAGAATAAGGGTATCTTCCCCGAAATTGATAACCGATACAACTTCGGGGTACTCGTCTTCGAGAACAAAGGAACGACTAGTGAGCTCAAGGGCATTTTCCAGCAGCATGATGTCGACGTATTACAGGAGTTCGATGAACGCGCTCTTTCCATTCCTCGTCGTGTTTTACGCGAATATTCCCCTGAGGCTGCCATCTTCCCATATGTCAATTCGCAACAAGAAGTGGAGATTTTGAATCGAATCCTTCAGTATCCATCCATCTCAGAGCAAATTGACACGGAGTGGTACGTAGAGCCATACCGGGAGCTGGATAGAGGAAATGATGTTGATCGTTTTGTCGAATCAGAAGACAGGGGCGACTATCCGGTACTAGGTGGGAGCAACATCTATCAGTTCATGTACGATCCTACATTCTTGGATAACTTGGAAGGGCCAAAGTTCTGGAGTGTCGACGAGAGTAGCGACCCTGACCTAAGCGCGAAACGCCGTATTCGAGGAAGAAATCTTCCGAAACTCAAGCGAAGTCTGTACGAGGCGTTCGACGGATCGGGTTCACAGATTGGTTTTGTAAACGACTTGCTCGAAAAACATCGAGGTGAACCACTCTCCGAGGCGGACGTACTACTTGACTGTACCGAGTACCGCATTGTGTATCGTGATATTGCCCGAGCAACCGATGAACGGACGTTGATTGCGTCTGTCCTCCCGAGAGGGGTCGTCTGTCACGATAAGGCTCCACAACTTCGCCCGTATCAGATTTCCCCCGACAAGTCAGATCTGTCCGAATCTCCGCTCCATGGAGTCTACGAGCGTGTTTACTCTGACAAGGAGCTATTCGTCGCTGTTGGACTACTCAACAGTCTTCCCTTTGACTTCCTCATGCGAACGAAGATCGACTCAACCGTCGTTTTCTATAAACTGAAAGAGTCACAAGCCCCACGTCTTACCAAAGGCGATGAGTGGTTTGACTATATCTCGACTCGAGCAGCCCAGCTTAACTGCTATGGCGAGGAGTTTGAGGATATGCGCGACCGGTTGGGCGGTATCGAGCCAGTGACGGAGATGAGCGAGCGGCGAGAAGTACAGACTGAACTTGATGCTGCAGCGTTCCATGCCTACGGTCTTGACCGCGAGCAGACCGCATTCGTCTTGAATGACTTCCACCGCGTGCAAAATCCCCGCCTGATGGACGATGCCTACTTCGAGATGGTGCTGGAGAAGTACGACGATCTCGCCTGATATCGCGTTCAGACGGTACTCGAACTCTTTGACTATGTTTAGGTATTCTGCTTCATGTGCTGCCTCTAAACTTACTTTCTTAGAAAAGCTAGCTCGAATGAGTCGATGAAGAGAAAGCCATGTGCCAATCGCAGAAAAAGGTCGGCAGTTTCTCCTGGCGAATTCGAGACAGATGAGTTAGAAGAGTGCTAACTCTACTACGGTAGGTTATCCAGTTGTCCTATAACTGATTATTGGAGATTTGAGCAGAAGTGAGAAAGGATATGGGTGACGAGTATTATCTTCTGGGAAGCAGAGTGCTCAATTCTTGTCAAGTCCTTTTTTTATCGTTTCAGCATCATTGTCCATCTGGGAACGGCTCAAGTCAAAGCGTGGGCCTACAAGCTCAATGCCGTCTTGTTGATACCTTGGCAATACGTGGAGGTGAACATGGAATACTTCTTGACCGGCAGCGGTTCCATCCGCCAGCCAGAAGTTTATTCCTTCACACTCTAGTTCGGAGCTCCGAATTGCTTGAGCAAGGTCCATACCTGTTTCAAACAGCTTTCCTCCAGTTTCTTTGGTGAGCTCTGATAAAGACGCTGCGTGATCTTTCGGTATCACAAGGGTATGGCCTCTGCTCATGGGTCGAAGAGTCATCATGGCTAAGACGCCATCATCTTCATACACAATACTCCCAGGGGCGTCCCGAGACACAATATCACAAAACACGCAGTCTCCCATAGCTATCACACTATATGGTCGGTGATAATTATTTGCTTTTTTACGATATTGTATTCTTACGTTTAGCACCATCCCAATAATTTATATAGGTGAAGGCTATATAACCAATACTAATGACACGAAGAGTGTTTTTCAGTTTCCATTACGAGCGGGACAACTGGCGTGCAGGAGTAGTCCGCAACAGCAACGTTGTGGAGGGTCCAACAATTACAGAAGAGGGGTTTATTGACTCAGCAGAGTGGGAAGAACTGAAGCAACAAGGAGATGATGCAATCGAGAGTTGGATTGACGACCAATTAAAAAATACCTCAGTCACAGTTATTCTGATTGGTGCTGAGACGTACGACCGGAATTGGGTGAACTACGAAATCAAGCAGAGTATAAACCGACAAAACGGCCTGCTTGGAGTCCGAATTCATAGAATTAAGAACCAATATGGTAACACAGATACTAGGGGTCTAAACCCACTTGATAACCATCAGATACAATTCGAAGATGGCAGTACTCGGACAGCGTCATCGTACTATAAAACCAAAGATTGGGTTCTGAATAGTGGACGGCAAAATATGGGCGACTGGATCGAAGAGGCAGCCGAACTTGCTGGTAGGTAACTGATGTCCACCGAAGAGGATCAAGGTGATTCTGAGAAACCCCGACATGAGCCGTCAGATGCATACTTTCACGAGTTACAGTCTATTCAAGCTATTATCGAAAGACAGGCGAATAACTCATCAAAAATCAAGGGTTGGACAATTACCCTCGTCGTTGCTGTGATTCTATTCCGAACGGGGAATTATCAGACACTATTTGGGTTCGTTCCACTGGTTGCATTCTGGTCTCTTGATTCCTACTATCTAAAGCAGGAACGAAACTACCGAGAATTACACAAATGGGTTCGAATTGAGCGCTTAGAGTCTGATGACCAATTCTTCAATATGGATGCATCTAGATTTAGTGAAAAGACAGATTCAATTGGCAAAATAATGTTTTCATCTACTCAAATGATGTTCTATGGTGTTATCGCAGCCTTACTGCTAGTGTTCTTTGTGTATCCAGTATTCTTTTCCAAGAATGGTACCGACTTAGCAGCTACAATATGCAATAACTCTACGAAATGAGAAAATCTGTTAAAGATATATTTATAACACCTATCTCATATCGTTAATAATTAGAGATCGTTGCCGAAGGATTCTCCATTTTCAGTAAACGGTTGATAGTTGAACGTGGGATCCCAGAAATTACTAAATTCGAGATAGCCGTCTAAGAATGCTGGTATCTCATGCTTTCCACCTTCTGCCAATCTAACACCTGTCATTATTTGTTGGAGAGGCGGTGCTTCCAAATAAATCGCTAGAATTAGTACCTCGTCTTCTCCAAGTGATGATCGTGCCGCTGCAAAGTCCTTCTCAATTTTGTCATCAATTTGGAACCCCGTCATCTTTCGTGAAAAGAATCCTGGTTTGTCTATTTTCTCATCCAAATTCTCATATGTTACTTCAATCCAAACATTAGTTCCACTCATATTAACACGAACATCGAAATCAAGAGAGTTTGGTTTACTGCTGATTGGTTCGTGGAGATCTACCGCTCCTGTACCGTATACAAGACGTAGGTGATGGACTAATGTCAACTCAGTTATCATTGGCATGTTCTGTTCGTTTCTAATCATCCTCCCCCAAACCGCGTATCTGTCCTTGTCGAAATCGATGCTAGTGAGATATTGATTCAGAGTTTCTAAATCCCGCTGCGTGAATCTCTCATTTAATGCTCGTTCAACCTCATCAGCTTTCCCGACGTTATCTAAAAATGTGATGATATTCGGGAAATCTAACTCATCCATGTGAAGTCCGAGACATTCATGAGTAGTCATTCTTTGGGCATGATGTGTTCGTCCAGATTATGTCCCACCAACAAACGGCGGAAACGCCAACAACTCCTGCATGTACCAAACCGACATGATTGTCCCGAGAATGCACTAGCCACTCCGATGCAGAACAGCACCCCGATCGACGGCCAGAGCGAGCTCTCCCAGCAGCTCACGGATCTGAGAGAGTCCGCGATTATGAGCATTCCAATGAACGCGCTGTCGAGTGTGGAGAAACCCCTGCTCGATTGAACGTGTGGATCGACCCCGAGTAGGGAGTGGACAGCGAAGTCAGGCCCGACCAGACTCACCACAGAGATGATCGATGGGAGCACGAAGAGAACAGCCAGAAATCCAACTCGGAATTCCTTGTGACGATCCGTCCGAAGGCAGAGCAGGTACGTCAGCGGGACGATCACGCCGTAGGCAATCAGGTTTCCCCGAAGATGAGCCATCGAGTTATGACCGAAGCGTATGGGACTTTTGATAAAAAGAAAACATTCATTGTGCTTCCTTCTCACATTGAATAACATGCAAGCTTCTCATCCTACATCGATTACTCCTTATTTGTTCTATCTTCTTCCAAATTGGGGTAGATTAGAGAAGATACAGGAGTGGATTGATGAAATATCGAATTCTGGGGACAGAGTTGAAGTCAAGCAAGCTTCTGTTAGTACATCCCCGCCTAGAAACAGTCCATCGAGAGACCGGTGCTGTGAGGTTTTTGATCCAAGCGAATTAATTGAGGAAAAGCATGATGATTTAATTAAACGGGGTTATTCAATCGGTGAGGTTCCAGATGAATGCAAGCAATATGGAGCGGTTTGCTGTTGGAGGCCAAAATGGGAGGATTTTGATCGCTGTATCTGGCATGCGGAGACATATGATAAATCAGTAGACCAAATTGCTCAAGCACGGGATGATGAAGCAGATATTGCTCGTCCAAACAAACGAACGCTGTATAAAGGTCCTGACTCAGATACTTTTGATACTACTATCGATATCCGACTTGATGGTGCTTATCTACGCCGGTTAGAATTAGGAGATGAGGTCCCGCTTGGTGGATGTGTGCTAATTGGTGCAGATCTTGGAGGATCTTCTATAGGGGATTGTTATTGTGCCCAGACAGTATTTTTTGGAGCACGACTGACGAGAGCCACATTTACCGATACAAACCTCAGCGGAGCTCAATTCCAAATCTCCGACTTAGTTGAATCAGAATTTAATGGAGTGAGAATGGTGCATGGTAACCTTTCGTACTCCGCAGTAAATAACGCTATATTTTCAGATGTGAGTTTTGGGGCTAAAGATGTTAATTTCCTCCATGGAGATGCAAGAAATGTCGAATTTAGAGATAGTGTTGTTAATAGTTGCTTTTCAGGCAGTCCACTACAAGGGGCTTCATTCCAAGATGTTTCGCTATCATCTTCAAATATTAATAATTGTGATCTTGAAAAATCAGAGTTCATTCGATGTAACCTTGCTAATGTAGATTTCCGAGGTTCTGACCTTTACCAGGCACAATTTCGAGAAAATCAGCTTGATGATGAAACTGACTTTGGAGAGAGATGTTCATATGAGGCGGTATCTGATTGGAATGTGGAAAATCATGCCACTAAATATTATAAGCAGTCAGAACTAATAAAAGATATCTCTCAACGGGATTGGAAGTCAAAGCTGTGGCTGTCCATACGTAGGTTGAAGAATCGGTCGAAGAGGGATAGTGTTGAACTTAGTAAGGCAATTTATACTTATCGAGCAATCCAACGGATACTACAGGACAATTATCTCTTAGAAGATGTTTCTACCTACTTTGTAAGGGAACAGAACGTGAGGCGGAAAATTGCGTACTCTGAAGGCCATTACTGGCAATGGATGAAGCTCGTAATTCACCGTGGAGTTTCAAATTATGGTGAAAGCTGGGTACGAGTAGTGGTGAACTCTCTATGTGTAATCCTTGGATTTGGGCTAATATATCCTCTAATTGGCGGCGTTTGGCAGTCACCCCAATCAGGTGCGTTTCATCAAATGTTTTTTGAATTACCATTTCGTCAAGTAATAATCTCCGAGCCGATTAGAGTAATATGGATTAATCTCTATTTCAGCCTGGTCACATTCACTACACTGGGGTATGGTGATATCCAACCGGCAAATAGTGTGGTACAAGCATTAGCCAGTCTTCAATCACTCATAGGAGCTTTATTGATAGCTTATCTGGTAGTGGTATTAAGCCGTCGCAGGATTCGTTAGCAATCTGCAACTCTAAAACCAATATATTTATATAGCAATTACTAGTCGGTGGTCTCTGACGTCTAACGAGACAAAGAGTCATAGCCGGTTTGGTTGGACGATAGTCGCTGCTACGTCGATTAGATTTTCGGATCCTATTTATAAAATATTTATGATTTTCATTCCCGTTTTCAGCTCTATTGAAGGACAGTGCTTTAGTCCGGGATTTAGTTATCTGCCCGGTGTTCGTCCAGATAATGTTGTTGGTTGAAGTAAAACACGATTACACCTTCTGTAGCCGCTTATAGAGATAATACACAGCACATATCATACCCATCATACCAACCAGCAGCGGCCAAGCACGCATCAGTTTGACACCGCTCTCCGAGCGACGTGTCGACGTCAGATTGAGAGACATGAAGCACGAGAGAGAGATCACTCCCAATAAGCTTGCGATAGATCCCAAGTCTGGGTTCTCATGGAAGTATGTCGGAATATTCTGCGGTCTAAGCTCCCTAATCCGATGGGTTTTCTTCCTTCTTAGTCTATTTCGTCCTCACCAGCCAAGTCAGCTGGCTCGATATCGGTATGTTTGAATTTGGTGTTGAAGCGTTCGTCAACATCTCCAGCTTTTGCTTCCACGACACTGGCGATCACCGCATGAACACCGTTGATAACCGGATGGGGTTCGAGAAACTGAACCCGAAGTAGCATGTTTGCCTGTTGAACCGGCCTATCCGATCACGTAACATTCCGAATCGCGATCGAATCATCCGGAAAGATGTCTCGTTCCTCAATCTCATCGATATCCGGGAGGGCGGTTGTCTCTGCACTCTTCGGAGAGATATGGAGCTGAACCTCGACAAATCCTTCTCGTTTCACAAAAGGGATGTATTTGTAGAGGTATCGTGGAAAACCAGGTTTTGCAGCAACGACGTTGACGGCAGTGAACTCTAAGTCCGCATCATTAAACACACGAAAGTCCGCATATGTTTGTCTGACAGCTTCTTCGATTTCTGTCGGTCGTCGGAAATGGGTTGCTTTCCAACTAAAGTAGGTGATTGTGAGACCTAGGAGTGAAATGAGTAGTCCAAGAGTCCAGTTCATTTAGTCATACAGTTTCTACTAGAAGCTCTTGAACTCAATTGGTTCACACTGTTGGCGACGATCCATAGAATATAGCTGATGAGTCCAGCTTTCCATGATGTTCACTATCGGGATCAGTCTCGGAAACGTAGACCAGTACTTCGTCGCCCGGTTAGTAAGGGTCACTCGCTGGCTGAAGCACGTCCTGCATCGATACTCGATATTCTATGTGGTAAGATTTTTATCAATATCGGACTCTCCATGGACCTCTATACCTAATACCCAATTAAGTAATAAATTTGTATAGTTATTTTCGTGATTTCAGTTTCAAAGTTAGTCAGTTTCGCAAACAACTTCGCGAAGTTCTTCTAGTAGGTCAGAATGGTTCTCTTCCAAAATTTCGACATCCCTTGTCAGTTCTTCGTTGATTTTACGCCTAACTCGAGATACTGCTTGATAATGCCGATCTGTTTTCTCCTCTTTTTCTAATAATTCCCGTTCCGAATCAGTGAGTATCGCGCGACGTCGAGGCATCTCGTATTTCAGTGATTTAGTAGCCATTGCATTATATGGTTGGATTCCAAGACCCATAAATCCCATATTAGGCAACCTTCCCACAATTGGGAAGTATTAAGTACATGGGTTGCCATACTTGACAATAGGAGCATGGGATACCTCAGAAGATGAGGTTGGTGCTGGTGACACCTTCCCCGTGCTTCGCTGGAGACCAACGAAGCATGACTAGCAATACCCTTTCCGTAGAAAAACGCATCGACTACCAACCACCCATACTCGGAGGACACGACTAATGGCGTCCTTCGACGAGAAACCCAACGGCGGTGTCCTCTCCCTTGAGGCCCACCTCGGCGAGAAAACCTTCCACCCCGTCAAACGCCTCGAACCCACCCCCGACACCGCCGCCCAGGACCCAGACCAACCCACGCCCGATACCGACGAGCCAATCACTCGCGCGTACCTCGTCGAACTCCGCGTGGGCTTCCAAACCCGAACCAAGACCACTGACCAAGAGCCCTACCTGTACTGCATTTACGCCACGCCGCACTGCCAGCAATTTTTCGAACGTCGTTGCCCGATTGAGTACGGCGAGGAGGGCTTCCAGATCCCCGAGGATACCGACACTTACCGCTCGGTCGTCACCACCAAAACGGGCAACCTAAACCTCCCCTCGACGCCACCGGGCGAAACCCACGCAGAAACCCGCAGGCACTACCAGCGTATCCTCAAACGGTGCTACGACATCGACGCCTCCACTCACACCACACCAACCGAGGTGCGCGCGTAAATGCACCCCATTGAACGCCCTCTCCACAGAGCGACAGCCATCGGAGGTGATGGTCGATGACGCGCACGTCCACTTCGATCACCCCCGAGGAGATCGAAGACACATTCGAACGCTGTCCACGGTGTGGAACCTACGCGGTGCAGATCACCGACTCCCATTACTGTGACAGCCGGTTCACAAGCAACCTCTCCGATGCCGAACGCGATCAGCGCATTGCTGCCGACCCTTATCCTGGCGATGAGACGGTTGCCATCGTCGACCAGCATGCAGGCGACGCCGTTGCCTATCATGAACTCGACGCGGACAACCACTCGCTCTGTACGCTGCAGACCGACAACCCACTCGCCTATTGCACTCGTGAAGCGGCACAAGACGATCAGTACGCACCCTGCCAGCTCTGTCAACGCCTTCGCCAGAAACGGGAGGCCGAGCAATGACCGACCGAAGTACGGTCCTCGCCCTAGAGTGTACGGACCCAATCCAGATTCACACGGAGAAGCGGACGCTGACGGGTATTGTCTATCAGTGTGAGCACTGCGAACCCGAACTCTCTTGTCGTGGCCCCGAGCCCGGCGAGCACGTCTTGTACGTTGCGACACCAACCCACGACCTCTACCGACTGCAGTACGCCTACTACGACGAAATCGAACACACCAAAACCAAACTCGAGCACTACGATCTCTCGCCGACTGGTCGATACACCTGGCTTCGGACGGGTGCGCAGGTCGAGTGCATCACCAACCCGACGGGAGGTGAGCAGGCGTGAACACCGACGAGCATTCGATCGTTCCCAAACCACTGAATCCACGCAATTCAGCGATACTCGTCCAGCAGCTTTCGCCCGGTGATCGCGTTCGCATTACGACGACTGACTTACCACGAACAATTCTGACGGTAAGAGAGACACACCCACTGACGAGTCAGGCACCACAGCTAGTGCTGACGGCTCCGCCGATCACCACGACGGCACAGGACGAAACGCAACAAGCCATCTACCACTGCACTGCCGGTCACTCTAATTCGCCGATGACTGTTCTCGAGTACACGCACACCGCTACTGACACGACCGCCCGCTGTATCGGTTCGCTCACCACCATCGCACACTTCCCGCGGCTCTCAACGCCAACAGAGGACACGGCGGTCACAGCGGGGGTGGCTGCCAATGAGTAACACCACTCCGTCCGGAGCGTCCAGTGCTCTCGAAAACGTCTCGGTCACCGACCTCGCCAAGCACGTTCAGTCGCTCACCGACCGTGTTGACGACCTTGAGCAAGAAGTCGCCGAGAAAGACGAGCGAATCGCAGATCTCCGTATGAACTTCGAACAGAAAACCACCCGGATTGAGGAGCTTGAGCAGCGCATCGAAGAGCTAGAATCGTCTGCAACCGCAGCACAATCCCACCGAGAGGCAATTGCCCGTAAGACACAGGCCTGTGATGAACGCATCGACGAGCTGCAAGCACGCGAGTTCGAGAAGGGCGCACATTTGCTTGCCGACAACGTTGAAGCCGATCGTATCTCCGTCAATGGAAGTACTCTCGAGCGTATCACGAAAGACGACGGCAACACCTACTTCCGACTTCCTGGTGAGGAAGACGCACTCGGTCGCGGTGGTGCAGTCGCCCATTCGACGGCTGATCTACTGCCGATTCAGCGATTGGCTCGCTATGACGACGAGATGTTGGCGTCAGTAACTAACCGCAAACCCGACGAACTTGCAGGCAAGGTATGGCGCGAACGCGATGAGGCCGGTCGCTATTCACTCTGGTCGAAAGGGAGTGGTGAGATCCGTGCCTATCTCGATGCCTCAAACCTCGCCGAGTGGATTCGTCTGAAAGAGTCGGGGGTGAGCAAGAAGTACAGCCAGGAACTTGCTCGGCGGACCATGGACGCAATGCACGAGCTCTCGAACGGACGTCTTGGAAAGATCAAACGCCAACGGTCCAAAGACGGATTGAGCTACCAGGAGACGCGTCTCGTGTTGAAAGCTGATGTCGAGCTTCCCGGTGAGGTACCGAACAGCGACACGGACGAGAGTCCGGCCACAGACGGGGTTGCTGGAGAGTAGCGTGGTCGGGACGAAAACACGCCCGAGAGGGACACGAATCTAACACGAATACCATCACGAACGCGGAATTGGACGTCTCGAATTGACACAGTTTGGGACTGACGCGGGACGGCTACTCGTGAGTACGGCAGTTGTATCGGCAGCTATCGGCTCAAAGCCAGCGGGAGGGGGAGAGCTGGGACCGGCCACCGTATTTGTGGTCGGAACGGACGACACGCGGGACTCCCGGACTAGAATGCGACAACAGAGTTTTCCCGTTCGGCTCACAATGTACACACATGAGTTCTGATTCAGGGGAGAAAAAGCGAGTCCAGTTCCGTGCCCCCGAGCGGCTCGTCCAGCAAACAGATACGCTTGCCACCGTCTTAGAGACGGACCGGACGACAATTATTCTCTCGGCACTCCGAGATTACCTTCGCGATGCCGCGCATAACGACGAACTCAAACAAGAAATCGCGGAAGCGTTCTACAGTGACGATATTACGTTCACAGAGTTGAAAGAACTCGTCGGCCACGAAGAAGCCGCCAACTTCCGGATTCTCAAAGAACAACTCGAAGACGAATTCATTGACGCAACCGCCGAGGAACTAGCTGATTCGTAAATGCAGATCGTTGCAGACACATCTGCTCTCGTGAGCCTCGGCACGGTCGCCCATCACACGTGGAACCCACTCGACCATCTCCTTGCTACCCACACGATTATCGTTCCAACACTGGTTTTCGATGAGTTAGGAGAGACAGCAGCATACGATGATGCATCAGGACAGGGTGCAGCACAAATTCTTGACCGACGAGAGACCTTTGACGAACGGGCTGTCGACCTTGACGATTCATTTCCCCTCGACGAGGGCGAGAACGCCGCAGTGACACTCACAAACGAGCTTAACGCGACGCAATTTCTATGTGATGAGTTTAATCGTCTTGCCCTCATCCATGCGTCACTCGTGGATACTCGCCTTGTGACAACGCCGATGCTACTCGTTGCGCTCGTGCGAAATGAGATCGTGTCGCCGACTAATGCGGAGTCGTTACTCGATGAAATGAGCACTGCCCGCAGTTGGTCGAAAAACACCTATGTACAACGTGCTAGAGCGGTTTTGAATAGCCAGTGACTTCCTCGATTCGTTTAGCTCGAATACAGGCTGCCAACTCTGCGAGACGGTTCAGCGTTCGGAACAGAATACCGAGCTGGTCAACTTCCGCGAGAAGCGAGCCGAGAGTCAGCACGTTGAGGACAAGTACCTCAATGTCCTTGAGCACGCAAAGAACGTCGCACAGACGGATGACGTGATGGTTGCCCGACTCGGCTATCGAGAGGTGGCAACGCACTATGGCTGTGCGTACAAGAACGATGGCTATCGCGTCATGGAAGAGATGGCCGAGCGCGTTCCTGGTGTGACCTACAAGGAATCACGGACATTGTCGGTGGACGACGCGATGGGTGTCGGTGGCCATCACATCGAGATCACGTTCGCGCATCCCGACCTCGCCGGGTGGATGCGAGCCCACGAAGCTAACGTAGAGATCAACTCTAGAAAAGCGACCGTCGGATGAGAGCATGGTCGTGTGTTTCAATAGCTTCCTAGAAATCGTTGGCAGCCGTATACATCGGGCCCGATGTTTTGCATAGAACGTGTTTCCAATGTTAGCGTCAGACGTTCCTCCGCAAAGCATTTGGTCGCTAACCGTCGGTGCTCTTCTTGGCCCTATTTTGTTAGCCATACTTCTTATTGAGTCTCATCTATAATGATGAGGTCAGTATGACGCACAATGGGCGTCAAAAGTGGAAAGCTGTCCTGTCCAATCCCGACAATCAGGAGATACTGGCTGTTCTTGAAGATGCCTCACGGCCGCTCCATCTGAACGAGCTGGTCGAACGGCTGGTGAAACAGAACGAGACTGTGATGAGCTCCGATGAGTATGAGCATTACCTCAAACGGAAACAAATCACTCTGTACCATAATTCTCTCCCGAAACTCGCGGATTTTGGATTTATTAATTACGATCAAGAGGCGAACATTGTTACGTCTCGGAACGACGCCATAACAGATATTGACTGGTACGAAGAAGATCTGTTTGCCGAGTTGTTAGCGCGGTTTCAAACTGATCGGCAGTCCGACGAGAACTCGATTGGAACTCTCGAAGGCCGTCAGGCAGCACTCGAGTACGGGAGACAACTTGCCGACGAGGCAGAGGAGGAACTGTTTTGCATGTTCGTCAGCACCGATCTGCTCGAAGAGAAGTGCCTCTGTCACGCAGAAGATGCCATCGACCGGGGCGTGGAGATATACGTGGGTTCGCAAAATCCTGATGTCCGCGATCTCATCCGGAGCCATCTGCCAGACGTCACCCTCTGGGAACCCCAGCGTGGGTGGTTAAACACACCATCAAGGTATCCAAAGGTCGGTCGGCTGGTTCTCGTCGACCGCCGAAAGGTCATGCTCGCCATTCTGGATGAACCGAATTCCGATGGCAAGCACCCCAAGGAGACGGTACTGGTCGGGAAGGGCAAGGACAATCCGCTGGTCGTCCTCGTTCGGGAATTGCTCGGTCCACGGCTTGATCATCTTGACTACCAGAGCGCAGATTTTCAAAGCGGACTCCATTCATAATAGTAACATGCTATTCAACGAACTGTAACGAACCCCAGTAACTAACCTGCCAACCAGGCCCCTGAAATTACCTACGAAATCAGGGCAAGTGAACTGCCGAGTGAAGCCGTCGGTCGGGCAATTACGGCCCTCACGATCACACCAGTGATCGAACTCGACTCACTTTACGACGTGGTAGGTCACAGTCATCTTGGCGCCTTTTCCGCGAATCAAGCAGCTGAGCCATCCACGAGGAGAGGTCGGTGATATTCTGCTTCAACGGGTGTCACGTTTCTGTGACAAAGGAGACTGTCGTCGTTCGAGGAAATGAATAAGCTATCGGATGACATGCTGAATGAGAGTCACTCAGCAAACCATCACAACACTCTCTCAACATTCGTCGTAGTTGTTACGGGAATGCAACCTGGATCAGTTGAGATTAGGAGAAACGGAGAGTTTGGTAACAACTCAATTGCTCAGGAAACTTGAAAGCCTCTACTCTCTGCAACCCTTCATCGTATCTATCTGTCGTCGGTCTCGATCTCAACGGCCCCGTCACTCGAGACTGTCACCCAGTATCCTGCATACTGAAACGAGATTTTGCCGTCTGGACGAGAGGACCCGTCTGCTCGAGACGCAAAGAGTGACTCAAGTGCTTCCGTGTTAATCGCATTGTATAACGGTTCGAGTTCATCTACTGACTGTCCGTCTGCCTCTGCAACCGTAGTGATAATTCGTTCAGTGAGTGAATCAGACATTCCAACTGTTGTCTGTCTACTCCCCGTGGCTGGTGAATTCATTCCCATCTGTCCCTCCTGTAAGAACATCCACCTTGCGTTGGCAAGGTGCTCTTTACGGGATGTTCCTGCTAACTCGCTCAACTGGAGCAGCCGGTAAATAACTAACGGGACAATATTGTACTTTAGCGCCCAAAAATGATCACCAAGAGGATGTACCGCTAAATCTTGTCCACCTAGTTACTCTCGTTCTTGATGCCGGCACATCTCTAAGAGTATCTCAAGACGATCACTGCCACGATAGCGAATGGTTTGACTCCGCGAATCGTACTCAATCACATTGTGATCAGCCAGCTTCGGTAGGTGGCGTTGATGGAGGTTTATTCGAAGACGTTTGTGGGTTATAGCAACGTCTTGCGCAAGTCTGTTAACGAGTGCTGAGAGCGTGAGTGTCTCTTCATTCATTGTCGAGAGGTGATAGAGGAGATAGCGACGATGCTGATTTGCAAGTATCTTAAAAAGTGTATCGAACGAGGGGTTTGATGAATGCGGAGAGTCATTAATCATTGTCTAGTCACTAGATTAGAGGGCCAATGGACGTCAGTGGTGGTGTGTCTGATCGTGATTGCCAGTGTAGTAGAGGCTAATCTCTGATTCCGTCTGCTTTGTTCCTGTTATCGTACTAGTTTTTATTACTTCTCCTACTTAGAAACTATGAAAGAGGTATGACTAAAGAAGGGACAATACGATCGGTAAAATCAATTTTTTGGGATACTGACAGAATATCTTACTGAAGACGTTTACTTCGATCGTCAGCTGAATGACCGTAAACTCGAGTCAGTGTACTGTCCTAACTCTTCCTCAATATCCGACTCACGCCACCCGAGCGGCGATAACACACTCGCTGCTGCCCGAATCAGCAACTCCCGATAAAACCCAGTGTCATACTCGGTCAGCTCCTCGCTTGCCAACAGCACCCGCTCACGCGACTGCTTGTCATCGTCCACCACAATATACGACACGCTCTGACCAGGCGCACGCCCCAACCCTAAATCAGCCGCCCGCTCTAGCGCCGCCACACTCCGCGTCGACTGCGTGTAGTCCTCCCGCTTTTTCGAAACACGATTCGTAATTACCAACTCATTCGGGTCAACCGCTCCACGCTCAAGCCGATCAACCCACGACCGCAGTTCCTCACAAACTGCTTCCGGATCACGATACGCATCCACCGCTCGAATCAACTCCTTTTGCGCCTCATTGATATACGAGGGCGAGCTTCGCTGCCGACACTCGATCCCCCGATATTTGTACTCGTCTTCACCAGCCACTTTTCCGAAGTACTTCGTCAAGGCACCGGCATCCGAATCACGTAACGGCACAAATGTTATCCAGTCGTAGCGGGCTTCGTGTTCGAGCCGAATCTCGACCTGCTCGGAAATTTCCTTCGTAAGCGCAGACAGCGACGTCTGTTCTTCGCCTTCAATCGGCGTCACCCACACGCTATCGACGATGCCATGCACAATACGCCAGCCATGCTCCTCGAGCACTGCTTTCGTCTCCAACAGAATCTCCCGAGCATACGCATTGATCGCTTCGTGGCACTCGATCCGTCCGAACTTCGCGTTCGAAAAGCCCTGATAGCCGAAACAGGAGACTAGAATCCACTTGATCGCACTGGATTGGCCTTGCAATTCCTCGCGACGCTCTTCATCCTCAGTCGCTCGAATCTTGGCTTTGATCGCATCCCGATCCTCGATCAACGGCTCAAGCACATCGGGCAGATACCCTCGCTCGTCACAAATCGAGTAGTCAATGCCCGGCACGTCCTCCCTCTCAGCATGGCACTCACACCGGATTTTCTCGGGACTCACGTTCCGCGTTACGATGATATTCGGATACAACGAGGAAAAGTCGAGTTCGTGAACGTCCTCGTGCAGGCCGACATCCGGTGCAAAGGTGAACCCACCTCGGTCGGCATCGTGCAGCTGGCGCATCGTTTTGAACTTCTCATGCCGCCACGAGTGCCACGGGACAAGCACTTCCCGTTCACGAGCTTCCTGTATCTGAATCCCGGTCAGAATGTTCCCGATCGACGACCACGCCAACTCCTGTAATGGCTTGCCCGACTGCTCAACGAGATACAGACAGCCGTCGAGATTCGTTTGATTCCACATGAACGTATTCGAGCCGTCGATAATCACCCGACCGGGGAGATTGTAGCGTGCTGGTGAGTGCCCGACTTGCCCATAGCTTTCGTAGGTTGATTCACCTGCTAATTGCTGCCACCCTGGACGTCGCCCAAGCTGGAACTCTACGTCGAGCCGATCGGCTTGCTGGAAAAGGACGGGAATGAGGTCGCTCGTATTCAAGAAGAGTACATCCGGATCAACCGACTCCACACGAGCCGACAGCGTCGTTAACACGTCTGCACCACTCCCAGCCACCACCTCATCGTCGATCGTGAGCTCAGTAACCCTCTCACTCGCGAGTTCCGTCTCCGAGACGGTAATCTTCATCTCCGAGAGTGCGTGGGTCGGAAGCGGATCAATCCTCTTTTCCAGACAATAGCGGAACTCTCGCGAGAAGTCGACGTTGTAACACCGATACTCACCAGGCGAGCCCCACTTACTCACCATTCGGGCCACCGAATTCACCGCATTGAGGTCAACCACATCCACCCGAAGTACTTGCTCGGGGTCGTGGCGAAAACTCACGCGTTCATCAACCACGGCAACCCGAACAACAGCAGGATGGTCACGAAGTGCAGCACGTGCCGTCGAAAAATCGCCGTCACCGTGCACAGAGACGTAAATTGTCGGCGTGTACGATTCGTCGACTTCACACTCCACCCCCGTCTCAGTCACCGACCATCTAAGCACGTCGCCATCGACGGAGTCGATTTTGTACACCATGACCTCATCCCTGATCGTTCAGATCGTCCTCTATGTGATCAAGCCGATCAGCCAAGTCGTCGATTTGGATCTGCTGTTCGAGCAGGATCGAGATTAGAATCGGCGTCTCGACGAACAGAGGCTTGTGAACTGTACTGGGATCGGTATGCAGCTGTGCGTACTCTAGGAGTCGATCAAAGACTGCTTGGTCGGTCGGTCGAAGTGCTCGTCGATACTCGTCCCATCCCGTCGTGATTTGGCTAGTATGGCTCATTGCAGGTAAACACGACTACCGAGGGTCCCTTAGGTAAGCCAGGGCCGCTTCCGAATATTCCAATACAGGAAATGTCCATGGAAATGGGTGTGAGAACTGGTCGTGCTGGCCACCCACTATGAAGTAAGAGTCGAGGTTCTATTACCGCCAGTTTGGAGCGAATCTGTCCGTCTCTCTCCAGAATGTTCTCTACGAGATGAGTCTCAAAAAGGCCGGTAATGCTGGTCGTCAGTAGTTCGATTGAATTGTTTCCAATTGGAGTTTCCGAAAACCTAGTTCCCACCAACGCTCACTGGGAGAAAGGCAAGGAAAGCCGACCGCAGGGCTCTCACAACCAACCAGACCGTCAGCGTCGCATGATAGCGCCGGGGAGTCGCTCTGGCCAGGTGTGAGAGCGCAGTTAAAGCATTGGACGGTAGGATAAAACGCGTTCCGGTAACACAAATGCTGATTGTAGTAACCCGCACACCCAAACCGACGGTACTAGTGAGTACGGCAGTTGTATCGGCGGTTATCGGCGACAAACCAGCAGGAGGGAGAGAGATGGTACCGGCCACCGCATTTGCGGTCAGAAACAAGGGATCACCTCTGTCGTCGACTTCCTCCGAGTGGAGGACAAAAGTCCGAGATAGTCTACTCAGACGAGACTGGTGATGGACACTGACTATTGAGTCGTGAGACGGTGCAGCTGAACGTGCGACGGGAGAACTTATTTCGATGCCCGCATAGTTTGTTGAGTCATATCATGGCAGAGAATGATACCACCGTCTACTATGATGATGATGGGACTCTATCGGACCTTGAAGACCGAACAATTGCGATAATCGGATACGGGAATCAAGGACGTGCACAGGCACTGAATCTTCGCGATAGCGGTGTCGAAAGCATAATTGTAGGGAATCGAGAAGACGCCTCGTGGAGCCGTGCTCAAGAAGACGGATTTCCTGTCTATCGAATCCCAAAGGCGTCATCGAAAGCGGATATCGTGTTCATGCTGATTCCAGATGAAGTCGCACCGGACGTGTACGAAAACGCTGTCGAACCCGATCTTGACGAGGGCAACGTAGTGATTTTTGCGTCTGGTTACAATATCACCTATGGATTCATCGATCCAGATGACGGCCTCGATGTGGTACTGGTCGCACCGCGAATGATCGGGACGATGGTCCGAGAACTATACATCGAAGACCGCGGGGCACCAGCATTACTAGGGGTTCACCAAAATCCGTCCGGCGATGCAAAAGAAGTTGGACTCGCGATTGCAAAGGGTATCGGTGCGACGCGATCGGGTGTCGTTGAAAGCAGCTTCGAAGTAGAGACAAAGACCGATCTCATGACCGAGCAGGCGCTTTTTCCAATCTTCGTGAGTGCCATGATGAGTAAATACGAGATCGAACTCGAAGCGGGAGTTCCACCGGAGGTCATCATGCTCGAACAATCACTCTCCCGTGAAATGGCCTACATTTTCCAAAAAGCAGCCACCCAGGGGATCATCGAGCAACTCTCACTTCACTCCCAAACCAGTCAGTACGGCCAACTGCGGGGAATCGATGCGTTCGACCGTCAACCCATCCAAGAGTACATGCGTGAATGCATGCACCGAATTGAGAAAGGCACATTCGCGACCGAGTGGACCAGAGAGCAACAGGCAGGTTATCCAACACTCGACCACCTCCGAAAGAAGTACGAGAAGACGGAGATGGTGGAGGCCGAACAGCAAACACTCGATGCATTTGGTCTACGCGAAGAAGGAACGAAAGACGAAGATTGAAAACCAACTACGGAACTGATGAGCTCCAGACCGGAAGGGAGTACGGTTACAGAAAAGCGAACGCTCGAACGGATGATCCTCCGGTATCCTGGAAATTAAGCGAAGGATAGAAGAAGTACGCTCGACGACTTTTGGCGTCGAGCACCTGATCGAGGACAAGCGACTGGAGTGAGCCAGTCATGCGCTCGTCGGTTTCGAGCAGTGTAATGCCGGGGGTGAGTGAGGGAAGTTCTGGGGATGTTTGGCGTATCACAGATAATATTTCTCCGGGATTTCAGATCGGCAAGCCAGGGTCGCTTCCGAATATTCCGATACATGACATAGCGATAGTAATTGGTGTGGGTGTTGGTCGTGCTAGTTGCCACACTGGAGAAAATCGGGGATCGGTCAATCGCTACTTCCGACCAGTGCACGTCATCGGTAGAAGCCCACCGAAGAACCCGGAATATCTCGAAACATTTGGCCAAGTTGAGTCCCACATTCTATTCACCAAATCCGGTGAAGGGGAGATGATTTTGAATGACTTGGTTGATGAGTTTGTAGTGAAGTTCACGCCGCCCCTGTGGACTGTTTAAAAGGAGTTGTAGATGGTTTGATCCGTCTCAGCTGGCGCAATTGGACACGAATCTACCGCAGCCAATCACGATTAGAAAGCCCGACACTGATAGTGGAATCCGACACGCTCCATCCGTTTCCGATTTGGCTTTCCGAAAGTCCGGTTCTCAACAGACAGGGCACTGGATAACAGACGTACTCAACCCGTCGGGAAAGAGGCTAGGAAGGGAGAACCACTCTCACGACCAGCCACGGCGACACCGTCGGGTGATGACGCCAGACTGTGTCGTCGCGCTGGCCTCTGGTGAGAGCGTATCTCCACCAACGGCATAGGGGATAAAATAAGTTCGTCAGACATTATTTGATTTTATTATACTATCCCCTCAAGCAATCCCATATAACTTTTATTGGTCTCGGTTTTAGTATTGTTTTCTTTCGATTGAGTAAATTCTGCGGTAAGCGGCCGTTACTCAACTATTTGGAGAACAAATGGAAAGTATGAACAGCGACACAATAAGAACGAAAACGACTAGCTGGTTCGGTTCCACCACGGAGCACTCGGGACCGAGCCCACCACCCCAATACGCACTGGTCGCCTCAAAGACGATTGATCCCGAAGCATTGGGTTCGGAGCTTGTTGTTGGTGTCGTTGAGGCACTTGTTGAGGTGATCGAGCCGGCAGCTGGCCAAACCACACTCTCATTGTACGAATACGTGAACCCAGATGCACTCGAAGACATCATCACAGCAAGTACGGAGAAAAAGAGTGATGTCGAGGTCCGATTCACGGTCGAGGACTATCTTGTCACCGTCCGCAGTGACAATACCATTCTCATCTACGAACCGATTAGAGCACAACGCGAAACTAGTGGAAATCGATATCCGGCTAGTTGATCACGAACAGTGATTCAGTCTGCTATTTCCCACCTACGTTGAACCTCACGATCAAGACGGCCCTTGCTATTCAGATCCGTAATCAGTGAGTCGGAGATTTCCGTCGACTTCGTAGAGATGGCCCTTGTTATACAATCGTTCGATGATATCTTTGGCAGCAGGCCGCTCAAGATCTTCTTTCTCGGCGAGAACGGTATAGGCTTGCTCATAGGTGAGTTCACCACCGGGTGGGATTGTGCTCGCGAGTGCCTCAAGCGCTTCTTGCGCAAGTGGTGTAAGTGGCGACGTCCCATCTGAGACCATTCGTGGTACCAAATTCGAATGCTGAGCAAGTAAACCCTCGGACAGAGTCCAGTCGTGACACCCTTTGGCTCATTATGACAAGGGGAGTAAGTAGACGCCATGGGAGGATAGGGTGGGATGAGTACGAGAACCCACGTCGTCTGCTGGGTTACGTTGACTGCACTCGACGCTTGGTACCCGATGGATAAAGACGTCAGCCAACCAGAGCGGAAGTGAAACTGAAGACACGAGAAGACTCGCGACCCCCACGCTCCTCACCAACAACGCCGAGCCGAGAGCGCATTCACCAAGGCGAATATTCTTGGGTTAGTATACTATACTAACCACCAATGCCCAACAAGATCAAACGGTCCGGCGATGGCCTCGCTCTCCAAGTCACAAAGCCTGCCCGAGCAGCTGGGCTCGTTGAAGAAACCGATGATGAAACCACCTCTCTTGCAGACGTCCGCGTGTTTGCATTCGACGGCCTCCTCCTCGTCGTCGACATCGACCGCATCACCGACGAGAATATCGTCGAACTCACGACCTCAGCCGCCCGCGATACAGTTTCAATCCACCGAGTAACAGACGCCTCACTCCAAATCGCAGGGAATGGCTATCAAGTCCAACTGCCAGGTGCTGCAGATGCAGGATTCCACGTCGGTGATCGAGCGCCCTGCACATCAGTGCCGAATCTGCTCGTGATTGCAGCGGAGGGATCGGAACGTGTGGCGGCAGATATAGCGACGATCCGATGAGAACAAGTGTAAACAATCCATCCCACAAATACGAGGTTCCGACCTCCGCTTGAAAGGATAGCTACGCGGACCCATCGCGAAAGCGCTCAATCGGCACTGAGGAGACCTCATCATAATCGTCATCCCCACCAACGAGGAGTGTTGCGTCGAGATGTGTTGCGGTCGCAAGTGCGAACGAATCGCCCAGAGCAGGATTGTACTCGAGAATATAGTCGGAAGCATCCATCCACACCTGATCGACATTGGTTGGTTCGATGCCAAGGTCGTCGAGCCACTCGAGATATTCGTCAGCCGTCGCTCGGTCGTACTTCCGGGCGAGTGTATACCGAACTTCGGTGAGATTCACACAGCTGGCGTATCCAGCAGTCTGCTCGGTAGCAACTGCGTTGAGATACTCCTCAACGGCTTTGCTTCCAGGTTCATCGTCTGCATGGGCGATCAACGGCTCAGCATCGAAAACGACGCGATCGGGACTCGTCATTCGTTTTCGGATGAAAACTGGGCTTCGCGATCGTCCCGGTCTTGCTCGCGTTTCTCACGGAGAATCTCCGTTGCCGGCGTGTCGGTGGTCGCGTCACTACGAGCGGCGAATCCGCGCATTTCACTGGGAGAGCGGACGTGCTCGACGATGACGGTACCATCGTCAGTTTCACGGAAGAGTACCTTTCCCGGTGCATTAATTCCAAGCTTGTCGCGGAATCGCTTTGGGATGGTTGCTTGGCCATGTTTCGAGACAGCGACCACCTCCTTTTCAGAGTCATCTGGCTGTTCTGATTTACTCATCATTCATAGTCTAGTGGCTATTCATAGGTAAGCCTTTCTCTTACAGCGGACTTCTGGAGGAGTCCACTGCGGTAGCGAAGAAACACGTAGGAACTGGCCAATTTCCCCTGAATAACCACTATTCGTTTTCAATACCGAGAAGATCCGCCAACTCATCTAAATCTCGAGATTCTACATCACCTAGCTGAGCCATCCCTAATTCGAGAAGTGGTACGAGGAAGTCTCGACTCTTCTCAAGGTCGATTCCACGCTTTCGGCCAAATCGATACTCCAGGTCTAACCACGTGCCATGAAGCTGTTCATACTGGTCGGGTCGAAGATAGACCATTTGACTTTCCCGCTCTCTCGTCGTCAGTTTCCGACGCTTATTCGCCTGTTTGTCTTCATCGCCTATGCGCCTATTCGTATTAGACGCCTGTTCATCATCACCGTCTATTCGACTATTCGCCTGTGCGTCTTCATTATCTGTCTGCCTATTCGTTTCAGACGCCTGTTCGTCTATCTGACTATCCGCCTGTTCATCATCGTCATCGTCTGAGTTTCCCCACCGACCGGACAACTCCTCGGCACGATTATCAGTCATTCAGCAGCCCTCCCTTCGAGATCTGCAGCAATGTCATCAAACACGCCCTCCATATCACACTCCTCATCGTGTTCGAAAATCGTTCGACCGGCCATCTGGGCTCGTTGGAGAACTACTCGCTTCCGGAGTTCGTAGACGGGGACGAGTTCACCAAATACCGTATCAAACCACTCGATCATCTCATTGCTAACCCCATCTTGGCGGACGTCATTAGCGACGACCCCAACGGGCTGAATACTAGCTTCGGGAAACAGCATTTCGAGCGAGTCGATTTGATCACGTAGGAGTTCGACAGCTCGCTTACTCGTTCCCTTGGTTTCCGCCGGAATCAGCACACGCCCAGTTGCCAGAAGGGCGTTGTCAGTAAGTGCACCCAGTCCAGGAGGGCAATCGATGACGATGAAGTCATAATCAGTGGAAAGATTGTCGAGGGCCATCCCAACCCGTCGTTCTCCCCCTTGTGCATTCTGCAGATTTGTCTCGGTATTCTTCGACGTGAGAGCCACATTGCTGGGAATGACGTCGAACTCGGGGGCTTTTCGAACTAGTTCATCAGCTCGAGAGATTTTGTCGAGGTCGAGGAGTACGTCATGGAGCGTGAGCCCATTAGCGTCGTACGCGTCCGGGATGCCTACTGATTCGGTTGCATAGCCCTGAGGATCGAGGTCGACGAGAAGAACGTTATTGCCCCGATTGGCGAGCGCGCCCGCTAAATTCACAGCAACAGTCGTTTTGCCGGTGCCACCCTTCTGGTTTGATACACTAACACTATACGCCATGAATAGGCGTCTGTACGGAATTGATAAATAGGTGCGTCAGACGCCTATCCGAATATTCGACTATTTGAATTTGTGAATAGGCGCATGTTCATCCGAACAGATCGTCAGGATTGGGAGCGTGCAAGAGTTAATATGGTTACTAACAAACGGATGCGATTCTCGGCTACGAGAAACGGAATTTCAACCCCGAGATTTCACGGAAGAGAACTACACGATTCTAATTCCCCCACCCCCCGCATTTCACGAGAGTTGACGATGAGACACCCCCCAGATTTCACGAGTGTTTTATTGTAGACGTG
>NZ_CP085330.1 GCF_020614375.1 Haladaptatus salinisoli | reverse complement strand
TCGGCGAGGTGGCTACCTATCTGGATAGCTGGATGGATATCTCTCTGGAAAGGTTCGTTGGTGACTCTTCTCACCTCGTTCCGTATCCGGAAAGCTATCGGGATAGCTCCGTAGAAATATCGCCGCGAAGGCGGGTCGGCTATCGCTACAGCGCTACCTCCCGGCCGACCCCCGTCGCCTCTGCTCGTTCGAGGACGTGTTCGCCGGCGGCGGCGTCCAACGCGGCGGTGCCGACGCTTTCGACGACGACGATATCGGATTCGGCGTCGCGGCCGGCGCGCCCGTCCAACACGTCCGAGAGCGGTACGAGGTCGTCCGCCTCGAGGTCGGTCGCCCGAAGGTCGCCGATTTCCGCGGCCTCGTCGGGTACGTCGGCGTAGACTTCGTCGGCGCGTTCGAACGTCGCGCGGTCGAGTTCGCGCATCTCGGCGGTGAACGCGCCGACGGCGACGACGAGCGCTCCCGGTTCGAGGCCGTCGCTCGGAAAGACGGGCGACGTCGCCGTCGTCGCGGTGACGACGACGTTCGCGTTCGAGACGGCGTCCCGCGGCGATTCGGCCGCTCTCGTCGGAACGCCGAGTTCCGACTCGAGTTCTTCCGCGCACTCGCGCTTGGAGTCGCTCGGCGAGTACACCCGAACCGATTCGAGTTCGGTCGCCTCGGCGATACAGCGCGCCTGCCATCGGGCCTGCGTTCCGGCGCCGACGAGCGCGAGTTCGACCGGCGCCGGTGCGAGTTCGGCGGCGGCGAGTCCGCCGATACAGCCGGTTCTCGCGTTCGTAATCCTCGTCCCGGCGACGAAGGCGGCGGGTTCCCCCGTCTCGGCGTCGGTGAGCGCGATCTGCGCGTTGACGGTCGGCAGTCCTCGGTCGACGTTCCCCTCGTGGACCGCGACCAGTTTCGTCGCGTAGTGATTCGCCCCGTGGACATAGGCCGGCATGACGAGTCCGGTGCCGAGCGGGTCGTCGCCCGCGAGTCCCGCGCCGACCGGAAAGTGCGGTCTGTCGGGGCGTTCGACTTCGCCGCGACCCTGCTTGACGAAGGCGTCGCGGACGACCGGAAGCAGCGATTCGACGTCGAGGAGGGACGCCACGTCGGCGTCGGAGAGGATTCGAACCATGGCGGCGTTTCGTCCCGACGCGTCTTATCTCCCGGCGGTGGAACCATTACCCGGCGGTTCGTACTCCGGTTCATGCGAGTAGTCATCGTCGGCGGCGGTATCGTAGGGTGTGCGAGCGCGTACTACCTCGCCGAGCGGGGTGCCGAGGTAGTCGTCTGCGAGCGCTCGAACGTCGGAGCAGGGAGCACCGAGCGCTCCGCGGGCGGCATCCGCGCCCAGTTCTCGACGCCCGTCAACGTCGCCCTCTCGCGGGCGAGCGTGCGGGTCTGGGAGCGATTCGAAGAGGAGTTCGGCACCGACATCGCGTACCGCCGCCCGGGCTACCTATTTCTCGCCCGCGAAGAAGCGACCGCGGAGGGGCTGGCCGACGCCGTCGCCGTGCAGAACGAACTGGGCGTCCCGAGCGAACTGCTGACTCCCGAAGAAGCGCACGAACGCTGTCCCGGCCTGCGGCGCGAATCGTTCCGCGCCGCGACGTACTCCCCGACCGACGGCTTCTCCGACCCGCACCTCGCGCTGCAGGGATTCGCCGCGAGCGCCCGAGAATCGGGGGCCGAAATCCGAACCGGCGTCGAGGTGACGGACGTACTCCGCGAGGGAGACGCCGTCGTCGGGGTCGAGACGACCGAGGGCCGAATCGAGGCGGAGTTCGTCGTCAACGCCGCGGGACCGTGGGCGCGACGAATCGGCGGAATGGCGGGCGTCGACCTCCCCGTCGTCCCCGAACGCCGCCAGATAGCCGTCGTCGAACCGGAGACGCCGGTTCCCGAGTCGGTGCCGCTGACCATCGACCTCGACACCGGGTCGTACTTCCGCCCGGAGCGCGACGGCGCGGCGCTCGTCGGGGGTCACTTCTCGCCGTCCGCGAGCGCCGACCCGGACGCCTACGACCGAACGACCGACCTCGACTGGACCGTCGAGGCGTTGGAGCGCGCCGCCGACTGCGCGACCTACTTCGGCCCCGAAACCCGCGTCCGCCGCGGTTGGGCGGGCCTGTACGCCGTCACGCCCGACCACCACCCCATCATCGAGGAGACGGTTCCCGGGTTCGTGAACGCGGTCGGCTTCTCGGGTCACGGGTTCCAGCACGCACCCGCGACCGGACAACTCGTCGCGGAACTCGTCTTCGAAGGGAGCGCGTCGCTCGTCGACATCTCGGAGTTGGACGGTGCGCGATTCGCGGAGGGGAGGACGGTCGAAGAGCGGAACGTGGCCTGACGCGCCGTCGGCCCTCCCGCCGCGATTCTCGCCCGACTTGCTGGCGAGCGTACAACTATTATCCCTCGCGCGAGACGTGCCATCGATGACCGAGACGTTCGAACTGAACGATTTCTACGACCTGACGCTCGCGGCCGACTTCGCGCTCTCGCCGGACGGCGACCGACTCGCGTTCGTCGCGAGCGAGTTCGACCGAGGCGAGGACGAGCGGCGAACGTCCCTGTTCGTCGTCTCGACGGACGGGAGCGACGACCCGTATCGGCTCTCGCGGGCCTCCGACGCCGGGTCGCCGAAGTGGTCCCCCGACGGCTCGAAGCTCGGATTTTTGGCCGCCCGCGACGAGGACGTCGCGCTTTCGGTGCGCGACGATTCGGACGACGAGGACGAAGACGCCGAAGACGACGAGAACGGTGCGGCGGAGACCGGCGACGACGAGCCGAAGTCGCAGGTGTGGACGTTCGATCTCGACCGCGGCGGCGACGCCCGCCAGGTCACCGACCGCGAGGAGGGCGTCCGCGAGTTCGACTGGGGGCCCGACGGCGATCGCATCGTCGTCTCGGCGCGCGACCCGACCGAGGACCAGCGGGAGTACCTCGCCGAACGACGGGACGGCGGCCCGATAGAAATCGAGCGCCTCCAGCACCGATTCGACGGTAAGGGCTTCCTCGACGACGTGACGACCTACCTGTTCGTGGTCGACGTGGAAACCCGGGAGGAACGCCGACTGGACGACGCCTACGGCGGCGGGACGTACGAACCAATGGCCGGCCTGCAACCGGCGTGGGGGCCGGAGCGAATCGCGTTCGTCTCCAATCGCACCGAGCGCCCGGACGATTCGAGCGCGATGGACGTGTTCACCGTCGACCCGGACGGGGGCGACCTCCGTCAGGTCACCGACACCGACCTCACCGCGGGCGCTCCCCGCTGGAGCCCCGACGGCTCCCGCCTCGCGTTCGTCGGGAGCGACGCCACGAACTGGCACGTTCCGACGCAGGTGTACGTCGCCGAAGACGACGAGTACGAATCGGTCACCGCGTCGCTCGACAGAACCGTCTCCCACGCGAGCCGACTCCGCTGGCTGGACGAAGGGACGGTGCTCGCGCCCATCGCCGACGAGGGGAGCGTCCGGCTCGCGCGCTGTTTCGCCGACGGGAGCGACCCCGAGTTCACCTTCGAGTCGCTGGGCGACTACCGGACGATTCGAACGTTCGACTTCGCGGGCGAGACCGCGGCCGTCCTGCTCACCGAACCCGCGACGGTCGGCGACCTGTACGCGGTGGACGCGGAGGAGCTCGCGGCCGGCGAACCCACTCGACTCACCGACCTCAACGGAGCGTTCGAGGAGACGCACGCGATGCCCGGTTGTCGGCGCGTCGTCTACGGAAACGACTCCGGCGACGAAATCGAGGGCATCGCCTACTATCCGTCCGACTTCGACCCCGACGACCCCGACCCGCGCCCGCTCGTCGTCTCGATTCACGGCGGCCCGGTCTCCTACGACGCGCCCGAGTTCAAGTTCGAGTACGCCTACTGGGCCGACCGCGGCTACGTCGTGCTCCGACCCAACTACCGCGGCAGTAGTTCCTACGGACGCGAGTTCAGCGAGGCTATCCGCGGGAAGTGGGGTCCGCGCGAGGTCGAAGACGTGCTCGCGGGCGTCGACCACCTCGTCGAACGCGGCTGGGTCGACGCCGACCGCACCTTCGCCACCGGCTTTTCCTACGGCGGTATCACGACCGGTTACCTCGTCACGAGTACGAACCGGTTCGCCGCCGCGGCGGCGGAACACGGTATCTACGACCTGCGCTCGGCCTACGGCACCGACGACGCCCACAAGTGGTGGGAGAACGACTTCGGCCTGCCCTGGGAGAACCCGGAGGCGTACGACGCCGCCTCCAGCATCACGGACGTCGGCGACGTCGAAACGCCCTTGCTCGTCACGGCGGGCAGCGAGGACTGGCGGTGCCCGCCCTCGCAGTCCGAACAGCTCTACGTCAGCGTGAAAAAGCAGGGCGTCCCGTCGAAACTGGTCGTCTATCCCGACGAACACCACAACGTCGGCGACCCGGACCGCGCCGTTCACCGCCTCGAACAGTTGACAGAGTGGTTCGAGACGCACGACCCCGGTCGGGTGTAATGGTTCATTAGTTCTTGAACGGTCGCGCTACTTATTCGCCCGCTCGGCCTACCTCCGCTCGGAGGAAAAAATCGATGAGTGAAACTGAAACTAGGGAGCAAACGACGCGGACGACCGACACCGGGGAGTCGAACCTGCGGTGGCTGAGCGGCTTCGTATCGCTGGTCGGCGCGTGGATATTCATCTCGGCGTTCATCTACCCGACGATGTCCGTCGCGAGTTACTGGAACAACCTCATCATCGGGGCCGCCATCTTCCTCGTCGCGGGATACAACTACTACCGCATGTCGAAGGGGCTTTCCGCCAGCGTCGGCAGTTCGTCGTTCGTCGCGCTGCTGGGACTGTGGATGATACTCGTGCCGTTCGTCATGGCCGTGGGCGAGGCGTTCTGGAGCGACGTCATCTCGGGAGTCATCGTCGCCGTCATCGCCGGGTACAACGCCTACGCCGGCCGAGGAACGAGAACCGGCGCGACCGCGGGAACCACCTAACTCCGTTCCAGTTTCTTCAGCCGAAACGCGGCGAGGTGGTAGCGGGTGACGAGCACGGCGAATCCGACCATGACGAGCGCGAACAGTGCGTGAAACGTGAGTGCCGTTTCGTGCGAGTAGCCGTTCCATAACTGGGCGGCCCCGAGCGCCACGGGGCCGAAACTGAACAGAGCGGTCTGTGCCGGCAGTTCGCGGCACAGTTCTCGGAAGGAAACGGTCGCTTCGTCGGTCATCAATCGGCCCTTACCGCGACTCGTGAGCGCACCACTAATACCGTTTCGAAATCGGTCCGGTCACTCCTCGGGGTCGTCGTTCCTCGGCACGTACACCGTTATCTCGCCGTTACCGCGGACGGAAATCTCGCAGTTACGGGCGGTAAAGACGACCTTTCCGTCGTCCCGCGGCGTTCCGTCATGTTTTGGGCTGAAGATTGTGTCGAGCGCGTCCGGATCGATGCTGTCGTAGAGCCACGCAGTGTTGTCCTCGTCGGGCCCCACGATGTCCTCAACTCCCCGAATTATCCGCGTGCTAATATCGTCGTCACCCCTCTTGATTCGATACGCCGCGCACTCGTCGCGGTCGAGTTCCGACACCCGCTCTGTCAGTTGCTCTTCTCTCATAGTCTCACGTACCAGTACTGTTCGGATGATGGGGCAGACTGGTTACAAGGATAAAAGAACCTCGATTATAATTAAAAGCAACAGATCATTCTACTTGACTGACTATCATGAAAAGGAACAATTATTTTCCGCGCCCGCCGAGCGGAGGTCGCCCACCGAAAACATCTCGGCCCCGCGATTCTCGACCCGACGTCCGACTTCGCCGCCCGAAGCGCGGGATACGAGGGCGGGCGACCGGCCTCACTCCTTCGAGCGCGCCCGCCAGAGGAGCACCGAGAGCGCTAGCGCGACGAGCGCCAGTGGGCCTGTGAATCCGGGGAGGCTCGATTTCCCGTCCGGCGTCGTTCCGTCCGTTCGCTCGCCCTTCGTCGCCCCCGACCCGGTCGCCCCGTCGCCCTCCTCGGTCGTTCTCGCCGAATCGGAACCCTGTCCGTCCGAACCGAGGTGGAGCACCCAGCCGTCCATCCCCGCCGCGCCGAAGCCGCCGGTCTGCCCCGCGAGGAGGTAGCCGCCGTCGTGCGCCCGAATCGCGGGCCACGGCTTGTCCCACGAGGTGCTTCCGAGGGTCGTCTCCCGCCCGACGCGCCCGTCGGGCCCCGTTTTCACGACGTATCCGTCTGCACTGCCGATTCCTCCCGTCAACGTACCGCCGGTGAACAGGTATCCCCCGTCCTCCGTTCGCATGGCCGAGTCGAGCCAGTCGTCGCGCTCCCCGCCGTATCGCTCTTCCCACGCGAGTTTCCCGTTCGCGTCGTATCGAAGCGCCCAGCCGTCGCGGGAGTCGCCGCTCTCGGACTCGCCCGCGAGCACGATTCCGTCGTCGCCGCCCGTCGCGGCCCAGATGGCTTCCCTGGCCGCGCCGCCGCGCGTCCGCTGCCAGCGTCGCTCCCCGCCGTCTCCGACCCGTAGCGCCCACGCGTCCTGACTCTCGCCTTCGACTTCGCCGGCGAGGAAGTAGCCGTTCGACGCCGGAACGACGGCCTTCAGCCGCCCCGCCGAGTAGCCGTCCGGTGCGGCGTAGGTTCGCTCCCACGCCCTCGAACCCGACCCGTCGAACTTCAGGAGCCATCCCGCGACGCCGGAGTCGCCCCGCGTCCACCCGGCGAGGACGTACCCCTCGCCGGCGCGTTCCACCCCGTAGAACGCGCCGACGCCGGGCGTTCGCTCGTTCCGCGTCGCGCCGTCGGGGCCGAGTTCGACCACCCATCCCCGCGCCCGTCCGTCGCGGTCGGTTCGCCCGGCGACTACGTATCCGTCGTCCGTCGCGACGACCGAGTACAGCCTGTCGGTTCCTGGCCCGCTGAGCGTCCGTTCCCACTCGGGTTCGCCGTCCGGACCTATCTTCACGACCCAGCCGTCGATTCCGGTGCCGGACCGCTCCGTCTCCCCGGCGAGGACGTAGCCGCCGTCTTCGGTCCGGGCGATGTCGGCGAAGATGTCGTCGCCCGAACCGCCGTAGGTTCGGTTCCAGCGTTCGGTCGGTTCCGATTCCGCCTGCGCCTCGACCGCGCTCCCGAACAGGGCCGTGACCCCCGCACAGGACGCGACGAGCACGACGAACACGAGTGTCGCAGTGCGTATCATGCGCGATGGTCGCCGACGACCGAGTTTGTTATGCCGCGACTGCGCTCGGAACAGGGCGCACCTGAACGCCGGTAGCTCCCGCCTGCTCCGCCGGAATCCGAACCGATTCCCCCTTGCAGGACGTTGCCCAGAACATGGTTCGAACCGCGGTACTCTTCGCGCTGGTCGGGATGGTCTCGTGGGGTGCGTGGGCGCTGTTCGCCGACTTCTCCACTCGAACGCTCGCGCCCGAGGTGTCGATGGCCGTCTCTTACGCGGTGGGCGTCGGCGTCGCGCTCGCCTACATCGCGGCGCAGTCGGGGTCGGTGTCGCTCGCCGGGTCGGGCGTCGCGTTCGCGGTCGTGGGCGGTCTCTTCTCCGGAGTCGGGTCGATAAGCTACTACGCCGCCCTGCAGCGCGGGAACACCGCCGTCGCCACGACGGTCACCGCGCTCTACTTCGTCGTCGCCGCCGTCATGGGCGTCGTCTTCCTCGGCGAATCGGTGGACGTGCGCGACGTGGCGGGAATCGGATTGGCGGTCGGGGCCGTCGTTCTGCTGGCGACGTGAACTGGTATATCGCATTTCGCTATATCTATCTGGACGGTGCCGGGTCCGAACGCCGTACCTCGCGGGTGGTGTGATATGTCTTCGAAGGGTATCCTGCACGGTGTGGATCTCGGTCGCCAATGCGTCGTGTGTGAAGGCGAGTTCGACGGATTCGTTCTTCGCTACCCTGCCGAAGGTGGCGACCTGGTTCTCGAAATACACGGACACGACGGAATGACAGCAGTCGAAATCGGGAAGGAAGGCGTAGACGGCCTCACCGAAGCAGCGGCAGAACTGAATATGGCGGTCGATACGCCATGACTGCTGAGTACGAGACGGTGATTCATCGCCCTTTGGCCACGTGTCCCCACGCCTACCACTGGGACGATGCAGACGACGTGTACCGTTGCATGTACTGCGACGATACCAGAACGGAGGACCAAGGTGGACGTCCATGAGGAGTGAGAAGTCTCCCGGACGAATCCTGCACTGGTTCAAAAGCACACGCCCCCAAACGCCGATTATCTACGGTGGATTTCTCGTGCTGGTAGCGTTCTTCTATACCGTCCTGGTTGTCGAAGCTATCGGTGAGAACATCGTCTTCCTTGCTCCTGCGGGGATCGTGGCGAACTTCGTCTTCCCCGCTTGGCTTTTCGTCACGGCAATTCACCTCATCCTGCGAGAAGGTGCGCTGCGCGAACTACTCGCGGAAACGGTTCACATCATCACGAGAATCAATCTCACATCGGGGAGGCTGTTCAGTAGATGATACGCACTTCCCAAGTAGGGAAAGTATTTACCAGTCCACTCACAAGCGGTGATGAGACAAAATGACACAAAAGGAAATTGAGAAGAAGCCTTGGACACACGTCAAGAGCGACGATCCCTACGGTCCACCGTCGAAATATAACGAAACCAGCGTTGTCTGCCCCGATTGTGGAACGCGATACCCCGGCGAGAAAGAGTTGAACGTCAAATATTCCACCGACGAAGAACAGTGTCCTAGGTGTGATGTAGTCCTGTCTCGGATTCAGTAATCCCTTCTCGACGAGTAACTGGCGGCAACCCACGAAGACAGATGCATCTCAGCAAACTTGTGGATGAAGACTCGCGGGGTCCGCCCGCGAGCTGACCTCATCAAAACCCAAGTGTATCTACATTGGGCAGGTATGAAAATCTACCGCCGAATTCTTCCCCATAAGTAACAAAAAAATGATAAGTATTAAGTAGAGGTAGTGCATACCTATAGATGAGGTCATTTAATGACCTCATCAAAACCCCAAGACGACCAAGACGCCCGAAGACGACGACTCGAACTGACTGATTTGGTCACACAAATCATCTGGCGCGTCGTGAAAATCATCACGGCGTTGGTCGTTGCCCTTCGGACGCTCGGGCTCTAAGCCCACATCTACCCCATTAATTTGGGGTGTCGTCGATGGGGCTATCCGGTCAGACGACCGGTTTCCATCATGACCACAGATACAAACTCACCATCGGGTGTTCGTGGATTTCTCGAACGGTTCGATGACTGGTTCCTCACGATTGGCGTCGTGCTTGCGCTTGGTCTCAGACCACGCCTCAAAGGAAAAGCCAGATGGGTCGTGTCCGCGGTTTCTCTCTTGTTACTCCTCGCTGGTGCAGCTGGTGCTGCGTCTGGGTTACCCCGGTTGCTCGCTCGTCTCAAGGCGTGGCGCTAAGTGGATGCTGACTCAACCTATAAATTACCCGCCAGAATAATATGGCGAAATGTAGTTTATAGAAGTGGAATCAGACGAGGTATGACTCCGCCTTCGTCGGTTCCGAACCGGGTACAGATAGTCCCGCTGGGGTTCGAGTACGCCCGATTGCGCGAACCGGTGATGGAGTGGAGAGCCGACGTCGTCGTCGCCGTCGAGTACAGCGGAAGCGAGCGGAAATTTCGCTTCTGACCGACTCTCTCGACGAACTGCGCGCGAACGAGCGGATCGAATTCGAACGGCGCTCGTGCGACATCTTCGACCTGTACGATACGCTCGGGACGATAGTCGAATCGATAAGCGAACCCGCGGACGACGAGGTGTACGTGAACCTCTCGGCGGGGAGCAAGATCACCGCCATCGCGGGGATGATAGCGTGCATGGCGACGGGCGCTCGTCCCATCTACGCCCGCCCGAACTACGGTCCGGACGGGGAGCGGATTCCGGACGCCCCGCTGCACGAGGAGGTCGCGGAGATATTCGACCTGCCCACGTACCCCATCGACCGTCCGTCGGACACCCACGTCGCGTTTCTCGCCCACATCGCCGAGCGGACGACGGAGTCCGCGAGCGGGCGTTTCCGTTCGTCGCCGAGTCGGAGGTGACGACGGAGAAGGGGTACTACAGGCTACTCGACTCGCACGTCGTTCGTCCGTTGACGGAGAGGGGCTACGTGGAAGTGACGCGGATCGGCCGCAAGAAGTTCGTCTCGCTGACGGACGACGGGGCGAACTCGCTTCGCGCCTTCCGACACCTCCTCGACCGCGCCGACGACCCCCCGACGAGCGGGTGATTCCGGCGGTCGCCTCACCGGACGGAAACTTCGTCGCGGTGACGACGGAAACGCCGCGAGCGGAATTGAACCGTTCGCGCCGCTCGACGTTTCTCGCGCCCGGGACGGCGGTAGAACAGCGGAAACGGTGGGGTGTCGTCGGCGAGTCCGGCGAGTCCGTCGAATTCGGTCGACCGACGCGGAGCTATCGAACGAGCGGGGCGACCTCGTCGCCGAGGCGCTCCACGCACTCGACCATCGCGTCGGTGCCGATGCCGGGGTGATACGTGCGGAGGATGAAGTGGACGTCGTCGCCCAGCGCGTCGCGGTACTCCCCGAGTTCCTCGGCGACCTGTTCGGGCGTGCCGAAGATGGCCTGCTCCCTCAGTTCCTCCTTTCGCTCGGCGTCGAGTTCGGGCACCGATTCGCCGGAGAATATCTCGGCGTACCGGCGCTGGATGTAGAAGTAGCCGGGTTTCATCGCCTCCCACGCCTCCTCGCGCGAGTCGGCGACGAACCCGTGCTGGAGGACGTACACCTCGAAGTCGCCGTCGATTCCCTCCTCCTCCCGAACGCGTTCGATGTCCTCCTTGCGCTTGCGGACGCCCTCGACGGAGAGCGACGAGGGGGCGCACCACGCGTCCGCCACGCGGGCCGCCCGCCTGACCGCGGGTTTCACCCCGCCGCCGAACATGACGGGTATCGGCGATTCGGGTTTCGGCGTCACGGTCGCGTCGGGCGACACGTCGTGGAACTCCGCGTCGTAGTCGAGCGGTCCGTCCGACCACGCCGCTCGTAGGAGGTTCGTCGCGTCCGTCAACCGCTCGACCCGCTCCTCTCGCGGAACGCCGAACGACTCGAACTCGCAGGGGTTCGATCCGATGGCGAGTCCGAGCGTGAGGCGACCGTCGGCCAGCAGGGAGACCGTCGCGGCGTCCTCCGCGAGGCGAACCGCGTCGTAGAGCGGCGCGAGCGCGATGCAGGTGCCGAGTTCGACGTTCTCGGTGCGGGTCGCCAGCGCGCCCAAGGAGGGCATCGTCGCCGAGAGGTAACCGTCCTCGGCGAAGTGGTGTTCCGACACCCACGCGCTGTCGAGTCCGGCGGCGTCGATGGCCGCCCCGATCTCCAGCATCTCGTCGTAGATCTCGGTCATCGAACGGTCGTCGTCGGGGCGTCGCTGGCAGGTGAACAGCCCTGTCCCGAGTTTCATACCCGGAAATCGGAGGCCGGCGTCTTAATCGTTGACAACGACTGACGGATAGCGGTCGTCTCCGACATCCGGCCGTCTCCACGCGAGACTTCTACCGCCGACCCTCGGCGTTGATTCCCGACGCGCTCGAACCGGTAGGTTACCCCGACGATGCGGTCTTTCGATACTGCGCCGCCACTCGCCGAGCGCACTCCTCGGGCGAGGACTCCGCCGTGTTCACCTCCACGTCGTACTCGTTTCCCCCGCGAACGTCGTCGTACTGGCTTCGGGCGAATCCCCGCAACTCCGGCGGGCGGTCCGCCTCCCGGCGTTCGAGTTCGCCTAGCGGACAGCGGACGCCGACCATCAGCGCGTCGAATCCGGCGAGCAGTCGCGGGTCGAGGTCGGCGCGGTGGTGGTCCGCGATGACGTTGTTGCCCGCTTCCGCCGCCGCCGCAATCGCGCCGTGGTACCCCCGTTCCATCCGTTCGAAGTCCGTCTCGTTCTGGTCGAACGGGCCGCCGGGGAAGCACGTCGATAAACGAGTCGAGTTCCATTGCGAGGAACGTCTCGCGCAGTCGCTCCTGGAGGTGCTCTGCCAGCGTCGATTTGCCGGACGTCGAGGTTCCGACGAGGAAGATGACCGTCGAACTCATACCCATCGTCCGTCTAAAGGGTTAGATTTCCGTCGGTTCCGTCCGTCCCCGTCCGCGACCTCTTATATCCCTTCAACTCTCCAGCCAATTCTTTTACATCACATCCTCGAAACGAATCCGTGGCTCATAGCGGTCGAATTTCCGAACGTTCGTTTCCGCTTCCGCCGTGGGCGCGAACCCCTTTCGTCGTTGCGGGACTCGCGGCGCTCGCTCTCGGGTGGCGGTGCCTCGGCGGACTGCTCGCGCTCGGGTTCGGGTCGGGGGGTCGCGTCTCGCTCGGCGCGCTGTTCCTCTTTCTGGTCGTCGCCGCCGCCACCCTCGTCGGCGTCGCGCTCGTCTCGACCGGGTTGGTGATTCCGGGGGCCTCCCGAGTTCCGGGCGTTCCCGAACTCGCCTTCTCCCGGCGTCGGCGCGTCCTCGTCGCTCGCGGCGCGGCGCTCTCCGTCGTCGGTCCGTTCGTCGGAGTCCTCGTCAGCGTGCTGTTCAGCCCGCTGCCGGGCGACTCGGTTCTGTCGCCGCTGGCGACGCTCCCGGTGTCCCTCGGCTGGGCGCTCGTCCTGTTCGGACTCGGCGGCCATCTCACCGGCGAACTCCACCTCCCGCGCTTGCTCCCCGCGACCGTCTCCGAGTCGCTGGCGTCGATTCCGCTCGCCCCCGGTCGCGCTCGCGCGGCGACGGTTCGAACCCTCCTCGTGGTCGGCGGCGCTCCCGTCGTGGTCGCCGGGATGGCGACGGTGTTCGTCGAGTGGCGGTCGCCCGTCGCGCCCGGGTCGGTCGAGTTCGCGGTCGCCAGCCTCGCGTTCCACCTCGGTCTCGTGCTCCCCGACCCGGGGCCGCGGTCCTCCGCGCTCTCGCTCGTCAGGTCGCCTGCGGCGGACGGCCTGACGTTCCTCGGCGGTCTCGTCGCCGCCGCGAGTCCCTTCCTGCTCTCCGTACTGGTGGCGCTCGTTCCGGTCTCGTCGCTGGTCTTCGCGCGGTCGGACTTCGTCCTCCTCGGCTGGGCGTTGGTGCTGTTGGGCGCGAACGAGCGGTACCGGGAGTCGGGCATCGTCGGTTCGCGAGAGCTTCGACGATAGCTGCAGCCGTCCGTTTTTTCGTCGCGGTCGCGCGGGGTGAACGAGGGACCGTCGGTGGTTCAGCGGGCAGGGTCGGGACGCGCGTCGAGGGAGCGCCGGAGGTAGTAGTATTCGACCAGCGTACGGACGAGGACTCCCCCGAGGACGATGAGAGCGAGTCCGACGACGATGAACAGGGGCCCAACACCCGCCGGACCCGGATGGCCCCGAGGTTCGGGAATCGAGGCGACGAAACGGACGATTCCGTACGGCCCCGGAAAGACGGCGGCGAATTTGATCGCGCGGTCGATCGAGGACGCCGGACGCACGGTGAGTTGTTCGGGGACGCTGGCATCGGCCCGCACGGCGCGGTGGAGCGAAACCAGCGTTTCCGAGACCGCCGGCGGTGAACGCTCAGCGGCTAGTTGAGCCCTCGGTTCAGTCCCGCGTCTCGTCTTTTTGCACGGTTTCCTCGCCGATGAACCGGGGGCGCTCCTCGATGGCGAGGAAGTTGTCCACGTCCTCGCGGGCCTCCTTCGCTTTCCCCTTGGCCGGGTCGTAGTCGCGCGACCCCTCGCTCCCCAGCGCGTCGTGCAGGGCGTCCAGGTCCTCGAAGTAGAGCTCCGCGATACCGTCGAACTCGGCGTTCTCGGGGTCGGTCGGGAGGACGGTGTCGTACTTCACGACGCCCTCGATTTCGCGGGCGATGGGCGTGTGATTGTTCTGCCAGTGGTCGACGAACTCGTCGTGGCTCATCCCCTCCTTGCGGACGAGGAACGCGCTGTGCTTGTAGAGGCCGTCCGTCTCGCCGCCGACCTCGTCCTTCTGCGTGACGACTTCGCCGATGAATCGCGGGCGCTCCTCGATGGCGAGGAAGTTGTCCACGTCCTCGCGGGCCTCCTTTGCCTTCCCCTTGGCCGGGTCGTAGTCGCGCGACCCCTCGCTCCCCAGCGCGTCGTGCAGGGCGTCCAAATCTTCGAAATAGAGTTCGGCGAGGCCGTCGAACTCGGCCGCCTCGGAGTTCACCGGGAGCACCGTGGCGTACTTCGCGACGCCCTCGATTTCGCGGGCGATTTCGGTGTGGTTGGTCTGCCAGTACTCGACGAACTCGTCGTGGCTCATCCCCTCCTTGCGCACCAGCAACGCGACGTGTTTGTACATTTCACCCGAGGGCAGGATTCGCGGTGTCATAAAGCACCCGAAGAGGGTCGAACGCGCGCCCGCCGGCGGAAATCGTCACCGTCGTCGGCGACTCGGCGGCGGCGTTCGCGCTCGACACCACCGTTTCCGATGTCCGCGGGCGGGTCCTCGCGAGGGCGTTCGTCCTCCGAGGGCGGCTCATCCATTCCGACGGCGTATCGAAATCGAGTCACGTCCCGCGCCCTGCGCTCTCGCGGAACGCGCTCGCGGACAGAGACTCGGTCGCGTCCTCGGAAATCGACTTCGCTCTCTGCAGTTCCGTTCTATCGGAGAAATTCAATAAAATTTATACAATCATTTATTACCCGACCCTTGTTCCTTGGTGGCATGGTAGGCGATAACCCGAAGAAGGCAAACGGATTCGGAGCAACTCGGCGCGCCGTGCTCGGCGCGGTGGGGGCGGGCGGATTTGCGGGAGTGGCGGGGTGTCTCGGAAACATCGGCGGCGGTGGGGGAGGTGGGAGCGTCGATACGGTCAAGTACGGCGTCCTCAATCCAATGACGGGACCGTACGCGGGGCTCGCGGAGGAGCAACGGAAGGGAGCGAAGTTGGCGATACAGACGATAAACGAAAGCGACGAGTCCGAGTTCACCATCGACGCCAAGTACGGCGACACGCAGGCCGACGCCGAAACCGGTCGGCAGGAAGCGCAGCGACTGGTCGAACAGCACGACGCGTCGTTCCTGATGGGCGCCATCTCCAGTTCGGTCGCGCTCGGTCTCAACGAGTTCGCCTCGGAGGAGAGCGTCGTTTACTCCCCCGGCGCGGCGGCCATCCCCATCACCGGGAAGAACTGCAACAAGTACGTCTTCCGCTGCGAGACGAACACCGCGCAGATCGCGGAAGCCTGCTCCGAGTGGACGCTGAACAACCTCGGAAGCAAGGTGTGGTTCCACATCGCGGACTACGCGTACGGCCAGTCGGTGCTCCGCGAGTGGCGCTCGCGGATGAAGAAATCGAGCGCGGACTTCACGGAGGTCGGCGTCTCTCGGGCGGAGTTCGGCGCGAAGAACTTCGACTCGTTCATCAGCCAGATAAAGAACTCCGACGCCGACGTGGTCGTCGTCGGTTCGACCGGCGGCGACCTCATCAACTTCGCCAAGCAGGCGAAATCGCAGGGGCTGGTCGGCCAGAAGAAGGTGATGACGACGACGGGGTCGTTCGCGGTCATCCGAGGGGCGCTCGGCGAGGCCGCCGACGGACTCTACAGCGGGACGCGGTACGTGCCGAAGATAGACGCCGGCGACAACCAGCAGTTCGTGAAGGCGTACAAGAAAGCGAACGGAACCGAACCGGACAACTTCGCGCGCGTCGCCTACGACTCCATTCGGATGGTCGCGAACGGCATCAAGGAGGCCGGAAGCGCCGACCCGGACGAGGTCGTCGATACGTTGGCGGGACTGGAGATGGACACCCTCTTCGGGAAAAATTCGTTCCGCGAGTGCGACCACCAGGCGAAAAATCCCGTCTGGGTCGGACGGAACGTCTTCGAGGGCGGCAAGATGGCCGACGTGAAACTCATCAAGAAGGTCGAGGGCGACCAAGCCATCCCGCCGTGTAATCAGACCGGGTGTCAGCTCTGATATGGCGGGAGCCTTCGTCGAACAACTCCTGAACGGGCTGACCATCGGGGCCGTGTACGTCCTGCTCGCGGCGGGGCTGTCCATCATCTTCGGCGTGATGGACGTCATCAACTTCGCGCACGGGGAGTTCTTCGCCCTCGGCGCGTACCTCGCGGTCGCCATCGTCGCCGTGACAACCGGCGGGGGCGCGTTCTGGGTCGCGCTCGTCGTCGCCCCGCTGCTCGTCGCGCTCCTCGGGGCGGTCGTCGAACGGGCGACGATTCGACCGCTGTACGGGCGAAATCCGCTGTACCACATCCTGCTCACGTTCGGGCTGGTGCTCATCTTCAAGGACGCCATCGCCTTCGTCTGGGGCGAGAACCCCAAGCCGTTCGCCCAACCGCCCTCGCTCCGGGGGCCGGTCGACCTGCTCGGGTTCAGCTACTCGAAGTACAGCTTCTTCGTCATCGCCGTCGGCGCGGTGACGGCCGTCGGCACGTGGCTCCTGTTGAACCGAACCCGGTTCGGTCTCGTCGTGCGCGCGGGCGCGCAAGACCGCGAGATGGTGCGCCACCTCGGCATCGACATCGACCGCTACTACACGCTCGTGTTCGCGTTCGGCGCGTTCCTCGCCGCGCTCGGCGGCATCGTGCTCGGCGCGAAACAGGGCGTCAGCACGGGGATGGGAAACTCCGTCATCATCCCCGCGTTCGTCATCGTCGTTCTCGGCGGCCTCGGCAGTTTCCGCGGCGCGGTGCTGGGCGGGTTCTCCGTCGGCATCATCGAGACGTTCTTCCGGAGTCCCCCGTTCGGGTTGGACGCCGTCCTCCCGAACATCGGGGGAGTGGTCGTCTTCCTGCTGATGATCGGCGTCCTGCTCGTCCGTCCGCAAGGGCTGTTCGGCAACCCGGAGTGGACGTCCTCGGACGGCGGCGGCGAACTGCTGACGGGCGGCGGCGGCGGGGTGCTGGACGACCGGACGCGCTTCCGACTCGGCGCGGCCGTCGTCGGTCTGCTCTTTCTCGCCCCCCTCGGAATCGGCGTGCTCTACACGTCCTACGAGGTGAACTCGCTCCTGCTGACCGCGCTCGTCTGGGCGCTGTTCGCGCTCAGCCTCGACTTCGTGATGGGGTACGCGGGACTCGTCTCGCTCGGACACGTCCTCTTCTTCGGGCTTGGTGCCTACGGCACCGTCCTCACCGTCCAACACGCGATTCCGTCGGTGTTCGCCGCGCTCGGCGTCGGCATCGTCGTCGCCGCGCTGGTCGCGTGGGGCGTCGGCCACCTCTCGATTCGCGTGTCGGGCGTCTACTTCTCGATGATAACCCTCGGCTTCGCGGAGCTGTTCTTCCAACTCGCGCAGCAGGCCGAGTTCACGGGCGGGAGCGACGGCCTGTTCGACTTCGACCCGGTGTACGGGCTGATGGGTGGGCCGGAAGTCGGAGACGTCGCCCTGCTCGGCGAGATAGAACTGTTCTACTACTTCGTGCTCGCACTCGTCGTCGGGTCGTACCTGCTCGCCCGGCGGATGATGAACGCCCCGTTCGGGAGCGTCCTGCAGGGCATCCGCGAGAGCGAGGAGCGGGCGTCGTTCGTCGGCTACGACGTGACCGCCTACAAGCGCCGGGCGTTCGTCGTCAGCGGCGCGATGGCCGGTCTCGCGGGCGGTCTCTCGGCGATTCACACGGGCGGGGTCGCGCCCTCGTTCCTCGCGTGGATCAAGTCCGGCGAGGTCATCGTGATGACCATCCTCGGCGGGATGGGGACGCTGTACGGGCCGATGCTCGGCGCGGGCGTGTACGTCGGTCTCGGGGAAGTTCTCAGTTCGTTCACGGAGCAGTGGCAGGGTATCCTCGGCCTCGTCTTCGTCGTCTTCGTCATCTTCGTGCCGCGCGGTCTCGTCTCGCTTCCGGCGACGCTCGCCCGGCCCGCCGAACGGAAGACCGGCGGCGGCCCCGAACCCGTGGCCGACCCCGAATCGGAGGTGAGCGACTGATGGCGGCGCTGGAGACCGAGGGTCTCACCCGGCAGTTCGGCGAACTCGTCGCGGTGGACGGGGTGAACCTCTCCGTCGAGGCGGGCGAGTTCCGGAGCGTCATCGGCCCGAACGGGGCCGGGAAGACGACGCTGTTCAACCTGATTTCGGGCGCGCTGTCGCCCACGTCCGGTCGCGTCGTCTTCGCGGGCGAGGACGTGACGACGCTTCCCCCGCACGAGCGCGTGCGGCGCGGCATCGGGCGGTCGTTCCAGATAACGACCGTCTTCGGCGGGCTCACCGTTCGGGAGAACGTCCGTCTCGCGGCCCAATCGGTCGACGAGGAGTCGCGTTCGCTCGGCGAGCGACTGTTCCGACCGGCCGACGGCTTCGAACCGGTCAATCGGCGGGTCGAGGACGTGCTCTCCCGGGTCGGACTCGCGGGGCGAACCGACGAGCGAGCGGCGGCGCTCGCCTACGGCGACCGTCGGCGACTGGAACTCGGACTGGTGCTGGCGACCGACCCGCGGGTCGTCCTGCTGGACGAACCGACCGCCGGGATGAGCGCGGAGGAGACGCGGGCGACGATGGAACTCATCGACGACGTGCTCGCGGAGCGGACGCTGCTGCTCATCGAACACGACATCGACCTCGTGATGAACATCTCCGACCGCATCACGGTGTTGAACCGGGGGCAGGAACTGGCGACCGGGACGCCGGAGGCGGTGGCGGCCGACGACGACGTGCAGGCGGCGTACCTCGGGGGTGTTCGCGCCTGATGCTCTCCGTCGAGAACCTGCGGGCGGGCTACGGCGAAACCGATGTGCTCTCGGGCGTCTCGCTCGACGTGCCGGAGGGCGAGGTCGTCGCGCTCATCGGGCGCAACGGGGTCGGGAAGACAACCACGCTGCGCTGTATCACCGGGGCGTTGTCACCTACTTCGGGGTCGATTCGATTCGACGGCGAGGACGTCGGCGGACTGTCGCCGGTCGAGACCGTCCGGCGAGGCGTCGCGCTGGTGCCCGAAGAGCGCCGGGTGTTTCCCGGCCTCTCGGTGCGCGAGAACCTCGCCGTCGGCGCGCTCGGCGGGAGCGACAGCGCGCACCGGCGGGACGTGGACGACGTGCTCGACACCTTCGAGAACCTCCGCGAGCGGCGAGACAGCCGGGGAACCGACCTCTCGGGCGGCGAACAGCAGATGCTGGCCATCGCCCGGGCGCTGGTCTGCGGCGCGGATCTGCTCATGCTCGACGAACCGACCGAGGGACTCGCCCCGCTCATCGTCGAGCGGGTGGAGGAACTGATCCGCGACCTGAACGAGGAGGGAATCACGGTGCTCCTCGTGGAGCAGAACGTCGCGGTCGCGCTCTCGCTCGCGGACAGGGTCTTCCTGCTCGACCGAGGGAGCATCGTCTTCGAAGGGACGCCCGAGGAACTGGAAGCGAACGAGGACGTGATGGACGCGCACCTCGGCGTCAGCGTGTGAGGATGGCGGTCGTTACCCGTCGGCGGTTCCGGGGTCGTCGGTCGAGTTCAGCCCCGTCGCCATCAGTCGTCGGGCGATCACCACGATGCCGTTGTCGAATCCTCTCCCGAACACGGCTTTCTCCTCGCTCGCCTCGTCGGAGTTCTTCTCGTACACCGAGCTGACGAGTATCGTGTTCCGGTCGACCAGCAGGAGTCGACTGATGGTCACGTCCTCCGTCTGGTCGGTCAGCGAACCGCTCAACCACTCCAGCCCCGAGACGAAGACCTCGGCGTCGGGAATCTCCTCTTGAATTCGGTCGCGGAGCTGTTCGGTCACCGCTCCGATGAGAACGCTGATTCCCGTTTCCTGAGCCGTTTGCAGGTGCTCTATCAAATCTTCAGTGAGAACCGCTTCGCGACCGACGATGAGGACGATTTCCCTCCCGACTGTGTCGATGAGCTGTTGCGTCCGATTCGCAATCGGCGTGGTGCCGGACAGCGCCCAAACTTCGTGCGTCACCTCTTGGTCGTCGTCCGGAAGTGCCGGCTCGATGTCTTCGAGCGCCGCGACGAGTGACTCCGTCCGATCTTCGTACTCCTCTCGAAGCGTCTCGGCCGCCTCGTCGACGCCCACGGCCCGAAACTGCTGCGGGTTCGAGTGCTGAACTTCGACGAGTCCCTTGGCCTCCAACACCCGAATCGCGTCGTAGACTCGCGTCCGAGGAACGTCGGAGTTCTCGCTAATCGTTTTGGCCGTCCCTTTCGGGAGCCGCGATAACGCCACGAAGCACTTCGCCTCGTACTCTTTCAGCCCGAGATTCTGAAGCAGTTCGATCGCTTGTTGATGATTAGATAAATCCTTCATGGGTCCCAACCATGCTACCGGCGAATCCGGTACCGTCTCCGTTGTTCTGTCGCCACTCACAAGTTAGTTCCTGTCGAACTACTCGTGAGCGTCTGACAGTACGGCCTTCCATGTTCGCTCGAAGGGCATCGACCAACTTTAACTATACTTATGGGACACCGATCATCTTGCGGTTTCCCTCCTTCTCTCGGCCGTGAGCGAGGTGTTCCGCAATCTCTGAGGCGGAAAACGAAGAATAGAAGCCGAAAAGCGCGGATGTAGTAACCGAGGAGAAGCGTCTACACTTCGCCCGCCGCCGTATCGGAATCCTCGGCGGCGAAATGAAAGTGATTGAACGGCTGCATCTCGCGCCGTTTCGTGGGTTCGGAGCTATCTATCTCGAGTCCGAGGTCGTGGACGGCGTCCGCGATACGAGTGATATCGACCGTGCTCGTCCCGACGACTTCGATGTGGACGTTCCTCCGGCGGTCATCATCTCCGGGTCGACCGCTCCCTTGATGTCCGGAACCACCTCCGCCAGTCTCCCGCGTTCGGTCGGCGGGGCGGTACAGACGAAGACTACTCGGAGCGGGAGGTTCGCCGTTTCGTAATCGATTTCGGGTGGTACCCTCTGACGATTCCCTCGGCCTCGAGTTGGTCGATTCGATTTCGAACGGTGCTCGCTGAGACGCCGACCGTATCGGCGATCTCCTGGGCGGTCGTCTGCCGGGCATCCTCTCGAAGAATCCGTAGGATACCCCCGTTTCGTCGTCCAACTCTCTGGACACGAGTCGAGTACGAACGCCGACCGCCTGTAATCTGGGTGCGACGGCGCCGCACCTCGTTCAACCGCTCGCCCGAATTATCACTCGTCGGATCGTTCACCCGTATAATCACAGTAAGATTATACCGGGCTAGCTCGAAGTGCCGAACGCACGGAGTCCGAGAGGGTCCCAACCAATCGTCGCTCCGTGCCGAGGTTGCCACTCCCGTGGTAGCCCTTGCGAACGAGACTTTGGCCTATCTCTTCGTCGCGGTTCGATGAACGGATTCCACCATCGAGAGGAAACCGACCGGAACTAGCCACCGAACGGGGCCGTCTTCGAATGGCGCGGTACTCTTCCCGAAACGGTTCCACCGCTCGACTCGAAACCACATTCACCCATATAATCACAAAAATCTTTATGGCATAGATGACGTAGTTCGTCACGCTGAACGAGGCGACCGTAAAAGAGCATCCCTCTGTTCAGAGAGGACATCTATCATGGACGATGAGGAACCACCAGCCGAGACGGGTCGGTCGGAATCGCCTTTCGAGGTACGTTCCACCTCCTTCGACTGGGCGCGAAACGGACAACCCAGTATCGCCGTCGTCGAGGCCGTCGCCGCCGTCACCGGCCGCGATACCACGGACGTGCCACCGTTGTACGACTTTCTCAACCCCGACGCGCTGGACGCGCTCGCTACCGTACGGGGAGGCAACACCGTCGACGACGTGCGCGTGGAGTTCACGTACGACGGCGTCGAGGTCTCGGTGACCGGTGACGGAACCGTCACGGCGCGCTCGGAGTGATTTGCACCGGATTTTGGAGGGAGTTCAGTCGAACGACCCAACTTCGGGCCACTCGTCTTCTATCCCATACGAGCACGTTTGAGGAGGCGAGTGACGCGTCGCTGCGAACGAGCGGTCGACGTGCGGACTTGTTTCGGCCGTTTCGTCCCGGGCCCGGAGAGGAACTACCGCTTGAACAACTCCCCGACTCGACTCCCGTTCACGAACAGTTCCTCCGACGGTAGGCGGTCTTCGTGGTAGTCGTCGTGGTACTCCATCAGTTGAAAGAGCGCGCCGGTCGGATTGCCGGGCGAGACGAACGCCTCCGTCCACGTATCGAACTCGGCGCGGTCGACGACTCGAAGACCGTGTTCGCGGAGCGACTCGATGACCGCGTCGATGTCGGCGACTTCGAGGGTGACGTGGTGGAGTCCCGGACCGTTTTCGTCGAGGAATTTGGTGAGAAAGGTGTCCTCGGCGACGGGTTCGATGAGTTCGAGTCGGGAGGCGTCGCCGAGTCGGTAGTACGCCCACCGAAATCGATCCTCGACGGGTTCGACGGTGAGGCGTTCGCAGCCGAGCGCCAGCAGGACGGGTTCTGCGTCTTCGACGGATTCGACGGCGACGCCGACGTGGTCGACCCGAATCGGCGTGTCGTGGGTTCGCATAGTGAGCGCAGACGAGGGGTGATATCTTGAATCTTGAGTGCGGACGGAATCGCCCCCGAGGAACGGTTCGCCTCGCGGAATCGGCCGACCGTCTCGTCGAACTCGCCGGAGCACAACTATCATAAAATACACCATCGCCGCCTTCGACGTCGTTCTCGGATTCTCGACAGCCGAGCGGGCGGTGAGCGTCGAGGCGGTCGTCTCCGGTTCGATTCTACTCGCGCTTGCGCTCGGAAAATCGGCGGCTCTTTTGGGCCTGTCGCGGCGGCGCGACCGGGGTACGAACGATCGATACGGCCTGTGCGATTTCGGCGTCCCTCTCGGTCTGGCGTCGGCCGACGTAATGCCTATCGCGCTCGGCGCGGTCATCGTCGTCGCACTCTGTAGCGACGACGACGCCTTCCGCGCTACCTCGTCCACGGGCTTTCACCTACCTTCAATACGAACCTCGGAGTAGCCCGCCCCATGGGATTCTACCAACGCGACTTCATGGAAGGGACGCGCGGGACGATGAGCGTCGACTGGGAGGAGCGCATCGACATGCAGCGGATGCGCGAGGAGCGCAAGGAGCGCGCCCTGACCCGGATGCGCGAGGCGGACCTGGGGAGCATGCTCCTCATCAACGACCCGAACGTCCGGTACGTGACCGGTCTCGCCATGACGGGCGGGTCGGGCGCGGACCACTACACCCTGCTCACCGAGGACGGCGACGTCGTCCACTGGGACACAGCCGACCACGCGAGCAACCAGCGGTTCAACTGCCCGTGGCTCGACGACATTCGCTACGCCTGCCCCGGTCTCGGGAACGTCCCCCGCGCGTCGGGGCGCGACTCCGCCCGCGACTGGCTGAAGGGGAAGATGGCCGACCTCGTCCACGAGGCGATGGAGGAGTACGGCGTGGCGAAGGAGCCGATGGGCATCGACGTCGGCAACGGCGCTCTCGTCTCGAAGTTCGAAGACCGCGGCGTCGACGTGCGAACCGACGAGTGCGCCGAGGTGATGGAGAGCGCGCGGAAGGTGAAGACGCGCGACGAGGTCGAGTGTTTGCGGATGGTCGCCGCGCTCTGCGAGGCCGGATTCCAGCGCATCACGGAGACGGCGAAGCCGGGCATGCGCGAGTCGGAGGTCTGGGGCGAGGCGACCAAGGAACTCTGGCGGCTCGGAGCGATGGTGCAGGGCGGCTACGTCACGTCCGGGCCGAACACGTGGCCGAAGCATCAGGCGAACACGACCGACCGCGTGATTCGACCCGGCGACCTCGTCTACGCCGACTTCTACAACATCGGCTTCATGGGCTATCGCTCCTGTTACTACCGCACATTCAGCGTGGGAGAGCCGACGCAGGCCCAGCGGGACGCCTACGAGATCGCCCGCGACAACCTCTACGACGTGCTCGAACGCATCGAACCCGGCGCGACGACCGACGAGATATCGCAGGGATTCCCCGACATGGAGGGCGAGCACGCCGACTGGTACGGCGCCACCGACCACTGGCAGATGACGACGAACCACTGGGCGCACGGTCTCGGCCTGCAACTGTACGAGGTCCCGCTCATCTGGCGCGGCATCTCGCCCGACCACCCCATCGAAATCGAGGAGGGGATGACGATGGCGGTGGAGACGATGGAACCGGCCGACAGCCAGGGCGTGCGCGTCGAGGAGATGGTCGTCGTGCGCGAGAACGGCGTGGAGATTCTCAGCCAGTGGCCCGTCGAGGAGATCACGACCATCGAACACTGAACGTCACCCGCGTTTGTTGAAGGGGCGTTCCGACGAACTCGGTTCTCCGTACCGTCGACCGAACCGACTACGCCGTCTCCACCCGGCCGATTCACGAACCATTACGTCGCGGGCCGCGAACCACTGCGTATGAGCGACAGCCCGAACTACCGCGAACAGGTCGAGGACGCCTTCCCCGAACTCGATTCCATCGAGAGCGACGAACTGCGCGAGCGAGTCGTCGAGGCGTGGGTGCTCGGCCTCGAACGCGGCGGCTGGCGGGACATCGAGGACATTCCCTACGCGTGGAACATCCACGAGGTGACGAACGTCGAGCACGTCCGCGGCGTGACTCGAATCGCCGCGCGCGCCGCCGAGGAGCAGCGCGAGTTCCACGGGGCCGACCCCGACGAGGACGTCGTCGTCGCCGCCTGCCTGCTCCACGACGTGGGCAAGTGCTACGAGTACGTCGATTTCGTGGACGAGGAGGCGCTGCTCGACCCCGACCCGACGTACGCCACCGAGGAGATTCCGCACTCGCTCTCGGGGTACGCGCTGGCTCACGAGGTCGGCTGTCCGCTGGCGGTTCAGCGCGCGATTCCCCACTTCCTCGGCGAGGTTCCGAAACGAACCCTCGAGGCCGAACTGGTGAAGAGCGCCAACTCGGCGAGTTCGAACGCCATCACCCAGTCCGCGATGGGAATCACGCTGCAGGAGTGGGTGGAGAAGTACAGCCAGACGCAGTGAGGGAATTTTCGCGGCTGTTCTCGATGTCCCTCCTCGTCCGTCGGTCTTCTGGATAGCTGTCCGAATAGATATCCAGACAGATTTCTAGACTTGCCACCCCGAAACCCCACCGGGGACGCGTTTCGACGGGTGTACCAGAACTCCTTTTCCCGGCGACTGTCAACTCTCGGTCGATGAACCGTCGCAGATTTCTGCAGACAGCGGGCGTCACCGGTGCCGCCGCGCTCGCGGGGTGTTCGGGGATGTTCCAGACGAGAACGTTACCGAACGAGCCGCCGATGGTGAAAAATCGCCCGGACGCGGTGTACTATCCGACGCACGTGGAGGGGATGGAGATGGCGGGGATGGCGAAGCAGGGTCGGTATCGACTCGCCCTGTTCTACTCGTTTCCCCACCGGTTCTGGTTGATGGGCGGCGGGACGGCCAAACAGCAGGAGAAGGTCACCGTACAGGAGAGCGACGACCTCCACCTGATGGCGTCCGTCTGGGACGCGAAGACGAAGACGGTGCTCCCCGCGGGGGACGTTCGAATCGAACTCTCGAAGGGCGACTGGAGCGCGACCCGGACGATGTGGCCGATGCTCTCGCAGAACATGGGCTTTCACTTCGGCGACAACATGTCGCTGGACGGCGACGGAACGTACGCCGCCGAGATACGGGTCGCCGGGCTGAGCGTCCGCCGGACGGGGGCGCTCGCGGGACAGTTCGGCTCGGGCGCGACGCTCTCGACGAAATTCGAGTTCACTCAGGATAAACTGGACGAACTGTCGTTCAAGCGGCTGGACGACAAGAAGGGGAAGAAAGGTGCGGTACCTGCCATGGAGATGGAGATGCCGATGAGCCGCGTCCCGCCGAAAAAGGACCTTCCCGGCCGGTTCGTCGGCGAGAAGTCGAGCGGCGACGCGAAGTTCCTCGTCGCCGCGGTGAGCGACACCCCCCTCGCGAACGACACCTACCTCCTCGTCTCGCCGCGGACGCCGTACCGCCGCTACCCGATTCCGATGATGTCGCTCTCGGCGAAACTGCGCCGCGGCGGAAAGTCAGTGTTCGACGGCGCGCTGCAACCGACGCTCGACCCCGATATCGGCTATCACTACGGCGCGAACGTGAAGGGCGTCGAATCGGGCGACGAACTGACCGTCCTCGTCGATTCGCCGCCGCAGGTTTCCCGACACGAAGGGTACGAGACGGCGTTTCTCTCGATGCCGAAGATGCGGTTTTCGGTTTCGTAACCCTCAGAATCCGTAAAACAGCGGCCACGCGAGGACGGCGACCCAGAGGACGAGGCCGGCCTTCACTACCGCGTTCCAGCGTCCGTCCACCTCCCGTCGCGACCCGCCGACCGCGAGCGTCCCGACGACGGCGAGGACGACGAGTCGGTGGAGGACGACCGCGATGGGGAGCACCTTGACGCCGATGCTCCGATAGTCGAGGAGGAACCCGAGGCCGAGAGCGACGACGGCGACGCCGAACCAGTCCAGCGACCGCCCGCCCTTCGGTACGCCGGCCGCGGCCAGCGGCAGACCGACGACGTAGACGAGGTAGCCGACGCCGGCGACCGCCTTCACCGGGACGACGGGGAACGTCGTCTCGACGAGGATGCTCGCGCTGCGCACCAACAGCGGGAGGCCGACGAGCGAGACGGTGAGCGCGATTCCGCGTCGGTTCGTCTCCGTCGAGAGCCACGACTCGGCCTCGCGAAGCGACGAGCGCACCGATTCCTGCAGGCCGACGGAGCCGAGGAGTAGTACCACCCACGCCAGCGACACCGGTCGTAGCTCGCTGGTCTCTCGAAGCTCGATGACCGACACCCATCCGTCGGCGTCGGAGATACCCCCGTTGGCGAATCGCTCGCGGGAGATATCGTCGACGTACCACTTCCCGTAGTACTGACTGTCGAGATAGTACTGGGCCATCGAGAGCGACCCGACCGAGTGTCGCAACCGGAACCAATCCCAGTGTTCGTGGTGGGCCTGGACGGCGGTCCACGTCTGGTTCCCCTTCCCCGCCTCGTAGAGTCGGAGGTGATACCGCGACCCGAAGTAGGTGCCGTCGTGAAGCTGCGCCGTCTCCGTGACCCACCCGCCGCGCGGACCGGGTGCCTGGATGTAGGTGTATCGCGTCGCCCCCGTGGTGTTGCGCCACTCGACGACGCCGTCGTCGACGACCACGGATTCGTCCTCGTCGCCCACTCCCCGCCACTCGTTCGACTGATTGTCCCACTTCGCTCCCCGTCCGGTCTTCAACTGCGCCACCACCCGCTCCGAGTGCCCGCGGATGACGGCGTTGATGGGGAGGGTCAACGAATCGAACGACTTGCGTCGGCTCGTGAACGGCCAGAGCTTCGCCGAACTGTTCTCTTTCGGCGCGACGAGCCGCACGTCCCCGGGTTCTTTCCGTTCCGCCTCGTCGACCGAGTGCGGCGCGAGGAATGCAGGTTGGACGACGGCCAGACCGAAGAGGACGATAAAGAGGATGCCCGTCGCGACGCGGCGGTCGATCCCGCTCCGTGAGTCGGGCATGCGTGCCGACGAATTCCGAGCCGCACAAAATCAGTGTACCGGCCGTTTTCGGTCGTCCGGACGCATCGATACGGCAACCGCTCTCCCCTTCGATACGTAGCCCTTCCGCCGGTCGGGCGGGATTCGGCACCCTCCGATGGCGAAGCCACTGTTCGGTCGCAGATGCGTCTCGGTCGACTGTTATCGCTTCGGAGAGAAAAACGAGGACGGTTTACGCGACGACACGGCCATCTTCCGCGGCTTCGAGCAGCTCCTGGTAGCGGTTGCGGATGGTGACTTCGCTGACGCTGGCGACGTCGCTCACCTCGGCCTGCGTCACCTTCTCGTTGCTGAGGAGCGCGCCCGCGTAGACGGCGGCGGCGGCGAGGCCGACCGGCGACTTCCCGCTGTGGACGCCCTGCTCTTTCGCGGTCTTGAGCAGGTCGTGGGCGCACCGCTCGGATTCGTCGCCGACGTCGAGGTCGGACGCGAACCGCGTCACGTAGTTCTGCGGGTCGGCGGGCTGAATCTGGAGCTTGAGTTCGCGCACGATGTAGCGGTAGGTGCGCTTGAACTCCATCTCGTCGATGCGGCTGACGCTCGCCACCTCGTCCAGACTCCGGGGGATGTCGCTCTGGCGGGCGGCCGCGTAGAGCGAGGCGGTCGCCACGCCCTCGATGGAGCGTCCCGGCAGCAGGTCCTCTTCGAGCGCCCGGCGGTAGATGACGCTGGCGGTCTCGCGGACGTTCTTGGGGAGGCCGAGTGCCGAGGCCATCCGGTCGATTTCACCCAGCGCCTGTTTGAGGTTGCGCTCCTTCGAATCGCGCGTGCGGAACCGCTCGTTCCACGTGCGGAGCCGTTGCATCTTCTCGCGCTGCCGAGAGCCGAGCGTCCGGCCGTAGGCGTCCTTGTTCTGCCAGCCGATGTTGGTCGAGAGGCCCTTGTCGTGCATCATCTTCGTCGTCGGCGCGCCGACGCGGCTCTTTTCGTCCTTCTCCTTCGCGTCGAAGGCGCGCCACTCCGGCCCGCGGTCGACGTTGTCCTCTTCGACGACCAGTCCGCAGTCCTGACAGACGGTCTCGCCGTGTCCTTCGTCGGCGACGAGCTTTCCGCCGCACTCGGGACAGCCGCCTTCCTCTCGTTCGTTCTCTCGCTCGCGGGTCGATACGTCGGACTCGCTGTAGCTCTGAATCTTGGTGGATGTCATGGTTGTGGGTTGGCGGACGCTCCCGGGAGGGAGAACCTGAAGAATCCCGGATAGCCACTTCCTAACCAACAGTTAGGGCGAAACGTACTTAAATGTTTCGCAGTATGGTGTCTTTTATGATTTTCCGCGATGCCCAGATGTGAGGCCTGAAACCGGCACCAACGGCGGTTTTATTGCTCGGCGAACCGCGAAATCCTGAAACGAAACCGACAAAACTGTATCGGTTTTACGCCGGGTGATTTTGCGTTGATTTTTCGGCTCGTATCGGGTACGCTGATGAGACGATTGAACCGAGGACGTCGGTTTGATCGTCCTACGCCCCCTCGTCCAGGTACGTCCTCGCCACCTCGTCCGGCACCTGCTCGAACGCCCGATAGAACTGCCCGACCGCGCTGAAGTACGGCGGAACCTCGACGCAGAGGACGTCGTCCGCCTCGTCGGCCAGTTGCTCGACCGACCGGGGCGAACCGACGGGTACGGCGAGGACGACGCGGCTCGCCCCCGCGTTTCGCACCTGCCTGAGGCACGCGATGGTCGTCGCTCCCGTGGCGACGCCGTCGTCCACGACGACGACTCGGTCGCCCGCGACGTCCGGAATCGGTTCGTCGCCCCGATACGTCGACGCCTTCTCGCGGGCCGCTTCGGCCTGTCGCTCGCGCTCTCGTTCGACGTAGGCGCCGTCCACGCCTAACCGGTCGATGAGTTCGTCGTTCAGCCAGACGCTCCCGTCCGCACCGACCGCGCCGATGGCGAGTTCGGGGTTGCCGGGCGCGCCCAGTTTCTTGGCGACCACCACGTCCAGCGGGACGCCGAGCGCGTCGGCTACCGGCCGTCCGACCGGTAGCCCGCCCCGCGGAATGGCGAGTACGATGTCCGCCGCCACCCCTTCGCGCACGACGAGGTCGGCGAGTTGCTCTCCCGCGTCCGTTCTGTCCTCGAACATCCTCCTCCCCCTACGTCGACTAGCGCACCCAACCAGTAAAAGCGCTCGGCGAGACGCTATTGACAGGCCGTATACCTCACAGACGCAACAACTATGGTGGCGTACTCAGTCTGTCAACGAAACGACTGAGAATGAGTGACTCACCGCCCATCGTCGTCCTGCACGTTGACGACGACGAAGACCTGCTCGACCTCGCGGCGACGTTCCTCGAACGGGAGTCGGAGCGGTTGCGGCTCCGAACGGCGTCCTCGGTCGCGGACGCCCGCGAGGAAGTTCGAAAAGGCGGTATCGACTGCATCGTCTGCGACCACGAGTTGGGCGACGCGAACGGACTCGACTTCCTCGAGACGGTTCGCGAACTCCGCCCGGAACTCCCGTTCATCCTCTTCACCAGCGTCGGCAGCGAGGCGTTAGCGAGTCGTGCGATATCCGCGGGCGTCACGGACTACTTCCAGAAGGACGTTTCGAGCGACCAGTGCGCGGTGCTGGCGAACCGCATCGAGAAGGCTGTCCACTCGTACCGCACCGACGACGCGCTTCGCGAGCGGGAAGAACACTACCGCACCGTCGTGGAGGGGAGCCACGACGCCATCTACATCTACCGGGACGACCGGTTAACCTTCGTCAACCAGCGGGCGTGCGAACTCACCGGCTACGACGCCGACGAACTGTGCGGCATGAACGTCTGGTCGCTCCTCCATCCGGACGACCACGACCGCGTGAGGGACGTCGTGGCGAGCCGTGAGAGCGGCGAACACGCCGTTTCGATCTACGAGGCCAGATTCCGGACGAAAGACGGGGAGACGCGCCACGGGGATTTCTCCGTCCGCCGGACGAGCTACGAGGGTCGCCCGGCGACCATCGGATCGGTTCGGGACGTGACCGACCGAAAACGAACGGAAGACAGGTTGCACGCGCTCATCGAACACTCGCACGACCTCATCGCGCTCGTCGACGAGTCGGGCGTCTTCCGCTACCACAGTCCGTCCATCGAACGCTTCGGCTACGCCCCGGACGAGGTCGTGGGGGACGTTTCGTTCGAGTACGTCCACCCCGACGACCGCCCCCGCGTGGTCGAGACGTTCCACCAGGTCGTCGACGACGCTGACAGCTATCGAACCATCACGTACCGATTCCGCCGCGCCGACGGATCGTGGCGCTACCTCGAGACGACGGGCGAGAACCGACTCGACGACCCCGCCGTCGAAGGACTGGTGCTCAACTCCCGGGACGTGACCGGTCGGAAGAGCGGGGAGCGGACGCTCGAAGCCCTCCACGACGTGACCCGCGAACTGATGGCCGCCGAGACGACGACCGCGGTCAGCGAAATCGCGGTTCGGGCGGCGCGCGACGTTCTCGACCTCCCGATGACCAGCATCTGGCGGTACGACGACGCGGCGTTCCGGTTGGCCGCCAGAACCGAAGAGCACTACGAAGCGCGCGGGGGCTCCGAGACGGTACCCGACCCGAGCGCCGCGCTCGACGCCTTCGAAACCGGCGAGGCGGTCGTCCGGCGACGGAACACGACCGACGACCAGTCGGAGGCGCTCGTTCCGTTGGGTGACCGCGGCGTGATGGCGTTCGGCGGCGAGCGACTGGACGACATCGACGTGTACTACGCCCAACTGCTCGCCTCGAACACCGCGGCCGCCCTCGACAGGGCCGAGCGCGAGGACGAACGGAAGGCCGACCAACGCGAACTGGAGCGCCAGAACGAGCGCCTCGAGGAGTTCGCCAGCGTCGTCTCCCACGACCTGCGTAATCCCCTCAACGTCGCGCAGGGATACCTCGACATGTACCGGGCGACGGGAGAAGACGAGCACCTGGATCGGATAGTCCGCGCTCACGACCGGATGGCGGGCATCGTCGAGGACGTGCTGACGCTGGCGCGACACGGGCGGACGGTCAGCGAAACCGAACCGGTCGACGGGAAGGCGGTCACGGCGAGCGCGTGGGCGTCGGTCGAGACGGAGTCGGCGACCCTCGACGCCTCGTGGGATTCGACCGTCGACGCGGACGCGAGTCGGCTCCAGCAGTTGCTCGAAAATCTGTTCCGGAACGCCGTCGAGCACGGCGGCCCAGACGCGACGGTCGTCGTCGGCGAACTCGAAACCGGCTTCTACGTCGAAGACGACGGTCCCGGCGTCCCGCCCGCCGACCGCCAGACGGTGTTCGAGTCGGGCCACTCCTCCGACGAGGGCGGCACCGGGTTCGGCCTGACCATCGTCGAGCAGATCGCCGAGGCGCACGACTGGCGCGTCTCGCTCGGCGAGTCGAGCGCGGGCGGAGCGCGGTTCGAGTTCACGGGCGTCGAACGGGTCGACGAGTGACGAGTACGTCGCCGCCTTCGACCGTCCCCCGGCCCGAACGAGTAGGGGTCGTCGCCGGGTCGGACGACGCGTCGATGACTATTCCGTACCGATTGTCAGCCTCGGTATCAAGGCCGACCGGCGCAAAATCACCCGCCAACAGTGCCGGACGAAACACAAAATACTCAAAGTGAACGTTCCCGAGTATAGTCTATGGACTGGACGGAACGACTACCGCCGCGGCCGTGGATCGTGCGCGGTGTCGTCTTACTGCTGGTCGTCGCCCTGCTCGCGCCCTCCGCCGTCTCCGCGATAACGTACGACCAAGAGGAATCGAACCTCCAACGAGGAACCATCGAGAGCCCCGCCAACGGAACGACGGTCATCAGCGTCCAAGGGTTCCACTTCCAGGGGAAGGGGAACAAGAAAAAGCCCGCCCGCCTCGTCGCCGTCGGCCCGAAGGGGAACGTCGAGTGGGTGCACAACGGGTCGAAGGAAGGCGCGACGTGGTTCTACGACGTCGACCCGCTTCCGAACGGAAACCTGTTCGTCGTCTCGACGCAGCGCGGCGGCACGCTCGTCTACGAGTACAATCCGGAGACCAAGGAGAAGGTCTGGAAGCAGTTCCTCGAAATCCACGACACGCACGACGTCGACCTCATCAACAACGGGACGCAGTTGCTCGTCGCCAACATGCGCGCCTACAACGAAACCACCGGGCAGAACGACGACAGCATCTACGTCTACGACCTGGAGAAGGATAAAATCGTCTGGCGCTGGTACTTCCGCAACTACTACGAGAAGAGCGCCGGAATGGACGAGTACACGGGCGACTGGACGCACGTCAACGACGTGGACAAGATCGGCCCGGGTAAGTACATGGCCGACCCGCGGAACATGGACGAAGTCCTCGTCATCGACCGCGAAACGAAGAACGTCACGGTGAAACTCGGCGAGGACGGTAGCAACCACGACATCCTCTACGAGCAGCACAACCCCGACTACCTCGAAAGCGAGTCGGGCAATCCGACCATCCTCGTCGCCGACTCGCACAACCACCGCGTCGTCGAGTACGCCAAGCGCGGCGGTAGCTGGGAGAAGACGTGGCAGATGGGTTCGTCCGAGAAATTCACCTGGCCCCGCGACGCCGACCGCCTGCCGAACGGCAACACGCTCATCGTCGACTCCTCGAACCACCGCGTCCTCGAAGTGACGCCGAAGGGGAAGATAGTCTGGGAGTTCTACTCCCCGTGGCTCCCCTACGACGCCGAGCGAATCGCCCACGGCGGCGGGTCGAACGGCCCGACGATGGCCGACCTCGGCGTCACCGGCGAGTATCAGGTGCACGGCAGCGCGAACATCGACCCCGGTACGGGCGACAGCGTGAAGATGTCGGTGTTACTGGCCGACGCGTTCAGCGGAACGTCGTTCGAGGACGAGATGCGACAGTACGGCGAGCAGTGGGACCAGGTGACGCCGTTCATCCGCCCCATCTGGATGAGCGAGTACGCCTTCATCGCCGCGCTGTTCGCCATCCTGCTGGTGCTCGGCTTGGCCGTCGGCGAACTGGTCTACCAGCGAAAGCGGATTTACTACGGCGTGCGGCGGTTAGCCTGATTACGCCCGTTCGACCCCCCCGCCGATTCGACCGATGATCACGAAACGACGATTCGCGAAGGCAGTTCCGACGGGGGTACACCCCCCGTCGGGCTGTCTCTCGCTCCACGATATTCTGTACGACGACGGTCGCTCGGCGTCCGCGTCGAACGACGCTTCCGAAGCCGTAACGTTCGACGTGCGCATCGTTCGCGTCGAATCTTCGAAAACCGTGTTCGACGTACGGCGCGGTGCGTACACCGTGAACGTCGACGCGGAATCGGGACCGTCCGGCGAGTATCCGTGGAAAAACCCGGCGAGTTCGAATCTGCTCGTCGTCGAAATACGCGACGAAAAAATCGAGATGGCGGCGGTGACGCGGGAAGCGGCCCGGAGTTCGAATCCGCTACCGTCGCGCGAACGGGCTATCGAACGCCGACCGCCCGAAACTACTGGTAGTCAACGTCCCCCTCGCCCTCGCCGATCCACGCGCCCCTGTCGGGTTCGCGCGACTCCAGCGGGTCGATGTCCTTGTACCACGGGACGTTCTTCAGTTGCTCTTTGTTGTAGACCAACTCGTCCTTCGTGTCGCCCGTGAACTCGAAGTTCTGGGTCAGCAAAATCGCGTCCACCGGACAGACCTCCTCGCAGAGTCGGCAGTAGATGCACTGGCCGACGTGGAGGTTGTACTGCTCGCCGTTTCGTTGGTCGTCCATCACTATCTGGATGGTGTCGTTCGGGCAGACGTTCTCGCACTGGCGACACCAGATGCAGCGCTCCTGGCTGAACTTGTGGATGCCGCGGAAGCGCGGGCTCACCTCGGGCGCGACATCCGGATACTCCACCGTGAACGTCGCCCCGTCGAGCGCGTGTTTCATCGTCGTCGCCATCGATTTCAGTATCCCGATCATCGGTCGACGCTCCCGAGCACGATGTCAAGGCTCCCGAGCGACGCGATGAGGTCCGGCACGTACTCGCCGGTCGCCATCTCCGGAAGCGCGGAGAGGTTGTGGAAACACGGGCTGCGAATCTTGAAGCGCGCCGGCTTCGACGTGTTGTCGGAGCGGATGTAGACGCCGAGTTCGCCCTTCGCGGCTTCGACCGCGCGGTACGTTTCGGCGTCCATCGGCGGTTTGAGCGTCCTGGGGACGTTCGACTGGAGTTCGCGGTCGTCTTCCGGCCAGTCTTCGAGCAGTTCGACGCACTGCTCGACGATTCTGGCCGATTGCTGAACCTCCCGGAGGCGAACCAGCACGCGCGAGTAGTTGTCGCACCCGTCCTCGGTGACGACCTCCCAATCGAGTTCCGGGTAGTAGCCGTAGGGGTCGTCGCGGCGCAGGTCGTAGTCGACGCCCGACCCGCGGGCGACCGGCCCGGTCACGCCGTACTCCTTCGCGACGTCGGGTTCGAGGACGCCCGTGCCGACGCACCGGAGTTGGAATATCTCGTTGTTCGTGAGGAGGTTGTGGTACTCCTCGAGCGCCCTCGGCAGCGCGTCGACGAAGTCGCGCGTCTTCTCGAAGAACTCCTCGCGCGGCTCCGGAATGTCCCAGATGACCCCCCCGAGGCGGAAGTAGTTGAACATCATGCGCTGGCCGGTGAGGTCCTCCAGGATGCTCTGGGTCTTCTCGCGGTCGCGGAACGCGTACTGGAAGATGGCGGTGAAATCGCCGTACACGTCCAGCGCGAACGTTCCGACCGCGAGGAAGTGTCCCGCCATCCGCGAGAGTTCGACCCCGAGCGTCCGAAGCACCTTCGCGTAGTCCGGAACGTCGATGTCCGCGAGGTCCTCGATGGCCCGCGCGTACGCCCACTCGTTGGTCATGTTCGCGGTGTAGTCCCACCGGTCGGGGTACGGCATTATCTCGTGCCGGTAGTTGCCGGTCTGGGCCATCTGCTCCTCGCAGCGGTGGAGGTAGCCGATGTCCGGTTCCACGTCGAGCACCTGCTCGCCGTCCAACACGGTTTCGAGATGGAGCACGCCGTGTGTGGCCGGGTGGTGCGGCCCGATGTTGATGAAGATGGTGTCCGCGTCGCCGCCGACGTGGTCTTCCAACAGCGGGTTCCGGTGCTCCTCCAGCGTCACTATCTGGGGTCTGTCCTGATCGTAGTCCAGCGAGAGCGGGTGGCCCTGCCACGTCTCGGGCAGCAGGATGCGACGCATGTCCGGGTGCCCGTCGTACTCGATGCCGACGAGGTCGTGCGCCTCGCGCTCGTGCCAGTTCGCGGTGCGGTAGACGGGTTCGGCCGTCTGGCTCACCGGCTCGTCCGTGGACGTCGGCACGACGACGCTCACCTCCTGTCGCGGGTCGTCGTACTTCTTCAGGTGGTAGATGCTCTCGTAGCGGTCGCGGTACTGTTGGGCCGTCAGACACGAGAGGTGGTCGAATCCGGCCTCGTCGCGCAGGAGGGTGAGCGCGTCCTGCACCTCGTCGGGTCGAATCACGAAGCCCGGCGCGTTGTAGTGGTCGTCGCGGCCGATGACGTGATCGCCCAGCAACTCCGCGAGTTCGTCGTCGTCGACCAGCGGTTCCTGCACTCCCGAACTCACGGCGAATCAACCCAGTTGTAGCGCATGACGAGCGTGTCCTCGTCGATTTGGTCGGCGAGCGATTCGACGAGTTCGTCGCGTTCGAGGTCGCCGAACTGCTCCAGTTCGTACGGCTTCACGACGACCGGACTCGCCTCGCCGTGGGCGATTCGTTCCTGTAACTTGGCGATGCCGTAGATGAGCGCCTCGGGGCGCGGCGGGCATCCGGGGACGTGGATGTCGCACGGAAGCACCTCCTCCGCGCCCTTGATGACGTTGTATCCCCCTTGGAACGGGCCGCCGGAACAGGTGCACGACCCCATGCTGACGACGAACTTGGGTTCGGGCATCTGGTCGTAGACGCGCTTCATTCGGGGCGCGAACTTCGAGACGATGGTCCCCGGGATGATGATGACGTCGGCCTGTCGCGGCGACGCGCGCGGCACCCCTGCCCCGAAGCGGTCCAAGTCGTGTTTGACGGCGTAGGTGTGCATCATCTCGATGCTGCAGCAGGCGATGCCGAACTGGAGCATGAACATAGACGACCCTCGCACCCAGTTCATGAACGAATCGAACTTCGTGAGGATGAACGGCGACGTTCCGAGCGCGTCTCGGAGCTTCGAGTCGAACCGGTTCGGTAGCTGTTCTTTCGCCTTTTCCCGACTGGTCGGCGTGGCCATCCTGTCTTCGGGCGGACCGCCTTCCTGTATCTCTGGCTGTGATTTTTCACTCACGTTCCCCACCCCATCGCCCGCCTCGGCGGGCGTTAGAGGCCGTTAGGGAGGGACAGTGATGAATATTAGGACGATTCGGGCGAGTCGGCGCGGATTTAAGCCGAAATCGCGGCGGCCTTCGCCGCCGCTCGCTCGGCCACGCCGGGGTCGGCGTCGAACTCCACGACGACCCGCTCGCTGTCGCCCGGATATCGCACCGACTCGACGCGGGCGTGGTCGTAGAGCCACGAGAGGAACGACATCGTCTCGCTCGTGTTGGGAAGCCGCAGTCGGTCGGTCTTCCGGTCGGGCAGTTCGTCGGCGATTCGCCCCCGGAGCGCGTCGATACCGGTCCCCTCGGTCGCGCTCGCGACGACGGGGTCGGGCGCGAGGTCGGCGATTTCCGCGACTCGTTCGTCCAGTTCGTCGTCCGCGACGCGGTCCGCCTTGTTGAGAACCGTGAGGACCCGCTCCGCTTCGCCCTCGAGTAGGTCGAGCGAGGTTCGGAGTTTCTCGCGCAGTTCGGACGCCGGGTCGCTCGCGTCCGCGACGAGGCAGACGAGGTCCGCTTCGTAGGTCTCGGTCAGCGTCGCCTCGAACGATTCGACCAGCCAGTGCGGGAGGTCTCGGATGAACCCGACGGTGTCGGTGACGAGCGCCTTCCGCCCCCGAATCTCGGCCCGACGGGTCGTCGTTTCCAGCGTCTCGAAGAGGCGGTCTTCGACCGCGGCGCTCTCGTGGAGGTCGTCGTGACGCTCCGGGTCGAGTTCCATCTCGTCCGCCAATCGCCGCAGGAGCGTCGATTTCCCGGCGTTGGTATAGCCCGCGAGCGCCACGAGGTCGAAGCCGGCTCTCCGGCGCTTTTCGCGCCGCTGGCCGCCGACGTCGGAGATGCTGTCCAGCTTCGATTCGATTCGGTCGATACGGTTTTTGATATCGGTGATACGGCGGTTCTCCTTCTCCCCGAGGCCGCCCCGCGCCCGCCGCTCGTTCGCCACTTCCTTTTCGAGCCGAATCTCCGCTTGCACTCGGGGGAGTTCGTACCGGAGTCGCGCGAGTTTCACTTGCAGTTGGGCCTCCTTCGTTCCGGCCCGTCGGGCGAAGATGTGCAGGACGAGGCGATACCGGTCGATGATTTCCGTCTCGTCGGGACACAGCCGCCCGAGTTCGGAGGTCTGCCGCGGGCTGAGGGGGTTGTCGAAGACGACGGCGCTCGCGCCCGCCTCCGCGACCGTCTCGGCCAACTCCTCCGCCTTGCCGCGACCGAAGTGGTACGTCGAGTCCTCCGGCCGCGATTGGGTGACGGCGTCGACCACCTCGTAGCCCGCCGCGTCGGCGAGCGCCCGTATCTCCGTCGTTTCCGCTGTTCCGTCGTCCGCTCGTTTCGCGATGACCGCTGAACCTGTTTGCATGGTTGAAGGTTGAATCGTCTGCGTGCGTCTCTTCGTCGGTACCTCGGCGAAAATCGCCACTCGGCGCTGGTCGACGTCTCGCGAACGAAACCGGGAGGGTGGGTGCGCGCCGCTACCGTGAGGCGGACGACGACCCAACTGGCGCCCGGTCAGTGGAGGAGAGAGGTGGTCATGCTTCGACCTTGTTTGCCGAAACGACCATCTTCCTAAAAAAGGTTCCGGGGACGTCGGCCCTCCGACCGGACGACCGACGTCGGCCGCGAACGGGCCGACGTCGCGACCGGGGCCGCCCGAACGTTCCGGAGCGTCGTACGAGGCACACGAACCGTTTTACCCCCGTAGTTCCTACCGGGGGTCGTACGATGGCTGATTCCATGGCCGAGTACCTCCAGCAGGATATGGAGTGCGAAGGGCTGCTGGAGTGTATTCACGGACTCAAGGAACTCGACAGGAAGTGCTATCAGGTCGTGATAGACGGCGACGAGCCGATGACCATCGACGAGATAGCGGAGCGCATCGACCGCGAACGCTCCACCGCCTACCGCTCCATCCAGCGACTGTTACAGGCCGGCTTTATCCAGAAATCACAAGTGAACTACGAGCAGGGCGGCTACTACCACGTCTATCGACCGACCGACCCCGGCGAGGTGTCCCGCGACATGCGACGGATGGTGAACGAGTGGTACGCCGAGATGAGCCGGCTGATTCGGGAGTTCGAGGACAAGTACGCCGAGACGGAGCGACCGACCCCGACCGCGTGATCTCGGTCCCGAAAGACTCGTCCCGTACTTGCGGTCGGGGGCGCGGGAGAGGCCGCCGATAGTCATTTCCCGATTGCGAGCGAGATACGGAGGGATGTACGACCGTATCCTCCTCCCGACGGACGGAAGCGAGACGACCGAGAAAGCCGTTCGACAGGCGCTCGACATCGCGGCGACCTACGACGCGACCCTCCACGTCGTCTCGGTGGTAGACCAGACGGTCGTTCCGCCGGACGTTCGCGCCGATATCCTCTACGACGAACTCGAAGACGAGGCCGACGACGCCGTGGACGATATCAAGACGAAGGCGAGCGAAGCGGGAATCGACGTCGAGACCGCCGTGCTCCGGGGAACGCCGCACCGCGCCATCCTCGACTACGCCGACGACCACGATATCGATCTCGTCGTGATGGGCACGCACGGTCGCCGGGGACTCGACCGCTACCTCCTCGGAAGCGTCACGGAGAAAGTGGTTCGCATCTCCGACGTTCCCGTGCTCACGGTTAGGATGGAAGAAGCGTGAGCGAGATTCGAGCGGGCGGTCGAAAGTCGGCCGCGTCGGGAGTCGCCGGCGACGAGTAGCCCGGTCGCACGCGGGACGGCGAAAACCGTTCAAACCCGTATAATCCGGCGTTTCGCCCGATTAAGAGGGCGTTTCGCGTCGTGGATTTTTGTCGGTGGCGCACGTAGCTGGTGACGGGTGGACGGGAAATGAAAGACACGAAGAACGACCGGGGCGGATGAACGTTCTCGAGAGCCTCCGGATAAGTTGGCGCAACATTCGCGAACACAAACTTCGCTCGACGCTGACGACGCTCGGCGTCATCATCGGCGTGGCCGCGGTCATCACGTTCGTCACGCTCGGTGCGAGCTTGCAGGCGGACATCGTCAACACCGTCGCGGGAGGGAACGCGGCGACGATGTACGTCTCCGCGCAGTCGGAGAGCCAGACCGGCCTTCCGAACTTCGGCGACGGCGGACAGACGATATTCACCGAGCACGACATCAACGAGATTCGGTCCCTGCAAGGCGTCGAAGCCGCGGTTCCGGAGAGCGGCGTCGCCGCCTCGACGGTCGGGTTCAACAACTCGACGGTGGGTCGACAGTGGGTCGTCGTGACGACGCCGTCGTACTTCGACGTGAAGAACAAGGAGTTCATCGCGGGCGGGGCGTTCCAGAGCGGGGAACGCGAAGTCGTCCTGAATCGCCCCGCCACGCGGATGTTCGGGAACGAGAACGTCTCCGTCGGCGACAACATCACCCTCACGCGGGCCGCGGGCGGTCGACAGGTGAACGCGACGGTCGTCGGTATCGTCGAACCGTCCGAGGAGTCGGCCCTCAGCATCAGCGAAGGGCCGACGCCGCGCATCTTCGCGCCGACCGACCCGTTCTACCAGCGAACGGTGTACAGCCCCTCGGCGAACGAGAACCAGCGCGTCTACGGACGAGTGCTCGTACTGGCGGAGAATCCGGCGAAGGTGGACGCGGTGCAGGGTCGAGTGTACACGTACCTCGGAGAACGCTCCGACGCCCGACAGCTGAAATCGAGTAACTATCGGTTCAAAGTCACCACGCAGGAGGAACTCATCAACCAGGTCAAACAGGTGAGCAACACGTTCACCGCGTACATAACCGGTATCGCGCTCATCTCGCTCGTGGTCGGTGCCATCGGCATCGCCAACATCATGCTCGTGAGCGTCACCGAGCGAACTCGCGAGATCGGCATCATGAAAGCCGTCGGCGCGCAAAACTCCGACGTGCTCCAGTTGTTCCTGTTCGAGGCGGTGTTGCTCGGCATGTTCGGGTCGGCGTTCGGCGCGCTCGTCGGACTCGGCGGCGGCTACGTCGCGGCGGAGTTCATCGGCTTACCGCTCGCGTTCCGACCCGAATGGTTCGGTATCGCCGTCGCGGTCGGCGTTATCGTCGGTATCCTGGCCGGAATCTACCCGGCGTGGGACGCCGCACAAACCGACCCCATCGACGCGCTTCGCTACGAGTAACGCGGACGTCTCGACGATGCGGCGCTCGACCGGACGGCGACGACGGCGCGACGAGACCGCCGCTCGCCGCGAGAGACGCTCCGGGTCGCTCGCAACCGGTCGACCGGCGCGCCCTCCGCGCGGAACAGTTCAGAAATTCGACGTTACTTCCGGGGAACGATCGCCTACCGTCGTCCTGAGGTCGGTATTCGTCACTGTACCGCCGATAGCCACTGGATAACAAAGAACGAATCCGGCGATAGTCCCCCTCGAACGAGAACGCCGCCGCCGTGCTCCGCCGAGCGGTCGCCTCCGATTCCAACCATGGCTAGTCATCAGACGGACTCGAAAACGACACAAGAACAGCACGGACTCGGTTACGAGCTACCGTGGCTTCTCCCGGCGTTACTCGCCGGATTCGGTATTTTTTACTTCTATCTCAGCTCTCACTCGTACCCCTCGTTCGGGGCGGGACTGTACTTCCAGATCGCGGAACACATCGGCGAGAACGGGTACGCCCTCCCGAAGACCATCCCGGGATACACCGCCGACGGCGTCCCGTTCGCCTACCCGCCGCTCATGTTCTACGCGTTGGCGGTGATACTCGACGTGACGCACCTGAGCCCGTTCACTATCGCCCGATTCCTTCCCGGGCTCGTCACCGTCGCGTACCTCGTCCCGCTGTACTTCTTCGTCCGCGACCTGTCCGGGTCGCGACCGCAGGCGTCGCTCGCGACCCTCATCGTCGCCGTCAGCCCGCAGATACTCCAGTGGCACATCTCCGCCGGCGGCATCGTCCGCGCGCCGGCCATGCTGTTCGCGCTCACCGGCATCTACTCGGGGCTCCACCTCTTTCGAGAGCGCGACGTTCGGTGGCTCGTCCCGTCGCTCATCGCGTTCTCGCTGACGATTCTCACCCACCCCATGTACACCATCTTCTTCGCGATGAGCTTCTTCCTGCTCTACGTTCGGTTCGACCGGTCGCTTCGCGGGTTCCTCTACGGCTCGCTCGTCGGCGTCGGGGGCGTCGTCCTCACCGCGCCGTGGTGGAGCGCGGTGCTCTCGATGCACGGTTCGACCGTGTTCGCGGCCGCGGCGGGCACCCACGGCGGCATCGGGGGCGTTATTCCCACGGTGAAACACCTGTTCAAGCAACAACTCAACGAACCGCCGTTCCTGTCCGTTTGGTACATGATTCCCGCCGTCGGGTGTCTCTGGCTAGTGCTGAAACGGGAGTTCTTCCTGCCGGCGTGGTTGTTCGTCGTCGTCGCGGCCATAGGCGAACCCCGTTTCGTGTTCCTCGTCGGCGCGCTCGTCAGCGCGCGATTCGTCTTCGACGGAATCGCTCGCTGGTTGAAGGACGGCGCGTTGGTGTCGCTGAACCGAGAGAAGGTCGTGACGTTCTCGGTCGTGCTCCTCGTGACCGTCGGACTCAGCGGCGGGACGCTGTACGCGACGGGCGGGTTGAACGCTCACGCCGGGAGTCCGTCGCTTCCGCAGTTCGTGGACGACGGCGACGTCGAGGCGATGGCGTGGGCGGAATCGAACACCAGTCCGTCCGCGGAGTTCGTCGTGCTGGGGGACGCGGCCGAGTGGTTTCCGCAGCAGACCGACCGGACGATACTCGTCGGCCCCTGGGGCGTCGAGTGGAAGGGTCACTCCCAGTATCGCTCCCAGTTGCGTCACTTCCGCCAGCTATCGCGGTGTCACAGTTCGTACTGCTTGACGGGACGGTTGATGGAGATTCGAGTCCACCCCGACTACGTCTACGTTCCGAAAGGAACCTACACGATTCGCGGGATGCAGATGTCGCAACCGAACACGATGATGGCGACCATGCTCTCCTCGTCGCAGTATCGCCTCGTGTTCGAAAACGACGGAGTCGCCATCTTCGAGGTGGCGGATGGGTGGCACCCGACCACTTCCGGTCCGACGGGACCGCTCCCGACGTAGCGTTCGTCCGATCAGATCGGGACGTTCGCCGACGCTCGCGGGGCGCAGAACGAACGTGGTACGCGCCTCGAATCCCGTCGCCGAGAGGGAGCGCTTTTCCCCGACGAATTCCAAGGACACTCGATGCGCTTCACAACCGGGGCGGTTCTCTTCGTCGCCGTCGCCGCCCTCGTCGGCGTCGGATTCGTCGCGTTCGGCGCGAGCGACGGCGGGACGCTCTCGGAACGCTGGGTCAGCGACACCGGGCGAGACATGAACGGAAATCACCACGCCCCGGCGGCGGCCAACGTCTCGGGACGGTCGCTCGTCTTCGCGCCGATAAGCGACCGCGGAAACGGGACGGGGTGCGGGCTGTACGCGCTCGACGCGAACGACGGTAGCGTCGTCTGGGACGACCGGGTCTCGCCCGCCAACTGCACCCTCCACGCCGTTGCCGACCCGACCGTGGCGGACTTCGACGGCGACGGAACCCGAGAGGTGCTGGCGACGAGTACGGAGCAGCGAGTCACGGCCTACCATCCGCTCTCGGGCGACGAGGAGATGCGTCACGAACTCAGCGCGTATGGCTACACGCAGCCCGTCGTTTCGAACCTCGCGCCCGACTCGGGACGGGAGACCGCCGTGGTGGACGTGAAAGGGCAGCTCTCGGTCGTCCGGGCGAACGGAACCGCGCTGTGGAGTCGGAACCTCGGCGGCACGGTGTGGGCGCAACCCGCCGCCGCCGATTTCGACGCCGACGGTTCCACCGAACTCGCGGTCGGCGTGGCGTCGGCCGACGGCGGCCGCGTCGTGCTGCTGAACGGAGACAACCGAACCGAATGGCGGAACGACGCCGTCGATAGCTCCATCCTCTGGATGGGCACCGGACAGGCGGACGACGACCCCGCGATCGAGATCTCGGTCGCGACGTCGGGCGGTGCCGTCGTCCTCGTGGACGGGAACGACGGAAGCGTCGAGTGGCGCCGTTCGGTCGGCGACCTCGCGGCGGTTCACGACGTCTCGGACGCGGACGGGGACGGTACGCCGGAGGTGTACGCCGTCTCCCGCGACGGGACGCTGTTCGCGCTTCGGGCGACCGACGGCAGCGTCGAGTGGAAGACTTCGCTGACGACCGGTACGCAGATGACGCCGCCGCCGCTCGTCGGCGACGTGGACGGCGACGACGAGTCCGAACTCGTGGCGACGACGAACGACGGCACGGTCGCCGTCGTCGAACCCGACTCGGGCGACGTGTTGGCGACGTACGAGCGGTCGGTTCCCATCTACACGCATCCGGCGCTCGCCGACCTGGACGGCGACGGTGCCGAGGAAATTTACGTCACCTACGGTGACGGTCGGGTCGTCGCGCTCGCGTACGAATCGTAGCGACCGCCGTGAGACATAAGTCCCGACCCCGCCAACCGACGAGCGGAAAGATTTACTCCAGTCCCAGGTACAATTCATGTCAGGCGCAAATCCACAACAGGAGAAGCTTAGAGTCGGAGTCGTCGGCGGTGGTTACATCGGACAGACCGTCGGTCGGGAGTTCGAGGAAGACCCCCGCTCGACGGTCGTCGCCCTCGCGGACGTGAGCGATGCGGCGCGAGACGAGGCGGGAGAGAAACTCTACGTCGGGAAAGGCTCGCGGTACGAGGCGTACGACGAGATGCTCGACGCGGAGGAGTTGGACGCCGTACTCATCGGAACGCCGCACGCGTTCCACTACGAGCAGGTGACGAAGGCGTTCGACCGCGGACTACACGTCCTCTGCGACAAACCGCTCACGACCGACCGCGAGACGGCCCGCGAACTCGTCGAACGGAGCGAGGGCGACCAAGTGCTCATGGTCGGCTACCAGCGTCACCTCAATCAGGCGTTCGTCCGCGCGCGAGAGCGGTGGAACGGGACCGACCTGACGCCGCGGTTCATCAGCGCCGAGATCACGCAGAACTGGATCTCGCGGTTCGAGGACACGTGGCGAACCGACCCCGACCTCTCCGGCGGCGGCAACCTCTACGACACCGGCAGTCACCTCATCGACGCCGTCCTCTGGACGACCGGACTGACGCCCACCTCCGTGCAGGCGAACATGAAGTTCGCCGACGACGCCCGGCGGGTGGACAAACGGGCGCAACTCACGGTCGAGTTCGAGGAGGGGTCGTCCGCCAGCATCTCGGTGTACAGCGACGCGCCCTGCGTCCGCGAACACGTCCACGTCTGGGACGACGAGGGGGCGCTGTACCTCGAAGGGCGACAGTGGGAACCCCGCCAGTTGACGGAGATAGAAGAGGACAGTACGACCGTCGTCCCCTTCCTCGACAATCAACGCCACGATAGCAAGGCCGCGGCGTTCATCGACGCCATCGAGAGCGGGGAAGAACCCCCCGCGACCGCCCGCGACGCGTTCGCCGTGACCGCGCTCACGGAGGCGGCCTACGAGTCGGCGAGGTCGGGCGAGCGCGTCTCGATAGACCTCGACTGACGAACTTCCGATTTTCAGTTCGTCGCGTTCGACTCCGCTTCAGATGTAGTGCGCCGCCACCCACGTCAGCAGCGCGAGCACCAGAAGCGGGAAGATGGTCAGGAAGTGGGAGATGGCGTATATCAAGGGTTGGCCCTCCCACGGCGTCCAGACGGTGAACAGGACGACGAAGAACAGCAGGATGAGCATCGGAACGACGTTCACCGTGATGTCGAGGAGCGTCTCGCGGTCGAACGTGGAGTCGTCCATCAGTTCTCACCTCCCTCTTCGCCGCCGTCCGCGAGCGCGGTCTCGCGCTTCTTCTCGAACCACGTCCACTCGTTCGAGCGCAGTCCTTCCGCCTCGAGTCCCCACGGGTCGCCGCTCTCGACCTCGGGGCCTTCGTACCACGACTGGACGATGTTCCAGGTGAAGATGACCTGCCCCAGTCCGAGGACGTACGCGCCGAGGGTGGCGACCTGGTGCCACGTGGTGAACTGCGGGAGGTAGGTCGCGTACCGCCGCGGCATGCCGTCGTAGCCGAGGAACAGCATGGCGAAGAACGTCACGTTCACGCCGATCATCGTCAGCCAGAAGTGCCAGTGTGCGAGCTTCTTCTGGTACATCTTGCCGGTGTAGATGGGGAACCAGTAGTAGATGGCCGCGAACAACGCGACGGCGATGGCGCCGACCACGATGTAGTGGAAGTGGCCGATGACGTAGTAGGTGTCGTGGAGCACGAGGTCGACGGGAATCGCCGCCAAAAAGACCCCCGTCACGCCGCCGATGATGAAGTTCTGCACGAAACCGATGCTGAACAGCATCGGCGCGGTGAGGCGGAGTCGGCCGTTCCACATCGTGGTGATCCAGTTGAACACCTTCACCGCGCTCGGGATGGCGATGGCGAGCGACACCGCCATGAAACTGAGCCGAATCCGCGGGTCGATGCCGGTGGCGAACATGTGGTGGGCCCAGACGCCGAACGAAAGGACGCCGATGGCGAGCGTCGAGTAGACGACGAACTTGAACCCGAACAGCTTCCGCCCCGCGAATCGCGGGAGGATGAGGCTGACGAGGCCCATCGGCGGCAGGACGATGATGTACACCTCGGGGTGGCCGAAGAACCAGAAGAGGTGCTGCCACAGAATCGGGCCACCACCGCCCTGAGGCGCGAAGAAGGTCGTGCCGAAGTTGCGGTCCAACAGGAGCATGATGAGCGCGCTGCCGAGCATCGGGAACGCGAACAGGATGAGTCCCGACTGCGTGAGGACGGTCCACGAGAAGATGTCGAGGTTCGGCCAGCCGACGTCCTTGTCGCGCTCGGTGAAGATGGTGGCGATGAAGTTGATGGCTCCCATCGTCGTGCTGATGCCCGAGAGGTGCAAGCCGAGGAGCAGGAAGTCGACGCCGGGGTTCGCCTGCTCGACGGAGAGGGGCGTGTACATCGTCCACCCCGTCTGCGGGGGTTGGACGCCCGCGTTCGTCGCCATGAGCGGGAAGCCGATCCAGATGAAGATCGCGGCGGGCGGGAGGAGCCAGAAGGCGATGGCGTTGATGCGCGGGAACGCCATGTCGTCCGCCCCGATGAGCAGCGGGATGAAGTAGTTCGCGAACGCCGCGATCATCGGCGTCGCGAACAGGAACAGCATGGTGGTACCGTGCGAGGTCATCAACCCGTTGTACGTCGTCGCCTCGAGGATGTTGCTCTCCGGGGCTATCAGTTCGGTTCGCATGAGCATCGCGCCGAATCCGGCCCACGTCAGCGCGACGAGACCGAAGGTTCCGTAGAGCAATCCGATGTCCTTGTGGTCGACCGTCGTCAGCCAGCGAACGATTCCGGCCGGCTTCTCCGCGTACTCGACGCGTCGGTCTTCGACTTGACCCCACCCCCCACCTGCGGGCGTGTACGACCGCCAGTCCTCAACGCGCAGTACGTAGTACAGCACGAGGAGGAGGAACCCGCCCATCAGGATGGTGAGCGCCAAGTCCGTCGTAAGCGCAACCATCGTACTGGGTACTCGGTCGGAGGATGGTAATTCCTTTCGGTCAGTTGTCATTTATTCCGACCCGGTTCGCGTCCAATCTATGACCTGACTTGATTGCGACGGTACGAGTTCGGAACGCCGACCGGAAGCCGACGAACGGTCACCGAGGGAGGTGCGCTCGATTCGCGACGGGGAACGAGTCTATGGCGGCGTTCGCGCCGACGATTCGACCGTCGAAGGGACTGAGCGTCCGGATGTCCGAACAGGACTTCGGAATTTCCCGGGGGGATGCGCCGGGCTATTAGGGAGCGCGGACGAAAGTACGACCATGACCGAGACGGTCGCCGTCACCGGAGGTAACGGTCGCGTCGGGCGGAGCGTGCTGGCGCACTTGAACGACGAGGGCTACCGGACCGTCAACCTCTCGCGGGGGAAGCGAGCGGAGGAGCGTTCGGACGCGTATCTCACGACCGATCTGCTGGACGCGGGCGAGGTTTACGGCTCGCTCGCGAAGAGCGACGCCGACGCGGTGGTTCACCTGGGGATGATTCCGACGCCGGACCGAACGCCGGGCTATCGAACGTACGAGAGCAACGTCGTGTCCAGTTACCACGCGCTGGAAGCCGCGAGTGCGCTCGGAATCGACACGGTCGTTCTGGCGTCGAGTTTCAGCGCTATCGGCGGCGGCTTCGAGCCCGAAGGCATCACCGTGGACTACCTGCCGGTCGACGAGAGTCACCGTCTGACGCCGTCGAACCCGTACGGGTTGGGGAAGCAGGCGCTCGAAATCGCCGCCGACGGGTTCGCACGCCGCGTCGACGACCGACCGCGGACCATCGCGTCGCTCCGGTTTCCGTGGGTCGTCGACGACGCCCTCGCCCGCGAGACGTTCGTCGAGGCTGATCGCACGCTGACGGGGATGCGAAACTCGGAACACTTCCACACGCAGCGCAACACGCTGTTCACCTACGTCCACGCGTCGGACGCGGTCGACCTCGTCCGGCGGGCCGTCGAGGCCACCTTCGACGGGCACGAGCGAGTCTGGGTGTCGGCACCCGATACGAGCGCTGAAACGCCGACTCGAAAGCTCGTCGCGGAGGTCTTCCCCGACGTCGAAGTGCGCCGCGATTTCGGCGAGGGCGAATATTCGGCGCTCGTCGATACCACGAAGGCGCGGACGCTGTTCGACTGGGAGCCCGACTGGAGCTGGCGGCGGCTGGCCTGACGAGTCGGATGGCGAACCGGGCGAAGCGGGGTCGGTGATCGGATGCGTCGTGGCCGCCGATGAGGCTTACCGTCGTAGTCAACGCCTCCGGAACTCCGAACGAATCGGTCGAGTAGTAGTCGGTACCAGGGCGACACAGTCGTATTTTTGGCCGATCGTGGTACGTTTTCCCACGGAACGAAAGTCGCACTCGCTCGTCTTCCGGGACGTGCGACAGGGGTGAAAACGTCCGCTCGGTTAGACGCCGACGGAACTGTCGCTTGCGCAGAAATCACCAGAACTTGAGGTTCTGTTTCACCGCCTCGCGTTTGAGCTCCTGGATGTGCTCGGTCAGCGGGATGTCCTTCGGACACACCTCGGTACAGGAGAACTGCGTCTGGCACCGCCAGACGCCGTGGGTCTGGTCCATGAGGTTCAACCGGTGTTCTTTCATCCCCTCGCCCTCGCGCTCGTCCATGGCGAATCGGTACGCTTTGTTGATGGCCGCCGGGCCGAGATACCGCTCGTCTTCGGCGTAGATGTTGCACGAGGACATGCAGGCGGCGCACCAGATGCAGCGCGTGGACATCTTGATCTCCTCGCGGTTTTCGCGCGACTGGCGCTGCTCTTCCAGTTCGTCGTCCGGAAGCGAGTCGGTCTGGAGGTACGGTTCGACCGAGTGCATCTGGTCGTAGAAGTGCTCCATGTCCACGACGAGGTCTTTCACCACGTCCTGATGCGGGAGCGGTTCAACCTGCACCGGCTGGTCCAACTCGGCGACCTGCGCTCGGCAGGCGAGTCGCTGGCGTCCGTTGATGAACACGGCGTCGCTGCCGCAGATGGCCTGCCGACACGAGTGGCGCACCGTGAGCGACGAGTCGAAGTGGTCGCGAGCGTAGATGAGCGCGTCGAGGACGGTTAGCCCGCGCTCGAAGGGAACGTGGAAGTGGTCGAAGCGCGGCTTCGACTTCTCGGGCACCTCGGGGTCGTAGCGGAACACCTTCAGGTGCGCCGTCTCCGCTTCCTCCTCGGGCTTCCTTCCGGTTTCCCGCTCCCGCGTCCGTCGTTTTCTGGCGAGGCGGCGCTCCTGCGGCGACCGCTCCGCTCGGAACTCCTCGGCCTGCGCGTCTTCCGTCGGTTCCTCGGCGCTCATCTGTCCCTCGGAGCGCTCGATTTCCCGTTCTTGCTGACTCATAGGAACCCCCTAGAACGTACCTCGGTTCGCGCGACGATAAATGTCGCCGCCGATTTCCGCGGAGCGGGCGTCGCGGAACCGCCGACAGGCACTAGTCCCCCTCCGGCGTACCACGAACGATGACGGCATCAGACCTACTCGTCGAGTGCCTCGAGCGGGAGGGGGTCGAGTACGTCTTCGGCCTGCCGGGCGAGGAACTCGAAGACGTGCTGTTCTCGCTCCGGGAATCCGACATCGAGTTCATCCCCGTCCGACACGAACAGGGTGCGGCGTTCATGGCCGACGTTCACGGGCGCGTGACCGGGCGGGCGGGGGTCTGCCTCTCGACGCTCGGACCGGGGGCGACCAACCTGCTCACCGGGGTCGCGGACGCCCACCTCGACAAGAGTCCGCTCGTCGCCATCACGGGACAGGCCGGACTCGAACGACTCCACAAGGAGAGCCACCAGGCGCTGGACATCGTCCACACCTATCGGTCGGTGACGAAGTGGAACGTGCAGTTGAGTTCGCCCGAGATAATCAACGAGTCGGTTCGCAAGGCGTTCAAACTCGCGGAGTACGAGAAACCCGGCGCGACGCACCTCGAATTCCCGGAGGACGTGGCGGCGGCGGAGACGGACGCCGAACCCCTCGAACCCCGCCGTCGAGTGCGCCGACCCGACCCCGACCGGCAGTCGGTCAGACGCGCCGCAGAACTGCTGGAGGACGCGGACAGACCCCTCATCATCGCGGGCAACGGGGCGGTCCGAACGCGGGCGGCCCAGTCGCTCCGCAGGTTCGTCTCGGACACCGCCGTTCCGGTCGTCGGAACGTACATGGGGAAAGGCGCGCTCTCGGACGCCGACGAGCACTCCCTGTTCACGCTCGACTCCGGCGCGAACGGCGAGGCGGCCGACGCCATCGCGCGGGCCGACTGCGTGCTCGCGGTGGGGTACGACATCGCCGAGCACGACCCCGAGAAGTGGAACCCCGACCTCGACAAGGACGTCGTACACCTCGACCACGAACCGGCCGAGGTGTACGAACACTACAACCCGGAGGTGGAACTCGTCTGCGACATCTCCGCCGGACTCGACGCCCTCCTCCCCGCGGTGGACGTGTCCTGCCCCGCGGAGTGGTACCGCGACCAGCGCGAGGCCATCGTGGAGCAGGTCACGCGCACGCCCGACGCCGACGACCCGGTGACGGTGCGGAACGTCCTCCCCGTGCTCCGCGAGGCGATGGCGGACGAGGACGTGCTCATCTCCGACGTCGGGAGCCACAAGATGGCCATCGCGCAGAACTTCCCGGCGTACGAGCCGAACACGGTCATCGTCTCCAACGGTCTCGCCAGCATGGGCATCGCGGTGCCGGGCGGTATCGCCGCCGACCTCGCGCTCGATTCGGAGGTCGTCGTCGGCACGGGCGACGGCGGATTCCTGATGAACGCGGCTGAGATAGAGACGGCGACCCGACTCGGCTGCGACTACACCATCGTCGTGTTCAACGACTCGGAGTACCGCCTCATCACCGAAGAACAGGAGGAACACCGCGACGACCACTTCGGCACGCACCTGACCAACCCCGACTTCGTGGCGTTCGCGGAGAGCTTCGGCATCGGCGCGACGCGGGCGGAGACGTGGGGGGAGATAGCGGACGCGCTGCGAGCGGGCGTCGAGAGCGACGAGATGTCGCTCGTCGAGATTCCGGTGTGACCCCGCCGCTCCGCGGGAACTTTACCCCTCGACGACATCTCCTCGGATGATGACGGTCGACGATGCCGACTCCTCCCCGACCGAACTCGACGTGCTCCTGCTCCCGGCGTTCGCCGCGGACGATTTCTCCGCCGAGGAGGATCTCCCGGACGAGTTCCGACCGTGGCTGGACGCCTACGAATTTTCCAATGAGACGTCGGTTCCCGGCGCGAACGCGCCGGTCTTCCACACGGACGACGGCGTCGGAATCACGGCGACGGGGATGGGGAAGGCGGACGCCGCGGCGACCCTGACGGCGGTGCTCGCGCACCCCGAACTGGACTGCTCGAACGCGTACTTCCTGACGGTCGGGATCGCCGGCGTCCGACCCGACGTCGGAACCCTCGGCTCGGTGTTCATCGCCGACGCCGTCGTCGATTGGGACAGAAAACACCGATTTCCCGACCGGGACGACGGCGCGCCGGTCGAACTGCTCGGCTACCGCCCGCACGATTACGTCCTCCGCCTGAACGAAGCCCTCGTCGCGGAGGCGTACCGCTCGGCGAAGGGGGTCGAACTGCTCGATTCGGAGCGAGCGCGGCGGTACCGAAACCGGTACGCGCAGGACGCGGCGCGCTCGAAGCCGACCGTCGCGACCGGGACGACGCTCTGCGGGGACGAGTTCTGGCACGGGACGGAGTTCTCGGAACAGGCGCAGTGGCTCGCCGACGAGTACGACGCGGGGGTGTACGCGACGACCGAGATGGAGGACTTCGGAACCGCGACCGCGCTCGACCGCTTCGGTCTCCTGCACCGCTACCTGAGCGTACGCGGCGCGGCGAACTTCGACCAGCCCCCGGAAGGGGTCTCGGCGCGCGAGAGTCTCCGCGAGGGAGTGGGTCCGCACACCGTCGAACTCGGGTTGGAGAACGCGGTTCGCGTCGGGTCCCGCGTCGTCGAGGCGATACGGAGCGACCGGGAGCGGTTCGAACGGGGTCGCTGATTCGTCCCGAATCAGCGCTCGAACCGCCCGCGAAGCCTCGATACCCCGGTTCGTACGCGCGACGGTCGCTCCACGAGCGCCATCTCGGTCTCCGTCAACTCGAAATCGAAGACGGCGAGGTTCTCCTCCAGGTGCTCCTCGCTCGCGGCTTTCGGAATAGTCACCACCCCGTCGTGCTGGACGACCCAGCGAAGCGCGACCTGCGCCGGGGTCTTCTCGTACTTCGCCCCGAGTTCGGTGAGGACGTGGTCGTCCACGACGCCGCCGTGCGCGAGGGGACTGTACGCCGTCAACAACACGCCGTGCTCCCGGCAGTAGTCGAGGAGGTCCGACTGCGGGTGGAACGGGTGGAACTGCACCTGATCGGTGAGGACGGGTGCGCCCGCGGCGTTCTGCGCCGCCGCCAACTGGTCGACGTCGAAGTTGCTCACGCCGATGTGTCGGGTCAGTCCCTCGCTCCGCAGGTCGGACAGGGCGCGCATCACCTCGCGGGTCGAGGCGATGGGGTTCGGCCAGTGGATGAGGAGTAGGTCGACGTAGTCGGTGCCGAGTCGCGCGAGACTGCCGTGAACCGAGTCCACGATGTCGCGGTAGCTCCGGTGCATGGGCCACACCTTCGTCGTCAGGAACACGTCCTCGCGGGCCACGTCGGCGGTCGCGATGGCCTGTCCGACTTGCCGCTCGTTGCCGTAGGCTTGTGCAGTGTCGACGTGTCGATAGCCCAGTTCGAGCGCCGTCGAAACCGCGTTCCGGCAGGTCGCCCCCTCCATTCGCCACGTTCCGAGACCGATCTTCGGAATCTGCTCCCCGCGAATCGTCTCGTACTCCATAGGCCACGGTCGGGAGCGAGCGGTAAATAGCGATTGGCGAATCGATGCGCGACGGTATCTCTGCGAAGTAAACGCGGCGGGCGTTCGCGCTCGCCACGACGAGTACCGCGTCTTCGACCGCCCATCGTATTTATTACCGGTCATAACGATCACCGATATCAGTATAGACGGGAATGCCTTTGCAAAGCTGGCGTCTCACCGTTTCCGTAAGACCAGTTGGTAGAGATGTTCGGGCTCATACGTTACCTCAACAACTTCCCATCCTGCGTCGGTGGCAGCTTCGCGGAAACGGTCAGGGGTGAAGAGCCTGTACAGCCACGGCTCCCCGAGCACTCCATCGTACTCGATCTGAAGGAGGCGATAGGCAAGACCGGTCGATGGATCGTCGTAGTAATCCAATTTCCCTTTCGTCGTTTCGTGGTCGGGGTCATACCCGTCAATGACCGCAGTTGCATCCGGTGTTGTGACGTACGAAAGGTCGCGTAGGAACTGTCTGAGACCCCGCATCGACCGAGATAGGCTTACCTGAGTCCCAACTGCAATCGCTGACTCGAACCGATTAGTCTCGAACGCTTCGAGTAACGAAAACATGTCCACGCGTCGAGCGTCGGTTACACCGCGGTCACGGAGTACCTCGACAAGCAGTTCATCGCGTTCAATCGCGACGGTCTCGAATTGGTCTTGGAAATAGAGTGAAAACCGTCCAGCGCCGGCACCCATATCCAGCAGCGGTCCCTCGAGCCGTGACTCTAGCCCCGAGCCCTCGGCAGTGACCTCATCAAAATAAAAGTCTATGCTGACCTCCCGGGTTTCGTCTCCTCGCCGATAGAGAACTGGGCCCTGCAGTTCGTCAAAATGAAAATCGTAAAGCGCCTGGGCAAACGGGTCAGCCATGAGTTGTCTCGAAGATCACTCTCAGATGATAAAAATGCTATCGGTCGCCTGCCACGAAATATCACACTCCGTAGCGATGGATTGACGCTCTCCGATTAGCTCCGTGGCTGGTGAACTACAATGTCCGTAGTGGGATTGTCAGCCATCGACCACCGTTTAAAAGTCTCGTTGAGAGCGAAGTGAACTCGTCGCCCTACTGCTCTGTCGTGGTGGTCGTTTTTTGTCTCCCAAAGTCGTTCCTGTTTATCAATTCCGTCCAATAGACTTGGCCATCGTATGCGGTGAGATACCCACCGGTCACACCGTCTTTTCTATCGGCGACCGCTTCGTGTTGCTGGAACGTCTCGACCAGTGACCAGAACGCATCGGGAGGCGATCCGCCTCGTTCGACGGTGTATCCGTGCTCTGCGATGGCTTGGTTTACGAGGCTGCGCTCGACGTCAGCAAGCCCCGAGAGTTCGAACGTGTATTGGTCGCGGAGCTGCTGACCATACGCTTCGACGGTCGGTGCAAGTTGGCGAGCCGTGTAACGGTACGTTTTGAGCGTCGCATCTGTAGAGTTCGAGCCGGTGATCGAAAACCGCGCACGTGAGCCAGATTTCCATTCGATAACCGAACGCTCAAGAGTTGGTACGAGTGCCGACTGGTTTCGGTCAGCATTCGCGTACACGAACGTCTTCCCGACATCGAGTGACGTGTCGGCTCCCACAGTGTCGTCTCCAAGGCCAACTAACCGAAACTTCTCGCGATCGAAACGCGGAAGCTCGTTGAACTGCACGATGTCATCCTCGTTAGCCTGTTGCACAGGGATAAGATTCCAGAAGTAGCGAGTCGCCGGGCGTTCGTTTCGTACCTCATACGAGAGTCGATACACACTGCCGTCGTACACCCATGGTCTACTGCCTTCCCAGAGTGGCGGTGATTGGTCGTCGACTATTGTCGACCCGTTTTTTACGGCCCGCTTGATGACGCGTCGTCCTTTCTCCTGATTCTCCCTCATAGATAGAGTATGCCGTCCACCAATGTCTCTGTTCTCTACCGCTGTCATCTGTAATCGAGCAGCCGGAATCGGATTTCCATCATTCACGGCATTCCGTTGAGGGCTATTGTCTTGCTCGGTTGATCTGGGCGAGCTAGTACATCCGGCTACCGCGACAGTGAAAACCGTCGAGGCGGAGGTGAGGAACAGACGACGGGAATGACTCATGTGATTCAATACCACGGGGAATGGGGATAATTATTGGGATAACACAAGGAAGTATTTGACACATCCAACTGAAATACAACGAGCTTCAATACCATCCGTGGACTGTTGGATATCCTCTCTGTATTCAGCGCGGCTCTCTTGACAGCATTTCGGCAATACGATCAGTTGGTGCTGCACAGAAGGCGCATATTCAGCGGGTACCGAACTCTATTTAGACCGGCAGAGCGGGTGGTGAGTAAAGTAGGTACGGTTACCGCCTTCCGTCGCGTGAGAACGAGTACTAAATTGTGATCTGCTTTCCGTCGTCTGCGTGTTCGAGTTCAATGTCTGGGAGACGGCTCAGCATCTCCTCACTCATATGCGTGATGATCGTTCGATCACACTCAAGTTCTGCGTAGTGGGAATGAAGAGTATCGTAGCTTATGTGATAAGGGACTTCTCTGTCGAAAAAGTACGCTTCACAGATGAAAACATCCGTTCCGCGAGCAGCGTCAACCAGCGCGTCAGTCCACTCAGTGTCCCCCGAATAGGCGATGGAGCTATCGTCAACCACGACTCGGAGGGCGTACGGTGGGGCACCACTCGGGTGAACGACGCGATACGGAGTTACGCGTAGTGACCCGACCATCGTTTCCTCTCGGTCTTCGAGTTCGACATAAGAGATCTCGAACTCTTGGTTGACCTCGGAGAGTCCGGGAAACATCACGTCCATCGCCGCTCGTACTCGTTTTTCAGTACCCGGTGGCCCGGCAATTATCAACGGATCTGTCCGCTTCGAGACGAGTTGTGCATCTAGAACGAAAAACGGAATTCCGCCGAAATGATCGCCATGAAGGTGCGTGAGAAGAATCGCATCAATTGCATTAAGGTCGATTTCGTGCCGTTTCAGTGCGGGTAACGAAGATGCACCGCAGTCAAGTAAAAACTGCGTCGAGTCCGCGTCCGTGTGGATACATGTTTGTAGCCTCCCACCGCTACCGAGCGTATCTCCGCTTCCCGCGAACGTGATCGTGGTTTCGCTCATGTGGTTGGATTTCCCTTCGGGGATAAAAACCGAATGGGCGGTCAGTAAACAGATCTTACGTTCGGTCGGTTTGGCTTTGACTGGGTGGAATAACGAAGCTTCTGTGATGAATATCGCCTCTCCATTCAGCACGCCGTTTGTGCAGAAGTTCGGCAACTCGTTGGGCCACTGCAAGATACACAGCGCTCATTTATCGTTGCAAATATTACACTAGTACGATAAGTAGTCAGGTGGTTTGAAGAACGTATGCCTTGGTTTCATCAGCGCCATCATGACGATTCTGGGGGATTTCAATTGGTCAGTAGCCAGTCCGAAAATAGCCGCGTCGGCAAGTGCACGCTCCACATTAGGTCACGAGGCAGGCACTGATGGTCGATTGGTACACGACGACGAAGTTCGTACACATCATGTTGGTCGTGCTCGTCGGCGGCATGAGTGCCGGCTCGGGGTTCTGGGTTGAGTTCGCAGCCCGGGGTGAATACGAATACTTCGTGCTGCGCCAGGTGCGCCGGTTCCACCTTCGGTTCGTGCTCCCAGGCCTGGTGCTCATCCCGGCGACGGGCGTAGCCACCGCTTGGGTCGGAGGGCTGCCGCTGACGCTGGGGTGGATCGTGGTCGCCACCGTGCTATGGGCAGTCGTGTTCGTGGCAATGCTCGCGTACGCGTGGGTTGTGACTCACCAGATCCGGATGCTCGAGGACGGAGACGCCGAGGACGGTGGCTACCGTCGCCTGGCGCTCGCGGGCATCGTCCTCGGTGCTGGTGCAGGTTTGGTGTTCGCTGCCATCGTGTACGTGATGATCGCAAAACCTTGGTGAGCCCGGTCGGGTGTCGGCTTGAGTCGTACTGGAAGCCCTTGCAGAAAGCGACTACCCTGCTGCCCCGCCCTCATCGCAAAGACGATTCTCGATCTCGCGTAACGAATCCCCGATCGCCCAACCCTCTCTTCGGCGGTGTCAGTCGTGTTGGTATGTGACGGTTCGGCCCCAACTACTGATCTTCCCCCATAGCCCGGAGCGCATGCACTCAAGTTCGACGATCTGTGAGTTATCGACGAACAGGTTGACGTTCGGCCCGAAGTTCTTGATATACCACTCGAACATATCGGGCGCGGGTGCTTCGAAGACGAGGTTCTCGATACCCAGCTCGTTGGCGATCTGGTAGGCCACGTCCGTGCGCCATTCCTTGACTTCCTCCGTGATACCCTCCGCTTCGACCATCAGTAAGTCGGCACCGGCCTCGAGGTGGCGCTTTCCTTCCTCAATGGCTTGTTCGGGACTCTGCTGCCCGCCGCGCTCCAGTTCCTCTGGGTCGGAGGCACCGCCGGCGCCGAATTGGACGTTGATCTCCGGCTTCGGCTTCAGATCGTACTCCTGAACGAGTTCGGTCAGTCGAACCATGTCGTCGGTACCGGTGGCCAAGAACCCACTAGAGATCTCAACGATGTCGAAGCCGAGGTTCTCTGCTTCCTCGATGTAGTCTTCGACCTTGTCGTGGTCGCGCACGAGGACGTTCTCGATGAACCCCCCGGTCGAGACTTTGACGTCGTGTTCGTGACAAATGTCGATGAGCTCGGTGACGGCGTCTTCGGGCATCAGCGCGAACGATCCGCCGCTGAATTTGTAAATATCGACGTACCACCCCATCGTTTCGAGAATGTCCCGGAGTTCCCGTGGCCCCATCGGATCGTAGTATGGGCCGCGTATCTCCGTGATGCCCGTTTCGCGGGGTTTGTCTGGTCGGTCGTTGTGGTGCAGGAAGTCGAATGCTCTGTCGGTCATGGAAACCCCTGCATGGGGTACGACGAACTGCTACAAAAGACGTTGGGCGAAGCCGGATTTCTCACGGTTTCTCGACGACTGCCGGTACTCGCCGTCTCGTCGGTTCGTGCCGACTTCCACGAGAGTGCGGTCGCACCGACCGCTCCGGCGCGAAGAAAATAGTCAAACGAGGTAGCCGCGAACGTGGTTCGGAACCGAACCGTCACCGGATGACCGACCTCGTCACGCGACGAGTTGCAGGTTGCTTCCGGCGAGCGCGACGCTCTGCTGGTCGTCCTGCGAGTCGGTGTTGGTCGCGTTCGATTCGGCGACCTGCACGTTCTCGTTGACCTGGTAGTTCACTTGCTCCGCGTTGGCACAGCCGCCGTTCGTGGCGAAGGCGACCGCACTGTACTGCTCGTTGACGTTCAACTGCTCGACGTACTGAACTTGCGTGATGTTGGCGATGGCGTGCTGCTCGTTGACCTGCTCGTCGCCGTCGTCGTAGCTGACGGCCCACGAGCCGTCGCCCTTCACGTCCGTTCCGTTCAGCACCGTGGTCGCCTCGTAGTTACCGTCTTTGAGGTTCACAGCGTTCGCCGAGGCTATCTGCGCGTTGAAGTTCGCCTGATAGCTGACCTGCGTGGCCGTCGCTTGGCTGTCGTTGAGCGCGATGGCGACCGCCGCGTCCTGCAGGTTGATGTTCTGCTGGCTGACGTTCTGGAACTGGCTGACGTTGGCCGACGCGTTCTGCGAGTTCGACTGCGCTCCGTCGTCGCTCGTCCGCTTCACGTCCGAGTCGGAGAAGTCGCCTTGCATGTCGGCGGACGCCGTAACTTCCTCGACCGACTTCGGATCGAAGTTGATGGCGGTAGCCTTCCCGATCTGCTTGTTCGTGTTGAACTGACAGCTCACCTGCCACGCCTTGGCGACGCTTCCCTCGCCGACCGCGATGGCGACCGCGACGCCCTGTTGGTTGACGTTCAACTGGGAGACGTTCTGGTACTGCCAGACGCTCGAATTGGCGCTCTGGTTATCTCCGTCGCCGACGTTGGCCGCGACCGCTTCCGCGTCCTGCACGTTCGTGTTCGACTGGTAGCTTCGCTGGTACGCTCGTGCGTAGCTACCGCCTTCCGCGACCGCGACGGCCGTGCTCTGGTTGTTGTAGTTCAGCTGGTCGACGTCCTGATACTGGTCGACGTGCGCGTCGGCGGACTGCTTGCTCTCGTGCGAGCTGTCGCTGACGACCCACCCCGAGAACTCGCGCGAACCGGTCTCGCCCGCGAAGATGACGTAGACGTTCTTCACGTCTTTGAACGTCTTTTTCTGCGTCTTCTTCTTCGCGTTCACGGACTGGGCAACACCGGTCTGAGTGTTCGTGTTGTCCTGGTAGGTCCGCTGAATCGCCTCCGCTTTTCCACCGTCGATGGAGATGGCGACAGAGTTACCCTGCTGGTTGACGTTCAACTGCTGAACGTCCTGGTACTGAAGCACCTGGGAGGAGGACTCCTGCGAACTCGTCTTCGCCTTGTTCTTGTACTCCTCGACCCACGATTTGAGGTCGGTCGAGGACGTGTCGGCGCCGAAAACGATGTACACGTCGTCCCCGTTCGCGTGAACGACGCCGTCGTCTTGGTTCGCCGGCGCGCTGAGGGTGGCCGCGCTCACCAGTCCGATACCCATCGTCGACATCACGAGCATCGCAGCGAGAACTACGCTGCTCGCCTTTGATTTCCACACCATTCTTTCACCGGATTCGTATCTTCGTTACTTCCTGAATCATCGTTTGTTACTCTGGCATTTCGCCGCAACTTGGTCTAAATCCGGTATTTACCTTTGTTATTGATAACTTGAGAATGGACAGGGGGAACCTAACACCGGGACAAGCGGAGGGTAACGGACAGAAATTTGAGCGCTACGAACGGTTTCTCGATACGGATACACTCTCCTCTAAACCGGGAATTACGCCCGATAGAGATTTAGACGCCGCGAAAAATATCTGCTACTAGACCGGAATTAGGAGAATATGACATCTGAGACACCGTTAAGCCGACCCACGGGAAAGACGAACTGATCGCTGACCGACAGCGACTAGTTCGAAAAGGAATACGTTAGCGCTAAACGGTCGCTGTCGATCGGGTCGGTGGAAGGCGAATCACCCGCGGACTTACTCTACGCGCTCTGCCGAACGTGCCGGAAAAATCGCTGTCGAACGCGGCGATCGAATTACAACGGCGTCCACGGCGGTTCGCCGGTGTGATCTATTTGCTCTCCCTCCGGAAACGCGATGTACGTCTCCCCGCCGAGTTCACAACCTCCCCCGTACCGTTCGAGATGCCGGACGACGTCCGTGTCCCCCGCAATCGAACAGGCGTTTTTCGCCTCCGCCGCGCCGACCGATGCGTTGAAAATCGACACGGCAACGAGAGCGAGTACCAGAGTGATTCGGACGGTTTTGCTCATCGGCTTCCCCCCAGATGTCGATCGTGCCGACGCCTCGAAGGTCTTCGAGCACCCGCCCGACGGTGAAAACCACCGGATGCGCGAACGTAGTTGGTCATAGCTGCGAACGGAAAACGGGACGGCTATCCTTTGTTATTGGCCGGTCTCGCGGCGTACAACGGCGGTTACTCGGCGCTGGAACTTCGCCTTCGAGGCGAACCCGATGTCCGTCGGCGCGGACGAAAGATCGGAAGCGTCCCGTTTCTACCGTTCGCCTCCGACCGAGGTTCCCGGAAAATCGTCGAAACGTGGATGCCGGCCGAGAGCAACCGACACAACCGAGATTACGAGCGATATCGAGGTTCGAACGGACGAGTTTTTTCCGTTCGCGCGCTTCGAGCTTAGACGTCAGCTATCTCGATATTCCCGACCTAAGGAAGTCGAACGCGCAAATAGGGGAACCGCGACGATTCGACGTGGGGTAGAATATAGGGAACGTTTGGAACGCTTATACGAATCCTCGCCGCCGCCCCGCGACGGAACGCGGAACCGAGGCGTTCCTCCCGGGGGACCCCGATGCCGAAAAACGCGGGATACGCGTCTAAGTACGGCCTATTTCGGCGTTTCTGTCGCATTAACTTTCGTTATCGAGCGGAAACGCTGACTGGTATTCGTATAGCCCGTTTGGAAGGACTCTAACGATACTCGGGGTTCAAATACGGGTCCGTATATTATCGATTCTGCGGTGGTGAAGGGTGCAGAACGCCCGTAGGGGGCGCGAAGTACGCGCGCGTCATTCGTAGAAGCGCGATCGCACGCGATTCGCGCCCCCGCCACCAGGAGCTACAAACATGAAGAAAACGCTTAGGATTCTGATCGCGATGGCGGTCGTAAGCACCGTGCTGTTCGGTGGCTTCGCCGGCAGCGTCGCCGCACAGGAGCAGGAAAACGAGTTCGAACAGGAAGCTGAAGCCGAAGTCGACCAAGAGCAGTGGGTCTCGCAGACGAACGTGAACGTCCAGGACGACAACACTGCCGTCTCGATCGGCAAGTGGAGCGATGCGACGGCGGTGCAGGCGAGTAGCCAGTCCAACAGCAACTCGCAGACCGGCGTGGCGGTCGCCTCGAACTCCGCCGAGGACGTCGAACAGGAGAACGAGATAGAATATCCGTTCGCCACGTAAACGGTACTTCAGAAGCGAACACCGACCGGAGACCGTTCGATTCGACGGTGAATCGGTAGCCAATCGACGCGAATTCTTTTATGTGACGTCGTCCGTCGGACGTGCCGACGGTCGAACGCGGAGTACCCCGTAGAACTCGGTACGCTCGGTGCCTCGGACGAGGAGTTCGATCGGCAGCTCCACCCGGAGGATCGCTTCGACCGGCCGAGCGAATCGCCCGATCGCATCCCGCCGAGAATCGGCGAGACGCGACGGTCGTCGCATCGTCGCGTCGACCGAGGTTCGGACGTTGCGGCGAGCGGCCGCGGTCGAACGAGCGACTGCGTCGCACGAACGGCGAATCGAACGTCGAGTTCGAGTTCGTACGGCGACTCGTTCTCTCCTCGCCGGGCGTTCGCCGCGCGAGCGGTCCACCCGTACCGCTTTCGTTCTCCGACTTTCCGGAGAGACGTCCCGAAGGCGGGCGAAGCGGATTCGGCGAGAGATCGATCGCGGAGGCGTTCAGGGGCGACTCGAACGGCGGTGGGCGACGAGGCGCGTCGAAACGCGGGCGGAGTGGCGAGACGCTCGCGCAATCGTCGCTCGTCCGCGTCATCCGCGGCGATCGTCACTACCCGATTCGTTCATCGCCTCGACCGTCATCGTCGACGAGAACCTCGTGTACGGTCGGACTATACCGCCGGCGGGCCGAATATCGTCCGAGAATTCCACACAACTTTCCGTTATGTGCGGGTACGATTCGGATAGCAACGTTAAGCCCGTTCGAACGGTGATAACGATCTAGCCGGTTAATGTAGCCGTCCATCGACAGCGACTTTCGGGTGGTTCCGGGCGGGAAGCGCCAACCGCGAACGGGAACGTCGTTAGCGATGTTCCCCGCCCCGCCGCGGAGTCACCGGAGGACTACCAACCATGAAGAAAGCACTTCGATTGTTGCTCGCGCTGGCGCTCGTCTCCTCGGTACTCGTAGGCGGTTTCGCCGGGAGCGTCGCCGCGCAGGAACAGGAAAACGAGTTCGAACAGGAAGCAGAGGCTGAAGTCGACCAAGAGCAGTGGGCCGAACAAACGAACGTCAACGTCCAGGACGACAACACCGCCGTGGCAGTGAAGGGCGGTGACGCGACGGCGGTGCAGGCGAGCAGCCAGTCCAACGAGAACAGCCAGACCGGCGTCGCGGTCGCCTCGAACTCCGCGAAGGACGTCGAACAGGAGAACGAGATCGAATACGGCGGCATCCTCTCCTAACTCGGCAACGGTTCACCGACGCATCCTTTTTTGTGCGTCGTTCGCGACGACGTCGGAACTCGGTCGAAAACCTCGGGAGCGCGGCGACCGACGACTCTCGCGGAGCGCCGACGGTGGGTTTAGGGAAAATCAGTCCAGCAGTACCACGAGGTCGCTTACGTCCTGATCCTCCAGTTGCAGCACCGTTTCGACTATCTCGTCCCGGCGCGACTCGTCGTACCGCGTTTCGGCCATCCGGTGGAACTTCGTTTGTATCTGCTCCCACGACATCGGGTTGTTGGGGTGTCCCTCGAAATCGTCCTTCTCGATCCGGTACGTCGTGCCGTCAGCCATCGTCACGTCCACGACGGCCGGCATCTCGCCCGCTTCGAACCGGTCGGTCAGCTCGTCGTCCGCCTCGACCTCGACCTTTCGGAGGAGTTCTTGGACGTCCTCTCGTTGGATGCGCTCGGGTTCGTACTGCGCGTTCGTCATCTCGCGGTCGATGAGCGCCGCGGCGAGCATGTACGGGAGGGAGTGGTCGGCCTGCGCCTTCGTCTCGACCTGATAGCGGGACCCCTCGCCGCCGCCGATGATGAGCTTAGCGCCCGCGAACGTGTCGAGGCGAATCTCCGTCACCTCGCCCGGGTCGATATCCTCGCGCTCCGCCAACTCGATGATACCCTCCACCGCGGATTGGGCGTACGTCTCGGCGACGTACTTCTTCGTCATCACGTCGTGGACGCGCTCGCCCGGCGAGTAGTCCACGTCGAACTCGCCGGAGATGACCTGCTTCCAGCCCTTCTGTCCCTCGAAGAGGTTCGTCGGCCCTTCGACGCCGTTCTTCGCCAACATCGCGGAGTAGACGGCGTTCCGGGCGGCGTTCGCGGAGGCCAGCGCCTTCCACTCCGTGATTCCCTCGGTTCGGGTCACTCGGAGGGCGTTGTGGGCGGTTCCCGCGATGCCGACCGCGGCGCGGGTCGCCTCGCGGTCGAGTCCGAGCAGCTTCGCGGCGCCCGCGGTCGCGGAGATGACCGTGTGCGTGACGTGGTCCCACCCCTTGTTGCGGACCGGCGCGTTCCACGCCAGTTCGCCCTGCACTTCGTACGCGACGCCGACCGCGGTCAGTAGCTCTTCGCCGGAGCGGTCGGCGTACTCGCCGCACGCGATAGCGGCCGCGATGTTGTCGCTCGGATGCGGCGTCTCGCCCGGCGCGAGGAACGAGTCCATGTAGTCGAGGTAGCGGACGGACGCGGTGTTCAGCATGGTCGCGTCGGGGGGAGGCGCGGTTCCGCCGCCCCAGAGCGTGCAGTCGCCCTCCCCCAGTTCCTCGACCGTCGCGCGGACGCTCTTCACGGGCTCCGCGCCCATCGCGCCCACGGCGATTCCCAGCGAATCGAGGATCCGCTTTTTCAACTCGTCCACGGTGTCGGCGGAGAGGTCGTCGAACGCCGTCTCCATCACGAAATCTGCCGTCTCGGCGGTCGTCGTCATGTGACCCGCCTGCGACGGGCACGACCAAAAACATCGCAGGGCGTTCACCGAGTCATCCCGCGTTTCGACGGAGAAACGCCGGCTTACCCGACTCGAACGACCGGGAATCTCGGTCCGAGGGCGTCCAGCGGCGCGAACGCGAGGCGCGGCGGCGACGCCGCGGAAACGTCCCGCCTAAGATATTAGGCTGCGAGCGACGATTTCATTTATTACGAGGGGCGCTTTTCACCATCTGCCCCCGCCGTTAACTCGAATCGGTCGCTCCCGTGACGGTCTACCGACGAGACGGCGTCACCGACGGAAACGAAGTGACTTCTGTTAACGGAAGTATAACAACAGGTGGGTGCGTACCCGTCGCATGGAGTACGAGGGTACCGACCATCTCGCCGAAACGCTCCTCGTTTTCGACACCGCCGACCCTTCGCACGCACCGCTGACGACGAGCGAAGTCGCGGACGCCCTCGACTGCACGCGTCGCGCAGCGTACGACCGGTTGACGACGTTGGCCGAGCGAAACGAACTCGAAACCAAGAAAGTCGGTGCCCGCGGGCGGGTGTGGTGGCGAGCGGAACGCGACGCGCTCTTCGAGGGGGGTCGAGAGCAGTTCGTCGCCGTCTTCGAGGAGGCGTTCGACGCGATGGTGCTCACCGACGACGACGGCGAGTACGTCGCGGCGAACCCCGCGGCCAGCGACCTCTTCGGGGTTCCCCGAGACGAACTGCTGGGACGCACCGTCGACGAGTTCGCCGCTGACGACTACGATTTCGAGGACGCGTGGGGTGCGTTCAGAGACGGCGACCTGCCTCACGGAACGTTCCCGCTGCGACGACCGGACGGAACAGTGCGAATCACCGAGTACGCCGCGACTCCGAACGTTCGCCCCGGGCGACACCTCTCCGTTCTCAGGGATATCACCGAGCGAATCGAGCACGAACGACGACTCACACGGCAGCGCGAACAGTTCGCGGCGCTCAACGACTTGAACACCGTTATCCGAGAGGTTACCAACGGCGTCATCGACCAATCGACGCGCGAGGAGATAGAGCGGGTCATCGTCGAATCCCTCGCCGAATCGGACTCCTACGCGTTCGCGTGGATAGCCGAGGTCGACCTGAGGGCGGACGCGATACGTCCGCGGGTCGAAGCCGGCGTCGACGGCTACCTCGACGAAATCGACCTCTCGATGGACGCCGCCGACCCGGAGGGTCGCGGGCCGGCCGGAAGGGCGATTCGAACGCAGGAGCTACAGGTCGTGAAGGACGTGTTCTCCGACCCGAACTTCGAGCCGTGGCGCGACATCGCCCGCAAGTACGGCTTTTCCTCCGCGGCGTCGATTCCCATCGTCTACGAGGAGACAATCTACGGAGTGCTGTCCCTCTACACCGACCGCCCGAACGCCTTCACGGACGAGGAACTGGAGGTCGTCGGCCAACTGGACGAGATCACCGGTCACGCCATCGCAGCCGTCGAGCGCAAACGAGCGCTGATGAGCGACGAGGTCGTCGAACTCGAACTTCGCGTCCCCCAAATCTTCGAAACCCCGGAGCCGGTGGAGATTCCGCCCGGGACGGTCACGATCGACCGAACGATTCCGGTCGACGACGGGACGTACCTCCAGTACGGAACCGTGACCGACGACGCGGTCGAGACGTTGGAGCGACTCGTCGACCGACTGTCTCACTGTAAGGAGGTGACCCTCTTCGGTCGAGAGGGCGACGAGGCGCGGTTCGAAATGCGCCTCGTCGAACCCCCCGTGGTATCGCTCGTCGCGTCGTACGGCGGGTTCATCGAAGACGCGGTTATCGAGGGCGGCGACTTCCACATGACCATCCACCTCCCCCCCGGCGTGGAGGTACGACACATCACCGACGTGATTCGGGAGGCGTACCCCGGCGCGGAGATGCTCACGCGCCGGCAGAAACACCGCTCGGACGCGACGCCGGAGGTTATCGAGCGGGCGTTCACCGACCTGACCGAACGCCAGCGAGCCGCCCTCGCGACCGCCTTCTACTTGGGGTTCTTCGACTGGCCGCGGGAGAACACGGGCGAGGACGTCGCCGACGCGCTCGGCGTCAGTCCACCGACCTTCCACCAGCACGTTCGCACCGCCGAGCGGAAGCTCTTCGAGGCGCTGTTCGTCGATTCGGCCGACGAGTGAGCCCCGCCGTTCGAGCGGGCGAACGCCGTATCGCCACTCACTTCGGGTATCGGACGTACGGTCCGGGGAGCAGCGCTCGGAGCGAGTAGGACCGACGGGTTCTCCCTCCGCTCTCGCGTCGCGTCGCCTCGTCGTCGTGCGTCTTCGGGTCGTGTCGCACCGCTTCGTCCCGGCGCGTCGTTTCGCCCGCGGTCGGTTCTCGCTCCTTCGTTCCGGAAGCCATCACACCGTTAGTAAAACATCTCAAACGGCTTAGTTATGACCCCGTTAAGTGCCGGCGGGGCGGGGGTGGACTGAAATAGCGAGGCGACCAATCGACTCGTATGAACGTGAGAGGCGCGGCTCGCCGGTCGTCGGCCGTCGTCGCTCTCTCGGTCGCCCTGTTGGCCGGCGCGAGCGTCTGGTTTCGGCGCGTTCGCCGGGCGGTCGGCCGCGCGCGAGCGATTCCGTTCAGCCCGCTCACCGCGAAGGGGCGCGTCGGCGCGGAGTACCTCCGACGACACGGCGTCGCGACCGGGGACCCCTTGTCCGGCGAGATGGACGACATGAGTGCGTACGCCCGACCCGACTTCGACCCGGAGGCGATTCACCCGGCGGTTCGGCGGTTCTACGAACGCACCGCCGAGTACGACCTCTCCTATCGCGTGACGTGGCACCGCGGGTTTCGACTGGGTGCGGCCCTCGCCGCCCGACTGACGAGTCGAATCGAACAACTCGACCTCCCCGGGCCGTGGGAGTCGGCGACGGGCACGCTCACCAGTCGAATCGTCGCCGTCGACGCGGGCGACGACCCCCGCGACGGAGCGCGAGCGTGGATTCGGACGAACGAGTCTGGCGCTGCGGTGTTCGTCGCCATCTACGCCAGTCACGTTCGAGACGGAACGCGCTACGTCAACATCGCCGCCCCCCTCCCGCGGTCGAATCTGAGCACGGTGTTGTCGGTCCGGCCGCTCGACCGCGGCGACGAACCGCCGGGTATCGAACTGACGACGAAGACGGAGACGGGCGACGAAGGGCTGTACTTCGTCACGTCGCTCGGTTCCGTCGCGCTTCCGATACACCAGTCGTTCCGCGTGTGGCCCGACGAGGACGGGGTTCGAGCGCGTCACGAGATGTGGCTGTTCGGTCGGCGGTTCCTCACCGTCGAGTACGAATCGCGCGACGGAACCACCGCCACGTATATCTAATTCGGGTGAGACGTTCGGGTATGAAGTTCAGCGACGCGAGTTCGTCGGTTCGGTCGGTGCTCCTCGCCCGACCGGCCGCGGTGTTGCCGCTGTATCTCGCCGGAACCAGCGTCGGACTGGTCGCACAGACGGTTCCGCTCGTCGGCGTCGCGCTCGTCTACGCCCTCCTGTTCGGAAGCGGGCGAATCGAGGCGGTCGTCACCGCGGTCGGGCGCATCGACTTCTCAGGGGCGGCGATGAGCGACGCCCAACTCGAACGACTCGGCGAGGCGGTAGCGGGACTGTTCACGCCCGAGGTCGTCGCCGTTCTCCTCGTGTCGGCGCTTCTCGGCGTCGTCGTCCTGTTCGCGGCTCGCGCCGTCGCGGGCGCGGCGCAGGTCCACGCGGTGACGGCGGCGCTCCGGGACGAACGGGCCGTCGCGTCCGGCGTCACCGGCGCGACCGAAGACTGGAAGCGGTTCCTCGCGCTTGGAGTCGCTCGCGCTCTCGCGGTCCTCCTGATAACCGCACCCGTCGCGGTCTTCGGATTTCTCACCGCGACGGGGAGCGCCGCCGCCGGCCTCCTGCTCGTCCTCTCGATGCTCGTGTGGCTTCCGCTGGCGTTCGTCGTCTACCTCCTCTTCCTGTTCGTCCCGCAGGCGATCGTCATCGACGGCGTCGGCGTGCGCGGCGGAATCCGGCGGAGCGCCGGGTTCGTTCGACGCGAGCCGTTTCGGGTCGCCGCCTACTTCGTCGTGGTCGTCGGTCTCGTGGGTATGTTCGGCTTCGCGTCGTTCTTCTTCCAACTGCTCGGAATCGGCCGCCTCCTCGGCGTCGTGCTCGCGTTCGGTCTCGCACCGACCCTCGGCGTGCTGAAGACGGCGCTGTATCTCGACGAACCGCCGGTCGCATCTCGCGAGCGGGGGTCGGTTCGCGGCGCTCTGCGCCGCGGTCTCCGCGAACTCCGGTCGTTCCTCGTCGGCCGCCCCGCGCTGGTGGTCGTCGCGCTCGCACTGTTCGCCGTCGGTAGCGCGGTCGGTTGGTTCGCCACTCGCCCGTTCGCGCTCGAAAGCCTCGGAACGGACGTGTCCGAGAACGTGTTCGGCACCGCCCCCGTCGACGTGTTCGTCACGCTGACGGCGAACAACTGGTTGGTCGCCATCTCGGCGGCGTACGCCGGACTCGGATTCGGCGTTCCGACCGTGGTCACGCTCCTGTTCAACGGCGCGGTCGTCGGCGGCGTCGTCGGCCTGCTGCCCGACCCTCGCCTCGGAGTCGCGCTCATCGCGCCGCACGGAGTCGTCGAGATTCCCGCGCTCGCCGTCGCGGGAGGGCTCGGTCTCCACCTCGGCGGCGTCGCGTGGTCGTACGTCCGCGGTTCGACGGCGGCGGACGGTCTCGCGGCGGAACTCGTCCGGGCGTACTACGTCCTGCTCGGTCTCCTCCCGGTGTTCATCGTCGCGGCGTTCATCGAGGCGTTTCTGACGTGGTGGATCGCCTCGGCCGTCGCGTGAGCCGTCGTCGTTCCCCGCTTACTGTGCGATTTCGGCGAACTCGTTCGTGTCCTCGTCGGTTCCCGCGATGACGAGTTGGTCGTCGTCTCGAATCACGAACTCCGCCCCGAGGTCGGTGATGATGTCGCCGTTCCGGTCGACGGCGATGACGGTACAGCCGGTCCGAGAGCGGACGTCGGCGTCCCCGAGGCTCTGTCCCGCGAGTCGCGGGGCGGTCGTTCTGACGACCTCTATCTGCTTGTCGGGCGAGATTATCTCCTCGCCTTCGAGGATGGTGGACGCGAGCATCCGTCCGCTGACGGTTTCGAGCGCGAGCACGTAGTCCGCGCCCGCGCTGTAGAGCTTTCCGATGTTCTCCGTCTCGTTCGCTCGGGCGACTATCTCGACGCTCGGGTCGAGTTCCCGGGCGACGAGCGTGGCGAAGATGGTCGTCGTGTCGTCCGCGAGCGCGAAGATGAGCGCGTTCGCGTGCTCGATTCCGGCGTCCCGAAGCGTCCTCTCGTCGGTCACGTCGCCGACGACGTCGACGTTCGGCTTCTCTTCGACGTCGACGACGACGGTTCGCATCGTCGTCGACCGCATCGCCTCCCGTACCGTCGAGCCGACCTCCCCGTGTCCCGCGACGATGACCGTCCCGCGGGCGTCGCCGCGCTCGTCCGAGAGCGTCATCTCCTTCAACCGTTCGAGTTGGGCCTCCCGCCCCGCCACGACGAGGATGGTGTTCTCGTCCAGCGTCGTGTCCGGGGACGGCGAACTCTGGAACTCGCCTCGCCGCCACAGACCGATGATGCTCGCGCCGGTTCGCTCGCGAATTTCGCTCTCCGCGAGTCGCTTCCCGCACACCTCGCTGCCGTCCTGTATCGATAGCTCGACGATTTCGAAATCTTCGCCGACGACGACCGTCTCGCCGAGGTCGGTCGTCACCGACGCGGTCACCTTCTCCGCGAGACCGTGGCCGAGGAGGTGGCGCGGCGAGAACACCTGATCCGCTCCCGCGTATCGGAGGTAGCTGGTCAGGTCGGCGTCCTCCACGAGGCTGATTATCTGCACGTCGTCAGTCACCTCCCGAACCGCCAGCGCGATGCTGGCGTTCTGCTCGTCGGTCGCGTCCGCGACGACCGTGTCGGCCCGCTCGACGTGGACGTTCCTGAGCACCTCCGCCGACTCCGGGTCGCCGTGGGCCAGCGAGACGTTCCGCTCGTAGAGGTCGAGCGCCTCGTCGCGGTCTCGGACGACGACGACGTAGTCGCGGTTCCACGATTCGAGTTCGTCGATGAGCGTCTCCGCGCGCGGCGAGTAGCCGCAGATGACGACGTGGTCTTCCAGCTCGTCGACGGTGGTCGGCGGGCTGACCCGGAGCGCCTGCTGAACCCAGGGTGCGACGAACAGCGGCAGCGCCATGAAGATGAGGAAGACGCCCGTCACCTGCATCGCGACCATGACCAGTCGCATCTGCGGCGTCGTCCAACTCTCCGCGTCCACGCCGTACCCGGTCGTGGAGAAGGTCTCGATGACGATGGAAAAGGAGTACAGCAGGCTCCGCTCTTTGTCCTCGAACGTCGCCATCCCCCACGAGTACGCGACCGTGTACAGGCTCAGCACCGCGGCGAAAGAGAGGAGGTAGAGAAGCGCGCGCCGTCGTTGTCGCGTGACGAACGAGCCGAGATAGGTCGAGAACCATGGGGGTCGCTGAGCCATTCTCGTGTATCGACTCTAATTCGTGTAACTTTACTCTGCCGTCCGCAGTCGGTTTTTCCGCGTGCCCTCCGTCGATTCGCGTACCGTTTCTCCTTCGCGTAGATTCATATACCGAAACGGTACCAACCCCGCCGAGATGCACCGATTTCCGTCGCCCGCACTGGTCGCGGCCGCCGCGACGGCGCTCGGTCGGCCGGTCGGACGATTGAACTGGCTGGAGCGTATCGTTCCGCGTAATGGCTCCGTATCGCGGCGCGATTTTGGACGTGGACGGGACGCTCGTTCGCGGGGACGACGGCTTGCCCGGCATGGACACGGGTATCCGAAAACTGCGCGAGGAAGGGATAGACCTCCTCCTCTGTTCCAACAATCCGACGAATCCCCCCGAGGACTACGTCGAACGGTTCGCCGCCCACGGCGTTCGTATCGACGCCGAACAGGTGCTCACTTCGGCGCTCGTCACGGCCGAGTTCCTCGAAGCCGAACACGCCGGAAGCGACCTGTTCGTCGTCGGCGAGACGTATCTCCGCGACCTCCTGCGCGAACGCGGGTTCGCGCTCCGGAACGACCCCGACGCCGTCGACGCAGTGGTCGCCTCCATCGACCGCGAGTTCGATTACGAAACGCTCGCGCAGGCGTTCTGGGCGCTCGAAGGCGGTGCCGCGTTCGTCGGAACCGATCCGGACGTGACGATTCCCGCAGCGAAGCGTCTCGTCCCGGGGTCGGGGGCCATCCTCAACGCGATAGCGGGCGTCGCGGGTCGAGAGCCCGATCGCGTGCTCGGAAAACCCTCCCGCGAAGCGGGAGCGGCGGCGCTCGACCGCCTCGGCGTTCCGGCGGACGAGATTCTCGTCGTCGGCGATCGCCTCGACACCGACATCGCTCTCGGCGACGGAATCGGAGCGACGACGGTGCTCGTCCGCTCGGGAGTGACGACGCCGGACGACCTCGCGGAAGCGACGGTTCGACCGGACTACGTCATCGACTCGCTCGGGGAGATAGAGACCGTACTCGGCGACGGAGCGTGAGAAGACGCGGTTCGAGGAACCGACGCTCCACCGACGGACGGATGAAACGAACGCACCGACCTGCGCGGACTTTCACGGCGGATCGGTCAGCCGCCTCTGTACTTCTCGTCGGCGAACTCGGCGTCGACCGACCCCGCGAGGTCGGTCAGACGAACGGCGGCGTCGGAGTACTGCAGTATCTTCTGCATGTTCCCTTCGAGTTCGAAATCGCCGGCCATCAGACCGTCGATGATTCCCTGCTCCCGTCGCAGGAGCGACTTCCACTTCTCCGTCGTGGCGGAGAGCACGAAGCCTGTGTCGACCTCGTCGGGATCTTCGACGAGTCGTGCGCCGGTGTACCGCTGATACCCGAGTCCGCAGTACGCCCGACCGACGTAGCCGCGGTCGTCGGTCTCCGCGACGTACCGCTCGAGTTCCGCCCGGAGGTACTCGGGCATCGCGTCGACGTCCATCTCGTCGACGGGCATCTCCGTCATCTCGAAGACAAAGTCGCCGTCGAAGCCGTCGCCCCATCCGTCGCTCGCCGACTCGTACTTCGCGTCGTCGTTGATAGTCTCCTCGTACGCCGCGAACCACGCTTGGCTCGGAAACGCAGCGGATTCGGATCGTACTCTACTTCGACCATGATGTAGTCGGCGGCGTTTCGACCATCACCGCGGTAAGCGTACTCACACTCATCCGGGGCTGTTATTATAGCGCGCTTCCTCCGAGCCTTCCCCCGACCCGGTCGCTCGTTCGAACCGCCGCCCTTTCAAATCGTAATTTAGCTTACGTACAATTATTTCACGACGACGCGGCAATGGCGGAACATGAACGACTCTCGGACGTGGGGTCCGCTCCTGATTCGAGTCGCGGTCGGTCTCGTCGTGCTCGTCCACGGCGTCGGAAAACTGTTCGCCGTCGGCCCGGCCGCGATGCCGGTGTCGAAGTTCGCGGGGTTTCTCGCCGGGCTCGGACTTCCGTTCGCGTCGCCGCTGGCGTGGGTCGTCGCGGTCGTCGAGGTCGGCGGCGGCCTACTCCTCTTGCTCGGCCTGTTCACGCGAATTACGGCGCTCGTGCTCGCCGTCGAGATGGTCGTCGCCACGGCACTGGTGCATCTGCCGAAGGGGTACTCGGACTCGGAACTCACCGTCGTCCTCGCGCTGGCGGCGCTCTCGCTCGTGGCGAGCGGTGCCGGCGAACTCTCGGTCGATAACGTCCTCTTCGACGGGGAACGAAACTCGCCGTTCGCAACTTCGGGAGCGTAGTCCCGCTCACGTTCCCCGGCAGCGCCTCGCTCGTTCGGGGGTGACGGTCACGGTGGCCGAAACGCGACTCGGTTGTCCCCGTCGAAACCGTACTACTCGGGTACGGCTCCCGTGAAACGAGCGGGTAGTAGGGACTCGAACCCCTAGCGCGACATTCGGCGATAACCGAAAGACGTATAATTTGTCAGATTGGTTCCCACTGTATCGAACCGTGTTTCGCTCCGGACTCCGTTGGCTCCAGTCGAAGCCCTTCGGGCAACAGATACTGATACTCGCGCTCGTTCTGGACCCGATCGGATTCATCGCGGGATTCCTACTTGCCCCTTCGTTCGACGTCGAACCGATACTCGGCGGCGTGTACGGGTTGATCGCGGCTAGCTTCCCACTTTCGACGTGGGCGATGCGTCACGCTCAAACCCGGGCTTGATACGACGGTGCTCCGGACGACGCGCCGTTGCGTTCGTCGTCCCGTTCTCGCTCACCGTCGCCTTCGCACGTCGCCTCCGAAGGTGGACTTCGCTCGCACCGACGCCGTCTCCGTGTCCTTCGAGTCCCCTGACCGAGAGCGACCTCGGGGATTTCCACCCGACAGTTAACTTTCTACCGACCGACCTTCGACCATGACGCTCTACGACGCGGTCGCCGACCTCCCGCTCGACATCGATTCCTGCGAGTTCGAGACGCAAGAGCGCGAAACATCCAGCGAGTTCACGCGCGTCACGACCGAAATCGTCCTCCGCGGCGCCGGCGAAACCGGGCGCGGCGAGGACGTGACCTACGACGAAGAGGACCAGCGCGCGCTGGCGGGAGCCGAGTTCGACCTCTCGGGCGAGTACGCGTTCGACGAGTTCTCGACGGAGTTGACCGACCGCGACCTCTTTCCGGAGGGGCCGTCCCGCGACGATTTCCGTCACTACCGGCGGTGGGGCTTCGAGAGCGCGGCGTTGGACTTGGCGCTCCGACAGGCCGACACCGACCTTCCGACCGCTCTGGACCGCTCCCCTTCCCCGGTGCGGTTCGTGGTGAGCACGCGACTGGGCGACCCGCCGAGCGCGGAGCGCGTCCGGCGGTGGCTCGACATCGACCCGGAACTGGCGTTCAAACTCGACGCGACGCCCGAGTGGTCTCCCGACCTCGTCTCGGAACTCGCGGAGACGGGTCGCGTTCGCGTCGTGGACATGAAAGCCCACTACGGCGACTCCGAGGTCAACCAGTCGCCCGACCCCGACCTCTACCGGCGCGTTCGAGACGGTTTGCCGAACGCGGTCATCGAGGACCCGGCGTACACCGACGAGACCGCGTCGATTCTCGACCCGGCCGCCGACCGCATCTCGTGGGACGCGCCGATAACGGGCGTCGAGAGCATCGAGGCGCTTCCGTTCGAACCACGGTGGTTGAACGTCAAGCCCTCGCGGTTCGGGAGCGTCGAATCGCTGTTCGCGGCGCTCGAACGCTGCGAGCGTCACGGCGTTCGGCTGTACGGCGGCGGCCAGTTCGAACTCGGCGTCGGTCGAGCGCAGATTCAACTGCTGGCGTCGCTGTTCTATCCGGACGCGCCGAACGACGTGGCCCCCCGCGGCTACAACGACCCCGACCCCACCTCCGGACTACCGTCGAGTCCGCTCGAACCGCCGAGCGTCGAGGGCTTCCGCCGAACGTAGTCACCTCCGGCGAATCTGGAAGCGCGCCCCGCCGTCGCGCCCGTCGCAAATCGAGACCGACCAGCCGTGCGCTTCCGCGATTCCGTCCACGATGGAGAGGCCGAGTCCCGACCCGTCGTCGGCGGTCGTGTGCCCGTACTCGAACACCTTTTCGCGCTCCTCCGGGGGGATGCCGGGACCGTCGTCTTCGACGTAGAAGCCGCTGACGATGTCGTCCGTCGAGCCTTCGGGCGCGTCCGGTTCGCGGTCGTCGTCGAGCCTCCCGACGCGGATCGTCGTCGCGGTTCCCGTGTGTTCGACGGCGTTGCGAAACAGGTTCTCGAACAGCTCCTGGAGTCGCCCTCGGTCGGCTTTCACCGTCCCCAGCGAATCCACTACAAGGGCACTCTCCCGCGTCTCGACGCTCGACCACGCCTGCCGGACGACCGAAGTCAGTTCGACGGTCTCCATCCCGCTGACGACCTGCCCTCGCCGAGCAAGTGTCAGCAGATCGTCGATGAGGCTCCCCATCCGGTCGAGGGCGTTCCTCGACTTGTCGAAGTGCCGTTCGTCGCCGCGTTCTCTGGCGAGTTCGAGGTGACCCTGCGCGACGTTGAGCGGGTTACGAAGGTCGTGGGAGACGACGCTGGCGAACTCCTCGAGGCGCTCGTTCTGGCGCTTGAGTTCCTGTTTTCGCTGTTTCCGCTCCGTCACGTCGCGGGCGGAACCGAGCTGCGCGTTCACACCCTCGTAGCTGATGAGACGCACGTTGAACTCCACGTGACGAACGTCGCCGTCGTTCGTCACGACGCGCGCTTCGTAGTGCGGTGAGGCGTTGCCGTGTGCGCGCTCCTCCGCGAGGCGCTCGACTCGCTCTCGGTCGTCGGGGTGTAACAGCTCCCAAATCTCCATCTCCGCGAGCTCCTCGCGGGAGTAGCCGCTGAGGTCGCAGACGCGCTGGTTGACGAACACGAATCGGTCGTCCCGGTAGATGTAGATGGCGTCGTGGCTCTGCTCGACCAGCGTCCGGTACTTCTCCTCGCTCTCGCGGAGCGCGGTCTGCGAATTGATGCGTCGGAGCGCTTCGCTGGCGTGCGAGACGAGCAGCTCGGCCAACTCCGCCACGTCCCGGTCGAACGCTCCGACCTCCCGAGACCCGGCCTGGAATATCCCTTCCTCGCCGACGGGGACGCTCAGGAGCGACCGATACTCGGCCTGCGCCGGGACGGCGTCCGACTCTTCGCGCACGTCGTCGACGATGTACGTTTCGTGGTTCTGGTACGTCCGCCCGGCGACGCCCTCGTCGACGCGAAGCCTGCTGTACCCGTCGTCGGTCATTCCCGTCGAGATGGCCTTCGGGACGAAGTAGCCGTCTTCGACGAGGTCGACGCCGCAGATATCGAACTCGAGGATGCTCTCCGCGGCGTCGACGGTGATATCGCATATCCCCTCCGCGGTCTGGCGCGCTTCCATCTCGGAGGCGACCTCGTGGAGTTCCTCGATCTTCTGTTTTTCCTCCCGGAGCGCTGCCTTGATGCGCTCGTGTTCTGCGATGCTCCGGAGGACGCCGACGGTTCCGCGAAACTCCTCGTCGTGCGTGAGCAAGCCGATGCGCGCCTCGCACGGCACCGTCTGCCCGTCAGCGGTTCGGAGCGTCACCTGAAGCTTTCCCACGTCCTCCTCCCCTCGAAGGAGTTTTCTGATGAATCGGTCGCCGCGCGTCACGTCAGCGTCGTTCAGAAGAACGGAGATGTGCTCGCCGACGATTTCGTCCCGGTCGTACCCCGACATCTCCGTCAAGGTGTCGTTGACGGCGGTCACGCGGCCGTCGGTGTCCAGCGTGTACACGCCGTCGCCCATCGCCTGCACGATGGACCTGTAGCGGTCGAACCGCTCGCGCGGCCGGCGAGCGTCGGCGACCGCGCGTTCGACCGCGTCGGCGACCGCGACGGCGCGCTCGCTCTCCGTTTCGGCGGGTACGTACTCCGACACGCCCGCTGCGATGGCTTCGCCGGCGACTCGTTCGTCGCCGGACGTTGTACAGAGCACGAACGGGACATCCGGGTGTCGGTCACGAACTCGCTCCAACAGGGCGACTCCGTTTCCTGTTGGAAGTTCGTGTCCGCTGACGATGCAGTCGACACTGTCGGCCGCTACTGCGTCGAAGACATCGTTTCCGTCGTCCGCAGTGTCAACGGATAGCTCCGATAAAACGTCGAGTTTACTCGGAGTTACTCCCGTATCGGCATCGGGATCAACGTACAGCACCCGGATGGTTGTCTCCATTCTATCACTTCTTAGTTGGACATGGGACTACTCTCCTAAAAATCAATACTATATCCGGGTGGCATTACGAGTATCGTCGTCAAAAGGAAGGACGAGGGAGCGCCAGGTGAGAGGGAGTCATCACCACCGAAGAGTTCACCAGCTAAACTGTTGATACTAATAAGGACTCTATCCTTCACTTTCTACGGATTCCGACTCGGATGGGATGCAAATGTTTATCGTGTTCCCTACCGACTTTGCGCAGGACGTTTCTGGCGCATTTCTCGGATAGAGGCAAAGGGAGTACAAAAAAACGACAACAACGTGAAATGACCGATAATCACAGCTACGAAACCCCAGAGAAGGGAGCGCCCGACTGGAATGTCCCGTTGAACAACAACTTCGAACGCCTCGACCGCGACGTCGAAATACGAGATAAAGAGGCGAACCTCAACGAGTACAAGCCTAAATCGGGTGCAAAATTCCTTGCGACGGATACCGAATCTGCATTTATCGCGGACGGCAACCGGTGGTTTCGGCTTTCGTCGACCGGGCGCGATCCGACATTTAACTCAGTCCAGACGAACACCTTAAACGGCGTTCCAGTCCTAACCGACGAGGGCGACCCACAGGCTACACTTGACGCCGCGGCTGATGCGGACGTCGGCGAAGTGTGGGTCGCCGAGCCGGTCGAACTGAGCGAACCGTTGGTAATTCCTCGGGGGCTAACGGTGCGGGGCAATGGAGTTTACGATTGGATAAACCGCACCCCGCACGGTGCTGGCTTCTACGGTGACGTCGACGGTGAACTCGTCTCTATCGAGCGGTGGGGGCGTTTGACCGGCCTCCGTGTAGAGAATCGGGCCGACGGTGGGGTCGGCATCCGGTGTAACGGATACACGGTTGTCGATAACTGTCACGTATTCGCTCGCGGCATCGGACTGCACACTCTAAGGAAAGACCAGTGGGATGCAGAGACGAAGATTCGCGCTAATACGTTCATTTCCGATACCGGGAGCGGCACGGGATCGAAGGGCGTCTACACCAACAACGTACCCGATATTGAGTGTCACAACAATATGGTCGTCGGCTTTGAGACCGGTATTTACCTCAACAAGGGCGAACAGCAGGTCACCGAGAACCACGTTTACACCGGGACTGTCGACAGGATCGACTACGGCTTCCGGTTCGATGGACGCGTGCGATTGATAGGCAACAAGACTGACGTCTGTAACGTCGCCTGTGTCGAATTCAAAACCGGATTCACAGAGCAGATTCACAACAATCGTCTGCTGGCAGGCGACGGAGCAAGTTGTATCCACTACAACTTTAGCTCACCAGCCAAGATTTCTCGTAGTTGTATCACGAACAATTGGTTCGCGAGTACGACAGGAGGATACGTCGGCGATGCGGCCGTGAAGGGGACAAACGTGACCGGTGCCTACCAAACCATTATCGAAGCTAACACAGCAGAGGATTTCCGGAATACCTCCATTCGTACCTCCAACGGAGGGACGGTAACGATATCCGCCGGAAGCTCATCGAAGACCGTCAATCATGGCCTCGTAGACAGTCCACGTGCTCAGGACATCTTTATCACGCCTCAAACGCCTCTCGGCGAAGGGACGACGTTGTACGTGGGTAAAATCGGCGCAGATGGTTTCGAACTGTCTCTTAATACGAATCCCGGCCGAGACGTGAGAGTCTCGTGGAGCGCGTCGTTGCGGGATAATTAAAGAAACCGACGAACGTACGGAACCGTGATGCCCGCGGCGTCCTCCACGTAATTGAGAAAGATTTCATCGGCGGCTTCGAGCCCACCGCTCGTGACTACGGCGAGAACGGTTACCACGATTGCTAACACGGAGGTTCCGACGAGCCCACCGAAGGAGAGCGTAACAGACTCTGAGAACAAAATCGCTACTGGGACCAAAAGAAGCGTGGCTATACCCGCTCGGATCAGCGGCTTCGAGACCGGCGTAACGTCGAAGCCGACCCAAAGTACTGCACAGAGGAAAATATTAATGTAGATGAAAGACAGCGCCGAAGCAACTGCCGCGCCGAGAATACCGTAGGTTGGTATCAGCACTACGTTGAGTGCGATATTACCGATGAAAGCGGTGATGTTAGCGTACATGATGTGTCTGGTATGTCCGAGTGCCATTAGCGTCTCGTTGTTGAGACCCGCGATAACGCGGACGAAAAAACCGACCGAGAGCACGATGAGCACCGTCCCGCCAACGGCATACTCCGAACCGAAGATTGCCGCGAGGACATCTTCCGGGAAAGCGACGAACAAGAGGAATACCGGAAAAGTGGCGACGTACATCCATTTCGTGGTGATCCGGTACAGACTACGAATACGCTCGTGCTCGCGAGCGGCGTCGAGTTCGGAAACCATCGGTAGAAAAAGAATACCGAACGACTGGAGAACGGTGGCGATACTCATCGCCAACGGGTAGGCTGCGTTATAAATCCCCACGTCGGTCGAGGGGCGGAAGTAACCGAGCATCATCGTATCAACGATGTGGAGTAAGAAGATGCTCGTGGTTGCAACCACTAAGGGTAACGAGAAGACGAGCAGTTCCCTGGTTTGTACTTCGATAGCACCCAATAGAGGCGCAATCCGATTGAGAAAGAGATGAGCCAGTACCGATGCGAAGGCGGCCGCGAGAAGATAGGCGTATCCTGCAGCCAAAACCCCGAAACCAGCAAGTAATAGGGCTACGAGCACCAGGATACGAATGGCCGGATACGCCAAGTCCTCGACGATTTCATAGTACACGGTGTTACCGTGGCCGCGAATCGCGGCGGCCGTAATTCGAGCGGCGACGATGAACGGAATCGAGAGGGAGAACAACCACAGCATCGATCCTGCGGACTCGCTTTCGAACAACCGTCCGACGAGAAACGGTTCGAGCATATATATGGCAACCAACGCACTACCAGTTATCGCACCCGTGACGACGATACCAGCGAACCAGACGCCACGTTGCTGGGTGCGACGTTCGAAGCGAGGGATGAAACGGGGGATGCTCTCGGTAAAACCGGCGAGAGCGATGACGGTACAGAAGGACAGTAACGCGAGTCCAACGCTCACGTCTCCGTAGGTCGTCGGTGATAGCACTCGTCCGAGGATGATCCGCTCGAACAATTTCGCCGATGATCCCACTACGTTCGCGACCAACACGACAGTCGTCCCAGATAGCAATTTGGAGAGATCGGTGGAGTTCATCGCTGATTCACCACCGTTCGGAGAACGGTCTCCAACTGGTCGATGACGGCCTTCCAACTGTAGGTATCGCACGCAAAGCGGTGACCCGTTATGCGGACGTCACCTCGATTAGCGTCGTTGAGAACGTCGGCGACGCGTTCCGCGAACACCGCCGGGATATCTGCCAAGAAGACGTGTTCTCCCCCCTCGAAGGCAGTTCCCCTTATACCGACGCTAGTCGTCACAACTGGTTGTGCTGCCGCCAGCGCCTCCAGAAGTTTTATTTTCATACCACCACCCTGACGGAGCGGGACGACGGCGACGTCGGCACCGGCAATGTAGGGTTCGATGTGCTCGACGCGACCCGTCACGGTCACCCCTGGACGGTCACTCAGTTCGCACACGGTCGGGTCGGGATCCTTGCCCACGACAAAGAACGTGGCCTCCGGATGTCGCTCGCGAACACGTGGGAAGATGTCGTGTACGAACCATCGGACTGCGTCGATGTTCGGCTTGTACGACATCGATCCAGTGTAGACGATAACCGGCTGATCTGTTGGATAGAATTCCGGACGCTCGACGGAGCGAAAGCGTCCGATGTCCACACCTACCGGTGATTCGAAAGCGCATTCGGCGACGTTGGGGTACCGGTCGGTGACTTCGCGTCGTTCGTCCGAAGAGAGGAAGACGTAGGCATCCGCCCACCTTTCGCGGTAGGCGGCGCGCTCGTAGCGGAACAGACGCGCGGCCTCGATGGCGTACGCGGCCGCCACTGGGGACGGAATGAGAGAACGCGCCATCCCAGCCAATAGGCGATACTCGACATTGTGAACACCTATACAGGTCGGCACGCTGCGGTCGTCGGCGTACTCCGCCATTGGGGTGTACTCGACGAATATCGCGTCGATACCCTCTTTCACGAGTTCATCCAAACGTGTTTGGAGCGCCTCGCTTCGCGTACGCGCGGTTAGATGAGGCGTCCAAGGGCGTCTAAGTTGTTCGGCGAGGGCCCCGTCGCGAGGGAAGTAGGTGGCTGTAGTGCAGTAGGCTTCCATCCGTCGCTCACGTTCGGCCATCCGCTTGTCGACGGGCGCGAGGACGTGTATTTCATGACCCCGGTCGTAGAGTCGAGAGATACGGTTGAAAGCAACGACTCGCGCGCCCTCGTTGGGCGGGTAAGGTGGACTCGGCGTCACCCAAGCTAAGCGCATCTTAGCCCTCACCGCCGGAGCGGAGCGTGGTTTCGTTTGGCAGCCAGAGAACGCCCGTCGCGCCGGAATCGTATACCTTACTCTGCCGATTGGCAGTCTTCTCGATCCACGCTCGGGAGACGTACAGCTGATCGTGGTGCATTCGCTCAGCGTAGGTCTGCACTTGGTATTCCGACCAGCTCGTTCGGTAGACGAACAGTCCCTTTGGCGCGACGATTCCTGTCTCCACGAGTTGAGCGCTTTGCGTATCTGAGCGCCCGAATCGATACAACGCCATGTTTGTAACCACGAAACTGCTGACGTCGTCGGACTGCGCTACGAATGCAGTAGTCGCTCGGAGGGACTCGTACTCTCGTTCCGAGAAGTCCGTCTGCGAGGTGGTCGACTGGACCCCGTAAAAGTCATTTGGCATCGCGAGGGGTGCCAAGGTTCCGAGTACCAGAACGAATACGACCAGTGGTACGGCAAAATATCTGTTGTTTGTCCGTGCGACCGCTACTAATCGACGGAGACCGACTGCGACCACGAAAGCGAAGAAGAACACCCACACTACTCCGATACGGTCGGGCGATTTCAGTGCCGATAATGGCGACCGCAACACGAATACGGCTCCCACGACGCCAGCGGCCAGGATTGTCGGATGAATCGGGACGCCGCCTCCGTTCTCTGGCCACGATGGTGACTCCAACAAGGAGACGATCCCGAGAAGGAACAGCGCTAGCAGGGCGGTGAAATACGCGCCGGGGACACCCACTAACCACTTGAAGCCGACTTCGAAACTGGAGGGTACCGTAGCTCCCAAGCCATACGCCGTCCCTGTGGTGAACGAACCTCCTAAACCGGCGGCGATCATGTAGCCGAACGCCTCTGATAACTCGACGAAGAACGACGGAGATTCGAAGTACCAGTACGCGAACGCCATCAGTAGACTGACTCCGAGCGGCCAGTAGTGTGGCTCGACTGGAGAACGTTCTCGATACAGGTGTGCTAACGCCTCGGAAGCGTAGTTACTCGCCGCTAGTACCAAGAACACCGGGAGGAACAATATGAACGTCAAGTGGTGGGTGAACGTCGCAGTAGCGAGTACGAACCCAGCGACCACTAACCATGCGCGGTTATTTCCTCCAGAGTAATAACGGAATGAAATGTGGGTCAGAATTAGTAGGAAAATGACTGCGAGCGATTGTGGGAAGAAGTACGCGGAGTACAACGAGAGGTGGTACGCGAAGGTCGTCGAGAGAGCGACGAGAAGTGCCAATCGTGTCTCGAAGGTCACCGCTTTGGCAAACGCGAACACCAGTACGATCAGTGCTGCGTACGAGACGATGCCGGTAACGAGTAAAGCATCGTAGGCGGGTATGCCAGCGAAAAGGCTCACAGCCCCAACGAGCGCGTGGAGCCCGGGGAAGAGGGAGTAAATGCCGTCGATAGCAGCGGGCGTCCCCGCTTTGAGAAATTGCTCCACGTGGCGGACGTGAAAGAACGTGTCCCAGTTCCCGAAGTAGAATCCGGATGTCAGATACTTCACCGTTGGGGACAATGCGAAAAGAACCACGATTTGAGCTAGTACGGCGGTCGCGGAGGAGTCCCCCCGAAGTTGGAGCGCGACTAGCGCGTATCCGACGACGAGACCGGGGACGATTGCCAGTCGGTTGTCAGTGAAACCAACCGCGCCGATGCTGATAGCGACAACAGCCAAGACGAAACGCGGATAGACTGATACGTACTGGTCGGATACGGCGGAACGCCTAGTGGGCGGATCGAACGAGTAATAGACCATCAGTGCAAGCAGCAGGCCGGCGAGAGCGTAGCTTCCTTGTAACGCGACACGCGGGCCGAGCGCAGTGTACGCGATGTAGAGAAGAACGAGCACGGTTGTAATGCCACCCGCGAGGACGAGGTGAACCCGCCTATCGATCGATAGTGAAGGAAGTGTTGTCATTTAGTTCTCCGCTGATGTGGCTCCGAGCGTTGTTTCAAGACGGATCAACTTCCTTGCGCGATGCTGGATGACGGCCATTCGACTGGTCACTTCTCTTGTACCGCTTGGATAACACGATTCTCCTGGTCGTTCAAGCCCAAACTCGCGCCGGTGGCGAGTCGGCTACCGCTCCTAGCATTGGCGTCGAGGGTGACTGGTGTCCGGCGGGAGCATTTACATCCGTACTCGTGACTCGGGCGCTTGTCAGCGGCTACCGATGCTGTATCGCCGTTAGGTCTGACGGTTATCCAGAGATGCACTTGGCGGTACGGATTTTTCTGATCCGAGCGGGGGGTTCGCTTGTGGAGATAGAACGCGACGCGGAGGTGATCTCCGACCATCGTTGGTTCGAGGGTGACCGAGCGCCGGTCGGTTTCGTCGGGTTTTAACCGAACGTCGTAACGTGCAAGTTCTTTTGACTCGACGATCTCCATCGTCTCTCCGTCCCGTTCGACCCGCTGGAGCACCGTGACTACGGTGTACTCCATGGGCCGGTTCTCGTGATTACCGACTCCAACGACGATAGAACGCGTCTCCCCTTTGGCGAACGTTGTCGGATAGTTCTCGGCTGAGAGGTCGCCGTCGGCTGTCTTCGAAAGCAGGTACAGTTCGCTGAATGCGTCGTTCGAGTCCTCCGCTACCATGGAATAGCCTGTGCCGATGAGTGCAAACATCAGCGCCAATGCCAGAACGACGTTGGCGCTGGCCTCAAGTCTCGTCGGCTTCACAGTCGATTTATAGACCGATCGTGCCCGTTTTCGAATCGGAATCGCGAACCGCTCGTCTGGCTGAACGGACGCTCGGCGAACCACAGCGACAGCCGTCGTTATCTCCGTCAGTCCGCCGACCGCGGTTGCAGCCGAGCTAAATGAAACGCCCCAGTGGGTAAAAGTTAGCGCGAGGATTACTAACGGTACGGTTGCAACCGACAGTAAGACCGACAATGCGACCCGTTCGGCACCGTCGATACCTCCAATTTCATCGTTTGATCGCCGAGGAAACAGCGCAGCAGTGATTGCGTATCCGAAGAAGAAAAGCGCGAGACAGATGCCTAGGATGATGCGCAGCAGTGAATACCGGACTAACGGAGTGACGCTCATCAGCATGGCAACCGCAGTTAGCAACGCTACGGCTGCGAGATCAGGAGGAATACCGATTCTACCTGTGTCATTGAATTTGTGAAGGCGACTTGTGTCATCGGACATTACTTATAGTGTACCCCAGTCGGTCAGCCCCGACTTTGTTATTGACTCGATTCTATCGGTGTCGCTTGGATTAGCGAGAAAAGGGGAAGACCGCCGTCGAACGCTCTCAATCGATAGTAACAGTAACGGGCGTTTCGTGACAACTACGTCCGTCTACTATCCGAAATCCGCCGTTTCCAACGCGGGGAAGGTCAGGACCGTCGATTTTGCAGTAGTAGTCGGTTTCGATCGGCGAGTGACCCGTCGTTGTTTGCGGGGGTGTCGCTCTTCTACTGGTCGGCGTATCGAGACCTCCTCTTCACCCCGCTATAACCGTCTCAAACTAGTATTACACGAGATCGCTATTCACTACGAGGAGCGACAAACTAATCGCAACGAAGTGAATTCGGAAATTCACGTACCGCTCAATACTCCGCCGTAGCCGTACACACCGTACCCCTGAAATTTTCCTTCCGCTCCTTTTTCGAAACTGCCTCTCGGCGACACGAAATTTATATCCGATCCCGGATAAGCGATCGGATCGCCACCGTAGCCGTATCGAGTGAATGAAACTACGCTTCGGTCTCTGAGACCCTCGTCGATAGCTCTGATTCCGAGAAAGGTAACGATAGCCGAGATAAGAAACGAACGTCTGTTTATTCTCGACGACAGTGACCGCAACCCTGTGAAGGCTATTCTTTTTATGGTTAATCCGGAGACGAAAGGGGACTGGCCATACATCGTTCTAGCTACGCGACGAGAAGGTAAAAGAAATTAGTAAGATTTCCAGACCAGTTACGACCAAACGAATCTATAAGGCGTTTTTTTGATCGCATCATCGGGTGCTCCGATCCGAATAGTCGTTCACAGGAGCCATCTCGACGGTGATCGATAGTATACGAGAAATATCTCCGCCAACCGTTTTTCGTTCTCCACGTAACTAAACGTAGTACTCTAGTTCGTCGGTACGTATCCGAGATGAGCAACGCCATCGCATTAATGGAGAGCGAGGGTTTTATCCGGACTTTCTCGACTACTCCACCGGTGGATTCAATCGAGAACGAGCTCGTGATACCGTGACTCATACGAATTAGAGCTCTACTATGTTAATCGGCTCCTCTGCTCTATCGATTTCCGCGTATCGCCTTTCGATACAGTCCGACGTACTCTCTCGCAGCCCGTTCCCACGTGAACTCCGCGACCCTAGACTCACACTGCTGCTCTAACTCCGCTAGCCGTTCTTCGTCTTCCAAGAGCGTAAGAATCCCTTCGGAGAACGATTTCGGATCCTTCGGTTTGGTTGCCATGCCGGCACCGTCCACGACTTCAGGAGCCGAACCTGATGTCACATAGACGATGGGAAGTTGCGCCGCCATCGCTTCGAGGAATACCAGTCCGAACCGTTCACCGTACGAAGGAAACGCTAACAGGGTCGCATCACCGTAGAATTTGGCCAGAACGTCGTCGTCAGCATCCGTTATCCTCGTGACGCTGTCCGAAAGTCCTACCCTTTGAATCTTGGATTGTATTTCATCCCCGTTCTTTCCCCCTCCTAACAGTACTAATTCCACGTTCCCCCGGTACTCGTCCGATACTATTTTGTATCCCTCTAGCAGTGTATCGATGTCTTTGTACTTGTGGAATCGACCGACGAAAAGAAGAACGTCAGCGTCGGGTTCGATTCCGTGTTCTTCTCGTACATTGCCCGGACTGATCGACGCAAATCGTTCAGGACGGATTCCGTGGGGGATTACGGTCGCATTTAAACCGTGCTCCTCTCGTAATCTTCGCCGATTGTAGTCCGATACGGTGGCGAACTCTCCGAATCGAGCGACGATTGGGAGGAACAGTTTCAGGCTGGTCCACCACTTCAGTTGTGTCTTTATACCGCTAACCATCTCGCGCGGTTCTCCAATCCCGTGCGCAGTAAACACGAACGGCGTATCGCCGGTGTACTTCGATATTACAGCGGGCCAACCGAGAACTCCGTAGTTGATGTGAACGACATCGTGTTCGGGAAACGCGGTCACGTCGCGAAGATAGCCGTCGAGCAACCCCTTTTTCGAGGCGACCGTGACGTTTGAGGGAACGTCTTTCCACCACTTGTGGCTAGTGGGATCGTCGATCGACACTACCGTAGGGTAGATCGTTACTCGGTCACAAAGTTGCGCTAACTCGCGTGTCAGTTCGATAGTGACTCGGCCGTGTCCACCGTAGTCTATCGTCCCCTGAAACGCTACATCCATAGTAGGTTCGCTCAACGATGTTGTGCATAAGTATTGAGTGGATGAGCCGTAACGGGAACAGACAATAGTTTGACAATGTTCCGTTAACCGCGGCACGAAAGAGGTGATTCTGGCGAAAATTTGGCCTCTCGAAATTCAAACTAACGCCGTACCCGCGCTCGTTTAACGCTTCGATCGAAACCACCGCGCGGGATTAGAGGCTAATATCCTTCCGTACTCTGGGTCCGAGTAGTCGTACGACGGGTAGCGGTAAACGTCGCCAGATATTCTTTACCGTATCGTACTTCTCGTTTTCGGGGTGCGGAAGTTCTACTCGCTCGTTCGGATAATAGTGAAAGTCGTCGAGCCAGACTTTTCTCCCACCGAAACTCTTTTTGAACATGTACACCCCGGATCCCTCCCTCGTTCGGCCCAAATCGTACGTCGCATATCCGTTCTCCGCACTCCATTCGAGTGCCTTCCAGAGCAGTAAACTCCCTCCGTCTAAATCGCGTCGTTCGTAGTTGGAGACGCTCCCCCAGTGAAATACTCGGTCGTCGAAAGGATAGAATATGATCCCGTTGACTAACTCTCCATTTTTCTTGGCAAGATAGAGCTTCATTCGACTGCTCCCCAATCCCTCCCAGAGCTTTCGATAGAACTTGAACGAATGCGGTGGACTCCCGTGGCTTCGCATGTTATCGACGTAGAGGTCGTAGTAATCCTTCAAGTCCGCGAGAGTTTTCCCCTCCTCGAATTCTAAAGCGTTGTCTTGAGCGCTTCTGACGTGCCCACGACGGCTGGAATCGAGTCGCTCCCAGACCGCTTCTGAACCCCCTTCGAGAGGTATCTCGAACGTGACGAATCTATTTTCTTTACTAAATGTCGAATCACCGAGATCAAACCCTCGTAGGCTGACGAAATCGACGTTAAATTCGTCCGCGATTTCTTTCGTCTTCTCGAGCAAGAGTCGCTTTACCGTCTCCGGTTCGCTATCGGCTAGAACGGCTGATCCCCGTTCGGAGAACGGCATCGAGACCAGCTTGTCACCGAATAATCTACTCCGCATGTACACGAGTGGCAATCCACCGACGAGTTCCCCCTCCTTCTTCACTCCGATGTACAACCGCTGGTGATCGTACAGTTCGCAGGCGCTGCCCCACTCCCAGAGCGTGAAGACGGACCCCCCGTTCCCTTCGACGAACTTGTTCCACTCCTCGTGGTCTCTAACTAACCCCACCCTCATCGAAGCTAGTCGACTATCGACGAAGAGTTATTTTTTTGGGTTTCGTCATCCATCGGGCCGAACACGTCCTCTATCGAGCCGAACTCGAACGAATTTAACAGTTGGTCGAGCTTCTCCCTCGTTCGATCGATTCCGTGAAACGTGATGAATCGATTGTGAGACGGCAGATCGGCGACCTTCACAGCCGGATTAAATTCCCACGGGTGGAAATACAACGTCGCAGGTATCTCACGGCGGTTCAGTAAGCGAATGCCCCATTGGATGACTCTCACGGGGAGCAAGCGTGCGTAGAATCCTCCGGCGATAGGCATCCGAATCCGCGGATGAAACACCGCGGCCGGGAACTCCCACAGTTCACCGTCGACTTTCGCGGTGAACGGATCGGTCACGTCTACGCTGTAGGGGTAGACGGCCGCTCTAGGGACTCCGTACATCGGCGTCCACGCCGGGAAGACGCTGGAGTCGTACCGATACCCCTCGGCGAGGAGTGCATCGAACGCCCACTCGGTCTCCGGCCCGACCGAGAAATTCGGCGCTCTGAACCCCTCCGGGCGTCGTCCCGTCGCCGATTCGATAGCGTCGGCACTGGCGGCAAGTTCTCGTCGAAACGAGACGGCGGTGAGATCATGGAGGGGCGTATGGGTGTGACCGTGCGAACCGATTTCGTGGCCGTCGTCCGCGAGCTGCTCGATTAAGTCGGGATATTCACGTGCGAGTTGGCCGACGACGAAGAACGTCGCGGTCACCTCGTGTTTGTCGAGGAGGTGGCGGACGATGGCAACCGACTCGTGAACGCGATCTCGCGGATCGTCGACGGCGTCCCGAACGAGCGTCGCGGAATACCAGTGTTCGAGGTCGAACGTGAGCGCGTTGGGCACCGATGTCATCCTTTACCCCCGTTTGTGTGTGTTTCGAGCGAATGGAGGATGATCGCGGTGAAGCAAGCGAAGATGCCCGTAAGCAAGAATAGCGTCGAGGTGACTGCTAACCCGAGCGAAAACGTTTCCGTTCGAATATAGTCCGAAAACGCCCAGTACCCGAAGCCGAATCCCACGAGTACTCCGACGAACCCCGGAGCGCCGAGAATTGTAAACGGTCGATCACGCTCGATCGTCTTGATGATGTTTCTTATTAGCACGATACCGTGCTGAACTGGGTTGAGACTGCTCCCGCTTTTTACATCGTAAGCGACTTCGATACTCACTTCCTCTATTTTATAACCGTGATTGTGGGCGTGATAGAGGATGTCGGTGCTCGCATCCATCGAACTCCCGAGAGTCCCGTCCTCGGCTAACTTTTCGATCGCGTGGGCGTCGTACGCTCGGAATCCGCTTTGCGTGTCGCTAATTCTCGAATCGGACCTGACGACGCCGAGGCTCAAATTCGTAAGAAAGTTTACGATGCGGAGCCCTATTTGGCGGTATCTCGGGATATCGCTTCTAGCGCTGCCGGTGAACCGGCTACCGATGACGAGTTCCGCTCCGGTTCGGCGCTGGGCGGTTACGAGCCGCTCTACGTCCGCCGGATTATGTTGTCCGTCACCGTCGAGGACGACTAAGTGATCTACGTTCCAGAGGTCGGCTTTGCAGAAGAGCGTCTGTAGCGCCGCCCCGTATCCCCTGTTTTGTTTGTGTGTTGTTACAACTGCACCGGCCGCCCGAGCGCGGTTTGCCGTCTCGTCGGCGCTCCCATCGTCCACGACCAGGACGGCGTCTGCGTACTCACTCGCCTGATCGACGATTTCGCCGATCGAATCCTCCTCGTCGTAAGCCGGAATTCCGACGACGATAGAGACATCGTTCGAAATGGATGTTGCTTTCCCCTCAACGACGTAGTCGTTCGTCCGGAGAAAGCGTTTGATGCTTCTGTCGTAATCTAGTCGATCCTTCGGGTTTTTGTGGAAGACTACGCCCGGAAATCCGAACTCCTTCGCCGCGTGAGCGAGGTTGGAGCGGAGCGACTCGAAGCTAATCTGCGGCGACTCTAAGTGTAAGACGTGGCATCCGAGTTGCGTGGCTACTGTGACCGACTCGGCGTTTTTGTCGCCCGCCTCCACGACCAGCGTCGGATAACCGTGCCGCTTCGCCCGAAGAATAACGCGTGCGATGGCATCAGCGTTGGTTGGAGTTGCGACTACGCCGACCGCCGGCTTGTCGTATTGTCCGATCAGCGGGCGTTCGTTCTCTTCTGAGGACATACACTATCAGTGGACGTTTCCATTAGTACGAGACTATTCCAGAGGCACTAGAATTTCCGTCGGTTCGTTTGAAAGGTCGGTTGTCATTTAGTTATTAGCCCGAATCCTTGGAGAGCACCGTTGGTGTCCGCGAATTAAGTCGTCGGTATTCACGGCTTCGGGCGAATCGAAAGGTCGTAACAATGTTTACCCGCAGTTAAGTGACGAATAACTCTGCGGAATTCGGCGGTAACGACCCCGCGTGGCCGATTTAATTAAGGTTCGGCTTCCCTTCTGCGCGCACTGTGTGGCCGTGGGGACATCTCGCATTTGGCTACCTTGCGTACTCGCTCGTCGCTCACCGGTGGCGAGGTCGTCCGCCGGACGGTCGCGAAGCGATCGTCGTAGCTATCGCGACGCAATTTCCTGACATCGTCGACAAGCCACTCGCGTGGACGGTGCCGATTCTCCCTAGCGGTCGATCGTTCGCCCACTCACTGCTCACCGCGTCGATCATCGTCACGTTCGTCACGATTTACTGCCGGAGAACCGGTAGAGAGGGAGCACTCGCGTTCTGTGTCGGCTACTTCTCCCACATCGTTGGCGATGCCTTCGGCCCCCTCTTGGCGGGCGAGTACGTTTACCTCACGTTTTTACTCTGGCCCGTTCTTCCGGTCCGTGCGGACACCGAACCGAGTTTCGCCGCCCACTTCGAGAGTCTGCTCTCGCTCGGATTCTCCGCGCCGGAACTCCTACTCGTCGCGGTGACGATACTGCTCTGGGTGAGCGACGGCGTTCCGGGTTTGTCAGAGTTCCTCGACGTACTGCCGCGGCCGAATCGGTGGTAGCGACCGGGAAGTCGCTTTTAGGTTTCCGGTGGATTACTCGGGAATCTACTCGGAAATCTCGACCGGACATAGGTTTTTCCCGTCCGCGTGCGACTTCCGCGACATGGAGTACACGACGCTCGGCGACACCGGCACGAAGGTCAGTCGCATCTGTCTCGGCTGCATGAGTTTCGGGTCGAGCGACTGGCGCGAGTGGGTCCTCGACGAGGACGAGAGTTTGCCCATCATCGAACGGGCCATCGACCTCGGCATCAACTTCTTCGACACGGCGAACATGTACTCGCGCGGCGAGAGCGAGCGCATCCTCGGCAAAGCGTTGGAGGGCCGCCGCGACGAGATGGTCGTCGCCACGAAGTGTTACTTCCGGATGGACGAGGACGACCCGAACTCGGGCGGCCTCTCGCGGAAGGCCATCGAGCAGGAACTCGACGATTCGCGCGACCGACTCGGCGTGGACACCATCGACCTCTATCAGATTCACCGCTGGGACGACGACACGCCCATCGAGACGACGATGCGCGCGCTGGACGACGCGGTTCGGCGCGAGAAGGTACGATACCTCGGCGCGAGTTCGATGTGGGCGCATCAGTTCGCGGACGCCCTCCACGCGAGCGACCGACTCGGACTCGACCGCTTCGCCACGATGCAGAACCACTACAACCTCGTCTACCGCGAGGAGGAGCGCGAGATGCTCCCCCTCTGCGACCGCGAGGGAATCGGCGTCGTCCCGTGGAGTCCCCTCGCACGCGGCTACCTCACCCGACCGCACGAGGAGATAGACGCCACGCTCCGCGGCGAGACGGAAGAGCACATGTACGAACACCCCTACCGCGAGGGCGGCGGCCCGGAGATAAACGAACGCGTGCAGGAACTCGCCGCCGAGAAGGGCGTCTCGATGGCCCAAATCGCGCTGGCGTGGCTCTTTCACAAGGACTGGGTCGACGCTCCCATCGTCGGGACGACCAGCGTCGAACACCTGGAAGAGGCCGTCGAGGCGCTCGACGTCGATCTCTCGTCCGGCGATATGGCGTACCTCGAAGAGCCCTACGAGCCGGTTCGCGTCTCCGGCCACGAGTGACGGGACGTCGGCCGGATTCGGTCGCCCGGCGAACTGAGCGCACCGGAGCATTGAACTAATTGACGGACGACTACGTTCCTTGGGGGTACATCATGGGGGATCTACTCAGCAACGTATCGAGACGAAGCGTTCTCGCAACGACCGGGGTTCTCTTCGCCGGCATAGGCGCTTCTCGCGTCGCGAAGCGGGCGACGAACTCCGAGTCCTCGGCCAGTTCCGACTCCTCGACGGAGGGCCGCCTCCTCGTGGAGAATCCGACGAACCGTCCGTTACGGTTCTCGCTTTCGGCAACGGACCGCCCGATTTCGGCGTTCGTACTGACGAACCGGCGCGGAGAGACGAAAGTCGTCCAGCGCGTCGACGAGGGCCTCCAACTGGCGTCCGCGGTGCGGACGGAGGCGACGAAGATAGAACCGAAAAACGGCGTTGTCTTCGACCGCGAGTACACCGTCGAGGCGCACTCGGCGCTCCTGTTTCGACTGCGAGGGATACCCGAGCGCGGCCAACTACTCTACACGCTCAAGCCGCGGTCGGCGAATCGGACGACGCTCGTCGAGACGTGGGGGACGATGAGCTGTAGTTCGCAGTTCGACGTGTACCTCACGCCGAACGAAACGCGGAGTTCGTGCGGAAGCCGGATAGCCGAACTCGATCGGCACGGCGGAGCGACCGAGCGCACGATAAATCTGCGAACCGCCTCGTCCGACGACGGCTGATAGTTCGCGCTCTGCGAGCGTCGAAGCGCGTCACCGTCGCAGTCGCTCTCGGCGGGCTTCGACCCCTTTTCGGGGGACTGCTACCGTCGCGGGAGCACCGTTCTTCGAACTCGACCGCGCGGTTCGCGGACCCCTACAATTAACTCCGCGGTGGACGAAATTCGCTCGACCATGTTCGACCCCGAACGAGTCGCGACCGTCACGTTCGACTCCTACAGCACGCTGGTGGACGTCGACGCGGCGGAGCGGGCGCTCGCCGAGCGCGTCGAGAACCCCGAACCCGTCTCGAAGCTCTGGCGAGCCCGGTCGCTCGAATACACGTTCGTCGCCAACCACGTCGACGCGTACCAACCGTTCTACGAGATGAACCGCGACGCGCTCCAGTACGCGCTTTCCGCCCACGACGCCGACGTATCGGAGCGCGAGCGCGACGAAATCCTCGCGGTCTACCACGAACTCGACGTGTTCGACGACGTTCGCGACGGCATCCGCCGCCTCCGCGACGGAGGGTACGACTGCTACGTCCTGTCGAACGGGGACCCCGAGATGCTAGATTCGATGGTCGAACACGCCGACATCGGCGATCTGCTCGCGGACACCATCAGCGCCGACGAGATAGGGACGTTCAAGCCGGACGCGGAACTGTACCGTCACGCCGCCGATCGGACGGGAACGCCGGTCGAGGGCATCGCGCACGTCTCCGCCGGATGGTTCGACGTGCAGGGCGCGAAGCACGCCGGAATGCAGGGCGTGTGGGCGAATCGCAAGGGAAAGCCGTGGGAGCCGTTCGGCGACGAACCGGATCTGACCGTCGAATCGTTCCACGAACTCGCCGAGGAACTGGGCGCGTAGCGGCGGCGTCGGCGTCCGCGACGGACGTTCGAACCGTCCTCACCGGGCGGGCCGAGTAACCGTCATCCCGCCCCCTCCGCACCACCGTTTCCCTCGGCGCCGTCGGCGGCGTCGCGCGGGAGGACGGACGCGAGGAACTCCCGCAGTGCGGCGGAGAAGAACTCGGGGTTGTCGAGGTTGGAAGCGTGCCCCGCGTCGGGCACTTCCCGGACGACGGCGTTCGGTATCTCGGCCTCCATCTTCGGCGCGTGTCGCCGGATGAACGGCGGTTCGTGTTCGCCGTACAGAATCAGCGTCGGGGCGGAGATGGCGCGGAGGTCGACCTCCGCCTCGTGGAAGGTCGCGACGGCGCGAATCACTTTGGCGAACTCGTCGGCGTCCATCTTCGGACCTGCCGCCCGGAGTCGCTCGATCTTCTCGTAGTCGCCGCCGACTTCCTTCCCCGAAATCCGCTCGTGGAGCCACACCAGGACCTTCTCCACTCGCTCGTAACCGACGAGTCGAACCGGCGGAATCGTCGCTTTCAACAGCGCCGACCGCTGGAGCCACTCGAACCGGTCGAACAGTTCCGGGGTGAACGTGTCGGCGAGCACGAGACCGGCCACCCGGTCCGGATGCGCGGCCGCGTACGCCTGCGCGATGCATCCGCCCGTCGAGAGGCCGCAGAGAACCGGCCGGTCGAGGTCCAACGCGGTGACGAGCGCGTCGAGGTCGTCGGCGAAGCGGTCGACCGAATACGACTCCTTCGCCGACCCGCCGGTTCGGCCGTGCCCTCGGACGTCGTAGGCGACGGTCGCGTACTCGTCGCCGAGCGCGTCCACTTGCGGTGCCCACTGGGCGTGGTCGAGTACGGCCCCGTGAACGAACGCTATCGACGGGCCGGTCCCCCGTCGTTCGTAGTACGTTTCGATGTCGTTCGTTCGAACGGTCGGCATACGGTCTCTACTCGGCCCGAACGCAGATGAAATCATCGTCTGGGACCGCGAGTCGACCCGCTCGTTGCACGTCCGCGTCGAGTATTAGTCGCTCCGAGCGACTCGGCACTCGCCGCCCGTGGGATTACTTTCCGAGGCGAAGCACGGACTCCGGTTTGGAAATTAAACCCTTCCGGCGGGAAGCGGTCGAACTGACGGCGCGATTTCGCCACGAACGCCCGCCGAATCGGTCTCGCGGCTATGTCTCCGGGACGACGCGGCGCACGGGCGGCTGCGGACACTTCGTTCCCTTAGCCACAATCGTAGAAAGTGTCCCGCCACTAGGTACGCCCATGAACGTCGTCCAGAGCCTCGTCGAGGCCGCCAAATTCCTCGGCAACATGACGTGGAAGACGTGGTGGGCGCTGGTGCTCGGATTCACCATCGCGGGCGCGGTGCAGGCGTTCGTGAGCGAGGAGCGGATGACGAACGTGCTCGGCGGTCGCGGGCTGAGGGAACTCGGATTGGGGAGCTTCTTCGGCTTCCTCTCGTCCAGTTGTTCGTTCGGGGCCGTCGCCACGACGAAGTCGCTGTTCAAGAAGGGGGCGTCGCCGGAGTCCTCGTTCGCCGCGTTCCAGTTCGCCAGCACGAACCTCGTCATTGAACTCGGGCTGGTGATGTGGATTCTGCTCGGCTGGCAGTTCGTCGCCGCCGACGTGTTCGGCGGCATCCTGATGATTCTCCTGCTGGCCGCGCTGACGAAGTACGTCGTGCCCGATTCGTGGTTCGCGGCCGCCCGCGACCACGTCCGCGACGACGAGGAGGACGGAACCGTCCGCGACCCGGTCTGCGGGATGGAGGTCGACCCCGACGACGAAGGAACGCTCAGCGTCGAGACCGACGGCGGAACCGAGTACTTCTGCTCGGAATCGTGCAAGCGGACCTTCCTGAACCGGCGGGAGGACGAGACGTGGACGGATAAGCTCCTGACGGCGCACGGCTGGAAGAACGCCTTCCGCAACGCCGTCGGCGAGTGGGGAATGCTCTGGGACGACATCGTCGCCGGGTTCGTCGTCGCCTCGCTCCTCGCGGCGTTCGTCCCTCGGTCGTGGTGGGCGCAGTTGTTCACGCTCGCGCCGCAGGGCACCGTCGCGTGGGTCGTCCTCGGCTCCGCCATCGGCGTCTTCGTCGGCGTCATCACGTTCGTCTGCTCGGTGGCGAACGTCCCCTTCGCGCTGGTCCTGTGGACGTCCGGCATCCCGTTCGGCGGCGTGATGAGTTTCATCTACGCCGACCTCATCGTTCCGCACATCGTGGATATGTACCGCAAATACTACGGCAAGCGCCTCGCGGCGGTGTTGTTCGTCTCCATCTTCGCCGTGGCGACGGTGGCGGGAATCGTCACCCACTACGCGTGGCTCGCCGCCGGCCTGATTCCGAAACGGGGAGGAACCGGCGGGACGGTGCCCCACACCTACACCCTGGTGCTCAACGCGGTCTTCACCGTCGTCTTCGCCGTACAGGTGTACGTGACGTACTTCGAGTCCGGCGGCGAACACGGCGAGATGGCCGCGCACGCCGATTAACGCCGAGATTCGATTCTCCGTTGGTGGAACTTTAGATATCCGACGAACGCCGTCGCGGCCGCGACTACGTTGGTTCCGACGCGAACCCAGTGGCCCGTCTGAAATTCGCGGGCCGTCCGTTTCAGGACCGCGACCGAGTGAACCGCGGTTCCTTCTTCGAACATGATCGCGTTCCGAGGCCAGAAGAAGACCACCGACAGTAGGAACTCTCCGGCGATAAAGAGGAGCAGGCTGGCCAAAAGCCAGTAGCGGACTCCCTTCGCGCGCCAGGCCAGCCCCAGCGAAACGGTTCCGACGAGTACCGCGAGCAGTCCGACGGGCGGGAAAAAGTCGTGCGGCCCCCGTACCGCCATGAATTCCATCCCGATTTCGAACGACTTCGGAACGTCGTGGAAGATATTGGGATATATCACCACCGTCTCGAACACGATAGCCCCGAGGAGTATCAGTACGGCCCACAGGTACGCCGTCCCGAAAGCGAAGCCCAGTCTTTCCCTGTCCATTTCGAGTTTCACGTACGCCCGGACGGGCGGTGCGACGATAAGGCGTAACGCACGGCCGCCGGAACGGCGATTCTGCGCAAAGACTATATATCGGATTTCGCTCGCACCCGGTCAGGGAATCGTCCAGTGTCGCGGCGTCGATTCCCTACCTGTCGGTTCTCAGTCGGCGCGTTCCGGCGGGCCGGCGTCTCCTCCGACCGCGCTGCGGATGTTCGCGGCGGTGTGCCCGACGAGTTCGCGGAAACTCCTAGAGCGCGTGACGAACAGGCCGACGCCGAGGACGATGTAGACGGCGGTGTAGGCGTGCAGGATGAGGAGGCTGAGGTTCGCGGCGGTCGGTTCGGCGTAGATTTGAATCACGTAGAACTCCGCGACGACCTGTGAGACGAACAGCACGAGCAACGCCACCGCCTCGCGGACGCTTATCTCGAAGTTCGTCAGGATGGCGAGCGCGAAGAGGCTCTGGCCGGCGGTGATCCATATCTCGGCCGTCTGTTTCTGGTCGAACGAGAGGGTGCCGATGTGCCCGGCGGCGATGGAGTACACGACCGCTAGCGTGCCGATGAGCAGCGTCCACTGGTTCAGCTTCGAGGAGATGAGCGCGTTGAAGCCGGCGGTCGAGCGCGCCTTGTTCACCAGATAGGCCACGACGATGAGCTCGGGGCTCTCGCTCGCGAGGGGCGCGAGCCACTGGATCATGAAGAAGGGCGGAATGCCGAGCGCGGTTCCGAGCTCTTCGAGGCCCAACGCGAACGGGTGAACCGCCTCGAAGATGATCAGTCCGGAGTACGCGAACAGGAAGAGCACGACCGCGATGCGTCGCCCCTTCGGATACTCTTGGAAGTACGCGGGGACGCCGACGTGCGTCTCGCCTTCATCGACGTCGCCGCGAATGATGATGCCGATGTAGAGGACGTAGAGACCGACGAGAACGACCGTATCGACGATTCCGATGCCGCCGCCGAGCGGGACGAAAAACGCGTACGCCGTCGCCGCGAGCAGGAAGGCGATTTCGAGGGAGATGTCGCGGTCGATTTGGACGGCGTCCGCGAGGAATCCGGAGCGCAGTTTGACCGCCCGGTCGTCGGTTCGCTTCGCTCGATAAATCGTGAACAGCGCGATGCCGGACCAGCCGAGGCCGATGAGGATGCGGTTCGCCCCGGTCATGTTCGCGATGGCGAGGTTGGCCGCTTCCACTCCGCGGTGGGTCGATTCGAACGCCCCGGCGTTCCACGCGTACAGCGCGTCGACGGCGTACTCGGGCGCGACGGCGAGCACCGCGAGGACGGCGATGGCGAACGCGGTCGGAACGTCCTTTTCGGCGGTCTCCGCGCCCCACGCGAGCAGGAACGCCGCGCCGAGGATGGCGAGGCCGCCGACGAAAACCGCCACGGTGGGAGAGACGTTCGCTCCCGGGCTTTCCGGAGTCGAGGCCGGGTCGAGGTGGTAGCCGTGCACGACGAACAGTGCGACGAACGGAACCGTCAACAGCAGCGCCGCGGCGACGGCTACGAGCGGGTGGCGGAGACGATTAAGCATTGCTCCAGTAGAGAGAAGGACCGCACCTATCTCTTGCGCTGTTCCGCGACGTTCGGAGCACGGACCGCCCGTCGGTCGCCTCGGACGACCGTCCGACCGGAACGACGGGGCGCGTCGACGGGAGGTACCGAGAGGGCAACTCCGGCCGCTCGCTGGCGGCGGGTGGGTCCTCGGAGTGCCCTTCGGTGGTTCGACGTGTTCTAACGAGGCGCTCTTTCATGCGTGTAGCACACACGCGGGACGACGGCAAAAAACACAAGATAACGCGCCAGACGCCGATATCGGCGTCGAGGCGGGTCGAGACGCCGGTTTCTCTGATATAGCGGCGAACCACGCGGACGGTCGTTACGAGGGCTGACGGCTCCGTTTTGGCCACGTACGGGGGGAGAGCGACTCGGAGTCGTATCGCCGCCGTCTCGGGTCGCGTTCAGTCGATAGCGACGACCCGAGCGTTCGGCGCGTTGTTCTTCACGCTCCGAATACCGCGCTTCGCGCCCTGTTTCGACTTGTACCCTTCGCCGCTGTCCGCGATGATGTTTCCGTTGGAGACGACGAGCCGCCACCGCCACTCGCCGGCGGTGTCTTGATACAGTTCGAACGTCGATTCGATTGGCATACGTACCCCGTCTCGCGGGTGAGCCATAGTGCTTGTGAGTGCCGTCGTCGCGAAAATCGCGGTGCGCGAATCGACCGGCTACTGGTAGCCGAGCGCCTCGAGTCGGTTCGTGACCGCGGACGGCGGTTCGGTCGAGTCGCCTCCTTCCTCCGATTCGATGCCCTCGATGCGCTCTTCGACCGCTTCGTGAAGCCGGCCGGCGACGTGGGAGTCCGCGAGTTCGTCCCACCGGTTCTCGCGCTCCTCCGGGTCGCGGTCCCTGTCGTACAGCTCTCTCCGGCCCGATTCGGTGTAGTAGACGTACGTCCACCCTTCCGTCCGCGCGCTCACGAGCAGTTCGCCGTCGTCCAGACGCCGCGGAATCGGCTGGCGGGTAACGTGTTCGCCTCGGACCGCGACCGAGGTGATCGGCACCGGGTCGGGGTCGCCGACGAGGAGATTCTCCCCCTGAAAGTCGTGCTCGACGCCCATCGCCCCGCAGACGGTGGGCGGAATCGAGTCGAGACCGACCGCCCGCTCGACGCGCCCGCCGTCGGCGTCGGGGTGGTCGACCACCAGCGGGACGTGTATCAGCTCCTCGTAGAGCTTCGGGTAGTGCGCGAGGTGGCCGTGCTCCATGAACTCCTCGCCGTGGTCGCCCGCGAAGACGACGCACGCGTCCTCCCGGAGCCCCTCGCGTTCGAGCGCCGAGAGCACGCGCCCGACGCTCTCGTCCACCTGCCGAACCGCCGCCAGGTAGAGCGACCGTAACTCGGCGAGCGTCGTCTCGCCCACCTCGCGGCCCAGCCCCGCCCTCGCGTGCGCTCGAAGCATCCTGAGCGTGCCCACGCTGGCCCCCGTCTCGTCCCTGACGAACTTCGGCGCGGGGACGTACGGCGTGTGAACGTCCATGTAGTGAACCCAGAGGAAGAAGGGCGGCTCCGCCCGCTCGACGAACTCGACCGCGCGCCGCTCCACGTCGAGCATCCGGGAGACGTTTCGTGCGCCGCCCTCGCGGCCGAGCAGTCGGCGGACGGGCGACGACGCGACCTGGAGCCACGCCTGCACGGTCGGGTGGGCGGTGAGGTACTTGCTGTAGAGGCTATCGCCGGTCCCCGACGTGAACGTCTCGAACTCGTCGAAGCCGCGGTCGTACCCCCAGTGTTCGGTCAGAAATCCGTTCGCCCCGTTGAACCCCGCGGTGGCGACGCCCCCGTCGCGGAGCGTCTCCGCCAACGTCGGCTCGTCGGCGACGCCGATGCTCCGCGAATCGCTGAACACTCGCTTCGCGCCGAGGACGGACGGAAACGAGAAGGGCGTCCAGTTTCCGTGGGCGAACGCGTTCTCGAAGACGGTTCCTCGCTCGCCGAGGGCGGCGGCGACACCGTCGTCCGGAATCGCGTCGGCTCGAAGCGAATCGACGGTGAACAGTACGGTTGCGGGCGTGTCGTTTGCGCTCATTCTGTCGGTCGCGGCGAAGTTCCGCTACTCGACAGTTCGTCACGAGCGTCAAATACCTTGCGTGCGAAACAGCAGAAAAGAAATTCGCCGCGCGGAGCCGCGCTTGAAAACAACAGCTACCGTACAATAGCGACGAACGCGGAAAAACGAGAAACGGCCCGATGTCGGGTTCGAATCGACGCGATTGCGGCGGCGGCACCTTCGCGCGGTGAATCCGTTGCCCGGTTCGAGTTCCGCGCCGAACTACTCGCGCTCCGCCTCGGTGACCCTCGCGTAGTGTTCCGCCGCCAGTTCCTGTACCTCCCTCGGATAGTGGACGTACTCCGCTATCGGCCTGTAGAGGCCGAGCACGTCGTGAAACTGCTCGTCCGCCTCCTCCGCGCGAAACGCGACCAGCGCCGCGGTCAGCGGGAGGAGCGTGAAGAGGTACACCGCGAACCAGACCAGCGCGATGCCGAGCCAGAGCGTCGGTTCGAGGTTCACGCTTCCGAGCAGGATGAGCACGGCGAAAAAGAGGCTGGCCGACGCGACCCCGACCGTGAGGAAACTCATCCGCCGGAGCGCGGGCCCTCGCCCCTGCGACTGGATCGGAAACGACTCCGAGTACGTCAGCAGAACCTGTAAGGCGATGGCCAGCGCGGGTAACAGGAGCGCGACCAGTTCCAACACCGTCAGAATCACGTCCACTCGTTCGTGACCGACCGGAATCGCACCCTCGAACACGAGTCCCTTGACCGCGATGACCAGCACCGCCGGGAGCACCGCGACCCCCCACCGCCGAACCGTTGGCATTCCGACCATCGTACCGTAAACGACGGCCACCGACAAACCCCTTTCCGCGCGGCCTACGCCACCGGCTCCAGCCTCGCGCTGAAGTGGCGCAGCTCCTTCATCGGCGGCTCCTCGACGACTTCGAGGCCGACGAGTTCGCCGCGCCGCGCCGAGACCTTCTCGAACGTCTCGGCGACGTGCTCGAGGTGGTCGCGGAAGTACGAGCGCCGGGGGAGACTGAGGCGGACGAGTTGGGGGCGGTCCTCGCCCGGGAAGGCGAACTCGCCGAGTTCGACCGCCCGAACCCCGCCCTCGCGGTAGAGTTCGCCGACCAACACCTGCCCGGGGAACTCCTCGGGCGGAATATCGGGCAGGTACGCTTCGGCGTCCACGTACACCGCGTGCCCTCCGGTCGGGGTGTGTATCGGCACGCCGACGTCCCGCAGGAGGTCGCCGAGTTCGCGCACCTGTTCGACCCGCGATTCGATGTACTCCGGCGTGACGGCCTCGCGGAGGCCGACCGCCATCGCCTCCAAGTCCCGTCCTGCGAGACCGCCGTAGGTGGAGAAGCCCTCGAAGAGGATGCCGCGCTGTTTGGCCCGCTCGAACAGGTCCTCGTCGCGCGCGCCGACGAACCCGCCGATGTTTGAGAGCGCGTCTTTCTTCCCGCTCATCACGACGGCGTCGGCGTAGGAGAGCTGTTCGCGGGCGATGGCGGCGACGCTCGACTCCGCGAACTCCTCCTCGCGCTGCTGGACGAAGTAGGCGTTCTCGGCGAACCGGCAGGCGTCGACGACGAACGTCGCGTCGAGTTCGTCGGCGACCTCGCGCGCCTCGCGGACGTTCTCGACGCTCACCGGCTGACCCGCCATCGAGTTGTTCGTGACGGTGACGACGAGCGCGGGGACGTTCTCGGCACCGACGTCGTCCGCCAGTTCGCGGACTTTCTCGGGGTCCAGATTCCCCTGGAAGGGGTCGTCCCCGGCGGCGTCCGTCGGACAGTCGACGGGGGTCCCGCCGTTGTTCACGACGTGCGCCCGCGTCGTGTCGAAGTGGGTGTTGTTCGGCACGTAGTCGCCCTCCGAGACGAGGACGCCGTAGAGGACGTTCTCCGCCCCGCGACCCTGGTGGGCCGGAACGACGTTCTCGAACCCCATCACGTCGGCGACGCTCTCGCGCAGGCGTCGGAAGCTGTCGCTCCCGGCGTACGCCTCGTCGCCGCGCATCATCGCGGCCCACTGGTCTTGGCTCATCGTCCCCGTCCCGCTGTCGGTCAGCAGGTCGACGAACACGTCGTCCGAATCGAGATTGAAGACGTTGTAGCCCGCTTCTTCGAGGTTGGCGGTCCGCTCCTCTCGGTCGGGGAGGGAAATCGGCTCGACGACTTTCGCCCGATATGCTCGCATATCCGAGGGCTGGCGAGCGGCGTCCTTAATCCTGCTGAGATAGACCCGGACAGCGACGCCCGAAACCGGGGGACGACGCCCGATTCTGGCCATCGTTAGTACGGGTAGTCCATCTGGGTCGCCACCGCGTCGCGGGTGTCCTCGTCGGTCAGTTCGGCGACCAGCGACAGGCCGAGGTCGATGCCCGACGCGACGCCGCCGGCGGTCACGACCCGCCCGTCACGAACCACGCGCTCCTCGACCACCTCGCAGTGCTCGGCGAGTCGGTCGTAGGCGTCGGGGTGGGTGGTCGCCCGCTTCCCGTCGAGAAAGCCCGCCGCGCCGAGCAGGAGCGACCCCGTGCAGACCGAGGCGACCCGCTCCGCTTCGGCGCTCGCCAGCCACGAGACGAACCCCTCGTCCTCGGCGAGGTCCCGGGCCGCGAACCCGCCCGGCACGACCAGCACGTCGTACCCCGAGAGCGGTTCGTCGACCGCGTCCGGGACGAGTTCCAGTCCGGCGTTCGCGGCGACGCGCTCGGTCCGGGCGCAGACGTCCCACGAGACGTCGTCGCGGAACCCCATCGTACCGAGTCGCGTCAGCGGGTCGTAGACGCCCACGAAGTCGAGCGCGGTCATGCCGTCGTACGCGACGAACGCGATGTGCATGGCCGGAGTTCGGAGGCGAATCGCTTGGGTGTTGCGAGGAAAAACGCGCATCGACCGCCTCGTCTCTCCGACCGAGTCGGCAATCGGAGCGAACTTACTCGTATCGGAGCGCGTCGATGGGGTCGACCCGCGCCGCGCTCCACGCCGGGTAGAGTCCCGTCACCATCCCGACGACGAGACCGACCGCGATGGCGACAGGCACCACCTCCGCCGCGAACACGAGGGGCAGGCCGACGTAGTCCGTGGCGAGGTAGCCGCCGACGGCGCCGACCGCGACGCCGAAGACCGACCCGATGACGCCGAGCAGTATCGCCTGCGTGAGGAACAACTGGAGCACGTCGCGTTTCTGCGCGCCGACGGCTTTCATGATGCCGATCTCGCGGGTGCGTTCCGTGACGCTCACGAGCATCACGTTGGCGATGCCGAGCGCGGCGACGACCAGCGAGACGACCGCGATGCTGGTGACGAACGTCGTCAGCGTCGTGAGCAGTTCCTCCACCCGCCGGACGAGGTCGCGGTCGGTCCGAACGTGGACGCCGTAGTCGTCGGGCGCGAGGCGCGCCGCGTCGGAGTCGGAGCGGAGGTAGGACCGCACCTTCTCCTTCGTCTCCGGAACTTCCCCGTGGCTCTCGGCGACGACCGTGAGCAGAGGGTAGACGCGCTGTTCGGTGCCTTGCGTCGGGCTCTCGACGGTCGAATCGTAGAAGGGACGCGTCGGGACGTACGCCCGCGGGAGCGCCCCGTCGTCGAATCGGCCGGTTCCGCCCGACCCGTCGAGCACGCCGACGACGCGGGCGCTCACCGTCTCGCCGCTCGCCGTCCGGATGGACACCCGGTCGCCGACCGTCACCCCGTCCTCGAACAGCCGCGCCGCGAGGGGGTTCAGGACGACCTCCCGCTTCCCCTGCTCGAACGGACCCCCGGCGGCGAACTCCCGGTTCCTGAACTGCGCCGGCGTCGTGGCGACGACGTCGTTCTGGCTCACCGTCTCCCCGCCGTGCGCGAGCGCGACGACCGGGACGACGCCCTGCGGGACGACGGCCGCCACGCCGTCGAGTCGTCGGAGTCCCGCGATATCGTGCTGCGTGAACGCCGCCTGCGCGCCGAAGCCGGGCCCTCCGCCGGGCGGTCCGACCCAGACGAACATGTTCGGCGCTCTGTCGCCCGCGAACTGGCTCAGGATTTCGGCCCGGAGGCTCGTGCCGAGGGTGACGAGCGTGATGACGGCCGCGACGCCGATGACGACGCCGAACGCCGAGAGCGACGACCGGACCCGGTGGCCTCGAATCGCCCGCAGGCTCATCCGAAGCGACTCGCCGAACTCCATCACCGCGCCTCGCCGACTCGGCGCGGGGCCTCTATCTCCTCGACGCGCTCGACGGTTCCGTCGAGGATGTGTACCACGCGCTCAGCGTGCTCCGCGATATCGCGCTCGTGGGTCACCATCAGGATGGTGTGCCCGTCGTCGTTGAGTTCCTCGAAGAGCGCCATTATCTGCTGACCCGTCTCGGTGTCGAGGTTCCCCGTCGGTTCGTCGGCGAGGACGATGGCCGGGTCGTTCGCCAGCGCGCGGGCGATGGCGACGCGCTGGCGCTGGCCGCCGGAGAGTTCGTTCGGGCGGTGGTCCTCACGCCCGCGCAGACCGACCTTGTAGAGCAGTTCGTCGGCGCGGTCCCGTCGCTCGGAGCGGGAGATTCCCTGAAAGATGAGCGGGAGGGCGACGTTCTCGCGGGCGGTCAGCCGCGGCATCAGGTTGAACGTCTGGAAGACGAAGCCGACTTCCTGTCCGCGAACCGTCGTCCGCTCGCTGTCGGACAGCGCCGTCACCTCCCGGTCGTTGACGTGAATCGTCCCGTCTGTCGGCGTGTCGAGGCAGCCGATGAGATTGAGTAGGGTGCTCTTTCCCGACCCGCTCGGTCCCATCACGGCGGTGTACGACCCTCGCGGAATCGACAGCGTCACGCCGTCTATGGCGTGAACCGGCGCGCCGAGATAGTAGGTCTTCCGAACGTCGGTCAGTACAACAGCGTCCCCCGAACCCCCATCAGCCCCCGTCGCCGAGTGGCTGGCGACCATAAGTTCGGTACCATCCCGAACGCCTAAACCCTGCCCCATCTCACGGAACGCCGCCCGCGGAAAATAACTCCGCTTTTCGCTCGAAGATGGTCGGAACGAACGCAGTTCCCCAACACGCTCAAGCCCAGCGCCATCGACACTGACTGCGGTGGGGTGCTCGTAACTCGCCGGTGACCGGTGGTCGGCCCTCGCCGGAGTGCATCAATGACCTACTCGCCGAATTCGCTCGCTCGACCCGTCGAACAGCTTCCCGTCCCCGAGGCGCGAATCCTGCTATCGACGCTCCTCCTCGTCGCGCTCGTGTTCGCCGTGTGGGTACTCTGGCGGGCGGCACCGCGGTTGAAACGGCGGGTCAACCCGCGCGTCGTGGACGTCGTCCTCCTCACCGCGACCGGCGTCGCCGCGCTCTTCGTCGGCGAGTACGCGCTCACGCTCTTGGCGGACTCCCAACCCGCCGTCCGGCGCGTCGACGTCTTCTCGCGGCTCACCTCGACCGGGATTCGAATCGCCGTCACGTTCGGCGTCATCGCGGCGGCGTACATCAGTTCGGGGATGTTGATACGGCTCGTCGAGCGGTTCGCCAGCGGAACCGGCGAGATAACGAGCCACCAGACCGAGATATTCTCGCGGCTCATGGAGGTCGGCGTGTACGTCCTCGCCGGTCTGCTGCTCCTCGGCGTCTGGAACGTCGACGTTCGCGCCCTCCTCATCGGCGCCGGGTTCCTCGGTATCATCATCGGACTCGCCGCGAACGAACCGCTGAGCGCGCTCGTCGCGGGGTTCACGCTCATGTTCTCGCGCCCCTTCGAAATCGGCGACTGGGTTCAGATCGCAGAGGACGAGGGCATCGTCACCGACATCACGCTGTTCATGACGCGAATCGAGACGTTCTCCGGCAAGTTCGTGGTGATTCCGAACGACGTCGTGGGGTCGAACACCATCATCAACTACGGGCGGAAGGGGCGACTCAGATTCGAACTGGAGGTCGGCGTCGACTACGCCGCCGACCTCCAGCACGCCGTCGCCGTCGCGGAGCGCGCGATGGCCGACCAGAATGACGTGCTGGAGGTTCCCCAACCGACCGCCGTCCCGACGAGTTTCGGCGAGTCCGCCGTACTCCTCGAACTCCGGTTCTGGATAGACCGACCGAGCAGTCGCCGGAAGTGGCGCGCCATCGCGGCGGTCATCGGGGGCGTGAAGGCGGCCTACGACCGCGAGGGGATCAAGATACCGTTCCCGCAACGAGAAGTGGCGACGCGCGAGGAGACCGGCGGGTTCCGCGTCGTCGACGGTCGGAGCGCGGACCGGCGAATCGAGTGACCCCCCCGCCGACCGTCACCGGAGCTTTTCGAGGCAGTTCCGACAGAACGCCGCGTAACTGGTGTTCGGTTCCGCGCACGACGGGCAGCGAACCCGCTCGATTCGCGCCACGTTCGCCGGCGCCGATTCCCGTCCGGCCGCGTTCCGGCCGAACATCATCGCCGAAATCGGCGACTCCGGTATCGTGCCGAACTCGCCGCTCATGGTTCGATTGATGAGGTCGTCGTCGCGCAGCGCCATCAGCCCGCGCCACAGGCCGAGGAACAGTATCGTCGGAGCGACGGAGAGCACTCCGCCGACGAGCACTCGAAAGATAGTCTCCCCATCCATGCCGCGCGCTACCATTGGGAGGTACTTAGTCTTTGGACTAAATTGACACGAGGGAGAGAGATGACCGCACCGGTCCTCGGGAATCCCGCGCCGGATTGCGGTTCCGCACCGCGGACGCCGGATCCGACGCCGTTCTCCGTCGCCGTTCGTCGAGTTCGGTAAGAACCGCCTTCGCGTCGGTAGCCCCACCCTGAACGCGCGGTAAGCGCGGGCATTCGAAGTACAGGCCGCTTATAACAATACCGAGACACGTTCATTCACTTTCTCGTGAAATCAAATGAAGAGAAACGCGCGCCGAACCCGACTCCGACGTCTCACCGCGAGAGAGCGGTCGATTCCGTTGCCGAAGCACGGTCGAACTAGCAAACGCTACGCTGACGCTACGGAGTCGAAGGGTCGCGGTATCGGAGCGGGAGGGAAGGCAACATGGTAGGGCTGTTCGGTGCCTTCGGAGAGCGAAGGCGCGGCCTAGAGGCGCTTCCGGACACGACGTGGTCGGACGACGAGCGAACCGCGACCTTCTCCGACGAACGCGTCGCGGTGACGAACTCGTTCCACCCGGTGACGGCCGACGAGCAGCCGGTTCGAACGACCGACGGCGACGCGCTGATATGGATTCAAGGGGACGTGTACGGCTTCGAGCGCGGCGGGTCGTACTCGCCTCGCCCGACGGTGCTGGACGCGCCGACGTACTGCGCGAACCTCTACGATGCCTACGGCATCGAGTTCGTGGACGGTCTCAACGGACAGTTCGCGGGCGTCGTCTACGACCGCGAGGCGGGGAAGGTTCACCTGCTGACCGACCGACTCGGCTCGTACCCGCTCTTTCACGCGACCGCCTCCGGAACGCTGCTGTGTTCGACCGACGTGCAGTCGCTCCCGTCCTACCCCGGCCTCGAACCGTCGTTCGACCCGGATTACCTCGCCGAGTACCTCGCCTTCAAGCGTTCGTTCGGGGTGACGACGCCGCTCTCCGGCGTGGAGAAGCTCCCGCCCGCCACGGTGACCACCCTCGACTTGGACTCGATGACCACCGACGCGCGCTCCTACTGGCGGCCGGAGTACACCCCCGTCGACGCGCCGTTCCGGTTCTTCGTCGACCGCTTCACCGACCTCTTCCGGCGGGTGCTCGACGAGTGGACGCGCGACGACCTCGACTACGGCCTGCTGTTGAGCGGCGGGAGCGACTCGCGACTCGTCATGGCCGCGATGTCCGAACCGGTCGTCGGATTCCACATGAACGACTGGCCGAACCGCGAGGCGAGAACCGCGAAGCGAGTCGCCGAGGTCGCCGGAAACGAGTTCGTCTTCCTCCGGCGCGACCGCGACTATCGGCCGCGGGCGCTCGAACGGAACGCCCCGCTCTCGAACTTCGACGGCTGGTTCACGCAGGCGTACCCGACCGGCTTCGCCGACGAGATAACGGATTCGGTGGACGTGTTGCTGTCCGGGCTGTACTCCGACACGTTGTTCAAGGGACACTCGCTCTCGTCCCCGCGGGTGTCGATCGGCCCGCTCGGGACGGTGACGCTCCCCATCGAGGACCGGGTCGAATCGGTGGACGAGTTCGTCGACCGACTCGCCGTCGGAACGCCGCCGTACCTCGACGGCGTCGACCTCGACCGGGTGCTCCGGGAGAATATCACGGACGAGGGCGAGTACGTCGACCACCACGGCGTTCGGTATCGCTCGCTCCGGGAACTCGTCGTCTGTGGCGACTACTACCCGCTCTCGAACGACACCGAACTCATTTACACGAACGCCCTCCGCCAGCTACGTCCCTACCGTACCCCGTTCCTCGACAACCGCCTCGTCGACCTCCACCTCTCGATGCCGGTTCGGTATCGGCTCCGGCGGAACGTCGTCCACCGGGCGATAGAACGCCTCTCCCCGCGGCTCGCGGCCGTTCCGCACGCGGGGTCCGGCGTCCCGATCGACCGCTCGTTCCCGGCCGAGTACGTCGGCAAACACCTGAACGCGCTCCGGCGGAAGTTCCTCGGCGCGGAGGAACTTCCCGAACCGTGGTTCACGCACGGCCCGTGGTCGAACGACGCGGAACTCGTCAGGAACCACGGCTTCGTCGCGGACGCGCTCGCCGAGAGTCGCGCCACCGTCGAGCGACTTCCGTTCCTCGACTGGGACGGCGTGAAACGGTGCTACGGCGACCACCTCGACGGCGCGGACAACACGGTCGAACTGTACACGCTGTTGACCCTGCTGAAGATGCCGGTCACGGAACGCCTCCGCGACCGCGACGCCGATTCCGAGGAGAGCGAGGCCACCGGCCGCCGCCCGCCCCAATCGCCGCCGACGGCCGCGGCCGGGAGTCGGGGTGACGCCCGATGAGCGACCGAAACGGGCTTCGAGCGCTGGTGATCGGTCTCGACGGGGCCTGCCTCCCGGTGCTCGAACCGCTGTTCGAGGCGGGTGCGCTCCCGAACCTCGAACGACTCGTCGGCGAGGGCGTCGCCGGGCCGCTGGAGTCGCAGGTGCCGCCGTGGACGCCCAGCGCCTGGCCCTCGATGTACACCGGCGTCAACCCCGGCAAGCACGGCGTCTTCAGCTTTCTCGACTACGACGGCTACGACTGGGACGTGGTCGACGGAACGGACGTGCGGTCGGACGCCCTCTGGGAACTCCTCTCGGCGCGCGGCTATTCGAGCGTCGTCGTCAACGTCCCCGTGACCCACCCGCCGGGCGAGTTCGACGGCGCGCTCGTACCGGGGTACATGGCCCCCGAATCCCCGCGCTGTCACCCTCCGGGTCTCCTCGACGAACTGCGCGAGGCGCTCGGCGACTACCGGGTGTATCCGAACTCCGACGGCGTCGGCGGGGCTCGCGCCGTCTCGGAGTACCGCGCGGTCACCGAGATGCGCGGCGACGCCTTCCGCTACCTCGCCGACCGGTTCGACCCGGACTTCGGGTTCGTCCAGTTCCAGAGCACCGACACGGTGTTTCACGAACACCCCGGCGAGCGGGGGATGGTGCGGGCGGTGTACGAGGCGGTGGACGAACAGGTCGGGCGCATCCTCGAGGACTGCGACCCGGACACCGTCCTCGTCGTCAGCGACCACGGCATCGGCGAGTACGACGGGTACGGATTCTACCTCAACGAGTTCCTCGCGGAGCACGGCTACGCGGCGGTCTCGCGGGGCGGCGACGGGATGCCCTCGTGGGTTCCGATTCGCGACGGGCGACTTCGCGCCGGCGACGATTCGTCGGACGACGCCGGACCGTCGAAGCGACTCGCGGCGCTCGCCGCCCGATACGGCTTCACGACCCACCGGGCGGGCAAACTGCTCGAAGCGGTCGGTCTCCGTGACGTCGCCGCCAGAATCGTCCCCGACCACGTCGTCCGCGCGAGCAGCAGACAGGTCGATTTCCCCGCCTCGCGGGCGTTCATGCGGGCCAGAATCGAGTGCGGCGTCCGAATCAACTTGCAGGGACGCGAACCCGATGGCGTCGTCCCGCCCGAGCGGTACGAGGAGGTGCGGACGGAGCTGATCGAACTCCTGCGCGGCGTCGAGACGCCGGAGGGCGACCTCGTCTTCGAGGACGTCGCCCGGCGCGAGGCGTACTTCGACGGCCCCGAGGCCGACCGGGCTGTGGATATCGTCACGGTCCCGGCCGACTTCGACCACTTCCTCTCCGCCGAACTCCACGGACGCGCGTTCGCCGCCCCCGGTCAGCCGTGGAACCACAAGCGCGACGGCGTGGCGATCGCGGCGGGCGAGGGCGTCGACGGAACGCTCGACGGCGCGCACATCTTCGACGTGACGCCGACCGTGCTGGCGCTCTTCGGCGTCCCGAAGAGCGTCGAGATGGACGGTTCGGTGCTATCTTGCGTCGAAGCGAGCGGCGAGCGAGCGTACTCGACGCGGCGCGAGCGACCGCAGTGGGCGGACGACGAGACGAGGCGAGACGAAACCCGGAGAGGCGGAACGGAGCGACGCGACGGAGAGGACGAATCGATAGCGAACCGACTGACGGCCCTCGGCTACTTGGAGTGATACCATGACGATAACGATACGAGAAGCGGACGACGACGCGCTCGACGAGTGGAACGCCTACGTGGAGCGTTCTGAGCACGCGACGCCCTTCCATCGGCGCGAGGCGCTCTCGCACCTCGCGCGAACCGCGAACGCGGAACTGCGACCGCTGGTCGGCTACAAGGGGCAGGAACCGGTCGGCATCTTCCCGCTGTTCGAGACGACGACCGGCCGGTTTCGGATGGTCTACTCGCCGCCGCCGCACCTGGAGGTGTACTGCCTCGGTCCCGCCCTGCTCAACTTCGAAAAGCTCAAACAGCGGAAGGCGGAGCGCCGGCACCGGGAGTTCATCGACGGCTGTCTCGACTGGGTGGACGCGGAACTGGCTCCGGACTACGTCGACGTGCGGACGGTGGACGGTTACTCCGACCTGCGACCGTTCTCGTGGAACGGGTTCGACGTGTCGCCCTCGTACACGTACGTCCTCGACCTCACCGCCGACGACCTGCTGATGCAGTTCAGCCGCGACGCCCGGAGCAACGTCCGGGACTGCGACGAGGAGTGTACGATTCGGGAAGCCGGCGTCGAAGGAATCGAGGCGGTCATCGGGCAGGTTCAGGACCGCCACGAGGCGCAGGGCAAGGAGTATCGAATCGACCCGGCGTTCGCGACCGAACTGTTCCACCGATTGCCCGACGGGCGGGTCAGACCGTACGTCTGCGAACGCGACGGTCGAATCCTCGGCGGTATCGTCGCGCTCGAGGGGGACGACACCGTCTATCGCTGGCAGGGCGGCGCGAAACCGGACGTGGACTTTCCCATCAACGACCTGCTCGACTGGCACATCATGCAGGAGGCCGAATCGCGGGGGCGGTCCCGGTACGACCTCGTCGGCGCGAACCTCCCCCGACTCTGTCGGTACAAATCGAAGTTCGGCCCGGAGCCGGTGCCCTACTACACCGCCCAGCGAAAGACGACGCGGATGCGGGCGGTGACCGGCGTGTATCGGCGACTGCCCGCCCCGCTCAAGGTATTCTCCGAGTGAACGACGACGACACCCTCCACCGATTCCGATGACGACGAAGAAGGATCCCACCGAAGACGGACTGAATCGACGCTCCTACCTGCTGGCGGCCGCCGGCGTCGCCGGGACGCTCGCCGGCGTCTCGTCGGTTCTCGCGGACGAATCGCACCCCGGCGACGACTTCGAGGCGGGCGATATCGGGCGGTCGGCGTTCGTCCTCGAACAGGGGGACGCGTGTCTCCCGCTCGCCGTCGTCACGTCCGACGAGAACCTGCCGGTCGAGGAGTTCTACGACTACCGGTCGTCGGACACCGACCCGACAGGTTGGTACAGCGCGTACGGCCCCGCCAAGGCGTTCGAACAGGCCGGAAACAGCGTCCTCTACCTCTACGACGGTCCGAACGGCACGAGCCTCGTGTTCATGCACGGCAAGCGCGGCGGCGACAGCGGCGGGGCGGTGACGCTCGACTTCTCGGGCCTCCCCGCCGACGGCGAGTGGGCGGTCACGGACGACCAGTACAACGCCACCACGAACTACGACCGTTTCGAGCGGTCGGGCGACGACTCGACGGTGGACTGGACGTGGGCGACCGACCCCCGAAACGGCGGCGGCTCCGACGGCGGCGCCTTCCGCGGCGTGACCGACGACGCCGAGGTTCGAATCGACCCCGCGTTCAACGAGGAGGCGCGACTGTACGGCGAACACTACGTTGGCGAGGTCGAGCGGTGGAACGTCCTCGTCGCCGACGCGGACGAACCACGGTGGTTTTCGCTCGACATGGAGACGCCGGTCGTCGTTCGGTCGGGCGAGTGCGCCGGGTCGGGAACCCCTCCGACGCGGACGACGACCGCTTCGCCCACGACGACGCCGACGACCACGACGACACCCCCTCGAACGACCCGGACCACGACCCGGACGACTCCGACCACCTCGCGGACGACCTCGACGCGGACGCCCGCGACGAGCACCCGACCCGCCACGACCGCGCCACCGTCGACGATTCGGTCGACGACCGCGGACGAAGTCGGCGGCCCCGCAGCGCGGACGACCGAATCCGACGGACAGGCCGGATTCGGCGCGGTAGCCGCGCTCGGCGGACTTCTCGGCCTCGGGTTCCGGGCGCTGTCCCGGCGCGAGGAGTGAACACGCCGTTCCTTTGCGCCCCGTCTCGCCGCCGAAGTCCGTCTCGCTCGCCCGACGATGTACTTATACTTTCGCGTCGTTTCCCAACTTCTCGAAATCGTTGTATTATTATTTGATATGAACGTTCGAATTACAGTCGTGCCCTCCGAAAACTCCTCGCCCGAGCGAGCGTCCCCGTTCGCGACGAACGGGGAGCATCCGTCTTTGAGCGCGTCGAACCGAGGACCGGTCGCGCTCGCGCTGCTCGGCGTCGGTTGCTTCGAAGCCCTCGTCCGGTATCTCGAAATTCTGACGACGAGCGCGAGTCCGCACCCGGACGTGACGACGACGTGGCGACCGGTCGCCGAGGCGGTGCTCGCCGGAACGCCGCTGTACCTCACCGCTTCCGTGGACAACAAGCCGCCGCTGTTCGAGTATCTCAACCTCGCGGTCGCCGCGACGAACCGGTATCTGGGGGTGTTCCTGCTCCTTGTCGGCCTCGCCAACGGGACGGTCGCGTACCTGCTCTGGCGGGTGCACGCGGAGTCCGGCCGGAGCGTCGTCGGACTCGCCGGCGGCGTCTTGTTTCTCGCGGCCGTCCCGCTCGTGAACGGGCACGCCGTCAACGCCCGGTCGTTCACGCTCGTCGGGATGCTCCTCGCGCTCCGCCTGCGACGAGCGACCTGCGGCCTCGCCGTCGCCTCGGCGGGGCTGTTATCGCAGTACGGAGCGCTCGCCGCCCCCGCCGTGCTGTGCGACCGTCTCGCGTCGGACGCGGCGGAACGGAGGCCGCCGGGACGGTTGCGATGGGGGGTGCGGTTCGTCGGCGTCGCGGTCGCGGCGGCGGCGGTCGGCTACGCGAGCGTCTTCCTCGTCTGGGGCGAAGCCGCGTTCGCGGCGAGCCTCGACCGAACCCTGTGGGCGTCGCGGCGCTACGTGTTCGAGTGGACGCCGTCGCTGTGGAACGGGACGGAGACGTGGGCCGCGCTCCACCGACGAACCGCGCTCACCCTGTGGCACCTGCTCTCGCTCGCCGCCGTCGGCGTCCTCGTCGTGGTTCGCCGCGGATTCGGCGTCGGGCGGGGACGCTGGTCGCCGGAGCGGCGGACGTTCGTATTCGCGGCGTCGTTCTGTCTCCCGCTGTTCGTTCGCCCGTTTCCGACGTACTGGGTGTATCTCCTGCCGTGGCTGGCGACGCTGTCGGCGGTCGGACTCTTCGCCGTCGTCGGACGGGTGCGAGAAGCGCACCGCCGATTCCGGTCGTCGGGCGGTCGAGGATGAGGTTCGCGGACCGGCCGAGTAGGCGACGCTTGTGCTCCGGAAGCGCCGACGCACGCGGATCATACTCTTGGAACCGCGCCCCGTGTTCCGTACGAGATCGATGCCCACTCGGAACACCAGCGACGCATACGACGCGACGGACGACCCGACCTGCGAACGCTGCGGCGGACGCGCGGCGGTCAGGGTGACCTGCACTGCCATCGGACGATCGGTCGCACCCGGACGCCGGTCGTCGGCCGCGTTCGCCGGTCTGTGCCGCGACTGTCTGGCGACGTTCCGCGCCGACCCCGACCGCTCGTTCGGGACGCTCTTCGACCGGTCGTCCGCCAACGCCCAGCGCTGTATCAGGGTCGAGCGGTTGTAGATTCTGAGCGAGTCGAAAAGAGCGAGTCGCGGAAACGCGTGGCAAACACGCCGAACGCGCCCCAACAACCCCGAACGTACCGCGGAATACGCACAAGGAAACGCGAACGAGGCCGGAGGTGGCCGTCCCCCGTCACCGCGACGGTTCGGAGGAACTCACAGGCGTTACCGACCGTTCTTCTCACGAAGCCGTTCTATTCGATCCGAGTCGGAGATTCGACGAGCCACAGGTCGAAGTGACGGGGAGCGAAAACCTGTCGAATATGCGGAGTATTAAACCTGTGAATCCGTACTGTCACCGATGGCGACGCAACTTTCGGAAGGGCTCTGGCACGTGGATTGCCGAACCCGAGACAGGCCAAACGTCTACATCGTCGACGATGGCGTTCGTACGCTCGTGGATGCCGGGTGGCCGGGCGACGAGGAGACGGTTCGCGACGGTCTCGACGAAGCGGGATTCGAACCGGAAGATATTGACCAAGTCCTGTTAACGCATTACGACGCCGACCACGTGGGCACCCTCGCGAGACTGACGCCCTCCCTCGACGCCCCCGTCTTCGTCCACCGCGACGACGCTCCGTACGTCGCCGGTAACCGACTTCCCCCGTGGACCGCCCGAAACGGTCTCGAAACCTTTCATCGGCTGTACTACCGCCGGCTCACCCTCCCGAATCTCCCGATACGTCGAATCGGAGACGGCGACGAAATCGGTTCGTTTCGTGCGTATCACACTCCGGGCCACACGCCCGGACACGTAGCGTACGTCCACGAGGGTCTCGACGCCGCTTTCATAGGTGACCTCGCCTTCGAGGTCGGCGGTCGGCTACGACCCTCCGGTCGCGTTACCAGCTACGACCCGCGGTCGGTCGAGGAGAGTATTCGAACGCTGCTCGACAGAACCCGTCGGTTCGACTACGTCTGTCCGGGGCACGGTCGTCCGCTCGAAGACGGGCGCGCCCATCTATTGCGGACTGTCGAGTGATACCCGTCAATCGTCGGGGACGAGTAGTCCTGCGAGCGCGTCCGAACTCGGGTAGCGATACGCACCGGCTCCGGCGATTCTCCGGGGTCGGTTGCCGAGCGGGGGTTCGGACTCAACGAATGGTGTCGGGGATCCGTTCGATGACGTCCGTGGCGACGAGACCGTTGCCCCGCTCGGCCGTCGCGAGTTCGCCGGCCTTCCCGACGATCCACGCGCCGAGCTCGGCCGCCTCGGCGCGGTTCAGTCCCTGACTGAGCAGGGAGGCGATCACCCCCGTCAGCGTGTCGCCCGTCCCGGCGACCGTCAGCGCCGGCGTGCCGGTCTCGTTGGTCGTCTCCTCCCCGTCGACGACGATGGTGTCGACGTCGCCGGTCATCACGACGATGGCTCCCGTCGTCTCGGAGAACCTCTCCAGCGACCCGTACTCGTCGACGACGGCCTCCTCTTCCCCCTCGTCGGGCGCGAAGACCGTGTTCGAGAGGTCGCCGCTCAGCGCCGGTTCGATGGCGACCGCGTCGACGATGACCGGGAGGTCGACCCTCGCCAGCGTCTCGCGGGAAACCGACGCGCCGACGGGCACGTCTTCGCGCTCCGTCGCGAACTCCACCGCCACCACCGACGCTCGCTCCGCAACCGACCGACGATAGCGGCGTCCGTCCTCTCGGACGAGGAGGCGAAAGAACGCGCCCTCGCCGCCGAGGAACGGTACCTCACCGAGCGGCTCCGGAACGCGTCCTGTCTCACGGACTGGGGGACGTACCCGACGACGATGGACGAGCGGGCGACGGTCACCGAGCGCACCGCCGAGGGCGTGTCCGTCGAGGTCACGCACCCGTACTCGTACTCGACGGAGAAGACGGCGGCGGACGGCGGGTCGAACGCGCTCTACGTCGTCACCCCCGAACGCTCACGCCGCGTTCGCGGCGACTCGGTGACGCCCTGTTGAGCGTTCCCGCGTGCGTCGCCCGCCCTCTCAGGTCACCGACCGTTCGATGGAGCCGACTACGACGGACTCGGCGTCTGGACGTGCGACAGGTAGGACGCGAGGTCCGTCGACGAGATGATGCCGATGACGCCTTCCGCGTCGTCGAGGACGGGCACGTGGTGGAAGCCGTGCTCTATCATCGCGTCCGCGACGTCGCGGATGGAGTCCTGCGCCGTCGCGGTGACGACGTCCGTCGACATGTAGGTCGAAACCGCCGTCTTCGCCTTCGGCTGGCTCTTGGCGACGATTTCGACGAAATCGGTGGTTGTCAGGATACCCTTCAACTCGTTCTCCTCGTCCACCACGAGCACCGAACCGATTTCCCGGTCGAGCATCGACCGGGCGGCGTCTTCGACGAGCGTATCCGGGGAGACGGTGTACAGGTCGGTGGTCATGAGCCGACCGACGAAAATATCCTCCATGCGTGCTCTCCGCCCCGAATGCGTATAAGGATTGTCACCACGTCCCACTCTCGGTCGACTGCGCCGCAGTAGAACGTGAAATCGAACCGTGGAATCGGCGACTCGGGCGCGGTCGTTCGTCGCTACGCGTGCTCGTCCAGGAACGAGGCGATTCGTTCGAACTGCGCTATCAGGTTCTCCCGCGAGGTGGTGTGGTGTCCTTCGTCCTCGAAGATGCACGTCTCGACCGGAACGCCCCGACGGCGAACCTCCTCGGCGATCCGTCTCGCCTCCCCGACCGGGACGCGGGGGTCGTTCGCGCCGTGCTGGATGAACAACGGACAGGAGATGCGATCGGCCTCGTGGATGGGGCTGATATCTTCGAGGAGTTCCCGGTCGTCCGCCAGCGACCCGTACTCGCGCTCGCGGTGCGAACGACGCCACTCGCCCGTGTTCTCCAAGAAGGTGACGAAGTTGGCGATGCCGACGAAATCGACCGCCGCCGCCCAGAGATCGGGGTACTCGGTGATGGCCGCGAGCACCATGAACCCGCCGTAGGAGCGACCGTAGGCGACGATTCGGTCGGGGTCGACGATCTCCCGCTCGCGGAGCCACTCGACCGCCGCCGCGATATCCCGCACCGAGTCCATCCGCTTTTCCACGTCGTCCAGGTGGGCGTACGCCTTGCCGTAGCCGGACGACCCGCGGACGTTCGGTTCGAAGACGGCGTAGCCGCGCCGGAGGTAGTACTGCTTCATCGGGTAGAACCACGGCCTGCGTTGGTGCTCGGGCCCGCCGTGGATGTCCACGATGACGGGCGTCTCGCCCGGCCTCGCGTCCGCCGGACGCGTCCAGTAGGCCGGAATCGTCCGACCGTCGAACGATTCGTATCGAACGGTCTCCGGTTCGCGGAAGGTGTCGCGCGGGATGCCGAGCGTTCCGGAGTCGGTCCACCGCTCCGCCGCACCGGTCTCGGGGTCGAGGAGGTAGACGCTCTTCGGGTCGTCGCTCCGGCTCAGCGAGAGCGCGCACCGCCCTCCGTCCGGACCGAACGCGAATTCGGAGACGACCCCCTCGGGTAGGTCCGGGTCGGGGAGCGATTCGACGGCGGCCCCGTCGCTCGCGAGTCGGCCGGCCGATAGCTCGGAGTAACCGTCCGCGTTCCGACTCCAGACGACGCGCCCAGTCTCGGAGTGGAGGGCGAGTCGCTCGACGTTCCACTCGCCGCCGTCACAGACGACCTCGTGGGTGCCGTCGTCGAGGTCGATTCGACCGACGTAGGCGGTGTCGGTGCCGCGGTTCGTCACGCAGTAGAGGTCGCCGCCGGGGCCGAACTGCGCGTCCGCGTAGCTCGCTTCCGCCCCGTCGGTGAGCCCGCGGCGGTCGCCCGTCTCGGGGTCGAGGAGGGAGAGATTCTGGTCGAAACTGGCGTTCGCCTTCGAGAGGACGATGCCCGGCTCGCCCCACGTCTCGACGCCGAGAAAGCCGCCCTCGCCCTCGCGGACGAGCGTCGCGTCGCGGTCGTCCCGACCCTGCACGTACACGTCGAACCTCCCGGGGTCGTCGCGGTTCGCGGCGAACGCGACGCGGTCGCCGTCGGGGCTCCAGCCGCCCCAGAGGTGTATCGCCTCGGGAACGTCCGTGAGTCGGGTTTCGGTTCCGTCGGTCAGATCGTACCGGTAGAGCTGGTCGCGCTCGTCGCCCCCCTCGTCCATGCCGAAGACGACCTCCGGACGGGTCGGGGACGCCGAGACGAACGAGACTCGCTCGTCGTGGGTGGTGAGTCGGTCGGGCCACGCGTTCGGCGAGTCGAGCGTCCAAACCTGCGGCGTGCCCGTCGTGTTGACGAGGAAGACGAGGGCGCCGTCGACGGTGAGGGTCGGCGACTCCGCGGCGTCGATGCTCAGATAGCGCGAGACGGGATACATGCTGGTTCGAGGGAACGCGAGGGTAAAAGAACTCGGCTCTACCGTCCGCTTCTCCGGTACTCCTCCGTCGTCGGACGGGCGGCCAAACCTTTGATTGATATCCAGCGTCCATATTCGACCGAACCATGCCCGTAGGTAACTTGGCTGTCGACGCAGTCACGGCAAGCAAAGATACCGCGGTCGAAGAACTGGCCGGTACCATGAAAAACGAGGGTATCGGGGACATCGTCATCGTCGAAGACGAGAAACCGGTCGGCATCGTGACCGACCGCGACATCGCCCTCGCGGTCGGGGACGGTTCGGACGTTTCGTCCGCGAAGGCGAGCGACCTCATGACCGAGGACCCGCTGACCATCGAAGCCGACGCGGAGGCCGTCGAGTTGCCGAAGAAGATGGCGGACGGAAACGTGCGCCGCGTTCCGGTCGTGGACGAGGACGGAAAGCTACAGGGAATCGCGACGCTGGACGACGTCGTGTCGACGGTCGGCGAGGAACTGGAGGACGTGTCGACCGTCATCGAATCGCAGTCGCCGGGCTACTCCACCTGACGGGGTCGCGCGTCAAGTACCGTAAAACGCGAAACCGAATCGACCGCCTCGCTCTTCTTTCGAACGAGTACCGTCGGCCGGCTACGACGTCCGCCGCGGGCGACGTCCTCCGCGACGACGCTCGGATAAATCAGCGTCTCACGATGTCACAGAAAAATTAAAGTATGTGCCGTCATGACATAGTACACATGGGAATGCTAGTGGCGCTGCCGGAGGTGTTAGAGCTGGTTCGCTGGCTCAACGCGACGATTCCGTTCTTCACGGTGCTACCGGCGTTCGTCGGAATCGTCGTCCTCTTCCGGTTTTTCCTCTCGGAAATTCGTCTGGGGCGGCCCACTCCGACCCATCCCGACGGGGAGTACCGGTTCGACCCGGACGACTTCGATTGAGCGGGGCTGACCGCTCTGGCGGTTCCGTCGCGGCGAGGGGGAGAAGTCACCGTCTAGAGGCGTTCGTAACCGGACGCGAAACGTCGATAGCGAACACTCTCTCCGGATCGCCGTCTCGGCCGACGCGAACGACCCCCGGTTCGCCACCCTCGGGCGAAAGGTCATTTCCGTTCCGCGCGAGTACGACCTCCCGATGGAACGCTCCGCTCGCTCCCCTCGCGGATTCGTCGCGTTCTACCGGCGCTACACGAAGACGTGGCTGCACGCGCTGGCGACGGCGGCGCTGACCGCGTTCGGGATGTTGACGTTCTTGCACGACGGGTTCGCGGTCGTCGCGCTCGCCGTCTACGTCGTCCCGCCGGTCGCGCTCTACCTCTCCGGGGGAAATTTCGGCGGCGTCGATGCGGACGGCACCGACGCCGCCGGCGTCGATTCCGCGACCGAATCCGCGTCCGACTCGGAGGACGCTCCCATCGACCCCGACGAACCGGCGGCGGGGACGGCGAGTTGGACGACGGCCGACGTCCCGACCGACGCGACGCTGTTCGACGCCGGCGTCACCGACGCCGGTGCGCACGCCGTCGGCGAAGGGGGTGTCGTCCTCGCGCGCGCGACCGAGCGCGAGTGGCGCGTCGCGCTTCCGGACGGACCGGGCGCGGAGGCGAACGACCTGCGCGGCGTCGACGCGACGACCGACGGAAGCGCCGTCTGGTTCGCCGGCGACGGCGGCGCGCTCGGTCGGTTGAACCCGGAGACGGGTCGGCACGCCGACCACTCCGCGCCGTCCGGGGTCACCGACAATTGGGCTGACGTCGCCGTCGCGGGGTCGGACGGCGACGAGACGATACTCCTCGTCAACGGCTCCGGTCAGGTGTTGCGCGGCCGCCGTCGAGACGGGGACGTCGCGTGGGACGCCCCCGTAAAACCCGGAAGCGGGTCGAGCCTCTGCGCCGCGGCGCTCGTCGATACGTCCGTCGGCTACCTCTGCGACACGAACGACTGCGTTTTCGAGACGACGGACGGCGGCGAGTCGTTTCGACGGGTCGGCGTCGAGAGCGCGGACGGAACGTTCACGGACGTCGCAGCGACGGCGCGCGGCGACTGCGCCGCGACCGCCGACGACGGCGTCCTCCACCGGTACGACGACGGGAACTGGACGCCGGTTCGACTCGGCGACGAGGCGCTCCGGGCGCTCGCGCTGGACGACGGTCGGGCCGTCGCGTGCGCCGACTCGGGAGTCGTCTACGAGCGCGCGGGCGCGACCGCCGACTGGGAGCGCGTTCCGACGCCCGCGACCGGGGCGCTTCGAGGGGTCGCGCTCGGCGCTCGGCGGGCGGTCGCGGTCGGGGAGGGCGGGACGGTCGTCGCGCGCGAGGAGTGAAATTACCAAGAAGTATTTACCACGGCCGGGGAACAATCCGGGAGATGGTCCCCGACGTCTCCCGAAGAACCGCCCTCTCAGGACTGGGAACCGCCGTCTTCGGTTCCTGTACCGTCCTCGCCGACCGGGTCGGTAGCGACGTCGCTCCCGACGAACGCGACGCCGGCACCGACTGGCCGATGGCGCGCTACGACGCCGCCGGAACCGGATACAACCCGGACGCAGTCGGGCCGAAACGTGCCGCCCGAGTGAAGTGGCGACGCCGACCGGAGCGATTCTCGGGCGGCGTCGCCTCGCCTGTCCTCCTCGGCGATACCCTCTACGCGATCGGTCGAGGACTGGTCGCGCTCGACGCGGCGACGGGGGCGACGCGCTTCTCCCGCGAGGGGCCGTACCGGTCGAGTCCGGCGCGGGCGGACGCGGAAGCCTACGAGACGGACACGCTGGCCGTGACCGCCCCGACCGGCGTTTACGGCCTCAACGCGGGCGGCGGGATTCGCCTCTTCGACTACGAGTTCGGCGTCGAACGATGGCACGGGTCGAGCCGCGAACCGAGCTTCGATTTCTTCGGTTCGCCGAGCGCCGTTCCGCCCGTCACCGTCGGGAGCACCGTTTACGCGACCGTTCCCGGACCTGCCCCCGACGCCGCTCGCATCGTCGCGCTCGACGCGAGCAGCGGCCGCGAACTGTGGCGACGTTCCTCCGGCGACGAACTCCGCCGTCTCGCGTTTCGCGACGGAACGCTGTTCGCGGTCAACTGGCCGTTCCGCGTCAGCGCGTACGACGCGACGACCGCCGACCGTCTGTGGACACGCGACCTCGACGAACAGATGGTACTCGCGCCGACCGCGACGGACGATGCCGTCGTCGTTCCCCACCGAACCGGCGTCGTCGCCCTCGATTCCCGCGACGGGAGCGTTCGTTGGCGATTTCGGCACGACGGAAACGCGACCGAGGGTGCCGCCGCCGTCGCGGACGGTCGCGTCTTCGTCGCGTCCGCGGGGGACGACGGGTCGCTGTTCGCGCTCGACCTCGCCACCGGGGATGTGCTCTGGTCGGCCCCCGTTCTCGGCGAGCGGACGCCGGTCGTCGCCGACGGCGTCGTCTACGTGTCGGCCTCGTTCTCCTCCGAACTGGTCGCGCTCGACGCGGCGACCGGGGCGGTTCGGTGGCGGTTCGAAACGGGTCCGGCGTCTCCCCCCGCCGTCGGTGACGGCGTGCTGTACGTCGTCTCTCACGGCCGCGTCGTCGCGCTGGAGGAGGGGCGATGAGCGACGGTGCGCGGTTTCCGGCGTTCGACGCCCGCTCCGGAACGCATCGAACCACGACCGGGATTCTCGGCGAGGCCGTCCGTCGCCTCGGCCGCGACCTCGGACTCGTCGCGCCGTTCGTCGCGGCGGGCGTCGTCCTCAGCGTCGTCGGTCGATTACGACGCGTCGACGCGGTCCCGACGCGAGTTTCCGACGGTCTCGGCGAGACGACGGTGAGGGTGCAGTTCTCCCTCTATCCGACGGGTTCCGAGACGACGGGGCTCCCCCTCGCGGCGCTCGTGGATATGAAACTCCCGTACCTCCTCTGGGCGGTCGGCTTAGAGCTCCTCGCGTTCCTCGCGGTCGGTATCGCCGGGTGGTACACGCTGGCCCGAGCGTTCGACGCGGAGCGGACGACGGGGCGATTGCTCACGTACCTGACGTTCGTGGCCGCCGTCCAAGCGACCTTTCGCCTCCTCGGCGCGGTCGACGGTCTCGGACTCGTCACCCTCGTCGCGCTCGTCGGCCTCTTCGCGGCGTTCGTTCGGTTGTTCGTCGCGCCGGCGCTCGTCGTCGCCGGCGCGGACGTTCGAACCGCGGTCCGACGGAGTTCGCGGCTCACGGCGGGCGAGGGCGTCACGGTGTTCGGTCTCGTCCTGGCGGTCGGCCTCTCGGCGTGGATTATCGGGAGCACGCCCGTCGTCGGCACGTTCGTGAGTTCCGCGGTCGTCGCCCCCGTTCACGCGGTTTCCATCGCCGTCTTCCTCGATTCCTTCGAATCTGTCGAACGGTCGCCGCGACCGCGGTGAGTCGAAGTGAGTCGAGAGCGCAGCAGAAACACCGACGCCGGACGACCCCGTCTCCGACCCGTCGCCGAGCGCGATTCCGACCCTCCCCCGACCGGCGGATGTTACGCCGCGTCGACGTTCGGCTAACGGTCGATATCCAAAATTTCTGGCCAACACCGTTTTACCTTCCATGTGCAATCAGGGTAGCAATGGCTCCCGCAGCAGACGACGACGCGAACGAGCGTCGCAACGTCCTCGTCGTGTGTCTCGATACGGTTCGCGCGGACTTCTTCGCCGACTACGCGAAGCGGCTCCAGCGGCTCGCGGACGTTTCGTTCACCCGGTGTCGCGCCGCCAGTTCGTGGACCGTCCCGAGCCACGCGAGCATGTTCACCGGGGAGCTCCCCTCGAACCACGGCGTTCACACCCACAACCGCCGGTTCGACACCATCGACCGGGCGGAGACGTTCCTCGACGACCTCGACGGCTACACCGCGTTCGGCGCGAGCGCGAACGCCTTCGTCAACCCCGACTACGGCTTCGACTCGTGGTTCGACGAGTTCTCCCCCGTCGAACCCAAACACCGCTACCCCGAAGCGACGAGCCTCCGGGAGGCGAGCCGACGCGTCGACACCAGCGGTCCGGATAAGTACGTCGAGTACCTGCGGGCGGCGCTGACGCACGAATACCCGGTTCGGAGCCTGAAGAACACCGCGCTCGGCTACCTCCACGAGCTGACGAAAGACGGCCCGGTGCCGAAGGGCGTCGACGACGGCGCGTCGGCGGTGCTCCGCGCCGCGAAGCGCCACATCGACGGAATCGATCGCCCGTACTTCGGCTTCTGCAATCTCATGGACGCGCACACACCGCTTCAGCCCTGTCTCGCGTTCGATTCGTCCCTCCAGCGCGTTCCGAACTCGTGGACGTCGAGCCGGTACGGCGTCTGGGAGCTGATGGACGAACCGGGGGAACACGACGACTACTGGCGCGCCCGAAAGGAGGTGTACGGGGCGACCATCGAGTACCTCGACCGCGTCGTCGCGGATTTCGTGACGGACGTGCTCGAACGGTCCGAGCGCGAGACGACGATAATCGTCACCTCCGACCACGGAGAGAACCACGGCGACGAGGCGGACGACTTCATGGCGAACCACAAGAGCAGCCTCTCGGAGGGCCTGCTCCACGTTCCGCTGTGTATCGTCAACCCGCCGGAGGGCTACGACGACCGCGAGACGGAGCCCGTCTCGCAACTCGCGCTCGGCGACCTGGTCGTCGGGCTGGCGCACGGGCGGACGCCCGACGTGGAGCGCGATCGGATTCCCGCGGAGCTCATCGGGATGAGCGCGGGTCCGGAGCCGCCGTCAGACTACGAGTACTGGGACCGAGCGATTCGGTGCGCGTACGACGGGACGACCAAGACCGTCTGGGACTCGCTCGGCACCCGCATCGAGTACGAACTCGACCCCGACCGCCCGTCGTGGCAGCGGCGGGTCGAGACGACGGAGGGGACGCCGGCCGTCGAATCCGAGTTCTTCGACGAGCCGATAGCGGACGCGAAGGAGTCGGCGCGGAACGGCTCCCCCGACGCCGACGCGGACATCGATTCGACGACGGAGGCGCGCCTGGAGGAACTGGGCTACCTGTGACCTCCCGGGCCGCGGCGGACGCGACGAGCGCTCCCCGCAGGGCGAAAGCGGAAGGGATAATTCCCGGTAGTTCACTACCGTCTCCCCACGCCAATGGCTGACCAGTCGTCGGACTCGTACTCGCCGCTCCGGTCGCTCTCCCGCGGCGCGTCGTTCTTCATGGTCGGGAAGGGGCTCGACAACGGCCTCCGATTCCTCATCACGCTCGTCTTAGCGCGCGGACTCGGCGGGGTGCTGTTCAGCGTCTACTCGTTCAGCTTCATCCTCCTGCAGTTCGTGGAGGTGTTGACCAATCTCGGGACGGACCAGTCCATCATGAAGTTCGTTCCGCAGTACGAGGACGCCCCGAGGAAGCGACGCCGGATGCTCGGCCTCGCCTACCTCACCTCGCTGGTCGCGGGCGTCGTCGTCGCCGCCGCCCTCTACTTCGCCGCGCCGGTCGTGACGCGCTTCGCCGACGAAGCCTACCGTCCGTACCTCACCGGCGTCCTTCGGGTGCTGGCGCTCGTTCTCCCGCTGAACACGCTCACGAACTGCATCAAGAGCGTCTTCAAGGGCCTCGAACTGCCGGAGTATCAGGTCTTCATCATGAACGTCCTGATTCCGATCACCCGCTTCGCCGCGGTCGGAATCGCGCTGTTGCTCGGCTACCAAATCTTCGGCGTGGTCGCCGCGACGGTCGCCGCGACCGTACTCGTGTTCGTCGCGGCCGTCTGGCTGGTGCTGACGAGGACCGACCTCCGACCGTCGTTTCGCGCGTCCCGGTCGGAGGTCGTCGAGTTCTACGACTTCTCCCTTCCGCTGACGCTCAACCAGGCCGGGTACGTCCTCTCGAACCGCGTCGACATCCTGATGGTCGGCTTCCTGGGCGCGTACATCGCGAGTCCGGACGCCGCCGGTATCTACCGGAGCGCCACCGTGCTAGCCGGACTGCTCATCCTCCCGCTGAGCGCCTTCAGCCAACTGTTCCCGCCCATCGCCTCGCGCATGTACAGCGACGGTCGGATGGGCGACTTGGAGTCGCTCTACCGGCGGGTGACCCGGTGGTCGTTCACGATGGCGCTGTTTCCGGCGGTCGGCGCCATCGTCTACTCGAACGAACTGCTCACGCTCTTCGGGGACGGCTTCACCAAGGGACAAGGGGTGTTGCTGTTGTTCGTCGTCGCCCAACTCACGAACGCGAGCGTCGGTCCCAGCGGGTACGTGCTGATGATGACCGACCACCACTACCTGACGCTCGTCAACCAGTGGGTGCTGGGCGCGTTCAACGTCGCGCTCAACTACCTGTTCATCCAGCAGTTCGGCCTCATCGGGGCGGCGGTCGCCAGCGCCACGGTCATCGCGGCGGTCAACCTCCTGCGAATCGCCGAGGTGTGGTACACGGAGGGGCTGTTCCCCTACTCCGTAAAGTACGCCAAGCCGGTGTTCGCCGCGGCGGCGGCGGCGCTCGTCATGTACGGATCCAAGTACTTCCTCACCGGTCCCGTCTCGCTTCCCGTCTCCGGCGCGCTCGCCGCGCTCGTGCTGGGCGCGATCGGAGGTGTCCTCGGACTCGCCGCGTTCGCGGCGGTGTTGTACGCACTCGGCATCGAGCGAGAAGATCGGGAGTTCTTCGCCGATTACCTCCCCAGTTGAGCACCGGGTCGCTTCGGCTCTCGGGGGCGCTACTCGTACCCGACGCGCGCCGCGCCTCGGCGTACCGCCCGTTTTTCGAGACAGGTGAAACACCCGTACACCTCGTCGACGTTGTTCCCGAACACGCGGGCGAACTGCGGCGTGACGAACGCACCGCACTTTCGACAGCGGTTCCGCGACGGCGCGCTCGGTCGTCGAACGCGAACGCCGCTCCCGGTGGGCGTGTCGTGCGCCATGGGTGTCAGGCGTTGTTCATCCGGACGGCGGTCGTCTCCCCGCACCATCGGCAGGTGGCGACGCGGTACGGCTCTCGCGAGAACTCGGCGTTGTCGCTCGCCTCGTTCTCCGTGAGAATCGAAATCTCCACCTGATGCGGGGTGTCGGTTCCACACTCGTCGCAGGCTTCGACGAAGTCGTCGAACCCGTCTTTCTGTTTCGTGGCTGTCATGGGTGGGACTGTTCGGTGTTACACGGCGAAACTAACCGCGGGCGTTCGCGTCGCCGTCGCCGCTCGTCTCGATTTTCGTTCCAGGAGAGTTCGTAGCCGAGCGATTCTCGGAGGTCGGCGTTGACCACGACGTCAGTCTCGTGCTGCGGGTTGCCGTAGAGCGTCTGCTCGGGTGCCTTTGCGCGCGTCGAGTGCTGTGGCGGGCCGTATCCCGTCTCTTCGATGGGCTGCTCCGTCGTCGCGTTCCCACCACGGCGCGGTGTATTTGACATGGGTGCCAACTCCGGTCGGTTCGTTTCGGCGGTCGAGGTCACTCGACCCACTCTATTCGACCGCCGCTACTCAAAAAGGAATTCTGACCAGATTCTCAAAACACGGGACGGCTCGACGTCCGGCCCCGTCGCCGTCACCGGCGACCCCTCCTCCGGACACCCCCGGTGGTCTCCGCGGGGTCGGCCGAACCGAAGTCCGCCGGTTCGTGACCGCGACGCCCGTTCGTCGTCCTTCGGGCGCGCTCCGCGCGGCGTCGGCCTCCGGGGGCGTACACAAAAACCGTGAGAAACGGTCGATTTCGGCCGAGTAATCGCTCGTTTCGTTCGCGTAGGAAGGCACGGCGCGACCGGGGCCGCGGTCAATCGAACGATACCGCGGTGTGGATTGCCGAAACGTGTCACGGCGGGTTCGATTCGATGTACTTAAATTCGACCGGCCACTCGGATAGAATGTCGAAGTCGCCCGGTGTTTCGATCCACCTCGGTACGGGTTGATTCGAAGCCCTTATATGACGGCGACAACTTCGCAGTAATGTGAAGGACGGTGGCGGACATCCCGTCACGGTCATCAGGAAATGAGGATTCCACCCCTGCGGTCAGCCGTACACGATGGAATCTGATGTTAGCCTTGGTAGTTCGGTGACACCTTGTCGGAATCGACGCGGTGTCTCGAACGATGTGATACACTCTCTTCGAGAGTGTCTCCGCCTACAATGCTGGACTTCGCGTCCAGCGGCATTCTGGTTGATCCTGCCAGAGGCCATTGCTATTGGAGTTCGATTTAGCCATGCTAGTTGCACGAGTTTAGACTCGTGGCGGAAAGCTCAGTAACACGTGGCCAAACTACCCTATAGACCAGCATAACCCCGGGAAACTGGGGCTAATACTGGATAAGGCTCTCACGTTGGAATACGGAGAGCTAGAAACGCTCCGGCGCTATAGGATGTGGCTGCGGCCGATTAGGTAGACGGTGGGGTAACGGCCCACCGTGCCGATAATCGGTACGGGTTGTGAGAGCAAGAGCCCGGAGACGGAATCTGAGACAAGATTCCGGGCCCTACGGGGCGCAGCAGGCGCGAAAACTTTACACTGCACGACAGTGCGATAAGGGAACTCCAAGTGCGAGGGCATATAGTCCTCGCTTTTGTGTATCGTAAGGTGATGCACGAATAAGAACTGGGCAAGACCGGTGCCAGCCGCCGCGGTAATACCGGCAGTTCGAGTGATGGCCGCTATTATTGGGCCTAAAGCGTCCGTAGCCGGCCACGCAAGTCCGTCGGGAAATCTGCTCGCTCAACGAGCAGGCGTCCGGCGGAAACTGCGTGGCTTGGGGCCGGAAGACCCAAGGGGTACGTCTGGGGTAGGAGTGAAATCCTGTAATCCTGGACGGACCGCCGATCGCGAAAGCACCTTGGGAGGACGGACCCGACGGTGAGGGACGAAAGCTAGGGTCACGAACCGGATTAGATACCCGGGTAGTCCTAGCCGTAAACGATGCTCGCTAGGTGTGGCACAGGCTACGAGCCTGTGCTGTGCCACAGTGAAGACGGAAGCGAGCCGCCTGGGAAGTACGTCTGCAAGGATGAAACTTAAAGGAATTGGCGGGGGAGCACTACAACCGGAGGAGCCTGCGGTTTAATTGGACTCAACGCCGGACATCTCACCAGCACCGACAGTAGCAGTGACGGTCAGTTTGATGAGCTTACTAGAGCTACTGAGAGGAGGTGCATGGCCGCCGTCAGCTCGTACCGTGAGGCATCCTGTTAAGTCAGGCAACGAGCGAGACCCGTATCCGTAATTGCCAGCAGCACCCTTGTGGTGGCTGGGTACATTACGGAGACCGCCACGGCTAACGTGGAGGAAGGAACGGGCAACGGTAGGTCAGCATGCCCCGAATGTGCTGGGCTACACGCGGGCTACAATGGCCGAGACAATGGGTTCCTACCTCGAAAGAGGACGGTAATCTCGGAAACTCGGTCGTAGTTCGGATTGAGGGCTGAAACTCGCCCTCATGAAGCTGGATTCGGTAGTAATCGCGCTTCAGAAGAGCGCGGTGAATACGTCCCTGCTCCTTGCACACACCGCCCGTCAAATCACCCGAGTGAGGTCCGGATGAGGCCATCAGGCGATGGTCGAATCTGGGCTTCGCAAGGGGGATTAAGTCGTAACAAGGTAGCCGTAGGGGAATCTGCGGCTGGATCACCTCCTAACGATCGAGACCGGGCCGACGCGCCCGGCTCACCTTTCCCGTCAGCAGCGCGCTGACGGGTGGCGTTCATCTCCGAGACATCCTCGTATTCCGACGAGGCACCTCAGAACTACCAAGGCTACTCCCCTCGACGAGGGAAGCCTTCGCTCAGTGGTGAGCATCTCCGCTTCGGAGAACGCTCGGGTTCGAATCCCGAGGAAGGCCGTTCCGTCGGGTAGTTCGAATCGCTCCCCTTAAGTACGTGGGGGCGAAACGAACTATTCCGAAGTTAACCGATGCACCATCCCGCGAAAGCGCGGTTGGGAAGGGTTCGACGCACGCTCTTGGCGACCACCGGGACGTGCGATGACGACCGTATGTACGTGCAATCCAGGCGTCCACTGGACTCACATTAGTGAGTTCTACAGTGAATCCAAAATCAAGTACGTGGCTACTGTGCCACTTGGTGGATAGCTCGGCTCGAGCGCCGATGACGGACGTGCCAAGCTGCGAAAAGCCTGAGGGAGCCGCACGGAGGCGAAGAACTCAGGATCTCCGAATGGGAATCCCCACCGCAATTGCTTCGCGCAATGGGGAACGCCGAGAACTGAAACATCTCAGTATCGGCAGGAAAAGAAAGCAAACGCGATGTCGCTAGTAACGGCGAGTGAACACGACACAGTCCAAACCGAAGCCTACACAGGCAATGTGGTGTGCGGACTGGCTCTCAGCAACCGACCGGTTCGACGAAGTCTTCTGGAACGGAGCGTGAAACAGGGTGACAACCCCGTAGTCGAATCCAGTAGGTTGTGCGTCAGCTCCCGAGTAACAGGGGTCGGATATCCCTTGTGAATATCGCGGGCATCGACCGCGAAGACTAAACACGACTCGAGACCGATAGCAAACAAGTAGCGTGAGCGAACGCTGAAAAGCACCTCGAAAAGGGAGGTGAAATAGGACTTGAAATCAAGTGGCGATAGAGCGACGGGGCTTACAAGGCCCATCGAAAAACGAATCGGGAGCAATCCCGTAGTAGGAATCGATGGGAGCCGGAGTTCCGTCGTACGTTTTGAAAAACGAGCCAGGGAGTGTATCTGATCGGCGAGCCTAACCCGAGCATCGGGGCAGGCACAGGGAAACCAATACGGCCGCAGCATTGCGAGGGCCACCGTCTTCAAGGGCGGGGAGTCGACCGGATACGACCCGAAACCGGGTGATCTACGCATGGGCAAGGCGAAGCGTGGCGAAAGCCACGTGGAGGCCTGCTAGAGTTGGTGTCCTACAATACCCTCTCGTGACCTATGTGTAGGGGTGAAAGGCCCATCGAACCCGGCAACAGCTGGTTCCAACCGAAACATGTCGAAGCATGACCTTCGCTGAGATAGTTCGTGGGGTAGAGCGACCGATTGGGAACGCCGCCTCCGAGAGGAGTCGGCCTCCCTGTCAAACTCCGAACCTACGAACGCCGTCGACGCGAGGAATCCGGTGCGCGGGGTAAGCCTGTGTACCGTGAGGGAGACAACCCAGAGCTGGGTTAAGGTCCCAAAGTATGAGCTAAGTGCAATCGAAGGTGGTCGCAAGCCCTAAACAGCCGGGAGGTGAGCTTAGAAGCAGCTACCCTCTAAGAAAAGCGTAACAGCTTACCGGCCGAGGTTTGCGGCGCCGAAAATGATCGGGGCTCAAGCTCATCACCGAGACCTGGCGGCACTCATCATCGAGTGATCCAGTAGGTTGGCATTCCGGACGGGTGGAAGTACGGGCGAGAGTTCGTATGGACCGTTCGGTATAGAAAATCCTGGCCATAGTAGCAGCGTTAGTCGGGTGAGATCCTCGACGGCCTTACGAGTAAGGGTTCCTCAGCAATGCTGTTCAGCTGAGGGTTAGCCGATCCTAAGTCTCGTCGTAATTCGAGCGAGACGATAGGGAAACTGGTTAATATTCCAGTGCCTTCACACAGTGAAAACCGACGCCTCGGAGCAGGCCGAGCCGGGCAGTCGCCCGGTCGAACCGTCCAAGCCCGTGGAAGCCGTAATGGCAGGAAGCGAGCGAATGGCGGGATAGCGCAAGTCGGCTCAATCTGGGGCCCGTGAAAAGGTGAGTGTGAAGATCGTACCGAGATCCGACACAGGTACTCTGGCGGTGAAAGCCAAGGCTTGTCGGGAACAACCGACGTTAGGGAATTCGGCAAATTAGTCCCGTAAGTTCGCGATAAGGGATGCCTGCCCTGCAGAAGGGCAGGTCGCAGTGACTCGGACGCTCCAACTGTCTAGTAACAACATAGGTGACCGCAAATCCGTAAGGACTCGTACGGTCACTGAATCCTGCCCAGTGCAGGTATCTGAACACCCGGTACAACGGGACGAAGGACCTGTTAACGGCGGGGGTAACTATGACCCTCTTAAGGTAGCGTAGTACCTTGCCGCTTCAGTAGCGGCTTGCATGAATGGATCAATGAGAGCGTCGCTGTCCCAACGTTGGGCCCGGTGAACTGTACGTTCCAGTGCGGAGTCTGGAGACCCCCAAGGGGAAGCGAAGACCCTATAGAGCTTTACTGCAGGCTGTCGCTGGGACGTGGTCGCTACTGTGCAGCATAGGTAGGAGCCGTTACCCAGGCACGCGCGCCAGCGCGTCGCCGAGGCACCCGTGAAATACTACCCGGTAGTGACTGCGACCCTCACTCCTGGCGGAGGACACCGGTAGCCAGGCAGTTTGACTGGGGCGGTACGCGCTCGAAAAGATATCGAGCGCGCCCCAAGATTTCCTCACCCGAGTCGGAGACTCGGAGAAGAGCGCAAGAGCACAAGGAAGTCTGACAGTGTCCTACACAACGAGGGACGCTGACGCGAAAGCGTGGTCTAGCGAACCAATGAGCCTGCTTGATGCGGGCCATTGATGACAGAAAAGCTACCTTAGGGATAACAGAGTCGTCACCGGCAAGAGCACATATCGACCCGGTGGCTTGCTACCTCGATGTCGGTTCCCTCCATCCTGCCCGTGCAGAATCGGGCAAGGGTGAGGTTGTTCGCCTATTAAAGGAGGTCGTGAGCTGGGTTTAGACCGTCGTGAGACAGGTCGGCTGCTATCTATTGGGGGTGTTACGGTTCCTGACGGGAACGTTCGTATAGTACGAGAGGAACTACGAATGGGTGCCACTGGTGTACCAGTCGTCTGACAAGGCGCGTGCTGGGCAGCCACGCACCACGGGGTAAGAGCTGAACGCATCTAAGCTCGAAACCCACCTGGAAAAGAGGAACCACCTGAGACCGCTCGTAGAAGACGAGTTCGATAGACTCGGGGTGTACGCACCGAGGCAACGAGGTGTTTAGCCCGCGAGCACTAACTGGTCGACGCCACACACTCATACCGCATATTGGATCACACTCACCAGTGTGAGTCCAGGCGCTAACTGGATTGCACGTACACACGGTCGCAAGGACCATCAACGATTGGTATCCATCGGCACGGTTCGATTCCGTGCGTTGACGTTAAGGCGGCCAGAGCGGCAGGGTCACACCCGTACCCATCCCGAACACGGTAGTTAAGCCTGCCTGCGTTTCGGTCAGTACTGGAGTGCGCGAGCCTCTGGGAAATTCGATTCGCCGCCTCCATTCATACCACATCAACCCTCGTACAGAGCAACAGCTCCGTGCGGGGGTTTTCTATTTCCCGATAGCGACGCGAAAGACCGTCCCGGCAGCGTTCGCTCGCTGTCAACACCGTTTCAAGCCGTCGTTACCATGCGCGCTACGCATACGAGTCGATTTTTGATACGAAGACGCGGTACGCGACGAGGCGGAAGGGCGCGACGCGCGGCCGTCTAGTCGCCGAACGATGAGTACAGCGATTCTTTGAGCCTTCGGTTTATTTTTCGCGGAACGAATCGATAGCTCAATCGTGCACGACGAAACATCAGCCGCTCGCCGATGGACGCGTCGGAGGACGCTCGGGACGCTCGGTGCGGTCGGCGCACTCGCGGGATGCGTCACGAGTTCGAGCCTGCGGCGATCGAAACCGAAAACGGACGATCCGAGCCCCGGAACGCAGAGCGCCGATTCGTGGCCGTGTTTCGGATGCGATAACCGAAACAGCGGAACCGCCGGGGCCGCGCGCGGCCCCGGCCGAACCGCCGACGTCGAGTGGACGTTCGACGGCGGGACGCCGACGATGAACAGTTCGCCGGTCGTCGTGGAGAACGTCGTCTACGCGGCGGGAACGGGCGACCCCGGCGGTATCTGTGCCGTCGACGCGACCACCGGCGATTCGCTGTGGCGGTTCGAGACCGAGGGGTACGTCTCGTCGGCACCGGCGGTCGCGGACGGCGTCCTCTACGCCGGTACGTGGGGAAAGACGTTCTACGCGGTCGACGTCGCGGACGGGACGCAGCGTTGGAAGGTCGACGTCGGCCACCGGTTCGGGTCGTCCTCGCCGGTCGTCGCGGACGGCACGGTAGTCGTCGGAGCGAACGGCGACGGTCCGCTCGTCGTGAGCGGTCCGGAAGACGAGGAGGAGTTCGAAGCCTGCGCCGTCCTCGCGCTCGACGCGGAGACCGGCGAGGAGGTGTGGCGCTACGACGAGTTCGGCGAGCGCGAGAACGTCGATTCATCGCCGGCGGTCGCGTCGGGGCGCGTCCACGTCGGCGGTGGGGAGAACCTCTACGCGCTCGACGCCGAGACGGGAAGCGAAATTTGGACGCGGAACGTCGCCGCGAGCGCTCGCGCTTCCCCGGCCGTTCGCGACGGACTCGTCTACTACGCCGGGCCGTATCGGGGCGGAGACGCGCCGAGCAGGTTGTGGGCGCTCGACGCCGCGTCCGGAGAGACCCGGTGGACGTACGACCTGGCGGACACCGCTCAGAAAGTTTCGCCGGCGGTCGCCGACGGCACCGTCTACGTGCCCGCGGCGTCCCAGCGAGTCTGTCTGGCCGCCGGCGATTCGGACGACTGCTCGGGCGTAACCCGCGGTCGACTGTACGCGGTCGACGCGGAGACCGGAACTGAACGGTGGACGGCGGAGATCCGACCCGACACGCGCTCGTCGCCGGCGGTCGCCGACGGCATCGTTTACGTCGGCTGTGCGAACGGGATTTCGGCGGTGACCGTCGACGGCGCGGGCGCGTGGCGGATCGACTTCGAGGGGGAGCGCGAAGACGGCCCGTACGTGGATTCTTCCCCGGCGGTCGCCGGCGGTCGCGTCTTCGTCGGCGCGTCGGACGGGCGGCTCAGAGCCATCGGAAACCGGGCGTGAAACGATAGCGGACGCCGCCGTTCGCCGAACGGACTCGATATCCGTTCGAGTCGACGGATTCGAAGTCATCGGAATTTATTACGCACACGCCTGAAGTGGGACTACGAATGGTCTCTATCGATGCGTCGTCTGCGGGGCGAAAGCTCATCATCGTCGCTCCGCTTCTTCTCCTCGTGGTACTGACTATCGCGGTCGATATCACCGACCTACCGGGGAACGGTCCCCCCGGTTCGCAGTCGGGCGAGGCGGTCCCCATCCAGAACTGCCGAGAAATCAACAGCTCCGGAACGTACGTGCTGACGAAGGACTTCGGCGGTGCGGCCGGACTGGCGTCGGGGTGTCTCGAAATCAACGCGAGCGACGTGACGATAAACGGCTCGGGACACACGATTCAGGGACGAGGAGTGACCGACACGACCGGCGTTATCGTCGGAAGCGATCAGAGCGTTTCCAACGTGGAGATTCACTCCGTCAGGGTCGAGCGATGGAACCGCGGCATCCACGTCACGAACGCCTCGGACGTGACGATTCGGAACGTCACCGTGGTTCGGAGCGCGGAGGGAATCGCCGTCTGGAACGGCACGCGGGTCTCGGTCGAGAACTCGTGGGTGACCAACAACCTGTTCGGCGTCGTTATCGACGAGGAGAGCCGACAGGTCACCTTCTCCTCGGTGCACTTCCGGAACAACCGCGCCGCGAATACGACGCACGGTCGCGGGCAGTATCGGCAGAGCGGCGGCTGAGCGTGCGAACGCGCCTCACTCGGGTTGTTCTTCTCCCGGGGCGACGTCCTCTTTCTTCTTGATTATCCTCGCCCAGTCGGGGTACTCCTTTCGTTCGGTGCCCTCGTACTCCGGGTCGCCGGACATGGACTTGATGCTCCTCGCGTCGGCCAAACTCCAGACGGCCCCGTCCTCGTGGAAGAGACCGTTGAGAACGCCCTTCTCCCGCATGTAGAGCGAGAACGCCGGTTTGACCATGAGCGACCAGAAGAAGTTCCCCACGCCGGACTCCCGGATGGTCGGCGCGAGCGAGGCGTAGTTCGGAACCTCGAACTGCTCCGCCACGTCGGCGAAGAACTTCTGGCCGGGGCGGATTCGCTGCCACTCCGAGAGCCAGACCGGCGCGTCGAGCTTGGACGAGACGTGGTTCGCCTGCCGAAGCACTTGCTTGTAGAGGTTCGGCGTCCGCGCGAAGTTGTAGTGGAACTGGAGGATATCCATGCCCCAGCCCAAGTAGTCGACGTTGTTCGCCAAACTGGTCGACCCGACCGTGAGCGGAATCTCGCCGCGATACAGCGTGAACGTCTTCGATATCTCCTTGAAGAACTGGAGGTCTTTGTTGTTCCAGCCGGGTTCGTTGGTCAACTCGATCGCCAGCAGTCGCTCGTCGTTGCTGTACTTCTGCATGAACCAGACGATGAAGTCGCGCGGTTTGTCCCACAACTCCTCGTTCGCCATCGTTCTGGTCGACGGCGAGAACGCCTGCACCGCGGTCAGCGGGTCGTCGTTCATGAGGTTCTCGAACGTGGGTTCGCGCCCGACGCTGTCGAACAGTCCGAGCAACACCCGTATCCCGTTCCGCTCGGCCGTCGCCAGGAAGTGGTCGAGCGCCTCCTCGTGTCGCTGCGGATTTTCGAGCCAGTACTCGTAGCTGAGCCACGTTCGGATGGCGTTCAGGTTGACGCTCGCGGCGTACCCCATGTCGCGCTCGATGACCGCCGGGTCGTAGTCCCGCCACATCTGATAGCGGTTGAACGCCCGCGCCGGGATGTATATCGCACCGCGAACGTCGACCGGGGCGTCGGTTTCGGGCGGTAAGTTGAGGTCGGTTCGACGGCGGTTCTCCGGCCGGTTTCGCCCGGAACTCCCCCCGACGACGCCGCTGCTCTTCGATACGCTGGAGACCGCTCCCACACCTGCCCCCGCGCTCAACGCGAGGAATTTTCGGCGGCCGACTCGCCTGCTCATACCCCCCGTTCTCCCTCGAACGATAACAAAGTAACTCTACGGAATTTTACGGGCCGGTCCGCGCAACCGCCTCCGCGGGGACGCGGTTCGCGCCGAACCCGGGTGGACGGCGACCGCGGGAAGTGGGAATCGTCTCGGAACCGTTTCGACCGAGATTTGGGTGAGATTCGCGCCGAATGTTGAAAAATCTACTTTTCTATCCGCGGGGCAGTACCGTTCGTGCGTCCCAACGCACGGAATTCGAATGACCGACTCCACTGATTCACGACCAACGCCGAAGTCGAGCGACCGGTCGAACCGGTTCGACCGGTCGCGGCGAACGTTCCTCGCCGCCGCCGGAGCGACCGCGCTCGGCGCCGCTAGCATCGGAAGCACGGCCGGATTCGGCCGAAACGAGACGCGGTCGTTCGCCGTCCGACTCGAAAACGTCTCGACGGGGGCGACGCTCGCGACGAGCGCGGACGGCGAACTCGCGGAGCAACCGGTTCCGCTCTCGCCGGGCGCGTACGCCGTCCACCGGAACGACGAACCGATATTCACGTCCGGGGAACCGGAGCGAAACAACGGTCTCGAAGAGGTCGCGGAGGACGGTAACCCGGAACGACTCGCGTCCGCGCTCGCGGAGCGCGACTCGGTCGCTGCGAGCGGCGCGTTCACGACGCCGACGGGGAGCGACGAGCCGAGTCCGCTTCCGCCGGGAGAGGCGTACGAGTTCGAGGTGGAAACGCCGAAGGCGTCGAACGTCCGACTCTCGCTCGTGACGATGTTCGTCCCGTCGAACGACCTGTTTTTCGCGCTCGGAGGCGCGTCCGGAATGCGGCTCTTCGACGGAAACGACCCGGTTTCGGGCGACGTTTCGAAGCGCGTCTCGCTCTGGGACGCCGGCACCGAGATCAACGAGGAACCGGGAACCGGGCCGAATCAGGCGCAACGACAGCGAGCGCCCGGCGTCGGCCTCGTCGAACGCGGAACCGTCGCGCCGATAGCCGACGTCAACGGATACGACTACCCCGACGCGTGCGACGTGTTGCAACTGACGATAGAGCCACTGTGACCGGCGACGAGCGACGCGCCCGACGCCCCGCCGACCGCTTCGCCTCCGATTTTTCCGGAGGGAACCGGCGACTTCGAAACCCGCAAAAGCATTTATGCAAGCCTCACACAGGGAAACGTAGGAACGTGCGATGGAGAAGGCGCTCTGGTATCTGCTCACGGCGACGCGCGGCGGCAAAAACCGCGTCCGAATCATCCGCGCTCTCTCCGAGAAACCGATGAACGCGAACCAACTCGCCGACGAACTGGAACTCGGCTACAAGACCGTCCGACACCACCTGGCGATGCTCGAAGACCACGGCGTCGTCGAGTCGGGCGAGAACAAGTACGCGAAGCTGTACTTCCTCACCGACCGGTTCGAATCCTCCCGCGAGACGTTCGAGACGATACTCGAAAAAACGAACCTGTAACCATGGCAACGACGATAGAAGCGGCGAGCGTTTTGACGGGCGTGAACGTCCTCTTTCTCCTCGCGCTGACGGGCGTTTGGATACGGAACTACGCCCTGTTCAAGTCCCGGTTGGTGCTGGGTCTCCTCGCGTTCGCGGTCGTCATGCTCGCGGAGAACGCGGTGGCTCTGTACTTTTTCCTGACGATGAAGGGGTTCTACGGGATGACGCCGCACGTTCAGCGGGCGGTCCTCGTCCTTCGAACGCTGGAGTTCGTCGCGCTCGCCTTCCTCACCTACGTGACGATGAAATAGGCCGTCGATAATCGACGTCGAACGGGATATCGAACGCGGACGGGCGAGCGTTAGCACGGGCGTAACCCATTCATTCCGTTCATCCGCGACGGGAAGGCGAAACGCGGTCGTTCGTCGTTTCCCCCGGCGACGGTCGGCGTTGCGACGGGCTTAGCCCCCTGCTAAGCCGAGTTCGACCGTTCACGGCGGAAAACGGTCGTCGGCTTTCATAAGTGCAGCTATTCCATGCAAGAATGGCCGCGCGAAGCGCGGTCGTCATAGTATCCGCACACTGCCACCATGAGACCAACGACTCACCTACTCAAGGAAGTGCTGACTGTCGTAACGATGCTTACGACGTTCGTGAACACGATCGCGGAGTTGGCGAACATTACCCGCGTTCGAATCGTCGTCGTCGTTCTCCTCGCCTGCCTGCTCGGCGTGACCATGTTGGTTCGAGAGTGACGTTCGCGGTCGGCCGGAACCGCGACACCGCCCCGAGGTCGACCGCTGCCGCACCTCCGACGAGGGTGCTTCCCACGACCCCTGCCGTTTCCGCTGTCCTTCGCCGAGCGTCCCCGGCGAGCGCGGACGACACCGTCGAATCGACTCACTCCTCCTCTTTCCCGAACTCGCCGAGGCGTCCCGGCACGTCCGCCGCGACGCCGATTTTCCGGAGCGCGTCCCAGAGGGTCGCCTGATTGCTCGTCACGACCGGAACGCCGAGGTCGGCCTCGAGCGGTTCTATCGCGGGGAGGGTCCGGTAGTTCGTACACGAGACGAAGGCGGCGTCCACCGCGTCCGCCTCGGCGACCGTCCCCCGAACCTGCCGGTAGGCGTCCTCTGGCCGCAGCGACCCGATGTCGGTGTTGGCCTCGATTCCCCGACCGTTCAGTTCGACCGCGTCGAAACCGGCGTCGTCCAGGTACGACGCTTCCCGGTCGTTCAACTCGTCGGCGTAGGGCGTCGCGACGGCGATTCGCTCCGCGTCGAGCGCCCGAAGCGCGCGCTTGACCGACAGCGCCGTCGCCACCGCGGGAACGCTCGCCGCCTCCGAGAGCGCCGCTTCGAGTTCCCCGTCGAATCCGGGGCCGTGCAGCAGGCTCCCGGTCGTACACGCGTACGCGACGACGTCGACTTTCGCGTGCGACAGTCGCTCCGCGCACCCGACGGCGTCGTCGGCCATCGCGTCCAGTTCATCGACGGTGACCGCTTCGAGGGGCATCCGCGCCGCGTGGACGCTCGCGCCGTCGGGCACCGCGCGACGAAACTCCCCTTCGACCGTCGTGTTGGAGGAGGGGACGACCGCGCCGATTCGACCGCGCCAGCCGAACATCAGTTCGCCCCCCGACGGTCGTTCCGGATCGCGGTTCCGACCCGGTTCATTCCTCCCACCCCATCTTCCCGTCCGCGCGGTCGCGCTCGACGGCCTCCGGGTCGCGGTCCGCGGGCGAACCGTGCCCGCCGCCGCCCGGCGTCCGAACCGCGACCGTCGTTCCGGCGGACACGTCGCGCGTCGTCTTCGCCGGGACGACCTCGCCCCCGATGCGGTTCTCGCCCGTCGCGCCGTCCTCGCCGCCGGCGATGCCGCGCGGCGCGACCCGCCGCCGTTCCGTGAGCAGCGAGACCGTCGCGTCCGCCTCGACGGTGACGGAGCGGACGACGCCGAGGCCGCCCCGGCGTTCGCCGCGACCGCCGCTGTCCTCGCGGAGACCGTACTCCTCGACGAACAGGGGGTACTCGGCTTCGAGCGCCTCGACCGGCGTGTTCAGCGTGTTGGTCATCCCGACCTGCACGCCGTCCAATCCGTCCTTCGTCGGTCGGCCGCCGAACCCGCCCGCGATGGTCTCGTAGTAGGCGAAGCCGTCCTCGCCGCCCGAACGACTCCCGATGGTGAGGTTGTTCATCGTCCCCTGTCCCTGCGCCGGGACGCGGTCGGGGGCCGCCTCGGCGAACGCCGTGAACACGACGTCGGTGACCCGCTGGCTGGTTTCGACGTTGCCGCCGACGACCGCCGCCGGGGGACGGGGGTTCAACAGCGACCCCTCCGGCACCGAGACCGAGACGGGGTCGTAACAGCCCTGATTCGGCGGTATCTCGGGGTCGGTCACGCACCGGAGCACGAAGTACACCGCGCTCCTCGCCACCGCGACCGGCGCGTTGACGTTGCCCGCGACCTGCGGCGCGGTGCCGGCGAAGTCCACCTCGACGCGCTCGTCTTCGACCGTCACGGTCACCTCGACGGGAATCTCGTCGTCGGTCACCCCGTCGCCTTCCATCACGTCGCGCGCGCCGAACTCGCCGTTCGGCAGGTCGGAGAGCTCCGCGGTCACGCGGTCGCGCGAGTAGTCGATGACGGCGTCGAAGGCGGCGACGATTCGGTCCCGCCCGTGCTCGTCCACGAGGTCGCCCAGTCGCTCCTCGGCGCGCTCGTTCGCCGCGATCTGCGCGCGAACGTCCGCCCGGCGCTCGCCCGGGTTGCGGACGTTCGCCAGAAGGATGTTCATCACGTCGTCGTTCACCTCGCCGCCGTCGACCAGCCGAACCGGCGGCAGTCGGATGCCCTCCTGAAATATCTCCCGCGCTCCGGCGGGCATGCTTCCCGGCGTCATCCCGCCGACGTCGGCGTGGTGCGCGCGGGAGACGGCGTAGCCGAGCGTCTCCCCGTCGACGGCGATAGGCGACACCATCGTCACGTCGGGGAGGTGCGTACCGCCCTCGAACGGGTCGTTCAGGACGAACACGTCGCCCGGTCGCGGGTCGTACTCCAGCACCGTGTCCACCGCCTCGGGCATCGCGCCGAGGTGAACCGGGATGTGTTCGGCCTGCGCGACGAGGCGACCGTCGGCGTCGAAGAGGGCGGTCGAGCAGTCGCGTCGCTCCTTGATGTTCGGCGAGTACGAGGAGGTGACGAGCACCTGCCCCATCTCCTCGGCGACGCTCTCGAACTGGTTCCGCACGATTTCGAGCGTGACGGGGTCGACGTCGGGGCTCACTCGTCCCCACCTCCCGAGAGCGCGAGCGTTCCGTCCGCTCGCACCGACCCCGACCACCCCGGCGGCACCACGACCGTGCTCTCGTTCTGTTCGAGGACGGCCGGCCCCTCGACCGTCGCGCCCTCGCCGAGTCCGGTGCGGGCGAAGACGGGCGTCTCGCGGAACCGGTCGCCGAAGAACGCCTCCCGCGTTCCCTTCCGAGCCTCGCCCGAGTCGCGGTAGCTCACCGAGAGCGGTTCGCGCTCGACGACCGCCGTCGCCCGGAGGTTCACGAGTTCGACGGGGTCGTCCATCGCGTACCCGTAGGCGCTCTCGTGCGCCTCCCGGAAGCGGTCGGCCACGGCGCTCGCGTCGAACGCCCCGTCGACCGGCACGGTCAGTTCGAAGCTCTGGCCCACGTACCGCAGGTCGGCGGCGCGACGAACCTCCGCCGCATCGGGGGTCGCCACGTCCGCCAGCACGTCCTCCGTGAGGTCGTCGTACGTCGCCTCCACGTCGTCGAGCGCGACGTTCGCCAGCGGACTCCGGAGCGTGCGAACCGAGTCGTGTTTCTCGTCGGCGACGAGCAACCCGTAGGCGGAGAGGACGCCGCAGGCGTGCGGAACGACGACCGACTCCATGTCGAGGCTCTCGGCGAGCGCGGCGGCGTGCATCGGTCCCGCCCCGCCGAAGGCGACCAGTCCGAACCCTCGCGGGTCGTGCCCCCGCTCGACCGTGACCGAGCGGATGGCGCGGGTCATGTTCGCGTTGGCGATCCGGTACACCCCGCGGGCGGCGTCGAGCGCACCGTCCAGTCCCGCGTCGTCCGCCAGTCGCTCCAGCGCGCCGCGGGCCGCCTCGGCGTCGAGTTCGAGTTCGCCGCCGAGGGCCGAACTGCCGCCGATGTACCCCAGCACGACGTTCGCGTCGGTCACGGTCGGCTCCGTCCCGCCGCGTCCGTAGCAGGCCGGACCCGGGTTCGCCCCGGCGGAGCGCGGCCCGACGCGCAGGGCGTTCCCGGCGTCCACCCACGCGACCGACCCGCCGCCCGCGCCGACCGTGTTCACGTCCACCATCGGCGTCTTGATTGGCCGCCCGTTTATCTCGGCGTTCGTCGTCCGCTCGACCTCGCCGTCCCGGACGAGGCTCACGTCGCTGGAGGTGCCGCCCATGTCGAAGGTGACGAGGCCGTCGAGACCGCGCTCCCCGGCGGTCTCCGCGCCGCCGACGACGCCCGCCGCCGGACCGGACATCGTCGTGGTCACGGCGTGTTCACGCACCGTCTTCGCCGGGGCGATGCCGCCGTTCGCCTGCATGATTCGCGGCGCGGGAACGCCCCGCTCCTCGGCTCGTTCCTCGAGGCGACCGACGTAGGCGTCGATGGCCGGCGTGACGTAGGCGTCCACGACCGTCGTGGAGGTTCGTTCGTACTCGCGGAACTCCGCCAGCACCTCGTGGGACGCGGAGACGGGCGCGTCGAGTTCCTCGCGGAGGATTTCGGCGACGACCCGCTCGTTCTCGGGGTGCTGGTACGCGTGCAACAGACAGACCGCGACGCTCTCCGCGCCGCACCGCCGGATTTCCTCCGCGACGTCGCGGACCTCGCCTTCGTCGACGGGCCTGCGGACGCCGTCGACCGCGGTTCGCTCCGCGACCTCGAACCTGCGGCGGCGGGGGACGAGCGGCGCGGGCCTGTCGGTGTCGATGTCGTAGAGGTCGGGGCGGTTCTGCCGACCGATTTCGAGCACGTCGCGGAACCCCTCGGTCGTCACGAGCGCGGTCTTCGCGCCGCGCTCTTCGAGCAGGGCGTTCACGGAGACGGTCATCGCGTGGGCGAACGCGTCCACGTCGCTCGGGTCGATGCCCGCCTCCTCGCAGGCCTTCTCGATGCCGGCGAGGACGCCGACGCTCTGGTCGTCCGTGCTCGGCACCTTCGCCGTCACGAGTTCGTCGTCCGGCAACAGGAGCACCACGTCGGTGAAGGTGCCGCCGACGTCCACGCCGACGCGCGTTTCGCCGGTCACTCAGAACACCCCCAAATCCTGGCCGACGGTGTAGAGCGCGCGGAGGCCGAGCCAGATCACGATGACGGTGACGACGCCGCCGAGGACGTTCTGAACGGTGGTGTTCGTGTACTCGCCGAGCGCGCTGCGGTCGTTCATGGCGTAGATGAGGAACACCGCCACGACGGGAAGTAGTATCCCGTTGACGACCTGCGCGAACACGATGGCCTCGACCGGTTCGAGTCCGAGCGCGGAGAAGACGGTACCGACCCCGAGGATGGTCGCCCAGACGGCGCGGAAGCGCGTCGACTTCAGGTCGACGTCCCAGCCGAGCGCCCCCGCCGTCGCGTACGCGCCGGCGAGCGGCGCGGTCGTCGCGCTGGTGAACCCGGCGGCGAACAGCCCGATGCTGAACAGTATCGTCGCGTGGTCGCCGACGAGCGGCCGCAACTGCTCGGCCATCGTCCCCACGTCCTGAATCCGCGTTCCGGCGGGAAAGACCGCGGCCGCGGTGACGAGGATGGAGAGCGTGATGACCCCGCCGACGAGGATGGAGGCCACGGTGTCGGTTCTGGATTCGGGGAGGTCGTTCGGCCCGCCCCACCGCTCCTGCACGCTGCTCGCGTGCAAGAAGAGGTTGTAGCCGACGATGGTCGTCCCGATGAGGCCCGTGATGAGGAACGCCGACCCCGCGGGCGCTGACGGGACGAACCCGAGGACGAGGCGGTTCAGGTCGGGGCCGACGAGTATCGCGTCGACGATGAACGAGAACGCCATCACCCCGACGAGGGTGACCAGCGCGCGCTCGATGAGCTCGTACCGACCGCTCCACAGGAGCGCGCCGGCGCACAGCCCCATGAGGGGTCCCCAGAACGACGGGCCGATGCCCGTGACGGTCGCCAAGCCCGCCGCGCCGCCGAGGATGTTGCCGGCCTCGTACGCCGCCGTTCCGATACCGATGGCGCTCACGACGAGCGCCACGCTGAGAACCGACAGCGTCGGGTGGTCGAACTGGTCTCTGAGCGCCTCTCCGAGGCCCTGTCGGGTGACGACCCCCAACCGCGCACTCATCTCCTGGAGGATGATGGTGGCGACGATGGAGAAGGCGATGGTCCAGACGAGCGCGTAGCCGAACCGAGCGCCCGTCACGCTCGCGGTCGTGACCGTCCCGGGGCCGATGAACGCGGCGGCGACCATCGCGCCCGGCCCGATGGAACGGAGTCGATTGACGATGTTCGTTACCATAGCCGTGATATGCTGTCACAACCCACGGGTGGACTTAAAACCCGCCTAAGAACGCCGTGCATCGCGGTGCGCCGGAGTGTGAGGACGTGTGAACGAGTGTGAACCGTTCATCGGTCGCCCGGGCGAACTTCGGTGACGAGCACCTTCGAAACCCCCTCTTCCACTTCCAGTTCGAACGGAAGGCGCGCCGTGCTCAGTTCGACGAACCGCATCATGAACCACTTGACCGACTCGGTCGGAAAGACGACGTGGTAGGTGTCGCCCTCCGTCTCCCGAACCGTCAGGAACCCGCAGAACGAGAGCCAATCGAGGAGTTCGCCGAGCGACGCGAACCGGTGCTCGTACTCGCGGGCGTGGTACTCGGAGACCTTGTCCGCCAGTTTGAGGAACGCCGGGTCGGGGTCGCCGGACTCGTCCTCGACGTAGTTCAGAAAGCAGTGGAGAAAATCCACGTCGAGCAGGACGTGCTCGCCGCTCGACAGCATCTGGTGGTACGCTTCGAGGTTCGGTTCCGCGTCCGCCGTCGCCGCGTCGTAGTTCGCGGCGTAGAAGGTGAGCGCCTGCCTGACGAGTTCGCTCCGGGGTTTGTCGGCTCGCTTCACGAGACCGTCGAGCGCCGTCCGCGCGTCGTCGTCTAACGACACCGTGATGCGGTTCGTCATCGTCTCGTCTACTGCGGTCGAGCGCACTTATGGTTTCGTCTCCCGCCGAGTCCCGCGGCCGACGGGTCGACGCGCTCTTTTTGGTTCCCTCGCCCGTATCGCACCCATGGTCGGGAGCGGGACGCGCGAGGAGGGGGAAACGGACGAGGGGGTCGAACCCGGCGACGACGCGCTCGTCCCCCGGAACCGAAACGCCGTCGCGGCGTGGACGCTCGTCGCGGCCATCGCCGTCTCGGCGCTCGTGAGCGTCGTCGACGGCGACTACCTGTGGGCGGGGCTGGCGTTCGCGGCGGTCGCCATCGCGCTGGTGCCGGTCGCCGCGTATCGCAGCGCCACGGCGATGCTCCCGTGGGAGGCGCTCCTCTTCGTCGCCGCGCCGGTCGCCAACGTGTCGTTCGATTCGTTGCTCCCGCGTCCCGTCGCGGCGTTCCTCGCCGTCGCGGGGTTGGCGCTCGTCATCGCCGTCGAGTTGGACACGTTCACCGCGGTCGAGTTCTCCCCGGCGTTCGCGGTGCTCTTCGTCGTCACCGCGACCATGGCGACCGCCGGCACGTGGGCGGTCGTCCAGTGGGTCGCCGATCAGGCGCTCGGCACGCAGAACCTCCGGGGACTCAGCAGGGTGATGTGGTCGCTGCTCGCCGCGACCGGCGCGGGCGTCGCGGCCGGCGTGCTGTTCGACGCGTACTTTCGCCGCGTCGACACGGCGCGCTTCGGCTTCGACGCCGGCGGCGAGCGCAACCGACCGGACGGCGAGACCGTCGCGGAGCCCTCCGGCGGGCGGGGACGCCTCTCCGAGCGCCGCCAGCGACAGGTGGTTCGCGGGCTCCAACTCGTCCTCGTCGGCGTGTTGCTCGTCGGACTGTACGAGACGAACGTGGGCATCATCGTCAACGCGGCGATAGCGCTCGCGCTGATGGAACTCCCCGCGCTGCTCGAACGGAACCTCCGGTTGCCCATCGACGCCGGACTGACGCTCTGGATCGTCGTGCCGGTGTTCCTCCACGCGGTCGGTACCCTCGGACTGTACCAGTCGATAGGCCTGTGGGACCAACTCACCCACGCGCTCTCCTCGTCGCTCGTCGCCGCCGCCGGCTACACCACGGTGCGCGCGCTCGACATCCACGCCGACAGCGTCTACCTTCCGAAGAAGTTCATGGTCGTCTTCATCCTCGTGTTCACGCTGGCGTTCGGCGTGCTCTGGGAGCTTCTGGAGTTCGGACTCGACGGACTGGCGTCGATGACGAACACGGACAGCGTCCTCGCCCAGTACTCGCTATCGAACACGATGCTCGACTTGGTGTTCGACACCGTCGGCGGCGTCGCGGTCGCGATCTGGGGTGCGGCCCACCTCTCGAACGTCTCCGACGCGCTCGCCGCTCGGATGGACTCCGAGGGCGCGGACTGAGTCCCGTCCGAACGCCGCGCGGAACCCCCCGAGCGAGCGGCCCGACGACCGGACGTTCGACCGCGCGAACGCGGCGATTTACGAACGCGAAATCCGACCGCCGACTCGCCTTCGAATCCGAGATATGTACCGCGCTCCCTTCGGACATCGACGCGCTCGCGCCGACGAGTCGAACGACGTTGGCCTCAAACGGAAAAAGCGAGCGTCCCGTCTCTAGGAACGCTATGGCACTGAGCGAACTCGACCTCAACGACGACGCCGCGGAGTGCGTGGACAACTGTTTCGAGGCGGCGCAAGCCTGCGAGTGGTGCGCGGACGAGTGCGCCGGCGAAGGCGAGGAGATGGCCAAGTGTCTCCGGCTCTGTCGGGACGTGGCCGACCTCGCCACCCTCCACGCCCGGTTCATGGTCCGGAACTCGAACTACAGCGAGGAGCTCGCGGAAGCCTGCGCGGGCGCGTGCGAGGAGTGCGCGGAGGAGTGTTCGCGCCACGACGCCGAGCACTGTCAGGTCTGCGCCGACGTGCTCGAAGAGTGCGCCGAGAGCTGTCGTACCATGATCGCGTCGTAAACCGGTCGCACCCGAACGCGGACGGCGTTCCTTTTTTCGACGTCGAGAACCGCCCGAGCGTCGCGCTCACCCGTCGATGCGAACGTCGAACCGCGTGGTGACGAGGACGCCGTCCGGCTTGGCCTGGAAGAACAGCCGGTACCGCCCCGGCGTCGGAAAGCGCGCGTCGAACTCGACCCGACCGCTCTCGGGGTCGGTCGCCTCCGGGTGGACGTGCAGGTAGGCGAGGTCGCCCTCCCGAAGCGCGACGAGGTGGCCGAGCGCGCCGAGGTACTCGCCGAGCCGGGACACGCGCTCGCCGTCGCGGCGAACCTCGAACGCCAGTCGCGTCCGTTCGCCGGCGGCGATTCGGTCGGCGAGGAGTTCGACCGCGTACCCCTCGGCGGTCGCTCGCCGCGAGGAATCGGGGCGCGGTTCGACGGCGGTCGACCCCGGAGCGAACAGGTCGAACCCGAGCGTCGCGGGGCGACCGTCGGCGACGAAGTCCGCGAACGCGCGGTACGCGCCGGGTTCCGGCAGGGAAAAATCGCTCACGCGACACGTCCCGTCCCCGTCGACGGTCGGGTGGCGGTGCTGGAAGCGGGTCAGGTCGCGCCGGACGACGACGAGGTGGATGCGTTCGCCGTGCGCTTCCTCGAACTGGGTCACGACCCCGTCGTCGTCGCGGATTCGGAACGTCCAGTCGGTCGCGGTACCGGGTTCGAACCGCGTCTCCGTCGGTTCGAACCGAAATCCGTTCGCGGCGAGCGACAGTCCGCCCGGCGCGGCGTGCCCCTCCGGGCCGTAACCGCGCGGGTCCCCGTGCGACTCGTCTCCGTCGCCTCCGTGCTCCGAGCGTCCCCCCATACCGGTTCGTCGACGCCGACCGAGTTATTCGTTTCCTCGGTCGCGCGGCGGACTTCGATACCGGAGAGATTGGCGGCCATCCGCCCGTTTAACCGCCCGCCCGCCCACGTTCGACGCACAGCATCGATGTCGCCGAGTCGCCGGTCGGTCGTCGCTCACCTCCGGGACGGAGTGCGCGGACTTCGCGGCGACGGTCGGGGTCGGCTGCTCGCCGTCGTCGCGGTCGGGTGGGCGTTCACGCTCGGACTGCGCTTTCTCATCCCGCCCCTGCTGCCGCAGATAAAGGCCGCGTTCACCGTCTCCAACGCGACCGCCGGGCTGGCCATCACGGCGCTCTGGGTCGGCTACGCCCTGATGCAGTTCCCGGCCGGGGTGTTGATAGACCGAGTCGGCGAACGCGCGCTGCTCGCGGCGAGCCTCTGCCTCTCGGGGCTGAGCCTCTGCTTGATAGGCCTCTCCCCGGCGTTCGCCGTCTTCTTCGTCGGGGCCACCGCCTTCGGACTCGGTTCCGGACTGTACGGGCCGAGCCGAGGAACCGTGCTCTCGCGCGCGTTCACGCGGAGGGCGGGCGCGGCGTTCGGCGTCACGCTCGCCGCGGGAAGCGTCGGCTCCGCGGTGCTCCCCGGCGCTGCGACCGCCCTCGTCGGGCGGGTCGGGTGGCGACTCATCCTCGCCGGTCTCTCGGTACCGTTCTTCGCGGTCGCCGCGCTTGCGTGGCGAGTCGTCCCGGAGCGAACGTCCGAGGAGGCGAACCCCAGCGCGGAGACGGACGCCGAGGGAGACGCCCCGCGTTCGACCCGCCTCCTCCGGAACGTGGCCGGAACGCTCTCCGACCGGTCGGTGTTCGCCTCGTCCGCCGCCGTCGGTCTCCTCCTGTTCGTCTTTCAGGGCCTAACCGCGTTCCTGCCGACGTACCTCGAACAGGTCAAGGGACTCGACCAGCGGACCGCGGCGCTCCTCTACGGACTCATGTTCGTCGCGGGGGCGCTCTCGCAGTTGGTGGCGGGTAACGCCGCCGACCGCGTCGGGGTCAAACCCGTCCTCCTCGTCGTCACCGCCGTCGGCGTCGTCACGCCGGTCGCGCTCACGCTCGCGTCGGGGGTGGCGGCGCTCGCGGTCGTCGTCGCGGTTCTCGGGACGCGGATGGCCATCGCGCCCGTCACGAACGCCTACATCGTCGGGGCGCTCCCCGACCACGTCGAGGGGGCCGCGTGGGGGTTCCTCCGCACCGGCTTCTTCCTCGTCGGGTCGGCCGGTTCCACGTTCGTCGGCCTCTTCGCCGACGCGAACCGCTTCGACGCCGCGTTCCTCGCGCTGGCGGCGCTCTCGGCCGTCGCGCTCGGTTGCTACGCGGTGCTCCCCGGAGAGGGGTAGCGACGGGCGAGCCGGACACTGAGAAGTGATAACACGAGGCGAAATACTTACCCCGTCCCCCGGAAATGACTCGAACGACGGTTCATGAAGACGGAAATGACCACGCTGGACTTCCTCGACCGCGCCGTCGACTGCTACGACGACGTCGTCGGCGTCATCGCTGACGACGGCACGGAGTACACGTACGGGGAGTTCAACGAACGGGTAAATCGTCTGTCGAACGCGCTGGCCGACCTCGGTATCGGGCGGGGAGACCGCGTGGCGATGCTCGCCTCGAACACGCACTACTTCCTCGAATCGCTGTACGCGACCAACCAACTCGGCGCGGTGTACGTCCCGATGAACTACCGCCTCGTCCCCGAGGACTACGAGTACATCCTCGACGATTGCGAGGCATCGGTCGTCATCGCCGACTACGACTTCGCCGACAAGATAGAGGCGGTGCGGGACTCGGTCCCGGCGGAGCGGTTCGTCGGGTACGAGGCCGACCGAATCGACGGCGACTGGCTCGATTACGCGACCCTCGTGGACGACGCCTCCTCGGAACCGCCGGAGCGCCCGGACATCTCCGAGGACGACGACGCGAGCATCAACTACACCTCGGGGACGACCGGCGACCCGAAGGGCGTCGTCAGAACTCACCGAACCGAGCACTGGCACGCGCTCGTGCTCAACCAGCACATGGAGATACGCGACGACGACACGTACCTCTGGACGCTGCCGATGTTCCACTGCAACGGCTGGGGCCACACCTACGCCATCACGGGAACCGGCGGCACGCACGTCTGCCTGCGGAAGTTCACGCCCGAGCGAACGCTCTCGAAGGTGCGCGACTACGACGTCTCGTTCATGTGCGGCGCGCCGACCGTGCTCAACCGCATCATCGCGCACTACGACGAGAATCCCGAGGTCGAGACGACGGGCGACCGCGACGTTCGCATCGCCACCGCCGGGAGCGCGCCCGCGACGGCGACCATCGAGACCATCGAGGACGACATCGGCTGGCGCATCATCCACATCTACGGACTGACCGAGACCGCGCCTATCATCACGACGTCGAACTCCCCCCGCCGACTGGCCGAGCGCGGGCGCTCGCTCAAGGTGAAACAGGGGAGCGAGACGCTCTGCACCGACGTGCGCGTCGTCGACGAGGACGGCGAGGACGTCCCCCGCGACGGCGAGACGATGGGCGAGATAGTCGTGCAGGGTAATCAGGTGATGGACCGCTACCTCAACAAGCCGGAGGCGACCGAGGAGGCGTTCAACGACCGCCTTCCGGGCTACTTCCACACGGGCGACCTCGCCACCATCGACGAGGACGGGATGGTCGCCATCCAGGACAGGAAGAAGGACATCATCATCTCCGGAGGCGAGAACGTCTCCTCGATAGCGGTCGAGGACCACCTCTACGACCACCCCGACGTCGCCAAGGCGGCGGTCATCCCCACCCCGAGCGAGGAGTGGGGCGAGATGGTGACGGCCATCGTCGTGCCGAAAGCCGGCGCGGAGCTATCGAAAGACGGCGTCGAGGAGTTCTGCCGCGAACGGATGGCCGGCTACAAGGTCCCGCGGGAGATCCTGATTCAGGACGACCTCCCCGAGACGGCGACCGGGAAGGTACAGAAGTACCAACTGCGCCAGGAGTTCTGGGAGGACGAGGAGCGACTCATCGGCGAAGGATAATCGCTTTCCCGCGCCGCCTTCGGTTCGGCGGCTACCCGCCGGTCGCGTCTCGCGCGCGGAAAACGAACAATCGGCGGGAGCAGGGAGGGGTGTGAGGGATCTGTTAGCAAACGCGCAAGGCACTCTCTACCATGATACCGTGAGTGTTCTCCCTGCGCTCGCACGTTTCGGCACGAAAATAGAGTAGCTGACGGCGGTTATGCGAATCGATTTTTACGGCCGATCCTCGCTCGCCGCGACCTCTCGGGCACGGCCCGTCGGTCGTACCCCTCCGTCGGCCGCCGCGAGACCTCGAAGCGCTATCCGCCGGACCGGTACTCGATGGTCCCACTTCGCGTCCTTTCGCGCGACCGCTTTTCCGCTCACCGCGACGAGGAAGTACGGTCCCCCGTCGCTCTTCGGGTCGACGTTCGGGAACCGCGTATCGGCGGTCACCTTCAAGTCGAAGTCGCGGTAACCGCCGTTCTCCCCGCCGACTCGTTACCGAACTTCACGTTCGCGATGCGACCCGACCCGCCCTTGACCTCCGTCTTCTGCGGCGTGCTCGGCTCTATCCACATCTCGGTCGTCGTCGACGAACTCGTGTCGTCCCGAAAATCCCTCCGCCGGTTTCGGGGCGAACAACTCGAATTCACCGCGCGTCCCCGCCCCCTCACCGGCGGAGGGTGAACGTCACCGTTTCGCGCTCGCTTCCGTAGTAGGCTCGAACCAGTCCGTCTTCCCCGTCGAAGTCGCTCTTCGAAACGGTTCGCGCCGGCACCGAGACGCGGACGGGCGACTCCTCGAACGGCCACGGCTCCACCCGGAACTCGTCCCCGCCGAGCGCGGCGATGGACAGGGTCTCGTCCGGCGCGCCGGGGGCCGTCGGCACCGCGCCGATGGGGTCGTAGCCGGGCGGCGATTCGGTGGTGCAGAACGAGAGCGACAGGGTGTCCCACGCCTGCAGGAGTTTGTAATCGAACCAGAGGCGTCCGTCGTAGTCCTCGGGCGGCGTTCCGCGCTCGTGGAGCGCCGCGAGGAACGACTCGTCCGCCTCGGAGAGCCACCCGTGGCGATTCGCGTCGCGCAGTTCGGCGAGGAGTCGTTCCTGGCGCTCCTCCTGCCGGCGGACGAACGCCGCGAACTCGGACGACAGGTCGGGCATCGACGGGGAGAGGCCGTACCGCCGGCGACGGAGGCCGGTCCCGTGCATCGACACCACGAGACCCGCGTACGGGTCCATCTCGACGACGTTGTCGACGCCCCGATCGTAGCAGTCGATCCACGCGTCCGCCGGTATCCGTGTGAACCCGATCGGTTCGCCGTCCTCGTCGAGGTGGGGGTGAAGGTCGTACTCCCACCAGCCGTTATCGTGGGTGTACGCCGCGAGCACCATCGGCGGGGACGGTTTCGGGCGCTCGACCTCGTCGTTTCCCCAGCGTTCGGCGAACTGCCCCGACAGGTCGGCGTGGTCGGGCTGCGTGATGAACCGATAGCTGTTCTCCCGCTCGGCGACTATCATGGTCTCGGATTCCACGGGCGGGCAGAAAAAGGCGGTCGCCGACCCCGTCGTCGGGCCCGTTACTCGACGTTCGGTTCCGGGCCGACGGTGACGACGTCCGTGCCGAACGGCTCCAGCGGTTCCTCGAACGTGGCGGTCAACTCGTTGCTCGGGAATATCCCGAGGACGTGCGCGGTCTCGTCGCCGACGTTCCGCAGGCCGTGCGGAGCGTCGACCGGAACGACGGTCACCTCGCCCGCCGCAAGTTCGATCGTCTCGTCGCCGACGGTCGCTTCCACCCGCCCGGCGGTCACGTGGAGCAGTTCCTCGGCGCTGTCGCGGTGAGTCGGGAGATAGTTGCCGGGTTCGAGTTCGATGCAGACCATCATCAGACTCTCGCCGGCGACCTCCCCCGCCCCCGGCGTCCCGGGCGAGAGCGGGAAGTACCCGCGCAGTCGGGCGCGCTCGTCGCCCTCTTGCCACACGTCGGCTCCGTCGAAGCGGTAGAGTTCGACGCTTCGAAGCGTTTCTTCTCGTGTTTTCGGTGTCATGTTTTCCCCCTCCGATGCGGCCGGAGCACTACACGCCGGCGGAACGAAACCGCCGGTGTGGTACTCAGTAACACGGTACGCTCGCCCGAATCATGACCGTTTCGACGGGGACGTCGGCGCGGAAACCCCGAGGCGAGTACCGTCGTCGCCCGGCGGGGGTCACGCCGGTCGCCCGAGCGCGTAGAGGAACATCGGCGTCTGGCCCGCCGCGCGCGGCGAGAGGAACTCGGCAACCGCGTCGTCGTAGAAGGTCAGTCCGGTGCCGCCGAGGTCGCGGTGCGCGTAGGTGGCGAGGTAGAGGTTGCCGCCGGCGAGCGCGGCTTCGAGTTGGGCGACGCGGTAACCCCGGCTTCCGAGTCGGTCGGTGACGGCGTCGAGGTCGGCCAGAAAGTACGCGCAGACGGCCGCGTCCGCGCCGAGTCGCTGGTCGAGCGCGAGGTGTCCGGCCTCCGTCCGGCACTCTCCGGCTTTGAGTCGTTCCAGTTCACCGGCCTCGGGGTGGTAGTGGTACGCGCCGGGGTCGACGCTTTCGACCCCGTTTACCAGCAGGTAACAGTCGACGTACTGGAGCGCACCGTCGGCGCGCCGCACGTCGAGGGGAACGCCGCTCACGGCCCGGTCGAGGACGGTCGACACCTTCCGGAAGTTGAGGTCGTCGCGCGCGAACTCCCGGCAGGAACCCCGGCGGGTTATCGTCCCGTGGAGCGGCACCTTCGAGGCTCGCTCCGGGCCGACGGGTTCGAGGGGGACGCGCTCGCCGTCCCCCGCCTCGCGGGTCAGCGGTTCGCGGGGTGCCCGTTCGCGCCAGTCGCGGGCGGCGTCTCCGTCCGGGAGCGACGAACCGACGTAGGCCTCGCGGATGAGCGGGTGGTCGACGACGCGCTCCGAGAGCGGTTCCGTCTCGGGGTCGATCGTTCGTACCGGGGGTGCGTCGGGGGCGGGCGCGCCGGAGCCGACGGGGACGAGTTCGAGCGGCGCTTCCTCGGCGGTGTCGAGGCCGAGCAGCGCGGCCACCTCCTCGTCGGCGAAACCGGTCACGACGTCGGCGGGGAGTTCGAGCGCGCGGGCGACCGTCGCGAGGTTCGCCAGGACGGTTCCGGAGTCCCAGAACGCGTGGCGGTAGGTTCGGTCGCCGTACTTCCACGCGTTCCGCCACCACGTCGAGGTGGCGACGAACGCGACCGGGGCGTCGGAAACGTGCGCTTCGCCGCCGCTGGCCGCGGCGAGGACGCCCCGGAAATCGCCCTCGCGGAGCGCGTCGAGCGAGAGGGTCGTCGGGTCGAAGTGGTACACGCCGGGGTCGACGCCCTCGACGCCCTCGCCGACGACGGGGTAGAGGTCGACGTGATACAGTTTCCCGGTACACGAGGCCGCCCGGTAGCGGGCCGTGTCCCTCCGGAGCGGCGACCGCGACGGAATCGGGAGTTCGCGCGTGACGCCCGCGGCGTAGTAGCAGAGTTGCGTGAGAATCTCGCGGTCGACGGCCGGATTCGTTCCTTCGCCCGCGTCCGAAACCCGCCAGCGAAGCGCCGAGAGCGTCGGCAGTTGGGGCGGTCGAACGGACCGGGCGAGCCCCACCCGCGGGACGTCGGCGTACGTCTTGTACGGCGTCGGCTGGTTCTCCCAATCCAATCGACCGCCGCCGACGCTCTCCGGCGAGTGTTTCGTCCGCTCGTGGTACTCGGTCGCGTTCACTCCCTCGGTCATGCCTCACCGTAGCACGGCCAGCGGTAAAAGACCGGCCGGAGCGGCCTCTGTTTCGAAGAATCGGCCAATATCGATATTATTAATTTTCGCCATCGATCATTATATGCCACAAAGTACCAATGATACGTCGGGGCTAACCGGTCGAATCCCCGGCCGCGAGCACTGGGGGTCGCGGCTCGGTTTCATCGCGGCGGCGATAGGGAGCGCGGTGGGGCTCGGCAACGTATGGCGCTTTCCGTACGAAGCCGCGAGCCACGGCGGTTCCGCGTTCCTGCTCGCCGACTTCGTCGCGGTCCTGCTCATCGGACTTCCCGCGATGCTGGCGGAGTTCACCATGGGGCGACGGACGCACCGGAACGTCGTCGACGCCTTTGGGGCCGGCGGCCGGGCGTGGAAGGCGGCCGGCGCGCTCGCCGCCGTGACGTCGTTCTGGGTCGTGGCGTACTACAGCGTCGTCGGCGGTTGGGTGATGCGCTACCTGTTCGAAAGCCCGACCGGGGCGTACTTCGCCAGACCGGCCGCGCACTTCGAGGCGGCCGCCGCCGGCGCGGACGCGCTGTTCTACGGGGCGCTCTTCCTCCTCGTCACCGTCGGAATCGTGGCGTTCGGCATCGAGCGCGGCATCGAACTGGCGACCAAAATCATGGTTCCCGCCATCGTCCTCCTGATGGTCGCGCTCGCGCTCTACGCCGGAACCCTCCCGGGAGCGGCCGCCGGGTACCGGTACTTCCTCGAACCCGACTTCCAGTACCTCTTCTCGAACCTCGACACCCTCATCCCCGCCGCGGTCGGGGAAGTGTTGTTCACCCTGTCCCTCGGCTCGGGCATCATGATAACCTACGCGTCGTACGTCGAGGACTCCGAGAGCCTCGTCACCGACGGAATCGCCATCGTCGTCGTGAACACGCTCGTCGGCTACCTCGCCGGTCTCATCGTGTTTCCCCTGCTCTTCGCGCAGGGCGTGCGGCCCGGCGAGGCGGGGGCCGGCGCCATCTTCGTCAGCATCGCGAACGCCTTCCGGACGCTTCCGGCGGGGGAGGCGCTCGGCGTCGTGTTCTACCTCGTCGTCCTCATCGCGGCCGTCTCGTCGTCCATCAGCCTGCTCGAGATTCCCACGGCGTACTTCGTCGATAACTACCCGGTTCGGCGACCGGTGGTCGCCGGGGTGCTCGGCGTCGCCGCGTTCCTCCTCGGCGTTCCGACCGCGCTGAACACGGCAACGCTCGAACTGTTCGATTCGGTCGCCAGCGAGGTGTTGCTCCCGTCCGGCATCTTCCTCGTCACGGTGTTCGTCGGCTGGAACTACGGTCGGGAAGCGATGGCCGAACTCGGCGAGGGGCTCCACGAGCGATTCCTGCCGCGGTACTGGCTGTGGCACGTTCGCATCGTCGTCCTCCTCGCGGTGGGGATGACGCTCATCATCAGCGTCTCGTCGTTCATCGACGCGAACGTCGTCCAGTCCCTCTGGTAGCCGAGTTCGATACCGAGGACGAACCCGCCTCGTCCGAACCGTCGCGCACCGCGTCCGAGGAGCGACGGTTACGGCTGGAACGCTCGGGAACGACGAACGAGCGCATTCGGAGCTATCCCGCCTCCGAAACCGCGATCCTGAGGCTCGCCGGCGGGGACGGCGGTCCGACCATCCGAACTCCGCGGGACGGAAGTCGACTCGCGCCGATAGGATGTCGGCCGCGTGTCAGTAAAACCAATACGGAAGCGCCGAAAACGATACCACGCTCATGGGTCGTCTCTCCGAACGTCCGCCGGCTCGGCTCGCCGTCTCGGTCGCCGCGTGGCTCGGCTGGGTGGGTATATTCCTGTTCTTACCTCGGCTGTGGCAGCAGTTCTGGCGTCACTGGTCGACGATGCCGCGCTCCCTCGAATCGACTCTCTTCCTGACCATCGAAGGCGGGACGCTCGTCGCCGCGCTCCTCGGCTTACCGATACTGGCGATGTCGCTGCCGATTCTCTGGTGGGGGACGCTGAACGAAACTTCGTAGGATGCACACGGTCGATTACTCCCGGACTCGCCGTGCGAACCGCGGTCGGGGGCGGCGGGCGTCGGGGCGTCTACTCGGAGCGCTCGACCAACCGTTCGAGTCGCTTATCGATGCTTCTGAGGTAGTAGAGCACCAGCACGATACCGGCCAGCGGAACGAGCCAGACGAGGAGCGAGAAGAAAATGACTATCAGTTCGAGTCCGCCGGGAAAGGCTTGGAGGGGAGCTGCGAGCATGAACGTGACTTAATATTCCGCATCGAACAGTATGAATATTGTGATTTCTCCGGGAACCCGGTTCGCGGCGACGAAAAACGCGAGAAGGTACGTGCGTCGACGCCGGAGGAGGAACCTGACGAGCGCGTACGTTCCCCGCAGAGCGACGAAACGAACGCGTCGGAACCCGCCTCGCCGGTTCCCCAAGTGGTCGACGGCTAGCGTCTCAGCCGTCGTCCTCGGTCCGGTCGCGACGAACTCGCCGGCGGTCGACCGCGAGCGCCGCCCCGACCAGCGTCCAGATGAGTATCGTGTTTCGGACGCCGTGCATCTCGACGTCGTAGGAGAAGTAGCGCGCGCTGAGGGGGTACAACCACGGTATCCCCATGTCCGTGAACGAATCGATGACGAGGTGGGAGAGGGCGGCGAGACCGGCGGCGACCGCGACCGAGCGGTCGCGGGTCGCGAGGTAGAGCGCGGCGCAACACCCGAGGACGAAGAGCGGCGTGTGAACCGCGCCGCGGTGGACGAGCGGAAACCGCCAGTGTCGGCCGAAGTAGAGGTCGATATCCGGTAGCACGCCGGCGAGGAATCCGAGCGCCGGGGGTTCGTCCGTCAGGGTTCGGACGAGCGCGTAGCCGACGACGCCGTGGGTCAGGACGGCGGGAAGCAGGGAGAGCAGGTGGGCCGCCGTGTGAACCATGCGGCGACCGAGGCGGTCGCGGTACGAAGGCGTTTCGACGGGGACTCGCTCTCAGTCGTCGGCGACGGAACCGCCGGGGCGGAACTCCCGGCTGATGGCCTTCCACTTTCCGGTCGAGAAGCGGCGGTAGTTGATGGCCGCGGGCACCGCCGCCTCGGCGACGAACGAGAGGTACAGGCCCGCGAGTCCGAGCGAGGTGACGGCACCGAGGTACGCGAGGGGTATCGCGCAGCCGAACATCCCGATTATCTGGCTGTAGAACGGCCAGCGGGTGTCGCCGCTGGCGTCGAGCGGTCCGGCGGCCGCGCCCTTGATTCCCTGCGCCACGACCGCGACGCAGGCCGCGTAGACGAGCGACACCGCGACCGGAACCGAGGGGTCCGCCGGGTCGCCGCCGAACGAGAGCACGATGGGTTCGGCCAGCAGGAAGACGACCACCGCGGCGACCGCGTAGGTCGCCACCGAGAAGACGATGACGTCGCGCGCGTACGTCTCGGCGGCGCGTTCGTCGCCGCCGCCGAGTTCCTGCCCGACGAGGCTGCTGGACGCCAGTCCGAACCCCCAGCCGGGGGTGTTCATCAGCCCCCAGACGCGTCGGCTGATGACGTAGGCGGCGACCACGCTCGGCCCGAACAGCGCGACGATGGCGAGCATCGGGAACTTCGCGACGGTCCACACCAGATTTCGCCCGACGACCGGAAGACCGATTCGAACGAGTCGACGGAGCGTCTCCGCGTCGAGGTAGTCGGCGAACGGGTCGACCCGAATGGGGAGTTCCCCGCCGCCGGGGAGCCGACCGGCCACGAGACCGACGGCGAACCCGACGGTCACGACCACGTTGGCGAGCACCGTCCCCAGCGCGGCACCCTCGACGCCCATCCCGAGTCCGAAGACGAACGCGGCGCTGAGGAGGATGTTCGCGAGCGCGCCGCCGGTCCGAACCAGCATCGGCGTCCACGCGTCGTCGGCGCCGATGTAGATGCGACTGCCGACGAGGTTGAGTCCGGCGAAGGGGACGCCGACCGAGAGGATGCGGAGGTACGACGCGCCGAACCCGATGGCCGCCTCGTCGTCGGTCATCACCGAGACGAGTTCCGCCGGGAACAGTCCGAAGACGACCGCGACGGGGAGCGACACCGCGAGGACGAGCGCGACGCTCGACCGAATCGCCCGTCCGAGTTCGTCGAACGCCTCCGCGCCGTATCGCTGCGAGACGAGCGCGATGGTTCCGCCCGCGAACCCCCCGCCGAGCGAGAACGCGACGCCCCAGTACGGCGTGGCGAACCCGACCCCGGCGATGGCCACCGGTCCCACGGCGATGCCGACGAAGGCGACGTCGACGGCGTTCTTCGACATCCGCGCCAGACCGGTGACGATGCGCGGCCACGCGAGGTCGGTGGTTCGACGGACGTTTTTCCGGGAGACGAGACCGACGCGGGAGAGCGCGAGACCGATGGCGAAGATGAGGAGGCGTATCGGGTTCGGGAAGCGGGGCACGACGCTACAAGTGTTTCGAATCGAAAGTATAGTCTTTTCGATACGCGGCGGTTCGGCGGAAGAATGCGGTGAGCAGTAATTTCTTAGTGTCGCTCGAAAAACGTGTAATCATGTCACGAGCTACCGTCGTGGGTGCCGGGATGACCGAGTTCGGCCCGCACGACAGGCCACTCGAAGAGCTCTTCGCGGACGCCGCGTTCGCGTCCATCGACGACGCCGGTGCGACGCTCGACGAGATAGACGCCTTTTACTTCGGCAACGCGCTGGGCGGGCAGGCCGAGGGCGACACGCACCTCGCGCCGAAACTGGCGACGCACGTCGGTCTCCAGGGTATCCCCTGCCAACGATTCGAGGACGCGTGCGCCACCTCGTCGAACGCCTTCAAACACGCCGTTCAGGCGGTCGAATCCGGCGTCCACGACGTGGCCTTGGTCGGCGGCGTCGAGCGGTGCACCCCCGAAACCGGTCTCGGCACCGGCGAGATGACCGAGATATTCGCCAGCGCGGCCCACCGCCAGTACGAGCAACCGGCGGGGCTCACGTTCCCCGGCGTGTTCGCGCTGCTCGCCAAGCGCCACATGCACGAGTACGGGACGACCGAGGCGCAGCTCGCCGAGGTCGCCGTCAAGAACCACCACCACGGCCGGTACAACCCCAACGCGCACTTCGGCCGCGACGCGACCGTCGAGGAGGTGCTGGAGAGCCCAACGGTCGCGGACCCGTTCCACCTCATGGACTGCTGTCCGTTCTCCGACGGGGCGTCGGCGGTCGTCGTCGTCGCCGACGACCTCGCCGAGAACTTCGCCGGCGAACCGGTCTCCGTCGCGGGCGTCGGCCACAGCACCGACGCGGTTCCGCTGGCCGACAAGGCGTCGCTCACCGAGACGCGGGCCGCCCGGGACGCCGCGGCCGAAGCCTACGCGCAGGCCGACGTCACCCCCGACGACGTCGACTTCGCCGAGGTGCACGACTGTTTCACCGGCGCGGAGGTGCTCGCCATCGAAGCGCTCGGCTTCTTCGAGGACGGCACCGGCGGGCGGGCGGCGGCCGAGGGTCGCACCTACCTCGACGGCGACATCCCGGTGAACCCGAGCGGCGGTCTCAAGGCGAAGGGTCACCCCATCGGGGCGACCGGGACGGCCCAAATCGTGGAGCTGACGGGGCAACTTCGCGGCGACGCCGGCCGTCGCCAGGTCGAGGGGGCCGCGACGGGCGTCGCGCACAACCTCGGCGGCGACGCCGCGACGACCGTCGTCACCGTCATGGAGGCCCGAACGTGAGTTCGAACGACCCGTCCGAGGGGGACGCCGCGACGTACGCCGACTGGCGGGCGCGCCTCCGAGCGGGCGAACTGCTCGGACTCGAATGCCGGTCGTGCGGCCACGTCACCGCCACGCCGAAGCGCGCGTGCATCGAGTGCGGCGACCGCGACCTCGCTCCCCGCCGACTCCCGGAGACCGGCGAGGTTCACAGCGAGACCACGATCAACGTACCGCCCGCGGGGGTCGAAGGACCGTACCAAGTCGCCGTCGTCGACCTCGGCGACGCGCGCCTCCTCGGTCGAATCGAGGGACGCGCGGAGGTCGGCGACGCCGTCGAGTTCGTCGACAGCATCGAGATGAAAGGACTGCCCGCCCCGGTGTTCGCGCCGCGATAGCCCCCGTCCGGGACGTGCTCACGAGATGGACGATTTCGTGAGCGAGTCGAAGGCGGTCGGGTTCTCCCACAGTTCGCCCAACGTCGCCGCCGCGAGGTAGCGGGTCGGTGCGGCCACCCACTCGGTCGCCACCCGGGCGTCCGGGGGCGGCGCGGTCGCCTCGAACCACCACGCGACGTAACGACCGTCGGTCAGTTTCGCGGTCGGGTACATCTGACCGTTAACCGACACGTCGACGCGCGAGTTCGGTTCGACGGCCGGTGCGTCCTCGGGAGTGTCCGCGACCAGCAGTTCGATATCTATCGTCCGTTCGGTCATCCCGGCCACCGTCCGTCTTTTCTCTCCACCCCGGCGACGAACAGAGCGGTCGTGAGTGCCATACGGTGGAGGTCGGCGCGCACCTACAAGAAAGTCAGTCAGGCGCGCGTCTGACGGTCGGGCGCGGAGCGCCTCATCCGTTCGCCGCCCTTCCGCCCGCGGTTTCGACGGCGAACGCCCGCGTTGCAACCATACCCGTTCGTAACGGACCTCGAAGGGGCGGGAGAAAGGGTGCGCGTCTCTCGGTCGTCGCGGACGGTTTCAGATATCGTCCGGGTCGCCGCCGAACAGACACGCCAGTGTGAAGATACTCATAATGCCGTACGCCGTGCCGGTCGCGATGCGTCGTAACGTCATGGGTTGGGGGATAGGGTCGTCGGTTCTGTCGGTCGCGTTCTCGCTCGATGCTTCGTCCAGTTTGGAATAAGTTTTGTGGAGTGAACTTTCGCGCGGTTGGTCCGTCGAACCGCCGATGCCGATTCGAACCGCCGGTGCAGGTCGCTCGTCGCGTACCGACGAGTCCGGTGCGGGCGTTCGAGAGGGCGGTTACTCGGCTTCCCCTCGAATCCGGGGCATCCCCGTGAGCACGCCCTGGACGTTCGCCATCGGTTCGCCGACCTCGAATCCGTGCTCCGTGATGCGGAACTCCCGAAGGAGATGCTCGAAGTCGCTCGTGCGCTTTTTCAGGACGCCGATGGCCCTCCGCATCTCGCCCCCCAGTTCGAGGTGCTGCAGCAGGATGATGTTGTCGGCGAGGTAGCTGATGCCCTCGCCGGTCGCCTCGACCCGACCGGTCAGCGAGTCCTGTTCGGTGACGAGGATGACGGTCACCCCCATGTTTCGGAGGTAGCGACAGAGCGCCTGCAGCGTCTCGACGAGGTTCAGCCTGTCGTCCCGGAGCGAGACGTTGTACCCCTCGACGCCGTCTATCATCACGATGTCCGTGCCGCGGTTCTCGACCTCCCGTCGAACCGCGGTGGCGAACTCGATAGCCGACCGCTCGACGGGTTCTATCTCCTCTAAGTGGAGCGAACCGTCCTCGACCATCGCGGCCACCGGGACGTTGATGGCTCCGCTGCGCTCGCGGAACGTCTCGGTCGATTCCTCGAACATGTAGATGACGGAGCGTTCGCCGCGCCCGGCCGCCTCCTTCATGAACTGCGTACCGAACGTTGTCTTGCCGACGCCGGTCGGTCCGCTGAGGACGGTCACGGTGCCGCGTTCGATGCCCCCGTGGAGCAACTGGTCGACCTGCGGAATGCCCGAGGAGACGCTCTCGGGTTCGAAGTCCCGGTCGTGAACCTCGGGGTCGAACGAGGGAAAGACGTCGATGCCGTCGTCGGAGATGCGAACCCCGTGCGCCCCGTCTCGCGCGCCCTCGGTGGGCGTTTTCGGCACCGTCAGCGTCCGGGTTCGCTCGCCCGTCCGTAGTTCGAACCGCCCGTCTTCGACGAGCGAGAGGTCGTCCCCGTGTCGGTCGGTGCGACAGGTGAACAGCACCGTCGCGCCGCGTTCTTTGAGATGCCGACCCAGTCCGACGACCTCCTCGCGGTACCGCTCCCGGCTCGAAAGGACGTCCCTGAGGCGAGCGACCGGGTCGACGACCACGCGGTCGGGGTCGAGCGAGGAGATGCGCTCGGAGAGTCGACCGACGAGAGCCGCGTCGTCCGCGGTCGCCGCGAAGTCTCCCGTCGGCCGTCGGCCTCGGGGGTATCGGCGCGCAGGTCGAGAAACGAGATCGCCTCGGCGTCGATACCGACCGACGCCGCCTTCTCTCGAAGTTCGTCCTCGGTCTCGGAGAGGTGGACGAACAGGGTCGTCTCGCCGTCCTCCGCTCCGGCTTCGAGAAACCGTAATTCGGTGAGGGTCTTGCCCGCGCCGGCGTCGCCGCGGAGAACGTAGGTGCGCTTCGAAGCGAGTCCGCCGTTCAAAACGGTATCGAGGCCGTGAATCCCGGTCCGCAGTCGTTCGCCTGTCATTGTCATATTACGTCATCATCGGGCCGAAAACGTTATGGAACCCCACGATATCTCCCGCCAACGCGGGTGTTTGAGGCAGGGAAACGGCCCGATAAATTGCGTTTACGGGGACGTTGATTCGGATAATGACGGCGTTAGTGGAGCCCCGCCGGTCGTATGATTGGCTTTCCGTGAAACGCGCGAAACAACGCCGGATTACCCTAAATTAACTGACTCAATACTAAGTACGTCGGGTCTGTTCAAACATCCATGTCGATGGCCGACTTACTCGACCGGGAGATGGGGGATATCTTCGTAGAACTCTTCGAGGAAACATCGGAGCCGATCCTGTTCGTCAATCCATCGCAGGCGCAATTGGAGGCCGCAGTCGTCACCGCGAGCGAGTTCGAGGACGAGCTACCGGAGCTCCGAATCATCGCCGCCTCGGAGACGCTCAAGACGATGGCCGACGACTTCCTGATAGCGAGCGAGACGGCGGACCTCATCCACCGGGACAAGCTGTCCCTACGGACGGTAGACGAGGTCTATCGGAGCTCGATGGTGGTGATGGACGACCGAATCGTCACGCTCGTTCAGTTCGACCGTCGAATCGACGGGTTGCAGTCTGACGACGGCGAGTTGGTCGAGACGGCGCGCGATTCGTTGATGTCGGCGTGGGAGGAGGGAGAGGAGTTCACGCTCCGAACTCCGCCGATTTCGGAGGTGCGCGAAACCCTGGAGGACGAAATCGGGCCTCAGGTGGAAGAGGACTTCACGACGGTACTCACGTCCTTGGACGAGATTCGCGGCGGTCAGGGGCTGGACGAAGTCGCCATCAGTTTGCTGGTGGCGGCGCGGAACAACATCCTGCTCTACGACATCAGCAAGTGGGGCGAGGACGTGGGTCTCGCCAGCAAGGCGACGTTCTCGCGCACGAAGACGCGGCTCGAGGACCTCGGCATTCTGGACACCGAGAAGGTCCCCATCGACGTCGGCCGTCCGCGGCTCCGCCTCAAACTCGCCGACGAATCGATGACGGAGCTTCCCGCCGACGAGATGATAGAACGACTGGAAGAGCAGATGTAGTCGGAAGGGGGTCGCCCTCGGCCGAACCGGCGACCGACCGCTAGCGGTCGGTGAGCAACCGCAGTGCGACGCCGAGGACGATGACGATGATTCCGAGAATCGTCGCGATCGGCGGAATCGGAACGAACAGGAGCACGATTCCCGCGAGAAGTACTAGGGTCGAGGCTCGTACCATACTAATCGATACCCGAGGGAACCGAATAGGCGTTGTGGCGGTGCGGCGATGGGACACCGCCGCACCGAGCTTTCGTCCGCGGCGTGCGGCCTCTCACTCGCGCCCGTCGCTCTCGACCGGGATGGTAATCGCGTCGTCGAACGACTCCCGGTCGGTGGCACCGCCGAAATCGGCGAGCCACGTCAGCAGTTCCTCAGGGTCGGTTCGGTCGAGCAGTTCCCGAACTGCCATCCCGCCGAGTCGCCCGGCGACCGAACTACCGACGACGCGCGTGACGAAGCGGTCGTTCGCGACGCGGTCGAGCAACCGCCTCGTGAGACCGCGTCCGAGCGCGCGACCCAGTAGCTCGCCGAGTCGCTCGTACTCGACCGCGTCGTCGAAGCTCGCTCCGCGGTCGAGCGCCTCGACGTCGACGCTGTCGAGGATTTCCTTCGCTATCTCGGTCGAGAACAGCAGGTCGAGACCGCGTTCGATTCGGTCGAGTCGGTCGTTTTGCATCGAAGACGTGTCCGGTGACATCGTTGGATTCTCCCGACGCGCTCGTCGCCCGTCGGCACCCGGTTCGCTCTCGGCACGGGAGAAACCTCCGGCCGGTGTCCCGGTCGGGAACCGCGCCCGCGGACGGACGCCGGAACTTTCAGTAGCCGAACGCCGAAATGGTACGTCGTGGACGCGCCGCGCACCGACGCACGCCGAGACGACGGGCGGGTCGATACCGATACGATCACGTCGACCGCCCCGAACCGGTGCGAGGCCGCGAAACAGGAGGGAGACGGCTGATGTTCCGCGCGTTCCTTCGAAACCTCCTCAGCGGACCGGTCGCGCCGCAACTCAGGCGGTTCGTCGTCGTCGGCGCAGTCGCCTCGGTGGTGCAGACGGCGCTCCTCTGGACGTTCGTCGAACACGGCGGACTCGACTACCTCCTGGGGGCGCTCCTCGCCATCGAGCTCACCATCGTCTTCCAGTACGTTCTCAACGACGCGTGGACGTTTCGAGCGACCCGGAACGTGGGTCGCGTCTCGTACCTCGTCGGACTGCTCAAGACGAACGTCGTCCGCGGGAGCGCCATCCCCCTCCAACTCGGCGTCCTCTACGTTCTCGTGACGTGGCGCAGCATCCCCTACCTCGTGGCGAACGCCGGGGCAATCGGCCTCACGGGGCTGTATCGGTACGTGCTCGACGCGCGGTGGACGTGGGGACGGTGACTCCGCCGAACCGCGTTCCGCCCCGCCCTACTCCTCGTCCGACTCGTCCCCGAGGTCGAGCGACGCGCGGTACTCCTCGCTCGTCCGGTAATCGTACGCGGCGACGACGACGAGAACGAGGCTGAAAAGCGACGCCCAGAGGAAGGTGAGTTTCGACGCGAACACCGCGAGCGCGAGACCGAGCAGGACGCCGCAGTTTCCGGCCACCATCAGAAGTTGCCACCGGGACGCACTCGACCGTCGGCGAGACATACTCGTTCGTGACGTTTCCCCTCGGATCTTCATTAGCGTACCGAGTCTCCGGCCCGCTCGAGGCGCGTCGCTCGGGTCGATTCAACGCGCCGTCCACCCGCCGTCCGCGGTCAGACAGCTTCCGGTGACGAACGAGGCCGCGTCGCTGGCGAGAAAGAGCGCGGGTCCGGCGATCTCCTCCGGGTCGGCGAACCGATCGAGCGGCGTTCGGTCGAGGATGGACCGGCGCAATCGGTCGTTCGCTTCGAGGTCGTCCGTCAGTTCGGTGCTGACGTAGCCGGGCGCGACGGCGTTCACGCGAACCTCGGGGGCCCAATCGAGCGCCATGCTCCGCGTCAGTCCGACGAGTCCGTGCTTCGACGCGACGTACGGGTGCTGGCGGGGGAGTCCGACGAGTCCCCCGACGCTGGCGACGTTGACGACGCTTCCGCCGGCGTCGTGCAGGTGCTCGGCGGCGCGCTTCGCGCAGAGGAACGCGCCGCCGAGGTTGACCTCCACGGTCTCGTCGAACGCGTCGGCGTCGACCGCCTCCGGGCGACCGAGCGCCGCGTCCGGATTGATTCCCGCGTTGTTGACGACCACGTCGACGCCGCCGAGTTCCGCCTCGACTCGCTCGAAGAGGGCGTCGACGTCGTCCTCGTTCGCGACGTCGACCGGGCACGAGAACGAGTCGGCCCCTCGGTCGCGGACGTCGGCGACCGCGGCGTCGACGGCATCCTCGCTCCGGGACGTCGGGACCACGTCCGCTCCCGCGTCGGCGAACGCCCGCGCGATGGCGCGACCGATGCCGCGCGTTCCGCCCGTGACGACCGCGACGCGACCGTCGAGTTCGAACATTTCGTGTGTCATCGTCGAATCGTTCAGCGAAAGAGCCGATAGGAACTGCGGCCGACGACCGCCTCCGTCGGCTCACCGTCGGCGTCGGTCGTTCGGACCGTCACCTCCACGACGCCCATCGAGTTTCCGGCGCGGACGACGGTCGCCTCCGCGAGGAGGTCGTCGCTCGCGGGCCGGAGGTACGAGACGTTGAGGTCGGTCGTCGCCAGCCGCGCGTTCGCGGGGTCGTCGAAGACAGTCCGGAGGACGAACCCGCTCGCGGTGTCGACGAGCGTCGCGGCGATGCCGCCGTGGATGGTCTTCGGATTCCCGACGGGGTTGAGGAGCTTCTCGTCGTACGGAATCCGCATCTCGAGGTAGCCCTCCTCGACGGTTTCGACGCGGAGGTCGAGCCACGAGAGGTACCCGTGAGCGTCGATGAACGCCTGAAACGACTCCGGTTCGGTCACGCCGACCCCTCCCGACGGTGGCGGCCGCGACGCCGCCGCTCCGAATGGATGCTCGTCATCTCGCTCGTAATCGTGCGGCCGCGACGGTAAATCTTCGCCTTCCGGACAACGTTGGAAAGATTCAGGACGAAATATCGAACGATGGTGCGACAAGCGGCGAAGTTTTATTCCTTCGTACGCCAATGGTGGCGTATGCTACCCGACAGCACGGAGTGGTCGCGTTGACCGACGCCGTCACCCTCGACGTGACCGACGAGGTCGCCACCCTCACGTTGAATCGACCGGACGCCCGGAACGCGCTCACCCGGGGCGTTTCCGACGCCCTCCGCGACCACCTCGACGAAATCGAGGGTCGCGACGACGTCAGGTGCGTCGTCGTCGCCGGACGGGGAAGCGCGTTCTCCGCGGGCGGGGACATCGAGCGGATGCGCGAACGCCTCGAAAGCGACGAGTCGCTGGACGACGCCGTCGCCGCGCTCGAACGCACCACGAGCGAGACGATGTCCCGGGTCGTCGACTGTCCGTATCCGACGGTGGCGAAGGTGGGCGGACCGGCGGTCGGCGCGGGCGCGAACCTCGCCATCGCCTGCGACCTCCAACTCGCCAGTTCGTCGGCGAGCATCGGGTTCGTCTTCCGGCGGGTCGGCCTCACCGTCGACGCGGGTACCTCGTACCTACTGCCGCGCATCGTCGGCGAGAACGTCGCCAAGGAACTCGTCTACACCGGCGAGGTGTGCGACGCCGAGCGCGCCGCCGACCTCGGTCTCTTCAACCACGTCTACCCGGACGAGGAGTTCGACGAGCGCGTCGACGCGCTCGTCGACCGAATCGCGAACGGGCCGACGGTCGCGTTCCGTCACGCGAAACGCCTCGTCCAGGACGGCTTCGACAAACCCCTCGACCGGGCGATGGCGGACGAGGCGACGGCGCAGGGCATCGTCTTCGAGACGGCCGACCACGAAGAGGGGGTCGAGGCCTTCCTCGAAGGCCGAACCCCCGACTTCGAGGGGAGGTAGCGACTCGACCGGCGCGTCGACTCGACCAAGTTCGGCGCGCTCAGTCGTCGACGCCGACGACCGCGAGCACGCCCCGGAGGTCGTCCACGACGTGCTCGACCGCGGGACCGTCTTCCGCGCCGTGGCTCACGGGGTGGATGCCGTGTTCGGCGGCCCCCGCCATGTCGTGTTCGTACCGGTCCCCGACCATCACCGTCCCGTCGGCGGGAACCGGACTCTTCTCCAGCGCCGCCTCGAACATCGCCGGGTCGGGTTTCGTCCGGCCGACGGCCTCCGACGTCGTCACGTCGTCCACGTGCTCGCGCACTTCGAGGTGGTCCAAGATGAACGCGCCCTCGTCGGCGTCCACGTCGCTCACGATCCCCTGATAAACGCCCGCGTCGGCGAGTCGCGCGGTGACCTCGCGCGCGCCCGGATTCGGGCGGAGGTGCTCCCGAACCGTCGCGCGAAACAGCGCATACCACTCGTCGTCGGGAACGTCCCGGCCGAGAACCTCGTCCACGGCCAACCCGTAGGCCGTGCAGGCCGACCGGAACTCGGTTCCGTCGCGCTCCCGGAAGTGCCGACCGACGACGCTCCGCCAAACGTCGAGCGATTCGTCGGCGGTGGCCTCGACGTCGTTTTCCGCGAGGAGTCGTTCGACGAACGCCGCGTGCGCCTCGCGGACGGACGAAACGTCGAGCAGGACGCCGCCCACGTCCCAGAAGACCGCGTCGTAGTCGGTCATTGGTCGGCCTCGCGCTCCACGAGTTCGAACTTCCGCACCTTTCCGCTCGCGGTTCGCGGGAGGTCGTCCACGAACTCGACCTCCCGCGGGTGCTTGTACTCCGCGAGGTTCGACAGGCAGAACTCCCGAACCGCTTCCGCCCTTAGGTCGCCCTCCGGTGCGCGGACGACGAACGCCTTCACCGTCTCGTTCCGGCGCTCGTCGGGGACGCCGACCACGGCGGCGTCGGCGATGTCCGGGTGTTCGAACAGCAACTCCTCGACTTCGCTCGGATAGACGTTGTAGCCCGCGGTGTTTATCGTGTGCTTCTTCCGGTCGACGATCTCGTAGTAGTTGTCGTCGTCCCGGCGCGCGATATCGCCGGTTCGGAAGTAGCCGTCGTCGGTGAACGCCGCGGCGGTCTCGTCCGGGCGGTCGTGGTAGCCCTTCATCACGTGCGGGCCGCGCACGAGGAGTTCGCCGGTCTCGCCGGGGCGAACCTCCTCGCCGGCGTCGTCGACCACCTTGCAGTCGGTCATCCGGAGCGGCTGTCCGATGGAGCCGTGTTTCGCGCCGAAGGTGGAACCGACGCCGGTGTGCGTCGCCGCGGTCGTCTCGGTCAGCCCGTACCCCTCGGTCATCTCGACTCCGGCGGTCTCCTCGAACGCCCGCTGGACGGCCACCGGCATCTTCGCGCCGCCCTCGTTCACGGTGTCGAGGCTGGAGAGGTCGCGGTCGCCGAACGAGTCGGCGTTCACCATGTCCACGAACATCGCGGCGACGCCGACGAAGCCGGTTATCTCGTACTCCTCGACGGTCCGCATCACCTCGTCGGCGTCCCAGTCGGCGGGACTCCAGAGGTGAACCGTCCCGCCCCGCACCAGCGACTGCCACGTCGAGTGGACGAAGCCGGTGATGTGGTACAGCGGGAGGACGGCGAGTTCGCGCTGCTCATCCGGCGACCGCTCGGTGAACCGGAAGCCGGAGAACGCCTGCGCGCGGAGGTTCTCGTGCGTGACGAGGACGCCCTTCGGTCGGCCGGTCGTTCCGGAGGTGTACGGTTGCATCGCCGTGTCGTCGGCGTCGCGCTCGACGAGCACGGGGTCTCCCGTCACGTCCCCGAACGCGACGCCGTCGCCGGTCCCGCCCACGGTGACGACCGTCGGGTCACGGTTCGTCTTCGCGCACGCGTCCGCGAGGGTGTCGACCAGCGCCGGGTGCGTGACCGCGATTCGAGCGTCCGCGTCTTCGAGTTGGTGGGTGAGTTCTCGCGCCTTGTACTGCGGGTTGGCCGGCGAGACCACGACCCCCGCCCGCAGCGCGCCGAGGACCGCGACGACGTACTCGGGGCAGTTCGGGAGGTAGAGGAGGAGGCGGTCGCCGGGTTCGAATCCGCGCTCGCGGAGTCCTCCCGCGAAGGCGGCCGCCCGCTCGGCGATATCCGCGTAGGAGAGTTCGCGGCCGTTCATCTCGACCGCGACGCGGTCGCCGCGGCGGTCGGCGGTCGCTTCGAAGAGGCGGGCGGCGTTCCCCGCCGGCACGGAGCGGAGCGCTGCTGGTACGTCCATACCCCATGTGCGGTGGTATCACACATTACCTTAACGGAGATTCGACGGAGCCGAGTATTTATTAACGATGGCGAGGAACAAGGGAATCGAATTAACGATGATAACGAAGAGTTCGAATCGGAGGCCGCGATGAACGACCGGTTCTCCATCGACGGACGGACCGCCGTCGTCACCGGTGCGTCGAGCGGTATCGGGCGCGAGATAGCGGAGCAGTTCGCGCGCGAGGGCGCGAACGTCGTCGTCTGCTCGCGCGAGCAGGGGAACGTCGACCCGGTGGCCGAGGGGATCGGCGAGAACGCCCTCGCGGTCGAGTGCGACGTGACCGAGAGGGACGCGGTCGAGGCGCTCGTCGAGGCCACCGTCGAGGAGTTCGGGGGCATCGACTGTCTGGTGAACAACGCCGGGGCGAGTTTCATGGCGGGGTTCGACGACATCAGCCCGAACGGTTGGCGGACCATCGTGGACATCAACCTCACCGGAACCTACCACTGCACGCAGGTCGCGGGCGAACACATGCGCGCTGGCGACGGCGGCACCGTCATCAATCTGGCGAGCGTCGCCGGACAGCGCGGGTCGCCGTACATGAGCCACTACGGCGCGGCGAAGGCCGGCGTCATCAACCTCACGCGGACGCTCGCGTTCGAGTGGGCGGGCGACGACGTGCGCGTGAACTGCATCGCACCCGGCTTCGTCGCCACGCCGGGACTCGAATCGCAGATGGGCGTCTCCGCCGAGGACGTCGACCGCGAGGACGTGGAGCGCCGAATCGGCACGTCGGACGAGATCGCGGACGTGGCGCAGTTCCTCGCCAGTCCCGCGAGTTCCTACCTCGTCGGCGAGACGATCACCGCGGCCGGCGTCCCGCGCATCGACGAATCGCCGGACGTGTAGGCGAACGCCGACCCCCTCGCCCGCTTTTCGGACGCCGGCGACGAGCGAAGGTCGGTCGCGTCCTCCGTCGGGCCGAGTGCTACCAACCCGCATATTTATGATGTATCTCTGCAATAGGCAACACAGACGATGGTTAACGATAGTAACCAAGGCGTCGGGAAACCGACCCAGAATAAGAAGAACAGCCCTGTCAATCAAACAACGAAAACATCCGGGCTGTTTTCTCGTCGGTCGGTGCTGAAAACGGCAGGCGTCTCGGGAACCGTCGGGCTCGCCGGGTGCCTCGGAAGCGGGGGCGGCGGCCCATCGGGACCCATCAAAGTCGGCGTGCTCGCGCCCGAACCGACGAAGAACCCCATCGGCGCGTCCATCGCCAACGGCGCGAAGTTAGCGGCCAAACAGCTCACCGAGGACGGCGGCGTTCTCGGCGAGGACGTGAAGGTCATCGTCAAGGACACCCACGAGGACCCTTCGACGGGGAAATCCAAGTACCAGAACCTCACCGTCGGGCAGAGCGTCGATTTCACGACCGGCGTGTTCACCAGCGAGGTGCTCTTGAACCTCATGGACTCCATCGCCCAACAGAAGACCGTCCACATGGGGTCGGGCGCGGCCACGCCGGAGGCGAGCAAGCGCGTCGCGCAGAACTACGACAAGTACAAGTACTTCTTCCGAACCGGTCCGGTGAACTCCCACTTCCTCGGGGTCAACATGGTCGACTTCGCGAAGTCGCAGTTCGACAAGATGGGCTGGAAGTCCGTCGCCGTCCTCGCCGAGGACTACGCGTGGACGAAGCCGGTGACGAAGGTGCTGGGCGAACAGCTCTCTAAAACCGGCGTCGACGTTCCACTCAACAAGCGGTACGCGAGCGGAACGAAGGACTTCTCGCCCATCTACGACGACATCGAGAGCGCGAACGCGGACGCCGCCTACGTCGTCATGGCCCACACCGGGACGGCCGCGGTCGTCCAGTGGGCGAAACAGCAACGGAAGTTCGAGTTCGGCGGCATCCACGTTCCCATGCAGTTCCCGTCCTACTACGGTTCGGTGAGCGGCGCTTGTCGGTACGCGCTCACGCAGAACTCCGCGACCCCCACCTCGAAGGTCACGAAGAAGACCGTCCCGTTCGCGGAGAGCTACAAGAAGGAGTACGACAAGTACCCGGTGTACACGGGCTACATCACGTTCGACGCCGTCAAGCAGTACGCGGCCGCCGTGAAGAGCGCCAGTTCGCGGAAGGCCGGCGACGTCATCCCGAAGCTCGAATCGTCGACGTACACGGGCACCACGGGCACGCTGAAGTACTACGGGAAGGGCGAGAAGTACCCGCACGACGTTGTCTACGGGAAGGACGCCGCGTGGCCGATGTGGCTCCAGTGGCAGAAGGAGGGCCAGAGCGGCGTCCAAAAGCCCATCTGGCCGTCGGACATCGCGACGGGGTCGTACAAGAAGCCGCCATGGGTGTGAGAGTTCGCTATGGCAGGAGTTCTCAACACCGTCGTCAACGCGGTGCTCATCAGCGCGCTGTACGCGCTCGTCGCCATCGGGTTCACGCTCATCTTCGGCGTCGGCGGCGTCCTCAACCTCAGCCACGGCGCGAACATCACCGTCGGAGCGTTCACGGCGTACTTCGTAACGAGGGTCATCGAACTCAACGTCTGGGTGGGGGCGTTCGCCGCGCTCGTCGTACCGGCCCTGTTCGCGGCCGCGCTGTACCTCGTGATGATACGCCGCGTGCAGGACAACCCGATCACCGTGATGATACTCACGCTGGTCGTCGCCATCGTCGTCGAGGAGGTGGTGAAGATACTCGTCGGCACCCAGCCGCAGGCCATCCCGTCGCTGTTCGCGGGCCACATCGCCGTCGCGGGCGGCGTCCAGTCGAATCGCGTGCTCGCGTTCGCGCTCTCGTGGGTCGTCATCGGCGTCCTCTTCGCCACCGTGAACTACTCCCGGACCGGCAAGGCGATCCTGGCGACCAGCATGTCCACGCGCGGGGCGTCGCTCGTCGGCATCGAAACCGACAGGATGTACCTCTACACGTGGATGATAGCGGGCGCGCTCGCCGGACTGGCGGGCGTCTTCCTCGGGTCGATACAGACCGCCGACTGGGCCATGGGGCGGGAACCGCTCGTGCTCTCGTTTTCCATCGTCGTCCTGGGCGGTATCGGTTCCATCCGGGGCAGCCTCGTCGGCGCGTACATCATCGGCTTCCTCGAGGTGTTCACGGTGTCGTACGTGGATTCGAGCCTGAGCGGGCTGGCGTCGCTGGTCGTCCTCGTGGTCATCCTGCTCGTGAAACCGGAGGGGCTGTTCGGACGGGAGTTGGAGGAGTGATTCGATGAGCGAAGATGTCGACTCCCGGAACTTCGGTTCCGTCCGCTCGCTCGCGCCGCGGTACGTGTTCGGGCTGGCGGGACTCGTCGTCCTCGCGCTCGCGCCGTTCTTGCTCCCGGTCGTCCTCGGTCGCGGTCAGGGCCTCCTCGCCGTCGTCACGCTCACCGTCGCGCTCTTTTTCGCCATGTTCGCGATGAGTTGGGACGCCGTCTCCGGCTACACGGGTCAGATAAGCTTCGGTCACGCGCTGTTCTTCACGGTCGGCGGCTACGGCTCCGCGCTGCTAAACCTCGAATTCGGCGTCCCCCCGGTCGCGGCGATACTCTTCGGAACGGTCGCCGCGGCGCTCGCGGGCGTTCTCATCGGCGTCCCGGCGCTCCGCCTCGAAGGTCCGTACCTCTCGCTCATCACGCTCGTCGCACCCCTCATCCTGCTCCAGCTGTTCATCGTGTTCAGCGACACGTTCGGCGGGGAACTCGGGCTTCCGAGTCCCGACCCGCTCGTTCCGGCGTCGAGCTTCACGGCCCAGACGATGGCGGACTACTACGTCGCGTTCGCGCTGTTCGTCGCCATCCTCGGCGTCCTGCTCGCGGTGACGCGCTCGGACGCCGGGTCCGTCTTCACGGCCATCCGGGAGGACGAGGAGGCGGTCGCGGCCGCGGGCATCAACCCGGCGAAGTTCAAGATATTCGCGTTCGTGCTCTCCGCGGCGGTCGGCGGCCTCGCGGGCGCGGTCTTCGTGCACACGGCGGGCAAACCACAACCGAGCCAACTGCTCGTGATGTCCGTCAGCATCGAGGTCATCATCGCCACCATCGTCGGCGGGATGGGAACCATCACGGGCGCGGCGGTCGGCGGCCTGTTCTTCAGCCTCTTTCGGGAGTGGCTCTCGAACGTGAGCGCGACCGTCCCGGTGTTGAACGTGCAGGTCGCCTCCCTCGACCTCCTGTTGTTCTCGCTGGTCACGCTCGCGCTCCTCTTTTTCCTGCCCGGCGGTCTCCTCCGCTGGGGCATCGAACGGGGTCGGAGCGTCGTCGTGGACAATCCGGAACCGGTCGCCGACGGCGGCCGGACGCCGACGGAGCAGGTTCTCGACGCCTACCGAGAGGCGCTCGACCGAATCGGAGGTGGCGACCGTGAGCGGTGAGCGGAGTCCATCGGACGGCATCCTCGTCCTCGACGACCTCCGGAAGGAGTTCGGGGGTCTCACCGCGGTCGACGACCTCTCGTTCGCGGTGGAGGAGGGCGAGATACTCGGGTTCATCGGGCCGAACGGGGCCGGGAAATCGACGACGTTCAACTGCGTCACCGGGGCGTATCCGCCCACCGCCGGAACCGTTCGGTATCGCGGCGAGGACGTCACGGGCGAACCCGCCTACGAGATGGTCAAGCGCGGGATGGCGCGGACGTTCCAGTCGTTCCGGCCCTTCCGAGACAGGACGGTCCGCCAAAACGTTGCCATCGCGCTCACCCCCGACCGCATCCTCTCGCTCTCGGGACTGCGCGGCGAGACGCTGTCGCGCGCGACCGACATCTGCGAGCGCGTCGGACTCGGCGACCGCGCCGACAGTTCCCCGGACGAACTGCCGCACGCCGGGCTCCTCCGCCTCGAACTCGCCCGGGCGCTGGCGACCGACCCCGACCTCCTCCTCGTCGACGAACCGTTCGCCGGACTGTCGAGCGGGGAGGTGAGCGAACTGTCCGACCTCCTCCGCTCGCTCCGGGACGAGGGCGTGACGCTCGTCGTCGTCGACCACAACATGCGGGGGTTGCTCTCGCTCATCGACCGCGCCGTCGTCATCCAGTTCGGCTCGAAGATAGCCGAGGGGACGCCCGAGGCGATACGCGAGAACGAGACGGTTCAGGAGGCCTACCTCGGGGGTGCCGATTCGTGAGCGACCTGATATCCGTCGAGGACGTTCGCGTCTCGTACGGCGAGGTCGCCGCGCTCCGCGGAATCTCCGCGCGCGTCGACGACGGCGAAATCGTCGGCGTCATCGGCCCGAACGGGGCCGGGAAGACGACGCTCGTCGAGACGGTCTCCGGGTTCCACGACTACGACGGGCGCGTCGCCTACCGCGACCGGGAAGTCGCCGGCCACCACCCCGCCGACCTCGTCGCCGACGGGTTGGTCCACTGCGCGGAGAGCCGCGACCTCTTCGGCCACCTCTCGGTCGAGGACAACCTCGAACTCGGCGCGTACCGTCACCGCGACGGCGTCGAAGACCGTTTGGAGTTCGTCTACGACCTCTTTCCGGTGCTCGCGGAGCGCGCCGACCAGAACGCCCGGACGATGAGCGGGGGCGAACAGCAGATGCTCGCCATCGGGCGGGCGCTGATGGGCGACCCGGACGTCCTCCTCTTAGACGAACCGACGCTCGGACTCGCGCCCGTCGTCCTCCGCGACATCAGCGACGGCCTCGACGAGATTCGGGACGCCGGGGTGACCGTGTTGCTCGCCGAACAGAACGTGACGTTCACGATGAACCACGCGGACCGCGTGTATCTCCTGGAGAACGGGAAGGTCGAGCGGGAGGGCGACCCCGAGACCCTCCGCGGGGACGAGTACATCCGAACCGCCTACCTCGGCGAGTGATCAGACGACCGCGGTCGCGTCGCCGTCGACGACCTTCTGACCGTCGTCCGCGACGACTTCGAGCGCCACGGTCACGCGCCGACCGCCGCGCTCGTCCGCACCCTCGTCGCCCGCGTCCGCTATCTCCCGAACTTCGGCGCGCGCGGAGAGTGTGTCGCCCGGGAAGGCGCGCGCCGTGAACCGCGTCCGGTAGGACTCGAGTCCGCCGAGTCCGAACCACTCCCGGAGGAGGCGGGAGGCGACGCCCGCGCTGAACATCCCCTGGGCGAAGACGCTCGGGTGACCGGCGTCCGTCGCGTACGGTTCGTCGTAGTGGACGGGGTTGAAGTCCCCGCTCGCCCCGGCGTATCGGACGAAATCCCGGCGCTCCAGCGGCGACGTTTCGACCGTCGGGCCGACCGCACCGACCGTCAGGTCGGCGGCGTCTTCGGCGGGCGCGGCGTCCTCCGGGGCGTCGATTTCGCCGCGCGCCGGGGCGCTTTCTCCCGTCGGCGCGCCGTCCGTCTCGATGCGGGTGTTCCACGCCGACTGGACGAGGGCGTCGCTGTCGGCGTCGTAGAAGTCGGTTCTGAGGACGGCGAACGTCATCGTCCCGCCGCTTCGCCCCTCCCGTTGGAAGACGTCCTCGAGCGTCGTCTCGCCGTAGAGTTCGTCGTCGACGTGCAGCGGGCGCTCGTACCGGAACCGCTGTTCGCCGTGGAGCACGTACTCGCGTCGAAAGCCGAGGTCGAAGCCGAAGTCGTGGTCGACGCCGGGCGGGCGGTACCGGGGGAAGAACGACGACCGGGTGAACGTCGGCGGCGCGGGAAGCGAGTGGTGGCCCGCTTCGCGTGCGGTTTCCAGGTCGCGGTACGTCGGGTGCGGATCGCGAATCGCCCGCGCGAACTCCGCTACTTTCCCGGCTTCCACCCGAAACCCCTCGACGGTTCGGTTCGTCGCTCCGACCTGCGATTCGAGGGCGGAGAGCGGTTCGTTTGGCATGGTTCCATATCGAGCGCGGAAGGGAAAAACGTATCTCGCGCGGTTCGTCACCGCTCCCGGAACGCGGACTCGCTCGCGGCCCTCGGGGACGACTGTTAACTTAGTTTCCAATATCGGAAAAATACTAAACAATGGAACGCAAAGGTGGGCGTATGAGTTTCCAACTCTCAGACGAACACCGCGCCGTCCGGCAGGCCGTCCGCGAGTTCGGCGAGAACGAGATAGAACCCGTCGCGCGCGAACACGACGAGGAGAAATCGTACCCCCACGAACTGGTCGAGAAGGCCGCCGAGTACGATTTCGTCGCGCCGAGCATCCCCGTCGAGTACGGCGGCGCGGGGATGGACACCCTCTCGTCCATCATCGTCACCGAGGAACTCTGGCGCGCCGACGGCGGCATCGGGAGCGCCATCGGGAGCCGCGGGTTCGGCTCGAACATGATTCGGAAGTACGGCGACGAGCGGATGAAAGAGGAGTGGTTGCCCCGCATCGCCAGCGGCGAGTCGGCGTGCTGTAGCTGCATCTCCGAACCGGGTCACGGCTCGGACGTCGCCGGCATCGAGACCGTCGCGGAGACCGACGGCGACGAGTACGTCATCAACGGGAACAAGATGTGGATAACGAACGGCACCGTCGCGGACGTCGCCGTCGTCATGGCGAAGACCGACCCCGAGGCCGAACCGCCGCACCGCGGCATCAGCGCCATCCTCGTCCCCACCGATACGGACGGGTTCGAACCCACGAAGATAGACAACAAGCTCGGCATCCGCGCGTCCGATCTCGCCGAAATCGTCCTGAACGACGTTCGCGTCCCGACCGAGAACGTCATCGGCGAGGAGGACAAGGGATTTTACCAGCTCATGGACTTCTTCGCGTCCGGGCGGGTGAGCGTCGCCTCGCAGGCCGTCGGCGTCGCGCAGGCCGCCGTCGACGAGGCCGTCGACTACGCGAACGAGCGCGAGCAGGGCGGCCGACTCATCAAGGATTACCAGGCCATCGGTCACAAGGTCGCCGAGATGGCCACGAACGTGGAAGCCGCCAGGTCGCTGACCTACCGCGCGGCGTCCCACGTCGGTTCCGGCGACGACGAACTGGCGACCCGCTTCGCGAGCATGGCGAAGCTCTTCGCGTCCGAGCACGCGGTCGACGTCGCCGACGAGGCGATTCAGGTGCACGGCGGCGCGGGGTTCGTCACCGACCATCCCGTCGAGCGATACTACCGCGACGCCCGCATCACGAAGATATACGAGGGGACGAGCGAGATTCAGAAGAACATCATCTCCGACCGCCTGCTCTGACGATGGACGGCGACACGCGAACCGCGGGCGAACATCGTACGGAACTAAAACGATGTCCTTCGTAGACCGCAGTATGACCGAGGACGAACCGGACTGGGAGTTCAAGGAGCGCGACATCGCCATCCTCCAGGAACTGGCGCACGACCCCCAGATATCCTCCCGAAACCTCACGGAAGTGCTCGCGGAGAAGTACGACATCGACGTCTCGCACGTGACGGTGAGCGAATCCATCCGGAAGATGCGGAACGCCGGCGTCTTCCGGGAGGCCGTTATCCCGAACGAGGCCTACTTCATCTTCGCGCTCTTCGAGTTCAAGTTCAACCCCGAGCACTTCGCGGAGGGGTGGCGGGAGGCGATGGAGTACATCCAGAACGACGAGAACACGCTCTTTTACTTCCTCTCCGACGGCGAGTACCAGTGGAAATCCGTGATGATGTTCCAGACCCGGGAGGCCGAGTCGCGGTGGATTCACGAGTTCTACAAGGAACACGGGAAGGTCGTGGACAACATCCGGAACAGCGTCGTGACGAACGTGCTGAAGTTCGGGACGAGTTCGGAACTGTTCGACCACCTCCCGAAGGGCGGGGAGTGAGTTTCCGACGGGAGGAAAGCGACGGTGGGACGTCCCCATCGCTACGAGTCGGTTCTGTTTCGACGCTGTGCACAGCGACGCTCGCAACACTACCGCAGTGATGCGGACGCCGAAAGCCCCCGCCCAAACCGCATCAGCCACGAGCCCGAGGACACGGTCGTCCGAGGGTCTGTCTGACTGTCGCGCGAGGGATGACGAACGAACGCAGTGGGTGAGGGAATCGGCTGGGAGGGAGTGGGCTACGATGGCAGGTACTGTTGGGGGAACTGAAAGGGATCAGGAACTTTCGGCGTCTGCTCCTCGGTGCCCCGCTCGTCTCAACCAAAGGCTGTTCGTCGCGAGCGGACGAGGGCGTTCTCCGCGAAGTCGCCTCGTCATCGACGGAGCCGATGCAGCACCGACGGACCTAGCGCCCTTCGAACTCGGGGTCGCGCTTCTCGCGGAACGCCGCCGTCCCCTCGCGGACGTCGTCGGTACTCATCAACAGGCCGAAGCCCTGACTCTCCATCGCCAGCGCGGCGTCGAGGCTGGCGTCCGCCCCCTCGTTCATGACCGTCTTCGCGACCTTCAGCGCGACGGGCGGCCCTCGGAGGAGGTCGTCGACGAACTCCGCGACGACCCCCTCGAACTCGTCCTCGGGGACGCAGCGGTTGACGAGGCCCCACTCCTCGGCTCGCTCGGCGTCGATGCGGTTGCCGCGGAAGACGAGTTCCTTCGCCCGCGTCTCCCCGAGTATCCGGAGGAGACGCTGGGTGCCCCCGCCGCCCGGGATGAGGCCGAGGCCGATCTCGGGCGAGCCGAACTCGGAGCCTTCGGTGGCGATTCGGAGGTCGCAGGCGAGCGCCAGTTCGAGGCCGGCCCCGAGACAGAAGCCGTCCACCTTCGCTATCGTCGGACGGTCGAACTCGTTGACGGTCTCGAAGGCGGGCGTCACGTCCACGAAGTCGGTTGGCGTTGCGTCCGCGAAGCCGCCGATGTCGGCACCCGCGCTGAACGCCCGGTCGCCCGCGCCCTCGAACACGACGCAGCGGACGTCGTCTACGTCCGCGTTCGAGAGGAGGTGGTCTATCTCGCCGAGGAGGTCGCCCGAGAGCGCGTTCAGTCGCTCGGGGCGGTCGAGTTCGACGGTGAGGAGGCCGTCGTCGAGCTCGTAGTTCAGGAACCGGTAGTCGCCGATTCCGTCGGACGAGTACTCGTAGAACCCCTCGCCGGAATCCCGCCCGGTCTTCCCCGCTTCGACGAGTTCGACGAGGTACTCGGCGGGTTCGAAGCGGTCCTCGCCGGTCTCCTCGCGGAGGTCCTCCAACTTCGAGAGCACCGCGTCGAGTCCGATTTCGTCCGCGCGTCCGCACGGCCCCTCGGGGAACCCGGTGCCGAGGCGCATCCCGGTGTCGACCGCCTCGGGGGTCGCCACGTCGTCGCCGACGAGTTTGGCGGCCTCGTTCACCATGCGAGCCTCGACGCGGAGGGTGTCGAACCCCTCGCCGTCCTCCGGTTCGTAGTCCGCCCCGTCGCCGTCCTCGTACTCGTAGTACCCGGTTCCGGTTTTCCGGCCGAGCTCCTCCGCCTCGACCCTCTCTCGGAGGACGGGCGGAATCGTTTTCCCGGCCTCCTTTCGGACGTGGTAGCCCACGTCGAGTCCCGTGAGGTCGGCGAGTTCGAACGGCCCCATCGGGTAGCCGCGCCGGTGAACCATCGCGGCGTCCGCCTGTCGGACGGTCGCCTCGTCGTTCGAGGCCATCCACGCGGGTTCGTCCAAGAACGGGCCGAGCACCGAGTTCACGACGAATCCGTTCACGTCCTTCCGGACGTAGATCGGCGTCTTTCCGACGGCTTCGACGAACTCGTAGACGGTTTCGGCGGTCTCGTCGGCGGTCTCTTCCCCGTAGATGACCTCGACGAGGTCCATCTTCACCGGCGGGTTGAAAAAGTGCATCCCGGCGACGCGGTCGGGGTCGTCGGTCGCCGCGGCGATCTTCGTGATGGAGAGCGACGACGTGTTCGAGGCGAGCAGCGCGTCCTCCGGCGCGAGTTCGGCGAGTTCGGCGAAGATGTCCCGTTTGAGGTCGAGTCGCTCGGGGGCGGCCTCGACGACGAAGTCGGCGTCCGAAACCGCCGCTTCGAGGTCGACCGTCGTCTCGATGCGGTCGAGGATTTCCTCCGGGGGTTCGTCGAGACGGTCTTTCTCCGCGAGTTTCCGCAGACTCCACTCGATGCTCTCGTACCCGTCTTCCACGATGTCGCTCTCGATGTCGCGCATCGTGACCGGATACCCGGCCATGGCGACGACCTCGGCGATGCCGTGACCCATGTTGCCCGCGCCGAGCACCGCGACGCGTTCGATGTCGGTGACGTCCATACGTACCTGTTCGCGCCGTCCTACATTAATCCTCACTTTTTACATTACGTTGTTAGGAAAAATTCGTTCTGAGAAAGCACTGGAAAGCTAAACACGGGTTTCGATAGCGGTTGGTCGGTTCACTCGCCGCGGCGCACGAACATCGCGGTCTCCATCGAGAGCACGATTTCGTCGTCCTGATTCGAGGTCTCCACGTGCGATTTCACCAGTCCTCGCCGAGGGTCGCTCTCCAGCGGGCGTTTATCGGTCACCTCGGTTCGGACGGAGAGCACGTCCCCCGGTCGCACCGGTCGGCGGAACCGAATCTCGTCGACGCCCGGCGACCCGAGGCTCCCCTCCTCGTCGAGGGAGTTCTCCACGAGCAGTCGCATCGTCATCGCGCAGGTGTGCCACCCGCTCGCGATCAATCCGCCGTACATCGACTCCGCCGCCGCCTCCTCGTCAACGTGGAACGGCTGCGGGTCGTACCGCTCGGCGAACGAGAGTATCTCCCCTTTCGTGACCTCGTAGCGGCCGAATTCGTCGACGTCGCCGACGGCGACGTCCGCGTAAGTGCTCACAGCGGTTCCTCCCCCTCGATGATGCGAACCGCGCGCTCGGCGAGCGCCGGCACCCGTTCTTCCATGAGCGGGTACATCTCGTCGTCGCTGTTCCCCTCGAGGTAGCGCCGGTAGAACATCTCGCCGAGGGCGGCGAGTTTGTAGACCGCGAGCGCCCGATAGAACCGCTCGTGTTCGAACGCGATTCCCGTCCGCTCCTCGTACCGCTCGACGAGTTCCCGGCGGGTCGGGTAGCCGTCGCGCTCCATGAACGTCGCCGTCAGCTCCGGAACGGCCGGTTCCGGGTCCTTCGCGTCGCGCCAGTACGAGAGCATCCACCCGAGGTCCGCGCGGGGGTCGCCGAGCGTGCTCATCTCCCAGTCGAAGACCGCGACCAACTCGGGCGGCGTTCCCGGCCCGAACATCACGTTGTCGAGTTTGTAGTCGCCGTGTACGAGCGCTCGGGGGTGGCCCGTCGGCGTCGACGCTTCGAGCCACTCGCCGACCCGCTCCAGTTCCGGAACCGCGCGCTCGTCGGCGGTGCGCTCGAACGCCCACGCCAACTGCTGGCCCCAGCGTTCGACCTGTCGCTCCGTGTACCCCTCGGGATGGCCGAACTCGCCGAGTCCCACCGCCTCGTACTCGACGGTGTGGACGGACGCGAGGGTGTCGACGAGTTCCTCGCCGATTCGCCGGCGGTGCGACCGCGAGTCGAACCGGTCGGGTTCCGATTCGCGGAGCACGTCGCCCTCGACCAGTTCCATCACGTAGAAGTTGCTCCCGATGACGCCGCGGTCCTCGCACGCCGCGACGGTATTCGGGACGGGAACCTCGGTTCCCTGGAGGGCGTCCGTAACGCGGAACTCCCGGAGGACGTCGTGGGCCGTGTCCGCCGTCTCGCCCGGCGGCGGTCGTCGGACGACCAGCGTTCGCTCGCCCCACTCGACGAACAGGGTCTCGTTCGAGTGGCCGGCCGCGTGGCGCTCGACCGCGTACGACCCCGCCGAGCCGAGTTCGTCCGTCAAAAACGCCTCCAGCGCGTCCTCGTCGACGAGTCGGTCGAAGTACTCCTCCTGATTCGAGTCGGACATACTCCTCCGTTCGTGTTCATTGTACGAGTATTTATGGGTGAAGCTTAACGATAGTGGCTGTTCTGCGCTACTCTTTTTACAATGTGGGTCAGTGTAGACGGTATGGAGTACGACGACTCAGAGACTGCCCGGACGTTCGCCGCGCGGACGCGCGAGTTCATCGACGAGGTCGTGGTTCCCGTCGAGCGCGAGGCGCTCGGAAACGGGCCGGTCGACGACGGGACGATTCGAGAACTGCGCGACGCCGCCCGAGACGACGGGGTCTACGCCCCGCACCTCCCCGAGGAGTACGGCGGTCACGGACTCGGGTACCGGGACATGCTCCCGGTGTTCGAAGCGGCCGGGCGCAGCCTGCTCGGTCCGGCGGCCATCAGGGTCGACGCGCCGGACGAGGGGAACATGCACACGCTGGAGCAGTTCGGAACCGACGCGCAGAAGGAGGCGTGGCTCCGCCCCCTCGTCGCCGGGGAAGCGCGGTCGGGATTCTCGATGACCGAACCGTCGCCGGGCGCGGGGTCGGACCCGAAGATGATTCGGACGACCGCCGAGAAGGACGGCGACGAGTGGGTCATCGACGGTCACAAGTGGTGGACGACGCAGGGGAGCGAGGCGGACGTGCTCATCGTGATGGCGCGAACCGACCCGGACGCCCACCCCTACCGCGGGTGCTCGCTCTTCCTCGTGCCCGCGGAGACGCCGGGCGTCGAAATCGTCCGGGACATCCCGCACGTCGGCGGCGGTCTCACCGGGACCGGACACGCCGAGATACGGTACGAGAACGTCCGCGTCCCCGAGGACGCCCTCCTCGGCGAACTGAACGAGGGGTTCAGGCACGCACAGCAGCGCCTCGGCCCCGCCCGACTCACGCACTGCATGCGCTTTTCGGGGATGGCCGAGCGCGCGCTCGACGTCGCGAAGGCGTACACGAGCGAGCGCGAGGCGTTCGGGACGCCGATAAGCGAGAAACAGAATCCGCGCTTCAGGGTCGCCGAGGCCGAGACGCGACTGCACGCCGCGAGGACGATGGTTCGACACGCCGCCCGCGAGATAGCGGGCGGCGGCGAGGCCCGCGTCCCCGTCTCCATGGCGAAGGTATTCACTGCGAACGTCGTGCAGGACGTCATCGACGACTGCCTCCAACTCTGCGGCGGGAGCGGAATCGGGAAGGACCTCCCCATCGCGGACTTCTACGAGAACGTCCGCGCGTTCCGCATCGTCGACGGCGCGGACGAGGTTCACAAGCGCGTCATCGCCCGCGAAGCGTTCGAGAACGTCGATACGAGCGAACTCGAGAACATCCCCGAGTACGAGGGGTGAGCCGCCTCGAAGCCGCGACGTGGCGGCGGTCGGCGGCACCGTCGGTCGGACTCAGTCGTCGGCCGGCGCGGGTTCGCCGAGCATCGCCGGGTCCAGCGGCGCGTGGCGGACGACGGCGTCGAAGTGCTCCAGCGCGGGCGCGTCGCGGTCGGCGATTCCGCGGGCGGAGGGCGTCGTGAGCATGTGGCGGACGAACCGCTCGGCGACGACGGCCTTCCGGGCGTCGTCGTCCTCGTCGAGTTCGCGCTGCGCGTTCGACAGCAGGAGGCTCGCGGTCACCACGTCGAAGACGTAGTCGGCGAGTCGCTTGGCCTCGTGCTGCGCGTAGTCGTCGTCCCCCGCCGCCAGCGCGAGCGTGGCCTCCTGCAGCGACGCGAACTCCTCGGAGACGGTTTCGGCGAGGGGTTCGAGGTACGGATGCTCCGCGTCGGCGAGGAACCCCTCGACGAGCGGGAGGAGCGCCTCGTGGGCGTCCTCCCGCTCCAGCGTTCGCAGGAGGTCGAGCGAGAGGACGTTCGACGTCCCCTCCCAGATGGGGAGCACCTGGGCGTCGCGGAGGAGTCGGTGGGTGACGAAGTCCGCGACGTAGCCGTTTCCGCCCTGAATCTCCATCGCGTAGGAGGCGTTCTCGACCGCCATGCGGGCGGTTCGAAGCTTGGCGATGGGCGTGAGCGTCCGCATCAGGCGGAACGCCTCGCGGTCGTCGCGGTCGCGCTCGTAGCGGTCGAGCCAGCGACCGGCCTCCAGCGAGAACGCCAGCGCCGCCTCGTAGTCCACCGCCATCTCCACGAGGTCGCGCTTCATCAGCGGGTACTCCCGAATCGGCCGACCGAACGCCTCGCGGTTCGCGGCCTGCACCTTGCTCTCCACGAGCGCGCGCCCCATGATGCCGACCGCGCCCACGGCGTTGGTGACGCGCTCCCAGTTCAGCATCGTCGTCATGTACTCGAACCCCCGCTCGGGTTCGCCGACGAGGTGGCCCTCGGCCCCGCGGAACTCGACTTCGCCCGTCGGAACGCTGATGGTGCCGAGTTTGTCCTTGAGGCGGCGGTACAGTTGGTCGTTCAACTCGCCGTCCCGCGTCTCGTGGGGGACGAGGAAGAGCGAGAGCCCCTTCGTTCCTTCCGGCGCGCCGGCGCGGCGCGCGAGCACGAGCGTCCCCTGCGCGTCGATGTTGCTGCAGAACCACTTCTCGCCGGTGAGTTCGTACGTCCGCGTTTCGGAGGGATCGCCGACCGGTTCGGCGACGGTCTCGTTCGCGCCCACGTCGCTGCCGCCCTGCTCCTCGGTGAGGAACATCGCCCCCTCGATGCGGTCGTCGCGGTTCCGGCTGGTCAGCCCCTCGAAGTAGTCGTCGAGGTGGCCGTCCTCGTCGTGGTTCCGCAGGACGAGCGCGGCCCCCGCCGTCATGGAGACCGGACAGACGAATCCCGCGTCGACGTAGGAGAGGAGCAACTGCATCGTGAGCGTGTGGACGAGACCGAGCGGTTCGTCGCGCCCCGGCGGCGGTCGGAAGGCGTCGGCGACGACGCCGCGCTCGTAGGTGAGACGCTCGTTCTCGCGCTGGGCGGGGTGGTAGTACACCTCGTTCGCGACGTTCCCGCGCTCGTCGTACGTGGACAGTTCGGGACCGCGTTCGTCTATCACGTCCGCGTTGTCCGCGATGGTGTCGCCGACGACGGCGCCGAACTCGTCCAGTCGGTCCTCGGCCCACTCGAACTCGTCCTCTGGGTAGACCCGTCGCGCTTCCTTCCGCAGCGCCGGGTCGTGGCGCCAGTAGTTCATGCCGCGACCCTCGTCGTGGCGACCGTAGTCGAACGGCGGGGATGTCATGTGTCATCGCACACCATCCCCGCTGTTAAAGGATTCTAGAACCGACGAGGCGTTGGGACGAGTTTCTCCTTCTGCGGCGAGGGGGAACCGACGCGGGTCGGCTACTTCTCGTGGAAGTAGACGGCTCGTTCGCGCTCCGGTAGCTGTCTGTCCTCGTCCGCGTCGTACGGGGCGGTGCATCGCCGCCGATAGCGGGTGAAGAAATCGAGCGGCGACCCCGGGAAGAGGTCGTCCCACCGGTCGCCGCGTTCCACGATGATTCGCTGGTCGTACTCGGTACCGCAGGCGGGACACTCGTTGGCGTCGGATGCGCGGAAAGACATTCGTTACCGCACTAACGCGACCGACGCGTTTCAGTCCACCGTTCGTTTCGAGGCGAGGCGGGACGATCCGTCGGCGGCGACGGTCTCGACGCCGATACTCCACGACGTCGAGGGGGTTCGAGAGTCGCCGCCGATGGTGGATTCTTGCCGCTTGGTGAAACGGTTTAATCGAACGGCGGTAGGAGGTAGCTATGTCGACGACGGTCACCGTCTGGAACGAGTACGTCCACGAGCGGAACCACGACGAAGTCGCGGAGATCTACCCCGACGGAATTCACGCGGTCATCGCTGACGCGCTCGCCGACCGGGGGTTCGAAACGCGGACGGCCACCCTCGACGAACCGGAACACGGGCTGTCGGAGGAGGTCCTCGACGAGACGGACGTGTTGACGTGGTGGGGCCACGCCGCCCACGACGAGGTGGACGACGAGGTGGTGCAACGTGTGAAAGAGCGCGTCCTCGACGGAATGGGGCTGCTCGTCCTCCACTCGGGGCACTTCTCGAAGATATTCAAGGAGCTGATGGGGACAACCTGCGGGCTGAAGTGGCGCGAGGCCGCCGAGACAGAGCGGTTGTGGGTGACCGACCCCGCCCATCCCATCGTCGACGGCATCGACGAGTACGTCGAACTGTCCGAAGCCGAGATGTACGGCGAGCACTTCGACGTTCCCGAACCGGATTCGCTCGTCTTCACCTCGTGGTTCGAGGGCGGCGAGGTCTTCAGGAGCGGGTGCTGTTATCAGCGCGGCGAGGGCCGAGTGTTCTACTTCCGACCGGGTCACGAGACGTACCCCATCTACCACGACGACGATATCCAGCGGGTGCTGGCGAACGCCTGCGAGTGGGCCGCGCCGAACGAGGACGGGCCGGACGTGGAACGCGGAAACAGCGATCCGATCGAGGATATCGACACGTCCGACGAGCGCACCGTCCACTGAATCGCCCGTCCGCCGACTTCGCTTTCCGCGAGCGCCTACGACCGCCGGCTTCCCGGTTGCGGGTCGACGTGGGGTTTCGCCATCAGGTCGGCGAAGTCCTTCTCGTCTATCCAGTCGAGCAGGTTCACGAGTTGATCGGTCGCGGCCTCGAACAACCGCTCGCCCTTCTCCGGCGTCGCGTCGGTCTGGTCGCCGAGCACACCGTTTTCGGTGTTGTCGATGGCGTCGTAGTAGTTGCGCGCGCCGTGGACGAAGAGGTCCCCGTCCGATAGCTCCACCAGTCCGCCGTCCCGGGCGTCCTCCAGTTTCTCCTCGCGGACGAGGTCCGGCGCGATGTGCAGTATCATCGCCGTCTCCTTCGGGCCGCCGTGCGGACCGTTGTGCTCGAAGAGGTCGCTGACGAGCGTCGGGATGGACTCGTCCCACATCCACTCGACGGCGAACGCCACCTCGTCCTCCCGCAGTCGGCGACCGACCTCCCGCAGGTGCTCCGTGTTCCCGCCGTGCGCGTTGACGTAGACGATGCGGTCGATGCCGTGGTAGGAGAGGTTCCGCGAGAAGCTATCGACGTAGTCCCGAAACGCGGGCGGGTCGACCCACATCGTCCCGTGGAACTGCTTGTGGTGGGGGCTGACGCCGACGTCGACGGTCGGCGTGCAGAGGTAGCCCCCGCGGTCGGCGGCCTCGCGGGCCAGCGCCTCCGCGATGAGGTGGTCGGTCGCCAGCGGGAGGTGCGGACCGTGTTGTTCGGTCGACCCGAGCGGGACGACCGCCAGCGATTCCTCCGCGACGTAGTCACCGAGTTCCGGCCACGTCCTGTCGGCGAGGTACATGGAAGAGTTAGCTTCGCGCGAGGGTATAAACCTCCGTTCGCCGCGGACGCTACAACCGCTTCGTCATCCGGTGTCGCGTCGTTTCGAACCCGCCGTCCTCGTACAGCGATCGCGCGACCCCGTTCTCGGCGTGCACGTCGAGCGAGAGGTGGTCGCACCCCCGGCGTCGCGCCCACGCCTCGGCGCGCGCGAGGAGGTGCGAGGCGATGCGCTCCCGGCGGCGCTCCGGCGCGACGTAGAGTCCGTCGACGTACCCTCGCGGGCCGCGGGCGAACACCGGGGGAGACGACCCCTTCTCGACCGCGACGAAGCCGACCGGTTCGTCGTCGTCGGCCACGTAGGTGGCGACGTCGTCGTCCGAAAACCGCTCCGTCACGTAGGAGCGAACTTCCCGTCGGACGCCCCGTTCGGCGAGCGCGTCGAAGTCGTCCACCGCGGCCATCTCGCGGGCGAAGGGCAACCAGAGGTCGTCGACGAACGTCGCGAGTTCGTCCGCCCGGAGTCGCCGTATTCGCATCAGTCGGACGCTCCGACGGCGGTGTGTTCGTCGAGGTACGCTTCGACCTCCGGGCGGGCCTCCTCGCGCCTGCGCCGGTGGTCGCGCAGGAACGCTTCGAGTCGCTCTTTGGCGATCTGTTTCAACTCGCCCGAGAGCATCTCGCCCGACTCGTACTCCTCGCGGATGCGCTCCAGTTCGTCGTCGTCCTCCACGAGGTGGTACGCGAGCAGTTCGAACACCGTGTCCTCCTCGACGTTCCCGCCTTTTCGGCGGTGCTCCTCGACGCTGACCCGACCGCCGGTCTTCGCCTCGTCTATCTTCCGCTTCGCGTCCGCCACGGAGTCGGTGAGCGCGATGTAGCTCTTCGGGTCGGACGAACTCATCTTCCCGCCCTGGAGGCCGCGCATGAACCGGTGGTACGTACTCGCCGGCTTGACGTAGCTCGCGTCGCGGTAGCGGGCGGCGACGTCGCGAGTCAGCCGGACGTGCGGGTCCTGGTCGATGCCGACCGGGACGACCGTGGGTTTCGGCCCGCCGCGGTCGGGCGACTGCGGCCGGAGGATGTCGGCGTACTGGGTCAGCGCCGAGACGAGTTTTCCGGGGTCGGCGCTCCCGTAGGTCGCCTCGAACTCGTTCTGGGTGACGTGCCGGGCGAACAGTTTGCTCCGAACGTGGTGGTCGTTGCCCGCCCCGGACTGGAAGTAGAAGTCCGTCGCGTCGAGGTCCAACCCCAGCGCGACGTAGTTCAACAGGTACTCCTCGACGACGAGTTCGCGGGCTTCTTCGAGCGACACGTCCCGCGTGGCGTACGACTCGACGTCCGCCGCGCAGAGCGTGACCTCCGCGCCCATCTCCTGGAACATGAGCACCTGCTCGACCACGGTGCGGTGGCCGAAGTGGAAGACGCCGGAGGGCATGATTCCGGTCATCGTCGCGAACGGTTCGCCGTCGTCGCGGGCGTCGAGGACGACGTCGAGGTCGCGGTGTCCGAACACCAACCCCCGCCGGACGAGCCGGTTGTCCGGCAGGCGGTCGGCCACCTCCTCGATGGGTTCGATGCCGAACTGCGCCATCGTCGCCTCGTAGTCGGTCACCTCCACGTCGCCCCACGGGTCGAGTTTCGTCACGACTGACCTCCGTGCGGGAACGCTCTCGCTAACGGTACGGCAGAAATCGGCTCAGTGCGCCGTGGTCGGCCAAAATCGACCACCGGCAGTGGTGGCTGCGAACATACCGTCTTTCCCTCGGGCGGTTCGAGTGAAAAACGTTTCGACCGTCGCGGCGGTCGGATGCGCCGGGCGGCGCGGCGTCTGTCGCTCTCCGAACATCGTTCGCCGAATCGCGTCCGCACCGTCGTTTCGTTCACCGTCGTCGCCCCCGATTTCGGGAGCCAACGGGTATATCAAGGACCCACTCCATATCCGTCACATGACGGGAACCGTCGTTGAGGTCGAGGTTCCGGCCGACGAGTTCGCGCTCAGCCAGACGCTCTCCGCCGTGGCGGACTCCGAATTCGAAATCGAGCGCGTCGTCGCCCACGATGCCGAAATGATGATGCCGTTCGTCTGGGTGAGCGGCGGCGAGCGCGAGGCGATCGAGACCGCCCTCTCCGAGGACCCGAGCGTAAGCGAGTTCGAGTTGCTCGCCAATCCGAACGAAGAGTGGTTCTATCGGATGGAGTGGGTCGACCAGATAGAGACGCTCGTTCGGATTCTCGTCGAGGAGGAGGGGACCATCCTCGCCGCGACGGGCAACAGCGACCACTGGAATCTCCGCATCCTGTTTCCCGACCGGGACTCCCTGTCGCGAACCTACGACTACTGCGAAGAGAACGGACTCGCGCTCGACATACTGAACATCTACCGTCTGGAGGAGGGTCGGCAGGGGCGTTTCGGCCTGACGCAGGAACAGCAGGACGCGCTCACGCTCGCGTACGACGAGGGCTACTACGACATCCCCCGCAATCTGGACGCCGGCGACCTCGCCGAAGAGTTGGGTATCACGCATCAGGCGGTCTCCGAACGCCTCCGACGCGCCCACGAGAACCTCGTGAAGAACACCCTCATCATCGGTCGAGGCCCCGACGAGAAGGGAAAGTAGCACTCTCGACGTCGAGCGGAACGGGCGTGCCGTCTGCCGCAAGCGTACGCGCTCGCCCCGGCGTCGCCCGGAGCACCCCTCGCCGCACGCTAACACGCTTATGGTAGCGTCGCTAGTGATGTTTCTATGCGCGCTAGCAATCCCGCCAAGTGGGAGTACCGAAGTCTCAGACCTCCCCGCGAGGAAACGCAGAAGGAGGCGAGCGACCCGACGGACCGACTCAACGAACTCGGCGGTGAGGGGTGGGAGTTCGTCGACACCGTCGACTACACCGGCGGTGGAACGAAGTTCTTGGTGCTGAAACGGCCGCTGAATAGGGACGCGGGGGCAGAAGATGAGTGACGACGAAGCGGGCGACGTCGAAACTGCGGACACGATGCGGGGGCGGTCGGAGGAAAGTCGGCTCAAAATCTGGTTGCTCTTCCGCACGAATCGGTTTCTTCTAACCGGACTACTCGCGTTCCTCGTCTTCGTTTCGCTCGTCGCGTTTAGCGCCGCTCTCGACCCGCCGCTTCCGAGCGAGATCAAATCGACGGACACCATCGAGACGATATTCTCGGCGATGATCGGCGTGATCGTCACCGGCACGACGCTCGTCGTCACCATCAGTCAACTAGTCCTCTCGCAGGAGAACGGCCCGTTGGGCGACCAACGAGAGCGCATGAGCGACGCGATGGACTTTCGAACGTACACGAAGGACCTGTTCGGCTCCGTCGTTCCGGCCGACCCCTCGGCGTTCCTCGGTCGACTCGTCGCCGCGACCGAACGGCGGGCCGAGGTGCTCGACCGTCTCGTCCGAGAGAGCGACGACGAGGAGTTGGTTCGCCAAGCGTCCGAGTTCATCGACAGCCTACACGGAAACACAAAGGAAGTGCAGGACGAACTGGAGGGAGCGCAGTTCGGGACGTTCGACGTGCTGTTCGCCGCGTTGAACTTCAATTACGGATGGAAGATATATCAGGTCGAACGGATGAGCGAGGAGTTCTCCGACTCCTTGAACGACGACCAGCGCGCCGCGTTCGACGACCTGGAAACGGCGCTCGCCATGTTCGGTCCGGCGCGCGAGCACATCAAGACGCTCTACTTCCAGTGGGCGCTCGTCGACCTCTCCCAGTACATCCTCTACGCGGCGATTCCGGCGCTCGTCGTCTCCGGCGGAATGTTGACGTTCGTCGGAGCCGAGACGTTCTCCGGAACCGTACTGAGGATTCCGACCGTCACGTGGGTAGTTAGTATCGCGTTCACGATCACGCTCGTCCCCTTCCTGTTGTTCACGGCGTACATCCTTCGCATCGCTCCGGTAGCCAAACGAACGCTCGCCATCGGCCCGTTTATTCTCCGAGAATCCCAGCGGTAAGTTTCGTCGTTCGACCGGACGTGTTTTGTCACCGGCCTTCCATCGGTTAACTGATGGAAGGCGTTCTCTGGTACCTTCTCGCGAGTTCCCGGGGCGGACCGACGAGAGTCCGCATCCTCCGGGCGCTGGACGAGCGACCGCGGAACGCCAACCAACTCGCGACCGAACTGGAACTCGACTACACGACGGTTCGCCACCACCTCGACGTGCTGTTGGAGAACAACGTCGTCAGGCGGACGGACGACGAGTACGCCGCGGTCTACCTGTTCACCGAGCAAGTCGAATCGAACTGGGGGACCGTCGAGGAGATACTCGCCGTCGTCGACTCGGAGGACCCATGATTCCGGACGAAATTTGGACAGCACATATAGCCGCCGACTGCAAACGGAGTACCGATGACCATCTGGCTTGACGTCGCCCGGGCCGCCGCGGGGGTGAACCTGTTGGTACTGCTGGCGCTGGGCTCCGTCTGGCTTCGTAACTACCGCCGGCACGGCGCTCGACACACCCTCGGACTGCTCGTGTTCGCGGCCTTCCTCCTCGTGGAGAACGCGCTCTGGCTGTACTTCTACCTCCTCCATCCGGAGTTCATCGGCTGGTTCGACCACGCCGCGGTCGACGTTCAGGTCGGCGTGACGCTCCTCTGCGGCCTCGAACTGGTCGCGCTCGCCTTTCTCGCCCGAATCACGTGGCTCTGATTCGGGGCCGAAGTTGGACGAATTTTGGACTGAGTTCGGAAAACGCTCATCCCCCGAGTCGACCTCCGTTTAGTCATGCGCCCAACAAGACGCGCGTTCCTCACGACCGTCGGCGCGACGATGACGCTCGCGGGATGCCTCGGCGGAGACGGCGGAACGAATCGGACGACCGCGACGACTGCGGGAGCGACGAAGACGACGACCACGACGGACGGACAGGCGTCGAAAGCGACCGTCCGAGTCTCCTCGCACCCGAAACTCGGCGACGTCCTCGTCGGTCCGAACGACATGACGCTCTACATGTTCGACAGCGATACGAAGGGGAAGATGGCGAGCACGTGCTACGACTCCTGCGCCGACGCGTGGCCGCCGCTCACGGTCGGGGGGTCGCCGACGAAGGGCGACGGCGTCGCGGCGACGCTCTCGACCTTCGAGCGGAAGTCGGGCAAAAAACAGGTGGCGGCCAACGGCTGGCCGCTGTACTACTTTGCGTCCGACGCGAACCCCGGCGACGCGAGCGGACAGGGGGTCAACGACGTGTGGTGGGTGCTCGCGCCCGACGGCACGCCGATACGATCGAAGGCGACGACGACCACCACGACCTCCTCGTCGGGCGGCGACGGCGGATACTGAGGGCGAGTCGGCGCGAACGAAGCGATCCGATTTTCACCCTGGCCGAAGTCGATTAGTTCTCGCGCGGTCAGTTTCGCCCGATCGTGACATCCGACGAGAAGAACCGCGACGACCCGCTCCGACGGGTCGGGAACGACGAAATCGCGGCCGCGATTCGAGACGCGCCGGCGCCGGTCGTGAACACGGGGTACCTCGCGGGCGAGTTCGAAACGTCGACCGAATCGATGCGCGAGCGTTTGGACGAACTGGTCGCCGACGGCGTCCTCGAACGCGCCGAGGCCCGCGGCCGAGGCCACCTCTGGTGGTGCACCGTCGAAACCGAACTCGGCGAGTGAGTTCTCCGACGCCGGAACGGCGCGTCAGTCCCGCTCGCCGAGGAACCGCTCCGCGGTTCGGCGGAAGATGTCGCGGTACGTCGACTCCGGGAGGTCCCGGTCGAGCAACCCCCGTCGCTCCTCCTCGTAGGGGTAGGGGACGTTCGGAAAGTCGGAGCCGAACATGACGGAGCGGGAGAGCGAGGTCAGCGTCTCGTCGGATATCGAAGACGGGTCGAATCCCAGCACGTCGGCCGAGCGCGGCGAGAGGGCCATCGTCGTGTCCAAGAACACCTGGTCGTGCCGGCGGGCGAACTCCAGGAACTCCGCCGCCTCGTAGGTCCCCATGTGGGCCGCGCAGGCCCGCACGTCCGGGTGCGATTCGATAAACTGCGCGAACTGGTCGGCCCCGACGTGGGGGCTCTCCTCGAACATCGGGGCGGTTCCGGCGTGGAACAGTATCGGCCGGTCGTACTCGGCGGCGAGGTCGAACGCCGGTTCCAGTCGGGGGTCCGCCGGCCCGCACTCCTGTACCGGACACTGGAACTTCAGCCCTCGCGCGCCCGCCTCGAACGCGTTTCGCACCACCGCCTCGACGTCGTCGTCGCCGTGGACCGTGGCGAACGGGACGGCCATCTCGGAGGCGGCGGCTTCGCGGAGCACCCACTCGTTCAGGTCGGCGGCCATGCCCGCCTCGTGCGCGTAGGGGAGCGCGAAGTAGCGCTCCACGCCCGCCGACCGCAGCGCGTTCTCCATCGCCTCCCGCTCCACGGGATGGTCGAACGTCCACCCCGCGTCGCGGGCCAGCGAGTCGCGTATCGCCGCCATCAGGCGCGGCGGCATCAGGTGGACGTGCGCGTCGACGGTTCCGGAGATTGCCATGCGGAAACGGTTGTCCGGCGACTCGCTTGAAACGTTCGGCGTCCCGAACCATTTAGTCGTCCGCTTCCTCTCTACCGCCATGCGACTCGACGACGTGCGCGTGCTCGACCTCTCCCGACTCCTCCCCGGACCGTACGCGACGCAACTCCTCGCCGACCTCGGCGCGACGGTGCTCAAGATAGAGGAACCGGCGGACGGCGACTACGCCCGCGGGATGGGGACGGTCGGGGAGAGCGGTTACGGCCGCATCTTCGAGGCGGTGAACCGCGGGAAGCGGAGCGTCGCCCTCGACCTCAAGGACGAGGCCGGGCGCGAGGCGTTCTACGAACTGGTCGAAGGTGCGGACGTCGTGTTCGAGACCTTCCGTCCCGGCGTCGCCGAGCGATTGGAAATCGGCCGCGAGACGCTCTCGCGGTACAACGAGGAGCTGATTTACGTCTCCCTCTCGGGGTACGGGCGGGAGAGCCCCAACGCGAAGCGGGCGGGCCACGACCTCAACTACGCCGGGGCCAGTGGTCTCTTGGACATGACGCGACCGGACGCGGACTCGAAGCCGACGATACCCGGCTATCCGGTGGTCGATATGGCGAGCGGTCTGTTCTCGGCGTTCAGCATCGTTAGCGCGTTGCTCGCTCGGGAACTCGGTTCGGGTGGAACGCGCGTCGATATCGCGATGACGGACGTGATGCTGTCGTTCTCGCAACTCTTCGCCGGCGGCGCGCTCGCCGGCGACGCGCCCCGCCCGGGGGAGACGATGTTGACGGGGAAGTACCCCTGCTACGACGTGTACCGCACCGCGGACGGACGATATCTGACGCTTGCAGCCCTCGAACCCAAGTTCTGGAACGCGCTCTGCGCGGCGATGGACCGGCCCGAACTCGCCGAGAACCACCTCAGCGACGACCCGGCGGTTCGAACGGCCGTCCGGGAGACGCTGCGGGACGCGTTCGAGTCGAAGCCCCTCGAAGCGTGGCTCGACGAGTTCGAGGACGTGGACACGGCGGTCGGCGGCGTGTTCACCCTCCCGGAGGCGCTCGACGACCCGCAGACGGCGGCTCGTGACATGGTCGTGACCGAGTCGGGAGCGCCGCCCCGTCTCGGGTTCCCCGCCCGCACTCCGGCGGCCGAGTCGGTTCCGACGACCGTCCCCGACCGCGGCGAGCACACCGAGGACGCGCTCCGGGAGGCGGGCCTCGCGCCCGACGAAATCGAGCGGGTGCTCGGCCGCGACCGAACTGAGTGATGTTCGAACGGGGCGGTCGAACCGACGAAAAGAGCGAAACGAGTTCGTTTCGCGTTACTCGCGTCGGGCGGCCTCGGCGACGGCCCCCGGTGCGTGGACGATTCCCGCGCCGAGGTCCGCGTCGCCCTTGCCGTTGCTGTAGCGCGCCGTGTTCTCGATGACGCTCTGTACTTCCTTCGCGCTCAAGTCCGGGTTGACCTCGCGGACGAGCGCGACCAGTCCGGCGACCTGCGGGGCCGCCATCGACGTGCCCGCGTACCAGGCGTACGCGGCACCGTCGTTGAGGTCCGGCGGCACCGACGAGAGGACGAGGTTCGTCGGGTAGGGCCACTCGGTGTCGGACGCGAGCGTCTTTTCGAGGGTCTCGTATCCGCCGCCGGGCGCGCCGACGTCGATGTCGCTGGTGCCGTAGTTCGAGTAGAACACGCGTTCGTTGTTCGGTCCCGTCGCGGAGACGCTGATGGAACCGGGGACGCTGTTCGGGAGCGTGTAGTAGCCCTCGTGCTGGAGGTCGGCGCTCGAGTTCCCGGCGCTCGTCGTGACGACGGTACCCCTTTGGACGGCGGATTGGATGACCGTCTGGTAACCGACGTGCTCCCCGCTGCTGTGCGCGTCGCCCTTGACGACGCCGCCGCCGAGGCTCATGTTCGCGGCGTCGGCGCTGATTCGCCCCGCGTAGTCGATGGCGCTGAGGATGTCGAAGTCGGTCGTCCAGAGCGTCGTCACCGTGATGCTCTCTTCCTCGCCGTCGCCGTCCTCGTCGTACGGATAGCCGGTGAGTTCCTTCCAGTAGAACACGCGAAGCGGCACCACCTCGGCGTCCGGAGCCATCCCCGCGACGCCGAGGGTTCCGTCGTGTTTCCCCGTGGCGATGCCGGCGCAGTGACTCCCGTGCGAGTGTACGTCGTCGGCCGCCGCCTGCGACCGCGTGTCCGGCGCTCCCAGGTAGGTGTAGGAGGCGATTTCCTCGCCGCTCGGGGGGAGTCGCGCGTCTATGGTCGTGTCACCCGCGACCGTGGGGCTCCCGTCGGGGCTGGTTACGCCGTCCGCGCGGAACAGTTGGCCCCGTTCGACGCTGTTGCGGAGGTCGGGGTGCGCGGTGTCGATGCCGGTGTCGATGATGGCGACCGTCCGCCCGTCGCCGGTCGCGGCGTCGTGCGCCTCGAACGCGCCGGTCGTATCGGCGTGCTTGTCCCACTGGAGGCTCGCGTACTCCTCGTCCATCGATTCGTCGGTGGATTCCAGTTCGGGTCCGACCGGTCGATAGCCGAGGTTCGGTGCGACGTGCTCGACGCCGTCGACCCCCCGAACGGTCGATTCGGCGTCCGCGGCGACGAGCAGGACGCGCCCGTCGGCGATGGCCGCCCGCACGTCGACCCCCGCTCGATCGAGGCGCTCTCGGACGCCCTTCTCTCGAACGGTCGCGACGAACTGGTCGCGGCCGTCCGCGGCGCTGGAGACGCCCATCGCGGTCAGTGCCACGGCGCCGGCCGCCGCGCTTTTCAGAAATTCTCGCCTGTCGATTTTCGACATGACGCACATACGTTATTCTTCTTACACCATATATTTTGCCACGGAAATAACGATTTTATCGGGGGAGACCGTTTCGGCGGACCGCCGCTCGCCCGCCGGTTTCCGACCGAACGAGGCGGGCGACCCGAAAGTGTCCGATAGCTCACCCGAACTTCGGAAGGTTGCCGAAGTTACACACGACCGTCTTGGTCTGGCGGTAGGCGTCGAACGCCTCCACGTCGAGTTCGCGCCCGATACCGCTCTGTTTGTAGCCGCCGTGCGGGAGGTTGTCGACTAGTTCGTTGTACGTGTTGACCCAGACCGTCCCGGCCTCGATTTCGGCGGCCATCTCGTGCGCCGTTTCGAGGTCGGTCGTCCAGACCCCGGAGGTCAGCCCGTACTCGGTGTCGTTGGCCTGCGCGACGACCTCGTCGCGCTCCGACCACTCGAAGACGGAGAGGACGGGGCCGAATATCTCCTCCCGCGCGACGGTGTGGTCGGGTTCAACGCCCACGAGGACGGTCGGTTCGAAGAACGGCGCGCCGTCGAGGTCCCCGTCGTCCATTCGCTCCCCGCCGACGAGCACCCGCGCACCCTCGGCCTTCGCCGTCTCGACGTAGGAACGGACGGCCTCCAAGTGGTCGTGGTCGACGAGCGGGCCGATGTCCGTGGTCGGGGAGAGCGGGTCGCCGACGGTGAGTCGCTCCATCTCCTCGGTGAACCGCTCCAGGAACTCGTCGGCGACGTCCTCGTGGAGGTACAGCCGCGACCCGGCGGTGCACTGCTCGCCCTGATTGAAGAAGATGCTGATGAGCGTCCCCTCGACCGCCTTCTCCAGGTCGGCGTCGGGGAAGACGATGTTCGGACTCTTCCCGCCGAGTTCGAGCGACACCGGCGTTATCGTCTCCGCGGCGTCTCGCATCACCGACCGCCCCGCGGCCGTCGAACCGGTGAGCGCGACCTTCCGAATCTTCTCGTGGTTCGCTATCGCGGACCCGACCTCGGAGCCGCTTCCCGTGACGACGTTTACCGTTCCGTCCGGGAGGATTCGGTCCATGATTCGCCCGAGTTCGAGCGTCGAGAGGACGGCCCGACTCGCGGGTTTGAACACGACGGCGTTCCCGGCGGCGAGCGCCGGGGCGACCTTCCACGCGACGAACATCGAGGGAAAGTTCCACGCGCTTATCTGGCCGACGACGCCGTACGGTTCGCTCCGCGTGTAACACAGCTTGTCGCCGTTCGCGGTGGGGTGTCGCCCGGCCTCGGCCGTCCGCGCGATGCTGGCGAAGTGGCGAAACTGCTCGACCGTGATGGTCATGTCGACGAGCAGCGAGTGCTGGTTGGGCTTTCCCATCTCGAGCGAGTCGAGGCGGGCCAACTCGACCTTCCGGTCCTCTATCTCGTCCGCGATTTCAAACAGCGCGTCCGCGCGTTGGGTCGCCGACAACTGCCCCCACGCCCCGTCGAAGGCGTCCCGCGCGGCCGCGACCGCCCGGTCGACGTCGTCCCGCGTTCCGGCCTGATAGGTCGCCAGCGTCTCGCCCGTCGTCGCGTCGGTCGCTTCGTTCGTCTCGCCCGTCTCGCCGATCACCCACTCGCCGCCGACGAGTAATCCGTAGGGTTCGTCCGGAAGGATGTCGTCGGCGACCGTTCGGTGCTGTTCCGCTACCTCCTCGCTTATCGTTCCGTACTCGGAATCGTTCTCGCGTTGCATGGGATGTGGTCACCGTCGTTCGCGGCGTTCGGGAGGCGTCTCCGCCCCGCGATGTGACAGATAGGTGTTATCACGGAACGCGAAAGCGGTAGCGCCACTAATGCACGGCGCGTTAAAGCCCCCGCAAAAAACGAACCTCGCATACCCTGCCCAACACTAATCACCTCTTGGAATAGAGGGAGTGTCATGCGAGCCGCCGTGTTCAAAGGGGTGAACGAACCGCTCCAAATCGAGGAAGTCGACGAGCCGGAGCCAGCCGACGACGAGGTCGTCGTCGAGACGGAAGCGTGCGGCGTCTGCCGAAGCGACTGGCACGCCTGGCAGGGCGACTGGGACTGGATCGGCGTCATGCCGACCGAGGGACTGATATTCGGCCACGAAGCCGCCGGGACGGTGGTCGAGGTCGGGGACGACGTCGAACGACTCCGCGAGGGCGACCGGGTCACCGCGCCGTTCAACTTGAGCGACGGGACGTGCGTCCACTGCCGAAACGGTCGCGGGAACATCTGCGAACGGATGGTTCCGATGGGCTTTCTCGAGATGGCCCCGGGCGGGTTCGCGGAGCGGTTCCCGGTCCGGGCGGCCGACCAGAACGCGGTGAAACTGCCCGACGAGGTCGACCCCGTCAGCGTCGCCGGTCTGGGCTGTCGGTTCGCCACCGCGTACCACGGCCTCGCCCACCGCGTCGACCTGACGCCGGGCGACTGGGTGGCGGTTCACGGCTGCGGCGGCGTCGGCCTGTCGGCGGTTCACATCGCCGACGCGCTCGGCGCGAACGTCGTCGCCGTCGATATCGACGACGACGCGCTCGCGAAGGCCGAGAAACTCGGCGCGGTCGAGACGATTCCCGTGACGGAGGTGGCCGACGTTCCGCAGGCCGTGAAAGGGGTCACCGACGGCAGTCGCGGCGTCGACATCTCCATCGACGCGCTCGGCATCGCCGAGACCTGCCGCAACTCGGTGAACAGCCTCGGGAAGGGCGGTCAACACCTGCAGATAGGGCTGACGACATCGGAGGAGGAAGGGGAGGTCTCGCTGCCGGTCGACGTGATGGCCATGGACGAACGGGACTTCTACGGGGCGTTCGGGATGCCGCCGAACAGGTACGACGAGATATTCCGGATGATGGAGTACGGGTCCATCGACCCGGGCAGAATCGTCGCCGAGACCATCGCCCTCGAAGACGTGCCGGAGACGCTCACGTCGTTAGGAACCTACGACACCGTCGGCATCCCAGTCGTCACCGAGTTCTGAACCGGGCGAGCAGGGAAGGTTCGGATTCTCACCCATGGGCGCTACCGGGAGCCATCAGACATTCAAACGTTCCCGGCGTAGGATACGACGGGTGGGAACGATGGACGAATACGAACATCGTCAGAAAGGTCACGAAATCGTACAGCGCCTCTGGGGAGGGGTGTAAGTATGGGCATCGTCTCTACGACCATCATCTTCGTCATCAGCCTGCTGGTCGGGGGGTTGGGCATCTACGTCGGCGCTAGAATGATACTCGGCCGCTCGACGAGCTACCTCCACGCCGTCGTAACCGCGCTCATCGGCGCGATAGTGTGGGGCATCGTCAGCCTCTTCGTCGGGTGGATACCCATCCTCGGCGCGCTCCTGGCGCTCATCGCGTGGGTCGGCGTCATCAACTGGCGCTACCCCGGCGGGTGGGGGAACGCGATAGTGATCGGGTTGATAGCGTGGATCGCGTCGGGCGTCGTGCTGTGGCTGCTCGCGCTGCTCAACATAGTCTCGGCCGGGGCACTCGGAGTGTCGGGCGCGTGACGCACCGTTTTGCGGACGGCGAGGTCGCCTCGCCGTCCGCGCCGAATCATCGACCGTCCGCGAGAACCCGGACGATAAGCACCCCCTCGTTTTCGTAGGCGATCCGATACCGCTCGCTTCGCTCCAGCGAGCGACGCATGCGCTCCGGTTGGTCGAACGTCGCTCCTCGGACCGTGTACGTCCCCTTCGGAACGTACACGTACGTCGGTCGGACGCCCTTAGACCGAAGCTCGTTCGTCAGACAACCGGCGGTGTGACACGCGGAGAGGTCGGTGTACGCGTCCATCTGGTGGCGATACTTCGCGGGCGTCTTCCACTCGACGCCCCACGGACCGACGAGCATCGTCCGCTCCGTGAGGTACGGGAACCACTCGGCGGCGTCGCCGAGGACGACGAACTCCGCGTCGCTCGGCGTCTCGGACTGCACCCACTCCATCGCCTCGGTGTCGTCCTGGTCGATGAACGCCGGCATCGGCGTTTGGCCCGCGACGGGAAGCCCGGCCGCGAACAGGGTTCCGAAGACGACGAGGAGACCGAGGACGAACGCCCGAACCGCGGTCGGCGAAACCGCTCCGCCGTCCGACCCGGAGAGCCGCGACTGTATCGCCGGAACCACGTCGGTGAGACCCATCGTGACGAGCAGAACGCCGGGAACGAAGGCGAACCGTATCTCGTCCATCAGGAAGACGGCGGCGCCGAACCAAATCGGGAGGAACGGTCGCCGTTCGGAGACGAAGTAGTAGATCCCGAGCGCCAGCAGGAGGTACCAGACGACGATGAAGACGGACGTCGAGAGCGGGTCTTCGAGCCGTTGGACGAACAGCGCCGGTCCCGCACCGAGTCCGCCGTGCGTTCCCGCCGCGGACGTGAGGACGCCGATGCCGTGGTTCGAGGCGACCAACGCTATCCACGGTAACGCTATCGCCAGTCCGGCCCCCGCGACGGTGGCTCCGTCGCGCAAGCCGACGAGCGACCGACTCTCCGCGGCGAAGAGGAGCACGTAACTCACGCCGAAGAAGACCGCGTACGTCGGGTGCGTCAACACCGTCAGCCCGAAGAGGGCGCACGCGGGGAGGAGCCACCGCCGACCCCCCTCGCGGAACAGTCTGATTCCGACGTACAGTCCGCAGAGGAGGAGCAAGAACGCGGGGCCGCGGACGATGCCGCCGGCCGAGAGGTGCCACTCGAGGAGCACGGGCGTGACGGCGGCGATTATCGCGGCGACGCCCGCCCGCGTCGGCGACGGCAGGAGTTCGCGGGCCATATAGTAGTACGGAATGGGGGCTAATATCGTCGCCACGGTCGGGAGCGCGCGGGGTATCACGAGCGGATCGACGCCGATGTCGAGGAGGACCGCGATGAGGTAGAACGCGAGCGGCGGATACGCGAAGGGGACGCCGTCCCGCGTGTATCCGGAGATGTGTTTCGGAAACGCGTAATTTCGCTCCGCTATCGTCTCGGCTATCTCGAGAAAGAGGCCGGCACCGAACGCCGGGTAGGGGTGCGTGAGGAGATAGGCGCTGGTGACGAAGACGGCGACGGCGAGAACCGACGCCAGTCGACGACGGCCGGCGAACAGGAGTACGGGGAGGCGAGTTTTTCCGAGACCGCGTTCGAACCATCCAGAAGAATCGTCCGTATTTTCGTCAGTGTTGCTCATGAGGGCAGTTCAGAGTCGCGTATAAGGGGGATTCCTCCAACGGCAAAAGGGATTGTGGCCGTGAAATTTCCCCCACCGTCGTTTGTATTCTCGCCCTCCTCGTTCGTTTTTGGCGTTCCCGTCGGTGAGCGATACCGACCGCCGCGTACTCGCGCCGACGAACCCCGCTTTCGGGTCGCGCTACGCTACGAGACGAGACGCGGTCGAGATGAACAGGCATCCGAGGAGGACGAAGAAGACGCTGAGCAGTTCGTACCCGAACAGCACGCTGACGACGCCGAACCAGAGAAACAGTCCGAACACGCTGCTGAGAAACAGCGCCGTCCAGAACCCCCACATCGGACTCGAGCGCGCGTCGCGTTCCCTTTCGGTCCCCGTCTCTGCTCGCGTGTCGCTCCCTTCGAACGTCGGATTTTCGACTCTTCTCTTCGACTCCGGTGTCCCCATAGGAACACGCTCTCGCTCGACCGTCCTTGTTATACGGTTCCTGTTCTCGTAGCAGAGTGCGCGTACCTCGCTACGGAGGGCCAACCTCTCCCCGGACGTTCGAACGGCGTCGATTTCCGTCCACCCCGTCGAACCGGCGCGCGGGTTCCGCAGTCCGCGAAGCGCGGGGAACGTTAGATCGGGAGCCGACAGGCGTCTCGCCTCGCGACCATCACGGGGACGTCGGCCGCGCGGACGACGCGTTCGGCGACGCTGCCCGCCTTCACGAACCGGCCGAGACCCGACCGTCCGTGCGTGCCCATCACGACGAGGTCGATATCGTAGTCGTCGGCGTAATCGAGAATCTGCTCGTGCGGGACCCCGTAGCGGAAGGCCTTGACGACGGCGACGCCGAACGCCTCCGCCCGTCGCTCGACCGCTTCGACCGCGTCCTCGCCCGTCGCTTCCTGGCGCTCGACGACGAAATCGACGTGACCCATCGACGAACTCGTCTCGACGACGTACAGCGCGTGTGCGGTCGCTCCGTACTCGGCCGCGATGCCGAGGCCGTTTTCGACGGCGCAGTCCGAACTCGGCGTGCCGTCCGTCGGAATGAGGATTCGGGAGAACACGGCGTCCATAGTCGCGCGGAAACCGGTTAAACGCCGCGGTTCGTTCAGTTCGAGGGCGGGGGTGCGACCGACCGTCGGTTCGTTCACTCGTCGTTCCGCCGGCCGGGCGAGTCGACGGCCGTGAACTCGAACCGCGCGCCGCCGGACTCGCTCTCGGCGACGGTGCAGTTCCAGTCGTACGCGTCGACCAGTCGCGCGACGAACGTGAGACCGAGTCCGATTCCGCCCGTCTCCGTGGTGTAGCCCGCGTCGAAGACCGACCGCCGCGCCGTCTCGGGAATTCCCCCGCCGTCGTCCTCGACGTAGAAGCCGGTCGGGAGGTCGCCGACGCGAACCGTCACCTCCTCGCCGCCGTGTTCGGCCGCGTTTCGGAACAGGTTCTCGAGCAGGTGTCGGAGGTGAACCGGGTCGGCCTCGACCTCGCGCTCGGTTTCGACGAGGAGGGTCGCCGCGGACGCGGCGCGTTTCGTCCACGCGTCCGCGGCGACGGCGGAGAGCGCCACGGTTTCGCGCTCGACGGTCAAATCGGCCCCGCGCGCGGTGACGAGCAGGACGTTTATCATCTCCTCGATTCGGTCGAGGGCGGTCGCGACCTCGTCCGCGGCGGCCTCGTCACCCTCCGTGACGAACGCGAGGTACCCCTTCGCGATGGAGAGCGGATTTCGAAGTTCGTGGGCCAACATGCTCGCGAAGCTCTCCAAGCGGTCGTTCTGGCGCTGGAGTTCCCCTTCGCGCTCGGCCCGGTCGAGCGCGGCCTCGGTGTTGGCGGCGACCGTCTCGGCGAAGTCGAACGCGGGAGGACTCAGCCCGCCGGTCGCCGCGGAGGCGGTGACGAACGCGCCGTGAGAGCCCAGCGGAAAGACGGCCACTTCGGTGACCGTCGGTGCGGTCGAACCGTCCGCAGCGCCGGGGACGTCGGTCACCCGCCGCGGGATTCCCTTCTCGACGGCCTTCCGGACGACGCCGTCTTCGTCCCGAAGCAGCGAGTCGGCGCGCAGAACCTCGGACGCGGCCTCGGTCTCGACGACGGTTCGAACGGCCTCACCCCGTTCGTCGCGGAGTCCTATCGCCGCGCAGGGCAAATCGAGAGTCGTCTCCGCCGTCTCGATGACGCGGTCGCTCACTTCTTCGGCGGTTTCGACCTCCATCAACTCCCGGGTCAGCGAGTTCAACGCCGTCAGGTTGTCCTCCAACCGCTTACGGTCGGTGACCTCCCGCGTGTACGCGACGACGCCCCCGATGAGGGGGTCGTCCAGCAGGTTGCGGTTCCGGGCTTCGAGCACGACCCACGAACCGTCGTCGCGTTCGAATCGAAACTCGGCCGTCGTCCGTCGGTTCGGTTCGTCGATCGTTCGAACGAAGCGCTCCCGGACGTGCTGGCGGTCGTCGGGGTGCACGTAGGAGAGCGCGTTCCGACCGACGAGTTCGTCGGGCGCGTATCCGAGGACGTGTTCGACCGACGGCGTCAGATACCGGAGCGTCCCGTCCGGGTCGAGGACGGCGTTGACGTCCGTCGCCTCCTCGATGAGCGTCTCGTACCGGGTCAGTTCTCGGTTGCGCCGTTCGGTCTCGTACGCCTGCGTGACGGCTCGCGATTCGTTCGCTCCGATGGCGAACCCGCCGACCGCGCCGATTCCCGTGGCGAGCGCGAGCGTCCAAAGCAGGTGGTCGACGGTGACGCTGGGGTTGAGGACGAGCAGGCAGACGACGACGAGAAGCGACCCGAACCCGCCGAGACACCACGCGATGATGCGCGGATACGTCTCCGGGTGGAGGTCGGTCTTCGGCAATCGGTGCCCGACGTACAGCAGGATGATGCCGGGACCGCCCACGAGGACGAAATCGATGAGGGCTTCCGCGAGCGATTCGCCCGTGGCGGTCGCGAGCGCGACCTGTCCCCCGGCGAGCACGACGTACAGCGCACCCAGTCCCACGACGACGCGCTCCCACCCCATCGACGAGACGGATCGCGGGAAGCGGAACATTACCTTCCTTATGGTATCGGTCAGTAATTATATGATTCGGATTCGTAACGGCGACGCCCCGCGGAACGGGTCGGGAAATCGCGGGCGCTAACCGGTCCCAAAAGGCGGGACCGGACGCCGAAAATCAGTGCTCGGCCTCGTGGGGATTGCGCTCCGTACCGTACGCCTCGGCGTGGTCGGTGTACTCGATGAACCGCGGCGCGTCCGGGTCGAACGGTCGCTCCAGCGAGGAGAACGCCTTGTCCTTGTCCCAGCTCTGCAGCCGTCCGATGGCGCTCCGGTTGTAGAGGTCCTCGTACTCGAGGTCCGGTTCGGCGAGGTTCCACGCCTCCAGTCCGGTCTCGGTTCGGACGATGACGCTGGAGTACTCGTCCGGGCTTCCCACGGAGCCGACGGTGAGGTCCGCGCAGTACCCCGTGAAGTCGGCGCACTCGTCGCAGCCCTTCAGCGCGGCGTCGTGGAAGTTCTTGATGGACTCCGAGAACGCGAGTTCGCCGTCGTGGTCGTACACCCGCAGTTCGCCGTCGAGCACGTCCAGCTTGCCGATGTCCTCGGCCGCGATATCCCGTTTTTCCTCCAACTGTTCGCCGATGAGGCGCTCGTGGTTGAAGTTCTTCGTGCACATCAGGGCGATCGTGTAGTCGATGGCGCGCACGCCGCCGTCCTGGGACTGGTAATCCCAGTCGAAATCCTGGAGCGCGCGGATGCCCTCGATTTCGCACGGCGTGCCGACGACGGCGAGGCTCAACTCGTCGACGCTCTTGTCGGGAAGCTTGTGCTCCCACCGCGAGAGGTCTAAGTTACCGAGCGCCATCGTCTGGTTGTAGAAACTCCCCGCGTTCTCGACCAGCTCCTCGCGGTTCGTGGCGAGGAAGCTCTCCGCCTTCCACGCCTCCTCGTCGGACTCCGTGGCGATGAGCGCGCCGTCGATCTCCCCGGCCTCCAAGAGGTGGGAGAGAATCGACGTGACGACGCCGCCGTCCTGGGCGTTCTCGCGCCAGTCGTCGGTGACCTTCGCGGAGAACTCCGTTATCGGGTCGCCCGCGCCCGAGACGTTGTCGTCGCCGCCGGTTATCTTCCACTGGCGCTCGTAGCGCAGGCCGCCGCGGGGACAGAAGTCCCAGCAGAGCGAACAGCCGGTGCACATCTTCACCAGTTCCGGCAGGTCGTCGTCGCCGATGCCGATGGAGTCCGACGGGCAGGCGGCGACGCAGGTGCCGCACTGGATGCAGCGGTCCTCCTCGATGACCGCCTCGTCCAGTTCCATGAACCACGTCTTTTCGTCCGGCGTGTCGATGTCGTTCATCTCGCTCCGGATGGAGTAGGAGGGCGTTTCCAGTTCGACGCCCTCGGGCACTCCGGGGCGGGCCGTCGGATTCCCGCCGTCCACGTCCTGACTGGTGCCGACCGACGGTTCCGTGAACTCGACGTCGCCGAGGTTCCCGTCGTCGTCCACGTTGACGGGCCGCGCGCCGCCGTCCGTTGCGACCTCGTTCGCGGAGCAGGCACACCGGCCGTCCTCGCAGCACCCGTCGGCCGAGGACGAACTAGGCACGCCGGGCATCGGGCGTTCAGTCATCCTGCGCCACCCCTTTGGAGACGGGCGCGTCGGCGCGCTGCATGACGGCTCGCAGTCGGTCGTCGTCGGTTCTGCGGTTCCACTCGTAGAACCGCTCGCCGTCCGCGCGCTCGTCGACGTAGGCCTCGAACAGGTGCTCGATGGCCGGGATGACCGCGTTCGCGGGAACCGCGGTCTCGACCCAGTCGACGAACTCGTTGTCCGCCCCGAGCGACCCGCCGAGGCCGAAGTCCATCCCTTCAACTATCGCGTCGCCCTCCTCGTTCGTCGTCTCGTCGGCGTCCTCGACGTTCACGGTCTCGCCGCGGAAGCCGATGTCGGCTATCTGGGGCTGCGCGCACGACGCCGAGCAACCGCTCATGTGCATCCGCACCACTTCGAGGTCGTCGGGCGCGTCGATTCGGTCGTCCAGTTCCTTGGCCCACCGACGGACGCGGTTTTTCGTCTCGATGATGCCGTAGTTGCAGAACTCCGACCCCGTGCAGCCGACCGCGCCGCGGGAGAAGGGGCCGGGGTCCGGTTGGTAGTCGCCCGCGAACGGTTCGTCGACGAGTTCCCCCACGCGGTCGTCGGGGACGTGCGTTATCAGGAAGTTCTGGTCGGTGGCGAGGCGGAGCGTCGCCTCGTCGGTGCCGTACCGCCGGGCCGCCCGCGCCGCCTCGGCGAACTCGTCGCCGCCCATGCGCCCCGCGATGACGTTGAACCCGACGTACCGCAGGCCGTCCTGCTTCTGGTCGCGGACTCCGACGTGGTCGCCGGTGTAGCCCTCGGAGCGGTCGACGCCGCGCGAGCGCAGGTCGACCGAACACCGGTCTCGAACCGCCTCCTCGAACTTCTCCGCGCCCATCTGCTCGACGAGGTAGCGCATCCGACAGACGCCGCGGTTGTGGCGGTCGCCCAACTCCTTGAACACCTGCGCGACGGCGCGACAGAACTCGACGGCGTCCTCCGGGCGGACGAACACGTCGAGCGGGGAGGCCATGCGCGGCCCGTCCGAGAGGCCGCCGCCGACCTTCGCGTGGAAGCCGTAGTACTCCTCGCCGTCGATTCGCTTCCGGGCGGGCGTCAGCCCGATGTCGTTTATCTGCGACTGCGCGCAGTCCTCCCGGCAGCCGGTTATCGTCATCTTGAACTTCCGCGGCAGGTTCGCGTACTCGCGGTTGCCGGTGAAGAAGTCGGAGACGGCGTCGACGACCGGCTGCGCGTCGAAGCACTCGTGGTCGGTGAGACCCGCCGCGGGGCACCCGAGGACGTTCCGAGCGCCGTCGCCGCAGCCCTGAACGGTGGTGAGGCCGACCTCGTCGTAGCGCCGCCAGATCTCGGGCACGTCCTCGATTTCGATCCAGTGCATCTGGACGTCCTGTCGGGTCGTGATGTCGAGGAAGGCGTCGCCCCAGACCGAGTTCTGGTTCTCGCCGCCGTACTCCTCCGGCGCGGTGGCGAAGTCGTCCGCGACCTCGCCGATGACCTCGGCCTGTTCGGGCGTCAGGCGACCGCCGGGCACCTTGGTGCGGAGCATGAAGTACCCCCGTCGCCGGCCGTGTTTGTACAGGCCGGCCCACTTCAGGCGCTCCCACTCGCCGTCGCCGGCGCGGGCTTCGATTTCGTCGAACGACAACCCCTCGTCGGCGTACTCGTGCACGTCCTCGATGACGTCCAGCGGGTGTTTCTCCTGCTTCCACCGCTCAACCGCGTTCACCGTCGTCACCCCCGTCCGTCGAAGTCGCGGTTGACCGACTAAGCTGATTGATAACTTGCGTCATGCTAGGTTGAGTGTTCGCCGACTCGCTTTTACTCCCGCATGTCGGCAGCATCTGTCGGGGGTCACCGATACAAGCAGGTCTTGCGCCTACCTGTGATGCGGCCGGCGCGCCGGGACGACCGCCGCCGAACCGACCGCGACGCGGCCGTCACCCGAGCAGGAACGGTTGCGTGCTCGACTCGCTCCCCTCCGGAGTCACGAGTCGGGCGCGGACGTACTCGACCCCGTCCGGGAGGTCGCGGTAGCGGACCGAGTCGCCTCGGTCGACGACCTCCCCGTCGGCTATCCACTCCGCGTCGCAGTCGGCCGCGACCACCCGCAGCGTCCCGCGGTCGCGGTCGTGACGAATCGCGTCGATGCTCGGCGGCGACCCTCCCTCGGGGACGAACTGCCAGTAGAACCGCCCCTCCTCGACGGCCGCGCGAACCGCCGCCTCCGTAACCTCCGGGAGGAGCAACACGTTGTAGGCGTGGTCGAAGCCGTACCCCGTCTCCCGCCCGTGGTAGTCGTCGTTGGCGAACCCCCAGACGGCGCGGCGGTTGCCGATCCGCGACTGCACCGCGTCCCAGACCTCTCGGTCCGTCGAGTACCGGTCCGTCGCGTTCACGACCTCCAACCCGAGCAGGTTCGGGTGCGCTTCGAAACGCTCGGCGTACCAGTCGACGTCCGACGCGTCGTGGTACCGACCGGGGTGCGCGAATATCGCCGCGCCGCCGCGCTCGGCGATCGCGTCGAGCGCGTCGTCGACCGTCATATCGGTCGAATCCGCGAGGTCGTTGAACAGGCTCAGCGTGTCGTGGGGGATCTGGTCGTCCGGGCCGCCGAGTTCCACGCCCTCGACGCCGACCATCCCCGAGTCGGCGGGGTTCCGATCCCACCGCTCCCACGGCCAGTTCGACGTTTCGACGGTGTACTCGTGGTCGGTCAGGGCGAGCGCCGCGTACCCGGCCTCGGCGTAGGCGTCGATGACTTCGTCGGGCGGTTCGCTCCCGGAGTGCTTCTCGGTCGACGGATGGGACGAGTGGGCGTGAAACTGGGCCTTCCGCCGCGTCACTCGCTCCCAGTCGACCGACTCGTACGGATTCGCGAGCAGTTCTGGCATTCGTTCGAACGTCGGTCGGCACGACGATAGAAGTTCGCTTCGAGCGGTCCACAAGGCTTATCCCCGACGGCAGTGGCTCTCACGTCGAACGCAGGTGACCGTTCGATGAACTCCACAGACACTCGAGAGGCAGTTCGTGAGATCGCCGAGGCAGCGTTGCTGTTCGGCGTCGTGGCCGCCGCGGCGCTCGTCTTCGTCCCGATTGCGGGCGTCAAACTCGCCGCGGAAGGGCGCGTCCGAACGGCGCTCTGGTGGCTCGTTCGCGGTTGGTCGCACCCCGCCTGACCTCCATCGACACATGTGAACACACCACAAAGCATTTTACGGAAGCCCCCGAAGGGTGTAAACGTGACGAGAAACCCGTGACGCGGGAACGGAGGTCTGGCGCCATCACTCCGACCTCGTCTCGTCACCGCCTCTGACTTCGACGCGGATCACTTCCGATAGCTCACGGCGATTCCCTCGCCCAGCGGGACGACCGACGTTTCGAACGCGGGGTCGTCGCGCACCGTCAGCAGGTACTCCGCGATGCCGCGGGTCTCGTCGTCCATCTCGGGGTCGTCGCCCTCCAGCGCGGCGAGGATGTCGTCGAAATCCTGGATGCCGCTGACCATCGCGTTGTCGGCGACGACGACGCCTCCGGGCGCGACCTTGTCGCGAACCGCCGCCAGCGCCTCGGGGTAGCCGTCCTTGTTGTGGTCGACGAGCACCACGTCGAACGGACCGTCGTGGCGGTCGATTATCTCGTTGGCGTCGCCGTTCTCGAAGACGGCGCGGTCTGCGAATCCGCCCCGTTCGAGGTACTCGCGGGCCTCGCGCAGTTCGTCCTCGTCGTACTCGGTGAGCACGATTTCGCCGTCCTCGGGGAGCGCCTCGGCGAACCAGTAGGCGGAGTAGCCGAACCCCGACCCGAACTCGAAGATTCGCTTCGCGTCCACGGCGCGCGCGAGCAGTCGGAGGAACTGCCCGACCTCGCGTCCGACGGTGGGGAAGTCCTCGCCGCGCTCTTCCATCTCGCGGAGCGTCTCGTCCGGTTCGGAGGTCGCGGCGCGCAGGAATCGTCTCGTCTCGTCCGGCAGAATATCCGTCATACGTCGGGCCACGTCGGCGGACGGGTTAATACTCCGGGTCGAGTGCGGTTCGACGAAGGCGGACGGCACCGAACGACACCGACGTTTCCGGTGTCCGACCGCCCGTCGGCGCGGAAAGTCGACTACCGGCGCTCGTCGTCCCCGACGACGAGCGCGTTCGATATCAGGTTCTTGTACGCCCGCCGGAGGCGCTCCGAGAGCGCCTGGTGAGAGATGCCGAGTTCGTCGGAGAGTTGGTCGCCGGATATCCCCCGCGGGATGTCGTAGTAGCCGCGTTCGAAGGCGGCCACGAGCGTCTCGTACTGTTCTTCCGTGAGGCTGTACTGCCCTCGCCGGGGGGACTCGCTCATCCGATATATCTGCTCTATCTCGATGGGGATGTCGTTGACTTCGCAGAAGTCGTACGTCTCGCCCAACGAGTCCCGGTCGGGGAACATGATTCGGAGTCGCCACTCGGCCTCCTTCCCGGTCGCGCCGACGATGGTTCCCTTCTCGTCGACGAGGACGTGGACGACGAACTGCGTCTGCCCGACCCACTCCATCCGGTAGAGCCACTCGTCGCCCGCCTCCACGAGGAGTTCGACGCCGTCCGTCGTCGGGTCGTCTTCGAGCGCCGCGCGGAGGTCCTCCGCGTACTCGGGGTCGGCCGTCGCCCAGACGTAGGGCATCACGCTCCCCGTTTCGTGGGCGACGACGCGCTCGACTTCGAACTCGACCCCCGGAATCCGTTCGAGCGTCGTCTGTAGCGCGAATCCCGCCGCCGGAAGCCGCACGACAGCCATGGTACTCATACACGTACTACGGTTCACTCACGAAAGACTCTGCCGGCGAACTCCGCGACGGAAGGCGATGCTGGCACGTGCAGGCGGTACGCTCTTTATGTAGTATCCTCGTGTGATGAACGATGGACGATTCTGAGAACCTATCGGTTTTCGAAATGTTACGGGAGGCGGCGCTCACCGGCGTAACCGTCGTCGTTCCGCTGCTCATCACGGTGTACGTCATCGTCGTCCTGCTCGATTTCGTGGCGAAAGTGCTCAAACCGCTGCTCAAGTTCGTGTCGATATCCTCGATATACGTCATGGGGGGTGTCACGGCGGCGACCGTCTTCGGGCTGATACTGGTCGTCGGATTCATCGCGCACTCGCCCTTCGGCGAACGCGCCATCGACGGCTTCGATCGAGTCATCAGTCAGGTGCCGGGGTTCGGCACCGTCTATCGGAGTTTCCGGCGGATGGGCGACGCCATGATAGAGAACGACGCCGACCACTTTCGGGACGTGAAACTGCTCGAATTTCCGACCGCCGACAGCTACACCATCGTCTTCGTGACGGCGAAGACGCCGAAAGGGATTCGGGAATCGGCGGGCGAGGACGCCATGACGACCATTTTCCTCCCGATGGCCCCGAACCCCGTGATGGGCGGGTTCGTCGTCAACGTCCCCGACCGCCAACTGTTGGACGTCGACCTCACCCTCGAAGAAGCGTTCCGGGCCGTCGTCACCAGCGGGGTCGGTATCGACGAGATGAACGTCGGCGGCGACGGACTCTCGGAGGACGAACTCCGGCAATTAACGGGGTACGACCCGGCGACCAGTCGGAACCGCGATTAGCGCGCTAGCGAGGCGAGCGCGCCGGCGAGCACGCGCGTCGAGGCGGCGCAGTCGTCCCAGTCGGTCCACTCGGCTGGGTTGTGCGATACGCCGTCGCGCGAGGGCGCGAACAGCATCGCAGCGTCCGTCACGTCCGCGATTCGCATCGTATCGTGGGCCGCGCCGGAGTGGAGGTCGACGGCGTCGATACCCGCGTCCTCGGCGGCACCGTGCGCCGCCTCCCTGCAGCGGTCGCTCATCTCCGTCGGTTCGAGGTCGAACTCGCGGTCGAACCGCGTTTCGACGCCGCGCTCCGCTTCGAGACGGCTCAGGGAGTCCCGCGCCCGGGAGACGATCTCGTTCATCGCCTCGTAGCGCACGTCGCGGATATCGACGCCCATCTCGACCCGGCCGGGAACGACGTTCGTCGCGTTCGGGCGAACGTCGAGTTTCCCGACCGTCCCGACCGCCGTGTCGCCGACGTCGCGGGCCGCGCGCTCCACGTCGCGGACGAACTCGCTCGCGGCGACCAGCGCGTCGGTCCGGTCCGGCATCGGGGTCGCCCCCGCGTGGTTCGCCTCGCCGACGATTTCGGCGTCGCAGTGCGTGATGCCCGTGATGGTCGTGACGACGCCGACCGGGACGCCGGCGCGTTCGAGGCGCTCGCTCTGTTCGACGTGGAGTTCGAGCCACGCGTCCCACTCGCCCGCGTCGATTCGGCCCTCGCCGCGGAATCCCGCGGCGTCGAGCGCGTCTTCCAGCGTCGTCCGCCCGTCGGTCAGCGCGAGCGCCTCCTCGACCGAGCGGTCCCCCACCGCGACCGACGAGCCGAGCAAGCCGTCGGCGAACCGCTGGCCCTCCTCTTCCGTGAACGAGACGACGTCGACCGGGCGAGTCGGTTCGACGCCGCCGTCCTGCATCGCTCGAACCGCCTCCAACGCGCCGTAGACGCCGAGGGGACCGTCGAAGATGCCGCCCTCCGGAACCGAATCGAGGTGGCTCCCCGCCGCGACGGGGGCGGCGTCCGGGTTCGCGCTCTCGGGCGTCCACCGGCCCGCGATGTTTCCGACGGCGTCCACCCGAACGTCGAGTCCGGCGTCTTCGAGCCGTTCGACGAAGTACTCGCGCGCCCTTCGGTTCGCCTCCGTGCCGGTGAGCACCGTCCGCCCGTGACCCTCGCCGTCGAGCGCGCCGAACTCGGCGTTCGCCTCGATATCGTCCCTGAGTCGCTGACCGTCGACTTCCATGTCACGGCGAAGGCACCCCGCGAGCATGAATCCCGGCGTCTCGGGGCGAAACAGTCGAAAAACGGCCATGTTCTCTCAGCGGAGGCCCGCCCGGTAGGACGATACCGTTCCGCCCGCGGGCGGTCCGCGACTGCCAAACACTCAAGTCCCCCCGGTGTCGAAGATCGAACATCTCTATGATAGAGGTGTTCAATCTGCGGAAAGAATACGGCGATTTCACCGCCGTCGAAGGGAGTCGCTTCTCGGTGTCCGAGGGCGAGGTGTTCGGCGTCATCGGGCCGAACGGGGCCGGGAAGACGACGACGCTGAAGATGCTTTCGGGTCTCATCGAACCGACGAGCGGAACCTCCCGCGTCGCGGGTTACGACGCCCGCGATCCCGAGATGCGGACGAAGTTGGGCTTCCTCCCGGAGGAGTCGCCGCTGTACGAGGACATGACGCCGCTCTCGTATCTCTCGTTCTTCGCCGACCTCTACGACGTTCCGCCCGAGACCGCCGACGAGCGCATCGATCGCACGCTCGACCGCCTCGAACTCGACCACCGCGACCGGCGACTGGGGGACATGTCCAAGGGGATGCGGCGGAAGGTCGCCATCGCGCGGTCGCTGGTTAACGACCCTGCGGTGCTCGTGTACGACGAACCGGCGAGCGGCCTCGACCCCCTCACGACGAACTACATCATCGGGTTCACGCGGGACCTCGCCGCGTCCGGCAAGACCGTCGTCTTCAGCGCGCACAACCTCTTCCACGTCGAGAGCATCTGCGACCGCCTCGTCGTGATGAACGAGGGGTGCATCGTCGCCCGCGGGAGCGTCGAGGACATCCGCGAGGAGCACGGTCGAACCGAGTACCACGTCTCCACCTCGGTCGCGGTCGACGGCGCGGTCGCGGAGAACGGCACCTACCGCCGCGTCGTGGGGAGCATGGACGCCGTCGACGAGACGCGCGAACTCGCGGCGGCCGCCGGGGGGGAGGTCGTCGACATCCGGACGCACGCGCCCAGCCTCGAGGACATCTTCCTCGACCTGTCGAGGGACGCGCCCGACGCGGAGGAGCGGCCGTGAAGCTCCGCAAGACGCTCCGAATCGCGCGCTGGGAGGTCTCCAAGAACGCCGGACAGGTGGACCGGCGGACGCTCGCCCTCGTCGGCGTCGTCCTCCTGTCGGTCGCCGCGCTCGCGCCGACGGTCGCCAGTCGCGGCGTGACCACCGACGACGGAATCTACCGCGTCGGCGTCGCCGAGGACAGTCCGTACTACGACCCGGTCGCGGCCGACCCGGCGTTCGTCGCGGTCGAACCGAACGTCCGGGACCCGCGACTCGGAATCCGACCGAACGACGAGAACGCGGACGTGGTCGTCTGCACCGACGCGACGCCGGGATGTTCGGCGGACGAGGTGCTGTGGGACGATTCGGCGAAAGGCCGGGCCGCCCTCGCCGAACTCGAGGCGTCCGTCGAGCGGTACAACGACCGCCGGATGCTCGACGAGTCCGACCGCGCCGCCGCGTTTCCGGTGAACGTCACCCTGCGCTACGTCGAACAGGACGCGCTCGACCCTGCTGGCGCGAGCGCGTCCGACCCCCGACGAACCGTCACCCGGACGACGAGCGAGGGCGAGGTTCGCTTCGGGGGCGGTGCGCCCGGCGGAGGTGACTCGTCGCCCCCGTCGGTCGGCGCCGGGTCGTCCATCTTCGTCGACAACGAGCGCCGGGGCACGCCCGCCGACATCACCCCGCCGTTCCCCTTCGAGTCGCTGGTGCTCGCGTTCGCGTTCGTCCTGCCGATGAACTTCGTGATTCAGGCGTACGCGAGCAGCATCATGGACGAGCGCGTCAACGACCGGGGCGAACTGCTGTTGGTGTCGCCCGCGTCGCGCGGCGACATCATCGCCGGCAAGACGCTCCCGTACGTCCTCGGCATGGTCGGCATCGCCTCGGCGACCGCGATCGGCGTCGTCGTCCTCGCGCCCGCGGTCGGCGACCGACCGCTCGAAGTCGCCGCGGCCGCGCTCACGTCGGTTACGGCGGTCGTGCCCATCGCGCTGTTGTTCCTCGGGAGCGCGTTCGTCGGGGCGATGTTCTCCCGCTCGTTCAAGGAACTCACGTTCGTGACGGTGTCGCTCTCCGTCTTCCTCACCTCCTACGCGTTCGTCCCGGCCATCTTCGCCAACGTCCATCCCATCGCGTCCATCTCGCCCCTGACGCTGGTGGTGCGCGCGCTCCAAGGCGACCCCGTCTCGCTGGCGAACTACGCCTTCTCGACGCTCCCGCTCTACCTCGCCGCCGGGGTGCTGTTCGCGCTCGGCGCGGGCGTCTACCGCGAGGAGGACATGTTCACGCAGCGTCCGGTACCGCTGAAGGCGCTCGACGCGCTGGACGGTCAACTATCCGGACGGCGGAGCGTCGCGAAGCTGAGCGCCCTCTCCATCCCGTTCGTCTTCGTCGGCGAACTGCTGGCGGTGGCGCTCCTGTTCGCGCTGCCCGTCGAGGTTTCGATTCCCGTCCTGCTCGTCGCCATCGCGTTTATCGAGGAGGTCGCAAAGAGCGTCCACGTCTACGCGGGGTTCGCCCACGGACGATTCGACCGCTCCGTCCGGTCGGCGGCCGCCCTGGGCGCGCTCAGCGGACTCGGCTTCTTCCTCGGCGAGAAGCTGACCGCCGTCGCCCAGTTGGTCGGCCTGCCGAACCTCGAACTCGGACGCGCGACGTTCGGCGTGGCGACCGGCCTCGGCGTGGAGGCGTCGCCGCTCGCGCTGGTCGGATTGCTGTTCGCGCCGCTCGCGCTCCACGCGGTCACCGCGACCGTCACCGCCTTCGGCGCGAGCAAAAACCGGGAGTGGTACGTCGGCGCGCTCGTCTGGGCGACGCTGGTTCACGCCGCCTACAACCTCGCGGTGGTGAACGCCCTTGGATAAGCGCCTCGTCGTCGCTCGGCGGGAACTCGCCTCGCTCCGGAGCGAGAAGACCATCGTGCTGGCGATACTCATCCAGCTGTTCGTCGCCGCGTTCTCGTCGTTCCTCGCCGTCGGTCTCGTCTCGCTGTACGACCCCGGCTCCGTCTCGAACGGGTTCGTCGTCGAGGTCGGCGTCACCGGCGAGGCGGGCGACGACCTCGCGCCCGTAATTCGGGAGAACGACGACTGGCGGGCGGTCGAGTACCGGACGCAGCGGGCCGCGATGGACGACTTCCGCCGCGGTCGAATTCAGGCCGTCCTCCACGTCGAGCGAACCGACGACGGACGGGCGAGAGTCAGGGCCGTCGCGCCGGACGGGAACGTCGGGACGACGGTGGTGGTGAGCCAACTCAAGGAGTTGCTCGGCGAGTTCGAGCGTCGTGAGCGCGCTCGCCTCGATTCGCGGCTCGAACGAACCCCCGTTCGCCCCCCGCCGGAGAGCGGGGCCAGCCCCTACTTCGGCTTCACGTACACCGTGCTCGTCCCGCTGCTGGCCTTCCTGCCGGTGTTCCTGAGCGGGAGCATCGCGGTGGACGCCATCACCGAGGAGTACGACCGCGGGACGCTCGAACTGCTCCGCGCGACCCCGTTGACGAGCGCCGACGTCGTGGACGGGAAGATGCTGGCGATGGGAATCCTCGCGCCCTTACAAGCCGGCGCGTGGCTGGCGCTGCTCTCCCTGAGCGGGACGGCCGTCGCCAACCCCATCGAAATCGTGCTACTCGTGGCCGGATTCTCGGCGAGCGTGGTCTCGATGGGCGCGGTGCTCGCCCTGCGGTTCCGCGACCGGAAGCAAGCGCAGTTCCTCTTCTCGATGGGGGTGTTGCTCGTCTTCGGCGCGACCTACCTGCTCCCGGAATCGCCCGCGAACACGGTCGCGAAGCTCGCTATCGGCAGTCCGACCCCGCTGACGCACGCGATGGTCGGCGTCTACGCGGCGGGGTCGGTCGCGGCGTACATCGGCGTTCGGGCGTTCGTCGGTTCGCGGGGACTCGGGGCGTAGCGAGGCGAACGCTTCCCTCGCAGGCACCGGATTTATTGGACTGCGACGACAGGTATCAGCCATGACCGCGGGCAGAAAACCCTTCGACAGAAACGCCGCGTTCCGCGGCGACCTGGACGACGAACTGCCGGAGACGGTCGACAGGGCGGCCATCGAGCGCATGCGGACGGTCGCGCGAATCTTCGACGACTTCGTCCGGGTCCCGGGGACGGAGTTCCGGGTCGGCATCGACCCCGTGCTCGGCGCGCTCCCGGTCGTCGGCGACGTCATCAGCGCGGGACTCTCGCTGTACATCGTCCTCGAAGCGGCCCGCCTCGGCGTCTCGTACACGACGCTCCTGCGGATGATAGCGAACGTCACCGTCGACGTGGCGGGCGGGTCGCTCCCCTACGTCGGGGGCGTCATCGACGCCGTCTGGAAGTCGAACAAGCGCAACCTCGAACTGGTCATCGAGGACCTCGTGACCGACCCCCTGCGCGACGAGTTCGGCGGCGCGGGGTTCGACGACGACGACGTGGTTGAAATCGAAGTCGAGTGACGGGAGTCAGGTAGTCGGCAACAACTCTCTTTTCCCCGCCGGTCGAACCACGACCATGGCAACTGTACTGGGAATCGCCACCCCCGAGGGTGCCGTGCTCGCGGGCGACCGACGGGAGACGAGCGGCGGGTCGGTCGAGAGCGAGGCGGTGCGGCGGGTGTTCGACTACGACTTCGCCGGGGCCGCCGTCGTCGGCGAGGTCGGGGGGATACAGGAGTTCGATAGGCGGTTCGAAGCCGAACTACGAAGCCACCGGGTCGAAACGGACGAACGGATGACCGTGGACCGCGTCGCCCGGACGGCGAGCGACATCGTGGAGGCGGTCGGGGTCGACGCGCTCGTCGTGGCGCGCGACTCAGAAGGGGAGATTCACCTCCGCGAAATCGGGAGCGACGGGCGCGTCCTCTCGACCGACGCCGCCGCGCTCGGGAGCGGCGCGTCCATCGCGTTCGGCCGCCTCGAAGGCGCGGACACCGACGAGGGACTCGACGCCGTCGAAGAACTCGCTCGAGAGACGCTCCGCGTCGTCGCCCAACGAAATCCGGACACCGGGACCGATATCGACGCGTTCCGTCTCGAACGCGCGACGGACGCGGACGCACCGTCCTGATGCGTCCCCCTCGCCGCTCGCGCGCCGCTACTCCGAGTCCGTCCCGTCTTCGTCGTCGATAACGGTCAGTTCCTCCGACCCGCACACGGAGCACTTCGGACTGAAGATGGTCACCGTCTGTTCCGTTCCGCACTCGTCGCAGACGACCCTCGTCACGCGCCCTCCCCTCGTACCGGCGGTCTTCCGCGTCCGTCGGTAATCGATACCCCGCTCCGCTCGTTGCGTACCGTCCCCCCCGTCGCCACCGGTAGTCGAACGGTCGCTGACAGTTGAGTAGTCGCTGATAGTGTACCGAAATCGATCATCGTTTCGCCTCTAGATTGTCCGCATCGAAAGTGCAATGCTTACCGAGAGGTATCACCGCCACCCCCTAACGGTTGGCTATAATAAATTAGTGTATTATATCCAACCGTTTCGCCGGAGTTCGGCCGACGGCGACTCGGGGAACTTCGCGCGCGGAGCCGTCCCGTACTCTCGCCGGTCGAGAGCGGCCGAAGACGGCGACTTCCGTTGACGGGGATTTAACTGCGCTCGGTGCGACGTCGTCGCATGGGTACGGAGGACTCCTCGCGGGACATCCGAGCCGAAACGCTCGCCGTCTTCGCCACCGCGGACCCCCCATCGGCACCGCTGACGACGAGCGAAGTCGCGGACGTCCTCGACTGCACCCGCCGCGCCGCGTACGACCGATTGAACCGCCTCGCCGAGCGGGGTGAAGTGGAGACCAAGAAGGTCGGCGCTCGCGGACGCGTCTGGTGGCGGCCGCGAGCGGGTGCGGCCGAGGGAGCATCCGACGGCTCGAGCCGCCGGGAGGAGCGCGAGCGCGAACTGCGCGAGACTCGCGAGCGGTTTCGGTCCCTCGTGCGGGAGGTCGAGGAGTACGCCGTCTTCGCGCTCGACGCCGACGGAACGGTCGTCAGTTGGAACGCCGGTGCGAAACGCCTCGTCGGGTACGACGACGAGGAGATAGTCGGCGAGCACGTCTCGACGGTCTATCCGGACGACGCCGTCCGCGACGGCGTTCCGGAACGGAACCTCCGCGCGGCGAACTCGGCCGAGGGATTCCGGACGGAGGGCTGGCGCGTTCGACGGGACGGCTCGCGATTCTGGGCGACCGTCTCGACGACTCCCCGGCGAGACGAGGACGGGAGTTTGCGCGGCTACACGACGGTGGTTCGCGACATGTCCGAACGGCGCGGGTACGAACGGGAACTGCGGGTCGAGCGCAACCGCTTCGAACGAATCCTCGAAACGAGTCCGATAGGTATCGTCGTCTTCTCGGCGGACGGGGGAGTCGTCCGGACGAACGCGCGCGCCGAGGCGATGCTCGCCGCGCCGAGCGACGACATCTCGGAGTTCGACGTCGACGACTGGGAGGCGTACGATGCGTCGGGAGAGCGCCTCCCCTTCGAAGAGTGGCCCTCCGTCCGAAGCCTCGAAACCGGGACGGCGGTGTTCGACCGGGAAGTTCGGCTCGTGGAACCCGACGGGACGAGTCGGTGGGTGTCGGTCAACGCGGCGCCCATCGAGCGGGCGGGTGAACGCGGCGGCGGGCAAGTCGTCACGACGCTCACCGACATCACGCAGTTGAAAGAGCAGGCCCGGCGACTCGAACGACAGCGCGACGACCTCGAGCACGAACTCGACGAGGTGTTCGACCGCGTCGACGACGCGGTCTTCGCGCTCGACGACGAGGGACGGCTCGAGTACGCCAACGAACGAGCGGAGACGTTCCTCGGGGCGGAGGAGTCGGAGCTACTCGGCCGAGTCGTCTGGAACCGCTTCCCCGAAGCTCGGTCGGACGAGGGGTACGACGCCTTCCGGCGCGCGGTCGACTCGCAGGAACCGGTGAGCTACGAGGAGTACTTCGCGCCGCTCGACGCGTGGCTGGAGGTTCACATCTACCCCTCCGAAACGGGCGTCTCGGTGTACCTTCGGGACGTCTCCGAGCGCAAGGAGCGCGAACGCTACGAGACCATCGTCGAGACGCTCTGGGACGGCGTGTACGCGCTCGACCCCGACGATAGATTCGTGCGGGCGAACGAGGCGTTCCTCGAAATGTCCGGCTACGACCGCGACGAGCTAATGGGGATGCACGGGTCGGTCGTCCACTCGGAGGCGATAAACGACACCGCCGCGGAACTCAGCCGAGCGGTACGCGACGGGGAGCGCGACGGCGCGACCCTCGAATTCGACCTCCGGACGGCCGACGGCGAGTCGATACCGGTCGAGAGCCGATTCGGGCCGTACCGCTACGACGACGACTCCTACGCGCGCACCGGCGTCGTCCGGGACGTGACCGGACGCAAGCAGTTCGAGGGGACGCTCAGGGCGCTCCACGATTCCGCCCGCGCGCTCCTCGGCGCGCGGTCGAGGGAAGAGGTCTTCGATATCGTCGTCGACGCGGCGACCGACGTGCTCGACCTCCCCGGCGTCGTCGTCTACCGATTCGACGACGACCGAGACCGACTGTTCCCCGCGGCGAAGTCCGTCGAAACGGGGTTCATGCGCGGAGAATTCCCCGAAATACCGCCGGGCGAGAGCAGTATCACCGGGCGCGTCTTCGCCGAGGGGGAATCTCGCTACTACCGGGACGTTCGCGAATCGCCCGACCTACAGGCCGACGAATCGGTCACGGAGATGCGCTCCGGGCTGTTCGTACCGATGAGCGAGCACGGAATCCTCGTCGTCGGCTCGCGGGCCGTGGGTGCGTTCGACGACGAAACGCGGCAGTTGGTGGAGTTGCTGGCCGCGAACGCCGAGGTGGCGTGCGACCGGGTCGAACGCGAGCGCCAACTCGAGGAGAGCGAACGCCGCTACCGAACGCTCGTCGAAAACTTCCCGAACGGGAGCGTCGCGCTCTACGACGACGAACTTCGGTACACGCTCGTCGAAGGAACGCTGTTCTCGGACTACGGGTTCGACCCGCGGGAGTTCGCCGGCGTCCGCGTCGGCGACCTGTACTCCCGGCCCGAGGTAAGCGAACTGCTCAAAGCGAACTACCGCGCCGCGTTGGCCGGAGAGACCCGCGAGTTCGAGTTCGATTGGGGGGAGCGGTCGTTCAGAGCGTGGTGCCTGCCCGTGACCGACGACGACGGGTCGGTGTTCGCCGGGATGGCCGTGATACGGGACGTCACCGAGCGGGTCGAACGCGAGCGCGAGCTGAACCAACAGCGAGAGCAGTTGGCGGCGCTCAACGACCTGAACGCCGTCGTCAGGGAGATAAACGGCGCGCTCGTCAAGCAGTCCACCCGCGAGGAGATCGAACGGGTGGTGTGCGAGCATCTGGCCGCGTCGAACTCCTACCGGTTCGCGTGGATAAGCGGCGTCGACCCGAAGGCCCGGTCGATAACGCCGCGGGTCGAAGCCGGCGTCGACGGCTACCTCGACGAAATTCCGCTCTCGATCGACCCCGACGACCCGACGAGTCGCGGCCCGACCGGTCGAGCGATTCGAACGAAAGAGATGCAGGTCATGACGGACGTCAGCGCCGACCCGGATTTCGAACCGTGGCGTAAGTACGCGTTCAAGTACGGCTATCGGTCGTCGGCTTCGATTCCGGTCGTCCACGACGACACCCTCTACGGGATTCTGAGCGTTTACACGGAACGCCCCGACGCGTTCGAGAGCGAAGAACGGGAGGTGATCGGACACTTGGGAGAGATCGTCGGCCACGCGATAGCGTCCGTCGAGCGAAAGCAGGCGCTGATGAGCGACGAACTCGTCGAGGTCGAACTGCTCGTCCGAGACGTCTTCGAGGCGGTGGGCATCGAAGCGTCGGCCGACGACACGATAGTCCTCGACCGAACCGTCCCCATCGGCGACGGGACGTACCTCCAGTACGGAACGACGACCGACGAGACGTGGGACGCGTTCGAGACGCTCTTCGAGCGACTCCCGGGCTGGGAGGAACTGACGAAACTAAGCGAGAAGTTCGGCGATATCCGGTTCGAGCTTCGTCTCTCGGAAGCGCCCGTGGTCTCGGCCGTGGCGTCCCACGGCGGTTACATCGAGCGAGTCGCCGTCGGAGACGGTGACTTTCACATGACCATCCACCTCCCCCCGAGCGCGGACGTGAGGCGCGTCATCGACACGGTTCAACGCGAGATTCCCGACGCCGAGATGGTGACGCGGCGACAGGCGACCCGCTACGACGTGGCGTCGGATCGGACTGAGCGAGTCTTCGCGGAGGAACTGACCGAGCGTCAGCGGGTCGCCCTCGAAACGGCGTTCTACTCGGGCTTCTTCGAGTGGCCCCGCGACAGCACCGGCGAGGACGTCGCAGACTCGCTCGGCGTCAGCGCGCCGACGTTCCACCGGCACGTCCGCCTCGCGGAACGAAAGCTCTTCGACGCGCTGTTCACCGAACCGACCGCGAGCGGCGGATAGGACGCGACCGCGGACGTCGTCTACGTCCGGGTCGCGCACCCTACGACGACGCGGGAACGGCCGATTTTCGCCGGAGGTCCCTTTCAGGTTAGGTACGAGACTGAAATCGACGCATTGGTATCGCTCCAGTGCCCAAGAACGCTACGGCGTGCGAACGGTCTCGGAGCCGGGGCGAATCGCACCGATACTCATGTTCGACCGATTCACGAACGCGTCCGAGAAGCGACCTGATCTCGACCGGGACCACCGGGTCGAGATTCGATGTCCGGAGACGTTAGAACCGATAGCGACCGAACACACGGACCCCGACGACTGGGACACCGACGTGCGCGACGGGGAGGGAATCGCCACGTACGACTGCCCGGAGTGCGGGGGCGAACACTGCTACCTCTGGGGGCCGCCCGTCCCGCTCCTCCAAACCGACGAGGAGGACGAACCGTCCCTGTTCGGCGACGAGTAGCCCCGTCGCGCCCCGCGCGGGCGACGCAGTTGCGGGAGGGCCCCCGCCCGGCATCCTCGACAGCGACCGAACGACGGTCGAATCGCCGTCGCTCATCGCTATCGCTCGAACGCGCCGAAATCGTCGAAAAGCGAGCTCGTCGGAGGCGGTCGGCCGTCCCGTTCGTCAGGTCGTCTCCTCGGATCGAATCAGGAGTAGCCAGTCGTCGAGGCGGTCGACGCGCCGGTAGCGAACGTCTCGGCCGTCGCGCTCGATAACGCCCGCGTCTTCGAGTTTCGGAAGGTGAGCGTGCGAGAGCATCACCGCGAACTCGCGAGCTCGTTCGTCCAGCGATTCGTCCTTCCGTCGCCGGAGTTGCTCCGCGAGTTCGCTGACCGTCGCGGTTTCGTCCGGTCTCTCCCTGAGAAATTCGAGAACCGCTCTCCGCTCCCAGCTAGCGAGCAGTTCCAGCGTCGTGCTGACCGAGAGCGAGACGGTTCGCGTCGGGGCGGCGTTCCCTTCTGGAACGTTATCAGTGTCGATGGAGTTCGTTTCCTCTCCCTCCTTGGTAGACATACTCTTACACCGTCTATGGTGATGATAGGATACCACGTAAGAGTTTCGCCGAATTTCGTCTTGGATATCTCCTCACCGAGATGTATTTATCAATTCATCTCCTTTGGGTAACTCGGAACGAATCGGAAGAATCGGAACCGACGCAGTTTCGTTTATTACGTCGGACGAAATATCGACCCCGTAGACCATGATACGCGATGCTCGCGTCTTACAGTCCCAGTTCATCCCCGACGAGGTCGAGCATCGCAATCCCGAGGTAAACGCCCTGTCGAACGCGCTCAGGCCCATCATGGACGGGCGGACCGGGGAAACGTCGCTCCTGCTCGGGCCGTCCGGTGCGGGAAAGACCTGCATCGCCAACTACACCGTCGAGCGCCTGCGCGAGAACGTTCTCGACATCGACACCCGGTACGTAAACTGCTGGCAGGAGTACACCCGGTTTCAGGTGCTCTACCGACTGCTCGAGGGCATCGGCCGGACGGTCGACATCCACCGCCGGTCGACGCCGAAGGACGAACTGCTCGACCGACTTCGGGAGTACGACGGCCCGCAGTTCGTCGTCATCCTCGACGAGGTCGACCAACTCGAGGACAAAAGCGTCCTCTACGACCTCTACCGGATGCGGAACGTCTCGACGATACTCATCACCAATCGGGAAGCGGAGCTGTTCAGTCAACTCGACGGTCGCCTGACCAGCCGGTTGCAGACCTGCGTCCGCATCCCCTTCGAGAAGTACCACCTCGACGAACTCGTCTCCATCCTCCGCGCCCGCGCTCGATGGGGGCTCTCGGAGGACGCCGTCGAAGACGAGCAGTTGACCGTCATCGCCGACGCCGCGGCGGGGGACGCCCGCGTCGCCATCGGTATCCTCAGAAACGCGGCACGGCGCGCCGACCAGTCGGGCGCGGAGCGAATCACGACCGACGTCGTCCGCGAGGCGATTCCGGACGGCCGCCACGAAGTTCGCCAGAAGACCGTCGAACAGCTCAATCCGCACCAGCGCACGCTCTACGAGGTGCTACGGGAGGAAGGGGAACTCGACCCCGGAGCGCTCTACGACGCCTACGCGAAGCGCGTCGACGAGCCGAAGACGAAACGGACGGTTCGCAACTACCTCGCCAAGATGGATCACTATCGGCTCGTCGTCGCCGACGGGAAGAATCGCGCGCGGACGTACCGTCCCCGCTGAGTTCCGTCCCGCGATCTCGCGCGTCTCGAGGCTCGTCGGCGCGCCGTCGGCACGGTACGAAGAACGCGTCCGAAGTCGCCAACCGCCGAACTCGAACCGCCATCCGAGTTCAATTTTCGTTTATGGCCTGAATGGTATCCGTGGACAACTTATTTATAACTGTTCCGCATGGGTTCTCGTATGACGGCCGGTCCACCCATCGACCAACTGCACTACGAGGACGCACCGAACGTCGACGCCGTGCCGGGGCCGAACTCCCGAGAACTGCTGGAAAAACAGCGCGAAATCGACAGTAGCGCCGTCGCCTATCCGGAGGACATTCCGGTCGCCTTCGAGGAGGGCAAGGGGGCGACGATTCGCGACGCCGATGGGAACACGTTCATCGACATGTTCGCCGGTATCGGCGTGTTGAACGTGGGACACGGGAACCCCTACGTGCTCGAAGCGGTGCACGAACAGGCGGATAAACTCGTCCACACGGTCGATTTTCCGAGCGACGCGCGCCTCGAACTCATCGAAAAGTTGGACGAGATAGCGCCGGGTGAATTACGGGGAGACAACCGCGTCGTCTTCGGCGGACCGACCGGGAGCGACGCCATCGAGGCCGCCATCAAACTCGCCAAGTACAACACGGACGGGGACGGCCTCATCGCCTTCCGGGGTGCCTATCACGGCGCGACCAGCGGCGCGATGAGCCTCACCGGAAACAAGGGGTTCAAGGGCCACTACACGCCGCTCCTCTCGGACGTCGTCCACGCGCCGTACCCCCACCCGTTCGGACAGGAGAAGACCCCGCAGGAGGCGGTCGACCACGCGCTCGAGGAGGTACGGGCGATACTCGAAGACCCCTACGGCGGTCTCGCCAACCCGGCGGGCATCTTCGTCGAGCCGATTCAGGGCGAGGGGGGCGTCATCACGCCGCCGAAAGGCTTCCTCGAAGGATTGCGCGAAATCGCCGACGACAACGACGTGCTGCTCGTCTTCGACGAGATTCAGAGCGGACTCGGACGGTCCGGCCGGTGGTGGGCGAGCGAGTGGTACGACGTGACGCCCGACGCGATGACGACGGCCAAGGCGCTCGGCGGCGTCGGCTTCCCGCTCTCGGCGACGATGTACCGCGAGGACCTCGACACGTGGGGGTCGGGCGACCACGCGGGAACGTACCGCGGTCACGTGGTGGCGATGCGCGCGGGCACGCGGGCCATCGAGTACATCCAGGACCACGACCTGCTCGCCCACGGGCGGGAGGTCGGCGACTACATCCGCGACCGACTGCGCGAGGCCGCGGCGGAGACCGGTCGACTCGGCGAAGTTCGCGGCGAGGGACTGTTCATCGGCGCCGAGTTCGTCGACGCCGACGGGGAACCGGACGACGACACCGTCAAAGCCGTCCAGCGGTACTGCTACGAGCACGGCGTCCTCGTCTGGAAGGCCGGACGACACGGGAACGTCCTCCGCCTGCTCCCGCCGCTGGTGCTCACCGAGGAACTCGCCGAGCGGGCGATGGACGTCATCGTCGAGGCCATACAAGAGGTCACGGCCGAACGACAGAGCGCCGCCTGAATCGCTTTCCGACCGCTGCGTACGCTTTCGACACACAACACGACCATGAGCGACACCGACCGAATCATCACCGACGACGCACCGCGCAACGACAACCCGTACTCGCAGGGCGTTCGCGCCGGCGACACGCTGTACGTCTCCGGTTACGGTCCCGTCGACCCCGAAACCGGCGACGACGTGGACGGCGACATCCGGGCGCAGACCGGGCGGGTTTTGGACAACATCGCCGCCGTCGTGAGCGAGGCGGGCGGCGACGGGCTCGACGACGTGGTCAAGGTCACCGTCTACCTGACGAATCTCGACGACTACGACGCGGTCAACGAGGCCTACGGCGCACGATTCGCCGGCGACCCGCCCGCGAGGGTCTGCGTCGAAGTTTCTCGTCTTCCGGGAGACGTGCGCGTCGAGATGGACGCCGTGGCGTATCTGGGCTGAGAATTCGAAACGGAGCCGGTCGTTTCCGCCCCGTCGAAACTCCCGATCCCGGTCGGGGGTGCGACGTCGCGCTACCGGTACGGCGCGTACCGGTCGCCGGCTGACCCATTCGAGTCCGCCGCACTCCCTTTCGGACCGGTGAACTTTTCGGCCGGTGATGCCGCGTGACGACGCCGCGGAGAGGACGCAGGGTAAACCGTCCTCTGACAGGAGCGCCAACGGAGAGAAATACGGAAACGGTCGCGTCAGCGGATGGCACTGCGATCGCCTTCGAACGGACGCGAAGCGGGCCCGACGCGGGGAGACTGGCGCTCGCGTGGGCTACCGAAATCGCCCGCGGCGACGGTAGCCTTCAGAAGGGACTGCGGCGGGACTGGTGGGAGGTGGTGACGCCCTCGCCCGGGCCGCCGGGCGCCAGATGATCGAATTCCTCCGTCGGAATCGTGCCGTCGGTCCAGGCCATCCGGCCTTCAATTTTGACATCGAGCCCGTCGTACGCACCGAACCGATCGGATTCCGAGTCGATGTAGTTCGACAGCTCTCCGCTCTCCGCCGTTTCAGCGTCGGGGTAGGTGTTTGCCCACGTAAGGTGGGTCGTCTCAGCTCCGAATCGCCACGATTTGAGCCCTCCCGTGATGATGTCCTTCCGGAAGCCGCGCGACGTCGATCCGTCCATCGCCTCCGGGTAGCACCAGAGCGCGTGGGGGGCGTCAACGACTCCGAGCATCGCCGCCACGTACTCGTTACCGTCGACGTACTGACTCGTCTTCGCAGCGGACGTGTCGATGATAGCCTTCGCGCACTCGACCGCGTCGACCTCGCGCATCGGGGACACCTCCATCAGGGCGTGCTTCGAGACGGCGTAGACGTGCTCCGTGCCGTAGAGGTCGAACCCGCGGTAGCGTTCCGGCTCCGGCCAGGTGGTTCGCGTCGCCGTCGTGTGACTCTGCGTCGAGGTTGCCGTGGTCGACTGCCCGTCGTCGGTGATTTTCTCGCCGATTTCCTTCGGGTCGAACGACCCGAGGGCCAACTTCATGTGAAAGTCGATCTGTATCGCGGCGTCGACTGCGGCCGCGTCGACGTACTCGCTGGAAGCGGGGCCTAACATCTGAGATTCCAGTCGGGAGTACGCGTTCTCGTGGGTGGAATCCCGGTGGGAACGGATACCTTCGATGTCGAAATACCGAATCCCGTAGTCATCTCGGAGCGGGGTGGTCGTCGGATCCGGGAGCCACCGCGTGAAATCCGTCGTTGCGGTTCCCCCCGACGAAGACGACGTCGGTGGTTCATCTGGACTGCTGTTGCTGCCAACCAACGGGTCGCTGAGACACCCGGCAGCCGATGCGAGCGTCCCTGTGCTGAGTGCGAGTCCCGTCGTCTTGAGGAGGGTTCGTCGTGAGCGAGGCATGGATCGAACTTCTTGGAGCAGTAAAATAAGCTTTCTCCCATTTATAAATTACTGAGAATAGTGGGTGAGGATAAACTCTCCGCGTGCTCAATCCGAGGGGGCGCTACGAGTCCACGGCGAACGCGATGGAAATTTACGAGGGTACGCACGGACGCGCAGTCTCGGTCGACAACGATGCGAGGGGAGGAGCTCGTAAAAACCACCGTCGCCGGCCCGAGGCCGTAGTTGCTGTAAGCGCGCTCATTTCTCGTTGGCACCGCGAACGAGAGGGGGCTGAGAGTGGTTCGACGGGACTAGTCGTTCAACTCTTCGACCCGCTGGTCGCGCCGCTCGGTCGCGGCGTCGACCTTCTCGATGAACTCGCTCATCTGTTCTTTCATCTCGGACCGCATGGAGGTCGCGGAGAAGTCCCCGGATTCGGCGAGGAGGCGGACGAACGCGCGCAGTTCCTCGTCGGTGATGTCCTCGAAGTCGCCGAATTCGAGCTTGTCGATGACCTCGTCCACGTCGATGCGACCGACCGGGTCGACGTTGAAATCGACGGTCACCATGCGGTAGTCCGAACCCGCGAGTTCCTGTTCGGCCTTGTTGACGCCCTGCGCGAGCATGTCCTTGAACGGGGTGTAGTAGCCCATCGTTCCGAGGTGGAGGAACGCGAGCATGTCGGTGATACCCCGGGTGTAGGCGTCCCTCGCGTCGTCGTCGGGGTTGAAGACGGTCTCCCGGTCGCGGTCTTCTAAGTGCTCGAAGAGTATCGTGAAATCGAGGATGGCGTTGCGGAGGCGGCGTCGAATCCGATTCCGCTTCTGCTTCTTGGAGTGTTCGGTGTAATCGGACTTCCGTCCGATGAGGTACTCCCTGTCGCTCGGCGTGAGGATACCCCTATCCCGATCCGCGGAGTAGGCGAGTTCGTTCGGGGACTCTTTCTCGTCGGACTGGTCGGACATACACAGATTTTGTGTATGGTCTGGATTAAGGGTTACGGAACGTCGAACGCGTTCGACGTTCGGTTCGAAACCCCGGTGGTTCCCAGTGGATTCGTCGAATCGTAGCGCTTCGAGGAGATGGGACGCGCGATTTAGAAACAAAAGTCTTCAAATATCTACTAATATTTATATAAATAACAATCGTAATTTCTACATGGAAAGCGAATACTGATTGCCGTGCTGACACCCGGCTCGTTAGTGTATGGTATCCAACTACTCTGTTATAGCTATACACAATTAACGTTCTCGAACGAAGTTAGTAAACGTATTCTGTAACCATGGGGTTCAATAATCGTAATATTTATCAGGGTCTTTCACGACTGGTTGCGTGTATGGTATCGTACGGCATGGTCGATGAGAGCACACACTAATCATGAAATTCAAACCGCACGACCGGTGTGACCGCGCGCAGGTGAATCGACAACCGAAAGAACGCCCCGAGAGGGTGGAATTGCGGTCGTTCGGGAGCGAGACGGGAACTCCCGACGCGGCGGACGAGCGGTCGAATCGCCGAAAAGGGGGTGAGCGGGCATGAGTCGGTCGAACGAGCAGGGTGCGATCGCCGAGTTCTTCGACGAAATCGAGCCGACCATCTTCGCGTTCGGGGCCGGAATCACGCTCCTCTTCGTGGCGATATTCGCGTACAGTCCCAAAGCAGCGGGCGACGTCGTCTACGCGGTACAGGGGTTCATGCTCGCCCACTTCAACTGGGCGTTCCTCATCGGCATGCTCGGCTTCGTCCTCTTCCTCGGGTTCCTCATCTTCGGGCCGTGGGGGAAGCTGAAACTGGGCGACGAACCGCCCGAGTACAGCTACTTCTCGTACTTCGCGATGATGTACTCCGCCGGACTCGCGGCGGGCATCGTCTTCTGGGGCCCCGCGGAGGCGCTCACACACTACGGGAGCGTTCCGCCGCTGTACAACGTCCCCGACCAGTCCGCGGCGGCGATGCCCATCGCGGTGCAGTACTCGCTGTTCCACTGGAGTCTCACTCAGTGGTCGTGTTTCACCGTGATGGGACTGGGCATCGGCTACTTCGTCTACAACTACGGCGCGCCGCTCCGGGTCTCCGCCATGCTGACGCCGTTCCTCGGAGCGGATAACGTGGACGGCTTCTGGGGAACCCTCGTCGACATCCTCGCGGTGTTCGCCACCCTCGGCGGCGTCGCGACCTCGCTCGGTTTCATCGGGAGCCAGTTCCTCACCGGCTTGCAGTACCGGTGGGGCATCCAACTCGGTGACGCCGGAACCATCGCCATCATCACCGGGATGACGGTCATCTTCACCACGTCGCTGCTGTTCGGCGTCGACCGCGGCATCCGTCGGCTGTCGAACTTCAACATGACCCTCTTTTTCGTGTTGATGGTCGGCACCCTCATCGTCGGCCCGACCGTCTTCATTCTCGAAGTCGGAACGCAGGCCATGGGTGGCCTCATCGGCGACTTCTTCGAGATGAGCTTGTTCACCCACGTGACGGGCGGTGGTAAGTGGGCGAACCAGTGGACGGTGTTCTACTGGGCGTGGCCGCTGGCGTGGTCGCCCTTCGCGGGCCTATTCATCGCGCGCATCTCGCGCGGTCGCTCGGTTCGGGAGGTCGCATTCACCGGCATCGGCGCGACCGCGATGGCGACGATTCCGTGGTTCGTCGTCCTCGGGGGCACCGGCGTCTGGTTGCAGCACACCGGTGTCGTGAACGCCCTCGGCCCCATCAACAACCCCAATCTCGGCTCCGCCGTCTCCGGGTACATCCTCTACGGCGCGCTCCCGTTAGGCCAACTGTTCCTCGTTGGATTTCTGGTCCTCGTGACGACGTTCTTCGTCACGTCGGCGGACTCCTCGACGCTCGCGGTCTCGATGATGACGACCGGCGGGAAGGAACACCCATCGTCCATCAACCGCATCTTCTGGGCGGTGCTGCAGGGCACTGTCGCGTCCATCTTGATGGTCATCGGCGGCGCCGACGCGCTTCAAGCCGCCGCGATAACCACCGGCGGCCCGTTCCTCGTTGTCTGTTCGGTGGCGGTTATCGGCCTCATCAGAACGTTCCAAGACGAGTACGGAAGCATCCTATTGCAGGACGAGACGACCATCTTCGGCACCGGAGACGCGGCAAAGCAAACGCCGGGTCGGAAGGATCCGGCCGACGACGACTGACCGGTGAGGCCCTCCTCTCGGCCGAATCATAACAAGTTTTAATTAACGGCATATACACTCTTTGTGTATGGATAGGGACACGGCGGAACCGGACGCCGACGCGCTTCCCGGCCCGAACGCCCGGAAGTGGATCGAGTTCCACGGGTCGCACGCGGCACCGAGCGAGTACTCCCACGAGTTCGTCTGGGACGTGACGGGCGAGGCGGACGGGCCGTTCGTCACCGACGTGGACGGGAACGTCCTCCTCGATTTCACATGCCACATCGGCGCGGCACCCCTCGGCTACAACAACGAGAAGGTAGTCGGGAAACTCCGCGAGTTCACGCTCGTCGAGCCGATGAAAATCGCCGGACAGGACATGTACTTCGGCGCGGGGGACGACCCGGAGACGACGGAGTTCCCCGGCGCCAGCCACCTGATGGAGAAACTCGCCGACGCGTCCAGCCACTACGGGATGGACACCGTCTTCCTCTCGAACTCCGGCGCGGAGGCCGTCGAGAACGCGATGAAGATAAGTCACGACCGCAATCCGACGGCCAAGTACGCCTACGCGTTCGAATCCAGCTTCCACGGACGGACGCTCGGCACCCTCTCCCTCACCCGGTCGAGCGAGGTGTACACGCGCCACTACCCGGAGATATCCGGCGTTCGGACGGTTCCCTTCTGCGACTGTCGCCGCGGCACGGCCGACGACTGCGACTGCGGGTTCTTCCGACGCGACGGCTCGCAGCTCCGGAACGCGCTCCAACCCGAAGGCGGCCACGTTAACCCCGATGAAATAGCGTTCGTCGTCCTCGAACCGATTCAGGGGGTCGGCGGCTATCGCTTCCCGAGCACCGAGTTCATGAGGGAGGTGGGCGACGTCTGCGAGACGTACGACATCCCGCTCGTCGTGGACGAAATCCAGTCGGGCGTCGGCCGCACCGGCGAGATGTGGGCCTCCGACCACTACCCCATCGAACCGGACGTCATCGCCAGCGCGAAGGCGCTCCGCGTCGGCGCGACCGTCTCGCGGTCGGACGTCTTCCCGACCGAGAAGAACCGCTTGGGGTCGACGTTCGGCGGCGGCGACGTCCTCTCGTCGATGCAGGGCGTGTTCACGCTGGAGGCCATCGAGGAACACGACCTGCTCGCGAACGCGACCGAGCGCGGGCGGCAAGCGAAGGAACTGCTCCGGGATTCCGACGCGCCGCACGTCGTCGACGTTCGGGGCAAGGGTCTGATGCTCGCCGTCGAGTTCGACGCGGAAGACCGACGCGACGCCGTCGTCGCGGAGGCGCTGAACCGGGGGCTGCTCGTCCTCGGCTGCGGCGAGAAGACCGTCCGCCTGCTCCCGCCCCTCGATTCGACCGAGCGCGAGATAGAACTCGGTATCGGCATCCTGAACGAAGCCATCGAGGCGGCCTGAAGGCGTACGTGCACGCTCTCCCGGCCCCGAGTTTTACTGTACCCACGGAAACGGGTTTCTCAATCGAAATACGTGGTCGTGTACGGACGACCGGACGATCACGACCACCGCCGTCGGTCGGACGACTGCTCCACCCGACGAAGTCGACCTCCGGTTCGTCGCCCGTGCCGTCGAACCGGACGTCACGACCGCCCGCCGCGAAGTGCCAAATCGGTCACCGGCGCTTCGGGAAGAACTCGGTGCCGTGGGGGTTCCCGACGACCGAATCCGACCGAGTCAGTTTCGAATTCGGCAGGTTCCCCCCGGACCGTATGAGGCAATCGGATTCCGATTCCGCGACGCAACCGTACCAAGCGACCGAACCGTCGCCGTCGTCGTCTTCGACCTCGACCGCCTCGACGACGTGCTCTCGGCCGCTGTTGACGGGGCCGGCGTCGAAATCGACGAGGTCGCGTTCACGTTCCGGACGGCGACCCGACGCGACCTCCAACGGAAAGCGATCGCTGACGCGGTCGTCACGGCGCGGAAGAACGCCACCGCCGCGGCAGCCCCAGAGGACGTGACCGTCGGCAGCGTGCGGTCGATGGTGACCGACCACGTCTCGCGACCCCGCCGGTTGCGGGCGGGCCGGGCAGTGGCGATGGACACGGCTGAGTCGGGAAGCCTCGAGAGTGGCCCGATCGAGGTCTCCGTCGGCGTCGAGGTCGAATACCGTCTCGAAGAACCCTGAGACGTGGCGTTTCGGTCCGTTCCGACCCTCGAAGACCTAATCCGCTTCGAGAACTTCGACGTACGAACCCTCGGAAATCGCCCGTATCGGAACACCCATCCCCGAGCGTCGAGTACGAACGTCCGACCCCTCCAAGAATGACGACGGGAACGAGCGACGACCGAGCGACGACCGGCGAGGCGGGTGAGACCGCGCGAAGCGCCCGGACTACGTGGGGGCTCGTCGTCGGGGCGAGCCTCGTCTCGACCGGACTCGCCGCCTACGAAATCGTCCCCGCGAGCGTGACGCCGCTGATTCGCGACTCGCTGGATACCACTCCGGCGGCCGCCGGCCTCCTCGTCGGGATAATGTTCGGAACCGCGGTCGTCGCGAGCCTTCCCGTCGGCGCGGTGCTCGACCGGACGAACTCCAGACGCGCGATGGCGCTCGCCGTGCTCGCGCTGCTCGTCGTCGGCATCTGGGGGTGGATAGCGGGCCGGAGCGGCGACTACCGCTCGGTCATCGCGTCGCGAGCGATCGGCGGCGTCGCGTACGTCGTCGTCTGGAACGCCGGAATCGATATCGTGAGTCGGGCCGCGACCGACGCCAACCGAGCGACCGCCGTCGGCGCGTTCACGGCGAGCGGTCCCATCGGGTTCGCGCTCGGACAGGGAACCGGACCGCTCGTCGCCGACTGGTTCGGATGGCCGGCCATCTTCGTCGCGTACAACGGCTTGGCGCTGCTCGGGTTGCTTCTGTTCTGGCCGACGAGTCGGGGGCTCGGGCGGAGCGGCGGCGACGCACCGACGCTCCGCGAGTTCGGGGCGGTGCTCCGAAACCGGAGCGTCTGGCTCGTCGGCACGCTCGGGTTCCTCGGTTATTCGCTGTACCTGTTCGTGAACAGTTGGGGCTCTTCGTACCTCACCGAGGTCGTCGGTCTCTCGTTAGGGCTGAGCGGACTGCTCGTCGCGGTGTTTCCCGCGGTCGGCGTCTTGGCCCGGATAAGTAGCGGCGTCCTCTCCGACCGGTTGTTCGACGGACGGCGGCAACCGGTTCTCCTCGGGTCCTTCTGTCTGGCGGCACCGCTCGTCCTCGGCTTCACGCACTTCCGGTCGATTCCGGTACTCGTTCTGCTCCTGCTCGTCTCCGGGTTCGCGGTCCAACTCACGCTCGGACTATCGTTCACGTACGTTCGGGAGGTGGTCGACCCCCGCGTGGCGGCCACCGCGGTGGCGTTTCAGACCAGTATCGGACTCGCAGGCGCATTCCTCGCGCCGATAGCCGGCGGCGTCGTCGTCGACGTCGCGGGCTTCACTGCGGCGTTCGTCGTCGCCGGCGCGCTCGCGGTCTGCGGCGTTGCGGTCGCCTGGCGAGCGCCGGAACCGGCGTGCCAGTCGAGCATCGACGAGTAACGGCGTGCTGAACGCTCCGAGCCCGCGCGTAGTTCGCTCCGAATCGCCGCCCGCGATGACCGCGCTTTCCGTGAAGACCCCGCGAAACGCCTCGTGGAAGCGAGGCGTACAGACTCCTCGAATCCACGCTTACGCTCGTGGAGGACTTTTTGTGAACGGGGGACCTAGTACCCACAGAGCGATGATCGACCGACTCACGGAGGACGTTCAAACCGCGTTAGAAAAGGACCCCGCCGCGCGCCATCCGCTGGAGGTCGTCCTATGCTATCCGGGACTGCACGCGATCTGGCTCCACCGCGTCGCTCACGCGGTGTGGTCGCGGGATCACTACATCCTCGCCCGCATCCTCTCGCAGTTCGCCCGGTTCCTGACGGGAATCGAAATCCACCCGGGTGCCACGATCGGTCGTCGGTTCTTCATCGACCACGGCGCCGGCGTGGTCGTCGGCGAAACGACCGAGATCGGCGACGACGTCATGCTCTATCACGGCGTGACCCTCGGCGGCGATTCGATGAAACGCGAAAAGCGCCACCCGACGATCGAGGACGGGGTTACGATAGGAGCGGGCGCGACCCTGCTCGGCCCGATAACGGTCGGGACGGAGGCGAAAGTCGGCGCTGGGTCCGTCGTTCTGGACTCGATTCCGCCTCGCTGTACCGCGATCGGGAACCCGGCGGAACTCGTGGGCGAGTGCACGCAGACGGTGAGCGAGTGGGAGACGCAACTGAGCGACGCGGACGAATCGTAGTCGCTACCCGGTCGCGGTCTCCTCAATTTCTGTGCCACCGGTCGTCGGCGTCGTAAAAGTCCGAATCGGCGGGACCGACGCCGCCGACGGTCGAGGAACTCCCGTCGTGGCGCACGACAGCGTAGAAGAGGAGGCCGAGTCCCAACGCCAGCAAGATAGCTTCGGCGGATTGGAGAATCAACCGTTGGCTAGCGTCCAGGTGGTAGTCGCTACGGATACCGAGTCGATACACCGGACTGATGAGTCCGCCCAGAACGATGAACGCGAATCCGACGGTGGAGTAACGGTACGACGACTTCTTCGGATTCTGATAGTACGCGAGGTAGCTCAACGCCGTCAAGAGACAGCCGGTGATGAAGAGCAGTGCGTTGGTCAAGATGAACGCCCACAGCTCCGGCGGTTTAGCCATAGTGCGACTCGCTCCAGAAGTTCGGCAGGTCGAAGGGGTCCGCCGTGTACTCGCTCGCTCGCCGATACGAGGCGAGCAGCCCCCCGAGGAAGCCGTCTAGCTTGTCGACGAGACGGTCGTCCGGTTCGCGGAGAACCCCGAGGAGTTCCTCCAGCACGGGGTGTTCGGAGTACGCAACGCGACCCGATTCGGCGTCGTAATCGACGACGGCGGCGCCGCTAAGCGTCGGAAGGTGAGTGTGGGTGAGTGTGACCGCGATTTCGTCGAGCGACGCTCGACTCGGCGACGTCTCGCCCGTTTCCCGCCGGACGATTTCTCGAGCGAGTTCACGGACGGAACTCGGCGCGGGATCGTCGCGGAGAATCGCGAGGAGGAGACGTCTGCGCTCGTTCGATAAACTCACCAGTACGTCGTCGACTCCGTCGCCCTCCACCCCGAGGAGCCGGTGAAACCGCGAGTCCGCGAGCGAGGCGTGGTCCGTCGCGGTTACGGTTTCTTCCTTCCGCTCCCACGTCACGAGGCCGTGGTCTTCTAACACCGGCAGGTGGGAGTGGCGGATATCGAGACGGACGTCCCTCGCTTCTTCGTTCGGGACGTCGGCGGTGGGGATGCCTCGCTCGGTTGCCGCGAGCGCGAGGGCCAGTTCGCGCTCGGAGAGCGTCGTTCGGTCGAGTAGGTGTCTAAGAATCGACCGCCGTCGTCTCGTTTTCAGGACCGTGAACAGGGGGTTCCGCGTCTCTCTTTCCGTGTGCGTTCGCGTTCTCATTCACCGTCTCTGCTCGCCCGCGACCGTATAGGCGAACGGGCTAAACACCTAGCGCCCTCGCCACCCGCTCTCGATTCTCTCGCTCGGGAGCGCCCGAGGGTCGCCGACGCCGGTAAATGCACTGAATTCCGTGTCGCCGGGGGCGTCCGAAAAACCCGCCGAACGTTTCTCGGATATCGATGCGAGGTTGGTCGGGATAAGCGGTATCCGGGGCGGTCGCCGTCCGTCGGCACCTCCCGCAGTGCCATCGTGGGAAGCTAGCGGTCGGACGAAGCAGTCGCGAATCGAAACTGCCGACGCGGGTTACTCGCTCGCGTTCTCTCCCGCGATTGCTGCGTCATCGTCCGATGAGAGGGTGGGAGACATGTCACAAATTTTGTCTGAGAAAAATTTATTAGCTCTCAGTGTTTTTTATACCGAGACACGATGGATATAAAATCAGAACGTCGAAAGTTCCTCAAGGGCATCGCAGCGACGACCGTCGGCTTCGCGGCAACTGCGCCGGGAAGCGCGTCCGAAGAGGAAACGTACCTCGTGACGACGGGAAGCGACAACGTCGCTCGGAGACTCGAACGAGCGGGCTACGCCGTTCGGAACGAGATTTCCGCCGCGAACCTCCTTTTCGTCCGCGGACCGGCGAACGCCGCATCCGACGTTCGAGGGATTCCCGGCGTCCGCGAGGTCGCGCCGGATAGCGCGTACGAACTGAAAGCGCCGCCGGTCGATTCGACGGGGTCACCGACCGACGCCGAGTACGCCGACCTGCAGTGGGATAAACGAATCACGGACGCGTTCGACGCGCACGATACTGCGACCGGGAAGGGAACGCGCATCGCCGTCGTCGATACGGGCGTCGACCACACCCATCCGGACCTCGCCGACAACGTGAACCGCGAACTGGGTCGATCGGTAGTCGACGGTGAGTTCGGTCCCGACGGCGGACCGGTCGCGGCGCACGGAACGCACGTCGCCGGAATCACCGCCGCAACCGGCGCGGCGGGCGTGGTCGGGATGGCTCCCGACGCCGAAATCGTTCCGCTCCGCGTGTTCCCCGAGGAGGGGCCGCTCGTCGAACGCATTAGCGACTGCCTGTTGGCGATCGACTACGCGGCTCGGATCGGTGCCGACGCCGTTAACATGAGTCTCGGTTGGGACCCGCGTCCGCCGAGGGAGAATCAGACGTCGCGCGGCGTCCGACGCGTCATCTGTGAGCGCGTCGTTAGAAGCGCCCTTCGCCGAGGAACGACGGTCGTCGTATCCGCGGGTAACGAAGAGACGGACCTCCAGCACGGGGGCTACCGCGACATGTGGACGAGTCTCGAGAGCACCCTCGGCGTGAGCGCAACGGGTCCGAACGACGAACTCGCGTTCTACTCGAATTACGGTCTCGGCGATATCGACGTCGGAGCACCCGGCGGCGGATACGAAACCATCGAGAAGACGCTGTCGGACGACACCGAGTGGCCGAACCCCACCAATCGGATTCTATCGACGATACCGGGCGGTTCGTACGCGTACTACGTCGGTACTTCGATGGCCTCACCGCAGGTCGCCGGTCTGGTCGGTCTCGTCCGCGAACTGTCGCCCGATTCGACACCTCAGCAGGTCGAGGGAGCGATCAAACGAAACGCCGAGGCGAGCGCCGGACGAAGCGAACCCGAACTCGGTGCCGGCAGGATCAACGCGTCGAAAACGGTCGAATCCCTCACGAAGTAGACCCCGACGTCTCTCCCGGACCTTCGCATCCGACCCGACGGCGCGGTTGATATCGTCCTTCCCGCGCTCGATTAGTCCGATCGCCCGGCGCGGTGTCGGTCGAAGTTGTCAGCGACCACCGCGACGCCGTCCAGGGCGTCCAGGGCGTCCAGCACCTCGCCGACGTGCGCCGGCCCGCTTCCGGTCACGCCGACGGTCACGGGCGTCCGGTTCGGGTCGTCCTCGGCGGTTCGGCGGGCGCGCTCCAGCGCGTCGAGTTCCGCGCCGCGCTCCTCGACGGTCTCCGAGAGCGCGCCGAGCGCGGTCGGCCAGTCGGCGACCGAGAGGCGGGCGTCCGCGCGCCGACCGAGTTCCGCGAGGCCGGCGCGCACGAGTTCGCCGTGTTCGGAGAGGTTCGCGTTGCCGCCGGAGACCACGACGCCGACGTGCTCGCCGTCCGCGTCGACCGCGCCGGAGAGGAGCGCGGCGAGCGGCGCCGCGCCGGCGCTCTCGGCCACGGTCTTGGCTCGCTCCGCGAGGAGCGCGACTGCGACGCTCAACTCCCTATCGCTGACGCTGACGACGTCGTCGACGCGCTCGCGGACGACCGCGAATGTCTTCTCCAGCAGGCGCGTGTCGGCGATGCCCTCCGCGACGGTGTCCACGTCGGGGAGTTCGTGTATCGCGTCGCGTTCGAGCGACGGCTTGGCGTGGAACGCCCCCTCCGGTTGGACGCCGACGACGCGGACGTCCGGGTCGCGGTTCGCGAGCACGGTCGCGATGCCCGAGATCAGCCCGCCGCCGCCGATGGCGACGAGGACGGTGTCGAGTTCGGGGTACTGCTCCAGCAGTTCGAGGCCGACGGTTCCCTGCCCGGCGATGATCGCCTCGTCGTTGAAGGGATGGACGAACGACAGACCCTCCTCGTCGGCGAGGTCGCGCCCGTGCTCGTAGGAGCGCTCGTAGATGTCGCCCTCGACCACGACCTCCGCGCCGTAGCCCCGCGTCGCCTCGATTTTGGCCGCCGGAGTCACCTCGGGGACGACGATGGTCGCGTCGATGTCGAGCAACCGCCCCGCGAGCGCGACCCCCTGCGCGTGGTTGCCCGCGCTCGACGCGACGACCCCCCGCTCGCGCTCCTCCGGCGAAAGCTGGGCCATCGCGTTGTACGCGCCGCGAATCTTGAACGACCCGGTGCGCTGCACGTTCTCCAGTTTGAGACCGACCGAGGCCGCGCCGCTCCGCTCCGCGAACGTCGTCGAGCGGTCGAGCGGCGTCCGGTGAACGACGTCGTCGAGTCGGTCTCGGGCGGCCTCCACGTCCGCGAGGGTGACGACCTCGTCGGCGGTCGGCACCCCGTCTCTCGTCCGGTCCGGGCTCATACGCCGTCCTCCGCGACGGAGAGTATCGACCTCGTCAGCACCTCGACGCCGATGTCGAGGCTCCGCTCGTCCACGTCGAACGTCGGGGTGTGGTGGCTCGTCGGGTGGTCGGTGCCGACGATGAGGTACGTGGCGAGACCGCCGTCCTCCTGCACGCGCTCCATCAGGAACGTCGCGTCCTCGCTCGCGCCGAAATCCGCGGTCGGAACGACCGAATCGACGCCGTCGACGCCGCGTGCCGCGTCCGCAACGACGTCGAGGAGTTCGGGGTCGCTGTCGGCGCGCGGGGACTCGCTCACGACGTCGACGTCCGCGTCGCAACCGTGCATCTCGGCGGCGGTTTCGAGCGTTCCGATTAGCCGCGATTTCGCGTACTCCATCAGTTCGGTCGTCTCGCCGCGCGCCTCGGCCGAGACGCGGGCGCGCTCGGCGATGACGTTGCTCGCCGTCCCCGCCTCCGCCTTCCCGAGGTTCACGCGGGTCATCCCGTCGGAGTGGCGGGGGATGCCGTAGGCGTTCTGGATGGCGGTGCCGAGCGCCTGCATCGCGTTGTTCCCCTCCTCGGGCGCTTTCCCCGCGTGGGCGGACGTTCCCTCGAACGTCGCCTCGACGTGACACATGGCGAGCGGTCGTTCGATTCCGGCGACGACCTCGCCGGTGGGATGGTCGAGACCGACGTGGACGGCGAAGAAGTAGTCGAGGCCGTCGGCGAACCGACTCTCGGCCATCGGGTAGCCGCCGCCCGATACCTCCTCCGCGGGTTGGAAGAAGACGACGAGTTTCCCGTCGAAGTCGCTCTCCTTCACGGCTTCGACGGCGGCGAGACCCCACGTCATGTGCGCGTCGTGGCCGCAGGCGTGCATCGTCCCGTCGCCCTCGGACCGGAACCCCTCCGCCGTCGGTGCGTGGTCGTCCGCCGTCGACTCCTCGATGAACAGCGCGTCGATATCGACGCGGAGGCCGACCGCCGGTTCGTTCCCTTCGAGGACGGCGACGACGCCCGTGTTTCCGCCGGCCATCCGATCGAGCACGTCGGGGTCGGCGCCGCGTTCGCTCGCTCGTTCGTACCACCGGTCGACGTCGTCGTCCTCGGGGACCGCCATGCGGTCCGCGCCGTCGTAAATCTCGGTTCCGATCGCGAGTTCGTCGACGCCGATGGCTCGTAGCTCCTCGACGAGGCGGTGCGTCGTGTAGAACTCGCACCACGCGGGTTCCGGGTAGCGGTGGAACTCGCGGCGCACCTCGGCGAGTCGCTCTCGTATCGACTCGGTCATGCGTGACCCTAACACGCTCCAACCACTTAATGATAAACGCTTACTGTTGACATCGGCTACACAAAAGGACTAAGGTGAAGCGTCGCAATCGTTCGACCGTCAGTTCGCGTCGGAAGGCGCGGTGGAGATAGAATGAGCGAGAACCCCGATATCGTCGTTCTCCGCGAGGGGACGGAAGGACTCTCGATGGAATCGTACGCCGAGGAGTTACAAGAACGCCTCCCCGACCGGACGGTCGCGCTCGCCCGGACGCCGATGCGGGAGCGCGAACTCGTCGCGGACGCGCGAATCGTCACCGGCATCACCGTCGGCGAGGACCTGCTCGCCCGCGCCGAGCGCCTCGAACTCTTCGCGTGCACGTTCGCCGGAACCGACCACGTTCCGATGGACGCCCTCGCGGAGCGCGGTGTCGCCGTGACGAACGCAGGGGGCATCCACGCGCCGGGCATCGCCGAGCAGGCGGTCGGCAACATGCTCGTCTTCGCGCGCCGCCTCCACGAAGGCTGGCGGCGCAAGCGAAATCGCGAGTGGCGGCACTTCCAGTCGGGCGAACTCACCGACAGCACCGTCACCGTCGTCGGCCTCGGCTCCATCGGCGAGGCCGTGGTGCAGCGCCTCGGCGGGTTCGAGGTGGAGACCATCGGCGTTCGCTATTCGCCGGAGAAGGGTGGCCCGACCGACGAAGTGGTCGGTTTCGAGGAAGACGCCGTCCACGACGCCCTCTCGCGGAGTCGGTACGTCGTCGTCGCCTGCCCGCTCACCGAGACGACGCGCGGACTCGTCGGTGAGTCGGAGTTCGCGACGATGCCGACGGACGCCGTCCTCGTCAACACCGCGCGCGGCCCCATCGTGGACACCGACGCGCTCGTCTCCGCGCTGCGGTCGAACAAGATCCGCGGGGCCGCGCTCGACGTGACCGACCCCGAACCGCTTCCGGAGGACCATCCGCTCTGGAACCTCGAAAACTGCCTCATCACGCCGCACACCGGTGGACACACGCCGCGCCACTGGGAGCGACTCGCCGACATCGTCGCGCGAAACGTCGAACGACTCGACGGGGACGAACCGCTGGAAAATCTGGTGCTCGCGCCGGACCCCCGCTGATTGCGATTGTATCGCGGAGGACGAAATCATCTCGTTCGTTCCGTCTCGCTCAGTCGCGTCCGCGGATGGTTGTTCCGAGTAGGTTGAGCGTACTGCTGAAGACGGCCGCGTCCTCGGAGAACCGGCGGCGGTCGCCCGGACTCAGTACCAGGTCGCGGCCGAAGACGAACGCGGTGATATTACCCCTCCGACCTCGCCCGCGGAGTAGATAGCGAATCACGTACCCGTTGTAGTCGTCCGGTTGGCTGATTTCGGGAACGTCGGTGCCCCCGGGGCGACGCAGGAGTCGAACGGTGGTGGACTGCTCTATCGAGTCGGTGACGCGGAACTGCACGTTCGGGTGGTAGTCGTAGGTGTACACCAACACGTTCTGTGGTTGTGCCGACGCGCTTCCGGCGCTCCCCAGTCCGAGCGCGAGCGCTCCCGTGGCCGGTATCGCCTTTCTCAGTGCATCCGGCCGCGGCGGCGTTCGGCGGGACGCCTCCGTCGAATTTCTCCCCTCGCGGTCGTCGGTTTCGTTCGTCATGGTTCGGCGCTCTCGGATGGACGAGGGTACGAATAAAACGGCGCAATCGTTTCACCGAGTTAGCGGATTTCAACGCCCCCCTATCGAGGGTATCGTTCGTTTCGGGCATTGAGCGCGTCGACGCACCGCGGGGCCGGGCGGCGATGGCCGCCCGCGAATTCCACGTTCGTGCGGGCCTTGGTTCCGAACCGCCGCCGTCACGCGGTGAAGAGCTCCCGCGGGAAGTCGGCCAGCACCTCGGCCCCGTTCGACGTGACGCGGAACGTCTCGCTGAGTTCGACGCCGAAGTCGTCGAACCAGAGGCCGGGAATCGTGTGGAACGTCATGTTCTCCTCGAGTATCGTCTCGTCGCCGGGACGGATGCTCGCGGTGTGTTCGCCCCAGTCCGGCGGGTAGCCGAGACCCATCGAGTAGCCGATCCGGTCTTCCTTCTCGATGTCGTACTTCTGGATGACGTCGCGCCACGCTCGCTCGACCGATTCGGCGGTGACGCCGGGTTCGACGTGGTCGAGCGCCGCTTCGAGTCCCTCGACGACGATTTCCGCCCTGCGTTTCATCTCCTCGGGCGGGTCGCCGACGAACGTCGTCCGCGCCAGCGGGGAGTGATACCGGTTCCGACAGCCGGAGAGTTCGATGATGACCGGGTCGCCCCGCTCGAACGGTCGGTCGGTCCACGTGAGGTGCGGCGTTCCGGTGTGGTCGCCGGACGGCATCAGCGGGACGATGGAGGGGTAGTCGCCGCCGAACTCGTCGGTTCCCCGGATGAGTCCGTCGTATATCTCCGCCGCCACCTCGTACTCCGGGACGCCCTCCGCGACCGCGTCGAGTCCGGCCCGCATCGCGTTCTCGGAGACGCGCGCGGCTTGGCGCATGTACTCCAACTCCGGTTCCGACTTGACGACCCGAACCCAGTTGACGAGGAGCGTGGCGTCGTCGAACTCGGCGTCGGGGAGGTTCTTTTGGAGTCTGGTGTACGACTTCGCGGTGAAGTAGTAGGCGTCCATCTCCACGCCGACGCGGGCGTCGTCGGCGTCGAGGTCCTTCAGCACCGCGGCGAAGAAATCCATCGGATGGAGGTCCCGGGGCGACTGCACGTGGTCGTCGCTGTACGGCCGGATGTTCTCCTCGGCGAGCCACGTCGTCGCTCGCGCTCCGTTGGCGTCCATATCCCGCCCGACCCAGACAGGTTCGTCGCGGTCGTGGGTCACGATGACGGCTTGGTGGACGTAGAACGACCACCCGTCGTAGCCGGTGAGGTAGTTCATGTTCGCCGGGTCGGAGACGACGAGGGCGTCCAGTTCGGCCTCCCGCATCCGTTCTTTCGTCCGCGCTATCCGCCGCTCGTACTCGTTCCGGTCGAAGACGGCTTGTTGCATGACAACGTCACTCCCATGGTCGTCCGGACGTAGTTTAAGTTTTTTGTGTACGTTGCAAACGGTTTGTGTATACAAATCGCGGCGTCGGGAGGGTCGGTCGCGCTCCCGAGGATTTCGGAACCGAATCGGAAAGCGGCGGAGCGACCGCGAAGACGCGACCGACACCGGCCCGACCCGACACCGGCGGCGCTCTTCGCCGACGATGGGCCGCACCGACCGCTCGGCGACGCTCCTTTCGGAAGCGCCGGAAGCGACCCGGTCGCACCTTTGTGCGCTCCGGCGGTACGGTCGGTCGTGATGAACCGTACCGATTCGACGTATCAGGACGCGTTGGACGCGATGGAGACGCGGTGGGAGGCGTACCGACGCGCGCTTCCGGGCACCGACCGGGACGCGTTAGACCGACTCTTCGAGTACGCGCGGGCGCACGCCGACGCGGGTCGGCTTCAGATTCACCAACCCGTCGAGGTGACGGCGTTCGTCTCGGTGCTCGTGGAACAGCAGAAGCGAATCGACGACCTCGAAGATCGACTCGACCACCTCAAATCGGATTTGAACGACGAGATGCGGCGAGGAGCGGCGAGGAGCGACGAAGCGCGATAGTAGGGAGCGAACGGGAGAGGGGTTCAGCGGGCGGAGCGGCGCTCGGCGAACTCGCGCAGCGCGACGAGCAGGTAGACGAGTCCGAGGAGACGCGTGAACGGAACGACCCACGATTTCAGTCGTATTCGTCCGGCGTCGCGGTAGGATACTCGCATCGCGGCGGCGACGAACCGCCTCGGTTCGAGTAGCGCGGGTATCCCGATAAGCCCGAGCAGAGGCGCGGCTTCGGAGTACGACCGCTCGCCGCGCAGCATCAGCGCGAGGAACGCGACCCCCTCGGCGCGGGCGACGGGAATTATCCACGACCGCAGTTCGCTCTCGCCCGGGTTCTCGAACGCGAGCGCCTCTCCGAACTCGACCACCTTCCTCGGGAACGCCAACTCGAAGAGGCCGAACAGCACGACCGCCAGTTTCGACGCGACCATACCCTCGGATACGCGTCCGTCGGGCAAAAAGGCACGCTCTCGCGCCGTCCTCGCCGCGCGGGAGCGCCGCCCGTCCGGAACGTATGTCAAACCGTTCTTTGAGTCTTGCCAACAACTTTCGTGCGTTACGTCCAATCGGTGACGCATGGCCCCGACCCGACGCGCGGTTCTCGCGCTCTCGAACGCGCTCCTCGCCGGTTCGCTCCTCCCGGGCTGTCTCGGACCGCTGTCGTCCGACGATTCGAAGGCGCGCGGTACGACCGTGGCCGGCGATCCGAATCCGAACCCGGCCGTCGCGGGAGGGAGCGATATCGACCGACTGGCCCGCGGCAACGCCGAGTTCGGATTGAATCTCCTATCGTCGCTCGCGGCGGACGAACCCGCGAAGAACCAGTTCGTCTCGCCCTACAGCGTCTCGGTCGCGCTGGCGATGACCTACGCCGGGGCGCGCGGCGAGACGCGAACCCAGATGGCCGAGGCGCTCCGATTTCCGCAGGACGGCAACTCGCTCCACGCGGTCTTCGGCGAGACCGAGGACCGACTGGCCGCGAGCGACGGGGGCGATTCCGGAAAGGACGTCCCCTTCCAACTGAAGAGCGCGAACGCCATCTGGGGACAACGGAACTACCCGTGGCGGGACGACTTCCTCACGACCCTCGAGACGTACTACGACGCCGGCCTCCGCGTCTGCGATTTCGAGACAAATCACGACGAAGCGACCGAAACCATCAACGAGTGGGTCGCCGACCGGACCGAGGAGAAGATAACCGAGCTGCTCCCGAAGAACGCACTCGGCCCCCGAACTCGGCTCGTCCTGACGAACGCCGTCTACTTCCGGGCGACGTGGGCGGAGCCGTTCGAGAAAGATCGGACGAGACGGCAGTCGTTCGCCGCGCTCGACGGGACGAGGTCGCGAGTTCCGATGATGCGCCAATCCGAGTCGTTCCCCTACGCGACCGTCGACGGCCACCAGAGTATCGAACTCCCCTACGTCGGCGGCGAGGTCGGAATGGTCGTCGTCCTCCCCGAGGAGGGAACGTTCGAGGAGTTCGAGCGGTCGCTGGACGCCGACCGCGCGTCGACGCTGCTTAGCGAGATGGAGAGTCGGAAGGGAACCATCGCGCTCCCGAGGTTCACCGTCGAGTCGTCGTTCGAACTTCCGGAGACGCTCGCGGACCTGGGGATGCCGGTCGCGTTCTCGAGGGGCGCAGACTTCGGCGGGATGGTCGACCTCGAAGGGGCGGGCGAACACCTGCGAATCGACGACGTGCTCCACGAGAGCTACGTCGCGGTCGACGAGGAAGGAACCGAGGCGGCGGCCGCGACGGCCGTCGAGGTGGCGGCGACGGGCGCGACGCTGAATCCGTTCGAGATGACCGTCGACCGTCCGTTCCTCTTTTTCGTTCGGCACCGCCCGACGGGCACCGTGCTCTTCCTCGGCCGGGTAGTCGACGCGGCCGCCGCCCGACCCGACTGACGACCGCCGGGTATTTGGTCGAACCGCACCAAAGCGAGCGCATGGCTGGCACGTACTTCGCCGACCTCGAGGTCGGCGAAACCGACGCATTCGGTAGCTACGAGGTCACGAGAGAGGAGATACTCTCGTTCGCCGAGCGGTACGACCCGCAGCCGTTCCACGTGGACGAGGAGGCGGCGGCGGAGTCGCTGTTCGGCGAACTCGTGGCGAGCGGGTGGCACAGCACCGCCATCTGCATGCGAATCCTCGTCGATAACGTTCTCGGCGGCGGCGGAAGCCTCGGGTCGCCTGGCGTCGAGCGTCTCGAATGGACCGCCCCGGTTCGCCCCGGAGAGACGCTCTCGGTTCGAACCGAGGTCCTCGAGAAGCGACCGCTCGAAAGCGACCCGAACCGCGGGCTGGTGACGTTCCACATCGAACTGGAGAACGAAGCGGGGGAGACGAAGCTCTCGATGGAGCCGAAGGTGTTCTTCCGACGCCGCGACGCCGGAGACGCGTAAGGGCCGACGCCCGAGCGGCGACGCTACGTTTCCGACGCGAGTCGACCGTCTCGTCGTCAGTCGATGACGCCGTCGAACAGGCTGGACAGGGTCGCGACGGTCCGGTCGTCGTGGGCGGAGGGCGTTATCTTGTAACAGGCTCGCGCCCGCGCCGCTCGGACGCGCCCGATGAGCGTGTGGAGGAACTTGAAGGCGGTCTGAACGTCCTCCGCGTACTGCAAGAGCACCGTGAGGGAGTCGAAGCAGACGGCGCTCCGGTTCCCGTTGTCCTCCCACTCCGTGAGATACTCGCTCATCTTGATGCCGAGTCCGGTGAGGTTGGTCGGACTCGCCACGCCTTCGACGAGGGCCGGCGGTCGTCGTTCGGAGGCGCTCGGTTGCGGGGCGGACGCTGCCGCGGAGCGCATCGTATCCCCGACGTGGATGACGCCGAGTTGCGCCGGGAGTTCGCCGACGTAGTCGCGCCACCGCGTCAGCCACTCCTCGGGGGTGCGAACGTAGGAGACGATGAGAACGTTCGATAGGGACGGGGGAGAGGCCGCGAGAAAATCGAGGCACTTCGAATCGCCGTCCGCGTCCAGCGGTGACGCGCGGACGAGAACGTTCGTTCCGTCGGCAACGGACTCCCGGAGAGGGTCGCTCATTTGTTAACTCGTATTATATATATCATTAATTTCATATAATATGGGTCTTTCTATAGCTCTTTCACTACTCGTCTCGACTCGAACGAGACCGGTCGGCCGCCATCGCCGCGACGATCCGCGGGCGTCGTCCCCTCGCTCGGACGGCGGCAACGCTTTGGGCATCGCTCGCGTCTAGTTTGAAGGGGAGAACCGATGGTTATCGCCTACGTCCTCATCAAAGCGAACGTGCCGTCAGTGGACCGAATACGCGATACGGTCGCGGAACTCGACGGCGTCACCGACGCCCACATCGTCGCCGGCGATATCGACGTCATCGCGAAAATAGACGTCGACTCGCCGGCCGACGTGAGAAAGACCGTCGCGTCCGGAGTGCTGTCGATCAGCGGGGTCGAGGGCACCCAGACGCACATGGCGATGGAATGACTTCGGCGAAAGCGGTCGGGGGAGAACGATGACGGAGGCAACGAAACGGGAGGTCGTACGGGAACTGGAGCGAGCGTACCCGGGGCCGGTCACCGCGCGGTCGCTCGTCTCGCTCGTCGAAGGCGAGTCAAGGAAGGCGGTCGAATCGGCGCTCAGCGAGTTGGTCGTCGAGCGCCGGGTCGACAGACGGCGACAGAAGGGGATGACGAGGTATCGACTGCGTGAGACCGACGACGCGCTCGAACGCCAATAGCTAAGCGCGATCCGAACGAAGGTCGACCGTATGAGCCTGCTCACGGCGGTCGGCGTCTTCGTCGTCGGCTTCGTCTCGGGGGCGGTGACCCGCTGGTTCGCCGGACTCGCCGCCATCATCGCGCTCGTCCTCGTCTTGCTGGGCGGCGTCGCTCCCGAACCGCTCCAATCGCTCGTCGACCACGTCTTCCGACGATACTACGTCGGAAACGAGCTCCTGTTCATCGCGGGTTTCCTGTTCGGCATCGACGCGAGCGAGGCGAAAGGGGTCGCCGTCGAACGCCGCGGTTCGGGCGGTTGAGCGTATCGGTCGCGAACCGAACGATTCGACGACCGGCCGTTCTCCGAACTCCACCGAAACACCCCCGTACGTATTTCGATATAGATATCGTTTCGTTATTTATACTATTGTTCACCGTTCAGATTTATCTTCAAACAGGTAATTTGCGAAAGGATAAAGTCGAATTCTACCCGACGTACACCCGTCATGCGCGAACACCTGTCCCGGCGCGCCACGCTCGAATCGCTCATCGCGGTGTCGCTCGGCGTCCACGCGGGAACTGCCGGTGCGAGAAGCGGACGAATCGGCGGGCACGGCAAAACCGAACCGACGCTCAACCGATTCGCGACGACCGTCGCGGGCGCGGAGTTCACCGGCATCTTCCTGACGGAGGACGGGCGGCTCTTCTTCAACGTCCAGCATCCGGGCGCGGAGGCGGAAGAGCGGTACCGACCGGGCGCGATAGGAGCGGTCGCCGGCGTCGATATGACGAGTCTCCCCCGCGACTTCGAGAGCGTGCAACCGCCGAAATCGCCCGCGGAGTACGTCAAAACCGCGAAAGGGGAGTACCAGATTCTCGCGGAGGGGGGCGACGAGACGGTGAACGGGAAGCGGTTGGGCGTTCCGTACTCGAAATCGGGGGAACCGCTGACGGACGGGTCGAACCCCGACTTCAACGGATTCGTTCCCGACGGTGCGGACGGCGGCTACCTCTTCACCAACTGGGAGACCCAACCCGGGATGATGAGTCGACTGACGCTCGAACGGGCGGACGACGCCGGCGGATGGACAGTCGCGGAGAAGCGCAACCTCGATTTCCGACCGGTCGAGGGAACGTGGAACAACTGCTTCGGGACGGTCTCCCCGTGGGGGACGCCCCTCACTTCGGAGGAGTACGAACCGGACGCAAGAACGTGGTTCAGTTCCGAGGAGACGACGTACGGGAACGGCGAGCGAGCGATCGAGGAGTACCTCGGTTACGTCGGAAACGCCTATCGGTACGGCTACATCGTCGAGATTGAGAACCCGAAGGGCGACCCGAAACCGACCAAGCACTACGCGATGGGGCGGTTCGCCCACGAGAACGCCGTCGTCATGCCCGACCGAAAGACGGCGTACATGAGCGACGACGGAACCGGCACCGTCTTCTTCAAGTTCGTCGCTGACGAACCGGGGGACCTCTCGGCGGGGACGCTCTACGCCGCGCGGGCGAGGCAGTTGGGGCCGACCGACGACACCGCGGACGTCAGCTTCGGCATCGAGTGGATCGAACTCGCGCACGCCACCGACGACCAAGTGCTGTCGTGGATAGAGGAGTACGACGACCAGGACCCCTCCCCGAACCCGGACTACGTCACCGACGCGGAGGTCGAAGCGTGGGCGAACGGCGACGCCGCCGACGACCGCGCGGCGTTCCTCGAATCCCGAAAAGCCGCGGCGGCGGTCGGCGCGACCGACGAGTTCCGCAAGATGGAGGGGGTCAACATCAAGTCAGACGCGCGACCCGGCGACTTCCTCTACATGGCGATGTCGGAGGTGAACGAGACGATGCTCTCGAACGAGGCCACCGGGGAGCACGACGATCCGCAGGACCACATCGAACTCGAGGGGAACGATTACGGTGCGGTCTACCGGATGCGGTTGGACGGGCGGTACGACGTCCACCGGATGGAACCGGTCGTCGTCGGCGGTCCGAACGCGAACGTCTGCGGCGGTTGTCCGTACGACTCGCACCCGAACTCGAAGAGCACCGTCTGTCGGGACTGCTCGTACAACCCGACGAGGGAACGTCGGTCGTCCGCGAGTCGGGAGACCCGGGGAGACGCGAAAGGCGTCCACAGGGCGACCGAGGCGGCGAAAGGGCTCGCGGGCGGCGGACTGCGGAGGCTCGCCGACGCGTCCTCGACGGTCGACCCGGAGAACACCATCGCCAATCCGGACAACCTCGTCATCCTCCCCGACGGACGCGTCGTCATCGGCGAGGACAGCGACCTCCACCGCCCGAACATGCTCTGGGTCTACGACCCCGAACTGTAGGGAGAAAACGCCCTCCCCGCCGGTCAATTCTGCTCCGCACCCGAAAGATTCAACTCCCTCAGAGTATCAGTGGGCCGTGAGAATGACGGTCGGAGAAGCGGGTGCCAGCCGAACGACGCGACGGGGGACGACCCCCGTATGATACTGAGCGCGCTCGCCACCCTCCTGGCGCTCGGTTGCATCGCCGCGCTCGGCGGCCTGTTCTGTTTCATCGCCTACACGTGGTTCTACCGACCGCTTCGGCGCGGGCGGTCGGTCTAAACCGGACCGGACGACCGGGTTCGAAGCGGACGAGGCGGAGACGTGCGATTCGGATGCGAACGGAACGGTCAGCGCCGCGCAAGAATAGTTATGTGGTAGCACATCACATTTTCGAAGCGGAACCGAATGATCGAACGCCCCGACTGGATGCGCCCCGTGGACGTGGACATCCTCGTAGCCCTCCAACGCACGCAACCCGAGTACATCCCGATACTGGCGAACCGAATGGGGATGCACCTCCCCTACGTCGAACGACGGTGCGAACTCCTCGCCGACGGCGAACTCATCACGGCCGTCACCGGCGAAGTCGTCTATCGGCTGACCAGCGACGGCGAGGCGCTCTTGGCCGCCGAATCGTCCCGATAGTCGCGCTCGCCCGCCGGTGATGCGGGCCTCAGTGGTGATGCGAGTGTTGTTTTCGCCGGCGACCGCGGTCGTCCGCCTCCGAATCGGCCGAACCGAGCGTCTCCGTCCTCGCGGCCGTTCCGCCGAACGGATTCGGGCCGCGACCGTTCGTCGGTATCGTCCCCTTCATCGCGAAGTAGAAGACCGGTTCGGCCACCGGGAGGTCGACGAGCGTTCCGTCGCTGCGGTAGTCGTACGCCGCGTCGTCGGGTTCGAAGCCGCCGAACACGCGGAGGTTCACGTCCTTCGGCCCGGTGGCGAGCAGTTCGAGGGCCCGACGGTCGAAGGAGGCGGCGACGGAATCCCCTCGGTCTTCGACGGCCTCCGCCTCGATCTCGTGACCGAACTCCGTGAGCGCGACGAACGTCTTCTCGTACACCCCGTTCGCCGTCTCGGGTTTGTCGAGGATCGCGGTGACGCGGTCCTCGTCGAGTTCGATTCCCGTCCCTCCCACGTCCTCGTCCACGCGGAGGATGCGGTTCTCGGTGTCCGGTTGCACGACGCCCGCGTCCGAGAGGTGGTCGATGAAGACGGAACCGAGGAACTCCTTCGACGTTTCGACGAGCGTCGCGTCGTCGAGTCCGTCCCAGTTCTCGAAGACGTAGTCGTTCGTGGCGAGCGTGTACGTCTCGTCCTCCCGCAGGGGTTCGCCGCCGACGTAGAAGTTTCCGACGGCGGACTCCCCGGTTCCGGTGAACTCGTACTGGAGTCCGGAGACCTGCGCGCCCGCCTGAACGCCGTAGGACGACCACGGCAGCGCGGAGACCGAGGTTTCGAGCGTGTCCATCAGCGCCTTCCCGGTGACCTCCGCCTTGACGACCTTGTTCGGGAAGGGGAGGATGTTGAACACGTCCTTCCCGGTTATCGCGCCGGGACCGTACTGCGCGCCGGAGCGGATGCCGCCGGGGTTCTGGAGGCCGATTTCGGCGTCCATCTTCTCGCACATCACGTCGCAGACGAGGTCGCCGAAGTTCGATTCGACCGCGTAGTTGGTCGAGAAACGAGCGTCGAGTTTCCTCGCCGTGCGGAAGACGGTCTGCCCGAGCCTTTCGTCGAGACGCCCGAGCCACTTGTCCATTATCTTCCGCATCCCCGCGTCCTCGGGGATGGAGTCGGCCCTCGACGCGAGGTCGTGGCGTTCCCAGTTCACGACGTCGCCCGTCGCAACGTCGAGTTGGACGACGCCGAGGTGGGCGAACTGGTCGCCGAGTTCGCTGATGACGGTTCCGTTCATGACGCGAACCTCGTCCTGCAGTTTGTCGGAGTGCGAACCGACGATTGCGTCGACGTCGGCGTTCTCGGCGATGTCGTCGTGCGTGGACGAGTTCGTGTGCGAGGCCATCACCACGAGGTCGGCGCCCTTCTCGCGGAGGGCGTTCGCGGCTTCTTCGGCGGCGTCGACCGGATGGATGACCCGATACTCGTCGGGGTAGGCCGTGATGCCGTGGAAGTCCTCGACGCCGGAACCGAAGAAGCCGACCGCGTGCCCGCCGATGTCTTCCACGTGCCAGCGTTTCGTCCCGGGAATGGGGTCCCCGTCGGGAGTGAACAGGTTGGCGACCACCCACGGGAACGTCGAGTTTCGAAACCGTTTCACGGCGTTTTCGACGCCGAAGTCGAAGTCGTGGTTCCCGCAGCCGTCCACGACGGGATCGAGGTAGTTCAGCGCCTCGACCATGTGCTCGCCGTGGAACTCGAATCCGAGCGTGGACGGACTGAAGTCGTCTCCGATGCCGACGAATCCCGCGTTGGGGTTCGCGTCGCGGAGTTCGTTCACGACGTGGGTGTACTGGGCGATGTTCACCCCCGAACTCCCTTCGAACCGCCCGTGGAAGTGGGTGTCGTGGACGACGGAGACGGTGTCGGTCGCCGCCGTGGCGACGCCGCTCGCCCCGCCGAGGGTCGATGCGGCGGCGGTCGCGCCGAGAAATCGTCGTCGGTCGATTTGGGACGTCTCTCTATCGATCGGGATTGGATGCGTTCGAGCCACGTTCGTTTTTAGAATTCTGCTTCCTAAAAGTTACGTAACCGGGGTTAGATACATACCGCTACGTATCCCTCCGGAGACGTCGAGAGGACGCGGCGACGGTCGCGGTAGGGCGACCCGCTCTGTCTCGACCGTGCGCGTTCGTCGCGGGACACGCCGCAGCGAAGGCGGCTCCCGGGCGAATTGAGGAAGGAAACGACGCCGGGCATATGGGCCTCAAATCTTTTTAAACTACGCTCTCTATCGTCACACGTATCGTGAGAAAGACCACCACGGGCCTGAATTAAGCCAACTATGCCGACAGTACGCCAAAACCGACGGAGAACGACGAACGCGCGGCAGAACGACGACCGCTACGCGGTCGTGCTCGCGGCGGAGAAGGAGGAGACGGAGGTCGTGCTTCACGGGTTGTCGGCGCAGCGGGCGGAACGAATCGCGGACCGGAAAAACCGGGAGTTGGGCGTGGAAACAACCGTCCACGTCGTGCCGGAGGAGCAACTGCCGTAACTCGGGCAGGCCGCCACAAACGAGACGGAAGCGCCTTTTTTCGAAGCGAACGGCCGAGCGACGGCGGCATCGGCGTTTTGACGGTGGCGTCCGCGACTCCGATCCCGCCAATACTACTCGGTGATATTAGTTAGTTATATCACGCGGGAGGTGCTCGTTCGATTCGACGGATGAGTTTCAGCGACCGGCTGTTGGAGCGCGGCGAACCGATCTGGGATGCCCAGAAGAACCACCCGTTCGTCCGCGAACTCGCGGCGGGAACGCTCGACGAGGAAGCGTTCCTCCACTGGGTACGACAGGACTATCGCTACCTGCTCGACTACGCTCGCGTCTTCTCGCTCGCGGGCGCGAAGGCGAACGACGAGGAGACGATGACCCACCTGCTGGACGTCGCCCACGCCGTCGTGGACGACGAACTGGACCTGCACCGGGAGTTCGCCGCGGAGTACGGCATCGACCGCGACGAACTCGAACGGACGCGAAAAGCGCCGACGTGCGTCGCCTACACGAACTTCTTGGTACGAACCGCCCACGAGGGGTCGATGGCCGAAATCAGCGCGGCGGTCTACCCCTGCGGGCAGGGCTACCTCGACGTCGCGCGGCACATGGCCGACGCGGCCGACGGAGACCATCGGTACACCCCGTTCATCGAGAAGTACTCGAGCGACGAGTTCGCGGACGCCGTCGCGTGGATGCGCGACTGGGTCGACCGGTGCGGCGAACGGTATCCCGGCGAGCGCGAAGCGATGCGGGAGGCGTTCCTGACCAGCGCGCGCCTCGAACACCGATTCTGGGAGATGGCGTACGCGCAGGAGACGTGGGACGTGTGACCGACCGCTTCGCCGTTCGGTGCGGTTCGCGCGGACCGACCGCGAGAACGGACGAGTACGCCACACCCCCGCGCCCGCGTCGGGGCGTGACGTAAAGTACCGAGGCGACGTCCGCTCGCGTATGGGACGAGAACCGGCTTCACTGGTCTGGACGGCCCGGACGACGCTCCTCGTCTTCGGTTTTCTCGCGCTGACGTGGTACCTCCCGAACGTCGTCGATATATACGATTCCGTGCTCTATCGACTCCTGTTCGTCCTCTCGTACGTCGTCATGCTCCTCGTCTACGACAGCCCGTGGGTTGGAGAACGCGGTCTACGCGCTCGATGCGGTTCTCCCCCAAGAGAAGTACGTATGGGAGGCCGGTCTGCTCGTCACCTACTATCTCGTCGCGGTCGGTGCGACGTGGCTCGGTCGGCGACTGGGAGACGTGTGCCGACCGCGGACGGGACGCGGTCCGAGATGACGACCGCGGGGATCCGCCTCAGAAAAGCGACCACGGAACTCGCCGCGTGAGGTACTTCGCCGTGAGCATCCCTTCGGCCAAGTACCAGAGGCGGCTATCCCGAAGCGAGAGCGTCGCCGCGCCGAACAGCAGCGTTCCCTGCGTCAGTTTCCCGCGATGGAACGCGTACGCCGCCTGCGTGAGTAGCGCGGCGATGTTGAGGTTCGACGACGTGAGCGCGGCGTTCGCCCGCTTGCTCGCGCCCTTCGCGTAGTGGTGGGTGCTGTGGTGGACGGGCGTGCGCTTGCCCCGAATGCGAGTCGTCCCGTCCCTGAACGCCTCGACGATGGTGTCCGCGTCGACCTCGTCGACGGACGAGACGGAGTCGATGGTCAGTTCCGTGTACGCTCGTCCGACCAGCGAGGCGGTGTGAGCGTCGCTCGCCGCGACGCTCGGGTAGCCGTGCGCGTCCGCGTACGCCTTCGCCCGCCGATTCTTGTAGCCCGTGAAGAGCCACGAGTTGTACACCTCGATGGCGTCGCAGTCGGTGATGTTCCGTCTGCGAACGCCGTGGCGACTCCACTGGAAGGGGTGCGGAACGACGGCGACGCCGCCGAGGTCCCGAATCTCCTCGACCGTCGCCGAGAGCGACCGGTCGGGCGTCGGAAGCGTCTCGACGCCGATGGCGAGGAGGTGGCCGTCCGCCGTCGAAACTTCGACGCCGGGGATGCCGATCAGACCGTAGTCGTCCGCGAGCGCCGCCGCCCGCTTCGATTCGGCGATGGCGTCGTGGTCGGTGATGACGATGGCGTCGAGGCCGATGTCGCTCGCCTGTTCGAGGAGCAGTTCGACGGGGTCGTGGCCGTCGAACGAAGCTTCCGAGTGGACGTGGGGGTCGATCGTGACTGTTGCTCCGGGGGACACTCGTCCAATAAAAAGGCGGTTCCGGACATAAACGTTGTCCCCTCATCTTCGGTGTAATCAGTCCGCGAAAACCCGGTTCAGGGACAGAATCCGTCGATATCGATGTCTTAGGCGCCGTCTCGAAGAGGATCGCGTGGAGAGTTATCGGCGGTCGACCCTCCCCATCGGGGGCGACCGATTCGGTGTCCTATGGTTGATATCGACCGTCGCACGTCAGCGCCGAGTCGGGCGTCCCCTGCGACTACGCATAGTACGCGCCATAAATTAACGGTTTTGGCCCGTTGTGCATTCGGACGGTCGACGAACGACGGGCGGTCGCCGATGTCGGCGCTCGTGCGAAACCCGGAGCGACCGCGACCGAAGTTTCGTCCTCGAATCCCGCCCGAAAGACGGGCCGACTGCTCGCCGGTGGAATCTAATAGCCGCGCTCGAAAAAAGGGATATGCCCTCGCCAGACAATCGCGACCGATGGGTGCTCCGGCAGCGACTGCTGAACGTCCTCAACTTCTACTACCCCGACTGCATCGACCGCCGTTTCGGCGGCTACGTCGCGCAACTCGACGAGCGCGACGGGCACGTCTACGACGGTCGCACGAAACATCTGGTCGCCACGGCCAGGGCGATTCACAACTTCAGCGTCGGGGCACTCGTCGACGGTCCGGACTGGTGCCGTGCGGCGGCGGAGCACGGACTGGCCTTCCTCTCGAACCACCATTGGGACGATCGGCGAGGGGGGTACGACTGGCTACTCGACGGCAGGCGGACGGAAGACGACACCCGATACTGCTACGGCCACGCGTTCGCGGTGCTCGCGTGTGCGCGAGCGACCGAGGCCGGAGTCCCCGGGGCGCGGGAGGAACTCCGACGGGCCTTTGAAACCATGGACGACCGATTTTGGGAGGGCCAACACGGCCTCTACGCCGACCGCGCCGACGGACGATGGGAGCGTCTCGCGCCGTACCGCGGGCAGAACGCCAACATGCACGCCTGCGAGGCGTTGCTCGCCGCCCACGAAGCGACCGGCGAGGAGCCGTATCTCGACCGCGCGTACGCCATCGCCCACGCCTTCGTCGACGACCTCGCCTCCGAGACAGACGGTCGCCTCTGGGAACACTACGACGCGGACTGGAACCACGACTTCGAGTACAACGAGGACGAACCGCGGCACAGATTCCGACCGTGGGGCTACCAGCCCGGCCACCACGTCGAGTGGTCGAAGCTCCTCCTGACGCTGGCCGCGTTTCGGGACGACGACTGGTTGACGACGCGCGCCCGGGAACTCTTCGACCTCGCCGTCGAACTGGGTTGGGACGACGAGCACGGCGGGTTCTACTACACGGTCGAGGCGGACGGTACGCCGGTCATCGCCGACAAGTACGGGTGGACGGTCGCGGAGGCCATCGGGGCCGCGGCGCTGCTCGGCGGAATCGACGACGAGTACCTCGACTGGTACGACGAACTCTGGGAGTACGCGGAGGCGCACTTCGTCAACCCGAAGTACGGAAATTGGTTCGAACGACTCTCCCGTGAGAACGGCCGCGACGATCCGAATCGAGGAACCGAAGTCGAACCCGGTTACCACCCCGTCAACAATACGTACGTGGCGATGGAGGCGTTCGGAGGGGAGTCGCCGATATCGAAGCCATCTCAGTGAGGGCCTGCGAATCGAAACGCGGCGAACGGAGGGTCGCTCGGGGATGATACGATTACTGCGCCCAATTTTCAATCGATTACGATATTGTCTTAGACATAATATATTTAGTCTCGAACTCGCAAGTTCAGGTTGCAGGGAGGGTAAAAACTGCGCCGTGGCATACCAAAGCCTCCGAGTTGCACGACCCCTACCCCCCGCGCCCTCCCTGCTCGACGCCGGCGTCTTCTCGACTCCGCCGTACCGGCGCGCCCGAGTCACCGGCCCCGAATCGAGCTTCCGCGACCCCGGTCGCGGAAGCTCGATAGAGTACCGAAGGCGGTTCGGTAGCGAGCGATACGTCCGTTTTCGGAGTTTCACGACACCGACCGCGCTCCGCGACCGAAGCCAAAACGTTCTCTACCCACCGCTTCGAGTATCAGCGTGCTCGCTATCACCGCCCGTCACATGTTCGAAACCACCGTTCGTCTCCTCCGGGAGTCGCCCATCGCGGTCGTTCCGCTGCTGACGCTCGTCTGGTTCGTCGGAAATGGAATCCGGCGGCGCGACGGCGTCGCGTACCGCGCCCTCACACGAGCGCTCGCGGTCGGCGTCGCGCCGCCCGTCGCGCTCTTCGTCCTCGCCGAACTCACCGGTCGGCGAGTGCTGTCCCGACTCGCCGCGTCGCTGCTCGACTTCGAAGCCGACGTCGTCGCGGCACTGCTCGGCGTCGCCGACGGCCTCCTCGCCGGACTCCTGCGAGCGTTCCTCGAAATCGTCGGACGCGCAACGCCGGCGCTTCCCTCGTGGAACCCGTTCGCGGTCCTCTCCGCCGCCGGGTTCCTCGCCGCGGTCTTCGGCATCCACTTCCTCGCGGGGAGCGTCCTCGTTCGGGTCACGCGCGCGTCGGCGAAGCGGTCGTCCGCCGACGCCTGGCTGACCGGGGCCGGCGGCGTCCTGTTCGTCTCGGGGATGGTGTGGATGATCATGCACTTCGACGCGCTCGACCTCGGCAGACTGGAACGGGAGCTCGCGGTGCTAGCGACCTCCCTGGGGATGACCGCCGGAGCGGTCGTGACGGCCCTCTCCGCGGATCGGAATCGCCGCGACGCCGCCGACCGCCCGGAACGTCCAACCCCGTCCCGCACCGACGGCGACCGCAGTTGGAAGGCGCGGTACCGGCGTCTGTGGGACGCGGTTCGCGCGGCCGCTCGACGGTGACCTCGGCGGGAACGGAGCGTGCGCCAGCGCGGTCTCCGTCCGACTTCGTCAACGGGAGCTCTTCCGAGCGCACCGTCGACCGCGTTCGCGGACGACCCGCGTTTTCCACGCGAACGCTCGCGGTACGAAACCCGATTCGCCGACGGTGCCGACCTGCCAGTTTCGACTCCCATTAGGAATTTAGGTGGTAGTAGCCAATTTCAGAAGTCACCGGTAGCACTCATGTTCGCGAAACAATACATCTAAGTAAGGGGAGGGTGCCTTTTTCAATCTCAAGGTGACGAAAGAATCACCTTATGGAATAACACCTTTCGCTCAAACTCACTAAAAATGGAATCGTACGGACTATTTGACGCGACTCACCGAATAATCGCATTCGATGATGACCGGGTTGTCGTTTGCAAATCCAATTTGATAAATGCCCTTGAAGAGGCAGCACCGGAGTTCTCTGTGGGCGTTCACACGTCAGAAATTCGGTCTCTCCCAAACGAAGTTTCCGCCCTTGAAGAAGTGCCGAGAGAATCGAACTCCAAGACTGAAGACGAACTAACGTGGCGAACTGGCGATCTCCCGGGTGACGACACTGTGCTACAGGCAATCCACAACGCATTAGGCAACGGTGGTAGTCTTCCTGTCTCGATCCTCTCGTTTCACGCTCCGAGTTTCGAAGCGGTTGTGACGGCCAGTACGAACCACTTACACGTGGGAAAATCCGAATTCGTGAGGAGTCACCCACCACCAAGTTCGTTGAGCGATTAACCGATTCGCTCGGGGGATTCGGAATTGTAGTTCCCTCACACACTGTCGCAGCATGGGAACAGGATGGGAAGTACGTGGAGTTGACTGGCTCCGAGTTGTGCGTGTTCGACAGGCCGGTAGTAGGGCCTGATGAGGAAGAACGGATGTCCGTCTCACACCACTGTCATGACTTAACGCAGTTAGATTCCGTCAGGGAAACCACGGACAATGAACTTGCACTTTCGTGGCGAAGGAAGGACACCCTCATTGAACAGGCTACACGACGAATCATGGGTTCCCCGCTATCTCACCTCGTAATCCCTCGAAGTGAGTTTGAAGAGGTAAAGTCCCACCTGCTAACGTTCCGGCAGTAACCTCTTCGCTTACTCAAAAAGATTCGAGCGCTCTGTAGGATTGTTAGACGACGTGGCGACTCCGTTATCTCTGTAGAAAGCGAAATGAAAGAACACGGTAGGCGACGCGCGCATCGCCTACCCCATCATCGGCCTCAGTGAGGCAACTCACGGCACGAGACTGTGCGCCAGGATTAGCAAAGGAACCTGTAGCTGCAGTTAGTTTCACTTCCGCTGTGGTTGGCTCGCCCCTTTATCCATCGCGTTCTAAGCACGGAATGCAGTCAACGTCTCCCGGCAAGCGGCGTGGGTATTCGTACTCATCCCTAACCCATCCGCCCACGCCGTATGCCTATCCCATTGTCGCAGCGAAAAGCGTGACACAAAGAGGCGTCTCCCGAGGGTTTACTTACTGCGAACGCAGATTCGGGAGTACCGATGGTTTCTGATGGCGAATCGCCACTCGCACCTCTTGCACAAGAGGCACTCGACGCACTCGCGAAGGAACTCCCGGCTGAGGGCGAGCTCACCTACGATGAAGCACATGCGATCCTCAAGGCGGAAGAAGACCTTGAACGGCCAGCTGCCAAGGATATCGTCGAACGGCTCTACATGAAAGGCCATCTCTATGAGGTTGAGAGGAAGCTTCGGCTCACTGATTATGAAACCGACTAACGAGGACTGCCTTGTCAGTGAGGGCGCACATAAATAGTATATGGTGTCGTTGGAACGTTTTACTTGATCAACTAGCCAGGGACGGCTTCTCACTAGTACTGGGATGTGCTCCGAGCGATTCGTAAATGAGGATGGTATTGTTACTCCGAACGGTGACGAGATAGCCTTCGACTGTGAATCTGACTTCGATGTCGCTTTTTTTCTCTGCGCTTGCTGTAATGATGTCTTCGAGCGCGTCTGGATTCACGTATTCGTACAGCGTGAGCGTCGTTTGGCCAGTCGCTGGCTCAATTACGTCAATGAGTGCGTTGATTATATCGGTAGCAAGTTCCGAACTCGATGATTCGGCGTCAATCGTCTCGGAAGCGATCAATGCATATTGGTGGAATGAGTTCGATCCGGATTGTTCAGTGGTGGAGCCGAACCAGCGGGTCGTTTTGGTTGTCTGTGACTCGCCGTTCATACTTTTTGTTAGCTCTTAAGATAGTTAAGTAACAGCCGATTACGCGAGAATTTACTCGATGGAAAGAAAACGATGCCGAAAATCGAGTTCGATAACTGCTGTTTAGATCATTCGGTTGAATAATATAGTAAAATCAAACTATGTCTGACGAGCTTATTTTATCCTTTGGACCATAGGTATGGATACGCTCTCACAGAGGCCAGCACGACGGCATAGTTTGGCGCCATCACCCAACGATGTTCTCGTGCCTGGTCGTGAGAGTTGCCTCCCCCTAGTCGTCTTTTTCGATACCCGAGTGTGTTTGTTGTGCAGTGCGTCTAAGTCGACACCCAGCATTTCGGAAATCCGAATCGGAAACGAATGGAAGGAGCCGAGTTCAGCTACCACTATCAGGCATCGCAGATCGTGAATTGCGGTAGAATCGTATAGCAATCCAGTAGCTCACTGTGAATCGAACCCTCTGCAACCCCTTTGAAACCGTCCGTAGATGCGATGAGGGAATTCGCCACAACCTCATCAACCAATTCGTTCGGTATCACCTCGCCTTCATCGATATTTGGCGAATGGAAGACAGAATTAACCTGGCCAAATTTACAGAAATCCCTCGAGGTTCTAGTGGGCTTCTCTCGATGCAATGAACCGATCGAAATTAGTGAAAAAGCAGATCACGTTCTTTCTCCAGTGTGGCGATCAACACGACACCCACACCGATTACTATCGATATTTCGGGTATTGGAATATTCGGAAGCGACCCTGGCCTGCCTAAGGCCATCTCGGTGGTCGTGTCTACCTGCAATGAGCTACACCAGCCAGATTACAACGGAATGGGACGAGTATCGCCGGGCGCTTCGACCGACCGACCAAGCGGTCTTTGATCGACTCTTCGAGTATGCCCAGCTGCATACCGATCCCAGTACGGTACACAAGCCCTTGTTCGTCGAGACGCCGATCCTCATCTCGATATTACTCGAACAGCAGATCCAAATCGACGATTTGGAAGACCGACTCGATCATATCGAGGACGATTTGAACGACCGGGGATGAGGCCATGGTGTACAAAATCGACACGTCGATGGCGACGTCCTCACCTGGTCGCTAACTGAGACGGGTGTGAGTTGCGAGATCGTCGACTCGTACGCACCGACGATCTACGTGTCGGTGCACGGTGACGGCGATTTTTCGACGGCACGTGTCAGGTGGTTCCGGTAGCTGTCAGAAGGAATTGTGGTAGAATTAGCGGGAAGTAGTGACACCCTCGTCTGGGCTGCGGGGCGACAGATGATCGAATTCCTCCGTCAGATTCCTTGTAACTCACACCGGGAACGTGTTTGGCCATCTCTTCCATGACACGGTAACCATCGTTCTTGTACACACAGCCGTAGTGCGTTGCGACTTCGCGATAGCTTAACCGTGCGATCACCCCGTCGTTCGTCTTGGCAACGTGCTTCGCGTGTTTGAGGACGTCGAGGTACTTGTCCTCGACCCGCTTACTCTCTATGTAGTCTGGGGCGACGCTGCTGTGAACTGCCCGTCGTCGAACTCGATCGGTTCAGGGTCGGCAATAACGCGAAGGTCGTCGCGCTCTTTCGCTTCCTCGACGAGTGCCTGGGATGCATAAAACCGGCCGAGATGCATCGTGTCTGCAGCCCTGATGACACGGACCTCCTCCTGGTCGATCACACCAATCGTCGACAGTGCCGCCACCAAGCCCGCACGATCCGTCTCAACCACCGGTGGGAGGCGAACACCCCGAATCGTACTGGCTGTGATCGCATTGATGAGCGTGTCCGAAGCGTTCAGTTCAGTCGCGACATCCTGATGCACGAAGTCCGCCGATCCCATCCCCATCGCATTGCCGTGGGAGGTCTCGGTGAGCCCGCGAACAAAGATCCGTTTGATCTCGGGGCGATCTGGTTTGGGCTCGTTGATCGCGAATGGGCGCCGGCCGATGACGTTCGTGTCTAATCCCTGACCACTGATGTCTTTTCCCTGTTTATCGAAGATGAGGACATCGACGCTGTCGAAGGGGATCTTGGGCATGATTTCGTACGCGGTTTCGAGGAGTTCAGCCTCACGGTCGAGGAATCCCTCGGGCTGAATTCCCTCAATATGAGCCGTGTCGTCGTGCTGATCTTCGACGATCGCGACACCGCCGACGATTGGCAGGGCATTGAGCAACTGCGAAGTAATCTCAGGGATCATATTCCGAAAACTCCACTCGATCGCCCACTCGTGAGCGATCTTCGCGCCGCGTTGTTTGCCCATGCCGATCACCATCATCTTCGACAGACCACTCTCGACGGTTCCGTCAAAGTCAGTGTGTGGTTTAATCCGATTTACCGGGAGGATCGCGTCCGCCGCCACTGCATTGGCATCGGCAACAACCGGCACGCTCCTATCAGGCGTTTCACCTACCTCGACGACCTCCATGCTCGAACGTATTTCACAGCCGACCCGTTCTTCGGTGACACCCAGGGATTCGAGCATCTCCTGCTGTCCCTCTGCCGTCGCACCGCCATGGCTTCCCATCGCGGGGAAGATAAACGGATCGTAGCCAAGCTCATCAAGTCTCTCGATAACACCGCGCACCAAGAGCGGGAGGTTTGCGATTCCTCGGCTCCCAACGCCAACGGCGACTTCACCGCCTTCTGGAACATCGTCGAAGGTGAGTTCGTCGACTGCCGCACCAGCGTACTCTGGAATCCGATCGACGGCTATCGGATTCGTCTCCCATACCTGTTCAATAACACCAAGCTCTGGAACGTCCGTGTCACCGCATGCTTCGAGAATGATATCCTCGGACACTGCAAGATCGGGGCTTAAATCCATACCATGAGAGAGGATGTCGGAGGAGTATAAAAATGCGGAAGACAGACGGATTTGTGATGGCCAAGAGAGCTGCGTCGTACCGAGAGCGACCATCGTCAAGAATGGTCCATCATTGATCGAGATGATGGAAATAGCGCCGACGTCCGTTACCCAATTCCCCGACGAGCGCGGCGTACAGACCGCCGTTCGTATTGGTCATCGCCGCAATGATCGCTAACGACGAGAGACCGAAGCGGCGATTTCCGAGGAAGTTCGCCACGACCAACCCAATTCCCATACCAACCAGAAATTTCGTCGCTGTGATGGCATCACCCTACTTGAGCGACTGAGGAGCCTCGTCAACAGTGATTCCCGCACCCATACACACCAAGAACGCAGCGATCTATGGCAAGGCGCCGTCCTTGCGAAGGGCCGTTGTAAAGCCGCCGATCTTGAGAGCCCGCGGGAAAATGTGTTCGTAAATGCCCCGAGAATGAGCGGAATGACCAGCTATCAGAAGACGCCAGGGAACAACACGTAGCTGAACAGTACGGTGAGAATCCCTGTAAAGGCCGCATAGTACATGAGAGGGATGAGTTCAAGCCGGATGACACGGCCTTCCTCACCAACGAGACCAACGACCGCGAGGGCTGCGACAACATTATGAACAGCAATAAGGTTACCAATTGCGCCACCGACGGCCTGCGCACCCAAGAGGATCGTATGTGGTGCACCGACCTCGGTGGCCACACCGTATTGGAAGGTGCCAAAGAGGATGTCGCTTACCGTGTTCGAGCCTGCAAGAAATGCTCCGAGTGCACCGACTAACGGCGCGAGGAATGGGTACGCTTTCCCAGTAAGGTTTGCCATGCTATCGGAGAGGACAATGAGCATTCCATTACCGCCAATCGCGTCGCCGGATTGGAGCATGATTTGAACCGTTGCAACGGCAAAGAGCAGTGCCACGACGGCAGGGGCGATCTTCTCTGTGGTCTCGATCCAAGCGTTCTTTACATCTTGACCATCCATGCCGTGCAACGGGATGGTTAACAGGTGGACGAACACGAACACCGCGCCTGGAAGGTAGAGAACCTGAATACTCTCGCCGAGACCAGTACCGAGGACGTTAGTCCATTCGAGGACGAGCGTGCGCGTGAGGAAGTCCGCCAGCGGGTCCCAAACACGCGTTAAAACCAACAAACTCGCGAGGACGACGTAGGGCATCCACGCCAGCTTCAGTGACATTGAGCGGCCGGTATTCGTCGTTCCACCGTCGGTGGCGACCGCCGGTTTTTCATCAGCCGATTCGCCAGGGGCGATATCACCGATCCAGTGCTCTGGCCACGTCGATTGCGGGCCGAAATCCCATTCTTCGTCGGGAAGGAAAAATCCAGCCCGAAGCGTGACGACGGTCACAAATAAGCTGACCATCGCCCCGATGAGACCAGGAAACTCAGGCCCAAGGAACGTCGCTGTCAGCCAATACGGCGCTGCAAAGGCAAACCATGCAAACAGGGTGAGTGGCAGTATCTCGAGAGCCGGTTGAATCGAGCGTTCCTCACCGAAAAAGCGCGTCATCATTGCAACGCCAATAAAGGGAAGAAGTATACCCACGATAACGTGAAACGTCGCGGCCCACATTCCGATTTCGCCGACCCATACCGCGACGCTCGCATAGCCCGCTTGGCCAGTGACCGCTGACTGAATATGACTCACGTTTTCGAAAATATCAATCATACCGATGATAAGCGGCGTGCCAACCGCACCGAAGGTGATAGCCATTATATTACCCGTGAGCGCGATGACCACGGCGGCCAATGGTGGAAAGCCCAGCCCTACGAGCAGCGGTCCGATGATGGCGGCGGGCGTGCCGAACCCAGCAGCCCCCTCAATGAACGACCCCATAAGAAACACTAGCAGCACGACCTGAACACGGCGATCCTCGCTAATAGAGGCGAATCCTTGGCTGATAACATCGAATGCACCTGTCTCTTTCAAAGTGTAGAGAAGCAAGATAGCCCCGAAGACGATCCAAAGGATATTTGCTGCAGTGATGAACCCGACAATGCTCGCAGCGACAATCCACTGGGTATTCATTCCCCAGTAAACGCCGGCGCCGATTGCGACGATCCACGCGACCGGCATCGTACGTGTCGCCGGCCAATAGAAACCTACCATCAAAACGGCGATGGTCACGAGCGGAGCAACTGCCACCAGTAATTCGGCGATGCTAACCATCGAGGTTCCTCCCCACACCGACAGTAATTGGCATATCTCCTGGACTGTTCATTGTACTCCGTGCGTCGAATACGGACAGAAGCGAGACCATGTTTGATAACCACACGCAAATGGTATATAAATACAACTAAGAAAATTTGATAAAAATCCTCTTACACTCATGAAGCCAAATCTAAATTTCTGGTCGACCTCAGCGATTAGTTCCGTTGGACAATTATCATACTACATGTGATTCATTGGAGATAAAACTCGGTTTACAATCGTTTGGCAAGTAGTCCGAATTTCATCTGATAGGTTTTCAACAATAATTCGGAATACTTCCCTTTCGTGTCTAATATCTAAAATGTATATCAAATATGTAAAATTTCGAATCGACCGCAAATGGTGTTTCTGTTTGCGGATTACGTTCGGACTCTACAAAAACCACCGGATTATTCCCATCTAAATGTCTTTGATGAGTTGCGAATACGTATTTATACGAGTGAGTTTAGTTACCCAGAATAGGTCAATAATTTGCCCTACACCCCATCAAAACCGGTGGCGAGTCATCATGAAGACTATCATTTACCGAGTACTTATGCTTGCTCTCACGATTGGCATCACATGGTTGCTTGTCGGTGACGTTAATGAAGCCCTCAACATTGGCGTCGCTATTAGTGCAGTCAAGACAGTGATCTATTATCTTTATGAACGGACGTGGGACCACATTACCCTCGGCATGCCGTCATAGTACTACACACGATCAGTACATTTCGGGGTTAATATTGAAGATCATATTTCCATTCTTGAACCCCCGAACGCGACTATCGCTTTCACTGAGAACAATTGTGATAGCATCGGTCTCGTTTGTGATCGCTGCCGCCGCGTGATGCCGCGTTCCAAGTCCTTTTGGAATATCGAAATTCTCGATTGTTGGTTCGAGATACCGATAGGCACTCACGATTTTACCCGAATCCGAGATGACATATGCACCATCAAGTCTAGAAAACTCCTTTAGCATAACCCTCATTATTGGGTCGCCAGCGCGAACATGGGATTGATCAAATGGGTTATATGATAGTGAGCGGGATGAATTCATTACAGTGCCTGCATCGCCAATAGAAAACAGAGCACCAACTGGTTCACCTTTCTGCCCTTGCTTTCCCAGTCTGATGGCTAATTTGAGCACCTCTCTGATGACGGATGGTTTAGCACGTGAATGAGCAAAGAAATCATAGAGTTCACTCTTGTTATTCCTATCAACTGAAACACGAGTAATCGAATCAGCATCACTATGGAAAAGATTGGTTACACAAATCACAGTTGTTCCCTCTTCAATATATCGCTGGTCGAGTGCTCCTGTGATTCCAAATTGAAAGAGTTCGGCTGCGTCTCGGAAGTCGATAGGCAATTCGATAAACTGTCCGTCATCGAATTCGTTTTCCTCAGCGATGACTACAGTATTGACTATATTATTATATCCGTTATAACTAGTAGTACTAGGGCTAAATAAAAGAGTAGCTTCAATATCCGCGATGATTTCCCCAAACAAACTAGTTATCTGGTTCATTTTGTGCAACTACTGATTCTACCCACAATACAGGCTCCCTACATTAGAGTGCATTGCTTGAGGGAGAGGGTTTTCCAAGGACTATAAATTTAAAACGACTACAGCTATAAGAGCGCCCGAATCGAACAGGCATAGACATCATGCCCGAACTCACGATCGAAGAGAATTGTGACAACTCGCCCAGAAAGCAGGTCCTCTCGGACTTTTACGTTGCGTTCGCAGAGCGCGACGAGGAGGCAATCCGTTCGATGCTCACCGACGACGCTCAGTTGGTGATCGTCGGTGAGCAAACATTCGATGGGAAACAGAGCATCGTGGACTCGATGGATCTCTTCCTCGATGGAATTTCCGAGGTGACAGTCGAAAACATCATCCCCCACGGTGATAAGGCAGCTGTGACCGGTGTCATAACCCCCGACAGTGGAGGCACTCACGCATTTTGTGAAGTGTTCAAATTCGAGGGAGATGTGAAAGACACTAACATCAAGTCTATTGACTCATACGTAATCGAGATGGTCTAAGAGATTGTGTATGCGCAGTTCGTGGTGCGCATCTCGTCACACCAGTTGGTGTGATATCTCGGCAACGGCAGCCGTTCGGTAGTAGTATCGAGGCGTGGACCGATCTACTCCTTGCGGAGTCTCCGTTATCACTCCTCGTAGCTGACGATGGAGCGGAAACCGCCGTAGACCATCTGTTCTTCGTCGAAGGGCATCTCCTCATCGAAAGTTTCTGGGTTCATCGCGGGATCGTCCATCACCTTTGCGTTCACTTCGTCGCGATGCTCCCGTGACTCGAACACGATGAATGGGAACACGACCGATTCATCCTCCCCGGTTTCGGTAAGCTGTGGGAACGTCCGCATCGACATGCCTTCCATATCTGGCTCCATGTCGTCTCCAACTCCTTCGAAGTATTCGAGGGGACCATGGTTGATCCACAGCTGTCCGGCCTCAGCAGCCATTTCGCGGTACGTATCGAGGTTATCAGTCGGGACCGGGAAGACGAATCCATCGACGTATCGTTCCATAACCTACGTACAAAGGACACGGATGAGCTTGAACTTTTTCTCGACTTACCGAGGTCACTCCGTTGTAGATATCGCCTTGCTGGTTTCACGCCCTCTATTCAGCAGGAGGTTACGCTTTTACCACCTAATCTCATAAGTAGTATTACACCCACTCCAAAACTCTCCGACTCCTTAGATGAAATATGAGTAAAACGAGGCGAAACATGTTCGGACGAGTCTTGATGATGGCCCGCCTCCTAGTAGGAGATTATGTCTGATGAAGAAGCGAACAGCCAATCTGCGGAATCGAATCCGGTTCTTCGCCGATTAAATCGGCTCGTCGGTGAGTGGGAGACGGAAGTGAGAATAGACGGGCAAACGTTTCGAGGGGGACGGGAAACGTTCAATTGGATAGAAGATGGTGCCTTCCTCGTTCACCATTCAGAGACCGTTGATCTGTCGGACGCACCCACGGAATGGATTGAGAACGCACCGCGGTCCGCTGTGTCAGTCATCGGTCTAGACGATTCGAACGAGGAGTTCACAATGCTCTATTCCGACTCGCGTGACGTCTTTCGCGTATACCACATGAGTCTGAGCGATGGTGTCTGGAAGATTTGGCGGGACACACCTGGGTTTGCACAACGTTTCACAGGCACCTTCAGCGAGGATGGCGATACGATCGAAGGCACTTCGGAACGCTCAGACGATGGGGCTGAATGGGATGTGGATTTCGACGTGACCTACAGGAGGGTTGGGGAATAAATAAGACAGAAGTGGAGGCTGCCGAAGTCATACAGTCAATCGCTGCTTCTTAGACCATAAGCGGCAGTAGACTATCCACGGTGCCCCCAGATCGATCTTTGCGCCATTATTCGGGACCAAGATTTCAGGTGATGTTCTGTATCATTCCGCAAATCTCATTCGGTCGTCGGCGCTTAATTTGCCCACCTATTTTATCCGCTAGACTTGAGACCTCCGTATGGACGAGAAGAAACGGGCCACGTTCGGATCAGATGGGGAATTGCGAACCGACGACGAAGCGACATACAAGACTGACGACGGGGAGGGAGCGACAACAAACGATTTCGGCGATGAGTGTGGCGAGAACGAGACCAAGTCCGGAGTGAACCGATATACTGTTTCCAGCTTGCTTCAAAAGGCGGTCAGACGTTCTGACGAGGAGACCGCAGCGTGGGCTGCCTGGGAACTTGTGCGGTCCGGCTACGCATGGAATTTCTGGGATCGAATTAACTTGTACGTAGTCGAGGACCCCCAAATATGGCCGCTAAGCTCTGATGCGTCTCTTTCGACCGAACTCAGTGACGTGGATCGTTGCCCGTGAAGTGGTTTCTATTTTTCACCAGGTGGTTCTGGAATACTTATATATCGAGAGAAGTCCGTTCCCCCGCAGTTGAAACACTCTCGCGGACCGGTCGTCGTAGACGTTGCCATAACATTTCCACAGTGTCGGCACACATGAAGGTGGTTTCTATCTCCCATACTCTCCCCCAATATCGAGGCACGGCTCTCAACCGCATAAATTGCTGTTCCTAGGGATGGACTGAAGAGAAATGGCAAATGCACGCTCTGTATTCAGCACGGGAATTCTGACAGCAGCTCGGTAACTCAGTGAACCACTGCAAGATACAGGGTGCGTATCTTGCACCGAAAGACATCACGAATTCGCCGGTATTCATAAACGGGTAGATATGGCGAGGTCTCTTTCCGATTTACAGGAGACGACATTCTGGGGGCTGTATCCAACAACGAAGCATTACCTCGTAGTAGACGTTGATGCGACCGGGGCGAGCAGCGGTTATGGCGGACTCGGCTGTCGATCCAAGCTCTCGACGGGGAATACAGTCACCTCGTGAGTAACCAGGCTCGTTTCGCGGTAGGAAACCGTTTCTCGGGGTGAAGACAGGCTTTCATCGCTGTCCAAAGTTCATAACTAAGCAAATCCGCCGCATTCCCTCCAGCAATCCCGACGTGATGTGGGATGATATCATGCCCCAAGGGAGCCAAACCGACGTCGAATTCTTCAACATCGACGTTCCTGAAGAGGAACTCGAAGACCTCCACCGACGCCTTGCGGCAACACGCTGGCCGTCCGAGGAGCTCGTCGAGGATCGGTCGCAGGGCGTGCAGCTCGCAACGATGCAGGAGCTCGCGCACTACTGGACGACCGAGTACGACTGGCGCACATGCGAGGCACGATTGAACGCACTGCCTCAGTTCACGACCGAGATTGACGGGGTGGACATCCACTTCATCCACGTGAAGTCGCGACACGAGAACGCATTGCCGTTGATCATGACACACGGCTGGCCCGGCTCGGTCATCGAGATGCTCGAGACCGTCGGCCCGCTGACCGACCCGACCGCCCACGGCGGACGCGCCGAAGACGCATTCCACCTGGTTCTGCCGTCCCTGCCCGGCTACGGCTTCTCGGGCGAGCCGACCGAGCTCGGCTGGGATTCCGGCCGCATTGCCCGCGCCTGGGCGGAGCTCGTGGGCCGGCTCGGCTACACCCGCTACGTCGCCCAGGGCGGTGACGTGGGCGCACTCGTCACCGATGTAATGGGCCGCCAGGCACCCGACGGGTTGGTCGGCATCCACCTCAGTTTGCTCGCGGGGGCACCGTTCATCGTCGATCAGCTGCCGGCGGAATCCGAGCAGGAACGCGCAGCACACAACGCGCTCGAGACATTTACGAAGGACGGTTTCGGCTACTTCTTGGAGCAGTCCACCCGGCCGCAGACGATCGGCTACTCCCTGCTGGATTCACCCGCTGGGCTGGCGGCCTGGATGCTCGACCACGACACGGACAGCTATTACAAGATCTCCCGCGCGTTCGTCGACGACGAGCCCGTGGGCAATCTCACGCAGGACCACATCCTCGACAACATCATGCTGTACTGGCTGACGGGCACCGGCGCCTCGGCCTCCCGGTGGTACTGGGAGACAGGACGAGCCGCAGCGCGTGAGACCGGCCAAGCTCCTCCCGCGGTCTCAGTTCCCGTCGGCTTCACAACGTTTCCCGACGAGATCTTCCCGGCCCCGCGCAGCTGGGTGGAGACGGTTTACCCAGACGTCGGCTACTTCAACGAGGTTGACGAGGGCGGACACTTCGCCGCATGGGAGCAGCCGGAGCTGTTCACAGCCGAGATCCGCACTGCGTTCAGACCGCTGCGTTAGGTGCAGGCACATCTAATCGTTATCTCAAGCAAAACAAACCCCCCAAAAACAGAAAACGAAGTTGGCGATGATCGCACAGGCCGCACTCTGGGGATTGCTGGCAGCATCCGGGCTCCTGATCGGCGCAGTGGTTGCTGTTGCCTTGGGGGGTCGGCTGTCCCATCGTATAATTGCTACTACCATGGGATTCGGCGGAGGCGTGCTCATCGCCGTCTTATCCGTCGATTTGATGGATTCGGCGTTCAGGGAAGGCGGCCCCATGGCGGCCACTGTCGGATTCGTGCTCGGTGCAACTGCATTTTCCGGCATCAATTGGCGGCTAGCCCTGCGTGGGGCCAAGCACCGCAACCGCTGCGGTGATTGTGTCGAGCAACCGTCGGAAGCGGAATACAAAGGGAGTGGACTGGCAATCGCGGTCGGTGCCGTCCTCGATGGTATTCCGGAGTCCCTCGTGATTGGCCTGTCGGTGCTGGCCGGTGAAACGATCGGCCTCGGTCTGGTCGCCGGCTTCTTTCTCGCGAACGTCCCGCAGGGACTTTCAAGCGCTACCGGCATGAAGAAAGCGGGTCGTTCCAGCAGATACATCTTCAGTCTCTGGACCGGGATTTTGCTGATTAGTGGAATGGCAGCGGCCGCTGGTTACCTCTTGCTTGGCTCCGCTGCCCCGGCAGTTCCCGCTACGATTCTCGCGTTCGCGGCGGGCGGCGTGTTGGCCATGCTCGCCGAGTCCATGATTCCCGAAGCGTTCGCGAACGCGCAACCGTTTATCGGACTGATTACGGTCGTCGGCTTTCTTGTGGCGTTCCTGATCATAAAAATACCTGTCTAGCCTTGAGTCGAGGACGAGTACTCGAGGAAAATAGGTGGTGGACTAATTTTGATTATTGCTTTTCAATCACTAGCGGAGTCAAATTCGAAATTTATAGGATAATATATAACTATTCGCGTCGTAGCTTTTCTCCAGTTTAACGATAGAAGATTAAGAATGGTTAAAAACGGCAAGATTGATTTCGAGATTCAAAAGCTATCATTCGTAGCACGTTTTCATCATTGGCTTGCTGCTAATATTAGCTCCAGTTATCCTCCTTGTACTTGGCCTCGGCCTCCTTCTGATCGCACAGAGCATTGTGCTTGAGGACTTTCAATGATTGAAATCGAGTGGTATTTGCTCGAGCATCTCCGCCCGTGCGCGCTGGAACCACACGTCCGGATACTTCCTATGGGCGGCTGAAAGCAGCGACCGCGCAGGATCGATCGCGTAGTGCTCGTCAGCACAGTCGGCGATCCACGGCGTAAGCTGACCGTACCCGCATCCAACCTCCAACAAGCGCGTCGGCGAACAATCCGAGAGTGCGTGGACAAGGTTCGTACTATCGATATATATTCGTGACTGAACTCGGAGCGCGTCTCTGCGTCCGTGAGGCGAGCGACGTCGGAATCTTCGTTTTGATCGACTGCCTCGCCACTCCCGTCACTTCCGCCCGGCGACGCGATAAGCGATTGTACCCACTCTAGCATCAGTTGAGCCCCCTCTTGTATCCAAGACAGTATGTGCAGTGCGTTAGAAGTTCGCTTGCAGCCGGCTCCGTAGGGTACTTTCAGCCTCTAGGTTTCGCCAATTTCGAGCAGGGTTCCCCGAAAGGCTATCTACCCGTGTGAATGAATACCACTATGGCCAAATCCACTGATCGACAGCAACTTCGATGTCTTCGGTGTGGTTTCGAAGCGCCAGCGGGTGATAGTTGGAAGAAGGTATCGCATCCGCCCGTTGGAATGCTCACACAGTGTCCCGAGTGCGGAAGCACAAATATCTATACGGGACGATAGTTCTTCACAACACGTTTCGGCATAGTGCAAATTCACAGACAGGGATGTCAAAGCCGAGAATATCTCGCAAAAGTAGCGGGAGGAGTTGATTTCTGATGAAATATCGATCAGCAACTATTTTCTTGGCGCTTTCTTCGATTCTTAACCCAACCTCAAGGCTTTTATTCGATAGTATCTGACGGAATAACGGCTGGGCTGGAACTCAATAATCGAAAATTTCCGGTTTCTTCCTTTCAGCCGACCGTTCCCACGCTTCACAGAGAGCGAGTGCCTTTGCGGTGTGATGTGGAGAGGGAGGAACCGCATCGAACTCGCCGTTCTCCCGTACTGCATCGACAAACGCCGTGAATTGTCGTTCCAATACGGGACTCTGTGTCCGTTTAAACAGCATCGGTACTCGGTTGGCGGATTCGCCCTGCCAGTGAATCCCTTCATAACCCTCCTGTCGGGTTCTGATCATTCCGTCGCTCCCGACGACTTCGAACTCCCAGTTGCCAAGTGGATCCCGACAGTCAGTTGAGTAAGTCATCGTCATCGAACCGATACTCCCGTTTTCGAACTGAACCGTCGCAACCCCCAAATCGGGATGCGAACTATACGGCGTGTTCCGGTTACTATACTCCGCATATACACGTTTTGGTTCCGATTCGATCAGCCAGAGCAGTGCGTCTGCGGTGTAAAATGCCATTGCGTAGGCGGAGCCAGCCTCCCCGGGGGCGTGTTCGGCGTTTGCCTCTATCCCCGCTTCAGGGACGCGATCGTGTCTGATCGAAGCAGTAGCACGAAGTACATTACCGATCTCACCACGCTCGACTCGTTCGGAAAGTCCTTGGACTGCATCATCGAAACGCGCCGGACTCGTCGTGACAGTCGGAAGATTCGCGTCGGATGCTACTTTGGCCAATCGTCGTGCGTCGCTCGCATGTGCGGCCGCCGGTTTCCCTGTGAGAACGGGTCGCTTCGATTGGAGTGCTCGAATCGCGTCGTCGGCACGGCGCGTAGTCCGACTCGCGACGACCACAGCATCCACCGAAGCATCGTCCAGCAGTTCAGCCACCGAATCGTAGATAGTACAGTCGTAGTCGGATGCGAATGCTGCCGCCGTCGGTCGGGAGAGGCGCGCGAGTTGGTCGTTGGTCGCCTCGCCCTGTACCACGGCAGTCACCGAGACGTCACCCTCGCGGGCCGCGCACTCGGCATAGGCGGGACCGTAAAACGATGCTAATCCGACGATTCCAATATCGGCGCTCACGAGTTGATCACTCCCACCTTGCTTGCGTTCGGGATTCGGTTAGAACCGCGTCTTTGCTCCGCTTCAATCGTCGGCACATACTGCTTTTCGGTAACAATGGGCTAAAGGGTTGCTTCCGCGTGCATGTCGTCGACTCGACATGAGCGATGATGACGGCTGCATCCGCACGTTATCCAGAATTATTGCCGAGTACACGGAGTTCAGTTGAGAAGCGCGTCCCGAACGGTGTCGATATCCGTATCGATGTCCTTGGTCGGCACTTCGTTGCTCGATGGCTCTTTCAAACCGTGCCCGGTAACGAGCGCGACGGCGGAATGGTCCTCTGCAACGGCATCACAGTGGGCAATCGCCGCGACACTCGCCGCACTCGCCGATTCCGCGTAAATTCCTTCGGACGCCAACGTCTTCTGCCACGACTTGATCGTCGCGTCATCGAGTGCGACCGCTGTTCCGCTGCTCGCAAGGATCGCCTGCCGAGTGTGTTCACCGTCTTCGGCATATCCACGGAGTGGGTCAGCGATTGCCCCGATGTTCGTCCGAATCGGACGATCCCACGACGTAACCGGTGTCTCGTCTTCGACGGCCCGAACGATTGGGTGACATCCCATTGCCTGCACGCAGAGCATCCGGGGTACCGAGCCCGTGATTCCCGCATCCCGCAGTTCGCGAAACCCGAGATACACCCCGCCTAGAAGTGGCCCAGCACCGACTGGAACTGAAACCCAATCGGGAGTCTTACCGAGTCGGTGGACAAGTTCGAACGCGACGGTCCGGTTCGCGGATGCGACGAATGCATTCGCGGAATAGACCGCCGTCGCGTTCAATACGCGCTCGTCCGCGACGCGTTGACTGAGATCGAAACAATCGCTGAACGTTCCATCGACGGTGAAAATCGTGGGGTCGTGCGCTGCGGCCTGTGCGAGTTTGGCCGAGGAGGGTCCCGCAGGCACGAGAATTGCACAGGGGATATCGGCGCGCGCGGCATACGCGGCGACACTCGTTGCAGTATTTCCGGTGCTCGCGACGACGACGGCTTCGAAGGACGTCTCCGAACTGCGGATTGCCGAGACGGCGAGTGCGCTCCCGCGATCCTTGAACGAACACGTCGGGTTCAACGACTCCAGTTTTGCGGTCACGTTCGATCCGATCCGTCGGTCGTCTTGCCCCACAGCGAGGTCCACGAGCGGCGTTTCACCCTCTCCCGCCGTTATTTCGGCGTCAAAGGAGGGAAGCGCTGCCCGGAAATCACCATCCACGGCAGCTCGCAACTCCGCACCGGTCGCCGCTTCGTACTGAATGAATCCACCACAGCGCGGACAAACGGCCGTCGCGGGCGATTGTATTTCCCGGCAGTGTGAGCAGCGAAATGGCATCAGACAATCCGCGTTCCGCTCGATTTGTCGAACAGGTGGATCCTGTCGGCTCCGATGGAGAGGGTGACCGAATCTCCCGTCCCCACCGAGTCCATCACCCGTTCGTCCGCCGATTGAACCACAATATCGTCCTCCAACCCGGCGTCAAGGTAATACCAGTTGTAATCTCCGAACGTCTCGATTATTGAAACCGAGGCGTCGAACGATGGGTCTCCGTTTCGTCCCCGTGCATCGAACCGAAGAGTATCGGGGCGGATTCCAACACGGATTTGATCCTCCACGACGTGTCCACGGTATCGATCCGACATATCCTCCGGAATCGTCAGTCTAAACGCCCCGGCATCAAGATACACGTCAGTATCGTCGACGAACTCCGCGTCGAATAGGTTCATGCTCGGCGTACCGATGAAATTGGCGACGAACTCATTGGCGGGCCGGTGATACAAGTTCAACGCCCGGTCGAACTGCTGCACCCGCCCTTCGTTCATCAGGAGTATTTCGTCGGCGATCGTCATCGCATCCTCCTGATTGTGAGTGACGTGAACGAACGTGACATCCAGTTCCTGATGGATACGAGCGAGTTCAGTTCGCATCTCGAGTCGGAGCCGCTCGTCGAGCGACGACAATGGTTCATCAAGGAGAAGTACGCCCGGTTTACGGACGAGGCTCCGTCCGAGCGCGACACGCTGTTGTTGGCCGCCGGAGAGCGTCGACGGAGACACGTCGAGTTTGTCCTCGATCTGAAGTATTCCCGCAATCTCATCGATGCGGTTCTGTCGTTCGTCCTTTCCGATATCACGCATCTTTAGCCCGAATTCCATATTCTCGCGAACCGTCTTGTGATCCCAGAGGGCAAGGTTCTGGAACACGAGACTGAGATCCCGCTTTCGTGCCGGCTTATCCGTCACGACTTCACCATCCATCAGGATGTCCCCCTCCGTGGGTCGTTCTAACCCCGCGATCATTCGGAGCGTCGTCGTCTTGCCACATCCGGAAGGGCCGAGGATCATCGTATACGATCCCTCCGAGATGGTCGCATCGATTCCATCGACGGCAGTCGTATCGCCGAACTGTTTCCGTATGTTGCGTAATTCGATTTGTGCCATGGTTACAGTGCACCCGTTCCTCGGGCGATTCCTTTTCCGAGATACTTCGCCATCAACCAGAACAACGCCAGGACCGGCAAGGTCGCCACGACACTGACGGCGCTCAGTAATCCCCAGTCGATGGCGTACGATCCGAGCAGTTGATAGATCGCAACGGGGACGGTGTGACTGGCCGTGTCCGTCATTAGCACATAGGCGAACATGTACTCTCCCCACGACAGGATGAAGGAAAACGTCCCCGCGGCGATGATACCAGGAAGTGCCTGCGGAACAGTGATGTGAACGAACGCCCCGAACTCCGTCGCCCCTTCGACGAGCGCCGCCTCTTCGAGTTCTCGAGGGATATCCTCGAAGAACGCCTGAAGGATCCAAAGGGAAAAGGGCAGTGCGAGCATCGAGTGGATGACGATGAGCGTAACCGGGTTACCGAGCAGCCCGAATGTAGACGCCAATTGGTACATCGGGACGATGAGAGCGACGTGAGGGAACATGTACGTCAAGAGGATAAGCCGAGACGCGAACACCCGTCCGGGATACGTATATCGAAGCACACTGTATGCGCCCAACAGAGAGACCGCAGTAGACAGAACTGTCGTTCCGATAGCGACGATGAGACTATTTTTCACGGCGTTGAGGAATCCGATCTGGAGAACGCGTTCGTAATACTGGGTCGTGTATTCGGCCGGGATTAAGAGAACATCCCCGTACAGTACCGCCGACGGTTCCAGTGACGATTTGAACATCCAGTAGAACGGGAAGAGGAACACGACGAGCACGATGACGAGCAACGTAAATCGTGCCAGGTCGGTCAATCGACGATACGCGGTATACTTGTTAATGTTCATCCGAGTTCACTCTCCTTGAATTCACGTTGGCGGAAGTACAGTACGACGAAAGCGACCAGGATAACGAACAGAACGACGCTAATCGCGCTCGCCAGTCCGATGTTCTGCAGGTTGAACGCCATCTCGTAGATCAACACCGGGAGCGTCGTCGTGATTCCTGCCGGGCCACCCGCGGTGAGTAACCAGATGAGGTCGAAGATGTTGAACGTGAGAAGGAATCCGATAAGGCCGAGTACGAGCATCGAACTCTTAAGGTGAGGATAGGTAACGTGATAGAACTCGGCGATCATTCCAGCACCTTCGATTTGAGCGGCTTCGTACTCCTCCCGAGGGATCGTTTGTAGCACTGCGAAGACGACCAGCGCCACGAGCGGTGCCCATCGCCACGTGTTGATCAAAATGACCGTTGGGAACGCTAACGAGGCCGTCGAAAGCGGGTTGACACTGGCAGGAATCACGTCGGCACCTAATAACCAGGTGTTTATCGGCCCGTACGTCCCGTTCAGCACCCACTGCCATGCGACTGCGGTAACCGCGGTCGGCACCACGAATGGAATGAGCATGACGGTGCGAACGGCATCGCGGCCGAAGAAACTGCGATGGAGCAACAGTGCAACCCCTATCCCGACAACGCCCTGTAATACCAGATTCGCGATTGTCCAGAGGAAGCTCTTAACCACAGTCGACCAGAACGCGTTCCCGCTGAAGATGGCTTGATAGTTCTGAATACCGACAAATTCGTTAAGCGAACTATTCATAAAACTGAGCTGGATCGCTCCGAGAAACGGATAGATCAAGGAGATAGCAACAAGGAGAACTGCCGGAAGTATGAGCAGTAACCCCAGTCGCATCCGCCCATCTCCCCGCGTGCGAAACCGGCGAACCGGAAGATATTCGCTGAAACTCACGTTTGCCCCTTTAGTTTCTTGCTCGGGCCGACCCCGAGGACGTTTTCCAGATGGTTCTGGCCCCACGAGGCGGCTTCCTCAGGGGATTTATCCCTCACCACCAGTTGCTGGACGACCTCGGCTAGCGCGTGCGAGCCCTCTAGTGTCCCAACGCTCGGGATGTAGAGGTTGTTTTTCGTGTGGATATCCCTGAATCCGTAGATGGACGCCCTCGGAAGCGCCTCGAATTGGGTTTGAACCATCCCTCTATATCGCTGTATCAGTTCGTGATCCCAGAACGACTTGGCGTTCTTTCCGGTTTCCGTAACGGGTAGGTAGAGTGTCGGTTCGGTCTCCGCGAGCCAAGCGCCGTAGTTCTCCGGGCGATGGAGCCACTCGATGAACGTGCCAATCGCATTCTTCTTTTTCTCATTGAACACCATGATATTGTTCACGTAGTGGATGGAACGAGAGGGCATCCCTTCCCTCGGTGGAGGCTGTTGGATCGCACCGAACTTGTCGGCCAACGGTGTCGCCTGAAGGCTTCGAACCCACGACGAGAAGCCGTTCGTCGAGTATCCCGTATCGCGGAGCAACGCCTGTTCCCATTCCGCCCAGTCCCAGGCGGTCGCCTCCGGAGGACTGGCCTGATTGAACATTCGCTTGTAGAAGTCCAGCGTCTCGACGGTCTCTTCGGTATCGAACATGATCTTCCCGTCCGGCCCGTAAACGTAGGCATCGTTCTCGATCATCAGTGTATAGAGGTTTTCGGTAGTCCAGAGATTCTTGTTCGCGGGAAGAACGATACCGTACTTGCTTTGATCCTGATTCGTGACGTTGCTCGCGTCTTTGAGCCATTCCTGCCAATTCCGCGGGGACCAGGATTGTCCACCGTATTTGTCCGTGCGATAGTGGGTTAGAAAGACCATGTCCCACATCGGGACGCCCCACGTTCCTCCGTCATACCTGAACGGTGTGACAGTGTTGTCGAACAAGGATCGGTCTTTATCGACCGTGTCCACGATTTCCCCTACGTCGACGAGGGCACCCTGCGATTGGAACGTCATCGTGAACGCAGGCAGCGAGAACATGAAATCGGGTTCGTTGCCCGTATTGAGTGCGCTCGTGAGCTTTCCGAAGACGGCATCCCAACTCTGTGGTTGTTGGGACACCCTGATGCCGTCGTTTTCCCTGTTGAATTTGTCGATAAACCGCTTGAAAACCTCCACTCTGTGGGGCACACTCTCCTGATGCCAGAAGGTGAGTTCGACGGCGTTTTGTCCGCTCTTCGTACCACCCTGAGAACCGCCCTGGTCGAAACCGAAGAGACATCCAGCCAATCCTGTCGTCGAGGCGGCACCTGTCGTCGCGAGGAACGTCCGACGAGAGATTCGCGGTTTTTTCCCTTGTGTCGTGTTATTGTTTGTCACGATCCCCACCCAAGAGAGGGTAGCCTAAGAACCTATTAAAGAATTTGCCCTGAATACTCCGACACAATAAATACGATACATTCGCTCTCTAAGGCATATCGTTGACAAGTTAGATCACTTCTCAAAGAGCGAGCTCGAGCGCTTCTCGACTGAATTTGTACAAGAATTTTCGACGAAATGGAAATGATTTGTAATATGGTATCAGCTGACCTTTTGAGAGATTTTGTCGCGGCCAGAGCTACATCGCGACCGTGGCTCGTACGTGTATCGACGCGACTCCGTCTGCGTACTCACCGTTAGCGTGAACTCTCCATCCCTACTCGCTCTCTCCAGTCGCCGGACTTCGAAGGGTAACTTACCTGTTCACGGGTTCTCGGAATGATGCGAGTTAACGGTTAACATCGAAGGGATCCAATCAGAGGTATGCAACTGGGGATTGACTTAGGTGGGATGTACGAGCCGCCCGGCTACTATCTCGATCAAGCGGAGAAGGTGGAGGCGGCCGGTTTTCATTCGCTCTGGTTCGGCGATCATCTACAGCCATGGTTCCACACGGACGGGCACGCACCATTCGCTTGGTCGTGGCTGGGGGCGGCACTCGAACGAACCGAATCCATCCCGATAGGGGTGTTCGTAACGCCACCGTTGTATCGCTATCACCCGCTCGTGATCGCCAACGCGACCGCAACGCTCGACGAGATGTATCCGGGACGATTCCGGCTTGGGGTGGGAACCGGTGAACGGATGAACGAACATCCGTTCGTCGACGAGTGGCCGTCTTGGAGTGAGCGGGCTGATCGCATGGAAGAAGCGATAGATATTATCCGAACCTACTGGTCGAGCGATGATTTCTTCGGCTACGACGGGGAGCACTTCGTCTTCAAACCGATCTATCCCTACGAACAGCCCGAGCAGGAGATGCCGATTTATTTTGCCGCAACGGGGCCAAGGAGTGCTCGGCTCGCCGCCGAATACGGGGATCATCTCATCACTATCGCCGGCGTTCCAGACGTCGAATCGCGAGTGGTACGGCCCTACCGCGACCATGGAGGCGACGGGGATGTCGTATTTCAGTCCGTCGGCGGATTTGGGGACAAAGAACGGCTGACTGATCGGATCATGGATTCGTTCGCTTCGACTGTTCTCCCCGAGAATTTGGACGAGAGTGATCCCCGGGAACTCCAAGCCTCGACGAAGCGGGTCTCACGTGAGGACGTGAACAACGCATTCCTCATCGCGGAATCGCCTGACGATGTGATACGGTGGATCGGCGTACAGGAATCAAGGGGTGCGGATCACGTGGTCATCACCGACGTGAGTTACGAGCAGGATGAATTCTATCGGGTCGCGGCAGATGAAATCCTTCCCTCCATTTGAATCCGTACGCGAGTTTGCTGATTTTACCTGTTCACGCGGTGTGTTACCAATGTTGATATTGTCGGGTGATGAACGACGCTCATGCAGATCGAACGCGTTGTACCTCGCACATACGAAATACCACTCGAAGAGCCGTTCGTGATCCCACTCGAACCGACTCCGGAACTCGAACGGATGGCAAAAGCGGAGGGTGGTCGCCCGTGACTCGGGTCGCCGTCATCGGAACTGGATTCATGGGTGAAAACCACGCGCGTGCAGCGAGCGAACACCCAACGCTCGAACTCGATGCGGTCGTCGATATTAATGCCTCCCGGGCGAACGCCATCGCGGAGCGATACGATGCGAATCGAGCAGAGACAGAGTACTCGGAAGTATTCGATGTCGATGCTGTGATTGTCGCGACGCCGGAAACGGTTCATGCTGAGCAAGCGAATGCGATACTCGACCACGAAATTCACCTCCTCCTAGAGAAACCGATCACCGAATCGATTGACGAAGCCATAGCGTTGGCTGAGCGGGAAACTCGAACGGATATGGTCACCGGCGTGAGTTTCGTGCTTCGGTATGATCCAGCGTACGCTGCAGTGCGCGAGGCGGTGACCACCGGTGAACTTGGCGATGTCGTCGCCGTGCGGGCCAAACGTGGCATCACAATCGAGGAATCTCGTCGAATCGGTGCGCGCGGGCATCCGCTCTATTACATGAACATCCACGACATTGACGCCATGCTTTGGAGCACACAAGGACGAGTGGTTCGTGTAACGAGCATCGCTCGACGTGGTGAACTATCCGATATCGACGTTCCTGATGCAACGCAATCGCTGTTAGAATTCGAGGACGGAGCAATCGGTGTCTTAGAGGGGTATGGGACGCTTCCGTCTGAAACGCCGGGGCGAATTGAAGCCGCGTTCGAAATCGTCGGTACGAATGGGAAGGCGAGTGTGGAGACGCCCGGTGATACACTAACAGTTCACGGTGATAGATACGACCATCCAGATAGCCGTCACTGGCCAATCGTGAACGATCGAATAGATGGAACGGTACGTCGTCAAATCGACCGGTTCGCCGAAGCGATAGACGGTAACGGTGAGATGCTAGCAACCATCAAAGACGGTGCCCGCGCTCAAGCAGTTGCCAACGCAGCGAAGGAAGCTTATGAGAGCAATACCGCGGTATCCGTCAAATATCCCTAAGCACAATGGCGATAAACTGCGCTGGCTGCTTCAGGACGACGGCACGGTACGCGTCCGCATCGTCCAGCGGCGCTGTGGTACATTCAGTGCTCCACTTTGACCGGAGTGAAATAGCGAAGGTAGCTGGTACGCTACGACAGTTCTCGACGAAGAGTGTATAAATGAAGTAGTGTAATGATCGTCTAAATTCTTTCATTCACTCAAATGTGCGTTAATTATGATCCCACTATGAGGTGTTCTTTTCCATCCGGCACACCGTGTTTCCGGTAGTAGTCCGGATATCGTCGCTCAAGCTCGACGTTCCACTGCAATGGGCAATAACGAACGCAAACCTACGTGGCCACAAATCCGAGATGCACTCAAAGTCAACGAGGATCGCCTTCTCAGTGCGTGGCTCACAGGAAGTTTTGGGAACCCGACGAAGAACGAGAAATAGGTGAGGAAGACTGCCTCGTGGACGGTTAGAAGAAAGGGTCTTCATCAAGTGAAGATCGGATGTTGAAATGTCGATATTCCGAGCCAGTTCATCAACTTCCTTCGACATCGGTGAATTCCTCCTAGGTAACCTACCAATCACATGGCTGTGGGCCTTGTTGGCGCTTGACCCTCTCTATGGCGGTGGCGCTCTATTAATTCGTGAAACAGTACGTCGATTTGAACTTGGATGGTTAAGCATGGTGCTTCTCGGTCTTACATATGCCATTATAGAAGAAGCATTCGTAACCCAGTCGTTGTTCAATCCAAATTATCTGGGATTACGATTACTCGATTATGGGTACATCGACAGTCTTGGGATCAGTATTTGGTGGACTCTTTTGTCCTAGGAATCGATAATAGGCAAATCAAAACAACGGAAATCATACTGATCAGTGCAATATGATGATTGAAGAATATGGATACGTCGTAAATGTTGATGGTGTCGTTGTTAAAGATGATGAGTATCTGTTCATCGAACGCGGTGAAAATGAAGACCACGCTGCTGGCCTATTGGCGTTTCCAGGAGGTAAAGTCGAACAGTCGCCTGGCGGCACAGAAACGATCGAGAAAACAGCTGCCCGAGAACTCTATGAGGAAGTCGGTGTCAAGGTCGGAGACATCGAGTATATCTGTAGCACAACGTTCGAGGCCGATGACGGTACTTGCTGTCTCAATATTGTCGTTCTCTGTGAATACGTAGCGGGTAATGCCTATCCTCGAGCTCCCGATGAAGTTGCTGCAGTGCATTGGCTTTCCTATGATGAAATCAAAGCTCGAACTGATGTTCCAGAGTTCATCGAACACTTCATAGATCGCACCGAAAAAGCACGCAACTCCGGCTAAGTGGAGTTTGAGTTCTGCCGGACCGTACTGGAACTACGACACTTACTTCCAACTGAAGTCCACAGAACACACTGTTGCCCCAATTGATAAGGAGGGTTACCGCACGGCCTGAGAGAGAATTCTCGCTTCGATTTTCTGCAGATGTTCGCCGACTGTTGCCTGACTTAGCCCTAATCCGTCAGCGATTTCTTGTATTGTTGCTTGTCGTGGGACTTCGTAGTACCCGTATTCGATGGCTGTGGACAGGATTTCATGCTGACGATCAGTGAGCACTGAGTTGAGGTGACCTGGGGACACATACTCGCCGGCCTGCTCGATTTCTATATCGACGAACTCAGATACTCTCTCAAGGATTCGTTGCAGTGGCTTGTAATCTCCAATAAACTTCACCCGCAAGCGGTCATCGCTCAGGAACTGTACCGGCATGGGCATAAGAACATCCGTTTCGTGTAGTATCGAGAGGAAGGATGTGAGTGGCTCTTGCATCTCACAATGTAGGTACGTGAGTCCGTTCCCTTGCTCTGGGACATCATAGTGTATTACTGTCGAGCTTGCAGCGAACGTTGCCCTCGCGTGGTCCAGATCACCCTGAAGTTGATAGAGAAGGACAACCGTCCCGTCATCCAATAAATTGAAATGGTATAGGTATTCGCGTGCCACTACATTCCTGCTCAGAGAAGCGAAAGGAGAGACGAATTTCCGGTCACCTGGGTCCGTTAAGACAGTTATGTATCTCAAGGGTAATCTCTCGAATGGATGACCATCGGAACGCGGTGTACAGCGTGTTGATAAATCATCGATCTGTTGGTAAGCCTAGCACCCATCCTCCTATCACCATCTCTTAGAAACGCGAACGCCGCTGGCAATATAAAAACTGCCGAAGAACTTCGGCACCATTCACATGCCCTTTCCAGATTTCTTTATGAGTACAAGAGGGATAACCATAATGAGAGGAACTATTCACTGTGTTTACACCAGTGTGGTTGACGATATGCAAGCCAGCTCGGCGAACAGATCGGCTTCAGTAAGAAACGATGAGGAAACGACTGATGACTGACCTATTCCACGACAAGATGGCAAACAGCGCGAGAAGGGTCTCTCACACACTAGTACGGTGGCCAGCGTGGGTTGCATATGCAGCCAGCGTTTGGTCGTTGATATACGGCGCGCTCGGAATATACTGGACGTTCGGTGGTAGTGGATTTCCATTCGGGGCTGAGAACGACCCGGGAGGAGCTACGTTATCAATTATGGCGGGTGTACAGGTTGAGACTGCTGCGCCAGTGATTACTGCAATGGGGCTGGTCGGTGCGGTGGTGGCGCTTGCGATGGCCCGGACGTGGGGGCATGGATTCTCGCGGACAGTGCTCCTCACCATCGCGTGGAGTTTCGGAGCCGTGCTATTGCTGGTGGTGCCCGATGCCCGCGGACTCCTCGCCACGGCTCTCGTACCTATCGTATTGATCGGCGCGCCCTTCGGCTGGCCGTCAGAGAACTTCTTCGACGCCATACCCTGGCCGGTGGTGAATCAATTCATCCTCATAGGAGGTGGATTCTTGTGGATTGCAGCGGCCGTCGCCTACCAGCGCCGGAGCAGGAACGCCTGCGGGAATTGCGGGCGCACTGACAGCGATACCGGATGGACGACGCCAGCCGCGGCAGCACGGTGGGGTAGATGGGCTACCGTCGTCGCAGTCATTGTGCCCCTCTTGTATGCCACAACACGGTTAGCGTGGGAACTGGGCATCCCGTTAGGTATCTCCGAGGAAATCCTTCGCACGGGCCAGGCCAGTGGGGGGCTCTGGTCAGGAGTAGCTCTTAGCACGGTAGCGCTTGGCGGCGCGATTCTCACACTCGGGCTCATCCAGCCGTGGGGCGAGACCTTTCCCCGCTGGCTCCCACGCCTAGCTGGAACGCGGGTTCCCATCTGGTTGGCGGTCGTTCCCGCCTCACTAGTTTCTGTCTTGGTGACCACTGCTGGCCTGATGTTCGTACGCAAGACGGTACTCGGTACATCCTTCTTCACTCTCACTGACGGCTGGGCAGCCATTGGTCCGGTACTGTTGTGGCCCATCTGGGGAGCCGCACTCGGGGTGGCGGCGCTCGCGTACTACTACCGCAGACGAGGCCGGTGTCGGTACTGTGGGCTGGGCAGGACGATAACGGGTGAAAACTGATCTCAGAGTTTGGTTGGACAGGGACATTTACTGAGATATCGAATCCACGGGATCAACGACAGAATCGAGGCACAGTGGCCTCACTAAAACCATTTGCTGTTGCAGGTCATTCTCTTCAACATGAGATTTGTGACAATCCTTCTCACTTCCACTGAGTCTGCATATGATCCCATCGTACAAGCGTTTGCCAACGATTCGGTAGTGAAGCGGCGAACACTAGATCACATACGGATGCTCGATGACGGAACCGGTGTGCTTCTCGTCCAATTCGACGGAAATCGCGAGCGAGCGGAGGCATTACTGGATGCTCATTCTGATGTTCTTGCGTATGATCTCTCTGAGGTGGATCGCAGTCTCTATGCGTACGTTCACCAGAAATGGAGCGAGACCGCTACAACGTTCCACTCCATCGTACAGACGCACGGACTCGTTGTCGATACTCCGATGACATTCACCGAAGACGACGACTTGCGGGTAACACTGCTGGGAGAGCAACAGACGATCCAAACGGCGCTCACAGAGATTCCTGAAACTTTCGACCTCACTGTCGAAGCCATTGGCGAGTATTCTCCATCGACCACACGGCTGTTCGAACAATTGACCGAACGCCAACAGGAGACAGTGACGGTTGCACTCAAACTAGGCTATTTTCAAGATCCACGAACAGCCACCTACAAAGATATTGGCGAAGAACTCGGCTGTGGCCCCGAAACTGTGGGCGAGCACCTCCGAAAAGCCCAAGCGACAATCTTTGCTGAACTCGTCCCGTGAGCTTTCTCACGAGAGTAGTCCTCATCCATGGAGAGAGAGTGTTGACTATTCGGTCTTCATTTCATGCAGTGAGTTGCTCCTCAGTATATAGCCGACCCCATATATGGTGGAGCATCCTGATTCCTGCCGCTGCCTTAGTCGCAAATGCCTATGAGCACAATTGAAACGGCCATTCTCGTCATACAAGGACTACTTGGACTCATCATGTTGGCCTCGGGCGGCGTGAAGTTCATTCGCACTGACTTCCATACAACGCAATTCGACCAGTTTGGGTACCCACAGTGGTTCCTCATCGTGACTGGCGGTGTTGAGGTTCTTGGTGGTCTCGGGCTACTCGCTGGGCTCGTATTCGCACCAATACTCGGTGTCCTGGGTGGTTTCTTGATCGCTACGACGATGATCGGGGCGATCCTGACGCATCTTGTTCGGGTCGACGATCCACTTTCGGCATCAATCCCAGCGGCGGTCTTCCTCGTGGCCGGACTCGTCGTCATGATTCCCGAGTTGCTCACGTTCCAACCATGAGCACGTGTGAGACCCGACTGGTCTAGTCAAACTGCGTAGTATATTAGCGCTTTTCGTACCATCTTTCACATAGTACTTGGTAGAAAGAACAGCGCCCCGGCCGTGTCGAAACGCGCCGGGTGATGGCACATCCGGTACTGGTCTTCTGAAACTAGAGCGAAAAACCGTGAGTACAAAACAATCCGTAGCCCGTGACGCTGACGAGACAATACAGAAACGCGCACAGTAGGAACAATTCTCCTACAACGTCGAAGCCCCTAGGATGGTTGAAGTGACCAACGAGAGCAACGACAAGCCCGTTGAACACCACTACGTCGTCACGCTAGACGACGTGACGGACGACGCGATGGCGTGCACCTACACGCACCACGTTCACCAGAACGCATTCTGCAAGGTCATGGCTGGCGTCAAGAACGCGACTGACGACGGGACGCTGGAGGCCTTCCCGTCGGAGGACAGCGAAGACGACGATATTGACGACACCAACGACGCTGAGACGACGAATCGTCAGTAGACTGCGACCGTGACGGCCTTAGTGGTTTCCCGTGCTTCCCGTGCGTTCGTGCAGGTCGCAATGAATTGCCAAACTAATTCTCGCTTCTGTCCTTTTTTTATCTATGTCATGGCAACTGACGGCCTTGAAGATCACCGACCAGCGAACGTCCCCAAAAGTAAGATTCTCCATTACGGGGCATGAAGAAGAGTGATAATTTGATCGTTACTGAATATCAGTCGGCGCGACGAGCTTGAGATGAGGTAGTAGCGGATCAGCAGTCTCTAGGAGCTCAATCGACTCGGCTTCTACATCGTAGTGCACGATCCCAGCAGCAACCAACTTCGGGAGATGCCTGTGGTGAAGGCCGGTGAGGATACGCTCGTATTGCTCGTACGTGGGTGCATCTTCCCAGATAGCGATCTGTTCTGCGAGATCGCCGAGTGAGATTGCCCCGACTTTTTGTGAGAGGTAATGAAGCGTATATCGTCGATGGTCATTTGCGAGGAGATCGAAAATGGTTGTCGGAGTGAGTTCACCCGTGGCAGTGCTGCTTGTCGATGCATTTGGCGTTTCAGTCTTCATAATCTTCTTAGCACATACTCAGCCTACGCCACAACACACGACTCGCCAGCTTCTCTCCGACTTCAGCGGAGTAGGTGCTGATATGAAGTACCGATGCTTAAAGATTCGCAATCTGTTAACTAACAATGGTGTAATACATCAGTTGCCATAATCTGTCCTCCCTCATTGGACACGATTTATCGTAGTGCTTATTCTTCGATAAACTCAGAATCGTATGTGGGAACATCAGTACGGACCTTGGCAATTTCGACCGTCCAATTCGGCGCATCGTTGACGGGGAGAGTAATTTCCCACGTCCCTTCGATTGCTGCTCCATCTGCGAAGGCCCCCAAGATGAGTGCTTTCAGATCATTTTCAAAGGCGACTGTTGCTGCACTCACCTCTTTGAGATTGTCAGTAGGATCCATTAGTATCACGGAGATTCAATGTCAGGGTGCTTGCAATCCCCGTTCAAGAGAGAAGCACCATAGGAATATACTCTCATCGGTATCCACTATTTCCGAGAGTACTACAATCACGCACCATATTTTGGATGAAATTCGGATCTTATCCAGTCGAACGCCAACAATGAGACTCTTGTTGTATCGTTTCATATCTCATACTCTTCTGTAGGCTGTTTGAGGCAGCGACTGTATCAGTTACGATTTTTTCTGCAAAAGCTCAGTCAGTAACGTTATTGATCGTTGATTGTTTCGAGAGCAGCTTTAACTGTCGGATGGCTATGATACCGAACCATCTCTGACCGTGCGTCGTATTCGAGAACCTTCCGATCTTCCAGATACGGCAGATAAGTATGGATCAACTCCGTTCGTAGTGACTCGACCTCCCACCCCTCGTATTCCGTTCCTTCGAGTGCATGTATATCCTCTCCGAACGTGCGACAGAGGGCACACAAACACGTTTGCGACGTTCCCCGGAAGGGTCACTTGTTGTACTCCTCCTCGTCGGCGTTGGGGAACGACTCGCGGCCCTATCCTGATTCCGGTGATGCTCGTGGCGATACTGTACGTCGGGCCTGACTGGAAGAACCTCAGCGTCCTCGTCGGAGCGATGGGGATCCTTGTCTTGGTGACTGATTTCGACGCCATCTGGCATCCCGTGGATCGCCGACTGGGTTAGGTTGCACTCACCTGGTGTGGATCGTTCAGTCCGTCAGTCTGAGCTTGTCTTAGCCTTATTTGGTCGCTCGGAGTCTCCGTGAGTATGACAGGACATAGACTGCGAGCGGGATTCGGCTACGGTGTCGTCGCGACGATTGCAATGTCCGTTCTCGTGCTCCTCAAACTGGTTTACTTGCTGACGAACCCTTCCTCAACGGCTAAGAATCTCTACCTCTCTAAGCTCACAATAAAATAATCCGGATATCACACAACAATATATGAATCAAGTGAAGACCGAAAATCGACGGTAGTTTGGGATAATTAAGGAGGTGTGCGAATGTTCGTGATTACACCACGGGGAATCCAATCGTCATCACCGGTTTGATACCGTCGCACTCGAATTGGCTCCCATTTTCCAGATTTATAATGAGAGATGAGTTCATACCGGATAGATGGATCGTCGACCGATTCAACTTCCAGCCGAAGGTGTTCAGCTGGGGTATAATCAATCGGGCTCGCTGTTCCTTCGATTGTGGTTCCATCACTAAGCGTTCCACGAACGGAGTCACCAAGGCCAAGGTCCCCGAGCGAATCTACAGCTTCATTGATCGTGGTCTGTGAGATCTCCCCTAACCGATCTATATCCTTAAAGAAGCCAGTTGATGAAACGGGGTCAATTCCTTCGGTCTCGAGTCGCCGATTTTCCTGCTTCACGCGCATTCCCAACAATCGTTGAATCTCGCGGAGTCGAAAGCCTATCGTCCGCAACTCATCACGCGTATCCGATGATGCCCCGATCGACTCTTCTTCATTCGGATTCGAATTCCCCACCATACCTGATGATGCAGCTTACAAACTATTAAATATGAGCAACGAATTGCTCTTTGAGCACCGTTGAGGATCACTTCAGTGTGATATCGCCCTTCGTAGCCTGTTCAGTGAACTACCCAAGTTATTGCACCCTCAGACAACTCACAATAATTCTTCGACTGATAGTCTCCCTAGTCGGAACCAGCAGTCATTCCCATGCCACGCGCCGCCGCGACCGTACTCTCATCGACGTTTTCGAGGCCCGTTACCGTGTTCGTGAGAATTGGCAATAGTGCGTAAGCGAACAGACCCACGAGCGAAGGGAGGAACCCAAGTCCGAGGAGTGGGAAGACGAGGGCGATAATTGCGAGCGTCGGTATTGTCTGTGCGACGTTACCGATACCTAATACCATCCGCTTAACGTGCTCATTATGCGTTGCAGCGATATCCAACGGAACGGCGACGATGACGTGAGTGCCAACCAATGGCTGTTGACTACATTATGGGATTCCGTTCCTTGAACTGTTCGAGACAGGATATTTGAAAACTGCCGATATCTCTATACTCCGTGCGATCTTCTCTTAGTCTACAAAAGAATGGGGAAGATTACAGATGGGTGACATTGGCACGGCAGAGAGCAGTCCAGACCAGACGTCCGAAACGCAGCGAAAAGTGGTTGTCTCGGAGTACGTATCATTGGATGGCGTGATGGAAGCCCCAGGGGGTGGAGAAGAATTTGAGCATGGTGGTTGGACGTTTCAATTCGACCGTGGCCCCGAAGGCGACGAGTTCAAACTCGAGGAAGTGTTGGAAAGCGATGCGCTTCTGCTAGGTCGGGTGACCTATGAGGGGTTTGCAGCGGCTTGGCCTTCCATGACCGATGACGAAGGGTTTGCTGACAAAATGAACAGTATGCCCAAGTACGTCGTTTCCACGACGCTCGAAGAACCTCTTGAATGGAACAATTCGACGCTTATCAAAGAGAACGTCGCGGATGAAGTCTCCAAGTTGAAACAAGAGCCGGGTGGTGATATCCTGGTCTACGGGAGCGCACGGCTCGTGCACACGCTAATGCAACACAATCTGGTCGACGAGTATCGGCTCATGACCTTCCCCATCATCCTGGGAAGTGGCAAGCGCCTCTTCGGAGAGACGAGCGATGTGACTACTCTACGACTTGTGGATACGAAGACGGTCGGTTCGGGAATTGCCATCAGTACATACGTTCCCCAGTCAGAGGAAAGGAAAGAATAAACGTACCTAAGACACGACAGCGAGTCGTTCAAACTCGTTCTCAGTCAGAGTGCATATCTTTCATCTCACACTGGCTGTTGAGTTCGTGATGCGAATCGTACACCGATAGCATTTCTATCAAGGGAGATATTTCACCATACTATGGATACACGGGTATGGCGAAAACGGATTAACGGGTGGGGACTCCTATTAGCTGGCGGTGCGGCAACAGGGTACTCGGTTAGTCAGTGGGGTACGGACGCACCAGTTATGACCGTGCTTTTCGGGATTGTTGCACTTAGTGGGGCTTTTACTATTGGTGGTCAGGAAAATGTTTATTTTCATCTGCTTCCGGTTATGGGCGTTCTCGCATTTCTCAAAGCAGTTGGTTACTATCTAAATTACGGGATCACGATGGTGACAATCGCGTTTGCTATATTAGGTACCGCGAGTTTCGCTAAAGGAGTTCAAGCGTATCGGACGTTGCAGGGAGGCACTGAAGCATAGGCGTGAATGAGTGATGTCAAAATTTTTTCGTGGGTGTATCTTCCCCTGCCCAAAACCTCCTCTGTCATCAATCCATGGTTCGTGTTATCTGTTAAGGGTTCAACAGAGTCGTGAATTCGACTACGACGGACGCTCTCTGGAGACCATCGCGATCGGAGCCACCACCCGAGAGCGATATCTCATCTTCAGTGGGTCTGCAAGTGAATATGAGGATTGTGAGCGCGAATTGCTCTATGCGTATCCCAACGAGGAATCCGAATGATGTCACTCAATCGAGATCGTACCAGACCACGCTCTGAGCGACTGCTTTGTTTGAGAGTGCTACCACCTACTAGAAAGCGATCACCCATACTAACGGATGACTGCCATTTTGACCGAATCCGCATCGCCCGACGCGCCTCTGATTTCTTGTTACGACTCTCCCTCCTCCCCTTATGCTCTCTTATTACCCGTCATAGTTCATGATTATTTGAGATACCGTCGTTGTTCTTCTGGAATTTCATATTCTAATTTTTTAACATCCATCCGAATTAACTGGGTAGGTGACGTGGCTCAGTCGCCCCTATCAGCCTCTCTGTTGGATGATTTGTATGAGGTTCCCACAGGTGTCATCGAAGACGGCCATCGTGACGCCCCCGGCGGTCATCGGTTCCTGGGTGAATTCGACGTCTTGCTCGCTCAGGCGTTCGTATTCAGCCTCTACGTCCTCGCACGCGAACGAGGTCCAAGGGATGCCGTTAGTGACGAGCGAGTCGCGGTACGCTTCCAGCTCTTCGGAAATTGCTTCATCCTCGATGGGTTCCAAGAGAAGCTCAACACCGTCGGGCGATTTTGGCCCAACCACAGTTAACCATCTCGTCCCGCCATTTGATTCGTCGGTCTTCTTCTCGAAGCCCAGAACGTTCGTGTAGAACTCCAAGGCCTTCTGTTGGTCGTCCACGGGTACGCTTGTTACGTATATTTCCATTATGTTAGCTCCTCTCGGATTTCGCATCGGTGTCGCTCTCGGTCAGACGATCCATCCAGGCTGCTGCTTCCTTGATTTGGTCATTGCCAGCGAACTCCATGACCTTGGTTCTGCCGCGACGCATCGAGGTCACAAGACCGGCCTCCTCGAGGACGTCGAGGTGCTTGCTCACGCCCTGTCGAGACATGTCGACATCGTGCTCCATGGTCAGGCGCGCACAGAGTTCGAAGAGCGTCTGTTCGTTGTTGTCCGTCAACTCCTCTAGGATCAACCGCCGAGTGCTGTCGGACAGCGCTTGGAATACGTCGTCGTTAGAGTCCATAGGACAACGTGCAACTGTTTGGTTGCATATAGAGATAAACCTGCCGGTGAGCCGTGAAGTGGACCAAGCAAAATAATCAGGCTACTGGCTCGGTCCATCGGACTTCAGTCAAGTACATGTTGAAAACGAGGTCCACCTTGTGTTAGTCATGGTCCGCCGGCTGACCACTTTTCCTTCGGGTCTATGATTAAATTTATATTCAAAATTATGGTAACCCCTGGAGAAGCATGATCGCACGCTCTTGCGACCGATCTGAGCTTGCGGCGGTTATTTGGACGCCAGAACTGCTGCGTCTCTCCGTTCGCCCAGAGATATCAATGGGTTTCAAAATTTCTTACTCGATCTTCGAAAGTAGTCTTTCGGCGCTCGCGTGCGAAAAGGTGACTTAACACGGAAGTGCCGTAACCCGAATTTTTTCAAAATTCTGAAGCTAGTAGTACACAATTCTCTGTTAGAATCCATACTTGGCGGTTAAGTCCGTGAGACGTTCTGCTGGTAGGCGATCACATAAGCCGCTTTATTGCTTAAATATTATTCACGTTATTAAGACCATTCCGGAGTTCAGTTGTAAAAGTGGTACTTAGTGAGATCGATACAAAATACCGGCAGACATTCAGGTAAGAAATTTTGAAACAATACTTTTCAATTTTGCTTCAGTCAGCCTCGTTTGGTCTGAACTACTTAGTCGCGACTCTTGAATAGTACTCTGGAACCCCACCTACATGAAGTTCACTTACTCGAAAGAGAGCTCCGGCACCGTCACCCTCTTTTGGTCGGTAACCACCCTCCCCAAGTGCGGTTGTCACGTAAAGATCTTCGAAATCCGGGCCGCCGAAGGCGACGCTTGACACTTTGCGAGCCGGAAATTCGATTTTGCTGATGGATCTCCCGTTTTGATCGTACCGTACGACGACGCCACCGTTCCACCGTGCTGACCATACACAACCGTCAGCGTCAACAACCATCCCGTCGGGAATACCGTTATCCGCCGGTTTTTGGACGAAGGTTCGACGAGAGGAAAGTTCTCCGCTTTCACGGGAATAGTCGAACGCATATATGCGCCGGGCGTTCGATTCAGTGAAATAAAACGTTTTTTCGTCGGCGGTAAACCCCATGCCATTGGCGATATCGATGTCCGAAAGGACGGTTGTCACCGATCTGTCCCTGTCGAGTCTATAGAGTGAACCAAGATGGTTCTCGGTCGGCATCGACCCGCAGAAAACCCGTCCTTCGGGCGTGGCAATAACATCGTTAAATCGGCCATTTGCTTCCCTGTCGATGCCATCAACGACAACAGTCGTCCTAGACGTCGCCGGTTCCCATTTGGTTATGCGACCACCAGCCCCGAAGAGCAGTAGCGCTCCATCGGCTTCGACAGTGAATCCTCCAATGGCGGACTTGTCAGGCATCTCGTAGGCGAGTTCGTTTGAATCCGTTTTGGGATCATAGCTGTAGAGTTTCCCCGGCGGAATATCGAGCCAGTAGAGCCGTTTCTCGTCCGGATGCCACAGAGGATTTTCGCCGGTTTCGGCGTGCACGTCTGCGACACGTTCTATTCGTACCATAGTCAATATCCTCCTGAATCTACATCGAGATACTCTTTGAATCTAATTAAGTATACACCTCGGGCAAGTCTATAGCTTATAATAATTATGAATGTTATAATACGTATATAAGTAGACAAACTCGCTGAATGCACAAGAGCGATTTAGTTGCGATGAATCAAATCCTGCAAGAACCCTTACGAGTGTTGACCCACGATCCGACTGTCGAGCTATCCGGTGAGTGGCAATCTTCAATTGATCCGGACGACGTCGGAGTCGACGAAAAGTAGTGCGACCCCGACGGATCCGTGCCGACGCGCGCGGCGTCAACGTTCCCCCACTTCTGGCAGTGTCACGACGACCTCCGAGAGCACACCAGAATTGCGTGGTGCCGACGAACGTTGCGAGACGAGGTTCGTGTCGAATACACGGAAGCTGGCTCACGGCGACTGGCGGTGTCATCGTCACTCGTCCATGCAAGGCGGGCGAAATTATCGTCTATGGCCTGCAAATCACCGACGCCGTGGACGACCAACCAGTCGCAGCTGTCATCCCTCGACATCTCCTTACCATGGCCGCGGATGAAAAACCAGCGTTTTCGCGCATCGGCAAAGAGAATGTATGGCTTGACGAGATCATTCTTATCTCGCCGAATGCATGTGCACTGGATCGTCCTGAGGAGTCCTTGGTATTCTCGACAGATTCTATTGGAATCCAACGATAACGGCCCGTTCTCTGGTTTGATATCCGATCGATGACGCTGGTAAATCCACGGTCGACCTCTTCCGTTATGGATCACCGTTATGGGCGATTTGCGACACACTGGTCTGGACGACTTCTAAATGAAAGCTGAATAAAATTGCAGGGATTATGATGACTAGCCCGACGATCGAAACGATACCAATTAGGAGGAGAACACCTGAAGTTAGCATGATCAGCAGAGAAAGTAGTGGGTTGTGAATTACCCAGCCGTAGCTCTCTTTTACTGCTTCTACAAATGTACACCCATCGGAAAGGCGGACAAATGTCGTCAGCGATATGATAGAGATAAAAGAGAACAAGTACACACCACCAATAGAGAAGATGATATAGAAGGTGGAATTCGTTACAGTATATTTTTGAAAGTAAATTACCGTGATCACACCGACGATAAGGGGAACAAGCCCTAGTAGAGTCGCGTTGAGGCCATGGCGACGCAGCGTTCGACGAATCATTCTCGTCTCAATCCGGTCGCCATCTCGGATCGAACGTATTGCTGAGTACGCGCCAAGTGTGGCCGGACCGGACGTTACGATAGGAATCGACCCGACGAACCAGCAGATGCTTATTAGTACAAGAGAAAGACTATGTTGATAGATAAAAACCCCCGTCTGCTGAAACGAGCGGCGAAAATGATCCATACTCGTGGTTGTGGTGGTCATCCGGTTGTCCCTTGGAACTGCACTGCTTCGATGATGCGATCCTGTAATATCAAGAACAATATGAACAACGGTAGCGCGGCGATGACCCCTGAAGCCATGATAAGACCCGGTTGGAACGTGAAGGTATCTCGGAGCACGACCAATCCGAGCGGGAGAGTGAACGAACCCTGACTCTGTAGTACCACCACGGGCCAAACGAATTGATTCCAGTTGAAGATGAACACGAAGATGGCCAAGGCAGAAAGGATCGGCTTCGAAATCGGGAGGATAATACGGGTATAGATCTGGAAATTCGAGAACCCGTCTAGTCGAGCGGCCTCGTCGTACTCGTCGGGGATGTCACGGAAAAACTGATAAAGTAAGAAGACCCCAAGCGGATTCGCCACTGCAGGAAGGATTACGCCAAGTAAGTTACTGACGAGACCCAGATCAGCCACTATGGTGAACAGCGGCACCAGATTCACGTAGAAAGGGACAAGGAAACTGGCAACAATGATGCTCAACAATACCGATTGGCCGGGCCAATCTAACCGTGTGAGCGAGAAGGCGATCATCGAATCGACGATCAGGACGAGTACCGTCGCGACCGTTGCGACGATAAAGGTGTTGATCACCCACGGGATGATCAGTGAGCTAGAGATCAATTCCGAGTAATTCGCGAAAGTGATCTCGGGCGGAATGAAATGAGGTGTCGAACTGATTGCGATGCTCTCAGGCTGGAGGGATAGTGAAATCATATAGAGGTACGGCAACACGAACAGAAGTGCAACGCCGTACAACCCAATGTGGATCGCTATCGTACGCAGTGTATTGCCATTATTGATACCACTGATCCGGCGGACGGTGGAACTACTCATGCTGAATCACTCCCGATGTACCGATAGTTGATGTACGAGACGCCGACGAGAATAGCGAATAACAGATAGCCGATTGCTGCGGCGTAGCCGAACCGCTGTTGGCTAAATGCCGCATTATAGAGATAGAAAACAAGCGTCATGGTGGCGTTGTTAGGCCCACCGTTCGTCATCACGTACGGCTGACCGAACACCTGAAACTGCTGTATAAACTGAATGATGACGACGAATGCGATCGCATTGCGCATCTGTGGAAGCGTGATATCTCGAAACGCTCGCCACGGGGTTGCTCCATCAAGCCTGGCTGCTTCGTACAGTCGTTGCGGAACGTTTTGGCGTGCAGCCAGTAGGATGACGAAATTGAAGCCGAGAAGCCACCAGTCGGTGACCAGGGCGAGCACTGGCATCGCCAACGTTGGTGAACCGAGCCAATCTGGTGGATTGTCCATTATGAACCCGAGATAATAATTGAGAGGGCCAAATCCGGTCATTAAGAACAGCGACCAGACGATTCCAACAATGGAGACGGTTAGGATATATGGACTAAAGTAGATTGTCTGTAGGTACCGCCAACCGAACACCTTCTTGTTGACTCCAAGGGCGAGCGCTAAACTCAAAATTACCATCGTCGGCACTGTGAGAACGACGAAGTACACGGTGTTCCATAATGCGTTCCAAAACGCTGGATCCTGGAACATTGAGACGTAGTTCTGTATGCCGATAAACTGTGACTGGGAGGGAAAGAGCGGATCCCACTCGAAGAGGCTCATATAGAATCCCTGTAATAATGGATATAGGAGGAATAAACAGAAAAAAGCGAGATACGGGAGAGAAAACAGGATTCCGTCAATCGTCTCTCGCTGTCGAAAAGTCTTTCTTACACGGTGCTGACTGTCCCAACCGAATCGATCTTTAATTGACATCGTTGATTAAATTCTGGATGCTGTTAACTCCTCGCTGTATTCCCTTTTGAGGCGGTACGTTGTGCGCGTAGATATCAGGGAAAAAGCTCCACGTCGAATCGTTGTTGACATTGAATGGGGTCCGCGGTAGGTAGGCAAACTGATCATCGCTCGCCATCTCAAAGAACTTGGCCAGTGATTTCGGCCATAGTGGTGAATTGCGCAAAGCCTGAGAATTCAACGCGTCGGTCGCCGCCGGTAAATGTCCGGCTCGAGTTCCCCATACAGGATTCTTCTGCGTAATCCATTCGGCGACGTTGACCGCGATCTGTGTTTTTTGCTCGTTTCGATTTGGATTTCGAGGTAACACGATAGTGTGGCTTCCTGATTCGGTGTAACCTTGTTTTTTTCCTGGTGCGACGAATGGCTTGAACATGCTCCATTCAAAACCCTCGAGTGACTCCAAAACAGCCGCGTACCAAGTGCCGTTTATCGTCATTGCTAATTTGTTATCTTGGAACGCAATGTCTGCTCTATTCTCCGATGCGTTTGGGATATCCCAACCGTACTTCCCAGTTATGTCGCTAAATAACTCCGCTACTCCCATACCGGCCTTATCATCGAACGTAGCTTTCGTTAAAGAATCGTTGAACAGTTCTCCGCCGCGCTGATGGGTGAAGGCGATAAACGTTCTAAGCATCCCAATGGGATCGAGATAGGGAGTTGGAGCGAACGCGTGAGCATTAGTTTTGTTCACGATCGTATCACAGGCTTTTTTAAACTCCCGGAAATTTGTGGGAGGAGACTGTGGATCAAGACCGGCCTTTTCGAAAAGCTTCGGGTTATAGTATACTCCGATTGGATGAGCATCCAGCGGGAGCGCTAACTGGTCATCGCCGAAACGCATGCGTTTCCATAACGTCGAAACGTATTTTTTCTCGGCAGATTCACTTAGATACTTATTGAATGGAACGAGCATTTGCTGAAATCGTCCCATTAGCGCCTGGTGCATGATTGCAATATCCGGACCTTTGTCTGCGACCAGAGCGGTGTACAACTTCGTATAGTATCTACTCCAAGGGATCCGTTGTCGTTCAATCCAGACATCCCCTAGCGGTTGTTGTTCATTGAATCGGTCTACAATCGATGCCATCGTCGCTCCGTCGCCACCACCGAAGAGCGTCCAGAATTGAATCGTTGTCTCGGCGCTTTTCTTCGCTTCACCGACAATTGCGTTGTATGAATTACAACCGGCCAATCCTGTAGCACCAGCTACACCGGTACCACCGAGAAATTGTCTCCTCGACAAGGTGTTATTCCCTACACCTGACGTTACCATGTTAACAATCAGCGCGACACACCGTGTTAAACGTTTTGGTAATCCATACACCATAAAAAATGATGTCGGAAGGAGAATGATGTAGCTACCAAGAATACTATTCTATGTAGAATCTACAGATAGAGGAGACTGCATAGGACGGTGATTCTTCTGGGGACTCACTTTGCCTGCGTAGTCGCGTCGGAAGTAACGGTGTTGGGTGAATCGGTCAATAATATGTTCTTCCCCGTCGAGCGGTCGAAAATATGGGCGTCAGACTCGTCGAACGAAACATGGATATTATCGCCTTCCGAGCAGTCGATCTGACCCAAGACGCGCATCTTGAATTCAGTATCGCCACTTCGTAGATACAAGTAATTGTCATCTCCGATCGGTTCCCACACTTCGAGCACTGCTTCGATCCCGTTGGAAGTGCTTTCATCCGCGAACGCCATATGTTCGGGCCGAATTCCGAGAATTAGTTCGTCGTTCGTACTCCGTTTCCGAATGCGACTAGCAAAAGATTCCGATAGTGAATACGTAATGTCGGAGCCAGTGAGCGTCGAATCCAATAACTGTACATCGAAGAAATTCATCGAAGGACTTCCAATGAATTCGGCGACGAACGTATTTTTCGGCTCCGAAAACACCTCTCTCGGCGTGCCAACTTGTTGGAGTTCTCCGTGATTTAAAATCACGACTCGATCGCTCATCGTCATTGCCTCCTCCTGATCGTGTGTCACGTAAACCGTGGTCGTATTGAGGTCTTCTTGGATTCGTTGGAGCTCGGTACGCATGTGAGCCCGGAGTTTCGCATCGAGATTTGAGAGTGGTTCGTCCATCAGAAAGGCGGATGGGTCGCGGACAATTGCGCGACCGGTAGCCACTCGCTGTTGCTGGCCGCCGGAGAGTTCGCTAGGCTTTTTGTCCAACTGTTCTTCGATCCCCATCATTTCCGCAGCTTCCCGCACTCCTTTCTCAATTTGTTCATCTGACCGATCCGAATTGAGTTTTAATCCATAGGACATGTTCTGTTCAACGGTCATATGGGGATAGAGTGCGTAATTTTGGAACACCATAGCGATGTCACGATCCTGAGGTTGAACGTCGTTGATTCGCTGGTCGCCGATGTAAATCGCACCCTCCGTAATATCTTCGAGGCCGGCTATCATTCGGAGGATCGTTGATTTTCCCGATCCGGATGGTCCTACGATAGTAACGAATTCGCCATCTTCGATATCCAGGTTGAATTCGTCCACTGCGACGATATTCCTGCTATACCGTTTTCTAACATTTTCTAGGCGTATCCCGCTCATAGTTGACGTTGTTATCGTTTCCAGTACTTATATCTTCTCCAAGATGTGTAGTAGAATATCTATACCACGATATCTGTCTGAATATTAACGGTAAAGACGGGATACGATGCAACAAGGCTCTAAGACAAAGAAGTTTTCAAGACCGGTCGTATCGCCACAGGAGGGCGACTGCACGGCCGAAGTCACCGTCTTCGAGCAGATGGGCTCGTACACTATCGCCCATCTCGATATCGGCGAGGGCGAGGGCGGATTACTCGCACGGGTACCGGGTCGCAACACTTCGACCCCGGCCGGACGACCGGCATCTCTATTGACCCGGATAGAATCCATCTGTTCGACGAAACCGGAGACGCGGTGTACAACCCACTGCCCCTATCCAAGCAACAAGTTACTGATCAGATAGTTCCCTGTACCGTTAATAGGGAAGTGACCAAGAGTACAATTTGCACTGGACGAAAATCATACTTAGCGGACCGCAGGAACGGGACAGTCGACCAGACCGACGATAACCCGTCAACGAGATACAATGAGCGAATACAAGCCAACTGATAGACGAGATAGCACTTTCAGACGTCGAAATTGACGACCAGTTCTGGTCACCCCGGATAACCCGGAACCGGGAGGTGACTATTGAGTACCAGTACGAACAGCTCGAGGAGTCCGGAACGCTGGAGAACTTCCGGCGGGCCCGCGACGGGAAGGACGGCGGCTTCCAAGGGATGTGGTTCCAAGACAGCGACGCATACAAGTGGCTCGAAGCGGCAAGCTACGAACTCGCGAAGGCCGATGACACCAACCTCCGAGAGCGGGTCGACGAAGTGATCGACCTCGTCGCCGCTGCACAGGAGGACCCCGGCTACCTCAACACGTATTTCCAACTCGTCGAGCCGGAGATGAAGTGGACGAATCTTAACATCATGCATGAGCTGTACTGCGGCGGCCACCTGATTGAGGCGGCAGTCGCTCACTACGAGGCCACCAGTGAGGAGTCACTGCTCGACGTGGCCGTTGACTTCGCCGACCACGTGGACGACATCTTCGGCGACCAGATAGACGGCGTTCCGGGACACGAGGAGATCGAGCTCGCGCTCGTCAGACTGTACCGGACCACGGGCGAGAAACGTTATCTCGACCTCGCGCAGTACTTCGTCGACCTCCGAGGCCACGATGACCGACTCAAGTGGGAACTCGAACACCCCAGCGAGATCGGCGGTCGCTCGTGGAACGACGGCGCGCTCATCCCTGCCGAAGGTGGAGGTAGCCCCCTCCTCGACGAAGATGGTGAGTACGTCGGCACATACGCGCAGGCCCACACTTCCGCCCGAGAGCAGGAGAAAGTTGAGGGCCACTCGGTGCGAGCGGTGTACCTCTTCGCGGGGGTTACCGACCTCGTCGCAGAGACCGGCGACGAGGAGCTGTTCGACGCAGTGGAGCGTCTCTGGGAGAACATGACCACGAAGCGAATGTACGTGACAGGAGGCATCGGCCCTGAGCGCGAACACGAGGGTTTCACGGAGGACTACGACCTCCGAAATGAGGATGCTTACGCCGAGACGTGTGCTGCCATCGGGAGTATCTTTTGGAATCAGCGATTGCTCGAACTCACGAGCGAGGCGAAGTACGCGGATCTGATCGAGCGAACGATGTACAACGGATTTCTTGCTGGAATCTCGCTCGACGGTACACGGTTCTTCTACGAAAACCCGCTGGAGAGCTCCGGTGATCACCATCGGAAAGGGTGGTTCACGTGCGCTTGCTGTCCGCCAAACGCGGCGCGCATGTTCGCGTCGCTTGGGCAGTACATATACTCGAACATCGACGGGGTGCTCACCGTCAACCAGTACGTCGGCAGTACCGTGACAACCACGGTCGATGGGACTGACGTCGAGCTCACCCAGTCGAATTCTCTGCCCTGGTCTGGAGAGGTCACGCTCACTGTCGACACCGACGGACCAGTCCCGATCCGCCTTCGGATCCCCGAGTGGGCGGCCGACGTCTCCATCTCAGTTGACGGGGGAAATGTCAACCAGAACGACGACTACGTCGAACTCGACGGCGAGTGGAGCGGCGAAACGATCGACGTCCACTTTAATCAGGACGCGGAATTGGTCCGCGCCCACCCCGAGGTCAAGAGTGATGCGGGCCGCGTCGCCGTCAAACGGGGTCCACTCGTCTACTGTGCTGAGGCGGTCGACAACGACCGACCGATACACCAGTATGCACTCTCTTCGGAAGCCGCAATCGACGAAGAGCACCGCGACGAACTGCTCGATGGAGTGACCGTCCTCCAGGCGGACGCCGAGGTGCCGTCGCTCGACGGATGGGACGGGTCGCTATACCGCCCGGACGAGGAGACGGACATCGAGTCCATACAGCTCTCGATGGTGCCCTACTACGCATGGGACAGCCGGGAACCCGGCGAGATGCAGGTGTGGATTCGCGTTACGTAGCGGCCCGACGACGTCGGCGCAGCGCTTATGTGATTCAGGCAAACCAGTTGTTTTATATCCTAGGGACGAAATATCGACTACTTGCATGACAAACGCTCGCATAACCGTCCACACAGAGGCGGGTATCGACCGTATCGAACCCGAGCTACACGGTCACTTCTCGGAGCACCTCGGGCGATGTATCTACGACGGCATCTGGCACAGCCAGGAGAGCGACGGCGGGGGATTCCGTGAGGACGTCGTCTCGCTGCTCGACAACCTCAATATGCCCGTCCTGCGCTGGCCCGGCGGCTGTTTCGCCGACGACTATCACTGGGAGGACGGCGTCGGTCCGCGTGACGAGCGCCCCCGTCGGCGGAACCTCTTCTGGTCACAGGATCGCTCGAAGGCCCCCGAGGAACCGAACACCTTCGGCACTCACGAGTTCCTGGACCTGTGCGAACGTATCGGTACGGAACCCTACCTGGCCACCAACGTCGGCTCCGGGGACCCGCAGGAAGCGGCCAACTGGGTCGAGTACACCTGCTACGACGGCGACACTAAACTCGCCGACCGTCGTCGCGAGAACGGTCGCGAGGAGCCATACGAGGTCCGGTACTGGGGACTGGGCAACGAGAATTGGGGCTGTGGCGGCCAGATGACGCCCGAACAGTACGCCCGGGAGTACCGCCGGTTCGCGACCTACGTCGGGTCGATGGACAATCTAATGCTTGATCACGACCTCGAGCTGATCGCCTGTGGCTTCGAGAATCACACTTGGAACCGGCGCTTCATGGAGGAAATCGGGAACACGAACTGGGGCGTCGAGTTCCCTCTTGATCACCTCACGCTCCACCACTATTACGGACGCACGATGTCCGTCGCAGAGGCTGACGAGGAGAAGTACGACAAGTTCCTCGTCGAGGCCCTGGAAATGGACGAACACGTCGAGCGCATCGCTGCGGCGATTGACGCCGTGGCGACCACCCGCGACATCGGCGTCATCATCGACGAGTGGGGTGCCTGGCACACCGAGGCCGTCGCCGAGAGTGGTCTCGAACAGCCCGGCACCGTCATCGACGCGCTCTCTGCCGCAGCCGTCCTCGATATCTTCAACCACCACAGCGACGTGATGACGATGGCTAACATCGCTCAGACTGTTAACGTACTCCAGTGTCTGGTTGAGACGGAGGGCGATGAGGCATGGGCGCGACCGACCTACCACGTCTTCGATCTGTATGCGCCGCACAAGGGCAACGAGGCAGTTCAAACATCAATTGACACACCCACGCGCGACGTCGACGACGACGAACTGCCGTTAGTTCGCGCCTCTGCCTCCGTCGATGATAAAGGCGACACCTACGTCACAGTGACCAACTTGGACTGCCGTGGGGCCCACACCGTCGAAATCGACATCGAGGGAGCGGCATTGACGGCCGCGGACGTCGACGCCGAGGTCCTGTTCGAGGGACAGGAGCCCGACCTTGAAATCGACGCGAGCAACGCCGACGCGTTCGCTGCGGAGGACCTCAACGTCACGGTAGAGAGCGATACCCTGACCGTGGAACTGGAACCCTCTACGGTAGCCGGCATCTCCGTTCAGTAGACGGACCCCCCATTCTCGACTCTGCTTCGAATAACTCGCCTCTCACCGACGTGTTCGTAATCCCGCGCGCCATTGCCTAGCCGCCAGGGAAGCGCAATCTGTCAGTCACCGACACTACTTCCAGAGGATATCAGGGAGCACCATCTCGCCGTTGACGCCGACGGTGTTTGCCGTCAGCGTCGGGAACTCGCCAGTCGTTGAGAGTACCTCGACGCCGTCAGCGGTCGCGAGGACCGTGTCCTCGGACTTGGCGCCCTCGACGGTCGGATTCCAAGCGTAGGCCATCGGCAGTTCGACGGGCGCGTCGAGGTCTGGCGTCGCGATCCACTCCCGCGAAGTGTAGCCGAGTGCGCCGCCCTGGTGGTGGTTCTCCCACTCGGCCCCGTAGCCCAGTTCCTCGTACGCCGATTGGATCACCTCGAACACGTCGCCGGCAGTGCGGTCGTCGGCGCCCGTACGTTGCGTCGCAGCAGCGGCGGTCGCCGCGACTCTGGCGACGTCCTCGTAGCGCTCCTCAAGCCAGTCCGGGGCGTCGAACGCGACCGTTCGCGTGACGGCGGCGTTGAGACCGCGGCGGGCACCGACGACGGTCAGGATCGCGTAGCCGCCCACGTCCGTGTCAGTCGGGGTGAAGTGCCGGTAGCGCTGGACGCGGTCCTCGCCGCCGACGAGGACCACGGGGACTCGATGCTGCGTCGCTGGAGCGCCTGGTGGAGCTGTGCGGCCAGTTCGCGCTCGGTGTTGGACGGCGCCGCGTCTTTCGCGACCGCTTCGACAGCTGCGGCTGTCTCGCGGCCCAGCGCCCGATAGCGCTCGACTTCGGCCTCGGTCAGCGGCTGCGTCAATTCTAATTGTTCGATCCGGTCAAAGTCACTACACGCAAAGTCCGCAGCCGCGGGCTTCGACGCGACCTCCGTGACAGCTTCCTCGACGCCGCTCTCGTGCCACGGGTACTCCAGGAGGCGGATGTCGGCGTCGATCTCTTCGTCGAGGAGCCGCTGGCCCTCGATGTTCGCAGTGACGACGGTGATCTCCCCGCCGTCGTAGCCGGCGGCGGCGACGCCTGCTGCCCCTTCGCGGGCGATTAGGTTGCTGCCGCCGGTGAGCCAGGCGAACATGGGCGGCGTCGCGAACCACACCGACTCGAGTTCGTTCGTCGCGAGATACTCGTCTAACCGATCGAGCTTAGTTTGTTCGGTCATGGGTCGACGTTGGTGGATCAAAGTCCGCGCTCCCCATAAAGTCCGATGGGATCGTCGCCCGGTCTGAGTCCTCAACCGGTCAGTCCAGGCGCCGCATGACGACGCTGTACATCGTTCCCGCGGACTCTGAACCGATCGCATCGACGAGGCGATCGACCTCGGCAATCAGTGGATCGCCCAGTTCTACCGTCAACTCCGTGGCTCTAGATCGGGCCGCGTTCGCGTGGGCCTCGACGTGGCTGGCGGTCCAGGGGACGGGATCGAGAAGCGTCCGTTCCCGCTCGAACGCCCAGCCGTACCCGGCGAAGAGGCGTCGGAGGACTGCTGACGGGTAGAAGGTCATTGCCGGACGACCGGCCGCGATCTCGGCGGCCGCGTTCTGGACGGCGAACAGGTCGCTCACCGCAGCGTCCTCGGGGAGCGGTTCGTAATCGTCGATGACGAGGTGACAGCCCGGAGCCGCGACACGAGTTAGTTCCTCGACGACTGCGGAAAGCGCCGAGGGCGGAAGCACGTTGAACAGCGCGTGGGCGGTGATGAGGTCGACGGAGTCGGCTGCGAGCGGGGTGTTCGTGAGGTCCGCTTCGATCACAGCAGTGCGGTCGGCCTCCGCACGCCCGATTCGTTCGCGGACCATCGTCGCATGGTCGCCGTCGTTAGTGATAGCATAGACTCGGCGGGCGCCATTCGCGAGCAGCCCGGCGGTCGCGTTCCCGACGCCGGCACCTGCCTCAAGGCAGGTCGCCCCGTCGACGGGGCGGTCTTCGAGCGCTACCGTCACCGTCTGGGGAACGTCCATCGGGAACTCCGGGTTCAATGGTGGAGCTGTTCTGGGACGGGGCTCTCGTCGTGGCGAGCCTCCTCGACGAGTGATCGCTGGGCCGCCTCGTCCATACCGTCATACCGGCTCGCGGCGTCGAGCACCATCGCGACGAGCTTCGGGTCGCCGGGACTGACGACGCTGGTCAGGCCCTGCGAGGCGGCGAAGTCGAATCGGTTGCGGATCTCCTCGGGCGTGTCGACGGGCTGGTACCAATTCGCGTACGGGCGGTCCCGCTTAGGGAGTTCCTCGGTCGGCGGCCAGGACCCCTTCGCGAAGGCCTTTATGCTGAGCGTGCCGATGTTCTCTTCGTTTGCCCGCTCGAGCACCGCCTGGTAGTCGTGGTCCTCGTCGTCTTTCCCGACGACGACCGGGTTTAGCGGGAACATCACCGTCTCGAGATCGTCGATGCGGTCGATTGCCTCGAGGATGAGCTGGGGTTTCCCGTGGCTGGTCAGCCCGATGTGATCGATGACGCCGTCGGCCTTAGCCTCCCGCATCGCTTCGAGGGCACCTTCGTCGTCGGAGATCCTATCGAGTTCGTCCTCGTACTCTAGGCCGTGGACCTGATACAAGTCGATGGTGTCCACGCCGAGGCGGTCGAGCGATTGTTCGAGCTTCTGCTTCGCACCCTCGTAGCCCCGTTCCTGAGTCTTACACCCGAGAAAGATATCCTCGCGGTGTTGGCGGAGCTTCGGTCCCAGCTTCAGTTCAGCGTCGCCGTAAGTCGGGGCCACGTCGAAGTGATTGACTCCGTGATCCAGGACGAGTTCCACCATCTGGTCGGCCCCTTCCTGTTCGAGCCAGTTCAGCGCGATCGCGCCGAACGTCATCACGGTGCTGTCATGCTCAATCTCGCCCAGTGGACGCGTTTCCATACCTGTGGATCAGGGGCGATGCACATAACAGTTGGTGGATAACCCACCCATCAGGGTATTCTACCGGTCGATGAACCGGATCACTTGCTGCCGTCGGCGAAGTCCGCCCCGTTGGTACCGGGCGTATCAGACGGCCGCCCGGACGAAGCGACGGTTCCGATCGCGGTTCTCTGATTCGTTTGGTCGACGGTTACGGACGGTGAACGGTGCGGTCGGAGCGATGTGGCCAGAACGGGAGTTCACCGGCTTTGTCCCAACACAGAGAGCACAAACACGAAGCGCGAATGTCCGTGTGGAGAAAGTCAGAGAGAGGGCCTGCTGCGATCGCTACACGTCTTTTAGCGGTAGCGGCCGCTTCGCGTATCTGATCTCACAGAGATCGACCTCGCTGGCGTACGTCGACGTTATTGAGAGCAGTTGTTTCCCGTTCTCCGAGACGACTAAGTCGGTCGTCCAACCGACGCCTGCGGCCGATTCCGCGTCGGGGTACTGCTCTTCGACGTCGATCTCGTCGTCGTACCACAATGGTCCTGAAACCGGGGTCCACTCCCCTTTCCCGGAAAGGTCGGTCGTAGTGAGGAGTGTCCGGCCGCTTCCAGGTGCCTGACTTCCGTCGCCATAGCGGAGCGTCTTCGCCGCTACGAGGACCGTTCCGTCGGGACCTCCCCGGGGCGTCCACGTGATGCTGGGTCCGTTCCAGAGCTGCCGGCCATCGTTCGTCTCGACGAGGGTACCGGGATCCGACGGATCGCCCCAGTCGAGGCCATCCGGCGACGTGCGGACGTGGACCTCCCCACCAGGGACGACAATCTCGCAGGCCATCATGTAGCTCCCGTTCGGGAGCTTCTGGACGACAGGCATTCCAGGCCGTCTGTCTTCGAGGGCTACGTCGATGGTCTCAGACTCCCACGTTAGACCGCCGTTAGACGACGCCTTGTGTGCGAGGCGCTGTGTCCAGTATCCGTCTCGTTCGACCGAGTAGTAACACACAAGGTCCCCGTCTGTAGAGATAGCGAATTCCGGTTCCCAGACCGGATCGTCCTCTGCGGGCCTAGCTTCACCGCCGGTCACGATCGTACTTACGTATTCCCACGTCTTCCCGTGGTCTTCGCTCGCGTAGAGTTCGAGCGACGTTTCAGATAGATCGTTCGGGATCGAATTCACACCTGCGAGTACCGTTCCGGCGTCCCAAGGACCGACGTCGGTCGGTAGTTCGAAGAGGTTAGGCTGGTATCGGAGCCCCCACTCACTCTGCGTATCGCGGAGCTCCGAGAACTTTGACCACGTCTGACCACCGTTCACGCTACGGTAGATCGGGAAATACGGCTTATCGTCGTACTCTGGCGGCCGTCCCCAACTCTCATAGTGTTCGAATGTCGCCAGCAACGTGTCACGTCCTGAGTCATCGTGATTCAACCGCGTCGCACGAGGATACATTGTCCCGTACGGTTTGGCCCACTCTGCTGGCCTGAACAGGGCATCACCACGATGCGCCCGTTCGCTGTTTGATCTCGACGAGCGACCCATGGATTCGGCGGCAGCGTGACCTTTACCGCCTGCGATCACGGTCACTCCGCCCACGATACCGGTTGATTTCGACAGGAAGCTTCGCCTGTCTACCGTCTGGTGTTGCTTCTCATCACGTAATGTCATGTGTATCACCGTTACTGTATTCAGTACAATTGGTATTAATAGTAATAAACATTTTGGTGATATCAAAGTGGGACTAGCGGCACGACATCACTACGCACCCAGACCGTCGAGAAGACGGTTGACAGGTGATGTTGGCGGTATCCCAACTAAAATGGGATACCGAGCTTCATCGCCGGCTTGGATGCCAAAGTGGTGTCAATCTTATAGTGGCGTCGGGCGTGGACTATTAATGGCGACTTTGATTCTTAGGAAATTTCGAGAGTCTCGACGGTGTTTTCGAGGGTTCCGATATTCTCGATTTCGATAGCGACTTGGTCACCTTCTTCAAGCGTTACGTTGTCAGGGGGGATGATCGAGGTTCCCGTCAGCAGTGCCGTCAGTTCCGGGACTTTGTTGTAACGGCTGAAATACGAGGCCAGTTCCTCACAGGTTCGAACCATTTCGCTCGTTGAAGTAGAGTCTCGGAAGACGGTTCCACCGTCGCGTGTAATGGTCAGTTCCATCTTCACGTCAAGCGGATCCCCAACGGTCTCCTCGGTTGCAATACAGGGACCGATTGCACAGCTCTTCGAGTAGATCTTGCTCTGTGGGAGATAGAGCAGATTCTCTTGTTCGATATCTCGACTACAGACGTCGTTTCCGACGGTGTAGCCGACGATGTCCCCCTTATAGAGTATCAAGGTGAGTTCCGGTTCCGGGACATCCCAATTGGAGTCACCCCGAATACCAATTGCGTCGTTCGGTCCAACTGTCCGACTCGGGGTTCCCTTGAGATATACTTCGGGGCGGTCAGCCTCGTAAGCGTTTACGTATGACTCGGCGAGTCCGCCTTTGTCCTGTCGCGCCTCTTGGCTGATGGCATACGTTACCCCAGCTCCCCACACTTCGTCGGGGTCAATAGGACGGACAAGGTGCGTTCGGACGGTCTCGATGTCTACGATCGGAGCATCTTCCGCCAAGTCGGTGGCAACTTCATCGATACGTCTGTCGGTCAGCGACGCTGCAGAAGCCAACTCGATGAAAGAGGTGGGACTTTGGTCGGTCGCTGTAAGATCGTATGCTGTCGAATCCTCACGTGCGATGAGTGAGACGGAGTCTTCTCGTTCGATGCGATAATATCGCATACTCCTTCCACGGAGAGCTGTTCACAAATACCTTTCTCTTCCGGAGATGAGTTGAATTAAAGCTATGCTTCCGGTATGAGCGGAAAACACAAGCGCCTTGGCGTTACAATTCTATTTCTGTAATGGGTAGGAGTTCGGACGTGAAACACTCCGTTTTAGTGTGATTCAGCTGCGTACTTCGTTTCCGGTAATAACGGAAACAGCGCTACAATCTGAGTGGGAACGGCTATAGTACCGGTGATCAAGATAACTCCCTAACTTGAGAGGAGTCGGTGGATTTAATACGTCGCTTATCCCCCATTCATGTATGTCGCAGACGAGTATCACAGACGTAGAAACGTATATCGTCGCGAATCCATGGAAACCATGGGTATTCGTCCAGCTCGAAACCGATGCGGGTGTCACCGGACTCGCAGAGGCCACAACACACGATAAACCGCGGACGGTCGCAGCAGCAATCGAGGAGATGTCGAGCTACTTTATCGGGAAGGATCCATTCGACACTGAGCAAATTTGGCTGGAGATGTACCGCGATGAGTGGTTCTCGAAGAACGTCATTAACACGACGGTCTGTTCGGCAGTGGACATGGCCTGCTGGGACATCAAGGGAAAGCTGCTCGATAAGCCCGTTTATGAACTCCTCGGTGGGAAGGTTCACGGTGACCGGCTGCGCGCGTACGCAAACGGTTGGTACACCGATGCTGACGGGCAACCGGAAGGGTTCGCCCGAGCAGCAAAACGTGTCGTCGACGACGGGTACGACGCGATGAAGTTCGATCCCTTCAGTACCGCCTGGCAGCGAATGAGTAAAAAGGAACTTAACCACTCAGTCGACATCGTCCGGGCTGTTAGAGAAGCTGTTGGGCCGGACGTCGACTTGCTCATTGAGGGCCATGGCCGCTTCACCGCCGGTCAAGCCGTCGACGTTGCACGCAAACTCGACGAGTTCGAACCGACGTGGTTCGAAGAGCCTTGTCCACCGGACTCTATCAACAGTCTCGGGGAAGTAGCTGACAAATCGCCGATCCCCATCGCAACGGGCGAACGCCATATGACAAAACACGACTTCTTCGAGTTGGTCACCCGAACTGACGTTGATATCGTTCAGCCAGATCTGATGAACACTGGTGGTGTAACCGAAGGAAAGAAAATTGCAGGCATCGCCGAGGCAGATCACGTCAGCTTCGCACCGCATAACCCGCAGGGGCCGGTCGCGACGGCAATCTACGCGCATCTGTGTGCGACCGTCCCGAACTTCATGATCCAAGAAGTGTTCCAAACGTACGACGTCGAATGGGTCGATGACCTCTTACAAGAACCAGTATCCGTACAGGACGGCCACGTCCACATCCCAGACGGCTCAGGCTACGGTATTGAACTCGACATGGACATGGTCGAGGAACACAAGTACAGCGAGGATCACGTACACACCATCAACCTCTTCGAAAAGGACTGGGAGACACGCCAACTGAATTAACGGATCGTTCAATTTTATCGGAAGACGATCATATGCGGTCACATTATCGATATTTCATATTCACCTCAATGACGTTTGCAGTTCGCAAAACCAACTCCGGAATGTTCTCGAAGAAATCCTTGTCCTTCATTCCACTCTTCGGACCAGAGACGCTCACCGCGCCAATCACCTCGCCACTGCTTTCGGTGAGCGCCGCACCCACGCATCGAACACCCTGAATCCGTTCTTCGGTATCCGTCGCAAACCCTTGCTCCCGAACCGTGTCAAGTTCCTCAAAAAGGACGTCTCTATCGGTAATGGTATTTTCGGTAATCGCTGGGAGGCCGTGAATGTCGATGATTTCTTCCACCCGCTCTTTGGGAAGTTCGGCGAGAATAGCCTTCCCCGCACCGGTGGTCTGAAGATGAACTTGTTTGCCGATGTGTGTATCGAGTTGGAACGCATCTTCTCCTTCGGCCTTTGCGTAGAAGATTCCCCGACCGAATTCCTCTATCATGAGATTCGCGTGTTCGCCCGTCTTGTGGGCCATCTTCTGTATTTCTGGTTCGGCGATTTGGTAGAGGTGATCGTTGTTTCGGCAGTACCCGCCGATCTCCAAGAATCGGGTTCCGAGAATGTATTTGTTGCCCTCCTTGCGGACGAACTCGTTCCGTTCGAGCGTCCGCAGGTGATCGAAAGCCGTGCTCGTTGGCACGGAGAGGTAGTCGGCAATATCGGAGATGCCAGCGGTTTCGAGTTCACGTAATGCCTCGATGATGCGAATCGTGGTTTGAGTCGCCTGGACTGGTGTGTCTTGCGTTGGCATGCGCTACAACAGATGAAATTTATCCATATAATCGTTCCGGTGATGCCGGAAGTGTATCGAAAAGCGTTCGCTGTTTGAGTAAACAGCCGTATCACCGTTATGTTGCTTCCGTCCTTGAATATTTGAGTCGCGACTGACCGTCCCACGATCGGGAGTAGTATGGAGTTATTACTCCACAACAGTGGCTGAGTTGTCGACCGGGGCGTACCCCAGTTGGCGCTGCGTTTCGGTTATCGAGAGGTATCGCTCCTGGTTGGCAGACACCAGGTTCACCGAGACGGGGTTCCGATCTAGCGGCGTCTCGACCGCCTTTCGTATACCGTCCCTGCAGTCGTCTGGACTCAACCACATTGCGCGAGCGTAGCGTGCAATTGCTGAATCGTCAGCTTGGCGCTCAAGTAATTCTTCCTCCGTCAGGAGCCACCCAATCCGGAGGTTGACGACCTCAAGTCCATGTCGCATCGCGTAGTAGTTCCCCAGCGCCTCACCAGCGACCTTGCTGACGGCGTAGTACGAATCCGGGCGGTGTGGCGCGTCGGGTCTGACGGCGGTCGCGTTCTCGCGGACCGTCTCCGGTCGGCTACGCTGATCGATGTTGTACATCTGATGAATATGGTTCGTGCTTGCGAACACGACTCGGTCGACATCGTTGGCTAGCGCCGCCTCGTATATATTGTACGTCCCGCCGATGTTCGTGGACAACACGCTCTCCCACTCGGCCTCCGGCGAGGGGTTCCCGGCGAGGTGGACAACTATATCCTGATCCTCGAAAGCTGTCATGAGGGCCACTCGATCTTCCACATCAAGCACGATACTATCGAGATTGTCGTGCTCGCGATGGGTGACGGGGGTCACATCGTGATCTTGTAGTCCACTGCGAGCAACTGAACCGACGCTTCCTGCCGCACCGGTGATGACAATTTGGGCCATACGCTCACGTCACATCGGGGAAATATAAAATTAGGAGGAGCCGGCCAGTTCCGAGTCGAGTCGCCACTGGTCGAGGTCGGTCGAAACCACGTCGAGCATCCGCTGCCCCATGTGACCACGGACGGCGACCCGGTCGCCGATCGCTCCGTCGCGGACGAGTTTGCGCATTCGACGAACTTAGGGGTCAGTCTACATTCGATAGGGGATCATCAGCGGTACGTTCTCGGTGGCCGCGACGAGTTTTTCGGCTCGGTCCAGCGTCGCCTCTACCGACTTCTCGCGGAGAATTGCCTTCCTGTGTTCGGACGCAACTGCCACGTAGAGGAGGTGATACACGTCCGGCGTACAGACGTACACCACATCGCACACCCCTATCGCCTCGTCGTCGACGAACTCCTCGTAGGTGATGGCTACGGTGACGGTCGAGGTTTCGTCGGCGACGTCTTTGGCCCTTTCGCGGCTTCCACTGGCGGCGGTCGTCTCACAAAACTTCGGCTGTTTGACCGCCGGGATGGTCTGCTCGCACGTCCTCCAGCCGAGTCCCACCCTCACAATCTGAAGGGTTCCCGACTCCCACACCACTCAGTCCGCTGTCTGACGCGGCACAGGTAGTCATTAACTGCCATGACTTTAAATTCGAGGTGACCGGCGAAGGTGCAGTGGACTTCCGGCATCGCGGTTTGTCGGCGTCAAACCTCCTCGTACCGAAAGAATCGTATAGGGTCGACAAGAATCGGCGTATGATGTCAGAGTACAAGCGGAATTACGTTAACGGAGAGTGGGTCGAATCGAAATCTGGCGAAACCTTCGACGTCGAGAACCCTGCGAATCCGAGCGAGGTCGTCGCGCGCTATCAATCCTCCACCGAAGACGACGCAACCGAGGCAGTCGAATCCGCCGCTGCCGTAGCGGCGGAGTGGGCGGCGACGCCCGGGCCGGAGCGCGGCAGAATTCTCCGCTCGGCTGGAGTTCTGCTCGATGACCGCAAGGACGAACTAACGGATCTGCTCGTCGCGGAGGAGGGCAAGGCCTACGCAGAAGCCAGCGGGGAGGTTCAACGCGCTATCGACATCTTCCACTACTTCGCCGGGAAGGCGGCCGACCTCGGCGGAACGATAAAATGCTCTAGCACTCTGAATCAGAATCTCTACACGGTCAAGGAACCGGTCGGTGTCGCCGCCCTTATCACACCATGGAACTACCCCATCGCCATCCCCGCGTGGAAGCTCGCGCCGGCGCTCGCAACGGGGAACACGGTCGTTCTCAAACCGGCGTCGTTAGCCCCCGGCGTCGCCCTCGAACTCGCGCGGGCGCTGGAGGAGGCGGGTCTCCCCGACGGCGTGCTGAACGTCGTCACGGGATCGGGGAGCACTATCGGTAGCGAGTTCATCGAACACGATGCGGTGGACGCGGTGTCGTTCACCGGCAGTAGCGAGGTGGGAGAGATAGTCTACGAGCGAGCGACCAAGGGGGGCAAGCGCGTTCAGACGGAACTCGGCGGCAAGAACCCGACCGTCGTCGCGTCCTCTGCCGACCCGGCAGAGGCGGCGACAATCGTCGCCAACGGGGGGTTCGGGACGACCGGTCAGTCGTGTACCGCGTGTTCCCGCGCCATCGTCCACGAGAGCGTCTACGACGAGTTCGTCGACGAACTCGTCGACCGTGCGAAGTCGGTCGATATCGGTCCCGGCGCGGAGCACGAGATGGGGCCGCAGGTAAGCCAAGGCGAACGCGACTCGACACTCAAGTACATTGAAATCGCCGAGGGCGAGGGTGCGACGCTGGTCGCCGGCGGCGGCGTCCCCGCGGGAGCGAAGGTCGAGTCGGGCTACTTCGTCGAACCGACCGTGTTCGTCGACGTGTCCCCGGACATGCGCATCGCCCAAGAGGAGGTCTTTGGACCGGTCGTCGCCGTCATCGAGGTGAGCGACTTTGACGGGGGCCTGGCGGTGGCGAACGACGTTTCCTACGGCCTCTCGGCGAGCATCGTCACCGACGACCACGCAGAAGCGAACCGGTTCGTCGACGAGGCGGAAGCCGGCGTGGTGAAGGTAAACGAGAAAACGACAGGCCTCGAACTCCACGTCCCCTTCGGCGGCTTCAAGCGGTCCTCCAGCGAGACGTGGCGCGAACAGGGCGACGCGGGACTGGACTTCTACACGATAGAGAAAACGGTGTACGACAGTTACTGACCGAGATTACTCAGTCCGGGAGAGAGCCGATGTTTGAGAGTTTCGCTGTCGGCGATCTCAGAAGTCCCTCGTTACTATTGTTCGTTCGACAAGACGGGGGAATTGAGGGCCGATCTGAGAAAGTCTTCCCTCACTGACTCGGCCGAAACCACGCATCATAGGTCCGCTGAAGATGAAAGTTCGTCCCGCAACTCCACTCAAATGACCCTTACTTATTTTGGTTCCAGAAGGGAACACCGCTGTTCTCGGGGGTGGTCGAGTCATCCCGCTGACGAGGCAGAGCGACGATCACGACACCGCCACACCCCGTACCTTCGAACATCACATTCGGGCCAAACTGTCCAAGGTACTCCCAACCAAGGGGCAGGTGCGTACAGTTTCTCGCACCCGTGATGACGTATTTGCGGGGTTGTATCGTTTCCCTTGGTGATTGCGTTCGGCCATCAAACAGTGAACCGTTTAGAGGAAGATCTCGAATTTCTGGTGGGTGATTTCCGGTCCCCAATCTTGTCGAGTCTCCTCTTCGACGAGCGTGAATCCGCGCTCCTCGTATAGATGACGCGCCGCTTCGAGACCTTCATACGTCCACAGATATACCCGCTCGAAGCCAACCTCTTCGCAGAACGCTATTGCTCGATTCATCAATTCACGGCCGAGGCCCTGCCCGTGGAGTTCTGGTGCGAGGACAACCCAGCGGAGACGTGCGCCCTCTTCGTCATCGTTGTGACCACCGTCTATGACGAGCGATCCCATGACCTCCCGTTCGTCGTCAGTGTCGGGGTTACTCATCACCAACCAGAGTCGGTTGTCTGCATCATCATAGCGCCCGAGAAACTCCGCGAGTTCTACGGCGACTTCACGTGAAAACTCGTAATCGAGATCCCAGTACTCGCTGTAGTAGGTTTCGTGGAGTTCGATGATACGACCGAGTGCGCCGGGAATGTAGCCAGTTTGAATCTCAGGCATGGGTGACCTCCGAGGCGATGAACCGTGAGTCGAGTTGGGCCGTCATATCTAATCAATCGATTAGTTAGATTCCCTTGTAAAGTTTTCGTAAGCTCTCAGTCTCTCTTCGAAAAATCAACGTAAACCGCTCGCATGGGATTGAGCTCAGTCGTCGCGTGCGACGAGAAGATCGTCAAGGATGAGGTCGACAAGTGCGTTACGCACCGTGGAAGCGACATCGTCGTGCGTGAGCGAGACGTGATAGGCACGCCCGCCCAACATCGTCGCGAGGAGGAGGGTCGCAACCTGTCCGGGGTCGACCTCGCGGAACACACCCTGCTCTACGCCCTCTTCGATCGTCGCGACCATCAGATCCCAGGCGTAGTCGTAGTTGACGGTGAACTGTTCACGAAAAGACTCGTTTCGACCAGCCTGCGCTCGCAACTCCAACAGCGCCATGCTGAGTTCCTCTCCGCCGAGCGGCGGACGGTCATCGGCCCGTTCGATCGGCCGATCCGGGTTGTCGATTCCAACGAGGACGACGAGCAGGGCGTCGACGATCACGAGGAGTCGATCATGAGGGTCCTCGATTGCCTCGATATCGAACTGGTTTGTGTGTTCGTCGACGAGGTTGTCCAGAAGATACTCCAGAAACGCCGAAAGGAGCTTTTCCTTCGTGTCGTAGTGATAATGCAGCACAGCAGTCGTCATCTCGAACTCGTCGGCGATCTTCTGGATCGAGAGGTTGGCATACCCGTGCTTGCAGAGCGCTCGATGAGTCGCCTCCATAATCGCTGCCCGAGTCTCAGCTGATCCCGCTCGTTCTTGTCGATCCTCTGGGGAACTCATTGGTCCATTAATCGGTTAGTTAGCATCATAAGCCCACCGACGCGTAGACGTGTTCTCGTACGACATCCCATCCTAAGGGAGCGCACGTCGGAGTCGGCTGACTTCTCGTGTGAGGCTTTGATACTCGATGAGGACAAACCCCGTCGCGATGACGACGAATCCAACGAGGGTTAGTAGCGAAAGCTGTTCTCCGAGAAGCAGCCATCCGAGGAGTGCCGTGACGAGCGGAGAGACGTATGTGAGGAGGTTCACTCGAACGGGTCCTACGGCTTCGAGTAAGCTGAAATACGCGACGTAGCCGATCGGCGTTGCAATAATCCCGTTGTACACGACCGCGAGGAGTGCAACCGGTGTCCACGAGACGGTCTGTATGGGCTCACCACGTGCAAGACTCAGTATGAACATCGCGAGCCCGCCGACGAGCGTGGCCCACGCCGTAATCGCGAGCGGAGACAGTGAACTCTGTAAGTGGCGGAGCGCGACACCGCCGATGGCGAGGGAAACCGCGGCGAGAAAGAGGATCCCCATCCCGATCACTGTGACTGAAAAGAAATTCGATGGATCTGGATGCGCGACAATGCTGACGCCGACGAGTCCAAGAACAACTCCTCCTACACCTCTCCGTGTAAGACGGTTGCTCGGCAGAACGACAGCGGCGAGTCCGACGGTGAGAATCGGGCTGAGACTGATGAGAATCGCCGCCGTCGCGCTTGTGGTGTACTGCTGTCCGACGAAGAGAAAGACGTTCGCCGCTCCAACCACCAGCCCACCGCTGGCGAGAATCGTCAGATAATCGGTGTGCGTTTGCGGGTGGAGCGGTTCCGTGCGGATCGCAACGTACGGAAGGAGGAGAGTTGCGGCAGTGAGAAATCGCAGTGAGGCGAAGAAAACGGGCGGGAGATACGGAAGCCCAGCTTTATTGGCGACATACATCCCGCCAGTGAGAATCGCCGCGGTGAGGAAGAATGCCGCATTTCGATGGCGCGAATCCATATCCCCACCATTTAACTAACCGATTAATTAATTTACGGTGAGCCAGTCCTGGCATTCACAAGATGACTGAATCCGAATCATCGTCATAATCTCTCGTATTTACATATAAACAGATATATCGAACGCTTTTCGTTACTCGGAGGCGCGTATTTCCCGCGTTTGACTCCGGGTGCGCAGCGAACGGGTACTTTCCCAACCTGCCGGTCGAAACGATCGACTGGGAAATCTCACATCGAGCGCAATGACAGACAGGAGTTACAAAGTACGACCCTGCAACAGAGGAGATCACGATCGCGCTCACATGGGCGCCTACGAACAACACGGTTGAGAGCAATTCAGTTCGACGGTGCGCCACGAACTGATTCACGTATGGTAGTACCTCACGAGAACGGCGTATGGTCGATGCAGCTGCGAGAATAGGTCGGCGGGGATCCACTGTGACTGCCCCCTCACGATTAGGCGAAGAAAGCTTATGATTATATGGAACGCCTCACAAAGATAGGCAGTGCACATGAAGGTGGTGAATCGAGTGACCGATGCGTTCCGAAATTTGACGGACAAGGAGACCATCTGGGCCAGACACTCCAATCCGAAGAGCGGCTGGAGTCGGATGGCAGCGGGGTTCGTGATCGTGGGCGCGCTCTACCACCGGAAATGGAAGGTGTTAGGACTCGCCGTGCTGTTCATGATCCTCAATCCGGTGCTGTTCCGCGAACCTACCGAAGAATCAGATGACTGGATGTACAAAGTAGTCAGGGCCGAAGAACGCTGGACGAATGACGGGAATCCTCTCATCGGTCTCGGCTACCCACAGATTCTCAACACGGTGAGCATCCCTGTCGGACTCTATGGGCTCTATGCTGCATACAAACAAAAACCAATCTCGACAACAGTGTGCACGCTCGCGTCACAAGGACTCAATCAATGGTGTATGAAGGAAATTATCGAGTACTACGAAGAAGTCGATTCACTCGCGAATCAGACTCTATAATCAGTAGAGAATCTTTCCCCCAGGAGTGACTGATGGACTACACGAGAGTTCACGCGTTCATTAACCAAATTAAACGTTTCCGACGCAAACTTATGTTCAATCAAGTATGAACACGGAAGAGGGGATGAGTGAGCGACCCGATGAATCGCGGACTGAACGTGGCCAGCTCCGCCGATCAGGTTCTGAAATCCACTACTGGATCACGGGCCCGGAAGACGGGCCACTGGTTGCCTGCACTCACGGTGCATCGATGGATCACCGCATGTTCGACCCGCAAGTCCACCGCTCGTCGCTGCAGGGTATCGCGTTCTGACTGGGGACGTCCGTGGACACGGAGCCTCCAAGCCCATTGGAGAGGAGTTCAGCGTGGTATCGGTGGCTGAAGATTTACGAGCGCTAATCGATCACCTTGACCATGAGACGGTAAAACTAATGGGGGCACTCGTTCGGGGGGCATGTCTCCCAAGAACTTATATTTCAGTACCCGGAGCGGTGGACGCGCTGGTCGTGATCGGCGCAACAGACATCACGACGCTCCCTTCTCGCTTGGAACGCGTTGGCCTCAAACTTTCGCCGTACGTGTTCAAAGTCTGGCCGGACGGCCATCTCCGAAAACTCGTCGCCGAGAACACGGCGGTAACCTCAGAAGTACAACAGTACGCCGGAGAAGCATCTCATCAACTATCCAAAAAAGAGTTCGTCACCGTCTGGAAGGCAATCGCACTCTTTGAAGCGATGCTCTACTCGCTAGTAGTATCGTCGCTGTTCTCCTTTACTTTGCCCGTTATGAAACAGTAGAATAGGTCGTCTAATCGTTAGTCATACACACGAACTCGGGTTTCATCCTGCGTCTCCTCCCTATCAATTCCAAGATGTTCATCTCGCTTCCTTTCGACGAGTACTCCTCAGGCGCTGTTTCGAAATACGAAATACGTGGCGTCCGAGTGGCCGGCCCAGTCCGTCTCGATCACTTGCTCCTGTTTAACCTCGGGGAGGTCATCACCGAGATTCTCGAATAGCCTGAGGCCCTTCCCAAGAAATATCGGAACAAGGGCGATATGGAGTTCATCGAACAGCCCGGTCCGGAGGCATTGCTGGGTGACGTCCGCCCCGCCGACCACCGTGACATCCTTTTCACCTGCCGCAGATTTCGCCTTCTCAATCGCCCGCTCGAGTCCATCAGTAACGAACTCGACCGTCAATCCCCCTTCCGACTGACCTTTTGGCTCCTCGTCGGGTGGGTGGTGCGTCAGGACGAAGATCGGCACCTGATACTCATATCCGGTCAGATCACCCTCGGCCATCTCGTAGGCACCCCGTCCCATCACGACCGCGCCAGTCGAATCGATTGACTCCTGAAGGATCTCGTTGTCATCGAACGCGGTGAGGTCGGGATACAGCGGGCTCGCATCACCGTCCCGGTCAGCGACGAACCCGTCCAGAGACATGGTCATCCCGGTAATTACGGTCATCTCGGATCACTTAGTGTACGACGCGAAACCACATGGAATTGCCGACAGGAATCGGTTGCCCGGCGATCGTGCGCTGAAAGTAGGAACACGACTACGAGCGCATATACTCTTTTCAGGCGTGGAGGGTGATGAAGCGGAAATGTCTTTGTAGCCGTCAGGGCACCCGAAACACGCGAACCGTATCACGGTTACTCGGTTCGCACACAAGTTGGGCAAGGCCGAGGTCAGAAAAAACACGCTCCCAATCACGGTAGTAAATCGGAAACTCGTCATGAACGTAGCTCATTTCAGCACCTTCCCGGCCACGCTGTGGGCTGTTCCCCTCGTTTTCAGCGGTGATAAGCAAATCGCTCGTGACGCGAGCTAATTCGTCGAACACCCTCGCGTTCTCAGGGTGAATATGCTGTAACGTTTCCACTGAGTAGATAACATCGAATGCATTCTCAGAGAACTCTGAGAGGACATTTTCAATCGCTCCAGTGTAAAATGTCCCTGTTGCGGCAAGTTTCGGATACTGGTCGGCCATCACGTCGAACGACTCATCGTTAATGTCGATCCCAGTAAGGTTCTTGAAGCCATTGTCACGGAGATGAGCGAGATGACGACCAGAGCTACAACCAACTTCAAGAATCGCGGCATCCTCACGCACATAGTACTCAAACACCGTAGCGAGGGTCTCACTTACCTCGTTTGACCCAATCTGGGCGTAGTACGCAGGCGAAAACTCTCCTGAGCGTTCGGCCCAACCGCGGAGATTCTCATCCGGATCCATAGAGAGTGTTTCGTTGCCAGAGGATTAAGATAGTGTGGACTCCGATTTCGTCCGGTTCCCTGGGGACGGACACAAGTGACACCACTAAGGAGACAGGAACGTGAGCTTCTGAAAACGGCGAAGGCACAGGGTGTCCATAGTGGTAAGAGTCCATCCAGACTCGCGGGGGCTGCCCTCTACGCTGCAACCCATCTGACGAACGAAGCCCTCACACAAGAGACGGTGAGCAACGCTGCTCACGTCAGTAAAGTCGCGATTAGAAACCGTTACCAAGAACTCCTCGAAATACAAGAGTGACAGCCGAAGTGACGAACTTGAAACGAAGTATTCTACACGCGCTCTCTTGCGACGATCCCTTGCACACCATAGAAATTGCCGATCGAACTGATGGTTCGTTGCCGTGGAATTTGCCACCTCGTCGTTGCCGACGCTGTAGACAACTCGTCCGAAGTCAGCTGTAACCATTCCATCGGCACACATCGGACACGGCGCTGTACTCGCATACATGACCACCTCGGTTCACGTTTTGTGATCCAGTTCCCAACACGCTCGGTACGCGAGGTGGAGTTCAGGATGCCGGGCTCTGTTGGAATTCTATTGGTTCGACATTTTTCTGCTGGAACAGCTGTTAGGTACGTATTCGATTAGAGTTCAGGAAGCCGTGCCTTGATTGCTTCGCGCTCCGGCTCAAACCATGGTGGTAATTTGAGAGTGCTTCCAAGTTCTTCAACGGGTTCATCTTTCGTAAAGCCAGGGGGATCGGTGGCGATTTCGAAGAGTACACCGGCCGGAATCCGGTAGTAAATCGAATGGAAGTATTGACGGTCGATTACTGGCGTCACATTGAGTCCACGCTCAATGAGGTCTTCACGCCACTCTAATTGCTCGTCGTCATCGGCCGTCCGATACGCGATATGATGAACCATTCCAGTACCGACGCGCCCTGGCTGAAGATTCGGTACACAGTGCAGGTCGATTACTGTTCCGAGGTCTGCACCCGTTGATTGGTAGCGAAAGCGCTGTCCATTTTCGTCACCAACGTACTCGTATCCCATCGTGTTCTCAAGCAAATCAGCGGTTTGTTCGTACCCTTCCAACGCGAGTGTGACGCCATAGAATCCTCGGATGGCATGGTCTGCTGGGACGGGACTCTCGTGCCACGGCTCACTGGTGGTGGCACCTCGGTGGCCAACCAGTTCTAAACGGAGACCGTCTGGGTCAGTGAATCCGAGTACTTGTTCATCGAATCGCCTTGTCGGTTCCGAGTAATCAACATCGTTGGTATCGAGCCGGTTAATCCAGTAGTCAAGCGAATCGGGGGGAACGAGGAATGCGGTTGTGTCTGCGGTTCCGAATCCTCGCTGCCCTGGCATGGCATTTGGCCACGGGAAAAACGTCAGTACCGTTCCGGGATGGCCGACTTCGTCACCGTAGTAAAGGTGATACGTATATTTATCGTCGAAGTTGACGGTTCGCTTCACGAATCGCAATCCGAGAACCTCGGTATAAAATTGGAAGTTTTGCTGTGGATCCGTCGCGATCGCTGTTACGTGATGAATTCCTGGAATGTTCTTTGCTTGGCTCATGGTCCTTTGTGTCAATTATTCGTCTCGGGTGAGTGTTCCCGAGTGACTCTCATGTATATTGAGGGCTATATCTCGCCAGGCTGGCTCTCCGATTCTGGTGGGGCAGTAACGCACACAACGAATGCTGGATCATCACCGATGACTTCCCAACTATGCGGGACATCTGCCGGCGTTACAATCGTATCCCCTGGCGTTGTTTCACGCGTTTCTCCATCGACTCCCCATCGCATCGTTCCTGATCTGATGAAGATGATATGTTCTTCGCCGTGAGTGTGAGCTTCCCGTTGCGTTCCTGCATCGTGGCGGACGACGTGGACGTCACAGCCATCGAAGGTCAGACGTTCACCGGAACTCTCCGGCGTGACAAACGACGTAAACTCTCCTGATGATGTCTCTGTCATTTCATTTCCCCTTCTCAAGTAAACAGCGCCAACTATGTTAGCCCTTCTCATGAGATTCAATCGAGATTAGCAAAAGAAAAAGCACAAAAACCTATTGAAGACCACGATGTGCCAATAGAAGATGAAAACAGTATTCCACGTTTCCAGTGTCCAGCCTGCTGATCAGCGAGAGGCGATGGTGAATGCGCTGAATCTCATCGCCGATCAGAGTGTGTCGTCACCAGACGACGATGTGGCAATCGTCGCAAATGCGGCTGGTGTGCGCATGTTTGTAAGCGAAACGGCAGCGGATCGCGAGATGATCAAAGATCTCCTCAACCAAGACGTTTCGCTTCGTGCATGTCGTAACGCGCTCCGCGGAATGGGGGCATCGGACGACGATTTACTTTCTGGCGTTGAAGGAGTGCCAACTGGCTCAGGTGAACTTGCGCGACTGCAGGACGAAGGATACGGATATGTAAAAGCACCGTAAACAATACATCTTATATAAAATTCTGCCATGGATTTCGAACACCCACCGTGGTCCGAAGCATGCTGTGATCAGAATCCAGTTCTCGAAGGCAGACTACAAACTTCAAAGGATGGGGCTTGGGGAGCTCGAAAAATCAGAATCCGCCCTTAGAAATCTTATCGATAAAGGAATGGAGCCAGGGTAGTAATGGTTGGTCGAGCTTAGTACCGCTCGCGGTGGGAGGGGGACGCCCTCTGTCCCGTATTCGAGTCACTCGACGCCTGGAGGGATGACTGGCTGTGAGAACGGTGCAACCGACGGTAGCTAGTCGATGCTGACCGAAACACTCGGACGGGTTGAGCGACGAAAGATTCATCCGCCATCTGTCTCCCCCTCGCTTGACTGTTGAGCCCCTCTAGTTCCGTGTTAACCCTAGTACTTGTGCTGTCGGGAGCGTCCATCCGTAGATGAGTGCAGTTATTCGTGTTCCAACGACCATCGTTGCACACACCGCTGCAGCGGTTTCGTCTGAGCCGCCGGCAGTGGCGACGACCCAGTATGTGCTGCCACCCAGTACCGCACAACTGGCGTAGAAATCGTCGAGGAGGATAAACGGTGAGCGATCTAGCAGGATATCCGCGACGGCACCACCTCCGACCGCGTTGACCGTCGCAATCACAACCACGCCGAAGGCCGAGATGTCGGCCTGCGTTGCAACGATGGCGCCTGTCGTAGAAAACGCGGCGAGCCCGATCGCATCCGAGAGCAGTGTCAGTGGATGAGTGTCGGCTGACTCGAGTGCAGCGCTCACCCCTATCGCCAGCCCAACTCCGAGCAAGCCGAGACCGATCTCGACGGGGGATTTGAGTGCGAGCGGAATCCGATTGACGAGGATGTCACGGGTCATCCCGCCAGCGAATGCCGTGGCGAGGCCGACCACGGTAACCCCGAACATATCAAACTCCTCGCGTATTGCCTTTGTTGCGCCAACCAGCGCGAACGCGATGAGCCCAACCGTGTTCATCACGGCGAATGGATCAATGGACAGTGTTTCGACGATCTCCTGCGTCACTTCTTCAAGCTAGGACAACGAGTCTGATGAGCGCTTCGTCTCTGACCTCTATCCCACCTTCGCTAACGCGTCACACTCCTCAAGGCCCTCGAAGACCCCTATCCAGAGAAGAGATAGACCACGTCGATGGTGAGTGGCTTACGCAATTCCTTGCCGCCTCTGACGACTACCACCCCTGCCGCTTCGGCCCTCCCCATTCTCTCATCCATTTGTTTCCGAACGGCACTGGGGCTGGCACCAGCTATTAGAGTATACTACCTTTGACGTCTCCACTTTCGCTCTGGCTGGCGACTGTTTACAGCGATTCGGAGCAAACCGTCCGTGTCTGCTCTGTGAGACGGCCCTGTTCGATACACTCCACAGTGAGCTTGCGATCGTCCTGGAGGAGGCGCGGGACGACGAGATCGACGCTGATCGACTTGCAACGCGATTCTCACCTCCAATCGGCTACTGAATTCGATCACGAGAACGCCGAGAAAGCTGATAGTTTGGATGAGAATGGGCGTCGGCAGCGAGGTCGATTTCTTGAACACCTTGATTTAAGGCGGGTTACTGCTTGTGAGCAGTATAAGCGGAAGTAGAACACCTCCGTGACCCCAAATTGATTTATGTGCAATCCGTGGTGTACCGTGCACAGGAATTTATCACACTATCGGCACAATTATAGGGATAACGGTTACCGAACAGAGGAAAGTCTTGGGAGAGATCGTAGGCCTTGTGTCTATTCTAATAATGGCACTGGTAGGACTCCTCGGTGGATCTCCACTCCCAGATATTTTCGGCTTTGATCCGATTTTCTGGTTCGCTGCTATTTCGATTTTAGTTCTCGGAGTACACAAGGCCGGCTTGTTGGGTAAATAGACGCTCTCTATTGCTCCTTGGGCTGTAAAACTCCACACTCCTCAGATGAAGGTGAGCGAGGACGGATCAATGATAGATTTTTAACGCTTGCCAACAAAGAAATAATCGGTAACAAATGACCAACGCTCTCAATGAATATCTTAAGGAAAGACCTGCACTCGGTGGTCTTACCGTCCTTGGCATGCTCCTCATTGGAATGTTGATCTGGGCAAAAATATACTATCCTCATCGTTCCGTCGGAACTATCCTCTTTGATCCTGGTCTTTGGTTTGTCTTTGTTCTCATCGCCCCTATCCTTTTTCTCAGTTATTATCTCAGTTCTAAATATTTTAACTGATAATTATCGCGTTGCATTTAATAATTAATCCAAAGATACTACAAATTGTAGCTACAGATAGTACAAAAGACGTATGAAGCCGGTTTTCTGCTTTCTAACTGCTAATCGCCACGATGAATAGCAGATGACGAAGAGGCATCAATCCCCTTCGTAATCGTGTAGAGTAATCCAGTAAGAAGAGCAGTATATTGGATGACGGTAGTGAGGGTACTCCGCAGCCCATAGAGGAGTTCAATACCGAATGCTGCGATGAATTCGTCGAGAAAATGGGCAAGTAGAAAGCCGATTAAGAGGATTGTTCCGATGCGGAGGCTTTCGGTGAGTAGCCACCGACTATTGACGCCGAGTCTATTCATGGAACTAACTGATTCTCTACTGCGATAAATCTACGCTCTGTAGTTAGCAACGAGTTGTTCCATCTGTCTCAAAATCACCCGAGTTTCTATTAAGAGCAAAGTTCATATTCTCCAATATCTATACTCTGTCATGGATATTCCCGGTAAATCGCGACGATCATTTCTTAGCAGCGTTTCTTTGCTAGGAATGACGGCGCTTAGTGGATGTGCAGGTCTCTCACTTGGTAGCTCATCACAAAAACCAGTGCAAATAGAAACTTCACAAGCATCGTTTAATGAACAACCTCTCAAAGCTGCACCTGCATCTACTGACGGCGCAACAATTCATGCAGCACTCTTCACAACAAAAAGCGATATCGACCAACAACTCGATTTGAGCGCCTTACCAGTTACCATCCGCCATACGTGTCGTACCATCGATTTTTCTACGCACTTCATTGCGGCTCTCGTGGCAGACACTCAGCTTGTAGCTCCGACAACAAGCATGAGTTGGTGTCCTACATCCCAAGTTGATGACGATGAGTTTCTTTTCAAACTGCCACTCAAGCAGTGGCCAGCACAGAAGGCATTTGGCACCCCAACAGTACTGGTTGGAAGATTTGAGAAGTGGGAATTAAGAGATAGTAGTGCGCCTTCGCAAGCAATTGTTGAGTTAGAATTCGTTCCGCCAGATGAGGAGCGAGTGTGTGGTGATTAAAACGGACGATATGATCCACCGACGGAAGACTTCTCTTGAGGTGTTCTCCCTTGGCGACGCGACCCCTGATTGCTACCCGTGACTGTGCATAAATTAATGATTAGAGATGTCGTTCACTATATTATGAGCGAAACAGTTGTCTCGACATCTGAACACCCACCCACTGAAAAGTGGTGGATGCTCATCGGTGTGCTTGTAGCGATCTTTCCGATTTTAGCTTTCCTTGCAGTTGCTTTCCCAACCGATGTCTACTCGTCGTTGATCGCGGCTCCATTCGCCCTCCTAGGGGGTGTTATAATGCTCTTGTCCCCGCTCATTGTGTACTTCGATAAACAATATGTCACCACCGTTTCTGACTGGGACCCGTCTGGCTGGTATTATTGGATGATCGTCCCGCCGCTCGCACTCGTGCTCCCCTACCTGTATCTCTATGAACGCCACAAATACGTGGGAACTCCGTAATCCCGTTCCCCTCTCTCCAATTTAATGGAGTTCGTTTACTCAAGAGCTCCCCATGGTACCTTGTTATCAATCTGTGTGATTCCTGTGGTACGAATGCATGTGTAGCTCATGATACAAAGCTTATATTCTCTTATGGAGTATTTTTACTCTTTGACTACTGTGATCAGCGCTGACGATTGGCCACTCTTCATCCTGTTCCTCATCCTTGCAACGCTTCTGTTCGCCCTTGGTCCTGGTCTCTCAGTCATCGCCATCGCCCTCGTCTCGATCCTCATCTACGTCTTCCGCCAACAACTCCACGCTGGCTATGAGGACGTGATAGGATCAGATACTCCGTCGTCTGACAAGCCTGAATGATAGACGCTCTCTATTTAACATGAGGCCAATCTATGCCGAAGTAATCAATCTATTTGGGAGGTAGTGGAGTAACCTGCCGTCAATTCTCTCTTTTTCACCTCAATTCGAGGGAAACGGAGGTTTTTGAGTTAGTATAATCTACTAACCAACAATAGCGCTTTTTGAGATCCTTCAAACACCTAAGTGGCAGAGAAAGCTTATTATCTTGAATTTTCATCATGTATTCATGGCAGGAACTAGTCTGTACACATCCCTCTTTGGTCGGAACTACCGTGTATCGATTAGTTCCTTGATTGTTGGACTAGCTATCGCAATTTTGTTTACGGTGCTTACTTACACGCCTGCTGGCCAGTGGCTTTCGAGTACACATTATTCCCAGCTACTCGTCATCGTCACGTTTGGTGCTGCGACAGTGAACGCTTATCTTAACAGTGGGTTCTTTCTAAGCTGGTTCCTTGCTGCATCAGGGTTACTTCCATTCGCGTTTTCGTTCGCACTCACAGATGCTCCGCTCGGTCGAGAGCCAACGATAATCAGTGCGATTAACACTCTTCTTCTTTCTGTCGGGCTATACACCGTTGTCGTCGGAACAGCAGCCTTCATCCTTGGAGTCGGTGTACGGCATGTGCATGACCGTCTCGTGAAGCCGAAGGAACCACTCCAATCAGTAGAATAGTATCTTCACTAATTACTGAGAGTATCAAAGTCACAACGTGGACGCTACTATTGGCTTTAGTAGGTAGTGGCAGGATCTCGGCTAGCACCCATTCAAACTACAGACGGAAGTACGCAAATTCGATACGACTGCCAGACTCTCTTAGTTCTGCTTAGTGCAACAACCGGCAGTGACACCGAAATCGGTCATCTAAGAGGATAATGTCAGAGCTATTGGAGTTAGAACATAGTAGCTGGCATGGAAATCGACCGCCGATCAAGTAAGCGCCTCAAGAAGAAGAGTGTGCCCCCAGCCACAGCCAGTGCGATCCCGAATCCAGCCATAAGTGGTGTGAGCGTGGTTGGATCATACACCGTTTCAAGAGTGTAGACGTCTCCCTGATACTGAACAGCGTTGTTGGCGAACGTCTCCAAGGTTGCTCCCTCGACGGGGGCTGCTGCTTGTCCTGATTTCACTCGGTCGAAGACGGTTTTCTCTGCCGATGTGAGATCAGCATAGGAAACCGTCGACTCTGTGGTCGATGCGCTCACGTGGTCAATTTGAACCATGTAATCGCCGTCGATTTCACCGGAGACAGCAACGCCAGTGATCCCGAGTCCGAGGACAAACAGGCCGATAGCGCTCACGTAGACCGCAGGACGTAACCATGACTGGGGGTGTATAGTGGTTGAAATATTGTTCCCCATGGAATAAATACTTTTATTCTAATAATATGTGCTGACCTAGCTAGACCGTTATCGTCGTGTTCTTCCACAGGCCGTAGCCGCCTTGCTTAGCCTCTTGTTGTGTCCGCTCAAACTCCGCTCGTTTGCTGACTGACTGTCTGGTACACGAGCGTAGCCGATACGAACCAAATCACTGTTGAACATGAAATTCCCAATGTAGACGTACGCTTGCATTTGGCCGTCGCCTGTTGCACCCACCTGTGGATCAGAGACGACTGTCACCACTTGATGATCCAATTGTGACTTCGTATAGTGAACTGCCTTCTTGTGGATCTGGCCGCTGTTAGGAACGCTCACACCGATCAAATCAACGGTCCGGTTCTTCCCATCGTGTTTGATCTTGAGCGTTGTCGGATCGATGACCTTGATAACACGAGCTTGGAAGCGTTTGCTACCCTCTGGGGTATCAATGTTTGCCGTCGTTGGCTGCCGCAGAGACGTCGTCTGCGTCCGTGTCTGCGTCTGGGTTTCCGTGATTGTCGTGGTCGCTGTAGTAGATTCCGCCGGTGCTGTGGTCGTGCTGACGGTCGTAGTCGTCTGGGTCTCCTTGTTCGTGGTGGTCGGCGGTGGAGTCTCGCTACTGCTACCGAATCCGAGACCACCAAGACAGCCTGCACACACGATGAGCAGTATCAGGCTGAACGCGGGGAGCGACCGATGCATACCGGTGGTCGTCACTCTGTTTAGTTCAACGTTGCGGGTACCGAATGATGCGCGAGGGCGAGCGAATGGACGCACGCCGAACCGAACGCTCCGCACCGACCAGCCTCAGCTGACCTCCCAGCAGCGCCGAATGACCGCCACTGGCGATCGGTGGACAGTCGGCCGGCACAGACGGGTACCCACCCAGATGAAACACACCGGTTTTCATCAGTCTGTTCGACCCGCAGACAGTCAGTCGCAGTGCTTCTGACAGTCCCGTCTGGTGACACACCGGAGTTCCGATGTACGTAGAGCTCGCTCGACAGTCCCACCGTCACTGGAGATGACTCACTCCTGCTGGTACTAAGAGGACAGTCCAATCGGCTCTAGCACTCTCACTTGTGGAGTACTGCTCAGTCTTCGACAGTCCAGAGTGCTGCTCTGTACCGTCTCAGGGGCGGTTTCCCCTGACTTCCTGTGGACAGTCTGGCAGTGCTGCTCACTGCCGCCCCCTCGTGCGTTCTGTGGAAGACGGTCGCTCTCCTGTTGGCACTCCAATATGGCGCTATGTGGCACCCCACCTCTGCTGTCACACGGGCATTCCGTGAGTGCGTGCTGCTGGCACCCCAGTCAGTGCACTAAGATTGGTTGACTGCGTGTCGCTCGTCGGCACCCCACTCCAGTGCGGAGACTGGCACCCCATACAGGCGCTCAGTGGTTTCCTCTTCTGTCCCAGCAGGGCAGACTGTCCCCTGTACTCTCGTCTGTTGCTATTCCAAGGATGTCGCGGCCATACTCGCTTGTGCTGGCCGTCATTCCACTTCCGCTGTCGCGGTCGCTGTGCTGTTGCTGTTGCGGCCTTCCCGCTGTGCGGTTTCTTGCTGTCCGACACATTTCCCGGTGCTCCTCATGGCGGCTTGCCGCCAGTGCTGTATCGCTGTTGCTGTTGGCACCACGCTGTTCTCAGCGGATCCGCTGGTCGCACTCTTGGACTGTCCCCCTTTCGTTGTTCGTTTTCTCACGGTTGTCCGGCACGGCCTGACTGTCCCATCTCTCGGTGTTCTTCGTTCCCGGTTGTTCTGCATGGTGGACTGTCCTCTTCTTCGTGTCCTGGTCGACCTCGAGGATTCGCTCATGGCAGACTGTCCGGGTGCTGTTGCTCCCGGATGTTTGCTCTGTCGCCTGACCGCAGCTGCCTCTGCTGGTAGCCCATTGGGGTGCCCTTTTCGCGTATACTGTTCATCATCTGCTTCTGTGGGGTGTTCATTTTCTCGACAGTTTGGGGTGCCATTTTCTCTTCGTATGAGGGGGGTGCCGCCCTGTCGGTCGCCCCCTGGATTTCCAGTGTTCCGTCTATGTTTGTTGGTTGGTAGTTCGTTTGGTTCCCTGTCTGTTCTCTATTGCTTACCGATGATTGTCTGTGTAGTCTTTTTCCTTCGGGAAGTGTGAATATAGCTATCCCTTGCGATATTATTATGGCCTTCCGGGGAAAATATGGCTACTATGAGCACCTCTCCAGAACCTGAAACAAGTGACGATGATGCACCGACGTTTGAGGAGATGGCTGAGAATTTAGGCGACCGTCGCCGTGCCCTGCTCAGGGTACTTCAACAATCTGATGGTTCAACGCTTAATACCTCTCGACTTCGGGAGCGTGCTGGCGTTCCAACGGGGAGCATCGGACACCATCTGGAGCTCCTGGAGCGGTGGGGGTTGATCGAGGAAAGCGGACGGGAGTATGCTGGCCGTGGCTCTCGGGCGAGAGTGTGGGCGTTTACCGACGACGGAGAGACGTTCGTGGAGGAGTATCTCAATAGCGAGCACGGCCCAGCAGCTTCAGTAGACGACTTAGCACGTCGTGTCGATGAATTGGAGCAGCAGAACCAGCATCTGAAAGAGGAACTCCGGGCGCTCACTGCTGCCCTGGAAGATGAGGGTATCCCGGTCGCTGACACGATCGAGGCATTGATTCGAAGCCGGAGAGAGAACGATGAATAACACCACACAAACCACCCTTACAGGGAGTCCCAAGACAACTCTCGTCAACGTCCGAAACCACGGTCGCAACGGCGTGACGATGATTGACCGCTCCACGAAGTACGGAAACCCGTTCCGTATGGAGAAGGATGGGGGACAACACACGCGGGAGGGGTGTGTCGACGCCTATCGGGAGTGGTGGTATGCTAACGAGCAGGCAGAACTACGAGAACAGGCAAAAGAGGAGTTACTCGGCGAGGTGTTGGGGTGCTGGTGCACGCCAAAAGCGTGCCACGGCGATGTGATCCTTGAATATCTTCGGCAGAACAAGTGAACTGAATCAGGTGTCAAGTGAGTTCAGTCGGTCGAACACATCTGATGCACCGCCTCCGTCCTCGGTGTCGGGATCGGGCTCTTCAGTGGGGCTCACTGGTTCTACATCGGCGGCCATATCCAGCGGGACATGATCGCCATTAGGACGATAGAGGAACAAGTCTGCTGGCGTTTTCGCCTCCTCTTTGACGACGATGATATCCAGCATGTCCGTGTCGTATTCGGGGATGATCGGAGCTTTCACTGACCGATCACCACCCTTCGGGTAGGCGGTCGCGTCCTCAAAGATGGCGTCGGCACTCTCAAAGCGGGCGTGCTCCGTTCCGTCGTCGTCGCGAAGAACGTACTCGCCCGTCGCTTCCTCGTACACCCAGACGTTATCTTTGCTTCCGGGGCGGGTCATTGGGTCGCCGTCGATCGTCACGTCACCGGTAAGCGTGTAGAAGCGCTGTTCACCATCAACGGGATGGTCTTTGTGACAGCCCTTCGGCTCCTTGAGAAGCGTCGTATGGACACGTCTGGCCGTCTGTTCCCGCGAGACGAGTAGACATCGCTTTCCTTCGTTGACTGCCTGCATGACGTTTCGAACAGTCTGTGAGGGTTGGCTATCACCGGTCGTGTGTTCACTTTCGATGAAGACTTCACGAGCACCAGCCAACCGATTCATTACGGGATGCTGCTTTCGGTAGCGCATAACAGCGTCGGCGATATCTTCGTTATCCGCATCGTCTGGGATAGCTAATGCGTCATCAACGCTGGCAAGCGCGTCTGGCATATCGCCGGTATCCTGTGCGAGGATGTCAACGGTGAAGCCGAGTTGTGTCAGTGGCACGTAGGCGTCGGCCATCGGTGCCCAGTGGTCCACGCCACCGTCGTTCTCCGTATTTCCGATGTTCATGAAGCTTCGAGAGCGAACTTTGACCTGGTTTTGCCCGTTTTCTTCGCGATGTTCGAGGTAAGCTTCGGGAATATCCTTGAGAACATGTCGCCATGCTCGTTCGGCGGTCTCAACCCCGCCCCTCGCGGGAAGATAGTCGGTGAGTCGATCAAGACATGCTTCAATCGGGATGAACTCACCAGGCCGTCCTTGCCGAATGCTCTCGTCGTAGATGGCTTTCAGTGCCGCATCACGTGCCCGCTCATCGTTGGCCGTATCGAGTGTTTTGGCGCTGGCTTTCTCCGGCGTGACGGCTTCGTTCATCCCACCAAACTTGAGTTGGCGCATCATCTCGTCGTCAGTGAGTGGTGGGGCAGCGAACCGCTCCAGACTCTTGGTGATGATCTCTTCGGCACCGTCTTCGTCGCGAATATTCGGATACGGCGCGAACGTCTTGAGCTTGAGCGCACCAGAGAACCGAGTGCCACCATCCAACGGAATCCGTGACCAGATCACTTTGCTGACCCATTGGAGGGATATTTGCCTCTGAAGTCGATGCTAAGACGGGCGGATAAAGCAGAGAAAACAAACCAGAGGTGGACGAAAGCGTGGGATTCGGGGGATGAAGTTGATTTGGTGCAAGACCTGCTGGATAGGAACCCAGTTGAGGTAGTTCAGGAGCAGAACAATTGTGCGTTCATTAGCTGTTGGACTGGCCTTGATCATGAAGCAATAGAGCAATGGGTAGACTATACACCCGGTGGAGAGGGTGTCGTCATCAAATCGACTGTCGGGGGGTTAGTCAAAGCAATTGAAGATCTCAGTGAGGATCAACTGGCAATCAAACGTGTCGTCTACCGTGACTTCGAAAATGGGCATAAACCATCTTTACACGAATATGCACGTGCTCCGTTCAGTTACAAGGATAGTGAATATGCAACTGAACAGGAGATTCGCGCGGTTGTCTTCGAAAAGCCATTCGACAGATCCGAATATAAAACGCTGAAACATAACGACATCGTCGAAAATTTCGATGATTATCAGCAGTATAGACGTGGGGCTCAGCCAACAACTGGTGGAGATAGCGACAACTATCGGGAGGAACCGATTATCGTCTCTGTCGATTTAGACATGCTTATCAAGGAGATACGGCTGTCCCCGTATGCCAGCCCTTGGGAGGTACAAACAGTAGAAGCACTACTCAACGACAAGCTGAATATCAACAAACCTGTAAATGAGTCCGAATTAGAGGTGGCCGATACTCCGTCGAAATCTGCAGTAGATCTGGATCCAGAAAGGTTGTACGCCGAGCTTCTTGATAAGGGATTTATGAGTCTTGAGGATCTTGCAAAGGGGACCTACGATGTTCCTGACGATGGCTGGTGATCACACCGTATTAGTTGGCCGTGAAACCGCCATTCTGTGTGAAGGACGCACCTCTTGGCAGACTGTGAGAGTTTCAACAGAGCCACTACTGGGTATGGTCGAAGAGAGGCAGAGAGGTAGAAGAGTACAAAACGGAGTCAGATCGAACGACGCGCTAGCGAGTCGTACCGGGAATGAGAGTCCAGACTTGCTCCGTCGCGATGTACTCGCCATCCTGTTCCTCGATGTATTCTTCGGCAAGGGCCTCGGCTATCGCGTCGTCGAGATCGCCGTCAAAGCGGCTATGCTGACTTGCGATCACACCAATATGGGGGCGGTCAATTGTCGCACGGTTGTGCCCGCCCGTATTATGCTCGATAATTCGGGCGATGAGTGCAGCATTCTCGCTCATACCGAGTGGTTGTGCGCGAACGGGTTAAATCGGTGGGCGATAGTAGTTAGCAGTACATACTAACCAAAGAGCAACTGGTTGCAGACTCAGACTCTCGATCTCCTCAATCCCCGCTGTGATCGTAGAGGGCATGATTATGACTTGTGCTGCGCATTCATTACTCCGCGAACGGTTTCCTCGACCGTCTCGATACCAGCCTCATGGAGCACGTCGCCGACAATGACTGTATCAGCGACACTCGCCATCTTATAGGCCGAATCGTAGTCGTGAATCCCGCCACCATAGAAGAGCTGCGCTGATGAGAGTGCATCGCGTGTGGCAGCGACAATAGCTGGATCGCCAAAGATGCCGGAATACTCGAGGTAAACGATTTCCTGGCCGAGGATCTGTTCGGCGAGTTCCGCATAAGCAACGACGTCATCTCTGTCGAGATCACAGTCTGCCTGCGTGTACGTCGCCACTGACGACGCTGGATTCAGAACAATATAGGCTTCTGGATGCACGTAATCCCACTCGAGATCGGAGGAGCGAGCCCATTCGTGATGAGCACCGATGAGCCACGGTGGGTGACCGGCATTCAGGACGATCGGAACCAGGTAGCCAGCGAGTCCCTCACGATGGAATTGAGTTGGGCGATAGGTCGGCTCGACGAAGATCGGGATCTCAGCCGGAGTAAGTGCAGCGAGAATCGACTGAATGCTAGACTCGGTGACGTTCGTGGTGCCACCGAGAATGAGTGCATCTGTTCCCGTGGTAGCGATTGCTGCGTAAGTATCTCCCTCGTGCAGTGCTTTATCTGGGTCAACTTTCGTGACGTGCTCCCACTGTGCCCACGCAGCCGCCATAGCTTACCGTAGTCCCATCACGTGCAAACCGCTTTCTCTCTGGTTGTATCGAAGTGCAAGCCTCCGTGCTTTGAGGACGACACTTTCACTCTGGGGATGGCTCATCTCTAATATCGTTCTGCTCCGTCCTTTGTCCATGAATCGCACGCTCGTTCCATTCGGACGCGAAGAGGTGTTTACCGAACTCACCGAGCACATCGTCGAGCTGCGTGAAACCTCGCATGACGAGGCAGAGGTGATGGCGAGCAACGTCCTGCGCCGAGTAGACAGCTCAATTCATCTGGTCGGGTTAGCCGATAATGGCAAGCGGGCACTCTACAATTCGCTTCGTGACTTGCCGTTCGGTCGAGACGGCTCAGTGTAAGTCATCGACGCGTTCTGCATCGCTCCAGATCTGTTCGAATACCTTTCTTCCCCAGTTACGTGCTCGCTCTGAATCGGCCACGAACTTAGAATGCGTGTCGTACGAGCCATCGAAGAATGGAAGCGAGAGTAAGAGATTCTCATCAGTCACTGCCAACTCAAACGAGACATCGGCGACACGAATGTCGAGATCCTCACCAAAATCAGAGATTGGGAGTTCGTCGTTACGCAGCGAGGAAAGCACGTTCGCTGGCATCACTAGTCGACAGCTCTCGCAGTTATCGAGTAATGCGGTTATGTGCCGGTCGTCATACACTGGTTCCACAACGCATGCAGAAGTTGTCGCCTTTAGACGGTCTTCGACCTCATACTCTGCTCGTGAGGGCCGGGTGTCAGTTGCTCGAACGACCCACCCAGAAACCAGTTCGGTTAGATCAAACTGAAACGAGCGTGGGAGGACAGTGATATCGTGAGACTGCCAGAATTCTGAATCGGTCTGAATGAGTTCTTCCATTTTCTGTTGGCGACGAAGGAAATTGACGATAATCGAACCGATTCCAGTTAGTCGGTACTCATTCGCCTCCGAAGTGGAAATCAATCCTCGATTCTCGAGTTCCGAAAGAGCATTGTACACTGCTGAATCACTCATAAGTCCTTGCTCCAACAGCATTTGAACAGAGCACTGTCCATTTGCGATGGCTATGAGGACGTCTGTTCGTGCTGTCGATCGAAGCACGTACGTGATGAGTGACTCTGTTCTTTCCATCGTGGATAGTCTAGAGACTTTTCCAATCCTATTTAATCTTTCCAGAAATGGTGGAAATTCAACACCAATATATTACAAATTATTCTAACGTCTTCGATCCGTTCGGAGGTTGCCATCCGCCGAACATTATCTCACTGGACTTGTTTGGGAAAAATATATGGCGAAGTTCACAAACGGTGTTTTTCTGAGCGTGGTTGTGTTCTACTGGTGTTTCGACATCGTATACAACCAAGTCCGACGTATCGTCGGTGAGTAGTCCGCCAGAGGTGACGATCGGTCACTAATTTTGGACACCAGCCGCTCGTCGTTTCCCACTGACTGTTAAAGGTCGATTTCTTTGGAGTAACCCATTTAATAATCGATAGCCGATCAGAGAAAGGTAAACGGCCAGAGGGGTTATGCAGACTGCCTACGAGGGTAGTATGCAATGGATACTCAAGAGAAAGACGAGGTTGACCGCTACCATCCAAACGAAGACCAAACATTGAGCACCGCAGTTCTTGAGGCAATTGAGAAAGAGAAGGGAGAGGACTTAACCAAGGCCGAGTTTCGGCTTTACGATGATATTGATCCAGACGCCCTTAATAATCTCTTTCAAAAAAATGCTAATGCCAATACCACTGTCGAGTTTTCTACCGATGATGTAACAGTCAGGCTTTGGGGTGATGGAGGGGTGGAAATTCAAATTATGCCTCGAGATACTAACAATTGAGAATGCAATAGTGTCACTATACTTCGACCGCAACTCAGCGATCTCAGTAAGAGAAAACTTCCGAGAACCTATTAGGGATCACGTTCAGGTCGCTCGATAACCTTGGCGACAGAGATAATAGCTTTAAACTCTGGAGGAGACCCAGTAATTTCCACCACCTCCTCCTTGGGGTCATAGGTGATATACTCTGCTTCCGATGCTTTCGGCAGATGGTTATGACGGAGTTCGACTTCGATCTGGTCGAATTTTTCCTCAGGGATAGGTACTGTTCTGGGATTTGTTTTCCACTCAGCGATTTGCTCGGCCACCTCATCTACAGAGACGGGGCCATTTTCTTGCTCAAGAAAGTAAAGAGCGTACCGCCGTCGTTCTTCGCTGAAGAGGTCAAACACTCTATCTAACGCTGCCATCACTCCCCTTAGCCACCTCAGAGCGATAACGGTTCTGCCGTAGGTACCATCAAACGTGACAAAAACAACCAATTAGAGATAAGGACAGAACATTGCCATAATGCAATCCTTATTCACTGATGAATATTTACCAACAGTTTTTCGCTTTCCTCTCCAATCGTAGCGCGAGAGTGGATGTTTGACCGTCCAAGAAAACAAATGAAGGATACGCAACCTAAAGCGAGTACCATCATCGTTGAGGCACTGGAGGAGTACGATGGCTTTAGCTTTAAGAGGCGAGATTCAACGCTCTACGATTTCGTCAACCCGGACGCGCTCAATAGTCTTTTCGCTCATACTCATGATGAAGATGTATCCGTCCAATTTGATATTCACGACGTGACCGTGACGGTCTGGAGGTCCAACGGTGAAATCTCTGCACGCGTCAACGATCAGTAGAGTGCTCATAGGGTCGGTACGCGGCAATGTGTTACTCATCGCGCTCGGCGAGCTTCTGTTCTAGGAGGTCGTCGAACGCTTGTGTATCGTCGGGGTCGTATTGATTCTGGCTCTCAAGTGCGATACGGCCTTTCTCAGTGAGTTCGTATAGCCCGCTATTCTTCTTTGGCCCGATTTTCTTAATGAGACCGTAATCCGTTAAAATCGGCATACACGAATTGATATAAGTCCGGGTACGGTCGAGACGGATTGAGATGTTGGCGGCGATATTTCTCCCCTCCGTTAAAATGTCGAGAATCCAGAAATCCGTCTTATTGAGTCTCACTCAAGGAGACGGCTTCTGCACAGCTCGACGCCACCGAACTGATTCGAGTGACCGATGTGTCAGTTGCAGTCACCGTTACGGAGGATTGTCTTCTGCTGTCGCTTCCGACAGTGGACGGTACCTACGACTCACAAACGGAATTCATCGCTGAAACGGACGAAGCACGACACTGGGGTGACCACCTGCTCGATTACTACTGGGAATCCGCACAGCCGCCGGATCGTGACTCTTCACATCAGAATTGACCTCGCCAAAACCAGAGACGGGATGCAAGAGCACTTCACGAAGGGGCGTCTCCCGGAGTATATCACTAAATAGTGCGAATGATCTTGCCCTCACCTGAGAGTCGTGGTATCACGCATCAGTTTCACTTTAGCCGTTATTTTTAATAATTTTCCCAGAGGTGTACCACTCAGTGTTGGGACCCCGGAGAAAAGCATGAGACATTCAAATTCGGATGCTGTGCATGAGACACCGACCGGGCGAACCCCAACAAACGCGTGTGAGATCGCCCTCGAAGCACTGGCCGATTGCGACAGCATTGACTTAGACTCACCAGAGTTCCGATTCTACGACCACGTTGATCCCGATGCCCTCAATGACCTGTTCGCTCACCACCCGGACACAATTCATTCCGTCGAGCTCGAGATAAAAGGGGTTACGCTCGAAATATGGGAGGATGACGGGTTTTACGCCCGTGTCCGCGAGGATGAGTAACCACATTACTAATTGAGAGGGTGGTCTGTTCCCTCACCGGCGTACGCGTTCAGTGCTCGCGAACACCGGCTACTGCGTAGCCCGTTCGGCATCACCCTCGGTATCCGTCGATGCCGATTCTCAGTTACAGCGGTACCCCTGTCACGTCCTCAATGTACACTTCCAACCCAGTCATGCGACGCTCAGGAAGCTTCTCAAGTTCTCTTCGTATTGTCCCATGTCACCATCTGTCTAGAAGTCCTCGTTATTACCCTCTCGGATCGAAAACTGTGTGGGGACGATCGTCGCTCTCTTCAAACCAGCACCAGTGAACCCACAGCCCGTAACTATAGTCGCCGTTCTGCTGTGCATGGCTATCCCTGACCGCCTCTGGCCGCCCAACAAAATTACATTAGTCTATTGTCAGCTGCGCCACTTCGCCGTTTCCAGAAAGAAGATCGTCATGATCAAGCCGGTAGTTTTGGTTAGTATTTTGTACTAATTCTTAAGATAGCTCAGAATTACGTTAATGAACCAAAGTCCTCCGATTCCCGTTAAGATGAAGACGGAAATTTAAAGCGCGAAGATAACCCCGCTCAAGTTGCTATCCGTGAACGCCTAGTGAGCCACTGCAACCCCGATGAGGAGAACCATACACGCTGTGAGAAAACTCCGGCCGCCCGTGAATGGGCCGGAGTCTTTTGCTGTCTTTTTGTCTGTTTTAGTATCTGTCGTTGTCATTTGACCTTACTTCTGTTCGAACAATTCACTACACCGGTAAATAGAAGTGCCCGTCAAAAATTCTCGAATAGCACCTGCGCATATGTTTGAGCGGTGGTACTGGGATTGTTGGTGAAGAACGACGCCGATCGGCTAAGGCACGCGAGAAATCGGGGGAAAGGTGGGGAAGTGAGTGACATGTGGATGACAGGCAAAACACTCTCCCCACGAGTGTGTGGTGTGTGTGTTCCAGTAGCATGAATCCAGAGGGTTGATCTCACTGCCAGTTACGTCGAACCAACGTGCATCATTACAGCGGCACTCTTGGGTGGTGAAGAAAAATATCGAGTCGGTTTAGAACACACCACTTGCAGCTATCCAGACGGGCAGGAGGAGTCCGACCCAAAATTAGCTGAATCATCAACACCAGACGAAGGTACACTGTTCGTTGGCTTGCTGCCATGGTACAAATAAACATGGTGGCTGTGTTAGTTGTAAAGTTCTGGCCTCTATGGAACACAGACACTACCCCTATACTCGTGATCTACGCCGGTGGATGATGAGCGATTAGAATCAGTGGGCAGAGATCTTCCGTTAGTATTGCATACTAACTAACGTCGTTTCTCTCTATTTCTCTAAGCGTCAGTCCGTCCAGTTCATACCCCACGACGACCATGAATAACTCTCAGGGTCCGCTCATTCTTCCTCAGGTTCTTCGGCTTCGAACGTGATCGCGACCGGCTGGAGTGTCTTGCCCTCGAAGACCTCTATGAGGTCGTCATTAATCTCTTCGATGCGGCCCTCGACTGAAAACGCGATTGTATCACCTTCGGTCGCCACTCCGATCTCGGTGAGTTCCAGCTCCGCGCCATCCTGTAAACTGATCGTATACTTCATCCGTCGCGAAGATCCTCATTCGCCAGTATCCTGAGTTGCGTCTCTAATATCGTCTCCCTCATCATAAGTTCGGTAGTGGTGACAAGGGGGTAAAGGAAAACTGGCTGTGGGCACAGGCAATTTATTACTCCGTCCAGAAAACGAAGCTTGAATTATCGAAAGAGATTTGCGAGCACCTTCTCGAGACCACGCCAGAGGCGTTCCGAAAACGCTTGTTGGCTGATACCAAGCTCGTCGGCCAATGCTCGCATCTGTACCTCCCGTGGAATACTGAAATACCCACGATCGAGTGCCAATACAATCGCCTCGCGCTGTTCGTTCGTCAACTTGAACATCCGCCCACGCAGTGCTTCCTCGGTTAATGTGTACACGCGATCGATATGAACCGGGATCCCGTGGTCGGTACAGTAGTTGTAGAACTGTCCGACGTGGTCGTGATCAAGAAATCGAAGGACGAAGTGCCACGTCTTGGTTCCCGTCGCTTCAAGGATCGTCCCTTCGGTTTCAACGATGCCGGCCAAGAGGTCTTCGTACTCACCCGTCCACTCGACTTTGTAGAGAGCGTGGCTGCCCAGAGTGTCGAGCAGCACGAGATTTTTGACGTGCTTGCTCTCGGTGGCACTTACATCCAATCCCTTTTCATCCGGATCACTTACCCAGAAAAATGGGATAAGGGTATCTCCGGCGGGGATAATCTTCTCAAGTTCAATGTGGACATCGCCAGCACCAGCCAAGGCCCGTCCCAATGCCAGATCCTCCTTGTCGATGGTGAACTCTACAATGATACTCATGATCACAACTCACTGTTCAGAAAGGTAGCTGTTAGGGCAGAAAAAGCAATCAGCAACTGTGGAATGAGAACTACACACACACAGACTGCGCACAGATTAATTCGGAGGTGCCGGGGTAGTTTCACTGCCGCTTACGGCGAAAATGGATAGGAGCTTAGGTGCTATCGCTGGAGTCAAAGCCAAGTGCGGCGGCCACGTCCAAGAGACCTGCGCCACTCTCATTCGCGGAAAGACCGATGTCTTCGGCAGTACTTATCAACTGTTGTCGGGCCTCGTCGTTGGTGTAGCCGTTTGCCATGAGCTGCCCAGCGGCGCCGGAGACGTGTGGACACGCCATTGAGGTCCCCGAAAGTGTTGCATATGTCCCTCCGATATACGTCGAATAAATGTCACTTCCTGGGGCAGCGATCTCGACTTCTGAACCCTGACTGGAGAACGACGAGAGGCCGTCATTTTTGTTTGTTGAACTAACGGCCATTACTGATGAGTTTGCAGCCGGATAGCCAACGCAGTCAGTACACGGCCCGGAGTTACCTGCTGCCGCAACGAGTAAAACACCCTTGTTCTGTGCATATTGGCACGCATCTTTGAGCGTCTGGGAACTAGAATCAGAACCGAGGCTCAGACTGCCGACGTCCCACCCTTGGTCAGCCGTGTATTCGATCCCTGCAGCGACATCAGAAGTCGAGCCAGCTCCAGCGGCGGTGAGCACTTTGACTGCGTGGAGTGTCGCCTCTGTGGAGACGCCGACGACTCCTTGACTATTGTTTACTGCATCTACGATCCCTGCACAGTGCGTACCGTGCCCATTATCATCTTGCCACGCTGGATACCCGCCTGTCGTCACGAAAGATTGGCCTGTACCAAGATTCGCTCGTAGGTCAGGGTGAGTGCTATCAATACCAGTATCAATGATGGCAATGTCGGCGCCGCTGCCCGTTTCCCCGTTAGAATGAGCGACTTCTGCGTCAACTCTATCGATTCCCCATGGGAGGGTCTGTGCGAGTGCCTTGACTGTTCCATTCTCCTCAACATAGCGGAGGTCACCACGTTGTTGGAGTCCTGTTATTGCTTGTTTTGGTGCACGAATTGTGAGCGCGTCAAACTTAAACTCACGAACAACGTCGCTGGCTGCGTTCTGTGCAGCTTGCCGGCCCGCCTGTGACTTGTAGCCGATATTCACTTCGACAGTCTCGTCTGGCTTTGCTGTGGCAAACCCTCCGATGCTGACTGCACCGAGGGAGCCGCCTGCTACTTTGAGTATGTTCCGCCTCGAAACGCCATTAACTTTCCTGAACATCCAGCTATTAGGATAAGCTACTAGATTAAGAAGTTATTTCATCAACCGCTGGTATTAAAGTGTATAATATTGTTTTTGCTAATGATTTTTCGGATGTCAATCTACTGCTTAAGAACCACAGCTACGTTATCAATTCCCCTGGTGTTACCACATCTTCAGTTTCCGCATCTCGGTCTCGGTGATGGATGGCCGTATTCTCATTCTCAAGAAGGGGAGATCGATTCCAGATACATCGAGGGGGAAGTCGCGCTCTCTCAACGATGAGTGCTTACAGCTCCTAGAGTGGCTCCACAGTACATCGCCGAGAACGCCCCGTCGCGTGGAACGAACTCTCACTCTGATCCTGAATCTGCAACGGAGAACCGGCTCACACTGGCGATAGTCGGTTGTATGCTTCTCAGAGGGCAGCGACCTGGTGGTTTCACTTCCGCTTATGGAACTAAGCGGAAGTGTATCGAGAAAACGGGGGTACGTCGAAATCATCGCTCTGAAGACTCGGGCCGTCCGATTTCGATTATATAAACTTCTTTTCGCTATATCAAATTGCGTTCTTCCGAGGAGAGCGATACGACGGACGCCGTGCCCTCGTCCTTCGAACAGGTCGGTTTTCTCGAATCGCGCAGCGTTAGCCGCTGACAACTGCGACGTTCTCCGCGAACCTCGGCGTCCGCGAAATCGAATCGGGAGAGTCCACATTCAGCGGTTCGACGGGCGCGCGAATTCGGAATCTTCGCCCCGCTATCACGACAGTGAAGCGGTTGTTCCATCGTCTACTCGCCGATAGCGTAACGAACGGAAACTAGTCCCGATACCGTTTGAGGGCCGATAGGCCGTAAATCGACAGGTCGACTACCATCGCGAGGAGCACGAGAGCGCCCGCAACGAGCGTGAGTAACTCCGGCAATTTCACCCACGTCGGGAAGACGTAAGACGCCCACCCTTCGATTTGTCGCACCGTTCCGACGACGCTACCGGCGTTCGCCGTGCGATTTTCGAGTTGCCAACCGGGAACGGTCTCTCCGCCCTCCTCGGGAACGCTCAACCGGTCGGCAGCGTACGGCAAATCCACGCCGCTGTACTCCCAGACGATGTCTCCGTTTTCGTCGATTTCTAAGACGCGATTGTGGAGCGAGTCCGTGATGAGCGTGTTCCCGTTCGGCAGGCGGTCGGCATCCCGTGGCCACAGGAGGATATCGTCGCCGCCGTACTCCCAGACGCGCTCGCCGCTCGCGACGTCGTACTCGACGATTCGATGGTTCTCGCTGTCCGCGATGAGTACCGTCCCCCACTCTTCGAGTCGTTGGGGATTGTGCTGTTCGTAGAGGAAACTGTGGTTCCCCGGTTCGCCGATGACGTCGACGATTTTGTTCGTTTTCGGGTTCACCTCGATGACGACGTCGAAGTTCCGAACCGAAATCTGGAAATTCCCGTTCTCCAGTCGGTCGATGTCGTTCATGTGTGTCCAGTCTTTCTCACCGCCCGGATTCGGATCACCGCCGTATCGTTGGTAGAACGTCGTCCCGTTTTCGAGATGGTTCTCGGCGTGCCATTCCCACGTAATCTCGCCCTTCCGATCGACCGTGAACGCTCGGTCGTTCCCCATGTCGATGATCGCAGTTTCGCCGTTTTCGAGGCGGTCAACGTCGTGTACTTCGTGATGGGTGATGTACTCGTCGTACCACGTGTACTTCCAGACGACGCTTTTCGTCTCGTAATCGAGTTCGAGCACCCGGCTTTTGATACACTGATCCGAATTGACTTCGAGTTGTTCCGCGGGGCAGTTTTTCGGGGCGAGTTTGGTCGTCACCGCCACGAGAATGTTGCCGTTTTCGAGCTGTTCGGCGTCGAACACCCGCGAGTTCGGCGGGTCGTACTCCCACGCCACGTTTCCGTTCGGGGTGACTTCGACGAGACATCCGTCGAATTTGTAATCTTGGACGCTGATGAGCGTGTTTCCGGGGTACGCCCCCGTATCCGTTCTGCTCGTTCGAGCCGAGGTGTCCGCCGTGTACGCTTGTACTCCGAACGCGGCCGCGAGAAGGAGGAGTATCGCGCCGAGAGAGAGGAGCCGAGTTCGTCGATTCATGTTCGATACTACCGTACCTTACAGGTAGCGTTGTTGGTTTCAATTCGTGTTTTTGAAGCAGGATTGGAAATCTCGTAACCGGTTTTGAAACGGTACGTCCACCGTTCACGCGACCAAGTATCCGACGAGGATACCGAGTCCGCCGCCGCCGAGGATGAGGTAGACGGCGCTCACTCCGCGGACGAACAGAACGAACGTGACGACGGCGAGCAGCGCGGTGACGGCATCGACGATGCCCGCCCGCGCGAGCGTCACGGTCGCACCGAGAATTGCGCCGACGACCGCCGCGTTCACGCCGACCAGCGCCGTTCGAACGACCCGGTTTTCGCGAACTCGTGCGAAGTACGGGAAGAATCCCACGATGAACACGAACGACGGGCCGAACGCACCGACGGTCGCGACGAACGCCCCGAGAACGGCGATCGGAACGCTCCCGTACGTGTCGAGCATGAGTTCGTAGCCGATGAACGCCGTCGTCATCACGACGGGACCGGGCGACAGCTGCCCGATCGCGATCCCGTCGACGAACACCTTGCCGCTCATCCATCCGAACTCCCCCACGACGTACTTCTCGATGAACGGGATGAGCACCAACCCGCCACCGTAGATGAACGAACCGGTGTACACCATGAAGAGGAACAGCTTGATCCACGGGTTCGCCCACAGTGCGAGGAAAAGTCCGGCGAGCGGACTTCGTTCGAGCGCGCGCCCCGCCGACCGCCCGAGCCACGCCGAAATTCGATTCCAGAGCAGGGAGACGACCGCGAGAACGACCCCGACCGCGCCGGCGACCGACACGGTTCGTCGGTGCGACCGAATCCAATCGGGACGATAGATGCCGACCGCGATAACGCCCGCGACGACGAATTCGATCACCGGATTCGGGTTGAGCGCGATCGTCGCGACGAGCGCCCCGACGAGTATCGCGAGGAGTTTGTAGTCGACGACCCACTCGTCGCTCCCGATGAAAAACTCGATATCGTCGTCGGCTTCTTTCAGCGCACTGCGGGCCATCGAGTACGACGCGCCGACGATGAGTCCGATGACGACCGGATTGATGCCGTAGAAGAACGCTTCGAGCGACGGGAGCGTTCGGTAGGCGAAGTAGAGGTACGAGAAGCCGACGACGATGACGAACGTCGGAAGCATGAAACAGAACCCGGCGACGAGCGCGCCGGCGATACCGGCGTACACCCACCCCATGAAGATTCCGAGTTGCGTGGACGCCGGGCCGGGGAGCATGTTACAAATCGCCAAGCCCTCCATGAAAATGCCCTCGTCCGTCCACCCTTTGCTCCCCTCGCCGACGAGTTCGTCTTCCATCATGGCGATGTGTACGAGCGGCCCGCCGAAGCCGACGATACCGATTTTAAGGAAGAAGAGGGCGATTTCCACCAGTCTGTCCGGCGTTGCGTGCCCCCGATACCGGCGAGTCGCTTCGCGTTTCGTCTCGCTCATTCGTGCTCGTTCCTAGTAACCCCGGTCCGGTACGACGCTGGTTGCGCGCCGATTGCCACCCCGTCACGTCCATACTCGCGCATCGAAATAAATAGCGTTTCGGACCGGTGTAGGATGTTCCGCTATTTCGAACAGTTACCCTTGTCCGCCGGGGGCGATATCGGTGGAACTGGAGCACGGCATGCCGCAAGAATGCGACGTTGGCGACGGAGGATCGGCGCTGGCTCACCGGGGAAAAACCTACGACGGAGAACTCTCGTTCCCGCGGAGCCGAAAGGTCGGTTCCGGCGCGGCCCGGAGGGTCGACGTTTTGGCCGTACCGTGCGCCTACCCTCCGTCGGATTCTTCCGATTCCGGCGGCGAATCGAGACCGATATCGAACTCCTCCGGATCGATGTCGTTCATCGCCGGAAGGCGACGTAAACGCGGCCGTACCGCGTAGACGAGGCTCGCGAATCCGAGCGTCGACCCGGCTATCGCCATCGTGCTCGGAGTTCCGATCACGCTTCCCGCCACGCCGCCGAGCAGGGCACCGACGGGCAACGTGAGCGTCGATGCGCTGGCGGTGACGGAAGCGACGCGACCGAGCAGGCGGTTCGGCGTGACCGTCTGCTCCAGCGTGTTCCCCATCACGTTCGACACGCCGGCCGGAACCCAAGCGAGGGCGAACAGGCCGACGGCGAGGGGTGGCCACGGTGCGTACACCGCCCCGAGCCACAGGAGGCAACCGCCGGCGGAGCCGACGATTTTCACGTGACCGAGTTTCACGGTCTCCAGTTTCGGTGCGACGGCCGCGCCCAGTACCCTTCCGACGCCGAGCGCGCCGAGCATCGCTCCGAAGAGGGCCGGTCCCGCCCGGAGGTCCGCGAAACTCGGCAGGACCGCGAGCGTCATCCCGGTACCGAAGTTCACGACCATCGTCGCGAGCGTCATTTCGACGAACACCGACCCGCGCAAGCACCGGACTCCGTCGGCCATGTCGGCGAGATACTCCGACACGTCGATTTCGTCGGCTCCTTCGACCGGGCTCTCCGTCGGCGGAAGCCGGACGCCGACGAACGAGAGCGCCGCTACGACGAACGTGACCGAATCGAGCACGAAGAGCGATGCCGCGCCGACGAGGGCGATGAGCATCCCGCCGAGCGCCTCGAAGAGCATATCCAATCCGTGGAGCGTGAACGAGAACGCCGAGTTGGCGCGCGTCAGTTGGTCGTCGGAGACGATTCGGGGGAGCGCGGCGCTCTGTGCCGGATAGACGAACTGATTCAGCAGCGCGAGGAGCGGAATCGTCACCAGGAGGAGTTCGACCGTCAGGTTCCCCGTGTGCGCGGCGACGGGGAGCGAGAGAACGGCGAGGGCTTGGACGAGTTGTATCGACACGAGCGCGCGAACGATGGGCCACCGGTCGACGAGCGGCCCGGAGAGGAACTGCAACACCAGCGGGAGGAGGAGCAACGACTCGGCGATGCCGGTGTACACCGTCGAACCGGTGAGTTCGTACACGAACCACATCGCCGCGACGGCGTAGAGGCTATCCCCGGCGTTCGTCACCAACCGCCCGAACAGGAGTCGCAGGAAATTCCGATTTCTTCGGAGCGACGGGCGACTCTCGTCCGTCGCCTGCGCCGGCGCTACGCGGTCACTCATCTCCGCGACCTCGACGAACGTCGGTTGCGCGCTCGTCCCGTCGGTGAAGGCGACCGGACCGCCCGCTCCGTCGAACGCGGCAGGCGGGTGATCGAACGCGATAGCTGCTGGCTGTACGTCGACGGGAGTCGGTTCGAGTCGTGAACCGGTCCCGTCTTCGGCTTCGTTCCGACCGCTCGGTGGCCGGGAACTCGGTGAGTGTCGGCATGTGCGTGTGTGTTCTACGAAGAAGTTGCGACTACGGAACACGTAGTGAGGCGACCCGGGTGCTGCTGCTAGCCGACCTCTCACGCAGCGTGGCGCTTGTGGGGATCAAAAACCGCCCGGAGTACGAGCCAGCGGGTCATGAGCCTCTACTCTCTATTCGTCAAACTATCAGCACCTTAGGTCTTCCGATCCGACCGGCGAGCGACCGGGTCGCTGACCGCGGTATCGTGACGAAACGCCTCGCGCCGGCGGAACCCGCCGGCTTTTAGCGGACGGACGCGAACGGCCGCACGATGCGCTCCATCGACGAGGTCCACATCGCGCCGTTGGGGTTCGAGTACGACCGGATACTCGGCCCCGTCCGGGAGCACGGCGTCGACGTGCTCTACCTCCTCGAACACGACGAATCGCCGGCGGAACGACCCAACTATCACGACGAACTGAAGGCGGCGCTCGACGACGAAGGCGTCGACGTGCGGACGCGAACCGTCGATCTGCTCGACATCTACGCCGTCCTCGGCGTCGTCACCACGCTCGTCTCCGAACACGAAGACGACATCGTGCGCGTGAACGTCGCCAGCGGGTCGAAGCTCTCCGCGGTCGGCGCGGCCATCGCTTGCATGGCGACGGACGCGACCGCCTACTACGTCCATCCCGAGGGGTACACGTACGAGGACCGCGACGAACGCCAGAGCTACGGCTACGTCGGCGAGGAGGTGCTCCCGACCTACCCCATCGAGTCGCCGACGCGCGACCAAGTGGCCGCGATGGACTACCTCGACGAGGCTGATACGGACGTGTACACGCCGAAGAAGAAGGACATCATCGAGTTCGCCGAGGAATCGGGGTTGGCGTTCATCGCGGACAGCAACCCCGCGAACGACAAGGCGAAGTTCGCCCTGCTCAACGCGAACATCGTCGACCCGCTGACCGAGGACGGATACGTCGAAGTCCGGAAGGTGGGTCGACAGAAACAGGTGACGCTGACCGAGACGGGGAGGGACGTGCTCCGGGCGTTCCGACACAAACTCCGACGGTCTGAATAGTACGGTTAGTTTCTATACTATCGATAGTTTTCGGGTAGTACTGAATTACCCCGTCGGAGAATCACTAATCGATGACGACGTAGCGAACACCGTCCCGTCCCCCGCACCGCTTCGGCCCTCTCCGCGCCGCCCCCCTCGGACGGTCGCCTACTCGTCATCGGTCCCCCCGCCGAACGAAACCGAGGTCGTTTATCGGTTCATCCGGATGTACTCCATCAGTCCCCGTATCGTCGCCTGCAGGTCCGCCTTCTCGATCGGTTTCTCGAGGAGCGTCTGCGCGCCCCGACTGATGGCTTTCTGACGCATGTGAGGAGAAATCTGCGCGGCGAGAACGAGCATGGAGATGTCGCGGTCGTTGAGTTGCTTGCACCGCTTCCAGATATCCTCGGTGAACCCGTCCACGTCGAGGACGGCGATGGTGACGTCGTCCCGCCGTTCGAGGAGGCGGTCGAACTCCGTGATGGAGGTCGCTATCTCCACGTCGTAACCGCCGTCTTTGAGGAGGTCGGCGAGCAGTTCGAGGTTGCGCTCCTGTTTTCCCAGCGCGAAGATGAGAGCCGCGTCGCTCATCGAGCGTCTCCCGGCCGCGTCGCAGGTTGTTCCGATGCCTGCTCGGGTGAACCGGTGAGGACGCCGCTGAGCTCGTTCAACGGTTCGTCGACCATGATACCGTGCTCCGTGATGCGGAACTCCCGGAGCGTGCGCTCGAAGTCGCTCGTGCGCTTTTTCAGGACGCCGATGGCCTTCCGCATCTCGCCCGTCGTTTCGAGGTGGCGGAGGAAGACGATGTTGTCGGCGAGGTAGCTGATGCCGGCCTCGGTCGCCTGGAACTCGCCGGTGACGGTGTCGATTTCGTCGACGAGGATGACGGTGACGCCCGCGTTCTTCAGGTAGCGACAGAGCGTGTGGAGTTTGCTGATCAGCATGCGCTCGTCGTCGTCCCGGAGCGAGAGTTTGTAGCCGTCGATACCGTCTATCATGACGATACTGGTGTCGTTCGCTTCGACCTCCTGCCGAACCGTATCGGCGAACTCGGTCGCGGAGCGGTCGAGCGATTCGACTTCCTCGACCGTGAGCGAATCCTGCTCTTGCATCCGGCTGACGGGGATGTTGATGGCCTCGCTGCGCTCGAAGAACGTCGCGCTCGTCTCCTCGAACATGTAGATGACGGAGCGTTCGCCGCGGCCCGCCGCCTCCTTCATGAACTGCGTGCCGACGGTGGTTTTGCCGACGCCGGTCGGCCCGCTGAGGATGGTGATGGTGCCGCGTTCGATGCCGCCGTGGAGCAGTTCGTCCAACTCCGGAACGCCGGACGAGAGCGGTTCGAGGTCGAACGAGCGCGAAGAGGCGTCCAGAGAGAGTCCGGGAGACACCGAGATACCGCCCGATTCGATTCGCATCGCGTGTACCCCGTCGTTGACCGACGACCCGCGGAACTTCGGGACGGTGATGGTTCGTCCGTAGGAGGCGTGCTCGAGTTCGATGGTGCCGTCGGTGATGTACTGGAGGTCGTCGTCCGACGTTTCGTCGCTGTGCTGCGACGTGAAGAGGATGGTCGCACCCTGTTCTTTCAGATAGTACATCAGCGCGATGACCTGTTTTCGGAACTGGTACTCGTCGGACGTGAGATGGCGGAGTCGCGTCAGCGGATCGATGAAGACGCGGTCGGGGTCGAGCGATTCGACGCGGTCGGTGATCGCCTGCGTCAGCGGTTCCTGCTCGACTTCGCTCGGCGTGAAAATATCGTAGGATTGCTCTTCGGTGAAGACGTCGGAGTCCGGACTCAAATCGAGAAAGTGGACGTCGGAGAGGTCGATGTCGACCGCCGCCGCGTTGGCGCGGACGTCGTCCTCGGATTCCTCCAGATTGACGAACAGCGCCGTCTCGTCCGCGTCGACGGCGGTGAGGTAGTTCATTCCCAAGATGGTCTTCCCGGTTCCCGGGTCGCCGCGGAGAAGATAGCTTCGCTCTGCGATGAACCCACCGTGCACGATCTCGTCCAGTCCCGGCGTTCCCGTGGATATCCTCGTCAGTGAATCATCAGTCATGTGCGACGTTGCCGTATTTGACCACCCTGAGAGTATATTTCTATCGGAGTAGGAAGCCCGACGGCGGATTCGACGGTAATGGTAAAGGGATTTATAAATCGACGCTCGAGCGCCGGGATTTATCGCGCCGACGCGAGTAGGGGGACGGGATGTACCGCGACCTCTCGCACCCGCTGGAGACGACGACGGCGTACCCCGGCGACCCTTCGGTCGAAATCGAACCTCACGCGACCCACGAGACGGACGGGTACCGGGTCTCCCGCCTCCGACTTGGAACCCACAGCGGCACGCACGTCGACGCCCCCCGTCACATCGAACCCGACGGGCGGCCGCTCGATTCGTTCCCCATCGGGACGTTCTCCTTCGACGCCCTGCTGGTGGACTGCCGCGGGAAGGGAGCGCGGGACGCAATCGAGCGCGACGCCCTTCCGGAACCGACCGAGGACGACATGCTCGTCTTCGATACGGGATGGGACGCCCGCTGGGGAACGGACGCTTACTTCGACCACCCGTACCTCGCGAGCGACGCCGCCGCGTGGTGCGCCGACCACGACTACCACGTCGCCGTCGACGCCCCGAGCGTCGACCCCACGCCGACCGAGAACGCCGGCGGCGACGAACCGGAGGGCCTGCCCGCCCACCGCGAACTCCTCGGAGCGGACCGCCTCATCGTGGAGAACCTGACCGGCCTCGCCGGCCTGCCGGAGCGGTTCGCGCTGTACGCGTTCCCGCTGTCGGTCGGCGGCGTCGACGGCGCGCCGGTTCGCGCGGTGGCGGAGTTCCGAGACGGCGATGACGCGACCGAATCGCCGGACTGACGCGCTCGTTTTCGCAGTGAAGGTATGGACGAAACCGCCCTCCGGATTCGACTGAACTTCGTCGTCTTCTTTCTCGCCGTCATCGCGTCGTTGCTCGGAGCCATTGCGGTCGACGCGGCGGGGAGCGACGCCATCTCCGTGGCGTGTCTGTTCTTCGTCGCGTTCTTCGCCCTCGCCACGTTCCTCGAAGGGGAGTGGAATCCCGAGTAATTCTGCCGTCGAAAATTCAGCTGTCGAACCGACTCAGGGCAGGTGACGGGCGAACACGTCCTCGTGGAGCGTGTCGCAGACGTGGTCCAAGATGGTCTCCAGATTCCGCGTGTCGTACTGGTTGTACCGAACGAGGGTATCGAGCGCGCCCTCGTCGCCGGCTTCGTACCGATACCAGAGTCGAACCGCGTCCTCGCCGCTGATGTCCATCCCGCCGCGGCCGATTTCGAGTTCCGATTCGACCGCGCTCAGCCCGCCGGTCAGCCCCAGGCGCTTGCAGGGGTACATGAGATCGACGTGGGGCGTGTCGAACGACAGGTCGAACTCGTATTCGAGGAACGGCTGGTCGAATCGCTTCCCGTTGAACGAGACGAGCAGGTCGGCCCCGTCGAGTTCGCGCCGGAGGGCGTCCCGCGTGAGGTCGTCGCCGCGGACGAGCGTCTTCGTCTCGCCGTCGCGGTGGAGGCTGACCGTGGTGACGACGCTGGAGTGGTGGCTCAGGCCGGTCGTCTCGATGTCGAAAAAGCAGGTGTTCGGGCGGAAGTTCTCGTAGAGTCGCCAGCTCTCGCCGCTCGGAAACTCCGACGCGAAGAAACGCGAGTTGCCGTCGTCCAACTGCTCGCTGGCGGTGGCGATGAACGACTCGATTCGGTCGCCCGTCTTGCTCCCGACGAAGGAGGGGTCGAACTCGTCCCAGTGCGTGACCCCGTTCCGCCACAGTTTTCGTTCCGTCTTCTCGCCCACGCCGCGGACGGGAATGAAACTGTTCTCGATTCGCATTGCCGAAGGATACCGCGAGAGGGTTAAATGCGTTGTCTCTTACGGACGAGATGAATCAACGCGACGAGCGCGGCGAGAAATCCGAAGCCCGGCTGGCCGTCGCTCCTGACGCCCTCCGTCTCGGGCCGCGGGGGTCGACCCCTCGGTCGTCGGCGCGGGTCGGTCGGTCGCGGTCGCGGGTCCGACGCTCGTTTCGGTCGTCTCACGGTCGTCCGTTCCGCCGCCGTCTCCTCCCCGTTCGCCGGTCGAAGCGTTCCCCGCACCCGACGCCGCGGAGTCCGCTCCGCCCCGCTCGACCCCGACGACGACCGTCGAGAGGTCGTAGACGGTCGCGGAGAAGTTCCGCCCCTCCCGCGAAACGGCGAGTCGCCGCCACCCGCCGTCTCGTCGCTGGTAGAGCGCCACGTCGGCGGGCGACGCGCCCGACGGGAGTGCGTCCGCCCCGAGCGAGAATCGAAGCGTCGCGGACGCCACGTCCCCGGTTCGGACGTAGCGCTTCTCGACGCGGAGAGCGGCGAGGGCGCCGCCGGGGAGTCGCTCGGCGGCGTCCGGGCGGAGAGCGTGACCGCGGCGTTGGCGTCGTTCCGGTCGAAGGTGACGCCGAACGCCGAGAACCGGACGCCGCTCGCGCTCGCACCGCCGAGGTCGGCCCACGCCGTCGCGTCCGTTGAGCAGGTCGACGGCCACGCCGTCGTCGCCCGGCGCGACCTGGACGACGGTTCGGCTCCGACCGCCGCCGCCACCTCCGCCAACGTCCGCACCGACTTCGCGTCCCTTGCCGCCCGCACCGCCGAAGTCGAAGACGACGCGCTCGGTTCGGACGTTCCCGGACCTGTCGCGGGCGGTGACGACGAGTTCGGTCGGGACCGCGGGCCACCCCGCCGTGTCGATTTCGTAGAACGAGCGCCGCTCGTCGAGCGTCTCTGAAACGGCGAGAGAACCGCTCTCGCTCCGATTCGTCCGGTAGGAAACATCGGAAATCGCGGTGTCGGAAACGATTGCGCGCAGCGGAGTTCCGGGGCGCACTTGCTCTCGACCGGCCTCGACGGTGAGTTCCGGCGGTTCGACGTCCACCGTCACGGTCGCGGCGTCGAACGCCGACTCGTGGGGGAACGGGCCGGACCCGTTCACGAGCCGAAACGCCACCGAGTGATCGCCGGGCGCGAGACCGGCGACCGCGGGCGAACCCGTCACCGCCGGCGCGCGAGGATGAGGAGGACCGGGACGAGCAGGGTCGCGCCCGCGACGAACGGCGACCAGCGGGCGAGGACGTAGCCGCTCGCCATCACCGGCGGCCCGACCGTTCGCCCGAGACTACCCGCGCCTTGGGTGACGCCGAAGGCGCTCCCCTGCGTCTCGTCGCTCGTTTCCTTCGAGACGAGCGTCGTGAGCGCCACGGAGAGCGTCCCGTTGCCGAACGAGAGCACGGGGAGGACGACGAGCAGCCCGAGCAGTTCGGGGGTGAAGAACGCCGGGACGGGGAGCGAGCGGGGGAGCGCCGAATCGGGGAGCGACGGAACGAGGGTTCGGCCGAGTTCGGGCGCGAACGGGATGGCGGCGAGCGCGAGGGCGAGGCAGACGACGCCCGCGATGGCGAGCCGCGTATCGCCGTAGCGGCGCGCGAGCCTTCCGACCACCACCCCCTGATTCACCGCGCCGAAGACGCCGACGTAGGTCAGCAGGATGGCGGTCTGGCTCTCGGTGTAACCGTAGGCGTCCGCCGCGAACGGGATGAACATGACCTGCACGCCCGAGAACGCCACCGAGAGGACGAAAAAGGAGACGACCAGTCCTCGAAGCCGCGCGTCGCGGAGCGCGGTTTCGAACTGGCCGACGAACGACGTTCTCCGGGTCGGCCCGGTTCGCCGCGCGTTCGGTTCGTCGAGGAAGACGAGGGCGAACGCGAGGTTCAGCAGGCTGAGGGCGGCGGCGGCGAAGCTCGGGAGCGAGAACGCGGTCGCCGGAACCAAGGCCGGGAGGACGCTCCGGGCGGCCGAGACGACCGGTTCGCTGGCGAACAGACCGCCGAGGGCCGGACCGAAGACGAACCCCAGCCCGAACGAAGCGCCGATGAGGCCGAGCGCGCTCGCCCGCTCCTCCGGCGGCGTCACGTCCGCGACGTAGGCCTGCGCGGTGGCGATGTTGCCGCCCATCGCCCCCGCGAGTATCCGGGAGGCGAAGAGGACGAGTATCGACCCGCCGACGCCGAACAGCGTCCACGCTACCGCGCTTCCGGCGATGGAGAGGAGCAACACCGGTCGGCGTCCGCGTTCGTCGGAGAGGCGTCCCAGAATCGGTGCGAAGACGAACTGCGCGAGCGAGTACGACGCCGCGAGCAGCCCGATGTACACGTCGCTGACGCCGAAGCTCCGGACGTAAAACGGGAGGATGGGGATGATGATGCCGAATCCGAGCAGGTCGATGAAGACGACGGCGACCACGGTCGCGAGCGCGCGCCGGGGCGTCTCGAACGCCGCCGTCCCGGCGCGGGGCGTGCTCATCCCTCTCGGAGCATTCCGCGAATCGTCGCTCGGAGGTCCGCCCGCTCGACCGGCTTTTCGAGGATGGCGCGGACGCCCCGACTGATGGCCTCGCGCCGAAGGCGGGCGGGCGTCGCGGCGGTGAGTACGACGGTCGAAACGTCCCGCGTGTCGAGCGATTCGAAGCGTTTCCAGAGGGTTTCGGAGAAGCCTTCGGCGTCGAGGACGGCGATGGCGACGTCGTCGCGTCGCCGGAGGACGGCGTCGAACTCGTCGACCGTCGAGGCGACGTACGTCTCGCAGCCCTCCTCGTCCACCAGCTCGGCGAGTAGCTGAAGGTTCCGCTCGTTCTTGCCCAGCGCGAGGACGAGCGAGCGGTCAGCCATCACTCGGTTCCGCGGCGGGCGTCCACTCCGGAGACCCGGTGAGGACGCCGCGAAGACCGGTGAGCGGTTCGCCGACGGTGATTCCGCGTTCCGTGATGCGGAACTCCCGGAGCGTGCGCTCGAAGTCGCTGGTTCGCATCTTCAGGACGCCGACCGCCTTCCGCATCTCGCCGGCGATTTCGAGGTGGCGGAGGAAGACGATGTTGTCGGCGAGGTAGCTGATGCCGGCCTCGGTCGCTCGAAACTCGCCGGTGACGGTGTCGATTTCGTCGACGAGGATGACGGTGACGCCCGCGTTCTTCAGGTAGCGACAGAGCGTGTGGAGTTTGCGGACCAACGTTTCCTCGTCCTCCCCCCGGACGGACAGTTTGTACCCCTGTAATCCGTCTATCATGACGATGCCGATGTCGTTCTCCTCGACCTCCCGACGCACGTTTCGGGCGAACTCCATCGCGGTGTGGTCGAGGGGTTCGACCTCCGAAACCGACAGCGTCCCCTGTTCGAGCATCTTCTCGACGGGGATATCGATGGCCTCGTTCCGGCGCATGAACGTCTCGGTCGCTTCCTCGAACATGTAGATGGCCGAGCGTTCGCCGCGGCCCGCCGCCTCCTTCATGAACTGGGTGCCGGTGGTCGTCTTGCCGACGCCGGTCGGCCCGCTTATCACCGTGACCGTCCCGCGATCCAGTCCGCCGTGGAGCAGTTCGTCCATCTCGGGGACGCCGGACGGCGTCGGTTCGGCCGCGAACCCGCCCCCTCGTCCGCCCGGTTCGAGTTCCGGGTGTATCTCGATGCCGCCCGCGCCGATTCGCATCGAGTGGCTTCCCTCGCGGATGGACGACCCGCGGAACTTCGGGACGGTGACGGTGCGACCCGCCTCCGCGCGTTCGAGTTCGATGGTGCCGTCGGTCATGTACTGGAGGTCGTCGTCCGGCGAGAGCGCGGTGTTCTCGGAGGTTAGCAGGACGGTCGTTCCGTGCTCTTTTAGGTAGCGCATGAACGCGATGACCTGTTTTCGGAACTGGTACTCGTCGGACGTGAGATGGCGGAGTCGCGTTAACGGATCGATGAAGACGCGGTCGGGGTCGAGCGATTCGACGCGGTCGGTGATCGCCTGCGTCAGCGGTTCCTGCTCGACTTCGCTCGGCGCGAAGACGTCGTAGGACTGTTCTTCGGTGAAGACGTCGGAGTCCGGACTCAAATCCAAGAAGCGAATGTCGGAGAGGTCGATGTCGACCGCCGCCGCGTTGGCGCGGATATCGTCCTCGGATTCCTCCAGATTGACGAACAGCGCCGTCTCGTCCGCGTCGGCGGCGGTGAGGTAGTTCATCCCTAAGATGGTCTTCCCGGTTCCCGGGTCGCCGCGAACGAGGTAACTCCGGCCTGAAATGAGCCCGCCCTGTAGTATCTCGTCCAGTCCGGACACGCCACTCGATATCCTCGCCGGGGGATCGTGGCTCATACTAGTACAATGTCGCCACACTCGGCATATATCTCTATTGGGCGTGAGAGCGGGAATCGCGGACGTGCGAGGTATCGGGGTTGCGTCGAAGTGTAAAAAATCGTGAAGTCGCTCGCCGTCGTTCGTCCGGCGGCAGTCGGTCCGAACAGAAGTCGCGCCCGGTAAACGTCCGATTTCCCGGCGGAGGCGGGAAGTAAGCCGGGCAATCCGCCGAGTGGGCCGACGAATAACAAAGAACGGTGCCTCCCTAGCCGAATCGACGCGCGGACGGTGCGGACGACGCGCCCGCACCTCGTCGCGCGAGGGTGAACGAACAATGTCAGAGGCGGACAAGTATCCGGAGGACACGTCGCGTCGTCGCTTCGTCAAGGGCGTCGTCGGAAGCGCGGCGCTGGCGGGAATCGGCACGGGAACGGCGGCGATGCTGAACACGGCCACCGCACCGTCGGGTGCGGGCGGGGGTATCGTCCAGTACTTCGGCGTCGAGAACGTCGCCGGGCCCGCACCGCGACCGATGCCGCAGATTCCGATCGAGATAGACGACCAGGGCAACCTCCGCGGGGTCTGGCCGAAGGTACAACAGAAAGAGCAGGGCGGTCGAACCGTCACCGTCGCCGAACAGGAGATCGGCGGCGTCACCTACTCCTCGGAGTGGTTCCAGTACTGCGGGGTGCAGACGTATCCCGGCGTCGACCCCGAGGCCGACCAGGACAACTACTTCCGCTACACGACGTCGTCGCAGTACGAGTGGCAGTCGCAGGAAGTTTCGGGCGGGAGCAGGGTGAACGTCTCCGACTTCGACGATTACCAGTCGTGGGGGAACGGTATCGGCAAATCGGGGCTCGGAAAACCCGCGATGGCGACGTGGCGCTCGCAGGACGTCCCGGCCAGCGGGACGATTCCGGTGCAGATAATCAGAAGCGAGCAAGTCAAGCAGATGGCGAACAACAACCAGTGGCTCCAAGCGAGCACCGAGGAGGGCTTCATCGCCATCATGGACAAGTGTACGCACTTCTGTTGCGTCCCGCTGTTCAAAGCCGACCCGACGAGCGCGAAGTTCAACGCCGCGGACGAGATTTACTGTCCGTGCCACCAGTCGGTGTACGACCCCTTCTCCATCGAGCAGGTGTCGTTCGTCGCGCTCCCGCGACCGGAAGACGAGTAGAACCCCGAAGTCGGGTAGACCGACCGTCGGCCACCGCGCTCCGCCCCTCGTTCATCGGACTTCTCCGGCCGCCACCTTCGAACGTTCCCCGAACGGGTTCGCCATCGTCCGAACGCAGAAGACGGCCCCGACCGCGATACAGGCGAACCCCGCGAGCGCGGAGAGCGGCGTCGTGGCGTTCGCCACCGCACCCCCCGCGGTTCGGGCGAGGAGGAAGATGACCGCGTGGACCATGGACACGCCGCTGAGCGTCGTCGCCCGACCGTGCGAGGCGACGCGGTCGTTGAGAAACGCGCTCCCGAGCGTATCGGTGACGCTGTTCGTCCCTCGGGAGAGGAAGAACGCCGGCAGCGCCACGACGGGAGTCGCGCTGGCGGCCAACAGAACGCCCGCGAGCACCGTCGGACCGAGCGTAAACCACCGGTCGATTCCGACCCGGCGAGCGACCGGCGCGGCGACCGCCGAACCGACAGCGGCGGCCAGCATGAGACCCGCGTACAGCAAGCCGAGGGAGGAGGGATCGAATCCTATCGAAAGGGCGATCGGTTGAACGAACACGTCGACCGTCTCCGGAACCGCGAGGATGACCCCCGAAAGGAGCACGAACGACCGAACGCGTCGGTTCGAAACGACCGCCCGAAGCGCGCGCCGCGCTTCGGCGACCGAGAAACCCTCGTTCGAGTGCGCGGCTTCGGGTTCCGGTAGCGAGAGCACGACGAACGCGCCGGCGAGCGTCAGCGTTCCGGCCGCGAGGAACGGCAGGGCGGCCCAGCGCTCGTAGAGCAGACCCCCGACGAGGGCGGACGCCGCCGCCGAAGCGTAAAACGCGGCGGTCGCGCGACCGCGGACGCGAGCGTACGAATCGGTCGCGCCGTGGTCGACGAGCGTATCGTAGAGCCACGCGTCGACGCTGCCCGAGCGAAACGTCGCGGCGACGCCCCAGAAGCCCCAGAGGACGACGAACGCCGACAACGAATCGGCGAACGCGAAGCCGAAGTGCGTGACGGAGACGAGCACCGAACCGACGACGAGGCCGTTTCTTCGTCCGATTCGGTCGCCGACGTACCCCGTCGGAACCTCTCCGAGGAGGGTTCCGGCGAAGAACGTCCCCGCGGCGAGTCCGACGCCCGCGAGGTCGAGTCCCTGCGCGAGCGCGTGAACCGTGATGATGGGGAATACGAACCCCTCGGAGGTGAGTCCGCGATACCCGTAAAACCGATGGCGTAGGGAACGGAGACGCGTCATCTCACACCCGAGCACGCCGATACGGCTCGCTCTCCGATACGTCGCATCGAGACGATTCTTTCCGATTCATGGATGTCGAATCGCGAACACGAAGTTCGCGGTCGAACACGAGTTCCGGGAGTTAATAACGGTTCGTAGAACATCCGTTCAGTTGTATTGTCGACAGTTTCCGGCGTCGTTCTCGAAGCCGATACGATACCTTTTGTTCGGGTCGTCGCGTCCCCGCTCAGGATGGACGAAACGACGCCCGAACCGACCGACGAGCGCCTTCGGACCGCCTTTCAACTCCTCGCGAGCGAAACCAGGCTCGAGATTCTCCACGCTCTCTGGAACGCGCCGGAGTGGACGGCGACGTTTTCGGAGTTGAAAGAGGCCGTCGGGATGCGCGACAGCGGCCAGTTTCAGTATCACCTGAACGAACTGACCGGAACGTTCGTCCGCCGAACCGAGGACGGGTACGCCCACCTCGCCGGGGGAATCGCCCTCTACAGAGCGATGCTCGGAAGCGTCGCGGGGCCGGAGACCGTCGACTCGATTCCGCTCGGCGACGTCTGTCCCGCGTGCGACGAAGAACTCGAACTGGCGTACGAGAATCAGGTGTTCTACGCGCGCTGTTCCGCGTGCGGCGAGACGGTGTTGAGTTCGCCGTTTCCCCCGGCGGGACTCGAAAATCGAACGGACGAGGGGCGGCTTCGGGCGTTCGACCGATGGACGCGGCGGCTGATAGGACTCCTCGGCGACGGCGTCTGTCCGTGGTGTGCGAGCACGGTAACCCACGAACTATCGACCGATTCGACCGACGGTTCTCCGCGCTCCGTTCGCATCACCCACGCGTGCGACCGCTGCGGGGGGTTCCTTCGAACGACCGCGGGCGAGAACGTCGTCGACCATCCCGCCGTCGTTGCGTTCTTCTACGAACGAGGCGTCGATATCACCGAGATACCGCACTGGGAACTCGATTTTTGCACGTCCGACGAGGGCGTGGAACTGGTCTCGGAGGACCCGCTGGAGGTGCTGTTGACCGTCGAGGAGTCGGGAGACACCGTGACGATATCGCTCGACGAGGAGATGCGCGCCCGCGAAATCGACCGGTCGTCGTTCGGAGCGCGTAGCGACGGTTCACGGGACCCGTAGCACGGGACTAGAAGACCGGTTCGAGCGCCCGATCGCTACGGACCGAAAACACCGGTCCGAGAGGGCATTCGCGGCGGTTCCCGAAAAGCTATCCGAAGAGATATCCGAAAAGCTATCTGGAGAGATTTCTGTCCGGTTCTACCGACGAAACCCTCCGAACTCTGCATCGGTCGAGTTTCGGAAGAGAGGCTGTGGAGCCGACGGTTCGCGGCGAAGGCGACCCGAAGCGAATCGTCTCGAGGGACCGAGACTCGACTTGGGGCGGAACACGACCGGGAGCGACCGCGGGGTCGGGACAACGTATTTTTACGCTCGGGGGGAACTTTCTGGTATGGTTATGAAAGAGTCCGAGGCGGAGATCGGGCGCGACGACCCGGTGCCGAACTTCGAACTTCGAGGCACGGACGAGGAGACGTACACGCTCGCCGATTTCGCCGAGTACGACGCGGTGCTGCTCGTGTTCACCTGCAACCACTGTCCCTACGCGCAGGCCAAGTTCGACCTGCTGAACGACGTGGCGGCGGAGTACGACGACGTCGCCGTGGTCGGCGTCAACCCGAACGACGCCGAGGAGTACCCCGACGACTCGTTCGAGACGATGCGGGAGTGGGTCGAGGAGGGTCGCATCCGGTACGACGCCTACCTCCGCGACGAGACGCAGGAAGTGGCGGAGGCGTACGGCGCGGTGTGTACGCCCGACCCCTTCCTCCTGCGAAACGAGGGTGACGCGTTCACCCTCGCGTACCACGGGCGACTGGACGACGCGCTCAATCCGGACGACGAACCCACCGAGTTCTACGTCCGCGACGCCATCGATTCGGTGCTGGCGGGCGAGGACGTGGACCTGGAGTTCATGCCCTCGCGAGGCTGTTCTATCAAGTGGAAGTGAGGCGGTAAATCGGACCGGTTGTGAGCCTCCTTTACGCGAGCGCGGACAACCGGCATCCGCATGTCCGAGACGAACGACGAAGTATCAGACACGACCGCCTTCAGGATAGCTCGACTGCTCTACGGCGGCGTGCTCATTCTGACGGGAATCTCCGGGTTCAGAAACGTCGACGCCCAGAGCGGGTACGCCGAGTCGAAGGGGATACCGAAGCCGGAACTCTCCGTCGTCGCGTCGCACTGGCTGTTGTTGGTCGGCGGCGTCGGTATCAGCCTGTGGCGCTATCCCGCGCTCGCGGCCAGTTCCGTCGTGGCCTTCTTCGTCGGCGTCACGCCGACGATTCACGACTTCTGGAGCCACGAGGGCCAGCAGCGACAGAACGAGCGAAACCACTTCCTCAAGAACGCCGCGCTCGCTGGTGCGGCCCTCGCGTTCCTCGGAATCGGGGAGCGAAAGAAGTAGGGTTTCGTCAACCGCGGCGGTCCGCTCCGGATTCTATCTGCGGACCCGTTCGATTCGTACTTGCCCGCGTTCTTTCGCTTGCTCGAAACGGGAGCGGGCGGTCGCCCGTTTCTCGCCGATCGTCGCGCCGACGAGCGCACCGACGGCACCGCCGGTGCTCGCGGCGTCTCGGCTGATCAATCCACCCACGGCACCGCCTATCGCCGCGCCGATGGCGGCGTGACGGGCACGGCTCAACGCGCGTTGGAAGCGAACGGAGCGCATACAGGGTAACTCGACTTCGAGACGGATAAATGCACTCGCAGCGCTCGGCGTTCGATACGCGCGAAACACCGTTGGCGGCGGAGCACGCGAGAGTCACCTTGATGCGGTCTCGCCCCGAAGACGGGAGCGTGGTGTGTGCGTCGACGGCGTTCCCGACGAAAGGGCGGTCCGGTCGAGCGCTGCTGTTCACCGCCTACCTGCTGCTGACGCTGGGTATCGCCGTCGCGGTCACCGTTCCCTTCGACGTCGCCGGCGACGCGTTCGTCGTCGCGCTGGTCGACGTCGCCGCCCTCCTCTTCGTTCCCTTCCGGTGGCTGTACGGCGCGGTGGCCGGAATCGCTCGCGAGTGAGACGAAGGTCGGGGAGCACCGCAGGGGCGCGACCGTCGGCGACGAATCGGCGGCGCGAGGATTCTCTATCGTATCGTACTATCACGAACCTTTACGCCCGAACGCGCCGAACGTGTATCCGTAGTGCCCGCACTCGAAGACCCGCTCGACGTCGGGGGTGTCGAACTTCGAAATCGGCTCTATCGCGCGCCGCTTCTCGAATGCGCCGGAAACGGCTCCGACGCGGTGGACACGCTGATTCGAGAGCTCGAACCCGCCGCGGAGGCGGGGGCGGGGTTGATATGCCAGGGTGCGACCGTCGTCCGCGAGGAAGGCGGCTGCGCCGCGCCCGGGATGACCCGCGTCAGCGACCCCGCGTTCGTCGCGCGGTTGGAGCGATTGACCGACGCCGTCCACGACCACGGGAGTCGAATCTTCCTGCAACTCGAACACGGCGGCCTGCGGAGCATGGAGACGTGGCACGCGGGCTACCGCGCCGAACACCCTCACCTGACGCAACTCGCCGTCTCGCGCCCGCCGCGCGCGCTTCGCGCGCTCGACCGCGTGGGCTTTCTCGACTACGACCCGCGCGTCCTCGACACCGAGGAGGTGTACGACCTCGCCGCCGATTTCGGGCGCAGCGCCGAGTACGCCGTGGCGGCGGGGTACGACGGAATCCACATCGCCGGGGCGAACGCGGGCATCGTCCAGCAGTTCCTGTCGCCGTTCTACAACCGACGGGACGACGAGTTCGGGGGCTCGTTCGCCGCGCGAACCCGGTTCCTCGAACTCGTCCTCGAGGAGATACGGAGCCGAGCGGGACGGGACGTGCCGGTCGTGACGAAGGTGCCCGCCGAGACGGCCGCGCCGCCGTTCGTCCGGCGGCGCATCTCGCTCGCGGACGGCGTGCGAACCTGCGAGCGACTCGCCGAAGCGGGGTTCGACGCCCTCGTCCCGGTGCAGGTGTCGGTGTTCTGGGACGCGAGCATCGTCCGTGGCGAGTTTCCCGACCGCGCGTGGCGCGACGACCGATTCCGCGCGGGCTACGCCGACGCGTTCGGGAGTCGGGCGCGAACCGGTTTGGTCGCCCTGCTCAACTGGATACAGTCCAAGGCGTACGACTTCGAACCGGCGTGGAACCGTCAGTACACCCGGCGGGTCGCGGAGCGCGTCTCGGTGCCGGTGCTCGCGGAGGGCGGCGTTCGAACCCGGAGTCAAATCGACCGCCTGCTGTCCGCCGGCGATTGCGACGCGGTGGGGATGGGACGGCCGTTCTACGCCGAACCGCGGCTTCCGGCCCGAATCCTCGGCGGGGGAGCCGAAACCCGCGAAACCGCCGTCGTCTGCGAGAACTGCAACAACTGCACCGTCCCGCAGGCGGCCGGCGCGCGCGGCGTGTGCCGAACCCCGAGCGTCCTCGAAGAGCGCGGGGCGCTCCGCGATGCGGGCGCCTACGACCGAGCGGAGGCGTCCGGCCGAGCGGAACCGGAGGACCGTGAGGAGTCGTAACGGGTATTCGGCGGGAGCCCCAACCACCCGACAGTGACCGACGAGGACTACGAGATTTCGGACTTCTACGACGCCGTCGAGGAGATCGGGCGACCGGTGCTCACCGCCGAGGAGGTGGCGCGCGCCCTCGACTGCTCGCACGAGGCGGCGAATCGCGCGCTGGAGCGCCTGGCCGACGAGCGCGAGGTGGCCCGTCTCGACGTGGAGCGCGACCCGGTCGTCTGGTTCCCGACAGAGTGGGAGAAGTTGGCCGACCGCGAGCGAATCGTCGTCTTCCCGAAGCGCCGCGAGATAATCGCCGACCAGCCTCGGCAGTTCACCCGCGCGCAGCTATCGCAGTTCGCGCACCTCACCGACACGACGCGGACCGGGGGGTACTCCTACGAGATCCGACAGGAGGACGTCTGGTCCGCCCCCTACGACTCGCTCGACGAACTGATGCGGACGGTTCGGCAGGTGCTCCCGGAGCAGTCGCCGGACCTGGAGGCGTTCGTCGAACAGCAGTGGAAGCGCGCCAGACAGTTCCGCCTCTACACCCACGAGGACGGCTACGTCGTCCTGCAGGCCGCGAGCGACGACCTGATGGGGAACGTCGCGCGACAGAAACTGGACGAGAGCCACCTGCGCGCCGCCATCGCCGACGACGAGAGCTGGGTCGCCGAGGAGAAGGTCGCCGAGGTCAAGCGAATCCTCTACGAGGCGGGTTACCCCGTGCGGGACGAGCGCGACCTCGACGCCGGCGACGAACTCCCCGTCGAACTCCGCCTCGACCTGCGCGACTACCAGCGCGAGTGGGTCGAGGAGTTCGTCGACGCGAAATCGGGCGTCCTCGTCGGCCCGCCGGGAAGCGGGAAGACCGTCGCCGCGATGGGCGTCCTCGAAGCCGTCTCCGGGGAGACGCTGATACTCGTGCCGAGCCGAGAACTCGCGGGGCAGTGGCGCGACGAACTGCTCGCGCACACCGACCTCTCCCGAGAACAGGTCGGCGAGTACCACGGCGGCGAGAAGAACGTGCGACCGGTGACCGTCGCAACCTACCAGACCGCAGGGATGGACAGACACCGCCAGTTGTTCGACCAGCGGCGCTGGGGGCTCATCGTCTACGACGAGTGCCAGCACATTCCGAGTCGGGTCTTCCGCCGGAGCGCGGACCTCCAGACGAAACACCGACTCGGACTGTCGGCGACGCCGGTCCGGGAGGACGACAGGGAGAAGGACATCTTCACGCTCGTCGGCCCGCCCATCGGGACGGACTGGGACGCCCTGTTCGAGGCCGGTTTCGTCGCCGAACCCGAAGTCGAGATTCGGTACGTCGGCTGGGACGACGAGGCGTATCACGGCGAGTACGCCAGCGCCACCCAGCACGGTAAGCGCCAGATAGCGGCGTCGAACCCAGCGAAGGTGGACGAGATTCGCTACCTGCTGGCCGAACACCCGACCGCGAAGGCGCTGGTGTTCGTGGAGTTCCTGGAGCAGGGGAACGACATCGCCGAAGCGCTGGACGTCCCCTTCGTCAGCGGGCAGATGCGCCACGCCGAGCGCGAGCGTCACCTGCAGGCGTTCCGCGACGGCCGCCTCGACACCCTCGTCGTCTCCCGCGTCGGCGACGAGGGAATCGACCTGCCGGACGCCGAGTTAGCCATCGTCGCGTCAGGTCTCGGCGGTTCCCGGCGGCAGGGGGCGCAGCGCGCCGGGCGAACCATGCGACCCGCCGGCCGCGCGAGAATGTACGTGCTCGCCACGCGCGGCACCCGCGAGGAGGAGTTCGCCCGCCGGCAGTTGCGCCACCTCGCCTCGAAAGGAATCAGGGTTCAGGAGGCGGTCGCGGACGAAACGGTCGCGGACGACGTTTCGGAAGACGCGGTCGCCGAGGACTGAGCGCCCGCGACCCGGTCGGCGTCCGGCGAGTTTGAAGTACCGAGGGATACAATCCGGACCATGGCCCGCGAAGTCCGGCACGCCGCGACCGGTCCGCTGAAACTCGACGAGGAGGATTTCGACGACGAGAAAGGGAACGTCGCGCTCTGCCTGTGCGGTCTCTCGGACGACTACCCCTTCTGCGACGGAACGCACCGCGCGACGAGGGACGAGGAGGAGGGGGTCGTCTACCGATACGAGGACGGCGAGCGCCGCGTCGTCGATGAGATTCGCTACGCCGACGAGTAGCGACGTCGCAGCCGACGCCGACCGAACCGGCAACAATCGCTAACTGCGTTCGCGCCGTGCTAGCGGTATGCAACCCGGGGGAGCGACGCTGACGCTGCTGGTCGTGGCGGCCGTGGGGGCGGCCGCGGGGGTCGGGTTCGGTTCCGCGCTCGCGGCGACGAACCAACCCGACGTCGTCTCGCCGACGGCCGACGTCGACTACACCTGTCGAAACGTGACCGTGTCGGTCGAGCCGAAATGGGTTAGTTACAGCCTCGTCGTCACCTACCGCGACACCGCGACGGGCGACGAGGGGAAGGCGCTGGTCGGGCCGATGAACGGGACGGTGACCGAGCCGTACGGCCCCGAGTTCGTGTTCACGAGCGTCGAGGTGGTGAGCAACGGCGCGAGCATCGAGACCGGCTACCTCCCGGCGCGCTGCTATCCGGACGACCCGGGGACGAGCGACCGAACCAGCCTCGAGAGGTCCTCCATCCGAGCCTCTCGCGGAGTCGCGGACGCGTCGGACCGCTCGCGGAAGCCGGTGCCGGTCGCGACCGCGACGACGTGATCGTCGGGCGCGATTTCGCCGCGCTCCGAGAGACGACGAATTCCGGCCAGCGTCGTCGCCGAGGCCGGTTCGACGCTGAGACCCGCCCGGCGGGCGAATCGCCGCTTCGCGTCGAGGATGGCGTCGTCCGACACCGAGAGGGCGGCCCCGCCCGTCTCGCGAACCGCCGCCAGCGCGCGATTACCGCTCGGCGGGTCGGCGTTGGCGATGGAGTACGCCACCGTCTCGCCCCCGTCGACCGGCGTCACCTCCTTCGCGCCGGAGCGGTACGCCCGCGCGATGGGGTCGCAGGCCGCCGCCTGCACGAGGTAGAAGCGCGGGACGGTGTCGAGTAAGTCGGCCTCGCGGAGTTCGCGCAGTCCTTTCCAGGTTGCGCTCGCGTGCCCGCCGCTGCTGACGGGGGCGACGATGGCGTCGGGAGCGTCGCGCCCGTCGGTCTCCTCGGAGTCGGCGCGCGACGAACGCCGCGAGGGGCGGGAGTCAGCGAACGCCTCGCAGACCTCCAACGCCGTCGTCTTCTGGCCCGCGACTCGGTCGGGGGTGTCGGAGTTGACGAACCGGACGCCCCGTAGTTCGAAGCTCTCGTCGTAGAGTCGGCCGTAATCACCCTCGACCCGCACGATTTCGGGGTCGTACCGCGCGATGTGGGCGGGTCGCTCTTGGGGGATGTCGTCGGGGACGAGGACGAGGCAGTCCAGCCCTGCGCCGGCCGCGGTGGCGGCCGTGCTCATCGCCATGTTCCCGTGCGAGACGGTGCCGACCCAGTCGTCGCCCGCTTCGAGGGCGCGGGCGACGCCGACCGCGCTCCCCCGGTCTTTGAAACTGCCCGTCGGATTCCGCCCCTCGTCTTTGACCCAGAGCGCGCACCCGGCGTACTCGTCGAGACGCGGCGCGCGGAAAAGCGGCGTCCCGCCCGCCGCCGACCCGACGCCCGGCGGCGGCCCCGCGGGAAGCAGGTCGGCGTAGCGCCACATCCCCCGCTGGCGAGAGTCCGGCCACGAGAAATCGCCGGCGTCGACCGCTGTCCAGAGCGGTTCGCCGCACTCGCAGCGCGCGCCCGCCGCCGCTTCGCGGCCGCACCGATAGCAAACCAGCGTCATCGCGTGGCCTCCTCGTACGCTCGCTTCGCCCGAGTCGCGCCGTCGATGACGTACCCGACGTCGACGCCGACCACCTGGAAGTCGAATCCCGCGTCCGCCCACCGCGCCACGTCGTCGGGGTCGAACGCGATGGTTCCGACGGGCGTGTCGGTCTCTCGTCCCGCGTCCAAGACAGCGGAAATCTCGGTGTCCAACGAGTCGGTCTCGCCGAACCGGCCGACCGACGCCGAGAGGTCCGCCGGGCCGACGAACAGGGCGTCGATACCGTCCACGGCGGCGATAGCGGCCGCGTTCTCCACTCCTTCCGCGGTCTCGATCTGCGCGACGACGAGGAGTTCGTCGTTCGCCCGCTCGAAGTAGTCGGCCAGTCCGAGTCCGTACGTCGAGGCCCGAGCGCCGGCGACGCCTCGAATCCCGTCCGGCGGATACCGCGTCGCTTCGACCACTCCGCGGGCCTGTTCGACCGTCTCCACCATCGGAACGATAACACCGGAAACGCCGGTGTCGAGGACGCGCTTGATTCGGGCCGGGTCGTCGTCCGGTACGCGGGCGACGGGTTCCGTCTCGCCGCCCGCGGCGTCCACCGCGCGGGCGAGGTTCTCGACCGTCTCCATCGACATCGAGGTGTGTTCCGCGTCGATGACGGCGAAGTCGAAGCCGAGTTCGGCGCTCAACTCCGCGACCGTCGGGTGGCCGACGGAGAGCCACGTCCCGACGACGGACTCGCCGGCGCGCACCGCTCGTCTCAGTTCGCTCATACGCCGTCGAACGCGCGGGAGGGAAAAATAGCCACCCGGTGCGATTCGGTCGACCCGTCGTTTCTCCTCGGTCAGTCGGCACCCGTCACGCTGTAGATGACGAACAGGTAGCCGACCGTCGAGACGCCGTAGTTCACGGTCAACAGCACTCGGCTGTTCTCGAAGTTGTAGAGAAACGCGCTGAAGGTGGTGGCGATGGCGGCCGCGACGAGAATCGAGAACCCGACCGAGAGGACGAGCATCGACCGACGGGAGGTCTGGAGGTACGCCCGCATCGCCAGTCCCACCATGGTGAGACCGGTCGCCGCGAGGACGACGCTGAGTACGATATAGGTGATTTCGATAGGTTGCATCTGATCTGTCGGCCCCGATATCCGTCAACTACAATTCAGTCATCGGATTTAAAATTATTCCATGCAGCGGTTCAGGAGCTCCACCGGATGACGCGGCGATTCGACGGGGAGCGCGTCGAGTTGCTCCGAACATGACGCGCCGCTCGCCAGCACGATTTCGTCGGCTATCTCTTCGGCCAGCGACTCGCCGACGGCGACGCTCAACTCGTAGTAGTCGGCTTTGTAGCCGAAACTCCCCGCCATGCCGCAGCACTCCGCCTCGGTCGTCGCCACGTCGTAGCCCAGCCGTTCGAGCACGGCGACGGTGTAGGGTTCGAGGCCGAGCGTTCGCGCTTGACAGTGGGCGTGGTAGGTGACCCGTCGCTCGCCGTCCGGCGGCGAGAAGATCCCCGCGTTCGCGCCGTTTTCCAACAGGCCGTAGACGTACTCCAGCAGTTCGTAGCTGTTCTCGCGGAGGGGGTCGGGGTCGGCGAGGAGGTGGTCGTAGTCGCGCCGGAGCATGGCGAGGTCGCTGGGTTCGACGACGACCACGTCCCGCCCCGCGTCGAGGTGCGGGGAGAGCGCGTCCGCGAGGTCGCGGGCGTGCCCCCGCGCCGTCTCGACCATCCCCTGCGAGAGCGGTGCGCGCCCCGTCGGCGGCAACTCGGGAACGCGCACCGCGACGCCGAGCGATTCGAGCACCCGCACCGCGGCTTTCCCGCGTTCGACGTGGATGTAGTTCGTGGAGGGGTCGGGGTAGAGGACGGCCTCGCGCTCCGCCACGTCCGCGGGAAGCGGATCGCGCCCGGCGAACCAGTCGACCAGCGTCTCGCGTCGAAATCGGGGCAGTTCGCGGCGGGGGTCGACGTCGAACGCCCGCGCCAGCAGTCGACGCCCCGGCGTCGAGTCCGCGACCCAGTTCGAGAGCGGCGCGAACCGACTGCCGAGTCTGGCGAGCGTCGAGAAGTTGCCGAACAGTCGCTTCTGGCGGTCGGGGCCGGAGGGTTCGTCGTCCGGCGTGAGACCGCGGTAGACGAAGTCCAGTCCGTCGTCCCCCTCGCGGTTGATGCGGTCGCGGACGGCGGCGTTCAGCCACGGGATGTCGATCTTCACCGGGCAGGCGTTCACGCAGCGCGAACAACCGGTGCAGAGGTCGTTGAACTCGGCGGCGCTGTCGAGTCCGTGGACGCCCGCCTCCCACCCGGTCGCGATGCCGCCGGTGTAGGTCTCGCCGCCGAAGGCGTGACCGCCGACGTGCTGGAAGTTTGCACAGGAGTTGGCGCACGCGCCGCAGCGGACGCAGTACAGCGTCTCGCGGAGCACGTCGTCCTCGCGCATCGCCGTCCGGCCGTTGTCCAGCAGGACGAGGTGGAAGTCCCGGTCGTCGCCCGAGAACGTCGGCGTCTCGACCGGCGGCGTCAGAAACGAGACGTAGGAGGTGATGTCCTGACCCGTCGCGGAGCGCCCGATGAGTTCGACGAACGGTTGGAGGTCGGCGACCGTCGGAACGAGTTTCTCGACCCCGGCGACCGCGACGTGGGTGTCGGGTACCGAGGCGGTCTTTCGCGCGTTGCCCTCGCTCGTGACGAGCGCGAGCGTCCCCGTCTCTGCCGCGACGAAGTTCGCGCCCGTCAATCCCACGTCGGCCTCGCGGATTCGCTCGCCGAGGTAGTCGCTGGCGAACCGGGTCAAGTCCCCTGCGGTTTCGAGCGGTTCGTCCGCGTCGAACTGCTCCTCGAACAGGCGGGCGATGTCCTCGCGCGAGCGGTGGATGGCGGGCGCGACGAGGTGGGAGGGGGCCTCGTCGGCCACTTGGAGGACGAACTCGCCGAGGTCGGTCTCGTACACGTCGACTCCGGCGGCTTCGAGGCGGTCGTTCACCGCTATCTCCTCGCCGGTCATCGTCTTGCTCTTGACCAGCACCTCGGCGTCGTCGGCGACGTCGGCGACGTACCGGTTCGCGTCGTCCGCGTCCTCGGCGAGGTACACCGTCCCGCCGTTTGCTTCGACGGACTCGCGCACCCGCTCGACGAGTTCCGGGAGGCGTTCGATGGCGTCCTCCTTTATCTCCCGCGCCCGGTCTTTCAGCGCCTCGTACTCCTCGAGGTCGGCGACCGACTCGTACCGCCCCTCGTTGAACGTCCGGGTGTTGGTCTCGACGCTCCCGCCCTCGGTCGCGAGCAGTTCGCGGATGGCGTCGGCTCGGCTCATCGGTCGGAGAGGAGGAGGACGTGGACTTCTTTCGGGCCGTGGACGCCGCGGACGAGCGCGCCCATGTCGGCGGTCGCGCTCGGCCCGGTGGCGAACACGGCGCTCCCGCCCGACGCCGCGGCGTCGGCGAGGCGGTCGAACGCGGCGGTCATGCCGGGCACCACGTCGCTCTCGGCGACCACGGCGACGTGGCGGTCGGGATGGAGGCTGGCGCTGTCCTCGCCCGCGTCGGTCGGTTGGACGACGACCGTTCCGTAGTCCGCGACGGCGAAGGTCGCGGGCGTGATTCCCGTCCGCGCCCGCTCCAACTCGTCCAGCGTCGGGTCGCGCGTGACGGACGCGGGGAGCGAGACGCCGTCGAAGGGAAGCGGCGTCCCGACCGCGGGTTCGACGACGCGCTCGCGGAGCGCGTCGTTCGCGTCCGCGCTCGTCGTCCGGACGAACTCGACGCCGAGTTCCCGGAGCGACTCTCGGAAGGCGGCGACGGTGTCGGCTGACATGGCCGAAGGTGGAGCGTTCTCCGATAAAAAGTTACGGTCGGTTCAGCGCTTCGGCGACCTTCTCGATGGGGTGGGGCGGACGGGTCTCGTACCCTTCGAGTTGCGTCCGGCAGGACGCGCCGGGCGCGACGACGCGCTCCGCGTCGCTCTCCTCGACCTTGTCGAACAGGATTCGACCGATGGCCTGCGAGAGGTCGTACTGCTCCGCGCGGTAGCCGAAGCTTCCCGCCATGCCGCAACAACCCGAATCGAGGGGGTCGACCTCGTAGCCCGCGCGCCGGAGGACGCCGACCGCGTGGTGGTCGCGGCGGAGGGCCTTCTGGTTGCAGTGACCGTGGTAGGCGAGCGACTCGTCCACCGAGTCGAACTCGATGTCGTCGTCCAGTCGCCTGCGGTCGACGAACTCGCAGACGCCGAAGGCGCTCGCCGCGACCTCCTCGACGGCCCCCGCCACCGGCGAGTCCGCGAGCAGGTCGCGGTACTCGTCCTGGAACATCACGGCGTCGGAGGGTTCCACGAACACCACCGACCAGCCGTCGGCGACGCGCGATTCGAGGGCGGCGACGTTCGCCTCGGCCTGCTCGCGCGCTCTATCGAGGAAACCCTCCGAGTACGCGGCCCGACCGCTCGGCGCGAGGTCGGTCGGAACCTCGACGTGGACGCCCGCGGCTTCGAGCACCCGGACGGCGGCCTTGCCGGGGGCGGGGTGGCTGTAGTTCGTGAAGGTGTCCGGGAAGAGGAGGACGCGCTCGGTTGCGACGTCCGCGGGAATTCGGGGGCCCCGCGCGTCGAACCAATCCGCGAGCGTCTCCCTGCGGAATCGGGGAACGTCGCGCTCGGGAGCGATGCCGAAGGCCTTCTCGGCGACGTAGTCCGCGCCCGGAAGCTTCGCGGCCCAGTTCGAGACGGGGGCGAGCGCGCTTCCCAGCGCCGAGACGCGGTCGATGTCGGCGAACAGGCGGTCGCGGAGGCTCGCGCCCTCCTTCCTGTGCTTGGCGTGTTTCACCTCGGCCTTGAGTTTGGCGAGGTCGACGCCGGTCGGGCAGTCGCGGGCGCAGCCCTTGCAGCCGAGACAGAGGTCCAACACCTCGTTCTGGAACCGGTCGGTGAACAGCTCCTCGGTCGGAATCTCGCCGCTGATGGCGGCCCGAAGGAGGTTCGCGCGCCCGCGCGTGGTCGCCATCTCGTCTTTCATCCCGCGGTAGGAGGGGCACATCGTCTCGCTCCCCGTCTGGCGGCAGGTGCCGCAGCCGTTGCAGAGTTCCACGAGGTGCGAGAAACCGCCCTCCTCGGAGAAGTCCTGCACGGTGGTCGGCTCGACGGAGGAGTACTCGGCGCCGTACCGGAGGTGCTCGCGCATGTCCGCGTCGTCCCGGAAGACGACCTTTCCGGGGTTCATCCGCCAGTCGGGGTCGAACGTCGTCTTGAGCTCTTTGAACGCGCTCCAGAGCTGCGGCCCGTACATCTTCGGGTTGAACTCGGTTCGGGCGAGTCCGTCGCCGTGTTCGCCCGAGAAGGAACCGTGGTGGTCGAGCACCAGCGAGGTCACGTCCTCGGCGATGGAGTGCATCGTCTCGATGCCGTCCTCCTCTTTCAGGTTCAGGATGGGGCGGATGTGGAGGGTGCCGCTCCCCGCGTGGGCGAAGTAGGCCGCCGTGGTGTCGTGGTCTTCGAGGACGCCCATGAACTCCCGGACGTACTCGGCGAGTTCCTCGGGCGGGACGGACGCGTCCTCGATGAAGGGGTACGGCTTCGGGTCGCCCTCCATGCTCATCAGGAGCGGGATGGCGGCCTTGCGGAGCTTCCAGAGTTTGGCCCGGTCCTCGTCCGAGTAGGCTTCGAGCACGTCGAACGCCTCGCCCGCGCCGACGAAGTGAGCGGTCGTCTCCGCGACGGCCCCCTCGAAATCGTCGTGGAGTTCGGAGTCGAACTCCAGCATCAGGGCGGCCTCCGCGCGCTCCGGAATCGGTTCGGCGTACTCCGCGAACTCGGTGGAGTTGCGGGCGAGTCGGAACACCTCGTCGTCCATCAACTCGACGGCGCTCACGTCGAACTCGAGCGCCTCGGGAACCGCCGACAGCGCCGAGACGAGGTCGTCGTAGCAGTAGAGCGCGAGCGCGGTCTCCTCGGGGCGGCTGACGAGGTCGATGGTCGCGCGGACGACCACGCCGAGCGTCCCCTCCGCCCCGACGAACAGCTTCGAGAGGTTGATGCACGTCTCGCCGTCGCGCTCGTAAACGACCTTGTGGAGGTTGTAGCCGCTGACGCTGCGCTTGAGCGTGGGATAACGGTCGGCGATCTCCTCGCGGTTGTCCTCGACCAACCCTCGGACGGCGCGGTACAGTTCGGCCTCGCGGTCGTCCTTGCCGACGAGTTCGTCCCACTCCTCGCTACCGATGACTACCTCGCGGGTGTGCACGAGCGACCCGTCCGCCAGCACCACGTCCAGTTCGGCGGTGTAGGCGTCGGTGATGCCGTACCGAACCGAGTGCGCCCCGGTGGAGTTGTTGCCGATGCCGCCGCCGACGGTCGCCCGGTTGGAGGAGGCCGGGTCGGGCGCGAACTTCAGGTCCCACCGTTCGAGGTGGGCGTCGAGGTCGTCCTGCACGACGCCGGGTTCGACCACCGCCCGGCGGTTCTCGGGGTCGACGTCCACGATGGCGTCCATGTGCCGCGTGAGGTCGAGGACGACGCAGCCCGGTCCGACCGCCTGTCCCGCGAGCGACGACCCGGCGCCGCGCGGGAGGACGGGAACGTCGTGGTCGGCCGCCACGCGAACCGCGGCCTGCACGTCCTCGGCGCGGGTCGGGAAGACGACCCCCGCCGGGCGAGCCTGATAGATGCTCCCGTCGGTGGCGTACAACACCTGCGTGTACTCGTCGAAGCGGACTTCTCCGTCGACCGCGGCGCGCAGGTCGTCGGCGAGGGCTGGGTTGGCATCGGGCGGCTCGTGGCCGAGCGAATCACGGTACGTCTCGAAGTCGAGGGACTCGTTCCCTGTCGCCATGTCAGAGAGAAACAGACATATCGGCTTAAATCCGATGTCGGATTCAAGTATCGCCGCACCGCGAATCGTGTCACGTTCCGCACCGTTTTCGAGGCGTCGGGCGCCCGTCGACGCTTCGAGTCTCGCGCCGCGACGGCGGAGAACGCCGCACCGACGTCGAGCGCCGGAGCGAGGACGTGACGAACCGTGAAGATAGTTCACGGTCTGGGGAGAGCCGTCTGGTGTCGTTTCGGAAACAGGTTGCTCGTCCAGAGGGGACGGAGAGGGAAAGAGATAAACCGCAAGCAAGCGGCGGGGAGAGCCCGATTTGGCCATCACTCTTTTGTCTGTTGCATGATTCTGTAGTCCTAGGGAGAACCATGCACGACCTGACTGGTTTCCAGCGGGACTTGCTGTACGTCATCGCTGGGTTAGACGAACCCCACGGACTCGCCATCAAAGAAGAGCTCGAAGCCTACTACGAGAAAGAGATTCACCACGGTCGACTCTACCCCAATCTCGACTCGCTGGTGGACAAAGGGTTGGTCGAGAAGGGCCAGCGCGACCGCCGGACGAACTACTACACGCTCACCCGCAGGGGGGCGCGGGAGATCGAAGCGCGCCGCGAGTGGGAAGAGCAGTACGTCGGCGAAGACCTCGCCCAGACGCAGGCCGTCTAAGGCGAGAGCGCCGCCCCGAGAACCGCAGCGTCGAGAGCTCTGACGTGTCCGAGGACCGGATTCGTTTCGCTCGTCACGTAGCCGTCGCCGGACGCTTCGAGCACCCCGAGATTCGTGAGCCGTTCGACGTGCATCCAAACCGTTTTTCGCGGGAGACCGACGAGTTCGTGGAGGTCGTCCTGCGTGAAGGGTTCGTCCGCGTCCGGGGAGAGCAGCGCATCTAGCATCAGCCGAACCGCCTCCGGGGTGGCGAGGTCGCTGAGGCCGTCCGACGCGCCGTGTTCGTCGGCGGCGCGTCGGAGTCGTTCGGCGGTGCGAGCCACGACGCTCTCCGGATTCGGGCGGTAGATTCCGTCCGCCTCTCGGAACGCGTCGAGCGAGACGAGGTCGTCCAGACTTCGTTCGACGCTCTCCGGGTCCCGGTCGAGTTCGTGCGCGAGTTCGTCGAGTTCCCACTCGCCGCCCGTCGCCGCGGCGAGCCGAACCAGTTCGCGGGTCGCGGCGTCGCGGGTCAGAAAGAGCCAGCCGGAGGGGTAGGCCTGTCGCGCCTCTCGAACGCCCTCTTCGTCCGCGAGCGCCCACATCTCGTCTCGGTTCAGGGCGGTGCGGAGGGTTCGGTCGCGGGTGTCTGCGTGGAGCGCCATTGCTCGTGTTCCGCACTAACGGTATTTAATATTGCACTTCTCGCGCGGCGTCAGGCGTCCGGCTTCGATTCGCACGAGACGCTCCACGAAACGTCCGACCGCGCCGCGAGTCGCCGGTAGAGAGCGCGGAGGGCGGACGAGCGAGTGTCGGGGAGAACGTGCAGCTCGACCGATCCGTAGCGGACGACGACCCGGAACGTCGTATCGCAGTCGTGGTCGCGAACGAGGTACATCGGGACGGGGAGGTCGAACCAGTCGCCGAAGGTGTACGGGTCGTCGTCCAGTATCTCCGTCACGAGGGAGACGAGACGCTCCTCGGAGCGGTCGAGACTGGGCGAGAGGCGGAAGATGGTCTCGCCCTCGTAACGGACGCCGCCCCGTCGCGGATACCGCCGACGCGGGCGGTGCGGAATCGAGAACGACGGTTCGCTGTCGGACATGACTGCCAATCCTGTTTCCGACGTATGCCGTCATCAGTTAAATAGTTCAGCCACGGGAGCGAACGAAGACGCTCCCGAATCCCGAGCGATTATCCGCGTCGGGTGCGACGTGTCCGTATGGACTGGCCCCTCCTCGTCGCCCTCGTCCTCCTGCTCGCCGGCGTCCTCGGGAGCGTCCTCCCGCTCCTCCCGGGCGTTCCCCTGTCGCTCGCCGGAGTGTACGGTTACTGGTGGGGGACGGACTTCGCGGAGCCGAGTCTCCTCTTCGTCGTCGGCGCGACGGTCGTGGGGGGCATCGCCATCGTCGGGGAGTACGCCGCGGGGGCGGTTTCGGCCCGCGCGGGGGGCGGGTCGCGCTGGACCGCCGCGGCCGCCGCGGTCGTCGGACTGCTGGCCCTGCTGGTCACCGGACCGCTCGGGATGTTCGTCGGCGTCGCGCTCGCCGCGTTCGCGGTCGAGTTCTATCGAACGCGGGACGCTCGGAGAGGTGCCCGAACCGCCGCTTACACCGCGGTCGGACTGCTCGCGTCCGCGATATTCCAGGTGGTCGTCGCGGCGTCGCTACTCGTCGGATTCCTCGTGGCGGTGCTTTAAGCGAGCGTTTCCGCCCGCGCTCGGCGACCCCGCACCCCTCTCGGGTGTGTTAAGTTGGGAATTCGAACCGGCGAACCGTCGAACGGTGCGCGAAGCCTTTACCGGAGACCGTGGTAGCCGACCGGGGGAAACGATGACAAACCGACACGGAGACTGCGACGGCGGAGCGACGCGACGGGCCGTACTGCGAGCCTTCGGCGGCGCGGGGGTCGCCGCGGGCGCGAGCGACGCGGCCGGCGCGCAGGAGACGACGCGGGGCATCTCCGTCGAAGGGACGCCGATAATCCTCGGCGGCGAGGTGAAACACTGGCTCGGTCTCGCACCGTCGCGGATTCACGGGGAGGAGAACCCCGCTTTGCGGCTCAGAGCCGGCCGAACGTACACGCTCGTCTGGATAAACGTCGACGGGAAAGAACACGAACTCATCGTCGAGGATTCGAACGGAAACGAACTCGTCGCCACCGAATCGGCGTCGACACCGGGCGCGACGCGACACGTGACGTTCACCGCACGGCGGGAGATGAATCAGTACTACTGCGAGTACCACCCGAAATCGATGCGGGGGAACGTGCGGCTCGGCGGAGAGTTCTAAACGACGGGACCGTAGCGAAAGCGACGCCGCGAACGCCGAGAAAACACCCCTATTTTTATCGATAGCTACCGTCGTTACCGGTCATGCGCGTGACCGCCGCCCTGCTGGTCGCCTGCCTCGCCGTGCTGGCCGGCTGCGCGGGGATGGGACTGGGGAACGACGGGGCGTTTCAGTCGGACGGACAGTCGACGCACACGACGACCGACACCGAGGAGAACGTCTCCGCGGCGTTCGTCACCGACGGAAACCGAACGTCGGTGACGCTCGAAGTGGCGAATTCGCCGGACGAACGGAGTCACGGACTGATGTACCGGCGGTCGCTCCCCCGCAACCACGGGATGCTGTTCGTCTTCGGGGAGGCGACGACGCAGTCGTTCTGGATGAAGAACACGCTCATTCCGCTCGACATCATCTTCGTCTCGGCGAACGGCACCGTCATCAACGTCGCGCACGCCGACCCGCAACCCGAGGCGAGCGACTCCCAACTCCGGAGTTACACGAGCGAGGCGCCCGCGAAGTACGTCGTCGAGATGCGACAGGGATTCGCCAACAGGACGGGCATCGAACCGGGAACGAAACTGGTGTTCGGGGGGTCGCGCCCGACCGTGGAAGCAAGCTGAACTTCCTTTCTGCAACCGCACTGGTGGTTCGGAACTGTTACCGTGTAACACGGCGAAGACGGGAACGGAGGAGAGAGCCATGGAAATTCGACCAGCGAGCGAGGGCGATTTCGGGGCGATTCGACGGGTCGCCCACCGCGCGTGGAACGAAGCCTACGACGATATCTTGGACGACGAGACCATCACGGAGACTGTGGCGTCGTGGTACTCGAACGAATCGCTAGCAGACGCCCTCGACAAACCCGGAACGGCCTTCCTCGTGGCGGTCGAGGACGAGGAACTCATCGGGTTCTGTCACGCCGTCTGCCACGAGGACGAGGGCGACGTGCTTCGCCTCTACGTCGACCCGGACGATTGGGGGGAGGGCGTCGGCACCGCGCTCCACGAGCGACTGCGGGATGATCTACAGGACTTCAACATGAAACGGATGCGAGCGATGGTGCTCGCGGACAACGAGATGGGCAACGAGTTCTACCTCGGACTCGGGTTCGAGAAGGACGACGAGGCGACGGTCGAGTTGGGCGGTCGCGAGTACGCCGAGAACGTCTACACGCTCGCGTTCTGAGGCGACCGCGGAACACAAAGCATTTATCCCATCCCCGACAATTCGGATCCACCTCGGGTAGGGGTACACGAGGTTTTCTTTCGAACTGCACCGACAGTTACCGCTCTCCCGACCACTCGTCCTCGAACAACCGGTACGCGCCGGCGAGATTGACGAGCAGTCGTCGCTCGGGCGCGCCCGCGGCGCGGGCCCGCGCCGTCGCGTGGACTCTCTGCGAGTACTGCACCGTCTCTTCCCCGACGTCGACGTGGTCGGGCCCGAACTCGCCTCGCGCGAACGAAGCGCGAATCGCGGCCCGCTGGAAGCGCTCCGTGAGTTCGAACAGTCGCCAGTAGTCCACGTCGTCGCGGCGCGCGTCCACGAGCGCGGAGAGCAATCGGCGTTCGTATCGCGATTCCGCCGTCCCGAACACTTCCTCGTCCTCCACTCCGAGCGCGGCCAGAATCTCGTCCGTGTCCTCGACAGCCATGTCCGAATTCTGCGAGGACCGATACTTTATTATTTCTGATACTCGGTTGGAGACGCACCTCGCCGGTCGGCGAACCGACGGGCGGCCCAATCGGTTTTGACGGTCGCCGTCGTCTCTCGGGACGGGTGGGAAAATGAGCACGGAAGTTAGAGACACGACCGTCCGGAGTACGGCGGACACGACGTGGAGAATGTTGCTGAGCGTCGGAGCCATCCTCGCGGTGCTCGGCGTCGCGGCCATCTTCTTCCCGTTCGTCACCGGCGTCGCGCTGTCGGTGCTGATCGGCGCGGCGCTGCTGATCGGAGCGGGACTGCACGCGGTTCACGCGTTCTCCGCGGGCGACTGGAAGGGCGTCCTCTGGCAGGTGCTCCTCGCGGTCGTCTACGCCGTCGCGGGGGTCTCGCTCGTCTTCGATCCGATACGCGGGTTGGCGACGCTGACGCTGCTGCTCATCGCGTACCTCGCGATCAACGGCGTCGTCGAACTCGTCATGGGGTTCGTCCTCCGTCCGGAGCGGAACTGGGCGTGGGTCGCCGTCAGCGGCGTCGTCTCGCTCGTCCTCGCCGGACTGCTCTGGGCCGGGTGGCCCGCCAGCGCGGGGTGGGCGCTCGGTCTCCTGTTCGGCGTCAGTCTCCTGACGAGCGGGCTCTCGATGGTCGGCCTCGCCATGGGCGGCCGCAGGGTGGCGAGCGAAACCGCGACAGAGAGCACGGAAGCGCGGGTTTAAGAGAGGTCCTGGAAGGCGCCGACGAAATCGTCGTGGTCGCGGAGGCTCGCTCGCGCGTCGTCCACCGTTTCTCGGAGGGTCTCGACTCGCACCGTCAGCTCTCGATACCCGTCGTTCTCGGCGAGTTCCTCCTCGTCTTTCTCGGCTTCGAGCACGGCTTTCTTCGACACGAGCGAGAAGTACTCCTGCATCCGGTCGTCGTACTCGACGCGAGTGAGCATCCCTTCGACGGTGGTGTAGAGGTCGTCTTTCGACACCGGTTTGACGAGGTAGTCGTCGAAGCCCATGTCGATGATGTCGAAATCCGGTTTGACGGCGGTGACCATCACCACGCGGGAGTGGAGTTCGCGGTTCCGGATTTGTTCGAGAACTTCGTCGCCGGAGAGACCGGGCATCCGGCGGTCGAGCAGCACGACGTCCACTTCGTCGTCCAGTTTTTCCAACGCCGAGTGGCCCTCGTACGCCCGCCGGACATCGTAGGAATCCTCTAGCCACGTCGCGTAGAGATCCGTTACGTCTTCCTCGTCGTCGACGACGAGAATCGTTGATTCGTCAGCAACCATAGTTGATTTCAAGTGTTCAGGTTTTTCCGATTGGAGCAGTTTGTTAATAAACCATTCGTTAAGGCATCTTTATATCTTGTGGTTGAAGAGTCAGACGGAGGTCGAATTCGGTACGCGGTTCGACCGGCGCTATTTTCCCTCGAAATACCGAAACGAATAACCGCGAAGAGTGCGAAGATGGGACCGGTATGTCGAAACCCAGTGGTCGCTTTTGCCGGGCGCTCCGGCAGTGAAACGACTCCACAGCAGCGATTCGAACGGCTCCTCGAACTGCCACCCAGTGCGAAACTCGTCTATCGGGTCTTGGAAGATGACGCACCGTTGACGCAGCGACAGGTGCGCGAAGACGCCCTGTTACCCGCCCGAACGACGCGCGACGCGCTAACCAAACTGAAAGAGCGGGATATCGTGGAAGAACGGCTGTACGTTCCCGACGCCCGCAAGCGACTGTACGCGCCGCTCCCGGTCGCCCGGCCCGACGACGCGACGAGATAGCGTCGGGCCGACTCGTAATCCTCACCCGCGCGACGAGCGACCGCTTCATAACCGTCCGCGTCGTTCTCCTCCGCGAGAACCATGCCGACGAACGAACGCGGACGAGCGTCACCGAATCGGCACCCGCGAATCGCCCCACCGAGGCGTCGGATCGACCGAAATCGACTTCGGACGGTCGCGGAACTCCGCGCGGAACTCGATTCGCTTCGGCGACACCTCGCCGAGACCGAGGTTCGGTTGGCGTCGCTCGAACGGGAGTGTCGGCGACGCGAGCGACTGGTCAGGGCGTGTTCGATGTGCGGGCGCGTCAGCACCCGTCCCGGTCCGGACGCGGAGTGTCCCCACTGCGAGGACGGACGGCTACGCAGAATCTGAGTCGGTGACTCTCCGGAGAGCAGGTCAGCGACCGCCGGAGAGCCCACTCACGTTCTGCTGAAGTCGAATCGTCGCCGTGAGCAAGAACGCGCCGATCATCACGACGAAGACGCTCTCGATACTCTCGACGACGAGCGGGCCGAGACCGACGTGGACGCCGAGGTCGGCGAACCCGAGGAGTCCGGCGCAGACGAGCACGGGAAGCAGGTGTCGTCGGAGCGTGTCGACCGACGTTCCCCGCGTGAGCGACTCCAGTCGTTCGCCGAAGACGACGCCGTAGACCGCGAACGAGACGCTGCCGACGCCCTTGACGACCGCCACGACCGACCCGTGACCGAGGAGGAGGACGACCGACAGCTCCAGCAGGATGATACCCACGAACCCCAGTTCGATTCGCCGCAGCCGCGAGAGCGGAATCCGGCGCTCGTCCGGCGGCGGGGCGAGCGCGCTGTTGTAGTACAGTTCGCGCATGGCGAACGCGAGAAACACCGTGTAAAAGAGGAGCGCCGCGTGTCCGAGCGCGACCAACCAGCGCTCGGACGAGAGGGTCCCCGCCACGCCGAGCGCGCCGTACAGCACGCCGGCGAATCCGATGGAGACGAGATAGCGCCAGAACGGGCGCTGGGACTCCAGCCGATTCAGTTGCAGGTTCCGAAGCGCGTAGAACCCGAAGACGGCGGCGGAGACCGCGAGGAGACCGGAACCGACGAACCGAACGACCGTCGTCCCGGCGTCGGCGCCGGCCTGTGCGAGTGGGATGGTCATCTACCTGACTCGAAATGAGCGCACGATTACTTAATTTATTCGACCCGTTCGAGGTCGCGCGTCTCGATACACCGTTCGAGCGCGACCAGCAGGTCGTCCACCGTCTCGTAGCGCTCCGGTTTCCGCTTCGCCAGCGCGCGGCCGAGTAAGTCGTCCGCCGCGTCGGGAAGTTCCGGATTGCGCTCCGTCGGCGCGGGCGGATCGATCGCGGTCAACTGTCCGACGACGACGTGCGGTTCCCCCGCGAACGGCGGACGTCCGGTGAGCAGCGCGTAGAGGAGCGCCCCGAGTCCGTACACGTCCGTCGAGTGGTCGACGACGCCGAACGACTCCGGTTCGACGTGTTCCGGTGCCGCGAAGGCCGGAGGGACGGGGGGACGCTGCGCGTCCGCGGCGACGTCCGCGAACCCCCAATCGCCGACCTTCGGGACGGGCCACGTCGAACCGAACGTCGTCGAGAATCGGACCGAGGAGGGAGCCAACCCTCCGTGAATCACGCCGAGGGCGTGCGCGTGCGAGACGGCGCGCGCGATTCCGCGTGCGAACCAGAGCGACGCGTCGAACCCGGCGTCGAAGTAGTCGGCGAGCGTTCCGCCGTCGGTGAACTCCGCGGCGAACCACGGCGCGGGCGAGTCGCCGTGCGCCCGCACGGCCAGCACGTGGTCGTGCTCGTCGATGGTCGACCACCGCTCGACGGCGCGACCGAACGACGCCGGGAGCGTCCCCTCTCGGCGGTCGGAGCGCAGCGTCGAGAGCGTCGCGACGGCGTGTTGCTCGCTGGGCGTCGAGGCCCGCGCTCGGTGGACGGTCACCAGCGGCGACCTGCCGACGGCGTTCAACTTCTCGAAGTCGCCGTACTCGACCGAGAGCGGGGGCGGCGAAGCGATGTCCTCGTCCGGCGGCGGGCCGGTGCCGATCCGGCTCTGTCGGTTTTCGGCGGTCGTCCGCGCGTCGACTTCGAGCGACGATTCCGGACCGATGCGAATCGGCCCGTCGCCCCCCGTTTCGCCGACTTGCACGACGTTCGGCCCGGCGGGCAAGATGTCGGCCAACCGCGGGTCGCTCACGCTGATGACGACGGGGTCGCCGGAGAGCGTCGATTCCGAGAGCGCGTCCACGACGTGGCGAAGCGCCTCGGTCGCGTACCGGCGGACGAGTCCGTCGTCGGCGTTCCGAAGCTCAGCGAGCGAAACGATGGCCGGTTCCGCTTTCCGCGGGTACTTCGACGCGACCCCGGCGACGGCGACGACGGCGTTCTCCCGCACCAGCGGGTCACTGTCGGGAATCAAATCGATGGCGCGTTCGACGACCGGACGAGCGCTCGCGGGGTCTGCCTGCGCGACTTCGGCGAGCGCCCACGTCGCCCCGCGCCGAACCCATCGGTCGTCGTCGGCCGCCGCCTGCGCGAGGTCGGAGACGGGGACGCGCTCGGGGGTGCTCGCGGCCACCTCCGCGAGCGACCACGCGGCGCTCGCGCGGCGCTTCGGGTCGTCCGCGTCGAGCGACACGATGAGGTCTGAAACGTCGCGGGTCGAGAGGGTGCCGACCCGCTCGCGGTGCTCGCTCGCCTGCAACTCGCGTTCGGACGATTCGAACCGCTCCATATCTCGAGGGATTTCGTTTTCCTATCGAGGTTTCGATAGTTTATAAGCGTTTTGCGTCCAGCCGTCCCCTCGGAAACGGTGCTCGACGCGATACGTTCGCGGAAGCGCGCTCGAACGACAGTCGGATCTGCACCATCGACCCGCTGATAACCGTCCGTCGAGAGTGTCGAGACGGAGATGACCCGGATTCGTCCCGCGACGGGCGACGACGCGCCGAAAATCTCGCGACTCCACACCGAGTCCGTGCTCGCGTTCGGCCCGGCGGCGTACGACGAGACCCAGGTATCGGCGTGGGCGGCGAAAGACGAGGAACCCGACCGCACTCCCATCGAGGACGACGACCACCACGTCGCGGTCGCGGAGGCGGGCGAGAACATCGTCGGGTTCGGACACGTCGTTCCGGGGGAGAACGAAATCAGGGCGGTGTACGTCCACCCGGAGCACGCGCGCCGGGGCGTCGGTTCGACCGTCCTCGCCCACCTCGAAGGGTACGCCCTCGGAACGGGGTCGAAACGGCTCGAACTGCGGGCGTCGCTGAACGCGGTCGGGTTCTACGAGCGACGGGGCTATCGCTCGGTGCGGCAAGGAACGCGCGAGATGGAGTACGAGGGACGCCGCGTGACGGTTCCGGTGGTGGCGATGGAGCGGTCGTTCACCCCGTGAGATTTGGCGTCCGTCTCTAACGGAGGGCGTACCCGTGAACCCCCGCGCGGCCTAGGGGAATCCTTATGCGGTGGCGGGTGGATGGTAGCACGACACATGAAGAAACTCATCAACGAACCGTCCGACGTCGTGGACGAGATGCTGGACGGGATGGTCGCGGCGCACCCCGACGAAGTACGGCGACTCCCCGACTCGAACGTCCTCGTCCGGAACGACGCGCCCGTCGACGGGAAGGTCGCCGTCGTCAGCGGCGGGGGGAGCGGTCACGAACCGACCCACGCGGGCTACCTCGGTCCGGGGATGCTCGACGGGGCGGCGGCGGGCGAGGTGTTCACCTCGCCGACCGCCGACGAGGTGAACGAGATGATACAGGCCTGTGACGCCGGGAAGGGCGTGCTCAACGTCGTCAAGAACTACGAGGGCGACGTGATGAACTTCGAGACCGCGGCCGAACTGGCCGAGATGGAGAGCGACGTCGAAGTGGCCGAAGTGGTCGTCAACGACGACGTCGCGGTCGAGGATTCGCTGTACACCTCGGGACGACGCGGCGTCTGCGGCACCATCTTCGTCCACAAGGTCGCGGGCGCGATGGCGGACCGCGGTGAGGACTTGGACGAGGTTCAGCGCGTCGCCCAGAAGGTCATCGACAACGTCGCGACGATGGGAACCGCGCTGACCTCCTGCGTGACGCCCGAGAAGGGCGAACCGACGTTCGACCTCGGCGAGGAGGAGATCGAACTCGGCATCGGCATCCACGGCGAACCCGGCGTCGAGCGCACGGAGATGATGCCCGCCGACGAGATAACCGAGCGACTGACCGAACGGGTGCTGGACGACCTGAACCCCGAGTCGGGCGCCGAGGTCGCCACCATCGTCAACGGGATGGGCGGGACGCCGCTGATGGAGTTGTACATCGTGAACCGCAAACTCCAGTCGCTGCTCGACGAGCGCGACCTGACGACGTGGGACGCCTGGGTCGGTGACTACATGACCTCGCTCGACATGCAGGGCTGTTCCGTGACGGTCCTCGTGCTGGACGACGAGTTGAAGGAGTTGTTGTCGCACCCGGCGGACACGCCGGCCTTGAAGGTTCGGTAGTGGCGGAAGTTTCTGCGCCTCGGGCGGCGAGGTGGTCTGTAGCGACGCGAGCGCTAAACGATGGTCCGACACCCTCCTCGTGCTCGCGGGATACGTCGTCGCTTCGAACCCCGAAAGTGGACGGCCGGGAGTCACGGTTGCCCTCTCCCTCGGTGCGGTCGCGCTGTTGCTCATCACGATCCCCCTCTACGGTGAGGCCACGGTTGCCCCTTGATAGGCGATTCGACATCCTCTGCGGGCGCGCGACGCACACCGTCGGCGTGATCGAAGACGTCGATGGTGGGGGTCACGTCCGGGAACTCGGGTTGCTCTTCCACCGTCGTACCGGGAGAGGGTCTGAGTGCCGAAACGACGGTACGCGGACGAGGTTACGGAACGCGAGCGCTACGAAACGGGACGGCCGTCTCTCACGTCGAGACGCTGTCGACTGGCGAACGGCGTCTCGAGTGGCGCGATGCAGACGAACTGCGTGCCGTCGCGGAGAAGCTCCTCGACCGCCGCGAAGACGGTGAATCGCCCTCGGACACCCGTCCGACGAAAACCAACCGCCCGGGGCGAGGAACGACCGAAGGGAAAGAGTTTACCCCACCTCGTAGCGTGCTACCTGCACACAGATGGGAGCAACAGACATCGAACGGGAGGCGGTTATCGCGGCCATCGAGCGCGTCTCGGAGCGACTGACCGACGAGAAGGAGCACCTGACCGACCTCGACTCGGCCATCGGCGACGCCGACCACGGGTCGAACATGAACCGAGGGTTTCGGGCGGCCCGCGAGAAGACGGCGGAGATGGACGACGCGAGCCCCGACGAACTCGTCAAGACGGTCGGCGTGACGCTCGTCTCCGAGGTCGGCGGGGCCGCCGGACCGCTCTACGGCGGGTCGTTCATGACCGCCAGCGCGGAACTCGAAGACGGCCTCACGGCGGAGTCGACCGTGGCGTTCGCCGAGGCGTTCCTGGAGAAGGTGAAAGACCGCGGGGGCGCGGAGGTCGGCGCGAAGACGATGGTCGACGCCCTGACGCCCGCCGTCCACACCTACAAGAAGTCCGTCGAACAGGACGACCTCCCGCCGGTCGAAGCCCTGACGAAGGCGGTGGACGCCTGCGAGCGCGGCGTGGACTTCACGACGCCCATCAGGGCGACGAAGGGGCGGGCCTCGTACCTCGGCTGGCGGTCGGTCGGCCACCAGGACCCCGGCGCGACGAGCACCCTGTTCATCCTCGAAGCGATTCGGGAGACGGCGGTCGAGTACCTCGGCGACGGCGACCTCGAAGCCGACTCGACTTCGCCGAGCGTGCCCGACGAAGAACCGACCGCGGACGAGGAGGCCTGAATGGTCGGACTCGTCGTCGTCTCGCACAGCGGGCGGGCCGCCGAGGGAATCCGCGAGGTCGCCGCCGAGATGGCGGACGAGACGTCCATCGAGGCGGTGGGCGGCGACCCCGACGGCGGCATCGGAACGAGCGCCCCGGCGATTCGGGAGGCGCTCGATTCGCTCGCCGACGAGGACGGCGTCGTCGTGCTGGTCGACCTCGGGAGCGCGGTGATGAACGCCGAAATCGCCATCGAGGAGTCCGACGCGGACGCGAAAATCGCGGACGCCCCGGTTCTCGAAGGCGCGGTCAACGCGGCGGTCGCCGCGACCAGTCCGAAAGCCTCGATGGAATCGGTGGTGGAAGCGGCGGAGGAGGCGGCGGACATCTCGAAGCTGTAGCGTCGGTTCCGTCGCGGTTCCGAAACCGAATCGGAACCGACCTTACTCCTCCAGTATCGACAGCACTTCGTCCCGCGTCGTCGCCGAGAGGGCGCGCTCCGCGAGTTCTCGGGCGTTCTCGGCGTCGCACTCCGCGACCCGCGCTTTCACGTCCGGGACCGTGACCGCGCTCATGCTCAACTCGTCCAACCCGAGGCCGACCAGCAGTTCCGTCAGGTCGGGGTCGCCCGCCATCTCGCCGCACATTCCGACCCACGCGTCCCCCTCGTGACCCGCCTCGACCGTCCGACGAATCGCCCGCAGAACGGGCGGGTGAAGCGGGTCGTGGAGGTCGGCGACGCGAGCGTTCTCCCGGGAGGCGGCCATCACGTACTGCGCGAGGTCGTTGGTGCCGATGCTGAGGAACTCCGCGCGCGCCGCCAGTTCCTCCGCCACGAACGCCGACCCCGGCGTCTCTATCATCACGCCGAGTTCCGGAATCGCGCGGTCCACCCCTTCGTCAGCCAGTTCTTCGGCGACCGCTTCGACCCGCGAGAGCGCGGCGTCGAGTTCCTCCACCCGAGCGACGAGGGGGAACATCACGGAGAGTTCGTCGACCGCCGCCGCCGCCCGGAGCAGGGCGCGCAACTGCGTCTCGAACAGGTCGGCGTCGGGACCGAGCGAGCGCCGAATCCCGCGCTCGCCGAGGAAGGGGTTCGTCTCCCCCGGGGCGTCGACGTACGGTATCGGCTTGTCGCCGCCCACGTCGAGCGTTCGGACGACGACCCTGTCGCCCGGAAACGCGGACGCGGCCTCGACGTAGGCGTCGTACTGTTCGTCCTCGTCCGGCGGCGAGTCGCGGTCGAGAAAGAGGAACTCGGTTCGGAAGAGTCCGATTCCGTCGGCCCCCTGCTCGACCGCGCCGTCGAGTTCGGCGAGCGTGCCGACGTTCGCCGCGACCTCGACGGCGCGACCGTCCGTCGTCGCGACGCGGTCGCGGGTGACGGCGGTGGCGGCACCCCCGAGGCGTTCGCGGGCGGCGTCGTCGGGGTCGACGACGACGACGCCGTCGTCGCCGTCCACCAGCACCTCCCGCCCCTCGCCGACCTGCGCGAGTTCGTCGCCGACGCCGACGACCGCGGGAATCCCGAGCGATCGAGCGAAGATGGCGGCGTGCGAGGTTCGACCGCCGAAGACGGTGGCGAACCCGGCGACCGCGTCTGGGTCCAGTCGCGCCGTGTCGCTCGGCGCGAGGCGCTCCGCGAGGAGTATCGAACCCTCGGGCAGGTCGCCGAGGTCGGTGCGGTCGCCGCCGGTCAGGATTCGGAGGAGTCTATCGCGCACGTCCCTGAGGTCGTCCGCGCGCTCCGCCGTCGAACCCTCCAGTCCTTCGAGCCGAGCGATGGGGTCTTCGAACGCCTGCCGAACCGCGTGCGGGGCGGGCAGTCCGTTTTCGATGGCGGCTTCGACGCCGCCCGTAATCTCCGGGTCGTCCACGAACGCCCGGTGGGCGTCGAAGATTTCGGCTTCGTCGTCGCCGACGCGCTCGCGCGCTCGCTCGCGCTCGTCGGCCAACTGCTCGCGGGCCCGCTCGCGGGCCGCCTCGAACGCCGCCAGTTGCTCGTCGACGTCGACCGTTTTCGGGTCCGGCGGTTCGGGTAGGTCGGTCGTTCCGCGATGCCAGACGACGGTGCCGATACCGGCGCGGGGGGTCGCGCCGACCCCCGAGAGTTCGAGGGTCACGATTCGTCCTCGCCCTCCGGGGTCGTCAGCACTCGCTCAAGGGCGTCGAGTGCGGCCTCGGCGTCGTCGCCCTCCGCGACGAGACGGACTTCGTCCCCCTGTCTGGCGTCGAGGGCGGTAACCGAAAGCATACTTCGAGCGTTCACTGGCTCGTCCTCGTCCTTGGCGACCGAGAGGTCGGCGTCGAACTCGTTCGCCGCGGCGACGAATCGAGATGCCGGTCGGGCGTGGAGTCCGGCCTCCGGAACGATGGTCACGGTGCGCTCTATCTGGCTCACTGTTTTGGATTAGCGAGCGACCCGCTTCATGCTATCGCCCCCATCGTCTCAACCCCCACTGCGCCCGCGTGTATCCGAGGGCGAACAGCACCGTTCCGACCAGCATGAGCGACCCGCCGAGCACCGGCGTCCGAACCCGCGCGCTCGGGTCCGAAACGACGACGAGCGCGATACCGGCGAGGAGGACGACCAGTCCCGCGAGCGTCACCGGGTCGAGGAACACGAGTCGGAGGTAGTCGCCCAGCGAGTGCGCCGAGTCGTCAGCGTCGGTCACGGTGATTGTTAGCTCCCCCTCGTCGGACGTTCGCTGTCATCGTCCTCGTGAACGCGCGGTTCCTCGGCTCCTCCTCCTTCCCCACCGCGAACCCTCGCTTCCTCGGGTTCCGGCCCTTCGTCCTCGTGAACGCTGGGTTCCTCGGGTTCGATGTCCTCCTCTTCGAGTCGCTTGACGTACCGCCGCGTCAGGAAGTCGTACAGTCCGCCCCCGACGATACCGCCGACCGTGGTCGAGGTGGCGGGGAGCCACCAGCCCCCGCGCGGGCCGGGGAACGCTATCTCCCCCCACCCGGCGAAGTAGCCGAGGATTCGCGGGCCGAGGTCGCGGGCGGGGTTCAGCGCCGCCATGCTGACCGGGGCCTCGTACTGGACGAGCGCGGCTACGAGCAGGCCGATGAGGAACGCCGCGACGCCCGGCGTCGTCCGCGTTCCCACCGGATTCCAGTCGTCGACGAGCGCGAAGATGACGGCGACGAGGATGGCCGTGATGACCACCTCGCTGAAGAACGCCTGCGGGAACGAGACGAGGAACGCCGCCTCCTGGAGCGAGTTGAAATCCCCGACCTTCACGCCCGCGAACACGGGGTTCGGGAAGAACGTCCAGAGCGTCATGCCCGTGATGGAACTCCCCGGTTGGCCCCGAACCACGTTGTTCGCCTGACTGAACTGCCGGTAGTAGCCCGACCACGTGACGAGCAGCGTCGCGGCGGCCAGAAACGCCCCGACGATCTGCGCGACGACGTAGCCCGGGACGTGTTTCCACGGGAAATCCCGCCAGACCGCGTTCGCTATCGTCACCGCCGGGTTGATGTGTCCCTCCGAGACGCCGCCGACCCAGTAGACCGCGAACATCACGGCGAATCCCCACAGGACGGCCACGCCGAACAGGTCGAACCCGCCGGTCAGCACCGAGACGACGACCGCGCCGTCGCCCAGCAGGATGAGGATGAACGTGCCGACCAGTTCGTTGACGTACCTCGCGCCCCAGTACTCTTCGGCCATCTCATCCACCTCCCTCCCGCGCCCAGTCGAGGGAGCGCTCGACCGCGTCCTGCCAGCGGTCGTGCTTTCGGTCGGCCTCCTCGCTCCCCATCTCGGTCTCGAACTCGCGATCCACCTGCCAGTTGTCCCGCAGTTCGTCGACGGTCTCCCAGTAGCCGACCGCCAGACCGGCGGCGTACGCCGACCCGAGCGCGGTCGTCTCGTCGACGACGGGACGGACGATATCTGCGCCGAGGATGTCGGCTTGGAGTTGGCAGAGGAAGTTGTTCTTCACCGCCCCGCCGTCCACGCGGAGCGATTCGACCTCGATGCCGCTGTCGGCCTCCATCGCCTCGGCCACGTCGCGCGTCTGGTAGGCGATGGATTCGAGCGTCGCCCGCACGACGTGCTCCTTCCGCGTGCCGCGGGTCAGACCGACGACGGTTCCGCGAGCGCGCTGGTTCCAGTGGGGCGCACCGAGCCCCGTGAACGCGGGCACGACGTAGACGCCGTCCGTCGAATCGACGCTTCTGGCCATCGACTCCGTCTCCGCCGCGTCGTCGATGAACTCCATATCGACGAGCCACTCGATGGCCGCGCCCGTGATGAAGATGGCTCCCTCGAGGGCGTACTGGACCGGTTCGCCCGAGCGCTGGAACCCCACCGTCGTCAGCAGACCGTGGCTACTTTCGACCGCTTCCTCGCCCGTGTTGAGCAGGAAGAAGCTCCCGGTTCCGTAGGTGTTTTTCGCGTCGCCCTCGTCGAAGCAAGTCTGGCCGAACAGGGCGGCTTGCTGGTCGCCGAACGCCCCGGCGACCGGAATTTCAGCGCCGAGGAAACCGTCGGGATCGGTCGAACCGTAGGTCTCGTCGTCGCTCGACGGCCGCACTTCCGGAAGCATCGCCCGCGGAACGCCGAATTCCGCGCAGAGGTCGTCGTCCCACTCCATCTCGTGGATATCGAACAGCATCGTCCGGGAAGCGTTCGTCACGTCCGTGATGTGCTCGCCGGTGAGGTTGTAGACGAGCCACGAGTCGACCGTGCCGAAGAGGACTTCGCCGTCTTCCGCCCGGTCGCGCAAATCTGCGGGGCGAGCGCGCTGAGTTTTGATGGGGTCGGCGTTGTCGAGCAGCCACTCGGCCTTCGTCGCCGAGAAGTACGCGTCCGGTTCGAGCCCCGTCTTCGACCGAATCTCCTCGACCTTCCCCTCGTCCTCCAATCGCTCGATGCGGTCGGTCGTCCGGCGGTCCTGCCAGACGATGGCGTTGTGCACCGGCTTGCCGGAGTCCCTATCCCAGAGCAGGGTCGTCTCGCGCTGGTTTGTGATGCCGAGCGCCTCCAGTTGCTCGGCGTCGATCCCCGCGTCGTCGAGCGCCGCCCCGACGACCTGCTGTGTTTTCTCCCAGATTTCGAGGGGGTCGTGTTCCACCCACCCCGGTTCCGGGTAGATCTGTTCGTGCTTCTCGTAGGCGCTGGCGACGACCTGCCCCCCGTGGTCGAACAGCATGAACCGGGTACCGGTCGTCCCCTGGTCTATCGCGCCGACGTAGGTTTGTGTCATTGGTTCCCCTGTCGGTGCGCCGGTTCTCTTTCCCCACCCCGCCGCACCTCGCACCACAGACAACACGGGGAATTATTATGTTTTCCCAACCCCTCCGGCGGACGGTTCGACGTTAGTTCGCGTCCGCGATGCGGTCGAACTGGTCGCCGGAGAGTTCGATTTCGGCGGCTCCGACGTTCTCCTCCAACTGTTCGACCGTCCGCGCGCCGACGATGGGTGTGCAGGCGAAGTCCGGTTGTTGAATCAGCCACCGGAGCGCGACCTGCGCGGGCGTCGCGTCGAGTTCGTCCGCGACCGACCGAATCTCGTCCAGCACCTGCCAGCCCTCCTCGGAGACGTAGTACTCCTCGAACGAGTCCGTGAGGTCGGCGCGCGACCCCTCCGGGGAGTCCCCTTCGCGCTCGTACTTCCCGGTCAGGAAGCCGCCCGCCAGCGGCGAGTAGGGGCAGACGCCGAGGTTCTGGTCGGCGCACACGTCGAGGTAGTCCCGCACCTCCTCGCCCGCCGCCGCGTGATACATCGGCTGGGTGACCTCGAATCGCTCGAAGTCGTTCGCGTCGCTCTTCCAGAGCGCCTTGGTCAACCGCCACGCCGCCATCGAACTCGCGCCGAGGTAGTTCACCGTCCCCTCGCGGACGAGGTCGGTCAGCGTCGAGAGCGTCTCCTCGACGGGCGTCGTCTCGTCCCAGCGGTGGATGTAGTACAGGTCGATGTAATCGGTGCCGAGGCGGTCGAGCGTGCCCCGAATCTGTTTTCGGATGTGCTTGCGCGAGAGGCCGCGACCGTTCGGATTTTCGCGGTCGAAGGGGAAGTACACCTTCGAGGCGATGACGAAGTCCTCCCGGTCGTGGCCCGCCAGCCAGTCGCCGATCCACTCCTCGCTGGTGCCGTTCGGATCGCCGTAGACGTTCGCGGTGTCGATGAAGTTGATGCCGTGCTCCCACGCCGCGTCGAGCAGGTCGTGGGCCGTGCTCCTGTCGGTCTCGACGGTGCCGTTCGACTCTTTGGCGAATCGCCACGTGCCGAAACACAGTTCGGAAACTTTCGTGCCGGTGGAGCCGAGGTTTCTGTACTCCATGTGCGACTCAACCGCATCCAAGTAGGTAAACGTCCGGAAACGGGCAGTCCGCCGCGTTCGCTTCGCATCGGTCGCGGTTACGCGTCGATTCCGCGTCGGCCGGGACGACGGACGATTCGAGGGACGGACTCCGGGAGAGGGCGGACCGACTCCCGGCGCGGACGGCGAGAGCGAAGCGCACGGCGGTCCCGTCGAACTGCCGGCGCGTCCCGTTCGCTACCCGGGACGAGAAAACGACGACCCGAATTAACCCGAGTACTCCTTCCGCAGGACGACCGTCCCGTCGGCGTTCGTGACGATGATCGTATCGCCGCCGTTGTTCCAGACGGCGCTTTCCGACCCCCAGTACAGTTCCGACTCGGAGTCCGACCCGCCGCCGGTGTAGAGGGTCACCGTTTCGCCGGGCGCGAGGGTCGCTCCCGACGGAACGCGGTAGGTGCGGTCGGCCGCGTCCGAAATCGTCCACCCCGAGAGGTCGAGCTCAGAATCGCCGGTGTTTTCGAAGACGACGTACTCGCCGTTCAGGTTGTCGTGGTCGTTACCGTCGGCGTCCGCGTGAATCCGAGCGACGGCGAGTTGGCCGTTCCCGTCGCCCTCGCCACCATCACCGTTCCCGTCACCGCCGCCGCCCGGCGACGGTTGGGTCGTCCCCCGGGCGTTCCGGCACTCCCACAGACCGACGCCGTTCCGCTGCGCGGTGGACTCGGCGGAGTAGAATCGGTCGCGCTTCGTGAACTCGCTGTCGTACACCCGCGCGTACCCCTGCGAGACTAATCGGTAGTTGAACAGCTTCCCGTCGTCGCGGACGTAAATCAGCAAGCGGTCATACCTATCCCGCGGTCCTTCGTTCGCGTCGAGGGCGATGGCCACCCGCTCGCCCGCGAGTTCCGCCCGCGCGAACTCGCTCGCCTTGTGCCCCCAATCGCGGAGACAACTGGCTCCTGCGTCGTTGGTCGGAACGCCCTCGAACTCCGCCGGGTCGTTGGAGGTGTGAACCTCGGGCGTATCGACGCCGAGCAGTCGTCCGGTGTCGCTGGTTCCGTTCCGATAGCGGAACTTCACGGTGTCGCCGTCGACGATTTCGGTGATCGTGACCGTCCACCGCTCCCCGGTCGCCCCTTCGCCTTCGCTCGGCGATGTCGTCCCCGCGGTTCGCGTCGAATCGGGGCCCAGAGACGAACAGCCGGCGAGAACGACTCCCAAGACGATCATCCAGACGAAAAACGAAGACCTGAGAGACACGATATCGGCAATGGTTTCTCGAGGATTAAATCTATGCTCCGCCACGCGATACCGCAATTTCCGACGAGGAATCGCGAGCGAACGGGACGCAGCCGACGATTACGAGTCGCCGGTGCGCCGGTCTTTCCAGCCGAAGCAGGACGTCGGAATCAGCACCAACCCGGAGACGCCGTAGAGAACGTTACGCGGCAAATCGGGGCGGAGAGGCGGGAACGCGGGAAGAGAACGCAAAGCGAAGAGCGTCAGCGTCGTTGCCACGCGAAACGCGAAAAACGATCGCTTTTCGCGCGACCCACTCCCGCACCTGTACGTCCACCGCGCCCGACCACGATTGCAGCACCCTATTCGATTTCTTCGGGCGAAAAGGAACGGTCGCGCCCTCTCCGGCGAACGGTTACCGGATTCGAAACGTCCGGGTACGAAAGGTGACCGTTTATAAGCGATAGCGGTCAAACCAACGACCATGAGCGAAACGCCCCGTGAACGCCTCGCCGAGAACGCGACCGAAATCGCGTCGGTACTCGTCACGGGGTTCTGGCTCGCCGCCCTCTTCACCGGCCAGAGCTGGTGGCTCGCGGCGCTCCTCATCGGCTACGTCGTCGTGATTCCCCTCGTCGCCCTGCTGTTCGGCGACGAGGACGACCGCGAGGAGTGGTGGAACGACTGGACCGACGAGGACTGGTGGCACGGCTTCGGCGGACTCGGCGAGAAGGAGGCGACGAACGAGACGAGCGAACCGAACAACCGGGACGCCCTCGAAACGCTCAGAGACCGGTACGCGCGGGGGGAACTCACGGACGAGCAGTTCGAACGGAAGTTGGAACGCCTCCTCGAAACGGAGACCGTGGAGGACGTCGAAGACCGGTTCAGCGAGCGCGAACGCGAGCGACTTCGAGAGCGGGAGTGAGTCGGTCCATCGTCGAGGAGACGAACGCGGAACTCAGTTCGTCCGGGCCGCAAGGTGCTCGACCACGTGTTTCGCGTCCCGCCCGACGCCCGGAAGGATCTCCGACGATGCCGCGTAGAGGAAGAACAATCCGACGAAGTACAACCCCGGTTCGTCGGCGACGACGCCGCGCTCGTGTCTCGGTTCGACCGGTTCGTCCCCCCCGAAGACCGGGATGTCGATCCAGGAAAAGTCGGGGCGGAACCCCGTGCACCAGACGACGTTCGCCACCTCCACGACCCGCCCGTCTTCCGTCACGGGCAGTCCGTCCCGCACTCCGTCTATCCTCGGAATCCGATCTATCCCCGCGGCCGCTAACTCCGCGGGTTTGACCCGAACCAAGGGGCCGCCTTGGGAGAGCATTTTCGGTCGCATCCTCCGGCCGACGGGCGTGTCCGTCGTCAACACGCGATGGAAGAGAACGCGGAGGACGAACGGGACGCCGAGGTGCCGGCCGACGAACGAGTCGATGCGAAACGGAACGTGGCCGACGTCCCGACCCGAGAGCCACGTGGGGTGCTCGCGCGCGGCCTCCAAGGCGATTTCGGCCCCGGAGTTACCCGCGCCCACGACGAGAACGCCGCCCTCCTGCAGTTGAGAGGGGTTGCGGTAGTCGCCGGAGTGCAGTTGAACGACGTCCGGATCGACCGCCCGGGCGAAGTCGGGTACCGAGGGAACCTGGTGGGATCCCATGGCAACCACCACGTTCTCGGCCTCGAAGCGCCGGTCGTCCGCTCGTACCGAGAACCGTCTCCCCCGCTTCTCGAGGTGATCCACCCGAGAATTCAATCTGACCGGCGACTCGAAGCGCTCCGCGTACGCTTCGAGGTAGTCCGCGACCTCGTCTTTGGTCGGGTACGAGTGCGGGGGAGCGGGGAAGGCCATCCCCGGAAGTCCACTGTACCGGGCGGGGGTGAATAGACGCAGCGAATCCCAGCGCTTTCGCCAGGCGTCGCCGATTCGCTCGCCCGCGTCGAGGATGACGAACTCGCGCCCGCGCTCTCGCAGGTGGTAACCGGTCACCAGTCCGGCCTGACCGCCGCCGATAACGATGGTCTCGTAGCTGTCCCCCTCGCTCTCCGCCGTCGTGCGTACCGACGTCATTGTCTCGTTCCTCCGGTACCGTCATCGCTCTCCGCCCCCTCGACGGAGTTCGCGGTGACTACACTTTCCCCGACGACGCGCACATCGATATATGTCATCATATAGCATACTAGCGGACGAACATCGTCGAATCGTCTGCCGCGTCGTTCGGCGGAAAGCATATACCGATAACCGCACCGATACGAAGCATGACCGAGTGGGAGTACAAGATCGTCGACCTGTCGAGCGACGGACTGTTCAGTAACAGCGACGAACCGACCGAGGCGGACCTCAACGAACTGGGCGGACGGGGTTGGGAACTCGCCGCGTCGCTGACGGGGTCGAGCCGAAGCCTCGGCGGTCGACCGAAGAGCGAGACGAGCGCGCTGGTGTTCAAACGCCCGAAGGAGTGAGGCCGCCGAGCGGGGCTCCGTAACCCGCAACGGGTCCCCCTCGGGTCGTTAATCGACTTCCGCCCACGAGTCCAGCGTCTCCTGCACCAGCGCCTCGCCGACCGCTCGGCCGAGCACGTCGTATCCGGCGCGTTCGGCGCGGTCGTTCGAGGAGGCGATGAGCCGCGAGACGATGAACTCGGGGGTGGACTTGCCGACCGTCTCGAATCTGGGCTGGTAGTCCACGAGGAGGTCGAGGTCCTCGTTCAGCCCTTCCGCGAAGATGCCGTCCTTCCGGGCCTGAGCGGGGAGCGGATTCAGGTCGTCCGCGAGGTGGGTGACGAACACGCCGAGCGCGCCGCGGTCGACCGTCAGACCGACGAGTCCGTGGAGGAGGTTGGCGGCGCTTCCCGGCTCCGTGATGGCCTCGAACTCGTCGACGAGCATGAGGGTGCGCCCGTCGTCGGTGAGCGGCGGGACGATGCTCCGGAGCGTGGATTCGAGCACCCCGGCGTTGAAGCTGGCGTGCCTGCGGTGGAAGACGATGGCGTCGGATATCGACACCTGCGCGCGCTCCGCGGGGACGGGGAGGCCCATCTGGGCGAGCAGGGCGACCTGACAGAGCGTTTCGAGCAGGGTGGTCTTCCCGCCGCTGTTCGCCCCCGTCAGGACGGTCACGCGGTCGCCCTTCGGCGGCCCCGCGACCGCGTGGTCGCCGACGCCGTAGGTGACGGGCTGGACGTCCCCGCTCCCGGTGGCGAGAAAGAGGTTCCGCGACCCTTCGACCGCGAACCCCTGCTCGACGAACTCGGGGCGCACGAGGTCGAACTCGTCGGCGAAGCGGGCGAGCGACAGCGAAACCGCGAGGTCGCTCACCGCCGAGACGGCGGCGTCGATGGCGTCGCGGGCCTCCTCGATGCGGGTTTCGAGCTCCTCTGCCACCCGCTCCTCGCGCTCCTCGACCGCGGCGCGCTGTTCGGCGACGAGTTCGCGGAGCGACCCGCCGACGAAATCCGTGGCGTCCGTCGCCTCCCCGACCGTCGCGTCGCGGACGCGCTGCGGTTCGACGTCGGCCTCGCGGGAGACGTACTCGACGTAGCTCTCGCGGAACTCCTCCGGATTGCGCACGTCGCCGGACTGCACCGATTCGAGCACGTCGAGCGCGCCGCTTTCGAGCCGTTCGACGCCCGCAAGCGCGTCCCGAAGTCGGTCGAGTTCGTCGTCCGCGCCCTCCGCGACCCGGTCGCCGTCCAACTTGCCGAGCGCGCCGACCGCGGCGTCGAGCGCGTCGGCGTCGATGTCCGCGACGGGGGCGAACGCGCCGTCGGTCGCTCCGGTCGCCTGAAGCGCGAGGGCCGTCTCGACCGCGGTTCGTTCGTTTCCGTCGTACTCCTCGTAGGCGGCGAGGACGGATTCGCGGGTCGCGTCGTCCACGCCGCGCCACGACTCGACGGCTTCCATCACGGAGCCGAGCCGTTCGTCCGCCTCCGCGCGGGAGCGGACCGGCGTCATGACGCGAATCCGGTCGCCGGCGTCGGGGGTGACCGCGCGGTCGCTGGCGAGGTCGAGCAGCGTCTTGTAGACGGAGCGCGTGTCGCGGGTCGCCAATACCGCCATCCCCTCCCCGCCGTTGGCCTGTCGGAGGATGCGCGTCGCTCGCCCCCGCGTCAGGCCGGCGTCCGTCAGGGCGCGAACGTCGCTCGACTCGATGGCCCGTATCGCTCGTTCGACCCCTAGTTCGGCTTCGAGCAGTTCGCTCGTCTTCGGCCCGACCCCCCAGTAGTCCTCCAACCTCATACCTGTCGGCTATCGCGCACCACTCTTAACGATTCCCGTTCGCCCAAAGCGTGGCGAGAAACGAACGTCGCTCGTCGGTACGTTACCGAAAACCGCACGGAACGTTTTTCAACGGGCGGTCGGTTGTCTCCGCCCATGCGTCTTATCCAAGTTCTCGTCCCGGGGGACTGTCGGGACGAGGTGCTCTCCGTCCTCGACGACGAGCACATCGACTACGTGCTCACGCGCGAGGAAAGCGACGGGGGCGATTCCGCCGTCGTGCAGTTCCCCCTGCCGACGCAGGCCGTGGACGGCGTACTCTCCGACCTTCGAGAGGCCGGACTGGACGACAGCTACACCGTCGTCGGAAGCGTGGAGACGGCGAAGACGCCCAACATCGACGAACTCGAGAACAGGTTCGTCAAGGGGAACGACCAGGACGATAGCATCGCCACCGAGGAGATTCGAACGAAGGCTATCGGCATGAACCCGAGTCCGGTCACCTACTACACGATGACCGTCCTGTCGGCCATCGTGGCGACGGCGGGACTGCTCCTCGACTCGCCCGCCCTCGTGGTCGGGTCGATGGTCATCGCCCCGCAGGTCGGTTCGGCGATGACGACGAGCGTCGGCCTCGTGTTGAACGACAGCCACATGATACGCGACGGCCTGCGCTCGCAGGTGCTCGGTCTCGCCGTCGCCATCGTCGGCGCGACTGCGTTCGGATGGGCGCTGAAATCGGCGCAGTTCATCCCGCCGGCCCTCGACGTGGTGACGGTGAACCAGATCAGCCAGCGCATCTCGCCGGGCTTCCTCTCGCTCGTCGTCGGCCTCTGCGCGGGGGCGGCGGGCGCGCTCGGCCTCGCGACCGCCCTACCCGTCTCGCTCGTCGGCGTGATGATCGCGGCGGCGCTCATCCCCGCCGCGGCGGCGGTCGGCATCGGTCTCGCGTGGGGGTCGCCCGTCGTCTCGTTCGGCGCGTTCGTCCTGCTGGTCGTGAACGCCATCTCCATCAACGTCACCGGCGGGAGCGCGCTCTGGTCGCTCGGCTATCGCCCCGAAGGCGGACCGACGCTCCGCGAGGCCGCGCCGACGCTCGTCGCCGTCGGCGTCCTGCTCGTCTCGTTCGTGGGGGCGGGCGGGCTGATGGCCCAACAGATGCGGACGGAGAACACGGTCAACGAGGAGGTACAGAAGGTGCTCCAACAAGATCGGTATCGGGAACTCGAACTCGTCAAGGTGCAAGTCGAGTTCGACGACATGGGACTCGTGGACGACAGCCAACACGTCACCGTGCTCGTGAGTCGGCCGGCCGACGCGTCCTATCCCCAGTTGTCGCGGAATCTCGCCGAAAAGATATCGAAGCGGCTCGGCGGGCGGACGGTGGTCGAAGTGGAGTTCACGGAGCGCCAGCGGTCGGCGGCGCGAACGTGAATCCGTGCCGGTTCGCGATTCGATAGGCCGCCGTCCCCCAGATGTAATCCTCGCCGGGCCACCACGTCCGGGCGTTGTTCAACCCGCCGACGAGGACGCCCGATTCGGGATTCTCGGGGTCGGGCCGGTAGTTGACGCTCCCGCTGTCGCCGTCGACCATGTCCGACTGCGACCCCCACTTCAGCTGACCGCGCTTGCACACCTTCCCGTAGGCGCAGGTCATCCCGTCGACGGCCTGAATCGCGCCGGACGTGTGGCCGGTGTTGGGCGCGACCTTCTCCAGTTTCGCGCCGCGAGCTTTGAGTTCGGCTAGTCCCTCGCGGGTGAACTGTCCGACGACCGCCGACGGCGACGCGCCTCGAATCTCGCTGGTCGGTCGAAAGCCGTTCAGCGGGTCGATGCGAACGAAGTCGTCGAGTTGGTAGCCCCGCCGAACCTCGCCTATCTTCCGCGCGCCGCGCTCGAAGAGGAAGAACGGTTCGCCCCGGAATCGCTCCCCGTCGCCGCCGTAGACGTGGTTCGACGTGGCGAAAAACGGCGTCCCGCCGTCGTACATCGCGGGAGCCAGCGTCCCCTCGGCGTCTCGGTTGGCGCACGTGACGCCGCCCGGAACGCGCTTTCCCGCGACCGTCGCGCCCGGAAAGCGGTCGGTCGATTCGGGAGTCCCCGGTTCGACGCGGTTCACTTCGACCGGCACGTCGCCCACGGACTCCGGAACCGCCCCGCCGGCCTCGTCGTCGGTCACGTCCACTGCCACCGCGGCGTTTCGGCCGCCGAACTCGCCCGGAACGACGGCGCTTCCGACGACGCCCGAGCGGGAGCGCGGGGCGAGTCGCCGGTGGGCGTCGAACGCGGCGCGCAGATCCGCGAACCAGTCCGCCGGAACGGTCGTCGTCCGCGATTCGAGGCCGTTCGAACCGCCGTCCTGCGCGCTGACGCGTGCGTACGCGAGCGGAACTTCGTCGCGGCCCGCCGCCAGCGCGTCCTCGGGCGCGAGCAGGCCGGCCATCGAGCCGAAACCGGCCCCGGCGAGCGTCGAAACGAACCGCCGCCGCCCCATCGTCGAGAGTCGCCTGTCGATAGCCGAGCGCACCGCTGGTCGCTTTCCGATGTCGTCTTGTTCCCCCATCGTCTCGTTTCCCCGTTCCCGCCGGTCGTACGACGGGGAGCCACTTGAACGTAGACCGTCACGTTCTTCGGATGACCGGAAAAATTATCGACCCGTCTCCCGGGAGGTTTTAGGGCCGCCGAAAAATAGGAAGATTTACGTATCTTTAGGTGAGCCTAAAACGTGAACATGGTCGCAGACGAGTCGAAAACCGTCACCCGACGGCGCTTGCTCACGGGGTGCGGCGTCGCGGGTGCGTCGCTGCTCGCCGGCTGTACCGGCGGGACCGGCGGATCGAAACCGAACACCGACGGAACCGAGACGAGCGAAACCGGCGGTACGACCTCCCAATCTGGGTCGTACTCGGTGTCGATGGAGCCGGTCGGGAAGGTCGAGTTCGAGTCCGTGCCGAAGAAGTGGGTCGCCAACAACGGCAGTTGGGCCGACATGGGCGTCGCGCTCGGCGTCGAACCGCCCAAAGCGGTGTGGCTGACGAGCCGGTACCACACGCAGTACTACGACGAGATTCCGGGCGTCTCGGTCGACGCCGGCAAGATGACCGACCTCTATCAGGACGGCGTCAGCAAGGAGTTGTTCTACGAACTGGGCGCGGACGTGCACGTCATCGACCCGAACTTCCTGATGAACCGGTTCAAGGGGTGGAATCAGTCCGACGTCGACGAAGTCGGCAATCGAGTCGGCCCCTTCTTCGGGAACAGCATCTTCTCGCGGGGGTACAAGTGGCACGAGAACTACCGCTACTACTCCCTCTACGAGGCGTTCGGAAAGTTGGCGAAGGTTTTCAAGCGCACCGACCGGTACGAAGCGTTCGACTCGCTGCACGGGGAGTTCCAGTCGAAGCTGAAGTCTATCGTCCCTTCGAAAAAGCAGGAGCGTCCGGAGGTGGCCATCCTGTGGGCGAGCGGGAACCAGCCGGAATCCTTCTCGCCGTACCTCATCTCGAAGGGAACGAGCTTCAAGCAGTGGCGCGACCTGAAGGTCCGCGACGCGCTCGCCAACACGTCGGTTCGGGACTTCCACGCCAATCGCGGGAAGGTCGACTTCGAGACCCTGCTCGAAATCGACCCGGACGTGCTCCTGCTTCGCGGGCACGAACAGCAGACGAGAAAGGAGTTCCGGAACACCGTCGTCTCGTTCATGGAGAACCACACCGTCGGGAGTAAACTCACGGCGGTGAAGAACGGCGACGTGTACCGCGGCGGTCCGCTCTACCAGGGCCCCATCACGAACCTCGTCGTCACCGAGCGCGCGGCGAAGCAGGTGTACGGCGTCTCGAAGTCGCTGTTCGACCGCAAGCGCGTCGGCGACATCGTAAAGGGCAACTTCTGACCGACGACGGTCGTCGGCGACCGGCGAATCGACTCTCGAACGGCGCGGGCACGGTAGGCATCTCGCCCGCGTCGGTAGCGGTCCTCCGACGGTTCACCGCCGAGCGCCGCCGATATCGGTTCGGAGGTCTCGGCGGCGAAACGAACCGGCGTTTCCCTTCGACGGCGCGCGAGGCGGAGGTATCCAGAATCCGGTGGCAAAACCAAAGCTCTTATTCAGAGTTAGGGCGACCTAAAACCCGAAGGGTCGTAACGCGAAGTCGAATCGACGCTCCGGCGTCGGATTCGAAGCGACGACACGAGACACATGATGGAGGATTTCGAGACGGGAATCAGGAAGACGTTCGACGGGTCGCTCGCGGCGCTCGTACTCGCGAGTACTTGTATCGTCGTTCTCGGCGCGTTGGTGCAGGTCAGCTTCGGAGCGTACTCCACGACGCTCGCGCAAGCGTGGAACGCGGTGTTCGACCCAAAGGTCGTCACGAATCCCGAGGTGCTGTCGGCGCTCCTGTTCGGGAACGAACTGCCCGAGAACGTCACCCTGAGCGACGAGACCACGATCATCTGGAGCATCCGGCTCCCCCGCGTCTTCGTCGCCGTACTCGTCGGCGCGAACCTCGCCATCTCGGGGGCCATCTTCCAGGCCGTGACGCGAAACGAACTGGCGAGTCCGTACATCCTCGGCGTGAGCCACGGGGCCGGCCTCGCGGTGTTGCTCACCCTCGTCGTCTTCAGCGGACTGTCGCTCTTCCTGCCGCTGTTCGCCGCGTTGGGGGGCATCGCCGCGTTTCTGGTCGTCTACGCCATCGCGTGGAAGGGCGGGACGAGTCCGATTCGGCTCGTGCTGGCGGGCTTCATCGTCGGCACCATCTGTTACTCGTTCCAGCGTGGACTGTTCTTCTTCGCGCAGGACATCGGCGTCGTGCAGACCGCCCTCGCGTGGACGACCGGATCGCTCACCGGGGTCGGGTGGGAACAGGTGCGAATCGTACTCATCCCGACGCTGTTCGTCGTCCCGGTCGGCCTGCTGGCGTCGCGCCAGTTGAACCTCCTCCTCCTCGGCGAGCGAACCGCCCGCTCGCTCGGGATGTCGGTGGAACGCGTCCGGTTCGCCCTCTCGGCGCTGGCCATCCTCGCCGCGAGCGCCGCCATCTCGGTCGCCGGAATCGTCAGTTTCGTCGGCCTCATCGTCCCGCACATCGTCCGGAACGTCGTCGGAAGCGACTACCGGAAGGTCGTGCTCGGCTGTCTGTTCGTCGGTCCCGCGCTGGTGGTCGGCGCGGACGTGGGCGCGCGACTCGCGCTGAGTCCGGTGCAGGTTCCGGTCGGAATCGTGACGGGACTCCTCGGCGGTCCGTACTTCCTCTATCTCATGCGAAAGCGAAAGAAACTGGGTGAACTCTGATGACGGAGCGAACGACGAAGCGGGACGTGGTAATCGTCGGCGGAGGGGCGTCCGGGCTCTCCGCCGCGATATTCGTCGCGCGGTACGACCTCGACGCGCTGGTGTTCGACGGGGGGTGCGCTGCGCTCCGCCAGTGCGCGCACCTCGAAAACTTCCTCGGCTTCCCCGGCGGCGTCCCCCCGGAGACGTTCCTCGCGCTCGGTCGCGAACAGGCCGAACTGGCCGGGTGCGAGATAGTCGAGGATTCGGTCGTCGACGTGGCGCGAACCGACGACGGTTTCAGGGTCGAGACGCGCGACGGGCGGGAGGTCGAAACGAGGCGGCTCGTGGCCGCCTCCGTCTACGACGACGAGTACCTGTCGGGATTCGAAGGCGAGTTGGACGCGGGCCGTGACGGTCGCACCGCGGTCGACGGCCTGTACGTCACGGGCTGGCTCGCGGACGAGGCGGAGCACCAGGCCATCGTGAACGCCGGCGACGGCGCGCGGGCGGCGCTGGCGCTCGTCCGCGACGTTCGCCGGGAAGAGGAGGGGCTCTGGGAGGAGATCGCCGACTACTACTACGACTGGACGGTTCCGGAAGGTCGGTACGGCGGCGCGGCGTTCGAGGACGGCATCGCCGAACTCGTCGCGGACAGCGCCCCCTCGGACGCGACGGCGGCGGACGAACGGCGGATGCGCGAGCGACTCCGGCGCGAACACCTCGCGCTGGAGATAGACGACGCGGAACGGGAGCGGCGCGCGGAGCGCGGGCGACGCCTCGTTCACAAACACGTGGAGGAGACAGAACCATGACGGAACGAATCTCGGACGGCGGAATCGTCGTCGAACGCGACGCGGAAGGACGGGAACGAAAGGAACGGGAGGTGGACTCCAGCGAACTGCTCGGGAAGGAGCTCGAAATCGGCTACCCCGACACCGACGAACCGGTCGTCGAGTGCGAGTCCATCGTCGTCCCGGCGGGCGAGATAACCGCCCTCGTCGGGCCGAACGGGAGCGGAAAGAGCACCCTGCTCAAGGCGCTCTCCCGGGAACTCGACCCCGAGAACGGGACGGTTCGACTCGACGGAGAGGACGTGCAGACGCTCGGAACGAAGGCCCTCGCGCGGAAACTCGGCCTGCTCTCGCAGGAGAACGAGTCGCCCGGGAACCTGACCGTCGAGGAGCTCACCCACCACGGGCGCTACCCGCACCGCGGGTTCTTCGATTCGAGAACCGAGGACGACCACGAGGCGGTCGAGCGCGCCCTCGAACTCGCGGGTGTCTCGCACCTCCGGGACGAGGAGATGGGCAGTCTCAGCGGCGGGCAGCGACAGTTGGCGTGGATAGCGATGGTGCTCGCGCAGGACACCGACGTGCTGTTGCTCGACGAACCGACCACGTACCTCGACCTGCGCCACCAACTCCGCGTGCTGGAGGTCGTCCGGACGCTCGCGCGCGAGCGAGGGCTGACCATCGCCATCGTCCTGCACGACATCGCGCAGGCGGCCCGCTACGCCGACAATCTCGTCGCCCTGCGCGACGGCGAACCCTACGACTGGGGACCGCCGGGCGAGGTCGTGACGGAGGAGCTGCTGGCCGACGTGTTCGGCGTCGAAGCGGCCGTCGGCGTCGGGCCGGAGGGGCCGGTCGTGACCCCGCGACGACCGCTCTGAGCCGGGGAGAACTCAGGCCGGGACGAGTTCGAGGGTGGAGGTGGAATCGCACTCGGCGTTCGGCCCGCGGTCGCCGACGGCGACGACGACTTCGCAGGCCCGACCGTCGTACCGGACGACGGCGTCGTCGAGGTTCTCGAACTCGTCCAGCAGCGCGAGCGAGCCGCAGGTCGTGTACTCGCCCCGCTCGTACGCGATTCGAACCTCTTTCTGCGCCTCGGCGGACAGGTCGCCGTAGGCGACGCCCCGGTGATTTCCGGTCGCCCGACCCAGACGGCCGACGACCGGGAGCGAACCGAACAGGGCGAGGAGGCGACGGCGGCGCATGGTTCCGCGTCTCCGGCCACCGTGAAAACCCTTCGGTAAGTTGAAACGATCGTTTGACCGACGCGGTTCGGAACGGACGGAGTCGGTAATCGTACCCCGCGTTATATTTTCGTCGACGGAGTACACGTCGCAGGCGATACACATGGCTCGAGATCGTCTCCGTTTCTCCCGGTGGACGTTCGTCGCCGTCGTCGTCGTCGCCGTCGGGACGGCGGGGACGTACCAGTACGCGTGGCCGGTCATCCGCGGCCCGCTTAGCGCGCGGTCCGGCGCTTCCGAGACGGCCACCGGGACTATCTTTTCGGTACTGATAGTCGCGCAGACGCTCGCCGCGTTCCCCGGGGGATGGGTACGCGACCGTCGGGGACCGCGAATTCCGCTCCTCGTCGGTAGCGCGCTGCTCCTCGCCGGATTCGTCGGTGCGGCCCTCGCGCCGTCGCTCCCCGCGCTGTACCTCTGGTTCGCCCTCGGCGGTGCCGGCGTCGGAATCGCGTACGATATCGCGGTGAACACGCCCTCGCGGTGGTTCGATAGGCGACGGGGGATGGCGACGGGCGCGGTGAGCATGGCGTTCAGCGGGGTGAGCTTCGTGCTGATTCCGTTCGTGCGGCGGGGGGCCGAATCGGCGTACGTCCCGACGTTGCTGGTGTTGGCCGCGGCGGCGGGCGGCTCATCGCTCGTCGCCGCCGTCGTCCTCAGGGACCCGGAGACCGACGCGCCGAACCGACCGCGGGCGTCCCGGACGGACGGCGCGGTCGATTCCGCTATCACGTGGCGGACGATGATTCGGACGCGTCGGTTCTGGTTTCTCTACGCCGTGTTCGTCGTCGCGAACGGCGTCGGACTCATGCTCATCGAGAAGGTGGTCTCGTACGCGAACCAACTCGGACTCTCGCCGACGGCCGTGACCGCCGCGGCGTCGCTCGTCGCGTTGGGTCAGGCGCTGGGCGTCCTCGCCCTCGGAACCGTCTCCGATCGGTTGGGACGCGAGCGAACGCTGGTCGTCTCGCTGGTGCTCTGCGGAATCTCGCTCGCCGCGACCGTCGTCGCCGGGCGACTCGCGTTCGAATGGGCGTTCGTCGCGTTCGCGGGAATCACGATGTTCTTCCGGAGCCCTTCCTTTTCCATCATGCCGGCGCTCGTCGGCGAGTACTACGGCGAAACGTACTCGTCGGAGAACTACGCGGTGCTCCTCACGGCGAAGCTGTGGGGTGGAATCTTCGGCGGAACCGTGACGAGCGTCCTCGTCCTCGACGTCGGCTGGTCGACGACGTTCCTCGTCGCGGCGGGGCTCGCGCTCGGTGCGGGCGTCGCCGCGCTGTGGGCGCTTCGAACCCGATGAACCGAGTCGTCGCTCCGGCCCGACGACCGCCGCGTTCCCGATTCGAACGCCACGCTCGGGAGTACGGATGCGGCCACCGTTCGACTACCGCTCGTCTCGATCGGACAAGTAACGGATGTATTTCCATTCTGAATAATCTGTTTAATAGCCAGTATTTTATAAATACGAACAGCACTAACGATGGTATCGCTGGATAGCCGGAAACGATAGCTCTCCAGATGCATCAATAAACATGAGACGAACGGGACGCGAAGCGGCAATCGGCGTAGTACTGATACTGGTCGTATCGGCCGTGGGATTCCACCTCGTGAGTGCGCAAGAGGCGAGCAGTGGCTTGACCATCGACGTAAATGCAAAAGGGGAGTACGTCACCATCGAAAACACGGGGAACGAACCCTACGACCTCTCGGGACTGACGCTTTCGTTCGACGACGGTCAGACCGGGTTCACCTTCGGCGACGGGGTGACGCTCGGCGCGGGTGAAAGCGTCACGGTCGGCACTGGCGACCAAACCGAAATCGACGCGGACTACGACGCCGGATACGAGGGTCACCTACTGAACAACGACGATCCGGACACCGTCAAACTTCTCGACGGTGACGCGGTGGTCGCATCGAGCGCGGATGAGAACACCGACGATTCGACTTCGGACGAGAGCGACGACGATTCGACCACCGACTCGGACGGCGACGAATCGAGCAACGAAGACACGTCCGACGACTCCGAAAGCGGTGACGACTCCGACTCGGGTAGCACCGACGATTCCGAAGGTAAATCGAGCGACGGAGACGCGACGGACGACTCGGACGAGAGCGACTCGGACGGCTGCTGACGGCGTTCGTCCGCTCGTACGCTTTTTTACCGAAAACCGTCGTGATAGCGGTGAACGACACCGAACGAAGCGGTAGTCGAACCTACAGCGCCCGCCACGTCCGCGGCGAATCGTTCAGTCGCTCGCGGCCGTCCTCCGTGACGACCACCAGGTCCTCGATTCGAACGCCGAACTCGCCGGGGAGGTAGACGCCGGGTTCGACGCTGAACACCATGCCGGGTTCGAGTTCGCGGTCGTTACCGGAGACGATGTACGGCCCCTCGTGCACGTCCAGCCCGACGCCGTGGCCGGTTCGGTGGATGAACCGCTCGCCGTACCCGTACGATTCGATGACCTCGCGCGCGGCGCGGTCGACCGATTCGGCGGTGACGCCGGGTTCGACCGCCTCGACGCCCGCGCGCTGCGCTTCGAGGACGGCGCGGTGAACCCTGTCGAACTCCTCGGGCGGCGTTCCGGCGAACACGACGGTCCGGGTCTGGTCGCCGGGGTAGCCGTCCACGAACGCGCCGAAGTCGAGGACGACGGGGTCGCCGTAGTCGATTCGCCGATCGCCGTGGCCGTGGTGGGGTTTCGCGCCGTTCGGACCGGAGCCGACGATGGTGTCGAACGCCGGTTCCTCGCCGCCCCCCTCGGCGAGTCGAGTTTCGATCTCCCCTGCCAGTTCGCGCTCGGTCATCCCGACGGCGTCCTCGCCGAGCTCTCGAATCTCGACGCAGACCTCGTCCGCGAGTTCGCCGGCGCGGCGGAGCGCCTCGACCTCCGCTTCGTCCTTCCGCATCCGGAGGGGTTCGAGCGCCTCGCCGGCGAGGCCGAACGTCGCCTCCGGCAGGGCGCGGCGCAGGTCCTGTGTGAACAGCGCCCACATCGTGTCGTCGACCAGCAGGTGTCCGCCGCGGAGGTCGAGGTCGTCGGCGACGGCGGCGACGAGTTCGAGGGGGTCGTCGCCGTCGCTCCACGTGCGCACGTCCGTCACCCGCGATTCGTCGGCTATCTGCTCGCCGTACATATCCGGAACGACGAACACCGGGTCGCCGTCGGCCGGGACGAACAGGAGGAGGTGTCGTTCGCCGGGGTCCTCCCGGAATCCGGAGAGGTAGAGGAGGTTCGTGCTCGGAAACAGGACGAGCGCGTCCGCGTCGACAGCGCGGAGTCGGCGTCGGCACCGTCGGGTTCGTTCCGCGAAGACGTTCGGCATCGGCTGTCACGTCGCGCGGGCGGGGTAAAAATCCCCCTCTCGCGGTCGGGGCGACGGCTCGCCGAGGAGCGGCGAATCGGAGTTCGGTTCCGGGCGACCCCGACGAGTCCGCCCCGAGTGATTTACCTTCGAATCGCGTACGGAGGGTATGGGCGGGGAACTGGGACTGCCGCGGAGTCGGTCGCGTCTCGCGTGGTGGGTCGTCGGAGGCGTCTTGGGTATCGCGGTGCTGTTCGTGCTCTACTCGTTCGTCGGAACGGTCGTGCTCGGCCTGTTCATGTACTACGCGACGCGGCCGGTGTACGAGCGGGCGGCGCGGCGACTCGGCTATCCGAGCGTGGCCGCGGCCGCCGCCCTGCTGGCGGTGGCGCTCCCCGTCGTCGTCCTCGTCGCCTTCGCCGTCGCGGTCAGCGCGTCGGAGGTCGCCGCCATCGCGGGCGAATCGCTGGCGGAGTACGAGGGCGTCCTCCGACCCTACCTCGACCTCTCCTCGCTGCGGTTGCGCCCGGAGCGGGTGTTCGATTTCGTCCGCGAGAACCGGGACGAGTGGGTTCGCCTCGGCGGCCCGGAGCTGCTCGGTCGCGTCGTGAACGTGGCGAGCGCGTTCGGAAACGCGCTCCTGCAGTTGTTCGTCGCGCTGGCGCTCGCGTTCTACCTCCTCAGAGACGACGATAGGCTCGCCCGGTGGTTCGTCCGCGACATCGCCGACGAGCGGAGCACCGCATACGCCTACGCGGCGGCGGTCGATAGCAACCTCCGCACGGTGTACTTCGGGAGCATCCTGCGGGCGTTCGTCGTCGCGCTCGTCGCCGCCGTGGCGTTCAACGTCGCCGACTTCGTCGCGCCGCCGGGACTCTCCGTCCCCCTCCCGACGCTGCTCGGCCTGCTCACGGGTATCGCCAGCCTCGTCCCGGTCGTCGGGACGAAACTCGTCTACCTCCCGGTGACGGCGTACCTCGCCGCCCGCGCGCTCGGCCGGGGGGTCGCCTTGCTCTGGTTTCCGCTCGCGGTCGTCCTCGTCTTGGCGGTCGTCGTCGACCGCGTGACCGAAGTCGCCGTTCGACCGTACCTGGGCGACCGCCAACTGCACGTCGGACTGATGCTGTTCGCGTACATCTTCGGGCCGCTGTTGTTCGGCTGGTACGGCATCTTCCTCGGCCCGCTGTTGCTCGTCCTGCTCGTCCAGTTCGGCCGCGTCGTCCTCCCGAAACTGATGCGGGGCGAGCCGATTTCGACGCCTTCCGGACGGGGGGAGGCGTCCGGGACGGACGACGGAACGGAGGAAGCACCCGGCGCCGTCGAATCGGACGAACCGGCCGAAAGGGGGAGCGGAGGAGTCGGAAGCGGAGGGACCGGGGGGGAGGACGGGACGGAAGACGCCGGCGTCGGAGCGGGAGACGAGGGCGAGAAGGGAGAAGACGGGAAGAACGGCGACGGTGCCGATTTGATTCCCCCGACCGAGGGAGAGGGCAACGAGGGCGGAGGCGACAGTTCGACCTAAGTGGGAGGCCGTCGTACGACGGTGTCATGCCGCGAAATCGGGTCGCGGAGTTCGAGGTCGATTTCGTCCAAGCGCTAGACGCGGAGGGGACGGTCGATACGGATTTCGTGCCAGACGTCGGCGACGACCGGCTTCGGGAGATGTACCGACAGATGAAGCGCGCGCGGCGACTGGACGAGCGAGCCATCGCCCTCCAGCGTCGCGGGGAAATCGGAACGTACGCGCCGGGCATCGGGCAGGAGGGAACGCAGGTGGCGAGCGCCGTCGCGCTCGCCGAGCGGGACTGGCTGGTCCCCTCGTTCCGCGAGCAGGCCGCGTTTCTCGCGAGGGGGATACCTCCCGAGGCGATTCTCAGGTACGCGATGGGGATGGAAGAGGGGGCGGAGATTCCGGAGGGACACCGCGAACTGCCGCCGTCGATTCCGGTCGGGAGCCAGGCGCTCCACGCCGCGGGAATCGGCTGGGGGGAGACGATTCGCGGGGAGGACGCCGTCGCGCTCACGTTCTTCGGCGACGGGGCGACGAGCGAGGGAGACGTGTACGAGGCGACGAACGTCGCGGGCGCGCTCGACGCGCAGGTCGTCTTCGTCTGCCAGAACAACCAGTACGCCATCTCGACGCCGCGGACGAAACAGACCCGCGCCGAGACGCTGGCGCAGAAGGCAATAGCCGCGGGTATCGAAGGCGTGCAGGTCGACGGGAACGACGCGTTGGGGGTCTACTCGGTCGTCGCCGACGCCGTCGAGAGCGCGCGGCGCGGCGACCCCGTCTTCGTGGAGGCGATGACCTACCGGCGGTCGATGCACACGACGGCGGACGACCCGTCCATCTACCGGACCGAGGACGAGGAACGCGAGTGGGAGACGTTCGACCCCATCCTGCGCTTCGAGCGGTACCTCGAAAGCGAGGGCGTCCTCTCCGAGGACGACGTCGAGGAAATCGACGCCGAAATCGAGGAGGAACTCGCCGACGCCATCGAGGCGGTGCGTGAGGCGACCGTGGAGTACGCCGACATGTTCGAGTTCGTCTTCGCGGAGACGCCGCCGACCATCCAGCGACAGCGGGAGGCGTTCGAGCGTGGCGAGTGAACTGCGCCTCGTGGAGGCGATTCGGACGACCCTGCGCGAGGAGATGGAGCGCGACGAGACGATGATCGTCTACGGCGAGGACGTCGGCGTCGACGGCGGCGTCTTCCGGGCGACGCAGGACCTCATCGACGAGTTCCCCGAGCGGGTACACGACTTTCCGCTGGCCGAGTCGGCGATCATCGGAACGGGCGTCGGACTCGCGGCGGCGGGGATGAACCCGGTACCCGAGATACAGTTTCAGAGTTTCATCTACCAGGGGTTTCACCAGTTACAGCAGCACGCCGCGCGGATTCGCAGTCGCACCCGCGGCCGGTACAACTGCCAGATGACGGTTCGGACGCCCTACGGCGGCGGCATTCGGGCGCTCGAACACCACTCCGAGAGCTTCGAGGCGGGGTTCGCGCACGTACCCGGTCTCAAGGTGGTCGTTCCGTCGACCCCGGCGGACGCGAAGGGACTGTTGACGGCCTCGATACGAGACCCCGACCCCGTCGTGTTCTTCGAACCGACTCGGCTCTACCGCGCGATGCGCGAGTCGGTTCCCGACGGCGACCACGTCGTGCCCCTCGGCGAGGCGGAGGTCGTGCGGTCGGGCGACGACGTGACCCTCGTCGCGTGGGGGTCGATGCGCCGGGCGGCGCTGGACGCGGCGGCGCGGACGGACGCGAGCGTCGAAGTCGTCGACCCCCGAACCGTCTCGCCGCTCGATTCGGACACCATCGTCGCGTCGGTGCGGAAGACGGGGCGCTGCGTCGTGGTCCACGAAGCGCCGCGAACGCTGGGCGTCGGGGCCGAAATCGTCGCCCGAATCAACGACGAGGCGTTCTACTACCTCGAATCGCCGGTCCAGCGCGTAACGGGATACGACGTACCGTACCCCTTCTTCGCCCGGGAAGGCGCGTATCTCCCGGACGCCGAGCGAATCGAGAGGGGTATCGAACGAGCGCTCACGGGGTGATTCGCCGCGTCGGCGGAGTCGTCCGACGCGGCGGAGAGACCCGGTCCCCGGCGCGCCGGGACCGCGAACGCCTATTTCGACGAAAGTAGTAGTAGTAAGAACTTTATCATTATTGCTCTAATTACCAGTAAGGATGTCATTCGCGCGGGCTCAGAATCGAAGCGACGGGGTACGAGACCTCGACGCCGCGTTACGGAAGTTAAAACGACAGGGCTGTACCCTGTTGGTAACGGGAGAGGTGCCGGAACACGTCACGGCGAAGGCGACGAAGCGGTTGCTCGGAGACCCGAATCGCGGCCGCAAGCGTCTGCTCGCGTTCACCGACGCCACGTCGGAACACATCGACGATTGCCTGCCGCCGGGGGTTGAGCGGAACGCCCCGGACGTGTGGATAATCGACCCGCGCGGAATCGACCGAGCGATACCGTCGACCGCGGACGACGTCGAACTCCCGAAGGCCGACGAGGGGAGCGAACTCAACCGCCTCAGACAGGAACTCGTGCAAGCGGTGGGCTACTTCGACGACGTCGCGGGGGGACTCGACCCCGCCGAACTCAGGATTAGCATCGACTCGCTGGAGTACCTGCTGGAATCGAACGACCTCTCCCCGACGGAGCGGTTCCTCCGGACGATCGCCGCGCTCGTCCGCGGGGTTCGCGGCATGGGACACGTCCACCTACCGTTGCCGGACGATTCGGCGGCGGTCCAGGAGCTAGCGCCGCTGTTCGACGCGAGAATCGAACTGCGAAAGCGCGATACGCTGGCCGCGGAACAGAGATGGCACGTTCCGCAACACGACATCACGACCATCTGGACCAAGCTATAGCATGCACCCACAGGTCATCGCTCACCCCGACCGGGCCGGTCTGCTGATAACGGACCCGATAGAGAACGCCCGGTTCGCGCTGTACACCGACGACGACGTGACGCCCCGGGAAACGGAGCCCGAGGAGTTCTACTTTCCGGTGGACGCGGCCGTCACCGTCGAGACGAGCGGCGTGGAGATTCCGAAGTTGGGGAACGTCTTCGTTCGGACGCAGACGGGGACGTTCGTCACGGACAACGCGGCGCGCACGGACACCCACCTCGCGCCGGACGCGTACCTGCTCGAACTGACGACGGCTCCGATGAAGCTGTACCTGGCCATCGAGAGCGCGCTCACCATCGAACACGGCGAACAGGCCGTGATGCTGTCGTTCGACGACACCGTCGCCGTGCGAGTCGGCACGCGGTCGTTCCACGAACGCCCGGCGGGCACCATCCGGACGACCGAGGACGTGCGCGACGTGATGCGCGCGGTGTCGCTGTTCGGGTCGGCGCTGAAGACGACGAGCTCCGAGCGGTCGTTCCCCACCCTCCGCGGCCACCCCCCGCTCGTGGAACTGGACGACGAGTTCGATGCGCCGGACGGACTCGTCCGACCCGACACCGGGGTCGAACTGGTGCTCCCGCCGGAGCGAGAGTACGTCTACCCCGCCGCGCCGCTCGCGTACTACCTCGGGGCTGAACTCGTTCCCGGCGGGTCGCCGCGCCTCGTCGCGGACGGGTTCGAGTACGACCTCGACGGACCGGACGGGTACGAGACGACGGTTCACAGGGCGCTCCAACAGTCCTTCTTCTTCGACTGCCTGACCCGGACGGAAGGGTACTATCAGGTGGACCTGCACGAGCGTCGGCAGGTCGAACCGTTGGTGGACGTGGACTTCGGCGAGTTGTACGACGCGTCGCTTCCGGCGCGACTCGAAACCTACCTCTCGGTACCGTTCGAGACGATTCGGAGCCACGTTCCGGAGTGGAACCTGACGACCGACGTGACGCCGATTCCCGAGCACTGTAACGTCCTCCCGTTCGTCGCCAACGACCTCGCGCTCGTGCGCTGCCCGCCGAACCCCGCGGAGATGAACGTCGTACCGACGCTCGAAGCCCAAAAGGAGTTCTTCCGCGACGCTCACGCCGCGGACGACGACTTCGTTCGGAGCGCGGGCGAACAGGAGGTGGTGGAGAACATCTTCAAGCCCGACCCGACGGAGACGGTCGAACACGCGTGGGTCGGCGACGGATATCCCCTCGGCGCGAACAAGGTCACGGCGGCCTCCCAGCGCAGGCGACTGGAGCGCGAACCCGCCCAGAAGGAGCACATCGAGATTCACGTCGTCTGCAACGACGAGGCGATGCAGGAGGAGGGCGCGGTGGTCGAGCACTACGGCCTGCGCGACCTGCTCCAGTTCGACGTGAACCTCCACTACGACCTCACGACCGACGAACTGCGGGAACTGCTCGCCGCACCCTCGGACTTCCTGCACTACATCGGCCACGTCGATATCAACGGGATGCGCTGCTCCGACGGCTACCTCGACGCCCGGACGCTCTCCGACGTGCGGGTGAAAGCCTTCCTCCTGAACGCCTGTCGCTCCTACGAGCAGGGCGAGGCGCTGGTCGACGCCGGAAGCTTCGGCGGCGTCGTCACGCTCTCGGAGGTGGCGAACCGAATCGCGACGAAGGTCGGGAAACCGCTCGCTCGGCTGTTGAACTGCGGATTCCCGCTTCGAGTCGCGCTCTCGATAGCCCAGGACCAGGTGTCGACCGGCTACCGGTACATTACGGTCGGAGACGGTGGGATGATGCTAGTGCAGAACGAAAGTGGTTCAGTAACGTATCCTCGTGTCGAACAGATCGAGGAAGGATACTTTTCGATTACAATTCGAACGCATCCGCTTCCCCACTTTGGCCTTGGATCGTTGCTGGCGACGCACATCACGGAGGATAATACGAGATACTTGACGTCAGGAGAGATCGGCACCTTCGAAGTCACTACATCCGAGTTACAAGATTACTTTTCGCTCGAAACGATACCAGTCGAGTTTAGAGAAGAGCTTCGCTGGAGTGATGAATTGCTTACGGGAAATATATAATTAAGGACCCTGGCAAGTTTCGGCGACGTTAGCAGCGACACTACCGACCTGCGCCATGAGCAGCGCGACCGCGAAGAAGAAGCCGATTAGTTTCGGATGCCGTTCCAACTGGACTGCGATTCGGTTTCGGTTCATGGTCCACGTACTATTATTTTGCTAATGAAATTCTAATTAACTAAATTATTCATACATGTGAACGTTATCGAAAGTGTATAAACGACAGTGAAAAATAATTTATTATAGAGAATTAAACCCGGGTGTCAGTACTGTTCTCGCTCGATATCCTCAAGATGGCGCTGGATTCGGTCGAATTTCGACACGTCCACGAAGGCGTATTCTGCGCCGCCGAAGAACGAATCGGGGACTTCCGAGTCGGTGAGGAGCAGGTCGGGGTCGGCGTCGACGTGGTTCATCTTCTCGAAGGGGATGACGCGCGCGAGCGGCGGGTCATCGTTAAGGCAGACGACGGCGTGTTCTTGTACGAGCACGGCGTCGTACTCCTGTGCTTCGTACTCGTCCACGGCGAAGACGGTCGGCATGGGTGGTTCGACGGGGAGCACGGTATTAAATGGACGCGACCGAACTCGACCGACGATTGCGCGAGGCGTTCGACGCGCCGGACGGCGAGCGCCGGGTGGTCGTCCGGCAGGCGCGCGACCTCGCCGATTCCGGTCGGTACCGCGCCGACGCGGGCGTCGAACTGTCCGCGGAGGCGGTCGTGTCGCACCTGCGCGACGCGCCGGACGACCACCTCCTTCCCGAGAAGTGGAACTGGTGGATGGGCTCGCTCGAAGTCGCCTACGGCGGATACGCGGAGTTTCAGGTTCGACGGTGGAAGCGAAGCGAGTAGCGCCGCGGCGGTACCGATAGAATCGGGTCCCTCACGACGGAAGCTGACCGGTCACCATCAGGTAGGCCAGTCCGAACTGGAGGGCGTTGAACGCGCCGTGGATGAGCGCCGGGACGACGAGGTTTCGAGTGTACTCGTAGGCCGCGCCGAGGATCGGCGAGAGGATGACGAGGATGCCGAGGTAGACGAGTTTTCCCGCGCCCTGGAGGGAGAAGACGTGGACGACCGCGAAGATGAGGCTCGCCAGCGCGATGGCGGGCCAGCGCCCGAACGACTCGCGGAGTCGCTCCTGCACGACGCCCCTGTAGAGCAGTTCCTCGCCCGGTCCGATGAGCAGGAACGAGAGCGGAATCAGGAGCAAGAAGACCCGCGGGTCCTGTTCGCCGAGTCTCGTGAGTTCGTTCTGCGCGGACTGGATTCCGAAGGTGGCGAGCACTATCGACACCGCGATGAGACCGCCGTAGAAGACGACGAACCCGCCGACGACCCAGCCGATATCGGGAAGCGTCGGGACGCGCATCTTGACGAAGTCGAGACCTCGTCCGGTGTACCGGAGGTACGCCAGCGCGAACAGGCCGAACGCGACGCCCTGCCCCATCACCACCGAGACGGCGACGAGGAGCGAGGGCTGGTCGAGGACGGGAACGCCGACCGCGACGAGCGCGAGCGCGGCGATCAGGACGACCACGGCGGCGAACGCGTACCCGCCGAACCCCAGCGTTATCGCGGCGAACACCGCACGGGAGCGGCGATTCCAGAGCGCCGTCACCGCTCGACCCCCCGAAACCGCGCGACGGTGTCGAATCGGTCGTCCCGATTCGATTCGAGCGGTCGTTCGACGGCGGCACTTCCCGACGCGCCGGTCGCTCCGGTGGCGAAATATCGTATCCCCATTCCACTTCGTGTCGTGATTCGACCCACGGGATAGTGATTATTGTGTAGGCGTATTGTCTCTTTCGGGCGAAATCCGAGGGTGAGGCGAGCGAAAGAAACGGTTGCTAGCGTGACGTGACCGAAGCTCGTCACACCCGGCTCGCGAGCGCCGAGAGCGCCTCCGAGCCTCCGGCGCGAATCGGCGTTCCGTGACCCATGCAGAGCACCTCGACGGAGGGAACCGAGCGAGCGAATCGTCGGATGCTCCGTCGAATCTCGCGCGTGTCGTACGAATCCCACCACTTCGGCGGCGTCAGCGCGCCGCCGCGTTCCCAGGCGAGGTCGCCGAGGAGGCCGACGCCGAGGTCGTCGTGGACGTACGCCGTGTGGCCCGGATTGTGCCCGGGGGTGTGGTAGGCCGTGAATCCGCCGACCCGCGCACCGTCTTCGAGCGGGCGCACGTCGAGGTGGGCGGGAATCGGCACGAGCGCGCGAGAGAGGCGATGGAACGCCCCCTTGTGGTGGAACAGCGGCGGGTCGTACGCGCCGGAGAGGAGGGCCGCGTCGCGCTCGCCGACGAAGACGGGCGCGTCGAGGTCCGGGAGGTCCCCGAGACCGCCGACGTGGTCTACGTCGTAGTGGGTGACGAGCGCGCGGTCGACGGCCCCCGGGCCGTACCCGGCGTCCCGAAGTTCGCGGCGCAGTCCCCGACGAGGCAGGCCCGCATCTACGAGGGTCACCTCGCCGTCGTCCACCAGAAAGGCGTTCGCTCCGACGACGGGAACCGAGAGTTCGAGCAACCAGACTCCCTCCGCGAGTTCCTGTGCCACGAGCGCGATACGCCGAGCAACGGCTTAAGGGTGGGAGTCGAAGCGGGGAGCGGAGAGCCGAAACATCTTCCCGCGTCACGCACCGAACGCGGAGTATGCGTCTCGAAGCGGTCGGCGCGGGCGTGCTGATACAACTCCTCGCGGTGCTCGTCGGTGCGACCATCCCGCTTCCCCGAAGCGTTCGAGTGACCGCGGCGCTGGCGCTCCTGATGACGGGGCTGGCGGGAGGGTACACCGCCGGGTGGTTCGCGGGCGGCGACTGGCGCGACGGCCTCCTCCACGGCCTGTTGGCGAGCGCGGTCGGCGGCGGCGTGTTCGCGGTCGTCCTCCGCCACACCATGACGACGCCCGGAAGCGAAGTCGGCGCGTTCTGGGGGCTGAACTACTTAATCGCGACGAGCGGCATCCCGTCGGAACTGGCCGCGACGTACGACGCCCAACTCGCCGTCGTGCTCCCCGCGCTGGCGGGGCTCCTGTTCGCGCTGGAGGGCGCGCTGGCGGGCGGGGCGGCGGGAACCGTCGGCGTCGAACCGCCTTAAGGCGTCCACCGGAGTATCCTGTCGTCGGCGTTCGCCGGCGTTCCCCGCCCGTCCCGGTTGCTCGTGACGAAGTAGAGCCCATCGGAACCGTCGACGACGCTCCGGACGCGCCCGAACTCGCCCTCGAACAGCCGTTCGTCGGACTCGACGGTTCGGCCGTCGGGCCCGAACTCGACCCGGTGGAGGTGTTCGCCCGCGAGCGCTCCGAAGTAGAACGCGCCGTCGTGGAACGCCGCGCTCGCGGGCGCGATGGTCGGCGTGTACGTCGCGAGGGGGTCGGTGAACGACGGGTCGTCGCTCTCCCCGGTCGCGACCGGCCATCCGTAGTTGTTCCCGGCTTCGAGGACGTTTATCTCGTCGTCCTCGTCGGGGCCGTGTTCCGTGCTGTACAGCGCACCCGTGGCGGGGTGGAACGCGAGGCCTTCCGGATTCCGATGGCCGTAGCTGAACACCGGCCCGCGGCAGTCGGGAACCGACCCGTCCGCTTCGAGTCGCAGAATCGACCCGTGGAGCGTCTCGGGATTCTGCGCCTTCTCGGGCTCGTCTGCGTCGCCGACCGAGGCGTAGAGGTCGCCGTCCGGGCCGAACGCGAGACGACCGCCCGTGTGTCGCTCCGCGCCGGGGATGCCGTCGAAGACGACGGCCTCGCGCTCCAACTCGCCGCCGGAGAGGCGGTATCGGAGGATGCGCTGTACGATTCCGTCGTCCTCGTAGGTCTGGAAGAGGTACAGGAACGGCGCGGCCGGGAACTCCGGATGGAGCGCGAGGCCGAGCAGACCGCCCTCGCCGACGGCGTGCGTATCGTCGATTTCGGCGAGCAGCTCGACCCCGTCGGAGCCGAGGCGGTTGACGCGCCCCGGACGCTCCGTGAAGTAGAGCGTTCCGTCGGAGGAAACGTCGGTACCCCACGGCACTTCGAGATTTGCGGCGACCGTTTCGACCTGCGATTCGCGCGCCGAGGTCCGATTTCGCGGGGCGTTCGGACGCGACGCGTCGGAGAGCGGTTCGGAGCGAGCGTCCTCGGAGGCGGTGTCTCCGCCGGCGACGCCGACCGAGAGGAGCGCACCCGCGCTCGCGAGAACCCGTCGTCTAGTACTCGGTGCCATGGAACGACGATACCGTCACCCGCGCATTAAATTTCTGGCCGAGGTATTTGATTTTTGTACGGATGGTCGTCGGTCGTTACAATTTATTTCGTCTCCGAGAAGTCGACCGAAACCGCGTCGCGGGGGTCGTCCGGCCCGCGCACGTAGCGCGTCTCCCCCTCGCGAATCACGTCGAACGCGCGGAGCAAGACGACCAGGCGACCCGTCGAGACGGTCGCGCGGAGCATCGGCCCGCGACCGGTCACGACGACGTACGGCGGGGCGGGAACCGGCGTCGCCCGCATCGAGAATCCGGCGGCGGACACCGCTCCCGAGAGAACGTCCGGAAGACGGGCCATCGCGCCCGCGTCGCGCAGTCGACGCGAAAAGGGTTCGACGACCGCTTCGCGGTCGGTCGCGGCGTCGGCGCGCCACGTTCCGGCGACCTGGTCGGCGCACCGGAGAACCGAGGCGACGGTCTCCTCGTGCGCGTCGAGGACGTGCTCGCGGGCGGCGGATTCGGGGGCGATCATCCGCCACAACGCGCGCGGCCGGGATACAAAATCGTGTCGAACGATAGCGCGACGCGGTGGGAAAACTTATGTCGCAAATGAACGAAATGACCGTCGAGATGAAACGAATTCTCTCCCGCGTCGGAATCGGTGCCGCCCGCGTCGACACCATCCTCCCGAAGACCACGCTGACCGCCGGCGAGTCGGTCGAAGCCGAGGTTCACGTCGAGGGCGGCTCGACCGAACAGGAAGTGGACGCCATCTACTTCGCGCTGCTGACTCGGTACGAGACGGACGACAGCACCAGGACGGGCGTCATTGACAAGTTCCAGGTCGCGGAGCCGTTCACCATCGGCCCCGACGAGGAGAAGACGTTCCCCATCACCGTCGACGTCCCCATCGACGCGCCCGTCACGGTCGGGCGCACGAACGTTTGGCTCGAAACCGGTCTCGACATCGACTGGGCGGTCGACCCCGACGATAAGGATCCGGTGCAGGTCGACCCCGGGCCGCGGCTCGCCTCCCTCTTCGACGCCCTCGACTCGCTCGGGTTCACGCTCCGAACCGCCAAGTGCGAGGCGGCACCCGGCGGCCTGTTCTCCGGCCAGCGGTTCGTTCAGGAGATGGAGTTCGTTCCGCGCTCCGGTCCGTTCTCCGGAAAGCTGGACGAACTCGAAATCGTCCCCAGCGAGTCGGAAGACCGACTCGACGTAAACCTCGAAGTTGATCGTCGCGGAGGTCTCCTCTCCGAGATGGCCGACTTGGACGAGCGGATGACCCGGCTCTCGTTCGCGAACGAGGGGAAGAGCGAGATGGCGGAGAAGCTACGGGCTGAAATCGAACGACACGCCTGAACGGCCGCGATAACCCCGGATCGGTTCCGTTTCTTCGGTCGAACGACCCGTCCGCCGGACGAAAGCGAACCTCCCAAATGCGTCGAAGACCGACGCCGAAGCGTGAGCGACCGCTTCGAGAAGCCGCTTCGAGTCGAGGACGGCGACGAACTCGACCGCGTCGTCGCGGAACGCGACCTCGTGTTGGTCGATTGCTACACGAAGGGCTGTGCGCTCTGTCGGGCCATCGAACCGGTGGTCGGCAACGTGGCGCGCGCGACCGAGGCCACGGTCGCGATGGTGAACCCCGGCGACGACCTCTCGCTCGTGGAGCGGTACGACATCCGAAGCGTCCCGACCCTCCTGCTGTTCGAGGACGGCGAACTCGTCGGGCGGATGGCCGACGGCTTCCGGGGAACCGAGGCGGTGGTCCGGTTCGTGGAACGCCGCGGCGAAACCCGGGACGTCTGAATCGGCGCGACGGACCGCCGAACGCAGCGGCCGGGGCGATGATGTGTCAATCAGTGTCACGGAGCAAAAAGCCTATAAATAACCACCTATGATGATTTACCACAGATGGTAGTTGAAATGATACCGCTGTTCGGGCCGCTTCCCGGTGGGATGGAGCTCGCGGTGATTCTGCTCATCGCGGTGCTCCTCTTCGGTGCAAACAAGATTCCGAAACTCGCGCGCTCGACCGGCGAGGCCATGGGCGAGTTCAAGAAAGGACGGCAGGAAGTCGAAAGCGAACTCCGCGAGATGCAGGAGTCCGGGTCGTCCGCGGAGACCGAAAGCGACGCGGCGGTCGAAGCCGACGCGGAAGTCTAAGCGAGTTTCGGGAATTCGGGGGGTACCCGGCCCGACTTCGGTTTTTCCACCAGTTCGACGATGAGACGGAGTCTCGGCGTTTCGCCGTCCGAGAGACCGCCTCCTTCGCCGACCACAACGGAAAAGTCACTCTCTCGCAAACGAAACACCATGTCGGACGACACGACAGTCGCGGAACGCGAGTCGGAGAACGGTAGTTCGGGGTCGGGACTTCGAACGCTCGTACTGATGGGGTTCTCGTTCGTCGCCGGCTACTTCGCCGGGCGGCGTCGCGGGAGCCAACCCGACCTGCACGAGGAACTCGAAGACCTCGGACGCGCCGACGAGGGGCCGATGGAGATCGAGATCGACGACGCGAGGGGGAGCGAAGCGGGGGAGCCGGAGACGGAACCCGAAGAGGACGAAGAGAACGAAGCGGGCGACGAGACCGAAGAAGACTGAAACGAACCCTAGCCGGGTAGTCGGCGGTTCAGTACCCGACGGCCGTCCCGTCTTTTCTCGGTTCCGTCGCGCCGGAGAGGACGCCGCCGTCGTTTCTCGCCATCTGAGCGCCGCCGAAGAGCGACGGCGGAAGCACGCGCACGTCGTGACCCTTTCGCGCGAGTTTCGTCGAGAGGTTGCCGTCCATTCGACCTTCGATTCCGAGCGAGCCGTCCTCCCGATAGCGCCACCGCGGACGGTCGAGGGCGGCCTGTAGGGGCATGTCGTAGTCCACGACGTTCGAGACGAGTTGGACGTGACCCTGCGGTTGCATGTATCCGCCCATCACGCCGAAGGCGGCCCAATCGTCCGCGTCGAATCGAGCGAGCGCGGGAATCAGGGTGTGGAACGGGCGCTTTCCGGGTTCGAGGCGGTTCGGGTGGTCGGGGTCGAGCGAGAACGACGCCCCGCGATTCTGGAGGGCGATGCCGGTGTCGCCCGCCACCAGCCCCGACCCGAATCCGGCGAACCGGGAGTTGATGTAGGAGACGACGTTGCCCTCGTCGTCGGCGACGCAGAGCAGGACGGTGTCCGCGTCCTCCGCGTTCGCGTCGGGGACGCCGAAGCTCACGTCGTGGTTCGCCGTCTCGCCGACGCCCGCCGCTCGGTCGCGCGCCCACCCCTCGGACGCGAGCGGCGGAACGTCCTCGAACTCCGGGTCGGTGATGTAGCGGTGACCGTCGTGGAAGGCGAGTTTCATCGCCTCCGCGAAGTAGTGGATGCGCTCCGGCGAGTCGACGGGGTGGTCGCCCGCGCCGAGTTCCTCGGCGATGTTGAGCGCCTCCAGCGCGATGAGACCCTGATTGTTCGGCGGCAGTTCGAAGATTTCGGCCCCGCCGTACGTCGTCGAAACCGGGTCGAGGAACTCGGGTTCGAAGGCCGCGAGGTCGTCCACCGTCATGAAGCCGCCGTGCGACTGCACCTCCTCGGCGATCTGCTCGGCGATGTCGCCCTCGTACACGACGTCGGCCCCTTCCTCAGAAATCTTCCGGAGGCTCTCGCCGAGGCGGGGGAGCGCCATCGACTCGCCGACGCCGGGGGCGCGTCCGTCCTTCAGGTACGCCTCACGGGCGTTGTCGGTCTCGAAGAGGGTTTCCGCTCCCGTCCAGTGGGACGCGATGACCTCCGAAACGGGGTAGCCGTCCGTCGCGTACTCGATAGCCGGCCGCAGCGCGTCGCGAAGCGACAGGCGGCCCAACCGCCGTACCGTGGCTTCCCACCCGCGCGCGGTGCCCGGGACGGTCACGGCGTGGGGGCCGAGAAACGGCATCTCGAAGTCGTCGGTCGCCTCCTCGTCGACCGCGTAGCCCCGATTGCTCGGATACCACTTCGAGGAATCGTCCCGATTCGCCACCGAGGAGCGGACGTTCTCGACGGTCGCCTCGCTCGGCGCGCCGCCGCAACTCCGCATCGCGCCGACCTCGCCGTCCGCGGTGCGGTAGAGCGCGAACACGTCACCGCCGAGTCCGGTGCTCGTCGGTTCGACGACGTTGAGCGCCGCGGCGGTGGCGACGGCGGCGTCGAAGGCGTTGCCGCCTCGTTCGAGGAGCGAGAGGCCCGCTCGCGCCGCGAGCGGTTGACTGGTGGCGACGATCCCGTTCGGCGCGTAGACGGTCGAACGGCGGGAGGTAAAGCGGTCCAGGTCGGGTTTCGGCATACCGTACCGTACTCGGAAACGAACCTAAAACACCCGCCGAATAGTTCCGGTGTGGGGCTTATCGGGGAGCGCTCGAATCCGAAACGCATGACGTTCTCCATCTGCGTCCGCGAGGAGACGGACGAGGGAACCGCGTTCGGAGTGGCGGTCGCCACCGACGCCCCGGCGGTCGGCGCGCTCGCACCCTGCATCAACCACGACGGCGTCATCAGCACGCAGAGCTTCGTCAACGTTCGCCTCGGGAGGCGCGGCGTCGCGCTTCTGTCCGACCTCGCCGTGGACGACGCGCTGGAAGGACTGCTCGAACAGGACGACCACAGCGACCTCAGACAGGTTCACGGACTCGACGCGCGGGGGAACGCCTACGCGTTCTCCGGCGACGGCTGCGACGGTTGGTTCGGCCACCGGGTTCACGAGGAGCGCGGCGTCACGGTCGCGGGGAACATGCTGGTCGGCGAGGAGACGTTGGACGCGCTGGTCGAAGCGTTCGCGGAGAGCGAAGGCGACCTCGTCTCCCGACTCGTCGAGACGCTCGCGGCAGGAAAGGAGGCCGGCGGCGACAAGCGCGGTCACACCTCGGCGGCGGTGCGGGTGAAAGCGCCGAAGGCGACCGCCTATCACGACTTACGAGTCGACGCCCACGACGAACCGATAGCCGAGCTTCGTCGGGTCTACGAGACCGCGGAGGAGGCCAGTAGCGGGTTCAGCGAGGAATCGAAGGAGCGAATTTTCGACTAGGCGACCGATCGCTAAACCGTTAGGTCGAGTCATAGGCGAACGTGAGTACTTCGTCGACGAAGCGGTCCGGCGCGGTGTTCATCGGCTCGTGCGCGAGCCCGTCGAAGATAGTGGTCCGGCTATTCGGGAGCGCTTCGTCGACGGCTCCCGCCGCGTCCTTGAAGAATTGGGGGCTCTCGCCGCCAGACAACACCAAGGTGGGCGTGGTCACGTCCGCAAACCGGGTCGCGTCGAACTCGTACTCGGCGATCGCACGCGATTCACGGGGCAGCGTATGGGCTGCCCTCACCATATCCGGCCATATCGGTGCTGAGCGAAGTTCGTCGATTTCCGCTCGCGAAATCCCGGCGACTTCTCGTAGGAACACGACGAGCGCTCGCTCGTTCTCGCCGTCGTCCAGCAGCCTCTTCATTTCGGCGAGACCCTCAACGTCGAGTTCGTGGTCGGCGACCGCGATAGGGGGTTCGCTCAGGATGAGATTGCGCAGATTGTCCGTTCGCAGGGCCGCCTCCAACGAATAGATGGCTCCCCCGGAATGACCGAGCAGGGTCACCGGTTCGTCTATCGCATCGACGACCGTAGCTACGTCCTCGGCCTCCCGTTCCAGTTCGTACGCGGCGGCGTCGCCGCTCTCGCCGCGACCACGACGCTCGACCGCATAAACCGTGCAGTGCTCCGCGAAGGCGAGACGGGTGCCGGCCAGATCCCAGAACTCGTGAACATCGCCGTTCCCGTGCACGAGCACGAGCGGTGGCCCGCTTCCCGTCCGATGGAAGGCGATCGCGGTTCCATCTGCTGACGTGACTGTTTCCATTTCACTACCCGCATCCGGTGGTGTTGCTTCATCCATAGGATGATTCCCCCCACGTTCCCCTATGGGACACAGTAACATAGCATCGTTGTCCGTATCGGGAGCGTGGGTACGAGTCGGCGCGTGACCGACGCGCGTCTTCCATTTTCTACCCCGGTAACCGATGCCTCCGCTTCGCGTTACTCCGCGTCGCGGCGTTGAATGGGGAAATCGTTCACCCACGAAACGACGACATCGCCATCTCGATTCGTCCCGACCGTTTTCGCGCGAACATCGCCGAGCGGTAGGTTGGTTTCGATCGGTTCTTTGTCGAGAACTCGAAGCTGCGTCGATACGCTATCTTCGGGGCGCACGGGGTAGTCCATCGGAGTTCGTCTATGCCGCGGGCTCCCGTACTCGCTACGTCTCGTAGAAATCCGTCGACCATCGTCCGCATCGTCAGCGCGACCGTTTGCCACCCTCGCTATGAGTCCACCGTATATCGACTCTCGGTGGTTCATCGTCCGTCAACTATCGATCAGTTAGCACCCGACCAAGGTTTTTAGACGCGTAATTGAACTTCGAACCCGGCGTACGCGCGTCCGGTCGGCAAAAGCACCGTGCCGCAGATTTAACTGATTCGCTGGAATAGGAGGTGAAGAGAACCCGTGCCGATGTCATTTCCGCCGGAAGAAGGCGATGTCCACACCTACGAACGAACGTTCACGAACGAAGATGTTCGCCGATTCGGTGAGATCTCAGGGGATCAGCAAGCTATTCACACCGAACCTGACGAAGAGGGTCGCCTCGTCGTTCAGGGACTACTTACAGCAACGTTGCCGACGAAAATCGGCGGGGATTTGAGCTACATCGCTCGGACGATGGAATTCGACTTCCTCAAACCGGTCTATACGGGGAACACTATCAGATGCGAGTGGACGAACGAAACAGTCGACGAACGAGAAGACCGCTACAGCGTAACGAGTTCGGTCGCGTGCTCCAATGAGAACGAAGAAAAAGTGATGCAAGCGCACATTGACGGGCTCATCTGGAAGGAGTAGTAGTCGAAATGGAAGTAAAATCAACGGTAGGAATTTCTCCCGTACTGTCGATGGGACGTGACGATAGTTCAGGATTCGATGACTGCTCGTCACGTAAGCACCCGTATCTATCACTCCTAACCGCTCCCAGATGACGACTGACTAGTGGCCGATACGCGACTCTACCTAGCGGCTCTACAAACTATCCGTCAAAGGTGACGCGAGGTACGGAGTGTCCGTTTACCGCGGCTCTCAACAGCGTGATGCCCGCCGAGTAACAGTCCCGTTGGCGATCGCCGATAGTAGAACGGTTCGAAGGACCGGACTGAGGAGCGAGCGTCCGGTATCAGCCCGTTGGCCGCGCGATTACCGCCGGTCGGCGGTCGATCATCGCGTTCCAAATCGACCGGGCTTCGTCGTAGCCGTCGTCGTCCGGTTGGAGTACCTCCCCCCGAAATCCGGTCTTGAGTTCTTCCACCGCTCTTTCGTCGACCGGGCGATGTGCTGCAAATGTCATTGCCGAATCCCAGAGGTGTGATACCATGTGCCAAGGATAAAGTATAGCGGCGCGGAAAATCGCGAATCGAGGGGCAAAATTCGTACGCAGTGTGACCGACGGCGTCCCCTGTTTCGGTCGTTCCCGGTTTAGCGCGCGAACGTTCCCCACGAGCGAGGGATGCGTCGGGGTCGGCGAGAAACGCGACCAACAACGTTCTCCCGTGCAGTAACGGTGACTCCCGCGAGCGTTCGCTCGTCGTGCCGGAACGGACTCCCTGCGCCCATCGAGCGACCGGAGTCGGTTTTCACCGTGCCGTTCGATCTCCGACCCGCCGTTCTTTTCGGAGCGATCGAAGTTCTCGCGTCCGTCACCGGAGAGCGTCGGGCGGTCCGCCGGGCAGACGGCCGCGGTCGTGCGGTGCGGTGAAATCGAGATCGGGACCGCGCGCGATGATTCGTGTCGGGTTTATGTCCGTGTGCGTGGTGTAGTAGTGCTCCTTGATGTGATCCATGTTGACCGTCTCGGGGACCCCTCGAAGTTGGTACAGTTCTCGGGTGAATCCCCAGAGGTTGTCGTAGTCGACGACTCGCTTCACGTTACACTTGAAGTGCGTGTGGTAAACGTGATCGAAACGGACGAGCGTCGCGAACAACCGAAGATCGGCGAGCGTAAGCCGCTCCCCTGCGAGATACCGCCGCTCGTCCAGAACGCTCTCCCAGTGGTCGAGCGCCTCGAAGAGATCGTCGACCGCGCGGTCGTACGCTTCCTGTGACCGAGCGAAGCCCGCCTTGTACACGCCGTTGTTGATGGGTTCGTAGATATCCTCCACCACTTGGTCGATCTCGTCGCGAAGTTCCGCGGGATAGAGGTCGACGGACCGGTCTCGATACTCCTCGAAGGCGTCGGTGAGCATCTTCATGATCTCGACAGACTCGTTGTTGACGATAGTATCCCGCCGTTTGTCCCAGAGGACGGGGACCGAGACGTGGCCGGAGAACGAGGAGTCAGCCGCCCGATATATTTCCGAGAGATAGTCCGCGCCGTTCACCGTGTCGGGCGTGCAGCCCTCGCGGTCCGGTGAGAATTGCCACCCTTCCTCCTCCCGGTACGGGTCCAGAACGTCCATCGAGATTACGTCCTCGAGGCCGAGCAACGCGCGCACGAGGACAGCGCCGTGTGCCCACGGGCACGGTCGTGCGATATAGAGGTGGTAGCGGTCGGCTTCGGGCGGGAATTCCGCTTCCGGCGCGTCGCGAATCCGGTTGCGGAATTTGGTCTCTTTCCGCTGAAACTCTCCCTCGACACTTGAGTCGCCCATACGCCTCACTACGGACTCGGAATGTAAAAGCTGCCGCGTTAGAAGAACGTACGTGACTACCGACGGCGGACGGAGTAGCTCAACGCCTCGTCGAGGTATCGGAGTGAGGTTTCCGGAGATGTACTACGAACCGGTTGGTACACCCCCGAGCATACGGGTTCGCTCGTCGTCGGCAGCGATTCCGGTCAAATATGCCCGCGGCGACGCGCTTAGAGCGAGACATCTACGGTTTCGTAGTCGGTTTCACACGGCGGTCCGTCGGCGAACGACTCGTCCACGGTACCGTCGTCGTAGATCGAGATGAGCGAAGACGAGCGCGTTCCGAACTGTCCGTGGTGGACGCAGAAACCGTAGTCGTGATCCCGCAACACCGTGGCGGCACGTTCGCGCCACGCCTCCGCGGTCTCGTCCGTCTCGGGCTGAAGATCGTTGCGTGCTCGTTGAGTGTTATCTGCCTGCGCGCGTCCGAGTTCGGGGCGTGATTCGGGAATATCGAAACGCTCATCGCCGCCGATATTCACTACGACGTGGACGCCGGGATTAAAGACGGTCTTTCGCAACTCTCCGTCCCACTCGTAGAGGAGCGAGTCCTCCGCGTCGGCGACGACGAGGTTGAATCCTTCGTACTCGTATTCGTCGGTGGACTGTTCGACGGTTGCAGCCGCTTCCTCGGTCGACTCGCAGTCGAGGGCGTCCGCGACGAGGAGTCCCCGCGAGCGCTCACCGCGCAGATTGGCGTCCGTCCATCGATTGAGAACAGCGACGAGCACGCGGTGTTCGTTGTAGCCGATCCACGTACCGCCGGCTTCGACGTCCCGTGGCGCGATCACCCGGGGGTCTTCGTCGATGATGCTCGGCGGGTTCGACGGACGGTCGAGGCGCTCGTCGCGATTGGCTGCGACGACGATCGGGGCATCGGAGAAAACTTGCCAGGCGAAAAGGAAAGTACACATACTGCTACGCACACGCCGTGTGCTGATAAGGATGAGGCTTAGTGGCTCTCGTCGCCCCGGCGTAAAACGGTCGTTACCGAGCGCGATACCCGCCCGTGCTGAAAAACGGGGTGGGGACGAACGCTGTCGCCGTAACACCCCCGACCGGGGACGTCATCGAACCGACGACGTCGGGCGGTTTTGACGAATCGCTCACGCCGATTCGCCCGGTTCGACCCGGTGACAGGCGGCGACGTGGCCGTCCGCCGCTTCCACGTCCGGCGGCGTTTCGCGCTCGCAGGGGGACGGGAACGCCTCCGAGACCACCTCCGCCGCCCGCTCCCGGTTCTCGGCCGCGAGCGCGTCGGCGGCCTCGCGGACGGCGTCGGCGGCGTTCGGCGGGAGTTCCACCGGGTCGCGCGGAAGCAACTGTTCGACGAGGTAGGACGCGACGCTCTCGTCGTCGGTTCCGCGGCCCTCCGCCCGCAGTCGATTTCTCGCCGCGTCGGGGTCGAGTTCGCCCGACAGGACGCGGTTCCGGAACGCGAACGCGGCGCGGAACTCGTCCTCCGTCCCGAGCCATCCGTCGGGCGGAATCACGACGGGACACCGGGTGTGAAACCGGCAGCCCGAGGGCGGATTCATCGGCGAGGGAACCGTCCCTTCGAGGATGATGCGCTCGTCCCTGTCGCTCGGGTCGATGCGCGGAACCGCCGAGAGCAGCGACTGGGTGTACGGATGCTGTGGGTCGTCGAACAACCGTTCCACCGGCGCGGTTTCGACGATTTCGCCGAGGTACATCACCGCGACGCGGTCGGCGACGTGGCGCACGACGCTCAGGTTGTGGGCGATGAACACCAGCGAGAGACCGAACTCGTCCTGCAGGTCGCCGAGTAGATTGAGAATCTGGGCCTGCACGGACACGTCCAACGCCGACACCGGTTCGTCGGCGATGACGAGTTCGGGTTCCAGCGCGAGCGCCCGCGCGATGCCGACGCGCTGCTGTTGGCCGCCGGAGAACTGGTTGGGGTAGCGTTCGACGTGCCCCGGTTTCAGCCCGACGCGCCGGAGCAGGTCCTTCGCCCGCTCGAGGCGTTCCTCGTCGTCCGCGCCGACGTCGTGAACCTCCATCGGCGCGGTGACGATTTCGCCGACCGTCTGTCGCGGGTTCAGCGACGCCAGCGGGTCTTGGAATATCATCTGGAGCTTTCGCCGGTAGGGCCGCATCTCCTTCTGGGATAGCTCCGTGATGTCCTCGCCGCGGTAGCGCACCGACCCCGCCGTCGCGTCGTGCAGGTTGAGTATCGTCCGGCCGAGCGTGCTCTTGCCGCACCCCGACTCGCCGACGACGGCGAGCGTCTCGCCCTCGCGGACGGTGAGGTTCACGCCGTCGACGGCACGGACGCTGGCCGCGTCGCCGACGAGTCTGTCGAAGACGCCCCCCGACTGGTCGAAGTGCTTTTTCAGCCCTCGCACGTCGAGCAGCGGTTTCTCGTCTGTGCGTCGGTCGGGTCTCGTCTTCTGCATGCTCATAACCGCTCCTCCTCGGGGCCGCGGCGCAGACACGCCGCGACGTGGTCCTCGTTCGATTCGCCTCCGCGCGGTCGGTTCGGATACCGGGCCGAGTCCCCAACCGGTCGGAAGTCGGGGTGAACCTCGTAGCACTCGCGCTTCGCCTCGGGACACCGCGGCGCGAAGTGGCAGGCGTAGGGAATGTCGATGAGGTCGGGGACGTTGCCCTCGATGGGCTCGAGTTCGTCCGTGGGCGCGTCGAGTCGGGGCGTGCTGGCGATGAGTCCCTGCGTGTAGGGGTGCTGGGGGTCGCGGAACAGCGCGTCCGCCTCCGCGCGTTCGACTATCTCCCCGGCGTACATCACGTTCACGCGGTCGCACACCTCCGCGACGACCGCGAGGTCGTGCGTGATGAGCAGGATGGCCGTATCGAAGGCGTCCTGCAGGTCGCGGAGTTCGTCCAGAATCTGGGCCTGGATGGTCACGTCGAGCGCGGTCGTCGGCTCGTCGGCGATGAGCAGGTCGGGTTCGGCCGCGAGCGCCATCGCGATCATCGCCCGCTGGCGCATCCCGCCCGAGAACTCGTGGGGGTAGTCGGTCGCCCGGCTCTCGGGTTCCGGAATCTCGACGCTCTCCAGCATCTCGATGGCCTTGCGCCACGCCTCGCCGTTCTTCGCCGCGCCGACGATTTTTCGCTTTATCTCCGCGGGGAGGCTCACCGACTCGCCGACCGGTTGGTGGAGCCGAACCATCTCGGCGATCTGCTCGCCGACCGTCAGCGTCGGATTGAGACTGTTCATCGGGTCTTGGAACACCATCGATACGGTGCCGCCCCGAATCTCGCGGCGTTCAGACTCGGGCAGGTCGAGCAGCGACTCGCCGTGGAGTCGGATGTCGCCCCCCGCGATTTCGCCCGGTTCTTCGACGATGCCCATGACGCTCTCGGCGAGGACGCTCTTGCCCGACCCGGACTCGCCGACGAGTCCGACGATTTCGCCCGACTCGATTCGCAGGTCCACCTCGTTCACCGCGTCGACCGTGCCCCTCGGCGTCGGGAATCTGGTGTGGAGACCGTCGACTTCGAGCAGGGTCATCTGCTCTCGACCTCCCCTTCGCTCACGTCGAAGCTGTCGCGCAGGCCGTCGCCGAGCATGTTGAACGCGAGCACCGTCATCATGATGGCGAGACCCGGCATCACGCTTATCCACCACGCCTCGCCGATGAACTGCCGCCCGTCGGACAGTAGGAGACCCCACGTCGGCGTCGTCGGCTTGACGCCCAACCCGAGGAACGACAGGCCCGCCTCCGCGAGGATGGCGAGCGGAATCATCAGCGTCGCCTGCACGATGAGCGGTGCGACGGCGTTCGGCAGTATCTCGCGGGTCATGATGCGCCGGTTGGTCATCCCGATGGCGCGGGCGGCCGTGACGTACTCCTCCTCGCGGAGCGAGAGCACCTCGCCCCTGACCAGTCGGGCGAAGTCGTCGATGTACGCGATTCCGATGGCGATGACGACGTTCGTGACGCCCAACCCGCCGGAGATGGCGATGATGCCGACCCCGAGGATGAGTTCGGGAAACGCCCACTGGAAGTCCACGTAGCGCATCAGCACGCTGTCTATCCACCCGCCGTAGAAGCCGGCGAGCAGGCCGATGGACGTGCCGAGCGAGAACGCCACCGCGACTGTCGCCAGCGAGACCAGCAGCGAGACGCGCGCGCCGTAGATGATGCGCGAGAGGATGTCGTGGCCGAACGAATCCGTCCCGAGGGGGTGCCAGACGCGCTCGGTTCCCGGGTCTCGGTCGTAGTTGCCCTCCGAGTACGTGTTCGGTTCCTTCATAAAGCCGAACGTCGCGTCGGGGTCGTGGGGCGCGACGATCGGCGCGAACGTCGCCGTGAGGACGAACAGGACGACCACGACGGCCCCGAACAGCGCCATCCGGTCGCGCAGAATGCCCTCCACGAGTCGCTGGCGGGTCGATTTGTGCTCCTCGTAGCGCTCTTCTTCCCGGTACTCCGGCGGCACGTCGCTCGGTCCCGGTTCGGCGGGCGTGTTCGGCCCGACGCCGGGTTCGCCGTGTTCCGTCATCGTTCACCCCCGTAGCCGATGCGCGGGTCGATGACCGTGTAGACCAGGTCCACCGCGAGGTTCGTGAACACCATCACGGCGGCGACGATGAGGATGACCGCCTGCGTCACCGGGTAGTTCCTGTCGAGCATCGAATCCACGAGCAGCCGACCGAGGCCCTGGATGCCGAAGACGATTTCGACCGTGACGCTGCCGACGAGCACCAGCGCTAGTTGAATGCCCGCGACGGTGACGACGGGGATGAGCGCGTTCTGGAGCGCGTGCTTGTACAGCATCACGCGACCGCCGACGCCCTTCGCGCGGGCGGTGCGCATGTACGGCTTGTTCAGCACCTCCAACAACGAGGAGCGCATCATCCGCATCACGACGGCGGCGTACGGGAGGCCGACCGCGACGCCGGGGAGGATGACGTGTTTGAACCACGGCACCACCCCCTCGCTCAGGGGGACGTACGCGTACACCGGAAGCACGCTCAGCCAGACGCCGAACACGAGCGCCAGCAGGATGCCGACGAAGAAGGCCGGCATCGAGACGCCGAGGAACGCCGCGACGGTCGCCACGTAGTCGACGCCCTCGCCCTTGCGCGTCGCGCTGACGATTCCCGTCGGAACGGCGATGCCGAGGCCGACGACGATGGCGATGACGGCGATGGAGAGCGTTCGCGGCGCGGCCTGTCCGACGAGCGTGGTGACGGACTGGCCCGTGCTGAGGCTGTCGCCGAAGTTCAGCGTGAGCATGTCCGTCAGCCAGTCGACGTACTGGACGTAAAGCGGCCTGTTCAGGCCCAGTTTCGCGCGGAGCGCCGCCACCGCTTTTGGAGTCGCCTCCTGTCCGAGCATTGTGCGAACCGGCCCGCCCGGAATCAGTCGGAGACCGAAGAACACCGTGGTCGCCACCAACCACATGATGAACGCGGCGTGCGCGAACCGTTTTGCGACGTACCGGCGCATCTATTTCTCGACCCACGTGCTGTGGAAGTTCCGCATGAAGGGGATGTGGGTGAATCCCTTCACGCTCGACCGTTTCGCGGCGATGTCGTTCTGGTGCATCAGGTACGCGTGGGGCACCTCCGCGATGAGGTGGTCTTCCAACTGCTGGAGCACCTTCTTGCGCTGGTTTCTGTCGAGCGCCGTGCGCTGTTTCGCCAGCAGGTTGTGCGTCTTGTCGTCCGTGTAGTTCACCCAGTTCCAGACGCCGCCGTCGTCCGGTTTGCGGTAGAAGTTCCACAGCGACTGGTCGGGGTCGGGGTCGCCGACGCTTCCGCTGATGGTGGTGTCGTAGTTGCCCTTCTCGTACCGCTCCCAGTAAGTCGAACTCGTCACCTGTTCGATGCTGACGTTGAACCCCGCTTGGTTCAACTGCTGGCGCATCGCCTTCGCCCCGCGGAGGCTGCTCGAGGTCGTCAGGATGTGGAACGACGCGCCCTTGGCACCCGCCTCCTCGATGAGCTGCTTCCCCTTCTCCGGGTCGTACTTCTGGTCTTTCGGTTTGTCGTCGCGCCACACCCAGTTGGTCGCCTTGTTGATGGGGCCGGTGTCGGGTAGGGCGTTGCCGAAGTACGCCGCGTCGACGAACGCCTGATTGTCGATGGACTTGGCGATGCCGAGGCGAGCTTTCTTCGAATCGAACGGCTTCCGGCGCTGGTTCATGGCGAAGCCGTACCAGTTGATGCCCGGCGCTTCGAGCTTCGAGACCCCGCTGGCCGACTCCACCTTCTTCACGTTCTGTAACGGAACGAGGTTGGCGAAGTCGATGTCGCCGCTCCGGAGCGCGTTCACGAGCGTCGCGGGTTCCGGAATCGGCTTGATGTCGATGCCGTCCAAGTACGGTAAGGCGTTGCCCTCGCTGTCCGTCTCGAAGTAGTCGTCGAACGCTTCGAGCGTGATTCCCGATCCGATCTTGTGCGACTTCACTTGGAACGGACCGGTGCCGACGGGCGTCACCTTGTACTTCTTCGCGCCCATCTTCTCGATCGCCTCCTTGTTGACGATGGTCGCCGCGCGTCCCGGGCCGCGCGTGAGGTAGACGAGCGCGGGGGCCATCGGCTCCTTGAAGTTGAGTTCGACGGTGTGGTCGTCCTTGACGACGACGCCGCCGTCGTCGACCGCCTTGAGCGATTCCAGCTTAGAGGCGGCGGGAGCCTCCTCGGAGATGGTTCGATTGATGGTGTACTTCACGTCGTCCGCCGTGAACGCCGTCCCGTTGTGGAACTTCACGCCCTTCCGGAGGTCGAACGTGAACTTCTTGCCGCCGTCGCGGACCTGCCAGTCTTTCGCCAAGTCGCCCCGAATCGTGAGGTCCTTCTTCAGCGTGACGAGACCGCTGAACACGTTCGCGGCCACCTGAAAGTACTGTCCGACGCTGATGAACGGGGGGTCGAGAACGTCGATGCTCCCGGTGAACCACCCGGCCTTCAGTCGGCCGCCGCGCTGGTTCTTCGAGGGGACGCCGGTCGTTCCGCCGTCGCCGGTCGTTCCGCCACCACCGCCACCGCCACCGCCGCCGCCGGAGCAGCCGGCCAAACTCGTCATCCCCGCCGCGCCGAGCAGTTTCATCGTCGTTCGCCGGTCGACCACCGGGCCGCTTAGGTCCGTGTCCGAAATTCTGTCACCGTTTCCCATGCTACCTTTGTCCACAGTAACACGAACACTTTGCTATACCACCGGCTATATTCGGATTTCGTAGCCGTCATGTCTCTTATTCTTATAATTATTTCTATGAAAGTCCCGAATTTCAACGTATACGATGCGAAGTTTCAACTTCGTTGGGTACCTCACCCACGGCCATGCGAGAAGTGACGCTCCGGATTCGCCACCACGGCGAACCCGAGAGCGACATCAGCGCGGCGCACCCCTCGATAACGCTCCGCTCCGTCTCCTCGATGACGGGGAGCGCCGCCGAGCGAAAGCGCATCATCGAGATTACCGGCCCGGAGTCGTCCATCGAAGCGTTCCTCGAGGACTTCGCGGCGGCCGACGCGGTACTGGACGTCGACCCGCTGACGCCGCTCGACGTCGCTCGCGTGCTGGTCGCCATCACCTACGACAGCTACCGGTGGGACAGCATTTCGCAGCGATTGACCGACATGGGCGTCCACTACCGCACCGGGACGACGATAACCGCGGGCTGGGAACGCTGGACGGTGTACCTCGACGACTCGGACGATTTGAACGAGATAGTCGCCTCGCTCGAACGCGCCGGCAACGACGCCGACCTCGTCCGGAACGTCGAACTCGGAGAGCTATCCGAGCAGGAGCAACTGGAGTTCTCCCGCGTCCTCCACGAACTCACGCGCCGTCAGCGCGAGGTGCTCGGGACGGCCATCGAACTCGGCTACTACCGACCGAAGAAGGAGACGAGCATCGAGGACATCGCCGCCGAGGTCGGAATCGCCTCCACGACGGCGTGGGAACACCTCGCCCGCGCGGAGGCGAAGGTGATGGACGAGGTCGGAAAGCACTTCTCCTCAACCGGCGTCCGCTCCTCGAACCGATAGCAGCGCGCCGAGCAGGGACGCGACGACCGCGAACCCCGCGAGGACGGCGAACAGCGCGCTCGGCGAAAAGTAATCGAGGACGAAGCCCGCGATGGCCGCGCCGAGCGCGCCGACGCCGAACACGCCGAGGTAGGTGTAACCGTACGAGAGGCCGCGCGCCCCGGCCGGCGTGTACTCCGCGACCGTCGCCTGATAGAGCGGTTGCACGACGAACAGGCAGAAACCGAGGACGAAGCTGACGACGAGCAGCGGCGCGAGGCCGGCGTTCGCGGCGGGGATGAACGCGAGCGCGATGACCGCCAGCGTCCCGAAGGCGACGGCGATGGCGCGGGCGTTCTCCACCCTGTCGGTCAGCTTTCCGCCGACGTACTGTCCGGCCATCCCGACGGTGAGGAGTCCGGCGTAGAGGTAGCGGGCGGGTTTCAGCGACTCGCCCGCGACCTCGACCGGGGAGAACAGTTCCAACCCCCCGAGCAGGTCCGGGAGGAAGGTCAGCACGCCGCGGTAGTAGAGGCCGGACATCATGACGACGCCGAACACGGCGACGAACCAGCCCGCGAAGAGCGTCCGCGAGTCGCGGAGGAAATCCGAGAAGGAGGAGACGCCGCCGTCGGCGCGGGCGTCCGAGCGAGCGTCACCGTGACCCTCGACCGCCGCCGCTTCGTCGATGTCGGTTCGGAACGCGAGCACCGCGGCGACGAGCGCCGGGACGGCGAGCAGGCCGACGACGGTTCGCCAGTCGAACGCGAGGAGGAGCAGCGTCGTCGCGAGCGGTCCGAAGGCGATGCCGAAGTTCCCCGCCATCCCGTGGTAGGCGAAGGCGCTTCCGCGCTCGCTGACGCCCTTGCTGAGGAGCGCGAGGCCGGAGGGGTGGTAGACGCTCGCCGCGGCGCCCCACAACAGGAGCGCCAGCGCGACGACCGGAAGCGACGGCGCGACGCTGAGAACGAGGAACGATCCGCCCATGCCGAGCAGACAGGCGACGATGAGGCGGCGCGAGCCGTACGCGTCGGAGAGGATGCCGCCGGGCAGCGCTCCGAGTCCAAACAGCGCGTAGCCGATCGAGACGACGACGCCGAGCGTCGCCGTCGACGTATTGAACTCCGATAGCCACACGCTGATGAAGATGGGGAACGAGAGTTCGTAGGTGTGAACCATCGCGTGCGCCAGCATGGCGAGTCCGACGATGGTTCGGTCGTTTCTATTCACTGGTGATTCCTTGGTTCGGTATCTATTATAAAAGGTCGGCCGAATCGAATCGGGGTATTCGGCGGGGAGTCGAAATCGGGAGAACCGACAGAACAAAGAGAGCACGGTGGGTGGCTTCGGTTAGCATGACAGGCGATGGCGACACCGGAGGGGACGCATGACGACCACCAGCGAGGCGCTGGTTTCCGTGCTCGAATCGCTGGGCGTCGAGTACGTGTTCGGCTACCCCGGCGGACGCGTCATCGAACTGCTGGACGACCTCCCCGAGTCGAGCGTGGACGTGGTCCGACCGCGCGACGAGCGCGAGGGGAGCGTGATGGCGGAGATGTACGGTCGGCTCCACGGCAAGCCCGCAGTGCTCGCCGGGCAGGGCCCGTGGATAGGGAGTCTGGGAACCATCGGACAGATGGAGGCCCGCCTCGCGTCCTCGCCGATGGTCGTCCTGACGGAGGCGAGCGAGCGCGGCGACTACTCGACGCTCGCGCCGTACCAGCAGTCGCGGGGCGATTACGGCGGCCTCTCACTGCCCAAGATACTGGACGGCGTGACGAAAGAACACTGGTTCCCGCGAACGCCGACCGAGACCCTGCGGAGCGTCCAACTGGCGTTCAAACACGCGACGGCGGGGCGTTCGGGACCGACCGCGGTCATCCTCGACGGGAACGCGATAACCGACGACGTGCCGGACGACCCGACGCCCCCGATCTGGGACAGCGAGGAGCAGGTCCGAAACTGGGACTCGAAGCCGACCGACCGCGACGTGGCGGCGGCGAGGGACGCCCTCGAATCGGCGGAGCGCCCCGTCATCGTCGCCGGAAACGGGGTTCACTCGGCGGGGGCCTACGACGAACTGCGAGCGGTCGCCGAAGCTTACGACGCGGCGGTCGCCACCTCCTATCTCGGTAAATCGACGATTCCGGAGACCCACGACCTCGCGGCGGGGGTCATCGGCTCGTTCGGGCACGAGGGGGCGAATCGAGTCGTCAGCGAGGCGGACACGCTCCTCGTCGTCGGCTGTCGAATGAATCCGATGGACACGAACTGGCAAGCGCCGTCGTTCATCCGCCCGGACGAGCAGACCATCGTCCACGCCGACGTCGACACCCGGAACGCGGGGTGGGTCTACCCCGCCGACGTGGGACTCGTCGGGGACGCAAAGGAGAGCCTCCGGGCGTTGGTCGACGCCGGAAGCGCCGAGAACGACTGGGCGCGAGAGCGCGCCGAGGCGGCGCGCGAATCCTTCGTCGCCGAGAAGTGCGAGAGCGACGCCTCGCCCATCAAACCACAGCGCGCGGTGAAGGAAATCGAGGCGGTGGTGGACGAGGACACCATCGTCACCGCGGACTCGGGCAACAACCGGTTCTGGCTGTTGAACTACCTGCAGACGCCCGCCGTCCGGACATACTTCGGCAGCGGCGGCGTCGGCGGTATGGGCTGGTCCGCCCCCGCCGCCGTGAGCGCCGCCATCTCGACCGACAAGGACGTCGTCGGCGTCGCGGGCGACGGCGGGTTCGCCATGACGATGACCAGCGTCGAGGTCGCCGTCGAGCACGGCGTCGCGCCGACCTTCGTCGTGCTGAACGACACGAGCCTCGGCATGGTGCGCCAGATGCAGGAAGAGGACGGCGACATCGCCGGCGTCGAGTTCCACGACACCGATTTCGTGCGCGTCGCCGAGGGCTTCGGGGCCGAAGGAGTGCGAGCGACGACGCCGGACGAACTCGGCATCGCGCTCCGCGAGGGGAAGACGAGCGACCGCCCCCTCGTCGTCGACGTTCGAATCGACCGCGAGGAGGACATGGCCGAGCAGTTGCAGTCGTCGTTCTACGCGGAAGTCGGCGGACTACACGAGTGACGAGGGCGTCATCGTCCGAACCGTTCGCTTCGAGCGAAACGACGCGCGGGACGGACCCGGATCGCGGAGACGGTTCGCCAACAGTTATCCGCGTCCGCTCCGAGCCGAAAGTATGACCGACGAGGAGCGACTCGACAGAAATCGCTCTCACTGGGACGAACTCGCCGAACTTCATCCGGACACCGACTACTACGACGTCGAGGGGTTCCTCGACGGTGAGTCGTCGCTCGACCGGCTCGAACTCGAAGGCGTCGGAGACGTCGCGGGACGGACGCTGCTGCACCTCCAGTGCCACTTCGGACTGGATACGCTGTCGTGGCTGCGCGAGGGGGCGGCCGAGGTCGTCGGAGCGGACTTCTCGGCGACGGCCATCGAAACCGCCCGCGACCTCGCCGGACGGATCGACCTCGGCGACCGCGCGACGTTCGTCGAATCGAACCTGTACGCGCTCGACGACGCCCTCGACGAGGAGTTCGACGTGGTGTTCACCTCGTACGGCGTGTTGAACTGGCTGCCGGACGTCGAAGCGTGGGCGGACGTCGTCGCCCGCTTCTTGAAGCCCGGGGGACGATTCTTCATCGCCGAACTCCACCCGATAAGCCACGTCTTCATGGATCTGCGGGTCGACGAGGACGACACCGTCCGGTCGGACTGGCCGTACTTCTCCGACGAACCGCTGACCTTCGACGAGGACGGGACGTACGCCGATTTCGAGGCGAGCGTCGAACACACCGTCACCCACGAGTGGTCGCACTCGCTCGGTGAAATCGTCACCGCGCTCGTCGACGCCGGACTGACGGTCGACGAGCTCCGAGAGCATCCCTTTGCTTCCTTCGAGCAGTTTCCGGGTCGAATGCGGAAGCGCGCGGACGGACACTGGGAGATTCCCGGCGAGGACTACCCGCTGACCTTCTCCCTGCGGGCTCACAGGCCGGCCGAATAGCCGCCGGTGGGGTCACTCCGTTTCCGCCGCGCCCGCCGCCGAACCGCTCGCGTCGCGGCGGTACAACACGAACAGGGTGACCAGCACCGCCGCGACGGAGATTCCGGCGATGAGGGAGAACGCGGTCCGTAGTCCGGCCCGCGAGATGAGCGCGCCGAACAACGGCGGGGCGAGCGCGCTGCCGGTCATCGTGCCGACCGTGATGAGCGCGAAGTTGCGACCGAGGTCCGCCCGCGTCGAGAGGCGGTCGGCGAGTTTCGACCGAGCGGGACCGGCGAGCGACCGGATTCCGCCGACGACGAGGAGGCTGCCGACCGCGACCGTCGCCGGAATCGCCAGCGTCGCGAGCAGACCCACGAACAGGACGACGGCGGCGTAACTGCCGACGATGAGCGGCCCGGGCGAGAACCGGTCGGAGAGGTCGCCGCCGACGAGCACCATCCCCGCGCCGACCGCGAACATCGCCGAGAGCGTCAGGTTGGCGGCGTCGAGCGCGAGACCGTAGCCGTCGCGGAGGAGGACGACCGCGTAGGTCGTGAGCCCCCAACTCGCGGTCGAGGCGACCAGCGCGAGGACGGCGAGCGCGAGGATGGTCGGCGAAGCGACGATGGCCCGGAGTTCGCGGCGGACCGACTCGCGGAGCGGAACCGATTCGTCGGGTCCGCCCCGCTCCGGTTCCGGAGCGGTCACGCCCGGACCGACGTACCGCCGGAACGTCGCCATCGTGACCGCCGCGTAGACGGCACCGAAGAGGCCGATGAGCGCGACGGCGCGTCGCCACGTCACGCCGGGAAGCGAGAGCGTGGCCGCGAAGAAGACCGGCGGAGCGGCGAACCCGAGGCTGCCGAGGAACCCCCGGACGCTGAACGCTCGGGCGCGGAGGTGTTCGGGCGTGGCGTCGGCGAGCAGGGGAAAGTGGGTCGGATGGTGACCGGCGATGCCGATTCCTAACAACGCTTGCCCGAGGAGGAGGACTTCGAAGGTGGGCGCGAACGCGACGAGAAACACGCTTCCCGTGCTGAGCGCGAGCGAGAGTCCGAGGGCGATGCGGCGGTCGTAGTTGTCCGAGAGGTAGCCGAACGGAAGTTGGAAGAGGGCGTTCGTGAACCCCTGGACGCCCATGGCGACGCCGAGCATGGCGAGGGAGACGTCGAACTCGGCGGCGAGAATTCCGAGGATCGGCGGAAAGAGGACGAGGTACGTGTGGTTGACGAACTCCGCGCCGCCGACGAGACCGACGACGAGCGCGGTTTCCCGCGAGACGCTGGGGATGGAGAACGACGGTCGATTCACGGATGGCTCCCTTGCAACTGATTCGACCGAAGGGATGAATCATGCGTTCGCGGAAAATCGCGTCCGAAAAACGGCGGTCGACGTTCGGCGGTCGGAACCCGGTCGCTACGCGCGTCGAGCGAGCAGCGCGACGCCCGCGAGGGCGGCCAGCGCGACGCCGAGACCGAAGCCGGGTTGACCGTTCTGACTGGTCGTCTCGGTCGTCCCGGTCGTCGTGTCGGTCGTCTCCGTGGTGGAGGACGACAGCGCGGTCGTCGACGCCGTCGTGGTCGTCGCCTGTTCGCCGACGACGCCGTCGACGCTGGCGAGGCTGACGCCGTCGCGTTTGACCACGACCTCGAACTCGGTTCCGTCGTCGAACCGCTCGAAGTCGAAGGTGGCGTCGAAGGTGCCGTTCTCCGTGACGTTGACCTGTTTGGTCTTGTAGAAGGTGCCGGGTGACGAGGCCACGACGACCACTTCGGTGCCGGGGTCGAGCGTCGTCTCGCCGCTTATGGTCTGGTTCGTCGCTCGTTCGACGGTCACCGTCTCACCGTCGCGGTCGATGGTGACCTCCGCGTCGTTCCCCTGTGCCGTGACCGCGCCGACGGCACTCGCGAGTACCGCGAGAACCGCCAGGGTGGCAAGCGTCTTCGATTTCATGGTGGAGGGCGACTTATCGTCGCTGATTGGTATTTATTCAGGTATGTTAAATTGGTTGTGATTTTCCGATGTCTCCCTCGATCGACGAAAGCGAGGGCGAGGAGTTCGGAGCGGCAGAAAGGGGATGTCAGGCCCACGACGGTGCGAGATGGACGTGAAAGAGTCTCTCGCAGTTCTCGTCACCGCAGACCGGACACGCTTCCGCTTCGCTCGCGTCGTCCTCGTCGACCGTCGCGGTCGGATCCGCCGCAGCGACGACGCGCGTTCCGGCGTGATCCAGTTCGTAGCCCGCCTCGATCCGGCGGACGAAGTACTCGCAGCGCTTCGTCAGGTGGTAGTTGACCGTGCCCGCATCGCGGATACCGACTCGTTTCCGGAGCACCGTGAACGGGAGCGAACCGTCGGCGTCCGCGAGTTCCCCTCGGTCGAGAGCGCGGAAGCGAACTCCTTCGGCGCGGGAACCGAGGCGTAACCGCTCGACCGCGCCCGGTTCGAGTCGACCGGCCGGCCGGAAGAAAACCTTTTCCCGTCGTCCCGAGACTGCAGACGCATGGCACAGAGCGAGACGGTGCTCGTCACTGGCGGGACAGGCTTCATCGGGTCGTACACGGCGCAGGAACTCCTCGAACGGGGGCACGACGTGGTGGCCTACGACCTCTCGACGGACACGCGCATCCTGGAGAAACTCGGGGTCGCCGACGACGTGGCGGTTCGACGCGGCGACATCACCGACCCGACGGACGTGTTCCGGGCGGTGCGGGAGACGGGCGCGACGCGAATCGTCCACCTCGCGGCGCTCCTCACGACCACGGCGCGCGAGAACCCGCGCCTCGCCATCGACGTGAACGTGCAGGGGACGAACAACGTCTTCGAGGCGGCGCGCACCCTCGACGATCAGGTCGAGCGCGTGGCGTGGGCGTCGAGCGCCGCCGTCTTCGCCCCGCCCGCGAACTACGACCACGGATGGGTCACCGAGGACGACCTCGTCTACCCCGACACCCTCTACGGCGCGACCAAGGAGTTCAACGAGCACCAGGCGAAGGTGTACTTCGAAGACCACGACCTCTCGCACGTCGCCCTGCGCCCGACCGTCGCCTACGGACCCTACCGCGAGACCGGCGGGTCGGCGTTCCTCGCGAACATCGTCGAGAAGCCCGCGCTCGGCGAGTCGTTCAGCGTGGAGTACGGCGATCAGGTCATCGACTGGCAGCACGTCGAGGACATCGCGCAGGCGTTCGGCCTCGCCGCGTTCGCGCCGGACGACGACCTGAACCGACGCGTCTACAACGTCCGCGGAACCGTGGCGACCATTCGGGAGGCCGCCGAGACGGTCGAGAGGCTCGTGCCCGACGCCGAACTGGAGGTGTCCGACGAGGGCGAACTGCCGTGGACCCAGAAGCTCGATATGACCGCGATTCAGGACGAGTTGGGCTACGAACCGCGCTACGACCTGGAGAGCGGGTTCCGGAAGTACATCGACGTGCTCCGCGAGGAGAACGGGCTGGACCCGGTCTGAGGGCGTCCCGAATCGGGCACAACCATTCTTACGGTCGAGTACGTCGTGCACCGTATGGTCGACTTCGAGATGGGGTGGCGGAACCTCCTGTTCGCCAACTGGTCGGTCGAACCGGAGGTGGTCGCCCGATATCTCCCCGACGCGCTGTCGGTCGACACGTACGACGGACGGGCGTGGCTCTCCGTCGTCGCGTTCAGGAACGTCGGTCTCCGTCCGCGGGGGGTGCCGAAGTCGGTGGGCTACGACCTCCCGGAACTCAACCTCCGGACGTACGTCACCGCGCCCGGCCACGAGCGCCCCGGAATCCTATTTTACAACCTCGACGCCGACGGTCTGCCGGGCGTCCTCGGCGCTCGCCTCGCGTTCGATCTGCCGTACTTCAGCGCGAACATTCGGATGGACGAGTCGGACGGCCGGGTCCGATTCGCGAGCGAACGCACGCACCGCGGTGCCCCGCCGCTCCGCTTCTCGGCGCGGTACGAACCGAGCGGGGAGCGGTTCCGGCCGAGACCGGGGACGAGGGCGGAGTTCCTCGCGGAGCGGCGTCGCCTCTACGCGATGCTCGGCGACGGGTCGGTGCGGTACCTCGACGTGGAGCATCCGCGCTGGTCGCTCTCCCCGGCGGAGGCGACCATCGAAACGAACGAGGCGTTCAAGGCGAACAACATCGAGGAACCGGACTCCGAGCCGATATGCTACTACAGTCCGGGCGTCGACGTGGTCGGACATCCCCCGAAACGACTCGAATCGTGATTCGAAGTAGACGCCGCGGGCGCGTCGAAAAGTGACGGCTGTTTAGCCGGTAATCCTGCTCACGAGCGACTTGAGCTTCGAACCGCCGGCCAGTTCCTGCAGGTCGCTCAGCGCCTGCTTCTCGTCGGACACGTTCGCCTCCATCGGGTCGGTCACGTCGTTGCCGAAGTCGAGTTGGTCCGCGAGCATGAGCAGCCCCTCGTAAGCGGTTATCTCCACCCGCTCGGACTTCATCCCGGCGCCGAGCGCGAACATGTCGCGCACGTCGTCGTTCGCCGCGACGCCGTCGAACCGGTCGTGTTCCTCCACCAGTCCGTCGACGACCTTGTTGTCCCGGCGCTCCGGCCCCTCGCCGAGCGCGCGGAAGACGTCTTCGAGTCGCTCGACGTGCGTTTCGGTCTCGTTCCGGTGTTCCGCGAACGCCTGACTGATGTCCTCGTTGGTCGTCTCGACCGACAGGTTATCCAGCGTCTGGACGAGTTTGTTCTCCACGTCGTACATCCCCCGCAGTTCGTACACGAACAGGTCTCGTAGCGAATTCACTTCCATTTCCCTCACCCCGACTGGAGTCGGCGGCGAATTTCGATAATCGTTGTGGCTGCGTGAGAAGCGTCGACAGCTACGGGTTCGGCGTGGGAAGCGACCGCAGCGAGCGCGGCGGGACGAGGAAGTTTCCGCGACGCTCCACGGTCATGTACTGCAGGATTCCGTTGTTGACCCGCTGGCCGACCGACGAGTTGCCCGCGAGGTCGGTTCCGTTCATGGCCTCGCGCGTCTTCTCGAAGTCGGCGACGTCGCGCTGGACGGCGACGAAGTGGAGACCGGCCTCGCCGCCGTCGGTCGAATCGAAGTCCCGGCGGAGGATGAGCGGCGAGTCGTCCTCGCGCGCCGCGGCGGACTTCTGGGAGTGGCCGACCATCCCTCGCTCCCGGGCGTGTTCCTCGGCGCGGCCGACGCACTCGTCGCCCATCCCGCTTGAGTCGCCGAGGTTGTCGCCCGCGCCCTCGACGCGGTTTTCCGCGGCGTGCACCGGACAGAACATCTTGGCGACGCGCTGGTCGCGGCTGTCCTGTTCGTACCACTGGTCCAGGTGGAGTTGAATCCGCGAGACGTGCTGGGTCGTCCCGCCCGCGAACGGGCCCTCCCGAATCGTCACGCGGTCCTCCGACGCCTGATTCTTCTTGAACCCCGATTTGAACCCCATGTAGAGCGGGGACTCCTCGGGAACCGGCTTCGAGTCCGGAATCCCGGACACGTCCTGATGGTCCGCCGGCAGGCCGTCGCCGACGAACCCGGTCCGGCGGTCCACCCTCTCGAACGCGCCGGAGAGACCGGTCACGCTCACGCCGTTCAGTTCGTCGCGCTCGCCGAACAGCGCCTCCTCCGCCGCCAACACGAGTTGCGCGTGGTCGCTGGCGAGGTGGACGACGGCGTCCTGTTCGTCCAGTTTCGGGTCCTCGAAGGGCGCGAGAGCCTTCGGCTTCGGGAGCACGTCGTCCGCGCCGAACCGCCCGAAGTACGACGGCGAGTAGCCGACCGAGAACAGCAGTCCGTCGTTGCTCCGGCGGTAGGCGCGTTCGAGGCTCCGGAGCGCCTTCTCGACCGATTTCCGGTCCGACTCGCTCGGCGTGCCGTTCCCGGCGTAGTTCAGGTAGAGGAGCACCTGGTGGCGGGCGGCCACGTTGTTGCCGTGATCGTCGGTTTCGAGGAACCGATTCCACGCGTGCTGGCGCTCGGGGAGTTTCGAGAGGTCCGACGGACCCTTCGGAACGTCGGGCATCCCACCCCTGTCGAGGCACGCAGACAGCGCCGCCGACCCGCCGATGGCGACGGCGGCTTTCATAAACTCGCGTCGGGGAACTCCGCGCGTCGATTCGCTCATCACCCGAACGCTAGCGACCACGCGAGAAAAGGGGTTCTGGTACGCCCGTCGAAATCCGTCACGTCGCCACCGGGCGCGAGATTATCCACAGCGAGAGCACGGTGTAGCCGACCATCAGCGCGGTCATCGGGAGCTGCGCCCGGCCGACGCGGTCGAACCGTTCCACCCCGACGTAGTGGGTCGCGACGACCGCGACGAGGTGCCCCGCGACGACGAGCAGGACCTGCGACGCCCAGAACGCCGGAAGCGAGAGCCACCAGAGCGGGTCGAGTTCCGGCCCGCCGAGCACCGCCAGCAGTCGGCCCGCCTGCTGGAGCACGAAGGGGTAGTTGTGCGCCACCTCGTAGGCGACCGCGATGGGAACGACGGTCGGCGCGAGCGCGCGGGCCGTCTCGCGCCGCGACTCGTCCGCGCCGGCGACGCGACGGGTGAGCGCCGCGACGAGCGCGAAGACGGCGAGGAACGCGAGGAATCCGCCGAGGTAGAGCGGGACGGAGACGACCTGGCCGAGCCCCGTCGCGTCCCGGGCGGCGAAGAGAAGCGTCTGGTACTCCGGCGTCTCTGTGAATCCGTCGAAGCTGACCGTGTAGACGCTCGCCACGACGAACGCCGCGAGCGCCGGCGAGCGCACCGGGGGCAGGCAACCGCGCCACGGCGGACGGAGGTCGACCTCGTCGCCCGAGATTCGGAACGGCGCGACCCGACCGAACAGGCGGTAGAGCACCGCGAGGGGGTCGGCGCGTCGGAACCACGCTCGACCGAAGAGGACGCCGCCGAGGAGCATGACGAGGGCGTAGCCCGCGAGCAGCGCGGCGGTCGAGCGCGGCGAGTCGGGAATCGCCGTCAGGTTCTCCGCGACGCCGACGAGGGCGAGGAATCCGACGAGCGCGGGCCAGTCGCCGAGCCACTCGGGGTAGTCGCGGAGGGCGAGTTCCTCGCCCTCCAGCGCCGAGAGTCCGTCGTGGAGCGTTCGCCACGGCGCGAGCGTCCGCCACGGACTGCCGAACAGCACCGCCAGCAGGCCGACGCCTTTCAGCCAGACCGACCACGCGAACAGGGTCGCGGGGTTCTCCCTCGGGTTCGGCGAGCCGAGCGCCCCGGCCGCGAGGACGAACGCGAAGGCGGCGAGAAAAAGCACCCGCGCGGCGAGTCGGAGCGCGTCGGCGGTGAGCGGCGAGACGAGCGGCGTTCGGCGCGTCTCGGTCGGCGCGCGGTCGACCGTGGTGGTGAGAAAGAGCGCCGTGAGCGCGACGGTCGCTCCCGCGCCGCCGAACAAAAGCGAGAGCGGAATCGGCGCGTCGAAGCGCGTCGTGACGCCGTGGGCCGACGCCACGCCCGCCGAGAGCGGGAGCGCGAGCAGGGCGAGCGCCAGCGACCGTCGCGACCTCATTGCCGAGTCTCGGAGCTACGAAAAGATGTGGCTGTTGGTCCGTCCCTCGAATCGACGAACCGTCCGCCGACCGGGTTACTCGTCGAGGTGGTTTCGCATCTCCTCCCACGCGAGGATTCCGATGCCGGAGGCCCACGCGACCGCCCGTTTCATGGCGCGGGTCTCGGCCATCTCGTTCAGGTTGTTCTCGATTCCGGTCCTGTTCTCGGACGCGAGCGCCGTGCCGTGGCCCGTGTACGCGTGTTCCGGCCCGTCCTCTTTCTTCCACGCGCTGGCTTTGAACTCCGCGAACTGGTGGTCGGTCTCCCCGGCCGTCGTGATGGCTTCTGAGGAGACGATGATGTCGAACTGGCGGGCGATGACCGCGTACCCCCGCTTGTTGATGGTCGGTTGGCCGTCCACCTCGTCGATCATGTAGTCGGGGACGATGTCGAGCGGGTCCATCTGCACCGTGTCCGGCATCTCGTTCGGCAGCGGTCTCGGTTCGAGGTCGCTGCTGCCGTCCGTCACGAGCGGGGCGGCGTCGGGCTTCGACCGCGACTTCGCGGTCTCCGTCCGCGTCGATTGTTCGATGGAAATGTCGTCCGCCTCGCACTCCTCGCAGAGGGTGGCGTGCGTCTCTTTCCCCTCCTTTGCTCGGCGAAGACTGTCGAACGATTTCTCGGTTCCGCACGTCGTTTTGACGGTGAATGTTGTCATTCTACTATCACCTGTGACGGTCGTTCTCTCTAGTCGCTACACCTACTCAATACTGTCGTATGCTATACTTCGGACGCTTCTCCGGCGGGAATTCGTCGTTCGACGGACCGCCGACAGGTTACTAGCGTGAGGGAAGAAGCCGACCCCAATGAGTCCCAAAATAGACCTCAGCGAGGAGATGGTCGAGCGACTCGACCGCCACCGCGAGGGGGACGAGACGTACGAGGAGTTCGCCGAGGAACTCCTCGACCGCTACGAGGTCGAAGGGCAGTTCAGTTGGGAGGGCTACGGCGGCCCGCCGTAGCCGGTAACCGTCCGCGACGCGACCGGCGGCGCGTTCAATCCTCCAGCACGTCGTCCACGCGCTCCGCCGTCTCGGTCGCCCGGATGTTCGAGTAGCTCTCGTGGGTGGTCGTGATGGAGGCGTGGCGGAGCGCCGACTGGGCGAGTTCGGCGTGACCCTCGCTGTACAACTGGTGGCCCAGTCCGCGCCTCGCGCCGTGGGGTTTCAGGTACTCGCCGTCGATGTCCAGTCCGGCCTCCTCGCAGAGTCGTTTCATCAGGTTCCGGGCCCCGCGGGTCGAGATGGCGGGGATGACGACCCCGTGTTCGCGCACTACGTCGTCGATGTCGTTCGCGTCGAGGATGCGCTCGACGCGTTCATCGGAGTGCTCCTCGCCCAACTGCTCGCGGGCGGCGCGATACTTCGAGGGCGCGTGGTCGGTCGGAAACACCGGAAATCGTGGTGTCGGCGGCTCCGACACGCGGCGGTATCGCTCCAACGCCTCGGCGGCTTTGCGGGGTAATTGGGCGTACTCGTACTCCCGCGACTTGCCGAAGACGCGAACAGCGCCGCCCTCGACGTCCACGTCCCGCCACTCGATGCCGGTTCGCTTCTCGTCGCCGGGATCGCGGAACACCTCCGCGCCGCGCACGCCCGAGAGCGCAAGCAGGCGGACGAGCGCGCGGTCGCGGTACGCCCGTTCGCGCGAGACGCCGTCGCCGTCGAGCGCCCGCTCGACTCGTCTATCCATGAACGCGAGGATGGCCTTCCGGTCGCGTTCGGACCAGAACTGGCGGTCGGTGTCGGCGTTGTCCTCCGGCAGTTCCGCCTGCGCGCGCGAGACGGCGGCCGGGTTCTGTGCGATGAGTTCGTCCGCCTCGCAGAAGCCGAGAAACGCCCGAACGTAGGCGTAGTAGGTGTGCGCCGTGGACGCTTTCAGGTCGTCCTCGCGCACTCGTCGCTTGAGGTGACGGGCGTACCGACGACAGTCGATGACTTCCACGTCGTCGAGGCGCGCGACGCCGCGCTCCCGCGCGAGCCAATCGACCCACTGGCGGAGCACGGACTCGGTGTTTGCGCGGTAGTTCCCGCCCTCGATGCTGACGAGGTACTCCTCCATCGCGTCGGCGAGCGTCGTCCCCGTCATGCGAGTCGAGGGTCGAACGTCCCGGCGAGTTCGTTCCCGCACCGGGGACACGTCAGTTCCCGCTCGTCCGCCTTGAACCGCCCGACGGGGCCGATGTAGCCGCAGTTCGAACACCGCCGTATCGGTAGCTGAATCATCGGGTCTGTCGTCCCGTGAGAACGGGAGGAACAAAAAGTTATGTTCCTTCTTCCGGCGGATGAACCGCGATGTGGCCGTCGCTCTGGATGAAGACGTGGTACCCCTCGAACGTGAACGCGACGTGACCGCCCGTTCGGGGTAGTCCGCCGGGTCGCGGACTGAACAGTCCGTCGAGGGCGTCGGGGTCGAACCGCTCGTACAGCGGGCCGATATCGGCCGGGTCTTCGTCCATCGCCTCGGCGACAGCCGTCATCACCGTCGTGCTGAGCGGTTCGGATTGGGCCCAGTCGTGCTTCGTGTGGTAGGTCGCTCGGTACGTTCCCGTCCACGTGTTGTTTTCTGACTTACTCATTGGGATGGCCTCCGTGGGACACAACTCGTGTACGTCTCACGTAACACCTGAAAAATCATAAAGCCCTGTCAGACGATAGATGGGTGGAAGTCATACGGTCGGGCGGAAAACAGCAAGACGGGGTATCCGTCCCTCCGCGAAGGGTGTCTTACGGACCGCGGTCCTGCGGTTTCGCTTCGGAGGTCGTCTGGACGAGCGAGCGCGAAACGTCGGAACGGTGCTTCGTTTCGACCGTACGCGCCGTCGAAGGGTTCGACGCCGGGCGTCCGACGGCGGATTAACAACCGGTTAGTGTCGATTAACTTGTTAATAGTATTCGTATCGTTTCCCGTATACTTCGGTATGTCGCTGGTCGACATCCTCTCCGTGCTGAACCACCAGTTCGTCGCCGCACCGATACAGGTCATCAGTTTCTGGCTCTCCATCGCCCTCCCCGTGCTCTACGTTCCGCTCCTGTTCGAAGGGTTGCGCGGAAGCATCCTGACGGTGTTCGTCGGACTGGTCGCCCTCCACGTGCTCACGCTCTTTCTCGGACGGAACCACCGGCGCGAAAAGGCGTGAGCTACGTCGACCGCAGGTAGCCCAGTTCGGGCGACACCTCCCAGCGCGCGTCGAAGAATCCGACGGCGCGACAGGCGTTCCATCCCTGCCAGCGGATGGAGTCGTCGTAGATTCCGTAGTCCGGCGTCGCTTTCTGCGTCGGTATCCAGTTTCGAACCCGCGTGAGTTGGAGTCCCGCGAGCGACGTGCCTGTTTCGACCTGCACCAGTCGGTCCGCGTTCGCGGGGTTCGGGTAGACGAACTCGACGCCGAAGTCGCCCTCGTACTCGCGGTCTGCGACCGCCGCGCGACCGTCCGAGACGGCGACCGGGAACTCGTCCGCGAACCGCCGATAGACGGCGTTCGAGGACGGTCGGCCGAACAACACGAGGTTGTACTCGCGCGCCGTCTCGCCGTCGACCGCCGTATCGGGAATCACGGTCGCCGGCGCGCGCGCCCGGGCGACGAGGTGCTGCGAGCGCAGGTTGGCGAGATTTCGGTTGACGGCGGTTTCGGCGCCGTCGCCCCGCGTCCCGTAGACGAGTCGGTACGGACGGTGGTGAATCTCCTTCAGCGGTCCGTACTGCTCCGGCGACTTTCGGAGCCCTCGACGGCGGGGTTTTCGCCGGGACGCGGAGACGTCGCCCCGCAGGTCGAGATAGATGGGCCGGCGTCCGCCCGCCCCCGGAAGCCGAACGGACTCGCCGTCGACCGTCGCGGTCGGTCGCCCCCGGATGGACGACTCGCGGAAGATACGCGGGTCGATCGCGAGGAGCGCGACGTTCTCCGTTTCGATTTCCAGTCCGTCCGCGGTCGCGCGGGCGTCCACCCGCGTCGGGGCGTGGACGGTCTCCTGTTCGTGCACCGCGACCCAGAACTTCCGGTGTTCGACGCGCAGGTTGGTCGTGAAAAAGCGGACGTGCTCGGGGTAGGGGTCGCGCCGCGTCGAGCGCAGGAAGGTTCGCAGGTCGGGGTGGTTCACGCAGTCGGTCCCCTCGCCGATTCCGGCGTCCCACCAGTGCGGTTGGCCGGGAACTTCGAGGTACGCCGCGTCGACGGCGTCCGAGTCGGGCGTCGAGTGGCGCTCTCCCACCTCACCCCGCACCGAGAGGCCGCGGTTCGCCAGCGCCCGGAGGTACGTCCGCGGGTGCAGCGTCGGGACGGACGCGTCCTCCCCGCCGTGAAGCGCGAAGACGGGAAGGGTGCCGTCGGCCGCGTTCTCCGTCTTCGGAAGCGCGAGATTCTTCTGGAGCGCCGTCTCGCAGACCGCCTTGATCCGCGGGAACGTGTGGAGTTTGTCCCGGTCGAACGTGACCGTGAAGTAGGTCTCGTGGTCGGTCCACCCCGCGGACGGCGCGAGTCCGGCGAACCGGTCGGAGTTCGTCAGCCCGACGTGCCACGTGCCGTGGCCGCCCATCGAGTGCCCGGTCAGGTAGACCGCGTCCTCGTCGATGTCGTAGCGGTCTTTCATCACCCGGATCGCTTCGAGGTCGTCCAGCCGTCCGAGGTCCTCGTGGTCGTAGTTCACCGGCCCGCGAGCGCCCGGTGCGAGGACGTAGGCACCGTCTCGCTGAACGTTCGCTCCCGCCTGGTTGATGGACGGAACGTTCGCCCCGTGCAGCGAGACGACGAGTTCGAACGAACCCCCGGAGTCGGGGTTCGTCGGTTCGCGGACGGAGAACTCCTGCACGCTCTCGTCGTGCTCCGAGACGAAGGTGGTCTGCCAGCGCGTCTCGTCGGCGCGCCGAATCCGCAGCGGAATCGCCCGCTCGTCCGATTCGTCGCCGACGGAAACGGACGCCGCGACGCCCGAGGAGGCCGCTTCGACTTCGAACGTCCCGCCGCCCGTGCCCGCCGCTCGGTCGCTGTCGGCGAGGTCGGCGGTGTCGGTGCTGGTCATGGCGAGGCCGGGAACGCGCTCCTCCGCGGCGCTCGCCGCGCTCGCGCCCTGTTTCGGGACCCTCCCCGTCGTCACGACGCGGGTGTTGATTCGCCGCGTTTCGAAGGGCGCGAGCGGCGGTGTCACGGTCACCGTCCGCGTCTCCACGAGGTCGCTGTCCGGGGCGAAGGTGAGCGTCGGCGCGAGTTCCTCGCCGGTCGTGTTCGTCACGCGAACCGACGCGGGACGGTCCGTCTCCCGGCCTTCGCGCAGGTCGGGGAGGACGGCGTTCTGCGGGGTTCCGCGGAACGACGCCAGCGGGTTCACCTCGACCGGCGCGCGCGGCGGGCGGAACGAGACGGAAACCGACCCGCCGCCGAGAACGAGGGTGTTCTTCAGGAGGAGGTGGTTCGTCCCCTCCCGCAAGACGACGCCGACGGGCGGTTCCTCGTAGCGGTTTCCGTTCAGCCACGCGACGGAGGCGTCCGTCTCCAAGACGGCGCGTCGGCGCGTTTCGACCTCGAAGGACGCGACCGCGTAGCCCTTCGCGTAGAGGACGCCGCCGACGCCGAACCAATCCTGGAAGTCGTCGAACGTGCCCGATTCGCCGGACAGGGGCGTCAGGTCGCCGCCCGTCGGGTCGATTCGGTCGGTGAAGTCGAGGGAAACCGTCGTTTCGCCGGACGGGACGGTTTCGGAGCGCCACGTGACGGTCGACCCGCCGGCGAACGCGGACTGAAATCGCTGCCCCTCGTCGGGAGATTTTCCGGCCGCGTACGCCGGTTCGCCGCCGTTCGGAACGAGCCAACCGGTCTCGACGCCGCGTCGCTGGTACTGAAACGGGCCGACCACGTCCCAGTCGGTCGGCGTGAACGACTCGGCGATGGGTTCGAGTCCTCGCGCGTCGGCCCGCTCGTCCGCGTCGACGGGGCCGACGGCGGCCACGGCGGCGGCCCCCGCCACGGACTGCGCGAATTCGCGGCGACCGAGTTCCGGTTCGGGGAAGTTACTGTTGGTATTACCTTTCACACCGCTTCATTTATTCGAGATTATAAAAACTTTATTTCTGTCACTAATGTGCTAATAATCGGTCGGGGCCTCGTCGAGGGCGTCGACCCGAACGTACGAGTGGTCGGGGAACGAACCGCCGACGATGCGCGTCGTCCATCGACGGAACGAAACCGAACGCACGCTCGTCCCGCGGGTCGAATCGGTCGACACGCTCCGGTCGCGGGTGGCGGGACTCGTTCGACTGGCGCGACGCGACGAACACGCGCTCCTGTTTTCGTTCGAGTCGGAGGGCGAGCGACGCGCTTCGACGCTGTTGACGCCGCTCTCGCTCGACGTCGTCTGGACGACGGAGGGGCGAGTGACGCGCGTCGCCCGACTGGACGCCTGGAGAGGGTTCGAGCGGGGGAGGGGTGACCGCGTCTTCGAGTTTCGGGCGGGCGTGGCGGGCGGCGTCGAACCGGGCGACGAACTCGCGGTTCGTCAGCCCCAGTCGTCCCGTTCGATGGTGTAACCGCCGCACTCGGGACAGACCTGATACCGTACCCTGAACGTAGCACCGCATCCCATGCACTCGTAGGGAGTCTCCCGTTCCGAGGACACTCCGAGTCGTCGCAGCAGTCCCATGCCCCGCGCTTCGAACGAGAGGACCAAATAACTCACCAGAGTGGAGTGAAAGTGAAATCCCCGGTTGGATTTATCGTCCGACGGTTCGAACCGCCCGTCCATGGACAGTTCGAAGCTTTCGGAAGCGGACGAGCGGGCGCTGGAGTCGCTCCTCCTCGAGTGGCAGACCGACTATCGCGTACCGGGCGTCAGCGTCGCGGTCGTGCGCGGCGACGAGGTCGTCTTCGCCGACGGGTACGGGTCGCGCGACCTGGCGTCGAACGAACCGGCGACGCCGGACACGCTGTACGGGGTCGCGTCCGTCACGAAGTCGTTCGTCGCGCTGGCTATCATGCGATTGCAGGAGTCCGGCGACCTCAGCGTGACCGACCCCGTCGCCGACCACCTCCCGGTCGACGTGAACGGCGCGACGATACGCGACCTGCTGACCCACTCCTCGGGGATGCCCTCGCTCGGCGTCAGCGAGGCGCTCATCTCGCGGCGGGCGGGGTTGGAGGAGGTCGGGATTCCGATGGCCGACCGGGGCGATTTCCACTACCACGTCCGGAACGCGGCGGACGAAGTCGCCGCGGACCCCGGCGAGCGGTTCTTCTACTCGAACAGCGGCTACATGCTCCTCGGCGAAATCGTCGAAGCGCGCTCGGGGCGGTCGTTCGACGAGTACGCCGCGGACGAGATACTCGAACCGCTCGAGATGGCGCGCTCGACGTTCGACGCCGACGAGTTCGAATCGGAAGACGACGCGATGACGCCCTACGTGCTGGACGACGGGACGCCCGAACCCACCCCGCTGCCCGTCCGAGAACTCAGCCACGCGCCGGGCGGACTGCTGAGTTCGGTGCGCGAGTTGACGAACTACCTTCGCTTCCAGATGCGCGGCGAGTTCGAGGGCGCGAGCCCCGTCTCGCGGGATTCGCTCGACGCGATGCACGCGGGACGCGTCGACACCGACGCCGGCCCGTACGGCTACGGTTGGCGGCGACGGGAGCTCCGCGACCGAACCGTCGTCGGCCACAGCGGTTCGCTCGGGGTCTCCTCGTCCTACGTCGGCTTCCTCGCGGACGGCGAGTACGGGGTCGCGCTCGCCGCGAACACCGCGCCGGACCACGGACTCTCGGCGCTCGGCGAGGGCGTGTTGGCGCTCCTGCTCGGCGGGGACCCCGAGGAGCCGACGCCCTTCTTCGCCCGCCGGAAGCGCCTCGACCGACTGACCGGCGAGTACGAGGCCTACCGCGGCGTCAAGCGGGCGACCGTCTCCCGCGACGGCGAGGTGCTCCGACTCGCGTTCGAGGGGCCGCACGCGGGGTCGGGGGTGACGCTGATTCCCGCGACGGAGACCATCGAGAACGGCGAGTTCCACGCGCTCCTGCCCTCCGGCGAGCGACGAACCGTCACCTTCGAGGAGAGCGATTCCGGCGTGAACTGCTTCTACGAACGCTGGCGACTGCACCGCGCGTAGCGGGCCGGTATCGCTTCGAGTATCGCCGCGGCCGGCGGCTTCATCGGGCGGGCTCCCGAACGGGAAGAGGTGAGGGAGATTCTGGTCGAGACGGAGGTCGACGCGCCGCCGCGAACCGTCTGGGAGGTGCTCGCCGACCTCCGGGCGTACCGGGAGTGGAATCCGCACGTCACGGACGCGAGGGGCGACCTCCGCGAGGGGGCGACCGTCGAGATTCGGGTTCGGTCGGGGCTGTCGCGGAGCCGGACGATTCCCGTCACCGTCACCGAGGTGACGCCGGAGCGACGGCTCGAGTGGGTCGGACGGGTGCTCTCCTCGCGGCTATTCGAAGGACAACACGCGTTCGAACTGGAACCGCTCGGCGAAGACCGAACCCGGTTCGTCAACCGCGAGCGCCTCTCGGGGCTGCTCGTCCCCGTCGTCGTCCCCGACGACGCGCGACGGGGGTACGAGGCGATGAACCGGGCGCTCTCGGAGCGCGCGGAGCGCCGCTTCGAGGCCGAAGCCGACTCGGAGCCGTGACCGAAATCGGCCGATTAACAGTCGGAGATGCCGGCCTTCCAGACCGAGAGGTCGCCCGACTTCGTGATGCGAACCTCGCCGGCGAGACAATCGCCCCCGTCAACGGGGGTCAAAAGCGCGTCTTCCCACTCCTCGTCGTCCGCGAGCTTCATCCGCAGTTCGTACGCGGCGGGTTCGCGGTCGACACCGTCCGCGACGACCGCGAGCGAATCGTCGCCGGTTCCCGCCTGTTCGACGGACGGCGTCTTTCTCACCATCGTCTCGCCGTCGCGGATCACTTCAACGTCGACCGCGTGCGGTTCGTCGTCGAGGTTCCGGACGACGACGGACTTCAAGTTCACCTCCGGTTTCGATTCGGCGAAGACGTTGCAACCCGAGAGACCCCCGAGCGAGCCGCAGAGCGCGCCCGCGAGGATGCGTCGGCGATACATGATGATGGTCGATCAGTCTCCTGGGCGACTATTTTCGTCTGTCGGTCGACCCGTCGGCAGAAAATCGACGCGACGGAATCGTTCGGGAGGGCCGAAGCGTTGGTGGTCTCCGCGTTCGACGCGCGGCGTGCGAACCACGGGAACGGTGTTCGTTCGCCGCGGCGTGTCGAACGTAACGGTCCTCGGGGAGGGTCCCGACGTCGCTCCCCGTTCGTTCGATACACCGGACGGAAAAAAGGAGATTCTGACCAGTTCCTCGAAACCGCTCAGTCGGCGTCGATAGCGTCGCGCACGCGGTCGGGAAGCGTCGTGACCACGGCGTTACCCGCGCGCTCTCGCTCCACGAGTCCGTCGTCCGCGAGGCGTTCCAAGTGGTAGGAGACGGTGCCCGGGGTTCGGTCGAGCGCGACGGCGAGTTCCGAGACGCTCGCCGGTCCGTCTCGGGCGACGGTTTCGAGCAGCGCGGCCGTCGAATCGTCGGATAGCGACGCGGCTAGTTCGGGATCGTCGTCATCGGCGGGATACGCGCGGCGCTTCCCGCGAACCCTCGCCGTCTCGACCAGTCGCTCTTCTTCGAGGATTCGAACGTGATACCGGACCGTCGAGCGGGGTATCGCGGTCCGGTCGCTGAGCGCCGACAGCGAGAGACCGGGGTCGTCGATGATGGCGTCGTGTACCGCCGACCGCGTCACGTTGTCGAGCGGATTCGAACCGTCGTACCGACTGTAGCTTCGGACGCCGGTCGAACTCGAGGACGCGTCCATTTCGGCGTACTCCAGCGACTCCACCAGCGACCCGGGATAGGAAAGCCGCATTCGAGCATCGTCCGGGACGTCGATGGTTCTGGGTTCGGTGCTCGCACCGTCTACCGGCGTCGCCTGTCGTGCGGGCGCGTTCGCGCTGGCGGGGTGCACGAACGCGAGGGGCACGGTAGCGACGACGAGGAAGACGAAGAACGCCGCGACGACTCGCTGGGAATGTCGGTGCATGGTACGTTTTCCTTTCGAGGTTTTCTGAGACGCATGGTGGGCACCCGACGGTTATCGCTCTTATGGTGCGGTTCACCTCGTCGGAGACGAATCGAAGCCGGAGAGCGTCGGAGGCGTCCTCTCCCCGGCCCTGATCGCTCGGTTTCGCGCCAACTGTCGGGATCCGGAGGACTAATTCGAGGCGACACCGTCCCCCGGCGAATCGGAGGTCAGTTCTTCGGCCCGGCGGAGAACCTCGCGTCGGCATTCGCGTTCGGCAGGGACCCACGAGGATGCAAAAGTTGAAGGAACATCTGTCGATAGCAGTATGCAAGAAAATGGACAACGAACAAAAGCTATCGGTCGGCCACTTCGTCTCCGACGAATCCGAGGTTCGGATTCCGGTGGTCGAAATCCTGACGGGGCGCGGGTTCGTCACCGGAAAATCGGGGTCGGGCAAGTCGAACACCGCGTCCGTCATCGTGGAGCAGCTTTTAGACGCGGGCTACCCGGTCGCCATCATCGACGCGGACGGCGAGTACTACGGTCTGAAAGAGGAGTTCGAACTCCTGCACGTCGGCGCGGACGAGGAGTGCGACATTCAGGTCGGGGCCGAACACGCCGAGAAGGTGGCGTCGCTCGCGCTCGAACAGAACGTCCCGGTCATCGTGGACGTGTCGGGCTATCTGGACGACGACGAGGCCGACGAACTCATCCGCGAGACGGCGCGCCACCTGTTCGCCAAGGAGAAGAAGCTGAAGAAGCCCTTCCTGCTGGTGGTCGAGGAGTGCCACGAGTACATCCCGGAAGGCGGCGGGATGGGCGAGACCGGGAAGATGCTCATCAAGGTCGGTAAGCGCGGGCGGAAACACGGACTGGGCGTCATGGGCATCAGTCAGCGCCCCGCCGACGTGAAGAAGGACTTCATCACGCAGGCGAACTGGCTGGTCTGGCATCGCCTCACGTGGGAGAACGACACGAAGGTCGTCAGCCGCATCGTCGGCGACGAGTACGGCGAGGCCGTGCCCGACCTGAACGCGGGCGAGGGGTTCGTCCAGACGGACTGGACTGACGGCGGAATCCGTCGGGTGCAATTCGACCGCAAGCGAACCTTCGACGCGGGCGCGACGCCGGGACTGGACGACTTCGAGCGCCCGGAACTCAAGTCGGTGAGCGACGCGCTGATGGGCGACTTGGAGGAGATAACGGAGCTACAGGAACAGGAGCACGACCGGGTCGCCCAACTCGAGAGCCAATTGGAGCGCAAGCAGGAGCGAATCGCGGAACTGGAGAACGAACTCCAGACGGCGCGCGACGTGTCCGCCGCCGCGCGGAAGATGGCGAACGCGCTCGCGCACGGCGACGTGGGCGGGCCGGAGGACTTCGAACGGCGACTCCGCGAGAAGAACGAACGAATCCGCGAACTCGAAAGCCGGGTGTCGGAACTGGCGAACGACCAGACCGATTTGGCCTCGTTCGAAGCGAGCGGGGAGGAGGGCGGCGACGAGACGGAGGAAACGGTCGAACCCGAGGACCGACGCGACGCCGAGGAGTCTGCGGACGGGGAGGCGGCGGACTCGGAGGGCGAAACGGAACGCGAAGACGTACTCGAAGCGGAGGACCCCGTCGAGGCCTACCAGCGGCGACTCCGACGGCGAGGGTACGAACTCGGAAACGCCGTCTCCGGGGAGCCGATACCCGAATCGGCGTCGCTCGCGGAGCTGGCGAACGCCGGGCCGGTCGTGGTTCGAATCGCCGCCGCGCGCCGGGAGTCCCTCTGCAACGAGGACCACACGTGGGACATCATCGCCGCCCTCGCGTCGAACGGCCCGATGACGGTCCACGACATCGCGGACGAGGTGACGGCGTCCGTCGAGCAGATTCAAAGCCTCCTCTCGGAGCTCAAAAAGCGGTCGTTCGTCGCGCGCGACGAGGCGCGGCGGTACGCGCTCGACCGGGAGGGGATGATTTCGGTCGTCACCGACCCCGACGAGCGGGCGCAACACAGCGAACTGCACGCCCAGTGGCGGGACTAACGCCACTCCTCGTCGATTCCGGCGTCGCTCTCCGCGTCCGATAACCCCCGCGGCGTCCACTCGTCGGAGGCGAGACACCGGTAGACGAGGACGCCGCCGACCGACAGCAGCGCGACCGTAACGAGGAGTTGGACGAGAAGAAACGCGTCGAGGGACGCCATGGCTAGCGCTTGGTGCCGCATCGGCCTCGGTCTTTCGGTTACTCGTCCGCTTCGTCGGGAGCGCGAAGGAACTGCGCCACGCCGGCGATCATCAGTCCGGCACCGAGCGTCATGGCGACCAGATCGACGTTCGCTCCGTCGCCGAGTTCCGAGTACGCGAGAAATGCCAGCCAGCAGATTCCCAGTATCGGAAGGACGAGCGCTACCCGGCGATTTACGATGGTTTCGTTCGTCGTTTCGTCGTTCACTTGTCGAACCACTCCGAATCAGTCTGTATCGCCTTTGTCTCCCCCACGGTTATAAGCGTTCGTCAGACGGGACGAAGGAAGTAAAAATTTACACTCGATAGCCGAAAAAGCATCGGGTGAGGAAATCACGGAGCGTCGAGAGTTAAAAAAAAGTTCGTTCGGACAGCCCGCCGTCGCGGTTCGTTCCGACAGTCGCGTCGACACGCGGACGGTAGCGACGGCGGTGGACGCGCGGTTACAGTCGAACCGCGAACGCGGAACGCGAACCGACGTTTCGCGCTCCCCTTCGACCTCGACGGCGAGGACGTACGTCGCCGGCACCCGCGGTTCGATGGCGAAAATCGCGTCGGCGGCGTACCGAGTCCCGTCGGTGAACAGCGACTCCGCCGACCCGCCGAGGAGCGATTTCGAACGTCGGGTCAGTTCGAGCGCGATGGTTCGCGCCGACCCGTCGTTCCAGACCCACAACTGGCGCGGTTGGGGGTCGGCGGAGCGTTCGCGACCGACCGTCACGACGGCGAACGGGGTCGCTTCGCTCTCGACCAGCGGTGTCGGCGCACTCGACGAAAAGTCGTCAGGGGGTTCGCGCCGAGTCACGGGGGCGGAGCGAGCGACGCACCCCGCGAGCGACAGCGGCCGCCGACGCACCGAGGAAAGCGCGTCTGGTGGGGGGCATCGGCGGGGACGACGACCACCCCCGAACAAGTGCTTTCTGTTCGGCGGCGAATCGGTTGGCCTCGCTCACGAGGTCCGCCGCGCCGGGACGGTGAATCGGTCCTCGACGAGCCGTCCTTCTGACGCCGAAACACCGCCTCGGGTCCCTCCGCGCGTCTATCGGACGGGAACGCGCTGACCGGTGGAGGTGCGGAGCGCGTCGAGGTGTTTCTGCGCCCAGAGTTCGATCGTCGTGACGGCCGAAATCGGCTGGAGGTTGTCGGCGCGTCCGGCCAAGTGGTCGCGCTGGAGGTCGCGCACCGCGTTCGAATCGAAGCGGTCGCGCTCGCAGGCGTCGTCCAGCAGGTCGTCGAGGAACGACCGCATGGTCCGGTCGTTTCGATACCACTGACCCATCCGGCAGGTGTTCGACCCGACGATGCGCTTTTTCACGTTGTCCGCGACGAACCCCGCCGCGTGGAGGGCGAGCGGCGAGGTCGGCGGCCGTTTCGTCCGATTGTACGGAACCTTCGCCGCGGGGCCGGTGACCCGCCGGGCCACTTCGAGTTTGAGGGGGGCGACGGCGGACGGAATCTTGCCGCGCGTGCCGGGAATCGAGCCGATGCGGTACCGCTGGTAGGGCATTCGAGCGACGTGGTCCATGAACTCGCCGTCGGCGAAGGGGACGCGGGTTCCGGCTTGGCTCCGGTAGAGGCGGTTCGACCGGAAGTGCGAGTCCGCGAAAATCTCCCAGAGCGCGTCCAGCGTTCGGTGTTCTCGCCGGGGTTGCGCGCTCCGTTCGACCACGCGGGCCAGCGACTGCTTCGGCATCGCGTCGGAACCGAGGAGGGACTGCACGTCATCGGGGGATAGCTGGGCCTTCTGCGCGATCAGCGCGTCGACGGGCTGTTTGCTCGTCAGGTGCGAGCGGTACATCACGTCGCCGAAAAACTCGCCCTGACTGCTGCCTTCGAGCAGCACGTCGACCTGCCCGGACACGTCGTTCAGCGCCGCAGGGAGGTTGACGAAGAACGACCACTGCAGCATCCCGTCCAGGATGTCCACGCCGCGGTCGATGGCGGTCACGAACTCCTCGGCGGAGTACTCGCAGAACTGGTTCGGCAGATCGAGCGATTCGGCGACGCGCTTCGCGCCGGTTCGGTCCTCCTGCGTCGCCGAGTTGTCGTAGGTGAACGTCCGGACGGAGCCGAGTTCCTCCTTCAGGGCGGCGGCGAGCGTCCTGCTGTCGAGACCGCCGGAGAGCCACACCCCTGCCCGGCCGTCGATGGTGTCGGCGACGTTGGAGACGACCCGCCGGTAGCGCCGAACCGCCTCGTCGACGTACCCCTCCTGCGGGGCGATGCCGAAGTCGGGTTCCCAGTAGCGACGCGTCTCGACGTTGCCGTCCGCGAATCGAAGGTAGGACGCGGGACGAAGCGAGTGAATGTCGTTCACGAGGGTCTTTCGACCGAAGACGTAGCCCATGAACAGCACGTCGCTCATCGCCCGCTCGTCCAGCCGCGGGTCGGGGAGTTGGGTGACGAGGGATTTGAGTTCGCTTCCGAACAGGAAGCCGTGAACGGTCGAGTAGTAACAGGGCCGCGTCCCGAGTTTGTCGCACGCGACGACGGTGGACGTTCGGTCGGCGGCCGCGAGGAGGAACGGCCCGCTGAGTTTCGGAAGGATTCGGTCGGGGTCGTCGAGCACTCGTTCGAAGATTTCGGCGGTCGAAAGTCCCAGTTCGGCGCGGTTCGACACCACGCCGTGGAGCACGCCGACCGTTCCGTCGTCGCGCCACGTCGTCCAGCCGTTTCGGTCTCTCTCTCCGTGGTGGACGAGGCCGATTCGGCACTCTCCCGCCGACAGTTCGGCGGTTTCGTACCACGGCTCGTCGTCCATCGCGTCGAACATCTCGCCGAGCGCTCGACTGTTGACAGTACCACCGGTTACGCCGGGCATAGCTCAGACGTTCACGACCGCCTATATTGTTATGTGACGCCTTCGGCGAACTTAGGCGGCGTTTTCCGCGCGTAGTACGGGGAGGAAAACCGATTTGGGGACGCCTACTCCGGTCGAAGCGGGGCTAGCTCTCGGCGACCGCCCGTCCGTTCGCGCGCGGCGAGACGCGCGTTTCGAGCGCGAGGAAACCCGCGAAAATCATCGAACACGTGCCACGACACGCGAGCCGTCTCGAAAAAGCATCGATTGGCCGTAAGGCGTGCCGGGTTCCGGAGTTTCTTGGTGGCTCGACGGGAGGGGAGGGCATGTCACGAATACCCGAATCGGTCGTCGGGGACGCCTACACGAGTGCGGAGTCGTGGAAGACGCTCGAATCGCTCGTCGCGGTTCGAAACCGGATGGCGGGACAGGAGGGCGAAGCCGAGGGCGCGAGGGTCGTCGCGGACGCCTTCGAACGTGCGGGCGCGCGCGAAGTCGAGATAAACGAGTTCGAGATTCCCGGCTGGTGGCGCGGCTCGTCGTCGCTCGCCGTCGGCGGCGAGACGCTCGAAGCGACCCACGAGGTCATCGCGCTCCCAGGGACGCCGAGCGGGGAGGTGACCGGCGAACTCGTTGACGTGGGCTACGGCCTCCCGGAGGACTTCGAGCAGCGCGACCTCGACGGGAAGATAGCGATGGCGTCCAGCGAGACGCCCGAGAGTCGCGACCGCTGGATTCACCGGATGGAGAAGTACGCCGGGGCGGCGGACGCCGGGGCGGTCGGCTTCGTCTTCCGCAACCACGTCGAGGGCTGCCTCCCGCCGACCGGCGAAGTCGGCTACCACAACCGTCCGGGGCCGATTCCGGCGGTCGGCGTCTCGGCGGAAGTCGGCGCTCGCCTGCGCCGGGAGTCCGAAGGCGAGTCGGCGACCCTCTCGGTCGACTGTCGGAACGAACCCGCGAACTCGCGGAACGTCGAGGCGGTCGTCGGCCCGGACACCGACGAGGAGGTGCTGGTCACCGCCCACGTGGACGCCCACGACGTCAGCGAGGGGGCGAACGACAACGGGGCGGGAAGCGCGCTCGTCGCCGAAATCGGGCGGCTGCTCGGGCGAGTCGAACTCGATACGCGCGTCCGTCTCGTCACCTTCGGGTCGGAGGAGATCGGGTTGTACGGAGCGTACCACTGGGCCGAAACGCACGACCTCGATTCGGTGAGATGCGTCGTCAACATCGACGGGGCGGGGAACTCCAGCAACCTCGGCGTCGGCACGAACGGGTTCGAGGAACTCGGCGAGGCGTTCGCCGAGGTGACCGACGACCTGCGCGTTCCGCTCTCGACGCACGAGGGAATCAGCCCGCACGGCGACCAGTGGGCGTTCGTACAGGAGGGCGTTCCGGCGGTCATGGCCTACTCCCGCTCGGAGGGAAGCGGACGCGGGTGGGGCCACACGCACGCCGACACGCTGGACAAACTCGATATTCGCGACCTGCGCGAGTTGGCCGTCCTGCTGACGAACGTCGTGGTCGCGCTCGCGGAGGACGGGCGCGATATTCCGCACAAATCGCGCGAGGAGATCAGGGACGAAATCGACGAGGGGTACGTCGAGGAGCTGAAAATCGGGGGACGGTGGCCGTACGAGGAGTGACCGAACGCCGTCGTTCGCCGTGATTTCTTTGAGTCGTCGTCCACTAGCGACGCGTATGACGAACTCGGTGAGTCTCACAGACGACGAAATCGGACAACTCGTATCGATACTTTCCGAGTACCAGATGCGAACGGGGGAGGACATAGAAGAGCTCGTCGAGAAGTTCAAGGAGCACCAGCGGAATCCGGAGTCCGTGTACTCCACCTCGCTGGAACCGCCGGACCGCTAGCGGGCGAGTCAGTCGGGGGGCGCGGGGACGACTCAGACCAAGGTCGTCGGCCGCTTCGAGAGGTAGTCGAACACGGCTCCGAGCGCGAAGCCGTAGGCGAAGTGGCCGAGCAGCGTGAGCAGGAGATAGAGCACGAGCGACGTTCCGACGTACCCCTCGTAGAACGCCAGCGAGAAGCCCGTCCAGAGGACGAATCCGTACGGCACGCCCTTCGTGGCGTACTTCTCGCCCGGTAGATAGGAGCCGATGGAGGCGAACAGGAGCGGCCACGTCACCATCCCGCCCGCGAGGAAGATGAGGTAGCCGACCGCCGCCGGATTGCCGGGCAGGAGGACGTCCGTGCCGGTGAGTTCGGCCAGCGTGGTGAACGAGTTGAGGTCGAACGCGCCGATGGTCGCCGCGACCAGGAGCACCGCCGTCATGGCCGCCGTGCCGACCAACCCGCCGACGGCACCGATGAGTCCGTCCACGACGATACCGGTGAGGGTATCGAAGTCCGGTTCCGCGGCCTCCTCACCGACGTCGACGTCCACGACGGTTTGTGTGTCATTATCAGCCATGGCAATTTCTACCACGTGAGGGGGCAAAAACGTTCCCGACCAGTTTTTCCGAAACCGCTAAGTAAATGGAAAATCATTAAGGATAAAGAGATGGTGGGGTACGTCCGTCTTCTACCCCTGCACGGAAAGGGAAGCGGTCTCATCCCGCGCGGAACGCGGGCAGAGGTGTTCCAGCAGATTTTCGGCGTCTTCCTCCTCCTCGGCGTTCTCGTGGGCGCAGTCGTCATCGGCTACGCGTGCTACGCCGCGTACAAGTACCGAGACGGCAACGGGTCGCACGAGTTCGCGCCGCCCGCACTCGGCGAACTTCCGAGCGAGAGCGAGGGCGGACGAAAACTGATCTACTCCTTCTCGCTGTCCGCCATCATCGTCGTCTCGCTCGTCCTCTGGACGTACGGGACGCTCCTCTACGTCGAGGACGACTCGACGGCGACGCGGGAGAACGCGCTGGAGGTGAAAGTCGTCGGCTCCCAGTTCAGTTGGACGTTCGTCTACCCGAACGGGCACGAGAGCGATACGCTCCGGGTTCCGCGCGACCGGCCGGTGAAACTCACCGTCACCTCGAGCGACGTGTTCCACACGTTCGGCGTCCCCGAGCTACGGGTGAAGACCGACGCGATTCCGGGGCAACGGACCGACACGTGGTTCGTCGGGGACGAGACGGGAACCCACGAGGCGCGCTGTTTCGAACTCTGCGGGGCGGCCCACTCCTACATGACGGCGGAAGTCGTCGTGATGGAACCGGACGAGTACCGAGCGTGGTACGCGACCACGAACAATTCGACGACCGACGGTAACGCGAACAGCACCGCGCCCGCCGCGAACGCGAACCCGATACCATGACAGACGACCACGACGCGTTCCCGCCGACGAGTTCCGTTCGACGATGGCTCGTCACGACGAACCACAAGGACGTGGGAATCCTGTACACCATCACCGCCCTGTTCTTCCTCGTCTTCGGCGGCGCGCTGGCGCTCCTGATGCGCCTCCAGTTGTGGACGCCGGGCGCTGGCATCCTCTCGTCGCTGTCGTACAATCAGGCCGTCTCGACGCACGGTCTCATCATGATATTCTGGTTCCTCTCGCCGTTCGCGTTCGGGTTCGCGAACTACGTCGTTCCCCTCCAACTCGGCGCGAGAGACCTCGCGTTTCCGCGACTCAACGCGCTGTCGTACTGGCTCTACCTCTTCTCCGGGCTCCTCCTCGGCGTCTCGTTCTTCCAAGGCGGAAGTCTGGCGGGGGGCTGGACGATGTACGCCCCGCTCAACCTCCCCGTCTACACGCCGGACGTCGGGGCCTCGACGGCGGTGCTCGCGCTGATCCTGTTCGTCGCCTCTGTCACCGTCTCGTCGGTCAACTTCCTGACGACGATGCACCGAATGCGCGCCGAGGGGATGACGCTCTGGAAGATGCCCCTGTTCTCGTGGACGATTCTGCTCACCGTCTGGATGATGCTCTTCGCGTTCGCCGCGCTGCTGGCGGCGCTGCTCATCCTGGCCTCCGACCGCCTCGTCGGGACGACCTACTTCGCGGCGGACGCCGGCGGGTCGATACTCTGGGCGCACCTGTTCTGGTTCTTCGGCCACCCCGAGGTGTACATCGTCTTCTTCCCGGCGCTCGGCGTGATGGCCGAGACGTTCCAGACGTTCACCGGGCGTCGACTGGTCGGGCGCAAGTGGTTCATCCTGGCGATGATTCTCGTGGCGCTCCAGAGTTTCACGGTCTGGATGCACCACATGTTTCTGACGAGCATCAACCTCCAGATAAAGACGCTGTTCATGGCGACGACCATCGGTATCTCGCTTCCCTTCGATCTGATGGTGTTCGCGCTCGTCTACACGATGATAAAGGGGCGAGTGCGATTTACCACGCCCTTCCTCTTCTCGTTCGGCGCGCTGTTGCTGTTCATCGTCGGCGGCATCACGGGCGTCTTCCTCGGTGCGGTCGTCCTGGACTACGAGTTCCGGGGAACCTACTGGGTGGTCGCGCACTTCCACTACGTGATGGTCGGCGGGGTAACCGCGCTCGTCGGCGGGTTGTACTACTGGTTCCCGAAGATGTCCGGGCGGATGTACGACGAGTTCCTCGGGAAGGTTCACTTCGCGCTGTACTTCGTCGGGTTCAACCTCCTCTACTTCCCCATGTTCGTCGCGTGGGAGACGCCGCGCCGCGACTTCGTCTACGACGCCGCCTTCGTCCCGTGGCACCGCCTCGCCACCGTGGGCGCGTTCGTCCTCGGCGTCTCGTTCCTCGTGATGTTCTACAACCTCTCGAAGAGCCTCGTCGCCGGCGATACCGCGGACGACAACCCGTGGGCGTACTCGACCACGACGGAGTGGGCGATTCCCTCGCCGCCGCCGCTCGAAAACTTCCCGGGCGTTCCGAGTTTCTCCGGCGGGTCGCTCCGGTTCGAACCGAGCGCGACGGACGGCGGTACCGAAAGCGCGGCCGTCCGAACCTCGTCGGAAGTCCGAGAGGACGGGGGGACGGCGGGCGTCGGTCACGCCGAAGACCACGCGAGCGTCTGGCCGTTCGTCGTCGGCGTTGCCGCGTTCGTCGCGTTCTTCGGCCTGTCCGGCTTCGAACGGGGCCGACTCGCCGGCGGACTGGCGGGCACCGCCTACCTCGTCGCGCTCGCCGGCGGATTCGCGCTCGGGACGTTCGCGCTGGTCTCGATGGCCCGCGAGCGGTTCCGCGTCGCGGAGGGGCCGTTCGGCGAGAGTTGGCCCTTCGACGGCGTGGAGAACACGAAACTCGGCATGTGGATTTTCCTCGCCTCGGACGTGGTGCTGTTCGGCGCGTTCATCGGGTCGTACGTCTTCATCCGCGTGGCTCACGGGTGGGTCGAGTGGCATCCGGTTCCGCACGACCCGCTCCCCGGACTCGTCAACACCTACCTCCTGCTCACGAGTAGCTTCAGCGTCGTGCTGGCGCTCGTGGCGGCGGAGCGGGGGAGCAGGCGGGGGCTCGTGGCGAGCCTCCTCGTCACCTTCCTGCTCGGCGTCGGCTTCCTCGCGAACAAGGCGCTCGAATGGCAGGAACTGTTCCACGAGGGGTTGACGCTCTCCGCGAACGTCCGAACGTCCACGTTCTATCTGACGACCGGACTGCACGCGGCGCACGTCGTCGTCGGCCTGTTCATCGTGCTGTATCTCCTCGCGCGGGCGCGGCGCGGGGCGTACCTGGACGACGAGCGGCCGGTCGAGTACTTCGGGCTGTACTGGCACTTCGTGGACATCGTCTGGCTGTTCCTCTTCCCGCTGTTCTACATCCTGTGACCATGACCAAGACGAAACTGTACGCGGCGATATACGTGATCCTGTTCGTGATGGCGACGGCGCAGGTGCTCGTCGAACTCGCGAACGTGGCGTACTGGACCGGCTTCGCGGCCATCGTCGCGCTGTCGTTCGTGAAAGCGCTGTTCGTCGCGGGGTACTACCAGCACCTCAGGTACGAACCGCGGTCCGTCGCGCTCGTCGTGCTCGGAGGGCTGCTCGCCGCGCTCGCGCTGACGCTCGCGGCGTCCTACTCCATCCTCTAAGCCGTCACGAGCGTGAAGATCACGGCCAGAACGAACAGCGCGCCGCCGACCCAGAGGGCCGCGAGGGTCGCCTGCGCACCGTTCAGTCCGCGATAGCGCGACGACTGGTACGTCCCCCAGAGGACGTAGCCGCCGCCGAGCACGACCGCCGAGGCGACGACCGCAAGCCACGCCGCCCGTCGCACCGACGCCGGAACCGACGCGCCGCTGACGAAGAGGACGGCTCCCGCGCCGGCCACGAGGGAGAACAGGACGAACCCGAGCGCCCAGACGGTCGGGTTCGACGCGACTCCTCGGAGAACCGCGACGCTATCGCGCTCTTGCCGCTCCAACGGGTACCGCTTCCAGTTTCGCCCGCGCATGAGCCCCACCGCGAGCGCGACCAGCACGGAGCCCATCACGAGGGCGCTCGCGACGTAACCGGACGACGCCATATGTAACGTTCTATAATTACGTTTCGAACGGCATAAACGTTCGTCCGACGAGGGATTCGAGAACCGATTCCGGCTCAGACGAACCGTTCGATAACGTCGTCTACCGTCTCGGCGATCGCGTTTTCGTCCGTCGTCTCGATTTCGAACCGGGAGCACCGCTCGTCCGACCGCGCCCAGTCGGTGACCGGGTCGCCTCGCCGGTCGACTTCCGCGAGCACCTGCAGGCCGTCGGTCGGGGAACAGACGAGTTCGAGTTCGTCCAGTCCCGCGTACCCCCCGGCGACCGGGCGGTACTCGAACTGCTGAACGAACCCGTGCGGCGGGTCGAACGGCGTGTACTCGGCGGTGATGGTCTCGGCCGAACGGCGCTCGAAACCGAGGTCGGTCAGCGCCGCGTGGAGCGCCGCGAGGTGCGGCCCGGGTTCGACCCGCAACTCGTCCTCGTCGCTCGGGTCGAGCGCCCAGTCGATGTCCAGCCCCGTTTCGACCCAGACGTCGGTGTCGCCCAGCGTGACGGGGGTCTCCGGCGGAATTTCGACGGTCACCGGAATCGTCCGGTGCGCGCCGGCTTCGACGGTGAACTCGTCGGTCAACTGAAACTCGCTGACGACGGCGTTCGAACTCCCCTCGTTCTGTCGGTAGCGAGTCACCAGCGCGAAGTAGACGCCGTCGACCCGCTGCTCCGAGGAACCGCCCTCGATTTCGACGGTCGCGTCGATGGATTCGCCCGCGACGACGGTCGTGGTGGGAAAGACGGTGTCGACCGTCGCCGACCCGACTCCGATGCTCGAAAGAACGTTTTTCATCGTCCGGCTACCGGTTCGAGAAACGAGGATTTATACCTTCGTCCGAGCGTCGGACGGTCAGAGCTCCGAGCGCTTCACGAGCGCGTAGAGGAACAACCCGCCGAGGATGACGCTCAGGTACACTTCGAGACCGGCGAGCAGCCGCGCCAGCGCACCGGTCGGCCCGATGCCGCCGTAGCCGATGGTGAGGTAGGTGATGTAGCTGAAGTGGAGGTTCTTGTACGCGATGGATTGGCCCTCGGGCGTCGCCAGTTGGGAGAGCGAATCGAGTTGGCCGGCGTCGGTCAGGAACGGCGACCCGCCGAACGCGTACAGAAGCGCGGGAAAGAGCGGCGCGACGAAGAACACCACCATGATTCGGGTGAGCCGCATCCCGTGCCCGCACGAGACGTCGAGGAAGTAGTTCTCGGCGGCGCGACTCAGATTGCGGAACCGCGACCCGACGTCGGCGCTCGCGTCCCGCACGATGGCGACGTGTTTCCGGCGGGCGTACTGCTGTCGTTTGATGCGGAACTCGCCGGCGGCCTTCACGTAACCGCCCGCCGACGCGGCGTTCTTCGCCTTGAGATACGTCGTTTCGACGGTTTCGGGCGTCATCGCCGCGGCGTACTCGTACTCCGCGGCGTTCTCGTCGAACGTGTGGAGTCGCCAGTCGTTGCGGTCGAGGTACTCGGTGTACGCCGAGAAGTCGAACTCGTAGCCGTCGAACTCGCTGAACTCCGTCTTGCAGAATCGGAAGTAGTCCAGCAGTTTCCGGTGGCCCCGGTCGTGGCCCGCGTCGAGCGTCACGTCGCCGAGGCTGGCGAGCGTGAAATCGTAGCGAACCCACTCGTCCGCGGGTTGTTCGACGACGCCGGATTTGATTTTGGCGTCGGTGAAGTCGACGTAGGTATCGTCGTCGATGGCCTCCGCGAGGAAGTCGATTCGGTCGTCGAACGTCGCGCCGAAGAAATCGACGACGCCGCCGAACCGGGTGCGCAGGAAGTTCGCCGACGTGAACTTCGCGTTGTCGAAGTCCGCGTCGTCGGCGAACCAGACGTCCGCGAACGTCGCGTTGTCCTCCAAGTGGTTCGCGTCCCCCTCGAACTCCGCGCCGCGGAAGACGGCGGGCGCGCGGAACTCCGACTCCGAAAAGTCGGCGTCGCCGGCGAATCGCGCCTCGTCGAAGTCGGCCTCTCGGGCGAACTCGACCCGACGGAAATCGACGTCCGCGTCGAACCACGCCTCCTCGAAGACGGCGGTGCCGTCGAACCGCGCGTCGTCGAAGTTCGCGTCGCGGAAGTGCGTGTCGCGGAAGTCCGCGTCGTCGCGGAACGCGACGCCGACGAAGCGGGCGTCGTCCTGCAGCGAGCGCGCGCCGCCTTCGAACTCCGCGCCGCGGAAGACGGCGAGTCCGCGGAACTCGCTTCCCTCGAACGTCGCGTCCTGTCCGAAGTCCACCTCGTCGAAGTCGGCTTCCCGTTCGAACGCGACCTCCGAGAAGTCTGCGTCGCCGTCGAACCGGACCTCCTGGAATCGCGCCGGACCCGCGAATCTCGCGCCCGCGAACGTTGAGAACTCGAACGAGGACTGGAGAAACGTCGCTTCCGCCTCGAACCGCGCGCCGGCGAACGACGCGTGGTCCTCGAGCGCGTTGGACTTCCCGTGGAACTCCGCGCCGCGGAACGACGCCGTCGATTCGAACGTCGCGTCGGCGAAGCTCGCGTCGTCCTCGAAGCGCGTCTCGTCCGCGATAACCGGGGCCGAAAACGTCGCGCCGGTGAAATCCGCGTCGCGGTCGAAGCGCGCCTCGAACGTCGCCACTTCGTCCGTGAACGTCGTCCCCGCGAACGTCGCGTCGTACTCGAATCGTGCGCCTTCGAGGTCGAGACCGTCGACGGTACAGCCTTCGAACGAGACGGGCACCTTCACGTCGGCGTGCTCGGCGCGGACCCCCTCGAACGCGCAGTTTCGGAAGACGACCGGATGTTTGTTCGCCCCCTCGATGTCCGCGTAGTCGAGGTCGAGTTCGGGGAACGCCACGTCGGTGAAGACCTTCTCCTCGCGGCTACCGCGTTCTATCACGTCGAGGAGCGCCGCCTGCACGTCCTCGGACGAGTGTCCGCGACGCTCTCGCTCCTCCGGAGAGCGGTCGAGAACGGCTTTTCGTCGCTTCGTCGCGTCCGGCATACTACCCCTCATCCGGTAATCTGCCAAAAATGTTGGGTAAGTGACCGTCGAGCGGAGGGCCGACGAAGAGCGCGAGCGGCGGACCGAGCGGTAGGAGCCGAAAACGAGCCGAACCGCGCAGACGCTCACGCGTCTCCGACGCGCTCCGCGAGTTTCGGAAGCACCTCGGTCACGTCGCCGCGCACGTCGAAGTCGGCCATCGGGCTCACGGGCGTCTCGTCGAGGTTGACGACCGCCAGCACCGCGCCGGAGCGGGCGGCGATTCTCGGCAACGACGCCGCGGGTTCGACGCTGAGCGACGAACCGACGGCGAGGAACGCGTCGGCTCGCTTCGCGAGTTCGCGGGCGCGTCGGATGTCGCGTTCGTCCAGTCGCTCGCCGAACAACACCACGTCGGGCTTGAAGACGCCGCCGCAGTCCTCGCAGCGCGGCGGGCGCTCTCCCGATTCGACGCGCTTCCGCACGGAAGCGGCGTCGACCCGGCGACCGCAGTCCTCGCAGACGACCCGGTGGGCGTTGCCGTGCAGTTCGATCAGTTCCGCCGGCGTCGTCCCGTCGTGCAGGCCGTCGGTGTTCTGCGTGAGAATCGCGTGCAGGTGGCCGGCCTCCGCGAGTTCGGCGAGCGCGTCGTGGGCGGGGTTCGGTTCGATATCGCCGCCGAACATCGTCTCGTGGAGTTCGACGCGGTCGGCCCAGAATCCCGCCGGGTCCGTCCGGAATCGGCGGTAGTGGAAATCCTCGGGGTCGAATCGGTTCCAGACGCCCGAATCGCTCCGGAAGTCGGGGACCCCCGACGCGGTGCTCGTTCCGGCCCCGGTCAGCGCGACGACCGTGTCGGCCTCGCGGACGGACTCCGCGAGTCGTGCGACAGCGCCCATGCGAGACGGTGCGCGTCGGAGACGTAGTAATCCTACGGAACGAGGAGCGACCGCCGAACGAGGGTGAACGCACCGCTCGCGCGGAGGCACCCGCGAGTCCTGTAGCGAGCGAGGAATGTGCCACGTCCTCTCCCGTCCGGTTTATACCCCCGCCAGTTCTTGTCACGCGTATGGCCCACATCGTCGCCGGAACCGACGCCGCGGAGACGAGCGAGCGAATCTGCGACTACCTTCGGTCGCGACTCGGCGAGGACGACACCGTGTACGTGGTGAACTCGCTTCACGGCGGGAACGACGAGGAGCAGGTCGAGAACGGGCGGGCGGCGCTCGGGGTGTTCGAGGACCGACTCGCCGAGACGTGCACCGTCGAGACGGAGCAGAACACCGACGCGACCGACCCGGCGCACGACCTGCTCACGCTCGCGGACGACCTCGACGCCGACGAAATCGTCATCGGCCTCAGCCAGAAGCGGAGCCCCGCCCAGAAGGTGTTGTTCGGGAGCATCACCCAGTCGGTGCTCCTGCAGACGAGCCATCCGGTGGTCGGAGTGCCCATCGAGAAGTCCATCTGAAACCCGAGCGCGTTTTCAGATACTGAGAATGGCCCCGAGGGTTAAGGGACGCCCCTTCCAACTCGGCAGTACGAACCGTATCGCGTTAAACCATCGCCAGCACTCGACGATAACTCGTTCCACACGCCACAATGAACCGCTTCGGTCAGGCCGCCGCCGGTGCGCTGCTCGGACTCGCGCTGGTGGCGGTCGCACTCTGGATCGCTCGCTCGTTAGACTTGGAAACCACGCCCGACGCCAAAGCCGACGGAGGATACGTCACCGGCTTCGAAACCGGATACGGCAAACCGACCGGACTCGTCAGATGGATCACGACGGTCGACCACAAGGACATCGGCGCGCTCTACCTGCTCCTCGGCTCGGTCGCGTTCTTCTGGGGCGGGATGGACGCGATGATGATACGGACGGAGCTCTTTACCTCCAGCGTCGACGTTTGGGACGCGGAGACGTACAACGGCCTGTTCACGATGCACGGCGTCACGATGCTCTTTTTCTTCGCCACGCCCGTGCTGTTCGGCTTCGCCAACTACTTCCTCCCGCTGCTCCTCGACGCCGACGACATGGCGTTCCCGCGGCTGAACGCCATCGGCTTCTGGCTCCTCCCTCCCGCGTTCCTGTTGGTTCGCTTCGGTCTCATCTCAGATATCGGCGGCCACATCATCGAACCGGTCCTGGGCGAGGCGGCCGCCCGCCCGTTCTTCCTGCTCAAACCGCCGGAGACGGGATGGACGATATACACCCCTCTCTCGGCCGAAAAGCCGAATCCGACCATCAATCTGATGCTCCTCGGCTTGCACCTCTCGGGCGTCAGCACCACCATCGGCGCGATCAACATCATCGCCACGACGTTCACGCAACGGGGAGACGGCGTCGAGTGGTCGGACCTCGACATCTTCTCGTGGACGCTCCTCACGCAGGCCGGTCTCATCCTGTTCGCGTTCCCGCTGCTGGGCAGCGCGCTCATCATGCTCCTGCTCGACCGGAACTTCGGCACCTCGTTCTTCGCGTTGGAGGGCGGCGGGCCGATTCTGTGGCAGCACCTCTTCTGGTTCTTCGGCCACCCCGAGGTGTACATCCTCGTCCTCCCGCCGATGGGCCTCGTCAGCCTCATCCTGCCCAAGTTCGCGAGCAGGGAACTGTTCGGGTTCAAGTTCGTCGTCTACTCGACGCTCGCCATCGGCGTCCTCTCGTTCGGCGTCTGGGCCCACCACATGTTCACGACCGGCCTCGACCCGCGCCTGCGAGTGAGCTTCATGGCGGTGTCGCTCGCCATCGCGGTGCCGAGCGCGGTGAAGGTGTTCAACTGGATATCGACGATGTGGAACGGGCGAGTTCGCCTCGAAGCTCCCATGCTGTTCTGCGTCGGCGGGATAGCGACGTTCATCATCGGCGGCGTGACGGGAGTCTTTCTGGCGTCGATTCCCGTCGACCTCATCTACCACGACACCTACTACGTCGTCGGCCACTTCCACCTCATCATCATGGGGCTGATTCCGTTCGGCATGTTCGCGGCCGTCTACTACTGGTACCCGCTTTTCACCGGGCGGATGTTCAACGAGACGCTCGCGAAGGTTCACTTCTGGCTCAGCTTCATCGGCGTGAACGTCGCCTTCAACACCCTCATCGTGCTCGGGATGCTCGGCCTGCCGCGGCGGTACGCGAGGTACGCCGAGCGGTTCGAACCGCTCCAGCAGGTCGCGACCGTCGGCGCGGTTCTCATCGCGCTCGGGACGCTCGCCTGGGTGTGGAACATGCTCCAGTCCTACCGGAAGGGACCGGTCATCACGGACGCGGACGTGTGGAACCTGAAGGAGGACGGCTTCTTCACCCGCGAGTGGCAGTGGTTGGAGGAGCGGATGGAGTAATCACCGCGTGAATCGGCCGTACAACACGCCCAGCGAGTAGCCGTACGCGAGGTGGGCGATGAGGGAGAAGACGAGGTAGAGCACGAGGAACGGCCCGGCGAGGTGGAGCCCCGCCGACCCGAGAACGAGGAACGCGACCCAGAGCACCAACGCGAACAGGATTCCGCGGATGCCGATGTCGTCGCCCCCCGGTAACGAGGTCATACGCCCCTCGACGGCCGCGAACAGGAGCGGCCAGACGACGATACCGAAGAGGACGAAGGCGATGAATCCGAGGTACAACCGGTTGGGCATCCCGACGAACCCCGCGACCGCGGCGGGAACGCCGAGTTCGAAGCGCGCCTCCGCCTCCGCGACGACGAGGATGAACATCATCAGCCCGGTGCTCAGCACGCCCGCTTTGAACGTCTGCAGCGCTTGGTACACGGCGGGCGGAAGACCGGATTCACCGTCGAACCGAGAGACTTCCTGCGACATAGTAGCACGAATGAGGGGGAACGATTTATGTACTGCGGTGCGAAGCGCGAAAATCTCGGCGTTTCCGGCGAGGACGGAACCCCCGACCGGCGTTCGCGGCGAAAAAAACGAGTCGCATCAAGCTTTATCCCTCGAGTCGTAACGCTTCGACGATGAATACGCCGCGGTCGTCCGAAGATACCTCCCGTGATATTCGCGCGCTCTTCGTCGGGCCGGAGTCGTGGCAACGACTGGTTCGAAAAGAGATCGAGGAGGCGGGCGCGCTATCGGCTCGGTTCGTCGCGAACGGCGAACGGGCGAGAACCGCGTTGGTACGGGAATCCGGTTCGATGGACTGCGTCGTCGGCGCGTTCCGCCTCGCCGATTGCGACGGGTTGGAACTGGCGGACGAAGTGCGCTCGTGCGACGGCTCCGTCCCGTTCGTCCTGGCTCCCGTAGACGGCAGCGAGTCGCTCGCGAGACGCGCGGTCTCGGCCGACGTCGCCGAGTACGTACCGCTGTCCGCCGACGAGCGGGGCGGGGCTCTCGAGCGGTGTCTCCGGCGAGCGGTTCGAAACCGCCGAGCGCGGACTCGTTCGAGGCAGTTCGACGCGCTCTTTTCCGACCCGGGCCGTCTCGCGTTCGTCCTCGACGCCGACGGAACCGTCGTTCGTCCGAACCGGACGGCGCTTCATCGATTGGATCTCGACGAACGCGATATCGCGGGGAGGCGATTGTGGGCCCTTCCGTTGTTCGAAGGGGAGGCGGCCCGCCGGGAAGTTCAGAGCGCGGTGCGGCGGGGAAAACGGGGGGAGCACACCGAGTTCGAGGCGGAGTTCGCGGATTCGAGCGTCGAGACGAGAATCGAGTTCTCCGTCCACCCCGTGACCGACGACGGCGGCGACGTCGGTCGACTCGTCGTCGAGGGAACCGAAGTCGAAGAGCGCGCTCGACTCGAGGAGGAACTCGAGCGGTCGGAGGAACTCCATCGGGTTACGCTGAACAACATGACCGACACGATTCTCATCACCGACGACGACGGGAAGTTCACGTACGTCTGCCCCAACGTCCACTTCATCTTCGGGTACACCGCGGAGGACATCTACGAGTTCGAGACGATAGACGCGCTTCTCGGCGACGACCTCTTCGACCCCGACCGACTCGAAGCGAAGAACGTGCTCACGAACATCGAGTGCACCGCCGTGGACCAGTCCGGGACGGAACACACGCTGCTCGTCAACGTTCGGAACGTGTCTATTCAGGGCGGAACGAGGCTGTACAGTTGCCGCGACATCACGAAGCGGAAACAACGCGAGGAGGCGCTGACGCAACTGCACCAGACGACTCGGAGCCTCCTCTACGCGGAAACGAAACCGGAAATCGCCGAGCAGGTCGTAACGGACACCGCCTCGGTGCTTCCGCCGGCGACCTCGGCGGTGTACCTGTTCGACCGCGAGCAAAACGTCCTGTATCCGACCGCCGCGGGCGACGAACTCACGAGGGCTATCGGCGACCTTCCGGAACTCAGCCTCGACCAGAGTAGCGTTATCAGTCGGTCGTTCGTCGAGGACGAGACGTTGGTAGACGAGAACGCGCGGTCCCCGCTCTGGGGAGCGTCGTCGTCCGGCGTCGAGGACTACATCGTCGTACCCCTCGGCGGGCACGGTATCTTCTTGCTCGCGGCCGTGGACAGCGCCGCCTTCGACGCCGTCAGCGAGGAGGTCGCGGAGTTGCTGGCGGCGACCGCCGAGGCGGCGTTCGACCGCGTCGAGCGAGACGGCGACCTTCACGAACGCGACAAGGAACTCCAGCGTCGAAATCAGCAGCTCTCGCAGGTCAATCAAGTGAACGAGATCATCCGCGAGATCGACCAGGCCCTGGTTCGGGCGGACACGCGCACGGACATCGAGCAGGCGGTGTGCGAGCGATTGACCGCGAACGACCGGTTCTCGTTCGCTTGGATCGCCGAGACCAGGGCGCTGAACCGGACGCTCCACCCGCGAGCGTGGGCGGGGAACGAACGGGGCTATCTGGACGGCGTTCGCCTGAACCTCGACGCGGAGGGGACGGCCGTCGAACCGACCATCCGAACCGCGCGGGAAGGGAAAACGACGCGCGTCTCGAACGTCGCGGACCACCTCCGCACCGACGCGTGGTGCAAACAGGCTGTCTCGCGCGATTTTCAGTCGGTGTTGGCGATTCCGCTCGTCTACGACGACGTGCAACTGGGGACGCTGAGCGTGTACGCGGACCATCCGGACGCGTTCGACGAGATGGTCCGGTCGGTTCTCCGCGAACTCGGCGAAACCGTCGCGTCGGCTATCAACGCCGTCCAACGGAAGGAGGCGCTGCGAAGCGACTCCGCCGTCGAACTCGAGTATCGAATCACGGATTCGAGCGCCGTCCTGTACCGACTCGCCGAGGCGGCGGGCTGCACGATAGAGGTCGAAGGGGAGGTAGCGAAGGACGAAGGAACGACCCTCGTTTTCGCGACCGTCGAAGGGACGTCCCCGCGGGACGTCGTCGACAAGGTGGACGAGTTCGTCGGAATCACGAGCGCCAAAGCGATTCGGGAAACCGCGGACGGCGGACTGGTGAACCTGCAGGTCAACGGTCACTTCATCGCGTCCGCGCTGACCGACCACGGCGCGGTCTTCCGAAAACTGCGAGCGACGCCGGACGGCATCCGACTGGTGGTGGACGTCCCCGACTCCATCACGACGCGGGAGATCGACGAGGTCGTTTCGAACTCGTACGATTCGGCGGAACTGACGGCACAACGGACGCACTCGCAGGCCGCGGACCGGACGGAGAGGCCCGGCTCGTTCGACGGCGAGTTAACGGAGCGGCAGTTGGAGGTCGCAACGGTCGCGTATCACAGCGGGTACTTCGACTCGTCCCGCGACGTGACCGGCCGCGACGTGGCGTCGATGCTCGGCATCTCGCACACGGCGTTCTACGACCACGTTCGTCGGATACAGCGGAAACTGTTCGCCTCGCTCGTCGAACGGTCGGTTCAGTCGCGCACGGTTGAATAGTAAACCCTGTCACTCCCTTTCGGGGTGTACTATTAACCCCGTTCTGCTATGGCCCGGGGACGGCATAGTACCCGGTGTCGAATATGGCACCGAAAGACGTGGACTACGAGGCGGGCTCCGAATCCGACTACGAGTGTCTCGAGTGTGGCAAAACGCTTCGTGCCACCAGCGCCCCCGGTAGCTGCCCGGACTGCGGGACGTCGATGCGAAATCGTCGAATGCCCTACGAATGACTTCGGTCGAGAATCTCGGTATACATCTATGGCGATCAACATGCTCGATGGTCTGAACTCCGACGGAGGAACCGAATCGGAATCGGCGCTCGAAACGGCTCGGCGACAGCTAACCGAGGCCGCCGCGCACATCAACGTGGACGACGGTATCATCGAGCGGCTCAAACACCCGACGCGGGTCGTCGAGGTCGCGGTTCCGCTCAAGCGCGACGACGGAACCGTCGAAGTGTTCACCGGCATCCGCGCGCAACACGACGACGTTCGCGGTCCGTACAAGGGCGGACTGCGGTATCACCCCGGCGTCACGGCGGAAGAGTGCATCGGCCTCTCGATGTGGATGACGTGGAAGTGCGCGGTGATGGACCTCCCGTTCGGCGGCGCGAAAGGGGGAATCGTCGTCAATCCGAAAGACCTCAGCACCGCCGAGAAGGAACGACTGACGCGGCGATTCGCGGAGGAAATCCGCGACACCATCGGGCCGAAACGCGACATCCCCGCACCGGACATGGGCACCGACGCGCAGACGATGGCGTGGTTCATGGACGCCTACTCGATGCAGGAAGGCGAGACGACCCCCGGCGTCGTCACCGGCAAACCCCCCGTCATCGGCGGAAGCCACGGACGCGAAGAAGCGCCCGGACGGAGCGTCGCCATCATCGCCCGCGAGGCGATCCGACACTACGACAAGGACATCGAAGAGACGACGATAGCCGTCCAGGGATTCGGCAGCGTCGGCGCGAACGCCGCCCGCCTGCTGGACGATTGGGGCGCGACCGTCGTCGCCGTCAGCGACGTCAACGGAGCCGTCTACGATACGAACGGCCTCGATACGCACGCCATCGCGACGCACGACGAGCAACCGGAGGCGGTGATGCGGCACGGCGCTCCGAACACGCTCACGAACGAGGAGTTGCTCGAACTCGACGTCGACGTCGTGATTCCGGCCGCGGTCGGAAACGTCCTCACCGAGGAGAACGCGAACGACGTTCGGGCTGACATCATCGTCGAAGGGGCCAACGGTCCGACGACCTTCGCCGCCGACGCCATCTTCGAGGAGCGGGGAATCCCGGTGATTCCGGATATCTTGGCCAACGCGGGCGGGGTGACGGTCTCGTACTTCGAGTGGCTGCAGGATATCAACCGCCGCCAGTGGTCGTTGGAGCGGGTCAATAACGAACTGGAGACGGAGATGCTGTCCGCGTGGAACGACGTCCGGCAGGAGGTCGAAGCGGGCGACACGAGTTGGCGCGACGCGGCGTACATCGTCGCCCTCAACCGAGTCGGGGAGGCGAAAACGGCCCGCGGGCTCTGGCCGTGACGTAACGAGACGAGACGACGAACGAGCCACGGTTGGCGCATTACGTTCGATGGCAGAACGGATTGGCTTGTTCGTTTCCACCGCGTAATGCGTCGGGTCAGGGGAGAGGAAACTCGCTCATCGAATCCGTCGAAATCGGGTCGTTCCGACCCGAAAACGGATAACTAGACGACCAGCGGCGCTGACGCCGCGAATCGTCGATTCTACGCGAACCGCTCGGTAGCCGGGGTTCGAGGCGCCAAAAGAGGTTACTCGCTGTCGCACCATCGTCCCCCATGGCGCTCGAGAACGAGAGCGACACCTTCGACATCGGCGGGGAGACGACCGTTCACCGACTGGGCTTCGGAGCGATGCGCTTGACCGGCGAGGATATCATCGGCCGACCGGACGACGAGGCGGAGGCGCACCGCGTGCTCCACGAGGCCGTCTCGCTCGGCGTGGATCTGATCGACACGGCGGACTCCTACGGACCCTGCGTCAGCGAGCGACTCATCGGGGAGGCGCTCCACCCCTACCCCGACAAACTCGTCGTGGCGACGAAGGGCGGTCTGCTCCGAAACGACGACGGGGACTGGATTCCGAACGGCGACCCGAACTACCTAAGAAACGCCATCATGGGGAGCCTCGACCGCCTCCGCACCGACAGCATCGACCTCTACCAACACCACCGTCCCGACCCCGACGTGCCGTTCGAGGACTCCGTCCACGCGCTGGCGGAGCTGAAAGACGAGGGGAAGATAGAACACGTCGGGCTGAGCAACGTGGACGTGGAACAACTCGACGCCGCCCGCGACATCGTCGACGTCGCCACCGTCCAGAACCGGTACAACGTCGCCGACCGCGAGCACGAGGACGTCCTCGAAGCCTGCGAGGACGCGGGAATCGGATTCATCCCGTGGTATCCCATCGGCGCGGGCGACCTCGACGACGAGGCCGACGCGCTGGACGAGGTCGCGGAGGCGCACGACGCGTCGCGCCGCCAGATCGCGCTCGCGTGGCTCCTCCACCGCTCGCCCGTCGTGCTTCCGATTCCCGGCACGTCGAGCGTCGACCACCTCCGCTCGAACGTCGAAGCGTCGACCATCGACCTCTCCGACGACGAGTTGGCGAAACTGGACTAATCCGACGCTGACGGGGAGTCGAATTCCTCGCGGTGCGCCTCGTAGTAGCGCACCATCTCGCCGACGAACCAGAATTTGAGCCCGGCGGAGAGGAGCGTGCAGAGGGCGGTCGCTCGGGGTTTTCGGCGATAAGCCGCGTACAGTCCGCAGAGGAAGATCGGAACGTTGAGCGCGTTCAAGACGTTCGGATAACCGCGCTTGTCGCCGCGTTCCATCCAGAGTCGCTCGCCGAGGACGCCCCTGTACATCCAGCTATCCCCCGCTCTCTCCGGGTCGGGCTTCGGGAAGAGGACGGGGTTGACGGCGACGAAGAGCACCGTCGCTCCGAGCAACTTCCAGTCGTGGCGGTAGAGCGCGACCATCACGGCCGGATAGGAGAGTGCTCGCGTCCAACCGCTCTTCGGATTCGAGTGTCGCTCCCAGAACGTCCGCACGAGTCGCTCCTTGGCGGTTTCCGGCCGCGGGGTTTCGGCGGTCTCCATGCGAGCGCTTCGGCCGCGAGAGGGAAAGTTATGACCCGGGGATGAGAACCACCGCCGGATGGAGCCGACGACGCGCGACGAACTGCTCGACGCCGCGGCCAGTTACGCCGAGACGGTTCCCGTCGAGGTCGACCTCTCCGCCGTCGACTGGGAGTGTTCGGAACGAGCGATGCGCCGGGCGGGGGCCTGCGTCTACCACCGAGGAACCGGCCGGGTGACGATTCGACTGACGTGGGACGCCTACCGCGCGTTCGGCTGGGCGGAGTTCACCGGAACCATCCGCCACGAACTGGTTCACGCGTGGGAGTTCCAGCGGTACGGCGAGTCGGGACACGGCTCGCGGTTCGCGGAGAAGGCGCGGGAACTCGACGCGCCCCGACACTGCCGGTCGTTCGCCGACGCGCGCCTCCGACTCGTCTGCTCGTCCTGCGACTGGGAGGCCCGCCGCTACCGGGCGTCGGAGGCCGTGAAACGTCCGGCGCGGCGGCGGTGCGGGGCCTGCGGGGCGCGCTACCGGGTCGAGCACGCGGAGAGCGGAAGGCGGTGGCGGACCCACGCGGGCTACCTCGTCGCGCGCAGGCGGCTCGGAAGCGAGTGGTGAAGGCGGCGGGTCAGTCGGATATCTCGTCCACGTAAGTGAGCAGTTCGGCGATGGGCGGCGCGTTCTCGCCGGGGTAGAGCACGCCGCTCGGGCCGTCGGGCGCGGAGAGCACGTCTGCGTCCTCGAGCACGGAGACGTGCTGCTGGTAGAACGTCGTGTAGACGGTGGTTCGCTGGTTGGTCGTCGCGTTCGGACCGAACTCACGGGCCGTCACCTCCTCGACGAGCGTCCGCATCGGAATCGCGGTTTCCACCTCGGCCATGACGGCGATGGCGTGCCGCCGACGCTCGACGCGACAGAGGGTAAAGAGGTCGTCCCGGGACAGGGCTATCGGCTCCGAAACCGGCCCGCCCGTGAGCAGTCGGCCAAGCATTCGGTTATAGAGTAACTAGTGAACAACTTACCAATTGCGATTCGAACAGAACGAGGGTTACTCCGTGACCACGGTGACCGCGCCGTCGAAATCGAGGATGACCGACTGAGTTCGGTCGCCGAAGATGGCTTTCCCGGCGGGCGACCGTTTTCGCCCCGCGAGGAAGACGTGGTCGCACCCGTACTCGTGGGCGACGGCGAGAATCTCGTCGCGTTCGTCGCCGATGCGTCCGACGGGTTCGTACTCCGCGTCGACACCGTCGAGCACTTCCCGCCCGATGTCCGCGGCGAACTGACGGGCCCCTTCGAGCGCCTGTCCGGCGGTGTACGAGGTTTCAAGTGCGGAGATGCGCTCCAGGGAGTCGCGCGTGTTCTCGTACTCTTCGGTGGTCGTGACGTGGAGCAAGACGAGGCTCGCACCGACGCCCGCCGCGAACTCGCCCGCCTCCCGAACCAGATTCTTCGCCGACTCGGACGCTTCGACGACGGCTAGCGCTCGTTCCATACCAGATTCTGTCACGTTAGAAAGATAAATATATTTTTGTTTTCGTCCGCTCCACTCGGCGAGACGCGGACGCCCCGCGACCGGAGGTGGTCGCGCCGCTCGCGGAGGGCGTCCTCGCAGAACTCCCGCGTTCGCTCCACGTCGGCGCAGCCTTTCGTCACGTGGTACAATCCGGTGGACGGCGCGTCCGTCACGGTTCGCGGGGGGAGTGGCGCTTCGCGTCCGACCGCAGTATCATTTCGTTACCTGATTCGAACCCGAACCGATTTATGGTTTCGCGGGCGTAGGCGTAACCCGATTACACCGATGTCATCGGAAACCGTCGAGGAGGGCGCGTGTTCGGTCGTCGAGTCGTTCGAGCAGATCGGCTCGCAGTGGCGGCTGGTCGTCCTCTACGACCTGTTGGACGGCGAGAAACGGTTCAACGAACTCAAACGCTCCACCGGCGCGAGTTCGCGGACGCTCTCTCGCGTGCTGGACGACCTGCGCGAGTCGGGGTTCGTCAGCCGCCGCACCGAGGAGGACGCGCCGATAGCGACGTACTACAGCCTGAGCGAGAAAGGTCGCTCGCTCTGTCCCATCTTCGAGGAGATAGAGACGTGGGCCGCGGAGTGGCTCTAACTCGCGGACTCGCCGTCAGGTCGTCGTGTCGTACATCTGCCTGCTCGCGCCGGCGGCGCCGAACTTCGGGAGACTGATGGACTGATAGGAGAACCGCTCGTCGGTGCGGTGGTACACCGGCAGGAACGTCACGTCCTCCCAGTTCGCCTCCTCTATCTGGACGTACGCTCGATTCCGGGTCTGCCTCGCCTGGTCGGTCGGAGCGGGGTTGTTCTGTATTCGCTCCCACGCCTGCGTCGCCCGCTTCGCGGCCTGCGTCCCCGACCAGTTCGTGTACGCCAGCGGGTCGGACTGCGAGGTGTCCGTCCGCGGCGGGTACAGCAGTTGCAGGAAGTTGTCCGGCGCGGGCCAGTCCATGATCCAACCGAGCGTGTACGCCTGCAGGCTCCCGCTCCGACCGCGGTTGAGCAGAACCGAGAACGGAGCCTGCTCCAGTTGCAGGTCGATGTGCGTCGCTTGCAGTTGGTCCCGCAGTACCTTCGCTATCTCCTGCCACGTCGTCGATTCGTAGGTCGTCAGCGTGAACTGGTACCGGTTGTTGTTTCCGTACCCCGCCTGCTCCATCACCCGTCGAGCCTGCTCCAGTTGCGTCTCGTTGTAGCCGTACGGGTAGTTGTTCCGCGCGTGTTGGTCGTACGCGTTCGCACCGCCGGGGTAGATGCGCGGCGGCGTGAAGTGGTACGCGGCCTCCCCGCGCCCCTTGAACACTTGATCGACGGTGGTCTGTTGGTTCAGCGCGTACGCCGCGGCCTGGCGCGCCGCTTTCTCGACGTTCGCCGTGTTAAATCCGAGGTAGAAGGAGTTGATGGTCGGCACCGCGAGGTAGTCCATCGTCTCGCCGTTCTGCACCGGACCGTAGGTGCCCGACCTGCGGCCGAGTTTGTCGGTGTTCTGGATGGTCACCTTGCTAGGGTCGTACTGCGCCGTCGGAATCTGCTCGTTGAATCCCACGTCGGCGTTCTGGTTCATCAGGTACGTGTAGGCGGCTTGGTCGTCCTCGATGATGCTCCACCGGACGCCGGCGACGTCGGCCCTTCCGCGGTGGTAGTCGTCGAACCGCGTGACGGCCGCCTCGTTGTTACTGCTCCAGCGGTCGAACTTGAACGGTCCTGCACCGATGGGGTTGCTGGTGGCGAACCGCTGGTACGGCATCTCCCCCTGATAACCCTGAATATCGCCGACGAGACCCTCCGGAATCGCCGCGAACGAGGTGTACGACAGCATCTCGAGCGTGGAGTGGAACGGCCTTTGGAGTTCCATCTCCAGCGTGTACTTGTCCCTCGCGTTGACCGCGAGGGACCCGGGTTTGTAGCTCCCGTCGCCGGTCGTCTGGTGTTTCACTCCGACGGACTCGAGGATGAAGTACGACCGTCGGGAGTTCGACGAGGCGGCCAGTCGCTCCCACGAGTAGACGAAGTCCTGCGCCGTGACCTCCTTCCCGTTGTGGAACCGCGCGCCTTGCTTCAGCGTGAACGTGTACGTCGTGAAGTCGTCCGACACCTCCTGTTTCTTCGCCAGCAAGCTCTCGACCGCGATTTTCCCCTCCGGATAGTTCATCAGCGGGTCGAACACCTGCTGGATGACCGTCCCCGAGGCGGTGTCCGTCGCCTTTATGGGGTCGAGGGTGGTCATCGTGGAGTTGATGAGTTGGAGCGTCCTGTCGCCTCCCTGTTGATTCGACTGCTGAGCGCCGCCCGTCCCGGCCATACCGGAGAGCGCGACGGCGGACGCCGCACCCCCCGTCGACTTCAAAAAGCGTCGCCGCGTGACGTTTGATTTCTCTGACATCCGGGAAGAGTACACGAGCGTCGACCATATGTAACTACTTATTGGTATGTAGGGTGAAATACGTTGCAAAAAGTAAGGACGGCGAAATATCTTCCAATTTTTGTGTAGGAACCGATAGAATAGAACTTCGGCAGGTGTCCCGTGCGATAGGGAGGGGCGGATTACGTCAGAAAGCTGCGATAAAAGGATCGAACGCGGAAATCCGCCGTTTCCGGCGAGCGCCGAAAACGCGCCGTAGCGCCCGCCGATTCCGACCCATCGCCGACGGCGGGAGACTGTTCGGAAACGGGACGATTCCGCCTCGTAAAACGTCTCAGACACGAAGAAACGAGCGGAAACCGAACGAACTGACTAAAATGCGAGAAGTAAACGAAAATACCACCTCGTTTCGCGGCCGGTAGCGGAATCGACCCGACGGGGACCGCCGAAGAAAAGGCCGCGCCGATCCGCCGGGTCGGCAAACGACAACTATTCGGCGCGTCCGTCCCGAGAATCGAACATGACCACCGGCGTCGTCGTGCTCAACTTCGGAGAACCGTCCGAACCGACGCGAGAGAACGTCCTCGGGTATCTGGAGCGCATCTTCGTGAACAACGCCGACCTCGAAGGCGACACGACCGAAGCGGAAGCGCGAAAGCGTTCTCGACAACTGGCCGAACGTCGCGCCCCCGGCCTCGTCGAGGAGTACGAGGAGATCGGCGGGTCGCCGCTCGACCCGCAGGCGAAAGCGCAGGCGGAGGCGCTGGAGGCCGAACTCGACGCTCGCGGGTTCGACGCGACGACCTACGTCGGGATGCAGTTCACCGAACCGTTCATCGCGGACGCCGTCGAGCGGGCGCACGAAGACGGCGTGGACGAACTCGTCGGCCTCCCCGTCTACCCGCTCTGCGGCGCGTCGACGACCGTCGCGTCGCTCGACGAACTCGCGGACGCGGTCGCGGAACGCGACTGGGACGTCCCGATACACCGGATAACGGGCTGGCACCGACATCCGACGTACAACCGGATTCGAGCCGACAACGTCCGGACGTACGCCGCCGAAGCGGGACTCGACCTCGCCGACGACGACACCGAACTTCTCTTTTCCGCGCACGGAACGCCGACCCACTACCTCGACGAGGGAAGTCGCTACGACCGGTACGTCGAGGAGTTCTGCGACGTGATGGCGAGCGAACTCGGCGTCGAGTCGTACTCGCTCGGCTTCCAGAACCACGGCAACCGCGAGATTCCGTGGACGGAACCCGAAGTCGAGGACGTCGTCGCCGACGTCGACGCGGAGCGCGTCGTGGTCGAACCCATCAGCTTCATGCACGAACAGAGCGAGACGCTGTCGGAACTGGACGACGAACTCCGCGAGGAGGCGGAGGAAGCGGGACTCGACTTCCACCGCGTTCCGGTTCCGCACGACGACGAGCGATTCGCGGGCGTGCTCGCCGACCTCGTCGAACCGTTCGTCGCCGACTTCGACCCGTCGTACTACCAGTTCCGCCGGTGCCGGTGTACGGACTCCCCGGGCGCGCTGTGCCTGAACGCCCCCTTCGGCCGATGACGGTCGGCATCGTCGGCGCCGGCGTCACGGGACTCGCGCTCGCCCACCACCTCGAACGTCGGGGCGTCGACCACGTCGTCCTCGAAGCCGACTCGGAACCGGGCGGCGTCATCCGGAGCGGGCGGGTCGACGGCTACCTGTTGGAGTGGGGGCCGCAGCGACTCCGCAGAACCGAACCGGTGGCCGAACTCGTCGCCGATCTGGGACTGGAAGACGAAGTCATCGAGGCGGGCGAGACGAAGCTCTTCGTCTACGCGCGGGGGAAGCTCCGGCGAGCGCCCTTCTCCGTCGAGGAGTTCGGGCGAACCGACCTGCTCACGTGGCGCGGGAAACTCGACGCGCTGAAGGAGCCGCAGACGGCCCCCGCGGACCCGGAGGAAACCGCCGCCGAACTGTTCACCCGGAAGTTCGGCGAGGAGGCGTATCGAAACCTCATCGGCCCGCTGTTCGGCGGGATTTACGGCTCGGAACCCGAGCGGATGCCGGTCAAGCACGCGCTCTCCGGCGTTCTCGAGATGGAACGGAAGCACGGCTCGCTGCTCAAACCGGCCCTGAAGCGAGCGATGGCGGGCGGAAGCTCCGCGCCCGCCATCTCCTTCGAGGAGGGGGTGCAAACGCTCCCCGAAGCCCTGTACGACGCCCACGCGGAGAACGTCCGCCTCGAAACGCCCGTCACCGAGATTCGAGAAGCCGAGGACGGCTACCTCCTCGAAACCGAATCCGAGGCGCTCGCGGCGGACGAGGTGGTCGTCACCGCGCCCGCCGACGCGAGCGCCGACCTGCTTTCGACCCTCGCGCCGACATCCGCGAGCGCCCTCGCGCGACTGAACTACAACCCCCTCGCGCTGGTGCACCTCCGCGCCGACTGCGACCGGGAGGGATTCGGCTATCAGGTTCGGCACGACGAAGGTCTCGACACGCTCGGCGTCTCGTGGAACGCGAGCATGTTCGGGCGGGACGGGGTCTATACCGTCTTCCTCGGCGGGATGAGGAATCCCGAACTGGTCGAGGAGAGCGACGAGACGCTCGGCGAAATCGCGGCGACGGAGTTCGAGCACGTGATGGACGCGGAGGCGGACGTGCTGAGCGTCGCCCGCCTCCGACGCGGGTTCCCGGCCTACGACGCCTCGTGGGACGCGCTCGACGAAGTTCGACTGCCCGAGGGGATTCACCTCGCGACGAACTACACCGCCAGAATGGGCGTGCCGAGTCGGATTCGCGAAGCCCGGCGGTTGGCCGAGTCGCTGGCGACTCGGGCGTAAGTTTATGAGCGAGAACGGAACCAGTTCGCCCCGGTGATGCGATGAACTAGCGGTCGACTTCCTTCGCCGTCTCCACGAACGCCTTCGCGTTCTCCACCGGCGTCGTCCGGTCGATGCCGTGGCCGAGGTTCAGGATGTGTCCCGAGTCGCCCGCCTTCTCGATGACCTCGCGGGTCTTCCGCCGGACGAACTCCGCGTCGCCGAGCAGGTACGAGGGGTCGAGGTTCCCCTGCACGGGAACGTCGCCCAGTTCCGCCCGCGCGTCGGCCATGTCGACCGTCCAGTCGAGTCCGACCACGTCCGCGCCCGACTCAGCCAGTAAGTCGAGTTTCCCGCCGGGGTGGCGTGCGAAGACGATGGACGGCACGTCGATGGCGTCGAAGATGCGCCGGTGAAGCGGCAGCACGAACTCCCGGTAGTCGTCGGGGGTGAGCACGCCCGCCCACGTGTCGAACACCTGCACCACGTCCGCGCCGCGTTCGACCTGATACGCGACGTACTCCTCCACGACGCCGGTGAACGCTTCGAGCAGGTCGCGGAACGCCTCGGGATGGTTCGCCCGGAAGCGTCGAATCGGGTCGCGCGAAGCGGGTTCGTCGCCCACGACGTAGGAAGCGAGGGTGTACGGACCGCCGGCGAAGCCGATGATGCTGGTTCGGTCGCCGACGCTCCCCCGCAGTCGTTCGAGCAGTTTCCCGACGTAGTCGACCTCGGCGGCCACGTCGCTCGCTTCCGCGGGGACGTCGTCCGGGCCGGCGACGGGGTTCGAGACGACGGGACCGACGCCGCTCTCGATGCGGTAGTCGAAGCCGAGCGGTTCGAGGACGGTGAGGATGTCGGAGAACATGACGAGACCGTCCGGTTCGAACAGCTTCCACGGGAGCAGGGTGATTCGCTCCGCCACTTCGGGCGTCTTGATCGCTTCCTTGAACGTGTATCGTTCGCGGATGTCGCGGTACTCGGGGATGTACCGTCCGGCCTGTCGCATCAACCAGACGGGCGGTCGCTCGGTGCGCTCGCCGCGCGCCGCGCGAACCAACAGGTCGCTCATGCCCCGAGATTGGTCGGTGCGCGTCTAAACGTTTCGAAGGCCCGCAGATTCAAGCCCCAGTCCGTGGTACGAAACCGTCACGCGAGGACAGCGAGATGCGCGTACTCATCGTTCCGGAGGTGTACCGGCCGGAGGACGCGAGCAGCAGCGGAACGCTCAACGACGCCGTTTCGTGGGTCGAACAGTGGCTACGCCGCGACGAGACGATGCACGTCTACTGGCTGCTGCCGCCGCGCGAGCGAGCGAACTACGACGAGGGCGACGTGTTGGCCGACCGCGAGCGGGTGACGCTCGTCGAGGCGGAACCGTTCATGGCCGACAACCCGCGCGGGTCGATGTTCACCGAGAACGGCTACACGGAGGACCAGTTGACGGCGCTGGAAGCGGCCGTCCACGAGCAGGGGGCGTACGTGGACGTGGTCGTAGACCAGCTTCGAACCGGACGGTTCACGCTCAAGAAGTGGTTGCTCGACCACACCGACCACTGGGCCGCGCAGGTTCGACCGTTCGACGTGGTGGCGAACGTGCACGACCTCCAGGTGCCGTTCAAGTACCGGTACTGTCGATACCGCGACGCCTATCAGATGCGGATGGAGCTCTGCGGAACCGCGTTCGCGGACGGCATCTGGTTCACGGCGGGGATAGACGCGGCGGCGTTTCGAGAGCATGCGAGCGAGTACCTCCGGCGGGACGTGGTCGAGTCCGCGCTCGACGGGGCGATAGAGAGCGGCAGCCCCGTCGAGTTCGACAGGTTCGAGGAGCGGTACGGCGACGAACCGGAGTGGCTCCACGTCGCGGGGTCGCTGTGGTCGAAGAAACACGCCGACGAGGTGTTGGCGGTGGCGGAGACGCTGTACCGCGAGTTCGGCGTTCGGACGCTGATGACGAGCATGGAGTCGATTCCGGACGAGTACCGCCGCCGCGAGTGGGTGGACGCCCATTCCGAGGCGTCCCGCGAGACGTACGAGTGGGCGCTCGAAAAGGGCGATATCGCGGTCTGCGCCAGCGAGTACGAGACGATGGCCCGGACGCCGTTCGAGCAGGCCGCCAGCGGACAGGTGCTCCTCCTGCGCGACGAGCCGTGGATATACGACTGCGTTCCGGAAGGACACCCGCTCGTCGCCGACGCGGACGCCCTCGAATCGCTCGCCGCGCGCGCCGTGGAGGACTGGGACGAGGCGATCGCGGCGAACCGGGGGCTGGTCGAGCACGCGAAGGAGATTCGCAGCCCGGAGCGCTGCGGTCGCCGGACGCTCCGCGACCTCCGGAGCAGGGTCGAGTCGAAGGTCGAACGGTACGCCCTCGGCGGCCCGGACGCCGCCGTCGAGCTGGCGTTGGAGGACGAACCGACGGTCGAACTCGACGACGTCGCCGAGCGAACCGCCGAGTTCACCGAGGACGGCAGGCCGGTCACCGCCCGCGAGTCGTACGCCCGCACCGACCTGCTGTACGCGCTTCGCTCGCTCGGCTACGAGGACCGCGGGAATCCGGGAACGCCGACGTTCCGTCGAACCGGCCGGTGGACATAATTCGAGCGGGGACGTAGTTTCCGCCGTGGTCAACGCGTTCTGGCTGGACAGGGACCTCGAACGGGCGACTCGGTGGCTCGTCGACCGCCACGTCACGAGCAGCGTCTTCGAGTGCTCGATGGTGCTGACGACGGCGGCGCAGCTTCGCGGATACGAGGGCGAGGACCTCTATTTCACCCATCCCGACCATCCGCTGACGCGGTGGGCCGCGCGGGCGCTCGAAAACTGGGAGTACCTCCGCGAGTACACGGCCCGCGCCCACGACGAGTGGCGGTATCGATGGGACCACACGGAGGACGAGTTCCACGGTTCGTGGGCGACCGTCCGCCGACTCGATGGGGACCGGATCGCGGGGCTCGACTGGCCGGGCGACCCCGGCGACCCGCCGCAGGCCACGGGCGAGTGGAAAGCGGACGACTACGTCGACGCGTACCGGCTCTACTACGCGAACGAGAAGCGCGACCTGTTCCGGTGGGCGAAAGACCGCGAACCGCCGCCGTGGCTGTCGGCGTACACGTTCCCCGAGGGGCCCGACACCCACCCATACTGACCGAACGGTTCGGCGGTCGCGGTTCGATCGGCTCGCCGCGCTACCGGTTCTCGACGGGCGTCCACGTCCGACCGGTCTCCCCGACGTACCGGGCGCGGGGGCGGACGATTCGGTTGTCCTCGAGCTGTTCGAGGCAGTGGGCCGTCCAGCCGCCGACGCGGGCGACGCCGAAGGTGGGCGTGAAGAGGTCGCGGGGCACGCCGATACCGTTCAGGAGGACGGCGGTGTAGAACTCGACGTTCGTTTGCAGGGTGAGATCGGGTCTGCGCTCAGCCAGCACGTCCACGGCGGTTTCCTCGAACTCCCGCGCGAATTCGAAGAACGCCTCGTCGCCGTCGTCCGCGTAGAACCGCTCGGCGGCGGCCGACAGCACCTCCGCGCGGGGGTCGCGCACCCGGTAGACGCGGTGGCCGAAACCCATCAGTCGCTCCCCGGCGTCGAGGGTCTCCTCGACGTACCCCTCGGGGTCGCCCGTGTCGCGGACGTCGAACAACATGTCCAACACCGGGCCGGGAGCGCCGCCGTGGAGCGGCCCCTTCAGCGAACCGACCGCTCCGGTGACCGCGGAGACGACGTCGGATTCGGTCGAGACGATGGCGCGAGCGGCGAACGTCGAGGCGTTCAGGCCGTGGTCGACGACCGTGTTGAGGTACGTTTCCAACCCTCTGGTCGCCGCGTCGCTCGGTTCCTCGCCGGTGAGCATGTAGAGGTAGTTCGCGGCGTGGCCGAGGTCCGAACGCGGGTCGAGCGGTTCCTCTCCCGTTCGGTACCGCCAGTAGGTGGCGGCCGCGGTCGGGAGTTGCGCGACGGCGACGAGGGCGTCCCGCTCCGGGCTCTCGCCGTCGGTTCGGGCGAGGGTGGCGCTCGCCGCGCCCATCCGGAGGGCGTCCATCGCCGATTGCCCTCGGTCGGCGGCTTCGCGGAGCAGGTTCCGCGTCTCGTCGGAAATCGCGCGGTGCTCCCGCAGGTCGTCCCGGAGGTCGTCGAGTTCGTCCGCCGTCGGCAGGCGGTCGTTCCACAGCAGAAAGACGGTCTCCTCGAACGTCGCGTTCGCGGCGAGTTCGGCGAGCGGGAAGCCGCCGATGACGAGTTCCCCGGCCTCTCCGTCGATGGACGAGAGCCGCGTCTCGGCCGCGACGACGTTCTCCAATCCCTTATCGACGTACGTGTCGTCCATGTGGAGAGTCGGTCGGCGACCGCTTAGTAGGTTCGCCTTCCGGCACGGAACGGGTTCCGATTCGGGGGTCGCTCGACGCGTTCAGAGCGCCGTCGCCCCGGCCGCGACCGGGAGCGCGATTCCCGTCACGTAGCGCGCCTCGTCGCTGGAGAGCCACATGAACGCCGCGCTCACGTCCTCCGGTTGCACGATATCCCCGAGCACGTTGTCGGGACCGGACTGCTCCGCGAGTTCGGCGAGGTCGTCGTCGATGTTCTCGATGATGCCGCCGACCATCGCCGTGTCCACCGCGGTCGGACAGACGGCGTTGACCGTCACGTCGTGGGGCGCGAGTTCGATGGCGAGCGTCTTCGTCAGCCCGAGTACGCCGTGTTTGGCGGCGGTGTAGTGGCCGAGTCCCGGCGAGGCGACGAGTCCCGCCGTGGAGGACGTGTTGACGATGCGTCCGCCCTCGCCTCGTTCGGCCATGTGGAGTCCGACGTGCTTGGCGCAGAGCCACATCCCTTTGAGGTTCACGTCGAGCGCGTAGTCCCACGTCTCCTCGTCCATCTCCAGCAGTCCGGCGGCGGGCGCGACGCCCGCGTTGTTGGCGAGGATGTCTATCTTGCCGAACTCCTCGACGGCGCGCTCCACGCCGCGTTTCACGTCGCCCTCCTTCGAGACGTCGAGTTGGACGCCGACGACGTCGGCCCCCTCCTCGCGGGCCAGTTCGACCGTCTCGTCCAACTCGGTCTTGTCGCCCATCTCGTAGCCCGACCGTTCGTTCGTCTCGCAGATGTCCGTGGCCACCACGTCGGCCCCGTGTTTCGCGTAATGGAGCGCGTGCGAACGTCCCTGTCCGCGGGCCGCGCCGGTCACGAACGCTACCTTGTCGTTGAAATCATATTCCACCATTGTAGTCCCCTGTTGCTATTCGGCGGGGTGGGTCAACTAAGCAATGGCCGGTGTGCATTAGAGCGCGGACGTAGAACGACGACCATGCACGTACTCGTCGGAGCCCACGACTTTTATCCGGACCCCGGTTCCGGAGGCACCGGGCGCTACGTCTACGAGACCGCGAGACGGTTCGTCGAGCGCGGCCACCGCGCGTCGGTCGTCACCCGACGGCGGGGCGACGTTCCGCGCCGCGAATCGGTCGAGGGGATCGACGTGTATCGGTACGACATCGAGATCGCCGACCGGCGGGCGGACGAGATTCTCCCGCAGGTTCCGGCGGCGCTCGGGCGCGTCGACGAGTTCGTCCGGGAGGCGAGCGAGAAGGAACCGTTCGACCTGCTCAGCTTTCAGGGGCCGGTCACGTCGCTGTTGGTGCATCTCTGCGCCGACGACGAGGTTCCGCGAACCGCCACGTTCCACAGTCCGTGGCCGACCGAGTACCGAATCCGGACGCGGGAGGCCGACGAATCGACGGCGCGTCGGGAACTGAACGCGAAGGTTCGAACCGCCGTCGAGCGGTTCGTACTCGACCGGACGAGGGGCGTCGTCACACTGAGCGGGTTCATGCGCGACCGAATGCGCGAGACGTACGGCGAGGCCGCCCGATCGGAGGTCGTGCCGGGCGGCGTCGACGTCGAGACGTTCCGGCCCGATTCGGGCGAGTTCGAGCGGTTGACGGGAGCGCCGTCGTTTCTCACCGTGCGTCGGCTCAGTCCGCGGATGGGCCACGACCTGCTGCTCGAAGCGTTCTCGCGCGTCGTCGCGGACCGCCCCGACGCCAGACTGTACATCGCCGGGGACGGGCCGCTCCGGGACGAACTGGAGCGGACGGCGGCGGAACTCGGCGTCGCCGACGAGACGACGTTTCTCGGATACGTTCCGGACGAGGCGCTGCCGAGCGCGTACGCCGCCGCGGACCTGTTCGTCCTGCCGACGACGGAGTTGGAGGGATTCGGGCTGGCGACGCTCGAAGCACTTGCCAGCGGAACTCCGGCGGTGGCGACGCCGGTCGGCGGGACGGTCGAGTTGCTCTCCGGTCTCGAATCGAACGCCGGGGTTCCGGAGCCGGTGCTCGCGGAGGCGGCGGCTCCCGAGGCGTTGGCGCGGCGGATGATGGCGTGGGCGGAGCTATCGACGGAGGCTCGTCGGTCGGCGTCCCGCGCCTGCCGGACCTACGCCGAGGAGAACTACTCGTGGGAGGTGACGGTCGACTCGTTGGAGGCGGTGTACTCGCGGTGGCGTTAATCGGTGCTCTCGGCCACGTCGTCCGGTAGTTCGACCCGCACGCCGGAGCGGCGGCCGTCCGACCCCTTGAGCGCGTCGGTCACGACGGCGCGAATCTCGTCGCGGAAGCGTTCTCGTCCGAACCGACGGCGTATCTCGTCGGGGCGGGTTCGCAGGTCTCGCTGGAGCGACGGGTCCGAGAGCACGCCGTCCATCTTCTCGACGGCGTCGGACGGCGACTCGTAGAGCAGTTCCTCCCGGTCGTCCACGATGGCGTGCTGTCCGCCGTCGTTCGGAACGAACGGAATCGCGCCGGCGGCGGCGAGTTCCGCGACGGCCATCCCGAAGTGCTCGAACCGCTTGCCGTGGATGCCGTACTTGTGGTTGCAGACTCGTTCGACCAGTTCTGACCGCGGAATCTCGCCCTCCAGTTCGACGTACGGACGGTCTCGCGCCATCGCCGCCACCTCCTCTCGGTACTCCTCGTCGACCGTCGGACCGATGACGTGGAAGTGGGTGTCGTGACCGCGCTCTCGGAGGTCGTCGATTATCTCGATCATCTCCGCGATGCGCTTGCTCCGCTCGATGCGTCCGAGGGTGACGAACCCGTCTTCGCGCTCCTCCCACGGGCGGGGTTCGAACTCGCTCGTGTCGATGGGCGGGTGCACCACTCGGGGCTTCGTCCCGTAGGCGTCCTCGACGACCGACGCCGTCCAGCGGGAGTTCGCCAGGAGGGTGTTCGCCCGAATGTCCTCCCGTTTGACGCCCGCGATTCGGGTACAGAGCTTCTCGTAGAACGAGTCGTCCTCTACCGTGGGGTGGAAGATGTGCTCGCGGTTGTCGAGGCTGACCGTCCAGTCGAACGGGAAGTGGATGTACTGGACGGAGTCCGTTTCGAGGCCGAGTTCGTTGATGGTGCTGACGAGCAGGTCGTACTCGTCCGCGTGACGCCGAGCGTATCGACTGAGAAGCGCGTTCTGGAGGACGTAGTACTTCAATCCGTACGTCTCGTGTACGAACGGCGCGAGGTGACCGGCCTTCCGCACCGAAACCGAGTCGACGTCCGTGTTGAAGTAGTCGTTGAGCTCCTCGAAGTCGGGCGTCGTCAGCGTCAGTAGCGTCACGTCGTGGTCGGCCTGTAACGCTTCGAGGACGTTCATCGCCACCGCTTCTCCACCTCCTTTCGCCATCATATCCATGTGGATTACTGCTACATCGGCCATTTTATCACCCTTCTATCAATTAGGCGACGCGGCGTTCAATAGGTATTCTGGGCGATTCGAAACACGTCATCAGGTGTAAAGGAAGGACTGATAAGCCGACAAACGTATCCTCGACAGATGAGGCGATTTCGTCCGTAAACGGGGTTCGTCGGCGGAGACCGTCGTTCACAGAATCCGATTCATTTATCACCGCGAGATACTGCGGACGAGTATGGGCACGCGACTGGGGGCTATCGGCCTCGGCGGTCTCGGAAGCATCGAACTCGAAATCCTCGCGGACATCGACGGCGTGGAAATCGTCGCAGGGGCGGACGTTTCGGCGGCGTCGCGCGAAGCGTTCGAATCGACGCACGGAGCGCCGGCGTACGCGGAGCACGAAGCGATGCTCGAAGCGCACGGGGACGAACTGGACGGGGTCAGCATCGTCACGCCGCACACGCTCCACTACCGGCAGGCGATGGACTGCCTCCGCGCCGGAGTCGACGTTTTCGTCGAGAAGCCGATGGCGACGGGCGTCGAGAACGCCGTCGACCTCGTGGAGACGGCAAGCAAACTCGACCGCGTTCTCCAGGTCGGCTACCAGCGACACTTCCACCCCCTCTTTCGCGAACTGAAGGAGACGGTCGAGAGCGGTCGTATCGGCGACGTTCACTCGGTCAACTGCTATCTCGGACAGGAGTGGATATCGATTCAGGAGGGAACGTGGCGAACGGACCCCTCCCTGTCGGGCGGCGGTCAGTTGTACGACTCCGGGTCGCACCTGCTCGACGCGCTTCTCTGGACGACCGACGCGCGCCCCGCGTCCGTCGCCGCGGTGACCGACAACCGGGGGCACGACGTCGACGTCAACTCCGCGTTAGCCGCCACGCTCGAACGCGACGGGCGGACAATTACCGCGAGCATCGGCGTGACCGGCGACGGGTCGGCGCACGACCCGCACGAGGGAATCGTCATCTGGGGGACGGACGGGCGCATCGACTACCACGACGGCGAGATGACCGTCGTCGACGCGGACGGAACGACGCGCGTCCGAGCGGACGAATCGACCACCGGATTTCGCCAACTCACTCGGCGGAAACTCGTCGCGTTCGTGCAAGCGGTCGAGGGCGAGCGGGAACCTGCGGTGTCCGGGCGGTTCGGGCTGCAGGTGACGGCGCTCACGGAAGCGGCGTACGAGTCCGTAGCGACCGGCGAGACGGTGAACGTCGGCGCGCTCCTCGACCGAGGGAGGGAGGCGCGCGAGGAAGGACCAACGCTTCAGGGAGAAGCCGAGTAGCCGGCGTCCTCGACGGCGGCGGCGAGTTCGTCGGCGTTCGCGTCACCTTCGACCGTCGCGGTTCCGGCTTCGTGGTCGGCGCTCGCCTCGGAGACGCCCGAAACGCCTTCGAGCGCGTCGACGACGTTCTCTTCGCAGCCACCGCAGCTCATTCCATCGACCGATATCGTCGTTACCATGCTAGAACGTTCTCGTTCGCCCTTTTTCTCCGTTTCGAGTTCGTCGCGAAATCCTCCCTCGCCGCGCGTCGGTCGGATAATTCATTTATTTACTGAGCGGAATTTGTGTTCGAACACAGTAGACAGTGGTTGTACCGACGGGGGGAGCGAAATATCGAAAGCTGTTTTATCACCCCACTTCAATCGAAGCGCAATGAGACAAATCGACGACACCGACCGGGAGATAATTCGGTTGCTCGTGGAGGACGCGCGCCGCCCGTACAACGAAATCGCCGAGACGGTCGGACTCTCGCCGCCGACGGTGTCGGACCGCGTCGAGCGCCTGCAGGAACTGGGGGTCATCCGCCGCTTCACGGTCGACCTCGACCACGACATCCTCACCGACGGTCTCTCGCTCCTCGTCACCGTCAACGCCAAGCCGGGTCGCGTCGACGAGGTCAAGGAGTCGCTGGCGTCGTTCGAGGGCGTCGAGCACGTCTTCGTCACCGCCGACGCGCACCTCGTCTGCAAGACGAACCTCCGCGAACGGGCGGTCGAGACGCTCCTCTCGGACGCCATCGGGGAGGACGCCGTCCTCGAATACGACGTGCAGTTGCTCGTGGACGACGAGTGGAACCCGCAACCGGGGACCATCGAGTTCGTGCCCGACTGCGTCGAGTGCGGCAACACCGTCACGAGCGAGGGCGAGTCCACCCGCATCGAGGGCGAACTGTACCACTTCTGTTGCCCGTCGTGTCGGTCGCAGTTCGCCGACCGGTACGAGCGACTCCAAGAGGGCGTCGCTAACTAACATACAGGTAACGCAATCCGATTTAGGGAAGGGTTTGGTAACGTGTAGCGAGCGAACGTTCACGGCGAGCGTGGGCGGTAAAGGAAGTCCACGAACAAATCAGAGACAGGTACCGGGAACCACTCCCGGAAGATGGGCTCGCTGGGTATCCCGATTCTCGCTGGTACAGCCGCTATATCGGGGACGCACGACTACCCCTCGGAGATTTTGCCAAGCTGTTTTAGGAAACCGTAGACGTCGTCGACGACCCACCGTTCAGCAATCTTCCCGTCCTCGACGCGAGCGAAGATCGTCCCTTGGAGTTCCACGGTCTCGCCCGTCGGTTCGACGCCCATGAACTCGCCCTCGTGGGTCGCACGCATCGTGAACCGATTAGCGACCCGGTCACCGTCCGCGATCACCTCGTCCACGGTGCCCTCCAGGTCGGGAAACGCCGAGTGGAACTCCTCGACCTGTCGTTTGAACTCCCCCCGACCGTGCAGTTCCGACGCCTCCCACGGGGAATGCTGGACGAAGTCTTCGGCCAGGAGCTCGTCGATCGCGTCCAGATCTCCCTCGTTCCAAACATCCTCCTGCATGCGCCGAGCCAGACGTTCGCTTTCTTCGGTGGTCATAGTTACCCCGTCTGCAACACGCCACCGATATGGAAAACAGTTTCCGACGACTCGACCGATCCGTTCGAGGCTCGCTGTACGCTCACTGCGGACGACGCTCTCACCTCGCTGGTGGGCGTCAGCCGGTCCGTGGCGGAGGTGACGAAATCCCATATTTTTTGAGCGTCTCGTGAATGCATCCTCTCTATTCGGCGCGAATCCCCGTCAGTTGCCGAGAGTTTCACCGATGCCGGACGAGCTATTTTCTTCGGTTCGACCACAACGAACGGGAGACATACGGCCGTGAGTTTTCCTCACCTTCCGAATCACGGACGCTTTTTTGCATCACCACAGTATTCTTACAGGAATTCGTTTGAGCGAACATTTACACTTTCCCATATGGTAGTGATTAACATGAGTTCGGAGACGAACGATAACTTCGTAAAAGCAGTTGACATTGAAGAACTGAAAGAAAAGGAGAAGATGGCAATCAACGTTGACGGCCGTTCTCTGGGCGCATTTTGGCACGAGGGGAAACCGTACGTGACCGATTTGAGATGCCCGCACATGGGGTTCCCGTTGAGCGACGGTAGCCTCGACGACGGTATTCTCACCTGCCACTGGCACCACGCCCGGTTCGAACTCTCGTGCGGCGACACGTTCGACCCGTGGGCCGACGACGTGCAGGCGTACCCCGTCGAGGAGCGCGACGGCGGCGTGTACGTGGACCTCCACCCGGAACCGGACGGACCGCCGGAAGAGCGCTGGAAGGGACGGCTCGAAACCGGCCTCGAGGAGAACCTCCGCCTCGTGGTCGCCAAGTCGGTCATCGGCCTGTCGAACGAGGACGTACCGGCGTCCGAACCCCTGCGAATCGGAGCGGAGTTCGGAACGCGCTACCGCGAGCAGGGCTGGAGTTCGGGGCTGACCATCCACTCCTGCATGGCGAACGTGCTCCCCGACCTCCGGGAAGCTGACCGCCCGCGGGCGCTGTTCACGGGGCTTCGCCACGTCGCCTCCGACTGCCAGGGCGAAGCGCCGCACTTCGACCAGCCCTCCTTCGAGACGCGGGAGGTGCCCGCGGAGCGCCTCCGACGGTGGTTCCGCGACTGCGCCGAGGTGCGCGACGACGACGGCGCGGAACGCTGCCTTCAAACAGCCATCGCGACGCTCGAACCGGAGCGGGTCGCCGAGATGCTCTACGCCGCCGCGACCGACCACCTCTACCTCGACGCGGGCCACAGCTTCGATTTCGTCAACAAGAGCCTCGAACTGCTGGACCACGTCGGCTGGGAGCACGCCTCGACCGTCCTGCCGAGCGTCATCCCGCGGCTGACCGACGCTCGGCGGAGCGAAGAGCTCTCGTCGTGGACCCAGCCCATCGACCTCGCGGACCTCCTGTTCGACGTCTTCGACGACCTCCCGGCGCTGGTCGAAGCGGGCGCGAACGAGACGTGGGAAGAGCCCGACGACTTCGCGGACACCCTGCTCTCCGACGACCCGCACGCCAGCCTCGACGCGCTGACGGACGCGATTCGGGGCGGCGCGACCTGCGAGCAACTCGCCGACAGCGTCGCTTTCGCGTCCGTGGTTCGAATCGCGCGGTTCGGCACGGCCAACGAGTTCAGCGACTGGAACACCGTCCACCACACCTTCACCTACAACAACGCCGTGCAGCGGGCCGCGAGGCGGGCGAGCTCGACCGCGCTGTACCGCGGCGTCCTGACGGGCGCGATGAGCGTCTACCTCGACCGCTTCCTGAACACGCCGCCCGCGCCACTGCCGAACGTCGAGTCGTCGGACGCCGACCCCGCCGACCTCCGCGAAACGCTGCTCGAAACGTTCGACGAGGAGGGTGGCGTGAACGACGCCGCGAGGCTCGTCGCGGAGCACTTCGCGGCGGGCGGCGACCCCGCCGACTTGAAGCGGACGCTCGGCCGGGCACTCCTCCGCGAGGACGCCGGTTTCCACACGCTCCAGAACCTCGAAGCGTCGTTCGCCCAGTTCGACCTGCGCGAGGACGAGCGCGAGCGGGAACTGGCGCTCGTCGCGCTGGCTCGCTACATGGCCGCCCACTTCCCGACGCGCCGGGAGGCCGAACAGACCTACGTCATCGCCGAGCGACTGAACCGCGGCGAGAAGATACACGAGACGAACTGACGCGACGTTAATCAACTAGACTTTAGAAAGTGAAAGTCTAGTTGGAAAGCTTTATACCTCCGTCGTCGGACAGGGCAGGGTGGAGCCAATGAGTCACAGCACGACGACGAGCGAGGGAATTCGCTCGATAGTGGAACGGGCGCGAACGGGGGTCGAATCGGTCGCGGACGAGGCCGTCGAGGAACTCGTCCGCGAAGTAGAGCGGGAACTGTACGACGGCGCGACCCGCGAGGAGAAGTACGACGCCGTGGCGAAGGCGGCGAGCGCGCGCATCGAGCGCGACCCGGCGTACGACGACGTCGCGGCGAACGCGTTTCGGCGGGGGTATCGGCGCAGGGTCGTCGGTTCGCGCGACGACGAACGGGCGTACCGGGAGGCGTTCGTCGAGAACGTCCGCCGAGGCGTCGACGCGGACCTGTTGGACGAGCGCCTGCTCTCGTACGACCTCGACGGACTCGCCGACGCGCTCCGACCGGAGCGGGACGACCTGCTCTCCTACATGGCGATGGAGACGCTCTCGCAGCGATACTTCCTCAGAATCGACGACGCGCCCGTCGAACTGCCGCAGGCGTTCTGGATGCGGGTGGCGATGGGGCTCGCCCTCCGGGAGGAGGCGAGCGAGCGACGGGAGCGCGCGGAAGAGTTCTACGAGGCGATGTCGAGGCTTCGGTTCGTTCCCTCGACGCCGACGCTGTTCCACGCGGGGACGACACAACCGCAGCTATCGTCCTGCTACGTCACGACTGTTGCCGACGACCTGGACCACATCTTCGAGCGATACGGCGACCACGCCCGCCTGTCGAAGTGGTCGGGCGGCATCGGAACCGACTGGACGAACCTCCGGGCGTCCGGTTCGCGCATCGAATCGACGGGCGTCGAGTCGAGCGGTATCGTCCCGTTCCTGAAGATAAGCAACGACGTGACCGCGGCCATCAACCGCTCCGGTAAGCGGAGGGGGGCGGCCTGCGCGTACCTCGAACCGTGGCACCTCGACTTCCCGGCGTTTCTCGACTTGAAACGGAACACGGGCGACGAGCGCCGCCGCACCCACGACATGAACACGGCGGCGTGGGTTCCCGACCTGTTCGTGAAGCGCGTCCGGGAGGGCGGGACCTGGACGCTCTTCTCGCCGGACGAGGTTCCCGACCTGCACGACGCCTACGGGACCGATTTCGAGGAGCGGTACGAAGCATACGAACGGGCGGCCGAGCGGGGTGAGCTTCGGCAGTACGAGGAGGTCGAGGCGCGGGAGCTCTGGCGGACGATGCTGACGCGCCTGTTCGAGACCGGACACCCGTGGATAACCTTCAAGGACGCCTGCAACGTCCGGTCGCCGCAAGACCACGCCGGCGTCGTCCGCTCTTCGAACCTCTGCACCGAAATCACGCTCAACACGAGCACGGACGAGACGGCGGTCTGCAACCTCGGGTCCGTGAACCTCGCCCGGCACGTGGACGAGGACGGACTCCGGCGCGAGCGGTTGGCCGACACCGTCGAAACCGCGATGCGGATGCTCGACAACGTCGTCGACCTGAACTACTACCCGACCGAGGACTCCGAGCGGTCGAACGCGCGCCACCGACCCGTCGGTCTGGGCGTGATGGGATTCCACGACGCGTTGTTGGAGCGGGGGATTCCGATGCGGTCGGAGCTCGCCGTCGAGTTCGCGGGCGAAACGCAGGAGTTCGTGTCGTACCACGCCGTCCTGAACTCCTCCCGATTGGCGCGAGAGCGGGGCACTTACGAGAGCTACGAGGGGTCGAAGTGGAGTCGCGGCCTCCTGCCGCAGGACACCGTCGAACTGCTCGCCGAGGAGCGGGGACGCGAGATTCCGGTCGAGTTCGAGGAGCGCCTCGACTGGGAGCGCGTCCGCGAACACGTCGCCGACCACGGGATGCGCAACTCCAACACGATGGCCGTCGCACCGACCGCGACCATCTCGACCATCGCGGGGACGACCCCCTCCATCGAACCGATGTACTCCAACCTGTACGTGAAATCCAACGTCACGGGGGATTTCACCGTCGTCAACGAGCACCTCGTCGACGACCTGAAGGAACGCGACCTGTGGGACGCGGAGATGGTAGACCGCATCAAGTACCACGACGGCTCGATAGGGGAGATAGAGTCCATCCCGTCCGACCTCCGCGAACTGCACCGCGGCGCGTTCGAAATCGACCCGCGTCACCAGATTCGGCTGACCGCGCGGCGAGCCTGCTGGATAGACCAGAGCCAGTCGCACAACGTCTTCTTCCCCTCGACCGACGGGCAGTTGCTCGACGACGTGTACCAGTTCGCGTGGGAGCACGGGCTGAAGACGACGTACTACCTGCGGACGCTCGGCGCGAGCCAGATAGAGAAATCCACCGTCGACACGGCCGAGTACGGGAAGACGCAGACCCGAACCGACGGGACGCGAACCGGCGACGAAAGCCGAGCGAGCGACGAGACGGAAACGAACGACGCGTCGGACGACCTACCGAGCGTCGAAGACCCGACCTGCGATGCCTGCCAGTAACGATGACGATACTCGACATCGACAACCAACACGACCCGAACAAGATACTGCCGATCGACTACGACTGGGCGCGGGAGTACTACCGCGCGGGCGTCGCCAACAACTGGACCCCGGAGGAGATTCCGATGGGCGACGACGTGCGGCAGTGGAGCGGCGACGAACTGAGCGACGAGGAAAGACGGCTGGTCGAGTGGAACCTCGGATTCTTCTCGACCGCCGAGTCGCTGACCGCGAACAACCTCGTGCTCGCCCTCTACGAGTACGTCACCGCGCCGGAGTGCCGCCAGTACCTGCTCCGACAGGCGTACGAGGAGGCGATTCACACGGACACGTTCATCTACTGCTGCGACTCGCTCGGGTTCGACCCCGAGTACCTGTACGGGATGTACGACCGCATCCCTTCCATCGCCGAGAAGGACGAGTTCGTCGTCGAGCTGACGCGGGCCGTCGACCGCGACGATTTCAGCGTCGAGACGACCGAAGACGTGCGGGCGCTCGTCCGCGACCTCGTGGGCTTCTACGTCATCATGGAGGGAATCTTCTTCTACGCGGGGTTCGCCATGATGCTCGGCCTGAAACGACGGGGGAAGATGGTCGGCGTCGGCGAGCAGTTCGAGTACATCATGCGCGACGAGTCGCTCCACCTCGCGTTCGGCGTCGACCTCATCCATGAGATTCGACGAGAGAATCCCGACGTCTGGACGGACGAGTTCGAGGCGGAGATTGACCGGCTCGTGAAGCGAGCCGTCGAACTGGAGAAGATCTACGCCCGCGAGGCCTGTCCCGAGGGAATCGTCGGGATGAGCGCGGAGCAGTTCGCGGAGTACGTCGAGTACGTCGCCGACCGCAGACTGCGCCAACTCGACATGGACGCGCGGTACGGAACCGAAAATCCGTTCTCGTGGATGTCGGAGGCGACCGACTTGAACAGGGAGAAGAACTTCTTCGAGACGAACGTCGCCGAGTACCGGGACGCCGGGTCGCTCGACTGGTCTTAAGGGGCGGTTTCGAGCGACTCCCGGCGCTCGCGACGCTGTCGAAGCGCGTCGTCGCGGAGCGTCGCCTGGTCCTCGGTCGGACAGGCGACGTCGGGAACGGTCGTCGGACGTTCGTCGTCGTCCAGCGCGACCATGGTGAAAAACGACGTCGCGGTGGCCTGCACCTCGTTTTCGCTCGGTCGCTCCGCGCGAACGTCGACCAACACGTCCATGCTCGTCCGCCCGGTCTCGAACACGTACCCCTCGACGACGACGATGTCGCCGAGGTCGATGGGACCGAGGAAATCGACGTGGTCCATCGACGCGGTGACGACCTGCCGTCGGGCGAATCGACGGGAAGCGATGGCGGCGCAGATGTCCATCCAGTGGAGTATCGACCCGCCGAGCGCCCGTCCGAGGTTGTTGGCGTCGTTCGGCATCAGAATCTCGCTCACGACGGTGTACGAATCCGATAGAGTCGCGGTGTCTCGCATCGGTCGTCGCTACGACTCTCGGACGGATAAATCACCCGTACTTGTACTAATGAAAGTTAATTTGATCCGGTAGCCGTTCGACTTATCGTCGGGAGCGTCGTTCGGAGGGTACGCAATGCGGAAGAACAGGGCCGTCGTGGCGGGCGCACCGCTCGGCATCTGGTTGCTGGTCGCACCGTTCGTCGTCTACGAGGCGATGCTCGCCGAGAACTTCTGGAACGATATGCTCGTCGGCGTCGCGGTGTTGCTCCTCGCGCTCGCCGGGGCGGTCTCCGCGTGGCGCGGGCGGTCGATGAGCATCGCGGCGGGCGGTTTCCTCGGACTGCTCGGTCTCTGGCAGACGACGCGACCCTTCGTCGTCGCGAGCGCCGGGCCGCTTCCCCTCTGGGGCGACGCGATAGTCGGGGTACTGCTGGCGGCGCTCGGCGGACGGGCGGTTCGAGAGGCGCGTTCCGCGACGATGGCGGACCGAACACCGACCGGGCAGCGGTGAGTCACCGCTTCGAGGTGTTCTTCGTCGCCTCCGCGTACCACGGCGGCCGCGTCACCCGCGTCGCGCCGACGCTCGTCGCTTCGAGCGTCTCCGTTCGACGTACTCGACTCCCGTTCCCGACGCCGGTCGCCTCGAATCGGCAGCGGTGAACCGGTCCCCACGCGTCGCCGCCGGCGGCGCGGTCGGTGATCCCTTCCGCCGACAGCCCGGGAGCGAGGTCGCCCGAGAAGCGGGTGGTTTCGGGACCGGGAGTCGACCCCATGCCGTCGAAAAAGAGGTGCGTCAGGCGGTGACGACGGAGCGGGCGAGCGCGAACGCGAGGAGGGCGCGACGTATCGCCGAAAGCTATCTTCGTTTCTACGTAAAACGTCGCGGATACGACGGTGTACTGCCGATGAAGCGAGGCGAACACCCGGTTTCGGTTTTTTCGGTGATGTATTTCGGCGCTTCGCCCGAACGAATCGGAGGTTTCTGGCATCGCTATTCGAGGTTTCTAAAGGACAAGGTGCATGAATAAGAACCCCGTAGGTAGTGACAAGGAGATGACCGTGACGGAAAAAACGCAACTCGAAATCCGCGGCATGAGCTGTGCGAACTGCTCCGGAACGGTCGGGGAGGCGCTCGAATCGCTCGACGGCGTGCGGGAAGCGACCGTCAACTTCGCCACCGACGAGGGAACCGTCGAGTACGACCCCGACGAGGTTTCGTTGGCGGACGTCTACGCGGCCATCGAGGACGCGGGATACGAACCGGTTCGCGCGAGAACGACCGTCGGCGTATCGGACATGTCCTGTGCGAACTGCTCGGAGTCGGTCGAAGCGGCGCTCGAAGCGGTTCCCGGGGTCCTGCACGCCGACGCGAACTTCGCCACCGACGAGGCGAGCGTCGAGTACAACCCCGCCGAAGCGAGCGTCGCGGACTTCTACGACGCCGTCGAGTCGGCGGGTTACGCGTCCGTCCGGGAGGACGACGCCGAGGACGAGGACGGAGACGCCCGACGAGCGGCGCGCGACGCGGAGATTCGGAAGCAGTTCCGCCTGACGCTGTTCGGGACGGTGCTCGCGCTTCCGCTGGTCTTTTTCATGTTCGAACACCTCTTTTTCCCCGACTTTCTGGGCGAGACGCTGTTCGGCGTCGATATCCGACTCGTGCAGTTCCTGCTGGCGACGCCCGTGCAAGTCGCGCTGGGCAGGGAGTTCTACGAGAACTCCTACACGGCGCTCGTGCGGAACGGGACGGCGAACATGGACGTGCTCATCGCGCTCGGTTCGACCACGGCGTACCTCTACAGCGTCGCCGTCCTGCTGAATCTCGTCCCCGGCGGAACCTACTTCGACAGCGCGGTGCTCATCCTCGTGTTCATCACGATGGGTAACTGGCTCGAAGCCCGGTCGAAAGGCAGGGCGAGCGACGCCCTCCGCGAACTGCTCGAACTGGAAGCCGACACCGCGACGGTGATTTCGGACGGAAACGAGCGCGAAATCCCGCTGGACGAGGTCGAAGAAGGCGACCTGCTCCGCGTCCGCCCCGGCGAAAAGGTTCCGACCGACGGCGTCGTCGAGGACGGCGAGAGCGCGGTGGACGAGTCGATGGTCACCGGGGAGTCCGTCCCCGTCGAAAAGCGCGAAGGCGACGAGGTCATCGGCGCGACCATCAACGAGAACGGCGCGCTCACGGTTCGGGCGACGAGGGTCGGCGAGGAGACCGCCCTCCAGCAGATCGTCCGGACGGTGAAGGAGGCCCAGTCCCGCCAACCCGAGATTCAGAACCTCGCCGACCGAATCAGCGCCTACTTCGTTCCGGCGGTTATCGCCAACGCGCTGTTCTGGGGCCTCGTCTGGTACCTCTTCCCCGAGACGCTCGCCGGACTCGCGAACGCCCTCCCCCTCTGGAGTCCGGTCGCGGGCGGCCCCGAGGCGGCGGGCGGAGCCGTCTCGCGGTTCGAGTTCGCGGTCGTCGTCTTCGCCAGCGCGGTGCTCATCGCCTGCCCCTGCGCGCTGGGCCTCGCAACGCCGACCGCGACGATGGTGGGCACGGCCATCGGCGCTCGCACCGGCGTCCTGTTCAAGGGCGGCGACGTGCTGGAGCGAGTGAAGGACGTGGACACCGTCGTCTTCGACAAGACGGGGACGCTCACCGAGGGCGAGATGCGCCTGACCGACGTGGTCGCCGTCGAACCCGCGGCCGACGGCGGCGTCGAGGCGGTCGAGAGCGGTTCGCGCCCCGAAGTGACCGAAGAGTTCGTCCTCTCCGCGGCGGCCAGCGCGGAGCGCGGGAGCGAACACCCCCTCGCGGAAGCCGTCGTCGAGGGTGCGAGGGAGCGCGGCGTCGAGGTCGAGGAGCCGACCTCGTTCGAGAACGTCCCCGGGCACGGCGTCCGGGCGGAGACGAGTCGCGGAACCGTCCTCGTCGGCAATCGAAAACTCCTGCGCGACGAGGGAATCGACCCGACGCCCGCGGAGGGCGCGATGGAACGACTCGAACGCGAGGGGAAGACGGCGATGCTGGTCGCGGTCGACGGACGACTGGCGGGCGTGGTCGCCGACGCCGACGAGGTGAAAGCCGGCGCGAAAGAGGCCGTCGCCGACCTCCGAGCGCGCGGACTGGACGTGCGCATGCTCACGGGCGATAACGAGCGGACCGCCCGCGCCGTGGCCGAACGGGTCGGTATCGACCGCGACCGCGTCAGCGCGGAAGTGCTCCCGGACGAGAAGGCGACCGCGGTCGAAGAGGTGCAGTCGGACGGAAAGCGGGCGATGATGGTCGGCGACGGCGTGAACGACGCCCCGGCGCTCGCCGCGGCCTTCGTCGGAACCGCCATCGGAAGCGGGACCGACGTGGCCATCGAGGCGGCGGACGTGACGCTCATGCGCGACGACCCGCGCGACGTGCTGAAAGCCGTCCGCATCTCGGCGGGGACGCTCTCGAAGATAAAACAGAACCTCTTCTGGGCGCTCGGCTACAACACGGCGATGATTCCGCTGGCCTCGCTCGGCCTCCTGCAACCCGCGCTCGCGGCGGGCGCGATGGCGTTCTCCAGCGTGAGCGTGCTGGCGAACAGCATGCTCTTCCGCGGGTACACGCCCGACCGCGATTACCGACTCCTCGGATTTCGTCGGTGAACAGCGGAAATGGTGGGGTAGTTTCCCGCTCCCTCGGGCGATTTTTCGGTGATCCTCGGGGGACGAGAACGCTCGCAGTAGTCGAACCAATTATGTGTCGAGCCGAGAAAGGTGGGGCCGAATGGTGCGGGACTTGGCAGACGAAGCGCCCGAACTGCAGGATATACTCGACGCCCTCGATGACCCCGCCTGCCGACGAATTATCATGGAACTAGACAACCCGATGACAGCACGCGAACTCGCCGATTCGACCGACATCCCGCTTTCGACGCTCTACCGGAAGCTCGACACGCTGAGCGACGCCTCGCTCGTCACGGAGCTGACGGAAATCCGCGAAGACGGGCACCACACGTCGCGGTATCGAATCGCGGTCGAGTCCGTGAACATCGCGCTGACGGACGACCGCGAGTTCGACGTGACGATAGAGCGACCGCCGCGGACGACCGACGAACGCCTCGAACGACTGTGGGAGGAGGTGCGAAAGGAAACATGAACGTCACGCCACTCGTCATCGCCCTGAAGACGCTCACGCTCGTCCTCGGCGGCGTGATAACGTACTTCGCGTTCAAGGCGTACCGCCGAACCGGGTCGCCCGCGCTCCGGTCCCTGGCGGTGGGGTTCGGCGTCGTCACCCTCGGCGCGATTCTCGCGGGGCTCGCGGATCAGGTGTTCACCGTGAACCGCGACCTCGTGCTCGTCATCGAGAGCGCGCTCACCGTCATCGGCTTCGCCGCCATCGCCTACTCGCTGTACGCGGAGTAGAGTTATCCGACAACGGAGTGATTCGGAACCAATGGACGCGCTCCGCGGCGGCGACGGACGCGAGTCGGAGATTCCGGACGGTGTCGTCCGGCGAGCCCTCGAACTGGTCACGGACGAGTTACTCGACGCGGAGAACCCGGACGACGAAATCGAACGGGCGTTCGACGCCGCGCTGGTCGGGACGTTTCGCGCTCTCGTCGCGGCGTTCGCGGCGGCGCGAGGGCGGAGCGAACCGCCGTTCGCCGCCGGTCCGGAGCTCGAAGCGGAGCGGGAGCGACTCGAATCGCTGTCGCCGGCGACGGAGGCGCGGCTCTCGTCGCTGGCGGCCGACGTCGATTGGGAATCGCTCTCGACCCGTCACGTCGGCGGGGCGTACGAACGCCTGCTCGACCGCGAACCGACCGTAACCGACGACGGGGTTCGGCTCGTCGACGCGCCGGCGCGCCGGGCGGCGGTCGGCGCGTACTACACGCCGGAGGACGTGGTCGAGTACGCCGTCTCGCGGGCGCTCGACGGGACGGAGGACGCCCGGGTGCTCGACCCCGCGATGGGGAGCGGTCACTTCCTCGTCCGCGCCATCGACCGCCTCGCGGAGTCGCGCGACGAACCGGCGGAGCGGGCGCGGAGGTACGTCGCCGAGAACCGCGTCTTCGGCGTGGACGTGGACCCGCTGGCGGTCGAACTCGCCCGGTCGGCGGTGTGGCTGGAAACGGGCGTCTGGCCGGCCGACAACCTCCGGGTCGGCGACGCGCTCGCCGGCGACGATCCGGAAGTGCTCCGAGGGGGACGATTCGACGCGGTCGTGGGCAACCCGCCCTACGTTCGGAGCCGACACATCCCGGCGGAGACGAAATCCGACCTCAAAGAGCGGTACGACTCGGCGACGGGGTCGTTCGACCTCTACGTGCCGTTTCTGGAGCGCATGGCGGAACTCGGCGACAGGGTGGCGTGCGTCGTTCCGAACAAGTGGACCACGGCGCGGTACGGGCGGACGCTCCGGAACCGCCTCCTCGACCGTCACCGATTGGTGGAACTGCTCGACGTGTCGGCGGCGTCGGTGTTCGCGGACGCCAGCGTCTACCCGCTCGTCGTCACCGTCGAGACGGACGCGGGGCCGACCGAGACGATTCGGGTCCGGCAGGCCGACTCGCCGGGTGGGATCCGAAGAGCGACGGAGACGACGCTCTCCCGGTCGTTCGTGGACGAACTCGGCGACAGGGTGATTCCGGTCGGCATCGACCCCGCCTTCGTCCCGGTCGCCGAGCGACTCCTGCGCGAGCACGACGACCTCGGGGAACACGTCTCGCTGACCGAGGGAATCCACACCGGGAACGTGCGGGAGAAGCTCGTCGTGGACGACCCCGGGCCGGACCGCGAGAAGCTCGTCTGCGGCGGCGACGTCTCGCGCTACGGGCTGGAGTGGGACGGCGAGTGGGTACGGTTCGATCCGTCGCTCATCGGCGAGGACGAGTACGGCGGCCTGCGCGACCGAGGGGTCTTCGAGTGCGAGAAGTTACTGCTGCGGGACATCAGCGACCGTCCGGCGGCGACGTACGACGCGGACGGCTTCTACGCCCTCAACACGCTTTACAGCGTTCGCCCGCGCCCCTGCTCCGACCTCCCGCTTCGATACCTCCTCGCGGTCGTCAACTCGACCGCGGCGGCCTGCTGGTTCAGACAGGTGTACGGCGGCACGCACGTCAGCGGGGGGTACCTCCGGTTCAAACCGATGTTCGCTGAGCGGTTGCCCGTCCCTGCGGGAGCGGACGAGCGCGACGCGCTGGCCGCGCTCGCGAACCGAATGGGCGAACTCCGACGCGAACGGGACGGCGTCGACGTTCGACTTCCGGAAGCGGACGGACCCCGGTTCGGCGAGGTCGCCGAACCGCTCGGCGACTCGATACTGGCCGAGACGACGAGCGCGCGGGACGGTCTCCGACTCGGTTCGGTGTCGGTCGAGGAACGCGGCGGGAAACTCGTCTTCGCGGCCACGGCGCGGTATCGACCCGGCGAGGACGCGAGGGAGACGGGAGGGGGTGAGGAGGGAAGAGGGAGCGGAGAGGAAGGAAGCGAAGGCGTCGATTCGTGGGGATTCGTCGAAACCGAGCCGATTCCCGCGCTGACGTTCGACGGCGACGCGGCGTGGCGCGACCTGCTCAGGTGGTACGTCCCGTCGGCGGTCGAAGGCGACGCGTTCCCCGACCGGGCGACGAAGACCATCTCGCTCCGCGACCGACTCGAATCGCTCCGCGTGCCGACGCCCGACGGCGCGGCGGAGTTCCTCGACGCCCGCCGTCGCGCCGCGGAGCTGGACGAGAAACTGGCGCGAACGGACGCCGCCATCGACCGGCTCGTCTATCGAGCCTACGGTCTCTCGCCGGGGGAGAGGGAGACGATGGAGCGACTGGTCGAGTGACCGGACGAGCGGCGAAGAGCGGGGACGACGGACCTACGGGAGTGCGACCGCGCCGAGCGCGAAGGCGACGCGCGCACCGACAGCGACTCCCGGGAAGAGCCGCCGACGTTCGCGCCGACGAAGATAGCGGCGACGACGCTCACCGCGGGTTGAAGGAGAGCGGTGTTCGATGATATGCGAAAGCGCTCGAAATATTTTTCAAATCCGTTGTTTTCGTCACTTGTAACTTACAAAAACGTTTTTCCGCGGGTCGTCTGGAAAGCTTTTTCCGAGGTACCTCCGTATTTTCGAGCATGTTGCAGGCCGGGGCGGGCGTGACGACGGACATGGTGGTGGTGTTCGCCGTGGTCGTGCTCGCGCTCGTGCTCTTCGCGACCGAGCTGTTGCCCGTGGACGTGACGGCCATCCTGGTGATGGTCACGCTGATGGTGCTCGAACCGTGGACCGGAATCGACACGGTGGAGGGAATCTCGGGGTTCTCGAACGAGGCGACCATCACCGTGCTGGCGATGCTCATCCTGAGTTCCGGCGTTAGCCAGACCGGGGTCGTCCAGCTACTGGGGAGCCGACTGGCCGAATTCGCGGGGACCGACCTCCGAAAGCAGTTGTTCGCCACCATCGGCGTCGCCGGCCCCGCCTCCGGGTTCGTGAACAACACCCCCGTCGTGGCGATTCTCGTTCCCGTCATCACCGACCTCGCGCACGAGGGGAGAACGTCACCCTCGAAACTGCTCATCCCGTTGTCGTACGCCTCGATGCTCGGCGGGATGCTCACGCTCATCGGCACCTCGACCAACATCCTCGCCAGCAACGTGGCGGCGCGCCTCGCCGACGAGCACCCCTCGCTCCACGGCTTCTCGATGTTCGAGTTCACCGGCCTCGGACTCGTCGTCCTCGTGACCGGGAGCTTCTATCTCCTGCTCGTCGGGCATCGACTCCTGCCGGAGCGCGTGCCGCCGCAGGAGGACTACATCGAGGAGTACGAGATGGAAGACTACCTCACCGAGGTGCGGGTCGAAGAGGGCTCGCCGTTCGTCGGCGAGACCGTCGAGGACGCCATCGACGGGGCGATATTCGACGCTGACATCCTCCAGATCGTCCGCGACGACGAGGCGTTCCTCGACCCCCTCGGCCAGAAGACCGTCCGGGCGGGCGACGTGCTCAAACTCCGAACCGACCGGTCGACCCTCCGCTCGCTCCTGACGCTGGACGAGTTGACGCCCGTCGGAACGCCGACGTCTGAAGCGGAGATGCAACCCGGCGAGGAGCAGACGCTGGTCGAGGTGGTCGTTCCGTCCGGTTCCACGCTCGTCGGCGAGACGCTGGAGAGTTCGACGTTCCGCGAGCGGTACGACGCCACCGTCCTCGCCTTTCGAAGCCGCGGCGAACTCATCCGGGACCGCCTCGACCGGATAACGATCCGCGTCGGCGACACCCTGCTCGTGCAGGCGTCCGCGGACAGCATCGACCGCCTCTCCGCGAATCGGGATTTCATCGTCGCGCACGAGGTGGCCGACCCCGACTACCGAACCGACAAGATTCCGGCGGCGCTCGCCATCGTCTTCGGCGTGGTCGCGCTCGCCGCGCTCGACATCTTCCCCATCCTCGTGACGGCGCTCGGCGGCGTGGTGACGATGGTCGTGACCGGCGTGCTGCGACCCACCGAACTGTACGACTCGGTGGAGTGGAACGTCATCTTCCTGCTCGCGGGCGTCATTCCGCTCGGCATAGCGCTCGAACAGTCCGGCGGGGCGGAACTGCTCGGCGGTCTCGTCGCCGCCAGCGCGAAGTTCCTCCCCGTCGTCGCCGTGCTCTGGGTGTTCTACATCGCCACGGGCCTCGTCACCGAGGTCATCAGCAACAACGCCAGCGTCGTCCTCATGATTCCGGTCGCCATCGAGGCGGCGGTGGACATCGGCGCGAACCCCTTCGCGTTCGTCCTCGCGGTGACGTTCGCCGCCTCCACGTCGTTCCTCGGGCCGGTGGGCTACCAGACGAACCTGTTCGTCTACGGGCCGGGCGGGTACAAGTTCACCGACTACTTCCGAATCGGCGCGCCGCTCCAGTTGCTCCTCTCGGTCGTGACGGTGGCGGGAATCGTCTCGTTCTGGGGGCTCTGAAGGGACATAATCCGCGTAAGATATTAACAGACGAGTGTCCTACAATACCTATCGTTCGGTGACGTTCGAATCTCCAAAGGCCGGGCACAGCGGTACGCGAGGGGCGAGAAGTGCGAGAGGGAGGGGACGAGGTGGGCGGCGATGGTCACCGACCGGGGAGGGGGAAGATGAAAATCGGACTCGAAGCGGAATACTGGGTTATCGACGAATCGGGGGAATTAGCGACCGACACGGACGGCCTCGCCGAGGTGAGCGAGCACGTCGTTCCCGAGTTCGTCGCGCCGCTGATAGAGGTGCAGACGCCGCCCGTCTCGAACGCGGAGGAACTCCGCCGCGAGTTCGGGTCGATACTGCGAACCGTCTGCGACGCGGCGGACGAACGCGACCTATCGTTGGTTCCGCTCGGAACCCCGCTCGCCCGCGAATCGCTCCCCGTCACCAGCGAACGCGGGCGACTGCTGGAGCGGATGTACGGGGACGACATGGAGTACGCGAAGAACTGCGCGGGGACGCACGTCCACTTCGACCGGGGGAACGTCGTTCGGCAGTTGAACCTGCTCACGGCGCTCGACCCGGCGCTCGCGCTCGTCTCCTCGTCGCCGTACTTCGACGGGAGCAAACTGGCGAGTTCCTCGCGCGCCGCGGTGTATCGCTACGAGTCGCACTCGACGTTCGCGCGCTACCGCGACCTCTGGGACTACGCCGAGAGCGAAGACCAGTGGGAAGAGCGCATCGACGAGCAGTACTTCGTCCTCCAACTCATCGCGCGGGAGCGCGGTATCGAAACGGGGACGTTCTCCGAGTACTTCAAGCGCGAAGACGCGGTGCTGACGCCGGTTCGCCTCCGCCACCGGTCGCCGACGGTCGAGTGGCGCGCGCCGGACACCGCCCTCCCGAGTCAGATTCTGCGCCTCGTGAGCGACGTCGCGAACCTCCTCCAGCAGACGGAGTACAAGGACGTCGTCGTCGGTGAGACGGGTATTCGGACGGAGAAGATAGGAATCCCGCCGTTTCCCGAGGTGCGAGAGCTCAGCACCGCGGCCATCAACGAGGGACTCGGGTCGCTTCGCGTGCAGGATTACCTGACCACGATGGGGTTCGATACGACGCGCTACCACCCGATATCCGACCGCATCGAACACGGGTGGACGCTCCCGCGCGAGGAGGCGCTCCGAATCAGACGGGAGTACGCGGACCGATTGGTCGAAGACGTGGCGGAGTTGACCGGAAGTTAGCTCGTCCGGGATCGGAATCCGCTGACCACGTCGAGCCACGAGACGAAGACGAAGACGCCGATGAGCGCGGTTATCGTCCCGCCGAACAGGGTGGCCATCCGCTCGGTGATGTGCTCGCGCTCGGTGATTTCGAGCGCGAAGACGGCGTCGTCGGTGACGACGAACGAGTTGACGTCCAACTGCGACGGGGGCGTCTCGGGGAACCGGTACGAACCGTCGAGCTTCGCGCGCCCGAAGGCGACGCGAGCCTCGCGCGAGAGGTCGCCGTACTCCACCGACGCGGAGCGCACGCCCGGTTCGTTCTCGTTCACCCGCTCGACCGAGAGCGTGTACGTCGTGTCACCCTGCGGCGGTTGGAGGAGCGCGTAGCCGGTGACCGAGAGCCCGGCGACGAGCATGAGAGTTGCGAGCACCTGGATGAGTAGTCCGTCTATCCGCATTCGACGTTCGTCTCCGGGGAGTGCGGCGACTTAAAGGGTTTCCATCGAGCATCCGCGAAAGAAAACGAGCGGGAGCGATAGTCGAACGCCGTCTCGATTATCGGCGGGAGGGTAGTACGTCCTCTACCGGATAGAGGTCCTCTCGAATCCCCTCTCCGTCGCAGTCGTCGTTCGGGCATCGATACCGCCAGCCGTCGTCCGTCGCGGTGTCGGCGTCGAAACGCTCTCCGCACTCTCGGCAGAAGAGGAGGTCTACGTCGGACGCGCGCTCCCGACTTGCAAGTTCAGGCTGCATACCTTATGATTCACAGCCATCCATAAAAGAACCTCCGCTTTTACCGGTGACACAAGCGACACTGGGTTACCTCCAAGTTAGCGAGTAATTTAGTGGTCGGCGTCCGTCGTCCCGTTCATGAAAGAGCAGACGCTGGCTCGCTTGTGCGACCTCCCGCCGAGCGCGAAGCTCGTTTTCAAAGTTCTGGAGTACGACGGCTCCCACACGCAAAAGGAGATCGTCCAACGGTCGCGGCTCTCCGCGCGGACGGTCAGGAGCGCGCTGGACAGTTTGACGGAGATCGGTGCCGTCAAAGAGGAGGTGTACATCCCCGACGCGCGCCAGCGGCTCTACCGGCTGGACGAGTCGGGCGACTGGGAGCAGGTGCGCTGTCTCGAAGAAGCGCCGGTGTGAGCGACGCCTTCTACGCCCGTTCTTCGAGGGAGGGCCACCGATTCGACCGATCCCCGGTCGGCTGGTACAGTCCGATTCCGAGGAGCGCGAGCGGAATCACGACGATGCCGACCCACCCGACCAATCCGGCGTCGGCGGTCGCCGCGCCCGCGATGAGGAAGATTCCGATGACGGGAGTGGCCGACAGGAGGAGGACGATGGGCGCGATTCGGAGGAGGCCGAGACCGGCCGGGGAGTTCGTACTCCGAACCTTCCGCCCGGACCACCCGTGAATTACGTTTTCTCGCTGAAACCGCTCGGAACGACCCGCGGTAGCCTCAGTTCGAGAACTCGACGACCTCGATTCCGGTCGTCTCGAACTCGCTCATCGCGCCGAGGCGGGCGGGCACGTCAGCCAGCGACACCGTCTTCGTCACGAGTTTCTCGGGCGAGAGCGTCCCGCGTTCGAGCATCCGGAGGAGTTCGTCGTACCGCGAGGGCGGCATCCCGCGCGAACCGACGAACGTGATCTCGCGCATCGTCATCGCGTCCGTCGGGAGGGAAATCTCGCCCCGTTCCTCGTCGGTCGTCAGTCCGAGTTGGACGTGGTGGCCCCGACGACGGAGGCAATCGACGGAGTTTCGGCACGTTTCGGCGATGCCGAGCGCGTCGACGGAGACGTGCGCGCCGCCGAGACGGGTGCGAATCGTCGCGGGAACGTCCTCCGCGCGGGCGTCTATCGTCTCGTCCGCGCCGAGTTCCCGCGCCCGGTCGAGTTTCGCGTCGTCCACGTCGACCGCCACGACGTTCGCGCCGAGCGCGTCGGCGACGTGAACCGCCGATAGGCCGACGCCGCCGCAGCCGTGAACCGCCACCCAGTCGCCCGGCGTCAGGTCGACGCGGTGGGCGAGCGCGTGGTACGCCGTGACGAACCGGCAGCCGAGGCCGGCCATCTCGACCGGCGAGACGCCGTCGGGGAGGTGCACCGCGTTGTAGTCGGCGTAGGGGACGTGTACCCGTTCGGCGAACGCGCCCGGGGCGGCCTCCTCGAAGCCGAGGGCGATGCCGTTCTCGCAGACGTTGCCGTGACCGTTCCGGCAGTAGCCGCAGTGGCCGCGTCCGAGGTTGAACGGAACCGCGATGCGGTCGCCCTCGCGGACGCTCTCGACCCGCTCCCCGACCGCCGCGACCCGTCCGGCGGGTTCGTGGCCGAGAATCTGTCCGACCGGAACCTGGTCGTCCGCCCACTCGCCGTGGCCCTGCCAGGCGTGCCAGTCGCTCCGGCAGATTCCGCAGGCCTCGGTCTCGACGACGACGCCGTGGTCGTCGGGGTCGGGTTCCGGTACGTCCTCGATGGCAAGCGGTTCGCCGTAAGCTTTCAGAACTGCGGCTTTCATATCCGAGAGTGGTGCGTGAGCGGCTTAAAACGGCGGGGAGCGGCGAGCGGCGATTTGCCGAGTACTACCGGTCCGCGTTACAGTTCACCGTCCGCCAGATGGAAACGTCCGAAGTGGGTTCGTCGTGGTACCCGACGAGGATTTTGAAGCCGACGCAGTCGGTGCCGTAGTCGCCGAAATCGAGTTCGCGTCGCTCCTCTTTCGATTGGTCGTCCCGCCACGCGTAGACGACGTCGGCACCCGCCTCGGTCGGATACCCGTCGAACGCCCCGCCGGAAGGGTCGGCCGGTTCGCCGGCGTTCAAGCGAAGCGACTTCCGATACACCGATTTACCGTCCTTTCGGAGGAGCACGCGGACGGTGTGCGGTTCGTCGTCGAAATTCATGGCTCCGAAATGCACGATTTTCGGGGGATCGGGTCCCGACCAGGAAGTGAGACTGGAACACCCGGCCACGCCGGAAGCGAACGTCGCACCGCCGAACCGGAGAACCGCGCGCCGGGAGAGCGAGGACATGTGGTAACGTCATCATCACGGTTCGGTGATAAATACTTTCTCCGGCGATGGTGGCGTCCGCGAGCGAGTTAATTCGACCCCTAGCGTGCGGAAACGGACGATTTCGACGCAACCGTTTTTGTGGCTGGCGACCGAGAACATCAGATACGGGGAATGGGGATATGCCAGACAAACCACACCAGAACCTAGCCATCATCGGCCACGTCGACCACGGAAAGTCCACCTTGGTCGGGCGACTCCTCTTCGAGACGGGGAGCGTACCCGAGCACGTCATCGAACAGCACAAGAAGGAAGCCGAGGAGAAGGGCAAGGGCGGCTTCGAGTTCGCCTACGTGATGGACAACCTCGCCGAGGAGCGCGAGCGCGGGGTGACCATCGACATCGCCCACCAGGAGTTCGACACCGACGAGTACTACTTCACCATCGTCGACACGCCGGGCCACCGCGACTTCGTGAAGAACATGATCACGGGCGCGTCGCAGGCCGACAACGCCGTGCTCGTGGTCGGTGCGGACGACGGCGTCCAGCCGCAGACGCAGGAACACGTCTTCCTCGCGCGGACGCTCGGCATCAACGAACTCATCGTCGCCGTGAACAAGATGGACGCGGTCAATTACGACGAAGACCGCTACCGCGAGGTGGTCGCGGAGGTGAAAGACCTGTTGAACCAGGTCCGTTTCGACACCGACGACGCCGAGTTCATCCCGGTTTCGGCGCTGGAGGGGGACAACGTCGTCGACCACAGCGACAACACGCCGTGGTACGACGGCGCCGTCGTCCTCGAAGCGCTGAACAACCTGCCCGAACCTGAGCCGCCGACGGACGCGCCGCTCCGCCTGCCCATCCAGGACGTCTACACCATCTCCGGCATCGGCACGGTGCCGGTCGGACGCGTCGAGACGGGAACCCTGAACACGGGCGACTCCGTCTCGTTCCAGCCGAGCGACGTGAGCGGCGATGTCAAGACCATCGAGATGCACCACGAGGAAGTACCGCGGGCCGAACCGGGCGACAACGTCGGATTCAACGTGCGCGGCGTCGGGAAGAACGACATCCGTCGCGGCGACGTTGCCGGTCCGGCGGACGACCCGCCGAAGGTCGCGGACACGTTCACGGCCCAGATAGTCGTGATGCAGCACCCGAGCGTCATCACCGCGGGTTACACGCCGGTCTTCCACGCCCACACCGCGCAGGTCGCCTGCACCATCGAGGCCATCGACCAGAAGATCAACCCGGCGAGCGGCGAGGTCGAGGAGGAGAATCCCGACTTCATCCAGAGCGGCGACGCGGCGGTCGTGACCATCAGACCGCAGAAACCGCTCTCCATCGAACCGTCCTCGGAGATTCCCGAACTGGGAAGCTTCGCGGTGCGCGACATGGGCCAGACCATCGCGGCGGGTCGGGTGCTGGAAGTGAGCGAGAAGTAGGCTACCGCGCGCCGCTCACGCCGAACTCGTTTTCGAACCGGCGTCGAACGTCGCGGAGCGTCTCGCGGTTTTCGTCGGGGGCTTGATTCTCGAACGACGAGAGCGCGGAGACGGTCGTCTCCGCCTCGCGGTCGGACAGCGCGACGGTCTCGCTGCTCGTGTCCTCGAAGAATCCCTCGCCGAACCGCTCGAACAGCGCGCTCGGCGTCTCCTCTTCCTCGAACCCGAACTCCTCTTTCAGGTGCTCCCTGACGTTCAGGGCTCGCTCGCCCTCGGTTCCGCCGCCCGTGCTTTGGAACTCCGAGAGCGCCGAAATGACGGTTCGCGCTTCCGGTCGGGACAGTTCTATCGAACCGCTGTCGGTGTTCGCCATGCCCCGGCGATACGACTTCGAGTCCCGTAAGCCGACCGGCCGATTCGAGCCGAAAACCGCGTCGCCTTTAACGGTCACGGTGTTACGAAGTCCCGTGCAGAACGTCACGGATAGAACGAGCAATCCGTTCGGCATGCGCCCGCCCTGCGAGTACGAGTGTACCCCCGGCGGACCGAGCGCGGTGTTCGGCTACGGCGACGCGAACGCCGATTTCCACGTCGTCGGCGACCATCCGGGCGTCCACGGCGGAGCCGAAACCGGCGTCCCCTTCACCGGAAGCGAGGTCGGCGAGCGCCTCCAACCGGTGTTGAACGACGCGGGCTTTCTGGGGGACGCCTACAGCGACGAACCGGCGGTGGCGAACCTGTTCGCGAGTTACCTCCACATGTGCTGTCTTCCGGACGGTCGAAAACCGACTCCCTCGGAGTACGCCGACATGGAGCGATTTTTCGACGCGGAACTCCGCGCCATCGCCGCGCACGTCCTGCTTCCGGTCGGCGAGCGCGCGACCGAACACGTCCTCTGGGAGTTCACCGCGCAGGCGGAGAAGTTGGACGTCGACATGGAGTCGCTCCACGCGCAGGAAATCAAGGGTCGCGGATTCCTCGTCGTGCCGGTCCGAGACCCGCGCGAGTGGGGACCGCGCGACGCCGATCGACTCCGAGCGAGGCTGAACGCCATCCTCGCGTCGGACTACCAGCAGACGGTCGATTTGGGGCGGTTCATGCCGGACGCCGACCCCTACGAGGTTCGGTGAGTACCGAGACGACCGTCGCCGCGATTCCGACGACGAACTCCACCGCGAGCAGCGCGACGGGCAAGCCGACGAGCGAGAACGCGAGGAACCCGACGACGGCACCCGCGACGAGCGCGGCGCGTTTCCACGGCGACTCGGGACGCGGAAGCTCCATGCGGGGAGTGGGATTCGAAAGCGTGTAAAGCAGGGAGAGCGTTTTTGCGGTACGCGCCGGTTACTCGGGTGTCGTGACGGGTGCCCGCAAACCGCTCCCGGTCACTCCGGAAGCGGTCCCGTCCACTCCTCCAAGCAGTCGTCGCTGCAGAAGTGGAGCGTCACTCGCTCGGTCTCGTTGGCGGTGACGCCGCGCTCGACGATCACCGTGGCGTGGTGGTCGGCGAGGTCGACGAGCGCACCGCAGTTAGCACAGGGTGAGAACTCCTCGTCTGAGCGGTCGGAGTCGGACATAGCGGAAGGATGGACTCGCGACGGGTAAGTGCACTGCCTTACTCGGTGAGTTCACCCGCGTCGCGGGAGTTCGGTACTTCGGCGTCCGTCCGAACGGTGTTTTCGACCGTCTCGCGGACGTCCTGCGAGAGGACGGAGAACGCCATCGCTCGAACGTACACCTCGTAGTCCGCGTGCGTGTCGCTCGCGTCTTCGGAGACCACCTCGGCCACCACCTCGATTTCGGGGTCGCGCTCCGAGAGTTCGCAGATGCGAAGCGACACGTCGAAGTTCCAGAGGTCGACGACGCACTCGCCGACCGAGCGGTAGAGGGCGGAGCGCGTGCTCATTCCGGCGGCCATTCGCTCGTGAACGTCGTTCGCGAGCCGTCGAACGACCCGCCGGTACTCTCCCCTATCGAAACTCGCCATCGTCGGAGAAAGTTTCGCTTTCGAGGTATTAAAAGACTCGTGACTGGATCGACGAGGAGAGCGGTCTCGAACGCCGAGCGAACGCCGAACGGTCGAAGCGCGAACGGAGCGGAAACGGGTCGTTTACCACCGACGCAGACCCAACACCTTTTTAAAATCCACCGTAGATATTGAACTACATGGCACGCGAGCAACGAAACGACCGATTACCGGGACGAGGACGGCGCCTAACGAGAAACGGCGGCGGCAATCCCGGCTTGAACGACAGACGGCGAGGAGAAAGCGACGCGTACCGGACCGCAGGACGATGAGTGTCGAATCCGACTCGGCGACGACCGGCGGATTCGGGAGTACCGAAGCGGAACGTCCGGAACCCCTCTCGCGCGACAAGATCTTCCACATCCTCCAGACCCAACGCCGCCGAGACGCCCTGCGCTACCTGAAGGACACGGACGGCCCGGTCGAGATGCGGGACATCGCCGAACAGGTGGCCGCGTGGGAGAACGACACCACGGTCCAGGCGCTCACTTCCGACGAGCGCCAACGCGTCTACATCGCGCTCTACCAATCGCACCTCCCGAAACTGGACAGCGAGGGTATCATCGAGTACCAGAAGAGCCGCGGCATCGTCGAGCGCGGGCCGCTGGCCGACCAGTTCGACCCCTACCTCGATCTCCACGGAGAGGGTGCGACGGAGACCAAGCGGGGGGACGAGTCGGAGGTCGGTGACGAGGTCCCGTGGTTCAGCTACTACCGCCGCATCACCACCGTCGGCGTGTTGACGGCGGCGGCGGCGTGGCTCGGCGTTCCACCTATTTCGTTGGTTCCCGACCTGGTTTGGGGCGTCATTCTCGTCGCCGCGTTCGCGGCGGTTTCGGTCGCCCAACTCCTCGCGAACGAGACGTAACCGAGCGCGAACTTCAGTAGCGTTCGACGTGCTTTTCGAGCAGTTCGCGGTTGCGGCGGTTCGCCTTCCACGTGGCGTCGAAGAGCGACCCGAGGATGGGTACCGACCCGCCGAGCGCGTCGACGAGGACGTTCGCAACCATTCGGGCGAGAACGTGCCGGGGAACGTCCATCAGATACGCCTCCACGACGATGTAGAGCGAGATGAGCGCGCTGGCGGCGTCGCCGCCGACCGGGAGGAGGCCGAGAACCGGGTCGAGGCCGAATCGGAAGTTCGTGCCGGGGACGCGGAACGCCTCGTCCAGCAGGCGGCTCACCGTCCGCACTCGCCGCATGGAACGCCGTTTGTTCCGGGGCAAGTCGTCGGGGAGGTCGGACACGTCTACCATGGGATAGCTCAGTCTCCGTCGCAGTTATGCCCTGCGGCCACTCCGCGAAGTCGGTGAACTCCTCGGGAGGGGGCTCTCGGCCGGTTCGTTTACGGGTCGCACGGACTTTGCATCACCCATGCGAGAGGTCGAAATCGCGTCGATACATCAGATGACGCCGCGAGTGAAACAGTTCCGGTTGGTCGACGACGAACCGTTCGATTTCGAACCCGGCCAGCACACGCGCCTCCACTTCGAACGAGACGCGGAGGAGAAGGAAGGCGACGGGGACGGAAGCGGTGACGAGGGCGGAAGCAGCGACGGAAACAGCGAGGGCGGAGGGGGCGACGAGGACGACGAAGTGGTTCGTCCCTACACCGCGACGTCGCTTCCGGGGACGAACAGCATCACGCTGGCGATAAAGCGATACGACGACGGCACCGCCTCGGTGTACATGCACGACCGGGAACCCGGCGATACGATCCGAATCGAGGACCTCGGCGGGAACCTCTACCTCCGAAATTTCGACACCGACGTGGCGTTCGTCTCGACCGGCACCGGCATCACGCCCACGGTGGCGATGCTAAAGCGGTACCTTCGAGCGGGCGAGGGGCGAGCGACCTTCCTCTACGGCGAGAAAACGCAGGAGGACATCATGTACCGCGAAACGCTCGATCAGCTAGAAGCGGAACACGAGAACCTCACCGTGGCCTACTCGCTCTCGGAAGCGGAGTGGGAGGGACGAACCGGACACGTTCAAGAGCACGTCGAAGCGGTGGTTCCCGACCCCGATTCCACCGACTTCTACCTCTGCGGCGTGCCGGAGATGGTCGTCGAAACGAAGGAGAAACTCGCGGACATCGGGGTTCCCGACGAATCGGTGTACAGCGAGGGATGGGAAGGCGACGCGGTGTCCGAGGACTAGTCGGCCTCGTCGGCCTCGTCGAACTCCCAGTGGGGATTCCACGCGACCTCCCAGAGGTGACCGTCGGGGTCGGCGAAGTAGCCGGAGTACCCTCCCCAGTCGGTATCGCGCGCCGGTTTCACTAGCTCCGCGCCCGCCGCGACCGCCTCGTCGAGAACCGCGTCCGCTTCCGCCTTCGATTCGACGTTGTGGGCGAGCGTAACCCCCTCGAACCCGCTTCCGTCGGGGGAGACGGTCGCGTCTTCGGCGAGCAGTTCCCGCGGATAAAGGGCGAGCCACGCTCCCGCCAACTCGAAGAAGGCGATGGGGGAGTCGTCCGCTCGTTCTCGCATCGGAAGTCCGAGACCCGCTTCGTAGAACCGAACGGACGCTTCGAAGTCGGATACGCCGAGCGTGACGATGCTGATTCGAGGATCCATGCTTCACCTACGCGAACGGCCGGGATAAACCCGCTCGAACGCGGTTGAAGCGGCGGAGGAGACGGAGGCGGCGGAAACGACCGTCGGTGACCGTCAGTTGATACCATCGGTTGGAAATCAGGAGACAGGACAAAGTTATTTATCGGTCACCTGCAAGACCAGTAGTGTAGGATGGAACGTCGCCCTGTCCGGGTGTTGCACGTCGAAGATAACGAGTTCTTCGCGACGGTCGCGTCGAACGTCCTCAGGGAAGAACACCCCAACGTGACGGTTCACACCGAGAACCACCCAACGGAGGCCCTGGCCCGCCTCGAACGAGAGCAGTTCGACTGCGTCGTCAGTGATTACGAGATGCCGGAGATGAACGGGCTCGAACTGCTCGATGCGGTCAGGCGGGCGAGCCCGGAGATTCCGTTCATTCTCATGACCGGGGGCGGGAGCGAGGAGACGGCGAGCGAGGCGATTTCGGCCGGCGTCACCGACTATCTCCGGAAAGGAACGGGGCGTCGTCAGTTCGTCGCGCTCGCGAATCGAATCGAAAACGCCGTCTCCCACCGACGCGCCGAGCGAGCCGTCCGCAGACAGCTCGACATCAACGACCTCATATGGGACGTCAGCCAGTCGCTTCTCGAAGCCACGACCCGCGAGGAAATCGAAGAATCCGTCTGCGAACGTCTCGCGGGCTCCGAATCGTATCTCCACGCGTGGATAGGGGACGTGGACGACGGGAAGGTCGTTCCGCGCGTCTCCGCCGAAACCGAGGGAGGGTGTTCCGACGCCGCGTTCCGCGACGAAACGACGGGAGCCGAGTCCGAGTCCGCCTCGCGCGCTGTCGAACTCGGGGAGATACGGATCAACCGGAACGTCGCCGCGGACTCGCCCGAGCGACGGTGGGAACAGACGCTCGAGCGTGACTACTGCTGTAGAGCCGCGATTCCGCTCCAGTACGGGGATTCCGTCTACGGCGTGCTGAACGTGTACGCCGACCACCCGCACGCGTTCGACGAAACCGAACGGCGCGTTCTCTCGAAGTTCGGAAACAGCGTCGCGTACGCGATAAATTCGATTCGAACGCGACAGGAGTTGCTCCGCCGAGAGCAGCGGCTTCAGGTGTTCAACCGTATTCTGCGCCACAACCTCCGGAACGACCTGAACGTCGTACTCGGTCACGCGGACAACCTCGTGGAATCGATTCCGGAGACGGCGGAGAGCGCCGAGATTATAAAACGGAAAGCGACCGAGCTGATCGACGTCAGCGAGAAGGCTCGCGAAATCGGGGAGACGCTCGACAGAAAGAGCAAAACGAGGACGACCACCGAAATCACGGGCATCGTCGAACGCGCCTGTTCCGACCTCCGGGAATCGTATCCGAACGTGAAACTCACCGCCGACCTCCCGGATGCCGCCTGGGTGTACGGCGACAAGACGCTGGATACCGTCGTAAACGAGATACTGGAAAACGCGGTCGAACACAACGACCGGGAGAATCCCATCGTTACTATCGCGGCGGCGACCGTCGAATCGAACCGAGGCAAGTGGATAGACGTAACCGTGACCGACGACGGTCCGGGGATTCCGAAGGAAGAACGGTCGGTGCTTAGCGAGGGTCGGGAGACGGCACTTCAGCACGGAAGCGGACTCGGTCTCTGGTTGACGAACTGGGTCGTCGGGAAATTCGGCGGTGAACTCGCGTTCGACTCGAACCGACCGCGAGGGAGCGCCGTGACGATTCGCCTTCCGAGTGCGGAACCGTCCGAACGACGGTAGCAACCGGGACGAGAACGGTGATAGCGAGATGCGGGGGTCTCCGGATCCGTCGCCTGAGACGACGTCCGCCTTTTACGACGCCCCGTCTATTCTCCCGCTTTCCCCCTCTTTCCCGTCTATTCCCCGCTTTCCTCGCCCTCCCTCACCTTTCTTCGTCTGCTCCGCCTTTTCTTGCCTTCCCCGCTTTCCTCGCCTTCTCCGCCGATTCTCGCCTTTTCCGGATTTTTTCAGACGTGTTTAGCAATAAGTATATATTGTCGAAGCGGAATAGTAGCGAACGAAATGAGTACGGAGCTTCCGAGATTCGTCGACCGTTTCCGGCAGCCGGAGTACACGGGGGAGAACCGCTGTACTCCCTGTACGATAGTCAACGTGACGATAGCCGTCTTCGCTAGCGCGGGGTTGATGTTCGTCACGCCGGTCCTCGGCGTCGCTTTTTTCGCTTTCAGTCTGGCAGCGATCTACCTCCGCGGGTATCTCGTGCCAGGGACGCCAGCGCTCACGAAGAAGTACTTCCCCGACCGGCTACTGCGGCTGTTCGACAAGCACGAGGTGGCGACGCCCGCCCCGCAGGAGACCGACCGCGAACCCGAGGAAGTGCTCACCGAGGCGAACGTCATCGCCCCGTGCGAAGACATCGACGACCTCTGTCTCGACGAGGAGTTCCGAACGACGTGGCACGACGCCATGGAACGCGTCACGGAGGAAGGTGCCGAAAAGAGCGACCTGAGTCGCATCCTCGGCGCGGACGAGGAGGATCTGGAGTTCGAAGAACACGACAGCGCCTTCCTCGCACGAATCGACGGTCGACGGCTCGGGCAGTGGGAGTCTCACGCCGCGCTGGTCGCCGACCTCGCCGCTGCTCGCGTCCTCAGCGGCCGCTACGGCGACTGGGACGAACTCACCGTGGACAACCAGAGTCGCATCTTGAGCGGTCTTCGTATCTTCCTCGAGACGTGTCCGGAGTGCGGCGGCACTATCGCGGCGGAACAAGAGACGGTCGAATCCTGCTGTCGCTCGATGGAGGTCGTGGCCGCGACCTGCGAGGGGTGTGACGCGCGTATCTTGGAAGTCGAGCAGAATCTCTGAGTCGAGACCTTTCGAGTCGTTTCGAGCCGGATTATCGGGCGGTGTTTTCGATTTGGTGGTTTTTGGGTTAGAGGTTTTGAGTCGAGTTTTTCGAGCCGAACGACGGTTTCGAGAAGGAGCTTCCAAACGCGACGACGGAGACCGCGACACCGCGATTTCCGTTGTTTCGGTGGGGAAATCGTTCGGCGAATTTCGAGTTACCTGCTTCGCCGTTCCGCCGATTTGCGGTTTCTCCGACTTGTCGTTTCGCCGCTTCGCCGATTTGTTGATTTTCCGCTTCGTCGATTTGTTGATTTGCCGATTCGCCGGTTTGCCGACTCTTCGATTCTCGTCCTTCGACCCTTCGGCTGCTTCGGTTCGGACGGTTGCGGAACGTGCGACGAGGCCGAGTATCCGTTTCGCCGACGGTGTCCGTTCGGCGCTCCTCGAACACCATCATTTCCGCTGTTCTGGCGGAGACGGCATCGTCGAAGAACGGTCGTCTGACGGTTCGAACGGCGGTAGTTCGGAACAGCGAGGGTCGAGTTCCGATGCGGACGCTCGGACGACGATGGGGGTCGTTCGAATCCGGGAAAGGAGTCCCGACCGAGTCGTCACCCGAAGAGCGCGCCGTACGCGTCCGAATCGGCATCGACCGCGTCCGAACCGTTCGCGGTTGTCGCGTCGCCATCCTCGTGTCGAATCGACCCCACGGTTTCCGCTGTTTCTCGACCGGTTCGAACCTGGGGAGATGGAACCAAGGAGGCGGAATTCAGGGGGCGGAGTTCGAGTAACGGGCCGATTTGCCGGAACACTGACCCCGTGATTTCCGCTGTTTGGTCGAAGGTAATTGGACGAGCGACGAACGGCGGTAGACGGCGGTGAGTGACGACGGGAGGTAGCGAGTGACGATAGGAAGTAGAAGAGTCGCGGCGATGAGCGGCGGTGATAAGCGGCAACGGGTGAACGACGCGAGTCGAGTCTCGTCAGCAATGCGTCGGAGTGATCGAGACGCTGTGAGCGCGTTATTCCGAGAGAACGTGAGCGATTCTCTCGTTTCGTACGTTCGATTCGAACGCGGAGTTCACGAGCGTCGGTTGCCGAACACCCACCCCGTCGTTTCCGTTGTTCTCGTCGGGCGGGAAGGGTGACGAGAATCGGAAAGCGGGCCTCGACGAGAAACAATATCGACGAGAAACGACACCGGCGGGAAACGATACCGACGATAACGGTAAAACCGCCGATCGGAGGGAAGACGGCCGACGGAAACAACAATAATCTAGTTGAACTCAGTTTAACTTACTCTATGTTCTTGTACTACGGATATGGTTGAACGGAGTACCTAATAAAACTATCGTCTTTTCAGAGGCTCTTTTTTCGCTACCATACCCTCCCCCCCGACAAAACACAGGAAATCGTGGGGCGGGTGTGTTTTTATAAAGAACGGGAGAAACACCGAACGTCGAGCAGACGCGTCCCTTCTGATTCGACGCGTATACGTCCCCGCAACCGCTTCAAACCCTTCTTTCCGCTTTTTACCTCGCGCTTACCCCGCCGTTTCCGCTGTCCGCCTTTCTCGTCGGTCGACTGCTAGGTGAAGTCGGCCGCGTCTGTACTTTGTCCGTACTCCGCGCAGGGAGAGCCTACAAGGGAAACGTCCTCCGGTCGTGCACTCCTTCAGACGTACGACAATCGAACGTCTCGAACATCAGAAGTCATGACCGGCGGAAATCACAACTGCGGAAATCACAACTGCGGAAATCACGACCGTCAACGAAGAGGATCGGCGACGAAGACCGACGCGGAGGACGGGTGTCGATCCGGAACTTCGAATCGGAATCTCGAACCGGAACACCGAACCAAAACATCGAACAAGAACACGGAATCAGAACACCGAATTCGGTACGGACATCGGAAACAGCGCACCCCTTTCGACCCGCGGAATACTTAAACACCGAGAAACAGAAGAAACAACGGACGGCCCAGTTTTATATACCATTCGGTGAAAAGGTTCGGTAATGTCATCGTTCAGTTTCGACCGAGATAACTCCCTCTACAAAAATCGGGATGCTCTCCTGGAGGAGTACACGCCCAACAATCTCGTCGGTCGGGACGACGAACTGGAGGAGTATCACGCCGCGCTTCAGCCGATAATCAACGGCGAGGCACCGTCGAACATCTTCCTCTACGGGAAAAGCGGCGTCGGAAAGACCGCCGCGACGCGATTCCTGCTCAAGCAGCTCCAAGAGGACGCCGCCCGATACGACGATATTTCGCTTTCGGTCATCGAGATCAACTGCGATGGACTCAATTCGAGCTATCAGGTCGCGGTTCGACTCGTCAACACGCTCCGCGACCCCGCCGACCAGATCAGCAACACCGGCTACCCGCAGGCGCAGGTGTACAGTTTCCTGTGGGACGAACTCGACAAACTCGGCGGAACGATCATCATCGTCCTCGACGAGGTCGACCACATAAACGACAACTCCATCCTCTATCAGATTCCGCGTGCGCGGAGCAACGGTTACCTCGAACACGCCAAAATCGGACTCATCGGTATCAGCAACGACCTCTCGTTCCGCGACTCCCTGTCGGCGAAAGTTCGTTCGTCGCTCTGCGAGAAGGAGGTCTCGTTTCCGCCGTACAACGCGACGGAACTGCAGAAGGTGCTTCGCCAGCGCGATCAAGTCGCGTTCCACGAGAGCGCGCTCGCGGAGGACGTGATTCCGCTCTGCGCCGCCTACGGTGCACAGGACGCCGGTGACGCCCGGCAAGCGCTCGACCTGCTCCTCGAAGCCGGCGACCTCGCGCGGAAGGACGCCGCGGAACAAGTCGTCGACCAGCACGTCCAAGAGGCGCGGCGGAAACTCGAACGCGACCGGATCATGGAGGGCGTCGCGGACCTCACGCAACACGCCCGACTCATCCTTTACGCGCTCACGTCCATCGAAGCCGAGGGGAACACCCCCGCCCGGTCGCGCGACATCCGCCCGCGCTACGAACAGTTGTGTAACCACATCGGCACGGAAGCTCTCACGAGCAGACGAATGCGCGACCATCTCGCGGACCTCGCGATGCTCGGCGTCATCTCCTCGACGGAGAAAAACGAGGGGATGTCGGGCGGTAAGTACCGCGAACACGCCCTGAAACAGGACCTGCAACTCGTCGTCAGCGCGCTCGAAGAAACCATCGAACTCGCCGGCGTCCACGAGAGCATCCGTCCGTACTACCAATCGCTCGTCGAAGAAAACGAGAGCTAATCGACGACGCGAATCGCCGCTACCGATTCGGCTACCAGCGCCAAATTCGGCCCGTCTCGGAACTACTCTTCGTTTTCGCTTGACGGCGTGGCGTCAGACACCACCGTTTCCGCTGTTTGGCTGCCTCCACTCCCTTTTTGGCAGTCTCCTCTCTTTCCTGTAATCGTCTCCTTTCCCCAACCGTCTTCTTCCCTATAACCGTCCCCTTTCTCCTGTCTTCTTTCTCCAATCGTCCCCTTTCTCCAATCGTCCCCTTTCTCTAACCGTCTTCTTTCCTCCCTTCGTCCTCTTCGCAACAACGTCTTTTTCCCGTAAGCGCCCTCTCCTACCGCCTCCCCTCGACCCCGACCGCTAGTCGAACCCCACTATTTCCGTTGTTTCCGAAACACTCGACGGTTCGAATTAACACCACCGTTTCCGTTGTTTTCTCGGCTCACGATCACTCCACGGCGACGCTGACGCCGCCGCGACCGGAGTCCTTCGGCCGTTCTCCGAGGGTTACCGGTTCGGTCGTCCGCCGTCCGTTTCTCACGAGTTCGACCTCGACCACCTCGCCGGGTTGGGTTTCCGTGATGAGGTAGCGCATCAGTTCCTCGTGGGAGCGGACGGGCCGGTCGTCTACGCCGACGATAACGTCACCGCCGATCGGAATCTCGCGTCCGCGGAGCACGCGAACCGCCTCGCACCCCACGAGGGCACCGCTCGCCGGGCCGAGGCGCACGTCGACGACGAGAACGCCGCCCGTCTCCGTAAGGCCGTTCGCCTCCGCGACGAGCGGGGAAACGTCCAGCGTCGATACCTTGAGGTACGGATGCCGATAGAACCCGTCGTCGACGAGGTCGGGGACGACTCGCTCGGCGATGGCCGCCGAGATGGCGAACCCGATGTTGTCGCCCTGCCGTGCGCGGTTGACGCCCACGACTTCGCCGTCGAGCGTCACGAGCGGGCCGCCGCTGTTCCCGGGATTGATGGCGGCGTCGGTCTGCACCGTGTCGGGGATGGCGAACCCGTTACCCGTCGGAAGCGAGCGATTCGTCCCGCTGACGATACCCGTGGTGATGGTTCCGTCGAGACCCATCGGATTTCCGAGGGCGGCGACTCGTTGCCCCGGTTTCGGCTCGTTCGCGGTCATCGGGAGCGGGTTCGCGTACTCCGGCAGGTCGGTCACCCGTACGACCGCGAGGTCGGTGTCGACGTCCCGGCCGACCACCCGTCCCGTTCGCCAGTCGCCCTCGCTGAACCGGAGTTCCACTTCGTCGGAACCGCTCACGACGTGGTGATTCGTGACGATGTGACCCTCGCGGTCGTAGACGAACCCCGACCCGGCGCCCGACCGCGCCCGTCCGGCGACGTTCCGCGGCGTGACGTAGACGGAGACGACCGAGGGGATGGCGTCGCTGTACAACTGCTCGTACGTTTTCTCCTTGTTCATGCTCCGTTCCGACCGCGGAGGCTCGCTCCGACGACCGGACTTACCTGAGGTTAGGGCCGAACACGTTTAAGTGTGTCACCCGGTGACAGCCGAACGTTTCGCGTCCGTCACCGCGACCGCTCGCGGTAGCGTTCGGCGGACTTCGGCGTGTCGGCTACCGGTCGCCGTAACCGCGGTTCGACGGAGCGCCACCACGCCAAAGGAACTGCGCGCCCAACTTTCCCTCGGGTGAGTTCGATGCCGAACGATCAGGACGATCAAAATGACCGGATCGATCGGAACGACCGGAGGAATCGAACTGATCGAGACGACCGGAAGGACCGAACCGATCGTGACGACGGGGGCGACCGGAACTCCGTCCCGCGATACGGCGGAAAACGGGACGAGTTGCGGACGAGAAGGCGACGGGGTCGCGAGGGAGACGACCGCGAACGCGAGTCCTCCGACCGTGCCGACTCTAGCCGCTACGTTCGAAGCGGACGGCGGTTCGATCAGCGCACCTCCGATCGAGGTAGTCGTCAGGCGTCGGACCGCTTCGATACGCGCCGCCCCTCGCGTTCGACGGCCGAGACCGGAAGCCCCCACGAAGGAAGTCAGCGCGGGAGCCACCGCGAAACGGGCATCGCGGGACGACTCGGCGGACAGCGAGGGAGTCACCACCGACACGGCGATGCCGAGCAGAACGAACCCCACGAGGAGGTACAGTACGGCGGCGAACGCGGCGGCGACGAGCGCGACCGCCGATACGGAAGTCGGCGCGGGAACAGTTCCCGGCGAAGAGGCCGCCGCCGATGACCGCGGGTGGGCTGGAAAAGGTACGTACTTCTTCGACACCGGGATGCTCGGAGAACACCGCTGCGGAATAATATAGCGAAATGTGATTTATTGTCCCTTCGCGTCCCGCTGAACGTACCGAACCAACTGCCCGCCGTACTCGCCGTCCACTTCGAACGTCCTCCGCCTATCGACCCGCGCTCGGTTGAACTGTCGTCGCTCCGTCCGGTAGACTCGACGACGCCCGTCGTGTGCGACGACGAGGTGGTAGTCGACGGAATCGAACCGTTCTCGTAGCTTCGCATCGACGTTCGTCCCTACCGTCCGGTCGGCGTCGAGAACCGACCGATTCGCCTCGATACCGTCCTCGGAGACGTTCAACAACTCGTATCGTTTCGTCCGTTTTCGTCCGCGATCCGTCTCCTTCTCGCGGACGCCGACGACCCACTTTCGCTCGATGCGCCCCGTTCGAACCACGCGGCTCGGCGTGAGCAGCGACGGTCGGTTCACCACACCGATCTGGAACTCGATTCGGTCGGCGACCATCAGTCGATTGAACGCGCTTCGATTCGTCCGATACACCTCCGTCTCGTCCGCTTCGATACCGTCGACGTAACTTCGGTTTCCGTGTCGAATCCTCACCCGAAACTCGACCTCCGGAAGTCCTTCGAGCTGTTTCCCGGTGACGGAGGCGTTGCCCCGCTCCCCTTCGCGCGGAAGGTCGTCCGCGAGTCGCGGGTTTCTCACCGAGATATCGTCTTGCGTGACGACGAGCAGTGCTCCCGACGGGCCGACGACTCGCTTTCGCGTCACGACGCCCCGGAGCGGCGGGAGTGGATGTTCGACGCACCCGGCGCTCGAAGCCAACGCCAGCGCGCCGAGCAGGGATCGACGGTTCATCTCAGCGACGGGCGACGAGCACGAACGTCTCCGGTCGTTCGACTCCGCATCGAATTTCGAATCCGGCGGACTCGACCATCTCGCGCGCCGTTTCGAGAGCGTAGCGCTCCTCGACCGGCGGCCCGCTCTCGCCGCGACCCTCTGCGCTCCAGTCGGCGAGGACTGCACGCCCGTCCGGTCGGACGACGCGGGCGACTTCCGCCAGAGCGTCCTCGCTGGCGAACTCGTGGAACGTCATCGTGGAGAACACGGCGTCGAGTTCGCCGCCTTCGAACGGCAGGTCGACGACGTCCGCCGTGACGAGCGAGACGTTTTCGGGAACGCCCTTCTCTCGGTACCGGTCGTGCATCGCCTCCTGTACGTCCACGGCAAACACGCGGTCGACGAAGGGCGCGATATCGTCAGTGTAGAATCCGGTACCGCTCCCGAGGTCGGCGACGATATCGCCACCGGACCCGTCGAGATACCCGACCAACTCGTCGCGGGAGACGTATCGATATCGCTCCGTGTCCTCCAGTTTGCTCGCCCGCTCCGGATCGAACGTGTGAAAACCCATTTCGTCTTCTCTCCGACCGGTGGCACAATAAAAGGTATTCTTCGGACGAATTATCGAGAGCCTGCCACACGAACCATCGATGCGAGTCGGTTCGATGCTACCGCCGAATCTCCGAACCGAGTCGGTCGGCCGACCACGCCGCCGGGGAATCCGGCTCGGCCGACCGGAAGGATCCGTCCTTCCTCCTGTCCCGCCTCTCGAACTCGCTTCTCCGGACCGGCTGGCTAATCTGTTCCGACAGCCGTATTAACTCGATAGCTACCTTTCCACCTTGGTAGATAGATGTTCAGAAAGCTTTCGAGATATCCGCAAGACGTAGGCTACTTCGTCACCGACGACCGTACCCCCATTCCTCCATCACGCGTTGCACGTCGTCCGCGTTCTCCAGTCCGGCACGGATGAGAGCTTCGCGTACGTCGAGCGCCATCACCTTGTCGCCGCCGAACGTCTGGCTCAGTTCCCGTTCGAGGTCGTCGATCTCCGCCGCGGTCTCGTCTTGGACGTACACCGGCACTGCTTCCCGGTCGGCTTTCACGGTTCTGCGGGCGAAGATGAACGGGAGCGCCTCGGTGTTCGAGTCGGTCGTCGCGGAGTTCGCGTTCGTCGCGTCGGTGTCGGCACTCGTAGTCGTTTCCGCGGCGTAACTGTCGAAATCGTCGCCGTAGTCGTCGTCGGTCGCGCCGTAGCGGTCGTCTTTGGTCATGCTTCGACCTCCGGTATCTCGACGGTCCCGTGCTCGATGATTTGAGCGAGGTGCTCGAAGTTCGAGAGGAGGTCGTGTTCGTACTCGCGCAAGTCGCGCGTTTCGTCGCTCTCCGCGAACTCGAACACGCTCATCTGGTTCTTCCACGCCTCTTTCAACACGTCGCGCTTTCGCACGCCGAACGGCGTCACCGGTTTTCCGTCGACTTCCAACTCCTCGCGCGTGTCCCGGTAGATGTTGGAGTCGCCCACTTCGTTCGGGACGACGGCGAGGATTCCGAGCGTGAAACTGTCGTCGAACTTTCGAAATCCGCGCTCCATGCTGTCGAGCGTATCTTCCAACCCTTCGATGGAGATGCTCCCTTTTCGCGTGAGTTCGATGGGGATGACGACGTTTCGCGCCGCGACGAGCGCGTTGTCCACGAGCACGTTCAGCGTCGCGGGCGGATCGATGATGAAGTAGTCGTACTCGGCCGCCACGGATTTGAGCGCGGAGCGAAGTTGGAACTCTCGAAGCGAGGTGTTTCGCGCGGCCATCTCGCTTTCGATGTTCGCGAGCCCTTCGTGCGACGGCAGGAGGTCGAAATCTCCCGCCTCCACGATGAGCGAGCGAACGTCCTTCTCGTCGTCCAGAAGGACGTGGCCGAGATGGTCCCGGTCGCCGGTCTTCAACTCCTGGTAGCCGACGTGGTCGGTCAAGCTGCCCAGTTGGGGATCCAGGTCTATCACGAGCACCCGCTCGCCCCGTCGTCCCAGCGCGGCGGCTACGTTGGTCGCCATGGTCGTCTTGCCGACCCCGCCGGATTCGCTCCACAGTGTGATGGCCCGTTTCATACAGTCGGTCGTTATACGCTTACCCCTCATAAAATCTCGTCAGACAACAGGGTTGAACTATTCGGATAGCTACCTAGATAGCTATCTATGCGGATAGAAATACAGATATCTTTCTGGATATCCGGAAGCAGTGGTGGTGTTCCGCTCTTTGGCGTCTCGTAGCCGGAAAACTCCGT
>NZ_CP085329.1 GCF_020614375.1 Haladaptatus salinisoli | reverse complement strand
CAAGAGCACCCATCAGAAACACTATTCAGCAACATCACGCAGTAACACTGGCCAGTAACACTACCCGACAATTTTGACCAGTATTACTGGTTGTTCATACTGGCGGTGAATCGTGGCGAAACTTGACGGTGGTGCTAATCAGAATCACTGATTGGGCGGACTTTTCAGTACTACTGTTCAGCCAAACTGCACAGTAATACTAACCAATCAGTATGGATAGTGCTGTTGTGCAGTCAGCCCACTCGACGGTACTGCACAGTCGTCGGTCTCGTCACCACGATTGCAATCGGAAATCTACGGCGAAGAACGAAAAGTATCGCACCGGTCATATCGGATCGGCACCGGAGTTCAAGGCTTTGAGAACGATTTCGGGGTCGCGGTTCAGCGAATGAACGCGGAAACTGCCCTTTTCGTATCCGCCGCCGGTGTGGCGACTCTCGGTTATCCCGAGGAACGACTGTTCTTTTAAAAGTCGGGACACGCGGTCCCACGAGATGGAGTCGGACCCTTCGTTCTCGCAGACCGTCTTGTAGGCCGTGTAGATGTCCTGTTTGGCGAACTCCTCTTCGTCGCGATTCATCGTCAGCGATGCGAGCGCGATGAGGATGTATTTCACGTGCGGGGTACTCCCCGACACCAGTTCGGCGAACCGATCGGCCTCCGCCCGTTCCATCGCGCTGTCGATGTGCTCGCCTAGCACCTCGGACGTTCCCGACTCCTCTGCGATCGCGCCGGCGTAGCGGAGGATATCGATGGCCTTTCGCGCGTCGCCGTGTTCCCGCGCGGCGAGCGCCGCGACTTTCGGAATAACGTCGTCCGAGAGAACGTTCTCGTGAAAGGCGTCTCGACGATTCTCGAGGATGTGTCGGAGCTGATTCGCGTCGTAGGGATGGAACACGAACTCGCGGTCCTGAAGCGACGAGTCGACGCGCTCGCCGATCGTTTCACGGTACTGGATCTTGTTACTGATGGCGATGATCCCGACGTAGGAGTTGGTCTTGCCCGTCTCTTCCGCCCGCGAGAGCGTCATGAGAATGTCGTCGTCGCCGTCGAGCTTATCGACCTCGTCGAGAATCACGATGAGCGAACGGACCTCGTGATCGTCGAGCATATCCCACAGGTGGCGGAAGTACTCGGCTGCCCCGATACCTTTCCGCGGAATCTCGAGGTCGGGGTCGAGCGTATCGCGGACGCCGAGCGCGAGTTCCCGAGCCGCTCGCGTCTCCGTGTCGTCGTTGGAACAGTCGAGGTATTGGTGAATGAGGTGGACGTCGTTTCGCTGCGCCCGGTCTTGCGCTTCGAAGGCCATGTGTTTCGAGACGAGCGACTTCCCGGTTCCGGTTTTCCCGTAAATGAGCAGATTTCGCGGCGGACCCCCGCGAACGGCCGGCCCGAGCGCTTTCCCGACCGCCCGAATCTCGTCGTCGCGACCGATGATCCGGTCGCGGTCGGGGACGTATCCCACGCGCAGCAACTCCTCGCGGGCGAAGATATCTCCGACGGCAAACGGATCCGCGAGGTCGTCGGAATCGTTCGCTGCACTCGAAGCGGCGTTCCCTGCGTCGGAGGATTCATCCGAGAAAGATGGTTCGTCGGCGAAATCGCGCAAATCACCGTCTCGACCGTCGTTCCGGGGGTTCGGTTCGCTAGCCGACCCTCCCTCACTATCGCGACTCTCGTTCTCCTCCGCGTCGGTCATCGTGTCGTGTGACGTTGTAGCAAGAAGATAAAACTACCGACCTCGAACCGAGTGAATTGCGCGGAATTTCCCGTTCGTGAGCTACGAGGATGAGTTTTCGAAAGTAACGCCGTTCCACATCCCCCACCCCACGTACCGAGTGAAATCGGATTTCGGCGGTGAGTGTGGAGCCGGTCCGAATCGAACTGGAAAAACGGAGGTACATAAATCCGGCCCCTTTTGAAGATGCCTCTCGCTAGAATAGCCGTTGAACGGCGTTTCAGCCTTCTTTTCTGCCTTGTGTGTTGTTTTGTTTGCCTAGACAGATAAATATATAATAAACGGTAGGGGTGGTCGGTGATACGATAACACCGGTTATCGTTACGACGACGCGGACGATAAACCGAATATAGCTATACCATCCGGGGCGACGATATTCAAGAACGACGAAGTACGAGGATGGTCCGGCACATCGACAGTTCGATACGTAGTTGCATGTAGCAAACCGATTTTCCGATCATCGGAAACGAGCGGCTGACAGCGCGGAGAACGTCCGAAATTGGAGAGAACGCTGAAAATCAAAGGGTGCAACTCTCACGCGTTCGAGCGTCGTTTTTCGGCCGTCGCTTTTCGGGCATTGTTTTTTCGGATATCGTCAGTCGGGTACCGTTTTCCGAGTGCATTTTCACTCGGTTTGACGGGTGTCCCCGTTCGAGTGACGCTCTCCAACCGGCGAGGTCGCCCCGACTATTTCACTCGGTGCGAGGGGTGAGTGGGGCCGCAATTACTTCGACCGTTCGCTCCACGTGGATCCGAATTCACATCCGAACTCGCTCGCGATACGAGACCCCTCGTCCCGCTTTTCACTCGGTACAAGGGGTGCCCGTACCGTCGAATTGACTTGCACGACGTTCTCGAATCGGCCGTGAAGGCCCATCGAACGGGTCGCGAATCGACGAATCGGCCGGCTCTCGTCACGAGTCGATTTCCGTCGCCTCGGAACCGGTCTGTCTTCGTCATCGTCGTCGGCTTTATGGTCCACGGGTTTGACTACACGGTCGATGGTAGCTCGTCGTTTGACCACTGACACGACTCGAAAAGCGACCCGTTCGCTCGGTACCGCCGATGAAACACCAGCGCCGTTCGGCTTCCGACCGGAGGTGAACCGTGGAAGAGATTAGCACCGACGCCGCACCGCCGAGCATCGGCCCGTTCTCGCAGGGCATCCGCGACGGGGATCGCATCTACGTCTCCGGACAGGGTCCGGTCGACCCGGAATCCGGCGAGATAGTCGGCGACACCATCGAAGAACAGACCGCGCGGACGCTGGAGAACGTCGCCGCCGTCCTGCGGGCGGCCGGCCGCTCGCTCGACGATGTCGTGAAGGCGACCGTCTTCGTGCGGGATATGGACGATTACGACGCGATAAACGAGGTGTACGCCGACTACGTGTCGGCGCCGTATCCCGCCCGAAGCGCCGTCGAGGTGGCCGACCTCCCGATCGACATCGGCGTCGAAATCGAGGTCGTCGCGAGCGCCCGCGAGGGGGAGTGAGGCGGCATGAAGGGTGTCGGTGCGAAGGATGACGGCACGAAGGAGGCGGTATGAGGGCCGTCGTCGTACGGCGCGGCGAGTCGAAGCCGCGGGTCGCGGAAGTTCCGAAACCGACCCCCGAACCCGGAGAGGCGCTGATTCGAACGCTTCGGGTCGGTATCGACGGCACCGATCACGAAGTCGTCGAGGGGAACCACGGCGGCTTCCCCGAAGGGGAGGACTACCAGATTCTTGGCCACGAGGCGGTCGGCGTCGTCGCGGAGCCGAACGGCACGCGGTTCGACGCGGGTGACCTCGTCGTCCCGACGGTGCGACGACCGCCGGGCGAGTCCAACGCGTACTTCGAGCGCGGCGAACCGGACGTGGCCCCCGACGGTGAGTACCTCGAACGGGGTATCGTCGGGGCGCACGGCTACATGGCGGAGTACTTCGTCAGCGACGAACGGTTCCTCGTCGACGTCCCCGACAATTTCGCGGCCGACGGATTCCTCGTCGAACCGATAAGCAACGCGGAGAAGGCCATCGAGTACGCCTACGCCAGCAGGTCGGCGTTCGAGTGGGAACCCGCGTCCGCGCTCGTGCTCGGCAACGGACCGCTCGGCCTCCTGACGCTGGCGATGCTCGTTGGGAGCGACGACTTCGGGCGGAACTACTGTCTCGGCCGGCGCGACCGACCCGACCCGACCATCGACATCGTCGAGGAACTGGGCGCGACGTACGTCGACTCGCGCGAGACGCCCGTCTCCGCGATTCCGGACGCCCACGAGCCGATGGATTTCGTCTACGAGGCGACGGGGCACGCTCCCCACGCCTTCGAGTCCGTCGAGGCGCTCGCGCCCAACGGCGTCGCCGCGCTGCTCGGAATTCCGTCGGACCACTCGTTCGAATTCGACGGGGGCCGGCTCCACCGGGAGATGGTCCTCCAGAACAAGGCGTTGCTCGGCAGCGTCAACTCGAACGTCCGCCACTTCGAGGCGGCCAAAGCGTCGCTCTCGTCGTTCCCCGATTGGCTCACCGACGAGCTCATCACCGGCGTCTACGGCCCCGACGAGGCGGAGCGGGCGTTCGAAACCGGCGACGACGTCATCAAGACGGTCGTCGAGTTCGGCGCGGTGTAACCCCGCCGCCTACCGCTTCGTCTCCCGCTTGTACGTACTGATCGTCTCCCGCTTCGACTTCCGAATCGTATTCCGTTCCGGCTTACGGTTCGTCCTTACGGTTCGTCTTCCCTTTCGACCTGCGCCCCGATGCGCTCGACGGCGTACGTCGCTTCATCGTCGGTGAGACACATCGGATTAACCGTGAACTCGCCCGCCGGGAGCGCGTCCGCGCCGACGAACACGCGGGGTTCCTCGCGCCGGAGGCCCCCGACCACGTCGGTTGCTGAGACGCCCGCGGCGTCCGCGTCGACGGCGACGACCACCTCCGGGGCGACGGCCGTCTTGTCGTCCGCCGTTATCGACGTTTCCAGTCCGGGGAGCGCGTCGAGGTCGGCCGCGATTCGCCGCGCGCGTTCGAGCCACTCCTCGACGAGCGCCTCGTGGTCTTCCTCCGCGAACAGTTCGAGCGCGCGGAGCAGACCGACGAGTTCCTCCTTCCCGACCTTCATCGGGCGGCCGATTCCCTGCCGGGGGACGCCGCCCAACCGGTCGGCGTCGACGAGTTCGCGCGGCGGTTCCCACACCTGTTCGGCGGCGTGCATGTCGAGGTGCTGCGCCGCCGCAGACGCGACGAGGTCCGCCCGCCCGGCGAGGATACCGGTGGTCTGCGGACCGCGGATGGCTTTCCCGCCGCTGAACGCCACGAGATCAGCCCCGGCCTCCACGAACGCGGAGAGGTTGCGCGTCGGCGGGAGTTCGGCGGCGGCGTCGACGATGACCGGCACGCCGCGGTCGTGGGCGATATCGCACACCGCGGCGAGCGGCGGTTCCGTGTACGCCTTCTCGACGTAGGCGACCGCGGCGGTGTCCTCGTCGATGGCGTCGGCGATCTCCCACGGCTCGACGTTGCGCGACCCGGTGCCGAGGTGGCGGTCGTTCGTCCCGACGTCGACGATCCGCGCGCCCGCCGCGCGGAGCGCGTGGTCGTAGCCGGTTCGGTGGGTTCTCGGCATGACGATTTCGTCGGGGACGCCTTCGGTCTCCGGCAGCCGCGCCATCGCGCCGACGTCGTCGCCCGCGATGCAGGCGGCCGCGCCGAGCGCGAGCGCGCTCGACGCGCCGCACGCGACGTAGCCCGCCTCCGCGCCGGTCACGTCGGCGATCAGTTCGCTCGCCCTCGCCTGCAAGTCCGAGAGGCGGACGAACGCCTCCGACGCCCGACGCATCGCTTCGACGGCTTCCGGTCGGATACGGCTCCCGCCGATCCGCGTCTTCGTCCCGGTCGCGTTGACCACGTGCGGAACACCGAGCTCCTCGTAGATCGTCTCGGGTGGCATACGATGTGCTCGCGCGCCGAACCCTAAATAGGTTCGACGTTCCCGCGCCGCCGTCGGTGCCGCCACCGGTACGTTCATGTTGCGAGAGTGACCATCGATAGCACGTCACGATAATGCCCGACATCGAAGCCGGAACGAGCTACTTCGACGTACAGGATTGCGAACACGCGAAGGCGGACTTGACCCGCTTCGCCGACGCGGGACTCGACGCCGTCCTCCACACGTTCAGCGAACGCGACCGCGCGTTCTACCGCGAGACGACGGCCGACATCGTCGCAGCGAGCCACGACCGGTCGCTCTCCGTCTACGTCAACCCGTGGGGGGTCGGCGGCGTCTTCGGCGGCGAGGCGTTCTCCCGGTTCGTCGCCCGCAACCCCGACTCCCGACAGGTGCTCAACACGGGCGAGCGCGTGCCGGCCGCCTGCTTCAACGACCCCGCGTTCCGCGAATTCGTGCGGGGGTGGACGCGCGACGCCGCGGGACTCGGCGCGGACGTGCTGTTCTGGGACGAACCCCACTGGCACAACGTCCACTGGTACGGCGACGACCACCCCGACGACGTCTGGTGCTGTCGGTGCGGGCGCTGCCGGGAACTGTACCGCCGACGGTACGACGAACCCATGCCGGCGACCGAGACGGAGCGCGTCTCGACCTTCCGCGAGGAATCGATGCTCGGCTTCTTGGACGAGATGATGGCGCTGACGCGCGAGGAGGGCGCCGAAAACGCGGTCTGTCTCATGCCCACCGGGTCGGCCGATCACGGCCCGCGCGATTGGGAGAAACTGGCGAAAAACGACCACATCGACGTGCTGGCCACCGACCCGTACTGGGCGGCGTTCACCGAGGACGCCGACCCGGGCGAGTACGTCGCGCGGTTCGGCGAGGAGTTAGTCCGGGTCGCCGCAGACCACGACCTCCGGAGCCAACTCTGGATTCAGGGGTTCGGACTGCGGGGCGACTCGGCCCCGGACGACGTCCGGACCGCGACCCGAACCGCGCTCGAATTCGCGGACAGCGTGTTCATGTGGGGCTACGACGGCTGTCGAACCATCTCGGAGATCGCCTGCGAGGAACCGATGGCCGTGTGGGAGGCGTACCTCGACGAACTGCCGTAGTCCGCGAAGTCTTCGGACGAACTGTCCTGACCGCTCAGACCACGCGGTCGAGCACGCGTCCCCAGAGCGTCGGGAGGTGCTCCCACGAGAGCAGTCCCTCGGGTGCCCAGTGGGGCGCGCAGTCGGTCGCGTAGGCGAACGAACTCCCGTCGTCGTAGTCGCCGACCGCGAGGAACGGGTCGCCCCGAACCGTCGCCCAAACTTCCGCGTCCGGCCTCGCCGCGGTGCGGTTGTAGCCGAGGACGTGCGGCCACTCGTCGGGCAGGTCGACACCCGGGACACCTTCGTTCCGCGGAACCGCTCCGTCCGGCGTCTCCACGCGGTCGTCGCCGTCGGCGATTTCGACCGGGAGGACGTCGGCGACGGGCGTTGTTCCGTACCGCGCCTGGCCGCCCTTCCCCGCGAAGCTCATGTAGCCGCCGACCATGCCGAGCGCGCCGCCGTCCCGAACCCACTCCGCCAGCAGCGCGCACCTGTCCGCGTCGGTCCTGCCGTCAGCGACCCGTCGCGTTATCTGGAGCGTGTCCGCGCCCACGTCGCTCAAGATTACGAGGTCGTACTCGTCCAGGGCCTCCCTCGTCCGCGGGAACGATTCGGCGGCGACGTGACACGGCTGGTAGGTCACCGACGCGCCGATACCTTCCAGCGTCGAGACGAACCGGCCGGCGGCTTCGCCGTACTGACTGTCGCGCAGCACGTTGCGTCCCTTGATTTCGAACTGCACGGTCACCCACGACTCGCCGGCGAGGAGGACGTTCGTCATCGTCTATCCGTCAAACCGCCGTCGTATAATCCTGTCGCCCGCGCTCAGAACGGAAACAGACGTTCGGCCGCCTCGTCGGTGAGCGGTCGGCCGTACTCGCTGGCCTCGAACGCCTCCGCGTAGCGCACCTCCTCGCCGTCCGCGCCGTACCGTTCGACGAGCTCGTCCCGGTAGCGGTTCGCCACGTTCGAGAGCGTCTCGACGTGCGGGAGTCCGCCGTCGCGCAACCACTCGAACCGCGCGTCGGGGTCGTCGGGCACGTCGTCCAGCGTCCCCTCGACGTACGGCAACCACTCGTACATCTGGGATTCGTGGCGGTCGAGCATCTCGAACTTGCGCTCTATCGCGTCGTCGATGGCGACGACCGCGTCAGGCGAGAAGGGGTACGGCCGGTCGAACGCGTCGCTCAGATAGGCGAAGACGGGGTTTCGGTCGAGCGCGGGCGTTTCCGGGCAGACGTTCGGCACCGCGACGAGGTAGGCGGCGTCCCGCACGAGTTGGGCCGTGTACCGGTGGTCGGGGTGGTAATCGTTCGGTCGGTGGGTGAGCACGAGGTCGGGTTCGAACTCGCGGACGCGTCTGATGAGGCGGTCGCGGTTCTCCAGCGACGGTCGGAGTCGCCCGTCGGGAACGTCGAACGCCTCGAACTCGGCGTCGGCGACCGCCGCGGACGCCTCGGCCTCCGCGAGGCGTCTGCGAACCAGTTTCTCCCCCGCGAGTTCGTGGTGCCCGGCCTCGCCGTTCGTCATCGAGACGAACAGCACCTCGTCGCCGCGGTCCGCGTACTTGCACGCGACGCCGCCGGCCTTGAGGTCGCAGTCGTCGGGGTGAGCGCCGACGACGAGGACGCGTACGGTCTCGGTTGGCATCGGTTCGTGCGACACGACCGGTCGGCATAAACGCTCCGGACGGCGAACTATTTGTAGGTGGAGTTCGAGGGTGGGATATGTCGGTTACGAACGTGACGGCCATCCCGGTAGAGATGGCCGTCGAGCCCCTCGAATCGGAACTGGGTCTCGCGCCCTACGTCAGCAACCACGACAGCGTCGAGTCGGTCGCGCGGATGCTCGTCAGGGTCGACACCGACGAGGGCGTGACGGGGTGGGGCGAGATGCTCGTCGGAATGAAGTCCGCCGCGGTGACGAAGGCGGTCGTCGACGACGTTATCGCACCCGAACTCGTCGGCCGCGAGGTCGGCGAGATACGCGAGTTCGTCGAGTCGTTCTACTTCCCGTACGTGAAGGTTCGCCCGTTCCTCGGCGCGGTCGAGACCGCCCTCTGGGACGCGCTCGGGAAGAAACTCGGCGTTCCGGTTCACCAGCTTCTCGGCGGCAAGACGCGCGACAGTGTGCCGATAGCGACCTGCCTCGGCATCCTCGGCCCCGAGGAGTCCCGACCGTACGCCGAGCGGGCGGTCGAGCACGGCTTCTCGACGCTGAAGACGAAAGCCGGCCCCGACTGGCGCGAGGACGTGGAGCGGATCCGGGCGATGCACGACGAAGTCGACGGGGAACTGGAGTTCCGCCTCGACCCCAATCAGGGCTGGTCGTTCGAGGACGCCGTCCGGGTCGCCACCCGACTCGAAGAGGAGGGCATCCTGCTCCAGTATCTGGAACAGCCGGTTCGCATCGACACCTACGGGACGTACGCCTCGCTCCGGAACCGGATTCGGACGCCGGTCGCGGTCAACGAGGACACGTACTTTCCGCGCAACCTGCAGTTCCTGTTGCGCGCCGACGCCATCGACGTTGCGGTGGTCGACCTCGTTCCCGCGGGGGGTATCCTCCGCGTCCGCGAACAGGTCGCGGTGGCGGCCAACGCGGGCGTCTCGGTGTCCCACCACTGCGGGTTCGACCTCGGCGTCAAGACGGCGGCGATGCTCCACACCGCGGCGAGCACGCCCGGCATCAACTTACCGCCGGACAGCGTCTACTACGGCTGGGCCGACTACGTTATCGAAGACCCGTTCGAGGTCGAGGACGGGGCGCTGCCGGTTCCCGACGGGCCGGGGCTGGGCGTCGAAGTGGACGAGCGGAAGGTCGAGCGGTATCGCTGCGACTGACGCGGAGTCAGTCGCCTCCGACCGCGTTTTCTTCGGCCGCGTTCGCGTCGCCGGCGAGCGGTTCGCTCTCCCAGTACTCGTGGGTCGCGTCCCGGCGGAAGCAGGCGGTTCGTCGCCCGTCGCCGTCGTGGTCTTCGAGCGAGGGACAGTCGCGCGTGCAGGCGGTTCGCGCTTCGAGACAGCGCGTGTGGAAGCGACAGCCGGAGGGCGGGTCGGTCGGTTCGGGGATGTCGAGCGACCGAACCGGCGGAGTATCGACGCCGGTTCGATTTCGGAGGTCGGAGGTCGCCCACAGCAACACCTTCGTGTACGGGTGTTGGGGGTCGTGGATTATCTGCTCGGGCGTTCCGATTTCGACGAGTTCGCCGAGGTACATGATGCCGATGCGCCCGCCGGCCCGCTGGGTGAGGTGCTTCGCGTTGGCGAGGTTGTGCGAGATGAACAGGTAGGAGGTGTCGAACTGCTCCTGGAGTTCGAGCATCAGCTCCATCATCTCCGCGCGCAGCGACACGTCCAGGGCGCTGATGGCTTCGTCGGCGAGGATGAGGTCGGGATTCATCAGCAAGGACCGGATGAGCGCGACGCGCTGCTGTTCGCCGCCGGAGAGTTGGTGGGGGTAGCGCCCGGCGAAATCCTTCGCCGGCGTCATCCCGACGTACTCCAGCAGTCCGTAGATGCGGACGCGGCGGTCGGCTTCGGTCATCTCGGGCTGCCACCGCTCGAGCGGCGCGGAGAGGATGGACTCGATGGTGTAGTTCGCGTTCAGCGAGCTACCGGGGTCCTGGTGGATCATCTGCAACGACCGTCGTATCTCCTTCGCCGCGTACTCGTCATCCCCTCGGCCGCCGAAGAGCCCGCTCCCGGACTTCGTCTCCCAGATATCCTGTCCTCGGTACAGCACGCTCCCCTCCGTCGGTCGCTGGACGCCGATGGCCGTCTTTCCGAGGGTCGTCTTGCCGCAACCCGACTCGCCGACGAGCGCCACGACGTCGTTCTCGTAGATGTCGAGGCTCACGTCGTCGACCGCGTGGACGGTCTCCGACCCGGCGAGTCCGAATAGGCGTTCCTTGTGGAAGTGGATGCTCACGTCCCGAAGCGACAGCAGCGGGTCGTCGCCGCGTGCGTTGCTCATCGCGGCTCACCCCCGGGGGAATCGGCGTCCCCCGCCGGGTCGCCCGACTCGTCGAGCGTCAGCGGAATCTCCCGCCGGGCGTCCTCCCAGTGGAAGCAGGCGACTTCGTGCTCCGACCCGGCGTCGCTCAGGTTGGGGTCTTCCGTCTCGCACAGCCCGTCCGCGAGCGGACACCGCGGGTTGAACGAACAGCCTTCGGGGAGCCCCACGGGGTCGGGACTCGACCCCGCGATGCCCTCGAGGTCCATCGTGCGGTCGGAGATGTTCGGCACCGCGTTGAGCAGCGCCCGCGTGTACGGGTGCGCCGCGTGGTCGATCACCTCGTCCGCCGGGCCGATTTCGACGAGGTCGAACGCGTACATCACGGCGAGGCGGTCGGCGAGGTCGGCCACGAGCGGGAGGTCGTGCGTGACGAACACGAACGTCAGGTCGTACTTCTCCTGGAGGTCCTCCAGCATGCTGATTATCGACCGCTGCATGAGGAGGTCGAGCGCGGCCGTCGGCTCGTCCATCACGACGACGTTCGGGTCGAGGACGAGACCGAGCGCGATGAGCGCGCGCTGTTTCATCCCGCCGGAGAGTTCGTGGGGGTGCGAGCGCAGCACCTGACCGGCGGGCAGGTAGAGGTCGGCCAGCAGTTCGCGGGCGTGTTCCATCCCGGCCCTCACGTCGGCGTCGTGCGCCCGGAGCGTCTCCTCGAAGTGGTCGCCGATGGTCATCGTCGGGTTGAACGCGCTCTGCGCGCCCTGGATGACGAACGATATCTCGTTCCAGCGGAGCCTCGTCAGTTCCTCACGGGAGAGCGAGAGGATGTCGACCGGCGAACCGTCCGGGGGGTGGTAGCGTATCTCGCCGCTCACCTGCCCCGGGGAGACGACGGCGTCGAGCAGTGCGGAAGCGAGCATCGATTTTCCGGATCCGCTCTCGCCGACGACGCCGAGCACCTCGCCCGCGCGGACGTCCAGGCTCACGTCGCGGAGCACGCGCGAGTCCCCGCGGTCCATGCTGAACGAGACGCTCGCGTTCCGCACCTCCAGGATGACGTCCTCGTCGACGCGGTCGTCCGCCGCGTTCGCGGCGGACCGGTGTTCGGTGGCCACGGACGTCACCTCCGGCCGCCGGTCGCGCTGAACCGGTCGGTGCTATCGCGTCGCTGGTCTCGGTCGGTGCGGCGGTGCGGTCGGTCGGTCGTATCGGAAGCGAACATGGATTCGTGTGTGGGTTGTCGTCTCATCGTCAGTGGTATCCTATCAGGCGCAGGCCGAGGTGACCGAGCACGGCGTAGAGGAACGCGCTCACGCCCCAGATGGCGAACATTCCGGCGAGGACGCCGTTCGTCACCCCGGGTAACACGTACTCGGACAGCAGCACGGCGAGGAGACAGCAGGCGACGCCGATGACCGTGACGAAGGCGAGGAACGACCGCCGAATCGCCAACACCAGCGACGTCGCGCGTCCGTCCGTCGAGCGGCGGGTGCTCACGGAGTCTCACCTCCGCCGGCCGAGCCCTCGTGGCGGGCGCGTAGCCGGACGTTGAAGACGCGGTCGAGTCCCTGCGCGAACAGGATGAAGCCGAGCAAGACGAGGATGATGCACGCCATCGGAACGAGCAACCAGTGAATTTGGTTCGGATTCGTCAGGTTCGCGCCGGCGTACGCGTTGTCCATCATCGCACCCCAGTTTAGCTGCGACTGAGGGAGGATGCCGAGGAAGTACAGCGCGACGGATTCGAAGACGATGCGCCGCGAACTGTTGGCGAAGTTCACGGAGATGTACGGCATCAGGTTCGAAATGACGTCCCGGCGGAGGATGTGAAGCTCGGACAGTCCCATGATGCGCGACGCCTCGGTGAACGCCTCTTCCCGGATGCTCAACACCTGCGAACGGATGGTTCGCGCCAGCCGCGGCCAGTTGTCGATGCCGAGGATGAGACCGACGACGAACGGCTCCTCCGGCTGATAGATTGTCGCCAGCACGATGACCAGCACGAGCCCCGGAATCGTGAGGACGGTGTCCGTCAGCGTCATCAGGACTCGGTCGGTGTGGCCGCCGCGGTACCCCGCCACGGTTCCGATGGCGGTTCCGAGACCGACGGACAGCAACGCGCCGGCGGCGATCATCTGCAACATCGCGGGGGTCGCGTGGACGACCTGTTTGAGTATCGATTTGCCCATCAGACCGGTTCCGAGCGGGTACTTCCAATCGGTGAAGGGCGGCAGGAAGATCGGTCCTTCCATCACGGTCGGTTCGGGAATGAGGTGGACGCCGACGGTCCCCGCGAAGACGAACCCCAGCAGTATCGTCGCCCCGACGAGCGCGCGCCAGTCGGAGAGGAGCACCGCGCCGGGAGCGTAGACGTGCCGTTCGAACGCTCGCTCGACCTTCTCGCGTAGCGTCGGTTCGGGCACGTTCGACATCTGCGTGAATATCGTCTCGTCGATGCCGCCGGCCCCGCCCGAGCGGCTACTCGTCCCGCCGTCGGCGCGAGCGGTCGAATCGGCCGCGTCGTCAGTAGGTTTCACGTTCGGTCCCTCCTTTGACGCGCGGGTCGATGACGCCGTACGTGAGGTCGGCGACGAGGATGCCGAGGAGCGTGAGTATCGTGAAGAAGATGAACGCGCCCATGATGACCGGGTAGTCGCGGTTCATGAGCGCGTTGAACGTCACCATCCCCATCGCCGGGTAGTTGAATATCGTTTCGAGGATGATGCTGCTCCCGAAGATGCTCGCGATGCCCATCATGATGCTCGTGTAGACGGGCAACAGCGCGTTTCGGCCGACGTAGCGTATCGCGATCCGTCCCTGACTGATGCCGCGCAGTCGCGCGACGCGGATGTACCCTTCGCCCATCTCGCGGATGCAGTTGCCGCGGAACGCCAGCGCGCCGCCGAACCCGGCGACGAACGCGGAGAAGACGGGGAGCGCCGCGTGCTTCACGATGCCGACGATGAACGGCAGGTTGAGGCCGGGCGTCGTCGACGGATTCATCCGCCCGCCGCTCGGGAACCAGCCGAGGCTGAACGAGAAGAGGATGAGCGTGAGGACGGCGACGACGTAGTAGGGGACGGTGCTGTTGACGATGGAGACGAACGTCATCCCGGTGTCGAACGCGCTCCCTTCCTTGTACGCCATGACCGCGCCGAACAGCAGGCTGACGGTCGTGCCGAGCGCGAGACCGTAGACGCTGATGAATATCGACCACGGCATCGCTCGGAAGAGGAGGTCGAAGACGGGTTCGTTCTTGAATATCGACCGTCCGAAGTCCTGGTACAGGACGATGTCGCGGAGGTACTCGTAGTAGGCGACGTACCAGGGTTGGGAGGGGTCGATGCCGGTGTACGTCTCGACCATCGCGTTGATGTTCGCCATCTGCGCGGGCGTCGGAGTCTGCCCCTGCTCGAGCATCTGTTTCATCAACTGCACCTTGACCATCTCGACCGGACCAAACGGTAACATCCGGTACAGCGCGAACGTTACGGTCAGTGCGATGAAAAACACTAGCACTGATTGGCCGATCCGCTTCACATAATACATCGTGCTACCGTGCTTGTCTTTCTTCAATCCCAATAAAGTTATGGTGATTCTTGGCACGGAGAGATAAGTTCATTACGCCCGCGTTCGACGTCCGCCCATGTCACTCGTGGCGCGACTCCTCGACTTCTTCGGCGGGACGGACGACGAGAGCGAGACGTACCAGTGCATCAGATGCGGCGGAACGTTCGACCGCGAGCACTACGAGTGCCCCGACTGCGGCGTCGCGCACGCCGTCGTCCGGACGACCGACGAGTGAGTCGTGACGAAATACTTACTTCCCGCCGGGAGCGTACGTGAACGAGAGGATGTCCAACGCACCGACGTTCTTCGATTACGTCTGTTCGAACACCGATAAGTTCGCCATGCTGTTCGCGTTCGAGTGCCTCGCGGGAGCGCTCTCGCTCGCGCTCTTTCTGTGGACCGAACCGGGCACCGCCACGCGCGTCGTCGGGATTCTCAACCTCGCCGGCATCGCCGTGCTCGGCGCGGCGACGGGAGCGATTCTGCTGAAGTGCCACCGGATGTGACGCGAGCGTCGTGTGGCGGGCGGTCCGTCCGTCGAGGCCTCACTTCGTCTTCGCGCTGATGTGACCCTTCATCAGGAACTCCATCGAGTTCGTGAGGTGCTCCGACTTGGTCGCATCGCCCTGCGGGTGGTCGTCCGCTTTGTTCGTGGGGAAGTTGAACTTGCTCGTGTTCCCCCAGTACGCCCTCGTCTCGTCGTAGAAGCCGATGTGCGGCACCTGCCAGTTCATGTACCACGCGAACTTCTTGGAGAGTCGCTTGACCTCGTCTTCGGACTGCGTCTGGGTCATGATGTTGTTCCACTTGATGGGGTAGAACGTCTGTTTCGCGCCGCCGGTACCCGTCGTGCCGACCTTCTTCGGATACTTCGGTCGGATCGGGTGGTTGAGCTTCTTGCTCCGCGGCTGGTCGAGTTTGGGCGTCGTGCGGTTGACCTTGCAGTCGCCGCTGCTCTCGAGCGGGGCGGCGACTTCGTCGTACTTGCCGATCCCGCCCACGCTGGCGGTGGTGAAGGCGTTCCCCGGGTGCGACGTGTTCGAGAACCAGTTGACCATGTCGAAGTCGTGCGTCTCAGTCCACCGCTGCCAGAACCCGCTGGACGACGGGATGATGAGTTTGTTCTTGAACCCGAACTTGTCCAGTTTCGGGCTGACGTACTTCCCGATGGTCTCGTAGATGTTCCACGGCGGCGTCAGGTAGGTGAGGTTGTTCACCTCGCTTCCGTTCGGCCCGACCCAGACCCCACCGTCCTTGGAGTAGCCGGCGTCCTGCAGCACCTGCTTCGCCTTCTCCGGTTTCGACTTTCGGCCGTAGTTGATAAGGTCGTTCTGGAAGCTCTTGCCGAGCCACTTGTCGGCCTGCTTCGAGGACAACCCGTTGACGGTGTCCCGCGACTTGTAGTTCAGCCCCTGCGTAGTCTTGAGCACCTTGACCAGTTCGTCGTGGTCGAGGAGGTAGGCGATGGCGCGCCGAACCGGACGCCGGGCGAGGTGCTCGTTGTTCCAGTTCATCGCCAGTTTCACGATGCTGGAGGTGCCGAACCGGTTGAACACCTCGACCTTGCCGCTCGATTGGGCCTGCGTGATGGTCTTGTCGCCGAGGTCGAGTTTACCGGTGTTGAGCGCCTGAATCGCCTTCTGTTTCTCGGAGATGAGGTGCCAGTTGAACGTCTTCAGGTTCGTCCAGTCGGCGCGCGGATGGTCTTCGTACTTCGTGTGAGACGCCTTCGTCGGCGAGAGTTGCGCCGGTTGCCACATCCCGCAGCCCAATCCCTTGTCCTTGAGGTCCTGTAGCGTTATCTTGTCCTCCTGGAGGTTCTTGGTCACCTTATTGATGGCGCTCTCGCCGCCCGCGTCCTCGTACTTCTCCAGCCACGATTTGAAGTAGTCGTGCTTGGCGATGACCGAGTAGTACGTCGCCTTCTTCAGCGAGGGGTTGGCCGGTCCCGGCAGGACGTTCTTGATGGTGTACTCGTCCAGAACCTCCCAGCTATCGTCGGTCTGGTCGGGACCCATGTTGTTCTTGTAGTCGTAGAGGAGGTTGGTGGTGTGAACGTCCTTCGCGGTCACCGGGGTGCCGTCCCACCACGTGTAGTCCTCGTTCAGCTTGATGTGGACCTCGCAGCCGCCCGCCTTGAGGCTGATGTCGTCGGCGAGCCAGTATATCGGCGTCCCCTGGGAGTTCGGATACACCAGCGACTCCGACCACATGTAGTCCATCCAGAACTCGGTGTTCCTCGTATCGGTGAACGGGTTAACGTTCGCCTGACTGGGCTGCCAGCTGACCGGCGCTCGCATGTTGAGCTCCGTCGTGACGGCCGCTCCGTTCCCGCCGTTCGTACCTGACGGGGTCGAACTCATCGTAACGTTCGGGTCGTTCGGGTTGCTGCCGCCGCAACCGGCCAGTCCAGCCATCGCCGCGCTTCCGCCGAGCGCGAGCCACTGTCGTCGTGTTAGCCGGTTTCCGTCGGCGTCGCCGTCGGAACCGTGGTTGGCGTTAGCCATGCTCGAACCAATATTCAGATAATCAATACAAAAGTGTTTGGGTTATTTAAAGAATCGAACGAAACGTAAAGCAGTTCGTCCTCGAGTGAAATGGTGCGAACATGCACCCCGACGCGTACGACCGAAGCGGAGAGGTCGCCATCGTCACCGGAGCGAGCAACGGCATCGGACGCGCGGTTACGGAGCGCCTCGCCGCCGCGAACGCGACCGTCGTAGTGGCGGACGTGGACGCCGACGGCGGCGAGGAAACGGTCGCCGCCGTCGAAGACGACGGCGGCACCGCCGAGTTCGTCCGCACGGACGTGAGCGACGCGACCGCCGTCTCGTCGCTGGTCGAGGCGACGATGGACGCCCACGGGAGCGTGGACGTGCTCGTGAACAACGCCGGCGGCTCCTTCGACGACGGGAACCCCGACCGAGTGGCGGAAGCGACGTGGGACCGCGTCATCGACGTGAACCTGAAAGGCCAGTTCCTCTGCGCCCGCGAAGTGCTCCCGGCGATGGTCGAGTCGGGCGGCGGCGCGATGGTTCACGTCTCGTCCGTCAACGCTCGACTCGGCATCGGACTCGCGTCCTACTCCGCGGCGAAGGGCGGAATCCTCGCGCTCTCCCGAATCGTCGCCACGCAGTACGGTCGTCACGGCGTCCGCTCGAACGCCGTCTGTCCGGGTACCATCATCACCGACGCGTCGAGCGAGAAGCTCACCTCCGAGGGGCCGGTTCGCGAGGAGTGGCTCGACCAGTATCCCGTGGGCCGGTTCGGCCGCGTCGAGGACGTGACCGCGGCCGTCTCCTACCTGACCTCCGAGGCGGCGTCGTTCGTCACGGGAACCGAACTCGTCGTCGACGGGGGGCTCTCCGCCGGTCTCGACCAGCGGTTGGAGGAGATGATGTACGGCGTCGACGAACCGCCGACGCGCGACGACCGGGAGCGGTGAGCGCGGAACTATAAGTATCGGTGCGCGGAAGGGGGAGGCGATGACCGTCGATGTTCGCCGACTCACCGACTACGACGCCGTCCGCGCCGGCATCGACCTCTGGAACGAGGTTCGTCCGGCGTTCGCCGTTCCCGAGCGACTCGTCGCGCAGAACGTCTTCGCCCCGTTCGCCGGTCTCGACGCGACGGCGTGGAGCGGATTCGCGGACGGCGACCTCGTCGCCGCCGCGCTCGGAAAGCGACTCACCGAACGAATAGCCGATTACGCCGGTCCCGAACAGGGCTGGGTGAGCCTGTTCGCCGTCGACCCGTCCGTCGAAAACCGGGACGCCGTCGCCGACGAACTGCTCGCCGCGGTCGAACGCGGCATGGTCGAGCGAGGCGTGATTCGGCTTCGGTTCGGCGGCGACCCGGGCCAGTTCCTTCCGGGGCTCCCGACCGAGTTCGACCGCCTGCGCGCCCGCCTCCGGGACGCGGGGTTCGAATCGCGCGGGACGGTGCACGACCTCCGGCGCGATATCGGGTCGTTCGAACCCCCCGACGGGATTTCCGAGGTCGGCGAGTCGTGGCCGGGGCTGTCACTCGAACGCGTCGACGAGACCCCCCGGCTCTACTCGTTTCTGGCGGACCAGTTCCCCGGCCGGTGGCGGTACGAGGCGGAGAACGTCTGCCGCGTTCCGGGCGGCGAGTCCGATTACTGGCTCCTCCGCCGCGAGGGGCGGACGGTCGGCTTCTCCCGAACCAACGCGCAGACCTCCGCGTACCGCGGCGCGAACGTCAACTGGGCCGAGCGACTCGACGGTCGCGTCTGCGGTCTCGGCCCGCTCGGGGTCCACGAGTCGTACCGGGGTCGCGGCTGGGGGCTCTGGATGATTTCGACGCTGGTCGAACGATACCGCGACGCGGGCTACGACCGGATGGTCGTCGACTGGACCGGTCTCCTCGATTACTACGCGAAACTCGGCTTCGAACCGTGGCTCGCGTACGAGACGCTCGAAAAGGAGGCGTCGGCGTGAGCGACGACGCCGGCCCGCGGGAACGCCTCGTCGTCGGCCTGATGTCGGGAACGTCGCTCGACGGCGTCGACGCGGCCTGCTGCCGGATTCGGCGCGACGGAACAGGCCCGCGGGGGTACGACGCGAGCGTCGAGTCGTTCGTCACGCGCCCGTACGACCCGGCGCTCCGCGACCGAATCGCGGCGGTTTGCGGCGACGCGGGAACTGTGGCCGACGCGTGCGACCTGAACGTCGCGCTCGGGGCGGTGTTCGCGGACGCGGCGAGAGAAGCCGCCGCGTCGGCCGACGTTTCGCTCGCGGACGTGGACGCCATCGGTTCGCACGGCCAGACGGTTCGACACCGTCCGAAGCCGCGTTCGCTCCCCGTCGGCGGCCGACTGCGCTCGACGCTCCAGATCGGCGACGGGAGCGTCATCGCCGAGCGCACCGGCGTCGAGACGATAGCGGACTTTCGCACCGCCGACGTCGCCGCGGGCGGGCACGGCGCGCCGCTCGTCCCGTTCGCCGACCTCGCGCTGCTCGCCGACGACGAAACGTTCCGCGTGGCCCAGAACGTCGGCGGCATCGCCAACTGCACCGCGCTCCCCCCCGGCGCGACCCGCGAGGACGCGACCGCCTTCGACACCGGGCCGGGGAACGTGGTCGTCGACGGCGTCGTCGAACGCCTGACGGACGGCGAGCGGACCTACGACGAGGACGGCCGCCTCGCCCGCGCGGGAACCGTCTGCGACGCCCTCCTCTCCGAGTTACTGGACGACGACTACTTCCGCGCCGAACCGCCGAAATCCACCGGGCGCGAACTGTTCGGCCGGGAGTACGCGGGGGCGTTCCTCGACGCGTGCCGCGGCCGAAACCTCCCGGACGAGGACGCGGTCGCGACGGCGACCGCGCTGACGGCCCGTTCCATCGCGGACGCGTACCGTCGGTTCCTCCCCCGAGCGCCGGACGAGGTCGTCGTCTCCGGCGGCGGCGCGTTCAACCCGACGCTCGTCGGGATGCTCGACGCCGAAATCGACGCGCCGGTTCGAACCGTCGACGAGTACGGGGTCGGCGCGGACGAGAAGGAGGCGGTCGCCTTCGCCCTGCTCGCCGCCGCGGCGCTCGACGGCGTCCCGAACAACGTCCCGAACGCGACCGGGGCGTCCCGTCCGGTCGTCATGGGCAAACGCTGTTCTCCGAACTGACCGCGTCTCCGCGCGACGGTCCCCCTAACCGCGACGCTGGCTCGAGAGCGGAGCGGCGACGCGGCACCTTCCGCTCGGTCGAAACGCACCGTCGTCGGTTCGGACGCGGAGCCACCGTCTTCCCCTCGGCGGAGGCCGTTTCGGACGAGTCGAAACGGCGGTCGATTCGCACCGTCACCGCGGACGGAACAGCGGCGGTGCGCGAACGCGCCGGGGACGGTCGTCCGATACGCATTACAGAGGTAGCACTGTAACGGACCGCTCGATCGAAATTCGGCGTGGAAACGGAGAATTCGTGGCGTATAACGCGTTTCGAACCCGTTTCGACCACGCGAAATGCCGATTTTACCACGAAAAGCGGCGGTAAGACGTCCCCGTGCGAATAACCGGCGCGTACAGCCCCGAAAGCCCCGTTTCGACTGAGTCGAAACGGGTGGGGTGCGGTTTCGCCCCGGCGGTCGCCGGTTGGAGCGCGCCGAAGTCCGAGGTCGTCGCCGGCGGCGCTGGCGAAACGGAAGTGACGTAAGACGGTGCAAAACGGGCTGGTGCGGTTCGAGGCGGTGCGATTTACGCGGACGACTCGACGCCGGGAACGTCGGGGAGGGCGGCGAGCGTCGAAACTTCGTGCGTCGGCTCCTCGGGGAGCGCGTAGCCCTCGCGGTGCGAGCGGCGCACGAACGCCGAATCCAGACCGGCGCGGTGGGCGGCCAGCACGTCGCAGGCGCTGTCGCCGACGTACAGGCCCCGGGTCGCGCCGAGGTCCGACATCGCGCGTTCGACGTAGTGCGTGTCCGGTTTCGTCCGCTCGAACCCGTCGACCGTCGGCTCCCGACCGTAGACGGCGTCGAACAGGTGGGCGAGGTCGAATCGCTCCAGCATGTACTCGACGGTCGCGTGTTGGTTGCTGCTGACGACGCCCATGGCGTGCGCTTCGGCGAGTTCGTCCAACACCGCGCAGTCGTCGAACGGGACGCGTTCGCCGCCGTCCATCATCCCGCGCTGGAGGCGCGAGGCGTTCGCCTCCCGCTCGGCCCAGAAGGCGGCGAAATCGAGGTCGTGGTCGGCGCACGCGCGCCGCATCTCGTCCAACGTGGCCCCCGCGATGAAGGCGTCGAGGTCGTCGTTCGAGGGCGAGACGCCGAACCGGTCGAAGGTCTCCTCGATGGCCTGCCGGTAGACCGTCGGGTGGTCCCGGTGGTGGCGCAGCAGAACGCCGTCGACGTCGAACAGGAGCGCGTCGTAGGTCATCCGTTCGTGCGTTCCGACGGCAATGGTAAATACGTTCTTCCCGCCGACCGCTCGGACGGAGCAATTAAGAGCGTTCGCGCCCCCACTCCGGCAAGATGGCGGCAGATACGACAGCTACCGACGATTCGCTCGAAGCGTTCCTCGCGCGCGGCCGCACCGAAGGCGTCTTTCCGGGGGCCGTGGCGGCGGTCGGAACCCGTACCGGCGTCGACCGGGTCGCCGCGGTCGGCCACCGCGACCCAGAACGCGGCGAGCAGACGACCCGGACGACGACGTTCGACGCCGCCTCGCTGACGAAACCCGTGGTGACGGCGACGACCGCGCTCTCCCTCGTGGAGGCGGGGGATATCGCGCTCTCGGACGAACTTCGGCGACACCTTCCCGAACTCGACGGTCGGCGGCGCGGCGAGATTCGGCTGGTCGAACTCCTGACCCACAGTTCCGGGCTTCAACCGTACGCCTTCGACGAGTCGTGGGGCTCCGCGGAGGACGTCATCGACGGTCTCCGCGACCGGTCGGTGCTCGAAGCCGCGCCCGGCGGCCGGTACGAGTACAGCTGTCTCAACTTCGTGTACTTGGCCGAGGCGCTCCGACGCGCGACCGGCCGCTCGCTGGCCGACCTCGCCCGAACGAACGTCTTCGACCCCGCCGGGATGGACGCGTCCCGCCTCGGCCCCGTGGACGTCTCGAACGTCGCCGCGACCTACGACCACGAGCACCGCGACCGGGTGCTCCGGGGCGACGTCCACGACCCCCTCGGCTGGGCGATGAGCGGGCGGAGCGGGAACGCCGGCCTGTTCACGACCGTCGACGACCTCGCGGCGTTCTCGACCGCGTTCCTAGCCGCCGACGGGACGCTCCTCTCCGCCGCGACGACCGACCGGCTTCGGGACGACTGGCTCCCCGAACTCGACGACCGGCACAGTCTGGGGTGGCGTCTCGCCGACGGAACGTACCCCGCGCCGAACTGGTCGCGCGACGGTCTCGGCCACACCGGCTACACCGGCACCTCGCTCTGGCTCGACCACGAGCGCGACCGGTTCGCAGTGCTGCTCACGAATCAGGTCTACGACGGGAAGGGGACGGGGCTCATCCGATTCCGGGAGCGGTTCCACGCGATGGTCGCCGCGCGGCGGTTCGACTGACGCGGCGAGGACGTTCCCGCTCGAACCGGTATCCCGCCACGACCCGACAATATTTATTACGCACCGCGGATTTTGGTCGGTATGGTCGCAGTCTGGAGTTACCCGTGGCGACTGCTCTCGCACCCCCTCGACGCGACGCGGCGCGAACTCGCCGAGTTGGGCGTGTCGAGCGTCACCGTCGCCGCGCACTACCACTCCATCCGAACGCTCGACCCGCGTTCGGACGACGGTCTGTTCGAATCGTACGAGGGCGGTTGCTACTTCGACCCCGACCCGGAAGCGTTCGCCGACACGCCCATCGACCCGCCGACGAACGATATCGGCGGTCGAGACGATCCGTTCGGCGACGTGGTCGACCGACTGACCGCGCACGGCATCGGCGTGAACGCGTGGCTCGTCTGTTTCCACAACTCGAAGCTCGGCGCGCGCTACCCGCGATTTCGGGTTCAGAGCGCCTTCGGGGACGCCCACGACCACGCGTTCTGTCCCTCCCACTCCGAGGTGCAGACGTACTTCGAGGGCGTCGCGCGCTCGCTCGCCGAGTACGACATCGAGGCGATCAACCTCGAATCGCTCGGCTTCCCGAGCGCCTTCCACGGACACGGGGCGACGTTCGGTCACGCGAAGAACCACGTCGTCCGCGGGAAGCCCGAGGAGGTCGTCCTCTCGCAGTGTTTCTGCTCGGCGTGCCGGGAGCGAGCCGAGAGCCACCCGGTTGATTTCGATCGCGCCCGCGACGCGGTGCGAACCGTCGCCCGCGACGCGCTCGGCGGACCGACGCCGCGGATTCGGTCGCTCGAACGACTCGCCGAGGAGCGCCCGGTCCTGGCCGACCTCTTCGACTTTCGGGCGTCGGTCGTCGACGGGTTCCTCGAAGGGCTGTCGGCCGCCAGCGGCGACGTCGCGCTCACCTACTCGGCGTCGGACGGCCTCGGCCGCGACCCGAACGACGGCTGGCCGGCGGGGGTCGTCCTCGACCGCGTCCGAACCCACTTGGACCGGATCGTCGCCCTCTGCTACACGGGCGACCGCGACGCCGCCCGTCGGCGCGTCCGGCTGTATCGGGACGCGGTCGACATCCCCGTGGACGCCGGCGTCACGCTCGATCCCGACGTGCTCGGAACGGAGGCGGAGTGGCGAGCCTTCGTCGGCGACGTCGCCGACGCCGCCGACGAGCTTCACGTGTACAACCACGCGCTCATGAGCGACGCGCACGTCGGCTGGTTCGACGCGGCGGTCGCCCGCGCGGAGGGCGACGTGACCGGTAGTTTGTGACGACCACACGTGGTTTTTTAAAGGGAAACCGCATTGCAGATGGTATGGTACGACTCGGCGTAGAACGGTTGTTGAACGAGCGGTCCGACGCGGTCGACGGCGAGCGACTCGGCCTCATCACGAACCCGTCGGGAACCGACAGCGACCTGCACACCACCATCGACCTCCTGCACGACCGCGAGGATTTCGACCTCCGGAAGCTGTTCGGGCCGGAACACGGCATCAGGGGCGACGCGCAGGCGGGCGTGAAGGTCGACGACAGCACCGACGAACGAACCGGACTCCCGGTGAAGAGCCTCTACGGCGAGCAGCGCAGGCTGCGACCGGAGATGTTGGACGACCTCGACACCGTCGTCTACGACATGCAGGACGTCGGCTGTCGGTTCTACACGCTCATCTACACGCTCGCTTACGCGCTCATGGGCGTCGCCGAGGCCGAAAAGCGCATGGTCGTCCTCGACCGGCCGAACCCCGTCGCGCCGCTCCCCGTCACGGGCAACCGAATCGGCGAGGAGTCCGCCTCGTTCGTCGGAGGGTACGAACTGCCCATCGTCCACGGGCTGACCGTCGGGGAACTGGCGACGTACTTCAACGAGGAGTTCGACATCGGCGCGGACGTGTCGGTCGTCGAGATGCGCGGCTGGACGCGCTCGGACTGGTTCTCGGACACCGACCTGCCGTGGGTGTACCCCTCGCCGAACATGCCCACGCCGGGGACGGCGACGCTGTACCCCGGCATGTGCTTTTTCGAGGGGACGAACCTCTCGGAGGGACGCGGGACGACGAAACCCTTCGAACTCGTCGGCGCGCCGTGGATCGACGCGGCCGAGTGGGCGGCCGAGCTGTCGGCGCAGGACCTGGACGGGGTCGCGTTCCGACCGGCGTACTTCTCTCCCACCTTCTCGAAACACGAGCACGAGAACGTGACGGGCGTGCAGGTGCACGTGCTCGACCGGGACGCAGTCGACCCGGTGACGGTCGGCCTCACGGTGCTCGTCTCGGCGTTCACCGCCGACGACCGGTGCGAGTGGATCGAGTACGACGACGGGTTCTTCGTCGACAAGCTCGCGGGCGGGAGCTACCTGCGCGAGGCGATCGACGCCGCGGACGCCGGGCGCGAACCGCGCGACATCGTCGAGGACATCACGGACGGCTGGTCGGACGACCTCGCCGAGTTCGCCGACGCGCGGGCGAACTACCTCCGGTACTGAGCCGATGACCGACGCACCCACCGACCCGGAGTCGGTCGTCTCGTCGCTGTCGCTCCCCGAGAAGGTCGGCCAACTGTTCGTCGCGGGGTTCGACGGAACCCGGCCCACGGCCGAGATCGAGGAACTCGTCTCCGAGCGCTCCCTCGGCGGCGTCATCTACTTCGGTCGGAACGTCGAGTCGCCGGAACAGCTCCGAACCCTCTCGCGGACGCTCCGAGGGTTCGTCCCCGACGGCGGGCCGCCGCTGCTCGTGACCGTCGACCAGGAAGGAGGCCGGGTCGCGCGCCTCTCGTGGGGGACGGAGTTACCGAGCGCGATGGCGCTCGGAGCCGCCGACGATCCGGCGCTCGCCGCGAGGGCGGGCGCGGCGGTCGGCCGCGAACTCCGTGCGCTCGGCGTCGACGTCGACCTCGCGCCCGTGCTCGACGTGAACAACAACCCCGACAACCCCGTCATCGGCGCTCGGTCCTTCGGCGAGCGCCCCGGCCGCGTCGCGGAACTGGGCGCGGCGTTCGCCGCCGGACTGCAGAACGGCGGGGTCGTCGCCTGCGGGAAACACTTCCCGGGGCACGGCGATACGGCGGTCGATTCCCACCTCGACCTGCCGGTCGTCGACCACGACCGGGAGCGCCTCGACCGCGTCGAACTCCGTCCTTTCCGCCGGGCCGTCGACGCCGGTATCGACGCCGTCATGACGACGCACGTCGCGTTCCCCGCCGTCGCGGAGGACGCCGAGCGACCGGCGACGCTCTCGCGTCGGGTCGTCACCGGGCTCCTGCGCGAGGAACTCGGCTTCGACGGACTCGTCGTCACGGACTGCATGGAGATGAACGCCATCGCGGACGGCGTCGGCACCGTCGAGGGGTGCGTGCGTGCGGTCGAAGCGGGCTGCGACCTCGTCTGCGTCTCCCACACGCCCCGCACCCAGCGCGCGGCCATCGACGCGGTCGTCGCCGCGGTCGAGTCGGGGCGCGTCTCGGAGTCGCGCGTCGACGAGTCGGTGCGCCGCGTCCTCCGGGTGAAGCGAGCGTACGGGGCCGGGTCGGTCGACACCCCCGACGAACGGGACGCCGCCGCGACCGCTTGTCGCTCCGTCGCGCGAACCGTCGCCGAACGCGGCGTCACGCTCGTCCGCGACGCCGACACTCTACCCCTGCCCGACGCTCCCGTCGTCGTCTACGAGTTCGAGGGCGATCGCGGCTCGCTCGTCGAGGAGTCGACCGACCGCCGCGGCGCGTTCGCGTCGGCGCTCTCGACGGCGGGCGCGACGGTGAACGCGTCGGTTCTCGCCCCCGGCGACTCGCCGCCGAACCCCGACGACGCGCCGACGGTCGTCTGCACGTCCGACGCCGCCGCGAATCCCGAGCAGGCGGGCGCGGTCGACGCGCTCGTCGAGGCGGGTGCGGACCCCGTCGTCGTCGCGACGCGGAACCCCTACGACCTCGCGGCGTTTCCGGAGGTCTCCGCGTACCTGACGACGTACGACGATACGCCGCCGTCGCTCGCCGCCGCGGCAGAGGTGCTCGTCGGCGACCGGAAGCCGGTCGGTCGACTCCCGGTGACGATTCCGGTCGACTGAGACCGCCGCCGTTCCGATCCCAGCGCGGCGAATTACCGCGCCCGCCGGGAGACGTTCCGAAGGACGTCGGCCAGTTCGTCGGCCAGTCGGTCGAGGAGTTCGGCTCCCTTCTCCGCGCTGGCGAGCGAAGGGTCGCCGATGGCCCCCGAGGCCGAGTACTCCTCGAACGGTCGGTACGTCGAGAGCGCGCCGCCGACGAGGAGGTCTTTCGTCCCGCGTTCGTACGGTTCGTCCAGATACTCGGCGTCCGCGTCGTCCATCTCGACCAGTTCCGGGTGGAGGTGCAACATGAGCGACGTCTCGAACTCGCCGCCGTGGGCCATGCCGCCGACGTCGCTCTCGCGGATATCGTCCGCGAACGACTCCGCGAGTCGGAAGTACGTCAGACCGGTTACCTCGACGTCTGGGTGCGATTTTCCGACGGTGCTCACGGCGTTGTCGACGAGCGACGCGTTTCCGCCGTGCCCGTTGACGAAACAGACGCCGTCGAAACCGTTGTCGAGCGCGCTGTCGGCCGCGTCCTCCAAGAGGGCGAGGATGGTCTCCAGTTCGAGCGTCACCGTCCCCCCGAGGGACGTGTGATGGGGCGAGAACCCCGACCAGACGGGGGGCGTCACGAGGAGGGGGACCTCGTCGGCGACCCGCTTCGCGCCGGCGTGAGACACGGCGTCGGCCAACAGCGTGTCGGTGGCGACGGGGAGGTGGTGGCCGTGCTGTTCGATGCTCCCGACCGGAACGACGACGACCGACCCCTCGGCGGCGCCGGTCTCGCGGATTTCGGTTCGAGTCTTCGCCGCCCACGCGACGGACGACAAGCGTACCGCTGCGGTCATGGCGTACAGTGCTCGCGTCGAGCGTAAAACGATTCGGGTTCCGCCGAGGGAGCGCGGATTCGGTTCGGTAGCCCGAAGGCGGAATAATAATATTAACTAATGTGAATAAATTTTATTCGTCTTCATCACGTTAGCATCAGGCGCACATGTCAGACGACGAATCAGCATCGAGTGGCGGCGGACGGAGATCGCTCGCGGGCGCATCGAGGCGGACGTTCCTCAAGGGAACCGGTGCGCTGGCGGTAACGGGGACGCTCGGGACCCGCGCGGCGGAAGCGCACGGGGACTACGGCAACCGCGTCGTCGGGTACTACCCCGGTTGGGCGGGCGACTACGCGCCCGCGGACGTCCCCTTCGATAAGCTCACGCACCTGAACTACGCCTTCCTCGAACCGCAGTCGGACGGGACGGTCGTCGTGGGGAGTTCCTCGGAAGAGAGCCTGCTCAGCGAACTCTCGACGTACGACGACACGAACACCGTGTTCGTCCTCTCCGTCAGCGCCGGGTGGTACTCCGGCACGTTCTCCGACGCCGCGTCGACGGCCGCGCGACGCCAGCGATTCGCCGAGACGGCCGTCGATATCGTGGAGCGGTACAACTTCGACGGTCTCGACATCGACTGGGAGTTCCCGGACGGAACGATTCGAGCCGACGACCCGCACAACTTCACGCTCCTCCTGGAGGCGTGTCGCAACGAACTCGATTCGCGGTTCGGGTCGTGGACCCACCTGACGATGGCGGCCTCCCCCAACCCGAACATCGTCGACGACGCCTACGAGGTCGGGACGATCAGCGACTATCTCGACCACGTCAACGTCATGACCTACGACTACCACGGCGACTGGAGCAACGACACCAACTTCAACGCGCCGTTCGATTCCCCGCCGGGCGACCCGGACGGGCAACAGAGCTGGAACACGACCGCCCACATGAAGAACTGGGCCGGCGAGCCGATAGCGAAGGACAAACTCGTCATGGGAATGCCGTTCTACGGGCGCTCCTTTTCGGGCGTGTCGTCCACGAACGACGGCCTGTTCAACTCGTTCAGTTCGTCCACGTCGGAGACGTATTACAACATCCGGGAGAACATCGAGCCGCAGTCGGACTACGAGTACCACTGGCATCCAGACGCGCAGGTGCCGTGGCTGTACTCCGCCGCGGAGAACACGTTCATCTCCTACGACGACGCCGCTTCGATCGGGAACAAAGCGGACTACGCGAGAAACAACGGATTCGGCGGCGCGATGTGCTGGGAACTCTCCCAAGACCCCAGCAACACCCTCATCACCGAGATGCACAATCGGCTCCACTAGCGTACCGCCTCGAGTTATCGGCGCGGCTCCCGGACGACTCCGACGCGGCGGTCGACCGCCGGCGCAGCGATCGGACGGCCGACCGTCGTCTCCGAATACCGCTTTCCTACGAGTGCGCGAGCTTCAGTTCGATGATGTTCTTCGCCCGCCGGAGGTCGTTCAGGAGTCGCTCCCGGAGGTCGCCGTCGATGCGGCTCGCCGGGCCGGAGACGCTGATGGCTCCGATGACCTGCCCGTTCTCGTTCTTGATGGCGACCGCGGTGCACTGAACGCCGCGGACGCGCTCCTCGTCGTCGACGGCGTAACCCCGTTCCCGAACCGCCTTCAGCTCGGCGAACAGGTCCTCGCGGTCGACTATCGTCTTCGGCGTGCGGGCCGGCAGTCCGCGCCGGTCGAGTATCTCCTCGACCCTGGATTCGGGGAGGTACGCGAGGATGGCCTTGCCGAGGGCGGTCGCGTGGAGGGAGACGTGTTTCCCGGGGTGCGTATCGAGCGGGATGGCGTCGCCCGCCTGCGCGTTGTACACGTACACGCCGCGCCCGTCCTCCTCCACGAGCAGGTTCGCCGACTCCTCGGTTTCGGCGGCCAGTTTGTCCACCTCCGGTCTGGCCACCTCGTATATCTTGCGCCGCGACCGAGCGTACTCGCCGAACTCGAGGAACCGAAGGCTGATGCGGTAGGTGTTCTCGTTTCTGACGACGTACCCCCGCTGGACGAGCGTCGTGAGGTGATTGTGGACGGTGCTGTCGGGGAGGTCGAGATGGTCGGCCACTTCCGTGAGGCGGGCACCGTCGAGATAGCGGAGGGTCTCGATGATATCGAACGAGCGGGCGGTCGTCCTGACGGGGGTTTTCGATTCGCGAGTCATGCCCTCTGTTTACCCTTCTTTCTTACGGATACCGTATATAATTTCCTGCGCGCTGACGCGAGTCGGACCCGTCCCGAAGTCGGGGCGACTCCGTCGAGACGGAGCGGCGTCGAACCCGCCGGACGCTCGGCCGTCTATTTAAGAGTTTCTCGCGACAATAAAAGAAACGGTAGAAATACTGACAACACGGGTCGGATCCGGCGTCGCGACTCGCCCCCTACGTCACCGTTATCAGTCCGCCTTCGTAACCACGAACATGGAGCTCTCGTTCGTCGACCTCGCACCGATTCCGGAAGGGGGCACGGCGACGGAGGCGTTCGAAAACACGGTCGAACGCGCCCGTCACGCCGAGCGACTCGGCTACTCCCGGTTCTGGGTGGCCGAACACCACGACTTCGTCGACAGGCTCGCCAGCACGACCCCCGAGGTGCTGATGGCCTATCTCGCCGCGAAGACCTCCGACATTCGCATCGGCTCCGGAACGGTTCTGCTCAATCACTACAGTCCCTACAAAGTTGCCGAAACGTTCGGCGTCCTCGACGCCCTCGCCCCCGGCCGTATCGACCTCGGTCTCGGCCGAGCGACGGGGAATCCCGTCTCCGACTACGCGCTGCAGGCGGACCGGAGCGAACGGCGGCGGAGCGACGACCACGCGGAGAAGATAGAGGAGGTCGCCGCGCACCTCCACGACGGATTCGACGACGACCACGCGTTCAGCGAGCTGTCCGTGGCGCGGTCGCGCGACAGCGTGCCCGACGTCTGGGTTCTCGGCTCCAGCCCGTCGAGCGCCGCCATCGCCGGCGAGTTGGGTCTGCGCTACTGCTTCGCGGCGTTCATCCGCCCGGAACCCGCGGTGCGGGCGTTCGAGGTGTATCGGGACCGGTTCCGACCCTCCTCGTTCGGGGCCGGCCCTGAGAAGCCCCGCGGGATGCTCGCGGTGAACGTCACCTGCGCCGAAACGGACGAGGAGGCGGCGCGGCTCCGCGCGGTGACCGAAGCCTCCCGGCGGCGGTTGCAACGCGGCATCACCGACAGACCGCCGATCCGATCGGTCGAGACGGCCATCGACGAACTCGGTTACGTCCCGGAGCCGACGCCGAACCCCGTGGTCCCGGGCGAGTGGCCGCGCCAGATATCCGGAAGTCCGTCGACCGTGCGCGACCTGTTGGAACAGGTGACGACCCAGACCGGCGTCGACGAAGTCGTCGTCCAGAACCAGATCGCCGATCTCGACGACGAGCTTCGCTCGCACGAACTGCTCGCCGAGGCCGCCGACTTGACGCCGCGGTGAGAAGCGAATTTCGTTTCTCGTTCGAGGGCGAGTCCGCTATCCGTTCAGCAGGGGGACGTTCTCCGGGGTATCGAAGTCGTGGAACTTCTCGCCTTTCTCCTTGCTCAGGATGTCGAGCGCGGCCGCGCCGCCGTCCCCCGCCGAGATTATCGCCTCCCACTCCTGGTCGCGAACCAGCGCGCCCGTCGCGTAGGCGTTCTCGACGCTCGTCTCCATGCTCAGGTCGACGTCGACGGTCTCCGCCTCGGTGAGTTCGCAACCCAAGTCCGATGCGAGGCTCGCGTCAGCCCCGGTGGCGAAGACGACGTACTGCACGTCGTACTCGTCCGTTTCGGTGCCGACTCGGAATCCGTCGTCCGTCGATTCGACCGCGGACACCTCCTCGTCCGTGCGGACGTCGGCCCCGCGGTCCTCGACTTGCCCGCGGGCGACCGCCAGGAACTCGTCGCCGCTGATGCTCCGGATGCCCAGGTAGTTGAAGAGGTGGGCCTTGTGCAGCCACGACTCGTCGGTGTCGAAGACCGTCGTTTCGAGCCCGTTCTTCGCGGTGAACAGCGCGGCGCTCAATCCGGCCGGACCGCCGCCGATGACTGCGACCTGTGTCATGCGCCGAACTAACGTCCGAAGTCGGATAAAGGATTTTGCCGCGGTCCTCCCGTGAGTCGTTCCGGGGTTACCGGGACGTTCGACCGCGTCCGCGAGGGAACCGCTCGGTCGGGCCGACACCGTTCTATGAGTGGCGCTCGAAACCCCGCGACGGGAGGACTGTTCCATGTCTGAGCATCCGTTCCGAGACGACCTCGTAACGACGGTCGCGGACGAACGCGGCGTCGATTCGAAGCAGCTACGCGCCGCCCTCGAAGACGTTCAGCGTCGATTCGAACGCGACGACGGCGGGTACGAGTACTCGACGCGGCACAACTACGGGTGGAAAGACGACCGGGCGTACTACCTCTACGGGAGCGAGGAGGTCTGGGAGACGGTGCGGGAAGAGCTCTCGCTCTCCGACGAGGTGACCCGCGCCGCCCGTCGCGTCCACGAGCGAGCGATGCTTCGGTCGGCGTCGGAACGAGAGGAAGAACGGACGGTGCGCGAGATGTTCGAGGACGGGAACGAACCGCTCGTCGTCGTGAACCGCGGCGACGGCGCGCCGCGGTTCGGACAGGACGTGTAAGACGACCCCCCGCGGTTTCAATCGAACAGGTCGGCGTACGGCGGTTCGAACAGCCAGCGAAACCGCGGGTGTATCCAGACGAACGCGTCCTCGTCGAAATCGCCGACCGTCCGCCACAGCTGTTCGTCGGTTCTGAGTCGGTCGACGACCCGCGCGTTCGCCCCGTCGAGGCTGTCCGCGAGAATCGGCGTCCGCGTCACCGTCCACGTCGCGCTGTCGTAGTTGAGCACCGCGTCCCCGCCGTCGAGCAGACCGATCAACTCCGTTCCCGTATCGCCTTCGAGCAGCGCCGTCGCGATCCGAACGCTATCGACGTCGCGATACCGGTCGAGTTCGGTCACGAGTTCGGTGAACAGTTTGTCGAACAGCGGCGTCCCCTGCATCATCGTCGGAAACAGAACGGGACGACACCTAAACCTCCGCCGGCCGGAGTGAAACTGAACCCCGGCGCGTTCGGCCGTCTTTCGAGGACCGATTCCCTTTTCGACTTCGACGCGAGTAGACAGACGCGTCTGTCAGACCGCACCCGTTAATCCCCTCCCGCGAATCGGTACCGGTGGTAAAGCATGACCGGTGACCGATTTATTCGGGGACTCCCCGAACACCACAACGCCCTTTGAGACGGACGAGGTACAGCTTCTCGACACGACGCTCCGCGACGGCGAGCAAGCGCCCGGCGTGTCGCTCTCCCCCGACGAAAAAGCCGATATAGCGACCGCGCTCGACGCCGCGGCCGTGTCGGTGATCGAAGCGGGGAGCGCGTGCACGAGCGCCGGCGAGCGCGAGGCGATCCGTCGCGTGACGGACCTCGACCTCGACGCGCGCGTCACGAGTTTCGCTCGCGGCGTCCGCGCGGACGTCGACCGCGCGCTCGAGTGCGGCGTCGACGGCATCAATCTCGTCGTTCCGGCGAGCGACAGACACGTCGAGCGAAAGGTCGGGTCGACCCGGGACGAGGTCGTCGAAACGACGGTCGACCTCGTCGAGTACGCGAAAGCGCACGGCCTGTGGGTCGAAGTCCTCGGCGAAGACGGGAGTCGGGCCGACGGCGACTTCCTCGAACGACTGCTGGGGACGGCGTTGGACGCCGGCGCGGACCGCATCTGTTACTGCGATACGGTCGGCCACGCGGACCCGACCCGAACGTCGGCTCTCGTGAACAGGCTTTCTGCGCTCGGTCCGACGAGCACGCACACCCACGACGACCTCGGGTTGGCGATGGCGAACGTCCTCGCGAGCGTCGCCGCGGGGGCGGACACGGTTCACGCGACGGTCGCCGGTATCGGCGAGCGGGCCGGGAACGTCGCGCTGGAGGAGGTCGCCGTCGCGCTCGATCACGCCTACGGCATCGAAACCGTCGAGACGACCGAACTGTACTCGCTCGCGCGGACCGTCGAACGCGCGACGAACGTCTCCCTCCCGGCCAACAAGGCCGTGGTCGGAACGAACGCCTTCGCCCACGAGAGCGGTATCCACACCGACGGAACCCTGAAGGACGAGGCGATGTACGAACCGTACCCGCCGGGGAAGGTCGGTCGGGAGCGGCGTCTCGTGCTCGGCAAGCACTCGGGTCGGGCGAGCGTCCGAGCGGTGCTCGACGACCACGGCGTCGACGTCGACGACGGCGACCTCGCGTCGGTCGTCTCGCGGGTGCAAGAACGGGCCGAGCGCGATGCGCCCGTCACGGACGCCGACGTCCTCGCCATCACCGCGGACGTTCGAGCCGAGTAGTCGCGGGCGGTAGACAGGAAAGTAGATGACGTTACGGACGATGCTTCGAGAAGAAGTCACGCGGCGACCGTCCGCTCGATCGAAATCGTCCGGATAAAATCGTCCGACGACAACTACGTCTCGGGAATCGATAGCGATATTTTGCGATCGGAAAACTTTGCTCCCGACGAAGGGAATCTCCGCGGGTTCGAAGAAAATCCAACGCACGGTACGGAGGCCGATTCGACGGCAACGCCGAACGCGACGCCTGACGACCGACTCCGGCGAACCGGTCCCCGACGACCGGAGCCCCCGCGCAGCGGGACGGAACGGACCGCTCCCGACGGACGACTATCGCTATCCGGAGAGAACGGCCCTGCTCGACCGCGGGCGCATCCCGGAGTCCGAAGCGTGCCGTCCGCGCGAAGAGCGGCGCGTGCGGGACGCTCACGGTGGCGAGCGACGAGACGAGCGAGTACGCGATGGCGGACGTCTTCTCCGAGGAGGGGACGGTGACCGACTCCTTCGTCGGCTTCCGGACCGTCGCCGGGTCGCGCGGCTCCCCGGACACCGCCCGCGACCCCGCGACCTCGCGGTGAAGTTCCGCACGGAGGAGGTGACGGGGACGCGACCGGCTTTGTTGAAATTTTCAATTAGTGGCGGTTCTCAGGGTCGTGCTGGACGCACGGCGTGGGTCCATCGCTGACAAATATTCATAATTTGGTTAGATTTTTGAGCCGCAGCGAAGACTTCGTTGCCGAATAGACAATCTTAATATGCGAAAGTGGCAATTGTTCGACGATGCATAGGACTAATCGCGACTGGTGGCCGAACAGGTTGAACCTGAAGATTCTCGATCAGAACGCTCGCAAGGTCGATCCGATGAGCGAGGAGTTCGACTACGCCGAGGAGTTCGAGAAACTCGACCTCGAAGCCGTGAAGGCGGACATCGAAGAGGTGATGACGACGTCGCAGGACTGGTGGCCGGCGGACTACGGCCACTACGGGCCGCTCTTCATTCGGATGGCGTGGCACAGCGCCGGCACGTACCGAACCAGCGACGGCCGCGGCGGCGCGTCCGGCGGCACGCAACGCTTCGCGCCCCTCAACAGCTGGCCCGACAACGCGAACCTCGACAAGGCTCGCCGACTGCTCTGGCCGGTCAAGCAGAAGTACGGCCGCCAACTCTCGTGGGCCGACCTGATCGTCCTGGCCGGGAACGTCGCCATGGAGTCGATGGGATTCGAGACGTTCGGTTTCGCCGGCGGGCGCGAGGACGCCTTCGAGCCCGACGAAGCCGTCGACTGGGGGCCCGAGACCGAGTGGGAAGCCTCCGAGCGCTTCGACGAGGAGGGCGGACTCGAGGAGCCGCTCGCCGCCACCGTGATGGGACTCATCTACGTGAACCCGGAGGGGCCGGACGGCGAGCCGGATCCGGACGCGTCGGCGGAGAACATCCGAGAGTCGTTCGGTCAGATGGCGATGAACGACGAGGAAACGGCCGCGCTCATCGCCGGCGGCCACACGTTCGGGAAGGTCCACGGCGCCGCCGACCCCGACGAGCACGTCGGTCCCGAACCCGAAGCGGCCCCCATCGAGCAGCAGGGCCTCGGCTGGGAGAGCAGCCACGGCTCCGGCAAAGGGTCCGACGCGATCACCAGCGGGATAGAGGGTCCGTGGAACTCCACGCCGACGCAGTGGGACACGGGCTACCTCGACAACCTGCTCGGCTACGAGTGGGAGCCGGAGAAGGGTCCCGGCGGTGCGTGGCAGTGGACCACGAAGAACGGCGAACTCGATGACACCGCACCGGGAGCCGAGGACTCGTCTGAGAAGGAAGACGTGATGATGCTGACGACGGACATCGCCCTGAAGCGCGATCCGGACTACCGCGAGATCATCGAGCGCTTCCAGGAGAACCCGGACGAGTTCCAAGAGGCCTTCGCGAAGGCGTGGTACAAGCTGATCCACCGAGACATGGGTCCGCCGGAACGGTTCCTCGGCCCCGAGGTGCCGGACGAGGAGATGCTGTGGCAGGACCCCCTTCCCGACGTCGACCACGAACTGATCGGTGACGAGGAGATCGCCGAACTCAAGGAGGAGATCCTCGCTTCGGACCTGTCCGTCTCCCAGCTGGTCAAGACCGCCTGGGCGTCGGCGTCGACGTACCGCGACAGCGACAAACGCGGCGGAGCGAACGGGGCCCGCGTTCGCCTCGAACCGCAGAAGAACTGGGAGGCGAACGAGCCGGAGCAGCTGGCGATCGTGCTGGAAACCCTCGAAGAGATCCGGGAGGACTTCAACGGCTCGCAGTCCGGCGGGACGAGAGTCTCGCTCGCCGACCTGATCGTTCTGGGCGGCAACGCGGCCGTCGAGAAGGCCGCGAAGGACGCCGGGTACGACGTGGAGATTCCGTTCGAACCGGGCCGTACCGACGCCTCGCAGGAACAGACCGACGTCGAGTCCTTCGAGGTGCTCGAACCGAAAGCCGACGGATTCCGTAACTACCTCGGCGGCGAGCACGACCTCTCGGCGGAGGAGTTGCTGGTCGACAAGGCCGACCTCCTGACGCTGACGGCCGACGAGATGACGGTTCTGGTCGGCGGCATGCGCGCGCTGGGCGCGAACTACCGGGATTCCGACCTCGGCGTCTTCACCGACCGGCCGGAGACGCTGACTAACGACTTCTTCGTGAACCTGCTCGACATGGACTACGAGTGGGAAGCGCCCTCGGAATCCGAAGACATCATCGAGGAGGAAAAGCCCTCGGCGGCCCACGACGTGTACGAACTGCGCGACCGTGAAACGGGCGAGGTCGAGTGGACGGGCACCCGCGTGGACCTCGTCTTCGGGTCGAACGCCCGGCTTCGGGCCATCGCGGACGTCTACGCATCCGACGACGCCGAGGAGAAGTTCGTGGACGACTTCGTGGACGTGTGGCACAAAGTGATGACCCTCGACCGCTTCGACCTCGAGTAACGTCGCGATATCCTCCGTTTTTCCGACTCGACGACTTCGAATCGCCGTTCGAACGGTCCGCGGAGCCGCGCGGCCCGAACGTATACTTCCCTTCGACGGGGAGTTCGACCCATGGTCGGAAGAGCTCCGAGGTCCGTTCGCAGCCGATACGTCGTCGGAGCGACCGCGCTGCTGGCGGCGGTCGGCGCGGCCGCGTTTTGGGCGTGGCGCGAGCGGGCACCCATCGCACGGTCGTATCGACGCGCGAAGCGGCGGTCGCGCGAAGAACGCGATGCTCGGGGACCGAATCCCGAACGCGAACCCGGTACCGACCCGGTGTAGCGACGGTTTCGCGAGTCGCCCCGGCGATCCGAAGGGCCACAACGTTTTCGGCCGTTCTCGCGGACCACTAACGCAATGGCTCACTCGGACCACTCCGAGAGCGGTTCCCCTCTCGTCCGCGTTACGGTCGGCCGCGGCGAACCCCTCCGCAACGCTCGGCGGCCGGGCGACGCGGACGCCGAAGGAGAGACGCCGCCGTTGGAGCGAGGGCGACGGATTCTCGAAGCCGCCCGCGCCGCCGCCGACGGGATAGACGTGCTCGAAGTCGGTTCGACCGGGATTCGCGCGCTCGAACCGCTCGTTCTCGTCACCGACGAGGGGCGGACGGCGTATCACTCCCGGCCGTCGTCCGAGCGAGTCCGCGCGCTGGTCGATGGCGCGGACTCGGGTACCATCGGCGTCGACGACGCGGCGTGGGTCGTCGAACACGACCCCGACCGGGAGACGCTGCCGACGCCGCCGGACGGGCCGCTGGCGGTCGGACGGCGACGCGTGCTGGGGTCGTGCGGTTGGGCCGACCCGGAGGACGGTTCGCCCGCCGACGGGGGCGCCGCGGCGCTCGCCCGCGACGACCCGAACGCGGCGTTCGAGCGGCTCGGCGAGGTCGGCATCCTCGGACGCGGTCGGGGCGACGCGAGTCAAGACGACCCCGTCGCCGACGGTTTGGGCGTCGCGCGCGAAACGCCGGGCGACCCGGTCGTGGTGGTGAACGCCAACGAGAGCGACCGCCGCAACGAAACCGACCGGACGCTGCTCGGCGGGGCGTCGGCGGCGGTGCTCGACGGGGCGCTCGCCGTGGCCGCCATCGTCGGCGCGGAGCCGAGCGACGTCGTCGTGTACACGAACGAGGTCGACGACCTCGCCCGGAACCGAACTCGCCGCGCGGCGCGCGCCGTCGCCGGCGAACTCGGCGACGAGACGGACGGCGGCGCGGACACCCCGCAGGTGGTCGCCGGGCCCGACCGGTACATCGCCGGGGAGTACACCATGGCGCTCGAAGCGCTGGAGGGCAACGACCGGTTGGAGGCGCGCTTGCGCCCGCCGGGTCCCGCCCGGCACGGGCTGTACGGCCGACCGACGGTCGTCCACACGCCCCGGACGTTCGCGCAGGTGCGCGCCGCGCTGCTCGACCCGGACGCGTTCGACGCCGACGACGCCGACCCCGGAACGCGACTCTTCACGGTGACCGGGGACGTCGAGACGCCGGCGACCGTCGAACTGCCGACCGGCGGTTCGCTGGCCGACGTCCGCGACGCCGTCGACGCGGAGGGAGGGTTCAAGATGGCCTGCGTCGGCGGCCGGTTCGGCGGGTTCACCCGGTCGCTCGACCAGGCGGCGAGTTCGCTCGCGCTGACGAACGCCGACCTCGGAACCGAGGGCGCGGTCGAACTGTTCGACGAGAGCCACTGCGCCGTGGCGACCGCCGGCGAGCGCGTCCGGTTCGCCAGCGAGGAGAACTGCGGCCGTTGTTTCCCCTGCCGCGAGGGGTCGAAGCAGCTCCTCGACCTCCTGCGCGGCGTCTACGACGGCGACTACGAGGACGACATGATACGCGAACTCGCCCGCACGATGGGGAGTTCCGCCATCTGCCACTTCGGTCGGTCGGCCGCCCGCAGCGTCGGGACGGCCGTCGACCGGTTCGAGACCGAGTTCGAGGCGCACGCCGACGGCCGCTGTCCCAGCGGCGCTTGCGAGGTGACCGAGTAATGAGCAAAGACGAGACGCCCGGCCCGACCGAGTACAGTCCCGCGGAGGCGACCCCCGGCGTTCCGAACGTCGACGACCCGCGGTCGAGCACGCCGCTGACCGAGGACTTCCGAACGGGGACGGCGAACGACCCCGACGTCGGCGTCGACGGCGAGGACATGACCACCGTGACGGTCGACGGGGACCCCGTCGCCGTTTCGCCGGGGTCGACGCTCATCGACGCCATCGAGACGGTCGACACCGACGCCGACGTCCCGGCGCTGTGTTACTACGACCGCGACACCGAGCAGGCGGACAACGTCGGGCCGCGCGGCGCGTGTCGAACCTGCATGGTCGAGACCGACGAGCACGGGGTCGTTCCGGCCTGCAGCTTTCCGGCCGAGGACGGTCTCGACGTGCGCACCGCCGCGACCGACGCGGCGGAGGCGCGGGACGTCAATCTGGACCTCGTCCTCGCGAATCACAACCTGCGGTGCACGACCTGCGGACAGAACGGCCGCTGCGAGCTTCAGGACGTCTCCATCGAACAGGGGGTGAACGAACCGCGGTACGGGGTGTTCGACGACCGGGACGCGTACGCCCCCATCGACGACACGTCGGTCATCCAGATCGACCGCAACAAGTGCATCCTCTGTAATCGCTGCGTCGAGGCCTGCAACGACGTTCAGGCCGCCGGCGTCCTCCGGATGTCGGGGCAGGGCGACGACGTCCACATCGACTTCCAGAAGCCCGAGGCCGAGACGATGGCGGAGTCGACCTGCATCTCCTGCGGGCACTGCGTCACCGTCTGTCCGACCGGTTCGCTCGTCGAAGAGGGGTTGACGGACGCGACCACCATCCCGCTTCCCGGCTTCAGCCAGAAGAACTCCGTCGGGAAGGTGCGGGAAAAACCGCGCGTCGAGACGGCCGACACGTCCGAAGCGCCGAACCGCGACGTGCCGGAAATCGGGAACGACGCGACGCGGACGGCCGCCGAGGGGAGGTCCGGCGTCGCGGGGTTCATGGCGCGGGCGAAGCGACGGGCGACGGAACTCTCCAAGCGAACCGCCGACGACGCGCTCAAGGCCGCCGAACACTCCGCCGAGAAGGTGGCCGAGGAGTCGCTCACCGTCGGCCAGATGTTCGACGTCGCGGAGGTCGTCAGCGGCGCTCGAAAGCGGAACATCACCGTGGCCGACACGACCTGCACGTACTGCGCCGTCGGCTGTCGGTTCGAACTGTACGGGAGGGGCGAGGAGGTGCTCGGCGTCCGCCCGGCCGACCCGGAGCAGACGCCCGCCAACGACTTCTCGACCTGCGTGAAGGGGAAGTTCGGCTACGAGTTCGTGAACTCCGACGAGCGGCTGACGACGCCGCTCGTGAAGGAGGACGGGGAGTTCCGCGAGGCGTCGTGGGACGAGGCGCTGGACCGCATCGTCGAGCGACTGACCGAGATACGGGACGAGCACGGCGCTGACTCGCTGGCGGTCACCTCCTCCTCGAAGGGCACGAACGAGGAGGCGTACCTCGCCCAGAAGTTCGCCCGACAGGTGTTGGGGACGCCTCACGTCGACAACTGCGCCCGCCTCTGTCACTCCTCCACCGTCGCCGCGCTGAAACAGACGGTGGGCTACGGCGCGATGACGAACCGCATCAACGAGGACATCGGCGAAACCGACTGCTACCTCATCACCGGGTCGAACACGACCGAGAGCCACCCGGTTCTGGCGACGCGCATCGTCCAGAACGTCCGCGACGGCGCGGACCTGTTCGTGTTCGACCCCCGGAAGATGACCATCGCGGACCACGCCGACCAGTACACCCGGACGAAGCCCGGTTCGGACATCGCCTGGCTCAACGGGATGATGCGCCACATCATCGAGGAGGATCTCCACGACGAGGCGTTCATCGAGGAGCGGACCAGGCACTTCGACGACCTGAAAGAAGCGGTCGAACCGTACACGCCCGAGGTGGTCGAGGAGATGACGGACGTTCCGCCCGAGGAGCTGAAAACCGCGGCCGAGACCATCGCGACGTCCGACACCTGCATCTACGGCTGGGCGATGGGGCTGACCCAGCACTCCCACGGAACGCGCAACGCGCTCGCCATCGCCAATCTGGCGCTGCTCTGCGGCCACCTCGGCAAGCCACGTTCCGGGCTGTCGCCGTTCCGGGGCCAGAACAACGTGCAGGGCGGCGGCGGCGACATGGGACCGCTCCCCAACAACCTCCCGGGGTACCGACCCGTCGACGACGACGACGTGCTCGACGAGTTCGAGGAGGCGTGGGGCGTCCGCCCGCCGGACCGGGTCGGGCTCCGCGTCACCGAGATGTTCAGCGCCGTCCCGGGCGTCGAGGAGACCGTCACCGGCGGGGAGGGGAGCGACGCGTACGGCGGGGACGACACCGTCGTCGAAGAGCGGGAGCGCGGCACCGAGGACCCGAGCCCCGAGGAGGGTTACACCCCCGAGAACACCGACGTTCGCGGGATGTACATCATCGGCGAGAACCCCGCGATATCGGAACCGGACATCCAACACGCCGGGGAGGCGTTGGAGGCGCTCGACTTCCTCGTCGTCCAGGAGCTGTTCATGACGGAGACGGCGAAGCTCGCCGACGTGGTGTTGCCGGCGGCCTCCGCCGCCGAGAAGTACGGCACCGTCACGAACACCGAACGGCGGGTTCAACTCGTCCGGCCGGCCGTGGAGTCCCCGGGCGAGGCGCGCACGGACGCCGCCATCCTGCAGGACCTCGTCGGTCGGCTGGGCTTCGACTGGGAGTACGAGAGCCCCGCCGAGGTGATGGACGAGATAAACGACCTCGCGCCCATCTACGGCGGCGTCACGTACGAACGGCTGGAGGAGAGGGAAAACGGCCTCCAGTGGCCGTGCTGGGACGAGGACCACCCCGGGACGCCGTACCTCTACGACGAGGCGTTCAACTTCGACGACGGGAAGGCGCGGTTCGTGCCGGCCGAGATGCCCGACGAGAAGTTCCCGACGCCGACCGAGGAGTACCCGTTCACGCTCTCCACCGGCCGCGTCCTGTACCACTGGCACACGGGGTCGATGACCCGCCGGGTCCGAACCTCGATGCAACACGTTCCGGAGAGCTTCGTCACCATCCACCCGGAGGCGGCCGAGCGACTCGGCGTCGTCGACGGGGAGTACGTCGGCGTCGAGTCGGAGCAGGGCAGAATCGTCGTGAAGGCGAACGTCGAGGAGACGTCGGGACCGGACGTGCTGTTCATCCCGATGCACTTCGTCCACGGAGCCGTCAACACGCTGACCAAGGAGGAGTTCGACCCGACGAGCAAGATTCCGCAGTACAAGGTGACGAACGTCCGGGTCGAGCCGCTCGGAACGGAGCCCGACGAGGAGCCGACGTCGCCCGACGAACTGGCCGGGGACGACTCCGAACCGCTGGCCGGCGACGACTGATTCTCCCGGCGACCGCGGAATCGATCCCGGCGGGAGACGGCTCCCGCGCCGATTTCGGCGGTTCTCGAATTCCCTACCCTACGGCCGGAGATCCATCGACTCGGCCCGCTCGACGGCGAGTTCGGCCACTTCCTCGACGGTCGACGCCGACTGCGCCGCGAGGACGCGGGTCATCACGCCGAGCTGGTCGGCGGCCGTCTCCCTGAGTTCCGCCTCGTCGACGGCGTTGCCGAAGTAGTACTCCTTCGTCCCGTCCTCGCGTATCAGGCCGACGTACATCGAGCGGACGTCGTCCCCTTCCATCGCCTCGACCGCTCGCGCTCGCATCTCCTCGAACTCGTCGGTGTCGGTATCGTCCGCCATGTTCCCGTGAGCGTTCTCGCTCCGGGCACTAAACTGTGGGGAGACGCCTTCGAGAGCGGGGGCTGCCCACCGTCACCCGTCGTTCGGCGGACCGACGGGCTCCGACGCGACGCCGGTCGCGTCGTCGACGGCGTCCGCGAGGTCGAGTCGTTCGAGGAGCGCACGCGCGGGTCGCCCCTCCTCGCCCCAGCCGCGCTCGGCGTAGTACCGCTCCAGCGTCGCCTCGAACGCGTCGGGGTCGAGCGCCTCCCCGTCGGCGGGGCCGCCCGTCAGCGGCTCCGTGAACACCGCCGGCAACCCGTCGTCGGCCCGCGAGAACCCTTCGCGGACGTTGAAGAGGCGGACGAGCGTCCAGATGCGCTCGCCGACCGTCCGCAGGTCCGACGCCTCGTAGTCGTATCCGACCGCGGAGAGCCACTCTGCCCCGAGGTCGCTCCGGAGAACCTCGCCGACGAAGTCGTCGATTATCAGGCTCCAGAGGACGGAGCGCGCGTTCTGTTCCGCGATAACCCCGCGGACGCGGTCCGCGTCGCTCGGCTCCTCGCCGCGGAACACCTCCGTTTCGACGGGGCGGGCGCGGCGGTGACACCCCCCGCGGTCGCTCGTCGCGTAGGCGAGCGCCATCCCCTTCGCCCCGCGGGGGTCGTAGGGGGGTACCTCCATCGCTTTCACCGTCGGCACGAGGTCGTCGCCGCCGAACGACGCCGCGGCGGCGCTGACGCCGTCGGCGAGGGCGTCCCCGAGCGGCGTCTCGCGACGGGCTATCTCCTCGATGAGGGCGCGCGCACCGTCGGGGTCGCCGAACCGGAGGTCGCGCTCGACGATGCCCTCCTGGCTCGCCCGAATCGCCCACGCGACCGCGCTCCCTGCGCTGATGACGTCCACGCCGAGGCGGTCGCACGTCCCTCCGAGGACGGCGACGCCGTCGAACTCGTCGATGCCGAGGCCGGCGCCGAGGCTCATGGCGTTCGCGCCGCGGGGGACGTGTTCGCCCTCGTCGGTCTCGACGCGGAAGCCGCCCGGGACGGCGTCGTCGTCGCGCTCGCGCTCGCGGGCCGCGGCCCGCGCCGCCTCGATACCGATGTCCTCCGTCCCGTCGAAGCGGCCTTCCTGCCAGCCGCGGGTCGAGAGGACGCCCACCTCGTCGGCGAAGTCGACGCTCTCGAGGGTTCCGCTGGCCGCCTGCCACCGACCGACGTCGGCGTTCCTGAAGCGCTCGGCGTACTCCTCGCGTAGCGCCCGGAGGTCGTCCGGCCGGTCGCCTCGGGCCACGACGGCCTTCAGCCGCTTCGCGCCCATCACCGCCCCCGCCCCGCCGCGTCCGGCGTGGTGCTCCCCGCCGTCGGAGGCGATGGTCGCGTACGCGACGCGGTGTTCGCCCGCCGGGCCGACGCAGGCGACGGGGGCGTCGTCGACCCCGCACGCCTCGACGGCGTCCGCGCCCCAGAGGTCCTCGGCGGAGGAAATCGTCGCCGCGCCGTCCTCGACCTCCAGCTTCACCGGCCGTTCGGCGCGTCCCGTCACGAGCACCCCGACGTGTTCCCCCAGCGCTCCGGCGAGGCCGGCGGCGAACTCGCCGCCGCCGTACGAGTCGAGGAACGCCCCGGTCAGCGGCGACTTCGTCACGGCCGCGTACCGCGGCTCTCCGGGGAGCGCGCCCGACAACGGGCCGCGCACGAACAGGAGTACGTTCTCGGGACCGAGCGGGTCAGCGCCGGCCGATAGCTCCTCGTACAGGTACCGCGCCCCGACCCCCTTCCCGCCGACGTATCGACGGAGCCACTTCTCGGGCACGGCCTCGCTTTCGACGCGCTCCGCGGTCAGGTCGACCCGGAGCACTCTATCGAACGGACGACGTGGCATCAGTGGTACAACGCGCCAGAGAGAGGAAGGTTCTTTCGGCGCGGCGAAATCCCCTTGCCCCCCGCGAACGAACGGAGACGCATGCCGACGGGAGTCATCATCGCCGGCGGCCGCTCGACGCGCTTCGGCGACCGGGACAAGGCCGTCGCGGAACTCGCCGGCACGCCGATGGTACGCCGCGTGGCGGACCGCCTCGCCGGATCCGTCGACGCGCTGGTCGTGAACTGCCGGCCGGAGCAGGCGTCCGCGATTCGCGCGGCGCTGGAAGGGTATCCCCGCGAGGTGACCGTCGCGGAGGACCCGGAGCCCGACCTGGGACCGATGGCCGGCATCGGAACCGGCCTTCGGGCCGTCGAGTCCGCGTACGCCTTCGTCGTCGCCTGCGATATGCCGTTCGTCGATTCGGACGTCGTCGAGTACCTCTTCGAGCGGGCCGCGGGGCACGACGCGGCGGTCCCGCGCCTCGACGACGAGTGGTTCCAGACGACCCACGCCGTCTACCGCGCCGCGCCGATGGCCGAGGCGTGCGAGAGGGCGCTCGCCCGCGACGAGCGCCGAATCGTCGAGCCGCTGTTCGAACTCGACTACGTCGTCGTCGACGAAGCGGAGGTGCGCGAGCGCGGCTCGCTGGCGACGTTCGAGAACGTCAACACCCGGGAAGAGTTCGAAGCCGCCGCGAAGCGCCTCTAGTCCACGACGTCGACCAGCGGCTCGTCGTCGGCCATCCGGGTGAGCGCGACGCGGGGGACGTCGGCTCGACGGAGGACTTCGTCCGCGATTTCGCGCGCGACGGATTCGAGCGCGCCGTCGTCGACCTTGTTCACGACCGGAATCACCGTCGCGCCGTCGGGGACGCCCTTGCGACCGCCCCGCTCGTCGGCCAAGACGGCGGCGACGTCCTCCGCGCGGACGACGTCGCCTTCCGACAGGCCGGTGATGGCCGCGACCCGTTCGGGGCGGTGGACGCGTTCGTCGGTGAGCGGCTTCCCGACCACCCGCGCGCTGGCTATCGGCAGAACCGTCCCCGCGCTCGGCGGAATCTGCGGCTCGCGGTCGCCGGGGGCCTTGAACTCGCACATCCGCGCGCCGTCGGCTTTCACGAGGGTGACGGTGGCGACGCTCTCCGCCGCGAGAGCGGCGACGGTTTCGGCGTCGTACCCCTCGTAGCGGTCGGCGCGGTCGCGCCGAGGGACGAGACCGAGCGGCCACGCGTCCGCCTCCCGGAGCGCCGCGACGGGATCTTCGGTCACGACCACCTCGTCGACGTGCCGGTCGAAATCGGGGATTCGAACCGTCGCCGTCACGACGGCCCGTTCGGCGCGCGCGGCGAGGGCGTACAGCGTCGATTTCTTCCCCCCCGCACCCACCGCGCACACCGTTCCCGTCTCGGCGGCGAGCGCTTCCACGAGGTCCATGGTTCCACTGCCACCCCTTCCGTCAAAAATACCGGGGTGGTGCGAACCCGTCTACCGCCGAATCGGACCCGTCCGAATCGACGCCCTCGGCGTCCCGCCGGCGTGTTTTCCGTCCCTCCCCCGCGGGGTTTCGTGACCGCTCGCGTCGTCCTCGGCAATCCCACAACATAGAAAACGGTTCCCTCGCGTAGTGCAATCACGTTCACTCCCCACCTCCGAAGATGCAACTCGATACCTTTACTACCGATTTCGAAGACGACAATCTGAGACGCTGGTTACTGGAGTATCTCTGGATTACGCCGGCGCTGTTCATCGCGGGTCTCACGTACAGCAGCTATCTGGCCACCCATCAGTATCCGGCCTTCGGCGGCGGTCTGTTTCTCTCCATGGCCGAACAAATCGCCAAGCACGGCTATCGCTTTCCCCGCGTAGTGCCGCAGTACACGGCGAACGGCGTCCCGTTCGCGTACCCGCCGCTGATGTTCTACTGCCTCGCGGTCCTCTACGACGTGTTCGGCGTCGACCTGTTCGCGCTGACCCGTTACCTCCCCGGACTGGTCACCATCGCGAGCCTGATTCCGTTCTATCTGCTCAGCAAAGAGTTGCTCCGCTCCCCCCAGCGGGCGGGGATGGCGAGTTTCGTCTTCGCGGTGACCCCGGCGTTCGTTCGGTGGCACTTCTCCGCCGGCGGTATCGTCCGCGCGCCGGCCTTCCTGTTTTCGCTCGTCGGAGTGTACACCGCTCTGCGACTCTTCAAGACGATGTCGTGGCGATGGGTTCTTCCCACCATCGTGTGGTTCACCCTGACCGCGCTCACGCATCCGGAGTACACCGTGTTTCTCGGTCTGAGCATCGCGGTGTTCACCGTGGCGTACGCTCCGACGGTTCGCGGGTTCGCGTACGCCGCCGTCGTCGGTATCTGCGGATTCGTTCTGACCGTCCCGTGGTGGGGGCGGATCATCTCGATTTACAGCCTCGAGAACCTCGTCTCGGCGTCGAGTACGCACGGCGGACTCGGCGGCGGACTCGGCGTCGTGGTGGACCTCGTTCTCGCTGGTTCACAGTCCACCGCGACGGTATCGCCGTCTCCGCACCTCTACAGCGTGATTCTGCTATCGCTCTGGTACGCGATTCCGCTCGCCGGCGTCGCGTACCTACTCGCCGAGCGCCGCGGCTTCCTCCCGGCGTGGCTTCTCCTCGTCGGTGCGATCACCGGAGAAACCCGGTTCATCTTCGTCATCGGGTCGCTGGTGACGACCATCTTCGTACTCGACGGCGTCGTGCCGTGGGTCACGCGTCGGATGGAGCCGGTTCTGGGGCGGCAGCAAACGCTCATCGCGGTCCTGCTGGTTCTCTCGGTCTTCGGAGCGAACATCTCGACCCTGTACGTTTCCGGAGCCGTCGTCGAGTACGAAGGAAGTAACTCGATGCCCTCGTTCATCGACGAGTACGATTACTCGGCGATGCAGTGGACGCAGCGCAACGTCGACCGGTCCGCGGAGTTCATCGTCCTCGGCGACGCCGCCGAGTGGTTCCCGTACATCGCGAATCGGACGAACGTCGTCGGCCCGTGGGGCGTCGAGTGGGAGAGCAGCCCGGTAGCCTACGAGTGGCAGTACACGGCCTACCAACGAATCTCCACGACGACGACCGTCGAGGAGCTGAATAGAAACATCGCCCTCACCACCACCACCCCGGATTACATCTACGTCCCGAAAGGAACGTACACCGTCTACGGGCGCAAGTACGACCAACGACGGTCGTTCATCACGGAACTCCGTCGCTCCGACGAGTACGATGCCGTGTATCAGAATCGGGAAGTCGTCATCTTCGAGCGAGCGACTAACACGTCCGTTCCGAACGGCGGTTGAGACGAACCCCGCCGCCGGTCAGTCGAACACCCGTACTATCTTTCCGACCGCTTGGTCGACGTCCCACGTCGACGTGAACTCCTTCATCGCGTTCGTCAGTTTGGTTCGCGGTTCGGGGGCGATAGCCAGTCCGTGGGCGATGGACGGAAGTTGCGTTTTCACGCGCCGAAACTGGCTCATCTGACGACGGAAGAACGGAGCGAACGCCGCCTTCGGTACGTCCTTTCTCGGCGGAATAGCGCCCCGCTTCTGCGCGAAGTTCCGTTGCGCCTCGGCCGACCCGACGTACCGCAAGAATCGAGCGGTCGTTTCGGACGACGGGTTGTTCTTCGGAAACGGGAAGGACTCCATACCCAGGAGATACTGATCTTCCGTCCCCGGAAACTCCACGCAGTCCCAGTCCGTTCCGAACGCGAACTCGTCGTCGTTTACGAACTCCGCCGCGGCCCAGTCGCCCTGGTGGAAAAACGCGACGTTCCCGTTCCGGAAGCGGTCCGCCGCGTTGTGCCAGTCGACCGGCGCGAGCGCTTGCGGCGAGAGTTCGCGATACCGACCGACCAGGTCGAGCGCGTTCCTCACCGCGCGTTCCCTCGACCGCACGTTCCCGTTCGCGATGGACCGGTGGGCGGCCACCCCGTGTTCGGCCACCAACATCGACTCCCACAACTCGATGGTCGGCCAGACGTGTTTCGTCGCGTGTACCAGTCCCTCCGCATCGCTCTCCTCCTCGACGGTCTTCACCTCGTTCAGGAGCGTCCGCGGTCCGTCTATCGCGTCGGGGTCGATACCGACGTCCTCCAGAATCTCGACGTTGTAAAAGAGGTTGTTGAGTCGGTGGATACTCAACGGGACGGCGACGAACGACCCGTCGACCCTCGACAGCCGCTTCGAAACCGTCGAAAAGGAGTTCCACTCCGTCTCGCCCGCCCAGAAGCCGTCGTCGAGGGTCGCGAGCGCCCCCGCCTCGACGTACGTTTGCAGGTTCTTTCCGCCCCACGCCTGCCACGAACTGGGCGGATTGTCCTCGATGATTCGCTTTCTGATCGTCGTTTGTAGATCGCCGCCGGCCCGACCGGCGACCGTTCGCTCGTCGATATCCGTTTCCGGGTAGAAACTTCGAAAGCCGTCGAAGAGCGCCTTGCTCGCGTCCTTTTCGATGGCGGCGGTCCACGAGTGCTGAATCTCGAGCGACTCGGATTCCTCTTCCGTTTTCGGCCCCTCGGTCGTCGTTCGGTCCCGCTCTTGCCAAGTCGCACAACCCGCGAGCCCACCGATCCCCCCGACGCCGGCAGCCGCCATCGACTTGAGGTACGCACGACGCGAATGCATAGAAGCTGTCTATTCACTACCCGTTCACTCCTCTTATACTATACCCTATCGACCTCGTTCGGGAGTGGCTACCGCTGCTCCCCACCGAGCGCGTCGCGTCCGACGGCCGCATCAGCGGTTCTCTAACGTCGTTTCGAGACGGTCGCTCTCCCGACGGAGAGTCATCGTGGGCCTCGTACTCGGATGACGCCCCGACGAAGGTTCCGACGTACGAGCCGGTAATATTCTCGGTCAGTACGACCAGTCATACTGCCTCGTACAACTGTCGAGTGTTACTATCAGGGTCGGCCGCGTCGGGGCGCTCGGTCCCGTCCGACTGCGAGTCGTCGCTTCCTCCGACATTCTCGGGAACCGCCGTCGGTCGACGAACCCGCGGTGATCACTCGCCGGACGGTGCCATCTCTTCGATGGTTCGCTCGGTCATCTCGTCGTCGGCGTTGCTCGGGATGGTCACCATCGGACGGGTGACGCAGTCGATATCTGCGATTGCTCGGAACTGCTCGCGGGCTCGCTCGGGCGTCCCCGCGACCCCGAGCGCCTCGACCATTTCGTCGGTGACGCTCTCGGCGGCGGTCGCACGGTCGCCGCCCCGCCACGCCTCGGCGACGGCCGCGGCCTCGTTCGGGAACCGCTGGGCGACCGCCCGCTCGTAGCCTCGTCCGTTGCCGACGTAGTAGGCGACGTGGCCTCGGATGGCGTCTCTGGCCGCCTCGGGGTCGTCGCTGACGGCCGCGGGGACGTACGGCGCGACGTCGATGGCGGTGTCGCGGCCCGCTTCCTCCGCTCGGTCGGCGATGTACGCGAAGTTCTCTTCGAGATCCGGAAACGGAACGTTGTGGGGAATCCAGCCGTCGCACAGCCGAGCGACGACGCGCCGGTTCGCTTTTCCGAGCGCCGCGTGGTAGACGGGGACGTCGGCGTCCAGCGACGGGAAGTCCCGAACGTCGAAAACCTCCCCCTCGTACTCGACGCGCCCCTCGTCGCCGAGGAACGCCGCAATCAGCTCGATCGTCTCGTGGGCCCGCCGAACCGGATTGGGGTCGTTCCAGTCCGCGCCGTGGAGGTCCTCGACTGCCTTCTTCGTCGACGTCCCGACGCCGAGCCGGAACCGACCGTCCGAGACCCGGTCGAGCGTGGCGGCGGTCATCGCCAACACGGCCGGGGTCCGCGAGAAGACGTTGAGAATCGCCGTGCCGAGTTCGACGGTGTCGGTGCGAGCGGCGATGTCGGTGAGCCGGACGACGGAGCTCGTCCCCCAGAGTTCGCCGAGCCAGATGCCATCGTAGCCGAGCGACTCGGCGCGGACGCCGAGTTCGGTCTGGTCGAGGTTCGTCACGTGCGGCAACAGCAGGTCGGTTGGCATGGTTTCCCTCACGCATCGGGGCGTGAAAAACCGGCGGGGTGAAAGCGAATACACCGTGGAGGGCGCGGCCGTCGGCATCGAGCCACCGCATCCGGAGGATCGGCTGTACGACGATGCCGTCACCGGAACGCGGAATTCGGCGGTCTCTCCCCCGATTCTGTCCGTATTAACACGCTTATAGAATATAAAATTTAGATAGCGTACAAAAAATTGATTACCCGTCTTTCTCCACTTTTGATGTCATGCGAAAGAATACCACAGACGGTACGTCTCGACGACGGTTCATGGAAACGTCCGGCGGAATCGCGTTGGCAGCGGCGCTCGCCGGCTACCTCAGCGAATCTGCGGTCGCCACCGCCCGCCCGACGCCGAGCGACCGCGTGACGCGGTTCGTCGACGAGATGACGCTCGAGGAGAAGGTCGGACAGATGACGCAGATGGCGGCCTACGAGGTGCCGACCGAAAGGGCGGCCGAGGTGCTTCGCAAGTACAAGCCGGGGTCGCTCATGTATCTGACCTCGAAGAATCCGAACGAGGTCGCCCGGACCAGTAACGAACTACAGAAGGCGATGGTCGAGGAAACGCGACTCGGAGTCCCGTTCGTTTACGGCATCGACTCGGTTCACGGCAACAACAACCTCGAAGGGGCGACTATCTTTCCGCACAACCACGGAGTCGGCGCGACGTGGAATCCGGACGCCGCCACGGAGATGGCGTCGATAACGAGTCGAACGATGCGCGTTACCGGAACGCACTGGAATTTCTCGCCCGTCGCCGACCTCCAGCGCGACCCGCGCTGGGGGCGGTTCTACGAAGGCTTCAGCGAGGATCCGTTTCTCGCGTCCCAGTTGGTCGCCGCGAAAGTTCGAGGGTACGAGGAGAAGACGAACGGCTACAAGCGCACCGGGGCCACCGTCAAACACTTCGCGGGGTACTCGGAACCGGCGAACGGGAACGACCGCACCGCCGCGCTGCTGCCGTACCGAACCTTCGCGAGCACCATCCTCCCGCCCTTCTCCGCGGGTTTCACCGCCGGGGCGGAGACGGCGATGGTCAACAGCGGATCGCTGAACGGCGTTCCCGCGCACGCTTCGAAAGAACTTCTCACGGACATTCTCCGCGATCGACTCGGCTTCGACGGGATGGTGGTCTCCGATTGGCACGACTTCTACCGGATGATCAAGGTTCACGGCTACGCCGAGAACCTCAAGGAGGCGACCCGCCTGGGAATCAACGCCGGCGTGGACATGTACATGGTGCCGGCCGCGGGTATCGAGGGCGACACCGCGGAGGGTTACCAGCGCCGACTCATCGAACTCGTCGACGAGGGGAGCGTCACGACGGAGCGAATCGACGAAGCGGTCACGAACATCCTCGCGTTCAAGGAGCACGTCGGCCTGTTCGAAGATCCGTACGCCGCACCCTCCGAAGTGGACGAGGTGGTTTCCGAGGGCCGCGAACTCGCCCGGGAGGTCGCGACGGAATCGATGACCCTCCTCACCAACGACGGCACGCTCCCGCTCGGTTCCGACGTCGGCTCGATTCTCGTCACCGGTCCGAGCGCCGACAGCGTGGCGAATCAGATGGGAGGGTGGACGCTCGGATGGCAGGGAGTCGGTGACACGAAGCCGCCGGCGGTTACCGTCCTCGAAGGAATCTCCGACGCGGCGCCCGCCTCGACGACCGTCACGCACGTTCCCACCGGCCTGCGAGAGTTCACGAACGAAGAGGAGGTTCGGACGGCGGCCGAGTCCGCCGACGTGGTCGTCGCCGTCCTCGGCGAGGGGCCGTACGCCGAGGAGAAGGGTGACACGGACACGCTCGAACTCCCGACCGCCCAACGGCGACTCGTCGAGACGGCCGCGAACACCGGGACGCCCACCGTGGGCGTCCTCGTGGCCGGTCGCCCCCGGGGAACGACGGTGTTCGACCACCTGTCGGCGTCCGTGATGGCCTATCTTCCGGGAACCGCGGCCGGGCCGGCGGTCGCCGCGACCCTGTTCGGCGACAACAACCCGAGCGGTCGGCTCCCGTTCACGTGGCCGACGGGAACCGGTCAACTGCTCAACCTCCACAACAACTACCCGCCGGACCAGTTCAACGAGGCCGGCGATAATCGACCACCCGAGTCGGATCAGACGCCGCTCTTCCCGTTCGGTCACGGCCTCAGCTACACCGACTTCGAGTATGCGGATATGAGAATCAGTCCGAAGAAGCTTCCGCAACGCGCCGCGACGGACGAGCTAACCGTGTCGGTCTCGGTTCGCAACACCGGTGACAGAGCGGGCGAGACGGTCATCCCGGTGTACGGCGGGCGCGACCACGGGCAGGTGCTCTACCCGCGGAAAGTCGTCGTCGGCTTCGACCGCGTCGCCCTCGAACCGGGCGAAACCGAGCGTGTCGATATCCGAGCTTCGATCCTTCCGCTCGCGACCGTGCTCGGCGACGTCTTCGCCCGCGGTGAACTGGTCGTCGATACGGGCGAGTACTGGTTCGCCGTCGGCGAGGTAACCGAGAGTCTCTCGGTCGTCTAGACTGTCGATTCCTACGTGCTGAACAGCCCATCGAGCGCCATCCGAAGGTCGTCGCTGTACCGCCGCGCCAACCTAAACAGCCCGACGGAGCCGACGATACCCGCCGCGCCCACGCTCGCACGCGCGACGTTTCTGTCGGGTTTGTACCGAAGGGCGTAGACGCCGGTGTTGATGTCTGCGGCGTAGGTGACGCCGTTCTGGGTCACGGCCGTCCAGGTGAACGGTGCGGCGTGGTTCAACCCGACCACCTTCGACTCCTCCGGAACGTCTTTGGCGGCTTGGAAGTAGCCCTTCTCGGTGAGCGACCAATCGTCGGCGTCGATGCGCAGGAAGCGCGTCCCGCCGTGGTAGTGACCGACGTGAACCCACTTTCCGGCAGTGACTGTGAAGTTGTGAGGGCTGAAGGTGTAGGTGCCGTCGTAGGACGCGTCGTCGCGCCACTCCCAATGGTCGAGTTCGACGATATTATCCTCGCCCTTCGCGTACCCGTCGTCGAGGCCGTCGGCGTCGAGGAGTTTCACCTGCCCGGAGTGGCCGTTCTTATCGCTCGGGTACTCGTGGCCGGCGACGAGCACCCGCTTGCCGTCGAAGTAGGTCGGCGCGGGTTCGGCGTAGTGGGCGTTCGACATCGTGAAGTGGCCGAGCACGGAGATGTTCCTCGGATTCGAGAGGTCGAGCGCGTACACGCCGGCGTTCCAGTACGAGAGGTAGCCCACGGGTTTCTCCAGGCGAGGGTCGTCTTGGACGACGATGTCGTGGATGTACCTGTCGCCGCCGGTGACGTTCCCGTCCGCGAAGTTCCCCTCCTGGTTCCACGTGTTGACCAGTTCGAGGAGACCCGTCGTCCGGTCGAACTCGAAGACGTACACCCCGGAGGTGCCGTCCAATTCGATGTCCTTGATGGCGAAGACGTAGTCGGTGCCGCCGACTTCGTGGTGCCAGCAGTTGTGGAAGCCGGTGTCGTGGGCGAAGGTACCGACGATCGTCGGATTCTCCGGATCGGTCACGTCGACGGCCGTGATGGCCCCCGCTAACGGCCCGGTCGAGTCCTCCTCGGTGCTCGGCGTCGGATCCGGGTCGTCGAACAGCGCCGAAACGGGCTGTTTCGTGTAGAACACGTAGTCGCCGTCGGCGCTCGTTTTGAGATCCATCACCGCCGCCGCGTCGTTGTCGTTGCGGACGAACGCAACGAAGTTCATCTCGGCGTCTCGAAGGTCGCTCGCGTTGTCCGCGGCGTTGAACTCCGAGATGTCGACGACGCCCATTCCCCGGTTGTTGGTCGGATCTTTCGAGGAGAAAAAGCAGACGTACGCGTAGTCGCCGATAACGCGCATCTCGGAGATGCCGCCGAAGTGGGGATCGTCGGCCGAGTTGGCGCTCGACGGTCCACGCCTTCCGAGGCTGTGGTAGTCCAACAGTTCGACGTTGCTCGACGAGCCGTGAAGGCTAGCGTCCGTATGGTCGTGACTCGACGAGGTGCCGTCGCCGGCGGAGTCGCCGTTGAACTCGTGGGCGCTCGCGGTCGGCGCAACAGTGAGCGCAGCACCGCCACCTAGCGTCTTGAGCACTGTGCGTCTCGTCGCGTCCGTCAGTGTGGTGCGGTCGTTGGTCATGGGTTCGTAACGTGGTGTCGTGCGCTCGTAGTCCGATTCGAAGGAACGTTGCTGGGCTCAGTAATCGGCTAGCTTCACGGTGCCGAACGTGGCCCAATCGCCCGACTCGGCCCGCTTCACGGCGTCGAAGGCGTCGACGAAGCCCGCGCCGACGTTCCACGGCGCGTAGCTGTCGTGGACGTCCTCGGCCTCCGTTTCGATGGTGTTCAGCACGTCGATGGGGTCGGGAGATTCGTCGAAGTTCTGCCGGTATGCGTCGACGACGAGGGTAGCGACGCCGGCCGTAACCGGACAGGACATCGAGGTACCGCTGATCGCGCCGTAGTACTCCTCCGTGTCCTGGTGTTCGGTGCCGGCGGCGTAGGCTTGCAGCGGGTCTTCCGGTGCGAGCGTGCTCATCACGTAGTTACCCGGGGCGGCGACGCCGGGGCGGTAGATTCCTGTCGGCGTCACGTCGCGTTCGATTCCCTCGTAGGCCGTGAAATCGACGGTGTAATCCGCCGCGACGTCCGCGAACGGTCGAACTTCGAAGTAGTAGGTCGTCCCGCCGTCGACGGTGGCCGACAGTTCCTCGGGTTCGCTCAGCGTCGCGCCGCTCGCGACGACGGGGCCGTCCGTGCTCCCCTCGTGAAGGTAGAAGTCGACGTCCTCGGCGCTCGGCGTCCACGACAGGCTGGCGTCCACGTAGCCCGCTTTCTTCGGGGCGTCCCATCGGTGGTACTCGCTGCCGGCGGCCGTCACCGTGCCCGAGTACGACCCGGAATCGACCTTGGTTTCGGTCTTGTCGGCGGCGTAGTACTCTTCGAGGTTTCGCAGCGCTTTCTTGCGATCGTAGTTGGTCGGCCCGTCGTAGCTCGGCGTGCGACCGCGGGAGGAGAAGTCGGTGACGGTCTTGTCGTCTTTCGTCGCCGCGACGCCGAGGACGTGGGGTGCGGTCGCGTACTGGTTGAGCGTGTTCGTACTCGGCCCGCTGTTGCTCGCCGCGAAGACGGGGAGGATGCCCTCGTTGTAGGCCGCCCACGTGGCGACGTTGACCGCGTCGTCCGGGTTAAAGTCGGTACCGTCGCCGCCGCCCCACGAGTTACTCACGATTTGCACATCGACGTCGCCCGCCTGCTGGCGCGCGAGCAGGTGGTCGAACGCGGCGACGGGTTTGACGATGAGCAGGGTTAGTCCCGCCGAGTAGACGGTGAGGTCGGCGTCCGGTGCCATGCCCTTGTACTGCCCGTCGCTCGCCTTGCCCGACCCCGTAATGGAACCCGAGCAGTGCGTGCCGTGCCCGTTGTCGTCGCTGTCCAGACTCCCGACGTTCTTCCACGTTGTGTCCTCGCTGCTGGAGAGCGGGTTGACGTATCTCCAGTTAGCGACGAGGTCGTCTTCGAGGTCCGGGTGATCGCCGTCGACGCCGCTGTCGATAACGACCGAGTGGACGCTGGAGCCGGTGTATCCGAGATTCGACTGAACCGACCCGGCCTTGGTCGCCTCTCGGGCGTCGTCGTTGTAGTACTCCAGTTCGACGTTCTTCTGGACGTATCGTACCTCCGCCCAGCCCGCGACGGTGCGAATTTGATCGCTCGTGAGTTTCGCGTAGCCGATGGGGAGCACCTCGAACTTGTGGTAGCCGCTTTCGAGGTCGAGGTGCCGCAACCGGTCGACCTGGTCGTTCGAGGTGAACACGACCAGCGCCTCCGTCGGTCCGCTTTCACTCAGGTCGAACGAATCGTCGATACCGTCCTCCGTGCCGACAGCACTGGCCGTCCCGCCGAGCGGTAGCGTGATCGCTGCCCCCGCCGCTCCGGTCGCCTTCAGGAAGTCGCGACGACCCAAGATGCCTTGGTATACCATAGCTCAGTCTATCAATAGATGTCTACACTAATAATTATTCCTGATACAGAGTTTAACTTAGTTGAACCCTCCTTTAGTTCCTACTCGTCGCCGTTTCAACGGCGTCCATCGATACGACGTCGGTCCGAGGCCTCCGTCGGCGTGCGTCCGATTTCCGAGATTCACCGCTTCGGCGACCGCAATATAACACGATCGTTTAAGATATTCCCTGCTCAATCTCGTACTTGGCTACCATGGCTCAGAAAGAAGTTCAACACGAACTTTCGGTCGACCGGTACACGCTTGGCCTCGTCGGGCCGGACCAAGAGTGGGCGGGCACCGTCGCCGACGGGGGCGTCATCAGGACGCACACGCCGCCAGCGTGTTGGGGGCCGATGATTACGCCCGAATTCAGAGGCGGCCACGAAGTGACGCGACCGATCCGCGTCGAGAACGCGGAAGTCGGTGATGCGATCGCGCTGAAGATCAAGAACGTCGAGGTGACGAGTATCGCGACGAGCACCGGGAGCATGATCGAGCGCGACGGTGCGTTCGGCGACGACCCGTTCGTCGACCACAGGTGTCCGGAGTGCGGGACGGAGTGGCCGGAGAGCATCGTCGAGGGAACGGGCGAAGAAGCGATCAAATGCGCCGAGTGCGGTGCGAACGCCTCCTCGTTCGGATTCGAATACGGCTATACGGTCGCCTTCGACGACGATCGAACGGTGGGGTTGACCGTCGACGAAAGCGGTGCCGCGGACTTGGCGAATCGAGCCGACGACGCGATGGCGCTTCCGGAGAACTCCCGTCAGCATCCGATTCTCCTCTACAAACCCTCGGAGATGCCGGGCACGCTCGGTCACCTCCGCCCGTTTATCGGAAACATCGGGACGACCCCGCCGGTCGAGATTCCCGACTCGCACAACGCCGGTGACTTCGGTCAGTTCCTCATCGGCGCGGAACACGACTGGGGACTCGAAGACGAGGACGAACTCGCGGAACGTACCGACGGTCACATGGACATCAACGCCGTCCGTGAGGGTGCCGTCCTCGTTTGCCCGGTCAAAATCGACGGCGGTGGCGTCTACGTCGGCGATATGCACGCCAACCAAGGCGATGGCGAACTTTCGCTCCACACCACCGACGTGAGCGGTCACGCCGAGTTAGAAGTCGAAGTCATCAAAGACCTCGATATCGACGGTCCGCTGTTGCTTCCGAACGAGGAGGACCTCCCGCCCATCAGCAAACCCTACTCGGATCAGGAACTCGAACGCGGTCGGCAACTCGCCGCCGAATACGACGTCGACGAAATCGAAGAGATGGGGCCGCTTCAGGTGATCGGCAGCGGAGCGACGATCAACGACGCGACCGAGAACGCGTTCGAGCGCGCCGGCGCGCTCCTCGACATGACAGAGGGCGAGGTGCGGGCGCGGTGTACGTTCACCGGGGGCGTCGAAATCGGACGCCTTCCCGGCGTCGTCCAGCTCACGATGCTCGCACCGATGGATCGCCTCGAAGACCGGGGCCTCGCGGATCTCGTTCGCGCACAGTACGATCTCTAACCACCGCACTTGCCCGTCTTTCGAGACGCGACGCGTTCGGCGGCTCGCATCCGCCCGGCGCGCGCTGTCGGGACTCCTTTCGCGGTCCGTCTTCTTTCACGGATATCCCCGTTTTCGACGGTCGACGAGTCTCACCGTCCGCCCTGGACGGCGGGAAACACCGTCAGTTCCGCGTCGCCCGGGCAGTCATCGTCCAAGTCGACCGGTTTTCCGTTTACGGAAATACGGGCGCTGCCCCGGAGTTGCCCGTCGGCGGCGTACAGTTGAGACGTCGCTCGGGGATAGTTCTCGACGAAGACGGTAAGCGCGTCTTCGACGGTTCCTCCGTCGAACGGTAGCGTTACCGTTTTCTCACCCGTCGCGCCTCGGAGCGGCCCGTACACGGTGACTTCCATGCGGTACACTACGAGCGTGCGCTCGAAAAACGCTGGGTGCACACGACTCGATACATCCCGCCGAATTCGCGCATTCGACGATCTGGTCGTCCACTGAACCGTGGATCACCACAGAACGTCGAGAGACGGAGCGTTCTCCGACGTTTTCTCCCACGGATCGCTTCGATCGCGTCGTTCCCGAACCCACCGCGAGCAACGTCCGTTCCGGAATCGGCGAACCATCGCGTATCGGAAGAATCGGAAATCGCCCGCTTCCGTTTATTATGTCGGGCAGAATAGCCACCGGCATGATTCACGATGCTCGCGTCCTGCAACCCCAGTTCATCCCCGACGAAGTCGAGCATCGCAACTCTGAGGTCAACGCGCTATCGAACACGCTCAAACCCATCATGGACGGCCAGACCGGCGAGACGTCGCTCCTGCTCGGACCGTCCGGTGCGGGAAAGACCTGCATCGCCAACTACACCGTCGAGCGCCTGCGCGAGAACGTCCTCGACATCGATACCCAGTACGTCAACTGCTGGCAGGATCACACCCGATTCCAAGTGCTGTATCGAATCCTCGAAGGGATCGGCAAGACGGTCGACATCCACCGCCGGTCGACGCCGAAGGACGAACTGCTCGACAGACTCCAGGGGTACGACGGCCCGCAGTTCGTCGTCATCCTCGACGAGGTCGACCAACTCGAGGACAAAAGCGTCCTCTACGACCTCTACCGGATGCGGACCATCTCGATGATTCTCATCGCGAATCGCGAGGAAGCGCTGTTCGGCCAGCTCGACGGCCGCCTCACCAGTCGATTACAGACCTGTGTGAGGATTCCGTTCGAGAAGTACCACCTCGACGAACTCGTCGCGATTCTCGAAGCGCGCGCTCGGTGGGGACTTTCGGAACGCGCTATCGGAAACGAACAGTTGGCTCTGATCGCCGACGCCGCGGCGGGGGACGCCCGCGTCGCCATCGGTATCCTCAGAAACGCGGCACGGCGCGCCGACCAGTCGGGCACCGACCAAATCACGACCGACATCGTCCACGAGGCCGTCCCCGACGGTCGCCACGAAGTCCGCCAGAAAACCATCGACCAACTCAACGCCCATCAGCGTGCCCTCTACGAGATTTTGGACGAGGAAGGCGAACTCGATCCGGGCGACCTCTACGAGTTGTATCGGGAGCGCGTCGACGACCCGAAGACGAATCGAACCGTCAGAAACCACCTGCAGAAAATGGAACACTATCGGCTCGTCATCGCCGAAGGAAAGAATCGCGCCCGCACCTACCGACTCCGCTGATCGGTTCTTTCGGAAGGATTGGAAACGACCCTGTCTTGCCTATGTACGGTTCCGACGATACGTTGAGTTACGATGCGCCACGACCAACCGGAACTCCCGACCCTCGACGGTGGAATCACGCTGCTCGAAACGGACGCGCGAGCGACCGGGGCGTTACAGTCGCTCGTCCTCGATCAGGTGCTCCTCGCGGGCGGGTCGGCCGTCTGGGTGGACGCCCACGGCCACGGAACCACCCGACACTTGGCACGAATCGCCCCGTCGATGCGCGTCCTCGACCGCATTAAAATCGCGCGTGCGTTCACGCCGTGGCAACACCAGAGCCTCTGCCGTGACCTCGCACCCGAACTCGCGGACGATACAGCTATCGTCGTCCTTCCGGCGTTCGACCGGTTCTACCGGTCGGACGATCTCTCCCCCGGCAACGGTGAGCGGATGCTCTCGGCGGCCGTCGATCTCGTCCGCGAAATCGCGGACACGGTCGACGTCCCCGTGCTCGTGACGCAACACGCGGACGATACGCTGACGGCTCCGGTCAGAGAGTGTGCGGACGCCGTCATCCGCTGTGAACGGACGCCGTACGGACCGCGCTTTTCGGGCGACGAGTACGAGACGTTGGTGTACCCGCTCGACAACAGGACGGTGCAGACGACGCTAGCGTTCTGGAAGCGCGTCCTCACGACGCGTCATCCGGCGGTCGCCGGCGCCGATTCCCCGACGGAGGTGAGCGTCCGTGGGTCGTACTAATCCGACCTACCGCGACGCGCTGCGCGCCATGGAATCGCGGTGGGAAGACTACCGCCGCGCGCTTCGACACGCCGACCAAGAGGTGTTCGACCGCCTCTTCGAGGACGCGCGAGCGCACGCCGACGCCAGCGGCCTGCAGAACCACCAGTTCGTCGAGATACCGGCGCTCGTCTCGATGCTCCTCGAACAACGGAAACGACTCGACGACCTCGAAGACCGAATCGACCATCTGGAGAACGACCTGAACGCCGAGAGATGACGCCATGGCGTACAAGTTCGACTATCTCGACGGCGATGTACTGAGATGGTCGCTGACCGAGTCGGGTGCCGAGTACGAAATCGACGGGTCGTACGCGCCGACCATCTACGTCTCGGCGCACGGCGCGGGCTCACTGTCCGATGCGAAGGCCGCACTCCGCGTCCACCCCGCCGTCGCTCGCGTCTCGGTCGTCGAGAGGCGCGTTTCCTTTCGACGCGATCCGCGATCAGTGCTCCGGGTTGACGGTATCGATCTAGATGCCATCGCCGCGATCACGTCGATGATACGCCGGTGGGGGTCACCCGGTGAGTATCGGTGTTACAACGTCGATTTCTCCCGCGAGTTCCGTTACTGCCTCGAGAACGAGCTTTCGCCGCTTCCCGAGCGCGACCTCACTCGGATGCGTATCGCGGTTCCGGAGACGGAACTTGCGGGCGAGACGATCACCGAACTCACCATCGGCGACCAAGTGGTGACCGGCGACGGGGTGGACGTACTGGAAACGGTGGCTGCTCGCGTCGAACGTCACGACCCGGACGTCCTGATGATGAACACGAGCGACGTCGTTCCCGCGCTGTATCGCCAGGCGGACCGTCTCGATACGGACTTTCACCTCGGTCGACTCCCCGGTTGGCAGCAACTCGCCCGTGAATCGACGTACACGAGCTACGGCCGGGTGGGTCACTCACCGGCTCGATACAACCTTCCGGGACGCGTGATCGTCGACGCGTCGAACACGTTCATGTGGAACCAGACGAATCTGGACGGCTGTCTCTATCTCGTGAAGCGGTCGGGTAAACCGCTGCAAGAACTGTCGTGGTCCTCGATCGGAAACATCCTCACGGCGATTCAGATTCGGGAAGCGCGGAAACGGAACGTGCTCGTCCCGTGGCACTCGTGGCGTCACGAGAAATTCAAAACGATGCGCCAACTCCACGCCGCCGACCGCGGCGGGTTCACCTTCTCGCCGGACGTCGGACTGCACGAGGACGTGCACGAACTCGACTTCTCGGCGCTGTATCCCAATATCATCGTCACCCGGAACGTGAGTCCGGAGAAGATTCGGTGCGAGTGCCACGCCGACCGTGAAGACGTACCCGGTCTCGGCTATTCGATCTGTGACGAGCGGGGCTACCTTCCGGACGTGCTCGAGCCGCTGATTCGAGACCGAGACGCGATCAAAGCGGAGTTACAGCGGACGGACGATGCAGCGCGGCGAGCGGAACTCCGGGGACGGTCGAACGCGATCAAGTGGATTCTCGTCTCCTGTTTCGGTTATCAGGGCTTTTCGAACGCGAAGTTCGGGCGGATCGAGTGCCACGAAGCCATCAACGCGTTCGCTCGCGAGATCCTCTTGGAGACGAAGACGATGCTCGAAGAACACGGTTGGCGCGTCGTCCACGGCATCGTCGATAGCGTCTGGGTCACGCCGATGGACGACGCGGAACGGACGTCGCTCGACGAACTCACGACGCGAATCTCGAAGCGGGTCGACATCCGACTCGAACACGAAGCGCGCTACGACTGGGTCGCGTTCGTCCCGCTGCGCGATTCGGACGCCGGTGCGCTGACGAAGTACTTCGGGAAGGTCGCTGGCGAAGACGAGTACAAGTATCGCGGCATCGAGTGTCGCCAACGAAGCACGCCGCCGTTCGTGGACGAGGCACAGAAGGCACTCATCACGGCACTCGACGAACATCGAGCGCCGGAACCCGTGTGCGAGGAGCTACGCTCGTGGATCGACCGCCTTCGGCGGGGCGACGTCGATCCGATCGACCTCGTCATCACGAATCGCGTCTCGAAGGCCCGCGACGACTACGCGCAGTCGACGCGGAGCGTGGCGGCACTCGACCGTGCGGCGGACTTGGGGGTGACGCGAGCACCCGGGCAGAGTATCTCGTACGTCGTCGTCGATGACGAGAAGCGGTCTCGTGACCGGGTCGCCTTAGCGATCGAGGAGCCGACCGAGTACGACGTCGAGTTTTACCGGGAGCTGTTGGTGCGAGCGGCCACGAGCGTGCTATCGCCGCTCGGCTGGCGCGAATCCGATATCGACCGGAAACTGTCTACGTACTCCGAGTTCAGTTTACAGTCCTTCGGCTAGCGCCGAGTACATGCACCGTATCGCGTACTCGACGAACCGTGCCGGATTCGGGACTCCGCAATCCGTCGGCCCCTCTCCGTCCGGGTGGATACGCCGGCGGGGACGAAAAACGCAGAAGCACCCGTTAGACCGCAAATCGAGCGGTAGCGGTCGTTCGCCGGTCCGCGGCGGACGCATTACCGGACGAGAGAGGCCCATCCGAACGATTCCTGTAAAATTTTTCTTAGGATATATAATGGATGGCATTGAAAGGGGGGGTATGCTACGTGAGAACAGCATCCAAGGAGAGAACGTTCCGGCAGGGAAGTTCCCACCGACCGAAACGGAGGCCGATCTCTTCTACGCGCTCCCCGAACTCCACTATCCGAAATCACTCAACGCAGCCGTCGAACTCGTCGACCGGCACGTCGAGGCGGGAAAGGGGGATGCCGTCGCGATCTATTTCGAGGACGAATCGATAACGTACCGCGATCTCCAAACGCGGGTGAACCGGCTCGGAAGTGCGCTACGGGACCTCGGCGTCGAGCCCGGTGAGCGAGTTTTCGTCCGCTTCCCGAATCGGCCGGAGTACGCGGTCTCGTGCCTCGCGGTTCAAAAAATCGGTGCCATTCCCGTCCCATCGATGAAACTCCTCCAGGCGAAAGAGTGCACCTACGTTCTCGAAGACTCCGATGCGACGGTCGCCCTCGTGCACGATGGGCTGTTGGAGCCGGTCGAAGCCGCAAACGAAACGTGCGAGTCCCTGCAAACGATCATCGTCGCCGATCGCGAGGAGATCGCACACGACCACCTCGACTACGACGACCTCTGTGCAGCGGCGACGCCGAAACTGGACGCGGCGGAAACCCACCGCGACGACCTCTCGATGCTCGCGTACACGAGCGGGACGACGGGCCGACCCAAAGGGACGATCCACACGCACCGGCAGATGCTTTCGATTATCGATGGCTACGCACGATACTGCCTCGAACCGACTGCGGACGACGTTTTCTCCGGCAATCCGCCGATCGCGTTCACGTTCGGATACGGCGTGCTCGTCGCATTTCCGCTCCGATTCGGCGCGAGCACCGTCATCATCGAGAACGCCGAACCGGCGGATCTCATCGAGACGATCGACGAATACGGTGTCACGGTACTCGGATCGATACCGACCGCGTACAACCAAATGCTCAACGAGCACGCCGACCGGATCGAGGCGGCCGACCTCTCGTCCCTTCGTATCGGCATCAGCGCCGGGGAGCCTCTATCGCCGTCCACGTTCGAGCGCGTCAAATCGTCGTTCGGTATCGAACTGCTCGACGGGCTCGGGTCGACCGAGATGCTCCACATCTTCGTCAGTCACCGAATCGGCGACGAAATCGACCCGTCGGTGACTGGCTACCCCGTACCGGGCTACGAGTGTAAGGTCATCGACCCGGATACGGGCGAGGAACTCGACGACGGCGAACCCGGTCTGCTCGCCGTCCGCGGCCCGACGGGAGTCACCTATTGGGGGCGGCCGGAGAAACAGGAACTGGCGGTGCAGGACGGGTGGAGCCTGCCCGGTGACGTCTTCGTTCGGACTGCGGACGACCGGTTCGAGTACAAGTCGCGCCGCGACGACCTCATCATCTCCAGCGGATACAACATTCCCGGCCCGGAGGTCGAGTCGGTGCTCCAAGAGCGGGACGAAGTTTACGAAACTGCCGTCGTCGGAAGTCCCGACGAAGAGCGCGGAACGGTCGTCAAAGCGTTCGTCGTCCTCGTCGACGGGGTCGAACCGAGCGAGGAAACCACGTCGACGCTCCAAGATCACGTCAAAAGCCGGATCGCCCCGTACAAGTACCCGCGACGTATCGAGTTCGTCCCCGAACTTCCGAAAACGGAGACGGGGAAGATACGACGAAATCTCCTCCGCGAACGCGAACGAGAGAGTGGCGCCGCCAGCGCTCCCTGAAAGTCGTGGCAAGCGGTAACATCCACCGATAGTTATAGGGTGTTGGTAACAGTCGAAGGACATATAATATGCAAGTTGGGATCGGCCTACCGAATACGCTGAAAGAAGCGGACAGGGAGCTGGTACTATCGTGGGCGGAGCGGGCGGACGACGGCCCGTTCACGAGCCTCGGGGTGTTCGATCGGCTGCGCTATCACGGCCTCGATCCGATGACGACGCTGACCGCGTGCGCGGCGGTCACCGACGAAATCGAGTTGGCGACGTCGATCATCGCGGGACCGCTTCGGCCCAACGCGTCGCTCGCGAAGACGGCCGCGACGCTCGACGTCCTCTCGAACGGCCGACTGACGCTCGGAATGGCTCTCGGTGCGCGAAAAGACGACTACGACGCCGTCGGCGTCGAGTTTGGAAAGCGCGGTCGCCTCTTCGACCGGCAATTAGCGGAACTTCGTGAGTATTGGGAAGGCGACGATATCGGTCCCGACCCCGTCCAGGACGGGGGGCCGACGATTCTCGTGGGCGGCGATAGCGACCACACGTACCGCCGGGTCGGACGATTCGCGGATGGCTACATTCACGGCGGGGGTCCGCCACGCGCCTTCGCTCGGCAGGCGGAACGAGCGCGAGCGGCGTGGGCCGAATGCGAACGACCGGGCGACCCCGAACTCTGGGGGCACGGGTACTACGCGCTCGGCGGTGGCGATGCGGCCGAGAAGGGGCGGGAGTATCTGCTAAACTACTACGAATTCACCGGGCCGTTCGCCGAACGAATCGCCGAGAGTCTTCTGACGACCCCTCAAGAGGTCACGCAGTTCGTCCGAGGCTACGAGAACGAGGGGTGCGACGAGCTCATTTTGTTCCCGACGGTGGCCGACCCCGAACAGTTCGATCTGCTGGCCGACACCCTCGGCACCGCGTGGAACGGGAGTGATGATGCGTGAAAGTGGACGTACTCGGGGGCGGCCCCGGGGGACTGTACGTCTCGCTGTTGCTCAAGAAGTCCTTCCCGGAGTGGGAGATAACCGTCCACGAGCGCGACCCCGCGGACAACACGTACGGTTGGGGCGTCGTCTTCTCGGACGCCACCCTCTCGTCGCTCCGCGAGGCGGATCGACCGAGTCACGAACGGATTACCGATGCGTTCGTCCGCTGGGATCCGATCGACATCTACTACGACGGAGAGTACTTCCGATGCAACGGACACTCCTTCGCGGGCATCATGCGCTCGGACCTCCTGTCGATCCTCCAGACCCGGGCAGACGAGCTCGGAGTCACGCTACGTCACGGAGAGGCGATAGACGATCCGGAACGACTTCGAGAGGAGGCGGACGTCCTCATCGGCGCGGACGGTCTGAACAGCACCGTCAGAGAGACCTACGACCGGGCGTTTCGGCCGAACACCAGCGCCGGGAACGCGAAGTTCGCGTGGTTCGGAACCGACAAACCGTTCGACGTGTTCACGTTCATCTTCCGGGAGAACGAACACGGGCTCTGGCGGGTTCACGCCTATCCCGGGCGGAAGAGCACGTTCATCGTCGAATGTACCGAGGAAACGTGGGCGGCCGCCGGAATGGACGACGCATCCGAGGAAGAGGCGCTCGATTACTTCGAGGAGCTGTTTGCCGATCACGTGGGAGCGTACGAACTCGAGGCGAAGCTCTACGCCTGGCGGAACTTCCCGACCGTGCGAAACGCGACGTGGTCGCACGAAAACGTCGTTCTGATCGGCGACGCGGCCCACACCGCCCACTTCTCCATCGGCTCCGGGACGAAGATGGCGATGGAAGACGCGATCGCCCTCCAAGAAGCGTTCGAGGAACACGGTCGGGACGTTCGTGCGGCGTTCAACTGGTACGAGAAGGAGCGCCGTCCGCGCGTCCAAGGGCTGCAGGAGGCCGCCGAGCGAAGCGAGAACTACTTCGAGAACGTCGAACGCTACCGGAATCTCCGCCCGCGTCGGTTCGCGTTCAACCTCCTGACGCGGAGCGGACGTATCACCTACGATAACCTCCGGGTTCGCGACCCGTCGTTCGTCGACCGCTTCGATCAGTGGTTCGCAGCGGCCGAGGGTGAGGGAACGACGGCGGTCGCGACGCCGCCGCTGTTCAAACACCTCTCGTTGCGGGAGGTGCGAATACCGAACCGCACGGTCATGACGCTGCCACCCACGGAGACGGCAACCGACGGACGGCCCGCGGACTCGTATCTCGACCGGTTAGTGAAACGGGGCGAACGGGGCCCCGGCATGTTGCTGACCGACCCGCTGGCGGTCGCGCCCGACGGACGGATAACGACCGGTACGCCGGGACTCTACGCCGACGAACACGCTGACGCCCTCGGCGAGGCGATCGCTCGAGTACGCGACGCCTCGCCGGCGGAAACCGTCGTCGGTGCACACCTGTTTCACGCCGGACGACGCGGTGCGACCAAATCCCGAGAACGCGGTCTCGACCGTCCGCTCCCCGAGCGCGAGCGGTGGGAACTGCTCGCCCCCTCGTCGAAGCCGTTCGGGCCCGCGAGTCCCACGCCAACCGCCATGAACTCCGACGACCTCGATCGAGTTCGGGAGGCGTTCGTCACCGCGGCGGAGCGCGCAGATACGGCCGGGTTCGACCACTTACAACTCCACGCGGGACACGGCTATCTCCTCTCCAGTTTCCTCTCGCCGCTCTCGAACGACCGCGACGACGAGTACGGCGGATCGCTGGAGAATCGAATGCGCTACCCGATCGAGGTTTTCGACGCCGTTCGCGGCGCGTGGCCGGAGGAAAAATCCCTCGGGGTGACCCTCCAAGCGACGGATTGGAATCTGAACGGTCTCAAAACGCACGAGTCGTACGAGGTGGCCCGCTCGCTCGAGGAACGCGACTGCGACCTCCTCGCTATCGTGGCCGGACGGGCGTCCGTCCGGGAACGCCCGCAGTTCGATACCGATACGCTGGGCCGGTTTAGCGAACAGTTCCGTAACGAGATCGAGGTGCCGACGCTCTCGACGAACTACCTCACGACGTACGACGAGGTGAACACGATGGTCGGCGGCGGCCGGGCGGATTTGGTATCGTTCTACCCCGAGAATCCCGTCTCTAATCGGTGAACTCGCTCCTACTCGCCTAGTTTGTGCGAGAGGGGCTTCGTACCGGAGTCCGAGAAAGCGAGACCGGAGGTGCCGGACGAGACGCCGCTTTTCGAACGAAGGCGAGAACGGTACCGTAGAGTATCCCCGTGCGAGGAACGCTGCTGTCCCCGCTCGCCCAAAAGATTTCATCGCGAGGATAGCTCTTAAGATAGCTGCGCCAGTTGTTCCCACACATGAAACGCCAAATCGTCACACCGTCCGAACTGGCCGACCCCCGCGGGTTCAATCACGGTGTGCTGGTCGAGGGCGGGAAGACGCTCTACCTCGCCGGACAGGACGCGACGGGGGCAGATGGAAACATCGTCGCCTCGGGTGACCTCGTCGGCCAGTTCGAACGGGTGCTCGAAAACCTCGCGACGGTCGTCGAGGAAGCGGGCGGTGCGAGCGAAGATATCGTGAAACTGAACATCTTCGTCGCGGACCGCGAGCGGTATCGCGAGAACCTCGAACCGCTGGGCGAGGTGTTCGGCCGATACTTCGAGGAGTATCCGGCGCTCGCGCTCTTCGAGGTGAGCGGCTTCTTCAAAGAGGAGACGCTGGTCGAGTTGGAAGGGTTCGCCGTCATCGACGAGGAGGGACCGACCGATGCTCGGTGAGTTCACCGTCACCGCCGACCACGGGGCACACCGCGAGACGGTGCGCGAGTTCTGCGAGGAGGAGATACTGCCGCGTATCGAGGAGTACGAGGAGCGCGGAGAGTTCCCCGCGGAACTCGTCCGACGGGTCGGCGAAGCGGGACTGACGGGCGTCCCGTTCTCGACGGACGTAGGTGGAGGTGGACTCGACTATCGCTCGTTCGTGGTCACGGTCGAGGAACTCTCGCGAGCGTGGAAACTCGTCGCGGGTGCCGTCAACATCGCCTGCGGGCTGGTGGGCTATCCGATCGCCGAGTTCGGCACCGACAGACACCGTGAAGAGTGGCTCGCCCCGATCTGTCGGGGCGAGTCCGTTCCGGCGCTGTCGATGACGGAACCCGACGCGGGGAGCGACGCCGCCGCGATGGAAACCACCGCTCGACGCGAAGGAGACGAGTGGGTGATAGACGGTCACAAAGTGTGGACGACGAACGGGGAAGTCGCGGACTTCCTCCTCGTCGTTGCGCGGACGGGCGATGAGAGCCATGCGGGATTGAGTCTCATCGGCATCCCCGATCCCGGCGACCGCGACGGGGTGGAGTTCGTCCGGAACATCCCTTGCATGGAAGGCGACACCGCTATCGAGAGCGAGATTCGATTCGACGACGCCCGGGTTCCCGTCGAGAACCTCGTCGGCGAGGACGGACGCGGGTTCCGCTACGTCATGGAGGGGCTCGATATCGGTCGAATCGGTACCGCCGCCCAAGGCGTCGGCCTCGCACAGGGGTCGCTCGATGCGGCAAAAGCGTTCGCCGACGAGCGAGAGCAGTTCGGCCAGCCCATTCGCGAGTTCCAAGGAATCGGATTCAAACTCGCGGATATGGCCACGCGGACGCAGGCGGCACGGCTCTTGACGATGTACGCCGCCGGAAATCGCGACCGGGGCGAGCGCGTCACGCAGGACGCGGCGATGGCCAAAACCTTCGCCACCGACGCGGCGATGGACATCGCTACGGAGGCGGTGCAAGTACTCGGATCACGCGGCTACTCGCGCGACTACCCCGTCGAGCGGTACATGCGCGAGGCGAAGGGCACGCAGATCTACGACGGGACGAACGAGGTGAACCGGCTCGTGGTGAGCAAGCGACTCTACGAATGACCGAGGAATCGACGCACCGCTATTTCGACGACCTCACCGTCGGCGAGGCGTTCGACCTCGGGTCTGAGACGGTCACCGAAGCGGAGATCACCGCCTTCGCCGAGCGATACGACCCGCAACCGATTCACACCGACCCGGCGGCAGCGGCCGAATCGACGTTCGGCCAACTCGTCGCCAGCGGCTGGCACACGGCGGCGATCAGTATGCGGCGGTTCGTGGAGGGCGTCGTCGACAACGCGGGCATCGCCGTCGTCGCGGGCGTCGAGGTCGAGAACCTCCGGTGGAGGCGCCCTGTCACACCCGGCGACGTTCTCACCGCCCGCGCGGAAATTACCGGTCTCGAAGAGTGGGACGAAAAGCGGGGTATCGTTCGATTCGAACTCGTGGTGCGGTCGGACGAAGGCGAGCCCGTCTTGCAGTTGACCAAGCGGGTGTTAGTCGGGCGGAAGTGATGGACGACGGCCCGCGACCCGACATCAACTTGATTATCCGCGCCCTCTCACCTCGAAGGGATGACCGATTTGACACCGGATCTCTCGGGGCGGGTAGCCGTCGTGACCGGCGGTACGCGTGGAATTGGACGCGCTATCACCGAAGCGTTCGCGGAGACGGGCGCCGACGTAGTGCCGACTTCTCGCACCGAAGATGACGTCGTCGATGCCGCCGAGGCCGTGCGAGAGCGAGGGTGTGCGTCGCTCGTTGCTCCCACCGACGTGAGCGACCGGGAAGCGGTGGAGAAGCTCTTCGCGCAGGTCGAAGACGAGTTCGGCCGCATCGACGTCGTGGTCAATAACGCGGGAATCAATCCCCGAGGCGCACTCGGTCGGCCCGAGACGACGGACGTTGACGAGTTCGACCGGACGGTCGACGTGAATCTCCGAGGTGCGTTCGCCTGCGCTCGGGAGGCGGGTGCGGCGTTACGAGCATCGGGGGGTTCGCTCATCAACGTCGCGAGCGTCGGCGGCGTCGTCGGTATCCCGCGCCAGCACCCGTACGTCGCATCGAAGCACGGACTCGTCGGCCTGACCAAGAGTCTGGCGCTCGATTGGGCGCCGGACGTGCGCGTGAACGCCGTCGCGCCCGGCTACGTAACCACCGAACTGACGGACGGCATCCGTGAAAACGAGGAGCTCTACCGCCGTTTACTCGACCAAACGCCGATGAAGCGGTTCGCCGACCCTGACGAAGTCGCCGCACCAGTCGTGTTCCTCGCCAGCGAGATGGCTTCGTACGTGACCGGAGAGTGCCTGGTTGTAGACGGCGGCTGGCTCGCCGAGTGATTAATCGGTTCGGTGTTTGCTCCGCCGCCAGCGGCGGAGGTGGGCGAATCGGACGGCGGAGGGTACCCTTTTTTCGAGGAGGGCGACAACTGTCGTATCATGGCCGACGTTAACGCCGAGTTCAGCGTTCGAGACGGTGTCGCGCGGGTCGAGATCCAGCGCGAAGCGAAACTGAACGCGATCGATATGGAGACGAAGCTGGCGATCACGGACCGACTTCGCGAGTATCGCGAACGGGACGATGTTCGAGTGGTACTCTTCGAGAGTGCGGGCGATGCCTTCTGCGCCGGCGGGGATTTACAGGAGGTAAAAGAGCGCGAGTACGCTCTCGAACCGTTCACCGAGACGTGGGAGGAGTTGTTCACCGAAATGCGGACGATGCCTCAGCCGACGGTGGCGAAGATCGACGGGCACACGTACGGCGGTGGATTCGATCTCCTGCTACACGCCGACATCCCGATCGCCGCGGACGACGCTCAGATCGGCCAACCGGAGTCGGCGCTCGGTATCGTCAATCACTTCTCGCCGCCGGAACTGTTGGAGCGAGTCGGCCTTCCGACGACGATGGATATCCTCATGACCGGCGAACCGATAACCGGCGCTCGCGCTGACGAAATCGGCCTCGTAGCCAGAAGCGTTCCCGCGGAGAAGTTGGACGCGACGGTCGAATCGGTGCTCGATGCGCTCGGAGCTAAGAGCCCGCGGGTGCTCAAAAAACTCAAGCGGGGTATCTACGCGAGTGCGGATATGTCGCCGACGGCGGCGAAAGGACACCTGGAGGCGATCTCGTTGGAGGCGGCCCGTACCGACCCCGATTACCGGGAGGGCGTCGACGCCCGACTCGAACGACGCGATCCCGATTGGCCGGCGTAGCCACGCAACTCGTGCCCTTTGCGACCCGATGATGGAATTTCCACGGTACAGTATGTTTATTATCCATACTGTGGTATGGGAAGACATGGCTAAAGAAGGCCAGCGGCACGAATTCGGGTCGTACGGAGGCAGATACGTTCCTGACGAGCTAGCGGACGTTCTACAACAGTTAGCTGACGCGTACGACGGCGTGAAAGACGACGAGGACTTTCGGGCCGAACTCCGACGACTGCAGCGAGATTTCGCCGGGCGACCGACACCGTTGTATCGCGCCGATCGACTATCGGCCGAATACGGGGCGACGATCTATCTCAAACGGGAAGATCTGCTCCACGGCGGCGCACACAAACTCAATAACTGCCTCGGGCAAGGGCTCATGGCCAAACACGCCGGGAAGGAGCGTCTCATCGCCGAAACCGGTGCCGGTCAGCACGGGACGGCCACGTCCATCGTCGGCGCACTCCTAGGACTGGAGACGGTGATCTACCAAGGGAAGAAGGATCTCGAGCGCCAGAAGATGAACGCCTTCCGCATGGAACTGATGGGGGCGGAGGTCAACGAAGTGACGCAAGGCGGACAGGGGCTTGCCGACGCCGTCGACGTCGCGCTCGAAGATTTGATCGAGAACGTCGAGAACACGCACTATCTCGTCGGCTCGGTCGTCGGTCCGGATCCGTTCCCGCGGATGGTGCGTGACTTCCAATCCGTCATCGGCAACGAGGCCCGCGAACAAATCCTCGAAAAGGAAGGGCGTCTCCCTGACGCTGCGGTCGCCTGCGTCGGCGGGGGTTCGAACGCGATGGGGCTGTTCCACGCCTTCCGCGACGACGATGTCGAGTTTTTCGGGGCGGAAGGCGGCGGCGAGGGCTCCGATTCGAAACGCCACGCCGCGCCGCTCGCGTCCGGGAAGGAAGACGTCATCCACGGGATGCGAACCCGCGTTCTCGACGACGATGTGGAGGTCCACTCCATCGCTGCGGGACTCGACTACCCCGGCGTCGGGCCCGAACACGCGATGTTCCGCGAAGTCGGCCGCTGCGAGTACCAGGCCGTCGTCGACGACGAGGCGCTCGACGCGTTCCAGGACCTGTGCCGTCTCGAGGGAATCGTGCCGGCCTTGGAGTCGAGTCACGGCGTTGCGCTGGCGAAGAAACTCGCCGCAGAACGCGATTCGGACGACGTCATCATCGTGAACTTGAGCGGCCGGGGTGACAAAGACGTCGACAAGATAGCGAACGAGTACCTCTCGACGAGGTGAACCGTCTCTTAGCGGGAGTTCCGTCTTCCTTCCCTCCTGCTGCGGAGGCCCGGTCGTTCCAAATTGCCGCGTCGATTCGTCGTCGCTATCGACCTTAACGACGATCCGTCAGCGCCAGCGTTCCGCGGTTCGCACTCCCAACGACCTATTTACGTGCACGAGCAAACAGAGTAGGATGACCGTCTTACTCGGTACCTCGAACGGCGTCCGCCGAGCTCGCAATCTCTCAGGGGGACGTGCATGACGGATCGGCGGCTCGCTACCCTCGGGATGATGCTCGGAATCTTCCTCGCCGGCATCGATGGGACGATCGTCAGTACGGCCATGCCGACGGTCGTAGCCTCGCTCGGGGGGCTCGAACTCTACTCCTGGGTGTTCGCCATCTACATGCTGTTCGCTGCCATCACGATGCCGCTGTTCGGCCGACTCGCGGACATTTACGGCCGTAAACGCCTCTTCTACGTCGGCATCGGAGTGTTCGTTATCGGCAGCGTGCTCGCCGGTGTTGCTCAGAGCATGTCCCAGCTTATCGTCTTCCGCGGGCTCCAAGGGATCGGCGCGGGAGCGATGTTCTCCATTCCGTACACCGTTCTCGGCGTGATCTACCCGCCGGATCAGCGCGGGAAGGCGATCGGATACGGGAGCGCAGTCTGGGGGGTGTCGAGCGTGATCGGTCCCTTGCTCGGCTACCTGATCGTCGCGACGCTCTCGTGGCGGTGGGTTTTCTACCTCAGCGTGCCGGTGGGAGTCGCGGCCGTGCTCGTGACGTCCCGGTCGCTCGACGAGACCACGGGCGACGCCGAGCGCCACGTCGACTTCGCCGGTGCCACGACGCTGTCCATCGGCGTGGGTGCTATCCTGATCGCGCTGGAAACGTTCGACTCGGCACTGCCGTTCGCGGCGGGTCTCGTCGCACTCGGCGTCGTGAGTCTCGGGTTGTTCTACATCGTCGAGCAGCGCGCCCACGTGCCGATTATCCCGCTGTCGTTGTTCGGCGACACGACGTTCGTCGTCACGAACGCGGCGGGTTTCCTCACGAGCTTCGCCGTCTTCGCCGCGCTCACCTACGATCCGCTGTTCGTGCAGAGTATCCGGGGCAGCGCCTCGAGCGCCGCGTTGATCGTCTTCCCGATATCCATCGGCTGGTCCGGGACGAGCTTCGTCTCGGGCCGCCTGATCAATCGATACGGCGAGCGCCGCCTCGCGACGATTGGCCCACTCCTCATGGCCGCGAGTTTCGTGATTGCCGTCTTCTGGACCGTCGACACGCCCCTGTGGATGATGATGGTGACGGTGTTCATCACCGGCGTCGGGATGGGGACGCTCACCCCGCCGCTGTTGGTCGCTATTCAAAACCACCTCGGCACCGAACGAATGGGACTCGCAACCTCTACGCAACAGTTTTTCAGAAACCTCGGCGGAACTATCGGCGTCGCGGTGCTCGGCGTCGTCCTCAACACCTCGATGCGCGACCGACTCGCCTCGATCCCTGGCGTTTCGGATCTCGGCGACCTCCAGCGCCTCCTGCTGGGGGGCGGTGATACGCCAGCCGGAATCGCCGCCGTCATGGCTGACGGACTGACCGTCGTTTTCGCGGTGGCCGCGGCCGTGTGTCTCACCGCCGCGGCAGTTGCCGCCTACATTCCCAAGGCGACGCAGGCGACGACGGTCAGTCCGGTCGACGATTAATCGTGCCGGGTCGTTTCGGCGTGCGCTCGTCGGCCGTCCCGTTTCCTCGCCTGCGTGCGGGCGCGATGTCCCCGTCCACGAAGAACGCACGCGAGAGGAGGTGTGGTAGTTCACCGAGGGTAGTTTGCCCGGTGCCGATACGGCCTAAGACACCTTTTCGAGTTCGACGAAAAACCGCTCTTCGCGGTCGGCCAGCGCCATCGCTTCGTCGCCCGCTTGCTCTAAGAGCCGTTCCTGTCGCCGCCCCTCGGCCTCGCTCGCGTCTTTGAGCGTTCCGCTCAACTCGGTCCATTCGTCGGCGATGTCGTGGAGTCGATCCGGAAGTTCCTCCCCCAGTCCGACGTCGGGGGCTACTTGGTCGAGAAAGTCGGCGTACAACCGGCGGAAGGCACCGCCGCCAGTTCCGCGTCGTTCGATGTTTTGGTAGGCGAACCGGGCGCACCAACTCGCGTCCTCCAACGCTGTCCACGTCGGAAGGTCCGCGGCAAACCGTCGAATACCGTCCACGCCCTCCGACTTCCACTGACCGTCGGCCGGTGAGAGCATGTGTTCCGCCGCCCGTCGAATCGCGCGCTTACTCGCCGTCGCGAGATCGTTCTCGACGGTGGGGTCGGCGACGACGAGCCACCGATTGTCGAGCGGGGCGAACCCGTACTCCGAACTCCACGCCCCCCGTAGCCGTGCGGTCGGTAGTCGCTGTACGGAATCGAACTCGCTGTCGGAAAGGAGCACCTCGTCATCGTCGGTTCCGACGCAGAGGAGCACGTGCGGGCCGAAATGCGTGTTCGTCTCGAAGTAATCGAGATAAAAGAGGTCGACGAACAGCACCACCGGAGTCTCGTCAGCGATCCGCGCCCGCACGTCGTTCCACGCGGTTTCCCACGCCTGTCCGCTGACTTCCCGATAGTCGATTCCGAGCGTCTCGAAAAATTCCGTCTCTAGTCGTCCGTTCCGCCCCATGATGACGCGACTCGCCGGACCGCGGTCGTAGTAGCCGAATCCGAGGCCGGAACCGAGTCCGAAACAGAGCGATTCGTTCAATCCCCACCCGTAGTAGGTCGCCAGGTTGCGAAGCGACGCCGACCCACAGTGAGCGCCGGACGCGTGCGAGTACTCGGAGAGATACATATCCAATCGACCGATTTCCCTCCCTAAAGTACTATTGTCTCCGTAGGGTCGTTAGCCGTACGCTTTCCTCGTCTCCACCGGCGAGAGACGCGGCAGCGTGACCGACGCCGGCGACAGGTGAGCTACGTTACGCCGCCGCCGCGTTCTTCGAACTGCTCGTACGCACCCTCGTCGAGGATTTCGCGCAGATGCTCGACCGCTTCCCAGACGTCTTCGAAGCCGACGTAGAGCGGCGACGGACACACGCGAATCACGTTCGGCGGCCGGAAGTCGACGACGACGCCGCGCGCTTTGAGCGCCTCGTTGATGCGATACCCCTCCGGGTGCTCGATGGCCACGTGGCCGCCGCGCCGATCGGGGTCGCGGGGGGTCCCCACCGTACACTCGGGGAGACGTTCGTCGACGAGCGAGATGAGATACTCGGTGAGTTCCACCGACCGTTCGCGCACCGTTTCGATGCCGACCTCGTCGACGATATCCAACACGCCCGCGAGCGGCGCGGCGCTCAGGATGGGAATCGTGCCGATCTGCCACGCCCCCGCCGAGCGCGCGGGCGTGTAGGTCAGTTGCATCTCGAACTGCGTCTCCTTCTCGTGACCCCACCAACCCGCCAGCGCCGGCAGTTCACCGTGATAATCCCGGTGAACGTACAGCCCCGCGATGGCGCCCGGGCCGGCGTTGAGATACTTGTAGTGACACCACACGGCGAAGTCGACGCCGCTCTCGGCCAGCGAGTGAGGGACCGCTCCCACGGAGTGTGCGAGGTCGAAACCCGCAAACGCATCGTGTTCGTGCGCGAGGTCGGTTACGGAATCGATATCTAGTAACTGACCGGAACGGTAGAAGACGGAGGGCATGAAGACGATGCCGACGTCGTCGTGTTCGTCGAGCGCGGCCGCGATATCGTCCTCGCGGAGCGTCCGCCCGTCGTGAGACTCGACGATAACGAGGTGGTCGTCGGGGTCGAGCCCGCGCAGACGGAGTTGCGAACGTATCGCGTAGTGGTCGGTCGGAAAGTCGAGGTCGTTCACGACGATCTTCTGCCCGCGGTTCGACTCCGCACACAAATCGAGGAACGTACCGACGAGCGTGTGGATATTGACGGTCGTGGAGTTCGCCACGACGACCTCGTCCTCGCGCGCCCCGACGAGCGGTGCGAGACGGGTGCCGAGATGTTCGCCGTAGTGGAACCACGGCGGTTCGCCATCGGTCCAGCCTCGAATGCCACGTTCGCGCCACTCGTCGATAACGCGCTGAAGGCTGCGCTCGGCGTCCGTCGAAAGCGGGCCGAGGGAGTTACCATCGAGGTAGAGGTCGTCGGGAAGATAGAACCGATCGCGAAGATTCACGCCGGCCGCATCGTCGAGTCGCTGGGCGCGTTCGCGCCCGAGTTCGTGATCGTCCATAGGACGTGTGACACGCCCATCAGGGTGTATTTTTCGGAGCAAATCACCCGAACAGCCAAGGTGGAGTGACGAAATACACCACGCATGTCAACGAGTGCTGATGAACTCGACGCCGAACTCGCCACCGTCATCGATGAAATCGAAGCGATGGGGATTCCGGAATGGCACGAACTATCGGTCGAGAGTGCGCGGCGCATCGAAGACGAACTGTTCACGACCGGTGGCGGCCCCGAGATGGAGGTCGTCCGCGACTTTGCGTTCGACGGCCCGGGCGGCGAGGTTCCGATTCGAGTGTACTCCCCCAGTACGGACGAACGCCTTCCGACACTCGTCTACTATCACGGTGGCGGGTGGGTACTTGGGACGCTCGACTCGGTCGAGAATATCTGTCGCGAACTCGCGATGCGCGCGGAGTGCATCGTAGTCTCGGTGGACTACCGTCTCGCACCGCGACACACGTTCCCGGCGGCAGTCGACGATGCGTACGCTGCCCTCGAGTGGGTCGCCCGGAATGCCGACGTTCTCGGGAGCGATGGGCGTATCTCCGTCGGCGGTACCAGCGCGGGAGGTAATCTCGCCGCAGTAACGGCCCTCCGGGTTCGGGAACAGAACGGTCCCGACATCACCCGCCAATTGCTTCTGTATCCCATCACCGATTTCGCGTTCGATACCGATTCGTATCAGGCGAACGCAGGCGGACCGCTGTTGACCCGCGCCGATATGGAGTGGTTTTGGAACCGGTACCTTCGGAGTTCTGTCGACGGCTACAACCCCTTCGCGTCTCCGTTGCGGATGAACGATCTGTCGGGGGTTGCACCGGCGACGGTCGTTACCGCGGGGTTCGATCCACTCCGCGACGAGGGGGCCGCCTACGCCGACCGTCTGGCGAACGACGGTGTCGATGTCGAGCACCTCCACTATCCCACGATGGCTCACGGGTTCCTCAGCCTCAGCGACGACGTGACAGTCGCCGACGAAGCGTTGGATGCGGTGGCGCGAAGCATCGAGTAGAAACCGACGACCGTCGGTTTCCCGTCATTCTCCCGCATCGTTATAATCAGAAAAATTTCGATTTCGAGAGAGGAACACAAACATCGTCAATCGAGGGTAGGTGTGGGCGGCATTGTACAAATTCGGAATCTAGCCATCAAATTTGACAGTAGAAACGAACTTCATACTTTAATAGGATTACCGTGCTGGTCAAACCAACGATGACCGAACGTGCTGAATCACTCGACTACGATCGGTTCGATATCAGTCCCGATCACGGATTCCTCCCCGATACCGAACCACTCACTTCGTTCGGGAAAACCACTCGTTCGCATCTGCAGTCTCTCGACGAACTGGGAGAAAACCTTCCTCGCCTCCTCGAGGACGACCGGTTACGAACGGCGGTAGAAGACCTCGAAGCGCCAGCGCCGCGGGTATTCGACGCGTTGACCGAACGCGAACTGATGCGCGTCTACAGCGTCAGCGGATTTCTCGCGAACGCGTACGTCCAAAAGCCAGACGCGCCGACCGCCGAGGCGATTCCTGCAGGGGTGGCCGTCCCGCTCTACGAATCGACGAAGCGCCTCGGCTGCACGCCGGTGCTTTCGTACGACGCGTACGTCCTCCACAACTGGACTCGAATCGACGCTGACGGTGCGATGACGCCACCGAACATCGATTCCATCACGAACTTCTTCGAACCGCGTGACGAGCGATGGTTCATCGCCATCCACGTCGCCATCGAGAGCGCAGCAGGGCCGGCCATCGCGGCAATCGGAGAGGCACAGCAGGGAATCCTTGAAGACGCCCCGAAGAGGGTTAAGCGGGCCCTTCGGACGATAGACGACGCACTACGCGATATCACAGATACCCTCGACAGGATGCCGGAGCGCAACGATCCTGAGCGATACGGACGAGGGTTTCGACCGTATTTGAAATCGCTCACGAGCGTCGAGTACGAGGGTGTCGCCGAACTCGACGGCCCTCGATCGTACCGAGGCGCTTCGGGCGCACAATCGAGTCTCTTTCAAGCGTTCGACGCCGCTTTGGGAATCGATCACGGTGATAACCCACTCGTGTCCCATCTCAACGTCCTACGGGGTGATATGCCCCCCGGTCACCGAGCGTTCATCGAGGCGGTCGAAGACGGTCCAAACGTCCGTGACTACGCCGAAAATGGCGACGAAAGCCTCCGCAAAACGTACAACGACTGTATCGATCGGATGGTTACCTTCCGCGATCACCATATCGAAATCGTCGAGACCTACTTGACGAAGCCACTCGACGAACAGAAAGGAACGGGTGGAACGCCGTACGGGCGATATCTCGGGTCGTTCACCGACGATACGCAAAACTCCAAGCTATCGTCCCCGTCGGGGTGAGAATTTCAACCCATCACCTACCGAACTGAGACGTTTCTGCAAGTAGGGCTCGTATTGACCTCCCGAGAATCGTCCGTTATCTACGATCGCCGATTTCAAAACGGAAACTGATCCGAGTACTGCGGCCGCCCGCCCGACCCGAACCGAACCGAACGAGAACCGTTGGCTCGACCTGACGCGCGATGACGCGGGTTCCGGCTATCGTAGCGGAATACGACATCTCTATCAGATCACTGACTGATGTGCGGGGTATGCACCGCCGAGCCCTCCTCTACACCCTCGGAAGCGTATCGATCGCTGGCTGTGCCGATCGATCGAAATCGCCCGACCGCAGTCGGCCACCCACCGGGACGGGAGGTACTGAGACACCAACGACCACGACGAACGCACGGGCGACGACCACTGTTCATTTTGACACCACATAAAATATCTTATATTAACATATTTATTACTAATTTAGGCTGTCTAATCGACGACCTCGAAAAATCGTTTCGGTTGGAGAGGAGCTCATCCTCGCATTCTTCGCCCCACCGCAGAGTAATCAGGAAGTGTCAGCGTCATCGCCGACGTCATCCGGTCGGGTGACCGAGTTTGGCGTAGAGCTCGTCGGACCGAGCGGACGACCGTCGCGCCGACCGCCGGTGGATTACGGTAGTACCGGCTATCGCGTAGTCGAGCCACCGAGCTGCCAAGACATTTAACCAACAGGTTAAATATGTGGGGAGCGTACGTTTAACCGGATGGTTGAACGACTGCCAGGCGACCCGGATCTCGACGCGATCTTCAAAGCCCTCGCTCACCCGACGCGCCGAGCGCTCATCGAACAGATGGCCGCCGAGCCGAAGAGCGTCAGCGAGTTAGCCGAGCCGCACGACGTCTCGCTAGCAGCAATCTCTAAGCACCTGCGTGTGCTGGAAGAGGCGGGCCTGATCGAGGTCGAAGAGGACGGGCGAGTTCGTCGCTGCTACTTGGACGCAGCACCGCTGAGCGCGGCGTTCGGCTGGTTGACCCGGTACCGCGTCCTCTGGGAAGATCGATTGGATTCGCTGGCCAACCATCTGGAGATCGAAGACCAATGATAGCAGACAAAACCGCGCCCGAAACGAGCGAGACGACGCTGACAGCTAACCCGGGCGAACAGGCAATTACCATCGCACGCACTTTCGATGCACCGCGCGAGCGCGTGTTCGAGGAGACGGGTGACAGAACGCGTCTAGCGATCCGGGACGTCTTCCAGAGCGTTGAAGACCGCGACGCGATGTTCGAGGAGGGCGCAGGCGAGACGTGGGAGCGGTTCGCGGATCTGGTCGCGAAACCGAATGGAGGGGATGAGCAATGACTGACGATGCGACGACGAACGAGAACCGAAGCGTGACCGTAAGCCGCGCGATCGAGGCACCACCCGACGAGGTCTACGACGCGTTCCTCGATCCCGAGGAACTCGCCCGATGGTTACCTCCGAGCGGTTTCAGCGCCGAAGTCCACGAGCTGGAGCCGGAAGAGGGTGGCCGGTTCCGCATCTCGTTCACGGCCGACACCGAGGAGTTAGAACCTTACTCGCACTCGTTCCACGGAAGGTACTTGGAGCTGGTGCCGGGCGAGCGGATCGTCCACACCGACGAGTTCGAGACCGACGAGCCGGGAATGGCCGGCGAGATGACGACCACGATCACCTTCGAGCCGGTCGCCAACGGAACCGAGGTCACCGTTCACCAGGAAGGTATCCCCGAGGATATCCCCGTTGACGATGCCACGGCGGGGTGGACCGACTCCCTCGAAAACCTCGCCCGCCTGGTGGAGGAAGCGTGACCGAGAGCGAGGCAACCAGCGGCGGCCTGACCGTCCAACGAACGCTCGACACGCCGGACGAGCGCATCCATGGAGTGCGGAAAGATTCCCGGCGTGGGCGGGCGACCGCGGTGATCGGTACGAAAGCGACCGAGCCAGAGACTGCAAGAAAGGAGTCCAGATGACGACAAATATCGAACCCCGAGTGCGGAAAGATGCGGACGAATCACGACCCCGGAGACCGCTCGTAAGCTACGCCCTGTGGATCATCCAGGGGCTGCTCGCGCTCCTCTTTCTGTATACTGGCGGAATGAAGCTGCTCTTACCGCTCGAGATGTTGACAGCGCAGACGCCAGTACCGCTATCGGGCCGCTTCGTGCGCGTCCTGGGCGCGGCCGAAGTACTCGGGGCACTGGGTCTGCTCCTCCCCGGACTGTTGCACGTTCGAGTGGGCCTGACACCGCTGGCCGCCGCCGGACTGGTGATCATCATGAGCGGTGCGACGGTGCTCACGCTGGTCGGCGGTGGTGGCACGCTGGCGTTGATTCCGCTGGCGATAGGGCTCCTCGCGGCGTTCGTCGCTTACGGCCGTTGGTCCCTCCGACCGCTAAGCGACTGAAACTGCAACGAGAACCTGCGAAGCTCCGCATTTTTCGACCCTCGACGTTGACGACCTGCGACGAGAACTTCTCGCATAGCGGGTAATATATAAGTACCGAGGTGTTGTACTTCGCTTACGGAATCGAGAACATCCCACGGAGATGAGAGTGGCGGATCGATCGAGCCTACCTATGCGAAAATGGAGACCCTTTTCATCGCTAACTCGTCGCACCACCAGCCCGAACGATAGCAGCACGCTGCATAGGCAAGCCGAAAGGATTTGCGTACTGTTTGGTTAGTTTACACATGGTCGCCCTCGAACAAGTGCTGATTCTCGTGATCGCGGGCGGTGCGAGTTTCATTATGGCGTGGACCATCGGCGCCGGTTCGTCGGGATCTACCCCGTTTGCTCCGGCAGTCGGCGCTCACGTGATCTCGATAATGCGGGCCGGCTTTTTCGTTGGTATTCTCGGATTCGCCGGTGCGGTGCTCCAAGGTGCGAACGTCGCGGAAGCGGTTGGTACCGGCCTCGTCGGCGGTGTCGTTCTCACCGCACCGGCGGCAATGGTTCTCTTATTGCTCGCTGCCGGCCTCGTCATAATCGGGATATTCACCGGCTATCCGATTGCAACGGCGTTTACGGCGACGGGAGCCGTGATCGGCGTCGGACTCGGTCTCGGGGGGACTCCCGTCTGGCCTGCTTACATCGAGATCGCTACGTTGTGGATGCTCACTCCCTTCGTCGGTGGGGGCGTTGCGTATCTCACGGCGCGAATACTGAGAAACGATAGCGTATCTGACCGCCAGAGCATTCCAGTCCTCGGCGGGATCGTTGGACTCATCCTCGCGAATATTCCCTTTACGCTTCTTCGTCCTGCGTCTGGCGGTGCATCGATTGCCGCTGTCCTCGCAGCGGAATTTCCGGTGCCCTCTCTTGCCGGGGTGGTACTGATTTCGCTGCTCTTCGCGCTCCTTCTCGCACTCCTTCTTCGACGGGATCTCGAGTCTAACGCCGAAAAGGCTCAACACCGCTTTTTATTGGGACTCGGTGGACTGGTTGCCTTCTCCGCAGGGGGGAGTCAAGTCGGTCTCGCCGTCGGACCACTGCTCGCGGCGTTTCACGGCACTTCGATCTCGGTCGCGGTGCCGTTGATAGCATTGCTTCTCTTCGGCGGAGTTGGTCTCTTGGCGGGTTCGTGGATGGGTGCGCCTCGAATGATAAAGGCGATCGCACAGGATTACTCCTCGCTCGGGCCCCGCCGGTCGATTGCCGCTCTAATTCCATCGTTTGCGATCGCCCAAACGGCGGTCCTGTTCGGTATTCCGGTATCTTTCAACGAGATCATCGTCAGTGCCGTAGTCGGCAGCGGCTTCTCAGCGGGAAGTGCGAGCATAAGCAAACGGAAAATGCTCTATACCGCGATGGCGTGGGTGGGGTCGCTCGCGCTCGCGATAGGCGCCGGATACGGTACGATGCAGATGCTCCAAATCGTATTTTGACACGCCGGGAGGCCCTTCTGATTGCTACGTTCGGCGGCGATACCTCTCCACCGACGTTTATTGATTCGCTTGATGAACTCTCCGGGGATGACGAGTACGGACCAAACGCGCAATTCGGGCGGTGAGTCGGTGGTCTGTCCGGTCTGCCACCAGCAAAAACCCGGATCTCAAATGGTGGCCGCCGAGTTCGTCCACGCGCCCCTGAGATCGCTCGTTCGAAAGGACCATCCGGGGTGGGACGAGACGGGCGTTATTTGTACCGAAGACTTACACCGGTACCGACTCGAGCACATTCGCAACCTACTCGCCGAAGACAGCGCGGACAGCCTCTCGAGTGAAGAAGAGAACGTCCTGGGATCGCTGGAGACGAACGAGATCATCGCCCACGATACTGAAGAGGAGTATCAAGATCGACTCACGCTAGGCGATCGGCTTTCGGACCGACTATCGGAGTTCGCGGGGAGTTGGAGATTCATCATTCTGTTCGTGGCGTTCATGGCTGGCTGGATGGTACTCAATACGGTCGTGCTGGTTAGTCGGGCGTTCGACCCGTATCCGTTCATTTTGCTCAATCTCGTACTTTCGACGCTCGCTGCGCTTCAAGCGCCGGTCATCATGATGAGTCAGAATCGCCAAGAAGATCGAGACCGCGTGCGCGCCGAGAACGATTACGAGGTGAACCTCAAGTCGGAACTGGAAGTGAAACGAATCAACGACAAACTCGACCACCTCCTCACGCAACAGTGGCAACGACTACTGGAGATCCAGGAGACGCAGGCGGAACTCATAGACGAGCTATCAAGCGATAACGAGACGGGGTGAGTCACCGATGGGGTCATTCGTCGTCGATGTGCGGGGACGATCCGACGCCTCGAAGCTCCGGCCCGGGATGTTCGATTCCGCGCGCTCTGTTGAGGTAGATCACGCTGTTGATGAGACCGATGTGACTGAACGCTTGCGGGAAGTTTCCCAGTTGCGTGCCGGTCGCCGGATCGATCTCCTCGGCGAGCAGGCCGAGCGGATTCGCGTGTTTCAGCATTCGCTCGAAGATGGCGGTAGCCTCGCGTTGCCGTCCGCCGAGTGCGAGCGCGTTAATGAGCCAGAACGAGCACAGAAGGAACGCCCCTTCCTCGCCCGGAACGCCGTCCGCACCCTCGTATCGGTAGACGAACCCCTCGTCGGTAGCGAGCCGCTCGAGGGTTCGATCGATCGTGCCCTGCACGCGAGGGTCGTCGAACGGAAGGAACCCTCGCATCGGGATGAGGAGACCCGCCGCGTCGAGCGTGTCGTCGCTCTCGAACGATCGAACGAAGCTGCCGAGCGAGTCGTTGTATCCCTCGGCGAGAATCGTCCGGCGGATTTCGTCGCGGGTTTCGGTCCACCTTCCGAAGTCCCCGTTCGCGTCGGCGCGTTCGGCGAGGCGAAGTCCGCGATCGAGCGCCACCCAACACATGAGTTTCGAATAGACGAACTGCTGTGGCTCGCTTCGAACCTCCCAGATACCCGCATCGGGACGGTCCCACACCTCGCAGACGTAATCGACGATTTCCCGAAGCGAGTTCCACGCGCGCTCAGGAACATCCCTTCCGTAGCGCGTCGTTTCGTAGATCGCGTCGAGGAGCTCCCCGTAGACGTCGAGTTGCAGCTGTTCGTGCGCCGCGTTGCCGACTCGAACCGGCCGCGAGTGCCGATAGCCGTCCAAGTGCGAGAGCGTACGCTCGGTCAAGTCGGACGCGCCGTGAAGGCCGTACAACGGTTGCATCTCGGCAGGTGGAACGTTTTGACAGGCCTCGACGAACCAATCGAGGTACTCCAAGGCCTCGCGTTCGTGACCGAGTTTGAAGAGGGCTTGCGTCGTGAACGCCGCGTCTCGAAGCCAATTGTATCGGTAATCCCAGTTCCGAGACCCGCCGATCTCCTCCGGAAGCGAAGTCGTCGGGGCGGCGCAGATCGCTCCCGTCGCGTGGTGCGTGAGGAGCTTCAGTATCAATCCGGAGCGAACGGCGTGATCGTGCCACAATCCGCGGAGATTACACTTGGTCGGATCGTCACAGTCGTGTACCCATCGCCGCCAGTACCGAACCGTATCGGTCAGGACGCTCTCCGGTTCGGGTTCGAACTCGGATCGGTCGGTTTCGAACGAGAGTATCAGCCACGCCTCTTCGCCCGTCGTCAGCGACAGCGTCCCGTACGCACCGCCGTCTCCGACTCGGTCGGGAGAGAATCCGAACAAAGTAACCTCGGTCTCGTCTCCGATAGCGGTGAGACCGCCGTTTTTCGGCTCGAACTCCGGCGCGGCGAGCGCGTAGTCGAACGAAGGGACGAATTCGATTCGAAGATCGCTGTTTCCTTCGACGCCGATCCGCCGATACACGGCTTGGTGAGGGTTCGGCCGTCGGCTTTCGGATTCGGCGATGGGCATGAAATCGGTGACGGTGACCTTTCCGCTCGCCGTTTGAAAGAGCGTTTGAAGGACGTTCGTATCGGGGAGGTACTGTTGGTGCGAGTTGAACGATTCGCTCGGTTGCACGGCGAAGTGGCCGCCGATGTCGTCGTCTATTAGTCGAGCAAAAACACTCGACGATTCCACGTGCGGAACGCACAACCAGTCGATGACGCCGTCGTCGCCGACGAGGGCACACGTTTCGAGGTTTCCTATGAGACCGTACCGTTCGAGACGTTTGTACACCATTCCTTCTCACCGAATCGTCCGCGCGTTCGGGTCGTCCACGGACCCGTTCGGGGACTCCGTAGTATCGGTTACACCCCCCATCCACAAAGACCGCGCGCCTCTGTACCCCCCACGACCGCACGAGTTCCGTCCTCGAATTTCGGCGGTCGAAACGCGTTTCCCGACGTCGATACCGGACTACGTCGCGATTCTGGAGCGGAACTCTGGAACGCCCGAACCGGCCTCCGAGATGCGAAAGAGCGCTCCGGCCTCGTCGCCCTCGTCGTCCCCGCCGGCGGTCGTCACGTAGAGGTCGGCGTAGTTCGACCCGCCGAACGTCGGACAGGACACCTTTTTCACCGGGAGTTCGATTCGTCCGATTACGGTTCCGTCCGGTGCGTACCGCACCACGCGATGGCCGTTCCAGCGCGCGGACCAGACGTTACCGTCCGCATCGACCGTCATGCCGTCGGGGACGCCGTCGTGTTCCGGCGTTTCGACGAAAACCCGACGATCGGACAGGTCACCGGTCGTCGCGTCGTACTCGAAGCGGTAGATGCGCCGCGCGTTCGACTCCGTGAGGTAGAGCCCCGTTCCGTCCGGCGTGAACCCCATACCGTTGGGGATGTCGTATCCGTCGTCGAGCTCGACGATGGAACCGTCGCGGTCGAGTCGGTACAGACGACCGAGTCGATCGTCCGTCGGCATCGTCCCGCAGAAGATGCGACCTTCGGGATCCGCGATGACGTCGTTGAACCGCGAGTCGCGTTCGGCCGGAATCCCGTCGACGACGGGGGTGGTCGAGTCGTCGTCCCAGCGGAGGATTCGACCGCGATCCATGAACAGGAGGAGACTTCCGTCCGCCTGAAGCGTGAGCGCGCTGATGACGGAGTCCTCGTACCGTAGCTCGTGTTCGCCGGTCGCCGGGTCGTAGCTGAAGAGTCGGCCTCGCGGGATGTCGACCCAGTACACGATCTCCCGGTCGGGATGCCAGAGGGGGCCTTCGCCAGTTCGACAGCGGGTGTTCGCTATTAATTGCGGCTCCATCGTTCGGCACGTCGGTGGCTAACCACGAAACTGTTACCGGCCGACTGCGCAGACCGACGCGCCGAGGTCGACCGAGTTCGCGAGCACTCGATCGAGAGCGCCGAACGTCACCCCGTTTTACATCGACGGCGGCGTAACAACCAAGGATGCGAGGGAAGATCGGTCTGGCCGAAGCCGTATCGATGGCCGTCGGGGGGATGGTCGGAGGCGGTATCTTCGCTGTGCTCGGTGTCGTGGCGCTCCAGGCGGGACGAGCGACGTGGATCGCGTTCGTCGTTTCCGGATCGATAGCGTTCTGCGCCGGATACTCGGCGCTTCGACTGAACGCGCGATCGGACGAGCAGCTGAATCCCATCGCGTTCATCGAGCGGTTCACCGGTCGAACCGCGCTCGCCGGAATGACTGGATGGACGTTCGTCATCGGGTACGTCGGAACGATGTCCCTGTACGCCTACGCGTTCGGCAGTTACTTCACCGAACTCACCGGCGTCCGCTCCGTCCGAGGGATTCCCCTGCGTCCGCTCGTCACGCTGCTGGTGATCGTCGCGTTCGTCGGTCTCAACGTCGCCGGTGCCCACGCGTCGGGACGCACCGAAGACGTCCTCGTCGGGCTCAAGGTGCTGATTTTGCTCGGGTTCGGCGTCGGCGGGTTCTACTACGGCCTCCGTCGTGGAGAGATACGCTCCGGCCTGTCGGACTTTCGCTTCGGAACGGTGCTCGCCGCGGCGATTGGTTTCGTCGCGTTCGAGGGGTGGGAGCTGTTGTTGTTCGATCAAGAGAGTATCGAGAACCCGCGGCGGACGATTCGGACGGCGATTTACTCCTCGATCGTCGGCGTGACCGCGCTGTACGTCATCGTTGCCGTCGTTACCACGAACCTCGTGAGCGCCCAGACCATCCAGCAGCAGTCGGAGACCGCGCTCGCAATCGCCGCGAAACCGTTTCTGGGAGCGATCGGCTTTTTCTTGATATCGATCGCCGCGCTCTTCTCGACCGGCAGCGCACTCAATGCGACGCTGTTCAGTGCGTCGCGCCTCTCGCGGATGCTGATCGCGGACGATCTCCTCCCGAGTCGGCTCCGAAGCGGAGGAGCGGAACCGATTCGACCGCTACTCGCGCTCGGCGCGCTCACCGCGCTACTCGCCATTTTCGGCAGTTTGACCGCGATCAGTTCGTTCGCGTCGCTCGCATTCGTCACGATATTCGGCGGGTTCAGCCTCCTCGCCTTCCGCGAGCGCTCGTCCCCCGCGACGGCGGTGCTTCCGGCCGTCGGCTTTCTCGGAGCGGGGGCGACGATCGTCGGATTGCTCTACTATCTGTTCGTAAACCAACCGAACGTGTTCGTGACCGTAATCGCCCTCGTCGTCGCGGTCGTCGCGGTCGAGGTGCTCTACTTCGAACGAGCGCCCATTCTCACCGAGGTGTCGGAGATCGAACGACACCTCTGATCGCGACGGGGTTTCGCCCGTTCTCGTTCGTTACGCGCCGTTACGCGAAGCGCGTCCGAACCCCCCTCGTGACCGGGGTTATCCGTACCCTTCACCCCGAATGAGTTTCGCGGGAACGCCGACCGCCTCGGCGACCGAGACGATGCCGTAAACCATCAAGTTGATGCCGCACGCGTAGAGTTCGAGGTTGTTCGGGTCGATGCGAGCGTCGATGTCGTACTTCGGTTCCTCGTCGATAAACGGCCGGACGTCGTCGGGGAGTTCGGCGACCGCGGTTTTCTCCCGGTCGAGGTACGTGGCGAACGTGTACTGGGTGTACGCCGTTTCGCCGTCCCACTCCGAGAGGGTCGTCTCCCGACTGAGCGTCGGGACGTAGTGGAAGTTCTCGCGTTCGTCGGCGAGCGTTCGGAATTCGCGGTGGTAGGGAAGGTCGTCCTCCCACGACGCGCCGAGAAACAGCCAGATGTTCCGTTTACCGCCGGCGTACTCGTCGAATCCCTCCTCGAACGCGTAGTCGATCATCGATTTGAACGGCGCGACGCCAGTCCCGGTCGCGAGAAACGCGACGTCTCGCTCGGATCGTTCCTGCAGCAGGAACTCGCCGCCGACGAACTCGCCGCTGAACGGCCCGCGAACCCCTATCTCGTCCCCCGAGGACAAGCGGTCGCACAACTGCGTCGAGAGTCTCCCGCCGGGAACGCGACGAACGCAGATCTCCATGTGATCGCGATTCGGCGAACTCGCGACGGAGTACGCTCGCGGGACGTGCTGGTAATGTACCGTGATGTATTCGCCCGGTTCGCAGTCGAACTCGGACTCCGGGTCGAATCGGATTCGGACGAGCGACGGGTTCGCCCGTTCGTAGCGCCCTTGGAGCGTCCGGAACGTCTTTTCTAACCGGCCCCCGACGGCGTGGTCGTGGACGAGTTCCCAGAGGCGTTCCCAATCGACGTCATCGGTTAGCATCACCTCGTCGACCCACGCTTCACGGTCGTGCTCGCGAAGGAGTCGCTTCGCGGCCCTTCTGACGGTCACCTCCCGACGTTTATCCATGGCCTCCTTTCTCGCCACCGTCGCGGACGTGGACACCATCGGCTCCGCATCGACCAACTCGTGTTGGGTCATGTGCGGCTTGACAATCATACCCCCTAGTGGACAGCCAAGTGGTTAGGTATATCGGGAAATGGAGGGCGTTCGTACCGCCGAACTCTCGGGCGGAACTCGTCCCGATCCCTTCGCCGTTCTCACACGATTTTCCGCCCGAAGCGGGACCGTAGAGCGACTCGTAGGGGTCTCCTTCCGTACGACGTGTTGGGACGCCGTCGTCCGACTAAAAGCGGTGGAAGGACTGTTCCGCCTCCTCGAGCAGTTCGCGCGTCCGGCGGTTGCTCTCGGCGTACGACTTCCAGCCGGTCACGAGAAAGGCGACGCCGACGAAAATAAACAGGCCGCCCGCCAGATCCGACGTTAGATTTTCGAAGAAGCCGATCACAGTCGTTCCGAAGATGAACGACGCGAATCCGGTACGGATGTGCGCGAGGATCGTCCGCTCGCGCGCCAACTTCCGTCGCTCCTCGGCGAGTTTGAGGGTGTGTTCGGTTGGATCGAAGCGGTCTCGGTCGGTCATGGTTCGAGTCTCCCCCTTCTAATTAGTCGACCATCGGTAAAGCGACTGGTGCTCGCTACGGAGACTCGCTCGTTACCCCGGACGACTTTCGGTACCCCTCGCGCACGTACCGCGATGGCGTTGCCGGAGATGATAACGGACGAATCGGCCGATGCGCTGCGGCGAGCGAGTCCCGAGACGGGTCGAACCGTGGAAAACGGTTTTCTGAGTTCCTAGCGATGGAGTAGGTTACGATGACGCGCGTCACGGAGGCTCTCCGCGCGGTCGGCGTCGGTCTCGGGCTGGCGATCGTCGCCATATTCGGCAGCTTCGCGCTCGTACTCGGCGCGAGTCGGGCGTTAGCTCTCGGAGGAGTTTCAGTACGGGGCGATCCCGAACTCCGAATCGCTCTCTCGCTGCTCCTCGTTCAGGGAGTCACCTTCGGCGGGATATCGCTGCTGTACCTTCGACTTCGCGGGCGAGAGTACGTCCGCGTTCGGGTTCCGACGGTGAACGACGGTAAGTGGATGCTCGGCGGCGTCCTCGCGATGCTGGCGGCGATGTTCGCCGTCGTTTCGATTCTCGGCGCGCTGGGAATCCACTCGGCACAAAACGAGGTCGTTCGACTCGGCGTCGACGATCCGCGCGTGTTCCTGCTGCTGATTCCGTGCGCGTTTCTCATCATCGGCCCCGGCGAGGAACTCCTCTTCAGGGGCGTCATTCAATCGCGGTTGCGGGACGCGTTCTCCCCGGCAATCGCCATCGGACTCGCGTCGGCGATCTTCGCGTCCGCGCACGCCCTTTCGCTCGTCGGCGCGTTTCAGGCGCGAGTTGCGACTATCGCCAGTTTGTTCGTCGTTTCGTTGGTGCTCGGGATCGCCTACGAACGGACGGAAAACCTGGCGGTGAACGCGTTCATCCACGGGTGTTACGACGCGTCGCTGTTTCTGCTGGCGTATCTCGCGATTCGCTAGTCCCGACGGGAACCGATCCGTCGCGCTCCCCGAATCGAGAAACGAAGCGGATTGAGAGGGTCAGACTTCACTCGCCACGCGGTTCGCTTCGGTCGTCGTTACGACGGTCGCCGGCGATATCGTCGACGGACAGTTCGAGCCTCGATTCGTCGCGAACTCGGCTGGTCACCCGTTCGTTTTGAATCGCCTCGTTCGAACCGAACGGATGGTCGCCGAAGCCGTGGCGCATCATGGCTATCGCGCGGTAGGCGTTCCGCTGCTCGCCGCGCGACTTGAACAGTTCCATCACGGACTGCGAGATGACCGGAATCGGCGTCTCGCTCTTGAGCGCTTCCTCGACCAACCAGTTCACCTCACCGGTGTCTTCGATGTAGTTCGGCACATCGTCGAGACCTCGTTCGCGTAGTTGCTCCCCCATGAGGTCGACGAGCCAACTTCGGATGACCGACCCGTTCGACCAGTTATCGAACACCGCCGGTAAGTCGAGGTCGAACTCGCCGTCGGTAAGGAGTTCGATCCCCTCGCCGATGGCCTGCAGCATCCCGAATTCGATTCCGTTGTGGACGAGCTTCACGTAATGGCCGCTTCCCGACGGGCCAGTGTACAGGACGCCCCCATCGACGGCTAGTCGTTCGAGAACGGGCCGCGCTATCTCGAAGCCCTCCTCCGATCCACCGACCATGAAACACGCCCCGTGACGGGCACCCTCCCAGCCGCCGCTCGTGCCGCAGTCGAGGAAATAAACGTCTCGCTCGGCGGCGCGATGCGCGCGGCGCATCGAGTCGCGGAAGTACGAGTTACCGCCGTCGAGCACGACATCGCCTTCGTCGAGGTGTGGGACGAGCGCGTCGAGTTCGTCGCCGATGGTCGGCCCCGCCGGCAGGGAGAGGTAGATCGCTCGGGGTCGATCGAGTGCGGCGGCGAACGCGTCGAAGTCGCCGTTCTCGATCATCCGTACGCCGATCGATTCCAGTTCGGGACGCGGAGAGCGGTTCATACCGACGACGCGGATCTCCTCATCGGTGGCTTGTCTCGCGAGGTTCCCGCCCATCGTCCCGAGTCCGATAATTCCGAGTTCTCGTGCTGTCATTGTGATCTCCAGCAGATGCACCCTCTCTTCGAACTCCCACGCCCCGTCACCATCCACCACTCGAAAAACGCCACTGACGGAGATAAACATCGGGGTCACGAAGAAAACACCGTGCGACACGGCTGTTTGATCGGTTGCGCGCCGTTCGTTTTCCGGCTCGAGGTTCGAATCGGCTCGGGAGCGAGATACGATTCTCGGCTTCTTTCTCGAGCGGAGATGGGTTGCTACTGGCGCGACTGGCGGCGAAGCGGTTCGAAGAACCTACCAATGTCGTCCGAGCAACCGACCGTAAACGGTGCGGGGACGTCGATCGAAGCGAGTACTGATCGGCTGGACGCAACCAAAATCCGCGGGTAGGAGAACTTCGTGTGCCAGCGTCTTTCAGCCTCACCTTTAATTCCTACCGAAGTTATATCTCATACATGGTTCAAAAATATTTATATGGCTAAACAATAATTTCCGAATAAGGACAGAGAAAAAGATAAACGTCCGAAAGAAATAAAATAACGCTTGCATTCAAATTGAACGCCGCCGCGCCGCCCTCACACCGTACTATGTCCAAATCCAAAACCTCGCCTCGTCTCACGGTCAGCACCGTTTTCGAACTCCTGGCCAATCCCATCAGACGCCAGATCCTTTACTATCTGAGAAAAACGCAGACCGATTCGGTTGGGCGCGAAGAGCTTGCTATGCACCTTTTCCGCGAAATGGAGGAGCTCACTTCGCCACGACGGGCGAGAACGGTACTCCTGCAGATTCATCTGCCGAAACTCGCTAACTGCGGAGCCGTCGAAATCGATCAGCAGAACGATCGAATTCGCTACCGAAACGAACCGCGACTCGAGGCGGCCATCGATTTCGCGGCCGACCACGAACCGACGCCGTCGTAACGTCGTTCGACTGTGTCCCCTATTCACCGTTTCTGCCGAAAAACCGCGATTTTCGGGGGTCCGTCGAGGAGAATCGCTCGTCGTTGCCGCCACCTCGTCTTTCCTCGGCACGGTCGTCACGATCTCTCTTTGCGGGACGACCATCGGTTTCGGTTGTAGCGGGGAGCGCCGAACCAAACGCTCGAACTCCGACGCGAGGCCGAGTCAGTTCGCGGATACGGTCTCGGTCGCTTTCTCAACTTCGTCGTTCGAGTCCGTGATTCGGAGCGTCACCGTCACGGATCCGCATTCGGGAACGCGCACCCGAACCCAACTCCCGGACTGGTCGTACCGACCGTCGCCGTCGGTATCCCACTCGTAGCCGAGTTCGCAGCCCGCAGAGCCGGACGCATCGAGCCTGACGACGTCGCCGCTCTCGAGGTCGCACGAATCGAGAGGCGGCGTCGCGTCGATGCGGGCTTTCGGCCGCGGACACTCGTCGCAGTCGTCCGACGCTTCGTCTCTCGGGAGCCGATGGTCGTCGCTCGGCCGCTCGTCGGTCGAATCGAGGACGAAGAAGTTGGAATAGTAGAGATATCGGTGATCGAGCGTCGAGTTAGCGGGGTGCGTCGTGACGTACAACTTACCGTCCCCCGCGACCGGCGTGCCCGCGGCCGGCGGGTTCTCCGGCGAGGTTTCGAGACCACTACTGTCGAGTAAGTACGCCCACCGTCGCTCGCCGGTCTCCGCGTCGAGGGCGTGGACGAGCGCGCGACCCTCCGGACTGTTCGCATCCGGCGCGTACCACCCGCCGACGTATATCGTTCCGTTGGCCACGACCGGATCGCTGCGGAGCGTTCCCTCCGCCTCCGTCTCCCACATCTCCTCCCCCGTCCCCGCGTCGAGCGCCCTTACGACCGAACTGCAGCCGTTCGTCTCGAGGAGGAACACGCGACCGTCGGCGATCGAGAGTCGTCCGTCCCACCGATTAGATCCGTCGGGATCGTACGTCCAAACGACCGTCCCGTCGACCGCCGACCGTGCTTCGACGGCGAGGTCGTTGTCGTTCCCGACGATGTACTCGGTTCGAGCATAGTACACCCGCCCGTCAGCCGCCGCGTGATCGCCGAACGTGGGTTCGTCGTCGTTCGCCCGCCACTTTTTCGAACCGTCGGCGGCACGGAGCGCGGTACCGTCGCTGAAGAACACGGTTCCGTCGGCGTAGCTCAACGCCCCGTCGACGCCGTTCGCGAGGCCGCCGACCCCGTCCGTCTTCCAGACGGTGTCGCCGGTCGCAGGGTCGAGCGCGTACGCCCCCTCGTCGTTCGCCGTGTACACGCGATCCTCCGTGACGACCGGGGAAGCCCACCGGGGATAATCCGTTCTGCTCCACGCTCGCTCGCCGGTGTCGCCGTCGAGCGCGTAAAACCCTCCCTCGCCGTTATCGAGGAGTCCGGGGACCCTCGCGGCGAAGTACAGCCGTCCGTCGCCGATCGAGGGGGCCTTCGGTCCCGGGAGATCGGTTTGTTTCCACAGTCGATCGCCGGTTTCCGGGTCGTACGCGGCGACGTAGCCCTTGTTTTTGGTGGGATCGTTGTCCGTCGTGACGGCCAGATACAGCACCCCGTCGGCGATCAGCGGCTCGACGTTGTACGTGCTACCTTCCAAGTCCATCTTCCAGCCCTCGGTAGCGTACGGCGTCGGCCCGTTATCGTCGGTCGCTCCCGTCCGTCCCGGGCCCGACCGGGGACCCGTCCAGCCGTCAGACGACTCCCGACCCTCGCCCGGTTCGCGTGCGGTGGCGATGGCTCCGTTGGAACCCGCGGCGGCTAGCGCGACTCCGACGGTCTTCAGAAACGTTCGCCGGCTGTTTCGACCGCTCCGCATCTGTCGTTTTTCGTTCATACAACCAATAGTTAAAGCAACTGGATAACGCTTTGTTATGAGCATCCTGAACCGAAAAATCATGGAACTATCAGCGAAGTATATCGACGGTGCGTGCTCTCACGAGCTCGGTTACGAAACGGAAGCGACTCGGTCTTCGAGGCCGCTCGCTACCGATTTTGGAAGGTAGCAGCGCAGACGTTCGACGAGTAAAGCGGGTAATCGCACCGCCAAACTCGGTGCAACACGATACGGCGCAGAAATGTATCGATCCTCTCGCGGTAAACGCCCTCTACCGCGGCTTTACTTCTAGTCCACCGAATTGAATTCATTTTCAGGCTCCCCATAACAATAGCTTTACAACCGTGTAATTAAACTATGCCCTGGAGCAAAAATGATGGGCGGAAAACAGACAGAATTGACACGAACGATCCCGGGAGGGACGGCAAACGACTCGTCAGGGGAAAATCGCGGACGTCCACGGACAGCCGTCGGTCGTCGGACGATCGAGTGAGTTTCGCGCGCACACCGAGCGGGGGTGTGTGAATGCCGACGTACAATATCGTGGAGCAGGGGGCGGACAACTCCGGAGGCGCGGCCATCGACCCCGTCCTCAACGACCTCGTCGGTAGCGATACGACCATCATATTCCCGCAGGGTACCTACAAACTAAACGAGCTGGTGGTTCAATCCGGGACCGACGATCTCGAACTCATCGCCCCCGACGGCGCGCGCCTCGTTCCCGGTCAGTCGGGCGACAACGTGCGGTGGGTGGACGTGTACTCGAGGGGGTTCGTGCTGGATGGGTTCGAACTCGACATGCGGAACGTCGCGGTGCCGCCGTTCGTGAGGATGAACTCCGCCGCTGGCAACTGGGAGCTGAGACGGTTGGTTACGCGGGGAAAGGTGCGAGCGGCCACCGACGCCAACGTCGGGAGCAACAACTCGAGCGAAGCCCGAACGTACTTTCGGCTGTCGGCTGCGGAAGGTACTCGCGGACTCCTTCAAGATTGCTACTTCCACGAGGGGTCGTGCGCGCCGACCGAAGCCAGCAATCGACGGGCGGTCCTGGTCGAATCGGCGAAGGGCGAGTTGGTATTCAATCGCTGTTGGTTCGAGCTGTGGGGCGAAAACACAATCTATGCCAAGAAACCGGAGGGGATGCTAAAGATTTACAATTGCTTCTTCCGCAATACGCAGAACGGCATGCGCCTCGGCGGTAACACCGAGGTGCGAAACTGCGTCTCGATAAAGAACGGCCAGCACCCGACACAGGCGTGGTCGAACGGTTCGCTCCAGCGCGGCGTGAACGCGGAGGCCAACGAACCGACGAACTCCGCGGCCGGCATCAACAGCTACGACGGAACGCTCGCTATCGTGGACAGCGACTTCTACCACCGCTTTTCGGATTCGAGTTGCGGCGGGGCGATTACGGCGCCGGCGCCGTGTAAGCGTCTCTACGTTCGCAACGCTCGCATCAGCTACCTATCGACGAAGAACCACGATGCGATATACACGTACGAGGGAACGATGAGCGACGGCACTCCCGCCGATCTCAATTTCCTTCAGCTTCAAAACGTCCACGTTCGAAACGACCACAACTCCGAGTACGCTGTCTGGATCGGGCAGACGCCCGATTCGTGGGGGACGGTCTCCGGCGTTCTCGGCGGGAGCGGTCCCCAGACTAACTCGGACTACGTTCAGTCGCACATGACGATCAACGGCGATCCCGCGGCGCCGGACACGACGCCGCCGCTGCCGAACCCGCCGTCGTTAGGGCAGGTGCCGATGCAGTCGGCGCAACTGGTCCGCATCGACAACACCGGAAATCAGTCGGCAGCGACGTACGAGATAGAAGCCGGGGAGTATGTCCTTCCTGCGGGTAACGACGGGGCGACCGTCACCATGACGTGGGGAGCGACGCCCATCTCGCCACGCCCGCCGAACTCCAAGCGAGCGACCGGAAGGATACCGCCGGGGGAGGTCTACGCCTTCTACGTGGTCGGCGGTATCGCCTCCGTGGAGGCGAGCGGGTCGGCTACGTGGACCGTGGACGGAGAGCCGTACTACCCGGCGGCACCGCTCTCCACGAAAACTCTCTCCTCCCGACAGACGAGCAGAGATCAGTGGCACCAATTCGATTCGAGCGAGCAATCTACCCGCGTCGTCGTCGGAAAGCCGCTTTCGTTCAGCGGGAGCCAACCGTGCCACGTCCGCCTCCAGAACGTCGCGGGTGGCGACTTCGAGTACAAGCTCGAAGAGTGGGCGTACCTCACCGGGGTGCACTCTCTCGAGAGATTTCACGCGCTCACGGTCGAACCGAGCGAGCACGAACTACGGCTGGGCGACGGCTCGCCCTATCGGATCAAAGCCGGAACGACGTCCGTTTCCACCGCCTTCGAGACCGTGTCGCTCGGGGATTTCTTCGGCACCGAAAATCCGGTCGTCTTGGCGCAGGCGCAGACGTTCGACGGACCCGAACCGATCGTCACGCGATTAAGGGACGTCTCTAGCGGTTCGTTCGCGGTGCAGATCCAAGAGGAGGAAGCCGGTGGCTGGCACCGGAACGAGACGGTCGGCTTCATTGCGCTCCAGCAAGCGACAGGTCGCCTCAACACTAAACCGTTCGAAGTACGGCGAACCGGAACGACGGTCACCGACGGATGGTCTCGTATCGACTTCCAGCAGCAGTACGAAACACCGCGGTTCATCGCCGACCTCCAAACGTTCAACGGCCCCGATACGGCGAATCTACGCTATCGAAATCTGTCGGGAACCGGCGTCGAGGTAAAGGTCGAAGAGGAACAGAGTGCCGACGCCGAGACCGCCCACACTCAGGAAGCGGTCGGATACGCCGTCTTCGAAGGCTCCGTTTGAGTGCCGCCTTCCGGTACGGCGAGAACCCTCTCGCGGAGCCTCGAAGGAGGACCAACTCTCCCCGACAGTCGTGATGGATACGCTCGTCGCGCTCACCGGCGCGGTGGACGCGATTACGAAAAATCCGACTCGGACGACGGCGTTCTTCGCAGCGCTAGCGGTCTTCCCTCCCCTTCTCGGCCGCTGATTCGTTCGTCCCGTCCGCTTCGTTGAGCCCTCGGCGTACGAACTCGCTCGTCGGAATCGGTTGGTCGTCCGCGCCGAGGCGATCGACGAACACTCGTTCGGCCGGCAAAGCTTCGCGAAGGCCGACGAGCGCGGTCGTACACTTCCCGCAGACGGTGAAACGGTCGTGCTTCCGAATCAGTCGCACGACGGGGTTGGTGCCGACGGCCTTCGTAGTGAGTTCGTACTCGGCGGGGTCGTCACAGAGCACGCACCGATCGCCGACCGTCGTCCACCGCGGATCCCACCAGACGAGCGAGCGCTTCGAGAGTTTCTTTCGTCGCAGTTTTCCCCCCTCGGCCAGTGCATCGAGTCGATTGAGCGTTCCCCGTCGTCCGAGCGGCACGCGGTCGGCGACCTCGCCCGTCGCGAGGACGGGATCGGTCGTCTCGCGGAACACGGAGAGGATTTCCGCGTCGGTGACCTTCTCCTTCGAGTTCGGGTCCGGCATCGAATAGGGACGACGAGACCCGTCGAGTTAAGTGTTTCCTTATTAGGAAGGAAATCTTCGAGCAGAGATCGCGGCACGGACCAAAGAAACGATAGATCTCAGATAATGCAAAATTCGTCCACTTCAGAGAGAAAAATCGTGATCAATGGAAACAGCGCACAATATTACATTCCCTATAAGGAAATAAAGAACGCCGACTACGATAAACGTCCATCTTTTCTCCGCGAGAAGCCCCGAACTGAGCGAAGCGGAAAAATCGCAATCTCGCTCCGTTCCGCATCCGAATCGAGGTACCGTCGCGCGTCGCTCGCCCTCCGATCGGGGGACACTCCGCCGTCCGTGTTCGCATCGGTCGAAGAGGACCGGCGTCAGGGGGAGGTGAACCGCGCCTACGCGCTCGTTCGACGGAAACGGCCGTCCGAAGCTATCTCAGCGGTTAGAGGCCGAAACGTTCACCCAGAGGTGAAGCTCGCGGTACGCGTTCCCCGCCGCAGGCCGAGGCGGCGCGTCGCCCTTGTAGAGGAGATACTGCAGCCGCAACCGCTCACCCGTCATTCGCGGCGTAACCTCGTGTTTGACCCGCCACGTCTCGTTCGCCCTGACCGACGGATGAAAGCGGTGGAGTTCCCGGGACTGGGTCACTCGCACCGTGCCGTTCGCGGTTTCAACGCGCTGTAACAGGACGACGACGGTGTAGTTCGTGGTTCGGTGCTCGCGGTTTCGGATGCCGACGTACAGGGGTTTGCTCTCGCCGCGCGTGAACTTCGAGGGGTAGTCGTCCGCAACGAGCTCTCCGGTTTCGTCCTCGGAGAGGAGGTAGAATTCCGTGAACGAGTCGCTTCCCTCCTGAACGGTAGCGGGGTACGTCACGCTCCCCACGGCGAGAAGCAGACTCAGAACGAGAGCGACGTTCAGCGCCAATTCCGCGCGAGAATCGGGTTCGAGCAGCTTTTCTCGTCCGAAGTTCACCCAGTACTCGTACGAAACGGCAAAGCGTTCGTTCGCGGGTAACTTCTCCCGGCGATACGTAGCGATTCCGGCGGCGATCAGGGTGAAACCGCTGGTCGCGAGGAGCATCGGAACGAGGCGAATCTTCCAGGGAGTGAAGTTCAACAGGAGAGCGATCGTCGGGACGACGGTAATGCTCGTCCCGATGGAAAGGAGGAGACGTTCCGATCCGCCAATGCCGCGACCGGGCCGCGGGAGAACGGTGTTCCGCTCTCCGGCGTCGTCCGTTCGAGACTCGGCGTCCCCACCGTCCCGCGCTTCCGGAAACAAAGCCGCGATACACGCGTAGCCGGGGGCGAACGACACGAAAAACAGACCGAAAACGATCCGAAGAGGCGTTCCTTCGAGACCCGGGAGTAGTACGGAGCCGCAAGTTAGCGCGACGATGCAAACGACGGCGGCCAGATCGGCGGGGAACCGACGAACCGAGCGAGGAATCAACAACCACAGATCGCTTTCGAAGGCCATCGGCTCGCACTTCGATAGTGATAGTAAAAAGTATTGAGCCGGTTCGCTACTCGTCCGCGGTCGGCTCCGAAACCAGAGCGGCCGCCGCATCGACGGCAGTTCGTGCGTCATCGGGTGAGAGAGACGCCGACGCGAACGCTGCGACCTCGTACGCTCGCGTCAACTCGTGTAACGCGCTCAGGCTGTCGTCGTCACCGTCGCCGAGTTGGAAAGCGCGGTACATCTCCCAGTGCGTCAACCCGGTACGTCCGTCGTCCGCCCCCTCGACCGCGAGGTGCCGCCGAACGGCCGCGTACGCCGTTTGAACGGCGACGTTGGATCGTCCGGCGGCTAGCTGTTCGCGCGCCGTCCGAATCAATTCGCGAGAGACCTCGCCTTCGGCGGACTCCTCGGTCGAGTCCGGTTCTTCGATACCGTCCTCCGGGACGATGGACTCGTCCGAGTCCGAATCGCGCTCCAGCAGCTCCCGCGACCGAATTGCGTACGCGCAGCCGACGATGAGGCCGAGCAGGCCGACGCCGGCGAGCCAGAGTCGCCAGTCGGCTAGCTCGGTCGATTCCGCGGGGAGTTGAATGCGAGTTCGTGCGGTCGAAGACTCGAGGTTCGTCGTCGGTTCGGCGTAGACGGCAGCGACCTCGACGCTCTCTCTGCCCGAGACCGTGTCGTTCGGGAGGGGGGTTACCACCGAATAGTGCCCCGTCTCGTTCGTTCGAACGGTCGTGACGGTTCGCCCGCTCACGCGGAGTTGAATCGTCTGGTTGGCCGCCGGAGCGCCGGTTGTAGTGGTAAGCGCCCCCGTCGCGTGGATTAGACTCCCGTTCCGAGTCGCGTTTATCGAGATATCGGTGGCGGTCGGCCGGACGGTGATCGGTTTCGACGTTTTCGCGCTCGCTATCGCTCGTCCCGTCTGCGCGATACGCGCCCGAACGCGCCGTTCGCCGGCGGATACGTTGGCCGGAAGCGTACCTTCGACGGTGAACGAACCGTCCGACGACGTTTGCGCGGTTCCGATCGGCGCGCCGCCGACGGTTACGACCACCGGCACCTGCGATGCGCCCGCGTTCGCCGCCGTGACGTTCCCGGTGACGGTGAGGTTATCTTCGTAACGCCCGGTCCTCGGTGCTTCCTCGATCTCGACCGTCGGCTCGGTTTGTCTGATGGTAACGTTCACCGTCGCGTTCGTCCCGAGATAGGCCGAATTGGGCTGGGGAATGTACTTAATCGTACGCGGCGCGGAACCCGCCTTCAGCGAAGTCGGACGATAGCTCGCGTTGAACCACCCGTCGCCGTCGGTCTTCGTCCGGATGGATCGGTTCCCTATCCTGAGCGTGATCGGTCGACTACTCAGCGCGGATCCGTTCGCCGCGGTCAGTTTCCCGGTTATTGTAAGCGGATTGCGGAAGGAAGCGGGCGTTTGGACGATCAGGTTCGACAGTCTCGTCCCCGTGAACTCCCGCTGAGCGATGGAAGTTTGGCGCTGGGTGATATTCTGCGAAATCTCGTCGATGGTTCGCGTGGTGTTCGAGAACTGCGTCTGGTTGGACGAAACGTTCTTTAGATTCCGCTTGAGGTCGTCGCCGTTTCGTTTTACCCGATCGGAATACCGGTTCAGTTCGCGTGCGAGCTGGTTCGCCCGCTGCTCGTTCCCGTTTCGCTTGGCTTTCTGGTACTTTTTTAGCGTTTTTCGATACGATCTCACGTTTTCGACGAACTGCTGTTGGTTCCGTTGGGATCGCTCGAACTGCTTTCCGGACTCCCCTTCCTTCGCCCCCTCGGAGACGTTGACGTACTTTCCGAGCATCTCGGAGTACTCGGAGTCGTTGTCGACGAGACGCTTGGCGCGCTGGTAATCCCCTTGACTGATCTGAACCACGCTCTGGTTGAGTCGCCCGGACAACCGGTTGGCGAGCCACCGCTCCACGTCCTCGGACGACCCCTTCTCGCCCGCGCTGTCCGGGTTTTTATGCCGTAGAACCGACGAATTGTTCGCGGCGCTCTTTCCGACACCGGTTCCGACGAAGAGTTCACCTCCGTCGACTTCCGAGATGATCCCCCGCTCGGTACCCGACGCCGTCGGATCTTCCGCCGCTGTCCCCGCTCCCGAGAGTAACAACAGGAGCACGAGTACGACTTCACCGTGTCGCATAACCTTGGATCCCGAAAGACGGTACAAGTTACTAGGTAATACCTCTTTTTGGTCGCGGACCGAGAAGGGAAAGCCTACGCGAACGAATCGACCAGTACCTTGAACTACCGCGGTATCCTCTCTGAGGCCGATGGAGTTCACGCGTCACTACGTGGCGGGTATCGGTCTCGGGGTCTTCCTCACGGGCGGAGCGGTCGTTCTCGCCAGACCGCTACTGCTAGGCGGTGCGGTGGGCATTTTTGCGTGGCTGTTGGCTCGGCAGTACTTGTTCGTCCGAACCGCGCGAGAAACCGTGGAGAACCTTTCCGTGACGCAGTCGCTCGAGCGCGAAACGGTGTCTCGCGGAGAGGAGGTCGGTGTCGGCCTCACCGCCGAGTTACCGGATACTGCGGCGGTGCGACTGGACGTGGAGGCGGACCCGCCCGTCGCCGCGGCGGGGTCGGACGCAACGGAGCGCGGCGCGACGATCCTGACCGGCGATCGAGCCGCCACGACGACGTACTCCGTCACGATGCCCGTAGCGGGTTCCTTCGAGTTCGCCGCCCCGACCGTGACGCTGACCGACCGCGCGAACCTGTTTCGGACGGCGGTCACGGCCGGCGAGGCGCGGACGATCACGGTCGACGCACGAGCGCCCGAAGACATCCACGTCGGAATCGGCGGCGAGCGCGTGGCGGGCGAGTACGGGGAATACAAGACGAGCGGGAGGGGAATCGGGATCGACCCGGAGGAGATTCGGGAGTACGTCCCCGGAGATTCGCTCAGACGGATCGACTGGAAGGCGACGGCTCGACTGGCTCACCCCCACGTTCGCGAGTTCGAGCCGCAAATCGACCTGCGGACGGCCATCCTCATCGACCACGGCGAATCGATGGCCACCGGCGCGGAAGGCAGAACGAAGCTGGATTACGCCCGCCAAGTCGCGATATCGCTCGTCAGCTACGCCTTTTCGGAGGGGGAGCCGCTCGGTTTGTACGCGGTCGATGAAAGCGGTCTCACCGCCAAGCACCCCCCGAGCGCCAACAGGAGTCACTACGTGACGGTTCGGAGGTGGCTGTACGGCCTCGATACGTCCGTCTCACCGGCGACGGGGGTGACGCCGGCGCCGGTGAGACGGTCGCCGGCCCGAGCGCAACGCGCGATGGATCATCTCCGCGCGGACGATTCCCCGTTCGGAACGCGACTCCGACCCTTTTTCGGCGAGTCGGAGTCGTACCGTCGCCGAGTCGAGACGGATTCGCTGTACGACGTCACTCGAACCGAACTCGTGCGATTGCGCGGAACGGTCGTCACCGTGTTGCTAACTGACGACACGAACAGAAGCGAAGTGAGCGAGACCGTGAAGCTGGCGAGGCGACGTAACGACGCGGTGCTCGTGTTCCTGACACCGTCGGTTCTCTTCGCGGAAACCGGAGTGGCCGACGTCGAAAACATCTACGATCGGTACGTCAACTTCGAATCGTTCCGCCGGGAGCTCGCCGGACTCAACGGCGTTCAGGCGTTCGAGGTGGGACCGAGGGACGAACTCGAACGTCTGCTGGAGGCAGCAGCGCACCGCAGGCGTACGACGACCACGTAAAACCATGAAAAGACGAATCATACCCGACAGGCATCGGACGACCATCGGCGGTGGCGGCGCGTTTGCCGCCTCCCTGGCGCTCGCGGCGTTTCACGGTTCGTCGGGGCTGGCGGCGGGCGCGGCGCTTCTAGCCGCGTGGTACGTGCTGGCGCCGATGTACGCGTTCGCCTTGGGACACGTCGTGTTGGGTGCGCTGTTTCCGGACGGAATCGGAGCCGTCCCGTTTGCGATCGTCGAGGCGGGGCTCCTCGGCGTACTGATCGAACCCGCGATTCGGTTCGATCACCGGCGTCTGCTCACGGGGCTCGTCGTCGGCTGTTTCCTACTGCTCGGTGCGCTCGTGTGGGGAATCCACCGATGGAGCGAAATCACGTGGCACGCGGCCCTCGTACTCGTCGGAACCGCTGCGCTGTTCGCGTACGGCATTCACCGGTACGACATCGTCGTGCTCGGATCCGAAGGGAGGATGAGCGATGAGTAGCGATCGACCCGCCGAACTGGCGGACGACGAATCGATCGCGCAAAGCTCGACCGACGAACTCGCGGCGCAGGTGGCACTTCTGACCGAGGAGAATCAGCGTCTGCGCGCCGAGTACGTACGCGCCCGTCAGGCGCAACATCGAAGGGCCGCGCTCGGAATGGCCGCGCTCGGCGGACTGGCCGCCGTCGCCGCCGTTCTCCTTCCGGACTCGCGCCCGCTTTTACTGGCGTTGGCCGGAACCGGCTTTTTCGCGGCCGTCCTGACGTACTATCTCACGCCGCAGCAGTTCGTCTCGGCCGAGGTCGGCGAACGGGTCTACGCGTCCGCGGCGGCGATGGGAGCCAGTATCGTCGACGACCTCGGACTGCAAGACGAGCGCGTGTACGTCCCGACGGAATCCGACGGGAACGAAACGTTCGCCAACGTTCGACTGTTCCTCCCTCAGCACGCCGATTACGTCGTCCCCGACGGCGACGAGCTGATTTCGCCGTTCGTCGTGACGAACGACGAACGCGGGCGAGGGGCGTCCTTTTTCCCGACCGGTGCCGCACTCTTTCGGGAGTTCGAGACGACCATGACGAACGCGGTTCCGGACGAACCGGAGGCGCTCGCCGGACAGTTGACCGATGCGGTGGTCGAGGGGTTCGAACTGGTCGATAGCGCCAGCGCCGACGTAGACCGAGGCGGTACGACCGTCACGGTCGGAGTTCGCGGAAGCGCGTACGGATCCGTGACTCGCTTCGACCACCCGGTCGCGTCGTTCATTGCGACCGGGATGGCGAAGGGTCTCGACGCGCCGGTGACGGTCGAACAGCTACCGGCCGACGACGACCGGTTCGATTATCTCGTCTCCTGCGACTGGACGGAAGCGACCGAACGAGAGTCGTAGACCGACCACGACGGTCGACGTAACGCGTTTATCACGTCCTGTTCAAAAAAGTCCGTTTCGAACCCGCCGGTGGTTCGCTCCGGCGAGGCGGTTTATCCGTCGACGCGAGATGCACGTCCGTGCTCAGTTCAGCCCCCGCATCCGAAAGTAGGACTGTTCATGAGGCCGGTTATCGCCTGAATCGCGCTGTTCGGGACGAACGGATTGTCATTGAGCTGGCTCAAGGCATTCTGTAGGCCGGGACAGGCTGGGTTTGCCGGCGCGTTACCCTGTGCACTGGCGGTTCCCACCGCCGATAGGGCGAGAACCACACTGATCACTAGCATTACGGTTAGTATTCGCTTTTTCATGGCAACACCTCAGTCACGATGCTCAACCTGTTCGTATATAGAATCTTCGGCTATCGCACGACAGGTGGTAGAGAAAGCCTGGAGATCGATGACGGTGTGTTCTCCCCGGAGTTCGATGTCCTAGCGGGATGAGCCGCACGGTTTTGGGGGTCAGGAGAAGAAACCCGACGAGTGCGAAGGACGTGCCAAAAGCCGCCATCTCCTCGAAAAACTTCGAGCAAATCGTCGCCTTCTGTCTTCGCGATGCCCCCCGGTTCCGTCCGACGACGAGCGTCGGAGTCCAACGACTGCCGAGGGACGAGTCGAAAACCGCGGTCGGCCGTGGTCGCAACCGGCGAACTGCGACGGCGATAATCGCCGCCATCCGCTCCGCCTCTCTTACGGATCGCCTCGTTTCGACCGAGGCGATCGGGACCGGGATGCGCCGACGCTCGCGACGAGTAATCGCCGATACGTGCGGAGTTCGGCGTATCTCTTCCGGGCACCGTTCGGTACTCGAACGCAACTTCGGAATTTTCCGATTTAACAAGAAAACTCCGAGCTTCAAATAAACGATGTCAGTTTTTGAACGCTTTCGGCGCTCCCGTGAACCCCCGTACGGCGGCCTGTCTTTCCGACGAGTGCGTATCCTAACTTGATTATGCCGCGTTGACAGGGTGTATTACATTACTATCGTTGTAATGGAACCCTTGTGGAGTAATCGTCTGTTTATGGAAATACTGGCCCATGAAATTGGAGCTGGAACCAATTTCGGGTGGAAATTTGCATCTATTCCAATCATACGGGTCGGAGCGGCGTCGGTACGCCGATTCGGAGTCGTTAGGCCCCCTCGCGACCACCCGACCGGATTCCAGTATAATTGGGATATTCCCGAAATGATCCGTTCATCCACCGTAATAAAAAGACGCCGAGCGGAACGACGCTTCGAGAGCGACGGACGTCGGCTTCCCGATACTGCTCTGCCGTCAGATTCCGGTCACCGTCCCACCGTTCGCTCGCCGGTTCCAATCAGTTGGGAACGAGCTCCTCTTCTCGTTACACCGACCCGATAAGTCGTCGCGCGATATCGCGGATGCGGTAGTCGGAACTCGCTTCCGCTCCCCGCCCGCAGTTTTGGCGTCGACGGAGGCGGGCGAGCCGAAGACCGAGCAGTGGCTAACGGGCGCTTGCACCGCCGCGAACGAAGGACCGAATCGGAACGACGATTGGCCCGTATCGCGGTCGCACGCTACGCGGACTATCCGTCCGTCGGACGAGGACATCGTCCCATCGCTTTCGGACGAACTGCTCCGTCGGAGACGCGGACCTCGTCGATCGCGCCCTCGAAGGTTCGTCGGTTACCGTCGGCGTACCCGCCCGCGATGCGGAGGCGACCACCCCACTCCGCCGTTCCCTCGCCGATTCTATCCCTGCCGACGCTTCGCCCGTTGACGTATATAGTCCGGTGCGTTCCGTCGTAGGTCGCCGTGACGCGCGTCCAGCGGTCGGAAGGGACGCTTCCGGCGACGAGGGGTTCCGTTTCGACGCCGGGCACGCGGAAGCTCACTCGACCGTTCCCCGTCAACGTGAGCAGGCGACCCGCCTCGCTGCTGACGAGGTGCTGGGGCCCGGAACCCGCCCGCGATTCGTCCGGGTTGACCCACATGTCGAGGGTGAATCGACGCGGCGCGTCCACCTTCGATTTCACGTACGATTTCTGGCCGCCGAATGCCAAGGCCTGACCACAGACGCCGTTCCGTACCGATGCGGCACCGTCGATGTTACCGCGGTGGCCGCCGATTCGGTCGTAGACATCGGCCCCGTCCACGCGATCGAAGGGCCAGTGAACGAGGCCGTCCCGGTCGTGCCACATCACGCGTCGACCGGCGGTCGCGGCTCCCTTCTGAACCGTTTCCACCCGCCCGTCGACGGAGTAGTTGCCTGCGTACGGAACCGTCAGGGCGTAGATGCCGTACGGGTTCGCTCGAGCCGTGCGCCTGTAGACGAACTGCTCGCCCTCGAGGCGAACCGTCTTCGACACCGACACCGTTTCGCCCGGCCGCGCGGTGCCGACGACGGTCGCTCCGCGAACGATCTCGAACGCCTTCTGCGATCCGTCGTCGCTCGCGTACACGGCCCGGTAGTGTCCCACTCCGGCCACTCCGTTTCCGCGACTTCCGAAGCGCTCGTGCAACCGCGAGTGCATCGACTCGTCGGGGAGCGCGGTGGAACGGTCGTGAGTTACCACGAACCCGGTTCGGTTTTTTCGTTCGAACGTCCGGATCCACCTGTCCGGATCCGTGGAGGTGGCGAACTCGTGAAAGTACGACCTCGCGAATCCGTACGATCTGGACTCGCCGTTTACGAAGTAGTTGTAGACGCGGTTTCGCCACCAAGCGCTGAAGACGTAGTTGTCGGGGTACGTCAGGTCGTTCCGGTCCGCGTACGCGTCCACGCGAGTCGCCGTCTCGTGAGTATCGGCTTGGACGCCGATTTGTGTCGTCTGCACGAACGAGAAGAAGAGTCCGATGCTTCCGACGAGCAGAACCACGGACAGGACCACGAGCACCGTCCGCTTGGTCGGAAGGGACGACCGAAGGGTCGCTCGTCCTCGGAAACCGAGGTCGGTTTCGATTCGGCGACGGAACGGAGCCTCTTTCGTCGCCAGGTGAACGACGCCGGCTCCGGCGAACAGAGCGACGAAAAGCGAGAGTTCCCCGGCGAACCGAACCTGAACGAGCGCGAGGAAGAGGAAGTACCACGCGTAGACGGAGACCGCGAACAAGGCCGGTCGACGTTCGCGGATCGCGACGTAACTTCCCCACGCCACGTACGGTATCGCCACGAACAGCAGCAACCCGAACACGTAGAGCGGTCTGAGGACGAACGCGTATCCACCTCCGACCAGCGGCGCTGACTCCATGACGCCGCCGCCGCGAGTTTGACGAATGTGGCCGAACAACGCGGCGATCGGGTCGGAAAACAGCACCGCGACGGTGATAACGGAGAGAACCGTGACGCCGACGGCGCCCGCTAACACTCGCCGGGACACCGTCCGCCTGGTGGAACTCTCGGCCACGGCGAACAGAACGAAGACGGCACCGAATAACAGCGCCGGGGCAAACGCGCGAAACGCGGGAAGCCAGCCGAAGGCGACGTGCGCGATGCACGCCCCCGCCGAGCCGAGTCCGAGACCCACGAGCAGCCGCTGGTTCTCGGCGAGCGGAGACCGCCCTGCTCTAGCGTCGACGACCGCCTTGAAGGGAGCGTAGAGTGCGATCGGAAGGAGAAGGAGCGGTCCGCCGCGCCAAACGAGCGTCTGTGCGGCGATGCCGATCCCCAACGCGGCGGTCGCCGCCCTGAGACGCCACCTCGTCAGTCGGGGAGCGTCCGTCCCCTCGCTCGCGCTCTCGGTCGCGAGGATGACGACCGAGAGTACGGTGAGCGCGAGCCACGCGTAGTCGAACGCGTGGTGGTCGGCGAATCCCAACGCGGTTCGAAACGCGTGAACCGGCGTAATCGCGAGCAGCGCCACCGCCGCGACACCCGCCCAGCGGGTGTCGGTCACCTCAATCGTCAACGCGTACACGAGGATCGCGCTAATCAGAGCCGCGACTACCGGGGACCAGGCTAACACCTCTCCAACGGACTGCGGGCTTCCGCCGACCGCGCTCGCGGCCGCCCACATCGTGACGACGGTCAGTACGTCGTGGTTTTCGAGGGACGAAGGGAGGTGAGCCAAAGCGCGGACGTCGAACGTCGAGTGGCCGGCGGTCAACTGCTCGACCCAGTACCGATAGTAGTACGGATCGTTTCCGGCCAACACCACGTCGCCGTTCCTGAACACCATGTGGTGAATGAACGCGACGCGGACGCCGACGACCAGCGCTAGCGCACCGGCGATTGCGAACAGAGCGAGGACGCGACCGCTCATCCGAACCCGGCGATCCGCGGACGCCCCGGTCGGCGCGTCGTTTCTATCTACTACCCTGCGGATCGCCGCACGGTCGGTCACCCGCGCACCGTCGCCGTTTCGAACGACGATCCCCTCGGAGACGAGTTCTTCGAAGAGCGCAGCGTCGACGGACACGTCCTCGGGCGACCACCGGTCCCGTCGTTCGTCGATCGCCAGTATCTCTCGCAGCGCGGCCGTTCGCTCCGGGTCTTCGCGGACGAGAGCCTCTACCGCCCTACTAGCGTCGTCCATGCTCGCTTACGTACTCCAGCGAATCCCTTAAATATCCGCCTCGTCGGCGGTACGACGGGTGACCGTAACCGCCGGGGACGAACCGAGAGTGTAGATTCCACGTTCACCGCGGCGAGAAATTCGATTCGAGTACGCAAGTCGTTCGCGTCCGTGCTCGTTTTGTAACGGAGCGGACACAACCTTAAAGTTGAACAGGATGGTTCACCAGCGTGGAGATGAAGGATGTCAAACGAAATTGACGAGAGTAGCCGAGAGTACGTCCAGCACTTACAGGGAGTGCCGGACGGATGCGGCTGCACCGAAATTTGGGAGCACTTGAGCGACAACAGGGAGTGCGAGAAAGAAAACGAGAAGTTGAAGGAGGAGTTATGACCATCCTCGTCACGGGCGGCGACGGGTATCTGGGGTGGCCTACTTCCCTTCGCATCGCCACGCGGACGGACGAGCGGGTGGTCATCGTCGACAACGGAAGCCGTCGGCGATGGGTCGAGGAGGTCGGAAGCGTTAGCGGCGTTCCGATCGAGGATCCCGTCGACCGGGTCGAGGCGGCGAAATCCGAGCTAGACGCGTCGAACCTCTCATTCGTCGACGGCGACCTCGTGAACCGCTCGTTCGTCGACGAGCTCCTCGCCGTTCACGAACCCCGCGTCATCATCCACACGGCGGCCCAACCGTCGGCCCCCTACTCGCAGATCAACGGCGAGCGCGCGAACTACACCCAGCACAACAACCTCCAAGCGACGCGCAATCTTCTGTGGGGGTTAGAGGAGAACGGTCTCACCGGAACGCACTTCGTGGAGACCACGACGACCGGCGTGTACGGCGCACCCGAATTTCCGATCCCCGAGGGCGGCGCGACGATGGAAAACGACGGCCACCGCGACGAAGTACCGTTCCCCGCGATGGCCGGTAGCTGGTATCACCTCACGAAAGCTCACGATGCGGCTAACATGCGCCTCGCGCACGACCAGTTCGGGCTTTCGGTTAGCGACGTCCGGACGGCCATCGTGTACGGCACCGAGACCGAGGAGACCAGGAACACGGACGAACTGAAGACGCGATTCGACTTCGATTACTACTTCGGGACGGTCGCCCACCGCTTTTGCGCCCAAGCGGCCGCGGGCTACCCGGTGACGGTGTACGGCAAAGGGAAACAACGCAAGCCGTTCGTCAGCCTCGAAGACGCCGTCGAGGGGTTGGCGCGACTCGCACTGGCCGACTCCGACGACCCCTCGGACGAGTACGTCGTGTACAATCAGGTGACGCGGGCCATCAGCATCATCGAAATCGCCGAAACCATCGCGGACGTCGGCGAGGAGTTCGACCTCGACGTGTCGGTCGAACACTTCGAAAATCCGCGCGACGAGGACGAGACGCACAAAATGAGGATCGAAAATGAACGGTACGCGTCGCTCATCGGAGAACAGCGGCAGTCGTTCGAGGACGGTGTCAGGGACATTCTCGCGACGCTCACACGTCACGAGGAAACGATCACGGAACACGAAGACCGATTCCTTCCGGACGTTCTCGAACGCTCCGAGAGCCGCCCCGTGGCTCAACACACCGACTGAGGGTTCGCCGACCGATCCATGCCGAGATGCATCTCTGGATTCGTTTACCTTTTCCGTTGTCGCAGTCCGAATCCACCGCGAACGACCGTCGATTCGATCGTCGAAGGGGAACGCGAACCGGGCCACCGACGTCTCGAACAGTAAGTATATAATCGCTCGTATCGATTCGGTAGCTGGAACATGGCGAGACTCGCGCTTATCTGGGAGACTCACGTTTCGGCGAATCGAAACTCGGTCCGTTTTCAGCGGGCGCGCAGTTTGTCCGAGAACTACGACTGCGCTTTCTACACGCGAGCGGACGGCGGTGTGCCCGAGGAGATATCGATACCGGAGTCGGCGGTCCACGTCTGTCCGGGCGAATCGCTCGTCTCGCACCTCCTGTTTCCGTTCTGGGTCGTGTACCGGATTCTCGTTACGGACGACGCTAACGTCGACGCCGTGCACACGAGCTACCACCTGGTCTGCATCCTCGCGGGGTTCGTCTGTTCCGTCGGCGGGAAAACGTGGATTCTCGACGTCTGGGATCATCCCCGTCTGAAGATAGAATTCTTACAGGAAAGCGAAGGGATCGTCTTAAAATCGGCCCTGATGTTCTATCGGGCGGTGTACGTCGTCGCGCTCCCCGCGATGGCTCGCGCCGATCTCATCGTTCTCACCCTTCACTCGAAGTTCGCCGAAACCAACGGACTGCCAGGAAAGAAGGTCGTGAACGTGCCCAACGGAACCGACCTGGCGCTGTACGACGACGTGCGGACGGAGACCGGCGACGGATTCAACGTCGTGTACGTCGGGTACGTACAGCCGAGCAGAGGGGTCGACACCGTAATCGAGGCGCTTTCCGAATTCGACTCCGCGAACGATCAGTGGACCGCCACCATGATCGGACCGGCGACCGACGAGGACGAACGGCGGCTACGACGGTTCGCTCGGCGGAAGAATATCGCCGAGAACGTCGACTTCGTCGGACGACTCAGTCACGAGGAGACCATCGCGAGGATAGCGAGCTCCGACGCTTGCCTGTACCCGTTTCCCCGCCGGCAGGTGCTGCGGTACATCTACCCGATCAAGCTATTCGAGTACATGGCGCTCGGAAAGCCCACCGTCGCGTCGAGGCTCGAGGGTGCGACCGAGGTGCTGGAACACGACGTGACGGGACTCCTGGTCGAACCCAGCGACGCCCAAGCGCTCTCCGAGGCGCTGCGTCGTCTTTCCGAGGACGAGGACTTACGGGCCGAGATCGGTCGGAACGCCGCGCGGGCGGTCGAGCGGTACGACTGGAACGGTATCAACGACCGATTCATCGCCGCTACCGACCGATGTCTCGCGTCGCAGGGCGACTTCGAAACCGAGTGATTCCGTCGCGGCGCCCCCGCCGCTTACCGGGTTTCGTCGACGCGGCACCCTCGCCGGGGGAAAAAATATGTCCCCTTCCCGCGAACACCGTATATGGATAATTCCAAGATAGTGACGGAACCCGTTCCGGATAAAACGTGCGTGATCGTCGGTACCCGTCCCGGAATCATCAAGATGAGTCCGATAATCGCGGCGCTGAACGACAGAGACATCGAGTCGTTCACGATTCACGCCGGGCAGCACTACTCCTACGAACTCGACGGTCGCATGTTCGAGGATCTGCAACTCGACGAACCGAAATACAGAATCGAGGGCATCGAGGAGACGGAGTACCACGGCGAGCAGACCGCGGCGATGCTCGAAGGTATCGAAGCCGTGCTGCTCGAGGAACGGCCGCAGACGGTTCTCGTCTGCGGCGACGCCAACTTCAACCTCGCCGGAGCGCTGGCGGCTCGGAAACTTCGACTCGACCTCGGACACGTCGAAGCCGGGCTTCGAAGCGGCGACTGGCGAATGCCGGAGGAGCACAACCGGGTGATGATAGACCACATCTCCGATTATCTGTTCGCTCCGACCGAACAGACGCGAGCGAATGCCGTCGAGGATAACGTCAAGGGTGAGATAGTCGTCACCGGGAACACGATCGTCGATGCGGTCGAACGGAACATGGAAATCGCCCGAGAGCGGAGCGATATTCTGGAGCGCCTCTCGCTGGGGGGGAAGGAGTACGCGGTCTTCACCGCGCACCGGGAGGAGAACGTCGACGATCGGGCCGTTCTTTCCGACTTGGTCGAAATCCTCGACCGGGTGACGTCCGAGGTGGGGATTCCGGCCGTCTATCCGCTACATCCCCGCACCGAAAAGCGCCTCGAACAGTTCGGGTTGATGGAGCGCATTCGCGAGATTGCGGACTTGCACCTTATCGATCCGGTCGGCTACCTCGATTTCCTGCAGTTGCTGGCCAACGCGGACGTAACGCTCACGGACAGCGGCGGTATACAGGAGGAATCGTGCATCATCGGCGTCCCTTGCGTAACGCTGCGGGAGAACACGGAACGGCCGGAGACGGTCGAAGTCGGCGCGAACACCATCGCCGGAACCGACCCCGATGCCGTGATACGCAGGGTCGAGGAAGCGCGAGGGCGGACCGGGGATTGGGAGAACCCCTTCGGCGACGGAGACGCGGCGCATCGAATCGCGGACACCGTACTCGACGAAGGAAGATGACCCTCGTGACGCGTTCGGCTGACCGAGGGATACTCGAGCGACTCGCCTACTCCGACGCGGTACTCGCCGCGGCGTCGCGGTCGAATCACCATCAGCTATTTAGCGGTGATACGCGACATAGGCCATGATGTTCGGTAAAGTAGCGAAAGCGCTCGACGAGCCGGCGTTGATCAAGTACGCCATCGGACGGAAAATCAACCGAGCGTACCACACGCGATTCGGAAAACGCGAACACAATCCCGACGGAATCGACGTGTTCGAGGAGGACTGGGACAACCTCGTCATTCTCGACTCGTGCCGGTACGATCACTTCGTGGGGTACGACCTCCCGGGGACGCTCGACTGGCGGTACTCGAAGGGCTCTTCGACTCGCGAGTTTCTCACCGCGAACTTCCGGGAGACGAAGCTCCACGACACGGTGTACGTCTCCGCGAACGCCTGGTTTCCGCGCCTCGCCGACGATATCGGCGCTGAAATCCACGACTTCGTCAATCTCCAGCAGAGCGAGTATCAGGACGAGCAACTCGGCGTGGAACTCCCCGAGACCGTGACGGATGCTGCGATACGAACCGAAAAGGAGTACCCCAATAAGCGTCTGCTGATCCACTACATCCAGCCTCACTACCCGTACATCGGGCCGGTCGGCCGGCAACACATCTCGCCGAAAACCAACATGCTCACGGCCATACTGGAGGCGGACGTGCCGCCGGCGGTCGTCCGAAAGGCGTATTGGGAGAATCTCGACGAGGTGATGGACGAGATGAAAACGTTGTTCGACTCGCTTCGCGGGAAGACGGTCGTCACCGCCGATCACGGCGAACTGATAGCCGAGCGGTCGTTCCCGCTCCCGTACAGGGAGTACGGCCATCCCCTCGGCACGTACACGAGAAAGTTGGTGAAGGTGCCGTGGCACGTTCACGATTCGGGGGAACGAAAAACCGTCGTCCCGGAGGAACCGAGATACGATCGAAGCGAGGTCGATGAGGACGTGATAGACGAGCGGCTCAAGAACTTGGGATATCGCGTTTAGCGGTCGCGTGTCCGCGTCGTGGCGTTGGACGGCGTCGCAGAGTAGAGGACGACGTCGCCGTTATCGTACGTTCTGTGGTACTCGCGGTCGAATCCCCGTTCGGGACGCCACGTCGGCCGCCACGACTCTCCCGGCGTCCTGTAAACGCTGACCGTCTCCCGGAACAACACGTGTTGGTGGCGGTACAGGGCGTTCGATCGGTTCAGGAGTTCTTCGCTGAGGGAACTGTACTTCTCCTCCGGGCCGACGAGAGCCGGGTTCGCGGGGGGCGCGTTGGCAAACACGTAATCCGTGTGTACCGTTCCGTCGACGCGTTCGTCGACGAACCGCTTCCCCGCCATTTCGGTCGTCACGAAGTAGCTCCGCGGCGCCTCGGGATGGGCCGGGAAGGCCGGAATCGCGAACAGATTCGCCGTTAGTAGCATCCCGACGATGAGCAGGCGAAGCGGGCGGGTGGGGAGTCGGGTCCCCGACGGCACCAACCGATAGACGGCGACCGAAGCGAGAACGACGAGGAGGATCTCGCCGATGAAGGTAAACCGCCGCGGATTCGCGACCGCCCGCCGTAAATAGCCCAACGCGATCATGGCGGTGATAAAAGCGGTGGCCGCGAGGAGCACCCGAGTGCTCGGCTCTCGTCGCCGGCGCAGGAACAAGACGAGCCAGCCGAGTCCCGCAAGCGGGATGAGGGCGATGGCGTACGTGTTCATCAGGAAGAATAACAACAGGGGATTCAGAGGATTCGCCCACTCGTACTGCATCGAGCCTCCGGACGCGCCTCCGAGGAAGAGACTGGTGAACCGCTCCGCGAAGGCGGCGAGCGCCTGCGGCGTCGCGAGCAGCGCCATGCGCAACACCACTCGGTACGCGTAATCGGTGACGAACACCCATTGAACGAGAACCGCGACCGCTGCGAGCGCCGCGAGGGTTCGTACGGATCGGGAACGGAGCTTTTCCGCCATCGATTCGGTCGCCCCGTCGCGGACGAGACGGTCGAACGCTATCAGAGTCACGAAGGTTCCCGCCACGACGAAGCCCGGGATCTTGTGCGTGAATATCAGCGCGAACAGCAGCAGGGCGAGCAACAGGAAGAAGCGAGGATCGCGATCGGTGTAGTAGCGCACGACGACGACGACGAAGACCAGCCACAACATCACCGCGAGCGTCTGTGCGACCGGCCAGAAACCGTACCGAAGCGAAAGGGTTGCGGTTGCGGCGATCGTCGCGGCGATACACGGGAGTCGCCACCCCTCTTCGGAGGCGACGCACCGAACCAACGCGAACGCGATGAGCGGGTAGAACACGCCGACGACGACCGGATAGATGACCATCGCCTCCGCCGGCGGAAGCCGTACGAGCGTCCCGAACGCGCCGATCAACACGAGGAACAACGGCGCTTTCGTGTAAAAGGAGATCTCGCTCTCCTGAATGCTGCCGAGCCGTCCCGTTTCCATCAGCTGTCCGACCTGCTGGGCGTAGAGTCCCGGGTCGTGTCCGACGACGCTCGCGGGGAACAGGAAGACGTGACAGCGGTAGAGAACCGAGAGGAAGACGATGCCGCCCACGTACGCGAGCGCGGTCCGGGCGTTCATCGAGTCCCGAAAGAGCAGGGAGACCAGCGGTAGACCGACTGCCAGCAGGAATCCGACGGGTAGCGTCGGGAAAACGTTCCCCGAGACGTTCGCGTAGATCACGCTCCCGGCGAAGACGACGAACGAGAGGGAGAAGATGCGTTTCATCTTGCTGAATCCACCCCGTGGAAGAACCGCGGATGGTAAGTTAAATCGTCCGGCCGTTCGAACGGTCGTCTGGACACGTATCTCACTCCTCGGTGTCGGTTCGCCGACTTACGTGGCGGAGTTGCCGCTTGATACTCCGCAGTTTGCCTTCGAACCTGTTATCGGCGGTTTCGAACAGCGCGAGTTCTTCCCGCGTGATTCCAAATCGAATGATGATGACGGCGTAGGCGGGCGCGAACACCGCCGCGGTGACGAGCATGGTCGATATCTGCCGTAAATCGAACTGCCGCGTTACTGCCCACGCGGCGATGAACGCCAGGGCTCCGATGGCACCGATTCGGAGCACCTCCAACGACACCGGTCGAATGCCGACTCTGCGGTACAGTTGAACGGTCACGATCACGTTCAGCAAACAGAACGAGAGCGCGGTCGCGACGGCCGCGCCGAAGTACGAGTAGTGAGGGATGAGAGCGACGTTCAGGCCGACGTTCGCGAGCGCGACGATGATGTTATCGTACATGATGAGTCGGCTTTCGCCGATCGAGGTCAAGGCCTCCGCGTTCGGTCCGGCCATCGAGTGCGTGAAAAACGCGAGCGAAAGCACGGCGAGCGTCGGCCCGGCGATCGCGTACTTCTCGCCGAACGTGTAGCTGATTATCGTCTCGGGGAAGAGAACGAACGTGAGGCACACCGGGAGCATGAAGAGGAACACCCACTTCACGGCGACTCGGTACACCCGCCGAATCTCGTCCTCGTTCTTCTCGCTGTGTAACTCCGAGATGATCGGTAGGATCATGAAGCCCACGGGACCGAGAAAGACCGTGAGTAACTGCGAAAGCGGATAGACGACCTGATAGACGCCGATCGGTGCCGTTGAACCCGTGAAGTACCCCAAGAGAAACACGTCGATGTTGGTGAACATTTGGTACGTCATCGACGAGATGAGGAGCGGCGCCGAAAACAACAACAGATCGCGATACATGGTTTTCGACGGCACGTTCACGTCGAAGACGGCGGTGTGACGTCCAAGGTAGACGAACGCTATGGCGGTGGCAATCACGTAGGCGACGAGGTACGCCAGGGCGATATCGAACGCCGTTCCCCCTACTGCGATGACGGCGAAAATGAGCACGAGTCGGGCGAGCGGAAGCGCGATATCCTTGGCGTAGACCCGGGGGGTAGCGAGTTGGAGGCCGCGGATGCTTCCCACGGTCAGGCGAAGCAGCGCGGCTATCGGGATCATCAGCCCGAAGACTCGGATGACGCCCACCGCATCGCTCCCGCCGAGCACGGACGCGATGCGGGCGGGAAACAGCGCGGTCACCGCGCCGACGAGCACGGCGACCGGGATACTCATCCGGAACGCGGAGACGAGAACGCCCCGCGTCGAACGGGAGTCATCGTACCGAGGGAGAAACCGAGCGACGCCCATATCGACGCCGAGAACGGAGAGCGTCCCGAAGAACGTGACCAAGCTGATACCGAGACCGATCGCCCCGTACTCCGCCGGCGAGAGGTATCGCGCGGTGACTATTCTGGCGACGAATCCGAGCACTAACTGACAGACCATCCCCCCGAATAGGACGACGCTTCCGCCCAGGAGCGTTCGAAGCGAGCTATCGCTCACGATACCCCTCGATACGAACTACGACGCGTCCGCTGGGAAGACGGTGCGTAGTCGTCATACGTGTTACCGAGTTTCGACGTATCCGAGGTTTCGTAACTGTTGCCGTGCGTCGACCGAGAGATCGGTTTCCCGGACGGTTCCGAGCCTCCGCATCGACTCGAAAAGAACGCGACGGGCTTCTTCACGATCGAATCTCGGCGTGCCGTAGCGCGTTTCCGAGCGGGCGTACGCGACCGCTAGCGATCCTACCCGTCGGCGCATGTGGCGGCGCTTCGAACTCCGAAACAGCTTCGCTCCGAGCACGGCCAGCCGATCGGCCCGGGAACCCCTGGCGAACGCGTATCCGCCGTTTGCGTCCCACGCCCCTCCGTAGGCCAAGTCGCCCGATAGCATCGGTACGGAGTCGGGAAGAAATTCCCTGAAGCAGGCGGAGGGCCGCGCTTCGTTCGACAGTCCCTTGGTCGCCACCGCGCCATCACAGGCGTTCGGAGGCGTCTCTAGGTCCAGCACGTCGAACGCGGTCGGAAGGAGGTCTGCGTGGTGCAACACCTCGTTCCGAACGCCCCTTTCCGGCAGGTCGGGATGGATGAAAACGGTCGGCACGTACACGAGTTCGGGGCGCATCGGCGAACTGTGGCCGACCATCCCGTCCTCCCCGAGTAGCTCACCGTGGTCGGAGGTGTACACTACCAGAGTGTCATCCGTGAGCCCGCGCCGTTCGAGTTCCTCGATTCGGCGGAGGAACTGGTTCGCGTCGAGTTCGACGCTTCGCAGGTAGTCCGAGACGAGGTCGTCACAGTCGGTCGCGTCCTCGCTCAGGAAGTACTCGGTAGCGGTACCCGAAAACTCGCCGTAGGGCGCGTGTCCGCCCGGCCCGCGCTCCATCGCGATAAAAGGCGGTTCGACGTCGTCGAACGGGTCCGCGTCGTCCGGCGGTTCGACGCCGAGGACCGAGAAGATCGGGTCGACGTCCCGCCGATGTTCCCTGTCGGCGTACTCGAAAATCGAGTTGACGAACGTCGTTTCGACGTCCTCCGCATCGAAGAAACGAAATACGTCGTTCGGTATCCGGTGGGAGAACGTCCGAACTCCGTGATTGGGAGTGTACCGACCGGTGACGAGCGAGGCGAACGACGAGGGACTGTACGTCGAGGCGGCGACCGTTTTCACCGTCGTTCCGAGCCCCGCAATCCGAGGCGAGAGCGCGTCCCAGCGAACGGCGTCGCCGACGTATATGAAGATGTTATCGACGTCGATACCGTCGAGTGTCGACTCGAACGCATCGTCTATCATGGAGTGTTTATACTTCGGTGCTCGTTAAATGCTTATCCCCGGACGGCGGTGTCCGGAGCGCCGGATGAACGTGAGCCCCGACCAAGGAGTTATACGCAGGGAGAGAAACAACTCGAACGAATGCGAGTGCTGAACTGCCTTCCCGACCCTCGCGTCGGCGGTCCGCAACTCCGGGCGCTGTCCGTCGCCGTGAAACTCCGAGAGCGAGGTATCGAGACGTCGTTTCTCCTCCCGAACGGAACGGACGCGTTCGAGCGGCGAGCGGTCGAACGCGGATTCGACGTCTACCGACCCGGTCTCCCCCGCCTCCGTCCGCCGCGCAGGGTCGGCGCGAACGCACGATACCTCGCAAACCTCCCTCTTTCAACCCGTCAGATCGCGCGCGTCTTCGGCGCCGCGTCCGCCGACGTCGCTCACGTGAACGGCCCGTTGAACGTCCAAGCCGGGATCGCGGCCGCTGCCGCCGACGTTCCGCTCGTTTGGCACTTCAACGACACGTCGATGTCGTGGCCGGTAACCCGGATTGCGGCGGCGCTGGCGACTCGACTCGCGGACGAGATCGTCGTCGCCGCCGACGCCGTCGACGATCACTACTTCTCAGCGGAGAGTTCCCACCGAACGATATACGCGCCGGTTGACGTACGCGCGTTCGACCCCGATCGGATCGAGCCGTCCGTCGATGGACTGCCGGAAGCAGTGAACTTAGATTCGGAGAGGACGGTCATCGGAGCCATCGGTAACCTCAATCCGATAAAAGGGTACGAGTACTTGCTGCGAGCTACGAGACGGATCGTCGACCGGCACGGTTCCGTCACCGTACTGATCGTCGGCAAGCGACTCGAGACGCGCGCCGAGTACGTCCGTCGCCTTGAACGGCTCCGTTCGAAGCTCGATCTCGACGGTATCGTCCACTTCCTCGGCCACCGTTCGGACGTCGCCGAGGTGCTCGCCCTGTTCGATATTTTCGTGCTGCCGTCGGTCGCGGAGGCGTGTCCGATGGCCGTTCTCGAGGCGATGGCGATGCGCCGCCCCATCGTGGCCACGGACGTCGGCGGCGTTAGCGAACAGATCCGCGACGGTTCGCACGGATGGGTCGTCCCGCCGAAGGACCCCGACTCGCTGGCAACGGCCGTGAGTCAGGCGATCTGCCGACCCGAGGAACGACGACGGCGGGGAAACCGAGCGCGACGTCGAGCGGAGCGCGTGTTCTCGCTAGAGCGGTGCGCCGACCGACACGAACGCGCGTACCGCGCGGCGGTCAAGGGGGAGTCGGCCGCGGAAGGCGTTTCACTCTCGACCTCGTCGTGAAAAACAGTAGCCTTCTTGAGGTCGGAGGTAGCGTTTCAAATTGGAATGGGGGACACGAGATTCGTAACGATACTAGGGACGCGTCCGGAGATCATAAAACTGTCACCAATAATACGAAAGTTCGGCGACGATAACGTTCCGAACGCGGTGATTCATACGGGACAGCACTACTCCGAAAACTTGGACGCGGTGTTCTTCGAGCAACTCGACCTCCCGCCGCCGGAGTACAATCTCGACGTGGGTTCGGGGTCACACGGGCGACAGACCGCCGAGATGCTCGCCCGTATCGAGGACGTGCTCGCGGACGAACGGCCCGACGCCGTCTTAGTTCAGGGCGATACGAACTCCGTTCTCGCCGGAGCGCTCGCGTCGGCGAAACTCGACGTCGAACTCGCCCACGTCGAGGCGGGGTTACGGAGTTTTGATCGCCGGATGCCCGAGGAGGTCAACCGGGTGCTCACCGACCACGCCGCGGATTACCTGTTCGCGCCGACCGAGCAGTCCAAGGAGTACTTGCGGGCAGAGGGCATTTCCGACGATCGGATCTTCGTCACGGGAAACACCATCGTCGACGCGGTCGAGCAGCACCGAAAGTTGGCGGCGCAGCGAAGCACCGTCCTCGACGAGCACGACCTCATTCCCGGGGAGTTCTGTCTCATGACCGCGCACCGTGCGAGCAACGTCGACGACCCCGGTCGATTCGCGTGCATCCTCGACGGGGTCGCCTCCTTCGCCGAGGAGACCGATAGCGACATCGTGTACCCGCTCCACCCGAGGGCCGAATCCATGCTCGCGGCGCACGACTTGCCGGTTCCGGACGTGATACGAGTCATCGAACCGCAGGACTTCCTCGATTTCCTCCGACTCGAAAGCGCATCCGCGCTCGTCTTCACCGACTCGGGCGGCGTTCAGGAGGAGGCGTGTATCCTCAACACGCCGTGCGTGACGATGCGAACGGCGACGGAGCGACCGGAGACGCTCGAAGTGAACGCGAACGTCCTCGTCGGCACCGACCCGGATCGCATCCGTACCGCTGGGGAACAGATGCTATCGGCGACGCGCGACTGGCCGAATCCCTTCGGAAACGGGACGGCGGCCGAACGCATCGTCGACGCGTTACTGAACGGCGACGACCCGAGCGACGGACGATCGGGCGGGACGCGTCCATAAACTAAATAACACCGGCCGGTGTCTACTTTGCTGCGATGACGGACATCTTAGTCACCGGAGGGTTAGGTGCGATTGGCGCACCGCTCACAGAGGAGTTAGAATCCCGAGGCCACGACGTCTGGGTTGCGGATCTCCCGTGGCACGAACGCGATCGATACTACCGCTGCGACGTGAGCGAGTATCGGCAACTCGAACGAGTGTTCGAGAGTCGGGATTTCGATTACGTCTACCACCTCGCCGCCGAATTCGGGAGGCGAAACGGGGAGGACTTCTACGAAACGATGTGGAATTCGAACGCCGTCGGAACGAAGAACATGCTCCGACTCCAGAAGGAGCACGGATTCCGCATGATATTCTCCTCGAGTAGCGAGGTGTACGGCGACTACGACGGCGTCATGACCGAAGACGTTCCGTTGCGAGACGGCCCTCGCCATCTGAACGATTACGCCATCTCGAAGTGGGTGAACGAACAGCAAATCTTGAACGCCGCCGACCGCTACGACACCGAGACCGTGCGCGTTCGATTCTTCAACACCTACGGTCCCGGGGAGAAGTACAGCGAGTACCGAAGCGTCGTCTGCAAGTTCTGCTACCGCTCGCTCCACGATTTACCGTACCACGTTTACGTGAACCACCACCGGTCGTTCACGTACATCGACGACACGGTTCGCACGCTCGCGAACATCGTCGAGAACTTCAACCCCGGCGAGGCGTACAACATCGCCGGCGAGGAGTACCACGACATCGCGGAACTTTCGGATCTCGTCCTCGACTACCTCGACAAGGACGACGACCTCGTCGAGTATCGCGGCAGAGAGCCCCACAACACGCTGAACAAGCGGGCCAGCGTCGAGAAGACCAAGCGTCACCTGAACCACGAGGCGCGAGTTCCGTTGGAGGAGGGAGTTCCGGAAACGATCGAGTGGATGCGTGAGTACTATGACGTCGAGTAACGATCGAGTCGCACGGGCGGCCGGCGGAGACGCGCTCGACACGATCGTCGTTGTCGGTACCGGATTCATCGGATTGCCGCTCGCGCTCCTGCTCGCGAAGCACGAACGGAACGTCGTCGGCGTCGACATCGACGAGAAGGTGGTGAAGGCGATCAACGACCGAAACCTCAACTTTGACGAGGACGAGTTCGAGACGCTGTTAGCCAGCGACCGTGTGAGCGAGCACCTCGAAGCGCGAACCGAGCCCACCGAGGGCGACGCTTTCGTCATATCGGTTCCGACGCCCTTGGCGGAGCCGAGCAAGACGCCCGACATCTCGTTCGTCGAGACCGCGCTCGATTCGATCCTCCCGTACCTCTCCGAGGGTGATCTGGTGAACATCGAGTCGACTCTGCCACCGCGCACCTTCGAAAAGACGATCGTACCGACGCTCCGGCAGGAGGGGTTCGAACCCGGACGAGACGTACAACTGGCGCACTCGCCGGAACGAATCCTCCCCGGCAACGTCTTCGAGGAGATTCGACACAACGACCGCATCATCGGCGGCGTGGACGACGCGAGCAGGCGCCGCGCGGCGGCGATATACGAACCGTTCTTGGAGGGGGACGTCTACTTCACGGATCTACTCTCCGCGGAACTGTGCAAACTCCTCGAAAACACGTTTCGCGACGTCAACATCGCGCTGGCGAACGAATTCGCGCTCATCGGCGAGCAACTCGACCTGAACATGAATCGGGTCATCGAACTGGCGAACAACCATCCGCGCGTCGATATACTGACGCCCGGAATCGGGGTGGGCGGCCACTGTCTCCCCGTCGATCCCTGGTTCCTCAACGAGGTCGACCCGGAGCACACGAATCTCATCACGGGCTCGCGGCGAATCAACGATAAGATGCCGGAGGTCGCCGCTCGAAAGATCCGTCAAGCGGTCGGCGATCGGACGGCCCCGCTAATCCTCGCCCTCGGCGCGGCGTACAAGCCGGAGACGTACGATTCCAGGAACAGTCCCGCGATAGAGATCGTAGAGTCCCTTCGCAACGAGCACTTTCGCGTCGATCACTACGACCGCCACGTAGACGGAATGGGGTACGACGACCTCGATTCGCTACTTCGCAGGGTGAAACCCGACGTCGTTCTTCAACTCGTTTCGCACGACGCGACCGACGCGGAACTGCGCGCGCTCGAACCGGAACTGGCTGAAGCGGGTATTCAGCTGCTACGTTTCGGGGGAGAAAATCCGCTCGATCCTCGACGGTACGATGAGTGAATCGGCGAACACGGAGACGGTGCGCGTGCTCGTCGTTTCGCAGATGTTCCCCCCGGAATCCGTCGGAGGCGCGCATCGATGGCAGCAGATGAGCCGACACCTTCCGGAGCGGTTCGAACCTCACGTCGTCTGTCCACCGCCGTCGGTTCCGTGCGAGGAGTTCGACCGGACGTACCGTCCGTGGAAACGCGAACGGGTCGAGGGCGTCCCCGTGACGCGCCTGTGGACGTACCAACCGGCCGAGGACAGATCGAACTTCGCCCGAATACTCAACTACGCCATTTTCGCGGTTCACGCCGCTCTGTACGTGCTCTGTACGTGGTGGCGTTACGACTGCGTAGTGACGCTCGTCGGACCGCACAGCACCCTCCTTCCGGGCGTCGTAGCGAAAGCGCTCGGTCGGGGATGGGTGGTGGACGTCTTCGACCTCTGGATCGACAACGCGGCCGACTTCGGGTTCGTGTCCGAGCGCTCGATCAGCTACAGCGCGGTTAGCTACCTCGAACGGCTCGCGATCACGCACGCCGACCACGTCACGGTGATTACACCGACGATGGCTCGGCAGTATCGGGAGAAATACGACGTCGGGTCGGACCAGTTCACGGTGCTCCCGTTCGGCGTGAACACGGATCTGTTCGACGGCGCGTCGGGGAGATCCGTACCTCGAGTCGTCTACACCGGGAAGCTGGGCGTCGGGCAGGCGTTCGAACCGTTTCTCCGCGGATTCGCGGATCTGACCGACGACTACGATCACGAGCTCCTGATGGTCGGGTTCGGGGAACGACGGGAGGAACTCGAAGCGCTGTGCGACGACCTCGGCATCGGATCCAGCGTTACGTTTCGCGGCGTCGTTCCCCGCGAAGAGGTCGCGGACTTGGTCGCCTCGTCGACGCTCAGCTGGGTGCCGCTTAAAACGGACCACCAACTCGATTACGCGCGTCCGACCAAGTTCCTCGAGACGATGGCCGTCGGAACACCGTACGTCGCCAGCGAGACCGCGGAGATCAGATCGGTCACCGACAACGTCGATGCCGGTATCGCGGTCGCGAACGATCCGAACGAGATCGCCGACGCGATGCGACGACTCATCGCCGACGACGAAAAGCGGAGGGGAATGGGCGAGCGAGGCGTCGAATTCATCGCCACCAACCATCGGTGGGAGACCATCGGTGAGCGGGCGGGTTCGGTGCTTTCGAAGGTGGCGCGAGAAAGCGCGTAACTGACCGTTCCTCGAACGGTCGGTGCGCGAGCGGCCTCCGTCCGGGCGAAGCGGCTTCGCTGCGATTACACGCGAGAATGGTATCCGTCGCGGAGGACGAACGCTACCGCATCCACGTACTGATTATCGTCCGAACGAGTCCGATCGCGTACCCGAGGCGCGGCTTTTTCGTCTCCCCGTCCTGTCGTTCGTTGATGGTTATCGGAATCTCCATGATTCGGAGGCCGTTCTTTCGCGCTTCGATGATCAACTCCGGCGCGCTGAACCGCTCTTCCGTCAGCGTGAGTTCGGTAAGGCTGTCGCCGCGGATCGCACGGAATCCGTTCGTGCAGTCGGTTATGTCGGATTTCAGGAGAACGTTTATGAGAGCGGTAAACACCCGAATCCCGGCTCGGCGGATCGTTCCGTTCCCGGAGCGATCGGTTCCCTTGTATCTCGACCCCATCACGAAATCCGCCTCGTCGTTGATGATCGGTAAGATGAGCGCCTCGAGTTCCTCCACAGGGTGCTGGCCGTCACCGTCCATCGTTACGATGATGGATGCGCCCGTCCGTCGCGCGATCTCGAATCCCGTCTTCAGCGCGCCTCCCTGTCCCTGATTGAGCGGATGTTCGACGACGATCGAGGAGTCGATGCGCGCTCGTTCCGCGGTGTCGTCCGCGGAGCCGTCCGAGACGACGATCGGCGTGACTTTCCGCTCCGCGATCGAATCCGGTAGCGATTCGACGATGGTCCGAATCGTGCTCTCCTCGTTGTACGCCGGGATGACGACCTGAATATCCCCCCGTTCGCCGGGAGAATCCGAGAGTTGGTCGATAGAGAGGTTTCGGGTCAGCTTATTCACTCGCTTGCGGGTGGTCCGAACGTTCGTGTGGAGGTAGAGAACGAGCGTGAGAAGCGCGAGATTCCCCAGCAGCGCGACGACGACGAATCGTTTTCGGATATCGAGTGCTAGGCCGACGAGGTCGTAGATCTGCGGGACGAACACGAACCCGAGAACTCCAACCGCCAGGATGATTCCGGTGAGCAGATCGGCCTTGACGAACTGCGTTCGATACCGATTGAACCCCCAAACGAGGATCGTGACGGCGATCCCCACGAGGAATAAATCGAGGGAAAAACTCATCGGTCGCTCCTTTTAGCGGAGCCCCTATCGCTTCCGCTGTTACTGATCGGTCGTCCGACTAGCCCACCCATGCTCTACCACCACTCATCACCACTGCCCGCTATAGTAGTAATGGATGCGAGCTGACTTGATAACCATCTAACTAGTGTGCCGTCAGTTAGCGTTGTCGCCCTGGTTCGATCTCCGGCGTCTATGAATTAATAACCGATATTCGAGCAGGAAGAGTGTAATCTTTTTACCACTAGCCGATGTCATCCTTTTAGAGGTAGATGGTAGTGCTATTCGACACCAGCAACGGTAGGCATAATCGACGAACACCCTTACGGCTCATTCGGAAGAACGGGCGAGTCGACGCTACTCCCCGATACTAATGCGGGTGCTAGTTACCGGGGGATGCGGTTACATCGGGAGCGTCCTCGTCCCCGAATTACAGGAAGCGACCGAAATAGAGGAGGTCGTCGTCCTCGACTCCTTAGAAACCGGATCTCCGCGAAATTTATTCGATGCGAACGTCGCGGAGGAGTTCTCGTTCTATCGGGGCGACGTCCGCAATTACGACGACGTTGAAAACGCCACGCGGAACGTCGACGCCGTCGTTCACCTCGCCGCGATAACCGGTGCTGAGAGCACTCACAATCGACCGGACGAAACTCGCTCCGTGAACTTAGAAGGGATGAGGAACGCGCTGAATGCGGCGAGAAAGTTCGATGTCGAGAACTTCGTGTACGCGTCTTCGTGCAACATCTACGGACGCGCGGGTAGCACGAACATCGACGAGGGAACTGAGCCCGATCCCCTAACGCCGTACGCGGAAACGAAAGTCGAAGCCGAGGACTTACTGCGGCAGTACGTCGACGAGTACGGGATCGCCGGCACGGCGCTACGAATGAGTACGAACTACGGGTACGCGCCGGGGATGCGGTTCAACCTCGTCGCCAATCGATTCGTCTTTCAGGCGCTAACCGACCGACCGCTAACGGTGTACGGAGACGGAACCAACTGGCGGCCGTTTATCCACGTTCACGACGCCGCTCGGGCGTACGCCCACGCCGTCCGCAGTCCCGCTTCGTGGCCGAAGACCGAGTACAACGTCGGCGTGAACGGGGAAAACTACCGTATCTCGGAGATCGGCAAACTCGTCCGCGAGGAGACGAGAACCGGGACGGAGATTACGTATCTCGAAGACAAGAATCCGGGGCCGTCCTACCACGTTAACTTCGATCGAATGACCGAGACGGGATTCGAACTGAGTTGGTCGCTCCGCGAGGGAATCAGGGAACTGATACGGCGTTTCCGCGGATTCGAAGCAGCGCCGGAGGTGTCGGTCCGTGGCTGAGGACAACTCCGATGCACCGCGCGTTACCGTCACCGGTGCCGCCGGGTACATCGGGAGCCGCGTCGTGAACCAACTCAACGCCGTCCACCCGGAGTGGGACGTCCGCGGCCTCGACAATTACTACAACGGCCAGGTTCGGTCCGTGGCCGACACGAGTATCGAGTACGTCGACGTTCGCAACCGTGAACGTCTCGAGCGAGCGCTCTCGGGGTCCGACTTGGTTCTGCACCTCGCCGCGCTCAGCGGCGTAGACGACTGCGAGGCGAATCCCGATCTCGCTCAGGAAGTCAACGTGCAGGGAACGAACAACGTCGCGTGGTGGTGTCGAAAGACCGGTTCCGGTCTCACGTTCCCGTTCAGTATGGCCGTGCTCGGCGACCCGACTTCGTTCCCCATCACGACCGACTTCCCGCGAGCGCCGATGAACTGGTACGGTCGAACGAAGCTACTCGGTGAGCACGCCGTCACCGCGCTCGCGGAGGAAACGTTTCCCGCGCACCTCTTCATGAAATCCAACGTCTACGGGGAGCATTCGATCGACGGACAAGTGCTCTCGAAAGGGACGGTCGTCAACTTCTTCGTGAACCGCGCACTCTCGAACGAACCGCTGACCGTCTACGAGCCGGGGACTCAGTCGCGCGACTACATCCACGTCGTCGACGTGGCCGACGCGTATCTGCGAAGCGCGGAGCGTCTACTCGAGGAGTTAGAGGGGGGCGAAACCGGAACATCGGCGTACGAAATAGCGAGCGGCAACGATAGGAGCGTCATCGACATCGCCCACCTCGTACGGCAGACCGTCGCAGAAGAGGCGGACGTCGATGTGGACGTCCAGCTCGTCGACAACCCGCGAGGGAACGAAACACTGGTCGAGGAGTTCTCCGTCGACACGAGCAAGGCGCGGACGGAACTGGACTGGACGGCCGACGAGGAGATCGAGGATAGCGTCCGAGAACTCGTCAGACGGAAAGTCGACGATAGCGCCTGAACGGCGACCGATGAGGGCGTAACGGTGGATCCGCATCCATGGTTCCAGCGAGCGCGTCCGATTCACCTTCCCGCCGGTTCGATTTCGACGAGCTACGTTCCTCACACCGCCGCTTCGTTCGAGTTAGGAAAGGGACCCGGGCCATAAACTCGAAGCGGCTCGAAAGCGGGAGTACTCGTTCCGTCGGTCGCAGAACCGGACTAACGAGACCGAACGGACGGTCGCGCTCCTCGGTTCAATCTCCCTCTCTCTGGCTTACCGGTACCGTCCCGTCACCATCCGAGACGTCCGCATTCTCGGCATCGACGGCGCCGCTCGGCGGTGATACCGACTCGAGGATCTCCTCGACGAGATCGCCGCTCGTCACGCCACTCAGCTCCGCTTCGGTGTTGATCTGGAGGCGGTGAATCAGAATCGGTTTCGCTAAAGCCTTCACGTCGTCCGGGATGACGTACTCCCGTCCGTGAATGGCGGCGCGCGCTTTTGCGGCGTTGAGAAATGCCAGCGACGACCGCGGCGATGCGCCGTATTTCACGTTCGAATTCTCGCGCGTCGCTCCGATGATGTCCAAGATGTATCCCTTCACCGCTTCGTCGATGTACACGTCCGAGACGATATCCCGAGCGGAGATGATGTCATCGACCGACACGACCTGCGATACGTCCTCCGATCCGAGATCGGGGTGACCATCGAATCGGTTCAGTAACTCGAGTTCGTCGTCTCGTTCGAGCAGGTCCACCGTCAGTTTGAGTTGGAAGCGATCGCGCTGCGCCTCCGGGAGTTCGTACGTACCCTCCATCTCGATCGGGTTTTGGGTCGCGATCACGATGAAGGGGGACGCAAGCGGGAACGTGTCTCCCTGGATCGTCACCGCCTGCTCCTGCATCGCCTCCAGCAGTGCACTCTGGGTTTTCGGGGTTGCGCGGTTGATCTCGTCGGCGACGGCGACGTTCGCGAAGATCGGTCCGCGTTGAATCTCGAACTCGCCGGTTCCTTCCCGGTAAACGTACGTCCCGGTGATGTCGGCGGGAAGGAGGTCGGGCGTCATCTGCATTCGGTTGTACTCCAAGCCCGTCGCGCGCGCAAATAAATTGGCGATCGTCGTCTTCGCCACGCCCGGTACCCCCTCCAAAAGCACGTGGCCCCGCGATAGCATCGCGATCGTGAGGTTTTCGACGATCGCCTCGTTTCCGATCAGAACGTTGCTCACTTCGTCGACGACGCTGGTGTAGATCTCGGCTGGATTACCCATTGGTGCGGCTTCGACTTCCAGCCAGATAATTCATCTGGCGCGGTGCGCCCGTGGCGGGTGTTCATCGCCCCCTATCGCTTTTCGCGTAGCGACTCGACGACTCGTTCGACGCGCTCGGAGTCCCACTCGGGGTGTCGTTTTTCGACGTAGGCGACCATCTCGCGTTCGCCGACTCGCGGGGTACTATCCGCGACGTCATTCCGCCGGAACTCGGCGAGTCGTCGCGGCAGTTCCGGCCGTCTCACCCAGAGTGCGAGCATCCCGATTCCGCAGGCTCCTACGACGATCTGAAGTAGCGGAGACGTTCGAAGCGTCAGTACGGCGAGCGCCAGCGGCGGAAGCTCGTTTGCGTGTGAGTAATCCAGTAGTACCGTCGAGTGGCCTTCGAAGATCTGACGGACGAACGCCCGGTTTCCGGATCGGTCGAGCATCGCGTTGACGAACAGGCTCGGATCGCTGACGATGATGACTCGTCCGTCGCCGATGCGCTCAGTGGCGGCGACCGGATGAGTTGCGAGCGTCTCGTCGGCGTCCAGATTCCCGTTCCGATTCGCATCGAGGTAGGCGTACTCCGACGTGTTCGCGAGCACGGTCGCGTTGTGCGGGCGGACGACCGTCCCGTAATTGAGCGTAAGCCTCTCGACGCCTCGGGTGAGGGAGCGGTTCCCTACGTTACGCGCCACCGGCATCGCCGGGGATCGATAGTTGTACCGCTCGTCCCGAACGAGTTGACCGTCTACGCGCGTTTTCGCTCCGAGCGATCGGAGCAGCGGATTGGAGTGCGGGCCGAAATCCTCCGCGACGATGAGCGTCCCCCCGTTCTGAACGAACTCCTTAACGTCGGCGCGTTCGGCGGGACGGTACGGCGTATCGGGGGAGAGAACGACCGCGACCGTCCCGTTCGGATTCGCGTCATCGTACATCGCCGTCTTCCGAACTATCTTGCTATCTGCCCCGGTAGCACTCGCTTCGGACTGTAGTTTCGACGCGCCGTCCCACGCGGAGTTGTAACTGCTGAACGACGCCGTCGATGTGCTCATGGCTACGAAAAGCGCTCCGATCGTCACCACGGCCAGCGCGAGGAGAAGCAGTTTCGGGTACTCCGCATCGAGTGGGTTGCTCACGGAATCAACCCCGAAGGTACGATTTTCAGGATCTTTCGAACGACGATGACCATGAGAATCAAAAATCCGAGGATCGTGATCCATCGCAGTCGCGCCCGCCACCGCGGAGCGACGTTAACCGGAGTAGTCAGTTCGACCACGATGACGAACCCGACGAAGGAAACGACGAAAAAAAGGGGAAGGGAGAAGACGCCTAACGCAACCAAAGCGACGAGCGCAGAGACCATCCACAGGACCTGCCAGTGAATAAAGCGTTGGCGGCGTCGAGTGACCATCGTCTTCCCAAACGTCCTTCGCGAACTTAAGCCGTGGGGGTGGAAGATCGCCGCTCGTGTCGGCCTTTCTTTCTTCCTGCGACACCACGACTACAAGGGTCCGCAAACGATCTCCGCCCCGTACGGTTCCGCACCGCGTCGCAGTAACGGAGGACTACCATCGGAGCACGGTATTTTAGGCTCTTCGAGTTCCGTCGCCATCCTCGTTTGAAGCATACGAATTAGCCGGTCGAATCGGATCGACGCCCCCGCCCTGGCTTCTCAGAACGGAAAATCGTATTTACAAGGAGGACGCTAACCGTTTCGGCGAACGGTACGCACGCCATTCTATTACATTACTATGGGCGTAATGGAATGGTACTGGAACAGAGTAGGTAGATCGGAAAAATCCAGACACGGTAGTCGACCCAAAACGTCACGGTGGCACGAACTTCGAGAGCGGGCGACGATTCCCCGGAAACGTCGGTGCACGGAAGGCGCGTCGATAACGCTTCGCGGAGAAACCGAGGAGGTGCCGAAACCCGCGTTCGTTCGTAACCGGTTCCTTGATGATTCGGAGTCTAAAATAAGCCGATGCCGGTCAGGAGGAAATAAGGACCTGAGAACGTGCTATCGTACGAGAAAAGAGTACCTACTCGCGAGCGGAAGTATATAGCTGCGTTGAGTAGAATTTAAAATCACTAAAATTCATTCGAAAAATCCTCATAACTGGGTATTAGGGCGGTTTGAAGGGGAAAATATATTATCTGGAAATTATATAGCCATTTTCACCACCGAGAGAATCGGTGATAGAATCAGCGCTCTCTTTTCCTCTCGTACTCGTGTGAGAATATAATACGAAAATAGGGTACCGAAAATCGGCGTCGATGGACGGTACTTCTCCGACATCCGCGTGCCGTCCGCGCGAAAAATTACCCTTCGCGCGTATCGGCGGTGAACCGACGTAAAGACCCGAAGAAAACGGCGCAAACGGAAAGGAACCGGCGACGCCGGTTCTAGTAAACGTCGAGAAGTAGTACGATACGCGTCCGATACTACCCGGTTCGATCGAAAGACGCGATACAAACGGACCAGCCCGGTGAACCGTTGGATTCCCGTTAAAATCGGACGTCGCTGACCACCCGAAGGGTGGCTGCGGACTACCGTATTCGGTAGTTATCGGAACTGACGCGTCACGTTCACTCGCCGATTTTGAGAAACGTTGCTTCGCCGTCCTGATAGACCGATACGCGATAGCCCTCGTAGGTGAACTCGATTTTAGCCTGCGCGGGTTCCGGCGGTGGGCTCGTAAAGAGGTTGCTCATGAAGGAATCGATCGCGTCGTAGACGGGCGTGAGCTCGTCGACGTCCTTGCCTTCGAACATCGCAATTACTTCTGCGACATCTGCTTGTGGGTCGCCGTCGTCTTCGGCGCGGAAACTCCAGTGACGGATTTCGCCGGGTTCAAGTGGCGTCTCGCTGGTCATCATTTGACCATCGGCGGTCATGGTGGTAAGCGAAGTGGCTGTTTTTTCGGCATATCTACCGTACCGAGCGTCTGAGAACCGATACGCTCACCCCGATACGGATTCTTCCGAGGTGTACGAGGGAGAGGGTCGGTCTTTATGGAACCGCTTGTCTCGGATACGTGACCAGCTTCTGATACGGTATACGCTAAACGGGAACTCGGGCGGCTTTTTCTCGATGGATGGTTCTGTGAACGTCACGGATGATTCCACTCACGAAATATCCGATCGCGTCAGTCGGCGGCCACTGATCCGATGGATGCCTGCACAACTGTCGTGTATCGGTCGGCGGTTGCCGCATCTACGCCGGCCGTGTACAGATCGCTGATGACGGCCTCGTCGCCGGCCGCCCAGGCGATTACGTCGAGATCGTTTTCGTGAGCGAGGTCGACGATACCCGTCTCCAGACACTGCGTCGAGTGAGGGTGGAGCGAGTCACACTCGAGGGTGAGCGCGGTTTGGATACCGACGGTGGCATCGACCGGCTCGCCGAACAGGTAGCCTCGCTTCACACTCGGGTCGTGTTCCCGCACCTCTGTCAGTGCGCTCGGGAGGAACGAGGTGATGCGTGCGTCTACGCCTGCGTCGTCGATGCGTCGCAGCACGTCGGCTGCCGTCCCCGTTTGTTTGAGTTCGATTTGAACGCTCACGCTCGACGGAATCGCGGCCAGCGCCTCGGATAACAGCGGAATTCGCTCGCCGGAGTCCAGAATCTCTAGGTTCCGTAGTTCGTCCCATTCTTTCCCGGCGACCGAACCGCGCCCTTCGGTCAGGCGATCGACGGTTTCGTCGTGGAAGACGACGAGCTCTCCCGACCGACATCGTCGGACGTCTATCTCGATGGCCGAAAAATCGCGCGATGCTCGCTCGACTGCAAAGACGGTGTTTTCAGGATATTGATCCGCACACCCTCGATGGGCGATGAGTTCCATTACTCTATCGGTGCACTGAACTCCCGAAGAATAAGTCTACCGTTTCGAAATCGGATCGGTCGACGCCGTTGAACGTCGGTTATCGCGGTGCGATAATCGTTTACGTGCACTCGCGAGGTCGTCGGGCCGATTGATTTCGAGATGATGGACGGGCGGAATCAGATGTCGCTTCGTCGGCAACTCGGCGTAAACGTGTGGATACCATTCCGTGCGGTTACGGGCGAGGAACTCGATCGCCTCCGTCCGGTACCGACGACTGACGATTCCGACGCCGGCGTGGCGAAGGCCGGGAACCATCCCGTAGTCGATGACGGTTCCCTCCTCGTCGCATCGGATCGCGGTGTGTTCGGTCTGACGGCCCGGAAGACAGGCGACGACGTTGTACCGACCGTTCAGCGCCTCGTGACGCTGGAGTAGCCGGTCGATAACCGACGGCGTGACCACCACGTCGCCGTTCAACACGAGAACGTCGTCGTCGATACATTCGAGCGCACGTCGAAGCGACTCCGCGTTTTCGTACTTCTCCCAACCTTCGAGGACGATGACCTCGGTTGCGGTGAGGTCGCCGATGACGTTCTCGCACCTGTAGCCGAGCACGATCGTAATCCCGTCGACGCGACCGTCGAGTGCTTCGCGTTGCCGGTCGTAAAGCGTCCGGTCGTTGACCTCGAGGAAGGCCTTCGGAATCTCGGCGGTCGCGTCTCCCATCCGGCTTCCGCAACCCGCCGCGAGAATCACTGCCTGCATGCGAGCACCTCCTTGGCGGCGCGTTCGCCGGCCCGTCCGTCCATCGGAATGCCGAGTTCCGCGCGACGCGCCGCCTCGCGCTCGGCGATCGAATCGGGGTAGCCGCGTTCGTACAGGTCGCCGACGGACGAGATATCGAAGTCGACGACGCTCGTTGCGTATCCGATCTCGGGGACGACGTTTTCCTCGGTGGCGATATCGGTTAGCTGGATGAGCGGCCGTTCGGTGTGGAGCCACTCGGCGATGATACCGGAGTAGTCGGAAACGAGCAGGTCGGCGACCCGCATGCTCGCGTTCGGCGTCGGATTCTCATCGAAGGTAACGTTCGGCAGCGTTGAGATTCGCTTCTTGCACGCTCTCGTGAGCGACCGCCCCGGCTCCTCGATTCGATCCATCGGATGCGGTCGGAAGAGCAGTTCGTACTCGGCGTCGGCGAACGTGTCGAGGACCGCTTTGGCGGTGTTCAAATAGGAACCACCGCCGTAGTTGTGATTGGTCGGCGCGTACAGCACCCGTTTTTCGCGAGGTGCGTCGGTCGTGACGAGGTCGTCGGCCTCCGGAATACCGACGACTGCGACGCGGGTGTCGTCGGAAAACGCCGCTCGGTATCGCCGCGCCCACCGCTCGCCGGGTGCAAGTGCGACGGCGACGGCGTGTCTGATCGTTTCTGCCGTTACGGTTCTCTCTCCACGTCCAATCGACGCACCGTGGCGGACGTGGACGAGCGGGTACTCGTCGTAAAAATCGATGTCCTTGATGCGGTATCGGTGGTTGTACACCACGACCGCCGGGTCGATCGTCCGTACGTTACGGTTGATATCGGTTATATCGTCGACGTCGATCTCCGATATAGTGTCGCTGCATCCACGGGCTTCCGATCGAACCGGAAGATACGCTGATGGGACGGTGACGTGCCTATCGATCGATTCGAACGTCTTCCCCATGAATTCTCGCTCTATGACATACAGTATTTCGACCATAATTACCCCTCTTATTCCACCCCTGGAAACGAGCACGTTATACTCGAATAACGCGATAGCAACGCAACTGCGTCTCGTCTTCCCTACTAACTAGGTGTGGTTCATATTTAATAATGTCCCTTGCTGCAGGACAAACGGTGCCCGCGAACCGCGACGAGTCACGCGCTCGTGCCAGCGAGAGCGAAATAGCCGGAATGAACGGTCACCGTACGAACGCGGTTCTCGCGTCCCGACCCGCCACGGCGAGGGAAAGCGAGCCCTCTCACCTTCAACCCCGATTCAACACGAACTATCGTTGAAATCATTCGGAAGAGAGTTCGTTTACGGGCGCGTGAGAGCAGTAATGGGAGAGAGCACACATACGGCGACGAAGGAAACGCTCGCACGGCTACCATCGGGGACGCAAATCGAGACGACGATACACACCTACACCGGTTCTGACGAGGGGCCAACGGTGTATTTACAGGCCGCACAACACGGTCGCGAAGTGAACGGGGCGGAGGTTCTTCGCCGGCTGCACGATCACATCGTCGACGTCGATTTGGCGGGCCGAGTCATCGCCGTGCCGGTTGCAGATCCGCTCACCTTCGATCACGTCTCGTACATTACTCCGGAGCAACTGGATCCGGTCAATCCAAATATGAACCGAGTCTGGCCGGGGAACCAAAACGGAACCGTTCACGAGCGAATGGCGGCGCGGCTTTGGCAACACGCTCGCCAAGCGGACGTAATCATCGACTTGCACACGGGCAGTCCGGATATGCTTCCCCACGTGGTCGCACTGGCAGGGCACGATAAATCACTCGCGCTAGGGCGCGTCTTCGGTACCAAGCTACTGCTCACCGAGCAAGCACACGCGGCCGCGAGCGAGGAATGGCATCGGCGAAGCTTCGGGGGGAAACTTCGCGTCGCCGCGGTCGAAGAAGGGATTCCGAGCATCACGCCGGAGTTGGCGTACAACAAACAAATTCTCGAAGATGCCGTCGATGCCGGCGTCACGGGGATTTTAAACGTACTGCGGCACCTGGATATCCTCGATGGTGCACCGATCGACACGGGGCCGCAAACCCTCGCTCGTAATCATCTCGGTCGCATCGTCGCATCGGAGTCCGGTCTCTTTCGCTCTAATCCGGACGTCACCGTCGGCTCGTCAGTTCGGAGCGGCGCGTTCCTCGGGACACTGTACGATCCGACGACGTACGAGCCACTCCAAACCGTTCGAGCGGATCGAGACGGTCTCCTCTACGCACTGACGCAAGAAGCGACGATCATAATGGGCGAGGCGCTCGCTAACATCGCGGAGCCGATCGAGGCGGAGGGCTGAGCCCTCGGTCGGCGTGACACCCCGACCAACGATCACGTTTACAAGGAAACGATAAACTAGGGGTCGGTCCTGCGGCGTGACTGCGATCAGTCAGCCGGGTAGGTAACCCGCCCGTCGGTTACCTCCGCGAAGCGAGTCAGTTCGTGCTCGTCAGCGCGGTCAGCGTCGTAGATATCGACGACCTCGCAGCCGCGGGCGAGGAGCCAATCGGCGACGATACGGCGGTGACAGCGCCAATAGACGGCCTCGGCGCAGACGATCACCGGCACGGACGTTTCGGCGAGCGCGACCACCTCGTCGAGCGCGGTCTGAAACTCGTCGGTGAGCGCGTAGTCGGCGTAGGCCCGGAACGAGTCGTTCTCCCACGCATCGTTCGGCGAATCCTCCAACGGGGACGAACGTCGCCCTCCGAGCGCCTCGAGATGGCGATACTCGATGCCCTGCTCGTCGAGAGCCCCGGCGAGCGCGTCGGCATCGAACTGCGGATTTCGACGCGAGCCAGGGAACCGGCGGATATCGACCGCGAGCGTGACGTCGTAGCTGCGAAGCGCCGATATGAACTCCTCGATCGAACGTGAGGAGTGCCCGATGGTGTACGCGCGTGTCACGCGGACCGATAGGGGACAGAGGGTAAAAGGCGCGTTGGCGAAAGGCGTTGATCGCCGAGACGGGACCGTCCGGCTTCTACCCGAAGCCGGGGTCTCGTCACCCGAGAAAAATCGCGCATACGGGCGAGAGATGGACGGAGGTGCGGTCGATGCCGTGTTCTCGAACCCGCTGAACGAGGGGTCCCGGTGACCGGCGCGAAAGCTACCCGACAACGCTCGTCTCCCCCGTGATGACCGAGATTCCGTTTTCGGATCTCTATCCGGTGATATCGGGAGTACGATAGAGAATCCGCCGACCGGGTTTTTGAGTCAGAAATACGAGCGCTTCCGCTAGTGGGACTGTTCGTTGACGATATAGCGATTGGTGATTTGGTAGCCGTCCCGCCAGTAGAGAACCGCGTGAATCACGAGTGCAACCGCGAACAGTCCGAAGTTCACGAGCGGTGAGTTGTAGTAGTAAAGATCGAGCGTCACGATCTGTCCGTTCACGAGCGGCCACAACGGTTCGAGTCGCGGGGCGATGTCCGGCGCTGAGAGCATGTCGGCGAAAATATGGCTAATGCTCCCGAGGAAGAAAGCACTCGCACAGAAGACGAATACGGTCTCTCGATCGAGAGTTCCTTCCGGGAACCAATTTCGATCGAGGTAGTCGGTCAATACGACTGCCGCGATAGCGCCACCGACGAGACTCACGACGATGGCAAAAAGGAGAGTATGGGTCACACCGTGGTGGTGTATCGTGGGGAATATCTTCCGCAAGTACAAGTCGCTGTCCGGAAAGAGCGCGCTGACGATCGTGATGCCGATGAACAGCATCGCGGGCCGGCGATTCCATAAAAACCACGCCGGGATTGCGAACAGTGCTCCGACGGCGATGTGTCCAGCGACGTCGGCCATGGTTCAAAATTGGCCGCGAGACGGATAACCATTGTCCCCGAGAGGTGCGTCCCTTCCCGAAACCGGCATTTATGGGGATATCAAACGCTCAATTAGGGAATCTATATCGAGAAACTATTTAACCATCTATGTGAAATGTGATACGTGAATCGACGGAGGTTCCTCGCTACAATTGCCGCCTCTCTCCGCCCTCTCCGGTTGCGTTAACGACCCGGGGGTGAGTGGTGGCTGGCTGCAGTTGCTGTCTACTGCTAATCCACCCGGCGCGATAGTCACCGACGCCTCCGACGAACGAAGATATCGCTCCTCTACAACGGGGGCTCCGACGAGCACGGCGAACCGGCGCTGCGGACATCGAAGTGACCGAACGCGAGTACGATACGGTGGCGCAGGCGCTGTCGGGTCTTCCGCGGTACTCACGAACCGAACACGACCCGGACCGTATCTCCGGTATCTATCTCCTGTACGAGGACGCCGTGTACGTGGTCGTCCTCACGCCGTTCTGTGCCGACTCGTGGATTCGGAACGCTCGCAGCAAGCGTGGGGAGTACGGATGGGGCGGCTGCGTCGACCGAGAGGAAATGACCAGAGGCAAACCCGATGCGCCGAGTCGATATCCGTGGGCTCGCTGGGCGAATCCTGCGTACCGGATACGCTACCGACGAAATACACCTTCTACGTTCAGCACGGCACTCTCGCTCGCCGTTCGGCAGTACACCCAGTTGTTGAACAGCGATACGTATCGACTGGGTAGCGGTGAGAACCGGGACGAGTTCGCGTTCAACGCTCGAATCGCGCTCGTCACTACTACGGAGTTCGTCGTGGATATCGACCGCTGCAACGCCCGTGGCCTCCCGCGTTCGAAATCGCCGCCACGACTGACCCTCGGTTTCGACTCTTGCAGGTCTCCGGCCACGGCGTAATCACGTCGCTTCGCTCGCCCGCTTCGGAATGCGAGTAGCTCTCGGTCGTGATCGCATCGACCAGCGGCGCGGTTCGTGTATCGGTTCGATCGAGATCAGACCGGTAGGCCCGCGCTCTCGCGCCACTCCTCGTCTAACCGCGCTCCCGTCTCTGCCAGGCCGTCGAACACCGTTTCGATGTCTTCGACGGTCGTCCGATGGCTGCAGATGGACATCCGGAGAGCGCGCCTGCCGCGGATGCTCGTGGTCGTGAGAAACGCGAGCCCGCTCTGTACGACCTCGTCGGCGATGCTCTGGTTCAGTTCGTCTACGTACTGGTGGATTCTCGCCAACGGGATTGCCGGCGGGTCGGCCAGCACCTCTCGGAGGTCCGCCGGAACGTAGCGAAACGAGTAGATGAACAGGTTCGGCTCCTGAACCGTCGCGAAGTCGTCGTGGGCATCGACGAGCGAATCGAGGTGCTCGGCACAGTCGACACTCTTTCGGAGCAGCGTTCGATATCCCTCCAACCCGTACTGTTTCAGGGTCATCCAGAGTTTCAGCGCGCGGAACCCGCGCGACATCTGCGGTCCGAACTCGTAGTAGTCGAATTCCTCCGGGGTCTCCGCGATCGATCCGCGGAGATACGACGCGTCCATCGCGAAGGTCTTTGCGAGTACGGTCTGCTCCCGGACGAGAACTGCTCCGCACTCGTAGGGAATAAACAGCCACTTGTGGGGGTCGAGCGTCACGGAATCGGCCCGTTGCATCCCGACGTAACGAGATTCGAACTCGGGAACCATCGCCCCGACTGCCCCGCAGGCCCCATCGACGTGGAACCAGAGATCCCGCTCCGCACAGACATCGGCGATCGCGTCGAGCGGGTCGATCGCACTGACGTTAATGGAGCCCGCCTGCCCGACGACGCAGAACGGTTCGTCGCCGTTCGCTCGATCGGCCTCGAGCATCCGTTCTAATGCGGTCACGTCCATCGTGAAGTCGTCGCGACTCGGGACGCGCCGAACGGCGTCGCGCCCGAGATTTAGCATGTCCGCGGCCCGAACGACGCTGGAGTGGCCTTCGTGGTCGACCATGTAAATCGTGTATCGCGGTCGGTCCGCTCCTTGCAACCCGGAACCGGTGGTCTCGTAATTAGTACGGTCACGGAGCGCAGCCAGAAGGGCGGTGAAGTTGGCCATCGTTCCGCCGCTGGTCAGTAGGCCGCCGGTATCGGGCGTGAATCCAATCGCCTCGGCTAACCACCGGATGCAACGGCGCTCGACTTCCGTTCCGGAGGGTGCGGGGTGCCAGCCGCCCGTATTCATATTAACCGTCGCCGCGATAGCGTCGGCCAGCGGAGCGAGCGCGGTTCCCGATCCCATCACGAAGCCGAAGTACCGCGGCGAGGGATTGTGGGTCGCGTACGGGATGACGTACTCTTCTACGGCGTCGAGGATCGTCTCCGGATCTTCACCGTTCTCGGGGAGGGGCTCTTCGAACGCAGCGACGACGTCCGCCGGTTCGGCCTGGACGTAAACCGGGCGGTCACGGATACCCTCGTAGTAGTCGGCGATCAAATCAACCGTCCGGTATCCCAAGTCTCTGAACCTCTCGCTGTCGATTTCGGCGACCGAGGATTCGTCCGAGGGTGTCATAGCAGACGATACTCTATGTGGGAAGTTAACGATTCCCTCGGACCGCGGATCGATGACCCGTTTGTCGGTCGAATAAACGACGCCGGTTTCGCCGGCGATGTCCGCGTCCACCCCACCGCTGATGCGGGAGGACACCGAAGGAACACACCGTTCGTACCGCCGTCCAGCGAACCGGCTTCTCGGACGACGAGTACGCGCTAAAACGCATCGTGACCAACCGAGCAACCTTCCCTCTACATCTCCACTCGCTCTACGAAAGTAGTCAGATAGAAGTGGATCGCACGTCAAGATCCGCTAATGGTACTGACACGGGGGCGATCGAGAGACGGAGATGCCGAAGAGAGGTTGCCCTATCTCAGGTTCGGACGACCGCTTTCCGTTCTACTCCTTTTTACGCTCTCGCTTACGCGAATCCCCACCGCCGCCGCGCACGGGGCAACTGCGACGGCGGGGCTCGCTCAGTGGCACGGAATCCTCCTCGGTCTCGGCGGTATCGTCGTCCTCGGAGGCGCCGTTCTCCTCAAGCGTACTAACCGTATTTCGCCAACGGTCGCGCTCTACGGTGTGTTCGCCGGAATCGCCGTAACTGCGCTCGGGGTTATCCTCTTCGAAGGGCTGTCATCTGATCCCACCTATTCGGCGCGGTCGATGCCGTTCCCACGTTCGTGGTATCAGCCGCTGGCGTTGTCGGTCGGCCTGTTGATCACGGTAACGAGTCTCGTCGTCGGCTTGCTTCGATGGCCGAACCGACCTCGCTACACCTTCCTCGGAATTATAGCGGGGATGTGGATCGCGTATCCCTATCTCCTTTCGGGTTCGACCGGCGATTCTCACCCGCTCGGATACGCGATCGTCTTCGGTACTCCCATCCTCGTCGGTTACGTCGTCTGGAAAGACGCGGGAAGTACGCTCCGCGCAGTGTTACGCGATCCAATTGCTCGTCGGTTCGGAATCGGAGTCGGCGTCGTGCTCGCTCTATTCTTCGTCACTGTAACGGGCTATCTATCGTTTTTCCCGGATGAGGCGTTCCCGCACGAAAACACCGTTGTCGTCTTGCCCGCGACCTATCAGTTGGTCACGTGGCCGACGCTCGAAATCGCACTGCCGCACGTCCCGCTATTCCTGGCGATTTCGCCCGGACAGATCATCGTGGTCGGACTGCTGAGCACCCTTATCGGGTTGAACGCCGCCCTCATCGCTCGCCACTGGCGCGTCGAAGAACGGGCGGGCATGACGGAAGGAACCGTCGGGAGTGCTGCGATTGTCGGATCGTGTACCTGCGGCTGCTGCGGTCCGCTCGTCGCCAAAATCGCTGTGTTAGCTGCCGGCCCCTCCATCGCAGCACCGCTGTACTGGGTGTTCGTCGATACCGCCTCCCCGCTGAGCGCACTGTTCATCGTCGGCAGTATCGTCCTGTTCGCCGGAAGCCTGATCTATTCGGTCGAAGCAGCACGGCGGCCCGATCGATCGAGCTCGATCGTTCCTGCGGATTGAACCGCAGCAATCCCGAATTCGGTGCGCAGGAACGTCGGGTCGCCATTCCCGCGTGTGAGCCGAGCAAGCTCGGAGAATATACCGGAGGATCGAGGGTTGTCCGCTTCCCAATCAGCGTCGACCCGAATCGTGCTGCCTCGACGGGTGGCTACCGGAATTCTCTATCGACGGCACTCGCGAGGCCCCCCACGTCGAGCCGCTACCGCTGCCACAGCGATAGTATTGCACCACCGCCGCCGATACTCATACCAACGAGGCCGTACTCGAACTCCTCCTGGCGGAACTGGTACGCAAGCGAGGCCGTCAGCATGCCGCCAGAGGCTCCGATCGGGTGTCCGAAGGCGACGGCGCCGCCGCGGGGATTCATCCTTTCGCGGGGAATGCCGATTCGTTCCATGACGTAGACGGACTGGACCGCGAACGCTTCGTTAATCCAGTACGCGCCGATATCGTCGGCGTCGAGATCGTTAGCGTCGAGAAGCCGTTCGACCACATCGCCGACCGCTTCGTTGAACTCGTCCGGGTTTCGGTAGACGACTTCGTAGTCCAATAACCGAGCCATCGGGTCGAGACCGGCGTCAGCGGCTGCATCGGCATCGGCGAGCAAAACGGCCCCGGCGCCGTCCGAGAGCTTCGACGCGTTCGCGGGTGTCACGGTACCGTCTTCCCGGAACGCTGGCGATAGTCGAGAGAGATCCTCCAGGGTCGACTCCGGACGCGGTCCCTCGTCGCGGTCGACGGTACCGGTTGGCGTCTCCACCGGGACGATTTCGTCGTCGAAAGTTCCGTTTTCTATCGCTTCGGCCGCTAACCGATGACTCTCGAGAGCGTACCGGTCCTGCCGTCCGCGCGAGAGATCGTACTGATCACCGGCTCGGTCGACGAGTCGTTCGGCGATCTCGCCCATGTGAACGTCGAGGTTGACGTCCCAGAGGGCGTCGAGGATCATCGAATCTTCGAGCGTGACGTTCCCGTGGCGCTTCCCTTTCCGGTGATCGGGGAGAATCCACGGGGCGTTGGTCATCGACTCGAACCCGCCCGCGATGGCGAACGAGGAGCGACCGGCATCGATTCGATCGGCGGCGAGTGCGATCGCCCGGACACCTGAACCGGACGCTTCGTTGATCGTCGTGACTTCGGTGGTGTTCGGGAGGTCGGATTTTACGACCGCCTGTCGGGCGGGAACCTGACCGATACCCGCCTGAATCGCATTTCCGAGTCCGACCCAGTCGATCCGATTTGGGTCGAGTGGGATGCGGTCGAGTAGGCCGTCGAGCGCTGTTTTTCCGAGGTCGACGGCTGACACGTCCGCGAGCGAGCCGAGCAGCGTCCCGTGCGGTGTCCGAACCCCATCCACGAGCACGACGTTCTCACGCGGAGTCATCCGTCGCTTCCCGACCTAGTTCCTCCTCGACGGACGTAACCTGCTCATCGGCCTGCTCGTCGGTGGTTCGCTCGTCATCGATCTGCAGGACGGTGGCGACCCGTTCGGCATCGACCGCTCGGTGGGCGGCCTTTACCGCTGCAAACAGTTCGTCGATGTCGTCCGCCTCGATCACGGTTCCCATCGCGTTCGTCTCGTACGAGACGTCGAATCCATCGAGTTCTTCGACCGCTGTCGCGACGTCCTCCGCCATCGATTCTTTCGGTACCGGCGTTACGCTGAGTGATGCAATGACTGTCACGCACACCGTAACGAGGTGCAGTTCCTAAACCGTACGGGCCGACCGGGGGGAGGACAGTGAGACGTGACGCCACCGGAAGAGGAACACCGACGGACCCGCGAATCGGACGCGGGCAACTGACGGCCGCCGTTCCCGAACCGCTTCCCTCTCGGAGAGCACACCGGCGACGACTCACTCGACGGACTCCTCGCTCGACTGAAGGAATTGAAGGAAGGGTAGTCTTCGACCGATTTGACCGCTCCTCCAACGGACCGTTTAGAATAACTTACCCGATAGCGTGGGGAAGTCGATGCGCGCTCACCTGCGAAATCCTTCTCCGAACTAGCGCCGGAAACGGTGTTACTCGTTCGGCGTAACGGTCAACGTTCTCGAGCGACCCTTCCGGTGGAAGGAGACCTCTGGTCGCTCTTCGTGCTCGGATTTTGGTAGACGGGCGGTACGGAACCGTCCCGCTGGCCGCATCGTTCGAATAAAATACGCCTCGAGCGTGGAAGCGGTTCCAGACCGTTTTCCGGAGCGACAGAGCTACGGCTACGTCCGTCTGCGTACCGTTCTCTCGGATGCGATCGTGACCGCGATCCACTTCTTTGCTGGAACCTCATCTCCAGAAGCGGGCGCATCCGTTTTCGGCGACCGGGATATCCGTCAAATGGCCCATCGCCGAGACGGCGAGATACCGTGTAAACAATTTCGGGACGACGTAGCGAATTTCGTGGTCGCCAGGGTACACGTCTACGGTCGGCCAGAATACGTTTTCCAGCCCGCAATTTTGATGACGTGGTCACAACGGATTAGACGTGCTAGCTGGTATCCTATTCCGTCGGGCATTGGTTGACACGCGCCAATCGGGGGATGCCCGACACAGCGAGGGAAACAAATCGGAGTCCAGGGTGGCCGTCAAAGCGTCCTCTGCCGACTCATCAGAGACGCTACCCTGGCGACACGATTTTCGGTGCCGGGAAGCGATATCGAGTTTCGCGGTGGAATACCGTACTCTCGAGTTCCGAGTTCTCCCAACGAACTCCGTCCGAGACGGACGAGAATCGGGGGAAGGGGGCGCCGTGTTTTAAGGCTGGTAATCGTTGTTGTCCCGTCACCACCGCCCCGATGGCTCGTGGAAGGCTGCTACTGAGGAAAGTTTGGCGGGCGGCTCTCCGATGGCGGAAGGAGTAAAACCGCAAGTTCTCGGGGGTTCGGTCGAAAACATCGGATATTCACGAGTGGACGACGACCTTCCCATCCGTGATTTCAACGTCGACGAGGCTCTTCACCTCGACGGGAACGTCGCAACGATGGTCGGTCCGCCGTCGAATGACGACGATAGCGTCGACGATTTCGGCGCCGATGTCGAGGAGACCGGAACAAATCGCTGCGAGCGTCCCCCCGGTTGAGCAGACATCGTCGAGAACGAGAACGCGGTCACCTGCGCCAACGTTGTTAATATATAGCTCCTGTTCGCTGTACGCCGTTCGTTGTTCGACCGCGACCTCACCTTCGAAGTAGTACGGTCGTTTTCGAATGACTGAGAAGGGGACGTCAGTCTCGAGGGAGAGGGCCGTCGCGTGGTGAATCCCCATCGATTCGGGTGTGACAATCTTGTCGACGGTATCGATCGCCGTGCGTTCTACGATTCCGTGGACGATCTCGCGCAGTAAATCCGCTTCGACGAGCGGAATACCATCGGTCACAGGGTGCACGAAATACTCGTACTCACCGCGAGTGACGACGGGTGCATCTTCGAGAGTTCGCCGGAGTGTTTCCATCGGTACTCAATGGGCGCTTCACCGGATTTGCTCTTGCGGCCATCAACGAATAGGCGGTTCGCGCTCCCACCCGCCGGATGCGATACCACCGGGCGACAACTGCGGTAGAATCACTCTTCGATGGACTGGGTAACGTCGACGGCGTAGTACTGAAGAACGTCTCGGCCGAGCAAAACGGGATGCTTCATATGTCCGCGGTCGGTAACGTTCGCGGTCACCGTGTGCCAGTCCCCTTTGATTCCAAGAACGACGTCCACGATAGGTCGCGCCGTTGTCGTTTTCGAAATGCCGGATTTCACCCGCGTTCGTTGTTTGATCGGTCCGACCCCGAGTCGCGCTGCCAATCCGAGATCGATGCTCGTTCGGGTGGCTCCCGTGTCCGATTTTGCGAGGACGGACTCCGAACCCTGCGCCCCACTCACGGTTATCCGCTCCGTGTATCCGATGAGCGGCGGTTCCCGACGGCGTTCGTACGTCGGTCGAGGAGTACAGCGAGGCGTCGAATCGTCCAACTGCGTGGCGAGGGTTGCTACTTGGTCGCCGTCGACCGCGCCACCGACGTGCTCGATCGCTAGCTGCGCGATGTACGGTGCAGGACTAACGCCAGTCGCTCGGAAGAACCCGCGAAAACCCGCTGTCGGGTTCACTTCGAGCACGTACCATCCGTCGTCCCCGCCAACGATATCCACACCGGCGTAGTCGAGTCCGACGGCAGTTGTTGCGTCTCGCGCCATCTCTCGGACGTGATGCGGGAGTTCTTCCGTCGCGTTCGTAACTTCGCCGCCCTCCGCTACGTTCGTTCGAAACTTGCCCTGCACTGCGGTTCGTTTCATCGACCCAAGAACTTCTCCACCGACGACGTAGACGCGATAATCGAAGTGACGACTACCCGCTGTTCTGACGAATTTTTGGAGGAACGCCTGCCGATTGCCGACTTTGGGTTGGATCGGAGTATCCAGTTCGATAAGCCACGTCCCGCCACCGTGAGTCCCGATCGCAGATTTATAGACCGCCTGGTTCGCAAAGTACGACCGCGCCTCGTTCAGTCGGGAGGGATCGAGACCGAGAAAGGCGTCCGGGATCGGAATCCCCGCGGAGTGCAACGTGGAGGCGGTCGCGAATTTGTGGACTGCTTTTAGAACGGCACAGGGTTCGTTTAGCATTGGTACGATATCTTCGTAGATACAGGCTAACCCGAGCGCCTCAGCCGGTTGATCGGTGTTCGAAACGAGGAGACGGTTGATGATAACGTCCACGTGCGGCTCGAACGTGAACTCGTCGCCGTGGACGCGAACGGACGTGTTTTCCTGGCGGAGCCACTCCGTATCGTACCCGAGCGCGGCAACGGCGTTCAAAATCGCCTTCGTCTCTTTGCTCTTATGGAGGCTCAGTACTCCTACCGTTATTTCGGAACTATCGGTCGTCATGTCGTTCACTACCGTCCCCTACGTTCGACGCTAGCGAGAATGTGACGGCGCGGCGCTCGCAATCCTCCCGGCGATCAAACTTCGGAACTGGTCGAACCGGTCGGTCGCGGCAGCGCGACGAACGACAGTTTCTCGATGGAGAAGGGGTCGTACACCGACTGGTGGCACGGACAGTAGATCTCGTTTTCCGCGTTGAACTTCGCGCTCGTCGGATCCGCTTTGAACAGCGGGACGCAACAGAAGTGCGTACACTTGTCCAAGATAGCGACGAAGCCCTCCTTCGTACTGGCCCGCAGCCACCGGTTGGTTTTTGCCGCCTGCTCGATTCTGGGACTCCGGATGATTTGGACGGGAATCGTTCCGCTCGCCGGGACGTCCTGCGAGCGCCAGATCGCCGAGGCCGGTTTTCCGAGTCCCGACTTTCCGATGCCGTTCCCCCACGTCGTGTAGTCGGCGAAATCGTCGATGTTTACCCTGTCCCCCTCCGATACCTCCTGGGACTGCCACTCGTACTGTGACGATGCGTACCGGAAGTAATTGTCCTGGTCTGCGTCGGGTGCAACGCCGGGATACGTCTGCACCCCGCAGTACTGGAACCACTCCGAGGAGTACGTGATACCGCCTAAGCGCTGCTCGGCGACAGTAGTCGTTCGGCCTCCTTTCTGCTTTTTCTTCACTTCCGGCCACACTCCCAGCAGATCCCCGTTGTCGTCTATCTCGACGGGAATTTGCGGCATTCCTCGCGGAGCAGGCCCCGCGACGCTCTCGACACCGTAGTACTGCGTGAGACCACCGCCGGCGCCGGTCGGTGCGGTCGCGGTCTTCATCATCGCCGCGGTCCCCGTCCCGATACCAACCAGCGCCGCGCTTCCCACGACTCCCTTCACGAAGCGACGACGAGACGAGCTCTCTGGATATTTATCCGCGGCAGACATCGTAGTTCGCGCTACACTTGCATCTCTCACCGCTAATCTGTTGTGACCAGTTCATCAAAATTGCTCGCTGAAAGTATGCGGAGGGTGACGGGAACCGACGGGGACTAGCTCTCGAACGAGGGCGAGGCCCGTTCCGGGAACTCGTAGCCGTCAGCTTGCTCCGCGGCCTCGTATATCCATAGTGCTCCGTGAGACGTCTCCGCTTTGTCGTAGATCTTCGTCTCGTCCATCGTGATGAGTTTGTACCTCGTCCCGCCGTCGTACGGGACGGGAACGACCGACGGATGCGGCGCCTCATCGTTCGTGTTCACTTCCAAATCGAAGCCCGTCCGGTTCGTCGAGACAGTCGGGTAATCGCAACTCACCATCTGGCCCGACATCGTGGGGTCGGCGTACAGAACCTTGTATTCGCCGTTGACCCTCACGATCCGGCCGCCCTCGATCTGATTCGTCGGATCCCGATACGAATCGAGTACCGACCACCCACCGGTTAACGAATCGTCGGTCGTCTCTACGATCGACACCTCGTCGATTCCACCGGAGTTGTACACCGCACGCCATTTCCCGGCTTCCTCGTCATAGATACCGTTGAAGTCGTGGTAACCCCCGTTCCCCGCGGTACGGTTCCGCGGTAAGTTCGAGTCGACCGCCTCCAAGTAATGCGTACCGTGGAGGATGTTCTCTCCCGTGTGCGTCACCCAAATCCGTTGGAAGCCGTCGTCTTGCTTCGGGTCGTTCGGACCGTTTCCGAATCCGCTCCACATAATCGTGAACTCGTCGCTCTTATCGTCGTAGATAACGTGCGACGCGACGTAGTTCGAGATGTAGTCGGTCTTGGCTTCCGCGAAGAGAACGGATTTCATCTCGATTTCGAACGTCTCCAAGTCGATGGTCGCTATCGATTGGAACCCTCGATGCTCGACCGCTCCCGGCGTGAGCGCGCAGTAGAGCTTATCTCCTTCGATGAGCGGTGCTCCGTCTTTGTAGGTGACCGGAATCGGCCCACGCACGCCGATTTGGTACGAGTAGAACAACTCGAAATCGCTGAGCACGACACTTTCACCGTCGTCACACGCCGCGTGGACGTACGGATTGAACCGCTCCCACGTCGGCCTATCGAAGAAATCGTACACCGCGTTGGTCGTCCCGGCTTTCCCGATGGTGGCGTCTCCGTAGTACTTCCAGCCTTTGTCGTCACCCTCCTCTCGGGCCAGACAAGAAACGCGGTCGCCCTGAAAGATGACGTACAAGTCGAACGGGGCCGACGGTAAAGCGTAGTCCGAGTCGAACGCCACCGTGTTCGTACGAGTTGTCCCGGCGTCGTCGGTTAGTTTCTCGAACAACTGGAGTCGGTTAGCGGCCACGTTACTTCCGACCCAGAGATAGTTGTCGTCGTCCTCGACGAGTCCGATGCCAGCGTTCGATGCGGCGCCGGAGGCTCCGCCAGTTCCGCTGTACTCCTCGACGCGGAGCATTCCGCTGAAAAACGGCGCGACGGGATGACAGCGAGGCTCGTACCCCATCGCCTCGAAACTCCCCGACTTGTTCGACACGGTCATCGTCCCCGCCTCGATGGATTGGCCGATATCCTTCCCCGTAAGGAGGTGTTTTCCGATCATGTTGCCGGCACCTTCCGCCGCGCTCCTGAACGGTTGAGCGTCCATCTGCCACCGGTACAACGAGAGCGCCGGCGTTTCGTCGATCCCGAACTCCTCTGGGAGCACGTCGCGCCACGTCCGGTCGATCTCCCACGTCATCTTCTCGAGGGGGATTCCATCCGTGATTCCGGACGACCGTTCCGCAGTCGTTCCCGGCGTTACGGAAGCGGCGGTGAACCCCGCCGAAGCGATGGCCGTAACGGCCGCACCAGCCGCCTTTAGATACGAACGTCGGTCGAGTAACGACTCGTTGTTCTCCTTCTCGCGTGCCATAGCGGACTTCAATGTTTGCCTATAGCTTAAATAGCCTCTGGTTCGGTTCGGCGATGCGCTTCTACGAATACGGGGGAGGAAATCGCGCTCTAACGCGGTGGAGTAACCTCGAGTAGGCGCGCGGCCTACCCCCGTAACGGTTCGTTTTCTCGACGACGCGATCGCGATTTCCGACGGTCTTTCGAGAGGCGGAGATCTTTCGAGAAATTCGAGGAGATTGATCCGCAGGCAATTCGATTTTTCTCGAAGAACCTCGATTGACAAGCACGCGAACGCGGCGCGAAACGTCCGTTCGCGGTGGGATTTCGACGGAGGACGCCGGATCGACCGATTCGGGGACCGGACTTCGCCGTCGAATCCCGTCACTCGGTTCGCTTCTCCCGGAACCGTGCGTTTACTCGTCGAAGGTGAGGACTACGTGATTCTCGATCTGTTACTACAGGTATCGGCAATTCGTTTCAAACCTATGACTGGAAACGCCATATTTCAACCTCGGCTTCCACTTCTCAGTGAGATATACTTATAGACGTAGACAACATTACTACCTATTGGTATGACAGAGAATACCAATCGACGCGATTTTTTGCAGAAGGTGGGGGTAGCGAGCGCCATCGGACTTGCCGGCTACACCGGCAGCGTCTCTGGCCAACAAGGACAACAGATTAGAGTCGGAGTCTTACAACCGGTAACTGGCGACTTAGCATCGGTCGGCCGACCGATCAGGGACGCCGCACTACTGCCGGCGACGCAATTGAACGACGCTAACACCGACTTTCAGATAGTCACGCAGGCTGAGGACACGCAAACCGATCCGCAAGCCGGCATCAGCGGGGCGCAGGCGCTCGTCGACGCCGGTTTTCCGTCCATCACCGGTGCGGCCTCCTCGGAGGTGACGATTCAAGTCGCTCAGAACGTCTTGATTCCGAACCAAGTCGTCGGTTGCTCGCCCGCAAGTACGTCGCCGGAGATTACGGAACTGCAAGACAACGGCTTCATCTGGCGGACGTGTCCGAGCGATACCGTCCAAGGACGGGTGCTAGCGCAGCTCGCGACGAATCGCGTGAACGCCTCGTCGGTGTCGGTCATGTACGTCAACAACTCCTACGGGCAGGCGCTCGCGAACACCTTCGCGCAGTCGTTCAACGGACAAATTCCGGCACGGGTCGCCTTCGAACAGGCGCAGTCGTCCTACGCCGCGCAGTTGCAGGAGGCGATGGCGAACCAACCGGACGCGCTGTTGGTCATCGCCTACCCCGAAAGCGGCGTTCAACTGTTCCGGGATTACTATTCCAGTTACGGCCGCGATACGCAAATTCTCGTGACCGACGGGTTACGCGATACCGCACTCCCCGGAGACGTCGGCCAACCCTTGACGAACGTCATCGGGACGGCACCGTCCGCCGCCGGGCCGGCGAGGCAGTTCTTCACGCAACTGTTCGAGGACGAGACCGGCGGACCACCCGGCGTGTTCACTGCCCAAGCGTACGATGCGACCGCCGTCCAGATCCTCGCGAACATCGCCGGTGGTGCCCAGAACTCCGGACAGCGCGTCCGAGACAACATGCAATCGGTCGCGAATCCACCCGGACAGCAGGTCGGTCCCGACAACCTCCCCGAAGCGCTCACGATGGCCGCGAACGGCGACGAGATCAACTACCAGGGTGCGTCGAGCAGCGTCTCGTTCGACGATAACGGTGACGTCACGTCGGCCGCGTACGAGATCTTCAGCTTCACGGAGGGCGGTGAGATCAGACAACTGGATCTCATCGAATTCCAGACCGACCAAGGACAAGGCGGGGGCGGAGGTGGAGGACAAGGATAAGTCGGCGATACTCTAGCTCCTTCGCCTCGACTCATCCGCCGAGGAACTCACGACGAACCTCGGTATCCGCGAGCAGCGCGTCGCCGGTGTCGGCAAAGCGGTTTTGCCCTTGCGCTAGCACGTAGCCGCGGTCACACCGTCTGAGCGCCTCGTTCGCGTTCTGTTCGACGATCAGCACCGCGGTTCCAGCGTCGTTGATAACGTCGATTCGATCGAACATCTCGTCGACGAGGTCGGGTGCCAGTCCCGCGGAAGGCTCGTCGAGCAACAACAGATCGGGATCGAGCATGAGCGCCCGTCCCATGGCGACCATCTGTTGTTGCCCGCCCGAGAGGGTGCCAGCGCGCTGTGATTGGCGCTGTTCGAGAACCGGGAACCGGTCGAACACCTCACGAAGCGCATCTTCCGGCACCGAATCGAGGATGTACGCGCCCATCTCGAGGTTCTCTCGAACCGTCAGCGCCGAAAAGACGTTCTCGTTCTGGGGGACGTAGCTGATTCCTCGTCGAATGATCGCTTCGGGTGGGAGGGCGCTTATGTCTTCGCCGTTGAACGTGATTTGCCCGCCCATGTACGTCGTGAGTCCGAAGATCGACTTGAGAACGGTGGACTTTCCGGCACCGTTCGGGCCGACGAGCGCGACGTACTCGTCACCCCTCACCCTGAGATCGACGCCGTCGAGTATCCGTAAATCCCCGTAGCCCGCGCCGAGATCTTCGATGATGAGTTGTCCGTCGTGTTCGCTTCGGTCGTGGACGCCCTGATCTTTCTGGTTCGTGGTCATACGTTCGCTCCCAAGTACGCGTCGATCACCTGTTCGTCCTCCAGTATCACCTGGGGTACGTCGTCCGCGATCACCCGCCCCTGATGCATGACGATGACGCGCTCGCAGTTGTTCATGATCAGATCCATGTCGTGTTCGACGAGCAGAAACGTGTAGCCCCGGTCGCTGAGATCGTGTATCCGTTCGAGCAACTTCTCCTCTAAGACGGGGTTCACACCGGCGAACGGTTCGTCGAGCAACAGGACGTCGGGGTCGGTCAGAAGCGCCCGCGCCATCTCCAGCAGTTTTCGCTGGCCGCCGGAGAGGTTGCCCGCGTGCTCTTCGGCGAGGTGGTCGATCTCGAAGAACTCGAGGGTTTCCCAGGTTCGCTCGCGGAGTTCGCGTTCCTGCTCGGCGATCTTTCGACGATATCCGGGTAGTATCGTCCGCCAGAGCCGTTCGCCTTGCTGGTTCTTCGGCGCGAGCATCATGTTCTCGAGAACCGTCATCTCGTCGAGTTCGCGGGCGATCTGGAACGTTCGCACTACGCCGCGCTCGGCGGTCGCGTACGGCGGTAAACCGGTGATATCCTCTCCGTAAAGGCGAACAGAGCCGCTATCGGGCCGGTGGACGCCGGTGATGCAGTCGAACGTCGTCGACTTCCCGGCTCCGTTCGGCCCGATGAGACCGGTCAACGAGTTCTCAGCCACGTCGAAACTCGCTCCGTCGACGGCGGCTACTCCCCCGAAGTGCTTTTTCAAGTCTCGGATGCGAAGCGGTGGCACCGTCGTCGTCGTTTCGGCCTCGTTCTCGCCCTGCGACACACGCACACCGCCGTCGAGGGCCACCGTGGTCGACTCCCTATGCTTTCGGTTGTCGGTTCTGTCAGTCTTCGGTTCGCCTCTCGAGTGTCTCATGTGTTTTCACCGTCGGGTTCTTCGGTGGACTGGGTTGCTCCGTCGTCGGTCGGCGCTCGACCGCCGTCGGCCTGCACCGGTTGCCGTCGGCGGCGGGAGAGGTCGACGCTCGAAGCGACCTCTTTGCGGTGACCGAGCAGTCCCTCCGGTCGGTTCTGAATCATGTAGATGAGCACCACCCCCGCCAGCACGAACCGGAAGGAATCGAGGTTCCCTAACAGGAACGAAAACAGCGGAACGACGTCGAGAGACGCCAACGGCGCCACGGCGTCGATGAACGTGTTCGGAGCGTTGCCGAGCGGGAGGACCTGTCCGAGAATCCGCCGGACGAACGTCGGGCCCTCGAAAAGGAGACCGACGAACAACACGCCGCCGATGACGCTGCCGGTGTTCGACCCCGATCCGCCGATGATGAGGGCGATGAAGATGTAGAACGTGAGCATCGGAAGGAAGCTACTCGGACTGACGTACGACTGACTCCCCTGCCAGAGAATCCCTCCGAGCCCCATGAAGGCGCATCCGAGCATGAACACCTTGATCTTGAAGCGACCGGTGCGCTTTCCGAGCGAGGAAGCGACGAGTTCGTCCTCGCGGATGGCCTTCAACACTCGACCGAACGGCGAGTTACCGACGCGACTCAGTACCGCGTAGAATAGACCGACGAAGACGATGAGCACGATCGTGTACGCCCAGTCGACGACGGTCGTCTGCTCGACGCCTACGAGTCCGAAGAATCCGAATACGGCTTCGCCGAGGGCGGTTGGCGGAGACGCCGGACTGTTGGCGTTGCTGTAGAACAGCGCGCTGATCGGATTCGTCGGTAGCGGCATCCCCTGTGACGCGCCGGTGCCAAGGTCGACTCCGGCGATCGAGAACGTCTGGAGACTCGTCGAGTTGAAGGTGATTCGAATGATCTCCGAGAGTGCGAGCGTGACGATCGCGAGGTAGTCGGCCTTCAATCGGAGCGCGGGTAACGCCGCGAGAGCGCCGACGAGCGCTGCGGCGATCATCCCGCCGACGATTCCCACGGGAAGGGGCAGTCCGAGACCGGGAACCCCTCCGGGACCCGGGTTGACGGGTGCGGTAAGCATCGCCATCGTGTACACGCCGACGGCCATGAAGCCGGCGACGCCGATGTTGAACAGGCCGGCGTACCCCCATTGGAGGTTGAGCGCGAGCGCGAGGAGCGCGTAGACCGCCGCGAAGAAGGTAATTCGTTGGAGGGTGCTCGCCAACCCGTTAACGTCGAGTCCCAGGAGGAGACCGATGAGGGTGAATCCGACGTACAACGCGAAAAGTACGCCGAGAATCAAGCCCGCGTCGCCGCCAGGTAGGCGGCTCGACCCGCGCTCAGTGCTCTCACTCATCGGATATCACCTCGCAGTGTTCGTCCGCTCTTTCGAGCCGTGCGTCGCGATTTCGAACCTCCCGTCCGACCGGGCGAACTCGACGCGCGCGTCCGCTGAACCTCACGTGCGGGAAGAACCGCGGTCATGCCGTCGTCACTCCGCTGAAGAGCCCCGCCGGTTTTATCACGAGGATGACGATCATGACGCTGAAGGCGGCGGCGTACGTGAACTCGGAGGGAAGCCAGATCAACGACATCGTGCTCGCAATACCGATCGTGAGGCCGCCGAGGACCGCACCGTAGACCGAACCGATCCCGCCGAGGATGACCGCCGCGAAAATCAACAGGAGGAGCGTCCATCCGTAATCGAACGAGATGGTGCCGGTTTCGAGGACGACGAGGTAGCCTGCAGCGGCCGTCAGCCCTCCGCCAATCATCCACGTTGCGCGAATCACTCGCTCGGTTTGGATGCCGGTCACGCGCGCGAGATCGGGATTGTCGGCCATCGCTCGCATCGCCTTGCCGAGTTTCGTCCGTTGGAGTAACGCGTGGACGCCTCCCATCATCGATAACACGAGGATCACCAACACGAGTTCGTGTGCGCTGATGATGAGGTCGATCACCGGCACGGTGTACGTCGGCAGCGTCCCGCCCGTGACCCCGGTGCGGCTCGTCCCGAAGACGATCGCGAGAACGTATCGAAGCGCGAGCGCCACGCCGATGCTCGCGATGAGTAGGGCGATGGCGTTCTGACCGCGCATGGGTCGATAGACGATACGATCGATCGCCAGCGAGAGACCGACACCGAACAGAATCGCGACGCCGAATCCGGCGAGGACTGCCAACGGTGTGGCGACAGCACTTGCCCCCACGCTTCCCGCGTCCGCACCGCCGCTGACACCGACCAGGAATAAATCGCCAGCGGGTATTCTACCGAACCCGGCGATCAGATACGTCGTTACCCAACCGGCGAACGCACCGGCGGTGAGGTAATCACCGTGCGCGAAGTTCGCGAAGTTCAGGATGCTGTACGTCATCGAAAGCCCGATTCCGGCGAGCCCGATGATGAGCCCGATGATGATTCCGTCTTTCAGAAAGAGGGCGAGTGTGAGCCCGGTTACCGCCCCGGAAACCAGCTTCGAGACGAGATCGATGACGAGCAGTATGCCGAAAAGTATGAGACCGATTTGAAACGGTCGCTCTACGAAGAGCTGTTTGCCCTGGATGTACGCTTCCCCCATTCTCATTGGTACTCCCTCACAATGGTGAGAGAGGTGTAAAAGTAAATATCTTCGCACTAATCCGGGTCCGTTCTCTATGCAATCTACTCCGCTTCGTGTCGGATAATTTTGGTTGGGATTCTCCCGACGGCGAGTACGCGTTACCGAGTATCGTTTCTCTTCCCAGCTGTCTTCCGCGGGTACTTCCTCTCTATTCGAACCGAGAGGATATTACCGAACGGCGAATTTCCGTTACAGGACTAACTTTGTAAAGCAAATGGGTTTCCTTCTTGATCCTATCCGACCGTCAAGGAGCGTCCGTCTGCCGTTTCGGCCTGTTTTCGATAAGCGGTCCGTTCGTGCTCGAACCTCTCGATATTCGAACTGTGCGTCATCGACCGCCGGAAGAACCGCATACCGAGCGTTTCCCGTCAGCGGCGAAGCGCCGCGGCATCCCCCCGCGATCGTCCGACAAACTCCAAACGTGCTTCCGGAACCGCTCAGTCGCTAGCGATAATCACGACGTCATCCCGTTTCCGGTGTCGCTCTAACCGGTAGCAGTACGCAAAGTGGCGAACAAGCTACCCTCTCATTGATATATACCGCAGGTCTACTTAGTAGGGGGAAGAAAAATGAAATCGCGACACTCCACCAGCGACAAGCCTCCGCGATCCGGTGTTACACGGCGGGGATTCGTGCAATCGGTCGGTGCACTAGGCGGACTCGGTGTTGCAGGGGGGGCTGCATCAACTCGCGCCGCTCGGGACGGTACGACGGTACAATGGGCCTCGAACACCGATTTCTGGGAGCTATCGGAGGTGTTCCAGAAAGCGCTGTGGGAGTCCGGACTGGATAGAAGTATCTCTCTCGAAATCCTCCCCGGTCCCGCTGAGACCACGGAAGTCGAGCAACAGTACACGCGATGGCTCTCGGCCAATCTGGAAGCGCCCGACCTCCTTATGACGGACAGCGGTTGGACGCTCGATCTCATCGTTCGGCAACAGCTGTTGAATTTGAGCGAACACCTTCCCGGAAAGCTGCTGAAACACATCGAAGGGAACTACTTCGAGACCAGTCTCTCGACGGCGAAGGGGCCAAACGGTGACCTCTACGCCGTACCGCTCTACCCGGACTTTCCGACGATGCTGTATCGGAAAGACCTGGTCGAAAAAGCGGGATACGATCCGGAAGGGGAGAAGTGGGCGACGAACTCCATCAGGTGGAAGCAGTTCTCACACGTCACGCGGGACGTACTCGACCGAAACCGGAACGTTCCGTACGGATTTACCTTCCAGGCGAGCCAATACGAAGGGCTCTCCTGTTGTGACTTCAACGAGTTTATGACGGGATGGGGTGGCGCGTATTTCGGCGGACGGAAATATCTCTTCGGACCCGTCGGAAAGCGGCCGATCACGGTCAACGAACAGCCCACGATCGACTCGCTCCGAATGATTAGGACGTTCATGAACGGGCAGCGCGACGAATCCGCCCTCGAGGGGTATGCCGGGGGGATCGTTCCCAGAGCGGTCCTTTCTTGGATCGAGGATACGTCGTTGGGGCCGTTTCTCAGCGGCGACGCCGTGATGCACCGCAACTGGCCGTACGCCATCCTCAGTGCCGGCGATCCGAGTGCGTTCGGTACCGACTTAGGCGTGATGCCGATTCCCTACGCAGTAACGCAACAACAGGCGAAGTATCCCGGGGCGGGCGGACCAACCGCCGCACTCGGCGGGTGGCACGTCGCAGTAAATCCCAACTCGAAGAAGTTGAGCGAAACGTTACAAGTTATCGAAGCGATGACGCAGGAACACTTCCAGTTGGCACTCCTCCGGAACATCGGATTGCTGCCGCCGAATCGGGTGCTCTTTCGATCCAAGGAGGCGAAGCAAGTTCCGGTGATGGGACGCTACCTGGACTCGCTGCGCATTGCGGGCGAGAACGCGATTCCGCGCCCCGTTACGGTGGCTTGGATACAGGAATCCGGGAAAATCGCCGAGAACGTCCACGCGGTGTACTCCGGACTCACCTCACCGGAGCGGGGGATGGCCGAGCTGGAATCGCAGCTACGGTTCATCGAAAACTATAACGAGTTATGACTTTTGTTCGCGCCGTAAACCGGTGATCACTTCGCCTTTCGCCACTCGGCTATTAGTCGTCCCGCCAAGGACCGTCGTGGAAATGCTCGAATCTACTAGAGACAAGTTCCAAAATAAATTTCTCGAACTTCGGAGATGACGATACGTGTTCGTGCCGAGTTCGCAACCTCTAACCACCCGTCTAAAACCGTTGAACGATTGGAGCGCTTCGTTCCTTGGCGTTACGGCAGGCGCTCTCGGGAAATCCCCACAGCGGTCGGAACGCCCCGGGTCGGTCTCCGCGATCGAGTTTCGACGGGCCGCCCGTTCAGAACTCCTCGAAGACTACGTTACCGACGGATTCGTCCTCGAATCGTTCGAACCGGTTGTACACACGCTTTCGGGAGCCTGTACCGTCCGACTACGTCCTATCGGGAGATATCTCGCTTATAGGCAATCGCCACCGTGAACCGTTTTTGTCGATTCGGGGCAGCCGGTGATTCGACGAGGAAACGAGTAACCATTTTTGGGCCGAGTGGGTTTCGCCGATAAACCGATCACGTCCCTGAATTGTTTCCAATCCCGACCGGCGTCGCCCGACTTTCACCCGTCGCCCGGTCGCCGGCAGCCGACGTTCGAGCGAGCTCCGTCGGTCTCGGTTTTCGGAGTCGGCTCTACGTGCTCGGATGGTCCTCGTAGACGGCCTCGGCGAGCGCGTCCTTGTGACCTTCGTTCGGCCCTCCGGCGATCGTCAGGAGACGAGCGTCGCGAAGGTACCGCTCGACGTGCTTTTCGGTCGTGTAGCCGATGCCGCCGTGGAGCTGGACCGCCTCGTTCGCGTTGTCGACGGCGGCCTGTGTCGCGTACACCTTCGCCATGCTGAACTCTCGGGCGGTATCGCGGCCTCGATCTGCCATCTCGGCCGCCCGGAGCGTGAGCAGTCGAGCCGTATCGACCCGTTCGGCCATCTTTCCCACGTTCCACTTCACGCCCTGAAAATCGGAGATGGTACGGCCGTACTGTTCGCGTTGGCGCGTGTACTCGACGGTATCGTCGAGCGCGGCACGGGCGATGCCCACGCCGCGAGCGGGGACGTTCACGCCGGTTTTGATCCCGCTCCGTTGAACGTACGCTTCGCCTTCGTCGCCGACCATCCGACGGTCCGGAACGCGGACGGCGGAGAGCGTCGCCTTCGTCGCTTTCGCCGAATTCGCACCGAGTGTGTCCCAGACCGCCTCCACCTCGAACTCGTCGGTCGGAACGAGAAACGCGCTGATGTTGTGCGGCGCCTCGTCGTCGGGGCCGGTCTTCGCGTACGTGAGAACGTAATCGGCGTGCTGGAAGTTGGTGATCCACCGCTTGTGTCCGTTCACCACCCATTCGTCCCCGTCACGTCTCGCGCTCGTTTCCATCTGCAGTTTGTTGCTCCCGGCGTTCTCCTCGCTCAGTCCGAGAGCGCCGACCGTCTCGTACGACGCCATCTCCGGCAGGAATCGGTCCCGCTGTTCGTCCGTCCCGAAGCGTTCGATGACCGTTGCGACGCCCAGGTGAAGGGCGAGGGCGCTCGCCACCGACATGAGCGCAGCGGATAGCTCCTCGACGAGGAGCGCGAGTTCGACCGGTCCCTCCCCCATCCCGCCGTACGTCTCGGGAAGCGTGACGCCCGCGTACCCCCGGTCGCCGAGTTCGTCCAGTATCGCGCTCGGGTGCTCCCCGTTTCGGTCGAGGTCGATCGCTCGCGGCCTGATCTGCGTCCGGGCGTATTCGCGGGCCTCGTCGCGAAGCATCCGCTGGGACTCCGTGAGTTCGAATTTCATGGTCGTTCTTCGGCTTTTCCACCCGCGTAGCCATCAAGATTTTCACGGACTCCCGATACGGCGTTCGACGCCGGCGCGAATGCCGAAAGACGATACGCCACACGTTCGGACCCGCGATTCGGCGACGGAACCGCGCGACCCCATCGAAGAGCGGATCGCCGACGGGCGGCTAGGGGCGGAACCAGCAGTAACCGTGCGCGGGCAGCGAGACGTGCAGGTCGTCGCCGTCAGGCCCGAACCGAGCGTCGCCGAAGACCGGCGTCGGGTCGGCGTTCAGCGCCAACGTGACCGTCGCCGCCTCGTCGCCGAGATTGTGAACCGCCACGACGGTGTCGCCGTCGAGCGTGCTCGCGTGGGCGAACACCCCCGGATGATCCGCGTCGAGGATAGTGCAGTCCCCGCGCGCGAGTTCGGGGAACTCGTCGCGGGTGCGGATCAGACGGCTCGTCCAGTTGAGCAGGGAGTCGGGGTCGGTTCGCTGGTCGGCGACGTTCACCGCTTCGGGACCGAACGCCTCGTCCGACACCAGCGGGCGGACGAGGTCGTCGGGATCGGCGGTCGAAAAGTCCGCGTTCTTCTCGTCGGACCACTGCATCGGCGTTCGGACGGCGAAGCGGCCGGACTGTCCTAGATCCTCTCCCATGCCGATCTCGTCGCCGTAGACGACGATGGGGGTTCCCGGAAGCGAGAACAGGAGGCTGTAGGCGAGTTCGAACCGGTCGCGGTCGCCGGCGAGTATCGGCGCGAGTCGCCGACGGATGCCCCGGTCGTAGATGCGCATGTCCTCGTCGGGTGCGAACGCCTCGTACACGTCCGCCTGTTCGGCCTCCGTGAGCGAGCCGATGTTGAGTTCGTCCAGGTTCCGCAGGAAGTTCGCCCAACCGGCGTCGGCGGGGGGGTCGGGCAATTTTTCGAGCACCGAGGCCAGCGGTGCGGATTCGCCCCGGGCCAGCGCGAGCACCAGGCGCGCGTTGAGTTGGAAGTTCAACAGGAGGTGCATCTCGTCGCCGTCGCCGAAGTACTCCCCCAGTTCGGCGGGCGGTCTGTCGGCCTCCGCGAGGAGGACGGCGTCGCTACGCCGCCGGGAGACGAACGCGCGCATCTCCCTCAGGAAACCGTGGGGGTCGTCCAGTTCCCCCTCCGCCAGCCCCTTCGTCTGCGTGAGCAACCCCGCGGCGTCGATGCGGAAGCCGGCGACGCCGAGCTCCAGCCAGAACCCGAGTATCCTCTTGACCTCCTCGCGCACCGCGGGGTTGGCGACGTTCAGGTCCGGCTGGAAATTGTAGAACCGGTGGTAGTAGTACGCGTCCGCTCGCTCGTCGTACGACCAAACGTGATCCTCCTCCCCGGGGAAGATCGGTCCGCGGTCGGGACGGAGGTCGGGCTTCTCGTCCGCCCAGAGGTAGAAATCCCGGTGCTTCGAGTCGGGGTTCTCGCGCGCCTTTCGAAACCACGGGTGCTGGTCGGACGTGTGGTTCACCACGAGGTCGACGACGACACGGATGCCCCGCGACTCGGCCTCGCGCACGAACTCCACGAAGTCGCCGAGCGTGCCCAGCCGAGGATCCACACCGTAGTAGTCCATCACGTCGTACCCGTTGTCGCGACCCGGACTCGGATAGAACGGCAACAGCCAGACGCAGTCCACTCCCAACCTGGAGAGGTAGTCCAAGCTCTCGGTGAGCCCCCGAAAGTCACCGACGCCGTCGCCGTTCGCGTCACGAAACGCCTTCACGTCCACGGAGTAGATGGTGGCATCGCGGTACCACGAATGCTTTTTCTCTCGCACAGCCGCAACCAAGAAGAGCGGATAGGAAAATCATGTGGCTCTCGAGTTACGTCTAGCGATCCCTCTTCGTCCTAAAGAACGGAGTATTCCGTTTCAACGACGCGCATCGTCGGAATCGGATCGGTTCCTCTCGAGCGAAATCTCGGCGGGCGGTGATTCGGGGAGGCTAAACTCCAATCACGGTCGCGAGCCAAGGCGACCGCACCGGATCCGCGCGCTGTCCGATTTCCGCTTCGGTGGAACGCGAACGCTTCAGCACTCGCGGCGAGAAATTAGTTCGGCAGTTCTTTCCGACCCGTTCGAACGCACTCCCAACACGGAAATCCGCCCAAGTCGTCGCAGTCGCAGTTCTCCGGCGGTTCGTCGTCGGTTCGATTCGCGCGCTGCGCCGTATCGTCGGGTTCGGTCGACACGATAAATCACCCACCCGCCGTCCGGCGTCGCGTGCCGGTGGACGGACGATCGGTCCCGCGGCCGACCGCGCCGACAGCGGTGGAGCCGATTCCGGCTCCCGCGAAATGCGCGACCTTCCGCGAAGGGTCGTCGCTCGTGACCGCGTCGTTCGGCGCTTCGACGGTGACCGGTGGCGATGAACGAATCATGTATTCTAGTCCACCGCAAGCACCATAGTCCCGCGCCATCACCGTAGTGAAAGTGGTTTTTCCATCCCCCGAGACCCCGATTTTCGAGCGGGTGAGCGGCCGTCCGTACACTTTCATCGGCGATGAGACGGTCGGTGATCGGGGAGCGACGAGAACCGCTCCCGGAGCGAAACACCGGGCGCGCGACGCTGCTCCATCGCGTCCCGGGAACTCGGTGGCACGGTTGGAGGGTCGACCGCGGTAATTCTCGAAGACGACATCCTGATCTTCGGCACCGAGACCGAGCGTCTCGTCGGGTAAAAACGTGAAAACGAAGCGTTCCCCTTTGTCCGTATCTCGACTCCGTTCTACCTCGTAGGCCGACGAAAACGCTCACGGCATATCGATCGGTTCGGCCAAAATACCGAGAGAGTACGACAGTTCGCAACGGAAATCGGGGTTTCGCCGACCCGTTGGACTACGAATGCGTACTGCTAGTGGCGAAGGTAGCCATGTGCGGGTAGTCCGCGATCAGTCCATCTACGCCCAGTTCGAGTGGTTTTCGCGCTTCTCTCCAACTATCGATCGTCCAAACGTTCACTTCCCGGCCCTCTTCGTGGGCGGTCTCTACGAGATCCCGGTCGAGAACTCCGATGGACGGATTGACCGCTTTAGCGTCCAGTTCGCGAGCGATCTCCAGATTTTCGTCCTTGTTGCTTCCGAAAATCGGGGCCACGCCGACGTCGGGATCCACGTTCCGAACGGCTCTGAGCGCGTCCGGGTCGAACGAGGACGCGTAGTACTCTCCGGGGTACCGTGACGCGATCCGCAGCGTCCGTTCGGCGAACTCCTCCCAGGAAAGGGGGCCCGAATCTTTGAACTCGATATTAATCAGGACGCTCGGTCTAGTTGCGGCAAGGGTTTCGGCGAGCGTTGGAATCGTCTCCCCGGAGTCGAGAACCTCCGCTTGCAAGACTGTTTCAGCCGGGGTTTCCGCGACGAGACCCTCTTCGTCCGTGAGATCGTCGAGCCGCGCATCGTGAAAAACGACGATTTCGCCGTCGCTTGTCGCTTCGACGTCGATTTCGATTCGTTCCGCTCCTAAGCGCGACGAACCTTCTACAGCGGCGATCGTATTCTGCGGAAACACGTCTCTGAACCCGCGGTGTGCCGTTATATAAGGGTCCTCACGGGCTCCTCGGGTACCGTTCCGCGTTTCGCGTGCCGTTCCGGTACCACTCAGTGCGGAAACGCCGAGTGTCATGCCGGCGGCTCCGAGGACATTTCGTCGGGACACTCGATTCACGACGCGTTTACTATATCTCGACATCCGTTAAGTTAACGCATCGAAGGAATATAAATATTTGCGGCGGTAGGATACGTTTACGAATAGGAACGTGGATGCCCGCCCTCGCGGTTCACGCTTAACGGTAGTTAGAACCGCGATTTTCACCCGGAGCGCACGCTGAAACAGCCGAAACGGAAAGTTAGTCCGTCGAAACCGCCGTCGTTTCGGCCACCGAGTCATCGATGACGGTCGAAGTCCTCGGGCGATAGATAGCGGAATTCTCACCCGGCTAAGAGAGACGGCCTCGCTGCGAGGAGATCGGCGGCTTCGGAGACCGCTCGATCGCGGTGCCGATCGACCGTGGATTACCGTTTCGGAGCTCCGCGATAACCCGGGCGATTAGGCGGACGAGTCGAAAGACGCGTTCGCCGTGCGGGAGGGGAACCCACTGCTGTCGGTTCGAAGAAGACTTCGCTCGGGGATGTAGTCGGCTTCCGCCCTCGGAAACGCGAATGCCCGACGGTACATCCCGAATTCGTCCACCATCGTCCGATGCGCTCCCGTCACCGCCTGCGCCGAAACCGTGATGACCGCATCTCTCGGGCTGGTAGAGAGCCCCGACCGCGGTTCGTCCACTCGCCGGAGCGTTACGGCTGCGAGTAGTCCATTTTTCCTTCCCCCTCGCTCATGTGGATCCAATAGAGGCGAGTGTACGGAATGTGTAGGTACCCTTCTTCTTTGAGGTTGACCCTGATTCCTTCGACCTTTCCAGAATCGGAGATGTTGTCCGCATCCACGGTTCGTTCGTGGACTCCGTCCGGCCCGTCGTAGACGACGTTTGCCATACTGTTTGCTCGCGTTCCAGTTCAATAAACGTGGTTCTCGCACGACGCCGCCATCCTCCCATACCATCTCCGAAAGGGCGAGGTCGTGCGCCGGTTTAAGCGCGACCGGGCGACTGCTGCGGCGGGACGGCGAGTAGTGCGTCAGTCGTCCTCCCGTGCCGCGTCCAGTAGCATGATGCTGCACCCGAGCAGCGCGCAGTTCTTCAGGAAGTTTATCTTGTTCCCCTGCCGCTCCTCGCCCTCCATCGTCCAGAAATTGTGGATGACGGGCGTCGTCCCGAGGAAGAACGCGATGAGAGCGGCGGCGGAGGCTCGCGGGTACTTCCAGAGGACGATTCCCACGTTGGCCGCGAAGAGCACCCCCGTGACGAACGGGACGAGGAGTTCCGGAACGGGGACGCCGCTTTCCTTTGCGATTTCGACCCGTTTCTCGTTGTTCTTGAAGCCGTCAATCGCCATGTACGCCAGAATCCCGCCGTACAGGAGTCGTCCCAGCGCGGACGGTGGTTCGTTCGATGTCATTGAGTCGGTGGTGGTTGATTCGTTGGATGGTGGTTCGTGATCTGTCCTACTCGCTCCGTTCGCTCCCCTCTCGATCAGAGCGCTTTGATGCGGCTCACGTTCGACGAGAGGTGCCCGACGGTGCGATAGGTACCGTCGTCGTCCCGGCGCATGATGCGCCCCTCGACGTCGTCGCGCGCGTCGGGCACGTCGAAGAGTCCCGAACCGCAGATGACGGCCCCCTCGTAGACGTCCCACGTTTCGATGACTTCGTGGGGTTCGCCCGGGTAGGACACGCGCTCGAAATCGCGACCGAAGTTCGTCGACTCGAAGAGGGCCGACTCGTGTTCGTCGTTGACCCACGCCGGCGGGGCCTCCTCACCGCCGCAGAAGAACACGGTGCCGTCGTGGACGAACACGCGTCGGATGTACGAGAAATCGTTTCCGCCGTCGAGGCGCGTCCACGAGTCGCCGGCGTCGACCGTTCGGTACAACCCCCCTTCGCCGACCGCGTGACCCAGCCCTAGATTCTCCAGATTGTGGTCGAGGTAGCCGGTCGTCGCGAGCCACACGTCCTCCGAGATGGGGAGAACCTGATGGACGTCGTCGACGATGGTGTCCCGACGGTCGGTCCACGTCCGACCGCCGTCGTCGCTGAGGTGGATGCCGCCGGCCTCGACGCCCGCGATCAGACGCTCCGGGCGTCCCGGAACGGACTCGAGCGCCCGTAAACGGGCGTAGTGCGGGTCGATGGGGGACTCCCAGTGGCCTCTGGAGGGGAGGTCGCGAAATCCCTTCAGTTCGGACCACGTCTCCCCGTCGTCGACCGACCGGTAGATGTAGGGGTCGTTCGTCCCGGCGTACAGCGCTCCGTCCGACGTCCCGAGGATCGACCAGACCTCGCTCTGCCCGGCGTGCCAGAACCGGTCGCCGAGCGGCACGCCCAAGTCCGTCCACGTCTCCCCTCCGTCCGCGGAACGGAACGCCCCTTCGGAGGACGCCACGAAGACGCCTCGGTGGTGGTCGAACGTCTTTACGGCGGTTACGACGCCGCAGTCCAAGACCTGCTCGGCGTCCTCCTTTTCGAACGGAATCTCGGCGACGCGATACAGTCCGGTATCCGTTCCGATGAGCAGCGTCATATGGGATGTGAAAGCGTGGCACATAATAAAGATTTACCAAGCCGTAAAACGCTAAGTGGCGGCCTTCCCAAAGGCGAACGAGAGGCGTTCGCGGCCAAACGAGTGCACCCACCGGACATCATGAAATCGACACCACCTACGAAGCGACCGACCGACGCAGCGCACCTGGACGACGAATCGCGCTCGCTCCCGACCGAGCTGCTCAACCTTCCGTGGATCGACGGGCACAACCACGCCCACACGCTCTCGTGGGAGGACCGCGAGCGATACGCCCTCTCGGGCTGTGAGGGCATGGTCATGGTCGCATCGGGGTATCACTGGACGCCGTACAAGCCGGCGAGGGCCGAGGACGTTCGATACCTCTGGGACGACGCGATCAACCGGCGAGCGGCCATCGAACGCAACCACTTCTTCGAAGCGCGACTCGGGCTCGGCATCCACACCGGCGTCCGCATCCAGAACCCCGACGAACTGCTGAACGCGATGGCCGACTACTGCGAACTGGACGAGGTCGTCGCGGTCGGCGAAACCGGGGTGACGCCGTCACAGCACGTCGAGGCGTGGGACGTGGACGAACAGCGCGCCATCGTGCAGGGCCAGATGGAACTCGCGGCCGCGCGTGACCTTCCGGTCATCCTCCACACCCCGAACACGTCGGCTGACGGCGGTCGCAGCTACCGGCCCGAGCTGGGGACGCCGGGATACGAGAAGAACACGACGCTCGGCCAGCCGCCGGTCCTCGCGGGGGAGAACCCGGCCCTGGAGTCCGTGAAACTCGATTTCGAGGCGGCGCGCGACGCAGGGCTGGACGAGACGAGGGTGGTCGCCTCCCACGCCGACGAAAACAACACGGAGTACTTGATGGAGGAGACGGACTGCTATCTCAGCTACACCATCGGCCACTCGTGGTTGATCGGCATCGACGCCGAGGACGTCGCAAACGCGATCGACGAGTACGGGCCGGAGCGGATCATGATCGATACCGACTGCGCGAACGTCCTCCGCACCGACCCGTACGCCATCAAGCGGGCGATCTTCGAACTGTACCGCTACGGTATCGACCCCGAGTCGATTCGGCGGGTCGTCCTCGAGAACCCGCGGGACGTGTACGGGTTCGCCGAGTGAAGGATCTCCGCTTACTCGAACGCGCAGTCGTTCGTTAGCTCTCCGAGCTTCTCGATGCCGATAGTGACGCTGTCGCCGTCCTCGAGAAGCACGGGCGGCTCTCGATAGACGCCGACGCCGGGCGGTGTGCCGGTGAACAGCAGGTCGCCCGGTTTGAGCGTGAAGGCCCGACTGCAGAACGAGACGAGTTCGCCGACGCCGAAGATGAGGTTCGACGTCGAAGAGTCCTGCAGTCGCTCGCCGTTGACCTCCGCCCAGATGTGGAGGTCGTGCGGGTCGGACACCTCGTCGGCGGTGACCAGTTCCGGGCCGATCGGCGCAAAAGAGTCGAGGCTCTTGCCCCGTACCCACTGGCCGTCGCCGTGTTGGAGGTCGCGGGCCGAGACGTCGTTTCCGACGAGGTAGCCCGCGACGTGGTCGAGCGCCTCGTCTTCCTCGACGCGTCGCGTCTCGCTGCCGATGACGACGACCAACTCCGCCTCGTAGTCGACCTTCTCGGTGAGGTCGGGACTCCACGCGATGGTGCTGTCCGGCCCCGTGACGGTCGTGGGAAATTTCGAGAAGAGTACCGGCGTCTCGGGGATCTCGTTGCCCCCTTCCTCGGCGTGGTCGCGGTAGTTCAACCCGACGCAGACGACCTTCTCGGGGTTCGTCACCGGTGCGCGTCGGTCGATTCGCTCGTCGTCGTACAGTCCGCTACCGGTCTCTCGGGCGAACTCGACGGCGAGTTCCGCCTTCTTCTGCCACTCCCAGTCGGCCAGCAGTTCGGTGCTCGTTTCGGGAAGGTGGACGCCGGCCCCCGCCCCCGCCTCGGGGAGGTTGACCACCGTCCCATCGTCGAGTCGTACTCCCGTCCACGGTGCTTCCGCGTCGTCCGCGCTGTATTGTCCGATTCGCATGTCTGTGTCTGTGTTTCGGTCTGAAGATAGTTACAACGGCCTACCGGCGACCGTCGCGTTACAGGTCGATTCCGGCCTCCTCGATGAGGCGGTTGCCGGACTCGACGAATCGGTCGAACTCCTCGTTGACCTTCGAATTGCGTAGCTCACCGTCGGCCTTGACGACCTCGCCGTCGACGAGTACCGTGTCGATGTGCGACGGGTCGGACTGGAACACGGCCGTCTGGATGGGCGAGTGGGAGGGAGCGGTCATGAAGTCACTGGCGTCGATCATGACGATGTCCGCCCGCTTCCCGGGGGTGAGCGTCCCGATCTCGTCCTCCATGTTCAGCGCCCGTGCCCCTTCGATGGTCGCCATCTCGAGGGTGTCGCGGGCGGTTAGATTCACGCTCATCACCTCGTCGCCCTCCTCGAGGAGCGTCTGATTCTCGAGCATCCGCTGGACTTGGAGGCCGATTCGCATCTGGCTCCCCATGTCGCCGCTGACGTTGGAACAGACGTCGACGCCCCACGTCGGACGGCCGCCTGCCTCGAGTACTTTCCCGGTGACTGGGATGCCGTGGCCCATCTGCATCTCCACCTCGGGCGTCGCCGAGAACGAGACGCCCTGCTCGACGGCGTGTTCGATGTCCTCCTGGGAAAAGTGATTCGCGTGGGCGACGTTCACGTCAGGGCCCAGCATGTCGCTGATCGCGCCGAAGCCCTGATAGTCGGGGTTGTACTCGGACGATGTCCACTGCGCCGCCCCCATGTGAATGGTGGCGACGACGCCGAGTTCGCGGGCGAGTTCGACGTCGCTGCGCGCGACCTCCTCGGTCGTGAAGTCCGGGCCGCGGAGGGCAACCCCCAGCGACAGCAGGTCGTCCTCCGCGATCTTGTCGTCGCGAAGTTCTTTGACGTGTTCCTCCGGGTGGTGCGTCGAGCTGTCGAACCACCACGTCTCGGCGTCGTTGCCCGGCGGACCGTACGCGTAGAGCGCCCGGAGCCCGGCGTCCTTGATACCGTCGACGGCCCGCTCGGCGTGTTCCGGCGTGTTGATGGCGTGTGACCAGTCCATGGCCGTCGTCGTCCCGGTGTGGAGTTTCTCGAGCGAGCCGAACAGGTTTCCGAGATACATGTCCTCGGGTTGGTAGAGTCCGGCGATGTTGCCGAGCATATCTTGGAAGTAGTCTCCCATCAGCGACCAGTCGCCGGCTATCCCTCGAACCTGCGTCTGCCAGAGGTGGATGTGCGAGTCGACGAATCCGGGGAGGACGATGTGGTCCTCCGCGTCGATCACGTCGGCGTTCGACGCGGTCAGACCGTGACCGATCTCGACGATCTCCCCGTCCTCTATCAGGACGTCAGCTCCGTCTAACTCCCCGATCTCCGGATCGAGCGAAACGACCGTTCCGTTTCGTATGAGTGTTTCTGTCATGCACGGTAGCACAGTCTTACCAAGAGGTTAAAAATTTACCGTCCGGTAAACAACGGCGGGAAATCGCTGAAACAATCAGATTATATGGCTCTCCACCGGAGCAACAGTATGAGCGAATCCGACGGGAAGGTCACCTCCAAAGATACGCGGGAGGTGATCATGGAGGCGACGTTCCGTGCGTTGAGTAAACACGGATACAAGGATCTCAGGATGCGCGACATCGGCGAGGAGATGGAACTGACCCGGCAGGTGATCCACTATCACTTCGACGGGAAGTACGACCTGATGTCCTCCTTTCTAGAATACATCATCGAGCAGTACGAGGGGAGCGTCGAAGTGGAAGCGGACGCGGATCCGCGGACGGAACTCGACGCTCGAATCGACCAGTGTCTGTTCGGACCGGAGTTCGACGAGTTCACCCACTGGGACCGCATGAGGGTCTACCACGAACTGTTCGCACACGCCCAAAACGACGACCAGCACAGAGCGACCCTCAACGAGCACTACGACCAGATTCGGGGAAGCATCGTCGAGGTCGTCGAAGAAGGAATCGAAGAGGGTGTTTTCCGCGACGTCGACGCCAACCTCGTGGGGCAGCTCATCACGGACGTGATCCACGTCGGTCGCGAACGACGAATCTCCCTCGGACACGACGACGCCCCCGAAGAAGCGCGCCGGGCCATCGACGAGTACGTCCTCGACACCCTGTACGTCGACGATTGACATCTGTCGAGTGCTCCTGCCGTTCTTTACGTCTGTTCGATTTCTTTGCGCGTACTTCCCGCATCTGTATGGCCGTTTATCGCGTTCGCCGAGTAACGACGGTGGTAATCCGAATCCGTTTTGGAGACGAACGAACCCTTGGCGCTGAGAGAAATCGAGCCTTTTTGGCGTGCTGCGGTCGTCGTTCTTCTCGAATCTAACCGAGGTCGGTGTGCTTAAACCACCAGTAGCCTACGACCAGTGGGACAACGCCCCACGCGAGCAAGACGACCACCGAAAACCAGTCCGCGAGATAAAACGGAACCTCGCCCGCGAGACGGTTAGCGAGTTCGAGTCTCTCGAATCGGGAACCGGCGGGAACGTCTTCGAGGGGAAACTCGGGAACCTCGTTCACCCGCCGGTCGAGGACGGTTCCGGTAAGCACGCGGTAGGCCTCGAGCGGATTGAGGCGCTTGAGGAAGAAGTACCACCGCTCGGCTCGGAACCCCGGGACCGACCCGGTGACCGCGTAGTACAGTCCAACGACCATCGGTTTCCAGAAGAATAGCATCCCCGTGAACGACCCGACGGTGAGTAGCATCGCCCGCCCTCTGGTCGACGCCGCAGCGGACCCCCCGACGGCGAGAGCCGTGAACGTCAGCCCGACCAACACGCCGGTGGCTACGAATCCTACGAACGCGATACCGTCGGGAGCGCCGTACAGTGCGACGACGAGAACGCCGGCCACGGCGAACCCGACGAGCAGCGCCGTACCGGTGACGAGCGTCCGTCCGACGAGTTTTCCAACTACGACGTCGAACCGGCTGAAGGAATAGCTCAGCAGTAGTCGCAGGCTCCCCGAGCGGCGTTCGCCGACGACCGCCATGTAGCCGGCGACCAACGCGATGCCCGGAACGAACAGTTGCGCGAGCATCGCCACGCCCGTCAGCGCCATCGCGGCGTCGACAGTCACGGTCTCCGGGAAGAGTCGTTCGGCGGAGAGCAACGACATCACCAGAAAAGCGACGAAGACGAGGATGAGTCCCCACAGCATCTTCGAGCGCACGGCGTCCTCGAAGTCCTTGCGAGCGATGGCCATCCAAGTGGCCCTCATGTCGACGCCTCCGTGGCCGTCGCAGGTTCGATTCGTTGCGCTTCGGGAACGCTATCGCCCGTCGTGTACGCCGCGAACACGTCCTCCAACGAGGCTTCCTCTGAGGTGACGTCGAGGATACCGACGCCGGCGTTAGTGAGCCGGGTGACGACCGTTGCTTTCGAATGCGAATCCGAGCATTTGACCCGGAAGATGCCATCCGCAGATCGCACTGAATCGACGCCCTCGATATCGTGCACGTCGACGTCCACGTCGTCGGTCACGTGCAGGCGCAGTTCGGAGCCTGCCCCAACGGTTTTCCGCAGCCCTTCCACGGTATCGACGGCCACGAGTTCACCCTCGTACAGGATGCCGACCCGATCACAGATGGCCTCCACTTGACCGAGCAGGTGACTGGAGAAGAACACGGTCGTTCCGCTCTCGGCTTCCTCGCGGACGAGTTCGCGCATCTCACGGATTCCGTGTGGATCGAGACCGGAAGAGGGCTCGTCGAGGACGAGAAGATCTGGGTTGCCGACCACCGCCATCCCGAGCGCGAGCCGTTGTCGCATCCCCTTCGAGTAGTCACCGACTGCGCGGGCGGCATCGCCTTCCGCTAGACCGACCCGGTTCAGCACCGCATCGGGATCGTCGTCGTCGTCCTTCCAATCGACGGCGAACTCGAGGTGTCGCCGTCCCGAGAGACGCTCGTAAAGGCCGAACCCCTCCGGGAGGACGCCGATGCGTTCGCGGAGCGCCTCCGATTCCTCGTGGACGTCCATGCCGAGTACCGTCGCGGTTCCCGCTGTTGGACGCACGTAATCCAGGAGCATGTTGATTGTCGTGGACTTCCCCGCGCCGTTCGGGCCGAGGAAGCCGAACACTTCGCCCTCCGTAACGTCTAAGTTGAGGCTATCGACGACCACGGCATCGTCGAAGCGTTTGGTGAGGCCGTCCGTCTGAATCACGGTCATCGTCATAGCGATACTGGAAGGATAGCCAAAGATTGCGCTCCGGATATGCTGGGCCGTTTTATGCTCACCTCGCAGCTCGTCTACCGCGCTGCGAATCCGTAGTTTGGAAGATCGTGCCGCGCGAGGGGGCGATGCAGCGGTTGAATTCGCCGTCAGCGGAGCTGGGAGCGAAACGAGGCCTCAGTTCATCACTTCACACTGGACACCACAGCCCAGTATATTGGGCGCAACCCTTTATTGGGTTCCCGACGAGTGGCACGTAGTGCCATGAGGGAAGCCCACGTGACGATCAGCGATTCGGAGTTCGACACGATGGGTATCGCAGGACTCGTCTTGCTCTGTCGTGAAGCCGGAATTCGAGACTTTGAGGAACTTGTGTGCCATGGGACTGGTGCCATCGTGCAAGTGACGGTGGAGACGCAGATCGACGGAGACCGATTGTCGTCGATCGAGTGCGTCGACCAGTGGGAACACGTCGAAGTCTCGAACGACGCGCACCTCTACATCATCGCGTTTACCGCACCGGACCTCCCGGAAACCCTCTCCGACAAGGTGAACGACTTAGTCGGCACGTGTGATCCGGAGGTGAGCGATCGCGGTGCCACCATGTCGCTCGTTGGATCGCAGGAGGCGATTTCTGACACCATCGACGAGTACGAAACTGCCGGAATTTCGACGACCCTCAGAAAGTTCGGCGCGTATGCAGGTCGTGAGCAACCGCTGGACGAGTTGACCGACCGCCAACGCGAGGTTATCCGAACCGCTTACGACATGGGGTACTACGAGGTGCCACGAGCGGTGACGACCGAAGACATCGCCGCTGAACTGGGTGTCGATCCGTCCACGGTCGCCGAACATTTGCAACGTGCCGAACGAAATCTAGTGAGCTACCACCTCTGAAGCGGACCCCCTCCGGGCAGTTCCGATAACGGACTTCCGCGTCGACCTGACGACCGAAAGCGCCTCTCCTCGCGTCACGAGTTCCGTGTGGTCGGAGTGAATATTGAGCCACCGTCCGGTCGACCGATCATTCGACGAGTTTGGCTGCCACGTTCGTTGCACCCGCAAGCGGCAGTGCGACGGTCGCTGCCGGAACGGTCCTCACCCACCGTTCGTACGCTTCGAGACGGGGGAACGCCCTAACGTAGGGACAGACTGCCGCGTAGACATCTACGGGTGACGGTCCCTCGTTCGAGACTGGTTCAGTAGGGTCACGAACACCAAACGAAAAGACCGCCGTTTCGGGGATGACTGTCAACTCGGTAGTTCCCACCGCGCGTGCTTCGATTACTGCTCCGTCCGGACTTTCGGTTCGGATGTCGACGGGTGTCTCTGCGAGGGCGGACAGTATCACCGCGTCGTAGAAGCATCGGAAGTGGTACGTTTTTCCATCCATTTCGCCCAGGTGACCCGTCTCGATACTGGCGTGGCACAAATCGTCGATTGCGATTGATTCGTCGCCGGTGTGACGACGAACTTCGGCTACCCAATCGCCCAACGTTTCTACTGGTTCCGTACCGAGGAGCTGCCCTAATGTCTCTTGTACGTCGCTGGGGAGCGCCGCATCGAGAACCTTAGCGTCGGCAATCCACCGGTCGGTAGTCGGTTCTGTCTCCGGTTCATCAATGGTACTGTCGCAGCTGCGAGCATCGTCTACCATACTGAATACACACGATTGGGAAGCCCTATCGGCGTGACTCCCGATATTCTGGGTCGATTTACTATCGCACCGAATCGTCACCTCAGCGGTTTCCACACGGCCAGCGGAATATTTGACTCCGATCACCGTGTGCGCGCCCCAACGATTAATGGCCCCTCGTCGCAGAGGGGAACGTTGCATGAGGGGGGAGCGGTATCGATTCAACGGCGACGCAGGAGTCCTGCATCGGCAAGCGGTGACAACACCGCTTGCCGACGAGAACGCCGAGCGGATTTTCCACGAGAATATGATGACCGTGGCGGACGCCCGAGAGAAGAAAGCGGAGATGCTCGCCGATCCAGACGTCTCGTTGCTCGACGCCTACGATACGGAACTCGAACGCGTCGCCGAGAGTTTCACGCGGCGACTCCGCCAGATCGCGGGGGACGACTACGCAAAGGTTGCGACGGCGTATCACCGTGGCGAGCGAGACGACCGAATTGGGGCACTGACGTCGTACTACCTCGAGGGCTTATGGCGAATCCAACAGCGGACCACGGTTACCGATATGCTCTTTTTCCCTATCATTCTCCGGTATCCGGATAGCTTCACGATGAACGTTTGATTCGCAAGCGGGTACGCCACGGAAGGGTCGGTATGCTACGAATCGCCGGAACACTCGACCGAAGAACTCGACGAGAAGTACGCCGCAACGTACTACGAGGAAAGCGCGTACTCTCAGCAGCAGGCGGCTGACTACGTCAAAGAGACAGCACAAATCATCCGTGAGGAGTTTCCCCACCCAGATGCGACCTCCTTCGAGGAACGCAAATTCGGCGGCATCGTCTCGGCGGGCGGCCGGCGAGGGTCGGTCTTCTCGGCGATGCTTACACGCGTCGAACCGGATCCGAACCGGTCCGCAGAACCGGTTGACGAACCAACCCTCGTCAAAGAGGGCACCGAAGCAAGGCGAACGGAGCGCGAACTGCTCCCAGACGGTGAAGTCGTCCTCTGACGCCCGGTGAAAAATACGGTAGAGTACCGCCGAAATCGACCAGCGTCCACGGACACCGTCGTCAGCGCGCACTCGCGTTCCACCGTCCGCTCGACACCACCAACCCCGATCCAAGACTTACAGGGCAGTAGCCGACAGTTGCCCGCAACGGTTCGTGACGCGGTGTTTGGATTCCGGGTTTTTCGACAACACCTGACGCGACAAGAGCCACACCTCCTTCCGGACGATGGATTCGTCCGTCGCCGTGGCGAGAAGCGACGTGCTGCTGTTTCGAGTCTTTATCAGCACGCCTTTCTACGTCCTCGTCGACCACTTCTCCCAGTGTTCGAAGGGGGTGACGGAACGCCTGTCGGTGGCATGCCGTGCTCGTTCAGTGTCACTTCGCCGATCCCCGACGGACGCTCGATCTCCTCATGATTCAAATAACCCGCCTTCATATCGTCTTTTCGTGGCAGTTTCGTTCGACCTCTTCGGAACGCTCGTCGAAGTCACTCCTCCAGACGACCCTGCACGGGCCGTTGCGACTGCACTCACCGAACGAGGCGTCTCCGTCCCCGGCGATTGGGAGGTCGTCTACGCGACGCACCACATCGAAACCCCTCCAGGCGCAGAGCTCTCGCTCGTCGAACACGTTGAGGCGGGACTCGAATCCCGCGGCAGGGAAATTTCTCACGCGGTCGTTCGCGCGGCGTTACTGGACGCGTTCGAACCAACTGTTCGAACCCGTCCGGGGGCCCGGACCGCCGTCTCCGCCGCCGCCAACCGTGGATCGGTTGGTGTCCTCTCGAACTGTAGCGTTCCAGGGTTGGTACAACGAACCCTCGTTCGTTCTGCGCTCGACTTCGAGGCCTTCGACGCAGTCGTCAGTAGCGTCGACTGCGGGCGGCGGAAACCGGACGAACGCGCGTTCCGCGAAATCGCAGAGCGTCTCGGTGTTCCGCTCTCCGAACTCACCCACGTCGGCGACGATTCGGAGACGGACGGCGGCGCGACCGAAGCGGGAGCCACCGCGATTCTCCTCGATGACGTACCGCTCCGCGACGTCGTAACGGAACTGGAGCGATCGCAATGACCCCCTACGGTGTCCTCGCGGTCGCGGTCGCGTTCCTTTTGGATTGGCGCTTCGCGGAACCGCCGACGCGACTGCATCCAGTGGTCTGGTTCGGGAACGCGGTTGCCGCGGTCGACCGCGAATGGGTAGCCCCCCGTGGCATCGGCGTACTAATCGCGGTGGGCTTCCCCGCGATAGCCGCCGTCGTTGTCGGCGTTCTCGTCCGGTTCGCCCTCGCGGTGCATCCCTTCGTCGCTGCACTGTTCGCGGGTATCGTTCTGTTTACAACGACGAGCATGCGGATGCTCCTCGAAACCGCGTCCGAGGTGACCGAACTGACCGAGACGGACATCGAGGCCGCCCGCCGGGAGGTTCGGGCGCTCGCGGGACGCGACGCGTCGACCCTCTCGCCGGGACAGATTCGGAGTGCGGTCGCCGAGAGCCTCTCCGAGAATTTGGCCGACGGTCTCGTTGCACCGCTGCTGGCTTTCGGCGTCTGTGCCCCTTTCTCTCTCCCCCTGGCTGCCGCCGCTGCGACGTGGGTGAAGGCGGTCAACACGCTGGACTCCATGCTCGGGTACCGTTCGAAACCCGTCGGCTGGGCGAGCGCTCGACTCGACGATATCGTCATGTGGATTCCGGCCCGAGTCAGCGCCGTGTCGATAGCAGTCGCAGACACCGCGGGTGATGCGCTTTCGGTGGCTCAGTCGTGGGCGCACGAGCCACCGTCGCCGAACTCGGGGTGGCCGATGGCGACCCTCGCCGCGGTGCTCGACGCTCGGTTCGAGAAGCCGGGCGTCTACACGCTCAATCCGAACGCGACGCTTCCGTCTGTCGCAACCGTGGAAGCGGGGGTGCGCGTCGTTCGACGAGCGAGCGTCCTCGCGTACATCACGACGGGGGTGTTCGCGTGGTTCTAACGGCGCTTCGCGGTGCGCTCGGTTTCCTGAGCCGGCTTCCGGTCGGCCACGACCAGGATGCGTGGAACGCGTTTCGACGGACGGCGGCGGCGTTTCCGCTGGCCGGATACGTTATCGGCGGTTTGCTCGCCGTTCCACTGGTTCTCCCGTTACCTACTTCCGCCGGTGCAACGCTGTTTCTCGCAACCGTGTACGGAGTCACTGGAATCAATCACATCGACGGACTCGCCGACCTCGGTGATGCGGCCGCGGTGCACGACCCGGAGAAACGCCGCGCCGCGATGAAAGACACGGAGGTCGGCGTCGGTGCCCTCCTCGCCGTCGCCCTCGTCGTCGTCGGACTCGCCCTCGCAGCGGTCGGCTTGGTCGCGCTCCCGCCCGTGACCGTCATCGCCATCGTCGTTGCCGCGGAGGTTAGCGCGAAACTAGGAATGGCCGCGCTGGCAAGCTTCGGAACGTTCGCACACGAAGGGTTGGGTTCGCAGCTTAGCGACCAGACGCTCGGAGGATTCGCGGTCGCAGTCGTCGTCTCGATGCCAGCGGTAGCGCTCTCTTGGCCCACGCTCGTTGGTATCGGAACGATGGGCGCCGGTCTGCTCACCACCGCGATCGTCGGCCGGTGGGCGCGGTCGTGGCTCGGTGGCATCAGCGGCGACGTGTTCGGGGCAGCCAACGAACTTTCTCGGCTGGTCGCGCTTCACGTGGGGGTGGTCGCGTGGACGCTCTCCTGATATGCGGCGGTAAAGGAACGCGGCTCGACGCCCCCGTCGAAAAACCGCTGTTCGAAATCGGCGGCGTCCCGATGGTGGAACACGTCGGCAACGCCGTAGCCGAGAGCCGAATCGACGACGTTCGCGCCGTCGTCTCTCCGCACACGCCCGAAACGCGACAGCATCTCGACTCCCGTTCGATATCGATCATCGACGCGCCGGGAGACGGCTACGTAGAAGACCTCTTGTACGCCCTCGACCGCGTCGAACCACCCGTTCTCACCGTCGTCGCCGACCTCCCGCTCCTCGACGGTGTTTGTATCGACCGCGTTCTCGCTGCGCACGAGCGCGGTTCGCTCACGGTCTGCGTGCCCGCCGCGCTCAAGCGGCAGTTGGGGGCGAGCACCGACACGACGTTCGAGCACGAGGGTCGGGAACTCGCCCCGACCGGCGTCAACGTCGTGGGCGACGGCGACGGCGAAACCACCTACGTTACTTACGATGCGCGACTCGCAGTCAACGTGAACCGACGGACCGACGCATCCGTGGCGGAGGAGTTCGTGTGAGATTCGTCCTCGCCGCGGGAACGACGCGGACTGCCGAAATCGACGGTATCAGCGCCGCCGGCGCATCTCCGGATCTGATGGCGCACACGCCGAGCGCGGACGCCGAAATAGTCGAGTACGGGCGGCCGATTCGAGCACCAATCGTTCCGGTGAGTCCGAGCGGGTGTCCCACGCCCGCCGTTATTACGCGCGCCGTCCGAGAACTAATCGACTTCGAGACGACGGTCATCGACGCCGGCTTGGTACGACCCACGGGTGCGCCGACGGTTTCGGTCGGTGCACGACACGGCGAGGATATTCGCGAGACGGAGCCGGTTCCCGACGCGAAGGAGGTGTACGAGGCCGGACGGCGGTTCGGCGCGGCACTCCCCGACGACGAAGTCACGGTCGGCGAGACGATTCCCGGCGGGACGACGACCGCATTGGGCGTCCTTACCGCGTTGGGAGAGGACGTGGGCGTGTCGTCGTCGCTTCGGGAAAACCCCCTCGACCTCAAACGCGGGGTCGTTGGAGAGGCGTTGGCCTCGAGCGAACTCGACGGCGGTGAAGCGGCCGGTGAACCCATCCTCGCAGTGACGAGCGCGGGCGACCCCGTTCTCGCCGCGGTTGCGGGAATCAGCGCCGGTGCCCTCGAATCCGGGACTGACGTGACCCTCGCGGGCGGGACGCAGATGCTCGCAGCGGCGGCGCTCGTTCGACACGCCGGAATCGACGCACCGCTCGGAGTGGCGACGACGTCGTTCGTCGCCGATGACGATACGGTCGCACTCGACCGGGCGTGTGACGCCCTGGGGCTCGAACTCGAAGTCACCGACCCCGCGTTCGAGGAGACCGACCACGTATCGATGCGACGGTACGTTGAAGGGGAAGGAAAGGAAGGCGTCGGTATGGGCGGAGCACTCGCGCTTGCACGGCGGGAAGGCGTCGAAATGGATTCGGTGCGAGACAGCATTATCGAGGTGTACGACCGACTCGACGGTGACTCCCATGAACCCTGACTCCGTTGACGGCGTCGGACGCGTTCCGCACGGAAGTTCCGACGATCCGAATCTCCTCGATTTCAGCGCGAACATCAACCCGCGAACGCCGTCCGGCGTAAAGGAGGTGTACTGCGACGCACTGGAGCAGTCGGGAACGTATCCCCCCGACGACTACCCCGAGTTCCGTCGTGCAGCAGCGGAGTACGTTGGCTGTGCACCCGACGAAGTGACCCCGACGCCCGGCGGCCTTGCGGCGATTCGGTCGACTATCGAGCTCACGGTTTCCGCGGGCGACAAAGTACTCGTTCCGTATCCGAGTTTCGGCGAGTACGACCGCGAAGTGCGTCTTCAGGGGGCGACCCCGGAATTCGTCCCGCACGACCGCATTCTCGCGACGGACCCGACTCAACACGCGCTCGTCATCGTCTGCAATCCGAACAACCCGACCGGTGACGCCTACGACGCCGACGAACTACGTCGCTACGCGTCCCGGTGTCGAGACGCCGGAACACCGCTGCTCGTCGACGAGGCGTTCCTCGGCTTCACAGAACAGGAATCGATGGCGGGAGAGCCGGACGTTGTCGTCGCTCGATCCCTGACGAAGCTGTTCGGACTGCCCGGACTTCGCGCCGGATTCGCGGTCGCGACGGGGACGGTCGGCGACCGCCTCGAGGTCGCCCGCCGAGCGTGGACGCTCGGTACGCCCGCTGCCACCGTCGGGGCCTACAGTATGGGTTGTGCCGAATTCATCGCGGAAACCCGCGAACGCGTTCGAAACGAACGCAGCAGAATGCGAGACGCACTCGGCGGTCGGTTCAACGCGTATCGTTCGGACGCACCGTTCCTCCTGTTGGATGTCGGCGACCGCGACCCCCAGGAAATCGTTCGGACGGCCCGCGAGCGCGGTGTCGCCATCCGCGATGCGACGACGTTCCGCGGCCTCGACTCGCACGTTCGGGTGGCGGTGCGGTTGCCCGGCGAGAACGATCGGCTGTTGACCGTTCTCGACGATGTTTGACGTGACGATCCGGGATGACGTCCTCCAACTCGTCCGTCCCGACACCGCGTGGCTCAGTAGCGGGTGGAACGGCGGGTTGCTCGACGCGGACGCCGCATACAACATCTCGGTTCCCGAAGGCTTTCAGCGGACGGATTTAGACGCCTACATCGACGAGCGCCGAACGAGCGCGGGATTCGACCGCTCCGGCCCGACGCTCCTCACGGGCGTCGACCTCCGTCACGCCCGGGGTGCACGGTGTGGTTCGGTCGAAGCCGTCGTCACCGCCGGCATCTCGAATCCGGCGGCGCTCCCCGTGGAAGCAGAGAAACCCGGATCGCTCAGCGACGCGACTGAAGACGAAGCAGAGCTGGGAACGGTGAACGTTATCGTCGGAACCAGGCGTTCAATCGATGACGGAAGCCTCGCTACCCTCCTGTCGGTTGCCGTCGAGGCGAAGACCGCGACACTCCTCGCCGAAACGGGGTTCCCCGGGACCACCACGGACGCGGTCATCGCGGCGTGCGACCCGAACGGGGACGAAGCGACCTTCGCCGGGAGCGGCACGCCGATCGGCGCGGCGGCGCGGGTCTGCGTTCGTGACGCCGTTCGAGCGAGCCTTCGGTCGCGCTACGCGACGCGAGCGCTTCCGTCCTCCGTCGAGGATGCGAAATACGGCGTTACGACCGACGTAGAGGCCGACACGTTCGAACCATAGGTGTTGACGATCCCAGTCGGTGGATTCAGTACTCCCCCCGAACCAACAGCATTGCTCCGAGCATCGCGACGACGGTGCTTGCCACACCGAATCCCGGTTGTCCCTGCGTTTCGGTCGTCGTCTCTTCGCTTCCGCCAGAGGTTTTCGTCGGTTCGACGGTCGTCTCGGTAGTGGTGTTCGCTGTGGTGGAGTTCGCAGCCGCATACGCCTCCGGATGGAATTGCTTCGTGAGGTTCGTGATGGCATGGACTACTCGCGGCCCGGGCTGATTCAGATACTCAATGGGGACCACGACGGTCTGGTTCTTCCGGATAGCGGTGAGATTTTCGTAAGCGGCACCTTCCGGAACGGCAGGGTCGTTGTCATTCAGGACGATCCAATCGGGGTTCTGCTCGACGACTACTTCCTTGCTGATTTGTTTATAGCCGGAGACACCCACTTCGGCGGCGACGTTGTTTCCGCCCGCAATCTGGACGATCTCGTTGATGAACGTTCCTTTGCCGGCGGTATACCCGTAGAAAAGGTACAGCACGTCCGGACGCTTTTCTCCCTCGACAGCCTGTCGAACGGTCTTAACGCGGTCTTTCATCCACGAGACGGTTTCCGCCGCACCATCACATTCACCTACGAGACGACCGGTAACGGTGGTGTCCCGGTAGACGTCCTCGATAGTAGCCGCCCGTCGATAGTAGTACACCGTCAGTCCTGCATCACGGAGCTTCTTGACGGTCCGTTTGGGGACCGAGTTCGGTGCGAGGACGAGATCGGGTTTGAGCGCCACGACTTTCTCGATGTTGACGAACGACTGGCCGGAACCGGACACGTTGGCCTTCTCGTTCGCTCCTTTCAGGTAGTTCGCGTACTGCGTCACCCCGACGACTTTCCCTTTCGCACCGATTTCCCACATCGTCTGCGCAGCACTCGGTGAGAGCGTGACGACGCGCCGCGGTTCCTTGTCGAGCGATACCGTCGTTCCGGTCGCGTCGACCTTCGACACTGGAAACGAACAGCTCGCATTTTGCGGCGACGTCGGCGTCGCCATCGCCGCCGGCGGAACAGTAACTGTTGCCAAGAACAAGAGACTGATCAGTATCGCTTTCGTTCGCATATGAGCCCGGTACAAAGTTATACAATAAGTATTTACCTAACGAAACTAAACTTGCGCCAGATGAACTGTCGTGCGGGTTCGAGCGAACGGTCGCATCGGCCTCCCTCGGAAGCAACGGCGGACGCATCGTCCCTACGGACAATCTAGCAGCACCGACGAGAGCTCGACGATGAATGGATTTATTATCGCCGGAACGGCTTCGGGCGTCGGGAAGACCGTCGCGACGCTCGCCGTGATCGAGGCACTGCAAGCAACCGGGCGGACCGTTCAGCCCGCGAAGACGGGGCCGGACTTCATCGACCCGAGTCACCACACCGCCGTCGCGGGCCGCCCGTCGCGCACGCTCGACGTTTGGCTCGAAGGAGCGAACGGGGTTCGGCGAAACTATCATCGCGGGATCGGCGACGTGTGCGTTGTCGAAGGCGTCATGGGAATGTACGATGGAGATCGCTCGAGTACCGCGCAGGTTGCCGAGGTTCTCGACCTGCCGGTCGTCCTCGTCGTCGACGCGAGCGCGGGAATGGAGAGCGTGGCTGCGACGGCACTCGGATTTCGAGCCTATGCGGAACGTGCGGGAGTGGACGTCGACGTTGTCGGCGTACTCGCACAACGCGCTCACGGTGGGCGGCACGAGCGGGGCATCCGTGACGCGCTTCCCGACGAACTGGAGTATTTCGGGCGGATTCCGCCGATAGCAGATCTCGAAATACCCGACCGCCACCTCGGGTTACACATGGGCGACGAGCAACCGGTGGACGCGGACGCGCTCGACGAGGCCGCGGCTCACGTTCGCGTGGATCGACTGTTGGCTATCGCTCGCGAGCCACCCCATCCGCCGACAGACGACCCGAACCCGACTCGCGATCGGCGCGTCGCGGTCGCTCGAGACGACGCATTCCGGTTCGTCTACCCAGCCGTCGCGGAACGACTCCGAGCGCGGACAGAGGTCGTGACGTTCGCACCGACGGCTGGTGACGATCTCCCTGACTGCGATGGCATCTACCTACCCGGCGGCTACCCGGAACTCCACGCGGAACGGCTTGCCAACGGTCCATCACTGTCGACGCTTTTCGAGCGAGCGACCGATGGTGTGCCGATTCTTGGCGAGTGTGGCGGGCTGATGGCGTTGTCCGAATCGCTCACCACTACCTCCGGCCGGACGCACCCGATGGCGGGCGTGCTTCCCGCCGACGTTCGAATGAACGACCGGTATCAAGCACTCGACCATATCGAACTTCGCGCCCGCTCGAACACGCTGACGGCCGGAGCAGGGAAGACGCTTCGGGGCCACGAATTTCACTATTCGAATGCGAACGTCGCATCCGACGCCACGTTCGCATTCGACGTGATACGTGGAACCGGCATCGACGGGGAGCGTGACGGACTGACCGAGTTCGAGACGGTCGGCACGTATTGTCACCTTCACGCCGAGAGTGGCGCGTTCGACACCTTCATCGACACACTGTAACCATGTCAAACGACGAAACAGATACCACCGAGACGACCCGCGACGGACAACTGCAACGAACGCCCGGAAAGGGGCGAACACCGACGGCCCGACCCATCGAACCCGACGCTCCCGGCGAGTTCGGGCTCGTTCAACTCTGGTGGGGAGACGGCAAGGGAAAGACCACCGCAGCACTGGGAATGGGCTTTCGCGCGGCGGGACACGGCTACCGCGTCCACATGCTCCAGTTCATGAAGGGTGGGGCGTCGAGCGTCGAGGACGTCCGCGGTGAGTACAACGCCATCGACCACTTTCCCGGCTTTAGCTACGAGAACACGGGAAACTACGGCTGGCACGGGTTCCTCGACGGATCGGAAGACGACGAGCACGTCGCCAAAGCGAAAGCGGGGTTCGCACGGGCCGAAGAACTCGTCCGCGCCGCAGGAGAGGCGACCCTCGACGAATCGCTCCCGCTCGACGGCCCGCCCGACGCGGGGGTTCACATGTTGATTCTGGACGAAATTCTCTACGCGGTGAACCGCGAGTTGATCGATTCGGAGTCGGTCGTCGCTCTCGTCGAATCGAAGCCCGAGAGCTTGGAACTTGTCCTCACGGGCGGGCACCGCAGGCCGGAGTATCTCCTCGATCACGCGGATCTCGTCACCAACGTCCGCAAGGAGAAACACCCCATCGACGATGGGCAACGTGCTCGGAAGGGAACCGAGTACTGATGACGAAAACGGTACTCGTCGCAGGGACGGAAAGCCACGTCGGGAAGAGCACCGTGACTGCAGGACTGTGCCGACTGCTCGCCCGACGCGGCGTGTCAGTCGCACCGTTTAAAGCGCAAAACATGAGCACCAACGCTCGAGTCGCCGTCGATCCCGCCGGGGAGTGGGGCGAAATCGGCGTTTCGCAGTACGTTCAGGCGCGAGCCGCTCGGGTTCCGGCGACGACGGATATGAATCCGGTCCTCCTGAAACCGCGCGGCGACGGTGAAAGCCAACTCGTCCTTCACGGCGAGGCCGTCGAAAACGTCGCCGCCGGATCGTACTACGAGTCGCACTGGGAGCCGGCGCGACGTGCCGCGATCGAGTCCTACGAGCGGTTGGCGGACCAGTACGACGTCATCGTCGCGGAAGGAGCGGGCGGCATCGCCGAAATCAACCTCCGTCACCGCGACCTTGCGAACCTGGAGACGGCGCGGTTCGCGGACGCGTCGATTCTCCTGCTCGTGAACATCGAACGCGGCGGCGCGTTTGCCAGCCTCTACGGTACGTTGGAACTCGTGCCGGACGACGTTCGTGACCGTATTCGCGGGGCGATCATCACGAAGTTTCGCGGGGACGAGTCGCTCTTAACGTCCGGCATCGAAGCGATCGAAGACCGAACGGGCGTTCCCGTTCTCGGTATCCTTCCCCACGACGACCCCGGTCTTCCGGCGGAGGACAGCGTCTCGCTTCCGCAGCCGGGTGAGACGGCCATTCTCGGCGACGACGTCGTCCCCGAGGGTCGATCCGTAACGATCGGCGTTCCGCGATTACCGCGGATATCGAATTTTACCGATCTCGAACCGCTCGCGAACGAACCCGGCGTCCGCGTCGCGTACCTTCCACTTCAGTCCAGTCTCGATCGTGTCGACGCGGTCGTCCTCCCCGGGTCGAAGAACACGGTCGATGATTTGCTCGCCCTGCGGGACGCCGGATTCGACGCGAAACTGACCGATTTCTCCGGCCCCATCGTCGGCCTTTGTGGCGGGTATCAGATGCTCGGCGAGCGAATCACGAACGCGTCGATCGAAAGCACGGCCGACCACGACGTCGTGTCCGGTCTCGGCCTGCTCCCGGTCGAAACGCGATTCTCGGCTCAGAAACGCGTCGCACGAGTAACTCGAACGCTCGACCCGGTCGAGCTACTGTCCGGTGCGCGAGGGACGGTTCACGGGTACGAGATTCACATGGGGCGGACGACACCGACGCGACGAATCGATCAGCCGATCGGCGAGGGAAGCGCCGCGGTAAATCGTGTTCTCGGCACCTACCTTCACGGACTCTTCGAAAACGAGAACGCTCGAACCGCGTTCCTGAAGGCCGTGTTCCGCTCCGCTGGCAAACCGTATCCCGAAGAGACGGTATCGCAATCACCCTACGATGGAGCCGCCACCCTGCTCACGAAGGCTATTCCGGACCTCTGCGATCGTCTCGACATTCGTCCCGGTGACGACGACCGCATCCCGATTGAGTAATTTATATTTCGTCGTGGCTTCGCCTTTGGACATGGCAAGCGCCACCGAACACGACGTCCTGATCATCGGGGGCGGTCCCGCAGGACTGTCGGCCGGCATCTTCACCGGACGAGCAGATCTCCGGACGCTCATCGTCAACGACGGCGATCCGATTCTCCGCCGCAACGCGCACTTGGAGAACTATCCGGGATTCCCCGCCGGCGTCAACAGTCGACTCTTGTTGGATATGATGGCCGACCACGCCGAGCGCGCCGGGTGTGAGCGCCGCGAAGCGCGAATCGTTAGTCTCGAATCGACCGACGACGGATTCGCCGCCGAGACAGCGTCAGGGGAGGTGTTCACCGCATCCGCCGTTATCGCCGCCACGAAGAATACGGTCGACTTCCTCGAGGGAATCGACGGCGTCGAGATTATCGAGCGCGGTAAATCGTTCGTCGAGACCGACGACCGCGGACGAACCGGAGTTCCCGGATTGTACGCCGCGGGGCGGCTTGCCCTCCAGCCCTACCAAACGATTATCGTCGCCGGTCACGGCGCGTCCGTCGGGAGGGCTGTGATCGAGGACTCGGACGTCGCCTTCTATCACGACTGGATCGCTCCCGAGGGGTACTTTACCGGGCGTGACCGCGAGATTCCGCCGGGCTGTGAGGAGATCGGTCCGGAGGAACGAAAGCGTCGCGAGCGCGAATCTCTCGACGTCATGCGAGAGTTCTTCGCCGAGCCGCACCCCGACGACCCGATTCAGCATCCGAGCGTCCGAGAGGAGTGAGGACCGTCGCTGCCGGGGGGACGCGCAACCGTACTCTCCCCGCCGAGGATCCCCACCGTTTCTGGCTTTCTGCCGGGGTGGCTGTCAACACCGACTGAAGTGCTGCCGAAAGACGTACGGAACCGGGCTCGAAACTAGTCCGATCGACGGACCGCGTTCCGGTGATCCAAATGGCTGGACGAATCAAACGCATCGCACGGGGGATCGACGACGTAACACGAGCGGTGTGGGATGACTCGGGGGTACTCACGAAAACGGTCGTTTTAGCGATCCTGATCGTGACGGCTGCCGCAATCCCCGTCATCCCGCTCGCGATCATCGCCCGATACATCGCCAACCGCTAGCCAAAACGATACTTTATTTTCGATATCTATAACGACGAGAACTCGGAAGACCGGTCTACAGTACGCCACTCGAAAACAGCGCAGGGACTTTTACATCGGTTTTCGGTCAGTTCGACGGGTTCTCCGATAGAAGAAAGCGACTGATAAAATATGAATCTCGTCATCAATTTTCAAAACGGAGCAAAAGAGTCTATAACGGCGTAGTTAGGCATCTAGCGCACAAGAGTCGAGACCAAATGAGTATGGGCGAACAGCAAGAATCCTCGGCGATATTCCCGACGGGCCGGTTTCAGCGTACGCCCCTTCTTCTCTCACTCACGCAGCTCTTTCTCATCGTTATCGTCTTTGCTGACGTGCTCCTTCGAGCGACGAACAGTCCCGAATGGTACGGGTCATTTTATCTCAACCTCTTGTACGTTTTCTTCGCCCCTCTCCTACTATTCGTACAGGCCTACTATCGAATCGATCGTAATCTCTGGCTCCACGTCGCTCAACTGGCGATCGCGATTCTGCTGACGTCCGCCCTCCTCCGTCAGGAGTACAAGTACATCCCGCCCGCAGACGAGGGGCGCACCATCCAAATTATTCTCCTTTACTGCTACTTTCTGTTGTATCCGCTCCTCGGATACGATCTCGTTGACTTCCTCAAAGAACGGGCGCTCTATATCGCGGCGTACGCGACGGTGCTCGGTGTGTACTTCTTCCACCTCGACAGGATGGCCGCTGGGTCATCGCAGGCGGTCTACGTCGTCTTCGTCACGCTACTCTTCGGAATGAACCTCTTTTTCATCCCGCGACACGTCTCACGCGATATCTTCCTCTGGAGTGTGAGTCTCGCCTCCACGTTCGCCGTCGGGCTTGGACTGCCGGCTTACGTGCTCGGGGAATACCAGGTCTCTTGGTTCCAAATCCGATTGTTCGCATCACAGTTCACCCCCCCGCTGCTCGGCGCTAAATTTCACTATCTGCAATCCATCTTCGAGAACCCGAACACCCTCGGCGGACTCGCGTTCGCGGGCGCGTTCGCGGCGCTCGTGCTTGCGGGTGAGTCTGTTCGCCGTAAATCGTTCTCGCTCGTTCCGATTGCCGGAGTGATGGTCGTGGTCAATGGTATCGGGTTGTACGCAACTTACTCTCGGGCGAGTTGGCTCGCCTTTGCGCTCGCGGCGGCGATATACGTCGCGTACATCGGCCTCGGTAGACGGACCGCAGCCTATTCTACGATTGTGTTCATTGGACTGTTGATTCTCTTCTTCGTGGGGATGTTCCTCTCCCTCGTTCCGATCGAACCCCACGGTCGATTTGCGCTCTGGGAGGGCGGCCTGCGAGCGGTGCTGAGTGCGCAGGGGCCGTTCGGCTACGGAATCGTCCCCGAAGACGAACTGATCGCACCGTTCGTGCCGGACCCGAACTTCCGCGGATACTCACCACACAACTCCTACGTGGTGATATTCATACACACCGGGATCGTCGGTGGGTTCGCGTACCTGGTGTTGATGTTCGGGAGTATCACTGAAGGCTTACTTCGATACGACCGCGTGGATTTCCCGATGCTCGCCTTCGCAGTTGGCGTTGTCGCCCATCACATGTTCGAAGCATATACGATGGTCAACGTCGCTATCGCATCGATCATCTCCGCGTTGGTCTTTGGCTATCTCATCAACGGGTACCGACGATGAAATCTCGCCGTCGGGGTGACCGCCGCGATAGTCCCGAGATACCCGGTAGGAACTCTGTCCGGAGTCGCGTTGGAAGCCGCGAATTGCTACAGTACGACTCAGCGGTCGGCGACGGATTCTCGAAGAAGTGGTCGGCGACGAGGCTCGTGTACGTATCCCGAGTGAGGATCTCCGTCGTTTGAGCATCCACCCGTGGATATCGTGCTGGAAGAACGCGAGGCGTCCTCGCGGATGTCGACTACTGTTTTTATGATAGATGTACCGCTGTGGGAACTAGTGGCTTAAAGCACCGATCGGTTGCTCCACGCGACGAGCGGGTATTTCGTGGAACAGTGCCCACACTTCATCGTCGCCGTCGGCCCAATCGACGAGACGCGGGCCCTCGTAGGTCTGCCCCTCATCGATGCAATTGCAGACGACGAGTGACGTTTCCGGCATCTCAAGTTTCAACGCATGTACCGCCGTGCCGTACATCGGGTCGAATACGATATTCATAGGTAGGTATCTTCAAGAACGCCGCCGCACGATGTCCGAGTCCTCACTCTCAAACGGGTCATAGGGGTCACACCGACCTCGACGGTCTGATCGAGCCGAAGGTCGTGTTTTTGCTGCCATCTGAGTGCGAGAACCGCGAGAACAAGAGGTATTCGATTTAGCTATCTCACGTCGATTCCTGGAATAGTATTACTCCCTGTTCGAGTTCACAATCGTAATCTCGAACTCACGGCCCCGATACGAACCATCGACGCCCTTCCTACGAACGCACCGTTCGAAGTCACGGCAGCGTTCGGCGCGCAAGTTCCCGTGAGTACTTCTTGCTCACACCGGATTCTTCGAGGCCAATCCCACCGACAAAGTCTGAGGCGCCACGGGAGGCGCGAATCTCGCTTTCCGAGAGCGTCAGCGTCACGCGGGGGTGGCCCGGCGTGTTCCAAGTCGTGCCAGACGAAGTCTAAGCCACGATCACCGTGTACCTCGATCACTTCTGGGCTATAGAGATCATCGAGTACGCCTATCCCAACATTTCCCCTTCGACAGTTGCTCGCAACCCGTCGCTGTGTAATATTGGTCTTCATCCGTTAAATCGTCGTTTCCACCTGTAGCACGGTTCCGTCGCAACAAACGCGCGGGGTCGGTGGAGTGGGCGTCGGTCATGTAGGTTCACTCATGACCTCGCCGGACTCGGAGCTACCGCTCCTCGCGGTACTTCCGGAGCGAAAGCGGCGCGAAGACGGCGACGATCACGACGGAGGTGACGAGCACCCACGCGACGTCCACGAACTCGACGCCACCGTGCATGAGACCGCGAGTGGCGTCTGCGAGGTGCGTGACCGGGTTGACGTCGACGACGATCTGGAGCCACCCCGGCATGGTCGCGGGGTCGACGAAGATGTTGGACACGAACGTGAGCGGAAACAGCAGGAGAAAGCTCATTGTCATGACGGACTCGGGCTTTTCGACTGTCAGCCCGACGACGATCCAGATCCAAGAGAGGCTGAACGCGAACACGAGCACGAGCGCCAGCGCGAGAAGCACGCCCGCGACACCGGCCCCGGGCCGGAAACCGAGCACGACGCCGAGTCCGATGACCATCACCGCGGCGATGGTGTAGCGCATGACGTCGCCTAAGAGCGCGCCGACGATAGGTGCGGGCTGCCAGATTGGGAGCGACTGGAAGCGGTCGAACAGACCGTTGTCGATGTCCGTATTGAGCCCAAAACCGGTGTAGACGGTGATGAAGACTATGGACTGCACCAGGATGCCCGGCAGGAGGAACTGGATGTACTCGCGGGGCGACCCCGCGAGGGCGCCTCCGAAGAGATAGGTGAACAACAGCGTAAACATGAGCGGGAACGCCGTGACGTCGAATAGCTGGAACGGGACGTGCTTGATTTTCAAGAGAGCCCGCCATCCGAGGGTGACCGAGGCGGAGACGGCCCCGGCACGTGGTGGGCGCTCAGCCGATGAAAGGACGTCGCTCAGATCTTCCTCCACGACGGGCGGCGTTTCCGCGGTCTCGGTGCTCATGCCGCCACCTCCTCGGTCTGGTCCTCCGCGGGGCGGCCCGTCAGTGCCAGGAACACCTCATCTAAACTCGCCTGTCCGAGCGAGAACTCGTCGACGCGCACACCGGCGCCCGCGAGTGCGGAAAGCGCCGCCGCCGCGTTCTCGTCATCCGTGACGCTCGCAGAGAGCGTGTCACGGTCGGCTCCGTCGAGGACCTCCACGCCGAGGAGGTCTTCGAGGATGGTTTTGGCCTCCGCGTGCCGTCCGTGGTCGTGCAGTTGGACGTGGAGCGTGCTGGCGCCTACCGCGGCCTTCAGCTCGCGGCTCGTGCCCTCGGCGATGACTCGCCCGTCGTCGATCACTGCGAGCCGGTCCGCTAGATGATCCGCCTCGTCCAGATACTGCGTGGTGAGGAGCACGGTCGTTCCCTCGGCGGCGATTGCACGGATGATGTCCCAGACCTGGTTCCGGCTACGCGGGTCGAGACCCGTCGTCGGCTCGTCCAGAAAGAGCACCTCGGGCGTGACGACCAGACTCGCGGCGACGTCAAGGCGACGCTTCATGCCGCCGGAGTACGTCCGCACTTGTCGCCTGGCCGCATCGGCCAGGCCGAAGGAGTCGAGTAGTTCGTCGGCGCGCTCGCCGGCGTTGCGCCAGGAGAATCCGAGCAGGCGCCCGACGAGGATGAGGTTCTCGCGGCCGGTTAGTTCCTCGTCGATGGAGGCGTACTGGCCAGTGAGGCTCACCTTCGCGCGAACCGCAGCCGCATCCCGCACGACGTCGTGTCCGAGGACGGTCGCGGTGCCCGCACTTGGGCGGAGCAGCGTCGCAAGCATCCTGATCGTCGTCGTCTTCCCGGCGCCGTTGGGACCGAGGAGACCGAACACGGTCCCTCGGGGTATCTGGAGGTCGACGCCGTCCACGGCGAGCGTGTCGCCGAAGAACTTGCGCAGGCCGGTGGTCTCGATTGCGAATGTCATTTCGTCGTTCTCCTCGATGCTGTCTCGTTTATGCGGTTCCGGAGATTCAACGGAGCGGTCGGCGCCGTTTCGATCGATCGCACGCGGTTCCGAGGGTGCCGTGTCGTCTCTCCGTCTCCGGCGAGCCCCGTCGTGTCCCCGGCTTCGGGGAGCACCCGCCATGCTGGGGCGGCGAATTTTACTCTCGTCTCTGGTACTGTAATCATCTCTCTCGAGCTATTTTTGTGAGTCATGATATCTGCTTCGCGCGGAGGTCAGTCCCCAATATAGCATAGGCTCGCAGAGGAGAAATAGGAGCGCATAGTGGAGTGTAAGTGAAGCCATTTAGTCAGTGTCGGAGACGGGAAATAATATCTACGGGACTAACGAAAGGCGTCCAGTAACATAACGAAACCACCGAGGCCGACGAACGTCCACCACCGCTAGCCCCGTTTCCTCGGCGGCCCAAACCGAAATGCCGCGATACGGCTACTGTGCTCCGTCTCCGGTGGCGGCCGGCGGTTTAGTTTCGATTCGACTTCTACCTCAGGTACCGTGGCGGACTCAGTCATACGTCCTCCGCGGGGGTCTCCGTTCGCTCCCGTTCCTTTTTAGAGGGGTGAGTCACTTCGAAGTTCGCCGCTCGCGAGAAGGCATCAATTCGATACGACTACAACTGAGTGATTCACTCTGAGGGAGATCACGCTATGACACCGGTTTCCCCGGGAGTCGATTCGTCACGTGAAGTCCGGCGAGGATAACTATCGCAGATCCGACGAATAAGGCGAGTCCGAGGAAAACGACGTCAAATCGATAGCCGGCCTCTGTGAGCAAGCCGACGACAGCAGTTCCGTTTGCTTCGATTAACAGGGAAAGGCCAGTGAATGCCGCGTAAACGACGCCGCGACTTTCGTCAGGAAGCGAGTTGAGAAAGTACGTATCCAAGGCGGGAAAGAGACTGTGAATCGAGTACCCGATGCAAACGGAAACGAGGATCAAGCCACCAAGGCCATCAACAGAGGTGAGTGCGACGACCGAACCCACGAATCCGGTCAGTATCGCCAGAATATACGGCACGATCGGCAGTCGATCGGCGAGCCGTCCTCCGAACCAGAACGCTGGTAGTCCGGCAGCGAAAACGACGGTGAGTAGAAGGTTTGCCGTTGTCGTTGGGAGCCCCTTTGCGACGTCTAAATAAACGACGTAAAAGTTGAACAAGCCTTGCCACGCGAACCCGGCAACGCCGACCATCAGGAGGCCGGTCGCGATCAGTCGCCAGTAAGATCGCACGGCTGAGAGAAAGGCGTGGTCAGGAGTAGCGTCATCCGCAATGGAAGACCCGCGAACGACAGCTACCAGTAGAACGCTGAGTATGATAGCGGACGCCGCCAGAGCGACGAATACCATTCGCCACGAGGCAACGAGTAGAATACCAACTACGAGGGTGGGCGCAAGAACTGCGGACAGTTGGGTAGCTGCACCGTGAATGCCGACGGTACGTCCTACCGCATTCGGGTACAACTCTGCGATCAGCGGAACCGCGGCGACGAAATACGCCCCGCTAGCCATCCCGAGCAAAAACGTTGCGACTTGAAGTGTCGGTAGCGAACGTGCGAGTGCGATGAGTCCTGATGCTCCGGCGAGTACGATTCCCGTCCCGAGAACTGCTTGGTGCCGTGGGATGTGGGTAAGAACGTACCCCATCGGAATCCGCGGAACTGCAGTTCCGAGCCACACCAGCGAGATTAGAATGCCGATGGTTGCACGGTCAGTCCCGAACGCGACCGTCAATGGATTAAGTAACGGTGCGAATATAGTTCGCCCGAAACTCATCAAGAAACCTAACCCGCAGAGCGTTCCGAACAGGCGTTTCCTCACTACCCTGCCGTACTAAGCCGGGTGACTCAACCGTTCCGGAAACGGCAGCTGAGGAACGACCTTCGTGGCAGCATCTGATAATTCTTCCACTGATACCATTAATTGGGTGCATCGACGTGCATAGTCGATCCCGTAGCGGATACGGGACGCTATCGACGGATAGTACGCGCCAGATGGCCATAGCGGCGATTGATGACGTTCAGAATCGAGAGCGGAGATAGTCCCGTCGAGGTTTACGTCCGACCCGGCGGTAGATAGTGAACTGACGGCTACGATGATAGACGAGAAAACAGGGTACTCGCGGCTTCCAAGGTGCCCCGCAGCGCCGAGTTCGTCGATTCGCTTCCACGGATGCCGAGCGCGCGTCTCCAACGTGTCCGGTTCGCCGAGCGAACGGAAGATCGCAATAACCGCGGCTGGGACGGCGACTCCGAACTTCCTGACCGGAAAACCGAATCGGACTGCCGATTACTCCGTACTTCGGTCGCGCAGTTTTCGCCGTTGAATTTTCCCCGTCGTCGTGGTCGGCAGGTCGGTAACGAACTCGATTTCTCGAGGGTATTCGTATTTTGCGAGCTGGTCTTTGACCAGCTGCTGTATTTCCTCGCGGAGCCCATCTTCGTCGCCAGCGATACCGCCAACGGGTTGGACAAACGCTTTGATTATCTCACCACGGATCTGGTTGGGAACGCCCACGACGGCGACCTGCTCGACATTCGGATGGTTAAGAATAGTGCTCTCGACCTCACCGGGCCCAACTCGGTAGCCCGATGTGAGGATGACATCGTCGTCTCGTGCCTTGAACCAGAAGTAGCCGTCCTCGTCACGGTATCCGAGATCTTCGGTCAGGTGCCACGGTTTGCCGCCATCGGCTGCGTCCACGCGCGCTGCTTCGGATTTCTCCGGCTGATTCCAGTACTCTTGGAAGATGACTGGATCGTCACCACGGCGAACCGCAATCATGCCGATTTCGCCATCAGGTAAGCGTTCACCGGTCTCGGAGTTGATGATCGCAACTTCGTGCCCGGGAACCGGTTTCCCCATACTGCCGGCCTGCACTGGAAACCACTCCTGACAGTTGGTTACCAGGAGGTTCGCTTCCGTCTGCCCGTAGAGTTCGTTCACTACGACGCCCTCTAACTGTTCGGCAGCCCAGTCGAGAATTTCGGGCGTCAGTGGCTCTCCACCGGTACAGATGGCTTCCAACGAAAGGTCGTACTTCTCGGTGGGATTCCCGATGTTCATCATCATTCGAATAGCCGTCGGCGGGAGGAATGTGTTAGTCACATTGAATTCTTCGCAGAGTTTGAAGGCGGTCTCCGCGTCGAATCCTTCCATCGGATAGCTGACGACGGGTTGTCCGTAGTGCCACGCCGGAAACAGGAGGTCACCTAGCGCGCCGATCCACGCCCAATCGGCCGGTGTCCAGTACACCGAGTCGAAGACATCCCGTTCGAAATACATGCAGAAAGCTGCGCAGTGACCGGCCCAGAGCCCATGAGTCTGCAGGACGCCTTTCGGCGGACCGGTCGATCCGCTGGTATACATGATAATCGCCGGCGTCTTCTCGTCCGTGTCAGCGATCTCGACCGTCTTCGGCTGCTCCTCGTACAAGGCATCAAATGGTTCGGCGTCCTCGAGGGGGCCGGCAGCGTCGACAGCAACCACGTGTTCCAAATCCGGACACTCGTCTTGAATCTCCCGTACCGTATCGAGCATCGATTCATCGACCACGGCAACGCAAGATTCGCTGTCTGCAAGACGATATTGGAGCGCATCCGGCCCGAATAGTACCGACAGTGGTAGCGATATCGCCCCTAATTTCCAGCATGCGAGGTGCGTCAGTGGGTTCGCTGGCTTCTGTGATACGACGACCGCGACGCGGTCACCGGACTCGACGCCGCGCTCTTCGAGTGCGTGAGCGACTTGATTCGATAACTCGTCCAATTTCTGGAAGGTGTACGTCTCCCGTCGCCCATCAGGGTAAGCCTGGTAAAGTGCCGGTCGGTCGCGGTCGTGTTTTTGCAGAATATCCCGCGCAATATTGTAATCGTTGGGGAAGTCCCACACGAACTCCTCGCGCGCCTGTTCGTAGGTATCGTAATCGAGGGATATGTACCAAACCATTAACAAACGCTGTTCGAATGCGCATGATATAGAACCTCGTGGTAAGTGTGAACAATATGACTGAATCGGGTAACGGAGCCGCTTAGAGCCTCCGTGATGCGCGATATTGCCGACGCACTTGAGTGTAAGAATGATTTGTCGCAATAGGTACGGCTACACAGTGTGGTAGACCTCGACCCACGGACAAAGGCTGTCCTCCAACTCGTTGATGGTTGAATTCTCCCGTCCAACTCGGGTTCGCGGCCGAAAGCGGGGGTTCCGTCGTTCTCGGATTACGCGAATTCTTCTTCCTTTTTCTGGTCTTTGTTTATAGCCGGTGTTTCACTTGCCCGCGTGTCTTTGCGCCAAATAAACGTCGAAAGTACCACGAATAGCGTCTCGACGATAAGTGCAGCTATGGTTACCCACGTCCAAATTGGCAGTTCGAAGGCTGCTCGCGCGTTCCAACTTTCAGGCGCATACCACGGAACCATGATGACAAACACTACCGCAAGGCCGATCCAGAACGTTTTCGTCTGTGCCGGAAGTATGTATTCCACGTCATCTTCCCCGGTCGTTTCGGACGATTCTAACGAATTATATTCGAGGATGTTCCTCGCTCGCTCGGTTTCTTCATCTTCTCCGGAAACGTAACTTCCCGCCAACAGTATTAGTGAGTTAGCGATGAGTCCAACGATACCCGCATGGAGACCGTATACTTCGGAATTCCCCGTGAGATACAGTCCGACTGCAACCAAGCTCCCGATAATCATCCCTGCGATAGCGGGTTTATTCTTCACCCGGTGCGAGTAGAGGCCGAAGATGAATACGGGAGTGGCTTGGAGCAGGAACTCGAATTTCAGTTCCGTCCAGCCCCAAATCGTGAGAGATGGATTGAAAGCGATCGCGAGTGCGAGGAGTAAGAAGACGGCTAAAAACCCCCGACTCACGTTAATGACACGGCCATCGGGAGCGTCTGAATCGATGAACCTCCCGTACAGATCCTTCGATAAGACCATTGAAAGAACCATCACGGCGGCGCCCGCTGTCGAAAGAGTTGCCATGATTACACCAAGCGATATCAGCGACGGAAGTAGCGTGCTCCCGTGCGTCTGAACGAATGCGCCGAGTAAAAACGGAACAACCTGTTCGGATTGCGATTTTGTGAGGTTGGGAAACACTCCGCTGCCAAACATCCCGATTAACCACAGCGTCCCCGCCGCGAAGAGAAATATCGGCGCTTGGAGTCTAAACGTCCGCCTGAGGTCCTTCGTATTTTGCACCCCAAGATAGAACTGTTGAATGTGGATATACGTCGGCAGACCAAGCAAGATCAATATTATCGTGCTATACCATCCGCTCATGGTTGAGGTGGACGGCAGTGTTAGTTTCTCAGGGGAGGCCTGCCAAACGTTGCTCATCTGGGACGTAAACCCGCCTAGTTGCCCGATGAGGACGAGCATCGTAAAGAGCGCGAAGATCATTAGCGCCCCTTGTAGAGCGGCGGTAAGTGCCGTTCCTCTGAACCCTCCGATTCCAACGTAGAGGAGGATGATGGCAGCGAAAAGCACTATCACCGCCTGATACGGTAACACCCCGCCAGAGGCTACGTGACCTAAGTGACCCATCGCAAAGAACTGTTCTGTGAATTGAACGAAGGTTCCCCACAATAAGAAAAATACCGCGAGAAACGCGACTTTGCCGTTGAATCGGTGTTCGAGGAAGTCGACCGGAGACGTGTAATTCCACTTTTGCCCCAAGTTTATAAGCGGAGGAGCGATTACGAGCGCTCCTATTATCCCGGCCACCATAAATTGCGGATACACGAGGAACCAGGCCCCGGATCGGTACGTTGCTGCAGCGTATCCTAAGAAGGAATTCCCGCTGTACGAATCCGCGAAGATCGTGAGGGCGATAACGACGAACCCCAGCGATTTGCTCGCCGAGAAAAAATCGTCGACGTCGACACCGACTCTCTTGGTGTACGAGTACCAGCCGATAAACGTCATTCCGGCGAGACCGAGGATGGTCAACGCTACGATTTCCCATCCCAACGAAACAGTCTGCGGTTCTACGGCCATCGGCTTCCCTCGATTCTCGTAGTCATCGTCTTGCCCTCAACAAGCGATCGCTGTCTCATCTCTCCTTGCTTGCAGCAACCGTATTTCATCATCGCTCTCGTGGTGCCTTGAGAACATACCTCAAAGAGGCTTGTCCCAACGATGATTGGCCGTTTAAGTGGCGGAAGTGCGAACCGCGTTAAAATCGCCGCAGAGCGGGCTCTCGTACGGAAGGATCCGAAGGAGCAGTCGTGTTGGATCGTTGAACTACACTAACCCTTATTTTATCCGTTAAAGAATAGCCGAGGCAATGTACGAAGCAACGCTCCATCTGAACCTGGAAAAAGAGTGCGTACTCTCCGAATTAGCTTCGGAAACAGGCGACGCCATCGAAATCGAGGTGCTGGAGCTCCATAACGAACTTGTGACGTTCATCATCCACACGACGACGAACGCGGAGGAATTCTACGAGCGCCTCTCGAACACCGAGCGGATCGAGAATGCCGAACTTTTAGGAGATGAAGCGGTGCTCATCACAAAACCTTCGTGCGGAGCGTATCCCGCGGTCCACAGAAACAACGGCGTGCTCCGCCGACAGAATCGAATCGACGAGCGAAGTCGGGAATATAACGTTCTCGCGTTCCAACACGAGGATATGACGAATATTATCAAGGATTTTCGGTCATTTGGAACGGTTACCGTCGACTCCCTCTCGGAATTCCCCGGCAACGATCCGGCGCTCACTCCTCGCCAGCGGGAGGTCGTCGAGACAGCGCTCACGGCCGGTTACTTCGAGTGGCCCCGCGAAATCTCTAGCGAGGAACTCGCCGATAAACTAGGCATTTCGCGCGGAACTTGTCTCGAACATCTTCGGAAAGCTCAGGCGAAACTTCTCCGCGATGCGGTCGATTCTCTAGACGATCTTCAGACGGCGTGAACGGCGGAATCTCCCCGCTCGACGACATCTCGGGAATAAAAGCTTTGGTGGTTCTTCGACCACATATAAACGGCCAACTCACGATGGAACAACCTACTTTCTGCATCACCGTCCGAGACTAGATACACCGATAACCAGACTATGGCTCCCAAGGATACTACCGGCCCCCTCGACGGGTTGCGAGTGATCGATTGTTCCGGCATGATTAGCGGTGGATTCGCAACGGCGCAATTAGCGGATTTCGGCGCAGACGTCATCATGGTCGAACACCCCGAATATCCGGATCCGCTTCGCGAGTGGCCGCCGTTCGAGGATGGGACTTCGCTGTGGTGGAAATCGATCGGACGCAACAAACGGTGTATCACGCTCGATTTGAGTACGTCCGAGGGCGCCGAGATCCTCCGCGAACTCGTCGAAGACGCGGATCTCTTTTTTGAGAACTTCCGACCCGGAACGCTCGAACGGTGGCACCTCGGGCCGTCAACGCTGCAAGGGGTTAATCCAGGACTGATCGTGGTTCGCCTCTCCGGATATGGGCAAACCGGACCACGCTCGGAGAAGCCCGGATTTGGAACCGTCGCCGAAGGCATCTCCGGGTGGGCGCACGCCAACGGCTTCCCCGACCGAGAACCGTTGTTGCCGCCCATCAGTCTCGCTGACCTGACAGCTGCCCAATTCGCGGTGCAATCGGCGATGTTTGCAGTGTTCGAACGCGACGTGGGCCGAGGGGGGAGCGGCGAAGGACAGGTGATCGATGTTAGCCTCTATGAACCGTTATTTCGGCTGTTTGTTGGCGATGTCGAAGCGTACGACGTTCAAAACGATGTCAGGGAGCGCACGGGGAACCGGCACCCTAACGCCGCCCCGCGAAACGTCTACGAGACCAAAGACGGCCATATGACGCTGTCCGCTTCCTCACAATCGATTTTCGAAAATGTGGCGGATGCGATCGGTCGGCCGGACCTGATTGGCGATCCTCGATTCGAGACCAACGAAGATCGCGTGGCGAACGCGGAGCAACTCGACGAGATTATCGAGAAGTGGACCCGACAGCGTAGTACCGAGCAGGCAATCGAGGAGATGGAGGAGGCGGACGCCATCGTCGGTCCCGTTTACGATATGAGCGATATCTTCGAGGACGACCAATACCGGGCTCGCAACGATATCGTTGAGGTCGACGACGATGACCTCGGGACGCTAAAAACACCAGCACCAGTCCCGAAGTTCTCTCGAACCCCCGGTAACGTTCGGCATCCCGGCCCCGACCACGGTGAGAGCAATCGAGAAATATACTGCGAAGAGCTGGGTCTCAAGTCAGAGACGTACGAACAGCTTGCCGACGCGGGGGTGATTTAGTATGATCCTGAACGACGTAACACTCCGCGAGGGCGATCAGATGCCCGGCCGAGACTATTCGATCGACCAAAAGGTCGATGCCGGAAAGCAACTTGACGAACTCGGAATCGCCTTCATCCAATCCGGCTTCCCAGTCACCGGCGAGAAAGACCGCGAAGCAACCCGTCGCCTTGCCGGTACGGTCAACGCGCGAGTAGTCGCCCTTGCTCGTGCCGTTCCGGGCGACATCGAAGCGGCCGTCGAAGCCCAAGCCGACGTCGTCGAAGTGATCATCCCCGTGTCGGATCTCCAGCTCGAATACAGCCTCGGTAAATCTCGAGACACCGTTCTCGACATGGCTCGAGACGCGGTCGATCTCGTAGTGGAGCACGGGGCGACTCCCCACCTGACGCTTGTCGACGCGTTCCGAACGCAACCGGAACACCTTCTCAAGGCAGCGACGGCGTTCGATGACGTCGAGTACCTCACTCTCGCCGACACGGTCGGGGCTCGAACGCCCGTCTCTGTCAGAGCACTCCTCTCGGAGCTCAGCAGCGATATCGACCTCTCGAATATCGGCGTCCACTTCCACGATGATCTCGGCGTCGCGACCGCAAACGCCTTGGCGGCGTACGAGACCGGTGTCGGAAAGGCAGACGTCAGCGTCGCGTCTCTCGGCGAGCGGGCAGGGAACCCAGCCCTCGAAGAACTCGTCGTCGGAGGAGTCGTCGAACACAACGACTCGTTCGGCATCGCCAAAGCACAGCTCGTTCCGGCGTGCGAATCCGTCCTCGACATCCTCGACGAGAGCGACAACGCCGATCCGCGGAAAGCAATACTCGGCTCCGAAGTGACAGAGCACGAGTCGGGAATCCACACGGCCGCAATGTTACACGAGCCGAGCGTCTTCGAGCCGTTCGATCCCGAGACGTTCGGCGGTGAACGGCGATTATTGTTCGGTGCAGGAACCGGGAGATCCGGCGCATCAACAGTATTGTCCAGCGCCGGCATCGAACCGACGGAACAACGTATCGAAGAGTTTCTTTCCTTGCTCGCGGAGGTCGGACCGGTGGACGAAGATGAAGCACTTGCGCTCGCGGAAACCGATTTTTCGGCAACCGACGACTAGATTCTTAGATGATTTTGTTGGTCGACTGCGTTACAACCTGCATCTGCGAGCGTGAGTGCGACATGCTTTCCGATATCCGCGCCGTTCCCGTGATGAACGCAGTTCGTCCGCTCAGATTCGGCTCGACCGCCGTATCTAGCGTTTAGTACGCTTCCGCCTAAGCGATGTGGAGTTCGGAAAAAGCGATTCGAGTTCGGGTGGGCAATCATGTCGAGTCGCGTCGTTGCCCATTCGATGAGCTCATGAGTCCGTTACTTCCGGCTCTACGGAGTCGCGGGAGCAGAGAGAAAGACGTCGAGACGATTCGATCGAATTCGGTCGTTAGTCCGTGGCAAAGACGTATATTACTGAGCCTGTTAATAGCTCTCATGCCAGAAGGATACATGTGCGATGAATGCGGTGACTTTCTCTCCGTCAAACCTCACTCGGTGTTCCGATTCGGGCCCGGAGGGACGGAACAGGACCGTGAATTCACGTTTTGTGAAAAATGTGCGCCGAACATCGTCAAGGAACACGGGTGGTCGACGTCGAGTCGAGAAACCGAACAAGCGGGGTGAACGCCGGTCGTGAGACAGACTGGGATAGCCGCTAGATCCTCGGCGGTCTCTTCGAAGTCGAATCCTGTGCGGAAAGCCACCTAGTACTCAGGAGCGATGCAGATCCGAGGGCGAGGGGTACTTTTCGGCGGCTTCGATTCTTTGGCCCGTAGGTTCGTGTTCGTCGTCTCGAGAACGTCGACTTCGTCCATCGACCAAGTTGTCAGATTGGATCGTTATCCGGTGGAAGGCGGCTTTGACTAATACTCTTGGAATACCATCGTCGTTCCAACAAGTAAATTGGAATATATAATACAAGAATGTTCGTTCTCGGGCTCAGTCCTCCAGTAAATAAAACGAATAGGTGATCATCCGCGCAACGATCCGAGAAGACGGAGTAGAAGCCCTAGTCAGTAGGATCACTGCATCTTCTCTAATGATCTGACGGTATCCGACATAATCCACGCCGCTTCATTATCAGAGTCTTCGATACAAACTGCAAAAAACGACTCACGGCCGTTATCGACGGTGATTCGGTACCCACTACTTGTTAATCTTGGATCTTCGTCAAAAGACGATTTCGGGGCAGTCACACTTGCCCTCAGAGTTACCAGTAGATAACATCACTGGGTGTATTTCTCACGCCGTCGGTGCGCGGAGGGTCGCTCAATGCCAAGCGTATCTATACCTCGAGCGGTCAGAGCCGGAAACTCTGACTCGCGCATCGCCGTCAGTCGTCTCCTCTGTACGCTAGAAACCAGTGTTATGTATTCGTTTGCGTCTGGTACGATACTACCCACCTATATATCGTAAGAGTTGATCTCCGATACGGCGAGACAGCTACTCACTCACGGCTACCCACACCGGGAAATGATCCGACGCTCGTTCGGCCACAGCTCGGTGATTTTCAGCTTTAGCCGGCCAGCCGATTCCGGATGATCGGATCGTAAAATCCGTCGATGGGAGGACGTAATCGGCTCGTGTGGGCCCACGAGAGAGGTTGCTGGTCGCGTAAGGTGCTCCGTACTCGCTTCCCCCAGGACTGGACGGCGTCGCGGCAATCACTCGTGAATTATCAAGCAGGTAGCGTGCGACCGCGTCATCGGTCACCGCGTCACCGGGTTCGGCGTTCAAGTCGCCAAGTACGACGAACCGCTCATCGGTGTACAGACCGCCTTCGAAACCGTCGTCGTCGTACGGGTAGTCCGCACCGGCGACGTAGTCGCCTAAAAAGCGAATCTCATCGTGACACCGTGGGGCGTTGAGGGTGTCCATGCCGTCTGCGAGTGGCGGTGACGGATGTGCGATCACGGCATGGATTTTACCGTCGGGAAACTCGATCGGCACATCTACCACCGTCTTTGCCGGGAGTCGAAACCGCTCACATTCGTCGGCGGTGAGGTACAAGTCACGGTCAGGATTGGTCGGGATCCGGTGGTTGGGAAGGTCGGCCCAGCGAAATCTCTGGAAAGTGCGAACGCCGTCCATATCGATCGGGAACGAACTGTACAGCGTCATTGCGTATCGCCCTGCGTACGGGGCGTAGCTGAAACAGTCTCGGGCATACGCATCCGTTCCTGGCTCGCCGCTGAGTCCGTCTTTGCCGATGTCCATCCCGCTTGGGATACCCGTGTTACACCGTGGGGCAATCCATGCCTCGAAGTCGACGCCCTCGAGAGTAGGGGCTTGCGGCTCGCGAAGGTAGTTTTCCAGGAACGCTGTCGCGTTGTGCACCTTTTCCCATCCCTGTACGAAGTTGTCGTCCATTTCGTTGACCAGAAGAACGTCCGGCGTCGGCAAACGTTGAATCATTTCGGCGGCCGCCTCGAGTTGCCTGGTTCCTCGTTGCTGGACTTTCTCCGTCGTCAGTAGTTCGATGTTGTACTGAGCGAAGACGTAGTTTCCCATGTGTCCCACTGTCACACGTACTACTCGAATGCCTGAGAACCTCTCGATCAGTACACTAGTAGCACCTCTAGCAGCGCTCGTGGATTCATCCACGCGAAAAACCTGTTTCCTAAGCCCTGATGTGTCTCCAACACTTGTGCTTTCGTTTGCTGCCGATCGATCGTCCGTTTCTTAACATTTCCATATATTATAAATAAAAATTCTTGGCAGTAGCAAGCAGTTCCTCGACGCGCCGCTTATGGTCGAATCGGGATAGAAGGGGTGTACCCTAACGTTGGATCGCTCCTGAGGCAGCGATGCCTCTTCTGTCGATGTGATCACTGGTATCGCCGGCGCGGTCAATGATTCAAATTCTCTTGCGGGGGTCGATACTATTTCGAAACACCATCGGAACCGTGATTTGGTCAGCTTGGTTCCGACAGTGCCCATGAAGAAAACACTTAGCCTTACCGCTAAATGTTGGAGGCTTGCGAGCGATGCCTCCAACCCTAGTTCTCCGTGGAGAGCTATAAAGTGACTGGATGATTCCAACGGTGATGGAGTTTTCCACGATCTGTGGTGGGTTAGAATCGCGAAGGCACCAGCTCATCGAACAGTATTCATCGTCGGACACCGCGTTTTCAGTGGGAAACACAGAGAACGCAACCGATTTTTAGATCGAAACTGTATCGACTGCCACTCGTTCGGAACCCTCTGCTGCAATCACGAGCATATTCAGAGCGGGCGTACAGGGAGCTCGATCACCAACGTGAAATCCAGCGTTAGCAGAACCGGGGGAAATCATACGGAGAGGAATCACTTCTACCATCGCACCAGGAGCAAGCAGGCTTATGGTCGTCTCTTTAAAACTTTTCTTCGATGGCGAGACTGGCAGATGAGACCCGTCGTGCGTACGGACTCGTCGTCGTTGCGTCGTTTGGGTACACGTGCCTGATGTTCATCTGGTTCTCACTACCGGCGTATCTCTCTTCGATCATTGAGGAAATCGGTCTCACGGGCATACAGGCTGGTGTGTTAGTCGGTGCCGTCCCGTTGACCTATATTCCGCTTGCCCTATTTTCGGGGGTCGTCATTGACCGCGTGGGGCCCGGTCGTAGTCTTGCGACCGGTGTCCTGATTTACGGTGTTGCACAGATTGGCCGAAGTACCGCACCCGGATTTCTGTCACTACTGCTATTCACACTCCTGATTGGCGTCGGCGCAACCGCCATCACCTTCGGACTCCCGAAGCTCGTTTCGTTTCTCTTCCCACCAGAGCGAACTGGGTCCCCTTCCTCGATCTATCTCATCGGAGCCTCCGTGGGTTCGGCTGGCGTCTTCAGCGTCGGTCGGCCGATACTCGGCCCGATGCTCGGCGGATGGCGCCCGCTTTTCTTTTGGAGCGGTCTCGTCGCAGTCATCTATTCCGCGGTCTGGTTCGTCGTCGCGCGACAAGCAGGGATCGACGATCGCACCGACGAGCACGATTCGTCGTTCTCGGTCGACTCGATCAGCCACGATCTTCGGCTCATCCTCTCGCACAGGGAGCTCCAACTCGTCGTTATCATCGGGACAATGTACCTCCTCGTCAATCACGGTGTCCAAGGTTGGCTCCCGACGGTACTGGAATCACGTGGGCTGTCACCGGACCAAGCTGGGCAAACGACGAGTGTATTTGTCGCAGCCTTCGCTCTCGGCGTCTTGGTCGTTCCCGTCGCCGCCGATCGATATTCTGCCCGACGAACGGCCCTGGTATCGTGTGGAAGTCTCATGTTCCTCGGAGCCGTTGGGATGGTGTTCGGCGGTATCCATTTTCTGATGTTCGCTAGCGTTGTTATCACCGGAATTGGCGTCGGCGGGGTCTCGCCGCTTGTTCGAGCAATACCTCCGGCTTTGGACGGAATCGGAGCTCGGCTCACCAGCACTGCGATGGGATTCATCTTTGCGGTCGGCGAAATCGGTGGATTTCTCGGTCCGGTGCTCATCGGAACGCTCCACGAGATCACGGGGTCGTTCGTCCCCGGGTTCGGACTACTCTCCACTGCTGGGCTCATCGTTATCATCGCCGGGGAAGCCTTGCGGCGTCTGCGTGAGTGACCGCGACACGACACTGCTGGCGAACCGCCGGTCGACCGTTCCTTCACCGCAGGTCGGACAAGTGAACTCGTGGGCTTTCGCCGTAATTCGCCGTGACCTCTCTAAGGATCACGGCTCGAAAGTACGACGAGAAGAGTCGATTCAGCCGTCCGGCAGAAGCGAGCCTCGAAGGCTACGACTCGTTGCGCGGCTGTTCAATCATCCGCGTGTATCGCCGGGGACGATGACGAAACGGACTCCTCATCGCGAGCAAAGTAGGAAGCCAAGGCAGGCCCACTCACATTGTGCCAGATGCTGAACAGTGCTGGCGGTAGGGCTACAGCGGGTGAGAAAAAGGATGTCGCAAGCGCCACAGCGAGGCCGCTGTTCTGCAAGCCGACCTCAAACGCACAGGTACGAACACGGTCTTCGGACATTCCGGTTGAACGACCCACGCTGTAACCTGCTCCGAGGCCGATTGTGTTGTGCGCCACGACTGCGACGATGGCGGTCGCACCGGCAGTGAGGATCGTCGCTTTACTAAGCCCGACGACGGCCGCGACGATCGCCACGATGGCGATAACGCTCACTGCCGGGAAGACGTCAAGCCCCGCTTCAGCAAGCTCGGGTGCCTTTCGGTCGAGGAAGTATCGGAGTGCGAAGCCAGCGATAACGGGAACGAGTACGACTTGCACGATGCTCGTAAATAGCTGCGCGAAGGTGACGTCGAGCTGTTCGCCAGCGAGGAAGACGACCCATGCGGGCATGACGATCGGTGCTGCGATCGTCGTCACGGTAGTAATCGCCACGGAGAGGGCGACATCGCCATCGCCGAGGTATGTCATTACGTTTGAGGCAGTGCCACCTGGCGCAGCGCCAACGAGGACGACGCCCAGTGCAAGTTCCGGAGGAAGAGCCAGTGCGACGGTGATGGCATATGCTGCCGTCGGCATGACGACCCACTGTGTAACGGCACCGATGCATACGTCGCGTGGTCGTTCGACGAGTCGACGGAAGTCGACAGGTTGGAGCGTCAACCCCATTCCAAGCATGATGACGCCGAGTAGCGGTGTGATATAGGGGCTAATCCACGTGAACGCCGTAGGAGCCGCGAGAGCAAGCCCGGAGAATACGAGCACCCAAACGACGAAGTAGCGATTCGCGATAGCGCTCACACGCCGTACGACGTCGAGCGTACTCATTGTCCCCTCCCATTGATCCAACGACGCTGTTGTTGTACCATGTGCCTATGCATATCAAACCCCACGCTTATGTTTGTCGGTAATGGTATTCGTGGCAATACTCACCCCCTAGTATCGGCTACAACCTCACGAAAAGCCCCGCACGAACCACGGAACGCGCTAAAGTTCCTTCAAAGGTGACCGCCTCGACGACCGGCATAGCCGCCTGCCGTTGTAAACGCGGGGGATGCCGCTGAAAGACATTTCTCACCCCTTGCAACAGTAATCAATACGTCGTAGGGCAGAACGTACCGTCATCGGACGCGGTTGGTGACCGTTTCTGACGGCGCTCAGCGTGAACCACCGTTCTATACTTCTGTAACTACGAAATCCGCGATGCCCCAGTCGTGGCGAGTCTCCTTACTCGGATTGTGGCGCTGGGCTGTGTCGACTGGGGCATTCTGGATGACAGGTTCTCGTTGCGAACTGGTGACGGTTCGCTCTTGTTCAGCTGGTGTACCTCACATCCCGATGACGGCGTGACAGCCGGGATGTGGAGGCCAGGTCGGTCGTCACCGACCCAATTAGACAAAGAGCGGAACGTGGAAAAACTATTCTGACCAATGTTTCAAAACTCATCTGCGACTGATGAGATGACCGAATTGGGAGAGGAGAGGCCATTTAAATCGGCCAACGGAATTTCTCGGAGGATGGTAACGAGCACCGATAATTTTGCCATTTGCATCTTCCGTACAAGTTATCGTACGAGAACCGCGGTTGGTGGCTCATGGCATACGTGATCGGAGTGGATACAGGTGAGACGTTCACTGATACGGTGACCGTCGACGATGGCGGGTTCACGTGTAACCGGGAAAGCCGGGACGACGCCTGAAAATTCGGCTAAAGGCGTCTTCGACTCGCTCCGGAATAGTGCTCAGAATCTGGGTCGTGACCTCTACGAAGTACTAAAAGAGGTTGAAATACTCTTTATAGGGCGACCCTGACGAACACCGTTCTCAAACGGAGCGGGAGTACCCGTTGGCCTCCTTACGATAAATGGACAGTCGGGGGCGTTCTTATCTGGATTTAGTAGATGTATATCATAATCAGACTATCTTTACGGAAGGTACTGCACTTTGTAATGTCATACGGAACTTTGAGCTTACAGCAAATAAGAATAGAAAGTATGTGAAACCACCAAGACCGATGATCAACGCGAGGTAGACCCATGAGTTGATTTGTATAAAACTCTGTATGGAGGTTACAATGATAAACATTGCAAGTCCTGCACCAACTTGTTCAAGCAAGGAGTGTGGAATTAGGTTTATTGTCGTGAGTTCCTGCTTGAGCAGAAGCGCTGCTCCCACATACCGGATAGATTCAGCAGCAATTGTTGACACGACAACGCCGACAGGACCAATCCACAGTATCAGTCCTATACCCCCGACAATATTCACAACGACTGCAATGGCAGACAATCGCATCGAAATATCAGGTCGGTCAAGTCCATTCACTGCTTGAAGGAGAGGGCCGCTCTGTGTCCGAATGACGCGATAAATAGCAAGCGCTATCAACAACGGAGCTGCCGCAGCAAATGCCCCTCCGTAAGCTGTAACGATGATTTCGTCGGCGAACACAAGCGTGCCAAAGCATATGGGAATAGCAATGAGACTAGTGAATGAGATTGTATTTTCGATATCAAGGTGAATGTTACCGCCACGAGCTGATATAGCAGATGTTTTTGCCATGAGACCACTTCCAGCCACCTCTGCTATGAAGATAGCCGGAATCGTGAGTTTGAACGCTGCTTCATAGTAACCGGCCACTGTAGGTGTTAATACTGCTCCAAGTAAGAGAATATCGAGACGGTCGTATATTGTTCCGAGGGCGTCTGATGGGATACTGTACTTTGCAAACCTCCAATACCTCCGAAGTAATTCCTTAGAGGGTGTCCTTGGTCGTGCACTAAGATAGAACACTACGATCGGTAGCGTTGCCAATGACGCACCAGCTAAACCAACAATCATACCGACAGCACCTAAGCCAGCAATAACAAGTAAGAGTTGTAGACCGAGTGTGAGATATGAACGTACAGTATCTAACCAGACGGCTGTGGAAATTCGTCCTCGTGCTTGCACTAATCGTTCAAGAGTAATAAAGACAGATTCACTCGAAAGTAATAAAATTAAAAGTAATGGTGCGGCCAGTAATCCGGTATACTCACGCAATGATTTTGCGAATAGAAGAATGCCGATCGTGACCACTATAATCCATAGTGTATTAAACAAAAGATTTGCACCGAGGGCTTCATTGCGTAGGTTATCTGATTCAGAAAGACGTTTCTTTCCGGCAGCTGCCCAACCCGACATTGGTCGATCAACAATTCGGACAAGCCCAAGTAAGAGATAGACGCCACCGAACATCGTTGGACCGAGTACGCGTGCAAATACGATTGACCCAACAAAGCCTGCAAGAGCCATAACAATCTTCGCAACCGTCCCAGACAACGTTTCCCGGCCGAGGCTAATGTTTGCGGCGTTACTCATTGCTGCGCGTCGAGAGACACTTTGGGCAAGCATCCTGATCTGTCGACCGATATCCACATCTTTTACAGCGGGTTATTGACCGAAACATTCGAACAAGATCCCATAGAGACAACTTTGTCATTCCACCACCTCCGTTCGCTTCCTGAGGCGGAAAGTTAGATTTCCGCCACCTAATGGGAGTCCATCCCATCTGTCGGTTGTGATGATTTTACTCGCTTGTCGAACAAGGAATGAAAACGCCCGAAGAGGTAGCCAGTCAACGTCAAGCCAGGCAACGGCATCCCTCTCAACGAGTTCTAGCGAGATTTCATCGCTTTCATAATAGTCCGGAAATATAGTGGGATCCCACCCTAGTCGTGCTACTTCATCTCTCGGAAGGAAATAGAGTATTGTTTTGAAATACCATTGCGTCTGGTGTGTCGGATCGGCCTGCCACGTCCGCCCAAACGGTACGTCAAAAATGAATTCACCATTGGGTTCCAACACTCGGGAAATTTCTTTAAACGCCCTAGGTAATTGTTCTTCTCCGTTAAGATGCTCAAGTAACTGTGATGCATAGATTTGATTGGCAGATTCATTTTCAAATGGGAGGTTACAGACATCGGCCTGAATATCACAGCTCTCATAGGGTCGGATATCAACCCCGATCGCTCCATCTCGAGGATTATCCCCACAGCCAATATCAATGGTTACTTTGTTCATGATAGATATCCTAATTCCTGCAAACGACTTTTGGTACTGGCAGCAATTGCATGAGTAGTACTTCCGGCGTTTGCTCGGTGAGCAAGTTCCTCAAACGATACATCAAACACTTCATCAAAGAGATCATCTGGAACATTCTCGTCCGAAAGTGGATATTGGATACTAGGGTCACCAACGACATCGTAGACGTTCGTTTCTCCATACTCATCGCATACGTATTTCCGACCATCTCGATAGACGGCGCGTTGTGCTCGATCCCAATAATCCGAGGTTTCGTCGGGGATCTTACTACCACACCCAGCTATTTCAGCTGGTATAGTTGATCGAGTGTATGCCTCCATCGACGCCTCCTCCCGAAGATTCGTCGCAATTTCCCCTAGATCCAAGTGCGTGGTATAATCTTCGACGATACCGGTATGATTCGTTGAATAAACATCAAATGGGACGTGTAAAAGTGCCTCCGATAGACTGCTAAAATGGTTAATAAGAAACTCATCTTCGGAATATCCCAGATTTTCGCCATGATCAGCGGTAATGACGAACATGATATCTCGATCAAGCGACTTAGTAAGTGAATCCATCAGGTCTGAAATAATTTGATCAAGATAGGCAATTTCAGCCGCGTACAGCTGCCGAACGTAGTTAATCTCTTTTGCATAATTCCCTTCTTTCTCAGCCGTATTCACATCCCAGTCGTTGAAATCAAGAGAGGTGAACGAGGGCGGACAGTCGTAAAGGTCACGATCAAGGCCGAGAAATGGTGAATGCGGGCCGTGAGCATCCATGAAATTTGCGAACAGGAATGTAGGCTTTGTAGCCTCTGTAAGTTTGCTCTTAATCGCACGTGTGATACTCTTTGCCCCGTAATCAAAGGGATTCAGAATAGGGAGTCGCTGAGCCCAGTTTTGGAACTTAAATAGTCCGCCATTTGCAAGCGAATGTATTGGATACTCATGTTTAGCGGCTTGATGGATGAAGCTGAGAATACCATCCTCTGTACCACGGTTTTGAATATATGAATTGATATTGATACCCTTTGGGAAGCGCCGTGAGGGTGATATCGCAAGACAATCATCAAAGAGGGTATCAAAACCGAAAGTGGAGCTGGCGTAGATATTTGCTGAGATACAGCATGAGTGATAGCCCTCCCAATTAGCAAACCAAGTATCGCGAGAATCGAGTGTACTAAAGTCCCGATTGTATGCATGGACACCGGATTGAGATGGAAGTAACCCAGTAACCATCGCTGCGTGACTTGGAACGCTCCAAGATGACGCCGCCCGCATTTCTTCAAATTTGAGTGTCGCCCGCTCTCGAAGTCGCGGTGCAAACTGATCGTAGTAGTCCTTGCGAACTGTGTCGAGACAAAGCACGACAAAGTGGGGATCCGACATCAGGCAATCAGCTCCGAAACAGCTGCATGGAAATGGCGTTGTTGGGTGGACTCTCGGAGTCCAAAAACACGCTCGCGCCCAGCAGTCCCCCGCTCAACGCGCTCCTCAACCCCGAGTTCGTAGAGAAATGATAATCGCTCGGTTAGGCTGTCGACGGTTGGCTCTGCAATTTGATCGGCTGGAAGAAATTGACGGGTTCCAACGCTTGTTGTGACGACGGTTGGTGTTCCCGAGAGCATTCCTTCGAGACTGCCCACAGGGAATGAGTCACCGATTGAAGGCTGTACGTAAACGCTCGCGCGCTCAAACCAATCAACAAACTCAGCTAGCGGTACAAATCCAGGTGTTTCAATCCCCGGCTGCGTAGCATACGGTTGTTCCGTATGACCATTTCCGAGGAACACTGTTCGAATGTGGTCACCAAACTTCTCACGAAGTCGTTCAGTTACTGTTGCTAGCATCAGCTGATTTTTTGATTCTTGTGCACTTCCTGCTGACAAAACCACGAAGTCTTTTTGTTGTGATCGTGGTTTCAGTTTGGCGAGCGAGGAATATTTTGAATCTGCGATTGGAGGGTGGACAATTCCAACTGGAAGATTACCTAAATACGGCGTGGCCCAGTCGTACACGTCCTGACCAACCGCGATACAGCCATCGAGAAGGCGATAAGCGACGGGTTTCAGGCCATACCATAGATACTTTGACTTTCGTTCCGAGAGCGTATAGAACGTCTCATCAGCAGCTAAGTAGAGTGCCTTTACATCGGGATTGGTGGCCGTGGCATACACGAGAAGCGTCTGTATTGGTGCCGTTCCTTCTGCAATTACAACATCATACTTCTCGGAAATTGATCGTCCAGCTCTAACGCGGGCTTGAATTGAATGTTGATCTTGGCAGAGATAGTTACCTTCCTTGTCTGTCGTTGGAGTATCTCCCGTCTCAAAGTGAATGTACTCGGCCCCAACAGAATCACCGAAGACGCGATGTGCTGGATGAGCATGTTTACCTTGGAATAGCATGCATATATCTTTATCAAATGACATCATTTACTCACGCTCCCATTAAAGGGAACCAAGATTTGAGGTAGAGTAGATCGACTCAAAATACCCTTCACAATGAAACGATCTATTATCGCACTTCTCAATCTATCAATTCTTATTGCGTTTATATGGTGGTAGATGTGTGTCAGGTACATCATTAATCTAATTTCTGTATCTTGAGATATGGAATCAGTATCCATTCCTCATAACACTTTTAACTCCTTGTTTGAGGCATAAATACCAATTGAAAAATATAAACCTTTTGATTCTGTATGGGCCATGTCAGTATCCTGCGATCCTCTATTTGTTTGGATACCTTATGGCCTCGTATTCACATGTGAACTTCTTAAGACCCTTAATCGCCGGAGGTGATAAATACGCCCACGTTTTTATTTATGAATCTTTAGTCAATTCTGGTGAGTAGTTATCTTCCTTACCATAACTCTGTCTTTCATTCGGCAATCTCTGTTTGAACTCGTTGCCTTTCTTCTTCGACTTCTTCTTTAGAGTAGTTTGCCTCTTTGATAGTAAGGTCGTGATCATACCCTGACTCAACGGTCACAGGTGCAGCATCATCTTCATACTCTCACCGCAGACAGGTATCTCGCTACGCAATCACTACGGGGATCAAATCGATGCTTCGTGGCGGGGAACTATGGTCAATACGATCGCTTGCCGCTACGTTTCGGAACGAGGAGTTGCGTGAACTCATCAATATGCTTCATCAACATGGACCCCTGTCTGATCCGGAATTGACTGAGATTACCGGGAGAGATAAATCGACTCCTACCGTTCGACACCGACTTCCCGAAGGTTGATACGGTCGCTCCCGATACGTAAAAACATGCCAAACTTTCGGCTGCGACGGAACGGATGGGCGACGATCGGTTTCGGGCTCTCCGTGGCATTCGCCGTTGTCGCATTCTCCTACTTCTCGTTCGCGGGGGCTCCGTTACGCGGCGCGTTACTAGGGCTCCTCATCTTGTTGGCTGGTGGATGGGAGTATCGACAGAAACTGCAGGATACCGTCATCGCCGAGTCGTACGAGGCGGAAGCAGAGGCACAGCAGCGAAAGAATCGCCGATAGTCGAGCCGACCTCCGTGCGTTCTCTCGTTCGAGCAACGATAAACCCGGTCGGCCTCCGGTGGTTTCATACCTCATTGATTGGTATCCTTTCGCATGACTGAGAACGACGACCCGATAGCGGCGATGGAATGGTTGCTCGACCGCTTCGAGGACGATGACGATGTCGCGTACGCCGAGGCGGGTGCCGTCTCGCAGACGAAGACGGACATCGTCGTGACCGAGGACGGTCCACGAGACGAACTCGTGTTCGACGAGACGGGCCTCTGGTGTCGCGTCTTCGCCAACGGCGCTGCCGACTATCGATACACGACGAATTTAAACGAGGAGGCGTTAGCCGACGTAGCGGACAGAGCGGTTCGCGGCGGCAAGTTCCTGGCGCAGGCTGACCCCGCCCGATTTGACCAGCTCACCACCCACAGAGCCGTCCACGACGGTTGGGCGAGCGATCGAATCGACGAGGTACCGCTAGAAACGAAACGTTCGACCATTGAAGCAGGTCTCACGGCGGCGGCAGATATCGATCTCGAACGACGGTGGGTCAACTACGCCGACGCGCACATCGAGGAAACCGCGGCGACGACGACCGGAAGCACCGTTCGAACGACGCTGGACCGCGCGAGCGTGGCGTTCACCTTCGCAGTCCGGAACGGGCCGACCATTCGACGCCACGCCGGGTCCACCCGAGGCGCAGCGTTCCTCGACGAGCTCCCAGACACGTTCGAGTCCGCAGCCGCCGACGCTCGGACGTTGACGCGAGCGGCGACGGCCGACGCGCCGACCGGCGAGACGACCGTCGTTCTAAGTCCGCGGGCGGCCGGGCAGTTGTTCGCGTTCGTCTCGCGATATCTCGAAGCGGACACGGTTGATATGGGATTAAGTCCGTACGACATCGGCGACGAACTCGGTCCCGAGTCGCTGTCGATAGAAGATACCGTTCACGCCGGCTCGTGGGCCGCTCGCAGCTATGACGCCGAACTCCGACCGACGACACCGGTGCAACTAGTCGAGAACGGAACCGTGACGAGATACCTCCACAACACCGTCACCGGAATCGAAGCGGACGAGTCCCCCGCCGGGAACGCCGTCCACAGTATCGGCTTCGGGCAGCCACCGCGAATCCATGCCCGCCATCTAGAGGTCGAACCCGGCGACACCGGCCGGGCGGCCCTCCGCGACGAGGCCGACGTACTCGTCGAGCGATTTGACGAACCGTGGCTTCGCGACGAGTTTGAACGCGTCCAGCGGTCGGGCGTCATGCCCGCCAGTGCCCTCTACGCGAGAGATATCGACCGAAAGGTCGATGATCGAACCGACCGAGGCTGCGCCGAGTTCCCCATCGCAGAGGGCTACCGACTTCGGAACAGCGAACGCGCCGGCCGCATCGAAGGGCTATCGCTAGCGTACGACCCCTCGACGCTCCGCAAGGTAACCGCCATCGGACGTGTTCGCGGAACTGTCACGGGCGTCGATAAGAAACACAAAACACAGATTCCGTACGCGGTGACCGCGCCCAGCGTTCGCCTCCGAACGAGGCTTCGCACTCGAGAGTAAGCCGCGGGGAGGAATTAGGCGGAGACTACGGAACTCGCTGTCGGTGACGATACGCAGCGAACGGAGCTTCCCGGAAATGCTTCCACCCGACGAACGTGTCGTCGACGACGGAATTCCCGATGGATTTACGATCCACCTCTACGGAGGTCTCAATTATCAGGATCGCCAGCGTCTCGATAACCAACGGGAGGCGCCAACCAACCGACTGACTAACGAAAATGACCAATTCACGACCAGCTACGTTTTGTCGGGATGCTGTAGAACGGCCGCGAGTTCGCCTCGCTACCCGACGGAAAATCGATCACGAAGGGCGGATTGCTCCCGTCGCATCGGCCGGATCACCCGGTCCGAACATCGGACCGCGACGCACGCCGGAAACATCGACTTACACGGATAGTCGCCGGAAAGACCCATGAAGCTTGGAACTGCAGAGTCGGACCCCGGCGAGGTTTCTACGGGCTATCTGTCCGTCACTGATTTGCCGACGGGGCAGCCCGAACACATTCCCGTCGTTATCGTCGAAGGAGAAAAACCCGGGCCGACGGTATGGGTGACCGGAACGATTCACGGCGACGAGCCGACCGGAATGGAGGCGATACACGAGTTTGTGGCCCGAATTCAGGACGAACCGCTCCGGGGAACCGTCGTCTGCGTTCCGGTGATGAACCCGTCTGGACTCCGAACGAATGCCCGAACGTCGTACTATCACGGTGACGACCCGAATCGGTACTTCGGCTTCGAGCGCGGAGACGGCGAGACGCCACCGAGCGTTCAGCAGTTGATCTGCGAGCGGCTGTACGAGGAGATCAGCGCGAGCGCGGATGTGGTCATCTCGCTTCACACGTCTTGGATCGCGACGTACCCGTACACGATTCGACCGCGCGTGAGCTACGGGGAAAATCGAGAGAAAGCCGAAGCCGTCGAGTTACGCGACCGTATCACCGAACTCGCCGACGCGTTCGGCCTCCCCGTGGTCAACCAGTTCAGTCACGAGGAAACCGAGCGACGGTCGCTCAAGCACACGTTGACCGGGACAGCCGTCGCAGACGGGATTCCGGCGTTCACTCCGGAACTCGGCGGTCGGTTCGTCGTGGAACAGGACGTCTGTGAGGCTGCTATCGTCGGGTTGTACAACGTGCTCCACGCCTCCGGGATGGTCACCGAATCGGCGTCGTTCCCGGTGGAGTTCGAGCTGTCCGCCGAGATCGACCTCAAACGGCTCGTCCACCCACACGCGGACACCGCTGGAATCGTTCAATATAGGGTGCAAGAGGGAGAGTGGGTCCAATCGGGACAGGTAGTTGCGGATATTGTCACACCCCACGGGGAGACGAAGACCCGAGTGAACGCGGATCACTCGGGGTACGTCCTCAGCCGTTACGAGCGCGTGGCAGTGTACGAAAACGATCCGCTCCTCGATATGGCCGTACCGGACGACGAACCGCTGCTACGAGAGCACCGAGACTGATTGGGTTCGCAGCGGTGCCCGGTGAGCGAGACGAAATGAATAGGTCAGTCGTCCGCCGGTGCCGACTCGGTATCGTCGCTCGCGGCGACTCCGTCCTCTCGACGTTCACCCGCTAACTCCTCGTAGGGGTTGTACCCCTCCGCGCTCTCGTAGAGGTGGCAGGCGATGTCCTGCTCTCCGTCGACGTCCGCCTTCTGTTCCAGCGGCGGGGTGACTTTGTCACAGACGTCGCCGATGTACTTCGGACAACGAGCCTTGAACCGACAGCCGGTCGGGATGTCGATGACGTCGCCCACTTCACCCTGTAGTTCGACTCGCTCACGTCCCACGCCCGGGTCGGGGACGGGAACCGCGTTGATGAGCGCCTGAGTGTAGGGATGCTGTGGATTCTCGATTACCTGGTCCGTCGGTCCCTTCTCGACGATTTTGCCCATGTACATGATCGCGAGGCGGTCGCACATGTGCCGGAGCAACGAGAGGTCGTGACTGATGTAGACGACCGAAAGTCCGAACTCGTCGGTCATCCGATCCAGCAGCGACAGAACTCCGGCCCGGAGACTAACGTCGAGCATCGACACCGGTTCGTCCGCGACGATAAAATCGGGATCGAGCACGAGGGCGCGCGCGATGGCGACGCGTTGGCGCTGACCCCCGGACAGCTCGTGGGGGTACTGATCGAAGTACTGCTCGGCCGGGAGGAGTTCCGCGAATTCTAGCGCGCGCTGGACCCGCGCAGTCTCGTTGCGGATGTCGTGGATGCGGAGCGGTTCGGCAACGGTGTCGTACACCGTCATCCGAGGATTCAGGCTCTCGAACGGGTCCTGGAATATCATCTGGGCGTTCTGCCGGAACTCTTCGAGTTCGTCGTCGCTGGCCTTCGAAAGCTCCTTGTCGTTGTAGATGATTTCACCGGCGGTCGGTTCGTGGAGCTTTACCAACGACATCCCCGTCGTGGTCTTGCCGCAGCCGGACTCGCCCGCCAGTCCGAGCGTTTCGCCCGCGTGAAGGTCGAAACTGACGCCGTCGACGGCGTGGACGTACTCCGGTTCCTCACCGGAGACCGACTGCATCAGACTTGCTATCCACCCCTGATCGACCTTGAAGTGTTTCTTGAGATCGTCGACTTTGAGGAGTACGTCGCTCATCTCAGTCACCTCCGACGTCTTGGGCTGCAACAGTCCGGTCCCACGTTCCTGCGTCGTCGGCGTACGGCCGTAGCTCCACGTCGATCTCGTCGGCGTAGTGGCAGTACGATCGCAGACTGTTGATGTACTGTGCTTCGGGTTCCTCCTCGCGACACCGGTCGGTTGCCATCGGACATCGCTCGGCGAAGCGACAGCCCTGAGGCGGGTCCACCAGTTCGGGTGGATACCCCGCTATGGACAGTAGGTCCTGGTCCGTCATCCGGATGTTCGGGAACGCCCGCTTCAGGCCGATAGTGTAGGGGTGATACGGTTGATCGAATATCTCTTCGACCGGCCCCTCTTCCGCCACTTTCCCGGCGTACATCACGAGGACACGGTCGCACGTCTCGGCGACAACGCTCACGTCGTGGGTGATGACCAGCATCGAGGAGTTGACCTCCTGTTGAATCGAGCTGATGCGTTTGAGGATCTGATCCTGCATGATGACATCCAGCGCCGTGGTCGGCTCATCGGCCAACATCAGCGACGGTTCGAGCACGAGCGCCATCGCGATCATGGCGCGCTGACGCATCCCGCCGGAGAACTGATGGGGATAATCGTCGGCCCGATCCGGGTCCAGTCCTACGAGTTCGAACATCTCAGTCACCATCTCGTCGGCCTCAACGCGTCCCGTGCCCGGTCGATGAGTCTCGACCGCCTCGACTATCTGTTCGCGGATGGTGTATACCGGGTCCAACGAGTTCATCGCCGACTGGGCGATCATCGATATCTCTTCCCACTTGAGGCGGCGGCGCTCGGGGCCTATCATTTCGGTGAGATCGTCGCCCTTGAACTCGATGCTGCCGCGGTTGACGTATCCAGCGTCGGGGAGGATGCCGATTATCGCCTTCGCGAGTGTGGTCTTCCCGCATCCCGACTCGCCGACGATGCCGAGGTTCTCTCCCTCTTCGAGTTCGAACGACACACCGTCGACCGCCTGTGCAGGACCGTCTTCGGTTTCGTAGTAGACTTCGAGGTCTTTGACTTTGAGTAGACTCATTGCAACTTGGGGTTAGTTATCTCTTCGTAGCCGCGGCCGATGAGGAAGCCGCTAATCACGAGTAGTCCGATACAGATGCCCGGCGGTACGAACCACCACCACGCACCGAACTGGAGCGCCGAGTACGCTCGCGATGCCTGGAGCATCGTACCCCACGAGACGGTGTTCGGATCGCCGAGACCGATGAACGAGACGCCCGCCTCGGCCAAGATCGCCCACGCGATGCCGAACGAACCGTACAGGAATGTTAGCGGCAGGACGTTGGGGGCGAGATGTCTACTGATGATATGCCAGTCGCCCGCACCCGCGACCTCCGCGGCCTTCACGAACGGCCGCTCGCGGAGCGAGAGCGCCTGCGATCGAATAACACGGGCGGTCGAACGCCACTGGAGGATGATCAACGCGAGGATGATGTTCCAGAGACTCGGCCCCAGCACTGCGACGAGGACGATGACGGTCGGCAACAACGGCATTCCGTACAGAAAGTCGACCAGCCGCATGAGCGCGTCGTCGACTTTCCCGCCGTAGTAGCCCGCGACAAGACCGACGAGCGTCCCTATTCCGGCGGTGAACACCGCTGCGATGAGCCCGACCATCAGCGCCGCACGCGTACCGTACACGAGTTGGCTGAAGATGTCGAACCCCTCTGCGGTCGTCCCGAGGATGTAGGAATTGTCGGCGCCGAGGAGCGACGGTTGTGCCCACTTTTGGATGATTATCTCGGCGTCACTCTGATACTGGCGCTGAAGGGGTTGATGGGTCGCGATGTACGGCGCGAATATGGCAACGAGTACGAACCCTGCCACGGTTATCAGCGAGAGCTTGACCGAGAGTTCACTGGTCAATTTTCCCCAGTGGTCGCGAAGCGTCTCGCGCCAGAGACGGGCCGTTCGTTGCCACTTGTTGATCTCGTGATCTGACGACTTGTCGTCGAGGTCGGTGAATATCGACCGACTGGTTTGTTCTTTTTGTGCCATCGTTCTAATCGTAGGTTACTCGCGGATCGAGATATCCGTACGCCAAATCGGCGATGAAGTTCAGAGTGATGATGGTTGCAGCGAGGACTATGAACGTCCCCTGTGCGACGGGGAAGTCCCGCCGGAGCACCGCTCGCACCATTTCCCGACCGAGACCGGGCCACGCGAACACCGTCTCGATGAGGACGCTCCCGCCGACGGCATAACCGAGGGCGATAGCCGCTGCGGTGACGATGGGCAGCAGCGCGTTCCGTGCGGCGTGTTTGAACATTATGGTCCGCTCTTTCAGGCCTTTCGCGCGGCAGACATCGATAAAGTCCTCCGAGAGCACTTCGAGCATACTGGAACGCATGATGAGCAGCGGGTAACCCATGAAATAGAATCCCAGCACCAGCGCCGGAGCGAGGAGGTGATGCAGGAAATCCAGGGAGAACACCATCTGCCAGAATCCCGTGCTTTGCGATCCCAGACTGGTCATCCCACTCATCGGGATGACGCCGAGGCCTGCGCCGAAAATCCACAGGACGATAAGGCCGACGTAGAACGTCGGAACGCTCCGAGCGGTCAGTGCGACGATGACCGCATTTTTCTCGAACCGGGAGCCGCGGTACCACCCCGATAAGATACCGAGCGTGATACCGATAGCGTAAGCCATGATGAACGCCGTCAGCATGAGCACGAGCGTGTTCGGTAGGTACGTCGCGATGACGTCCGTGACTGGTCGATCCGAGTGGAATGATTGACCGAAATTCAGCTGTATCAGATTCTCGAGGAACTTGATGTACTGAATGTGGAGCGGTTGGTCGAGGCCGTAGCTTGCGATAATCTTTCGACGCGCTTCCGGCGTCATTTGTGAGGAAACCACGTACGAGGTCGGGTCACCTGGCATGAGTCGAAACAGGCCGAATAGCACCGTCCCGACCGCCCAGAGTGTCACGACGAGTTGAAGCGTGCGTCTGATAACGAAACTCGCTTTTCCCATGATATTGTATTATATTAGTTTTCCGTTTTATTTAAGTGAGATCACGAACCGAAGTCGGTTCGTCCAGCTTAGTTACCGCTCGGCGCTTGAAGCATGTCGTTGTCATCCCACGTGTAGCCAGCCTCCTTGAGTCGACTTCGGGCGGCTTTTTTACTCTCCTTGTACTCGGTCACGTCATCGGTGTGGAGTTTCCCGAACGCCGACGAGATGACGTTGCTGCCGGGCTTCGGGAAGCCGTACAGGACCGATTCGACGATGGGCGTCCGAGGGATGGTCTCGACGAGCGCCTTCCGCAACTGTACATCGTCGAGGCCCTTTTGACGCTCGTTCGGTGTGAACATCCAAAACGTCGGCGCGGTCTGGAACTTCGTGCCGATGTTCTTGTGATTTTGGTTCTGGTCGAGACTGCGGTCGATGCGACCGAACGGCTCGTAATTGAGGTCGCCGTTCCTGAGGTTCTCCCACACTGTCGACGATTCGGGGATGACGCGCCAGAACCGCTTTTTGAAGGAAACGGGGGCGAAGTGCTTGTCGAACTTCTTCATTCCAAACTCGCTACCCTTCTCCCAGTAGTCGAACATCATGGGACCGCTACCGACCGGTTTCTGGATGTTTGCCTTACTCGGATTTTTCCTGTCGGCCCATTTGTGCTCGGGGATGATGGGAATGAGGTTCGCGACTGCGAGGTTGAACGGTCCCAGCGGTTTGGACATCTTGATTCGTACCGTCGACTCGTCGACGGCTTCGGCGCTCTTGAGGTACTCTATCTGCGTCGAGTACAGCGGTACCTCGTTCTCGATGATGTAGTTGTACGTGAACGCGACGTCCTTGGCGGTGAGGTCCTTGCCGTCGTGCCACGAGTGGTCGGTACGGATGGTGTATTCCATCGTGGTTTCATCGACCCGGTTCCAGTCCGTGGCGAGGCTGACCTTGGGGTCTGGTTCGGCTTTGTTATTGAGCTGAACCAGGAAGTCGTACATCATGTTGAACTGGTAGACGTGCTTGCTCTCGCCGTTGTGACCGAGCACGTTCATCGTCGAGAGCGTCTCGGGCCAATAGCCCTTGAGGGTGTCCTCGCCGCCCTTCATCTCCAGGTTTATCATCGTCCAGTAGGAGTTGAACCCGTTTGCGAGGTCCGCTTGCCAGTTGCCCACCTGGTTTTTGTTGTAGATGGCCGCCTGCGGCATTTGCGTGATCGGCATCATCGGCACTTCGTCCATCAGTGTCTTCTGTATCTGATGGGCCAGGTCGACTCGCTTGTCGGAATTCGGCTCGGCCAGATAGTTCTTCATTTTCTTGTCGAGATCAGGGTTCTTGTAGCCGGAGTAGTTACCCTGCCCCGGACCGGTGTTTTTAGAGTTGAAAAGAGTGTTCAGCTCCGTCACCGGTTCCGAGACGAAGAACGTGTGCCACGTTGCGAAACTGTAGTTGTACTCTTCGGACACTCGGCTGTACAAGGTACCCCATTCGAGCACGTCGACGTTCATGTCCAGTCCGAGGTTCTTGAACTGTTCCGCGATGATATTTATCGCGTCGTGTCTCGGTGGGTTGTAGCTTTTGGCGTTGTTAACGTAGGTGTAGGTCGAGAGGCCCTTGCCTGCGCTTGCATTGCCGTTCTTGCCGTCTTTTTTGTTATTAGAATTGCCACCAGAACAACCTGCTAAAGCCGTCATACCCGCGACACCTCCTGCAGTCGCCGCTTTTAGAAATTTCCGCCGCTCGACTTGGCTGTCATCCTCTGCCATGGGCACACCAACCCAAACCCACCTTAAAAATCTTTTTGACAGCGCTACTAGATTGAACTCTTTCGGTCGAGCGTGCGATCGGCGGGGCGGTCAGCACCGGCTGCGGTGAAAAAACTAAAAGCGGGTCTCCCTCACTGTGAGGAGCATTCGTGGGGGCCGGCCGTGATGCGTATGCGGTTACCGGTCTCGACGCCGAGCGAGAAGTCGCGCACGGAACAGCGCAACAGCGTCGCTACCCACCTCGCAGGCGCTCGTGGTCGGCGAGCTCGGTTCAATGCAGGTCGCATCGCGGCCGAGCTCGACGTCCATGATATCCTCGAAAGCGGGAAGTCGGGTCCGCTGCGCTGGCTCCGTCAAGATAACCAGTTGATCGCGTTCGCCAACCCGGAGAGTGACGAGGAGTCCGCGGATGAGGAAGTCGAGAACTGATGGCGTTCACACGTGATATCGAGAGTGCCGATGTGGCTGCGGTCGATAGTCTCCTTGTTCCGTCCGCCAGTGTTGTACTCAACGATACGCGCGAGTATCGCAGCGTCTTCGCTCATGCTATTTTAGCCTCACGTGGATGTCGAACTCATCATAGTTGACGACAGGGCGCTTCGACCGGCCCTCCTGAACGAACTCGAGGACATTCAGTTCCGTCAGCTCGTTCAGATTGCGACTGACGTCCTTGATGTCGCGCTCGACCAACCGCGCAGCTTCTCGCATACTCGTCGGGTTGTGCCGGCGAATCGTCCGCAACAGCTCGAGGTTCTTCTCGCCGAATAATCGCTGAAGGTCCGCCTCGTCCCGAAGACTGAGGACGTTGCGCTCCTCCGGTTCTTCGCCCCGTTCCAGTGCTTCGATTTCGGTCAGCGTGTCCTCGTGAAAGTCGTCAGTCGATTCAACCCGGATGTGGAGTGTTGTGCTCATTGCTTTGCCTTTGCCGTGTTTCTTTCACGACTCCGGACAGTGATGCGGACATGCCATTCCCGGTACCGGAACTACACGCTGACACGGCCCGGACTCGTCTCGACGCGGCCGCCCACAAATCGGTTCGCCGTGGTCGTTCCGCGGAGGGGCTTCGGATCTATTCATCCATCGTCCATCAAGACAGACATCCCGGATGGATCGGCATAAGTCTCGTGTTCTCGGCTCTCCGCTCTCCTCACTTCCACTCCGGACGGCCAGCGTTTCCCTCGACTGGCATCCACGCGAATCGCTAAGCGTTCTCCTCCCGTAGTAGACCTTGTACATGCGACCCACCGAACATGCCAGACAGACCGAGATCGTTCCGACTGTACTCGAATTTCGAATCCGTAGCGTCGTCTATTCGGAGAGGCCGGAAACTGACCGAAGCCGGACCACGGTAGGTTGAAATAAATGAGTAGTACCAACATCCATCCGTTCAGCATCGACATTCTCGAGAGTGAACTTGACGACCTAGACAACCGCTTAGAGTACCGATGACGGCGGACGTCCTTGACCGGCGGGCGCTCAACCGAGCCCTGCTGGAACGCCAACTGCTACTCCGACGCCGGAAACTGTCTGCCACAGAGGCGATCGAGCGACTCGTCGGAATGCAGGCTCAGAACCCCGACGACCCGTACATCGGGTTGTGGAGCAGACTAAACGATTTTCATCACGCCGAGTTAGCCGAGTTGATTACCGACCGACAGGCAGTGCGTGCGTCGATGATGCGCGCGACTATCCATCTACACACTGCACGCGATTATTTGAGACTGCGTCCCGTCGTGCAACCAGTTCTCGAACGCAGCGTGAACAATCACACCACGCGTCGGGAGTTCCTCGATGATGCGGATGTACCTGCCGTCTTGGCTACTGGACGGACTCTTCTGGAGTCCGAGCCTCGAACCCAAGCCGAATTGCGCGATTTACTGGAGCCACGGTGGCCGGACCACGACGCCGCGACGTTAGCCTATGCCGTCCGGACCCTGCTGCCGCTGGTGTACGTTCCACCCCGTGGCATCTGGGGGGAGAGCGGTCCGGTCGCAATGACGACGGCCGAGAACTGGCTCGGCGAGAGCGTGGATTCGGACCCCGAATTCGACGAGATTGCGGACGTGATCCGTCGGTACCTTGCTGCGTTCGGTCCGGCCACTGTCGCCGATGCACGGACGTGGTCGGGACTCACGGGTTTGCGCAGCGTGTTCGAACGACTCCGACCCGACTTGCGAACGTTCGTTGACGAAAACGGGAGGGAATTGTTCGACCTCCCCGAGGCAGCGTTGCCCGATCGAGATACCGACGCTCCGCCCCGGTTTCTCCCGGAGTTCGACAACGTGCTGCTTTCCCACGACGACCGCTCGCGAATTATTCCACCCGAGCATTACCAGCGGGTGATGGACGAATCCTACGCGAGAGGAGCCGTCCTCGTCGATGGTTTCGTAGCCGGATTCTGGAACGTTCGTCACCAGAGAGGCAACAACACCTTGCTCATTGACCCGTTCGAACCCTTGTCCGAACAAAATCGTGCCGCTCTAATTGACGAAGGAACTCGATTACTTACCTTCGCCGCAAACGACGCCAAGACACAAGGTATTGAATTTCAAGACTGAGGATTATCGTTTTTCGCTCAGCACTGCTGATTCCGCCACGATCATTTTGATGATTCGACCTTTAGCGCGATGGAGAGCACCGCTCACTGCCGACGAAGGCGTGGCTCCAGTCCTGAGAGAACGGACGATTCGCGCGAAGCCTAACGACGAACAACAGCTATCTCGTTGCCCGCCCTATAATACCTAAGGGTGCTTGACATGCAAGACGACGAGTCCGCTCGGTCCCGAAGACCGAACGATCAGATCACCGAGGTGGTCGCATCTTGGCCACACGTCGAATTGGGCGAAGGCCGGTTCAATTCAACGAGCTTCAACGTCGCTGGTAGCGAAATCGGTCATCTCCACCCGAGGCTGGCAGATATCGGGTATCCGAAGCCGCTTCGAGATCGGCTGATCGAGGAGGGTCAAACAAAGGAACACCATGTGGTTCCAAACTCGAATGCGACGACGTTCCATATCGAATCAGCTGATGACATCGACCACGTTGTCTGGCTGTTCCGACTCTCGTATCTCGCTCGACTGGCCGCCCTGCAACGGCGTGGGGAATTGGACTCGGACTTGGACATCCAACGTGAACTGGACGAACTCGCGCCGAGCGACGGGATTCGCGACGCCTTCGAGGCCGCCAATGCGGCGTAGCCGTCGTCTCCGAGAGGCTACTCGGGGTCGGACTTCAAACGAAATCCGCTTCCGAGGACGGCGACCCGTCGGATTTCACCCCCGATCGTCAAATATTTAAGCAGAGCTGCTGCCTCACGCTGTATCCGGGAGTAGTAAACAGAAAATTTGGCGTGATAATCTCGCCAGTCGAATCGGGAGACAACTCTTTACGAATCCGGGAGGTCGAGCATCGATTTCACGCTCGAAGTGGTTAAAATTCCGGTGGTTCTTCGATCCGTGGGACGCCGTCCACGGTAATCGTCTCACCGACTATATGGGACGACGAAGGACCTGCAAGGAACTGCGCAATATCAGCAATCTCTTCGGGGAGCGCAATCGAACGTTGAACGTCATTACGGTTGATCTCCGCCGCAGAAAATCCTAGCCCTGCTTCGACGGCTGGAGTGGCGACAAATCCTGGCGCGATGCAGTTGACGCGAACGTTATCACTCGCCCACTCGTAAGCGAGCGTCGTCGTGAGGTTGATAACGGCCGCCTTTGCGGCGCTGTAATGGCTCAAACCTGGAGTTCCGCGCTGACTAGCGGCGCTGGAAAGACCAATATTAATCACCGACCCACCTCCTTTCTTGAGATGTTCGCCTGCCGCCTGCGTGCAGTGGTACGTCCCGTGGAGATTAACGTCGATGACTGTCTTCCATTCGTCCTCCGAGATGGCATCGAAGTCGGTCATGAATCGCGTGCCCGCGTTGTTTATCAGTGTGTCCACCGAGCCGAACTCGTCAACTGTCGTGGTGACAAGCGCCTCCACCCCTTCGCGGTTAGTCACGTCACATTCGACAGCTACTGCTCTCCCTCCCGATTCCTCGATTTGCTCGGCGACGGAATCGACGTCGTTCTGTTCGCGCGAACAGATTACGACGTTGGCCCCGTCTTCCGCAAACCGCTTCGCGATTACTTCTCCGATTCCGCTCGATGCTCCCGTTACGATCGCCGTCGTTCCATCGAGACTGGATTTTAGGCTCGTCGTACGCTCTTCGCCGACGTTGTCATGCGTTTCGTCTCGGGTTTTCATTCTGAATACTCGTATTTGACGTGCGATTATCGTAGAATCACTCGGAAACCGGTTTCCGTGTTTAAGTATCAGGCGGTTAAGTTACAGTGACATGGCGCATCTACGGCTGAAACTTAACGCGGCGGCAACGGAGGATTGGTTGGCTACTCTCTCGACCGAATTTCCGGACACGACGTTCAACGTATCAGCAACGATTCCCACGGACAATGGCCTGCTCGGAATCGTTGAAGTACGGTTGCCAGACGGTGAAGGTATCGTGAGCGATATCAAGGCGATATCGGAGGTGGAGTCGTGCAAACTTCTCCACACGGACGATCAGATGGTAGTGTTCCAGTTCACGAGCCGAATGACGAAGTCATACAATGCATTAATATCATCGGAGATTGTGCCACAGTACCCCGTTCGCCTTCACGACGGGTGGTATTCGGCCCAATTAACGGCCTCACAAGAGCATCTATCGGGGTATTTGGACGAATTATCAGCGGTCGGCATACCGTACGAAATCGTCTCGCTGACTCACTCATACCATCCGAATGATGTACTCACGAAACGCCAATGGCAGGTCATCACCGAAGCAGTCGAATGCGGATACTACGAGGCGTCTCGTCGTTGTACGCTCGCCGAGTTAGCAGAGACGTTCGAGATTAACAAGTCGTCGATGAGTAAATTACTGCAACGGGCCGAAAAACGGATAGTCACGGAATTCGTCGCTGAAGCATCAACGTAGCAAGCGAAGTTCGGCAGCAGCGTTCGACCTAGTTAACAATCCTACTGACAAACGATCAAACGGGTAGCGCAAAAACAGAATACTCTCCCGAAATCATGACTCTTCCTGTCGTTCGAAGAAGAGTTGTGCTCACTAATCACGCTGGATGGTATCTCGAGTTAGTATTGGGAAATCCGATCTATGCGTCAGTGATACGGTGCTCTACTATTGCAGCAGATGAGTTCACGAGTTTTTCGCCAGTTCCAGCCATCGCCTCAGGCGTCACCGTAGTAAACGTACGCAATCAATCCGCCGACGAAGGCGGAAGTGAGACCGACTGCAAACGGTGGGAACACTGACTTGAAGATGGCAAAGAGCACGAGCGCGATCACCAACCCAAGGGCGAATTTTTTAATGGCGAGTACTGCATGCTTGTTATTCATTGCCATCCGTTCGCGCTTTCAGACCTTTAATCCATTGTTCGCGTGACTGTTCTAACTAATCGATACGTCAAACCAACGTACGCCATTATGGCGACACTCCCGAGGTGGTGAAGAAAAGATATCGAGCCCCTTTAGAACACGAGACTTGCAGCCATCCAGATGAGCACCAGGAGCCCGATCCAAGAGAGCAATTGAATCATCAACACCAGACGGAGGTACGCTGTTCGTTGAGTATCAGGCACGGTACCAATGAACACGGACGGCATATTAGTTATAATGCTCCGGATTCTCCGGCACACAGACACTACCCGTTATACTCTTCGTCTACGTCGATGGGCGTGGGCGATTAGAACCGGCGTGCATAAATTAGTACGATACCGCTTGACGGGTCTTCACCGGCACTTGTGGGTTCGATGTAGCGGGTGAAATCGACGGATATCACATACCACTCTTTAGGATCGAAACGGTACGAGAAATCTGCCCGGGACAATAAAGCGATGAGATGGTGACGCTGTGACCGGTGGGGTTCTTGGCGATGTAAGATCTGCTACCGTAGAAAAATCGATCTATAAGGTACGCGCCCTCTATTCAGTACGTTGTTTCTGCCAGTCACCGGGTGTGTTGGAGACGCCCACGGAAGACACACGCTCCGAACTTCTCATAAACACGGAGTCCATGTTCGTCGAGCCGTCTCCCACCCTAGTCGTTCCTTGACGGAGTTTCTCGCCCACGGTGGAAAGACGGATCACGCATCGTCAGTTGGCTCGTACGGGTGCGCGTCGTCGACCGACGGTGCCCCGATGGCGAGGATCCGCGTGGCCGTTTCGGCGGTTTCGGGATTGAACGCTCGCTGCGGGCTCCCAGGATCGACGAAGAGGACGTGATCGGATTCGACGACGTACGTCTCGTCGGGGGTTTCGACGTGAAGCGTCCCGTCGAGAACGTAGAATGCCTCGACTTGCTCGTCGTGGTAGTGGTAGCTCAGCCCGGACTGCTCACCGGGAGCGAGTTCGTAGACCCGAAGACCGAGCTTGGAGTTTTGATAGTCGTATCCTGCTGCAACGCTGAGCGATCGGACATCGGTCGGACGGTCGTCCCACTGGTCGAGATCGTTCGGGTCGATGAGATGGTAACCCATACCTATCGCTGTCGGTGACAGGTGATTAAATGCTCGGACTAGCAGCCTTCTACAGGCTGAACAGAGTGAGTGTCTCGGGGTCAAGTCCCGAGACGGTTCACTGAACGCCACGTACAACACTCCCGACGGTACCGTCACGGCTCACCGACAGCGGGAGGGAGCGATAGCTGGATATACGCTCTCCATATAGCACGTTAACTGCGAGCGTTAGGTTGGTGGTGCGGATGTCTCCCTGCGTGAGCGAATGTCCAGTTCGTGCCAGCTACTTTCGCCGTGACGAGTTGGTGCTGTTTCTTTTCGAGTATCGGATGAGGGCGAGCGGATCGTGATCGGCCAATCCGTGGTTTAACAGGGTCAGAGTGCCGCTAATCCATTCGAGTCCTGATCACCCGCCGTACTTCCGGCTTCTTCGTGCGAGTCTCACCCTCTTCGGTAAGCCCGTTCAAAACCCTATAGGCTGTCCGACGTGGCCACCCAAGGTTCTCTGCAATTTCACTCGTCATGGAGGGCTCCAGCGATTCCATGATCTCGGCATATCTGCTGGCTACCGTTCTTGAACGAACTCGCCTCCCTTTCGTCGCCATTTGGTACAGTTCTCATTGCCCTCACTCGTTCTACCGGATTCTGCTTTGATGATAAGCTAGTATCTTATACTAACGCCGAATCTCGCTGTTTCTGATTGCTCTCCCGAGCCCCCCGTCAATATGAGGGCCACCTATAGCTGAACGACCTCTTGGCGCTTTCCAACAATTACCGGAATATCGGTCGTGTATTCCTTTGCGGCAAACACGACTGTCACAGTCACGTGATTCGGTAGTTTTGTTACCAACTCTTTGCGTGTCATCGCCGGTCCGGTTGGAGACACAGTCACGTATGGCTGATCATCTTTGGATCCCAGTGCCGATGAAATGTCCTCGTCAGTGCCGAATTTGATTGGAATGTTCCGGTGGACTGTACGTGTTGCAATCGACCCCGCTTCGAATTCAGCCCACCATTCGAATGATCGTGTCGCAAACTCGACCGGACCATCAGCATTTCGTGCCGTTACAATACGAACCTCATCCGTGTCAGGCAGATACTCGACATCCCTGCTTGTAACTCGTTGACGGACAGTAAGCGGCTTTCCAGTCGCTCGGATCCCAGGGAGTGGCGATAGAACCGAGGTAATCCGTGCCTTTGTATATCCATCCGTTTGTGTGCCAACTAGGCCAACACCTACAGAAGCGCCGCCTACTGCGAGGAATTTCCGTCGCGAATAGCGAACCATACTAACTCATTCTTGCAGTTCTCATTAACTGTCTCGTACACTCAAATAGCGATTTAACCGATCACAGCGCTCAAGCACCGTCAACTGACGAAGAGCATCACCCTGTGGAAAGTCTCTACCGACTATTCTGACTGGAGTGCGCTCCACGCCAAGGCACCAAGCAGGACGGTAAGTCCTCCCGCGAAAAAGATGAGGCCTGGTGGTAGCCACAACAGAGGTTCTGGCTCGGTTGGTGCGCTTGTTGGACTTGCAAGGTTCAAGAACCCTGTCGAAACGGAACTAACGTCAAGCAATTCTTGCTTGGCCAACCATTCGACTACGAGACTGCCCACAACTAAGAGACCAACTCCGCCAAGAAGATCAGAGAGGCGGGAGCGTACTTTTTCGAGACGACTCTCCGAACCACTCACAATAATGAGTGGATCATCAGTTGCCGCATAGACGTTCATTTCGCTTCCTTTCGAGGAATACTCTGTATCAGCAACCTCAATCAACTCTGCCTCCATGAGTTTTTTGAGGTGATACTGTGCGTTCTGAATTGAGGTATCAACTTGGTCAGCAATTTCTGACGCAGTAGCGGTTGTATTCTGCAAATATAGATAAATCAACCGCGCTGTTTCCGACGACAGCACGCTGAAGACGCGTGCTCCAGAGTCCTCAGCGAGATTGCATAAGGTTCCCCGTTGTGTTGGTTGCGAGCGCGTTCCTGAAAGTTTCTGGATGAGGTCGTTCATTTGAAGGAATATACAGTGGCACTATCTTAAATAGCATATTGTTGTGGACGTTGCGTGTTATACTAATAGACGAAGGCAGTGAGCCAGGACGAAGCGCTGGCCCGTCCGACCATCCAATATGTACATTTTCACCCTTCTCGAAATCTACAATATACACTTCCACAAAGAAACTGTATGGAACTCGCCCGAGTCGAGGAGATTCACGTTGCTCCCGACAGCGGAGATCCGATGCAAGCGCGTAAGGACGTGGAAGCAGTCGCGGGACGAGGACTCCGTGGTGACCGGTACTTCGAGGAACGCGGCCTCTGGAACTTCCTTGACGAGGATCCGAATCGAGAAGTGAAGGAGGCGAGTGACGTTACTTTCATTGAAGCCGAGGCACTGGCAGCGGTCGAACGGGAGACAAGTATCGAAATCCCGTCGGGTGCGCATCGTCGAAACGTAACAACACGAAATGTACCACTCAATCACCTTGTGGGCCAAACATTCACCGTCGGCGAAGTCCTCTGTGAAGGTATCCAGCTCTGTGAACCATGTGGTTACATGCAGTCACTCGTCGGCGAAAAGGGACTTTCTGAAGCCCTTGTTCATCGTGGCGGGCTCAACGCGTCCGTTATTGAATCCGGACAGTTTGGTGTCGGCGATGAGGTGCGGTGGTAACAGTGGTAGTTATTGATTTGGATGAATCCTTGTCAGTCAAAATGACAACGGGGGCCTCGAAGCCATGCCGTTATACGGTTATCTATGAGGGAAAGGAAGTAGCCCAGTATGAGACGAGTGCGGATCCGCGAACGGCTGGTGGGCGTGTTGGTCTCCGAAATGTCGTCTGTAGACACGTGGAAGATTATGACAAGGGGATGGTTAATGAACAGCTCTCGACGGAAATCTCAGAGCACGCTGAGGCAGTAGCCAAAGAATTTGGATCGAGATAATATTTCCCGTTTACTCGATTTCTCACCGTACTACGTTCTCTGCAACACCTTCTGTAATCACATGGCTGCCGTCGAGAACGCGACCGACGGGACGCGCGTTCCCCTCGGAGGACAATAGAGCGAGGAGGAAGCTGAACCGGCCGAGTACGACCGTGACGGTCTCAACGGCTTCCCATCCTACGAGTGCGCGAAAACGGGTCGCAAAACGCTGCCGAACTAACCCCTCGCCCCTTCTCGGTGATGGCTTGTCGACAGAGCCGATGGAATAACAAAGTGAAATGTGCTGCGGGACTAGCCGCTGGTCGTGGCCGGTATTTCCATACGTTCGCCACCCATACCCTAGCGTGGCGATGACCACGAGACAAGCTGAAACGATTTGGCAAGGCGGAAAGGACGGGAGCGGTGACTTCGAGACCGAAAGCGGACAAATCGAAGGCACTTTCAAGTTTCCGACCCGGTTCGAAGACGAGCCTGGGACGAATCCCGAAGAGCTCATCGGTGCAGCCCACTCCGGCTGTTTCTCGATGCAACTAACGGCGTTCCTCGAAGACGAGGGATACACGCCCGATCGGCTCTCCACATCGGCAGATGTCCACCTCGAAAAAGCCGATGGCGGGGGATTCGAGATTCCGCGTATCGACTTGACGCTGGAGGCTGCGATTCCAGACATCGAACAGGACACTTTCGACGACCTCACCCAGCGTGCCAAGGAAAACTGTCCGGTTTCGAAGGCGTTGGCCGGGCCGGAAATCACACTAGACGCGACATTGGAGAGCTAAGCGAGAAGCATCGCTATTTTTCCACGGGCCTATCGTACTACTAGATGAAAACACGGCTGGGAGACTTCGGTTTAACGGTGCGCCACGAACGTGTTCGTGCACGGCAGTATCCTCGAGGCTGCAGGACTACTGTCGGAGCAAGAAAACGACCGCCGCTACTAATTCGATTCTAAACCGCCCTCGCTCACCCTAGCGACAGGCGGCGAGACGCGAACCATCACCGGCGGACTCGTGGATGCTGCGGCGCAGCGGGCGAAAAACGAGGATATCAACGTCCACATCGACCGGCATGGTATCGACGAGCTCGCAACCGCCCCGGAGTAGGTCCATCAGCACGTGGATGATTCCGTCAATCACCGAATCACGGCTCGTGAACTGAGTCTCACCACTCGAAGCAGGGGTCATCTTACAAGCTCTCGAACCCAGCCATCCCTGCTCACTCCGATGACGAACGACGACCCACATCGCAGATACCGGGGGCTTCGTCCGGTGTGGCGGTCCGGACAACGAAACGTATCATTTGGGGTGGAGCGCCCCGCCCCGCTTCACGTCGGTCGCGTGCATGCACTCGAAGCACCCGAATACCTTGTCGTCGTTGGTGCCGAACACACGCACGAAGTCTCGCGTAACGAATGCTCCGCAATTGCGACAGCGATGTTCGCCAGGATACGATCCGCTCGGGGTGTTCTGGGGGGTCTGTACCGTACTACCTCGCGCGATCATAGAGGTGGGCATGGTGGGAATCGGATGAATGCTCGGCGTTGCCGTGTTTCGATGCTAGCAAACTCCAATTAGAAAACCGATAGCAGGTAAAAAGTCGATTTTGACCAAGCTGTCAAAATGCTCCACTGGCATCGCTGTATACTACTTGTCTTCGCACCTGTTAGGGGTGGAATCCCGGAACCGCAGTAAAAATCACCGAGGGCACTGTCGGATTCTCCGTCTCGTGCTCATGTCTCTCGCTCCAAGTCCGCCTCCATGGCGCGATACGCCCGCACCCACAGGGCCTGTAACGGACCGATCAGCACTGGGGTCCAGTACGCCCACTGAAGGCTGACCAAGCTCACACCGATTGACAGGAGGAAGACCGCGGGAACGGTGAGACCTCGAATCGAGATCAGTTTAGCATGACGTGCGCTGATCTCGTCGGTCGTGAACCCGCGCCAGGCGGCATACCACCACGTCGCCGTCATGGTCACTCCGACGAATGCAAAGTTCGTCGCGTAGAGGGCCCACGCAAGTCGGGTCGAGTACGTGCCGATCAATTCGGTCGGAAACGGGAGGAATGAGATAGTGAGCAGAAAGAGGAGGTTCAGATAAAGCAGAATACGGTCGTGGCGTTCGATGGTCTGGAAGAGGTTCTGGTGGACGACCCAATACAGACCGACGGCGAAGAAACTCAGAAGATAGCTGAACAGCAGCGGTTGGAGCGCGAGCAGGCGGGGAAGCAAATTCGTCTCCGCTTGCTCTGAAGGGACGTCGGGAATTTCGAACTGAAGAACCAGCAGCGTGAGAACAATCGCAAATACGCCGTCGCTGATCGCCTCTAATCGATCGGTGCCCTCACCCTCCAACACCTGGGCGGCCATGTCGACTCGTTCAACACGCCGACAAGTAAGTGCACTCCTCGGTTTCTGGTCGGGTGACTGACGATTATCGGGAATACGTCGTCTCGATCGACGACGTGACAAAGGTGACCGATGGCCGACACCTCTCCGCAGTCCGGGTCTTCAGTTTGCGTGAAAGCGGTTCATAGTCGGGGATGTGCGAGGTAGACTAAAGACCGTTACAGGGCGATTTCCGATTCAGTTAGATCGTCTCGATTACGTACGAGTCGATCGTCTCGATTTTTGCGTCCTTCGCGTGTCCCTCGAATTTGAACACTTCGCAAAATGCGTGGGTTTCTCCACTCTCGGCGGTTATGACACCGGTCGCAGCTGCCATATCACCGTGGGTGATGATGTTGTCGACCGTTATCGTAGAGACACCGTCGAGGAAGAGATCCATCGAGTCCACGACGCTCTGTCTTCCGTCGAGCGTTTCCTCACCGATGATCGCCAACCGAACGTCGTCGGTGAGCATCGAAAGAATCGCCTCCTCGTCGCGCTCTGCGAACGCAACGTAAAAGTCCGAGAGGAACTGCGTTCTGGGCGAATTCCCACAGCTCTCTTCGATCGTGATTCCGGGCATGGCGCGTGTGGTTGTTCGATTCGGTTGGTCTTGATTTTTCGCAGCGTTCCAGTATGTGGTCGTCGCCGTACATCCATCTGACAAGCACCGAAACCACACATGGGATTGAAGACGTGATAGATCTGATCGAGTGTACCGCCTCGCTGAATGGAATCAGTCGCGCATACGTCGAATGACGTCCGAGAGCTTGACGGTTACGTCGTTGGCGTTCTCTTTCCCTTCGATGCCCTCTATCTCCACGAGTTTGGTGATCTACTCGATGTATAGGCCAATAATTGGAGAATCGAGTTAAGGTACCAATCGATTTTCCCGACTCTTCATCTTCGCCTTACTTGCTTGCGAGCGGTCTGCAGAAGATCTCCTCGGCCGTAATTCTTCGGTCGAACCCTTTCTCAAAGGACTCCTAAGTGGGGCGTGCGATCATATAGGATAACTTTCAAAACTATTTTTACCGTACCTATCTGCTACGGTAGAGATGACCGAAAATACGCCCAGAAACGTCACCGATGCTATCCGTTATCAAGGAAAGGCGATCGACGATCCGACATGGATACCTGAATTTCTCGCCGACCAAGAAACGGGTGTGCTCGGTCTCATAGATGGCGACATCCCTCATCTTGTGACACAGCTCTTCGTCTATAATCAAGATGAGGGTGTGATTTACCTCCACGGGGCACAGGCGGGACGTGCCCACGATCTCGTTGAGAGCGACGACCAGCCGCGCGCTTCCTTCACAACGAGTGAGAGAGGGCGGTATATTCCGGCTGACGAACCGGTAAACTTCACCGTCGAATACTCAAGCGTGGTCGCCTACGGAACCATTGATTTGCTCGCTGACAGAGAGGAAAAACGGGAGGTTCTTGAGCAGTTCATGGAGAAATTCGCACCGCAACTGACCGAAGGCGAGGATTATGAGCGAATCGCTCAGGAGTCCATCGATCGAACGGCCGTCTATCGTCTTGACGTCGAATCCTGGAGCGGCAAAGAGGGTTGGAAAGATCCTGATCACCCAGGCGCGTACAGTCTTGATTCCGCTCGGCAATCATAAAGTCCTCATCAAGGACTATGATTTGCATGAGTTACAAAAGATGCGTAAATCACTTCCAATTGGTCGACCGCACTTAGATTCGGTGCGTGCATCGTGATGTTCACCTAATACGTCTGCCGAGACGTTAGCACGCTCATCGGGTTTTCCTTAAGCCATTCTTCAGGCGATCTTACAGCCTTTCTCAGTCGTTACGACACTCTGGGCAGTAACCGTGCCCAAGTGTCATCAGTACTGGAGGGGTCACCAGATACTGATTTGATTCCAAATATCGATCGATTTCGGCTCTTGAGCGTGCGTCGCTTGCACCGAATGATTTGTTTCGATGTAATGTCCGATTGCTTGTACAGTCACCTCGTACTTTGACACTTTCTTCCTTGTACTTGCTCTCCAATCACATTTCGTACATCGAATCGTGTAGTCTTCCGGCATTTTTACAGCAATTACTCCTATTTGAAATAACAGAAATCGTTCGTCTCGGAAGGGCAGTCGACGCCCCGCAATTCGTGCGAGCGTGAGACTAGCGGTTCGTCAGTTCTATCGTCCATGATCATTTGGAGAGTGTTCCAATTCTTCTAATGCTGTCGCCGAGACTGTGACTGGATTTTCCCCCTCGATGACCACCCTGCATCCGCAGTATGTGAATTCTACGCGCTCCGGCGATATTGCTCGCCCGAGTTCATCTCGCTTGTATAGATCATTGAGCGCATCCGGCTCAATCACTTCGTAGAGTGGATCGAGGTCTATCGGGTTCGTGTCTTTTGTGGCAGCGACCGCCGTTATTACTCTCTCACTCATCACCGTCTCGTCCATCGAACGTTCGTCAACACCTAGACTTGCCATTGAATGGTCGTCCACATCTCCACTTGCCATCGAACTATCGAAGGGAACGTGAAGCTAAGGAAAGAACGGCTAATTAAATAAGCCACCGTCGAGATCCTGGTTATCTTTATCGGCCTTCCCTATCGAGTCGTCCTCTCCGCGATCCGCTAGTGCGTGATACCGACGAAAGAACGGTGGTTCAGCGAAATTTTACCGGATTCCGTTTTCGCCGATTAATCGATTAAGAGGAGATCGAGAATCTTGGATTGCGCCGTGCGAAGGTGTTCCGTTACGGTCGGCTGTGAGACGTCGAGAACCTCCGCAATGTCGCTTCCTGTGCTCTGGCGTGGCGAGGCGAAAAAGCCGCTGAAGTACGCAGTCTGTAATACCTCCAATTGCCGCTCGGTGAGCTGCTCCTCGAGTTTGGCTCGAACCCCTTGCCGTGTGTGCGCCGGGCGTTCGTGGCGACGTCGGGCCAGGAACTCTGTGCTTTCATATTCGGTCTGGAATTGTTCAATGAATCCTCGAATGTCCGCGTTCGATGGGAGAGCCACGACGACTCGGACTCCGTCCTCGGACACGGTGAGGGTTCGAAGCGATGCTCCGTGCTCTAAGAGCGTCAATGGGATAGTGGGACCCCCGACGACAGCCTCGAATAGGTGTCCATCATCCTGACTGGCGATCAACCGACTTGATTCAACTGTGACCGCCCGGTCGATCACTCCGCGAACGTCGTCTGGATTGGCGTCGTCGACTGTGAAAAACAACCGAGCTTGATTTCCCGACAACGGAACGGATCCCTCGAAGAAAATATCGCATTCGGCTTGCCTGGCGAGCCGCGAGAGGAAACTCATCGACTCGTCATAAAGACGGAACTCCAATTCCACCCACTCGTCGCTCACTAGCGACTGCCTCGTATCCACGGCATTCAACGTGTTGGCAATCGTCCCTCCTAGCTCGGCAAACACGGTTTGCTCCATTTCTTGGAACACCCCCGGCTGCTCGGCGTAGACTGTAAGGACGCCATGTGTCACCGACTCGTGCGTGAGTGGTATGCTAATAACCGACTGGAACTCCCGCATGAACGCTTCCTTCCGCCACCGACCACTTCGCAGATCGTCGGCGATGTTGGGGATGACCGTGACCTCGCCCGTTTGAGTGGTCCGAATCGCCGGGTCGGTCAGATTGTCACCCTCTGAAAGCAACACACTGTCGAGATACCCGTGGCCGTCTCCACTCCACGCCTCCGGGATAAGCCTTCCGTCGGCATCGTCAGTTCGCCCAATCCAGGCAAATCGGAATCGATCGCTATCGGTTAACCGCTCGCAGACGACGCGCTGAACTTCCTTGTGCGTCGTGGCCTGGATGAGCGCCTGATCCACTTCGCGAATAACCGTGTTGATCTGGTTCAACCGTTGGAGGCGCTGGTTGCGCTCCTGAAGGATCTCGTCGCGTTCGCGGAGGTTCATCTGGCTTTCAATGCGGTCGAACGCCGCCTCAGCGGTCGTCCCGATAAGTCCGGCGAGGTTCCGCGTTTGCTGGTCGAGTGTCTCTCCTCGGGTATTGACCATGACGAGTATCCCGCGGTTCCCCAACGGTATCGCTAGTAATTGTCTTTCGTCGAGCCTCGACGACAGCGTGATCGACATCGAAGATGCCTCGATAGTTTGGGGTTCACCGTCGACGAAGCTTTTCCAAATTGGGGAGTCATCCCCTACAGTGAGCGATTTTAGCTCGCTGTTATAGGAACTGAGCGGGAACGAGGCGCTCACTGGCTTGAGGTGATTCTCCGAGGTGTCGAAGAGGTAAACCAAGGCGTCGGCCAGCGCGAGATTCTCGGTGATGGCGTTGACGATTACGTCGCCTATCTCCTCCGGGGACTCGGTTTGAAGCAGGTCACGGGTGGACTCTTGCAAGGCAGTGAGCGTGCGTTCACGTTCCTTACGTCTGATCGCTGCGATAGTGTGACTGATCGTCTCCCCCATCTCGCTCAAGACCGCAATTTTTCGCTCGTCGAAAGCGGACTCATTTTCACCGTACACCGTCAGTATGCCGTACTCGACATCGTTGTGGACGAGCGGGATCATAATGGCCGACTCGAACCCCTCCGCGAGTGTTTCTTCATGCCACGCCTCGCTCGGGTTATTCTCGCGGATCCGACTAACGGACTGGATGCTCCGAGTGCGTAATGCGGTCGCACCTATCCCCCGCTCAGTCGGGTCTTCTAAGTTTACATCGGTGGTCTCGATGGCCTCAATATTCTCCTGGCTCAGGCCGGCCCGTGCCCCTAGGGTGACTTCTTCGTAATCTTCGTTGTACTCTCCGATCCACGCGGCCGAGTATGTATCCGAAGCCGCCAGACGCTCACAAACGGCCTGGCCGACCTCGCCCTGTGTCCTAGCGGTAACGAGGGCCTGATCGATGTCCCGAATGACCGTATTAATTTGGTTTAACTCGTTTAGCTCGTCACGCTGTTCGCGCAGGCGTTCCTCGTATTCGTGACGCTCGGTCATGTCCCGAGTGATTTTGGCGTAACCGCGGATATCACCATCGTCGTCGTGGAGGGCGGTGATGACAACGTTCGCCCAGAACGTGGTACCGTCCTTCCTGATGCGGATTCCCTCGTCTTCAACTCGTCCTTCCCTCGCGGCGTTGTCGAGATTCCGTTGAGGGATGCCGGCTTTCTGATCTTCCTCGGAGTAGAACGTCGAGAAGTGCTCGCCGAGTATCTCCTCTTCCGTATAACCCTTGATCTGCTTGGCCCCTTGGTTCCAGGATCGAACCGTCCCACTTGGCCCAAGCAAGAAGATCGCGTAGTCCTTGACTTCACTAATGAGCGCCTCGAAACGCTCTTTCTGCTTCATGAGGCGCTCTTCGTACATGTGGCGCTGGGTCATGTCGCGTGTTACCTTCACGAAGCCCTGCAAGTCGCCATCATCATTGTGGAGGGCGGTGATGACTACGTTCGCCCAGAACGTGGTACCGTCCTTCCTGATGCGGATTCCCTCGTCTTCAACTCGTCCTTCCCTCGCGGCGTTGTCGAGATTCCGTTGAGGGATGCCGGCTTTCTGATCTTCCTCGGAGTAGAACGTCGAGAAGTGCTCGCCGAGTATCTCCTCCTCCGTGTAACCCTTGATGCGCCTTGCGCCGGCGTTCCACGAACGGATACGGCCGTTGGCGTCGAGAACGAAGATAGCGTAATCAGTGACCGAATCGATGAATTCGTCGAGTTGCACTTGGTTGAGCGCGGATACGTCACTTCGTCCGACGGCCGTCGGCTCGGAGTTTGCTTGCCACCAGACTCGACCGCGCGCCCCTACTTTCTTGGTCTGGAGATCCCCCCTTTCCGCGAGTTCCTTGAGCTTCCCGTAGGCCGTCCTGCGGACACAGCCAAGCTCGTCGGCGACTTCGCTCGCTGTGAACGGTGTCCCGACATCGGCCGCCTCCTCGACCGCGCTCAGGGTATCGGCGAGTGTGACTCTCGACGTACTCTCTCCCATGCGCTCCCTTTGCCGCCCGTTCTCAATAAGCCATTCCCTTAACGGATCTCCTATTATGAGGTGTCCTCCTCGTTGGATCGCCCGTTTAGCCCTCAACGAAAACGCTGCTGGAGACTTCGAGCAGGGTAGTGAGCATCGCTAACTCCGAGGGCGGACGAGACAGTATCTCTCAAAGAAACCTTTATTACATTGTATTTACCAGTATATGATGCGAAAGTAATAAGGAATAAAAATGCTGCCACACTACGAATTGATCCCGTTCGTTGATTTTTTAGACCCTCTCGAATCGACGTTAAACAGCGACTATGTCGGTAATCCCAGCTGGCTTTTCCTTACTGTTGGAGCGCTCGCGGGGACAGCAATGGTCGTATGGAATTGGAGCCCTACTTCGCTCATTTCACCGCCGGAATCCGACCGGAATCCCGAGCGAAAAGAAACCCCTCCACTGGAGCAAGAACTTCCATCGGCGGATCGGAGCAGCCAACAAAATCCCCTGGAGTACATCTCCGACGATGTTCGGGTCCTCCAGCTCCTCGTGGCTAACGATGAAAAAATGTATCAAGGGGAGGTCGTTCAAGCAACGGGATGGTCAAAATCGAAGACGAGCCGCGTTCTCTCCGCGATGGAAGACGAAAAGCTCATCAGGAAGACGCAGATCGGACGGAAAAACATCATCACTATTGCCAAGAGGCCACTACAAAGGAAGACGTAAGCCGCCGGAAATCGGATACGTGCTCCTTAGTTCACCGGGAACCGAAGCAGTGCCCCGACACCACCGAAGGCAGTCGTAAACTGCGATCCGCGTTCGGTATCACTCGATATCACATAGCCCTCACCGCCCTGCTGTTCTACGGCCGTTTCCAACTCTTCGCGCTGGTCTCGTGATACTGGTGATGCAACGAGTACTGCCTCGACTGCCCCGAATTCGATCGCTCGCTCTACCTCCTCAACGCCGTACGCAACTCGATCACCGTCACGAAGCCGCGAGTAAAATTCATCGAGTCGTTCGCGTCCTTCGCGCTGTTCGGCATCGAAAAGTTGCTCCTCCGCTTTCTCGACAAGCTGGTGAAGGCCCTGAACGGTCGCATACTCGACTGAGTACGTTCCGAGTAGACGGTTGCGCAACCGATGATCAAGGTGGCCGTTGGAGACGAATCGCTTCGCAGTTGCAAGCGTGCCCCCAACGACAAGCCCGGTGACCGCCCCTTCGTCACCGGTGAATGCGTCAGTAGCGACGTTACTCACCTGTTGAAAGAACTCACGGACTTGCCGTTCACGGTCACGTTCGAACCGCTGGGCAGACTGCCCACCGGCTCTGGACTTTCCCATCACTTGACTTTCGAACGTCCTGATTGGGATGATCCGCTCCCCAACGAGTCGGCCGATGACGGCACCACCGCGTTCGATGACGATGAGTCCAAAGGTTTCGTCCGGAGTAACCGCTTCAGTCAATGGGGTGAGATCGAAGTGATCGTCACATCGGTACGTCGACTCGGCAACTGGAGTAGGCAAGTCGTCGAAGGCAGTCGAGATCAGGTCTCCGTCGACGATACCTGCGTAGACCACGAGTCCATTCTCCGGTGTGTCTTCGTATCGACGGAGGATCCGCTGGACGCGCTTGAGCGCTTGCTGGACGTGGTCTCGCGTCTGATCGGATTTGATGTTCTCCGCGCTGGCATATTCCTGGGCGATTCTTTCTCGAATCGAATTCAACGACTTACCGTTGGGGACGGTAACGGTGACGAGTTCAGTGCCGTCGCCCGCGAGCGGTTCGAGCTGCTCGATCTGTTCGCGGAGATCGTCTGTTTGTGACATCGTATACCGATGGCTTGTGAGTGGTCGATTGGCGATTCTGTGAGGCCGCTTTACCGACCCCTGCCACCAGCTATGAAAACAGAGAGATGCCGCTCATCGACTGCCCAGTCGTATTGATGCACGAATGCGAGCGGTGCATATCACATCGTAGGGTACGAGCAGCTAAAAGAATTCTGGAGAATTACGCCTCTGTATCGACCGACACTCGTTCGAATCCCATCGTTCGAAAATCACTGTCGACGCTAACGTACGCTCGACCGTGTACTCGTTCCCCGACGAACGCCCGACGCTCTTCTGTAGTGTGTGGTAAATATGCTTAGAAGATGTGGTTAAAAAACGAGGAGAAGTCGTTCCAAAGCTGATCGAAGAACGACGGTTCCGTATTCGTATTCTTCGGTGACTGTTGTTGGGTCGTCGTGGCTTTGCTATCGTTTTTATTCCGGGGCGTCTGCGCCGTCTGTCGTGTCGTCGTCTTCGATTGGCACGGTTTAGACGAGATCGTAATCGGTTTGCTCATGTCCAGTTTAGTGCGCGTAGGGTTACTCGCGTTTCCGGACAGGATTTGCCACAGTTTGATCTTCCCTTGGTTTTGACCCGATAGGATGGCCTGTTGGTTGAATTGGGGATGGATTGTGACCTCGAAATCGTTCCCGAGGCCGCGATAGACCATGCCGTCCGAGCGCCCTGCCGAATATGCCCAACTGATGCTGGCGGTCGCGGTCTTTTTTCCATTCCAGCTCCGGTGTGTCGAATAGTCCCATGTGTCCACGTTCGTCGAACCGTTGTAATCGTCGTCTTTGACGACGAATTTTCCATCAGCGGGGAGATTGGTGAGTCTAAACGTGACTGCGCCTCCGCTGCCCGCGTCAATTTTGTCGTGAATTGCGACGAGACTCAGCCCTTTTGGCCCCTTGTAGAGAAAGAGAATGCTAGTTTCCGACCGCTGAAGGTTTTCCGTTCCAAACGAGGCGTAATTGTACGAGCGTGGTTTCGTACTGGGCGTGCGATAGCCGTAAAACTGTTTGACGGGGAGTCCCGACATCGTGAGCGGCTCGATGGGAATGCATTTCCCATCCTGTATAACGGTGTACTGAGAGGAATTGGTGGACTGGCGGGCATCAACCGAAGAAACGCCGCCAAGCGCGGCAGTCGAAGTTAGAGTTGCCTGTACGAATCGACGACGACTGATGTCACGAAACTCTCCGGGCATGCTCTACTGAAGCTTCACACCCCATCCACCTTTGTTACAATGTGCCTGAATTACGCCAACCGATTGATAGCGCACCGATTAACAGATGCGAGTTTTTGAAACGCGCCGACCGGTAGAGCGCTCGGCACAGGTTCGTCACGGTCTGACTAAATCGTGGAGATCGAGGAACGCCTCGATGGAATCGGCATCGGATTCAGTTATCAGTCTCTTCCGTTACGGGCCGCTCGTGAGTTGAAGATGTGCCCGAGATCGCGTACATGCCAGCGCCGAGCAGCGTCCAAAAGAGAACGATACCCCATTCGAAGGGCCACGAGAGCGCCGAGGGTGCGCCCGGGAGGTACAACCCGACGAAGAAAACGGTCAAGAGGAACGCGAGTACGCCGAAAACACGGCCGTACGGGAGCGTGAGCGGACGGTCCAGATTTGGTTCGCGTCGACGCAATACGAAGAACGAAACGGTCACCAACACCCACGCGAGAACGAGACCAAGTCCGCTCGCGTTGACTATCCATACTAACATTTGCTCGCCGAACAGGGGCGCCAACACTGAGAGTCCGCCGATGAGAAGCAACGCGTTCTTGGGGGTGTTGTGCTCGGGATGAATTTCGCTCAGCGGCTCGGGCAGCATTCCGGACTCGGCGAGTGCGTACACGGCACGGCTGGCACCCATGAGGAACGAGTTCCAGCTCGTAAGAATTCCCGCGATACCAGCGATGGCCATGATACGTCCGATTAATAGACTATCGAACAGGCGTTCCATCGCAGCGGCGGCAGGTAGCGGACTTTCAACGAGCTGTGCGCCCGACATCGATTGTCCGGAGGCCCAGATGACGGCGATATAAAACAACGCCGCAACGCTGACGGCGACGGGAATGATGATTCCCAGCGTTCGGGGAGAGACGTCGGCCTCGCCAGCTGCTTGAGGGATTACGTCGAATCCGACGAACATGAACGGCGTCATAATAGCGACGGTAAACACGCCGCTCATTCCGACCCCACTCGATGGAGGCGTCGATGGAGAGGTGCCGTTCGTGACGGCTCCGATGACCAGCGTGATACCTGCAAGCCCGATAATAAGGGTGAGAATGGTCTGAAACTGCGCTGCAGGTCGGATACCGCGGTAATTCAGCGACGTCATCACGAGCGCACCGACACCGCCGACGAGCACCCAAGTGGCGTAAACCGGTTCGCCGGCGATCGTCCAGAGCTGAACCGCGTTGAACCCCGGGACGATGTACGCGAGCGCTGAAGGGAGCGCGACCACTTCGAAGACGACGACCCCGACGTAGCCCAATATCAGTGCCCACGTACAGACGAACGAGCCGAACGGACCGAGCGCACGGAGGCTATAGACGTGTTCACCGCCGACGTACGGCATCGCAGAGGCGAGCTCACCGTAGATGAGGCCGACGACGGATACCATGACACCGCCGAGGACGAACGCCAGTATCGCCCCGTCGACGCCCCCTTCGTCGATCCAGTACCCAGTTTGTATGATCCAGCCCCACCCTATCATCGCTCCGACGGCAAGGACGAACAGATCCCGCTTCGTCAGCACGCGGTCGAACTTATCCCGCGTTATCTCATCACTCATGCGTTCAACAACCAAACGCTATTATAAATATTAAGCGATCAAAACTCTCAATAACACGAATAATATCTTATATTAATCAATTCAGGCGACGATTAAGCTTGACAGAGCGTTTTCGAGAAATCGAAGCAAACGTGTGACGATTCGCTTCCGCGAGGGAACGGCAACACGCCCCCGACAACGATACTCGCCCGGTGCGCGAACGGTTCGAATCGTTATTCGCCCGAGATCGATGCGTTGAGGGTCCGAACCCACCGTTCGAGCTTCTCCGGTGCAGGCGGCCCGGACAGGATGCTAACGAAGACAAAGACGAAGACGCTGCTGAGAAGACCGAATATAATCGGCAAGTCCGAGGAGGTGCCGAGTAACAAAATAGTCGCGCCGACGACGCCCGCGCTGACGCAGATCGAAGAAAGGGCGCCTTGCCACGTCGCCCGCTTCCAAAAGAACGCCCCGAAGATCGGGACGAAGATACAACCGGTAAGTAGATCGTACGCCAGCGTGAGAGCGAGGACGACACTCCCGATTTCGATCGCCGCATACGTCATGATCGCCCCGAGTACGATAATAACGAGACGGGAGACGTTCGAATATGTCTCGTCCGACGCATCGGGATTGACGAATCGCGCGTAGATGTCTCGCGTAAGCAAGGTACTCGACGCGAGGAGTGCGGAGTCCGCCGTCGACATCATCGCGGAAACGAAGCCTGCGAGTATGATCCCCGAGAGACCCACCGGGACGATTTCGAGGACGAGGCGGGGTAAGGCGAGTTCTGAATCGCCAAGCGACGGGAGGAGGACGATCGCGATCATCCCGAGCAGCGCAGTCGCAATACCGTAGACGATCGCGTACACGCCGGCAGCGATGTTTCCGGTCCGGGCCGTTTCGGCGCTGTTCGCAGTAAATACGCGCTGCCAGATATCCTGTCCGATCATGATGCCGAGAACGTACAGGAGGAAGTAACTCGCGATCGTGTTCAACCCGATCGACGTAACGGAGAAATACGACGGGTCGAGTGATGCTGCGAGCCCCGAGATTCCGCCGACCGAGTCGAGACCGAGCGGGAGCGCGATACAGAAGATGCCGATGGTCATAATGCACCACTGAACGAAGTCGGTCATTGTCACCGTGAGCATGCCACCGAGGGCCGTGTAGGCGATGATGATGATTCCGGCGAGCAGAATCATCGTATTCTGCTCGAAGCCAAACAGAACGCTCAACACCTTCCCGACGGCGATGGTCTGCGTGATCGCGATGGTTAACGCGTAAATACCGGCGATCACGGCACCGATCGTGCCGGAGTACTTGTCGAACCGGCGTTCAAGCACCTCCCCCAGCGAGTACGCTTTGAGGTTCGCGAGGTTCGTCGAAATGAGGAACCCGAGCGCGATCGTTCCGATACCGAGCGTGACGACTAACCAAGCGCCGGAAATGCCGTATCTGTATCCCAGTCCCCCACCGCCGACGGTGGATGCACCGCCGAGGATGACGGCTGACATGACCGGGACGTACATCCACAGGGGGATGTTGCGACCGGCTACGAGGTAATCGTCTAACGTTTCCGACTTTTGGTATCCCCAGTAGCCGATACCGATCATACCGATTAAGTAGAGGACGAGTACGCCGGTGTCAATGGGTGACACAACCATGGCACTCCTTTGCCACCTTCGACACTAATAGATTACTGTTAATGATCCCTTCGATTGAGATAACGGGTACGCTTATCGGTCCACACCCTACTGTGGAAAATATGCCCGACCGCCTCAACGACCGGGAATACGATCTACTCCGTCTGATCGATGACTACGAACCCATCGGAAGTATCCGCCTCGTCGATCAACTCCGCCGCCGTGGCTACTCCATCAAGGGACGAACTGTTCGACTCCTCCTCTCAGAGTTGGACGAGGCCGGGCTGACGGAGAAGATACCGGGGAAAGGTCGCCGTTTGACCGAAAAAGGTCGTTCCGAATTGCGACTCGGCCACGTCAGTGGTCGACTCGAACAGGTCCGAGAACGAATTGCCGTTCTAACCGGGCAGGTGACGTACGATCCGTTCGAGGACACCGGCGAACTCGTCACCGCTTCTATCGATATCCCCGCTTCGATGGCGGAAGACGCTCTGGACGCGTTGAACGAATTAGACGATCTACCGCTCAATCCCATCCCCGTTGCAGTCGAGCACCCCTCGATCGAAACTGACGACGATGATTTCGTTCGCCTGTTCTTCCCGTCGAGTATCACCCTCGACGGAGTGTTGCTCTCACGGGGTATCAACGCTCAGTTGCAGGTTGCTGGAATCGTAGAGTATCATCCGAATCCAGCGTCGGTATCCGAACAGTTCGCTCACGAGGGGACGATTTCGAGCGAGCACGGCGGTGCCGTGCTCCGCTACACTGATGCCATCAGCGGGGAGGGGTCGACCGTCGACGTCGCGGATTTACTCATCGAGGCCGGGAGACCGTCGATCCGTCCGCTTCTCGACGGCGATGCTCCCGGCTTATTGGTCGTTGATAACCGAGAGCTACCCTTGATCCGATACGAGGAAGCGTTCGACATCGCCGGCGCGACCCGTGAGCAACTCGGAGGAGTTTTCGATCTTCGAAAACCACGGGAAAACGGGCCGTTCCCGTGTGGACAACCGGGATGGGACTTCGCTTCCTTAACCTACGGAGCGGTCGGTGAACTCGCCATCGCCTTCCTCGTCGAGGAGGGATTTAGTGACACGTGGGTAACGTTACACGGGTTGAAAGAACGGTCGGCATTTCAGCACGTAGCAATCGCGAGTCTCCCCGAAACGATCTGACGTTCGACGCTATTCGGCGAACCGTCGTTCGATGAGCGTGACGGCGAGGTACGCTCCGAGCGTCTGGGTCGATTCCGTTGGATCGTACTTCGGTGAGACTTCCATCAGATCGGCGGCACCGACGTCGTCGTGCGTTCCTAAAATCTCCATCACCCGCAACGCCTGGTGCGCGGTCAACCCGTCCGGTTCCGGCGTTCCGGTTCCGGGCGCAATACTCGGATCCACACCGTCGATATCGAAGGTCACGTAGACCGCGTCTGTGTCCGCTGCTGCGGCTTCGACGGCGTCTACGACCACATCAGCGATGCCTCGGTCGTGAACGTCGCGCATCGTGTAGAGATTGAGACCGGACTCCTCGACGAACTCGAAAAAGTTTGGACTCTCGTAGCCGCGGATGCCTACCTGGCTAACGTGCTCGAAATCGCTATACTGCGACTCGGCGATGAGTCGCGTGCTCGAGCCGTGATAGTGATTACCGAACGTGGTGCTCTCGGCGGCAGTGTCGGTGTGGGCATCGATCTGAACTAGTCCGACAGAGTCGACGTCCGCTCCTTCAGCGAACCCGCAAAACGCCGGGTACGTGCAGTAGTGATCGCCCCCAAACAGTAGCGGGAACGCTCGGTCGGCGATCGTTGCAACGTGCGCGCGGATGCTCTCTGCGGTCTGTTCGTAGTCCATCGGGAATACCGGGACATCACCGCAGTCAGCGACGCGGACGTCGGAGAAATCAACTTGCGCGCCAGTGTTCATGTTCGTAAGCCCTCCCTTATAGTTCGACAGGTAGGCCCACCATGCGCTTGCGCGACGTATCGCCTCGGGACCGTACCGAGCACCTGGTCGATTCGTGAGCGCACCGTCGTACGGTACACCGAGTACTCCGACGTCGATGTCATCGAGATCGTCGACATCGCGAGATTCTCCCTTCAGAAACGTGTTTCTGCCTGCGTACGCCATTTCCACGTCTGTACCCGCGTGCATCGCGCGGAACTCCGAAGCAGGAGTCGGATCGGATTCGCTCATCGACGGCTACCCGCTGGGTGCGTCGCTATTCTGTTCGTACGGAATGCATTCGAACGCATGTGTGGCAATGTATTGCCACCCAGATATTATACTAATTTCGGTCAGCCTCACAATCAGGATCGACGCTCCCGCTCTCGTCTTCGACATTCAGTACGCGGCGGGCTGGTTTGTGCCGAAGATCGCGAGAACGCGCTCAACATCGCCGATCGAAGTCGATCCGGCAACGTCGTCAGCTTGTCGAGTGGTGGCCGAATGCCTAAATCGGTCCGAGAGCACTCATCCCCTTCGTGGAAGGGGACAAATCGAATTTGAACGGCGATCTACGGAGTGACCGATTACTCGTATCGTACCGCTATTCGCCCTCGAACACTGCCGCTATCGATTCGTCGAGGGTGGTTATCGCCCGTTCGAGTTCGTCCTGGTTCGCGATGAGAGGCGGTGAGACTATAATCTGGAATCCCGGACGGCCACCGCCGAACAATACGCCTCGATCACGAGCTTCAGCGATTACGTTCGCGACCGGGTTTTCGTCATCGTCCACGCGCGGATCGTGAAACGCATCACCCGTCGCCGGATCCGCAAATTCGACTCCCCACAGGAATCCACGGCCGCGAACATCGCTCACGCAATCGTGGTTCGCGTCCACCTCCTCTAATGCTGATCGAAGGGTCCCTTCCCGCTCGGCGACGTTTTCAATCACGCCGTCCGAGTACGCGTCGAGGGCGGCGGAGCCCGCGGCGCAACTCACTGGGTGCCCGCCGAAGGTTTGGCCGATGTCGAAGCCGTTTGTCCGAACGAACGAGGCTACGTCGGGGGTTACAATGACCCCGGCCAGTGGAGCGTACGCGCTCGTAACCCCCTTTGCGAACGTGATCATATCGGGGTCAACGTTCTCAGTTTGCACTCCAAACCACTCCCCACACCGACCGAACCCGGTGATGACTTCGTCGGCGATGAGCAGTATATCGTATTCATTGCAGAGTTCCCTGACGCGGTCGAAGTATCCCGGCGGGGCGGGGAACGCCCCACTCGTTCCGGCGATCGGTTCCATCAGTATCGCCGCGATCGAATCCGGTCCTTCGTTTCGAATCACAAATTCGAGGTGGTCACCTGCTCGTCGCGCCAGTTCCTCGGGGTCGTCGGTATCGAACGCCTTCGGAATCGGCGGAAGGAATTTCGCGGCACCGGACGTCGCTGCGTGACGCTCGATCGTCGCCCGCGTCTCGGGGTCTCCTGTCAGGGCACCGGCTCCGTACGTCCCTCCGTGATAGGACCGCCATCGAGTGAGCACCGTTGGTGCATCTTGGCGTTCGCGGGCGAGTTGAACGGCGATCTCGTTGGCCTCACTTCCGGAAACTGAAAAGAACGTATGAGTAAGCGGCTCGGGTGCGATACGTGCGAGCTTCTCGGCGAGTCGGTCGCGAGCGGGCGATCGTTTTGCAGACGAGACGTACGGTATGGTTCGCGCCTGTTCTTCCATCGCCGTAATCACCGCGTCGTTACTGTGACCGAGGTTCGTACAGTACAACTGCGAACAGAAGTCGAGGTATTCGTTTCCGTCTTCGTCCCAAACGGTGATGCCGTCGCCTTTTGCGATGCTAATCGGCTCAGCGTCAGGATCGTACCAATGGTGAATCGAGATCGTTTTTCCGTTTCCAGCTTCCTGCCGGGACATATGTGGTGATTTTTCTCCAAAATAATAAACACTCGTTTGAGCATCGTTCGAATACGACTCTGAGCAGAGTTTCGTCGTGCACGGATGTACTCGATTCGATCGACGTCGCAGAGTACGTACGCGTCATGCTGGAGGAGAAAACGGCGGGCGGCCAGTCGCCGCGCGCACAGCAGGGAATCCCGCAGCGAGACCTCTTTACGGCGATCGAGATCTTTGCCGACCTCGATCGCGCGATGGCCGAGAAACTCGTCGAGCAACAGCGCCGGGACGGTGCTGTCGTGATCTACGCTTATCAGAATCCAGAGGATATCGTTCGGCTACCGGAGACGACCGAATGAGGGGGTATTTAGCATGAAAATCGCCTCCACGCTGAACGAACGCGACCAGTTGGAACTGTTCGTCCTCGTCGACGGCGAGGTCTACACCAGCAGACAGAACGGGACCGAAACGGAGTGGACCGAGTGGGACCGACTGGCGGGCGTCGACGGTGAATCCATCGCTGCCGGTCGTAACGGGGACGGCCGACCGACGAATCGTCGTCACCGACCCGGCGATGGACACGTACTGTAACCGCCGCGAAACCCCGCTGGCATCCGACGACGACGTGAGCGATTGGGAAGGCTGGCGACCGCTCGCGGAGGCTCCCCGGCCGGCCGAATCCGTCGCGGTCGCGTCCAACGGCGACGGCCGCCTCGAAGTCTTCGTCACCGATCCGGAAGCAGGTACGTTCCACGCGAGACAGACGTCGCGGAACAGTGCGGCGTGGTCAGACTGGAACCGGCGGGGAGACCAGATGGGCGACGAGATTCTCGTTAAACGACGGCGCGACGAACGCCTCCACGTCTTTTTCCTCAGATACGCCGATCAAACCGGGTCGACCAAGGCAGAACGAGAACTCACTGCGAGGGTTCACCACTTCTGGCAACTCGACCGCGATGGTGAGGCGTGGGGCGACTGGCATCGCCGGGGCAGAGTAGCCGGCCACTCGCTCGCCGTGGGGAACAACGAAGACGGCCGATTCGAAGCGTTCCTCGTCCGGGAGGACGACATGCCTGTTCACCTCCGACAGACTGGGTACGAGGACGCCGATTGGGACGAAACGTGGGACGAACTGAGCCATAAGGAGGATTTCGAGGTGTTCCACCGCCCGAAGGCGAAGTCCATGGCGGTCGGCCGGGACGCGACCGGTCGATTATCGGTCTTTATCACCGGTCGTCGGTTACACCGCCTTACGCAGACATCGCCGAACGGAGACTGGCCGCTATGGGAAAAGTTCGGGAACGTGCGTTGTTTCAGTCTCGATGTCGCGCGGACTACGGACGGCCGACTCGTCGTGTTCGGAATCGAAGACGCTACGAAGGGCGATCCGAAGATGCATCAGCGATGGGAGAAAACGACCGGTCGGTGGTCGAAGTGGTGGACTCGGAAGATATGACGTTCACCTCTCCTGACGACGGCCTCCATCGATTTCGAACGCATCGACGGTTCGACCGTAGATTACTGCCTGTCCATCTCTTTGTTATTTCTCGTTTCGCCCCTCAGCGTCCGTTGTGAAACCGATCTTGGCGTGCGTCCCGTCACAGAATGGTTTGGTCCCCGACCCACCACACCGACAGAGTGTCGCTTCTTCAAGTCGAGTAAGTTCTCCACCGTGTTGGAGTTCGAAAGCACCCTCGAGAATAATAGGCCCGTTCGGCGTCGGCGTCACGATTAACCGCCCGTCGGGTCGGTCGTCACCGCCTTCCTCATTGTTCACGTTCGCGGTGTCGCCTTCCTCAACGTCCCTGCCCTCAATATCTTCAGCAACGGTTGTATCTGCCGACTCGGCCCCATCTGCCTCGAAGACCCGCGCATGGTTGTTATCGCAGAGTGGCTCGTTCCTCGTATGCCCACAGCGACAGAGAGCGACTCGAGTATCCTCGAGGACGACTTCATCGTGTGATCGAATCACGATGTCACCGTGGAGATACAGCGGTCCATTAGCGGTGGCAGTGACTGTATTGCTAGAAGGAATGCGTTCAGGAGCGCCAGCGTCTGTTCGCTCGTAATGCAGAGCCCCTGTTGGGCACCGTTCGATCACCCTCGCCACCTCGTCAGCGTCAGCATTGTCGGCGTCGATCCACGGTCGCTTATTCGGATCAAAAACTCCGGGAAGCCCCTCGACACACTCCCGGACGTGAATGCATCGGTTGTGGTCGTAGCTAACTTCGATGTTCTTCCCGTGGTATTCGTGAAGATCTTCTTCCATGGCCCTCCTTAGCGAGGCACAGACTTACCAATTGAGATAGGTTGGTGGATGCCCCTCAACTCTCTCAATCCCATTAGACCGTCGTCCGAATGTCTGTGCGGGACCTACCACGTACCAACTTCAGTGCCGTCGTCCGTGAGCGATTCGAGGTGCTCGATCTGTTCGCGGAGATCGTCCGTTTGTGACGTTGTGCACTGGCTTGTGAGCGGTCGATTGGCGATTCCGTGAGGCCGATCCAGCGACCCTCACTTTGTGAGGAGTGAGCGTAATCAGACACGAAGACGATGACATGTACTCATTGAACTCCTACAATTCTGTGGTATTGAACGGGTTATCCGCCTATTTTCGTGCGATAGCCATTTATTCATGGAAGACCAATATCAATCACGGAGGTAATTCTATGTCAATGGGTACATTTGATGCGGAGGAGTACGAACGTCGCGAGAAGAAGATCAGCTCCGTCGACGCTGATTCGGACGATCGACGGACGACCTTCGAAGGTCGTATCGAATACACCGGCGACGACTCACTCGAAGAACTCCTCGCTCGACTTGAAGAATTGAAGGCAAAGTAGTCCACGACGTATTCGTTATTATCTCTGATCGTTGGGACAACACCGAATTGAGTAACATATCACTTTCCCAGCGGACAGCTCGTTTTTCGGCTGTTGGTTCCGCCCGCCTGTGTGCCGCCCTCTGCCGATACCGCAGTTAGAAGAATCGTAGCTGAAACCCCGTTCTCGCTCGATGTCTCCGACTGCCGGTGAGCGAACTCTTTTGGTGTCCTCTATGAATGGTAACACATGTCGGAACAAGAGTCCGAGTCCCTGAAGCAGACGCTGTTCGACACCATCGAAGCCGAACGCGGTCGACTGAAGACGATCGCACGAGATATCTGGGAGAATCCCGAGGTGGCGCTACAAGAGTCCGAATCAAGCGAACGGCTCCAATCTGCTCTCCGCGAAGAAGGATTCGAAGTAACGACTGGTGTTGGCGGCATCGAGACCGCCTTCGTTGCCCGATACGGAGAGGAAAACCCCGTCGTCGGCACTATGGGCGAATTCGACGCTCTGCCGGGGATGAGCCAGCAAGCGAAAGCCGAACGCGAACCGGTCGAGGTTGGTGCGCCTGGCCACGGATGTGGGCATAACCTCTTCGGCGTCGGCAGCCTCGCCGCAGCTATCGCCATCAAACGTTCGATAAGTCGCAATGACCTGTCCGGGTCGGTTGTCTTCTTCGGCACGCCAGCGGAGGAGGCCGGTGGCGGGAAGGTGTATATGGTTCGCGAGGGTGCCTTCGACGATGTGGACGCGGTCATCTCGTGGCATCCCGGCTGGTACAACGCGCCCGGAAAGGGGTCTTGTCTCGCTGTCGACGCTTTCGACTTTACTTTCCAGGGGGAGACCTCTCACGCCGCGGCCTCCCCTGAATCCGGACGGTCGGCGCTTGATGCGGTACAGCTTCTGAACACGGGCGTAGAGTTCATGCGCGAGCACATACCCGATGCCGCGCGCATCCACTACGTCATCCAAAACGGCGGCTCCGCAGCCAACGTCGTCCCGGGCGAGGCAAGTGTAGAGTACCTCGTGCGCGCTCCCGAGCGCGTGGAGGTCGAGCACATCTCCGAATGGGTCTGCGACATCGCTGCGGCAGCTGCCCAGATGAGTCGAACTGACCTTACCGCGACGAAAACCTCCGGAATGTATGGCGTCCTGCCGAACCACACCCTCGCCGACGCAATCCGTAAGAACATGGAGTATGCCGATTTTCCGCTCGACGACGAGCAGGCGACATTCGCCGCGGAGCTCCGCGAAACCCTCGGCGATATCGAAGATTCCCTCCAGTACATCCCCGAGTCCGAGCGCGAGGCCGCTCGCAAGGAGGCGATGTTCTCCCGACCCATCAATGCGCCTGACGAGGGACAGACTGGCTCCTATTCGACGGACTCAGGCGACGTCTCGTGGAATGTCCCGCTCGGCCGGTTCAGGGCTGCGACATGGCCTGTCGGGACACCCGCCCACTCCTGGCAAGCCGTGGCGGCTGGGAGGGATTTGGGAACCGTGGGGATGGAGTTCGCCGCAAAGACGATTGCGGCGACACTCGCAGATCTGCTCGAAGACTCCGAACTCCGCCGACAGGCCCGCGCGGAGTTCGGAGAGCGCTCGGCCAGCCATGAATACGAGAGCCCGCTTCCCGAAGGAGCTGACCCCTACGAACTCGTGAACCGCTAAGCGAGTCTCCGTACCTTTCCTCTGTTAAATAATTTGAAGCCCTTACGGCTGCCGAGACGGCACAGAAACGCGCACAGGCCGAACGATCCACCTTCGACGTCGAAGGGACCCGGACTCATCCAAGTCACCAACGAGAGCCACGAGAATCCCGCTGAGCACCGGTATACAGTCTCCATCGATGACGTGACCGAGGTATCGACCTATTCGACGAGCCGGAGACGAGTACTCGCCTCCTCTTCGTCTCCGTGATTGTCGTCGTAATCGTCGGCCTCCACCTCGTTTCTGGGGATCACTAACGGCGGCTCACCCGAGTGGGATTTGGCGAAGTCATCAGCCGTAGTCTTGGTGGATCTCGCGGCCCTCGTCGTTCAAAACGGGCCCAACTACCTCGCTGACGCCATCTAAGATTTCTGCGGAGCGGACTGAGGGTTCGCTTCTGGTGAAGGTCGCAATTTCATCACTTCCGACACTGTAGACGACGCGCCCGAAACCCGCAGTCGCCATCCCGCCAGCACACATCGGGCAGGGTTCGGTGCTCGTGTACATCACCATCTCAGCGCGCTCATCGGGGTCGTACTCTCGGCATGCACGGTACGCGAGGTGGAGTTCGGGATGTCGTCGAATATCTGATTCCGTTATTTCTCGGTTCGAATCGGTCATCACGACCGTATCGTCGTGGACGAGTACGGACCCGAACGGTTCATCGCCGCGGGCAGCAGCCTCACGCGCGAGTTCGAAGGCCTCGCGCATATGCGACTCGTGTTCGAAATTGTCGAATTGGGGAGTGGTCACGGCTGTATCTCGAGCTACGGGAACGGAGGAGTTAATTCTGGGTGCCGATTTATAACTCGATCGTAGTATCTTTGTTTCTTCCCGTCTCACTGATTTGTCGTACCATTATGATAGATGTATGCTGTAGGAAAAATTTACGTGGTTGGAGTAATATTACTAATATTATAGTACGGATATTATGGCCGAAGTTCGTACTCACGAATCCGGAACCCGTCGAACGATCAACAACCCGAAACGGACGACCTATGAGTTCAGAGGATATTCACGGAAGAGACGACACGAATCGCCTGCACGATACACTATCGCGACGCTCGGTACTACAAGGGATAGCCGCCGCCAGCCTTGGTACGTCGTTCGGAGCCGCAGCGGCCGACCAAGGAGCTGGGCCAGTTGGGGTCGATCCGGTATCGGCGGAGAAGCCCGTTGATTACGTCGACCCTTTCATCGGTACTGCGAGAGCAGAAGCCGCAGGATCCGGTGGCGGAGCCATGCCGTATCCTAACATGTTCCCAGGTTCGACGCGGCCGCACGGGATGGTTCAGCTCAGTCCCGACACAGGAAGGGGGAACATCGCCGGATATCACTACGAGGATGACGAGATTCTCGGCTTCAGCCACACACACGTCTCCGGAACGGGCTGTTTCGGCCTTGGGAACTTCCTAGCGACGCCGATGACTGCCCCGCTGGAGCGGTTTAAGAGTACGGCGTTGAATCCGACGGAGACGGTGTCGGCGTCGTTCTGGTTCAAAACGAACGGCGATATGCCCGGAGGGATTACGTCAGTCTTTCGCCATGATCGGCATATCACGCCACTCCAGCTCTGGGACGGGGGCGAAACGGGTACCCTCGTTTATTTCAGCGAGGATGCCGACGGCTTTCAGACGCTCTCGTTCGACTTTGGGACGTACGCTGATAATCAGTGGCACCACTACGCAATAACCTATGAAGCCGGCAGTCGAGCCGTTATCTACGTCGACGGTGATGAGGTCGCCGCAACCGCCGACAGCGTCGGGTCGTTGACGCCGAGTAGCCTCCCGTGGTCAATCGGAGCCGCTGTTGACAGAGGCGGAGAGTACTTCCAAGGGAATTTGGACGAGATCACGTTGTTCGACGCTGCCCTCACGGCCGACCAAGTGCAAATGCTCGCCAATGGGACAGCCGCTGCCAGCGAGAGTGCCATCTTCCAGTTCTCCTTCGAGGAGTCTGGCGTCGAACGAATTTCTGATCTCGCCGGTCACGATCATCCCGGCATCGTCCACGGTAATCCCACGTGGGAGAGCGGCGCGAGCGGAAAGTCACTCGCCTTTGACGGTGATGGCGACGCCGTCGGAGTCGAACTCCCGAGTGTGAGTTCAGCGTTCTCCCACGAGAGTGAGTCAGCTTCGCCGGGATATTACGCGGTCACGCTCGAGGACTACGATATCGACGTCGAACTCACCGCCACCGACCGAGTCGGCGTCCACCGGTACACGTTCCCAAGGACCGATACGGCGACCGTGGCGCTCGATGCATCGTATAATTTGGGTGATTCGGGGATCGACGATGCGAGCGTCGAAATTCGTGATGACCGGACTATCGTCGGAACGCAGACCGTCCCCGATCCGTTCTGTAGTGGTGCTGAGAGCTTCACGATACACTTCGCGGCCGCGTTCTCACGACCCTTCGACGAAGCGGGGACGTGGAGTGGATCGAGCGTTGACAACGGGTCGACCAGTGCCGCTGGCCAGGACGTCGGTGCGTACGCGAGATACGCGACCACGGCGGGTGACGAACTCATCGTGAAGGTCGGCATCTCGTACGTCAGCGTTGAGAACGCCCTTGCGAACATCGACGCCGAGGTGCCGAAGTGGGATTTCGAGGGTGTGCGCACGGATGCCAGTAAAACGTGGAACGAGCGCCTCTCGCGGATCCAAGTCGAGGGGGACGCCGAAAATAAGGTGAAATTCTACACATCTTTATATCACACCATGCTCGGCCCCACGATTTTCGAGGACGCTAACGGTGAGTACGTGGGAATGGACGATGCGGTGTACGTCGCCGAGCGGGAGGGTGAGCGTTACCACCACTATCAGATGTTTTCGTTGTGGGATACTTTCCGTGCTGAGCATCCGCTTCTAAACATCATCGAACCGGAGGTTCAGACCGACGCCATCCGCTCCTTGTTGGATATGTACGATCACGGCGGGTGGCTGCCGAAGTGGCAGTTCGTGAACCGGTACACGAACGTGATGATTGCCGACCACGCGACCTCTATCATCGCCGAATCCTACACGAAGGGGTTGCGGGACTACGACGTTGAAAAAGCCTATGAAGCGATGTACAAGAACTCCACGAAGATTCCCGGCGACGACACCTACTTCGTCGGTCGGCAGGGCCTACAACAGTACGGGGAACACGGCTATATCCCACACGACGATACCGGTGGTGCGTGGGGGTCGGTCTCAACGACGCTCGAGGACACCTACTGTGATTACGCCATCGCCCAAGTCGCAAAGGAGATGGACAAGACCGGCGACTACGAGCGGTTCATCGAGCGGGCCGGCTACTACAAGAACGTCTTCGACCCAGCGACGAAGTTCATGCGTCCGCGACTCTCCGACGGGTCATGGAAGACGCCATTCGATCCGGCGGACTGGGACGGATTCACCGAGGGGAATTCGTGGTCGTATACGTGGCACGTTCTTCAGGACATCGGCGGTCTCATCGACTTGATGGGCGAGGAGACGTTCATTGAGCGTCTCGACCACTATTTCTCGGAGTTCGTCTATCCGGGATGGGGCGAATCGTTCTCCCATTACTGGCAGGGGAACGAACCAGATCACCACTACCCCTACCTCTATAACTACGTTGGGCAGCCTTGGAAGACACAGGAAGTGGTACAGGATATCACGAACCAACTGTACACGACCGGTCCGGGCGGCATCCCTGGCAACGAAGATGTCGGGCAAATGTCGGCCTGGTTCGTACTGAGTGCGATGGGGTTCTACCCGGTCGCACCGGCGCAGGGAACGTACATTATCGGGAACCCACTTTTCGAGAGAATAGAGATCAACCTCCCCGAGTACCACTACGGTGGCGGGACGTTTACGGTGACGACCAACGGCCAAGATTTCAGCCACGACGATTACCGTTACATTGAGACCGCTCACTTGGATGGGAAACCGCATCGCGAAAGCTGGTTCACGCACGCGGATCTCGAAGATGGCGGCACACTCGAACTAACGATGGGTAGCGACCCCAATACGGACTGGGGTGTCGAGCCGCGCACGAGCGTCGACATGCCGCCGTCGATGAGCGACCGCTGACGAACCCGTCACTACTTCGGAATTACAACCGGCCTGTTTTCGCCAATCACCACTACTGACATTACGAAATATCCGCGCTCAGCCTTTCAAAATTTCTCACTCGTCACTTCCTCTCGGAATCGACTCGAACAAATCCACTGCAGTAATCGCCTCGGCATCACGCTTGGATGCTCGCATCGAGTTGGAACCATCGCCGACCTCAAGTGAGTAGACGCCTAAGCTGACTCGTCGGAGGTTTTCCGTACGTCGTGTCGTCGATCGTCCGCATCGGAACGGATCTCCGCTCTCCGTCTCGTTCTTCCGGTTTACCCCGTCGACTCATCGTTTCTGAGGCTGGTATCTCTTCGCTTCGTTATCCAACCCACGGATCGGTGCAGCTGATAGCGTCGGACCCGGCACATCGGCTACTCTTATTCCCTGAGGCGGAAAGTTACTTCCCTTCTTCGGGGTGGAGCAGGCGAATCGGGCGGATTTCTATGCAAGATCCGATATAGCCAAAAGATTAAAATCTAGACGATACGTCCGAAAAAATAAGGCGTGACGAATACCGATCTCCACTACGACGACTGGCGTGAACTGGACGTGATGGAACTGCTATCCGTCGTCTCTCCGAATCGGTGACTACATGAGAAAAAACGATCCTATACGGACCTCAGAACCTACGTTTGACGCACTTTTCGAGATTCTCGCTAACCAACAGCGTCGCCATTCCCTTTACCATCTCTCAAAATTGAACGGAGCAACAATCACGCTCTCGGCGCTCATTGACGTACTTCTGCAAAGCATCACTACAACTCGCACGCAACTTCGGTTGAATCTACACCACCGCCACCTGCCGAAGTTGGCCGATTACAACATTATCGAGTATGACCAGCGGAGTCAGACCATTCGTTATCACGGTAACGATCGACTTGAATCACTGTTGCGAGTCGGTCAGCAACACGAACGAGAGTGATCGCGTGGACGAGACACGGATTCTCCTTCCCCGGTGATCGATTTCGGTATTAAAAGGTATAACGTACCATAAGTTTTTTACTAATTGCTTCAGTTAGCCGAATCAGCAAGAGCGGTCACTTAAGAGGACCTTGCTATGGCAAAGTGACTGCTCTTAAGGAGAAACTGATGAAAATGGATTCACCCGGGATGGAGGATAGAACGGTAAGTAAAGGGACGTCGGATTTACTCACCGAACAAATTACCGCTATTATCGCGGAAACGGATGGTCAGTCGATATACGAACTCAAACCGTTGTACGATGTGATCGATCCTGAGGCACTTGATGCACTCTTTGCGCCTCACGTAGATGGCACATCGCGGCCAGTCGGTGAAGTCTCGTTTCACTATGAAGGGTACTGGGTAACGGTGTCGAGCGACGGTGTCGTTGAGCTCGAGACTGAAAATCGATAATTACGAGCTCGTTTTATAACGCGATAGCCGCCGGTTTCACTCGAAAACCAAGGTGGTTCTGGATGGTCGGAGGCTGAGCAATCGTTCGCGCTTGCGACCGGATCCGGTGCCGTTGTGTGGAGTCGGGAACTCACGGGGAAGATACTTGAGCGTCAGCGAGTCGATACCATCGGACGACATCACGCACTCGCGACGGTCAATTCAACGAACGGGGGTGGAATCGAACCACCGGGGCCACGAAGTGGCCGCCACCGACGGTGCAAGACCCGGCGTATATCGATGGTGCTTCTACCAACAAGCAACCCGTTCACGCCCCGGAAGTCCCCCTCGGAAAGCGGAACCGTGGGAAGCAGCAGCGGGGCATCCCACGTTACCAATGGATACGGCGTCAGACGTGACCAGACGTGCTTTTCTGTGCTCGAGCGTCCACCGTAAGGCACCGCGTTCAGTGCGACGCTCGCATTTGTCCCGTTGGCCGCCGCAGGCATTGTTATGCGGTGCCTGAAAATGAAAGAAAAGTAACGGGGAGGATCTAGCTGTCGTTGGTTAGCATCATGGTCTAACTTGTCCCTTACCCTGCGTTCAACGTGCTTCTTCTAACACGGTGCGACGCTGTAGTGAGTGACTAGCGGTTAGTCGCCTGATGGAGTGGGGACCGCGAAGAAGGGTGTACACCGGATCTTTCGTCCGGTTGGCGAGCGAGCGGATTTGGAGACCGATGGAGAGCAATAACACTCCAAATGAGCCTGTGACGCCCGCCCCAACAGCAGAATATGCCGTCTCCTAACGTTGCAAAAGTCACACCATAGACGAGCCCAATGAGTACCGAGGGAAACGCAGTTCCGAGGAGTACGGTCGCCATTTCGTCCCGAAGGGTGCGGACGGGGACGGTGAGCGAAAAGACGTCTACGGATGATGTCCCCTATCGCATACGTCGCGTCGTCGTTCGGCTTCCCGCGATTCGCTGGACAATCGACCACGATTCACCCGTCGCCGATAGCGCCTGTTCAGTCGCTGAGAAAGGAGGACTCGCCCCTCGTCTTTTTCTCGTCGGTTTGAGAGGAACCCTTCAACCAAGGACAGACGGACATCGCTAGGCGGGCGGTTTTCGATATCCAGGATGGGGATTCCGTCTTTCGTTGTATCACTGTAACGTGATCATCTATCTTCGCCAGTCGTTGCTCAACGTCTTCTTCAAAATGTGTCAGAGTATCTTGATCGATGTGCGGATTCTTTCGGAAGCGTTCCAAATCCGATCTAATACCGAGTAAAGTGCGCGCTCGGTCTTCTGGGTCTTGTATCGCCGCTCGATCCAACCGTCGTTTGACGTGATTAACTAAAGACTTCTTCATCGTTCCCCCACCCGGTGCTAATGCGGTGGCTAAGTGGTTAGCAGCAACCCGGTGCGACCGCATACCTGGTAAGCTACTATCCATTAAATTTCTACTGGTAGACTGGAGGGTTTTATCCTGATAGATGTGATTCTATATTCTCCAAAATTTCCGTGAGAACGATTACAACATATCTCCTACTCGCATTCTCATCGATACTAATTCTCTATTTTAACGATTTAACACGGTCTCACAATCGTTCATTCGATGCTGTCGCTCGTGTTTTCACTTTCAGCGGTTCGATTCTGGCACTACACGGTCGAATTATTCACGAGAAAAATATCCGAGATACATATATACGAAGTCATATGTGCGGGTATGGCTCACATTGTATTGAAATCGTTTTCTACTTTCCGCTGTTGACTCCGCGTACCACGCTAGAATTCGAGGAGCGATTCTTCGAATGACTCGTGAAAATCCTTATTCAATCATCGGATCTGTTTTTGTTGTCGGATTAGTCATCCAGCTCACCACAACGATCGTAATTGCCGCTATCGGCGCGGAAGCAATCACAGCATTCAGTTCGTATGGTTGTCCAAGAACCGTATCCCACAAAATCGTTATGATAAACCCGACGGACATACCAGTGACACCACCGATTTTAGTTAATCGGTCTCGCATGAGGAAGATCGCAAATAATGCTGGCGTGATTGTTGCTCCATATGCGGTATAGGCGAGGATTTGAATTGAGAGCACTGTTGGAAAATACTGTCCGAGAATAAACGCAAAGACGCCAAGTACGACAACGGTGATGCGTGTGAGCCAGAACACCTGCTTGTCCGATGCCTCTGGGTTGATGAATCCGCGATATAAATCCTGGGAGACATTTGTACTTGCAGAGAGAAGATAGGAGTTCCCAGTCGTAATGATGAATGCGGACGCCGCAGCAAGAAGTATTCCCCCTACCCAACGGGGAATCACAGTCGTCATCGAAATCATCGCCATTCCTGGATCAATATTTGGAAATCGAACGCGAGCGGCAAATGCGATTATCGGGATGACGATGCCGCCAACAGCAACACCAACGAACCATCCTATCATCCCTCGATTTGTTCCCTCGTCAGACCGGCCAGCGACGATCCGTTGGTACATATTCTGGTCTGCAAGAATTAAGAGAAGCACTGGCGCCCAGTAACCAAAGAATTGCAACGCAGTTAACGTTCCGAAGGGGTCCATTGCCGTTTGGGGGACTTGCGCCGTAATGGAGTCCCATCCCCCGACACTTCCAAGCACAAAGGGTAATCCGATGAAGAGACCAATGAGCATCAAAAATGCACTGATTGCATCGGTGTATGCAACAGACATCAGTCCTCCTAACATTGCGAGCCCGATAATCATGACGGCAGCAATGAGTGTTCCAGTCTCAACGGAGATCCCCGTGGTAACGTTCAGAATAAATCCGAAGCCAATGAACTGGTATGAAACGATACCAACGTACGCAACCGCGATAACAACAAGGCCGATAGCCTTGGCTTCTTTTCCAATTCCATCGTCTAAAATCTCTGGGATCGTATACGTGTCGTATCCTCGAATCTGTGACGCTAACACGCGTAGAACCCCGACCCCGATGAGTGCAGCAGTTCCAAGCAAAATCGCAGGCCAAATTCCAAATTGGTATGCGATTGAATTACCTCCACCTGTAATACTGCCCGAACCCATCCACGTCGCCAGTAGTGTCCCGGCAATGATTACGGATCCTAAACTTCTCCCCGCAAGAAGAAAATCATCGGCTGTATCTGCTTTCTCATAGGCCCAGATGCCAATTCCGCTCATAACTACCAAATATCCTATAACTGGATAGAGCAGTGTACTGTCTGGTTGAACAGGCATAAATCAATTCTCCATTGGAATTTCTTCTTCGTTGGGTTTTCCGTAGCATCTCTGTTCGATCATGTTTTTTCTGCTCACAGCATGCCATATCGCGGGGTTGAAAATAAGTTTACCGTGTCTCGTATCTTGCTCTCCGTATGGATAAACTCCGTATTTCTAAAGACGAGTACCAAGAACGAGTAGAATCACTGCTTACAACTGCGCACGGCGATGGCTACGATGGCGTTGTGTTGTTCAACGCACTAAACATCCAGTACGTGACTGGCATGTATCATCTCCCGACCGAGCGACCGTGCGCGGTCGGAGTGGTCGATGACCAGATCGAGATTGTCGTCCCGCGTTTAGAACAAGAGCACGCCGAGCGTGACGATTTCTTGATTGACGATGTTCACGTCTACTTCGATTATCCACAAGGTAATCCGATGGAACGGGTCGTCGAGATGTGTGATAATCTTGGGCTTACAGATGCGTTAATCGCTGTCGATAGCGATGGAAGCCCGAGTCGAAATGGCTATACTGGACCATCACTCTCGAGTCTCATTTCGGGTTCTGTTGGCGTCGAAGATTATGTGACGACAATGCGAGAGCGAAAGTCCGAGACTGAAATCGAACTCGTCCGTGAAGCAAGTACGTGGGCACACTATGGCCATCGATTGTTGCAAGAGAAGCTCGAGCCAGGAAGACGACCTGTTACGATCAGTGCTGAAGTCGAAGCCGAAGGCACCAAGGTACTGCTGGATACGCTCGGTGAGCGGTACGAGATGACAAGTTGGGCGAGTCCACTCCAATGCAACTTCACGACAGGCTCTGTTACTGCACGCCCTCACAGCGTCGATCAAACAACGCAGATTCAGGAGGGTGATAACATTGTCACCATCGTAAAACCAAATGTGGGTGGCTATACGACTGAACTCGAACGAACTCTCATCGTCGGCGAACCGTCGGATGACCAGCGAGATTATTTTGCAATTATGCGAGAGTCACAGGAAATCGCCATTGACACGATCGAACCTGGAATCGAATACAGTACCGTCGAAGAGGTCGTGATGAACTACTACGAGGAACAAGGCGTTCGGCAGTACACCCAGCACCATGTTGGGCATAACATCGGAATGGAGGGGCATGAACGTCCCTTCTTAGATCGCGAGTACGAGGGGACGATTTCGTCAGGTGAGCTGTATACTGTCGAACCTGGCTTTTATGTCCCGGAAATCGGTGGGTTTCGACACTCGGATACCGTTCTCGTAACTGATGACGGAACTGAAACCCTAACCTACTATCCCAGAGACATTGATGACCTGATTGTTTGAACAGCTCTAAAACGGAAATCGTTCTCTTCGGCTTCATTGATAATGCACTACGCGTAGCGAAACAAGCGTTAGGGAAGCACGGATCAGAGTTTGTCCGCTACGTTATCTCGGCGAATGCTCGGACGGGCATTGTGACGGTTTCGGCGGCTTTGATAGGAATCGCGTAGAACCGGAACCGACGATCACGGAGAGGCTTCAATCCACACAGGTTCTCCACGATGGGAATCTCCTCTTTGAGGAGAGTCGTGTGTGCGGGGCGGTCGGGATTCCGATCATCGTCGATGTTGATAGTATCGACCCCGACTAACGAAACGTCCTCGGCAACCAAGCGAGCAATCACCGACTCCGAGATGTACGGGTACTCGCGGTACTGATCGGTGCCCCAATGGGAGTCCCAACCGAACTCGAACAGCACAGCCTTTCCGGAGAGGTCAACATCGCGCGGGAGCACTGCTTCGTCGACCGGTTCGTACGGGTCCCGGTCGCGGACATCAACAACGACACCATCGGCGATAAGATCGGTCAAATCGAGTTCGGAGATGTCGCGTGCCTCGGGAAAACGGTGGCTGGGAGCATCGAGATACGTCCCGATCGAGGTCTGAAAGCGCATCTCGGTGATCTCAAATGAAGCCCGGCCATCGTACTTCGGACGGGTTTGCTCGTGTGTGAGAAACGGCTGGATCTCTGCGGTGAACTCAGTATAGCTTCCGTCTTCGTTCTGGAGCCTGAACCCCGGCATCCCGTCTCGAAACTCGTGAGTTAAGTCGACGTAGTCCGCCATTGGTAGGAATAGTGAAGCAAGAGAGCATAGCTCCATTGTTCTGCTCTATTGCAAACAGACGACGGCACGTCGATTGACCGTAATCAGAGGGGGACGATTCGGGACGCACGTCTAGATCACGTGCTGTGTCGATGAAACCGTCTAGCTTGATCAACTAATCAAGTATCCCTACAATTACTATGTCTCTATTTCGAAGGGAAATTCGTTCAAACTCTCCTCGTTCGATGTTGGAAGTAGATATTGTTTCCATTCCCGAGTGTTGGGGTCGCCGTAATCTCCAATGTCAGGATGCGGAGTGATATCATCATAGTCCTTCAACCGATCTCTGATGACCGAACGGGCATGCCGACCTTCCATCGTATCTCCACTGATATCATCAAGCGTTCTACGCGGCTGAATCGTTATTTCTAGTCCGTATGGCGTATACCTACTCTTGCGCTCCGTATAAAACGGAGCGCGGCCAACGATGAACATCGGTTCTCCAGCGAAGCAGAATTCCCACTCTGGATCGTTTGGATCCTCAGGGATGTCGCTAGGCCACGGTTCCGGATCTCGTTTGTTCAGGAATTCTATAACTTCCCAGAACTGATCACGATATTCCTGTTCGCTTTGATCCCTGTCCCCAGGCTTGAAAAATATCACTAAGGTCGTTCGTTTGGCTATTGACTGATACCGTTCGAGATATCGTCGTAATCCCTCTCTCACTTTAAAGAGAGCATCACGATCACGAGCGTCCCCGGCGAAGAGGTAACGAGCGGAATCGTTACGTTCAGCGTTCACTGCGAAATGACATGGATAACGAGTATCCCGCATCGTTTTCCTGAACTCGAGATATCTCTTTTTCTTCCACGCGATCAGCTCTCCCGTGTCTATCGCGTCTTGCAATTCGGATTGATCAAACAGTTGCCCTCCCCTATTCATGATTGAGATATGGTTGACGAATCACTCAATCCTCTAAGTGTTGCCCTGTGAGGAGTTCGCTCTTCTCGTACTCCTCGCGTGTCTCGGTTCCGCTGATCTCTGCGACCTCCTGGGGAACAGAAACGACCGAGTACCCGACGTCCCGTCCGATAGCGACGGTATCGATATCCGGAATAATCATCGTCTCGACGTTCGGATGGTCCTCGTAGACGTCCTCGATTAGCTTCCGGCGCTCCTGTGCGGTGAGTGGGTTCTTCTCGCTAAGTTCGGTGTCGCGGATAGCGATAATGACGTTCTTTCCGTTGTCAGCGGCTGAATCGATGATCGTCCGGTGGCCGTTGTGGAGCGGTTGCCAGCGACCGATGAAGATGTGGCTTGGGTTGAACTTGAGGTCCAGTTCTGCGTTAATCTCCTCAATACTCTTCTCCTTCGAGCGCGTCGCCGTTCGAACTTCGAGTTCGATATCTCCCTCTGGCTCCTCGAACGGCGCATCAATACCGGTAAAGCCCTCGATCTCGCCCTTACGAGCCTTCTCGTACATTCCCTTCACATCACGTTCCTCGCACACTTCGACGGGTGCGTTGACATAGATGAACGAGACATTCTCAATCTTCTCGGCGATCAGTTCTCGCTGGGAACGATACGGGGTGATGAACGACGCGACGACATCGAACCCCTGTTCGTTCAACGCTTGTGCAACTCCAGCGGCCCGTCTGAGGTTCTCAGTTCGATCCTCCTTCGAAAACCCGAGATCAGAGTTGAGGGTCTCCCGAAGATAATCTCCGTCCAAATGTACCGTACTCGGGCCGATTAATCCCTCGGCGAGCGTCGTCTTTCCAGAACATGGCAACCCGAAGAGCCATGTGGTTTCTCCCGGCATTAAGTTGCCCCCCCTGCGAGACAGGCGAGCCCACCTGCTTCTTTCCAAATCTCATCGACGGTGGTGATTTCGACATCACACGCCTCGGCCAGTTTCGACTCCGCATTCGGTGTGTCCTTGGGCATTAGTATCACCTCGTCAGCTATGATCGCGAAGTTCTTGTCGTCGATCTCCACGGTCGTCTTGACGTCGACGCGAGTCGTCCCGCTGCTGTCGTCCTTTGCTGCTTCGCTCAGATCCATTCCGATTCCTCCGTGTATTCCAGTTCCTCGACCACCTCGGTATACGTCTCGTCGGCTCGATTGAGTGCGCTCTTGACGAGGTCCTCCCTGTCTCGCCAGCGAGCGTGTCTCGGTTCCTTCGTCGTCATCACCTTATTGGGGTCCTCGACGTTCTCGGACAGCAGCGCCGACTCGCCGAGATCGGCGAACTCGACGATCTCTTTGATAGTGGAGCTGGTGTCGGTGAGAAGATCCTCGAACCGGACCCGAAGGACGTCCTCGAACGCGTCGCGGCCATCGAGGATATGGCGGTGGGCTTGGGCCCACTGGAGTAGGCAGACGTCGATGAGTTTCCCCTCGCTAACCCAGGCCGGCGGGAGATCGTAGCACCACAGCGAGCCGTTGTATCCTTCGAGATTAAGATCGCCTACGTTGTACGTCTGGAACCCCCTGTTCAGCCGCCACCCGTCGTAGAGACCGTTGATCGACGCTGCTGGATTCCGTGTGAGGTGAACGACTTTGACGTCAGTCTCGGGAAGTAGCTGCTCGCGTATCCATGGGAGTCGGTATGCATCGCCGCTCGCTTTCAAGACGAGCGTCCGCTCGAAGTCGTCCGCCGTGAGACCGCGCTTGTGACTGTGCGAGGAGACGAACGGTCGGTCCTCGATCGTTTCAGTTTCGAACGGACTGCTCGCGTCTTTCACCGCATATTCATCGTATTGCAGCGGTGGGATTCCGAACTCCTCGAGTATCTCATTGAGCGATTCTCCCGCGAGCAACCTTTCGTGTATCTGCTCGTATGGGAGCTCCCGATTGGGGAACTGCAACGGGAGCCGGACGAGCGCGTTATCCACACGATGCGTTCGGTCGCCGGATCGTTCGGTTGCACCGACTTCGGCGAGGAGATCCGTCAGGAGTTTTTCCCTATCGAACGACTCGAAGTCGGCCGGAAGGACGTCGGACTCGAACGCCGGATAACAGATCCCGTTCAGAGTGTACCATCGGTCGTGTTCGCCATCGAGGCTACATGTTCCTTCATGGTGTCGAAGGATATCGAAAAGAAGACTACTGCCCCCTCTCGGAGCCGTCACGATAAGCAGTACGCTATCAAAGTCGTCAACTTGGTACTTCGTCAGAATCGATTGTTTCCCCTCCGTGACAACCTCGTTTTTCACGTGTTCGTAGTTCTGCCTGGCCTGGTCTCGGAGATCGCTTGGCGGTTCTTCAAGACTCACTCACCATCACCTCCTAACGTGTTTACCGAATCAACCCGTAATCGGAACCGACGGTTCAGTTTCATCGATTGTGTTCTATCTGTCATGATTTGGTTATTCGTCGACCTTGACCCCCACAGCCTATAGACCGTGGAATTCGGTGTCCGGGTTTCGGCTATTCCGGCCTTCAAGGTTTTAACCCGCACCCGGAGGGAACCGGCGACACACCGGGGGGCTTTCGTTTCCCCCTCGTAGCACTGTGTCCCGGCCATTGAGGTCCCGTCGGAATCCGCGTTATCGCCGTGCGACAAACAGACCGCGTTCGTCGCCATCACCTGTTTATCCAGGGACGGACCCTCACCGACTCCATAGCAGTCTGAGTTACAGCGAGCCACACCAAAATGATTCTGGCAGGGAACGAGGCTCGATATCGCTTGACTCCGCCGACAGACGGGATACGCGCTTGAAATCCGCATCACCGTGGCAGCGACTGCAGCTTCCCATCGTGGGCTTCGGGGAGATCAAAGCTAGTGGGAACGAGCGATCAGTTGCGCGTCGAGTCAACGTACCATTGTTACCGTCCGCAATGCCGTTGATGGGACACTTCCGAGAAACGCCAAAGAACTCCGTAAGCTAATGGTGGTGGAATTCCAATACGGAGGCGGAAATTGACGAGCTATGGAAGGGTCTATCCATGCGGATTTGCATGTCCACACGACGAACTCGGACGGTGAACTCGCTCTCGATGAGATTCCGGCTGCAGCGACTGAGGTAGGCGTCGGCGCTGTCGCCGTCACCGACCACGATAAGATCCACCCCGAGTTGGACGCGCCGCTTTTGCAAATCGGGGGCATAGACGTTATCCACGGCATTGAACTTCGCGTCGAGGTGGAGTCGCTTTCCGAAAAAATCGACTTGCTCGGATACGGTGTGACGGAATCACCCGCACTCTGCGCCGAACTCGACCGCCTTCAGGCGAACCGTAAGACCCGTGGCGCACGCATCATCGAACTGGTCGAGCGTGAACTGGATATCGCGCTCGATATGGAGGCGCACGAGGGTATCGGTCGTCCACACATCGCCCGCGCGATTGACGCTCACTCTGAGACTGACTTTTCGTATCAGGACGCGTTCGACGAACTCATTGCCGACAATGGCCCTTGTCACGTGCCGCGTGAGGTTCCCTCGTTCGAGAGGGGCGTATCGCTCCTTTCTGAAGCATGCAGCGTAGTCAGCCTCGCACACCCTTACCGTTACAGCGATCCCGATGCAGTGCTCGAGCTGGCTACTCGACTCGACGCGGTGGAATATCGCTATCCGTATTCGGCCTCCAATACCGCCTACCGCTCCGATCGCGACGTACGAGCGGTCGAACGGCACGACCTCCTCATTACCGGCGGAAGCGACGCTCATAACAAGAACCTTGGACAGGCGGGGCTGACCAAGTCGGAGTACGAGCGATTCCTCGATGTGGGCGGATTCTGAGCATAAAATACCAGCACGTAAGATTCGGGAGAGAAACTTGAAAGAGAGCGACTCCCCGCAACTGCCGACTGGAGAGACAGCAGTTCCCGTACATCGATTTGGCCAGCGCTCCCCTCTCTCACAAAACCCAACGAACAAACCGCGCCTCAACCAAGTGACTCCATTGATGTCATCTCATGCGATGGCTCGTGTCGCTGCCCTCATTGATGACTATCTGTTGGTGTGGGTGCTGCTCTCGGTTGGTATTGGGTTAGCTCTTCCATCGATAGCTGCTCTCACACCTCTACCAACGCTGATTCTCGCAGTCATGATCGGCTCAGTTTCATTGGCGCTTGCACCCGACCGATTCCGTGACCTTGACGGGCGAGCGCTCGTCACGATTCTTATCGTTCAGACCGGGATGCCGCTGCTTGCGTTCGGTATCGCTCGGGGGCTTGGATTGTCGCCCGCACTCACGGCCGGATTCGTCGTTTTGGGTGCGGTAACGCCCGAACTCGTCACGCCGACGATGACCGAACTAAGCGGGGGTGATACGGTACTTGCGACGGTCGTCCTCATCGTTGTTGGTTTCGGGACGTTGGTGCTCGTCCCTGGAGTTGTCACCCTCTTCTTGGGTGCGTCCGTTGCAGTCGATCCAACAATCATCATCACACAACTGTTACTCGCCGTCGTGTTTCCTATGAGCCTCGCCGTCGCCGCTCGCTCTCAGTGGCCTGACCGCATTGGAGCGTATGACGAGATCTACCCGTCGATTGCGGGCCTGATGGTGATTATCATCATCGGAATCGTGACCGCGGCCAACGCGTCGCTCGTTCGCGATAGCGGCACGGTATTACTTCTCGTGATGGTCGGTGCATTCGTCCTCAACGGTATCGGTTACACTGGCGGTTGGCTCGTCAGTCGAAATTTCACTCGAGGTGAACGTATCGCTGCAACGCTGTCGGTCGGAATGCGTGACTTCGCCGTTGCCGCCGCCTTGCCCGTTGGTGCTGGTTTTCCGCCGTCAGCAACGCTTCCAGCGGTCGTCTTCGGCATTATTGAGATGACGACAAGCGCTGGCCTCGCGAAGTGGTTTCGTCGGCAGGCCTGACTACAGCTACGTCGTTTCCTGGTCCTCGACCCACTCGAGGAGTGGCTCTAACCGGTGACAGAGTTCCTCGCCAGTGTCCGTCAGTTCATACTCCACGCGAGGCGGGATTTCCGCGTACCGCTCTCGGGAGAGGTATTCCGCTTCGACTAATTCATCGAGTCGTGACGATAGCGTAGAGCTACTCACATCACCGAACGCGCCTTCGACCTCGTTGTATCTGACTGGCCCGATCGCGCCAACGGCGCAAATCAATTGCATCGCGTAGCGGCGACTGAGTAGCTCCATGACACCGCCTACGGGACAGTAACAAGTGGGTGCGTCGCGGGTCGAATCCGCTGTATTAGCGGGTATCTCTGGATTGTTCGCCATAACTGTTGTTCACCGCAGTTCGTTCGATACTTTGGACTTGACAGTATAATAACTTTGAGTCCCGAAGCAATGGTGGAGTATGACGAATTCACCCGAGACTGATAGCGACGAACGGCTCGACAAGCTACCGCTTGACGAATCGATCGACGGAGATTCGACGGCGATCACGTGTGCGCTCACGCCGGACCAAACCGAACAGCGAATGGCGTGGGTCAAGGAGAGTCTTCTCCCGCACCTTGAAAGCATTCAGGAACACGAAGACGGGTTCACATTCGTGTTTGACCGTAGCCCGGAGGCATATGCGGCCGTCGCGAAGGCGTCGTGGAAGGAGTCGCATTGCTGTGCGTGGGCGACGTCTGACGTCGAACTCCCGATGGGCGATGATAGTGTCAAGTGGCACGCTCGCTCCGACCGACGGGATGGTCTCGAGTTCTTTAGCGACGCTCTCCAAGAGACGCTTCAGAACTTCGAGAACGCACCGTCGTTGCGTTGAAGAAGTTTCCGCCGTGAGTCGATCCCTACTGGAAAATATTTTCATCGACGAGCGTCTAACGAAAACGGCCGAGGAAGGTACCGTCGTCAACGTCGGATTCGTCCGGGGACAAAGTTCAGCCTGACACGGGGTGCAATCGAAAGGCAGAGCAGCCCGAGTACGTCGGGTTTTGACCCCGACGCAGTTCACGGTCCGTCGGAGAGAACGGATGATTTAGTAACCAGTGCAATTCGTTCTTGTCGCGTTTTTGTTCGTACTGCTTTCCATTACGCTGCTGTGGCATCGGCGATGGTTCCTCGTCACCTACTGGCCACCGTCAGCGACTTCGCCGCCCCTCGTCGCGTCCTCGAAATCATCATCCGTCTCTTGGGTCGTCGGATCGATGTCAAGACCGGGCGTCAGTTCTTCACCGCGAAGTTGTGGGATAACGGTTTGGAGGAATTGGACGACGATGACCATTAGCAGCGGTCCAAGGAAGATGCCGTACCACCCGAACAAAATCGGACCGAGGAGATAGGCGAACATGACAAGCGAGAGATGGAACATCTTCCCCGACAGATAGGGCCGGATGTACGTTCGGACAACGTTATCGAACGCGAGCGTCATGAAGAGGAAAAACACGAGTGGGTACCAGAGTGCGGTTAGATCCTGTTGAATCGCCTCCACTGCGAGAACGGCGGCGATTGCAAGGTAGACGACGGATCGACCGACCAACGGCACCAGCGTAAAAATTCCCGTGATGACTGCCAGCAGTATCGTCACTGGAATGAGGAGGTTTCCCGGCGCGAAGAAATTGAATACGTTATAGATAATTGCGGTCAATATCATGATGACGAAGATGGTCAGCGTGTACCCGAAGTAGATCGAATTCAGGCCCTCATCGACTGCCGCGAGGTAGTCGATGGACAGCGCATCGTTCCCGAGAATTTGCTCTTTGCTCCACCGAGCCAGGCGCTCGTCGTTGACCAAGAGGAAAAATCCCAACAACAGCGACAGGAACATCATGAAAATGCTAGAGGCAACGGCACCAATGAAAGCCTGCACGCCAGTGAGCGCCGATTGTACCGAGGGGTCTTTGAGCGTTCTGCTCGCTGCGTTAAGCAACTGATTCGGATCGTTCGGTATCGTTTCGACGTTGATCGGTAACTGCTGTAGGAGTTGTGTTGCTGCGTTCGAGGTCGCGAAAGCGGCTAACTGGCTGATCGCGATCGAGAGGAATACTCCCAAGAAAAGGACAATCGGTACAACGATGAGAAGCAGGGAGATCGCCGCCGAAAGGTTTTCTCTCTTGACTCGGGTGCCAATACGTCGATTTATCGGACGTGCGACGTAGTAGATGAACAGCCCGAACACAATCCACGGTAAAAACGTAAACGCGACTCCGGCGATGATTCCGAACACAATCAGACCAGTGATCCACCATTTTAGCCCTGGTTGTACGATACGAATTCGTGTCGGTTCCGACCTCTCCCCACCCGTTGCCATACTGTGTAATAAACCCCCAATAGAGTTAGCGTTGCCGTCGGTATTCACGAGCTCACCCCCCGGAGAAAAACGGGTATCACAAACACACCGGGTCGCTCTGTTGCGGTAAATAACCGTGAAAGAGCTTCTGGAATGGGTGAAAACCTTCCTTCTCGAAACGAATTGCTAACAGATAAGTCGGTGCGAGTTATCTATAGTGGAGGCACCACAAAGGCACTGAAACCGTCGTCTTGTGGTCTCTATGGGGGAACAAGGGATGAGTCAATCGCTTCCAGAAGAATGGTTTATCAAAGATACACGAGTGAACGCGGTGATCGCGTGGGCTTTCGCAGTCATCTTCGTCGTACTTGCCATTGTAAGCTTCCTGAATATACTGCTTGTCGAAACGGTAATGGCCGCGATCGCAGCGTTCGTTGCCATCTCACCCGCTATCGCCTATCGGTCATGGACTTGGACGATTCCGTGGCCGCTACTGTTCGTCGCATCACTTCCGCTATTCGTTACGACAGCTCGGCCGGTATTCTACGATGAAATCGTGACCGGAATCAGCGTCGCGACCCTCGCGATGCTCGTTGTTGTCGCGCTCGAACTGACGACAGCAGTTCGGATGACACCACCGTTCGCTATTTTCTTCACCGTCATCGTGACGCTTGCGACCGCCGGGTTCTGGGCAGTGGGATCCGCAGCCTCGGCGGCGTATCTCGGAACGACGTTCCTCAAGACAAACACCGAGCTTATGACCATCTTCACCGCAACGCTCATCGCGGGCGCTATTGCTGGAGTGCTGTTCTGGTTGTACTTCCGGCGTCAGCTCGCTGCGAACGCCGAACGATCGGGGGAAATCAGCGCATGAGTTTTCACACACCCGTCCGCGTTTCGGCACGCCGAGAAGGGCAGCTAGTTCGACTCCTCCAGGGTGCGATGGTCGGCATCTTAGCGATCGGCATCTGGCAGGGAAACGCCGGTATCGCCGTAAATGCGAGCGTTGGCTTGCTCGTCACGTTTCTTCCTGCGTTTTTCGAGCGCAATTACCACATCACAATGAATGTGGGCATCGTCCTCTGGATCACCGTGGCGATGTTCCTGCACGCGTTCGGGACATTATCACTGCCCGAACTTGGTTTCCTTAGTCTATACAAGTCGACGTGGTGGTGGGATCACATAACTCACGCACTGTCCTCCTCACTCATCGCCGGCGTGGCATACGCCGTGACGCGAGCACTCGAAGAGCACACGGAGTACATCGTGATGCCACCGAAGTTCATGTTCGTCTATCTATTGCTATTCGTGATGGCATTCGGCGTCATCTGGGAGCTCATCGAATTCTACGTCGCTGTCGTGTCGAACTTCCTTGGCATCGGAAAGGTGCTCACCCAGTACGGCTTGGACGATACGATCCTCGACCTGTTCTACAATACGATCGGTGGAGTGCTCGTCGCAATCTTTGGAACCGCGCATTTGACCAATCTATCCGATCAGCTTCGAGTGCGAATGGAATCCGAGAATCGATAGCGGTTCCTGTTTGGATGTCTCTGGGATTGATTCCGTCGAGATCCGAGCGTGGCATATGGTGTCCCTTCGGAGTCCGAAACCGAATGCGTACTGACTGGAACTCTTCGTCGAACGACTATCGCTTGGGGTTTAACAATCCGCCTCGTCGTAGACCCGCATAGTGCGCACTTCGATAAAGAACGTCTTTTGGAACGCGGCGGACCGACGCCTGCGTCTCCCGTGGCGGTTCGTCGTCGCCGCAATCGCGTTCGGAATCGTCTCGCTCGCGGCGGCGTTTTCGCTTCGTCCGGTGTTAGCGTCCGTCTTCGTCGGATTCCAGTTCGCGTCGTTCGGACGTCTCGGCACGCTGCTGTTTCAAACGTCGCTCGAACTCGTCGTCGTGGTCCTGTTCACGTACCTCGTCGGGCGGTTCATCGACCGGCGTCGATTCGCCGACTTCGGCCTTCACCTGTCGCGGTCGTGGTGGCTTGATTTCGGGTTCGGTCTGGCCCTCGGCGCGGCGCTCATGACAGCGATTTTTCTGGTCGAACTCGCGCTCGGATGGATTCGCGTCACCGGAACCTTCCGGACGGTGTCGGGCCTATCGTTCGTCCTCGTCTTCTGCACGTCCGTCCTGCTCTTCCTCTTCGTCGGCATTAGCGAGGAGTTGTTGGTACGCGGTTACCTCCTCACGAACTTCGCCGAGGGATTCCGGTGGTTCCGATGGCTATCGGACGACGCGGCGGTTGCGGTTGCGACGCTCTGTTCGTCAGTTCTCTTCGGCATCGGGCACGTGTTCAACCCGAACGCGACGCTCACGAGCACGTTCGTCATCGTCCTCGCCGGAATCATGCTCGCCTCCGGCTACCTGCTGACCGGCGAACTGGGACTTTCCATCGGATTGCACGTCTCGTGGAACCTCTTTCAGACGAGCGTCTACGGCTTTTCGGTCAGCGGACTTCGTCTCCCCGTGACCATCGTCGCGACCGAACAGGTCGGTCCGCGCGCGTTTACCGGTGGACCGTTCGGCCCCGAAGCGGGTCTCCTCGGTGTCAGCGCTATCGTCGTCGGGACGGTCACCATCGCGTGGTGGGTCCGCTCCCGCGAAGCGCGGCTCTCGCTGTGTTCGTCCGTGTGGATCCCGGAACTCCGCTAACTACTGCTGAGTATCGCTGCTACAACGTCGACTTTTCTCGGGAGTTCCAGTATTGTCTTGAAGACTTGCATATACCGCATCCGATGCGGCTGAAGCGCTCGGTTCTGAGGACCGAGACATCATCACCGAAGAGAAGCTCGAACGCTCGTCTACTGACCCTAAGGAAAACGAGGTCACCGATCACGATACGGTATTCAACGCACGTCGACGAGAGCAATAATCTACGAACATCCTAAACGGATACGCTACGATTCTATCTCCGGCGGTCGGCTCCCCATATGTATCTCGGAACTCTTGGATTAGCTGGCCCGTATTGGCGTACCAGTCGTTGAGCATTCGTTGAAGTCCGTCCGCAATCGCGTCAGCGTCGTTGACTCTGTACACGTGGTGATAGCCACCGTGCTGACAGCTCTCTTGATCTTCCTTCACAACTCCCGTTTCTGGGTGTCCTTGTCGCCGAACGGTTCGGTGACAATGCAGAAATGGATACAATCTCTACGGAGCCCACTATCGACGAAGGGGCGCACGAGCAGTGAACGACCACCAAGCAGTCGAGTGGCATCGGACGCGAGCGACTCGTCGAGCCGACATATCGCCCGACTACATTCTGGCATTCGGCATCCGATGGAAGCGATATCTTAGGAAGGGTATCTCATTACGACCGCAAATTCACCCCCTCAGATAACACAGCCGTCTTCGTCCCTCTACCTCGTCGATCTCATCTATTCTCACTCCAGTGTCGGTAGCCGCGTCTGCACCGGTTCTGTTCCCCGTTCTCGCGCTTCGAGATTGAGCAACTGGCGCTTCGTGGCGACGCCGTCAGCAGCTGAATAGCCCCTGAGACCACCGTCGCTCCCAACGATGCGATGGCAAGGAACGATCAACGGAATAGGGTTGCGTGCGCATGCTTGTCCTATGGCGATGGGTGAGGTGTCGAGTTGATCAGCGATCTCACCATAGGTTCGAGTCTCTCCGTAAGGGATGTCGGTCATCGCGATCATTACCTCGCCGGTCACTCCCTCCGGAATGGTAACTGTCAGGTCGAACGTCTGGCGATCACCTCGCTCGTACTCGCGTATCTGCTCGCGAACGACAGTAGGTGATTCGGCGATGAGACCCTCGTCGATTTCGACGGTGGTTCCGAAAATGGTTATGTTCATACGTGGAAATCTCCTCTATCGGGTTAGCAGTCACTAGTACGCTACAAGAGCGTATAACGACCTTCCACAGAGTGAAACTGATCTCGGCGTTTCACGGGGTTTTCTGAATCTACTGTGAGCGTACCACCATCCACCGTACCTAATTCTACAGGGGTGAGTACAGGCGAGCGTGCGTACTACCTCCATGGCGATCTAGTGCGACTGAGCTGGGCACTCCAGTAGTTCGCTATGGGCTTGCTGATCGAGCGTGGCTATACACCTGTCCAATCCCCTTACTACCTGAACGAAGTACCGATGGAGGCCGTAGCAGAGTTAGACGACTTCCGAGAGCAACTTTACAAACTCAATCGGCATGACCGCTATCTGATCGCAACCTCAGAATAACCTCTTGCGGCCATCCAGTACGACGAGATCTTAGAGGCTGACAACCTCCCACTCGAGTACGCTGGATTCTCCACCAACTTCCGCCGCAAAGTCGGAAAGCACGGCACACAAACCCGCGGGATTTGGCGGGTACACCAGTTCGAGAAAACGAAACAGTTCATCTATACCGAGTCGGCAGACTCGTGGGAGCTTTATGATGAGCTACTGGAGAACGCTGAGGAGGTGATGCAAGCGCTTGAACTGCCGTATCGTGTGACCAATGTCTGCACTGGAGATATCGGCGATACGCCGGCTAAAAAGCCCAATATCGAGGTTTGGGGACAGACGCTTGGAGCGTACGGCGAGGTCGTCTCCGATGAGAGTGCAACGAACTGGTTGGAAAGTAGAAAACCATGCGGATACAACTAGAAAATATCCAAAAAAGGCCAATGGAGTATTATTCCTTGGAACTCATCGTCTCTCTATTAGCAGTAGACCGTCTGCATCAAAAATAAATAAAAATATTAATTTCAAATGGAAACGAGTAAAAAACCCATTATTGGTTTTGTCATAGCGGTGCTCATCCTTGCTGGAATTGGCTTTCTAACGATTAATAGTGGAGCGATACCAAAACCCTCCGCTGGCGTCCAGGATGTTGGTGACTGGGGAGCAGTCACCGAACAACACACAGAGATTATCACGACGTTCTGGACAAACAATCCCTATCCATTTGATTTCACAACTGGAAAAACACTCCACGTGCACTACTCACTCTCCCTCAATGGAATCACTGTTGCTGAAGGGACTCGAGACAGCGTCGATCTCCCACGTGGGAATACGACGCAGACTCAGTCTACATATCTCCAAAATAACCGGCTGAAGCTATGGTGGGTACAGTTCCTCAGAGCAAATGAGACAGTCCATGCAACTGCAGAAAGCCGCATTCGAATTACCACACCGATTAAGACTTGGAAGTACCAAGCGTCGAGGACCCATTCCCAGTTTGAAAATCAAACACCGATTCTCGACTCCCTCTCGCAGGCCACCGAGCAAACTGAAGGGAGATACGTCCGTACTCAAGATCTCAACATTGGCCCCATCCGCCGGAATGTCACGGTCGGGGCAGAGGTGCAGGACGCACGAGCGACATGGGGGCGCGTAAATCGGAACCAGACAACCGTGTTAGTTCGGTTCCGGATCCATAATCCAAGTGAGACGATCCCTATCATCGTTGACCCAACTGGCCTCAGGATGCGCGTTGACGTGAACGGTGTTCGAATGTTTCGCTCAGGACACGGTGTGCTTTCCGCAAACTCGACCGAACGGACACTTCTTCTCCCCGGCGAAACTCGGGAGATAGTCATCCCTGTCACGATGGACAACGACAAGGTCGACGATTGGTTCCGATCGCACGTTCAGAATGGTGAACACTCTACTATTGCTGTGTATACGCACCTCGTTGTTGATCCGCTTGGAAGTGGCACGCCAATTCGTGTTCCTAGTGGCGACGGTGTCACGTATCGATGCCACATGCAGACAGCGATTTTCGAAGATGATCAGACGGTAACAACAACATGTGGAAAACGTTAGTGATTGATCAGTGACTATTTATTGAGGAATATCTCCAACCGCAATTTGAACCTTGCCGAACAGACATTCCTTCAATCCACCGACGATCCTCTTGCAGAGGGAAATTTTGGGTCGCATTTCGATCACGCTGCGAACCGGTGGGATTCATTTTAGATATCGTGAAAAACGCCGATTGGGTGATCGACATCAGTCCGGAAGGTGGCAAACGTGGAGGCGAGATCGTCTTCGAAGGAACTCCAAGGCAACTCCTTGACGAAGAGCAATCGTTCACAGCAGAGTATTTGCGAAAAACGGTGCAATAACAGCCCGCTCCGCTCCCCTCGGTGCTGAAAGCCGCAGTGGGTGTGCGATCCGCTACAGAACGAGTAAATCACTAGTCCGACAGATAGACACAGGCAATACGAAGGTGGATTTCCGTTGTTCGTCGGGCGTGAGGGATCTATCTGCTCAACGTTAGGTCTTACGCACTTGGCTGCTTCTCGGTTGCTAGCTTGACTCCGAAGTCAATCAGTGCACTGCCGCTTAGAAATTTCGACCTCTTGTGAAGGGATTTTGCTTAGTCTTCTTCCGTCTCTGCCACCGTTGATGCCTTATCGCTTAGATCGAAAGTTCGCTTTCGAACGGCTCCACAACTGGGGCACAGATGCCGATAAAGGATTTGACTCCCGTTCGTCTTGGCTTTCCACTCGCCACCATTATCCTCGTATCCGCAGTCCGGACAGACCAGATCCTCGCCTTCCATATGCGACGTTAATCGTTCGAACGGGGTCGTTCCCTCGGCAGTGTGCGTCATATTCAAACAGATGTTGCGGAAGGATAAAAATGTACGGGGTTAAAATACGCAATACTTAATTTGACACCGAGCCTACTGCTGAATCAGTACCATCGATGGGGTGCCAGACTCTGGGAACAAGCTAGTACCACAACGTAATGAGGCGCATAGTGCCGAGTGAGTAGGGTGGGTAGTTTACCGAGAGCGAACACATTCGTGACGCAGTGAGCCGAAGTCGAGAATCTATTGATGGACTACCTCAGCAAACGACAGCATCACGTCGGCCTGCTCGGCACTGGCGACCGTCTCCCGACAGTATACCTCGGCTCAGTTCTGCTTCCAGAGTTGTGTGAGCCGAACGCGAACTCTCGCTGAATGTATTTACTTCCCCGTCTTGCTGGTATAACTGATTCGTCGGAGCCGACGATTCGCGGAGAAAAACCGATGACGAGCAGGGAGGCTGTTAAGACAGTCGGTTCGATGAATTCTATACTAATAGTTGCTTCTCTATAACTTATAGAATGCATTTGTAGTGGCATTAAGATGGTTGAACGTATCCATCTCGTATGGTACTTACTATGGTTTTAGCGCAAGCGGGGTCAATCCCACCAGTTACAACTAGCATGGTTGTTGTATTTGGTATCGTCCTTCTCGCGCTTGTTCTATTTATAACTGAACTATTACCAATTGATATCACAGCGATTCTCATAATGGTACTTCTTATGTTTCTAAATCCTTGGACACGAGTATCAGTTTCAGAAGGAATTTCGGGCTTTTCAAATACAGCCACTGTTGCCGTTCTCGCAATGCTTATTCTCTCGACAGGAATTAGCAAAACAGGACTTGTACAGATCATCGGACGAAAGATGGCTGCTTTCGCCGGCAACGACCCAACAAAACAACTCCTCGCGACGATAGGTGTTACTGGGCCTGTCTCCGGATTCATCAATAATACCCCAGTGGTTGCCATCCTCGTGCCAGTTATTTCTGATCTTGCTCATAAAGGGAATACGTCTCCCTCGAAACTACTTATCCCACTCTCGTATGCATCGATGTTTGGTGGGATGCTCACGCTTATCGGTACCTCGACGAACTTACTGGCATCCAGCGTTTCTGACCGACTGATCGGGCAGCCGTTTTCGATGTTCACCTTCACCGGTCTTGGCGTCATTGTGCTTTTTACAGGTACTATATATTTACTGACGGTCGGTCACAGACTTATTCCCAAACGCGTCCCAGCTCGAGAGGATTACATCGAGGAATACAATCTGCAGGGCTACGTGTTTGAAGTCATTGTTCGCGACGAATCGGGGATCGTTGGGAAAACTGTTCAATCTGCAATCGATGAATCACAGTTCGACGCGGACATTGTTCAACTCATTCGCGACGGTGAACAGTTTTTCGAGGGCATTGCAAGCAAACGAATCCGTCCAGATGACATCCTCACCGTACGCACAGATCGTAAGACGCTCGGAATACTCCGTGAACAGGAAGGACTTGATCTTGTTGGGACGCAACCTTCTAACTCGGAACTCGAACCGAGGGAGGAAAAGGCACAGACACTCGTTGAGATTGTCATCCAGTCTGGGTCTTCGTTGCTCGGTGAGACGATTTCCACGTCGTCGTTTCGTGAGCGATACGACGCAAGCGTGCTTGCGTTCCGATCCGGTGGGAAGACGATACGTAGTCGACTCAACGACATTGAACTACAGGTTGGTGACACGCTTCTCGTCCAAGCACCAAGTGATAGCATTGACCGACTCAGTCGCAACCCGGAATTCATCGTCGCTCACGAATCTGAATCGCCTGATTACCGTACGGAGAAAATCCCGTGGGCAGTGGGAATTCTCATCGGTGTTGTCGGTCTCGTCGGGATGCCGTGGGGTGCTCTCGCGAATGTTACTGGTGTCGGAGCACTCGCCGGTGTTGAATTTAGTATTGTCCAAACAGCGCTTGCAGGGGTCGTGCTGATGGTTGTTGCTGATGTAGTCAAACCTGGTGAGATATACGAAGGCGTCGATTGGAGTGTTATCTTCCTGCTTGCGGGAGTTATTCCACTGGGGGTTGCCTTGGAGCAGACGGGTGCGGCAAACCTCCTCGGCTCGCTTGTCGCTGCAACAGCGAGTTTTCTCCCGCTCATCGGCGTCCTTTGGGTGTTCTATATCGCAACGGGGCTTATCACGAGTATCATCAGCAACAATGCGAGCGTCGTCTTGATGATTCCTGTCGCTGTCGAAGCAGCCAAGGATATTGGTGCGAACCCGTTTGCATTCGTGCTCGCAGTGACGTTTGCAGCTTCGACGGCCTTTATTACACCTGTGGGGTATCAAACGAACCTATTTGTGTATGGCCCCGGGGGGTACAAATTCACGGATTATGCGAGAGTTGGTGCGCCGCTTCAGCTTCTTCTTTCAGTCGTGACCATCCTTGGGATCGCGTTCTTCTGGGGAGTTAGTGCGCCAGCGTGAACTCCTCTGTTCTGTTCGTACCTCCGGCACTCGCAGAGGAGAGGCGCTGAGCGCTTGCGTCCAGCTAATGCATGTGTGTTATTCGACGTCCATCGCATCGATCTGTTCTTTATAGCGATTGCGGATGGTGACCTCAGTCACCTGCGCATCCGACGCAATCACACGTTGAGTTTGTTGCTCATTGCATAGCAGTGAAGCGGCGTAAATCGCTGCAGCGGCGCAACTAGTGGGCGATTTTCCTGAAAGCAGTCCCTCTGCTATCGAGACATCGAGGATTTCGTTCGTTTTCGCTTTAACGGCATCACTGCTCCCGAGTTCAGAGCAAAATCGAGGGACGTATTGTTTCGGGTTAACCGGTTGTATTTCGAGATCGAGTTCCCGTCCAATATATGTGTATGATCGGCCGATTTCGGTTCGTCCCACACGCGATACATCCGAAACCTCTTCGAGACTTCGAGGGATATTCTCGCTGCGACACGCTGCATACAGACAACATGTGGCAATCCCCTCAATCGATCGGCCCTGGATCAGATTTTCATTCAGTGCACGGCGGTACATCACACAGGCAACTTCGCGAACAGTACGTGGGATGCCAAGTGCACTCGCCATCCGGTCGATCTCGCTGAGCGCAAACCGGAGGTTGCGCTCACCAGCATCCTTCGTTCGGATGCGCCCTTGCCATTTGCGCAGCCTATGTATCTGACTGCGTTTCTCGGCAGAAAGCGCGTTACCGGACGCATCCATATCTTTCCAATCGATGTTCGTGGTGAGGCCCTTATCATGCATCGTCTGGGTGATTGGCGCGCCGACCCGGGACTTGGTTTGTCGCTCTTGATGATTGAATGCCCGCCACTCAGGCCCCCGGTCGATAGTCTCTTCCTCAACAATTAACCCACAATCCTCACACGCGATTTCACTCCCGTCTTCGTTCGTGAGAAGAACACTTGATTCGCACTCAGGACAACTCTGTACGCCCTCTTGTTCATCCGAATTGTATTCCGTCTCAATATCGCGTTCTTGCCGACGGGTAGGACGTATCATTAGACATATAACATGTGCTATGCCAGAGCGGTTTAGCTCTCTGTCTGCTTTTCAGGTAGTACCGTCAAAAGCAGCGTTAGTTCCGTGTTCATCTCGACAGTACGTAATCTGATTCTCGTAATCGATATTTTGCACCCTCTTGAAGTGTAATATTCCACTCAATATATCACACCAGAGAAATACACGCCCTATTCGCCAGCGACCTCCTCTAATTGGTTTCGATGCCAGTACGTTGACGAAGTACTCTAGGAAGGTCACTGGCGAAGACGAGTACAAGGGCATCGAGTGTCGACAACGGAACACGCCGTCGTATATCGATAAGGCTCAGAAGGAACTCATTTGAGCGGTGGATGAATATCGCGACCCGGAAGCAGTTCGCGAGGAATTGCGGTCGTAGATTGGTCGACTTGAGCGTGGAGCGGTCGATCCGAGTGAGTACGTCCGGCCGTTGAATCTGGGATTCCCTCGGACTCATCAGGATTAGAGTGAATCATTGTCTTGGTCGGCCGGATCCTGCTGGTCGTCGACAGCCTGTGTAAACAAATTTTCAGCCAGCTCTTCGCTGGATTCGTCGCCTGTTTTCTGAGCTGACACACCGAGTGATAGAAGTTTTTCGATCGCTTGGTCTCGGTTCAGAAAATCACCCTGTTCGATAAGGCGGTCGATATCACTCTCAATACGGTCGGTCAATGCTACCTCGAACGTAACCATACACACTATTTTCTCTTTAGACATATTAGCACTCGGGCTATCCTCACAACGCATAGTAGCGCTATTCCACGGTTCTTGCTATTCTATGTTCTTCTCCATAAACAATTCCAAAATCGATGTCAACGAAAACTGTATAGGTCTATGTAACGGCCGAGACGGCATAGAGACACGTCCGATGGAAATACTTCATCGTCAACGTTGATGCCCCTAGAGTGATCGACGTCACCAATGGAAACCACGAGAAGCTTGTAGACCATTAGTACGTTGCCCCCATCGATGACGTGCTGACGAGCTAATGGCCTGCCTGTGTCCGCATCGCGTCCTCCGCACCCCGTACTGCAAACACATGGCTACTGTCGAAAACGCGACTGATGACGGGAAGCTCGATGCATTCCCCTCGAAGGACAACGAAGACAATCCCGAGATAGAGGCCTGTAACTGCGACGGCCTTGGTGGCTTCCCGTGCTGGCCGTGCGTTCGTGCGGGTCGCAAGGAACTGCCGAACTAATTTACGCTTCAGTCTTTTTATTCATGTTTCGTCAATTGCCGGTCTCGGATATCACCGACCAGCGACCGCTCACAGAGAGGATAGATGCAGCAACCGATGCTCACCCTGAGATACTGGCTCTGTCGAGTGATTGGTTGGGATGGCGAAGCGCGTATCACACTATTTCGTTGGTTCTATCTACTTAGTTCCCAACTGATCCCTGCCTTCTGACTGCTCGTAATCGAATGGTTAGTCGTACAATAATGATCGATTGCGATCACATTCAGTTTGTGCTGAGAATAGGTCGCTGAACTGGCGCTCCATGAACAGTCAACGCATTCGAGGACTTTCTCACCCTTCACACCTACGAGAAAACGCTAAAAGCAAATAAACCGGGATCTTTTTCCAGGTTTGATTCCACCCTAAAATGAAGGGTCGGCCGGTACGGAGTACTGAGTATTCGTCATAGTGGTTTCTCACAGGTGCCACTCTCCTACCGCAAACCAGGGGCATTAAACGAGCTAACGCTTATTCGTGTTGCGATTCAATCTCAGATCATGAGCTTGTTCAGTGGCGTCGGACGAAAAGTCGAGAAAACGAAACAGGCGTTCATCGACGGCAAGCAGGCGGAGTACGTCTGTGTGTCCTGTGAAGAACTGGTGGACGAAGACTACGAATACTGTCCCCACTGTGGCGAGAAGACAGTTGAGCCGGTTACGTGATTCTATCCGGGAATCTGTCCGTATCTGATCACCACGGAGGATTGTGGCAAATGGCGAACGAAACCGAAGTCAGCCCGTATCTCCAAGCACAGTATCCACCCCCTACAAGGCCCCCACACGGCAATGAGAAAGCATGGTAGATTTGATTTCCGTGGGCGGGTTGCTCCTCGCCTTCTTCCTCGTCGTCATGAACGGAGTATTTGTGGCCGCGGAATTCGCATTCGTCAAAGTCCGGCCGACCCGGGTGGACACACTCGTTGAACGAGGCAAGCCCGGTGCGACCCTAGTGAAGGATGCCATCGAGAACCTGGATGGCTATCTTGCAGTCAGTCAGCTTGGGATTACGCTCTCCTCACTTGGTCTCGGGTGGATCGGCGAACCCGCTGTGGCAGCGCTCATCGAACCCATTCTCGGCCAATTCCTCCCTACCGGAACGATTCATCTCGTCGCGTTCGCGCTGGGATTCGGCTTCATCACGTTCCTCCACGTCGTCTTTGGCGAACTCGCACCGAAGACGTTCGCCATCCAGGAAGCTGAACGAGTCGCACTCTTCGTTGCGCCGCTCATGAAGTTCTTCTACTACGTGTTCGTGCCAGGCATCATTGTCTTCAATGGCACTGCCAACTACTTCACCCGCCTCGCCGGTGTCTCGCCAGCAGCCGAAAGCGAGGAAACCCACTCCGAGGAAGAAATTCGGATGATCCTCACGCACTCGGAGGAGACAGGGCACATCGACCTCGACGAGGTCGAAATGATCGAGAGCGTCTTCGAACTCGGGGACACAATCGCCCGCGAAATCATGGTTCCCCGCCCGGACGTCGAAACCGTAGGTGCCTCGATGACCCTCTCGGAGCTTCGGTTCGTTGCTGCCAACGGAACCTACACCCGCTATATCGTGCTCGACGAGGATGGTGACAAACCGATTGGGTTTGTCCACGCGAAGGACATCCTTCGAGCGATTGAAACGGAGACGGATCACGACAGCTCGCTCACTGCTCGTGAGCTCGCACGGGACGTCCTTGTAATCCCAGAAACACGACGGATCGACGCAATCCTCGCCGAGTTTCAGACGCATGGTGGTGGACAGATAGCCGTCGTGATCGACGAATGGGGGGTGTTTGAAGGGATCGTGACCATCGAGGACATTCTTGAGGAGATCGTGGGCGACATTCGAGACGAATTCGACACGGCAACGCAGGATCCCTCGATCAAGAAACGAGACGACGGAGCGTACGTCGTCGACGGAGGGGTTTCAGTTCGAGAGGTGAATGATCGGCTCGGCGCCGAGTTCGAGACCGACGACGTCGAGACGATCGGTGGATTGGTCTTCAGTCGCCTCGGCAGAGTTCCTGAAGTGGGCGATCAGATCCAACAGAACGAGCACGACCTTCAGGTCGAGGCTGTCGATGACACCCGAATCGAACGGCTTGTGATTCAAGAGGCACAGGCAGTACGAGAGACGGACGACGAGTAGGGAATACCACTTACACCCTCCTAGCAGCCTCCAGTACCCGCGAACACGGACACCTGATAGAGACGGAGGTGTCCGTGGGGAAACCAGTCCTTTTCCCCCCGAGGTGTCTCCGTTCGGTGTGACGTTCTCTTCATCGCTTCTGGTCGTTCAGGGCTTGGCTTCGACGCCCGTGACGGCCGAGATGCTCGTCGTCTTCGCCCTCATTCTCCTCGCTCTCGTGTTCTTCGCGACTGAACAGTTCCCGATCGACGTCACCGCCATCTTTGTGATGGTGTTGTTGATGGTAGTTGAACCGTGGACGCAGATCTCTCAACGGGAGGAAATCTCGGGGTTTGCTAACCCGGCGACGATCACGGTGTTGGCAATGCCCATTCTGAGTACGGGGATCAACCGAACCGGCCTCGTCCAGTTGATCGGCCGGAAGATGACTATATTCGCCGGAGCTGACCGGCGCAAGCAACTCGCCACGACGGTCAACGTCACTGGGCCTGTCTCGGGATTCATCAATAACACGCGGTCGTCACGATTCTGGTCCCCGTCATCGCCGATCTCGCACACGAGGGGAAAACATCTCCCTCGAAGCTGCTGATGCCGCTATCGTTCGCTTCGATGCTCGGGGGGACGCTCACACTTGCAGTATCTTCATGAACACGGCCACGTTAGAAGGTTCACAGTTACATGCCTGAAAAGAAAGTTGCAGTAGTAACCGCTGCGGGAAGCGGTATCGGAGAAGCCTGTGCTCGGCGCCTAAACGAGGATGGATACGCGCCGGTTCTGTTATCACGGTCAGGGAGCGCCGTCGAAGTCGCGAAGGAACTCGGCGGAGACGGGTTCGAAGGGTCGGTGACGAATCCCGATGACTTGGCGGCGCTCGTCGAGACGACGTACGAACGCTACGGGCGTATCGACGCGGTGGTGAACAACACGGGGCACCCGGCGTCCGGCGACCTGCTCGAAATCTCGGACGAGGAGTGGCGCGAGGGGGTAGAGCTCGTGCTGTTGAATACGGTTCGGACGGCGCGACTCATCACGCCCATCATGGACGAACAGGGTGGCGGGGCGTTCGTGAACATCTCCACGTTCTCGGCGTTCGAGCCGTCGAGTGAGTTTCCGGTATCGTCGGTGCTTCGGGCGGGACTTGGAAGTTTCACCAAACTCTACGCCGACCAGTACGCAGCGAGCGGCATCCGGATGAACACGGTGCAGCCAGGATTCGTCGATAGTTACGAGATAGACGAGGAGACGAGAGCGCGAATCCCGATGGGACGACCGGCACAAACCGGGGAGATCGCGGACGCAGTGGCGTACCTGCTCTCCCCCGAGTCGAGTTACATCACCGGCCAGAACATCCGTGTCGATGGTGGTTTAACAGCGTCCATCTAGCCAGTACAGGCGCTTTTCTGTCCTATTTGTAGCCGTACCATCTAGCCATCCCATCTTCTCCACCGTGTATTATTTTCTCCCATCTGGTCAATCACAAATGAATCGGATATTAAATTACTACTATAGATATAATAATGTTTAACTCAGGCAATTGTGAGTTAACGATTGGCATAGGGCCACGGAACTCTACACATGAGTGAGACTAATCCGACCACTGACGATTCCACAGGACGCTCGACGCTCGACGTGACGCGTCGGACGTTCCTGACGACCGGTAGTATTGCACTCCTTCCCGGACTGAGCGACCGGGGGACGGCATCATCGACGACCTCGGAGATCGCGTCTATGACGCCCGGCGACGTTCCCCTTGACGAGTACATCGAGAACCCCGAGTTGGTCGAAGAGAACCAGGAGCCCGGGCACGTCCCCACGATTCCGTATCCCTCGGTTAAATCGGCGCTCAACCAGGACCGAGTGAACAAATCACCGCTCCAACGGTGGCGACAATCCCCGCATTTCAAGTCACTGAACGGTGACTGGAACTTCCACTGGGCGCTCAATCCAGCGAACGCGCCCAGCGAGTTCGACGGAGCGGACTTGTGGGACACCGTCACGGTTCCCCGAGTCTGGCAGGCCGACGGCTTCGGCCACGCGATGTACCGGAACATCACCCTCGACCTCTACCCGTACGACCCGCCGAACGTCCCCGACGACATCAACCCCGTCGGAACGTACCAACGGACGTTCACGGTGCCGGATAGCTGGGCGGAAGGCCGCCGGACGTTCCTCCGCTTCGACGGCGTGAAATCCGCGTACTTCGTGTGGATTAACGGCGAGTACGTCGGCTTCGACGAAGGGTCGATGACCGCCGCGGAGTTCGACGTAACTGACAACCTCAAGTCCGGCGAGAACGAAATCGGCGTACAGGTCTTCCGATGGTCCGACGGAAGCTACTTGGAGAATCAGGACATGTGGCACTTTGCGGGAATCTTCCGCGACGTCTCACTTTACTCGACGCCGAACGCTCACCTCCGCGATTACTTCCTCCAACCCGGTCTCGACAGTAACTACGAGAACGGGACGCTCCGCGTGGACGCCGAAGTCGCGAATTACGGCGACAACGCGGGAACGTACGAGCTTCGAACCCACCTCTTCGATCCCGACTATCACCGCGTGAAGACGACGTCGACCACCGTCGACGTACCGGCGGACGATAGCGCTGGCGTCTCCTTCTCGATCGACGTCGCATCGCCGATGAAATGGTCCGCAGAACACCCGAACCTGTACCGCATTGGGTTCGAACTCCGTCAGCCTAGATCGCGGTCGGCCATCGAAGCCCAGCTCGCGAAAGTCGGGTTCCGCGAGTACGAGATTCTCGACGGCCGGATCCACGTCAACGGCGAACCGGTCGACTTCAAGGGCGTCAATCACCACGAACACCATCCCAAACTCGGTCGCACCATGGCCGAGAACCTGCGGCGCGAGGAGTTTGAGCGTCTAAAGCAATTCAACGTCAACGCGCTCCGGAACTCGCATTATCCGCGCGGGCCCGAGTTCTACGAGTTCGCGGACGAACTCGGCTTTTACGTGTGTGACGAAGTCAACGCCGAGACCCACCAGAACCCCGAACTCGTCGACGAGTACCCGGCGTTCCACACGCAGTTCATGGATCGCTTCACGCGGATGATCCAGCAATGGAAGAACCAGGCCAGTATCTTCATGTGGAGTACGGGGAACGAAGCCGGCCTCGGCCCAGCGCACTTCGACATGGCCGAGTACGTCGATGGCGGCGATCCGGACGGCGATGGCGATACGGGCGCAGGCGTCGACCCGACCAGATTCTTGTACCATCAGGCGAACAACGGCGGCGTCGCCCCCTACGCGGACGTCATCGGCCCGCGATACGTCAGTCCGTCTGACTTCGTCGACATCGCCGAGGACGAAGACGAACAACGCCCGGCTGTCATGGGCGAGTACAATCATGCAATGGGTAACAGCCTCGGTCTCGTCGAGCGGTTCTGGGAGGTCATCGAGGAACACGACCAGTTGCAGGGTGGCTTCATATGGGATTGGGTGAACCAGCGGCTCGACGCGGAGTACACCGTCACGCCCGACGCCACCGAATACGGCAACGACGGCGTCTTCCACGGTAACCCGACGGTCGTCGACACGGACGCAGGTGACCCGGCAGTCGAGCTTTCGGGACTCGACGACTGGATCGAACTCTACCGGGATCCGAGCCTCGATATCACCGAACCGGGGCTAACGCTCGAGGTCGAGGTTCACCCCCGGCAGCCGTGGACTGGCTCGGACGCCTTCCTTACGAAGGGCGACTACCAGTACGCGTTGAAGATGAGCGACGAGTCGACGCTCCAGTTCTTCGTCTACGACCCTGAAGAGGAATGGATCACCGTCGAATCGACCGTCCCCGACGATTGGTACGGGAACTGGCATCACGTCGCTGGCGTTCACACCGGGAGTGAATTGCAGCTCTACGTGGACGGTACGCAGTTAGCCTCTACTCCACACGACGGCAGTATCGATCACAACCCACAACCGGTCAACGTCGGTCGGAACGCGGACAAACACCGGGCGAACTGGAACGGTTGGCTCTCGAACGCCCGGTATCGACGGGCGGCTATCCACGACCGCGGCCTCTCGGCCGCCGAACTCCGGTCGAACCGTTCCGCCCCCGGTGACGGTACCGTGCTCTGGCTCGACTTCGAGACGTTCGAAACCGACGGGACGTTCCGTTCGTACGGCGTCGACCCGTTCTGTTGTAACGGCCTCGTCGACGCGGATCGAGTCCCTCAGCCCGAACTCTGGCAATTGAAAAAAGCTCATCAGCCGGTTCGGTTGCGCGGGGCCGACCTTACCGCGGGCCTCGTAGAGGTCACGAATCGCTACAACTTCACGAACCTCTCCACACTCGACGCGCGCTGGGAGCTGCGCGAGGGCGGTGACGTTCTCCAACGGGGGTCGCTCGATGTCGCACTCGAACCGAACGACACGACCACGGTCGAAATTCCCTTCGACCGGCCGGAATTCGAACCCGGTGCGGACTACTGGCTCGTCGTCAGCTTCCACCTCGCCGAGGACACGTGGTACGCCGGTGCTGGCCACGAGGTCGCCTTCGAGCAGTTCGAAGTGCCGTTCGACGTTCCAGCTCCCGCACTTGAACAAGTCTCAGAGATGCCGACTATCTCGGTGAACGAATGACATCGCAGCCGACGATGAACGACACAGACAGCACACGGAGGAAGCCATGAGCGCAACAGACACGATTACGGTCAGTGGATCAGGATTCGAGTACACGTTCGACAAGGTGAAGGGGCGGCTCACGTCGATGAAACGCGACGAGGAGGAACTGCTCGCGAGCGGCCCCCGGTTGAATGTCTGGCGGACGCCGATCTCGAACGAGAACGTCAGCTGGGGGGCAGCCGAGGTCGAAGAGTGGCGTGATGCTGGACTCGACCGCCTCGAACAGACGGTCAATTCGGTTTCGGTCGAGTCGGTCGCCGACCAAGTGACGCGCATCCGGTTCGAGACGACGGTCTCCGCACCCGGCGAGGACGCGTCGTTCGCGACCGACTACCTCTATCACGTGCTCGGAACCGGCGACGTCCTGCTGGGAGTCCGTGCGACACCGAACGACGCCCTGAAGCAGGCGATTTCGAGCTGGATCGGTCGCGTGGGTGTTCAACTCGAGCTCCGGGATTCACTTCAACAGTTCAATTGGTACGGGCGTGGACCGCAGGAAACGTACCCCGATCGGAAGACCGGGACGAAAGTCGGCGTCCACGGTGGGACGGTTGCGGATCAGTACGTCCCCTACGTCCGTCCGCAGGACTACGGGAATAAGACGGACGTCCAGTGGGCGACCCTTACCGACGGGAGCGGTGGGCTCGCCGCGTTCGGACACCCGAGTCTGAACGTCAGCGCCCATCACATCTCTCCCGAGAATCTCGACCGCGCGTTGTTCGATTACCAAATCGAGGACGGGGACGCCGTGACGCTCAATCTCGACCACGCCGTCACTGGCGTGGGCGGAACGCCGATCCAGACGCTTCCCGAGTACCGAGTCGTTCCGGACGACTCGTTCTCGTTTGTGGTTGGTCTCCGTCCGCTAACTGATGAGGAGTCACCGATGGCGCTCTCGCGTCGCAATCTACCGTACGCGTTCGCAAGCGCGGATACGTTCGGCAACCTCACGGTCGACTTTGACGTAGACACCGGGCGGCTCGACGTGAGCGCGGTCGTTCGAAACACGGGCGGCGATCCGGCGGAAATCAACGCTCCGCTGAAAATCGACGGCGAGGTGGTCGCGACGGAGACGGTCTCGCTGCAACCCGGCACGAAAACCCGTGTCTCATTCGAGCGGAACATCGAAGTCGCCGGAATCTTCGAGGTGACCGTGGACGATCTCCCGCCGCGCTTGCTGACTATGCCACGGATTTCGCTCGCTGGCGAGTGGTTGTTCCATCGCAGTGACGATTTCTCGTGGAAAGCCCCGAGTCTCGACGACAGCGAGTGGGAGACGGTCACGCTGCCCGCTAACTGGGAAGACCACTCTGATTACACCGAGAATCCGGTCTACGGATGGTTCCGTAAGCACTTCACCGTGCCGGCGGAGTGGGAAGGGCACGCACTTAAAATTCCGGTCGGAAAGATCGATGACGCGGACGAGACGTTTCTCAACGGGGCGAAAATCGGGCAAACCGGGACGTTCCCGGAGAATGGTTACGAGACCGCTTGGTCGCAGGCCCGGCGCTACACGGTTCAGCCGGAGAACGTTAACTTCGGCGGCGAGAACGTGCTCGCGATTCGCGTCTACGACGGCGGCGGTGGGGGTGGCATCTACGGCGGCCCGCTCGGCCCGATAACTGCAGCGGACTGAGACCTGCCTCGAGAACGTGACAACGTACCACACATAATATTACTGTCTTTTGTCATCCACTGTCTCGAGGAGTGGAAGTAGTCGATTATACCATTGTAATAGAGGTGGATCACGAATGCGACCCACCTCCGTTTCGCTGAAAATGACGCACTCCACCGTAGCCAACCTAACTCGTACCACCATGGTTCACCGGCAGTGCAGTGTGAATCTCGTGTGGTGGTGCCGCCGAGTGGGGGTTCGGAGAACCCCCCGTGATTACAACGCTTTAATCACCGACCTCCGTTTTTCATCTCCGCGTTGGCTTCGTGGGCTCGCAGCTACCAGGCTAAGTCGAGATGTGCGCGATCGTGGTAAACGGTAGGGGCGTCAGCACCAAGCTGTAATGCAAACCTCGACAGTGGTTAGGCCTCTCTCACTGTGAAGATCGTTCGCGGGAAGTCGATCGCGATGCGAATACGGTTACCTGATCGGAAGTGTTCGCTAAGGAATTACTAACTGACCGCTTAATTTCGAACGATCGATAACTTATATGCTGATATTATTGTACTCGAGACGTTCGATCTGCATCGAGGTATGGAGCCACATCTACAACAGAGTTAGTTCTATGAGCCTCGTACGCAGCTTCAGTTAGCGCTACAACAATTCGACCAAATGATCCCGGTACCGTTGGCGGGTGCTCACCACGGACTGCTTCGATGAAATCCCGCAATTTTTTCGTGAGCAGCGTTTGGAAGTCAACTTTACCGTCGATCATTATTTCATCCGGCGATTCTCCGCGTTTGGTAACCGTCAATACGTCCTGTCCGTAGGTCAGGCGTCCTTTCGTGCCCCATATGTTTAATCCCTCATAGGTATTCGGGTCTTGGACACCATCCGCGGTGACGGTAACGCTAGCCGTTACCGGGCGTCCGTTACGCTCGAGTTGGAGCGCAAGCGAACTGTTTATATCGACACGGTGTTCTTGATAGTCCATCACAGCGGAGACAGAAACGGGTGTCGTTCCCGTCGTCCAGAGGAGAGTATCGAGAAGATGGGAACCGGAGTCGTACAGTTGACCACCCCCAGAGAGGGCAGGGTCGGTTCGCCATGCGTTAGGGAATTTCCGGATCCAGTTTTGCCCCATATAGCAGGAAACCGTATGGACTTCGCCAAGTTGTCCGCTATCGATCAGCTCTTTGATCTTAGAATAGGCCGGATGATAATGCCGTTGATAGCCCACAACAAGCACCCTGTTGCGTCGCTGTGCAGCAGTGACAAGAGTATGTGCCTCGTCGATATCCGTCACCAAAGGCTTTTCAAGAAAGACATGGAGGTCATTCTCCAAGCAAGCCATCGCCTGTTCGTAGTGAAGCGTGTGTGGGGTGACGATATTGACCGCATCTAGTTGCGAAGCGTGCTCTCTAAGCATCATCTCATAGCTGTCATAAGACGGTGCGTTGAATCGCGCCTCGAACTGGTCACGGCATTGGGGGGAAATATCCGCGCCGGCGATAATTTCAACTCCGTCCATCGAACGGTAGGTGTCTAATTCGTACATGCAGAGCTGTCCAAGCCCGATCGCAGCGAGCTTAACCGTCATGCAGTTTCACCCTCCAAGTTGGTGATCGTCGGGAGTTGTGTACTGTGGCGCTTGCAGTTGAGAAGCGCTTCTCCGGTTTCGGTCGCGAATATATGGACGCTTTCTTCCGGGAATTTGAGTGATACTTTTGCGCCCTCCTTGGCCTCGTATTCCCCCGAAACTGCCGCCGTCACTTCTTGTCCTCCGACAGTGAGATGAAGGAAGTTTTGATCACCCATCGGTTCAACCACTTGAATGGTACCGACGAAGGCGTTGAGATCGTCCGTTTCTATGATTTCGATATCCTCCGGGCGAATACCGAGTGTGACACGGCGATGATCCCCAACTGCTTCACGCATGCGATCAGAAAGGGCGTAATTAACTTCGTTTCCGATTAACTCGTCCCCGCTCACCTCGAGAGGGAACAAATTCATCGATGGTTCACCGATGAAGTTAGCTACGAACAGGTTCTCCGGTTCGTAGTAGCATTCCAGTGGAGTTCCTACCTGCTGTAGCTGACCGCCATCCAGAACGGCGATGCGGTCTCCCATCGTCATCGCTTCGGTCTGATCGTGAGTGACGTACACCGTTGTTATCCCGAGTTCTGACTGCAATTGTTGTATTTCAGTGCGCATCGTCGTACGGAGTTTGGCATCTAAATTCGATAGTGGTTCGTCCATCAAGAATACTTCAGGCTCGCGGACGATCGCGCGCCCGAGTGCTACTCGCTGCTGTTGTCCTCCTGAGAGTTCCTTCGGTTTATCGTCCAACAGATCCTCAATGTCGAGCATATTGGCGGTTTCTTGTACCCGTTTGTTTCGTTCCTCTTTTGAGAGCTTTGTCGTCATCTTTAATCCGAATCCGATATTTTGTTCTGCGGTCATATTGGGGTACAACGCATAGTTTTGGAACACCATCGCAATGTTGCGCTCTTCGGGAGTTTGATCGGTGACGTTTTCCCCGTCGAAATAGATCTGGCCTTTTGTCACTGATTCAAGCCCCGCCATACATCGGAGTGTGGTCGATTTGCCACACCCCGACGGGCCAACTAAGACGAGGAATTCTCCATCGGCGAGGTTGATATTCAGATCATCCACCGCAAGGATCCCATCATCGCTAGCATCTCGATACTTCTTCGTCAGGTGATCGATTTCTATCGTCGACATGTTTTCAGTTATCGTATGGTCCGGTTTTGCGATCGGTTTTCGAGTTTTTGCATCGCGCAAGAGTGATCGATTTGGGATTCATCCTTTGACTGCTCCCTCCACGAGGCCCTTGACGAAGTAGCGCTGTAAGCCGAGGAACATGATGAGAAGCGGCAACATTGCGATAACACTTGCTGCAGAAATAACTCTCCAGTCTGTCGAGTACTGACCTTGGAAGGAAAAGAGGCCGATAGAGACTGTATAGAGCTCCGACTCTCCGAGAACGGTAAATGCCATCACGAACTCCGCCCACGAAAAGACGAAGTTGAAGATGGCCACCACCGCGATACCGGGGCCCATCGATGGAAGGAGGATGTAAATCAGCGTTTGTAGCCTGTTGCAACCATCGACACGAGCAGCCTCATCGAGCCCGGATGGAATCGTATCGAAGTAGCTCTTCAAAAGCCATATCGAAAACGGCACTTGCAGACCGATGTACAACAGTATGAGTCCCACGTGTTTATTGAGTAGGTTCAACTCCGCCATCATATTGTAGAGCGGAATTACGATGACAACCGGTGAGATCATCTGGAACAGGAGAATCGCAAAGAGGGCGTGCTTTTTCCCCCTGAAATCGAATCGGGAAAATGCGTACGCTGCCGGCACTGCGATAAGGATGATACCGATCACCTCCAACACGGCAATTTTCAGCGAGTTAAAGATCCATGTCACCATCGCCGAGTCTTCTAGCACCTGCTGATACGGCTCGAACGTGATTTGCTGCGGAATCACTTGCACCGGGTAGGTAAGCACTTCACCGGGAAGGCGAACGCTCATCGAAATAACCCAGAAAACCGGGAACAGGAAGAAAATCATCCCGACAGCGAACACGATATAGGTGATCGTAGTGTAAGTCGATAATTCGTCAGCAGCCGAGCGTATTCGAGTTTCTGTGCTCATTTCAGAACTCCTCCTCGTCGATGAACAATCGCATATAGATGATCGTCATCACGACGTTTACCAGCAGCATCATAACTGCTACTGCAGCAGCCTGCCCCAGATTGAATCGATTGAAGCCTTCGAAATACATGAAGAGGGCGAGCACCTCGGTTGCGTGTCCGGGACCACCGCCCGTGAGGCTCATTATCATGTCAAAGGTGTTGAGCGTATAGATGGTGATGAGGACGAGATTGATGAACACAACCGGCTTTATTTGCGGCAGGGTAACGTACCGGAAGCGCTGTAGCGCTCTTGCCCCATCCACTCTGGCCGCGTCGTACAAATGTTGGGGCACTTGTTGGAGACCAGCGTATAGCATGATCATCGAAAATGCCGTCCCTCGCCACGTATTGGCAGCAATCGTCGAGAGGAGTGCCATTTGTGGATCTGAGAGGAATGAGACGACATGAAACCCGGATTGGACGAGAAAGTAATTCACGATCCCGTAATTCGTCTCGATGAGCATGATCTTCCAGAGGATACCGATTACGATACCCGGGATGACCCATGCAGAAAGCACCGCAACGCGAGTCGATACGCTTCCGTACAGATGCTTTTTAACGCCATAGTCAATCGCGAGGGCGAGTATCATTCCCAAAATAATCTGGAGAATGACGCTAATGGCAACGAAAATGACCGTCACCTTCGCCATCGTCCAAAACGACGGTGACGAAATCACCTGCTGAAAGGCCTCTAACCCGACGTATTGGTAATTATCTGGGTTCATGAGGCTCATATTCGTAAAGCTCATCCGAATCGCCTCGAGAAGCGGGTAGAGGCGGAAGGTCAGCAAGAACAATATCGCCGGGAGAATCCACGTAATTGGCGTATTTTGGATTGGCTCCAAACGTCCCATAATTGCTGATAATACATCGTGAGCACGTTCCGGGAGCCGTTTCGTCTGCACAGACATGAATCAGACCACTCTCCCTGGAGCGTTTGTACGGCCATTATCGGGTGATCGCCGCCATAAACCCAAATATTCTTTCAACATTGTTATGGTTATTGCTCCCTCTTAGCTGTTATATTGCGAATTGACGTTCCGGATCATCGTGTTCACCGCCTTTTCGGGAGATGCCTGTCCGGTGATGACTTTCCCGGCGGCAGTCTGCCATTCCGAAGAGATGGTGAGATAGATCGGATAACCAGGCCGAGCGCGGCCATTTTCGAGCAGTTTTTTATACACTTGCATATACGGATCTTCCGAGAAGAACTTGGTTCCCTCGTACACCGACTTTCGAGTCGGTAAATTACCCGCCGCTTTACAGTACGTTGCCATATTTTCCTTCTTGGCGTACAACCCAGCGAAGTCAGCAGCGGCTTTTCGTTCTTGTTCATTCGAAGTGAACACGCCCTCCGTCCATCCACCCGTTCCCGTGGAGGCCATATCCGCTCTCATCTGCGGGATTTTTGCAACCTTCCAGTTTTCCCAAGTCTTCTTATCCGTCTTCTGTTTCATCACTGCTATTTGCCAATTCCCCCCGAGGAACATCGCAGTTTCATCGTTCAATGCCGCTTGCCGGAGGAGCGCATAGTCGTTAATATTAGCGATGCGCTTCGGGGTTACTCCTGAGTCGATAGTTCGCTTGAAGAATTTAAAAACGTTGAGGAGTGCTTTTTTGTTTTTGCCATCTCCTAAAACAGGTTTTCCTTGGTCATTTACGAGGTCACCTCCTTGCGCCCAAAACATGGCTAAGTTATCGAAGGTGGTTGCCTCCCATTTTCCTCCGTTGTACATGTACCCGTTCATACCTTCCTTTTCTTTGATGGTTTTGCCTACGTTGATGAGTTCGTCCCACGTCTCTGGCGGCTTTCCATCATTGTACTTGTCTATCAGGTCTTGCCGATAGTACAACGCTCGGCAATCGGTGTTTTTCCAGACGGCTTTCCACTCTCCGCCTCGTACTACCACGTCTTTCACGAAGGGATACCAGTCGTCAGGATCTTCAATCGCGTCGGTCACCGGCTGGAGATCTTTGTAGAAGTTCGGCACCCAAAAGGAATCCACCTGTGACATTGACGGTGCGCCTCCTCTTGCGACTACTTGGAGCAATTTTGTTTTCATTTGCTCAAGATTCGTCTGGTACTCGATCTGCATGCCAGCATCCGAGTGATTCTTCGCCCACGTACGGAAGAATTTTTCAACGACTTTTGCTACTTTTTTGTTTTCTGTAGCAGTATGAGACTGATCGGGAAGCATCCAGTAGGTAAGTGACGTTTTAGCGTCACCCGATCCAATCTGATCTTTCGCCACTAACTTTCCGGATGACTTATCGGATTCACCGCCGAGACAACCGGCGAGACCGCCTAGAAGGGCACTCATCCCCGTGGCCGTACCTAGTTTTAATGCGCTTCGTCGTGTGAAATCATCGCTTGTGGCTTGTTTGCGCATGGCGTGAAGCTAGTTTCCAAATCTACATTATACTATATTAGTTTTTCCCCGGACTAATAACTCACCTAGTGAATTGATTCATTAGCCACTCTAAGAGTTAACCAGTTCCATCTTCACTGTAGTAGTAACCGATTTATTCACCGAATTGTTATTCCACGACACCAATGCAGCAGACGACACCCCTGCAGGCGCTACAGAATGCAGGTTTTACGCAGTATGAAGCGGAAGTTTATGTCGAAATTTTAAAACGTGGATCAGCCTCCGCTATCGAACTCGCTAACGCGAGCAACGTGCCAAAATCCCGCGTCTACGATGTCCTCAGGGGACTTGAATCCGACGGTCACATCGAGATTTACAAGCAAGATAACTTGCGGGCACGGGTTTTAGACCCTGATGCAGTCATTACAGATCTTCGCCAACGAGCCGAGTCATTTGCAGACACGGCTGATGAACTCGATGATCTGTGGGATGCACCCGAACTTACCGAGAACAATTTGACCGTGGTCAAACGACTTGAGACGGTAATTGAACGCGCTCAGCACTACATTCGGACCGCGGAAAATGAGGTGAGGTTAGCCGTCTTGCCCAAACAGTACCACGAACTCCGTCCCGTGCTCCACGAAGCTTATGATCGGGACATTTTTATTAAGCTCTCTCTTTCCCCGTCGAGAGATGGTTCTCTTCCCTCTGAACGTGAACTCGACTTCGAGAATACTACGTCAGAAGTGTGCTTTCGTGAGTTCCTTGCTCCGTTCGTTATCATCGTAGATCACTCGAAAGTTTGTTTTGCTCCACAACGCGGTGATGGAACTGAATTTGGTATCATCGCAGATAACAGATCGCTTACGTACGTTTTCCATTGGTACTACCAGACGACACTATGGGATTCCTTCGAAACGGTCTATTCCGTCCATGATACTTCGCCTCCGATCACGTATGTGAACATTCGGCAATGCGTTGCGGATATCGCACCACTGTTCCACGAAGGGGCGACTATTCAACTCTCCGCACAAGGATTTGATAGGATATCGGGCGAAAAGAGACGGATAGCTGGACAGATCACCGATGTAATTTTCTCTGGTCCTATTACTGACAACGCTTATCCGTCACTAAGCGAGGTTTCGGGCCAGGTTTCGATATTTGTTGATGATGGCGAGAACACTTACAGTATCGGTGGATGGCTTCCGCAAGTCGAGGATATTGAACTACAGCGGTTGACCATCGAATCGATCGAATTCTCTGAAGAAGCAGAATAGTTGTGGGACCGTTACCGTAATTCGCTCCGCAGATTCAGGCGGATGAAACCCCATAAGAATCCCAAAGATGGACATTATACTATATTAAGTGATTCCTGAGAAAATATTATATAGAAAGGGTTTTAACCATCAACTCGTCCACCATGGGAAAGAATCGATTTCTATCTTCACGAAGAGAGTTCATGAGGCAGAGCGTGACCGGAACGAGCGTTGCGACCTCTTTTGCATTACCACTGGTCGCCGGTAACGTCCGGGCGAGGGATTCAGCCGCAAAATCAGGCCATTCAAAGTCTGTAAGTCGATTAGAGAACGTTAACCGTGCGATAACCGCATACGATGCCCTTCAGCAGTACTTTTACGAGGAAGATTCCAAACTCTATTTAGAGGAGTATCCGAACCGAACCGATAATCCGTATAGCTACGTTTGGCCGTTCTCGCAAGCGATGGCGGGTACCATTGATTTATTTGGGATTCGGAATGGGAAAATCGGCGGGGACTACGCCGATGATGTGCAAGATCGTCTTGACGCATTAGAACTCTATTGGAACCCGAACAAAGATCCGAAAGGATATGATTCGTACGTCCGACCGCCCTACGGAGGTGGCGGGGACATCTTTTATGACGATAACGAGTGGATCGGTCTCGAGCTCATTCAGTTGTACCGAATGACGGATGACCGACGATTTCTGAAACGAGCGCGTCAAATTTTCGACTTAGTAGTCCACGGATGGGACGACGATCACTCGCATCCCAAGCCTGGCGGCGTATTCTGGACGCAGGCCGACTGGAGTGATGACCGTAACACCGTCTCGAACGCACCCGGAGCGGAACTTGGGTTGCATCTCTATCAATTATCGGATGATGACGAGCGGAAACAGTATTACTTGAGTTGGTCTAAGCGTATGTATAATTGGGTTAATGAACATCTACAGGCTCCGAATGGTCTGTATTGGGATCACGTCAATATGGACGGCACGATTACGAAGTGGATTTTCACTTATAACCAGGGAACGATGATCGGCGTAAACGTTCTTCTGTACGAAGTTACTAAAGATGAATATCATCTTGCTGAAGCCGAAAGGATTGCTGATCGAGCACTGGAATACTTCGGGAGAGAAAACCGTCTTTTTGAAGAAGACATGGCATTTAGCGCGATCTTTTTCAAGAATCTGCTTCTGCTACGGAACGTCAAAAACAATCCGAAATACCTCAAGGCCATGCAGAAATATGCTGATCAAATTTGGCAAACTGCTCGTGATCCAGCGACAAATCTGATTAAGCGGGGCGATGCTACGACCCATTTACTTCAACAATCTGCTTTCGTGCAGATTAACGCATCACTCGCCTGGGTCAGACCGGATTACGTCGACCTAGCATAAACTGTATTTTCGCTTTTTGTTTACTGTTGCCCCTTGTGGGTTTGGATGTGATCGTTGTGTAGTTGCGTGTAACCTGCTGAAGGCGACGGCTCGCAGGTGGGCGCCTGCCCCAGCTCAGCAGGGCGACTCGATGAAGATTGGGTTCGTGAGTGCTACCATATCTCCGCTTTGTTTACGGATCTCGACTCGTACGAAGTCGGTGGCTTTCGCGTTTGTGCTGTAGGTCGCTTTCTGTTGTTTGCTCTCTATCGGCACTATCTTCATAATGCTTTCTTGTGTGTGGAACGTCACTTCGGCGCCAGCGGCTCCGGTCACTTCAAGCGTTATTTCGACCGGCGTTTCCTGAGGTGTTTCAAGGGTCTCGCCAATCGAAGCCTCGCCGACCTTAGAATCGGCTGACAGTGTGACCGTTACATCGTCCGATTCGGCAATGTAGGCGTGGCCATCGGCAAGTGCAGTTATGATCCCGTCAGGCCCAAGTCGGTCTGCCCGCACGACCGTTTGTGGGAGGCCAACTACGTCGCCCGGATCGTGTGCATCGCTCGCACCGACAGCAGGGAGTGCTTGACCTTCACGAAGCATTCGATCCCAGGTTTGAACAGCAGCTTCGTCTTCCCAGGACCATGGTCCATTCCACACCTCGATTGCGTCCATGAGTTCATAGGTGAACCGCCAGTCACAGCCCTTGTACGGGCAGAATGGATGGTTAGCGACCGTGATGCCGCCGACATCGTGGACACTCTCGACGAATCGATCGAGGACGTCATCTTTCGGCTGATAGCGCCAATCGATCCATTGTCCGGGCTCCAAGCCGATAGCGTTGTAATGGCCCGCACGTGTCGTGACTTCCTCGCCATCGATAACGAGTGGTCGCTGGTCTGGACGGGTGTATTTTCCCCAAACCAGACTCGCAGTCGTCGTGCTGTGCTCGGTGGAAACAATGAAATCAAGCCCGCTGTCCCTCGCACCTTCGATGACGTCTTCTGGTGTATAATCGCCATCAGAATGAACGGTGTGAAGGTGAAGATCGCCTCGATACCATCCGGCGGTGTTGGTGAGTGGGTCGTTCGACGCAGGGGTTGGCTCGAACGTCGGCCCTGGTTCACCTTCCTTAAAGGTTATTTCAAGTGTATAGTCAATGCCTCCCGCACCAACGCGGTAGGGGCCGAGAATTACGTTCCAAGTGCCAGCATCAATTTCTCCGGGATAGTAGCCAGGTGTTGCCCCCGAGCGAGAGAGCATGAATTCGGTGCGCTCGCCGCCCGACCATCCGCGGAACCCGTCCGCATTGCCAAGGTCAAATCCACTCGGATCGAAGATACCGATGTCAAGCAAGTTCCTCTGGGACTTGTTATAATCGTAACTGACGTGAAGTTCGGTCACGCTCTCGGACACGTCGAATGGGACGTACACCCAATTTGGAGTATCAGGTTCGATGTGTCCTTTAATCCGCTTCTTGTGCTCGTTAGGTTTTGACGCAGTGACATCTTCGACGCTTACTGTTGCTAGGCTTAGTGCCCCAAGCCCACCCAGTGTCTGTAACATAGTTCGGCGTGTGTGCGAATTCTCACCAGGCATGTCTACTCTAAGTTTTTTATCCCCTTTAGTAATAATACTTTATAATATCTAAACATAGCAAACAAGTGTGGCGCTAAATACTGCTTTGGTACTACTGTGGTGCTGATAGGTGCGAGCCGCTGCATAGAGAGCGTTTATCCGATAGCGATGACTTGTGAGCGTAATCGGGTTGTCGTGATCAGGCGGATCACGCTCGTCTTGTGGCTTCCCACTTGAGAGTTTCGCGACGAATTTCATGGCTCGGTGCACGTGTTGCGATTCGTATTGAGCGCGTGTTCATCGATGGTGTTCCGAATTTGTGAAGACAAGCGTTCAACCCACAATCCAATTGACAAATGAAAACACCCGTCGAAATCTCGGATGTGGTCAGAGTGCGGTAGTCGCAAGCGCAGGAAGCCCAAAGCCCATCCATTCGAGGTAGACGATGCCGAAGACTTCGTACGTCGGTGGCACGGCAAGAAGATGGTGTCGACGGAGGCAGTCAACTAACTCCGCATCGGACAGTCGACCGGTCAGCGTCACCGTCTTCCCGAGACCCAACCGTTCAATTTGCAGAGTGGACGATCGAGACGATTGGGCAGTCACAATTAAGTCGTCGATTCAGTACGAGCAGTGACGGATGACAGAGTTCTACGAGTACATACGCTCGAAGCCAGCCTCTTCGCGGAATGCCATTGCTCGATCCATCAACTCGTGGCCGAAGCCTTGCCCGTGGAGTTCAGGTGCGAGGATGACCCAGTGACGGCGCGCCCTCCACATCGTCGGAGTGTCTCCCGTCGATCACGAGCGCTCCCATACTCTTCCGCTCGCCGGAGTTGTTGGGGATCACTCATCACCAACCAGAGCTGGCTGTCTGCGTTGTCGTATCGGCCGAGAACCTCTGCGAGTTCGCCAGCGACGTCACATGCGAATTCGTACCTACCGCCGAACGACTTTTCGTTCACCTGGTGATGATCCGTCGTACGCCGCCAGAGATCAGCGTAATCACGTGTACGAGCACAAGTGGAAACGTGAGACCGCCAGGACAGGCCAAGTACCTGGGCTCCCACTCTGGATCGAACTTTGCTTTATATGTGCGCAGCCCCCGATAGTTGTAGAAGTGTTCTCCATGTTGATACACTTGCGCACCGATCCGATCCCAAGCGGTCGTCGGCTGCCGGTTCGTGAACCCAGACAAGGGGGCCATTCCAAGGCTAAACCAGTCGTATCCGTTCTCAGATCCCCATAGCATGAGTTTCACGAAGAGGTAGTCCATAGTACGTCTAGGCGCATCGGAACCGTACCGCATGAGGTCAACCGACAATTCGTGTTTTCCGCCTCCTTCGAGGACATTCGCAAACGCAACGATATCACCGTTGCGTCGTATGATCGCAATCGGGAAGTTCTGCAAGTATCTCTCATCAAAGTAACCGAGCGAAAACCCAATCTCCCTGCCTCCTTTTATTTCCAACCACTCATCAGAAACGGCCCGTAGTCTGGGAAGGATGTTAGGAACGCTCTCACGTGGAATAATTTCGAACGTACAATCTTCCCCTTCGACCTTTCTGATCGTGCGCCTGAATTCCTTTCGTCGTTTTCCCTCAAGCGAAAACGGCAGTGGCACGCGGCCCTCTTCACCGAGCCTGAAAAACGACAATCCGAGATCCACCATGATTGGCAAATCATCATCACCGACCTGATAGAATACGGGCCGTCCCCCATTACGCGAAGCGAGTTCATGGAAGCGCCAGGCCAACTCTAAACGTTCCTCTTCTGGACCAACTGGTGGTCCCAGTGCAATCCAACTCCGCCCTTCGATGGCGTACATGATGAAAGCCGTCCCGTCGTCGTTGAACAGTAGCGATTTATCACCAAGAAGTGACAGATACGCATCAACTCGATGGGACTTCTCGGCGATCGAACGTGCACGTTCCAATTCCGTTTCGGTGGGTGGCAGTGGGTCGGGCATCGATGGGCTCAGAAGCCGCACTAGGGCGACAGCGAGGAGAACTACAGCCGTCCCGACAGATGCTCGCAGGAACCGTGGAGCATTGCCATCGAGCGAGAACTGCCACCAGAGTTGTTCTGAATACTCGAGATGCTGGAAGGCGAACAGCCCCAGCCAAACAGAGGTTCCGAAAACAATGAGGATCGTCGCGATCCAGCCGGTCGTAAACCACTCGCGCGTCAGTGATGCCCGGCGGTAAAAGAATCGGCGGGATGGGACGACGATCGCGAGCACCGCCGTGAGAACGAGCGCCTCTTCGACGTCGAACCCCTTTAATATTGACAGAACGATGCCGAGGAGGAGCATGGCGACAGTGAGGAGATACGCTGCGTCAAGCCGTAACTGGAGGCCGCGAGCGAGCACCAACAGTCCAACCCCGACGAGACTGGCGAGAAAGTGCGACAACTCAATGACCGAAAGCGGGAGGACGCGATTGAGCCAAACGAGCCGTGAGGAGTCGGCGGGAATAGCCCCAGTAATTAGAAGAGTTGCCCCTGCCAGTAGCGTGAGTACGGCGAGGACGGTTGGAACGAGTGGTGCAGCCCAGCGTTGTATCGTTTGTGCGGTAGTTCCCTCTTCCTCACGGTGTACAAGCGTTGTGCGGACGACGAGGACGGTCGCAGCCGCGAATAGAGGAAGCAGATAGTAGACGATGCGGTAAACGATGAGTGCTGCTGCGATCCCAGTCGTCGGAAGCATTCCGGAGAGGAGTACCAGGAACACACCCTCGAAGACACCCAACCCGCCAGGAATCTGGCTAGTAATCCCTGCCCACTGTGCGACGAAAAAGACGCCAAGGAATCCGATATATCCTATCTGGTTGCCAGTCGGCAAAAGGACATAGAGTACCACGCCAGCAACTGCCCAATCGAATATTCCCAAAGAGATCTGCGCGAATGAGAGTCGTAGCTCAGGTGTATCAATCGACCAGCCTCGAATCTCGATCGGCTTCCGTCGTAGGACACCCCAGAGGACGTACGCGACGACGCCGACAATAAGAATGACGCCGACGATCCTAACGGATACCGTGGGAATTCCGAGTGCCAAACTGAGAAGGGCAGGTTCGGCCACGAAGGCGAGACCGGAATCAACGACGAGGCCGAGCCAAATCGATAGTGTGCAGAAGCCAACGATTCGCGTCACGTCATCCGCTGTAACGCCCATCCCTGAGTAAAATCGGTATCTGACGGACCAACCGGTGAGCACCGAAACGCCGACGTTATTGCCGATTGCGTGCCCAACGAACGAGGACAAGGCGGTACGTCGGTACGGATCCGAGCGGTTGACGTATCGAAAGCCGAGCCAATCGTATCCCGTCATCAGTACGTACCCCAGTGCAGTCAACCCGGCGGCGAGAGCGATAGCCCATGGGGAGTACGCGTTGAGTTCTCCGATGATTTCGTGAATACTGAATTCATGCAGTTCTCGGTGGATAGCAAAGAGCGCGAGTGCGAAAACGACGCTTCCGAAAAGCGGCGTCAACTGCTTCAAGGTTAGTCGCTTCATACGAACCACGTCGGACTCGGTCTCAATTCTATCACAGCGGACTCGATCTCAGTTCTGTCGTTATTAATTGGCTCGTCTGTCTTTGGCATGAGTGGAGGCGGAGTGGAGAGTTAGGGCTTTACATCCACGGTTTTGCGTCCAATCTTAATATTCCACCGTATTATTTAGTTAACCATCATTGATCATCAGGATAGATACAAATTTTTCAAGTCTCTAGCCAAAATGGTTTAGGAACGTGACTCAAACTGTTTAGTGGGAGTGCTGATCGGCTCGGCTTCGACCAGCACACTGGTCGATATCATATCCCAGGACACCGACCCGTAACGCACTCTCAAGAGAGGTGGCGAACTGATAACTCTCCACTCCTCTCTTTGTGACGTGTCACGCTTACTATTTAGTGATAACTCTCGGCAGCGAGTTCGATTCGATTACGCGGTACCGACCACAGACACGGTGATAAGGACCACTTCACCCCCTCCCGCTGGTTAGTCGCCGATATACGCCAATACAACAACCATACGTACAAGAAATCGTTCGGTGTCAGTTCCGAAAGTGGTCGGAGAACACGATTATCCGCCCGAGATATACTTGACCAGATTTTTTGAAAAATAAACATCTACAGGAAATATTTTATGGCGTTGCTTGTAATCGGATAGCATGGCAGCAGACTTTGGAATCTTATCACTGGTACCGCCGCTGCTGGCAATCGCGCTGGCAATCGTCACACGTCGGGCGTTGCTGTCGTTGTTTATTGGTGTTTGGGTCGGAGGCATCATTTACTCCGGAAGCATCGGTATCGCACAGACGTTTACGTGGATTGTGAACTCAATCGGCAAGAGTACATTCAACGCGAAAATCCTCGTCTTCACACTTCTACTGGGTGCTGGGATTGCGCTCATCTGGCGGTTAGGTGGCGCGTTTGCGATCACCCGATTCGCTACCAGTCGGATCGACTCTCACCGCAAGGTTGGAACTGCGACGTGGCTGCTCGGAATCATCTGGAACTTCGACGATTACGCCAATAATGCAATCGTCGGGAGTTCGATGAAAGACCTTGCTGACGACATGAAGATGTCCCGTGAGAAGCTAGCGTATATTCTTGACTCGACTGCCGCGCCTGTGGCGACAATGGGAATCTCGAGTTGGGTTGCATTCGAGATTGGGCTGATTGCGAAACAGTATAAGGAACTCGGCATCACTGGGGAAACCCCCTCTGCCGCCGCGACGTTCCTCCATAGTATCCCCTACAATATGTATTCGCTGCTCGCAGTGGCGATGGTTGGAATCATCGTTCTATCGCAACGGGATTTTGGCGAAATGCTCGAGGCTGAAAATCGTGCCCAACGGACGGGAAACGTTATTCGTGAGGATGCTCGTCCACTGCAGAACATCAAGGAGGAGTTAGGTGAACCAGTACTTGATGACGCACCGCTTCGGATGTTTATTGCACCCGTGTCCGCGCTTGTCGTCGTTGTTGTCGGCGGGGCCGTGATGATGGGTTATGCCCCAGGACGAACAGCGGTAGAAATGGTCAATAATACAAATATCGCTACGGCACTCGTCTGGGGGTCGTTTGCGATGGTCGCGACAGCCATTGTACTCGCACTTATCGAGGACGCCATGACGCTTGGTGAGTCAATGGATACCGTAATCGATGGATTCGGCACGATGCTCACGGCCATTAGTATCCTCGTGCTGGCGTGGTCGATCGGCTCCGTTGCGTCTGCACTGGGCACCGGCTCGTACGTCACTTCATATGCGACGGGCGTCGTCTCGCCAACAGTACTTCCAATCGTTATTTTCCTCACCTCCGCGTTCATTTCCTTCGCCATCGGGACGTCTTGGGGAACGATGTCGATCATGACCCCGATCGTGATACCGTTGGCGTGGAACATCGGGGGTAGTTCACCGCAGTTCGTCTCACTCGCTATCGGTGCGATGTTCAGCGGTGCGATTTTCGGCGACAACTGTTCACCCATCTCCGATACGACCGTCCTCGCCTCAACGTTCGCAGGGTCAGATCACATCGATCATGTCCGTACCCAAATGTACTACGCTGTCACTGTCCTACTGGCAACAGCAGTCATGTATCTGCTGTATGGCCTCACAAACCTCAGCCCGCTCGTGCTGCTGCCCGGCGGCGTTTTGACACTGATCGTACTGGTGTACGTGTTTTCTGAGTGGGATGCAAAGCGCAAGAACCTCGCGGCAAAACCAACCTCGGGTCAGATGTCGAAAGCGAAGGCGAGCAGCGACGACTGATACCACGAAAACTTTCGGTTGTTTCACCGGATTCCAGGCGTACACGGCTAGTAGGGGGTTATCTCTCAACAACAGCAAGCCGAGTGTGCCAACGCGTAGTCTCCGCTATAGAGCGAGTACCCCCTGTAAGCGTGAAATCCACCATCCACTCGAACAGACTCCGGTAGGGGGTCCTCAGCGAGCGACTCCCACCGATAAGTTTTCAATTGACCAACGCGATAGAACCTCCATGACCCTAATCGACGAGCAGCACACGATTCGCGAAATCTTCCAGCCAAAACATTGCCAACATTTCAGTCCGACTGAAGATACCACCGATACCATCAGTATTCGGCTTTGTGAAGCCATGGGAACTGTTTTGGATACCGATCCCCGCACGCTTGATCCGCTCTACAACGTGATCAACCCCGAAGCTCTCAGCGAAATATTCACTCTTGATTCCGCTCACCGCTTTTCAACGGAAGTCATCTTCTCGTGGCATGATCACGTGATCCGAATTCAACAACCGGGTGACATCTACATCACCAACGAACCGCTCGTCCCAGAGCTCGACGCAGATCTTCCGTTGGCTACAGAATTCGCTGCCGCTCCGTTCGGCTCAACGGATGCAATCACATATGAGTATGCACCAACCGATGATCTCGGAACAGAGGTCGTTCTCGCAGTTACTCACGCTATCGGGATCGATTCTCAAGAGGTGACGGAACGACTCGCTGACCGGATCAATCCGGATGCGCTCAACGAGCTCTTTCAGCCATTGGCCGACGGCACACCACGGATCAATGGCTATGTTTCGTTCGGATTTGAGGGGTACTTCGTTACAGTATCAGGAAACGGCGTGATTACAATCCGTTCTGAACTTTCACAACTCAAGGAGAAGGGTGGGAACATTTTGATCGTTGGAGATGTTCCTAGTGAGATTTTCGACGCTGAACGGGCTTATCTCATGAAAGACTCCGATTCGACCCGCCACGATATACTTGCTTTACTCGATCGCTCTCCGACTGCGCTACAACGCCAAACAACACCAGCCCAGCCACTATCGGGCAACGTCGAAATCTTTGATTATCAAACAGCAGTACGATCAACGACTGCGGCAACAGGCAATCCACAAGAAAAAGCCCAGATCACTCCAATCAGTGGAACTCTGACCGATCTTCGAAATGCACTCGTTCAGTCGATAGCAATACAGGAAGAGTACATAAAGGATGATCGGTCGGTTGATGTTCAGCTCTACGTCGATACGCTTCAGCCGGTGATGAAAGCAGCATCGACAGACATTGGGACGTTTTTAGCCCCTATCTGTCGTGCTATCCGCGGTATTGAGGGACTCGGCTATTACACGCTTCCACAGGAGCGGGACTCGCTCTCGGTAAATGAAATCGAATCAGCGTTCGACGCAGTGATCGAGCTTCGTGTGAGTGAAAGCGGTCCTGAGCAACGGTGGGTCCTCCCAAAAACGAGATATACGACAGAGTGGTTCGCAATAATCGAGAGTAGGTAGCGAAACGAAAAGTACTCTATTCACCTGATTAGTCGCTGTTGTCTTCCTGTGCTTCGAGCGTGATTGCTATCGGACGGAGTAATTCGTCCTGGAATTCCTCTCTTAGTTCGTTATTCTCACGCTCCGCGATGGCCACCCCTCATCTCGTCAATACTTACAGTATCTTCGCATCGTAAATCCCGCTGTGAAGGCTACCGAAGTCAAGGCCACGGTACAGAGGTTATTGAGCATGTGAGAAAACTGGCTCGTAAGTGGGGTTACGACCATCTCACTCTCGGATCGCATCGACCGGCGAACGCTCATCGCGAGTGTAGGTGAAGCGATCGAAAGCGCACCCGAAACTCCAACTACAGTTTCTTATTGAGCGTGAACCCACCGGCGGACATCATCGTCGATTAGTTGCCAGATCGGCCGATCGAAGCGATCGATTGGGAGGTCTCGAAACAACCGCCTAGTTAAGAACGGGCCCCGCTCACGAGCAAACCGTACTCGATCGTTGATTGATGAGCCAAGTATCAGCTCGATCCTATCATCGGTTAAAATTCGTCCTCCCTCGACAGCGACGCCCCACGTATCGAATCGGAGGTATCCCCGAATTTCACCGGCGTGCGTATAGGGATCGATGTATTGGATCTGATATTCTGGAAACTCGCTCGCGGTGTGCGCTCGATCCGTGTCGGAATTTACATGACATCTGTATGTATTGGCCCAATCGTATTCGTACTCTGAGGGCGAGTTTCTATCTATGGGGTTGTATGACCGGATCAGGGATTTAGAATTCACCATCGAGAGTTACGATCTCCACTACAAAGAGCAAAATAGCACCGGCGATTTTGCCCGTGCAAGTGTCATACTCGATGTACAGGACGAAAAACCATCCTCCTCCGCTTTCACTCGCCCCTGTACCCAAATTTCCCTTTCCGGAAACGAATATAGAGGATGGGGAGAAGACGTGACATATGACGAAGTAGATCATCGTGCACTCATTGAGTCAACAACTTCGCTCCCTCTCGCAGGTGAGTATACGATAGACTCGTTTTCGGCTACACTCGATGGATTAGATCTCTTTCCTGATCGACCCCCCGAGCGAAAAGCCTCTCGAACCTATCGTCGGTGGGCATTCGAGAGTGCCGCCCTCGATCTCGCGCTCAAACAGGCTGAATTGAATCTCGCTACTGTCTTCAACCGTGATTACAACCCTGTTCGATTCGTCGTGAGCAACCGGCTAGGTGACCCCCCGACATTCGACCGGATAGCGACCTGGCTCGAATTAAATCCCGATCTGGAATTCAAACTCGATGCAACTTCTGATTGGTCGCGTGCTTTAATTGAGGAGCTTGCAGCGACCGACGCAGTCCGAATCCTGGATTTCAAAGGCCAGTATCGAGGTACAATGGTCGACCAACCAGCGGATCCAACGCTCTATCGTCACCTCGTTAATCAGTTTCCAGATGCACTCATCGAAGATCCGGTGTTGACCGATGAGACGCAGTCATTATTCGACGGGATTGACCATCGAATTACTTGGGATGCGCCGATAACGGACATCAGTAGCATTAAAGAACTACCCTTCGAACCCGACTGGCTCAATATCAAGCCGTCGCGCTTTGGGACGCTCAAACGCCTTTTTGAGACGATTGAGTATTGTCTCAACCACGATGTCAAAATGTATGGGGGAGGACAAACCGAGCTCGGCGTTGGACGCCAACACATTCATGCGATAGCATCGTTGTTCTACCCTTCCTCACCGAATGATATAGCGCCACGAGCGTACAACTATCCAGAACCGACGGCTGGTCTCCCAACGAGTCCGCTTTCACCTCCGTCGGATCCTTCCGGTCTTGAATGGCGCTGACCATGTAGTGTGCTAATGAACCGTAAGAGAGGCTCTACTTGAGGATTCGTCAGTCGTAGGGTATTTCCAGACGGGAAAACGCAAGCGGTGCTGACCCAGCATCGTGCATCGAGGCGAACCATCGTAGAATCTTCGCGTTGGAGAAGCCGTCCGGTGCATCTACATTGAATCGGTCAGTAAGACTATCGTTCTGTAACTGGGTCCAGTCGACGAGCGCCAGTTCAGAGAGCAACCTCTGTCTCCCACTCTACCTCATCCCTCGCGAAAATCGGTTCCTCGGATGAACAGAAGAGTACATCCTCCGACTCCGAGAAATCCCGACAGAGCTGCTGTAAAGAATGAATCCATCGTCACCCACGTGGTACTGAAGTTACTCGATGACAGTGCATGCCCGAGGATGCTGCTCTGTAAATTCGTCAGGCCATTTTACCGCAATCTCTTCCCACGAATTGCCGTAATCATCTGTTCTGAAAAGACCCTGATTAGCGATCGCGGTAAATCGACCGGACACCTGCTCGCTCGCGACCACCGTCGGAGGAGTAAGACCAACTTCATCTGGCATCCCCAACATACACTTTTCCCATGAACCGTCCGTCCTACGGCGGTAGACTGCCGATGAGAGCGCATCGAAATCATCGATGTGCTTCGGGGTTGTTGACGCGGACGCGATCACCCAGTCAGGATCTTTAACATCCACCGCAACGCTCGTTAAATACTGCTTTTCCATCCCTTCGTTCGGATAGTTCCACGTCTCACCGTGATCGTGGCTTTCAGCATAGCCCTTCCCAGGTCGCTCAGCCCCGTCTCCGGTTGCGGCATACAACCGACCAGGTGCCGCTGAATGCATCCGGAGTTGATGGACGTCTCGTGGTGCCTCTGGCACTCGATCGATCCACGTCTCTCCACCATCCGTGGTCTGCACCAGTGCGCCTTGTTCGATACAAATAGACGCTCGATCTGAGTCAGTTGGATCTGGTTCGATCCATCGAACGTTGTGCGTTTCTGGTCGTGGTGGGTAGCTCCATTCTGCGGCTGATGGCAACTCCGAGATACCAGACTTTTCCGTCCATGTTTCACCATCGTCATCGGACCGATAGATACTGCTTGGCTCTGTTCCTACCCAGATACGACCATCTCGATCTATTGCAAGTGCGGTAATGCGACTCGAATCGATCTCTCCGCCGACTGCTTCCCAAGACGCTCCACCGTCTGTGCTCCGAAAGAGACCATCGTCGAGCGTACCCACATAGACCGTGAGAGGGTCCTTAGGTTTAGAGACGATGCACAGCGGTAACGTATCTTCAAGATGGCGCTCAATTTGCCATCGTCCGTTCCGTTCAGAGATCTTAATCGCACAGCTTTCCATCGTCGCGAAATACGTCGTCATGAGCGGTACTCAGTTCACAGCATACTGGGATGGGAACAACGGCGAACATGTTTCACCCAGTACTACATGTTCGCCCCTAATGCGTGAATCATCGGATTCTGTGGTCGTCCATCACTGCCCGAAGATCTGCAGATCACAGACGAGACCTTGTTAGTGCTGTCTCGGGTTCGCTACGTTACAGGGTCGCCGATGAACTGGGTGATTATCTTTCCTTCGGCACGGTGTAGTATCCGACTCGCTGTGGATTTGCTGACGTCCATCGATTCCGCAAGTTCGGTGAGTGAGCAGCGGCGAGGTTGTTCGTAATAGCCCTGTGTGATCGCCGCAACGACGAATTCCCGTTGTTTGTCTGTTAGCAGGGTGGTCGGGTCGAACGATTGAGTGAGTGAGGTGATATCAAACGGGAGGTCATGCTTCTCGAAGGCCTGTTTGAGTTCGGAAAGGCGGTTATGCGAGGTGATCATTTCGCTAATCGCCCATCCATCGCGAACGACGAGTGGATACGTTGGTAGATTTCCCGAAGACAGCGTCGCCTGGTGAAGCTCGGGCTCGGGCACAGTAAATTCGATTAATCCACCTTGGTGTTCAACATCGAGTACTTCGTACGAGATCACCTTCGGCGTATCAGCGAAGTATTGGACAAAAGCTGCAATGTTCGCTGTTTCTGCTGCTACCAAGAGAGTCAAGCCATCTTCTGTTGGATGGCCAGAGAGTATCCAAAACTCCTCGTCTGGATGCTGCATCGAATATTCCGCGATTACATCGTCAGGGGGTTTGGCTTTCACCCGAGCTCGAGGCATACGGCATCTATCGATGGTAGAGGTTATACCTCTACATCATCGCTATCGGAGCAGTTTATCTTCGAACCGATAATGCACAGACCGCCGCTTCATTCCGACTGAATCCGCAACCCACCGAGTGGTCACACAGAACGTTCGCCCGTTGGACCGACGCGCTCGACACCTCGTAGTACGGCGAACGGTTCAAATCGCCGAATTGGTATACGCCATCCGCGCGGGGAGCGTCTTGAGGCCGCGAGGTCGAGATAGCTGTAAAACGGCGAGAGTGGTGCCCCGGTCAGGTTTTCGAGCACGAGCTGGGCGAGCGCATTGGAATTCCGAGTGAACCGTCGGTGGATGAGTTAGTAAGTGACGAAACGGAGGAACAATAGTCGCGATGGGGTATCGGCGTGAATGGTGCCTGTTACCGATTGGATAAGGGTTTTCCCCGCCGACATCGAGGAGAGGTTATGGACGGCATCCACGACCTCGGTGGGATGGACGGGTTCGACGACCTCCCACCGGACGAACCCGACGATGCGTCGCCGTTTCACCAAGACTGGGAGGGACGCGTCTACGCGCTGTTCGTCGCCGGTATCGCCAGTGGTGCGTTCAATCTGGACGAGTTCCGCTACGCGCTCGAACAGCACAACCCCGAATTTTATCTGGAGAAGCCGTATTACGAGCGCTGGCTCACAGGCATCGAGTCGCTCCTCCTCGACGCCGGCGTCGTCGACCGTGACGAACTCGCAGACCGAACAGCAGCGTTCGAGCGTGGGGAGGCCGAGATCTCCGACGAACCCGGCCCGTCGCTAGACGAGCTCGCTGAAGGAGTCGCTGAGGTCTACCAATCGGGACGCGAACCGGAAGACCCTGTGTTCGAACCCGGTGACGAAGTCGAAGTCCGCAATAACCATCCTAAGGGCCACACCCGGTGTCCGAGGTACGTTCGCGGCGTTCGGGGCACGATTCAGGCCCACCGGGGCACTCACGTCCTGCCGGACGCGAGTGCCCACGGCGAGGACCGCGCGGAACCACTCTACAACGTCAAATTCGACGCCGCCGACATCTGGGGTGCCGACCACACCGATGCCGACGCCGTCCACATCGAACTCTGGGAAAGTTACCTTACGGAACCATGACCGACACATCCGATTCCATCACCGAGACGAACGACCTTCGTGACCACGATCCCGAGGCCCGAGCCAGGGCACTCCAATCACTGCTGACCGAGAAAGGGTTGTTGAGCGCCGATGCCGTAGACGACGTGATTTCCGCTTATGAGGAGGAAGTCGGCCCGTTGATCGGCGCGAAAGTAGTCGCACGGGCTTGGACCGACCCCGAGTTCAAAGAGCGCCTCCTCGAGAACGGAATCGAGGCAGTAGCTCGACTCGACGTGGAGGTCAGCGACGAGGTGATGGAACTGCGAGTCGTCGAGAACACACCCAAGACGCACAATCTCGTGGTGTGTACGCTCTGTTCGTGCTATCCGTGGGCGGTTCTCGGACTCCCGCCGACCTGGTACAAAACGCCGGCTTACCGCTCGCGAGCCGTCGACGAACCCCGGTCGCTGCTCCGCGAGGAGTTCGACACCGAAATTCCCGACGATGTCGAGTTGGAAGTGTGGGACAGTAACTCCGAGATTCGGTATATGGTGTTACCCCAGCGCCCACCCGAAACCGATCGACTGAGCGAGACCGAACTCCGGGACCTCGTGACGCGCAACGCCATGTTAGGGGTGGAGCGGCTCGTATGACTGATTCCACACCCGAACCCGGAGACGGCGCACCGACGTTCGACGCCCCGTGGCAGGCCCGTGCGTTCGCCCTCGCGGTTGCCCTTACCGACGAACATGCCGATGAGACCCTTACGTGGCAGGAGTTCCAGACCAGTCTCGTCGAGGAAGTGAACGCCGACCGGGAGGACGGCGCGCCGGAGGCGGTCTACTACCGCCAATGGCTAACCGCGCTCGAACGGTCGTTGGTCGAGCGGGAGATTCTCGACTACGGCGATCTCGCGGCCCGCGTCGCGGCGTTCGAAAACGGAGACCGAGACGGCCACGAGTTCGTCGAGGGGGACCCCCACGCCCACGCAGACCGCCTGCCGGACGGCCACGCCGAAGGTACTCATCACGACCACGAGACTACCGAGAATAGCGGCGATAGGCAGCGACACTGAGGTTCGGGTTACGATGGTCTGATCGTGTTGATTCCGGGTTTCGGACGCGTTCGTGTAGGTGTATCAGACCTACGAGCACGAACTGGGTGACCGCGTTGGGATTCCGATTGAGTCGTCGGAAGTGAGTTCAAAGATTGATGGAACAGACCCTCTCTGGCTCCTTGTATTCCATATTCGATGTTGCACTCGTTTCGAGTTTCGGTATCGATTCCAGTCCTCATTCTGTTTCGGCAGGGATGATGGGACAGTCGTCTTCCTCTCGGAGTGGGGACCTTGTGTCGAAATCGTCGTCCCTCCTTCTATTCCATCTCGAGGAACTATTCGGGCTTCAATCCCGATTCCTTAATACGTATCACGGCCTCACCGTCGGGGAGGTTCGGCGCATCGACGAGCCGGACAATACGTTTGTTCCCTTTCGATTTCCGGAGGTAGATGCGAACCGTGCTGCTGTGTCCGAGGATGTGCCCGCCGATGGGCTGGGTGGGGTCGCCAAAGAACGAGTCAGGGTTGGAGGAGACCTGGTTCGTCACTACGATTGCCGCGTTATGCAGATTCGCGAGTCGCAACAGGTCGTGGAGGTGTTTGTTGAGCATCTGTTGCCGTTCGGCGAGTTTCCCTCGCCCAATATACTCGGCTCGGAAATGCGCGGTCAGCGAATCCACACAGACCAATCGAACGGGCCACTCGGTATCGGCGTACTCGCCGGCGACCTCCCGAGCCTTTTCGGCGAGGAGAATCTGGTGAGCCGAATTGAAGCCCTTTGCAACGTGAATCCGATCCAGCACGTGAGCAACCAACTCATCGAGCGCCGCTTCATCGGCGGCATCCCCCTCAATACCACGGTCAATCATCGTGGCCGTGATAACGTCGTCCGGCAACCCTCGGACGATGTCGTCGATACGGTCGGGGCGGAACGTATCTTCGGTATCGATGAAGATCGCTCGGCCGTGGAAGCCGCCGTCGTTCTCAGGAAGTTGCACGTTGACGCACAGTTGATGAGTGACCTGAGACTTGCCGGAGCTGAACGCGCCATAGAATTCAGTGATCGATTGCGTTTCGATACCGCCACCCAGCAGGTCATCGATCTCGTCGATCAGTAAGCTGAGCTTCCCAATCTGGTCCCGTTGTCGTCGAACCGCGACGCCAGTTTCGAAGTTGCCAATGTTGGCGGCCTCCCGTGCCGCCTGAATGATGGCAGTGGCGGTGCTCTCACCGACGTCAGCAGTGTTGGTGAGCTCGCCGGGACTCGCAACGGCTAGGGCCTCGTAGGAGTCGAATCCAGCTTTGAGGAGTTTGTCGGCTGTCGTTGGCCCAACACCCGGTAGCTGTTCGAGTTTTACTGCCATATGTGACCAATGCACATGCACTCGCATAAACCCTCCTTGACAGGCTAGTGGAAGTGATCGTCAAGGGTGATGCTACTATCCACCGCCTCCATATCGAATGCAGACGACACCTGCGAGCGACCAACATTATTCAGGCAATAGTTGATTGCGTCAGTCGATCACAGCGAGTACGATTATCTCGCTGAAAATCGATGTCGGGCCTCTCGCAGCAGGCTGGAATCGCCATTCGTCATGAACATCGAACACTGCCGATAATTCGTCCGTTCGATGTGATCCTTGCGTCGATACACCAACGTCGTTTCGTTTCATTTGCCGTTATCTAAGCGGAGATTTCGATCGGTTACGTACCGATCTTGATCCCACTGCAGCAACCGCTGTATTCGGGCATTCTCACTTATCCGCATCCGTTTCGGCACTCGCGTCCGGAGAAGGGTTATAGACGTGAGACACCTTTCCCGAACCATGGATCCGATATTCTTTGACTCTCGCGACGAGTTCCGCGACTGGCTGGAGGAGCACCACGACACGGCTTAGGAGCTGTGGATCGGGTACTGCAAAGCCGACGCCGAGCGGTCGGGCATCGAATACGGTGAATCGGTCGAGGAGGCCCTCTGCTTCGGGTGGATCGACGGCCTGATCAAGGGCATCGACGACGAGACGTACGAGCGTCGGTTCACGCCCCGGAAGCCCGACAGCAAGTGGTCGAAGGCGAACAAGGAGCGCGTCGAGGCGATGATCGAGGCGGGCAAGATGACCCCGGCCGGAATGGAACTCGTCGAGGCGGCCAGGGAATCGGGCGAGTGGGACGCGGCGTACCGGTTGGCCGACGAGCACGAGATTCCAGCTGTACTTGAGGCGGCACTGCTGAAGAACGAAACCGCGTGGGAGAACTTTCAGCGCTACTCAAATACGGATCAGTACGCATTCATCGCGCTATTCGAGGAGGCCAAGACGGACGAGACGAAGCGAAAGCGCATCGAACGAACGGTCGAACTCGCAGAGCAGAACCTTCGAGCGTACGACGAGGACAACAAGCGGCGGCTGTGACGGGATTCCACGCCGAGCAGTACTTCGCTGGTCGATTCGGGTTATAGAGTGAGATTTTCAGTTCAGAAGGTCAGTGAGGCCTGCCGCTGCTTCTTCGTTTACCGCTCCCGTCAGTGCCTCAGCGAGTGCGTCGCTGGCAATCCGGTGTTGCTCGATTGCTCCATGAATACGATAGCACGTGGATACTCCGTTGTCGCCATCGGAGCAGGCGTCTGTTCTGTCACAGTGGCCGATTGTCATGCCATTTCGTTTCGTGGCAAAATCCGCTCGATTTCGCTGAGTGCCATTACCTATGTTATAAATAATGGCCGTGGTAGATCTTGATCGACTTGGATAACGTTACGTCGGTGGAAAGTCGATGACACCGAGTTGGTGCAAGGGACTGAGGCCATCCGGCAAGAACCATCGTCCAGTGATCATCCGCATCTCGTAAGTCATATCATCATTCGCTTTCTCCACAAATCGTTTCTACTTACTGCTCGGTTTGCTTCCCGTTCAGTCGTTGATGGAGTGGTGGAGCGGAATACGGCGCATACGGTGGGAAATCCGTGATCACTCGTCGTAGAAGAAAGTAGAATATACACAACGGACCCTACTACCAGTAGCTCTATGACACAAACCGTCGACGAACTCCGAAACGAAATCCGTCAGGCAGTCGGGAGATACGAACGCATCGAATCGACGGCTTTCACCAAAGAAGCCCTTGCTGCGATCTGTACGACCGTAAGTTACGATATCGACACACACAATTTGCCCTCCAAACCCCAGATGCGGGCCGGTATCCTCTGGAAAATCGGCGAACTTGACGACGATACTCCGGAACAGGCTACCCATCCCTTCCGAAAGGCAGAGCTAGAAGCGATCGCCGCCGTGCTACAAGACGAGAAGTGACCGTGAAAAACCAAGTGCTGTTCATCCACGGTGCCGGTGAGGGAGCGTACGAGGAAGATAGGAAACTGGCGGCAAGCCTCCGGGAAGCACTGGGGGCGGGGTACAACGTGCGGTATCCGAAGATGCCAAATACGGATGATCCCGAAGCGTGGAAAAGTCGGGTAGCAAAAGAACTCGCCGCGCCGGATAGCGAGGTGAGACTCGTCGGGCACTCTGTAGGCGGTTCGATCCTGTTGAAATACCTCTCCGAAGAAAAAATGGAAAAGGCCGTTACTGGGTTATTCCTGATCGCGCCACCTTACTTTGGTTCTGAAGGTTGGAACGTCGACGAGGACGTGCTGCAAAAAGAATTCGCATCGAAACTCCCCAAAGAACTGCCAGCGTTCTTTTACCATAGCCGGGATGACAAGGTGGTGCCGTTCGAACATCTCGTACTGTATGCTGAACAACTCCCTCAGGCGGTCATCCACGAGTTCGAAAACCGTGGGCACCAATTTGGCAACAATTTGTCTGAAGTTGCTCGAGATATCAAAATGCTTTAGTGAAGAGTTTCTGCTCAAAGTGCTTTCGAGCGACGGCACCGCGATCGCGTTCAGGCGAGTTTTCTCGGCCCGCCGATTCTCTGAAAAGTTGTTTTAAGTAGTTGTCAGAAATGACGATGCCTTCGAGCGTGTGGAAACGCGCCGGTGTGCAAGCACCCGACACCGGTTTTCCAAAATGGCACTCGAAAGACCGTGAGTACAAACCCATCCGCAGCCCGTGACGCTGCCGAGACGGCACAGAAACGCGCACAGTGGGAGCAATTCGCCTTCGACGTCGAAGCCCCCGGGCTCGTCGAAGTCACCAACGAAAGTCACGAGACGCTCGCAGACTACCAGTACACCGTCTCCATCGACGACGTGACCGACGACCTGAGGCCTGTACCTGCCCGCATTACGTTCACCGCAACGCTTTCTATAGATACAGGTCGCGTACTCCGCAAGGCCAGTAGAAGCGAATCTCTGGTAACGGTAGCCGCACCAGTATTACTATCGAGGCACGGGGCGGTCTATCCCTCGATTAGTCCTCTCTTCGCTTTTCCTGACTGACGATGGAGCGGAAGCCGCCGTAGGCCATGCGCTCCGAATCGAAAGGCATCTCCTCGTCGAAATTGTCCGAGTCCATCGCCGGATCTTCCATCACCTTCGCGTTTACCTCGTCGCGATGCTCGTGCGACTCGAACACGATAAATGAGAAGGCGACCGTTTCGTCGTCCCCGACTTCGGCGAGCTGTGGGAAGGTCCGTACCTGCATGTCCCCCATGTCGGGCTCCATGTCGTCTCCAACCCCCTCGAAGTACTCGAGAGCGCCGTGTTTGATCCAAAGCTCGCCGGCCTCGTCGGCTATTTCGCGGTACGCTTCGAGCTTATCGTTTGGGATCGGGATAACGAATCCGTCGACGTATCGTCCCATACACGAATATAGGGCGCAATAGGTGATGAACTTACCGTTGATTCCGGATCTGCCGAGATCTATCTCACTTTAGATACCGCTCTGCTGAATGCACCCTCCGTATCTTCCACTCCGCTCCTACCAACCACAGAGGGAGATCACGCCCCACCTCAGCAATCGCCTCCTACACCCGGTCGACGCTACGTTAGGTCAGGAATTCGTGAAATCATGGCCTCGGAATTCCGATACCAAACGGCAACCCCTCGCCGATGAGTTACCCTGCACATGCCGTCCCGCCGTCGCGCAGCGGATCGAACCAGCAGCGAGGATCATCGCGGGTGCCATCCCAACGAGGTCACCGATGCGTATCGGATCCCGTTCGTGAATCTCGCTTCCGCAGTAACGACGATGTTCGTGCCTCACCACCTATTACGTGTCATCAGTCCAACTGCCACGAGGAAGAGCCGGACACAGGGCTTGAATAGATACGAGGAAGACTTCCCCGGACTGCTGCTTTCTGCGTGAGTTATTTCCATCGCTCCTATTTCAGACAGCGAGGGGACCGTGGTTAGTACGAGCTACTAACCACAAACAATCCTCGTTAGGAACCGTTCGACATCGTTTACAGTAGTTCCAGGCGCAAGACAGTAGTCGCACCCGACGAGTTGCTCGTACATGGTGCGAGTCTGTGGTGACCACGGATTTTTTATGGGCGAAGCGTGCTCTGTCTGTGGTGATGCGGGACGGCAGATTCTCGACGAGAATCAGCGTATACGCCTCTCGAAGTTCATGAGTGGTGTGCTACGTCATTTCCCGACCGACGTGGGGCTCACGCTCGACGAGAAAGGATGGACCAATTACGACGCGTTTGTTGACGCGGTCACGGACAACTATTCATGGGCTAAGTCCGAGCACGTCGCGGCGGTGATCGCTACTGACCCGAAAGGTCGGTTTGAGCGTCAGGACGAACAGATTCGGGCTGTGTACGGCCATTCGGTGGACGTCAACCTCGAACCGACGGAAACGACCATCCCAAACCAGCTCTATCACGGGACGGCCCCTCGGAACCTGGACAGTATCGCTGAAGAAGGGCTCAAACCGATGAGTCGCCAGCAAGTTCATCTTTCGAAAACACCACAGGAGGCCCGTACTGTCGGTATGCGTCACGTCAGTGACCCTGTGGTTCTCGTAATCGATTCTGGAACGATGGTACAGGACGGCTTTGAGATCGATAAGCGTGGTCGCACTACCTTCACTGTCGACTCCGTTCCGCCAGAATACATTGAGCGACGAGATGACGTATCCTCTCCCGATCAGTAGTTGGCATCGCCCTCTTTCGTTTATTTTCTCACGCTTATGAATCCCATACGAAACCTCACTCACCGCCTCTCCCGTTCTCTGTTAGTCCTCTCAATTCCCGCGCGAAGAACGTCATTCGCTACAGTCGAACGACGACTGATCCGCACGCGGGACGAGATTACCTCAAAATGCGATCAAGGTTTAAATATTATTCGCGCAATGGTTTCGACCGTCATGGGTACCCACACCACGGAACGACGGTGGCAATCGACGAACGGGCGCCGGCAATCGAAGAGGGTGTCGTAAGATGCTTCCTGTATTGTGGCTCTTGGGCTTTCCATCGCCCGTTATCGAGTTCTTCATCCTTGGCGTCACCATCTTCCTCGTCGGAGCACTGACGCTCGCAGCGAAGATCGAGGACGTCAAAGGTATCGAAGGAACGAGCCTGCGACAGCGCCGACGCGAACGTGAGCCTGAACCCACCTTGATGGAGGACTGACCCGTGGAGTGGATCATCCTGCAGTCGTGGGGAGAAAATCTCGGCGTTCAGTACAGTTCGACCACGGCGATAATTTTCTTCGTCCTCTTCTCGCTCTTGATGCTCGGCATCGGTTTCGTTGCGAGTCGCCACATGGAGAGCGAGGAGGATTACTACGTCGCCGGGCGAAGCGCCGGGATTTTCGTCATCGCCCTATCCATCTTTGCGTCGACGCAGAGCGGTTGGGGGATCGTTGGCCTCTCCGGCACCGTCTACGCCATCGGCACCGAGTTCATGATGTGGGCGACCACGGTCATCATCTTCTCGTTCGTCATCTCCTATTGGCTGGTCGGCCGGAAGATGCGCGTCCTCGGTGCCACGGTCAACGCGATTACGGTGCCCGACGCGATGTACCATCGATTCGAAGACGAGCGCGTTCGGTTACTCGGCACCATCGCCGTCTTCCTCGGGTCGATGGGGTACCTCGCAGCCCAATACGCGGCCTTAGGAATCATCATGGCCGTCATCTTCCCGGTCGACTTCATCACCGGCCTGATCATCGGCCTCCTCATCGTCGGGATCTACACGGTCGTCGGCGGTATCCTCGCGGCGATCTGGTCCGATGCGATTCAGGGTGCGATCATGGCGGTGTCCGGCGTATTGACGTTCTTTTTCATCGTGACGTCCAATCCCGGCGGCGTCGGAGCGATGATTAACACCGTCCGGACCGACTTCCCACAGTACTTCCAGTTCACGTTGCTCGGGCAGGACGGACTGGCACCCATCGGGTTGTTACTGTCCATCCTCATCATCAACCTCACCCACGCCGGGCAACCCCACGCCATCACGAAGTTCTACATGATACGGCGCGTGTCCCTCCTGAAGTGGGGCGCGTTCATCTCCGGGGCGGCGTATCTCATGACGACGCTGTTCTGGTGGGCCGGGCCGTACGTCCGAGCGGCCGTCGCGCGCGGCGACATCCAGAGCTTCGAGAACCCGGATCTGGTACTGCCGCTCGCGCTCATCAACTTCGCACCCGACGTGGTGACGGCGTTCGTCCTCACGGGCATCGTCGCCGCGATCATGTCCACGAGCAATGCGTTCCTCAACGTCGGTGCCTCGGCCATCACGCACGACTTCATGAAGGAGTACCGGGAGACCCGGATGACCGATCAACAGGAGGTGCGCTACGGACGGATCGCGACCGCAGCAATCCTCGTCATCGCGGGCGTGATCGCGGCGACGTTCCCCGGACTCATCTTCGTTCTCGGTGCCGCCGGGTGGGCCATCTTCGCAACGGTCATCTTCCCTGGCGTCGCTCTCGCGTACAACTGGAAGGGCGCGACCACCGAGGGGATTCTCTGGGGCGGCGGCGTCGGCCTGGCGTTGACGCTGCTGCTCGCATACGGTGGTCAGTACATCGACTTCTCCATTCCGCTGGGCTTCCTCGGCGGTCAAGTCGCCCAGATCGCCGGTGTCGCGGTGTTCGTCGTCGTCTCGCTGGTCACGTCGACCGCCACCTACGAGGATCTGAAACCCGAAGTAAAGGCGGTCCTCGATACCGGACGGCTGAAGGGCGGTCGCCTTCCCCAGAGCGTCGCCGCCGACGGCGGTGAGGAACTGATCGACGAGTAATCCACTCCCATTCACCCATACATTCGATGACGAACGACACAACCGATTTCGCAATCCTGCACGACGACGATCCGAACGACTACCGGTACGAGCACCTGTTCGAACCGACGAGCATCGGGAACGTCGAACTACGCAATCGCCTGATGATGACCGGGCACACAACGAACTACGCCCGGGATACCGAAATCACCGACACCCTCGTCGACTACTACGTCGAACGCGGCGAGGGCGGGATCGGACTCATCGTCATGGCGTATCTCGCCAATCACCCGAGCTCGGTGTCCGGCAGCGCCATCCGCGGCTGGGACGACGACCTCGTCCCCCAACTCCGGCGGTTGACTAACGCCGTCCACGAGACGGGCGCGAAGATCGTCTGCCAGAACCTCCACTACGGCCGCCAGATGACCAGCCTCGTTAGCGAGCGCCCCGTATTATCGTCCTCAGACGTTCCCGGGCCGGTGAACCGCGAGATGCCGCGCCAGATGAGCCGCGAGGAGATCCGTGAGGTGGTCGAAGGGTACGCGACCACCGCCGGCGTCATCCGGCGGAGCGGGTTCGACGGCGTCGAGATTCACTCCGGGTACGGCGGCTACCTGCTCTCGCAGTTTCTCTCCCCGTACTCGAACGAGCGAACGGACGAGTACGGCGGGTCGCTCGAGAACCGCCTCCGCATCGTCTACGAGACGCTGGACGCGGTTCGCGACGAGGTCGGTGAGGGGTTCGTCGTCGGACTGCAGGTCAACGCTACCGACGATGCTCCCCACGGCATGGGCGTCGAGGAATACGAAGAGGTCGCCCGTCTGCTGGCGGCGACGGGGCAGGTCGATTACCTCGTCGTGAAGGCGGGGACGTACGAAAAGCAGGATTACATCGTTCCGGACATGCAGCGCGAGCGCGCCCTGCTCGCCCCGCTCGCCAAGCGCGTTCGCGCCGCCGTCAAAGCGGAGAATCCGGACGTTACCGTCGCCACGACGGGACGTATCACCGATCCGCGCGAGGCGGATCGGATCTTACAGGAGGGTGCTGCAGACGTCGTCTCGATGACGCGAGGACACATCGCCGACCCCCATATCGCGCGGAAAGCACAGGAGGGCCGTCTCGACGAACTCATCGAGTGTATGGGGTGCAATCAGGGCTGTATTCAGCGCATCTACGAGGGTGCCGCCTGTCGATGCGTGCTGAACCCGGCGACGGGGTTCGAAACCGACCTCGGCGTTGGAACGCTCGTGGAGACCGCCGAACCCAAGGACGTCCTCGTAGTCGGTGGCGGCCCTGCCGGAATGAAGGCCGCGGAAGTGGCGGCCCGCGCCGGCCATCGGGTTACCCTCTGCGAACGGGACGAAACCCTCGGCGGGCAGGTGCGATTCGCCAAGGAGATACCGAAGAAAGCGGAGTTCGAGAAACCCGTCCTGTGGCTCCGCGAAGCGCTCGACCGTGAAGACGTCGACGTCAGAACCGGGGTCGAAGTGACGACCGAGTACGTCGAACGCGAATCCCCGGACGTCGTGATCCTCGCCACCGGTTCCTCGCAACCGTCGTTTCCCCGCGGCTATCACGGCCTCGGCATTCGCGAGGCGGACGTGTCCGGATGGGCGGAGGCCGGCGTGTTGACGAGTACGCAAGTGCTCGCCCAATCCGTCGCGACCGAAACCGGATACACGGATCCGGGTGACCACGTCCTCGTGATAGACGACGGGGAGCACCATTGGAAGGGAGTCGGCACCGCCAAGTTCCTTGCGGAAGAGGGGCGGACGGTGCAGTTCGCGCAACCGGGTGGCGACCCCGGCGGTGACCTCACCGGCCCGACGAAGGCGAAACTCCACCGCGACGTCTTCGCGATGGACAACCCGATCGAGATGCACACGTTCGCGACCGTGGAGCGCGTCGACTGGCCGACCGTCACGCTCCGCAAACGCGGGCGAGCCGTCGAACTCTCGAACCTCGATAGTATCGTCCTTGCCGGCTTCCACCGCGCCGAGCACGGCCTCGAAAAAGCGCTCTCGGACGTCGTTCCGGAGGTCCGTGTCGTCGGGGATGCGGTCGCTGCTCGAACGATCAAGGAAGCCATCCACGAGGGAGAACGCGCCGTTCGAGACCTCTGACCGACGGGGGAGAACCGCGGCACGCGATGGAGTACGGATTTCTCCGAGCGTTTCGACGGGCATCGATACGGAGACCGACGAGGCTATTCCGTTGGCGAGTACTCCGGGGACTGGGCTTCGATGACCGCCGCGATGGCGTCCAGTTCTTCCCCGACCGTCGCTACCACGTCGTCGAGCGTGACGACGCCTTGTAACTTCCCGTCCTCGTCGACGACGGGAATCCGTCGTACTCTGTGCTCGGCCATCTTCTTCGGGAGCTCGACCGCCTCGGCGTCCGCCCGAATCGTGGCGAGATCCTCGGCCATCAGATCGGCCGCCGTCATCGCCGAGATGTCATCGTGTTGTCCGACCGCGAGCGCGATGTCGCGATCCGTGACGATGCCGACGGGGGTCTCGTCCTCGACGATAACGAAATCGCCAATTCCTTCGTCGCCCATCCGCTGCGCGAGGTCGGTAACGGTCGCGTCTTTCCGTGCCGTTTGTGCTTCGACTGCAAGGTCTCCTACGGGCATGGGTCGTCGTACTCTCGACGGGAGAACCAATAGGCACTCTGGCCAACCCGCCGCAACGGTGGCCCGAAGGAACGGTCGGATTCGCCGACGACGCGACTACTGCTCGCGTCGCGGGGTCGACGTGTGGCGGTATCTCCGGCGGTCGGTACTACTCTCGCGGCGGTTCTCCGCCCTCGAGGTAGGTCATCGCCTCCGCGTCGCTCACCTGGCCGAAATCTCGGTAGTACTGACCGACCGCACGGAAATCCTGCGGCGTCCGCAGAGCGACGACCTCGTCGGCCTCCGATTCGAGTTGCCGAACCGAATCCGGCGATCCGACCGGTATCGCGAGTACGACGCGGGAAGCGTCGGCTTCTCGAACCTGACGAAGGCAGGCCATGGCGGTCGCGCCGGTCGCCACGCCGTCGTCGACGACCACGACTCGTTTGCCGCTCAACTCGGGCAGTCTCCCGTCTTCGCGGTACTGGTCGGCCTTTTGGCGTGCAGCTTCCGCTTCGAGGTCGCGTCGTTCCTCGACGTAGTCGTCGTCGATCCCCAATCGTTCGACGAGGTCGTCGTTGAGCCAGAGGCTTCCGTCGCTGGCGACGGAACCGATCGCCAGCTCCGGATTCGTCGGGGCACCGATCTTCGAGGCCACGACGATATCGAGCGGCACGTCGAGCGCGTCAGCGACTGGCCGCGCGACCGGCAGCGCTCCTCGCGGAATTCCGAGCACGAGGTCGGCGTCGACGTCCGTCTCCGCCAATCGTGCGCCGAGGCGTTCGCCAGCCTCCGTGCGATTCTCGAACATGCTTTTCCCCGACGAACGTACCGGTTCCACGCCTTTGTGGCTGTCGTCCTTCGTCCGGTGAAGGTGATTTCTCCCCTTCGAACGACGCGCGCTCGCGAAGCGGCGACGGTCACGCGAGATGGGTGGTGAACCAACGACCGGCGCGGTCGGCGACTTCTTCGAGTTCCCCGGGGCCTTCGAAGAGGTGGCCCGCACCCCCGACCACGTGCAGTTCCTTTTCGCAATCCAGCCGTTCGTAGGCCTCTTCGTTGCGTTCGAGAATTTGCTCGTCTTCCCCACCGACGATGAAGAGCGTCGGCGCGGCCACCTCGTCGAGCACCTCCGTCGCCATATCCGCTCGGCCGCCGCGCGAGACCACGGCACCGGTGTCCGCCCGGCGGCGTGCCGCCCCCCGGAGTGCTGCCGCCGCGCCGGTACTGGATCCGAAGTAGCCGATCGCGAGATCGGCCGTGTCCGCCCGCTCTCGGAGCCACCGAGTGACGGCGACGAGTCGGTCGGTCAACAGCGGAATGTCGAACCGGTTTTCGCGCTTTTGGTCCTCCCGTTCGGTGAGCAGATCGAAGAGGAGCGTTCCGAGTCCCCGCTCCCGTAGCGTTTCGGCCACGAAATTATTGCGCGGGCTGTGCCGACTGCTGCCGCTCCCGTGTGCGAAGACGACCAGACCGGTCGCCCCGTCGGGAACGACGAGTTCCCCCTCGAGAGCTACGTCGTCGACCGGAATCGAACGTACGTTCTCGATATCGTCCATCCCGCCTAGCCGTTGGTGGCCGAGGTCATTGATGGTTTCGCGGCGTCGATTGACGCGGTTCGCTACGGTCGAAACCCTCCCGAGCCGACGGACAGCGTCGACAGTAACGGAGACGCCGACGGAGCCTTCGGAGGAGCCGCGATAGCCCGTCCGGGAAATCGGCCACGACCGGTGAGTGGGTCCGACACCGCTCCGTCTCGCTGCTAGCCGAGGGCGTTCGGAATCGAAAAGAGCGTACTCGGTCAGCGCGTCGCGTTGTACGTCACCTGCACTCGCGCCGTGACCGACACCGGCCCGAACTCGAAGTCCGTTCCACCGCCGTTCGCGGCCACGTTCGCTTCGGTTCGATACGGCCGGACGGTCCCGGTATCGATGGTCACGGCATCCGCGTCGGAGACGGTGAGATTCGCGTTGGCGGCGAGTATCTCGGCGTCGTCCCGAGCGTTGTTCATCGCGTTCGTGAGCGCCTTCTCGCGGAGTTCCGAGCGAGTCGCCTCCGAGAGGGTGAACTGAACTCCTCCGACGCCGGTCGCACCGTTGCTCGTCGCCGTCTCGATCACCGTTCCGACCCGGTCGACGTTCTCGATTTCGACTTCGAAGGCGTGAATCGCGCGATAGGTCGTCTTCGTCGCTTCGTCGCGTTTCGGCTCGTACGCCTCCCGAACCGCGTAGTGGCGGGTCGTCACTTGCTCGTCTCCGAGACCGATGCCGGCGAGCGCTTCTCGCATGGAGGTGGCGTTTCGGGCGACCGCCCTTCGAGCGGTCTCCGGGTCGGCGGCGGTCGCTTCGACGCTAACGGACAGGACCGCACGATCCGGTTCGGCGGTCGCTTCGCCCGTCGCGCTCACGCTGATTTTCGAAGGCGTCTCGTTCGTGTTCCCGTCGTCGCTCGGTTCCCCCGCGGTCGGATTCCCGTCGCCGAGTCCGGTGACGCCACCGAGGCATCCGGCCGTCACGAGCAACGCGGCGACCGCGAGCGGAGCGATAAGTCGTTTTTGTGCCATACACCCGTCACAGTGTCGAGGAGGGGCAAATAGGTAGCGTAGAGTGAAATACCAGTTTGAGTTACTACGACGGTCGCTTCGAAACGAGACCGGAGGCCGCGGTCCGTCCGCGGAAGCGGTGTCGATCAGTTACTTCGCGGCCGATGGTGCGGACACGCTCGACCGGGAAACGGGACGACGCATTGGCACGGGTCGTCGGACGTGCGGTCGGTGCGGCCGCAGATCGGTTGTCCGAGCGAGTTCGTTGGAGGGTCACTGCTAGACATGTTCTCTATATACCGACAACGGTGATATGTATATTTTCGAATTTCATTGAAATATGTCCGACGCTCGTCGAACTCATCTCGGAGAGGGCACATGTAATAGGCTGTATTTCCCCGACGATGTTGGAATTCGCCAGTTATCGAACTCGGGTCGAGACGGGTACGTCGTCGCGGAACCGACCTTGCGGCGTCATTCACTCACCGCCCGCTTCTCTACGAGTTCGAATGGCGGTCGGCGAGCTGCCAGCGGTTCGAACGCTGTTACGATCAGCATCGCCCGTATCAGACACGAGACCGTCAAACGCCAATAGAATCACCCGGCTAAAAAGTGACAATTACCACCCATATATCGAAATCTAGTTGAAATATAAACCTCAGACCACTTTAATACCACGTATGTCATTTTCACCCCCAGGGGAGGGGTAAGCCCGATCGAGAAAAGCTGATAGTATCGCACGAAATCGGTCAATTACGTTACCAAGCGCCGAGGACCACCCTTCCGGTCCGCGGTAGCGTCGACCCGGTCACGCGTCGCCTCCCCTCAGACGAGAAGGGCACGGAAACGCGGCGGCGGGTGGGAAAACTCAGCGTTCGGCCAAAGCCGACACGATCCATTCCTTCTGCCGCCGTTTCCACCAATCCAAGGAATAAGAACCATGTCCACTGTAACCGAAGTCGAATCCTTCAGCATCGACGTTCCCGAAGAGGAACTCGACGACCTCCGCCGGCGCATCGCCGCCACGCGGTGGCCCGACGAGGAAACGGTCACGGATCACTCGCAAGGCGTCCAACTCGCTACGATCCAAGAACTCGCGCGCTATTGGGAGACGGAGCACGATTGGCGCGAGTGCGAGGAGAAACTGAACGACCTACCGCAGTTCACGACCGAGATCGACGGGCTGGACATCCATTTCATTCACGTTCGTTCAGAGCACGAAGACGCGTTGCCGCTCATCATCACGCACGGATGGCCCGGCACGATCATCGAGCAGCTGAAGATCATCGATCCACTTACCGATCCCACGGCACACGGCGGCGACGCATCGGACGCGTTCCACCTGGTGATTCCGTCTATGCCGGGCTACGGGTTTTCGGGCAAGCCGACCGAGACCGGCTGGGACCTCGCCCGCATCGGACGTGCCTGGGTTGAGCTGATGAAGCGCCTGGGATACGAGCAGTTTGTGGCGCAGGGCGGCGATTGGGGTGCGGTCATCTGCGACGTGATGGGCCAACAGGAACCTCCGGAACTGCTCGGCATTCACTCCAACATGCCGTCTACCGTTCCACCCGAAGTGTCAAAGGCGCTTGTGCGCGGCGATCCGGCACCGTCCGATCTCTCGGACGACGAAAGCCGCGCGTACGAGCGGCTGAACGAGTTCTTTACGAAGGACATCGGCTATGCGATCGAGATGGGAACGCATCCACAGACGCTATACGGACTGGCGGATTCTCCCGTCGACCTGGCGGCGTGGATGATCGACCACGACATCCGTAGTTACGAGCGAATCGCGGGCCTCTTCGACGGGCAACCGTTCGGCGACATCACCCGAGACGACATCCTCGACAACATCACGCTCTACTGGCTGACGAACACGGGGGTTTCGTCGGCTCGTCTCTATTGGGAAGCTCTCCACGAAGGAGACGTCCGCTTCTATGAGGCTGTCGACGTCTCCATCCCGGCCGCCGTGAGCATCTTTCCTGACGAGATCCATCCAGCCCCGCGGAGTTGGACGGAGCAGGCGTATCACGACCTGATCTACTACAACGAACTCGACGAAGGCGGGCACTTTGCGGCTTGGGAAGTGCCGGAGCTGTTCGCGTCCGAGGTTCGGGCGGCATTCAGACCACTCCGCTAGTCGGAGAGAACGGCGGGCGCGCGTTGTGCCCGTATTCTTCTGCCGGACACGACAACGTCGACGTCGCCATTCAGCTGGTGATTCCACCGAACTTCGGGACGAACGCCGGTCGAGGAGGTGCTAAACTAGACGGTGTCACCGAGAGAGTGGCCTCAGGAGAATCGAACGGGAAAACGCGGTCGCGAACCGAGCGACGCGTCGAGAACCGAGCGACGGACGTCGCCGTCTCGGCGGGCCGTTTCCGACGTTCACTCCCGAAGGTATGTCTACTCCGGCCGCAAACGTACTCAGTATGGCGGAGATCACCATCACGACGACGGACAGTCTCGAGGATAGAGAGGTGACGGAGTACCTCGGCGTCGTCTCGGGGGAAGCGGTCATCGGCGCGAACGTCGTGAGCGACATCGCCGCGGGAATCCGAGACGTCGTCGGCGGTCGGAGCGGGTCGTACGAGAAGAAAATCGAGTCCGGTCGCACGGAAGCCATCGACGACATCCGAGCGGCGGCGGAAGAACTCGGCGCCGACGCCGTCATCGGTGCCGGATTCGACTACGAGGAATTGGCGGAAGGCATGCTGTGGGTCAACGTTTCGGGAACCGCAGTCAGGACGCGCGGCCAGTAGAACTCGATCCGCGGAAATTTTACCAGTATATTTATACGATGCGTGTCGAAAGATACGGGGAGATGCCGCCCTCCACTCCCTTCGTCGATCCGGCAACGGGAACGCTGGACACGAGTCGGATTCTCGCGGAAGCGATTCCGCTCGCCAAACTCATCGGGCTGTTCGTCGGGATCGCACTCGTTCCGTTCTCCTTCGTGTTTCTGATCGGTGGGCACTCGGTGCTCGGCGTGCTCCTCACGATAGCGGCGCAGTTCGTCCTCGCGGTTGGCTCCGGCATCGTGCTGCTCTACATCGTCGTTCGTGCGATTCGACTCGCTGACGAGGGATAGACGCGAAGAACTACTCGCCGGCTGCACACCACTCGGTACTAGCTGACCGACGGCGCTTCGACGAAGCTAGGAGAACGGCGGTTTACCCTTTGACCGCCGAAAGCGGGTCGAGATACCCCGAGCCGTAGTAGGTTTTCTCGTAGCCGTCGGGCACGGCGGCGGCGCGCTTCAGCGCCGACGCGACTTGATTTGGGGTGTACTCGGGATTGACGCTCTTGACCAGCGCCGCCGCGGCGGTGACCTGCGGGGCCGCCATCGACGTGCCGGCGAGCCAATCGTAGCCGTAGGTGACGCCGAGATACTCGCCGGACTCGCTGAAGGACGGAACCGCGATACAGTTCAACACGAGATCGCGGTACCATCCGTCGGGGCGTTCCTCCGCGGGGAGTTCCAAGAGTTCCTCGTCGACGTCACCGCCGGGGGCGGCCAGGTCGATCGCGTTCGTCCCGTAGTTAGTGTAGAACGCGGGGCTGTGGAACGGCTCTTCGAGGCCCGAATCGCCCCACTCGAACCCGACCGGGCCGGTCGCACTCACACCGACGCCCTGTGCGCTTTCGCTCGAATCGACGTAGTTTTTGTCGTGCTGGAGGTCGGTGCTCGCGTTCCCGGCGGCGTGAACCAAGACCGTTCCACGACGATTCGCGTACGTCGTCGTGCGATTGAGCAACTTCCCGTAGAACGAACCGAGCCCCTGCCGAGGAAGGTACGCACCGAGGCTGAGATTCGCCGCGTCGGCCCCGATTTCCGCGCTGTAGACGATAGCGGCGAGAACGTCCCCGAAGAACGCCGCGAGCGTCTCCTGCGGTGCCGTCGTCGAGAACACCCGACAATCGACGAGTTCGGTGCCGGGAGCGCTTCCCGCGACGCCGGTCTCGTTTCGGTCGTTCGCAGCGACGATTCCCGCCACGTGCGTACCGTGATAGCCCCCGTACGGTCCCGCTGCACCGAAGGAGTCGTCGGTGAAGTTCCGGGATAGCTCGACGTTCACCGCGTGCTGAAGATCCGGGTGCCCCGCTGCGACGCCGGTATCGATGATCGCGACGCGCGTTCCCTCCCCGCGGGTGATTTCGTGAACGGCCGGAATCCGCTGGTCGCGTTTGTCCCACTGGAGATCGTACAGGGGTTCGTCTTTCGCACCAACGTTTCCACCGACCGACTCGGGCTCGACGGGGTGGTCGAGCGAGTAGGTGAGGTCCGCCGCGTACTTCGCCCCGAGCTTTCGGACGTCGCGTTCCGTCCCGCGGACGACCGACAGGCCGACTCGGTCGAGTCGATGCACGATTTCCACGTCACCTTTCGGTCGTACTCGTGCCGAATCGACTATGAACCGATTACGCGCTCGCCCCGCGGTAACCGTGGTTCCGGTCGTCGCCCCGCCGAGTAGCGCGGCACCCGTCTTAACAAACGCCCGTCGTGAAGGTTCGTACATCGACCGTAGTATTACGTGTTTTTAGATAAAAATTTTGCTCGATATATTATAGTATTGTGCGTGCCTAAAAACCGGCCTCGGGGACTCAGTTCGGTGCCCGCGTTCTAAATCCGGGCTCGGCGCGACCGCACCCGTTCCGCGACCTCCGCCATCGTCTCGACCCGAAGATCGCTCTCCAGACGTCGACGGTGGAGATACTCGAGGATCGCGTCGATCCGCTCGAAATCTCGGTCGGTTCTGAGGTTGTGCGGGTGACACCACATGTGGAACACGCCGTCGTTTTCGACCGCGTTGTCGATTCCCCTCGTCGCCTGTTTGACGACGGGGTCGCGGCCGACCGAGGTCACCGCCGACCGCGCGACGCCTTCGAAGTTGAAGAGAAACAGCGAGGCGGGCACGTCGACGAGGCCGTACTCGTCCACCCTCGGTTCGACGAGGGGCGGTGCCGGCGTTCCGATCGTCGCGCTCGCGAGCTTCGCCAAGCGTCCCGATTTCGCCGGCGACGCGCCCCGATAGCAGGTAAAGCCGTGTTCGGCGAGTAACTCCGTGTGATCGATCCGGTTCACCGGAAAGACGAACGACGAAAGCTCGATGCCGCAATCGGCCGCCGCCTCGACGCTCGCTTCGAGTTCCCGCGCCGCGAACTCCTCGCTCATCTTCTCGTGGCGAAAATGGACGTGCGTGAACCCGTGGCTCCCGATTTCGTGGTCGACCGCACTCGCGCGAACCGCCTCGATACGGTCCCGCGCGAACCAGATCCGCTCCGGGGTGAGCGAGGCCGTTTCGCGGGTACAACATCGGCGTCCCGCCGGATGGCCGCGATGGGACGACCGGCACGATTCCAGAAACAGGTGACCCGTGATGGCCCACGTCGCTTTGATATCGAGCCTGTCGAACGACTCGCGGAGGTAGGTCCACGCGCGGCGGCCGGATTCGATGTGGTGCTCCGGGAGTTCCGGGCGGTCGTGGAACCCCCACCCGAGTTCCGCGTCCAACGAGATGACGACCGACCCCATGCTCAGCGTCGACCTCCGAGACGGGATGCGGCCCGTCCGGCCGCCGAATAGGGCGTCGCTCGCGGTTCGTCGAAGTCGATTCCAGGTTGGCCGATCGATGTCTGTGTGTTCATCGATGATAGGGATTCTCGTGCGTAGTCTCGGCGACGGTTCTCGGCGTGTTCATCCGTGACTGACTCACTGCGGTGTCGATATCTCGACGGACACCGGCTCCGATCGCTGGCGGCGGTCGGTGCACCGTTCGTACACTCGCCGTAGCTGAGCGCCCATGTCCGCGACGTCGTACGCGACGACCTTGTGACGCCCGTCGGCGCGAGCGTTCGCGTCGAGAACGGTTTCGAGGGCCGCTCGGAGTTCTTCCGCGGACTTCCCCGTGGACGAGTTCGCCACGCCGTCGAGCACGTCGGAAACGAATCCGACGGGCGTGGAAACGACCGGGACGTTGCAGGCCACGGCCTCTTTGACCACCATCGGTCCCGTCTCGTACGTCGAGGTCACGAGAACCGCGTCGCTCGCGTTCATCAGCAGCGGCATCCGCTCGTAGGGTTCGTCGATGCAGGGATAGAGTCGAACCGGTTGCGCTACTCCCTCGACCACCCGCTCCGCGAGGCGATAGTTCTTCTCCGGTCGTCCCGGAGCGGAGGGGAACAGCACCACGGGTTCGTCGGCGTCCCAACCGAGTTTCGAACGCGCCTCCGCCTTGGACATCGGGGAAAACAGGTCTCCGTCGATCGGATACGGGATGTAGTGATTATCTCGACGGACGCACCGGCGCATCATCTGCGACGGGACGATCACTTCGTCCGCTCGTTTCGTGGCCGACGCGATGAGCGCCTCGTACTTGTTTTCGTGGAACTCGCTGCCCCAGAGCGAGACGACGACCGGAAGTCTGGGTTGCGCGACCGCGAACGGCGCCGTCAACCCGAAGTTCGCGTGAACGATATCGTACTCGGAGAGTGACTTCCGGAGAACCGTCGGATAGAACCGAAGGTAGTCCCAGACGGAACGTTGCTCCACGCCGTCCTCGTGGCCGCGGTGCGTTCCCGGCACCGTGACGGTCGTGTACTCGATGTTCGCCGCGTCGAGCGCGGCCTCCTGCGCTCGATAGAAACTTCGTCGAGTGGTCACCAGCTTCAGTATTCTCATCAGTACGAACTACTGTGAAATTGGTAGACATATTATAATAAATGACATAATATCCGTCAGGATCGGTTATCACCGTCGATAGTGGCGGTACGGACCCCTTGAAGGGCGGTGCAATGGATCTCTCCGACCCGACGCTCGGGTCACCGACGGTCGATATCTTCGACGAGCGCCTCGGTCGCGTCGAGCAAACTGTCGGCGAGTTCGTCGTCGGTGGCGTCCGTCGGTCCCTCCCAGAAGACGACGCGGTCGAGGCGGTTCAACAGTCGAACGAAGTGGGAGAACATCCCGTCGAACGGCTCGTCGGTCGGATCGTCCAGATCGACGTAATCGCGCTTGAGCACGCGTATCTTATCCCGATACGCTTCGTGGTCGAGATAGCCCGCCTCCCACTCGTGGCCGCCGTCCGTGTGCTCGTACACCCCCACGATGTGGTCCGCCCGGTTCGCTAGCACCTTGAATTTCGTCGTCCAGAACTCCCACGCTTCGGGCACGTCGTCCATGAGAAAGGCGTGTCCTTCCCGGTCGAGGCGGTTTTTCACGGCGGTGAGCCGCTCGCGTTCGTTTTCTCCGTAGCTCCCGAGCACGAAAAAGGAGCGACCGCTCAGCAGGAACGTCTCGAGGTCGCTATCGAGAGCGCGGTTTATCCGCCGATACTGTTCGCGGGAGAGCGTGTCCTTCGCCGAGTACCGTTTCGTCTCGTCGACGATGCTTCCCATTTCGACGCGCTTGTCCGGCATTGCATGAACTTCGTTCGGTTCCTAATTGTATCATCGGAATCGCGCCTCCCGTCCGCCGCACGTTCCGGGACGTTGATGTTGGCGCTGACCAACATCATTATTACGCTTGCCGCCCTATCTTCACGCGAACCATGTCGCAGGGTGCCGGCGTACGACCGAACGACGAATCGAACCACTTCGACGTCTTCGAGGTGTTCGACGTCATCACGCAGCAGACGCGGAAGGACCTCATCGCGGACATCGTCGGCCATCCGAAGGGGATGCCGAGCATGAAGGAACTCCAGTACCTCAATCCCGACGTCGACCGCACGACGATTCTCGGGCATCTCCGAAAACTGATGGACGCCAACGTCGTCGATAGCGTCGCCTTCCCCGACGGTCAGCGACCGGACGAAGGACCGTACAAGTTTTACTACATCACCGAACGGGCGCGCGAACTGTTCGACAAAAACGGTATCTTCGACCCCGACGTCCGCCGACCTCTCTACGCCCAAGTCGAAAAGCCGGCGGACGTGAAGCACGCGGAGGAACTCGCTCGACCGCAGCTCGAGTGACCGGAGCCGTTTCTTCCGGTGCCGTCGCCGGCAACGCGTATCGTTGTCGAACCCGACTCTGCTCGTCGTCGGCGTCCGTCTTCGAACCGTCCCTCGTTCGACGCGCTCTGTAGCGAGCGAGTACAGCGTCCGCAACCCGCCGTCGATTCGACGGAGCCAACTGCGCGTTACTCCCCGACCGATCGCCGTACGTCGGTGGTCGGATTCTCGCGCGGAGAACGTCGCAATTCAGCGCGAGGTCGATGCCGCTCTTCGACAGTAGGTGCGAGAACGAAGACGACGCATTCGATGTTCGTTTCTTTATGTTTCCGCGGATTTCCGTCGGGGTGGAAACACAACTACCAAAATTTGGTAACTTAAAGACTGGAGATACTAATCCGCAGAGATTAGGTACGGCGGTTAGTACCGCTTTCTCGATGACCGCAGAGCGGCGGGGAGACAAACATATCATCGAAACGTAGTTCGGCGTCTCTGTCGGGACATTATGAAACAAAAGACAACTGAGTTTCCAAAATGAAAAACGAAATCGACACATTCGAAGCGGCCAGCAGCGACGCACCGAACGAGGAGACGACGCGACGGCGCTTCCTGAAAGGGGTCGGCGTCGCCGGCCTCTGCGCCGCCGGCGCACGGGGCATGACCGGACGAGCGAGCGCGGAGTGGAGTCCGCCGGTCCTCGACAACTACGGGACGATCATCGACATGGTCGAGGACGCCGGCGCCGACCCCGACGGTAACGAACCCATCGGTCCGCAACTGCGCGAGTACGCGGACGACGATACGCTGCTGGTGTTCCCGCCCGGCCGCTATCGCATGAACCGCCAGTTCCGGTTCTCCGGCTTCGAGAACTTCGGTATCTACGGGATGTGGAACGTCACCATCGTCCCCGATAATTACTACGATTTCGACGACGGCGGCGACTGGAACTACCGCCTCTTCCGACTCGGCGTCAGCTACGCGCCGGGGAAGGACCTCCTTTTCAAGAACATCTTCGTCGACCAGACCGCCTCCGATACCGGCATCCGCGTGCTCGACGCCGCGGTCAGCGACGGTCTACACGTCCAGAACGTCAACGTCCAGGGCCGTCACGACAGCGGGACGTGGGGGCCGCTTCGCACCGTCATCACCGACCCCGACGGTTCCGGCGTCGTCCGGGGCTTCCGCGCGCCGGACGGCGGTGACTGGACGGAGGACACCCCGGGCGATAGGCTCTGGCGCGGCCCGACGGGCATCATCTGCAACAGCTACAACAAGGGCACCATCACGTTCAAGGACTGCGAACTCGGCGGCTTCCCGGACAACGGTCTCTATGCCGCGAACGGGTCGGGGAAAATCATCGTGGACGGCGGTTTCTACAAGAACAGCCAGACCGCGAGCGTCCGCGTCGGCGGAAGAAACAGCATCGTCAAGAACGCGAAAATCGTCGTGGACGAGAGCAGCGGGCGGGGGAACCAGCACGCCATCCGCGTCGAGAACAGCAACTACGTCCGCGTGGTGAACTGCGACGTCGAAGTGAGCGACCCGAACGGCGACGCCATCAAGACGATGAACGTGGGTCTCTTCCGACTCGAAGACTCCACCGTCAGAACGGCGGGGGACGAGGTGGTGCACGGACTGCGGATTCAGGACAAGACGGAGATGGCACGGATAAAGCGCTCGACGTTCGTCCACGAGACACCCGGCGGTTTCTCCGTCTTCATCGAAGACGGTCCGAATCCGGTGTACGTCGAAGACACCGCGTTCACGGGCGCAGGCGGTCACGAGAGCGCGCGGGCGGCCATTCGCTGCGACCGCGACGACTGCCAGTTCCGCAACCTCGACGTCGAACAGACCGGCTCGTGGCGTCGCCGCGCCATCGAGATACACGGCAACGAGTGCCTGCTGTACGAGGGTCGGTACGTCGGTCGGATGACGCCGCTTCTCAACTACGGCGACGACACGTGGGTCGAGAGCGTCTACGCCGAGTCGGTCGACGACGACGAGGCGGTCAGGCTCTACGAGAACGGCTCCGGCGTGTACCTCAAGAAGAACACGCTCGTCAACGGTATCGACGACCGCGGCTGCGACGGTCTCAGGCTCTACGACAACAGCTACTGAGGAAACCGGCTCTATCGAATCTTATTTGACGTGGTAAATCGGCGACGGCGAAGTGTCGTTGAAGAGGGCGGGCGTGGCGGGAACGAGACCGGTGCCGTTCGGTATCGCGGTGGTTCTCGTAAGCGGAGTCGCTCTCGCTCACCGCCTGCTCCGATACGGAAGCGAACGCGGACCGAGTACCGAATTTTACTCAAACCGGCGCGATAGCCGACCGCGTCAGCAACGTTTTCGGACCGGTACTCGGTGCTTCCGCCGGGAGATCCTCGGTGCGAAGAAGGCCGGGAGAGGGGGAGTCAGACGGAGTCGAAAATCGCTGATACGGAGGTTGTGTCTTTCCGCGGGCAAAAACGAGGAGAACGGCGGTACTGATCGGTCGATTTAGGCCTTCGCTCCCGCGACGCCGCCACCGATCGCCGCGCCGCAGTTACCGCAGGCGACGAGGTAGAATCGCTTCGACGCCGCGAAAAACCCCGTTTTTGCGTCCATCTCAACGAACTCGACGTCGGATTTCTCGGAGAGCGTTTCTTCGCATTCAGGGCAGTGTACCATGCCCGCTCAGAGTGATAGATACGTTATAAGTTTTGTTCTCCCCGGCGACATCGCCGACCGTACTCCCGCGACGCCGTTCCCGATAAACGTCCTGCGGGCGACACGGTTCACGACGCGGAGTACTCCTTTCGGCGGCGAGCACTCGCTTTCCGAGTCCGCGAAGGTTTCGATACGGAAAATCTCGGCTGCAAGTAATGCGGGGTCAGAAAGGATTAATAGTGACAAACTCGTTGGGGTGACTGCACGCCATGTACAAGATACTGTGTGAAACCTGTGGACAGATCGGATTCCATGCGTCGCGCATCGGGGCGGAATCACGGGCGGAATCGCACATCGACGACACCGACCACACGTGCACCATAGAGGCCATGGAGGCCGCGTGATACCGTCCCAGGAGTGACGCAGCGGTCCCCGACGAGGAGAACAGTTACGGGTCTTTATCGAGAGGGCGAGTTCGGTGACTCGACGAGGTGGTTCGCGCGTCAACGACGAGTAAAACGGCTACTCAGCCGGCTCGAGGTTCGAGCCGGCTGAGGTGCGCTCGAACGGGGTTGACGGGGACCGGGCGGGGGGGCCGACCGAACGACCGGCGTCACGACAAGACTTATGCGGGTGTTGGCAGTTCGAATACGGTATGCGTCGCCGCGCTCTCCTCGCGTCCGGTACCTCCGTCCTCGCTACGACCGTGGCGGGTTGTACCGGCCTCGGTCTAAACCCGTCGGCCGGCTCTTCGAGCTTAGTCGGCACGGCTCCCGCCGCTCGGCTTTCGATGCAGGCCGTGACCCCCGCCGAACTCCCCTCGAAACTCCTCTACGCCGTCCAGGCGAGCGAAAAAGCCCGGCTCCTCGACCGAATTCTCGACGGAGGTGCCGCCGTCGACGGAACCCGACCGCCGCTTCCGGCGGATCGACACCTCCTCCACGACGGGACGGTCTATCAACTTGCTCACGACGTAACCGCACGGACGCCAGCGACGCGATACTCCGTGAAAGTGGATATCGTCGAGGGACCCGTGGACGAATCCGAGACGGTTCGGTTCTCCGACCTGCCGAAGGTCGACCGCGAAACGTTCGCCGAGAAGGGACTCGCGAACGGCGAAACCGTCGGCATCGGGACGGCGTTTCTCTACACGGACGCCGAACGAAACCGATCGGCGCTCGTTCCCGAGTCGGACTATTCGGTCATCAGGTGGAAAGACGGTTCGCGGGCGAAGTGGGTCGTCGACGAGGCGCACTCCGCGACGGTCGACACGTATCAGTACACCGGCGAGCGAATCGCCCCCGCCGCCGAGTACGGCCGACGAGTGCGCGAGCGGTTCGCGTTCGAACTCTCGGGACTGTCGGAGGCCCAGCGGGAAATCGTTACGACGGCCGTGGAGGAATCGCACTACCTCGTCGATTCGGGCGAAACACCTCCGCCCGCGCTGGTTTCGTTGGCGCGTCGGTTTCGGAGGCACGAACACCCGACCGCGCTCGGAGAAGACGGAGAGGGGGCTCGAAACGGGGCGTACCTCGTCCGGTTCGACGGAACACTTTACTGGACGGTTTTGATGGTTCACGACGAATCGACGCGGACCGAAACGCGGACGGCGTAAGTGGTACCGTCAGCAGGAGTTAGCTGAGTACCCGCGTCGAAGCTCCGGGGGCCGCGAATCTCCCGTCCGCTCCTCGTCGCTCGGAAACCTGTCGTTTTTATGTACTAACGCGAACGATATTTCCCCATGGGTGAGTTCCCACCGACGACGGTCATCCTGCCCACAACCGAATGGACGACGGCCTGCGCGGAGGTCGCCGAACAACTCGGCCGAGCGGACGAACTCCTCCTGGTTTGCGACGACGATTCGGACTCCATCGCCGACCGAGTCGACGACCTCCCGAGCGGCGTCAGACTCGTCTTCGCGGGTGACCCGGAGGGGTGCTCGGGGAAGGCGAACGCGATCGCCGCCGGAATGCGCGCCGCGGATCGCGACCGAATCGTGTGGACGGACGACGACTTTCACCATCCGCCCGACTGGCTCGCCCGGCTACGCGCCGGTTACGAGGAAAACGGTCCCGTCACCGAAGTTCCGTTCTTCGTCGGACGCGACCCGCTCTCGACGTTACTGGAGCCGATATACGCCCTCGGCGGCACGCTCGGAGTGTACGCCGGGGGTATCGTCTGGGGCGGCGCAGTGATGTTCGACCGCGCCGATTTGGACGAAGCGGCGTTTCTTCGCGATCTCCGCCGGTCGGTGAGCGACGACGGTACCCTCACCGAGCACCTCGACGTGACCCCGCTCCGGCGAACGCGACTCGTTCCGGTCGGCGGAACCGTGCGCGAGAGCGCCGAGCGCCACGTCCGGTTCACGCAGATCGTTAGACGGCACGACCCCGCCGGGTTCGCGTTCATGAGCATCGTCGCAGCCCTATCCGCGGCCGGTGCGCTGCTCTTCCCGCTTCCCGCGATGGCGCTCTTGACGCTGCTCCAACTCGGAATCTACGGCGCGTTCGGAATCCGCCGGTGGACGTTTCTGCTGGCGTATCCCGCGACGCTCGCGCAAGTCCCGCTGACGGTTTACGCGGTCGCCCGCCGAACCTTCGTCTGGGGCGGACGTCGCTACCGCTGGCGCGGGAAGTTCGACGTCGAGGTCGTCGAATCGGGGTAGCTCGAGTTCGGTACTGCAGTTCGTTTCTCGGGGTCTCTGGACCGAGAGCGAACCTTCGCGCCCGAGAGACGGCTTCCTACTTACGACCGTTCCACGCCGAGATCGCCTCCACGATATCCACGTCGACGCACCCCTCTCCCGAACCGTTCAGACGAACGATTTTTGTCTTTTTACGCGAATCTCGAGATGAATGGTCAACGGCAGCGGGAGAGAACCGACCGACGAACGCGAATGGGTGGCGCCGCCGTCGTCGTTCGTCGACGAGGCGAACATCACGGCGACGGACCGCGAGGCGCTCCGCGAGAAGGGGTGGCCGACGTGCTGGGAGGTTGCCGCCGAACTACTGGACTGGGAGCGCCCGTACGACGCGGTGCTCGACGACGCCGGGACGACGCGCTGGTTCCCCGGCGGACGGTTGAACGCCTCCTACAACTGCGTCGACCGCCACGTGGAGGACGGTCGCGGCGACGAGGCGGCGCTCACCTGGGAGGGAAAGCTCGGAGAGACCAGAACGCACACGTATCGAGAACTCTACGACGAGGTGAACGCGTTCGCGGCGTCCCTGCGCGACCTCGGCGTCGGCGAAGGCGACGTCGTCACGCTTTACATGCCGATGGTGCCCGAACTGCCCGTCGTCATGCTGGCGTGTGCCCGCATCGGGGCACCGCACAGCGTCGTCTTCGCCGGCTTCTCGGCGGACGCGCTGGCGACGCGACTGGCCGGCGCGAACTCGGAGTACCTCGTGACCTGCGACGGCTACTACCGCCGCGGCACCGCGCTGGACCTCAAGAGCAAGGCCGATAACGCCTGCCACGACGTCGAGCAAGCGGTCGAGCAGATCGTGGTCGACCGTCTCGACGACGCCCGCGCGGTCGGCGACCACCACTCCTACGCCGACCTCGTCGCCGACCGCGCGGGCGTCGAGGTCGATCCCGTCGAGCGCGACGCCGACGACCCGCTCTTTCTCATCTACACCTCGGGAACGACCGGCGAGCCGACGCTGGTCGGGCACGCGACCGGCGGCTACCTCGCCCACGTGACCTGGACGAGTCACGCGGTGCTCGACCTGAGGCCGGACGACACCCACTGGTGTTCGGCCGACGTCGGCTGGATCACCGGCCACTCGTACGCCGTCTACGGACCGCTCGCGCTCGGAGCGACCACCGTCCTGTACGAGGGGACGCTCGACCATCCGGAGAAGGACCGTCTCTGGGAGGTCATCGAGCGCAACGAGGTCGACGTCTTCTACACGGCGCCGACGTCCATCCGGGCGTTCATGAAGTGGGGGAGCGAGTATCCCGACCGGCACGACCTCTCCTCGCTGCGCCTGCTCGGCACGGTCGGGGAATCGATCGACGAAACGACGTGGCACTGGTACCGCGAACACGTGGGGGAAGGCGAGTGTCCCATCGTGGACACGTGGTGGCAGACCGAGACGGGAGGTATCGTCCTCTCGACGATACCCGGCGTCGACCGGATGCGCCCCGGCGCAGTCGGTCGGAGCCTGCCCGGAATCGGTGCGGCGGTCGTCGACGGGACGGGCGAGCGGGTTGCCGCCGGCGAGTCGGGTCGGCTGGTTCTCACTCGACCGTGGCCGGGGATGGCGCGGTCGCTCCGCGAGGGAACCGACTGGGGGGCGCGGCGGACGAGAACCGTCGACGGCGAGTGGCGGTACGACACCGGCGACAACGCCGTCCGCGACGGGGACGGCTACTTTCACCTCCTCGGACGGGCCGACGACGTGCTCAACGTCTCGGGTCGCCGGTTGAGCACCGCGGAGATAGAGAGCGCCATCGTCGGCGTCGAGGGCGTCGCCGAAGCCGCCGTCGTCGGAAGCGCGGACGCGGTGAGGGGGTCGAAGATCCACGCGTTCGTCAGCCCCGAGTCGAACGTCGGAGGCGACGAGGCGCTCCGCGAGAGCGTTCGAGCGGCCGTCGAGTCCGCCATCGGTTCCATCGCGGTTCCCGACACCGTCACCTTCGCACCGTCGCTCCCGAAGACGCGGTCGGGCAAGGTCGTCCGACGCTACCTCGAGGCCATCGCGAACGGCGAAGACCTCGGCGACACGAGCGCGCTTCGAAACCCGGAGGTCGTCGGCGAACTCGAATCGCTCCTCGATCGGTAGCGGTTCGCTCGTTTCTAACGAAGCGAACCGCGAAATCAGCCGGTGGGGCGCTCGATCGACGGTCGAAGCGGTTCGACGCGAACGTTCGCCGGCCTTTTACCGAACCTTTATTCGTCTCTTCGAGAAAAGACGAAACGTCATGGGCGGCGAAGAGAACGACGGGTTTCTGACGACGGCGGAGTACGAGCGACTCCGTCGGGGAACCGAAACCTACCGCGAAGACATTGTGGTGGCGCTGGCGGGGCGGGTCGGCCTCCGCCCCTCGGAGCTGACCCGAGTTCGTCCCGCCGACCTCCGCCCGCACGAGCGCGGCGACGAGCGCTTCTACCTCCTCGCGATCCCCGAGGGAGACGGTGAAACGCGGGACGCGTACGTCCCGGCCGACGTCGCCCACGACCTCCGAAAGTTCGCCGCCGCGAACGACGTCGGCCGGGACGACCCCTTCATCGCCGTCTCGCCCCGGCGCGTCCAGATGCTGGTCGGCGACGTGGCGGACCGGGTCGACGGCCTCGGTGACGTCACCTGCCGCGACCTCCGCAAGCACTTCGCCTGGCGGCACCTCGTCGAGGAGGGAATCGATCCCCGGGCGGTTCAGGCCGTCGGCGGGTGGAAGAGCCTCGATAGCCTCGCTCCGTACCTCGACGCGCCGACCGCGGCCGAGATCGTCGACGCCTTCGCAAGCCGGACGCGGGGTCGAGGACGCGGCCGTGGCGGCCGCGCCGCCCGAGACTCGCGCAGCGCCGAGCTCCTCGCGTGCGCGGAGGCGCTGGGGCGGGCGTTCGAGGAGGCGTCGACGAACGAGGACGTGGAGCGGGCCGCCTGTGAGCAGCTCGCGGACGTGTACCGCGCCGTCTGGATCTGCGACGAGAGCGGCGCTCCCCGAGCGAGCGCCGCGCCGGAGCGAACCGACGACGTTCCTAGCACCGTCCTCCGCGAAACCGACGCGGTAGCGGAGGGCGAAACGGCCGACGTGACGATTCTCGCAGGCCCGTCCGACGGACCGTTGTCGCGGTGTTCGTTCGCCGTCGCGCCCCTCCGGTCGAGCGAGACCGTCCACGGTCTGCTGTGCGTCGCCGCCGACTCGTTTCGGTCGGCGGATCGAACGCTGCTCGCGGACGTCGGCCGCCGCGTCGGTCGAACCGCCACGTCCATCGCGCGCAAGCGACTGCTCTTGGCGGACACCGGCGTGGTGCTTTCGCTGCGAAGTACCGACAGCGACGAGTTCCTCGTGTCCGCTTCGGCCGAACTCGGCTGTCGCTTCGCGCTTCAAGGAGTCGTTCCGGTCGAGGATCGCTCGCTGCTCTACTTCGTCACGGCCCGCGGGGCCGCCGTCGGGGACGTTCTCGACAGGGTGACGGCGGCGGACGCCGTCGAGGACGCTCGCCTCGTCCGCGACTACGGTGACGACGCTCTCTTCGAGTTCGTCGTCTCCGGCGAGTCGCTGGCGACGGTTCTCGCCGAGCGCGGCGGAACCGTCCGCGAACTCTCGGTCGAGGCGGGCGTCCTCGAGGTTTCGGGGGTCTTCTCGCAGCGCGTCGACGTCCGCCGCGTCGTCGAGGCCGTCGAGGCGGCGTTCCCCGAGACGAACTTGCTGTCCAAGGGTGAGATAGAAGAACCCGCACGGAGCGCGGTAAGCGTCAGGCAGACGGTACGCGACGAGCTGACGGAGCGCCAACAGACGGTTCTCCGGGCCGCCTATCTCGCGGGGTACTTCGAGTGGCCCCGCGGGAGTACGGCCGAGGAACTCGCGGCGTCGATGGGCGTCTCCTCGCCGACGCTCCACAACCACCTCCGGAAGGCGCAACAGAAGGTGTTCGACACCGTGTTCGAGGAGGTCGACCGCCGGTCGTCGGACGTGAGTCGACACTAATTACTTAATTTCGCGGACGGGGACGACGTCGGGAGTGCGCCGTCCGTCGACGTTCGCACCGATAACCGGCGGTTCTGACGCCGCTGCGCCGCGTACGGGGCGGTTTGGTATAGTTAGCTCCACCACTTATATAGAAAAATGGGGGTTGTGAACTTGGCGCATGACCCAAGGAGACGACATCGAACTCGAGGCGCGATTGGAAGATCGAGAGCGGTTCGAACCGCCCAAGTCGTTCGTCGAGCAGGCGAACGTCGCGGACGAGGGAATCTACGACGAGTTCGAGGAGAACTGGCCGGAGTGCTGGGAGCGCGCGGCGGACCTGCTCGACTGGGACGAGGAGTACGACACCGTGCTGGACGACGGCGACGCGCCGTTCTACGAGTGGTTCACGGGCGGGTCACTCAACGCCTCCGCGAACTGCCTCGACCGCCACCTGGACGAGCGCGGCGACGAAACCGCCATCGAGTGGATCGGCGAACCGGTCGACGAGGACGACCGCACGTACACCTACGAGGAGCTCCACCGCGAGGTCAACGAGTGCGCGGCGGCGCTCCGCGAGTTGGGCGTCGGCGAGGACGACGTCGTCACGCTCTACATGCCGATGGTGCCCGAACTCCCCGTCGCCATGCTGGCGTGTGCCCGCATCGGCGCGCCGCACTCGGTGGTGTTCGCCGGCTTCTCCGCCGACGCGTTAGCGACTCGAATGAACGCGGCCGCTTCGGAGTACCTCGTGACCTGCGACGGCTACTACCGCCGCGGCGACTCGCTCGAACACAAGGAGAAGGCGGACGAAGGGCTAGAGGGGGTCGAGCACGACGTGGCGGGCGTCGTGGTCGTCGACCGACTCGGCGACGAGTACGACCACCCGATGGCCGAGAACCACCACGATTACGACGACCTCGTCGCCGAACAGGAGGGTGCGACGGTCGATCCGGTCGAGCGCGACGCCGAGGATATGCTCTTTTTGATGTACACCTCGGGGACGACCGGCGAGCCGAAAGGCGTCAAACACACCACTGCCGGGTATCTCTCCTACGTGGCGTGGACCTCGCGAGCGGTCTTGGACATCAAGCCGGAGGACACGTACTGGTGTTCTGCGGACATCGGCTGGATTACGGGTCACTCGTACATCGTCTACGGGCCGCTCGCGCTCGGGACGACCAGCGTCATGTACGAAGGGACGCCCGATTACCCCGAGAAGGACCGCCTCTGGGAGATCGTCGAAGAGTACGACGTGAACCAACTCTACACGGCGCCGACGGCGATCCGCGCGTTCATGAAGTGGGGGAGCGAGTATCCGGAACAGCACGACCTCTCCTCGCTGCGCCTGCTCGGCACGGTCGGCGAGCCCATCAACCCCCGCGCGTGGAAGTGGTACTACAAGCACATCGGCGGGGAGGACTGTCCCATCGTGGACACGTGGTGGCAGACCGAGACCGGCGGCATGATGGTCACGACACTGCCCGGCGTCGGAACGATGAAACCCGGCAGCGCCGGCCCGCCGCTCCCCGGCGTCGACGTCCGCGTGGTCGACGCCCAAGGAACCGAAGTCGACCGCGGAAAGGCCGGCTACCTCACCGTCGATAAACCGTGGCCGGGGATGTTACGAACGCTCTACGACAACGACGACCGCTACATCAGCGAGTACTGGGCCGAGTACTCCGACACCGAAAGCGACGACCCCGACGAGTGGGTGTACTTCCCCGAGGACGGGGCGAAGTTGGACGAGGACGGCTACATCACCGTCCTCGGGCGCGTCGACGACGTGCTCAACGTCTCGGGCCACCGCCTCGGAACGATGGAAATCGAATCCGCCATCGTCGGCGTCGAGGGCGTCGCCGAAGCCGCCGTCGTCGGCGGCGACCACGAGGTGAAAGGCGAGGCGGTGTACGCCTACGTCATCACCGAGGAGGGCTCCGACGGCGACGAGACGCTCCGTTCGCGCATCGTCGAGGGCGTCGAGAGCGCCATCGGCCCCATCGCGCGCCCCGAGGAGGTCGTCTTCACGCCCGAACTGCCGAAGACGCGCTCCGGCAAGATCATGCGCCGACTGCTGGAGGACGTCGCCAACGGCGACGAGTTGGGCGACACATCGACCCTGCGGAACCCCGACGTCGTCCGCGAAATAGCGGCGGCGGGAGACGACTGAACAGATTCGAAACAGACCGAGTTCAACGATTACCAATGTCAGACAACGATTCGCGAACCCGAGAGGCGACCGCCGACGTCGAGACGGACGGCGGCGTCGAGACCGATCGAGAATCCGTCGATTACCTGGATGCTCGAATCAACATCTTCAAACCGGCGACCCCCTTCATGCGGGACCACCTCAAGCTCATCTGGACGATGTTCATCGCGTGGGCGGTGCTCATCTTCGGTCCCGTGACAGCGACGTACCTCGCGCCCGACTTCATGACGAGCGTCACCGTCCTCCACTTTCCGCTGCACTACTTGCTGACCGCTATCGGCGCCCCCTTGGGGGCGCTCATCCTCTCGTACGTCTACGCCCGCAAGCGCGACCAACTGGACGTGAAGTACGGTATCGACCACGCGACGAAACGATCGACGCCCGACGGTGAGACTGTCTCGACCGACGGAGGTGTCGAGCGATGACGTTCGTCCCCCTTCCGCTCCTTCCGGACGCGCTCAACGCATCGTTCAAAATCGTCCCCGCCGTCATGGTATCGGGGATGTTGCTGCTGTTCCTGGGAATCGGGTACGCGTTCCGCGTCGCGGACACGGAGGGGCTGTGGGTCGCCGGTCGCTCCATCGGAAACGTCGAGAACGGGATGGCGATCGGGTCGAACTGGATGTCGGCCGCGTCGTACCTCGGCATGGCCGCGCTCATCGCGCTGTCGGGCTACTACGGTCTGGCGTTCGTGGTCGGCTGGTCGACGGGCTACTTCGTCCTGCTCATCTTCATGGCCGCGCAGATGCGCCGGTTCGGGAAGTACACCGCACCCGACTTCGTCGGCGATCGGTTCAACTCCGATACGGCGCGCGCCATCGGGGCGCTGACGACGATCCTCATCGGATTCGTCTACTCGGTCGGACAGGCCCGCGGGATGGGGCTGGTCGGCCTGTACGTCTTCGGCGGCGACTACGCCACGATGGTCATCCTCATGATGGGCATCACCGTCGGCTACCTGGCGCTCTCCGGGATGCTCGGCGCGACGAAGAACATGGCCGTCCAGTACGTCATCCTCATCGTGGCGTTCCTTGCGGGCCTGTACGCCGTCGGATACACACAGGGGTACTCGACGTTCCTACCGCAGATCGAGTACGGAGCGCTACTGAGTTCGCTCGACTCGGAGTTCACCGCGCCCTTCCGCGGCAACAGCTACTACCTGTGGATCGCGACGGCGTTCTCGCTCATCGTCGGCACCTGCGGGCTTCCGCACGTGCTGGTGCGGTTCTACACGGTCAAGAGCGAGCGAACCGCCCGCTGGTCGACGGTCTGGGGGCTGTTTTTCATCTGCCTGCTGTACCTGAGCGCCCCCGCGTTCGCGGCGTTCGGAACCGACCTCTACGCGAACAAGGTCGGCCCCGTCTACGGAGCTAACGGCATGAGCGGGGCGGAGGGCGACGTCATCGTCGTCCTCGCGGCGCAACTCGCGAACCTCCCGACGTGGTTCGTCGGTCTCGTCGCGGCGGGCGGCATCGCCGCGGCCATCGCGACCACCGCCGGCCTGTTCATCGCCGCCTCGTCGGCGGCCGCCCACGACATCTACACGAACATCGTCAACCCCGACGCGACCCAACGCCAACAGCTCATCGTCGGTCGCGCCACCATCGTCGCGCTGGGCGCTATCGTGACGGTCACCGCGCTCGACCCGCCGGCGCTGGTCGGCGAACTGGTCGCGCTCGCCTTCTCGCTGGCCGGTCTCGTGCTGTTTCCGATGTTCTTCCTCGGTCTGTGGTGGGAGAACACCAACCGCCAGGGCGCCCTCGCCGGGATGACGACCGGCCTCCTCATCTGGACGGCCGCCGTCTTCAACGAACTCATCCTCGCCACCGAGGCCGGCCCGCTCGTGCCGGCCTACGCAGAGATCTTCCCGGCGGTCGGGGCCGCGCTCGCCGGCACGCCGATCGTGTTCGCCGTCACCATCGGCGTCTCGCTGGTGACCGACGAACCGCCGGAGCGAATCAAGCGCATCGTCCGACAGTGCCACAGCCCCGAACCGATGGGACAACAACAGAGCGCCGAGGACGTCGTCTCGACGGACGGCGGTCGAGTGTCGGGGGACGACTGACGTGAACGAGCGACCCCCCGTTCCGACGACCGGGAGCGACCTCACGACGCGAGCGGTCGACCGCTCCTCCTCGGTCTCGGCGGCGGACGAATCGGAGGACGGGTAGCGTGCCGGTCGTCGGAACCCTCCTCGACCACGTCCGCGAGCACCGGTCCGGTATGGTCGTCGACCTCGCGTTCGCCGTCGTCTGGGTCGCGGCCGTCTCAGCCCTGTTCGACCTGTTACGCGGGCCGACGTGGGCGTACCACCTGTCGCTGTTCGCCGGCGTCGTCGCGTATTTCGGTTTTTTCGCGTCGCTGGAGGTGGCGCGCGACTCGTCGTGACCGGGTCCGCGGCGGTCGTGACGAGTTCCCGACCGCCGCGCTCGGTCGGCCGTCGCACGACCGCGGCGACCCTCGACGTTTCGGTTAAAAATCAAAAGAAACACTACCATTCGATGCGTCGCCCGACCTACAGTATGGACAGCGAACGCCGTAACGAGGTGCGGGCCGCCGTTCGAGAGCGGGCGGAGGAGACCATCCTGAGCGTCGAGCACCGCTGGGAGGACGTGACTCGACTCGACCCGGTTACCGTCTCGCTGTTACCGCACCAGGAGGAGACGTTTCCGGAGAGCGCCGCGGCGTTCTACGACGAGTTGTATCCCTACGCGGCCGGCGCGGCGGTGACCGACGACGCGGGCCGCCTGCTGTGCGTCTCCAGTTCGATTCGCGACGAGTGGGAGACGCCGGGGGGTGCCGGAGAGCCGGGCGAGACGCCCGCGGAGACCGCCCGCCGCGAAACGCTGGAGGAGACCGGCGTGGAGTGCGATATCACCGGAGTGCTGTTCGTCAAGGTGATGGAAGTCGCGTTGGACGCCCCGGAGACGTTGCCGATTCCCGTGATAGGGTTCACCGCCCGACCTACCGGCGGTGACGCGTTCACGGTGGACGAACTCGAGACGCACGACGAGATCACGGATATCGCGTGGTTCGGCCCCGACGAACTCCCGACCGAGATGCGAGAGTACGAGCGGAAGCGCGCACACCTCCGGTCGCTGGTCGGCGGTACGTAGCCCGGAGACGGGCGGCCGCATCGACGGTCGAAGGGCGACCGATTTCGGTTCGTTCAGGACGACGGAGGCGCGGAGATTCCGTCCGCGAACGGGTCCGTCGGTTTCGAGAGGTCGGTCAAAACTATTAGGCCCGTATCGCGGAAACCATCGTCGTGGCGGTTACGAGCGACCGTTCGAGCCACCCCATGGATCTCGTTTCAACCGGCCGCTCATCGTCCGAGTCGCGTTCGGGCCGCCGAAAGCTCGTAACCGCCCGCCACCGTACGTCGGAAGCGACGAAAACTGGACGAAGGATCGCGAAGTGATTCCGACGTTCCGCCGGACCGACGAGTTTGACTGCTTCGTAACACTGACCGGTAATACTGACTGACGCGTGTCGACGAGAATCGACGGAACGCGATACTCGCCTTCCGCGGACGCGCGAGTTCGCTGCGCCCTCCACACGTCCGCCGTCACGATTCCCGTTACCGCTTTCCCTTCCGAAACGCCGCTATCGAACCCCGCGACGCGACGGTCGATACGTCGACTACGGGGAATCGGTATCGGACGAGGCGGCGGCCTCGTACACCGTCCGGCGGTCGTCGAAGTAGGCCGGCGCGTCGTGTTGCGACTCGAATCGGACGACGCGTTTCATCGCCTCGCGGCCGTCGTCCGCGTCCGACCGAAGTTCCTCGACGAGGTCGGTGTAACCGGCGGCCAACTCCTGAAAGGCGGCTATCCGCGCTTGCTTGGCTTCGACGAGCGTCTGTTTCTCCTCGACGTCCGCCTCCAGTTCTTCCAGTTCCGCGACGTCGATTTCGGTTCCGTCTCGGTCGTTCGGTGACGGTGTTACGGGTCCCTCGACGTCGTCCGTCCGACCTTCGAGGCGCTGCCGAATCGCCGCCGTCTCCTCGTCGATGTCGTCCAGCAGTTCGTCGGCTTCGGCGGCCATCGTCGCGACGCTCCCCGAGAGGAGCCCGGCCTGCGTTCGGCAGTACTCGACGAACTCGCCGACCGATAGCTCCGGTTCGTCTTCGTCCATGGCCGAGAGTTGGGTCTTCCGACCGAAATCAGTTGGGACGGTCGGAAGGCGCGGAGCGGCCCGTCTCCGCCGGGTTGCGATCACCCGAGCGCCACCGAAACCCGGTCGCGTATCTCCCGCGCGGAGCGACCGACGAGGAGCGTAAACCGCCCCTCCGAAACGACCCACCCTTCGTCCTGGTCGTAGTACGCGAACGCGTCGCGGTCGAGCGTCACCGAGGCGCGCCGTCGTTCCCCGGGGTCGAGGCGCACCGTCTCGAAGCCCTTCAGTTCGCGCGGGGGACGGGGGACGGGTGGGTCTTCGTCGCGGACGTACACTTGGACGACTTCCTTTCCCGGACGGTTTCCGACGTTGCGAACGGGGACGGTCACCGTCACCTCGTCGCCGTCGCGCTCGACGGACGACTCGCCGTACTCGAACGACGCGTACGAGCGACCGTGGCCGAAGGGGAACAGCGGCGCGATGTCCTCCCGGTCGAAGTACCGGTATCCGACGAAGACGCCTTCGGAGTAGTCGACCTCGTCGTTCGCTCCGGGGAACCGTTCCGGAGCGGCCGTCGGGTAGTCGTCCGCGCGACGCCCGAACGTGAGCGGGAGCCGACCGCCCGGGTCCGCGTCGCCGTAGAGCACCGCCGCGAGCGCCTCGCCTTCGGCCTGCCCGGCGTACCACGTTTCGAGCACCGCGTCCACCTCGTCGACCCACGGGAGTTGGACCGGCCCGCCGGTTCGGAGGACGACGACGGTTCGGTCGGCCGCGTCGGCGACGGCCGAGACGAGTTCGTCCTGCCGGCCGGGGAGGCGGAGGTCGTCGCGGTCTTCGCTCTCGGTCGTATCGTCCTGCACGACGACCACCGCGCAGTCGGCTTCGGCGGCCGCTTCGAGGGCGGCGTCGAGGCTCGCATCGTCGTCGGCGTCGTCGGCGTCGGCCGTCGATTCTCCCCCGTCTCCGGCGCCGAACGCGTCGAACAGCGAGGACTCGGTGATGCGCGGTACCCCCCGTTCGAACCGGCACTCGGCCGCGCGCTCGCGGAGTCCGTCGACGGGTGACGTCCGGGCGACCGGGGTGACCTCCGAGGAGCCGCCCCCGCCGAGTTTGGCGGCGTCGGCGTTCGGACCGACGAGCGCGACGGCGGCGGCCTCGTCCAGCGGAAGCGCGCCCTCGTTTTTCAACAGCACGGTTCCCTCGACGGCGATGCGACGCGCCAGTTGGCGATGCCGGGGCGTGTCGAGTTCGCCGCCCCGCCGCCCGCCGTCGGAGTCGGCACCGAGGAGTCCGAATCGCGCCATCGTTTCGAGGACTCGACGAACCTTCCCGTCGACGACGGACTCGTCGACCGCGCCGGACTCGATCGCGTCGCGGAGCGGTTCGCCGAACAGTCCGCCCTCGTGCATGTCCGGCAGCGTCTCGGGGAACTCCACGTCCGCCGGGTCGACGTCCTCCGGGAGTCGTTCGGCCGTCGCCCGCTCCTCGAACGTGACGCCCGGCATCTCCACGTCGAGACCGGCGCGGGCCGCGCCGACCGAACTCTCGGTCCCCCACCAGTCGGACATAACGAACCCGTCGAAGCCGAACTCGTCTTTCAGCACGTCGCGCAGGAGGGGTCGGTGGTCGCTCATGTGCGTCCCGTTGACCCGGTTGTACGCGGTCATCACCGCGCCGACGTCGGCCTCTTCGACCGCCGCGCGGAACGCCGGGAGGTAGATCTCCCGCAGCGCCCGCTCGGAGACGGCGGCGCTCACCCGATAGCGGTTCGTCTCCTGGTTGTTGGCGACGTAGTGCTTGACGGTCGCGACGACGTCCTCGGACTGAATTCCGCGGACGGACGCCGCGGCGAACCGCGCGGACAGGTGCGGGTCCTCGCTGTAGTACTCGAAGTTCCGCCCGCAGTGGGGAACGCGGACGACGTTCGTCCCCGGCGCGAGTAGGACGTTCTGTCCGTGCGCCCGCGCCTCCCGAGCCATCGATGCGCCCTGTTCGCGCGCGAGTCGAGGGTTCCACGTCGCGGCGAGCGCGACCGACGCCGGAAACGCCGTCGCGGAACCGCCTACCGCGCGAACGCCCATCGGCCCGTCCACCATGCGGAGCGCGGGGATTCCGACCCGCGGAATCGGCGGGACGTAGCCGACCGACGAGTCGTCGGGGTCCGTCGCGCCGTGCAGCAGTCGGAGCTTTTCGTCGAGCGATAGCGACGCCACCAACGACGAAACTCGTTTCCGCGTCACCGGTGTCGCCTCCCGAATCCAGCCATCGTCACCGTGCGTACTCGGCGGAGGGGAATAAAATCCCGGTCCGCCTTCGAGCGGAGAGCGACGGTTCGACGCTCAGCCGAGTTCGGCGTCGAACTCCTCGCTTCCGGGCGTCACCGTGACGGACCACGGACCGAGGTCTTCGAGCGCGAGTTCGAACGTCCCGCCGCTTTCGAACGCGTGTTCGAACGCGACGGTCGCACTCGCGCCGGGTTCGAGGTCGACCTTCTTCGCTGAGACGACGCGCGCGTCGACGGTCAGTTTGAGTATCTGTATCGTCTCCTCGCTCCCCGTGTTCGTCACCGTTCCCGAGATTTCGACGGGGTCCCCCGCGGTCGCGGTCTCGGGAGCGTCGAAACCGTCGAAGGCGAGCCACCCGAACTCGGCGGATTTCGGCGTCACGTCGACCGTCGCGGAGGCGATGACCTCGCCCGGTGCGCGGCCGACGGTCACCTCGCGCTCGCCGACCTCGGCGAAGGCGACGGGGAAGTCGATCTGCTCCTCGCCACCGCCGGGGACGCGAGCTAAACGCGTCTCGACCGGTTCTCCGTCGACGAACAGGTGGAGTTCCTCGCCGCCGACGACGTTGCCCTCGTTCGTCGCCTCGATGGTCGCCACGACGGGTTCGCTCGCCGCCACCTCCTCCTGGATTCCGAACGCGTCGTAGGAGTACGTCGGGGGCTCGTACCGTCGGAGGGTTCGTTGCTCGCCCCTCGCCGGTCTGAGTCGAATCGCCTGTCCGCCGCCTTCGACCATCGAAGCGACGAGGGTATCGTCGGACGTCACGACGACCTCGTCGATCGCCACGGACGTCGGGTTCGTCTCGAAGTCGGCGTCCTCGCCGTCGGAGTAGACGGTGGCGACGTACGGGCGGCCGTCGTCGAGGAAATCGAGCGGAACGTCGAGCGTCCGCGGCCGGTCGTCGGTGCCGCTCCCGACGTACCACTCCTCGCCCTTGCGTCGGGCGATGGTGAGATACCGGCCGATCTCCCCCTGGACGACGGTCGTCTCGTCCCACGACGCCGGGACGTTCTCGATGAACTCGAACTCGGTGAGGTCGTCGTAGTTCTCGGGGAGGTCGGCGACCATCTGGAGCCCCGAGAAGATGATGGGGTACAGCGCGAGCTGTCGCGCGCGAGTGCTGTGAACCCGCGTCTCGCCGTACTCCTCGTAGGTGACGTCGAAGATACCGGGGGTGTAATCGAACGGTCCGCCGAGCAACCGCGTGAACGGGAGGACGAGCGTGTGCGAGGGCGGGTTCCCCTGCGGTCGGAAGTTCTCGTACTCGAGGCCGCTCGCGCCCTCCCGGGTCAGCAGGTTCGGCCACGTTCGGCGAACGCCCGTCGGTTTGATGGGTTCGTGGACGTCGAGCATGATCTCGTGGTCGGCCGCCTTCTTCGTCACCCATCGGTAGTGGTTCACCATCCGCTGGCCGTGGTGGTGGTAGAACGTCCCGTCGATGAGCAGACCGTCCTCGCTCACGTAGCCGAGTTTCGCCGAGTGGATGCCGAGTTCCTCGTAGTACTCGTACGCCTCCTCCAGTTGGTCGATGTAGTTCCCGACGCCGCCGCCGGTCTCGTTGTGGATGGTGATGCCGACGCTCGGGTCCTTGCTTTGACCGTACTCGACCACCTCTTCGAGGTCGTACTGGTCGATGGATTCCGTGAAATCGAACGAGTACGGCGGCTCGCTCCACGCGTCGAAGCCGCCGTCCCACCCGACGTTCCACCCCTCGACCAGCAGGCTATCGATACCGTGTTCGCTGGCGAAATCGATGTAGCGCTTGGCGTTCGCGGTCGTCGCGCCCACGTCCGGCCCGGACGCCCACGTCGATTTGCCGATGTGTATCTCCCACCAGATGCCCACGTACTTGCCCGGGTTTATCCAGGAGGTGTCCTCTATCTCGTTGGGTTCGTTGAGGTTGAGAATGAGCTTCGATTCGACGAGGTCGCCCGGCGTCGCCCCGAGCGTGAACGTCCGCCACGGCGAGGCGTGGGGCGACTCGGCTTTCACCTTCGCCCCGTCCGGCCACGGGACGAGCGCGCTCTCGAAGCGGGTCGGGTGGTCCCCGTCCCGCGCGAGCGTCATCGCGGCGTAGTCGGTCAGCGCCGCCTCGTGGACGCTCAGGTACCGCTCGTCGTCGACCTTCATCGTGACCGGCGTGTTCGCGGCGTCGACGTCCGTTAGCCCGACCGAGGACGAGGTCGAAATCTCCGACAGCGGCGTCTCCTCGTACAGATACTCGTAGTTCTCCCAGTTATCGGGCGTCCACCACGACGTGTAGTCCCCCCCGAACCGGAAGCCGGTTTTCTCGTCGGTGATGACGAAGTCGCCGAGGTTCTCCTGCTCAGGGAGCACGTACCGGAAGGCCGCGCCGTCGTCGTACGCTCTGAAGACGAGGGTCAGCGACCGGGACGGCGATTTCGATTCGACGAGTCCGACGACGAGTTCGTTGTACCGATTCCGCACCTCGGCGGTCTCGCCCCAGACGGGTTCCCACGTCGCGTCCTCCTCGCGCCGTCGAACGCCGGCGATTTCGAAGCCGCCGTCGAGCGGGTCGGCGTCGCGGAACTCGAACCCGAGCGGCGACGGTTCGACCAACGTCGCTCCCTCGAACGACAGCGAGTATCGCGGTCGGCCGTCCGCCAACTCGAACGTCACCCGTACCGCCCCGTCCGGCGATTCGACTACCTGCGTCGACTCGACGTCGGTCGCCGCGTTCGCCACCGGCGTCCGGTTCGCGTCGGCGATGGTCGGGGACACGCCCACCGTCGCCGCGCCGGCCGCCGTCAGAAAGTCCCGCCGCGGGAGAAGATTCGATTCGGCACCGTGTTTGTTGTTATCTTTCTTCATCCAGTAATAACTGGCATAATCCGTAATTAAAACTGATGGCCGCCGTTGTTATTGCGGAACATCTCCGAAATATGTCGCTCGTCGCGACGATACTGACCGGTATCAGGTTTCGCGGTCCCGCGGAGTACTTGTCAATCGTACGGGTGTGACCGATACCGTTACTTTCCTCGCTCGAAATCGATCATCACCCGGTCTCGGACCGCCGGTGGTGTTTTCACATCTCGTAAATCGTAACCGTATTTATCGTCGAAATTACTATCGTAATTCGGTTAACGGCCGCAAATTAACGAATACTGCGGATTTATTGGTGGGGTCTGCAGACTTCCGTTCGAGGTTGTCAGTAACGCAATGACGAGAACAGCTATTTCGATTTTGCTCGTCGTTTGTTTGGTGTTATCGGGTTGCGCGTCGCTCGGCGGTAACACCGAACAAACGCCCGATCAGACTCACACGACATCGGCAGCTACCTCGACCGCCGCCGCGACGACGTCCGCCGACACGGCCACGACCACGGCCGCGACCACGACCGCGGCCACGAGTACGCCGACCACGACCGCGACGACCACCACGACCGGCGGAACGACCACCACCGCGACGGAGGCGTGGTCGGAACCCACGCCTCCGAACACGCCGCTCCAGAACAAGATGGAGTCGGAGGAGCGCGACCGAATCGAGAGCGTCTCGTTCGTGGACAAGACCGAAGCGAGCGGCGGCGGCTACTCGGATTTCGACTTGCGGATTACCGCCGACACGCAGATGGAGAACATCGACCCCGCGGACCACGGCGACGTGGTGGGTGAGCCGTACTTCCTCGTCTACATCGGCGGGTCGCTCGACAACGGGTCGCGGTTCAGCTACACCAACGGGACGCTCGGCGCGCGATCGAACGTCTCGCAAGAGAAGAGCGGCGAGTACACCATCGACGTCCACCCGAAAGCGTTCGAGAAGGCGAACGTCGAGGACGGCGAGGTCGAAATCATGGTACTGCTGATGGACAGGGACAGCGACTGGGACGACATCTACGCCGTCAGAACGGTCACCGTCGAGTACTCGTCCGGGAGCTGAGAACTGGATTTCCCGTTTCGACGAATTCTACGGTCCTTTACCGACTCGTCGCCACTACCATCCGGGCGTTCGCGGGGCCGTCCAGACGAGTTGGAAGTTCGGCGCCTTCTGCGTCGGCAGCTGTTAGGGCCCTGTTCGCGTTCGTGTGGTCGCGGGCTCGATGAACATCCTCTGGACGGCGGTCATCACGGTGGTGCTATCGCTCGAACGGGTAGTTGGTTGGGGCGATCGGCTGGTCCGTGCGACCGGTATCGTCGCCGGAACGACCGGGATCGCCTTCATCGCGGTCCCGGTGGTCCAGTGCGGTTCGGTTGCGAGGACGACTCCGACGAGTTCCGCGTTCGCCACGACGGAGGTCGCGATCGCTCGGCGTCGCGGAAATCGAAAATCCGGAGCAGCACCCGGAGAGTCGGCAGAAATCGGTTCGGCGGTCGCCCCGGATTCCGATGCTCCCCCTCGCGCGTCGGGTACCCCCTGACTGGTACGTGATACCCAGTACCCGACGAAGGAGGATACCGGCCGTCGAACCTAATCTGTTGTGACCGAATCATCAAAATAGCTCGCTGAAAGGAGAGCCCCGCCGGGACGACGGAACGGCGACGCTCGCTTCTCCCTCTCCGTTCTCCGTCGGACGTCGAACACGACGTCCTCTCGATGGTTCATTTTTATTAACACGGTCGTGGTATTCGAGCGCGAAAGGTATGCCCAGTGTTAACCAGTTACAGGAAATGTACGAGCAGATGGTGACCGCGCGGTACTACGAGGAACGCCTCCAAGAGGAGTACCTGGAGGGCAAACAGCCGGCGTTCGACATCTCCGCCGGGCCGATACCGGGTGAACTCCACCTCGCCGCCGGGCAGGAGGCGGCCGCGGCGGGGGTGTGCGCCCACCTCCGAGACGACGACACCGTCACCGCGCCGCACCGACCGCACCACGTCGCCATCGCCAAAGGCGTCGACCTGAAGCGGATGACCGCGGAGATATTCGGCCGCGAAACCGGGCTCTGCAAGGGGAAGGGCGGTCACATGCACCTGTTCGACCCGGACGTGAACTTCGCGTGCTCGGGCATCATCGCGGAGGGGTGTCCGCCCGCGGTCGGGGCCGCGCTCGCGGCGAAAAAGCGCGCCACCCACGACGTGGCCGTGGCCTTCCTCGGCGAGGGCGCCGTCAGTCAAGGGGGCTTCCTCGAATCGCTCAACCTCGCCAGCGTCCACGACCTGCCGATCGTGTTCGTCGTCGAGGACAACGACTGGGCCATCAGCATGCCCAAGGGGCGGGTGACGGACGTCGAGAACTGCGCGCAGCGCGCCGACGGGTTCGACCTGCCCGGCGTTCGAGTGGACTACGACGACGCAATCGCGGTGTACGACGCCGCGGCGGACGCCGTCGGCCGAGCCCGCACCGGCAACGGTCCGACGCTGCTCGACGTGCAGGTACACCGCCGGATGGGTCACTTCATGGGCGACGCCGAAGCCTACCGCCCGGAAGAGGACGCCGAGCGCGCCCGGCGTCTTGATTCCATCGAGCGTCTGGCCGACGACCTTCGCCAGCGAGACGTCGAAGACGACGACCTCGACGCGATTCGCCGGCGCGCCGAGGAGCGCGTCGACGACGCCATCGAGTGGGCCAAAGAGCAGCCAGAACCCGACCCGGAGGCGGCGTACGAGGACGTGTTCGCGAACCCGCCGGAGAACTGGCCGCGGAGGCCGGCGACTTCCACGGGGGGTGACGACTGATGGCGCAAGCGCAGGAGGCGACCGAGCGCGAACTCACGATGAGTCGGGCGATGGTCGAGGCCATCGCGGCGGAGATGGAGGCGAGCGACGACGTGTTCGTCATGGGCGAGGACGTCGCCGACTACGGCGGCATCTTCGACAGCACCGACGGGCTGTTGGAGGAGTTCGGCCGCGACCGCGTGATGGACGTGCCGATAAGCGAGACGAGCTTCATCGGCGCGGCCGTCGGCGCGGCGCAGGCCGGAATGCGTCCGATTGCCGAACTGATGTTCGTCGACTTCTTCGGCGTCTGTATGGACCAGATATACAACCAGATGGCGAAGAACACGTACATGAGCGGCGGCGCGGTCAACGTCCCGATGGTTCTCATGACGGCCGTCGGCGGCACGTACAACGACGCCGCCCAGCACTCGCAGACGCTGTACGGAACCTTCGCCCACCTTCCGGGCATGAAGGTGGTCGTCCCGTCGACCGCCTACGACGCCAAGGGGCTGATGCACGCCGCCATCCGCGACGACGACCCGGTGGTCTACCTCTTCCACAAGCGGCTGATGGGCATCGGTTGGATGCCCGCGCCCGAGGGGCCGAAGACGCCGGTGCCCGAGGACGACTACACCGTCGAGTTCGGCGAGGCCGACGTGAAACGCGAGGGCGAGGACGTCACCGTCGTCACGCTCGGCCTGCACGTCCACCGGGCGCTCGCGGCCGCCGAGGAACTGGCCGACGAGGGAATCGACGCCGAGGTCGTCGACTTGCGAACGCTCGTGCCCCTCGACACCGACACCGTCGAGTCGTCGGTGAAGAAGACCGGGCGACTGGTCGTCGTGGACGAGGACTACCGCTCGTTCGGCGTCTCCGGCGAGATAATCGCCCAGGCGACCGAGTGCGCCCTCGACGATCTGGAGGGCGTCCGACGGGTCACGATGCCCGACGCGCCGATTCCGTACGCCCGGCCGCTCGAACGGGAAGTCAACCCCGACGCGGACGACATCGCCGACGCGATCCGAGAGCTACAGGGATGAGCGGGGGAACGGTCGACGTCGACTCCGCCGACGTGTGGCCCGAGGACGCCGAGGACGTCGAGGAGGCGGTCGTTTCCAACTGGTTCGTCCGCGAGGGCGGGCGCGTGGAAGAAGGAAGTACCATCGCCGAGATTCAGATCGAGAAGGTGAGCGTCGACGTTCCCGCGCCGGCGGGCGGCGAGGTGGTCGACGTGCTCGTTCCCGAAGGGGGCGAGTTCGCGCGGGGGGACGTATTGGGGCGCATCCGAGCGGAGTAACGCGTTCCGTTTTCTCACTCCGCCGGCTCTGCGAAGAACTCCTTGATGATCGTCTCCTCGGCGCGGTGGAGTACGACGCTCGCCGTCGATTTGCTGACTTCCAGCGCGGTCGCGAGGTCGGTGAGCGAACACCGACGCGGCGTATCGTAGTACCCGCGTTCGACGGCTTCGGTAAGAAACCGCCGCTGGCGGTCGGTCAAGAGCTCGGTCGGGTCGAGCGACTGGGTGACCCAGACGACCTCGAAGGCGAATCCCGTCCCCTCCAACTCGTCTCGGAACCGCGACAGTCGTTCCTGCGAAGTGGTGAGCTCGCAGACTAGCCAGCCGTCATCGAGGACGTAGGGAAACTGCGGCAGATTTCCCGAGGCCAGAAGCGCCCGGTACGGAGGGGGGACGAACGGAAGTTGAAACTGCAGCAGGACCGTCCGCTCGTCGGCGTGGAGCACCTCGTAGGAGGAGACCCTCGACCTCGGCGCACCCTCGAACATATCGAGAACGACCGACGTATCCGCCATCGTCGCCTCCAACACGACGAACAACCCTTTCTCGGTCGGGTAGGCGCTCAGAATTCGAAACTCGTCGTTCGGGCGCTCGCTCGACAACCGAAACGGACCGCCGCGCGCGTTCCCCGGCGGTTTGAACTTCACTCGTGCCCTGGGCATATCCGTATCGTCGACGGCCGGCCTTATCCGCGTACCTGCGAACACGTTCGAGCGAACGACTACGGTGCGTTCCCGCTTCCTCTGTGGCATGAGACGATCCGATACCGACGCGGTCGAAAGCACGTTCGACGCACCGACGCACACGAAGACGGCACGCCGTCGATTCCTTCGGTTGCTCGGAGCCGGGAGCGCCATCTCCGTCGCGGGTTGTTCGAGTATCACCGGAAAGGCATCGAAAGCGCAGGTGAACTATCGAAATCGTCCGAAAGGTGACCAGCGGTGCTCGAACTGTCGGTTTTACGATCCGCCGGAAAACGGTGACGGCGCGGGCACGTGCAGCCGCGTCGAGGGGGAGATAGCCCCGGATGCGTGGTGTAACGTGTACTCCAAGGGGTGATTCCTCCCCGCCCTACCGGGCGGACTTCCCGTTTCGACGGCGCGCTCTGTGGATGCGTTACCATCGTCCGCGAGCGCGAGAACGGTCTCCGACGACGACGGCACCGCCGGCGTCCCTTCGAATCATCGACCGGTCGACGGTTCGATCGCCCGTCGGATGCCGCGAACATCTTCGCGCGAACGACGACGGCGGGTGGCGGCCTACTAGACGCCGTGAGCACGACCATGCAACCTCCTCGACGCACGACCGAAATCGGCCGCGAGCGAGCGAAAGCCATCGAAGCGACCGACATCGGGCTGACGTACTCGAACGGTACCGAAGCGGTATCCGACGTCACGCTCGACATCCCGAGCGGCGAGTTCTTCGGAGGCGATCGGTAACATGGCTCAAGAGACGAGCATCGACCCGGCGCTCACCGTCCGCGAGAACCTCCGGTTCGCCTGTCGCGCCTACGGCGTTCCCGCCGACGACCGGAGGGACCGGATCGACGACCTCCTCGAATTCGCCGGCCTCGCCGAGACGCGCGACGAATCTCGTCCAGTTCCCGTTACTCTTCGCGAGCACGGCGTTCGTCCCGGAGCGTGCGCTGCCGGGATGGCTTCGAGCGGTCAGTTCGGCGAACCCGGTCACGTACGGGGCGGACGCCACCCGAACGATCACGCTTTCCGGGTGGGAATGGGGGCGTCATCGTCCCGTCGCTCGTCGTGCTCGTCGCGCTCGATTTACTGCTCGCCGCGGTGGTCGTGTACTGCCTCGATCGAGCGTCGAGTTCGGCCGTTCGGTAGACGGTCGGCGTCGTCGAATCGGCCGGTTCGTCGTTAGTAGCGCGGATTCGGCGGGAACTCTCCGACGACCGTTGCGAAACGTCGAACGTGTTCGACTAAACGGTCAACGTGTCCGCCCCCGTCTTAGACGGCATGGAAACGTCGACTAACCGGGTGAAACGGAGAGAGTCCACGAAACGGACGATGCGCGCGCTGCTGGGTGCGGAGGGCGTCTCGTTCCTCCTCGCCGCCGCAGTTCACGCGGGGATCCTCCTCTCCGGATACGAGCACCGCGAGGCGATGCTCGCCGAAAGCGTGCTCGGTACCGTGCTGCTCGTGGGCTTGGCGGTGACGCTGGTTCGTCCGCGCTCGCTGTTCGCCGTCGCCGCGGGCGTACAGGCGTTCGCGCTGCTCGGTACGCTCGTCGGAATTTGGACGATCATCGTCGGCATCGGCCCCCGAACCCTCCCGGACGTCGTGTACCACGCGGTCGTCGTGGTCGCGCTGGTGGCGGGCCTCGTCTTGGCGTGGCGAAATCGCGGCGCGAAGCTCTGAACTTTTTTGGAACGGCCGCCTTCCCCGTCACTTTCACTCCCCGCCGTCCACTCTTACCGCTCCGCGCCCTAGCGTCGGCTATCGATGACTCGACGCGCCAGCGCCGACCTCCCTCTGCACACGGGTTCCACGCCGCGGTGGCTCTTCGACCGGATGGTCGACCTCGGCGGAGCCATCTCGGAGGCGGTCGTCGAGGAGTACGGCCGGGACGAACTCGTCAGGAGACTTTCCGACCCGTACTGGTTCCAGGCGCTCGGGTGCGTCCTCGGATTCGACTGGCACTCCTCGGGCGTCACCACGACGACGATGGGGGCGCTAAAAACGGCGCTCTCCCCGCAGAAACACGGCATCGCCGTGGTCGGGGGGAAGGGTGCGACGTCCAGAAAGACGCCGGACGAGATAGACGCCAGCGGACTCGATATCTCGGCGGAAACCCGCGACGAACTGAAGCGAATCTCGCGGATGAGCGCGGCGGTGGACAACGGCTGCGTCCAGGATTCCCACGTCCTGTACCACCACACCATGGCGATTTCGGAGACGGGGACGTGGTGCGTCGTCCAGCAGGGGATGAGCGATTCGACGGCGCGGCGGTACCACTGGCTGGCCGACGACGTCCGGAGCTTCGTCGAGGAACCCCAGACGGCCATCTGCGCGCAGGAGCGCCGCTCCGACCCGCTGGATCTCACGGCCGAGTCGTCCGGGGAGACCCGCGCCGTGTCGGTGGACCTAGTGCGGGACGACCCGGCCCACCTCAAGCGCGAACTGCGAGGACAGCGCTCGTTGGCCGATTTCGGTTCCGACGCGTCGACCGGCGAAGCGGCCGGAGACGCGAGCGAGGGCGAGCGCACCCGAATCGACCTGACCGCCGGTTCCGACCTGACGATGCCCGATCATCACCGACTCCGTCGGGTGGACGTCTCCGAGAGGGCGCTCGACCAGCTTCAGCGAGCCTACGAGTACCAACCCGACGATTACGAGGAACTCGTGGAACTGGAGGGAATCGGACCGGGCTCGCTCCGAGCGCTGGCGCTGATCGCGGAGTTGGTCTACGACACCGAGAGTTCCCGGGAGGACCCGGCGAAGTACGCCTTCGCCCACGGCGGGAAGGACGGAACGCCGCACCCGGTCAAGCGCGAGCGATACGACCGGTCGATAGAGTACATGCGTTCGATGCTGGAGGGCGCGGATATCGACCGCGAAACCGAACAGAGTTCGCTCGAACGGCTCGCAAAACTGGAGCAGTGAACCGCCGAGCGGGGTGGCCTTTCGTCACCGCCTCATTCGCGCCGCGTTTCGACGATTTCGATGCCGCGCTCCCGGAGTTCGTCGATGAACAGTTCGGGGTCGAGGAGTTGTTCGGGCGGCTTAGCTCCGGTGTCGAGCACGTCACCGCGGCCGACGAGTTCCGCCGCGATGCCCATCGGCACACCCGTCCAGACCGCGGTCGCCTTCAACCCCCAGTCGTCGAGTCGAGACTCGACGACGGTGGTAAGCTGATAGCGAGCGGGGTCGCCGTCTTCCTCGCCGACCACGTCCACCCGGAACGACTTCCACTCCTCCACCGCGCCGGGTTTCGGCTGTTGGTCGAGGTGCCAGTCCAGGAACTCGCGGGGACTGAACTCGGCCCCCGCGAACTCGACTTCTTCCTCGCTGGTGAGGTTCAACCCGATGAGCACGTCGCAGATGTTCACGAGGTCGGGCGAGAACGCGACCCGGAAATCCACGGTTTCGACCCCTTCGAAGGTGTCGGGCATCGTCGCCAGTTCCGAGTGGATACTGTGGAACCCCTCCACTTCGCCGACGGGTTCCGGCATCGTGTAGGTTTCGCGGCCGGAGAGCGGTTCGAGCTCCTCGAACTCGCCGTCATGGAAGACGACGGGGTTCATGGTGAGTTCGTCCAGTATCGTCTTGGCCGAGTAAGCGAACCCGTCGCCGCCGCCTTTCGCCCCGGTTCGGATGTGAACTTCGTCCACGCGATCGAGACGGCTGGCACCCCGCGCGGCCGCGACGTTCGTCAGTCCCGGGCTGGCACCGATGCCGAGGACCGCCGTGAGTCCGGCGTCGTCGAACGCTCCGTCGAGTTCGAGTTGTTCTCGCGTCTTGTGGTACAGTCCGCCGAGGTCAAGGTAGTGAGCGTCCGCCTCCAGACACGCTTCCATCACGTCGACGTTGAAGGAGTAGGGAAGCGCGTTCGCCACCACGTCCGCGTCGACGAGTACGTCGACCAGTCGGTCGCGGTCGGTCACGTCGACCCTCGTCGCGTCGACCTCGCCGGGGAGTTCGGCGGCGAGGTCCTCGGCGGCGTCGCGGTCGGCGTCCGCGATGATCAGTTCGACGTCACCGTTCTCCGCGAGTTCGTGGGACGTCGCGCGACCCATCGCACCGCACCCGCCGAGCGAAATCACCTTCATATCAGTAATTCTTATAGTTCATCATGACCGCCTTCGTTTGCGTCATCGCTTCGAGGTGCCACTTGCTTCCGTACCGGCCGCCGGAACCGCTCTCGCCGTATCCGCCGAACGGGAGCAACCGCTCCCAGTAGTTGTTGGTCTCGTTGACGAAGACGCCGCCCGCCTTCAGGCGATTGGCGGCGTCGTGAGCCCGTTCGAGCGAATCGGTGAAGATGGCCGCTTGAAGGCCGTACCGCGAACGATTGGCGACTTCGATGGCCGCCTCGTAATCGTCGACGCGGACGACCGGCGTCACCGGGCCGAACGTCTCCTCGGTGGCGATGTCCATCTGCTCGGTCACGTCGTCCAGCACCGCCGGGTCGTAGAACAGACCGTCGGTGTCGCCGCCGGTCAACAGTCGTGCGCCCTGCTCGACCGCACCGTCGACGTGGTCTTTGACTTTTCGCTGGATTCGTTCGCTCACCATCGGTCCCACGTCGGTTCCCTCCTCGAAGGGGTCGCCGAGCGTGAGGGCCTCGGTCTTCTCCACCACCGCATCGACCAACTCGTCGTGGATTCCTTCGGTCGTGATGACGCGCTCGGTACCGCAGCAGACCTGGCCGGCGTTCCAGTTGCTCCCCATCACGATGCTCTCGGCGGCGTGGTCCACGTCGGCGTCGTCGAGGACGAGAATCGGGTCCTTCCCGCCCATCTCCAGCAGGCACTGGGCGTTGCGCTCCGCGGCAGTCTTCGCGATCTGCTGGCCGACCGCGGTGCTACCGGTGAAGGCGATGAGCCGAACGTCCTCGTGACCGACCAACTCCGCGCCGGTCTCGCCCGCGCCCGTGACGAGGTTGAAAGCACCGTCCGGGAGGCTCGACCGCTCGAACGCCTTCGCGATGTGGTAGGCCGTCAGCGGCGTCTCCTCCGCCGGTTTGAACACCACCGGGTTGGCGGTGGCGATCGCCGAGTAGATGCTGCCGCCGGGGACTTCGAGCGGGAAGTTCCACGGGCTGATAACCGCGCACGGACCGTACGGCTCGCGTTGGGTGTACGCGAACCGCCCCCGGAACTCCGAGGGGACGACGTCGCCGAACAGGCGGATGGCGTCGTGCGCGTAGTCGTCGCTCGATTCGATGACGTACTCGGTCTCCTCGTAGGACTCGTGGAGCGGTTTCCCCTCTTCGCGGGTGATGAGTTCGGCGATTTCGTCCTCGTGTTCCTCGAAGTAGTCGGTCACCTCGTCGAGCACCGCCGCCCGCTCGAACGCGGTCATCTCCTCGAGTTCGCGCTGTGCGCGACGGGCCGCTTCGACCGCTCTCCGCACGTCGTGCGGGGACGCGTCGGGGACGGTGTCGATGACCTCGCCCGTGACGGGCGAATCGACGTCGATACCTTCGTTTGACTCGGCGTCGACCCACTCTCCGCCTATGTAAAGCTGTCTCATGTGAGTCACCCTATCAAATGAGGAGGTGTGCCAAAAATCTTTCTGGGATTTGGGCCCGACAGCGTAAAGATTTCGTCTGAATCGCCGGGTTATCGAATCTGTCGATGGTTGGTCCGCCGCGCGGGGCGGTTGGCCAACGGTTACGGGGAGGGCGTCAAAGCGACGGGTCGCCGAGCGAAAGGTGGACGGACTTGCTCTGCGTGTACTCCGAGAGCGCCTCTTTTCCGCACTCGCGGCCGATACCGGACTGCTTGAATCCGCCGAACGGCGTTCCCGGGACGGTGCCGAAGTACTGGTTCACCCAGACGCTCCCCGCCTCGATGTCCGCGGCCGCCCGGTGCGCGCGCGAGGCGTCCCGCGTGAACACGCCGGCCGTGAGTCCGTACGTCACCCCGTTCGCCACGTCGACGGCCTCCTCGTACGTCGAGAACTCCGAGACGAACTGAACCGGGCCGAACACCTCCTCCTGCGCGATTCGCATCCCCGGTTCCACGTCGCCGAACACCGTCGGTTCGAAGAAGTATCCGTTCTCGAGTTCCGCGTCGGCGGGACGATTTCCACCCGCGAGAACGGTCGCTCCCTCTTTTTCGCCGAGTTCGACGTATTCTTCGACTTTCTTCCGGTGCGTCGCGTAACAGAGCGGTCCCTGATTCGCGTCTCGAAGCGGGTCGCCGACCGTCCGGGCCTCCACGGCGTCGAGGTAGCGATCGAGAAACTCCTCTTTCACGTCTCGGTGGACGACGAGGCGGGTCCCCGAGTCGCAGGACTGGCCGTTGTTGTAGAGACCGGCGACGACCGCCGTCCGCGCCGCCGCTTCCACGTCCGCGTCGGGAAACACCACGAACGGGTTCTTCCCGCCGAGTTCCAGCGTGACGGGGGTCACGTCGTTCGCAGCAGCCCGCATGACTTCCTGGCCGACGGGAACCGACCCCGTGAACGATACTTTTCGGATGCCGTCGTGGCCGGCGACCGCAGCGCCCGCCTCGTCGCCGAACCCCGGAACGACGTTCAACGCGCCGTCCGGTAGGATACCCTCCGCGAGTTGAGCCGCCCGTATCACCGCCAGAGGGGCCTGTTCCGCCGGTTTCGTCACCGACGTGTTCCCCGCCGCGAGGGCCGCGCCGACCTTCCAGCCCATCAGGAGGACGGGATAGTTCCACGGGAGAATCTGGCCGGTCACGCCGTACGGTTCCCGCCTGACGTACGCGAACGAGTCCTCGCCGACGGGCGGCACCGACCCTTCCTCGCCGACCGCCGCCGCCGCGTAGTACTCGAAGAAGTCCAGACCCGTCGAAACGTCCGCACGCGCGGCCGATAACGGCTTTCCGACTTCGAGGGTTTCGAGGAGGGCGAGCTCGTCGAGATGGTCGCGAAGCACGTCCGTCCACTCCCGAATGGCGTCGCCGCGTTCCATCGGCGTCGTCCGGCCCCACTCGCCCTCGTACGCCGCCGTCGCCGCGGCTACCGCGTCGTCGACGTCTTTCCTGCGGCCGCGCGCCACGTCCGCGATGGGCGCTGCGATCGCGGGGTCGTCGGGCGCGAACGTCTCGTCGGCTGCCGCCGCTCTGCTCGCACCGTCGACGACGACGCCGAACGTGACGCCGTCGGTCGCGTCTTCTATCGCCGATTCGTGATTCGCTCCGAGTGAGTCGGTGTAGTCTGTCATTGGAAAACGGGTATCGTGTTCGAAATCGTCCCCTGCACGGTCGGTCCCTCACCGCGTCAGCACGACGGCGTTGTCGGCCGACCACCCGACCGTCACGGTTCGACCGGTCGAGAGATACTCGCCGCGGTCGGTTATCTGCATGTCGACGGTGAGCTCCAGGCCGTTCGGCAGTTCCACGACGAACTTGCCGAGGTTCCCTTTGTATATCTCCTCCGTCACTTCGGCCTCGAACGCGTTGTCCAGTCCTCGCGCGTCCGCTCCTAATCTGATCTTCTCCGGTCGAACGGCGAACGACACCTCCCCGTCGGCGTCGGGTTCGTGCGGCACGCGAAACGAGAATCCGTCTCGCTCGACGACCGCGCCCTCCGGCGTCTCGGCGTAGGCACCCCTGATGAGGTTGGTCTCGCCGATGAAGTCGGCGACGAACTCCGTCTCCGGCTCCTCGTATATCTCCGTCGCGGATCCGAGCTGTTCGAGGCGACCGTCGTTCATGACCGCGATTTCGTCGCTCATCGTCAGCGCCTCCTCCTGGTCGTGCGTGACGTAGACGAACGTGGTATCGAGGTCCTCCTGAAGGTTCTTCAGCTCGACCTGCATGTTCTTTCGAAGCTTCAGGTCGAGCGCGCCGAGCGGTTCGTCGAGCAACAGCACGGTCGGTTGGGTGATCAACGCGCGGGCGAGCGCCACTCGTTGCTGCTGGCCGCCCGAAAGCTCGCTCACCCTCCGGTCCTGGTACCCGGGAAGTTCGACCAGTTCGAGCGCTTCGGCGACGCGGGCGTCTATCTCTTCGGTTCCGCTTCGACCGACGAGCCGCTTGAAGGCCGCGCCGAACCCGCGGTTCGTCGTGACACCGCCGTCGGTCGCCCGGTCGCGGTCGGGGAGCCCCTGCATTTCGAGGCCGAACGAGACGTTTTCGCCGACGGTCATGTGCGGAAACAGCGCGTAGGACTGGAACACCATGCTCGTGTCGCGCTCGAACGGCGGAATGTCGTTGACTCGCTCGCCGCGGATGAACACGTCACCGCTCGTGGGGGTCTCGAACCCGTCGATACACCGCAGTAGCGTCGTCTTCCCGCACCCCGAGGGGCCGAGTAAGGTGAGGAACTTTCCGGCTTCGATGTCGAGACTTACGTCGTCGACCGCGACCACGTCGTCGAACCGCTTCGTGATTCCGTCGAGTCGAACGTCGTATCTCACCATGTGTCAGGCGTTCTTGATTTCGGTCCACGCACGGCTGTAGGCCTGCGTCGCCTGGCCGATGTTCTGGATGTATTCGAGTTTCTTCATCGTCTTCGGGTCGGGATAGATGCTCTTGTTGTTCAGAATGTCCTCGCTGATGTGCTTCTCGGCCGTCTCGTTCGGGCTGCCGTAGTACGTCCAATTGGTGATGCGCGCGCCGATCTTCGCGTTCAGGTAGTAGTTGATGAACGCGTGAGCGGCGTTCGGATGGGTCGCTTGCTTGGTAATCGCGCCGTTGTCCACCCAGATGACGCCGCCCTCCTTCGGCACCGTGTACCCGATGGGCGAGGAGCCGTTCTTGTGCGTCTCCCAGTACGCCTGGAACACGCCGCCGGACCACGCGTGAACCGGGCTCGCCTGTTTGTTGATGAGGTTGGTGGTGAAGTTCGAGGAGTCGTACGTTTTGAGCAGGCTCTTCTGGTTGACGAGCATCTCTTTCGCTTCCTCGATCTTCGCCTCGTCCTTCGTGTTCAGCGAGTACCCGAGCCGTTTCAGGGCCGCGCCGATGGTCTCGCGCATGTCGTCGAGCATCGTCATCTGGCCCTTCCACTTCTGGTTCCACATCGCGTCCCAGGAGTTGATGTTCGCGTTCCCGCCGAGCATCTCCTTGTTGTACCCGATGCCGGAAGTTCCCCACTGGTACGGCGCGGAGTAGGTACCGGGGTCGGGGTCGTACGGCGTGTCGGTGAACTTCTTACCGAGATTCCCGTAATTGGGAATCTTCTTCTTGTTCAATTTTCGAACCATCCCCTGGTTCACCAGGACGTTGATCATGTAGTCGCTGGGGAACACGAGGTCGTACTGGCTGGTTCCGCCGGCCTTGAGTTTGCTGAACATCTCCTCGTTGGAGGCGTAGTTCGAGACGTTGACCTTCACGCCGTAGGCCTTCTCGAAGTCCTGAACCGTCCCGTCGGGCCAGTAGTCGCCCCACTGGAAGATGTTCAGCTGGTTTTCGAGGTCGTAGTCGAGCTCCTTCAGATCGTACTTCTGCCTGGGATTGGCGCTCCCCGCGGTCGTACCGGACGTCGTGGTCGTACCGCCGGTCTGGTCGTTCTGACCGCTCCCGCCCGTACAGCCGGCGAGCCCCGTCAGTCCGACCGCGGCGAGGGTGCCGGTCGTCTTGAGGAATCGCCGCCTACCGTCCCGGGACGTGCTGTGTTTGTCCATGTGTATCACACCCGCTCTTTTCGGGTAGAAGGGTGTATATGACATAAAGTTTGGGGAAGTGGGGACCAATATCCGAAGGTTTTTCTACCATATCGGTCCCTCGAACCATTGGGCGACCGCGACGACCGCCATCGTGACGACGATTATGAGCGCGGCGACGACGTTGACGCCCGGCGTGATGCCCTGCCGAACCATCGAGAAGAAGAATATCGGCAGGGTGTTCTGGTTGCCGATGATGAAGAAGGTGACCACGAAGTCGTCGAAGCTCATGGCGAACGCGAGTAACGCACCGGCCACGATGCCGGGTTTCAACAGCGGGAGCGTGACGTACCGGAACGTCTCGAGTTCGTTTGCGCCGAGGTCCTTGGCCGCCTCCTCCAGCGTCCGGTCGAACCGCTGGAGACGCGCGAGGACGACGATGGCGACGAAGCTAATGTCGAACGCGATGTGTCCGATGGTGGCGGTGTGCAGTCCGAGCGACATCCCGACGATGTTGAAGAACAGCAGCAGCGAGATACCCATCACGATGCTCGGGATGATGATGGGCATGTAGACGACGCCGGTGAACAACCCCTTGCCGGGGAACTCGTAGCGGTCGAGCGCGAACGCCAGCATCGTCCCGAAGACGGTGCTGACGACGACGGTGGCGACCGCGATTTCGACCGAGTGGACGAGCGCCGAGAACGCCGCGTCGGGGTTGACGCGGGCGACGGTCTCGCCCGCGAGCAGCGCCTCGTACCACTCGGTCGTGAACCCCTGCCACACCAACGCGTATCGAGAGTCGTTGAACGAAAGGGCGATGAGGACGGCGATGGGGACGTAGAGGAACAGGTAGACCAGGGCGGCTTCGACCGCCAGTAGCGCGCCGCCGTGTCGAAAGAGTCGCGAGCGCACGCGAGCGAACCAGCCGCGACCGGGCGTTTCCGCGCTCACGCGAGATCAGCGCTCCCGTACCGCTGATAGACGGCTATCGCGAGCAGCATGATCCCCATCAGGGTGAACGAACCCGCCGCGCCGAGCGGCCAGTTGCCCGCCGCGCCGAACTGCTCCGCGATGAAGTTGCCGATCATCTGACTGTCGGTGCCGCCGAGCAGGTCGGGGATGACGTACGCCCCCGTGCTCGGGATGAACACCAACAGGCTCCCGGCGACGACGCCGGGCATCGACAGCGGGAACACGACCCGCCGAAACGCCTGCAGTCGGTTCGCCCCCAAATCCATGGCGGCTTCCTGAAGCGTGAAGTCGATCTCCTCGATGCTCGCGTACACGGGCAGTATCATGAAGGGAATCCAGATGTACACCAACCCGACCATGACCGCGAACCGCGAGTTCATCAGCGACTGCCCGGCCTCGAAGAAGGGGAGAATCCCCAGCGCGTTCGTCAGGACGCTGTTTCCCGACAGGAGGATCTGTATCGCGTAGATGCGGACGAGGAACGACGCCCAGAAGGGGAGGATTATCAGCACCAACAACAGGTCCTGATACTCCTCGGGCGCGATGCGTCCCACGTAGTAGGCGACGGGATAGCCGACGACGAACGAGATCACGGTCGCCACCACCCCGAAGCCGATGCTTTTCAGCGTCAGTTGCACGTAGGGCGTCGGCTCGCCCGCCGCGAGTTCGACGCCGAAGGGGAGCAGCGCCTCCACCACCCACGCGACGGAGTACCACGCCGCTTCCGGCACGGTCGCGTCGTCGGGGACGAAGAACAGGCGGTACTGTTGGAGGCCGAGGTACTCGGGTGCGATGAGCACCTCGCCGAACGCTCCTCGCTGTCCGAAACTGTAGTAGAACATCACGGCCAGTGGAACGAGGAAGAACGTGACCAGCCAGAAGGTGCTGGGGGCGATGTTCACGACCAGCCCGGTCCAGCGGTTCCCGCGCAGCCGGCGGACGAGGCCCGTCTCCGCCTCGACTTCCTGCTCCCGCGTTGTGGTTTCGCTTGCCATGCGTTTCCTTGCCATGTCATCGGCCCCCCACGAAATAAGTTTTGTTCTGATTCGGTTTCGGTCGAGCATCTCTCGGTGCAGGTGCCGAAACGCGGACAAAGTTTTTGACTCCCTCCCGCATATCTCAGGAGGCACATGGACGGCGGCGAAACTTTCGTGATCGCTCTCTGCCAGTACGAACTCCGCGGCGTGGAGTCGCTCGACGGGCTGTTACGGCGCGTCGAGGCGTCCTTCGACCGCGCGGGCGACGCCGACCTGTACGTCCTCCCGGAACTGTTCGCGAACGATCGCCTCGAAGAGGCGGGGGACGCCGACGCGACGGGAATCGACCCGGGGGAGCGAGCGCGCCTGCACGAATTCCTCTCGTCGGCCGCGAACGAGCGCGACGCCGTCGTCGTCGGCGGGTCCTACGACGCCACCGACGAGGGCTCGACCTACAACCGGTGCCCAATCGCGGTTCCGGGTTCGAGCGTCCGCACGTACGATAAGCTCCACCCGACTCCGGAGGAACGGCGACGAGGGAAACGACCGGGGGACGGGCCGGCACCGGTCGTCGAGCACGAGGGCGTCGGCATCGGCGTCGCGGTGTGTTACGACGTGGAGTTCCCGAATCTCGTCCGCGGTCTCGCGGACCGCGGTGCCGAGGTCGTCGCCGTGCCGTCGTGGACGGCCGACGAAGCGGGGTACCAGCGCGTTCGCCGCTGTTCCGCGGCGCGCGCGGTCGAGAACCAGTTGTACGTCGCGCAGGTCAGCGTCGTGGGGAACCGACCGGGCGGCGACCTCACTGGAACCGGACGGTCGGCGGTGTTCGCGCCCTGCGACGACGTCGTGGGGGCGCACGGAACGCGGCTCTCGCTGCCGCGGGACGAATCGGCCGCGGCGACCTATTCGGTCGACGTGACCGCGCTCCGGAAGTCGCGAACGGACGCCGCCGTTAGGCCGTACGCCGACGCGAACCGGCGAGAAGACTGAACATCGTACGAGGAAACGGAACGAATAGGAGAACGCAGCAGAAAAATGAACGATATGACCCTCGATGAAATCGATCGGAAGATACTCAAAATACTCCAAGCCGACGGGCGAACCGCGCTGTCCGAAATCGCCCGTCGGCTCGACATGGGAAGCGCCACGATTCACGAGCGCGTGAACACGCTCGAAGCGGAGGGGTACATCCAGGACTACCGGGCGGTCCTCGACCCCGAACTGCTCGGCTTGAACGACGTCGCGTTCATCCGCGTCCGAACCGAGGCCGGGCACTTCTCGGAGGTCGCCGAACGCCTCGCCGAGGAGACCGCGATTCAGGAGATACACGAACTCACCGGCGAGGCCGACCTCTTACTGAAAGTGCGGGTCGGCGAGCGATCGGCGCTCACAGACCTTCTGAGCCGCATCGGTCGGTACGAAGGGGTACTTTCGACGTCGACCGACGTGGCCCTCCGGAGCGTGAAAGAAGAGCAGCGACTCGACCTCCCCGGATGATGTCCCGTTGGGACCTCTCGCCGTCGGTGAGAACCGAAGTCGGTCGATTGGAGAGCGTGCTCGTTCACGAACCCGGCCCGGAGTTCAGCACCGTGGTCGACCCCGACGAATGGGACTGGGACGGCCTGCCCCGCCAGGAGAGCGCGGCGAGCGAACACGCGGCGCTGGTCGAAGAGCTGGAGGGACGCGGCGTGACGGTTCATCGGCTCGACGACGCTTGCGAGGGTTTGGCGGAGTCCCTGTTCGTCCGCGACGTCGGGTTCGCGATCGAGGGCGGACTGGTCGTCGGAAAGATGGTCGAAGAGACCCGTCACGGCGAGGAACGCCGAGTGACCGAGCGCGCGGTCGAACTCGGCATCCCGATCTATCACACCGTTCACGGATCGGGGGGATTCGAGGCCGGAAACATGGTGTGGATCGGGGAGGAGACAGTCGCCATCGGGCGGTCGCGGACGACCAACGCCGAGGGCATCCGGCAGGTTCGGAACGTGTTCGAAACGTACGACATCGACGTGGTCGACGTTCCCATCTTCGGTAGCACGGAGAGCACCGGACAGACGCACCTCGCGCTCGTGTTCGGCATGGTCGACGCCGACCTCGCGCTCGTGTACCCGCAGGCGGTTCCCGCCGAGTTCGTCGAACTCCTGCACGACCGGGGAATCGAAACCATCGAAGTGCCGATGCGCGAGCAGCGCAATCGGGCGACGAGCACCATCGTGGTCGAACCGGGGGAGGTGCTGGTGCCGTCCGGAAATCCGTACGTCCGGAACGCGCTCGTCGAACGGGGTGTGGAGGTCGTCGAACTCGACGTCCGCGAGATTCGGAAGACGGGCGGAGGATTGAAGGGACTGATACTCCCCCTCGATCGCACCCCGTAGTCGTATTATTTCCCCCTACTCCGTAACTACACCGCATCATTTTCGTAGTGGGGCATCTTTTGCCAAAGATTTATTGGGTACTCCTCCGTCGTATGGTGCAATGAGCCTCGGTGACAAAGAGCAAGAACCGGATCACGCGGACCGACTCCGAGACCGAACGCCAGAAAGCGAGCGATTCCACGACCGAGCGTCGAAGGTCACGCCCCTCGGAGTCGAGTCGAACGTCCGGTCGTTCGACCCCTACCCGTTCTACGTCGAGGAAGCCGACGGATCGTATCTCTACGACATCGACGGCAACGAGTATCTCGACTTCCTGCTCGCGCTCGGCCCGATCATCCTCGGCCACGGCCATCCCGAAGTGCGCGAGGCCGTCAAGAAGCAGGTCGATACCTGCGACCTGACCGCCACTCCTCAACCGGTCGCCATCGAATTCATGGAGAAGGTCGCGGAGATGACCCCGAGCATCGAGAAGGTGCGGCTGTCGAACAGCGGGAGCGAAGCCACGATGCACGCGATGCGGGTCGCGCGCTCGTACACGGGGAGGGATAAGATCGCCAAACCCGAGGGCGGCTACGCGGGAGCGCACGACTACGCGCTTCAGAGCGTTTACGCCAGCGAGGATGCCCTCGGGCCGGCCGACGCGCCCAACACCGTCTCCTACGGAACCGGCATTCCGGACGCGGTGAGCGACACCGTGGTCGCCTTCCCCTTCAACGACGAGGAGGCGACCGAACGCATCCTGCGTTCGCAGGCCGACGACATCGCGGCGGTTATCATCGAACCCGTCATGTTCTCGTGCGGCTGTCTCCTTCCCCGCGACGGCTACCACGAGTTCCTCCGCGACCTCACGGAAGAGCTGGGAATCGTCCTCATCTGGGACGAAGTGATGACCGGATTCCGACTCGGCCCGGACAGCGCGCAGGGGAGATTCGGCATCTCGCCCGACATGACGACGTTCGCCAAAGCCGCGGGCGGCGGGTATCAGATGGCCGGATTCGGCGGCAAGGCCGAGATAATGGACGAGATCATCCCGCCGAAGAAGAAGGAGGCCTCGAAGTGGAACTCCTCTACGTTCCACGGCGGCACCTACAACGGCCACCCGGTTTCGACCGCCGCGGGGCTGAAGACGCTCGAAATCCTCGACGAGCGCGACGTGTACGACCGCATCGACCGACTCGGCGACCGGCTCTTCTCCGGACTCCAAGAAGTCGCGGACGACGTCGGCGTCGACGCGAACGTCCAACACATCGGCTCGATGGGACAGGTGTACATGACCGACCACGACATCCGCTTCTACCGGGATTCGTGGCGCGCGAACGAAGACCAGTTCGCCGACTGGTGGCTGGAAGCCGCCGCCAGCGGCGTCCTGTTCGGCAATCCGATGCAGGGCGAACGATTCTTCACCACCTACACCCACACGGAAGAGGAAATCGACCGCGCGCTCGAAGTCGCGGAAGAGGCGTTCCGCGCCGTGAACCACGAGTACGAGTGACTCATGAGCGAACAGGAGCGCGGCTCGGCCGATAAAGGCGACCGCGTGACGCCCGTCGCGGGGGGCGACGAGCCGTTCACAGCCGCCCGCGGGAACGTCGAGCGAGCGGTCGGGACACCGTCCGACGCCGTCGAATCGGTCGATCGATAGCATGTCGTGCGCGAATCACGACGTCGTCGTCGTTGGCGGCGGCGTCATCGGCTGCGCCGTCGCTCGGGAGCTCGCCGCTACCCACGACGTGGTCGTCGTCGAACGGGAGCGAATCGCCGCGGAGGCGACCGCGCTCGCCGCGGGCGAGATTACGATGGCACCGTCCTACACCGACAACCCGCCCATCGCCGACTTCGCCACCGGATTCTTCCGGAGGTACGACGGAACGGGACGGTTCGAGTTCACCGAACGGCCGAGCCTCGAACTCGTCCCGCCCGACCGCGAGCGCGAAGCGCGCAGGCGCGTCGAGCGACTCGCCGCAGACGGCGTCGCCGTTTCGTTTTCGGAACCGGACGCCGTCGAAGCTGCGTTCCCTCGGTTCGATCTCCGGGAATTCGCCGGTGCGGTCGAACACCGGGACACGGGGTTCGTCGACCCCTACGCGTTCGCGATGACGCTCAAAGAAGACGCCGAGTCCCGAGGCGCGACGTTCCTGACCGACACCGAAGTAACGGGCCTTCGCATCGCGGACGAGCGCGTGAGAGGCGTCGAAACGGCGGCGGGAACGTTCGACGCCCCGCACGTCGTGGTCGCCGCGGGGTGGCGAACCGAACGTCTCCTCCGCGACCACGTTCGACTCCCCGTCCGGCCGTATCGGACTCAGTGCGTGGTGCTCGATCCCCTCGAAACCGTCGGTGACGCGTTCCCTATGGGATGGATTCCCGGCGAACACGTCTACTTCCGGCCGGAGCACAACGGCGACCTACTGGTCGGCGGCTGGTCGTTCGCCGAGGACGATCCGGAGGGCGCGAGCGAGAGCGAAGACGAGGCGTTTCGCGACCACGTCGCCGACCTCGTACCGAGATTTCTCCGGGGGTTCGATCGGGCTCGATTCGTCAACGGGTGGGCCGGCGTAGACGGAGCCACGCCGGACACCCGCCCGATAATCGACGCGCCGAGCGACGCCCCCGGTGGGCTCGTCGTGGCGACGGGCTTCCACGGTCGCGGGGTGATGACCGCACCCGTCGCCGCGAGGGTCGTGCGGACGCTCGTCGTCGGAGAACGGTGTCCGTTCTCGCGAGCCCCGTTCGTTCTGGATCGATTCGACTCGCGGTCGCCGGACTTCGAGTTTCACAGCATCAGCGCCGGGGACTGACCGTCGCGTCGCGACGCCGAGTCGACGGCGCGACCGAGGACTCAGTTCGAGGCGTCGTCGAAGAACGCGGCCGCGAGTTTCCCCTGTGCCTTCCGCAGGTGTTGATGGAACGTCGCCGACGAGATGCCCATCGAGTCGGCGACTGCTTCGGCCGTACTCGCCCGCGGCCAGTCGAAGTAACCCGCGAGGTGGGCCGACCGGAGCGCCGCCTGCTGGCGGGTCGTCAACCCCTCCTTCAACTGCCCTCGAAACTCGCTGGCCGTCCGAATCGGACGCTCGATTTCCCGCTTCGCGACGAGGTCGGCGTCCGGATTGTGGAGGCGGAACGTCGACGCGAACGATCGAACGTCGGCGTCGTGCGGCACCTCTACGACGACCCGCTCCTCCCCGCGCTCCGCCCGCGTCGACAGGACGTTCGCACCCGCGTCGGTGAGCGCCTCCACCAGCGACGACGAGACCGTGAGCGCGACGACCCCCTCGTCGCCGTGCGACGACACCAGCCGACAGCCGCCGACGTCAGGAACGTCGGCGACCAGTTCGACGATGCGTTCGGGCGGAGCGTCGGTCACCTGAACGTAGTAGAGGTAGGCACCGTCCGAGGTCGAGATGGTTCCTTCCAGCGCGAGCGTGCAGTCGGCGCGCTGCGAGAGGTCGGCGAGGAGGGCGTTCGGTCCGGTCACTCGGAAGGTCAGTTCCACCACCGAGTCGGCCGCCAACAGCTTCTTGCGCTCGATGGCGTTGATGGCGAACCCGCTCGTCTCACCCAACACGTCGAATCCCGCCGCCTCCCGCTCGCTGAACGCGTCGGGTCGGGTCGCGTAGACGACCAGCACGCCGTAGTTGGTCCCCCCGTACACCAGCGGAACGGCGATACCGGAGCGAATGCCGCGTTCGCGGGCGGCGGAACGTACCGATTCGGGGACGGTTTCGTCCTCCGGGATATCTCGGACGACGCGACACTCCCCGTCTCGGAGCGCCACGGTCGCCGGGCGTTCCCACCCCGCTTCGTCGACGGCCGACGCGACGATTTCGTGGAACCCCGCGTCGTCGCCCGTCCGCGTGCGCGCGACGACGCGGCCGTTCAGGTCGCGCTCCGCGACCAACGCGAACTGGTAGAGGTTCGTCTCCGCGAGTCGAGTGCAGACGGTCTCCTCTACGTCCTCGCGCGACGCCGCGGAGACGAGCGCCCGAACGAGTTCGTGGATGACGACGTTGATGCGGTTCAGCGTCGCCAGTTCGTCGCGTTGCCGGGCGAGTTTCCGTTCGTGCTCCCGGCGTTCGGTCAGGTCGCGGGTCACCTTCGCGAATCCGCGGAGACTTCCGTCTTCGGTTCGGAGCGCCGTGATGACGACGTTCGCCCAGAAGAGCGACCCGTCAGCGCGCACCCGCCAGCCCTCGTCCTCGGCGGAACCGCGCTCGACGGCGTCCGCGAGGTTTCGCTCCGGGACGTCGCGCGCGGCGTCCTCCTCGGTGTAAAAGGCCGAAAAGTGGTCGCCGACGATCTCCTCGCGCTCGTATCCTTTCATCTGCTCCGCCCCGGCGTTCCAACTCCGAACGTTGCCCTCCGGGTCGAGCATGAAGATGGCGTACTCCTCGACGCCCTGAACGAGCGACCGGAGCTGCTCTTTCTCGCGGCGGAGCGCCTGCTTGGCTTTTCGACGGTCGGTCACGTCCGTGATGAGTCCCTCCAGCGCGGCGAGGTCGTTCGCCCGCGGCGTCTTCCCGTCCGTCCCGTCCGCACCGTCGGCGTCTTCGCCTGCGCTCAGCGCGTCCTCGGACACGCCGCGACCCTGTTCCCACACCCACCGCGTCTCGCCGTCGGCGCTTCGGATCCGGTACGTGAGTTCGAAGCTCTCGCCGTCCGCCAGTGCATCTTGCACCTCCGCACCCACTCGCTCGCGGTCGTCCGGATGAATCAGGTCGTCCCACGACACCGCCCCCGACGCGAGTCGGTCCGGGTCGTACCCCGTCAAATCGCGGCAGCCCTCGCTGACGAACGTCATCGGCCGGTTCGGTTCGTTCGCGCACCGGTAGGCTATCCCCGGCAGATTCGAGACGAGCGTCGACCGTATCCGCTCGCTCTCTCGGAGTTCCCGCTCGGCGGCCTCCCGTTCGACGACGTTCCGCCCCGTCCCGACGAATCCGACCGCGTTCTCCTCGGCGTCCGCGAGGCGCGACGCGTTGAACTCGTACGGGATGCGCTTTCCCGCCTTCGTCACCAGCGCCGACCGGCGCGTCTCGATTCGCTCGCCCCCGAGCACGTCCTCGATGGCGTCGGCTATCATCTCGCGGTCGTCACGGGGCACGAAATCGAGCGGCGTCATCGACGCGAGTTCGGCATCGTCGTACCCGGTCACGGCCGACAAGCGGTCGTTCCACTCGAGCAACGTGCTGTCCGCGTCGAAGGCGTAGAACACGTCCGGCAGCGCGTCGATGACGTTCTCGACGCGCAGCGAATCGCGCTCGCGGAGGAACGCCGCGAACTGCGTTCCGCCGTCGTCGACGGCGCGCACCGAACACGACAGCGGGATTTCCTCACCGTTCGCGAGGCGACCCGTCAGATCGAGCGACGATCCGTCCGCCGCCGACCGCAGCAGGCTCGACGCGTCCGTCCATCCCGAGAACAGCGAGTTCGCGCGCGCTCCCAGCATCGCGTTCGGGGCGAGACCGAGCAGTTCGCCTATCGCGCGGTTGGCGTAGGTAACCTCGCCTTCGCTATCGACGACCATGACCGGGTCCGGTGATTCGTCGACGACGTACCGTAGAACGGATGAATCCATGCTTCTGACGACCGAAGTTGGGTGGAGGATCGTATTAGAGCGCCAAGTAATTTCGGACTTCCCCAAGTTCAATCGCGTTCGATGGAAATTCCCAGTTCTGCATCGAATGCGATAGAATCGATCCGTCGCCGAAAGGCGGGGTTCGCGTCGCCGCGCGGCGATCGCACATCCGCCGCGCTCCCAAACACCGTCTCCTCCCGCCGTCTCCCCTCGGTCGGCGCTAGCGCGTCGAACGGAACGAACCCATCGACGGTGACCTGACTCCCGTTTCTCGGCGACTCTATCCACCGAAACGGAGGTTCATCGATACTCCCTCAGGGGCGGGTTCTCGACGGGAGCGAGTTCGCGAGTTTGGCCTCGGCGTCTTCGGCTGTTACGTACCCGGACTCCGTGGCTTCCAGAACGGCGTGTCGCGCTAGATGCGTCAGATGTGCGGACGCTTCCCCCGGCCCGTGGAGGACGTGAATTCCCTCCAACTCGCCGAACAGTTCGGCGCTCACCGTCCACGCGTCGACCGGTTGCTTCTCTCGGACGACCCCGAGGACCCGCTCGGCCCGGTCGCGGTGGTGCTCGACGATCTCCGCGGCTCGAGCCGCCGGCGCGGAAATCGGGTCGCGATGGCCGGGATAGACCCGGCCGTACCCCCGACTCGCGAGCGTCCGCAGCGTATCGAGGTAGGTCGCTAACGGCGCCTCCACGCGGACGTCCGCTCCGCCGATGTTCGGCGTGTACTTCGGGAGGAGGACGTCGCCCCCGAACAGGATGCGTCCCTCCGCCACCTCGAAGTCGAGGCCGGCGAGTCCGGCGGTGTGTCCCGGGAGGTGCGCGACGGTTCCCGCGACGCCGTCCGCGACGAACGCGTCACCGTCGGCGACGGGAGTCACGTCGACCGGTCTTCCACGAACGCGTCTGTGTTCTTCGAAAAAGGTGCGGAGTTCGGTGCGTTTGGCCGCGGGCATTCCCCACGCGTCGTACAGCGGGTCGTGCCGCGCTACCTGCGCCTCCCAGCCGGCGGCTCCCTGGGCGACGAGCGAGGCGTCACCTTCGTGGGCGTACACCTCGGCACCGCTTATCTCCTGCAGTTCGCCGGCGAGTCCGGCGTGGTCGGCGTGCCAGTGAGTGAGAAAAATCCGATCGACGTCCCGGAACTCGAGGTCGTGATCGGCGAGACCGGCGGCGAGTTGCTCGCGCGTCGCGTCGGTCGCCACCCCGGGGTCTATCAAAACGGGGTCCGTATCGCCGAGCAGATACGCGTTGTTGTTGCCTTCGAATTCTGTGTTCTGGAGTGATATCCGATGGATGTGCATGCGGTTATCCCGTTGGTGCGTAGTGGCAAGGCGCGTCCCGGTTGTATACGTTTCTCCTTCGGCGATTTCCTCCCTCTCCGCTCGATACAGGCGCGACTCCCGTAGCGGGGTCGGAACCGCCGCTCGGTCCCGAAATTATTTACACGATATCCTCGTTGTATCACGCGATGACCCATCTGGAGAACACCTCGGTAAGCGAACTCCGCGAGGCGCTCGACGACGCGGAGGAGGTCCGGGCGACGAAGCGGCTCATGGTCGCCATCGCGTACAAGCAGGGCGTCACGCAGACGGACTTGGCCGAGTGGTACGGCCTCTCCCGGAAGACCGTGTACAACTGGCTTCGACGGTTCGAAGAGGACGCGATTCGAAGCGCGGCCAGCGACGAGTCGCGTCCGGGTCGCCCGCCGAAGCTCGGTCCCGAGGAGCGAGCGGAAGTTCGCCAATTGCTGGCGGAATCGCCCGAGAACGCCGGGTACGACGCCGAAGAGTGGAGCTCGCCGCTCGTCCAACGGCTGCTGGAAGAACGGTTCGGCGTGGAGTACTCGCGCACGAGCGCGTACCGCATCCTCACACAAGACGGGTAATTTATTATGTATCTCACCCCGGGCGGGACGTGTCACGAATTTCACCGAGCGCCTCGATACGTCCGCGGGCGCGAACTCCGAACGCTGCCGTCGTTTCTCACGGGAGACAGTTCGGTCTCCGTCGGTGGGGGCGAATCCCTTTCTAACCGGCCGCGCGGCGTAACGAGGACGATTTCTGACGACTCCGAAAAGAGTTGTCGGGTGCCGGAGGTGTTCGATCTCACGGCGCGCCGGCGAGGACGAACAGCGACTCGCCGTCTCCGTTTTCGATTTGACGGGTGGCTTCCGGCGGAATTCGGAGCGCGTCACCGCTCTCCATCGACACGTCCTCGCCGTCGACCGTCACGGTCGCCGACCCGTCGACGAGGAGGTACACCTCCTCGTGCTCGCGGTCGACGTGCGTGTGTTCTTTCCCGGTCCAGCCCGGTTCGCACTCGAGCACCGAAATCCCGAACTGCTCGCATCCGAGCGGCTCTCGAAGGAAGTGCAGTCCGTCCGCGGCCGCCTCGACGTCCCGATAGTTGACTTTCGTGTGCACCATGCGCAGTGGAGTACCATCTCGTGCGGTAAAATCGCCTCGGCCATCGGGGCGAGACAACGGCGGTCGGAATCGTCTCGTGCGGTTCGAGAGTTCGAGTATCGACCGGGGATTCGTTCGGCGGAGTCACGGAATCCGGAACGGCGGGAAACGATCGAGGAGAAGGCCGGGACGCTTCGTTTCGCCGGCGACGAGGTCCGCCGTCGCCCCCTCGACTCTCGAGGCGTTCGACCACCGACTGAGCTGAACAGGATTGTGCATAACTCGAGCCAGTAACTCCGACAAACCGTCATCCATTTGTAGGTCGGGTATAAACAAGGGGGCGGTATGACTGTCACTATCGTCGGATCGCAGTTCGGGGACGAAGGCAAGGGTGGTGCCGTCGACCTCTACGGTGAGGCCGCCGACATCGTCGTCCGCTATCAGGGCGGCGACAACGCCGGGCACACCGTCGTTCACGAGGGCGAAGAGTACAAACTCTCTCTCCTCCCGTCGGGCGTCGTTCGCGGGAAAGAGTGCATCATCGGCAACGGCTGCGTCGTCAACCCCGAGACGCTGTTCGACGAACTCGATACGCTCCGCGAGCGCGGACTCGACCCGAGCGTTCGCGTCGCCGAACGGGCGCACGTCATCTTCCCCTACCACCGCGTTATCGACGGTATCGAGGAGGACGACAAGGACGAGAAGGGTGACCTCACCGTGGGTACCACCGGACGCGGCATCGGGCCGACCTACGAGGATAAGGCGGGTCGGCGGGGCATCCGCGTCGGCGAGTTGCTCGATTCCGAGCTTCTCCGCTCCCGACTGGAGTACGTCGTTCCGCAGAAGCGGGCGCTCGTCGAGGACGTCTTCGGCGTGGAGGCGGGTTCGGAGTTCGACGTCGACCGACTCTTCGAGACCTACCGCGATTACGGCGAACGTCTCGCCGAGGAAGGGATGACCGTCGACTGCGGCACCTACCTCCAACGGCGGATCGACGACGGCGACGAGGTGATGTTCGAGGGAGCGCAGGGGACCCTGATCGACATCGACCACGGAACGTATCCCTACGTCACTTCCTCGAATCCGACGGCGGGGGCCGCCAGCGTCGGGAGCGGTCTCGGCCCCACCGTCGTCGGGCGAGGGGACGTGATCGGCGTCGTGAAGGCGTACCTGACGCGCGTCGGAACCGGCCCGCTCCCGACGGAACTGGGCGGCGTCGAGGGACAGACGCCCGGATACGGCGACGGAACCGCGGACGAGGAGGAAGAGGAGCTTGCGACCTACATCCGCGACGAGGGCGGCGAGTACGGAACCGTCACCGGTCGTCCGCGACGCGTCGGATGGCTCGACATGCCGATTCTCCGCCACGCCGCCCGCGCGAGCGGCTTTACGGGCATCGTGGTCGGCCACATCGACGTACTGGCCGGCCTCGACGAGGTCCGGGTCGGTCACAGCTACGAGGTCGACGGCGAGGAAGTGACGACCGTTCCCCCGATCACCGAAGCGTGGAGTCGCTGTACGGTCAACTACCGGCGGTTCGACGGCTGGTCCGACGTCGACTGGAGTGCGGTCGCCCGCGACGGGTACGAGGCGATTCCGGAGAACGCTCGCACCTATCTCGAGTACGTTCAGGAGGAACTCGACACGCCGATCTACGCCGTCGGCGTCGGCCCGGGGCGCGAGGACACCGTGGTTCTCGAAGACCCCTTCGACGGGTCGACGGAGTAGTTCCCGGCGCGACTCGGAGTTGGGGGTTTCCGCGTCGGTGAGAGAAACGCCGGTGCAATCCGCGAAGCGGGAGACGATAGCTGGGTGACGATTCACTGCGATAAGCCGGCCGTCGGACGGAATCGACGATCGGTAGGGAGGAGTGTATACCGACGGTAAACGCCGCAGGAATACGGTACCGTTAATGTTCGCCGCCGCGAAGACCTCGACGAGAGTTGCTTCTATACGCCCACTCGAAACGCGTCGCGGTCGCATCGGAGGCGCGGTCACGAAAAACGCTCTCCCCCGTCGTGGAGGACGGTTTCTACTCGCTGTCGACCGGTCGGCGCTGGTAGCGGCTCGGCGTCTTCGTCGGCACTCGCGGCCAGCCGCCTCGCCACTGCAGGGGGTCGACGAGGAGCGGGCGGCGCGGTACGCCGTGAACGAAGCCCGGTTCGTCGCGGTCGTAGGCGTGGTACAGCATCCAGTCCCTCCCGGCATCGTCCTTCACGACGGCGTTGTGCCCCGGGGCTCCGAACTGCTCGTCGTCGTCGACGACCAGCGTTCCCGGCGCATCGGTCAGTTTCTCGCCTCTTTTGTTCACGTACGGGCCGTCCAGAGTGCGAGAGCGCCCGACTTCGACCTGGTACGTATCGTCGGGGCCGCCGCAGCACCCGCCGCTCGAAACGAACAGGTAGTACCAGCCCTTTCGTTCGACGACGTACGGCCCCTCGAAACGGTCGCTCGCGATTCGAGTCGGCGTTCCGACGTACTCCCACCCGTCGCCGTCGCGGGCCAGTTCGACGAGGTAAATCCCGTCGAAGCTCCCCCAAACGAGGTGCGGCGACCCGTCGTCCACGAAGAACATCGGGTCGATGGAGTTTCCGACGCCGACGTCGGAGCCCTGAAGGACCTCCCCCCGGTCCTCGAACGGGCCCGCGGGGGATTCCGCCGTCGCGACGCCGATGCTCTGGTGCTCCCAATTGTACTCGGGCGAGAAGTCCACCAGCGAGTAGAACAGGTGGTACTCGCCGTCGTACTCGGCGATATCGGGGGCCCAGACGAATTCGGCGGTTCCGTTCTCGTACCACCCCGGCACCGAATCGAAGGCGTCGCCGACGTACTCCCAGTTTACGAGGTCGGTCGAGCGGATGATGGGGACGACGTGCCAGCCGCCCATGTCGGAACCCCAGTTGTCCATGGTTCCGTACGCGTAGTACCGTCCGTCGTCGGTTCGAATCGCGGAGGGGTCGGCGAAAATCGGCTCGAACACCGGGTTTCGGTACTGGCCCTTTCTCTTACCGGTCCGTTTCGCGCTGCTGCTCGTCAGTCCGGCGGCGAGTCCGATACTACCCGTCGCGACACCCGCGAGTAACTTACGTCTCTGCATCGTTCCGCATAAATACAGGTATGGCTCGGATATAAAATTTTTGCCGACCGAGATGTATCGAGTGACGTCGCCCCAGGACGGGAGTTCGAAACCGACCGTACCGTCGTCGGGTCTCCCGGCCGCGCGTTTCGGTTCCGGCTACGAGGTTCCGCCGTCGGCCGAACGACGGCGAGGCGTCCGGTCGCCGAACGATTACGACTCGTCCAGTCGCGCGCGATAATCCGGTAACGTATCGTCCTGCATCACCGCACTGCGTCCGCCGTCCGCGAGGAGGCTCGCTCCGGTGACGAACGCCGCGTCGTCGCTGGCCAAGAACGCGACGACCCCCGCGATATCGGCGGGCGTGCCGAGTCGACCGACCGGGTGGATCGACTCCAGTTCGCGGCGTCGCTCCCGGGACATCTCGTCGGTCGTGCGCTCGATGGCGACCCAGCCCGGATTGACGGTGTTGACGCGAACGGCGGGGCCGAAATCGAGCGCCATCGCCCGCGTCATGCCGTTGATTCCCGCTTTCACGGCGTTGTACGGGAACATCTCGGGCATCGTCAGGAACGCGTGGTTCGAGGAGACGTTGACGATGGCCCCCTCGTCCATCTCGGCGACCGCGCGTTTCGCGCAGAGCCAGTAGGCTCGAAAGTCGGTTTCGAGGACTAACCCCCAGTCGTCCATCGTTGCCTCGTCCGCCGCCGTGTTCGTCTCCACCCCGGCGTTGTTGACGAGTACGTCGACGCCGTCGAAACGCTCGGCCGCGGCCTCGAACAGGGCCGCGATGTCGTCCGGGTCGCGCATGTCCGCTCGCACGAACGTCGCGTCGCCACCCGCTTCGACGATTTCGTCGACGGTGGCTTCCCCGTCCGCCGGGGTTCGTCCGGTGACGACGACGCTCGCCCCCTCGGCGGCGAACCGCTCGGCGACGCCCGCCCCGATGCCGCGGGTCGAACCGGTGACGACGACGGTCTGGTCGTCGAACCGTCCCGGAAGTGGTCGGCCGCTCATCGGTCACCACTCCGCGATGGAACCGTCGTCGTGCCGCCAGATGGGGTTGTGCCAGTTGACCTCGTGCTCGGCGTTCGACCGAACCGTCGACTCGTCGATTTCGATGCTGAGCCCCGGTTCGGTCGGGAGTTCGACGTACCCCTGCCGATACTCGAAGACGTCGGGGTCGGCGAGGTAGTCGAGGACGTCACTCGTCTCGTTGTAGTGGATGTCGAGGCTCTGTTCCTGGATGAGCGTGTTCGACGAGCAGGCGTCGACCTGAATGCACGACGCGAGCGCGATGGGGCCGAGCGGGCAGTGCGGCGCCATCGCCACGTCGTACGCTTCGGCCATCGCGGCTATCTTCTTCACTTCGGTGATGCCGCCGGCGTGCGAGAGGTCCGGCTGGATGATGTCGACCGACCCGTCCTCGAACACCCGCTTGAAGTCCCACCGCGAGTACATGCGCTCGCCCGTCGCGATGGGGATGGTCGTGTGGGCGGCGATGTCGCCGAGTTCGTCGTTGTGTTCCGCGAGCACCGGCTCCTCGATGAAGAAGGGGTCGTGCGGTTCGAGCGCCTTCGCCAACCGTTTGGCCATCGGCTTCGAGACGCGGCCGTGAAAGTCGACGCCGATATCTATCTCGTCGCCGACCTCCTCGCGCACCTGCGCGATTCGGTCGACCGCGGATTGGACGGCCGCCGAGGTGTCCACGCGCCGAAGCTCCGACGTCGCGTTCATCTTCAGCGCCGTAAAGCCGGCGGCGACCTTCTCGGCGGCAGCCTTGCCGACGTCGGCCGGACGGTCGCCGCCGATCCACTGGTAGACGCGGATGCGATTCCGCGCCTTTCCGCCGAGCAGTTCGTACACCGGCGCGCCGTAGTGTTTGCCCTTGATGTCCCAGAGCGCCTGGTCGATGCCGGCGATGGCGCTCATGAGGATCGGACCGCCGCGGTAGAAACCGCCGCGATACATCGTCTGCCAGTGATTCTCGATGGGCAGCGGGTCTTCGCCCATCAGGTAGTTATCCATCAGTTCTTCGACGGCGGCGCGAACCGTCTTCGCGCGCCCTTCGACGACCGGTTCGCCCCAGCCGACGATGCCGTCGCTCGTGGTGACCTTCAGGAAGAGCCACCGCGGCGGTACTTCGAACAGCTCGTAGTCGACGATTCTCATTCGTTCGTAACCTTCTCGATGACGTTACTCATAAGTATCGTTGCCGTCGGATGTTTCCCGTAAGCGTCGGTGAGCCGAAACGTGCACGCAGTGATGGTCCCCGCACCGAGCGGGCGCGTCACGAGCGGGCTCCCCTCGTTGACGAGCCACCCCTCGACGTAGCCGACGTGAACGTCGTCGGACGCCTCGATGTCCGTCGCGACCGCGTACGGATAGAGACCGTCGAACGCCCACCCCAGTCGCCTGTCGGTGACCATGTCGGCCAGCAGCTCCGAATCGCTGTAGAACAACGAGGAGACGAGGTTCCAGCTCTCCGTGGCCGGGAGTTCGCGGAACTCGAAGGGAGCCTCGTCCGACATCGAGCCGTCGGAGCCGGGGACGAGGAGAACCGCTCCCCCTTCTTCGGCGAACGCGCGAATCGATTCGTCTAACTCCGTGACGACGGCGACGTCGGTGTTCGCGTCTAGTTCGTGCTGGGCGGTGATACCGTTGTCCGCCGCCGCCATACGGGGGCTTACCGCTCCCCGAACGAGCGCCACCACGCCGTCATCCCCGTCGTCCCCGCTCGCTCCGTGCTCGTAGACCCAGAGACGTTCGGCCGCCGTGACCGCGCCGGACGGGGTTTCGAGCGTCGCGGTCACCTCCTCCGAGGAGGCGCCGGTCGCGCCGGACGTGTCGACGGTGAACGCCTCGTCGATGCGCGCCACGCTCGCGCCGTCGACGGTGACGGCGACGGTTCCGGCGTCGTCGAACGCCTCCCACGGGACGTCGGCGTCGATCGCCTCGGTGGTGTCGTTGACGACCACGACGTCGACGGGAACGTCGTCGCCGCGCCACGCGGACCGCGAGCGCGGTTCGAGCCGAAGCATCACGGGACCGTTCACCGAGGCGAACTCGTCGCAGAACGCCTTCTTCTCGCGGTAGTAGTCGAGCAGCCCGTTGAACTCCCACTCGATGTCGGAGAACTCGGTTATGACGTACCCCGCGATGTCCTCGCGGGTGCGCATCCGACCGACGATATCGGCTATCGAGACGAACTCGCGCTCCTGCCAGACGGTCGCGAGGTCGTCGTAGCCGTCGAACGCGGACGAGAGCCGCGACGTCCGGTACCGGTCGTCCACGCCGGCCGGGCGCTTGATGGGGTCGTCGAAGAAGTCGTGGTCGAACCACGGCGGTTCGCCGCCGTAGCGCTCCCGAAACGCGTCCACGTCGAAGAGGCCCCACGTTCCGAACTCCGAGATGACGATCGGCGACTCGTCCGGATCGGTCTCCGTCGCTCCGTAGTTGTCCGCGGGGTGCGTGACGATGTGTTCGAGGTCGTCGGCCCACGCGTCGGCGCGGTCCGGGCTGACGAAGTAACGGTGGTAGTCGTTGATATCGGTGGCGACGTGCGCCCACCCGGAGTTGTCGCAGATGGGGCGCGTCGAGTCCCACTCGCGGGCGGTCTCGTACAGTTCCGCGAGGTACCGCTGTTTTTCCTCGTCGGTCCAGAGCGACTCCTCGCCCTCCTCGTAGTGGCCGCCGATACCCCACTCCTCGTTGTAGAGGCTCCAAACGACGACGCTCGGGGAGTTGTAGTCGCGTTCGATGAGCCCCTTCACCTGTTCGCGCACCTCGCGCTTCGAGCGGTCGGTGTAGACCGACGGATTCGCCGGCTCCTCCCAGACGAGGATGCCGAGTCGGTCGGCCGCCTCGACGAAATCCGGGTGGGCGGGTTTGATGTGCTTCCGGAGCATGTTGAACCCCATTTCCTTCGCGATTCGAATCTCGCGCTCGAAGAGTCCCTCTTCGAAGGGGCGATACAGCGTCTCGGGGTAGTACCCCTGGTCGAGCGCACCGCGGAGCCGAATCGGCTCGCCGTTGAGAAGGAATCGGTCCTCGGTCACCTCGAAGCTCCGCATGCCGAAGTAATCCTCGTAGCGGTCGACGGTCTCGCCGTCCGCGCTGAGGCGAACCGTGAGGTCGTAGAGGTGCGGCGACTCCGGCGTCCAGTAGTTCGGGTCCTCCACGTCGAGTTCGACCCGCGCCGAGTCGTCGGCGTCGAGTTCGACCTCCGCCTCGGCGACCGTCTCGCCGTCGAACGCGGCGGCGACGGTGGCCGTCAGGTCGCGCGACTCGCCGGCAGCCTCGACCGACAGTTCGACTTCCGCCGCGTCCGCGTCGAGGTTCGGGGTGACGCGCGCGTTCGTCGTCCGCGTCGCCGGTCGCGTGCGGAGTTCGACGTCCCCCCAGATGCCGCTCACGCGCGTGTACCACGGTTCGCCTTGCTTGCCGTGCGGAATCTCCTCGATATCCTCCGGGTCTTCGACCCGAACGACCACCGTGTTCTCGCCCGCGCGCGATTCGTCGGTGATGTCGAACTCGAACGGGAGGTAGCCGTCGCGGTGACTTCCCACCTCGTCGCCGTTGACCCAGACGGTGGCCTCGTAGTCGACGGCGCCGAACGAGATGGCGACGCGTTCGTTCGCCCCTATCTCGGGAACTTCGACGCGGCGGCGGTACCACGCGACGCCCGCGTAGTCCAGATGCTCGTCGTCCTCCTGCCACGCGTGCGGGACGTCGACCGTCGTCTCCGACGGCCAGGCGGCGTCGGATTCGAACCACCCGGCGTCTCGCCCCTCGTCGTCGGGGTCGAGCGCGAACGTCCACGGTCCGTTGAGCGACTGCTGGGTTCGGTACGGCTGCGAGTCGGTGTGCGCTTTCGGTCTATCTATTTCGTTCATGTAGTGCGTTTAGCTATCGGTCGGAAATCGATTCAAGCGGCGGACTCGGTCCGCGGTTTCACGCTCCTGCTCCGCCGATTCGGGGTCGAAGCCGAAGAGGAACAGGTGCAGCGTGAAAGCGAGCGCGGGGAACAGTAGCACGAATCCGACGGTAGACGCCGCGGTCACGACGAGTATCGCCGCGGTCAGCAGTCCCGTCGTGAGCGCGAGCGTCGGGTGTCCCGTGAGTTGCTTTCGCCCCTTCCGGAGCGCCTCGACGACCCCGGCCCCGCCCGAAAGCGAGACGAACGTCGGGACGAGGAGCAACACCGCGTACAGGGCCGCGTAGGCGCAGACGACCGCCAGCGCGGCGCTCGCCGTCGACCGCGACCCGAGGTAGGAGTCCGCGTACAAACCGGCGGCCAGCGCGGGAATCAACGGCAGCGCGCTGAGCAACGTCGCGTGGACGCCGTTCGTCCGCAACCGCTCGACGAGAACGCCGCGGTCGATCCGCCCGCTCTCGCGCAACGACCGGATCGCCGCGTACGCGCAGAGCGTCGCCGGTCCGACGGTGACGAGCGGAACGGAGGCGAGAAACCACACGACGCTCACGCCGACGAGAGCGGTGATGTGGCGGTAGACGAACCGTCCCGTCTTTGAGATGGCGGTTCGAAATCGCTCGATGTCGGGTTCGTCGCTCGTCATCCCTTCGTCCCCTGGATCTGAATCGCGTTTATCAGGTGATCCTGGAGCAGCAGGAACACGACGAACAGCGGAAGCGACGCGATGAACGTCGCGGCCATCATCAGTCCGGGTTGGAAGACCTGACTGCTCGACAGCGTCACCAGTCCGATGGGGAGCGTGTACGACCCCTCCGACTGGAGGACGATGAGCGGCCAGAGGAACTGATTCCAACTGCTGACGAAGGTGAAAAGCGCCAGGGCCGTCAGCGGCGACTTCATCATCGGGAGCATCAGCCGCGAGTAAATCTTGAACGTCGAGAAGCCGTCGAGGCGGGCCGCTTCCTCCAGCTCGTCGGGGAAGTCCCGGAAGAACTGCACGAGCAGGAAGACGCCGAGCGGTCCCGCGGTCAACGGCAGGATGACGCCCGCGTAGTTGCTGATGAGTCCGAGATCCGACACGAGGGTGTACAGCGGGACGATGTTCACGTACGCCGGTACCATGAAACTGGCGATGATGACGCTCAGCACGAACTTTCTCCCCGGCCACTCGAGTCGCGTGAGGGAGAAGGCGATGAGCGAATCGAAGAACAACACCAAGAGCGTCGTTATCCCGGCGATGAGGAACGTGTTTATCGTCCACTGGACGATGGGCGATTCCGAGAGGACGTACTGGTACCACTGGAGCGTCGGATTCGACGGAATCCAGTGCGGCACCCGCGAGAACATCGCCGACCGCGGTTTCAGGGACAGCGATATCATCCACAGGTACGGAACGAGGAACAGAATCGCCGTCCCGTAGAGGGCGACGTACACGCCCGCCGTCCGAAGCGAGGCGTTCTCGATGCGTCCCCACAGGCCGTCGGTCGTTCGCGCGCTCATGCGGAATCACCCGCTAGCTTGTAATTAGCCAGCGAGACGGCGATGAGCACCACGAAGAGGAAGTAGCCCACCGCGGCCGCGTAGCCGAACTCGTGCTGGTTGAACGCCGCCTTGTAGAGGTACATCACGATGGTCTCCGTCGCGTCGCCCGGTCCGCCGCCGGTCATGATGAACACCTGCCCGAATATCTGGAACGAGGCGATGAACTGAACGACGGTGACGAACAGCAGCGCCGGCTTTATCTGCGGCAGCGTGATGTCCTTGAACGCCCGCCAGCCGTGGGCACCGTCCAGTCGCGCCGCTTCGTACAGTCGTTCGGGGATGCCCTGCCGCGCCGACAGGAGGATGACGAAGTTGAATCCGACGGTCCACCAGACGGTCGCGATGGCGACCGCGGGCATCCCGAACGTCGCCGAGTTCAGCCAGTTCGGCGGTTCGATACCTAGCTGTGCGATGTAGTAGTTGAACACGCCGTAACTGGGCGCGTACAGTTCGATCCAGATGAGCGCGACGACGGCGACCGTGAGCACGTACGGGCTGAAGAACACCATCCGAAGGAACCGGCGACCCTTCACCCGGCGGTTGACGCCGAGCGCGAGCGCCAGTCCGAGCACGACGAGCGGCGGCACCGTGAGCACGACGAAGTACACCGTGTTCCAGAGCGCGTTCCAGAACAGCGGGTCGTTCATCATCCGGACGTAGTTCTCGAGGAAGATGAACTCCGACTGCGACGGGTAGATGGCGTTCCAGTCGAACAAACTCATGTACAGCCCCTTCAGCAGGGGGTACAGGAGGAAGACGGAGAACACCAGCAGGTACGGAAGCGCGAACAGCACGCCTTCCACCGTCTCTCGATTTCGCATCGCGGTAGTGTCCTCCCTCGCCGACCGGAGTCGGCTGAAGAGTCGGTTTGCGACGGACATGGTTCACTTCTTGTTCTTCTTCAGTGCTTTGTTGACACCGTTGGCGGCCTGCTCGATGCCTTTCTGCGGCGACACCTGTTGGCTGTAAATCTGCGCGAGGTTGTCCGAGATTCGCTCCTGATACGTGTCGACCGTCGACGTCCGCGGAACGTACGCGAGGGCGTCGTTGTTGGCCATCTCGTAGAACGTCGAGAGCGTCTTGTTCCACACCTTCGATTTCCGAAGCGCGTCGGATTCGAGGATGGACTTGCTCGCCGGGAGGTGGCCCGCCTCGGTGCCCCAGATATTCGTCTCCTGCGTGAGCCAGCGCGCGGCCTCCAGCGCCGCCTGCTGTTTTTCGTCGCTGCGCTTCGGATTCATCGGAATCGCGAGCGTGTGGCTGTCCGCCCACGTGTACTGCTGATTTCCGCCGGGGTAGACGAACGGTTTGAACATGCCGAACTCGAAGTCCTGCTCGGCGGCGGGGCCGTAGAACCACGTCCCGTTGGCGAGGATTGCGAGGTCGCCCGCGTAAAACGCCTTCTCCCAGCGGTTGTCGGACATCTTCGGTTTGTCCCAGTTCCACTTGCCGGTGATGTTCGAGAAGTACTCCGCGACGGCGAGGCCCGTCTCGTTGTTGAACGCGGCCTCGCTCTTGTCGTCGGTGAGCAACTGACCGCCCGACTGGCGGAGGAACGCGAGGTACACGCGGAGCAGCTCTCCGGGTCCGTACGGCGTCGGACTGAACGCCAACTTGTTCGTCTTGCTGGCGATGGTGTCGCACGCGTTCTTGAACGCCTTCGGCGACGTCGGCGGCTTCTCGGGGTCGAGTCCCGCCTCCTCGAAGATGGACTTGTTGTAGTAGAAGGCGATGGGGTGCGTGTCCAGCGGGAGCGACAGTCGCTTACCGTCCAACTGCACCTGCTTCCAGATGGAGTTCACGTACCCTTTCGCGGTCTCGTCGTTGACGAGGTCCCCCAGCGGTTGGAGCACGTCCTGGTACACCGCCAACTGCGAGGCGTGAACGACCGCCAAGTCCGGCGCGTTCCCGCCGGTGAGCGCGGTGTACAGTTTATCGTAGTACTGGTCCCACGGGAGACGTTGGCGCTTGACGGTAATCTTGTCGTGGCTCTTGTTGAACTTGTTGACCATCTTCTCCATCGCCTTCCCGTCGCCGCCGCCGAACAGCGTCCAGTACTTGATGGTCGTCTTTCCGCCCTTGGAACCGCCGCCACCGCCGAGGCCGCCGATTCCGGTACAACCGGCTAGCCCAGTGATGCCGGCCGCCCCGGCCGCGGTTACGAAGCTTCGCCTATCGAAACGGGGCTTACTGTTGCTATTATCTAGCATCCCACGACTATAGAATTAGCCCCACCACATAAACATTCCCCATGATTCTTGTACAAGAACGAGCAGACGGCCGGGAAGTAATCGTCGAAAAGGGCGAGTTATCCGCCGAACGTCGACGCACCACCGGAATCGGCGTTTTTTCCCGTCGATTCGTGTCTGTCTATACTAGGTAATGACGCATATTTTTATATACGACGGGCTTCACGTGATATACAGTCTCATGAGCACCGTGAGCTTCAACGACGTGCGGAAAGAGTACGACAGTTCCATCGTGGCCGTGGACGGATTCAGTATGGACATCGAGGACGGGGAGTTCGTGTCCATCGTCGGTCCGTCGGGATCCGGCAAATCGACGTTGCTTCGGATGCTCGCCGGTCTCGAAGACGTCTCCGACGGAGAAATATCGATCAAGGATCGCATCGTGAACGACGTTCCTCCGCAAGACCGCGGAATCGCGATGGTGTTCCAGAACTACGCGCTCTACCCGCACATGACCGTTCGGAAGAACATGTCGTACGGTCTGAAACTCACGAGCGACCTCTCCGACGACCAGATCGACCGCCGGGTCGAAGAGGCCGCCGAGATGATGGGAATCGAGGAACTCCTCGACACGCGCCCGGGGAACCTCTCCGGCGGTCAACAGCAGCGCGTGGCGACCGGTCGCGCCATCGTCCGCGACCCGGAAGCGTTCCTGATGGACGAGCCGTTATCCAATCTCGACGCGAAGCTGAAGATTCACATGCGCACGGAACTCCAACGGATTCAGGAGGAGTTGAACACGACGACGATATACGTCACGCACGACCAGGAGGAGGCGATGACGATGTCCGACCGCATCGTCGTGCTCGCCGACGGAAAGCTCCAACAGGCCGGAACGCCGGACGAGGTGTACCACCGGCCGGCGAACCGGTTCGTGGCCGATTTCATCGGGAGTCCCTCGATGAACTTCTTCGACGTCGAACTCCGCGACGGTGTTCTCGTCGGGGCCGAGTTCAGTTACGCGCTCTCCGAGACGTTCGTCGACACCCTCGACGCCGCGAACGGGGATAAACTCGTGCTCGGAGTCCGTCCAGAACACATCGCTCTCGACGGAGGAGGGGGCGACGATAGCGTCCGCGCGACCGTCGACGTGGTCGAACCGGTCGGGAGCGACAACTACGTCTACCTCCACATCGGCGAGAACGAGTGCATCCTCCGCACTCCGAGCGGAGTTCGCCCCGACGCCGGTTCTACCGTGGACGTTTCCTTCGACGAATCGAATCTTCATCTCTTCGACGCGGAGACCGACGAGAGCGTGTACGAGCGCCGAACCGAGTATCTTCCCACCTCCGATTAACGGCTCTCCGCTCCGCGAACGTCGTGACTCACGGCCCGCGACGCACCTCGCCAGAGATATCGGTGGCTGCTCGCGGTTCTACGTCCCCTCCGTTTCCCGGCCGGAAACGCGAAGTAGGAGCTTTGCGAACCCCGAGTACGGCTCTTCCGAGAAAGAACGAATCGAACGCGTTTCCGCAGCGAGCGCTTCTTTCGGGAGACGTCGACGCCATCGACGATCGGAGAGTACGCCCCTGAGCGCTTCCGCGGGAGCGTTTCTAGATGGGAAAAATTATGTAGGTTCTCGTGAACGGTGAAGACACGATGGGAACGGAAACGGAGTATCCGGTTCGAACGACGGCGAAGGCGTTCCGGGTAGTGGAGGGGTTGACGGAGCTTGGGTCGGCCGGCGTCACGGAGCTCGCGACCCACTTGGATTTGTCGAAGAGTTCCGTCTACAAACACCTCGACACCCTCCGCCGGCTCGGCTACGTCACGAAAGAGGGGAACGAGTACCGGCCGGGACTCCGGTTTTTCGAGATAGGAAACGAAGTGCGCGAGAGAAACGGACTCTACAGGGTCGCGAAACCGTTCGTGGATAACCTCGCCATGACGACCGGCGAGACGGTGTCACTGGCGGTCGAAGAGTCCGAAAAAGTGGTCTACCTCTACTCCGTTCGCGCCGGTTCGACCGACGACGGTAAGCAGGGTACCCGCGCTCCACTCGCCACCGACGTCGCGGGAAAGGCGATTCTCGCCTACAAACCGACGGCCGAACGGGACGCTCTCGTCTCGAACGCCGAGTGGATGGACGACTCGCTCGTCGCCGAACTCAGAACGATTCGAGATCACCGTCTCGCCATCGAACGAAGCGCTCGAGAGGACGGCCAAAATTGCGTCGCCGTGCCCATCCGAGACAAACGGGATTACCCGCTCGGAGCGCTCACGGTGTGTGGTTCCACGGCGAGTCTGTCGGGGAAGCGGTTGGAGGAGGACATCACCGGCCTCGTGGTCGGTGCGGCAAAGAGTATCGAAGTGGAGTTGGGATCCTGACGACCGAAGAACCGCGGTCGGGTTTCGAACGCGCTCGCTCCGTCGTTCGACGAAAACCCGACCGACGCGGTAACGAGTTCGACCGTTTCCCTCTAAGAAACACCGTCCGTAAGGGCGAGCTTGCCGGCTGATATCTATTACGGTACTAGATATGTAATGGGACGCGGCGGGTCTCGTTCGAGAACCGAGATATCGCAGTCGCGCAGGCGAGCGAGCCGAGTGGAACGCTCGGAAATATCCTAAAAATAGTTACCCGAATCTCTCGAACACCCAGCGGACCGATCGGAGAGCACCTCGGTTGACGAACGTCGGGCGGCGTTCGACAGTGGGGCAGGGCGTCGCTCGGGCTTAACCGAGCAGCGCGGATTCTCACGGACAGCGGTCGTTAACCGCTCGAGCCGTTCGAGAATCCGATCGACGACGCCCTCGTCAAATCGTCGCTGTCGTCGGCGACGCTCCGTCGAGGAGAGCGAGCGGAGCCGTCCGACCATCTGATAATCGTCCGATGAGTCGGACGTGCGACCCAAGGACGGAGCGCGTGAGTTCTTCCGCGTCCCGGCGGAGAATTCGACGCGGTGTTTTCCATGCACCGACGCGTGCGCCTTCTCCGAACAATCCGAGTATTCTTTTTCGGAACGAAAGTCGATCCGCGAGTACAAAATCCGTTTCGCGATCGACGCGGGCCGACGGTGGCGATCTTCCACGACGCGGCGGTGCCGTTCTCCTCCACCTTCGCCCTTTCAATGACAACCGGTAACTTACCACGCGCCAAGCATACGATTCCTGGGGACCTAGGTCAAAATAGAATGACTACCGATGAACACGTCGATTGGAGGTGCGTGGAGTGTCGCGAACCATTTACCGCGCCCGATGCGCAGACCGCGACGTGTCCTTACTGTGACACCGTGCTGAAGATCCCCGACGAAGCGTGGGACTACTATCGTTCGAAGGAGAACCGGGAGTAGCGCGATCCGTTTGGTCTCTCTTGGTGGCGTCTCGTTTGATCTCTCGCTCGAGAGTCTTCATTGGCCCGTTCGTCACCCGATTAGCCAATGGCCATGAGAGAATACAATGAGAATCTGTCGCGTTCGTCGGCAACGGAACTGCCGCCACACTTTCTACCCCGGCTCTGGTACCGTTCCCACGGGCTCAGTCAGAAATGGTCATGAGTAGTTCCTCGAAAGATGTCCGAGAAAACCCTGCAAAACTGCCATTCGCGCGCCCGGTCAGATGGATACTTCTCACCGGAAATCGGCTGGTTGTGGCAGCAGGCCTACTCCTATTCATTCTCTGTGTAGTAACAGTTCTGAATTGGTGGATTAATGGAATTCGAGTCGGAACGCCACTCTTGTACCTGTTCGGCGGTTTTATCGGTGGGAATCTCACGCTGATCACCGTCGTCCTGACCATCAATCAACTCGTCCTCTCGCGACAACTCCGATCACCCGGTGAGCTGCGTACGCAAATCCAGCAGATAAAGGAGTATCGAGCGGAGATCGAAGAACGAACCGACGCTGGAATCGCACCCGCGATGCCGGCGGCGTTCCTCGCGTTTCTGCTTCAATCTACGCGTCAACAGGCACAAGCACTCGAAGAGATGACTGCAAATCCTGATAGTCAGCGATTGCAAACCGATATCGAGGATCTCACCGCTCCGATAACCGAGCAAATCGATCAGATACTCGACCGTATTGACGATCCAGAACTCGGGATTTTCGAGGTTCTATTGCCTCTCTTGATGACGAACTATGCGGAGGCGATCTACGACGCCCGACAGATACGGCAGACGTATCAAGAGGCGCTTTCGAATGAGACTGCTACTACGATTAACGGACTGATTGAGGATTTAGAGCAGATTGATGTCGCCCGCCAGTACTTTAAAACTGTTTACATTCAACAAGAGTTAGCTATCCTTTCTCGTTTCATCCTCTACGTCGGGATTCCGGCCGAACTCACTACGGTCGCTATGCTACTTCTCTTCCTCCAACCAGCCAACGCAGCAGTCGCCCTCCAGCTTCCGTCATTTCTTATCGTCGCCGCCATAGCCGTCGGATTTGCACCGCTGTCTCTTCTCGTAACCTTCGTGCTTCGGATCGCAACGGTCGCGTACCGAACAGCGGCGATCACACCGTTTACGACACCGGGACAAGAGTCGTGAACTCCCGTCAATCGTCATCTTTTGATTGTTGCTGATCACCGTGAATCGTTGCAGTACTCTTCGCGAACGGTTGCCGACCGGTTACAGTCAAAGATACCGATTTCCGTTACGTGGACGAAAAGAATCGACGTTAGTTCGGTAGTTCCTTACACCTCGCTCTCACGCGTTCCCAACAGGGGAAGCCACTGAGGCCGCCACTGTCGCAGTCCTCCGGCCTAGCAGCGTCTTTCGTCGGGAAGACGTTGAACGTCCAGTCGGTAGTTGCATGCTAGCCTGCGTATCTTCACCCCGAGAACCCGCCGTATGCACGGCTGTTGTCCGCGCGGCCGGTGCTTATGAGTGAGGAACTACATCACTCTGAGGACTTCTCTCTCCTTCTAAACTGTCGAGCAGGCGGTGTTCACATGGGGGCGTTACTCAGACGGTATCTCGTCATCAGCTTCTGGGTTCGAATCCGGCTGAAGAAGATCATCTTCGAGCGACGACGGCAACCGCGGTATCCTCGCCGTTTCCGACGAACAGTAATATCCCAACGTCAGTTCACGAATCCGTCAGCCGTAGGCGTTCGCTGGCGCAAACGACAGCATCCGCTTCGCCGAGGGCACCGACCCGGTCAGTTTTACTTCCGCTTAGGGTTCTATGCGGAAGTAGATGGTCGAAATCATGAAGTGGCGAATTCAACCGAGTGACGGCTCGAAACCCACGAAGTAACTGTTTATAAATTATATGTCGCTATATTAAATCTAAACGACCGAAACAGGGGAGTGCGCGAGGTGCGAAGGCACGAAGGGCGGCGTCTCCGGACGTTAGCGGGACGTTTCTTTCGGGGAGGCCGCTCGAATCGCCGACTCGCGTCGTCTTCTCTGGCGACGATGCGGAGCACGTAATCGGGGAGTCGCCGTACGTCGACGGCGGTCGACAAACGGTCTGATCACCCATACTGATTTACTGCGCCGCCACGAACGACCCGACGATGCAAGCCCTCGTGCTGAATGGAGAGTGGGATCCATCCGACAGCTACGACGTATCGGAGCGAGAGCGCCGAACCGGCACGGCGATGGACGGTTCGTCGGTCTGGAAACACCCCGAACTGCGCGTCGAGGAGCAGGATCGACCGGAACCCGACGAAGACGAAGTGCTCGTTCGCGTCCGCTACGTCGGCGTCTGCGGCAGCGACCTATCGATGACCGCGGCGGACGGCGACGGGTACATGCACTACTCGGCGTACGCGAACCTCCCGAACGTCGTCGGCCACGAGTTCTCCGGGGAAGTGGTCGAGACGGGTACCGACGCCCGCCTGTTCGAAGCGGGCGACCTCGTTACCGGCGAGGTGACCGACTACTGTTGTCGGTGTCGAATGTGCCGGCAAGGATTTCACGGTCACTGCGAGAACTTCGAACAGGTCGGTTTCACGGTTCCCGGCGCGATGGCCGAGTACGTCGCGGTGCCGGAGAAGATACTGTGGGACGTCTCCTCGCTTTCGCGCGCGTACGACACGACGGAGGAGGTCCTGCGCGCGGCGGCGACGGTCGAGCCCAGCACCATCTGTTACTACGGTATGTACGGTCGCGCCGAGGGTGTCGTTCCCGGCGATTACTACGTCTTTCACGGCGCTGGCCCCATCGGGCTGACCGGGATGAACGTCGCCCGCGCCGCGGGCGCGGGGATGGTCGTGGCGTTCGAACCGTCCGACGAACGCCGGGCCATCGCCCGTGACCTCGGCTTCGAGCACGTGTACGACCCCCTCGACCGCGACCCCGTCGAAACCGTCCGAGACGCGACCGGCGGCGAGGGTGCGGACGTCCACGTCGAGACGTCGGGCGCCGTCGAGGCGACGTACCCGGTCATCGAGGACACCCTCGCCGAGCGCTCGAACGTCGTCCACATCAGCAACGCGGGGTCGAATCCGTCGATCGCCCTGCGCAAATACCAGGGTAACGCGGCCCAGATATACGGTTCGGAGGGTCACACCGGACAACAGGTGTTCCCTCGCGTCGTCCGCCTGATGGCGGCCGGCCGGCTCGACAATCTCCCCCTGATTACGTCGACGTTCGACCTTTCCGACGCGGAAGCGGCGTTCGACCGGGCGCGGGAGCGCGTCGACGGAAAGGTTCTGGTCGAGGTCTGAGCGGCGTCCCGACGCCGCGGTATCGCGACCGCGTCGACGCTCGCAGACAGCGAGGTACGCATCGCGCGGCCGCACCGTACGTTCCGGCGTCGCCGCTGTGACCTGACGGGGCGACGAACGTCGGCGGCGAACGGCGGCGGACGTGAAACGGACGTTACGCGGCGGTCACCCCGAAAACGCGGTGAACGACCCGCGATACGTCGGAAGGCCCGGTTCCGCCCCTCGCTACCAGTCCACGAATTCCTCGTCTTCGAGCCGTTTCTCCCGGTCGATGGCGTCGATTCGAGCGACGTCTTCGTCGTCGAGTTCGAGGTCGGTCGCCGCGAAGTTATCGCGGACGTGCGCCTCGCTGCTCGCCTTCGGAATCGGGACGACGCCCTTCGTCGAAAGCCACGCGAGACAGACCTGCGCGGGGGAGACGGTGTGTTTCTCGGCGACCTCGCGCAGTTCGGGGAGATCGAACACCGCTCCCTGGGCCAGCGGCGAGTACGCGACGAGCGTCAAATCGTGTTCGTCGGCGTAAGCGACGAGCTCCTCCTGTTGGAGCAGCGGGTGCATCTCCACTTGGAGGGGCGAGCGGCGGTTCGTCGGAGAGGGCGCGCGTCTCGTCGAGCATCGGCGGCGTGAAATTCGAGACGCCGAGGTGACGCACCCACCCGTCGCGGACCAGTTCGTTCAGGGTCGGAAGGTGGGCCTCGGCGTCGAAGCTGTACGGCCAGTGGACGTAGAGCAGGTCGATGGTCTCGACGCCGAGGTTCTCGCGGCTTTCGGCGACGCTCTCGCGGATGTACTCGGACGAGAGGTTCGGTTCCGTGAAGTGACCGACTTTCGTGGCCACGAACACCTCCTCGCGCGGCACCTCCGACCGGTCGAGCGCCTCGCCGACGACCGCCTCGTTTTCGTACATTCGGGCCGTGTCGACGTGGCGATAGCCGACGTCGAGCGCCGCGCGAACCGCCTCGACGCCTGACTCGCCGTGTAGGTCGTACGTGCCGAAGCCGGGGCTGGAAATCGAAGAACCCGTCATGGGTGGACGCACGCACCGGGAGGTCAAAGAGACCGGGGATTTTCGGCGCGGAGTTACGTCTCCTCCAAGTCCGCGAGGTCCCACTCGCCGGTGATGATGGCGCCGGAGTCGGGGTTGTCCGGTTCGACGACGGCCTCGACGATGGCCGGCCCGTCGTGTTCGATGGCCGCCTCCAGCGTCTCCTGAAGGTTCTCGGGTTTGACCACGCGCTCCGCGTAACCGACGTTGAACGCGTCCGCGAACGTCATGTAGTCGACGTCCGTCTCCTCGTCGAACGGCGTGTCGAGCACCCGGTCCCAGCCGTACTTGTCCACCTGCAGGTTCCGGATGGACTTCCAGCCGTGGTTGTTGAGGATGAGGTACGTTACGTCCACGTCGTGCTGGACGGCGCAGGCCACCTCCTGGTTGTTCATGAGGAACGAGCCGTCGCCTTCGACGTCGACGACGGGTCGGTCGGGTTGCGCCAGTTTCGCACCGATGGCCGCCGAGACGCCGAATCCCATCGTCGAGAAGCCGCCGCAGGAGATGTTGCTGCGGGGCTCGTAGACGGGGAACTCGGGATTCGTCGTCTCCTGGGGCTGCCCGGCGCTGGAGACGACGATGCCCTCGCGCGGGAGCGCGTCGCGCAGCCCCGCGATTACGCGCGAGATGCTCATCGGCACGTCGTCGGTGTGGCGCTCCTCGACCATCTCCTGCCACTCCGCCCAGCGCTCCCGAATCTCGGCGTAGTACTCGTTGTCCTCGGGCGAGACGGGGTCGGTGCGGTCTTCGACGGCCTCGTACAGTTGGCGCGTGGTCACCTTCGCGTCGCCCTGAATGCCCACCTCGACGGGGTAGTTCTTCCCGATTTCCTCGGGGTCGATGTCGACGTGAATCAGCTTCGACGGCGGAATCTCGAAGCTCACCCCCGGTTCGAACGAGGAGGTGTGGAGGTCGGAGAACCGACAGCCAACCGCCAGCACCACGTCGGCGTTGCTCGCGAGTTCGTTGCCCGCGGTGGAGCCGATCCAGCCCGCGTAGCCGACGAACAGGTCGTGATCTTCGGGGATGATACCCTTCGCCTGAAACGTCGGGATTACGGGTGCCTGGAGGTGTTCGGCGAGCGCCCGCACATCGTCCCACGCCTCCGCGAGCATCGTGCCCCCTCCGGGAACGAGCACCGGTCTCTCGGCCTCGGCGAGCAGTTCCGCGGCTTCCGCGACCCTCTCGGGGTCACCGCCGGGGCGACTGTGCGACCGCCACGCCGCGGGGTCGGGAATCTCGACGTCGGCCGCCGCACCCTGGACGTCCATCGGTACGTCGACGTGGACGGGGCCGGGGCGGCCCTCCATCGCTATCTGGAACGCCCGGCGGAGAATCCGCGGCAGGCGCTCGACGTCGTCCACGACGAACGACCGCTTCGTCACCGGTTCTATCACGCTCGGAAAATCGCCGGGCTTCTGGCGGTCTATCTCCTGTAAGATGCCCTGCCCGTACTCGTGGGTCTGGGGCGCGCCCGTGAAGACGACCATCGGAATGGAGTCGACGTACGCCGTGGCCACGCCCGTGACCGTGTTCGTCGCCCCCGGGCCGATCGACGTGAACACGGCGAGGGGCTTCCCGCAAGCGCGCGCGTACCCGTCCGCGAGGTGGGCCGCACCCTGTTCGTGCCGGGGTTGGATCACTTCCACGTCGGAGTCATTGAACGCGTCGAGGAGGTTCGTGCTCCCGTGGCCGGGGATTCCGACTAGATACTCGACGCCTTCCCTCTCGAGGTATCTGGCGATGATTTCGCCGCCGTTGAGTCTCGGCATATCTCGTTACGAGCATTGTCACGGTGTGGCATAAACATTCGGCATCGGACCGTAGCGCGAACCGTCACCGACGCCGACCGACGAGCGCGCGTGGGCGGGGATCCGTCGAGGGAGCGCAGATACCGCCGCCCGGCCCTCACAGCGACGGCACCACTTCGTCGCCCATCACCTCGAAGAACCGCTCCGGGTCGGGGCTGGTGTTGGCCAGCGCCACCCTGTCGAATCCCATCTCGGACCATCCCTCTATCTTCGCGGCGACCTCCTCCGGGGAGTCCGCGATAAGGAACTTCGACTCGACCTGCTCGCGCGTCGCCTTCTCGCCCTCGCGCTCGATGTCGCGGGGGTTGGCCATCGCCCGGTCGAAGACGTTCTGGGTGGTCGCCCACCACGGGCGAGTCGCCTCGTAGGCGTCCTCGTAGTCGTCGGCGTAGGAGGCGATGACGAGTAGCGTCGTCTCGATGGCGTCGGGGTCGTTGCCCGCTTCCTCCGCGTATCGGCGCACCGCCGGGTGGAGTCGGTCGGTGAACTCCTCGTCTTTGATGACCGTGATGAACCCGTCTGCGTACCGGGCGGCGAGACGGGCCGTGCTGGGACCGTTCGCGGCGACGTGAATCTCGGGGCGCGTCTCGGGTTTCGTGTAGAGGCGCGCGTCGTTCAGTCGGAAGCGGTCGCCGTCGTAGTCGACGAACTCGTCCTCGTCCCAGAGTCTCGTGATTATCTCCAAGGACTCCTCCAGTCGGTCGCGGCGTTCGGGATACTCCGGCCAGTCGAACCCGAGGGGCGTTTCGTTCATCGCCTCGCCCGTGCTCAGGCCGAGTATCACCCGTTCGTCGTTCATCTCCTGTAACGTGGCGAACGCCTGTGCGACGACGCCCGGGTGGTAGTGGCCCGTCGCCGGCGTCACGCACGTTCCGAGCGGAACGTCCACCCGCTCGCCCGCGGCGCCCATCCACGACCACGCGAACCCGGCCTCGGCGTCCGTGTGAAACCACGGGTGGAAATGGTCGGACGTCCAGACGAGGTCGAAGCCCGCGTCGGCGGCCAGTTCCGCGTAGTCCAGTAGTTCGCTGGGGCTGTACTGCTCTTGGTGGGCCATGTAGTCAACGCTCACCATCGTACGAATACAGTCTCGGAGCAGCCCCATACATATTTCCCCGCCGCGCGGACGCCGCCGAACTGCGTCGTGGGAGTCGTCCGATGCGAACGGCGGTTACTGGGGCGTTCGCTCGGTCTCGGGCGACCCCTGCATGCGCTGGACGCGGTCGGTGTCGCCGATGCGGTCGCCGGTCTGAACGTCGAACCCGTGGACGAGTTCGTCCTGTAGCGTCAACCAGATATCGTCCTTCCGCTCGAAATCCATCGTGTTCGGCGCCTTCACCGTCAGTTCGACGTGGTCGCCGTCCTCGTCGCCGACGATCACGTCGAGGATCTGTTCGTCGCCGAGGGGTTCGGTCACTTGGACGGTGCCCTCGATGGCGTTCTCGGTGCGCGACGTGTGCGCCTCGAAGTACGACGGTCGCACGCCGAGTTCGAACCGGTCGTGTTCGCGGTAGCGCCGAGCGACGCGGTCCGTCAGTTCCACTTCGAATCCGTCGACGTCGGACGCCTCGCGGATGCGACCGTCGTCGTCGATGGTGACGGTGACGAAGTTCATGCTGGGCGATCCGATGAACCCGGCGACGAAGCGATTCGCCGGTTCGTGATACACCTCGTCGGGCGACCCGATCTGCTGGACGTTCGCGTTGTTCATGATGATGAGCTTATCGCCCAGCGTCATCGCCTCCTCCTGGTCGTGCGTGACGTACAGGGTCGTGATGCCGAGGTCCTTCTGGAGCACCTTGATTCGGCTGCGCATGCTGATTTTCAGCTTCGCGTCGAGGCTCGCCAGCGGTTCGTCCATCAGGAACACCGCCGGTCGGCGGATGATGGCACGGCCGAGCGCGACGCGCTGGCGCTGGCCCCCCGAGAGGTGCCCGATTTCCCGGTCGAGCAGCTCCTCGATTTCGAGCATCTCGGCCGTCTCTTTAACGCGCTCGCGGCGGGTCTGTTTGTCCTCTCCGGCCACCTTCAGCGGGTATCCGATGTTCTCGCGCACGTTCATGTGCGGGTACAGCGCGAACTGCTGGAACACCATAGCGATGTTTCGATTCTTCGGGTGGACGTCGGTCACGTCGTAGCCGTCGAGCGTGATCGTCCCGGACGTCGGTTCGGTCAGTCCTGCCAGGCACCGCAGCGTCGTCGTTTTGCCGCATCCGGACGGCCCCAGCAGAACCGCGAACTCGCCGTCCTCAACGGTTATGTCGACGCCTTCGACGGCGAGGGTGTCACCATACTGCTTCACGATGGAGTCGTAATCTACGCGAGCCATTTGTAACACTCAGGTGTGGTTGTCGTAAACACCGTCGCGCAGCTACTTATATCCACAGGACTGGTACCAATACCCGTGCGAAACGCCGGCGGGCGGTTACGCCACCGCCTACAGTCCGAGGCGCTCGTACTGCTCGTCGGGCGCTCGGAGTTCGTCCAGCGCGTCCACTAGCAGGTCGCGCATCTCGCCGTGCACGCCGGGGGCGTCCGCCGCGAGGTCGGCGGTCTGGTCGGGGTCGTCGCGAACGTCGAACAGCAGCGGTTTCTCCCGCCGTTCGACCGAGGGCGCCTCGTACCGCCACACGGGCGTGTCGGTGTACGGGAGGTAGCGACCGGCCTGCGCCTCCTTCTTCGGAGTCGTCGGCGTAAACCACCCGTACGCGTTCATCATGGTCGTCGAGTACACCGCGGACGAAACCTCCGGTCGACACGGCCGCAGGTACGTTCGTTCGCCGTCGGTGACGTTGACCGACGACCCCCAGTAGCCGTAGAGCGCCCAGTCCCTGACGCCGTTCGTCTCGCCGAGGACGAGGGGAAGCAAACTGCGACTGTGGTTCCGGTTCGGGTCGTCGACACCGAACGCGTCGAGAACGGTCGCGTGGAGGTCGACCGCCGAGGTGAGCGCGGACGTTCGACCCCCCGTTCGCGGGGAGTCGGGGTGCCACACCATCAACGGCGTGTGGACGAGCGTGTCGTACATGGGCGACCGGCCGGGTTTGCCGACCCACCCGTGCTCGCCGAGTAAGAATCCGTGATCCGAAGTGACGACCACCATCGTTTCGTCCCACAGTTCCCGGTCGTCCAGCGCCTCGAGCACCCTCCTGAACCATCGGTCGACCATCGTCACCTTCCCCGCGAACTGCGACCGGACGAACGCGAGTTCGTCGTCGCTCAACTCGCTCTGCCCGGCGTCGGTGCGGCCGTAGTACGGCCAGACCGTCTTCGAGGGGTCGCGCGGGTCTTGCTCCGTGTACATCGACGCGTACGGTTCGGGGTTGTGGAACGGTTCGTGGACGTCGAAGCTATCGACGTACAGGAACCAATCGTCCCACGCGGCGTTGTCCTCCAGCCACGACTCGACGCGCGAGAACACGCGGGGAGCGAAGAAGTCCTCCTCGTCCTCGAACGCCGCGGCGTTTCTGGCGTACTGCGCGCGGTTCTGGAACCGCAGGTCGGTCGGCGTTCGACCCGCCGACAGTTCGTTGAGGGCCACGTCGTCCGCCTCCTTCGGGGCACCGTCGAGCACCTGGGAGAGGAGCCACCCCTCCGGCTCCGGTGGGTGGGTTCGCCACGCGTCCACCTCGTGGCCGCGGACGAAGTCGAAACCGTTGTAGTCCTCGTAGTACCCGTCGCTCCCGTGCTGGAAGTAGTGGAAGTGGTCCGTGATCAGCTGGCTAAGCACCCCGTTCTCCCGCGCCGCCAGCGGCAGCGTCGTGTCGAAGGGTTCGATGGGACCCCACGGACGCCAGAGGAACTCCTGGACGCCGGTCAACCACTCGCGTCGCGCCGGCATGCAGGGGAGACTGCCCGCGTAGTGGGTGTCGAACACCAGCGACCGCTCCGCGAACCGGTCGAGATTCGGCGTCGCCACGTCCAGACCCATCGACCGGTCGTACGTCGAGAGGACGTCCCGACGCAAACTGTCGATGGAGACGAACAGAACGTTCATCGAATCACCCGTTCGCCTCCGCGAGACGGCGTAGCGTCCGCTCGTGGTCCCCGCGGACGAGAACCCCGTCGACGACGAGGAACGACGTGCTGAAGCAGTCGCCGCACCGCTGGAGGCATCGCTCCTCCGTCGTCTCGAACTCGCAGGCGGCGAGCCGCGCCCGGGTTTCCGTCGATACGTTGGACAGACAGTACTCTACCGTGTCCACCATGTCGTGTGTGCACACGCGACGAAAGGATAAAAATACCGAAGCCGCCCGCCGGTTCGCTACCGGCGCAAGATTACTTCTCGACTCCGCCCATGCTGAACCCGCGGACGAGGTGGTCGCGGGCGACGAACGCGAACACGAGCACCGGCAGCAGCGCGATGGTTCCCGCGACGCTCATGTTCACCCACTGCACCGAGTACTTCGTGATGAACGACGCGAGTCCGACCGGGACGGTCATCGCCTCGGTGCTCTGAGCCAGGATGATGGCGAACAGCAACTCGTTCCAGGTGACGATCATCGTGAAGATGGCCGCCGCGATGATACCGGGTTTCACCAGCGGGAGCGCGATCTTGAAGAACGCGCCGACGTGCGTATGCCCGTCTATCATCGCCGATTCGATGAGGCTGTCCGGCACCTCCTCGAAGAACCCCTTCATCATCCACACGGAGAAGGGGATGTTGAACATCACGTACACGAGGATGAGCCCGTACAGCGTGTTCACCAGCCGGAGGTCCCGGAAGATGACGAACAGCGGGATGATGGTGACGATGGGCGGCATGAACCTCGTCGATAGGATGTAGAACGGCAGGTGGAAATCGAGGTTGTACGGGAATTCGAACTTCGTGAACCCGTACGCCGCGCACGCGCCGATGAACGTCGCGACGACCGTCGTGACGACGGTGATGATGACGCTGTTCGTGATGAACGTCACGAACTCCGGCCGCTGAGCGAACAGCGCGGCGTAATTGGCGAACTGCATGTCCCACGGAATCCAGTGGGGCGGGAACGACAGCAGCGTTCTCCTCGTCTTCAGCGACGCGGTCACGAGCCAGTACACCGGGAACAGCGACCAGACGAGGAACAGGCCGATGCCGAGGTAGACGAACGCAGTTGCCAATCCGGTCTTCCGGACGCGTTCGTACAGCTGCTCCGTTCGGGACTGTTCCTCGTAGGGTTGCGGGGTGTGTGTCTCAGTTGCCATGGTTCAGAACTCCACCTTCGCGACTTTGACGAACGTCATCGCCAGTATCAGCACGAACACGAGGAGCGTCAGCGCCATCGCCGACGCCTCGCCGTAGTTGCTGAACCGGAACGCGATGCGGTACAGCTCCATGCTGATGACGTTGGTCGAACTGGCGGGGCCGCCGCGCGTGAGGATGTACACCTTCGCGAACACGCGCAGGGCGTCCACCAGCCGGATGATGAGCACCAGCACGATGAGCGATTTCAGATACGGGAGCGTGATGTCGACGAAGCGCTGCCGGCGCGACGCACCGTCCATGACCGCCGCCTCCTTGACGTGGTCGGGGATGGACTGCAGACCCGCGAACATCACGAGCACTACGAGCGGCGTCCACTGCCAGACGTCGGCGATGATGACGGAGTAGAGCGCGATGTTCGGCTCCGAAATCCAGCCGACGTTGTGCCCGATTATGGGTTGCGCCATGAAGTCGAGCAGTCCGTTCGGCGCGTACAGCAAGCGCCAGATGAGCCCGATCACCGTCGGCGAGAGGATCATCGGAATGAGGATGAACGTCTGCCAGAGCCCTCGAAGTTTGATCTTCTTGTTGAGCAGGAGCGCGATGCCGAATCCGAGGAGGAATTCGACGACGACGGCGGTGGTGACGAACTTCGCCGTCACCCACAGCGAGTGGTGGAACGTCTGATTACTCAGCAGGTCGGTGAAGTTCCCGATTCCGACGTAGTTCCGTCCCAATCCCGTCGGGAGGTAGTTGTACATCGACATCTCGACGGCACGCAACAGCGGGTAGAACGTGAGCGCGAACAGGATGATGACGGCCGGGAGCGTCAACAACCACTTGAGGTGGTCGTCGACCCAGAGCAAAACGCGCTCCGTCGTCGCTTCGGTGCCGGTGACGTACTCGGGAGGTTCCCCGTGCGGAAGGTCTTCGGTTGTCTCAGTTCCCATTGTGGGTATTGTGTGCGAATTTGACGTCTATCGATCGATTCATCCCTCGTAGTAGCCGGACTCTTTGAGCAGGTTCTCGACCTCCTTGTTCACGTTGGTAAGCGCCTTCTTCGGCGTGGTGCTCCCGGTCAGCGCGCTGTTGAGATACTTCCCCTGCGTGATTTCGATTTCGGTCCACAGCGGCGTGCGCGGCCGCCACACCGCGTTCTGGAGGCTCTTGTACAGCGCGTCGAACCACGGCTGGGCGTCCATGTTGTTTTTGAACGTGTCGTGACGGAACGGGACGCCGCCCAGTTTGACGTACTTGTCCTGTGCCTTCTTCGAGATGAACGAGTTGATGACCTTGCCCGCTGCCTTCTTCTTCTCGTCGCCCACGTACCGGTTGATGCCGGCGATCCAGTTACCCTGCTGCGGTGCGCGGCGGGTGCCTTCGGGTATCATCGTGAACTCCAGATCGTTCGCCACCTTCGCCTTCTTCGGGTCCAGCAGGAGCGACGAGGCCGCCGGCCACGCCGGCGATTGGGCGGCGGAGCCGTCGCCAACGCTGCTCAGAACCTGGTCGGAGTCGAACGCGGTGACGCCGTCCGGGCTGATGGACTTCAGGTCGTTGACGTAAAAGTTCAGCGCGTCGACGCCCTGTTGCTCGTCCCACTTGTACTTCCAGTTCTTGTCGAACATGTCTCCCGCTTTCGACATGCCCAGGCTGAAGAAGTTGGCGTTGATGGGATTCCCGCGCTTGCCGCGGATGACGTACCCGTGGGCACCGTCGACCTGTTGCGAGATTTTCTTCCCCGCGGCGAGAACGTCGTCCCACGTCTTGGGCGGCGTCTTCGCACCGACCTGTTCGTAGTACTTCTTGTTGTAGACGAACAGTTGCGTGTTCCCGACGACGACCTGTCCGCGAATCGCTTGCTCCATTCCCTGGGCGGACGGAACCTTCGGCCCCTTGGGCGCGGGCCACGTTCCGATGTCGACGCAGGTGTCGATTATTTGGTCCTTCGGAAGGGACTGTGGCATCCACTGTTCGAGCGGTTCGCAGTGACCCGCGAACTGCGGGAACCACGGGTCGTCCATGAAGAGGATGTCGTACGCCTTGCCTTTCGTACCCAGAACGCTGTTGATCTTCTCGAAGAGGTTCGCGTACGGGAACTTGGAGATGTTCACCGTGACGCCGGTGGCCTCCTCGACGTGGTCCTTCACGAGACGCTGGAACAGGTCGCCTTCACCCGACACGGCGGCGACCTTGATACTCTTCGCGGGTTTGACGTTCTTCGGTTTGCTGCCACCGCCACCGCCAAAACTGGTACAGCCGGCGAGGGAGAGGGTCGCGGCCCCGCTCGCGGCACCTGCGAGGAAGTGTCTCCGGGAGCGACTTTCGCTGCCGCCGCCCCCGACTGAGTCGGTACGCTGCTCCGAGTGATCGGTCTTGCCACCAACTGGCATAGTCAGATGCTATTTCTATGGAATAATAAATCATTGGGTCGAACTCGAGAGAACGAATAGCTCCAGTCCGGCCGAACAGCGGATCGTTCCAGAACGTATTTATCTCGGGTGACGCTCACTCGAACCATGGGAGTTGGTTACACGACAATCATGTACGATGCCGAATCGCTCGAAATGGGCATCAGCGACGTTGCGGCCTGTCGGTACGACGGCGTCGAAATCGGGCTGGAGAAGGTCAGGCACGTCGGCGAAGAGCGACTCGCATCGTGGCTCGACGAGTACGACCTCGACCTGTACCTCGTGATGAGCGAGTGGCTGGAAACCGAGGACGCCGTCGAACGGGTCGCCGGCGACGCCCGGATGGTGGCGGACCTCGGCGCCGAGTTCCTCGGCATGTTGCCGCCCCAACGGGGTCGACGGGACGACGAGACGGTCGAAGAGTGGTTCGAGACCATCGCGGACGCCGCGGCGGACGCGGGCGTGACGCCGCTCATCCACCACCACGGCGCGACGCACGTCGAGCAACCGAACGAGATCGAGACGTGGTTGGACCGTACCCCGGACAACGTCCGACTGGTGTGGGACACCGCCCACCAGTACCCGTACGGCGAGCACTACCCCGACGGCGACGTCACCGACGGCGTCGAACGGTTCGCCGACGATATCGCGTACGTCCACCTCAAGGACGTGGCACCGCCCACGGCGTTCACCGAACACCGGGAGGCGCTCTCCAGCGGAACCTTCCACCTCGACGACGTCATCAACTACTTCCGCTCGTTCACCGATCTCGGGCGGGGCGTCCTCGACTTCGAGGGGGTGTACGACGCGCTCGAAGCGGCGGGGTACGACGGGCACTACACCATCGAGATAGAGAACCGAACCGAGAAGCCGCTGGTGCACGCGAAGGAGAACGTCGACTACTGGCGGGACGTCGCGGACGGTTCGTGACCGTCCCACCCGGCCGACCCCCGTCGAATCGGTCGACCGCGACGTGACCGGTGCGCCGAACGGCCCGCGTCGGTTCGCTCAGCGGGAAAACTCGACCGCCGTCTTGATCCGTCCGTCGTCGTCCGCGAGCGCACTCGCCGCGTCGTCCGGCCCGTAGACGCCGGTAACGACGTCCTCGAACACCCACTCCGGGAGCGACTCGAGCGTCTCGACCGCGGCCTCGAAGTGACTCGGCCGCGAGTTCACGTTACCGACCAGCGCCTTATTGTGCACGACCATGTCGCGGTGGAGACTCCCTCCGTCCACCGTCAACGACCGTGAGTTCGGAACCCCTTGTAACGCGCCGACGCCGTTGGGCGCGAGCGCCGACACCGTCTCGAAGGCGTGGGGAGCGTGCCCCGTCGCCTCGTAGACGAAGTCCGCCGGTTCGTGTGCGTCCGGAATCTCGGGGACGGGCGTCTCGCGCGAATCGACGTACGTCGCGCCGACGCGCTCCACGAACGCGACGGAGGGGTCCGGCCGATCCCGCCGACCCAGACAGTAGGTGCGCTCGAACTCCTCGCCGAACGCCAGCCGAGCGAGGCCGAGTAACCCGAGGCTCCCGTTGCCGAGCACCAGCGCGCTCTCGGGTCGCCACTCGAACGCCGACCGACTGGCGAAGGCGACCTCGAGGGCTTTCTCACAGATGCTCATCGGTTCGACGAGGAAACCGTACGCCGCGAGTTCGTCGGGGATTGGAACGAGGGTTTCGACGGGACTGGTGAAGTACTCCGCCATGAAGCCGTGTGCGCCGACGATACCTCGTTCGACGAACCGGCCGTCGAGCGCCATGTCGGGTTCGCCGCGCTCGAAGTGCGCGCTCCTCCCGGTCGGTCGGCGAACCGTCCCCTCGTCCGGGAAGAGCGCCACTGCTCGCATGGTTCGAGTAAACGAGCACGGCCGACCGATAAAACGGTATCGCTCCGAGCGGGGAAAACGAGGTGGACGCTAGTCGACTTTCTCGTGCGCCTCGACCGCGTCCCAGTCGAGTTCGATACCGAGTCCGGGGCCGTCGGGCACCTCGATGCGGCCGTCGACGATGAGGTCGTCGCCCGTCACGAGGTCCTCCCACCACGGAACTTCCCGCGCGTGGTACTCCAAGGCGACGAAGTTCGGCACCGTGGCACCGACGTGGGCGGTGGCGACGGTCGCGACCGGGCTGCCGATGTTGTGCGGAACGACCGCCTGATAGTACGTCTCGGCCATGTCGGCGATCTTTTTGGTCTCGGCGATACCGCCGACCTTGGGAACGTCGGGTGCGAGGAAGTCGACGGCTTGTTCCTCGACGAGGTCACGGAAGCCGTGGCGACCGTAGCGGTTCTCGCCGGTCAACAGCGTCACGTCGACTCGTCGCTTGAGTTCGCGCATCGCGTCGGTGTTCTCCGGCGGAAGCGGGTCCTCGACCCACGCCAAGTCGTACGGTTCGATGGCGCGACAGAGTCGCTCGGCCGTCTCGGGGCTGAAGTTCCAGTGCAGGTCCACCGCGACCTCCGCGTCGTCGCCCACCTCGTCGGTGACCGCTTCGACGATCCGCCGCTTGTGCTCTATCTCGGGCGAGTCGAAGTGGCGCGATTTGCGGTTCAGGGTCCGCCCCGAGGGGACGTCGAGGTCGAATTTCACCGCGTCGAAGCCGTCGTCGACGGCCATCCGGGCCGCCTGCGCGTACGCCTCCGGCTCGTACGTCGACTCCTCCTGTCCCTCCTCGGCGGAGGAGACCATCGCTTCGCCGGCGTGGCAGTCCGCGTACACTTGTACCGAGTCGCGCATCTTCCCGCCCAGTAGTTGCCATATCGGCTGGTCGAGCAACTTGCCGGCGAGGTCCCAGAGGGCGATTTCGACGCCACTGATGGCTATCGTGCCGACGCCCCACTGCGACCCGCGCCCGGAGAGACTCTCGCGCATCAGGTAATAGAGCCTCTCGACGTCGGTCGGCGTTTCGCCGACGAGGACGGGGCGTAGGTAGTCGGTGACGATTTCGTGGACGCCCGGCGACGGGTACGCTTCGCCGACGCCGACGGTACCGTCGGCGGCTTCGACGGTGACGATGGTCCACGGGAAGTTTCCGTCGATGACGACCGTATCGAGGTCCGTGATTTCGGGGGTCGAGCCGTCGCGGTCGGGCGTCTCGTCGAAGTCCGCCCACATCGTTACTGCGAGGTTGGATGCGAAGTCTTCGTACATGTATGTTATCTCTCGTCGTGGGGTCTTGAGTGTCGGGGGTCAGTAGCCGCCCAGCGTAACGGCGCCCTCGTAGGTTCGAAACAGGTCGGCGATCAGACGAACGTCGTCGCGCGCTTCCGCGAACGTCGTGCGCACTTCGGCTTCGCCCCGGGTGCAACGGACGAAGTGTTTCACCTCGCGCTTGAACGCTTCGTCGTACGAGGCGACGTGCGTGCGCTCCTCCAGTTCTTCGATTCCTCGCTTGACCGTCAGCTCCGTGGGCGTGTTCTTGATGAACGGGTTGGAGAACTCGACGTTCACCATCCGGTCGGGCGCGTCGACGCGGATGAACTGCTCGAACCACTTGCGCTCCGAGAGGCCGGAGTCGAGGATGCATCGAACCCCGCCCTCGTAGACGAGGTGGGCGGTGGCGTACCGGCCGTCCGCGAACACGTCGACGTGGTCGATTCGCTCGACGTCGCCGAACAGCCCTCGCAGTGCGTTCACGTCGTGACAAACGTGTTCGAGGTGCCAGTCGTAGTCGTCGGCGAGCGCGTCGTCGTCCGTGCCGATAGCCGAGAGGGCGTCCGCGTGACGCTTGGCCGCGCTCTCCTCGACGAACTGGTCGGGGAGCGTACCGCCGACGATGTCGTACACTTCGTCGAGGATGCGCACGTGGTCGGGATCGACGTCGTACGCCGTCACGAGGTCGATATCCTCCACCGCCGCGAGTTCCTCCTGCGCCCGTTCGTAAGAGGGGTCGTACCGTTTCATGTACGCGACCATCGACGTCGCATCGGACGCCTCCGCGATTTCGACCATCCGATCCGCGTCCTCCGGGGAGACGGTGAGCGGTTTTTCGACGAGCGTGTGGATGCCCGCGCCGAGCGTCTGCTCCACCACGTCCGCGTGGGTGTGCGGCGGCGTCAACACGATGACCGCGTCCAACTCCTCGCCGACGCCGGCGAGGAGTTCTTCGACGGACGCGAACCCGTGCTGGACGTTGTACCGGTCTGCGAGTATCTCGACGCGGTCCTCGGCGGGGTCGCTCAGCGCGTAGAGTTCTATCTCGGGGAGTTCCGTCACGTACGGAATGTGCATCACTTGGGCGATGGTGCCACATCCCACGATAGCGAATCGCATCACAAAAACCCACTTTAGCAGGGACTGTTATAGTTTCCGGTGCTTACGGTCGGGGGGCCCGGTCATCGCGGCGACGGACGCCGGTTACCGCTACCGGGCCGATGGCCGGAGGTTTCCCGGAGACACCCGACCCTCAAATTTTTATAGCGGTGCGCCATTACCACGAACGTTCGTACAATGAGCGCAGAACCGACTGCGGCTAGAGGCACGGAGAGACGCCGTTCGACCGCTTCCGACGGGGAGACGAAATCAGCCCTCCCTCGTCTCTCTACTCCCCCACTATAACAACCATGTCGAATCACTTGAAGCGTTCACTCGAAGAACGTACCGACCCGACCGGAACCTGGCTCTCCATCGGCCACCCCGCCGTGGCCGAAGTGTGCGCCTCGCTCGACCTCGAGTTCGTCCTCATCGACACGGAACACACGTCGATGCACCTGGAGACGGTCGAAAACATGGTGCGTGCGGTCGACGCGACCGACGGTCGAACCGAAACGGTGGTGCGAGTGCCGTGGAACGACCCGGTGCGTTTGAAGCGCGTCCTCGACCTCGGCGTTCAGGGCGTTATGGTACCGATGATAGAGACGGCCGAGGAGGCGCGAACGTTGGTCGATGCGACCCGATACCCGCCGCAAGGTAGTCGCGGTATCGCCGGCGGCCGGGCGGCGAACTACGGACTGAACTTCGAGGATTACGTCAAAAGCGCGAACGGTTCCGTCCTCACCGTCGTCCAGATAGAGACGGAGCGAGGACTCGAGAACGTCGGGGACATCGCGTCCGTCGACGGGGTCGACGCCCTGTTCGTCGGCCCCGCCGACCTCTCGGGATCGCTCGGCGTGTTCGCCGAGTGGGAGTCCGAGCGGCTCGCTTCCGCCATCGACCGGGTGGTCTCGGCAGGCCAAACGACCGACACGCCAGTCGGAACGCTCGTCATCGACCCCGCCGACGTGGAGATGCGGGTCGGTCAAGGGTTCGACTACCTCATCGTCGGCAAGGACACCGCGTCGCTGGCGTCCGCGACGCGCGACGCGAAGGCGACGTACGACGCGGCGTTGACCGAGTCCGTCGACCGACCCGTCGAAAACGAGTGAGTTCGATTCTCCCGACCGGACTCGACCGGGACGGCGAGCGACGCGGGCGTTCGGCGACTCCGAACGACTACGCGACGGCGGTTAGCTGTACCAGCGTTCTATCTGAATCGTCTTGTCGGTGTAGAAGTTCACGGCGTCCTCGCCTTGCGCGTGGAGGTCCCCGAAGAACGACTCCTTGCGCCCGCCGAAGTGGAAAAATCCCATCGGCGCACAGACGCCGACGTTGACGCCGATGTTGCCCGCGTCGACCTCGTAGCGGTACTTGCGGGCGTCGGTTCCGCGCTCCGTGTAGATGGTGGAGGCGTTGCCGTACCGCGTCGAATTGACCATCTCGATGGCCTCGTCCAAGTCGGCGGTCTTCGCGAGACAGAGAACCGGTCCAAATATCTCGTCCTGCGCGATGGCCATGTCGGCCGTCACCCCTTCGAGGAGCGTGGGACCGACGAAGGTACCGTCGAGTTCCGGGTGGTCGTAGTTCCGGCCGTCGACGACCACCTCCGCACCCGCGTCGAGCGCTTCGTCGATGACGTCCAAGATACGCTCCCGGGAGTCCGGCGTGATGACCGGCCCGACGTCGGTCGTCTCGTCGAGTCCGTCGCCGACCGCGAGATCCTCGGTGGCCGCGACGAGTTCCGCCTTGAGGTCGTCGTATACGTCCCCGACTCCGACGACCACGTCGTTCGCGAGACAACGCTGCCCGGCGTTTCCGTACACCGAACCGATAACGTTGGGCACGGCGTCGTCCAGTTCCGCGCTCTCGGTCACGACGGCGTAATTCTTCGCCCCGCCCTGCGCCTGTACCCGTTTGCCGCGTTGGGCGGCGGTTTCGTAGACGTACTTGGCGACGTGGGAACTGCCGACGAACGAGACTCCCTCGACGTCCGGATGTTCGAGGAGCGCGTTGACGGTCTCGGCCGAACCGTTGACGAGGTTGACGACGCCGTCGGGGAAGTCGACGCCGTCGACGGCCTCGTAGATGAGCTGCGAACTCAGGGGGACCTTCTCGCTGGGTTTGAGGACGAAGGTGTTGCCCGTCGCGACGGCGTACGGAAGGAACCACAGCGGTATCATCGCCGGGAAGTTGAACGGAGTTATCGCGCCGAACACCCCCAACGGCTGTCTGACGGCGTACTCGTCCACGTCCCGTGCGACGTCCTCCACGAGGCCGGACTGCTCGCGGAGCATGTTCGGGACGCCCGCCGCCACCTCGACGTTCTCGATGCCGCGCCTGATTTCGCCGCGCGCCTCGGCGAGCGTCTTTCCGTGCTCACGGGTGAGCGCCTGCGCGATATCCTCCTGTCTGTCCTCCAGTTCGTATTTTAGGTCGAAGAGGTACTGGACGCGGTCGACGGCCGGGGTTCGACGCCAGTTATCGAACGCCTCGGCGGCGGCCCGGACGGCCAGGTCGACGTCCTCTCCCGTCGAGAACGGCACCTCCCCCAGTTCGTCGTTGGTGGCCGGATTAACGACGGGGTGCGATTCATCTCCCCCGGACTCGATCCACTCGCCGCCGACGTAGTTCCTGATCGGATCGGGGAGAGAGCCAGCGCCTGCTGTCTGCTCCTGTTTGCTAACCATACACGTAGTACCTCCTGCGCAGGCGGACAAAGGTGTTACGCTCGAACGACGATTCGGTATCGAACCGAGGGCGTTCGGCGATTGCGAACGGGAAGCGCGTTCATTTTGCTGCCCTTCCGGGCGACTCACCCCTCTTCGCGTTAATTCCACCCTTCCACACCCCGTCCGGTGGACGCGGTCGGTCGGCTCCCTCTCACCCACCCGTTCGGCGATTGCAAACAATTATGTGTTATTAGCTAGCACGTTCACGCATGTCGCGCGAAACAGGCCGAACGGTAAAGGCGGTTCAAACGACCCTCGATATCGTGGAGTACCTCCGAGAAAACGAAGGGGGGAAGATTACGGACATCGCCGACGACCTCCACCGCTCGAAGGGGACGGTTCACAGCCACCTCGCAACGCTGCTCGAAAACGAGTACGTCGTGAAGGACGGCGAGGCGTATCGGTTAAGCCTCAGGTACATGGACTTCGGGCAGTTCGTTCAGGAGCGCCTCGGGATCTACGACGTGGTTCAGGACGAACTCGACGACCTCGCGGCGGAGACCGGCGAACTCGCGCAGTTCGCGACGGAAGAGCACGGGCGCGCGGTGTACATTTACAAGGCCCACGGTGAGAAGGCGGTTCAAACCGCGTCGACGGTCGGCAAACGGGAGAACCTCCACTGCATTTCGCTCGGCAAGGCGATGCTCGCTCACATGCCGCGCTCTCGAGTCGAGGAAATCGTCGACCGTCACGGCCTCCCCGCGTACACGGCGGCGACCATCACCGAGCGCGAGAAGTTGTTCGCCGACCTGGAGAGGGTTCGAGAGCGAGGGTACGCCGTCGACAACGAGGAGAAAATCGAAGGGCTTCGGTGCATCGCCGCGCCGGTGAAGGGCACCGACGGTGGCGTACTCGGCGCGGTGAGCATCTCCGGGCCATCGAGCCGAATGGACGGCAAGCGATTCGAGGAGGAACTGCCGAACAACGTGAAGCGCTCGGCGAACGTCATCGAAATCAACGCGAAGTTCTCCTAATTACGGTCCATTCCGTTCGTAATCGCCGAACGACCGTCCGGTTGCGCGAATTCGATTTCCCTCTCGGTCGCACCAACGCTACCGGGTCCTCTTCCTCGAGTTCCGACCGCTTCTCTTTACAAACCTATATCTGTAACCCTGTTCGTCAGAGCGCATTCACCGATTCCGCCGCGACGGTACCGAAATCCGTCGACACGGTCGGTTGCGTCCCGGGCCGACCTCCGAGTCGCCCCCGCCACTCGCTTTCGTCCTTCTCGGTGCGAAATTACCGTCTCCGTTGAAGCAGGGTTACAGGACTACCTCTGTAATGGTGATCGAAGGGTTCGAAGCGGAACGTCGACCGCATCGGCTATCGAACCGGTAACTGCGAGGCGGCGTCTCGCTCGAACTGGTCGATACCGAGTTCGTCGTCTCGGAAATTCCAGACTATTGTTACAAAATTAATTACTCTATTTTGCCGCGCTTCGTGGTGTCGACCCGGTGAACGGTTCGACGAACGAACGGCGGCGTGTCCGTGACGGCGTGGACGTTCGGGTGATAAATCGGGTTACGGTCGGAGTCGATGTTCGAGCGAGATGCAGCGATAGGGAGTGATCCATCGGTGGGGGTCCTGCCGAGGGATCCTTTACGAACGACGCCGTCAGCCCGAAAGAAAGCGGATGCGTGATGCGGTCGGCGGCGCGTCCCGGTCGACCGCCGAAACTCGCCGCCACGAACGGGAGCTTCGAGCGGTTCGAAACGGGTGAAAGCGCCGCCACGGCGCTGAGAGACGTAGTGTGCGATCCTCCACTCGGTTGTTAGAAGTTCACCTATCTCGTATTTTATCTCGGAGCGCAGCGGGCGGTTACGGATGTCGAGTAATTAATTCCGTAACATCAGGGCGTCGCGAGCGGAAACGACCGAAGATCGTTCACTTTCCCGACCGCCACCTCTTCCGGAAAATGTCCGATACCGGCGACTCCGCTCCACGGCGACGCATCGAGTGTCGAGAGCGAGCGGAATCGGCGGTGACGGATGGTCGAACACGCAACGCTTCCGGTCGTCCGCTTCGACGTTTCTCGAGTCTCCCCGTCGAGCCAGTACGAAAAAGTTCGTCGTGAACCGAGGCTCGCGCGATCGAATTCAGCGCGTCGGCCTGGGAATTGTACCGCGGGATTCGTCGGGTCCGGGCCTTCGTAGGACGGCGGCCGTCACCTTCTCGTTTCGGAAGTGCGCCGATAGGACGGGGGCGCGCTACGAACCGCTGGTCACGCTCTGGCGGATTCGATCGGCGATTTCGTTTCTGGATACTTCGGAACTGTCCTCCTTCCACACCCTCGTGAGGACGAGATCTAGCAGATTTAGCCGCTCCAGCAGTTGGCGGGCTTCGTCCCGGCCGATGTCCAGTTCTCGCGTAACTTCGTGGATCGTTATCGAAGACTCGACCGCGTCGGCGAGACGATCGAGAGTCACCCCGTCTGGGAGTCCGATTCCGTCGGCGATGAGCGGCTGATTTTCGACGTCTTCCACGGGGTCGTCCGAATCCCAACCCTCCGCCGGTTCGTCCGACCGCCGGTCGACGGTAGCCGACTCGGAATCTCCGTTCGAACCCTCGGTACCGTCTTCGCCTCGCGCCGTCGCGGCAGCACTTTCGTCCCGTTCCGGCGACGGTGCGCTATCGCCATCGGAACTCGACACGGTGTTGTACGTAGCCGGTTCGTGGACGCCCGCTTCGGTCATGTAACGGCGCACGGTCTCCGCCGAGACGTCCATCTCGATCACGTCGGCCATCTCGATGAAGGTATCGCACGCTTCGTAGATCCGTCGAAGGTAGTCCGTATCTTCGAACGGCGGGAGCCCCTCGGATCGCACCGCATCGAACTCGTCCTCGCGGTTCGGTTCGTTCCCGACTGCCGGGGAACGCGCGGACTTCGGGGACGTTTCGCCGTTTTGTTCGTCCGCGGATTCCTCGACCGTCTCCGCACTCGATTCAGCATCTCCGGCCGCCTCCGAAGCGTTCTCGCGGGGTTGCCGTACCGCGTTTTTCTCCTCGGCGTCCGCCGGTCGTTCCGTCCCACCGTCGGGGTCGACGGTCACGATGGACGTCACCAGAATCGTCCCGCCCTCGACGCGCACGCTGTCCGCTTCTTCGACCGACACTCGTTCGTTTTCGATTCGGTTCGCCGTCGGGAGAGACGACGGCGGGAAGTCGACTCGTAAACCACCGTCCTCTCGAATCGTCGCGGCCGTCGGCGAGAGATCGTCCGCCGAATCGCCGGTCAGCGTCGCACACAGCGGAACGGCGATGTCGACGGTCGCTCGTAGTTCCCCGTTCGACCGAGGGTCGTCGGGTCGAGTGGCCTCGACGCGCTGTATCTCCGCCCGCCCCGACTCGTAGCGTTCGAGCGCTTGGGAGAGCCACCAAAAAGTGTTACTAGTTCCCATGGGACTGGTTAACTTGACGATGCACCCACGGGGGGAAATAGGTGCATCATGAATTATCCGCATATTTAAATAGCGCCTTCGGTTCGCGTCATCGGCGACGGCGTCCGTTCTACCGGAGTCGGGGCGAGGGGGCGGGCGCGACCCGCGTTGGTTTTCGGAACCGCCGAGCGGTATCGGAGACGGACCGCGCGGTGAGCGGGCCGCGTATCCCGCCAGCCTTCGTCGATTTGAGGCCATCTAGTCGGTGTATGTAAACCTTCTTGAGGGCTTGCGAGGTATGACCCGATACGAACGAGATGACTAACCGAACGGGAACACCGATGCGACCGCGTTCGAGATGGAGTACACAACACCGATATGTCTATCATCGTTAGATCGTACATCGAGCACGAACAGCTCGCGCTCGTCCCCACGTTGAGAGAGCTAGAGGGGATCAAAATCAGAGTCGTCGCGCAGGGAACCACCAGTCCGGGGACCACCGTCTTCCCGTTTCTTATCGAGTACGACGACCGCGCGGAACTCGAGAGGATACTCGACGACGACCCGACGGTCAACGAATACAAGCTCGTGGACTGGACCAACGGAGCGGGAATCTATTATATCGAGCACACGCCCGAGACGAAACTCATCAGCACCGTGGTGACGAACGTGAGCGGTCTCTTAGTGCACACGGAGACGAAGGGGAACGGCTGGCTCATCCGACTGCTCCTGCCCGACAGGGAGGCCCTCAACAGCATCTGGAAGTACGCGAACGAGAACGACATCACGCTCGACATCATCGAGATATACAGTAACGACGACGCGGGGACCGAGATGTCGTACGGACTGACCGAAGAACAGATGATCGCGCTGAAAACCGCGTACGACAAGGGGTACTTCCAAGAACCGCGCGACATCTCGCTCAGTCAGGTCGCCGACGAAATCGGCGTGTCGTCGACGGCGATGAGTGGCCGATTACGCCGCGGCGTGCGGAACCTCATCGCCGCGACGATTTCGGAGGACGACGGCGAGGAGTGACCGTCGAGGGTCGCGGCCGGAACGAGCGAGCCTATCCCCCACAGTTCGCGGGCGACGATGGAAAAGTCGAACCGTAGCGAGGGCGAAGAACCGTCGACGGCGGCCCCGTTCCGAGCGGGATTAGTCGATGCTCTCGGGGTCGGCACCTCCTTTGCCGTCCGCTACCACATCGCCGCCGGTGACCACGTTGCTATCGGTCCCCGAGGATCGGTCCTGGATGCGTTCGGCGAACTGCTGCGACTGCATGATTTCGTACTCGTTGCTGAGTCCCTGGTAGACCGTGAAGCACATCACGACGAGGATGAGCGCTAACGGGAAGCCGGTCGCGATCGCCGCGGTCTGGAGCGCGTTGAGACCGCCACCCCACAGCAGGAGGGCAGCGACGACGCCTTCGGTGACCGCCCAGAAGACACGCTGCGTCTTGGGTACGTCGTGCTTACCGCCGGAGGTCAGGTGGTCCACGACCAGCGACCCCGAGTCGGACGACGTAACGAAGAACGTGATGACGAGGAGCGTCGCCAGACCGCCGGAGATGGCGCCCAGCGGGAACTGCTCCAGGAGAGCGAACATCGCAACCGTCTGTCCGGCTTCGTTGTAGATGGCGAGAGCCTGACCGTTACCCCTGAGCGCGTTGAACAGCGCGCTCCCGCCGAACGTCGACAGCCAGATGGTCGAAAACAGCGACGGGAGGAACAGCACGCCGATGACGAACTCCCGGACCGTCCGACCCTTGGAGATACGCGCGATGAACATCCCGACGAACGGGGACCACGCGATCCACCAAGCCCAGTAGAACACCGTCCAGCCGGAGACGGTAGCCGAGCCGGCGCCCTGCGTGGCGGTGAAGAACGATAGCGAGAGGAAGTTACCGAAGTAGGTACCCAGACCCTGCACCCACGTGCCGAAGATGTAGACCGTCGGGCCGACGAGAATCATGAACGTCAACAGGGTAAACATCAGGTAGAGGTTCACCGTGCTCAGGCGCTTGATACCGGCGTCGAGGCCCGCGGCGACGGAGGCCGTCGCGATGGCCGTGATGACGGCGATGAGGATCATCTGCGGAACCGTCCCCGTCGGCACGTTCGCGATGCCGAGGATGTTACCGCCGACGTACGAGAGCCCGGTGTTGATCTGAGCGACCCCGAGACCGAGCGAGGTCGAGAGGCCGAACAGGGTTGCGAACACCGTTACCAGGTCGATGACGTGGCCCGGCCATCCGTAAATCCGCTCGCCGAGTAAGGGCCAGAATATCGACCGAAACGTCAGCGGCAGGCCGCGATTGAACGAGAAGAAAGCGAGGCCGAGACCGACCAATCCGTAGATAGCCCACGGATGGAACCCCCAGTGGAAGAAGGTCTGCGCTATCGCGGCCGACGCCGCTTCGCCGGTCTGGGCGCTGTAACCGAAGAACCCCGGCACGTTCCCGTAGTAGTACAGCGGTTCGGAGACGCTGTAGAACATGAGGCCGATCCCCATGCCGGCGCTGAACAGCATGGCCATCCACGAGAAGTCGCTGAACTCCTTTTCCGCATCGACGCCGCCGATCCGAATCGACCCGTACTTCCCGAGGGCGAAGTACAGAATCGTCAGCATGAAGATGTTCACGGACAGGAGGAAGAACCACCCGAAGTTCCCCTCGAAGAAGCTACGAATCGACGAGTAGACGTTGGTCGCCTCTTTACCGAGGAGCAGGGTTACGACGGTGAACAACGCGATCAACCCCAACGCGACCGGGAATATGATCGGATGGATGTCGAATCCGAATCGCTGAATGTTTCTATCGCCGGGTTCCCGGTCGGACTCGGGGTGGAACAGCTCTACCTGCAGTCCGCTCGATACTCCCTTCGCGGTCTCCTCATTTTCTGCCATACGTTACCCCTGTTACGCGGAGTAGCTGTCGTTCATTCGCCATCATGATTCTTGCCCTGTTTGACTGGGATGTTAGGCACTTTGGTACCTCGTAGCGTTCTATCGTGGATTACATCCGTTTACTTCCGTCCTGTCGTTCTGTAGCGAGTGGTGCACAGTCCCACTATCGATCAGGTCACACGGTCTCCGGTTGTGGCGTGTTACACTACCTCACTCCCGTAATCTAATCGAAAACAGATAAAACTTCGGCACGTCCCGAATGTGTACCCCTTCGTGCCGGCCGTTCTGGCGCGAAAATAGACCGCAGGCGGTTCGGTGCGCGACGACCGTCGCCGAATTTTCGACGCGGACGCGCTAGTGGTCCGTTCGAAACAGATACAGACAGATCATCTAGATATCGTGTTTGTCGCTTCGTGCGCGTCTTCGGCGGTAATCGGCCGCCGCGGGGTCGAGCCGATGAGTCGGACGGTCGAAGCCGGGAGCGGTCGCGACCTTCGACACCGCCGAGAGCGCTCCCCACGGTATCGAGGTGGGCGCGGAAAATCCCGGCGGCAGTATTTTCTTTCCCGACCGAGTCACCGTCGATATGGTAAACGTACCCGCGGCGGGGGCCGTCGTTCTCGTGCTGCTTCTGTTCGGCATCGCGCTGCTGGCGATGTCGTCGGGAGACTTCCGGGTGGCCGGCCTCTGTTTCCTGAGCGCCATGGTGGTGATATACTTCAGAGAGACGCGCCTCGTCGACACGTGACGAGGTCGGGTTCGAGCGTCGCGGTCGTTCGATGGTGGCGTAGTCACTCGACCGTACGGTGTCTCCTCTCCGCTCTGTCGCCGAACGAGTCCGCCCCTTCCAGTTATCGGACGCGTCGGAAGCCGGACGGTCTTTCGAGAAGCGCGAGTACGGTCATATGGTTTTCGTGATGTCTTCGACCGCGTAGCCGGCCGCCTCGACGGCGTCGATGATGGAGTCCGCGTGTTCCGCGCCGCTGGCTTCGACCCTGAACACGAGGTACGCTTCGCCGATCTCCAGGTCGTCGACGGACCGGTCGTGTCTGACGTCGCGGATATTCGCACCCTTGTCCGCGATGATTCCGGATATCTCCTCCATCTTTCCGGGGCGGTCGTTGATGCGAACGCGGAGTCGGAGGAGTTGCTGGCGTTCGGTCAACGCGTGAACCAGCACGGTTTGGAGTCCGGTCATGTCGAGGTTCCCGCCGCAGAGTAGCGGCATCACCGTTTCGCCCGAGACGTCGAGGTCGTCGCTCAAGATGGCGGCCACGGACGCCGCCCCAGCGCCTTCGACGACCTGCTTCGCGCGCTCCAGCAACAGGAGTATCGCCCGGGCGATTTCGGTGTCCGTGACGGTCACCACGTCGTCGACGTTTTGCCGGATGATACGCAACGTCGTCTCGGAGACGCCCCCGGTCGCGATACCGTCCGCGATGGTGTCCACCTCGTCTAACGTCACCGGCATTCCCTTGTCCAGGCTCTTGTGAACCGTCTCGGCCCCGGTCGCCTGGACGCCGACCACGCGGGTCTCCGGGGAGAGGTGCTTGATCGCCGTCGAGACGCCGCCGATGAGGCCGCCGCCGCCGATCGGCACGACGACCGTGTCGACGTTGGGATTATCGTGGTACATCTCGATTCCGAGCGTCCCCTGTCCGGCGATGATGTCCTCGTCGTCGTAGGCGTGAACGAACTCGGCGTCGGTCTCCTCGACCGTCGATTTGGCGTGGGCCATCGTCTCCTGGAAGTCCCTGCCGACGAGTTCGACGGTCGCGCCGTACTCCCGCGTCGCGTCGACCTTCGCCTGCGGGGCGTTCTCCGGCATGTAGATGGTCGAGTCCGCCCCGCACTTCGTCGCGGCGAGCGCGACTCCTTGCGCGTGATTCCCCGCGCTCGCGGCGACGAACCGGTCGACGCCGCGCTCGACGTCCTGTCGTATCTTGTTGTACGCGCCCCTGGTTTTGAACGACCCGGTCCATTGAAGGTGCTCCATCTTCAGGTACACCTCCCCGCCGACGAACTCGTCCAAGGACGAACTTCGCTCTATCGGCGTCCGTTTGACGACGGTGTCGTCGTCGAGGCGTTCGCGGGCGCACTCGATGTCCGCGTACTGTACGGGTAGTTCGTCTGAGTCGGTCGTCATAGGTCGTGGTGAATCCAGTTTGTCGGGTGGGTCGTTTCGGAGACGGTCATCGTGCGAGACGAGCGCCGGGTCGCTTACCGCAGTATCTTCTCCCGCCCGGGGTCGAACAGCGGTTCGTCGCGAACCGTCGCGTCGTAGAGTTCGCCCTCGCACCGTATCCGAACCGACGTGCCGGCCGCGGCGTATTCGCTCGGAACGTACGTGTAGGCGATGGATTCGCCGATGGAGTACCCGAAGTCGCCCGCCTGTACGTAGCCGATGGGCTCACCGTCTTTGAGGACGGGACGGCCGCTCAACACGATGTCCGTAGAGTCGTCGAGCGTGAGCGGGACGATTCGCGTATCGATTCCCTCCGCTTTGGCCGCTTCCAGCGCCTCCTTCCCGATGAACTCGGTGTCCATGTCGACGGCGAACGACAGGCCCGCCTCGAACGGGTTCGCGTCGGTGTCGATATCGGTACCCCAGAGCCGGAAGCCTTTCTCCAAGCGCATCGACTCGAGGGTGCCGCCGCCCATCGGCCGCACGTCGAGGTCACGTCCGGCGTCCCACAGCGTCTCCCAGAGACGCTGGCCGTACTCGCTCGGGGCCCACAGCTCCCAGCCGAGTTCGCCGACGTAGGAGACGCGGAGCGCGACGACGGGCACTTCGCCGACGTACATCCGCTTGGCGCTGAAGTACGGGAAGCCGTCGTCGGTGACGTCGGCGTCGGTACACCGCTGAAGTAGGAGCCGGGAGTCCGGCCCCCACAACCCGATGGTGGACTTCGCGCCCTCCTCGACGGTGACCGAAACCGTCGCCGGAGCGCGGTCTTCGAGCCAGCCGCCGTGGATACGCGGCGAGTTCCCGCCGCCGGTGGTGACCATGTATCGGTCCTCGTCGAGACGGACGACGGTGACGTCCGCGAGGATGCCGCCCCCCTCGTTCAACAGCAGCGAGTAACGGACCTGACCGACGTCGACTTCGACATCGTTGCTGCAGACCCGCTGGAGGAACTCGCCGCTGCCCTCGCCCTCGACCACGATGGAACTGAACGTGGTCATGTCGAACATCGACACTTTGTCGCGAGTGTGGAGGTGTTCGGCGCCCTCGATCGGCGAGCGGTTTATCGACCGCCAGCCGTCCTGTTCGGGAATCCGGTCCCCGTATCGCTCCACCAGGTCCGCGTTGGACTCGTACCACTGCGGCGTCTCCCAGCCGCCCGCCTGGTAGAACTCCGCGCCCAGTTCCTTCTGCTGCTGGTAGAAGGGGCTGGTGCGCAGGCCGCGGTGGTCGTCGGGCTGCCAGCGCGGTTCGACGATGCTGTAGACCTGCTCGTACCGCTTCGCCCCGCGGTCGACGAAGTAATCTTTCTCGCCGGCGTGGGGCGCGAATCGACGGACGTGGATACCGCCCGTGTCGACCGGCCCCGACGGGAGCCGCGGGACGCCGTTCTCCATCCACTCCGCGAGGATGCGACCGTAGCCGCCGGAGTGAGTCCACCAGATGGCGAGCGCGGTCCAGAGCCCGTCGACCGCCGCCGTCTCGCCGACCGCCGGCATCCCGTCCGGCGTGAAGACGAAGACGCCGTTTTCGGTGACGGCGTACTCCCGGTCCTTCGTCGCCGGGAGGAGTTCGTCGAACGCCTGTTTGGCGGACTTATCGCGGTTGGGATGGGTCGGGCGCTCCCAGTGTTTCCTCGAAAAGTCCCTGACCGACGCTTGGCGGTTTTCGCCGTTCTTCCCCATCGCCTCCGGGTCGACGGACAGCGATTCGTGGTTGTACGAACCCATGCCGAGGGCGTCCCCGTGGGTTCGGAAGTACAGCGAGTGATCCTGATCGCGACCGACCGGTCGGTGCGGCGCCTCGCTCATGTACTCCTGGATATCGCGGTTGCCCGGCACCTCGAGGCCGGTCGTGTTGTCGCCGACGGAGGTTCCGGCGTCGGCCAGTTCGTCCATCGGTTCGGTGACGACGTACTGGTGTTCGACGGGCGCTATCGGGAGGTCGATGCCGGCCAACCGTCCGGTCCGGTACCCCCAGTTGTTCGTCGCGATGACGCAGCGGTCGCACTCGATGCGGCCTTTGTCGGTGACGACCGCCCGTATCTCGCCGCCCGTCACCTCCAAGTCCGTCACCTCGACATCGCCGAAGAAGTCCGCCCGCGTGTTCTCGATGTACCACCGAAGGGCTCCGATGCCGTCGACGCGGCCGTCGGTCGGCGAGTAGTAGCCCCCGAGAATCTCGTCCTCGTTCACGAGCGGGAGGTGTTCGGTCACCTCCTCGGGCGAGAGCAACTGCGGATCAGGCAGTCCGTACGAGGTCGCCCACTCGACGCGCCGCCGGAGGAAGTCCATGCGCTCCTCGCTTCGGGCCACCTCGATGCCGCCCACTTCGTCGTACACCCCGGCGTCGGAGAACAACCGACTCGTGTAGTAGGCCGCCTTCGTCTGAATCTTCGACGGCGACGTCTGGAACACGATGCCCGGCGCGTGAACCGACGAACCGCCGGTCACCGGCAGCGGGCCTTGGTCGACGACGGTGACGTCGTCGTTGCCGAGTTCCGTGAGGTGGTACGCGACGCTACACCCGACGGCACCGGCTCCGATGATGACGGTATCCGACCGCGATGGAAGGTCCGTTGTACTCATTCTTTCGTGCTGGTGTGGAACTGTCACTATCTTAAATACACCGGTGGGAGGAGGTCGGATTCGTCGAGATTTCGCGCCAGACGGCCCATACTCCGCGATTTTCCCCATATCGAGATTCGGTCGTTCGAACGCCGAATCCGCGATCGCTCGCGGGCGCGAACCACAACGCGACAGAAGAGGAACACGAGTTGCCGACCTACCGGGAGTCGGCGACCGTTAGGACACCAGCGGTTCTTCCCGGACGGTCGCGCCGTACCGGTCACCTTCGTAGAGTATCTCGACCTCCGTTCCGGGTTCGGCGTACTCAGGGGGCAGGTACGTGTACGCGACGCAGGCCCCGACGGTGTAGCCGTACTCCGCGCTGTGGACGTACCCGATGGTCTCGTCGCCGTCGAGCACCGGCCGGTCCGCCAGCACCACCGCGTCCTCGTCGTCCAGGGTCAGGCAGGCGACTCTGTGGTCGATGTTGTCGCCTTCGGCGGCCGCGGCGACGGCCTCCTTGCCGATGAAGTCGGTGTCGAGGTCGACCGCCCAGTCGAGGCCGGCCTCGGACGGGTTGTGCTCGGTGTGGAGGTCCTCGCCCCAAAGCCGGAACCCCTTCTCGATGCGCAGCGCGTCCAGCGCGCCGTTTCCGTACGGTCGGATGTCGTACTCCTCGCCGGCCGCCAGAACGTGATTCCAGAGCGTCTCGCCGTACTCGGAGGGCGTGTACAGCTCCCAGCCGAGTTCGCCGGCGTAGGAGACGCGCAGCGCGGTGACGGGCACGTTCTTCACGAAGAACCGCTGGCTCGTGAAGAACGGGAAGGCGTCGTCCGATAGGTCGGCGGTGGCGACCTTCGAGAGCACTTTGCGGGCGTTCGGCCCGGTACAGACCATCGCGGCCAAACTGGAGGTGACGTCGTTGACGACGACGTTCTCCGGAGCGCGGTCGCGGACCCACGCGACGTGGTTGTTTCCGACCTCGCGGCCGGTCGTGAGCAGGAGGTAGCGATTCTCGTCGGTGCGCGTGACGGTGATGTCCGCGCGGACGCCGCCGCCCTCGTTGCACATCAGCGTGTACTTGACGTCGCCGACGTCGATGTCCACGTCGTTCGTACAGAGGTGCTGGACGAACCGACCGGCGTCGCTCCCGACGACCTCCATCTTGTTGAACGAGGTCATGTCGTGGAGGCCGACCTCGTTGCGGACGTGCAACGCCTCCGCCCCCTCGATGGGCGACCAGTACTTGCCCTCCCACCCGTCGCGGTCGGGGATTCGGTCGCCGTACTCGGCCAGCAGGTCGGCGTTCGACTCGAACCACTGCGGCTCCTCCCAGCCGGCCTCGGCCCACAACTCGGCGCCGTACTCCTCGTGCGTGTGGTACATCGGCGTCCGGCGGATGTCCCGCTGTTTATCGGTCCACACCCACTTCGGGTGCACGACGTTGTAGACGATGCGGTACTCCTCCCCGCCGATGTCGCGGGTGAAATCCCAGCTTCCCTCGTGGGCGTCGAACCGGTTGACGTCGGCGTGCGCGAGGTCGATGGGACCGTCGGGGAGCCGCGGGACGCCGTTCTCCATCCACTCCGCGAGGGCTTTCCCGGCACCGCCGGCGTGCGTGACCCAGATGGCCGCCGCGGTCCAAAGGCCGTCGTACTCCTCGACCGGACCCATCACGGGCAGGCCGTTCGGCGATTCGGCGAACATCCCGTTGTACTTGTATTCGAGGTCCTTGCCGGCCGTGGCGGGGATGAACTCGTCGCTTGCCTGTCGCGGGGGTTTGTCCGGTCGGTCCGGGTGCGTCGCGTTGTTCATGTGGTAGTCGGTGAACTCGTGAACCGACCCCTGCTCGCCGTCCGGGTCGTTATCGCCCAGCTCCTGCGGGTTCGGAACGATCGGCTCGTGGTTGTACGAGCCGATGCCGTAGGCGTCACCGTGCGTCCGGTAGTACATCGCGTTGTCCTGGTCGCGCAGGATGGGCCGGTCGGGTCCGACGAGCAGGCGCTTCGCCTTCTCGCCGGAGACGTTGCGGTAGTTCTCGAACAGCGGGTGGTCGCCGACGTCGACCGCGCCGTCCGCCATTTCGTCGAGCGGTTCGGTTATCGTGTACTGGTGCTCGACGGGAGCGACCGGCAGGTGAACCCCGAGTTTCTCGCCGAGTTGTCGGGCCCAGATGTTCGTCGCGATGACGACCTCGTCGCACTCGATGGTGCCGTTCTCCGTGACGACCGCCCGCACCGAGTCGTTCTCGACCTCGACGTCCTCGGTGCGGGTGTGCGGGACGAACTCGGCACCGCGCTCCATCGCCTCCCGAGCGAGCGCGTCGCAGGCGACGACGCCGGAGACCTGTCCGTCGGTCGGCGAGTAGTAGCCCCCGAGAATCACGTCCTCGCTCACGAGCGGGAGGTGCTCGGTCACCTCCTCGGGCGAGAGGAGTCGGGGCGCTTCGATGCCCCACGCTTTCCCCCACTCGACGCGACGTTGGAGGAAGTCCATGCGCTCCTCGCTTCGGGCCACCTCGATGCCGCCGACCTCGTTGTAGGCCCGCTCGCCGTCTTTCCCCTCGAGCGAGGAGTACAGCTCCCGGCTGTAGTTCGCGAACTTGGTGAGTATCTTCGAGTCGGCGGTTTGGAACATGATGCCGGGTGCGTGAGACGAGGACCCACCGGTGGTCGGCATCGGCCCCTGGTCGACCACCACGACGTCGTCTCGGCCGAGCGCTGTCAGGTGATACGCGATGTTGCAGCCGACGATGCCGGCACCGACGATGACGGTGTCGGCCCGGGTCGGCAAGCTGTCGGTCGTATCCATGAGTCTGATTCACAAGTGGCCGCGGTGCGCAAATATAGTTATCGTCCGGAGGAGTTACGTCCCTCCGAATGTTCGAAACGTGTCACTTCGAGTTTCCGTCGTGTGGCGAGGCGCTCGCTTCGGCGAACGGGGCGCGGTTCGACGGTTTCGGGGGTGGCGAAATCGCGCCGTCGAGCCCTGCGAAAGCGTCGTTGATGCGATTTCCGCCGCTCGCCACTTGAATACGTTTTCAGCGACACCCACAGACAAAAGTACCTCCGCCGTCATCTCTGCGTAAGATATGTCCCTCGGACTGCGTACCGACACGGAACGGGAGGGCGTCGAGGAACTCCTGACGGGCGCACGGTACGAACTGATGCCGTTCGACAGTTTCGACGACGAAGTAACCCACCTGCCCGACGACGCGAGCGTCGCCATCACCACGTCGCCCCAACTCGGCATCGAGCGGACGGTCGAGCGCGCGGAACAGGCGGCCGAGCGGGGGTTCGACGTCGTTCCCCACATCGCCGCGCGCTACGTCACCGACCGGGAACACCTCGAAGACATCGCGCGACGGCTCACCGTCGCCGGCGTCACGGATATCTTCGTGCCGGGCGGCGACCGCGACGAACCCGCCGGGGAGTTCGAGTCGGCCCACGACCTGCTCTCGACGCTCGACGAGACGGAGTACTCCTTCGACGAGGTCGGTATCACCGGCTATCCGGAGGGGCACGCCTTCCTCGACGAGAAGACGCTGACGGATTCGATGGCCGAGAAAGAACCGTACGCGACCTACATCGTCACCCAGCTCTGTTACGACCCGGAGACCGTCATCGAGTGGATCGAGACGATCCGCGACCGGAACGTCGACCTCCCCGTCGAAATCGGCATTCCGGGCGTGATGAAGTATCAGCGTCTGATCGACATCTCCCAGAAGGTCGGCGTCGGCGACTCGATCAAGTTCCTCAGCAAGACGACCGGCATCCTCGGGTTCGTCCGCCAACTCGTCACCTCGCGGGGGAAGTACAAGCCGAACGAACTCGTCGACGGACTCGCGCCGTACGTCGACGACGAGGCGTACGGAATTCGCGGAATCCACGTCTACACCTTCAACCAGACGGCCGACACCGAATCGTGGCGGCGCGCGCGAATCCGGGAGTAGTCGCAGGCACGACGAGCGGTGGACGAGCGACGGTCGCGGTAGACCGCCTCACCTGCGATTGCGAACAGCGGTAGGCCTGTCATACTGTGGTACCGTGGAACACAGATGGTCGGTCGTCCGTCATCTTCCGTCGAAGGATAAATTATTCCGTTCCGAGCCCGGTACGTTACTCATGACGTACGATACCGTCCGCGAAACGGACGCGACCGTCGCCGAGTTCCTGGAAGCCGAACGCGCCCGACAGGAGGGCACGCTGGCGATGATCGCGAGCGAGAACCACGTCTCGGAAGCGGTCATGGAGGCCCAGAGTTCGGAGCTGACCAACAACTACGCCGAAGGATACCCCGGCGAGCGCTACTACGGCGGCTGTGAGTACGCCGACGAAATCGAACGGGTGGCCATCGACCGCGCCGAGGAACTGTGGGGAGCCGACCACGTCAACGTCCAACCCCACTCGGGTTCGCAGGCGAACATGGGGGTGTATCTGGCGATTCTGGAACCGGGCGACAAGATTCTGTCCCTGGACTTGACCCACGGCGGCCACCTCTCGCACGGTCACCCTGCGAACTTCGCAGGGCAGGTCTACGACGTCGAACAGTACGAAATCGATCCCGAAACGGGCTACGTCGACTACGAGGGGTTGCGCGAGACGGCCGAGAGATTCGACCCGGACGTCATCGTCTCCGGGTACTCCGCGTATCCCCGGGAGGTCGACTTCGAGCGCGTTCAGGCGGCCGCGGACGCCGTCGACGCCTACCACGTGGCCGACATCGCGCACGTCACCGGGCTGGTCGCCGCGGGCGTTCACGAGTCGCCCGTGGGCGTGGCGGACTTCGTCACCGGGTCGACGCACAAGACCATCCGCGCCGGTCGCGGCGGTATCATCATGTGCGGCGAAGAGCACGCCGACGCCGTCGACAGCGCGGTGTTCCCCGGTGCGCAGGGCGGGCCGGCGATGCACAACATCGCGGGGAAAGCGGTCGGGTTCGGCGAGGCCCTCGACCCCGCGTTCGACGAGTACGCGGAGCGGACCGTCGCCAACGCGAAGGCGCTCGGCCGCCGTCTTCGGGAACGCGGCCTCGACCTCGTCTCCGGCGGCACGGACAACCACCTCGTGCTGGTGGACCTCAGGCCGTCCCATCCCGACACGACGGGAAAGGAGGTCGAATCGGCGCTGGAGAACGCCGGCATCGTCTTGAACGCGAACACTGTTCCGGGCGAGACGCGTTCGCCGTTCAATCCCTCGGGGATTCGCGCCGGTACGCCCGCGCTCACGACCCGCGGCTTCGATGAGGCGGCGTGCCGCGAAGTCGCCGACCTCATCTACGAAGTCGTCGACGCCCCCCACGACGAGGCCGTCGTCGCCGACGTCAGCGCCCGGGTCGACGAACTCGCGGACGAGTACCCGCTCTACGACTGACGGATCCGTCCGGAGTACCGCTCCCGTCGCGCTATTTTCGCTGCGTTTCGGCGGGTCGAGCGTCGATCCTCGTATGCGTTCGGCCCGACGGTGAGGCGGATTCGGCTACCGGACCCTCGAATCGCCGCTCCGGTACGACGTCGAAAAGAGATACCGCGGGCGACTCCGCGTGACCGCTCAGTCGTCGTTGGCTTCCGCTTCTTTCCTGGCGTTCAGCTTGGCCTGTTCGCGGGCGCTCGGGTTGACCGACTCCTTGAACGGAACCCTCGCCACCGTGGCGTACACCGGTTCGCCCTCCTCCTCGGCGTACTCGTCCGGCAGGTGCACCTCGAACTCGATGTCGAGGTCGGCCTCGTAGATTTCGTCGTCGAGCGGGACGTCGGCCTCAGACTGGAGTTTGTCCGCCGGTACGAAACCGAGCCCGATGTTCGTCTCCAGGTCGGGGTTCCACCACGGCGACGTCATGTAACCGCACTCCTCGCCCGACTCGGGGTCGGAGATTATCCAGAAGTCGGGGGCGTAATCCCGAATCGGCTCGCCGGCCATCTTCAGGCCGACCAGCTTGTGGTTGAACGGGTACTCGCCGTCCTCTATCAACTCCTTCTGGCGTTCGAGTGCCTCCTTGCCGATGTAGTCGGCGTCCTTGTCGTCCGGCACCTGATAGCCGAGGTTGACCTGGAACGGGGACGTTTCGTGGTCCATGTCCTGGCCCCACGAGAGGATGCCCGCCGCGATTCGACGGTGGTGTCCGGGCGCGATCTGCATCCCGCCGTGAGCCTTGACGGTCTCCATGACCGGGTCCCAGACGCGCTCGGCGTTTTCCATCGCGTCTTTCACGTAGATTTCGAACCCCTTCTCGCCGGAGAAGCCCGTCTGGCTCACCAGCACCGGACAGCCGTTGATTTCGGCGCCCATGAGGCCGTAGTACGGGATTTCGCTGACCTCCTCGCCGACGACGTCTATCATCACGTCCTCGGACAGCGGGCCCTGTATCTGCATCGGTGCGACGTCGATTTCGTCTATCTCGACGTCGAAGTCCTTCCCGACGTTGACGCCCTGCAACCACTGCATGAGCGTGGAGTCGGAGAGGGAGAACCAGAACTCGTCCTCCGCGACCCGCAACAGGACCGGGTCGTTCAGGATTCCGCCGTCCTCGTTACAGAGGATGGCGTACTTCCCGCGCATCGGTTCGATTTCGGTCGCGTCCCGGGTGATGACGTAGTTGGTGAGCGCCTCCGCGTCCGGTCCCTTCACGCGAATCTGGCGCTCGACGGCGACGTCCCAAAGCGTCACCTTCTCGGTTAGCGCCTCGTACTCGGCCATCGCGCCGCCGTCCTCCGGTTCGACGAGGCCGCGAGGGTGGTAGATTCGGTTGTACACCGTACACCGCCAAGCGCCCTCCTCGTTGAAGGATTTGTCGAAGAAAGGCGATTTACGAACGCGCGTGGAGACCAACATCTCGATGCCGGGGTCGCCAGTCTGACGCAGGTTCCTCGGTAGTACGCGATCCGACTGGTCGACACCAGGGTGATTTGGATGTTCGCTGCTCTCTGGCATACCTGTGGATTAGGTTTACAGAAAGTAATAAAAGACGGTGTTAATAACTCCTGCCGTTTATATGGTAGCGCGTAAGGAGTCGAAAACGCGGCGCGAGTTCGACCGGCGGGCGACGGTCGGGAAGGCCGGACCGTCGAACCGGTCGGCGAGAAGGCGCAAAACCACGGGAGTCCCGCCCGAACCGACCGTGAGAATTCGATTACGAGTCGTTCGCTGCGGCGACCGTCCGAACCACCGCCGCGTTCTCCGCGACGTCGTGCACCCGGACCACGTCGGCCCCTCGTTCGGCCGCCAGAGCCGTCACCGCTAGCGTCGGGGGGAGTCGCTCCCCGCCCCGGCAGCCGACTCGCTCGAACATGGACTTCCGGGAGTGTCCGACCATCACGGGACAGCCGAGCGCCCGGAACTCCGAGAGGCGGTCGACCAGTTCGAACGACTCGGCCGCGTCCTTGCCGAATCCGCACCCCGGGTCGACGACGATTCGCTCTCGGTCGACGCCCGCCCGCTCCGCGAGCAGGATTCGTTCGGAGAGGTCGCGGAGGACGTCCTCGACCACGTCGTCGTACGGCCCGGTCCGGTCGGGGTCGACGGGGGCCGACAGGCTGTGCATGAGGACTAGCGACGCGTCGTGGTCTGCGACGACGAACCGCATCTCCGGGTCGGAAAGTCCGGAGACGTCGTTGACGATGTCGGCCCCGGCGTCGAGCGCGGCCTCCGCGACGGCGGCCTTCCGCGTGTCGACCGAGACGGGGACGCCGAGCGACGATATCGATTCGATAACGGGGACGACGCGGTCGACCTCCTCGCCGACGGGAACCGGCTCGGCACCCGGCCGCGTGCTCTCCCCGCCGACGTCCACGATGTCCGCACCGGCGGCGACCATCCGTTCGGCGCGCTCGACCGCCGCGTCGAGTCGGTCGTACTCGCCGCCGTCGTGGAAACTGTCCGGCGTGACGTTCAGAATCCCCATCACGGCCGTCCGCTCCGCGTCGAAGGGGGCGTCCGGCGACGGTCCGTCGAGGGCGGTCCCGAACTGCCGCGCGAGGTGTCGCAATCCGAGGCCGTCGGTTTGGATGGCGTCGGCCAGTTCGCGGAACTCCGTAACCGTCCCCGAGAGGACCGTCTCGACGAGCTTTCCGGGCGCGCCGGCGTCGGAGCGCACGCACGTGCCGCCGACGGCCTCGAAACGTCGGCCGACGCGTTCGGCCTGGTCGCGCCGTAAGGAAGTCGCGAGAACTCGATGGTCGATATCGTCGGCGGTCGCCTCGGGGACCCCCGGCCGCGAACGCACGGTATCTTCGTTCGTTCGCCGGGGTCCTTTCGGGACGACCAGCCGCGTCCACCGGTCCCGCGCTTCCGCGACGGCGTACAGCGAGCCGGTGACGAGCACGAAGTCGGTTTCGTCCGCCGCGGCGAGCGCTCGCTCCGCGGCTTCCGGCACGGACTCGACCCGATGGACCCTCTCCGCCCGCCCGCCGAAGGCGTCCGCCAGCGCGTCGACGTCCTCCGCGCGCTCGACGTCGGGGCGCGTGACGAACGCGGTATCGACGGCCGGAAGTTCCGCGACCATCCCCTCGTAATCCTTGTCCGCCATCGCGGCGAAGACGACGTGCAGGTCGTCGTAGTCGTAGCGTCCGAGCAGGTCGCCCAGTTTCGCGGCGGCACCCGGGTTGTGGGAACCGTCGAGCACGACCATCGGTTCGGTGGAGACGATTTCGAACCGGCCCGGCCAGGTCGCCTTCCGCAGACCGTCGGCCATCGTGGAGGCGTCGACCCCGGCGACCTGTCGGGCGAGGACAGCGGCGACGCCTGCGTTCGTCGCTTGGTACTGGCCGAGCAGCGAAAGGTTGGTTTCCAGCGTCCACTCGGACGCCGTAACGGAGACGCTACTCTCGACGTGGGACCGCATCCCGTTCTCGACCGCGATGACGTCCGCGTCCGCCGCGCCGACCGTGATGGCGTCCGTCTCCGACCGGATGGCCTCCAACGCCGCCCCGTCCGCCCCCGTGACGAGCGGTCTGCCGGTCGGAGCGACCTGCGCCTTGTCGCGCGCGATTTCTTCCACCGTGTCTCCGAGCAGGTCGGTGTGTTCCAGGCTCACGCTCGTGACCGCACTCGCGACCGGGTCGACCGCGCTGGTCGCGTCGTAGCGCCCCCCGATACCGACCTCCAGAATGCCGACGTCGACGCCCTCGACGCCGAAGTGGTGGACGGCGAGCGCGGTGAGGACCTCGAAGTGCGTCGGCATGTCGTCGTCCGCCCGAAGTCGCTCGAGGCAGGGACGGATGCGCTCGACGTACTCCGCGACCCGCTCTTTCGGGACGGGTCGACCGCCGACGCGAATCTGTTCGCGAAAGTCGTTCAAACACGGGGACGTAAACACCCCGACCTCCAGGCCGGCGGTCCGTAGCACGCTCTCCAGCAGACACGTCGTGCTTCCTTTGCCGTTGGAACCGGCGACCTGCACGAAGTCGACGTCGGCCTGCGGATGTCCGAAGTGAGAGAGCATCCGGGCCGTCGTCTCCGTCCCGAACTCGGGACGGCGCCGCTGCAGGGACGTCAGAAAGTCGGCCGCTTCGTGATACTCCATGGTACATATCCACAGGGGCGACCTGATTAACTTACCGACGAGTTCGGCGGTGAGTTCGACGACGGTTGCGACCGAATCCTCCCGAGAGGCGGTCTCGGTGCCGATTCGTCGGGCGTCGAGTACCGCCGCGAAACCCTCGACCGGTCGGCGAAACCGCTCGGCCGGACCGGGTGCGGTCGCACGTCGAACCTCTATACATTATCGTGACTACACGATGTGCGACGCGGCGCGTCGCGTCGGCGACCGCAAACATATCGTATCCCGCTTTTATCAGATATGACAATATTCTTACGGTGATGCGATAAACCTCCGGGTAAGATGCCAGTATCCGACGAGAGCCACGAGCCGATTCCGACGGACTACAGGATAGCGCAGTCGACCGAGATGGAGCCCATCTGGGAGCTGGTCGAACCGTGGGGACTGGGCCTCGACGACCTGCAGTACTTCGGCGAGTACACGGCGAAGGTCAAACACCACGCCATCGACCGCCTCCGCGAACGGGCGGAGAGCAAGGACCGGAACCTCGTGCTCGTAACGGGGATGACGCCGACCCCGAAGGGCGAAGGGAAGACCGTCACGACGGTCGGACTGGGTCAGACGCTGAATCACCTCGGCGAGGACGCGATGATCGCCATCCGCGAACCGTCGCTCGGGCCGGTGTTCGGCGTCAAGGGCGGCGCGGCCGGCGGCGGCCACTCGCAGGTGCTGCCGATGGAGGACATCAACCTCCACTTCACCGGCGACCTGCACGCGCTCACGTCGGCGCACAACCTCATCGCGGCGATGCTCGACGCAAAAATATCGCAGGGGGACGAGTTGAACATCAACGTCAACGACGTCTCCTGGAAACGCGCGCTCGACATGAACGACCGCGTGCTTCGGGAGACGGTGATCGGTCTCGGCGGGGAAACCGGCGGGACGCCGCGCGAGGACGGATTCCTCCTCACCGCGGCGTCAGAGCTGATGGCCGTCCTCTGCTTGGCCACCGACCTCGCCGACCTCAAAGAGCGGGTCGCTCGCATCATCGTCGCCTACGACGAGGACGGCGAGCCGATTACGGTCGACGACATCGACGCGACCGGAGCCGTCACGATGCTGCTCCAGGACGCGATGAAACCCAACATCGTTCAGACCATCGAAGGAACGCCGGCGTTCGTCCACGGCGGACCGTTCGCGAACATCGCCCACGGGACGAACTCGCTCATCGCGGACAAGGCCGCGTTCGGGATGGGCGACTACCTCGTCACCGAGGCCGGTTTCGGCTCCGACCTCGGGGCGGAGAAGTTCATGGACATCGTCTGCCGACTGGGCGATATGACCCCGAACGCGGTCGTGCTCGTCGCCTCCGTTCGCGCGCTCAAATACCACGGGCTGGACATGTGGCCGGTCGACTACGACGAAATCGACGCGGCCGGCGTCGACGCCGTCGAGGGTGGCTTCGAGAACCTCGACAAGCACGTCTCGAACCTCCAGAAGTTCGGCGTTCCGGTCGTCGTCGCCGTCAACAGGTTCCCCGACGACACCGACGAGGAGGTTCGGGTTATCCTCGACCACTGTCGGGACGACCTCGGCGTGAACGCCGCCGAGTCGACCGTCTTCGCCGACGGCAGCGAGGGCGGCGTCGAACTCGCGGAGCACGTGATCGAGGAAACCGAAGCGACCGACGGCGACGAGTTCGCGCCCCTGTACGAGGATGAAGACTCCATCAAGGAGAAGATTCGCACGGTCGCGACCGAGGTGTACGGTGCCGACGGCGTGAAGTACACCGGCGGGGCCGAGGACGACATCGAGCGGATGGAGGAACTCGGGTTCGGCGACTTCCCGGTCTGCCTCTCCAAAACGTTCCACTCGCTGAGCGACGACGCGACGAAGAAGGGCGCTCCGGAGGGCTGGGAACTCGAGGTGCGCGAGATTTATCCGTCGGCCGGTGCCGGTTTCCTCGTCGCGCTCACGGGCGACGTGTTGACGCTGCCGGGCCTCCCGAGTGACCCCGCCGCCGCCGACATGGACATCGACGCGGACGGCGATATCACCGGCCTGTTCTGAGAGCCGAACGACGCCGCTCCACTCTCGCTTTCTCCGGTACCCGGTACCGTCCCGTCGGGCGTCGAAGCGGGGCGACCGACCGTTTCGACCGGTTCGTCAGTCGTCGCCGGTGAGACCGCTCCCGCCGACGTCCGGGGTGCGGAGGACCGCCTCGTCCGTCTCCGGGCCGAGCGCCTCGACGCGGACGCTGGACACCTTGTACTCTGGGATGCCGGCCTGCGGGTCGAAGGTACTCTGCGTGAGTTTGTTCACCGCCCCCGCGGCGAAGTGCATCGGGATGAACAGCGTGTTCGGCCCGACGCGCTCGGTGACCTCGGCCTTGACGACGATGGACCCGCGGCGAGATTCGACGCGGACGTACTCGCCGTCGGAGACGCCGAGCCGGGTCGCCGTCTGGGGATTGATCTCGACGAAGCTCTCGCCGACGTGGCTCATCAGCCCCTCCACGCGCCGAGTGATTTGGCCGGTGTGCCAGTGGTAGAGCACGCGACCGCTCGTCAGCGTGTACGGGTACTCCTCGTCCGGGAGCTCTCCGGGGTGACCGCCGTCGGCGGGGACGAACCGCGCTTTCCCGTCCTCGAAGTTGAAGTTCCCGTCCTCGTAGTCGTAGAGGTACGGCGTGCCCGGGTGGTCCTCGTCCCAACACGGCCACTGCAAACCGTGCTTCTCGCCCTCCTCCAAGCGGTCGTAGGTGACGCCGCCGTAGATGGGCGCGAGCGATCGTATCTCGTCCATTATCTCGCGGGGGTGGTCGTAGTCCCAGCCGTAGCCGAGGCGATTGGCCAGCGCCCGGGTTATCTCCCAATCCTGTCGGGCCTCGCCCGGCGGCTCCGCGCTCGGTCGGACCCGCTGGATGCGGCGCTCGGTGTTGGTGAACGTCCCGTGTTTCTCCGGCGACGTCGCCGCGGGAAGGACGACGTCGGCGTGTTCGGCCGTCTCCGTCAGGAAGATGTCCTGCACGACGAGGAAGTCGATTTCCTCGAGCCCTTCCGCCGCGTGTTCGATGTCGGGTTCGGAGAGCGCTGGGTTCTCGCCGACGACGTACATCCCGCGGAGGTTCCCCTCGTGTATCTCGTCGAACATCTCCGGCACCGTGAGGCCGGGCTCCTCCGGCGGCCGCTCGCCCCACGCTTCGGCGAACTTCTCGCCGACCTCGTCGTCCGCCGGGTCCTGATACCCGGGAAGGCTCCCGGGCAGCGTTCCCATGTCTCCGCCGCCGCCCTGCACGTTGTTCTGACCGCGGAACGGGGAGAGACCGGCCCCCTCCTTGCCGACCTGTCCGAGCGTCAGCGCGAGGTCGGCCATCGCGATGAGGTTCTCGGTGCCGTGACTGGACTGGGTCATCCCCATCGCCCACCCGAACACGACGGTCTCGGCCGCCGCGAGCGTCTCGGCGGCCGCGGCCAGTTCCGCCGGCGGGACGCCCGCCAACTCCTCGACTCGCTCCGGGGTGAACGCCCGAACCTTCCGCTCGACCTCCTCGAAGCCGGTGGTGTTGCGCTCGATGAACTCCTCGTCGTGGAGGTCGTTCTCGACGAGGTACCGAATCATCCCGTTGAGCCAGACGACGTCGTAGCCCGGCTTCGTCCGCGTGTACTGGTCCGCGTGCTCGGCGATGTCGACCTTTCGGGGGTCGAACACGACGAGGTCGGCTCCGTCGCGGACGTTCTGCTTGATTCTCGTCGCCAGCACGGGATGGGACTCGGTCGTGTTCGACCCGCTGATGAGGTAGGCGTCGGCCCGACCGATGTCCTCGTTGATGCGGTTCGTCATCGCGCCGTAGCCCACCGTCTGTTGGAGCGCCGCCACCGTCGAGGAGTGACAGAGGCGGGCGCAGTTGTCGATGTTCTTGGTCCCGAGCACCTGTCGGGCGAACTTCTGGACGAGGTACGCCTCCTCGTTCGTGCCCTTCGAGGACGCGAGGCAACCGACCGCGTCGACGCCGTGGCTCTCCTGAATTTCGGCGAGGCGTTCCGCCGCGCGGTCCAGCGCCTCGCTCCAACTCGTCGGTTCCAGTTCCCCCGCCTCGTTGCGAACGAGCGGTTTCGTGAGCCGCTTTCCGCTGTTCGCGAACTCGTGGCCGAACTTCCCCTTCACGCAGGTCGAGAAGTCGTTCGCCGGGGCGTCGTCCGGGTCGTCGACCGGAACGACCCCGAGCGTCCGGCCGTCCTTCCCCCACATCTCGAAGCGACATCCGACGGCGCAGAATCCGCACGTCGTCTCCGCTCTCTCTATCGAGCCCAGTCGGTAGTCGCCGACCGTGCTGGCGATGTCGAACAGGTAGCGCTCGGGGAGCGCGTTCGCCGCGATACCCTCGGCCGCGTGTTCGCCCGCCAGCATCGCTTTCCGACCGAGTTCGCCGCCCCGGCGCTTCACCCGGTCCATGAACCGGGCGAGACCGGTTCTCTCGTCGCGGTCGCTTCGTGCGGGTTCGTTCGCCCCGAACGACCGGTTCGGCGCGGTCGCGTCGTCTATCGTCTCGGCGTCTTCGTGCTCGATGACCTCCCCGACGGAGTTCCGCTGGGTGAATCCCGGGAGCGGAATCGTCCCGACCCCGTCGATACCCTTCTCGGTCAGCGCGCCGGTCGGACAGACCGTCGCGCAGTGGCCGCAGGAGACGCAGTCGGAGTCGTGCATCGTCTCGGCGTCGGACTGGAAGCCGATTCGGGTGTCCTCGCCGTGCCCTTCGATTCGGAGGACGCCTTCCACCTGAACGTCGTTGCACGCGTCGACGCACCGACTGCAGAGGATGCACTTGTTGCGGTCGATCTGGATGAACGACGAGGAGTCGTCGATCGGCTCGTACCGGTCGCGCTCGTCGAAGACGCCGTAGCGCGGGTGGTCGACGCCCTCGCTGATGGCGGCGTCCTGCAGTTCGCAGCGACCGTTGCCGTTGCAGGTCGTACAGCGGAGGTTGTGGTTCGAGAGCACGAGGTCGAGGTTGACGCTGCGGCACTCCTCGGCGTCCGGCGAGTCCGTCCGGACGCCGAGGCCGTCCTCGGCCGGGAACGAACAGGCCGGGACGATGCCGTGGGAGTCCGTCTCGACCATGCAGGTTCGACACTCGCTCCGGGGGCCGATTCGGTCGCTACAATCGCCCTCGCGGTCGTAGTGGCAGAGCGCCGGGACGTCGGCGTCGTCGACGCCGTCCGGACCCGACGCGACCGTCACGTTCTCGTCGCCGACGAGGTTCATCGCGTCGATGACGGTCGACCCCGGCGGAACGGTCACCGGTTCGCCGTTGACCGTGACCGTCGTTGGCTCGTCGCCGTCCGTGCCGACGGCGGGGTCGGTCGCGGTGCCCGTCTCGAACTCGGCCGTGACCGGCGTGCTCGGTCGCGGGTCGGCGAGGTCGGGAACGCGCGGAAGCGGATCCTCGGAACTCATCGGTCCCCCGTACACGCGCCGGCGCGACAGCGGCCGTCGGTGTGCGCGCGAAACTCCGGTTCGAACTCGTCGATGGCGGTCGTCACGGGTCGGGGCGCGTGCGCCCCGATTTGACAGTTACTCGACCGGCGCATCACTCGACCCAGTTCCCGAATCTCGTCGGTTTCGAGCGACCCTCGGTAGACGTCGCGCAGGAGTTCGACGAGCTGTTTCGTTCCCTCGCGGCCGGGAACGCAGCGACCGCTGTTCTCCGTCGCGGCGAACTTCGCGCGCTCGCCGGCGGTCGCGACCGCGCACCGTTTTTCGTCCAGCAGTTCGACGACGCCGTCGGTGCCGAGACCGGCGGCGTGCAGGGACCGCGCGGTCGGCGCGACGTCGAGGGTACGGGTGACGCCGCCGAGGACACCGCCGACGCAGGCCATCTTGAACGAGCCCGTCATCTCGACGGCGTCCAGCGTCGTTTCGAGACTGTCACCCGGCGCCAGTTCGACGGTCGCGGGACTCGCCACGTCGCCGCCGACGGTGACCAGTCTCGTTCCGGGGTCGGCGGCGTCCGCGTCGAACGCGTCCGGTTCCCGGAGGGCGCGCCGAACCTGGGCGAACGTCCGAGGCGTGTGAATCACCGTCGGGCGACCGTAGAGTCCGTGTTCGGCGGGCGAAGGCGGCTGCACACGCGGCTCGATGCGGTCCGCGCCTTCCAGCGCTTCGAGCGCGGCGGTCGGCTCGCCGGCGCGGTACTCGTCGGGGCCGGTCACCAACTGCGGAACGATCGGTAGCTCCGCGGCGGCCGCGTCGACCGCCTCGCGGAGGATTCGATGCAGTTCGACGTCCGTCTCGTTCAGGTAGAGAACGGCGTCTTCCGCGCCGACGTACTCCGCGACGGCCGCCATCCCGTCGAGAACCGCCATGGGTGCACCGGCGAGCAACGTCGCGTCGGCCCGCGGCGTATCGCTGGCCTCGTTCGCGTTGGCGACGACGACCGGGTCCCCGTCCGTCCTCCGAGCCGTCTCCCATACGTCGGTCACCGGCGCGTCCGCGGCGGCGTCGCCGCGCCCGCGTCCGAGGAGTCCCACGTCGGCTACCGCTTCGGCCGTCCGTTCGGTCGCGACGAGGGGTCGTTCCGTCGGGTTCGACGGGTCGACCCACCCGCACGGGCCGAGCACCGACCGCCGACCGACCGAGAGCGGTCCGGCGTCCGGAACCGGTAGCGACGCGATATCCGGGTCGTGGTCCGCGACGGTGTCCGCGCCGTCCGTCGGAACCGACCCGGCTTCCAGCGCGTCGACCAGTTCCTCGATTACCGGCGGTCTCGGATTCGAGAAAAACGCCGTCCGTCCCGCGCTGCTCGCCATGACGAGCGGGTCGCTCTCCGCGATACCGGTCGGCCCCGTCCGAATCACCGGTACCCGGTCGGCCGCGCCCCGCGCCGCGGCGAGGACTCGCTCGCAGTCGTCCGTTGCTGCCGCGGTCGCGACGCGTACGACGGGCGAGCGACCGACGGCACCTGTCCCTCCTGTCATCGCTTGGAACGTGGAGCCGAGGGGATAAAAAATTCCGTACTCGTTCGAGGCCGACGGTACGCCCGCCGCGCGACCGTAAATCGACTCCCCGCTCGGCGGAACGACTCGGTCGCTACTCGGTCGTCGCGACGACCTCTATCTCCACCGCCGCGCCCTTCGGCACCGCGGCGACGCCGACGGCGCTCCGCGCCGGGGGGTCGTTCCGGAAGAACTCGCTGTAAGCCTCGTCGAACTCGTCGAAGTCCTCTATGTCGTTGAGAAAGACCGTCGTCTTGAGCACGTCGTCGAGCGCGAGACCCTCCGATTCGAGGATCGCTTCGACGTTTCTGAGACACTGCCGAACCTGCTCGCCGACGGATTCGTCCGCGAGCAACTCCCCGTCGGTCGTCAGCGGAAGTTGTCCGGCGGTGACGAGGACGTCGCCGTTCGTCGTCGCTTGGCTGTACGCGCCGACCGCGGCCGGTGCATCGTCGGAACTGATGGTGCGTTTCACGTCCCGGTTCTTTCCGCGCGCGGCCCTTAAATCTCGGCCGTATCGTCCCCCGCGACACGTTCTGACGGAACGCTTTCCGGTTGTGGGATATCGCGGGGGCGCTCCTCGGGGGCGTTGCGAGCGACGGGCGGTTGTCGGAGCGGCGCGACTCAGACGGCGGCGACGGACGTGCAGAAGTTCTTCACGATTCGTTTTCCGGCGTCGGTGAGGATGCTCTCGGGGTGGAACTGCACGCCGACATGGGGGCGCTCGACGTGCCGGACCCCCATCACGACGCCCCGTTCGTCGTTGGTGTACGCCGTCTCGGTCAGTTCGGCCGGCAGGTCGTCCTCGTCGACGGCCAGCGAGTGGTAGCGCCCGACCTCGATCGGGTTTGCGACGCCCTCGTACAGGCCGGTTCCGTCGTGACGGATTTCGGACTGCTTGCCGTGAACCACCTCGGGGGCGTGCCCGACCGTTGCCCCGTGCGCCGCACACAGCGCTTGATGGCCCAGGCAGACGCCGAGAGCGGGATACTCCGTTTCGGCGAAGACGTCGATGGAGACGCCGGCGTCGACCGGCGTCCCCGGCCCGGGGGAGACGACGATACCGTCGGGATTCAGGTCCCGAATACCCGCCACGTCTATCTCGTCGTTGCGCCGCACCGCGACGTCGTCGAACTCGCCGATGTACTGGACGAGGTTGTAGGCGAACGAGTCGTAGTTGTCGACGATGAGTATCATCTGACCCCCTCCATCGCGTCGGTGCCGGTATCGACGGCGAACGACCCCTGCTCGCCCAGCGCCTCGTCGACGGCCGTCACGAGCGCCCGCGCCTTGTCCAGCGTCTCCTCGTACTCGCGCTCGGGCACCGAATCGTGAACCACGCCGCTTCCGACGCGTAACCGGTACTCGTCGCGGTGGTGAACCAGCGTCCGGATGGTGATGTTCAGGGTCGCCCGGTCGTCGAACCCGAAAACGCCGATGCTCCCGGTGTAGGGTCCGCGACGGGTCGTCTCGACCTCGTCGATTATCTCCATGGTTCGAGGCTTCGGCGCGCCCGTGATGGTGCCGCCGGGGAACACCGCCGCGACGGCGTCCGCAACGCCCACGCCGTCGCGCGACCGCCCTTCCACCAGCGAGACGAGGTGCATCACCTCGGAGTAGCGGTCGACGCGGCGGTACTCGGCGACGTCGACGCTCCCGTACTCGCTTACCTTTCCGAGGTCGTTTCGTTCGAGGTCGACCAGCATCGCGTGCTCGGCGCGCTCCTTCTCGTCGGCCAGCAGGTCGGCTTCGAGTTCCGCGTCCTCCTCCGGAGTCCCCCCGCGCGGCCGCGTCCCGGCGATGGGTTCGGTGACGACGCGGTCGCCGTCGACGTCGAGCAGGAGTTCGGGACTGGCGCTCACGAGGTCGACGCCCGGAAACTCCAGCAGCGCGGAATAGGGCGCGGGGTTCACCCGCCGCACCGCGTCGAAGGTCTCGACCGGACCGACCGCCGCGGGTGCGACCAACCTGTGCGAGACGTTCGTCTGAAACGTATCCCCGTCTCGAATGTACCGTTTGATGGTTCGAACGCGGTCGGCGAACGCCGCTCGACCGCACTCGCTCTCGAACGTCGCCTGCCGGGTCGGAGTCGGGGGCGACCGAATCCGTCCCTCCCCGCGCAGCGCCGCCCGGGCGAGCGCCGTCGCTTTCTCTCGCCCTTCCTCGTAGGCCGCCTCCGGCGACCCTTCGACGACGGGACACGCGGTCACACGAATTCGGACGTCGTCGTCGCGCGGCTCCTCCCAAGCGGCGACGCGGTCGAACACCCCGAGTTGGAGTCGGGGGAGGCCGTCGCCGACCGTCGTCGCCGGCAAGTCCTCCAGTTCCCGCGCGATGTCGTAGGACAACCACCCGAACGCGCCGCACGGATACGGGACGTCGCACTCCCCGCGAACCAGCCGTTCGCGGTTCAACAACGAGTCGATGGCTTCGATGCTCGAGCTGTCGGCGTCCAAGGGTGTCGCGTTTGCGTTCACTTGCAGGCGCTCGACCGGTTCGACGCCGAAGTAGCCCCACCCGGACTGCCCGCCGGTCGTTTCGAGATAGAACCCGTCGGCGTCGGTGTCGCGGGCGCGGCGGTACGCCTCGAACGGATCCGAGACGGTGATGCGAACTTCGAACGGTACCCGAGCCCCTGGCGGTGCAGCCGCTGCGGTCTCCAGAAACGATTCTTCCTTCGTGACGACGGTGATACCTTTCATCTGACGTACTGGTGCTCGCGAGAACCGGTGTGCGGCCCTCGATACCGTTGTATAGATACCGGTAGTTCCGACAAAAATCTTGCGCGGGTCGTCGAAACGGCGGCTCTCGAGTCGGTGCGACCGCGAACGGACGACGTAGCCCTTTCCGGCGCACGTCCCCACTTCAATGGGTTGACTATTCCTCACCCCCACCTATACCGTCCGAATCCGAGATAGGTACCGAGAGTGCTGGGCAACGACCGCCCGCGAACGGCGCGGTAGCGTTCGAGCCGCTACTCGAACGCCGCCGGTTCGGGGCCGGACGACGCCACTACGACGGAAACACGCCAACGATGACTACGATAATCGACGGAAACGAGATCGCGGATCGAATCAGAGCCGACGTGGCGGAACGTGCGCGACGGTTGAACGACGAGGGTGTGACGCCGGGGCTGGCGACGGTGTTGATGAGCGACGACGGGGGGAGCAAGACGTACGTCTCGATGAAACAGCGGGCCTGCGAGGAAACCGGTATCGAGGGGATCCACCACGAGATCGACCCGGGGGAACCGGCGGAGGTCCTGTTCGACCGAATCGACCGGTTGAACGAGGACCCGGCGGTCCACGGCATCCTCGTCCAGATGCCCGTTCCCGACCACGTCGATACGCGAACGGTTCTGGAGCGCATCGACCCGATGAAGGACGTCGACGGCTTCCACCCGGAGAACGTCGGGCGACTAGTGGCGGGCAACGCCCGCTACAAGCCCTGCACTCCCCACGGCGTCCAGAAGATACTGGCGGCCTGCGACGTCGACACGGAGGGCAAGGACGCGGTCGTCGTCGGGCGGTCGGACATCGTCGGCAAACCGATGGCGAACCTGTTCGTACAGCGGGACCAAGGCGGCAACGCGACGGTGACGGTCTGTCACTCGCGCACGGCCGACCTCGCCGCGAAAACCCGCGAAGCCGACGTCGTCGTCGCCGCGGCCGGCGTCCCCGAGATGATAGACGGCGAGATGCTCTCCGACGGCGTGACCGTCATCGACGTCGGTATCACCCGCGTCGAGGCCGATACGGAGAAAGGGTACGAACTCGTCGGCGACGTCGACTTCGAGAGCGCGAAGGAGAAGGCGAGCGCCATCACGCCCGTCCCGGGCGGCGTGGGACCGCTCACCATCGCGATGCTCATGTACAACACCGTCAAAGCGGCGAGCCTGCAGTCGGGCGTGCCCGTCGACCTCCCGTAGACGTACTCCTCTCGGGGAAGCGACTCGATCATCACCGACGGGCGGTGAGCATCAGCGCGTTTCGACGGCACCGCACTCCGGGCAGGTTACCTCGACCGCGCTCCTCGCCCCCGTCAGTTCCCCGATGACGCCGTGACTCTCTCCGCACCGCTTGTGCATGTAGACGCGGTGGTCCGCGTGGTCGTCCAGCAGGATGTCGCCGTCCTCGTTTGCGAGCACTATTCCGCGACAATAGTAGCATTCACTTCCCATGGAGTCGCTATCGTAGTTCATCGTGAAATACGTATCCCCGGTCCGAGCGGGGGCGATCGTTCGCACTCGCACGGGACCTCCCAGCCGATTCTCGCCCGCGAGGCGTTCGTTCTGCGAAGGATATTTTTCTCCGCCGTACCAACGATGCATCCGATACGCATGACCGCGACGACGCTACTGCGGGGACGACCGCTCGCGGAGGAACTGCGCGAGGGCGTCCGCGACGATCTCGCCGTCCTCCGGGACCGCGGCGTCACGCCGACGCTCGGGACGGTTCTGATGAGCGACGACGATGCCGACGAGGCGTTCATGGACCGAAAGCACGACCTCTGCGAGGCGGCCGGGATTCCGACCAAGAGGGTCGACGTTCCGCCGGACGAACCGGCGGAGGTGCTCTACCGTGCGGTCGAACGGATGGGTGCCGACGACGACGTCACGTCGCTGTTCGTGCAGGTGCCGCTCCCTGACCACGTCGACGCGTGCGCGGTCAGGAATCGCGTCCCGCCGGCGAAGGACATCGACTGCTTCGCGCACGAGAACTTAGGACGCCTCGTCGTCGGCGACCCGCGGGTGACGCCCGCCACGCCCGCCGCCGTTTTGCGCCTTCTCGATGCCTACGGTATCGAGACGGTCGGCAAGGACGTGGTCGTGGTCGGACGGAACGCCGCCATCTGCAAGCCGCTCGCGAACCTGTTTCTCGCCCGCGGTCCCGGCGGGGACGCGACGGTTACGGTGTGTCACACGGCGACGAGGGATTTGGCGGCCGAGACTCGGCGCGCCGACATCCTCGTAACGGCCGCCGGCGTTTCGCGGTTGGTCGACGAACGGATGGTCTCGGCCGGCGTCTCGGTCGTCGACATCAGCGTCAACCGCGTCGACGCGGACACGGAGAAGGGGTACGAACTCGTCGGCGACGTCGACTTCGAGCGCGTCGAAGAGAAGGCGTCCGCCATCACGCCCGTCCCGGGCGGCGTGGGACCGCTCACGCTCGCGCTGATTCTGCGCAATATCGTCGACGTTACCGCGAGAGGGGCGGGCGTCGACGTAACGACCGGCGGAAACTGACGGACGGCGGTGAGCTCGGAGTCGCGCACGGCCGCCGAATCCGTCGTAACCGCTCCCCTCGGCGTCGCACCCTCCCCACGCCCGGAGGGCTCCCTTTTCGCCTCGCGACGAGGGTCGAATCGTCTTCGACTCCGCGAGCGGGCCACCGCAAACTCGACTCGTCCGGTGAGCGTCACGTTGTGGAAACTGGGGATGCACGGAAGGTGACCTCGGTCGCGTTCTCCGACGCGGCGGCGCTCCGCTCACCACCGCGACCGGAGTAACGTGACGGGTACGCGCCGACACCTTGCTACCGACTTCGCGGTGCAAACCGAACCTGAACCCGGAGCGACGGTTCGAGGTTGGGCACGGTCCGGTCGCGCGCTCGTCCGCACCGCCTAGCGTCTCGGGGTCTCGGGGGTGCCACGCGACGGGATGCGCTCGCCGAGAGGGTCCGATTCCGTCCGCGTTCGTCCGATAATGCATTACAGTGGTAGGAGCGTAACGGCGCGATCGAAAACGGTGCGCCGTCTCGTCGCGTGAAAATCCCCACAGAATAGGGTCTCAGCGCCCGACGTACGTTTCCGCCGCGCCTCGCGGACGCGGAGACGATGAACCACCACCTTCGTTCAGAATTAGTTACCCAAATAGTTCGACGACCGAAAACGATGTGCGCTCGATGATGTGTGGGAAGTTAGAATGATGGGACGGTTCAGGATCGCTATCGCGTTCGAGCGGGGCGTTACCCGGCGGATTCTGCCGACCGAGGACGAGATTTTCGGAGAAGGGAGACAGTCGAAACTCGACCCGGAGAGCTGCCAAAAACCGCCTGAAGACGGCGATATCATCCGAAAGATCAGATTCATCGAGGAAGTGAATACGCGTATACTCCTTCGTGTTCCAATAGACAGTTCTTCGAGCAGTTCGCGGGTGAGAGCGCGATTGTTCCCGATCAGGAACGAGTAATATATTATGAACGACAGTCGGTCACGGGCGGAAGAAACGAGGCGACAACCTCGAACGACTCGAATGGGCTCGTCGGCGGGTCGGCGGCGTCGCTGAAGCGGCGCGGACGAAGGAAGACGCAGCCCCGCTAGCGCTTCGTCTAACCGGACTGCCTCGCCGAAATCCGCCAGTACAGTTCCGCCGCGACGAGTGCGAGTGTCCCCGCGGCGACGACGGCGACCAGCAGTATCTGACGGGGCTCCATCCACGTCGGTAGCGCAAACAGCATGCTATTGAACAGGAACGGTGGAACGACGGAGCTCACGACCGACCACGCGAGACCGAGCGATACCCCCGACTCGGCGGTGGCGGGGCGAGCGACGGACTTCGCCTCGGGGTCCATCTTCGCAATGCTGGGGCCGCCGGCGCTCTCGTCGCCCGTACCGAGGCGTTCCGCGTCGTAGGGCTTGGTCGCTGGAACCGACCAGACGACCCGACCGGTCCGATTCACTTCGAGAACGCGGTCCCCGTTCGTGTCGACGATGAGCGTGTTGCCGTTCGGCAGGCGGTCTGCGTCCCGCGTCCACTGCATTCGCCTATCCTGCCACGCCCACGTCTGGACCCACTCGCCGCGTCGGCGCTGGTACTCGACGACGCGATTGTTGTGGCTGTCTGCGACGAGGACGGCGGGTCCGCCCCGCTGCTTCGGAATGTAGTCCGGATTGTGTTGCCCGTGGAGGATGGAGTGATTTCCTTCCTCGCCGAGCGTCCAGTTCTCCCGAACGCCCCGCCCCGGTTCGATGAACACGACCTCGTCCATGTTCCTGACGCTCACCATGATGCGACCGTCCGGGAGAACTTCGACGTCGTTGATGTGCGTCCAGTCCGACGGCTTGCCGCCGCTGGTCGGCGGATAGTGCTCGCTCGCGTTCCACTGCCACGTGATTCGGTCGGTCGTCGCGTTCGCGATAAACACGCGGTCGCGTTTGATGCCGGCGACGACGAGGTGAGTCGCGTTGATGCGGTCGATGTCGTGCCACTCGTTACTTCCCTTTCCCGCGTACGTCCGGGAGAATATCCGCGTTCGTTCGCCGGTGGTGAGGTTCATTCGAACGGCCACGTTCCGCAGGCAGTGTTCGCCGCCGCACGTTTTGTCAGCCGCGTGTTCGGTCACGCCGACGAGCACCGACGCCGCACCCGAGGGCGTCGGGTCGACGTCCCAGTAGCGGGCGTACTCGCTATCGACGTAGCGGACGGCGCCGTTTTCTCCGTAGACGACGAGATTACCCGTCTGTTCGGTGACGACCGTCGCGCCGGCGTACGACCGGGCGGGGTGATTCGTCGCAGCGTGCATCTGGCGCGCCGTCGACCTGGTCGCGTAGCTCACGGCGAGCGGAACTGCGGCGAGCAGCACGATGATCACGAGAAACGTGCGAATCGCCAGTCGGCTATCGAACCATTTTTCCCGAAAATCGAGAGGGATAATCTCCATACCGTGGTATCTTGAATCTACGTTGGTCGATTTGCTGCCCGCATTTGCAGCCCGTTTATACAAGAGCGTAGACGGATAAATTTGGATGGACCTTCGCACGTTCCGTCTCGACGATTCGAATCGCGTCGGCGCGAACAGCCGTGATGCGATTCGAGCGCAACTCCGGAGCCGTCGTAAGGACCTGTTACTCAACTGGATGGGCTGGGAATTAAAACCATGCGGGGTGAGTCGATACCCATCGAAACGACCGACTGGTTCGGTACCGACACGGAGCGGACGGAACCGCGTCTACCGACGCAGTACTCGTTGACGGCCTCGTACTCCATCGATCCGGACTGCTCCCCGGCGCTGGCCGTCGTCGAGGCGATCGTCGACGTCACCGAGCCGGCCGACGGCCAAGCCTCGCTCGAACTGTACGAGCACGTTTCCCCGGACGCGCTCGACGACCTCGTCACGGCGAGTTCGAACAAGAAGAGCAACGTCGAAGTTCGATTCACGGTCGAAACGTATCTCGTCGTCGTCCGCAGTACCGATCGCATCCTCATCTACGAACCGCTGGAGTAACCCTACACACCCACGGCGGGAAAACGCTGACAAGCGCTCCGCACGGAGGTGAACCCAACGAGATGACGCGGACGCTAACGCTCCCCAACGGAGAGAACGTGAACGAGGACGACATCATCCTCTACAACGGGTATCCCTACCGCGTCAAGTTCGCGGACGGCGAGTACGAGTTCAAACTTTCGCCGCTGTACTGGGGCAACAGCGGGATGGACATCCCGTTCGCCGACCGAGAAGCGCTCGTCGACCAGTGGGAGGCCGACTCGCGAAGCACTTTAACGCGCGCGGAGTGGAAGCAGTGGCTGCGGGAAGCGCGCCACAACCCGCAGTTCACCGACGCGGAACTCAACGAAATCGCCCGCGAACTTCCGACGAACAGTAGCGTGTTGGACCGCCTTCGGCGACTACTCCGCCGCTGACGCGGGGCCGATAATCGAAGCGGTCTTCGAGCCGTCGAAGCGCGTCGCTCGTCGTCGACTCGAAGCGACTTTCCGCCTGCTCTCGTAACGTCGCCGCATGGGAAGCCAACGCGCACACCACTTCGGCGTAACCGTGACGGAACTCGACCGCGCGGTCGAGTTCTATCGAGAAATCCTCGGCCTCGCAGTTATCGACCGCTTCACCGTCGCGGGGTCGTCGTTCTCGAAGGCCGTCGGTGTCGACGGAGCGACCGGGAGATTCGCGCATCTCGACGCCGGGGGTGCTCGTGTCGAACTCGTCGAGTACGACCCCGAAGGCGCGAATCGGACCGCGAGCGCCGTCAACCAACCCGGGGCGACCCACCTCGGCCTGGAGACCGACGACGTCGACGCCGTTTACGAGTCGCTGCCCGAGGACGTCGAGACGCTGAGCGAGCCCCAGACCACCGAGAGCGGATCGCGCATCTTGTTCCTCCGCGATCCGGAGGCGAACCTCGTCGAACTCATCGAGACGTAACCCTCGAATAGCGCGCTCGCTCCTCCGCGGAGTCGTAGCGGAAAATCGAAGCCGATGACCGATATCCGTCCGACGAACCGACCGTATTTCTCGTTACCCGTGAAAAGCGACGCGTTGAACTCGGAGGGTGCACTCGTCGCCTTCGTCACCAGCGCCGACCGGCGGGCCTCGATCCGTTCGCGAGCACCTCTCGGTAGCGTCGAGCGTCATCACATGGTCGTCCACGGGTACGAAGTCGAACGGCGGCGGCGAGGCGAGTTCGGCACCGCTGTACCCCGTCACGGCCGACGCGGGGTCGTTCCACTCGACGTCGCGATGCCCTCGCACTTTCTAGCGCGTGATTGAACTCGTCGGAGAATCATAACGGACTCACCGTTTTAATTGGTTCGCCGCCCCCCGTTCGTTCGGAACTCGATGATACGACAGACACCGCGTCGTCGCGCTCTCCGGGTGTCGGTGGTGGTGAGACCACGATAGTCGAGAACGTCGAACGCGCCGACGAAGTATCGCGCGCTCAACGACGACACCGGCTACCGAGAACTGCCCCAGATCAGTGTGCAAACGCATGACGAGTGAATCCGGACCGTCGAATCCGTCATCGAGAGAGGGATGTAAAGCGTCGTTCGCGGCCATTAGCGGGATGGCGACCGGCATGTACTTTCTGTGGTCGATGGTTCTCAACCCCGCTCGCGGGCCGCTTCCGGGGAAGATGTTGCCGCTCGTTGTCGGTGTGAGTGGCTTCGTACTCAGCGCGGCCCTCGTCGGCTGGGGACTCAGGGGTCTCGACGTCCTTCGACTGTGACGCTGTGAACCGCCAGAAATCCATGTATCCGCTCGGTCACTTCGGCGTCGCGTTGGTGTTCGCCGCCCCGATAGTGTACGGTCTCGGTCGCAAGGCTGGAACCGTCTACGCGCTCGTCGTGTTACTGGCCGCTATGGCTCCCGATCTCGATCTGTATTTACCGTACGTCGCGCACCACGGCCTCACACACACGTTCGCGTTCGCGGTCGCGACCGCTCTCGTCGGAGGGAGCATCGCCACCGTTCTCGTTCTTCTGTACCATCGCGCCGCCGGCCCACCACGGTTTTCGTTTCTTACGCCGCGCCACGTGTTTCTCTACACGACGCTCGCCTTATTCACGGGCGTTGCGAGTCACGTCGTCGCGGACATCTTCGTCGTTCTCCCGGGAACCCAGCCGATCAGTCCGTTCTGGCCGGTCAACGTACGACACTTCCATATCAAACTCATTCCGCTCGGTGCGCCGCTGCGGAACGGTCTGCTCTTTCTCGGAGGGATTTCGATCGTGGCGGTCACCTGTTGGCTGTGGGCAGGACGGAACTCGCGATAGCACGGCGAACCGCTCCTGACTTCGATCGACCGGTTTCAAAATCGACCGGTTTCAAAAGTGAGTTTCCGCGTTGGACCTCGTCGAGTGACGGTGAGGTTTATCCGCCGGTCGTTTGATTGCCGCCAGTTTGGTTGCCTTGCGTCTGATTACCCGTTGTTTGGTTGCCACCCGGGGTCGTCGTCCCGCCCTGAACGGGCGAGAACTGCACGGCGATGAGGCCGAGTTCAGCGGGATCGTCGTACACGACATCGTTGTCGATAGCTCCCTCGTTGAAGCGAGGACCGAACCCGCCGGCCCCGCCATCGAAGCCGACGGGATTGAACTGAGTCGTGAACTGGTACGTTTGTCCGCTCTGGAGGTCGACGTTTTCCGGAACGAAGAGCATCGTCGTTGCGCCCGGCGTACCCTGATAACTGATGGCCCACGTCGTGTACTCTTGGCCTTGGGCATCGTTCTCGATGGGTGCGTACGGAATCGCGTTCGAAACGAGTCTAAACCGTGCACCGCTGCGGTACTGGCCTTGTGGTATCACGCCCACCACCGTTCGTCCGCCGTCTTGCGCCATACCGCTTCCAAGCGACGGGACTCCGATGCCGAGCGCGAGGCCCGATGCGAACGCACCTTTCTTCATGAACGATCGACGCGACGATTCCTTACCGGGCCGTTCGTGTGTGGATTTGGGTCGTGTCATAGTGATTCTCGTAGTCGCTCGTTTGTTTCTCAGTTTAAAACTGAGCGATCGGCTGGAACGTGACGTTGACGAAGTTATCGATGAACTCCGGATCGACCTCGCCACGGAACTCCTCCGCCTGCTGGCCGATGTCCGACCAGTCACCACCGAGCGTGTAGCGTTGTCCCTGCGTGACGTTGGCGTCTTCGTAGGGAAACAGGAACGCGAACTCGTTGCGCGCCCCCGTGTACTGAATCATCCTCGTGGTGAAGTCGGAGAGCAACTGTCCTTGTCCGACGTTCTCTGGTTCCCAAGGTAGCGCTTCTGAAATGACGACGAACTCCGCGTTGGGATGGAACTGATTGACGAACATGTACCCTTCGCGGACTTCTGGCTGTTCTTCTTGCAGGAACGTTGCTTCGGAATTTCGTAGCGATTTTGACTCTGGTGTCATGGTTTCCTCGTCGCGCAACCGATGGTTGTTCGAACGATGCTCCACGAGCACCAACCGGAGCCGACGCCGAAAAGACGGTAGATCGTTCAGCTTCTAAAGTAGTCCATACTCGGTTGTAATTCGGTTTACTCGGACTAGATTCGGCACCGCGTAGGGCGACGGCGCGGCGGAAACAGTAAAACTCGGGTACGGAAAGTAGAGATTCCGGGCGTTTAATACCTCGTTTCTCCGCGATTTTTCAACGACGCGTCGATGATCGTACGAACTTGTCACGGCTCGACGGTGACCGTTCGGGACGACGGATCGGCCGACGCTCACCGAAAGCGGCAGAATGGAAGTGACTTTCCGCATTAGGCGAGTAGTGGAGGCAACGCATGAAACCACACCTTCAGCCGTACCGATCGTCGGCACGGACGACGATGCGGCGATACCGGTATCGAAACTATGAGTCGGCGTAGCGAGTCGGCGGAACGGGACGGCGGGCGCGAGTCGATTCCGATTCGGACGATAGACGATGCCACGTACGGAAAACCACCGACGAGCGGTATCGGCCGGCGGCTCACTCGGACGAAACGGTGGGTCCAGATCGACGCGAACCGCTGGTTCGTCACCGGTCTCCTGTTGAGCCTGTGTTTTCTCGTCATCGTCCTCGTCGGCTCGTTCGGACCGGTCTCAGTTCAGTCGTTTCTCACCCGAGGTATCGCACCGGGAGCGGTCCTGGTCGAGCTTCTCAAAGCGATCGTCTCGGTCGTGGTGATCGTCCTCTCCATCAATCAGCTCGTCTTGTCACCCGGCCTCGGACCCGTCGGCGAGCAGCAGGACCGGTACGAACAGACGATGGAGTTACGCGAGAAAATCGAAGAACACACGGGGGTACGAACGAGTCCAACCTCGCCGGCACGCTTTCTGCACGTCCTCATGGAGTCGATCGTTCACCAAGCGGAGCGGCTTCGCGAGGTGACCGCCGATTCGGGGAATCGGCCGCTCCGCGAGGAGACGAGTACGTTCGCCGACTCCGTCATCGACGAAGCGACGAGCGTGGCCGCGCTACTGTCGAACGGCCGCTTCGGACGATTCGAGGCGACGTCCGCCGCGTTGCGATTCGCGATATCCGGGAAGGTTCGGACTCTACGCGACATCCGCAAACGGCACGAACAGACGCTCTCCGCGTCCGAGGCCGAGGCGTTCGACGAGATGGACGAGCTCCTCGAACTGTTCGCCGTTTCCCGCGAGTATCTGAAGACCGTCTACATCCGCTCGGAGTACATCGGCCTCTCGGAGGGACTACTCTACACGGGATTGCCATCGATAGTCCTGACGTACTGCGCCGCACAGATTTACGCGCCCACGGTTTTTCCCGGCCAGCTGTTCGGCATCGAACACCAACTGCTGTTCGTAAGCGGGGCGGTAACGGTCGCGCTCGCTCCGATCGTTCTTCTAATCGCGTACGTGTTTCGCTTGGCGGTGATGTCCCGGTCGACGCTCTTTATCGGGCCGTTCGCCGCCCGTTCGGCCAGTGATAGGGAGACGGAGTAGAAAACCGCCTCGTACCGTCGAATCCAAAAAACGTTTAGTGTTCAGTGTGAACTAGTACCATGAATACGGCACTCGACGAGATCGAGTATCTCGCGCGCTCTGAGCACCGCATCGAAGTCATCGGCGCACTGGCTGACGGTGCGCAGAGCCGGTCGGATCTACGAGCGATAACCGGAGCGTCGTCGTCCACCATCGGGCGAATGCTCCGCGAGTTCGAAACGCAGGGTTGGGTCGTCCGAGACGGCCACCAACATCGGGCGACGCCGGCGGGTCGGTTCATCGCGGAGGAGGTAACGAGCCTGCTCAATCGGATGGAGACCGAACGGACGCTCAGGGACGTCGCGAAGTGGCTCCCGACCGAAAAGCTCGGCGTCACGATAGAGGCGTTCGCCGACGCGGTCGTCACGGTCGTCGACGACGACGACCCGTACAAGCCCGTCCGGCGCTACGACGACCTGATCGAAGACGCGGAAACGATGCGAGCGTTCGGGACGACGACGCTCAAATCGGCCAACGCCGGTTCGCTGTTTCGGAACGTCCGCGCCGGCATGGATACCGAGATTATCTACCCGCCGCCCATCGTCGAGGCCGTGCTCGACTGGTCCCCCGAGGCAGCCAAAAAAGGCCTCGCGAGCGGAAATCTCACCATCTTGTTGCACGATACGCTCCCGTGCGGACTCACCATCTTCGACGACCGCATCGCGCTCACCGGCTACAATCCGGACACCGGCATGTTACGGGCGATCGTCGACACCGACGCACAGGAGGCACGCGAGTGGGCTCTTCCGCTCTACGAGTCGTATCGCGAGGAGGCCCGACCCCTCGACGCGGAAGCGTTAGAGGCGTGATTCGGGTGCTGCGTCGCGGGCGACGCCGTCGCGATTAGTCGCTCCGGCGACCGGTGTATCGCTTGCAGTACCTGGGACGCACCCGGACGGTGCACGAGATGCACGAGATGCTTACATATCGGTTCTGCCCGAACCGTCGTTCGTGAAACGCCCATGACCGAGCAGCAGAACGCCGAACATCTCGCCCGAGAAGATTTGCACATCGTAGCTACGGGGGACCTCGACGCGGTCGATGCCCACGTGACGTCGGACTACTTCAACCACCGCTCCGCCGACGAGCCGATGGAGGCTCGCCGACGCGGCCCCGACGGGTTGAAAGCCACGATACGTTGGCTACACAGAGCCTTCGCCGACATGCGGTTCGAGTTCCACGAGGTCGTCGTCGACCGAGACCGCGCCGCGGCGCGGGTAACCATGCACGGCCGGCAGCACGGGCCGTTCGTAGTACACGATTCGCCCGACGGGGAGGTCACGGACGTGTTTCCGTCGAACGATCGCACGTTCTCCGTCGAACAGACGCACTGGTATCGGATCGCCGACGGCGCGGTCGCGGAACACGACGCCGTGCGCGACGACCTCGGCATGGCCAAACAGCTCGGGTGGATTCCACCGCGACCCGGCTACGTCGCGCGAATGCTACTCGCACGGCGGCGTGAACGTCGCGCACAGCGCCGCTCGCACCGCGCCGACGGGCAGCCGAGCGAGACGGACGATACCCGTCGTGACGAACAAAATCCGGCGTGACGGAACCCCCGAGAGGGACTATGGAGACGCCGAATCGTCCCGGTAACGACCCCGTCGAATCGCCGCGGCGACCGCCCCAGTCTCGCTCGCGCCGCCGACCGTGAGCCCCCGGCGGCGATTCGACGTTCGAGAAAACGTCCGAGACGCGAACTTTCGATGTAGCTAGGTAGGTCGTCGCCGTGCGGGTCCCGAAAATCCGTGCGGCGGTGGAAATCGAACGGAAGTCGCGGAACGACTGCCGAGAATCGAATCGCGAGGCCGAGGCGGCGGAGTACGCGGTCGCTCACGTCGGGGACGGATCTTCCTTACAGGCGCGCAACACGAGTTCCGGCTCGTCGACGAGGTGGTTGACCGTGTAGCCACCTTTCCCCCGGCCGCGGCCGCGACGGTCTTGTTTGATGATTCCGAGGAACTCGAGTTCGTTCAGGAGGTCGCGAACCCGCCGCTGTTTGAGCGGGTCGGAGTTCTCCTGCTCGCAGATGTGTTGATACGTCTCGTAGACGTCTTTGTTGGGAATCTCGGGGGCCGAGTCGGTGGACTGCTGGACGCGAAACGCGAGCGCGAGCAGAACGTAACGCGTGTGCGTCGGCGCTTTCGATATGAGCTCCGCGATTCGATTCTGTTCTTCTTTCTCCTGGGCGAGCGAGACGTGCTCTTCGCGGACGGTTTCGTCGCCGTGTTCTTCGGCGATTTCGCCCGCGTACCGCAGGATATCGATCGCCTGTCTGGCGTCGCCGTGCTCCTGCGCCGCGAGCGCGGCGACGTGCGGAATAACCGGCTGATCGAGAACGTCGTCGACGAACGCGTCGTCGCGCGAGTAGAGGATTTCGCGAAGCTGGTTCGCGTCGTAGGGTGGGAACACGTAATCGCGCTCGCAGAGGCTGCTTTTGATCCGTTCGTTCAGGTCGTCCTTGTACCGAATCTTGTTCGAGATGCCTATCACGCCGAGTTTCGAGTCCTCGAGCTTCCCGGATTCGACCGCGCGTGACAGTTGCATGAGGATGTGGTCGCTCTCGAGTTTGTCCACCTCGTCGAGGATGATGATGGCCACGTCGTAGTGATTCTCGATGATGTCCCAGAGGCGCTTGTAGTAAGCGGCGGTGCTCAATCCGGACTGCGGGATGGTGATCTCCGTTTGGTCCGGGTCGTTCAACTGGTGGCCCGCGGATTGAACCGCCTGCGTTTCGGTGGAGTCCTGGAGGCAGTCGACGTACGCGAAGCCGGCTCGGATACCGTTGTCCGCCGCGCGCTGCATCATCTGCCGACTGATGAACTTCGAACAGAGGGATTTTCCGGTCCCCGTCTTTCCGTAGAGAAACACGTTGCTGGGCGTATTGCCGTTGAGAGCGGGACGGAGGGCGCTGCCGAGATTCTTCAGCTCTTCCTCCCGGCCGATTATCTGGTCGCCGTCCGGGAGGTGGGAGACCTGCAGCAGTTCCTTGTTGGCGAAAATCGCGGTATCCTCACCGAAGTAGTCTGGCGAACTCGACATCCCTTGAACGAATTCGACGGGTGCCGGGATAATAATACTTGCTTAACTGACGCAGTTTATTGCCGCTGTAACGACAGCGGATTGCCGCCCTAAATCGCGAAATCGATGTCTTCAGCCCATTTGCCCTCCGAATCGCAACGGAGTATGCCGCTGTAACTCCCCACGTTGCCGCTGTAACACCCCGCATTGCCGCTGTAATCTCCTCGGCGACGAAAGAGATGGAGGACGCGCACCCCTCGTTGCCGCTGTAAATTCGATCGGAGTCCCCACCGGAAACCGCGCCTCTCGACGGTTCGACGGTCGCGGCACCCCGCGTTGCCGCTGTAACATCTCGACGTCGGTCGGTGGGTGGCTTGGCGGAGATCGACGGATAGGACGAGCGAAGGGGACGATGTCAATCGGCGGGTAAGAGAGACGGTGGATGAGAGAACCGGACAAGGAGAACAGTGGGGACGATTAGCAGAAACCATCGGTGGAGACGGTTTCAGGTGGCGCACGCGCGACCGCGTCGCGGTGGAAGATAGATGCGACTCTGGTGCGGTGGGTTACGAGATGCATCTATTTAATGTTTTTGCCGAACGGTCAGAACTAACCGATGTTAGCGAAGACGGTGAATTGTCGATATCCCTATTCCATCGAAATCGCGCACCGGGCGACTTCATCCCTCCTCTTACAGCGGCAACACGGGGTGTCCGACAAACATCAGATGAGCATAACGAACGTCCGAGAGAGCCGAGAAAACGATGGCCCGCCGACGGAATCGGAGCCCTCGAACCGAAGCCCTCGAGTGACCGACGGAGGGAATCGTCGGTGGCGCTTTCGTCCCCTCGGCGTCCTCGTCCCCTTCGTCAGCGACTCTCGGAAAGTTCGGGGAGGAATGCGAAGACGACCGCGACGGCGATAAGCAAGCCGCCGAGGACAACGAGCGCACCGTCGAAGTATCCCGCGTCGGCGAGGACCCCGACGAAGACCGACCCGGTTGACGCGACGAGGAAGTAGCCCGTCCGCAGAAATCCCCACGCTCCGTTGCGGTTCGCGGGCGGGAGGGCGTTGATGATGTAGGTGTTGGTGACCGGCGTGACGCCCAACTGGATGCCGATGAGGACGATGACGATAGCGATGGGGACGACGCCGGAGACGAACGGAAGCGCGAGAAGCGGGAGCGCACTGGCGCCGGCGATGGCGACCAGAACGGACCGATTCCCGTAGCGGGTGACCGCGCGTCCGCCAGCGATCTGCGCGACGGCCCCGCTCACGAAGAGGGCCGCGAAGAGCGCGCTGGCGGTCACCTCGTCGATACCTTTGACCGTGATGAGGTACGTCGGAAGGAAGGCGGAGAGCCCCTGGAAGACGAACACTCGGATGGTCTTCCCTCCGACGCCGAGCACGACGGGACGGCGGCTAACGGCAGCGAGGAGACCCCGGAGACTGCGGGAAGGCACTTCGGCGGCGTCGGTCGGGGAAGTCGGGGGGACGGCACGCCACGCCAGTACCGTCGCGCACAGAAACACCGGGACGGTACCCGCGAGCACGCTACGCCAGCCGAACCGGGCAACGACCGTTCCGGCCAGCACGGGGAGCGCCGCCGCACCGAGGCTTCCGACCGCGAGCGTGAACCCGATAGCGGTACTGTCGTTCTCGGGATACAGGGACGAGAGGAGCGTCCCCCGCGTCGGCCCGTACAGGCCGTTCCCGACGCCGACGAGCGCCGCCATCCCGAGGAAGACGATGAAGACGGGTGCGAACGCGAGAGCGCCGACGCTCACCGTCATGACGACGAGGCTGGCGACGAGCACTTTGCGGTCGCCGATGCGGTCGCTCAGGAGACCGGCGGGGAACTGCGACAGACCGTACACCGCCCAGATGACGGTGACGGTGAACCCGGCGGTCGCGTTGTCGATATCGAACGTCGTCTTTATCCCGGGCAGCAATACGGGGATCGTGATTCGCGTTCCGAGTATCAACAACCACCCGAGCGCGATGACGACGAGCGCCCGACCGCGGCCGTCGCCGCGCAACGAGGCGACCGTGCGTTCGAGCCGGACTTTCAACTGGACGGTGGACAGCATTCGATAGTGGATCGGGTTACCCTAACTCCGACGCTCCCGTTATACCTTCCGGCCTCGGCGATACTGCGGCGACGGATTCGGTGCTCACGCGACGGCGCTCGCGAGTTTCTCGACGGGGTGCGGAACGTCTTCGCCGTACTCGTCGCCGAGTTGCGTTCGACAGGACGCACCCGGGGCGGTCACGACGTCGCCGGCGCTCGCGTCGACCTGTTCGAAGAGGATGCGACCGACCGCCTGCGACATCGAGTAGTGCTCGGCCTCGTAGCCGAACGTGCCGGCCATGCCGCAACAGCCCGAATCGAGGGGGTCGACCTCGTAGCCCGCGCGCCGGAGGAGCCCCACGGCGTGATGGTCTTTCTTGACCGCTTTCTGGTGGCAGTGACCGTGGTAGGTCAGCGACGCCGCGGGCGCGTCCCATCGCACGTTCTCGTCGAGGCGGAAAACGTCGAGGTACTCGCAGACGCCGTAGGTGTTCCGGGCGACCGCATCGACGTCCTCGCCGCCCAGGAGGTCGCGGTAGTCCGACTGGAACATCACCGCGTCGGAGGGTTCGACGGTGACGACCTCCCACCCCTCGTCGACGTAGCGCGACAGGGCGTCGACGTTTCGGTCGGCGATTCGGCGGGCCTTCTCGACGAAGCCCTTCGAGTACGGCGGGCGTCCGCTCCCCGTCACGTCCGGCACGGCGACGCGGACGCCGGCGGCTTCGAGCACTCTTACGGCGGCGCGTCCCGGCTTCGGGTCGTTGTAGTTGGTGTACGTGTCGGGAAAGAGCACGACCTTCCGTTCGGCGTCCGCCTCGGACACCTTCGCGCCGCCGCGCTCTCGGAACCAATCGCTGAACGTCGTCCGTCGGAACTCGGGGAGGGAACGCTCGCGGGCGATTCCCACCGTTCTCTCCATCATCGAACGGACGCCCGGAAGCTTTCGGCCCCAGTTCGAGAGCGGTGCCAGCGCGCTCCCCAGCCTCGACAGCGCGTCGATGTTCGCGAAAACGCGGTCTCGGAGGGTCGCACCGTGGCGGTTCTTGTACTCGTGTTCGACCTCGACTTTGAGCTTCGCCATGTCGACCTCGGAGGGGCAGTCCACGGAACAGCCCTTGCAGCCGAGACACACGTCCATCACCTCGTGCATGAACTCCGCGTCGAACTGCGCCGCGTCTCCCTCCTCTGGTGCCGTTCCCTTCGAACCGGCGGCGGTCGCCGCGTCGAGGTCGCCGGACATGGCCTGTCGGAGCAGGTTCGCCCGACCGCGAGTGGATTGAATCTCCTCCCGCGAGGCGCGGTACGTCGGGCACATCACGCCGCCCGTCGTCGACTGCTCGCCGCGACAGCCGCCGCAGCCGTGACAGAGTTCGGCCATCCCCCGGAAGCCGTTGTCGTTCTCCCAGTTCAGCGCCGGGTCGAACCCCGCGTCGAACTCGTAGTCGGGGTCGAACCGGAGGTTCTCGGTCAGGTCGTGGTCGCCGCAGACGTTTCCGGGGTTCAGGAGCCAGTCCGGGTCGACCGCGGTCTTGAGGTCGCGGAAGAGTTGCCAGACGTCCTCGCCGTACAGCTTCCGGTTCCACTGCGTTCTGGCGCGCCCGTCGCCGTGCTCGCCCGAGACGGACCCGCCGTACTCCACCGCGAGGTCCGTCGCCGCGTCGGCAATCGACGCCATCCGTTCGACTCCCCCCTCGGTCTTGGTGCTGACGAGCGGTCGGACGTGGATACAGCCGGGTCCGGCGTGGGCGTAGAAGCTCCCGAACGTGTCGTGTTCCTCGAAGACGGCCTGAAAGTCCGCGATGTACCCGGGGAGGTTCTCCGGGGGAACGGCGATGTCCTCGACGAATGCGATGTGCTTCTCGTCGGTCGTCCGCGAGAGCAGGATTGGCGTGGACGCCTTGCGCATCTTCCAGAACTTCCGCTGTCGCTCCTCGGAGAACGCCGTCAGTCCGTCGAACGCGACGTCGCCGACGCGGTCGTCGAGTAGTTCGTCGACCTTCGCCCGTGCCGCCTCGTCGTCCTCGGCGTAGAACTCGACGAGGAGGAAGGTATCGGTTCGGTCGGGGAGGAGACTCACCACGTCCTTGAAATCCTCCAATCCGCGGGCGAGTTCGACGAGCACGCCGTCCAGCACCTCGACGGCGGCGGGGTCGTGGTCGAGGATCGATTCGACGTCCTCCATCGCCTCGACCAGACCGTCGTAGGTGAGCAGTCCGACGGCGGTCGTGTTCGGAATCGGCTCCAGCGAGAGGGTCGCCTCGGTCACCACGCAGAGGGTACCTTCGCTGCCGACCATCAGTCGCGCGAGGTTGACGGTTCCCTCCCCGCTCGCGGCTTCGCCGTCCGCGGTCTCCGCGGCGCGCTTCGCCTCGCTCGCCTCGGTGACCAAGACGTCCAGGTTGTAGCCCGAGACGTTTCGTTTGAGGCTCGGGTAGGCCTCCTCGACGGTCTCGGCCTCCTCCTCGACGATGCGAAGCGCCTCGGCGTAGAGGCGTTCTTCGAGGCCGCCGTCGGCGTCGGCACCCGCTCGGAGTTCCGCGAGCGTCACCTCGCCGAGCGTCGTCAGGGTGCCGTCGGCGAGGACGACCTCCAGTTCCTCGACGTAGGCGTCGGTCTTGCCGTACTTCAGCGAGTGCGCCCCGGTGGTGTTGTTGCCGATGGCCCCGCCGATTGCGCTCCGGTTCGCCGTCGAGGGGTCGGGCGCGAACTTCAGATCGTGGGGGGCCAAACGCTCGTTCACCTCCGCGAGAACCGCCCCGGGTTGGACGCGCACCTCGCGCTCGTCGGGACGAACGTCCAACACGTCGGTCATGTACCGAGTGAAATCGAGCACGACGGCTTCGTTGACGGTCTGTCCGGCGAGGCTCGTGCCGCCGCCCCGCGGCAGCACCGGTATCTCGCGCTCGGCGCAGTAGGTTACGACCGCGACCACGTCGTCGGTCGACAGGGGGAAGACGACGCCGATGGGCGTTACCTCGTACGCGCTCGCGTCCGTGGCGTACAGTTGCCGCGTGTAAGTGTCGAATCTAACGTCGCCGTCGACGAGCGGTTCGAGGTCGTCCACGAGGCCGGGGCGGTCGACCGCCCCCTCGCTGTACCCGTAGTTCGCCCGGTCGTCGCCGGCGGGACCCGGTTCCGAAGGTAGTTCCTGCTCAGCCATGACTCTCGGTATCGTCTGACAATGCACGGGCCGTCGGTGTAAACCCTTCGCCGCCGCGGCACCGCGTCCGTCGATTCGTCGCGCGGGACGAGCGAGGTCGGTGAGGCGCGGCTACGCCCGTGGTCGCGCGGTCGCCGGTCGATAGCAGCGGCCGCGAGGTCGGACTAGGCGACCCGGTTCCTGAGGTCCTCGCCGGTGCGGAATCGACGGACGTTCTCGACGACGAGTTCGGCGATGTCGAGGTGGTAGCGGTTCGTCGCCGAGGCCTTGTGCGGGGAGACGATGACCTCCTCGAAATCCCAGAGCGGGGAGTCCTCGGGGAGTGGTTCCGTCTCGAAGACGTCCAAGCCCGCGCCCGCGATAGCGCCGGCGTCGAGGGCGTCGACGAGCGCATCCTCGTCGACGACGGGGCCGCGGGCGACGTTGACGAGGAAGGCGTCCTCGCGCATGCGCTCGAACTCGGCGGTGCTCATCATCCCCTCGGTCGACGGGGTGTGCGGGACCGCCAGCGCGACGAACCGGGCGTCCGCGATGGCTTGGTGGAGCTCCTCCGGGTCGTAAATCCGCGAGACGCCCTCCACGGGGTCGCCCGAGCGCCGGACGCCCACGACTTCCATTCCGAGGGCGTCGGCGCGCTCGGCGATGCCTCGTCCGATCGTCCCCAGACCGACCACGCAGAGGCGCTTCCCCGCGACGGTGAACGGTCGGTCGTACTCGGGCGCGTACCAGCGGGTTTCGTTCTGGTGGTCGCGGTAGACGTGGAGCATACGGGCGAACGAGAGCAGGAACGAGAGGGCGAGTTCGCCGGCGGTCGTGCCGTGGATGCCGGTGCTGTTCGTCAGGGGTACGCCTGACGCTCGGAAGGAGTCGGTGTCGAACTCGTCGTAACCGGCCCGGACGCAGTGGACCCACGCGGCGTCGAGAAACTCGGGACGCGGTCGGTACGTGGCGACGGCGTCCGTCTCGTCGTAGCGCCCGTCGTCGCCGACGAGTTCGGCGGGCACGTCAAGATCCGCGAACGCCTCCACGAACGCTTCCTTCGGGACGACGCTCTCCACCGATTCGTGAACGCAGAGTCGCTCCAAGTCGGACATACGTAGTACTCACGCGGGGGCGTTGTGACGTTTTCGCCGCCGCGCCGCCGGAAGAGGAAATGATTAAATATGATAATTAACTTTACAGTACTCGCCACGCGAGTCATTCGCATGGACGTAGCAGAGGCGATCGCGGAGATCCTCGTAGCGGAAGATGTCGATTACCTGTTCGGATTCCCCTCGAATCCGTTGTTCGACACGGGAGCAGTCGAAGAAGCGGGCATTCGGACCATCGTCGTCCGGCAGGAACGGACGGGCGTGCACATGGCCGACGCCGTCAGCCGGGTGACCTCGGGCGACGAACTCGGCGTGTTCGCCTGTCAGCACGGTCCCGGGACGGAGAACGCCTTCGGCGGCGTCGCTCAGGCGTACGCGGAGTCGGTCCCCCTCGTCGCGTTTCCGGCGGGGTACGATCTGACGAAGACCGACGTCGACCCCAAATTCAACTCGTTCCTCAACTACCAGCACGTCACCAAGTCCTGCGAGCAGTTGAAAGACCCCGAGTCGGTCGTCGAGACGGTTCGTCGAGCGTTCAGCGCCGCGCGAAACGGGCGGCCGCGCCCGGCCCTCGTCGAGATTCCCAAGGACCTCTTCTCCGAGGAGATCGGCGAAATCGACTACGCGCCCACGACGTCCTCGAAGGCGGGGCCCGACCCGAACGACATCCCGCCCGCGGTCGACATGCTGCTCGACGCCGAACGACCGGTCATCTACGCCGGGCAGGGCGTCCACTACGCGAAGGGTTGGGAACCCCTGCGGGAACTCGCCGAACTCGTCGAAGTTCCGGTCGCCACCAGCCTCAACGGGAAGAGCGCGTTCCCCGAAGACCACCCGTTGTCGCTCGGGGCGGGGTCGAAGAGCGAACCCGGCCAGCTCGCGCACTTCCTCGACGAGTGCGACCTCCTCTTCGGCGTCGGCACCAGCTTCTCGACCACCGCTTACGGCATCACCGTGCCCGAGAACAACGAGATCGTCCACGCGACGCTCGACCCGACGGACGTCGACAAGGAGGTCGAGAGCGACCACGCCATCGTCGGCGACGCCAAACTAACGCTCGAAGCCCTCGTCGACGAGGCCGAGCGCCGCCTCGACGGGCCGCGCGGTCGTCGCGACGAGGTCGTCTCGGAGATTCGGGAGGTCAGAGAGGCGTGGCTCGCCGACTGGCGGCCAAAGCTGGAGTCCGACGAGACGCCCATCAACCCCTACCGGGTCGTCAACGAACTCGTCGAGGTCGTCGACGCCGAGGACGCTATCATCACCCACGACGCCGGCAACGCCCGCGACTTCCTCGCGCCGTTCTGGGAGTCGCCGGAACCGCTCGGCTACATCGGCTGGGGGAAGACGACGCAGCTCGGCTACGGTCTCGGTCTGGCGATGGGGGCCAAACTGGCGCACCCGGACAAGCTCTGCATCAACGTGTGGGGCGACGGCGCGATCGGCATGACGGGACTCGACCTCGAAACCGCGGCGCGATACGACATCCCCGTCCTCTCCATCCTCCTCAACAACTTCGAGATGGCGGGCTACGAGACGCCGTTCGGCGGCGACTTCGACCGGGTGGCCGAGGCGCTCGGGGCTTACAGCGAGCGCATCGAGAACCCCGACGAGGTGGCCGGCGCCATCGAACGCGGCGTGGCGAAGACCGAGGAAGGAACGCCCGTCCTGCTGGAGTTCGTCACGGCCAAGGAGACGGAACTTTCGCGCCCCGACCTCGACTGAGCACGGGAGCCGGTTCTCTCCGCGGCCGACAGCGGAACCGACCACGGAGCGATACTACGAAGTGGGACGTGACCGTCGTGGCGAACGCACGCATGGACCACGTACACGAAGACGACCGCCTCGTCGTTCGCCTCGACCCGGGCGACGAGGTCATGGACTCGCTCGAAACGCTCCGCGACGAGTACGACATCGAGAACGGCTTCCTCGCCGGAATCGGCGCCGTCGACCGGGCCACGCTTGGACACTACGACGTCGAGACGCAGGAGTACAGCGAGGAGGAGTTCACCGGCCAGTTCGAAGTGACGAGCTTCCTCGGCAACATCGGGCCGGACAGGATACACGCGCACATCCAACTCGGGACGGACACCTACGAGTCGCTCGGCGGTCACTGCTCCGGGGCTCGGGTCTCGGGAACCTTCGAGATCCTCGTGACGCTCGGCGAGACGCCGCTGACGCACCGACTCGACGACCGAACCGGTCTCGACGTGTTCGACATATAGGTCGGCGCGTCGTCGACCGTTCTTTCCGTCGCATCACCCTTCGAGACCCGGGAACGCTTCGACGTTGTGCTCGAGCGTCGCGCCCGTGCTGGCGACGTACGGAACGCGGCGCTCGTGGTGGGAGCCGTGCGACCGCAGGTCAACAGCGCCGTGAACGCCGTCCTCGACGGGGCCGAACACCGACGACTCGGTTCCGAGCACGAGCGCGTCGCCGATGGCGTCGGTCGGCAGTCGGAATCGCCGGGCCGCCTCGTCGGCGGCGACCACCTCGTCGACCCCGTCGACGTCGTCGAGCCACCCGAGGGCGTCCGTCGAATCGTCGCGGAGGTAGACGTACGCCGCGCCGCCGAGATTCCGGTGGTGGTAGGTGTGTTCGTCGGTGATGAGTCGGACGACCTCGGCGTCGCGGCCCTCCCGGTCGAGTATCGCTTCGAGGTCGACGCACACCGACTTCCGGTTCATGCCGTGGTCGGCGGTGGCCACGAGCGCGTCGCTCCGTTCGTAAAGCGCGGCGATACCCGCGTCGAGTTCGCCGACCCACTGCTCGGCCGCCGCTTCGTCCGGGCCGTGCTTGTGCGGAACCACGTCCGTCGTCGACACGTAGAGCGCGTCGAGGTCGCGCTCGTCCAGCAGGTACACCGCGGCTTCGAGCAGCCAGGCGCTGGCCTTCCCCGAGTAGATACCCGGCGGTTCGCCGACGGCCGCCGCGAGCCACTCGGGCGGGTTCTCCGCGCTCGCCGCGACGTCGCACCCCTGGCCGACCATCTCCACCAGCTTGTCCTTCGCCACCAGCGCCGCGACCGTCTCGCCCCGTTCGGCCCGGCGCTGGAGTTCGGTTCGACACCGCAGGTGCGAGGCGTCGTTCATGAACGCCCGCTCGTCGCGCTCGGGGTCGTAGTACGTGTTTCCCGTCACGCCGCTCCGGTCGGGAAACTCGGCCGTGACGATGCCCGCGTTGTTCACGTTCGTGAGGCTCGGGACGACGCCGTCGCAGACGCCCGTGCTCCCGTCGGCCGCGACGCGGTCCCAGCCGGGCGTCTCGGTCGCCGAGAGGTACGCGGGGTCGAAGCCGTCGAGACAGGCGATGACGTGCGTCATGTGGTAACGTTTCGTAGGAGGTGGCTCGAGGCACATATACCTTCGCCGGCGTCACTCCCCCGTCGCCGCGCGTTCCTCCAGCACGCGCGGCGAGCGCCGGAGGCGTCGCGAGAGCAAGCCGAGCGAGACCAGACCGAAGGCCGCGCCGAGGGCGAGGGTGAGGAACGCCCACGCGTACCCGGAGGTGTCGAGCACCGCGCCGAAGACGACGGGGGAGACGACCGTCGCGCTGAACCCCGCGAGGGTTTGGACGGACAGCGCGACGCCGACGTGTTCGTCCGCGACCACTTCGGTGACGGCAGTCGAGGTGGGCGAACTGTCGGCGGTCAACAGCGCGCCGTACAGCAACAGGAGGGCGGTCAACGCGGGGAGCGACAGCCAGTCGAGGAGGCCGAGGATCGCGCTGATGCACGCGCTCGCCCCGAGCACCGCGAGGACGGTTCTGATTCGACCGACGGAGTCGCTGGCCCAGCCGCCGAGGAGGTTTCCGACGCCGCCCAACGACATCATCGCGCCGGTCAACAGTCCGGCCAGAACGGTCGGTTCGGACGCCCCCGCGACCGCCGTCGTGGCCACGAGGAACGCCGGCATCCAGTTTCGAACGCCGAACACCTCCCACGTGTGGCCGGCGTAGACGCCGACGGCGTACAGGTAGGCCCGGTTGGAGAGCAACCGCCGGTCGAATCGCCGGTCGCTCACGGCCGCGTCGGGGTGGTCGCGGGCGAACGCGAGCATCAGCGGGCCGGCGACCACCGCGCCGACGCTCGTCGCGCCGATGGCGACGCGCCAGTCCAGCGCCGCGGCGACCGACGAGGAGAGCAGGAACGACAGTCCCGTGCTCAGCGAGAACGCGCCGGTGTAGACGCCGAGCGCGCGCCCGCGAGCCGACTCGGGGTACCACTCGCTGAGGAACCGCATCCCGGGGACGTACACGCCGGCCATGAACGCCCCCGCCACGAACCGGAAGAACACGCCGACGAGGAAGCCGTCGGCGAGCGCCGCGAAGGCGACGCTCGCCAGTCCGGTGCCGGTCGCGCCGACGGCGACCACGCGCCGCGTCGAGTAGCCGTCGGCGACCATCCCGGCGGGGATGACGGCGACCACGTATCCCGCTTGGAAGGCCGCGAACAGCGCGCCGGCCTGGACGCCCGACAGCGACCACGCGTCGACTATCTGCGGGAGCAGCGCCGAGTAGTTGAACCACACGAGAACCGAGAGCAGGAGGACGACGCTGGCGACCGCGAGCGACCGAGTTCGTTCGTGCACGGCTTTCGACCTCCTTCGATTCGTCTCGCGACGAATTCCAGTCTGAGGGTTCAGTCGAGCGCACTTAGTGTTATGGTTCTTCGACCGGATTTCGGCACATGTCGAGTCCGTCTACCAGGTTCAAAAAATCGATCGACAGCGAAGGAATCCTCGTCGCGCCCGGAGCGTACGACGCCGCGAGCGCGAAGCTCGTCGAACGCGCGGATGCCGAGGTCGTGTACGTGTCCGGGTCGAGCGTCTCGACGTCCGTCCACGGATATCCGGACGTGGGACTGACGACGCTCACGGAGATGGTTCACCGCGCTCGCCAAGTTGCCGGCGTGGTCGACGTGCCGGTGTTCGCGGACGCGGACACCGGCTACGGAAATCCGATCAACGTCCGCCGAACGGTCGAGGAGTTCGAGCGCGCGGGAGTCGCCGGCATCCACCTCGAGGATCAAGTTTTCCCGAAGAAGTGCGGTCACTTCGACGACAAGTCGGTCGTGGCTACCGACGAGATGGTGGCCAAACTCCGAGCAGCCGCGGACGCCCGGACGGACGACGATTTCGTACTCATCGCCCGAACCGACGCAAGGGCGGTCGAGGGGTTCGATTCCGCCGTCGAACGCTCAGAGGCGTACTTGGATGCAGGCGCGGACGTCATCTTCTTCGAGGCACCGGAGTCGGTCGCCGAACTCGAGGAAGTACCCGAACGAATCGACGCCCCGTTGCTCGCGAACATGACCGAGGGCGGCCGAACCCCGATGCTGACGGCCGCCGAGTTGGAAGCGTTGGGGTACGACATCGCGCTGTTCCCCGCGACCGGGTTCAAAGCCGTACTCAAGACGTTACAGGACGTGTACGGCGAAATCGTCGAAACGGGTACGCAGCAGGGCGTTCTCGACGAACTGGTGTCGTGGGAAGGTCGTAACGACATCACCGGGCTGGACGAGATAACCGAACTGGAGGGACTGTACGCCGTCGAACCGGACGACGCGTCGTGAATCGGCCGGACGACGCGCCCGAGTCGGGACGCACCTTTTTGAGGGGGGCGTGCGAATCTATCGCATGGACGAGAAACGCGAAGGCGATAGCGCGGCCGACATCTCGTTTGCGACGCCGGACGCCGAGTTCGGCGAGGGGGTCGTCGCGCACCTACCCGAGGTCCTCGACGAGCTGGGCGTCGACTCCCCGCTCGTCGTGACCGACGCGGGCGTCGAATCGGCGGGCGTGCTCGATACCGCGCTCGCCGGTCTCGAATCCCGGCCCGCCGTTCACCACGCGACGACCGAACCGAGCGTCGACGACTTCGACGACCTGCCGGACGGCGAGTACGGCGGCGTGGTCGCCGTCGGGGGCGGTTCGTGTCTGGACACGGCGAAAGTCGCCGCGATACTGCTCACCCACGGCGGGTCGGCCGACGACTACCTCGGCGTCGACCGCGTGCCCGGCCCGGTCGTCCCTACGGTCGCGGTTCCGACGACGAGCGGAACCGGCTCTCAGGCGACCCAGACGGCGGTCGTCTCCTACGACGGGGTGAAGCGCGGGGTGAGCGACGAACTGCTGCGCCCGGACGTCGCGCTCGTCGACCCGGCGCTCACGTACGACCTCCCCCGAGGGGTGACCGTTCGGTCGGGATTCGACGCGTTCGTCCACGCGCTGGAGTCGCTGACCGCGCGCGACTACCGCCGGGTCGACCCGCGACCCATCAGCTATCAGGGGGCGAATCCGATCTCGCGCCCGCTCTCCCGGCGGGCGCTCGAATCGGTTCACGGTTCGTTCGAGCGCGTCGCCGTCGACGGCGACGACCGCGAGGCCAGACGGGAGATGAGCCTCGGAGCCCACCTCGCGGGGACGGCGTTCTCCAACGCGGGACTGGGCGCGGTTCACGCGCTCGCCAGCAGCGTCGGCGGGATGACCGGACGACCGCACGGGGAGTGTCTCGCGGCCTCGCTGACCGCCGGTCTGCGCTACAACCTCCCGGTGCGGAAACGGGAGTACGCCGACGTCGCGCGGGAACTCGGCGTCGCGGGGGTCGACGACGGCACCGACGAGGCGGCCCGCGCGCTGCTCGGGGAGTGCGACCGGATTCGGGACGCCGTCGGTCTCCCCGGGTCGTTCGCCGACCTCGGACTGGGGCCGGACGACGCGGACGAGCTAGTGCGGAAGACGCTTCTCCAGGAGCGGCGAATCGAGACGAACCCGCGGCCCGTGGACGAGCGTATTCGAGAACCGATAGCGCGGTCGCTGCGGTGAGTCAGCGGACGAGGAGGTAGACGCTGAGGAGGCCGGCGAGCACCGCGAGGGCGGCCAGCGCGGCGAACAGGGCGGCCGACCCGGCGTAGGTGAGGACGGTGCCCGCCATCGCCGCGCCAAGCGCCCCGACGCCGAACATGGCCAGGTAGGTGAAGCCGTACGAGAGACCGTGGCTGTCGGCTGTGACGTAGTCCGCGATGGTGGCCTGGTACACCGGCGCGGCCACGTAGACGAAGAAGCCCAGCAGCACGCACACAGCGAGCAGCGGCGCGACGCCGGCGGACGACGCCGGGACGAAGAGCAGCGCGCCGACGACCAGCGCGGCGAAGGTGACGACGAGCGCGCGCTCGGTCTCGACCACGTCGCTCACCTTCCCGCCCGCGTACTGACCGAACATCCCGACGAACAGGAGACCGGCGTAGACGTACCGACTGGGTTGGAACGACCGACCGGCGACGGTCACCGGTTCGAGCAGCGGGAGACCGCCGAGTATCTCCGGGAGGAACGTCAGGATGCCACGGTAGTAGAGGCCGTACAGCATCACGACGGCGAAGACGACCGTGAATCCGCCGGTGAACAGCGCGCGCGAATCGCCGACGAGTTCCGAGAGCGACCCGAGGCCGCCGTCCGCCTCGACCGTCCGGCCGGGGTCGCCGTCGGCCGCGACCTCGGCGCTCTCGGTTGCCGCCCGTTCGTCGAACGAGAGTCTGAACGCGATGGCTCCGGCAACCAGCGCGGGTGCGACGAACAGCGCGGCGACGAGACGCCAGTCGAAGTAGCTGAGGAGCACCGCCGCGGCCAGCGGGCCGACCACGGTTCCGACGTTACCGGCGACGCCGTGGTAGGCGAAGGCGGTGCCGCGGTTCTCGGTGCCGCGACTGAGCAGCGAGAGTCCCGCGGGGTGGTAGAGGCTCGCCCCCGCACCCCAGAGCACCAGCGCCGCGCCGAGCACCACCACGTTCGGCGCGAGGCTCACGAGCAGGAATCCGCCGCCCATCCCCGCCGCGGAGCCGAGGACGAGTCGCTTCGACCCGTAGGCGTCCGCGAGGATGCCGCTCGGCAGCGCCCCCAGGCCGATGAGCGCGTACCCGGCACCGACGACGATTCCGAGCGCGGCCTCGGTGGTGGCGAAGGCGTCGAGCCAGACGGTGACGAAGATGGGAATCGCCAACTCGTAGGTGTGGAACATCGCGTGGGCTAGCATCGTGAAGCCGACGATGGCCCGGTCGTTGCGTTTCATCGTTCGGGAACTCCGCGGGAGTCGAGCGAACCGATGGGTCGGAGTGGCATAAATTTTGGTGACGAAGGCGTCCGTCGAACGACCGCATCCGCGACGGGTTCGAACGAACCGTCCGCCTGCCGTCGACGCGAACGCTCCAGCGGCGCGCGAACCGTCGGTACGATTATAATCGCGGCGTCACGATACCGATGCATGGCAGAGACTCGCACGCTCGCCGAGTTCGCAGCGACCGCATCGTTCGACGACATCCCGACGGACGTCGTCGAGAGAGCCAAACGAGCGATTCGCGACTACGTCGGGGTCGCGCTGTACGGTTCGCAACACGACGTCGGCGAGCGCATCTCGTCGTACGTCGACGGCTGCCTCCCGGGGCGCGACGCGGCCGTGCTCGGTCGGGGAACCGCGAGTCCCCCCGGCGCGGCGCTGGCGAACGGAGCGTTCGGACACGCCATCGACTACGACGACACCTTCGAGTCGATAGTCATCCACCCGACCTCGCCGGTGTTTCCGGCCGCCCTCGCAGGCGCGCAGGTGGCGGGAGGCACCGGCCGCGACGCCCTGACGGCGTACGTCGTCGGCGTCGAGGCCGCGTTCCGAACCGGCCACGCCACCTATCCGAGCCACTACGATAACGGCTGGCACAGCACGGGCACGGTCGGGACGTTCGGCGCGGCGGCGGCCGCATCGTCCGCGCTCGGATTGACGACCGAGGAGACCGAGCAAGCGTACGGAATCGCGGCGTCCTGCTCGTCGTCGCTGAAGAAGAACTTCGGGACGATGACGAAACCCCTCCACGCCGGTCACGCCGCGCAGATGGGCGTGCGCGCCGCCACGCTCGCGGACGCGGGGTTCACGGCCGACGGCGCGGTGTTCGAAGGGGAGATCGGGTACGGGGGCGTGATGACCCCCGGCGGCGAGTACGACCCGGCGGAGATCACCGACGACCTCGGCGAGACCTGGGCGGTCGACGATATCGGCTTCAAGCCGTACCCCTCGGGCGTGATAACGCACGCGGCGATGGACGCCGTGCGCGAACTGGTCGAGCGCGAGAACCTCGCGCCGGACGACGTCGAGTCGGTGCGGGTGGCCCTCGACGACGCGGCCTCCGAGATGCTCATCCACGCCGACCCCGACGACGCCCTTCAGGCCAAGTTCTCCATCGAGTTCTGCCTCGCCGCGATACTCCGCGAGCGGGACGCCGGCGTCCGGGAGTTCTCCGACGAGTACGTCGCCGACCCGCGAACGCGCGAGGAGATGGCGAAGGTAGAGCGGGAGTTCGAACCGAACCTCTTCGGCGGCGAGTTCGCCGGCTACGGCGCTCGGGTGAGCCTGACGACGACCGACGGCGAGCGGCACGTCGCGGTCGAGAAGCACGCGCCGGGGAGTCCGAACAACCCCGTCTCAGACGACCGCCTCGACGCGAAGTTCTTCGAGTGCGCCGAACCGACCGTCGGCCGGGAACGGGCGGACGCCGTCGCCTCCGCCATCGACGACCTCGACGCGGACGGTGCTCTCGACCGACTGCTGGAGAACGCGACCTCCGGGAGCGGTGCATGAGCCGCGGCTACGAGCACCGGTCGCTCCGCGAACTGGACGCGAACCCGGACAAGCCGGGCCGACGGTGGGAAGTGTCGCCGCAACTCGGCATCGAGGATTACAACTTCAACGTCGCCGTGCTCGAACCGGGCGAGCGGCTCTCGCAGAACGCGTACCACTACCACGACGAGCAGGAGGAGTTCTACTACGTCGTTGACGGGCGATGTCGCGTCGAAGTCGAGGACGGCTCCTTCGACGCCGAGACGGACGACGTCGTTCGCTTCGACGAGGCCGTCCCCCACATGCTGCACAATCCGTACGTCGACTCGTGTAAAATCGTCGCTATCGGCAGTCCGCCCGAGGGGCGGCGGCCGGTGCATCAGGTGCAGAGCTACGGGGAACTGCTGGCCGACAGGTACGGCGAGGACGGTGCGGACGACCCCTCGTCGTAGTCGGCGACGCGTTTTCGTCGGGGCGTCGGCGGTAGTTTGATTGTGCTCGTCGCGCATGGTTCGAGCGATGTCAGCGAAAGACGGTAGCGAGCGGAACATCTCGGAGCGACGCGAGGAGTACGACGTGGTCGTGGTCGGGTGCGGGATGGCCGGGTTGGCGGCCGGCGTCCGGGCCTCGGAGGCCGGTCGGAGCGTGGCGCTGTTGGAGAAATCGCCCGAGGAACGGCGGGGCGGCCACACCCGGTTCACCGAGTCCTTCCGGGTTCCGTCGGCGGACGCCGACCTCTCGGAGCACGGTTACGAGTTCGACGTCCCCGATTACACGGTGTCGGAGTTCTACGACGACATCATGGCCCAGACGAACGGTCGGGCCGACGAGGAACTCGCCGAGACGCTGGTCGAGAACGCGGGCGAGACGATAGAGTGGCTGACCGAACTCGGCGTCGAGTGGGACATGACCCCGCTCAACTCCGGTTACACCGTCGCTCGGACGTGGTTCGACGGGGAGGAGATGGTCGACGGGCTGGTCGATGCGGCGACCGATGCGGGCGCGGACGTCTACTACGACGCGGAAGCCAGGGCGCTCCGGCGGTCGGCCGACCGGCGGGTGACGGGCGTCGACGCGGTTACCGACGAGGGCTTCGTCCGGTTCGACTGCGACGCGGCGATAATCGCCGCTGGCGGCTACGAATCGAGCCCGGAGAAGCGGACGCGCTACTACGGGCCGGACTACGACGCGATGAAGGTCCGAGGAAGCCGATACAACACGGGGGAAGCCATCGACATGGCGCTGGACGCGGGGGCTAAAGCGGTGGGACAGTGGGGCGGCGCTCACATGGCGCTCATCGACGCGGCCGCCCCCGACGTGGAGGGCGGAACCAACCGCATCGACGGCTACCAGTACGGGTTGTTGCTCAACCACGAGGGCGAGCGGTTCGTCGACGAGGGCGAGGACGCGCGCGCGCACACCTACGCGAAGTTCGGTCGGAGGATATTCGAGCAGCCGAACCGCGAGGCATTCATCCTGGTCGACTCGAAGACCATCGACGAGGTCGACGCGACCGGCCCGTCCGACCCCGTGGTCGGCGACGACCTCCGCGACGTCCTCGAACGCGCGGGCTGTGAGAGCCCCGACGCCGCCGCGACCACCGTCGAGGAGTACAACGCCGCCTGCGACCCGGGCGCGTTCAAACCGCGGGTGCTCGACGGCAACGCGGTCGCCGACGTGACGCCGCCGAAGTCGAACTGGGCGCTCCCGGTCGACGACCCGCCGTTCTACGCCTTCGCGGTCACCGGCGGCATCACGTTCGCCTTCGGCGGGGTGGCGACCAACGCGAACGCGGAGGTGTTGGACACCAGAGACCGAGTGATTCCGGGGCTGTACGCCGCCGGTAACAGCGTCGGCGGACTGTTCTACGACAACTACCCGGGCGGGACGGGACTGACGAACGCGGCCGTGTTCGGTCGAATCGCCGGAGAGAAGGCCGCGGAGTACGTCGCTGACTGAATCGTTTGGTCGTTCGCGCTCGATTCAGCGAGTTCCTTCCTACCCTTGCTGGTTCTTCTGGAGCAGTCGATTGATCTCCTCGGCGGCCATCGAGGTGGCCTTTTCCACGCTCGTACCCTGCTGTAGGATGCTCTGGTGCATCTTCCGGGGAATCTCGTAGGTGATGGCGTCGGCACCGGGTACCGCCGGAATCACCGCCGGTTTGAAATCCTTGAGCGTCCTCGCCGCCGCGCCTCGCCAGAACTCCTTGTGCATCTTCGACTGGCCGAAGAAATCCTCTTTCTGGATTTGATCCGGCGATACCGGGACGAACCCGAGGTTCTTCGCGTTCTGGACCGCCCGGTTGCTGTCGCCGACCCACCACTCGATGAACTTCACTGCCTCGTCCTTTTCCTTCTGCTTGGAGAACGCGTCGCCGATGAAGCCGAGCGACGGGAGCCACGCGAGCGCGGCCTTCGTCCCGGCGTTCCTCGGCAGTCCCCAGGTGTAGTCGCCGTTCTTCATGGCCTTTTGTTGTTCCTCGAGGTAGTCGCCCCAGAGGTCGGTCGAGTCTTGCATGTGGTTGATCGCGAGTTGGCCCGACCAGTGTTGAGTCGTCGACTCCTCGTCGCCGTGGTTGATCGAGTTCTTGTGGAAGTAGCCCTTGTCGATGAAGTCCTTCTGCATCTTGATGGCCTTGCGGGCCTCCGGGCTATCGATCGCCGCTTTCTTCCCCTTGACGTCGACGACGCCGGACATCGACCCGCCGTGTTGGGGGATGTACAGCGACAGGTACTCCTCGTCGCTCTGTTTCATCCCCGTGGTTCCCGGGAACGCTCCCTTCTTTTTGCCTAGCTCGGTCTGCTTGAGCTTATCGTAGATTCCCGGCATGTCCTTGTACCAGTGGAGGCTCCCCGCTTCGTGGTTGACCTCGCTCGGGTCGATACCGGCTTGCTTGAGCCAGTCGGTTCGCCACGCGGTGAAGTACGGGCGGAAGCCGAGGGGGAACGTTACAATGTTACCCTTTTTCCCGGTCGATTGTGCGCCCCACACTTTGTGGCCTTTCATAACGTTGTCGGCGGTTTTATCGGCCAGGGACGAACTCTGCCAGAGGTCGTTGACGACCATGCCCGCGCCACCCGCGAGGATGCCGGGGCGCGTCATCACCTCGACGAGGTGCGGAACGTTCCCACTCGCACGCGCCGCTTGGAACTTCGTAGTGACGTCCGTGTACGGGACACCTGTGATATTGATCTGTATGCCGCGCTTCTTTTCGTACTGCTTGACGATCTTGTTGGTATACTCCTTTTTCGTCTTCCCCTCGGTGTAGTAGGACAACCAGACCTCGAGCGTCGTTTTACCCGTATCGCCCGCAGTTCCTCCATTATTTCCGCCGCCGGAACAGCCGGCGAGTCCGGTCGCCGTCGCTGTTGCGCCCGCCATTTTCAAAAATCGGCGGCGATCGACGGAGCGGTGCCCCGAATCGAAGTTGGTAGAACTCCTTCTTGCCACGAGTTAACAACCCACTCCCTCATTTAATCGTGCAAATCTTAAATCTTCCCCACAGATTTCTAATCAGTCTCAGGAGTAATTATAAACTATTACGTATTTCTGACGGCATCACCCCACGTTCGAATCGATAGCGTGGAAGCGGTGAGCGCCACTGTCGGTGGTGCGGCAGCTATCGACCGACACGCGATAAAACGAAGACGGAAGGGACTACTGGTTCCGCTGTAGGAGTCGGTTGATCTCGGTCGCCGCCTGCGACGTCGCCTGATTGACGGCCTGGTCCAACCCCGTTCCCTGTTGTAGCTGTTGAGCGATCTGCTGATGCATTCCGCGTGGAATATCGTAGGTGATGGCGTTCGCGCCCGGCACCGCCGGAATCACCGCCGGGTCGAACTGGTTGAGCGTCTTCAGGCATGCACCGCGCCAGAACTCCGTGTGCATCTCCGACTGCCCGAAGAAGTTTTCGTTCTTTATCTGCGCCGGCGCGACCGGAACGAACCCGAGATTCTTCGCGTTCTGCACCGCTCGGTCGCTGTCGCCGATCCACCACTCGATGAACTTCACCGCGGCGTCTTGTTCCCGCTGATTGTTGAACGCGTCGCCGATGAAGCCCAGGGCAGGTAACCACGCAAGCGCGGCCTTCGTCCCGGCGTTCATCGGTAATCCCCACGTGTACTGCCCGTTTCGCATCGCTTGCCCTTGTTCTTCGAGGTAGTCGCCCCAGAGGTCGGTCGAGTCTTGGATGTGGTTGCAGGCGACCTGCCCCGACCAGTGCAGGGTCGTCGACTCCTCGTCGCCGTGGTTGATCGAGTTCTGATGGAAGTACCCTCTGTTGATGTACTCGAACTGCATCTTGATGGCGTTGCGAGCCGCCTGCGAGTCGATGGTGGCGTTTTGGCCTTTCAGGTCGACGACGCCGGACATCGACCCGCCGTGTTGGGGGATGTACAGCGACAGGTACTCCTCGTCGCTCTGTTTCATCCCCGTCGTGTCCGGGAAGGAGTCTTGTCGTTGACCCATCTGGGTCTGCTTGAGCTTATCGTAGATTCCCGGCATGTCGTCGCGCCAGTGGAGGCTGCCGGCCTCGTGGTTGACCTCGCTCGGGTCGATGTTGGCCTGTTGGAGCCAGTCGGTTCGCCACGCGGTGAAGTACGGCCGGAAACCGAGCGGGAACGTCACTAGATTCCCTTGCTTCCCGGTCGATTGTGCGCCCCAGACCCGGTGGCCGTTCATTATCTTGTCGGACGTCTTGTCGGCCAACGACGAACTCTGCCAGAGGTCGTTGACGACCATGCCCGCGCCGCCGGCCAGGATGCCGGGGCGCGTCATCACCTCGACGAGGTGCGGGACGTTCCCGGCGGCGCGGGCCGACTGGAACTCCGTCACCACGTCGGTGTACGGGACACCCGTGACGTTGATCTGCGTGTTGGATTGGTTCTGGTACTGCTTGACCAGTTGATCTGTGTACTGTCTTTTCGTCTTCCCCTCGGTGTAGTAGGACAACCAGACCTCGAGCGTCGGGTTCCCCTGATATCCCACGTAGCCGGTGAGTCCGGTCGCCGTTACGCCGGCCCCGGCGGCTTTCAGGAAGTCTCGTCTATCGATTGCACTACTGTGCGCTGCCGCATCGGCAACGCCTTGCTTCTGTGCCATTTGGTAACTCCCCACCAACCTCATCGTCGGGGGCATTTATAATAAACTTTCGGTATAATTTCCCGCCGTCACGACACCTCGATAGGCCGATGGGTACGCGCTCGGCGGACGGCGACGCAACGTTTATAGGGCGTTTGCCTGTATGTCATGGTATGTCAGGGCAGACCGTACGGTCAGGTGTCGGTAGAACAGGCGTTTCGGACTACCTCGGTTTGGCGGCCAACATCCTGTACTTGGTCGCCGGGGTTCTGTTTCTGATCGGATTGTACTTCGATTGGCAGTACACCGGTCAGATCCTGATCCCCCAGTTCGCGCTCGCAGACGAACCGAACGCGAACAGCGGACTGTTCATCCTCTCTATCATCGTACTCTTCGTGGGGTACGTGATCTCCGTGGTCGGCGGTAAGTTAGAGGAGTGGCAGACCGAAAAGGTCGACCAGACACAGGAGTGGACGGTCGACGTGGGCGATTCCTCCGAGAAGTAATCGAGTACGAATCGACGATCCGTTTTTAGACGAACCCTATCGTGCTACCGGTCGCAACGGCGCGAATCATCGCCGACGTATCGAGTCGCCCGTAGTTCGAACGGCACGGCCGGAGTCGAATCCGCGACCGAACGCGGACGGGAGAACCCCGAAAAAGGACCGCGAAGACGTGTGTCGGTCGAGGGAATTAGTTTATCCCTTGACGCCGCCGCCCGACGAGAGCCCTTCGACCAGGTACTTCTGCAGGTACATGTACATGGTGATGGGGACGATCATCGAGAGGAACGTCCCGGCCATGATGAAGTGGAAGTTCCGGACGAAGAACGTCCCCTTCAGTTCGAGGAGCGCCGGCGCGAGCGTGGTGTGCAGCGGGTCCTGACCGATGATGAACGCCATCAGGTAGTTGTGCCACGCCAGCAGGAACGCCAGCAGGAACACCGACGCGAGCGCCGGCCGCGACAGCGGCAGGATGACCCTGAAGAACGCGCCGATCTGCGTGCAACCGTCCACCCGGGCGGACTCCTCCAAGTTGTCCGGGAGTTCCTCGAAGAACCCCCTCAGGAGCCAGATGTTGTACGGCAGTGTGAACGCCGTGAACGCCAGTATCATTCCGATGTAGGTGTTCAACAGTCCCAGTTGCTGCATCAGGACGAAGATGGGAATCGCCAGCAGGACGATGGGGAACATGAACCCGGCGACGCTCAAGACGAACAACGAGTTCTTGAACGGATAGTCGAGTCGCGCGAACGAGTACGCGGCGAACACCGCGGAGACGGTCGCGAGTCCGGCGGTTCCGACGCTGACGATGAACGTCGCCAGCGTGTACTCCACGAACGGGAACGCACTCCACATCGTCCGCCACGCGTTCCGACCGCTCCAGGCGACCGGGTCGAAGGTGACGAACGGTATGCCCAGCGGCGTCGTGAATATCATCTCGGGCGTTTTCAGCGAGTTCGCGAAGGTGTAGTACACCGGCAACAGCATCCACACCATCAGCACCGCCAGCGAGAGGTACTTCAACACCGGCTTGTAGTGGGTCTCCCACGACAGTCTCGACCGCTCCGTTTCGAACTCGAATCGCTTGTCGGTATCGGTGCTCATTAGTAGTCCTCCGTTTCAGTGCGAACCCAGATGAGGATGAGGGGGATGATGCCGACCGCGAATAGCATCCCCAGCGCCGCGGCCTCGCCCATGCTCCAGTCGACGAACGCCGACTTGAAGATGGCGACCCCGAGGAACGTCGTGTAGTTGACCGGGCCGCCCTGCGTGACGGCCCACGGTATCGCCACCTTCCCGATGGTGAACACCGTCCGAATCATCACGACCGTGACGATGACGGTTCGGAGGTGGGGGAGCGTGATGTAGCGGAATCGCTGCGCCGGGCCTGCCCCATCGACTTTTGCGATTTCGTACAACTCCTTCGGTATCGATTGGACGCCCGCGAGAAACACGACGTACATGAACCCGAAGTCGCGCCACACCTTCGCGATAACGACGCCCCAGAACGCCCACGGCGTATTCGAGGTGATTCCGCCGGACGCGGGGATGTCGAAGAATATGTTGAGGGTGTTGTAGACGATACCGTAAGTGGCGGCCTGTTCCATGATGGCGAACGTCAGACCGGCGGCGATCGCCGGACTGGCGTATCCCGCGAGCATCAGTCCCCGCCAGATCGGGCGACCGGGGAGGCTCTCGTTCATCACGAGCGCGGCCGCGAGCGCGACCACGAGGTCGAACGGAACTACGACGAGTTCGTAAAGCAGCGTCATCTTGATGCTGAACAGGAACAGGCTCTGTCCCGCGCCGAATAGCCAGTACTCGTAGTTCTCCAGACCGACCCACGGGTCGGCCGTGTTCGGGTCGAGCGTGAACTGCTTGAAGCTCAGCAGGAGCCCGTTGACCACCATCGGATAGAAGACGATGCCGGTCAGCAGTATGAGCGTCGGCAACAGGAACAGGATGCCCTGTAGCCCGCCGTACTCTTCGAGTAACCGGTCGGAGAAGGACCGTTCACGTTGGGCGATTTCGTCCGAAACCGTCGCCATGGATCACCCCTCCTCCTCGCGCACGCTCGTCGCGGAGCCGTCGGTTCGAACCCCGTCATCGGCCGGGCTCGACGTGCCGGGAACCGTTCCCTCAGTCGCGTGCATCCACTTGACGACTTTCGGCCCGGCCGGACTGAAGAAGTGAACGTTCGGCCACTCGACTTCGAGGCCGACCGTGTCACCGTCGGAGACCCGTTCGGTCGACTGGACGACCGCGTTCACCCGCCGGTCGCCCACGTCGAAGTAGAGTATCTTGGTGTCGCCCATCGGTTCGACGACCTCGACTTCGATGTCGATGAGGCCGGTTCCGGGCTCGGTGATGTTGAGGTTGCTCGGACGGATACCGAGGATGACGTCCTCCCCGGGGAGCCCGTTTCGGAGTTCCTCGGCGACCGCCTCCGGCAACTGGATGTCGAACTCGTCGCCGACGACCGAATTTCCGTCGAAGCGCATCTCGAAGAAGTTGATCGACGGACTCCCGATGAAGTCGGCCACGAACAGGCTGTTCGGGTCGTGGTAGATCTCCTCGGGCGAGGCGATTTGCTCGATTCGACCGGCGTTCATCACCGCGATGCGGTCGCCCATGCTCATCGCCTCCTCCTGGTCGTGCGTGACGAACACCGTCGCCACGTCGAGTTCCTGCTGGAGTTCCTGAATCTCGGTCCGCATCACCGCTCGGAGTTTGGCGTCGAGGTTGCTGAGCGGTTCGTCGAGGAGGAACAGAGCGGGGTCGCGCACGATGGCGCGGCCGAGCGCGACGCGCTGTTGCTGGCCGCCGGATAGCTGGTTCGGGTATCGGTCGAGCAGGTCGCCGATCTCCATGATGTCGGCGGCCCACCGAACCTGCTCGTCGATGGACTCTCTGTCGGCGCCGCGCATCTTCAGTCCGAACGCCATGTTCTCGTACACCGTCATCGACGGGTACAGAGCGTAGTTCTGAAACACCATCGAGATGGCGCGATCCTTCGGCGGCAGTTCGGTCACTTCGTGTCCGCCGAACGTGATGGTACCCGAGTCGGGCACCTCTAGCCCGGCGATGCATCGAAGCGTCGTCGACTTGCCGCAGCCTGACGGCCCGACGAGGACGAGTAGTTCTCCTTCTTCGATGTGGAGGTCGATATCGTCGACAGCGATTACCTGTCCGTCGTTGAACGTCTTGCGAACGTTTGCGAGATTTGCGTCAACCATGGTTGAGCGATTTTCGTGCGTTGGTCGGTATCGTGCTATGCGTTGTCGGAAGTCCTCTCATCAGTACTCACTCCGACTCCGGGCCTGCTTGAACGCGGCTGGCGCCGAATCGATTGGTGAGCACTGCTTTGATTATCGGTACGAACATGATGGAACCCAGGACGAGCCCGGCGATGACGATTGAACCGTCGACCGTTCCTGCCGTTCCGACTGGCCCTTCAAGCCAGAAGTAGACAGGAATGCTCAGGAAGGCGTACGCGATGATCGCTGCTCCCATCGGGTGGTTCGTCACCCATTTGGAGCCGCCGCCCGAGTCGTTTGCCTGGTTAGTCTGCCCCATACAAGCTAACACATACCACAAAGTTATAAACGCTTGCATGACAAGCAGTAGTTTATATGATATCATCAAACATCCGATGCAAAATCTTATCCCACCGGTCGGTCTTTCGTCATACATGTCACGGTCAACCGATGACGGAGACCCCGTTCAGTCGGGGATCCTCGACGGAGTGCGGGTTCTCGACCTCTCGACGTTCGTCACCGGCGGGTTCTGCTCGCTCATGCTCGCGAATCAGGGCGCGGAAGTCATCAAAGTCGAACGGCCAAGGATCGGCGACGACAACCGTCACTCGGGGCCGCCGTTCGTCGACGTGGACGGTTACGACGGCCCGGGGAAGACCGCGTCCGACCGCGGCGAATCGCCCTACTTCTGGACGGTGAACTACGACAAAAAGAGCGTCGAGCTGAATCTGAAGAGCGACGAGGGACTGGAAGTGCTCTACGACCTGGTCGGCGAGTCCGACGTGTTCATCGAGAATTACCGCCCTGGAACCGCCGACCGACTCGGCGTCGGGTACGAGGATCTCCGCGAACGCAACGACGAACTCATCTATTGCTCCATCTCGGCGTTCGGCGAGTCGGGACCGTGGAGCGACCGACCGGGCTACGACCTGCTCGTGCAGGGGACCAGCGGCATCATGAGCGTCACCGGATCGGAGGAGGGCGACCCGGTCAAAGTGGGTCTGCCCCAGACCGACCTCATCACCGCCATGTGGGCCGCGTTCGGCATCGTGGGGGCGCTGTATCGCCGGGAGTCGACCGGGAAGGGCGAACGGGTCGAACTCGGCATGCTGGACGCCGCGCTCCCGTGGTTGACCAAGCAGGCGGGGAAAGCGTTCGCGGGCGAGGAGCCGACGCGGATGGGGACGAAAGACCCCGTGCTCGCGCCGTATCAGGTGTACCCGACGGCGGACGGACACCTCAGCGTCGCGGCGGCGAACCAGAAGCTCTGGACGGAGTTGTGCGAGGCCATCGACCGGCCGGAACTGGCGGACGATCCGCGATTCGAGACCAACGCCCACCGGGTCGAGAACATGGACGAACTAGAGGCAGTATTGTCGGACGTCTTCCGAAAGCGGCGAACGGACGAGTGGGTCGAACTGCTCGCGGACGAACGGGGACTGCCCGTCGGGCCGGTCCACAGCGTGGACGAGGCGCTCCACAACGAGCAAGTGGAGGCTCGGAACGTGCTGTCGACGGCGAACCACCCGGCGGCGGGAGAGATTCCGGTCATCGAACACCCGCTCAACTTCGCTAACGCGGAGTCGGGCTTCCGGGACGGCCCGCCGCTTCTGGGGGAGGACACAGTGCCGATTCTCCGAAAAATGGGCTACACCGACGAGGACATCGAGACGCTGAAGAACGCCGACGCGATTCCCGACGAATGACGCGATCGACACCATGAGCGACGAGAACGCGTCGGACCGGTACCGAACCGGGGCCGACGAGACCGACGTCGACGCGGTCGAGAACCGCGCCGACCAGCACGTCCCGGAGGAGGACGCCCGCCTCCTCGCGCGGGTTCCGGAGTGGGTCGTCGCCCTCGGAGCGGGGGCGCTGCTGACCGCGACGCTCATCACGCTGGCCGGGTCGGCGTTCCTCTGGTACTCGGTCTCGCAGGGGCGGTTCTACGGCTACCAGCCGTACGAAATCGTCCTCGCGGGCGTGCAGTTCACCGCGGTGACGGCGTTTCAGGCGGTCGGCGTCCGCTGGGCCCGCCGACGGATTCGGTGGATGTGGGTCATGCTCGCGGCTATCGCGGGGTCGCTGACATTCGTCGCGCTCCCGTTCACCGCCGTCGCGCTGGCGTGCATCGGTCTCGGCAAGTATCACTTCACGCTCGATACGCCGGCGAACGTCGTTCGCGGCGAGGAAAACTAACCCCCACGCTTATTCGTTCCAACCGCATCGCATTTCGTATGTCAACGACTGACGCGACCGCCCGGCTAGCGGCGCACTGCGCGGAGACGCGATTCGCCGACCTACCCGCGGACGTGCGGGAGAAACTCAAACGTCACCTGCTCGATTTCCTCGGGGTCGCGCTCGGCGCGCGCGAACACGCCGCATCCACGCCGGCCATCCTCGAGGGGTTGGGCGGTCGAGGGGGCGGCGCAGCGACGACGATCGTGACGGGCGACCGCCGCTCGCCGGAGCGCGCCGCCGCGGTCAACGGGGCGCTCGCCCACAGCCTCGACTTCGACGACACCCACCGCGAGTCGTCGCTCCACCCCGGCGCGCCGGTGATCCCGGCCGCGCTCGCGGTCGCCGAACGCGACGGGGCGACCGCCGAGCGAGTCCTCGCGGGGATGTCGGCCGGGTTCGACGTCGCCTGCGTCCTCGGCCGGGCCGTCGACCCGGACGCCCACTACGACCGGGGATTCCACGGAACGGCCACCTGCGGGACGTTCGGAGCCATCGCCGCCGCGGGCGTGGTGGCGGGGCTCTCGGCCGACGAGTTCGAATCGGCGTTCGGGGTCGGCGGCAGTCAGGCCGCCGGGTCGCTCCAGTTCCTGTCGAACGGCGCGTGGAACAAGCGCCTCCATCCGGGGATGGCCGCGCGCCGCGGGGTCACCGCCGCCTCGCTCGCCGCGGCAGGATTTCGGGGCGCGGACGCGGCCGTCGAGGGCGAGTACGGCTTCCTGACCGGGTACACGGACGCCCCCGAACCCGCGGCGTTCGACCGACTCGGCGACCACGCCGTGATGGAGACCGCGCTGAAACCGTACCCCTGCTGTCGGTACGTGCACGCCGCGCTCGACGCGCTCACCGAGATCGGCGCGGGGGTCGATTCGAGCGCGGTGGAGTCGGTGGTCGTCGACCTTCCGGAACCGGGCGTGCGTCTGACCGGCGACCCCGTCGAGCGCAAGCGTCGACCGTCGAACTTCGTCGACTGCCAGTTCAGCGCGCCGTTCGGGGCGGCCCTCGCGCTGTCGACCGGCGAAGCGGGGCTGGAGGCGTTTCTCGACGCTCAGTCCCGCCTCGACGACCCCGACCTCCGCAACCTGATGGACGCGACCGAGGTCGTGTCGACGGACGAAGTGCAGTCGCTGTTTCCGGAGCGGTGGGCGGCGGGAGTCGTCGTCGAGACGAAGGACGAGACGCACGAGCGGTTCGTCGAGACCGCCCTCGGCGAACCCGAGAAGCCGCTGGGGTGGGACGGCGTGACCGAGAAGTTCGAGGCGCTCGCGCGGTCGGCGGGCGTCGGCGGCGATACGCGCCGTGAACTCGTCGAAATCGCGCGCGACTTCGAGAGCCGCACCGTCGCCGACCTGACGGACGCCCTCCGCGAGCGGGGGTCGCGGTCACTGTAGCCATGGCGGCGCTCGACCTCGTGAACCGAACCGCGGCGAGAGTTCGGAGCGGGGTGGACGCGCTCCGCGGAGGCGGCCGGGGCCGCGTCCTGGTCGTCGTGGCCGCGGGTTGGCTGTTGGTGCTCGGCACCCGCATCGTCCTCCCCGCGCTCCTCCCGCAGGTCAAGGCGGCGTTCGGCATCGACAACGCGACCGCCGGCCTGCTCGTCTCGGTGCTCTGGGGCGCGTACGCGGTAACCCAGTTTCCCGCCGGGATGATGGTCGACCGAATCGGCGAGCGGACGACCCTGACCGTGAGCACGCTCGTCACCGCCGCGGGGGCCGCCGCGCTGACCGTCGCACCCTCGTTTCCGGTGTTCGTCCTCGGCGGCGTTCTGTTCGGTCTCGGGTCGGGCCTCTACGCCCCGCCGCGGGTGACGGTGCTGTCGCGCATCTACCCCGACCGGGACGGGACGGCGCTCGGAGCCACCTTCGCCGTCGGCAACCTCGGCGCGGCGGGACTGCCGCTCGTCGCGGGGGCGCTGGCGCTGTGGTTCCACTGGCGGGCCGGGTTCGGGTTCGTCGTCCCGCCGCTCGTGCTCGTCGCGTTCGGCCTGTGGGCCTACGTCCCGACGCGGTCGGACGGGGAATCCCGCGCGGCCGAGGAGTTCACCCGCCGAACCGCCGTCCGACTCCTCCGCGGCATGACCGACGGTCGCGTGGTGCTGGCGTGGGTCGCGATGACGCTGATACTGTTCACCTACCAGGGCATCACCGCCTTCCTCCCGACCTACCTCATCGACGTCAAGGGACTGACGCAGGGAACCGCCTCCGTGCTCTACGGGCTGTTCTACGCGAGCGGGGCCGTCTCGCAGTGGTTCGCCGGCAACGCCGCCGACCGGTACGGCGAGCGCACCGTCCTCGCCGCGCTCGCCGGCGTCGGAGTGGTCACGGTCGGACTGCTGCCGTTCGTCGGCGGAACCGCGGCCCTCGCCGCGCTGCTCGCGCTGCTCGGCACCCGACTCGGTATCGGCCCCGTCGGCAACGGGTACGTCGCGGCGCTGCTGCCCGACGAGATTCAGGGGGCGGGGTACGGGCTGTTCCGGACGTTCTACCTCGCGGTCGGCGCGGCGGGGTCGCTGTTCGTCGGCGTCCTCGCCGAAGCCGGCTGGTTCGACGAGGCGTTTCTCGTGCTCGCGGGTGTCACCGCGGTGTCCTCCGTGCTCTACCTGTTCCTGCCGCCCGCGCCCGCCTCGGTGGCCGTCGGGGCGGCCGCGGACGCCGACGGGGGGACCGACGGCGGACTCTCCAGCGCCGCCGAACCCGGGAGCGACGCGGACGGCGAGAGCGACCGAACCACGGACTGAGCTTTCGGCTCAGCCGCGCAGCCTCTTCCGGAGGTCGGAGACGACGTCCTCGGTCGTTGCGTCCCCGCCGAGGTCGGGCGTTCGAGGCGCGTCCGGGTCGGCCACCTGCGCTTCGACCGCGTCCCAGAGGTCGTCGGCCGCCGACCGTTCGCCGAGGTGTTCGAAGAACATCGACCCCGAGAGGACGGTGGCGAGGGGGTTGGCGACCCCCTGCCCCGCGATGTCGGGCGCGCTCCCGTGCACCGGTTCGAACATCGAGGGGTAGTCCCCGTCGGGATCGACGTTCGCCGACGGCGCGAGGCCCATGCTCCCGGTGACGATGGCCCCGATGTCGGTCAGGATGTCGCCGAACAGGTTCGACGCCACCACCACGTCGAACTCCTCGGGGCGGCGGATGAAGTCCATGCTCGCGGCGTCGACCAACAGGCGTTCGACCTCGACGCCGGCGTACTCCTCGCCGACCTCCGCGACGATGTCGTCCCAGAACACCATGCTGTGGGCCTGCGCGTTCGACTTCGTGATGCTGGTCAGCCTCCCCTCGCGTTCGGCCGCGGCCTCGAACGCCGCGCGGACGATTCGCTCGGTTCCCTCGCGCGTGAACACCCCGCTCTGAATCGCCACGTCGTTGCCGAATCCGCGGTGCTCGCGCCCGCCGACGTCGGCGTACTCCCCCTCCGTGTTCTCCCGGTAGACGACGAAGTCGATGTCGCCGCCCTCGTACCCCCGCAGCGGGCTCTCGATGCCGTCGAACAGCACCGAGGGCCGCTTGCAGACGCCCTGGTCGAACCCCTTCCGGATTGGTAACAGCAGTCCGTGGAGCGTGACGTGGTCGGGCACCTCGGGGTGGCCGACCGCCCCCAACAGTATCGCGTCCGACTCCGCCAATCTGTCGAGGCCGTCGTCGGGCATCATCGCGCCGTCGTCCAGATACCGTTCCGTACCCCAATCGTACCGGGTGGTTTCGAACCCGAAGCCCGCCGCGTCGGCCGCCTCCTCGAACAGGGGGAGCGCCGCGTCGACGACTTCCGGACCGATGCCGTCCCCGGGAATCGTGGCTATCTCGTACGCCATGCGTTACCAATCGGAGAAACGCCGTAAAAAACCTCGGTCGAAAGCGAGGGGAGGCGGACGGCCGACGCCGCTAAACGTCGACTCTGAACTCGGCCAGCACGTCACGGTCGATTTCGACGCCGAGACCGGGGGCGTCGGGAATCGGTACCTCGTTGCCGTCGTTCGTGACGGGGTCGACCGCGAGGCTCTCGCGGATGGGGTTCGGCGTGCGGTCGAACTCCAGCATCGGCCCGCCGGGAATCGTCGCGAGCACCTGGAGGCTGGCCGCGAGCGCGACCGCGCTCCCGAACACGTGGGGGAGACACTGGACGTTCGCCGCGTCGGCCATCGTCGCCACCCGCCTCGTCGAGGTGATACCGCCGGCGCTCGTGACGTCGGGTTGGACGTACCCGACCGCCCCGGCGTCGAGGACGCGGTCGAACTCGTGCTGGAACGCCCAGCACTCCCCGCCCGCCAGCGGAACCTCGACCGCGTCGTTGAGCGCGGCGTAGTGCTCGACGTTCCGGGGCGGCACCGGTTCCTCGAAGAAGTAGACGTCGAGCGCCGCGAGTTCCTCGGCCACCCGCCGGGCGTCGGCGAGGTCGTACGCGTGGTTGGCGTCGGTCATCAACCGCACGTCGTCGCCGACCGCCTCCCGGATGGCTCGGACGAGTTCCACGTCCTTCTCGGCGTCCCAGCCGAAGTGGCGCGCGAGTCCGATCTTGTTCTTCAGCGCGTCGAACCCCGCCGCGACGTGGCCCTCCGCCTCCTCGACCACGTCGGTGCGGAGTTCCTCGAAGTCCTCGACCTCGCCCCAGAAGTGGCCCGTCGCGTACGCCCGCACCCGGTCGCGTCGCCGACCGCCCAGCAGCGTCGACACCGGAACGCCGACCGCCTTCCCGTATAGGTCCCACAGCGCGATGTCCACGCCGCTGACGACGCTGGCGGGGACGTAGGAGTGGTACGACGACCGCAGTTCGTACACGAGGTCGTCGTGAATCCGCTCGACGTCGCGGGGGTCGCGGCCGCGGAGGAACGGAGCGACGTACTCCTCGACGAGTTCGCGGTTGCCCGCCGTCGGCCCCCAACACTCGCCCCACCCGACCCGACCGTCGTCGGCTTCGATTCGAACGAGGCAGTACTCGCGGCTGTCGATCCACTTCTGGGCGTTGGCGAACCGTTCTCCGAGGTCTCTGCGGAGCGGTATCGCTTCGACGCTGGCGACCTCCATGCGCGTCACGTCGGAGTCGACCGTACTGAAACTTTCCCCGCGGTAGCGTACCGCACGGGGAAACGCCGGCCGCGGGCGACCGGAACCGCGCTCGTCGGCGTCGGTCGGCGGGGCGGACGCGTTCGGGTCGCGGCCGCGAATCACGGCTCCCCGTCGCGTACCGACCGTCGCGCATCTTCGTCGAGCGCCCGGTCGAGGACGGCGTCGGTGTGTTCGCCCAGCCGCGGCGGCTTGCGGTCTGTTCCGGTGTCGACCTCGGAGAAGAGCGCCGGGAACTGAACCAGCGGCATGTCGACGCCCCCGAGCGACAGGTCGGAGGTCACCGCGCTATCGCGGAGTTGCGGATCCGCGAACACCTCGGCGGTGTCCCGAATCGGCGCGCCCGGAACGTCGGCGTCGCGGAACAGGTCGAACCACTCGTCGGCGGAGCGTTCGGCGAGCAGCGGTTCCAACGTCGCGGTCAGCTCTTCGCGGTGCTCGACGCGGTCGGCGTTGGTCGCGAAGCGCGGGTCGGCGGCCAGGTCCGGCCGGTCGACGGCCTCGCAGAACGCCTCCCACGTCCCCTCGCTCCCGACCGCGACGGCGAACCAGCCGTCGGCGGTCTCGAAGGCCCGGTACGGCGCGAGCGAGGGGTGGGCGGTTCCCATCCTCGGATAGGGGTCGCCGGTGGCGAGCGTCCGACCGGCCCGTTCGGTCAGCCACGAGACGAGTCCCTCGAACATCGGCACCTCGATGCGCTGGCCGCCGTGTCGGTCGCGGACGTACAGCGCGGTCACGACGCAGAGCCCGGCGTACATCCCGGCGCTGATATCGCCGATGGGAATTCCGGGACGCGCCGGGGGGCCGTCGGCCTCCCCCGTCACGCTCATGCTCCCGCTCAGCGCCTGCACGACCATGTCGAACGCCGCGAGGTCGCGGTTAGTCCCCTCCAAAAAGCCGGATATCGAGCAGTATATCAGCTCCTCGTTGACAGTCCGCAGGTCGTCGTACTCCAACCCCCATTCCTCCATCGTGCCCGGCCGGTAGTTCTCGACCACCACGTCGGCGGCCGCGGCGAGGCGCTCGAACGCCGCGGCGCCGGACGCCGTCGAGAGGTCGAGTTCGACGCTCCGCTTGCCGCGGTTGAGCGACGCGAAGTAACTCGATACGCCCGAGTCGCCCACCGCCGGGCCGACCGCCCGCGTGATGTCGCCGACCTCCGGCCGTTCTATCTTGACCACCTCGGCCCCGAGGTCGGCGAGCAACTGGGTGGCGAACGGTCCCGCGAGCATCTGGGTACAGTCGAGCACGCGGACGCCGTCCAGCGGTCGCCGGGCGGTGTCGGCCTCGGTCATCTCCGATCCCGCCGGTCGATCGACGTCGATTCCGCCCCGTTCGGCGACCGTGCCTCGGTTCGCGTGTGTCGGCGCATACGACTACGGTATCTCCCGGCGTGAAAATAAAAACCGCGGCTCCGGAGGCGTCGGACGCCGGACGGCGGCGGGGATGCGGACGCATCGGCACCGACTCGTCGCGGTCGGGGGGATGGTAACCGTGAACGTGACCCAAAGTTCTTTCTTGGCCGGTTGTGTATCCGATTCGTGTATGGCCTCCTACAGCGCCTACGAGAGCATCACGGTCGACGTCGCGGACGGCGTCGCCACCATCGAGTTCCACCGACCCGAGAAGTACAACGCTCTCAACACCGCGGTGATGTTCGACCTCCGACGAGCGTTCGACGAACTTCAACTCGACCGCGACGTTGACGCCGTCGTCATCACCGGAGAGGGCGACGACGCCTTCTCGGCCGGCGCGGACATCGAGCAGTACGCCGGGACGGCCGAGGAGCACGACCCGCGCCAGAAGAACCGACAGGAACTGTTCTACGACATCTACCGCGCCCCGCTCGACCTTCACGCCCCCGTCATCGCCAAGATAGACGGCTACTGCGCGGGCGGCGGGCTGATACTCGCGATGTACTGCGATATGCGGGTCGCCGCGGAGGGGTCGCAGTTCGGCGTCCCGACCTGCAACATCGGACAGATTCCGACCGGCGGATCGACGTACCGCGCGGTTCAACTCGTCGGCGAGGCCAAGGCGAAGGAACTCGTCCTCACGGCCGGATTCGTCGACGCCGAGGAGGCCCACCGAATCGGACTGGTGAACCACGCGGTGCCGCCCGAGGACCTGGACGAAACGGTCGCGGAGATCGTCGCCGGCATCCAGGGCACCGGCCGCACGGCGGTCAAGAACTCCAAGAAGGCCATCAACTACGCCGCCGCCGCTCCCGATATCGAGACCGCGAGGGAGTACGAGGCCGACCTCTGGTGGGAGCAGTTCGCCACCGACGAGCGCCGCGAGTTGGTGGACGAGTTCAACGAGCGGTAGCCGCCGGTGAATCTTTTTGTGCTCGGAGGCTCGTTGGTACGCTATGACGAGACAGGGGCCGCTGTCGGACCTGACCGTCGTAGAGATGACCGCCCACCGGGCCGGGCCCTTCTGCGGGGCGCTCCTCGCCGACCTCGGCGCTGAGGTGGTCAAAATCGAGCGACCCGGCGTCGGCGACCCGGCGCGCGACCAGGGGCCGGGGCCGGCGGGCAAGTCGGGCTACTTCGCGGCCAACAACCGGAACAAGAGGTCGGTCACGCTCGATTTGAAGGCGGACGCCGGCCGAGAGGCCGCGCTCGAACTGCTCGCCGGGGCGGACGTCTTCGTCGAGAACTTCGGCTACGGCGTCACCGAAAAGCTCGGCGTCGGCTACGAGGACGTCCGCGAAGTGAACGAGGACGTGATATACGCCAGCATCAAGGGGTACGGCGAGACCGGCCCGGCGAAGGAGAAGAAGGGGTTGGACCTCATCCTGCAGGCGGAGGGCGGCATCATGAGCGTGACCGGTCCCGAGGGCGGCCAACCGGTCAAGGTCGGACAGGCCATCGGCGACCTCGGCGCGGGGATGTTCGCGACGATGGCGGTACTGGCTCGGCTCCACGAGCGCGAGCGGCGGGACGGAACCGACGAGGAGTTCGTCGGCAAGTTCGACGTGGGGCTGTTCGACACCGTCGTCAGCCTCATGAACGAGTACCTCACGTTCCACTCGATGACGGGGGAAGTCCCCGGCCCGCAGGGGACCTCCCACCAGTCGCTCGTGCCGTACCAACTGTTCGAGACGGCGGACGGGCACGTCGTCACGGGCGTTCCGAGCGACGACCGGTGGGACGACTTCGTGGACGTCGTCGGCCGCGAGGAACTCCGCGAGTACCGGACCAACGACGAGCGCGTCGAAAACGCGGAGACGGTCGTTTCGGCGATCCAGGCGGAGTTCTCGAAGCGCCCGACCGACCACTGGTTGTCCGCGTTGACCGAACGCGGCTTCCCGTGCGGGCCGTTGAACGACGTCGCGGACGTCGTCGACCACGACCAGGCCCGAGCGCGGGGACTCGTTCGGGTACACGACGACCCGGACGGCGGAGAAATCGCGTTGCCCGGCCACCCCGTCAACTTTCCCGATTTCGACGCCGAGATTCGTCGCCCGGCGCCGCGACTGGGCGAACACACGGACGAGGTCTTCGCGGAGATCGCCGACGAGCAGACGACGCTGGACGAGTGGCGGGCGGGCGGCGCGTTCGGAGGGAGTTCCGGCGATGAGTGACGGGAACCCGGAACGCCCCGACCTCGACCCGCTGTTCGCCCCCGAATCGGTGGCCGTGGTCGGGGCCAGCCCCGACTCGTGGTACTCCTCGCAGTTGATGGACAACCTGCTCGACTACGGCTACGACGGGACGGTGTACCCCGTCAACCCGAGCCGCGAGACGGCGTGGGGGCGCACCTATTACGACACCATCGCCGACGTTCCCGAGGTCGTCGACCTGGCGGTCGTCAGCGTGCCGCGCGACCACGCGGTCGACGTGGTCGCCGCGGCGGGCGAGCGGGGGACTCCGGCCGCGCTCGTCATCACGGCGGGGTTCGCGGAGGCCGACGACGAGGGTGCGCGACTGCAGGACGAACTGGCGACCGCGGCCGCGGAACACGGCGTGCGGGTCTGCGGCCCCAACTGTATCGGACTGGCGAACGCCCGCGAGGGGACCGTGCTGACAAGCACGTGTTCGCGGCACCCCGAACCGGGAGCCGTCGGACTGGTCAGCCACTCCGGAGCGCTGGCGTTCACCACCTTCTTCGAGCGCGCCGCCGACGAGAACCTCTCGTTCTCGCACGTCGTCTCGACCGGCAACGAGGCCGACCAGACGCTGACCGACTACGTCGAGTACATGGCGGCCGATCCGGCGGTCGAGGTCATCTGTGCGTACGTGGAGGGACTCGCCGACCCCCGCCGATTCGTGGAGGTGGCCGAGGCCGCCGTCCGGGAGGGGACGCCGGTGCTCGCGGTCAAGATAGGCGGCTCGACGGCGGCCGAGAGCGCGGCCATGTCGCACACGGGGTCGCTGGTCGGCAACGATCACGCCGCGGCCGCGGCGTTCGAGCAGGCCGGCGTCCAACGGGTTCCGGACATCCCCGATTTGCTCGCGCGGGCGAGCGCCCACGCGGCGTTCGACCCGCCGGCCTCGAATCGAGTGTGCATCGCGTCCACCAGCGGTGGGTTGGCGAGCCTCCTCGCGGACATGGCGAGCGAACGCGGCCTCGCGGTTCCGCCGTTAGAGGGCGAGACGGAGCGCGCGCTGGTGGACATGGAGGGGCTGTTGACCTTCGGCGAACTCCACAACCCCGTCGACATCAGGGGGTACGGCGCGGACCACCTCCCCGAAATCGCTGACGTCCTGTTCCGGGACGACGAGTACGACGCCTACGTGTTCGCGATCGGTCTCTCGGCCGTCGACGAACGCGCCGCCGACATCGCCGACGACCTGCTCGCGGTCGCCGACGCCGCGACCGAACCGGTGTTGTTCCTCTGGACCGGCCGCAAAGAGCCCGGCGAACTCGACGACCCGCAGCCCTACGAACGGGTTCGGGAGGAGGTACCGCTGTTCTACGACCCCGGTCGGTGCGTGGACGCCCTCGCTTCGCTGGTGGAGTTCGGCGCGACCCGGGAGCGACTCGCGAACCGGCGGCCGCGGAGCGACCGACGGACGGCGGGCGTCCGACCGGTCGACGCGCCGTCGGGGCGGGCGTTGTCGTGGCGGGAAGCGGCCGATCTCCTCTCGGAGTTCGGCATCGAAACCGTCCCGACGCGGCTGGTCGACGGCCCGGACGAGGCGGCAGCGGTCGCGGCGGAGTTCGGATTCCCGACCGTCCTCAAGGTCGACTCGGTCGACGTCCCGCACCGCACTCGGGTCGGCGGGGTGAAGACCGACATCCGCACGGCGGCGGACGCCCGCGAGGCCCACGAGGAGATTCTCTCGAACGTTCGGAACGAGGCCCCGGACGCCGAAATCGAGGGCGTGCTGGTGCAACCGCAGGTCGAGGGCGGCGTCGAGGCGTTCGCGGGCGTTTCCACGGACCCCGAGTTCGGCCCGGTCGTGGCCGCGGGAACCGGCGGAACGCTGGTCGAGGAGTTCGACGAGCGCGCGGTGCGGATTCCGCCGCTCACGACCGTGGAAGCGGCGGACGCGATAGCCGACACCCGTCTCGGCGCGCTCCTCGGAGAGTCGGGCGGCGACGCGGCGGCGCTGGCCGACCTCCTCGTCAGCGTCGGCGACCTCGCGGTCGGGGTCCGGTCGCTCGCCGAACTCGACCTCAACCCCGTTCTCGTTCGCGACGAGGGGGTCGCGGTCGTCGACGCCTTGGTTCGCACCCGGTGACCCGGCAACTATACTTCGGCGCGCCGCGTACGCGGAACCGATGGTTCACCGTTTCAGGGACACCGTCCCGCTATCCGAACAGCAGCGGCTGGTGCGTCGAAGTATCAGGGACATCTGCGAGAACTTCGACCGCGCGTACTGGCGCGACCGGGCGCGGGAGGGGGAGTACCCCCGCGAGTTCGTGGACGAACTGGCCGACAACGGTTGGATGGGGGCGCTCATCCCGGAGGAGTACGGCGGCGCGGGCATGGAGACGAGCGAGGTCGTGGTCATGATGGAGGAGATAGCGGCCAACGGCGGCGGGTTCAGCGCCGCGCAGGCGATCCACGGCGGCATCTACAACACGGTTCCGCTCGTGGAGTACGGCAGCGAATCGCTGAAATCTGAGCTGTTGCCCCGGGTGGCCGACGGACGGGCCTCGATACAGGCGTTCGGGCTGACGGAACCGAACGCGGGTTCGGACTCCACGTCGATTCGTACCCGCGCCGAGAAGGACGGCGACGAGTACGTCATCAACGGGCAGAAGATATGGACCTCGCGGGTCGACCAGAGCGATTATCTCGTCCTCGTCGCCCGCACCAGTCCCAAATCCGACGTCGAGAAGGACACGCGCGGTATCTCGATGTTCCTGGTCGACCTCGACGACGCGCTATCGCAGGGCGCGCTGGACATGGAGCAGATTCCCAAGTCGGTCAGCGAGTTCGTCCACTCCTACGAACTGTGGTTCGAGAACCTCCGCGTTACGGACGACCACCTCATCGGCGAGGAGGGGTCGGGTTTCTACCAGGTTCTGGACGGGCTGAACGAGGAACGACTCGTCATCGCCGCCGAGTGCGTCGGACTCGGCGAACTGGCCGTCGAGCGCGCCGTCGAGTACGCCACCGAGCGCGAGGTGTTCGACCGACCCATCGGGGAGAATCAGGCCGTACAACACCCGATAGCGGACGCCCACGCCCGCGTGCAGGCCGCCAAACAGATGACGTACGACGCCGCCGCTGCGACCGGCGAGTCGAGCGCCGAACTCGGGGCCCGCGCCAACATGTCCAAGTACCTCGCCGCGGAGGCGTGTTTCGAGGCCGCCGACGCCGCGGTCCAGACGCACGGCGGGTTCGGCGTCGCGACGGAGTACGACGTCGAGCGATACTTCCGGGAGGCGCGACTCACGCGGTTAGTTCCGATAACCCAACAGCTCGCCCTGAACTACATCGGGGAGAAGGTACTCGGACTGCCGCGCTCTTACTGATTTTCCGCGAAAGGTTTAGTATCGTCTCGGTCAGTTTTGCACCCGATACGATGGTCGACACCGACGACATCGACGACGGGGACGAATCGACCCGGAACGACGGAAACTCCCGACGGCTCGTCCGGGGATGGCAAGGCCGCTACTACGAGGACTTCGAAGTCGGGGATATCTACAAACACCCCTACGGGCGAACCGTGACCGAAACCGACAACGTCTGGTTCACGAACGTCAGCATGAACCTCAATCCGATGCACTTCAACGAGGCGTACGCCGCCGAGACCGAGTTCGGCGAGCGACTCGTCGACGGGACGTACGTCATCGCGCTCGCCGTCGGCATGAGCGTCATCGACGTCTCCCAGAACGCGACGGCGAACCTCGGGTACGACGACGTTCGACACCACGCGCCGGTGTTTCACGGCGACACCATCTTCGCGGAGAGCGAGGTCGTGGACAAACGCGAGAGCGAGTCCAGAGAACACGTCGGCATCGTGACGACCGAACTACGGGCGTACAATCAGCGCGACGAACTGGTGCTGTCGCTCGAACGAACCCCGATGGTGCTGAAACGCGAGCACGCCCGACCGAGCGCCGCGACGCCGCCCGGGTGGGTCGAAGGGGTCGGGACGCAACCAGAGGACCTCGACTGAGAGCTCCATTCGCCGATGCCGAATCGCGGTCACACCGTGCGATTCGGCACAGTCGGCGAGAAATCGCCCCGTACGGCTCCTTCTCCCGATTTTCCGGAACGACGTCGCGTCGAAACGTCGGCGATGGGTCGAATACGATTTATCATGAACGAATCGGCGGAGAGAGCAGTTGAAACGCCCTTTCGACCTATTTTTCACACCACCCATACAGAAACGATCGGGGAATCACCCGTTTCCGCGTTCCTGTCGATTCACGAGAAGTGAATTATAAGTGGGTGGGGCCAGAAGCGTGATATAGGCATGTCACAGCATGGCAAAGGGGGACGAACGGTCAAGGCGACTGAAACGACGTTCGCAATCATCGAAGGGCTCGAAGAGTTAGACGGGGCGCGAGTGACGGAACTGGCCGAGCACTTGGGGCTGGCCGCCAGTACGGTACACAGCCACCTCTCGACGCTGTACGAGATGCGATACGTGGTACGGGAGGGCGATAAGTATCAGATAGGGTCGCGCTTTCTCAAGTTGGGCGAGGCCGCGAAGGAGCGCAAAGAGGCGTTCGACCTGATCGAACCGAAGGTCGAGGAGCTAGCCGAGGAGACGGAGGAGCGATGTCAGTTCATCGTCATCGAACACGGGCGCGGCGTCTACCTCCACAGAGAGACCGGTAGTCGAGCGGTCTGGACGGACTCCGGCCTCGGAAAGCGGATTTACCTGCACGCGACGGCCGCCGGAAAATCGGTGCTCGCTAGCCTCCCCGAGGAACGCGTCGAACGAATCCTCGACCAGTGGGGTCTGCCCGCGCTAACGGAGAACACGATTACGGACAGAGCGGTACTTTTCGAAGAACTAGACGCCATCCGCAAGCAAGGGTTCGCGGTCAACAAAGAGGAGAGTACGGTGGGCCTTCGAGCGGTCGGCGTCCCCATCACGGACAGTTCCGGCAGGATGGTCGGAGCGCTGAGCGTCTCCGGCCCGACTCATCGGATGAAAGGCGAGTGGTTCGAGCGAGAAATCCCGAACCTGCTTCTCGGAACGGCGAACGAACTCGAGTTGAACCTGAAGTACTCCTGAACCGCGTCGGCTTTCCTTCGACGACGCCGCCGAATCGGACCCGTATCCGCGGGCGAGGAGCGAAACGTCGGCGATAGTTTCCGTCGACGTCAAAATTACCGGCCGACGATTCTCGTTACAGGTGTAGTCGTGTAAAGCATAGCCGGTTCCGCGTTCGGACCCTCGCGCTACCCGCCGAACTGCGCGCGAAGCGGGCTTCCGGGCGTAACGCGCCGATTCTACACGATACCTCGCGGTCGCGGACGCGGAAAGCGGGATTCGAAAATCCCCCTCCATTCGTTCAAAATTATTTACTCGATATTTCCACCGTTTCCGTCGATGGCCCGTCGTGGAGAGCGTCTCCCGACCAAACCGCGGGACTGCTCGAGGAGGTCGCTGAGCCCGAAGCGACGAGGCGGCTCGCCGTTGCCGTCGCGTCCGGAGGAGGGCATCGCGCGGACGTAGCCACCGGTGCGGGCTTCTTCGTAAGCCCTCCACGACCGGTTCCGGCGCTTCGGGGCGAACGGCGTTCGAAAGAGAGTCGGCGATACGTCGCATTCCGGTCGACCTCCGATACTCTTTCGGGGGAACGGACGGTAGTCGGTCGCGAGCGTCGCCCGAAAGCGCCGGAGACGATGCTGCGCGCCGGCGTTTCCCGCTCGTTCGACGCTTGCGATGAGGATAGGTCGACGTCGATCGCTCGTCCGCGACCATTTCCACGACTGATCGGGTAATCAGTTTCGTAACCGGTTGGAGCTTCGAGGGTGAGAAAGCCGACTCGATAGCGCGACCGTTCTCGCGTCACGTCCGCCGGAAGGTTCGCGAGGAAAACCGCGACGAGTCGCCGAGAGGACGCTTCGATCGGTCGCCTCTCACCACGCTTCCCGGAGCACCGCCTCGACTTCCTCGGCGGTCGGGTTCAGTCCCGCCGGCGCGCGAGCCATCGGGTGGTCGTCGACGATGAACTCGGCGATAGCCAGCAGATCCGCCCTCCGCGTTTCGGGAAGCTCCCGGAGACGCGTCGGCGCGTCGAGCGCGTCGCGCACCTCGGCGACCGCGTCGACTACCGCGTCGGCCAACTCGGCGTCGGAGTGGTTGGCCGGGTCGATTCCGAACCCCTCCGCCAGCGCGGCCCGGTTCGCGTCGACTCCTTCGAAGAGATACCGGAGCACGTGCGGGACGACGACCGCGTGCGCCGCCCCCTGTTGAACGGCGTATCGACGGGCGAACCCGTGGCCGAACGCGTGGACGACGGAGATTTTGCGGTCGAGTTGGACGAGCAGCAAACCGACCACCGCCCGCTCCGTCGCCGCGGCGTCGGCGGGTTCCTCGTCGCCGGCGACCCGCGGAAGCGCCTCGCTCAGCAGGCGGAGGCCGTGAACCGCCGTCGCGTCGCTGACGGGGTCCGCATCGCGGGCGTACGGCGTCTCGATCCCCTTATCGAATCCGTTCATCGCCGACCCGGCCAGCGCGCCGACGGGGGTCGTCTCGAACAGGGACGGGTCGGCGAAGTCCGATATCGGCATCGCGGACCCGCCGACGCTCACCGGCTGCGCCGTCGGGGACTCCGCCGCGGAGAGTATCTCGACCGACCCGCCGCTCGACACGTCCGCCCCCGCGAACGTCGTCGGAACGACGATCACCGGCGGTTTCTCGCCGTTCGAGTCGAACGAACCGATTTCCCCGTCGCGCGCCTCGTCGCGGAGTTCCGCGAGCGAGCGGTCGTCCGCAGCGAGGACGCTCGCCTGTCGGGCGACGTCGAGACTGCTGCCGCCTCCGACACCGACGAGGACGTCCGCGTCCGTCTCGCGCAACGCGTCGACGACCTCGAACGCGGTTTCGGCCCGTTTCTCCGACGTCGTCCGGTCGAAGACGCCCGTCAGACGTTCGCCGAGTCCTCCTTCGACCGGGTTCATCAGGTCGTCGTTGGCTCCGACGTTCGACCCGCAGACGACGAGGGCGCGGTCGAGGCCGCGCTCCGCGAGGTAGTCCCCCAATCGACCCACGCATCCGCGGCCGTATATCAGGTCGCAGTCGCGGTACTCGTACTCGAACGCATCGACCATCCGGAACATCGTCCGTCGGTTGGAGTGGCTCCGCCATGAAGGTAGCCGTCACGACGCTCTCGGAGCCGAGCAAAAAAGTCGACCGCTACTCGAGACCGCCGTCCGCGACCGTTATCCGACCTCCATGGCGCGGTCCACGACCTCCTCGCCGTACGTGTCTTCGAGTTCGTCCCGCTGATCGGGCCGGGCCTCGTACACCTCCTGGAACAGCGTTATCGGGGTCTGTGCCGCCTGATACGTGGCTTCGTCCCACATCCGGTCCCGCGTCACTTCGACCTCGGTACCGTCGAGAATCAGTCTCGCCGTTCGCGTCATCGAGATGGCACCCTTCCCCGCGGCCTTGGCCTCCTCGAACTCCTCCATCGAGTCGACGTAGTCGTCCATGGCCATGACGTACTGCGTTCGGTCGCGGAGTTCCTTCTGCAGTTCGTCTTCGTCGAGTTCGCGCTCCTCGCCGCCCGCTTTCAGTCGGTATCGCCCGTCCCCCAGGGCTTCGAGTTCGACGTCGTCACCGTCGTACGCGTGACCTCCGTCCTCGGTTCGGTCGAGTTCGACGGTCTCCCCGTCGATTTCCAGCAGGTAGCTACCCGCTTCGGGCGGTAAGGGGGCCGTGTTCGCCTCCACCACCTGTCCGGGCGTCAGCGACCAGATTCCGAGCATCCCCTTCGCCCGGTTGTCGGTCATCCGCTCGTGGTAGCCCTCCACGTCCCTGATGTCGTCGTAGGGCCCGTCGACGGCGATCAGCCCGTTCGCGCTCGCGGCGCGGGAGGTGTTGTGCCGCAGCTCCGGCCACGGAGGGAGGTCGCCCGTCGGGGTCATGGCGCGCATGTCCTTGGTGTAGTCGACCTCGCCGTCGACGAGGAGGAAGAGCCGTTCCAGGTTGTTCGATCGCTTCCCGATCTCCTCGTCGATTCGGGACATTGCCAGTTCGGCTTCCCCGCTCTCGATGATCGGCGACATGGAGAGCGAGCCCTCTTCGAGACCGTGTTCGGCCTCCACGATGGTGATGAACTCGTCGGCCTTCTTCCAGTCGTCGATAGCGCCGACTTCGGGAATCACGAACCCGTCGATGTGCTGAACCGCCCCCTCGTCGGGGTCGGCGAGGCGCATCATGTGCTCGAATCCGCGTCGTCTGGTCTCGGGGTCGTCCCTGTGCCAGACGACGCGGGGATGGATTTCGCCGGGGAAATCTTCGCCGTGCTCCGAAATCACGTCAAGGATGTTCTCGACGCCCTCGTCGCGCATGCTCGGTGCCGTCGCGTCTTCGTTGTCCGGCACCCAAACGTCGGGGGCCTGCATCCCTCGAAGCTGCGAGGCCTTGCGCAACATCTTCGCGGTGTCGTCCTGTTCGACGGCGGTCGGTGACGTGAAAAAAGATCGCACGAACGCTCGTTTGCGCTTCTCCGTTGCCATATGCGTGTGAACCGTCAACCCAGAGCGTGATAAAAATTCACGTATTGGCTAAATTTTCGTGTACGTAATCGCGGAATCGCGCGACTCGAATCGAAGATGCGGGCGCTAGCGGATCTCCTCGACGGCGGTCGTCTCCATTCGGTCGTCCTCGGCTTCGCGGGTCACGCGCAGTCGGATGCCCTCCTCCTTCTCGGTCGCCTCCACGGAATCGACGACTTGCCGCGTGGCTTCCGGGTCGAGCATCACGAGTCGGTCGTCGTCGGTGACGATACCGTACCCGCTCTCGATGCAGTGTCCCATCAGCGCGCAGTCTCGGGTGTGCGTCCGGGCGTTTTCGAGGAGTTCGTCGCGCGCGTTCTTCCGTATGCAACCACCGTCCATGACGTATCCCTCGACCGTTTCGGTGTGCTCTCCCATCGTGATTCCCTTACGGAATCGTGCCGCTTGTGCGTTATCCCCGCCACCTGACGTTCGGGTGACGGGGTGGGCAGGGACCGCGCGGCCGACGGTGCATATCGGAAACGGTCTCGACCGGAGAGGAGATCCCACCCTTATCACCGGAGAACCGGCGTCAGGGAGCGGATTCGGGCGCGGGCGGACTCGTCCGTTAGCGATGGGCGTAGCTCCTCGGTCGATAAATGGAAGCGGGCCTCAAAGTGATACCGACCCACACATCCTTCGTTGGTGAGACCGTACGGTAGCGCACGGGGATAATCCATGGACGAGCACGGAGATTCGAGCGATAGGGAGGAATCGTCCGACCGTCGCGCCGGCCGCGACGGACGCCACGAGCACGGAGAGAGTGGGGACGCGTCCGACGGTGAGCGCGAGGAGCCGCGGGTGGAACGGTCGATGCTCGAGGCGGAAGCGGAGGACGCGGACGAGGCCGAACGCGACGTCCACGAGCGGTACGCGCGCGACGCGGGCCACGGGGGTGGCGACCACGGGGATGGCGGCCGCGGCGGTCACGACCACGGCGACGGCGGCGGGATGCACGCCGGCCACGAACAACTGTTCCGGCGGCGATTTTTCGTCTCGACGCTCCTCTCGGTACCGGTTCTCCTCTACAGCGAGGCGCTCCAAGAGTGGCTCGGATTCTCGGTCCCGTCGTTCCCCGGCAGCGAGTGGATCAATCCGGTGTTCGCGGTGATCGTCTTCGGATACGGCGGCGTGCCGTTCCTCCGGATGGCGGTTCCGGAACTCCGGGAGCGCGCGCCGGGGATGATGACGCTCATCTCGATGGCGATCAGCGTCGCGTTCGTCTACAGTCTGGCGAGCGTCGTCGTCCCGACGACGGCGGCGTTCTTCTGGGAACTCGTGACGCTCATCGACATCATGCTCCTCGGGCACTGGATCGAGATGCGGAGCGTCCGGCGCGCGTCCGGGGCGCTCGACGAACTCGCGCGGCTGATTCCGGACACCGCCGAGCGCCTCGCGTCCGACGGCGAGACCGAAGAAGTACCCGTCGGCGAACTCCGAGAGGGCGACCTCGTGCTCGTGCGCCCCGGAGCGAACGTGCCCGCCGACGGCGTGGTCGAGGCGGGCGACTCCGACGTGAACGAGGCGATGATTACGGGCGAATCCCGGGCCGTTCCCAAGGAGCCGGGGGACGAGGTCGTCGGCGGCACCGTCAACGGCGACGGAAGCCTCCGCGTCCGCGTCACCGCCACGGGCGACGAGACGGCGCTCGCCGGAATCATGCGACTCGTCGAAGAGGCGCAGGGAAGTCGCTCCCGAACCCAGATGCTGGCCGACCGCGCGGCGGGGTGGCTGTTCTACGTCGCCGTGGCGTCGGCGGCGGTGACCGCCGTCGCGTGGACGGTCGCGACGTCGTTCGACGCGGCGGTCATCGAACGCGCCGTGACCGTGCTCGTCATCTCGTGTCCGCACGCGCTCGGACTCGCCATCCCGCTCGTCGTCGCCATCAACACGTCGCTCGCCGCGCGCAACGGGATGCTCGTGCGGGACCGAATCGCCATGGAGCAGGCTCGCAACGTCGATACGGTGATGTTCGACAAGACGGGAACCCTCACGGAGGGCGAGCAGGGCGTCGTGGACGTCGACACCGTCGACGGCGTCACCGAGGAGGAGGCGGTCGCGCTCGCCGCCGCCGTCGAGGGCGACTCCGAGCACATGATCGCGGAGGCGATCCGCGACGCGGCCGACGAACGCGGCGTCGCGACCCCGACGGCGACGGGATTCGAGGCGCTCAAGGGACGCGGCGTCCGAGCGACCGTGAACGACGAGACGGTGTACGTCGGCGGGCCGAACCTCCTCTCGCAGTTCGAGGGCGACGTACCGCCCCGACTCGAGGACTTCGCGGAGCGCGCCGGGGAGAACGCGCAGACCGTCGTGTACCTCGTGCGCGGCGACGAGGTGCTCGCAGCGTTCGCGCTCGCCGACGTCGTTCGCGAGTCGAGCTATCGGGTCGTCGACGCGCTCCACGAACTGGACATCGAGGTTGCGATGCTGACCGGCGACAGCGAGGACGTCGCGACCGCGGTCGCGGACGAACTCGGCATCGACACCGTCTTCGCCGAGGTACTGCCGGAAGACAAGGACAAGAAGGTCGCGGAACTCCAGTCGCGGGGAGCGCTCGTGGCGATGGTCGGCGACGGGGTCAACGACGCCCCCGCGCTCACCCGGGCGGACATCGGTATCGCCATCGGAAGCGGAACGGACGTGGCCGTGCAGTCGGCGGATATCGTCCTCGTGCAGAACGACCCGCTCGACGTGGTGCGACTCGTCAAACTGAGTCGGGCGAGCTATCGGAAGATGCAACAGAATCTGGTGTGGGCCGCGGGCTACAACGTGGTCGCCATCCCGCTGGCGGCGGGCGTGCTCGCGCCGATCGGCGTCCTCCTCTCGCCGGCGGTCGGCGCGCTCCTGATGTCGCTTAGCACGGTCATCGTCGCCATCAACGCCCAGTTCCTCCGGCGGGTCGACCTCGACCTGCCCTCGCTCCCGGGCGTCCCCGCGCGCGCGACCCCCCGACCGGCGGACTAACGCCCGCTTGGACTCGTCCCGGAAGAGCGACGACCGCTCCGCTCGAAAGGGATTGAATCCACCCCACGAATTCAGACAGTATTTCCTAAGTGATGTGAAATTTATGCGAATGGTGTCGATTACCCTTAATGCCATCGCGAAGAATCGTCCACTTCGGCCGGTGGTCGACGCCGACGGAACGCCGGCACGGTTCCCTCGGCCGTAGCGCCCCGCACCGCCGCGTACACCCCCGGGTAGCGTCGGGTCTTCCGATGAGGTTTCGGGGTCGGCATTCGCCGCGACGAGGAGCGCGGTGTCGAGGAAATTCGAGGGGGAGTGCGGGTCCGTCTCGTCGGTTCTCGGCCGTCTCCTCCGCTCGTCTCGTCCTCTCGGCGAACCGATTCACGTATCGAAACACGAGACGGCCGTAGATGGCTTCCGCCATTTCGGTAAAATCATTGCCATTTTATCGTTCGTATCTGCTACAATTCTCTCCTACCGTCGGTCCCGGAGACCACGGGCGCGAGAAGCCGGTGCTTTACCGCCGGCGGCGGTCAGCCGTCGAGATTTCCCTTCGCGTCCCAGATGGCCGTCACGAGGTCGGCGAAGAGCTCGGCCCGTTTGGGGTGACCGGATTCGCCGGACTCGTCGACCGGACAGCGCATCAGGTTCTCGACGAAATCCGCCGAGTACGCGAATTCCACGACGGTTTCGCGAACGTTGAAGGAGATGGCGTCGTCCTCGTCGGTGTTAAGCCAGGACGCCGCCGCCGCTCGATCGTCGTACTCCAGCGTGTAGGTTTCCCCGCCGATCAACTCGACCACGTCGTCCATCGGTGCAATCTTCAGCCATCCGCCGTCGCATTCGACGTGGAGGACGTCCTCTTCGAGTTTCGCCTCGTACCTCGCCCTGGAACGCATCGTGCAGGAGACGTGTGACTGCGAGGGGATAAAACGTTCGGCGCGGTCGCCCCGATTCGTCCGAGCGGTCCCGTCCGGGCGATACCGCTCGGAGAACGCGATCACCGCACGTCGACACAATCTATATTACACGCCTTTGCAAACTGTGGGGCATGGATTTGACGGTGATGCTGCCGCCGCGTCCGGATCGGCGGTGGCGGATAGCTCGACAGCTCGGCCTCTCCAGCGCGGTCGTCCGGTTCTGGGGCGAGGAGGAGTGGTGGACACTCGACTCGCTCCGCGAAACGCGAAACCGCTTCGAAGACCACGGACTCTCGCTCGACGTGGTGGAAGACCGCCCGCCGATGGAGCGGACGGTTCTCGGCGAGGAAGGGCGCGACGAGGAGATAGCGACCGTCAAGCGACTGCTCCGGAACATGGGTCGGGTCGGCGTCGGCGTCTACTGCTGGGTGTGGACGGAGAACCCGGTAGGCGTCCTCCGGACGTCCGACTCGGTTCCGCTCAGAGGGGAGTCGCTCACGACGGCGTACGACCACGACCAATCCGAGCGAGCGCCCGAGCACGAGGCCGCCGGTATCACCGAGGAGGAACTCTGGGAAAACCTCGAGTACTTCCTCGACGAGGTCGTTCCAGTCGCGGAGGAGGCGGGGGTCAAGCTCGCGCTCCACCCCGACGATCCGCCGATTTCGCCGGTTCGCGGCGTCCCGCGACTCGTCACGTCCGCGGAGAACGTCGAACGCATCCTCAACCTCCACGACAGCCCGAACCACGGGCTGACCTTCTGTCAGGGAAACTTCTCGGCCATGGGTGCCGACGTGCCCCAGACGATCCGTCGATTCGGCGACCGCATCCACTTCGTCCACTTCCGCGACGTGGAGGGGACGGCGGACTCCTTCGTCGAGACGTGGCACGAGGCGGGACAAACGGATATGCTCGCCGCGATGGAGGCCTACCGCGACGTCGGGTTCGACGGGCCGATTCGACCCGACCACGTTCCGAAGATGGTCGGCGAGGAAGACCGAGAGGAGGCGATGGCCGGGTACACCGACATGGGGCGGCTGTACGCCGTCGGCTACATGCGAGGGCTGCTGGAGAGAACGGACGCGGTGCAGTAACCGCCGCGGAACGACGGCGCGACGAGTCACCGACGATCCGACCGTCGCGCTGCCCCGTACCGAAGTTTTATTGGCGGCGTCCGAGCAGAAGGAGCCATGGGATTCCTCGACGAGCGGTACCTGTTGGACACCGACACGGCGTACCGGCTCTACCGAAGTATCGCCGACCTCCCTGTCGTCGACCCGCACAACCACATCGATCTCGCCGAAGTCGTCGAGAACGAACCGTGGAACGACGTCTGGGAGGTCGAGGGCGCGACGGATCACTACGTCTGGCAACTCATGCGCAAGCGGGGCGTTTCGGAGGCGAAGATAACCGGCGACGCCGGGAACAGAGAGAAGTGGAACGCCCTCGCCTCGGTGTTTCCGGATTTCGCGGGTAATCCCACCTACGAGTGGGTTCACCTCGACCTGAAGCGTCGCTTCGGCATCGAGACGCCCATTAGCGCCGACACGGCCGATGAGATTTGGGAGGAGACGGCGCGGCAACTTTCAGAACCGCGGATGCGCCCCCAACGGGTGCTCCGAGACATGAACGTCGAGGTGCTGTGCAGCAGCGACGATCCGACCTCCCGACTGAGGTACCACGAGCGCGCGAAGGACGAGGTCGAGGGCGTCGACGTCAGGCCCACGTGGCGACCGGATCGCGCGATGAAGATCGACCGCGAGGAGTGGTCGACGTTCGTCTCGGAACTGGACGACGCGACCGAGAGCCCCGTCGACGATTTCGCCGGATTCCTCGGCGCGCTCGAAGAGACGCACGACTACTTCGCCGATCACGGCTGCGTCGCATGCGATATCGGCACGGGAACCGACCCCGTCTCGAAACCGGTGCGCCGCGAGCGGGCGGGGGAGGTGTACGAGAAGGCTCGACGTGGACGGAGTCCGTCTTCGGCGGAGGTGCGGGACTTCAAGGCGTACGTGCTCGATTTCATCGGCGAACTGAACGCCGAGGCGGGGTGGGTGACCCAACTGCACATCGGGGCCGTCCGCGACTATCGGGAGTCGGTGTTCGAGGAGGTCGGGCCGGACGCCGGCGGCGACGTTTCGACGCAGAACGTAGACTTGGTCGGGGGACTCGACCACTTCCTCGACGCCTTCGACGGCCAGACGGACGTCGTGCTCTACGTGCTCGATCCGACGCACTATCCGAGCGCGACGGTCGTGTCCCGCGCGTATCCCAACGTGAGCATCGGCCCCGCGTGGTGGTTCAACGACAGCCCGTTCGGGATGGCGAATCAACTCGAACGCGTCGCCGCCGTGGATCTACTCGCGAACTTCGCCGGGATGGTCAGCGATTCGCGGAAGATAGTCTCCTACGGGTCGCGCTTCGAGATGTTCCGGCGGACGCTCGCCGCCGTCGTCGGCAAGATGGTCGAACGCGGGCAGATTCCGTTCGAGAACGCCCGACGCCTCGTCGAACGCGTCGCCTACGACCGGCCGAAAGAGCTGTACGGTCTCTGACGGGCCAAAACCCACCCCCGACACCGACAGAATGAAGTGCCGATCGTCGGTGGTATTCGACACGCATGGCAGAGAAACTCAGCGGCCAGACCGCGATCGTCACGGGCTCTAGCCGAGGAATCGGGAACGGAATCGCCGAGCGGTTCGCCGAGGAGGGGGCGAACGTCGTCGTCAACTCGCGGTCGCAGGAGCGCGCCGAGGAGGTCGCGAAAGCCATCGAATCCGCCGGCGGCACCGCCGTCGGCGTCGAAGCCGACGTGACCGATCCGAACTCGATGGAGGCGCTCGTCCGAACCACGGTCGAGACGTTCGGTGGACTCGACGTTCTGGTGAACAACGCCGGCGTCACGACGCTCGACCGAGCGGAGGAGTTCGATCTCGAGGAGTGGCGAACCGTCGTCGACGTCGACCTGACCGGCACGTTCATCGGGTGTCAGGTGGCGGGCCGACAGATGATAAAAGAGGGGGGCGGCGGCGCGATTCTCAACATGTCCTCGCTGATGGGTGGTCGAGGCCTCCAGATGCGCTCGCCCTACTGCGCGTCGAAGGCCGGAGTGAATAACCTCACGCGGACGCTCGCGGTCGAGTGGGCGGAACACGATATACACGTCAACGCGCTCGCGCCGGGGTTCATCTGGACCGAAATCACGGATCAAACGCAGAGTGCAGCGAGCTACACCGACGACGATATCCGCGACCGGACTCCCCTGAACCGGTTCGGGACGGTCGAAGAAATGGCGGAGTGCGCGCTCTTTTTGGTTGGGCGGGACAACTTCGTCACCGGCGAAGTCCTGTACGCCGACGGCGGATGGCAGGCCTACGGGTGGGGTTGCGGCGATCAGTAGTCTCACGGGGCTCGGGTATCGGTTCGCGTACTGACGCTCCGACAGACGCCAGGAGACGATACCTCCACTGCGCCGTGTTGCGGCGTTCGGTGGAACGCCGATTTCGACCACCGTCGGTACCGAGTGAAATCCGTCCGATAGAGTCGACCGAGTCCGGGAGACGAACGGGGGTCGGAGGTCGCGAGGACGGTCGCCGACCGACGGATCAGTCGTTTAGGTCACGACGTCACCAACTTGTTCCGAAATAGAGAACCGGAGGGGGAGAATTGGTGGCAACCCCCTTACCCATTACAGTCTTATACCTGTAAAGCAGAGAAAGAGGTACTGATAACCAATACCAACCTCGTTCCGATTACGTCGACAGCGGATGCCGTTCTCAAATACAGAACAACCCGCGCTCAGTAGTTGATGTTGAGTTCGATGACGTTCGCCGCGTTGAGCACCCGCTTCGGTAGTCCTCCGTGGAGGTCTTCGTCGCTGACCCGGCTCGCTGGGGCCGAGACGCTGATCGCTCCGAGGACGTCGTTCGAGGACGTCTTCACCGGGGCCGCGATGCAGCGGAGACCCTCGAGACGTTCCCCGTCGTCGATGGCGTACCCGCGCTCTCGGACGTCCGCTAGCGTGTCGAACAGTTCCTCTCGCGTTCCGATGCTCTGGGGCGTCTTCCGCTTGAGTCCGTGTCGGTCGATTATCTCCTCGACCCGCTCCTCGGGAAGATGCGCTAGTACAGCCTTTCCAAGCGCCGTCGTGTGGAGGTACGTCCGGAGACCCGCGTACGTGTCGAGGTCGACGGCCTTCGCTCCCTTGGCTCGCATCAGATAGACTCCTTTGCCTTGTTCTTCCACGAGTAGATTCGCGAGCTCTCCGGTTTCGTCGGCGAGTGACTTTACCTCGGGTTCCGCCACCTCGTAGAGTTCCATGGACTTCCGGATGTGCCCGCCGATATCGAGGAACTTTAAGCCGAGTTGATACTCATCGCCGACCTTCAGTGCGTACCCGTGCTTCTGGAGCGTGGTCAGGTGATTGTGAACCATGCTCTTTCCCATTCCGAGACTATCCGCGAGTTCCGTCACCCCGCAGGAACCCCGTATCTTCAACTCCTCGACCAGCATGAGCGTCTTTTCGGTGGTTTGTACCGGGTGTTTTGCGTCCATGATTGAGTTCCTTGAAGGCGGTGATGATAAATGTTCTGCTGCCCAGAACGCTCATTCATCGAGGCGGTAACGCGAAACCGAACGCTACCCGTTCGATCGGTGGAACAGTGGCGCGAGATTCAGCCGACTCCAGACCGAAAACCTCCACCGAGGAGTGAAGAACGACCGTTCGCCGAAGTGGCGGCCGTTGCGGAGCCCCTCCAGGATTGAAACGTCGCTGACGCGGACGTGTTCGGGAAGTCCAACGCGTTCCGACGGACGACTCGGCCCGGGTTCGTGCGAACGCTAAGTTGGTTACTGGTCACGTCTCCAGACGAACAGCCGTGATCGAGATCGGCGTATCCCGTTCCTCCCCGTTCGGCGATCGTTAAATCACCGTGACAGTGATACACAACCAAAAAATATATACGTTATGTATCCACACGGTAGTATGGATACCATATCACATGGATCGAGATAACTATCCTGGTTCCCCAGGGAACCGACACGGTAGTGGCCGGCTTAGCCGGCGTAAGATGCTTCAGGGGGCCGGAGCGGCCGCCGCCGTCTTCGTCGCAGGCTGTTCCAACGGCAGCGAGGCTGACGGTGATACGACGCCGGTCGGCGGAGGAAAGAATCAGGAGTTCCACACGTTCATTCCTGGAGCGATAGAATCGCAGTCCCAGATTCAGAACCCGTGGGGAAACTCGTCGAACTATCACGAGTTCGCGTGGATGATACACCCCCACATCGCTCGCTGGTCGACCAGCGTCGAGTTCAATCAGGGAGAACGACATCAGTACAACCGATTCGTCACCACGGGCGTCGAGAGTCTCGACATCAACGAAAAGAACGGAACGATCACCATCGGGCTGTACGACGATTGGCAGTGGACGTCGGGCGACGAGGTAACCGCCGACGACCTACTCTTGAACCTCAAGATAAACAAGTACGTCGCGCTCGGTGGTTCGGTGCTCTGGGACAACATATCGAAGCTGACCAAAAAGGACGATAAGACGGTCGTCATCGAACTCGGTAAGGTGAACGTTGATTACGCGACGAAACAGCTGTTCACGCAGGATTTCCACCTCAACCCACCGTCCACCATCGACGGGAAGAAAACGGTCTTCGTGGAGTATCTAAACCGCCTGGAGAAGGCGTCAAGCGACAAGGAGATCCAGAAGATCGACCAAGAGTTGAGCAACGACGAAGACTGGCCCATAGCCGAAACGGTGACGTGCGGTCCGTGGAAGATCGCCGACTCCACCGGAACCGTCGTAACCCTGGTTCCGAACGAGGGGTTCCACTCGCCGATCGAGTTCTCCGGAAGAGTCGAGAACTTCGACGCCGCCGGCGGTCGCTCCCAGCCGATATCGGCGGCCCTATCCGGGAAGATCGAGGCCGGTCCGCTTCCGCAACCGGAGCACCTCGCGCAGATCGAGAAGAAGAACAACATGGAGGTCGTCATCCGGAAGGGAACCTCGGTCCAAGGGCTCGCGCTTAACTGGAACACCGACGCCAAAGGGGTTCCGGACGTGTACACCGAACCGAAGTTCCGGCAAGCTATCGCCTACATCCTCGACAACGAGAAGATATCCCGCGCGCATCCGACCCGGACGACCAAGGTCACCCGCGCCGACGGCGTCTTCTTCGATGTAAAGAAGGTTCTGCCGAACGTTCACGACCGTCTGCAGTCGTACGAGACCAACCACAAGAAAGCCGAACGGTTGTTGAAGGAGGTGGGACTGACGAAGAAGGGCGGAACGTGGCACTACGACGGGAGCCCCCTCGTCATCAAGCACATCTCTCCGAATTACCACCACTGGCCGACGACCGGGCAGGCCACCATGAGCCAACTTAACCAATTTGGCTTCAAAACCGAGTTCCGGGTCAACGAGCAGTTCGGCAGCATTCTCTGGGGTCGCTCCGACGATACGTGGAACTCGCTTCGAACCCACTCCAGCGCCCTCTCGCCGGTTTCCTACATGACGGAGATGTTCGGCGAGGAAAGCATGGTTTACTTCCCGAAGACCATCGAAGTTCCCATGCCGGTCGGCGACCAGAACGGCTCCCTGGAGGAAGTAAACGTCCGAAAGGCCATCGACGGGCTTGCGACACTCTCCGGCCGGCAATACACGAAGAAGCTCGAAGAACTCGCGTGGGTGCACAATTACACCTTACCGTCCATCCCGACAAACGTCGAAAATTGGGGTATGATGTACTACACCGACGAGTGGAAGTGGCCGGCCAAAGACGACCCGTTGTGGGGTCTTGACTTCACCAATAGGTCGTTCATGTCGGTTCCCGCAATGAGTTCAAAGTAGGTGTCATGGTCACCGAGCGAGAACGGTTTCGACGTACTCGCGGACGTGAACTGATGCCGATTTCTGGGGACGGAAACGACGAACCGGTGACAATAGAAATATGAGGTATGAGTCAACTATGATAACTACCGTTTCAGCATGAACAACACATGTCTCAGCAAGTAATCAAGCAAGACAACGTCCTCGAAGTCCGCGGAGTCGACGTCACGTTCGACATGGATCGCGGCACTTCGAGGGTACTTGACGACATCTCGTTGGATATCCGACGCGGAGAGGTGCTCGGCGTCGTCGGCGAGAGCGGATCCGGAAAATCGATGCTCGCTTCCGCACTGCTCGACGCCGTCGTTAACCCCGGCGTCGTCGACGGCGAGATCACGTACCGTAACGAGGAGGGCGAGACGGTCAACATCCTCGCCCTCGACGACGACGAACTCAAATCGCTCCGCTGGGAGGAGATCGCCATGGTCTTCCAAGGGGCGATGAGCTTCTTCAACCCGACGCTCAAGATACGCGGTCACTTCCTCGAAACGTTGAAGGCGCACGGTCGGAACGTCGAGCGCGGGATGGAGCACGCTCGCGATTTACTGACCGATCTCCACCTCGAACCAGACCGCGTCCTCGATACGTACCCGCACGAACTCAGCGGCGGGATGAAACAGAGGGTGTTAATCGCGCTGAGTTTGGTCCTCGATCCGGAGGTGCTGGTGATGGACGAGCCGACGGCGGCGCTCGACCTCCTCATGCAGCGGTCCATCCTGACGCTGCTAGACGACATACAGAAGAAGTATAACCTGACGATAGTCTTCATCACGCACGACCTACCGCTCATCAAGAATCTCTGCGACCGAATCGCCGTGATGTACGCATTCGGGGTGATGGAAGTGTTCCCGGCGGACGACCTCGGGAAGTCGAAACACCCCTATACGCGGTCGCTGCTCAACACCGTGCCGAACCTCACGACGTCGCTGGACGACCTCCAGTCCATCGAGGGGTCGAGCCCCGACCCGGTCGACGTTCCGCCGGGGTGTTCGTACCACCCACGGTGTCCGCTGGCCACCGACGAATGTCGACGCCGCGACCCTGAATTGGAGCGGGTCGCCGACAGCCAGGAGGTGGCCTGTTTCCACCACGAGAGCGTCGACGAGGAACTGCCGTTAATTCTGGAGAAAGGGACCGCCGAGGTTCGAGACCGACAGGGGAACCAGTCGAACGAACCCGTGGTGGTCATGGACGACGTCGAAGTCCACTTCGAGCAGTCCAACGGGGGACTCTTAAATCTCTTCGATGATCCGGACGTCGTCCGAGCCGTCGACGGGGTCGACCTCGAAATCTACGACAACGACGTCGTCGCAGTCGTGGGCGAGAGCGGCTGCGGCAAGACGACGCTCGGCAAAACGGCCGTCGGACTACAAAAGCCGACCGGCGGTAGCGTGAAGTATCGAGACTACGACATCTGGGAGGTGAAGGACGGCACGGATAACACGATCGAATTCGGCGAGATTAGGCGGTCGCTGCAGATCATTCACCAAGATCCCGGTAGCTCGCTAAATCCCAACCGGAAGGTGGAGAAGATCATCCAGACACCCATGAAACGGTGGCAGTCGGATCTCGACGCGAACGACCGAAGGGCGCGCGTTCTGGCGATGCTGGAGGCCGCTGGGATGACACCGCCCGAGGACTACGCCGGGCGCTACCCCCACCAGCTCTCCGGCGGCGAGAAACAACGCGTGACGCTCATCCGAGCCTTATTGATGAACCCCGAGCTCATCCTCGCCGACGAAGCGGTCAGCGCGCTGGACGTGTCGATGCGCGTCGACATGATGGACCTGATGATCACGCTCCAGGAGCTGTTCGACACGTCGTACCTGTTCATCTCGCACAACCTCACGAACGCCCGGTACCTGACCGGGCGCGCGGGGGGACGAATCGCCGTCATGTATCTCGGCGAGATCATCGAGATCGGTCCAACCGAGGAAATCGTCCAGAACCCGCGCCACCCGTACACGCAGGCGCTCCACTGGGCGACGACCGACATTCAAGACGAGGACGACGAACTCGACGAGGCACCCATCCGAACCATCGACGTGCCGGATCCGATCAACCCGCCCTCGGGGTGCCGATTCCACCCCCGGTGTCCGGAAGCCCGCGAAATCTGCGCGTCGCAAAAGCCGACGCTTGACGAGGACGCGACACACCGCACGGCCTGCTTCCGCGAACGCCCGGCGGAACATCCCTACTGGGAGAGCGAACCGCTCGACGACGAAACCGTACGTTCGGAGGGCGTCTCCCGATGAACTGGCGCTGGGTGCTACGGCGAATCGGAATGGGACTGTTGGTGCTCTGGACCACGATCACCATCACCTTCGGGATGATCCGGCTAATGCCGGGCAGTCCCATCGATAGGCTGCGCGCGGAGCTGTACCGGAAGTACGGCGCCACGATGTCGGACGCGGCAATAGACCGTCAGGTGCGCCTGTATCTGAACGTCAAGCCCGACGAACCGCTGTGGCAGCAGTACGTCGATTACCTCATCACGGCGCTCCAAGGCGACCTCGGATACTCGTACCTCCAAGGTGCCGAGGTGAGCACGCTGATGGCAGACGTTCTTCCGTGGACCGTGTTTCTCCTCTCGGTCGCGATCACGCTCCAGTACGTCATCGGCATACTACTGGGTGCGATGATGGCTTACACCGAGGGGAGTCGCTTCGATCTATTCTCGTCGACCGTCAGCACGCTCGCCGTCTCGATTCCCTTCTACGCGCTCGCCTTCCTCTTCATCTTCCTGTTCGTGTTCCAGTGGGACGTATTTCCGCAGGGCGGGAAGTACGCGCCCGGTCTCGAACCCGGATCGCTGGCCTACTACAGGAGCGTCCTGTACTACGCGACCCTGCCGATACTGTCTGTCGTGTTGACCTCCTTCGGCGGTATCGCGTTGAGCATGCGCGCGAACAGCATCCAGACGCTCGGATCGGATTACATCCGCGGTGCGCGACTGCGCGGGCTGTCCGACTTCCGCATCTCCTACCGGTACGTGGCCCGGAACGCTATCCTCCCTCTGTACACCGGGCTATTGATCCAAATCGGCTTCATGTTCGGTGGCTCCGTCATCTTAGAACAGATCTTCTCCTACCGGGGCGTCGGCTACCTCATGTTGGACGCGACGCTGCGCCGCGACTATCCGGTCATGATGGGCGCGTTCATGATAATCACGGTCGCGGTCGTCGTCGGCGTGTTCGTGGCCGACCTGACCTACAGTCGACTCGACCCGCGGATCAAAACGGCGGGTGAGAACCGATGAGCGACGCATCGATCGAAGCCGAGGACATCCCCCTCGAAGTGGTATCGGACGTGGAACAGACGTGGCAAGGCACAGCGAGCGACCTCCTGAACGCGTACGTCGTCGTCCCAGGGAAGATACTGCTCGATGATAAGCGCGCGATACTCGGGTTCGGAATCGTCCTGACGTACGTTCTGATAGGAACCGTCGGCGTGTGGCTCCTCGAGCCGACGCAAATGTGGGCGGGCGACAGGCTAGAACAGCCCTTCCAGTCGATGGAGCACCCGCTCGGCACCGACACACAGGGCCGCGATCTGATGAAACTGCTCGTGTTCGGCACCCCTCCGATGCTGCTGCTGATGCTCAGCGGCGGCCTCTTCGTCGTCACCGTCGGCACGCTCGTCGGAACCGTCGCCGGGTTCTCCGGCGGGCGACTCGACGAGGCGCTTTCGACGATGACCGACGTGGCGTTGACGATCCCCGGCCTCCCCCTGATTATCGTCCTCACGGTGACGCTCAAGCCGGAGAACCCGGTACTCATCGGCGTTCTCCTCGGAATTAACGGATGGGGAGGACTGGCGCGCAACCTCCGGTCGCAGGTGCTCGGCATCCGCGAAGAGGACTACGTCGAGGCGTCCACCGCGATGGGCGTCTCCACCGGAGAGATCCTGCTCAAGGACGTCCTCCCGAACGTGATGCCGTACGTCCTCTACAACTTCATGAGTTCGATGCGGGGCGTGCTGTTCACTTACGTCGGCCTGTCCTACCTCTCAGTTCTGCCGTGGTCGGTGGAAAACTGGGGTATCATGATGGATATGGCCTACTCCAACGGCGCGCTGACTAGCGCTGCGATGGTTCACTGGATAATCTGGCCAATCGTAATGGTCGCGGTACTCTCCCTCGGCCTCATCCTGCTCTCCCAGTCGACCGACAAGCTGTTCAACCCGCGAGTGCGCGCTCGCCACCAGGACTGATCGGTCGCCCGACTCCGCAGTCGGGATTCGTTTCTCGCTGAAGGTTCTCGGACGAGGCCTCGTTCACAGATCGCGAGACTGACAGCGACGAATGATCGCGTACAACACGACGATGTTGACCGACAGTATCGCCACGGTGAGCGGAATGAGGGCTCTGGTGCCCGGCGAGGGCGAGTTGAACCACGCGTAGACGGAGAAGAAAAACAGCGCGACCGACACCGCGAGGAACACGTACGCCTGCGATGAGAAGACGCAGATGAAATCCCAGAACCGATCTCGTCGCGCGCTCATACTGCACCGTACCGAAAGCGCCCTTTAGATTGTTACGATACCGACTCCGTCCGGCGGCCCGTCGACCGCATGTTAACGACCGGCACTGTTTTAATCGCGCCCGAGAAACCCCTCGTCACATGCTCACGGACGAGTACGACGACTGTTGGCTCCGGTATGACCGCGTGAGTGACGCCGAACTTCGGTCGTCCTACCGCAAGCGCTGTGCGCACGTCTTCGCCTCCACCGAGGGGCCAGAACTGGACGTGGCTCGCGAGGAACTTCGCATCGGACTCGAAGGACTGCTCGGTCGCGAACCGCATCTGTGGATGCACCCGCCGCGGACGGTCGATGGATTCCTCGCCGTCGGCCGACGCGAGCGGATGGCGGTCGTTCGCGCCGCCGTCGACGAAACCGAAGTTGAGAACCTCCACGACGAGGGGTACATCCTGCGGTCGGTCGAGTGGGAGGACAAGGACTGTTTGGTCGTCACCGGCTCGACCGACAAGGGGATGCTCTACGGTACGTACCACCTACTCCGCCTCCTCGCGACGCACCGACCCGTCGACGATCTGGATCTCATCGAGGAACCGCGAACCGAGGAGCGCATCGTCAACCATTGGGACAACCCTTTCCGCGCCTCCGTCGAACGGGGGTACGCGGGTGCATCCATCTTCGACTGGGAACGGCTCCCCGACCTCCGACCGCGGTACCGCGACTACGCCCGCCTCCTCGCTTCCGTCGGCGTCAACGGTATCGTCCTCAACAACGTCAACACGCAGAAGCCCGACCGGCCGGGCGCGAATGAGGCCGTCGCAGGGATGGAGGGGTGGCAATTGCTCCGGTCGGAGAACCTGGAGAAGGTCGAGGCATTGGCGAGCGTCTTCCGGCGTCACGGCGTCCGAACCTACCTCTCGGTCAACTACGCCGCTCCGATACTCGCCGGCGACCTGGACACCGCCGACCCGCTCGACGACGCCGTCGAAGCGTGGTGGGCCGGCGCGGTCGACGAGGTGTACGACCGCGTCCCCGACTTCGGCGGCTTCCTCGTCAAGGCCGACTCGGAGGGACAGCCCGGCCCCTACGACTACGACCGGGACCACGCCGAAGGGGCGAACGTCCTCGCGCGTGCGCTCGAACCGCACGGCGGTCGACTGTACTGGCGCGCGTTCGTCTACGGCTCGCACGAAGACCGCGCCGTACAGGCCTACGACACGTTCAAACCGCTCGACGGCGAGTTCCGGGACAACGTCACCGTCCAAGTGAAGAACGGTCCCATCGACTTCCAGCCCCGCGAACCCGTCTCGACGCTGTTCGGCGCACTGCCCGGGACGAACCTCGCCTGTGAACTCCAGATCACGCAGGAGTATACGGGACAAGGCGTTCACGCCTGTTACCACGTCCCGCAGTGGAAGGAGGTGTTCGAGTTCGACACCTACGCGGACGGCGAAGGGACGCCAGTCAAGGGCCTCTTCACGCGCAGCGAGGGCGAGGGCGTCGCGGGCGTCTGCAGCGTTGGTGACGACCCCAACTGGACGGGTCACTACCTTGCGCAGGCGAATCTCTACGGTTACGGTCGCCTCGTCTGGAACCCCGACCTCGACGCCGAGACCGTCACCGACGAGTGGGTGCGCCAGACCTTCGATAACGACCCCTTCGTCGTCGAAACGATCGCCGGCATCCTCCACGACTCGTGGCCGGCCGTCCTCGACTACACGACCGGTCACCTCGGATTGATGCACATGATGTACAATCAGGGCGACGTGCTGGAGAACCACTACAACCCGTCGCCAGCGGAGTGGCCCGGATACCACGGCGCTGGCGAGGACGGCATCGGCGTCGACCGCACCGCTAGCGGGAGCGGCTACGCGGGTCAGTTCCCCGACCCGGTCGCGGAGCGCTACGAGTCGCCGGAGACTTGTCCGCGCGAACTCCTGTTGTTCTTCCACCACCTTCCGTGGGAGTACGACCTCGACGGAACGACGGTCCTCCAACACCTCTACGATAACTGCTTCGAGGGCGTCGAGGCGGTTCGCACCATGCGCGACCGGTGGAAAGAATTGGAGGACGCTATCGACGAGAGGCGTCACCGCCACGTCGCCGAACGCTTCGACGAGCAGCTCGACCACGCGAAACTGTGGCGCGACACGTTGGTATCGTTCTTCCACGACTACGCCGGGATTCCGGACGAGCGCGGCCGCGTTCAGTCGGACGACGCCGAGTAATCTCGGTCAGTAGCTGTCGTACACCGTTTTCTCTATCGTGTAGAAGTCCAGTCCCGCGTCGCCCTGTTCGCGCCACGTCTCGCTGGAGGACCGCTTGAAGCCGCCGAAGGGGACGTGGAGTTCGAGGCCTGTCGTTTTCTCGTTTACCTTCACCACGCCGGCTTCCGCCTCGTCGACGAACCGGTTCGCTTCTGCGTGGTCGTCGGTGACGATGCTCGCCGAGAGGCCGTAGGAAACGTCGTTCGCCACCGCCAGGCCCCCGTCAAAGTCGCTCACCTCGATGACGGCGACGACCGGTCCAAAGACCTCCTCTTGGGCGATGCGCATGTCCGGGGACACGTCGACGAACACGGTCGGTTCGACGAAGTAGCCCGACTCGACCTTCGCTCCCGCGGGGACGCCGCCGCCGGCCGCAAGCGTCGCACCCTCGTCCTCGGCGATTCCGATGTATTCGAGCGTCGAGTCGCGTTCGGCGGCGCTGACCTGCGGCCCCATCTCGTGCTCCGCGCCGGGACCGATATCGACCGACTTCGCACGGTCGACGAGTTCGTCGACGAACTCGTCGTAGACGCTCTCGTGGACGATGGCGCGGGAACACGCGGTACACGACTGACCGGTCGTCCCGAACGCGCCGGCTGCGACGATGTCCGCGGCCTTCGCGGGATTGGCCGACTCCGAGACGACGGTCGGATTCTTCCCTCCGAGTTCCGTCTGGACGCGCTTCCCCGCGTTGGTCGCTTGCTCGTACACCAGCCTGCCGACCTCGCTGCTGCCCGTGAACGAGACGGCGTCCACCGCATCGTGTTCGATGAACTCGGTGCCGACCGCGCTCCCCGGCCCCGTGACGACGTTCAGCACGCCGTCGGGAAGCTCAGCGTCGTCGAGCGCCGCCGCGAGTTCGAGGGCTACCCCGGGGGCTATCGACGCCGGCTTCAGAACCACCGCGTTGCCCGCGGCGAGCGCCGGCGCGAGCTTCCACGCGGGGATGGCGATGGGGTAGTTCCACGGTGTGATAAGGGCGGCGACGCCGACCGGTTCCTCGACGGTGTAGAGGTTCTGGTTCGGTGCGCTCGGACTCTTGACCGTCCCGCCGAGGTCGGCCGCCTTCCCGGCGAAGTAGTGGAAGATGTCGATGGCGCGCTGTACCTCCCCGTCGGCTTCGGCGCGGGCCTTCCCCTCCTCTGCGACGAGCAGGCTCGTCAGTTCGTCCTTGCGCTCCGCGAGTCGGACTCCGGCTTCGCGAAGGATTCGGCCGCGTTCGGGGCCCGGCGTCGAGGCCCAGTCGTCGGCCGCGGCGTCGGCGGCTTCGACGGCGGCGGTCGCGTCGACCGCGCCGGATTGCTGGTAGCGCGCGACGACCTCGTTCGGGTTCGCGGGATTCTCGACGGCGACGGTCTCGCCGGTTTCAGATACGATCCACTCTCCGTTCACGTAATTTCGCTTGCTCTCCGTCATCGTACCACGCTTCTCACTAACCCCATACGATTCTTACGGTGCGACGAAGATTCGTCGCCAATCCTCGCGGCGTGAAGTCCACTACACTTTTGCCGGTCGGCTCGAACCACCAATCCATGACAGTCGCTGACTACCTGGACGACGTCAGACAGCGGGACTGGGAGGAATTGGAGTCGGGAACCCTCCGCCTCGCCACGGTGGGGCTCGGCTGGTGGACGCGCGAGCAGGCGATTCCGGCCGTCGGTCGGTCGAAGTTCTGCGAGACGACCGTCGCAGTCAGCGGTCGCCGCGAGAAGGCCGAGGAGGTCGCCGACGAAACCTCGACCGTCACTGCGGCCATCACCTACGACGAGTTCGTCGACGGCGCGGCGACCGACGAGTACGACGCGGTGTACGTCTGCACGCCCAACGCCCACCACCTCCCGTACGTCGAGGCCGCGGCCGACCACGGCAAGGCGGTTCTCTGCGAGAAGCCGATGGAGGCGACGCTGGACCGGGCCGAGGAACTCGTCGCGGCCGCCGAGGACGTGCCGCTGATGGTCGCGTACCGGATGCAGACCGACCCGCAGGTTCGCCGGATGCGCGAACTCGTTCGCGACGGGGCGGTCGGCGACCCGGTCGCCGTCCACGGTCACATGGGCCAGCAGCTGCTCGACGCCGTCTCGACCGACCCCAACCAGTGGCGACTCGACCCCGAACTCACGGGCTACGGCGCGACGGTGATGGATCTGGGTATCTACCCCCTGAACACGTCTCGATTCGTCCTCGACGCCGACCCCGTGAGCGTAACTGCGCAGATGCACTCCGAGAACGAAGCGTTCCGCAAGGTTCCCGACCAGCACGCGACCTTCTCGCTCCGGTTCGACGACGGAACGTACGCATCCTGTACGGCCAGCCAGCACTCCTATCGGTCGGGTTACCTCCGGGTCGTCGGGACGGAGGGCGAACTGGTGCTCGAACCAGCCTTCCTCGGGCAGACGCCGCAGACGCTCAGGCTCAGACGACTCGACGAGCGCGAAGTCGAGATCGACGACGGTCGCCGCGACGTCACGGGCGACGAGATGATCGAGGAGTTCGATTACTTCGCCGACCGCGTCCTCCGCGGCGTCGCGCCCTCCCCCGACGGCGAGCACGCTCTCGTCGACATGCGGACGCTCGCGGCCATCTACGAGGCCGCCGACGCCGGCGAACGCGTCACGGTCGAGTAAGTTCGATTCGACGCTCACCCGCCGATGCACAAGCTTTACTACCGGTCCTGGGAATACCTCGCACGCAATGGTTGACCACTCGAAGCTCCGCGACCCGAACGCGGAGTATACGATGCGCGACCTCTCCGGCGAGACGATGTGTCTCACCAACCGCCGCGGCGGCGTCCGCGACGCGGAGATAACCGACGTACAGACGACGATGGTGGACGGCAACTATCCGTGGATTCTCGTCCGCGTCTACACCGACGCCGGCGTGGTCGGCACGGGCGAAGCCTACTGGGGCGGCGGCGACACGGCTATCATCGAACGGATGAAACCCTTCCTCGTCGGCGAGAATCCTCTCGACATCGACCGCCTCTACGAACACCTCGTCCAGAAGATGTCCGGCGAGGGCTCGATCTCCGGGAAGACTATCTCCGGCATCTCCGGAATCGAAATCGCACTCCACGACGTGGCGGGGAAGCTCCTCGAAGTGCCGGCCTATCAGCTCGTCGGCGGAAAGTACCGCGACGAGGTGCGCATCTACTGCGACTGCCACGCCGGCGACGAGTCGGAACCCGCCTCCAACGCGAAGGAGGCCGAGCGCGTCGTCTCGGAACTCGGCTACGACGCCCTGAAGTTCGACCTCGACGTTCCCTCGGGCCACGAGAAGGACCGCGCGAACCGCCACCTCCGCGGTCCCGAGATAGACCACAAGGTCGAGATCGTAAAGCAGGTCTGCGAGACGGTTGGCGACCGCGCCGACGTGGCGTTCGACTGCCACTGGTCGTTCGCGGGCGGCAGCGCTCGGCGTCTCGCCGCCGCACTCGAGGAGTACGACGTGTGGTGGCTCGAAGATCCCGTGCCGCCGGAGAATCACGACGTCCAAAAAGAAATCACGAGATCCACCACGACGCCAATCGCCGTGGGGGAAAACGTCTACCGCAAGCACGGCCAGCGCACCCTCATCGAACAGCAGGCGGTGGATATTATCGCGCCCGACCTGCCCCGCGTGGGCGGAATGCGCGAGACGCGGAAGATCGCCGACCTCGCCGACACCTACTACATTCCGGTCGCGATGCACAACGTCTCCTCACCCATCGGTACGATGGCGTCCGCGCAGGTCGCGGCGGCCATCCCGAACTCGCTGGCGGTGGAGTACCACTCCTACCAGCTCGGCTGGTGGGAGGATCTCGTCGAGGAAGACGGTCTCATCCGGGAGGGCCGGATGGAAATCCCCGAGAAACCCGGTCTCGGTCTCACGCTCGACTTAGACGCCGTCGCCGAGCACATGGTCGCGGGCGAGACGCTCTTCGACTGACCGACGAACGGTCGGAACTAGTTTCCGCGCCCTCTGAACCACCGCTTATTTATAGAAAGAGTGCGGAATTCATGCCAATGTCTGTCAATCTCAACGAGCGGCGCAACGCCGGGATTCTGCTGGCGCTGATCGTCGCGACCGTCGTCGTTACGGCCGCCGGCATCGCGTGGCTCCGCGGACAGCAGGAACCGCTCATCGTGGAAGTGGCGTACGCGGCGTCGATACTTATCGTCGCGCTGGTCGCCTACGATAAACTGCTGGTTCGGTAGTTTGATGATCGGCAGCAGTCCCGAGGCGATTACCACGCACTACTCGCATCGAAACGATATTCAGTTCCAGAAGACGCCATGACGAACGAACTGTACACCGGTTGGAAGAGAGTACCGTCCTCCGAGACGCGCCGGATGATCCGCGACGCGGCAGTACAAATGGGCGATCTCGTTCGGAGCACGCTCGGACCGTGGGGGATCGATAAAATGATCGTGCGGCGAATGGCCGACGGCGAACTCCGCGGATTCGTCAGCAACGACGGCAGCGCCATCATGGAGGAGTTCGAGGGGGAGACGAGCCACCCGATCGCACGACGCTTCATCCGAGCGACGGAGGATCACGAGACCGACTACGGCGACGGTTCGACGACTATGGTGCTGTTGGCGTCGGAGCTGTTGTCGACGGCGATGGATCTTGTCGACCGGGGCGTCCACCCGACCGACGTGATCGAGGGGTTTTCGATCGGCGGACAACGGACGCTTGAGCTGTGGGACGAAACGTCGATTCCGCTGGCGAACTCGGCCGGAGAACTCGACCGCGCTCGGTTGCGCGCCGTCGCGATGACCGGGATGACGAACGGACGGAGCGGGTCGTGGCCCCTCGACGAGTTTGCGGACACCGTCGTCGACGCCGTCCTTCGCGTCTCCGATCCGGAGACGGGGAGCGTCCGACTCGACCACGCAAAGACCGTCGCCGTGCCGGGCGGAAGCGTCGCTGACTCGACGCTCGTCGAGGGCGTCGTGCTTCCCGAGAACGTCGTGACCGCCGAACGCCTCCTCCCGGCGACGGGGGCGGTGCTGCTCATCGAGGGAGATCTCCGGTGCCGGAGTCCCGCGGCCGACGTGAGCGTCACAGTCGAGGGCGCGACCGACGCCGAGCGAACGGTTGGCGGACTCGACGAGAGCGAGAAGATCGCCGCGAACATCGGACTGACGGGTGCCGTCGCCGTCGTCGCGACCGGCGACGTCGACATGGCCATCGCCAAGGAGCTGGCCCGACACGGGGCGGTTCTCCTCCGGAACGTCAAGCGAACCGATTTCGAGTACATCGCTCGAGCGACCGGTGCGACCCCTCGCGGCCCGGTTCGACCGAGCGGCCGAATCGACGCCGACGCGCTCGGAAACGCCACCGTACAGCTCCGCGATACGGGTCGTGACGACGACTGGGTGGCGTTCCAGCCCTCCGAAGACGTGGAGGCACCGGCGGTCACTCTCGTCGTCCGAGGCGGAACGCAGACTGCCTCCGAGGAGGCCGAACGGCGCGTCAGGGACGGTAAGAACGCGCTGCGCGCCTGCATCAAAACCCCCGCGGCGCTCCCGGCCGGTGGCGCCGCCGACGTGGCGGCGGCCCGGGCGGTTAGATCGCTGGCGATGCGCTTCGACGGGCGCGAGCAACTCGCCGCGGAGGGGTTCGCGGACGCGCTCGAATCGATCCCGAAGACGCTGGCCGCCAACGCCGGTCTGAACCCGCTAGACGCGCTGCTCGAACTGCGAGTGCGCCACGACGCGGGCCACCGTCGAGCCGCCGTCTCGAGCGACGGAACCGTCGTCGACGACGTGACCGCCGACGGGGGCGGACTCGACCCGTTCCAGATTCGGGTCTCGGGGCTCGTTCGGGCCATCGAGTTCGTCAACGCCCTCACCCGCATCGACGGTGTCCTCCTCGACGAGCGTGAACCGACGGTCGATCGCGCGCTCGAAGAGCCGACGTACTAGCCCGGTGGGACGCCGGACGGGAATCAGAGGAGCTGCGTCGCGGTCACCGCGACCAGGGTCGCCGGGAGCACGGAGAGGACGCTCGCCCTGCCGTCGACGTCGTAGAGTTCGCTCACGACGGGGAGCATCAGAAACCCGACGAGGACCCATCCCCCTGCCATCATCGCGCCGACGATCCGCATCTGAAGGGTGTTCGCCACCGCCTCGTGCGTTCGTGCGACGGCGGGAGCCGGAGCCGCACCCGCGACGACCGGCTCCGGTGCCGGAATCGTCAGGACGAGAGCCGAGCCGACGGCCACCGCGGGGACGAAAAGCACCATCAGGTATCCGCCGACGCTGAATATCGTCGTCTCCATCTTCGTCACCTCGGAAAAGTAGCCAGCGAAGCTACCGATAACGCCGAAGTACAGGAACCACGAGAATGCGACGAAGAAGAACCCGTAGCAGAGGTTTATCCCCAGGGCCAGTTGCCATCCCGAAAAGACGTACCCGTGGGACATGGCAAACGGTTCCGCGAGGTGCTCGAAGACGCCCCTCGCGACGCCGGACAGGAGCAGTCCGAAGAGCGGCGGTATCCAGCCGTACCGCTCGACCGTTCCGACCAAATCCGAAACGCTTCGGGCACTCGTTAACTCGGCCGCTAGCCGACGCCACGGCCGCCGGGTGGCGTCGCCGCCTCCCGTCGCGCGAGGGTCGGAGTTGGAATCGACGTCCGTGTCGTACCCGTACTGGGGGGTGTCGTCCGCGCTCATACGCGCACGAGGACGGTCGCCGACCGGTCGAACTGCCTCCGTCGCCACCGGATGTCGACGTTCTGTGTTCGCATGGAGTTCATCACGTCCGTTAGTCGCCGGCCCCTCTGGCGGATTCAGGCCGAGATTCGGTAGTAGCGGGTCGTCCATCGTCGAGGTTCTCGCCGGTTCGCGGATCGAACACGTGTACGTGGTTCGTATCGAACGTCAAGTGGACGGGCGTGTCACCGCTCTCGTATCGATTCGGGATCGATTCGGGTTCTATGAACGCCTTGTACTCCTCCTCGTCGCCCTCCTCGTCCGCGCCGATATCGACGTCCTCGGCCACGACGCGGTCGACACCGACGCCGTCCTCGAGTTCGAAGTACAACAGGTCGTTGCTCCCAAGGGGTTCGATGATGTCGACGTACGCCGGCACCGACTCCGGAGTTGGCGATTCGTGAACCGCGATGTGCTCTGGGCGGATGCCGAGCAAGAACCGGTCGGCGTCGCTCCGGTTATCGATCGACTCGGCTCGCTGCTCGGAAACGTCGACCTCCACGTCCCCGGTGAACCGAGGTCGGTCGCCGGTTCTGTCCAGTTCCGCGACGAACATGTTCATGGACGGGCTGCCGATGAACTGCGCGACGAACGTATTCTCCGGTTGGTTGTACACCTGACGGGGGGTACCGACTTGCTGGAGCATCCCCTCGTTCAAAATGGCGATGCGGTCGCTCATGGTCATCGCCTCCTCCTGGTCGTGTGTGACGTAGATCGTCGTGGTTTCGAGCGTCTGGTGGAGGCGCTGTAGCTGCGTCCGCATGTGTTTTCGGAGCTTCGCGTCGAGGTTCGACAGCGGCTCGTCGAACAGAAACACCGCCGGATCGCGGACGATGGCACGGCCGGTGGCGACGCGCTGGCGCTGCCCGCCGGAGAGGTGTTTCGGCTTCTGATCGAGCAGGTTCCCGATACCCATCAACTCGGCGGCCTCCTCGACCCGTTCGTCGATCTCCCCGGGGGGAAGCTCCGTCGAACGCTTGAGGCCGAACGCCATGTTCTCGCGCACCGTCAGGTGCGGATACAGTGCGTAGTTCTGGAACACCATCGCGATATCCCGATTACGCGGCGGCAGTCGGTTGACGGTGGTGTCGCCGATCCGAATTTCGCCACCGGTTATCTCCTCCAGACCGGCGACCATCCGGAGCAACGTCGACTTCCCGGAACCGCTCGGGCCGACGAGCGTCAGGAACTCTCCGTCGTCGATTCGAAGGTCGAACTCCTCGACGGCGAGGATGTTCTCGTCGTAAACCTTCGTTACGCTGTCGAACAGGATTCGACTCATGCTGGGGGGAGATTCCTATCGTACCTATTTATTACTTTGGTTGGTCGCACGGGAAAGATCACCGTGCTCGCGTTCGAACGCCGCCGAACCGTAACGTGGGGTGGTGCGTCCCGCGAACGTCGTCGAGGGCGACGACGCGTGGCGGCGACGGGCAGCGAGTCAGGGTCAGGTCTTGACCGCGCCCTCCGCCAGACCGTTGATGATGTACTTCTGGAGGAAAAAGAGGATGACGAACAGCGGGAGCGTCGCGCCCAGTGCGCCGGCCATCAACAGATCCCACTGGAGGGTGTACTGGCCGACCCACGTTCCAAGTCCGGGGGGAAGCGTCATCTTCCCGTCGTCGTTGATGAGAATGAGCGCCATCACGAACTCGTTCCACGCGAAGATCCACGCGAAGATGGCGGTCGTCGCGATGGCAGGGGCCGACAGCGGGACGATGACCCGCACGACCGCGCCGATGCGGGTACTGCCGTCGATCATCGCCGCCTCCTCCAGGGACTCGGGGAGGTTCTCGTAGAAACCCCGCAGCATCCAGATCGAGAACGGCAGCACGAACGCGACGTACGCGATGGTGAGCCCGAGGAGGCTGTTGAACAGGCCGATGCTTCGGAAGATGAGAAACAGCGGCACCGCCACCAGGATGAGGGGGAACATCTGCGTGAGGAGGAGGAAGGTCGCCACCGCCTTGCGACCCTTGAAATCGAGTCGGCCGATGCTGTAGGCTCCGAACGTACAGATGAGGATACTCAGTGCGGTCGACGCGACCGTGACGATGACACTGTTGCGGAACCAGATGAGGAAGTTCGTCTGGTACAGCATCCGGCGGTAAGCGTCGAAACTGACGCCCTCCAGCCAAGCGCCAGGATTGCGGATGAACGTGTCGAACGCGACCTGGTTCAGCGATACGACGACCATCCAGAAGACCGGCAACAGCACCACGAAGATCGACGACCACAAAAGCGCGTGGAAGCCGACTTTCTTGGCCCACTCTGCGGTTTTCGGGGATACTTCGACGCCGAACGGTTCGATCGTGTCTCGCGTTTTACTCGCCATATTACTTCCCTCCGACTTCCTCTTGGTAGAACCGCAGGTACACCATTCCGTACGCCAGCATGATGACCAACATCACGACCGCTATCGCGGCAGCGATACCGAAATCGTTCTGGATGAACGCCTGCCGGTAGACGTACACCGGCAACACCATCGACGAGTTTCCGGGGCCGCCGCTCGTCATCACGAAGACGAGCGTGAAGTGGTTCAGCGTCCACAGGCTCATCAGCAGCGTCGTCACGACGCCGATGGGCTGGAGGAACGGTAGCGTGATGTGTCGGAACAGATCCAGTCGGGTCGAACCGTCGACCCGAGCCGCCTCGTAGAGGTCCTGCGGAACACCCTTCATCGCCGCGAGAAAGGTGATCATGAAAAAGGGGAAGTTGCGCCAGACGTACGCCAGCGTCACGGAAAACAGCGCGTACCGCGACCGACCCAGCCACTCGATTCCGTTTCCGAACCCGAGAACTTCGAGGAGACCGTTGAACATCCCCAGTTCGTAATTGAACAGCAGCTTCCAGTTCAGCGAGACCGCGATAAACGGAATCGTCCACGGGAGCAACAGGAGCGTGGTGGCGACGGAGCGGCCCCTGAACTCGCGATTGAGGAGGACGGCGAACGCCAGTCCGACCGCCGCCATCAGAACCACGGCGGCGAACGACCAAACGAGCGTGTTCTTCATGACCACCCAGAAGTCGGGCAGTCCGAAGACCTCGACGTAGTTGTCGAATCCGACGAAGACGTCCTCTCGTAGGCCGCCGTACTCGTAGAAGCTCAACGCGATTCCCCGCAGAATCGGGACGACGCTGATGAGCGCGAGTGCAGCGAGCGACGGCAACAGGAACAGCCATCCCCAGAGGCTCTCCTTCGAGAGCCAGTACTGGTACTCATTCGGAACGGTAATGCCACCGATCGACGAGGTAGCCTTTGACATGCTCTATCGTGAGAGTGGGGCACAGGTACTTTAATTTATGTGCATCTCGGCCGCACCTATCGCCGAAAAGCCGCCGCTACCGAAGGCGGCGTTCCGGCGAGCGCGGCGGACCCTGTCGTTACGCGTACGGGTTGTGTATCTTCGGCACGCCGTCGCCCCGAATCCACGGCTGGACGGCGTCCGGGGCGTCGTCCAGCGAGGGCCCCTCGGTTTTCTTTTTCAACTCGTAGTCGATGTAGTCGGCGTCGTTGATCGTCGAGCGGGCCTTGTTGGCCATGCTGCGGAGCGCCGTTTTAGGATCCTTGTTAGATCCGATCATCCCCGATATGGCGGTCGAGTAGCCCGACGTGCTTCCCTCCAACGAGCCCATGAACGGGGCGGCGCGTCCGGCACCGGTAATGCCGTACCGAACGGCGTTCGGGGCCTGTTTCAGGCGGGCCTTGAGCCAGGAGTCGGGAATCTTGGTCGGGTTGTCGGTGAACAGCTCCATCTCCTCTTGCCCGCGCCGAACCGGCAGAAAGTTCGGCGCGGAGACCGGGAAGTACTTGTTCAGCGTGTCCGGCTGCGTCATGTAGTCCATGAAGCCGAGCGATAGCTTATCTTCGACGTTGTGGCGGGTGACGTTCTTTTTGAACGTCGTCAAGCAGCTTCCGCCCATGAAGGACTGTCGCTTTCCGTTCGGGCCGGCCGGCATCGGGGTCAGCTCCGTGGCCTCGGCCAGCTTCTTGTTACCGTCGGAGACGCCGTCCTGCGGATCGATGAGGCTCCGGGCCAGATCCGTCGGGTTGTGTGCGATCGCCGTCCGCTCCTTTCGGTACAGCTCCTCGGCGGCGGTCGTGTCGATGCCGCCCCAACCGCCGGGGGCGACGTTCCACTTTTCGCGCAGGCTCAGCGTCCAGAGGTGGGCGAACAGCGATCCCGGACTGTCGATTTCGACCGTGAACTTCCCGTCGGAGTAGTCGTACATCGACGCGTTGGACTGGTGGGCGAACGCGGTCACGTTCTGGCCGGTCACGAAGTCCTGTGCGCCGGCCGTGGTGAACCCGGAAGCGTCGGTGTTTCTGGAGACGACCTTTCCGGTCTCGATGAGCTCCGCCCACGTCTCCGGCGGTTTCGACACGCCGGCTTTCTCGAGGAGATTCATGTTGACGTGACTGGTGCGAAGCTCCATGAACCACGGGAGCCCCCAGAACTCGCCGTCGAATTTGCCCCACGACGCAATCGTGTCGTACCAGTCGTCGTACTTGTTGAACAGTTCGGAGTTGGGGCGGGCCGCGCCTCGGTTGCCGAAATCGACCGCGTGCTCGCACGCCATCTCGGAGACGTTCGGCATCGAACGTCCCTCGATGGAGGCGCTCCACTCCTGGAACACCTGATCCCAGACGACGACGTTGGTGGTCACGTTGACCTTCCGGTCGGCGGCGTCTTCGTAGCCTTTGGCCGCCTTTTTGATGGCCTTCGTCTCCGCGGGGATGTAGCCTCGCATCGTCCACCACAGGAAGTCCCCTTCGCCGTTACCGTCGGTGCCGCCGTCACCGCCGAGACCCTGACACCCTGCCAGACTCGCCGATGCGGCGACTCCGCACATGGTGGCGGCCGTTTCCACGAACTCCCGGCGCGAATATTCTTCCGTCCGATCGGTCGTACCCTCGACGGATTCCGTCTCGGAATCCTCGATACCGTCATCTCTCGACGACATATCGCAATTGTCGCAAAGGAGCATTATATAATTACCGGGGAATATATCGCAATACCGTTGTCGGGTGTGAATCTCGCCCCACCACGGTCGACATCCGGACGTCAGAACGCGCCCGACCTTCGCGACGGATCACTCGGTCGGCGAACCGGTCACGGACAGGCTCGAATCGAGATGCGGACTCTCCGAAGCGCCGTCCGCTGGACGCCTGATCGCCGGCGCGATCTCCGGTATCCGTCCGGAAGAATAATCACCGGCGGGCGAATCTGGACGCATCATGGACGATTGGATAGATCCGCGGATCATCGGTCGCAACCGACTCTCACCGCACGCGGACGTGTTGCCGTATCCCGATTCGAAGACGGCACGAACCGGCATCCGGAGCGCATCGCCGTGGGTGACGCCGCTAAACGGCGAGTGGGCGTTCCACCTGGCGTCGACGCCGAGCGACGCGCCCGATCGATTTCACGAGCCGTCGTTCGACGCCGACGAGTGGGACGGCATCGAAGTACCGCTGAGCTGGCAGGCGGGCGGCTACGGCACTCCGCACTACACCAACGTCGTCTACCCCTTTCCGGCGGACCCACCCAACGTCCCGACGGAGAACCCCACGGCGTCGTACCGCCGAACGTTCCACGTCAGCGAGGAGTGGGACGGGCGTCGAATTCGGCTGCGGTTCGAAGGCGTCGACTCTGCGTTTCACCTCTGGGTCAACGGCGAGCGGGTCGGTTACAGCGAGGGTGCCAGGCTGCCCTCGGAGTTCGACGTCAGCGACTACGTCGAGCCGGGCGAGAACGCGGTCTCGTTGCGCGTGTACAAGTGGACTAACGGCAGCTACATCGAGGATCAGGACATGTGGTGGCTCAGCGGTATCTTCCGTGACGTGTACGCTTACGCCCTGCCCGAGGTGCACGTCGCCGACGTCGACGTTCGAGCGGAGTTGGACGACGAGTATGCGGACGGTCGGCTCGGCGTGGCCGTCGACGTGTTGAACGCCGGAAGCGACGCGGAGACCGCCTTCGTCGAGATAACGCTGCTCGACGAGTCGGGAGCGACCGTGGCCGAACTCGACGGCACCGCCAGCGTCGGGTCCGGGGAAACGAAGACGATCACCGCCGAGACGGCGGTCGAACGGCCCGACAAGTGGACCGCGGAGACGCCCGCCTGCTACACACTGTTACTCACGCTTCGGAACGCGGACGGGAGCGTGACGGAAGTCGTCCCGGAGACGGTGGGATTCCGCGAGGTCGAGGTCGCGGACGGTCGGCTTCTGATCAACGGCGAGGCGGTGACGATTCGGGGAGTGAACCGCCACGACTTCCACCCCGACCGCGGCCGTGCGGTTTCCTTCGAGACGATGCGCGAGGACGTCGAGCTGATGAAGCGCCACAACATCAACGCGGTTCGGACGGCGCACTACCCGAACGACGCGCGCTTCTACGACCTCTGCGACGAGTACGGACTGTACGTGCTCGACGAGACCGATATCGAGTGCCACGGGATGGAGTACGCCGACGACGTTCGGCACGTTAGCGACGACCGCACCTGGGAGGACGCCTACGTTGACCGGATGATTCGGATGGTCGAGCGGGACAAGAACCATCCGAGCGTAGTCATCTGGTCGTTGGGCAACGAGTCGGACTTCGGCGTAAACCACGAGGCGATGGCCGAGGCGACGCGGAAGCGTGATCCGACTCGACCGATCCACTACGAACCGGACGTCGAGCAGCGAGTCTCCGACATCGTCGGGCCGATGTACCCTTCCCTCGAGCAACTCGAAGCGTGGGCGACCGAAAGCGATCCGGAACATCCCGTCATCGCCTGCGAGTACGCGCACGCGATGGGTAACGGACCCGGAAACCTCCGCGAATACTGGGATCTGTTTTACGAGTACGACCGTCTGCAGGGCGGGTTCGTCTGGGATTGGATCGACCAAGGCCTCCGGCGGACGACCGACGACGGTGAAGAGTGGTTCGCCTACGGCGGCGACTTCGACGACGAGCCCAACGACGGGAACTTCAACATCAACGGTCTCGTCTTCCCCGACCGCGAACCTTCGCCTGGTTTGACCGAGTACAAGAAGGTCATCGAGCCCGTCGCGTTCTCGGCCCAAGACCTCGAACGCTGCGTCCTGACCGTCGAGAACCGCTACGATTTTCGGTCGCTCGATCATCTCCGGGCGGCATGGCGCGTCGAAGCCGACGGGCGAGTGGTGCGGAGCGGCGCGCTCGACCTGCCGAACGTCGGTGCTGGCGAGAGCGGATCCGTGTCGGTGCCGTTCGAGTTCGACGAGTTCGAGCGCGACGCGGAGTATCTGCTCACGATCGAGGCGTCGCTCGCCACGCGGACGCGGTGGGCTCCGGCGGAGCACACCGTGGCGACCGGACAGTTCGAACTACCCGGCAGCGGCGAATCGGCGACGCCGTCGACGGGTATTTCGGCTCCGCTCGATTGCGAGGCGACTGACGACGAGATCGTCGTGTCGAACGCACACTTCGAACTGGTGTTCGACGCGACGGACGGGGTCGTCGACTCGCTGGCGTACCAGGGACGAGACCTGCTGGTCGAGGGGCCGCGGATCGGACTCTGGCGGGCACCGACGGACAACGACATCGGATTACCCCCCTCCCGACAGCTCCTCTCCCGGCTGACGGAGCTGTACGAGAACGGGAAGCCGCCCGAGGAGGCGGACGTCAGGAGCGTCGGGTTCGAACAGCTCTGGCGGGAACACGGCCTCGACGAACTCCGGTTTCGAACCGACGCCGTCACGCACAAGACGAACCGCGACGGGAGCGTGGAAATCTCGGTCGAGGGACGCCTCGCTCCGCCGATATTCGACCACGGCTTCGCCGCGGAGCAACGGTACACGATACGCGACACCGGCGTCGTCGAAATTGATACACGACTCGAACCGGAGCACCTGTCCGCGCTGCCGTCGCTCCCACGCGTCGGCCTCGATTTAACGCTCCGCGACGACTTCGATCGGGTCGCTTGGTACGGTCGCGGCCCGGGCGAGTCGTACGTCGATAGCAAGGAATCGGCGCTCGTCGGGCGGTACGAGAAGACCGTGGACGAACTCCACACGCCGTACGTTAGACCGCAGGAGAACGGTAACCGAACCGACGTCCGGTGGGTGACGTTCGCCGATGCACAGGGTCTCGGCGTCCACGTCTCGGGCGACTCGTCGTTCGACGTCAGCGCCCATCGCTACGCGATCGAGGAGCTGGACGACGCCGAACACGTACACGAACTCCCCCGACGCGACGAGATCGCGGTGTCGCTAAATCACACTCACTGCGGACTCGGCTCGGGGAGCTGCGGTCCGCCGACGCTAGAACGGTACCGCGTTCACCCCGAGGCGTTCGAATTCGGAATCGAATTCCGTCCCGTCTCGCGGTAACTACCGTGGCGATACTCTTTTAACACCGTCCGCTCATCACCATGTATGCGCTATTACCGACTCCACGGCGGAGAGCGTGCAGCCACGGATTCGCTCATCGCGGTAGCTGACGACGAAACCGCGTATGATTTGACCTCCGCCTCGCCCGACCTCGGCTCGTTCCGGGCGCTGGCACGCGCCGCGAACGCGAACGACGAGTCCATCGACGCTATCGCCCGCAAACGTCTCGACGACTCCGACCGCATCGATCGGAGCGTCCTCGACGAGAACGTCCTCCAGCCGGTCATCGCGGACGAGGTATGGGCGGCCGGCGTCACCTACCGCATCAGCGAGGAGGCCCGCGAGGCCGAAAGCGGAAAGCCGGAGGTGTACATCGACGTCTACGAGCGGGAACGTCCGGAACTGTTCCTGAAGGCGACGCCGTCGCGGACGGTCGGTCCGCTGGAGGAAATCGGCGTACGCGGCGATTCCAGTTGGAACGTTCCTGAACCGGAACTGGGCGTCGTCCTCCACCGCGGCGACGTCGTCGGTTACACCATCGGCAACGACGTTTCCAGCCGGGATATCGAGGGAGAGAATCCGCTCTACCTCCCGCAGGCCAAGGTGTACGACCGCTGCTGCTCCATCGGTCCTTGCATCGCCACTCCGGAGACCATCCGCGATCCCCACGACCTTCAGATGTCGCTGTCGATAGAGCGCGACGGCGAGATGGTTTACGAGGGGTCGACCTCGACGGGCGAGATGGCGACTTCCTGCGAGGAACTCGTCTCCTACCTCCGCCGCCACAACAACCTGCCCGAGACGCTGATTCTGCTCACCGGTACCGCGCTCGTCCCTCCGGAGACGTTCACCCTCCTCGAAGGCGACAAGGTCACCATCGACATCGACCACATCGGACGCCTGGTGAACAAGACGGTGACCGTCTGAATCCCCGATTCCGCGAGCAGGTCAGTTCTTTCGACGGCGATCCACGCGAAACGAGAACCGTCTCCGAAGGGTGGCTATTCGCCGTCCTCGACTCGCGTCTCCGTGAAGTACGTTCGGCCGGTCGCCGGCACGTCCTTTGTCGCGGTCACCTCGAACGCCGCCGCCGCAACGATATCGCTCGCCGACCGGCCGATGCGGAACTCGTAGGGACCCGCCTCGACGGCGAGGTTCATGTCGCGGTCGTGGAACGCCAACTGCGAGGCGTCGACGGTGAAACAGACGCGCTTCGATTCGCCGGCGTCAAGGTACACGCGTTCGAACCCGACCAGTTCCTGCACCGGCCGGGCTTGGCTCGGATTCTCCGCGCTGACGTACAGTTGGGCGACCTCGTGTCCGCCGCGGTCGCCCGCGTTCCGAACCGTGATTTCGGCGGTGATGCTCCCGGCCGGAGCGAGCGCATCGGTCGACAGTGAGAGGTCGCCGTACTCGAAATCGGTGTAGCTCAACCCGTGACCGAACGGGTAGAGCGGCTCGCTCCCCGCGTAGACGTACTCCTCGTTCGCGGTGTTCGGTTTCCGGTCGTAGTGAACCGGCAGTTGGCCGACCGACCGCGGGATAGAGACGGCGAGGCGACCGCCGGGGTTGTGTTCGCCGAACAACACGGCCGCGATACCCTCGCCGCCACGTTCTCCGGGAAGCCACGCGTGGAGAACCGCTGGCACTTTCTCCGCGATCCACTCGATGGAATGTGGCTTCCCGCTCACGACGACGACGATCAGCGGCGTCCCCGTCGCGCGGACGCGCTCGACGAGCTCCTGTTGGACGCCGGGGAGATCCAGGTCGACCACGTCGCAGCCCTCACCACTGGTGGGCACGCTCGGGCGGTCGACCTTCTCCTCGTCGAAATCGGTGAAATCGACGGCAGAACGCGCGCCGACGAACGCGACGGCGACGTCGGCGTCGGCGGCAGCCGATTCGGCCGCCTCGAAACCTTCGGTCGAGGGACCGGTCGTCGTGCACCCCGGCTCGTGGACGACTTCGAATCCGGCCGATTCGCCGCGCGCTCGGACGGCGTCGAGCGGCGTCGTCGCGTCGAGTTCGACCTCCTCTTCGGGGTAGTGGGCGGCGTAGGCGTAGTCGCCCATGAGCTCCTGCGCGTCGTCGGCCTTCGGCCCGACGATCGCGACGGACGCCGTCTCCTCGCCACTCAAGGGTAGGAGGTCGTCCTCGTTCTTCAGGAGGGTCATCGATTCACGGGCCGCGCGCGCGGTGAGTTCATCCGCCTCGGCGGTGTTAAACGGGCCGTCGGCGGCGTCGACGTCGACGGTCGCGTCGTCGAACAACCCTTTCCGAACTTTAGCGCGGAGGACGCGGCGAACCGCCGCATCGAGCGTCTTCTCGGCCAGTTCGCCCTCCTCGACTGCGTCCACGAGGTGTTCGCCGTAGCAGTCCGTGTAGGGGAGTTCGACGTCGATGCCAGCCTCGACAGCTGTTACGCCGGCTTCACGCTTCGACGCTGCGACGCCGTGTTCGCTCCGGAGGAACTCGACGCTGTAGTAGTCGGAGACCACCGTGCCGTCGAACCCCCACTCGTCGCGGAGCACGTCCGTCAACAGCCACTCGTCGCTCGCGCACGGGATGCCGTCGATGTCGTGATATGCGTTCATCACGGACTCGGCGTGGGCCGTCCGGACGGCGGCCTCAAAGGGGAACAGGTGGGTTTCGCGGAGCTCCCGCCGACCGACGTTGACCGAACTGCGGTTCTTCCCGCCCTCGCCAGCACCGTGCCCGGCGAAATGTTTGAGCGTCGCCGAGACGCCGTCTCCAGCGCCCTGCAAACCGTTCACGTAGCTGCAGGCCATCGTCGCGACCAGGTACGGATCCTCGCCGAACGTCTCCTCGACGCGGCCCCACCGAAGATCGCGGGCGACGTCCAGAACGGGGGAGAGCGCGTGAGCAGTGCCGATCGCTTCCAGTTGACTTCGGATCGTGGACGTGACCTCCTCGACGAGCCCCGGCGACCACGTGCAGGCGAGTCCCATCGTCTGAGGGAACGTCGTCCCCTCGGGGCCCATGTATCCGCTCAGACATTCCTCGTGCGGGATCGCGGGAATGCCGAGTCGCGTCTCGTCCTGAAGGAACGCCTGGAGTTCGTTCGTCCGTGCCGCGGCGTCGCGCGGGGAGAGACTCCCCTCGCCGCCGATTCGGGTCAAGTGCCCGATACCGTTTTCGAGGTGCCGTTCCGCCGCCTCCCGATCCACGTTTCCGTCGTCGTCGAGCAGTTTTTCGGCGTTCACCGACCCCAACTGCGCGGCCTTCTCATCCAGGGTCATCCGATCGAGAAGCGCTTCTACGCGCCATTCTGCGGAGGTTCGATCGCCTCCGCGGTCTGATCCGACTTGCATCACTCGAGTTCTCGCAACCCCGTCTCTTAAGGATTCGGACGATGGTAACCCGTCTCACATCGATACCTCCTTCGCGCGCTCGTCCAGGACGGGCGTTTCGTGGAAATCGTTCCCTTTTTCAGAACCGCTCCCGAGCGTTCGGTCGAGCGGTGACCGCGAGAATCGCCGAAAATATCGGCCGCAACCGGAAGCCGAAGTTAGGACGGTTCGGCAGAACGGTCGTCGAAACGACCGGTCGACCGGTTCCGTGATAGGGAACAACAAGGGACCGGTATCCCGACCGAACCATCCGCGAGCGTCGTTCGGAACCACCGAGCGATAACCTTTACAACCGTATCGTTGTAATGGTTTAGCCGAATCGGCGTCGCTCGTTCCGAGCTACCGGAGAGGAACGGTTCGTCCTACGAGCCACGGACAACCGCCTCTCGTTTTCAAATTGAGAACGGTCCTGCCGGCCGGCGTTCCCAGTCGGCAACCGTCACAGTCCCGCGGTCGTTCCGGTGGTCGTCCAATACCGGTGCGACCGTCACTACCGGACGTATTGACCCATGTGCCGTCAGTTTCGTTCGACGGAAACGGCTCGTACCCGGAGCGACGACGGGCGAGAAGGTGTATTCAAGAACGTTGAACGGAGCGACCGGTGAGCGACCCGCACCCTCCGTCCGACGGCCTCGGTGACGTCCGTTCACGCTGCTCCAACAGCGTTCGTCCACCGTCTACGGGAGCGAAATACGGCGCCGGAGGCGATTTCATACGGTCATACGAAGGGGAACGTATCGGAACTAAGATTACACCGTTAGTTATGTAATGCCTCTCGCGAGAGCGCTACACGTTCCGGCGTATAGAACTTTGTTCAAGAGTGTCGAACACGTCTCCCTTCCGTTGCATCCAAGTGTCGGAAAACGAACGTATCGCAGCTAGTAGTGGGAGTAGCGAAGTTCGATGACGTTCGCCGCCTTCTTGACGGCTGCGACGAGGTCGTCGATTCGCTTCGACTCGTCCACGCGGCTCTTCGGCCCCGAAACCGAAACCGCGCTGATGACTTCGTCCGTGCTCCGGTTCATGATCGGCGCACCGATAGTGAGGACGCCCTGCCTTCGGTCCTGGTCCTCGACGGAGTATCCCCGCTCTCGAACGCGCTCCAGTTCGGCGAACAGTTCGTCGGCGTCCGTTATCGTGTACTCGTTCGCTCGCGGCAACCCGTGCGTCTCGACGATGGACTCCACGCGCGCCCTCGGAAAGTGGGCCAACATCGCTTTTCCGAGCGCCGTCCAGTGCATGTTCGTGTACTCGCCGATGGGGGCATTGTCGTGGATGGCTTCCGGACCTTCCGACTTGTAGATCAACACCCGCAGTCCGTTCTCCTCCACGCCGAGGTTCGCGACCTCGCCGGTGTCCAGCGCGAGTTTGTCCACCTCCAACCGCGCGGCCTGGTAGAGTTTCGACTGGTTGCGGAAGCTCCCGCCGTATTCGAGGAAGCGGAAGCTGAGGGTGTACTCGTCGCCGTCGCGCACGATGAAACCGCTCTTCCGTAGCGTCTGGAGGTAGATGTGAACCGTGCTCTTCGGAATATCCAACTGGTTCGACAGCTCCGAAAGACCCGCTCGCTCCACCGTCTTGAGCTGTTCGAGAATGGTGAACGCCTTCTCGATCGACCCGAGCGTGTTTCCTGCGCCTGCTTCGGACGAATCGTCGCTCATGTTCGTACCGACAGCCCTCGTTGTTTTAAATGTGCGCCTTCCGCCGGCGATTCCGGTCGTTCAATAATCTTGACCGACCCTTCGCGAGACGAAGCGTTTCGGAAGCTCCGCGGGAAGTCGAGACGTCCAAGTCGTCACCGAGTCGCCGCCGAACCGTCGAGCGCGGGACTCCGAACCTTCGCCCACGAACGAGACCGAAGGGGGCGTCAGGACTGAACGACGTTCTCCAGTTCGTCGACGGTACCCGTCTCGGCGAGCAGTTCGACGTTGCCCGCGACGATGTCCGCCAGCCTGTCCCAGTGTTTCGGGCTGTGGCCGGCGTTGTGCGGAGTGATGGCGACGTTTTCGAACCGCCAGAGCGGGTGGTCGGCCGGGAGCGGTTCGGGGTCGGTCACGTCGAGCGCGGCACCGTCGATCTGGTTCTTCTGAATCGCCGACAGCAGCGCGTCGGAGTCGATTATCTTCCCGCGGCCGACGTTGATGACCGTCGCGTTCGGCGGCAGCGTCCGGAACTCCTCGTCCGAGACGAGCTTTCGCGTCGCGTCGGTCAGCGGCGCGGCGACGACGAGGTAGTCCGTCCGCGAGAGGGCCTCATGGAACGCCTCCCGTTCGAATCCGATGACCTCGTCGGTCGGGCCGCCCTTCTCCGGCGTGTATCGGACGCCGACCGTGTGGACGTCGAACCCGCCCAACCGCTCGACGACGGCCTCGCCGATGGCACCCAGGCCGACGACGGTGACGGTGCTGCCCTTCAACTCGCCCGCCTGATAGTGCCGCCACTCGCGGCGCTTCTCGCGCTCCCACCCCTCCCGAAGTCGGCGCGAGAAGGTCAACACGTATCCGAGCACCTGCTCCGCGATGTTCGGCGCGTGGATTCCCGACGCGTTGGTCACCGCGACGTCCATCTCCGCCAGCGTCTCTAAGGGCAGGTGGTCGTAGCCCGCCGCCACGCCCGCGAACAGCCGGAGGTTCTCCGCGCGTTCCAGGAGGCTCTCGTCGATATCGACGCCGGAGACGACGCGCGCACCTCGGATGAGTTCCCGCTCCTCCGCGGGCGTCCGGGCGAGCCGGACGCGGTGGTTCGGCAGTCGGTCGGCGAGCAGGTCGGCGTACGCGTCCGCCGGCAGTCCGTGCGTGTCGCTTCGCAGTACGAGGATATCCGGTGTTTCATCGGTCATGGTTTGGGTCCGCCGACGGGCGTGAGCAACGCTCTTCCCGCGGCACAGTTTAAAATTCCGAAGGCGCGTTATTAGTGTTTCCCCTAGCGGGCTACGTGTCAACCGTTCTTCGCGGGTGATTATCCGACGAGTTCGATTAGCTGAACGCCGCCCGCCAAAGATTTATATACCTATGTTCGCGTGTGTCACAGTATGCCGGGCGAGACACGAAGACGGCAGTTTATCAAAGCCGCAGGTATCGGTGGAGTTACGGGCCTATCCGGCTGCATCAGCAACATAACGGGTGGAAACGGCTCCGGCGGAGGCGGAGACAGCTTCGAGTACTGGGAGTACTTCCACTCGCAGTCGGAAGTCGCCAAGACGTTGATGGAGTCGTCGGTCAAGGAGTTCGAGAAGAACCACGACGTCCAGATGAAGATGAACTGGTCCAGTTGGGACGACATCAACGGCGGTAAGTGGAAGAACAACATCCAGAACGGAAACCGTCCGGTCATCTACGATTCGACGAACTCGCTCAACGGACAGTTCATCGAACCGGGCTGGGTGAAGCCGGTCGACGAGTACAAGGATCGGCTCAGCGACGACGCGCTGAAGAACGTCAAATGGGCGTTCGACAAGGCCCAGAGCTGCTATCGCGGATTCGACGCGAAGCTATACGAGATCCCCGTCGGAATGGAGGTCGGCGCGCCGTTCATCGCGCGCGCCGACCACTTCGAGAAGGCCGGTCTCTCCATCGAGGACGACTTCCCGCCGAAGAATTACCAGGACCTCCTTCGAGTCGCGAAACGGCTCCAGGAGAAGGGGCCGGGCGACCACGGCTTCCAGATTTACGGCGCGCAGGGCGACGTGACCGACGAGGCGCTCGTGACGTGGACGGCCTCCGAGGGGGGTTACGACGGCATGTACCTCGACAAGGACTGGTCGGACGTCACGTACGATAACGACGTGTGGAAGAAAGCGACCAAGCGGTACGTCGACATCTACCGAAAACACGGCCTCTCGTCGGACAAGGCTCCGACGGCGTCCAACGAGGGGGTCGCCCAGATGCTCATCGACGGGTCGGTGAGCATGTACCAGGGGAGCACGAAGGACTTCGGCCTGTTCCGGAGTCGCGCCGAGAAGATGCTCAAGGACGGAACCATCGTCTTCGGACCGTCCTGGAAGGGCAAGGCCGGAAACCGCGGCGAGTTCTTCACCCAATGCATCGCGCTCATGCGGAAACCCGACGGCGTTAAAGCGAACGTCTGGAAGAAGCACGAGGACACCGCCATCAAGTGGATAAACAAGCTCCTCTCGAAGGAGTTCCAAAAGGAGGTGCCGCGGTCGCTCGCGACGCTCCCCGTCAGGAAGGACGTCTGGGGCAGTTTGAAGAACGACAAGGCGCTCGGGAACAGCAACTTCATCTCCACGCTGGAGACGACCGTCGAGGGGATGGAGCACGGGTGGGCGAGCCATCCGAGCATGAACGCCATCCAGTACAACATCGCCGGACCGCTGTTTCAGGAGGCCGTTCGCGGGAAGATAACCGCCGAGGAGGCCTGCACCCGGTCGGCGAAACAGCTCCGGAACCAAATACAGCTCTGAGATGTCCACGCAGAACATCCTGAGCGGGGAGCGAACCGCGCGGTATCGGGAGACGCTCTCGGAGAACTGGTTCTCCTATCTCCTGATACTCCCGGTGCTCGTCTTCCTCGTCCTGTTGATGTGGATTCCGTTCGTGCAGGGAATCTACATGAGCTTCAACAACTGGCCGTTCGGCGGCGAACCGACGTGGGTCGGGCTGGCGAACTACGAGTTCCTGTTCGGGTGGGAACCGTTCTACACGTCGCTGAAGGCGACCCTGTTGTTCACCCTCACCACGCTGTTTCAGCTCGTCGTCGCCATCGCGGCGGCGCTCGCCGTGCGCGAACTCCGGCGAGGGAAGAGTTTCGTCACCGGGATGTTCCTCATCTCGTACACGGTGCCGCCGCTGGTGACAGGAACCATCTGGGCGTACTTGCTCGAACCCGACCTCGGCCCCATCTTCGGCTACCTCACCAAGTGGAACGTCCTGGAGGAGACCATCTACTGGGGCAGTCACGGCGACACGGCGCTCGGAGTCGTCGTGTTCGTGACGACGTGGACGTTCTGGCCGTTCATGTTCCTCATCATCTCCGCCAATCTTGAGAGCATCCCCGAGGAGATGTACGAGAGCGCCAGAATGTACGGCGCGAACCGCGTCCAGACCTTCCTCCGAGTGACGCTCCCTCAGCTGAAAAGCGCCATCCTGGTCGCGGTGAGCATCAGGCTCATCTGGAACATGACCAAAATTTCGCAGGTGCTACAGCTCACGAACGGCGGCCCGGGCTACGAAACCTCCGTCCTGGCGGTGTTGCTCTACCGGTTCGCCTACGGGCAGGGTCGGATGGGCGTCTCCTACGCGGTCGGCGTCATCCTGCTCCTCCTGACCATCGGCTTCGTGTTCGTGTTCATCCGCGAGTTCGAACGCGCGAGCGAGGAGGCCGGAGCATGAGTTTACAGGAGTACGACGCGGCGGGAGTGACGCTGAAGGCGACCACCTACGGCATCGTCGCGTTCCTCGTGCTACTGAACCTCATCCCCCTGCTGTTCATCGTGTCGGTGTCGTTCATGCCGCCGACCGAGTTCTTCGGCGCACCGCACGTCGTTCCGCACGAACCCACGCTGGAGGCGTGGACGAGCGGCTTCGCCGAACTCAAAGACAATCTCGTGAACAGCTTCCTCATCGGCGCCGGCACCGCGCTGTTGGCGCTGGCCATCACCATCCCCGGCGCGTACGCGTTCGCCCGCAAGGAGTTCTACGGGAAGACGGCGGGGTTCTACGCCATCGTCTCGGCGATGATGTTCCCGTATATCTTGCTGGTCATCCCCATCATGGACCTGTGGAACGACCTCGGGCTGTACAACACCATCCCCGGGATGATTCTGGCGTATCAGGTGTTCGTCACCCCGTTCGCCATCTGGATCCTTCGGGACTTCTTCTCGAAGCTCCCGGCGGACATCGAGGAGGCCGCCCAGGTGTACGGCTGCACGCAGTTCTCGGCGTTCCTGCGGGTCATCCTCCCGCTGGCCGCGCCGGGCATCGTCGCCGTCGGCTTCCTCGCTTTCCTCACGGGGTGGAACGACTTCCTGTTCGCCAACCTGCTCACCACCGGCACGGGGCCGGTTCCGGCGGTGCCGGTGCTGTACGGTACCATCGGCGGCGGCTCCGGCGAGCGCGTCTACTGGGGGAAGCTGATGGCCGAGACGCTCCTCATCGGCACCCCGCCGACGGTCATCTACCTCGTGGCCCGGAACTACCTGGAGAACGCATTCACCGTATGAGCCGAGATACAATGAACCAAACAGACGGCAACAGTTCGACCGGACGAACCCGGCCGGTAGAATCGAGTACCGAACGAGACCGCGCGGGTGCGAGCGAAGCGGGAAAGCACATCCGCATCGACGACCTCCGCAAGACGTTCGACGACGGCGCGATCGTCGCCTGCGACGACGTGAACATCGAAATCGACGAGGGCGAGTTCGTCGTGCTGGTCGGCCCATCGGGGTGCGGCAAGACGACGACGCTACGGTGCATCGCCGGGTTGGAGGACCCCGACGAAGGGAGCATCCTCGTCGACGGCGAGGACATAACGGGCCTGAAATCGAAAGACCGGAACCTCGCGTTCGTCTTCCAGAGCATCGCGCTCTTTCCGCACATGAGCGTCCGCAAGAACATCCGCTTCGGCCTCGACATGAACACCGACCTCTCGAAAGCGGAGAAGAATCGACGCGTCGAGGAGGTGGCCGAGACGCTCGGCATCGCCGAGATGCTCGACCGCAAGCCGGCGGCGCTCTCCGGGGGACAACAGCAGCGCGTCTCGCTCGGGCGCGCCATGGTGATGGAGCCGGCGGCGTTCCTGCTCGACGAACCGTTCTCCGCCCTCGACGCGAACCTCCGCGACCACATGCGCGTCGAGGTCAAGAAGATTCAACGGGAGCTGAACACGGCGATGATATTCGTCACGCACGACCAGGAGGAGGCGATGACGCTCGGGGACAAGATCGTGGTGATGAACGACGGTCACGTCCAGCAGATCGGGAGTCCGTACGACATCTACAACGACCCGGACAACCTCTTCGTCGCGGACTTCATCGGTTCGCCGTCGCCGAATCTGATAGAGTGCACGGTCGAACGCACGTCCTCGGGTCTCGCGTTCGTCTCCGAATTCTGTACGATTTCTGCGACCGAAGAGCAGGCTGCGCGGGTCGAAGACCGCGTCGGGGACACCGTCATCTACGGCATCCGACCGGAGTATCTGGACCTCGGAAGCGAGCGCGGCGACTTCGCGGCCGACGTCGACGTTATCGAACCGCTCGGCGACAGGGACGCGGTCCACCTGTCGGCGAACGGAACTCCGCTGTCGGCGGTCACCCCGCAGGGAGAGATATCGAGGGAAATCGACCGCGTTCGCATCGACGTTCGAACCGAGGAGGCGTGGCTGTTCGAGGAGGGCGGCGCTCGAATCGTCTGACCGTCGCCCGCGACCGCTTTCGGCGATCCCGACGGTAAAGACTAACACGCGCGGGGCCGAATCGTTCGAAACGAACCGATCGCCATGACACGATACGACACCGCGTTTCGAGCCGCGGTCGAGGGGGCCGAAGTCGCGCAGCGCCTCTTTCGTACCGAGTTGGACGTCGAAACCAAGAGTTCGAAGATGGACTTCGTCACCAGAGCGGACACCGAGACGCAACGACGCGTCATCGAACGCATCCGCGACGACTATCCCGACGCGACGATCGTCGGCGAGGAGGAGGACGAACTAAAGTCGGTTCCCGAGGACGGGAACGCGTGGGTCATCGACCCCATCGACGGGACGACGAACTTCGTCCGCGGGGCGCAACTGTGGACGACGACCGTCGCGGCCGTCCGCGACGACGAGACCGTCGCGGCGGCGACCGTGGCTCCGGCGCTCGGCGATACGTACGCCGCGGACTCCGACGACGCGACGCTGAACGGGGAGCGGATATCGGTGAGCGGACGAACCGACTTAGACCAGTTCATCGTCGCCCCCGTCCTTCGGTACGGTTCCGAACGCGACCGGGAGTTCGGCGAGCTTCTCCGGGAGCTGATACTGCGGTTCGGAGACCTGCGCCGCTTCGGCTGCGCGCAGGTGACGCTTGGAATGGTCGCCTGCGGCACGCTCGACGCCGCGGTTTCGACGCAACCGAATCCGAACCCGTGGGATACTATCGCGGGGGTCCACTTGGTCGAGCGGGCCGGCGGGACGGTAACGGACGTGGAGGGGTCGCCGTGGGAACCCGGCTGCGAGGGTATCGTCGCGTCGAACGGGACGCGCCACGACGAGGTCGTCGGCCGCGTCGCGCGAGCCGTCCGGTAGACGAGTTCGGCTCTGCTCCGCGCGTTCGGTTTCGCTCTGCGACGAGTCCCCGCTCTGACGGTCGTCGTGCCACTAAGTACCGTACATCACGGCGTCGGCGGCACATAAAAGTACGGTTCCGAGCACCGCCTTCGAACCTCGGAGACGGCCTCAGATTTCGGTCACTCGCTCGTGCTCGTCGTCGAGAGCCGCGGCGTCCTCCGGGAGGAGCGCGGCGACGAGGTAGCCGGCGTATTCGCTGAAGTACTCGACGATCTGCGCGATGCGGTCGGAGTCTATCGCTTCGAGCGAGTCCAACAGGATGAACGGGACCCGGTCGTAGACTTCGTGGACGAGGTAGCCCGCGAGCGCGAACACGAGGCCGGTGACCTCCCGCTCGCTCTCGCTAAGGTGGTCGATGGTGTCCTCGTATGTCGTTCCCGACTCCGTGCTTCGGACGACGTGCAGGTTGAAGACGCTCTTCGTGACTTTCCGCCGCCCCTCCCGAACGTCTCGTTCGGTGCGGTCGATCCAGATGCGTTCGAGATTCTCGTAGTCGAGCAAGTCGAGAACGGTCGCCATGTGCTCGTTGAACTGTTCGACCGCTTGCGCTTCGATCTGTTCGATGCGGGTGCGGAGGTCCGCCAGCTCCTCCTGAATCTCCTCCCGTCGCGCTTCGCGCTGCTCCTTTTCGTCGAGTCGAGACTCGATGGTGGTGAGCTCCGCCTCGACGTCGTCGAGGTCGTCTTCGAGCCGTCCGAGTTCGAACTCGAGCTGGTTCGCTTCCTTGTGGATGTCCAGCACGTCGCTGTACTCTTCTTGCTCGAGTTCCTCGACCTCCCCTTCGAGCTGTTCGATTTCGTCGGTGAGTTCGGTTCTCGTCTCGCGGAGTTCTTCGAGGCGGGTCTCGCGCTCGTCGAGTTCCGATTCGAGTTGGCGAAGTCGCTGTTCCGCCTGCTCGCGCTGGCGTCGCGTCGCCTCGAGTTCCTGCTTCTCGTCCTTCAGATCGGAGATCTCCGAATCTATCGTGTTTCGCTCGGCGAGCTGTTCTTTTCGGAACTCGCGGAGCTGTTCGACCGTCGCTTCGATTTCCTGTTTTTCGACCTCCGTTCCGCACGTCCAGCAGACCACCGTCTCCGCGTCGGCCACGAGTTGGTCGGTGATGGATTCGGTCGAGTCCGACGCGGCTTCGTCGCTCGACCGGAGTGCGCTCACCACCTCGGGACTCGTCCCCTCCAGCATCTCTTCGTTGAACTGGATGACCGTCTGGAGTTCGGTCATCGTCGAGTCGAGCCGTTGTTTCTGGTCGCGCAGCTGCTGGATTTGATCCGCGAGCCGTTCGGCCTCCCCTTCCGGAGTGTCGGAGCGTTCGGCTTGCTCTTCTTCGAGCGTCGAAACTTCGGTCTCCAGCGCGTCGATGCTGTCTTCCTCGGTTTCGATGTCGAACCGAACGTCTTCGAGACGCGACCGAGTGTCGCGGAGCTCTTCGAGTTTCTCCTCGAGTTCGGCTTTTTCCGCGTGCGTCTCGCCGATGTCGGCGTCGGCGGCTTCCAGTTCGGCCTCCTTCGCCCGGAGTTCGGACTGTTTCTCCTCTATCTCCTTCTCTAAGCGCGTTCGTTCCTCCTCGAGATCGGGAAGACGCTGTTTGAGCGATTCGAGCTCGTCGAGCTCCTCGTCGAGTTGGTGCTTTTCGGCTTTCGCCCGTTCGATCTCGGCCTGAATCGCGTCCGTGTCCACGGGACGCATGATGAGTTCGCGCAGGTCGTCGCCGCGCGCGACCGCGCGGCGAGCCTCGTTCGATTCCAGGAGGAACGCGAAGAGGTCCGCGAGCTCGGGGTCGTCGAGATACGGATCGCCGCTCGTTACGACCGTCCCGTCCTGTCGCGTCAGCGTTCGCGTGTACGTCTCGTCGCCGACGGTCAGTTCGACCTTCCCTTCGTCCGCGTCACCTTTGAGCGACGACTGGTTACTCCCGAGCGCCGCCATGACGGCTTGGAGCAACGACGTTCGATTCGTCGCGTTCCGTCCGGTAAGGACGGTCACGCCCGGAGTGAGCGTGATGTTGGTTTCGTCGATCCCGCCGATGTTGCGGACATCCAATTCAGCCTGAGCGAGCTTCTCCGACGCTAGTTCCATACCGACTTCTTACCGTTCCACAGATATAAAAGGTCAATATTCGGCGTCGAGGAGTTACAGTATTAGGTATGTAATCCGAGCGCGGGACTCCGAAGGGACGGCCGGACTTTTCTCAATCGGTTTCGGCGGCGCAGTCACAGCCGCCCTCTCGAAGGAGTTCGTCGACGGCGTACGACTGGCCGCACGTATTGCAGACGACGCGAAGGTCGACGAACAACTCGAAATCGCCGAGCGTGATTCGGTCGGTGTTTCGGAGATTGTCGAGCGTCGTCTCCGTTACCGCCGCCGTGCGATTGCGCAGTCGCTGAATCGTGCTGGCGCCTTTCTCGAGCTGCGCCGCCGGCTCGTCGGCCTGCGATTGGTAGCTCACGCTCCGATACTTCGTGAGATACGTGTGAACGGCCTGATGAGAGACGAAGTCCTGCTTGAGTCGTTCGATGTCGATTCCGTCCCGCTTGAGCGCGTTCTCCGTCTCGGTTCGAACCCCGCTGCTGACATCGTCGCTCGTCAGCAAACGGTGCGTGTTTTCGATTTCTCCGTCGAGCGTCGACACTCCCGCGTTCGTCAACGCCGCGCGCAACACTTCCTGATTGAAGAGATCGGCGAGTTGGCGGAGGCTGTACTGTTCGTCGTCGTCTCCCAGCCAATGCGCTTCGAGTCGGTCACCGAGACCCGCGAGGCCGTACTCGTCGATCACTCGTTGGACTTTGCTCGTCTTTCTCGAACTGCGATTGTCGCTCATGATATCTCGACCGTGCTTCCGTTACCGTTTTTTATCGGTTGGAGGGACAAGTTGCTTTCCCTTCCGTCGATGCGCGAGGCGGGTCAGAACCGTTCCCGAGCGACGGTCGCCGGCGAAGCTTCAGCTTCGTATAGCGACATGGAGTGTACAACGAGTGCACAGCGCCGCCTCGTTCGTCCATGCGTTCACTTTGACGCCCAGTAGTACGCTTTCGACCGTAGCAGGGGGATGAGAGTACGAGACGACCGAGAGGCGATTACAGGTCGTACCCCCACTCGCGGAGGATGGTCGCCGCGTCGTTCAGATTTCGCATCCCCGCGAGGTAGATCGCTTCGCGAGCGTCGAGGCGGTACACATCCTCGCCGATCATCGACTCCAAGTCCCGTTCCGCGTCCTTCGCGCGGTTGTCCGTATCGTCTTGGACGAACAGTTGATGGACGTTTTCGCGTTCGTCCTTGACGTTATCGCGACGAAGCGTGAGCGGTAAGTCGGCTCGGCTAATCTGATGAGTATTACTGTCCCGTGTTACTGATTCGTCAGACTGCTCGGTTAGGCTACCGTCCTGCGTGTCTTTCTCGGTCGGCTTCGCTGCGTCGGCGTGAGACTCGTCGGCGGTCGGCGTACCGGAAGGTGTCTCGCTGGCGGAGGACTCGGCCGATTCGTCGGCGCCCGATTGGTCGGACGCGTCGTCCGCGAACGGGTCCGAAGCGCCGGATTTCATGCCGTAACCTCCGGCTGGTCGAACTGCTCGCTGATGAACGCTGCAAGCTGGTCGAGTTTCGCCAACGTTTCTTCCTCGTAGTCACGGAGGTCGCGATACGCGTCGTTCTCGGCGAGTTCGAAGATACTAACCTGGCTGTCCCACGCGTCTCCGAGCATCGAACCGCGTTCCCTGATGGAGACCGGCGCGATGGGAAGGTCCTGTTCGTCCAGTTTCTCGCGGTAGTCCCGCTGAACGTTCGTGTTCGCCACTTTGTTCGGAATGACGCCGAGAACGCCGACTTCGATATCGCCGAGCGTGGATTCGATGTTCGTAACCACGTCGCGGAGACCATCGACGCTCTGTGACCCCTTCGCCGAAAGTTCGGCCGGGATCAGGAGATTCGACGTGGCGTAAATCGAGTTGTAGATGTGCTGGCCGACCGTCGCGGGCGGGTCGATTATCAGGACGTCGTAGCTCGCCGGAATGTCCGCGTCGGCCAGAACGCGCCGGAGCTGCTTTTCTTTCGGCCAGCGGTAGTTCGCGTCGTGCATGTCCTCTTCCATCTGCGCCGCGCGCGTTAGATTACGTTCGAGCGACTCCAGCATGTTATGCCCGGGAACGAGGTCGAGGTTCGTCTCGACTTCGACGATGAGGTCGGCGAAGTCGCCCTTCGGTCGTTCGACCATGTGCCGAACCAGATTATCGATTTCGGGGTCGTCACGGTGGCCCTCGACTCCGAAGTGGTGCGTGAGTCCACCGTTCTGCGGATCCATATCGATTACGAGCACTTTTTGACCGCGGCGAGCGTGCGCCGCCGCGAGGTTCACCGAGAGCGTCGTCTTTCCGACGCCCCCAGCCTCCGACCAGATCGTGTACGAAATCATGTACGGGGTACATGGAACAGCATGTATAAAAATACTCGTCAGACGGTCTGGCCAGTAATACTGTGTAACCATACTGGCTAGTAATACTAGATGGTATGGCTCGACGGCGGTGAAGGCGAGGTTCCAAGATGGCGGTGCGGCAATATCGCTCGTTCCTCAAAGTTGGGGCTTACCGGACGACAACTCCGAGTTACGGTGGGGGCATCGCAGCGACAACTGCTCGGCTGAAGCGAACCGGCGTGCCACTTGACCGAGCGCTCCGCTCGGCCCTCATCAGCCATACTGTTCGGTGTGACTGGACGGTGTTTTTGACAGGAGGATGTGAC
>NZ_CP085328.1 GCF_020614375.1 Haladaptatus salinisoli | reverse complement strand
TACCCTTCTCAATGCGTATGCTCTTAATCAATACCGTCTGCATATCGGGAGATCACGTTTGAGCCGATTGGCAGATCAACGACCCCTAAAATACCTACTGAGAAAGAGTACGAGGAGAGTTCCACCTGAGCGTGATGACCAGTATACACGCATAATTCTGTGCTTCACATCTCCATCCGAAACCCTCTTTACTTAAACACCCTTTCCTGATAGCACTATTCTCATCCCCGTTCAGGCCATCGTCTCTCATGATGACAACGGAATCCGTCTCCGAACTTGATGGGCAAGTAGCAATTGTAACGGGAGCATCGTCCGGGATTGGGAAGGCCACAGCCAAGACCCTCGCCTCTTAGGGAGCGAGCGTTGTCCTCGCTGCTCGGCGTGAAGAGGAACTTAATGACCTCGGCACCGAGATCAAGAATGATGGTGACGCGTTCGTCGTCCCGACTGATATTACGGAAGACGACGATATCGACCAGTTAGTCGAAACTAGGACCGATGAGTACGGACACATCGACATTCTCGTAAACAACGCGGGAGTGATGCCTCTCATCAATATTGCAGACGCGGATCGCGAGATACTTCAGACGACTATCGACGTCAATCTCAGTGGTCTGATTAAACTCACGCACGCCGTCATTCCGACGATGCTGGAGCAAGAGAACGGTCACATCGTCAATCTATCCTCAGTCATCGGACGGATCCCGATAGAGAACGGCTCACATTACAATGCGGCGAAAGCCGGTGTGAAGATGTTCGGCGATTCTCTCCGGCTGGATGTTGCACACCAGTGCGAACGTGGCGCTGGTTCGGTGCGTCATCGACGAGCCGACGCCGTTTCGGGCGGCACGCGAGTCGGGAAACCTCGCTCGCTCCCCACTGATACTTCGAGACGGCTGGCTCATCGTCACGTTCACCACGTCCGAGGAGGGCCTCTCCCGGTACAGGAACGAACTGGAGGCGGCGGAAATCTCCTATCATGTCCTCTCGATTACGGCGTCGGAGACGCCGTCGGATCCGCTCACCGACCGCCAGCGGGAAGTACTCACCGCGGCGGTCGAGCACGGCTACTACGAGACGCCTCGGGAGTGTTCGCTCACCGAGTTGGCAGATATCCTCGACGTGACGAAGGGCAGCCTAAGCCGGGTGCTCCATCGCGCCGAAGGGCATGTAATTATTGCGTTCGTCGCACCACGGAACCAGTGACGCCACCGACATGAACGAACTGACCGACCGTCGAACAAACGGCCACGTCTTCTTCCGGCGAATCACGACTCTGGGTCCGGACATCGGCATCGCCGAACGCGTCGTCACTCGTCGATCCCAGTGGAGATGTGTTCTGATTGAATACCAGAGGTGGGACGGACGTCTCCTATGCCGATACCGACCGACTGTTCCGGGACCTGCCGTCGTCTTCATCGAGCCCCCAAGAGATAATCCGCGCCGGTTTGATCTGCATCCACGCCTCGTCGTAGCCCGGTCCGAGGTGGCTCCCCTCCTTGCTGAACGTCTCGGCACGGCCACGTATCTCAATTCCTCGTGGTTGCCACGGGTCGATGCTGGCGAGATCGTCAATGACGAATGCGACGTGCGGGTTCGCTTTCGCATCGCGGAACTTCTTGGTCTCGCCGAAACTATGCCCGCCGATGTGGATGGTATCGGTTTTAGCGTCGTACCTGAAGCCGACGGGCACGACATGTGGTTTGTTCCCTGCGCCGACGGTCGCGAGTCGGCCTAGACGCTGTTCGTTCAGGTACGCGATTTCTTGGTCGGTGAATACGCTCATGGGATTAACTCCTGTTTTAGGACCGCTGAACGATTACAGTTGTTGCCTCCGGACGAGCAGCAGGAACGTTCGGATGTACCGGCAGAGAATGGCTGACCGACACCTAGAAGACTCATTTCGACTGTTCTCCCCACTTCTGGCTGATCTGTCTCAATCTCACGATTCGGCGCGTCTGATTCGATCATCACGACGATACTCCTGTGTCCGCTGCTCGTAGAAGGAAACTTACAGCGGTGACTGTTGTCGTGACGTGCATTACTGCGAGTGTTCCGAGAACGGGCCACGGGGCCGCTGCGAGAAACGCCGGCGGCACGATGAGCGGGATGAACGAGAGGAGTAACACGACGAGTGCAATCCTCAGGAAACCCCGGTCCGGATACTTCGAGATACGTGTGAGGAGACCGTACACGACGGTCGCTCCGAGGACCCCAGCGACCGTCGTGTTAATAACTGGCCCCCACCCGAGTGGTGCGAAACCCCGAGGCACGTCGAGTAGCATGATGGCGACCAGCCGAACGAGTGCGTTCACGACGGTAGCGGTGACTGCGGCGAGCACCCCGTACGTTACGAGACGAGTTACAGTGACGGATGTCGTTCGCTCCGAATCGATCGTCGTTGTCATGGGTGTTCGTCCTGTACTACAATTTGTAGAGCGATATACTATCGAGTTTGAAGTTAATGAGTAACTCATGGCTGTGGAAGCCACTACTAAACTTCGAAGAAACAAGCTATATGACTTTAAATACTACTGTATAGGGTATGGTCGAACCGCCCATCGCCGAAGAGTTCGTGGAAGCGATCCTCTCGAACGAGACACCGCGGAAACCCGGAAGCCAACGTGCACAAGAGGACAATCGCACGATGACCGCGCTCCTCAACCTCCTCGGGAAGAAGCACACTATCGCCATCCTCCACCAGTTCGCGATGGACGGCGGCCCGTTGCGATATTCTGACCTGGAAGACGCCATCGACATCGCGCCGAACACGCTCACGACGCGGCTCAAGGAGCTCACCGACGTCGGATTACTCACACGCGAAGCGTACAACGAGATTCCACCTCGAGTAGAGTATCAGTCGACAGAGAAAGCTCGAGACCTAGCCCCAGTGTTCTGGTATCTGGGCGTCTGGACCGAGCGTCACAACCTCGAATCAGCATCGAGTCACGATTCGGGCATCGATGAATCGCAATCAGAATAGGGATGAACGTGATTGCGAGGAGGAGTAAAATAGGCACCGCTGCTAGGATCACCCAGCCACTCGCCAGGCGAAAGCCTAGCGGGATTGCGAGGAGGATGATGAGCGTGCTCTAGATGATGGCCGTGGTAGCCCTGCCCGCCGTCCACCCGAGGACGATGGCTCGTCGGTTCACGGGCGCGACCAGAATCTCCTTAAGAAAGCCGACGTCCCGATCCGAGAGGATGCCCAACCCGGTGAATGACGCCGAAAACAGGATCGTAAACCCGGCCATCACGGGTACCAGATACTGCACGTACTCGACATCCGCTGGAAGCCCCGGCAGCGCAACCCCGAGAAAGCTAAACGCGAAGAAGCCGAGGATCAACAACGGTGTTGCGAGCCAGCCGACGATCTGCGACCACGACCGAAGATATCGGGTAAGCTCCCGCGTCCAGAGCCCATACATCGCTTGTTTATCGGCCATCATTGCTCCATCACTACCTCTGGGGTGGTGGGTGGTGGCCCGTTCTCGGCGATCGTTCGACCGGTGTGGGCGAGGAAGACGGCTTCCAGGCTTGGTGTTTGCAGGGCGACGGACGTTACCGTCAGGTCGGCTTCGCTCGCCCGAGTGACGAGTGCGGGGATGCGCGTCTGGCCTTCGGTGACCGTCACCTGGACGTCCTAGCCCGTGCAGCGAACTGCGGTGATCCACGGATATGAACCAAGCGTCTCGGCGAGACGCGCCGCCTCTTCGTCGTCCGTAACCGTGAGCGTCACGATGTCGCCAACCAGTTGGGCTTTGAGCGCGCTGGGCATGTCGAACGCGACGATTTCGCCGTGGTCGATGATGACAACCCGGTCACTGAGGGCGTCGGCTTCCTCTATGTCATGGGTCGTCAACAGCACGGTTACGTCCATCTCTTCGTTCAGCTGACGGATGCACTCGCGGGTGGTATGGCGGGTCTGAGCGTCGAACTTGAGCGTCGGCTCGTCAAGGAACAACACGATCGGGTCGTGGAGCATCCCCCGGCCGATTTCCAGCCAGCGTTTCATCCAGCCGAAGTACTGCTCAACGGCTCGATCGCGAACCTTGGCGAGGCCGACAACTCGAGGATCTCCTCGATGCGCTCCTCGTGCATCCGCCGGTCGAAGCCACAGAGCCGGACGTGCAACCGGAGGTTTTCCGCCCCGCTGAGCTGTTCATCCAAGACGGGCTCCTGGAAGACCACACCAATGTTGCGCCGGACGTCGGCCGGGTCCGTGACTCCATCGTGGCCGGCGACGGTTGCGCGGCCGGCCGTTGGCTGGAGGAGCGTGCACAGGATGTCGATCAACGTCGATTTTCCGCCCCTGTTCGGCCCCAAGAGTCCGACTACCTCGCCGCGCTTCATCCGGAAGGATACGCCGTCCACCGCCACGATCCGGTTCTCTCCCTGGGTGTAGACCTTCCGGAGCCCATCCACGGCGAGCACGGAGTTCGTTCTCGGAAATGATTCGTGAGTCATTGTCATGAGTCGTCCTCGATGATTTCGACGGTTCCCTGAGTACCGTCGATCCGGACTCGTTGGCCCGTCTCAATTCGACGGGTTGCTTCGGGCACCGATACCACGGCCGGCAGCCCGTATTCGCGGGCGACGATCGCGCCGTGGCTCATCCGCGTCCCGACCTCCACGACCATGCCCGCCGCATTCAGAAATAGTGGCGTCCAGCCGGGATCGGAGGAGGGCGCGATGAGGATTTCACCGCTTTCGATCGTCTCTTCGGTGGGATCGCGGACGATCCGTGCCGTTCCTTCGACGACGCCGCTCGAAACGCCCGTTCCAACGAGCACCCCATCAGGAACATCCGCACGTTTGATTTGTGCGCTCGGCGCTTCGCCCTCGCTCGTCAGCACTGGTGGCGCGTCCATCGCCGCGTGGCGCTCGAACTCCGTGCGCCGGGCCGGGAGATCGACGTCGATCGACTCACCCTCCAGCGCGGCGAGCAACTCGTCCTTCCGGAGGAACCAGATGTCGTCGGGATCGTCCAGTCGGCCCTCGGCGACGAGCACCTCGCCGGCCTCCCGGAAGGTCTCGTGCCACGCGGCGAAGAGGTGGGCTATCCCCTGTTTGGGATATTCGCGGGTCTGAATGTAACCGCGATACGTTCGGATCAGTTGACGGACGACTCGTTTGCGAAGCGGGCCGAGCAATCCGTGAGCGGCCCGTTCTTCAAGCCGTTCGGCCGCCACGCTCGCTTCCCGTTCCAGATTGTGGAGGTGCGCGCGGTGTTCGCCCGCTTGCTCGTGTTTGAGGTTGGCGCGGACCGTCGCGAGCAGTCCCGAGGGCTCCTCGCGCCACCGCGGGCGGCTGATATCGATCTCGCCGGTCGCCCGGTGGCCGAACTCCTCGAGATAGTCGTTGAGCGCCGCGCGGAACACCTCGCCGCCCTCGCACGCTTCAATCTCATCGAGCGATGCGCCCGCTCGCAGCGCCTCGGCAACCTCGGGATGGTCGCGAGCCACGTCGGCGAGGTCGCCCAGCCCGAGATTGATCCGCGTCACTAACTCATTCGGAAGGCCCTTGGCGACATCGTTGACGTCCTCGGGGGCGTCTGGAAACAGCCCCTGGAGCCACTGCTCCGCCGCCAAGGCGGCATACATCGGGCCAATGGGTGGGAAATTGACGGCCTCTTCCGAGAGTTCGAAGGCGGCGTGCACCCGCTCGACGGGCGTGTCAGGTGCGTGCACCCGGGCCGCGACGTTCCGTCCCCAAGCCGTCCACTTGGTCTCCTCCAGTTGGGGGGGATCCGGCTCACCGACGAACGCGCCGAAAAACCCGGAAGTAATCATCGACGTGATCGGAAGGCCCATCCAAACGCTCCGCCAGATTACGCCAGCGAATCGAGGGAGGGCCGCAAGCGTATCACGCGCCGTCCGTTTGTTCTGGAATTCCTCGCCGCGCCGCGCCAGCAGATCCTCGAAGGCCGCACCGATCGATTCACTCATCGCCGCCAGTTGATCCGGAACCCTCCGCCGAAGGACGCCGATCCGAAGGAGCGTCGTCATATCCATGTAGAGACGTCCCCCGGCCTCGACGAACCACTGCGTGTCGGGGTCCATTCCGAACTCCTCCATCCAAAGGTGAACGTACGCCATCCAGACGTCCCTGACGAGCGGCGGCATCGCCTCGGGCATGGCCTGCGCATGTCCGAAGTTATAGTAGACGTGCAAACGGTCGTCCTCAGGTTCGGGCGATGGCAGCGGGAATAGCGACGTGATCGGCCGGGCCTGCACGATATAAATATCCCCGTCCGCGAGACACCACTCGATGTCCTGAGGACGCTCGAACAGCGCTTCGATCTCCTCGCCCAGTTCCACGAGCATCCGGACCTGTTTGTCCGACAGTACGCGCGCCGAACCGGCCGAATCGAGTTCGACCGTCTCGGTGCCCCCTTCCGAAAGCGGTTGCACGGCGATCTGCTGGTCGCCGACCTCGTAGTCGAGGATCTCGCCGGTCCGCGTCTCGACGCGAACGGCGTCGCCAGTGACGTCGCCTGCCACCAACGCCTCTCCCAGTCCAATCCCGGCCTCGATGGTCGTGACGCGGCGGTTGCCCGTCCGTGGATCGGCGGTGAAACAGATACCCGAGACGTCGGGCGTAATCATCTCCTGAACCACGACCGCGAGCGCCACCTCCTCGTGGGGGATGTCATTGGTAGCCCGATACGCGATCGCGCGATCGGTGAACAGACTCGCCATGCAGGCGCGGACACGGTCGATGATCTCATCAACACCGCGGACGTTGAGGAACGTTTCCTGTTGACCCGCAAAGGAAGCGTTCGGGAGGTCTTCAGCTGTCGCCGAAGAGCGCACTGCATATGCTGTCTCGGACCCGCCTTCGGCCTTAACGTTAGCGAGCGCGTTCTCGATAGCCTCTCGGATAGATGGTGGGACGTCCTGGTTTTCGATACGAGCGCGAAGAGACGACCCTACTTCGGCGAGGGCCTCGGTGTCTGTTGGATCGAGATTTGAGAGATCGTCAAGCAATACGTCGACCGAATTATCGTCGATGAGTTCCCGGTATGCGAGGATCGTCACACAGAGCCCGTCGGGTACTGGAAGTCCGGCTTCGACGAGCCGAGCTAAATTTGCCCCTTTCCCGCCGACGAGTGCACGGTCGGTCGCTGCCGGGTGGTTCAGAGTGACGACGTACGGGTCGTCAACTTCGAGGGATTCCCGGCTGTCGAGGTTACTCATCTGACCCCTCCCAGTGCTCGTCTTCACGTGTCAGTCCTGCTGCAACCGCTGCGACGAGTGTTTCCCGAACCTGTGGATATCGTTCCTCACCGATTTGATCTCTCTGAAGGACGATCCGGCTGACCGCGCGAATCGTTTCCATGATCGTTTCAGGGTCCGGTCCCACGACTTTCCCGTCGTCGTACCAGTCCTCGACATAAGGCTGAAAGAAGCCCATCGAATGAGCACGCTTCTCTGTGAGTTCCTCATCCGGAATGCTATCACGGAGATGGCCGACCTCGCCTTCGGCGAGAACTCGTCGGAGCAGTGGGTTCGACTCGAACTCGTCGAGCGTTTCGTTGAGCAACGCGGTGATAGCCCGCTCCGGGTCGTCGTATTTCTGGACGGACTCACGCAGGAGTCGAGGAATCAATGCCTCGGTGTATTGCTCCAAGATATCGACGTAGAGATCCTCTTTCGAATCGTAGAACTGGTAGAACGTGCCCTTCCCGATCCCGACAGCTTCGGTGAGTTCCGAGATCGACGTTTTTCGGATACCATACTGAGCGAAGAGTTCGTGACCGGTCTCACGGAGCGCTTCTCGGACCTGCTTGCGTTTCTCGTCAGTAAAGGTCGGCATGGGTAGTACTGTGGACTAGTTGTAGGTCGTGTGAGTGCTCCTCTCTACTCCACACACGATGTTGCGATAATCGATCTAGTTTTGACATGATTCCCATACGTTGACCTATGCTATCTGACTATTAGAATTTTTTGGTCAAATAGACACCTTCCCAGCGTGGGTGTCTTTTCACAGATTTTTGGAGGATGGCCATCATGGCGTGGATTTTTTGAAAATCTGGGCCTATTTCAAGACCAGTGGATTCCTAAATCAGTTGCTGACTGCCCTCATTTCCGAGTCCTGGAGATTCACATGAATTTCGCCGCCAACAACAACGTTTTCACTAATCATGGCAGTGGGTTACTGGTTCACTCAGTCACCCAATTGAACGGGGCGAGTTCCTCGCGAGGACTTCTTCGAAGGATTACCGCGTGCGGCTGTTCTATTTCGTGTTCGGGGTGCTGCTACACAATATCTGGCGACTCACCGATTTCCTGTTGAAGACTGGTGTCGGCGGTGAGATGGACTACGCTCCGGTTCTACAGCTGGTGAGTGTGTCGAGTTGGTCTGTTCAGCACTGATCCTGCCGGATTAACGCTTAACGCCGACTTGGGCCGCCCATCGCGAGTGGCGACAATCTGCGAGAGGTCGACTCTTGGGTCTTTTTCGTTCACTTGCTGAGATTGATCCGCGAAGGATAGCTGAGTCCTCACCAATGTGACCCATTCGATCCACGATCAGCTCGGAAAACACGCGAGAATAACCCATCCTCCGAAACTCTGGATCTTCACTCGACATGCAGTAGTTGAGACCGGCGCGCTCAATGCATGGACTCCAGTATTGGTGCGTGATTACTTGATGGACTCGCCGTGAGTATCTCTTTCGACAGCGAACACCAGTGGTGCTCAATCGAAGATCAACAATAGCGGGAGTGTTTCAGTGTCTTGGCTTCTTTCCAAGTTGGTTGTCTCCACGTTCTATGATTTGTCCACCGCAGTCGGGACAAACCCCTTCGGCGGAATCGGAGAGCACTCTAAATTTGAAGACTGCCCACTACTCTAACTTCCGCCGACTTCCGGAGAGCGCCGAAATAGAACGTCGTCTCAGACAACCATTCTCGTATTGACTCGCGTGATCCGGCAGCGTCGTCGGTTCGCAGTCGGGACGCAGTGGATGACACTCGATCACTATCCCGGAACTACCGGCCAGCCGCTCCGCCAAACGAGTCAATCAAGCATGAGCACCTGCTGCAGCAACTGCCCCACCGATGGATTCGACCATTTGTACAATTGACTGATTGCTCGCCGGTTAGACCGGGCGGCCGCGCCGTCCGCTCGCGACGAGTAACGTTCCGACTGCGAGGACGAGGACGCCGACTGCCAACACGACGGGAGGGAGACTACCCGAGAGGACGCCCCCGAACAGCACTAGCGCTCCGACGATCAGCAACGCAACGCCGAGCCAGAGTTGGAGGTTCCTGCCGAGCATAGATGCCATAGGTCACGAACAGCGATAAAGCGATTGGCGGAGTGTGACACGGAATAGAGAACTCTTGATGGATCGAGAGTTCGACAGTCAGCACATCTTGGAAGAAATCGACCAGCGTGGGCTTCAGTATGTCGTACCAAAACGAATGCAGATGAGCGAGTAAGCCCAAGCCCAGCGGTTGCTCCAGTGGGATCAGGATCGGTACGTGACAAACCGGAATTTCCTGCTGAACGACAATGAAAGGCACGAAACAACACTGATCTACCGACGCAGGAACAACTCCGAGTGTACTGATTATCGTCAGTATTCGGTGTTTATGATGAACGGTGATCCGAGACTATTGCGAGAGTACGGCTATCGTTGGGAAATCGAGAGTGGTTATAAGAGCATCAAGCGGTTCATGGCCGCTACAACGTCGAAAAACTTCGTGTTGCGGTTTTTCTACTTCGTGTTTGCGTGTCTGTTGTATTCGATCTGGCGTGCGGTCGATTTACTGGCTCAAGTCGAACTGACCGGCGAATACGACGGATCACCCATTGTGACTGCAAACACGGTCCTAACGTTGCTGAAGCAAACTGGAATCGGGTAGAACAGATTTTGTGGCGGTGAGCACCAGATGGTCAGCGGCAGCGCTGATTCGGCCGGTCGCTAATTCGGGAAGAGTTAGAATCGTATTCGGAATCGATGTCTGAACTCCCGTTTGAAGCGTGAGGAGAAGGGTGAATTGGGTAAACCCGTGCATTTTGACCTTCTATAGCTGCTGTAGTCTCATCTTCCAGTACCACAATTTGATATAGCGAGATATAATTTATAACTTTCTATGAGGCTGATATCCGTCGATATAGGGTTTGAAACGCGCGATTACACTGGAAGTGGTGGTGTCTTCGTTACTTCCGCATTCAGCTCTAAGCGGAAGTAACTCACCCCCGGAACCCCCGTCTCGATCTATGCACATTTCATGGTGCAAATTTGGCGGATTAAGCACTCTACAGCTGGAGAGCAATTTACGTTGCTGAGGAGAGTAGAGCAGGGTATGACCGGTACTGAACGAATGGAACCACTGCCGGCTCTCTTTGTTACCGTGATGAGTATCGGTATCGGATTACTCGTGGGTGGGATTCCTGGTGCTGTGATTGCCCCCATCCTTGGGCTCGCCCTGTATTCGATGACGCTTTCAGAGATTGCCGAAAATGAAGGTGAATAAACGCTCTCTATTCAGCATGAAGGAATCTTCTACCGCCCTCTCCGTCGGCTATTCCAGTCATAATTCCAAATTGCTCTTTTTGGGTTAGATCTGTCTCCCCCCTGTGTCTCGGCTTTTCTGAGGCGATTGTTTTCATTCACTCACACGATCTTGCACGAGGAATCCAGCGACCGCGAAAAGCACGAAGACAAAACTCGCCATCACAATTGCTGAGCTACCCAGGGAGACAACGACTCCGACGAGAAGCGAGGCGATGATCGCGAGGAGAGCAACGATGGCGATGAGGTAAATTTCCGTTCGTTCTGGGGCCATTAGTACGATGCATGTCCGAAAAGCGGAATAAGCTTTCTCCTCGTAAATTACGTTCTATAATAGAAAAAATACTTACATAAGCACAATATAGTTTATGTACTGATAAGTGTCATTGAGCGACGAATGGCCAATTATAGGCCAGGAATCACTACTCCAGAATTTCCTAAGCGGAAGTAGACTACCCCCGGTATCCCCGAATCAATCTGTGTAGTTCGTTGTCCAAAGTTATCGCTCTGAGTAAAGCCCAGCGAATATCCCATAGGGGCCGATTACAAGTCCACCGACCATCCAAATAGTCATATCTCCGATGATGTCCCACGAGCCGAGGAAATACGTATTAGTCAACAGATTCACACCAGCGAATAGAATTAGCAGTATCCCAAATAACTCAATGAGAATCGCCTCTTCGATGGTCATAAAGTTGTCTCCAGTAGACCAAACAATAACCTACCAATAGACGATATTTGATTTAGAGAAAGAAGCACAATCAGTAAAGCAAATTCCTATTTGAATTGGAAATCTATTTACGATCAATGGTTCATTATTGCATGATGTCCTCTACTCGTTCCCCACGTGAATTTGGCCCAATTCAAATAATCAGTACCCCTCTCAGTCATCAATTACTCGGGCTCGTTCTCGCCTTTATCGGAATTTCAATCCTTAGTTGGGCCGTTAATAAGAATACCGTTCCTTCCTCAACGGTAATCTATGCGGTGATAGGCGCGTTTGTATTCTTAAACGGATTGTATCTTGGTGGAGTACGTCTCTGACGGTATGTACGCTCACTGAGGAAAGGATTCACTGACGTTTGAGAGATATTTAATAGGAATTATTAAACATACCATCTTTGTATACTATTCTATTCTCACCCAGAGCTTTTTATACAAAAGAATCTCCACCATGTAATTTTGCAACAGAATACATCTATATTCGTGGGGGTTCATCGGTTAGTAAATGATCACATTAAAATATGAACGAGGAAATAATAACGATTGCTCCAATCTTCTTCTTGGTCGATCCATCGACGGATTATTCTATTAAATCGAGTACTGCTTTACAGCATTCATTTTACCATGTTCTTCCAAAATGACGCTCAAGTGTCATATTCCCTACGTCAAAGCTTACATAATTGAAATCGCCAGTCATTTCGTAATGATCGTGTCCTCCTCCAGAGACAGAACCTATAGCTAAGTCACCACCTCGTACTTCGTCAACAAGTAGGGAGCTAAAGTCTGTCTCTAATGTCCCATCTCCTGGTCTAGCCATACTTCCAGCAGATTCTGCTTGATATTTCCCATCTCCATAGATATCAATTCCACCAACACCAGAACTACTCCTACTTCTTGACATTCTAAATTCAATCGTACCACCCCCTCCGTTCGTAGGCCATGCATTAATTGATTTTATTCTCCCGTTAAAAGTAAATTTGTCGTTACCGGATCCTACGATATTACCACGAATTGTATTCGTAGCATCAGCAGCGTAATCCTCCGACTCACACATACTTTTAACTTTGTCAACATTTCCGGTAGTGATAATTTTGTATTCAATATTGGTGCCTGAACGTGCCTGACCATCTACTAGTAATGTAGATTCCAAGGCACTAGCTGTTCCTACTGCAAAACTTGCCAGGGAACAGGTTGCAATTGAAGTTCCAAAATTTTTCAGCCAATTTCGTCTTGTTTGCTTTGGCATCAAATAACTATTTGCATTATTACTATATAATATTTTCTTTAAAAAAATAATTAATAAAGAATTTACAATTTAAAAGTCCCGCCTCTCTTACTTGCATATCCATTCGGGAAAGCAGAAATATTGCTCCATGTTGCATGATCGTTTTCTTTTATACAGAAATCGACAATATCCGTAGGACAATATCGGAACAGTCCTACTTCCCGCGAATTATACCCGTCTGAGGAAAAATAACCAGATCGATTATGAACCCCTCGGTATGACCAGGGATAAACTTTTTGCCAACCGTCCTAATTAGCTGTTTGACTTCCTCGAACTATGCTTCCATTATTTACCCTATAGCTAACAGTGTGTTTGAACGCCCAAGCCCTTTGACCTCCATTTTTCGTTATACCATAAACCATGTTTTTCGCAAACTCTAACCTACCTGCTTGTGCCGAAATATCATTTTGTTCTTCCACTCTCGTTATTGTGGTTTCAGTTTCCAATCTGATATCACTAAGGGCCTCAAGAACAGCATCTCGTTCTGAGTCTCTTAAGCTGTTAACAGCCTGCTTTTGCTCTTCATAGGATAGAGTAACCATATAGCGGATGAACTCAGTAATTGTACTTTGATCATTTGGATTAACAGACGGAGCATCCGTTTTCTGTTTAGCACTCACAACGTTTATTCCACTTAGACTAGCTAAGCTTGCCCCTGCTAATTTCAACACTTCCCGCCTATTTGTTTCGTTATCTTTAGGCATCCAATTATCCATCATATCTGTATAGTAATAAGCTTTCTGAATACGAATTTACGGATAGTCAATTAAAACTATCTAGAATACAGATACATTATATCTTAATAAACATATCTAGTAATGGGTATACGCTGGATGTTGCTGTAGTCGAAATTGAACCGGAGCTATTCACTATTCGGGAGAGCAACCGGTTTACAGGAGATGGGGAACTGATTTTTCCTTCGCAGGGAGGGTGAGAACCGCCGGTACGCCGTTGCCAGTCGCCGGCTTTCCGACGGAAGGCGGCGATGGCACCGCACAGTCGAACAGCGAATCACGGATATCGCCATCGTCGAGAAAACAGTGTTAGTTGCGCACGGCCCCCGACGAGGCTACAAAAGTGCTCTTCTGGACGATTTGGGCTTTCCGCTGCCATGACGGCAGTGAAATGTGGCGAGTCGATTTCGACGACTACGTCCGGACGATCACTCCGGTCGATGGAAGGATCTTCGCCGCGACGCAGGGTGGCCAAGTTATCGCACTCGAGTGATGAGCGTCACTCGATCACTCGTGGAAGACGTTCTCATGCTGGCTTCACGCTCTCTATTCGGCAAGGAGCTACTCTCCTGCCGCCTAACCTCATAAGCGGTAGTAAAACGATCCGTGACCCCCGAATCAATCTGTGACTAGTCAGTGGCGAATCGTCGATTCCTATCTCCTCTCTGCTCGTTGCCTCTCATGGGTTCGAAATACGTGGTATGCTGTAGCGGTGAATATGTATAGGCCAAAGAGAATGGCGCTCACACCGAGTATCGCAAACACGCAGGGAACCAGCCACTCAGGGTGCGAAACTATCCGACTGAGAGCTGTGAGTGGGTGTGACAGAATATACTCGCCGAAAACCGCCATGTTTCTCCAATTAATGTTCTGTATGACCAAAATTCCTAGTAAACTGATGATGGCAGCGAAGTAGAGTGAGTGGCGGTCTTCATTCATGATTAAAATACGTGCCAACACTAATAAAGTATAGCTTCAATATATATTCACTATTGTTACCTAGTCACGGACAGCTGTTCAGTTCGCCGTGTGGAGTGAGCAAACCGCCAGATTTACTTCCCGCTTTATTCGAGTAGTTCTATTGGCTAGTGCGGACGATCTATGAATCGTATCTGACTGATTCAATCACCCTGTGCGCAATTCGTGGATCTCAGGAGCAGTTTAAGTCTATAGAAGGTATTTACCATAGTAGAGACTGTTTATCGTTATGAATCGTCGAAGATTCCTCCAAATTAGCATTTTAGGAAGCAGTACATTGGGCGGTTGTCTACAAGGGGAACGAAAAGACGAGGATATAGCCTCAAAAAGCTTCAATATAACAGAAGATTCTGTTTTTAACTGCCTTGAAAATTCAGCGATCATCGAATTCCATAGGGATGAAAACAAAATCATTGTTAACGGTCAAATAGAGAGTGGCGGTAGATCCTGTACAAAAACTGTTCTGGAGAGCCCAACGTTCTCAAAGGAAAATGGAATGTTGAAAATAGTCGTAGCAGATAAATCTACAGGGGGTAGCAGTTGTTCAGCAGAGGAGGGGGCTGTTCCGTATCGAGCATCAGTAGTCTTGAAACAGGATTCGCTACAAAAAGTCAATATTATACATAAAGACAAACAAGGAAACGTTCATTTCGACAGAACAGTAAACATGACTGCCACAGATAGTGAAAAGGTAGTCACGAAGAAAATAAAGTGTGAATAGATTTCGTCCGAGAGACTCATGGTCTCTATTCAGTGTGAAGGAATCTTCTACCGCCTAAAATCGCAAGTGGAAGTAGACCATCCCCGGATCCCCTTCTCGATCTCTGCGCGAAGGGTAACCAGGTTAGTATTCTATACTAACATCGGCGAGCGCGTCGAAGAAGTACGAAACCCGCCAGCATAAACCAGGTAGAAGGAGCGTTTGTATTTTTCACTATTTAGGCTACCAAAGAACTAATACGCTCCCCCATGATCATTGGTAACATGGAACTAAGCAGGTCGGCACTATACTTCCGAATATTTCTGTTGAGCCAGTTACTTCTCTGGATCGGACTCCTCCTGCTTGCCTGGTGGATCGGAGGTCTTGTGCTCTAAGCCAGTTCGACCTTGTTTTCCCCACCTCCCTGGAATGCCGGCGTAATTGATGCGCGAATTGTGGGAATGGTCTGTCTTAACCAACAAACGTGGTAGCTAACCCGCCAGCGTTGGTTAAGGTTCTTACCAGCTTGAGATCTTTCAACCCTACAGAGAAAGTATTCAACAAGTCCTTCAAGAGCCGATCGGTCGGCATTTCGATATTTATATTGCTCAACGATCTCACTGTTTCCAGATCAGTCATGGATTCATTTGCTCCGTCGTCGACCGTGGTTGCGGCTCTGAGTACAGAACTGAGCGTAGAAATCTAACGTACAACCAGACGGATATTGGCTATTTAGTCCATTCCCAGCGTCTGAGAATTAGAAACTGGTATTTTTTGCCACGGAGACGTTACTCCAAAATGGTGTTCAGCTATGAACCACGATCCCGACCGCCGCACACTCCTCACCGTCACCGGCGCAACGCTTGCAAGCGCGACCCTGACCGGCTGCCTGTCGTCCGCATCCCCAGGTGGATCCGACAGTAAAACGTCGACCACGAATACTCTGGACAACCCTGATGCGACCATCAAGGTTGGCCCAGAAGGAAATCTAGTCTTCGAGCCGTATCATCTCGAAGTTCGACCGGGCGCCACCGTCCGATGGGTCTGGGAATTCGACAACCACAATGTCGTCGTCGAACGCCAGCCCAAAGACGCCAACTGGGAAGGCTCTCCTGGCTCGAAAACCAAATTGTATGATGCTGGCTTCAGTTTCACACATACGTTTGACATCCTCGGAAGATACGAGTATTACAGCCACCCTGATCAATCTGCAGGAATGATTGGAGAGGTCGTGGTGACCGAATCACCAACTCGAACAACAACGCCAGAGTCGGAAGCTCCTACCGAATCAGAGGAAGAAGAAAACACTGTGCCCGAAGAACCACCCACAGTCATCGATATGACTGGGCAGAGTGAGATAACGGTTGCTGTTGGCCCAGATGGCACGCTCCAATTCGATCCGGCAGCAGCTAGAATCTCCTGTGGGACGGCTGTTACATGGGCATGGGAATCAAACACCCACAACGTCGTCCCCGAGAGCCAGCCTGATGGAGCCAACTGGAAAGGGACGCCGGGCGTGCCGAGCAAGACGTTCGATTCGGGATACACCTACACGCACACCTTCGAGACGGTCGGCGAGTACGAGTACTACTGCCAGCCACACAAATCCGCCGGAATGATCGGAAAATTGATTGTTGAATAATCTACTGGTTTTCTCTTCTCTGCCCTGCTGATGTAAGCGCTCTCCGCAGATTATCGACGACAAACGTGAGATACGAGTCACGCCCATTCGCCCACGAGTCGTGGACTGTTCGATTGGTAACGACCGGCTCCATCTCATGCCGTTGCTGCCAGAATTCCATCGTCATTGATTTATCTAATGTCTTTGATCTGTTTTCATATGAATCTCCCTGCTAGTTGGACGACGGATACTATCGACGCGAATGGGATCGGGTTGCAGTACTACCGAACTGGCAACGGACCGCCGCTAGTCATGGCCCACGGGTTCTCTGACAACGGACGGTGCTGGACACCATTGGCCGCTGATCTTGCAGAGGACTACGATTTGGTGATGTACGATGCCCGCGGGCACGGGCTTTCTGACGCCCCTGAAATGGGTTACGCAATTGAAGATCGGGTTGCCGATCTCGTCGGACTCGTGGATGCACTCTCCCTCGTCGATCCGATTCTCCTGGGACACTCAATGGGCGGGTCAACCGCTGCGTGGACGGCCGCACTGCATCCAGATCTCCCGCGTGCGCTTGTTCTTGAAGATCCCGCTGGAATGTATGGTAATCCGGAGACCGGTCCCGATGAGCGAGCACGGATGGTTCGCGAGAACATCCAGGACTTGGCCACCCAATCGGTCGAAGAGCTTGCATCCGAATATAGCGATTACACTCCAGAGTTGGCCCGCCGTCTCGCAGTCGCAGATACCGAGTGTCGTCCACAAATTGCCGAAATCGCACGTGAGGGATATCCCGAGTTAGAAGACGCATTTGCAGAAATTACGTGTCCAACACTTGTGCTGAAGGCTGACGCAGACCCACAAACTCGGGCAACCGACCTCAGCATCGCCAATGAATTAGACAGTGGGCGCTTGGTTCACATTCCTAATGCCGGCCATTGCATCTTCCGTGATCAATACGACGCAGCCTATGCAGAGTTACGCACGTTCCTCAAAGATGTGTGATTTCCCCGAGAGAAAGGAGGGATGATCTGAAACACAACCGTTCCCGTTTGTCCGACAGGTGAGATCATCGACCATCACCGCTATACGGTCACACAAGAACAATCTCAATCAGCCGAGGAAACTCTATGATCGAAATTCCCAGTAATACTGCCTTGCTCACAATCGACGTTCAGCAGGGCTTCGAGAATTCCATTTGGGGCGACCGAAATAATCCCAACGCTGAAACTCGGATTCAGCAGTTGCTTGAGATCTGGCGTGAACTAGAGCAGCCAATCATCCACGTTCAACATATGTCCCAGGAAGCCGAGTCTCCGCTGCGGCCGAATCAACCGGGCAATGCGTTCAAGCCGGAAACCGCGCCACAGACTGACGAGCCGGTCTTCCAGAAGGACGTGAATAGCGCATTCATCGGAACAAACTTAGAAACATACCTTCGTGAGCGGGAGATTGAATCGCTTGTCATCACCGGTCTGACCACGAATCACTGTGTTTCAACGACCACACGGGTGGCCGAAAATCTCGGCTTTGACTCAATCGTTGTCAGCGACGCTACAGCTGCGTTTGACCAGCAAGGGGCTGATGGGCAAGAATATAGTGCCGAGATAATCCATGAAGTCGCGTTAGCGAATCTTCGTGATGAATTTGCTGTGATCGCGACAACCCATGACATCCAATCATATGTATCATATTAGGTAGATGCTCTCTATTGCTTCGCTCATCGATTAGTATTTCATACTAACCGACGAGGTAGGCTGTTGTACCGGTACTCAGTCAGCTTCTCACCCGCGAGGTGCAGATTATTCGGAAAAGGCGAACTGTTGTCAGTTATGCCCGGTACAAGAACTCGTATCGCCGGTTGTCCCATCACTATGACTCATGGTCAAGGAGTTCACTATTCGGCAATACAAGCCCTCTGACGCTGACCGAGTGTGGACAATACACGAACGTGCCTTGCGAGCATCTCCACTAGAGTTTGTCGAGGATGCACCAGCCGATGCGGATCTCACCAATATTTCCGAGTGCTACCTTGATGTAGGGGGTGAGTTTCTCGTGGGGCTCATAGATGAACAGATAATCGCAATTGGTGGCTTCCAGCCCCAAGAGAATAAGACGGCTGAACTCCGACGGATGCGAGTCCATCCCGACCATCAACAACACGGATATGGAGCACAGCTCCTTGGAACCCTTGAAGAGCGCGCCCGAAAGCAGGGGTTCACTCGAATTGTGTTAGAGACGAATGCGTATCTGAGAGCAGCGCAGAAGCTCTACGAGAACTATGGCTACAAAGAGTCGCATCGAGAGCGTCATCCAATGACCGCTGATGAGTTCATCCACTATCAGAAAGAAATTTGATTCATTACCGTTTCGTCAGTACTGCCTGATAGTAATGTTTCTCGGATGGACGACGGCCGCCACTACGAACTCGAAGTCATGAACGGCAAGGACACAACCGGCAGTTACGACGGTGGCAAGCAACGAGAGACGTGGTTACCGGTCGAGGTCGAGGCAACGATCAATCGCTACGTCCAGCAGGCTGGTCTTCGGGACGACGACCCCCTGATTGGACGGTCGAAACGTACCGTGCAGTACTGGGTTGAGAACGCTGCCGACCAAGCTGCCGACGAAACGGACAACGACGACTATCGGCGCGTCTCAACGCACGATCTCCGCCGCTGCTAGGCGAGCCACCTATTCGTTGAGGAGAACGTATCACCGCGGATTGTAATGGCACTGGGTGGCTGGTCGAGCTATGACACGATTGAGCCGTATCTGGCCGCGACCACTGAAGCGACCAACATCGAGTCGATGAGTACCGTTGAACTGTGAGCGACCAATCAGTATAAACGAAAATTTATCCTATCCAATCCCATTTCGAATACTATGAACGACGAACAACAGCAGATAGAGGATCTTATCGAGAGAAACCGTCCGCCGGAATGGGACAGCCGATATTGGAAGGCATATCAACAATTAGTTGCTGCTTTTTATCAAACGGAGAAAGATGTTCGAGCTGAAGAAGAATATCCCTATCCTCTCAATACCGCCGATGAGAGTGACGATATCGATGTTGTCTTATGGGATAATTCAGGCGCTTTTGAGACCGTTGTCTTAATTGAATGTAAATTCAAGGGTAGAAATATAGACAAGGGAGTTGTTCGAGACCTAGGTGGTTCTATTAGTGATTCAGATGCACATAGGGGTGTTATCATCTCTAAGCAGGGTTTTCAATCCGGAGCGATCAAACGTGCTGAAAGTAAGGGAATCGACCTTTGGATTCTCCGTACAATAGACCCAGAGAACGACTTTGAAGACCTAATCAGGATGATTGAAGCTGAACTTAATATTGAAAACAAACGAATAAATAATAATTCGATTGAAACTCATATTTCTCCTGTGGAGAAGCCGGAAGATTTAGAGTCCCTTCCTGATGGAGAGAGTCGTATTGTCGAACACCACAACTCCCGCTTATACAATTAAGACAAATCTCCTAAACAAAGAACCCTCATTGACATTCTCGATAAGAGGCAAAATGAACGGGATGAGGGTCAATATACGGAAGAATTTGATGATACTCTTCTTCTCATTGACGGATCGTTCTGTAATCTAGATGGCATTTCCTATGAGATCGAAAGCACTACCACACAGACTAAAGTTACTGTTGATGCGCTTGATCTCTATGATCTAGTATTAGAAAATGCCATCACTGGCGAACTGAGGTTCTTCTCTTCTGAAGAAGTCGTTAATGCATTCCTTAGTGGTTGAATTTGCGCTATCCTTTGTATTCAGGATGCACCCATTCTAGACCGCTTCTCCGGGGTTCTAACCACGTTCGGAAGTCGTCAGGCGTGTCGTCGTCGTGTTCGCTCCACACGATCACCCCACGCTTGCTATCGACCTCTCGCTCGTCAAACGGCTTGAGCGACGCCCACGGCCGCGGATTCGCCGAATCTGAATGGTAGAGAACGCGCGACCCGTGATCCGTAACGTCGACGAGATGCTTATGGCTATAGGCGAGTTGCAATACCTTCGACGCCGTGAGTTGTGCGTCATCGTCGGAGACGTCACGCAGATCGGCAATTTATTGGTAGAGTTCTTGAAAATCTCCGTTCGCCCAAACGGGACGAGAGCGTGGTTCATGCGAAGCAGAGCGTCGAGAACGGTATTAGAGCCATGCCATACCCGGCTGAAAGTGAAAGTAACCCCTGGCCAGCGTCTGAACGTTATTCGGAGGTGAACTCACCAAGACCAGATTGTAGTTAAACCAATACACCTACCTATTAATGATTTCAAAAGAGATAGGCTTGACATGCATACTTATTCGACTGACAACCCTTTACGTCCGAAGGTTTTGGGTCTTTTCGGGTTGATCTCCTATCTAATAGTATCGATACTCAATTCCCTCATGCCGGTTCTACAAGAGAATATCGCGGGTTTTCTTCCCACTTCTCCACTAACTTGGGGAGTCGTATTCGGTCTTATTTTTAAAGGGTTCAATTCTCGGGCCTGGAATTGGGATATTTTCCGGGACATCGAGCTTGTAAAGGTGCCTGATTTTAACGGTAAATGGACTGGCTATTATGCTACGAGTTCTCAGGACGTCCCTCAAAGTAAAATCAAGCAAGATTGTACCGTTGAAGGCGACTTGACCCCAGTGAAAGCCGAATTAGATATCAAGCAAGATTGGCGGAATATTTGTGTACATTTCGATCCAGTCACCTCATCCTCATCTGATAGTTGTGCCGCAAGCATTCTAACTCAAGATGGTTACTGGCCTTCTCTTACTTATCAATACAAAAATGAGCCATATCCAGAATCGGATGAAGATATGAAAACACACGATGGTACTGCTGATCTGGATTTAAAACAAGAGGATGGAAAGCAGGTTCTTGAAGGTCACTACTATACTGGTAGTAGTAGAGAAAGCTATGGAAAACTACGCTTTGAACGTATGACTGAAGATTCATAACTCTAATATCTTTGAAGTGGCACACAGTAGCTATGCCGATACCACCTAAAACGCTTGAAAGCTGGAAAGGCTATAGTCAAGCTGCTATCAAAACAGCAAAGAAGACGCATACTCGCATACAAGAGGACATCGGAGACTCCAATTTAGAGGAAAGCTCCCCTCCTAATTCGCTATCGACGCTCAATGTCGATACTCATCTACAGGGATCATATGCAAACTATACTATTGTTCCCGGTACCAGTGACGTAGATGTTCTTGTTTTACTCACTAACTATTTCGAAAGTGACCGAAGTGAGTTGGATAGCGGAGAGGAAACTCAATGGCAGTATGATCACTATCAGGTGCCATACAGTGCTCCAGATTTCCGACAGAATGTTCTAAATGTACTGCGCGATCTTTATGGAACATCCGCCGTTTCAGATGGTGGAAAAGCGATTGAAATCAATAGCGATAGTGATCAGTGTCCGCTTCAGCTTGATGCAGATGTAGTCCCGTGCTTGCTCTATAAATATTATACAGGCTATTCAGAACAACCTGGGGAAAGTATAGATGGAATATATTTTGAAGCAAGTGGAAATAGTATTATCAACTACCCGTTCCACCATAAAGAAAAGAGGAAGGAAATGAACAAAGACGCAAATGGTAATTACATGGAAACTATAAGGATGTTTAAACGGGCAAGGAACTACCTTATTGAAAAGAATGAATTAAGCAAAGATTCTGTGCCTTCGTATTATATTGAATGTTTACTTTCTAATGTAGATCCGGAGTGTTTCCATTCTTCAGATTTGCAAGAAAGATATACTGCTGTGCTCTTGGATATAGTAAATTTAGTAAATGATGGAGAGAAATTCACGGTTCAACATGGTATGAAACCACTTTTCAGTTCTGATGGGAGTGAATGGAATCCTAAAGATGCAGCAGAATTCATTGTATCTGCTACAGATCTCTATGAAAATTGGGATAACTACTGATGATGGCTTGGTATCTTTCTGAGCTCTCGCGATAGCCATCAATATGCACGAACGTGTCTCAATTCTCGAATCTGGAGCGAAAAGTCTGATTCACGATCCCAGCGATTTGCTTCGTCACTGGATTCATGATACTATACTGGTTGCAATTGCGGTCTTCTTGGTTGCTCTCGTTTTATCCGCGTTCCGGCCGCTATCCGTGGATATGATTCTTAGGTGTGGACTCGGTGACGGATAAGCTATTCTGTGGATGAATAGTCCGGGTGAATCCAGTCTAAGCCATTGAGTCGCGGTTCAAGCCACGCCTCGAAGTCGTCCGACTGATCCTCGTCGGTATGACGCCACACGATAACTGCATTCTTGCTGTCCACTTCTCGTTCGTCAAACGGAGCTAACGACGCAAACGCGGGCGGATTCGACGTATCCCAATGGTAGAGTGCTCGCTTACCATCGATAAAGAGACCGACTAATTTCGTGTGGCTGTACGCACGGCTCAGAACTTTGCTTGCCATCAGTTCGGCATCCTCTTGCGATGTATCGCGGAGTTCGGCGATTTCTTCGGACAGCTCCTTAAATAGACAATGTGCACGTGTCTGGATAGCGTCTGTGGTGACTGTCCGCGTGTAGTTCGTGACCACCTGGTGAGGCGCGTATGAAACCAAGTGACATGCCGAAAGTCGTCGATTGGTCCGCTCGTTTGCAGTTGAGGCGGTCGAAGCTACGTATCAAACATTTTTTGGTGGGTATATTAGGTGGGCAACTGAATACCACTGACGCTACAGACGGAAGTCGTTCTTATTAACTAAGCAACAGCTACTATCAAGCTATCGTTTAATGAGGGGAATAACCCGCGTTTGCTCTTTGATAATACCAGCTGACGGTCGCGAAAATATCAGTTGTAGGTTGTCGTTCGGCGGTCGCTTGTGACCTACTCCTGCGCATGGCTAGCAATGGAAGTGAGCACGGCCCTCATAGTATCACTCTTTTGGTAACTTGTTCTTAGTCGCCATTGCGCCGCCGCAATTCCCTCGAGATAGCTATACTCGTCTACTGTTGGTTTGCAAAAGGGTCTATTGGCGATTACCATCAGGATGTTCGGTCTACGGACACGCCGAAAAAATCGAGTCGTCGTCTCTCGCCAGTCAGCGGGTGGTTCCAACGGTTTCGCGAGTCGTGGTGCGGCGGCCTTTTATCCAGCCACCGATGGCACCGGCGATGGCGCCGGGAATCGCATGGGCGACCAGGACGAGCAGTCCGAGTGCGAGTCCCGTGAAGGCTGGGAAGAGACCGGCGAACAGGGCTCCGAACACGGCCCACACGATGAGCAGGACAACTCCTCCGATGACCGTGGCGAGTCCACCGTGGACGGCGCCACGGTCGACACCAACAACCATGTAGCCAGCGACGAAACCGCCGATAAGGCCGGGTAACGCCTGCACGAGTCCCGACATCTCCGTTAGCGGGACGAACCAGGCGACGAGTAGTCCGAGAACGAACGCGGTCAGGAATCCGGTGATTACGGCTCTCCAGTTGATTTTCATGGTCAACTAGAAGTACGCTCCCCAAAGTGATAAATATTCTATAAATTAATCCGTCTTGTTCGTGGTTCCGATTTCCCTTTTCAGTCAGTATTTAGCTAATCCAGTCATCCCGACGAACAATTGTGTAGACAAATCCATTCGGAGATCAGTTCAGTTTTGGTGAGTACTGCCATCCATTGATTGGCGGTGTCGTCAGCCTCAGGATGGCCGTAGCTGAAGTGTACAACCTCCCATGGTGTTCCAATTGTTGCTTCACGAAATCGGTCTCTACTAAACAGCTAGAACAGCAATCAAGCGGAGCGAAATTATCATCCCAACAGAGGAAATTCCTGAAATGGGCGGACACTACGCGGTCATAACTGATACTGAGGGGAACCTAGTCGGGTTCACGTCCGAAGAATAAGTACAAAGCGAAAATACACTAGCGAGACTAGAGTATCCCTATCGGAGTACTGTCCACTCCCATATTTCGAGTTCTCCAAGACGATCAGTGCTCTAACATATTATTGCCAGCAAGGATTATTCTCGATCACTGCCTCTTAGACCACAACCGGCAGTAGATTGTTCGATATAGAATATCCGTCGAATGAGGTGGTTAGGCTGTTGTCGTGGTGGTATTCCAACGGCCGTAGTTGCGTTGTTTGGCTTGTTGTTGTTTGGTCATGAACTCTTGATGTTTGCTAAAGTCGGAATCTGGGATGCGAGCGTAGCCGATACGGACCAAATCCGTGTTGAACATGAAATTCCCGATATAGACGTATGCTTGCAGATGGCCGTCGTCTGTTGCACCCACCTGTGGATCAGAGACGACTGTCACAACCTGATGATCCATTTGGGACTTCGTATAGCGAACTGCCTTCTTGTGGATGGGACCGCTCTCAGGAACACTCACACCGATCAAATCAACAGTGCGGTTCTTCCCACCGTATTTGATTGTGAGTGTTGTCGGATCGATGACCTCGGTAACACGCGCTTGGAAGCGCTCGCTATTCTCTGGAGTATCAATGTTTGCCGTCGTTGGTTGCCGTAGATACGTTGTCTGCGTCCGTGTCTGTGTCTGGGGTTCTGTGGTGGTCGTTGTTGCAGTAGTTGATTCTGCTGTTGTCGTGCTAGCGAGGTCGTCTGAGTTTCTATTCCCGTCATCGTTGTTGTGGCGTCGCTACTACCACCGAATCCAAGACCACCGAGACAGCCTGCGAGGACGATAATCAGGACAAGTCCGAGAAGAGGAAGGGATCGCTGCATACTGGAGACGGTTGCTCTGTTTCGTTCAACATTGGGAGTGCCGAATAATGTCCGGCGGCGAACGGAAACACACTGAGCAGTCTCGTCCGAATAACCGCTGCTGGTTATCAGCTGATAGCCGGCCGAACTCAGTAGATCTCGACTGGAACACCCAGCGCTTCGAAGTCATCGACGTTGTCCGTAAGCACGGCATCGTCGAGGACCTCGGCCATCGCAGCGATGTACGCGTCGTTCAGCCCGACACCGGCGTTCCCTCCCTTGCGGTCGTCTGCAGCGGCGAGTAGTTCGCCCGCCGCCCGAGCGATCTCTTCATCGACCTCGATCCGGGGATAGCCCAGGAGGCGGTTTCGAACCTCCTGCTCGGTCGTATCGCTCCGAGCCATAGCAACACCGTAGTAGGTCTCGGCGACGACCGGAGTGGGCAACCACCCGATGCCTACTGCGACACGCACTCTTGAGTCCGGTGTTCAGTTGGTCGATTTTACTCTTGAGTGTGGCGTTCCTGCAATCGATTGACGGCGGGTGAGTGTGTCAAGTTGGTCTGTTCTGCGCTGAACCCGACAGATTAATCCTTAACGCCGACTCGGGCCACCCAGATGGCGACAACGCTTGCGAACAAAGCGATCACACCGATGACCGACCATTGTACTGATCGTCTAGAATCGTCTTATCGTCGACAATCAACTCGCGCGATCGTCACCGTCGTACACTGGACGGTATCGATGCAGGACGTTCCCGTTCTCGAACGCCCTCGTGTCGAGCAGCCGCAACTCGAAATCGTCAGCCAGTCCTGCGAACACCAAGAGCCCATCGCCCAGCAGGATCGGCTTCACTTCGCTGCCGTGTTTGTGTCATACTGATCGGCGATCTGTGAGAAGCGATCGGCGAGGTTCTGAAGGGGCTCGACCATTATTGCACCCCCACTGTCAGGAATCAGGATGCGTGCCGGGCGGACCGGCAAGCACCCGGGGGACGTACTCGAGCAATTGAAGTCCGTCGTCGAACGTCCGGCTGGTAACTAAGTCGAGGGCAACATCGGGATACCCGTCGTAGATCCGGTCGTAGCCGGTGCTTCCGGTGATCACGGGGAAGACGACCACGCGGAAACGGTCCACCAGGCCTGCCTTGAGCAGCGACCGGCACAAGGAGAGGCTACCGATGGTGCGCATCGAGCTGTTGCCTTCCCGCTTCATCTCTCTCACGGCCTCGACCGCACCCTCGCTGATCAGCCGGGTATTGGCCCACGACAACGGGGGCTCCAGCGTCGAGGAGAACACCACCTTGGACGCGTTGGTAAGCTCGGCGAAGGCGTCGTCTTCGCTGGTGATGGCCTCGTCCGTCTCCGACGGTTCGGACTCGGCGGCGAATCCGGACATCAGACGGTACGTGTTTGCTCCCATCAAGATCGTATAGTCGCGTTCAGGCTGCTGACCGAGCCAGGCGAGATACTCGGGACCCTCGAGCCCCCACCACCCGGGCCAGCCTTCCGCGGCACCATAGCCGTCCAGTGAAGTAATGAAGTCCACTAACAGTTCCTGCATGGACGTTCCTCCGTTGGGGTTGTGTACGAGGAAGTGGCCCCGCCCATCCAGGTCTTCCCGGCCTCGTCGGCCATTTCCCGATACGCCTCGATCTTGTCGCTCGGTATCGGTAGCACGTATCCATCGACGTATTGGCTCATGAACTGTTCACCGACCCCTATTGGACTCCTGAAGAGATAACCTTGCTGGCGATTCGTAGAGATTCGGGGGCTTGTGACCCGAATTCGCTGAAGCTACCGGATTTTGCACAACCTCGGAGGGTGATATTGATGCGTGACTTATTTGCAGTGTAATAGGGCGTGCATCGTCTGATCGGTAGGTCTGCGTATTCAACGACCCAGCAATTCCTTCGGGAAGAATACGTAGACAGAGATCCCGCCGATAAATTGGATGCTGGGACGCGACTCCTCGTGGTTGGCAAGCCCGATCAGTTAGACGCTTTGCGTGATGTGACAGCCACTAGTGTTAGAGGAATGACAGTAGAGCAGATCATTTTGGTTGGGTACGGAGATACTGGCCAGGCGGCATATGAGGCACTCGCAGATACCAATTCAAAGGTGACTGTTCTCGACATCGAAGAGAAGGATCGCGTGGACGTGGTCGGTGATGCGCGTGATCCAGACGTCTTAGTAGACGCGGGCATTGAGGAGGCGTCAGTACTGCTACTCACGGTCGAGGACGACAAAACTGCGATTTTCGCCACGTTAATCGCCCGTGATTTGAATCCGGATCTTCAAATCGTGGTCCGGGCGAATGAGGAAGAGGATGTGCAGAAGCTGTATCGAGCAGGGGCGGACTATGTGCAATCGTTGGCGACGGTCAGCGGCCGTATGCTGGCCTCAACGGTGTTTGAGGACGAGGAACTGCTAGCGTACAATAAACAAGTGAGTGTTGTGCGCCTTCCAGCCGCCGGACTTGAAGGGAGCACACTTGCAGATGCAGCAATTCAAACGGTGACGGGATGCACGATCGTTGCAATCATCAGAAACGGTGAAACAATCACCGACTTCGATCCGTCAAGTTTCAGATTTGAGGACGATGATGATGTTATTATCGCTGGCCTTGACGAGAACATCACACGGTTCGAACGCCATTTCAACGTTTGATCACTATCCGCAATAGGTCACTGGATCGACCTTTACAACATTTGGTCTACCATCTCTATCTTTATTAGACTGAAGTATCTCAATTAACCCTTCCATATCGTCTAAATGGTGATTTTTATAGTTAACTCTCTTCTGCGAGAAACATGTATTCAATGTTGCGAAACGTGGGTGATAGAGGTAGGTGTTGCTCCGTCGTAGCCCACGTTCATCGGCCGTCAGTGGCACAGTCCATTGTCGTCACGGATATCCGACAGTAAATCGCATGATATGATATTAACATCATTATTTGGGAAGCGGCAAGAGAATTGATAGTGCTAGAGAGATTTTGAAACCGATTTCCGGAGTATTTAGTCCTCGGAGCTGGAAGTGAACTCGTCGAACGACAGTTTGTAGGGCCAGTCCGAGAACTGGCGAGCGGTACGATCGGTCGGATCTTCGTGCCACGGCCAACACTCAATCCGACACCGCTCAGTCTCGTGGTCAATCCTCACTATCCCGTATCCTTCTCGCTTTAACGATCGGCGACTGATCGCCTGTCCCTGCGTCCCGTACCGCTCTCGATACGCTCGTAACGTAAGCTTTGGATTCGCTGCCGCGTACACTCGGACCTTATTTCCAAAGACATCGGTGAAATCCCCGAGCGATACATTGTTCGTATCTGCCGCCTGTGGCTTCGGATTGAACCACCGCTGGTAGAGCGAGGCAACTGCAGGACCGCTGAACTCGAGCACACCGTCGGTGTGATTTTCGATCCCATGCCGAACCAACGTCGCGAAGTGTCGATCGCCAGAGAGCACAAGAGCACCTGCGTCTCTGAACAGTCGAATCGCATCGTCACGTCCGTCCGGCGGATAGCCGTTTGAGTCGAGATCCCGTGCCGGTGAGCCGTTCACCGTGGTTTCGACACATGCGTAGAGACTCTGGCTCAGACAGATAGGAACCGCATCATCGTCGAGGTCGGCGATCCAGCGTCGCAGAAATCGCTTTTGTCGCTTCCCAAGGAGTTTCTTTGACTGTGTTTGCGTGGCCTTTGCGTCGTCCCGTCGGGGGCTCGATTTGAACTTCCGATCTTCGAGAAGCGCGAAGTCAACCCCGCCGTAGCGAAACGATGTAAAATAGACATCGATTCCGCGCTTGACCGGCGTCGGATCGTACGGATCCGGGTTGTGACTGCACTGTGTCCGCTGGATCAAGTTGATGAATTCCGCCGTCCCGACGTATCCCCCTTCACGAGATACGTTGCCCGGTGCACTCTGTCCTTTTTCGCCCCAGACATTCTGCTGATAGATGTCATGATCGTCGACGAGAACTGCTGTTGGCGTGACGCGAGTGAGTGACCGAAACGCCCACAGCCAGAGGTACCACTTATAGAGGTAATCGAGCGTCGGGTTTTCGCGGCTTTCGACTCGCGTCGGACTGTTCTGATAGATCTGATCACCGGTAAAGACGAGCAGATCGGGATACTGCCGGTGGAGGTTCCGAACTAAATCAGCGTAGGGGAAATAGATGTTCTCCGGCGTGTATCGTCCCAGGTATTCGTCCGACGAACGATCTGGATCGATCCGTCCCGCTTCGAGGGCCCGTGCTACCGGTGTGGTGCAGCTACACAGGCCGATCGTGAAGTCGTCGGCTCCGGATCCGGGATCCTTCCGTATTCGCCCATGATATGCGACTGGGTCAGCGGTGCAGGAGCGATAGACAACACGATAGTCCCACGCCTGCGTCGGGTCCCACTTCTCACACCGGAATAACGCCGTGTATCCCGGTTGTAGTTCGGCGGTCGATCCCCGCCGCCAGGCCTCCGCTGTTCCCGCCGGCCGATAATCGAGCCGAACGCTCTCTACCTCTTCTTCAGCCACCGGTGTAAGCTGTGCCGACAGTCGAAGGACACCCTCATTTACCGTGTAGAGCGTCCCGGCGATCGGTCCGAAGGTTCGGCCTGGACGGTTCGCAATCTTCTCCCCACCCGTTCGGAGGTCTTGGAACCACCAGCGAGCACCCGGCCGTCGAGGTGGCGGTGAGGAGACAAGCGCGATGTTTCCAGCCACCGCTTGGTCGCGGACGTCGCGGCGTATCGCCGTTCCGAGGAGTTCTCCTCTGGATTCATTCCATGCTGTCAATCGTAGTTCGAATCGACCGGCACGCTGCGGACGGATTTCAAGATCGAGTTGAATCCGCTCGTCCGCTGCAGGGCGAGTTGGACCACCGATCGGATAGTGCGTCTCTGCCGCCTGCACCCCAAAGGCTAAAGGGTCGACCTCGTTCGTATGCTCCCGAAATTGGAGCCGTCCGTCTCGACTGAGTGTACACAATAATCCACCGCCTTCCCCAGACCCGCGCTGCGCTAACGCCGCCGCACGATACTCCAGTTCGGGGCCTCCCACGCCGATCAGAAACCCACAAAACCCATCCCGATTCTGATGTCCTGCGAGCCCCGTCGTGACGCGGAGACGTCCTGGGAGACGTCCTGCCACGACTTCACGGGTTAACACGCTCACTGTCCGTATTTCGTAGCTGGCCTCACTGCGGAGACACTCAATCTTGCCTGCATGTAACCGCCAGTCCTGCAGCCGATTACTCCAAAATTGGGGACCGATCCAGGGGCGCGTGACGTCGTCGGGCAGCGTCGTAACCGGCTGTAAGTGTGCTTCCTGAACCCTATTCCACGGCAATTGCTTCTCGGATGGAGTAGCACAACCGGCGGGAAGCGACACCCCAGCGCCTGTCACGATCGCTTTTTTAAGAAGTTCCCGTCGACGAGGCGTCGCTCGCGATGGTGAGTCACCGTTTGTTCTTTCCCCCATTCTCAAATGCACTATTTGGCGAGAATCAATAAATGACTGGGCCATTCGGAGGCGGAGATGGTACCGTCGATGCCGAGAAGGTTGGCGAGAGCATCACATTCGTTCGAATTGTCGGCGATGACCACCGAGTGCTGCGGCATTTTATCCCCACCAACGCGTCCACTTCACATTCGATTCGTCATACTATTTCCTTGTGAAGGCTTCTGCACCACTGCCTCTACATGACTATGCTGGAAGAGCATCAATTAGGCAAGCAGTGGCCATGATGGTTTCGGTAGAGTGGGAATCGTGCGCTGGCAACAGAACCTCTATAGTGAGAGGGATGGTAACACTATACATGGCGGGGAAGGAGCAACACCAGATCAAGGAGATGAGTGAAACTGAACGAGAGGCACTCCACGAAGTCGAATTGGGCATTGAACGGCTTCATCGAGCACACGGACACCTCGTAGCGTTTCATCACAATACAGGAAGGGCAATGAATCACTTAGCAGCGGCAGAGGACCTCCTTCATGAGTGCGACCACCACAATCTCGCGGATGCGCTTCGCGATGAGTACCTCCCACGAGGTGTCGTCGCCCCGAACGATTCTGATGACGTGACCGCTGGGCGGTGGTCCTACGAAATTCTTGAGAATTTCCAGGAGACATTTATGACTGATCTCGTGGCCTTTGGAGAAACGGTCCAAGCAACAGTCGGTGAGAACTGCCGACATGCCTTTGAACGTCACCAAGAGCGTGAATGGAAGCAGCGAGCACGTTGAGACTAACACGAACCAAAAAAATAGATTCGGAAACTAGAAATTCTCACAGCCGACGTTGAATTCTTGGTTTCTCAGGCGCAGAGAGCCTATACTGACTCAGAGGCAGTTTCGTACTTCCCAGAGGGCAACGACCTGATGGCCTGTACGTGTCCGCATCACGTCCACTGCAAACACAATGGGTGCTGTCGTGAACCCACCTGACTATATCACTCTTGGCATCTTCTGACAAATTCGATAATTTGTACGAAATGAATCACTCTGAAACTTATTTTTATAATTCTTCGAGGAGATATTGTGTATCCGCATCGAATTTGTGGCTACTATCTTGTGGAAGCCATTCATTGAACTACTTCCCCCGTAATTTGAGCGCGAAGAAATTCGAATATTCAAGATACCGATACCTCAGAACTGGCTTCATTGATTTTATATGGGTGCCAGCAATGTTGATTAGAAAGGATACAATGGTATCAGTGCTAACCCTCGCTGGTGTTGTCGTCGCCGTATTCGTTGGGTTCAATATTGGTGGCTCATCGACGGGTGTAGCGTTCGGTCCGGCAGTCGGCTCACGTCTCCTTCGGAAGGCGACCGCAGCAGCCCTGTTCGTCGGCTTCGGCTTTCTCGGAGCATGGACCGTCGGTCGGAACGTCATCGCGACGATGAGCAGCAGTATTGTACCGGCAACCCAATTCACGCCTGCCGCGAGCGTCGCCGTCTTGTTCTTCACCGGCGCGTCACTCCTTATTTCGAATCTCTACGGTGTTCCAGCCTCGACTTCAATGACGGCCGTTGGCGCCATCGTTGGACTGGGCCTCGCGTCGAACACACTCAATCAGGCACTGATGTTTACTATCGTCTCAGCATGGATCATCGCGCCGCTGATCAGCCTCTGCATCGGAATCGTGGTCGGGCGTTACATCTACCCGTATCTGGATCGCTATGTCGCGTTCACAAGGTTTGATCTCCATTTCATCCAACTCGACCGTTCTGGGACGATTCCCCGACTCTACCTAAATCCTAACGCGACACGGCAGGACATCATCGGATCACTCTCGGTGGTCGTCATTGCGTGCTACATGGCGTTTTCGGCGGGGGCGTCGAACGCGGCGAACGCTGTGGCCCCCCTCGTCGGCGAAGGGGGGTCGCTCACCGTCAACCAGGGCGTCCTGCTCGCGGTGGTGGCCTTCGGTCTAGGCAGTTTCACCATTGCCCGTCGCACGCTGGAGACGGTAGGAGATGATATTACGGAGCTACCAATTCTCGCTTCACTGATTGTCTCCATAGTCGGTGGCACTATCATCACGATTCTGTCCTACTTCGGAATCCCGGCGAGTCTCGCAGTAAGTACGACATCGACGATTATTGGACTTGGATGGGGTCGGGCAAGCCGAGCAGCGACACTCGTAGAGTTTGCGACGCCGAAACGTGAACATCCGGATTTAGAAGTCGCGACAGGAGCGCTGGTCACCTCCCCCGCTGAGGATATGCCTGCAAGTCCAACGATCGGCGATATTGCCCGTTACGAGGAACCGGCAGAGAAGCCGGAAGAATTGCCAGACGTGCCTGACGTTGGTGCGGAGGAGCCGGCGGATCTCGATCAGCGGAGCCTCTTCGACCCAGCAGCGGCCAAGCGTATCGTTACGATGTGGGTGTTGACGCCCTCGCTGGCGGTTGTCGGCTCCTACCCGGTATTCGCATTCTTGTTGTGAACGTCCCTTAAACGATATCGCGTAAACGATATTACGGAATCCCGATGTACCGGTGCCGATAGAACAGATAGAGGCATGCAATCGGGACATTGAGCAGCGGAATGACCATGAGATAATAGAGAATGGTTGGCTTCCACGCAGAGTGATTCCGAACATACTGACGATCAGAATACACGGCAGGTAGTGACAGAAGTGCAGCTGCGTAAGTGAACTACCCCGCCCTACGCGCTTCGCGCGGTGAGGACGGGGCTTCCTGCTTCCACGACGGGCTTTGCAGGAACCGTAGTGGTTCCCGTCGGGAGCGCAGTCTCCACAGGCGTTGATTCGGAGCATCCCGCTCCTATATCCGCTTTCTTCAATCCTCGAACGAGGATATTGTAGGCCGCGTTCCAGTCCCTATCCGCCGTGAATCCGAACGACGGACAGGAGTGTTCACGGATCCAGAGCGGCTTATCAGACGACACACTGCACGCCGCGCATTCTTTGGTCGTCCCTCGCGGGTTCACTGGAACGTAGTGCGTTCCTTCGCGTTCACACTTGTATTCGAGCATCCGCAGAAACGTCCGCCACGCAGCGGATGCTCGGTTGTGTGAATTCGAAGCGAACTGCATCATTCCAGTGACTTTCGGTTTGAGAAGCATGGCCTACGATACGGACGGAGACAGATTGACCTCAAAGAACTGCTTGCGCCAGCCCGAGAAAGATGAAGAACCCTAGGACGTCTGTCGCCGTCGTGATGAAAATCGTCGCCGACGTTGCCGGATCCTTGCCGATCCGGTCGAGTACCAGCGGAATGGTCGTCCCAAAAAACCCGGCGATAACGAGGTTCAGCACCATCGAAACGCCGAGTATGAAGCCCAAAAGCGGACTCTGATTGAACACCGACGCGATGATCGCGACAAGTACACCCGTGATGAGTCCGTTCGCGCCGCCCGCAATGATTTCGTTGACCACGGCACGACTCCCGGTCGACAAGGAGATCTGTTCCAGGGCGATTCCCCGGACAGTTACGGCCATCGACTGCGTACCGGCGTTCCCCCCCATCCCGGCGACGACCGGCATGTACACCGCCAGTAGCGTGAACGCCGCAATCGTATCCTCGAATACGCCGACTGCCGCGGCTGCCAAAAACGCCGTTCCGAGGTTAATTATCAACCACTTGTATCGATTTTGCACCTTCGAGAGCGGGCCGTCAAGGATACTCTCTTCTTCCTGGACACCCGTGAATTCATAGAGCGTCTCGGCTGCTTCCTCCTCGATGACGCGGAGGAGGTCTTCGGCAGGGATGACCCCCAAGATGGTTCCGTCGTCATTTAGTACGGCCACCGAGCTTTCGGGATTCTCTCGGAACACGTCGACGACGGCCGTGTCGGGCGTGTCATACGTGACCACAGGCGTCTCATGGATATGGTCGTGGAGATCTACTGATTCCCGGTCGATCATTGCCAGAACCTGTCCGGGGAGCTCGCCCACGAGTTTCTCGTCCTCAGTAACGAAAATGACCGGAATCTGGCCAGTTTGAGCTTCGTACCGTTGAACTCGTTGTGCGATGGCATCGAGGTCTCGATGTATTCCAACGGTGACATAGTCGAGGTGCATTAGGCCGGCAGCACTCTCGGGACTGAATCCGAGCAAGAATTCGACTTTTTCTTGACGATCTTCATCGAGTCGTCGGAGCACGTCCGCCCGTGTGTTTTCGTCCGCCAGTCCTAGTATGTCTGCTACTTCGTCGGGGTCTAGCCTGCGGACGAATTGCTGTAATTGCTCACGATCCATATCCTCGACAAGCGACTGCTGGATCGTCTGCGGTAGGAAAAAGAACACCTCTCGTTGTCGGCTCTGCGATAGTTGGCCGAATTCCGCAGCCGGGGTCGGCGAAGCTGCAATCGCCTGCTGGATATCTGCTAGCTCTCCCTCCATACGTCGAAGGGTTGTGCGTTCATCTAAATGGTTACGTTGCCGGACGGTCACTTGTCGTCGCGCATTTTCTCACTATTGCAGCCCGAATATCTGATAGTCATTAAATGCTCAACGGGTCATTTCACTAAGTACCGAAGTTTGCTCCGTCAATTATTGCGTCTGCGTTGCGTTTAACCGCCTGTACGTGGATATCCGGAGAAACAGATAGAAATGGCTTTGTCTGACTTAGATTCTCAATTCTCACATTCATCTCTGAAGGAAGGTTCGTAGTTACTTACCATTGGAGTAGAACTCTCCCTAATGAAACCCAAGGAGCATGAGTACAAACCCATCCGCAGCCCGTGACGCTGACGAGACGGCACAGAACCGCGCCCAGTGGGAACAACTCTCCTTCGACGTCGATGCCCCCGGACTGATCGACGTCACCAATGAGAGCCACGAGAACCCCGCTGAACACCACTACGTGGTCTCCATCGACGACGTTACCGGTGAATTGATGGCCTGCACGTGTCCCCACCACGTCCACCGGAACACCTTCTGTAAGCACATGGCCGCCGTCGAAAACGCAACTGACGACGGAACGCTTGAGGCGTTCCCATCCGAGGACGAAGACGAGACCGAACCCGAAGACTGCGATTGTGACGGTCTCGGTGGTTTCCCGTGCTGGCCGTGCGTGCAAACGGGACGGAAAGAGCTACCGACCTAACCACCGCTTCAGTTTGTTTTATCCATGGCACGCCAAGTGACGTTCTCGGAGAGTACCGACCAGCGAACGCTCACGGAGAGTATCCATGCAGCAATCGACGATCACCCTCGAGACACTAGCTCTGTCGAGCGAAGCGATCGACTGGGATGTTGCAGCATGTATCCCGCTGGTTCGTTGATTAGTTCTATCTACTTACGGTTCACAACTGGCACTCGGCGTTCTGATCACTCGTAATCGAATGGTGGGTCGTACGGTAATGCTCGATTGCAAGCTCATCGACCTTGTGCTGAGAATAAGTCGTTGAACTGGCGCTCCATGAGCAGTCAACGCACTTGAGAACTTTCACGTTCTCTATACAGACGAATATCCGCGAAAGTAAATAAACCGTGATCTTTTTCACTAACTTTAATCGTTTGAGAAAGTGGGTAACAGTGAACAGTGAACTACCAAATATAGATTATTTCAATCCCGAATCCGTGGGGATGAGCCTATAATATTGCCAGTGCGTACAGCAATGCATTTTTCTTCACTCTCATCTTCTAACTCGTCTCCTCTTCGCGCTCAGTCTGTCTTAGTTCCGTGAGTTCGGGTGTCCCGCTTCCATTACTGAGTAGATGATCTACTAGACTTCCATGGCCGCGCCGCAGTCGCTCAGAGAGGGCTTGATGAGTAATACCAAGTTCTGCGGCCAAGTCTTCTGCCATGACATCGCGAGGAACCGAGTAATAGCCACGGGCGGCGGCAAGTCGAAGCGCCGTTTGTTGAGAATCCGTGAGGCCGAATCGTTTGCATTGTTGTCCGCTGAGTTCATGAATATTTTTGACGTCGAAGTCGATGCCATGCTCCTTGCAAGACGTATTTGTTCGGCTAATTGCGTTGTGGTCGGCAAATAACAGCCGAAGGTCCCATGTATCATCTTGTCCCGTTGCGGTCAGGACAGTTGCATTGTGATCAACGAGAACCCGAATCCGGTTATCAATGCACTCACTCCATTCAAGTTGATATAGACAGTTAGTATCGAAGTCGGCGATTCGCTCGAAGTCAGCAACACTGTCGTCAGTGGCAAATGCCGATTCAAGCCTGGCGCAATCGGTTGTTTCGATCCGCATGAACGGCATCAAGCTGTCCTGAGTCGTGGCGACCATCTGCTTCACCTCAAACGTCACTGTCTCGAATTCACCGAGGGTGTGTTCGAGTGTAAACTGCTTGGTTGGGACGGTTACATCAACGATTGTGCCAGTCATTTGTCGAAGAGCGTTTCTTGATTTATAGTCTCGGTATCCTCGTGGAGTGCAACGAGTTTCCGGTTCATATCGAAGGAGATGAGGTTTGCATCGGCCAACTTCGGGAGATGACAGTGATACAGCGAACTCTTGATCTGTGTGAGTTCCTCGTCAGAAGCCTCTGAAAGTGGCATGTGATGATTGCGTTTGACGATCATCTTCGTGAGTTCGCTCAGCGTTATTGACCGCTGTTGATCTGCGAGTACGGCAAGAACAATGCGCCGGTGTTGGTCTCCACATGCTTCGAACACCGCTCCGACTTCAATACTATCCCCACTCATTACGATAAACTCAGATGATTTGTGATAATCAGAGTGACTTTTGACTATACAAATCGTTTTTAAAGCTGTCTATCGGAGTCACCCCTCTGTTTCAGAAAGCGTCCGTCCGAGGATGTGATTGATACCACGTCGGAGTCGAGACGCAACTGCCTGCTGTGTAATCCCAAGTTCCTCCCCGAGTTCTGCCATTGTCACCTCACGTGGTGAGTTGAAATATCCGCGATCGTAGGCAAGCACCAGCGCCTCCTGTTGCGTCTCGGTTAGCGCCGCCTCTGTCTCCGACTCTATCGGAGTGAGCGCGTGAAGTTTTGTCAGTGTAATTGGGATATTTAATTCTCGACAGCGTTGCTGGAAGTCCGCAATATCGCTTCGATCGTCGCCACGAATGTCGAACGTCCACTGGTGTTGAGTGCCGACTGCTTTAATGAGCGGAACTTCTGTCTCGATCAGCGTGCTCAGAACGCCGTTATACCCCAGCGCCCACTCGACACGCAATAAATATTCATCCTCGACGGAATCGACGAGGTGGATGCTCTTCACTCCCGGATGGTTAGTAAACGCATCCTCGATGTCATCAACTTTTGTCCCTCGAACCCAGAAGTAGGGAATCACCACGTCTTGCGCCGGGATAAGGCGCTCCAGTTCGACTGTCACTTCCGGTAGCTGGTTGAATACGCTCCCCAAGGGGAATTGGTCAGAAGGGATCGTAAACGACGCTTCAGTAGCCATTGTCCAAACTGATGCACGCCGATGTACATACCGATCACGGATGTCACTGACACTGAAAGCGAGATGAGAACTGAAAGTAATATGAAGAATATTGAAGGTGAGCACGTCCAGCTTCCTCTGGTTCTTTCACCGTGACTGAGACATAGACCCTCCATATTGAACGATTAGTATCCTATGAGAAGCAATACGCTGGCTGTTAAATATGCGCCCTGTATTCAGTCCAACCGCTAGAACCGATCACCTCTTGAAGGTTTCAACACGGCCATGTTTGTAGACTATACTACCCCTGGCGTATCCACTTTTACTCTAGCTGGCGGCTGTTTACACTGATTCGGAGCACAACCTCCGTGTCTGCTCCGTGAGACGGCCCTGTTCGATACGCTCCATAGCAAGCTTGCGATCGTCCTGGAGGAGACACGGGACGACGTGATCGATGCTGAGCCGCTTGCCACGCGAGTGCTCGACAATGACGGGGATACATGGCTGCTGATCGACCTCACTGAGGGTGCACCAGCGGTGCTCACGTATGACTGATTGATGAACTCGATCAATCGAATATCGATCGAGACTGATGGGTTAGATGGAAAATGGGTGCCTACGTACGGTTGAATAGCGCATCACTAAAAGTGAGCGCACACCCAATCCCAATCGCACCCACACCGATTCCTAAGACATATATTAACTGCCCTATCGCGATACCTGTCGTTTTTGTACAGTGTCGTTCAGGAGGGGTGTCTGGACCCGTGTATGTTTCCGAACAGCCCATTGCTGTTACTTTTGGTGGGCTAAGCAGACTCATGACTACCAGTAGAATGCCAACCAACAGGAACGCTGCTGCAATGGTGTATCGGATGGTCATGGAGTTACCCTCCTTTGTTGCTTGACGTTTGATGATTCGGCTTCTGGCTGAGGGTCTCAAGCCGTCGTCCAAGCCATGTTGCACTCACCGCAAAGAGATAATACGTAATGATCTGCCCGCTTTCCCACAAATACGGTTGCTTCCCTGGAATCTGTGCATCAAGGGCATAGATGATGTGTTCGAGTCCAAGCCCCTCGTAGACGAGAACTGAAACAAGATACGCCGGAATGAAGAGCAGTCGAAAGACCACAGTGCTGTAGATATCAACGACAGCAGGGAGCTGTGACGTTAGTGCGAGAAAGCCAAAGAGTACGAGCGTCGACCGGGTTGTCCATGCGGATCGGGTTATGGATGTGTGGTTGTTCATAGTTTCTAAGAGGTGTGTCGATGGCTTTACGTTATGCCTTGGCACACACGACAGTGAGTGACGGTGCTGTGACTGCCGATTCGATGACAACTGCGAGTAATGTCAAAGAGTTATTTCACTCACCACGAAGCTTATTCTTGACTACACGGATATCAGGCTATGAAACGCCGTGTATTTCTCTCTACGACTGCCCTCACGCTCAGTAATGGCTGTCTGTCCCTTTTGGCCTCTGATTGTCCAAATCCAACTCTGGAAGACGAACTTTCATACGAAAAACGAGATGCAACTTCACTCTTTATCGGGGAAGGAGCCGTCCTCGTTACTGACCGTGATGAAACGAATCGATTCAACTCGCGGGTCTTTGGTGGCGCAGCTAAACAGTGGGTGAAAGATACAGAGCTTGACAACAAGGTAGTACTCGGCATCCAAGTTGGCACATCAGGTGAGTCAAGCCCACTCCAGATACTCGGCGTTGAGCGAAAAAACGCGACTACCTTCAATGCGTATACCTGCATTGCTCACCCCGGTCAAACCAATGACTGGGTACCGTATGCGAAACTTCTTCGGGTGCCTCACGATGAGCAGGTGCCAACAACAGCCATCCTCACCCATTGGGAAGGAGGCACCAAACAGACGTATCCATAAATTTCGTTTTAAGTAGTTCTCGCGATAACGGAGAGATATGAGGAAAATTTTTGCAGGCTACTGCTTCCTGATTGAGTTCTAACCATCGCTATTGGCTTAGATGCAAAGTACATACTCTGGTTAGTGGATCATACTAACATCGAATCCCCCTCACATCAACAACCCTCTCATTTGGCCATTAGTCAATTGACTCTGCAATGCGAACCAACTCGTCGCGATCAAACGGGCCTATTAGATAATAATACGTCCCACTCTCGTCAATGAATTCGAGAACTCCCTTTTGCCTCTCTGGTGGTGCAACAGATGCTCCAGGTGGTAGAGAATCTACTTCAACAAATTCGTCTTCAGGTGGGGCTGGACTCACCTCCAAATGGTCTGTCATTGCATATGTGCCAGGACACCCATTCACCATGACTTCTTCATCAACGCCATATGGATGGCCAGGAACACTTGGATCATCAGCTGCACGAGCAGTAACAGCAAGATGTTCGCTCGGATCGCCGCTTTCACTCTCAAATACCATCCAGGCACTCATTCCAAAGTGACCGAGCTCGCTGGCTTCTTGGACATGGAGTTGAATCCGTCGATACCCCCTCGGAAGCGCAGTTGGCCTCCCGAGTGTGAAGGGAACATCACGATCCGCCGCTTCGATCGAAGTATATCCCTCATGATCGGGGCTTTGGTCATCAGACGGCATCGTACCGTATACGCGTTCCATATCCCTAAATCAATAGTATGGCAGGAGAAAGAGGCAAATCCCGGTATCTAGTAAGGGTTCTCCAGTTGATATCGACGAGACGGTGACACAGAACTATAGTTGGATGACTGGATTTTTGAGATGCCGTCCAATCCACGGGAAAGTGGTCCGATTGGTGAGATTTCGTCCGGTTTCGAGATGACTGATTGATTCTATAACCGAAGTAGAACGTGAGCCAGCGGTGAGGTGATTTTCGTGATTTGCTTGATTTGAGGCGATTGACTGCCGGTTGAGAGTATAAGCGGCAGTAGGTTAATTTGGAGTCTCCAACAGTTGGAATGGACTACTCGTTGATGCCTCCCCTCAAAAAACGGCACAGACTCCCGTCTCCCACCAAATTACTAAGATGCTATACAGAGTAGTCGATATATGGCGGTCACTGTTGAGCTGTCGCTTCCTCCAGAGAACTTCCCGTTAGGGATGATGCTCACCGCCGGAACCAACCTCCATATCGAATTCGAACGAGTCGTCCCTGTCGGTGCAGATGTGGTTCCCATCTTCTGGGCCTGGAACGGCGACTTGGAGACCTTCGAACAGCGCGTTCGAAACGATAACAATGTCCAGCAACTTGTTGCGATCGACCAGGTGGATGACCGTCGCTTGTACCTCCTTCATTGGGATATTCCAGCTGGTGCCTTTTTCGGAGCACTCACGACCGCAGAAGGGATTATTCGGAGTGCACACGGATATGGCAACGACGATTGGGAGTTTGAATTGTTGTTCCCCTCGCACGACCATCTGACGCGATTTCACAACGTGAGCCGGGACAACGAGATTGAGTACACACTCGGCAAGATGCAGTCGCTAAATAATGCTGGTGTATCGAAACTCGCAACCGTCATCACCGAGAAGCAACGTGAAGCACTCGTGCTTGCGTTCCAACGTGGGTATTTCACGACGCCGCGGCAGGTGACACTCTCGGAATTGGCGACAGAACTCGATATCACCCAGCAGTCGTTGTCCAATCGAATTCGAAACGGCATCGAAGCGATCGTGGAGTATGTGTTGTTCAGTGCATCCGACCGCTGAACTGTAGACTCGCTCTCATTTCCCCCGGTTGGTTTAAATAACTTTGTTAGAACAGACCGAGGGCTTATAGAACACTCCCTAATAGTATCCACAAGATGGGCTCTTCTTCGGACGATGACGACCCGCGGCCGTCGCTCGACGAGTTATTGAAGCTCCTCGCTGATACACAACGACGACAAATTCTCCGCTATCTCATCGCGAATGCTGACCAGCCTGTTCCGCTTGCAGCACTTCTAGAGCATCTATACACATCTGCTTCCGATAATGCGACAACTAAGACAATGCAATCTACCGAGCGAGACCGTCTCTTGATGCAGCTACATCATTTCCAGCTTCCGAAACTAGCGGACTATGGCCTCATTGAGTACAACTCCTCACTCCAACTTATTTCGTATATTGAAGAACCACGTGTTGAGGCATTGCTACAGTCAGAATCAATCGCTGGTAATGGGGACAAGAAGGACAATGGGGACGATTAGAATTCGTAGCTCTCTACCTGGCGTATTTCACTTGAGACCAGGTGTGTCCACGCCTGCTTTGTGCAACAGGGAGTAGTAGATGTTCTTGTTCCCTGTCGGACTTTCAGCACTCGTGTAGGTATCGTAAGCCGTGAGTGTCATGGGAATCTCATACTCATTGGGTGCGAGTCCATTCTAAATTAGATCTGTTGTGTCGCAGAAATTATTATCGTCTTGGCGAACGTACTAGCCTTGCTTATGTCCGTCCGCACCACAACACGAGGGCCAATTAGCAAATCGTTCGTAAGAGATATCGCCGTCATTTTTGTCGGTCTCCTCGTTCTATCGTGGGTCTTCAGCGGCGGGACAGTCTTGACGTATCTTGCAGTCCTCTTTGCATCTGCGCTCCGAAACATCTACTTCGGTTGGATTGGAAGTGGGCTGCTCTTCTATGTGATAGCGGGTATTGGACTCCTCGCTGAGGCAATCGTCCTCGCAGTCCTCTATCGGCTTGCTCGACGAGTACTTGCATGAGAACAAATGGGATAAGATAAAGAATGTGTACGACCCACATATCCTATTCTCTCGATAACCGCATCCGCCCACGCCTACCACCAACCCACTAGTCCATCACCACTCACAAATCATCCCACTCAGTGGACAGTCAGCCGGCAGAAACAGTGCCCAACCCAGCGTGAACCACCCCGTCTTTCAAGTGAAATCCAACAGCACAGTCAACTAGCACCAGCCAGCCTGACAGTCCACTTGTACCACACCACAGTTCCGGAGTAAATCAGCTGTCCACTATTGGGAGACGCTCTCTCCTTCCACAATCACTCTTGCTCTCCCGGACAGTCCTATTGACTCACCTCCAATGACAGTCCTGCTGCTGATTCATGGAAGATAGTCTGTTGGCCTCAACCAGTCCACTTCCAATTCGTCGCAGCACGCTGGACAATCCCTCGGCATTCATATCGAGTGGTTGTGCCCGAACGGGTTAAATCGGTGGGCGATAGTGGTTTTTTAATACTTTTGGAGAGTATAATTCTATATCATGTACTCTATCCAACGGATTGGTGCGATTGCGGTCCTCGGAATCGGCTTCGTCCTGATTACGTTCGTTCCGGCAGGCCTCGAGTCGCGAGCAACCAGGGGCCTCATCGTGGGGCTCGCCATCGCTGGCGGCGTTCTCCTGAGCATCGGCAGACTCTGGTTCGAGAGAATACGCTATAGTGAGGGTGAGTACGACGAACGGCAGATGGCAATCCAATATCAATCGGGCTGGGTTGTCTTCTGGATTCTTATTTCGTCGATCTTCGTGATTTGGAGTATCGGGTTCTTCACCGATATGAGACTGCCGCCGGGAGCGTTTGCGTTGCTCGGCGCTGGGGGGATTTTGCTTCAGAGCGCGAGTCACGTCCTGCTCAAACGACGGATGTGACTTGGGGTCAAACCCCTGGATAATACACTGAAGGTCTGGCGAGCAAAGCGGGCCCTCACCCAGCAGGAACTGGCGACTGAAGTCGACGTCTCGCGACAGACAATCAATGTAATTGAAGAGGGGCGATATGAGCCGTCACTCGAACTTGCCTTCAAACTTGAGCAGTCGTATGTGACTGAAAACGAGAGTGAGGAATGGTTTTTCAGCGCAATTCATCGTGTATTCGACATTCGATGAGGGGGAAATTCCAGATGTATCACAGCTTGGTGTGAGTGGCGAAGAGAGAGTCTTAGCACGGTGGGTTGATACGCCGCCTGATGATCTCCATGACGGTGATCTTCTCCCGCTGTATCTTTGATTCAATATAGAAATTGAGGAGTCGATAGCGATTTCAACGCACTAGATGTGTAGACGATCTCCCGGGAAAATAATCCGGGCAATGAGTGCGACATTTTCGCTCACATCTATCGGTTGTGCCCGTACGGGTTAAATCGGTGGGCGATAGTTGTTAGTAGCTCATACTAACCAAAGAGCGACTAATTGCAGGTGCGCACTCTTGATCTCCTCGCTCACCATTTCAAACGGAGAGAGCACAATTATGTCTCGTACTGCGCATCCGTTGCTCCGCGAACGGTTTCCTCGATCGCCTTGATCCGGGCGCAGGGAGTACATAGTCGACAATGATTGTATCTGCAACACTCGCCATCTCATAGACTGAATTGTAATCGTGAATCCCGCCATCATAGAAGAGCTGCGCTGACGAGAGCGCATCTCGTGCGGCAGCCACAACTGCTGGATCACCAAAGATGTCAGAATACTCGAGATAGATTATCTTGGTGGTTTGAACTCACACCCAGTGACTTGGAATAAAAATGACGGTGTCAGTAAGATCACTGCTCATCGCATCTAGTTGTCGAACAGCAGCTGCAATATCGCCGGGTGGGGCGTTGACATTGCAGGCGAGGACTCCTGGGTGATCAGTAAGATCAAGTGTCGGGTCAGCACCCCAAAAGTCAGTATCCGCACTGAGGACAACACGATTTTCCTCTCGTGCATACGCAAGGATCGACTCATCATCTGATCCGAGATCAAGCACATCCCCAACCGTGGTCACGTCGTAGCCTTCACCACGCAATGCAGTAACGAAGGCAGGAGGAATGTGTTCGTCAGCGATGAATTTCACGCTTCTTTCGGTGATGTGTCGCGCTGTTCAAAGTCCTCTGGACTCTGGAACACCCGCACGTCGTCTGGCGGGCTAGGGTGCCGTTCCTGGAGTTTACGGATTTCCTCCGGATGATCATAGTAGTAAGTGAGTGCACGGTAGACATCAGCGAGCTCAAGGTCGTACTCGGCAGCGACCTGCTCGGGTGGGACATCGCCGTCAAAGACGCGGGTCGTGATGTGATGGACACCAATGCGTCGGCCCTTGATACGGGGCGCGCCGCCAAGTGTGTCATCCGTTGAAACGATTTCGGTCATTGTGCGTGTCTATGCGCTCGTCGTTTATAGTCTTACACGGTGTCCTCGCTCACAGTTGGTGACATCCTCACCCTCACGGAGCTCTATTCAAATGGATATCCGAATCAACTATATGAAGCTTATGTCGGCATGACCAGGCTTCGAATCTTTCCTTCCATACGTTGATGGGTCTGTAGAGCGTATCTGAGCTATGTGTGGGCGAACTGCACTCTTCATCCAACAACAAGACCTCGAAGACCGCTTCGACGCACGAGTTGTCACCGATGGCGGGTATACACCACGATACAACATCGCTCCCGGAGAACTCTTAGAAGTCATTACGAATGAGGTGACCGATGAGATCGACCAGTACCACTGGGGGCTAATTCCCTTCTGGGCTGACGAGCCCGAAGAAGGAATCATCAACGCCCGCTCCGAAACGGCCGGCGAAAAACGCGTCTTCCAAGATGCATGGGAGTCACGGCCATGTCTCGTTCTGTCGTCCGGGTTCTACGAGTGGCAGAAACAGAATGGTGGACCAAAGCAGCCCTATCGCGTGTATCGCGAGGACACTCCGGCATTCGCGATGGCCGGGCTTTGGGAGATGTGGGAAGGTGACGACCAAGCGATTCCGTGTGTGACGATCCTGACGACTGAACCCAACGAGGTGATGAAGCCAATCCACAATCGCATGCCCGTCGTGCTCGCAAGTGATGACGAAAAGCGGTGGCTTTCGGCTAGCCCAGACGAGCGCGAAGCGTTGTGTCAACCGTATCCGGAGGATGACTTGGCCGCGTATGAGATCTCGACGCGCGTCAACAATCCAAGTCACAACGATCCATCAGTCATTGAACCGTTGGAGCACGAACAATCGGGACTTGGTGAATTCACCTCGAAGTGAATACCGAGCTTCCGACGTTTGAACCAAAATGATGACTGGCTCGCTTAGAGAAAGCGATTGACAATCGTCTCTACCCGTCCCTTGATCCCGCTCTCGCCCTGGACTGTTCCGTCAGGGTCGATGGTATGCTCGACGCCGAACTTTTCGACGTGAAGCTCCTGTGCGTCTGCATCATACGCAACAGAGAAGTCATTCTGCTCAAGCCGTTCGATAATCGGTTCGAATTGCTCCGGTGGTTCTGCTTGCTGCTCGGTCGGCTCCGTATCCTCTCGTGTTTCGCTTTCACTCTCGCTGACGAGTGCGAGTCGTGGTTCGGGAAAGCCGTAATGATGGACGTCATTCTCACGAACACCCTGGTATAGCTCATCTGGATCGGCTTCGTACCAGTCCGACCAATACCCATTGAGCGCGTTCTTGAACGCGATGACGACTAATTGGGTCTCTGCCGGATATTCTGGATTTGTGTCTGCTGTCGTCTTCGTGCCGTCGTCAGTCGAAAATTCCCACTCGGCGATTGTCTGCTCCGGTGGCCGTGCCACCACAACCCCCACGCTTGGATCGTCGTCTTCGGTGTCGATCACACGATCCCCGACCGACAGTCGTTTCATATCAGATTCGCTCATAGTGCCGAGTTGCGACTGAGGGGCGATAAATCGATGGGGCGTGTCGGTTAGTATAGAATACTAACCTGCGAACAACCGACTGCTAGCAGTCCATCTCGATCTGTTCACTCAAAACGAGGGGTGAGATCGGAGATTCTCCGATTTAGAAGCGATGAGGGGTACAACCGGATGAAATATGCTTCCCCGAGGGCGGGGACCTGGCCAATTCCACTGCCGCTTATGGTCTAAGCGACAATGTGTCTCACTCAATTGAGATTCCATCCGTCATTATCAGTCGTTTTCTTGACCCACTTTTACGATGGCACTCACTGCCTATCCTTACTCTTTCCTCGTTTTTCGAGTGAGTGATCAGTATGCTAAACCCAGCGGGCTATGAGTTACTATAGATCGCGTGGTTGGACGGTTTTGCGGTCGTTTTCCTCGGCTCGCCGGGCGGCATTGTCGAGAACGGTCGCGACTTCGTCGTCGAGTGCATCATAGAAGTCACTCGCAACGTTTTTGTCTTCGATCTGCTCTTTCACTGCGGCTTTGACAATTAAATCGGCCATACAGGCGTCCAGACGGTATAATACTACAAAAATCTACGGTAACAATCGGTCGCAGACAGTTCGAATACAGCCAACTTAACAGGAGAGGTACTCCAAAAGCCCACCTCTCTGCGGAAATCATTGCTCCTCATATCACTACATGACTTTCAATCAACTTCGTTCATTCATCCTCACCCGGAAAGAGTTCGGGGAAACGATCAACCAGTGCATTAACCTGCGGATGATCAGTATGCGCCACGTTTTCAGCAGTCCGATCGTATTCGATGAGTCCTGCATCGGCAAGCTTCGGGAGATGGCAGTGCTGGAGTGAGACGGTGACTTCGTCCACTCTGTCCGTCAGAGGGGTCTCAGGGGGTGGTGTCTCTTCCCAGGCACTGATGTCGGCCACTAACTCCTCGAGGGAGATCGGTTGGTTCGCCGTTTGGAGGCGTTGCAATATATATCGTCGCCGTCGATCCGCAAGAAGATTGAAAAGGCGATTCGTCTGCTCGGCGGTGGTATCTTGAAGTGGTATCTTCTCGAACTGGTCTTCCATAGCTATGCTTTGATCCCCGAACCAGTAACAATTGATTATAAGTATTCCTAGATATTGTGGAAAGCGCAGCTAAACGTGGTAGAATTGTGTATAGTTGAGGGGCACGGTGTGAGATGCCTAATTCATGCAGTTAAAACTGTGGTTTCCACAATGGAATCGAGTGGTGGTTAATCGTCACCCTCGACGTCGTCGTCAAGCGCACCCATGAAAAAGAAGTGATTGAACGGTTGAACGCGCCGCTGACGCATGATCTCGGAACTCTCAATCGTAACGCCTGAGTCGTGCAGCGTGTCCGTGATGCGGGTGATATCTTGGCTACTCGTCCCAATCGCTTCCACGTAGATATTCCGTTTGCCGACAAGCATCTCGCGCACATCGACCACGCCCTGCACAGCAAGCATCTTCTGGACAAATTCGGCTTGTTCGGTTGCTGGCGCGGTACACACGAACAGTACGCGGAGCGGAAGGTTGGCGGCTTCATAGTCGATCTCGGGATGATAGCCCTTGATAATGCCGTCTTCTTCAAGTTGCGCAATCCGGTTCCGGACTGTGCTCGCGGAGACACCGACTGTTTCGGCAATCTCTTCCGTGGTTGTATTCCGTGCGTCTCGCTGGAGATGATACAGGATGCCTTGATCAACGTTGTCAAGTCCTCGACCCATACGCAAGAATAGGGAGATGGGCGTAAATAGTCTGTGAGAAACTGAGTGAACTTCACCACCCCTCGATTAAGTGATTCACTCACTTCCTCAAACACCGGCGAATCCAGAAAATGAAGGTTGCTTAACCTTGTTCAGTGCGTTGGGATTGAAGTACCTATGACGCTCGATGAGCAGCTTGCAGTCCTCTCGAATCGCTACAGACGACGGCTCCTTGTCGCTTTAACACAACGGGCTCACCAGCCTGATCGTCTCGCTCCATCCCGAGGGTTAGCGACGGACGGAGGAGACGAAGATCAAGCGATCGCAATGCAGCACGTCCATCTCCCGACGTTGGCGGATCACGGGTTCATCGACTGGGATCGAGAAACACACCGTGTGACGAAGGGGACTCGGTTCAACGAGATCGAGCCATTGCTTACCGTTCTGAGTGAGAATCACGATGTGCTTCCTGATGGTGGTGCCACTGACTAATGTCGTATATTTTGTCGATATTAACGGTGATTGGAACGATCGACTGCTGGAAACCAGGCAAGGTGCCAGCAGCTATTCATCTTCTGACTCCAGAGGTTCTATGCGAGTTCTCGCGTTCACTGTCTGGCGTGAGTCGGATCGATACCACTTCGGTCGAATTTCATAAATTTCAGAATCGGTTCTTAACCAGAGCTTTATGTGGCTGGCATGAAACTTTCCAGGACGAAGAAGCAAAGATGCAGTGTGTGTCTATTTCCATTTGTGGCGGAAGCGAACCTTTCAGATCCGGTCTGGCTGTTTCACATCACGTGGGGGGCGCATCACAGAATGTTCACGTCTCTTTGACACCATGACGAATCACACGCCCTCCAACGACGAGAATCACGACCAGTCGGACCATGACACCCACCGGACAGAGTTTGATCCCTCAACCGACAGCGCCAGCGAAGAACTCATCACGGCTATCGCAACACTCAATGACGCCGACCCCGCTGAGCTGGCGCTTCTCGCGGAGTTCGTTGATCCCGAGGCACTCGATGCACTGTTTGGGCCACAGATGGATGGCACACCGCGTGATACCACCGGCCATGTTGTGTTCAATTATGACGCGTATCACGTCAGAATCGACAGCAACGGAAAGATCAGTCTCCGCCGCACCGAGGTCGAGACAGGCAGCGAACGCTCACTGAGTGACGACGACGAGTAAAACTCGATCCTCACGCTATTCATCAGTGAGTGCAAAGTGGATCTCGGTTGGCGTCAGTGTTGTATCAGCCAAGTCAGTGAGGAGATTCTTTCAGATAATTAGGGATGGTGACTCTTCAATTCGAGAGTAGTGTGGTGATCAAGACTGACCTGTGAAACCCCAGACTCAATATAGAAGTGAATCACTGCGTCTCGGGATGGAAATTGAAGGAGACACAGCCACTCAGAGGGTGTAACACGCCCGAACAGCACAGTTGCCTCCTGCTCGTGGAGTGTAGTCGCAAGCCTGGCAAGCGGCGTGACTGTATCGGCGCTCAGATCCCATTCAACGCGGTAGGACACTCGGTCAGAACATCGAGCGCGTTGGGAGAGGTCAGTCACTGCTCGGTCGTTAGCGAGGCGACTTGCGAGCAGTTCGCGCTCAGGGCCATATGCCCAGAAGTGAGGAAAGAGGTTCTCATCAGGGTCGCCAAGAGTGGCGAATTCGAGAAAGGAACTCGACTCACGAAGATATGGACTAACGAGATTGATGTGCTCGGCGGGAAACGTGAGTCGATACACCAGACGCATCTGCTAAGTATTGACGGTGCCAGTTAGAAAAATCGACTGGCCACATTCCTTCGGTTTCAGAGTCCTGGTGATACGTTTCAGGACATGAGAGTCACAAGCCCTCTTTGAAATGGCGATACACCTTCACAAATGGTGAGTCACCCGGCATTCCCTCGTTTTCCTAGAAACCATGCTCAGCGTTAGTATACTAATACTACCCTCGGCACTACTACTAAATCCGTCGCAACAATAGCCAAGCATAATCTACATGAGCGTGCAAGCGTGTTAGAAATCGGCATAGAAGATCGTGTTACTGTTGTCGGGAGGTAGTGCGCCCGTCACGCTACCAGGAGAACCACTTCATGGTTTTCTCTTCCAATTTTTGAAATACCATGTGCACTTGCCGCGATTAGAAGATCATGGTCTCATCACCTGAAATCAAGAGACAGGCAATGTGAGAAAAGGCCCACTAGTCGACCAGATCGAACCGTTGCTCGAAGCACTCATAGAGACGTACGATACACAGGCAGCTGGTGATCCGCCCGACTAATGCTTGTCCTCAAAAACTGCCACCTTTGTGGCAGTTGTGGTACGGAGTGGTGATTGGTTGGGACCCAGTCGAACTCCGTACCACGTTGTCCTTTGCGCTAGTCCTGTATAACCCTACTGTGATTATCTGGGTTACTAGATATTTATCTGATGTATGGCCGGAGGAATACACATTGCCACCGACTGATTCCGTTGAAAGCATACTAATCAGGAAGCCATCCACTTGCTGTGAAATCAGCAAAAATATCGCACTAAATTGCGTTTTCAGGATCAATCTTCTGTGATTATCTGAGTAAATCTCGCGTTAACTGGCGAATCAGCAAAATGACGGCGGAGGGATGAGTGTCTTTGATACGTCTTGAGAAACAAGAGAAATCGATGGTGAATTGGTCTGTCGACCACGCTCGGTGGGTGAGACAACAACTGACGTACGGGCGACGACAGAACGGTATGGACGACTCCGATACTATCAGACCAATGGTTGGGACCCATGAAGGACTTATCTAATCAACAACAATCGATCGAATTGCTCCAACAACTCGGGTTAAAAGAATACGAAGCAGGGTGTTTCGTGGCGTTAGCACGCCTCCCGAAAGGGACAGCCAAGGAAATCAGCGAGACCTCCGAGGTGCCCCGAACACGCGTCTATGATGCGATTCGAGTGCTAGAATCCAAAGGACTCGTCGAAATCCAGCACTCGAACCCCCAGCAATTCCGCGCCGTGCCGATCGAGGAGGCCGCCAAGACACTGCGCCAAGAATACGAATCGCGAACGGACACGCTTGTTGAGGCACTGGAGAACATTGATCCAACAGTGCCGGACAGTGATGAGGAGATCACCCACGAAGTGTGGGCGCTCTCGGGCGTCACGCCGATACGCAATCGGACACAGCAACTTATTGATGCCGCCGGCCAGGAGATCGTGCTCATCGTCGGGCGGGAGGAGGCCGTCACAGAGGAGTTACTCGAGCAACTCCACGAAGCGCAGGAGACAGGCCTCAGCGTCCTCATTGGCACCGCGACTAACCAGTTACGCGAGCACATTGCAGCGGCACTGCCTGAGGCCGAGGTCTTCGTCTCAGGATTGGAGTGGCTGAACGGGTCACCAAGCGCTCACGCTGACGAGACAACAATTAGTCGACTGCTGCTGATTGATCAGAATACAATTCTGGTCAGTTCGGTACACGAGACGGCCACTGGCGAAATCGACACTGAGAAAGCAGTGTTTGGTCGAGGCTTCGACAATGGGATCGTGGTGATTGCCCGGCGCTTGATGGCGTCCGGACTGCAACCAGCTGACGATCCCGCGATGGCCGACGAGTAACGTGTGTAAAACTGCCACCTACTCTCGGTGTTCGTCGAGCGGATCAATCTCGATGCTGACGCCAGAGCGATCGCTGGTGACTGTCACAGCATAGCCAGCATACGTGAACGTGACCTGGCCACCGGTTCGGTCACTCCCATTAGGGCGCGGTGCAAACAGTGCATCGAGTGCATCGGGATCGATTGCCGCATAGAGTGGCTCGAGATCGTCGCTGGAGACCTCCGCCCGAGCAGCAATCCTTTCTACGATTGTCGTCGACGGTGGTGGTTCAGTGTGCCACGCGGGGTGTGATTCGCTATCGTCGCGTGTGAAGTCCCCTGATTCCATATGAATCGTCTTCTCCTACAGTCGCTCTCAGCTACTGTGCTACCGATAATAGTTCCTCTGGTCGATTATTTCATTATAGAAGTCAGCAATTTATTATTATTCAGTATAAATACCAATTACTGAGAGCTATGCTGTCGCCCATTTCCTCACATATGAGTTAAAAGCGGCAAAGTACTAGTTAAGATACTGGTGTACTCGCCATGACTTCGTCCACCACCACACCTGCGAGCACTCGTCGCCACGCCGCATCATAGCAGTCAGTAACTCAGCAGATTGTCGCGGCGGTCGCCGATGCAGCCGATATCTCGTATCGTGAACTTCCGCCGCTCTACGAGGTCATCGATCCTGATACGTTGGATCGCCTCTTCACACCAACCTATGACGGAGACACGCGATCAGACGGTCGAGTGAGATTTGCGTATGCCGGCTACGAGGTTGTCGTTCACAGTACAAGCGGCGTAGAGGTGAGTCCGGTCGACACATTCGGTGAGCAGCACCACGAGTAAACCATCGGTCAGTCGGATATCCGCCCCCCTGGGGTGCGGCTGGTATGATGAACTCATGGACGTATTCAGTGAGACAACGCTGCGACCGGTGGCTCTGTTTCGTCTCCACGCTCCAGTTCCTCGGCGATGCTGCGCTCTCGCTGGCATCTCTCGGCGTCGTCCGCTTGCTTGTCTCGCCCCGATTTGTTGTCTGCCATCTCGTACTTTTGGTGCTCTAGTCGGATAGTCCTATGGCCGGTGACGGGTGTCCTGAATGCAATAGACAGACCTCGACACGTGAGTTCGGCGACGAAGTCGCCGATCACCCGGTCCAATCCACGGTTGACGAACCACGAGAATGCGCGGCTAGCCCTGCGTCCGGCGGACGAACTCGTCGAGTTTTGCTTCGATGAGCGTTGCGACACGTTCGCTGTATTGCCAGAGTGCGGCGTTGAGCCGTTCTTCGGTCTCGTCGTCGAGTTCGTCTGCTCCACGAAGGACGGAGTCTGTGGTGATCTGTGGGTGATAGACGCAGACCACTCCGAGTGAAGTATCCGAACTTGAAGTCCCCGCCGTATGGATCCCGTATTGGTCGGTCCCCCAGACACCATCGCCGCCCTGTCGTTCCAGTTCAGAATCGAGGGCATCGAGGAGCCGGAGTTCGTCCGCGGTGAGGATCGGCTCGTCACCGTCGAACAGTTCAGCGTATGCCGTCGTCCGGGCACTATTCGTCCATTGTTCCAAGCGGGATCGCGCTCGTAGTACGAGCTGTCGCTCGTCTGGAAACTCGGCCATGCGCCTAGTAGGATGGCAAGGCCAATCAACGTTCGTACTACGCACAGAGTTCAGCATCAACAGCTTATGGCATGCATTTGCTCCAGTTGACGATACAGGGTCACGGTACCACGACCCTCGGAAGGGTTATCCGTGAGTGAGGGATGTCAACTGCTACCAATCCAGCCACCCTTGTAGTCGGTCACTCTGATTGCTCGTTCTTTTCGACTTCTGTGACGATCACGTCCCAGTCAGGATGTTCGACCCCGTTTCGGCATTCGAATCCACCTTCCACATCAATTCCACTTTCGTAGGCCCTGCGAAGGAGTGCTTTCAGCTCCGCGTTCAATCCCTCCTTCGACGTGAGTGGTGTCTCCTCAGACGTCATTTTCCCTCGCCCCTTTCGTATTTTTGCGCTGTGAGTTCGTGTTCTGGTGTGATGACGACCACACCATAGCTGTGTACGGTTATCGCGTGGCCCTCGTGCGTGAATGCAACGTGGATATCTCCGTTCGTCCCGTTGCGAACCCGGACGAGCGCATCTAACGCGTCGGGGTCAACAGTGAAATAAAGCGGGTCCAGTTCACCCGGATTAGTGTCCATTACATCCGCCAGCGTTGCGATAACAGCGATGCTCGCAGGTGCCTTCTCTTGATCGAACTGGGTGCGAACAGTCCTAGAGTCCTGAGCGTACTCGACCGCTTCGACTCCAACCCCAGATATCTTCGTGTCCATTTCTACGGATTCTAGCCGTCTGAGTCGGTTCAACAAGGGAGCTGATTATACAGAGGGTTTAAGACAGGGTGTCTATCCGAACGATCACGACGAACTGATGAGCGTCGCTCCAATGAGCCGTCGATGCCCACGTCGAAGGCGTGACGACAGTGACTGCTGGGTGATGCCGAGCTCGTCAGCGATCTCTTCGAGCGACGCCTCGCGTGGGGTGTCGAAGTAGCCCCGTTCGTAGGCTAACACGAGTGCCTCGCGTTGGGTCTCGGTCAATTCGTAGCCCTCTCCCTGAATCGGAAGCATGGCGTGGAGGGCTGTGATCGCTATTGGGATGTCGTTTTCCTGGCAGTAATCTCGAAACTCGGCGATTGCCTCTTGACTCTCGGCGCGCACCTCGAATCGCCACTCATCTTTCGTACCGATTCCGGAGAGCACGACGACGTTGGCCTTGGCAAGCGCACTCAGGATACCGAAGTACTCTGACTCCCACTCGGCACACATGAGATACTCGTCTTCGACGCTATCGACTAGTCGGATGTTGCTCACGCCGGAATGTGACTCGAACGACGCTTCGATGTCATCCGCTTCTGCACCGCGGACCCAGAAATACGGAATAATCAGCGTCTCGTGTGGAATCAGTCGCTCCAGTTCGACCGTCACACTCGGCAAGTTCTCGAACACACTTCCAAGCGGAAACTCCGCTGCCGGACTCGTAAACTCCATCACAGTCGCCATACGGAAGCCTTCGTCTAGTAGACGAATAACCGTCATGGGTGGTGTACCATGGCTTCGAGACGAGCCAACGCACCGTTGATGGCCGGGATAATGTGCGCTGTGAGCGAGGAGTACGTTTGGTATCCAGGCAACCATGGCACACCATGTCGTCTCCTTTTGTACGACCGAGCAATCTAGTCTCACAAGCGAGCATGAGTGTGATTACGGAGATTCGCATCCCATCCGACAATTTCGAACTCGGACAAATCCTCAGTTTAGAGCAAGCGTCGGCCATCGAACTCGAAACGCTCGTTCCAAGTGGGAACGTGACCGTCCCGCTCTTCTGGGTCTACGAACCGGTCGAAAACGGCTTTCTCGAGACTGTCGAACGCTATCCAACTGTCAACAGCGTCACGGAGGTGGACGTGTTCGAAGATCGGACGCTGTTCAAGATCGACTGGGATGCGAGCCAGGACCACCTTTTTCAGTGCATCTTGGAACACGACGGGCAAATACTGAGTGCTACTGGATCACCGGAAGGGTGGAATTTCGAGATGCGATTCCCTGACCGCGAGGCATTGAGTCAGTGCCAGGACTGTTGTGAGGACGCGCACATCTCCCTGGAGCTAACCCGTGTATTCAATCCGACGAACCCCGAGGCCGGTCCGTGGTACGGCTTGAGTGAGCCTCAACGAGAAGCGCTCACGCTCGCCGTTCGAATGGGATACTACGACATTCCACGCGGCTGTACGACCGCGGAGTTAGCCGACGAGCTCGGGATTTCCGACCAGGCAGTGACGGAGCGACTGCGTCGTGCCATCAGTGCGTTCGGGAGGCACGCGCTTCTCACGCCCGAGTCAGCGGCGAAAGTGGATTGACTGTTTCCATGATACACCATGGGACAAAACCAGGCAGTTGGGCCTACGCTATGTGAGTATGGATGAGAGTCGAGAGCTGGGGACACGTGATATCCAGTCAATTGATGAGGATTCCAATTCTTCGGGGCGTGAGAGACCGATCTCCCCCGATACGATTCTGTCGGTAGTAGCGAACGAACATCGACGCGCCATCCTCAACGCAGTGAACAATGCATCCGACAAAACACTGGCATACGATGCGCTCGTAGATCGCGTTGCAGACCGGGTTCGAGACGAAGATGCGGAACGGGTGTCCGACGAACAACGACAACGCGTCCGGATCGCACTTCACCATACCCATCTCCCAAAACTGGAGGAGACTCGAATAATCGACTACGAGGCTGAAACGGGTCACGTCCAGTTCGTTGGCGGTGAACTGGAACGAGATCTCCTGACGCTGGTCGAACTGTATGACGTCCACGAGTGAGAGACGGGTGTGATTGAGGATAATTAGCTCTAGTTCCAAACCCATTCCCTATCAAATATGATTATATTTTCAACAAGTGAAGAGGTTCACCGAACCGTATAGGTATTCACAGATCGATCAAATGGCTTGAAACAATCGAAGCCAAAACACTGAATCCATGCTCTCTATTCACTACGTCGTTCGCATCATTTACTTAGCAATTCGAATCTGGGCATGTCCATCCGGAAATCTCAGATCCGTCATCGAGAAATCGGCCTAGCCCCCTCACGTGCAGAAACAGCGGGGACACGGGTATGAGAATCATAAGAAATGCTCTTTAAAGGGAGTATATGACTAAGAAGAGCGGGCCGCCATAGCAGTCTTCGGACAGGAATGCACTGACGATCTTTGCAGTGGTAAGCACGATGCTCGCCGTACTGCTCGTCTTCACATACTTGCAATACGTCTTGCTCGCGATCGTGCTCGCATACGTTCTCGCACTCGTACAACGGAGACTCGAGTAATGGCTGAGCTCGGCGACGGCAGCGGTCGCCACTATCGCGATGTCGATAGTCTTTTTTTCATTCCGGTCGCATACGTCCTCGCTATCGCATTTCAGCAGGACCTAGCGCTCCTCACCGCAATCCAGGAGGGAGCATTCAGCCCGGACCGTATCCAGGACCGACTCGAAACCATCGGATTCGTCGTCGACCTCGACCTGTTGTACGCGACCTATCAAGAGCCGATAGCGCAGACCGTGCAGCGACTCGCCACTGGCATACTCGCCGTCATCGGCGGCCTCCCGGGCGTGCTGATTGGGCTCACCGTGACAGGCTTCGTCCTCTTCGCACTGTTACGCGACGGCGAACGGTTCGTCGCGTGGCTGGAATCGGTCGTCCCCGTCGGCGATCGTGTACAGCGAGAACTGTTCGTAGAACTCGACCACCTCATGTGGGCCTCCGTCGTGGGTAACGTCGCTGTCGCGGTCATCCAAGCCGTGCTGTTGGGAATCGGACTAGCACTCGTTGGTATGTCCAGGATCGTCTTCCTGACCGTCGCGACCTTCATCCTCACGCTGCTCCCGCTAATCGGCGCGTTCGGTGTCTGGGTGCCAGTTTCGGTCTATCTCCTTCTGGTCGGACGGCCCGTGGCAGCGAGCGCGATACTGGTGTATGGTTCGATAATTAGCGTCTTCGACATCTACCTCGCTCCCCCGAGGACTACGGGGCCGATGAACAGGCCAATCGCTCCAAACACGACAAGTCCTCCGAAAATGCCCACCACAATGGTCGCCGCATTGATTGCCCCGCTCCGACCGATGATTACTGGCCGAAAAATCATACTCGACCTGTTCGCCCAGGAGAACACGCAACCGATCGCCGACTAATTGCAACCGTCTCCGTCATCCATTTTTACCCCTTGAATAATGAGCTGCGTCCAAATGTACGACGACTTCTACTCATTCCCCGTAGTCCACGACTGGCATTGTGAATATAATATGAGGCTGATGATAACCCAGAAATTATCCTTGTCGGTGGCGGACTACTCGTTGGGTTTGTCTTCAATTAGAGTGACCACGCGCTTGCAATATCTCCAGAGCGCTGCGTTGAGTCGCTCTTCGGTTTCGTCGTCGCGATCGGCTCCTCCAAGGGGGACGGAGTCCGTGGTAATCCGCGGATGATATACGCAGCCGATTCTGACTGAACGTTCCGAACTCGTGGTACCTTCGGTTTGAATCCATACTGGTCAGCGTCAGCGTGGGCAAGCAGGCTGGCGACGGTGTCCCGGCGGACGCGCGCCCCATCCAGCGGTCGATATTTTCCTGAACGGAGGTGTGGCCGTCCCAGCTCACGGCGATGCCGACGCCGATCGCGACAGCCGCAGCGAGTCCCCACGCGACCACCTCGAAGAAGACGAACAGGATGCCGACGTCAACACCCATCGTGTCCGGTCCGATGACAATCACCGTGAAGTAGATGAATATCCATGACCCAGCGATGAACCAAGACGTATACGCCGTTTGGGTGGACGCCTGGGTCCGCATGATCGCATCACCGATGAAGTCCGCGACGACGAAACCGAGAACAATCACAACAGTCCGGCGACGAACGCCAGTAGATAGGATACGGCCATCGAGATCCACTCTGACAACAACGGGATCACGAGGAGATTTGCCGCGGCTAGGATCGCTAGCGATAGACGAACCACTTCGCCACGATTCCAACCCCTTCCGAGACTGCGCGTTCAGTTCCTCCGAGAATGCGTCCAAACGCGGTTTCGAGCACCATCCGGTCGATTATCTCGAGACTCATTGGTGAGTACGCCTAGCGTGAGTTGGGCCACTCTCTTCTGCCCGATATAGTCACACCGCTTGAGGACGAGTTATTCGTCAGTGGTTTTCTTTTGAGACTGTTCTCCCGGGTGGATTACGAGCCGTTCAATTCGCGCGTTGTCGATAGCGTCGACGCGAAGGATGTATCCATTCTGTTCGATCTGATCGGCGACTTCAGGTTCGCGCCCGAGTTGGCTAAAGACGAATCCGCCGATCGTTTCGACCGCGTCTGTCTCGAACTCGGTGCCGAGCCGTTCGTTCACTTCTTGAACTGGAACGCCGCCGTCGACGACGTACGTTCCGTCGTCCCGTTGCTCGATAGTGGGATCCTGCGGTGCCGTGTCAAATTCGTCTCGAATGTCGCCGACGATTTCCTCGAGGATGTCCTCGATGGTTACGATACCCTCGAAGACGCCCCATTCGTCGATGACGACGGCGATCTGTCCACCACCGTGCGTCTGAAACTCGGCGAGAATAGTGTCGATCCGTCGCGTCTCCGGGACGACAATGACATCTCGTGCGAGGTCACGAGCAGTGATGGGGTTGTCGTGATCACTCTTGTTTTCACTCGCCTGCAGAATGTCCTTTGCGTGGACGAATCCAATCGGCTGTTCCCCGTCCTCGTCGAGCACGATGTAACGAGTGTAGGTTCCGCTGGCAGTGACTGATCGGAGTTCCGGGAGTGCCATCGAGGCGGATACGGTTTCCACGTCGGGACGGGGAACCATTATTTCGCGGGCGATCGTGTCGCCGAGTTCGAAGACACTCTCGATCATCTCGACCTCGTCGAGATCGATGTGTCCGGACTCTTCTGAGCGGCTGAGGATCATCAGAATCTCTTCCTCGGTGTGGGTCTCTTCGCCTTCTGACGCTGGCGAGACGCCGACGAGGCGGGTGAAGTAGTTGGCAGTTCCGTTGAAGACGATGATACCCGGCATAAACGCATAGTAGAAGAATTTCATGAGCGGCGCAACGAGGAGCGCCACCCGTTCGGCCTCCTGAATAGCGAACGTCTTCGGGGCGAGTTCGCCGAAGACGACGTGGAGGAACGTGACGAAGCCGAAGCCCAGCGCGAACGCGACGAGATGGATCGTGCCCGCGGGAAGCACCTCACCGAGTACGGGTTCGATGAGCGTTGCCACAGCGGGTTCGCCGATCCACCCGAGGCCGAGCGAGGAGAGCGTTATCCCGAGCTGACTGACGGCGAGATAGCCGTCGAGGTTCTCAATGACATCTTGTACCAGGCTCGCTCCAGGTTTCCCTCGGTCGACGAGTGCGTTCACTCGGGTTGGTCGGACTTTGACGAATGCGAATTCCGCCGCCACGAACACCCCGTTCATGATGACCAAGAAGAAAGCGAGAAGCAATCCACCCACGGAAATCAGATCTACCATATCCGTTCATTATTCGGTCGGGGACTTGTAGGGATGGGGACTGAGCAAGCGAGACAATCGAGGATCGGTCGCACTCGTCACGTGCTAACGAACACGGCTGTGGATCGTCGATAGAGCCGGTGAACTCCACCTCTATTTCGTCGATTTGGCGGTCATAATCACGTCGACGTTTCCTCACTCGATATCTCTCCGGCTGCAAGAACAGGGGTAGGACAGATATAACCGTCCAGCACCCCTCCCACTAGAGAGTTACCCATGGACATCTCTAAAATTCTCTCGACGGAGTTCACCGAGTTCGACATCGGCACACCGCTCTCGAAGGTCGCCGGGGCGTTCGAGAACCAGAAACTCGATGCGGTAGTTGTGACGGACGGCGACGAGTACCGCGGCGTCGTCAGCCGTCGACAGATGGCTTCCTCGTCCAATCAGCCGTCTGCGAAGGTCGGCTCACAGGTACAGCACGTCCCGACGGTCGACCGCACCGAGGACGTCCGCGAGGTCGCGCGGCTCATGATCGGCAGTGACGCCAAAACGCTCCCCGTACTAGACGATGACCGTGTCATCGGCGTGGTGACCGGCGATATGATCCTCGAGGCCATCCGTCCGTTTCTCGACGCAGTGACTGTCGACGACGCCTACACGGCGAAGTTGGTCAGTGCGACTCCTGAAACTACGATCGGGAAAGCGCTCAATACGCTTCGAGAAGCCGGTATAGCCCACCTCCCGGTCGTCGACGAGGACGATCTCGTGGGAATGCTGAGTCTGTATGACGTTATCGAATTCACGACGCGGAGTGGCAGTAAGAGCCAGGGCGGTTCGTCGAGCGGCTTCGGTGGCCGCAGTGGCGGTGGGCAGAACCGTGGTGGGTTCGGTGCGCGCGAGGGCGATGCCGATCGAATGCTCGACCTGCCGATCCGGAACCTGATGTCCGACGCAGTCGTAACGGTTGAGCGGAGCGCACCGCTCGACGAGGTCGTCAAGATGATGTTCGAGCGGGGGATCTCCTCACTCGTCGTCACGGCCGACGAAGCCGACGAGCCGATCGGTATCATCACGAAAACGGACGTCATCGAAGCGCTCACCTGGGAGCGCGACGACCGGAACGCCGTTCAGGTGTTCGGGCTCGACCTGCTGGAGGGGATGGACTACGACGACGTCTCTGCGCTGATCGAGAGCATGACCGCGAAGTACGGTGAGATGAGCGTAATCAAGGCCAGCATCGAACTGCAGGAGCACAAGGAACAAAGCCGGGGTGTACCGCTGGTGCAGGCACGGATTCGACTAGTCACCGACCGCGGCTACTTCACGGCCGATGGGGAGGGCTACGGTGCCTCTCACGCCCTTCGACTCGCCGCGAACGCGGTCGAACGTCAGCTGCTCAAGGGGAAGACCTACGGCCACTCGAAGAAGCATCCGGACACTGACGAGCAGGCACAGCTCTATGGCTGGTGGCTTGGCGGGTGACATCCTCTCCGCCCTAAAGGGCGGGGCTTTCTCCTTGAATCTCCGTAATCGGATCGATATCTACAAACAGACGAGTAACCGTTGCTGGCTGGCACACTCATCAACTATCAAAAAGAGCCCAGATCTTGTGGTATGTACTGTTGAGGAACTAACGGGTGGAATATGCTGATATGTGAGCTTCCCGTACGGTCGACCAATGCCAATCCACCGTCTTGGAACGCAGTCATTCATCGACTTCATGCAGACGTACCTCCAAGATCATCCCAAACGCTGCCCAGAATGTGGAAACGTCGCCCGCGCCCGGTCAGAGTGGCGCATAGAAAAACGTGATGAGGACGGCCTCCACTTCGTGCATACCTGTCCGGAGTGTGGTGCGGAGGACGACGTGTTTCTTAACTTAGAACCGAAACACGAGCGGACCCGTCGGTAGGACATCTTGCGGCTAGGTAGAGTTAATATCTAATTGATGAGTGTAGCTTCTATCGCCGACTGACGGTCTATCCAATCCATTCCCAATCCACTGAACAGCACTCTACTGGCTGTGTCGGAGACAAAGTACATTTCAAACGTTTCGGGATATCGAAACCGTGTACAGGAATTCACTATCGACGTTCAACGAGAGAGATCGCCGTCTTAGGGATCGTGGGCGTGGTAATCCAAGTGTTTCCGTAGGCACGGCAATGTTTGGGGACGATCACAGGGCAGATGGCAAGTGTCTGTATGAGTGCTCCCAGCGCAATAGCCACCAGACTGAGATTCGCATACCCGAGAGCTAATTTGTCACCGATGTATCAGCCCCAGTATCCGGCCTTGAACATCATCGGCGGAGTCGTACGTTTGGTTATCAGTAGAAGCGAGCACTTCCTCGAGGGATTCCGTCCCGCCCTGAGTTTCGATCTCATAGTCGCCATAGGCTGCGACCAATTCATCCGTCGTGGTTGGATAGTCGTGGGTTTCGAGTGCTCCATCAAGGTCACCAAGCTGCGCACTAGGGTCGCCGTGCTTCTGTTGGTCTTCACCGGCACGGTTACGTACCTCCTCTACCTCTCGCTCTGACTGGTGTCGCTCTTCGTCATCCGCTTGCTTGTCTCGGGCTCGTTTGTCATCTGCCATAATTTACAGTAGGAGTCCGATTCGGTCGCTCACCGAAATGACCACCTCAAGGATAACAACCACCTCCACATACCCACCTGAAATCGATACATACGCGCCACGAACTCCGCACAGATCGAAACGAAGGTACCGAGGGTGGTTCACTTCTGTTTGCGATTTTAGGCGGCAGAAGATCAATGACTATTAAGTTAAAATTTGCAAATAATATCATCTGTGCTCTCTTCGAGACGGCTGTGGTGTCACGGTATGCCTCGTTTCACTCTGGTGAACGACCGCTTGTCTACTGACCTCATCACGCAACGTGCCAGTCGTTGTGCTTACGATGTTGTCTCGCTAAGTTTGATGCGTGAAACACGACATCACTCAAAACCGGGAAAGGATCGCCTGGTGGTTGATCTTTAGCATCCTCGGCGTACTTTTCGTCTACATCCTCTACTCGTACGTGGGTACGATCATTCTCGGATTATTTATTTACTATGCAACGCGGCCCGTGTACCGGCAGCTAACCCATCGTGTGGGATCTCCAACGTTCGTAGCCGGGCTTTCTCTCGGTATGCTGGCGTTCCCAGGATTACTTCTGATTGCGTATACAGTACTCATGAGTATTCATCAAGTGAATGAACTCTTTGGGTCAAATTTGGATCAATATCAATTACTTCTTGGGCCATATCTGCAGCGTGTTATTGGGACACAGGATCCACAGGTAGTATTGCAGCAGTTGCTTTCAAATCCCCAGCAACTTACGCAGTATCTCAGTCCAAAGACAATGAGTAAGATACTCACATCAGCAGGTGGATATCTGAGTGCAATTGTCGTCGGTTTTTTGCACATCTTCATTGCGCTCGCGATTGCGTTCTATCTTCTTCGAGACGATCAGAAGCTTGCGAATTGGTTCACATCACAAATTAGCAATTCGGACAGTGCGACACACGCCTTCTTAGAGGCAGTTGATACTGATCTTCAGACGATCTACTTCGGCAATATTTTGAATGCCTTCGTGGTAGCTATCATTGCTTCGATCACGTATATGGCCCTCAATGCGATTGCTCCTCCTGGGCTTGCTATTCCAGCAGCTGTTTTGTTCGGACTATTGACAGGGCTTGCAAGTTTAGTTCCAGTGGTTGGAATGAAACTCGTCTACGTTCCAGTCGGCCTCTATCTAGCTGGCACTGCATTGGTATCAGAACCACTCTATATTTGGTTCCCCGTGGCTTTTCTACTCATTACAGCCACGATCGTTGATGGGCTCACCGAAATACTATTGCGGCCGTACATCTCCGGTCGGAATCTCCACGTTGGCCTCGTCCTATTCGCATATATCTTTGGCCCGTTACTGTTCGGTTGGTATGGACTGTTCCTTGGACCGCTTCTACTCGTACTGTTCGTCCATAGTACCCGTATAATCTTGTCGGAATTGATACACGGGCACGAATTGACGCCACAAGCAACTGCAACCGATCCAATTCCAAATCCAAATGACAACCGGTATGCAACGACGAACGGAGATGGATCTGATCAGCGAGACTTAAAATCTCCTACAGAAACGTCAGCAGCTGACCAAGCGTCTCCCGCTGAAAATGCAAAACAACAAGACGAAAGCATAGACGACTCGCAATAAATATCCATAGATCAACCCGACTGCGTTGGTACTAAGTCATACACTGCTGAAATTTCAAATTGAGTATTCTAAGCACGCAACTCGCCAGTTCGGGAAGTGATATCCTGAGCAAGATGTTTGACCACGGTTTTCAGTAAAACCGATTAATTCCGTCGAGCTCAAGATAAAAGGGGTTACGCTCGAAATATGGGAGGATGAAGGGCTCTACGCCTGTGTCCGCGAGGATAAATGCTGGTGAGAAAGTGACACTACACACCAGGCGATGAGTGAAAAACCGCAAGACTGTGCAGTGGCAGGCGTCGTGAATATATATGAGAAACCATGTGATGCTTTTTGAATTTCGCAAGAGGGTGGGGGTGGGGGTGGGAGAGTATAGACGGAACACCTGCGCGTTAGTACACTCGCTCGCATCCAGAACGGGTGAATCATGCCCCATCTCGTACGTTTCGCGTATCCATCCGCATGCGGATGGATACGGATCTTAACCAACACTGGTGGATTAACTACCGGCTACGATGCTCTGTTACATGTAGGAGATAAAGAACACGTTCACCATGAGAGCACTAAGGTTGTTTCTGTCGACGCGAATTGTCCTCGATGACGCCATGGTCGATAGATTTTTTGTATGTGTCAGCATCGTCAGTGTCGATAACACAGAGGGTGAACACCTACTATGCCGACCATCTGGGAGTAGATTGTGCTAGTCTTAACCGCTCTGTGGACAGTCTTCTTTCTGGCGAGGGTCTATCGCATCGGCTTTGACAACGACCGCAGGGTAGTCGCTGTACTCTTCACGGTCACGATGGGCATTCTCACCGTCGTCTTTCTCGTGATCCCGCACTGGCTAACAGCCAACTATACTGAGACCATGACTGGTGTGGTATTCGCGGTATTAGTCGGGAAGATAATTCGTTTCTGTCAACCCGAGTACGGATTCTCGTGCCTGTTAAGGAATGCTCCACGCATTCCGATTGCCTTCGCTCCCACGAGATCGAAGACGATAAACACGTCGGCAAGGCGTACGACCTCGGCGGCCCGGAGGTCCTGACCTTCGATGAGGTCACGGGAATGCTCTACCAAGCGGAGGGAAAGCCAGTCAAAATCCTCTCAGTGCCGATGCAACTTGCTAAGGTTGGCTTGTATGGGTCGATCCGCTTCCATCGATACCCTTCGGTATCAATCAAGCCAGAGCGCTTGAAATGTCAAATACCACTGAGAAAAAGATATCGCTGCCTTTGGATTGGACGGATCGGATTTGCGATCCCAGTCGGCATATCTGCAAACGAGCAAGGGACGCTCGATATGAGAGATGGCCATGGTTCGAGGTGGGCCTTCACGAAGTGAGACCCTGAGGCCGAGTGAATGAGATAGGGACATCGTTCCCTCGACTGTTCTCGGTTAACTCGGCTTGTAATCCTCGATCAACCCACCTTGGAGTACAATTTCGACCTGGCGCGGGCTCAGGCTGTGCTCGGCCGTGAACGTCGTGTCCTGCGTGGCGTTGCGCACCGTGACCTTGGAGTCTTCTTGCATTTCCTCACGAATATCGGGCAGTTCGAGGGTATCGCCCTGGTCAATGCTGTCGTAGTCACTTCGATCAGTGAACTCGAGCGGCACGATGCCGAAGTTCACAAGATTCTGCCAGTGGATGCGCGCATAGCTGACGGCCAGTGCGGCCCGCATCCCCAGATAGTAGGGGGCCAAAGCCGCGTGCTCGCGCGAACTCCCCTGCCCGTAGTTCGACCCACCGACGACCAGCCACGGCGCCCCTTCGTCCTGTGCTCGCTTGTAGAAGCCCTGCTCAACCTGGTCGAACACCCACTCGCTGATCCTTGGGATATTCGACCGATAGGGGAGGACGTCCGAGCCAGCTGGCATAATCTCATCTGTCGAGATGTCGTCGCCGACTTTCATCAACACAGGTCCGGTGATGGCGTCCGGAACACGTTCGAACTCCGGCAGTGATTTCACGTTAGGTCCCTTCTCCAGTTCGCCACCCGGGTTCTCCGGCGGCGGACTTAGCGCCGATTCGTCCACGATAATCTCCTTGGGCTCGGTCCATTCTGGATACTCGATGCCGTGTGTTTCTTCGAGGGTGCGCGGGTCGGTGATCTCACCAGTGAGCGCACTTGCAGCCGCAGTCTCGGGGCTGCACAGGAACACACTATCCTCGCGGGTGCCGGTACGCCCTGGGAAGTTTCGTGGAACCGTTCGGAGGCTGTTGCGGCCGGACGCGGGTGCCTGGCCCATCCCGATACAGCCATTACATCCTGCTTGGTGGACGCGAGCGCCGCTCGCGTATAACTTGCCGAGATATCCCATCTCCGTCAAGTTCTCCAGCATCTGCCGAGAGGTAGGGTTCACGTCGAAACTGACCGCCGACGGAACTCGCTCCCCGTCCATGATCATCGCCGGCACTGCGAAGTCACGAAGCCCTGGGTTCGCGCTGGACCCGATGTACGCCTGATAGAGGTCCTCACCCGCCACGTCCGCCACCGGAACGACGTTGCCGGGGCTGGACGGCTTGGCGATCAACGGCTCGATCTCGTCGAGGTGAATCGTCTCTGTCACGTGGTACTCGGCATCGTCGTCGGCGCGCAACTCCCGGAACGCGTCCTCGCGCTGCTGTTGGGCGAGAAACCGTCTCACAGCATCGTCGGCCGGGAACACCGTACTGGTGGCACCCAGTTCAGTCCCCATGTTGGCGATCACATGGCGATCCATCGCGGTCAGGGTGTCCAGCCCAGCCCCGTGATACTCGATGACGCGGCCGACGCCGCCGTCGACATCGTGGCGGCGCAACATCTCCAGAATCACGTCCTTGGCGCTACACCAGTCGGGCAGTTCGCCGCGCAACTCCACGCCCCAGACCTCCGGAGCGTTCACGTGGTAGGGCTCGCCGGCCATCGCCATGGCGATGTCAAGGCCACCGGAGCCGATCGCGAGCATGCCCATCGCACCGGCGGCGGGCGTGTGCGAGTCCGACCCCAGCAGCGTCTTGCCCGGCACGCCAAACCGCTCTTGGTGGACGGGGTGGGAGACGCCGTTTCCGGCAGGCGAGTACCAGACACCCCACTTCTCGCAGGCACTGTTCAAGAACAGGTGGTCGTCGGGGTTCTTGTTGTCTTCCTGAATCAGGTTGTGGTCGACGTACTGTGCGGAGAGCTCGCTTTCGAGGTGCTCGACATTCATCGCCTCGAGTTCGAGCATCACCATCGTCCCGGTGGCGTCTTGCGTGAGCGTCTGATCAATCTCTATAGCGATCTCCTCGCCCGGCTCCATCTGGCCGTCGACGAGATGGTCCTCGATGAGCTTCTCGGTTACTGTTCCAGGCATGGGTAGAGAAACGGCCAGTGTCCCCTTTGTTCTTGTGACACACTCCCACGCCACAATGTGAATGCCAACAGCCACCCGCACGGGAGAAAACGATAGCAGTATCGAATGAGGACGCTGAGATGCTTTAAGCTCGCTTCACAAACTCACCTATCAGATGTCTCACGTCGTCTACTATCATCCCCAAGCCGAGAACTTCTCGCTGAAGTATAGCCTGGTCTCTCTAGCAGATCTACCTCCCGGCAAACAGATTCAGACGGCACAACGAGACTCATGGGTTATCCGTTTGAAACCCCCGTCTACGTCCTGTATAAGAGAGACACGGAAATCGGAGACACGAACGAGATCGACTTCGCTAGGGAGTAACTTCACTTAAAACCAGGGTGAATAATCAGAGCAATATCTGATTTGGAGGCAGTGAGCAGTGCGAGCGGACGATATCTGCTTCCCCAAAGACGGCGACTCGACGGATCTCACTTCCGCTTACGGATTTATGAGGCAGAAAATCGGCTTCATGTAGAATAGAGAGCGTGCATTCAGCAGAAACTCTTTCCTTGGTACTAGTTCGAAAAAATATCACCCATTGTACTTGTCGGTAGATTTGTACGAATCGACTTATAGAGGGCCGGTTCTAACCCGCTGTCCCGGTACCCTGCGGCAAGATTGACGTCTACGGCCCAGAACCGGTTCTCGTTATCTTTGACGAAATCGACTCCGACGCCCCGAAGATTGAGTCGGGTGACGAGGCGGCGAAGACGTCGCGTAAGCGTCGGTCTGGGACGTATTTGATTCAGGAATCGTTTGGGGCCGTGGAGCTTTGATGTAACGCGCTTGGCCGCCGTCTGGACTCGCGTTCCATCGTTGACAGCGTAGTACTTGTAATCGATGGGCTCCGTGTGGATTCGCTCTTGATAGAACCCTCCCTCACCGTTCAGTTCGGGGTCGCCGTGCCAGATGTAGCAGGGCTTTGCGACGTACTCAAACTCGGGTTTCTCGAAGGTTATTCGAGGAGTACGAAACCCGACCGTCTCAAGCGCTTGGAGCCCGATTAGCCGTGAACTCAACGCAATCGTCGCGACGAGGTTGTTCCACAGGGGTGTCCCTGTTCGCCGCGCATATCTGAGAGCGGGGAGATTGAGTGGGAACACCTGCTTGTTGACGAGCAGAGCGAGATCGTCGATGTGGGTCGGAGAGAGTTCGGATCGCGGATCGAAGAATCGAACTGTGTGTCCTGCGTCCCGAAGTCGGCTGGCGACGGCAGTGAACACCGGCTGATCATCAGCACAGAGAATCCCGATCTGCTCCACGTCGGCTGTCTTCATAGATAACAGATGTCTGTGTGGGAAGGAAGATAATCCTTTGATTCATTCTTGCACCAACGGATTCGAACGCCGATACGACCGATTTCAGGAGTGGCAAAGCAGTACAACGAGCAAAATATGCGCTCTCTATTCAACACGCCATTCCTATCACCCTCTGAGGATTTCAACAGAGCCGTTACAGAGTAACCCACCACATTCGAAGAGGAAAGGAAGCTAGGGCGAGACGATCACACGGTCCGTAACGCTTCCTTCTTTCCCGACGGGAATGATGATCTCAGATGGAGATTCGTTTTGTTCACTCGATTCGGATAAGTGAAGTCGAACATTCCGAACCCGTTATCGTCTGTTCCAGTGGTATTGCCACTGAGTCCCGATAAATCGGGGCTACATTGGCTAGTAGAAGCTTCTAACCGATGAGCAACTTGGTTGCGGGCTCGCACTCTCGATCTACTCACTCAGAATCAGAGAGCAGACCGGGAAAGTATTGGTTTGAAGCCGATGAGTGGTGCGAACGGACGAAATATGCTTTGCCGAAGGCGGCGACTTGGTCATTTCCACTTCCGCTTACTGCAATATGCGGAAGTGTCAGGCCAAATCGTCTATTTGCCGAATTCGGACGAGAGATGTCTTGAATCCCGCATCGACGATAATATAAATCACATACCGCTATATGAAATTTCGTGATCGGGGATTGAACCTACCTTCGGAGGGAGAAGCCATCGACAGTGGCTGAAATCGATATCTTACCACCATACTATCCCCTAAGCGATTAGAGCGCGATATCGAAAATCCGCGAGCAGCCCGAGAACTAACATACCGGGAATTATCAAACCTACTGGCTCCCAAGGCACTCCGCAAACTCCATTGGAGTGCCGTAACCCTTTCCGTTGATCGGTCTGGAACGAACCTAGCCGAGTTATCGTTAAAATACTTCAAAATCTTAAATTATGCCAAGGAGGAAAACTCTAGTTCGAAGGAACCGCGTTAGTGCTTGGATTTAAACCAACGACGGCCCTACGAACGAACATGGATGTCACGGAATGGATAGATAGCGTTACTCGCCGAGATTGGCAGAAAACCACCGATCAGACGGTCAGGTTCGCACTAATCGGGCTGGGCTGGTGGACCGTCGACGCCGTAATTCCGGCTGTGAAGAATTCGGAACTCTGTGTCACGACGACCGTCGTTAGCAGTTCGAAAGAGAAGGCCGAACAGATAGCCGGGCACGCGGACACGATCGATCACGCGATAACCTATGAGGAGTTCCACGGTGGCGCAGCCGAGGAAGCGTACGACGCTGTCTATATCGCAACCCCGAACGCGCTACATCTCGAATACGCCGAGACGGCCGCAGAACTCGGAAAAGGAGTTCTTTGTGAGAAACCGATGGAAGCGACCGTCGAACGTGCTGAACGACTCGTTGACGTTTGTAACTCGAAAGACGTTCCGCTCATGGTTGCCTACAGAATGCAGACGCAACCGGCGATTCGTCAAGCTCGGGCGTTAATCGACGACGGCTTTATCGGCGATGCTGTTCAGGCGTACGGTGCCAACTCTCAGATACTTCTCGATATGTTCTCGGACCCTAACCAATGGCGGCTCGAATCCGAACTTACCGGGTACGGTACCTCCGTCATGGATTTGGGAATATACCCGATCAATACGCTCCGGTTCCTTCTGAGGAGCGATCCAGTCACCGTGACCGCTCAAGTCGGATCGTTTCACGAGGCGTTCGACGACGTCCCTGACGAGCGCTCCGCCTACACCATAGTGTTCGAAAACGGGACTCACGCCGTCTGCACCGCGAGTCAGAACGCCCACGTGGACTCACAGCTCAAAATAACCGGAACGGAAGGTCAGATCAACCTCGATCCGGTATTCGCCGGTAAGTGTTCACTAGAACTCACCCGCTCGGAAACTACCGTACAGCTCTCCCTCGAGCAGGTTGACGAAATGCGCGAAGAGTTCGATTATTTCGCCGATCGATTCACCCGATCCGAACCGCTGATTCCTGATGGGCAGCACGGGCTTACGGATATGCGTACGATGGAAGCCATCTACCGGGCGGGACGCAGACGAGAAACCGTGCACGTAGAGAAGTAACCTCGAGACAGACTCACGGGGTGGAAGCCGACGGTCGTTTCGACGGGACTTCGAGCGCGTACCTGTGGATGCGACCCCGGAGCAGATCGCGCAAGTCTCTCGCATGGATTCTAATCGAGCTTGTTGAATCCGCCCCTGCGAATCCGTTCCTCGCGAATGTTGGCCCGACGTCGATACTACACCCGCCCGGAGAGTTGGGAGAGTGCCGGAGCGAAGCCTGAATGGCTCGCCGTACCAGTATTTTCATTACCCTTCTTCGAGATGGTTTCGTATGGAGAGTGTTAACGTAGGCCTCCTCGGTTGTGGCACCATCAGCGACGAATACTTTTCTACCGGTGATACATTCGACGCGTTCGACGTAACCGCGTGCGCAGATATCGATACGGAGCGGGCGAAGATGAAAGCCGACGAGTACGACGTTACCGCGTACGACGTACAGGAGTTACTCGACGATCCGGCCGTCGAACTCATCGTCAATCTGACTCCACCCGGCGCTCACGCCAAAACCTGCCGACAGATACTCGACGCAGGCAAACACGTCTACGTCGAGAAACCACTGGCTACGACCGTCGGAGAGGTCGAGGAGATACTCCGAATGGCCACCGCAGAGGACCTACTCGTCGGATCAGCACCGGATACGTTCCTCGGAGCAGGCCTGCAAACCTGCCGGTCGATCATTGACAATGGTCGTATCGGTGAGCCGATCGGAGCAACAGCCGTTTGGACATCCCCTGGCCACGAACGCTGGCATCCGAATCCCGACTTCTTTTACCAGCGTGGTGGCGGCCCCCTGTTCGATATCGGACCGTACTACGTAACGGCCCTCGTATCTCTCCTCGGTCCTGTGAGCAGGATCACCGGATCCGTAGCTCGGGGATTTGAGGAGCGTACGATCACGAGTAAATCTCGACGCGGCGAGCGTATCGACGTCGAGGTTCCGACTCACGAGGCCGGCGTTGTCGACTTCGAGAGTGGTGCCGTGGCCAACCTCTTATTCAGCTTCGACGTACATGGTTCGACGTTCCCATCACCAGCCTTCGAGATTCACGGGACAGAAGGAACTCTGAGTCTCCCCGATCCGAACCACTTCGAGGGGCCCGTTAGCGTACGAGAGGGGAACAGTGATGAATTCGAAACAGTTCCGCTCACCCACAGTTATACGGGTGGGCGAGGTGCCGGCGTGGCCGACATGGCGTATGCGCTTCGAACCGACTGGACCCAACGAACCAGCGGCGAACTTGCCCGCCATGTTTTCGACGTTCTGTCCGGTATCCGGGAATCCTCCGATCAGAGTCAACACATTACTCTTGACTCCGACTGCGAGCGGCCGGTACCCCTCCCGCGGACATTCCCGGAAGGAGTTGTGGAGTAATAACGTCCCGATTTTGGTCTCTCCACTCGCGGTAGTCGGATTCCTCATTGCCATCGGTCGCGGTGGTCAAGGACCGTCCTTGACAGACATCGGTAATCGCCGTACTTTGTCAAGCGAACGGCAAAGGGTGCTCACGGAGTGTCGATGTTCTGGCCGTTTTGGGCATCGGCGATCCACCGAACGGCATTCCGGAGGAGACGACCATGCTGCTCGTGTTCGAACGCATCGACGGTGTGGCCGAGCGAGGAGTAGCAAACGCGGCCGTCGCCGTATTCACGCACCCAGACGACAGGATTCCGGTCTAAGTCAGGGTGATCCATCCAGGCGAGGACATGAACCTCCTCATTGTCGAAGTCCACCTGGTACGGTTCATCGAACACTTCGAAGTCAGCGACGTTCGCAGTAACGGGATGATCACCGTTCCTGAGATCGACGCCGAACATCGATTGTTCGGGATGATCCACGAAGTGTCCGCGGAGAAGTTCGCGCAACTCCGGAATTGGTTCTTCCCGCGTCTTGATACCGCCGTTACCGTCGGACGTACTCGTGAGATCTGCTGCGCAATGGATACCGAGATAGCCGCCGCCGTCTGCGACGAACGACTGAAGACTCGCGTACTGCTCGTCGGTGAGCGTGCTGTCCGTGAGGTAGTCGACGACGATGTCGTAGCCTGAGAGGTCTTCGAGACGCGTTCGGTCTGTAGTTAGCTCCGCATCAGCGACATCGCTGAGGACGGCATTGATGTGCGGTGCCATTTCGTCGAGCGCATGAAACGGAAAGGTGTTTTCCCCTATCACGAGCGCGTTGATTCTCGTCATGACTCTCGAATTCGTGAGGATGAGGGAGAATCTTGCGATTCGAGCTGAAATGCTCGATTTATTCGCTTGCTCTAGGGAGTTGAAGGATAGTTCCGTCGACCGCAGATGGTGCGACGTGACTTATGAGGAATTTCCAACTTCTTCGGCGACGGTTTCCATGGCCCTGTCCGGGCTAGAAAGTACTGGAACGGAAACACGATTAGAGAGACTAGGTGCTAGGTGGCTCATCGACGCTTGTGCGAGTACGATGACGTCCGTCGCGTCGGCCAATTCGACCGCGCAGTCGGTTACCAGCCGGTCGTGGCGATCTTTCTCACCGCTCTGGAGAGCGTCGAGAGCTTCATCAACGAGTTTCGTCCAGAGGTTGATCTCTGTTGCCCGTTGGTCGGCTTTCCGCTGGACGAGTTCCGCGCTCGGTCCTATCGTCGACTCCGCTGTCGCGAGGATCGCGATGTCTTCGCCGTGTTCTACCGCCGCCTCGGTCATCGGGTCATCGATTTTGAGAATCGGTACGTCGACCATCTCACGGGCGATGTCCACGGCCGGAGACGTACTTGAGCACGTATCAAGGATCAAATCCGCCCCGGCATCTTCGGCGAGTGAGAGCTGCGAGCAGATGCGCCTGTTGACGGCGGGAGTGAGTTCGCCCGCTTCCAACGCATCATTTAGAACGCTCTCGTCAACGACGTGGAAGTGATCGACGTCGGGAACGTACTCCGCCGCCAAATCGTCGAATCGCTCGGAGAGACTTGCGACTGTATGGAAGAAACAGACTTTCGTGCACATACTGAGTGACTCGGTATAGTATATCGTGGCCCATCACTAAGGGTTTGTCATCGTCGCCGGCGTTTTCAACCGTCGGGGCTCCCTACTGCTGGCCGTAGTCGGTCTTGAACATCTTCCGGAGGTCTTCTACCGCCTCGTCAGGGAGTATCGCAGGCTCGCCGACGTTGATCGCCTGATAGTGAATTCGAGCGCAATACTCGACCATGAGCGCGACGTCGAGTGCGTCCGCCCCCGTCTTACCGACGGTTATGACGCCGTGATTCTTCAACAAGACGGCGTCGTGATTGTCGCCCATCGTATTCATTGCGAGGTCGCCGAGCGCCGTCGTTCCCGGCGGCTCGTAGCCCGCGACCGGAATCTCGGTTCCGGCGTAGGCGATCAGATAGTGGGAGGCTGGAATCGGTTCGTTCAGGCTAGCGAACGTACTCGCGTAGGGCGAGTGAGTGTGGATGATTGCTCCGACGTCGTCTCGTTCCCGATAGATGACCGCGTGCATCGGCGTCTCGTTCGACGGTTTCAGGTCACCTTCGAGTCGCTCGCCGTCGAGGTCGACGACCGGAACCGACTCGGCCGTGACGTCCTCGTACGGCACGCCCGACGGACTGATGGCGAAACGGTCGTCCGATCTGACGCTCACGTTCCCGCCGGTGCCCTTGGTCAATTCCTGCGCGAGCATCTCCCGCCCGAGTTCTCCCACCTTCGCTCGCTCGTCTCCGAGTGACGTTGAATCGGTCATAGGTTCACGTACTCCGTTTGCGTTCGTTAGCGGTATAAGTATTTTTGGCCTCAGCCGAGCTTTTTAATATCCCGTGGCAAAATGAGGAATCCGATGCGCGTAGTTTCAAACTTCTGTGGTCGGCGGAGCATGGGGCTCACTCCGGCGACCGTGTTCGAAGATCGACCGTTTACCCTGTGGGGACGGTGACCGATGGACGATCTGCTTCTCGCGTTCTACGGCGACGACGTGACTGGATCGACCGACGCTATGGACGCGCTCGCCCGGTCGGGGATCGAGACCGTCCTCTTCCTCGATCCGCCGAACTCGGAGGCGATCGAGCGGGAGTTTCCCGACGCAGACGCCGTCGGCGTCGCCGGCACCAGTCGGTCGATGACGCCCGCGACGATGAACGATGCGCTACCGCCCGTCTTCGAATCGCTCGCCGCCCTCGATGCACCGCTCGTCCACTACAAGATCTGCTCGACGTTCGACTCCGCGCCCGATATCGGTAACATCGGTCGGGCTATCGGCATTGCGACCGATATCTTCGAAAACGACGCGGTGCCCGTTCATGCGGCGGCTCCGCCGCTCGGACGGTACGTCATCTTCGGCAACATGTTCGCGGAGGATATCGACGACGTGTACCGCCTCGATCGCCACCCGACGATGCGCGATCACCCGATGACGCCGATGGACGAGAGCGACCTGCGCCGCCACCTCTCGAAGCAGACGGATCGGTCGATGGGTCTCGTCGACGTGCTCACCGTCGACGAAGGACTGGAGGAAACGAGACACGAACTCGTAGAGACGGTCCGCGAGGGCGCGGAGATCGTGTTCCTCGACGGCCTCGACGACGACCATCTGAGAACGACCGGTGGCGTGATCTGGGAGACGTACGGGGACAACCGCGACGAACCCTCGTTCGTCGTAGGCTCTTCTGGATTCCAGTACGCCCTCGCCGATTACTGGCGGGCGGCGGGCATCGTCGACCGAACGCCCGAGTTCGATTCCCTGGCCCCTGTCGACCAACTAATCGTGATGTCCGGCAGCGCATCACCGCTCACGGCGGCCCAAATCGACGCGGCGCTCGATGCGGGATTCACTGGCGTTCGCATCGACACCGCAAATCTGATCGATCCGGAAACCGCTGACGCGGCGCGCGAGCGAGCGTTCGAGGATGCTCTGAACGCGCTCGACCGCGGCGATAGCGTTGTCCTGTACACGGCGCACGGTTCTGATGACGAGGCGATCGAGGAGACGAAACGCCGCGCGCGGGAAGCCATCAATCCCCCAGATAATGTCGGCGAATTCATCGGGGACGAGCAAGGCGCTCTCCTGCGTCGGTTGCTCGACCGAACCGAGATCGACCGCGTCTGCGTCGCCGGTGGAGATACCTGCGGACATGTGACGCCGGCACTCGACGTGTACGCCCTACAGACGCGGTTTCCGCTCGCACCCGGGAGTCCGCTCTGCACTGCCCACTCGCGGACCGGACGGTTCGACGGCATCGAAATCGCGCTGAAGGGTGGCCAACTTGGCGGTACCGACTATTTCGTTCGTGTTCGGGACGGGACCGACGCGTGGGAGTGACCGAAACCCGGCCGTCGACCATCACCCCGGCGCCTACAACGCATCTAGGTACGTCTGCCAAACCGCGTCGGGGTTCTCGGAGGCGATGGATGAGATGGAACGACAGCCGTCGTACCCCCACATGAACACGCTGTCCACACCGCCCTCGACCGAACCCTGAGTCGCCGTCCGGATGTGTTCGTACGTTTCCTCCTCATCGTCGAGGCCGAATCCTTGGATCCAGATCTGACTGCGGAGGTCGTTCGCGTTCGCCAGGTCGGTTACGCGTTCGACGGATTCGCGGACGAACCCCTCGACGTCGTCGTCGGCGAACAGCCCCCAATACGGATCGGTCGAGATGAGGTCGATGTGGTCGTTTGCCGTGAGGCGCTCCCAATCCGTGATACCGTGGTCTGCATCGGAGACGGGGACGAGACATACCGCGTTATCCACCCCTGCTTCGTCGACGATCGCCATCTGTTCGTCGAGGAAGTCGAGTAGCGAGTCTTCACGAAACTGGCGGACGGTGTCGTCCTCCGAGACGGGCATCGGCCTGTCGTGCTCTCGGCGGTAGCGCTCTCGACAGTGGGCACACCGGCAGACCCACGCGTCGTCCGGTTGGTCGTCGTCGAACCACTCCGGGAGGATCCAGTGCGGTTCGTCCCAGAAGATAACATCCGGATTTAGCCCGACGGCGGATTCGGTCCATTCGCGTACGAACGCCCGGAATCCGGGGTTATTGAAGCACGCGGCGTGTTCCTTGGAACCGCCGACGATACGCTGGCGGGTCTCCGGATGTTTTGCGATGAACTGGGAGAACGCTTCGCCGCCGAACACTTTTCCGACGCCCCACGGATTGACGTACGTCGTGAACCCGCGGTCGTTGCTCGCGGCGACGATGTCCGCCATCGTCTCCTCGTAAAAAGTCTGGTCGCGTTCGCTGTACGTGTGCAGTATCGCGTTCAATCCCTCGTCCGCGAATCTATCGAGGTCGTTCTCGACGTGACGGAGGTCCCTCACACCGAAATAACTCGCTCCACGTTCCATGTTATCGTGGTTCCAACAATGCCATAAGTATCTATCTGAATGCGAACGCGAAGGCCCAGCCTCGAAGGGTCTGGCGGCCCGCTCGGACCGGACGAGGAGCGCGGAGGTGAGGAGACGGCGTTGTCGAAAATCGAGGGTCGTCTGACGACGATCGGATTTCCGGAATCCGGCGTTCCTCGTCGTCTCCCCCGATACGCCGATTTCGGTCCCACCCCGTTCGCCGCGGTTTCCACGGACGTGGTGCCGTCGTGTCGGCATGTTCTTTACCATCTAGCGTGATGGTGGCCTATGCGCCACCTCTTCCGCGTCATCTTCGGTGTGGAAATGGTGTTTCTCGTGTTGTTGGCGATCGCGTTCACCGCGGTCGAACCCGGGACGGGTGCCTACGTCGTTTCGGTGTTGAGCCTCGGTATCATCCTGATGACACTTCTGATAGTCAGCGTACTGTTATACGTCGACTGGCGAGGACTGGATCCGCGAGAGCCCAGGTAGTAATGGCGTCGTTTGGTGTTATCCGTCGCTTCCTCGGTCGTCGCTCGGAAGCGAGTATTCGGCGTTCTCGACGCCTTCCAGTGGAGGACTGTTCCAGTACTCGTGTTCGTCCTCCGGGAACTGTCGGAAACAGGAGGCGACGTGGGCGTCCGCGTCGTCGGGATGGCTGACGAGATTCGGATCTTCGCGGACGCACGTCTCATGTGCCTTCGGACATCGAGTGTGAAACCGGCACCCGGATGGGGGGTTCGACGGGTCGGGGATGTCGACGGTTCGAACAGGGGGGTCGCCGACCTCCGCCTTGTCCGGGTCGAGTTCAGCCGTCGACCACCGCAGCACCTTTGTGTAGGGATGACGCGGGTTTTGGAGCAACTCTTCGGCCGATCCGATCTCGACTAGCCGTCCGAGGTACATCACGCCGATGCGCCCGCCGGATTTCTGGGCGAGGTACCGCGCGTTCGAGAGGTTGTGAGAGACGAAGATGAACGACGTGTCGAACTCGTCCTGTAGGTCGAGCAAGAGATCCATCGTCTCGACGCGCAGGGAGACGTCGAGTGCTGACACCGCCTCGTCGGCGAGGATGACGTCCGGGTTCATCAGTAAGGCCCGCACCAGCGCGGTTCGCTGTTTCTCGCCGCCGCTCAACTGGTGGGGGAATCGGTTCGCGTAGTCGTCGGGCGGCACCATACCGACGTGTTCGAGCATTCCGAGGACGCGTGCCCGTCGATCCTCGGAACTCAAACTCGGCTGCCATTTCTTCAACGGCGCCTGCAGACTCTTCATAATCGTTTTGTTCGGATTGAGCGAACTGCCGGGGTCCTGATGTATGATCTGTAGCGACCGGCGGATATCCTTGTACGGAATCTCGGCATTCTTGCGATCCTTTGCCTCCCAGATGTCCTGGCCCCGGTATTTCACCGAGCCGGCCGTCGGGCGCTGCAGGCCGATCGCGGTCTTGCCGAGGGTCGTTTTCCCGCAACCGGATTCGCCGACGAGGGCGACCACATCGTTCTCCTCGATATCGAGCGACACCCCGTCGACGGCCTTGACGGCGTTTTCGTCGCGCTTTCCGACGAACCGGTCGAGGATCCCTTGCTTTTGCTCGAAGTGTACCTCGACGTCCTCCAACCGGAGTAGTGGTGGGTTGGCTCCGCTCATTCCGACTCGACCTCCGCGTCTCCGTCAGTCGCGCTGCTCACCGAGTACGGAATCTCCTCGAACGACTTCTCCCAGTGGTGACAGGCGGCCTGATGGTCGACGGTAATGTCGTAGTAATCCGGGTCGTTCTGAACGCACTCGTTCGTAGCGAGGGGACATCGGGGGTGATACGTACAGCCGGTCGGCACGTTTACCGGGTCCGGCGCGGACCCCTCTATCGGACGCATCTCGTCCAGCGGCGCGTCGAGGTTCGGCACCGCCTTTAGGAGCGCCCTGGTATATGGGTGAGCTGCGTTCCGAACGATTTCGTCACTCGGGCCGATTTCGACGAACTCGAAGGCGTACATGACGGCGAGACGGTTAGCGAGGCCAGCTACGAGCGGTAGGTCGTGTGTGATGAACACCACCGTCAGGTCGTACTTCTCCTGTAGATTCTCCAATAAGGTGAGAATCGACCGCTGCATGAGGAGGTCGAGTGCGGCGGTCGGTTCATCCATCACCAGTACGCTTGGTTTGAGTACGAGCGAGAGGGCGATGAGTGCGCGCTGTTGCATTCCGCCGGATAGTTCGTGCGGATACGAATCGAGCACTCGCTCCGGTTCCAGGTACAAATCGGAGAGCAGCTCGCGGGCGTGGTCGAGTCCGGTTTCGCGATCCTGGCCGTGAGCGTCGAGCGTCTCCTCGAAGTGTTTCCGTATTTTCATCGTGGGATTGAACGAACTCATCGCCCCTTGGAATACCATCGAAATTTCTTCCCACCGGAGACGTTTGAGTTCGCGCTCGTTGAGGTCGAGAAGGTCGATCTTCTCCCCTTCTTCTGGATAATAAGTTATCTCGCCGGTGAGTTTCCCCGGTCGCACCACTGCATCGAGAAGTGCCGAGGCGAACATCGATTTTCCCGACCCCGACTCTCCCACGACACCCAGTATCTCATCGCGGTAGATGTCGAGAGAGACGTTGTCCATCACCCGAGACTCGCCCCGCTCCATGTCGAACGTGACGCTCGTGTTGCGCACCTCGAAAATCACGTCTCTGTCCGTCGATCGGTCGGTCGTGTCAGCCAGTGAATCGTGTGCCGTCATTTATCTTGTACCTCCGTCTGCGCGACGGTCGTCATCGGACTCGACGCTTCCCCGTCTTCGTCTGGTTCGGCGCTGGACACGGACTTCACGTGTCGTGCACGAACGCGGGGGTTAAAGATTCGATCCATCCCCTGTGAGAACAGGATCAACCCTACCGAAAGCACCGTGATGGTGAACATTGGAATGAAGATCCAGTGGGCGGACTTCCACGTGTACAACGCACCGGAAGTATTGTACGCGAGATTCATCATCACCCCCCAGTTCAACGTCGTGAACGGGAGGATACCGAGATAGTACAGCGCGACGGATTCGAAGACGATTCCGCGCGCCGCCCGCACGAAATGGATCGAGATGTACGACATGAGATCGGGAATGATATCGTCTGCGAGAATTCGCGGTGTCGATAGCCCCATCGCACGGGAGGCCTCAACGAAGTTCCGTTCTCGAACGCTAAGCACCTGCGAACGAACGGCGCGGCACAGTCCGGCCCAGTTGTTGATGCCGAGGATCAGGCCTATCAGATACGGATCCTTTGGCTGGAGAGCAGCGGCGATGATAATCACCAGTGGGAGCCCGGGTATCGTCATCGTGATATCGGACAGCGTCATGATGGATCGGTCGGTGAGGCCGCCTTTGTAGCCCGCGAGCGTGCCGAAAATGGTTGCGACAACCGTGGAGAACACGGCGCCCGCGAGGATCATCTCTATCATCGCCGGGGTTGCGTGGACGACCTGCGACCATATCCCTTGTCCGAGCGCGTCAGTCCCTAACACGAGATGAAACTGCGGATCGAGCGGAAGCGTTACGCCGCCAATCGATACGGATTGGAGCGTGAACCAGCCGTCGTGAAACGGTTGAAGATAGCGATCACCCATCCCCGTATACGGGGTGGGGTTTACCATTACTCCGAGAGTTCCCATCAAAACGTAGAACATGACGATAACGAAACCGACCCTGGCGCGCCAATCGCTCCACAAAACGCGGAATGGGGCAACCAGCGTCATGTCTATGGTTCGCCGGAGTTCCTCCTGGCGCGATATCGTCGTATCTGCGGTTGTGTTGAACGGAAGTTCGTCCACCATCCTTTCGCCGTCCGATTGTTGTGATGCCATGGTATTATTCTTAAGAGATTTAGTAGGACTCGCGTTCTCCCTCACTCGACGCACGCGGGTCGATCTTGCTGTACGTGAGATCGGCGACCAGAACACCGATTACCACTGCCGTCGAGATCATGATGAGCCCGCCCATCATGAGCGGATAATCAGACGAAACCACCGCCTTGAACAGGTATAAACCGATACCGGGATACGCAAAGATCTGCTCTAGGATCACCGACCCGCCGAGCATGAACGCGATCGACAATAGGATGCCGGTGTACATCGGCAACATTGCGTTTCGTGCGACGTACCGAAGTGCAATCCGTCGTCGAGAGAGACCACGCAGTCGGGCAACACGGATGTAGTCCTCGCCGAGGATACTGATGCTGTTGCCGCGCATCGAGAGCGCCACACCACCCCAACCGACGAGCGTTGTCGACAGGAGCGGAAGCACGGCGTGATACAATACGCTTTTGACGTATGGCCAGTTGAATCCCGCTACAAGGCTGGGGTCGACTTGCCCCCCCGTCGGGAACATCTGCCAGCGGTAACCGAACAGATAGACGAGTGTGATGGCCAGTATGTAGTACGGAATGCCGCCCGCCACGGTCGAAAAGAGGGTCACACCCGAGTCAAATTTGCTCCCTTCTGTGTACGCCATGAACCCGCCGAAGGCGATACCGACCACCGTCGTCACGAACGTCGCGATAGCCGCGAGGAAGATAGTCCACGGTAATGCCTGCGCGAGGATGTCGAACACCATTCCATCTTGGAAGTAAGCCTGGCCAAGGTCCCCTTGTAAGACGGAACTCACGTAGTCGATGTACTGCACCCAAAGGGGTTGATCCGGCTGGAAACTGATGTAATTCTCGACGTAATTATCGATTATCGACTCTGGTATCTTTTTTTTCTTTAGCTGCACAACTAGGTAGTCGATTGGTCCCCCGGGCAGAAAGCGGATGAGTACGAACGAAATCGTCACTATCGCCCAGAGGGTAAAAATCGCCTGCCCGATTCTTTTGGCAAGCCATCGCATACCATCTTAGTTGCAACCCGAGGTTGTAAAACCTACGGTAATCGCCTCTTTAGGCAACTGGGATATCGTTTTCGACGCAGTCGAAATTAAACACTAGGAATTGGATCGTTCATCCGAACCGACGAACGATGATTGGTAGAGACAAGCTAGCGACAAAGAATTCACTACTTCGTCTTCGCGGTGAACTTGCCCGTCTTCAGTATGTAATGGAACGGCGTATAGAACCTTCGTTGCATGATATCGCTATCAAGCGACGGGTAGTTCCAATCGTCGTTCGAGAACCATGTTTGGTCGCGCGACTCGTATATCTGGAGCTGAGGTACCAGGAAGTCATACGCCCAGGCGAGTTCGCGAGTTTGCTTTTTGAGCTTCTCGCCGTTGAATTTAGTCAGGTTGTTGACGGCAGTGTCAAGGTTCATCGTCAGACTGCCCTGTGGTCCGTTGGGTTCGCCGACCGGAGGAGTCGATATCTCGCTTGGCATACCTGTCTTATCGCGATTCTCGACGAACGTATTGTTGTACCAAGCATACGGCTGCGGATAATCCGCGCCCCATCCAGCGGAGGCGATGCGGAAGTCACCTTGATTCCAGATGTTCTCCTCGAACGATGTTGCTTCCATTGTTCGGAGCTGCGTGTCAATACCGAACTGTTTGAGCTGACTGGTGACGGTCTGAAGGGCAAGTAGGTCAGGCCCTCCGGTTGTCCCGGTTTTAATGTCGGGACCGAATTCCTTCCCACTGGGGGTCATCCACTGCTTTCCGTTCTTCGTAAAGCCAGCGTCTTTGAGGAGTCGAGTGGCCTTCTGATGATTTTTGTCGTATTTGATGTACTTGCTCGAATCGAGATAATCGTCGTTGTACTTCGTTGCCAATCCGGTGTTGAGGGTGACGGGCTGGTGAGTATCTGCACCCGCATTCTCCGCGACGGTCTGCCTGTCGATGACGTACCCGATAGCCTGACGGACGCGTGGATCGCTGACCACGTCGTCTTTCCATGTGAACGCAAGCGATAGACCACCCAGGCTAGAAACCGTCGTGCGTTCGACGTGACTCGGGAAGCCAGATCGTACGTCCTTCGGAACGTTCATCCGTACGTGGCCGTCGAGTTGACCGTTCGAAAGTGACTGCCATAACTTCTGTTCACTTCCGACGTAGCGGAATACGAGTTTTGGGAAGTTGATTTTGTCAGCAGCCGGGTGGCCAGGATTTTTGACGCATGTGAGATTTTGTCGTGAGGCATCCTTTGCGGCGAATGGACCGTATGAATACATCTCCTCAGTCGGGATGCTGACCTCGCTAAGTTTCTGCGAAAACTTGTCTTTCGCCTTCTGACTTCCTGCCTTGTCGAATTTTTGAACCCACTCGCGGTATTGTGGGAGACCGTGGGACAGTACATTTGTCAGAAGGTTGAATCTAATGAAATCCTTGTTCTCGTATCCTCCTTTCAGTATAAATTCGACAGTGTGTTTGTCGACTTCCTTGATTTCCTTCGTATACTCGGACGAAGACCACCCCATGTGTTGCTCCATCTGGAAGTGGGTATATACGTCCTTGGCAGTGACCGGGCGGACGGTTTTCTTTCCGTCGTGCCACTTATAGTCCTTGTTGAGTTTGACCTGGAGTTTTTGGTTTTTCGTATCGACCGTCCAGTCTTTCGCGAGTAATCCCACAAATTCACTGTTGGCAGGATCCCAGACCGCGAACGGATCCATGATATGCGCCTGCACCATCCACTTATAGTTCGAGAAGTTGAACTCGTTCCACTGGACGTCGCTCGCAGGCACTCCGAGCGAATCCAGCGTGAGCTTCGGGTCGACAGGTTGGCCGGACGACTGTCCGTTCCCCGATGCTGTGGTACTTCCACCGTTCTTCCCCGAGTCACTTGTATCGCCTTGGCAGCCGGCGAGTCCGGTGATGCCGGCCGCACCGCCGGCGGCTTGGATGAATCGCCGACGGGACGCCCAGCTACCCTTGAACTGCCCACTTTGTTGACTATCGTCTCGCATTCTCTCCCACAATAGAAATACTGTGTGAAAAAGTTATTGTATGTTCATCAACATTGAGCTCCCACCGATACTTAGAATAACGGTGACCTCCTCCCCGCCTTTTAGGGCGAGGATTCCCACGAGCGTCGATCGCATCGTCGAACGTCCTCGGTCGGTTTCGAATATTCAGCTTACGAGCGGTTCCCCCGTACTCGTCGGAACGACTGCTTCTATCGGTCTCGTCGACGAAAACACTGCCCGAACGGCCATCTCGCCGCCATCGTACAGGGTATCGAAGTAAATCGACCGTTCGAGGACGAGGTCGACTTTGCTCCCTTACCCCGCACTGTCGACGGGCAAGCCGAGGCGATCGTACTGGCGGCGGGGCGCGTTTAACTCTTCGAAAGCCGTTACCAGCAACTTTCGCATCCGTCGGGCGTCGTCCGACTCGGCGGCGATATCGTTCTTCTGCCGCGGATCTGCGGTCGTGTCGAACAGGAGCGGGTCGTCGTGGCGCGAGTACGAGGGGGCGTCGTAGCGCCAGACGAGCGTCTCCGCGTACGGAAGAAACTTGCCTGACTCGGCGTCGTGACGGGGTTTTGACGGTGTGAACCAGGAGTGTGGATTCATCATCCTGGTCGAGTGGCATCGGCTGTCCACCTCGTCGTCGCAGGGATGGAGATACGTGTACCGACCATCGGTGACGTTGACGCTGGATCCCCAGTAACCGTAGATAGCCCAATCGCGATGCGCATCGCGCTCGCCTCGGAGGAGCGGCATGAAACTCCGACCGTGTGGGCCGGCGGCATCGACGACGCCGAACGCATCGAGGAGCGTCGCGTTGAGATCGACTGCGGCTGTCAGCGCCTTGATTCGGTCACCGGTTCGTTCCGCGTCGGGGTGCCAAACGAATAGGGGCGTGTGCGCGAGCACGTCGTACAGCGGAGCTTCGAACGGTTTCCCGCTCCAACCGTGGTCACCGAGATAGTAGCCGTGGTCCGACGTCACGACGACCATCGTCTCGTCCCACAAATCGCCATCGTCAAGGGCGTCCAAGACTCGCCCGAACCAGCGGTCGGTCATCGTGAGCTTGCCGGCGAACTGCGATCGGACGAACGCCAGTTCGGATTCGGAGAGTTCGCTTTCACCGCGGTCGATCCGGCCGTAAGGGGGCCAGAAAGTGAGCTCCTGGTTGCGGGCGTCTTCGTCGGTGTACATCGAAGCGTACGGCTCCGGAACGTGAAACGGCTCGTGGACGTCGAAGCTGTCGACGTAGCAGAACCACTCGTCCCACTCCTCGTTACGGGCTAGCCATTCTTCCGTCTGTGAGAACACTTTCGGCGCGAAGAAGTCTTCTTCTCTCTCGAAACCGTCGACGTTCCGGGGATACTGCACCGGATTTAGGTAGCCGAACCCGAGCGGGTCGTCCGGAACCGAAAAGCCGAGTTGATTATGGACGTGATTCTGGGGGATTTTCGGCGCTGTCTTCCAAGCGTCGTACTCGTGACCGCGAACGAACTCGAATCCGTTGAAGTCCTCGTAGTAGCCGTCGCTACCGTGCTGGAAGTAGTGGTAGTGATCCGTGATCAGTTCCGTGATTACCCCCTCGTCTCGGAGTGCCCGCGGAATCGTTGCGTCGAACGGCTCGATAGGCCCCCACGGACGCCAGAGGAACTCCTGTGTGCCCGTCAGCCACTCGCGCCGCGCGGGCATGCACGGAAGACTTCCAGCATAGTGATTCTCGAAAACTGCCGCGCGCTCCGCGAATCGGTCGAGGTTCGGCGTCTTCACGTCCACGTGGGCGGTCGTGTCGTACGTGTCGAGGAAATCCCAACGGAGACTATCGACGGAGATGAACAGGAGCTTCATTCGCTCTCCTCCGGTAGGTTCTCGATGAGGGTGGTGTGGCTCTCACCGCACCGCGGTTCACCGTCGACTACCAAGAACGATTTCGCACGACAGACACCGCACCGACGCAGGCAGCACTTCTCGACGACCGTCTCATCGAGGCGTGCGAGCGACTCTCGGAGGTCTTCGCTCACGTTGGTGCGACAATACTCCACGTACCGTGCCATGTCACCCCGTTTCTCGGCATCCACAATCAATGTGTGCAAACGAGCGACGTGGTGCGGTCGTAACTCCGTACGACCGCACCTACGACGACGGTGCTATCGCCCTCCGTCTCGCTCCGTGCGCGCTCGGCGAGTCGATTCGCGGTAAGAGAGTTTGCTTTCCGCTCCGGTCGCCGTTTGCTCGGAACGTTTTCCGTCTCGGACTTCCCCTTGCTGAATTCCACAAATGAGTTCTTCATTCAAGAATCGTACGAAAAAACACCAATTTTACGGCGTAATTAGCTCGCCGATGAGTTATTTCATTGATGGTAGATCGATAAGAACAACGCGACGCGTGCTTGCTACTGTTCAGACTAGGTGAACGACTGTTATGGCTGTCTGACTGCTCTGGGAGCTGAATTCCCACGATGATTACAGTTCTATATTTGTAATGGCACTCCGTTTAGTCTTCGAATCTCCCTCGTAGAGCGAACCCGTGACAAACGCTAGCTTGCCGCGGAATCGAGATTGCGAAGCTATTACAGATTTAGGACTGTAATCGGTTCCTTCGACGGTCGCTATCATCGGTGCGATATCCGAAATATCGTCACGTACGGAAGCTCCCGATAGTGACGACGAGGGAGTGTTCATTTAGTCTGAACGCAAGACAACGTCGACCATTGCTATGAAAATCAAGAAAACGGACTGATGAACGATTCTTGCCCCTCTCCGCGTGGAACTCAGGTTTACATTCGAATTTGCTGATAGTGAACGAGAACCGGATATCGGTCGTTAGACTAGGATCAATTATAAGCTGGCGCCGAACCGCTTCCGTGACGGTGGTCCTCGACTAACGCGGTGGCGTTCTTCTCTCCGTCAGGGTTAGCGATGCCGTTTTCAAAACGGCAGTCGTCGCTCACTCTTTTATACAGAAATGCGGTATGCTTCAGAACTTTCCATCGAACCTCAGGCCGATCCTCTTCCGATACTCCGACCGACCCGCAACCAGAGACGCGACGAGACGATCAGGCAGGCGCCGACGAGCCCAATAAGGGCGAATATCACCGCCCATGCGCCAAGCAGGCCCGCCGCGATGTCAGAGATATCGTCGCCGCTCTTGGTCAGAACGAACGACACCCACGTGTCGAGGTACCAGGCGCTGAACACGAGAAGCGCCTCAATTACGACGAAGTAGGTTAACAGACGGTGATTGTCGATGTAATTCCGGACGCTGTCGCCGATTCCGGAACGAGTCGGTTCGTTTCCTGTGTCCATCTCTGTCATACCCGTTTGTGCTGGATCGAATTAAACCTATGTGCCTCGGTCGAATTATCGGGAGGGATCACCCAAGACTCATCCCTGTAACCGGAAGACTGCGGCGAATCCACCGTTCTCCGAGACGTCGATCGAGAACGTGTCCTCGTGCGATAGCTCGCGCTCGTCGTAGGCGAGCGATTCCCCAGTGTCGTCGTCCCGGAACACTTCGACGCGGTACGTCCCGTTCTCGTCGAGGAAGTTGCACGCCACGTCGACGGTGGATGGTTCACCGGCCGTGATGGTTCCGAGGAACCAGCTGTCGCCGCGCCGTCGCGCGACGGTGGCTTCGGTACCGGGGTAGCCTCCTACGAACCGAGTTTCGTCCCACGCGACGGGAACGGCTTCGAGGAACTCCTCGGCCAGTGGTTGGGCCGCGTAACTCTCCACGCTGTCGGCGAAGTGCTGGAGACCGGTTTCGAAGACGGTCGAAAGCGCGAGTTCGTGGCCGACCGTCGTGGTTCGCGTCTCCGCGGAGAACGTAACGGGCGTGTAATCCATCGGTCCGAGCACGTTTCGAGTGAATGGGAGGATGACGTTGTGCTCTGGCGGCACCGTCTTCGGCACCGGGTGATAATTCTCCGCGCCGAAGACCCCTTCGTAGGTGAGCAAGTGCGGCCACCGTCGGCGCAGTCCCTTCGGGGTGATAGAGCCGTGGACGTTTAAGAGTAGCTCGTGATCGGCGGTCGCCGCGGCCAGGTCGTCGTAGAACCGCATCATCTCCTGCGTGTCGGAGTTCATGAAGTCCACTTTGACGCCGGCGACGCCCCAGGCCTTCCACCTCGAAAGACGCACGTCGCGCTTGGCCGGGGTGTCGAGGTCGGACCACCGCGACCAGACCAGTACGTCGACATCTCGTTCGTTCGCGTACTCGACGAGACCGGACAACCATTCTCGTTCCCATCCCTCGTCGACGAGAACGTACTCCCAACCGCGTTCGCTCGCGTAGTCGACGTACTCGCGTTGGGTCTCGCGGTCACCCGGACTGCCGCCGTCGGACCACCACGACCACGCGACGCGCCCCGGTTCGATCCATGACGTGTCCGCGATTCGGCATGGGTCGTTCCCGTAGGACGGCGCGTCGATGACGTCAGTTACGAGATCTGATTCCACGACTGTCGCGAGATCGCCCACGATCGCGACGCGCCACGGCGTCGCGAGTGGTCGCGTCGTGCTCACGTCCTGCGTCTCGGTCGTCATTCGGTGGTTTTCCGAATCCGGGAAGCGAACACGAAACAGCGATTCTTCCGTCTCAGTCTCGAACCGGGACGCGACGTATCGTCCGTCGACGCCCGCCTCGGTCAGGAGCACCCACCGGTCGTCTACTTCGAATAGCGACGGGAAACTGTACTGGCCGTCCGCCTCTGTTGGCGCGGTGGATCGCCATACGTCTTCGTGCTTCTTCTCGAACGGCATCAGCCAACCCCTCGCACCCTCAGGGAGGCGAAAAGCGCTCTCCTCGTCGGTTACCAGAACGGAGTTACAGCCGGGAAGCCGATACCGGTAGGCCGCCCCGTCGGTGGAAACTCGAAGATCAACGCGGATAACCGCGTCGTTGGTGTTGACGAGCATTACAGTTGCCTCGTTCGCCAGCGAATGGTGCATTCGTCGCTTGCCTGCGGGCGTCTCGTACTTCGTCTCCACCATCCGCCGCTCTCGGTGCTTGATCGAAAGACCGTCAACGAACGATTCCTCGAACGTCCGAAGGCCGAGCGGCGACCGCTCGACTACGGTCGTTTCGGCCGAGTGGACGACGAGCGTTGGTTGCCCTTGGTCGGTTAATCCGAACTCGGTCACGACCGAACCGTCGGGGCTCTCGACGCGCATTGAATCAGTGTCCTCCGCCGCGTTCTCGGCGGAGTCGCGTCCGTACAGTTCTCGCTCCGCGATTACGACTGTTGGGCGTGCTGTGGGGCATGTTTACTTGAGTCGTACCGCAGGTTGGCAAAGGACGGTCAAAAATCATACGATACGGAAGCAGCGGCGGCGGTCGTACCCTCTATCAGCGATATCACAACATATACGTGTGTGTGTCCAAATACGTCAGATGTTGAAATGGGAGACAGTACCAAGCTAGTTGATGTCGGTATCGTCGGACTCGGTTCGATGGGCCACTGGCACACGGAACTCGTCCAGAACGCCGGTTGCGAAGTCGTCGCGGGTGCCGACGTGTCACAGGACGCACGGGAGCACTACGAGGAGAAGTGGGGTATCGACACTCACGGTTCGCACGAGGCACTGTTCGAGACCGAAGATCTCGATGCCGTTATCGTATCGACTCCGAACAAGTTCCACGAGTCGGCCGCCGTGGCCGCGTTCGAGGCAGACATCGACTTATTACTGGAGAAACCGCTCGCGCATTCGTTGGAGAGCGCAGAGCGCATCGCAGAGGCGGCCGAATCGTCCAACGCCTTCGGGATGGTCGGATTCCATAACCGGTTCATGAACGCTGCCACCGCGCTCCGGGCGTACGTCGAACGCGGCGATTTGGGCGACGTGACTAGCGTCGAAACGAACTATATCCGCCGACGCGGCGTTCCGGGTCGCGGGTCGTGGTTCACGTCGAAGAACGTCGCGGGCGGGGGAGCGCTCATCGACATCGGTGTCCACATCATCGACCTGACGCTCTACGTCCTCGGCGACCCGGAGGTGACACAAGTCTCCGGCGTCACGCGACGGGAGTTCGGCCATCGCGATGACTACAAGTACCTCGAGATGTGGGGCGAAGATTCCGATGATACTCCGAGTTTCGACGTCGAGGACTCAGCAACGGCGATGATTCAAACGGCTGAGGGTCAAACGATCACCTTCGACATCGCGTGGGCGACGAACGGTAACGAAGAGGAGACCATCGCATTACGCGGCACCGACGCTGGTGCCGAACTCGACAAGCCGGAGAACGCGCTGACGCTTCACGAGACGCGGAACGTCGGCGTCGAACAGCACGTCGACTCGACGGTGACCGTCCCCGACCAAAATCGCAAGGAAGCACAGACCGAGTGCTTCCTCGGTGCCGTGACGTCAGGCACTCCGCCGAGCATCAGCACCATCGAAGAGGCGCTCACGGTCCAACGCGTCATCGAGGGTATCTACCGGTCGAGCGAACACGGTGGTCGGCCTGTCCGGTTCGATTCGAACGATATCGCGGTCGAAGAACCGCTCTCACAGGACTGAGATGCACACTGCTATCCAGTTGTTCACCGTACGAAACGTCGACGAACCGTTCCCTGAACTCGCAGAACGCGTCGCCGACGCGGGTTACGACGGTGTCGAACTCGCGGGGCTTCCCGACGACCCTGCCGCATTTGCGGACGTACTCGACGACTATGGGATTGCTTGTGCCGGTGTCCACGTCAGTCACGAGCGCCTCGATGAGGACGTTAACGCGGTGACCGACGCGGTCGAGAGCCTCGGCTGTGAATCGGTCATCATTCCGTATCTCGACGACGCCCACTTCGAGTCCGTCGACACGGTCGAGTCGACGGCGTTGTATCTCGCGGAGATCGCCGCCCGACTTAGGGCCGACGACTGCCGATTGTTCTATCACAATCACGCTCACGAATTCGTCGATGTCGACAGCCGAACCGCATTCGACCGTCTGATCGATCTCACGCCCTTGTCCGTTAATTACGAGCTCGATGTTGGCTGGGCTCGTGAGGGTGGACGGGACCCCGTCGACCTCCTATCGACGCTCGAGGGTCAATGTCCGCTCGTCCACATCAAGGACGTCCACCTCAACGACGGGTGTCCCGCGGAGATTGGCGAGGGCGACGTAGATCTCGCCGCGTGCATCGACGCCGCCGTCGAGGCAGGGACGGAGTGGTTCATTTACGAGCACGACGAGCCCGACGACCCATTCGACTCACTTCGCACCGGTGCTGAGCAGTTGGACAACTTCCTGAGCCGGTGAAACAGCCTTCCCTCATCTGATAACTCGGCTTCTCGAAGCGAAACCGACTATTCACAAGGATAGATCTGGCACAGCGCTGCGCTGTGCCCTTCCTACCGGTGTTCGGGCGGAAGTCCGTCCTCGATATCCTCGAGCGGATCGCGCTGATCGGCGAACTCCGGATTTGGACCGTCGTCGGGAGCTGCCCAATTGACCGCGTTAGCGATGACCGTGCGGACGTCATCTTGTTTGTATACCGGATACGTCTCGTGGCCCGGCCGGAAGTAGAACACGCGGCCTTCGCCGCGTTGGTAGCAACAACCAGAGCGGAATACCTCGCCGCCTTCAAACCAACTGATGGTGACGAGTGTGTCTGGCGCCGGGATGTCGAAGCGCTCCCCGTACATCTCCGCTTGCGGAATCTCGATATACTCATCGTCGAGCCCGTCGGCGATGGGATGCCCCGGCTCGACGAACCAGACACGTTCGCGCTCGCCGTCCGTTAGGCTCGTGTCGCGCCACTTCAGCGAACCGGTCGTTCCCATGAGTTCCCTGAATATTTTCGCGTAATGGCCAGAATGCAGCACCAAGAGACCCATCCCGTCAAGTACTCGTTCCTTCACTTTCTCGACGATGGCGTCGTCGACCTCGTTGTGAGCCTCGTGGCCCCACCAAAGCATGACGTCTGTCGTTTCGAGAACCTCGTCCGTCAATCCGTGTTCGGGTTCGTCGAGCGTTGCCGTGCGCACGTCGTGACCTTCGTCTTCGAGGATCGCGGCGAGTTCGGCGTGAATCCCGTCCGGGTAGAGTTCGCGTCCGCGTTCATGTTTCGTCTCGCTACGATGTTCGTTCCATACGGTAACCTGAACCATCGTACCCCAACAGGGTTCGTCGGCATGCAAAAAGATATCTATCACCGAGTGATGTGTATACGCGATCCACCTCATTGCGTAATCGCTCATTCGGCAAGAAATAAGTGCGGACACGCTAGAGCGGAGATATGGAACGAGCACTAGCGGTCGTCGATCTGGACGAGCGCTCGAAGGAGATGGTTCGAGAAGCGGGCGAACTCGCGGCTGGCGTCGACGCCGAAGTTGTAATCCTGCACGTAACGACTGAAGAGGAATTCAACGACAATCAAGACCAGCTCGCTGAAGTGACTGAAACATCGGTGTACGGCGTCGAGACGGCCCTCGAGGGTGCGCGGCAGTACGCGGCCAATCTCGCTCAGGAACTGCTGAGCGATCTGGACGTGTCTGTCACGTCAGTCGGTGCTCTCGGAGAGAAGCGCGACGAGATACTGTCGACGGCGCGCAAGCACGACTGCGACTACGTGTTCGTCACCGGTCGGGAGCGGTCACCAACGGGGAAGGCGCTTTTCGGCGACGACACGCAGTCGATCATTCTCAATTTCGACGGTTCCGTCGTCGTTCGAACTGGATGAGGTGAGTTAGTCGACCGTTTGCTGCAGAGTAAAAACGTTTAACACACCGTACGATATTGGTGAACTGTAGCATGGAGAGCACGTACTCAGCCGACGTACCGTTTCGTGCGGGAATTATCGGAACTGGCTTTCTCGGAAAGGCGATGGGACGAGAGTTCCTCCGCCACGACCGGGCGACGGTTAGCGCAATCGCCGAGCTAAATCCGGATATCCTTGCCGAGGCGGGGGACGAACTTGATGTTTCCGAAGGATCGCAGTACGAGGACTACGAGCTAATGTTAGAGGACGAGGATCTCGACGGGTTGGTGATAACGACGCCACACGGCCTCCACCACGAACAGATCGTCGCCGGATTGGAATACGACCTCCACGTCCTCTGTGAGAAGCCGCTGTGTACGTCGCTCGACGACGCGAAGGATCTCGCCCATCGGGTCGAACAGTCGGATCGAACCGTGATGCTCGGTTATCAACGACACCTCGACACTTCCTTCCGGACAGCCCGCGAATACTGGAATGAGCGCGATACGAGTCCTGAGTTCGTCACCGCCGAAATCACCCAAGACTGGATCAACGCCGTCGGCGGGTCCTGGAAGGCCAACCCGGAATTGAGCGGCGGCGGGCAGTTGTACGATTCGGGGAGTCACGTCGTCGACGCGGTGCTGTGGGTGATGGACGAGACGCCGTCTTCGGTAACCGCACAGATGACGTTCCACGACGACGAGGAACGGGTCGATATCCAAGCGGGGCTTACCGTCCAGTTCGAGAACGATAGCGTCGCGTCCATCGCCGTCTCGGGGGACGCGCCGCGCGTGAGCGAGACGTACCGGTTCTGGGGCGATGACGGCGCGACGCTCATCGATGGTCACGAGTGGAACCCGCGGAGGTTCCGCACGGTCGATACCGATGGCGACATCCACACGCCGAACATCAATCTCGGTTCGGAACTCCCGAAAGCTGATGCCTTCATCGAAGCTATCGAAACCGACAGCGAACCGCCGGCCACCGTTCACGATGGCCTGCTGTCGACGGCGGTGACCGAAGCGGCCTACGAGTCCGCCTGGTCCGGAGAACTGGTTGATGTCGACCTTGACTACTGACACTGGAAGACGATGAGCAAGTACAGACACTTCTCCGAAGCGGAGGCGGAGGTGCTCGCCGAGCGTATCGGGATGGAACTCACCGAGGGCGAGGCGAAGTCCGCCGCCGGATACTCAGACGTGGACATCTACGAGACGCTGGAAACGACCCCGATAGATTCGCTCAGAGACCGGGGTGGAGACGGTGACACGTTCATCACATCACCGTACCGCCCGCCGACCGACGATAACCCGTACAATGCTTGGATAACGAGGTTCGAACTGGAGCGCGACGATGCGAGCGGAGTCCTCGCCGGCGTTCGCGTCGGAGTGAAAGATAACATCGCCGTCCACGGCGTCGAGACGACGAACGCCTCGCACGGGTTCGAAGGAATCGTCCCCGGCGAACACGCGACGGTCGTCGACCGACTCCTCGAGGCGGGGGCGCGTCTGCGGGGAAAGACGAACCTCGACGAGATGGCGATGGGACCGACCTCGGAGAGCAGCGCGTACGGTCCGTCGACCAATCCCGTCGATCCGAATCACGTGGCAGGCGGCTCGTCGGGCGGAAGCGGAGCCGCCGTCGCTGCGGGCGATGTGGACTTCGCCCTCGGCTCCGACACGGGCGGCAGTATCCGTATCCCGGCGAGTTACTGCGGCGTCGTTGGCTTGAAACCCACGCACGGACGCGTCCCGAAGCGCGGATTCTTTACGCAGGGCGACTCGCTCGAAGACATCGGCCCGATGGCCGTGGACGTCGAGACGGCGGCGAAGGCGATGGACGTCATCGCTGATGCTCCAGGCGGTAAACGGATAACGAACGAGGGGAATCGGTCGTTTGCGACCGATATCGGAACCGACCTCGGCGACGTGACCGTGGGCGTCCTCGAGAACTATTTCGAAGGGTTTGCGACCGACGCGGTCGCCGCGACGGTGCGCGATGCGGTCGCCGACCTTGAATCGCTCGGCGCTAGCGTGACGTCGGTCGAGATTCCTGAACTCGAACACGTCGGGGCAGCGTGGTGGGGTATCGGGCCCGTGGAGTTTGCCGCCGCGTACCTGACCAACGACGTCGGACTCTGGCGACGCCGCGCCAGCATCGAGAGCCTGACCGCCGGGTTCGAGCGGGTTCGTCGCGGGTCGAGCGCCGACATCGGGACGGTTCCGAAGGAGGTCATCCTCCTCGGTGCGCACCTGCTGTACAACCATGGCGCGCGCCACTACGCCCGAGCACAGAACCTTCGAACCGCTCTCACCGAGGTCGTCGACGAGGTGTTTACTGAGGTGGACGTGCTGGTCGCGCCCTCGACGCCGACAACGGCGCTCGAACTCGGAGCGTTCGGTAACGAGGATATGCCCTCGCCGAACGGCTCGCTCACGCCCGCGAACGTAACCGGTCATCCGGCACTGAGCGTTCCTTGTGGGGAAGTGGAAAACCTCCCCGTCGGGATGCAACTCGTGGGCGCCTGGCACGACGACGGGACACTCCTCGATGTGGCGTACGAGTACAAGCGGAACGCGTGAACTACCCCACCCTACCGCTCGGGCTGACGCCCTCGCGTTTGAGGGTGGGCTTCCTGCTACAACAACGTGCTTTGCAGAAACGGGCGTATCCACAGGGTCACGCGGAGTCCGTACTAGTTAGAAGGCGGTAGACGATTCGGCAGGCGTCACCCCGTGAGAGCTCGTCCGCACCACTCAGACCACAATCGTCCGCCGCGGTGCGAGGCGAGCAGTCATCGGAAATAATCCGCATTCCTCTTCCCTTACACGCTTGTCGAACGTCGTCGATGAATTCTCGGGCGCTCTCGACGTTATTACCGGGCGTCGAAGGGAGAACGCGTGCACGTTCGGTCGCATCTCGAGTGGAGTCGTCCGGGGCGTTCGCGAGAAGCGTAGCGGTCGAACGTGCCCATACTTCGGCCGTGTTCTCGTCCAGTGGGGCCTCCGGTCGGGCTTCGTATCCACGGAAGAACCCTTTCGTGGCGAGGAACTGGACGGCCGGCACCCACGCTTCATCGGTTTTCGCGTCGAAGTCGGCGAAGAACGCGAGCGTGTTCCCGACCTCCACGAGCCGACGCTGTAAGTCGGTCGGATCGAGCGTGCCTGGGACGGTACCGCGTTCGAGCGACTCGGCCGCGGCGATGCCTGCCACCTCTCCGAGTTGGATCCACGTCGGCTCCAGCCGAATTGTCTGAAAGCCGACGTGACTCGCGGATATCGCCATAGGGACGAGGAGGTTGTCGGCGTCTTCGGGGACAATGCATCCGTAGGGAATCTGGGAAGGAACCGTCAGCTCGGTCAGGAAGAATCGACCGTCTGCGGTCGTACCGGTTCGACGAACCGGTCGAACGTCGTGAGCGTCAAGCGGATACTCGGCGATGGCGACCGCGGTCTCGTTGATCGGCGCGCGGTCAAGCCCCTCCGCCAGGAGGGCGTCATGCTCTGTGAAGGTTTCCCGCCCTTTGATCCGGCGCGCTTCGCGGACGTAGAGCTGGAACGGAACGTTATCGTTGTCCTCAAACTCGTCTGCCGCCAGCCCCCACTTGCGAGCTCGTTCCTGCAATCGCGAGGGAACCGCGTCGTCGTTCTGGAGGAAGTAGAGGAACCCGATGACGTAGTCGCGGTGGCGCTTTGCAATCTCTTCGCGCTCGTCCCAATCGGCCTCGGGGTAAGCGTCGGATTCTCCCACGAGGTCGCAGGTGTTCAGATCGTGTTTGTCGTTCGGAAGCTTCCCCCATTCGAAGTCGCCGCCCTGAAACAGCCCCAGCAGTTCTGTTCCAGAACGCTCGAGTAGCGACGTCTGGGCCGGGCAGGGGAGCGATTCGGTCTCGATTGGGTCGACGGGACGATAGGGATCGTCTTCCAGCCGCGTCCACCGGTTCTCGTCGCCGACATCCGGCGGCCCATCGCCTTCCATCCACCGTGTCATGGCGTCTGCTAGGGCGTCCGACGTCCGAGAGCGGAGGCCCGCCGCCATTCCGTCTTCGATACCTCGTTCGTCGAGGTACGCCACCATCTCCTCCCACGATTTTACGATCCAGAGGTACTCCCGTCGGTCGTAGCCGTCCGGCTTCTCGGGATTGCGCCGGTTGTCCGGGTCGCTACACAGGCACAATCGGTAGTTGTACGATTGAACCGCGTCGTCGCCCTCGCCGGTGGTTCCCGGTCGCAGCGAGGCGTCGTTTTCGGTGTCGACGAAGACCCGTCCAGCGAAGCGTTCACCGTACTCCTCGCGGGACTCCCGACCCACCCGGTAGGGGATGCCAGCGATGGCGGCGAGGTCTCCCTCGTAGGTCGCATCGATGAACACCGACGCATCGACCAGCACGGACGGCTCGTCGGCGAATGATTCGAGGGTGACACACCGGACGCGCGAGCCCTCTCGTTCGGCGCTCACCGGATACCGTCGTCGCCGAACCGTGAGTGCCGGCACGTCGACCATCTCCTCGAAGATCCCTTCGGCGACGTGGGGTTCGAAGAACAGTCCCGCATTGCAGTTTCGGTACTGCTCCGACGTGTCACCATAGGTTTCCCGGTAATGCGTTCGAACCCACTCGAAGAACTCGTCCAATAGCGGAGCCCGCGCTTTCCGCGGACTGAGCAGCGTGTCGGTTACGCCTAGCCCGCTGGCCATCATACCGCCGAGGTGGTCGTTAAGCGCCACGAGACACGTCTCCCGACCGGCGCGGGCGGCGTGAACGGCCGCCATTACGCCACCAGGCGTCGCACCGATGACAGCAACGTCGTACGATACCATGTAACATTAACTCGCAGTCTAGATGAGCGTATAAACCTTCTCCTCAAATCGATTTCGCATGCTTCTCGACACCGAAAACGGGTCGACCGGACACCGTTCCGGCGGACGTGAGCTCACCTTCTATGGTATCTTTCGAACCTCAAACTGCCGCCGCCTCGTCGACGGAGCACTTGAGGGCGTCGACGGCGACGTCTCGGTGGTCGGGATTGGTCAGTGCAGGGGTTTGCCATCGGAAACCCCGTCGCGGCGACGTCGAGACCCGCACCGCGGAACGTCTCGACCGCGACATCCGCCGGCTCCGTCTGTCAGTCGAAGTATTCGACGGTAGCCACATCCGTCTCAGCAAGTCCAGTAGTGGTCTCTTCAACGTCGCTGTCCGGGAAGAGAATCGCAAGCGGTACACTCAGTTCGAAAATAGTAATTGCTCACGTGAAGCAGGAATGTAGATTCTGACGGAGTGTTTCTCGGTTTTCCGTACACCACAACCGATAGAGGGAGGAAACGAAGCAGGTGAGAGACGGAACGTCAACGGTGGCGGAGAGAATCGAAGAGGTGCCCGCCCGACACGACGGCGATGAGAGAGAATCTATAAAACCTTGCCCTTAGATAACACGAATCGTTCAGATGAATACTATCGACGAGATATTCGTCGTCCACCACTGTCACACGGACATCGGATACACGCATGACCAGCCCGTCGTCTGGGATCTCCAGCGACGGTTCATCGACAAGGCGATCGATTTGGCGGAACGGAATATCGACCGCCCACAACCCGAAGCGTTTCGATGGACGGTCGAGACGACGGCACCGCTGTTGCGTTGGCTTCGAACTGCGTCAGACGAGAATGTCGCGCGGTTTCGTGCGTTGGAGGAGCGCGGCCGAATCGAGGTGGCGGGGATGTTCGGGAACCTCACACCACTGTACGACCAGTCGGAACTTCTCGAATCACTCCGCCCGGTGCGTCACCTGCGCGAGGAGTACGGGTTCGAGATCCGCACCGGGATGAACGGCGACGTAAACGGTCACAACTGGCCACTGGTCGACCGTCTGCTCGATGCGGGCATCGACGGGTTCTCCATGGCCGTGAACCGCCATTGGGGCGGTGCCCCGTTAGAGCGACCGCTCGCCTTCCGCTGGGAAGGTCCGAGCGGTCGAACCCTGCGAACCTACAACGGGTTCCAATACGGTGGCGGTTACAACATGGGCATCGGTCGAGACGCCGATGATCTTCGTACCCGGTGGCTGCCGCGACTCGAGGACCACTTAGACCGCATCGACTACGACCTGCCAATCCTCATGATCCAGACCACCCATCCGTTTTTCGACAACAACCCGCCGTTCGACACCCTCCCCTCGTTCGTCGCCAAGTGGAACGACGACCCCGCCGTCGCGGGCGGCGACCTCCCGTCGCTGCGACTTGCGACGCCATCCGAGTGGTGGGACGCCGTCGACGACTCCGACGTGACGCTCCCGGTCCACCGTGGCGACTGGACCGACTACTGGAACTTCGGCTCTATTACCAGCGCACGCGAGACGGCGATCAACCGCGAGAGCCGACGCCGACTCGGTACCGCGGATGCTCTGGAGGCCGCACTGACCGCGGCCGGGCGTGGCAAAGGCGAACGGTCTCCCATCCGGCGGAGCGCCCCAGGACGACGCGAACAGGCATGGTGGAGCATTGCAATGTACGACGAGCACACGTGGGGCGCGGACGTCTCAGTCGAACACGCCGAGTCGGACGACACGCGCAGTCAGTGGACTCACAAAGCGAAGCAGGCCTACGACGCTCGAAGTGCGAGTCTCCTACTGCGGCGCGACGCCATCGCCGAACTTACCCGGCACGTGGCCGAGGAGGTGGACGAATGACCGACTACTCGGGGGTTCTCGTCGCGAATCCGCTTCCGTGGGATCGGACGGTCTCCGGCCCCGTCTCGAAGTACGCCATCAACGCTCGGGGACAGCCTGATGACGAACTTTCTGCCCGACACTGGCAAGACCGGGCGTTCAACGACAATGCGTACCTGCTTCCCCGAACCGAAGTCCCAGGGAACGGATACACCGTCGTCCCTGTCGACGAATTACTGTCGAACGAAGGGTGGCCGTCCGACGAACGGCGAACCGTCGAGACCGATGCGTTCCGAATTACGTTCGACCGGGAGCGCGGCGGCATCGGCGGATGGTGGGATAAACACCTTGACTGCGAGTGGGTCGACGAGACGGCCGAGTACCCGGTGGCCGGCGTCGTCCGAGAGCGCTTGGCAGATGAGAACCACGAGGCACCACGGGATCAACTATTTCGCGCTCCGGAGGCTGGGGACGCCAATCCGAACGGTCTCTGGAATGCGGCTCCGGGGCTCGTGGAGGATCGGGGGTTAGAACCGTGGGAGTCCCCTCGATTGGGCTATCAGCCTGACTGGCGAGCGGAGCGGTACGGCCCAGAGCGCGTCACCGCCCACCGAGTCTACCGGACGCCACTAGGGTACGATGTCCGGCAGTCGTTGACGGTATCCGGCCTCGACAGTGCCGTTGATCTCCGGGTGTTCGTTCCCGACGAAGGTCGCAACGTCGTGGTCGAGGCGACCTGGGAGGAGGGTCGGTGCACGCATCCGTCCTCAACGTACCTCGCGTTTCCTCTTTCGCTCTCAGACCCAGAAGCGCACGTTGACGTCGGCGGGCAGGCGATGCGGCCCGGGCGAGACCAGCTTTCGGGTTGTAACCGCGACTTCTACACCGTCCAGCGCTGGACGGAACTGTCGAACGACGAGCGAGGGATGACGGTGGGATGTCCGCTGAATCCCCTCATTCAGTTCGGTGATTTCCACTTCGGGAAGAATCGAGAGGAGTTCTCGCTTGACCAGGCGCTGGTGCTCGGGTGGGTTGCGACGAACTACTATAATACGAACTTCCGCGCACACCAACCGGGCGTCGTCAGGGCGCGGTACCACCTCCGGCCTCACGAGGGTGGCTTCGACGAGGCGCGTGCCCACCGTGCGGGCGCGGAGGCGGATCACTGGAACGTGTTCGCCCAGCCGCTCGTGGAGGGGGGAGCATCGCCGAAGTTCCCTCGTTCCGGCCACTGGTTTGACCTTCCCGAGCCGCCCGTGCTGGTGCTCTTCGTCCGACCAGCGGGGAGGGCGGACGCCTTCCTCGACCCGGACGCGGTCGCCGACGAGACTACCCTCGATGGCCAGGTCGAGGTCGGTCTATTGAACGCGAGCGACGACGCCCGAACCGCGACGGTCGCCTCCGGCGTGCTCGAAATTACGGGCGCGCGAGCAGTGGGGGTGCTAGGCGAAGAGATGGACGGTCCGGCACTCGACGTGGACGACGACTGCGTTGTAGTCGATATCGACCCGCGGACGGTGCGCGTCGTTCGTCTCACCTTTAGGGGGCGAACATGAAGGCGAGCGAGATTCGCGACTACCTGCGGTCGCTCGACGGGGGATGGGTGGACTGGGACGACACGGTTGATACGTTCAAGGCAGGCGACCCGAACGCAGAGGTTGAAGGCGTCGCGGTCGGCTGGATGAGTTACGCGTGGGCCCTCGAACGCTCCGTCGAACTCGGCTGCAACCTCTTCGTCACCCACGAGGGCACGTACTACGATCACGAAGCGGAGCCGATTCGAGAGAACCATCCGCCAAGCGTCGTCGAGTTGATCGACGAGAAGCAAGCGTTCATCGAGAAACACGACCTCGTGATCCTCCGGTGCCACGACCTCTGGGATCAATACCCGAAGATCGGCGTTCCGGACGCATGGGGACACCACCTCGACTTCACGGAAGCCGATGAAGTGACTGCAGGAGAGATGCCGGTGCCGCCCGCAGCGTTTGGGAGCGGCGACTATTACCGCGTTTACGAAGTCGACGAGCGAACCGCCAGAGAGGCGGCTCGCGGAATCGCCAGTTCGGTTCAGGACGTCGGTCAGAATGCGGTAGAACTGCTCGGCGACAGGGAAACTCCCGTCTCGCGAATCGTCGTCGGCACTGGTGCTATCACGCCCTTCCGACACATGTTCGACGCGTACGACCCGGACATGGTCGTCTGCTCCGACGACGGGTTCACCTACTGGCGGGACGGGCACGTCGCGGTCGACGCGGACGTGCCGGTCGTCGTCGTCAATCACGCGACCAGTGAGGTGCGGAGCATCGAATTGCTCGCCGAACACCTCGACGATGCATTCCCCGGTACGCCGGTTCATCACGTCGAGCAGGGCTGCATGTTCGAACTGGTGGAGGGTAGCGAAAGTACTTCGAACGACTGAGACGGCGGTCGGAAGAACTCGTGGAACGCCGCCAATCAAACCGCGGTGGGTGGCGGTCGCCGAGTCGGAGTGGTCGAACCGAGGCGCTTTGAACGGGCCGACCGGAAGTCGGAATCGGCAAGCGCTTTTCGCATTGGAGCGACCGTCTGCGGGAACTACGACAGACCGTGTTCGGCCATCTTCTCGCGGAGGAATCGCGCAGAACGATCAAGATGCTCTTTCCCTTTCTTGGCGTTGTACCCGTCTTCGATGGAAATCCAGCCGTCGAAGCCCGCCTCGTCGAGGAGCGAGAACACGGCGTCATAGTCGATCATCCCCTCGCCGACGACGCCGTGCTGGAGGATGTCGGCGTATCCCTCCCCGCCTTCGGCTTCCATCTCGCGGAGATCCTCGACCGTTCCGCCTTCGAGATATCGGTCGCTAGCGTGCATCGTGACGACGCGTTCTTTGACAGCATCGAGTAGTTCAATCGGATCATCACCGGCGATGATGGCGTTCGAAGGGTCGTAGTTGACACCGAACCATGGGCTCTCGTCGATGCGATCGAGCAGGTCGAGGAACACGTTCATCTGCTGGGCGAACTCGGGGTGGTTCCAGTAGTCGTCTTTGTAGTGATTCTCGAGGACGAGCGTTACCTCGTGGTCGGCAGCGTGAGAGAGCAGTTCGTCGATGCAGTCGCTCACCCACGTCAATCCTTCTTCTCGGGAAACATCGGGTCGTCGCTGCCCCGAGAGCACGCGACAGTAACCGCCACCGAGACGGGCGGTTGCTTCGATGGCTCGTCTTTCTTGTTTGACCTCCTCCCGTCGCACTTCCGGGTCGGGATGTGTGAAGTCCGGAGAGTAGCACATCATCGGAATCGAAAGTCCTCGCTCGCTTGCGGCTGATCTGAGGCGATCGAGTTCTTCACGGTCGTCCGCCGGTGTGATGCCCCAGTAGAACTCGACTCCGTCAACGTCGATGTCGGCGGCGACGTCGAACCATTCCTCGAGACTCATCTCTCCGTCCACCAGCCGGCCGAGGTAGCACTTCGGGAACGCGGCGAGGGGCATGTCAGGCGGGCACCTCCATCGACTCGATTCGTGATTGAGTTCGGCTCATCGGTTCGGGGTCAGGACGCATTTGATGTACTGTCGGTCGTGCATCCCCTCGAAGCACTCGTGCCACTCCTCCAGCGGTGCGACGCGATCGACGATCGGTTCGACATCGAGTTGGCCCGTGTTGAGCAGCGTGAGCACTTTCTCCCACGTCGGCCACGTATGCGAGAAGCTCCCTTGTACCGTGACCGCCTTCTGAACCACCGGGTCCATACTGTACTCCATGGGTTGGGGCCCCCAACCGACCTTCGTGATGTGGCCGTCGGGGCGAACGGCGTCCATCGCCGTCTCGAAGGTTGCGGAGTGACCCGAGGCATCGATCACGGTATCGACGCCGAGACCGTCACCGATACCGGCTATCAGCTCAGACGGGTCGTCGGTTACGGTGTCCGTCGCGCCGAGTTCTTCGGCGACGTCGAGGCGGTCTTCGTCGACCGGCAGGCCGTTGGCGATGACGTGGCTCGCGCCGGAAAGCGATGCCATCTGAACGCAGAGCAGACCGATCGTTCCCGGACCGAGGACGAGGACGCTGTCGCCAGGGTCGATTTCGGCGTTCTGGCAGACGGCGTTGTAGGCGACGCTACACGGTTCGGTCAGTGCGGCTCGTTCGAACGCCAGTCCGTCCGGGACGTGGTGGAGACACCGCACGGGAACCGCGACGTAGCGCGCCATCGCACCGTCATCGCCGTAGCCGAAGCCCAGGCGGTCGGGGTCGAGATTGTACTTCCCCTGACGGCTGAGCGGCGATTTTTCGTCGATGACGGCGGCCGTCTCGCAGACGACCCGATCGCCGAGTTCGAACTCACCGTCGCCGTTTATCTCCTCGATGACGCCGCCGAACTCGTGGCCGAGGGTGACCGGATAGTTGACCCCCCAGCTGTGACTGCCGTGCCACTGGTGGATGTCGCTACCGCAGATTCCCACCGCCTCGACGCGAATTAGCGCCTCGGCTTCGCCGAGGTCGGGCACTTCGACCTCGCGGAGTTCGACCCCCTCCGGTTCGTAATTGACCAGCGCCTGCATCCGATCGGCGCGCTCCTCGACCTGTACGGTCGTTGCTTGCTCACTCATGTCTAGGCCGACAGTTGCTCGCCACAAATAGCTGCTGATTCGAGGGAAGCGTTTCGGTGCTACAGCACGTCTTCGACGGTGGCGTCCTCGAACACCAGTCGTTCGAGTTTGTCCAGCGTTGCAGTCGGGTTCGCCCGCTGCCAGATGTTTCGCCCGACCGTCAGCCCCTTTCCACCGCCGGCCATGAACGTCGCTACGTCGCGGAGAAATGCCTCTTCGCTGACCGACGCACCGCCGCTCATCAGCACCGGAAGTTCGCCCGCGACGCGGACGGCCCACTCGACACCTTCGCGCGTGCCGGGATACTTTATCTTCGCCATATCCGCACCAAGTTCGAGTCCAATCCGCGCTGCGTAGGCGACGGTGTCAGGGGCATTGTGGTCGTTGACGCCTTGTCCGCGCGGGTATGACCAGAGGACGACCGGTAAATCAGCGTCACGAGCGTCTTCGCGGGCGGCGGCGAACTCCGAGAACATGTCCGCCTCGCGGTTCGACCCGGTGTAGACTGTGTAGCCGATCGCGTCGGCGCCCAATTCCGCGGCACTCTCGACCGACCAAATCGGCGGCGAGTAGCGATCGCCCATTACCATACTTGTCTTCCCGTTCAGTTTTGCGACCAGGTTCACCGAGTCGTCGTAAGAGGGATAGTACGTCTCGGCGACCCCCTGATGGACGGCGAGTCCAGTGACGGCGTCGTGGGTCGCGATATCGAACACGGCCGACGGATCAGCACGCTCCGGATTATCTTCGAATACGATCGGTCCTCGTTCGAGACCGTGATCCATTGCAATAATAATTGACCGCCCGTCTCGGCTGATCGGAGTATCGACTACTGAACGCATCTGACGGATGAGCGTTTTGAAGGCAATACTAAAGCCGTTTGGGTTAGTCCCTACCTCACAGTTCGGGGCCCCGACCGGGACGAAGGCGACATTCCCTTTTGTTAGCCGATTGGGGTAGGGATTTCTAGCTTCTTGTCGACATCACCCTTTATATCAAACAGATGAACTTTTGGACGAGAAGGCAACATTGCTGCGAGAGAGCAATAGTTTTGTTACCGCGGCACGATTTCATAGTACCGACTAGTCACTATGGGTATCGATACCGAAACCCGAAATTATATTGACGCCTGTCGTCAGGCTCTGCCGCCATCGTTAGCAGAACAGAAAGTCGCGTTCGGCTTCGATGGTGTCGTCGACCGCATCCGAACGGCGGTGGCAACGCGCTTCGATCCCGACGATTACGAACGAATGGACACGCTCGAGGAATTCGGGACGCGGATCGTCGACGCCGCATCCCTAGATACCTCCTGTAGCATCGAATGGTTCTGCGAGCGCAAACGCGCGGGCGGCCACACAGCGCATCTCGGTCGGGCGATGGAACGCCTCGGCCACCGACCGACGATCATCGGAACGTACGGCGAGCCGCCACGAGAGACGTTCACCCGGGAGTACGAACAGACGAAATTGATCTCGCTCGGCTCGGCTCCGATCACCGACGCCGTCGAGTTCAACGACGGGAAAGTGCTCCTGAGCGACACGCGGCGATTGGCAAAACTCGACTGGGAACACATCTGCTCAGCAGTCGAACTGAACTCGCTGGCCGCGTCGATCGACAGAACGGAACTGCTCGGCCTCGGCTACTGGGCGACGATTCCGAAGATGCCCTCTATATGGGAGGGTCTCCGCCGTGACCTCTGGCCTCGTCTCCGTGATCCGCCGAATCGCATCTTGGTCGACCCGGCGGACGTGCGGCGCCTCTCGTCGGAGACGTTGATTCGAGGCGTGGAGCCGCTATCCGCACTCGACGACGTCGTTCCGGTGACGGTGAGCGCGAACCGCGCCGAGGCGCTTCGGCTTGCGAACGAACTCGACGCTGACGGTGACGCGCTGGTCGACGTCGCCGCCGCACTCCAAGACCGACTCGGGGTCTCGGAAATCATCGTTCACACGGTGTCGGAGTCGGTTCTGGCGACCGCTGACGACCGACATCGCGTCGCGGTTCCGCGCGTCTCAGAACCCGAGATTACGACCAGCGCCGGTGACCATTTCAACGCCGGGTTGGCCATCGCCGAGCTCGCCGACATCGACGGTGGTGCTCGACTCGTTGCCGGGAGCGCCGTCGCCGGGTGGTTCGTACGAAACGGCCACCCGCCAACGTACGATGAATTCCTTGGATTCGTCGACCGCTACGAGGAGCTATTCGGATGGTCGACGCTCTCATAACCAACCGAAAGGAGACCGAACCCGGTACCGCCGTCCCGCGGAACACTGATGATTTTGTCGCCATACATCCGCGATGACTCCTACATCTTGTTCTAAGGGGGTTCAGCGGAACCTGTCGAGGAACTCGGCACCGGTGCGGAGTGATTCGACCGGGTCATCGGGCTCGTCGTGCTCGTAAATGAACCACTCCACTCCCTCGGCGCGGGCAGCGTCGATGCACGCGGCGAGATTCACGTCGCCCGCACCGACCTCGACAGACTTCTTTTCGGCCGTGTCGACGTCCTTAACATGAAGTATCGATAACTCGTCGGCGTGGCGGTGGATGCGTTCGACGGGGTCGTCACCGGCGGCGGCGACCCACCCGACGTCGAGTTCAAGGCCGATCCGATCGTCGAGCGCGTTAAATAGAAGGTCGAACGGCGTTGATTCGTCAAGCGACCGAAACTCCCAGTGATGGTTGTGGTAGAGGACGTCGATATTATATTCCCTGGCTCGATCTGCCAGCGATTCGAGTTGTGAGGCAGTCTTTCGAACCTCCGTCCATGAGTCCAGATGCTCTTCGTCGATGGAGATGGAGAGTGTTGCGCAATCCACGGCATCGTAAATATTTATCGTCGCTTCAAGTTCGTCCGGAAGTCCCGATAGTGGCGTGAACGGGCCAAGGTGAGCACCGGGGACAGCGAGTTCCTGCTCGCCGAGCGTCTGAACGACGGTTTCGGTATCCGCCTCGGGGAGGCGATGAAGGAACTCGACGCCGTCATAGCCCGCATCGGCGACGCGTTCGAGTACGCGAGGGAGTGGTTCGTCGATATCTCTGAGTGTGAAGAGATTTATAGCAGTTCGCATAGGGGAACGATAGCGGCCGGGGCTAATAGTTTTTACCTGGGAACGGCGGTGATCGAACTTCGTACTCCATGTTTAATTCAATGACATTTGCGGTGCTGAGCACAGCTTCGGGGAGATCTGTTCGGTAGCGATCTTCTCGTGTGCGACCGAGTGGGGCCGCGACGCTGACGGCACCGATGGCATTGTTGTCCATGTCTCGAATCGGTGCGGCGACGCCGCGGAGGCCACGGTGCCACTCTTCGTCGTCGTATGAATATCCGTGTTCTCGGACGGCCTCTAGCTCCTCCTCGAGTTCGTCCCTATCTGTGATCGTCTCTCGGGTTTTACTCTCTAACCCATGACTGTTAAGTATCTCGTCGAGTTCGCCGTCGGGAGTATGTGCGAGGATTGCTTTGCCGGCCGACGTTTGGTGTAAGTGAACGCGCTTTCCGACGTGGATGCTTGTGTTCACCGCGTCAGTACCCTTCGCCTGCGAGACATAAACGCCACGCCCGTGCTCTTCAATCATCAGGTGAGCAAGTTCTCTGGTTTCCTCGGCGAGTTTGTCGAGTTCATCCGCCGCGGCTTCGAGTAGCGGAATCCGCTCACGAACGAACTCGCCGAAGTCGAGAAACCGCAGACCGACACGATACTTCTCGCCATCGAAAACGATGAACTCTGACTGTAACAGTGTTTGGAGGTGGTTGTGTACCGTGCTTTTCGGGAGCCCGAGATGTGCCGCCAGTTTCGTTACACCCGCTCCTTCGAGATGTTTGAGCGCCACCACGATTTGAAGAGTGGTAGTCGAGGCCTGGACGATGTTTTTCTGTTCCCCCATGACTGGCGCAGGAGTACACAGGGGAGAAGCAAATATCTGTTCATACGTGGCGAACACAAACCCGGCGATGAATGTCAATCGTTAACAACGGAATACAACTAACTCTCAGAATATTTTTCTTGGTACGTGACCGTCACGCGGACGAGATTCGACCGATAAAACCGAATCTTACATGATAGTTTACCTGTATTATATTTTATACTACCAGTGGAAGTAATCGGTAGACCGCTGAACAGTACTCGTGATCTGCACTAAGTAAACACGTCGTCGTACCGTTATCTGCCTTTCTGACTACGTATTCAGCTAGGGTGAACAAAAACGTTTGAATTCATGATAAATTGTCCCGATATGAAGAAAACCAACTAGACCGAACCGCACTCGTTCTCTGATCGGATACATTGAACCGATCTGGTAACCCGAATACATATGGGACTCTGCTGTGGTAGTTCGTATCAAGAGAGTAATCTACATCGACTGTGATCCACTTCGAGCAGACCACCTAGGATGTTACGGTTACGATCGAGACATATCGCCACACATTGATTCGCTCGCCGCCGAGGGAATGCGGCTCACTAATTACTACGCCTCGGATTTGCCTTGTCTCCCTTCGCGGACGGCGTTGTTCACGGGGCGATTCGGCATTCATACCGGTGTTGTCAATCACGGCGACCTGAACGCCGACATCCGGCCGACCGGTCAGACGCGAGGATTTTCGGGTACAGAGACTTTTCGAACCCTCCCGGCTATCCTCCAAGACGCCGGGCACTACACCGCCCTGATCAGTTCGTTCCCGACGAGACACAGTGCATGGCACGTCCTTGACGAATTTCAGGACTGGCAGGATACCGACCGCCGCGGTTTCGAGCGGGTGGACGACGTCTCCACGTACGCGGAGGCGTGGCTCGAAGACCATGCCACCGAGGAGGACTGGTCGCTCGCTTCTTTCGTGCCGATGATCTCATTCTCGTAGCCAGAGCGATCCCCAGTAAACGGATTGGCCTCAGTGATATCGATTGCGACGATTTCCGCTCGATGGAATTCCTTCGTGTCGGCTACTCGTTCTAACAGTCGGTCGAGGGACTGGTGATACATCTCACGAATCCGGTCAACGGAGAAATTCCGAAGATGTTCGCGGTGAGTGTGTCCCAGCGGTGTCCGGTCACGCTGTGACTCATAGACAAAGCTACGTGCGCCTTCATTCGCTGCCAGATTTTCTCGGAGATCGAGATAGGTCTGGAGGTCCCAGAATGCGTGCTCGTGAATCTCACAGGCTTCGCCCCGATCCAACGAATAGCCCGGAAAGACGATTTGGCCGATGTGTTCTGTGATCTTCTGAACTTGATCGAGAACTGTTCGTCCATCAAGTGTTGGTTCTTCATCTGATTCGTGACGTGTATGGGTATCCGGTGGCTCTCGCGGGATTGTTACGCCCGCTTGGTCGGCCTTGATTAGGATCGTCTTCGCGGCTGTCTTGATCGTGGCTTTGAGGTCCGTGGTAAATCGATACTGCCAGCTTCGCCACAGCGTCGATTGGTCGGGTATCGATTCAAGATTGAGACGATGGCACAGCGATGGTCGCTGCTGGAGATACTCGACGAGTGCTGTCTCGTGATTCCAGCCATGGAGTTCTTTGAGGAGAAATAGCCGCATCAGTAAGACCATGTTGTACTGTGTCGATCCAGTATACCGATCATGGGGCCGGAACTTGACGTACGCCAATGGAAGATCAGACACGAAGCGCTCGATTGCTTTGTGAGCGTCGTGCTCAAACCAGACCTTCGCGACGGTTCGAACGTCCTCTTTGAGAGCACCAAGCGAACTTCGGTCGTACAATGGTGTCAAATCGTAGGCTGGCCACTCACGGTACGATGTCATCGCGATTGTTCGGAAAACCTCACGCCGTGACAATCGTGTCGAGACCATTCGCCCGAAATACGGTTTTGAGGGCTCAAAAATACACTATTCATCCGCAGTCAGACACTCGATCTAGATGCAATGACTCATTTATCTTCGTCACTCGCCTACCGAGATTCGACGCGCATGAAGTTGCGTACCAAGAAGAGGGTGGCTTACCGAAAAAAGCGGTGTACTGAACTCGTGCAAATCTCTTGAGTACTATTCGAAGAGCGTTATCCCTCAAACAACGGATAGAATCAGAAGAGGGCAAAAAAGTATGCCTTGCAAACACTACCGCGAAGAGAACGGGTATTATCTCGACCCGAATTCGTTCGACAGTGCCTCGGCATTTTGCGATATTTCAGTCGATAGCCGCTTGTCAATCGCGTTTTTATCGACACCGGATACATGCCTACAGACGATGTTTCGAAGCCCAACACGACCGCCCGCCGTTCGCGGATCCGCGCTGGTTTCGTACTGGGCGACCTGTTCACCCTCGCACATAACCGTATACTTGCACGGCTTTGAATTCCCCGTCGTCATTTCAACGGAAATGGATTCCTCCAACTCGATGACAACCATGGCTACCACCGAACCTCGTCATCGATGGCGATCGGACCAGACTCGACGACAGTCGCATTAAGCCCACCACGGTGGACGAGCGCTTTCGAGAGTCCCTCCTCTCCGACGAGCGACTGCATATACCCACACGGTTCACACAGCTGGATTCCCTCACAGATGGCGTCACCGACCGTGAATGTTTGGTCCACGAGGTGGTTGAGCGGGACATTTTGTGTCGTCACGTTTCGACGGTGTGCGCCCATCGGAATCTCAATTCCGGCATCCTGTTCGACTGCTGCCAGCGCTTCGGCTTCGATGAAGGTGATATCGCTCGCTTCCTGTACCTCTCGGTTCGGATCCTCGTCGAGAAAGTTCCACAAACCACGCCCCTCGAAATACCGGTCGCCACGGAGTCCGCGTTCGGCGACCGCGTCGACGGTTTCTCGTGCTTGCATCGGTTCACCACTATCGGGAGCAATGTGGAGCTGCGTAACTCTACCAGTTCCCATGAATTTGCTTCGTGAACATAGATGTTATATATTTTGAAAGGAAAAATGAGACATCCGTGATTCGCGAAGCCGATTCAAACCACAGTTGACTCCAGCGAACAAGAGCTAATCTACCACTATCGTATGCAATGAGATTCGCGGTCTCATCTATTGCCGCAGATTGTACTTGTACAGTTCGTGCTTTGCCGACCAAATTGTGGTTTCACCCGCTCGTACTTCTCGTCCAGGACCGCAGCGGCCTCTGGCAGTAGCGCGGCGATGAGATAATCCGCGCGCTCGCTAAAATAGTCGGCGAGCGTCGCGATCCGATGGACGTGATTTCTTCTTCCACGTTCTCAAGATCTGACTCGAACCGTCCGAGTTCGAACTCCAACTGATTCTTCTTCTTATAGATATCTAAGACGACCATCGAATTAATACATTAAACCGACACCTGAAAAGTGCCGTCATTGGCTGTACTGATAGTTAATCGATATCGTACTTGAGGCCTCGCGAACCCTCTGTTGGAGTTGCTCCTGATACGGTTCGTTCTGGACACGGTCGCTCGGCGCAACTATGCTGATGGCGCCCAGAATATCGCCATCGACGAGAATCGGAGCAGCTATAGTACCCATGCCGCTGACTTGTTGATTCCAGTCCATAGCAAATCCATCTGTCCGTATTTCTTCGAGTTCATCCTTGAGGGTTTTAACGCTGGTAATTGTCTGGTCAGTCATTGACTCGAGTCCGTGCCTATCGATAATATCATCAACACGGACTTCGGGGAGGTGCGCCAGGATCACTTTCCCAGCGGCGTGAGTGTGAAGCGGTGTCCGCATTCCAGGATACATACCGAGATCGAGCGATTGTTCGCCACGTTCGTAGTGGAGAATAACTGCCTGTCCGTTATCCTCAACGTTGATGTCCGCCACTTCACCGGTCTCTGCGACTACTTGTTGGAGTTCGCTTTGCGCAACCCTAAACAAACGGCTCCGATACTTGATTCGTCCTCCGATAGTGAGCGGCTTATAGCTCAACCGATATTCTCCATCGACCCGTTTGACGTACCCCATCGACTGAAGAGTTTGAAGATAATCGTAGATGGTGCTTTGTGGCACATCCAACTGTATTGCCAGTTCCGACGGGGTAGCACCGGACTGCCCCCAGAGGATTTCAATGATCTCGAACGCTCTTTGGACTGTTTTGAGCGGTGGAGCGTTGTGCGGCATATGATGATACTATTGAAAAGGTTACTTGTAGTTTGCGATTATTCCGCAATAGGTGGCGTTCTATTCCACCTCAAGCTGGTTTGTATGGCAACAGCACACAAATTTGACGATTTCGACATTACTGGCCACGCTGTAGTACAATGGCGATAAATACGTTAGTGAGTATCACCTCATAAAAGACATAGGTTGCGATTATACCGAAAATTAAGAGAGCGCAACTCCAAGGTCGGAGACTATTGGTTTCTACTGTTTTGATGTTTACAAAGCAGCTTCTGAGTACCATCTTTTGTTTCTAGTAAGTATCCACCAGAAACCATGAATATATGTCGCCATGAAACTATCCTAATAATGATTGATATTTTTATAATTATTTAATTGGAGTGTAAGATAATATCGCTTACAGCACAGTCGCATTACAAACCTATTACTGTAATGCTGGATTTCTAATGACCATAACAAATAGGAAATTTTGTCTTTATCAGATTACGCAGCCGTGTGCTTGCTACCACTGACTTCGATTATCTCGCAAATAGCTTAGAAAAGCAAGAGCAACAGGGAAAGTTCCACCAATCTGGACAGGATTCTGCCCACTCCAAGACAGAATCCTATTGATAGAAGCCCTCGACTGAGATATCGGCGTACCAGGCTCACTGTCGATCAGCCGATGGATCGAAAATAGGACTAACAGATGAAACCGGTTGGTACGGGAAGGCTCCGGAATAGGGCTGTTTCCTGACCGTTAACCTTGCGAAGGGCGGGCGGACAGCAAACACCGTGACGGGCGTCGCCGTCTGTTCTCGCTGCTAAAATTCCTTAGCCGTAGTATTTCTCTAAGCGGGTCGGCGGGTTTCATTCCAGCCATCCGCATGACCGCCTCACTTCTTAAACTGTACTAACTAGTTTTCTGAAATCGAGTCGATGAGCGCTGCAACAGCCTGCGCTCCGCGCTCAGGCGCGTTGAACGTCGGGATTCCGGCGTTCTCCATCTGTCGCCGTTCGTCCTCGAGAGCATGGTCGGGGCCGGCGACCGTGAAAAGAATCGGCTTGCCGACCTCCGTCGAGAGTATCTCTAGCTCGTCTACAGGGTAGCCCAGCGAGTCCTCGTATATCTCGTAGACGAGGACGATATCGACATTGCCGTCGCGCGCGACGGCGTCAACGACCTTTCCGAACTCGGGCATCGGTCTGCCAGTGTCGACAGGGTTCTCTGTGTACGTAATTCCGGGTAAGAGGTTGTTCAGCCGTTCTTGTGTCTCGCTCGTCAGCTCTGGAAAGGTCGCTTCTGTTCCTTTGAGGAAATCCGTAATAATGATCCCTGGCCCAGCCTGGGCCGTCACGATCCCGACGTTCGGGCCGTCAGGCGTTGGCGAGTCGGCCAAGGCTCTACCGGCGTCGATCAATTCAGTCATCGAGGACACAGTCACCAAGCCAGGCTCGTTAAATCCATCCTCGTAGATGGCATTCTCTTGTGCCGGAGCCGCTGTGTGTGCCTGAGCGAAGTCAGCAATGTCGTGTTCGCCGACTTTGAACGCGACAATGGGAGTGTCGGCCGCTTGGCAGACGTCGAAGAGTTCGTCAACGTCCTCCGTCCCCTCAACGTGTATGACGATTGAATCGGTTCGCGAATCGGTATCGAGCATCGGAATTATGTCGGCGAATCCCGTGTTCATCCGATTTCCAAGTCCGAACATCGCCGAGATACCGTAGCCTTCGCGGGTCAGTTGGAAGGACATAGTGATGCCGACGCCGGCACTCTGGGTAACGACGCCGATATTTCCGGTTTGAACCTCGCGAATACGAGGAACGAATGACCCGTATAGATCGAGATGTGGAATCGCGTACCCCGCCGTATTCGGTCCGAGCACGGTAATCTCGTACTCGTTCGCGATCTTCTCGATCGCATCTTGGAGTTCTCGCCCATCGTTACCGGCCTCTGCGAACCCGCCAGCGAAGATCACGGCGGCACTGACGCCCGCTTCGCCGCATTCTTCGAGCACGTCCGGCTGTAGGTGTCCCGGAACGCAACAGAGCGCTAGATCTGCGTCAGTTTCGTGAACTGAGTCGACGAATTCGTACCCGAAAACGGTTCCAGAACTTGAGGGATTTACGGGGTAGATCTCGGTGTCACAAGCTTCGACGTTGGACATCGCATCGTTCCCAAGTTTCCCCGGTGTTTTCGACGCTCCGATGACGGCAATGCCGTCTGGGTCGAATAGAGCTGATACGCTCATGTGAGGAGAGACTGACTGTTGTACTATAAGATTCGGGGTTTTGTATGCCCTCGCCAGTTGAATGTGATTTGGCTAACACAATTCTCGTGGCGATCACCGTGGAAGTGCGTGCGCGAGCAACTCGATCGGGGTCGGGGGTTCATCACGATCGAGTGAGGTACCAGTGAGAGAACTATCAGAGGAGATAGGATCGATCGAACTATCGCCAAGCTGGGTTCGGCAGGACGTACCTGGCGCAGTGACGAAGCTCGTCTTCAAACGTCAACTTGACTACCAATGATGACGATACTACTATGCGCCGACACCAACGTCGAACGAGTATCGAACCAAGTAGCGTCAATCACTACATTGCCGCTCAAAACGGATGACGTTCGAATTCTCGTCTACCACGTCTCCGTGCCGACGGGGACGATTTAGACGCCAGTAGCCTCAAATCTGTTACCCACGCAACTGAGGAACTAGCGGAGGCGGGATTCGACGTCGAGGTAATCCAGTCAAGCGGCGATCCCGTACGGAACGTCCTCGATACGGCTGCCGACGTCGACGCCGACATGATTAGTATCGCCGGTCGAAAACGATCGCCGACGGGGAAAGTCCTTTTCGGTAGCATTGCTCAGCAAGTTACGCTCCGTTCGAAGCTGCCAGTACTGTTCTGCTCTGCGAACGGATAGATCGAACAAGTCAGTTCTTCACCGGCATCTCCTGTACTCGGATAGTCGCTCATGTGGTTGACTCGGAGTACGTTCGACCGAAAGTGAGGCGTTATTTCGAATTATATGAGTCCGACGAATACCGCAGCATGAACTAGGGCTGCAGCGATTGGGATGAGAAGAGCAGTCCGCATCACAAATAATACGAAGAGATCTCGGAATCGAATCGGGATATCGTCGAACATATCCACCATCATCGGAGCCGACGCGGCGAAGAAGATCGCTTGCGCACTCACCACGATTACGACGTAGACCCTCGTAATTAGGGCAGTTCCGACTGCGAACGTTGCGCCGATGAACATCTCCGCACCGCCGAGGATCAGCGACGTAGCGGCCATCTGTGGGTCTGGAATACCGAACGCAGACAGAACGGGAACAAGCGGTGTCGCCAGTACCTCGAATACCGACGTATACTCGTTGAGAACTACGGCAGTCATCCCGACCGTGAGAATCGTACCGAGCATCATCCCGGTCAGTTTTAGCCCGTCAATGAGACCTTCAATCGCAGATCGTGGTATTGAGGCGCCTTCTTCGGCAGTTCTGACGGCCTCGTTGAATGCAAATCGGACGTAGTCAACGACAGGTCCGTTAAATTCCGGTTCCGGATCGGGTTCCGCGACAAATTCATCGGGAACGGTCGAAAGCGGTGGGACTCGAACGAGAATGATCGCCGTAAAGATCACGCTGAGCAGGTACAGGAGGACGACGATCGGAAAGACGTGAAGAATCTCAAGTACAGCGGCGATCGCTCCGATCGTTCCTAAGTTCGCGGTAGCGAAGCAGGTGCAGATGACGAAGACCTCTTGTTTGTTGTATCCGCCGCGGTCGAACACGTTTCGCGTGAGGTAGTAGCCGATACTGAACGAGCCGAGCCACGATGCCGCACTGTCAAGCGCTGCACGGCCGGGCAAATTGAACACCGGCTTCATCACAGGCTGGGAGAGCGTGCCGACGAATTGTAGTCCGCCGAGTTCGGCGAGTAAGTTGACGAACACGGCGCCGATCGGAATCACGAGCGCAATCGTCAACAGGAGACCTCCCCAGACAATACCTGATGTCTTCTCGCTGAGTAGCCATTCAGGACCGCTCCCGACAAGGATAGGTATCGCGAGGAAAACTCCGAGAATCCGGAACGCCCAAAAAATATTCGACGTCTGCCAGTAATCCAGCTCGAATCGATCGACTGTTCCTTCGCCAATCGACACGATCCCGTGATAGTCGACCATCGAGACGGTCGTCAGAACACTGCCAGCGAGTATCAGACCGAACGTAAAGTACTCGATGAGGGTTGGGAACGTTTCCAGAATGATGCTGACTACCACGTCGAGTGGAATCGTAGTTTGACCGTTCCACTGTACCGGGAATAGGAAGAAGAACGAGCCGATGCCGAATGCGAGCACGAATTTCAATACCGGCTTCGGCCGCTTTTTTACGAGGCTAACATCCTTGATGGTTTTCGTGCCTGCTTCAGCGCTATCGCCGGATGCGTGCTCGTCATTCTCCCACGCGGTGCTACCGAACATGATTTGACCGTATTTTTCATGGGCAATAAAAATACCGGTCAAATAGCTAGTTTAGCCTCTGATAGGTACGTTTTAAGGCCTATCATATAAATACATAAAATAAGCATGCCATGTTATCTAACCCTATCTAATGTAATAAAGACGCATCTTCACGAGACGGGTTGGCCTGAAAAGCCACGCTCGCGTGCGTTTTGGAACGGAACCTTTACCGGAAAGCGGGAGACCCGACGGATGTTGTGACCACAACTGTTATGGCTATTTACTCCAACGGTACGCCTATGAGCGGTGAGACGACAGCTGAGCCCGTACTGATAGCCGGTGCTGGCCCGGTTGGGATGACAACGGCATTAGCATTGCACGCGCGCGGAGTGGAGGCGACGATCCTCGAAGCCGAGTCTGAAGATCGTGACCGATCCGGAAGTCGCGCCATATACGTTCATGGGTCAACGCTCCGAACGCTCGAGCGAATTCATCCAGGGCTCGGAACCGACCTCGTCGACGAAGGACTCGTCTGGCCGACGCGACGGACGCTTTTCCGCGGGAAGGAAGTGTTCGATCGGACATACAGCTCACCCGGCGGCTCAGGCGACATCCCTCACTTCACCAGTGTCCCGCAAGTCGTGACCGAAGAGTACATGCATGACGCGCTAAACGAGGCTGGGATCGATATCTACTGGGATGCCGAGGTCGACACGGTGGAGACATCTCCCACCGGCGTCCATGTGGAAACGGTTGACGGTCGCAAGTGGGCGGGCGAATTCTTGGTCGGTGCCGATGGTGGTGGATCAACCGTCCGCAATGAAATTGGCGCAAACTTCGAAGGAGATCAATCCGAGAACGCATTCATCATTGCAGACGTCGGGGAAGTCGACGATGACCCGCTGCCACTCGAGCGAGTGTTCCACTACGATGCCCCGGAGGCCGACGGTCGGAACGTGCTGCTCGTTCCGTTCACCGGCGGCTGGAGGCTCGACATTCAGTGTATCGAAGGTGACGACCCCGAAGAACTCAGCAACGACGAACGGATGCGTAAGTTCGTCCGCGACATCATGGGCGAGCGCTATGAGGATAACCTGCAGTGGGTCTCGAGCTATTACTTCCTCCAGGTGATGGCGGATACCTTCGTGGATGAACACCGCCGTGTCTTACTCGCCGGAGAGGCGGCCCATCTGCTAGCACCGTTCGGCGCTCGCGGTATGAACTCCGGTATTGCCGATGCGGACGAGGCGGCCTCGGCTATTGCGGCCGCGATCAACGCTACAACCGACGCCGTCATCCGTGACGAGGTAGAGCTGTACGCGGCTCGCCGCGAAAAGGCCGCCGAGTTCAATCTCAACGCGGCCGGTCAGGCGCTGGAGTACCTCCAAGGCGACAGCCCGGTGACGATACTGCGGAAGGAAGCAGCCGCCTCGCTGGCGGATCACTTCGAGACCGCCGGCGAGTGGCTTGACGATGCGCCGTACGGTCCTCACGGAACCCCGCCAATCGTTTCGACCGGGAACTACTGAATTACATCCGGTGACGGCTTTTTCTCGCGCTTAAGATAGTGAACCGATCGGTTCGTCAACGAAGACACGACGAATAGAGTAACCAGTTCAGACCAGATCCAATTTCTTGCTAACCCAGTGATCTCGGGCAGCCATCACTAGCGCTTCTTCGTCCTCGAAGTCGGTTGTTTGGGCAACGAACTCGTCCCATGCCTTGTGGGGAACCGTTTCGAGTTCGTCGGCAGAATTGGCATTACTGGGACTCGCTGCGACCAGTTCGTCGAACGATTCGAACTGGGTGTGGCTCTGTACGAACACCGCGTCAAACAGTTCGGTGATGGGAATCTCCTCATTGCGATCGTACACGTCGTCAGCGTCTGGGAGGTCGTTACGCTGCTCGGCGGCCGCTTCGATGTCTGTCTCTGACACCATGAACTCATTCGATGTCGAGACCTTGTAAATCCACCCTCTTCCCGATCGTCAGGACTGTGACGAGGCGAGAGTTTCCCGATGAGAAGATGCATTTCCCCGATCGCACTCCCTCGTTTGTTGGGTGCAGTAGTCGTATCGTTCGCGGGCCACTGTTGAAACGTACTACGGTAGTTTGGGAGTTCTCACCGATTCAGTAGTGACCGTCATAACCTCGGGCATCATCGAATCGACCGTCGAATATTCGTCGCCGACGAAGACTAAAGCCGCGGACTTTCGCCCCATGCTTTTGTAAGCCTTTTTAGGAAGTTATTGAGATTGACTGATAATTACGATTTGAACCGCTGACCGAGATCGACGTAGTGTTCGTGAGTACGCGATATTTGTTCCAATTGATCTTCGGTAAGTGGCTTAGTTTCCGCGGGCGTCCCATACGCCAGATGTCCCTCTGGGATAATTTGATCCTGCAAAACGACGGTGTTCGCAGCGACGATGCAGTTGGATTCCACAATCGCCCCTCGAAGAATGGCGCTCTGCATTCCGACGAGCGAATGGTGCTGAACCGTTGCAAAGTCTACGACCGCGCCGTGACCGACCGTGACTTCGTCTCCCAACTCCGCTCCGTGGAGCATAGTGAACTCTTGGACGTTCGTCTCTTTTCCGACGTGGACGGGAGCACGGTCACCGCGTAAGCAGACGAAGGGCCAGAGGCTAGCTCGGTCGGCGACCGATACCTCGCCGACGAGGTAACCCATCTTCGAAACGAACGCGCTCTCGGCAATCGTCGGGGCCATCCCTTCGAATTCCTCTTGCATGGTCGTCCACATAACTATCCAACGACCTAACTTCACCGACTGCGTCTATATTTCACCGAAACCACCCTCACAGTCGTGACTAAATCGAAGGAGGTGGTCGCAAAAGCGGAGATCGAGGCGGATGCGGCACAATGCGAGAAGGGGTGAAGTGAAACAAAACGCCGCGGGACCGAGCTTCAACTGTCTTTAGGGACACTGTCAGATCGCCAAGACCAAAAAATGGCTTGCGGCGAAGACTACTAACTGGTGGAAGCCCGCGGGCGAGTAGCTCGACACGGCATCCTACAAACCGCCAATTGCGACCGGTGTGAAGTACCGATGAACGGTCGAGTCCTCGATTACTTGTCGAAGGAAATCACGGACGGACCTCGACGCGGTCGTACCGCGTACGGAAGGCGAAGAACAGGCCGTGCCGTCCAGGAATTCGCTCGCACTCCCCGCGTTTCGGGCACTTCCCTTCGTCCCACTGGTTCCATCGGACACCGTTCCGACAGCTCCCCGTAAAATGTTGCATGAGAACATACAACATTTTTCTACGCCCGCTGCGATACCCGACCATGTTCAGTCAGAAGCCATGGCAGACCACCGGCCAGCGAACGTGGAACCGAGACGAAGATCGAGAGGAAGAGAAGACGATTCACGACATCGACGCGACGGAATTCGAGTGGGTTCCCGCGTTGCGATTCCTGTTCGCCTTCGGACTCGGAGTGTTCTTCTTTCTCGTACCCGTCTCGTGGGAGGGTCAGATCACCGTCCCGTTCGACATCGCCGCCGGATTGATCACCGACGCCTTCCCCACCCTCACTGGCGTCGCCGGTCTCATACTAATAACGGCCGGCGGGGTTCTGTCGGCTGTCGCGGAACTACGAAGTCGAGGCGTTATCTCGCTGGACGACCGGTTTGCCGAACGAATCGATCTCCAGTACTGGAAGACGACGCCGCTTTTCTTACTGCTCCGAATACTCGGGGTCTTCTTCGCAGCGCTCCTGTTCTTCGAACTCGGTCCGGCCGTCCTGCACGCTAAACTCGTCGGCGGTCTCGTGTGGGGGACGATCGTCCTGAGTATCGTTGTCATCATCCCGCTCGGGGCGGTGTTCGTGAACCTGCTCGTCGAACTTGGAGGGCTCGAATTCATCGGCACGCTGGCCCGTCCCTTCATGCGCCCGCTGTTCCGACTCCCCGGCCGCGCGGCGCTCGACTCTCTCGCATCCTGGATCGGCGCGTTCACGGTCGGTTACTACGTGACGTACAACGTCTTCCACCGCGGCGGCTACCACAAACGCGACGTGTTCATCATCGCAACCTGCTTCGCGCCGGTGAGTATCGGATTCGTCGGGGTCATCGTCTCGACGGTCGGTCTCCTCCAGATATTCCCGCTCATCCTCCTTTCGTGGGCCGTCGCCGTGATCCTCTGCGGAATCGTCCTCGTCCGCGTTCCGCCACTCAACAACATTCCCGATGAGTACATCGTCGAACCGTCGCCGGAAGACTCCTTCACCGGTTCCCCGACCGACTACGTCCGATTTGCCGTCAGACAGGCGTTGGATGAGGCGGAGGACGAAGGGATCGGTTCGACGGCGATGATAGGACTGATAGACGGGCTGAAGGTTACGGCGATCACCCTCGGCACCGTCGTCGCGATCAGCACCGTTACGCTCCTCCTCGTCGCCCAAACCGACGTGTTCCAGCTCATTGCGATGCCGCTTTCTCCCGTCATCGCCGCCTTCGGGATTCCGGATTCGAACTTAGTCGCGTCCGCGATACTCATCAGCGGCATCGAGCAGGTCTCCGCGGCGGCGGTCGTCGCGAAAACGAGCCCGATAGCCAGATTTTTCGTCACCATCGTGGCGATCTCACAGATAATCTTCTTCGCCGCGTCGGCTCCGATGATGATGGACATGTTCAACGATATTCCCATCCGCTTCCGCGATCTCATCGTCATATTCGCGCTCCGTACGGCGCTCTTGATCCCCATCGCCGCGGTGCTCGCACACACTGCGAACTATCTCGGTCTCCTTCCTTAGAGTAAAGTCGAAATCTAATTCTCCGCCTGACCTCAGTGATCGAGAACTCTACGAATCCCTTCTTCGATGCGAGGCGGATTGGGGAGGTAGTAGTCCTCCATCGAGAGTAGGGGGACAGGGATGTCGAAGCCGGCGATGCGTTCAACGGGCGCTTCAAGGTAGTACAGCGCATCGTCGTTGATGCGAGCGACGAGTTCGGAGCCGAATCCGCCCGTCCGCGCCGCTTCGTGCACCACCAACGCTCGTCCCGTCCGCTTCACCGACTCGACGACCGTTTCGTGGTCGAGCGGCGAGACGGTACGGAGGTCGATCACTTCGGCGTCGACGCCGAGATTCTCCACGGCCGCCATCGTCGGTTCCATCATGGCTCCCCACGACACCACGGTCAGTTCTGTTCCCTCGCGTCGGACCGCAGCCTCTCCAATCGGTTCTTCGTAGGACTCCTCGGGGAGTTCCCCGCTGAACGACCGGTAGATGTACTTGGGTTCCAAGAAGAGTACCGGATCGGGATCGCGGATGGCCGCGATCAGGAGTCCCTTCGCGTCGTGCGGCGTGCTCGGGACGACCACCTTCAATCCGGGAATGTGTCCATACGCTCCCTCTAGGCTTTCTGAGTGGTGTTCGAGCGCCTTGACCCCTGCGCCGTAGGGTGTCCGAACGACGAGCGGTGCGGTCCATTCGCCGCGCGTCCGCCAGCGAATTCGGCTCGCCTGCGTGACGAGTTGGTCGAACGCCGGGGGGAGGAATCCCGAGAACTGGATCTCGGCCACGGGGCGATAGCCGTACATTGCGAGGCCGACCGCGCCGCCGACGATGGCGATCTCCGAGAGGGGCGTGTCGGTGACTCGTTCCTTGCCGAATCGGTCCTTCAGCCCGTCGGTCGCCCGGAAAACGCCGCCGCTTTCGGCGACGTCCTCGCCGAAGACAACCACCCTGTCGTCCGCGGCCATTTCGGCGTGCAGTGCGTCGTTGATCGCGCCGACGATGGTCTCTTGCACAGTTACGTCACCCCTTCACCCGCTGTTGGATGTGGTCGTACGCGTCCGGTCGTTCCTCGAGAAACGCCTTGAACTCGACCAGTTGCCGCCGGAGGTACGGCGGCAGTTCGTCGTACAAGTACTCGAACATCTCGTCGACGCTCCGCTCCTGGAACTCGTCTGCGGCCGCTAGTGCGTCGTCGAACTCCTCGTTTATCTCTTCGACGAGCGCCTCCGGATCGATTTCACTCCACAGTCCCTCCGAGCGGAGGAACGATTCGTACCGCGCTATCGGGTCGCGTTCCTGCCACCGCTCCACCTCAGAGTCGTCGCGATACCGACTCGGGTCGTCGCTGGTCGTGTGGGCGTCGCGACGGTACGTCACCGACTCCACGAGCGTCGGATTCCCGGCGCGGGCGGCCTCGCGCGCTTCGGAGACGGCCTCGTACACGGCCAGCACGTCGTTTCCGTCGACGCGGATGCCATCGATTCCGTATCCGACCGCCCGCTGCGCTATCGAGTAGGCGTTCGTCTGCTTCTCGAATGGGGTCGAGATGGCGTACTGGTTGTTCTGACAGAAGAACACCGCCGGCGCGTCGAGGACACCGGCGAAGTTCACCGCCTCGTGCACCGCGCCGGTACTGCTCGCTCCATCGCCGAAGTACGCCGCCACGACGGAATCGGCGTCGGCGAGCTTCATTCCCCACGCGGCGCCGGTCACGAGCGGGAGGTGCGACCCGATGGAGATGGCTATCATCTGATCACGTTTGGCCATCTCCCGGTTCGCGTCCTCAACACCGCGCCAGAACAGTATCAAATCTCGCATCGGCAGCCCCTGGAGGAACATCGCGCCGGCTTCGCGCCCCATCCCGAGGAGCCAGTCGCCGTCCGCGAGCGCGTACCCGGATCCGATAATGCTCGCCTCTTGCCCGCGGCCGGATCCGAAGGTTCCAATCTGGCCGCGTCGCTGAAGTTTCACCATCCGTTCGTCGAACGTTCGCTCCAAGAGCATCCAGCGGTAGAGCTCTTGGAACGCGTCATCGTCGAGGTTCGGAACCGCCCCGCTGTCGTACGAGCCGTCAGGGTCCAGAATCTGGAACAGTCCCACGTCGAGATCGTTCTGCGAGACTCGCCCTCGTTTCGTTCCAGCCGATACTTCGAATCTACTGTCGTCACCCATGGCTTGTCGATCACCTTTGTTCGGGAATCAAGTGGTCGAGAGATAAATCCATCGGGAACTCCCCTAAACTCGACACGCTCGAACTCGGCGACCGTCCTGAACCGATCACCGTGCTTCGCCGCCGAGGCACCGATTCGCCTTTCGAAGCAGAGACGAACGGGCGACGGACGGCGCGTACCGCCAAGATTTATAACAGTGCTATACACACGGATAACTATGCGATTCGTTCGATTCGACGAGAACAGGCTAGGACTGCTGACCGAGGACAACACCGGAGTCGTCGACCTTACTGACAGGCTGGAACTCGATGCCCGCGACCCACTCTTGGAGTACATCCGCGGCGACTACGATGCGAGCGAGTATACCGACGCAGATCCCGACTACGGGCTGGAAGACGTTTCCGTCGAGGCCCCCGTAAAGCGACCAGGGAAGGTCATCGCCGCACCCCTCAACTACGAAAACCATATCGAGGAGGCCATCGCCGACAAGGACATCACGACGGAGGAGTGGTTCTCTATCGAGGATAAAGGATATTTCCTGAAAGCACCCTCTAGCGTCGTCGGTCCCGACCACGGCGTCGAACTCCCGTTCTCGGATCGACGCGTGGATCACGAGATCGAATTGGCGTTCGTGATGGGAGCAGACGTCAAGGACGTGGACGCCGACGAAGCCTGGGACGAGATCTTTGGATACACCATCCTGCTCGACATCTCGGTTCGCGGCGATCAAGACCGCTCCAACCGGAAGTCCTACGACACGTTCACGGTCATCGGTCCGTGCGTCGTGACGCCGGATGAGGTCGGCGACCCGCAGAGCCTCGACATGGAACTCCAACTCAACGGCGAAACCAAACAGCAGGACAGCACCAGCGACATGGTGTACACCTGTGCCGACATCGTGCAGTACGCCTCGCTCGGAACCACCATCGAGGCCGGAGACGTGATCACGACGGGAACACCCGAAGGCGTGAGCGCCTTGTCGGACGGCGACACCATCGACGCTGAGATCGAGAACGTCGGCTCCATGACCGTCGATGTGACGGCGCGCGACGTTCACTTCGAGGACGTGAATGTCCAGAAGGGCGGTCAGCGCTAGCGCGTCGCTCGTCAGGATTCGTTCGAGGTCCGACTCCTCACAGTTCGCGTTCCTGGCTCGGAAGGTAGGCTTATACGACAGAACCTACATACTACTACCAATCGATGTCACTCCTCGAAATCAACGCTATCGACGTCGCGTACGGAAACATACAGGTACTTTGGGACGTGAGCCTCTCCGTCGAGGAAGGCGAGACGGTCGCCTTACTCGGTGCAAACGGCGCCGGCAAAACGACAGTGTTGAAGACCATCTGCGGTGACCGCTCGCCGTCGTCCGGCGAAGTGCGATTCGAAGGTGAGTCGATCGGCCACCTTTCTCAGGAAGCGGTCGTTCCGAAAGGAGTCGCCCACGTTCCAGAGGGTCGCGAGATCTTCGACGACAGTACCGTCGAAGAGAACCTCAACCTCGGCGCGTACGTCGACCGAGACGACACGGTCGAGCGACGTAAACGAGTCTACGATATCTTCCCCCGGCTAGAAGAACGCTCAAATCAACGCGCTGGAACCCTCTCCGGCGGCGAACAACAGATGCTCGCTATCGGTCGTGGACTGATGAGTGATCCGAAGCTGCTCCTATTAGACGAGGCGAGTTTGGGTCTCGCACCGGTACTCGTGGATAACGTGTTCAACGCAATCGAGCGCATCAACGACGAAGGAACCACCGTATTGCTCGTCGAACAGGATCTCTACAACGCGCTCCGTGTCGCGGACAGGGGGTACGTCCTTGAATCGGGACGTAATTCGCTATCTGGAACCGCGGAGGAGCTCGCCACCGACGAGCGCGTTGAAACCTCGTACTTAGGCGCCTGACTCATCACCGATCAGTACTCGCTCGGGGATTCACAGAGCCGAGTTGGAAAGAAGCTACCGCGATTTCGCAAGCGGTTATCGTTCGTCCGAACCTCCTACGGTCGGTTGTTCAGAACCGACGGGTGGCGACTCGCTTGACTTCTCAAGGAGTCGCTCGCGAACGATCCCATAGAGTCCGTTCGGGAGGAAGATGATGAACAGGATGATTAGGAGTCCTTCCACAGTGGTCGCGAGCGCGCCAACGACTGGGGTCAGGAAGTTGTCGAGACCCAGGAACAGCATTGCACCGAAGATCGGCCCCGCCATCGTCCCCATTCCGCCGAGGATGACGATCAACAGCGTATCGATCGTCCAGACGACACCGAGGGTTGATTCGGCGTTGACGTACAGCGTGTACTGCGCGTAGAGAGCACCCGTGAGGCCGGCAAAGAACGACGATATCACGAATGCGTACATCTTGTACTTGAGCGGATTGACGCCGAGACTGCTCGCTGCCGACTCGTCACTGTGGATCGCCTTCATCCCGAGTCCAAGGGGACTTCGAACAATACGGTAAGTGACAGCCACGGTCAGAACGGTCGCGAGTAGCGCCACGAGAAACATCACCTCCTTGAGCACGTCGCTCTGAACGAAGTAGCCGGTCGATCCACCTGTGAACTGACGTTGGTCGAGCATAACGAGCTGTATAATGGCGGCGAGTGCGAGCGTGCCGATTGCGAAGTAGTGACCGCGTAGTCGGAACATGATAGGCCCGACGACGAGCGCGATGAGCGCCGCCACGAGCGCACCGACTAGCAACGAGACAAGAATCGGCATCTCAAGACTCGCCGGAAGCCCCACTCGCGTGGGCGTCGTTACCCAGGCCGAGGCGAACGCACCCACGCCGAAGAATGCTGCATGACCCAGCGAAATCTGTCCCGCATAACCGGCGAGGAGATTCCACGAAACACCAAGCATGACGAATACCAGTCCGGTGAACGCGATTTCGGTGATTGCGGCGTTCGTCACGAACGGCACGGCGGCGTACAGTAACACGACGACTACGCTCACCGCAACGACTCGGCGACCGCCGAACCGTTGGCCGTTGAAACGATGTTCGGAGTCGCTCATGCGTCACCCCCGCCCGAACCGAACAATCCTTGCGGCCGCAGGAGGAGCACCGCGAGAAAGATGGAAAAGCTGATGACGTCCCGATAGCCACCGCCGAGGTAGAGCGCGCCGAGATTCTCCGAGATCCCCAGCGTCAGCCCCCCGACTAGCGTTCCGATGATGCTCCCGACGCCGCCGAGGACGACGACGGCGAACGCCTTCAACAAGTACGACCAGCCGACGTACGGGTCGATGGGGAATAGCATCGAGAGCAGCGCTCCGGCCGCGCCGGCGAGCGCCGTCCCGATTCCTAGCGTGACGATGTAGATCCGGTCGGTGTCGATGCCCATGTACCGTGCAGCAGTGCGATTCTGTGCGGTCGCTCGGATCGCCGCCCCAGTCGTCGTGTATCGAAGGAAGCCCCACGTCCCGACGATAAGAACCAGCGCGATGACGAAGGTCACCGTCCGCGGAAACGAGAAGAATACGGATCCAACCTTGAAGCCGCTTCCGGGGATCCCAATGTTCGTCGACTGAGAATCACCGCCCAAGAAATACTCCCCGAGGTTCTGCAACACGAGGGCCAGGCCGAACAGCACGATGATCGGCTGTTCGAGTCCTTCGTCGACGACGTGATCGAGCAGAACTTTTTGAAGTGCCATTCCAAAGAGGAACATGAGACCTATCGCGGCGACCATCCCGATGAGCGGCGTAATTCCAACCGCCGTAAAGAGGATGACCGCGACGTAGCCTCCGACCATGAGCATGTGTCCGTGAGCGAGGTTCACGATATCCATGATGCCGAACACAAGTGACAGGCCGAGGGCCGCGACGGCGTAGATTCCTCCGAGGAGGAGCCCGTCGATGAACGTCTGTAGTATCAGTTGATTCGTCGGCATGGTTTGGAAGTTAGGTTGTGGGGAATGTGATTGGAGAGTGAGTTCATCGCTGGTTCCAAGATGGAATTGGATATTTGAAATCGACGGCCCGATTCGAGTCTGCTTGGGGATACGCTAGATGCTGGCCGCCTTGCCACCACTGTCCCGTCGGTGCGGTGAGTTCGCCCTCCGTCGGAAGGCCGTTTTTCTCGAAGCTGAACTGGCCAATGACCGTCTTGAACGTTTCCTGTCGCAGCGCGTTCCGGATGTCTTTTGGGGCGGTGGAACTGGCGGCCTGAACCGCTTGAGTGGCAACCTGGGCGACGTTGTACGAACCGCCGACTGCCACGGGGATGAGGTCGTTCTTGCCGAGGTTGTGTGCTTCGCTGTACGAGTTCCACAGTTCCTTGTTGCCGTTACCCGTCAATCCTGGTACCCAACCGGGACACATCAGTGCGTAGGCTCCGTCCTGTCCAAGAGACGACCACCAGGCCGATGGATCCGCGCCGCGGACAAATTTCAGAACCTTCGGCGACCATCCGTTATCCCGCATCTGTTTGACGGCCGTGATACCGCCTGGAGGCGTCGGGACGGAGAGCAGAATCTCGACTCCGTTGCTCTTCGATTGAGAGATCAACGTCGAGAAGTCCTTCGCCCCAATCTCGAACTTTTTCCGAAGGACAACCTCGTAGCCCTCCTTGGTGAGCGTCTCTTCCCAGGCGTTGGACTGCTCGTTCCCCCACCCCGAGTTAGGCTCCCAGATGCCGACTTTGGTCGGCCGCTCGTTCTCTGGGATGAGTCCGAGGACTCCCTTCGTCGACCGCGCCACGTCGCGCGATTTCGGAAACGGGGAGAACGTCCACTCGTAACCTTCGTTGCGGTGCGGTTGCTCGTAGGCGAAGAACGCGCCGAGGAAAGGGAGGTTCTGATTCTCGGCGTATGCACTCCCGGCGGTCACGAGCAGGCTCGAGAAGCTTCCCCAGATCATCGTCACATCATTGTTACTCGTAATCTGCTGGAGCTGCTTGCGAACCTCCTTAGGGTCGCTTTTGTCATCTTTGAGAATGAGTTTGACTTCCTGATCTAACTGTTCGTTCATCCGCTTGACACCGAGGTTATAGCCACGCTTGAGATCTTGACCAAGCGACGAGAATTGGCCGCTCTCGGGGATGGTGCCTGCGATGACGATCGAATTAGAGCCGCCCTGGCCGCCGCCACCGTTGCCGATACTTTCGAGACACCCTGCGAGGCCACCGAATGCAACAGCCCCAGTAGCGGTGGTCACTTTGAGATAGTTCCGTCTACTCTGCCTGCTACCGTCTGTCATGCTATACTGTTCCAATATGAGCAGCTGATTATAAATGTATGTGAATATCTCGCGAAGGAGCGACGAGTAAAATGATCCGTGGAGCCGCTTCAGTCACGTCCTAAGTTACCCGCCGCGCAAACCAGTAGATGTAGAGAAGAGCGATTCTCTCACAACGGGGGTTTTCAGGACGGTTGGGCCTCGGCGTAGAAGTTGAACGCCTCGAACACCGGACGGTCACTCATACCGAGGAGGATCGCTTCATCTTCGGGTTCGTGATGGTGGATCTCGTCCGGTGGCACGACGAAGATATCCCACTTCCCCCACTCCAACGCCTCGTCACCGACGTGGGTTGCACCTTCCCCTTCGATGACGAAGTACACTTCTGTGGCGTTGTGGAAGTGCGGATCTGTCGGTCCCTCGTTCAACAGTTGCGCACGGAACGACATGGTCGGGAACAGCGGCTCCTTCCCGGTGGCAGGATTGACGTATGCGAGGCTGTACCCGTCGTGCGGGTCGGGGTCGTCATTGTCCGCTCGCTGGCGGAGCGTCTCAAGCATCTCGTCCCAGCCGAAGCGGTACGGCGGTGTCGCCTCGCGGATGCCCTCGAACGGCCCCGGAATTGAACCGTCCGTCTTTTCATTTGCGGGACGGCCGCGACCGTACTGGGAGTCCCAGTAGCCCTGGGTCTTCGTGACGGGTTGGCGTTCGAGTTCGTGGTTCTCGAAGGCCTGTCGCTTGTTCAGCGAGTCCAAGAAGAGCGGTAGGTCGAGGACGTCAAGCCATGCGGCCGTTTCGTCGGAGTCATTGACGTGGTCGTGCCACTCCCACTGGGGCGTCGTGATGAGGTCGTTGTCCTCCATCGGAAACTCCTCGCCCGCAACGACTGTCTTCATCTCCTCGTTTCCGTCGATGGTGAACCGCAGGGCGTTGGCCGAGTGCCGATGAGAGGGAGCGGTTTCCCCCGGAGAGACCGTCTGGACGCCGACGTAGATCGTGTTCGAGATCGCGTTCCCGATTGCAGTATTGATCGGGACTGCGACACGCCGCTGAAAGCCCGGCGGCAGGTCGGCGATCGGGACGTCCTCCTCGATGCTGTCGATGGCGGTCTGGATGTCCTCCCACTTCCAGATGTCCGCTTCGAGGTCGTCGAAGACGTTTCCGAAGTCGTCCTCCACCTCCCAGAGCGGACGTAGACCGTGGTCTTCTAGGATGTTCCGTGTGTCGGAACTCAGCTCCAAGAGTTCTTCTGGTTCTTGCTGAGCCATAGTCAATTATTATCCAGATTCACCATAAGTGTAGTGGACGCGTCTACCCGATCGGGATACGCATCTGCCTACGGGGCCGACGGTCGGCAGGTTGAAAGTGGTCTCCCCGCAGAGCTACGTCTGTGCGTCGAAAATTTCCTTGGAAGGGAAGACAGCTCGACAATCCTCGCAAACCATCTGTCCCTGAATCGCGTACTCCCAGAGCTTCCCTCCGCAGCTCAAGCAGTCAAAGTGTGCTTGGACGAACGGATCTTCCTCGGCATAGATGTTGTCGAATTCGGCCATGTGCATACATTATGATGGAAGTCCTAAAAGCGCATCGTCCACGGCTGTGACTGTCCCCGCCGTCTGACGTGACTAGAGAAGAGCCCAAGCGGTCAACACGGTGATTAGTTGTCGGTGTACGCCTCCATCGCTTTACGGAGATCATCAGGAAGTTCGATCGCACCCTCGCCGCCGGTGCGAGCGCAGACGCGCTGTTCATACCCGGAGAACGCCACCTCTCCGCCGCAACGCGCGACGTATTCGAATTTCACGCTCCGGTTTCCGAGCGTCGGCGTCAGTTCGATGGTGACGTCATCGCCGGCTTCGACAGGACTCTCGAATTCAAAGTTCATCTCTACGAGCGGGAGGCCGAACCCGCGCTCCTGGGATATCTCCCAGAACGGCCAGCCGATCGCTTCCATGAACATGTCGGATGTCTCGTGGATGGCGTCGACGATGCGGGGGTAGTGGGCGATGCCGAAGGGATCGGTGTCCGAAAATCGCACCGTCCAAGTTCGCTCGTACATGGTCACTCCTCCCGAAGAACGACGGCGGCGTCCAATGCTACGGCGCCGGTGTCGGTCGCCAGCACAGGATTGATGTCCACCTCTGCGATCGCTTCGTAATCGACGACGAGATCCCCGATGCGCTTGACGACATCCGCGAGTGCCGATACATCGGCTGGTGGCCTTCCACGGTAGCCGTCGAGGATACGTATTGCCTGTAGTTCTTCGATCGCCGACCGAGCTTCCGCTCGGTCGATCGGCGCGAGACGGTGACTGGTATCCGCAAACACCTCCGTAAAAACGCCGCCGAGGCCTGTCAGTACGACGGGACCGAACGACGGATCTCGCAGACCGCCGACAATGACCTCGGTACCCGCATCCGTATCGTGCGCCGCTTCGACGAGGATGTTCGCCTCGATTTCCGCCGCAGTCGCAGCGTCGAGGATCGTCTGGGCGGCCTCGTGGACTGCGTCTCCGGTCTCCAATCCGAGCGCTACGCCGACGCCGTCGGCCCACTCACTCTTGTGGACGATTGACGAAGCGGAGACTTTGACGACGACGGGATAGCCGATGGCTTTAGCCGACTCGACGGCCGCCGGTGCGTCTTCCACGACGCGGAACGCGGGAGTCGTTACGTCGGCGTTCGCGAGCAGCGACTTACTTTCCGCCTCGGTTAGGATCGTCCGCCCGTCCGCCTGCGCCGTTGTGATGGGATCAGACATTCGCGTTCACCTCCGTTCGATCGGCGGCACCGGAGAGCACGGAGTACTCAGCGAGCAGGGCAGCAGCCTCCGCGCCGCGCTCGGGCGAGGTGAACACAGGGATGTTTGCCGCGCGGAGCGATTCGAGGTCGTCTGCCATATCCTCCTCGATGCCGTCCGTGGCGAACAGGACCGGTTTGTCGACTCTTTCGGCCAAGCCGTCGAGTTTGTCGAGTGGGAAGCCCAACGCCTCCTCGAACAGTTCGTATACGAGGACGATATCAATCTGTTCGTCCTCCGCGACGGCGGACACGACCTCGCCAAACTCCGGCATGGGCCGCCCGGTATCGACGGGATTTCCTGAGTACGTAATTCCGGGGAGGAGCCCTTCAAGACGCTTTTGGGTCGGCGTCGTCAGTTCTGAGAGGTTACCGCCAGCCCGTTGAATGCGGTCAGCGATGATGATTCCAGGGCCGGCTTGTGCCGTCACGACGCCGACGTTCGGTCCAGAGGGGCTGGGCGAGCGTCCGAGCGCGACGCCCGCGTCGATCAGTTCGCTCGTCGATTCGACCGTCAGGGCACCATACTGCTCGAATCCCGCCATATACAGTTCGTGCTCCCCCGTCAGCGCTCCGGTGTGTGACTCGGCGAAGTCGCCGACGTCGGTCTTTCCTACCTTGTAGGCGACCACCGGCGTCTCGGCGTCACGACACGTTTCGAGTAATCCACGTCCGTCGTCTGTGCCCTCAACGTGCAGAAGTATCGCGTCGGTTCGCTTGTTTGCATCGAGATACGAGACGACCTCCCGAAAACCGACGTTGGCGCGATTTCCGAGCCCGACCATCGCCGACAACCCGTAGTTCTCGCGACGAGCCTGGAAGGCGAGAACGTGAGCGACGCCGCCACTTTGAGCGACGACCGCGACGTTTCCTGTTGGTATCCGCTCGACACCGCTCGCGAACGAGGCAAGCAGTTCCTCGCTCGGGACGACGAATCCGCTCGTATTCGGCCCGAGAAGCGCGATATCGTGTTCAGTTGCCACCTCGACGACGCGTTCCTGGAGGCGTTCACCCTCCTCACCGGTCTCGGCGAAGCCGCCGGCGTAGATGACGGCACCTCCGACGTTGGCTTCGCCACACTCTTCGAGCACGTCCGGAACAACAGGCCCGGGAACGCACAGCAAGGCGAGGTCGACGGTGTCATCGATTTCCGTGACTGAGGCGACGAACGATTCGTCGAACACCGTTCCCGACGAAGACGGATTGACGGGGTAGACGGAACCGCTGAACGCAGTCGCATTCGCCATCGCCTCGTAGCCGATCTTTCCCTCGGTCTGTGAGGCCCCGATGACCGCAATACTGTCGGGGTCGAACAGTCTCTGGAGATTCACAGCTACCTCTATTCGGATGACCACCATATCGTTTTCCCCGACTCTCGGACGCAATGTTTCCATCTACGACCGAAACGGATCACTCTCGTCCGCCACGATTCGGGAGTAGGTTTATGCGAATGGGTCGCCAATCGCCCACAGAATGGCGCTACTAGAAGGACAGGGCCTCACGAAACGATTCGGTGGCGTCGTCGCCGTGGACGACGTGACGTTCTCGGTCGAACGCGGCGAGTCCGTCGGACTCATCGGCCCGAACGGGGCCGGAAAGACGACGCTCTTTCGGCTGCTCACCGGCATCCACGACCCGACGGAGGGTCGAGTCATCTTCAACGGCAACGACATCACCGGGATGTCGCCCCACCGGATCTGTCACCGAGGTCTGGTCAAGACTCACCAAATCGTTCGACCGTTCGAGAATCTAACGCTGCTCGAGAACGCCGCCGTCGGGGCGCAGTTCGGCGGACGCAACCCCGACGACCCGGAAGAGCGTGCCTACGAGGCGCTAAAGTTCGTTGGACTCGCCGATGCGGCCCACGAATCACCTGACACCCTCAGCGTCGGTGCACTCAAACGCCTCGAGATCGCGCGCGTCCTCGCTACAGATCCCGATGTGCTCTTGTTCGACGAGGTCGCGGGTGGACTCGATCCGGAGGAAACTGGGGAGATCATCGACCTCATCGCCGATATTAAAGCGCGAGACAAGACCGTCTTCCTTATCGACCACGTCATGCGCGCGTTGATGACCGTCAGTGAACGTATCTTCGTGCTGGACAACGGTCAGCTCATCGCGGAGGGAACCCCGGACGAGATTCAGAACGACGACCGCGTTATCAAGGCGTATCTCGGTGAGAGCGCGAACCGCGACGCCTCGAATCCGATCAACGGCGACTGACGCAGTGTCGTCCGTCCTGTCCACTACGGCTTCCCGTCAAATTCAACGAACGTCGCGATTTTCTCGCTCGCGCCCTCAGTGACGCTCGACCCGTGATACACGAGTCCGGTCTCGAACTCGTAGTCTAGCAACCGGTCGAGGTTTCGATCCGCCGCAGCAAGATCGTCGGAGAAGAAGTCGGTCGGTAAAACGAAATAGCCTGCGGGCAGCCCCCGGGCGTCGGCTCCAAACAGGGCATCACCCAGAACGGCGATACCTTCTTCTTCATCGATTAACACGTGATGATCCGGCGAATGACCGGGAACGTGAACCGCGACGAACCGCCCGATACCGTCGCCATCGCCGTACCGATGATCGGGGACGACGTTCTCGTCGAGTACCGTCTGGTCTGGAACCCAGGTTTCGACGTCGTGCGTCTCGGCGATTTCGGCGAGTCCGCCGACATGATCCGGATCGCCGTGAGTGACGATAACCCGCTTGAGGTCGATTTCGAGTTCGTCGAGCGCCGACCCGACGACGTCGGTCGTATCCTCGAATCCGGTGTCGACGAGCGTCGGTCGCGCTCCGTCGAACAGAAATACGCGGTAGCGGGCGTCGTCTCCCTGTCGAACGGTCACGTCATACACTCCTGAGCGAATCTCCGCTATCATATCCATCGGATGTAGGAGCACATCGACTAAAGCGTTTTTCGACGGGTTCCGCTGGACACTGGTCGCCACTTCCGGAAAAAATAATTGTGGTCGAGTACGAGGTGATACATAATCGGTTTCCAACATGGAACGCTCGTCCACCCTCTCCGCACTCTCGATACCGGCCATCGACAGGTCATGGGTCTCACTTCCGGTGGGAACCGTTGTGGCCGTCGCTGTCCTTCTCTATGCGCCGGTTTCCGGCGACACCGCGGCGATGGTCGCCATAACTGTTTTCTGCGTCAGCCTCTGGATCGGATCTCCCGTCAAACCTTGGTTCACTGGGCTCGTCTGTATCGGTCTCATCGGCGTTACGTTCTCGACGGAGGTTGCCCTTGTCGGCTTCCGGTCACCCGCCACGTGGCTCATCGTACTCGGCATCCTCATCGGGGAAGCGACGCGAACGAGCGGATTAGCAAACCTCATCGAACGATGGACGCTAAGGCGGATGCCGGCGGCCCGATTCGAGAATACCATCGCCGCGTATCGATATCTGCTCGTTACTCTGTCGTTCGCTAGCTTGCTACTCGCCGTCCTGATACCCTCGTCGGTCGTACGCGTGCTCATACTCGGCCCTATCCTGATCTCCATCGGCGAACTGTTTGAGGAACGTCGAGCGAAAGTAGGCATCTTCTTGGGGCCGCTTTTCGCCACCTTCTATGGGTCGTCGGGCGTCCTCACGGGATCGCTCGCGAACATCATCATCACCGGTATCGTCGAGGCGAACGCGGGCGTCACCATTAGCTGGACCGAATGGCTGCTGTGGATGGGGCCGATAATGGGCGTCGGTCGTACCGTTGCGATCATCGCCGTCGCTTATTTTCTCTATCGACCACATAACTCTCGCTCGATCGTTCGACCCGCCGAGTCCGAAGACGCGTTCGAGATATCGTCCGACGAGCGACGAATGTTAGGATTCCTCCTTCTGGGCGTCGCCGTCTGGGCAACCGACTCCTTCCACGGCCTGCATCCGTTATACGGCGCGCTCCTGGTCGCACTCCTGACGTTTGCTCCCAGAATTGGCGTCGTCGGATCTGAGACGCTAGCGGAAGCCGACTTCTCCATCATCTTCTTTCTCGGGGCTATCTTCGCCATCGCCGAAGGGTTGCAACGAACGGCGTTCACCGACCTCGCGGCCAAGGCCATTCTATCGAATCTCTCGGGTGACGCGTCGCTCGTCGTCGTGCTGACGGTCGTTTCGATTGCATCGGTCATCCTCGTCTTCCTGATGGAAGGGCTCGCGGCGGCGAGCGTGCTGACTCCGATACTGACGTCGTTTACTTCCGGCGCCGGCGTTCCCCTCCTCCCGGTCGCGATGGTCGAGGCCGTCGTGTTGAACAGCTACTTCTTCCCGTACCAATCGGCGGTTCTCATCGCCATCCTTGGACTCGATATGGCGGATTCAGGAGAAGTAATCCGGGTGGCGGCGCTGGGATCGATTCTCACGTTCGGCATCCTCCTCCCGATTCAAGCGGTTGCGTTCGCGCTTGTCTTTTGAAGCCGACAGCTTCTGTCAACCGAAGTGTTGCTCGATGATGCGCTCTCGCTGTATCGTTCCGGTATCGGACCGCGGCAGCGTCTCAGTGATGATGGCGTATTGACGCGGGCGCTTGAAGTCGGCCAGCGAGTCGCGATTCTTGCAGAATGCGTCAAGTTCGTCTTCATCGATGGGGTCGTCGGTGACAACGACGGCGCTAATGATCTGTCCCCAGTGGTCGTCGTCCAATCCGACAACGCACACCTCCCTGACGTTGTCGTGAGAGGCCAACGCTCGTTCGACTTCGGTCGGATAGACGTTCTCCCCGCCGCTGATGATCATGTTGTCGACGCGGTCGACGATGTAGAGGAACCCGTCTTCGTCGATTCGAGCGACGTCGCGGGTTCTAAGCCAGTCGCCGAAATACGATCTCCGCTCGGCGCGTTCGTTATCGATGTATCCCTTTGACCGTCCAGGTCCCCGTACGATGATCTCCCCCAACTCACCCGGATCGACAGTTGCTGTTGGATCCGGATGTTCATCCAACGGTACCGTCTCCACCACTCGTAATTCCCAGACGAACGACTCCTTGCCGATCGTTCCGGGATGGTCGTCCTGAACCGACGGGTGAGCGAACGTCAAGTTTGGCCCACCTTCCGTCATCCCGTACGTGTTGTAGACGTTTTCGGTGAGCAGCGCAGCGGTGCGCTCGATCAATTCCTCAGTGACGATTGACCCACCTGTCCTAATATACGAAAGCGAATCGATGTCGTAGTCCGATTCGGCCTGGACATCGTTAAGTCCGTTTAATTGCGTTGGGACGGCGAGCAATCCCGTGATATCGTGTTTCTCGATCAGTTCAAGTGCCTCCGTCGGCTCGAAGCTCGAATGAAGAACGACCGTGGCTCCGGCGAGGAGGTGAGGGTAGAGCCACGCGTCGGACGTTACCATGTGGTACCACGGCGTCGTCACAAGTGCGACGTCAGTCATGTCGATGCCGTGTTCCATGACGACTTGGGTCGCTCCGAGCCACATCTGCTCTTGGTCAAAGCAAACCGCTTTCGGCTGGCTCGTCGTCCCACTCGTGTAGAAGACGGCACACTCATCATCGTCGGGTAACCCGTCCCGTAGCTCCTCGGCCGCCCCCGAGAGTACCGCCTCGTACGATTCGACACCGTCACGAGAGATATTCCGCTGCCCGGCGTGAATGGCTACCTCGAACTCGCCCTGCTCAAGCATCTCGAGTCCGATCTCCGCGTTGGCATCGTCGAAGACCAAGCCTGCCGCGTCCACCGTCTCCGCCATCGAAATCAGTTCGATAGTACTGCCCCTGAAGGGAAGTTGTACGGTGGCTTCGCCGCGCTTCTGTCCGGCGATCATCGATTCTACGGCGGGCAATCCATTGACCGCAAGAACTGCACATCGCTCGGAGGGAATACGCTCGTCGAGAGCGTTTGCCAACTGGGTGCTTCGCCGGTCGAATTCGTCATAGGTGAATTCATCTCCGTCGTCAGTGACGATGGCAGTATCGTTACCGTGCGTCCGGACGGTTCGTTTGAACGCCTCTAGGTATTTCATGATATCGGACGATATGATATAGCATACCCACCTCAGCTATTAATGGTTACGGTCGTCTCGGTGACGGCGGTCGATTTCCACCGAACGTCGCCGTATTGGGCCATCTTTCTGTGACTCAGGCGATCTATAAATCTGAGCCCCTGTCTTCCCCGTTCGCTACCTGGATTCTCGAGCAAGCACGATCAGATTTTTGTGCAGCTCCGCGCAACGATACCTATGTTCACTGAAGGCATCCGTAGGAGCGGCCGGGGGCTCTTGTCGCACGTCAAGCCGGTGTTCCTGATTCCCGCCATCTCAACATCCTTGTTTGGGGGATTGCTCGCCCAGGAGTTCGCTCTCGTTCCGGGGATACTTCACGGGTGGGCCGTCGGACTCGCACTGTATACGGCCCACTTAAAAGATGGATACGTCGACGGCCACGTTCGCGGTGAAGAGCAACCAACCCTGTCTCCTCGGGAGAATCAGGTCGCGATACGGATGGTGAGCGCTGGTTTACTTATAACCATTGTCGCCCTGTGTTGGTACGCGAGTCCCGTCGCTGTACTGTTGACGGTCCCGCTGTGGATACTGGCCCTACTGCACGCGCCGTACCTCGATATGAATCCGGTCACGGTCACCGTCGATTACCCAATAGGCATCGGACTGTCCGTCGTCGGCGGTTATTTCGTCCAGACGGGGCAGCTGCCCGCTAGAATTCTTAGCGTATCGATCCTGTTCGTCGTCCTTCTCTCGGGGATGAAGGTATCCACAGACCAACTCGATTATGCATTCGATCAGTCGATCGGAAAACACACTATTCCAGTTCTTCTCGGAAACGGTGCGGCGAATGTGGTCGCAGCCGCGTTTTTCTTCTCGACTTCATTGCTCGTGGTCGGGTTTGTCAACGCAGGCTTGTTTCCGACTATCACGGCCGTTGCAGGTGTACTCCCGCTGTTAGCCGCCAGTGTAGGGTTCGTCTGGTCCGGACGCAGCATGGTCAGAGTCCAAATGTTTCTCACGTACCCTTTCGCGGTGATCCTCTTTTCGACCTGTTGCTGGTCGACACGTTGTAGCGTGATTCAGTACCTCGATCTTCCGCGATTCGCTCTCATCGGTTTGCTGTAGTACGATACCAGAGGGATTGATTTGCTACTACGTTTCACTGGAACTATTGTTAGGCGATGTCTTACCGATACCGTTTTCTTCTCACAATTTAACCCTCCACCCTATCCTTTTCGCCTAGATTACCGTCGTACTATGGCAGTTCCGACAGATTAACTGGTCACTCGATAAAGCGTTCGCTCTCAGCGAACAATCTCGTTACAGTTCCGACAATTTTTGATCCTATCTACTGAATTTAGTTCAAGAAACCATTGCAACTTTGCCGTGATTCGCGGTTTGTTAATCATACGCACTCCCATTACAGGACTATCCTTGTAATCAGAAGCTCCGAAGAGTTCTTGATACCTTACTAAACAATAGTCATCAAACGTTCGTTGATAGCGAACACTATATGAGGTCGGTGTATTGCTCCCCTAATAACAGTACGTATTCAGCCTTCAATGATGAAAAACGCGAAGGTAGATAGTTCTTCGAAACCGCCGAGCGAGAATCACCCAATCGGTAGAATCCACCAACGTTTAAGTTGAAAACGGCTCATTCGTTAGACGATGGGTGTCAACGCCAACGAAACGAAGCTAGTTAAGTCGGATGAAACGCTGTTCGCTATAATTGAACAGCTGAAAGAATCCGACGGTGCGGGTGTTACCGAACTCGCTGAGCAACTGGATATGGCGAAAAGTTCCGTCCACAAACACCTCTACACGATGGTCAAACACAGGTACGTGGTAAAACGGAATAACACGTACCATCTCGGACTCCAGTTTCTAAACTTCGGCGAGTACGTCAGAGACAGCTACGAGATCTATCATGCTTCTAAGTTAAAAATCCACGAACTCGCGGAGAGAACGGGAGAGATGGTTTGGCTCATCATACCAGAGAACGGTCTCGGCTGGTTTCTGTACGGGGAGAAAGGCGACACCGGAATTAGCGAGGAATCGATTATCGGATCGTGGACGCACCTTCACAACAACTCCGGTGGAAAAGCGATTCTAGCAAATCTCCCGTCGGAGCAGGTTGACCACATCATCGATCAGCATGGGCTTCCATTGAAAACGGAGAACACTATCACAGATAGAGATACGCTGCGGACGGAACTCGAAAGCATCCGTGAACGAGGGTACGCCATAAACCGAGGCGAAGACATCGCAGGGATTCACGCGGTCGGAGTTCCACTGATTTTCGATGGAGAAATCCAAGGAGCGTTGTCGATCGCGGGCGCCGCACACCGTTTCACACAGGATCAACGTGAGCAGGAACTCGCCGAGTATCTCCTCGCCGCCGCGGATGATATCGAGGTTAATCTCGCGTATCAGTAACTCTAGTCCAGTCTCAGCGGTTGACCCATGTCAACGGCTGGCGAAATTTGATGCTTCTGCCATCGTTCTCCATTAGCGAACCAATGTATTCCGAACGTGACCTTGAAGGGAGCCATACATAGCGTGTCAGTAGTAGCAATCAACAGACATATCCGAAATTTCGAGGGTTGAAAGTACAAAACGGTCGAATTTACTGGCGTGACGGTGCGTTTTCCACTAGTAACATTCTGAATCCTCCAAAATCCTTTTATAACGGTCTGTTAGTATTCGTTAGTGATCGTGTTCGCACCCTGGCGAACGTGTCCTATCAATTCGGAGCGATAGGCCGAATCTTTCAGCCTGTCAGTAGGGGTCGCTACAGAGAGGGCACCGAGCACGTTAGCGTTGTTGAGAAGAGGAACTGCAACGACGCACATTCCAGGGATTTGTTGGTTGCAGTCCAAAGCGTAGCCGTCGTCCTGAATCGTTCGTAGTTCTTCTCGCAGGGTTTCCGCGTCCGTGACCGTGTTTTCGGTCACTGGGTCCAATCCGTGTGTATCGAGTATCTCCTCGACATCTTCGTCGGAGAGGTGGGCCAGTATGACCTTTCCGGCAGCGTGTGAATGGAGCGGCGTCCGTCGGCCCGGATATGTGCCTAGGTTCAACGACCGTGACCCGCTTTCGTTGTGGAGAACAATCCATCTACCACGTTCCTCGACGCTGACGGTAGCGAGTTCACCTGTTTCGGAAGCTATCTGCTCTAACACCGGTTTCGCAACGTGGAACAGGCGGTTTCTGTGTTTCAATTGACTACCCATGGCGAGGAACCGGTATCCTACGTGATATTGTCCGTCTCTTCTAACCACGTACCCTGTCGACTCTAGCGTCCGAAGGTAGTCGTGTGCGGTACTCCGAGGCATATCCATCTGTGTGGCCAGATCTGACGGCCCCCTTATGTTCCCCTCCCACAGTAACTCGATGATTTCGAAGGCTCGGACGATCGTTTGAAGCGGGGCGGATGTTCGTTTCATACTACCACTACCGTTTTCGCTCTTATAACCGTTCGGTTATTTCGGACGAATCTGGGGAAGGCTCTTTGGCTTTACAAGCATAGAACTGTAATGAGATATCGTCGATGAAGACTGGGAAAACGCAACGATAATCGGGTATTCACAAAGATTCAGGTTTTATAACCTGTCACGCGGCGTCTCACCGGAACCGTTCGAATATTTCGGACGAACTGTATTCCTCGGATTTCCGCCGGTAATCGGTTGATTATCTCTATTTTCGCGCGACCGAATACCTCCCTTTTGTCCACGATTAGAAGAAAGCGACTATTCTGGCGATGAGCAGCGGTGCAAACGCGCCGATTGACGCGAAGTACCGGTTCCCGACGCCGGCGAGACCGAAGAGATTCGTCGCCATCACAATCGCTCGGCGTGAACCAATTTAATCGACGTAATCCCGGTCGGGAGGCTCAATGGGATCGTAACGGCGAACATGGCGCTCACGGGCCAGTTTACGGTCGATCAATCTATCCCCATGCCAGAACTGATCAGTGGCGCTTTGTTGACGGAAAGATATCGTAGGCCGATACCAGCACCGAGACCGCGAGGAGCGCGATAACGAATACTGGACGATCGAGAAGGTGGAGAGGTGAAGCGTCTTAGCGTGGAAACGAGGATCTGTCACGGGAATCGGCGGACGCCGTCATTTGGAATTCGGATGATGGATCACTCCTCGTCGATTGGAAGCGATCCGTGTTCGGCGGCAAACTCATCGCGCAGCACCTTCTTGTCGAACTTCCCTGTTGTCGTCTTCGGAATCGACTCGATGAAGACGATCTGATCGGGGAGCCACCACTTCGGGAACCGCTCGAGGAGATGCTCTCTAAGTTTGTCCTCGGTGATCTCGCTGCGCTGGACGACGTAGGCGACCGGGCGCTCGTCCCACTTCTCGTGTTCTATGTTGATCACCGTCGCCTCCTCGACATCGTCGTGAGCCATCAACTCGTTCTCAAGTTCGAGCGAGGAGATCCACTCGCCGCCGCTCTTAATGACATCGTCGAGACGGTCGACGACCTCAAGGTACCCGTATTTGTCGATCACGCCGACGTCGCCGGTCTTGAACCAGCCGTCATCGGTGAACGAAGCATCGGTCTCCTCGGAGCGCGCATAGTACTCGTTAATGAGCCACGGCGCCCGCGCCTGAATCTCGCCGGTCGACTCGCCGTCGTGGGGGACGGGTTCACCGTCAGGTGTCCGCAGGCGGATTCGCACGCCGGGTGCCGGAATCCCAGGTTTCATCTGCTGCTGGTACCGTTCGCTCTCCGACAGTTCCCGGACTTCGGTCGTCGTCAGCGTGTTGACGAGGTGGGGTGCCGCCTCTGTCATGCCGTACCCTTGGTGGATCGGCGCATCGATCTCCTTGTCGAACTTCTCCATGAGCCACTCCGGCGGAGAGGTGCCGCCGATGAGAACCCGATCGAGGCTCTCGAATTCGACGTCCTCGTTCTCATCGTAGTACTGTGCCATGTCGAGCCAGACCGTCGTCACGGCGGCGGTGACGGTTACTTCCTCGCGGTCGATGAGACGGGCGATTCCCTCGGCGTCGATGTTTTCGCCCGGTAGGACGAGCTTCGAGCCGGAGAGCGTCGCCGAGTAGGGCAGCCCCCAGCCGTTGACGTGATACATAGGGACGACCGGCATCACGGTATCGTCCTCACCGATCTCGAAGACGTCGATGTGGCCGTGGGTCAGCGAGTGCAGGTAGAGGTCACGATGAGTGTACGCGGCACCCTTCGGCAATCCCGTCGTCCCCGAGGTGTAGCAGATCCCCGCCTCGTCGTCCTCGTCGAGGTCAGGCCAGTCGTACTCAGTATCTTGCCCCTCAAGCAGATCCTCGTAGGCGATCGTGGGCTCGAGGTCCGTCTCGGGAACCTCGTCGTCCAGGATTACGTACTGCTCGACCGTCTCGAACTCGTCGGCGACGTTCTCGACGGTTTCGATGAACTGGGGATCGACGAAGACAACCTCATCTTCGGCCTCGGTGACGATCTCAATTAAGTGCTCGTCCGGAAGCATGTGGTTGGTCATGTGGATACTCCGGCCGCTACACGCGGGGCCGAAGTACAGTTCGTAGTGGCGGTAGTGGTTGATCGCCATCACCGACACGCGGGACCCGGGCTTGACACCGAGATCGTCGAGCGCGTTCGCCAACTGCCCGATCCGGCCGTACGCCTCTTCGTACGTGTACCTGTGGGTCGTTCCGTCGGGCAGTTCCGAAACGATCTCCTTGTGACCGAACAGGTCAGTAGCCCGCTCGAGCATGACCTGTAGCGTGAGTTCATAGTCCTTCATCGCGAATCACCGTCCGCGGGTTCGAAGCGGTAGAAGACGCGTTTCTCGTCCGTCGGGCCGTCGATCTCGACGATCTTCAGCGACACTAGGTCGCCGATTTCGAGGTCGCCGTACGAGGCGTCGTCGACGCGTCCCGAGAGCTTGACGGGTCCGAGGTCGACGACGGCCACCACGTAGGGAACGTCGTGTTCGCGTAGCCCCAGCGGGAGGCCGCCCCGAACCTCGGAGAAGGCGAACAGCTCGCCCTCGTGGGGGAGGTCGACGTACTCGAGGTCGTCGCTCGTACACCCGGGGCAGACGATTCGGGGGGGGAAGTAGATCTCGTCGCAGTCGCGACACTGCGTCGTCGTCAGCTGCCCGTCACGGAGGTTGTCGTAGAACTCGTAAATCTTTGTCTGGTCTTCGGTCTGGAGCTCGTAGAAGTCGAGCAGTCGCGGGAACTCGATCCGGTCGGGAACTGAAACGCGTTCTCGCTCGCCGTCGTCGGAATCGCTGGTGTCTGTTTCGGTCATCGTGGATCACTGTTTAGGATCATCACACTGTGAACCGAGCCGCTGCCGCTCAGGTTGTGGATGAGTCCAGTCGTCGGGTCGTCTACCTGTCGCTCACGCTCCACCTCGCCCTGGAACTGCCGGGTGATTTCGAGGGCTTGCGAGACGCCAGTCGCGCCCAGCGGGTGACCACAGCCGAGCAAGCCGCCCCGGGGATTGACCGCGACGTCGCCATCGATATAGCTGCGGCCGTCCTCGATGAATTGGCCGCCTTCGCCGCGTTCGGCAAAGCCGAGTTCCTCGTATTCGATGATTTCGCTGATCGAGAAGCAGTCGTGGATCTCGGCGACATCTATTTCCTCGAGCGGATCCTCGATTCCAGCCTGCTCGTAGGCGTTCTGTGAGGCCTTGCGGGCTTGGGGCCAGCCGCTGAACGACGGCAAGTTGTTGATCGAGTTGCCCGCCATCGACGATTGGCCGCTACCGGTGATCCAGGCCGCGGTATCGGTGACTTCCCGGGTTTTCTCCTCACTCATCATGATCACACCCGCCGCACCGTCGGTGATACCGCTGCAGTCGTAAAGGTGAAGCGGCGGCGCGATCTCAGCCGACTCGGTGATCTCCTCGGGGTCAATCTCGGAGCGGAACTGGGCGAAGTCGGTCTTGGCGGCGTTGCTCTTGTTCTTCGCCGCGACCAGCGACAATTGATTGCGGGTCGTCCCGTATTCGTGCATGTGGCGCTGGGCGTACCACGCAAAGAACGGCGGGGCGGAGAGTCCGTTGACGCCGTCGAATTCCCGATCGAGCACGTTGGCCATCGACGACTGCATCTCCGGCACATAGTCGCGGCCGAGGTTCATCTTCTCGACACCGAGCACGAGCGCGGTGTCGAGCTGACCGGCTGCGATTGCGAGCCAGGCGTAGCGCAACGCGGCTTGGCCGCTAGCACAGGCCAGTTCGGTACGGGCGGTCATCTCAGTGACTTCGATCCCGAGTAGTTCGGCTACCATTGGTGCAACGTGAGACTGGTAGGAGAACCGCTCGGGCTGGACGGTTCCGACGAACAGTCCCTCGATATCCTCGGGACCAACGCCGGGAGCGCCGTCGAACGTCGCTTTTCCACCTTCCTGGGCGAGATCCTTCCACGTCGCGTCGCGCTCGCCCCACTCCGTGGTGCCGCCGCCGACGATTGCAACGTTACGCGTCGTTGCAGGCACGATTACTCACCCTCGAACTGTGGTTCGCGGTTCTGTCTGAACGCCGTCACACCCTCGAGCATATCGTCGGTCGTCGCCAGCACGGCGAACGATTGCTTCTCCATCGCGAGAGCGGCCTCGAGACTGGCTTCTTGGCCGTCCTGAATGACCCGCTTGGCAGCCTTGAGTGCGACCGGCGGCCCCGAGACCAAGTCGTCGACGATCTCGCCAACGAGATCCTTGAACTCCTCGTCGGGGACGGCATAGTTGACGACGCCCCACTCCTCGGCCCGTTCGGCATCGAACTGCATCCCTCTGTACACCATCTCCTTTGTCCTGGCCTCACCGATGAGGCGGACGAGACGCTGAGTGGCACCGCCGCCGGGAATCACGCCAAGGGTCGTCTCCGGCGTCCCAATCGTCGAGTCCTCGGTCGCCACGCGGATATCGCATGCGAGGGCGAGTTCGAGGCCGGCTCCCAGGCAGAAGCCGTCGATCTTCGCAACCGTCGGTCGAGGGAACTCGTAGACGGTCTGGAACATCTCGTCGACATCCATGATCTCCGCGGGTTCGCCAGCGGTGAAGCCGGTGATGTCGGCGCCGGAACTGAACGCGCGTTCGCCAGCGCCGGTGAAAACGACGCACGAGACCTCGTCGACCTTAACGTCGGTCAGGAGCCGATCGATTTCCATGAACATGTCCTCGGACATCGAGTTCATCCGCTCCTGGCGGTCGAGGGTAATACTGAGGACGCCGTCGTCGTTGAGCTCCCATTCGAGATAGTGGTAAGGTGGATCGACGCGGTAGTCGAAGAAGCCCTTTCCAGCGTCATCACCGGTAAAGCCCTCCTCGACGAGTTCGACGAGGTAGTTGGCGGGCTCGTAGCGCTTCTCGCCGTACTCCTCGTGCAACGATTCGAGTTTCTCGAGGACGACGTCGAGGCCGATACGGTCGCCGCGCCTGCACATCCCCTCGGGGAAGCTGCCACCAAGCCGGAGACCGATATCGATCTCTTCGGGCGTCGCGACATCGTTACCGACGAGCCAGGCGGCATTGTTGATCATCACCGCCTCAGTGCGGAGCGCATCGTAGCCACCGGCATCCTCCGGCTCGTAGTCGACGCCGTTACCGTCCTCGTAATCGTAGAACCCCTTTCCGCTCTTCTTACCGAGATCCTTATTATCGACTTTCTCCTTGATGATTGGCGGGACGGGCTGATCGGACTCATCGCGGAAGTGGTAGGCGATATCGATGCCGCCGAAGTCATTGAGTTCGAACGGGCCCATTGGGTAGCCCCGCTCGTAGACCATCGTCGCGTCGGCTTCGCGAACCGTCGTCTCGCCGTTCGAGAGCATCCACCCCGCCTCCTCCATGAAGGGAACGAGGACGGTGTTGACGACGAATCCGTGGACGTCCTTGCGGACGTAGATCGGCGTCTTGTCGACCGACTCGACCCACTCGTAGGCGAGTTCGGCCGTCTCGTCGGTCGTCGCTTCGCCGTAGATCACCTCGACGAGATCCATCTTTACCGGAGGGTTGAAGAAGTGTAACCCGACGACCTGCTCCGGCCGATCGGTCGCCGAGGCGATGTCCGAGATCGAGAGGCTCGAGGTGTTCGACGCGAGAATCGCGTGGTCGGGCGCGTGCTTGTCGACCGTCGATAACGTGTCTTCTTTGATCTCTAGCTGTTCGGGAACGGCCTCAATGACCAGATCCGCGTCGGAAACGGACTCTTCGAGGTTGACCGACGTCGACACCCGATCGAGGATCGTCTCGGCATCTTCGTCGAGTCGTCCCTTCTCTTCGAGTTTCCCGAGTGACCACTCGATCTTCTCGTATCCGTCTTGGACTAGCTCCTCCTCGATGTCGCGTAACACTACTTCGTACCCAGCCATGGCCGATACTTCTGCGATTCCGTGCCCCATGCTTCCGGCACCGAGGACGGTGACACGGTCTATGGTCTCCGGTAACATCATTCAAGAGATTGTTCACGGTACTTTTGAACATTGTGGTTAGAGCAGTTTGTTTCCGCGAAGACGCCTCTTCTTGCAACGAATGTCATCAGACTTATAGCTACTCCGTAAGATATATATTTCACCTCATCCCGTTAACCGGTAGGATGCGGCATACTAGCAGACGACACGTCCTCAAGCGTATCGGAGCGGCAGGTACGATAGGTATCGCTGGGCTCGCGGGCTGTTCCGGGAATTTCTCGAACGGCGGTTCCAACGGCGGGGGAGCCGACGGCCCATCGTCGTTCACCGTCGGCGTTATGGGGCCGCTCAGTGGCCCGTTCGCTGGGTGGGGTCAGGCTGAAATCGCAGGTGCAAAACTGGCGAAATCAGATCTCGAATCTGAATTCGACGTCAGCATTAACCTCGTGCAAGGAGATACCGAAACGGATCCGAGCGCTGGACTGAAGCGAATAAAGAGCCTCGTAACGAGGGATAACGTCGACTTCGTGCAGGGCGGCGTCTCCTCCGCAGTCTGTACGAAGATGGGTACATGGGCATCCGACAACAGCGTCTCGTACATCGCCTCAGGTGCTTCAGACACCCTTACCGGATCCGCGTGCAAGAAATACATGTACAGCGTTTACTCCTCGAACACGATGCAGGTTCAAGCAGCAGCGCCGGAGATGGCCAAAGAAGCCGACAGCTGGTATCTCCTCTACTCGGATTACACATGGGGCCACACGGGTCAAAAGGTGTTGACGAAAGCCCTCGAAGAGAATGGTGCCTCGGTCGCCGGAAAAGACGCCGTTCCGTTCCCCGCCGATGACTTCACGCAGTACCTTAACAACGTCGCCAACTCCGATGCGTCGGGTGTCGCCCTCATCAATCCCGGTCTAGACGCACGATTGGCGATAAAACAATTGATGAATAAGGGAATGCACCAAGATTTGAAAATAATGGCCCATCAGTTCGAAGATCTCGTCCTTTGGGGTCTCAACAAGGAGGCGGCGGCCGCGCTCGATGTCTCGCCGATGGGATGGTACGCGGGCGTCAAAGGGACCGACAAATTCAACAAACGCATAACGAAAAAAAGCGGGACGGATCCCTTTGTCCGCCACTATATGGGATACACGTCACTCGACCAGCATGTCCGGGCCGCTATTCGCGCAGGTGCAAAAGACGCAGAGGCGATCCGCAAGGAACTAGAGGGTCACAAGGTTTCCAGCTCCGCTGCCGATCTTCAGCCGGGGAAGTGCTACTGGCGCGCCTGTGACCATCAGCTTATTCAGCCAGTACACACTGTCACCGGACGGTCAGTCAAGAAGATGCAAGACGATCCATACAAGCTTTGGTTTGACATCAAATCGACGACGCCCGGAGACAAACTCGCACGAGCCTGTGAGGCGACCGGATGTTCATTCTAGTCCCGTATTCGATTCATCATGAACCGTAGATTGCTCAACGGTCAGCGTTTGTACGGACTCGAAGTCTCTCCTCTCGGAGTAGCTGCCAACGTCTTCGTCGGAGGGCTTCTCGTACTATCACTCGTCGACCATCCCGGACTGTTCGTCGACCAAGCCATCGGCGGTCTCGTTTACGGGATGATTCTCGTACTCATTGCGTTGGGATTGTCGATAATCCTCGGCCTCCTCGGAATCGTCAACTTCGCACACGGAGCATTAGTGATGCTCGGGGCGTACGTCACCTTCGAAATCATGACTCAAATAGGGTTATCATTCTGGGTTGCTCTCGTCATCGCCCCCATCGTCATCGGATTCGTTGGTATCATCATCGAACGGGGTGTGTTGCAGTTCGTCTACGATGAAGATCCTCTCGTCGGCCTTTTGGCCACGTTCGGTCTCTCGTTGATGTTCACAGAGCTGATTCGGGCCCTTTGGGGTGGCGGGCCGAAAGGTGTTCCACTACCACGGGCACTGAGTGCGAGCGCGGACCTCGGAGTAACGACCGTCGCACGCTTCCGGCTTTTTACCGTTTTCGTCGGTGCACTCACCGTCTTCGCCGTATACCTCTTCATCGAACGAACGTCGTTCGGTCTCTCGGTTCGGGCGGGAGTGCTAGACCGAGAAATGGCGGAGTTTCTCGGTATCAATATGCCGATTCGGTTCGTGGCAATGTTTTTCCTGGGATCATTTATTGCCGGTCTCGGAGGTGTTCTTCGAGGAGCGGAGGTCGGCATGGATCTCGGGATGGGTGAACACTTCATCATCCTCGCGTTCGTCGTCGTTGCCGTCGGTGGCATAGGAAGTCTATTTGGGAGTGTCTTCGCCGGACTCCTCATCGGAGAGGCTCAGTATCTAACTCCAGTCGTCCTTCAAACCTTGGCGACTGTGACCGGAATCCAATGGCTCGCCGTTCCCGGTATCGACGGCCTCGTCCCGTATCTCGTGATGATTGTCGTCCTACTCGTGCGTCCACGTGGACTCTTCGGTCAGGAGGGATTCCTCGAATGACTGACGAACCGCGGACGAACGAGACGATCAAGCGAACAGAAAAGGGCTTCGACGTATCTTCGATTCGACGGTTTTCGGTTCCTATCGGACTCTTTCTCATCGTGGGTCTTTTGCGTCCGTTGGTGAGCCATCCGTTGTTACTGGGCTACGGACAGATCGCCACCACGATGCTCATCTGGATGCTATTCGTCGCCTCGTTCAATCTCCTGTTGGGATACACGGGGATGCTCTCGTTCGGTCACGCTATTTTCCTTGGTGCCGGTGCCTACGGAGTGGCCATTGGTATCGCCAAGTTCAGTGCTCCGTATGCCATCGCTGCGCCGGCTGCCATCGTCGGCGCTGGCGTGATCGCCTATCTCATCGCACGACTCATCGTCAGCAAAGGCGAGATTTACTTCGCCATGCTGACGCTCGCGTTTGCGAAAGCCGTTCATTTCCTCGCTAATTACAATCCAATGGGTCTCACCGGTGGTGCACAGGGTCTTTCGGGGGAGACGCTCCCTGCTTTCATCCAGACCTACCGAGGCCAAGTGCTCGTGAACCTCAGTGGATTTTCCGTCAGCTGGTACTACGTGGTCGGGCTCGTCTTCCTCGTCAGTATGCTCGCACTCTGGCAGATCGTCCGATCGCCATTCGGCCGATCGTTGGTCGCGATCCGCGAAAATGAGGAACTTGCGCTGGCGATGGGGATGAATACACGGCGGTACAAAGTGTGGGCGTTCACACTCAGTGGAGTATTCGCCAGTCTTGCAGGTGCACTCATCGAGATTAACAACCAAGGTGCATCGCTGTCGTTACTCTCCGTTCAGACTAGTGGTGATGCCATACTAATGACCGTTCTCGGAGGTGCAAACTACTTTTTTGGACCTCTCGCAGGCGTGTTTATGTGGCTATTTGCCGAGGATTATCTTACCAATTTTGAGACGCTCTACTTACCGCTAGCGGAATTCTCGGTCGTAAGCGTTGAACTTTCAGGTTTGTTGGATTACTGGCAATTCTTACTTGGGTTACTTTTCGTCATCGCGGTTCTCGTCTCACCACGTGAGGGGTTGTGGGGGCTGACAAAGAGCGTTATCGAATCAGCGTACAACTGGCTCAGGAGTCACTAATGACAAATACCACCATCGACACCACGGCTAAACTCAACCCACGCGACGCAGTTCTTGGAACGGTCAGTCTCACTCGCCGGTTTGGCGGTGTAACTGCCGTTGACGAGGTCAACCTCGCCGTTGAGCCCGGAGAACTGCATGCTATCATCGGTCCAAACGGGGCCGGGAAAACGACGTTGTTCAACCTGATCACCCACGTTCTTGCCCCAAGTGAAGGGTCGGTCTGGCTTGAAGGACGAGATATCACCAATCTCCAACAGGAGCGACGCCCACACTTAGGACTCGCGCGATCGTTCCAGTCTAATCAGCTGTTCAACGACCTCACGGTCCTTGAGAACATTCGCGTCGTCGCCCAAACTACTCGAACCGGTACATTCCGGCTCGATCTATTCCGGGATGGCGAACGGCTCTGCGAGGATAAAGCCTACTCTACCCTCGAACGCGTCAATCTCGAGGATCTTCACAAGGAAAAGGCGAGGAACCTATCGCACGGGGACCAGCGACGGCTCGGTATCGCGATGGCGCTCGCAACTGAGCCAAACGTTCTTCTGCTCGACGAACCGACCAGTGGGATGGGGCCGAACGAAACACAGGCGACGGCGGATCTCATCGCCTCGCTCCAATCGGAACTTGACCTCACAGTATTGCTCATCGAACACGACATGAACATCGTCCTCTCAATGAGCGATCGAATCTCGGTTCTTAACCAGGGAGCCATCATCGCCACCGGTTCTCCCGATGAAATACAGGGGAACGAGGACGTTCAGAATGCGTACTTAGGCGGTATGAAGGAGGAGCTATGACGTTACTGGAACTTCGAAATCTCACGGCTGGCTACGAAACAGGTCAGATTCTCTTTGGGATCGATCTAGTCGTCGAAGAAGACGAAATCGTTTCACTGCTTGGACGTAACGGAGCCGGAAAGACGACGACGATGCGCTCCATCGTGGGGGCTGATGAACCAAATGTCAGCGGCGGTTCAATCCTATTCGATGGACAGAATTTACTTGAACGACGTAACTACGAGATATCTAAACTGGGACTTAGCTTCGTTCCGGAAGGACGACGCTGCTTTCGGGAATTAACTGTCATCGAAAACCTCGAGCTTGCGGCCAACTACGCTTCGAACCCGCTTCCTCTTGAACCAGTGTTGGAACAATTTCCCGAATTGAACAAAATGGAAAACCGGCAGGCGAAAAATATGAGCGGCGGTGAACAGCAAATGCTCGCAATTGCCCGGAGTCTTGTCACCAACCCACGGATGATGCTCCTCGACGAACCCTGTGAGGGTCTTGCACCGTACATCGTCCGGCGTATCGAATCCATCATCGAGAATATTAATGCTGAACAGGGCATTACAGTACTACTTGTCGAACAGAACGTGGCGGTTGCGCTTGCGGTCGCTGATCGTCACTACATCCTCGACGAGGGGCGCATCGTCGAAGAAGTCACGAGTGAGCGCCTCCACGAGGATGATACCCTTCGTCAAAGATATCTTAGCATCTAAACCACTGTTCGAGAGGTGGAGGTCTTTCGTTGTCCCAAAATTATTTACTCAAGATTCTCATCGTATTCCGTGATGCCCCTCTTGGAGAACATCTCAACTTCTGAACTCCGGGATGTACCTGATGCAGTGGACGACGTGCACCCAACGAAGTAGCTCATGATCGCGATCGCCCACAAACAAAGCGTTTCTCAGACGGACTTAGCCAAGTTGTACGGGACTCCCTAGGAAGACCATTTATAATTGACTTCTCCACCTTAAGGAAGAGCCAATCTACGACGCAGCTCGAAATAAGGAACGCTCGGGTCGGTCATCGAAATTCGATTGTGCGGAACAATCTAAAGTCACACAAATACTACGTGAACCATCTGTAAACGTTGGCTACACCGCTATAGAATGAAGTCTTCCACTCGTGCTCTGCATTTGGACGAACAGTTCAATATTACCAATTCGCGTACGAGTGCCCACCGACTCTTTCGAATTGCGGGTAAGTTATTTTGAAACTCTTAGCCATCCCTGGACGATGGAGCGACATAACTGCTCTAAAATCCGGACGATTATCACCAGCTCGAATCGTACGTTTGACAACGGGTGCTGGACGCCATTCAGTCCTAGCTTGGATCTCGCTGGTTTGTACCAATTTGATCATGTTAATACATGCGATGATATTAATTTAGGTCAACTAGAACAGTAGCATTTGCCAGTGCTGGTTTGTCATACATCGGCACTAATCGACACACCAGACGAACATCACTGACTAAGAGAGATGAAAGGGATGACCGTGAGCATCACAGCGTTCGTTACGAGCGTCCGAGCTAGGTTGAAGACCTCTTTAATTTTCGCAGCCTTCTAATCCCCCCGCCAATAGGCACGTGAAGTCATCGCCAGCTGTGAGCGCTCGTGGACTTCGTTTGCGAATGCTTTGGTCGTCTCGATTCCACCGATGGCGTTCTGGAGGTGAGTGTTCGGCGTTCCGACTGTCGACCGTCGGTCGTCGTATCGGGCTTAATCAATCGTTTATCCATGAATTGGCTTCAGTAGCACTGAATATGTTTGTTCTTAGCTGCCAGCCGTCGGAACCCATCTGGTCTGAGCAATAGAGCGTACTTTTAGTGATAATCTCGAAGTAAAGAGTCTTAGTTGATCACCATTATGCATTGAGCGCAGCGGTCGCAACTTCTGAACCGATAAAAAAACTCGAAATTGTTAGCGGAAGGTCAGAAACAAAGCGCTCGACTGACTTGTGAGCGTCATGCTCGAACCAAACTTTTGCGATGGTTCGAACCTCCTCTTTGAGAGCGCCAAGTGAACTTCGATCCACTCAGTCTCATGCATCGAGATACTCGGTCTCAACTCATGATCCGTCATCCCGTCCTAATAACCACCACTTTGCGCGTTGCCACGCGGGAGCATCTTGCCGCTCTAATCGCCGCTCTTGAAGGGATTTTTCACGTTCAACATACCGAGTGAGCTGCTGATTCTCCTCACGCTGTTCAAGGATCTGGCGTTTTTCACGGCGAACTCGCTCTAACTCGGTAGTAGATTCGTCTAACTCATTTTGAAGTCGGGTGATTTCATCTTGCAGTCGGTCGAGTTCAGCGTCAACTTCATCCGGTTCATGACGCGACTCAATGAGATTTCGAATGTACTCAGCGCGACTCACTCCGTGATCACTGGCCTCGTTATCCAACTCGTCAACTTTCTCTTCTGCGAGCCGGACAGTGACGTTTTTCCGGGATTGCCCCTGTTGAGTCATCGTCTCTCGGTAGTGACTCACGTCCAAGTCACAAGTAAGTCAGTCAGACGTCTGTGCGACGTATTTCGAGTGGAACACCGTCAATGAGAATATAAATACTGCTTTTTGCTAGATGGGTATCCAATTCGCGATAGAGTGCTGAGTGACAAAGGCGCTGATGGTTAGTATAATGTCCTAACTTTGGGTTCTGATGTCCTTTTGTCCTGTTGAAACCCTCATCGGCTAACTTACCGGCATCAAGTAGATTCTAATTAGAATTTCGTTCCCTAAGGGACTGGCGTATACTGACGGTGTCCTCAGAACCATTTCCCGCACCACCGTCCCCTCTCCAACCGCTAAACAAGGCTGTACTGTGTGCCAGAACTGCAAGAAAGCTTCCGTATCAAATTGTCACAGTCGTCGGTAGAAGCGCCTGTGTGATGACCGTCGAAGTATGGGGACAACGATAGTGAACCGTCGAGGTACTTCGACGAGTGCACTTACAATCGCAAATCGTTGCAACAGATGGGAATCCATGATATGATATCGGATGAAGAACGAACCGGATTGGGGTTGACCAGCTTCGACGCCGCGCAAGTGGATTTCCTCATCCCGAGGCATACCTGCGTACGGTGTACTACACCGGCCGTATGTCGGACAGAGAGCGCACCGAATGGGCGTAGAACTTCTCATTGTACCCTGCAGGCGTTGGTACTGTGCGTGAGCCGTCGCAACCACGGAATTCACTTGACTCTGCATCTCCTACCATCAGTATGGGAGATGGCCACTCGCAGGTGGCACAGAAGGACAAGTACGTCGCCATCATCGACCAAGACAAAGTCACCGACGAGGTTCGGAACATCGCACTGAAGTACGATCCATTGAATCGTGCTGGCCGACGCGAAGGGTTTCACGTGACGGACAATGGAGAACTCCACATCGACGACGAAGCGGTGATAGAAGAGCACAAACTCGTCGCAAACAAGATTCCGAACAATGCGATTAAGATCGTTCGCCTGCCCGCTGAGCGGGGCGAGCTGGTGCACCAGTACGGCGAAAACGGATTTCGGCTCTACGAGTTGCCAGCTCCGGTCGAGGGCACCGTTGGCCTATTGGGACGGAACGGCATCGGGAAATCGACCGCGCTCCGTATCCTCAGTGGCACGCTAAAACCGAACTTCGGGGGCGTCAGTGATGAGCCAGACTGGGAGACTATTATCCGCGAGTTCCGGGGGACTGCCGTTCAGAATTATCTGGAGAAGCTTCGAGACGGCGGGGTCTCGACGGCGTACAAACCCCAGCAGGTAGACCGGATTCCTGACCGTTACGAGGGGACTGTTCGGGAACTCCTGATTGACCGCGACGAGCGGAACCTGCGCGACAAGGCCATCGAACGACTGAATCTCGACCACATCGCCGACGCTTACGTCGATGATCTTTCGGGCGGCGAGTTACAGCGCGTCGCTATCGCGGCCACGCTCGTCGCGGATGTGGATGCGTACCTGCTGGACGAACCGTCCTCATATCTTGACGTCGGCCAGCGGTTGAGCGTCGCACGGGCACTCGAAGAGTTCGTGGAGGGCAAAATGGTTCTAATCGTCGACCATGATCTCGTCACTCTCGATGTCATTTCGGACAACGTTCACATCTTCTACGGCGACCCCGTCGGGTTCGGAGTTGTCTCGCAGCCACTCTCGGCGCGGCGCGGCATCAATCAGTTCTTAGAGGGGAACTTACGGGGCGAAAACGTCCGAATTCGCGACACCCCTATCGATTTCCTTCGCCCGTTCGTGCGACAAGATGCGGATGAGATCCCCGTTCTTGAGTTTCCAGCACTAACGAAAAGGTTTGAATCGTTCTCACTCGAAGTTGAATCGGGAACGATATACGGGGAGGAAATCCTTGGAATCTTTGGTCGGAACGGTTTGGGTAAGACGACGTTCGCCAAACTCCTCGCGGGGGCCCTCGAACCGGACGAAGGTAGGGTGGACGCGGACATCAGCATCTCATACAAACCACAGTACCTCGACTCATCCTTCGACGGGACAGTAAGAGAACTGTTCGGTGGGCAGGTCGACGTGTATACGCGGGCGTTCGAAACGGAGATTCAGCAGCCATTCGACCTCGAACCGCTGTTCGACCTTGTCGTTGGCGAACTTTCGGGTGGCGAATTGCAGCGTGTCAGCATCGCGCTCGCGCTCGCGAGGGACGCCGACATCTACCTGCTAGATGAACCGACTGCGTATCTTGACGTCGAACAGCGAATGTCGTTTGCAGCTACTCTCCGTCGGTTCGTCGCCCGAAACGGAGCGCCGTGTCTCGTCATCGATCACGACTTGCTACTACTAGATTACGTCTCGGATCGGGCCATGGTGTTCGAGGGTGAATCAGGTGTGAGCGGTGTCGGGCGGTCGCCGCAGTCCGTGCGCAAAGGTATCAATCGGTTCCTGAAAATCGTGGACGTGACCTTTCGGAAGGATCCGAACACCGGCCGACCACGGGCGAACAAACCCGGCAGTCAGAAGGATCGCGAACAGAAGGAGTCGGGGAACTATTACGCAGTGTAACACCTAGAAATTTTGGAGACTTCTACTCCCAGCGCTCGTCGTCATGTCCTTTCGAGGGTACTCCAAAATCATCTGAGTACCGATGAAGTCGAAGGACAGCTACTCACGATGCTCTTTGCAGGCTATGAAACGACTGCGGCCGCTCTTGGGTTCGCCTGGTACGCATTGGCCCAAAATCCAGAAATTCAACAGGCATTTCACGAGGAACTCGATGCGGTACTAGGCGACGACCCACCGACACATGCGGACATCACTGACTTGGAACTCATACAGCGGATTATGACCGAGATACTTCGTATGTACCCGCCGGTACACACTATCCCTCGCCAAACAACACGGGATGTGGACGTCGATGGATATCAGATTCCAGCTGATACGCAAGTTCATCTCCCACTGTTAGCGATACACCGCGATGAGCGATTCTACGACGATCCTTCGACATTCCGTCCAAATCGGTGGACAGGAGATTTTGAGGACACGCTGCCTGACTACGCATTTATTCCATTCGGTGGAGGACGTCGGACGTGTATCGGGCGAGAATTTGCGACATTGGAAGCAACGCTTGTGCTAGCGACGATTGGTCAACACTGGACGCTTGAATGGATGGGTGAGGAAGCGGTTTCAATTGAGCCTGAAATGACGATGAAGACAAAAGATGGGCTCCCAATGCAACTTCGACCGCGGTAAGCATATTCGCTGGCTCTTCTATCGGTAGATTCGGTCGCTATGTGAGAAAGACCTATTAACGATCACTAGTCCTCTCACATATGAAGACAGAAGATAATGAGGTGGCAGAAGAGACAGTACTCCCAGATGAATGTGTAGCGAGATTCGAACAGTTACTAGATGAAAAATCCGAGTTGGAGCTCACGGAGACAATGGCCACGGTCTGTGGAGTCCATATAGCAGTATTCCGTGTATACCTCACCGTTCTCGACCATCCCCATAGCACGATCGCTGAAATCGCCGAACTTCTCGACCGCGATCAGAGTACCATTGGGAAACAACTGAAACCGCTGTATGAACAGGACTTGGTCACTCGGTATCCGCGCACTGTTACTAGTGGTGGTGCCAAGTATTTGCATGTCGCTCAATCACTCGCAGAAACCACAGAGTGGCTACAGCAAGAGTTGGATAGATGGACAGCCTCGGTAATGGCCCAACTCACACAGCTTCACGTGACCTGATCATTGAACTACCAAACAACCTGCTAGCGGTGAATCGAAATACATCGGCATGACTCAAGCCGACGCTGATGTTAGTATAGTATACTAACTCAGGGCCTCGGAGCCACTGGCGGTTGTTCTTCTAGTTGTGTCGAATCGACTGCTGGTTTCGAGGATGCGTGTGCAGGCTCGGAAGCCTGCTGACCTGCAACGTCTCGACATCTCTCAGAACACTGGACGCACATGGCAGTTTAAGGGAGTCCTATTCATTCTATTCATACTATTCAAGCTATTCAAACGAGTTATCCTATTCAAGCTATTTAAAATATTCGCACTATTCGTCCTTTCACAACTTCGTTAGATCCAATAATCCGACTTAGAAACCCTTATTCTCGCACTGAAAAAATAGTAGGCTATTCACCCGATTCAGGAATAGCATCGTATCGGGCCTGCTCAAATCGTTCGGCTACTTCATCAACCAAGTCTTCCTCAACAACCGTGCGTAGCAAGGCGTCCGTCATCTCACGAACAACGATATTCTGATAGCCGCGGATACTGAGTTCACGCTCTAGTTCATAGTTCAACCAGGAGTCGAAAGTCTCGATCGTTTCATCACGAGCGTAGAACGGCCGCTGGCTAGCTGCCTCATAGGAAAAGGCAGTATCCTCCATTGGGTCTCGGTCTTCGTCGTTGTCCTCATCCTGAGTTACGCTCTGCCCGGATGTTGAACCGGTAGTCGTCTCAGCCATTTCCTGTGATGACACAGAATCGTCTTGCTCATTTGTGCCATCCAGGGTCTCACCAAGATCGGCAAATGGGTCATCGTCACTCATTGCGAATCACCTCGCCAGCCTCAACAATATGCGCAAGTTCGTCGAAACAGGTCAGTTGGTCACACTCGGGGTCGTAGTCCAACAGCGGTTGTCGTTCGCCGTATGCTTTCGTGATACTGGTTCGGTCGCGGATACCAGGTGTGGGCTTACTGTCGCCCGCGTCAACGGCCTCCCAGTCCGTGATTCGCGCAAAGTTCGGAATGCGGTCTTGTAGGCTGGCGTGGGAGTTCAATCGTTCGAGCAGCTGCCGATCCTGCGTCTGCTGGTCGATACGACCGTTCAGCATATTCGGGACGAGCGCAAGGACGTCAACGTCCATGTGTTTACGCAGCGGGGCAATCTGACGCTCGATGGTGCGTTCCAGCCCAGACATAGCCTCGTTTCCAGGTGCAAGTGGAAGAACGAGATTGGATGTCGCGACGAGTGCGTTGTCGGTCAATCGCGAGCGATAGGCAGGCGAGTCAGTAACGATATAGTCGTACTTGTCACCAAGCAGTGGGTCGACGACCTCACGCTGTAACAGTGCAGAGGGTTGGAAGATATCGCCCACGACGATTTCTCGCTCAACCTGCTCGAGATTTTCGCTCGAAGGAAGGATATCGAATTCGTGGTCGGTATCGTAGATGACTGACACAGGATCCGCATCGTCGAAGAAGACATCGCCGATACTCTCATCCGTGTCGTGATAGTGGTCATCGAACCCAAGACCGACCGAGGCGTGTCCATTCGGGTCGAGATCGATGAGGAGGACATCGTGATCGTGGGTAGCCAGCTGACGCGCGAGGTTCACCGCGATGGTCGACTTCCCGACGCCACCCTTCAGCATACAGACTGAGACGGCTCGTGACGTCCCACTCGTATCGATAGATTCGTACGGGCTATTTGAACTATTTATCCTATCTGTGCTATTCCTACTGTTCGATTCAGCCATGCTATTCTGAAATGGAATCCTCTCGTGACTTATACCTACGGGAAGTGAATAAGCAAAATCGTCCGAATAGCGTACTTTCTGCCGGATTTATAAATGGCATAAATACCTAAAATAGCACGAATAGCATAAATAGCCCAACCACAGTAGTTGCTATCCATCGTGGAAATAGAGTGAATAGTCTCCATAGTGTAAGTCGCGCAAATAGCATAAGGAGTTTAGATAGCATAAATAGGAAGAATCGTAAAAGCCATCAGAATATCGCAAGTGGTGAGAGCAGGCAGAGAATAGCACGAAAAAGAGGGATTGGTTAAATAGAATGCGATTTCAGAATAGAACCCTATTCGAAGATAGCAGTTGATTTCAAAATAGTACTATTCGAAGACATAGCTGGGCATTAGAACTGCGATTCAATTTGACGACGATATCACTTTTCTAGTAAGACCCTCAACCATTCCCGGATATTTGGTAACTGCCAGATGTACGAGGTACTAGACGACACTGGTGCACAGTCATCCTCGGGGTCGAGAGCGGCGACTCGATTCGCCGTCTCGCACACCACCTCCATACTCCATACGAGACGGTGCGACTGGCGGTCAATCGACTCAAAGACGCAGGATATCTCGAGTACGATGGTGGGCTTTCGGTCACCGACGACTGTTGGATGGGCGAGTACCAAGCGGACGTGAACGGGGCGATAAACATCGCAGACCGCTACCTTAGTGGAGAGAGTCGTTCCAGAGAACACCCGAACGACACTGACTCGGCTGAGGATGGGGCGCGTTTGACCGCGCCACAAGACAGCCAAGCCGATGCTGAAACTCAGCAGTTGACGCTTGGAACGTATGCGTCTTGAAACCACAGGGGTCGTTGCACTCGGCTTGAAATCCCATGGCGGAATTCCCGCGTCTTCAGGCGCGGGAGGAGGTCAAGATTTCGTCGGGTGTGAACAGGGAGATATCGTCCCGGTCATCAGCAGCAGCGTGGAGTCCGTCTGAAAATCCAGACCGGCAGAAACAGCAATAGTGGACAGGTGGCTCACCACCCCCGTCTGGCGTCCACTGAATCTGTTCCGCGCTCCGCTCGAGGTCAGCCAAATCACCCTCGGTCATTGTCCGTGATGTGTATTTACACTCACCAGCGACGAGTGTTCCATCACTCGCAAGACCGACGACATCAAGTTCGTGCTGGCGATGCCACCAGTACCCAATCCCCTGGTAGGTCTTCGGCACCAGTGACGGGAGGGCTTCTTGGCAGACAATTTCGAACATCGACCCCATATACTCGGCAAATGATGGTTCGACCAGTTGCTCGTAGGCGTCGTCACCAAGCTGAACGAGTTTTTCCTCCTGGCCGTAGACGTATCGAAACCAAAACCGGAACAGGGGTTCTTTCAAGCGATACCGGCTCTTGCGAGTCGCGTTGGGACTGTCCGTCACAGGAATATCTCGTTCGACCAATCGAAGACGGCGGAGCTTCGAGAGATAGGTGCCAAGTGTGTTCGAATCGACACCTGCAAAGTTTGCAATCTCGTTTGCCTCACGCTTTCCGGTCGCGATCGCCCGAAGGATTGTGTAGTACGTCTGGGGCTCTCGAATACCGAATTCCGTTCGAAGCAGGAACTCCGGCTCATTGTGAAGGACGCCATGTTCTGAAAGGACATGGGAGTGGATATTCTCCGGAAGCGATGCGGACGGTGTGAGTGCCCGCAGGTAGTATGGTGTCCCCCCGAAGACACCCCAGAACTGGATCGTCGTATCAGGATCATCAGTTGGGTAGAACTGGCGAGCATCTGCTAACGAGAGTGGTGGGAGATCGATCGCCGCCGTCCGTCGACCGTAGAGCGGGCTTCCACCACCGAGGACTTTCTCCTCCATGACGCTTATCGACGAGCCCACAAGGACGAGGGTCATCGCTGTGTCTTCGAGGTGGAGATCCCAGACACGCTGGATCTTCGAGGGAAGCGCATCGTCCGATTGGACGAGGTATGGAAACTCATCAAGAACGACAACCGCGTCCTCCCGGCCAAGCGTGCGCAGCAATGCCTCCCAGTCACGCTGGATATCGTCCACAATGGGGAAGACCTCGCTCGCCGTCGCAACGAAGTTAGCGAGCTGTGCTTCCGGTGTCTCTTCAGTTGCCTGCCAATAAACGGCATCGTCGGCGTCTTGAATCGCTTCACGAACCAGTGCGCTCTTGCCGAGTCGTCGACGACCGTAGATGACGAGCAGCTCGGCAGCGTCGCTTCGAAAGCGTGACTGCAACGTATCGAGTTCCGTCTCACGATTGACGAAGCGGGGTTGCACCATGAACCCACTTCGAGACGAAAGTAGATATTCCTGGCGATTATCTAAATCGTGATTTTACTAATCATGATTTTACTAATCTCGATTCTGCTATTGGCCTGATTCTCGTTTAACTGTCAGAATTGGCTGGCCCCTTGTATTTTGACTTGATCTTGTCCCCGTCTCGCCACTGCCAATAGTAGTAGCGGTTATCGTTGATCTCTTTGACCGTGATGGTAGCTTTCGAAGGAACGTCCGCTGGAAGATCGTCCGGGCGATTCATCGTCTCGTCCTCGGTTTCTTCGGATTCAGCGAGTCGCTGCTCACGTTCTTGATGTTCTGCGAGCTGCTCAGCGTAATATGCGATTTGTCGGAGTGTTTTTGGTGATTGGTCGTCGAGACCCTCGACGATATGCGTCGGGATGTCCGAGCCTGGGGATGGGTCGGGGTACGACATGGCTCCAGCCACTTCTAGTTAACCAACAATTGCAATAGGTTTGTTGGTTAAGCTGGGTTCTTACCTTCGTGATTCTCAGCCCATCGTTCCACCGTGGTGGAAAACATGACGTCTGGAGGAAGCGGAAATTAATTCCGTGTTTCTCGTTAGTGCCCAAGATATGGTACTTCTGCAGCCGCTTGTCGGTTGCCTCAAGAGATTTAATCAGTGGTTTGATTTCAACCACCATTTCGAGTCGAGTGTCGGTCTCACAGAGACGAGAACACCAACCCGTACCGGTGCTTCCAACCACGGGTTTCTTTATAACCCCCTCCCACCCCACCGTTTCCAACTTCAGCAATAGACGCGACTCAATGATCGAGGAAAACAACGGAGAAGATAACGTACCAACAACTCTGGCCCTCACTAGCCTCTCGTTTACCGCTAGTGCGGGTATGATTTTACTTACTAATAAATAAATCTTTCCCTTATAACATGCCGATATAGAACTACCCCCACTTGTTCTGCTGGTACAGTTGGAAACAGTGGGGGGAGTGTGTTTTATAAGTAAACGGCCATTTGGAAACGGTGGTGTGGGGTGGAAACGTTGGAAGCGGTGGTTTTATTATGGCTTCCCGTGAGTAAAACTCACATGGGCTACTTTGACGATGATGGATTTCTCGATGAATACATCATCAAGGATCGGAGCGTCCTGAAACCGGAATACAAACCCAAGAAACTGGAAGAACGAGACGAGGAACTCGAAGAGTATGTGAAGCTCCTTCGACCACTGTTGAAAGGCTGGGATCTCGACAATATCTTTCTCTATGGACACTCGGGTGTTGGCAAAACCGTCGCGACCCGGACACTTCTCCCCGACCTGCGAGGGACTGCAGAGGAGCAAGATATCGACGTCGATCTGCTTGAGATCAATTGCTCGTCAGCAAATACCTCGTATCAGTCGACAATCGAACTCATCAATGAGGCACGGAGTCCCGAGTACCCACTGACGACACTCGACCTAGATAAACCCGAATTAAGTAAGACCGGCTACCCCGCTGAACAGGTCTACGATGAGCTTTTCGATGACCTCAACGAGGCCGCGAACAACATCATCCTCGTCCTTGACGAAGTGAATACGCTCGGCAGTGATAGCGAACTCCTCTATCAGCTCACGCGGGCTCAAACGATGCACAAACTCGAGGCTGAACTCTGTATTATCGGCATCAGCAACGACTTCAATTTCAGAGATGATCTTCCTGCTCGGGTCAAAGACACGCTCTGTGAAACCGAGCTTCACTTTCCCGCGTACGAACAGAGCGATCTCATTTCAATTCTGTCCCGCCGAGCCGAACAAGCGTTCTATGAGGGCACGACTGAGACAGGGGTTATCGAACTGTGTGCAGCACTGGCATCTCGTGATCGTGGCTCTGCCCGTCAAGCAATTCGGCTGCTGCGGAAAGCGGCCGAACTGGCAGAGAACGAAGCCGTAGAATCGGATGATCTCGATTGCATCGAAGAGCAGCACGTCCGTAACGCTGAGGAGATTATCGAGCGAAAACTGGTGACTACTGGTATTCGAAAGCTCACCACCCATCGAAAGTACGTCTTGCTCGCTGTAACGAATCTCGCTGCCCAGGGAAAGACGCCTGCACAGACGAGGGACATCTACGAGTACTACAAAACGGTGGCTCGGGAATTCGGTCGTGACCCCCTTACTCGACGTGGAGCGCACGAACACTTACTTGAGATGTGTGATAACGGGATACTGAAAAACGTGAATCGAGATCAGCGCGGCCGAGGCCGACCAAATAAATACAAGCTCGACACGCCACTCGAAACCGTGATTGATGCGCTCGAACAAGAAGAGGACGGTGAAATTGACGACTTAGACAATCTCCGTGAACAGGCGGATAGACAAATGACGCTCGGTGAGTGAGTTGGAAACGGTGGGGTGTCTTCTTTATATACCTCGAAGTCTTGGAAAGGTTCGAAATGGTGGAATACGTGGCTCTGTTGAAACCCTTAAGCGGTGATAGGTTTCAGGAGCCGTGCTGAATACACAGCGCGAATCGGTTACCGAATTTCAGGCGCTAATGTCTCGTCCTCAAGGAGCAACGCAGGCCGGAAGCCGAGTAGCGCAGTAAGGCGGAGGTTAGCGCCTGCATTCAGCTAAACCCACCGGAAGACCCCCCATTCTGGAACGGCTGACCCGGGTTCCAGAACGGCTCGTCGCGGGAAAGATGTCTTTCTCGATTGGGGCCAGCGACAAATCGCCCTGTTTCCGACTGGTCCTGATTCCGGGGATGCCCGGGCTCAAAACAGTGACCTCCAAGAGCGTGAGGGCGACCCGCTAGGCTCCGTCGAGCTCCTCGGCCAACCCGACGATGATGCCTTCGGGGCCGCGTACATAGCAGAGGCGGTACTCGTCTTCATACTGGGCGACTTCGTCCACGAGTTCGGCTCCGTGGGAGCGGAGGCGGTCGAGGACTTCGTCGATGTCGTCGACGGCGAACATGATACGGCGGATCCCCAGGGTGTTCACCGCCGGTTCCTCGGATCCGTCGCGGGTGGCCTTGGGCGTGATGAATTTCGCGAGCTCGACGCGGCCGTGACCGTCGGGGGTCCGCATCATGGCGATGTCGTTCTGGACGTTCTTGAGGCCCACGACGCGGTCAACCCACTCTCCCTCGACGCGCGTCTCGCCTTCCAGCTGCATGCCGAGCTCCGTGAAGAACGCCTTTGCAGCTTCGAGGTCCTCGACCACGATGAGGACGTTGTCCATCCGCTTGATCGCCATAGTCCGAGCAAACTAGGTGAGGGGCGCGCAAATAGGCTTCGCTGGCGAGGGAAGCATGGCGAGGAGTTTCGTCGCGACCGTAGACGATCCGTCTGCTAAGTCGGGCCGGGCGGTCCCAGGCTCTCCTTACGCCCACTCGGGTCGGGGCATCGAAATGCCCTTGATCTATATTCAGCACGAGGTTCCTATCAGCCACTGAGGGTTTCAACAGAGCCGAATACGTGGTTATTTGGTTGGCAGTTGGAAACGGTGGGGTGTCTTGTTTATACCCTTCGAATTATTGGAAGGGTTCGAAGTGGTGGAATCCCAAATAACTTGAGGTAAGTTGGAAACGGTGGGGGGTGACTAACTTAAAGCTTGGAACATATGGTTGGGGTTGGAAACGAAGGTCTGACGTACGTCAGACATATGTTGGAAGTAGTGGGGGGTGCCCATTTATATACTTGGAAGAGACGGTATAGGGTGGTGTAACTGCTACGGAATTCGGCATTTACTTTGAGTATTCACATCATCCCCCTCTATTCTTCGAACGCCCCTTCCCATGGAACTGGTTTTATTTGTACTTCGATGCGGGGGTGTTTTCTCGAGATCGGTCATCATTGGCAATTCGATTGACCGGCTGGATCCGTCTATTCCTTAGTATATACTACTAACCGAGAACGGACGATTTCACACTTGCTCACGCCGAATCGTTACCATATCCGCCGCGATTCGCTCAGATCCCTCCGCTGCAATCACGAGCAGATTTGGCGCTGGTGTACAGGACGCTCGATCACCGACGTGAAACCCTGCCTCTGCAGCACCTGGCAGTTGGACTTGATAGCCATTCCCTGCGATTTGGAGTGAAGTATTTACAACTCGGTGAATTGAAACTGTATCGCGAGCGGCTGAGGTCGTGAGTTCGACGATATTCTCGTCGGTGATACGGTCGATGTCGACGACGAGCAGGAGACCGTCGAATGCGAACACGCGGATGTCTGCTAAACGGGTGGGCTCGTCGTCGGTCTCTTCAACGAGTCCAGCGGCTCGCGCAGGCTTTGTGACCTGGAGAGCAAAGCCATCGCCAGACCGTTTGATCTTGTTGGGCATTGATTGTTAGTATAGCATACTAACCCAAGAATATTCGCCTTGGCGGATACGCTCTCGACTCGGCGTTGTTGGTGAGAAGTGTCGGGTCCGCGAGTCCTCCCATGTATTCAGTTTCACTTCCGCTCTGGTTGGCTGAGGTCTTTGTCGGTCGGGTGCCATGCGTAAAATGCAGTCAGCGTATCTCAGCAGGCGGCGTGGGCTCCCGTACTCATCCCAACCCATCCTCCCACGCCGTGTGCTCATTCCCCTTGTCACAATGAGCTAGGTAACGTCACGAGGAGACTCTGTCCGAGGGTTTACCTATCGCGTCCTCAAATTTGGAATTACGAATGGGTCCAAATGAGACGTCGCCACTCACACCACTTGCGCAAGAGGCGCTTGATGCACTCGCGAGCACTATCCCACCTGGTGGTGAACTCACCTACGAGCAAGCCTATGCCGTTCTGGCTGAGAAAGAAGATCTTGAGCGGCCTGCTGCCGAAGATATCATCGAACGGTTGTACAATAAAGGCCATATTTACGAAGTCGAGGGAAACCTTCGGCTCACTGATTACGGCTCTGAATAGCAAAGACCATCGCTTGTATTTCTCCTACCTCATCTGACGGCTTTCATCGTGAGGCCGTGGTTTTCGGAAGGCTGAATCGGAAGCAACCAAACCGTGTGGAAGTTGCTCATGGTAGCTGGATATTTTTGGAGTGGATTAGCCCATATGTGGGCACGGTAGTTCCGTACAAATCGACCCGTTACCAGTCCAAACCAACCATTATACAGATCGGAATCATGCTTCGCTGTTGCGATCAATAGGACACAGTGTTCGGACTTGTTGACGTCAGTCATTTATCTATTGGAATATTCGGAAGCGACCCTGGCTTGCCTAAGGGTATCTCGGTGGTCGTGTCTATCTGCGATGAGCCACACCAACCAAATCGAGGCAGAATGGGACGAATATCGACGAGCGCTTCGACCGACTGATCAGGCGATCTTTGATCGACTCTTCGAGTATGCCCAGCTGCATACCGATCCCAGCACCGTTCACAAGCCTCTGTTCGTTGAAACACCGATTCTGATCTCGATATTGCTCGAACAGCAGATCCAGATCGACGACTTAGTGGATCGGCTTGACCACGTAGAAGACGACTTGAACGATCGAGGATGAGGACATGGTGTGCAAAATCGACTACGTCGACGACGACGTGCTCAGATGGTCGGTAACTGAGACGGGGGTGGAGTGTGAAGTCGATAAGTCGTATACACCGACGATCTACGTGTCGGTGCACGGTGACGGCGAGTTTTCGATAGCACGTGCTGCACTCCGTGATCATCCTGCCGTTGTTCGGGTTACTGTCGTTGATGAACGCGTGAGCTTTCGCCATAACCCCGAGCAAGTACTCCGAGTGGATGTGGTCGACCTCAGGGCGGTGAATTCGGTAGCGCGAATAGTGAGTAAGTGAGGCTCGCCTGGTAAGTATCGCTGCTATAACTTCGATTTCTCGCGGGAGTTCCGCTACTGTCTCGAAAAAGGAATCGACCTACTGCTGACTCACGACCTCTCACAGATGCAAACTACAAGAAAATGACATCACTGATAACCCATGTGCGACATTCTGATTCTTCATACGGAGACTAGCGATCCGCTGGTTTTTCTCGGCAACTTCCTGTTCGAGTTCGTCGATGAAGTCGGTGAGTATCGTTATCCAGAGGCGGTTTATGTGGAATGGCCGTCGTAGGTTGATCGACTAGAGCGTAAAGCGATTAATCCGAGTGAGCTGGTGAGTACGAATCGGGTTTCGAAAAATGGGAATATTACATGTAGTCGACATGGGGTATACATGCATTACCATCCGATACCTTGTTTTGGCGTCAAAATATCAGGTCCATAGTTTATTGGAGACTTAAACCCGATTATAAAGATATGAAATAATCATAACCGACATAATTTAGGCACTATTACTGCAAAAGAACGATTGAACAGTACCGAGAAACACCGGTCATTCCGACAGAGAATAAGTATATGATTTTACTACCACAACGATGGTTCGATAATGACATGCCTCAATAGTAAAGCAACAGGAGCTTCAAAACCGTCGCGAGTAGCGGAATCGCTACAAGCGAGATCCATAGATCTTCATTCGATACGATGATATTAACGGTTACACCCAATCCTGCAGTGGATCATACGCTCCAACTCGAAGATGACTTGGTTTCAGATACCGTTGCACGAACTGATACCGCACGGCTTGATCCTGGTGGCAAGGGGATCAACGTATCGAAATACCTCGTCGAACTTGACGTCGAAACGGTGGCCACCGGCTACGTTGGTGACTTTTTAGGGCAGTTTTTACAGACGGAGTTGGCTACGCGTGGTATCCCTAATGATTTCGTCGAGATATCCGGGTCTACCCGATTGAACACGACGATCCTCACTCCGCAATCCGAGTACAAAATCAACCAGAATGGCCCTATCATCGACCAGAGCGATGCAGAGCGTATCATCGAGACAATACGGCATCATACACCCGAGATGATCGTCATTGCAGGTAGTCTCCCCTCCGGTATCGATCCAGAAATGATCGACCGAATTGCAGATGCGGGGCCATGGGAAACCGTGATCGATGTCGGTGGCGATGTCCTTCGGGATCTGAAGGCGAGATATACTCTCTGTAAACCCAACCGTCGAGAATTAGAAGCTGCAACTGGGAGAGATGTCGATTCCCTTGATGATGCAATCGCCGCAGTTCGAAGACTCCGGGAGAACGGGTTTGAACGTGTTGTTGCATCTCTCGGCAAAGATGGAGCGATCATGGCGACTCCAGATGCTATTCTTCACACACCCGCACTCGACGTTGAAGTCGTCGACACGGTCGGAGCAGGAGACGCATTGCTTTCTGGCGTCCTTACTGAGCGCCAGAGTGGAGGATCGGATGAGGCTGCACTCCGTACTGGCGTCGCCGTTGCGTCGCGTGTGATTAGTATTTCCGGAACAAGTGTTCCAACATTTGACAACCCAGTTGCAGGCGTCGAAGAATTGCCGGTAACAGCGTATTAGAGAACGATCTAATGAGCACCTACGAAATCAATTACGGCGTTCTCCCCATCAAGCAATGATCAAAATAGGGAATATTTCGAATAGTATGGTACGAAATAATCACATTCGAAGGCATTATTGAATAGTATTATGAACGATAGTGACGGAACTCGACTATGACACGAAGCGACGTGATTGAAGGGGCACTGCGATCACATGTCACCTCTGTAAAAGAACATCTGATGACTGGGGTGTCGTTCATGATTCCGTTCGTAACGATCGGCGGAATTTTCCTCGCATTAGGATACGCACTCTCGACCTTCATGGGTGGGACAGAGGCAACTAAGACGATTTTCGATGCAACCGGCCGTCCCGACTGGTTCCTTGCACAGATCGGCACCGCCGGCCTGACGTTTATGGTCCCGATTTTGGGGGCCTATATCGCGTACGCTATCGCAGATCGTCCAGGGTTGGCACCTGGATTCCTGTTGTCGTATATCATCCAGCAGGGAACCATCCTAAAGGCCGCCGGCAATGTGATCGGCCTCCAAGGCGGCTCGGCCGGTGCAGGCTATCTCGGTGCACTCGTTGCTGGTCTTGCCGCAGGATACGTCGCTCGATGGATAAAGCAACGAAATGTTCCCGATATGATCCAGCCGATGATGCCGGTCCTCATCATCCCCGTACTGACGATGGCTATCCTCTCGCCTATCGTTATTTTCGTAATCGGGGTTCCGGTCGCCATTGCAAACGCGGGTCTGACGTCGTTCCTCCGCGGAATGCAAGGAAGCGAGGCACTGCTTGTCGGCGCCATCCTCGGTGGCATGATGGCGTTCGATATGGGCGGGCCCATCAACAAAGTCGCTTACGTATTCGCGGTCGGATTACTGACCGAGCAGATCTACGAACCGATGGCCGCAGTGATGATTGCCGGGATGATTCCCCCCTTAGGAATGGCATTATCGAATTTCATCGCTCCCCAGAAGTACACCGCTGAAATGTATGAGAACGCGAAGAGTGCGATTCCACTGGGACTCGCCTTTATAACTGAAGGTGCGATTCCCTACGGTGCTTCTGATCCGCTGCGCGTTATCCCGAGTATCGTCGCTGGAAGTGCTGTCGGTGGAGCTGCTTCGATGGCTCTCGGCATCACGATGCCTGCCCCACACGGCGGTATCTTCGTCTTTTTACTATCGAATCACCCCGGTTTATTCCTCGCCTGTGTTGCAATTGGCACAATCATTACCGCCACCATTGCGACACTCCTCAAGAGTGACTTTGAGGAAACAGTCGCTTCGACTGAGACAGCAACTTCGACACAAACAAACGATTAGTCGTTTCAAGAGATCACCGCTACCAAACATATGAATTCAGAAATCGAACAAGACGACATCGATGACCTGCTCCCAGAACCGCATATCTCGCTTAATGACCCACCGAACGAGAAAGACGCCTGTATCGAGTACCTGTTGGACCTCATCGTGAACACCGACCGGGTAAATGATCGAGATGCGGCGCTCGAAGCGTTGTTTGCTCGTGAAGAGGAGACGACCACTGGAGTTGGAATGGGAATTGGAATCCCACACGCGAAGACGGATGCTATAACGCGCCCATCGGTGGCATTTACCCGCTCAACCGATGGTGTCGACTTCGGAGCGATGGACGGTGAGCCCGCAAAACTGTTGTTTATGATTCTCGTCCCTGACTCAGGGGCTGAAGACCACCTTGCAATCCTCAGTTCTCTTTCTCGCGCACTTATGCACGAGGAAGTCCGTGACGACCTGTATGCCGCGGAAACACCTACCGACGTGCAGGTAGCTCTTCGGGAGGCAGTCGCATGAGCGAGCGAGTAGTCGAAATTGTCCCGGAAGCTGGCCTGCATGCACGACCTGCTTCGAAGTTCGTCCAGATGGTCAATGAGTTCGATGCCACGGTCGAAATCGGTTATGTGGATTCCGACAATCTTGTTTCCGCTGCCAGTATGATTGCCATCACTAGTCTTGGAGCAAAATGTGGCGATAACGTCCGTCTCGTTGCCGAAGGTGAAGATGCAGACGAGGCGCTCGATGCGCTGGAACAAGTGTTGAGGACTCCGGAGAGCGAATTGGCCGATACATGAGCGAACAGACGCTTACGGGGGAAGGTGTCACACCTCAAGCGGGGACGGGGACCGTAGTCTGGTATCGACCAGATACCTCGCTCACTGATGCCATCGACGATGAAACGATCCCACCGTCTGATCGGTCGGCTGAACGTGATCGGTTCGAGACCACCCGTCGTCGGGCACGTGAGGAACTCGAAGCCGAACGCGACCGCACGGCAGACCATGTCGGACAAGAGGAGGCTGCCGTCTTCGATGCTCATATCCAGTTCCTCACAGATCCACAAATCGAGGACAGCGTCTCGACCGCGATAGACGCGGGATCTTCGGCTGAGCGTGCAGTACAGACGGCATTCGAAGATCCGATCGCACAGTTTGAGGGAATGGATGGGAAAATGGCGGAACGTGCAGACGACCTTCGAGACGTCCGTGACCGTCTCATTCGGTCGCTTACTGGTAACGAGCGGGTCAATTTAACTACGTTACCGGCCGGATCAGTTCTGTTAGCCGACCGACTAACGCCGAGCGACACCGCTCAGTTGAACCCGAATCAGGTATCTGGGTTCGCCACAGTTACTGGCGGACGTACCTCGCATGCCGCCATCTTTGCCCGTTCGCTCGGCCTGCCCGCAGTCGTCGGCGTCGGTTCGGAACTCAAGAGAATCGAAGAGGGTTCGAACGTCATCATCAACGGGGCGACGGATGAGATCGTCGTCAACCCGAACGATGAGACGCTCGCTGCCATCGATACTGGGACGACCGTCGATGTACGTCCTAACCGCGTGGAGACGACCGACGGTACCGAAATCGAAGTCGCGGCAAACGTTGGACGGCCGACCGAGTTGGCGCGCGCCGTCGAGCAAGGTGCCGACGGCATCGGTCTCTATCGAACGGAGTTTCTCTTCCTTGACAGAGAGACTCCTCCAACCGAACGGGAACAGTACGAGACGTATGTCGAAGCATTAGAAGCGTTTCCGGATGGTCGGGTCGTCGTTCGAACACTCGATATCGGAGGGGACAAACAAATTTCGTATCTCGACTTGCCGGACGAGGAGAATCCGTTCCTCGGGGAACGTGGCATTCGTCGTTCGCTAGGTGTCGACGAAGACCTTTTTGAAACACAGTTACGCGCACTGCTACGAGCAGCGGCAGACACTTCGGGTGGTACGCTGAGCGTAATGTTCCCCCTTGTGTCTACCGTCGCTGAACTCGATGCTGCGCTCGACTACGTCGATACAGTTGCCGGGTCGCTCCAGGCGGAAGGAATCGAGTACGCGATCCCCGAACTCGGTGTCATGATCGAAACGCCGAGCGCCGTTTTTATGGCCGACGAGTTTACCGACCGAGTCGACTTCCTGAGCGTTGGGACGAACGACCTCGCACAATACGTGATGGCTGCGGCCCGAGAAAACGAACGAGTGGCGGACTTACACGATCCCTTGCACCCGCCGGTCCTTCGAGCACTTCATCGGAGTGTTGAGGCGGCACACCGCAGCGATATCTGGATAGGTATGTGTGGGGAAATGGCCGGTGATCTGACCTTCACTGAACTTCTCGTTGGTTTAGGGTTTGACGAACTGAGTATGAGTGCGGTGACGATCCCCAAAGTGAAGTCCAATATCGTAACGACCGAAAAAGCGCGTGCTTCTGACGTTGCAGCACGTGCTCTGACCGCAAATACAAGAAGCGACGTCACGAACATCATCAACAACCAATGAAACTAGTTGCAATCACATCCTGTCCGACCGGAATCGCTCATAGTCAAATGGCCGCGGAAAATCTGCAGACGACTGCTGAACAGATGGGCCACGATATCTCCGTCGAAGTCCAGGGAGCGATGGGTGCCCAAGACGAACTCACTCCCGAAGAAATCGAGGCAGCAGAGGTCGTCATTATCACTGCCGACACCGCTGTGAGCCGCGATCGGTTCGATGGGAAACCGATCATGAAAGGAACCGTTAAAGACGCCGTCAACGACGCCGAGAGCGTGATACGCGAAGCCGTCGCGCTCGCTGAATCGGGATCCACCGAGGAAGTCGGACTGCAAGTGGACGAGACAGAGGAGACGAATTCGGATAATACCCCCGAACCGGAAGAAAAACAACTTGGTGGCGATCCCTCCAAAGGGCTATTCGCTCGACTCAAGCGGCTATTTAGCTGACCGCAGTCTCCAGCACGCTAAATTCTAGAACTAACTCTGACTACGGTCTCAAGAATGAGTTAGAAACCTGGACTCAGGTTGCCGTTCCATCAACGACACGAACAGCAGCATTTTCGAACCACTGACGGTGCTTTTCTGATAACTTCTCGTCCGTGACGAAGACGTTCACGTCCGTGAGTGCCCCAAATTCCTTGAAATTCTGTTGCTCTAATTTTTCAACGGTAGATACTAACACGACTCGCTTTGAATTCTCTATCATCAGCTCCTTCATTCGTGCTTCTTGAGCATTTGCAGTCGTGAGAACGCCCTCTGCATCGATTCCGTTTGTCCCTATGAACGCGACGTCGAAGTTCGATGTTTCCATGAATCGCTCGGCTGTCGATCCGATCAGTGAGAGAGTCCGTTGTCGAAGTGACCCTCCAGTAAGTTGGACTTCGCCATCCCGTTCTCGCAGTTCGAGTGCTATCAATGGGGAGTTTGTAACACCGACAAATGAACCATCTGATGGTGCCTTTTTCGCGACTTCCATCGTTGTCGTTCCGGAATCAAAGAAGACGACATTGCCTTCGTGAATCTCTTCGATAGCTCGCTCGGCGATAGCGATTTTCTTTTGGAGATTCTGGACTTTCTTTTCTCGAAGGTTCTTTTCTCCCCCAACACTCGCAACTGGCAAGGCACCTCCATGGGAACGTTTTATTAGTTCCCTCTCTTCGAGATCGGTCAAGTCTCGCCGAATTGTTGCTGCTGAACACTCCATTTCTTGTGCAAGTTCTTCGACAGAGCAACCATCTTGTGCCGAAATATACTCCACAATTTCTCGTTTTCGTTGTTCTGGTAGCATTCTCTTCGATCTCGTATTTATGATTGATATCCTCTCCTCCTATATTTGTTCATTTTCCTTTATGACCGTTTCTGATTGTGAACATTACGGCAGGGATTAGTGAGATCGTTCACAATATCTACGTGACAATGTTAGAAGGGAAAAACCAGACGTCGCTTTCGTAGCTTGTGACTCAGATACCTGACATGGGAGAAATTCGGCTCGAACACGAAGCCCACTACGACTGGATAGCGTTCGTGCCATTGCATGAATCGGATGTTGGTACGTTGACGAAGTATGTCGGGAAGGTCGCTGGGGGAGATGAGTACAAATATCGCGGCATCGAGTGTCGGCAGCAGAGTTCCCCGGGTATATCGATAACGCGCAGAAAGCGTTGATTCGAGTAGTGGATGCGTGTCGTGATATAGAGGGGTTTGTGAGGAATTGCGGTCGTGGGTTGATCGACTGGAGCGTGGGGCAGTCGATCCGACTGAGTTGGTGATTATGAATCGTGTTTCGAAGAAGAAGGAGGACTACACGCAAGCGACGCGGAATGTAGCGGCGCTGGAACGGGCAGCAGATTTGGGGTTGGGACGTGCGCCTGGACAGAGTGTATCATATGTAGTGGTCGACGATGCAAAGCAGTCGCGTGAGCGGGTGAGGTTGGCACACATGAACCCCCCAGCTCCCATTGGCACCGAACTCGATACAGGAGTCCCCCAAGACTAAGCACCTATAACCATCGCTTTCACCTAGGAACATGCGGGTAGTAGTGGGTAAGCCGCGACGACGGGCGACGGTGGCATGATTTCTGATACCACCCGGCGCAGTTCGCGGGAACTAAATTATCGCGAGGGCACTTATGAATTACTGATAATAATATGCCACGAAGGGTATGAAGCGATCATTCATACCGAGATAACAGCCACTATTGTCGACCCTGTCGTTTGTTCCGTCACGGCAAACGACGACCGCCTACGCGTGCGTTGTGATCCAGTACGAAATCGAATGACGGCAATCGGTCACTTAGTAGGCACCTCACTGCGAGGTCGGATACCCAAACATTCGCCCTTGAGGTGTAGGGACATGGACTAAGAGTGTCCAACCACCTCGTATTCGTAACGAACCACAACGGTAGATTATCATATGACGCAGCAAGAAAACCCCTCCACAGATGGTGTTGCGGACGATGACCTATATCTAGGAACATACAGTGCTCACTCCGACTGGGGAACCGGTAAAACACCTTCGCACAGCGTGATTGAGAGTGTTGCCGCTGCAACCGAGACTAGTCCGGAGTGCATGCAACCGCTCTACGACGTTATTAATCCCGATGCTCTGAATCAGGTCTTTGAACCGGGGTACGAGCGGTATCGGCAGTCTCCAAATGGCTATGTAACGTTTCGATATGAAGGGTGTGACGTCACCGTCCACGCAGATGGCCAGACAACTGTTTCGCTACTGGATGACACCCAGTCATAAAATCCGAATCTCCAGACAATCTCTCGAGAGCGGTTAACGCGGTCATCCTATGCACCATCAAACAAAATAGTGAGGAGTTTGCGCTCGGCTGCGTGAATATGCTCGGAGAACGTCGCTGAGGAGATGTTGAGTTCCTCAGCGATGTCCTTTCCGGTGCATTCACGCGGCCAGTTGTAATACCCGGCGTCGAAGGCGGCTTGGAGAACCTCGCGCTGCCGGTCGGTGAGGTGGGTATGAAGCACTTGCTGGAAGATGGAATGGCTGAATAGGGGCGTGATTGAGTCTTTTTCTCGTTTGGCAGTGAGTTCCGCATCGGGATTTTCTTCGAGGAACGCGTCGATAACCACCGAGGAATCGTATTGTGGTGGAACTTCGGCGACGATGTGACCCTCACCATCTACACTCTGTACTTCCCGTGGAAGCGCACCGAGTTCAGCAAGCGTGATAGCCGGACAATTCCCCGATACGAGGAATTCGAAGAGCCCTCCGTGTTCGTATTCAGTGAGAAGTGAGACATCGACGGTCGCGTTATCGGCTGCAATATCCACAATTCGATTCGGATTCACACCCGTAATGTTGAAGAATTCTGCATACCGTCCATCGTGACGAGGAACCATCTCTGCGAGTTCGAACATGCAGGCTTCTGCTTTGGACACGCCGACGAACGGATATGCCGAGTTCCAGATGGTGAACTCAACCTCGAGCACGGGACACATCTGCTCACTCCGCTTATCTTCGGGCATGGCCAATGCAGCAAGTATACACAATTAGTGGGCTTGGTTCTTTCGCCCAACTAATCAAGCAGTTCCTCGACCCTTGGTTTGTGTCTTGTGTTTGTAGAGAACGACATGGGGAGAAACCTAGTTTCCGCTATTAAACCGCCGAAACAGCATGTGAACTACCCTGCCTTACGCGCTTCGCGCGTTGAGGACGGGGCTTCCTGCTTCCACGACGCGCTTTGCAGGAACCGAAGTGGTTCCCGTATGGAGCGCAGTCTCCACAGGCGTTGATTCGGAGCATCCCGCTCCTACTTTCTTCAGACCGCGAACGAGGATGTTATCCGCCGCGTTCCAGTCCCTCATAAGCGGTGATGAGTCAGGACGGAGAAGTGAGCCAGGTATCAGTGATGACCGTATCTCCGATTCACGGAGAATACTGCCTGATGTTTGTGAAAAACATATTCAATACTGCGGCATCATGCCACACCTATTCATGCCCCTTCCTTCTGGCTCAGATGACTCGAATTCTCGTCCTCACGAGGGCACCGAGACACTCACGGAAGACGCCTTTTTCGAACAGCTCGTTCACAACGCACTTGACGGACTTCTCACTCTCGATGATACTGCGACGATTTGCTTTGCAAATGAGGCAGCGAGCGACATCTTTGGCTACGACATCGATGAACTCGTCGGTCGATCAGTTGACGACCTCTTCCCCGAGCAGTATCGCGACGAATATCTCGCCGAGTTGCACCAGTATATGCATGACGCCGAGACAGTAGTTGAACACACTGATCTTGAGCGTGTTGGGCGATGCAAAGACGGTACCGATGTCCCGCTTTCGTTCTCGCTTCGCGAACATGCGTACCGTGATCAATCCCTCTATACGGCGGTTCTCCGCGATATCTCGGACCAGAAACGACAGCGCGAGCAATTGAACGCGGCGAGAGAGAAGTATCAGACCCTCGTCGAAGCGGCGCCAGATGCGATTTTCGTCGCCGATGCCGAAACGGGTGTCATCCAGGAAGCGAATCACGCCGCCGCTGAACTCCTCGGGAAACCGACGGATGAAATCGAGGGCATGCATCAAATCGACCTCCATCCGTCGGAGGAAGCCGACCGGTACGAACAGCTCTTTCGGGGGCATCGACAGCGTGGCGGTTTGTTCGCACAAAATGACGATCTCAAAGTTGTCACTGCCGATGGCCAGCACATCCCGGTCGCCATCAATTCGAACGTCACCACGCTCCAGGATCGCCGCGTAATCCAAGGGATCTTCCGTGATATCAGCGATCAAAAGCGGCGTGAAGATGCACTTCAATCGTTACATACGACGACCCAGCGGATGCTCGCGACCTCGTCCCGTCAGGAGATCTGCACCGAAGCGGTACAAACGGCAACCGATGTTTTAGAGTTACCAATCACTGGGCTTCACCTCTCCTTAGAAGACGAAACGGCTCTCGAACCGGTCGCCACTTCCGAAGCAGTAACCACCATCTTCGACGGGTCTCCCCCGACAGTCACCCCCGAGGATACGCTAATTTGGGATGTCTTCGAGACGGGCAACTCACAAGTGATTCCCGACCTCCAAGACATTGATGAGCACCAATCACAGGAGACGCCGATTCGAAGTGCGATCATCACCTCGCTCGGTGCGCACGGCGTCTTGATCACGGCATCAACCTCGGTTTACGACTTCGATCGTATTGACTACGGCCTCATGCGTGTCTTGGCTGCGAACACGGAAGCAGCGTTGACACGCGCCGAGCGTGAACGTGCTGTGGCCCGCCAACGCGACGAGTTAGAAACCGTGAATCGCCTCAACGCGATCATTCGCGACATCAACCAGACGCTCGTCGCTGCGCCGACGCGCGAGGAGATCGAACGGACGGTCTGCGAGCGGTTCGCCGCGTCGGACAGCTATCTCGGCGCCCTCATCGGTGATCTTTCCTCTGCGGAGCGCGGGCTGAATCTCCGAACCGCGGCGGGCATCGACGACTCGTATCTCCACACCGTCGATGCCGCAGCGCCGGCGACGGAACAAGGATCGGCGGCGACGACGCTCGAAACCGGTACCCTCACCGTCGTCGAGGATATCGCGACGAGCAACGCGTTCCCCGATGCCGTGAGAGAAGATGCGTTGGCATGCGGGTATCGGGCTGCCGCCTGTATCCCCCTCGGATATGGTAACACGACTTACGGCGTACTGGTCGTATACGCACCAGCGCCGGAGGTGGTCGGCGAGCTCGAACAGGCAGTCTTCGCGGAGTTGGGCGAGACGATCGGCCACGCAATCAACGCCACCGAAAACAAAAAGCTCCTGCACACGGATCAGATTTTGGAGCTCGAATTTTCGCTGGGTGAGACTGATGCGTTCTTCTTCACCGTTTCCGACGAATTGTCGTGTACCATCACGCTCGATGGCGCCGTCCCCTCGTCGGATGGGACGTTGCTGTTTTACGTCACCGCCACCGACGTCGCCCCAGATCAGTTGTTAGAGCGGGCCCAAGCAGCATCGAGAGTCGATCAGGCGCGCTTGATCGCCGAGACAGGGGCGGACAGTTCCTTCGAATTCGTCTTCCAGAGCGCTGAAACGGCCTCCCAGCTACTCATCGAACGGGGAGCCTATATCCAAAGTGGGATGGCATCCCATGGTGAGGGGACGTTGACCATCGAAGTGCCTGCTGATGTCGACGTTCGGTCGTTCGTTGAGGCGGTACAGGATATCTATCCGGCTGCCTCCCTTCACGCCAAACGACAGCGGACGCGGCCAGTCCACTCACGCACCAGCTTTCTGAACGAACTCGAAACAGCGCTCACCGACCGCCAACTCGAAATCCTACAGATGAGCTTTCACAGTGGGTATTTCGAATACCCGCGTGTCAGTACGGGCGAAACGCTCGCGAACACGCTTGATATCGCCTCTCCAACCTTCCACCAGCATATGCAGACGGCACTGCACAAACTACTCACGACTCTCTTTTCCGGCGACAGTGAATCACGCCGGCGCTAACCATCGATGGTTCCTCTCGTACTCCCCCTCAATAGTGAGGCCCACTACTCGTAATCGCTGAGACGCAAAAGGGAACCAGTATGACAAGCGGCAAGCGACCAGATACGCCAACTGTTGGCAATCCGAATACGCCGACACTGAGTCTTGATGCCATCTTCGACCTGCTGAGCAACGAGCACCGCCGCCACGTCCTCTATTACTTTCATGGAGAGTCCCAACCGATCGCGACTGTCGACGAACTCGTCACACATTTCTGCACGCAGTTCGATGTACGGACAGCTGAGGATGCTGACCGCCTCAGAACACAACTCCTCCACGGTCACCTTCCAAAACTGGAGAATCATGGCATTATCGAATACGACGACCGAAGTGAGACCGTCCGCTATCGAAGAGAAGGTGTACTCGAACGGGTGGTCGCCTGTGCACAATTCACCGAAATGGTGGTGTGATGGCCAGTATTCTTCTGTTTCTGCATAGGACTTCTCCTCCGTGCTGAGAAATATCGAGTTGATGCCGAAGGATAAACAACCATTTTATCCATAAATTACCCAGATTAGGTTAACACTTGTAGAACCATTGCTGATAATGCATCCTGTATTTTCATCCGTATCGACACGAGAAACTAATAGCGGTGGAAGATACTTCTCTACCCGAGATTCGCCATGGTTGATCACGAACCATCACCGGGGGAAACCGCACCCCACACAGCAGTCATCCCGACATTGGACACTGCCCGACTAAGCGCGCTGGTTGTCGAGGCAGTTGCCGTGCACGACCAGCGGTCACCAGACGACTTGGAACCAATCTACCAGTCCATCAACCCAGATGCACTCGACAGTCTGTTCACTCCCTTAACTGATGGCACTTCAAGAGCAGATGGCCACGTATCATTTGCGTACTGTGGCTACCATGTAACGATCACCAGTGACGGGACAATCGATCTTGAACCACTAGAGACCACACCACCGTAACGTTCTAGGATACTGAGTTGGTGCAGTAGTGCGTTGTTCTACATCTTCCTAGTTCTACTAGCACTACCAAGGAGGCGTTGTCTGGGCGACAATTTTCCCACGTGGTGGGACCAAAATCTATATACTATGAAGAGCAATATTACGTACGAGGCGCGGATACTGGCGCGAACGTGTGACCACGCCAGAGAAAGGTGGATGAGTTCTTGTCCCGCGCCTTACTCCTTACTCGCCTTACTTACCAGTCAAACCCAACTGTTCCGTCATCATGTTTGTTTGGTATGCGGTTTAGTCGCATCACTAACCGGCTTTAACTGCCAAGGCTTGTGGTGAAAACGGGCTTCTCAGTCAAGTTCTTACACTCTATGAGTTCCAATTGCCGCGATACGCATCAGAGGTGGTGACTTCATCCAGTGAGCATCCGTGACATAATCGTTATCATTTTGGGTGAGCTAGAGGATACGATGGTATCGTTAGATCGAGTCTTTGACCTCCTCGGCAAACGACGGCGACGGTACGCACTGTACTATCTTGAACAACAAGAGGGGCCGGTCACCGTTGATGAGGTCACAGAGCAGGTTGCTGAGTGGGAAACGGACCAGGCATCAGTATCCATCCCCGAGGAAAAATTCGATCGAATCGAAGTTGAGCTCCTGCACACTGATTTGCCAAAAGTCTCCGAAGCAGAGTACATCAGGTACGATTCTGAGGCAGGGACGGTGGAACTCACCGAAGCACCGCCAAAGTTCGACGCCATTCTCTCGGTCGCCAAGATTATAGAACGGCCATAACTCGATCGGAAATGGTTTTTGGATCCTTCCACAACTTGGAAGTATATTATAACCAATTCATCCATAGCAAGTATTGGATCCCAATCGAAGACGGCGAGTACGTCGCCGACCGGTTCCTGGCGCTCCGGGACGCGATGGAGATCGAGGAGAAGCTCCGTGACGTCTGGCAGTGGCTGCCGGTCGAGATGCCGGGCTTCTCCGTCGACCTCTTCGCCGACGCGGTAGTTTCCTACCCCGGGCCCGGGTACCCCTACGAGCCCGTCGAGCGTCTCGGCCAGCTCATCGCGTCGACAGGGTCGTTGCGCGGGTTCGACAACATCGTCTTCAAGTCGACCAACCTCGAGACGGCCTGCGGTGCGGCCCTCGAGGGAATGGCGTTCGAGTACGTGTTCACACCCGAGGTCTTGGAGGGGACGTTCGCCTGGAACCCGGAACGCATCATGGAGGTCGCGGCCTGCGAGAACGCGACCATCCTCGTCCACGACCACCTCCCCGACGGCGACCGCTGCGGCCTCGGCATCGTGGACGACCGGGCCGGCATCTGTTGCCATGACGTCGAGACTGGGGCGCTCGTGGCGGTCATCGACACCGACGCCCCGGAAGCCCGCGACTGGGCCACCTCGGTCTTCGAGCAGGTCCGTGCGGAGGCAACCCCGGTAGACCCCGCCGCCTTCGAGTCCCGCACGCCGTCGTAACGTCACCTGTGACGATCGCCGATGTTGGCGCGGCGAACCGGCCGAGCAGTGCTCACTGTCGCGGCCACGCGTCGACCGAACTCGCGGTTTTCACGCCGTGAAATCCTGCACGAGATATCATGACGATCGTTCGGCGCCAACACTCACCGAGGAACGAGAACATGACCCAACGACACGAGACCGTCGTCATCGGTGGAGGCCAGGCCGGACTGGTGACCGGATACTATCTACAACAGCACGACCAGGACTTCGTCATCCTCGACGCGAGCGACCGGATCGGCGAGGCATGGCGGGCCCGCTGGGACTCCCTCCGTGTGTTTACGCCAGCCCGCTACTCGAGCCTGCCGGGGATGGACTTTCCGGGCTCACTGCACGCCTTCCCCGCGAAGGACGAGGTGGCCGATTACCTGGAGACCTACGCCGAGCGGTTCGACTTGCCCGTCGAGCTCGGCGTCCGCGTCGACGGGCTGGAACGGAACGATGAAGGCTTTCTAGTGAGCGCCGGCGACCGGCGGTTCGAGGCAGACAACGTCGTGGTGGCGATGGCGAGCTACCAGGTTCCGAAGGTCCCGGATTTCGCGGCGGAGCTCTCCGACGACATCGTCCAGCTACACACGAGCGACTACCGCAACCCCGAGCAGCTCCAGGACGGGGACGTGCTCGTCGTCGGAGCGGGCAACTCCGGTGCTGAGATTGCCCTCGACGTCGCCAACGGACACGAGACGTGGCTGTCGGGCCGGGACGTCGGCCACGTGCCGTTCCACATAGACTCGTGGTTCGGCCGTCACTTGGGGGTGCCGTTCGTGATGCGTGTACTCTTTCACCGGATCCTCACGACGGGGACGCCCATCGGGCGCCGGAAGCGCCCGGAGATGCTGTCCCAGGGCATCCAGTTGGTCCGGACTAAACCGGCGGACTTGGCCGCGGCCGGCGTTGAGCGGACGCCTCGAACGACCGGCGTCCGCGACGGCCGCCCCGTCGTCGGAGACGACGATGTCCTCGACGTCGAGAACGTCATTTGGTGTACCGGCTTCCAGCCCGACTTCTCGTGGATCGACCTCCCAATCTTCGACGGGAAAGAACAGCCCAAGGAGCCCGTCCATATGCGCGGCATCGTCCCGGACGCGCCTGGCTTGTACTTCGTCGGCCTGTCCTTCCTCTATGCGATGACGTCGGGGCTGTTCACCGGCGTCGGCCGGGACGCGGAGTACGTCGTCGACCACCTCACGTCGCGGCCGCGGCAGCAGCAGCCTCGTCCGAGCTACACCGGATCGGTGGACGGACTCCAACAATAGTCGTAATCGAGTTCGGCGTTCGCCCCGAGTCAAAGAAAGACCAGTCTCGCGAACGTCGTCATCTCACACGGTATTACTCATCTTACCTTGGAGCCAGATCCCCCGGGGTGCCTGATACACCCTTTGTAGTCAGCATGCCACTCTTGACGGCGTATCGACAGTTTGTTCCGAATGTGCTGAATACAGGACGCGTATCTTGCACGGCCGAAGTTCGCGGATTGGCCGGTAGACAGACCCGCGTAGTTTACAGGTGAAGGTGATCCGTTTCCGTTGATCTGACTGGTGGACTATCCCGCTGCCTGTTTTGGGGTCGGTTTGGTCATCGGAGGCTGTAGTCGACTAGGACGGAGCCGTCGTCGAAACGACGTGTCGTGTTGAGAGCGAGGTCGACCCGCGTTGCGTCGGGGAGGGCTCGGGTTCCCCCACCGACGATCGTCGGGACCAAGCGCAGTACATACCGGTCAACCAGACCTGCCCGGATGGCCTCCGCAGCGAGACCGGGGCCACCGATGGACAGGTCGCGGTCGGCTTGATCTTTCATGACCTGTACCACTTCGGGGTCGAACGTCTGCTCCAGGCGGGTTCGCGGTTCCGGCACGGTGTCCAGGGTGGTTGAGTAGACGACTTTGTCGGTATCCCGCCACGCCTCAGCGAACTCGCGTTCTACCTCGGAGAGGTCGTCAAGGAGAAAGGTGTCCCATACCCTCATCGTCTCATACATGCGACGGCCGATAAGGGAGGTGTCGACCGATCGTTGGAAGTCGTTGAAGAAGGCATGCGCGTCCTCAGATGGCTCTGTCCAGTCGAAGGTGCCGTTCTCGTCGGCGATGTAGCCGTCGAGTGATGAGTTGATGAAGTAGATGAGGTTGGCCATGGAATCCTCTTGATCGTCGCGTCTATTCAATCTGGCGACAAAAGGGCCGGAACCTGATCAGACGGTATGTATCTACGTTGCGCACCTGCTCGAAGGCAGCCACGCTCCCGGATAGGACCGCCGCTATGTGAACTAGGTCTATTTCACCTGTAGATAACACTCTGCTGCATGCATCCTCTCTATATGTCGTACGTATTATCGCTCAAATTCCAATTCAAGAAGTTCAGCCATGATTTTCTTCTCAGCTTTTTGGAGATGATCTGAAACAGTATTAGGGGCACATCCAAGCTGAGCAGCGATCTCTTCGTGGGTCGCCTTCCGGGGATGATCGTAGTATCCAATATTGAATGCAGTCAGCACCGCTTCTCGTTGCCTGTCACTGAGCGTTGACAGAGGCGTCTCACGACTCTGATTAAATTCACCTATTGAATCGATTTTGAGATCCACTTCTGAGGGGAACCGACCAATTGCTGACTGAAGGGCCGATGTACTTCCGACAATACGTGCGTGAACCTGTTTATTGCGGTAGATCACTGGTTTAGCCACGATCATTCCTTCCAGAGTAAGTGCGCCGAACAAATCCTGAAACAGGGGTATTTCTGCAGGATCAAGCGTGACGAGAAGATTGAATCTACCGTCTGTTATCGGTGCTGCTTCAACTGTCTGTAGACCGTTTACTCTGCCAAGTACGTCACGTACCTGATCGATGTTACCATCCACTTCGAAAAGGAGAGTTGGTCTGCCTTGAGGAGAAATATTCAGATCAAAAAGTCGGGTTTCAGTTACAAATGACGATCCTGCCATTACGTGAAAAAGCTCAGGCGCATATTTGGGATCCGGTTCGCCGATTACTCGAATGTATTTCATATTGCATAGGCTAACGTGGAGGTACTTAAATAGAGCGAGTATACTCGTGAGAAGAGCTTACTATATCGACCTCCGATTTCAAGTGATGACTACTGGATTGATCTGGGTTAACCTAGGAAGGAACGAACCCAGAGGCGCTATCAAGGTTGTTTTAGAAGCTAGATTTCCTCAAAACCGGATATTTTGAACATGAGCGACATCCAGATTGATCCAGACAGGGTTGGATACACCCTCTCACTCACCGACAAAACAGCAACTGAGATATCCATAACCGGAGGAAAAGGTTCCAACCTTGCCCAGCTTGTTGATGCAGGTTTTACTGTTCCTGCAGGATTCTGCGTGACAACAGCCGCGTATCAAACACTGGTGGCTGCTGCAGAAACACGCGAGGTGATCACCTCACTAGAAAACCTTGACTCAACAGATACTGAACAAATCGGAGAAATCAGCGCCACAGTACGAGAACGGATTAGAAACACGGAATTCCCCGATACCGTCCGACTGGCGATGGAAGACGCATTGAACGATATTGGCGCTGATTCGGTTGCTGTACGATCGAGTGCGACCGCAGAGGACCTCCCGACGGCGTCGTTTGCGGGACAGCACGAAACGTTCCTTGCAGTCCATAGCAAGACAGCAGTCATTGACCGAGTTCGAGACTGTATGGCGAGCCTTTTCACGGATCGCGCGGTGACCTATCGACTGCGAAACGGTATCCCACATTCAAAGGTGGGAATGGCAGTCGTCGTGCAGGAAATGGTCGAACCGAAGGCCGCGGGTGTCCTCTTCACTGCTGATCCCGTCTCTGGAAATCGTCATATCGCGTCAGTTGATGCGAGTTTTGGACTCGGCGACGCAGTCGTGGCCGGTGACGTGTCACCAGATAATGCTCGCGTGGATAAGCGGACTGGTGGCGTGCTGGACTATGATGTTGGTGAAAAGGCATACGCTATCCGCTCACGCACAGACGAGACTGATGGAACAGAAACTATTGCCGTTTCTCCGGACGAGCAAGCGAGTCGCGTATTGACGGATGCACAGTTGCACACGCTCATCGAACTGGGAATGCAGATTGAAGAGTTATTGGGTGTTCCTCAGGATATCGAGTGGGCATTTGTTGACGGAAAGTTCGTCATGCTCCAATCCCGGCCGATTACTTCGCTGTATCCGCTTCCGTCACCGCGTCCGGATGACGAGTATCTGCACGTCTATTTGAGTATCGGCCACCAGCAGGCGATGGCAGAGGCGCTCCCACCGCTCGTCGTGGATTTCTGGCGGTCGTTCCTTGATGACGCCGCCATGCGCTTCCGGAATCCGGAGAACGGCGGAGTCTCGGCAGAAGCAGGTAACCGTGCATATGCTGATCTGACACCACTGCTTCGAATTGGACCGATTCGTCAGCGACTTCCTGGTGCGTTATCGAAGATAAGTGAACCAGCAGCAACGGGTCTCCAGGAACTTCTCACGGAACGGGAGAATGATATTCCACAACGCGGACGGAGAGAGAGTTTGCTCATCAGCGCACAGATGATTCGACGAGGGAATGAACCGATTCGTTCGGTCGTACCGCGAATCCTATCACAGCTCTCACACTCACTCATCTTTGGTCTTCCAAACCTCGATGTACTGTGGAACTGGAGTCAATCATGGGGCGAGGAACACGCGAGTCTGATTCAGTCACCACAGACGACGCGAGATCGGGTTCAGGCTGCCTTCGACCACGTTAATTTGGTCATCTTCTTGCAAGAGATCGCACCGAGAGGTGGAGCGTTCCTCCCTGGCATCATTGCGGGACGACTGCTTCGAAGAATGTTTCCAGATGCTGATGATGAGCTTGATGCTATCGGGAAAGGATTCAAGGACGAGCTGGTGACACGGATGAACCAGGAGCTTGGGGAGTTAGCTGATTTGGCACGAGATTCTCCCGAAGTCCTGGATGCGCTCGAATCGGGCGCATCGATCAGTGAGATCAGGATGGCAAAGGATGGCGATGCATTCGCGGACGCATTTGAGTTATTCATTGACCGGTTTGGTCACCGCGCTACCGGTGAGATCGATTTGAGCCGGTCACGATGGCGTGACGATCCATCAGTACTTCTTCGAACGGTCTATAGCAACGCGAAAGAAGGATCAGGCGGGAAGCACCGCGAACACCTACACGATCTTGAACGTCGTGCGTCAGAAGCCACGAACCACCTCAAATCCCAGGCTAACCATGGTCTCCTTGGTCCCGTTCGAAAATGGTTCGTCGGTCGCTTGATCGAGAACTATCGAAAAGCTATTTCGATCCGAGAATTCCCCAAGCATGCGATGGCGTACGTCTTTGCGACCGTTCATGAAATCCTGTCGGAGGCGGGTAAGACGCTAGCTGAAAACGGACAGATCGAACAACCAGATGACGTCTGGTTCCTCCGTCGCAATGAGGTCCTTGCTGCATTGAATGGTGAACCCCTCAACGCTGACATTGAATCACGGCGACGAACGCACGATCGCTATGCAGCATTGACTGCACCCCCCTTGCTTACAAGTGAAGGCGAATACCCAACTGGCACACAGAATCAAGAAACGGAGAGGGATACGTTAACCGGAACACCTGTGTCATCAGGTGTTGTCGAAGGGACGGCACGGGTGGTCCATGATCCATCGGAAGCTAGTCTCGAAACAGATGAAATACTCGTCGCCCCATCAACGGACCCGGGGTGGACGCCGCTCTTTCTGAATGCAGGAGGACTCGTGATGGAAGTCGGTGGTCGGATGACGCATGGGGCACTTGTCGCTCGGGAGTACGGTATCCCAGCTGTTGCATCGGTATCGGATGCGACGTCAAAAATTCAAACAGGTGAGCGGATTCGCGTCGATGGGAAGGGGGGCACTGTCGAACTCATTGATCGACCTGACCACTCGGCGTCGACCGAAGATCGCGTCTGAATCAATGGTGAGTATGAGTCGTAGTGGATTATTGGAGCGAGTCAGCCGTGACGAGGTCATGGCTTCGCTTCGGTTTGCTGCGCTTATTTTCGTCCTTTTTCTACTGCCTGACGAAGAGCTAGAGTGTTGTTCGAGTTGAATCCTCAGCGTATCTGGTTGGTCGTCGTGTTTGTCGCTGGGTTGGGTTTCTTCGGCTATCTATTGGCGAGAAACAATGGACGGGAATGTGCCCGTCTTAGGCGAAGAATACGGAGTATAACCACGATGATTGGGACAATCGTGGTCAGCTCGTAAACAAGCCGGACTGATTTGTCACATGGGGGTGGTGAACTCGTTCATCACCCCCTACCGGGTGGAACCCGGTTCTCCAGTACACGGTGAAGAGCAGCCTTCTACCGCATAAACTCCGCAATAACAAGTTTACTCCCAAGTAGTCGAGTTGTCTTTCTCACCTCCGTCCACCGGAGGTGCTCAACCGCCAGCCGTGATCGTGATTTCTTCGGCTGTGTTCGTGGCGGGTGAGACCCGATCGGGGTGATGAACCAGTTCACCCACCTGCCGTGTGTAGCTCAGCAGGTGAACGAGTTCACCCCCCTCCCGGTCTTCCGGGAAGGTTGCTCATCGCACCAAGTCGGGCAATGACCCGCCGAGGGAGTCGAACCCTCGTGCTGACCGTTACGGGTTGGATCGAATCGTCAGTCGTCGTCCCACACGTCGAGATCGATATAGAGCCGCTTGCGTCGGGCGTTCCCGTTATTCTGCTCCGAGGGTGGTTCGTAAGCCTTCCACGTCACACCGTGTTTCTCACCAAAGTCCTCAATGAGATCGAGACAGTATCGCTCACTGAACCCAGTCGCTTGCTGGATGTTGCTCGCGAACAGGACGACGTCGTACCGGCCATCGACACTGACCGTGTTCTCACCTGATGTCCCGTGAAGGTTGTTGGCGGCTTCGACAGTTCGGTTCCACGCATCCTCCTTCCCGTCTGCTTTGCCGTGCCCAACATCCTGGAGCGTTGCTTTGTGCGTTTCGACAGTTCGATAGAGCTCGTTAATCTCGTCGCGAACAGAGGCGAACTTGCTCATGTGTTCGTGGGGTTCTTTCGAGTAATCCTCCACTGCTTCTCCCGAGAGTTCAGCTGCCATCTTCGCGAACGTGTAGCGGAACGTGCTGTTCGATGGCATTCCCTGGACTTTCTCGTGCAGCTCGTCCCGTTCCTGTTCCGCTTGTGCAAGTTGCTTCTTGTAGTGTTGGAGTTCGGAGTTGATTCGCTCTTCGACTTTCTCATCGACCAAGTCGGCAACAACGGTTGCAAGGATATCGTGATCGAGTGACTCGTTATAGTCACTAACCGCCATTAGAAGACGCCTCCATTAAGCGGCCGAGCGGACTCCCTAGAGATACGAACCGATGATGTCGGTATGATTCTACCACTGGACGCTCCGGAAGTAGTGGTGTTACTCATTGGCAGACACCTCTGATTTGACTGCGGTGTCGTCAGTTGGCGTTGAGAGACGCGGAAAGTGCACAATTGTGGTGAGCGTCCCGATACAGCGGGCGGTCGTGTCTGTAGCAGTGTGGGTGTACTCGATGACCGTCATGGGCGAATCAGACGGGCTGGCAGTGCAGTGGTAGGTGGATTGCTGGCTAGTGTCCTGTGCCGTTGTGGTGATCGGCGGAGCCGTCAGTACGAGGTGTGGGACGTAACTTGTCGGCGGGTGCGTCTCTCTCACTGTGAGAATCGTCTGTGGCAACTCGGTCGTCGTGATCCGAACACGGTCACCGGGCGAGAGACGAGTAGTGAGTGCCTCGGTGTCGCGCGGATTCAATGGCTGGGGAACGATCGGACGCTGGTTGGTCGTCACGCTTGCTCACCTCCCTTTGGATTGGTGATACACTCGACACGCGCACCCGTGCGGAGCCAGGAATATCGACCATCTGGTGTTCGGCCGTACCGATCGAGTTTGGCCTCGGTGTGGTCGAGTTCGTCGTAGTAGCTGTACTGCAGCCGATAGAGGTCATGGCAGGGCGTCGCAACGTACAGGACGTGCTCACCGGGTTCTGGTCCACGACAGGAAAGTTCGGGCTCGCGGTGCTCACACTGATAGATGATGCCCGTCAGAGTGCGTTTTTGGGTGTGGATTTGGATTGGGTCAGCGCATTCAAGCGCGAGAACCGTTTCTCGGTCGGTCATTGGTCGGCCTCCCGATTCTGGCGAATGCGTTCACAGCGCTGGCAGGGCGCTTGGAGTTGGTCGTGTGCATCCGCTCGTGCGAGGGTGACGAACGAGTTGTCGGTTCGGGTCGAACAGAGCGGTTTGTCCTCGTTGTTTGGTTCGTGGTAGGCGTAGGCCCTGCTCGTCGGCTGGTCGAGGATGAGCACTGGATCGTCGTCGGGGAAGGGGTTAGCCTCGATGCGACGGCGACGTTCCGACTCATCTGAATGGGGCTGGTATTCGGCTGGTATGCAGGAGTGTGAGCCGTTGCACCGAACGATGTACGTGCCGCAATGGGGACATCGGTCGAACGCCGCTTCGATCTCGTCGGTGGTGATCTCCTCGTCTGGTGACCACGAATGGTCGTCGGAGGTAGTCGTGGCGGGGGGCGTGTTGCAGTTATGGTCGCCCATCAGCACCACCTCCGATCGTGCCGGTAGATGTGCTGGATTATGGTCCGGGCGGTGTTATGGTCGGTGGCGCGGTCGCAGCAGCTGGAGTGACGTCTTGGGGTGGGGTTCCGGGTTGTATGTTTCATGGGATGGAACCAGGTGATTTTGGGTGGGTGCTTCCATACGGTACTGGAGGACACCAGGTCATGCTCTCGTCTTAGGATTGACGAGGAGGCCCGGTGGGTCAAATGGATGTCATACCATACAGTCCCACCCAGAAAGTGAGGGGTAATTAATTTAACGCACACAACACCATTAATTTGAAATAACATATTCCGGCGGCTGAATGTGCATCCGTCGTGATCTACTAGCCTGCCGACAGCTAGCGCTGGTCGGCGAGGGCGTTCAGTGGGGTGCATTTACGCGCGCACCTCGGTTGTGGTGGTGTGGGTGGTGGCGTCGATGTCGTAGCACCGTGCGAGGATGTGCTGATAGTGTGCGCGGGTTTCCGCTTGGGTTTCGCCAGGTGGTGTGGAGGGGAGGTTCGGGTTGCCCGTTTTTGTGGTGGCGACCGAACGGTAGGTCTCGGTGTCCTCGGGAATCTGGAAGCCTTGCTCGCCGTAGTCGATCGGGCAGCGCCGTTCGAAGAAACGTTGGCAGTTCGGCGTGGCGTAGATGCAGTACAGGTAGGGGTCTTGGCTGGTGGTCTTGGTTCGGGTTTGAAAGCCCACGCGGAGTTCGACGAGGTACACGCGGGTGATCGGCTCGTCAGTGTCGGGTGTGGGTTGGTCGGGGTCCTGTGCGGCGGTGTCGGGAGTGGGTTCGAGGCGTTTGACTGGGTGGAAGGTTTTTGTACCGAATTGGGCCTCGAGTGAGAGCAGTCCGCCGTTGGGTTTCTCGTCGAAGGACGCCATTAGTACAGTCCTCCGGAGAAGAGTGATTGATAGTCGATGCGTTTTTCTACGGAAGGGGTATTGCTAGTCATGCTTCTGTAGCTCAGAAGCGCGGTCGGTGTCCCAACACCGGCCTTTCTGCGAAGGCATCCCGCGCTTCTCAGCTAACGCTACCTCTCCTATTGTATTAAATGTTAGGATATTTCCTAACGTTAGGAAATATCCTAACTGCTTAGTATGTCGATGACTTAGGAAATATTGTAATGGTAAACGTTGAATCATGGAATGTGGCTAAGCAACGTGCTCTACTGACGGCTACCGAACGAGAACAGATAGCTGGTGAACACGGTTCAGAGCGGAAATATCAGGCAACCTCGCGTGTCCGTCGCCGTCTGAAAGAAGAACTCACTCGTGATGTTGAGGTGCTTGATGAACACAGCGACATGCTACTCGCCGAGTTACGGGAAATCGTCTGTGAAAATTCAAATGAGTAGTTCTTTGAATATCTGAGCAGAAAACGAATTCCCCTCGGAGGTGCAACTGCAATAGATATTCATAGAGATAAGTTTGTGCAATTTAATCTTGTTCTGAATTTTCACACCACTCAAACACTTTCGAACGGACCTATGTCACTGGCAATCAACTACGAATCTGTGACCGGATATTCTTGGGATCCTCGACGAGGCTACATTGCGATTCTGACTCTTCTACTGGCTCCTCACCAAATTGTTCCGGTGACACAGAGTCCTTCATGTCATTAAGTTTGAATCGGAGCTCACCGGTTGTCGACTGAATGAGCTCTCTATCCGGCCATGAATGGATTTGAAGCCCTCCAATCTCGTCTGCGAGCCGCTGAACTAGGTCGATCTGTTCGATTGCATATTCTATCCAGTTCTGATGATTTGTGAGCTTTTCCAGTTCGTCGGCAAGTGCATCACGGCCAGCTTCCTTGGCTGCTCGGAGGCACATTTGGAAGTTCTCTCCACGTGGATTGATAGGTTCATGAAAGATAACCTCTGGGTCTAAAGCTTTGAGGAAGGTTAAAACGTTCCAGAACTCGTCCTCTCCCATCGTTGGATAGGTTGGGGACATCGATACGAAACGACGAACTCCTTCCTTTCTAAGTCGGTCTAACGTTTCCCATCGAGCAGAGGGTGGTGGAGCGTTCGGCTCCATTGTACGAACCAGGTCATCATCCAGTGATGGGATTGAAGAACCAACCGTAATCAGGTCTTTGTATTCTTTGAAAAGATCGATGTCGCGGACGACTGCAGGACTCCGAGTGAGAATCCGGACTGGCCGACCGTGTTGGGCGAGTTCCGCGATGCAACCACGTGTGATTTGAGCTGCTCGTCGGTCTTGATAGCAGTCTGTACCAGACGATAGCATCACTACTCCTCGTCCTCCTTCCGTATGTTTCCAGTAGTCCTTGGTTTCGAGTTCGGTGTGGAGACGCTCTGGAAGGTCGTCGCGGTAGAGCAAGTAACTTCCCCAGTCACGCTGAACATCTTCAACTTCTGCGCGTTCGTCCAACATATCGCCACGGGCGGAGACTCCGGGTGTGGATGGAACATAACAGAATTTGCATCCGTGTCTGCAGCCGGTCGCGACGTTAACCACGTAATCACACAGGCTCTTTTCGTGGAGGTGTGATTCGCTGATGGTTGCTTTTGTCGGATCCGTATTGACGGTTAGTTGGTTCTCTTCGTCACTCTGTGCATCGATTGCACATTCCCAACAGAGCAAATCTCCACTCGGTGTTGAGCCGAACCGACCATTGATTTCGTTTCCACAATCTGAGCAAAGGAGACCAGCCTGCCAAAGATCGATTCGTTCCCCGTATTCCTGTTCGGCGTTACGTAGTGTAATAAGAGAAGGGTTACTTCCGAGAGACTCAACGGTATTTTCTTTCTCGTCCACCAGAGAGAACTCGCGGTCGAACCAGCCTCCCGTTTGCTCCCAAGTGAGACGCATAAGTGCACTTACCCAGAGATACAAACCTCAACCCCAAATAGATCAGGTAAGTGGAGTGAAAGTGATTTAGGTTGGGAGCGGAACATCTGGGATTATCTCGCCAGATGGACGTTTTCGCTGGTTTCGAAGTTCTGTCTCCGTTTCTGAGTCAACAGACGTTATGACTTGTTTGTCAGGCCAGATATGGACGTTTACGCCATACTCATCTCCCAACTCTTCTGCCCACCTCATTTGTTTCAATGAATAGTCAACCCAATATTCCCGGTCACGGAGTTTTGCTAATTCGTTCGCTAACTCAGTCTCTCCTGCTTCCCGTGCTGCTTCGACCGTCATATCAAAATTTGCACCACGAGGATTTATTGGCTCATGAAATACGACCTCCGGATCTAACTGGGCGAATTTCTGTATGAGCGATTCGAAGTCATCTCGATCCTGAGTCGGATACGTAGGAGACATTGAGACGTATACCGGTACACCAGCATCACTCAGTTTTTGTAGGGCATTGAGCCTGGCAGATGGTACTGGTGCACGGGGTTCGATGGCCCGCACTTGTTCTTCTTCAAGACATGGTATCGACGAACCTACGCGAACTAACATGCCATCGTCGGTCAGCTCGGTTGCTCTCTGATAGAGGTCAATATCTCGGCATACTGCTGGGCTTCTCGTAAGGATTCGAACGGGGATTCGGTGTTCAACGAGTTCAGCAACGCAGCCGCGTGTGATTTGTGCAGTTCGCCGGTCCTGATAACAGTCAGTACCGCTAGAGAGCATGACGACGCCTTGACCGCGTTCGGTCCACTTCCACTTTCGTTTTCGTTCTAACTTCCGTCCAAGACGCTCTGGAAGGTCGTCGCGGTAGAGCAAGTAACCTCCCCAGTCACGCTGAACATCTTCGACATCTGCGCGTTCGCCCAACATATCGCCACGGGCGGAGACTCCGGGTGTGGACGGAACGTAACAGAACTTGCATCCATGCGTACAGCCGGTAGCAACGTTGATCACATAGTCACACAGACTTTTATGAAATAGATTTGACTTACTGAGGACTACTTTCGCAGAATCCGTCGTTCGAGTGATTTCATTGGTTGTGTCTGCTGTATCACTCATCGCGCATTGCCAGCAGAGGAGCTGCCCGTTCATTGCCGCACTGAACCGTTCGGTGAGTTCTGATCCGCATTTGGAACAGTTCAGGTTCGCATCGAGTATGTCGAGGCGGTCCAATGGATCACCGTGTTTTCGGTCCGCTTCCCGTAAAGTATCGAGAGTTGGCGATGAACCTAGATTGTCTTGGGCTTCACCGGAGAGGAGATAGTGGCTTCCGTTCGATTCCTGTTGGAGTCTCATACTTTGAGTGTTTTAGCACCAGTCAGTTAAACTACGCTGGTCTTCGTCTTTGTTGTTTCCGCCAAGGAGAGACTCATCGATCTCGGCGTTCTTCGGAAGGAAATCCTCCATAACCGATTGATTTCCATTTATTACTTCGATCATGTCCTCGACATCCCGACCATCGAAGTTCTCAACGAACTCTTTAACGTACTTTACGGCATCAACGTAGCCGCTTCCGTTCTTGGTTTCTCTGGTTCCATAGACGACATCGTAGTCGTAGCTTTTCCGCCCACTGTATATTTTGGTCGGGATCTGAATAGAGTCAGAGTTGAAGAGGCTCCGCATTTGTTTGATGTACGTTTGCTTATAGTCCTCTCGGGTTTCCAATCCGTGATCCCACAGGTTTCGTCCGAAGTGGTCCTTCAGTTTGCCTCTGTGAGTAGCTTCGATGTTGATGTTCATCCCGACCGCTTGTGCGCCCTGGTACGTTACGAGGAAGTCGGTGCTCAACTCGGCCATCTTTTCCATGGAGACCCAGTCGAAGTCCATTGCCTGATTGTCCACGAAAGTGAGTGTGTGGAATTTCGCTCCCGGTGACCGTTGTCGCCAGATGTCGGTTACTACGTCGTCAATGCGTTCGTTTGTGTCACCGGGTAGGACTTCCCAGTCCTCTGGCTCCTGCACGTCAAAGTATGAGTCATTGAAAGCTAATTCCAGTCGGGCTTCCAGGGCCTCTGCGTTATTGGTGTCGCCCTCAATGAAGTACATCTTTTTAAAAGGTTCTGCAGCGGATTTTGACGCGAGAATTGGTGATCCGAGAAAACAGTCGCCGTTTTCATATTCGGATAATCCCGTCCCGGCGAGAGCATCTACATAGTAGAATTCATCGAATGGACTATTCTCACCTGACATCACTTTTGTGTACATGTTGACCGTGGCCGAATGGAGGATTAGTTTTAGTGCAGACCACGGACCAAACGAGTTACAGACTTCTGGATGAATTTCTTTGAGTCGTGCGGGACCATCTCCAGTGAGACTATCGACTCGTTCTTGAATCCATTGTCTCTCGCCGTTCGACATTACTTGTTTATAGATTATTTGGTGGTGACATAACCTTTTTGCTTGGAAGTGTTATCAGCACTTAATGCCCCGAACATTATTCGAACTCCCCCGGCTCTATTTAACATAGATGGACGTAACTCAGGTTTGTGCCCATAATGAATAGTATTATTTCATGATAGTGTTTTTATGGAGTCGTCATGGGAAATTATCCGAACCTTCGACCATACCAGGTGAACGCTTTATCATCAATCCAGGATACTGAGTCCCAGCACAAATCTTTGGTAATGCCAACGGGGAGTGGTAAAACACGAGTAGCGTTGAAATTTGCACAAGAGAAAATGGATGAGGGAGATTCTGTCGCATATATTGTGAAATCTGATGCCCACGCTGAGCAGGTACTTAGGGAGGCAAACAAAGTAAATATCGAAGCTAGACACATTCCTGGAAGCAGTAGTGAAAAAGCTTACGAGGGTGGTTCAAATCAAAGAGAAATTGATATTGAAGATTATGATATCGGGTTTCATGTCGGTGTATTCTCTTATAACGGATACTTTCTAGGTAGCGGGGTACATAGAGCTAATGCTCTAATAATTGATGATGCTCATGCCCTTGTCGGTCAGGAGCTTTCTTATTCGTCTATTGAACTCACAAGACACGATTGGGGGCGGAAATTCAAGAAAATACGGAATCTGATTAAAGATCACAATCCTCGACTACAGGATCAGATAGAAGGTATAGAGAAACCTATCCATCGAGGTGGGAAGGCGGTTTTAATGCCACCTCCTTCATCAGAGGAGGCGGCAGAGACAATAAAAAAAGCCGTCCGTGCTCTAAGTCAGGGTACAGGTTGGTCTAGGTACTTCCTAGATGAGCGTCTCAGCGCCTCTCCTGAGTTCGTATACTGGCCATGCATTATTACTCACAACTCGATTTGCTGGAGACCATTTATCCCTCCCTTTGAGTCATTTGGAGCTGCTCCTCATCGGAAAATGAGTGAGAATGAGATTCTGTTGATGACCTCGACGAAGGAGTCAGTAGAGTTCTTACGAGAAAGACTTGGTCTTTCAGATCCACTTACACAGGTTGAACTGGACGACCAGCCCCCAGAGATGGGTTCCAGAATTGCGATTTCGTATCCCGATCTTGGATCCTATTCTCCACCTTCGGAGGCTCAGGTTAATATAATTAAACAGTGGGCGAAGAAATTCGGCTCAGTCCTTGTTTCGACTTCGTCCGAAAGTACATACGCAGCGGTATCATCCAAAATGATTGATGATATCAGTGTTATTAGGTATCAAGGAGATCAGAGTATAGATGATCTTAAAGAATTACCGGAACCCCGTATACTTGTTTTGGTGAACCGGCCCTCTGGTATTGACATTCATCCCTCTATTTGTCGGGTGGGAATTCATCTAGATTTACCATATTCCACCTCTGGGCATGAAGTCATTGCAGGTGACCTCCAAAAATCGGGTACAGTAGCAGATGCGAGTTTGGCGGTTCGTCTTTCTCAATTATTGGGGAGATTAAACAGAAATCCTGACGATAGAAGTGTACATCTTCTGCTTGCGGATAAATTACCGATCTCCAGAGGATCGGTATTTTCAAAATCTCTTGATCCGGCTGTACTTTTGGATCTCTTGATTGGGCAGAGAGGGATAAAAAGAGAATATTCACTTCCTGTTGAAGAAGGATTACTGGATGAACTTGCATCATTCTTAGATGGAGATGACAGCGTTCGAGACCAATATGTTGACCGCCAAGAGCGTGTTCGTGGTCGACTATTGGATAGCAGAATTGATGATTTCAATCCTATCGCTGAAGACTTGATTGAGGCAAACTTGCTAGCATCCCGTGGGAACTTCTCAGAAGCAGCGAGAAAATTCGCGTCATCTGCTAGGGATGCGGAAGAAGGAGATTATATGGCACATGCATCGTTCTTTGACTTTCAGGCTCTCTGTTACTCAATAGCCGAGGAAGAAAGCGCCAATAAAATCATGGGTAGGTCAATTGAATCTGCCATAGATCGGGCTCTACAACGTAATCCTCCTAGCGGGTCTTTAGTGAACGCATTCAGGCAAATGCGGACAAATGTGACAGAAAATGATGTTGAACCAAGTGAGGAAATCATACACATTGAGTTGAAGAAACAATCTGTCACTCAGTTTGGTTATTGGTCTGAAGAGCATCATGATGAAATCCCAGAAGAGGAAAAGAGGAGTAACATAGATGCTTGGAAAACGTATTGGAGAAGTAGACTAACATCAGCAGATCATGAAGACCTCTTAGATTCATATATCGATGCTTTTGAACTGCTAGGGACAAACACACCAAGACGTGAATTGAAAGATAATGATGCAAGTGTGTCCTGGGATATCTCGTCCGATGAAGTACTCACTTTAGCTGTTGAGATCAAAGGTTGGGATAATAATAACCGCAACAAAGCATCCGAATTGAAGGTCGACCATATTATCCAAGCAAGAGAGAATGCAGAAAAAATAGACGCAAATGTGGTTTTATTGGCTACATCGAGAAAAGGTTGGGAGAGGGAGGTACCTAGAAAATCTAAACAACGAAGTGTGTCATTTATAACACACCAATCTGCACTTGCATTTGCTGATATTCTTGCGGAACAGTGTAAAATCTTGTATGAGGTTGACGCTGGTGCAAAAAGTATAGATGACGTACCTATTGACGCAATTTCACTAAACCCTCTGCTTAAGCAGGGCGGTGGAGAGGTTGATTCACAAGATTTGCGAGACTTAGTTGATCGGTGAGTATGTTGAGTAAACTCCGGCGATTTTCCCACTGATGGCGCTACGATGACCGAGAGTGGATCGGTTAAAATCTAGTTCTACGACAAAAGGGTTACCATCTATAATCATTACTTTAATGATAGTACCTATGAGATAATAGAGGGTAGCTCCTCTTGCCTACTTGATCCGGTTGGGATTCTGGTCGTCTTCATCGTTCTGGTAGTCAATTTCAACGGTAAGGTCGATTTCTGCGTCAATGACTTCGCCTGCGAATCCGCTTTCATATTCTTTGAGTTTAAGGGCGGTAATGTTCCAGTCTTGGCTCGAATCAATTCGATGAGTTTATTCTGATCGTTGACTGTCTGGTCTTTCACTGATGACACTCAGCGAGCCGATCTCGCTGAAGTACGCCCAGACGTGAGTGTAAGCCACTGAATTAGGTTCATGTGCATATGATAATTGTAGTACGCTCTTGTGTAGCACATTGCTGATGAACCGCTGTCTTTCGATTTGTCGTTGCGAGTGGTGTATAATAACTCAGTTTTAGGGGGCACTTAGAACGCCGATTAGCACTCCAACTCAATCGACCGCACCTGAATCAACAATCTCCTACACAAGAGCAATACTTCATTGTGCCATCCCATAATTAGTAACTCACTTATTCTGAACGAAGCAATCAGTTGATGAGCGAAGGTTGTCGAGCCAGGCTTACAGTGGTAGGCTTAAGACTCGCTTACGTAGGCGTCATGGGTTCTGACTTTGGACTACGCCGTTTCAGTACGTTCCCCCCCGATTAGGATGAACCCATCTTCGTTAAAACGGTACCAGACCATCAAGATGATATCGTCGTCCAGATCGTTGTTGAGGAGCGTCTGTGGCCAGAATGTCGAGATATCCCGTGAAAATTACTTCCGAGCGACTGCGTGAGTTCCACTCATCGGTTGGGGTTCCTCAACGAACATCTGGCCGATATCGAGATAAACTCCATCCCCACTCCGTTCGATTCGGACGCGGAACTCTAGATCGTCGACGAACCGACCATCGAGGATAAATTGCACAGCATCCATCGGCCCGAACGACCGGCTCTTTCGAAGCGTTTGCCGAAGATCGCCGAGAATCAACTCCCGTTCGTCTTCTGCAGCATCGTATAGCAGGTCGTCGAGTCCCGTAACCGAGACTGGTGTCTCCACGTTCTCGTCGGCAGCGACCCGCCTGAAAAACTCCAACGCTGCCAGCTCGTTTTCGGTCTCAGCCACCGATTCCGTCACAAGGTTGTATCCTGGTCGAAGCATGATTAGAATTGGCTGAGGCTCATCTCCATCACGTTTTCGTAGCGCTCGTCGCCGGTCACCTCGGACAGGAACTCGGCGAGTTCTTGGAGGTCATCGTTTTTCCACTCCTTCAGGTACTCTGCCGTATTTTGGTCAGTCTTGTAGAGATGGTAAAGGTACTGTATTTTGTCGATGTCCAGCAACTCCACTGCCCCTATTCCATTCCCATTTAGCTTCTTTTCGATATGTGTAATTCTCTCATCTGCGGAGATGGGCTGTTTGTCCTTGCGGCCTCCCTTTACCAACCTCTCATCTTCCAAGTCATCTACGTTCAGATTCTTGGCCAGTAAGTGCTTCTGTAGCGAATTGGCATCTTCTGGAGCGCGGCGTATGAACGCGGCATAGGCTCTCGTAATTGAGTCTAAATCCTTTGGTAGATTTGTCGACCCTTCTATGACCTGCTCAATAATGCCGTCAACGGTTTCCAATACTTCTTCTACACCGACTTTCTCTCCGTCGGAGTAGACTTCAGGATAGTGCTTGGAGTAGTAGTACAAGCACTTGCCGCGCAGTACGACGCCAAGGTCTGCTTGTGATAGATTTTGATGCCGCTCTTGCTCCTCGTTGACAATATCCTGTAGTTCGAAGAAGAGGTTCTGTTGAAGCTCAGATAGTGTAATTTCGTCTTCTGCTTCGTCTTTGTTAGCGAATATCAGAATATCATACTCTGCGTTCTCCAATGAGGAGATAGTCATACTACTTGGCATCTCCGATTGCACTGGATAAGCTCCCGTAATCGTAAATCCGCTATCAACGAGAGCTTGGAGGATGACTCCCCAAGCCTCATTCTCATTGTGATGGTATGTGAACATCAGTTCACCATCTTCTTTCAAAACTCGGTGGCTCTCCTTGAATACATTCGTGAGGCTCTCAATGAAGAAGTCCTCTCCTTTTCCCGTACGAGAGTTCGCCACGATTTCTCGTGCAGTTGGAACATGTTCTGGTGCAAATTCGTCATACTCGTCGCCCAGAACTTGGTGTAGCCAAGAGTAGAAGTATCCCGCCAATTCGCTATACTGTACGTTGTCGTAGTATGGCGGGTCTGTGATGACGAAATCAACGCTTTCGTCGTCTAAGTTCAACCTCTCGGACGTTTTGCATTCCAATTGACGCCTACGGCTTTGACTTACAGATTCGTTCTGTACGTAGTGTGGGACGACTTTTCCATTCTCTTTCATTTTTTCGAATGGTCGTTCACAGTACTCCTTGGCTTCAACTACGTTTATTAAGAAATTCTCGACAGCAACAATATTTCCGTCACTATTGAGTGGATTCCCTTCAACCGGTTGTGCCCGAGGAATATAGGACTGGCGAGGAAAGACACTGCTTCCTTTGTTGTCGCTGAAATCCCATCTAATAAGCAGGCTTCCTCGTTTGAGAGCGTGTGATATTCCAGTAACTAGGAATTCTCCGATATTGTCGTTTTCCACTTCTCTAGCTCTGTTAAACAGAGTACCATAGGTGAGTAAGTGCCTATCCGAGAATAACTCGTGATACCTTTCGTAGTTTCTAGCAGTAAGACGGGAAGTCTTATCACCAGACGGAATTTTTTGGGTCGGAATCGGTAGCTGGTCGAATTTCTGTTCAAGTTGCTTTGACGCCTTCTCTGCCTTCTTCCGGTCTTCGTCATCAAAGCTTTTGAACCGTCTCTCTCCCTGTGGGGTAACGTACTGAATCGCGTAGTACTCAAATTCTGGCTTCGAGTTCTGCCGATTCAGAGTCTCTTTAATGTCGTGCTTGTGGCCATTGCTACAGGTATACTTCGCGCGAGTAGTGTTTCCATCGCTGGGATCAAATTCGGTTCCACATGCCGAACATTCGAATTGATCTGGTATCTCTTGGTTCAGTTCGTGAACGCGGTCGTCACAGTCTGGATTCGGGCAACAAATGAACGCAGATTGTGTCTTGCCCTTCTTTCTAAGGATACGGTTTTTGAGCAACTGCACTTTCTCGCCACAAGTCAGGCAAGGCAACACCTGAGTTTGGAACGAATACAAAATCTCTGATTCTCTTCCAGTCCGCGGGTCTGTGGTCTTATAGAGAGAGCCGAGTTCTTTTTGTACACTCTTAAGGAGTTTCTCAGCCGATGCCTGGAGTTCAGTAGTATCGACCTCGTCAATATTTTTCTTGTTTACCCACCAAGCGACTGGGTTTAGTTCATACCCAATGGTCTGGGCTCCCAAACGGTTGAGTTCAAACAGAGTAGTTCCGCCGCCTGCGAAGGGGTCAAGAACGGTTTTGTCGCTGAATTTGTTTTCTTGAGACTGGAGGTACATCCCTTCGTACCGAGTCTCCGATTGGTTCATCCGGAGAATATCGTCCTTAGTTGTGCTATCGTCCGTGAGAGCGGCTAATCCAAGGATACGAAAAGTAGAACCTGGTCGTCGTGCCCACCACTTGTGCAAGGAGTAGATGGGTCGGTATACGTCCACTCTGTATTTCTCGCGCTCAGCTAGGTCATCCATATGGTTTAGCGGAAGTTTATCCCATGTTTCCATTTTCAGTTTCCTCCAGTCGTGTTGATACGCAGTACCGGAGTCATACACTCAGGGAGACTGAACCCACCGTGCATGATTTTCTTCGCCGCGCCTCGCTTCGTCCACTTGTGGTGGCCGCGTACGACGTAGTGGTTATCTATTCGTTTAATAATGTTCGCACGCTCAAGTAGCTGGAACGCTTGGCTGTTGGAAACTTCGGTGAACCGACTACTAAACTTGCCCTTCAGCGATTCTTCCAACTCGTCCGAAAGCGTGTATGGAGAAGTGCCGAGGTGGTTCACGTACCCGTGGTCGCTCGTCACGAGGAACTCTGTGTGGACGCTCTCGTAAACGATGTTCTCGAGAAGACCCTTCACATCCTCGTAGATGTCTTCTATCTCTTCGGTCGAGTAATTACCCTGAAGCGCTGCTTCGAGTCTCTTATCTGGGTGTCGTGTCCAAACGTACTCCGGCGACGTACCTGGAAGCTGTGGTACGTCGAGATCGCCGATGTAACGGTAGTCGTCGCGGTTGACCGCCGACGGGCTGTGTGCGTCGAACCATTCTTGGCAGACGAACTGCGTCTCACTCGGGAGGCGTTCGATAGGTGCCCACGTGAGCGACACGTCCCAGCCGTGTTCATCCGCGAACTCACGTTCGAGGCGAAATCCCTCGCGGAGACTGAGAGCGTCCATGATGACGCCACAACCCTCTTCAAGCGACGTGATGGGGTGGTCACCCATCTGCTCGGCTAGCTCGTCGTAGAGTGGTGGGTACAGCTTGGCGAGTTCGCGTTCGAGGAGCCGAGTCTGATATTCCGACCCTCCGAGTTCGCGCTCACCGAGTGCATCCTCCTCACCCCAGATTCGTCGGAGGCACTCGAAGACGCCATCGAAGATGCTCTCCTCGGTCAGGAGAGCATCGAACTCCGACCGTCCGTAGAGTCCGTCAGTCACCTTTGTTCACCTTCAGCTTGACTGAGAGGGAAGCGTGTTCTGGGACGTTCAAATCCATCACGAGACCGAGGAACGATTGCTTGTTCATTGGATCGTCAGGCCTGATAGTGAACGTCTCTTCGAGCGAGACGCTCTGGTCAAGGGCACTCACATTGATACCGTACTCTGAGAGTTCGTCCGCGGTTAGCGTTCCATTCACGGTAATCTCTGCTTCGTGGATGTCCCACTCCAGTCCAAGTTCGCGCTCCAGCGTGTCGATGATGTCTGGCTTGTTGTCGGCATCAAGCGTCCCCATAATCGGGTGCGGACGAATCTTCGGCCCGCTCTCTTCCTCGATACCGAACACATCGAGCATTTCCTCCGCATCGAGTCCTTCAACGGAGATCTTGCCTTCTCGAACGTCGCTCGCGCTGAACTCGAAGCCACACTCACTACATTCCGAACCTTCCAACTCGGCACCGCACTGCGGACAATCGAATGCGGTCGGAGTCTTATCCATAGTGCGGCCCCCGGTCTCAGTCGTCGACCCCGTTGCCGTGGTACCACCGTTACTGGCTTTCGAGGGTTTTGGCGATGGATTGGACGACGATGAACCGGACATGTCGATGGTGATGGTCGACTCGTCCTCGTCATCTTCCTCCTCTTCAATATACTGCTCGTGGACGAGACTCGTGTCGCTCCCAAGACTCCTGATGCGTTCCTCGAAATAGTTCCCAACCTCGATGACGCCATCACGGCAGAGCGAGTCGATGGCGTCTTCAAGGTCGTCTTCACTGGTTAGCGTTGTGAACTTCGGGTTGCGGTAGAAATCATTCTTGAGGTGTTCATACTGAATCCCCTTCGCTCCAGCCTCTTTAACGACATTCTTGACCTCCGAACGAAGTTGACTGCTGTCTGGTTCGACAACTTTAACGGTCGCTGCGTAGAAATCGAGGTTCCCACTGGTAGGGAGTTCTTGGGGGAACAGACCGCGCTCTGTCGACGTGTGGACTGTGCCGTACTTGTCGCGCACGCGGTCTCGAAGACTCTGGTAGTTCTGGTCGTGAATTTCGTCGAACCCTTCTGGGAGAACGTCTTCTTCACGCTTGAGCTGTTCCCCAGCGATGACTTTCCGGGCGAGTTCGATGATTCCCGTATTCGTATCGACGCTCGACCGCTTCTCGGGTGTGACGAGGACGAGTGTGTTGTTGTACTCCCTGCTCTGCCCTGTTGTGAGTTCCTCGAAGTCTTCGTCGTAACTCCGCTTCGCGCCGAGTGAGACGACAACCTTCAGTGCCTTGTTGTCGGGAATGTTCTGTTTGGTGTTGACCGGGTCGATGATGTGGACGTTGTTGTGGCCGCCGAAGAGATCCTCACGGATGAGCGACTCGACGCGATGAATCGCGTCGTGCTTGTGAATATCTTGTGCCTTTTTCTCGATTCGTGCCGCCGGGTTCTCGTCTACGTCGAAGGCATACTCGCCATTAATGCGGTGAATGTGCCACGCGTGACCGTAGACCTCCTCAGTAAACACCTGGATGATTCGATGGGCGTTGACCCCTTTCCGCATCGTACCCATCAACATCTGGCGCTTGTTCGCACCTTCCTCTCCCGCGCGTGCCAGACTGTGGAGTAGAACAATGTTGAGAAGTTCTTCATGGAACTCCTCAAACGTCTCGTCGGGCTTCTGAAGCCGATGGTAGTCGTTGACGTATTTCCCGACCAACTCGCCGTCGATATACTGGAAGCGGTCGGTGTAGGAGAACACGTCCACGTCTCCGGAGAGGATGAAGTCTACCTCTGAGAAGTTATCTCGGAGAATCTCGGTGAGGAACCGGAGTAAACCACGTGCGTCCGAACTGATGCGCTGTTCGGAGTACTTCTCCATCAGGAGGTTCAGCAAGAGCGGGTGGAACGGGTAGTACCGCTCGATCCGCTCCTGCATGTCGTGGTAGTCGTCGAGTTGTATCTGGTCGTTCTGCCGATAGACGTCAGTGTACTCTTTCGCTAGAGCGGCGACGCCGTCTGCGTCGTCGACAGACCCGATGAGTCGGTGGAGGATAAAGTCGATTTTTTCATCCCGTCGGGACGAGAGGTCGTGAGTAAATGGGTTCGTCCGCTGAGTAATCGCTTGCACCTCCTCGTCGTTGTAGAGCAGTGAGACGAACACACTCAGAGGGGTATCGTCACGGCCAGCCGCTTCGAGCAAATTCTGTAGGAACGCAAGATTGTCGTCTTGGTACTCGGCGCGGTTGGCCATGCCGAACCACCGCTCAAGCTCGTCGATGAGGATGAGTGTTGGCTTATCTTCGAGTGTGTCCCTTATTTCGTGAACCTGTGGTAGATCCGTACCCTCTGCCCACTGGTCGATACCAAGGTAATCGCCAACAGCCTCGGACAAGCGGTTGTAGTTCTTGTCCAAGTTGAACATCTGGAGCGCCGCTGTCCGCGTCTCGTTCGGAAGCTCCACGTCGATACCACGTTGGTCAAGCCAACGTTGTCCGAGGTCGGGAGAGTTAAACAGATGATATACCACGAGTTCGATGTGACTTTTCCCACTGCCGTACCCACCACCGACAATCTGACTGCCCTCTGAGAAGTCGACGTCTCCGTCGAGCTTGCGAGCGGTATTCTTTATGATTGATGTGAGTGTCTCGGTCGGGTATGTGATTTCGAGGATTCGCTCTGCGTCCTGTTCGGGCGAATCTCGCTCGTCATAGAGGTTGTAGAGCGAAATCTCGTCGAGTAAACCAGATGGATCTATGGTTCCATCAGCTGCTCGAATCTCCTCGCTTGGGGAGATGTAGTCTGCGATGACGCTCTCAGCCATTGATTCCCTCCTTAGAGTAGATTCTGAAGATTGAACGCATATTCCAACCCATTTCGTTATACTGGCATATATGTTGTGGTGTTAGTATTTCAAAAACAATTGAGACTCTAGTTCATTAGCTCATTCATAATGTTAAAATTACAGTCATGTGAATACCCTGTCTGATATATTAGTTCGACACCAACGTGGCCACAATTCCGAGATGTACTCAGGGTAGATGAGATCATCTTCTTCGTGGGTGGCTCGCGGGAAGTCTTATAAATCAGACAGAAGATAGTCGAGGTTCAAAGACAGCCCGAAACGCATTCATTTGCTGAACAGCCCACTCAATGAGCGACTCCTTTTGCATCGCACTCAACTCTTCGATGTTATCCTCGATTGACTGAGTGACTTTGATCCGACACGCTTGCTTGTCTGGAAGTTGCTCCCAAACCACGTTGCCCAACTCAGACTCAATGACATCCTGGTCAGCTTTGAGTTTGGAGTAGATGGCCTCGTTCCGTTCTTTGTCACTCGTGTCGATATAGAGTTCAACAGCCAATTCCGGACCATGATGAAATGCCCAGTTAAATGTGCAGCCACTTACTCCAGCACCGAACCCTAACCAGCCCTGGGGCTGTGCTTTGACTCGATACCAGCGTGGGTTTGCGTCCGCATATGCATCCGCCAAATCCGAGAAGAAGTCCTTGTAGGCTTGCTCTCGCATACTCAACGACTCTGAATCCTGTAGTTTTCGTTCCCAATCATTAGGTTCGACGACGACCATAAAATCGAAGCCCAACTGCTCAGCACCATTCAGACGCAGCACTCGTGGCTTCACACCGAAGAACATCGCACCACCCGGCGCTGCTGTGTTCAACCATTCAAGAACTGAACGGTGTTCATCTCGAAATTCCTCTGCAAGCCAAATAACGAATTCTGCGTCGATCCCGGCGGCATACGTGAGGAGTTTCCCGAGGTGATCATGATCAGTAGTTCCAAACTGATTCTCGATGACAACCTTCCCATCAGTGTTCACTTCCGTCCCTGTGATGTCCGCGCTATATCCTCCGACAGCGTCCTCTCGTTCAACGTCGTCAAGTTCAATTCCGATCGTTCTCCCAAGTTGGTCAATGTGTTCGACAATCCACGGTGTAAAATCGTGTTCCTCGTGATCCCAGATGGTGTTCGCACTGAGATATTCAACCGGATGTAGTTCCTATGGATTCATGTTCTATATCGTTGTAGACTAGACGTAAATATTGATCTATCCCATCAAACTGAACTTACTTATCCACGAGAAGCTGCCAAATAACCGCTTGTAAACTCATTGTCCCCATCCCGTTCGCCATACTCGTAGTGCTCGCCTTTACTGGTGAACACACTTATTGTGCTCTTTTCGCACATTACAATATGGCCTCTACGCAAATTCTTTCGACTGATTCACAAGCAATAGTAGAGAAATGGAGTGAGGTCGCCCACCAATACCGACAGGGAATACATTTCACACTATTCGGTGATTATACCCCGTCCAACGCACGCACGCAGCTCAACCAGTTACTCGAGAATCCAAACCATGATTCCTTCTCCAACCTCTGGGATCTTCTCCATAGCGCCCAACGCTCGGGAAGCTCGGAGGTTATCTATGAAAAGTGGCGAACCGAGAAAGGCAATAGTGATCAAGAATTAGCCGATCTCTTCACGGAGATCAGAGATGCAGATCAATACAACCGAGCGTGGCAATCCCGTCTGGGCGCACGAAAGACCTTGTGGGAACTATTCGGCCTTATCCACAACGAATCGTATCCCATTATCAATGGCTCTGCTGAACGCGGACTTGCGTTCTTCGGGTATCCCCGACCAAGCACCTATGAGAAAGGCGTTGAGATATTTGAGGACTTCAAAGAAGCCTACCTAGAGATCTGTGGTCATGCGACCGCTGGAACCGATCATGAAGTCCCCGTTAATCTCGAGATCGACCAACTGCTGAACGTCATCGACAAAGTACGTCCGGGCGATGTCGAACGTGAATCCCACGAAGAAGCCAAGGAACTGTATCGAATGGTTCTCGAAAAGAAAGAGAAGCAATCAGACGATGATCTAGCAGACACCGAAGCCTCGGTTTCCATTTGGCAGATAACTCCCGGGCGAGATGGAAAGTATTGGCCATACTGGAACGACAAGGGCGTTGTCTCTATTGGTTTTGACTCCGCGAAAACGGATGATACTGGTACAGACCTCACCACAGAACAAGCCACCTCTGATCCAGCATCTGCACCAGTCAATCATGGCGATGGCATGTTGTATCGGTTCCAACATGAGATCAAAGAAGGCGACCTCGTCGTCGCAAAACGAGGAACACGGGATCCAGAATCCGTAGATACTATTTACGGTATTGGCGTCGTCACCAAGCCGTACTACGCCACCTCAGACCAAGAAGAGATTCACCATACCAAATTCATCGATGTCGATTGGATCGCGACATTCGGTCAAAATGGAGTTCAGCTCAGAGTCAACGAGTCCTCTGATACGATCAAATCGTACACGCTTGACGACTTGTCCCCAGAGTACTATCGTACACTCGTTAGTGAGCTTGCCAATCACAAGGAGCTCGATCAACAAGCGCTCCTCGAACCACTCCAGGACTCACCAGAGACACAGTACTACTGGGTCAATCAAACAAACAGAGCAGAAATCGACGAAGGCTATCTTAGTGCGAGTGTAGACAACCACTGGAGTCATGACTTATCTATTCTCGACCGTGGTGACGTCGTCTTCCACTACTACGACGAAGCGTTAGTTGGCTACTCAACAGTCACAGAGACCGCAATCACACATAGATCAGGAGACGAAGAACGATACCGTGTCGAAGTTGATTTTCATCCATTCAACGACCCTCGACCACTCTTAGAGATCCGTGACGAGCTTTTACGAGAGGAGCTTCGAGGCGATCGGAAATACTACCCACTCGATCGGAATGGAAACGTCGTCCAAGCCTACCTTTGCCAATTGCCCACTGCCGCTGGTGAATATCTCCTTGAAGAACAGACCGAGACACAGTACTTCTGGGTCACAGCGAGCCCGAAAATCTGGGAAGTAAGAGAAATCGAAGGTGGTGGTGAGATATTCTACACGGCCTACAATGAGAAAGGCAACAAACGACGCATCCGTAGTGCGTTTGAACGTGCATCGCAAGGAGACCGTATCCTATTCTATGAATCACACCCTGTCAAGAAGATCGTTGCAGAAGGAGAGATTGTCGAGGGACTACACAAAGAAGAGCCAGAGGGATATGACGGACCAGTCGAAGGAATACGGATTAGACACAAACGGCCCGTTGATGAGATAAGTTGGGAAGAGCTCACTCAGATTCCTGACTTAGAAGATTCAGAGCCCATCGCGAATCGTGCTCAGGGGAGCCTTTTTGAGTTATCAGTGGAGGAATTCGAGACGATACTCGCACTTGAAGATCCAGTCGAAACCCCACAAATTCGCACCGAAACCTTTGAACAGAAACTCCAACCACTCGATGTCTCGATCGACATTCCCGAGGAACTCTACTTCGAGAACAGCGATGCCATCCGGAGACAAGTCGAGGCTACACTCAATTCCGGCAAACACATCATCTTCACCGGGCCACCAGGAACGGGGAAAACCAAGCTCGCCAAGAGTATCTGCAATCAGTGCACCGAATACCCCCAAGTCAACGACCACACGTTTTTGACCGCCACCTCCGAGTGGACAACGTTCGATACAATTGGTGGCTATGTTCCCTCTACAGGTAGTGAAGGCGATGAACTGGTATTCCAACCCAGAGTGTTTCTTAACTGTCTACGAGATGGCAGCGTCACGAACGATTGGCTAGTCGTCGACGAAATCAATCGCGCCGATATTGACAAAGCCTTCGGACCTCTGTTCTCGGTTCTCGCCGGTGACTCCGTGACACTCCCCTATGAACGTGAGAATCCGATTGAGATCCGCCCAGTTGATGCTGATGCCGATCAAGACGAACTCGAGGATATCCTCACGAATCCCAATTGCTTCCCAGTGACGCCGTCGTGGCGTCTCTTAGCGACAATGAACACATTCGATAAGACTTCGCTCTACGAGATGTCCTATGCGTTCATGCGTCGCTTCAATTTCATCCACATCGGTATTCCATCGCTCGAGGATGAAACAGGCGTAAGAACCTCGCTACTCGATCCCAGCGAGAATGAAAACTATGCATCCGTCTGGATTGCGGATGACCCATCACTCGAACCTGTGCTTAATGCGGTCTACAATGAGGTGAGCGCTATCTGGGCGACGGTCAACTCATACCGCCAGATCGGGCCGTCGATTGTCCGAGACATGCTTGGGTACCTGAAAGCCTACGGAATCGCTGAGGACACCACTCATAAGGGAGAGGCACTGTCCTCAGCACTTGTCGCACTCGTGTTCCCACAGCTCGAAGGACTTCGACCGGAACGTCAACAAAAGCTGATCATTTCTCTCATGGATGGATCTGCAAAAGGTACCGAACTTGATCTTGACGACCAGTTCCTGCAGCGGAAAGCAGCCGACTACTTTGACATCGACTTCAGCACCGATGAGTAAACTCAGTCAAGACGATCTCATTCTAGGGGTCCAATCTGAATTAGTCACATTCCTCCAAGCAGGGACGATCAACGAGCGTTCGATTGCGAGAGCACTGGACTTTACAGCACTCGATATTGCGGACTTCGATCGACTCAAACGGATTCACTTCTGTCTTTCAGAGCAAGCCGTCGAGTTCGTCCGAAAGCTCCCAGAGCGTCTCCGGCGCATTAAGACAGTAACACAGCGGGAAGCACAAACGAGTCGGAATGAGGTTCGGGGGGCGATCAACTGGAATCAAACAATGAAACTCCGATCGACGACGAGCTATGGCGATCGCTCGGTGTTTGCCTGTGAGACTCCCGGTGTTGCCTATGATATCCCTGAGAATCGAGTTCTCAAGAAATTGTTGTCGGTGATTGAACAAACACTTTCCCGTGATCTCACCCAGACGGATCACGAATGGCGAATTCAACGCTGGGACGAGTCACTCATTGATGAATTCCAGCGACTGTTCGCACAGAACGTGCACTTGAATCGGATTCCAGACGCAAACGAGATCCAATTGACCCAGCGGGATCTGAACGCTGCTCGGACGTCTCGACAGGAGTTGTATGCCGAAGCATACGAACTTTATACGCTATACGAGCAACTGCTTGCGAACGAGTTTACGGATGAGGCAGTGCAAGAACTATTGCGGTCAACACTCGTTGTTCCAGATCGACTTCCCCGGCTGTTTGAGTTGTTCTGCGTGTTCCGACTAATTCGGGGTCTTGCCAAGGACTATCCAGGGGTCGAATTACAAGTGATCGAACCCGGCGCAGATGAGATAGCCGTGCTCGAGAGCGAAGATCTTCGGGTCGATGTTTACCACGATAAGAGTGGCCCACTAAGGTTCTATGAACCACTCGACGAGGAGCCAATTGAGCATCCGTTTTTCGAACGGTATCGAGAAGTGTTAGAGACCCATAGCGAGATGATCGAGTCATTTTTCAATCGATCTGCTGATTCACGCCTGTATCAAGGACGCCCCGATATTGTGATTACAATACATCAGACAGTGGGCGGAAGCCAGACGCTACAGGAAGTCACGCTTGGAGAAATCAAGTATTCAGATAATGACCGAACGTTTGGACGAGGGTTGAAAGAACTCTTAGAGTATATGAAGTACGCTAAAGTTGGTAAATCCTATTTAGACGAGACTGATGTCGTACTGAAGGGCGTCTTGATTACGGATGGTGTGGACGCTGCGTCTAATGTTGGAAGGATCAGTCATCAAACTGCCACTGAACTCGGTTCCGATACCATGATTGGTAGAATAGACAACTAATCTCACCTATTTAGATCGAAATTGTGAGACTCACCATCGTATACTATTTTTTCAAGGTTATATCACCAACTCATTGAGCATAATTCTCGGTTAGTATTCTATACTAACGAGTGCAGGTCGTGTTCTTGTCCCAGATGGTCATATTCATGGCGTTAACCTATCTCTCAAGCCATAGTTTCAAGTATGATTATTTTCTTTATCAATTCATGACCCAACTCTGGCTCATTCCAGTCGACGAACGGTCGTTCCAACGGACGCTCAATCAGAAAATCGATGTAAGTGACCGAGATGAGAAACCAAACAGATTCCCTGATCAGGCCCGTGTATGGGGTGTGCGGACTGATCAAGAGCAGGGCGATTGGGAGCGGAATCGTCGTAATTTCGACCGCATGGAGACTGGTGATCCGTTACTGGTGTATCGAAACAAAACGAGTCAGTACCACGCAAAGGGATGAATCGGTGAATTCTGGCAGACGGAGTATATTCGCGATGAATACTGGGACGGTGGCCCAGCAATAGACGTCTTTGCCGTCGACCAGTACGAAGAGATCGACATGCAGCCAGCAGAAGTCAATGCAGTTCTAGATTACAAAGAGCAATTCTGGCCGCAGGGTCTCTGGCGTGTCGCTGACGATCGACCGACTGACCGACTCGTACAAAAACTCGATATCTGAGACTCGGTGAGGTGAGCGTTACTCTTGGAATTCGTTTTACGAGTTCCGGAGTAACCCTAATGGGAGGACTGATCCCGATAGTGACCACCACGGGAAAGAGGGCACTATCACGAACGTCTTGCAGGACACTCTCGGAGACGAGACTGGGCGCGGTCAATCTCTTGGCGGATGTATTGCTCACCACCTTCGAATACCGCCATTCGTGTAACTTCTTATGCTCAGTCGCAATTATAAACACTTGGTGGATGGAATATAGACTGCTGAATTTGGAGCAGGGATTGAGTTGTATGGTCTTCGGAGTACTGTATGGCTTGCACCAAGAACACTGGATTGATCGATATCTTTGATATTTGCTGATGGCTCTTCAGGAGCAGAATTAAATTCTGGTACTGCTCGATCAACTACACTGACATCATCGAAGAGTTGATTAAACCCGACACTAGGACAGCACTATGCAGACTCACTCTCAAGATTTAGAATCATTATTTCTCGATGGGCTATTCGATATCCCAGAATATCAGCGCAGCTATGCATGGGAAACAAGCCAACTTGACGACTTAATCGATGACTTGCGATATCTACCGAAGGATCGCACTCATTTTTTCGGCAACGTAATTTTAGATAAGGAAAACGAGTCGTACACTACGGAATCCGGACGCCAACTTACCGTGTACCGGATCGTTGATGGACAACAGCGATTGACGACCGCGTTAATTCTATTGGATGTGCTGGGCGAGCATGATGACTCCGTACATACTGCTCTCGACGAAGCCAATCTAATTCAACTTCCGCGCGACCGCCCTAGACTCCTACCTCAAGGGCAGGACACAGAATTCTTCCAGGACTGTATTCTCGGATCTATGAATCTCGAAGCAAGTACACCCTCACAGACACGACTAGAGAACGCAAGAGATCACTTTGAAACCAAAATCGAGGAACTAACTGATGAAGTATCGCCACTACAACTTGCTAGTCGTCTCCGGTATAACTTCCAATTAAACGTCGTCGAAGTCGACGATGATTCAGAGGCGGCGTCAATCTTCGAGAGTATCAACGACCGTGGGAAGCCACTTTCGTCATTAGAGAAAACCAAAAGCTTCCTAATGTACATGCAGAACCGCGCGGGGGGTGGCCAAGCTCTCAGAGATCAGATTAACAAGCGCTTTGGTGGTATATACCGCGATCTCAACGTCTTCGAGAATGGACACAGTCGAGTGACGGATTTCACCGAGGATAGCGTTCAACAGTTTCACTGGGGATTGTACAACGGCTTTGATTCGAATGAGTACTTCAACAATCTCGATACACTGAAAAAACGGTTGCATGAGAAATATCGAGCTGGGGAGTATGACCAGACGCGATCGACTATCGATAATTACACAGCAGGACTTCGAGAGGCCGCTACAGCGTTTGATTCGATATTCAGACCGAGTCAGAAATCAGGGCGATTACAAAAGCGGCTGCTGCGATTGCTGACGTTAGGACGACTTGCGAACATCCTTCCAGTCTTGCTAGCCGCCGAACTCAGGTTTGGAGATAACCCCAATGATCTGACCGAGATCGTAGCGGCATGTGAGACGCTCGTATTCCGTATGTATGCCATTGATCGACGGCGTTCGGACACGGGGCAAGGAAAACTCATCCGACTCGCTCATGATATTCATACCAGCTCAGAATATACTGTTAAAATGGCGATTCAGCGGCTTGAGTCTATAACACGTGATTACACTGATGATGATCGTTTCGAGCGAGCCCTTCGTAGCCCAGACTTCTATAATTCAGTCGCGAGCCGTGATATCCGGTATTTATTCTTCCACTATGGGCAAGCGTTAGAAGCCGAAGACCGAGAGTCTGTACATCAGAATCTCGAGCAGATACTCTCTTCGGAGTTTCAGGTTGAACACGTACTGGCACAAGCCCTTGATGAAACTCACATCCCGCCAGACTTACAAGGCGAGTACGAAGATTTCGTCCATCGACTTGGGAACTTGACGGTCGCAAGTCGTTACTGGAACAGCACCTACGGCGCCATTCCGTTTGATCAAAAGAAGCGTGTGTCTGATGTTGAGGATGAAAATCGGCAAACAGCGTACGCAAACTCGATGCTGAAGGTCCAAAAGGTGCTTGCGGATATCGAAACGTTTGATCGAGAAGCCATCGAACGTCGGGAGTCAGAGATCGTCGAGTTTGCGCTTAAGGAGTGGTCACTTAATGCCGACCCGCGTCCATTTCCGGTGGCAACCGAACTTCGCGACATCTATGATGCGTACAATCAAGGTGACGTAGACGAAGCAGAAATCTCACCAGCTGAGTTGGCCGTGATGCGTGCACTCCTTGATAAGCCGGGTTGGGCACTCAGAAGCATACACAAGAAGGCAGCTTCATACGAAGACTCACCCATCGAGTGGACAGACCGCTGGAGCAATCAACGAACTTCCGTACAACAAATTCTCTACGAACTCCGTCGCGAGGGACTTGCATACACGAAGCAAAAATCCTGGTATCCAGCCACTGGAGAGGAATGAGTGATAGCGAATCGACTTCTCGTAGCAAGGCTGGACGGAATGTCTGCTCTGCTTTCACAGATCATTGGTAACGAGGATTTTCTCGATTGGAGCCTCCTCGGTGCTCGCTAGCTGATGGGCAAGCTCCCAATTACAGTTTTTATCCTACCTTCCGGCAAGGAGCGAACAACGGTCGCCCGCTTAGGTGTCGCTCCATGCGAGTTCGAACAACTGTCGGATCGTGTTCTGCAACTGCGAACTCTGAGTCGCCATTGCCACGAACCGATCTTCTTGGTCGCTCAGCCACGTCACGAGAACGCGCTTGGAGTCAAAGAGGTAGATGCGGCCCTCAATGGCGTCCCCGTTCTGGACGGTGGCCCACTTGTTTGCGGTGTCCAGCACGATATCTCTGACTTCGTCTTTCGGGACGATGATGCGAATGTCGACGCCGTGGTCGTGGCGGTCACGGAGTGTTTCTTTGTGAGTACTGACAACGCGCTCGAAGCTGTTGCCCTTGGTTATCATCAGGACTTCGTCGGTAGCGCTACGACAGTACTGGCCGAACTGCTTCAGAATGTAGTTCTTGCCTTTGTACGACCAGAACACGTCGATTTCATCGTTCTGGCGGTATTGGAACTGCTGGCCATCAAGCGCGTCGAGGAACTTGTCACCGATGTTCCGGCTACGTTTAATTTCGGCTTCCATGTTGCTTCGCTTGTGCTGGACGAACTGCGTGATGGCCAGTTCTGGTTCTATTGGGCCGAATTTCTTCGGTCGCCCCGGCTGGATGGTGACGAATCCCTTCGATTCGAGTGATTCAAGGACATCGTACACTCGTGACTGGGGGATGTCAGCGGCATCCGATATCTCTTTAGCGGTCGTCGTCCCGCTCTGTAGGACGCCGAGATATGCACGTGCTTCATACTCTGAGAGTCCGATTTCGTGGAGGTATATTTCGAAGTCGTCGGCAAGTGATGTTCCCATGTCTACGCGAAACATTATTTTGTTTGCATAAACCTATTAGCTAAATTTTCATACCTCGTATAATTCTGGACGCTTATGTGTGAGTGATGGCAATTCTTTTTGCACTTGTTGGAGGTAGTTGAAGTCGAGATCGGCAGTCGTAACTCCGACCGTGTCGCTGGCCTTCGCGACCACGTTTCCCCATGGGTCTACGATTAGCGACCGCCCGTAGCTCGGGACTGAGTTCGGCTTGTCGCCGATCTGGCCCGGTGCGAGGACGTATGACTGGGTCTCTATCGCCCGAGCGCGAAGGAGTGACTCCCAGTGGTCCTTACCGGTGTGTTTTGTGAACGCCGCTGGGAGGACGATGACGTCCGCTCCTTGCTTGGCGAGAGTACTGAAGAGTTCCGGAAACCGCAGGTCGTAACAGATGCCGAGACCGATCGTCGCGAATCCAGCATCGAACGTCACGAGATCATCGCCGGGGACGACCCGGGCGGACTCCTGTGTCACTACCTCGTCGCCGATTTCCACGTCGAAGAGGTGGACCTTCCGGTACTGTGCGCGCTGGTCGCCGTCGGGACCGAGCACCACGGTCGTATTGTGAACTTTCCCCTCTTCGTCAGCTACCTCGAACATGCTCCCTCCGTGAACCCACATATCGTGCTCGTTCGCCTTCGCCGCGAGTTTCTCGGTGACTGGTCCAGGAACCTCTTCGGCTGCTCCTCGGTACTTGTCTTTGTCCCCCATGAAGGTGAACATCTCCGGAAGGGCGGCTAAGTCGGCTCCCTCATCGGCTGCCTCGTCGAGCAGCGCTAGCGCTGTCTCGACGTTGGCTTGTTTGTCGTTTTTCGAGTCCATCTGACAGACCGCAACCCTTGTCTTCGCCATAGGCCATGGTATCCACCCACACATAAAATACGTAATTCACTACCGCAGAGTGGTCGTAAACCATCTTATACAGCGAATTGCCTTCACATGCCATGGTCATCAACGACCTCGACCGTCCCGAGGAACGACTCGTCGAACGACTCGCTAGTATTTCGCCGAACGACGTCGGCCACCACCGCCACTTCGGCTTCCCATCCGCGGACGTGGAGTACATGGGTACTGGACCGGAAGGACCGCTGACCGTCGCCGGTCCCGCACTGACCGTCCGCATCCCGCCAGAAGACTCTACGATGGTCCACAAAGCAACCGAACTCGCCGAACCGGGCGACGTTATCGTCGTGGACATGCAGGGCCACACCGAGAACGCACCGTGGGGGGAAATGACGACGCGGGGTGCGATGGCGAGTGGTGCCGCGGCTGCCGTCATTGACGGTGCCATCACAGACTCGTGGGACATCGACGACCTCGACTTTCCAGTATTTGCCCGCGGTCGGTCCGCCCGGACAACCCGACTTCACGGACGCGGTGGCGACATCAACGTCCCGGTGCAGGTCGGTGGAGCGGTGGTCGAACCCGGCGACGTGGTCTTGATGAACGAGGACGGTGTCCTGTTCCTCCCGCCCGATAAAGCCGAACGCGCGCTCGAACAGGGCGAGACTGCCCTCGAAAGCGAAGCGGCGACGATCGACCGCATCGAAAACGGCGAATCGGTCGCCGACATCTCAAATGCAAATGACCTCGTCAAGGAGATGCGATCGGACTGACTATGACGTCGATTAGCCTCAACGCCGTCGGCAAGCGGTTCGGGAGTCTTCAAGCGGTTGAGAGCGTAGATGCACAGATTCAGGACGGTGAGTTCATCAGCATCGTCGGCCCGAGCGGCTGTGGCAAGACCACCACGCTCCGCATCATTGCAGGCCTTGAAGAGGCATCCAGCGGCACAGTCTTGTTTGGTGGAGAGGACGTAACCGACGCACCGCCAGAGAAGCGTAACGTCGGAATGGTGTTCCAGAACCTCGCGCTCTACCCGCACATGTCCGTCCAGAAAAATATGGAGTTCGGCCTCAGCGTCGGCGGCGTCTCCAAAGGTGAGCGCACCGACCGGGTGGTTGAAGCCGCGGAGATGCTCGACATCGCGGATCTGCTTGACCGCAGTCCGAGTGAACTTTCCGGTGGCCAGCAACAGCGCGTTGCCATCGGTCGAACGACCGTCCTCGACCCGGACGTGTTCCTCCTTGACGAACCGCTCGCGAGCCTCGACGCGAAACTCCGTGTCGAGATTCGCGAGGAGTTACAGGAACTCCACCGCCGCATTGGCGTGACGACGGTGTACGTCACCCACGACCAAGAGCAGGCGATGACGATGAGCGACCGTATTGTCGTTATGAACGACGGCGAAATACAGCAGTTCGCCGCACCCGAGGAGGTGTACGCCAACCCGAACAACGAGTTTGTCGCCCACTTCATCGGCACGCCCTCGATGAACTTCTTCGACTGTGAACTCGCTGGCAGTAACGATGACCTCCGCGCCGATCTCGGCTTCAACTCGGTCCGCATCGACGGGAACGAAACTGACCAACTGCTGTCATCCGGCGAATCGATGCGCTTCGGCGTCCGCCCTGAACACGTTGATCTCGTGGGCGACGATGGCGAAGAGGGCTTCGACGCTGATGTAAAATTCGTCGAACCGACCGGCAAAGACAAAATTGTCCACTTTGATGTCGGCGACCACGCATTCAAGGCCATTGTGGAAGGCGAAGAGCGCGTCGACGCAGGGGAGACCCGCCGGGTGACCTTCCGCCGCGAGCGCATCCACCTCTTCGAGACCAGATCCGGCGACTGCGTCTACTGACCGCTCTCCTTGTTTCCACAGTAGTTTGGCACAGTCTCTGTTCTTCCTAACTCGCTATTCGGGGTGTGACCTCGGCCACCCGCGTATGACTCCATCCCGTCCCGGACTCCTCTGTCTCGCGTCGTCCTGACGAGGAGAAGCACCTCCGCTGTCGCCGATCGATGGTCGCTAGCGATCCGACGCCGCCAGTTTACCACCGTGCGACCCGAACGTAGGCAAAGCTACTGCCGACATGAGCAAGTTCGTACTTCTAGACGGACCGTCAAGCGCCTCGCTGGTCGCGAGGGCGACGTTCAATAAAAAATCGCGAGAAAGAACGGAGCGTCCGCGTTACAAGGTGCTGACGCTGAAGCCTTCTAGGAGGTAGTCATAGAGGAAGAAGATGAGTATCATCGGCGGCAGACTCATTATCATCACCCCACCGAGAATCAACCCCCAGTTGGTCGTCGCGATATTGACGAGGTTCGCAATGCCGATTGGGAGCGTGTAAAGGCTATTGTCGTTCATCATCAGGAGTGCGAAGAAGTACTCCTTCCACGACAGCGCCATGACGAAGATGACCGTCGCCACGATACCAGGGAGCGACAGCGGCAGGATGATCTTGCGGATGATGGTGATCCGGCTCGCACCAACGAGTCGCGCAGACTCCACGATCTCGGGTGAGATGTCGTTGAAGAACACCCGCAGTAGCATCAACGCGAATGGGAGCGCGAACGCCGTGTGCGTCAGCGCCAGTCCGATGCGGGAGTTGGTGAGGCTGAACCGTGAGAAGATGACGAATAGCGGCAGCCCCAACAGCACGAGCGGGAACATGTAGATGATCGTGCTGAGATTAGTGATGTACTTCCGGCCGTGGAACTCGTAGCGTGTTACTGCGTAGGCGGCCGGGGTCGCGATCGCCAGTGTAAATACCATAGCGAGCACGGCCGTTATCAGGCTATTCGTAAAGTACTGGATGAAATTCGTTGTCTCGAATAGTAGCCGATAGTTTTCGAGCGTTAGATTCGATGGGATGATCTTCGGTGGCCACGAAAACAGCTCTCGCGAGGGCCGGATCGTCGAAAGAACGCCCCAGATCATCGGAATCATCAGGATCACCGTCATCGTAACGACCAGACCGTATGTTGTTGCACGTTCGACGTAGTGGCGCTGACGGAGCGAGAGGTCAAACATCTACGCGCTCGCCTCCCCGAACGCCTTGAAGTAGATGGATGTGCCGATGGCTAATACAATGAATGTGAGGAACGCTACTGCGGTCCCTTCCCCGAGTTTCAGGCCATCGAGCGCGATGCGGTAAGCCATCACCGGTAGCGTCTCTGTTGCATTGCCAGGGCCGCCTTGGGTGCCCAGCCAGATAATGTCGAAAAGATTGAAAGTCCAGAGCATCCGTAGAAGGATGGCGACGAACAGGACGCTTCGAAGCTGTGGCAGGGTTATTGAGAGGAATTGCCGAGTTCGAGACGCACCCATCAACTGGGCGGCCTCGTAATACTCCTCGGGAATCGTCTGGAGTTTTGCCAGTACGAGCATCGTGACGAACGGGTACAGTGCCCACCCGCTGATGAGGATGAGTATTGGCATCGCGTACGCGGGATCACTGAACCACGCAATTGGTTCACTAATGATACCCAGTTGGACGAATGCATAGTTCGCCACACCTGACAGGCCATTGAAGAACCAGCGGAACACGATGACGATTCCGACGATGGGAATCATGTACGGCGAGAGAATGAGTCCAGTAATCACTCGCTCGCCTACGAACGACCGATTGAGGACGAGTGCGGTACTGACGCCGATGACGAGCGTAACGGCGACTGACCCGATCGTGTAGACGATGCCGTTCTGGAACGCATTCCAGAAGCGTCCGGACTGCAGTATTTCGATGTAGTGGGTTGCCCCGATCCACTCGCCACCAGTGGCGAACAGGCTAATCTCCTGTAAGCTGAACAGGAACGCCTGCAGAATCGGGTACAGGTACAATATGGCTAGCAAGACTACGAGCGGTGCGACGAGCAAAAGACCGACTTGATTCTCGCTTAAGTCGTCGAACTGGCTTCGAACCCGCTCGCCGATATCAGTCCTCGTCGCCCGACTATCACTCACTTCCGCCATGATTCTATTTGAGGTCCTCGCGCATCTTCTTCGCCCACTTTTCGGCCGACGACATCGGGTCCATGCCGTTCAACACCACGTCCTGGGCCGACTTGACGACATGTGTCTCGCTCAGCGCCTGCCCAGTGATAGAATTAACAATGCCAGGATTCTCGTTGACGGCGATAATGCGACCGTAGTCCTCTGCAATGCTGACGAGGTTCCGGTAGTGATCCTCGTACTCTTTGAGCGTCTCGCTCTCCCAGAGTTTATCTTGTTCGAGGATGCCCTTGACCATCGGCACCTTCGCCGCGGGTTGGGACAACAGAAGACGTGTGACGTTCTCCTTGCGCGTAACGAATTTGATCAACTCCTTAGCTAATTTCGGATGCTTGGTCTTGCTGCTAAGACCATAGCCTGTCCCCGTCATCCGGGCGACCGGCGTGTGACTGCTATCTTTGGCGGGGACGTGGGTTACGTGGACCTTTCCTTTCAGGTCTGGGTTGTACGACTCGATGTCATTCGGCATTAGATTCGTTGAGTACCACGTCATCGCGTACTGGCCCTTGTACAGCGGCGGCCGCATATTTGGGATACTGGAATTGTGGGCGCTCTTTGGGCTGAACTGGTCCATCTCCTTAATGAATGAGAGCGCTTCGGCGGTCTTCTTCGAGCCGTAGACGATCTTGCCTTGCGGGTTAACGAGATGGCCACCGTTGCCCAGCACCAGCATCATCGGCCACACGCCGTGGAAGTGGTTGCTTCCGAGGAACACTGGATGACCGTACTGGTTCTGGTCGGGTTTGGTCAGCATCTTCGCGGCCTTCTTATACTGATCCCACGAGTTGAACGGCGGCATCGGTGCCCCGGCCTCCTTGAAGAGGTCCTCGCGGTAGAGCAAGTTCAGCACAGAACCGTAGTGAGGTGCGAAGTAGTTGTCACCGTCCAGTTTGAAGATGGCCTTCTCAAGCCAGTAGTCGGACCCGCCGCGGTCCGAGATGATGTCGTTGATAGGCTGGAACAGCCCCTTCTTCGCGGCCGTCACGTTGTTCCCCGGCGACGCGAGGTTCATGATGTCATATGGGTTCCCGGACGCATGTGCCTGCGACGCCTTCTGTGGGGCTTCGGCGAACCCGACCCGGTTGTACTCGATTTTCACGTTGCTGTGTTCGTCCTCGAACTCTGAGAACAACTTTTTGAACTCTTTCTGCGTGGGTTCGTACGCTGAGTTGAGGACTCGGAGCGTCTTTGTTCCGCTACTTCCAGTCTTACTACTGCCTAATCCGCCCAGACACCCTGCGAAGGCGACGGCACCACTCGCGCCAGCCGTTGCCAGAAACCCCCGGCGTGTTCTATTCGACATTGTGACATCGTCCGATCGTGTGTTGTTATCGCCAACCATGACACTCCCTCTCTCAATATTGTATATAGCATTTTTTCACCATGGAAGAGTGGTAAACTGCATTGAGGTCAAGCCCCACAACTTTCGCATGGACTCCTGTTCAATGACTCTGAGAACTCTGTAGTAGAGGATACGTACTCCCTATCCACGTTCAGCATCCCGCTACTCAAGCGCACGTCTACAGATGCGCCTCTACGTCTGCATTTTGTCAATCACGGAGATAGTGTCAACGCATCGTCGTACTTCCGCTGTAATCCGAGCATTTCCAGCCCCTACCGGTCGGAACCATTAACTGGCAGATCTCACATTGCGCGAAACGGCAGGTAGGCAGGCATCACAACGTATGAACCTGTAACGGACGAGATTACGATCAGGCTCAGCTGGGTCGCCTCCAACTTTCTGGGCAAACTGCATCAATTCGAGGTATCCACAGCCGCGTTCGTGGAGGAGTTTGTGGGAGAGTTGTTACCCTCTCGGGCGTGATTGTGACCCGGGTACGCTACCTTCCGGCAGCCTCGGCTGTGGCCGAAGTATCGTCACGTGCCTCGCGTCTCTCTGTAGTGTACTATCCTTCTGTTCTGTGCCGTCAAATTTGAGATTGAATTTCTCAGAACGATCCTTGTTAAGCAATCCCATATGTGAGACGTAACCATGATGATTTGAAAAGCGGGATATAGAGCGGAACAATGCCAAAGAAGCAAGAAGGGGTAACATATAACGAAGTTGACGATAGCTATTTCGAAGACCGTGAGTTGAGTCGGGAGGTTGGGATCCTGGGACTGTGGGCCCTTGGTGTCGGCGCTGTTATCTCAGGCGATTTCTTCGGCTGGAACTTCGGTCTTACAGCCGGTGGGTTCGTCGGCCTCCTTATTGCTACGATTATCGTTGCCGTCATGTACTTAGGCCTCGCGTCCTCCATTGCAGAAATGTCGCCAGCGCTGCCTCACACCGGCGGTGCTTACTCGTTTGGACGTACGGCCCTGGGCCCATGGGGCGGTTTTATTACTGGTCTGGCTGAGAACATGGAATACGTCATAACTCCAGCCGTCATCGTCGTCGGCATCTCCGGTTATATGAACTCCATAACGCAGGCGCTATTTAGCTTTGGTATGCCCGATCCAATTTGGTGGGCGATATTCTACGCCATCTTCGTGGGCCTCAACGTGTGGGGAGTTAAAGAGAGCTTCTGGTTCACGGTTTTCATCACTTTCATCGCATTGGGCATCTTGTCCGTCTTCTTCATTGGTGCAATTTCGCACTTTAACCTTGAGTTGGCTCTGACTGTGCCAGCCGATCCAGGCCAAACCAAGATCTTGCCTCATGGCATTAAGGGCATCTTCATGGCCTTGCCATTCGCGATTTGGTTCTTCCTCGCAATTGAAGAACTACCACTAGCGGCAGAAGAAGCGAAGAATCCCGAAGAAGATCTACCCAAGGCCACAATGCTAGGTATCGGGACACTGCTTGTCACTGCGTTTCTGACGTTGTTTCTCAGCGCCGGGATCCCACCTGGCGCGGCAGAGGTTGGCCAGGCAGACAATCCGCTGTTCTTGGCTTTCAAAACCATATTCTCGGGTAGCGTAGGCCCAGCATTGCTATCTCTTATTGCCGTGGCCGGTCTAGTGGCGAGCTTCCATGCCATCATTTACGCGTACGGACGCAACATTTACTCGCTTTCTCGAGCGGGTTATTTTCCGCGTTGGCTGTCGCCGACTCACGATGACCGTAAGACGCCGCACATCGCTCTGATAGTCGGCGCTCTGGTAGGCTATGTTGCGGCGGTGGTGATCTGGCTTGTGCCGAGCGACAGCCCCGTGGGAGCGATGCTGCTGAACATGGCGGTGTTCGGCGGCGTGATCTCGTACGTCATGCAGTGTCTGGCGTTCCTCAAACTGCGGCGCGACCACCCCGACCTTGAGCGACCGTATAAGGCCCCGTTAGGTGTGACCGGCGGGGTTCTTGGGCTCATTATCGCGGTCGTCACACTCGGGGCCCTCTTCTTGAATCCAGACTATCGGCTCGGTGTTTTCGGAGCCGCTCTCTGGTTTATGGGCGGTATCATCTACTTTGCCGTAATAGGCCGGCATCGAATGGTGCGCTCGCCGGAGGAGGACATCGCCCTGGCCCATCGCGCAAAGGTAAAGAGCACTACTGAGAGCGACACCGGTGGCGACGCAGGTAGTACTGCTGGTAGCGCTGCTGGTAGCGACGTTGGTGGCGATACCTAGTCGGGCTTACTGGTCCGCAGGCAGATAGCACCAGCTTTCATACCTTCCACGACTTCAGTCGTGGATTTTCTCTACTTGTAACTCAATAAACTGCCTGATTCTGCTGGAAAAGGTCTTTAGTGGCCAGTTCTCGTTTAGATATTCTCCTACCTCGCTCAACAACTCCCATACTTCAGATGCTATCATTTTGAAATAATGCTGCTGCGAAGAGCTTCCGACGAAAACGAGGAGAATTGCACCCCATTCGATAGTGTACGTCCCGACGAAACGTACTAGGTTAGAATGTACTATTAATGAATCGCAAGTTTGGGGGTAAACTCCTATTTTCTCATACTACCTTGTCACACTGTCTCAATGACCTCCCTTTCAAATTACGAGACGATCCGCTTGGTCTGGACAGACCTCAATGGTGTCGCCCGCGGCATCACGATGCCCGGTAACGAGGCAGCACACGCGATCGAAGAGGGAGTCGGGTTCGCAAATGGGATTGCGGAAATGACCCTTGAGCCCGGCCTTCTGAATGATCCAGAATACGGCTCCGAAGCCGGTGATATGATGGCCGTACCCGACGTCGATTCTGTAACACCAGTAGAGTGGGCCGACGACACGGCCGCGGTTTTCACCGAACTGACCAACGTCGATGGATCACGCTTCGACCTCTGCAGTCGGAGTGCGCTTCGGAACGTCCTCGACGACCTTGAATCAGAGGGGTACAGGGCATGCGTTGGTGTCGAAACCGAGTTCTCACTCTTAAGTCCGGACGAGAAAGGTGAATGGGTTCCATTTAACGATCGCTGTTCCTATGATCTTGACGCCCTCGACATGGGGTCAGAACTCATCCACGACTGGATGAGCGCAATGGAAACGGCAGGGACCGACGTCCTTGGTGTTCACCAGGAGTCACAACCTGGGCAATACGAGATCAACATTGAGTACGACGACGCCCTAACGACAGCGGACAGCATCATGTTCCTTCGGCATATGCTCAAGTCTGTCTCGCGACAGCACGGCCACAAGGCGTCGCTTATGCCCCGACCCCACTCGGACGAGGATGCCAACGGGATGCATCTCCATCTCAGTCTCTGGAACCGCGACAGATCAGAGAATAAGTTCAAGAGCGAAACCGGCGACATCCAATTCCCCGCGGGGACACACCCGGCCGGGAAGTCTGGACTCTCCGAGACAGGGCGGCACTTTGTCGGGGGGCTCCTTGAACATATGAAGGCACTAACAGCGATCTGCGCACCGACAGTCAACTCGTACAAACGACTTCTTCCCGGTATCTGGGCGCCGGTCAATATCGCGTGGGGGCCCGACAATCGTTCGACAGTGCTCCGCTTGCCGCCAGAACTTGGATCGGCAACACGTATTGAACACCGAGTTCCCGACTCAGCGTGCAACCCCTACCTCGGCATTGCGGCCTCGTATGCCGCTGGACTCGACGGTATCCGAAACGAGATCGATCCTGGAGAACCAACAATCAGGAATGCATATCATGAGGAGTATGAAAGTCTCCCCCGTACCCTCTGGGAAGCACTCGAATACCTCGAGGACGATGACGTCATCGCAGATGCACTCGGTTCGACGCTCGTTGAGGAGTTCATACAGCTCAAGCGCGATGAGTTCAACCGCTCGATGAACTATGTATCTGAATGGGAGCAGGACGAATATCTGGACGAATTTTAGGTGTCCTTGGGGGATTGGTCAAGCATCGGCTCGATCGCTTTCAGGATTTTTGATTCAGAGAGGCGAAGGTGCTCACCGACCGTTGAGATGCTAGTAGGGTCTAGCTCGGCGAGATCTTCGAGATTACATGAGCGAGGCGAGTCATAATAGCCCTCTTCAATTGCGAGTGAGAGCACTTCGCGTTGTCGGGAAGAGAGATCCTGAATGGCCTTCTTCACTTCGAGCAATCCCGTAAACATCCGTTCAAAGTCAGTTGAATGGAGTGAGTCAATGTTCACAGAGCCAAGTTGCTGTAGTTCCTTGTGGGCTTGGCTCACCTGCTGGTGCGTCGGAGAAAGTACGTCCCAGTGCTCGTGGCCGTGAGCGACTGTCGCCGGAATTGTGGGAAAGCAGCTGTTCCGAAGCAACACGTTCAGAACAGGCTCCGTATCTACGTCGTAGTCCCCCTCTAGACAGATAATGCCTCGGTTGCTGGCGCTTGTATAACTGACCAACCGACTTGTGTTCATGATCGGATGGTTTTGTAGCCAGTCGACAATTTCGTCGATCTCGTCTTCCTCGACCTGCGTTACCTCGATCATTGTAATACTCGTTTCCCGAATGAGATAGGAGTAGACTATCGATGCTTGTAGGTTTGGAAAATCGTCGTTGATTCCTTCCGTCCAGCAACCATTATGTTGAATCTGGAATGAGTATTGGATCATTCTGCACCAGCACAATCAGACTAGATCCCGTTTGAAGACTATATAGTTCTGGGTCGATGACGCATTGATCGATTGAACGTCCGTGCAGCTGGAATTTGCAGGTTTCGTCACCCCCTGTGTAGTAACCCAGACGTGAGTATCGGAGATCGCTATCGAGAGCGGAGAATCAAAAGATACTACATTGTCGTTTAGTGACATGGTCGCACCGTCAGAGATTGCGATCACAGTACCACCGTGAGTGTGACAATCCTTGAACAACATCCTGTGGTTAAAAATAGTCCCACATCAACCGAGTAACGCTTAGGCGGAATACAGGGAATGTGGGTGATATGCGCTCGTTTAATATGCAAATCGCAGGTGAGCCCAGAGACGGGGAGAAATCCACCGTTGAAAACCCAGCTACTGGTGAAACCGTCGGCACTGTCTCAGTGGGGACACGCACGGATACGAGCGACGCGATTGAAGCGGCGGCAGATGCACAGGAAGAATGGGCGGAAAGCAGCCCGAATCAGCGGGAACGGGCGTTGCTCACCGTCGCGGAGTGTATCGAAGCAAATCTGAACGAACTCAGCGAACTCCTCGTCGCGGAGACCGGAAAATGCCTCGCGACAGCGGAAGGAGAGGTTATGGAGACCGCTCAGCACTTCCGCTTTTACGCGGGTATCGCAGATAAAATCCGGGGAGACACCGTTCCAACGCCGACGAATCGATTCAACTACACGAAACGTGTTCCCTACGGCGTCACGGCACACATCGTCCCCTGGAACTATCCACTCCTCCTCGGATCACGAGGGATTGCGGCTGCACTCACATCGGGGAACACGGTCGTTGTAAAACCGCCGAGCCAGGCACCACTGTCCACGATGTGGTACGGTGAGTACCTCGTCGAAGAGTTCCCCACTGGCGTTGTGAACATCGTTCCAGGGCCAGGGAGCGAGGTCGGTACAACTCTGAGCGATCATCCCAGCGTTGACGCAATCACCTTTACTGGGTCGACTGGAATCGGACAGCAAGTACTGGAGGCGGCGGCAGCGAACATCACGCCGGTCGATCTCGAGCTTGGAGGAAAGGCACCGGCGATCGTCCTTCCCGACACGGACGTTGAGAACGCCGCACGTGGCGTCGCGCAAGGAATTTTCTCGAATGCCGGCCAGAATTGCGTCGCCACCTCTCGCGCCCTTGTTCATGAAGACGTGAAATCGGAGTTCACTGAGCTGGTGGTTGAGAAAGCTGAACGGATCAGCCTTGGTTCTGGGTTGGACCCGGCGACTGATATGGGACCAGTCATTTCGGCACAAGCGCAGGACGATATTATCAGTTACGTTGAAACGGCTCACGAAGATGGGGCAACCCTTCGAACCGGCGGTGGTATTCCAGACGACCCGAACCTACAACATGGCCACTTCATCGAACCGACTGTGTTTGACGGCGTGACGCCTGATATGCAGATTGCGCGCGAAGAGATATTTGGTCCGGTTCTCTCGATACTAAGCGTTGAATCAGTCGATGAAGCCATCGCGGTAGCAAATGACTCGCCGTATGCGCTTGCAGCGTCACTCTGGACCGACGGATTACATGCAACCCGCATTGCCGATCGACTCGACCATGGTCTCGTTACGGTCAACACATTCCCCATATCGATGCCTCAGAGCCCATGGGGTGGAAACAAGGAGAGCGGTCTCGGACGGGAAGGCGGTTACGAGGGCGTAGAGGCGTTCACGACTGTAGATAGCGTTGTGATCGAACACAACGAGATGGAGGACCCCTTCTGACGATGACGACGAAGACGGTAGTGGTCGGTCGAATCAAGCACGAGACGAATACGTTCTCGTCTCTCACTACCGACTATGAGGCATTTGCAAACACCTCGTTGTTCTGTGGGGACTATATCATCCCGGAATTCCGGGGAACGAATACCGACATCGGTGGATTCATCCGAGTCGCCGACGATAACGGGTGGGATATCATCCCAACTGTGGCAGCGAACGCGACGCCAGGCGGAGTCGTGACGACCGAGGCACTCAATGCATTTCTCACGCCGCTCGTTACGGAGATTGAACGATCAAATCCGGATGCCGTACTACTCGGGCTTCACGGTGCGATGGTGAGCGAAAACAAGCGTGATGGCGACGGTGAAATCCTAAAGCGCGTTCGCGAAGCCGCGGGAGACATCCCCATCCTCGCGACGCTCGATCTTCACGCGAATGTCACTGAACGGATGGTGGCGAACGCCGACGGGCTGTTCGGCTACGACACCTATCCGCATGTAGATATCGGTGAGACTGGTGAAGAGGCAGCTAGAGTGCTCGCATCGACGTTCGCTGGCGAGATCAATCCCCAAGTCGTCGTCGAGCGGGCACCACTCCTTCCACCGCTACCGTCATTACGAACTGAGTGTGAGCCAATGTGTTCTCTCCTCGCAGACGCGGCCGATGCCGAAGATGACCATATTCTAGATCTTTCGGTTTTCGGTGGGTTCGCGTATGCCGACGTCCCAGAAGCAGGGTTTAGCGTCGTCGGTGTGTCTGATACAGAACGCGTCGAGGAAACGCGAGAAATGTGCGAACAGTTAGCCACATCGGCGTACGAGCGACGCCATGAGTTCGACCGGTCGTATACTAGTGTCGAGGAGGCGGTGGCCGAGGCGTCGACGTGGGTGGATGAGAATCACGATCAACCGATGCTCCTCGCAGACATCGCAGATAACCCAGGAGGTGGGAGCGCACAAGATGGAACTGTCCTCCTCAAGGCATTGCTCAACGCAGAAGTCGATGATGTCGCAGTCGCGACGCTCATTGATCCGAGAGTAGTCGAAGCGGCAGTCCAAGCGGGTGTCGGCGAACGAGTCACCGTCGAGTTGGGTGGTCACATCGAAGACAACGGCAACCCAATCGAAGTAGCGGCCACCGTCCAACATATTTCTGATGGGACGTATCGAAATAGAGGGCCGATGTCGACCGGTCTAGAGGTGACGTTCGGACAGACGGTCGTGCTCGAGTGTGACGGCGTCAAGATTATCGTAGGGTCGCACCGACAGCAGCCATATGATCCGGAAGCGTTCCGAGCACATGGCCTCAAACCAGAGCGGGCAAATGTAATCGTCCTTAAGAGTACAGTTCACTACCGTGCCGGTTTCGAACCGCTGGTTGAGACGATTCGTGAGGTGGCTGCACCTGGGCTTTGTTCGCCGGATCTATCGCGCTTTGAGTATGAGCATATTCCGCGTCCGCTGTATCCCCTCGACGAGAACATGTAGCTAAATCACCTCGGGGTCACGCTCCGGATCATTCACCTTGACCGCCTGTAAATCATCTCAGGCGGTAGCTGTGGGTAGATGACTTAAATACTCATAGGTATGGGGCGTAACAGGTATGGATTAAATACCGGTATTATCTCACACGGAATCGGAATTCGGATCACAGTGACGGTTATGCATTGACGATCGTCACGAAAACAAAGCTACAATCATGAATCAAGGATTGACTGAATGGAATGTGCCGAACAGGATAGTGTTCGGTTCTGGAGCAGCAGACGAGATTGGCTCATATATCGAACAGTTCGACGCGGAACAAGCACTCATCGTGACTGACGAGGGTGTTCGCGAGGCAGACGTTCTCGATCCAGTTCTCGAATCAATTGAGGCGGCCGGAAAGGAGTACACGATCTTCGACGGCGTTCAACCTGATCCGACAGACACCGTGGTTCACGAGGCAGCAGACGCCTACGACGACGCCGACGCGGATCTCGTCCTCGGAATCGGTGGAGGATCGTCGTTAGACACCGCAAAGGCTGCATCGATCGTCGTGGCAAATGGCGGCCGTATCCTCGATTTTAAAGGAAGTGGAAACGTTCCCAAATCACCCCCACCAAGTATCTACGTTCCAACGACATCTGGAACAGGGAGTGAGGTCGGCCACTGGTGTATCGTGAAGGACTCCGAGACCAACATCAAAGAGGAGATTGGGGACGTGAAACTCCTTGCCGACCTCGCACTTATTGACCCTAATCTGACGGCGAGTGCCCCACCACCAGTAAAAGCCGCGACCGGGATGGATGTGTTGACGCACGCAATTGAGGCATATGTCTCGATCAAGGCGCAAAGTCAGACCTCTGCAATCGCACTCGACTCGATCGAAAAGGTCGGCGAGAATCTCACCCGGGCCGTCGAGTATCGTAATGGCGATCTCACCGCGCTCACGGCGATGGCGAGAGCGAGCATGCAGGCTGGTATGGCGTTTAATGGCGCTGGGTTGGGCGCAGTGCATGCGCTCTCTCACCAAGTCGGCGGTCAGTTTGGTGTCCCTCATGGACTGGTCAACGCGATCCTCCTCCCGTACGTGATGGAGTACAACCTGCCACAGGTACCTGAGAAGTTCTGCAATATCGCCGCAGCTCTCGGCGAATCCATCGACTACGACCGCCGGACGCAATTGGAGGCTCACAAGGCAGTTCGTGCTGTGCGCGAACTCGGCGATTCGGTCCGGATTCCCGTGACGTTAGACGCAACGGCCGCAGAACGGGATGCAATCCCACAATTGGCGGAACAGGCACTCGACGATGGGAGTCTCACTGGCAACCCGCGTATCACGGATCAAGACGATATGGAATGGATCCTCAACCGGGCGTTCGACGGCACGTTCGAGTACGAATCTCGTCTTTGACATCTTTCCCATTTCCTCTGCACCCTGGTGCTATCTGCTCACCCCGTTATTCTCGAAGTTCCCATCCGTCCAATGTAAGTGTTGCAGCCACAGCGACTGGAAGAACACGAGACGCCGTCGACGTGCTGTCCGATCCGACAACAACTCGGAAGGTTTCGAAGCGAACGGCACCCTCAGCAACGCGTCTAAACAGCCATTCGTACCGCCGGTCATCGATGGTACAGTAGATGACGATGCGATCGAAGTCGACGCGCTCAATCGTAAGATCGCCACCGGTGATATCCAGTGAGGGACCGCGGGAAGCGTGGACTGCAGCTTTAAGTCCCTCTCCTTCGTCGGCAAGCATACCGAATCCATCCAAGAAATCCGCTTTCTCGGCAGGGTCTTCGACATCTTCATCCTCGTCAGAATTGTCATCGGTCATGGTCAGTACTTCGACAGCGGTTCCTATGAGCATATCGAGAGTGGTCCCTCGTGCCTACTTGATGCGGTAGGGATTCTGTTCGTCTTCGTCGTCCTGGTAGTCAATTGCGACGGTCAGCTCGATTTCTGCTCTCATGACATCGTCTGCAAAGCCGCTTTCATTTCCTTTGAGCTTGAGGGCGGTACTGTTCCAGCCTTGGCTCTGAATCAATTCGACGAGTTTGTTCTGATCGTGATTATTGCTCTTGGTGCGTTCTTTCTGTGGTTCATCTACGGCGTCGTCTGTCCGGTCGGGAGCCTTGAGATTTAATGGTGTGAGGTCGCCCATTGAGACTCGCAAATATGACGTAAAACAGTTAGATGCAGTACTCTATTCACCACAGTTTGCACTAATCACGTAATGGCTAGACGCTCGTCGAGAAGTTGCGAAACTAACCAATCCCTTTACTTTCGCCTCGCTTAGCGCTTCTATATCACCGCTGAGCACGTAGGAGGGTAGTGGAGGAAGGACCTCCAAGAGGAGAGCGAGTTCCATGACACACACAATCACTTGGTTCGAACTCCCAAGTACTGACTTTGATAGAGCTGTCGACTTCTATACCACAGTCCTCGGTCGCGAGATGGAGGTATACGAACCCGACGAAGATGACGCCGAAAACGGGAAAGCGGGAATGTTCCAAACCAACGACGGTGAGGTTGGGGGCATGATTGTCGAGCTCGATGAGTTCACCGCCGAGAACGGGGCGACGATTCCCTACGCGCCGACTGCTGACAGTGGGGTCGTCGTCTACTTCTCTGTTGATGGTGACTTAGCTGACGCACTCTCACGGGTTGAATCAAGTGGCGGCGAGATTCTCATCCCGAAAGAGGAGATCCCCGAGATGGGTGGTCACTACGCGGTCATCACAGATACCGAGGGGAATCGAGTCGGGCTGATGTCCGACGAATAGCCACATGGCGGACAGTGATATTTTGGTGCAAGCAGCGCTCAACGGTGGCCGTGAGCATCCCGCGGTGCCTCGTACGCCGGACGAACTTGCTACGGAGGCGCGTGCGGCAGTCGATGCTGGCGCCGAGTCGCTCCATCTCCATCCGTACGACGAGCACAACCACCAAACACTTGCGGCGGAGCCATGCGCCACGGCACTGCAGGCAGTCCGAGACGCATGTCCCGGGATTCCGATCTCCCTCAGTACATCAGCCAGTATCGAGCCAGATCCGAAGCGGCGACACGAACTCATCGCTGCCTGGACGGAGCTCCCGGATCTCGTGACGGCCAACATGGGTGAAGAGGGAATCCTCGAACTCTGTGAATTGCTCGACGAACGTGGCATCGGGATTGAGGCCGGTCTGTTGTCGCTTGATGATGCACGCATCTTCGTCGAGTCGGGAATCCCGCCACGCTGCGTCCGAGCGATGGTCGAGCCATTGGACGCCGACCCAGACGACGCGGTCGAACACGCCGCGGCCATTGAACAGACACTATTTGATGGGGGCGTCCAGCTCGAGCAGATCCACCACGGAGATGGCATCGCCTCCTGGGCGGTCAATCGGCGTGCTGTGGTACGTGGTCACGGCATCCGTACAGGACTGGAAGATACACCCGTGCTGCCCGACGGGCAGATGACTTCAGGAAACGGGGAGCTTGTCGCTGCCGCTGTGTCATTGGTGGCAATGGATCAGTGAGGTTGTGTCGCCCAGACGCCGGGGCAACTCGACTGCTTCCACGAAGTCATGGAGAAAGCCCACGACTGAAGTCGTGGGAGGATGTCGGTGAGTGAGCTAAGCGCTTCGAAGCGTTACTCCGAGGTGGCTCTCGAAGACGTTCTCATCTCCTTTGTGTATGTAGTTGGTGGCGATGGATCTTCTCCGCCGTTTAGGATGCGATCGACCAAGTCGTTGAGGTCGGGCGCATCCTCCTCGTCTGGTTCGTCCGACGGATAGTGTGGAACCGGTGCCATTGAAATCGCCTCCGATTGGCACTCGTCTCTCCGACCAGTTAATGGTTTGCCCACTGTGCACACAGCACATGATTATCTTGACAATATTATTGCTACGCACTGAATCCACACGGAACAACCATTTTTCGTCGAGTTAGTACGTGCATGGCTAACCAATCAGCGGACGTGAGTACGGCGAATGCGTGCACTATCGCTCCGGAACACCTTTCGTGACACAGCACTGTCCCTCGTCTTGGTGGATTACTCCGTGATGCGCAATTTGTCGGCGACTTCGTAGAGATAGCCTCGGAGCAACAGCGTTTCGAGGAGATCGTCGGCAAGGACGGGCTCCATTTCGTGCGTTCGTAGCACGTGCATTGCTTGGTCATAGGTGAACGATTCATCCGGCTCGAAGTGGGAACGGAGATGAGCGAGAGCTTCCTCAGCCATCGGCGAGAGCGACGTGGAATCAGAATCACGGGGAGACATCGTCGACAGGAGCAATTTTGGTCCTCATTGAGTTAAGAATTCGGCTCCAAGCGCCGGGTTCACGTGATTCAGAGGGGATCGAGCAGGGCGGGGAGGATGTCAATTGAGCTGTGGGAGGTCACCATGTTGTTCTCGTCGTGCGAGATCACGGACGAACATCCGGAGCTGACGGACGAGATCATCGCGGCCATCATACGGGTAGATGCGAGCGTCCCACCGGTCCTGGACGGCAGCAATCATCGCACTCCGAACACCGGATTCGTGGATGAACAGGACCCGTTCTTGATGCGCGCTCGTCGGCGTTCGCTCGTCGCGCTCACGAAAGATCGCTTCAAGAACGGAGCCGGTCTCGATGCCGACACCGAGGTTATCTCCGATCCTTGGGACGATGTAGATGACAGCGTTGCTCGCGAGCGCGAATTCGATGCTCTGTGTTGCCGCGTCCATCTCCTCCAACGGGATGTCGATATCGATGGCCAGAAACGCGTTGACACCCGGCTCAGTCCGGAGTCGATCACGGGCGTACAGCAACAGATCGAGTGCAGCCTCTTGCTGGTCAAGGTCGATGTCCGACCCGACAAGCGCACCGAAGTCTACCGTCTCCGGGATCGAACTGAGCGCCTCGTGGTCGTCGTTCTCAGCCGCGTCCAGCAGTGCATCGACGTCGAACGTCTTGTATGGACCCATCAAATAAACGAGAAATCGAGAGTGAGCAACCTCGCCGAGTTCGTCGAGTAGACGGTCGCGCATAACACCACCATTCCGCCCAGTATATAAATAAGCTACTTTTCTGTAGGTGCTGAGTCAGCGAGCACTTATACGACTGTGTGAGTAAGTATTGAATATGGCTGAAACCGATCGTTCGTCCCCCGATGGAGACGATTTGGCAGGGCTCCTGCCGGAGCATAGTCTTCTCTCTCTCGAGCAGTATCTGGACATGCAGCGAGCCATCGGTAACGAAACCCGCTTTCGGATTCTCCATTATCTCACTGAAAAGGGAGCCCACAGTGCAAAAGAACTCGAACAGGGACTCAACCTCCCGTCGAACACGCTCCACTATCATCTCGACGCGCTCATTGATGTGGGACTCGTCGAGAATCGAAAACGGAAGACGCCCGACTGCGAAGGCCTCTACTCGTACTATCAGGCCACCTCACTCGGTGAGGGAATACTTGAGCACGGCGTTCGAGAACTGATGCGCGAGGAGTGGGATCTTCTCGACGCGTATCATGACTAGCGGGAGTGTACGTATCTGGCCCTGAAGGTGCTCATTCGGGATCTTCATCTGACAGCAGTGGCCGGTGTCCAGCGGTACTGATTCGGGTCGAAGGCAGAAGGATGCGCTCTATGGGAGTTCGTGTTTGAAACTGGGTGTACCCGATTTCGATGAGGTTGATCCCGTGGATTCCAAACGCGACTTTGGGATGCCAAGGATGCATCGTAAGAACAGCTTGTCCGAGGTGGCGCTGAACGCTTGCTCGAAATACGCCGACTCATACCATACAACGAACATATGAATTCATAAGAAATATATTATATTTTGTCATTATTACTGGAATCTCATCAACACCGTGTCCATTGACGAGAATCGACATACGCTAGATGTCCAGCCAATAAGTCTCGATTCCCCCATCGTTCGATACTCTGTTTGAGGTCGTCTTCAGGTTCACCGACTGCATTGCTGTCTTCGTCCTGGATTTCTACTGTGGGGTGAAGCGATTGCTACGCAATTCATATCCAACAGAAAGACAGTGTGTGGATAGTCGTCGAAGGATGGCTGCTCACACTGTCTCAAGGCCTATCATTACGGTCGATGGATAAATTCCGTCCTCCGCGACATATCCTAATTTGATTGTCTCTGCACTATATTTGCTAATTAGACAGCCTCGTCTGTTTGATCCGCCTCAAACACGCCAAGCGCCTCGGGAGTGACAAAGGAATCTATACTCCGGGTATTCGCTCCACGACAACACGTGAGCGACGTCTAACAGCCCTGGATGATCAACACCAGAAATTGGGCACGTCCGGTCGTGCCGAGCAATCACTGTCGCACGGAACTCCGGATCTACTACTCGGGTATGTATCGTAGTTTGGTACGTGCCAGCCGAGAATTCCTTGTCAGCTACTTACGCGGACCATTCTGCATCCGCCCACTCTTCAACTGCACCCTCAACGAACCCTCGACCTACAACGTAAGCGATGTACTCTGAAATCGATCGTAGGACCGCTTATCCTAATACGAAAGTAGTACCCTCAGAGTTGCAATGTAAAGATAGTCAATCCCCAGAACAACCTAGTCGAGAACTCAATTTCTCTTTCTACCCAATACACAAAGCTTCGTTCGGTGTCCGATGAGAAACCTACGTTCATCTATATGCCTGGGAAGCGCTTCTGTCCAAAGACGGAAAACAGTATCAAGAGTGCTGTAGAAGCTATGAGTTGTCTATGCGTACTCGGGTTTACTTGTAGTCCCGTCTTCTCACTTCAGTGTCGGTAATCGCGTCTGTATTGGTTCTGTTCTCCGCTCTCGTGCTTCGAGATCGAGCAATTGGCGCTTCGTGGCGACGCCATTAGCAGCTGAGTAGCCCCTGAGGCTACCGTTGCTTCCTACGATGCGATGGCAAGGAACGATCAACGGGAGAGGGTTACGTGCGCATGCCTGTCCTATAGCGATGGGCGAGGTATCGAGTTGAGTAGCGATTTCACCATACGTCCGAGTTTCCCCGTAAGGGATGTCAGTCATCGCGGTCATCACCTCGCCAGTTACTCCCTCCGGAATGGTAACTCTAAGGTCGAATGTCCTGCGTTCACTTCGCTCGTACTCGGATATCTGCTCGCGAATAACAGTCGGTGATTCGGCGATGAGGTCTTCATCGATTTCAATGGTGGTTCTGAAAATATTTACGTTCATGCGTGGACATCTCCTATCCCGGATTAGCAACTACTGGCACGTCATGAGGGTGTATAACGACTTACCACGGAGCGAAACTGATTTCGGCGTTTCATGGGGTATTTCAGACGTGTTATCGGTCGTAGTCAGTACTTCGACAGCAGTTCCTATGAGCGTACCGAGCGTATGACTCGTACCTACTTGATGCGGTAGGGATTCTGGTCGTCTTCATCGTCCTGGTAGTCAATTGCGACGGTCAGCTTGATTTCTGCGCCCACGACATCGCCTGCGAACCCGCATTCATCTTCTGTGAGCTCGAGGGCAGTAATGTTCCTGCCCTGGCTCTGAATCAATTCGATGAGTTTGTTCTGGTCGTTGATCGTCTGATCTTTCACTGATGACACTCAGCGAGAGCAGCTCGCTGAAGCACGTCCAGACGTGAGTATAAGGTGCTTGTGGGAATAGTTCGAGGTTGCTAAGCGGCACGAGGTCCTCTTGATGAATTAGTGTCGTCCCACGCGTTTGAATGGCGATCGAAATATCTGATCCGCTGATTTTTGCGCCTTGAAGACCGATGACACCGAGATCAAGGTTATCGTAGAAGCGAACGACATGTGGTGTAAGGCCTTCCTCCTCAATCCCAGCTATCATCTCATGGCTATCTCGCCGTATCCATCATGCGATTCAATTGTTGTTCCGTACGGTTCCGAGAGATCACGTAGCGACGCAAGAATTCGATCTGCGGCGTCACCGTCGGCTATGACCGGTCGTCCACGTCGGGGACGTGGTTCCTCATAGCCAAGATCCAGCGGATACAGGCGGACAGTCGCTAGTTGCCCATCCTCGAAGTCACAAACGGCGAGGACCGACTCCCAAAACGACTGCTTTGAGAGGAACCCAATTTGGTTGTCGTCCGCATCCTGAACTCGTTTATCGAATAAGTCAGCAGGTAGTGATCTCGCGGGGTCAAGATCATACCGGCCATAAATCTCGGCCGGAAGTCGCGTCACCGTTTCATTCTGCATGAAGAAGTTGCCAAGGCTATAGAAGATCGGTGCATCATCGTAGATTTCGATTCCACGGAGTACGTGTGGCCCATGCCCAACGAATGTATCTGCACCAGTGTCGATGCAGTCATGGGCGAATGACTCGAGGAACTCGGGAACCGAATCATCGTTGAAGAAGGCACCCGTTCCCTCGTGAGCGTGGAGGCTGACGATGACCCAGTCCGCCTGTTTGCGTGCAGCGGCGATTTGGCGGTGGATTGCCGCCGCGTCGTCTTCGTTCACCGCACGATGAATCCCGTATTGATCACCGATTTCGAACTCAATCTCAGTCTCTCCGCCAACATTCATGAGCGTGAATCCATCAGTATCCTCGCCAGGAACTGGGAAGCCAAGCCGTTCTCTGCGTTCTTTGGCAGCCTCTAATCCAAGCTTTTGACTGAGGTCTCTAAGGGACTCAGAGACAGACTCCGGGACCGTATACCGGGTTTCCAACCGAAGTGGCGACAGCCCCGGCCGTCCGTGCATATCTGGTCGTTGCTGTCCAGCGATACTCCCGGGGGTGATTGTCGTACAGGCAGCAATCAACGCAACTCGTCCCGCTGGAGTATCGATAAACGTGGGTGCTCGTGCACTCGCGAGATTTCGGCCAAGACCCGCGTAGGCGAGGTTGCGTTCCTCAAGTGCCTCCATCGTGGCTATCATCCCACCGTGTGAGAAGTCGCCCACGTGGTTTGTTGCTGCCGCGAAGAGATCAAACCCAGCCCACTCAAGTTCGTCGGCAATCCACGGTGGAGCCCGCATGTACGTCCCACCGCTCTGAGACGCCGGATAACCCTCCTCGTAGTCGTGAAGCAGGACTTCGAGATTTGCGAACGATACATCTGCACCTCGAATCTCATCGATCAGCGTTCGGAATTGGGGGTCCTCGTACATGGAGAATTTCCGCGTAACGAGGGCGTCTCCAACAGCCGCGAGCGTGAGATTCTGGCCTTCAGTTCCGTACATGGGATTCGTCCATCGAGTAGGTTCGATAGTAGTGTTCGGAAGTTCGTTCTACCATCATTGCTGCGAGTGTGTTAGAGAAAGCTGCTTGAGCGTCTCGATAACGACATCTACACCGATGTCAAGCGCGTCCTCGTCAATATCGAATCGGGATGTGTGATGACCGGATGGATTGCTGGCACCGACTCCGATGTACGTCGCTTGTCCGCCCTCTGCTTGCACGCGTTTAATCAGGTACGAAGCGTCTTCGCTGGCGCCAATTGGTTCTCGTTCGACGACGTTCGTTACGGTCCCAAGGGAGTGAGCGGCGTCGGCAACTACTGTCACCAGCTCAGTATCGGCTTCGAACGTCGTTGTCTTGCCGTAGAGGTTGGTATCGTACTCGACAGCATGCATCCCGGCAGCGTGCTCTATGACCCGGTTTGCAGTGTCGAGCATGTATTCATTGAGGTCAGCCGCTTCGCCGCGGACTTCAACGCGCATCTGGGCATTGTCCGCTATCACGTTCTGTGCATTCGGTGAGTGCACTTGCCCGACGTTGATACGGGTCGCACCATCCTCGTGTCGCGGAATTGCGTAAAGATTCTGAATCGCCGTCGTCGCTGCTTGAAGTGCGTTCCGACCTTCGTTCGGTGCCTTCCCAGCGTGCGCCGACTCACCGTGGAACTCAACGTCGATTTTCGCGTTGGAGAGTGGCCGCTCGTATCCTGCGATTATCGTTCCTGTCTCGTTGCCCAAGCCGAGATGGAGCGCGATGAAGTGGTCGATGTCAGTGAAATGTGCCGTTTTACTCATCGGCAGTCCGCCACGCCCACCCTCCTCGGCCGGTTGGAAGAAGAGTTTGATCGTCCCGCTGAAGTTGTCTGTGACATCGAGAGTTCGTGCGATGCCCACGCCGATCGTCGTGTGGCCGTCATGCCCACAGGCATGCATTTCGTTTGGATGGCAACTTGCAAATCCGTCAGTTGCAGGCCGATGCTCTGCATCGCTCGATTCGGTCATCTCAAGCGCATCCATATCGACGCGAACACCGACCACTGGACCACTTTTCTCACCGAACGTCTTCTCAGCAATGAGGCCAGTGACCGAACTCATTTGGTCGAGGTATGGCTCGGGTGCTCCCTCATCCCGGGCTCGGTCTCGAGCGCGTTCGATTTCGTCGTTATTGGGGACACCAAGGCGCTCATCAGTGTCGATCGCATCAGCACCCAGATGCACAGTATACCCTCGCTCATCGAGTTCCTCAGCGATGAGTGACGTAGTGCGAAACTCCTTCCAGCCCGCTTCAGGGTACTTGTGGAGATCGCGCCGGAGCTCCGATAACGAAAGCTCACTTATCGTGGCCATAGAGAGCATGTACCGATTGTCGCCAATAAACGCTCGCCAACAGGTAACATACGTGGGATGCTCCCGTTGGCATCTTCTCTGCCCCGAAGAGCAAGGCTGTGGGCCTATTCCAATGTACTCACCATCAGATTTTTGATTGCTTCCAGCAGTACTGTCGTCTGTGAACGCCTCACACAACGCCTCGCCGGTCGCATGGATGGCAAAACCATACCCAGAAATCGTCAATACCGCTGCAAAGGACGGGTCAGTACTGATTGTTCCCGTTGGGAGCCTTGAACAACACGGTTACCATCTCCCGGTTGCGACAGATACACTCCTCGTCGAAGCCGTTGCTCATGCTGGCGCTGAAGGCGTCCACGAATCGCTCCCCGTCCTCGTTACGCCGACTATCTGGTCCGGCCGTTCGCCACACCATCTTCCCTTCGGCGGCACGGTGTCACTAGACACGACGACCTTGCTTGATGTGCTCTCGGAGATCGCGGAGACGGTGTTTGAGAACGATTTCGACGCGTTGCTGTTTCTGAACGGCCATGGTGGAAATATGTCGGTGATAGCTGATGCAGTGAGTGAAGTCGGTGACGACCATCCTGATCGCGAGGTTCTCGGTCTGACGTACTTTCACCTAGCCAACGAGGTCGTTGCGGAGGTACGTGAGAGCGACGTCGGCGGTATTTCGCACGGTGGCGAGTTCGAAACTTCCCTCATGCTCCATCTTCACCCAGATCTCGTCGACGAAGACCAGGTTGAAGGAACGCGCCGCGACGAACCCTATAAACACGGCCGCCAAGACCTCTTTGCCGACGGACCGCTGTCCGTGTATAGGACGTTCGACGAGTATAGTCACTCAGGAGCGATCGGCGCACCCGAACTCGCGTCAGCGGACAAAGGCCAACGGTTCTTCGACCGGTTAGAACGGGAACTCGGGGAGCTCCTCCGTGAAATCCACGCGCAAAACAGTGAATCCGAATAGCGATTAGTCGTCCGCGACGGTTCCCGGCTCGCCGCGATGTTCGTCCATCGCGTTGCGGGTGCGCTTTTCCAGCGATTCAAGGTTGTGTTTGCGGGCCGTCTCTAACACCTTCTCGTACTCCGGTTCCTGCGCGAGTGAAATCGCGAAGAACAGGATGATGGAAAGTGGAAGTCCGACGAAGACTGGGTGAAGACCCATGAACTCGGCGGTGTCGGCGAAGTATCCAGCCCACCACCAGGCGACGGTCATTCCCGCACCAACGACAAGGCTCCAGAAAGCGGCATCTGACGTTCCACGTGGCCAGTAAAAAACGGCCAACCACGGAACCAGAACGCCGCCGGTCAGGGCAACGGCCCCGAAGACGATGAGGTCGATGATTCCCGGCACGACTAGCGCGAGAGCGAGCGAGAACACCATGAGGCCGATGACCGTGATCCGCGACACCTTCTGCTGTTGTTCGTTACTCGCGGTCGGATTGAGGTACCGAAGGTAAATGTCGTCGACGATGTTGGACGAGCCCGACAGGAGGAAGCTGTCACCACTGCTCATCACAGCTGCTGCCAAGGCAGCGAGGATGAGGCCTGCGAGCCAAGCAGGGAGGATATCCATTGCCATCTGTGGCATGATTAGCTTGGGGTTGTCGATGTTCGAGTACATCACGAGCCCCATTGCGCCGATAAGGAGCGGAATCGGAATATATGCAAATCCGATGATGCCATTCAACGTCGTGCCGACGAATCCATCCCGATCACTGCGGGCGGACATAATACGCTGGAGGTAGCCTTGACGGACGAGCATCGTCGGGACGAGGGTTACGATGTAGCCCGCGATGAGCGTCCACTCCATCGCAAAGAGATCGAACGCTTGCGGAGCGACGCTCGTTACCTCGGTCGTCATAGCCGAGAAGCCGCCAAATTCGAAAATGCCCATGACGGTGAGTATCCAGAGGCCAACGAACAGGATTATCCCTTGGATGAAGTCGGTCCACATCACCGCGGACATGCCGCCCATCACAGTGTAGGCCGTGATGATGAGCGCGCCGAGTATCGCGGCTTGGGTAACGGTGATTATATCACCGAGCAGAAAGCTGATGATCGTCCCGGCTGCTAACCACTGAGCGCCAAGCGTGCTGATGAATCGGAGGAGATAGAAGGGGACGGCCGCAATACGCGTTTTCTCGTCGTACCGATCCTCAAGCATCGACGGAATTGTGATGTTGTTCGTGCTTGGGAGTTTGTGTCCGAGCAGGACGGCAACGACGAAGAAACTCGCGAGGGCGATTCCGTAACTCCAAAACGCAGTGATACTCTGGGCGGTGAAGGTTGATTCTGAAAGACCAATTGTTCCACCGGCACCGATCGCCGTAGCGAAGAATGACAGCGCAACGAGGTACCACGGCGCGCCTTTCCCGGCGAGGAAGTAGTCCTCCAAGTCCTTCATCCCTTTCCGATGGAAGAAGTATCCGACCCCGAGCATTCCGATTACATACATTAATACAATCCCTGCTATGAGTTCCCGTGCCATGTCACCTGTATCCTGGGTGGAGTGAGTAAATAGATTCGGAAACCATACAATGATGCTGGTAAATAAATTGCTATTACATTAATAAATTCAGGGATTGCCGGCAATAAGTGACAAAAACGATATCGAGTATCATGATTAGTTGGCTATTCGATGTCTGATTAACGGCATGCTATTGGGGTGTAGCAAAGACTTTTACAGTCATTACTTGAATCGCACCTATGCCCGATTCAACGATGGCAGAACAAAAGCCATTACTTAATGCGTCAGTAGATGAGGTGGAGACACCTGCACTGCTAGTTGATCTCGACACGATGGAGGCGAACATCCAAGACTACGTCTCATTCGCGACCGAGAATGACGTCCAACTCCGGTCACACATTAAAACACACAAAAACGCAGAGATTGCACACCGCCAGAACGAGTACAGTGGCGGTGGCGGGATTGTCTGCCAGACACTCGGTGAGGTCGAGGTCATGGCAAAGAACGGCATCGACGATATCTACCTCTCCTACCAAGTTGTCGGACAGCAGAAACTCGAACGCCTCGTTTGGCTGGCCCAAAAACTCAACCGGTTTGCGACGACGGTCGACGGGCCAGGAAATATCACACCACTCCAGACCGCCGCTGCCGATCACGATGTGACCCTCGACGTAATTCTTGAGGTTGATGTCGGCTTGCATCGAACGGGTATTTCATTAGGGGAACCGGCGGTTCAGATGGCGCAGCTCATTCAAGAGCAGTCGAACCTGAACTTCTGCGGCCTTCTTGCGTACGAGGCACACGTCAAATCGAAGGCTGAAACACGTGCTGAATACAAAGAGTACTGTACCGAAGCCATGGACCGAACGCAGGAGACGGTTGAGCTCCTCGAATCGGAGGGAATCTCCGTCAAGGAAGTAAAAGTGGGCGGGACGGCGACCTCGAAATACAGCGGCACACACCCCGTTGTGACGGAGATCAACCCCGGAATGTATCCATTCATGGACGTCGGCGAGCTCGAACACAGACCGTTCGATGTTGGGAAATCAGATTGTGCGGCGACCGTGGTCTCGACCGTCATCTCGAAACCAACAGCGGATCGGGCTGTCGTTGACGCTGGCAGTAAGACTCTCTCGATGGATAAACCGCAACTTCCCGTGCCCAAATACCGCGACGATATTGAATACGTGAACGCATCCGAAGAACACGGATGGCTCGATATCAGTGAGAGTGAGGAATCAGTCGATGTCGGCGACCAAATCGAATTCATCGTCCCTCATGTATGTGCCACGATCAATCTCCACGACACCATTATCGGTGTTCGAAACGATCGCGTCGAAGAACTCTGGGACGTTCAAGCCCGTGGCAAAGTAAAGTAACGTAAAGAAAATGAGTACATTTTGACGTCGCTTATTGCGAATACTGCTTCGTGATCATTTTGTAAGTGCTTCGCCGGGGCGAGCGTCAGTCACAACGGAGTCGCGAACTACGAAGGAGCCGTTTACCATCACATGATGAATTCCCGTGGGGAACTGCTGTGGAGAATCGTACGTCGCATTTGTATCGATTGTGGCAGGGTCAAAGACGACGAGATCGGCGTCCAGCCCCGGCCGAAGTATACCTTTCGTCTCAAGCCCCATCGCACGTGCGGGCAAGGACGTCATTTTCCGAATGGCCTCCTCAAGCGTGAGGATATTCGCTTCGCGAACATACCGACTGAGAATCTTTGGATACGTTCCGAACACCCGAGGATGCGGTCGGCCCCCGAATAATCCATCTGTTGCAACGTTTACTCGCTCGTTGGCGAGAACGTCTCGAACATCGGATTCCGTCAGTTGGTGTAACAGCATTCCAACTTCGAGTTCTTCTTCGATGAGAAGGTCACACACAACTGCGACAGGATCTGTATCGCGCTCCGTAGCGATCGTTGCGATGCTCTTCCCTTCGACTGACTGATTACTCTCGGACGCAACGTTCGTGACTTCGATGTTCTCCCATCCCGTGTATGCACCCCGGTTTTCCCAACCGTCGATTCGCCACTCGGAGATATCACGCCGAATCTTCTCGCGGGTATCATCATCTCGCAAATACGAGAGCGTCTGCTCTGGCCCCTCTGCTTGAACCCACGGCGGTAGGATATTTGTGAGTGTTGTGCTGCCCGCCGTATAGGGATACTGTTCAACCGTCAGGTCAACGCCTCGCTCCCGCGCTGCCTCGAAGATGCTTACAGCACGATGTACCTTCCCCTGTTGGTCCGGCCCGGCGAGTTTGAAATGAGAGAGATGGAGCGGCACGCCAGTATCGGCTCCAATATCGATAAATTCGTCAAGCGCCTCCCAAATTTGACGACGTTCGTTTCTGATATGGGCGACGAACGGTCGGCCGTACGGTGCAAGTTGAGCGGCCAATTCTCTCACTTCAGCAGTGTCTGCGTAGCGAGCGGGTGTGTAGACAAGTCCCGTCGAGAAGCCAACTGCACCTGCTTCTAACGCCTCTGTGACGAGCTCTGCCATCTGGCTAATATCGTCCTCGGTTGGTGCCGTATCGCTAAAGCCGAGGACGTTAAATCGAACTGTCCCGTGTCCTACCAACGTCGCAACGTTCGGCGCAATTTCCTGGTCGTCAATTGCTTCGAGATAGTCTCCCAGTGACTCCCACGACCACTCTCCATCAAGTCGCCCAGCAATACCACTGAGATGAGTTTCCCATGCATCCGTATCGACGTCATAGAGCGGTGCCATTGAGAAGCCGTCCTGGCCCAGAACTTCCGTGGTGATTCCCTGGCGGATTTTCGGAGCAAGCGTCGGATCTGAAAATAATTGGAGATCGGAATGAGTATGTGTGTCGATAAACCCGGGACAAACAGCCATCCCATCTGCATCGATTTCAGTCGTGGCGTCCGTTTGTGATGTTTTTCCACGATGAATCTCAGTAATCTTTCCGCGCTTGATAATGATTGTCCCTCTAAACCAAGGCGCCCCGGTGCCATCAATAATGCGTGCGTTTCTGATAGCAGTCTCTGCAGCCATATTCCCTCTCATGGGATAATGCAAAATAAAAACTGCTAGCGCCTACTCTTAGTTCAGACGTTGAGGGGTGGTTGGTCTCCAGTACACTATCAAAGTACGAGTTTCTCTCGAGTCTCAGTGCTGTATAGAGAAACTCCAAACAACGAAAATTGGAGAAGCAGTAATATCAACTGGTGGGGGAATGAGTCTAACAACAATGATGAGAGTGGGGCCAACTGTTATATTGTGTTGCTACTATCTATAAATTAATGACATCGCTTCAGCTTGTTGATGGTTTTGAACTCCTCTTTATAGCCCTGATGCTTATCGTGTATGCATCCATCCTTTTCGGAGTACTCGGTGGACTTGGTTACTTCATTCTTCGCGTCCGGTCAGGCGGTAGTGTTGACGAACGTCTTGACCGCATGGAACGGAAGATTGGTCGGTTAGAAGCATACGTTGAGCACCTCCAAGACGAGCGTCACGAGTAACGATAGCATCGGCTTCAGATTACTACTTCGGACTGTGCATAAATTAATCATCGATCGTGTTGTCTACTATATCATAAGCGAAACAATCGTCTCGACACCTGAACACACACCCATCCCACCCATCCTTTGCCCGGACGACACAGTTCCAAAAGTTAATGAGAATTGTGTGCCAACGGTTACCAAATGTTTAGGGCAAAGCTCTACTTAGACCTGCAAACTGATTGCATCCTGAGTGAGGTTACTAGTCGGTGGAATACGTCGTTTACCGCAAATCACGAAGAGGTTCTCGACGATGAGTATCTTAATTTTGTTATCGATGCAGAGGACAAAGTCGAGGAGTTTATCGATGCGTTCGAAAACTCTGAGCAGGTTAAACATGTCGAACAAATTGACGCAACCCATATCAAACTCACCAAGCGTTCCTGCGGGGCCCTTCCCATTATCAGACGGAATCACGGTATGCTACAATGGTGGGACCAAGTAAGTGGCACACAGCGTGTGTTCAACATCATCGTCTTCCGGCGAGAAGACCTCCGAAATATCGTCAAAGAACTCCGTGAGATTGGATCCGTACAGCTTGCACAGCTAACACCGTATCGTGCCTCAGAGGGACTCCTCTCGGATAGACAAGCTGAGGTAATTAATGCTGCCCTCGATGGTGGGTATTACGAATGGCCCCGTGAGAAGGATGCAGAATCGCTGGCTACCGAACTAGATATTAGTCACACTACTTTCCTCGAACATCTCCGAAAAGCAGAGCAGACACTGCTTAGAAATATCCTGAATCAAAACATGCAGGATGAGGAGTCTCGTGGAAATAAGCGGCAAGTAAGCCACGAACCCCCAATTAAGAATACGAACTAAATTCGACCCTATTTAAAAAGCCAACAAGTGAAGGGGAGAGAACCATCTCTCATTGCGGATGTCATATATTGTCATGGCGGATGAGCCCACAACACGAAGACGGTTTCTCCAATTAGCCGGAACCGGATCGATCGTCGCCGCTGCAGGATGCACCAGTAGACCAGACGACAGCGGGTCAGAAGGAGGACAAAATGGAGGACAGAATGGTGACCAGTCGAAGACGATCAAGTATCTCTCAGATCGCGGTGATTCGAAGCAGGTTATTAACCAGATAATCTCGGAGTTCGAGAAGAATCACGACTACACTGTCGAAGTCACGTACACGTCGAAGGGGAAATCGACCGACGAGCAGTTACAGAAGATGAAGGCAGCGGGCAATCCGCCGGATGTCGTCTTCGACACGTCGGCGGATGCGTACCGCTACCATCGCAATGGGAATCTTGCGCCGGTAAGCAATGCTGTTCAAGGGACAGGACTTCCTGACCCCGTCAATGTCGGGGGCGAGTCGTACTTTGCTGCAACCATGGTCGAACCCCTGATGGGATGGTACCGTAACGATCTCTATCAGGAGAACCCCACGACGTGGGAGAAATGGACATCTGAAGCTAAACGGATCTCAGAGCAAGAGGGCATCAAAGGGTATGTCGTACAGTCAGGGCAGACGAACAACGCCGATACTCAAATCACCCAATACCACTGGCAAAACGATGTCAACCTCTACAGCGGACCGTCCGATGATATCAAAATCACCATTGACAAGGGTGACAACAGAAAGCGTGCTGTCGAGACGTATAAATGGATCAAGCAGATGGCGGAATACTCCCCAAACGGAGCTGGGTGGGAATGGGGCGATGCAATCGCCGCACTCCAACAAGAGAACGCTGCGGCCATCATGAGTGTCGGTGGACTGCCGATCCTCACGATTGCTTCTAACCGACCAGATCTCGTGGAGAAACTATCACCAACCCCATTCCCTGTTCCGAGCAGCAAGAAGCAGGATAAGTGGTGGGCGTACATGGAGGGGCACGTCGTTTGGAAAAATGGCAAGGCCACAGAAGGTGCGAAGAAGTTCGTGGATTTCTTCAGCAAGTCAGATAAGTTCATGGACTTCGTCCTCTCCGCGCCGTTGTTCCAGTTCCCGCCGACGAAGAAGATGTTGGGTAGTGACGCGGTGAAGAACAACGAGACGATCAAACAACACACGGACGTACTCGATCTCGTTCGAAACAACTGGGACGCATTTACCTCAATTCTGGCAACAGGCAAGAACGGCCAGCCAAATATCGTCGCCGCCGACGCGTACGGTCAGCAGGTGTTCGGTCAATCATCCGAACAGATGCTCGTGGGTGGCAAGTCCCCTGAGCAGACCGTCGATTGGGTGGCAAAAAAGCTGCAAGGGCTTCAGGGCTAATCACCGACTCTCATGAGTACGGCTAATCCTCTCAAGTCCTCGTTTACGCATCTCGACGAGCGTCAGTTGCTGCTATTGGTGACATTCATTCCATTCGCGGCGTTCTTTACAGTGGTCTGGCTTATCCCCATCGGATATGCCCTTTGGATGAGTCTTCTACACGAACCGACTGGCGTGGCGACGTTTGCGGGTCTATGGAACTACATCGATATCCTAACGAGCAGCGACTTTCCGATATTCCTGTGGCATAGTATCGTCTATGCCTTCTCGACAACCGTCCTTAGTCTGCTTGTCGGCCTCGGACTCGCGCTTGTCGTCAATCAAGAGATCCGAGGTGGAAGCGTCCTCCGGACGATGATGATCTTCCCGTATCTCCTGCCCACACTAGTCGTCATCTTCATTTGGAAGTTCATTCTTGACCCGAACGTCGGCGTTCTCAATCAGTGGCTCATTCAAGCAGGTTTTATTGAGGACCCCATTGCGTTCTTCTCAACCATCAAATGGGCGATGCCCGCAGTAGTCATCACCAGTGTGTGGAAATTTGGATCGTTTTCCTTTTTCATTCTCTTAGCGCGCTTGCAGGCCATCGATCCGAATCTCTACGAACGCGCTCGAGTTGAGGGTGCCTCGACATGGCAAGCATTCCGGGACATCACTCTTCCGCACCTACGTGGGGCCATCCTCATTATCCTCCTCGTACGGGGGATTTGGATGTTCAACAAGTTCGATATCATCTATCTCTCGACGCGAGGAGGTCCGCTGAAAGCGACGACTACCTTACCCATTCGGGTATACGAAATCGCGTTCGAAGCGGTTGACTTCGGTGGCGCGACAGCACTTGCAGGAATCATGTTTTTCCTGCTTGCAGGCGTGGCTGTGGTCTATTTCTACGTGTTCGAACCCGAAAAGGAGGTGGCTCATTGATGTCGTTCGGTGAAGGAGCCGCCGGTTCGATTCTTCCCCAACATATCCAACAGCGAGTAAAACGTATTGCCGTGATCCTCACGGCGTTGCTGGTGGCCGTGTTTGTGACTTTTCCAGTCTACATCATGGTCGCCATTGCAGTGCAGTCGCCCGCGGCGGTGTTCGAAGGTGGGACGGTCCACTTGTTGATCGATTCGGTGACGTTCAGAAATTTCCGGGTACTGTTCGAGGAAACGAACACAGTTCGGTATTTCACCAATAGCATCATCGTCACTGCGAGTTCGACGCTGATGTCCACTGCACTCGCGGTAGCAGCAGGCTATGGACTCACCCGATTTGATTTCACGGGGAAGACACTGGCAGCACGGGCAGTTCTGTTCGCATACATGTTCAGCCCGATTGTGCTGGCGATACCACTATACGTCATCTTCTACACGCTCGGGTTACTGAACAGCTACTTCGCGCTGGCGATGGCGTTGACCGGCATCTCCGCTCCGTTCACCATCTGGCTCATGTGGCAGTACTTCCAGACGATCCCGATATCGCTAGAAGAGTCCGCATGGACCAAGGGAGCGAGTCGAATGCGTACACTCTGGGATGTCGTTCTTCCGGTCGCAAGACCTGGTTACATCTCGGCATCCATCTTCGCGTTCGCCGTTGCATGGAACGATTTCACCATGGCTCGCGTGGTCATGAGCAGCGACAAAATGTATACCATCACGGTCGGAGCGAGCCTGTTCCTCGACCGTGTTACGATCGGCTGGGGCGAGACAATGGCCGTCTCGCTGTTGATCTGCATCCCACCGTTCCTCATTGCCCTGTTTCTTCAGAACTACCTGCTACAGGGCTTCAACGTAGGTGGTCTTGAATAATGGCACGTCCAATTCACCTCGAATCAGTTCACAAGGAGTATCGATCCGCCGGTACAGTCCACGTCGCCGTCGATGATCTGTCGCTGTCGATCCCTGAGGGATCGTTTACGACACTTGTCGGTCCCTCTGGCTGTGGCAAAACAACGACGCTGCGAATGATTGCCGGATTAGAGACACCCACGGAGGGTCGCATAGCTTTCGGGGAGCAGGATGTTACCGACCTCTCTCCCCAGGATCGAAATTGTGCGATGGTCTTCCAGTCCATCGCATTGTATCCGCATATGACCGTTCGACAGAACATTGGCTACGGGCTGAAGGTTCAAGGGGTTTCACACGAAGAACGCGACCGCCGTATCGAGGAAGCTGCTACAGTCCTTCAGATCTCCGAACAACTGGAGAAAATGCCTGCAGAACTCTCAGGGGGGCAGCAACAACGAGTGGCACTTGGTTCGGCCTTTGTCCAAGACCCAGACATACTCCTGCTCGACGAACCAATGAGTGACCTCGATGCACAACTGAAGGCTGAACTTCGCGTCGAGGTTCAGCGGTTGCATCAGGAACTCGATGCGACGATGGTCTACGTCACGCATGACCAGACGGAAGCGATGACGATGAGCGACCACGTCGTCCTTCTCAACAACGGTCAGCTCGAACAGTTTGCCCCGCCGGGTGAGTTGTTTGACCGCCCCGTCTCAAAGTACGTCAGCCGTTTCATCGGAACCCCCTCGACGAACCTCGTGCCCACAACGGTCGTCGAACACGACGGCTCGTACGTCCTCGATGGAGACGGGTTCGAGATTCCGGCTCCGGCTGATCACTTTGCAAACCGTATCGGCGAACCGATCACCCTCGGAATCCGTCCGCAGTACCTCTCCCCCGACGGCGGTAAGCATCGATTCACCGTGATCGTCGACGTCGTGGAGCAACTCGGTACGGAATTCGTCGTTCATGGTCGGTCGACCGCAGGCAACAACGTCGATGTCGTGTCGTCCACTCTTGGGCACGTCAATCACGGAGACGAAATCGTCGTCGGGTTCGACGAGGATGACTTGTTTGTGTTCGATAACGACGGGAAGACGATTTGTTACGGTGACGAACTCACGAATCACTCCCCGAAACAGCAGCGGTAATCAGTACGAAACAAAAAATGATAGATAATAATCGACCCACGGAGAACGGTCAAACAGATGATACTGATAAGCAGCACTCATCCAACCCTCGCAACGATTGCGACGTTCGAACGGATGGTGGTCGAATTGCTCCTAACTTACTTCCCAGTGCGGACGGTCATCCACTCTCGGATGTCACGGTTCTCGAACTCGGTCATATCATTGCTGGACCGTTCTGTTCACTGTTGTTAGCTGATCTTGGTGCAGAAGTGATTAAGGTCGAACATCCCGAACGAGGCGATGCTATCCGCGATTCGAGTCCGATCGGCAATAGCTCGTTCAACTACGTCAATCGAAACAAGCTCAGTATCACTGTCGACCTCAAATCCAAAGAAGGAAATGCTGTTTTCCGTGATTTGGTTCGCGAAGCCGACGTTCTCGTCGAAAACTTTGCGGCGGGGACCGCTGACCGTCTCGGCGTTGGCTACGACGATCTGAATCAGATCAATAACGCATTGGTCTACTGTTCGATAAAAGGGTTCAATCCGGGACCGTACGAGAAATTCCCGGCACTTGACCCCGTCGCCGAGGCACTTTCAGGCGTGATGAGCGTTACTGGTCATCCCGATACCCCTCCCGTTCGCTCTGGTACGAGTCTATCAGACATGGCGGCGTCACTGTATGGAGCACTCACGATACTGGCAGCAATTCGCCACCACGATGCTACCGGTGAAGGCCAGCACATAACCGTCCCACTCTTCGAGAGTACTGTTGCACTGATGGGATACTGGCTGGCGTACACCCAAGCCTACGATGACATTCCCGAGCCAATGGGCGCGAGTCATCCTGGATGGGCCCCCTACGATGTCTTTCAGTCCAAGGATGACCAATGGGTGTTCATCGGACCGTCGTCGGAGAAGCAGTGGCTGCGCTTTTGTGAGGCACTCGATGTTGAGCTGTATGCAGATGAACAATTCAAAACGCTTCCAAGCCGGCTTGAGAACCGTGAAGTACTCAACGAGCGCGTCCAATCGATTTGTGAGGAGTACACCGCAACGGATCTGGTCGAATGCCTACAGGAGGCTAGCGTTCCGGTGGCACCGGTAAACGATACTGCCGATGTCTCAAATGACCTGCATCTCGAAGCAACCGATGCTCTTAGTGAAGTCCGGGCGACGGAGGGCGACGGTGATCGTATACGGACTCCGAGATTCCCAGCACATACTACTGGGTTCGACCGAGTCAAGTCCACCGACCCGCCAGCACTGGGCGAGGATACCGCCGCTGTCCTTGCGGCATGTGGCTATGATACAGAGCGAATTGAACGTCTTCGAGAGGAGGGGATCATATGAAACTGCTCGATCTTACACTACGCGAAGGCGAGCAACGACCTGGTGTTCACTATTCAGTAGATCAAAAGATCACCGCCGCACGCGAACTGGATTCGCTCGGCGTGGACTACATACAAATTGGGTTTCCAGTTGCAGATAGTCGAACGGCTGAGGTCTGTGATCGTACTGATTTGAACGCCTCCACTACTGGAATCGCCCGTTCAATTCCAAGTGATGTGATGGCTGCAATCGAAGCCGGGGTAGACGTCGTAGATCTGTTCGCCCCAACGAGTGACCGCCAACTTAACCACGTCCTTGGAATAGACCGAAACGAATTATCGGAAAAAGTAACCGAGGCTGCCAACGTCGCCCACGATCACGGTGTTGAGGTACACTTTAGTGCGATGGACGGATTCCGAACAGAGCCATCCGCTCTTGACGACTTGTTTGCTGCTATTGATGCAGAAGTATATACGATTGCTGACACAGTGGGTAGTCGGACTCCAGCAGGTGTTGTTGAGCACCTCGAAGCACTCAACATCGAACTCTCCAGTATTGGAGCCCACTTTCACGACGATTTTGGCGTTGGAACAGCAAATGCGCTCGCGGCTGCTCGTCTTGGCGTCGGTAAAGTAGATCTTTCAGTTGCTGGCCTTGGTGAGCGAGCTGGAAATGCCGCACTAGAGGAGTTCGTTGTTTCGGCGATCGTTGGAGACGAATCAATTGACATAGACGTCACTGAAGACGAGCTACTTCCTATCACAAAGAATGTTCTCACTATCTTGGACGAGGCTGTAAAACCTGAAAAATCGCTCCTCGGAAGGGAGGTGTTCTCTCACGAGTCCGGTCTCCACACCGCAGCGATGTTAGACGAACCAAGTACATTCGAGCCGTTCGACCCAGCCCAGTTCGGTGGCAAACGACAACTTCTCTTCGGTAACGCTACTGGCCGGGGTGCTGCACAACGGCTCTTAGAACGGAGCGACAGACAAGCAACTGAAGAACGAATTGATCGGTTATTAGAACAGCTCCATACAAACTCCCAAGAGTTATCTCTTGATGAAGCGATATCACTTGCAGAAGAGATTAACTGAGTCATCACTGTTGGTTCGGTATAGATCAAACTATCTCTATTCGCTCGGAGTCAGTCGAAACTAGTCACTATGATGTTACCGGAGGGTATCTATTGCTCTATTCCTCCGAAATCCACCAGATAACAACCCGCGGACTCAACTTCCCACGCTCTATCTTTCCATTCCCATGTAACGCTTCAAGCCGTCGATGCGCATCCTCGTTCGCATACGAATCGTACGTGCATTCACCGCGTGACGACGACTCGGATTTCCTTCTGCGTGAGGAAGCCACGTTGTTTACTACAGAGAGAATGACACTGTACTTTGCCACTAGCATCAGTTACCTTAAAATCTCGGTGAGCGTCTTAAGATCATAATTTCGTATGGCATTTGGTTCATTCTTAATTGTCGAAATCACGAATTTGGAGCTAGTTCGCTCAACCCCCTCGATCACTTCGTATTCGTTAATTAAACGCTGAATATGGTCACTGTTGGGAAGATGTGCCACAACGATAAAATCAGTATCACCCATCATGAAATGGACTTCAGAAACACCTTCTATTGCAGAGAGTTCTTCGCCAACGCGTTGTTGATAGTTTGGCTCATACTCTGCGAGAACTTCTGTGATTACGGTGATGTTGAATCCTGCAACTTTCGAATCAAATTCATAGAGATCGTTTTGAAGGACACCTTGTTCTTGGAGCTTGGAAAGTCGATAATGAACAGTTGACTTTGGTATGCCAATTTTCTCTCCGATTCGTCGTGGGCTAGGATCACCAAGCTCAAATACTGTCTTGAGAATTTCAATATCACGAGAATCCATTGTCATCGCCTCTTGAACCTGTCTTCAGCCAATACCTCAGTTATAGAGGGGAGAACATGAACAGCACTCATTATGATATCTCCTCTGCCTCAGCGAGTTGCAAGACAGTATTAGCAAACACCTCTGCCCCGGCGACGGCATCATCCCACTCAGTGAACTCCTGCTCGTTGTGCGTTTTACCATCGACACTGGGAACAAAGACAAGCCCTGTTTCAGTCAAATCCGCTAAATACGAGGCATCATGACCGGCACCACCGATCATACGTTCATGTGATCGTCCGAGTTTGTTGGCATTGGTCTCAAGGCGAGTGCAGATCTGCTGTGAGAATTCCGTATGCGGGATCTTCCAGAGTTCCTCGAGATCATACTCGGTTCCCTCCCGAGCACAGGCAGATGATAGTTCGGTTTCGATCTGATCGATACCACGATTGACAACATCATCATCGTAGGAACGGAGATCGATAGTAAAACTGGTTTTGGATGGGATTACGTTCACCGAGTTGGGTTCGACGATCAATTCTCCAACAGTTGTTACCACATCGTCTGCAAGATGCGTACTTAGGCGTCGAACTCCCGTAACCACGTCTGCTGCTGCGACCAGTGAATCTGATCGAGTATGCATTGGTGAGGGGCCAGCATGATCGGCTTCACCGTAGATCATTGCTTCGAGCCACGCCATACCAAGAATTCCTTCGACAATTCCAATTTCTCGTCCATGCTCTTCAAGCACCGGGCCTTGCTCTACATGAAGCTCTAAGTACGCATGAGGTATCTCATTCGGGCCACATGGAGCGGTGCCATCATAACCGATTTCTTTAAGTGCATCTTCAACAGTTATTCCCTGCTCATCGGTGGTGGAGAGGATTTTATTGACGTCATGTACGCCAACCCAGGCACCACTCCCCATCAACGCTGGTTTAAATCGCGATCCTTCTTCATTCGTCCAATTGACGATCTCGACAGGACGGTGCGTTTCTATGTCTGAATCATCGAAGGCTCGAATAGTCTCAAGGGCTGTGAGAACACCGAGTTGACCATCATATCGTCCGCCTTTTGGCTGTGAGTCAAGATGAGAGCCGATAAGAATTGGGGCTGCTGCTTGATCAGCGCCTGGCAGGCGTCCGAAAATATTCCCAACTTCATCGATACGGACAGACAGTCCAAGCGCCTCTAAATCCGAGACGAACTCATCTCTCACCTCTCCATCGGTTGTCGACAGTGCTAATCGGTGAAGACCATCATTCGCCGTCCCACCGATTTTTGAGTATCGTTCGAACGTTTCGCGAAATCTTTCCGAATTGATTTCCAACATATGTGTGGTAATCTCACCCTCTCTACTTACATCTTGTCTAGAACAGCTTCTAATTCTCGAACAGAGTCCCGTTGCTGAAATCAAGATTGGGACAAACTGCCAGCCTAACCAGTAATTATTTATACCCTGTCTCTGAGTACAGTACCATGAGAATGAGCAGCACGTCACGCACCAACACACGACGGGGATTTCTCCGTGTTTGTGGGGCAGGAGCTGTTGGAGCGTTAGCTGGATGTCTCAAAGGGTTTGGAGGAGGCGGAAGTAAAGGTGAAGGTGGCCTGAAAATCGGGTTTTACGGGCCATTTTCGGGGCCAGCTTCAAACATAGGGCAACAAAAGAAGATGGCAGCGAATCTTGCCCGTGAGATGATAAACAAAGACGGTGGTGTTGGTGGCCAGGATATTACACTGGCATTCGGAGATTCAGAATCACAACCATCAGGAGGTCGGAACGAAGTTAGCCGGCTTATTCAAGAAGAACAAGTCGATGCAATGGGTGGTGGATTTCACAGTGACGTCGCACTGACAACAATCGACGTGACCAATCAACATGATACACCACAGATTATCGATGAAGCTGTCTCAAGCGAAATAGTTGCGAAAATCAACAAAAACAACCTCACAAACGTCTTTAAGACGGCACCTCCCTCGGAAGCGTATGCCGTAGGGTGGCGACAGCTCATCTCTCAATTTCAAAAACAAAAGATCGGCTATTTCCCATATCAAAGTAAGAAAATCGCGTTGATTGGCGAAGATACGTCATACGGGCTCTCAATCATGGATTTGATGAAAGGCGAGTTGAACAAAATTGGATGGAATGTCATTTCGGAAGATGAAGTTGGATTAGACGAAACCGACTTTACCTCTCTCCTTTCGCGAATCAAGCAGAATAACCCAGATATCGTATGGGGCGTCCAAACATCATCATCTGGTGCTGGTAACCTTGCAAAGCAGTTTGCTGGAGCAGGGTTTGAAAACACACACTTCTTTCACAACTATGGGCTTACGATCGAACAAGCACGAAAAACAGCTGGTAACGCCGCAAACGGAGCGATTACATTACTGAATGCAGGTCGTGTCGATAAATTGCTCAAGCAACAAGGGGCGCTCCAAGCATGGAATAAAAAATACGATGCTGAAATGACTGGAAGTGCGGCGCTCTCATACCAAAATATCAAACTAATTACTGAGTACGCCCGTTCGTTTGACGATTTAGAGGCGTTTCGATCTGCGAGTAACGAGCAGTGGGCCAACAAAGTGCTCAATTCTGAGCCGATCAAAGGAGGAACTGGATATATTAAATATCAGAAAAATCATCAAGCAGCATGGGGAAGCCCAGAATCACAATCTGCACTAGGCTACCAAATTATCGATGGAAATCTCAATTTCGTCTGGCCTCCAAAGTTAGCTGCAAAACAAATCGACGAGAGTGTCTACTAACGCAATGAGTGAATTGAGCATAGTAGTTGGTTTCAATCCATTTACAGGTGATCACAGTGAACATTCGGCAAGCTGAAACAGCCGAAGAACGCCAAGAAGCCTTCCCTATCCTTCAGGAGCTGCGATCTCACCTTACTGAAGATTCCTTCGATGACCTATATGCGGAAATGGTCGAAGAAGGGTATCGGCTCTTCGTGGGCTACGAAGAGGGTGACCCAATTGCAGTTGTTGGCGTCACGATATCAACGAACTTTTACTTGAGACGACATGCGTACGTTTACGACCTCGTAACAACGGAATCGCGTCGTTCCGAAGGGTTTGGCGAGCAACTTCTGTCGTTCGTACACGATTGGGCTCAACAACAGGGTTGTGCTGCTGTAGAGCTCGAATCAGGACTGTGGAGGGATGATGCTCATCGGTTTTACGAGAACCTTGGATACGAAAAATACTGTTACTCATTTAAATATGATCTCGACTAAGTCAGCACCCCGAGAGACTTTGTTCAGGTTTGAACAGGAAATAGTGGCGAAGCACCCAAATTGCCACGAAATCTGGACAGAAAACAAACTAATACGGGATAGGAGTTCACGCCAATGACATTGGAGGTTGATTCGAATGAGTGATGACTTGTGTTTCACCCCTGCTACTGAACTTGCAGACCGTATTCGGTCAGGTAATCTTTCCCCCGTTACTCTCGTTGATGCGTTCCTTGACCGGATTGATCGGGTAAATGACCGTCTCACAGCCTATGTCACAGTTTGTGAAGAGAGTGCTCGATCGGAGGCAGTGATAGCTGAGCAGGCCGTTGAACGAGGTGATAAACTAGGCCAACTCCATGGTATTCCAATTGCCATCAAAGATCTCACCCGGGTCAAGGGAGTTCGCACAACATTTGGTTCGCCTTCATTTGCCGAACATACCCCTACCGCAGATGATACAGTTGTTACACGGCTGCGAGACGCAGGGGCGATCATCCTCGGAAAAACAAATACACCGGAATTTGGTCGGAAAACCGTAACTGAAAATCCAATCTTTGGAGCATCGACCAATCCATGGGATCTCACTCGTACCACTGGTGGCTCATCCGGTGGCAGCGCCGCGGCTGTTGCTGCAGGACTTGCACCACTCGCACTCGGGTCTGATGCAGCAGGTTCGATACGAATCCCATCCAGTGCTTGTGGTGTATATGGATTGATGCCTGATTTTGGACGTGTACCCCACGGTTCGTCCAATGTAGACGCTTACGAGAACTGCTTACCGTACACGTACCTCGGACCGATTGCTCGGACGGTGGGTGATGCGGCGTTGATGTTGGATGTGATCACTGGTCCTGATGTGAACGATCCGTTCAGTCTTCCACAAATAACGTCATCATATCAGGATTCTCTCGAGGGAGATATATCAAATCTGTCAATTGGGTATTCGGTTGACTTCGGTGCATCTGTTGTCAGTACAGAGGTTCAGAATGCAATAGAAAGCGCACTAAAACACTTCTCAGATACTGGTGCAACTGTTGAGCCGGCAAATGTCTCGTTTGAAGGAACATGGGAAGAACGACACGATGCACTTGAATTGATTCTCCAATCCCGGTATGTTGGACTATATGAGAATTTGAAGCGAGATTCAGACGTTGATCTACTTGCAGATGATATCGAGGTCACCCCAGAAGTTCGATCTCGCATTCAGAAGGGTCTTCAAATCGGGACTCGAGAACTCGCTGAAGCACGACGGGTTAGAACCTCGATATTCCGAGAAGTCCAAGAGGTCGTCTCTCAGTTCGACATTCTTGCAACACCAACACTTGGACGAACCGCGTTTGAGCTAAATACTGATCACCCGACTGTTGACGGCGTCTCGGTGCATCCAATGCATGGGTGGACCCTCACGTGGCTCCTTAACCTAAGTGGGAATCCAGCTGGGTCAGTACCAATCGGATTCTCAGACGAGGGGCTCCCTATCGGAATGCAACTGATTGGACCTCGCTTCGGTGACCGAACCGTAATCATGGCCAGTTCATTCGTCGAACAAACACTGCCATGGGAAGGATCCTATCCGCCAACAGCTATCGCGGAGGGAAATGAGTAATGGCTGGACAGACTCCACAATCAGACCGAAAGCAGATTCTCGCAACAGATGGCCTCAAGAAGTCATTTGGAGGTGTGATGGCAGTCGATGGTCTCGATATCTCGATTAAATCCAGCGAGTTGGTCGGATTGATTGGTCCCAATGGATCCGGGAAGACGACTACACTGAATCTCATTACCGGATTTTTATCGCCAAGCAACGGTGAGATCGTCTTCAATGGGGATGACATCACGAATAAGAAACCGTATGAGGTGTCCACGCTTGGTGTTGGTCGAACATTCCAGATCTCGAAACCATTCGGACGACTAACCGTCGTAGAAAATATGATGGTTCCAAATGTGTCGGTGGGACCGGATGAGCGTGATGAACGGATCTGGAAACTACTGGAAGAGTTACATCTTGCTCAAGTTGCTGAAAACCGTGCTGATGAACTTAGCGGAGGACAAAAGAAACTCCTCGAACTTGCTCGTGTACTAATGCTCGAGCCAGAGCTAATCCTTCTCGATGAACCGGCTGCTGGTGTCAACCCGGCACTCATGGATGAAATCATGGCAGACATCAAACAAATAAACAATCGGGGGACTGCCATTCTTGTGATTGAGCACGATATGTCAGTTATAAGTGAGCTATGTGAACGAGTTATCGTGATGAACGCCGGGAGACAGGTGATGACAGGTACATTCGAAGAGATCCAAGCGGATGACCAGGTTCGCGAAGCCTATCTCGGAGGGACATAATATGTCCTTGGTAAATTTAGAGTCAGTCAATGCAGGGTATGATGAAAATCAGGTGTTACACGATATTACCCTCGATATCAAACCCGACCGTGTCAACTGTATCATTGGCCCAAATGGATCTGGCAAATCGACCCTTCTAAAAACGATTTGTGGTCTCGTTGAGGTTTGGGATGGGTCAATTCGGATTCGAGACACCGATGTAACAAACGCTCACCCACGTGACGTTATCGAACAGGGTGCAATCATGCTACCTCAAGGCGGAAACGCCTTTCCGGAGATGACGGTCCAAGAAAATCTTCGGATCGGAGCTTTCTTAGTCGATGATAAGGAGTTTTTGGAGAATCAATATGAGACAGTGTTCGAGATGTTTCCGGTGCTCAAGGAGAAACGGAGCCAACGAGCTGGAGAACTTAGCGGTGGCCAACAAATGATGGTCGCGTTTGGCCGTGCACTAATGTCAGATCCGAAAATATTGCTCCTCGACGAACCGAGTGCAGGACTTGCTCCAGATCTCGTTGAACTTGTCTTCGAACAAGTAGCCAGGCTCAAAGAGGAAGGACGAGATATGATAATCATCGAGCAAAATATTCGAAAAGTCCTCAACATCGCTGAGTACGTTTACGTCCTTGATCAGGGAAGAGTCGTGTTCGAAGGGTGGACAGATGAACTACGGAATGAGGATGAAATCATGAAAATGTACATTGGAGAGCGTCACAAATGAACTGGCAAGTAGATGAATTGATCATAGACATCTCCAGGGTAGAGAGTGTTCACGCAGTAGTGAGCAGGAGTGTGAACTAATATGGTCAGTCTTGAACTCGTTGTACAGCAAATCGTCAATGGAGTATTCTTTGGTGGGCAGCTTGCACTGATCGCGGTCGGGCTGACTCTTATTTGGGGTGTCGCTCGTGTCCTCAACTTTTCCCATGGAGCGATGTTTATGATCGGCGGATTTGTCGGATTTTTCGCTCTAAGGATATCTGGTAGTATTTTCGTGGCGATTCTCAGTGCGATTCTCGTCGTTTTTATCGTTGGGTGGATTATCGAGTATTCACTGATAGAGCCATTGCGGGATCGAGAGGAATTCGATATCGCTTCAATGGTGATCACACTCGGGTTTGCGATTTTCATTGAAAATACGATTCTCGTGGGGATCGGCTCAAGTCGGCGGGCATTTCCACAGATAACAAATGCAGCATGGGAAATAGCGGGGATAACCGTGAATGCACAGCGACTTCTGATCTTTTTGATTTCAGTTGTTGCACTAAGCCTGCTTTTTCTAATCATTTCTCGAACGAAATTGGGACTTGCTATTCGGGCAGTCTCGCAGGATAGTCAGACAGCACTCCTCATGGGGGTACGCCCAAAACGAATCTATGCAATTACTTTCGGCGTGAGCGCAGCACTTGCGGGGCTAGCAGGAGTGCTGCTTGCACCACTCTTTGCGATCTATCCATCAGTCGGGTGGTATCCATTTCTACTCGCGTTTATCGTCGTTATGGTCGGTGGGCTTGGTAGTGTTCGGGGAACACTTATAGCGGCGATAGGGCTCGCGGTGATTCGGAGCATTAGCATGATCTGGGTAGCGAGCGAAACGGCAATGATCATCCTCTTTGTGATCATGATCGTCATTCTAGTCGCCACGCCGGACGGTATTGGAGGGTGGATCAGCGGATGATTGGGCAAACACTCCGTGCTGCGTTCGAACGAACCACGACACGACTCAAAGAAGACGCCCGAACTCGAAATGGGGTACTTTTCCTTCTTGGTGGATTCATTGCTGCGATTGCTCCACTGATCTTCACATCCTATGGGATTGAGATCCTCATGCAGCTATTCATAATCGTGCTATTGGTTGGGAGTTGGATCTTCATTGCAGGATACTTTGGGATCTTCACGTTCGCCCACGTTGCATTGTATGGCGTTGGAGCGTATGCAGCGGTACTGGTTGTGGGCGAACTTGGCGTACCGCCACTTATATCGATCCTCATTGCAGGGCTTGCAGCAGGTGTGTTCTGCCTTCCGATCGCGTATCCAGTACTGCGACTCAAGGGTGCCTACGTTGGGATGGTGACGTTGGCCTATGCAGAAATCATCTACCGAGGTACGATCATTCTTCGGGATGTAACCGGCGGTCCGACAGGGTATACGAGTTTCTCACCCCTTTTCGGTGGCGATCAGCTGCTCATGTATTACTTCGTCGTGGGTATTGTCGTGTTACTCATGGGTGTTCAATACGGATTTCTTGTAAATCGGTTTGGGCTCGTTGCCCGTGCAATTCGCGAATCAGAAGAAGCTGCAGAAATGCTCGGAAATAACGTCCCACGCTACAAGCTCTCTGGATTCATCATTGGATCAGCAATCGCTGGTGTTGCTGGTGCACTGCAAGCATATACACTGCTCATTATCTCGCCGCCGATGCTCCAACTGTCCCAGATGATTGAGGTAATGGCGATGGGTATCATTGGGGGACCACGGATGATCGGTGGTGCCATTTTTGGCGGCGTTGCTGTCTTTGGTCTCTCAGAAATGCTTCGTGATGTCGGTGAAGTTCGGCTGATCATTTGGGGAGCGTTGTTGGTTATTGTGACGCTGTTCTTCCCGAATGGGCTCGCTGGAAGTGATTTCGGAATTCAATCCCGTTTCCAGGAGTTGTTCGACCGATGAGGATGAGTTTTCGAATCAGAGGTTACACTCAGTTCCGAGGAGAGCGTTGGCCACCGCCACGTGACATCTACAACTAGATACCATTGCCTACTGAACAGCGAGAAGAACTAGCAACGAAAAACCACAACCAACGCTCACGATATAACGATAATGTCCACGAAAGCTACACTCGAAGAAACGATCGACTCCAAGGAATCGGATCTCATAGAATTAGTAACTGAACTTGTCGAGGCCAACACGGTAACCGGCAATGAAAAACCTGGACAAGAGGTTGTTAGAAACCAACTTGAGTCGATTGGCTACGAACCAGATGTCTGGGAACCATCGGCAGACGAACTCGCGGATCACGAGGGATATTTTCAAACCTCCTCGTACGACGCTGTTGGATACGACGGGCGGCCAAATGTTGCTGTTCGAATCGAGGGTGGTGATGGGCCGACACTTACGCTCGGTGGTCATATCGATGTAGTCGATGTGACTGAAAGCGAGTGGGAGCGAGAACCGTGGACGGTTACCCAAGAGGGAGAAATCCTTTATGGGCGTGGTGTGGCCGACATGAAGGGAGGATTGGCATCAGTTCTACTAGCGATCGAAGCACTTGAGGATAGTGGGGTAGAACTCGGTGGCGATATCATCTTCCAAAGCACCATTGAGGAAGAGGATGGTGGCATTGGCGGTGCTTTGTCAGCCCTCGAACGCGGCTATGTCCCAGATGCAGCCGTAATTGCTGAACCATTTGACATCCCGAATATTGGCATTGCAAGTGCTGGTGTCATGTATTTCCGGGTCGTGGTTCCCGGAAAAAGTGTTCATGCTGCATGGGGGCATCAAGGTGTCAATGCAATCGGTAACGCAACGAAGATCTACCAGGCGATCGAGGAACTCGACCAACAACGAAAAGCCGAGATTGACTATGAGCCTGCCTATCGAAGTGATCCTGAACTCGAAGGAAATGTAACGAACATCAATATCGGCATGATTGAGGCCGGCGATTGGCCATCGACTCTCCCAGGAAAAGCGATTCTTCAGGGCCGTGTTGGATGGCCACCAGGTGAAAGTCGTAAAAGTGTTCGAGAACAGATCGAGAGTGCGATTCATGAAGCAGCAAACGATGATCCGTGGCTCAAAGACCATCATCCATCGATCGAGTGGTTTGGATGGCAGGCTGTCCCCCATGAAATCAGTCCGGACGCTGAGATCGCACAGATCTCGAAGCAAAATGCTGAACGGATTACGAAACAGTCTGGTTCATTTGTGGGGGGCAATGCAGCACTAGATGAGCGATTTTACGAACTCTACTACGATGTTGATGCAGTTTCAGTGGGTCCGATGGGCTGGAACCTCCACGGTGCCGATGAGCACACTACGGTTCCTGCATTGCTTGAGACGGCGAAAACGATCGCTGGGATTGCTGTCGACTATTGTGGAGTTGACGGCTGAATAGCATTCTTGCGTTCCCAAAGTAGTTGGTACTGGAGGTCATTGTGAAATGAAATGAGTACTAGCCTCACTCAATGTCCTGACTGTGGATGGACCGGTAATACAAGCGATTGCGTGATCGATGAACTCGAACGACAGTGTCCTGTTTGTCACTACATCTTTCGACGTACTTCGTGAATTGAGGAATCTCTTCATTCTTTCTCTGGAATCCACCAGATCACAACCCGCGGACTCAACTTCCCACGCTCAACCCCTCCATTCTCGTGTAGTTCCTCAAGCCGTCGATGAGCGGAGGGCCGCTCAATGTCAAGCGTATCCGCCACCCACCGAGCGGTCACCGCCGGAAACTCCGACGTGCGTATCGCCGCGAGAATATCGTCGTCAGTCGCTTGCTCTGTATAATTGACCGCGGTATCGAACTGCATCATACGTTTGAGATACATACCGTTCACGTCAAAGAATCGTATAGCAATTATTCCGTTATCGTTCCGAGGTCATCAGCGAGGGTCGTCGCCCACCCGAGGAGTTCCTCATCTGCATTAGGTGCTGCCGCACACTGGAGACCGAGCGGAAGGCCTGCGTCAGTCTGGTCAACTGGAAGTGTCACCGTCGGAACTCCAGCATTTGTCCATGGCAAGTTCATTATCGGGTCGCCGGTGCTATCGATGCCTTTTGGTGCTGGTCCGGGTGCAGCAGGACTTATCCATACATCGATGTCAGTCTCGGCCATCTTCGTCCTGAGTTCCGTCCGAAGGTTCGCACGATCAGCGCGACCAGCTGCAACTTCCTTAATAGAAACTTCCCTCCCCTCCTCAATAAGGTCGCGCGTTTTCTCGGCGTAGCGATCCTGATAGGCGGGGTACCACTCGTTCTCCTGATGGACAAGTGCTGCCTCGGCTGCCATGAGACGATTGTGCCGACTGTTGATACCGCCGATGTCTGCGAAAAGATCGGTTTTGATTACGCTGTATCCTGAATCTGATAAATCATTGAGATGACGCTCGAAATGCGATTGGCCCGTTTCACCAGCTTGGTTGAGGTAGGCGTCCGCTGGCACACCGAGCGTTGGTCGTTCCACGGGATCGGGGAGGGTTCGCCAGTTGTCACAGAGAATCGCCGCTGGAAGAGCAGCGTCTGCGATGGTCTGAGTGAAAAACCCAACGTGGTCGAGTGATGGTGAGAGCGGAATTACCCCATCTATGGGAATGCGCCCAAAGGTAGGCTTGAAGCCGACAATGCCACAGAACGCCGCAGGGCGGATGACTGATCCGATGGTCTGGGTACCCAGTGCAAGTGGGCATCCCCCGGCGGCGACAAGAGCGGCCGACCCGCTGCTCGACCCACCAGGGGTTCGGTTGGCGTCGTGTGGATTGCGTGTTGGGCCTGGATCAAAGTACGCAAACTCAGTGGTTACTGTCTTTCCGAACGGGATCGCACCTGCTTCTCGGAGTCGATGCCACGCCACCGATTCCCTTCCGGCAAGCGCACTAAGAGGGAGATCCGATCCTGCACGGGTCGGCATACCGTCGACCCGAAAGATATCCTTTATGCCGACCGGAATACCGTACAACGGCGGTCGACTGGTCGGGTCCGACCTGCTATTTGCCTCGCGTTCACGCGTCTGACGCTGAAGTCGCTCCCAGCGATTAGCCTCCGGAACCAACGCGCAAATGTCGTCTTCAATCGCTTCCACTCGGTCGCGGCAGTCCTCGACGTAGGTTGTCGGCGTCTCGCACCCCGAACGGAGTGCATGGATCGCTTCCGTGAGCTGTGCGTTTCCTACAAACATGTGTCTCGATATCGTTCATCATAACGTAAGCATTATCCTCTATGATATTCGAGGAGAGCTCAAGAAAGCCTTGGGAGAGATTTGAACTCCCGACCGACTCCTTACAAAGGAGCTGCTCTGCCAGCCTGAGCTACCAAGGCATCTCGAGATTAATACGCTCACGACAAAGGTCTTCTCCTTCCTTTACCCTTCTCCTTGTGACTTTGACGTTAATGGATCCTAAAGCAACTCAGAATCAAACTACAACCGTGATTCTCTACGATGCCAATCGAGTAAAATCTCGTAGGCCGACGTGGCCATCCAAGCAACTCCATACTCTTGCTCGTCACAACGGGGTTAATTGACTGCTCCCGGCATAAAAGCCAGCTCTTAGCGCCCCCCACAAGTAGTAAACCACTTATTCTGAACGGAGTAATCGACTGGCAGGCGAGGATTGCCAAGCCAGGCCAACAGCGGTGGGCTTAAGACCCGCTCGCGGAGGCGTCCATGGGTTCGAATCCACCCTCGTATTCACCTTCACACTCACCCCGACCAATATTTGTAGGCGATCAGTTTCGACCCGACAGACCTCTCTGCCATATCAACGGTGTCTTGACTTGTTAGCCACATTTGTCGTCTAATGCAACAACGTGTACAAACTCCAGAAGACACAGACAATCCACAAATAAAACCGCCGATTAACGTGCTTTCCGAGCTCCCACCAAGTGCAAAACTGGTTGCGAAAGTGCTCGAATACAACGACGATGCGCTCACGCAGGCTGAACTTGCCGATGAAACCTTGCTCCCGCCACGCACGGTTCGCTACGCATTGACTCGACTCGAAGAACATGATCTCGTTGACTCACGCTTCTCGTTTGCCGATGCACGAAAACGATGCTATTCTCTTGCCTTCGACTAATTACGTACAACAGACGTAAAAGATAACTGCTCTACACAATCAATTCTAAATTAGCATCGGTTGTAACGACATCTGCATGGGTCACTAATCAGAGCCACAACAACCCCATAGCCCACCAGTACACCATCTCCATCGACGACGTGACCCACGAACTGATGGCCTGCACCTGCATGTATCACGTCCACCGCAACGCCTCCTGCAAACATATGGCCGCTGTCGAGAACGCAGCCCAAGACGGGACACTCGATGCCTTCCCTTCGGATGACGAAGGCGATGCCAAGCGAGAGGAGTGTGACTGTGATACAGAATCGAGCGCATACCCGCATCTTTAGGCGTGGGAGGAGGTCAAGCTGAGGTGGTTTGCGCCAACGTTGTCGAACGATTTGTTCGTGACTCTCGAATGTTGACAAATTCCTTTTATTCGCAGCTCTCCGAGTGACCGTGAACGTTTAGATATTTGGTTGAAAACTGCCCTTTCATTTGTAATCTTTTGTTATTGTAGGTTAACGGTTAGGAAATGGACAAACTCAAATACTGATAGTCAATAGCACTCTCTCATGGTCAAGTTAACGTTCGAACCAAGATCATTCGATGATATTGTACCTGAGCGCCAACCAACGCTCGGTCAAGCACTCACGCCGGTTATTGGAATGGTTCTATTCTTAGGGGTTGGTGCAATTGCGCTCGATCTCGATCCACAAATGCCGTTGATTTGGAGTATCGCACTTACTGGGCTCGTGGGCCGGTATTGGTTGAACATCCCGTGGGCAGAGATGTACGAAGGAATCGTTGATGGCCTACGGATGGGAATGCAAGCGATTTTGATTCTGTTCGTAATTTATATGCTCATTGCTACACTCACAGCGGCAGGGACGATTCCAGCGATCATCTATTATGGCCTTGAAGTGCTTACCCCAGGCGTATTTCTCCCGCTTACAGCGATTTTCGCCGTTATCATTGCATTCACCATTGGGTCTTCGTGGACAACAGCTGGAACACTTGGCGTGGCGTTCATGGGTATCGGTGCCGGCCTCGGTGTACCGGCACCGATGACGGCGGGAGCAATTCTCACCGGTGCGTACACCGGCGATAAGGTTTCACCCCTCTCAGACACAACGAATCTCGCCGCAGCTGTGACGAACACCGAGTTGATGACCCACGTCAGAACAATGCGCGTCGGCACTGGCATCGCATTTGTACTCTCGCTTCTCGGCTACATCGCACTCGGATTCCAGTTTACCGGTTCAATACCGCTCAACCAAGTTGAGACGATTCAAACGGCAATTATGCAGAACTATTCAGTAACGCCGATCGTCTTTCTCCCACTTCTCATCACCTTTGCATTTGCGCTGTACGGATATCCGGCGCTGCCATCGCTCGGAGCTGGCGTCTTTGCAAGCGTTGGGACGATGCTGCTAGCACAAGGGATTTCGTTTACGAAGGCGTGGGATATTGCGCAGAATGGAGCTGCCCCGCAGACAGGGACAAAGGTTGTCAATGAATTGTTGGCTACGACAGGACTAATTGGATCATCGTGGACGATTACCATCGTCGCTGCTGCCCTTGCACTCGGTGGCCTACTAGAGCGCACTGGAATTCTTGCAGCTCTGGCTTATCATATGCGGCGGATTATCAGTGGCACGTCGAGCCTTACAATCGGCACTGGCCTTTCAGCGATCACGATGAATATCCTCACTGCTGAACAGTACATGAGTATCGTTATCCCGGGGATGACTCTTCGGGGCCTCTATAATGAGTACGACCTCGAAAACCGGAATCTCTCGCGAGCTGTCGAAGCGGCTGGCACGACAACCAGTGCTCTAATTCCCTGGAACGCTGGCGGTGTCTACATGGCTGGCGTCCTTGGTGTCCCAACGCTCACCTATGCACCATACTATTTCCTCGGATTCCTCTCGCCTCTCATTCTCTTTGCTATGGGGCTGACCGGATGGCGCATTACGCATCGCGACACAACCACTGAGAGTTCGACGAACGCTCAAACGAGTTCACCGACCGATGATTGAGTGCCGTGTGCGGAGGGCATCGAGAAGTACCGGGAGACACTTCGCGAGAACAAGCGCTCCAAGTTCGCACGATTGTTCAAGCAGTTCATCGACTTTTTGAATACCGAAAGTGGCCACCGGTTCACGCCACTTCTTCTTTTCTTTTCTGTGTCTATCATCCATCGGTCTATTAGCCCCAATCAACTTACGAGAAATCGATTTGCCCACGAGATGAGTTAACGACATATGTCGCTGATTATACTATCCCTGCTTGCCAACCTTGGTCAACAATAGCACCCCGCATAATTATATCCTGCCCAGAAATAATACTAATCAAGTACCAATGGCGAAGATCGAACAATACACGGCGGTTGGTCTCTCTCCAACCGTCTGGGGCGCGACAAAACGCAGCGATATACAGAAGAACCTTGACCACATCCACGACAATCTCAAAGCAGCGACGTGGCTGAGTGGACTCGAGTTGCCAGTGAAGCTTGCTGTCATTCCCGAGGGAGCGCTGCAGGGATTCACTGATGAGGTCATGGACATGGATCACGCGACGTACGCAAACAAAATCGCGATAGACATCCCCGGTGACGAGACCCACACACTCGGTGAATATGCTGCAGAATTCGAGACCTTCATCGTGGCCTCAGCGAAGGAGAAAGCTGAACCGAAGTTTCCAAATAAGTTCTTTAATACCGCATTCATTATTGACCCAGACGGTGACATCATCCTAAAACACCGGAAAGTGACGCCACTCCTCCCCGTCGAACGATCAGTCAGTCCCCACGACGTCTGGGATGCATGGATTGACGAACACGGGAAGGATCTTGACGCATTTTTCCCAGTTGCAGACACGGATATTGGACGTCTTGGCATCTCATTGGCTATCGAAGGTGCCTATCCGGAATATGTTCGCGGCCTTGCGATGAATGGAGCAGAAGTTATTTGTCGGATTTCTTGTCCCGAACCTCTCGTTGCTAATGACGGGTGGCGTATTCAGAATCGGGCCCGGGCACTCGACAACACCGCCTACCTCGTTGCACCGAATTTGGGTACCTACTATCTTACACCGGATGAAGAGACGCCCGTTGACACCTTCGGTGGAGGGTCGATGGTCGTTAACCATCGAGGTGACGTACTTGCCGAACACGACTATGGTGCCGGATCTTCATATGTCGGTGCCCCCATCGATATCGAAGGATTGCGTGAACACCGTACTCGATCGCCGCTGACGAATTGGCTGAAAGATCTTCGCACCGAGCTCTGCCAGGTCATTTACGATCAGGAACTCTACCCGAAGAACCGGTATCTCGATGCACAACCACCCCACCATGACGAGTATGCCGAAGAAGTTACGCAGGCGCGTATCGACTCCATGATTAAACAAGATATTTGGGTACCACCGTATCAAGATCGAGACGAAGCTAACGAGTCTATAGAGTAACCATTTCGAACATGCTTTTCACAACCAAAAATAGTGTTTAGCTAATGAGCAAGCAGCTCTTGAAGGTAGGTCTCAGACATCCAAGGTCCGTCCACCATCGCTCTCAAATCCGATTCTATTGAATGCTGGATTGACGAACGCAACGCACGCAAATCCATAGCCCGTGACACTGACGAGACGGCACAGCAACGCGCAGTGGGAACAATTCAGTTTCGGGGTCGAGGCTCCCGGAATGGTCGAAGTGACCAACGAGAGCTACGACAACCCCGCTGACCACCACTACGTCGTCACGCTGGGCAACGTGATGGCGTGTACCTGCCCGCACCACGTTCACCGACATGCCTTCTGCAGCCACGAGATCGGCCACATGGCGGCGTTGATCGACGCTCCGCCCCTCGACCCGCTCTCGCCCGGCGAGTGGCTCACGAAGTTCCTCGCCAACTCTGATGACTAACACCCCCCTGACGCTTCGATCCTCCCCCTAGTCTCTCATTCGTTCGTTTCCGAACGGACTGGTGCTGACGCTGGTTAGTAGGTTATACTAACCGTAGCGTATTCACATTCAATCTGACTGACAACTGTTTGCAGCGATTTGGAGCAAACCGTCCGTGTAGAGTTCGTGAAGACCGTTCGAGACGACTACTGCGATGGGCTCATAGTCTGAGCCGAGTGGTTTCAGAGATACGGAACGTCTTTCAGAGCAGTTCCTCAGTCAGCTGTCCAGTGTCATCGACGACTACGTCCGGTTGGTATGGCCACCCACCAAAAGGATTTGCGTGGCGGTTGAGAAATACTCCTCGCATACCAACTGCCTTGGCACCGACCAGATCGAACGTATGTGCGGTCACGAACATGACCTCGTGTGGCGCGACATCAAATCGCTCACAGCAGAGATCATAGGATGCACGGTGGGGCTTATATGCACCTGCTTCCGCAACTGAAATGACGCCGTCGAGATCCGTCTTGAAGTTCGGCCGAACCGCAGCGAGCATGTCTGGATCGCCGTTCGAGAGGCCGACCAAGGTATACTCTTCACCGAGGTCGCTCAGTGCGGCATCGACATCGGGATACGGTTGCAACTCCTTCCACTGACGAATGAGGTCGCGAACCTCCTCATCGGAAATGTCGAGACCGAGTTGCTTGACACGATATGTGAGGGCACGTCGACTGATCTCTTTGAATGGTGTATGGGGTCCAGGTATCAATGAATCGATCATCGAATCACGAAAATGCATGGCCAAATAGCGTCGAAGCAGGATTTCGGCGTCGTAGTCACTCCCATTAGCATCGAGGAGGTCTTTGAGCGCCGGAACGAGTGTTGATTCCCGGTCAAGTAGCGTATCCCAGAGATCGAAAGCGAGCACCTCAGTCTCTTCGCGAATCGTGCTTATGCCAGTCGTTGCCATGCTGAATAGTGGCAAAGGCGATTCGATAAATATACTGGTTCTTTCTTAATCAGATGTTTTGACTGCCGCTACGTCTTCAAATAGACCCATAAGCCGACACAGCTCCCGACCCAATACAGGGAGAGATTGGCCGCAGCCCAATAACGGATTATTAGTCGAAAGCCACTACCTTTGCACCGCCATCTGCAAGTATATGGCCGCAGTTGGGAATGCAACCGATGACGGCAGATTCAAGACCTTCTCCTCGGAGGACGATGAAGATAGTGCTGAGCCAGAGGAATGCGACTGCGACGGCCTCAGTGGTCTTCCTTGCTGGCCGTGCGTGTGGACGGGACGGAAGGAACTGCCGAACGAAGAACTGCACCTCGGAAAGGAACTATGATACTTCAAAGTACGATACTTCAGAGTATGATTAGAAGAAGTATTATACGCTACGAGAGAGTACGGTCATCATGATCGATTTTCGCATGCTCGAGAACATCGAGATACTTATCTTCGACTTGCTGACTCTTCGATGAGCGGACGATCGATTGATCCTAAGCGTATCCGCCAACCACCGAGCGGTTACCGCCGGAAACTCTGACTCGCGCGTATCGCCGTCAGAATATCACCGTAAGTGATCCAAATCATTATTCCCCCGACTATTTTCCGCTGCATTTTTGTAGTATTATACCGTCTAGAGGACTGGATGGCTAATTTAATCACCAAATCTGCAGTCAAAGAACAGTTAGAAGGACAAAATGTTGCAAGTGACTTCTATGACGCACTTGACGAGGAAGTTGTAACAGTTCTTGAAAACGCCGCCCGCCGAGCCGAGGAAAACGACCGCAAGACCGTCCAAGCGCGCGATTTGTAGCGGTCCGCCCTTTTTCATTCGCAATTTCCTGCACGAGGGTGCGATAGCCTTTCGAGGTTCTTCATGTATGAACAGCACCTCTGATCCATAGATCACCGCACGAACCCCACCCTCAAAGCGCAGGCAACCTTTTTACACCTTCCTTGTGAGTACAAGATATGCGACCGAAACGTGCGTTGCTTGTGCTACTTATCGCGTGTCTCGTTGTTCTCGCCGGGTGTGCAAGTAGTGGACCCAATCCAACACAGACATCGACCACTACATCCACAGACACCCTCTCCAGCGCAACAACACACTCACCCCCAACTTCCTCGACCACAACATCATCAGCGGGGTCACTCAAAGTCCACTACATCAATGTAGGACAATCCGCAAGCACCCTCATCGTCTCTCCAACGGGCGAAACAATGCTCATCGATTCCGGTGACTGGCGGAATGACGGTGAGTATGTCCTTCAGTATCTCAAACAGCACAATATCTCCCGCATCGACTATCTTGTCACCTCCCACGCAGACGCCGATCACATCGGCGGCCATGCAGCCATCATCAACTACTACGAAACCAAAGCGAACGGCATTGGTGCCGTGTATGACCCAGGCATTGCATCCAGCTCCAATACGTATCAACGCTACCTGGATGCTGTCAAACAACACAACGTTACGCTCTACAAGACCCAAGAAGGAGATCGCATCCCATTCGAATGTGCCACGGTGAACGTCCTTGGTCCCCCAGACCCCTATATTGCCAACAAAGAACGCAACGAGAACAGTATTGTCCTCAAAGTCACGTACGGGCAAACAAGTTTTCTCCTCCCAGGCGACGCCGCCGAACACGAAGAGCAGTACCTCATCGAGCACCATCGCTCAGCACTCAACTCGACGGTGCTCTACGCTGGGCATCATGGGAGTCGCTCTAGTAGTAGTGATGCATTCCTCGATGCCGTCACGCCACAAGCAGTAGTAATTTCAAGCGCCTACGACTCTCAATACGGCCATCCACACGAAGAGATGCTGGATCGGCTCGCTGCACGCAATATCCCGACCTACTGGACTGCCGTCCACGGCAATATCGTACTCGAAAGCACTGGTACGCAAATCACCGTGAAAACACAAGCGAAAGCACCAACCGATCCCCACTCCCTTCGGTCTGCGTCACCTTTCGAGCCGGGCACCACGACACCAGTAACGGAGCGAACGACGATTGATGTCGGCGGTTCTAGTGGGCCTGGCGGAGGCTCTCCAACAACAACAGCGCCGACAATGACAACGTCACAACCAGCTAATGCACTTCAACTGACTGAAGTCCATGCTGATGCTGCTGGCGATGACGCTGACAATCTCAACGATGAATACATCGTCCTCAAGAACACAGGGAACACGCCACTCGACCTCTCGGGATGGCAGATCCGTGACGAAGCAGATCATAGCTATACTGTTCCAAATGGTGTTACGCTCGAACCTGGTGCGCAAATCACTATCCATACTGGGAGTGGTGAGAAGACGAACACCGACCTCTACTGGGGCTCAGGGCAGCCAATCTGGAACAATGGAGGCGATACCGTCATTGTTGTGGATACCGAGGGGACGACTGTACTTCGGGAGACCTATCAATGACTGAATCGCCGCAGACGTTCACGGCCGTTCTCGATCGGTTTGAGGAGGAGCAGGCAGTCTTATTGCTCGAAACCGATGGCGAGACCGTCGATGAACTCGTCATGCATCGCGATAAGCTTCCTGAATCCGGGCGTCACCAAGACGCGATCTTCACTGTGACTGTTGATGAAGAAACAGTACTAGAAATGGAGTACATGCCAACAGAAACGGAAGAGCGAGCAAAGGCTGCCCAACAGCAATTCGACCGCCTTGCACGCCGACCACCGAGTGAGGACGAAAACAGCTGAACGTCCAATTTTATTAAAATCTATTTCGCAAACAGTATACAGTCATCCGTTTGTAGCGACTTACAGAACCAAGATAATTCACTCCGAGAAGTGAATATCCGCAGGAATCCGAGTGAGCCCGAGCATTGTGAAATTCTGATCAAAGGTAAAGATATGGTCGATATCGTACTCACGAGCAAGGACCGCACTTGTGTGGTCGACGAACGAAATCTGCTGGTCGTCACATCGCTCGAACTCATCAGACGCTGCAGCAAACACACCCTCTCCAACGGGGAGAATATTGAAACTCTCTGAACGACGAATCGTCTGAAGCGCATCAACCGCCGTCTTATGATTAACTTTCCTGGTGAGCGTCGCTAACTCCGAGAGCACATATCGACTCGTGAACAACGGCTGATACGGAATCGCTTCTCGGCGAAGCGCGTCGAACACAGACCGAGCGGTTTCATGCCGTCCAGCACAAGTGTTTACCCAGGCAAAGAATGCCCCTATATCGATGAATAGGTGGCTGTGGCTGCTCACTCATCGCCACATGAGATTCGTGCTGGTACCGCATATGTCCAGGCTCACGCCGGTTCAGAAGGCACGAAAGTGATCCGAGGGCAACTCGGCTAATACTGTTAACAAAAGTCATACAATCTATCTCCCTCATTATACCGTCAGGACTCGATTTTACAGCAAACCATCATTACTGATCTTCGACAATACCCAGTTCTGGTGGTGTCTCTGGTACAGTATTTTGAGTATAGCAATAGTGGCTCACGGCTACGATTCCATACAGCGTCAGAATTCCTAGTACGGCCGTGCCCCAAGAAAAATGTGCTAGGAGGACAATTTCGGCCCAAATACCTCCAAGAACCAGTACACTGCCGAGCGCAAGCCCAAAATAATATCGATACCATGGCCGAGTTGGCTTGGTGAATGCACCAAGATAGGAATCGAACAGTCGAATCCGACGAGTGGGCTGGATTTTCCCAGTATCACGATCGTAGTCTACTATGCCAGCATCGGCCAAAGCGGGGAGATGTGTTTGATACAGTGAGATATACACTCGTTTTCGTTGCTTGCTCGCGAGCTCTTCCGGTGGTGTCTCATACTCCCAGGCCGCGACGTGATCGGTGAGATCAGATAAATTGACAGTGTGATTCACTCGTCGAAGATAGTGAAGTGCGTAGCGCCGCCGCACGTTCCGCAACAAATCGAATACTTGGTCTCGTGAGAGTCTGGATTGATTCATTGATTAGCGTACATGATTGGCTGCCATCAATTCACCACTCGTTTCCAGATCGGACATGGTCATCGACATACAACCCCCATTCTAGATGTAATCCCTATTCTTCGACTTTGTTATCATGGGACTGTTCGTGGGTAGCCATATGATACGCCCGAGGTGCCATGATATCTAATATACCATATACACCTTCCGATGGGAGTGCGTGCAAGCAGGACGGAAGAAACTGCCGAACTAACCTCGATCTCTTCTATACATATCGTCGATAACCGCTACCGGAATTCACCGATCAGCGAACACTCTGGTGTCCACAGGGAGAGCGACTGAGGAGCGTGCCTCCCACCCTTTTGTGTCACAATCACACCGCTGGATTCAGCTGTTTGTCGCCGATTTGGCGTTCTCGAGAGTAATCGTCCCACCGCTGTCGACCGTGACGTGATATGAGTCGTAGGTGAACTCAACCTGGCCGTCGGTTTCACGTGGGGTACCATCCACTCGTGGCTTAAACAGTGCATCAAGAGCGTCTGGGTCAATAAAATCCGCCAAGACTGCCAGCTCGGTAGGATCGGCGTTGTTACGTGTTGCAACAGTCTTGACGAGTTCCTCGCTGACGCTGTCTGTGATGGGATCAAACTCCAGAGAATAGGGGGTAGTGGTTACCTGCTCCTTACTCTCGGTATCTAGCGGAGTGTCATTACTCATGGTAAAATACAGACGGACAATTTGTGGTACGGTACTTTAAACAGAACACCGGCTATATTTGGTGTCAAGTCAACATTGTCTATTCAACCGGGAGCTCGCACAAAATAGTCTGTTAAATCTAGAATATAGCAACTATCATGGAGGCAGCTACCATCGAGGACTTCTGATTTGATGGCCTGTATCCCGAAATTTCAGACACAAGAAACGTGGTAGTTTGGATCTAACGAGGAGGTACTGTTAGTTCTCTTCGTTGGGCCGGTGACGGGCACGATACTCAAATTCAGTCACGACTGGGAGATGGTCAGACCGATAATTCCCTTCTCTAACATCGAGTGTTCGGTACCACTCAATGGCAGCGGTATCCAAAGTGAAGATGTAGTCGATCCGATCCTTGATTTCGTTTGTAAATCCGTGATAGGTTCCCCATGGCCCGTAGACCGTGTCGGTGTCGGCTTCTCTCCGTGGGTCGAACAAGGGGCTGTCGGTGGTACCGTTCGTCCCAGTCATAATCTGGTACGGGCTCCGACTTGGTTTGGAGTTGAAATCGCCAGTTATTACGACCTCCTCACCGTCTTCTGCACGCTTCCGTGCGCGCTTGGTGAGGAGCTTCGCTGACTCCACCCGAGCTGTTTCCCCGACGTGGGAAAAGTGCGTATTGCAGAACCAGACCCGCCGTCCAGTCTTGCGGTGACGCAGACTCGCCCACGTCGTCACACGCGGAAGATCGGCGTCCCATCCGACACTTGGCTCGGCAGGTGTTTCCGAGAGCCAAAACGCGCCGGTCTCAACTGCGCGAAATCGGTCGGGGTGCCATGCGACGGGTACCATCTCACCTTCCCGGTCACCATCTTCTCGGCCAACACCATACCACTCGTACTCAGCAACCTCTTTTCGAAGGTCGTCATACTGATTTGGCTGGGCCTCTTGCACGCCGAGAAGACCTGGCTTAATATCGGTGATTGTCTCAACGACACGACTCAACCGTTCGTCCCACGAATACTCATCGTCAGGGTTGTCATAGCGAATATTAAACGAACATGCCCTGAGGCGGGTTGGGTGGGTGTTGGACATAGATGAATCGTCGGTTCGGTCTGTGTTCTCTTGGTTGGTTGCGTCCTCGGTTGCTGATCCAGTCGCTGATCCAAGTGCGACTCCAGTTGTGGTTACTCCTGTCCGTTGGAGGAACGTTCGCCGTGAGAAGTCATCGAACATTGCGTTTCTCCCTTCCCCAGATATCATTAAACCGTTTATAATTCGCGTAAATAACCCTATTTTGTCTCACCGAGAGATCCCCAATCGTATCTCTCGATTACTCCAGTGAACTACTCGATCAGTAACTTTGAAAACACGCAAACAAGTTGAATAAACAAATTCTTGATGGAGTGGTATTCATAGAGGTATTTACGCAACAGAAAATGTATTATAAAGGTATTCAAATGGCCGACGGCATCCTTCAGTTGCCCTTGGACGTGAGGGCAACCAGCCGAGAAGAAGTCAGGCTCAATAGGTTCGAGACCTGTTTCCACCGGCACGAAGCGTCCTGGTATTATCAGCCCCGCCGTACTCCATGGTCATATCATGGCTCACCCTAAGGGAGCGCACTCCGCTCCCTTCACACTCCCTCGTTACCTCTCGTTAAGCTAATGGCATTCCATTGTCCACTTCCGATAACCGTGTCACTTGTTTTTCCTTTCGTTACTTGCCCACTGCAACCTGTATCTCTTCACCCGGACGCAGTTCCTTTCAGAGGACAAAGTGATGGTTACGATAGCTCTCTCCGATGAGGTTTGCTCAAGTCTATTTTCGGCGTACACGACTGAACCGTTCCGGGACCAAACCCACATTCTACAGAATATTATTTCTCGTATATAGAAGAATTATAAACGGATTTTACAAACGCATGCATTCGCGAAACCGATGTCAGAGACGCACACAGAGAGCGCCACAGAATCGAATCAGCGGAACGTACCGTCTGCAACGCGACGCCAAACGCTGGCGTTCCTCGGCGGCCTTGGCGGACTGGGGCTCACGACAAGTCACCGAACTGCAGCGCAGCGTGCGAGTGAAAGGGGCGAACCAACTGTTGACCCTGACACTGAGTTTAGTATCGCAATATTCCCGGATACACAGTACTACGCAGAGCAAGCTAATGGCATCTTCGAGCAGATGGGGCAGTGGGTCGCCGATAATAAGGAGCGGTACAATATCCAGATGTTCCTGCACGAAGGGGACATCGTGCAGAATTACGGGTCAGATAACGATTCCGAGTGGGATATTGCCCAAGATGCGATCGGCAGGATGGACGATGCGAATGTCCCAACCGTGCTGTCTCTTGGAAACCACGATGCGGACAATATCCGAAATCCGCAAACCTTCCGCAGTCGGTTCCCGGCGACCCGCTACAAGGAAACCACACAGAGCAACGAGACGATTCTCGACTGGGGGACGTTCGAGGGATATGCCGAAAACGCGTATTTCCTCCAAGAGATCCATGGAGAGCGATTTCTCTTCCTCACGTTGGAGTTCGGGCCGCGCGACGCGGCGTTGAAATGGGCCGGGCAGCTTCTGAAAACCTATACTGACGCGACCGCGATTCTCGTCACGCATACATACACGTATCACGACGGTACCCGAACGGATGCAAACGACAATTTCGCCCCGAATTGGTACGAAGGTGGGGGCCTCCCTGAGGGCAGCAATTATAATAACGGAGAGCAGATGTGGCAATCTGAATTGCGGTACCACGAGAACTTAGCGAATGTACACTCTGGGCACCACATCACTGGCCCATACGTTGCACGAAAAACCGCCCGTGCAGAAGGCAATCGTACCACTCAGATGTTCATGGATTACCAAACGATTGACAATGGTGGTGATGGGTGGTTCCGCCTCTTGACGGTAAACACACAGACGTACGAGGCGGAGATTAACACGTATTCACCGTACCTCGAGAAGTGGAGTGACAACGAAGAGGAGTCATTCGAGTTTAATCTCTACCCGTACAAGAAAGGCGCATAAGGATCAGAACTCGATAGTGAGTTAGGCAATCGAGGTGTAGAAAATCATCTCGCATGGTGTGATGAAGATTGGATAACGTTGCCATTGTCGACGCTTCCCTCGAAGCAATCATTCATCACTACGACCGGTTATTGAGAAGGACATAGACTCGTGAACAAATCCGTATTCATATTATAAATCTACTTTTTGGTGCCCTAACGGCTCCTTCCTATGGTGTCCGATCGACTCCAAACGCTGAACCGGCGCACGTTCGTGGGAGCCAGCGCAGCTATTGCAAGTACGGCGATGACTGGTCTTGGGACAGCTCACGAAGTAGACGATAAAGAGCAAGAGGATGATAACGAGAACGGTGATGACCTTACAGATATTGCCCACCGTGGCTATATGGGCCAGTATCCAGAAAATACACTTCTTGCGTTCGAAGAGGCGTCGCAAACCGCCGACATGATCGAACTTGACGTCATGCCGTGCAAAGAGGGCGACGTTGTCGTCTTCCACGACGAGAAACTCAGCAGCCGTGATGGCGGAACTCGTGGTCTCACCGATGTAGATGGCTACGTCTGGAAGACACCTTGCGAGACAGTACACGACGCAGAAGTGCTCGACAGTGGGGAGACTATTCCGCTTCTCTCAGAGGCCTTGGAGACCATCCCTGACGATGTTGCTGTCAACATCGAGTTCAAGAACCCTGGCTCGTCTGACGTGAAATCCTCGACGAATCTCTCGGGCGACGAACTCGAAAAAGGAAAAGACCGCTGGCGGTCGTTCACCGAGAAAACCCTCGAAATCGCTACGGAGTACAACAATGACATTCTCGTCTCATCGTTCTACGAAGCGGCCATCGCCACCGTCCGAGAAACTGATTCGAGCATCCCTGTAGGCTACCTGTTCTGGGATTCTATCGAACGCGGCCTTGACATCGCTCGTGAGTACGACTGTGAAGCACTCCACCCACCATACAATATGGTGAAAGGCTCACCCTACTTCAACGACGACTACTATATCGACGACCCGGACTTTGCGGATATCGACCTCGTCGAGATAGCCCACGAAGAGGGGCGTGCAGTCAACGTCTACACCCTCGATACGTGGTATCAAACTGACGAACTCGTGGAGGCAGGTGTTGACGGTGTCATCGTCAACTACCCGAATCTGCTTTGAGTGCGTTGTTGCCTTCGAATTTCAGCCAACTATCTCTTTTTGTGCGTCTCAAGAGGTGCCAGTAAGATGAACCAGCGACCAACAAGCAATTGATCGAGAGGGAGTACGAGTAGCTCTATAGCAGTATATATTGGAATTACAAACGTTCAAATTACCGCCCGTCACTCACTACAATGCCGAGTATTCACACTAGTCGCCGGTTCTCTAGAGGAGTCAGATTACGCCACAACACGTGCTATGACAACAGCCAATCAAAGCAGGACGTTCGAAGCGGACGAATCGATTTTCGAGGAATATATACTGGATGTCCGGATTATCGAATCACAGTGTCCAGATGAGGACAGAACACGGTATCGGTTTGAAGCGCCTGGTCATACGGAGATTTACTTCGACGATCCAGACTTGGCGAAACTGTACACTGACATCTACTTCGACGTAAACGGGTTTGAAGAAGCCGGCACGGGTGACCGTGGCGTCCCACCAGAGATAATTCAAGCTGGCCGAGATACACTGGCCGCGTACTTTCTTACACAACCGTACACGGACATCAACTGGGTTGCGTCATTTTACGGGAAGAATCCTACGAAAATCGAACGATATGTGGCTGCAGTTCAAAAGCGTGCGCAAGAAATCCGTGCCGGTGCGAAGGAACACGGAATAAAATAGCTCTTCGACTCTTTCGACCATCAAGTACCGTTGGAACTATTGGCCGCTTGTGGATCGAGACGATTAACCTGCATCGATACGGGGCGGCGATGCGCATGCTCGTCACGGCCGATTTATTCTGCATCTTAAATCGAGTCTAGTTCTTATAGATTGATAGAGATAGATTCGGAACCGACTAGCGTTCAAACCATCCATTTCCAGTAGCCATAGCTACTTTCGCGACCCTATTTTCTACCTATCAATAATATCAGCGACAGGTACAGAGGAAGCAGTAACTCTCGGTTTTGGTATATAAACTCTGTACTCCTATTATAAATGTACATCATTCACGGATAGAAATGCGCGGCTGTATGGTGGAGTTCACCCGCCGGAAATTGATGGCAACGTCCATGGCTGCCGCATTGGGAGCAAGTGTCGCAGGAACAGGCGTCTCAGGGGGCAAGAGCGGCAATCCTCCAGAAGATAAGAATACACCGCGAGCTCCCTACGTGAAGGGGGGACTCAAGCGATTTTCGTCGACGGCATTCGGCGCTGAGGTTACAGGGCCATTCGTGTTCGCAGACGGCACCCCACTTTACAGTCTCCAACACCCGAGTCGGGACAATCCTGCACCCTACAACAAGGCAGGTATTGGATACTTCAAGGGATTCCAGTTCTCGATGGACGGGAACAATGACGACTTCAGTGGGCTCTCAACACCACAAACGAACGAGGAGAAAGGAAAGATACGAAGCGCCAACGGCACGTACGAATTCCTCGCGCAAGAGGAAGACCGCATCAACGGCGGTGCTGAACGCCTCGGCGTCGTCCAAACGCCGGACGGGAAAAACATTACCCAAGACAACTTCGCTGGCACCCAATATGGAAACGCTGCGTCCAACCCGGACTGCAACCAGTTCATCCCAACGAACGACGACGGAACCGAAGGCTACCTCTTCACGAACTGGGAGAACAGCCCCGGAAACGTTTCCCGAATCCCACTCAGGCAGACCGATGACGGTGAATGGAACGCCGATCTGGAGAATGCGATCAACCTCGCCAACACGGCCCTGCTGCGTGAACTTGGTGGAACCCGGATCAACTGCTACGGTGACCGGTCTCCGTGGAATACGATGCTCTCCTCCGAGGAGAACTACGCCCAACCGCGTGTCTCGCTCACCGCGACGGTGAGCGACATCGTCGATCAGGGGACTGGAAAGGGACTCATCGGTGCGTGCCAGTTCTGGAACCGCCCCAACCCGACTGGGATTCAGAAGGCCATCGAGGAGTACTACGGCAGTGACTCTTGGGACGTTCAGGGCTACTGGGCACTGACGGGCCTCGAATTCCTTGCCTACTACCTCGGTGCCGACCCCGTCGACCAATCGTCCGACAACAAGAGCAACATGACCACGCCGATTGGCGATGTTTACCCGAACCCCTATCGCTACGGGTACCACGTCGATTTCCGTGAGCCAACTGCCGACCCACCGAAGCCGGTCAAGTATTACGTGATGGGACGAGCTGCCTGGGAAGCGCCGGACATCCAGAGTGATAAACAGACGGTGTACGGCTGCTCGGACGGCGACAGCAAAGGCATCTACAAATTTGTCGCCGACCGGCCAATCGACAGTTACCGTGACCCCATGGACATCGCTGGCACGCTCTACGCGCCGAAGGTGACCAACGAGGACGCCGCAAAGAAGAACCCACCTGCTGACGTCAATCTTGAATTCGAGTGGCTGAAACTAGGTCACGCCACCAATCGTGAAATTGAGGAGTGGATCGCCGCGTACGACGACATCACGCAAGAAGACTACCTCGAAACCCACGCCGACACCGATTGGCAGGACGACCTCGCCGCGGCGCTCAAAGAAGCTGATAAGGAGGTCGTCGAGAACGGCAACCAGAACTACATCACGAACCAGGAGATCGTCGAGTGGGCAGAGCAATACGACCGTGAGGGTCCAGAGGGCGTCAGTGATGACCTCCGAAAGGTGCCGTTCCTCGAAACGCGTGCGGCCGCGAAAGAAATCGGCGCAACTATCGAGTTCAACAAGGCCGAAGGGGTCGACAGCATCGATGGTGCAGCACCCGGCGACTACGTCTACTTCGCCGTCTCCGAACTCAACGATGACATGGCCACCGGCCAAGGCGACATTCAATTAGACCGCGTCGATGGCGGCGTTGTCTACCGCGCCGAACTCGAAGAGGACTACAACGTCTCGACGCTCGAACCCGTCATCGTCGGCCCGGACGCCAGCGACCCGGCCGCTGTCGCGGACGACGCGCTCATCAACATCGACAACGTCTACGTAATGGACGACGGGCGCGTTCTCTGCTGTGAGGACGCGGACAAATTCGGTCGGTCGTACAGCAACGACTGTCTGTACGTCTACGAACCCGATGGGGATGCACGCCGTAGTCGCGGACAGAACGAGACTGGCGGCTGCTAATACACGCTCCAGCGCGGAAATCGAGCACCTAATCGCTCCTGTTCGATGGAGCTTGGCTCGGGCCGTCAGTTATTCTCACTTCCTTGTTGGCAATCAAACGCAAATATCGGAGTATATTCTATCATTCCTCTCTGTTGTTCTGAATATGGCTATGTTTGTCTATCTTATCCCAGATTTTAATTAAGGTAATAAACTACGTATTGATGCAATGCGAGAATCTAACGACTACGGCCAGTTCAAGACATCGACGGCAAACGGGACGAGTCGACGAACGTATCTTTCGGTTTTCGGACTTGGATCGCTCGCTCTCGGTAGTGGCACCGTATCGGCGGGAACAGATGACCGGGCCGGGTCGAACCTCGGAAGGTCGGCACTTCACGGACAAGGTGCAACTCGAAACTCACTCGCAAAGAAATTCAAAATGCTCTCACGAGAAACTGAGTGGAAGCGCCTGAACCAACACCAGGTAAATTTCGACACGCATCATCCTCAGGGGATGAGTAACGTTGGCGAAGAGTTCTTCCTCTCGTCCGTCGAGGTGCTCGAACTTCCCGGTCGATACACGAAACGAGACGATGATAACGACGATCCCGGCCGTGGTGTCGGGCATTTATTTAAGATGGACGTCCGCGGTCAACTTCTCGATAGCATCGAACTTGGCGATGGGGCAATCTACCACCCCGGTGGTATCGATTTCGATGGGGAGTATTTGTGGGTGCCCGTCGCAGAATATCGGCCAGACAGCCGGTCGATCATCTATCGCGTCGATCCAGATACGCTTGAAGCGACGCCAGTGTTCCGCGTCGCCGACCACATCGGCGGGGTAATCTTCGATACGGACTCCGAGTCACTCTACGGATTAAACTGGGGTTCCAGAACGTTCTATCGATGGAGACTGTCTGGCTCTGGGGAAGTCATCAACCAGAACAAACCATTGGCAGAGCGAGCAATGAAGAATCCGGAGCATTACGTCGATTACCAGGACTGCCAATATATCGGAGATGGATTGGCGATGTGCTCTGGCATGGCTGGGTACCAGCCACCGAACACGGCTGATGTAAAGCTCGGTGGCATTGATTTGGTTGATCTTCGATCAGCGGCACCGATCTACCAAGTCCCCGTTACGGAGTGGACGGACGATGGCTTGGTCATGACGCGCAATCCGTTTTTAGTTAAAGAACGCTCTAATGGCCTGCGGTTTTACTTCCTGCCGGAGGACGATACGTCGTACCTGTTCGTATACGATGTCAAAACTTCCTAAGAGCTTTATCAGGCTCGCTTCGAAACGTCATCTGTGAACCGATTTCTCTCTTTTCCCATGTGTTAGTTGATGTATGATGATGCAAGAAACAGCGGTCCACGAACAATTCGGGTATCTCCAGACTGTTCCATTGTCGTCAAACCCCCACAGGTCGATGGGTATCGATACCTTTGTCCATCAAATTCTATTATATAGATTTACTATGTAAAGTCGTAGAAATTCGCCGAAGAGACAATGCCTAACGATAAACAACCTAGCCGGCGAACTATCCTCCAATCGATCAGCACACTTGGGGCAATGGGAATTGCGCCAACAGAGATCACGGACGTGAGAGCGGGGTCTCGCGCAGAATACGTGAAACGGATTAAAGGACATTTAGAACCCGATACGCCCGATTGGGTGTACGTTCCATTCGAGGTTACCGACGACACTGCCGAACTAACCACGCTCTCTCGTTTCTATCTCATCAGACTACAAAAAGAACGTATGCCATTCGAGGTACCGCTATTACGCAGGCTACTCCTTCACTATCAGTATGATCGATTCCTTCGAGAGCGATCCACGTACGGCTCCTTTTCATGACAGCCCTTGACAGCCTTTGGCTCACCTCGTGTGTCCTTATCCTCTGTTTCACCTAACGTATCAAAAGGCAGAAATACAGCCAAAGCGTCTATAGCTATTACAGTTGTGCCTTACAAATGGGGGTACGGTTAGGTGTCGAGATCTGCATGACAGATTCGTGTGACCTGGAGGTGATGGTACTGCATCGGAACTGGTTCGTCGATGAACTCGGCGAATTGCTTCGCTGACGTCCTTCATTGGGATCTCGTTTCGTTGCAGTCAGCGTTCGAGGACCGAGATATTCAACAGTTCGGTCGGTTCGAACAGAGGGTAGTAGGAGTATCAGCCGTGATAATCGAAAGTGGTGATAAAGCATGACAAAATTTGGATTCAACCTTGCGAGTGAGACGCACGGCCCGAACGAACTAACAGAGTATGCTCGTCGTGCCGAAGATGCGGGCTTTGACTTCGCCGTCATCTCGGATCACTACCATCCGTGGACGAGAAAACAGGGAAACAGTCCGTTCGTGTGGGGGACGATCGGCGCGATCGCACAGCAAACTGAGGAGTTGGAACTCGGTACGTCGGTTACCTGTCCGACGATTCGAACGCATCCTGCAATTGCTGCGCAGGCTGCGGCCACGGCACAGGTGCAAATGGACGGTCGATTCTTCTTTGGCGTCGGCACGGGCGAACGGCTCAACGAACATATCCTGGGTGACCCGTGGCCACCCTTCAGCGTTCGCCTCGACATGCTCGAAGAAGCGTTGGAGGTGATACGAGCTCTTTGGACCGGCGAGATGCTCACCCATCACGGCGAGCATTATACCGTGGAAAACGCGCAGTTGTTCACGCTTCCCGAGGAACTTCCACCGATACACGTGTCCGGACTGGGCCCTCGCGCTGCGAAGGCGGCGGGGCGCCTCGGCGACGGATTCATTGCCACGTCGCCCGACGGTGAGCTAGTAAACCAATTCGAGAAGGGCGGGGGAGACGGCCCACGATACGGAGGGATGATGGTATCGTATGCTGAAACCGACGAGCAAGCGCGAAATAACGCCCACGAATGGTGGCCAAATGCGGGTTTCAAAGGTGGAGGACAAGAGTTACCGACTCCGAAGCACTTCGAGGATGCCCTCCAATCAGTCACCCCGGAGGATATCGAGGACGCCGTCGTTACCGGGCCCGACCCACAACCGTACATCGAACGAATCCAGAAGTACCTCGACGCGGGGTTCGATCACATCTACCTGCAACAAACCGGGGCGAATCAGGAGGAGGCTATCGAATTCTTCCAGCAGGAGGTTGTATCGGAGTTCGCGTAGCAAAACTCATACCATCCCAAATTTTACAACTTCGCGTTCACTCGATCCACATGCGGTTGCGAAAGGAAACGGCACAGCAGCAGGTATCGATCATGCCGGTATCGAGGGTCAAATATAAGCGATACAGTTTCGACTTCTTTGGGCAAACGTGAATTAGATATTGCTGCGCTGATCCATTGGAACAGGTCAACGCGAAACAACTTTCCTTCGACGTCGATGCCCCCGGACTCATTGACGTCACCACCGAGAGCCACGACAACCCCACTGAGCATCAATACGTCGTCCAGCGTGACGACGTGACTGATAACGCGATGGCTTGCACCTGCCTACACCATATTCACCGCAACGCGTTCTGCAAACACATGGCTGCCGTCGAACACGCAACCGACGATGGGACGCTCGACGCCTTCCCGTCCGAGAACGAAAACGATACCGAACCAGAAGACTGCGACTGTGAGGGCCTCGTGGTTTCCCGTGCTGGCCATGCGTGAAAACGGGACAGAAAGAACTACCGAATTAACCACCGCTTCAGCCCTTTTTATTGCTACTTCGGCGTGTAATACAACGTGACCAGAATCCCATGCTGGCAATGATTGGCTATCCGTCACAGACGAGAGCTAGTCCATGTTCGTCGCCCAGCGCACCTAAGACGATTAGAGTGGAACAGATACCCATAGAGAGGAACGCTATGGATCACCAAGTGCTGTTCATTCATGGTGCTGGGGGATACGAAGAAGATGAAAAACTAGCAGTGGATCTACAGGATGTATTGGGGGCTGCATACGAGGTGCAGTATCCACAGATGCCAGATGAAGATAATCTCGAATACGAGGCATGGAAACAACAGATCGTAACGGAACTTGCTGCATTGGATGATGAGGTGATTCTTCTCGGACACTCTTTGGGCGGTTCGATTCTGTTAAAATGTCTTTCCGAGGAGAAGATAGACGTGCCTATCGCTGGTCTATTCCTTATCGCAGTACCGTTCTGGAATGCCGAAGGGTGGCAAGTCAGCGAGTATGAGTTGGAGGAAAACGTTGCGTCAAAGCTCCCAAGTGAACTACCTCTGTTTTTTTACCACAGCCGAGACGATGAAATAGTACCGTTTTCCCACCTCGCGCTATACGCGGAAAAACTTCCGCAGGCAACTATTCGCAAGTATGATACTGGTGGACACCAGTTCAACAACGATTTGTCTGACGTTGCTCGGGACATCAAACGACTAGAAAAGAAGAACTCATAGCGAGATAAACGCTGGCTCACTCAGACTACGTCGACAGTTGAACCAGAACCGCTGATGTAGTATTATCCATGGCACGCCAATTCATATTCTCAGATAGCACCGCCCAGCGAACGCTCACGGAAAGCCCGACCGCTGCCCGAGATGTGGCCGCGAGGTGCTGGCGACGGCGATCCGTGGGCCGTCGTCGGTCGTGCTCACGCCGTGCGGCCACGAGATTGCCGGACGAATCGTAGTTACGCGAGGATGGCGATCTCGCCCCGCTGGCACCCGACGAGTGGCTCGTGCGAGTGCTCGCCGACGCTGACGGCGAGTAGCATTGGCCCCGTACTGACGTATTCTGCCTTCCTTTCTCATTTCCTGGGGGTATGGTGGTTCGGGGTCGTTTAAGTGGTTCTCGCGATAACGGAAAGTTATGAGGAAGATTCTCGCGACTGCTGCTGTATCGTTGAGTTCGTGGTGCTGCTCATCCTCCAACTGAAACGCTGCTATGTTAGTTAGTATTTCATGCTAACATGAGTTTGTTGAACCCTCATGCGGCGATCGGTTTCTGAGGGTGTTGCATACACAGCATGTGGTCATCAAGATTGTTGTCTTCAGTCGAACTTAGACTGTCACGAGGAGTTGTAGTAGTGGACGGTCGGAACGCTTTGGCTGTTCCACCAAGAATTATGGATATGGCGACAACCGTTGAAACCCCCGACACGGACGAACCATGTGCGTACTGTGGCTCGCGTATTTTTGACCACGACCCCATCTGTGTACGCGACTGTACCGCCGACTGCGGCTCACCCTACTACTTCTGCAACTACGCGTGCCTGTCAGCGTATATCGACAAGAACGAACTAACATACGGCGCCACCTGCGAGTGGTCGCCCGAGTAACACAGAGCGACTATTGGTTGCTGAACCTACCCTCTGTAGGTAGCAATGCAATCCGATCAGCTGGTTAGGATTTCAACAGAACCGCTAACATATCAAATCATTCTTTCTGCCTTGTTTAGACGCTGTAGAGAACGACTCACTCCGATGAACTAACTGACCTCTGCGTCAGACCGAAGTAGTGTTCCCTCTCGTCTCTTGCGCTTCACAAATCGCCTCATAACACTGGCAAAACGCTCGATCTCTGGCGATCCAACACCAGTAGTCAAGAAGGGTGACGGCGGCTACGCTGACTGGGTCATCGTTGTGATCCACGGACTCCGCGAATACCTTGACGTTCCATATCGACGGCTCCTCGACGTCCTTCACGAGATGCACGACATCGTCGAGAAACTGAATCTTGCACAGAGCGAGCTGCCGGACTTCACGACCGTCTGCGCATGGAAACAGCAGCTCAAGATGGCGGTCTGGCGAACCCTCCTGCGGCTCTCCGCTGATCTTTACGATGTCGGAGACGTGCCGGCTATTGATGCAACTGGCTTCGACCGCCACTCGGCCAGCCGTCACTACGCAAACCGGACAGACTACACCTGCAGATCGGTCAAGACGACAGTGTTGGTAGACTGCGAAACCAGCACTGTCTTAGACATTCACTGTTCGACGAAGCAGCCGCACGATACCCACGTCGGGTGGCAAGTATCACGCGGAATCTCAACCGATTAGAGATTATTATCGCTGACAAAGGGTATGACTGGGACGGCCTGCGTGAAGAACTTCGGGAGGCCGACGTTCGACCAGTGATCAAACACCGGGAGTTCTCTCCGCTTGATATGGCACACAACGCTCGCCATGACGATGACATCTATCACCAGCGATCAATCATTGGGGCCGTGTTCTTTGGCCTCAAGCAGCGGTACAGTGACACGCTCCGGGCTCGAACATGGTTCGGGCAGTTCCGAGAACTTGTTCTGAAAGCGACTGTGAGAAATGTTGAACTTGCTCTCTAACGTCGGTCAGGACTGAGGATATATTGTATAGTTGTCGGATTGAGGCCTCTGTGTGTTAGTTTGGTTCTTGTTTTGTGTAGAGGCGGGTGAGCCCGCACTCCGGGCAGACGTGTGCGGTTGGTTTGAGTACCTCTTTTGAGCCAAGTTTCCCCCATATGCCCTCTAATGGTTCGTCGGTTTCTATACGGAGGAAGTGCCCCTCTGCTGTCTTTATTTTGAGTGCTTCTAGTTCGACGCCACAGTCGGGACACCGTTTCGGTGAGGACATTCGTATGCGGAGAGAGTCGGACAGGCCATAATAGTTACTGCGGATACACTCGGCGGTATTTCTGTCTACGTATTCTTCTCGAAGGAATTGCTGAGTCGTTAAATACGCACTTCAACTGAACAACTGATTTGAGGTGTCCTTGACGAAATAAATGGGCCGTTGCTCCACGTCTAAACAAGGCCATTCTTTCAAAACTCCCGCCTGAAAGCGTGCCAAGAGTGCATGCGCTACCAGACGTTAGTAAGCTCTACTAACTACGCACCATCCCATCAATCGGCTTTCTCGCTGGAATACTGGCGTATTCAGTAGTACGAGTACTGTGACTCCCATTACGACTACCAATCCACTCATTGCGTGGCTATTGCTGGCGCGAGAGGGACTCAGCGATGACGATCGTCCGTGGACGGTAGACGAGGGTGAGAGCGCCTCGAACGTGAACTCCACCTCAGCGAGACCCTATTTGTCCATACTCGTCGGCACGGTCGTTGGGAGCGTCGGCTCCACAAGCTTCGTATGAGTGACGGTGGTCTACCCAGCCGCGTAGAACGCCGTGGATCTTGTCACAGAAATGAGGCACTCGTTGAAGCGAAACGTCACCGATTTCTCTTCGTGAATCGTTCGGCTGTTTGATTCGCGAAAAACGCCATCAAGATGCACAGGATCTACCACGTCGTAGAGTGGGTCGAGTTCGATCACCGGTGTATTCGTGAGAGCGGTAGTTGCTCGAACGACGGCTTCACTCGGTAGTTCATCTGCCCCAATTTCGTAGGTGACCTCAGGGGCTTGGTGGGCAATCCCGTTACCCGGTTCGTCAGGTGACGAGTCTGTCATTGCTATGAGTAGAGTTCCTTTTGGGAATCTGCACTTTGATAGTCAAGATGATTGAGCCGTGGTCCGAGCAGCTCCCGAGTGAGGACAACCAATGGGTTTTCCTCGCCTTCCCCTACCATCGCCGTCTCCTCGGGGTACCTGGCATTGGAATTCGGTTCGTCTAAAATAGCGAGCATGACTTTTTGGCGGTCGACGAGAACCAGCCGACCGACCTTTGGGTACCCTAATGGCGCATTTAACCACCCGCGCTGGGGTTCCCAGAAAGTGGCTTCTGGTAGGTGTTTGCGGGTGAGATCGCGGACATCAGGATTTCGTGAACCCAAGTATATCTCCACGTCTCGGGCAATGGCATCTTCTGCGTGACAGAGACACTTCTCTTCGAGCAAATCAGTGCTGACATACATGCAAAATAGTTCTTCTTCCGCCTCGTCAGCAAGTTGTCTCCCATATTCGATTATTGTCTGACGACCTTCGAGAATCCCAATTGGATTCCCATCAGATTGCCGATCAGTTAGGAACCTCGCTAGCAACTCCTCAAACATATCTCCTTCAAACCAGTCAATATTAGCCGTGGTATCGTTCAGCACTGTAATGGTGTTTGTCTCTCGGTTGTAGTCGATGAACTCGTTGTCGGCAAGTTTTGGAAGATGGTTATGATGTAAAGTAATCCGTTCTCGTTTAAAGTGATGCTCATACTCGTCGGAGCTCATCACAGTCTCGTTTTGTTTCACCAGCCATTCGGCCAGTTCGTCCACGTGGAGAGGTCGTGATACACCTTCAAGAACGGCTAGTATTTCCTGAATTTTAGGATTAGAGAGGATAGTTGTCCGATCGCGACGCTCATTGTGCGTCATATAAATTCTATATAGAGATGCCATAATAAGTGGTTGGGATGATTACACAGGGTCAAAAAGAGCACTGGCGGTTAGCGACGAAATGACTTTTTGCAGGGAATCTCCTGCTGAGATCAAAACCACGCTCAAAGTGGAACATTGGGAACAACGGATTTGGTGAAAAATAAAATCCTTCGAAATTGTGAGATACACGACCATGCTCCTCGTCAGACGGTCGCTTTTCTAGTGTGATCGGATCGGTCGTCATCGAGAATACTGGACGCTCCGAAAGCAGTTCGTGAGGAACTGCGGTCGTGGGTTGAGCGACTGGATCAGCACGCCGTTTGTGATAGAGTCTTGCCAACGTGGTGAACCGCTAAATGATACACGGCGCGAATTTATCACTGAATGATGGAGTGTTAACTTGAGCCATTCACGCTCTCCGTTCGGTATACAATCTTCAAATACTGCAAGTTTGCGACAGAGCGACTTGGGCAGAAAGGATATGCCATCTTCCGTGGAATCGTCGGAATGTGTCGATAAGCAATACAAATGGTGCCGTCGGTCGAAATTATCGAGTTTCGGCGCTTCACTTCGGAGCTGCAGGAGTGTTGTTTTTACTTATGGCGACAGACATACTCTTGTCAGTACCTCCGTTTTCGGAAGATTTGCAAGTACATACTCTCCTGGTGGTTAGTGTTTTTCTGGGAGTCATTCATTCGTCTATAAATCGTGGATGGCTGGTCAATATGGTACTCATATTTTCAGTGTCATATCCTCACTTTCTGTCGACTTGTTCTATACAACCTGCTGCCGCAGGTATAAAAATACCTACCAACTTGTACTGTCCTGTGGATGCTGAAGGACTTATCGGATTTCTCGTTGGAGGAATCCCCTCTGCAGCGATGGTAGCGGTTGTTGGGGGAGCAATAACATACGGAGTTGGAGTATTCATAAATAGGTTGTGAAGGATTCTCTCAATCATTGTGATTCCAACTCCATTCGATCGCGGAAGGCAACAGATGCGAAGTATTGGATAACGGTTTCGACGACTCTGTTGCAACAGTCAATCCAAAATGTGTTCATGAAACCATGCTGAATACAACCTCAGTATCTCGCGCGTCACTTTTGACAGGTGTTGGGTAGTTCGTTGAGCCGCTGCAAGAATGGGGCGCGTATCTATCAACATAATAGGGTATGAATGGTCGCAATACGTGCTCCACATTTTCTGCCCACAACATCCATAGCTCTTTAGAAACCTACTCCGAAATATGAGCACGATCGCGGAGTTTAGTATTCCGGCGGAGGAGTTCGCGCTGTCCGAGACGTTGGAGCGCCTACCGGAGATGGCGTTCACAATCGATCGGGTGGTGGCGCACGATACAGATTATGTAATGCCGTTCGTTTGGGCATCAAATGGTGATTTTGAGACGCTGACAGCGACACTTGAAGACGACCCTAGTATTGGGAAGGTCGAACTTCTCACTGAACTCGACGAGGAGCGTCTCTACCGCATGGAATGGGTCGACAAGACCCAGATAATCAGCTATATGTTACTTGAACAGGAAGCGACCGTGCAGCGCGCAACGGCGCACGACAACCAGTGGTATCTTCGTGTGCTGTTTCCCAAGCGAAACAAGATTTCGGCAACCGGCAAGTACGCGCGCGAACACGGGTACTCCCTCGATGTTTCGCGCATCTATGACGTCGATAGCACCCAGCGGGTTCGGTTCGATCTTACCGATGACCAACAAGAAGCCCTTATGCTGGCCGTCAAGCAGGGCTATTACGATGTCCCCCGGAAGGCCGACCAAGCTGAGTTGGCCGACGAACTCGGCGTGACACATCAAGCGCTTTCTGAGCGGCTCCGCCGGGGAACCAAGGGAATCCTCAAGCAGGTCCTTCCGAACACCTCTGACGAGGAGGACGCAAATCGTAATCTCTAGCGCTACACTGTTGAGACAGTTACTTACGCCGTACGATGCGCTGCTTGGCGACTGCTCTGTTCACACATCAAATCATCTCGTGGGTGCAATAGCCTGAGAATCTATTGGTTGTTCCTCAGGTTTACCCAGTTCCTAACACGTCTTGTCTCCGTGAAAATGACCCTCGTTTACACGATTGGATGACTAGGGGTTGTGCATGCTTGACGATGGCCTACCCTCGGCCGACGAAGAAGTGGCTCGACTCCGTCTCCTACTCTGCCACACCGATCTCTCTCTCTCCTAATGGAACGCGGATTCGTCACCTGGGATCGTAACGAAAACATAGTGAAGAAAGGTTCCCGATTCGACGCCATCACCCCATTGTTAGACCGTCCGAATGACCACGGTGGCGACCTCCCCGACGTGTATCTGTAGCGCGACATCACTCAGTTGCTCACTCTACAGGCGGAGCAGGCCGAATGTCTCGGGGCTTGACCCCGGGGTGGTTCACTTGCTGGCTCTCTGCGCGCTTCTCGCGGAAGTTGACAAGTTCGGTATTCTGTTCCGAGCGTTGGACTGTCTCGAAGAGTTGGCGGCCTGCATTTGCTGCTTCCGCGGCAAGGTTCGGCGAGTCGTCGTCAACACTTTCTTCGGTCTCGTAATCTCGCACGGGATTGATCAGCCGCGAGACTGACGCTCGCATACGCGCGTTCTTCTCCTCTGCGTCGGTGAGATCGATGGTAGTGTGAGCACACACTACATTTATACCGAGCGCTCCCCTCATGGTCTGTATGAGCAGTGAGAGCGTGGATTCCGAGAGCAAAGTCTCGGGAAATCAAGCGAATATTCCCGCACGAATCCGTCGTGAACTCGATATCGATGATGGTGATAAACTTCGCTGGCAGCTCCAAGATGACGGTACGGTTCGTATTCGCGTCGTCCAGCGCCGAAGTGGTACGTTTAGTGACTTCGGTGGCTACGACGGTGACGACGAGACTGACGTAACGACTGAACACGACGCGTGGGGCGTCGACGTCAACTGAATGCCACGCGCACTTATCGACACGACCGTCCTCTTCGCTGCTGCCTACCGTCGAGACAGTGCACACAACGCTGCCCTCCCAATCGTACAGGGTGTGGACACAGCATCACTTCCGGAGGCAGTTATCCTTGATTACGTGCTTGCGGAGACGCTCAACGGGCTGATCACGCACGCCGGTCATGACGCTGCGACGGATTTCCTCGACCGACTGGAGGAGAATGCGCGCATTCACATCGAGTTTTTGACCACCGACGCCTTCGCCACCGCGAAAGCACTCTTCCGCCAGTACGAGCGGTTCTCGTTCGTTGACGCCTGCATCGTCGCCTACATGCAGACCGAAGGACTCGGCTATCTCTATGCCTTCGATGACGACTTTGACACTGCTCAGGACGTTTACCGACTCGATACCGCGACTAATCCCTATCAGCCTGAGTAACAGAGCGAACTTTTTCACGGTTCCGCAGCGTCTGGGACACGGACGTGGGCAGTCAACTTTGCCACCAGTGAGTCGACTAGTCGCTCCGACCACAAATACGGTGGCCGGTACCACCTCTTCCCCTCCCGCTGGCATCTAACCGATAGCCGCCGATACAACTGCCGTACTCACAAGTAACCGTACAACGTCAGTCCTGAACTGTGTCACTTCGGGGCGTCCAATTCCGCGTTTGCTAGGGTGTTCGTGTTAGAATCGTGTCCCTCTCGGGCGTGATTTGGTCCCGACCACGTTACTCTCCGGCAACCGGGTCTGTGGTTGGACTGTCATCTGTATCGTTGCTCGTGACTTCTCCGGGTAGCTCGACGTCCGACTTGAGCACGAGACGCGTCTCCTGGTAACTCAAGCCGTCTTTCGATCGTTGGCGCTTGATTTTCCCGAGGCGGCCATTCGAGAGTTCGTGCATCGCGTCCATCGTCCGCCGAGCAAGTTCCTGGCTGTACTTCTTACTCACACCGGACTCTTTCAGGCGAATCCATTCGGCGAGGTCTGGGGCATCGAGGTAGGAACGTGTCTCGCAACTCCCCTTCGACCAAAGTGAATAGCGACCGGCCTCATCACGTTCGCGCCATACCTTGCCTGCAAGTCACTTCATTCGACACAATTTAAGAACAAGAATAGCAGCAAGCCACCGATCCTAAAGAATGATGAGACGGCACAGAAACGCGCACAGGTCGAACAATTCTCCTACGACGTCGATGCCCCGGACTCATCGACGTCACCAACGAGAGCCACGAGAACTCCGCTGAACACCAGTACGTGGTCTCCATCGACGACGTGACCGAAGACCTGATGGCCTGTACCTGTCCACATCACGTTCACCGCAACGCCTTCTGCAAGCACATGGCTGCTGTCGAGAACGCGACTGACGACGGAACGCTCGACGTCTCCCCCACCGAGGACGACGACGATGTCAAACCTGAAGACTGCGACTGCGACGACTTCGGTGGCTTCCCGTACTGGGAGTGCGTGAGGACAGGGCGGAAGGAACCGCCGAACTAAACTCTGCCCTTTCTCACCGAGTTGATTTTCAACCGGCAGTATTTAGACATTAGTCAAGAAGTAAGCGTCTAGAAGGAGTTCACACACCTAATGACCTACGAAAATTTAGATTCAGAATTAATCAATGTCTTACTGAATGACGGTCGAGCGAGTCTCCGTGGCATTGCCGAAGAATTGGATGTCTCGGTAACAACGGTCTCAAACCACCTCGAAGACTTACAGGACACAGGTGTCATTACTAGCTACACCCCGACGCTTGATTATGATTCATTAGGCTACGATGTTACCGCTGTTATTCAACTGAAAGTGGAAGGAACGGCACTTCCGGACGTCACTGCTCGTCTGCAAGACCAACCGCGGATGATCAGCGTGTATGAAGTCACCGGTGACCATGACATCATTGCGATCGGCAAATATACAGATACCGATGAGATGAATCAACAGATCAAAACGCTCCTTAGTGATGCAGACATTAATGAAAGCAATACTAGCGTGGTTCTGAACACAGCTAGCGAACACGAACAGTTCGAAATTGGAGAAGAGAGCTAAGATTGTAAACCCACTCAAGGAGAGAGGTCATTCAAGCAGATGGACATTGTTGTCTATGTCCATTCTAAACACGCGCTCGTGTAGTCTTGTACGTCGATCCCGATTCCCGCGAGCACAATGAGCTTGATCCCACCCACGGCGGCAACCGTTTTGCCAGCAGTCGCAACAAGCCAGTCGGAGCCGAACAGCGCGAACGTTGCGATCGACGATACTCCCGAGACACCGACGGCCCTCCTCGACCGAGCACAACAGCACGCAATGAACGTCGCCACCGAGCATTTCCCTGACCTGCTGGTCGAAACGATCGACTGGGAGATCTCACATCGAGCACAACGACAAGCAGGCGTCACGAAGTATAATCTAGCAACAGCCGAGATCACGATTGCGCTCACATGAGCGGCGTACGAACAACACGGCTGGGAGTTCAGTTCGTCCGTCTGCCACGAGCTTATCCATATATGACAGTATCCTGAGTTCGGGGGGTTGACCATGGAGCGATAGTGACTGTAGGTTGCTTTACGTTGAGACCGAAATTAGATACCGAATAAAACACAAGAATCACTATTGGTCGATTTCTGCTATTGGTTTGTTTTAACTAGGTAAATATTCTAGGTATTCCTATTTGTCAGGCTGCGTCGGTTGATTGATGAAGTTGCGATAGGCTGCAAAGCAATTTTCACAAATAATATACCCATCATCGATTAATTCATACTCAAGATTGGCATCTTGAATGGTTACCCACGCGTGTGGAGCATCGTCTGTAAGTGGATCGCCACACCGGGCACGCAGGTATTCTGGGGACGCCATATAAATCTGAATAGACAGAGCATGTGAATTGCTGTCAGTCTTCCGGCGAATGGGATTCTAAGTTCGTATCCTCATCTCGTGGAATTGTTATGATTTTGAATAATCTATCTTTCCTTCGTTTTCACTCATCTAGATCCAATAGAGGCGCGCATACGGAATGTGCAGATAGGCTTCGTCTTTGAGCTTGACCCTAATTCCTTCAACTTTTCCAGAATCAGAGACGTTGTCTGCGTCTACGGTCTGTTCCTGGATTTCGTCTGGCCCTTCGTAGACAATATTTGCCATATCACGTGCTAGCGGCCATCTTCAATAAGCATGTTTCCATTCAGACGACATTGACCTCCCCCCACGCCTGCCGACTCGGGAAGATACGACTTGGGCTCCTGCCGGCAAATTCCGACCTGAGAGGTTGCCCCAGTGCTGCTCTTTCTCGTATTCGAGCGTGTAGTCTGAAATAAACCGCTTGAGAACGAAACCTCAGTAATAAACCCCTTCCTCGTTGGATCTAGGTCTATAATGGAAGAGAAGGTTCTCTCCTGCGTCGAGTGTCAGTGGAGAATCAGCACAAAAGACGCTCCACCTGATACGATAAATCGGCTCGCTATTCAGCATTATTGTGAAACTGGTCATCAAATCAAAAGTCCTCATTGGTAACTCCTTCGTCGTCGTCGATCTCCCTTGCAGCTTGTTCAGAACGTATTTTTACTTACCTTCCTGGGACGGCGACTTCTTGTTACGCCAACTGAAATCCACTTCACCACGGACGAGGAGGATACGCTCCAATTCTATTCAGGGTCCTCCCCTAGCGTAAGTGATCATTCCCAGACCCGAACTCAGGCTGATGGAGTGTAATCTGTCCGTTGCTGTCGACTTTGACGTGATAGGCATCGTAATTGAACAGGATATGTCCATTCGCCTCACGCGGGTTCCCTGTAGCCCGTGGGCCGAAGAGGGCATCAAGTGCCTCCGGATCAACGAAATCCGAGAGCAGCGCTAGCTCAGTTGGATCTACATCGTTGAGTGTCGCAACCGCTGTGATTAGCTCTTCACAGACGCTGTCCGTTGTTGGATCAAATTCTGTCTGGTAGGCCGCATCGTCTGCATGATCATCCACGTCATCAGACGGGGGTGTATGATTTGTCATGGTGGGTGCGAGAAGGACTAATTATTGAATGCACCCCACACACGGCATGTGAAACAGCCAGACTGCTTCTGAAAGGTTCGTCTCCGCGCCCTGGAAACGGATACACAGTATGTTCTTGCTTCTCCGTTAGAGGCCTACACGCTAGTCATATAAAGTTCTGGCTGGACATAGACCATTATTTGAAGAACGTCCTACACTCCACGTGTGACTCCGTTCCTCACGGCCACAAACGATACCGCTGAGTGGAGTCAGTCCCCGCCCGCAGAAGGCGCGGAGACAGTAATCCAGCCGTCACTAGCAACCTCAACGTGATACTGATTATATCGGAAGGAAACACTCCCCTTGCTATCCCGTGAATGACCTGCAACTTTCGGCCCGAAAAATCCGTCTTTGATCGCGGCGATATCTACACACTCGTATAACGGGGGATCCTTGAGCTCGGTTGGAGCAACATCTTCGGCATCCGCGATCGCGAAGATGATTTCGGTGGTGAGATCGCGATGGCTCTCGCGGTCATAGTGAGCCTGTGTTACAAAGGTCAAGTCGGGATCGTCGGTTTCATTTCCATCTTGTGCAAGTCTAGTACCATCATCGGTGTGGTCATTACTTGAGGTCATCTGTCGTCCTCCGTGTGAAAGCGTCCTATTGGTGGGCCATTCCCGAGAATGTAATACCTCTTTCGGCAGTCATGGGTTACTGAGTGTCTTCCCGGTCGAATTCGCTGCGAGCATGCGTTTCTTGCTGATTATCGAGACTACCACCCGCGCCCTCTAATGCCGCTAACACCTGGACCGCATGTTGTCCAGGGGTGATCGTCTCGGTCCTATCATCGAACTCTATCACGTCCAAATCCACGAGTTTCGGAACATGGGAGTGATAGAGCGACGTGTACATCTCCTGGCGCGTGAGCGTCGCGATGTTCGCCTCTGCCGTATCGGTCTCCCATGCAGCGAGTTTGGTCGCAAGGTCATCGAGCGACCATTGGGTCTCTTCGGCGAGGGTGTAGACGAGATAGCGTCGTCGTGGATGTGCAATCGCCTCGAAGACGGGTTGCAACTCGAGGATAGACTCCGAGACATCAACGTCGAGATCGCGCTCGGCGGCACTCTCCTCGATGGTTCGACCGGAGTCTGTTTCCCTCTCGTCGGGAGGTGGGTCGTCCTCCGCCATAGCTCACATAGGAGTGTGAATATCTTAAAAATTCGGTGTAGAGCGTGTCTTCCGACCATTTTGAACTCATGTGTATGCAGTCGCAGTATCTTCATATTAATTCATAGTGTCTTGTTTCTCGTTCGACTACTTGGAATCGCCTGATAGTGACGATCTCTTACTTGCCCATTTCCGAACGGCACAGATACGAGCGTGGGTTAGTATATCATACTAACTTTTGGAATTCACTTTCGCTTTGACTGACGATTGTTTACAGTGCTTTCTAGCGAAGGATCTTCTATGCTCCGTGAGACGGCCCTATTCAATACGTTTGTACCGTCTGAAATGTAAGAGTTCGGCCTGTTTCTAAATACGTGATTGATTCTATAACCGACGTAGAACGTACGACGGCGGCGAGATCTATCTCTCGAATTTGCTCGGTTTGGGCCGTTTGACTGCCGGTTGAGAGTATAAGCGGCAGTAGATAGTATCTGGATTTCTGAATCGATCTTTTTTCCAGTATTGTACCTGAAGGGGCGCATCTACGGTAATCGGCCCAGCATTCAATCCAAAACTGATCCAATAATAGAAATCGAGAAGACAGGCAAAATCAATCATTTTGAGAAAAATAGCGTCGGCGAATTGACTTCCGGTCTTCGGAATAAACCGTTTCGTATGCGGCTAGCCCGACGAAGAAACCCGTGAGAGCAGTGAGAATGACAAAGGCAGTGAACCTACCTGCGACGAAAATTAGTCCAACGATGGCGACCGCCACGGTGAGCCGGGCACCATTTACAGTATGGTATTCGTTGTACTGCCATGCAGTATGACCCAGCAGATAGAGCGTACTCCCACCGCACAGTCCGATGGCAGCAATGGGACCGAGTGGTTCGTTGACGTGGGCGAGAGTCTGCTCGATTCCGAAGGCGATGAAGATGATACTGCCGACTATCAATAAATGAAGACCGCTGAATGAAATATGTGCCAGTAAAACCTGCTCATACCCGCTCATTCTGGCGAGTTGCTGCCCTGCGACAAGGACAGTGTAGTCGAAATAGAGCCACCACAACGCGACGATGAGGGCAAATCCAAGGAAAGTGGCGAGACCAACCACTAGACTACTGAGTAATTCTTCCGTCCCAACGGCGATGCCGATCGCTATAATAGACTCACCCAGCGCAACAATCACGATAAGTTGGTGACGTTCGATAAAATGGCCGATATCAATCTGGAATCCTTCTATACTCCGGCCGAATACTATTCCATACTCAAAAATTATTGCTGCAATCCAGAGTATACTCGCAAGCAAGCCGTCTACAAACCCAGCGACAACGAGCAACGCTGGTCCTCCTACCCATCCAGGTGTAAGCCGATGGAGTGCAGCGCGTGTTTCGGACGGTGCAACAAGGTAATATAGAATGACATGAAACAGTCGAGCGATAAAGTATGTTACACCGAAGATCAATGCTGTATCGCCAAACGCATCAGGAATTGACAAAGCAACAGCGGCCATAAACGTCATGCCGCCAAGGAGTATCAATCGTTCTACCACATCTTTCTCTGCGGACGCAGCCCCCGTCAGCCACGAGTAGGCCACCCAAGCCCTCCAGACTACCGCGAGTATCGCTGCACCCTGCGCAAGACCAACCCACGTTTGATGTTCAACAAGAAAGCTCGTAACTTGTGTGAACGCGAAGACAAACACTAAATCGAAGAACAGCTCTAATGTGGAAGCTGATTTGCCTTGTTCGCTTACATCAAATACATCCGGGTCGAGTTGTATGGCGGAATCAGTTGTGCTCATTGGTATTGATTGACAAACTAGTCGGGAATGATTATAACACTCTCCGTGTTCCGAGCGAAGCACAGGATGTATTTGTACTCGAATTGATCAATGAACTTTCAGCGGAGTGGGAAGGTAAGGAGCAGGTGTGTCTACACCCGCTAAGTGCAACAACCGGCAGTGAGACAAGGGGATTCCAACTGATCGACTCTTTACCGCCGGTGGAATCGCTAATAGACGGATGAATAACTCGATACGATATCCATAGGAAATTTCGTTAGTCATTGGATATGACTGTAATCACGACCCCGACAAGATCATTGCTACTTCGAACATCTCTCGCTACCTACAAAGATTGATTAGTTATCTGGTCTAAGAAACACTATGAGCAAGTCTTCCGGGCTGCTACTAAACGCTGTGATTGCTATTGTTGCAATCGCAGGAGCGGCTATCCTCTCTTGATTCGCCAGTATTGATGAAATACTGCCGATGATGGGTATCGCAGGTCTGGTGCTCGGACTTGTACTATACGTTAGCAACTGGTATACTACGAAAAAGGCCGAAATGTATCGATAAGGAGTGTACCTTCGGGGTGGTGAACGATGCCGGAACAGTCCTACTACTGGCGTATTTCTAGTCGCCTGCAACAGGAGTGGTATGACGAACAGTGAGATGGCCGACGATGGTCTGGTGGATCAGTTCCGTCGGCCGAAAGCTGCCGAGTAGATGGTGTTGAGGGAACCGAAATAGAGACCTCTGAGGAAGAAGATAGCGAGTGTGCCACCGACGACACCCCAGAAGCCTAAAAGCCGGTAGAATTCGATTACGAGAAGGAGCATGAGGAGTGCTCCAATATACTGGAGTTGGCGTTCGGTGAATTCATCGGCCATAGTTCTCAATGTGAGTACACTGTAATAATGGTTGGCACAATAGACCGTGAAAGATGAGGCCGCGGACTATCGCACAACAGGAGGCCGGGCGGAACTGTATCCGATGGATGCTGTTCTTTGTTCCCCGGCTGAGAATTGGGGGTGTATCGTTGCAGCAACGGTAGGCGCGGCGATTCTCGAATATGACGACTGGTGATGGCGAGCGAATGACCGCCACTGGTGACCAGTGGACAGTCAGCCCCAGCTCTTGACAGTCCGCTGGTGACACACCGGATTCCGGGGTATCCAGGGCAGTCCGATACGAACTCAGTAGGCCTCAACTGGAACGCCCAGCGCTTCGAAGTCATCGACGTTGTCCGTGAGAACTGCATCGTCGAGGACCTCGGCCATCGCGGCGATGTACGCGTCGTTCGGCCCGACACCAGCGTTTCCGCCCTCGCGGTCGTCTGCAGCGGCGAGTAGTTCACCCGCCACACGAGCGATCTCTTCATCAACCTCAATCCGAGGATAGCCCAGAAGGCGGTTTCGTACCTCCTGCTCGATCGTATCGCTCCGAGCCATAGCAACACCGTAGTAGGTTTCGGCGACGACCGGAGTGGGCAACCACTGCATCTCCCCGCGCTCTACGAGTTCCGTCCCCTTCGAGAAGGCATCAGGGTCCTCCGCCATCAGGTCGAACAGGTACGACGAATCGATGATCATTCGCCCGTGTCACCGCTCTCGAAGGCGTTGCGGGCGGCGTCGAGACGGTCGCGGTCACGTCCGCGGAGGCGGTCAACTGCCTCCTTGGCGTCCTCCGCGTCCTCTTTCGACAGGAGGCCGGCGACGTCGCTGGGGTGAGGGCCACGCGTCATCCGGCGCAGCGTCTCCTCCATCGTCTCATCGTTCCTCTTGTGCGCGGTCAGCCACTCGTGATACTCTTCCGAGACTCGGATGGTTTTGACCATACAATATATTCGGATATATGGGCCTAAGAGTCTTACGCCGCCAGTTCTCCTCCTTCCCCCGTGTACGTCAAGTCGCTACCGCCTTATGCCGATCTCTCGACATCGTAGCCGACCGAGTGTTCCGGCATCACCTCGGGAACCGAGGCGATTGACCGAAGGTTGTACTCATAGCTGTGCATGGTGACTGCCGAATGGTGGACAGTCGGCCGGCAGCAACCAGACGGGGTGCCCACCCAGCTGGTACACACCGGATTTCCTTTGCTTTTCCACCAGACAGACAGTTTGTTGGAGTTCTTCTAACCGTCCTCTTGGTGACACACTGGATTTCCTTTGCTTTTCACTGGACCAACAATCAGTCCCAGCTCCTGACAGTCCCGCTGGTGACACACCAGAGTTCCGATGTACGTAGAGCTCGCTCGACAGTCCCACCGTCGCGGGAGATGACTCACTCCTGCTGGTACTTAGAGGACAGTCCCATCGGCTCTAGCACTCTCACTTGTGGTGTACTGCTCAGTCTTGGACAGTCCAGAGTGTTGCTCTGTACCGTCGCAGGGGCGGTTCCCCTTGACTTCTTGTGGACAGTCTAGCAGTGCTTTACTGCCGCCCCTCGTGCGTTCTGTGGAAGACGGTTGCTCTCCTGTAGATATTCTAGTATAGCGCTGTTTTGGCACTTAATAGAGCCGTGAACTGGAATCTAACGTCGGCTAATCGTGGTTAACTAGTGGTGGAATATCCTGTACATCCACGTTTAGATACAGGGTGAATATTTTAGAAATCTATATTATGGTTGCAGTTGTACTGTCAGTCATGAGTTCAGTTGTGCAGTCACTCAAGAAACCCTACACTCGAAATATCCTCGAAGTCATTGGTGCGTCTCTTCTCGCGCTAATCTTCATTGGGCCACTCATCTATTCGGCCCTTGGAAAGCTCATCAGCGTTGGGCTTGACCTCTTAGGGGTTACCCAGCCACTGCCGCTCCTCTGGATGAATGTGCTCTTCATCAGCTCTATCTTCATCACTGTCTGGGCTGTCTTCAAAGTCGTTGAATTCTACTACCAACGCTAACTCTCGTTTTCTCGCTGCTGTATTTCTTTGGCGCCCATATGGCACCCCACCTTTGCCGTCACACGGGCATTCCGTGAGTACGTGCTGCTGGCACCCCAGCCAGTGCACCAAGACCGGTTGACTGCGTGTCGCTCGGCGGCACCCCATTCCAGTACGGAGACTGGCGCCCCACATCGTCGCTTAGCGGGTTTTTCGTCATGTCCTGGGCGTGCAGACTGTCCACTCTTCTTGTCGACCACTGGCTCAAGGATATCACGGCCATACTCGCTTATGTTGGTCATCATTCCACTTCTGCTGTCGTTAGTTGTTGCTGTGCTGTTGCGGCCTCCTCGCTGTGGGGTACACTGTTCAGTGCTACTCATGGCGGCTTGCCGCCAGTGCTATCTCATTGGTCCTGCCGGCAGTTCGTTCTTCTTTGCGGGCCCGCTGGTCGCACTGGCGGACTGTCCCCTGATCGTTAGTTTGGTCCTCGCTGGATTCGCCATGGTCTGACTGTCTTATTGTCTCACTCACTAGGTATCTTGCGTGACCTCGGGTGGACTGTCCCATTGCTGTAGCTCTGCTTTCCCGTGGTAGAACTGTTTAGTGGACTGTCCCATGCCATGTGTCGGTGTGGTCTGTCCGCCGCTTCTCGTCGGTTCTGCTTGGGTCTGTGTCGCCCTCTGGGGTGTCCACTTGCATTGTCGGAGTCTGAGTCTATTTTGTGACATATTGGGGTGCAGTCTCTGGCGCTTTATTGGGTGCTGCTCTGTCTTGGTACCGGCAGCATTCTTATGCGTGGCGCTATTTCTTATATCTGATATTTCTCGCAACCCACGCCAATTTTCTATTCGCCACCGTATTGTTCCCCCATGAGTGGGTTGTCGGGAGTGGGTCGCATAGCTATGTAGTGGATTAGTATTAAGGCCTTTCAACCTTAATATGGCTTCATGAACGAAGATAGCCAAATTGAAACATCCACTGACTCGCTCCCCACCTTCGATGAGATGCGTGACCACCTCGGCGACGCCCGCCAGAACATCCTCACGGTTCTTTATGGAACTGACACATCTGGCGTGAACACCTCTGACCTCCGAGAGCAAGCAGGCATCCCCAGCGGCAGCATGAGCCATCATATGCGGAAGCTCCAACGGTGGGAACTGGTCGAAGAAATTGACCGTGAATATGCGGGCCGTGGATCACGCGCCATCGTCTGGGCCCTCACAGCACGTGGGCACGAATTCTGTGACGATGGCTTGGAATTACCCGATGATCCACTCGTGGAACCCGAGGATTTCGAAGCGCTTCGCGCCGAAGTCTCGGAGTTACGAGACGATGTCGAGACGATGAAGAGGGCGATGGTCCAGATTGCCGTGAAAGCAGGCGGCGTCAAAGAAGAGACCGCACAGGAATGGCTCTCAGGCTAATAGGGATTAGCAAAAGAATCCATATTTTCAGTAGGCAACTAGGTCAGAGATAATCGCTTAGATTAGGTGACGACTGCACAGCATATCGCGGAGTCCCAATTCGAAGGATTCCGCCTCTATCTCAATATTCTCCGTCGCGACGGCCCAGTTTAGACAGCTGGCTCGCCGAGGAAGTTCTTGATAATGCGGCCTTCAGCGCGGTGCAGAATACCACTTGCTCCTCCTTTACTGACATTCAACGCAGCCGCGAGCTCGGTGAGCGTGCACTCGCGCGGGCTATCGTAGTACCCATGCTCGACTGCTGCGGTAATGAACCGCCGCTGGCGATCCGTTAGCAGGTCGGTTGGGTCGGTTGACTGTGTGACCGAGCCGATTTCATAAGGAAATCCCTCGTCCTCAAACACGTCTTTGAGTTGGGACAGCTGCTCGTGCGAGGTAGTCAAGTCACTACTCATCCACCCGTTTCGAAGAGTCAGGGGATACTGCAAGAGAGGCCCCGAGGAGAGGAGTGCACGATGTAGCGCGGGGAGGAACTCGTGGGAGTACTGAATGAGCATCGTCTGCTCATCGGCGTGTAGCACGTCATAGGACGGCAACCACGACGCTTCGTCAAGATGTCGAATGAGGGCTTCGGTGTCAGACGTCTGGATTTCAAGGACGACTTGGATGCCATCTGTTGTCGGGAGGGCTGCTAGAATCCGGAACTCATCGTCCGGGCGCTTGGTCGAGAGTGCGCCTGGTCCGTCAGAGAATTCGAATTTGATCTGTGCACTTGGCATATACCGCTGATTTCGACTCCCAGCCTTATCCGCATGACGTTGAACATGTTTACGCTCATCACCAAGCAGCATCCCCCCGTAGTACATCTCATGGTGAGACAAATGCACCACGACGAACGTGCCGCCAGAATCAGACAGTTGAAGAGGGATACGGAGGATTCGCTATGAGTCAATTCAGCGTCTTAGTCGTCGGAGCTACTGGCCGCCAGGGTGGGGCGGTTGCTGACCACCTCCTATCTGGCGAGTACGGCGACTTCGATGTTCATGCGTTAACGCGCAGTCCCGAGAGCGACCGTGCGCAGGCGCTTGCCGACCGGGGTGCGACGCTCGTTGAGGGAAACCTCCTGAATAAACCTAGCCTCACGCCAGCGGTTGAAGCCGTTGACGCGGTATACTGCGTCACGATTGAGGCTGAGAGCGGCACGATACCTACTGAGGCAGGGATTGAGGCTGAGATCGAACAAGGAACGAACATGGCTGAGGTTGCCTCCGAAAATGGCATCGAGCAGTTCGTGTTTAGCTCTGTCACCGGAGCCGAGCGTGACACAGGGATTCCTAATTTCGAGTCGAAGTACGACATCGAACAACGAATCCACGATCTCGGACTTCCCGCTACGATCCTTCGACCCGTCACGATCATGCAGAACTACGAGCGCCAACGCGAAATGATCCTGAACGGAACCCTTGCGTCCCCCCTCGCCGAAGGTGCCTCGATGCAGATGGTCGATGTCGGAGACATCGGCGCGTTCGCTGCCACCGCGTTGGCGACCCCCGACGTGTACGTTGGTGAGACCATTGAAGTTGCCGGTGACGAACACACGCTTGAAAGTGCAGCCGAGGTTTTCACCACCGTCACGGGAATCGATATCGAACCCCAGCACGTCCCAATCGAGGTCGCCCGTAAGGAGATGGGGGAGGTGTTGGCAATGATGTTCGAGTGGATCAACGACTACGGATACGGGGTCGATATCGAGGCACTGGAGCGTGACCATAATATCGATCTTACCCAGCTTGAGATGTATCTTCGCGAGCACGACTGGGATTAGCGAATGACGCCTGACAAACAATTACTCCACAGATGACCAACGAATTGCACAACGTGGTCGCGACGGAGAAACCGCATACAGAAATAACCGACCTTCTCCAACAGATGGGGGCCGCACCAATGCCGAACCTCTCGTCGTTGTCACCGGAGGGGCTCGGCGGTTTAGCAAGCAGATGTTCCCGACAGCTGATGATCCCGAACCAGTGAAGGAGGTTTTCGAGTTGTCTATCACTGACGAGGGAATCCCAATTCGCGTTTATGTCCCAGCGCAAGAGGGCCCATACCCGACGTTAGTGTATCTTCATGGCGGTGGCTGGGTGATTGGAGATACTGCCATGTATGATGCGACCTGTAGAGCGATAACGAACGTAGCTAACTGCATGGTCGTGTCTGTCGACTATCGGCTTGCACCCGAATACAAATTCCCGATTCCGCTCGAAGACTGTTATGCCGCTGCCGAATGGATATTCGATACGGCGGAGATGATGTAGGTTGACACGGATAATATCGCTATCAGCGGTGACAGTGCTGGAGGGGACATGGCGGCAGCCGTTGCACAGATGGCTCGCGACCGTGACGGTCCTTCGTTCGCTCGCCAGGTACTCATCTACCCCGTCACCGACCACGAATTCGATACGCAATCCTACAAGGAGAACGCCGAAGGCTACCTACTCACCAAAGCCGACATGGTGTAGAGGAACGATATCAGCTCGCCCTTCAGTCTTTATCCACCCACAAGCCAATTTCGTCGTTTATCGAAATCCAAACAAAACTATTGTTGGTAGAATTTTGCGGTCTACTGAGTGGGAATGGGTTGGATGATATCCTTAGAACTTCACTCAAAGATTCCGGATAGGTCGTTCTCAAGATACTCCTCGTCACCAGTCTCTGTTTTCTTGTCGCTCGTCTCCACAGTGTCCGCTGAGTGGTTCCGTTCGTCTTTGTCACGAGCGTCACTGGAGTCAGCCGTGTTCCCGGACGAGTTTCCATCGTCGTCCACTAGATCGGTCAGCGGCGTCTGTGTGTCGCCCTTGTACAGCCGGAGATCCATCGGCGTCTCCGTCTCCAGCGGAACCACGATCACGTTCCACTCGACCTCGCTTAGGTCGCCGTCCATCTCATACTCTGGAATCACCGGCGGCTTGACGTTCCGCTTGCCACCGTCGGGATAGGCACTTGCGTCGGTGAAGATGTCGGCGGCCGTCTCGAAGTGGGCATGAACTGTGTCGTCGCCATCGCGCAGGATGTACTCGCCGGTCTGCTCGTCGTACACCCAGACATTCTCTCGGCCGCCGGGCCGCGTTATCGTTTCGCCTTCAATGGTAAGCGTCTGCGTGCCGGTGTAGAACCGCCGTTCGGTGTCGTCGGGGTGATTGCTCCGACAACAGAACGGATCGTTGGCAACCGTATCATACACGTCTTCGGCTACATCTTCACGGGCGAAGAACAGGCACTGATGCCCAGCGTTGTGGGCTTGAGCGAGATTTCGTACTGTCTGTGATGGTTGGGTACTCCCGGTTGTATGCTCGCTTTCGATGTAGGCGTCACTCGTCCCCGCCAGCCGATTCAAGAGCGCGTGATTCTCTCGATAGCTGTTCACTGTGTCGGCTATCGTTTCAGGATCGTCGTCCGGCGCAATCGCTAGTACGTCATCGAGGCGAGCGAGACCGTCGGGCATAGCGTCGCCCGTCTGCTCGGGAATCTCGAAGATGAACCCGAGTTGCGTCATTGGGATGTAAGCGTCGGCCATCGGTGCCCAGTGCTCGGCGTTGCCGTCGTTCTCCGAGTCACCGAGATTCAGGAACCCGGTATCAAGCGGCTTCACTTCCATCTCGTCCTCGACTTCGCGATGGTCCAAGTGCGTATCCGGCACTCGCTGGAGGACTTTCCGCCACGCTTTCCCGGCATCAGTTACGTCGTCACCGGGCAGATACCGATTCAGTCGCTCAACACACGCCGCTATTTGCACCCAACCGCCCGGATCACCTTGCCGAATGCTCTCGTCGTAGACGGCTTTCAACGTCTGATTCCGTAAGTGCTCATCTGTTCCAACCGGGAGGTCTGCCGGATCGTCAGCAGTCGTTCCTTCGTTCAATTCGCCATACGGCAGTTCGCGCTGAATTTCGGCGTCGGTAATCGGCGGACTGCCATACTGCTCCAGACTGCGTCGAATCACGTCCTCGGCGTCCGCTTCCGAGCGAAGTGGTGGATACGGAGCAAACGTGTGAATTTTGAGCGGGTCCGAGTACTGCATCCCGCCCTTGATCGGAATTCGCGTCCACACCTGGTAGTTCTCGGTCTCCATCAAATCCTCCTCCGTGTACCCTTTGAACAGCTTCGCGACGGGACGAGCGTCTTCGTCGTTCGGCAGCCGGAAGATCACTGGGTTGTTGCAGTTCGCTTTGACGGCGCTCAGTACGCCTGCTTCTTTGAGTTGCTCGGGGTACTGGCAGGCAATGGTCACGGACAGGCGCATCGACCGCGCCCGAGCAAGCATATTCTTCACATCGAGATTCTGGCTCGCAATGGCGTCGAACTCGTCGAAAATCGCAAAGAACGGCTCGTTCTCTCCATCTTCGAACGACCGATTCTGGACGGCGCTCCAAATCGGGCGCATTACGCCAAGGGTGATCATCTGCTTAACGTCCTGGTTCGATACCGGCGTACGAACAATCACGATTTTGTTCTCGTCGATGATCTCCTGGAAGTCAATCGAACTCTCACGCTGGGCAATAATCCGGCGAATCACACCGTTCTCGACCCAGTTTTTCACTCGCGAGAGAAGAGGGCGAACAGCATCGTCGTCCATTTCCGCGATTTCGTTCACAAATTCCTTGATGTAGGGGTCCTTGACCTCCTCGGCGAACTGTTCGCGACGCTCCTGGTTCAGGAGGACGAAGTAGAAATCGATCACCGAATAGTCTTTGTCCGATTTCATCATCGCCCGACCCATGCTTTCGGTAATCGCCCGCATTCTCGGTCCCCAATAGTCGTCGTTATCGAGAATCGCTTTTAAGTTCTCCAGACGGTCCTCGATTTCTCGTTCCTGCTCAACCTGGCTATCCGTCTGGGGGATTTCGAGGAAGTTGATGCCGATGTCCCGCTCAAAGTCTTCGTCGCCCGGTTCGATCCAAATCACGTCATCAAGCCGATCCTCTGGGAGCAGCTGGAGGAGTTCTTTCGAGTCATGTGCCTTGGGGTCGAAGTAGACGAAACCGTGGCCAGCGTACGCTAGTTGTACCATCCAGTTCAGCAGCTCGGTCGTCTTTCCGGCACCCGTCGTTCCACACACCCAATTGTGCTGAAAGAGCGAACCGAATTCGATTGGTACTTCGCGGAATCCCTCCTGAGTGCTGTCATTGTAACCCGTCCAGAGTGGGCCTTCGGGGCGCGTCCGTGAGCCTTCGAGCAGTCGTCGAACTTTTGGCCCGGCGACGACACCGTGTTCTTCGGTGTGCGTAAGCACCTCGGCACCGCCGACTCGGTCGTTTCCGGTCGGCGTTATCTGATACGGATCGCCGGTTGGCGCTCGAAGCTCGTTGGGGATATCGTCGTCCTGCTCATCGCGATCGGCGTCTGCTGACTCGGTATCCGGGGTGTCGTCACCGCCGAATAGGTTGTTGAACATTGTGTATCACCAAAGCCCTGGTGTCGGCCTTGCACTGACGTGACGGCGTGTACCGTCTGGGAGATAGGGGGAGCGCCATCGCTGTTATTCACTTCGCTGACTGTCAGCTGGCACTTCGCCGCCGCGTTGGGAGTAGCGCCAGTCAATTTTCGGCGTCTCGATCTCCTTGTTCGGGATATGTGCAGCGCCAGCGAGCTCACTCACTGAGAGAATCATTTCACGGTCCTCCCATTCTCGAGCGTGCAGTTTCTCGATGAACGCGCCACGCTCGTCAGCGGGAATGGGCTCGTCGGTAAACCCCTGCTCAGTCATCGTGTTGTAGTAGCGAGTGAACATTCCCGCGACGCCTCGAGCGCGTGATTCAGCCTCGTACTTGTCCGGTGAAACGGCGAGAATCCGCAGGTTGGTGTGAAATCCATACTGTCCGCGCTGCATTTCGACGACGTCCGCCGCTTCGCGGTCTTTCTTACTGGCGTCACGAGTGCGGGGATTCAGCCACCCAACGACTCGGTCCGACCGAAGCCCTTCGGCGACATCGTCTACACTCTCACCTCGAGAAAAGGGCCCACCGTCGCCTTCCGTCCAATCGTTTTTCGCGGGTTTGAAGACGACTTGCACAACAACGCGCGTCTCCAGTGTCGAGAGCATCTCGCTCGTCACTTCACCGTATGGATCGCGCTCGAAGCCGTCGCCCTGGTGGTTGCGAATCGGATAGTAGTAGTGGCGGTTCAAGTCAAGCTCAGCACCCGCGACATAGTCATCAGGACGGATCTGTGGGAATGCGTCGCCGCCCTCCACTCGGAATACCTGGGTATTCGAGTAGCTGTTTGCGACTCGTCGACGAAATTTATCCGCGGCATTCTCGTCGGCAGCGTGCATGTAGAATTTGAGCTTCTCCTCGTCGAACCACAATTCGAAGGTGTGGTGCTGGCTAATGTTCGTGTTCCGAAGCCCTTTCGTCCGAACGTCGTGGAGTGACTGAAGCATCGCTGCACCATCGACGATGCCCTGGTTGTCTTTGTAGGGGCGAATCCCGAGCAGGACACCCGATGTTTCGTCCACGGTTTGGGTGTACGACTCGTCAAGTTGCGTCGCAGTGTAGCTCCCCTTCGTCTCGTCACTGCCGAACAGCCCCATCAGATCTCACCCCATTCGTCCTCGATATACTCCTCGAAAGGGCCGTGCTCGCTAGCTTTGTAGCTATAGACGATATCCTCGAACGGTGAGGCCCTCACTTGAGCGTGCATCCACCCCTCGACGTCCGCATAATCGACGAGATAGTCGGTGTACCCGAGTCCCTGCTCACCGCGTTTAGCGTGCTGGGTGATGAACTGCAGTTGCTCGTCGTTCATCCCAAAGCGCTCTTTTGCGTCTTGCTCTTCCAGCTTGTCCGTGTAGAAAAACTCTGTCGTCGGAATCTGGCTCAAGATAGCGCGTTTGTATTCCTGCGTATCCGTGTCGTCAGCGCTCGCGAAGTCACCCGGTCGGTGTGAGAGGAACCACAGTCCGGCGTTAAAGTGCCGCCAGTGGCGGGCCGACTGTTGAAGCCACGCCAGAATCTCTTTCGATTGGAAGAGATAGTGCGCCTCGTCGACCACGAACAGGGTCTCACCGGGCGCTCGTTTTACCGTCTGATAGACCTGCCCGAGCATCAACTGGAGCATCGTTGCTTTGTCTGCCGCCGCCCCAAGCCCCTGAATCTGCTGAAGGTCGAGATACGACACCCGACCCGGGCGAATGTGGGCCTCTGACTCACCCACAAGAGCGTCGTGTTCGCCACCCTCTTTGAAGCCACTGAGCCGTCGGAGAAGTGGACCGGCGTTCTCTTTGATTTGCGCCTTCTCGAGCTCCGAATCGACGTAGTCACCCGGATTTTCACCCATGTCATTGACGATAGCCTGGAAGTTGGCCATTGTCGGGCTGTTCTCCGGTTTGTGTGTCGAGACGTCGTTTTTCAGTATTCCCGCCTGTTCGTAGGTGGCGTTCAGTGCATCGGAGACGAGCGGAGCAAAGTCCCCATTCGTGTCGCCGATCATATCGAGAATGAAATTCCGCGCTTCGGTGAACTTCATATCGTACGGATCCAGGTTCCCCGACGCTCGAAGCACATCCTCCGGCGTCTCCTCAATGTGAAGCGGGTTGATTGTCTGTGAGCCATCAACCGTGATATGCTGGCCGTTCATGAGTTTGACGAGACCACCGAACTCGCCCATCGTATCGCACAAGATGAGCGTGCGATCCTCGCTAGCCAGATACCACCGCGTCGCTTGCTTGCCGACGTGATAGGATTTTCCGCTACCGGAACTCCCGATCGTGAGGCGATGGCCCGGCGCAACCGAGAACTGGTTTTTGATGATCTCGCTTCCGTTCTGCACGTTCCGGCCCTGCTCGACGCCGTTCTCCTGGTCGATGTACGCGGATACCGGCGGGAAGGCCGCTGCAATCGTCCCCGACAGCGTCAGCGAATAGCGTTCGCGCGTCGAGACGTCGGCGAACGCGTCCCGACTGTTCGGTGAACAGGATTCGAAGAGTTCGGCTTGTCGCTGTTCTGGTGCCAGCACCGTTAGATGAGCGGGAGCACTCTCGAGCGTACCGGTCACTTTCTCGCAGGCGCTTTCGAGCGCTCGGTGTTTGGCAATATCCAGCGTTAGTTCGTCTTCACTCGCTAGGCCCTCCTCGATACGCTCCTCGGCTTCATCCAACGCCTGCCGGGTGCCAGCCCGAACCGTCACGTAGCCGCTCAAATCCCACGGTTGGGCTTGCGTGTGGTGGAGGAGTTTGTACATCTTCACGTACGGGTCAAGGTCATCCTCGACGAGAATCGCCGAGACATCGCTCACGTCTTTGCGCTCGTCGATGTTCGCATCGATTTCCCCAATTGTGTCTTTCAATTCGAGTTCGGTCGCCCGCTTGTCCTGTGCTCGAACGTCTAAACACACATCGACGTCCACGCCCCGAATGGTGTAGATCTCCTCAAGAAACTTCTCTCGGGGTTCAACCGGCCAATCGGCGATCCAGTAGGTCCGACAGTACTGCTGGCCTGTCCGAACGTAGCCATCGCGAGCGTCGAACGTTTGTGGCGCGAGGAGTTCCTGTACCCGATCGTAGGCCAGTCCGTTTGTCTCGTCTTCGTCGCTGGCGAGTGGCGCGAGGAGTCCTTCACGGACTCGTGCGAGGAACGACGTTTCTTCGTTGACGTCCTCGTCAACATGCGTGTTCGTTGCGACTGGTTGCGAGATAGTGTCGCCGTCTGTTGCCGCTTCGACCGTCGCAACGTCCGCTACTCCTGTCGATGGTGTGTCGGTCGCATCCACGGCTTCAGGACGTGGACTGTCGCCGTCCTCGGCGCTATGTGGCCACACTGCTGCATCGACGTCCTTCGTCACACTGTCGGCATCGAAGGAATGCTCTGTCCCGCTCCAATATCGGCCCAGGAGCAGCGCATGCTCAGCAGGTCCGACTCGCGTGGTGTCACACCCATCGGTACTCCCAAATGCACGGGAGAGCCGAGAGAGTCGGCTCTTCACTTCTCGTTGCATTCGTCGGCGTTTGCCGTCCCACTGCTCATCATCATCGCCGAATAGCAGCGATCGAATCTCGCCTTCATCGGTCATGTCCGGTACCGACACCTCGTCTGGGCGAACTTCAACGACGAGATAGTGCTGCCACTCGCGAGCGTGGAACCGCGGAAAGTCGGTGTTCTCGGTCCACATGATAACGCTCCGAAGGAGCTCTCGCGCTAGCTTCCACTCTTCGCCAGCGTACTCCGACGAATAGAGTTTCGCCCGATACTTCTCGGTGACATCGCGAGGGTCAATCTCCAGCGCCGTGCTGAACAGGCGGAAATTGAAATCGGTCACGTGTTGATCGAGTTCGCCACGGATCCGGCCAATCATCTCGCGGGCGTCACTTGTCTCTTGCATTGTCGTATTTCGACCAGAAATCTGCGACATCGCGACGAGTCGTCCGTCGTCCATCTCAGCAGTACCGTCGGCATGGATCCGTTTCACGCCGTGGACAGTCGCCGCTTCATCGCCGGACTTTGGGAAGCCACGTTTAGCCTTCGCGTAGGCGAGCGGGGTTTTGATGCGGTCGAGTCCCGTCGAGTACTCGCCTGATGAGACGGCCAGTCCAATTCCACCTATCCCACCAAGCACGCCGACACCAGCACCCACTAATGATGGGCCAAGCGGGGCTCCGAATAGTGTAGCAAGACCGCTGGCACCGACGATACCAGCACCAGGCGTGCCGTAGAGCAGGTCGTTCACTTTGAACCCGTGATAGTTGAGCCCGGAATCGACGTACGGAGGGACGAGCTGACTCGGATCTTTCGGTGCTTCTTCGTTGTCTGTCATAGGTGAGGCCCGTTCCCAGCCTTGCACTGGGGCGTCGGCGTGAACCGAAACAGGGGATCAGTCGTAGCGTTGCAGTATCTCACGGCCCTGATTCAACTCATAGTCAGCGCGTTCTTGCTCTTCCCGAACGTCTTGAGCGTCGATACCGCCGTCCGCGTTCAACGCATTGTTCACCGATCGGTAGTTCACGGTGTCCTCAGTCGCCGGCGTGCCGGTGCTAAACGTCGAATTGGCCGATTGTTCCCAACTGGAACCGTCGCTCTGGTAGTCTTGGTACTTCTCGTGGACTTCGTGCCCGACACGCTCGCCAGCTTTGTCCACATACTTGCCCGCCTTGCGCTGATTCGCTGCTGAGGTACCGAGGGCGATCGAGGCCGCGTCGTTCGCGTGTGCTAGCATCTCCTTTGGGAGAACGAGCAAGGCGAAGACGAGCCCGCCAACGACGAGGGTGAACGTCTCCAACACGCCGAGTGCGCCTGACGTCCAGGGCAAATCGGCGAGCAACCGAAGGACGAGTGCTTGGAAGAGCTTCGTGACGATCACGACGCCGAAGAGGTAGACAAAGGTGTCACCAATGCTCTTCAAGAACCCCGAATACGCACGACAGGCCCAGGAGAGCGGCCATAGAAACACGCACACGTAGATGAGCGCTCGCTCGAGGCCGAGGATGAGAAGCCCGACCGCGATTGTGCCCGATTGAAGAAAGCCGAGGAGGACACCAAGACCAATTCCCACACTGAGTTTCGCGAGCTTTGCATTCGTCTGAATGAACTCAGCGCCATTAGGGGCGACTGACATCGCGGTCTCGTTCGCCAGATGGAGCAAGAGGGGCGGGATAATCCAGGTCGTGGCGACCATGACAAGCGCGATTCCGACATGCTTCCATGCTTGGCGCTTCTCGTACGGATCCGACCGATAGAACGACATCCCGAAGGCCGCCATCAACACGACGCTCGCGAGACCGGCTGTCCACGCCGAGGCTTTGTACACACCAGGCCACAAGCCATTTTGAGGATTGACCCACGTATTCGGCTTGTCCGGTTGACCGGGAGCGGGTACGGCAGCAACGCTATCGCGAACCATATTCGGGATGCCCTTCCCGATACCCAGGAAAATCCCAGCGATGGCTCTGAGTTGCCCCTTCGCCATCTCGACTGAGTTGATCGATGGGACGAGTCCACCACCAAGGAGACCAACGCTGTTGCCACTGCTTTCGCCGCTCGTCGAATTATTCGTTGGTGTCGTCGTCTGGCCATCGCCGGAAGCACCAATCCAGTGGTTCTGGGACATCGTCGAGTTGTTTACACTGGCTGATTGTGCTGCGACTGGAGCAGCGAGCGACGCGACTAGTACGACGAGAAGGAGCGCTGACAGCCATTCGGTGCGTCTCTTCGATAACATAGTCAGAAAGGGAACTTGAGAGACTCACATTATATTCGCAAAATTCACGCATGAGAGCGTGCTTACGCCAGCCTTGTCGAGCACGACGGCGAAGAGCGGGAAGAACCACGCACCACAAAACGTGATCACCGCTCCACGAGCCGCGTCACGTCCCTCTTTCTTCTTGTCCGACCGGGCACTCCCCATCTTCAGCCAGGCCATTGCACCCCGGAATGCTGCGAGCAGAAACATCCCGATCGTGATCATCCCGAACGCGAGCGTAATGACGGGGCCAAGTCCGGACGCACACATCACGTCGCTTGCTTCTTGAGTGGCTTGAGCTGCCACTGGCACTGAAAACGCCGCGGTTGTGGCGACGATCCCGACGCTGCGACGAATGAATCGAGTGAGAATCGCTTCACACTTCTCGACCATCAAGCGCTTCAGTGCGTAATATTTCTGAGTCGAATCGTCTGTCAATCGGTGAAATCGGTCAGAGATGGTTCTCTCATCCGATTTCGGCTTTTGTTTATCCATTGTACTCACTACCACATCTAGAAGGCTAGATAAATACCTTACGCACACAGTGAGATGCCGTATACACCGAACGAAGCCAGTGTGTGCGTAATCTATTTATGTCATGGTCTAGGGCTGTTCTATATGCTCCCACACAATTCTAATCGAATGGTCTCTCTCACCGATGTCGACAAAGAAATTCTCGAACTACTCCGTGATGGGCGGGCAACCCAATCGTATATCGTCGACGAAACCGGTCGCTCGCGCCAATACGTCCACACCCGACTCGGAATACTCGCTGCTGCCGGGTACCTCGAGAACATCCATGCGAAAACAGCCTTGTACGAGTTAGTCAGTGATCCGCTTGCTAACGAGGAAAATGGGGGATAAGATCGTGCGAATCCCTCCGCTCTCGATCGAGGCACCAAATGAAACTGCACGAGACACACTTCACCGACACGTCGCGGTACTCGTCGGGATTGGCAAACTCCTTCTCGTCGGGAGTCTCATTCAGATACTGGTTCTCGGGACAACTGGCGCTATCGCCCTGTATTTCCTTGATGTCTCGAAGTATGTCGGTGGTTGGATGGTAATCCTCTCGTGGTTCCTCGCCGCGTATTTGATCAAACTCTATGGTCGCAGCATCTTCCCAGTAAACACCGACCAATTCACTCAGCTCTAAAATTTCGGATTCACGCAATTTTGTTGCCGTTAAGGTAGTCTGTTTGAACGCCGATATACAGTAGGCCGCCTACGTTAGTATATTATACTAACCTCTGAACGACTAATTGCGAGCTCACACTTTCGATCATCTCACTCGTTCCTCGGGACCACAGAGGAGCACGGTTATGACTCGTGATGAGCATCCTTTGCTCCGCGAACGGTTGCCGCGACTGCCTCGATCCCAGCCTCATGAAGTACATTACCAACAATGACCGTGTCAGCGACACTCGCCATCTCGAAGGCCGAATCGTAGTCGTGAATTCCGCCACCATAGAAAAGTCGCGCTGACGAAAGGGCATCTCGCGCCGCAGCAACAACAGCTGGATCGCCGAGGGTGCCGGAATACTCGAGATAAACGATTTCCTGGCCAAGGATCTGTTCGGCGAGTTCAGCATACGCAACGACGTCATCGACATCCAAGTCACAGTTGGCCTGCGTGTACGTCGCCACTGACGACGCTGGATTCAGAACAATGTACGCTTCCGACTGTACGTAGTTCCAGTCAGGATCGGATGAGCGAACCCATTCGTGGTGTGCTCCTGTGATCCACAATGGGTCATCGGCATTCAAGACAATCGGAACGAGGTAGCCAGCGAGTCCCTCACGATGGAATAGAGTTGGGCGATAGGTCGGCTCGACGAAGATCGGGATCTCAGCCGGAGTAAGTGCAGCAAGAATCGACTGAACACTAGATTCTGTGACGTTCGTGGTGCCACCGAGAATGAGTGCATCTGTTCCCGTCTCAGCGATTGCTGCGTAGGTATCGCCATCATGCAGTGCTTTATCTGGGTCAATTTTCGTCACATGACCCCACTGTGCCCACGCAGCCGCCATAGCTTACCGTAGTCCCATCATGTGCAAACCGCTTTCCCTCTGTCTCTATCGGATTACTCGCGAATGACTCCTCCAATAGCCACTAGCAAGCCGGAGCACCCCTTATCGATTTGTGGATACGTTGCCAGCAATGACTCTATCGTGTTTTCGGCAGCCGAGATTGCATCTATCGGCGTTCCTTCGACATGTTGCCACGTTGGGGCAACAAAGCGAGCCGAGTCATAGTACTCAACATTTCCCTGGGCGCGAAAGGGAAACTGAACCATGCTCCGGTCTCCGGGGAGTGCCCTCGACATAAAGGTATTGAGTCCGGTTCCCGATCGTGAAACTTCCGTATAGCCGCCGAGTTCATCGAGCAAATAATCTACTTCGTCGGAGATCTCGCCGGTTGCTGGATCGCGCACATTGTCGAAATATAACACGGTAATGGGATCGTCGGGCTCATGTTCCAAGAGGATCGCTGGGATAACTTCATCTGGGAGATCGTCATTCGGAAACGGCCAACTGCGGTGGATCTCTCGAATGGGAAGATCGACAACCATATTCGCTTTCACAAACGTTCTGCGTGAATCCTCGCGGTTGATTGGAGTAGCCATTGTTCAAGGCGAGCCAAAGGATACGAGCTACCTGTCGGTAAAACTAGTAAGTAGTACTGACTTCATTGGCGGAGCGACACATAATCGACTTATCAGTGATAGTATCCCGATTGATGGACTCTCGCGAAATACTTTGGTTAAAGATGGCCACCCAACACCTTCGCCGCGGTCAACACCGGATCCCAGGTCGTGTTAAACGGCGGTGCATAGGCGAGATCGTAATTGGATAGCTCATCGACGGTTACCCTCTCGGTCACTGCAGCGACGAGAGCGTGGCTGCGGTGGACAGCACCCTCTCCGTATTCCGATACGAGGCATCCGCCGAGGATGCGTTCAGACTCACGGTCAGCAGTGAGCGTCACCCGTACTGTTCCCCCTTCTGGATAATAGCCAGCTCGGGATTTGGCGTCGATCGTCTCTGTGACTGGGTCAAATCCCGCATCGGAGGCTTTCCTGTGGTCGATAATCCCAGTTCGGGCTGCCTCGACGTCGAAGGCCTTGATTGCTGCTGTCCCTGCAACGCCACCGCCTTCGGTAGGGGTACCAGCCACGGTTTGTCCGACTGCCCGACCGTGTCGATTCGCAGTCAGTGCCAGTGGAACGTAGACTGCTTTATTGGTGATGACATGCTTGACCTCAGCGCAGTCTCCTGCTGCGTACACATTCGGTTGGTTTGTCTCTCGATACGAGTCGGTCGCGATGGCCCCCGTCTCACCAAGTTTTATTCCCGCATCTTCAGCCAATTTCGTTCGAGGTCTTACACCCGTTCCGAGAAGAACCATTTCGACTGGAACGTGGGTATCGCTGGTTACCACTGCTTCAACTCTATCGTCGCCGGCGAGTGCTTTAACGTCCGAATTTAGATGGACTGCTACATCCTGTTCCGCGAGATGTTCAGCAATTATTTCGCTCGTTGCCTCACTAAATGTCTTCAGTATGCGATCACTCCGTTGAAAGAGGTGTACTTCGAAGTCGTTTGCTGCAAGCGCTTCAGCCATCTCGATGCCAATGTAGCCGCCGCCGACGATGCCGATTGGTCCGTTACACGTCTCAAGATATTGGCAAGCAGGACCTCTGTCGGGTTGTTGTAAGTTACCATCTGATCGTGCCCGGGCTACGTACTCACGCAGCTCTTTCCCATCAGTCATCGAATCGAGAGTGTATACCCCTTCGTGATCGATTCCATCAATAGACGGGAGAATGGCTTCGGCTCCGACCGCAATGAGCAAGTCATCGTATTTCTGAACGACCTCACCGGTAGTACCGTGAGCAGTGACGACACGTTCGTCGGGATTAATATCAACCACTTCGTGGCCCGTTCGAAGATCGATATCCCGCTCCTTACGGAACTCCTCTGGTGTCACGGAAACGAGGTCGTCTAACGATCGAATTTCTCCTTTAATATAATATGGTAAGCCACAGGCACCATACGAAACCCAGGAGCCCTGTTCGAAAACGATAACATCTAAATCTGGATCATCCCGTTTCGCTTTACTCGCGGCTGACATACCGGCGGCGTCACCGCCGACGACCACGAACGTACTCATAGGAAGGATATCGATCGCAGCCATCAACTGCCTTGGGGTTAAGCCCCATGGCATCCGCCTAGTATTTCTGTTAATTGTCGGGGTAACGCACCGAGGCATTCGGCCTGCTCAGCCTGTTGATTGGAGAGCTTTCTCTGTGAAAGCAAACAAGGGGGCAATGGGTTCGATAGCTACTCCCACAAATGATCGCTTGGGATATAATGGAAAAGAGGATTTATAGCGGAGGACTAGGCTCCTAATCGTATTACGCTGCACAGTTGTTCGGACCGAGTTCGAGTTCCGTTGCTTCCTTCTCGTCTTCGATCGTCTCTTTGCCAGTATTGATGTCGATAACCGTTTCGTAGTTCGGTGGCTTTTCCGGTGCGTTCTCGGTCAGTCGTTCGACAAATTCCTCCTTTTCGAGTTGGAGAACGTCGAGATGATGCGCCAGATCACCTAACTGCCTGTTGATCAGCTCTCCAGGTGCTCCGTTTTCATATCGACCATCCGCAGTCACGGTAACGTGTCCTGGGAGCACTCGAAGGTCGTCGGGCAACTCGAGTAAAGTATCGTGGAGGGTGTCATAGAGCAATTCTGCCCCACGAGTTGCGTCAGCGTCACCGAACTGGAGTTCGGTTCGGCCCACAGAATCGACGAAGAGTGTATCACCGGTCAATACGGCTTCGTCATTGACGACATAGTTTATCATCTCGGATGTATGCCCCGGTGCATGCAATGCTTCAATTTCGACGTTCCCGATTTCGATGACATCCCCATCTTCGAGCGGTTCGTACTCATATTCGACATCGCGCTCGCGCGCCTGCTCGCCGAGGTGATATGGGACGTCTAGCGCATCCGCAAGTCGAGGACTACCGGAGATGTGGTCGGCGTGAATGTGAGTATCGAGGGCGTGTGTGATCGTCAGACCGCGTTCTTCGGCGGCCACTTTGAATTCGTTCGTCTGACGAGTGACGTCGATCACCGCTGCTTCCCCACTACTCTTTGAGCCGACGAGATAGCCGAGGCACCCTTTTGCACGACGCTGGAGTTGGAGCATGACGAGATCATCATCTTTCGTGTTAATCGGGACAACTTCATACACCTTGCTCCAGTCTTCCATTCCACCCTTGACGACGGCCACGTCGTCATACCCACGCTCATCGAGTTCGAAGGCGAAGGGTGTTGAGGTCAGTCCCTTTCCGCACATCGTGACGACTGGCCGGTCGTCGGCAAGCGCGTTAACCCGGTCGAGATCGTCGTCGGATATCCCCTCCTTTGGGTCGAAGGGGACATTCTCCGCACCGGTGACGTGCCAAGCTTCGTAGCTGTCCTCGGGTCGGGTATCGATAAGTGTGAATGCCTCATTGCTGTCGAGTTTGTCCGCTAACTGGTGAGCAGTTATCTGGTTCACCATTGGAAACACCTCACAATACACATTCGCTACGATGTCTATAGTGCTTGTTGCCATACTACCGTCCCGCCGATGGGTGGGTTGCTAATACAAGCGAGATTTTGAACTTCCGGCCCGCGAAAGAATGCCAGGTAATATATAGGACGTGCATGAGCGAATCTTTGGTTGACTGTCGACGTAGCGTCTCAGTCGTTGTGGAATCATGCTCCCGCACAGTGACTTCCTTAGCTAAGTCCGCCATCGAAAGTGCAGGAGTGTGCTGATTTAGGCAGTCGATGACAAGACGGCGACGGCCCTTGGCAAGCAAGGTCAAGAGAATGCTAATTTCGGCTTCATCTGGGTCGGCGACTGGGTCCCCATCTCCAGAATCCGTAACCAGAAGTCCAGTAACGCTCCGGATGGAAAAGTCCGTTGCGGAGCGTATCGTTTGACATCCGTGGATGCAGCAGTAATAGTGGAGCTTTGCGCCGATTTCCGCAGTTCGCTTTCAATCGACTGGCGATTCGTCTGCCTGTGAGGTCGTACTCTCCGCCTCACCACTTTCCTTGTGTACTTGCACTGAGCTAGGCCATTCAGCGACAATGGTGTACCCGCAGTACGTGAATTTCACGACACTCGGTGTTTTGAAGAGTGTGTCAAGCGCATCTGGATTGATAACCTCGTAGAGCGGTGTTTCTAGCTCAACTGGGTCGACATCCTCACAGGCCGCGACTTTCTCAATGACTTTGGTACTTAGGTCATCAGTTGAGGTCATTACTTCGGTTATCCTGTTCAGTTGCCCATCGTAGTAAGAGTTTTTTCCATATTGTCAATACCACGCACTATTATCCATTTTCCTGTTTACTCTCGGATTTACTTGGTGTATTACTGGGGTGGTCGCATCTGGGTGCGCTAGGTGTGGTGCTGGCCTGCTGAGATTCCTCGGCTTCGCCGGCGCATTGGTGGCGATGCCCTTCCATGGCGATCTGCTCCGAGTTGGCGGCATCGTTCTCCTGCTGGCGTTCCTTGCCTGAGCAGGTGACCCACGAAAGTGTCGAATCCGGCCGTAGCGTAGTCAAAACATCCTCTCCGCCCTGAAGGGCGTGGATTTGCGCTCGACAGTCCGTAACCGGCTGCCTCCAGATGCGGATACATGCTCGCCTTTTTATTCCACACTAACTGTGGCCTTCTTACGAGCCTTCGGTTGTACGATCGAGTTCCTCAAGGTACTCATCGGCATCAATGGCTGCCTTGCTACCCATACCAGCAGCGGTGACTGCTTGCTGGTAGTAGTAATCGACGACATCCCCTGCGCCGAAGATACCGAGGGCATCCGTCTCGGTTTGGCCAGCACCACGACCACCTGCTGTTTTGATGTAACCATCTTGGTCGAGTTCAACATCTGTTTCTTTCAGGTAGTCCGTGTTGGGCGTGTGACCAATGGCGAGGAAGACGGCACCGACATCGAAATCAAACTCTTCAACTTCGTCGGCCTCCGCTGGGTTTTCTAGTTTTTGTTTCGGATAGCCCTCTGGATGGCGCACCAACGTCACATGGTCAACACCCTCTTCGGGCGAACCATCGATCTCGATTACTTCGGTGTTCTTCATGATCTCAATATCGCCCTCTTCGACCTTCTCATTGATTCGGTCGATCCAGTAGTCCTCTGCCCGAAATTCCTCACGCCGATGGGCAATGTAGACCGTATCAGCGAATTTCGTGAGGAAGTTTGCTTCTTCCATTGCAGCGTCCCCGCCGCCGACAATCAGCATATCCTCACCGCGGAAGAACGCACCGTCACAGGTCGCACACGTCGAGACACCGTACCCCATCAGTCCGCTCTCGCCGGGAATCTCTAGAGTACGGGCGCTGGCACCACTCGCTGCGATGAACGAATCGGTGGTATAGTCGTCCCCGTTTTGAAGTTCGACGCGGAACGGCCGCGTTGAATCGTCGACAGTAGCAATAATACCGTGGTCTATTTCAGCGCCAAACTGCGTGGCCTGTTCTTTCATCTGCTGGAGTAGATCTGGGCCAGAGATCCCGTCCGGGAAGCCAGGATAGTTCGCAACGTCCGTCGTAAGCGTCAATTGTCCGCCCGGCTCTGTTCCTTCGAGTACCAGCGTGTCGTTGTTCGCCCGACCAGCGTAGATCGCCGCAGTGAGGCCTGCGATACCTGTTCCAGCGATGATGAGGTCTCTGTGTTCGATTGAGTCAGTCATGATTCAGTGATTCTTATCAGTCGTACTCGGTTCTACGAGTGAATTCGAACGCAAGCGAAGGCTAGCTGTACTGTCCGACAACGTCGATGAGCGCCTCTTTGCTCTGCACACCGACGAGCCGTTCCACTGGTTCACCATCGGCGAACAGGATCAACGTGGGAACGCCCTGGACACCATACTCCCTAGCGAGACGCTGGTTGGTATCAACGTCGACCTTGGCGACTGCCGCATCGGTTTCGGCGGCGACATCCTTGACGACAGGTTCGAGCATTTGGCACGGCCCACACCAATCTGCGTAGAAGTCCACCAGGACTACTTTGTGGGTCCCGAAAGTTTCGGTCAACTCTGATTGTCCATCGATGTAGACTGGCTCCGTCGGAGTGCCGTTATTGCTCTCGTTTTCGCTACCCTCCTGTAGTTCCTTCATTTTCTGTTCACGAATCTCCTCGATAGATCGGTCATTGCTCATCACATCTTGTGTTGGTGCCAAGCACTCTTATGTGTTTTGCACAATGGGTACAATACTATGCTCGAGAGGATGTTCGGCTTCGCCGGATCGACAGTCGCTCTGGTTCCAATCCGAGGGTACTCAACTGTTGTCCGAGAGTATCTACAAGAACATCGGTCTTGCTAGATGTGTTCTGTGTGGCGACCGAGAGTAAATAGAGCGCGGTTTTGGCATCGCCCACATCTTCAGTCGTGGGCTTTCTCCTCGAAACCGTGTAATGAGTTATTCTCTGTCTTTCTCGAGATACGCCTAGGGTGTAACAGATTCGCTGTTCACAGTCGTTACTGTTGGACGGCCGTCGCCTGTTGGGTATGGTCGTACTTGTCTTCGAACTCTTGGATGAGTTGGCCCATCTTCGCGTACCAGTCATTGAGCATCCGCTGCATGTCGCCCGCGATCTCGCCTGGACTCGTCGGGTAGTAGACGTGGTAGTAGCCGCCCTGCTCGTAGTTTACCTGTTCTTTTTGAACGAACCCCGCCTGGATCAATCGCTGGATAGATCGGTACGCGGTCGATCGTTCGCGATCGATACGTTCCGCGATCTCGTCGACCGTCAGCGGTTCAGCACTTTCTGCAAGAAGTTTGAAGGTCTCTTTGTCGAGATTTTTCAGGCCGTGCATACACTCTAAGAGGCCTTCGCACTCCATGTCTGTCTTGAGATACTCGCTCATCGAATCTGCCATTGTATCGAATCATAGGGTCTCAACAGTTAAAAATGATTTGCAAGATTCTCACAATACCGCGCTCGTCTACGACGTTGTCAGGCGGCACAAAGATTCAGTGCGCTCCTCTCGAAGTCGACAGACGGCCGCAAGTACTACGGCCCCGCTGACGAGAAATGCCGCCCCGAAGATGAGCACGATACTCACCGTGTTGAGCAGTTCAATTCCGTAGGCGGTGCTGAGCTTCTTTGCAGCGACCGCGATACTCCCGGCCAGTAACATCGCCGCAAAATACCCTTTGATCTCGTCATCGTCGACGAGTTTCGTGGCTCCGGCGCCGATACGTGCTCCGAGTGCACTTCCAATGAGCAGCGAAGCGACCACCGGAAGCGCGACGGCGTCGGCCTGCGCGTACGCGAATGCACCATAGGCGCCGGAAATCGTGATCTGGAGGATATCAGTTCCCACAGCGACCGCCGCAGGAACGCCGAGGCCGTACATCATTCCAGGCATCAACAAGAACCCACCGCCGACGCCGAGGAAGCCAGACAAGACACCAACGACGAGTCCGACGGCGAAGACGATGACGCCCGAGACGCGGACGTCACCCTGGAGCGTCACCATCGGCGGGATTTCTATCGACTGGACTCTTTCAGAGAGGTCGACGCCCGCCGCTTCGTCACTTTGAGAGCGAGCGTCACGTAGCGTGAATAACCCCACTATGGCCAACAGCCCAACGTATGCGACGCTGATGATTAAATCAGCCATTCCCGTTTCCTCGAGGAAGAGGACGACACCTTTGCCGCCCTCGATACCGAGCGTCATGGCCACCGTCATGAGTGCTGCGAGCTTGTAGTCAACCTGACCGTGATCACGGTGTCTGAGCGCACCGATGACGCTCGTCCCGAAGACGAACGCAAGCCCACTTCCGACCGCCACTTTCGCGGGATAGCCCATCACCAACAGCGCCGGCGTTACGAGGAACGATCCACCCATCCCGAAGAACCCGAAGAGAGTGCCGATTAGCAGGCCGAATCCGACGAATATGAAAATCGTCACGAGGCCCATTCCGAGTACCGCCATGACTACTCACCTTCGAGTGCTTCGAGGACGTTCGAGCCGACGACGCCTGCCAGCGCACCGTACCCAATGTAGAGAGTGATGGCCTCAGCGAGGACGGCCCCCACAGTAGCCGCCGCCTGTGCTGATCCTCCGAGCGATTCAATTCCGAACATCTTAGCTCACCGTTGTTGTCTCGCATGCTATTGTACAATACATACTATCTCTCACAATACCTGATTAGGTACCTAGGTTGAAAACGGTTTTGGGTGAATTACACAATACTATATTTCGGTAACGGATAGATGGCGTCGTATGTGTTATACATAGGTTATAGCTCGAAGCGCACAGATTCAGGGAGATGATGCAGTGAACCACTGAGATTAGAAGAAAAGACTCGTTTTTCGAGAGAACGAGTCATCCTCTTTCTCAGTTGTATTTCCAACGATTAAACTCCAGTCTCCAACAAACAGGAACAGGCACTGTGTTTCCGATAGCCATTCGGAAACTTGTCTTCTCTGTACTCGATAACCAGAAAAATCAGTCGTCCGCGGCCACTGCGTCTGCGGGTTCCGATGTTCTGGCTTCCCGCCAGTATCCTTGGGCGTACGCACCGAGGAACATCCCCACGATGGCCCATAGAATCGGGTAGTTACCAATTCCGACGCTCGCGTAGGCAGCCCCCGGACAGATACCGGAGAGCCCCCAGCCAACGCCGAAGATCGTTCCACCAATAACGACGTTGCGATCGAACTCTTTGATCCGACGCGTGTAATCGCGTGCGGTCAGCGGTGCACGGTCGAGGAACCGCGTCGCGACGGTGAAGGTAATCCCCGTCACGACTGCCGCAGCCCCCATCACGAACAGTAGGCCGAAATCTTCGAATTGGAGGAAGTCAAGAACGACCTCTGGACGAGCCATCCCGCTGATGGCCAGGCCGAAGCCGAAGATTAGTCCACCGGCGTAGATGAAGGGGAGGAACCACGGACTACGTTTAGCATCGCTCACGGTACCACCCCGAGCGCCTGGACGAGTTGAGCAGTTCCGATGGCAACGACAAGGAACGTCCCGACGTTCACCAGCGACGTATTCGAGAGCGAGCCAACGCCACAGACGCCATGGCCGGACGTGCACCCTTTCCCGAGGCGAGTGCCGACACCGACGAGGAAGCCACCGCCAAGCAGTCGCCACCACTGGACATCAGTCGTCCAGATACCGGGATTCAACACAAGTCCGTAGACAGCTGCGCCGCTGACGATTCCCGCGGTGAACACGAGCCGCCAGTCGCGTGAGCGGACGTACGTGAAGCGGTTGAACCGAGGAACGTCAGAAACGTACGACAGCGTCGACTCAAGGAACGTGCTCGCACCTGCGATGATCCCCGTCGCGAGGTAGATAACCGCCGCTCCAAGGCCGACGAGCAATCCGCCGAGGAGATACGGCAGGATTCCTCGCGGGAAGAACTCATTGACCGCAATCAATGGAATATGCATAGTCATCTTAGTTCGTGAGCGCCTCCCCACTTGCTGCACAATTGTTCGGACCAAGCTCGAGTTCGAACGCCTTCTCGTCATCGGGCGACTGCTGACCAAGGTTGGTCGCGATGATTTCTTCGTAGTTCGCAGGGCGAGGTGGCATGTCCGAGACGATGAACTCGACGAATGCGTCTTTCTCCATCGAGAGCGCGGCCATCGACGCCTTCAGCTCGCCGAGCGTGGCCGTGTACGTGCCATCGTCGTTCGGCGTCGCGGAGTCGCTGAAGTGTGCAGGAGCAATAATCGTGTCGTCGGGGAGGGCCAGGATCCTCTCCTGAAGCGTCTCGTAGAGCGTCTGTGCAGCGTTCTTCGCGGCTTCAGGGTCTTCGAGATCCGGTCGGGCAACGCTTTCGGTGAAAAGCCCATCGCCGGTGAACAACATATTTCCGACTTTGTAGGCGGTCATCCCTGTCGTGTGGCCGGGCGTGTGGATGACCTCGATCTCCACGTCACCGACGGTGAGCGTGTCACCGTTTTCGACGGTCGAGTACGGCAGATCGTACTCGACACCACGGTCGGCGGCAAGTTTTGGGAGGACTGCCGTCGCGTCAGTTTGTTCGACAAGCATCCGGATACCGGAGATGTGGTCCGCATGGATGTGTGTATCGAGTGCATAGGTGAGGTCAGCACCGAGTGTGCGGAGGTCCTGCACGTACTCGGAGGTGAACGCCCGAAGTGGGTCGATGAGCGCAGCTTCGCCGTCCGAGACGACGAGGTATGCCAGACAGCCACTCGATGGCCGCTGATACTGCGCGATCGTCGCGTCGACATCGACGTCCAGTTCAGCGTACTCGTAGAGACGCGCCCAGCCTTTCATTCCGCGATCTAGATGGTTGACATCGTAACCCTCGTCCTCGAGGTTCTCAGCAACCATCTCGCTCGAGCCACCCTTCGCACAGAGGGCGGTGATTTTCTGATCGTTAGGGAGCTCGGTGTGGAGTTCCTCTGGAATCCCATCTAGTAACTCGAAATAGGGGTAGTTCACGATTTCGACGTTCTCCCCGTCAATGTGCCACTCTTCGAACTCACTTTCAGCGCGTGCGTCGAGAAGGAACACGTCCTCGCCACTGTCAATGCGTTTTTTCAATTCATCAGGCGTGATCGATTCGACCGGTTTCTCAGTGTTCGGGGTGGATTCATCAGTCATCGTCACCCATACGTATTCGTGCGTCCCCAATAAGACTTTGCATAGTAGTCCGAGAAGCACACAATACAATAGCCAGGATAAGCGCTTAATATCTGGTTAGACCCCATTTTCACTATGAAATGCGAAAGTAGTTGTGTGGAACTATTGAACCACTACCAACACACTTTTACTCGTGGCACTAATATTGGGCAGTGAAGTCAATACCATGACCGAGTACGAAATCACCCAAACTCTCGACGTCAAAGGACAGAATTGCCCGATGCCGGTGGTCAAAACCAAGCAGACTATCGATCAACTCACGACAAACAATGTCCTCAAAGTGCTCGCAACGGATCCCGGAAGCATGAGTGACATTGCCGGCTGGGCCGAGACCACAGACGGTGTCGAACTCATCGACCAAAAAGAGGGCGACGACGTGTACACGCACTACGTTCGAAAGACGGAGTAAAACAATGGACAAAATAGGAATCATCGTTTCCAACGATAACCCGAAAAGCCTCGCAATGGCCATGAATCTCGGCCATACTGCACTTGCGTCCAACATCGAGGTCATCACCTACTTCACTTTCGATGGATTGACGCACTTGATGGAAGGCGAGAAAGATCTGTCTGAGATCGAGCCGCTCCTCGAAGCGGGGATGCCGAATCCATACGATTTGCTTGACCAGTTCGTGACTGACGGTGACGACCTGGTTTCGACGGTCGCCTGCACTACGACGCTCGACATGCTGGAGTGGGAACAGGACGCGATGGACGAATCGGTGACTACCAAGTTCGCAGGAGCAGCGACGTTCCTCGAAGAAGTCGACGACGCAGATCAGGTGTTCAGCTTCTGACTATGAGTACGGATACGCCTTCAACGTCGGCTGATGCCGCTTCCGACACCGATGTGGCAGCGCTAGAGACCCGTATCGAGGAGCTCGAGTCAGAGCTCGCTGACCTCCGTGCCGAGAGCGATGACGCCCCGAAGAAGATGTCGATTATCGCGACCAAGGGCACTCTCGACATGGCCTACCCGCCGCTCATCCTCGCGAGTACGGCCGCCGCCTTCGGCTGGGAAGTCACGGTCTTCCACACTTTCTGGGGGCTCGATATCCTCCACGAGGAACGCTCGAAGAACCTCAAGCTGAGCTCGGTCGGCAATCCCAGTATGCCCGTGCCGAACGCGATCGGCGCCCTTCCTGGCATGGATCGCGTGACGACCAAGATGATGGAAAAGCGGATTCGGGACAACGACACCGCCACCATCGAGGAGCTGCTCGAAACTTCGTTAGAGATGGGCGTTGAACTGCAGGCTTGCCAGATGACGATCGACCTGATGGAGTACGACGAAGACGACTTCCACGATGGGGTTACCACCGGCGTTGGTGCCGCTACGGCACTCCAAGACATGGCCGATGCGGATATCCAACTGCTCATCTAATACGGTTTCACGACGTTGCCGATTGGCCTGAGGATCTTACTTTCAGTCGGGTTTCTCCCCCGATACGAAGCCGCCCCAAAGAGCTAGTGCATTGACCGCGAGTATACGGACATGGAATCGAGATGGCGACAGACGCTCAAGGAGCAACGCGCGAAGAAGAACGAGTACTGTGTTCGCTTACGATGTATTCGCCAAACTCCGCCACTCCGAGACCGCTACTGACGTGGAATACCTGCCCGATCAACCGATCGCCCGCCGCGTCCTTGGCGACGAGGACTACACACCAGAAGACGATGACTGATCGAACACCATCGATAGGAGACTAGATTGCTAGCCCTCGCTCTGCTGGCCCGTCACGTCATCCATCCGGAGCTCCCAGCCCTGAATATCTCGCATTGGTTCGGCCTCGGAGAAGAGGCTCGGATACCACGCATTATCCTCGATCGCTGTCTCAAGTTCATTCCACTCTCGGTCAGGAATCTGATGGAGCGACCCGGAGACAATGACGCTCGTCCAAACGTGCTTCGAGTCCACATTGTAGACGGTGAGACTCGCACGCTCGGTCTGTTCGGCAAATTGCTCCTTTTTACTCTGCTCGCCAATACGCAGGAACACGAAGTAGAGACTATCCTCCCCGTCGTAGCCGAATGAGACCGGGACACCGTAGGCTTCTTGACCGTCAGTGAGCGAAAGCACGCCCACGCCCTGTTCACGAAGGAACGTGTCGACCTCCTCGCGCTCCATTCCGATGCCCTCTATCTCCGCGAATGTTTCAGGTGCCATCTCTCGTCACCATCGGTGACTTCTCCGGCCACGGTGATAACCTTCCTGCCCACTGTTCGGGGGGAACTAGTTGCATGGATTCGCCGTTATCTGCTCGCGTGACGTCGCATGTCTGCGCAAGAATCCGAAAACTCACTGCTCCGCAGTCTCGTCATCGTGCCTATTCCGCGCCGACTATTTGAGTGGCTCTTGATACCGTCTCCCGACGTGGCACGGATTTATCCACCTCGAGGGCGTATTCCACCTGGTGATTCCACATGGTGTCATTCCTCGTACTCTACGGAACCGGTGAGGGACAGACAGCGAAGGTAGCTGATCGTATCGTCGACACACTCACGGCACGGGGCCACGACGCCACCGCGGTGGATGCCGGCAAAACGCCTCTGAACCTCACTGTCGACGACTTTGACGCGGTTCTCGTCGGTGCGTCGATCCACGGCGGTAAACACCAACCGGCAATCCGAGAGTTTGTCACGTCCAATCGTGAGATGCTGGCAGCGAAACCGACGGCGTTTTTCCAAGTGTCACTGTCGTCCGCCGATGAACAAGGAGAGGCTCAGGCGGCGGGTTACGTTGAGGAATTTGTCGAGGAGACTGGCTGGCATCCTGACCGGATTGGCCTCTTTGGTGGCGCGTTGCGCTATTCACAGTACGGCTTCCTCAAGCGGTTGGTGATGAAACAGGTCGCCAAGCGAGCCCTCCCCGACGTGGACACCTCCCACGATACTGAATTTACCGACTGGGCCGAGGTTGAAGCGTTCACCGCGGATGTCGCCGCGTTCGTCGAGAGTCGGCTCGGCGTCACACCACCTGTCTATAATAATGCAGAAGACCGTGAATGACCGATCTGATGAGTCTCGCGGGATGTGTCGCTAGAAACGAACGAATGAAAGAGTGAAGGAGAGCCGAAAGCGTCAGCGGGAGTTAGTGAGATTCAACGAGGAAGTCCGTCACCCACACATCAGGGCGTGGGAGGTGCAGATCGCCCATCTCAAGCATTATGTCCGGCTCTACAAACCGCACGATGAGGTTCTCTACGGGTTCTATCAGTTCCCAAATCCTCAGCCAGTTAAATGAGGCATCGAATGAACGCTGAAGGGACTCGATCGGAATCAGTAGGGGTGGACAAGATTTGAATACGTGTCGCGTGTACTACTCTCACCTTCTACCCAATGGCACCCACAGAAGCGGTTGTATTTGTTTTCTTCGCCGCCCTCCTGACGGATTTAGCTGCTGGACTTGGTGCTGTACCGTTTTTCTTCGTTGAGGATGTCAGCGATCGGACGTACGTGACGCTATGGGGCTTCGCTGCCGGAATCATGCTGTCGGCGTCCCTCTTTGGTCTTCTCCCTGAGGCAGTAGATCAAGGTCCACTCGTTGAGGTTGCCAGTGGTGTAGTCGTCGGCGCGCTGCTCGTATTCGGGGCGAGCCGTCTTCTTGGCGAGTACAAGTTTCATCCTCAAACTATCTCAGAGGCGGATTTCCGTCGGTTAGTGCTCATCGTCGGAACGCTCACCGTCCACAGTTTTCCCGAGGGGGTTGCGGTCGGCGTCTCGTTCGCCGATTTGAACCTTAGGATGGGAGAATCGATCCTTGGGTTCAGTGTTCCTATTCTCGCTATTTTTGTCACAACGGCGATTGCTCTTCAGAACATTCCTGAAGGACTGGCGGTTGCGATTCCGCTCAAAACCCAGGGCATTTCGAACTGGAAACTCGTCGGGTGGGCAGTGTTTTCGAGTATTCCCCAGCCGCTCGCGGCAATTGTCGCGTTCTATTTCGTTCAAATTGCTCGTCGCACGCTTTCATTTGGGCTCGGGTTTGCCGCTGGAGCAATGTTGTTTCTCGTTGCCTATGAACTGCTGCCCGAAGCACGGACTCGTGGTCAAAATCTCCAAGGACAGGGACACCGAGAGATTATGGTCGGATTCACAATCGGAATCGCACTTATGTCGCCCCTCCTCATCGTTGGATAATTCAACCTGTTAGTAGGTCGTTTCGAGTCTAGATGAATCTTCGATAGTCGGCCAATACGGCTATTTTCGTCGGGATTGTGAACCGTCTGTGACCACTGAATCAGGTAGCCAAGTTCGACAGTAGCCAGCGCTTACGAGCCTTGACTATGTCGGGATTGTTCTCGTGATTCTCACCGGCGCGATCCATATCTATGAAAGTATTGAAGATATTAATGAAGGTATCATTGGCATACTCTTCATCTTGGCTGGACTCGGCTTCTTTGGTACACTTGTACTGCTCTACTCGGCGTGAATCAACCACTGCTGTACGGTGTTGGGATCATTTACACAGGTATTCAATTCATCGCGTATTTCGTCCTCCGATGGCCCGATATCATTGATCCCTCGGGCTCTTCGACAAAGCAGTCCAAGCACTGCTCATCCTCATCCTCGTGATTCTCTATCTGCAGAAACGATCGTAACTCACCGTTCTGGGAAGCTAACTACGCGAGATTCGAGTCAGTATTTCACCCCCCGATTGATTAGATTGGTCGTTGACGAAGTGTTCTATGGCGTCCGACAACTCAGTAGATCGCTATCAAGCGAATCGTCAAGCTGAGATCGACAGCAGTACCATCTATCGAGCCATTGCGGAGGCTGAATCACGACCCGAACTCGCGGAGGTGTATCGTCGCTTAGCAACCACTGAAGAGGAGCATGCACACTTCTGGGAGACACAACTGCAAGAAGCAGGTGTCCAACCAGGCGATCGACGTCCGAGTTGGCGGGCACGAACATTAAGTTGGCTTGCACAACGATTTGGGCCAGCAGTCGTCCTCCCCATCGTCACTGCTGGTGAACGAACCGATAGTCACGGCTATGCGGAACAACCAGAAGCCAAAGATACAGCCCTTCCTCAGCATGAGCAATCGCATGCCCGACTTCTTGACGAGATTGAGACAACCACTGGTGGAGGACTTGAAGGTGGAACACTGGCGCAGCTGGAGGGCCGCCACCGGTCTGCAAGTGGTAATGCTTTGCGTGCGGCAGTCCTCGGCGCAAACGACGGCCTCGTCTCGAACCTCAGTCTGGTCATGGGTGTTGCTGGCGCTGCCCTCTCCGCATCCTCGATTCTCATTACTGGGCTAGCGGGGCTCCTTGCTGGCGCGGGCTCGATGGCGATGGGCGAATGGCTCTCTGTCCAGAGTTCGCGAGAATTATACCAGCGTCAATTAGCGATCGAAGCCGAGGAGTTGGCAACAGTGCCAGATGAGGAAGAACGGGAACTTGCGCTCATTTATCAGGCGAAAGGTCTCCCGCAAGAGCAAGCTGAACAACTAGCAGCACAACTCGTCGCCAATCAGGAGGAGGCACTTGATACCCTCGCGCGTGAAGAACTCGGCATTAATCCTGAAGAACTTGGAGGGTCAGCATGGGAAGCTGCAGGTACCTCATTCGTTTTATTTGCATTTGGAGCGATCGTTCCCGTCCTCCCGTTCTTTTTCTTCACGGGCATTCCAGCAGTCGGTGGGAGTCTCATCCTGAGTGCAGCTGCACTCTTCCTCATTGGAGCCGGAATCACGCTCCTCACTGGCCGGAGCCTGCTGCATTCTGGCTTCCGACAGGTGATTATCGGACTTGCTGCTGCCGGCTTGACATACGGGATTGGAAGTCTTATTGGCGTGGCGATCGCTGGATGATCTGACGACGCTCCCTTACCTACATGAGCTGGTGCAGTGAGAGTGGTCGTTTTATCTTCTGTTGGAGGTCGTTGCAATGCCAGCGAAGGGATGACAGTCATTGCACGTCCCCGTCTTATCGTTGCAGGGAATGGCTCTATAGCCTCTGTGGATCGGTCGGATTCGTTTATATCGCGATTAGGTTAGACACCGAGTAAGGGAGATTCTGTATTACGGGATCTGTGGATCGGTCATAACAATCCATATGAGTTCCCTCTTCCCGTAGTATCTATATGGCAGATGGATTGGTAGGGCTCGCTCTTGGTGCAAGTGCACTCGGTCTGACCCACGGACTTGCACCCGGCCACGGCTGGGCAATCGCTGCGAGTTACGCCCTCGATAAGCCGAACAAGTGGTTCTACGGGGCTGCATCGAGTCTTATCCTCGGGATTGGCCACCTTATCAGTAGCATCGCGATGGTAGTGGTCTACTTCTGGGCGCTTTCGTACTTCGGGTTCACTCAACTTGGGTGGATGAACTACGTCGCAGGTGCGTTACTCATCGCCCTCGGGATTTGGCAGTATTTCAATGGCCATAAGCATACCACGCCCAATCACGATACTCATGACAGTGAGCATCACCACGACTCTGATCACGATCATTCACATGATCACGACCACGGGCACAGTCATGACCATGACCATACACACGCTCATCACCATGAGGAACGTGCGAGTTGGGTCACTCGGCTGCGACAGATGCTCCCGTTCGTGGGACGTTCTACCCACGATCATTCGCACGACCATACCCATGAGGAACCCGACCGAGGGCTCTACGGGATGGTGGCCCTTGCATTCGTACTTGGGTTCACCCACAACGAAGAGTTTGACATCATTGCGATTTGTACGGGATCCACCTACTGCCTTGAGTTGATGCTCCTCTACTCAGTTGCTGTCCTCGTCTCCCTCGTCGGAGTAACACTCCTGCTCGTCACTGGGTATGATCGCTACGAAGATCGGCTCAAGAATTACACTGACTATCTGCCAACATTCACGGCTGCAATCCTTATCGCAATGGGCATTGGATTCTTTCTCGGGATTTTTTGATCGCAATCCTATTTGCCAATTCTCTATAAAACAAAAGTCTCCTTCATCATGGCTCGTCTGAGGACGGCCACTCTCGTGCATCAGACTCAACGAGGCCAAGAAGCGTCCGCCGTCGCTCGTCCAATCCCTTAAGCGATGTAGCGAACTCTTTATCGGGTAGAGTTGGCACACCAACTTCACGGATTGCATCAAGGTCTGGTGACGGTGGAGACTGTTCTGCAGGCTCGATAAACGCACTATGAAGTGTATTGAGGTAGCTCTGGACACTTGCGCGTGCATTTGTGAGAATGACATTACTGGGCTGATTTTGTTCAGGGACACCAAATCGCAGTAGCGTCAAGGCTCCGTCGAGAACCGTGATCCCGATCACTGACGCTTGTTCGGGTTGTTTGCTATAGAAATAGTGGAGAATTGGATACGCTTTGTGATTCGACGTCAGAGTGTTGAGCTGTGACGTAAGGGTATTCAAGGTCAACTCAAGTCCGTGAAATTCTTCGCCATTCCAACTCCTTCGGATAATATCTTCACTCTGCATACCAAGTCCGGTTACATTACTCGCGAAGGCACGTTTCTGGGTAACAGCATCGAGCACCGAGAGAATGTACGTAACACTCAGTGTCAATAAGAGGAGCCCACTCCCGGCAGCAAGTGTCGTGGCAAGCTGCCAGACACCGTCCTGAGGAACGAAATCGCCGATTCCCAAGGTGAAGAAAGTATAGCCAGTAAAATAGATTCGGTCGAACCATGAGATAGAGCCTCGATTAAGCGAGTCAATGAGAGCGCCCTCGGCACTGGCGAAAATTAACGTCCAGCCACCCCAAAGTAGTAGTATCCACGTTGTAAGGCCAACAATGAAAATGAATGGCCCGGTAAGACTCAGTATCCACGAGTTCCGATCGCCGATTCGTCGCACCAATCGCCAAGACCATGCCATCAATCGAGAAGTGAGTGGTCCGGCACCACCTTCGATCCAGACTGTCGTCCATAGTAAATCCACTACGACAGTCGTGAGGAGGATGATACCAAGAATGAAATACACGAGGTTCATGCAATCTCTACCTGGTATAGGTGGTGATCGAGCAATTCAGTAAATTCTTTGGCTTACTGAGCAGTACTATTTTCATTCTCCATTACTACATCAATTAAGCTGTGAGTTTCATCCGATTGTTCAAAGGTTTTACAAAGGCACATCGCTATCAGTAGCAACTTTAGTAAAGGATTAGATCCATTGTCTAGTGTCCATCTCCAAGCGCTTTTGACGCTTTTTCGTTTAGGCTTTTGATTTTCAGTTGTGCCTTTGACGGTAAGTTCTTTTGTGGTGGCTTCAGTCCGGCTTGTCTATTCGTTGGTGGATTTCCGACAATTACACTGCCGAGCATTCCAGTGGTCTCATGAGGAATACAGAAATAATCATAGATCCCTGCTGTCTTAAATGTCTGTTTGAATGTTTCACCACTTTTACTCAATATCCCGCTGTCCCAACCGGCTGCACCGTCAGGCATGCGTTGAGGTTTATTATTTGAGGAGTGATACGCCGTCGTTGAATGTGAACCACTTTCGAGGTGCCAAGTTACTGTGCCGCCTTTGTTTACCCATACGATGTGGGGTTCAAAATGCGAGCCATTATTCATGGTTGTCATCTTGACATCGGCGTGGTTACTTGGGCCATCAAGCGCACCGTTATGCCCGTGACCGTCGGTCTCCGACCCATGGCCGCTCTGTTCGCCGTGATGATTCGCCGTGGTTATCGTCGACGCGCTTGTAGTGTTCTCCGGTTTCTCATTGGTCTGTGCACTGGCATAGCTGGCAGTGAACGCGAACAGGACACTCCCATTGAGTGAAAGAAAGTGCCGTCGGCCGAGCGTACGGTCGTTGCTCATAGCTATCGTCCTCGACCTTGAAACGGCAGTCAATGAGAAAAACGTAGTGGCCCGTGTTTCAGCCCTTGAAAGCACATGGAACGTTTATTCTATGCATTTAGAGTAGAGAACACCCTTCACATATCGATCTAATAGAGCAACCAAAACCGTCGAATGGAAGACGATCTAAAACCAGATACGCGAGAACTGAATGGCGGTAAACATCGAAGATGGGTGGTTTTAGCGCCAGACAGGCAACCACCCACCTTCAAAACGTAGGTAATCGGCCTATTTGAATTTTCCCATGTAACATGAAATGAATTAATAGTAGACCTTAGCCCTTGTACTGTTTCCATGAATATCCAAAACCATGACAGGATGAAGGGGGTGGGTGCAACAACCGAGTTCCCCTTCTGACAACCTTCCCGCCAATGTGGTGTATTTTAGTATATCTCTTAATGGTTACTGCCACCAATTGGAAATTCGACAACTGAAGTGAAATCGATGATAATATCCCAATTAGATATCAATGATTTTGTTTATTTAGAACGTGTTCTTAAGTCCCAGTCTATTCCATCCAGTGGAAGAAACGGATTAATCGGTGAAATTATACTACTGATAACTGAGTTGACTCCATTCAATGCGGGGTGAGAATACTTTAGATCATCTACGAGAAGTGTACCGAGTAGTCAGGATCACATCTAACGTGGTCATGAACGGACATTGTGGTAGAGGTAAGTCTGTGCATAGCTAGCGTACTTGCCAAACATTGAACGGAACGCGTCGGCAGTCGCTTCGTAGGATCCCTGATCACACATTGGGTAGTACAGTTTGATAAGTTGTCGAGTCCACGTATCAATTGGTACTGCCCGTAAGTGTCCAAGGGCGAACAATGCCACACAGTCAGCGATTTTCGGGCCAACGCCGGGAAGCACTTGTACTGCTTCGTGAGCATCCTCGTATGATTTCTCCCGGATATCATCGACAGGCAACTCACCGGTCGCGATCATCTCTGCAGTCTCTTGGATGTACGGCGCTCGAAAACCAAGTCCCAAGTTTCGAAGATTGGACTCGGACGCTGCTGCGAGCTGCTCCGGTCGGGGGAACGAGTAGTAAGTAGTTTCTTCGATACGCAGAGGATCGCCGAATGTTCTTGCTAGTTCGATCTGGATGGCGTGAATCCGCTTGACGCGCATCCGTGCAGAGCAGATAAACGAAATCACGCACGGAAAGAAGGGGTCGTGGACGATCCGTAGTCCAGAGTACTCCTGATAGGCTTGCTCAAGCATCGAGTCATCGGCGAGGGCATCAAAGATAGCATCGAGATCATCGTCGAGTCGGAGCCGTCGGTAAAGGAGTTGCTCAGCGTCGATTGTTGCTTGCCATTCAAGGACACCATTTCGTTGTCGTACGTACACGACATCATCCCCAGCAACTGTATAGTACCATGCGTCACCGCCGTAGGCATTCGTCGATTCGTATATTCCATCGTCCGCTCGCTGCCAGAGGAACGTTTGTGCACTCTCTAGCGTTGATTGCAGGTCGAACCCGCCAGCAAGGTCGGGTACCGAAATCGATCCTGATTTCATTAGATGAGGTATTGAGACGAGGCCGAACGTATCTGGCGGTTTATGAGGATAGCTACAGACGATTATGACTCATCTTCCAAGTCTAGCTGTGAAAGTGCGCTGTTTGCTGGGCCATCGAGTACTTCGCCATTGTAGTCGAATCGGGAGCCATGGCACGGACAGTCCCACGACTGTTCGCCGTCGTTCCAACTCACGAGGCAGCCCATGTGTGTGCAAACCGCAGAAACGGCGTGGAGGTTCTTGTCTTCATCGCGATAGACGGCTGTCGGTTCTGAGTCCTGCTCAAGTATCATGGCTTCATCCGGGGCGACTGATTCGACCGTTTCTGTTTGGGGCTTTCTCGAGTAGTCCTCTAGATAGTGTTTGACGTCATGCTCGTTATGGTGGCGGAAGCTATCGCTTGACGCCTTTTCGTTGAACCGCATCGGCTGGTAGACCTCCTGCCACGGATTCTCCCGATCAAGTATCATGTCCGAGAGCACGATCCCAGCGACGGTGCCATTCGTCATCCCCCACCCGCCGAACCCCGTTGCGGTGTAGACGTTCTGACTTTGTGGCCCGAGACGGCCGATGAACGGGACTCGGTCGACTGAGACGAAGTCCTGGGTTGACCAGCGATACTCGATTGATTCAATGTTGAGGCGGTCATGTGCTTCTTGTTCAAGGTTCCGATACCGATCGACGGTGCTCCCGCCGTGCCCCGTTCGATGACTCTGGCCGCCGACGAGCGCCATTGACTCCTCACCCGCTGGATGCGGGCGAACCGAGAAATACGGCTCCTCGGGCTCGTAGTACATCCCCTCCGGAACCTCGTCGGCCAAGCGCACTGCGAGTACGTACGACCGCTTTGGAGAGAGGCGTTCGTAATAGCGCGCTTTGTCGAATACTGGGAAGTGGGTAGCGACGACGACGTGGTCGGCGGTCACTTTTCCGTGCTCGGTTGAGACCGTGCAGGGCTGTCCATCTTCAACGTTCGTGGCGGTCGTATTCTCGAAGACGTAGCTGCCATCGTCGGCAATCTCTTGAGCGAGTGCGAGGAGATACTTCCGCGGATGAAAGTGTGCCTGATCATCGAACTTGACCGCCGCCACGTCAAATGGTAGGTCAGTAGACTCTATCACTGACGCTGGGAGGCCGAGGCGTTTCGCAGCATCTACCTCGTCCTCGATCTGTTGGCGCTTGTCGGAGGACTCAGTGTAAGTGTACGCAGGTACTCGCTCGAAGTTACAATCGATATTCCAATCCTCAACAGTCGATTCGATATCGTCAATCGCAGCTTCGTTGGCCTCGGCGTACTGTCGTGCTTGTTCCTCACCAAAGTACTCGATGAGATGACCGTAGATGAGACCGTGGAGGGACGTAAGCTTCGCTGTCGTATAGCCAGTTACGCCAGTAAGGAGACGATCACGCTCAATGACCGCAACGGACTGACCAGCCGTTTTGAGCTTCGCCGCTGCCGTGATACCGGCGATACCGCCACCGACTACAGCAACGTCGACTGTGATGCCATCCTCAAGTGCCTCGTAGGACGTTTCTGGCGTCGTCTCCATCCAGATAGACGCTGTCTCTCCGTGGAGTGATTGATCTCCGCCGTTGGTGTTTGAATTCATTAGCACTTCCCCCGCCCAACCGAGTACGGTTGGTAGCATAGACCACAGGCGCATGGTCAATAAACCTGGCCCACTTTTCTCAAGTATGACCCGTGCCACAGTTGAAATGCACCAGCAAACGTTCGATCCAGTAAAGAACGCTGTCACCCCCGGAACGACAGTTGTCTGGAAAAACACGAGTTCAGTTGACCATGACGTGACGAGTGTACAGTTTCACGATACGGCTGAGAAATGGAGCTTTTCAACACAGACTCTTCGGCCGGACGACAGTGTCGTCTACACATTCGACGATGCGGGAATCTATGAGTACTTCTGCTCGCTTCACGGTGAAGAGATGTGCGGAGCAATCCTCGTCGGTGATGTTTCACTTGATGCGTCTCTTCCGTGTGAGTGATTCTTTTTCATATTCTTGTGTAAATTACCATTTTGACTATTCCATCGAGAAGAACTACTTAACAATACGTTATTTGCCCCTCGATAGTCGCCATCGCTGCGACTGGTGATAGATCCACTGAACCAATGCGAAACCTAGAATTGCACTTCTTTTGAGAATGACGATGGTGGTTGGCCAATTCCGAATCGGTTCACGAGAAGCGGGAAAACCCACAAATGATTCGCTCTCGTAGCATGAGTCACAATGAGAGAGCAAACTGAAACGACCGAAGGATACCTTATGGACGGAGGGTGCATCAGAAAGAACGCGCGTGACGAGTTATTGGAGAAAGCACGGACTCACACGCGGGAGTGCGCTTTGATGGGGCACTGTATCGAGAGTGGGTACGGTATTGTCTCGGAGGACGACCGCCTCGTGATGCTCGATCCTGAAGCGACGCGGAAAGTTGTCGATATCGTCGAAGCAACGGACACCGAAGAAGGGATTCGACTACGCGTCGCCCGCGAAAAACAGGACGGCCAAATGGAGACAACCACCGTCGAAGAAATCAGTTAACTGCCGACGTTGGCCCCTACGATTTCTCTTGGTTTTGTAAGTAGTTCTGCGCCTCCTCACGTAATGTATTGTCTAAGCTCCCATCTTCTGCGAGACTTTGGAGTATCGGATCACATGGTGCCTTCATGAGTCCATTTAGTGCCGCTCGGCGATAATTTGCGTCCAAGCCACTCATTTGGACGAGAATCGCCAGTTTATCACATTCATTTGCGAGTGCGAGTTCGTGAATTGCATCTTCTCGGGTTTCTCTATTGACTGACTTTTTCGTCGCTGTCTCGAAGTCTTCTTCCGGAGTTCCCATGTCTCTATGCTTACTCACGACCATGGAGCGGATTGTTCTTGTGGCCCGTTATAACTGCATAGAGCATGCTCTTCTTCGATTGATGGAGAGTGTTTCTTCTCCATCGGCGGATTCCCTATGTGTTCACGTCTCTGCGAACACCCCACTTCTCCGTCAAAGAAAAGAGGACTCGACAATTTCCATTCACAACCTCAAGAGCTGGAAAACGTACTGAAATCAGGAGGTGGTCTTAGAATTTCTGCGAGTCCGTAGTGATCCTGTATTGGGGTGCGGCGATGACACCTCTGTTTCCCCTCACTCCGACCGGCGAAGTGCGTCCCGACGCTGCTCATATTCGTCATCGGTCAGTTCACCACGTGCATATGCAACGCGGAGTTCCTCAAGCGCTCGGTCTTGTGAACTGAGCGATCCATCTGCGATTGATTTAAACAACAGGTATCCCAGGCCTGCTAAGATGAGGAGAAACAGGAGCATCATCCCGACCCCCCACAGTGGTGAGATTCCGACCTGTGCGCCGGCGCCACCCCACCAACCCATCATCCCCATCATTGGAACCGCGAACACCATCATTAGCATTGGAAAGAGAAGTATGAATGCGAGGACGATAAGCACGGTTCGAAGTACTGAATCAGTTTCTGTTCTGGCCATGACGAGGATTCCCCCTCTTCAACAACGGTAGCAAACCAATAAAGTGTAGTGGGTGAATCGAAGTTCCGCTGATATCGTTTGAGAGGAACTTTCCTGCACCGGAAGATGGAGGTTTGCGCTATCGACGATATCACTAGAAGTAATATTATTGTTATACTAACCTGTTTTATTACCGCGTCCATGAGGGCGATACAGACGTCACCTATACGTTCCATGCGACCAAACCTGAATAAGTGGTGATGTCAATGGCTGATACACAACACCAGTACAATGAATTCCGATCCACAATTGGGGGCATTACTGTGGATGGCCGTGCACACTCGCTGAGTGCCTGGTTCGTCCTTGCACTCCGTCTCGTCATCGGGTTCGCATTCTTCTATTCTGGCGCCGAAAAACTTCTAGGTAGCTTCGAGGCACAGAGCTACCTTGCGAACGTCGCTGCAACGAACGGCAATCCCTTGGAAGGGGTGTTTCTTTGGATGAGTCAGACGCCGTGGTTCATGGACTTTCTCAACGTTGTCGTTCCGTGGGGTGAAGCGGCAATTGGCCTTGGCCTCATAGTTGGCTTCCTGACTCGCCTCGCTGCGTTTTTCGGTGCGTTCATGATGCTGTTGTTCTACTTCGGCAACTGGGACATGGCGCACGGATTCATCAATTCTGACTTCATGTATATGCTGGTGTTTCTCTCGGTCGCCGCATTCGGTGCTGGCCGCATCCTCGGACTTGATGCTTACATGGAACAGTACGAGATTGACGGCCAACCCCTCCTGGAAAAATATCCCTCCCTTGAGTACATCCTTGGTTGATATCTGTGCCACCGTGAACGACATATTTTGCTCTTTAAAGGAAGTCAGATATACCATCTCTGGCTCGCGTTGTATTCCTGTTTAGCTGCGCTTGTCCCGAGCTTTGGAAAATCCGTTATAGTAGCCATCGATTTGGCCTACCTCCTGCTCAAGTACGTTGCAATTCGCATCAAATCAGTCTCTTCGAGGCCAAAGTCCGTAATATCATTGTGGTCAGTGATGTTTGTCATTTCCAATGCCCTTGCCTGATCGATGCCAAACGGGATAATCGAAAGTGGTTCCGCGGCATAAAGAGCACTCTCTACCAATCGCATTGGTACTGGGATGATCTTGATCGATTTTCCCTCAGCGCGATAGAGCATCCGTGCGACCTCCCCGAACGTTAGTACCTCGGGTCCACCGAGATCATAGACCTGGCCGACATGACGATCCTCTTCAATCGTATCTGCGACAATCTGCGCAATATCCTTGACCCAAATCGGTTGGAAGCTAGGCTTTTCTCCCCCGGCTGGGAGGACCGTTACATACGGCGTTGTGTACTGCTTGATGAACGCAAACGTTTCACTCCCCTCACCGAAAATGAATGAGGGGCGAAGAATCACCCAGTCTAAATCGGAATACTGAGCTACCAAGTCACCGAGTCCTTGAGTTCGCCAATAAGCAATCAGACTATCTGGATCTGCACCAAGCGAACTCATCTCGATGTATCGAGCCACTCCATGTTCCTGCGCAGCGTGTACCGCGTTCATCACACCGCCGATACAGACGGTATCGTGAAACGTTCCAGGTCGGGGTTGATGAAGTGGCGGTAGTGCTGTAAGGTTCACTATGGCGTCCTTCGCTTCGAACGCCCCCTCGATGGAGTCGTAGTTCGTGATGTCGCCTGATATCAATTCGACGGCATCCGGAAGAACACTGGAATCGGGCGATCGAGAGAGCGAAGTAACTGTATGACCCTGCTCGACGAGTTCAGCACACACGTTTCGGCCCACAAAGCCATCACCCCCCGCGACAAGAACATTCATGCACAGTGTGACATCGGGAGCGACCGTAAAGGTTCAGCCCGGTACTGGGTTTCGTAACGAGGAGACGAAGAGAGCGACGCTTTCAGATTAGCGTTATCTTATATATTGGTTCCAGGAGCCGTACTGTTCGTGAATACTCCCACGAGGAAGACTTGCGAAAATGACGAGAGTACCGACAGCAATACCGTTCCACAGGCCAACCGTGGGTCCTCCTGTAAGAATCCATGGCGCCACGATGACCCATATCCCAAGAGGAACGTTCACGAAGCGGACGATGCGTACTGGTTCGCCCATGGCGATTACAGAGAATGTGGCGATGAGCGCGCCGATGAGGTGACTACTGTCTGCGGCGGCACCCGTCGTACCGAAGAGTGCGGGAGATAGCATCAACCAGAGCCCCAGCCCTGTTGCACCGAGGAGATGCCAGGGTATAGACATCCCCCAGAACATCGACAAAAACGAGTTAGCGCCTGAGCGCGTCTCGCCGTCCACACCAGCATCTGCAGCGCGGTACGACCCTCCCATCCAAAAGGCATGCCAGAGTGATTCGCCCTTTTGCGTTCGCCGGTAGAGGAACTGCCCCATCGCGGCGACCTCATCGACCGTCAACGCAATCATGAACAGCATCGCGAGTGCAGAAAGAAGGCAGAGGGTACACCACGACCCGACGGCCAGCGGTTGGAGGATAATGAGGACGATACTGACAAGTCCCAGTGGGATGACGACGATGCCGAAAAACGTCACCATCCAGGGCATTGTCCGCCAGCGGCGCTTATCGCCCATGAATCCCATGAGGACTTCGATCGCATATGCAACAGCCCCGAGGCCAGCGTCGGAAATCGGAAACATCTTCGAGACATCGGAAGTGAGCACGTTCACCGTTCCACGGCCGAAGAACGGTTCGAAGACGAAGTTGGTATAACCGAGTTGGAACGTGGCCATGTGGGTCGAAAAGAAGAACCCAATGAGCCCAGCGACGATGATTGGCGCCCGCTGCGCCGCCGTCGAGGGGTTATACGTCCAGCCGCGGGGGACATCTGGCCCCGACATCTCCATCCGCATAACAACGAGCACAGCAAACGTGATGACAAAGACCCCGACGAGTGTGTCGTTTAGGTAGGCGGCACTTGTCGGTGCCCAGAAGAGTAGCGGTGCAAGGAGCAGCCAGACGCCCACGAAACCGTTTGCGTAATTCGCGAAACCACTCTCGAGGAAAATCACAGCACCTGCGAGCACAATCAGGAGTATTCCGCTAACGACGTCACTGACGGTCATCGCAAAGCTCTCGTATCCGAAAGTGATCGGACTCGCAATGAGCCAGAGTCCAAGAATGACAATAGGATACTGCGGCCAGATCTCCATCGTTGGATGCTTGAGCATCATGGTGCCCGGTTCCTGGGACTCCTCGTGTTGGTGGTCGGTTACCTCGTCGGACGAAAGCCCATGATGCTCACTCATTGTGTACCCACCCGAGAGTTTTCTTTCGGTGTCCTGGGTAAAAGGATCACCGGCGGACGACCGCTGGTGTTGTCTATAGTATGATTCCTATAACGCGGTATTTCGCCACGGAGGTAACCCTCTCTGTTGGAGTTGGAAATCCGATCACGGCTGGCAATACTCGTCACCGACTTCGACAGCAATCTGGGCTGCACCCCATCGTTTCCATAGGTAGTTGGTATCTATGTCCTATTTACACTTCCACTGACTCCCACCACTCCAGTAGGCAAGTAGCGTCTCACGACACCGATTGGGGCACTACCTTTTTTGATCTCTCTGGTGTATGGTAGTCGATGACGAACGAACATCCCAACACCAACCTCCATGTAGGGAGAATTGCTCGAAAAGACGTAGTGAGTGTCTCCCGTGATACGACTATTGATAAAGTCGCACAAACGATGGCCGATGAAAACGTGGGGGATGTCTTAGTCACCGAAAACGGAGATCTTGTCGGGATCATCACCGATCGTGATCTCGTGATTCATCTCCTAACAGACGAGCATGGAACAAACATTCTACACGGTGACGAGTCAGGGATAGACCGTACGGCAGAGGACATAATGACCAAAGATCCGCACACTATCGACTCTCATGCACGTGTTCCACGGTTACTGCACCACATGAATCAGGTGAACGCACGGCGAATTCCTGTTGTCCAAAATGAGGACGTTGTCGGGATTATCACGTTTGACGATCTTGTCGTCCACTTAGCGGGTGAGAGTGAACACGTAGCTGCACAACTCGAAAGTCTCGCCGACGTTGTCCACGCAGAATCGCCATAGCGTAACTTAACCACCAGCACAGAGCTAAGAAGAAACCAGTACGAGTGGGTTGAGCTGTGTGGATACTTTCAATCCTTTTCAGACGTTCGCCGTGTACCCTGCATTTTCGACGGCCTGGACGAGTTCTGAGGTATCGGCGTCCCCATCGATGCTCACCTCCTTGGCTTCATGATTGGCAGTCGCGTTGGTAATACCGTCTACATCATGAAGGGCTTCCTCGACAGTTTGTTCACAGTGCTCGCACGACATTCCCTCAACAGTGATGGTAGTCGTCATACACTTCGATATACGATTGGCTGTCTTTTATGGATTCTTCTTTTGATTTGTAGATTGAGTTCGGCAGTAACATTAGAAACGAAGGCAAAATGCGCGTGGCTTTTAGCTCTCGACGGCGTAACACCACTATGCACGATCTAGACGAAACCGACCTCGAAATCTTACAGCTCTTGACGTCGAACGCCCGTCGGCCTTACAGTGATATTGCGGATGCAGTTGGGCTTTCTCCACCAGCTGTATCAGATCGGGTTGCTCGACTCCAAGAGCGAGGAATCATCCGTGGTTTTACGCTCGATATCGACCGCTCCCAACTCCGCAAAGGGACACCGGTTCTGCTGACGCTCGAGATCGCAACTGGCAGTCAGGATGTCTCATCGGTCAAGGAAACGCTCCTCGATACTGGTGCAGTCGAGAACGTGTTCACCACTGCAGAGGCTGACCTTGTAGCCTATGTACGAGCCCCAGACACCGATGTCGCCGGTTGGCTTGCCGCCACCTTTAGCGAGGAAACAATCGATGACTTCGAGGTAACACTCCTCTCGGGTGCAGATTGGTCTCCTAACGTAGGGGGGATGGAGTTTGCGCTGACTTGCGCAGAGTGTGGAAACACAGTTGATAGCGAAGGAACGTCGGCTCGCATCGATGGAGATCTCTATCAGTTCTGTTGCCCGTCGTGTGAAACCCGCTTCGAGGAGAAGTACGAGCTACTCCAACAAGGCGCAGATTGAGTCCCACTGTCACTGTTGTACCTTTGATTCAAAGATTTCTGAGTTCGTCTCCTGAACATTCGAAAGGGCAAATCGATTGAATAGGGGAGACGTATGAAGTAGTAATGAGCCAGCGTCGAATCCACATCAATATCCAGGGAATGAGCTGCGCGAATTGTTCGCAGACTATCGCCGACTCTGTCGACTCCCTCGACGGGGTATCAGAAGCGACCATCAACTTCGCCACCGACGAGGGAACCATTGAGTACGACCCGGACGAAGTTTCGTTGAAAAAGATCTACGAAGCCATCGAGACCGCCGGATATACGCCTGTTACGGAGACGAAGACGATCGGCATCACGGGAATGTCGTGCGCAAACTGCTCAGAGACGGTGCAGTCTGTACTCGAGCGAACGCCGGGTGTCATCGAGGCCGACGTCAACTTCGCAACAGACGAGGCACAAGTCAGGTACAACCCTGCTGAAGCAACCCTCACGAACCTCTACGACGCCATCGAAGACGCTGGTTATACACCCGTCCGTGAAGATGGTGAATCTGAAGATTCCGCCGAGGATCGTCGTGATGCCGCCCGACAGGCCGAAATCCGCAAACAGCTTCGGCTCACGCTGTTCGGTGCCGTCCTCTCTGCACCTCTCATCCTCTTTCTTGCTGATAAACTCATTCTGGGCGGCGGAATCCTTCCAGAGATGATTTTCGGCATCGAGTTCGGCTGGGTTGAGTTCCTGCTTGCGACGCCTGTCCAAGCCATCCTCGGCTGGGAGTTCTACAAGAACTCCTACAAGGCGCTCGTGAAGAACAAACGCGCCAATATGGACGTGCTTATCGCGCTCGGTTCGTCCACGGCGTACGTCTACAGCGTCGTAGTACTTCTCGGATTGATCGCGGGCGGTCTCTACTTCGACACGGCCGCGCTCATCCTCGTGTTCATCACACTCGGCAACTACCTCGAAGCGCGCTCGAAGGGCCAAGCAAGCGATGCGCTCCGTAAGTTGTTGGAGATGGAGGCGGACACTGCAACAGTTGTCGAGGACGATGGCACTGAGCGTGACGTGCCCATCGAAGACGTGGCAGTTGGCGATCGAATGAAGATTCAACCTGGCAAGAAGATCCCTACTGATGGTGTCGTCGTGGACGGCCAGAGTGCGGTCGACGAATCGATGGTCACTGGCGAATCTGTTCCCGTGGAAAAAGGAGAAGGTGACGAAGTCGTCGGCTCGACCATCAACGAGAACGGCGTACTCATCGTCGAGGCGACGAGGGTCGGCGAGGATACTGCACTCCAGCAGATCGTCCAAACGGTCAAGGAGGCGCAGTCCCGTCAACCTGATATCCAGAATCTCGCCGATCGAATCTCTGCGTACTTCGTTCCCGCAGTGATCGTGAACGCCCTGTTCTGGGGAACAGTCTGGTACCTCTTCCCCGGAACACTTGCTAACTTCGTGGCCGCACTTCCGCTGTGGGGGTTAGTTGGAGGCGGTCCAGCTGCGCTGTCGGCGTTTGAATTCGCAACCATCGTGTTCGCAAGTGCGGTTCTCATCGCGTGTCCCTGCGCGCTTGGACTAGCTACGCCGGCAGCAACGATGGTGGGCACTACGCTTGGTGCACAGAACGGTGTTCTCTTCAAGGGCGGTGACGTCCTCGAACGAGCAAAGGATGTCGACACCATCGTGTTCGATAAGACCGGCACCTTGACGAAAGGGGAGATGGAGCTAACGGATGTCGTTGCAGTTGGTGCCGATGGCCAGCCGCTCACCGATGGTGGCGATACGGCAGCTGACGGAGGCCAACTGACCGCTCGCGAACGCCTCAACGAGGACGACGTACTCAGCTTGGCTGCCAGTGCGGAGAGTGGGAGCGAACACCCGCTCGCGCAGGCCATCGTCGAGGGAGCCGAAAAGCGTGGCCTCAACGTCATGGAACCCGACGCGTTCGAAAACGTCCCAGGGCACGGTATCCAAGCGACACTCGATGAGAGTGAAATCCTCATCGGCAACCGCAAGCTCCTGCGCGATAACGATGTCGATCCGGCACCCGCCGAAGAAACAATGGAACACCTCGAAAACGAGGGGAAGACAGCAATGCTCGTCGCCTACGAGGGTGAACTCGTGGGCGTGGTCGCTGATGCCGACACGGTCAAGGAAAGTGCGAAAGACGCGGTGAGCGCTCTTGAGGAGCGCGGCCTTGACGTGATGATGATTACCGGCGATAACGAGCGGACCGCCCGTGCTGTCGCCGCGCAAGTGGGTATTGACCCCGAGAACGTCCGCGCAGAGGTACTCCCTGAGGACAAGTCCGACGCAATCGAAGCCATACAAGACGGAGGACGCATGGCAATGATGGTCGGCGACGGGGTCAATGACGCGCCAGCGCTCGCCGTTGCCAATGTCGGAACTGCTATCGGGTCAGGAACGGATGTCGCTATCGAGGCTGCGGATGTCACACTCATGCGTGACGACCCACTTGACGTGGTAAAGGCGATTCGTATCTCCGACGCGACGCTCGCCAAGATCAAGCAGAACCTCGTGTGGGCGCTGGGCTACAACACCGCGATGATCCCGTTAGCATCGCTGGGGCTTCTCCAGCCTATACTGGCCGCAGGTGCGATGGCGTTTTCCAGTGTATCGGTACTCACCAATAGTCTGCTGTTCCGCAAGTACACTCCTGACCACGATTACAAGCTCTTCGGCAGGCTGCGCTAATTATCTACCACACACTGCTCGTGTCGATTAAACCAATATCGTAGGTAAACCTAAGTTTCAATCACTGGCGAGAAGTAGACTGTCTCTTCCAAAGAGTTTCTGGGACAGGAGACTCCCAAAATCACGACCATCACTGAACGACACGTCCCGCGCTCTTATTATTAGATGTCCTAATGTAGGCTTACAGGCTAAACAAACCCTCTAAAAATGTGTGTCAAAGAAAACAAGTTCTAGCTAGTGGCGTTAAGGAGTTGGCTCTCGTCGTTAGGCAATGCCTCTTAGGGGGTGACCGAATGAGAAAACCAACGACAATCAAATTTCGGCAAATCACTGTAGTAGCAACGGTGTGTTTGCTCGTTATTGGCACTGGAGTTGCTGCCGCTAAAACGGGTATGAATGTCACAGATGCAGAACAAGCACAAAACGCACAACCACAGGTCGTGTTTGAGGAGCAGACCGCGAATGGAACGACCGTGACCGTGGCGTCCGCGACACTGCCAAATGGTGGGTTTATCCTCATCCATGATGAAAGCGGTGCAGTCATCGGACAATCGAACTATCTCGAAGCGGGAACACACAAGAATGTTAAAATCGAATTGGCTCCGAGCGCAGTATCTCACTATTCACAGATGCAGGAGATGATGCAGTTGTTGAACCATACCCAATCACAAGGAATTATGATGACGATGCGGGCTCAGCAGATGCCACACCAGGATATGCAACGCATCATGAACGATTCTAGTGGCCCTCACATGGGCGGCGAGATGATGAAACAGACGCAGATGAATCGGATGATGGGGCTCATGATGCAGCAGATGCAGGATCGACAACGCATGCACGCGTTGATGCAGGCGATGATGGCCGATGGCCAACACCAAGCCCAGATGCAAGAGATGGCGCAATTGATGAACCAAACGAGCATGCGTGAACGACAAATGCTGATGCATACAGCTGACGAGTCGATGAACCAAGGGCAGATGCGCCACATGATGCGCCAGCAGACGAAAGATTATGCACGAATGCGCCAGTTGATGCAGCAGATGCAAACTCAAGCACAGCAGCAACGATCAGCGCAGTCGCTGACGGCGATGCTCCACACCGACGCGAACAACAATCGCCAGCTTGAGTTCCCCGGCGTTGATGGGCCATATACGCAGAATGAACAGCCCGTGGCTGCCACTGCACGAGTGACGACCTAGTGATGAACTGCCTCAGGGCTTGACCCTGAGCACTTGGCCTACCTCTTCTGTACATTCGCTCGTTTCGTTAGAACTCCGGCGATTCGACAGCGACTAGTCAGAGTGTGTACCGATCATTAGCGGATACCCAGTATCACGAGGCAATGAGACCAGGACACTTATTTTTGATTCACCTTATTATCTAAGACGGTACTTACGAGGGTTGGAATTGGGGCCCTCACGACTTTCCCATCATCAACAACATAGATAATACGCTAATGGTTAATGAAGAATCGAATATGACCCCCAATATTCCAATCTAACCGTTGTTCGTTACAGGTATAGGCACGTAATGGAAGCAAGACAGTATTTAAAGGAGTTCAGAGGAGGGAGTTGTGAGAACATTGAGTTTTGCCCATGATTACCTCTTCCAGCGAACGTCCCACAGAACTCTATGTTCTCCCTTGTCGAAATTGAGGACGTTTCCCCAATGCTCACAAAACTAGCCTCAAGCTCATCGTGAGTTATTCGGTGAAAATAAGCGACACGCTGTTTTTGTGGTTTGATACTCCTTTTGTGATACAGATCCGTTTTCTGAAATTGCTTTAGACGGCTACTGCTACGGATTTTCTACCGTGGAAAAGAATCAAGCGTGATGGTGACGTCCACTATGACGAGTATCATGGGGGGGATGAGCGTCTGGGTGTTTGAGTCAGGAACGATATTCTTTGTCGTGTTTGGCTTGCTCATTGGAATTCTCTTTGGATTCTTCGGTCTCGGCGGGAGCTTTTTCGTAACGCCAGCATTACTCGTTCTGGGTCATCCAGCGAAGGCAGCAGTCGGTTCCGGTCTGGTGTTCGTCTTCGGGACGTCAATCGCTGCTGTTGTCACACATCGCGGGTTAGGCCACATTGATTACAAACTCGGATTGTTGCTCGTCCTCGGTATGACGACGGGGATAGAAGTGGGGAAACGGCTCCTGTTTGCGCTAGCTACCGTCGGCGTCGCTAATTTCGCAATCAGCGTCATGTACGTAGGGTTATTAACAGCTGTCGGACTCTACACGTTACACGATGTTCGGACGGTTGGCTCTGAAGTTGCGTCAGATGCCAATACATCATTGATTCGCCAGATTAGTACCTTCCCCGCTCCACCAATGATGACGTTCAAAGGCGGTATTTCTGCTTCAGCATCAGTGATAATAGTACTCTCCTTTATAACAGGTATCCTAGCTGGTGTACTTGGGGTTGGGGGAGGATTTCTTGTTCTGCCCGGCTTGATGTATGGATTAGCGCTACCAGAAGCAGTGGCGGTCGGAACTGATATCTTCCAAATCGCAATTTCGAGTGGATATGGGGCGTTTCTGTACGCCCGAGCAGATGCCGTTCACCTGACAGTTGTGATTCCATTACTTGGCGGAAGCATTTTTGGTGCATATGTTGGCTCACATTTGACGGAGTACGTTGACGCCACGAAGTTCAAGCAATATTTTGCAATGATGCTACTCATCGATAGTGTGGCGGTGATGAGCAAAATAGTTAGCCATACCTATGGTATCGTTGCGCTCCATGTATTGAGTCTCGTTCTTCTCTTTGGGACAGCACTCATCGTGAGTCTCGTAGTCGTCTTCCTTGGTACTCGAAACTTCCTGCGACACAAACACCAGCCATTGGGAGATAGCTAAGCTGGATCGTGCTGTTTCATTCGAACGAGGCTCATTTCACGCTGTTTCACGGTGACGTATATCTCGAATAGCATACGACAAAACTACTAATTGCAGACTGATAAGAAGGATCGTGGCAACCCAGAGGAGAAGCCCAGTGAACACTGATGCACTACCTAACCAAAGGCTGACCACCGTAAGTGTGATGAGCAAATAGGTCACTTCTCTCATTGTTTCCCTATAATAGGCTTAATCACCATGAGTCGCCATCTCCTCTTGTTCACTACCGGACTCGAAATACGTCACATACACTTCTGCAATGAAGATAATACTGAATATGATGTTAAGCACGGTGGTATAAGCATGAGGAACAGATCCACCGGTTGAGCCACGCTTTGGAATGAGGTTAATGGCGCCCCAGGCAAAGTGAGTCACAATGCCCGCAACAGCAGCAACTGCGAAGATAGAGACGAACAGCGTTGCTGCCATGCGCTTTCCGTAGTACTTCCGGTACATGTCCACGATGTGTGGGACGATGAGGTCGGCGTAGATGAAGCTCATCACGCCGCCGAACGGAATCCCGGAGGTCCACAGCACCAACGCGAAGGGGACGTTCGCCACCGAGCAGACGAACGTGATGACACCGACTGCAACACCGATAACACTCCCGAGAATGATCCACGCGACAGTTCCTTTTGGTGCGAGCGTGAACAACTGCGCCCACCACGTTTTCGGGATAAATGCGGCGATAAGAGCTGCAATGATGAACCCTGCAACGAGATCATCCCATAGCATTTCCCACTCACCAATGGCGTTGCGGAAGGCATTCTTCCAGCCATGGACTGTGAGAAGCTTGTCCTTCCATGTTTCGTCCTCTCGCTGATTTAGAAAGGTCTGCTTGCATGATTCCGAGCAGAAGTACTCGGTTCCCCCGTCGGTGTCGACGCTGAGCGTTCCCTCGTCGTTAGGGTCAACTTCCATTCCACAGACGGGATCTCGAACCATTCCGTCTTCGTCATCATCGATGTGATTGCGCGCAACGTCGAACCACGAATTGGGAATAATGTACTTCGTCAGCGCGGCCAGCAGGAGGATCATCAGGATGCCGCCAAACACGTCGGCGGCGACGAACTGCCAGCCGAGCAGGATCCACATCACCAGCCCGAGTTCAATGACGAGGTTCGTGCTGGCGAACTGGAACGCGGCGAACGAGGACTCCGGCGACGCCCCCTTCTTGAACAGCGACTTCGTCGTGGCGACGGCCCCAAACGAACAACTCGACGAGAGGAAGCCGAAGAAGCTCCCCAACCCGAGTTCCTTCAGACCGCGACCGCCCAACACGTCCGTCATTCGCTCCTCGCTCACAAACGCTTGCACCGCGCCCGCGATGGTGAACCCGAGCACCAGTGCCCACCACGTCTTCCACGTCATGTTGCCGAGGAACTTCGCGGCCTCGACGAGACTTTGGACGACGTTCATAGTAATCGATTGGCGTTGTAGACTTTACTCCATTCTGGTTAACAAGCTAAAGCAGGCAGTGAATTTCCGCTAAAACGGCTACCCTTGAGCGTTCGCCCGTTGTAGCGTCGTTACTGTTGTTCGTTCTAAAGGTCGTAACTGCCGATACCGACTGTAGTTCCCTAACGTTTAAAACCCTGAGTAGCCACGCAGTTTCGCTTCCAAAACGATAGTACAAGAAGCACTATGCCTGATTATACGGTACAGGTGATCACCTGAGAATAGTGGCACTGTATTCTTCTACTGTGTTTGGTAGTGGATAGAGTACAAAATGAAGCACATGCCTATCGCTACAATTGTAGATTGAATCATCCCCGCATAGAAAATAGAGAAATTCACAACGTCATAGAGTACGCCTTCAGTGACGGCACCGATGCTGATCATGAAAAAACCAACCGCGAGTAAGAACATTGGTTGACTATCATAGCGTTTGTACGCCCGATAGCTTTGGAACGAGATGAGGAGGCCAAGGATCACGATAATGACTTTAGCAATAATAAGACCAAGGTGCATTATGAGTCCTCCCTCCGGATATTGTCCCACATACGTTTAAAGCGATCAGATGCATCGTCCTTCATTGAGCTCCTAACATTGACCTTGAAGTCCCCCTGATCAAGTCGGATATCAATATGTTCGACTGACGTCTTATATTTCTTAAAATGATTCCCATCAGGAGCCAGTTCATCCTGCTCTGAGATGAGGTCGTGTTCAACGAGCTTTTCGAGTCGCCGATAAACTGTCACCAATGAAACGTCACACGTGTCACTGAGTTCATTTGCAGACATTGGTTGCTCACTTGTAACGGATAGTATGGTTTGGACGTGTTCGTCACCCAGGAGAGCAAGGGTTTCACGCGGAGGACTATCCTCACACACACATGCCGATGCTCACGTCTAGACTAAAGTATTGTGGATCTACTAGAGAAGGGAACTTATAGCCACGGTGATGGCACAGTCTCTGTCACCAGGACGCCATATAGAGCATGATGCGCCCATGTTGAAAGTAGTATGATTTCAGCCTCATCGAGTTGGTGGTTACTTCTACGGGTATAGTATCAATACAGGCCTATAACTAAAATACCAAAGTAGTAAATGTCCAGAACTTGCTCATCGTTTTAAATACAAGTATCCAAGAGTGACAATAAGGAGCGTCTGAACTACTTTGTCAATAAGACCAAAACTCCCGAGATGGGGCATTCCATCGTTGACCCATAGCAGAATTTGTACTGCAGTAAAGAGGATTCCGACCAAATAGAGGTACTGACGGTTAATGCCAACAAAGAATAAGCCAATTCCGCCCAGGAATCCTAATCCAGCGAAAAGCATGATCAGCGAACCATGCTCGAGGAAGAGATAGAGATGCACAGCAGCGGTAAAGAGCGCAAGTAACGCGACGAAAAGATGGACTGATGAAACTGAGAAATCCTGTCGACGCTTATTGGTATATTGATAGACTGGCGCCGTAGCTACTGTCCCAAGTAGGAATAGTCCACCAATCATCGTCGGCCAACCACTCGCAAATCCTGCTTCACCTTCACTTTGACCCTCTCCTTCGTGACTGTGCCCCTCTTCAGTTTGACCCTCTGCTCCATGACTCTGTCCTTCTTTGTCGTGATGACCTTCTTCTTGATGTGATGTTGTCGATGAAGTTTTTGTCTTATCATCATCGTTCACGATGAGAATGCCCGGTGAGGCGAGCAGGAGTACGATACTCACGAGGAGGAGGACACGTCCGATGCGTCGCCAATTGTATGGCATGTGCGGCGATAATCTGGGTGAATATATAATCCCCCACGCGTAGTTTCACACGATGAAAATGCCCTGTGTAAGGTGAAATACAATAATTAGATCATTGATTAATTCTCGAACTGGCTGGATTGAGAAAGCAGTGAAACTCACGTAGTTCCTTCGTTAAACTCCTCAAACCGGTCACGCAACAATGATTCGCATGACGGGCAGCACAAGAAGTACCGTCGGTCTTCAAGGGTCACGGACACTCCCTCACCCTTGATTGGCTTCCCACACTCGTCGCACTCGGTGACCAAGTCACCCTCTCCGAGGGCTGGGCGCCAACTCGATTCGACCACCTTCCGAACGTCGAACTCTGCTATGACATCTGGCCCAATTATCTCTGAAACGAGACGTTGTAATTCAGCGTCGCTCATATACGTCTGTACGTATACGCGATCGTCGACTGTCTGGACGACGTGCTCGACAGAATCGAACTCATGGAGTGCAGAAACAACCTCGTCCGCTTGACCAGGGTTAGTGCGAAGATGAACGAACAACGATTCTCCATCTACTATCTTCGAGCGATCAAGATTGACCGTGAATCCTCGAATGATACCTAACTCTTCGAGTCGTGCAATTCGATCCGAGATTGTTGGTGGCGAGAGTCCAACTTGGTCGCCTATGTCGCGATATGACTGGCGAGCACCTTCTAGCAGTAATTGTAGGATTTCACGATCAATATCATCAAGCTCAACCATGTATTGTCAATTCTCCTGTCCGCCAGATACCTGTTATGGCGGTAGTATCACAGTGAATTTTCGAGTTCGCGATTCATCCCCCACTTCACTACCGAATTCCCCCTTACCCTGAGCTCTTTGGTCGAACATTGTTAGCCTCAAGTGGAAAAAGCGAGTCTCTCGTTGTACTAGGTGCGATGGCTCTAACTGAAATTGACCATGTGAACGAGGACGAGGAGATGGCAGAGTGCATCGACAATTGTTTCGAGGCCGCTCAAGCGTGTGAGTGGTGTGCTGACGAATGCGCTGGCCAAGGTGAGGAAATGGCTGAGTGTCTCCGACTCTGTCGGGACACTGCCGATCTCGTGACGCTCCACGCTCGATTCATGGCACGTGATTCAAATTACAGTCCAGAACTTGCCGAGGCCTGTGCTGGTGCATGTGAAGAGTGTGCCGAAGAATGTGACCGCCATGATGACGAGCACTGTCAGGTCTGTGCCGACGTGCTCCGTGACTGTGCTGAATCCTGTCGGAACATGATGGCATCGTAACTAGCGAATTCGAACAGTAACGGTAGATACAACTTTTTCGATGCTAGATGGTAACTTTCGGTGATAGGAAAGTGGGATAGTCGGTCACCTGCTCAGTCTATCAACGACCGGTTAGAGCTCAGCGTTGATTCTTCACAGCCAGCTCGGTCAATAGTAATGAACTAGACTATGTATTGTCATCACAACTGTCCTTTCTTTGTGTGGAGTCTTGCCGTTTCTGGTGAAGAGGATGTCAGGCTGTATTTACGAGACCACCATCCACAACGATCGATTCGCCAGTGACATAACTCGAAAGGTCACTCGCAAGGTATAGCGCGGTTTTTGCGACCTCGTCCGGTGTTCCAAAGCGATGTAATGGAACCATCTGTTCCATCTGTTCTCCTGTTTCGGTTCCGACAATTGGGACATCTTCTTTGGTCATCGTCGTCTCAATTACGCCTGGGTGAATCGCATTCACTCGAATGCCCTTTGCACCGAGCTCGGCGGCCAACGAGTACGTGAGCAGGCGGATCCCCCCTTTCGACGCACAATACGGAGAGAGCTCGCTATATCCACGAATACCTGCAATGCTCGAGATATTTATGATACTACCACTTCCAGTATCGCTCATTCGAGTGGCTGCTGCTTGTGAACCGTAGAATACACCATTCAAATTTATATCGATCAACTGTTGGTACTCCTCAGGGTTGATTTCACTGATCGGTTGCTGCGGTCCGACAATCCCCGCATTGTTTACCATCACATCTAAACTACCGAACTCGGTTTGTGCTCGCTCGACAATCGTTACGACGTCCTCTAAATCACTGACATCGCACATCTCGAATACTGCCTTCGAATCCGTGTGTTCGTTAATTTGTATGTGCGTTGCCGTGCCACTCTCACGTGGTTCTTCTTTGAGGTCTGCGACGACGACGTTAGCACCATTCTTGGCAAACAGGAGCGCGATGGCGCGTCCAATGCCACTGGCCCCACCTGTGACGACGGCTGTGTTGTCGGCTAATAGCTCCCCCATAGAAGGTAGAATAGGTGATCCACGACCGTCATAATTTCCTTAATAAATCTGATATCTACTCCTCAGTAAGGAACAAACCTTTTTTTGGAAACTATTGATTTATCCGGATTCATCACTTTCTTAAATCAAGGCTAAAAAATATGTCTCATCAAGGTTGATATCGGGTTCGTCCGTTGAGAAATCTACTGAGATCACTACAAAAACGTTGTGCTGATCGTATCGGACTTACCTATCCCCGAGTGGTACAGTTCCTTCGCCAGCCAATGCGCACCACGAACTGCGCACAAATCGATTCGAGGGTACCGGGGGCAGTCTACTTCCACTTATGAATTTAACCGGCAGGAAATCAGGTTCAGTCTTCTTGTTTGTCCTCGTCGGTAGGGGCATTGTCAATCGTATCGAACGGACTACCGGATGGCACTTCTTGGTGGTAATTACTGCCATCAATTCCCACGCTCGTTGTCGCCGATCTAAATCAAATTGTCTGGTGGGGTTCATCGCTAGCCAGACTGGAAATGAATGCGCTAAAGTTAGTATATTATACTAGCTTTCATTAGCACCTGGAGCGCCGGAAAACGTACGAATAAGAGAATGAGAGAGGGCCGAAACGGTCGCGGGAGTCAGTGAGAGTCAGCGAGGAAGGCCGTCACCCACACATCAGGGCGGGGTGGGTAGAGATCGCCCATTGCAAGCACTGCATCCAGGGAAGCGAGACGATGGCCGCACGGACTCACATGGACCCGCGACGGGCCAGCCACCGTCAGCGTCCCAATAACTCTCAGACAGTGTGGACAGCGGTACTTACGCGTCATTCAGTGGCCTCCTCGACGCGAAGCGACCCGCCGCAGTCGCCACAACTGTATTTCTCAGGCTGTTTGACGACCTTCGAACGCTGGAAGCGCGAGAGTCGTTCATCGCACTCCTCGCAGATCACCCACCAGTCGGCGATGTGAACCGCTCGCAGTGCTGGGTTGTGTCGAGCGCGTCGATCCACCGCTCGAACGTTCGCCCGTGGTCTGCCTCGCCGAACTCGTGGTACTGCCACGCATGGATGAGTTCGTGGCGCACCGTCAAACTGAATTGCTCCCAGCCGTGCAAGTCGTAGGCGTCCCACGTGAGCGAAATCGTAATCTCGTCCGTCTGTGGGTCGTATGTCGTCGCTCCTGCCGTTCGTTGCGCGCGCTCCGAGAGTTCCTAGTCGATGCCTTCGACGGGGAACGCAGGGAAGTGGTCGGCCACGACTGTTGCGGCGTGCTGTTATGCGCGGTCGAGCAGCGCCGCCTGCGTTGTCGGGGTGGTGTCGTCGCTGTCGGCAGTCGGCGCGGTCGTTTCCGAGCGCGTTCGCTGGGCGGCCACGTCGGAGAACGTCAATTGGCGTGACATAAATTGGAAGGAGTGGGGGATCAGTGGTTAGCAGCAGTCGCCGAATTCGCCACCGAGTGCGCGCTTATCGGTGGATTCTCGTCCACACTCCTCACACCGCCAGTAGCGATGATCCGCACGGCCGTACTTGTCAGTGTTCATCTATCGCTCTAAGAATGGATTTACCCTTGGGAAGCGATACAGCATCTATGGTCACCACAGAACTTTCTTCAAGAATTTCTTTCGAGCGATATTTTCACTCAGGAGGATGGTGGCTGGCGATACTCGCAATACCGGTGTTTTTCGTTCTCTGACTATTCGTGACGGTTTTTACGATGAGCATCGCCAGATTCGTTCCGCTTACTGTCTCAGCGTTTCTGTCTACCTATCTTAGTGGGGGAATCATCCTCGTTAGTTACGTAGCTGCACTTCTCTCACTGCTTGCCGTGTATTCTGACCGTCAATATGTTCAGGATCAATCTGCGTGGAAGCCAACCATTCTCTATTATCTCATGGTTATTCCGCTGCTCAATGTCCCGATTGTATGCCTCTATCTGTTCTTTCAGCATCGGCACATCGGAGTTCCGTAGTGGCTGAGAAACTATGGGATACGACTGAGAGTGAGGACAAAAGTCAACAGGACGAATGGAGACTGTTTCCGAAGAAAGCGATTGACGACGCGGTTCTCAACGATAGTATCGAGTACATCATTTTGGATAGTTCGTCGTAGAGAAGATCGACAGATAGGGGTTTTCTAAATCGACTCCAGGATCTCCGATCTGAAAGTTGATACCAACACACTCGGCATCCTGTTCAGAGAAATCAAAACTCCGTGCATCTTCCTGTGATTGGTTATCTTTCCAGGCAGAGACGAGATACGGGGCGGGTTTCGACGGATAGCCTTCGAACATGATTCCAGTTGCACCATTTGAGGGAGCAGCTTTCTTCCGCTTTGAGGCTTGCCAGACTGTGTGTCCATCTTTTTCAATGAGTACAGCAGACCTTACATCGCCAAGACCCTACCAGTCACATAGTTCCCATCTTATCACCCTACCGTCATCACACGGATTTCTTGTATCGTTCTATTCCTGAAAAGCGGGACATAATATCTGTCGATTTCGCCCGCTATATCGAATCTCCACCGGAGGTAATGGTGGAGTAGCGGAGATCCGATGTTAATAACTATTACACTACAAGACGACTTCGGATCGAGTGATTTAGACACATGGCCCGAGCAAAGTCAGAAAACGAGCACTCCACCACGAGATTAGCGTCCGACGTGTGGAGCAATCACGTCCCGGGGAATGGAGGAGGAAGCCATGGCTGAAGACCCCATTCGACAGCGCATAGAGGATTACACGAAGGCGATTCGTGCGAAGGACATTGACGGCGTCATGTCCTTCTTTGCACCGAACCTCGTTTCATTTGATCTCGCTCCGCCCCTGCGATACACTGGGGCTGACAATAAACGTCAAGAATGGCAAGATGCCTTCGATGCATACGACTCCATTGACTACGAGGTACGCGACTTGACCGTCACGGTGCACGGCGACGTGGCCTTCGTTCATGGCCTCAATCACTTCAAGGGCACGCTGGCGAGCGGGAACATCACCGACACATGGGTGCGTTGGACAGCGTGCTTCCAGCAAATCGATGGTGTCTGGCTAGTGGTTCACGACCACGTGTCAGTCCCAGCAGACATCGAGCATGGTCAGGCTGTTCTGGATCTTTCACCTTGAGCTCTTGAGCCCATTCTGAATTTCATCGAGCTGAGAGTGTTCCGTGCTGTTCGAGGAGCATTGAGACAAGTGCTGGGATTTCAATGAACCGGTGGTTCTACAGCCCGCTAGCGTCAATGTGCGATCGTGCATACTCAAACAGTCGAGAGTACTGATTGTCCTTATAACAATTTCAAGAGTATCGTTATGTTACAATCACGAATTTTAAAATTTTTAAGTAACCTAAAGTCGATCGAAGTCCTCCCTCGCGTGCCGCGACCGAGGGCGATATGTGATCCACACGAGACTAAGATAGAACACCGCGACAAGCCCGAAAACTACATTCCCAGGCATGACGCCGATCGCAGCATTATTTATTAACGATCGATCTCCTGTGATAGTTGTGAGGCGAAATAGCCAGGCGCCAAGGATAATAAACAAAAGCGGCAGGTAGATTCTGTGCAATCGTCTGGCGATCGCCTCTGGAAACGGAATTCTAAGTGACGGATCACGGAGATCCTCACTAAGCTGCCGGCGCCAATCACGCTGTTCAACGCCTGCTGATGGATCGAGTGCATTCGCAAAAAGATTTTCTTGTACTATGCGAACTCGTGAGCGAAAAACATCGTAGTCTTGGTAGCGGCGCGCTTCAATCACCAAGAAGAGAAGCGTGACGATAATCACAGCGAGGAGAATCGAATGTGACCCACTAGTTGAAAAGCCATAAGCAAGCAGAGCCGCGATGACCGTCACTGCCCACGTTGTCGTCTCATCGAGTCGTCGGCGCCATGTCGTAACACGATCCATTTCACCGCGGTAAAAGTGAGCCATGACTGACCCAAGACCCGTACTCTGATTAACCATCTCCCACCCGATTTCACTTTCCTCTGGTGCTTCCGGATCGAATTTGCGCGCATCTTTGGTACTCATAGACAGAGATAGGCGACGGAAGTATAAACAGAAGTATGGTCGGAGCTAGCTGTCGGTTTTTATTATGGTAGGTCGAGTCTTCTTCAGCAAGCAATTAATTACCTAGTAGGAATGTGGCTCCAGTGAACTACCATATTTTACTTGCCTCGTTTGGTCACTCCGTGAAGAGGAAGACTTGCGCCTGTAATCAGTCGAACCGCTCTTGCCACTCTCAAGTACTGAAGTCAAACCAATAATGGTGTGGCGCATAGGTATTGCACTGATCAACAGATGCCATCCAATGAGCAACCGTCTGACCGATGTGGGTACAGCCCTGATATCACGTTAGTCCACGAAAGTATTCCAGAAACAGCCTGTTATCGGCCTGTTTGGGGTGACCGTGATTACTGCGTTTGGCACGCGAAAGAGACCGGGAAATCAATAGAAGATTTAAAGGAACTAAAACCCGAACCGAAAGAGCATATCGATGGAGCGTACCTGAAAGAAGCGACGCTTAGAAATGTCAGTTGGTTCAAAGACGTTTCATTAATTAATGCTGATTTTACACGAGCAGATCTTCGGGCAGTTAATCTCTCGAATGCAGATATGAGATTGACAACGTTTGAGGGAACAACTGCAATATATACAGATTTTAGTGGCGGAAATCTCGAAGGAGCAATCATTTCCGAGACAGATCTACGAAGTGCGAAACTTGTCGATGCTCAGCTTAACGGAGCAATATTTTCAAACGTGTATGTAAATAGAGATACTGATTTTGGCGAATATTCGATTTATGAAAAAGAGAAAGAAATCGCGCCGAGAACGCTCTATGAAACCCATCCACTACAGGCCGCTGCATGGGTATATCGGGAACTTCAAGAAATCTATCATGACAATTCACTTCCGACATTGACCCAGAGCAGTTACCAACAAGAGAAGGACGTCCGCCGCCGGCTCGCTTGGGATGAAAGAGAGTATGGGCATGCAATCAAGTATGAACTTTCACGATGGGTGATGTTGTATGGTACGAGCCCGTACCGTATTCTGGCAGTTTCAGCGGCATTTATCCTCTTGTGTGGTTTTTTATATCCGCTAATCGGTGGTGTTCAGATAGTAAGCGGAGAGAGAACCATTACATATACATTTGAGCGCTCTCAGACCATTTCCCTCTGGTGGATAGGGGAAGTCTTGTTCCGAAGCATTTACTTCAGTGTAATCACCTTCTCCACGCTCGGCTATGGTAATCTTCAGCCTGTTGGACCGTGGACACAACTTCTATCTGGGATTGAGGCGATCCTTGGGTCGTTGTTTGCGGCATTATTAGTATTTGTCTTGGCGCGCAGTGTTACGTGGTGAAAATTTCGTATATATTGCTAATGATGTCCGTGTTCTCACTGGAAGTCGCCAATCTAGTTAGACATGAGTATCTCGTCATAAGTCACGATGAAATATCCATCATCCGTGAGTACTCTGCAGACGGACGGGACGACAATACGCGCAAATGCCGGGTTAGTGACGCCCTCTGAACGGTATTACCAATAGCCAGCTATAGACCGCTCCCTCGTCACTGACGGTGGGACATAGGATGAGGAAGAGCACGATCACCACCCCGTGGTGTTGGTAGGCGCTCCAAGTCAGCGCAATCGTGATCTCCTCTGTTGCAGGATCGTACTTCGTGACCCCTGCCTGTCGTTGGGCTCGATGTGAGACCTCTCACCCAATCGCTTCGACCGGCTGGTCCGGGAAGTGCTCGGCGGCGACGTTCGTTGCGTGCTGTCGTGCTCGGTCGAGCAGGGCTGTCGGTGTCTCCGGTGTATCGTCGGTCACAGTGCTCGCGCTTTCCGTCAGCGTTCGCTGATTGGTGATCTCCGAGAACGTCAATTGGCGTGCCATGGATAAAAAGAGCTGAAGCGGTGGTTAGTTCGGTAGTTCTCTTCGACCCGTTCTCACGCATGGCCAACACGGGAAGTCACCGAGGCCATCGCAGTCGCAGTCTTCGGGTTTGACATCATGTTCGTCCTCCGAGGGGAAGGCGTCGAGCGTCCCGTCGTTGGTTGCAGTTTCGACGGCGACCATGTGTAGCCATTGAGCGATAGTCGTGGGAGTGTTGCTTAGATCCCTCCTAAATCGTTTACTGGGTTCATGAACCGTCGACAATCGTTGCGATTTTTGGTAACCGAGGTCAGTTGAAAACCAAGGACTGTGGCGCAGTAGAGATAAATTATATATTTATTATCTTAAAATAATTGGAGACAAAACATGGAAGTTGATGACCAAAATACTACAACTGAGACGAATCAATCCGAGAGTCACGGACGAAGTTCAACACTCGCTTCCGTGTCTCGCGGTGCAGGTCTCTTTTTGGTGGGAAAGGGGGCAGATAACGCGCTTCGATTCGGTCTCAATATCGTTCTAACGCGGGGGCTCGGTGAAGGACTGTTCGGTGTTTACAGCTACGGATACGTGATTCTCTCCATCGTTCGGACGGTGACGAACCTCGGGACGGATACATCGATACTCAAATTCCTGCCGCAGTACAGCGGGCAGCAATCGAAACAGAATCAAATGCTCGGATTAGCACTTCTCACATCGCTTGTCGGGAGTCTACTCATCAGCGGGTTCATCTTTCTCGGGGCACCCTTCATCACGAGATTGACGCTGAAGAATCCGCTTCTGACGGACGTTCTGCGTATTTTAGCCCTCGTCCTTCCGTTCACGACGGTGAGCAATATCTTGCAAACCGTCTTCAAGGCGCTCGAACTCCCCGAATACCAAGTACTTCTCATGAACATTGTGACGCCGGCCGTTCGACTTCTCTTCATCGCCGTTCCAATTTTCCTCGGCTACAAACTTCTCGACGTCGTTGCGGCGGGTGTCGCAGCGGGTATCGTCGTCTTCGTTGCCACGGTTTCACTCTTTGCCTCACGAACGACGTTCCAACCGACGTTACGGGGGTCGCGCGGGGATATCGTTGAATTTTATAACTATTCGCTCCCGCTAACGCTCACGCAAGCGGGGGCGATCCTCGCGAACCGAATCGACTTGCTGATGGTCGGCATCTTTATTTCGCAGGGGAGCACCGTCGGGATTTATAAAGCGGCGTTGGTCGTCGCGGGAATGCTCGTCCTGCCGCTGAGTGCATTCAATCAAATCTTCCCGCCCGTCGCCTCCCGTCTCTACACGAACGGGAAAATGACCGAGTTACAGTCACTCTACCAACAACTCACGCGCTGGATCTTTACCGTCGCACTATTTCTCGCGCTCGGTGCGATCGTTTACTCGAAGGAGATTCTGTTCATCTTCGGGGAGGGATATACTGATGGGAGTTCTATCCTCGTGCTCTTTACCCTCGGCCAGTTAGCGAACGCGGCGGTCGGCCCCAGTGGTTTCTTGCTGATGATGACGGATCACCAGTATCTCTCACTTGTCAACCGGTGGGGGCTCGGCATCTTAAACGTGATTTGTAACTACGTGTTCATCCAGGAGTTCGGCGTTATCGGGGCGGCACTGGCAACGGCAAGCGTCCTCGCGCTTATAAATTTCGCGCGGGTCGCCGAAGTATGGTACACCGAAGGACTCTTCCCCTACTCCCGGCGATTCATAAAACCCATCGTTGCTGGTATCGGCGCTGGGCTAATCATGTACGGATTACGGTCTGTGCTCTCCGGGTACGCGCTTCTCGTTGTCGGTGGTGGAGTTGGGTTTTGTGTCTTCGGCGCACTTCTACTGACTGCTGGCATCGAGGAGGAAGATTACGAGTTTTTCTCGATGTGTATCTCGTACGTTAGAGACACGTCGGATTCCTCCCACGGCTAAAGCCGTGGGCATTCTCCTCGAATCTCTGTAATGTTGCGGTAATTAGCTAACGCGATTGGCCGTAACGACCGCGAGCACACTTCCGCCAATCATGGTTGGTACCCAGTACACGAAACCGCGGAAGATGACAACTGCCGCGACCACGACTGCGGATTCAATACTGGTTGTCGAAACGAGAAGTGCAACGAGAACCGACTCAATACCTCCTGTCCCGCCTGGAAGCGGTGTTACACCGGCGATCGCACTGATCGGAATAGCAAACAAAACGACGGCAAAAGGGACGGTTGTTCCAATCGCGTAGAACGCTAGCCACAGAGCGTTTGCTTGAAATAGCCAGCCGACCCCGGAATACCCAATTCCACCTCGTGCTGAAAGTTCGAGCGATTGGGACAGGGCGAATCCTTCAAATGAAGGCCTACCGAATAAGCAGTTAGTGAGCTTCAAAACGGTATATTTGAGTATTGAGAAAGAAGATGCTCACGAAATTATCTCTCAGTCAGTCGATAATATTCGATCAAAAGCGGTGAACGATTCAATTGAATATCAGGATATGGGTGGTATGCTACTAGCTGTGCTTTCCGACGAAACTTCTAAAAGTGGAGTGAAGGCTAAACTTCGCTATCAGACGTCGGTACTCATGCCGCTCCTGGCTCATGGTCGAGTGAAAGCACGCGAGATTCGAGATGCAGTCGAAGATTACCGAGTTCCCGAGTAGATGCAACTTCACATGAGACTGCTTCACTAAAGAAGCTTATCGGGCAGTAAAGACCGGTTCACGATATGAAAACAGCGTCACCGGAGTTGGCATTACTGTCGAACTCAGGCGACACTTCGGACGTGGTTCGATCCGCACATTTGGCAGGTGACTTTGGCCATGTGACTCTGACGATCCAAATGTATTATGACAATCCATACTCTGGTATTTGTATCTCTTTTCCTCTTTGTTACCGAGTATCGTCTTGAGCCGGTCGAGGACACTCATGGTGGTTGCCCCAAGTATGGTCATTGGTAACAGGAAGTGTTCGACCATTTTGTTAATAGTATATACTAGTAATTCTATTCAAGGCGCATGAGATGTGGCAACAAAATCGAGAGGCGACTTCCTCATGAATAAAAACGGCAGAAGCATGGGTTAGCTCGGTAATTTCTTCTGTCCCGTTTGTACGCACGGTCAGCACAAGTCACCAAGGCCGTCGCAGTCACAGTCCTCTGGTTCGGCATCGACTTCATTTTCCTCTGACGGGAATGCCTCCAGCGTCCCCTTGTTAGTTGACGAGACACAGAATCAGTCGTCAAGAGAGATCAAGTTGACAGCAGGCACCAGTCTCAAGTTCCTTCTCCTCGATGTACCGCGCGAGACACGCATAATTACAGAACTGTCCGACAGTGGTCTGTTCTCCCCCTCGTTCTTCGTTGACAAAGATGGGAGTGTGCATATGCACGTCCCTCCCACAGTACGTACAGGCTTTATTCATACGGGAGAGGAACGAGCTACTGTGGGAAAAGAGTAGCCTCAGCGAGTCGAATTCCTGATTATGAGGCGATCACAAATCGGGATCGTAGAAAGAGTATCGGGCTGAAGCGGTGGTTCGTTCGGCAGTTCCTTCCGTCCCGTCCGCACGCACGGCCAGCACGGGAAGTCACCGAGACCGTCATAGTCGCAGTCTTCCGGTTCGGTATCGTCTTCGTCCTCGGTCACGTCGTCGATAGACGCGTTGTACTGGTGGGCTGCGGGCGTCTCGTGGCTCTCGTTGGTGACTTCGATGAGTCCGGCGACATCTCTTCTCAGAGCATTGATCGGTTGAACGCCTCACCGATAGTCTCTACCTTTTCGATCTGAATGAGCGATTCCAGTCTCGCCAGGACGTACGATGGCTAGAACGAGATCAAGTACGCGGGAACTCGTGACGATGAGTCCGGCTATGAGGTAGATCGCTGGCCCGACTGATCTCCAGAGTGGATCGTCAACCCGGAAGAGATGCGTCAGGATTGCCCCGATCATCGTGGCGATGATTAACATTCCGCCGAAAACAGCAAGAATCGGCGCAAATACGAGACCGACGAGCAACCCGAGACCGCCAATAACTTCGATGCCCCCGGTAACGAATCGGAACCACTCCGGATAGCCGTACCGCTCGAAATCCTTTTTCGCGAGATCAATGCCGATTAGCTTCGCGCTACCTGCACCCACCATGATGAGGCCGAGTAGCCCTTGCACGACGGGGATGGCCCTTTTCATTTTCCTCATAGATATTCTCGACTACGCTGGGCGAGAACATGGAATTTGCGCCTGAATAGATACACCTTTTTAACTCACCCGCGAGTCGGTTAAACCACTCGTCAGCCAATTCTAGCGGGTTATGCCTCGGATACGCCTCAAAGTAAAAATTGGGGCAGACAACGATAATTGGCTGGCTGGTGTCTCGACCGGCTTCTCAGATGCCAAGTTCAAAATCCTGTCGAGCAATCTCACAGACAATGGCGTGCTCGAAATAGCCGAAGTAACGACACCGGACGGGGACGCCATCATTCGCCGGTTCGACGACGCACCAGAAGTGCGCTCGTACGAAGTGCTCCATTCCGACGCCCAGATGGTCGATGGAGTATCCGAGGGTTGGGGGAACATCCTCGACACCCTGGAGGCTGTGGTTGCCGAGGCCTGACTGACACCGAGACCACGAGATGGATTATTCTGTCTCGCCGGCATCGGCTCGCCTGCGCAGGTGAGTGGCGATATACCGAGCATCAGCACCAACACCGACGAGAGTAGCCGAGAGGAGCGAACGCTGGAAGGGCAGGCCGAGGAAGTACAGACCCGGTTCGTCCTCCACGACTCCCCGGTCGTGGATGGGGGAGCCGTCCGCATCACAGCGCAGCCCTGGAACCTCGATCCAGCTGACGTCCGGACGGAACCCCGTCGCCCAGATCACGGCATTCACGTCGAGAAGTCGTCCGTCGTCGAGACGCGGCGTGCCGTTTACCACTCCCTCAACCCGGGGAACTCGCTCGACGCCTGCGCGTTCGAGATCGTCGGGTGTGAGACGAATCAACGGATCACCTCCCTTCTGACCGCGCGCTTTTAGCTTTCGACCGATCCACGTATCAACGGTCAATAGGTCGGTGAACAGCCACCGGAAGATGCGTCCGTCGAACCAGAACAACCAGCGAGGGAGGTCGTCGGAATCCCATTTCGGGAGGTGGCCCGTGTCCGGTCCGGAGAGCCAAACACGTCGATAAGCGGCGAGTTCGATGGCGATTTCGGCTCCCGAGTTGCCAGCACCGACGACGAGAACGTCCCCCTTGGGCAGTTGGTCGGGGTTCCGATACTCGCTAGAGTGGAGTTGGGTAATCGACGAGGCAAGTTGCGGGGCGAACTCTGGGACGTTCGGGTGGTGATACGGCCCGGTCGCCACCACGACGTGATCCGCCGTGATGCGATGTGTGTCGGCCTCCAGCACGTAACGATCGCCGCTCCGAGTGAGCGACTCGACGGTCGTGTCGAGCTGTACTGGCAGGTTGAATCGGTCGGCATACGCTTCGAGGTAGTCGGCCAATTCGTCTTTTGTCGGGAAGTAGGCGTTCGCAGCGGGGAACGGCACTCCCGGCAGGCTGCTGAGCCCGGCCGGGATGAACAGCCGAAGGGAATCCCAGCGGTTTCGCCAGGCGTCGCCCACGCGGCTCCCAGCGTCAAGGATCATGAATGAGTGGTCGTGTTGTGCGAGGTAGTAGCCCATGACCAACCCGGCCTGGCCGCCACCGATCACGACGGTTTCGACGTGTTGTGTGATTCCCTTCGTCATCGGTGTCCCCGTACCCTTAGCGTGGTCCCGCTATCTGTCGCTCGGCGGGGCAACACGACAACGAATCCCCTGAGTACAAGATCGAACGCGACGAGCACGACGGATGTCATCAGCGACCTCGGTGCCGCCAAATTCTTCCTTCGCTTCGCGTTCGATCGCCAATTCCGAGGCGCATCTGCATTGTAAGCTCCGTCTTACCGTCTTCTTGCTCGTCAAGGATTACCGACATCTGGAACTGTGATTCGCCTTCTTCGCTACTGCGATGGGTGTAGACCAAGCGCTCAGGCTCTACGACCTCGTAGTAGACGATCGTGTCCTGGTATTCGTCACCCTCGGGGGCGGTCATCACGAATCGCCAGATACCACCCGGCCGTATGTCCAACTCCTCGGTGGTTGTGACGACTCCGTCCGTCCCCCACCAGTGCTGTACTTCCTCGGATGAAGTCCACGCCGCCCACACAGGTTCGCGTGGTACGTCGAAGGTTCGCCGGATGGTCAGACTCGTCTCGTCGGTTTCGGTCATCGTTTCTGGCCCTCACAATGTCGGTGCGATTCCCGAGCGAGTCGGTCGGGCCAGCATCGGTGTCGTCGGGAACCGTATCGGGGTTGTTTGCCTGGTGGACGGCGACCTCGGTGCCGTCGGCGACCACCTGAAAGGTGATTGTGGCGGTCATATCGCCGCTCGATGTCGTTCGTCGCTGTCAGCGATCCAATCATCTCGACTGTCGGAACGACAGCTGAGTGAAAGGCATTAGCACCCCTTATTCCGGGATCGTTTATATAGCCGTATTCGAAGAATGCACTCGTAGCGGCGGTCTCAAAACGGCTATGCACCTCCCGAACGGAGCAATGATAATGAAGCGTGAAGCTGTCGTCCGGATCCCTACGGCGGAGTTCTCACACCCAGGCCTCGAAGCGTTCATCTCGCTGTGCCGTGACGCAGGCGTCAAGAAGTGGCGTCCAGCCGTTTGTACTGGCCCCGGTGGAATCGTGGCGATACAGGTCGAGCGGCCGTTCGACGAAGAACAACTGTCTGCCCTTGAGTATGTTGCGTGGTGGGAACGCACGAATCAGGCCACGGCGGCCATCGGCTATCTCATAAAGCTGGATATCTCCGACTTGACGGATGAGTTCCCCCCTCTTCACGAACTAAATGTGTCGAACGAGGAGATAACCGTAAACGACCATGGGCTGGACATCTCGTTCGTCGGCACCCAGGAGGCACTCTCCTATGTGGTGAGTCAGTATATTGATGCTGGTATCCCGATGGACTTGCGAGCCATAACCGACTATCACGGACCTACTGGTGTACTGGACTCCTTGACCCACCGACAGCACGAGGTCGTTCGCATCGCCTACGAGATGGGCTATTACGAGATTCCCCGACGCGTTTCGTCCGTGGAGGTCGCGGCCGAACTTGATTTGGATCAATCGACGGTGTCGGAACATCTGCAACGGGCGGAGCGTAATCTGCTGAGGCACGTATTGGATGCCGACTGAGTATTTCGTTTCTGCCGGCTGAGTGTCCACTGAGTGGGATGGTTTGTGAGCGTTAGGTTGGGCACTGTTCAGATAAGGATGAGGCGGTGCGATTTGCTGGTGGTTATGGCAGAAATCGACCGCCTCAACGGAGATAGCGACTGGATCGAGATTTTGTGGAGCGAGAAGCCTCGGACCTTTCACACGTTTTCCGACGCTCCACAAACGAATCATGGAGACGACTGGGCAACGTGGGCAAATGAGTACATTCGCGAATCAAAGCGAATCCTCACGGTCCGACGGAAAGCAGCCCTCTTTTCGTTTCTTCAATCGCTAGGCGCTACTGGCGTTCGCAGAAAGAACGATGTAGTCATCCCGTTCGAGACATATCCACCCGATGTCGACAATCCGTGGGCGTACTATGCTGTCGAGCATGAATATATCTGGGAGGAGTTTGCAACGGACTATCTCCAACGATCAGGGGCATCGGAGTTACTTACGCAGACTGACGACGGGAAACGCGTCTTTGCAAGCCGATTGTGACCCAATCGTTATGGTTCCTCAGTTCCGAATTAGTAGTATGAGCAAGAACGAATCCGCACACGTCGACGCTCAGGAGTATATCCAGAGTGCCCGTGAGCGGGTTGAAGCGCGAGAAAATGGTGTTGCAGCCGAGAGTCTTTCGGCCGTCGCAGCGCACGTTGCCGACCTTGAAGACTAGCGTTTTTCGACAGCTCGACTTTCTCGGGTTTATTGTGGCGTTTGTGACCATACGGCGATTCAGAAGGATTCGACAATTAGGACGAGCTATGATGCTTTTGCAAAGTATCGCGGGAGAGTGAGCATGATGAGCAGGGACGATTTACAGAGGAAACGACTGACGACGATATTCTGACGGCGATGCGCGAGTCAGAGTTTCCGGCAGTAACCGCTCGGTGGGGAGCGGACACGCTTGGCATTGAGCGGCCGTCCGCGCATCGACGGCTTGAAGCATTGCATGAGGATGAAGAGGTTGAGCGGGGGAAGTTGAGTCCGCGGGTCGTTATTTGGTGGATTTCCGAGGAAGAGTGAGCTCTTGAACGATATTGTAACGTAGTCCTATCCGAATAGCCCTTGGTCGAGATGAGTTGATTCAGTATCAAAAGTAAAGTCGAGAAGTCCCATTCGAGTAGTTACTCGTACTCTAGAAATGGATTTATCCCTGAAAGACGATATAGAATCCATGGGCACCAGAGATCTTTTTTCGGGAACTTTTTTCGAGCGATATCTTCAATCAAAGCGATGGTGGCTCGTGATACTCGCAATTCCGGTGCTGTTCGCTCTCTGGCTAGTCGTGTCAATCCTTATACTGAGTACAGCTAGATATGCGCCATTGAAGGTCTCTGGATTTGCGACCACCTACTTCGGTGGAATACTCATTCTCGCGAGTTACGCAGCTGCACTTCTCTCGCTGATTGCCGTCTATTATGACCGTCGGTACGTTCGAAGCCACTCCGCGTGGAATCCATCTGGTCTCTACTATCTCATGGTCATTCCGCTGCTTAACGTCCCCATTGCGTGTCTTTATCTGTTCTATCGGCACCGGTATGTCGGGATTCCCTAATCATGGGCAGTTATTTCGGTGTTTTTGAAATATTGTAAATGCAAAAAGGAGGCGGTCGATACCCCAAGAAAATCAGACTCAGGTTGAATTTCGGGGTGATAACTCGTTTGTAGACCCCGTTATTCTTATTTCTCCACAAACAAACACCATAATATGGAAGTTGAAGAGCCAGGAAATCTACACATTCAACCGCAACCAGATGGAATGCCAGTAGTAGTTATGATCTCAGACAAACTCTCTGAGAGATATCTCGAAATCCGAAAATCAATCGCCAATCTTGAAGTGGTAAACGTCACTATCGACAGAGACTTCCTTCCTGATGCGATTGACCAACTACTCGGATTCCTAACCGTGGATCTTGGCCCCATCTCAATCTCACTCGGTTTAATAGCTCTCGTACTCTGTGAGATGAGCAAGCAAATCGTTGTTCGAGGATACGAAATTACCCGAACTCCGGCGGTTCTGGGCAAAGCCGTCGTTGGCAAAACTCAGGTAGGCCGAGAAGGCTATGATATCGAACCAATTCCATTCAACTCTGAGTAACGAACCCGTTGTGTGATCTAGACTCGGCCAGAATAGCAATCATTCGATGGTATGGATAATCACTATCTGATGGAGGATAGCACTCTCAACCAACGAAGTCAATTGGTATGTGATCTGCGTACGGTCTCGATTGAGTGACGTTATTCGAATTCCTCGTTAGTACGTGTGTAGAGCAATTCACTCTCACCATCATCATAGTCACTCTCCGGACCACCGATGATGAGATCTAACTCTCGGGTGATGCCACCAACCACAATCGTCTCAGGATAGCGTCCGTCATATTCGAATGATCGAAAAGGCGGGGGTGCGACCAGTCACATACTGAAGTGGCCGCTGTCTGCGATCCCTCCGCCGAATATGGGACTTCCCGCGGGCAAAAGTGAATAAAACGGCGGTGAGACTCCACCCATTGGCGTAGCGCACGACGTTCGTGAACGTACCATCTTCATACAATGGGGTTATATTACGTGGTTATATTGGAACCGAGTGCGTACACTAGGACATGAGCTTCACAAACGACCTCGAACCAATGGCCGAACCCATTTGGAACGCTATCCTGGAGCACCCGATGGTCGAAGAGCTCGGGGACGGAACTCTTGATGAGGAGCCATTCAGGTACTGGGTTAGGCAGGACTACGTCTACTTGATCGACTACGCACGGGTCTTCGCCCACGGTGCGACGAAGGCCCCCGATCTCGAACGCATGGGAACGTTCGCGGAGCTGCTCGAGTCGACGATAAACACCGAAATGGATCTCCATCGCGAGTATGCAGCCGAGTTCGGCATCTCGGAGACCGAACTGGAAACTACCGAACCCTCACCCACTACAAGGGCATATACCGATTTCCTCGTGCGCATCGCAACGACGGGGACGTTCGGTGATCTCGTGGCTGCACTCTTGCCGTGCATGTGGGGTTTCAACGAGACGGGAAAGCGACTTGCGGCACGTGGACTGCCTGCCGATGACCGGTACGCTACGTGGGTCGAGATGTACGCAGGCGATGAGTTCACGGAACTCACGACTTGGTGCAAGGAGTTGATGGACGACGTAGCTAGGGATAAAAACGAGGTCGAGCGTGAGCGTTTTCGGAACTTGTTTCGAACGTCCGCCCGCTACGAATACCGCTTCTGGGACGCCGCTTGGCGACGGGAGGAATGGTCGATATGACCCGCCGCGATGCCGACGCCGAAAGTCAACCGGGCAGCTTTGAGGAGTACGCCGAAGCATATGAGACGGCCGGATTCACCGACTGGCTTCGCGAACGTGCGCAACCGGAATGGTCGAACGCGACGTCCCATCAGTTCACACGCGAACTCGGAACCGACAACCTCGACGATGAGGTCTTCCGGCGGTATCTAGTACAGGACTACGCCTTCGTCGGGACGCTCGTCGGGGTCTTCGGACACGCCGTTGGAGACGCACCGACTATGGAATCGAAGTCACGACTCGTTGATTTTCTCGGGACGCTGACCGCCGACGAGAACGACTACTTCGAGCGCTCCTTCGAGGCACTTGACGTTCCGGAAGCCGAGTACGCTGATCCCGAATTAACCCCCGCAACGCAGGCGTTCGAGGATCTCTTAGAGCGGGCCGCGAGAGAAGGCGGGTATGCCGAGACGCTCGCGGTTCTCCTTCCCGCGGAGTGGATCTACTTGGAATGGGCCAATACCGTTGAAGACGAGTCGCCCTCGAGATTTTACCTCGCGGAGTGGATCGACCTTCACGCCAACGAGGAGTTCGAGGCCTTCGTGGAGTGGCTCCGCGACGAACTCGATCGAGAAGGCGAGACCGCCTCACCCCGTCGTCGGCGACGGATCGAGCGACTCTTCCGGCGAACGGTTTCGCTAGAGATCGCCTTTTTCGAGACGGCATACGACCCCGACGGTGCGATGGACGTCGCAGGGGGCGAGAAGTGATGGTGAGTTCTGCCGTGGCGCTCGGACTGACGGTTGCGACGCTCGCGGTCTTTACCGGGGTCGGGGTTTGGTTCTCGCATGGTAAGGTCGAGTCTGTAGAGGATCTCATCACTGCACGCGATTCAACTGGGGAAGGGCGGACGTCGGCCACGCTCATCGCCTCGGTCATGGGTGTTTGGATCCTTCTCTCGGCCCCAGAAGCTGGCGCCCTCTACGGAATCGCGGCCGTGGTGGGTTACGGGGTCGGTGAGGCCATTCCGATGCTCGCGTACTCGAAGCTCGGCCCGCGGATCCGCGAGGTGATTCCGAAAGGCCATTCGCTCACCGAGTATGCCTACGCGCGGTACGGCGGCGCGATGTACGCGTTCGTGATCGCTGTCAGCGTCCTCTATATGTTCGTATTCCTCGCCGCGGAGTTGACCGGGATTTCCCTGGCGCTCCACCACGTGGCGGGAGTTCCTCAATGGCAGACGGCGGTTCTCGTTGGCGGATTTGTCCTGCTGTACACCGGCTACGGTGGCCTCCGGGCGAGCATCGTCACCGACACGATACAGATGTTGTTGATCCTCCCACTGCTCGTCGCGAGCGTCGTCACGGTCGTATTCGTGCTCGGCGGAACCGGCGGCGTTTACGAGGGAATTGTGTCTGCGGACTCCACGCTCCTGGATCCTGGGTTCGTTCCAGGGATCAGATTCGGCGTTGCGTTGGTTTTCGCGATCCTCGGCGCGGAACTCATCAATCAAACGTGGTGGCAGCGTATTTACGCTGCTGACGGATCCGACACGGTCGAGCGAGGGTTCCGCACCGCGACCGTCGCCAATGGCCTAATTCTCCTCTTGGCCACGCTCCTCGGCGTTGTCGCAGTCGGCCACGCCGATGTCGTCACTCAGTTCGGCAGTGAGAATTATAACGCTGGAATTGCCTTTTTCGTTCTGCTCGAAGGCACCGTCGCAGAGTGGGTCGTCCTCACCGTTCTCTTGCTCGCGCTCGTGTTGGTGATGAGCACAGCCGACACGCTGTTCAATGCGTTGTCGAGCCTCGTGACGGCCGATCTCCCGCGGTTGCTCGAAGATCCGGACGACCGAACCCTGCGATTCAGTGCGCGGGCGTTTACCGTGGTCATTGCGGTCGCCGCAATCGCAGTGAGCCTTCGCGCTCGGAGTGTCCTTCGCCTCTTTTTCGTTGCCGACCTCCTCGGTGCCGCCGTCGGCTTCCCGCTCGTCTACGGCCTGTTTAGTGGCCGTCTCTCGGGCACCGGAGCCCTCGTGAGCAGTCTCGCCGGACTCGCGGTCGGGAGTGCTTACTTCCCCTTCCCGTTCGGCCTCCACGAGGTATTAGATTCGTTGCTCGGAGATGCTCTCCCGGCGGCCGACACGACGTATCTGATTCCCTTCGCCGGCGCGTTTCTCATCTCGACTGGGCTAACGTTGATTATCGCACGATTTTCGAGCGGAGAGTTCGACTTATCTCGACTCTCCCACGAGATTCGCAGATTCGACGAACCGGCAACCGACGGCGGTTCGCCGGTGGACACGGACACTGACGCGGGGGTGGGTAAGTAATGGCTGTCATGGGTCCGTCGGCTTTCGCGGTCGTTCTCTGGGGAAGTCTTCTCGGCGTTTTCCTCGTGTTTTGCTACGAGGTGGCCGTGATCACCAGGGATATCCGTCAGTTAGAGTGAGGGTCAACCGCTTGAGATCACGCCCCGAGGCAGTCGACCTGCTCCGTCTGTAGAGTCGGCACGTATTTTATTCGTCGATAATATTACTAAGGCATGAACGAGACACCGACTACCGTGACCACCGCGGAGGGCGGAGCAATTCGCGACTACCTCCGTGAGATGGGCCCGTCGTGGGTTGCCGGGGCGATCGCCGCAGGGCCGGCGACGATGGCGAGTCTAATCACTGCGGGTGCACGCTTCAACTACGCCCTGCTTTGGGTCGTGATTCTCTCTGCGGTCGCAGGTGCACTAGCGCAGTATCTCGCAATGCGACTGGGACTCCTCAGCGAGCGAGGAATCGTGGGCGTCGTCGAGGAGTATCTCGGGAAGTGGTGGGCCTGGATTCTCGTCATCGATGTGGTGATTGCAGCTGGCGTCGCACAGCTCGTGATTATGAACACCGTCGCTTCAGTCTCGTCGACGATAACGGGAATCGACACCAGAATATGGGGCGGTATCTGGGCGCTGGTTCTCGCCGTCGGTCTCGCCGGGCGAGGGTACCATTTCATCGAATTTGTTGCGAAGGTCCTCGTTGCCGCGGTCGTCCTCGCGTTCGTCGCATCCCTTTCCGTCGTTCCGATCGACCCAGGGAGTGCCGTTCAGGGACTTTCTCCGTCACTTCCCTCCGGCAGTGCGGTCGTGGCCGCGGGCATCCTCGGCGGTGCGGTTCACATCACGCTGATCACGATGCATTCCTACACGATGCACGCTCGCGGGTGGACTGACCGTGAGTACGGCCTCGCGACCTTCGATATCGTCGCCTCGATGCTCGTCGCGTTTGGCATTTACAGCGTCGCAATCTTCCTCGTTACTGCCAGCGTGCTCACCGACCCCAACCTGACGACCATGAGCGCGGCACAGGCTCTCGGCCCGCTTGTCGGATCGAGCGCCAAGTTGCTTTTCCTGTTTGGACTTGGTGGTGCAGCAGTCTCGACGCTCGGTGGGAATACGATCGTCCCACCTTTCCTCGTCGCTGATAAACTCGGCTGGAACACGACGGTCGAAGACTCGCGGTATCGGACACTCCTCGCCGCTTTCGCGCTGCTGTCTGCTCCCGGTGCCTTCATTGGTGGGGAGGTTATTGGCCAGCTCGTGCTCGTTCTCGCGCTTGGCACAGTTGGGACGCCGTTCGCTATCGCCATCGTCCTCTATCTCCTGAACTCCAAGGCAGTGCCAGAGTCAAACTCGACGCTCGCCAACAGTGGGGGACTCGCTTTACTTCTCGTTTCGGGGGCGCTTGCAGTGAACTTCGTTCGCGAACAGATTGCAGGTGGCATCGATTCGTTGTCGGGAATCGTCCTAGCGTTTGCCGTCATCCTCGGAATCGCGACTATCGTCCTCCTGGGGAAATATGTCCATGAGGAGGCAGCCATCATATGACCAACCTACCTTTCCCACTCTCCGGTTCGACCCTGATTGTCGGCCCTTCTCAGACGGGAAAAACCCGTCTCACCGCCCAAGCGCTCGATGCCTGGATCGAACGGAAAGGTACTGAGGGCGTAGTCGTCTTAGAGTTCGCACCCGAAGTCGAACACGACGGACGTGTACTTGGCGGCAGGCTCGACCGCTTTACGACGATTCCTGATCGAGTATGGTACGGTGTCCTTGATGCGAACGCCCCGCGATCGGAAGGTGAGACTGAAGAGGAGATGGTCGCACTGGCCCGGGACAACGCCAAGCGAGCGGAACGAATTCTCGATGAGGCTCCCAAACCGCGAGCAGTATTTATAAACGATTCTACAATACCGTTTCAGCACAAATCGTTCGACCCTGAACGACTCATTTCTTACTGCAGATGGGCTGAGTGTGTGGTTATGAACGCCTTTGAAAGCGACGAACTTGGGACGGATGATCCCGTCTCGCGTTACGAACGAGAGGTTGTAGGGTTTCTCCGGGCGTGGGCCGACTGAACCATCTCACGTGAGCGGTAGGTTGTTAAGGGTTGGTGGTAGTTCTGGGTGGTTATCGAAAGTGAGTGTATTCGAGGGGACGTGATGCGGACACATGCAGACCATCAGGTCGCGGTCACGTCGTCGATGGACACGACGTAGTGGTGGGCTGCGAGGCGCTCATGGCTCTTGTTGGAGATGTTGACGAGTCCGGGGATGTCGACCTCGAAGGAGAACTGCACCCACTGGGCCCGTTTCTGTGGGTGGCAGATACGCGTCGCGCCCCACAGCTAGTGCTAACGGCTCCGCCGATCACCACGACTGCACAGGACGAAACGCAACAAGCCACCTACCACTGCACGGCCAGCCGCTCCGATTCGCCCATGACTGTTCTCGAGTACACCCACACCGCTAGCGACACGACTGCTCATTGTATCGGTTCACTCACTACGATTGCGCACTTCCCCCGGCTCTCCACGCCAACAGAGGACACGGCGGTCACAGCGGAGGTGGCTGCCGATGAGTAACACCACTCCGTCCGGAGCGTCCAGTGCTCTTGAAAACCTCTCGATCACCGACCTCGCCAAGCACGTTGAGTCGCTTACCGACCGTGTTGACGACCTTGAGCAAGAAGTCGCCGAGAAAGACGAGCGGATCAACGAGCTTGAAGGGCAAGTCGCAGATCTCTCGAACAAAGCCGACGAAGCAGAGGCCCACCGAAGCGCAATCGTCCGCCAAACACAGGTACGTGACGAGCGGATCGATGAGTTGCAAGCCCGTGAATTTGAAAAAGGTGCGCATCTGCTCGCCGAAAACGTCGACGAAGACCGTATCTTCGTCGAAGGGAACAAACTCGAACGCATTACGAAAGACGACGGCAACACCTACTTCTGACTCCCTGGCGAGGAAGACGCACTTGGTCGCGGTGGTGCAGTCGCTCATTCGACCGCCGATCTCCTGCCCATTCAGCGACTGGCTCGCTATGACGACGAGATGCTCGCGTCGGTGACCAACCGTAAGCCCGACGAACTCGCGGGGAAAGCGTGGCGTGAGCGTGACGATGCAAGCCGGTATTCACTCTGGTCGAGGGGCAGTGGAGAGATTCGAGCCTATCTCGATGCCTCAGACCTCGCCGAGTGGATTCGACTCAAGGAGTCCGGCGTGAGTAAGAAGTACAGCCAGGAACTCGCTCGCAGGACGATGGACGCGATGCACGAACTCTCGAAGAATCGGCTCGGGAGAATCAAACGCCAACGATCCAAAGACGGCTTGAACTACCAAGAGACTCGTCTCGTCCTGAAAGCCGATGTGGAGCTTCCCGGTGAAGTCTCGAAGGAGAACACGGACGATAGCCCGGCCACAGACGGGGTTGCCGGAGAGTAGCGTGGTCGGGACGAAAACACGCCCGAGAGGGACACAAATCTAACACGATCACCACCACGAACGCGGATGTGGATGCCCCGAATTGACACAGTTCGGGACTGACGCTGTACGGTTACTTGTGAGTACGGCAATTGTATCGGCATCTATCGGCTTCAAACCAGCGGGAGGGGGAGAGGTGGTACCGGCCACCGCGTCTGTGGTCGGGAAGTGTGAAACACCGAGGACCGAAGGGTTTCCATCCGAACAAGGAATGCAGAGACAGGGTGGCTGAACAGGAACGTGATTAGAGCAACCATCCGAAAAGCAATTCGACCACAACGTTTTTGCATATTCTGCAAAAACTTGTGAAACATGCAAACACAATCGGGAGTAGTCCTCGATTTTCCGTTCCCGGAGGAGCGAGTGTTCCGATATCAAGCGATGCAAGATATCCTCCATCATCTCGTAAATGAACCTCACCAGGGCTTCACTCAGAAGGAACTCGCAAAGATAACAGAGACAGACATTTCAACGATTTCTCGGTCAGTCGATCTACTCGAACAATTGGGTGTCGTAACACAGAATGCCGGTCGTCCTGCTCAAATCCGAATCGATCACGACCATCTTCAAAAACCGGATCCACTCCTCTCGATCTCCCAGAGTGAGTTTCGGAAACCGATCGAAGCATTTCTTACCGAGTTACAGCAGGAGGTTGCCGAATCAGATGACGTCGAAACCCTTGTCGGTGTCATCCTTTTCGGCAGTGTTGCCCGTGGGACAGCCGACCGAAGCAGTGACATTGACCTTTTAGTCATTATCGACGGAAATCACACCTATGGACGACGGATTGCAAACCAGATAGCACGCAGCCTCGAAGAACAATCGTTCGATGGCGATCGATATGAGTTCGAGGTACTTGTCGAAACGCCGGAAAGCGCCACACAGTATGGCGCAAAACTTCGGGAGATCTTTGACGAAGGGCTCATTTTGCACCAAAATTCTGACTTTCGATATATTCGAGTGGCAGTGTATACTGATGAATCGGAGGAGGTCTGATCGATGCCCATCGAACTCGACGACATTGAGCCATTGCTCACTGAGGCTGAAGAAGCGTTCCGGTGGGGCGGACAGTACCCAGAAGAAGGACTCGATATTTCTGATGCCGGTCTCATCCAACTCCGCAAAGCGTGTCGATCTCTCTCGGGTGCGGATAGATTGCTGTCGGATGGATACTACACGCTGACGATCGAAGCAGCATTCACATCGATCGAGAAGACGCTTCTCTTTTGGCTGATTCATGAAGGGCATCACGAACCTTCGAATCCACCGCAATCACATACCACCGCGATCCAGCGGAGCGCCGAAGTTGGATTTGTCAGCGATGAAATTGCCACTCGACTGGTTGATCTCTGGCGGATGAATCGAGCGCAAACGTACTATCAGGATGGACTAGCTACACAGGAACGGGCAACAGCGCTTCTCAAATTAGCAACCCACACGCATAGCTATATTATCGATCTCGTCCGAGTCCGCCACGAATGCGTCTGTGAGTAAACTACCTGAAGTTCTAACACGGTCGGTGGTCACCACATTGAGACCACGTTCGGCCATCCAGACTTAGCCGGGTGGATGCGAGCACACGAAGCGAACGCGGGAGGAAACGGAGGGCGCTGATTATAGTGGTGTAATCACGGGGGTTCGCAGAAACCCTTTTCGGCGGCACCACCACACGAGATTCACACCGCCTTGGCGGTGACACATGGTGGTAGTAGTGCGCTGGGTACGGTGGAGTGCGTCTATTTCTGCGAAACGGCGGGGGTCGCTCTCGCGATCCCCCTCTATTACAACGGTATAATCGACCCCCAGCGACAGTCGAGGACGGCATCCGATTGAAGTTGGATCTACAAATGGTGGTAACTTATATCCTCGCGCACTGGATGCCGGATAAGATGCTGCGAGTGGAATTCCGAACACAGCCAACAGGTGTTATAGAACGCCTCGGGGATCATATCGACGGTGTTCGGAGCATCGAACTTGATAACGCATTTTATATCGAAGATGGAACGTGGATCGAGTCACTAACTGTATCCGCAACTGATTCATTTGACTTTCTAGATATTTGCGAAAATATTTCTGGAGTCAGTATTTTTTATCGGTCTCCACTTCCGACCGGGCCGATGGGAATTCAGTCCGAGCGGGCCATCATTACAGCAAGAGAACCATATCCATCGATCCTGGGACTCGTCCTCAGGAACGAAGCAATTCCGAACCGAATCGTACTTGCTAATGATCAAATCACAGTCGTAGCAACAGTACGGGATTGGGAACAATTCAGAGAGATGGGGGACGATATCGAACTCAAACTCGGGAAATTTGGGTTGGAGAGTGTCACGCAAGTCGACACGATCGGCGAACCACTCGACAGTGGGCGATTGACGGCAACCGTACTATCAAAACTCTCGGACGAGCAGCTGCAAACACTCGAGACTGCATACGAGATGGGATATTTTGATGTCCCGCGAAGAACTTCCGCAACGGATGTAGCAGACCAAATTGGCGTTAGTCAATCGAGTTTTAGCGAACGTCTCCGACGGGCAGAACGGAACCTCATTGCACTTCTCTTCGGTCCGAGTTCTGCGGATGTGGATGGATGAATATCGTACCGACGAATTCTCCAGTGAATACGCGACCCCATATAAAGAAAAATCTGTATCGAACCGCTTCGGACATAAGGAGATTAAGTAGGAGCCTATAGGGCACCAATGTCCATGGAAGAACATGGGAGATCAAATGAGGCGAATGGGCTAGCGAGGAGAACTGCACTCTCACGCAGGAAGTATCTCACCACCACTCTCGCTACAACGGCTGCTGTCGGGTCGTTAGCGGGATGTAATAGTAAAGCTGGAGAGTCCATCGTGGCGAAGGTCCCAGCAGGCGTACCAAAATCGGTTGAAACACAGTATTGGCACGACTGGCAGACGATCGACGTCGAATCACCGGGAATGGAATACACGGCATCTGCAGGTGCGCAACTCGATCCAATCACGGTCGAATATTCGAGTGAAGATGACCCGTGGATGCGCGAACACGCCCTCATGTTCCGGCGGTCACTCGGTGACTTGGGGGCACCAATGAAGCTCATCGACCGACCACTCAACCAGCTGTACGCACAGAGCTGGGAGACCAGCGGGCTTGAGAACATGATTTCGATGAGTTCACAGGGTCCGGACCCACAACGGGGACTCGATCCGAATCCATTCTTGATGCGGTTGCATAAGGAGAACTCCTCGAACTATACGAATTACTGGAACGACCAGATCAACCGGCTTCTCGAAAAACAGCGTCAAATGACCGGTGCTGAACGGAAGCGTAAAAATCTCGTTTCAAAAGTCCAGCGGCTGTTCGGAGAGGATGTCGGTGATATAATCACGCTCTTTCCGAATGTGATTACGGCGGTCAACGCCGAAAAATGGGAAGGATATGTCCCGACCCCTGGAAACGGGCCAACGGGCGATTCGTTCCAATGGACGGAGGTGAATCTCCAACCGAAAACAGACGAACGGACGTACGTAAAAGGCGTCTCAACGTCGATGAATTCGCTCAACCTCCCTTGGTCCGCAGGTGGAGCCGAAGAAGCGCGTCTCAAGTTCATCTATGACGGGCTCTTCGACGCATCTCCATCGCTCGAGGTCATCCCCGGATTGGCGACGAGCGCCGAATTCATCGACAAGACCACTGTCGAAGTCTCGCTCCGAGACAACGTAACGTGGCACGACGGGAAGCCGTTCAGCGCCGACGATGTCGTCTTCTCAACGAACCTCTATATCAAGAAGACATCTACGAGTCAAGGGACGTTTTACGAACCGATTGAATCGGTCGAAAAACGCTCCAACTTACGGGTTCAGTTCAATCTGAAACGTCCCGATGCTTCGTTCACAACACAACGCATGGTTCGGAGCATCATCGTTCCAAAACACCGATGGAAAGAAATTGATACGCCATCGCAACACAATCCGGGTTCTCCCATCGGAACTGGTCCGTTTAAATTTGAGGATTGGGACCAAGGAACTCGATTTGCCGTTTCACGAAACGAGGGCCATTGGATGTTCGACGATGAGTGGCGACAGCAACACCTCGGTGATGCTGCCGCGCGTGGTCCAGGAATCGAGCGAGTGGTTTGGATCAACGTCGGGAATATCGACGCGATGATCGGTGCGCTGCAAAACGGCGAACTCGATGCAATTGGGACGACCCTTTCGAACGCTCAAGCTGATCGTGCCACGAACTCGGCCCGAATCGAGCGTCTGTCGGCGAAGAGTTTCGCACCCGTCGCGGTGAAGCTCGTGCACTCGAATCCACTGATTCGGGATAAGGAATTCCGAGTCGCCCTCGCTAAATCATTGCCGAAGCAACAGTTCGTTGACGACGTTTTACTCGGTGAAGCGACGGTTCCGAACGGAGAGAACTACATTTCGGAATTGACGAAATGGCACGCAAACAGCGTCAAACACTACGAATACGAGCCAGAGGGTGCTCGGGAAATCTTGGAGCGAGCGGGCTACATTTGGGACGAGGATGGCATCCTGCATTTCCCGAATGGGAGAGCTTGGAAAGCATTCGTCGAGCGGATACAACCTGGAAAGACGCATAAACGCCGTGCGGAACTCGGACAGGCTGATTTCTCGAATGAAAAGAACACGACGACAGTATAAGATGAGACATAAGATACCAACACAGTTGATTCAAACACCGGCGAAAACCGATCGTCACCCGGTCTTGACCCGAGGGTCGATATCCGAGAGTGACGTGAATCGATTCGACGATCGTTGTGTGAGTACGCGAAGGGAGAATCACGATGAGTGACTTTCGACGGGTCCTCTTGAAACGACTCGGTATCGCGGTGATGCTCACGCTTATCGCTGTCACCGTGATTTTTTTCGTCCTGCGATTGCTGCCTGGCAATCCATTCGAATCCCTGATCACCACCGGCAATCTGAATGAGGCACAGGCCCAACGGATCATGGCGTTGTACGGACTCGACAAGCCGCTCTGGCAACAGTATCTACTCTACCTCCGTAACCTGCTCACATTCCAATTCGGCTATTCGATCCTGCAGAGTCGGCCAGTGTGGGAGATACTCGCCCCGAAGCTTGCAAACACACTCATCTTGCTAGTTCCGGCGCTGATAACGACGGCCATTCTAAGTTCACTCTTAGGAATGGTAGCTGGGTGGAAACGTGGCTCCGCGCTCGAAGCGGGGAGTATCCTCACGACGACGGCGCTCCGGTCAACCCCCGTGTTCATCACCGCCATTCTCTTCATCATTCTCTTTTCCTATACGTTGGATTTCACCCCCGCATTCGGGATGCGGGATATCACAGCAACGCCCGAAGGAGCGGTCGCCACCTATCTCTCCCTTGATTTCCTTCATCACTACATCCTCCCGTTCAGTGTCGCCGTTCTCTACTATAGCGGCGATTTCCTTCTCTTGGCACGGAACGGTGTTGTCGAGAAGCAGGGTTCGGAGTTCCTCAAACTACATCGAGCGAAAGGGTTGTCCGAGTACGAACAACTCTTCCGTGCCGGTCGAAATTCGATGCTTCCGATATTGACGTACTTCGCGCTTCGACTTGGGATGATCTTCCAAGGGCTCATCCTCCTCGAAGTCGTATTCGGATGGCCAGGTATCGGACGAGCACTCGTTCTCGCGATTCAGCAACAGGACTATCCGCTCGTCCAAGCGGCTGTGTTCATCATGGCACTCGCGGTCATCGTGATGAACTTGGTTGCGGACCTGCTCTATGCGTACTTCGATCCGACGGTTTCCGTCAGCGGAGGTGCTGCCTGATGAGTACTGAATCTGCTTCATACCGCGCCCGTTTCTCGGACCGGGCAAGCCGAATCCGGTCGCAGTTCGAGTTCCTGGCACAGGATCGCCTCGCGCTCACGGGGATGATCGTCCTTGGCGTGTTCGTCTTCCTCGGTCTATTCGGGCCGTTACTCGCCCCACACGACCCGATCGTCTCGGACGTTCACACGAAGAGCGGTGAAATCATGCGGCTGCAACCACCGAACGCGGCGGCTCCGTTCGGAACAACCGAGTTCGGGAAGGACGTCCTCAGTCAATTTTTGGCAGGAGCACGACCGACTTTCATCGTGGGATTGATCGGCGGTGTCGGCACCGGTGCGCTCGGGTTTCTCATCGGCCTCGTGAGCGGCTACTACGGCGGGTGGGTCGATGAGTTCCTGATGCGTTTGACCGACCTTACGTTCTCGCTTCCGTTCATGCCGATGGCTTTGTTGTTGTTGACGTTCGTGACGCCATCGATCTGGCTCATCACTGCGATCATCGTCCTCTTCCTGTGGAAGATGCCCGCTCGCGTCGTTCGAGCAGAAGTACTCTCGGTTCGCGAGCAGACGTTCGTTCGCTCTGCGCGGGCGAGCGGTGCCGGTCACCTGCGGACGATGTTCGTCCACGTTGCACCGAACGTCCTTCCAATCGGATTCCTCTACGTGGCATACGGTGTCGCGTGGGCAATCGCCTCACAGGCGAGTTTAGCATTTCTGGGCTTTGGAGACCCGACATCAACAAGTTGGGGGCGGATGCTCAGAATGGTGTTCGAATCCGGCACGATCCGAATCGCTTGGTGGTGGGTTATTCCACCGGCCGTCGGTATCGCTGCCGTCACGACCGCAGTGTTCCTCATTGGCCGTGCATACGAGGAAGTCATCAACCCCGAAATCCAATCCAATAAATGACGCTCTTAGAAATAAGCGACCTCGAAATCAAGTATGGTACGCAAAACGGATCGATCCACGCCGTCAATGGTGTCTCGTTTACCGTCGATGAAGGCGTGAACTACGGCCTTGCGGGCGAGAGTGGTTCGGGGAAGTCGACAGCGGCAGAAGCTATCCTCGGCTTACTTCCTGATAATGGGTCCATCACTGGCGGTGAAGTCCTGTACAAAGGGCAAGACTTGCTTTCGCTCTCCGAACAGGAACGACGGGATATTCTCTGGGAGGAAATCGCATACATCCCCCAGAGTGCAATGGACGCCCTCGACCCCGTCATGTCGACGGGTGCACAGATTCGCCAGGCGATTCAAACACACCGGAACGTTTCGAAGACGAAGGCGCGGGAGCGGGTCAGAGAGTTATATGATCTGGTCGGCCTCGATCCGAAGCGGATCGACGACTATCCCCACGAGTTCAGCGGCGGGATGCGGCAGCGAGTCACAATCGCGATGGCGCTCGCGCTCGAACCGGATCTCATCATCGCCGACGAACCGACCACCGGACTCGACGTTATCGTCCAAGACAAGATCATCGAGACGATCCTCGATATTCAAGATCGCGTCGATAGTTCGTTACTGCTCATCACGCACGAAATCGGCGTTATCGCCGAGACCTGTGATGAACTCTCGATACTCTATGGCGGGAAGGTGATGGAACAAGGGAGCACAGGTAATGTACTCATCAATCCGACGAACCCGTACACGATGGGGCTGAAAAATTCGTTCCCGGAGATCGAATCCGGAACGGATGATGCGGTATCGATTCCCGGATCACCACCGAACTTGAACACCCCTCCAACGGGATGTACGTTCGTTGACCGTTGTCCGTTTGCCGATGAAACATGTGAAGGATCCCATCCAGATTTCGTTGATTTACCAAACCGAAATCAACGTTCGGCCTGTCATCACGTCGATCGGGCCGCGCAAATCCGACGTGACGCCTGCCAACCCGAGACGTGGGGCGTCGAAACCACTGGAGAGGATACCCACACGGAGCAAGACGTTATTCTCTCGGTTTCGGATCTGGAAAAGCACTACTCACAGAGTCAGTCGCTGATAGACCAATTCCGAGGCAACGAACCATCCAAAGTCAGAGCCGTCGATGGGGTTTCGTTTTCCGTCTCCCGATCGGAGATACTCGGAGTCGCTGGTGAGAGTGGGTGTGGAAAATCGACGCTCGGGGAGACGATCGCACTCCTTGAGGAACCGACTGGTGGTGAGATACTGTTTGATGGAAAGTCAGTAGAGGAGTATCAAAAAGACGGGATGAAACAGTTCCGGGAAAAAGCCCAGATCGTGTTTCAGGACCCCTTCGATTCGCTCAACCCGCGGATGACCGTCTGGCAACTCGTGAGCGAACCCCTCAAAATCCATGACCGATCGCCGTCCGATCGTGAAGCGGTAGTTCGGGAAACCCTAGAACGAGTTGGGTTGACACCTCCCTCGAAGTTCCTCGACCAGTATCCGCACGAACTTTCAGGGGGACAACGTCAGCGTGTCGCAATCGCTCGGGCGCTGGTGCTCGACCCCGACTTCTTGATCTGTGATGAACCAGCGTCGATGCTCGATGTTTCATTGAAGGTTAACCTTCTCAACCTCCTTCGATCGCTTGCTGACGAAGAAAACATCGGGATCATCTATATCTCACATGACCTGGCGAGTCTTGCTCAGGTCTCCGACCAACTGGCAATCATGTATCTGGGTAAGATCGTCGAAATTGGCGAAACTGACCGTGTCGTTGAGACACCACACCACCCCTATACGGAACGATTGCTTTCGGCGACACCCGAGAAGGATCCATCCATTGATCGCGAGCGAGTCACGCTAGACGGAGAACCACCGAACCCAATCGAACTCCCGTCCGGGTGTGTCTTTGCACCGCGGTGTCCAAAAGCCCAAGATGAGTGTCGAACTGTGGACCCGCAGCTCGAGTCGACGGTGACCGATGATCACTCTGCAGCCTGTTTTTTCCCCATTGAGAAGGAAGCTGTCGACCGAACCTCCTCATCCGATTAACTACAAGACGATCCATTTTTCTATTTTGTTAATTTAATATTACTTCTTAAGAATGATAGTAGTGCGAGGTGTCGAGAGTGTCAATCCATGGGATGACTGTTGCTCCATCCTCGGCCATGATCGCGTCGACGGTGTCTTCCTCAATGTCGCTCGTTGCTGCCAGCAGTAGCGCTTTTCTCTGAGCGACTATTTCTATGGAGGTCACCAACGGCACGCGATTTTACAAGAGTATGAACCAAGAAAGATGAGGTCATGTACTCCTCAGACGACTTCACACGAATGAACAGTCAAATTATCCCCGAGCCTCAACGACCAGTATAATGTCTCGGCACGGTGAGCAGAACGACGGAATGCTTAGGGAAGAGCTGGGCGAGTTTGGATTTTCGGACAAAGAGATTGATGTCTATCTCACTCTCCTCTCTCAAGGTGAAGCGACTACAGGCACCATTTCGGAAAACGCTGACGTTACACAGCAGGCAGTGTATACCATCACTGATCGGCTTGAAGACCGTGGCCTCGTTCGCGTTAACGACCACGCGTCACCAAAGACGATCTGTGCCATACCACCGGAAGAATCGATGGCAACCCTCGCAAGTCGAATTGATTCAATAACACCGGTGCTTACAGAGCGGTTTAACGATACAGAACCCCAGACACCCGAGCTGAAGATGGTAAAGTCTCAAAAGACCGCAATCAAACGGCTGCGAGACGCCATCTCGAAAGCCCAAAGAGAAGTCATCGTTGCGATTCCAGAATATATCTATCCGGAGATTGAATCAGAACTCAAAGATGCGGTCGAGCGAGACCTTCTTGTTTTCCTCCTCGTTCAAGACGTGGATGACCTTGAGAAAGCACGAAATCAGTATAGAGGTGCCGCAGATGTTGTTCGTTGTTGGAGCGAGAATGTCTTGTTTCTGTTTGCAACAGACTCCCAGTCAAGAAATCATTCAACAACACAATCGGTTCTGATAGGTGATGCTCAATTATTGTCTGGAACTCACGATCTCGGAGACGGTGTCGCAGTCTCGGAACGACACTTAGCAGGCTCGGTTCGCGGGATGTTCTTTAGCGCCTATTGGCTAGCGGGGAAGGAAGTCTTCGTCACTGAATCAGATTCGCTCCCGAAAACGTTCGAGTGGTTTTGGCAGGCAGTCCTTCACGCACGGCTTCATCAAAAGTCAGGGATGGATCTCTGGGCGGACATCGAAACGACCGATGGGCAGACGATATCCGGGACAGTGAGCCAAATCCGCCAGGCGCTCGTCGAACCACCGACTAACAAACATACACTGGAGACAAGTCTCTACATTGAGACCGATGCAGGCGAGGTCAGCGTCGGGGGGCAGAATACGATTTTGGAAGATTACGAAGCGATGTCGGTCACTCTGCGACCTAATTGATTTTATTTACGGGACAAGGTACTTTTCAGGTCTCTTCAAATCCTCTGTGCGCGACACATAATGGTATTTTACTGATATATTCCATCTATCCACGTCAGAGTAATAGCTGAGATCAACAAGCCATCACTTATATTAGAAAATTCAGATTGGCAAATTTGTTAGATAACATTCGTAAGCATCGATATCTCTATAATCAAAATTCTCGCCAGAAACTTATTCAAGTGGTAGAATAAAGATTTGGCTGCAATGTTGGACGAGAACAACTCGCCGAAAACGAACCGACGAAGTTTCATGAAAACAGCCGCTGGCCTTGGTGTCGCCAGTCTGAGTCTCTCATCCATGGGTGGCTCAGCGGCTGCCGTTGAAACAGGCAATACCGACCAATGGACAGGCACAGAAGCAGAACAGATCGAGCTGACTGATGCTACCACCGCACCAGTAATCAGCGACAATTCAAACTCAATTTCCGATGATTATTGGATCTGGGACACGTGGCCGCTTCGGACTCGTAACGGGTCCATTGTGAAGATTAACGGGTGGCAAATCGTCTTCTCACTCACAGCGCCCAACGACCTTGTCCCAGGTGCCCGTCACAACGCAGCAACCATCCGGTACTTCTACTCACGGAACGGTAAGAATTGGCAAGAGGGTGGTGAGGCATTCGATGCCCCACTTGGGCATCATCAATGGGCCGGCTCTGCGATGTATGATCAGACCGAAGAGCAGATTTATCACTTCTACACGGCTGTCAGCCCCGAGCCGGAGTTCCGACAGCGACCCGCGGTGGGCATCGGTGCTTCGATCGAAACGAGTCCCAAGGGCGTCGAACTGACCGGCGATCAAGAACACGTCATTATGGGAACTCCCGACGGTGAGATGTACCAGACACTCGAGCAGTCTCGGGAGCAAGGTATCATCTATGCGTTCCGTGATCCGTGGTATTTCAAGCATCCCAAAACGGGTGAAGACCTTGTCGTGTTCGAGGCGAACACGCCAACTGGAAGTAAAGATCCAAGCGACCCGGAAAGTTTCAACGGAAACATTGGCGTCATGCGAGCGACAAATGATGAGTTGACTGATTGGGAACTATTGCCGCCGGTGATGGAAGCAATCGGAACCAACCAGCAGCTTGAGCGTCCTCACTTCGTATTCCAGGACGACAAGTGGTATCTATTCACCATCAGCCATAAATTCACCTTTGCGCCCGGTCTGAGCGGTCCTGACGCTCTGTACGGATTCGTGGGCGATTCGATGTACGGCGACTACGAACCGCTTAACGAGAGTGGGCTGGTTATCGCCAATCCTGAAGAACAACCGTTCCAGGCGTATTCGTGGCTTGCGATGCCGCAGGGAGACGACATCTTGGTCGAGAGTTTCGAGAACTTCATCGGACTGGACGATACCTCGCACGGTTCGATCAGTCTCAAAGAAGTCGGAAACCTCCCACCAGAAGAGCAAAAGGAACTCTTTCGCGGAACGCTCGCTCCCAGTTTGAAGGTCCAACTCAACGGTACAGAGACAAAAATTGTCGCCGAGCTCAACGACGGCCACTTCTTCCCGTCAGTCGGTCGATCGGGCTGAGGCCTACTAAAGGATCAGCCTACAGAATTCGGAAGTTTTCAGTCACAACGCGGCACAAGCCCATCAAGAGGCAATCACCTTGTCGATTTGACCAGTGATGGCCTACGATATAATCGATCGTGGGTAAGCCTATGGCTTCGCTTCGAAGACGAGACTGGTCGGCGTCTCTGCCGCGCGGCGAAAGCGCGTAAATCCACCCTCAGCGACAACTTCACGAGTCCGCTCTTCACCCGCTTGTGCGCCGAGACCGTAGCCGACATCCTGGCTGAGCGAATTCGGCGTGCAGGCCAGCGTCGAGATCGAGTACGCGAGGCGGCCAAACGGGGTGAGATTGTCTTCAACCCGATTCTCGGCATAGGGTTCGACGATCATCCACGCACCGTCGTTGGTGAGCGTCTCCCGGACATGGGCCGCCACACCGACGGGATCGCCCATGTCGTGGAAGCAGTTGAACATCGTTACGAGGTCGTAATCGGTTCCGCTGTACTCCCTCGCGGTCGCCACCTCGAAGTCGACGCGGTCGGCGACGCCCGCCGTTTCCGCCCGCTTCCGTGCCACTGCTATCGATGCCTCGTGGTAGTCAATACCGACGACCGTCGAGTTGGGATACGCTTCGGTCATACGGATCGTTGGTGCGCCGTGTCCACAACCTACGTCGGCAATCCGCCCGCCCGCTTTCAGCTTGGCATCTATCCCATCAAGCGCCGCGATCCAGTCGAGCAGAAAGGCTCCGTAGGACGGTCCGAAGAAGCGTTCGGTGCCGTGAAACACGTCCTCGTCATGTTCGTGCCAGCCGATGCCCTCGCCCGTTCGAAACGCCTCGCGGAGTTCGGGTTCGATCTTGGCCGCCGACGCAACCAGCTGGAACGCGCCCGGCATGAACACCGGGCTCTCCTTGTTGGCTAATACGTACGCCTGCTCGGGAGAGAGATCGTAGCGGTCGGTCTCGGGGACGTAAGTCACGTATCCGCCGGCGGCCTGTGAGCGCAGCCATTCGCGGACGTAGCGTTCGGTGGTATCCGTTTTCTCGGCCACCTCTGCGGACGTGAGCGGCCCATCATCGTCCAGTACTGCATAGAGCCCGAGTTCGTCGCCGATGACTTCCAGCGCGGCGTGGACCGTCGCGCCGAGATCGATGAGGGACGATTCCACAAGTTCGTTTAGTTTTTCTTCGTTGATCGGGTCCTCCCCCGCTCGGGTTTCTGTTGTCATTGTTTTGTTTCCATTACTACACGATTTTCAGGTGTTCACTTCGGAGTTCTTCGTCCGTATAGTCTTTCCCGTGGACGTCGCGCATATGGGTTTTCGCTAATTCAACCGCTTCTTCCTCGTTTTCCGATTGAATGATGAATCGACAATCGGCTTCTGCCGCTTCACAATCTAGCCTGTGGGCTTGTGCCATTTCTATCCACCTCCAACTACACCATCGACTGCAATCGGAATAAGCGTAATTAGAACGACATTTCTATCGGCACGCCGATCGAACCCGATTTATATAAACAAATTAATATATTGGTCCTAGCTCGATGTATCACGGGTAAGATTCCCCTCGGGAACTGTCGACACCCTTTGAGTCGTTTTCGTGTTGCATGTTAACATGGGAAAAAGCCATTACTGTCGTTCACCTACATGCTGTATGGACTCCTCAATTTCGAACGAAACGGTACGGTCGTCCCAGTCCACCGGAAATGAGGCGTTCCAGCTCCTCTCAGATGAGACCAGATTGGCAATATTACAGGTTCTCTGGGAAGCACACGATCCCGCAGACGAGACGCCGATGCGGTTCGCCGAACTCCGCGAACACATCGGCGTTGAGGATCCCGGCCGCCTCAACTATCACTTGAATAAGCTTATGGATCATTTCGTCCGGCGGACCGAAGATGGATACAAGCTCATGGATTCGGGAAAGCGGATTGTCAGAATGCTGCTTTCCGGCACCGCGATCGATGATCCGGAGATTAAACCCGTGGCGGTGGATATCTCATGTTGGTATTGCGGGGGACAACCTGAGTGGAGCTACCGTGAGGGGTGGCGCTACTTGGAGTGCACCAACTGCGACGCTCGGTGTGTCGAGTCCTTCCCGCCCGGCGTGATCAGCAAGACCGAATTCCCACCGTCAGGGTTACGGGGTCGCACGCCAGACGAGATCAATGAGGCCGACCGGATTTGGGGCGCTCATCGAAGAGCGTCTGTGATGGACGGCGTCTGTCCGGAGTGTGCGGGTGATATGCCTGTCACCTCGGTTGAAATCTGTGAGGATCATCACCCTGATTGGGACGAGTATCAGTTCTGCGAGGCTTGCGGATCGATCTTCTGGATGCTCGTCTCGCACGTCTGCGAGGGCTGTAAATACCGGTGGCGGATGCCGACGTTGTTCTACCCGACGAGACAGCCGGCGGTAATCGCGTTCTATTACGAGCACGGCATTGAGTTCGACCTCGCCACGTACGAACAACGCACGCACCTCCTCGGCTTCAAGGAGGAACTCCTCTCGGAGGAGCCGCTTCGCTTCCGCATCTCGATTCCGTTGGAGGACGAAGCGCTAGGGCTCACATATGATGAAAAGATGGAGGTGGTGGATGTGAATCGGCGAGGGTGAAAACACTGAATCAAGTGGCTGGTTGCCTATTCCTGGGTGGATGGCACTCGAATACCTGATTCGGTTAAACCCGCTTATGGTGATCCCTCAACTCTCGGTGATGATACCCAGTTGGCGCATCAGACTGATATTGTCTGCATAGAGATAGAGGTCAATGATTTTCCCGTTTTTAATTCGAAAGACACCTGCATTCTCTAGGGTAATCTCGTTGCCCGTTGGTTCGACCCCCATAATTTCCCCTTTATGCGTCCCGGTCAATGTATGCCGATATACAACGGTATTCCCTTCGGCAATGCATCCATCTTCCGTGACTGTGAGGTCGGGAAACGCAGTGAAAAAGTCTGCATTTCCCGCTTTGAACTCCTCACGGCTTTGGAACGATTCTCCATTTCCAGTCGCGTATTCGGTGTAGTCAATGGCTAAAAATTCATCAGCAGCGTCCACGTTCTTCTCGTTGAAAACTTCCTCCATGAGGTTACGCACAAGTTCTTTATTATCAGCTTCTGTTTGGTTCTGATCGGCCATCGTTTTCACCCAAGGAGAGGTACGTCTTCGTTACAGATAACGTATTCCCACTTGCGTGAAATTCCTTTTCTGGATAAAATAAGAGCCAAGTAAGTTAGTTTGGCAGTGCTTTGCCGGCCCGTTCTTACGCACGGCCAGCACGGGAAGCCATTTAGACCGTCACACTCGCACTCTGCCGGTGCAGCATCGACTTCGTCCGTCTCGTCGGTGTTCTCGTCCTCTTCGGATGGGAACGGCGTCAGCGTCCCGTCATCCGTCGCGGTTCGATGGCAGCCATGTGCTTACAGAATGCATTGCGGGGAACGTGATACCGGGCACGTGCAGGCAGTCAGGCCGTCGGCCACGTCGTCGATGGTGACGGTGTACGGATGATGGTGAGATCCACAAGAAGCTAGAAGCGCGTCGAGTAATTTAGATTCGACTGAAATAGCAATCGCTCTGACTCTGTTGAAACGCTGATTGGCCGATCATGATCCACTCGCCCTGATCCGATGCTCGAAAAGAAACAGCACCACCACAGTCAAAACGAAAGCAGGAGCGGCTACAGTATGTGGAACTGTCCACCAGTGACACGCCGGGGGACTTACTCACCTGAATAGTAGCCGTGGTAATCCCTGCTCTACAGCAGTGGAAACCCGTGTTGAGTAATCTAATTATTCAGTTGAAGACTCAGTGCCATTCGCTGTGATTCTGACTCGATGAATGTTTGTGAGAGGCCGGTCATCAGCCATATATCCTCGTCATGTTCGAGCAGTCGTGTGGCAAACTGCTCAGCATCAATCTCGTTGTCTTCTGTCTTCTGTCGCACCAAAACTATACATTCAGACCAGAAAGCATATGCCGTCGCCCTTTTCTTGGAAAGTTACACAATGATTCAAACTCGGCGAGATCTACTTGCGAGCATTGGGACGCTATCCACGCTTGGACTCGGTACACCGCAAGTGGTGGGCAAGTCTACAGCGATGACAGACCACGATAAAGGTGACAAGATGGACATGCGATCTGACAACGGATCAGATGGTCAATATGGCGGTGTGATGTGGACGAACCGCCCTGGCGGCAATCCAACGACGGCTGTCGTCGACGACGATACGTTGTATCTCGGCGCGACGACGATGGCCACAGAACGACGGACCAACGGAAAGATCGTCGCATACGATCAATCAACTGGTACCATTAAGTGGACCAACTCCAGTATCGGATCGGTTGATGAGGCGCTCGCCGTAGTGAATGGAACAGTATATATTGCAGCTGATGGTGTGACCTGGCACGATCACCCGCATGTGGATTCGGGCAAACCGGGTGTTTTTGCACTTGACGCTGGCACCGGCGAGATACAATGGCGGAACGACGCGACAAAGATGTGGGGTCTAATCTATGTCGTCGGTGACCGCGTGTACGCGACAAGCTATGACGTTAACACGAATTCCGACGTCGTATACGTCATCGATGCCGACACCGGGACAACAATCACTACGTACGAACTCATCTCGACGGAAAATTCGACAGACGAGACGAGCTACCGTGTCGCCGAGTTCACCGTCGTCGATGAGACGATGTACCTGGCAATCGAGCAATCGACGGAAACGGATACTGAAGATTATGTGGCCACGTATTCATATGCCACCAGTCTCCTTGCACTCGACGCAAATAACGGTGATCAGCTGTGGAAGATTACCATCGACGCCAAACCAGTTGGTATGGCGGTCTCGGACAATGGTGTCTACTTGACTGCCGAGTCAGATCGGCTGTATCGCTTCTCTACCGACGGGTCACGAAGCTGGGCAAAACACCTCGATACCGACGACCAGAAGGATACTCCCACGAACATCACTGCGCCCAGCGTAGGAAACGGGACGGTATACGTTGGTATCGACGACGCTGAAGAGACCAATGGCCAAAAACGGGGAACGGTTCATGCCCTCGAGGCGGCGACTGGTGCGATGCAGTGGCGTTTCGAGACCGATGCCCACATCAACAGTATGCCAGTCGTAGACACCAACTCAGTCTACGTTGGTGCCGCACATCCAAACGAGACGTCGAAACAAGCGAAGGCAGTTGTCTATGCACTAAACCGGTCAGATGGCTCCGAGCGCTGGAGCTACGCCACCGAGTCTGCTGGGTACCCGGACATGTCTCAGTGGGACGCAATCGATGGAATGGTGCCTGCGAACGGGCACCTTTATCTCTGGACTAATACCCCTCACGTCGAACCCCAGCACTACGACTATAGGGTTTATGCACTGACTGAGAGCAACCATCGACCAGCACCCGAACACCGAGTGGCAGACGACTCAGCGCAGACAATAGTCCCCGACGGCACATCAGGTTCAGATGACACGGAGTCGGAGAGTGGTGGTGGGTCAGGCGATGACAGCACCGAAACAGGCGACGAGCAGAAAACGCAGACGGCCACACAAACCACCAGCCAACAACCGACGACCACGACCCACACAACACACCCAAGCACAACAACTGCAACGCAATCAATTACTACTGGCTCATCGACATCAGCACAGACATCAACTACTCGCTCAACTGCAGCGTCAAACCCAGAGAAGACAGCATCGCAATCGACAACAACCACGTCAGGACAACCAGGATTTGAATTTCTGCCAGCGCTTGGCGGGCTTGCAGGTGTTGGGTCTTATCTTCTGGCCCGGAAAGGAAACGACGACGAGTGAATCTCAATATTGCCGTGCGTGGATCAACTCACGACGGGCGGTTTCGCTGAATTGCTCCTGGCCCTGCAAGTCGGAGGCGTCCCACGTCAGCGAGATCGTAATTTCGTCGTTCGCAGGATTGTACTTCGTTGCGCTTGTCGTTCGATGTGCCCGCGTTGAAATCTCTCACTCAAGCGCATCAACCGGCAAGGATGGGAAATCCTCTGCCGCAACGTCCTCCGCGTGCGCTTGCGCTCGGTCGAGCAGGGCGTGCTCAGTCGTCGGTGTGTCGTCCTTACGTTCGGTCGAATCAGCCGGGCACTCAGTCAGCGTTCTCATCGAGACGATCCGAGAGTTCAGGAGCTGAAGATCCAGTACCGAGTCGTCATCTATTTCCTATTGTGCTGCTTGTGCGACGAAATTCTTGATAATCCGGCTTTCAGCGCGGTGGCGCAACCGACTCGCCGCGGACTTGTGGATCTCAAGAATGTCCCCTAACTCAGCGAGTGTACACCTTCGAGGAGTATCGTAGAACCCCCGCTCAACTGCCTCAATAATAAACTCCCACTGGCGATCCGTGAGCATCTCACTTGCAGTGTGAGATTGGACGAGCGACACGATTTCATATGGAATGCCAGCCGCTGCTAACTCGTCGGTATATTTTGATAGTCGTTCGTGTGAGGCTGTTAGCTCTACTGAAAACCATCCGTCTCGAAGAATCGTCGGATAAATTGAGATGTTCTTCGACCTGCGAAGTGGATCGTACGACTTCATCGCTGATGTCTGGAACTGAAGCAATACCATCCGTTCATCGGTATGGTAGACCTCAATTGTATCTACTTCGGGTGTATTCTCAAATCGGCGAATGAGTGCGTTTCCCTTAGACGTCAGTACTTCAAGAATAACGAACGCGGTTGTGTCCCGTAGCTGGGTCGCCAGTAGTCTGAACTCAGCATCGGGGAATTCGGTTGAAATTGTGGCGAGCCAACCATCCACCGCTGTCCCATCGAGCTTCACTTGAATTTGCGGCATCTCAGTGGAGAGTTGCCCCTTGATTTACTTAAAGGCAGAAACTAGTTCCTATACAAACTCACGAGTGTTCCCCTCCTCCTACTAGACGTGGTTGCAGTGAATTCACAGATCGATATCCATACTGACACCGACGAGGAACAGTATCCATGACAGACTCATCACCAACGTCCCAACAAGAGCAAAATAAAGAGCTTATCCGCCGGATTCCGGAGGATGTCTTTGCGGAGGGCAACCTTGACCTGATTGATGAGCTATATGCCGCAGATGCCATTGAGCACAATGCTTTTGGCAATCAGCAGGGACGACCGGAAATCCGAGAATCCTATGAAGCGTTTCTCACTGCGTTTCCGGACATCTCGCAGACCGTCGAGGATATTGTTGCCGAAGAAAACACAGTTGCAGTCTACATTACAAGCCGAGGGACGCACAAGGGTGAATTCTGGGGGATTGAACCGACTGGTGAGGAGATCGAGGTTCAACAAATGTTCTTTGCTCAGATCGAAGACGGGATGATCACTGAACGATGGTTCTTGCCGGATAGCCTCAGTCTCTTGCACCAGCTTGGCGTCATCGACTTTCCACCGACGTAATGTTATCCAAGTCGACCACGATTCACCACGGCCATTATTTATCAGACAGATAGTGGCAGTAAGCGAATCCGATCTAATTTTGGCACGAAGCAGAATCTCATGACAATCGTCCACTGTAACAGAACACACGTCTGCTCCAATGGCGCAACCGCGTATCCACGTGTTATCGATATCCATGGAGCAATTGAGCAACACCAGGTTGCCAGCGACGCACTCACTAAGGCACTGACGGGAGTGGTAAATGAAGAAACAACGACAGACCTCACTGACCTTTCTGTGCTGTGGAGCTACCACTCTATAACCTGGATCAACCAACGAGGTATTGCTCGGCGTGAAGTCCCATTACAGCCGCCGCTTGTTGTCCTCGTCATACGCTCGAATAGAGAGCGGACAGTTACGATGACAGACGACGGAGTGCGCGATGCTTGTGGGCAATTTGCAGAGGAAACGACTGACGATGAGATTCTGACGGCGATGCGCGAGGTAGAGTTTCCGGCAGTAACCGCTCGGTGGGGAGCGGACACGCTTGCGATGGAGCGGCCGTCCGCACATCGACGGCTTGAGGAACTGCTTGAGGAGGGGGAAGGTTGAGCGTGGGAAATTGAGTCCGCGGGTGGTTATCTAGTGGATTCCAAAGAACGAATGAATAGATTCCTCGCTTCACGAAGTACGTCGAAATACGTAGTGGCAGACAGGGCACTTTCGTTCGAGGTCATCGATCACGCAATCGCTTGTATTACCGGTCCATCCACAGTCAGGACATTGAGTGAAGTCAGTACTTATTTCATTCTACAAGGATCCCTGTATCAACTACTTTGAGAACGCAAGAGATGTCGTGATTCGACGACCGAATTGACGAGGGCGTCTCCGAAAATATAAGTGTATAATATTATATTTACAAAATTTTAATAATTTAGATCTAAGGCTGGATAGAGGCGTTCTATCTCGTGATAATTCCCGTGTAAGCCAATATCGACTGGTAAGTGTAAGGTTGGATGAGTAACAGGAAGTAGGATAACACGGTAATGGCCAGTTTTCAGTCGTTTGAAGCCGTGGAAGGCTACATTGATGATTTCGATCCAGCCTTAGGATTCTAAGGCTGGATTCGATGGCCGGAAACTAGCCCTAAGCGATTCTATGCAATTTTAAAGCCGTCAAGTCGCTCTGCGTACCTCCAAATTCTTCCAAAGTAATAGGGGGGTACGAACAAATGGAACGAAGATCTACAGTGATGGGAATACCATGAGAGCAATACGCTACTGAAGGTCGGTATTTTCACTATTTGAGAGCAACGTCTGGACAGTAAACCATTGATGACTATCGCTAGTCGATGGAGCTGTATCTTTCCCCAGCCTAGCCAACACACGGGGATGGGATGAGTCACACCGTACTATCGGACCCTACTCATATACTCCCTGTTCCAACAGGCCGAAATGTTTTATCACTAGTATATCAACCCGAGCGTGGATGAAAATCTCGATTGAGTTGCTAGATGGTCACGAGTTGGAACTCACAGATGTGGGAATTGAAACGCACAATGAATCCAATACAATAGCGCTGAGCGTTGATGCTCTCATTAAAGGACTTGACGATGACACACTTGCTGCATTCGAAGACTGGAAACTCCATCCACTCTCCCTAGTCTTCGTGAGCGAGGACGAACTCCCGATCGATGACGATGATCGCCCCAGTAGAAAATAAAGCACATTCATATTCCCCGTTGGTATGTGTGTAGAGTAATTCGCTCTCACCATCATCGTAATCGCTCTCCGAACCACCGAGGATGAGATCTGGCTCTCGATGCTACCGACCGCGATCGTCTCCGAATAGCGTCCGTCATAGTCGAATTCGTCGATGGCCTCGTTGGTCTCGAATGCGAGAACAACATCAACGTCGCTCTCTTGTGTGACTTCTTTAGTCAGGTTTACGAAACTTCCCGTAAGTCATGCACTGAGAAGGCAATCTTCGTTGACTTCAAGTGCATCTCAGATCTGTGGCCACGTTGGCTTGCGTTCGTTATCGCCCATTGCAGTGGACGTATCGGTAAGTGGTTACTGTGATACCGGTACCAAGTCGCGATGCCGGACCCAGACATCGATTTCCTCGCTATCGGTTTCGTTACCGGTAGCTGTAGGAGTCCAGTTCCCGTCCAGTCGTGTCGCCGAGAGTGTCCTGCAAGACGACCATGATAGTGCCTTCTTTCCCATGGTGTTCGCTGTCGGGATCAGTCTCGGACACATAGACCTGTACAACGTCGCCCGATTCGTAGGGATCGCTCGCTGGCTGGGGCACATCCTCCGACTATTATAGTCCCTTATCTGGTTCGTCTGTAACTACCAAGGTTCGTCTCGGGATGCGTGATGATGAGGTTTAACCCAATAAGGGTACACCTGAAACCATCGACGAATCTCTTTAGATGAAGAGGTGACAAAATCGCCCATGCCCGATCCTGAGTCAGATACGGTGCAACTACAATTCGACAAGGAAAGTCTTGTGAAGCGGTCGCCGGAGGGGTCAGCAAGCGAGAAATACACCGCTGAACCAATCATACCGGGCGATCAAACGGGATTCTCTGTCGAAATGAAAGACAATGCCATCGAGGTAAACAACACGCTCTCGAAAGTCGTCACGACACATGGTCGTACTCTCGACTTTGGATCAAGGGCCCATGCCGAGGCGTACGGGAGTCAGTTGGCGGCAGGCGATGGGTCGCTGCGGATTCAGGCCGCACCAGCGAATGACTCGAGTAATGTGGATGCCTATCTTCTTGCTGATCACACACCGTCGATTACGGACCCGGCTGAAACCGATGGTAAGACGTGGACGTTCGACGTTGGTGCGAACCTCTACGGGACGCTTGGGGAGGCGATTCTAACGTCCACTCCGAAACCCCACGCTCTCTACTACTTTGTTCGGCAGGATCTGGTGCTCGATGATCGTGAGCTAGAGTCTAGGCTAGCCCTTGAGATCGAGAGTGGGAGGCCGATCTCAGTTGACCATCCAGATGGGGAAAAGTGGTGGATACCTGACTGTATCGTTCGGGCAAAGGATGGGTGGGATGGATGTGTGTTGGCGAGGTACTACTGTGAGATCAAGACCGGCAACGCGTCGTTTGAGCGGTCACAGGGTGTGGTGATGGAGGAATTGGCAGCCCAAGAGCGAGTGTTGAAGATCTGTGTGAAGATTGATGATTTACCTGAGCAGTATTCGCTCCGAATTCAGGAAGTGACGCCTGCGGAATGACTTTCGCAGTTGAACAAGCCGATACAGGTTCAGCTCCGAGTACACCAATTCTCGAACGCGGTTTCGAATTCGTTGAAAAGATTTCGATGAAAATCACCGATGTACAGCAGTGGGTACTCTAAATCCGAATCGAGTACATGAACCAGATAATCGCCGGAGCTATCGAGATTTCCTTTTGCAGTCACCTCGAAATGCTCTTTCTTACTTTGATCGGGATTTCTCGACGCTCGAATTCATTCGTGTTCCTGCGGATGTTCACTTCTCGGAGTGAGTTTGGTTAGGAGTGCAAGAAGAGTTCTATTTGGATGAGGTGTAGGTTATGTTCCTTGTCCTACACATACATTCGAACGGCGATTTGTCAGGGAACGATAGCCTATTTTACAGGAACAATTTTGTGTATCCAAAACTATAGAAATACTATGTCTACGCCAGATTCCACATCCGAGGAAACGACAATATTCCCGAACCAGCGGTGGAATCTGGCGCTTGCAGCCATGTTTACCCTTCTGGGCGTCTACTTCATACTCTCTCCACAGACGGGTGCTGGATCATCTATGGCTGGTGTCCTACTCCTGTTATTCGGCGTATTTGGATTCATCGTCTCTTTTGTGAGATACGTCCGTCAATAGCTATGATCTTGAATCAAGAGTGACTATTGGTACTTTTATTTCACAGGATCAATTTATTCGTCATTCTAGAACTGTATTTGCCGCTGTAGAGCGATACAATATCCATGGTGAATACAGTACTTTCTTCAAGAGCCTCTATCGAGCGATATCTCCACTCAGGACAATGGTGGCTGGTGATACTCGGAATTCCTGTTCTATTCGCTCTTTGGCTCATTGTGACCGTTTTCACAATGAGTATCGCCAGATTTGTTTCACTCAATATCTCCGGGTATTTGACTACGTATCTTGATGGGAGAAGTATCCTCATTAGTTATGCAGCTACACTTCTCTCACTGCCTGCCGTGCATCATGACCGACAGTATGTCCGGACTCACTCTGCGTGGAAGCCAACTATTTTCTATTATCTCATGGTCATTCCGCAGCTCAATGTTCCGATTGCATGCCTCTATCTGCTCTTTCGGCATCGGCATATCGGAATTCCGTGATAGATGCGCTATGACTGAGAACGAGAGTGAGCGCGACGAGCAGGGAAGGTTTGCGGAGAAAACGAGTGATGACGACATTCTCAACAAGGATCACCGGTCATCTTCTCCCGTAACCGATTGAGTCGTTGTAACATTGTGGATCCAGGTTGGTTGCGGGACTTGAGTACTCCCTATCTTAGTAAAGCGAACTGTTCTGCTTCCGAACACAGTTTGATTGTTCGTTTGACCAGTGTAAGTAAGTTGGTAGTGATGAATCACCCCCCAGCGATCAATCGTCGCTGTCAGTGATGCATTCGTCACAGTCTCGAGACCGTGATAGTTTGCAACAAGTGCCGAACGTTCAAGTCGCGTTAGTTGGACCTCATAGCGAGGTGGAGATGAATTCGGATGTTCTGTAACTGTAAAACCTAGAGACTTATTAAACGCGTTCAAGACAGCATAGAAATACTCTCGAGATGTAAATGTTTTAGCCACCGGTGCTTCTGAGCGATTAAAAACGTCAACTGTCGTGTTATTCTGGCCGGTATATCTTTGGTAAACCGTATCGCTCTTCCCATAATACTCATAGCGCTGTAAAGAAAAGCTGGCAAAGGTCGGTGGGGGAGTGGGGAATCGGGTTTGTGAATAGAAGTGTGTACTATTGGAACCACGTCGCGTTTGACCATGCGATTGGTACCGCACTGTTCTATTTGAATATCGCTGGACATTCGTCCAGGTGACAGTATAGGACTCTTCTTGGAGAATCCGTGCATGGGCATCTGTAAGTGCGCCTACGTCGGTTACGCCTTGAGCAGTCAGCCCAGGGGCGAGTTGTCCCTGAAGGGTTGAGGTAGTCGACGTCTGAGGGTCAGATCCTGGAAAGAGGGAATCGCATCCAGCGGTAAGACAGAGACATCCAACCAGCAGGAGTGCGAGCCAGCGGCGAGGGATAACCATTGAGATTCAGTATTGGTGACAAGATAGCATAAATCCATTGAATCATTGGATGAGAATTGAGTCGGGAGAAATGGAGACAATGAACTAATGGCTACGATGACAGACGAGAGAGAATGCAATACTCGTGGACAATTTGCAGAGGAAACAACTGACGACGATATACTGGCGGCGATACGCGAGTCGGAGTTTCCGGCGGTGATCGCTCGGTGGGTGGCAGATACACTTGAGATCGAGCGGCCCTCTGCGCATCGACGGCTCGAATGGTTGTATGAGGATGGAGAGGTTGAGCGTGGGAAGTTGAGTCCGCGGGTTGTCATCTGGTGGATTCCCAGAGAATAGCCAAGAGGATGGAAAACAAATCTTGATCACTAGAGGACCGTCAACGGATCACGTAATATGACGTTCTCTGCTATCTCGTGCCGGGCTGCGATGTCTTGGACGATAGTACGAAGTTTCGTATCAGCGCTGACTAGATAGACAGTGTCACTAGTAGCGAGATCACGAACGAGCGCCGGAATATATTGATCGGCTTTGATGGTATGTTTCGGAAGTGTATCGTCTGCAGTGCGTCGACGCGCTTCGTCAATGACGCCGCCGTACCTCTCAAAATCAGGCGTCCGAAGGACCAGAAATCCTTCGTTGACGAGGTCTTGGATTGCCTCTGCTGAGGCACGATGGTTGGTAGGTGCATCGTCATTCGCAAGCACGTCGTCAACGAGTTCGTCTGTTAGGAGAACGCGCCGACACTCCTCTGCCTCAAAGAGCTTGTCGCCATCAAACGTGAATTGGATATCATAGTGCCGGACGAAGACATCGTCAAATGGGACTTGCATCGCGAGTGCAGCTTCGCCAACGAGATCCCACACGAGATTTTGATCGGGATTTTCGACATCCTCTCTAAGAGAAAACCGAGCGATTGGCACGACGATTGGTTCTCCGTCAGGCACTTCGTTGACAACCGGCGACACCCGTTATACCACAATCTTCAACGGCGTAGCCACCACGCTCAACGGCCTCGTGGAGCGCTTCATCTGCCTTGTTTTGTCGCGATTCCAGATCGACTTGCTCGTCTGGAGTGTCGCTGCCGAGGAGTCGTTCGAGTAGTGAAGGCATTGTATCGGAATCATTCGTGTACTGTATCTTTGCTATTTGGGTGGTGGAACAGGCTGTTGACGAGCGTGAGCATGTCTCTCGAATTCACCAGTGTGCCAACGTGGTTTTCATGGCCATGCGCTCGGGGATTTTGCTCAATGGACGCCGACGAGACATTGACCGATCGGTTATACCGTTGTAATAGAGGGGAATCGCATTCGCGATCCCCTCTGTTTCGCAGAAACAGACACAGAAACAGACGCACTCCACCGTAGCCAACACGCTAGTACCACCATGTGTCACCGGCAATGCGGTGTGAATCTCGGGTGGTGGTATGGTTCGAGAGGGGGTTCTGCGAACTCTTGTGATTACAACGCTATAATCACCGCCCTCCCTTTTGTCCCGCGTTGGCTTCGTGTGCTCGCATCCATCCGGCTAAGTCGGGATGGGCGAACGTGATTTCGATGGTCACCGACGCCCATCGCATTGTTAACCGACAACGTCCGTGAGGTCTTGTAGGTCACGCCGGGCACCCGTTCGGCCACCTCCATAACGCGGTAGCCATTGTTCTTGTACGCACAGCCATAGTGGATTGCGACTTTTTGATCCTGAATCGGGCACCCATCACGTCGTTCGTTTCTCTGGGCGAAAGACTCCCACTTATACTTCGCTGGTGCTGTTATCCAAGCATGGCTTCTGGGATTCACGTGCAGATTGAGCTAAGCAGTGCAGATAACTGCCCTGTCTCTTCAATCAGTGAGAACTGCGAAATCGAGTCCCTGACTGTTAATCAACATTCCACCCCGGAGAGGACAGAAGTTGTCGGTGAGCTAACGGTTGACCACTCCGAAAACACTGAAGGAGAACTAAACATGGTCGATGAAGTCTTCAGTGACGATACGAAGTCGGTATATCGATACACGCATGGCAACGATACGTGTCCGTGTATGTGCGTGCCAAACCATGGGTGTCCCGTTCGTGACCTCCGTGCGAACTCTGGTCAGCTCATCTTGTCATTTATTACACCGGATCTTGAGACGCTTCGATCGGTCGTTGCTGACCTCCGAGAAAGTTGTGAGAACGTTACGATTCGTCAGCTTACGCGATCGAGTGTTGCCGATAACGGGCGGTCACTTCTGTTAGTCAACCGCACCGAATTTACCGACCGACAATACGAAGCACTCGAAACAGCACACGAGATGGGCTATTTCGACTCGCCAAAGAAATCGAACTCCAAAGAAGTGGCTGATAAAATGGGAATTTCAGTGGCCACGTTCGTCGAGCATCTCTCTGTTGCCCAAACAAAACTATTAGATCAGATTCTCACAGACTGATCGCGCTAATTTATCAGTCTAATTTTGGTTGGTCAGAATGGCTCTCCCCGGCATGGTGCTATCTTTGCCCATTGTCCCCGTGCGACATGGCGTTAAATAAACCCAAGTATATTAGCGACAGCTCGTATCCTGCTTCTCCACCAATTTTGATTCGTCACAATGTCTCAATCAGTCTATGGGGAAATTGGCGGTCGTGATGCAGTCGAAGCGGTCGTCACGGACTTCTACGACCGGGTGCTATCAGACGAACAGCTGATCCCGTATTTTGAAGGGATGGATATGGATGAGTTACGTGCGCACCAAATTCAGTTCATCAGTGCAGTTGCTGGTGGGCCAGTTGAATATTCGGGGGCTGACATGCGCGAAGCACATATCCACCTTGATATCGATGAAGCGGACTTCGAGGCCGTCGGTACACACCTCGAAACCGCGCTTCGAACGAATGGAGTTGGCGAAGACAATATTGACGCGATCATGGCCGAAGTCGTTGCGCTGAAAGATCCGATTCTCGACCGGTGATCGTGGGCTGATTACACTGTCGTAATCTCCTTCAGCCGCCCAGTGTAATCAGCTGAACTGCTTCATTCCTTCTCTTCCGGCCGCGAATAGAAGAAGAAGCAATTACACCCTCCAGTAGCCAACCATTCATTCCACCATCAGAGTGGGTGCAACTTGCACCCCCTCCTCATCTCTTAGAGATCGTCGATTACGGTCGGTGGCTCGGTGGTGATTACGACACCGTAATCTCCTCCGTGATGCTCTCGTCTTCATCGGATGTGATTACTGACGCTGACGAGAGAACGTCAAACTCTTCGTCAGCGTCTTCCGCCACTGCGTTCGGGTCTTCCTGGTCGTCAGTGCCGTCGTCGCTTCTGTAGTTGTTGGTATCTGCGTCCCCGTCCACGGTGCAGACGTGCTGCATCTGTTCCGAGAAGAACGCCTCCCATTCGTCTTGGTCGGCCACAAGGACGTTTTTCTTGTTGCGGTGTTTCAGCGTGACAAGATTGGTTTTGTCCTCTGGGTTAGGCGTCTCACTCTGACTCATCCCCCGTGCAACGAACTCCATGCCACGGCGCACTGTGTTTGGGTTGGTTTCAAGGTCATGCTCATCGAGGACCCGTTTGACGAGCCATGGCGGGAGTCGCATCTTGTCGTGGCCTCGTCGTGCGCGTCGTGGAATACTGCCCACACGAAGGTTGCTCGCTCCTTGTTCTTCGAGAGGTCGTGATTCCCGCTCTTCCGCGCGGCTGTAATGCGTTGAATCTGCAGTTGATTCCCTGCGCTATCGAGATCGAGAACGTCGGTCACATCGACCTCATCGCGTTCTAGATAGTTGATATGCTGGTCTTGATCGTCAAGTCGCTCACCGTGTCGTTCGACGGCCTTCCCGAGTGGATAATGTCCGGCCTAGAAATTCTCCGCTTTCTTCGCTTCTCCCCGCCACTTGATAGGTGCTTGCTCTTCGAGTCTAGCACAACTCACCAACTGCGTCGGCAGCTTCGTCTAACGCACGGCGTTCGAACGCCGAAAGTTCCCACTCGATGATGTCCTCAACGCCGTCGGACGAGAGGCGGAGAGGAACAGAGAGTGACAGATTCCGATAGCCGTACTCGCCATCGAGGGGAACTGAACAACAGATAGGGTCTGATGGACCGTCCTCAAGGATGGACGCGACTAGCGAGGCGACACCGCGGCTAGTCACCCAGCGGGATGTTTCTTGGGGGCCTCGGAGGTGGATGACATCGTAGGGGACGTCTTTCACGGCTTCGGTGATCTGCTTACGTTCGTTGATAGAGAGAGAAATTTGTTCACCGTCTACAGTCGCCCGGGAGAAGACTGGAACAAGGTGTTCGCCATGTTCGCCCATCGTCGGACAGGAAATCGCGGCGGGTGGGACGTCGAGACACCGTGCGAGCTGGTCGGCAAGTCGCGCTGTTTCTGACAGCGAGTAACCGATGCAGTAGCGTCGATCCCAGTCTAACGCGCGAGCAAGCCGGTAGTTGATTAGGTCAAGCGGGTTCGTTACCGTCACGACCGGACGAGGTTCGATCTGTCCAAGCCACGAGGCAATCTGCTCTATCAGTTCACTGTTGTGCTTGAGGAAAGTACGTCGACCGCCACGTTCTGCACTATCGGCGGGACGCGGGACACTTGCTGCCATGACGATGCAGTCGGCGTCTTCGAGGTTCCTAGCGCCTGGTTCGACAGTCCGCACTTGACCGCCGCCGCTCGAAAAGTCCTTCCCGGCGGGGTGTGCAGCATGTCCGAGTGCTGTGCGCATATCGATAGTATGGCCCGCCGCAACGTCGCTGGCAATATCAACGAGCGTCACATCAACATTCGGTTTGATGAGCGAGAGTGTGTAGGCTGTCGTAGCACCAACGGTGCCAGCACCGCCAATGATGGCTGCGTTCATGTGGCATGCTATCCCGCATCGATAGTAATATTGTCGACTATCCCCTAAACTCGCCGGTGCGTCAGATTTCATATTCCTTTTATCTGAACGTAAGCGCTAAATCTCCTTTCTAGTTTAAAATACCCCACCAAATGTGGGTTAATTCACAAGAAGCAACTTCGCCGGTAAACGTGGCTGTTCTCACCGTCGATGTCGGCCGCTCGAATGCCGTCACCGAAACTGCTGTGTTACCAACCTTCTTGTCCTCGGTCTTCATGAAGTGTAATGTGTCACCAACTATCACGCGTATCGAGAGCACCGAGTTCAGCTACCCGGTCGAGGACGTCGGTTACAGCGACGGCGGATTCAGCCTCGTCTACGAACCCGGGAGAGAGATCGACCGGAAATTGTTCGGACTGCGGATTCGCACCGACGAGGGGATTTCCGGCGAGTACGTCGGCGGCAACTCGCCGGCGTTCGCCCAGATACACATGTTCGCGAACTACTTGATCGGGAAGAATCCACTCCACCGCGAACGCCATTGGAGCGAGATCAAGCGGGCGCTCCGGAAGTACGATCGGATGGGAATGGGTCCGATCGATATCGCCCTCTGGGACTTCGCCGGAAAGTACTATGACGCGCCCATCCACGAACTCCTCGGCACCTACCGCGAGCGGTTACCGACGTACGCCTCGACCTATCAGGGCGATGAGAACGGCGGACTTGACTCCCCCGAGGCATACGCCGACTTTGCCGAGGAGTGTCTGGAAATGGGGTATCCGGGATTCAAGATCCACGACTGGGGCGGTGAGTGGCTGGACACGGAGAAGACGGTCGAAACCGTCCACGCGGTGGGCGAGCGCGTGGGCGACGAGATGGATCTCATGATAGACCCCGCCTGCGAGCTCGAGACCTGGGGTGATGCACTGAAGGTGGGCAAGGCATGCGACGAACAGGAGTTCTTCTGGTACGAGGATCCGTTCCGTGACGCGGGTATCAGCCAGCACGCTCACCGAAAGCTCGCCGAGAAACTCGACACGCCCATTCTACAGACTGAACATATCCGAGGGTTAGAGTCAAACACCGACTTCGTCGCGAACGACGCGACGGACTTCGTGCGGGCCGACCCGGAGTACGACGCCGGCATCACAGGCGCGATGAAGATTGCTCGGGTCGCCGAGGGCTTCGGCCTCGACGTGGAGTTCCACGCACCTGGGCCGGCCCAGCGTCACTGCATGGCCGCTACCCGTAACGCGAACTACTACGAGATGGCACTCGTCGGGCCGAAATGTAAGAATACGCAGCCCCCCGTCTATCTCGGCGATTACGTCGACCAGCTTGATGCTATCGATTCGGAGGGGACGATCCCCGTACCGGACGGCCCAGGTCTTGGTGTCGAGTATGACTGGGAGTACATCGAGGCGAACCGCCTCGGCGGCCGCGTCTATGAGTAGCTGACAATGCAGTAGAAGCACGGTACCTGTCACGTCGGTAGCGTTGGCAGGCTTATCCGGTTGAATATATCGATGTTCCGATTCGAACTGCTTAACAGGGGTGAAGATTGGCTGTCTGTCGTGTGATCAGTCGATGGTAAGCGCGTGGTCGACGCTCATCGCGATCTCCTCTTTCGTCTGCTCGTCGAGTTCGACAAGCGGCGGCCGAACCGCTGCGGTCTCCAGCCAGCCACGCGATTCGAGTGCGGCCTTCGTCGCCGGCGCGAAGCCGTGGGTTACACACTGCTGAAAGAGTGGTGCGATCCACTTGGCACCGATTGCCCGGGCTCGCTCGACATCACCTACGGCCACCGCATCGCGTGCCGCGACGAATACTTCCGGAATCACATTCGAAAGCGCGTTGATACCTCCCTCAGCACCCATAAACATCCCTGGGACGACGTGGCTATCAAACCCTTGATATAGTTGGAAGTCATCGGGTACACGGGTCGCCACATCGATAAAATAGTTGAAGTCACCGCTTGAATCCTTCAATCCGTAGACGTTATCGTGGCGACCGACGCTCTCGACGATGGCGGGTGGTATCTCCTTACCGGTGCAGGCCGGAATGTTATAGAGGTAAACTGGGAGTGCCGCATCGTCAGCGACTGCTGAGAGGAACGCTTCATTTCCCGCTGGATCATTTGCGCTATGAAAGTACGGGAGAACGACAAGTGCGGCGTCGGCACCTATGTCCGCCGCAGTCTCGATGCGGCCGAGCGTCCCAGACACGGTGGTAGCAGCGGTACCGGCCATCACTGGCATGCCGTCGGCGGCGGCGACGGTCGTTTCTAGTACGACCCGGTACTCCTCGCTAGTTAGGCTGGCGAACTCACCGGTGGTTCCCGCTGGAACAAAGCCATTCATGTCGGCATCGTCCAGTCGCTCAACTAACTCCGTAAGCGCAGTCTCGTCGACACTATCGCCTGCAAAGGGAGTGACGAGGGGACATAGAACTCCCTCGAAGGACACTGTATTAGATGTTAACATGGATTGGTAAAGCCATGCCAGAGAGTTAATTCTTGCCAGTATTTCGATTCTTGCCGGCATTCAGTTGACCCGTCGAATCGATGTTCGGCGGGATTTCTCCACCGTCGGGAGATACAAGAGAGGTGCCCAAGAAGTGGGAGTATGGAAGTCGAGGTGAATCTCTTCGGACCGTATCGCGAGGCTGTCGGCGAGAAAACCGTCCGCCGGAAGATCCCGGAGGGGGCGACGATTGCGGATCTTTTTCGCGATCTTGGGACGGATTATCCGGATCTTTCGGGGCAACTACTCGACGATGGCTCGATCTCCGGATCTGTGACGGTGACGAAAAACGGAAAGAATGTTGCTCTATTCGACGGCGCTGGGACCGAACTGGCCGACGGCGATTTAATACGAGCGGCGCCGCCGGTTCACGGCGGTTGATGCGATGTATGACGGGACGACATCGTTACGCGGCAGTTTAATCCGTTTGTGCGTATTCGTCGACGGTCTCGTCCGGAACGGTGCCGTCGTCGTTCCAACCCCGTAGCTCGTAATACTCGTCCAGTGCGTCCTCAATACCGGGCAGGTCGTAGGGAAGCGTATCGTCCTCGCGGTTCTTCCCGCGTTTATTGTTGAAGTGGCGTTCTAATTCCACCACGCGGTTGCCGACTGCGAGTAGGTCATCGTAGTCACAACCGAACAGTATCTCGTGTTGATCCTCATCGATCAGACCGGTACCGCCGGCGAACGCACAAACGATGCCGCTGTCGCGGAAGGCTGCGTGATCCTCGCGTCGTCGAACGATCTCAGGCTTGCCCTCCAGTCCTTCGGGATCGATCTCACCGGAGTATTCGACGCGCAGCGTCGTCGAATACATGTGATCACCGCCACGGTTGGCGACCGCATAGGAGAGGCCCTGTCCGTGTAGAACACGGCCGTCATGGGCGGCGAACTCCATGTTTTTGACCGTGTAGTCGCGGACGCCTAACTCCTCAGCGAAGCGGGCAATTCCCTCGGCTAGGATGTCGCCAATTCCCTCGCGGTGTGCGATCTTCTCGACCGTCTCGTGGACTAACTCCGCGTTGCCGAACTCGTCCTCGGCGGCGAGGTAGGCGGCAACGGCGTTGCCCGCGCTGATGGTGTCGAGGCCGTAACGGTCACACAACTCGTTCGATTTCATCACGTCCACCACGTCGTCGATTAACATGTTTGAGCCGAACGAGAACACCGTCTCAAATTCCGGTCCCTCGGTCTCGACGCCCCGCTCTTCGTCGCGGGTTGGGAGTTTACACGCGAACGCACAAACCGAACAGGCTGCCTTTTTGTACTTCTTCTCCTCGACAGCGTCACCGCCAATTTGGTCGGCGTGTTCGAAGTGAAACTCTTCAAAGTACTTAGTGGGCAACGAGAAGTTATCGTTGATGAACTCGGTGCCTTGCGTCGTCCCCTGCCGGCGCATCATATCGTCGGAGGTAGCGGCGTTGCGGTGAACCTTCGACTGGACGTCCTCGTCCATCTCGATTTCGGGTGGCGAGTCGCCCGCGAACGTGACGCACTTGACGTTCTTGGAGCCGAGCACCGCGCCTAGCCCACCGCGGCCGAACGCGCGGCTATTGTAGGTCATCACGCAGGCGTAGCGGACGAGATTTTCGCCCGCAGGACCGATGGCGATGATGTTCTCCGCCTCCAAGTCGTGATGTTCACTCATATAGTCGGTGACGGCAGGGACCTCTGCACCCTCGAGTTCGGCTACCTCCTCGAACTCGATACCGTCGTCAGTAACGTGTATCGCGAGTAATTCGTCGCTTACGCCGGTTAACTCGACGACGCTGTAGCCCGTATCGCAGAAATTCCGCGAGAGGTAGCCGCCTGCGTTCGTCGAGACGAGGCCGTCGGTCAACGGTGAGAGGCCGGTCATGCTCATCCGTCCGGTGAAGCTCATACTCGACATTTGGAGCGGACCGGTCGCCAAATAAGCGCGATTCTCCGAACCAAACGGATCGGCATCGAACGGGATGCGGTCGTGAGCGAGCTTCGTTGCTACTCCACGCCCACCGATGAACGCCGCCAGTTCATCGTCGATGTTCGTTTCGGACGTCTCCCTAGCGTTCACGTCGATCGTCAGGAGTGGACCTTCAGCGTGTAACATACGATAGCCAATGCCTATCAATGACAATAAAGATACGGATTAAACGTCGTTCCTACTCAAGAGACATCGAATGCATTTCGGAGTGCAGCCGCAGCCTCTGCACAGGTCTCTTCCGCCCGGTCAAGTCCGGGAAATGAGACGAACGCGCGGAAGACGTCATCGCATTCTGAGTAGGAAACGGGAACGCCAGCATCAGCGAATCGATCGGCGTAGATACGCCCGTCGCAACAATTCGGCCTGCGGGTGTAGTGTCGAGGTCATCGATACGTACAGTCGAGGTCATATGAACACTTGGGAATCACACACGTCGTCCGCGAAAGAACTTTCCTCTCGCACAAAAAACACAGTGAGTAATGGCACCTTCTTTCACGGGATACCGGCGAGAGAACGGACGCATCGGCGTCCGAAACCACGTCGCGGTGATTCCGACGTCAGTAGCGGCGAGCAGTATCGCCAGTCACATCGCTGAGCGAGCAGGCGCGTGGGCGCGTGCAACACCACATCAGATGGGGACGTCTCAACAGGGGCCGACCCAACGACAAACAGAGCGTGTCCTCGTCGGCATTGGACGCAACCCGAACGTCGGTGCCGCTCTCGTCGTCGAACTCGGCATTGAGGACATCGACGCGGCTGACCTCGCCGATCGAATTGCTAGCACCGGTAAGGCTGTCGAGAAACTCACCATCCGCGAGACCGGTGGAACAAAGCCTGCCATAGATGAGGGTGTGTCTCTTCTCCGTACTCTGAACGAAGAAGCAAAGACCGCGCGACAGGAAGAGGCGGACGCAAGTGAGCTTATCTTCGCCGCAGAGTGTGGCGGCAGTGACGCCACGTCCGGCATCGCCGCCAACCCTGCCGTTGGCAATGCCTGCGACCGTCTCATCGAGGATGGAGGAACGGCCTCGTTCAGTGAGACACCTGAGTTCATCGGCGCAGAACATATCCTCGCAGAGCGCTGCACCGACGATGAGGTGCGTGAACGCCTACTCAAACGGGTCGATCAGCGTGAAGCCCAAGCCGGGATCATGGGCGTTGACCTCCGCGGCGCACAGCCCACCCCAGGAAACCAGGAAGGCGGTCTGACAACTATCGAGGAAAAAAGCCTTGGCGCCATCGCAAAAGGCGGGACGACGCCCGTGCGTGGATTGGTTGAGTTCGCCGAAGAACTGCCTGTTGGCGCCGGTCTCGTCCTGATGGACACTCCAGGGTACGACGTTGAGTCCGTCGTGGCTAAGGTGGCCGGCGGGGCCCAAGTCGTCGCTTTCACCACCGGTCGTGGCAGTACAACAGGGAACCCGATCGCTCCAGTCATCAAAGTCACCGGAAATCCACAGACTTGGGAGAAGATGTCTAACAATATGGACGTGAACGCGAGCACCGTCATTGACGGTGAGCCAATAGAGAACGTTGGCGAGCGTATCTACAATGAACTGTTCGCCGTCGCTGACGGTAAGCGAACGGAAGCAGAAGCGCGCGGTCTCGAGGAGTTCGCCATCAATGAAATCCAACCGCAGGAACTAGCGGAGGTCGGAAAATGAAGGGCATCGTGCTCGATGATGTCGCGCTGCTCATGACCGGATCCGACAACGTCGCAACGGTTCTCGACGACGTTGATGCCGGTCGCACTATCGAGTACGAGGGTGACACCATCACCCTTGACGAACGCGTCTCGTTTGGGCATAAGATCGCACTCACGGATATTTCCGAAGGTGAGACGGTTCAGAAGTATGGCGAGGTCATCGGTCGGATGACCCAAGACGTCATCGCCGGCGAATGGGTTCATACGCATAACTGCGAGAGTACACGTGGCCGCGGCGACCGTGCGGCCAAAGAGGGGACAGTATGACGACTGACGCCTTCACCGAAGAGACTGAATTGAATGAGGAGACGTTCATCGGATACCGTCGCTCGGATGGGCGACTTGGGACTCGAAACCGGGTTCTCGTCCTTCCGTCGGTCATCTGCTCACACCTTGTCGCCGAGGAGGTTGCAGCTCGCGCCGACCGTGCAGTGGTCGCGCCACACGATCACGGTTGTGCGCAACTCGGCGCTGATAACGATCAGACGAAGGAGACGTTTCTTGGCGTCGGGTCAAATCCGAATATTGCCGGAACGGTCGTCGTCGGACTCGGCTGCGAGCACGTGCAAAGCGACAGTGTCGCCGCCGCACTCTCCTCTCGTAATCTCCCCGTTCGCGAAATCGCCATCCAAGACGCCGGGGGGACCGAACCTTGCATCAAACAGGGTATCGAGGCCGTCTCGGATCTCGGCGAGCACATCGAGGCTGCTACACGGACACGATCCTCGCTTGGCGATTTAACGGTAGGCATCGTAAGCAGCGACCTCGGTGAGTCCACCATGCGAGAGGCCGATCCCCTTGTTGGTGAATTCGCCCGCGCTGTCATCAAGGCGGGTGGCCGTGTTATCGTTGCTGGCAATGAGCGGTTTACTGCTCATCCTAAAGAAACGTGTGCAGCCGCCGACGGGGATACGACACTGGACGTCGAGGCATTCCTCCAACGTCATCAGAACCTTCCGGCGCGAGCCACGCGTGTCTATTCGAAGGCGAGAGAATGTGATTTCAAAGATTGCACCCGCTTCTGTGGCAGCCTTCCCATCCGCGAGATCGTTTCGTACGGTGAGGTAGCCACCCACGATCAAGGACTCGCCATCGTCGATGCACCCTCGCGCTTCGAAGAGGCGGCGACTGGCCTCGCAGCAGCCGGCGCACAAATCGTGCTCCACGTCACCGGTGAGGGCATTCCTACGGGTCACCCGATCGTGCCAGTTCTAAAGGTATCCGCCAACGAGGACACGCTCGCAGCACTGCCGGATGATATCGACATCGATGCCTCGGCGATCACCTCCACGGACTTGGCCGAACGTGTTCTCACCGTTGCAAACGGTGAAAAGACCTGTTCAGAGCGTCACGGTATCACTGAGTTTGCTATCACGCGAGTCGGTCCTTCAATGTAGCTGCCAGCTTGCCATTGCCGAGAGATCTCCTTACAATTCTACGCGATGAAAATTCCCTTCCGAGTAGGATAATAGAAAGCCTTTTGATGGTAACTGCGAACCGCCTTATCATATGGGTATTGTACGATTTCTGGATCCCGCCGGGAGTGTCCGGCGTGGTACTTGGAAAAATGACGCCGTCATGTTCGCTGACCGTACCTACGACTTAGAGGAAATCACCGTTCTCCCGCCGGCCGATCCCTCGAAAATCGTCTGTGTCGGTCTCAACTATGAGGACCACGCCGAGGAGTCGGGCATGGAAGTTCCTGAGCGCCCTCTTCTCTTCTTGAAACCTCCGAACACACTCGCGGCTCACGATGACACGATATCGTTACTTCCCAACAAAGACGAAATTGAGTACGAGGCCGAGCTGGCCGTCGTCATCGGGAAACAGTGTCGGAACGTCAATACCGAGAACGCCTACGATGTCGTCGAGGGCTTCACTTGTGCGAACGATATTTCGAACCGTGACGATCAGATGGTCGAGCAAAATTGGATCCGCGGCAAGGCGTTTGACAATGCTTGTCCTCTCGGTCCAGTCATCGTTCCTGCAGAGGACGTCCCTGAGGATGCATCCATTCAGCTTCGACATAACGGCGAAGTCGTTCAAAATTCGTCTCGCGCAGAGTTCATCTTCACGATTCCTGAGCTTATCGCAGAGATAACAGCTTATATGACCCTTGAAGCTGGTGACGTGATTCTCACGGGTACGCCCGCTGGCGTGGGGCCACTCTCCGACGGGGATACTACCGAAGTCGAAATCGAAGGTGTCGGTACACTCGTCAACGAGTTCAGGGCCAACTGAGATTCCGGGCGAATTTATTTGTAGTCGGTGACGTTTGTTCAATGTGATGCAATCACAAACAATTGTTATGGACGAGTCAGGTGACATCGACATCCGGACTGTCGATGTCCCCGATATCGGTACTGACGAACTACTTGTCCACGTCGAACTCACCGGTATCTGTGGCTCAGACGTCCACATGCGAGAGGGTGGACTGGACCTCGACTTCCCAGTCGTCCCCGGCCATGAACTTGCGGGCATCGTCGAGGAGGTCGGTGAAAACGTTACGACCGATTCAGCAGGTAATCGCATCGAGCCGGGAGACGGTATCACTGTCGTCCCCGGTGTCAATGTCGTTGACGATTGGTATACGAACCATGTCCCTGCCCATCCACTTGCGTGCACCGAGCGAAAAGTATACGGTTTTCGTGACATCGAGGACGAACCACACATCCACGGCGGTATGAGCGAGTACTTCATCATCGAGAAGGATGCGCACTTCTTCCGCCTACCCGACGACCTCGACGTGGAACTTGGCGCACTCGTCGAACCACTTGCTGTCGCAACCCACGCCCTTGATCTCTCCTATCAGCCAGGTATTCCCTGGATTCGTGAGGGGTTCGGCATCGGTCAGTCCGTTGTCGTGCAGGGTGCCGGCCCGATTGGGATGCTCACCTCTGCTGCGGCAAATCACGCAGGCGCTGGCCAAGTCATCTCTGTCGATTTGGTTGACGAGCGCCTCGACCTCGCCACCCGGTTCGGTGCGACTCACACCGTTAATGTCGGTGACTATGAGGATGAAACCTTCATCGACGCTATCGACGAGATGACGCCCAGCGGTGACGGGCCAGATGTCGTCATCGAGGCAGTTGGCCACCCGACTGCGTTCGAACAGGCGATCGACATTTCGCGAAAGGCTGGCACCGTCGTCGAGGTGGGCCATTACGCCTCCAACGGTGAGGCTGAGATCGACCCCTCCCAGCTTATTCACAAGGAACTGTCCATCCGCGGGAGTCTTGCCTACCCGCCTTCCCAGTTCGAGACGGCCATTTCGCTGCTTAATCAGACATCTGAAAACCTCCCTTTCCGTGAACTGTTCAATCATCGTGTCAGCCTTGACGAAGCTGAATCCGCCTACGAGGCGCAAGCCGCCGGCGAAGCCTATCGTGCAACCGTCCATCCGAATCGCTGACATCCCCCCCGTCTTTATCAATTAGCCGTGTGACGGTATGTGTGAATGCCACCGGAGATAACGTTAATAGAGAGTACCGAGTTTAGCTACGAACTGGAAGACGTCGGAACTGACAAACACGGCTTCAATCTCGTCTACGACCCGGGCGAAACGACTGAGCGTAAATTGTTCGGCATCAAGATCCATACGGATACGGGGATTACTGGCGAGTACGTCGGTGGTAACTCGCCCGCAGCCGCACAGTATAACATTATCGCGAACTACTTGATTGGGAAGAACCCACTTGAGCGCGAGAAACATTGGAGCGAAGTGAAACGAGCGCTCCGGAAGTACGATCGGATGGGGATGGGTCCGATCGATATCGCCCTCTGGGACTTCGCCGGGAAGTACTATGACGCGCCCATCCACGAACTCCTCGGCACCTACCGTGAACGATTCCCTGCGTACGCGTCCACGTACCACGGCGATGAGAACGATGGTCTCGACTCGCCGCAAGCGTTCGCCGACTTTGCCGAGGAGTGTCTGGAAATGGGGTACAACGGCTTCAAAATTCATGGTTGGGGTGGTGGTGACGATCAGCGTGAACTCCAGCGGGAAATCGACGCGGTCCACGCCGTCGGCGAACGAGTAGGCGATGAGATGGATCTAATGCACGACCCGGCCTGCGAACTTGAGACATTCGCCGACACACTCCAACTTGGCAAGGCATGCGACGAACAGGAGTTCTTCTGGTACGAGGATCCATTCCGTGACGGCGGAATCTCGATGCACGCTCACCGAAAGCTCTCACAGAGACTTGACACGCCCATCCTCCAGACCGAACACGTCCGAGGTCTTGAACTTAAGTCAGACTTCGCAGCGAGCGAGTCTACTGACTTTGTGCGGGCAGATCCTGAGTACGACGCCGGCATTACAGGCGCGATGAAGGTCGCCCACATCGCTGAAGGCTTCGGAATCGACGTGGAATTCCACGCGCCCGGGCCGGCCCAGCGCCATTGTATTGCCGCGACACGCAACACCAATTACTACGAACTCGCACTCGTCCATCCGAACTGCCAGAATACGCAACCGCCGGTTTACCGAGGTGGCTACTCCGATATGCTCGATACCATCGATAATGACGGAATGGTCGAAGTACCTAACGGTCCCGGCTTGGGTGTTGAGTATGATTGGGAGTATATCGAGTCGAATACGACCGGGAGCGTCCACGTCTACGAGTAGTGATCCCGGAGAAGGATTTCAGTCACTGACTGCGCGATCCTGTTCGCCTTTCGCTGGGGTTGGCATCTCGTCCGACTCGTGAGTGACGGTTCCGTGGACAAGAGCCTCACGAGTATTGCCATCAAAGAGGTGAATTGCCTCCTCATCGAAGGTGATTGTGACCACTTCACCCTCCGCTGGTTCAATATAGGAGGGGCTGCGGACGCGGAACTCCTTTCCGTCTAGGTCGAGGTAGATAAAGTTGTCCGATCCGATGACTTCGACAACTTCGACAGTCGCTTTCACGGCTTGGGCGTCAGGGATGTTCTCGTCAACTCGGATGTTCTCCGGGCGGACACCGAACGTAAACTGCGTGCTATCCGAGACGCTTTTGAGCGTGTCGACGAACTTATCGGAGACTTGGAAGTCAAAGCTCCCATCGTTAACAAGACGATTACCTCCATCTAGCTCGACATCGAGGAAGTTCATCGAGGGACTCCCGATGAAGTCTGCGACGAATAGGTTCGTCGGCTGGTAGTACACCTCTTTAGGTTCGCCGACCTGCTGGAGTGCGCCACCGTTGAGGATGACGATGCGATCAGACATCGTCATCGCCTCCTCCTGGTCGTGCGTGACGTAAATAGTCGTGATGCCGAGTTCTGAGTGAATACGGGAGAGCTCCGTTCGCATATGCTTGCGGAGTTTCGCGTCGAGATTTGACAACGGCTCGTCGAAGAGGAATACTTCTGGTTCGCGGACGATAGCGCGCCCTGTTGCGACGCGCTGTTGTTGACCGCCTGAGAGAGAACCCGGCTTCTTATCAAGGAGGTCTTCGATACCCATCATTTCGGCCGCTTCCTCGACTCGACTGTTAATCTCCTCATCGGTCAAGTCGGTACTCAGTCCAAGGCCGTAGCCCATGTTACCCCGAACGGTTTTGTGGGGATAGAGTGCATACGACTGAAACACCATGGCGATGTCTCGATCCTTCGGGGATACATTGTTGACGCGCTGCCCGTCGATACGAAGTTCGCCGTCAGTGATGGACTCCAAGCCTGCGGCCATGCGGAGAGTGGTCGATTTCCCACAGCCAGATGGGCCGACGAAGACGATGAACTCACCGTCTTTGATTTCTAGGTCAAGTTCCTCAACAGCGACGATAGTGTTTGAACTAGTATCAAACACTTTAGTGACGTTATCGAATTCGACGTTAGCCATGATATATGCTCTCCTTTGACGTACTGTTTACACTGTAGTTGTTAGTTCTTACCGTTTCAATCGCGTGGGATAGAGGTACCTGCATTGGTATCACCCGGCAAGGCCCTCCCCGACGAAGCGTTGTGAGAGCGCGTAGAAAATGACCGGTGGTAGCACTAAGAGCACTGCCGCGGCCATCAGCAAGTTCCACTGGCGGAATGCATCACTGCCGAGGATGTAGTGGATAGCGACGGTTGCCGTCCGCACGCTCTTGTCGCTGGTCAGTACGAACACCCACAGGAAGTTATTCCACGCAGTGAGAAACGAGAAGAGGGCGGCCGCACCGACGGCGGGCAGTGAGAGTGGCAAGACGATACGTACGAATGCACCGATCTCTGAATGGCCGTCGATGAGTGCAGCCTCTTCGATGTTCGGTGGGATGCCTTGCCGAAAGAATCCCTGGAGAAGCCAGATTGTCTGGGGCAGAACGAAGATAGACAGCGCAATAATGATGCCCTCTAACGAGTTGATGAGTCCTAGGGTATAGAAGATGTTGTACACTGGAATCGTGATAACGATCCAGGGAAACATTATTGTGAACACCGCGGTGTAGAACAGGAATTTGCGACCTGGGAAGTCAAGCCGGGCAAATGCGTACGCACCTGGGATGGAGAAGAACAGCGAGATGAGCGTTGCTGAAAGCGCGACGATGATGCTGTTCTTGAAATATGTCGTCATTGCAAACGAATTCCAAATTTGAAAGTATGGTTCGAGCGTGAGTTCCGAGATGGGAAAGTACCCCGTCGACGGATCGATAGAAGCAAAGTTGCTTAGGATAGATGTTCGGATGACCCAGTAATAGGGTAAAAGCGCCCAGACTGCCATGACGAGCAGCCCAGCGTACAACAGGAACCGTGAGCGTTTATTTGCGTTGATCATGGCTATAGATAGAGATCCTCCTCTTCGTTTATCACGGTCACGTAGAAGATGGCGGCGCTCATCGCCAGCACGATCATCACCATTCCGATAGTGTAGGCACGTGCGAAGTTGAGTCTTACGTAGGCTACTTCATACGTGAGGATGCTCAAAAGCATAGTGCGAGTTCCTGGTCCTCCACCGGTCAATTCGAACGGCTGGGCGAACTCGGCAATGTTCCACGCGGTACGTAGCGCGAGGACGATAATCGTCGGGGTGACGAGATGAGGAAGGGTGACATCACGGAACCGGCGCAGACGCCCCGCACCCGCGAGTGCGGCAGCTTCATACTGTTCACTTGGAATATTGATGACGGCCGCCGAGTAAATGATTCCTGCATAGCCGAAGTCGTGCCAGGCCTGTGCGATGATCATAGAGATATAGGGCCAAAGCCCTTGGGAGAGGAACGTCGGTGGGTTCTGTATCCCGATATCGGATAGAAACATGTTCATGAATCCGAAATCAGGGCTCAAGAACCACATCCACACGACACCACCTGCAAGTGGCGCCGAGAAGTATGGAGACATAATGATTGCACTTAGCCATTCCCGAGGGCCTTCTTTAATTTCGCTCAAGAGGACAGCCACGAGCATGCCAAGCACAAGTTGGAGAAGCGTTGTCGCGAAGACGAAGACGATGGACCAGCCAAGCGCGAATACGAATAGATCGTTTGTGATCATCCACATGTAGTTATCGAGCCCAATGAAATTCGAAGAGCCCGCACCGCCAAGCTGGGCGTTCGTGAACGTCAGCCACACCCCTTGTATCATCGGAATATAAAATAGTAACGTGAACATCACGAACGTCGGGAGGATAAAGAGGTATCCCGTCCAGTTCCGCTTCAGACGATTCCAGAGCGACTCCTCAGTCAACCCATACTTACGTCGGATCTCTTCGGCACTTTGTGCTGCTTGCGCCATGTTATCCATACCCTGGATTCGACCCATAAAAAAGATATGGATTACCAGTTTGAAACAAGTGACGAGTGATCAATGTAAGCGTTCACTTGTTCTGTTCCTTCAGCGTCTTCTTGATATTCTGATTAATTTTCTTGGGTACTTCCTGGGGAGAGAGCTGTCCAGCAATGCTCGACGAGATGGTCTTGTTAATGTTGTTCCAGCGGATATCGCTGGTTCCCTTCACGTCCCATGATGCCCCGGTCGTGGCATACTGGGGACCGTACTTGTTCACACTGTCAATTGCATTCGTCGTCCATGATGTGAGCTTGTCACCGTAGTTTTTGAGGAGCTTCTTCCCCATCGACGTGGTGCCGGGGATCGCTTCGTAGTACTTACCCCATGCAGGAAGGGCGAAGTCCTTATCCGTGAGCATGTAGACGTTGAGATCCCACGCGGCTTGCTGTTTCTTCTTACTGACGTCGAAGATGGATGTCTGCTGTTCGAGTGACCAAACATGACCGCCATGTTCGCCAGAAACACCCTCAAGTTCCGGGATTCCGACCTTTGCCCCGTATTCTGGGTCGAGTTTTGGGTTGGGAAGCAGCATGACGTCCCCGTTACCGCCCTTCCAACCGAACTTGACGTCCGACTTGACTTGTCGCCAGCGGTTGGCCGTTGGTGTCGCGTACATGAAGGACGCGACGCGGTTCGTGAGCATGAGTGAAGGAATCTCCTCGTCCCCCCGTGAGGCGGACTTGTTGCTCGAGAACTTTCGTGCGAGTTTGATGCAGTTTTTGATCATACCGTCCGTCTTCGGTGCGTCCTTGTGGTTGCTTCCGACGACGATAGTCGGATCCTTTGGATTGCCACGAAGCCATGGGTCGGTTCCGCCAGTGTAGGCAGTACGTGCCTCACCCCAGTAGGATTCAAGGTCATTATAGACACCCGTCTCCTCCCAAGCGGTGATGTCCTGGTTTTTGTCGATTTTCTCAAGATAGTCGTAAAACTGACTCCACGTCGCCAAATCCTTCTTTGGGTTGGTGACGCCCGCCTTCTTGAACGCCTGAACGTTGATACCTAGGTTGCTGCTTGTATGGCGCTGGGCACCGCCGGACCAGTACTTCCCGCGGAACTGTGCAGAGTTCTTGTTCGCTGAGGTGAGGTCGTCCGGGAGACTGTCTGTTTTGTCGAAGAATGGTTTGTGATCCGGCACCTTCCCTTGGTTGTAGAACTTTAGGCCGAGCGCGCCACCCTCGGCGATCGCCGGCGGATTACCGGCGTTGACGGTCGATGACAACTTCGTTTTAATATCCCCGTAGGAAACGGCCTGTAGGTTGACGTTGACCTTACCGTTCTTTTTCGCGAAGTCCTTCATGGACTTCTGATAGTGGCTCCGAATGTCAGAGTTCTCTGCGGCCATCCCAGAAACGAAGTTGACGGTCATTGACGCCTGACTTCCTCCATTATTGTTTCCGGGGGTATCGCCGCCACCATTATTGCTAGAACAACCAGCGAGGCCACCAAGAGCGCCTGCAGCCGCCGTAGCCCCCGCACCTTTCATGAAAGTTCGTCTTGTAGTTGACTCGTTTTCATTGTCATCGCGCAGCATGTCACTTTCTGGCATACCCTTGTACAGTTGGAAATGATATGCTATTAAGCTTTGCCCCAACCCAAATTTATTGGTCCTTAATTATTCTTCCAAATAGATGGAAGAATGAGAATCAAGTTCTCAAGAATGGATTCTACAACAAACATAAGAGCAGTGCCACACACTATCAACCATGACCAACGAAAAAGAAACCTCGATCACGCGCGACATTCAGACAGTGTGTGATATCGTCCAGTCGTCGCTCGGTCCCTTCGGGGCAAACAAGATGATCATCGAGGCTAACGGAACAGTCACAACAACATCGTCGGGTTCCGAGATAATCGAACGTTTGGACGTGTCAAATCCCGCGGTCTCGCTCCTCACAACAGCTGTGTCCGACTTCTCTAAGGAACACGGGGACGGAGCAGCAACCGCTATTACGATCCTAGGGGGGCTCCTGAAGGAGGCAAATCGGCTTCTTGATCAGGGGTGTCACCCAACCGTCATCGAGCGCGGCTACCGTGAGGCGATGAACGTCGCGAGTGAGTACCTGGATCAGTACGCCAGACCTCTTGATGAGTTCGGCACGGCTGCTGTCGCACGGACTGCTCTTACGGGCACGCGTGACGTGAGTAAGCACACAATGATTGCTCAGTATATCACAGAGGTTCTCGACGAGGTTGCCGAATCTGACCAAAAATCGGTCGATCAATCGGTCAAGGTCACCTCTCGCATTGGCGGAGCACAGGCCGAGACGCAACTCGTCCCTGGGGTCGTTCTTGACCTCAACCCCGCTGTGGAAACAATGCCGCGATCGGTCAACCACGCCGGCGTGGCCGTCCTCACGACCACACTTGATGTCCCAAACGTCGGCGGAACTGGTTCCTCAAGTAAGACTCAATTTCACGTAGACTCCTTTGAGACTCGGAACGCTCTTAGCGAGCACGAACGGGCGCAGTTCCGTGAGACACTCACCACAGCCGTCGATGCGGGTTGTAACGTTATTTTCACCTCGATGGCGGTAAACGAACGAGTCGTAAATTTTCTTGCAAACCGGGGCGTCCTCGCCGTACCACAGGTCGATGATGGCGACCTTGGCCGAATCGCTCGTGCGACCGGAGCGACGGTTGTTCCGTCGCTCAAGGACGTCTCTGCTGAGTCCCTTGGACAAGGGGATATCAATGTGCGGCGGCATGCGGGAACTGATATGGTTCACGTCGAGGGTCGAACGAAATCAGTCTATACTCTCTTCTGTCGAGCTCCCGATCCACGTGCAACTTCCGAATTCAAAGCGTCCGTGGAACGCGCGCTGTTCGCAGCAGCAAGCGCGCGCGATAGTAAAACCGTTGTTCCCGGCGGCGGTGCAGCCGTAATTGGGGCCTCCCAAGCCGTCAAAAAGCACGCCCGATCGATCTCGGGACGGGAACAATTGGCTGTAGAGGCCTTCGCTGTGGCCCTTTCTACTGTCCCGCGCGCGCTCGCCCGAAACGGTGGCGCAGATGGTTGGGAGGCAATCATCCAACTTATCGTCGCACATACTGAAGGACGGGACACCTATGGCGTCGACTCTATCCTTGGCGAAACCCGGGACGTACTCGCCGACGATTCACTCGTCGATCCGCCGGAACAAGTTCGCGCGACGTTTACCGTCGCTACGGATCTCGCCGTTCAACTTATACGAATCGACGAGCAACTAGCAGCGTCTGACCTTGGGGAAAAAGGTGAAACGACCGGCGTTGACGTACCTGATCCAGGATCTGGAAGTATGCATTAATCGTGCTCTATCTCGGGTGAAAACGACTCTAGATTGACATTTGGGTATAAGATAGTGTCGACGGTTAATAGCTGCTCGGTGGTCGAGCAGGCGGTCTCGATCGCTTGCGAGAACACTCGCCGAGGTTCAACAACGCCAGCCTCCCAGGCATCCATGATCTCTCCGGATGTGAAGTTCATGCCGAGTGGGACGACTGAATCGTCGGCGTGCGCATTCCGGAGAGTCGTCACGACGTCGATCGGGTCGAATCCCGCGTTTTCGCTGAGTAACCTCAGGAAGTCCTCGAGGGCATCGGCGAACGCCTCTACAGCCAGTTGTTCCCGCTCAGCAATCGTTCGAGAGTACTGGCGCAGATCACTTGCGATAGCGGCGGCCGGAGCGCCCGCACCTGGAATTACCTGCTGATCGATTGCTGCCATCGTGGTGACCTCAAGAGCATTCGAGACGATACGCTCGTGCTCGGTCGCCGCAAACGCTGTGTCGGCCGATACAACGAGAGAGAAGACACTGCCCTCACATTCGTCGAAGATGATCCACTTCTCGTCCGAGAGGATCAACTCACGTACGCGGCCGGCGGTTCCAAGCATATCCGGTGTGAAATCATCGATGTGCGAAACGACCGAGGCATCTGTCGCCCGTGCTAAACGGGTAATGTCCGATTTTGGATATTGAACGCGGTCGATAACTGTAATTCCTTCCCGCTCAAGGGCACTTCGAACGTCATCGTCGATGTCTTCCTGTGAGATAAATACATCTACCTCAAGCGTGGCGAGATGGTCGGCAAATGCTTCTCGGCTGTTGACGAGCGCCCTCTGTTGCTGTTTGAGGGTGTTCAGCGAGGAGAGTCGCGTCTCCTCGAGCGATGTCGCAGTCTTCCCGAAGGACACCTCACTATCCATAATCGCCACCGTCGCATCTTCGAGAGTATCCTTAACGGTGGGTGTCCAATCGAACGCAGCAAGTGAGTCTTCGTCCTCTTGGATGGGAGAAGGGTGGCGTTGGACAATAACGCCACGGTACAGATGCTCTTCGACACCGGTGTCGGCGATGACATCCACGTCATCAGTGTTAAGCCACTGGCCGTCCGTTGCCTCAGCGAGTCCAACGATGGCGTCAGCCACTTGTTCTGCATACTGGAACCGTGCCGCATCATCGAGATCAATGGTCATTGCTGTGCTTGCGACTTGGCGGAGCAATTGGTGGTCGTCAAGGGGACACTCCCGAGCGAAGTCGTCGAGCACCTTGCCAGCTCGATTTGCGGCTATCGAATAGCCAACGATAACTGCACTTGGATGGATACCGTCTTTTATAAGATCGAATCCCCTCTTGATAAGTGCATCTGTAAGAACGAGCGCCGTTGCGGTTCCATCACCTAGTCCTCGCTGCATCGAGTCGACTGCATCGACGAACAACGCAGCGACCGGTTCGTTGAAGCCGTCTCCGCGTTCGACTGCGGCGAGAATTTGGTCTGCGTCCGCCGCAAGGACGACTTCTGGTTGGTTCTGGTAGTCGTAAGTCTCGATGAGTTTCTCTAACCCGTAAGGACCAATTGTAGAGCGGACAAGCGAGGCGATTTCGTCCGTTGATCGGCGGATGTGCTCACGTGCTTCCTCGTCTTGTATCGTCCACTCGGTCTTATCAACATCTTCTATATCGAGATCCGTGTTACCAACGTCCATTGTCGGGTGCTTGGTGATTAGGTGGTATAAAAGTGACCCAACGTCGCTGTCAACCCACGAGGAACGACCAAGCAGTACGTGGCGTGTGGCGTGTCGTCCGATAAGCCACGCTGGGTACGCGAGCACTCCTGTCCGTCGTGTGGAGTCACAACGAAGAGGAACTGGAACACGGTGTAAAATATCTTGGTTTTCGGGTTGAAGAACGCAGATATCGAAGCGGGACGCCCCGGATCAATACCTATGGAGACCGTGCTCCTACGGGAACCGCTTCGGTCCCTGCAGAGTACATTCTCGAAGCAGGAAGCCCCACCCTTAACGTGTGAGGCACATAGAGTGGGGTAGTTCACAGTGATGCATCGGAAATGACCTCGTAATACTCTTCTGCGCGCTTTTGGTCATCTTCTGAGAGTGCGACCAGTGGTTCACGGACGGAACCGCCGTATTGACCTGCAAGTTCGAGACCGTACTTGACGGCGGGAACGTTGTTTGCCGAGCTAAAGCGGTTGTTCGAACCGGTTTCTTCGCGAAGATCCTCGTATGGCCGGAGCAGGTCGCGGATTTTCTTCGCACGCGTCAGATCACCATCATCGAGCGCTTCCTGAAGGGTAAGAACCTTCTGCGGGATGAAGTTTCCAATACCCGTCGTAAAGCCCTCGGCACCTTCCACGTGGAACGAGGGAGCGAATCGTTCGGCAATGCCATTGATCCAAACAATATCTCCGGGAGTTGTTCGGACGCCCTTCGAGAACGCCGAGAGATCACCAACTGCATATTTGACCGCAACCACATTCTCACGTTCTGAGAGTGCGCGAATATGCTCGTGGGTGAGTTCTGCTCCACGCTTATAGAGGACGACACCAAGATCCGTGTGGTCGACGAGCGATCGGTAGTAGTCAAGAATGCCATCTTCGTGCATGTAGGTGTGAACCGGGTGCATTACCATGATAGCGTCAGCCCCTACATCTGCGTAGCGGTCGGCGAGCATCTTTGCGTTCTTCGTGCTTCCCCCGACGCCACCGACGACGGATCCAGCACCTTCGAAGGCTTCCGTTGTTGTCTCGACGACAGCAACTCGCTCGTCGTTCGAGAGGGAGTAGTACTCGCCGGTGTTGCCACAGGGAACGATTAGACGAGCGCCAGCATTCCGGACGTATTCGATGTTCGACGCCAGTTCGTCATGGAGAACCATCTCGCCATCCTCGTCGAACGGCGTCGGATTCGTGAAGGCAACGTCTCGGAGATCGTCCTTCAAAGGCTCATAGGTCATTGCTATCAATAATCATGCTTTTAGAACTCACTAAAAGACTTGCCTTTAGGCAAGATGAAACAGAAGATCAATTTCGAGGGGGAGAATTAATAATAGATACGACAACAGACACCATATGCACGTTACTAACGTAGAAGTTATCCCGGCTGCCTATCGAGAACCCCGTCTCCGAAACTCGTGGGGAGGATATAGCGACATTGCGGCACGAGCACTGGTTCGGCTCACGACGATTGACGGTGAGGTTGGCCTCGGGGAAACATACAGAGATCAAAGTGAAGCCCTGAATAGGGTTCGTAATCTCGTCAAAGGGATGAATCCCTTCGAGCGCAGACCTTTAGAACTGAAACTTCAAAACACGGTCTACGGTGCAATCGACATGGCCCTCCACGACCTCATCGGCCGAGCACTAAATGAACCGGTCTGCAGTCTGGAGCGCCCCCGCCAAAAGTACGAAGAATCCGACCCGCTAGCGTACTCCCCGGTTAAGTCAACGGCGACGGAGTACGCAGAGGCAATGGACGACATCGACCGATCGAATTGGTTGCGGAACAAACCCAGGTGGTAACGCTGTGAAGTTCGGTTCGACAGGACAGACTAGCGGACAGAACATAGCTATTGCGGTGGCAGCTGCTGCCAATAAGGGTGCTACTATTCTGATGGGTACCGTCATGGCCATCTACGTCGGCCGCGTCGGAACGCCCCTCGCCGTCAGCCTAGTGACGGCGACGTTCTTCTTTGGTCTAATGGTGTTCTCCCCGGTTTGGGGCGCGATCGCGGACGTGACAGGCCGCCGCCGGGCAGTTCTCGTCCTCTCGGCGGCACTAGCAGCCGCCGCCGTCTTCCCGCTAACGTTCGTCGACGGTGTGTTGGGATCGCTCGGCTTCCGCACCCTATTCGCTATCTTCGCGGCTGGATTCCTACCGGTGATGCTGACGGTCGTCAGTGAGCAGGGTGGCGACGCAGGGCGTGGTCGAGCCGTCGGATTGTTCTCGAGCGCCGCTGCGGTCGGCTTCATGCTCGGCCAATTCGCCTCCGGAGCGCTCATCGAACTGTTCGCTCGCTCAACCGTCTACCTCCTACTCGCTGTATTCTCGGCCATTGTCGCCGTCGCCTGTCTCGTTATCGAGGATCCGACACCCGACCATAATCGCAAGATCACCGTAAGCCATATCGCACAATACACAATTCGCCGGCTTCTTCCGACCACAGGCATCGATCACCTGCGGACGAACGGTCTCCAGTGGCTATACGTCGCCTCTTTCCTCCGGAGCTTGACTGTCCTCGGGATGACGAGCCTGCTCCCCGTCTACCTCGTTTCGAACGTCGGCGTCTCCCCATTTATGATGGGTATCCTTCTCGCAATAAATCCTGCCGTCCAAATCGGCGGAATGTATCTGATGGGACGGCTTGCCGACGACATCGGTCGGAAGCAACTCATCGTCGTCGGCCTTGCGGGAAGCGGATTCTACTCATTCTTCCTCGGACTTGCGACGCTTCCGGACTTGCTTTTCTTTCGCGTGCTCATCGCCGGAGTAGGGTTGTTCGCTCTGGGTGCAGCGTTTTCTGCTCTCCAGACTGGTATCATAGCCTTCATCGGCGATGTCGCGCCGGTCGAACGTGAGTCCGAACTCATCGGCCTCCGGTCGACTGCCCGTGGGCTTGGTGGGATGGTTGGGCCGCCGCTGTTCGGCATCTCTGCGATGGTTGTCGGCTTCGAGACGACGTTCATCGCCGCGAGCTCCCTCGCATGGACAGGCGCAGCCCTCGTAGGATTTCGCGTCGCTGAGAGCCACGGCCCACATGCCGTACCCGCAGACGATTAGAAGTCGAGTAGATCCTCATCCGCAGTCACGTCAAGGTTAAATTTTCGCTGAATATAGACGCTAATCCCCCATCCTCAAGGAGCGAGCGAAGCGAGTAGGGAGGGGAGACAGTGCCATCATCGAATTGTTGTACAGAGCTCCAGTTACCCCTACCGAGTCGGGGCGATCAGCTCGATCGGGTGAGTGATCTCCCGGCCGAACAACGACTCCATCTGTTCCGTGCACGAGGTTCCGCTCGCCACGAGTGTCTTGTCGGTCTTGTTGGTGAACTGTGCCTCGAGATCCGACCCGACTTCCATGCTCAACTCGTAGTACTCGCTCTTGTAGCCGAAACTCCCGGCCATGCCGCAGCACTCGACGTCGGAGGTTACGACATCGAAGCCAAGATCAGAGAGAACGGCCTCGGTGTACACTTCGAGACCGAGGGTTCGTTGTTGGCAGTGACTGTGATACGCGATGGAACCATCGGGGTCGGCAAGCACGTCCAGGTCGGCGCCGTTGTGGAACAGGCCGTAGACATACTCCATGATCTCGTAGCTGTTTTCGCGGATACTGTCGTGGACATCATCGTCGAGCAGTTTTTCGTATTCACGCTGGAACATGGCAATATCGCTCGGTTCGATGACGACGATGTCAAAACCCGCTTCGATATATGGATCAAGATCGTCGGCGATCTCGGTCGCACACTCGGTTGCCGTTGAAATCATCCCCTGTGAAAGTGGGGCCCGCCCGCTCTCTGCGGGTGCCGTGAGTTCGACGTGTACGTCGAGCGCCTCAAGTGTCCGGACTGCGGCCTTCCCTCGGTCGACCATCACGTAGTTAGTGTAGACGTCTGGGTAGAGAACGACCTTACGATCGGCGGTGGCGTTAGGCGTCCGCGGACGGCGGCTCTCAAACCAGTCTACAAGCGTTTCGCGCTCAAACGATGGGAGATCTCGACGTGGGTCGATACCCAGATACCTTTCCATTGCGATCCGCACTGGGTCAATGTTAGTAATCCAATTTGAGAGGGGTGCAGTTGCGCTCCCTAGTTTCGCGAGTGTTTCGAAGTTCCCGAACACCCGCTTCTGGATATCGAGACCGCTCGGCTCGGTATCTGGCGTTAGTCCTTCGACGAGGAAGTCAAACGTCTTAGAGTCATCTGCGCGGTTGACCCGGTCACGGACAGCCGTGTTAATCCACGGGATATCTATCTTCACCGGGCACGCATTGACGCAGCGTGAACAGCCAGTACAGAGGTCGTTGAAGTCAGACGCGGCGTCCTGACCGTGGACGCCGCTCTCCCAGCCGGTAGCAATACCACCGGTGTAAGTCTCACCGCCGAACGCATGGCCGCCGACGTGCTGGAAGTTACCACAGGAGTTCGCACAGGCGCCACACCGGATGCAATATAGCGTCTCTCGGAGCTGGTCGTCCTCGCGCATCGCCAATCGACCGTTGTCGACGAGGACGAGGTGGAACTCCCGGTTGCGCTTGCCGGATCCGATTGGCTCGTCGGGACGGTCGAAGTCAATAGTTGGTGAATCGACAGGTGGTGTGAGCATAGTCACGTACTGCGAGATATCCTGACCAGTTGCAGTCTTGGAGATAAGCTCTATGAACGGCTGAAGACACTCTGCGTCGGGAATGATTTTCTCAATGCCTGCGACAGCGATGTGCGTATCAGGAGTCACGGCGCACTTTCGGGCGTTACCTTCATTCGTGATGAGGGTGATGGTGCCCGACTCGGCGAGTACGAAGTTCGCTCCGGTCATTCCAAGATCGGCTGAACAAATCTTTTCCCCGAGATAATCCCGGGCAAACGCGGTGAGTTCCTCGGCCGTCTCGAAGGGTTCCTCCGGGGCAAAATACTCGTTAAACAGAGCGGCGACGTCGTCCTTAGACTTGTGAAGCGACGGGCCGACGAGGTGCGACGGTTCCTCGTCTGCAACCTGCAAGACGAACTCGCCGAGATCCGTCTCAAAGACGTCAATACCTATTTCTTCTAGGTGTTCGTTGACTTCGAGCTCTTCGGTAGTCATCGACTTACTCTTCACGAGTGTCTCCGCGTCTTCAGACTTGGCGATCTCCTCGATGTAGCGGTTGGCATCTGCCGCACCGTCAGCGAGATAGAGATTCCCACCATTCGCCTCAACGCTTTCGCGAAGTTGATCGAGGAGGGTAGGAAGATTTTCGATAGCCTCCTCCTTGATAGCGCGCGCCTCGGTTCGGAGATTCTCGAACTTGTCAAAGCCCTCGATTGCGTTGTACCGATCCTCGTTGAACACCGATGTATTCTCGTGAATGGCGTCCCCCTCTGTTTTCAGAAGTTGGCGGATTTTCTCTGCTTTCCGACGACGTGCTCTACTTGCACTCATTGGTCAGTAAGGAGGATGACGTGGACGGTCTTCGGTCCATGGACACCCTCGACGAGGGCACCCATGTCACCTGTCGAACTAACACCGGTTGCGAAGACGGTGGACTTCCCGGCAGTGAATCGGTTTGAGAGGTAGGTAGTCGCCGACTCGACGTCCGGGATAATGTCACTCTCCCTTACGACGCCGACGTGTGTCGGCGGATAGAGGCTGACCGGTTCATTGCCGGCGGTGTTCGACTCAATGACGAGCGACCCGTACTCAGCGATCGCTCGTTCGATGGGGGTGACCCCTACTGCAGCGTTCCGTAGTTGACGTGGTGTAGGGTTGAGCTCGACTCGCGTGTTTTCGAGTGAGACGTCGTATCCCTCAAACGGTGTGCCAACTGCAGGTTCTTCGATAACGTCGTGCAGTATATCGACAAACTCGGAACTATCTGTACGCGTACAGTCGATATGAAGTTCGGAGAGCGATGATTCAAATACCGATGTGGTATGGGTAGACATAGCCGCCAATTTATCGAGGAACTGGATAAGTGTTGTCCATATCGTAATTCCCACGCCTTGGCCACCTTTTCCACGATAACTAAGTTCCCCGGCGCGTGCAAGAATGTGGCTGCTTTCGAAGCATCAGATACCTCCAGTCCACGTACGCTCGGAGGACAGCCTATCCGTGAGACCGACCGAGACAGTCAATTCGTCCGATATAATTAGACGGTATCGAGAGTTCCGATTGTATTATCGACGGTATCCTCATCTATTGCCGCTTTAGGATACCGCCGGAAAACAGGTGAGAGATCCCCGAATCACCCTACAATCGCTGTTCCTCTCGTGAACGCCGCGCTAGACCTCACGCTGATCGTCCCCAATTGAGATCGATCTCGTTCGACAACTACTACCTACGGCAGGGAGCGTGTCACTTCGGCGTTACGCGTAGGACGGAGAGTGAAAAACAGGTTGAGCTTTGCGGCTATCGATGCTTGGTGACGTTGTCACCTGTCTGCTCATCGAAAATATGAACCTTGTCCATGTCCACCACCAGGGTGACGATGTCACCGACCGAGGCACCACTGTCGGGTGAGACACGTGCACTGATTTCGGATTCGTCCTCGAACGGTTCGACGGTGAGGAATTTATCCGAACCCATCGGCTCAACGACCTTAACGTTGGCTTCGAAGGTGTTCTCCTCGGTAACGGGTACCGTCTGAACCTCAGAGGCGTCGTGGAGATCCTCGGGACGAACTCCGAAGGTCACGTCATCGAGTTCACTCGCGTATCCATCGAGTTCGCTATTGACGTCGTCTGGGAGTTCAAGATCCATGGTTTCGCGTTGAATACGGAAAGCGTCGTTAGAACTGACGAGATCGATATCCATGAAATTCATCGGTGGTTCGCCGATGAACCCAGCCACGAAGCGATTCGTCGGTCGGTCATAGAGTTTTTGAGGCTTGCCGATCTGCTGGAGTTCACCATTATTTAGAACGGCGACGCGGTCACCGAGAGTCATCGCCTCGGCCTGATCGTGGGTCACGTATATGGTTGTCTTCCCGACGCGCTGGTGGATCTCGTTGAGCTCCGTCCGCATCTGCACTCGGAGCTTTGCGTCGAGATTCGAGAGTGGCTCGTCCATCAGAAACACCGACGGTTCACGGACGATAGCGCGACCGAGCGCCACGCGTTGTTGTTGACCGCCCGAGAGTTGCGAAGGTTTCCGATCAAGCAGGTCGGCTATTTCGAGCAGTTGAGCTGCCTCTTGGACTCGCTCGTCAATCTCGGTCTCTGGATAATTCCGAATTCGGAGTGGAAATGACATATTCTTGCGAACCGTCATGTGGGGATAGAGCGCGTAGTTTTGGAACACCATCGCGATACCACGTTCCCGTGGATCGAGTCCCGTGACGTCCTCGTCTTCGATAATGATGCGCCCTTCCGTAGGGGTCTCCAGGCCGGCAACGGTTCGAAGCGTCGTCGTCTTTCCGCACCCTGACGGTCCGACGAAGACGAGGAACTCGCCCCGCCGGATGTCGATGTTCACGTCCTCGACTGCGACGACATCGTCGCCGGTCTGATTCTGAAAGACCTTCGTGAAGCCGTCGATCTGGACGTTAATGTCTTCGTCGTCTGTACGATCGGTCGAAGCCGAAATATCGGCCGTTGTGGAATCTGATTCGCTCATAGGTTCTTCTTGTTAATATTCATTCTTTCAGTGCGCCCGCGGTCAGTCCGCTCACGATGTACCGCTGGAAGAACATCACGATGATAATCGTCGGTACTATGGCGACCATGCTCGCGGCTGCCAGACCCGCCCACTGGACGGAGACGTCACCGACGAACTTGTACACAGCCACCGAGATGGGCATCGACGCTAGGTCGGTCGTGACGATGAGCGAGAAGAGGAACTCGCGCCATGAGTACAGGAACGTCAGGATGGAGCACGCTGCTATACCTGGTGCTGCCAGCGGTAACGCAATTTTGCGGAATGCTTGGAACTTTGTACAGCCGTCCACGCGGGCGGACTCGTCGAGATCCGACGGGATGGACATGAAGAAATTCCGCATGATGTAGATCATCAGCGGAAGCCAGAGATACACCTGTGCGATGATAATGCCTGGAAGGCTGTTAAGCAGTCCTAACCAGGCCATAATCTGGTAATAGGGGACGATAAGCCCGATTGGTGGGAACAACCGTGAAAACAGTACGCCGATGAAGATGATATTGTCCCCGGGAAACCGGAATCGGCTGAACGCATAGCCCGCCGGTGTCGCGAGTACCATTACGATTGCCGTAGTGGTGCTTGAGATGATGATGCTGTTCAGCAGTGCCTTCCAGTAATTCTGCTGGACGAGGACGTTGTAATAGGTCGAGAGCGTCGGATTTTGTGGTATATATGACATATTATAGACCGCATCATTCGTCTTCAGTGACGTCAAGAATTCCCAGAAGAGCGGCACGATGACGGTGAGAACCGCAAGCCCAAGTACAAGGTGGACGACGTACTTGCTCTCGATGATGTCCCAAAACCGCTGTCTGGTTTCGTAATTTATGCGTTCGTGGCCCTCATCAGTCAAACTCATTCTTCTTGCACACCTCCCATCACTTTCGTCACGTAGAAGGTGGCCACGGCCAGCGATATCAGGATGATGAACACCGCGATTGCGGAAGCTTGGCCGTAGTTGAAGTTGACCATGCCAGTTCGGTAGATATAGATGCTGAATACGGTTGTTTGCGTTCCGGGTCCACCACGAGTCATCGGGAAGATGATGGCAAACGCACGGAAGGCGAACATCCAGTTAATCAGCGCAACGATCGCGATGTATGGCCGGAGGTACGGAAGGGTGATGGCACGGAACGTCTGGAATGTTGTTGCACCATCGACCTTCGCAGCGTCATACATATGCTGGGGAATCGATTGTAAGCCCGCTAACAACACGATCATCGCAAACGGCATCCGCGCCCAAGCATCGGTCAGCGTCACTATCAACATCGCTAATTGTTGATTGGCCAGCCACGCATAGGGTTGGCTGATGAGACCGAGGTCCATCAAGACCATGTTGATAAATCCAAGTTGGTTGCCGGTGAAGAGCCACTTCCAGATGAGGGCGACGACAGCTAGCGGAATCGCCCACGAGAACATTAAGACTGTAGAGTAGGCATTGCGCAGTCGCTGGTTTGTGATGTGATTTATCGCAAATGCAACGGTGAGACCGCTACCCAAACTAACTAGAAGCGACCCGAACGAGTAGATCAATGTCTGTTGGAAGTAACTCCAGAATTCTTGTTCATTGAACATATTGGCGAAGTTCTCAAGCCCAATGAACCGGTTCGGGACACCTGGGATGGTCAAATAGAACGATTGTTTGACCAGCTGGATAACGGGATAGATGAAAATGGCTGTAATAACCAACAACGCTGGCCCCAGCAGCACGAGGAGGATATGATCGTTTACGATCCCCGAAATCTGAGAGCGAATTTCCTCGTATCTCGTCTCGGGTTCCGTAAAGGAAGTCTCTGTTTGATGTGACATATGTGTGAGGGAATAGTCACTGACCAGTGACCGTGTTGATGAAGTCTTGTGCACTATCGAGCGCCTTCTTAGCGGAGATATTGCCCGCAATGGCTTTTTGACATTCTTGACTGACTCGTTGTTTGATCGGACGCTCCTGTGGGAAAACTTCGGCTTTATTAAGCTTTACTTGCTTCCCACGGATCTTTGCAAACTTGGCAGCATCTGTTTTTGCTGCTTCTTCGTAGACGCGCTTGCTGTAGGACTGATTTCCTTCTGTGACGAACTGCCACCACTGACTAGACTGGCTGAGGCATGCGTCGAGGTAGAGAAGTGATGCGAGCTTCGCACCTTTGCTTGCATTCGTGTTGATAGCGACGCTAGTCGGAGAGGCGACGCCTGCGCGAGTTGGGGTAGGCGCATCTTTTCCGCCCTTTGGGCTGAGAGTAGGTTGGTACTGTTCGCCTTTCTTGTATTTCTCTAGTGATTTCGGCACCAGGTCACCGAAGACTGGAACCATCGCGAATTGGCCGGACAGGAAGCCATCTGCGAGATCACCCTGACCATAGTTGACGACCGAATCGGGCACCCATCCCTTCTCACGCCACTCAACCATCTTGCTCAGGGCAGTATAGCCGGCTTTAGAATTTATCTTCAAAGATCCATCTTCTTGTACAAATGACCCGCCTGCCTGGTAAAATAACTTCAAGAAGTCCCGCATCGTATAGACACGTGAGGAACCACGATATGCCCACGCGTATGAACCAGTACCCTCGAACGCCTTCATGGCGGCCTCAAGGTCGTCCCATGTCCAGGTTCCGTTTAAGATGGACTTCACCGAATCTTTGGGAACGCCCTGTTCTTTGAGAAGATCCGGACGTACGTGCACTAAACTACCTTCAAGGTAAGTAGGACCCGCGTAGGTGTGCTTTCGGTACTTCATCGTCTGCTTAGCCACCGGCTGATATGGATCCCACATCTTACTCTTCGACATCAATGGATCGAGATTTGTCAGATGTCCCCCTTGCACGAAGGAAGAAAGAGAGTCAGCATTAACGATATTGAACATTTGCGGTTTTGACTGATTAGCCTTCAAGAATGATGTCTCTTTCTGAATTGCTTGATCGACAACAATTTCGAGGGGTTCGAGTTTAATACCAGTGCGATCCTCGAACATCGCGTTCGTTGCTACTGTCGCAGGATCGTATTTTAAATCCCCGAAGTTCAGTATTTGGATGCTATTGATATCCGAGGCGGCCGTATCTTTCCAACCCTTTGGAGGCTTCCAGGGTGCCGACTTAACTGACTGTGAACCTTTCCAAGCTTTTTTATTCGTAAGCTTGTTCCCGCTAGGTACGGCTTTCCGATCCTCGATCTTCCACTCGTCGAGCGTGGTCAGGCGGCGTTTTTCCCAATTTTCCCCAAAGTTGATTGAATTGGCGGCTTTGAGATATTCACTTTGACCTCCACCTCCACTACCACCGTTACCCAGACAACCGGCAAGGCCGGCCATCCCCGTGACTCCCGCAGCTTTTAATAGCTTCCTACGGTCTACTGCCTTGCTATTATCTAACATACGAACTAATTATCCAATTGTATGTATTTAAATCTAACTCCGTGTTACGAGTTGTTATTCAGCGTTAAGACATTAAATTAGACACTTTACTTTCTATTTTCGCCATCAATACTATCTCTTTACCACTTACTTTCATCCTATACTCGGTAATCGGAATCGTAGTAAGGGATAGAAGCCAATTTAACTCAGATGGTAAGTGAAAAATAACAAATCAGACTGCAAAAAAAGAAACCCGTCCAGATTGAGGAACGGGATAATTCTGGGATTAGCGGTTACGAACAGCCATAACTGCTACCTCGATCGCATCAATCATACTCCGAGGTGAGGCAATTCCTTCACCTGCGATGTCGAACGCCGTTCCGTGATCAACACTCGTCCGTACGATAGGCAGACCAACGGTCATGTTGACACCACTGACCTCACCTTCTTTGCCGAATCCAAGGAGCTTGATTGGGATGTGTCCCTCATCGTGATACATCGAGACGACACAGTCGTAATTTCCCCGAGCCGCCTGAACGTAGACAGTATCTGGAGACTTGGGACCTTCAACATCGATGCCCTCTTTTTGGGCGCGCTCGACGGCTGGCACAATCTCCTCGAGATCTTCATCGCCAAGGAGTCCGCCATCGCTCGCATGGGGATTCAGCCCGGCGACAGCGATGGTGGGATCTTCGAATCCGAGGTCGCGGAGACCGTCTTGTGTGACATAAATGGTGTCGAGGACATTCTCAGTGGTGACGAGATCGCAGGCCTCACGAAGAGGGACGTGAGTACTAACATGAGTGACCCGGAGGTTCTCCTCGATGAGCATCATCGAGTAGGTCATTACACCCGTGCGTTCAGCGAGTAATCCGGTGTGTCCAGCGTGGTCACTCCCGGCCATCTGTGTTGATTGCTTGTTAATGGGCGCAGTGACGATGCCATCGATGTCACCGTCAGACGCGAAGTCGATGGCATGTTCTACGTATTCAAGACTCGCCTTCCCATACTCCTTGCGTAAGTCACCCCAGTCGTGGTTTGTCGAATCGACGTTATCAACGTCAAGGACATCAAGTACACTCGCCTCAAATCGTGCTTCAGAGACGGCGTCGATGGCATTAACTGCGAAGTCGACGTCACAGATCTGCATCGCCTTGCGCATCACGTCGGCATCTCCAACGACGATGATGTCGGCCACATCGCGTGCCTCTTCGTACGCCTTGACGGAAATCTCACAACCGATCCCTGATGGATCTCCCATCGTGATCCCAAGACGAGGGCGGTGATCGCTCACGTCTCTTCCCCCTCGACCCAGGGAGGGGTCTCGGGTGACGGTACGAACACTTCGATTCCACTTGAAACGTCGTCACTACGGTTTTCGGCAGCGCGAGGTTCATCTGCTGGAATCACAGAGGATTCGTTGGGCCCGACGAATTGTTCCTCCCCGTCGATAGTGAAGACCAGTTCGCCTCTGTTCATGAAGCCGAGTTGCTCGTGTTCATGGCTATGCGTATCAACGATAGCACGTGGTTCAATACAGAAATATTGGAAACTTGCCCGGTCACCTGTAACAAGTTGGGCCAAGTGGACACCCTCGAGAACCTCGACGGCATCCTCTGCATCATAGGAATCAATGTCCATATCGCCATGTTTGCAGATAACCCCTTATCACTTGCTCCTCTCTGGGGTTCGTCGAAGATAGTTTATCGCATCGACAATAGTGGAGTCATCGCCAAATGCGCCTGCCTTCGTCACGATGGGCGTACCGTTCGCTGGACCACCGCGAATCTCACCTGCGGGGACGCCTACGGAAATCCCCTCGCCGCGGAGGGCGATCCCGCCTGCATCGAGTCGACCGAGTACAGCTTTCGCCACCGAACCGCCGGTAAGAAACAGCCCACCGGGTTCGGATGCCTCCCAGACTTGTGCGGCGGCCATTCCCAGTGCCGAGGTCACATACTCACGGGCTTTTCGCTCCGGGATACTCGCCCGGTTTGCCGCATCGAGCGTTCCCTCTACGTCACCGTGGTCGCGCGCCGACGCGAGGACGACGGCCGGTTCCGAATCGAACCGTTTGAGACATTTATCGGCGGCAGCCGCCGCAGCGGCAGCGGGGTCGTGCACTGCGACTGTAGTGTCGAGACTGATGACTCGGTTCCGGGAGAGCGCGTCCAACTGTGTCAACGTCTGGGGGTTCACGCTTCCTACAATGCCGAAGGCGGTGGCTGTCGGATTATCAGCGAGGGTGAGTCGTTCAGCCGTCGGTTTGCCGGGGAGACGGACGGCCTCTGCGAGGCCTGCACTTCCAACTAATAACACGTCACCGTCGTATTCATGTGCGGCCTCGGCGATGATATCGAGGTGCGAGTCGTGAACAGCATCGAATACAACGATACGGCGCTCATCCCCCGTAATTTCGTTCGAGCAATAAAGTTTCTTGGCTGCTGATCGGGAAGCGACGCATTCGACGTCTGCGTAGGCGATAGAGTCGTCAATCTGTGTACGCAGGAGACGTGGAATATGTGATGTTTCGACGGGACTGTCCGGGTCTTTGCCTGCCTCGGTGTTCGTGACGAGTTTACCGCCAACGAGGTGGTACCCGCTCGCGGTAAGACGGTCATTCGAGGGGAACGCTGGCGCGACGGTGGCTGCATCCGCGTCCATAGCATCGTAGGCGGCGACGATCTCGGCACCTAGGTTTCCACGGAGCGTCGAGTCGACCTTCTTATAGACGATGGCTGCCTCAATCGACGCAACGACGTCCTGAACTCTCGTGGCCGCCTCATCACGATCGACGTAGCGTGAATCAGTATCGACGACGAAAACCGCCGCTTCGGGTGCGTCGAAATCGGGGTCGATGCGGACGATCGTCTCGTATCCTCGCGCGGCGAAAGAGTGGCCAGTATCGGTCGCACCGGTTAAATCGTCGGCGACGACGAGGGTGCGATCAGTGGTCATCGAAACAGAATTTGAAGTCGCCCGTTTCGTCGAAGGCCAGTTGTTCACGCTCGCTGACGGTGACATCCTCCCGCGACTCGAGTTCATCTGCAACAGGCTCAGAGACGTAGAGATCATCGGGCCTCAGGGTGTTTACAATATAGCCGACGCGAAGATTGGCCGGATTGCGGACGCCGGTCACGGAGGCAGCGAGGATGAGCAGAGTCCGGTCGCAGGGAGCGACGATCGGAATGCGTGCTCGGGCGGGTTCTCCGCTTGTGACAATATTCATGTAGACATCCGCTAGGTTCAGATCAGCGACGAGATCCTCGTGGACAAACTCTGCAAGACCCATGCCGATACCGTTGCCGTGAGAAGCTTCAGTGATGCCGCGGACGGCAATGCGCTTGATATCCGGGTTCTCCGGTTCTGGCTCGTCATCGAACATGTACCGACCGACGACGTTCGTGTCCATGCCGGTGCCTGAGATATCCTTGCCGATTTCATCGATGATGAGGAGATCAAGATGGTCGACCGGAAGCCCCGGGAAAAGTTTGCGAGATCGATCGAGGAGTTCCGGCTCGCACTCGGGAATTTCCTCAACCGGCACCCCTTTGATGATGGCTGCACGGTCATTAGCGTTCTCGACGAGAGCGATGCCGCCCACGACGGGGGAATTCTCAAAGATGAGCGTTGCCCGTTCGGGAATAATTGTACCTAATCCGCGGTTCAGCGCCGCATTATGCATAACTTCGGCTCCACGTTGTTTCCCAAGGCCGACAACCGCCATCTTCGTGAGGCCGCTCTCGATATCACCCCGGAAGTCGGTGTGGAGTTTCACCCGGTTTGCAAGGAGAACCGCATCGGAGTTTAGTGCGACTGACGAGACCGGTACGGGCCACCCTTCGTCGTCCTCTGCAACTATCTCAGTGTCCATGGAAGCGCGAATCTCGCAGCCGAGTCGCTCCTCGGTGATGTTGTAGGAGGCGAGCACCTCGCGCTGGCCCTGGGCGGTGGCGCCGCCGTGACTGCCCATGGCGGGAATCACAAACGGAACAAATCCCCGATTTTGTAGTTCTGTGACAGTAGCCTCTAACACTTCGGGCATGTCGTGAATTCCACGGCTCCCGGCAGTGATGGCTATTTCGGCACCGCTTTTGAGGTCGTCGAACGCCGGAATGTCGTTGAGAACCGCCTGCGTTGTTGCTGAAACGTCGGCAATTCGTGGCGGGTCCCGATGGCGTTGAGCGCGGGCGAATCGCGGAAATTGCCCGATAGACAGGTCATTGACTCCTTCAAGTCGTTCCGGGCTGGGGATGTCGAGTGATACCATGACATTCCTCACTTCTCGGACGCCTTAATTCTGTCTTCGGTGACGTGGTATGACCGATAAAACCGCCGGAAAACCCGTAAACGGCCATGCCTCTTTGTCGCCGGAGATGCGTCTGTGTGCTTGCAGGATCTTGTCAGAAAATATTAATTAACCGGAGAGAGGTCGGGCGGCCTCGTTCTTCCACGCTACAGATCTCCTTCTAAGATACTTTGGTACATAAGAGCTTTATAATCCGTCGACAGTGGTTTGGGACATGCGCTACTACCAGGTTAGCCGCGATGCCGAGGAGCACCTCGTGGCGGAGACGAATGGGCAGTACCATGACCTGAGTTCTGTGAAGGTAGAACTATCTGGATTCGACGATTTGTTGCGAACTGCGGCTGTGGTCGAGAAATCCGCCGACGAGGTAGCCTCAAAGCTCGTCGACTCTGCACCGACAGTGGATCCAGACGAGGTCGCCGTGAACTGTGGTCTCCCGATTATCCCAGAGGAGGTGTGGGCCGCCGGCGTAACTTACGAGATCAGCGAGCAGGCGCGCAAGGAGGAGAGCGGGATGCCCGAGATGTACCTTGACGTCTACCAAGCCGAGCGCCCTGAGATTTTCTTTAAAGCGACGCCGTCACGGACGGTCGGTCCGGACGAAGCCATCGGGGTACGCGAGGATTCCCAATGGAACGTCCCCGAACCGGAACTTGGTATCGTACTCTACCAGGGAGACATCGTCGGTTACACCATCGGAAATGACGTGAGCAGCCGTGAAATCGAAGGTGCGAATCCACTTTACCTCCCACAGGCGAAGGTCTATGACCGATGTGTAGCCGTCGGGCCAGCGATAGCGAGCCCGGACACGGTTGGCGACCCCCAGGATCTCTCGATGACGATGACGATCGAACGCGACGGGGAGACGTGCTTTTCGGGAGAGACATCCACCGGTGAAATGATTCGAACCTGTGAGGAGCTCACTCACTGTTACACGCAGCACAACGCAGTCCCTGAACTCGCTGTTCTTATGACTGGGACGTCTATCGTTCCGGCGGCCGACTTTAACTTGCAGGAGGGCGATACGGTCACGATAGATATCGAGTCGATCGGAACGCTGTTAAATCCCGTCATTTCGGTGTAAAACAGTGGATTCAAGGGTGGAGGTAGACCGCTTACAGTAGATTTCGTAATCGGCCTTCTCAATGGTGTAGAAATCCACACCGGCATCTCCTTATTCGCGCCACGTTTCACTGAAGACTCGACCGCCTTTACGCGTTAGTGACGCTGTTCGGATCTGTGGGATTTACGACCTCCAACGTTTCTCCCGTTTCTGACTCAGTCAACTCGTCTGATATGTGGTTCTGGATCGCATCCGGTATATTCGGGTGATACATGGCCGTCAGTAACGAGGCTTTTAGTTCCAGTAAACGAGTGATACGGTTTTAACTCGGGTGACAATGACGAACAGATCGTGGTATCCGGTAGGCGATTTCACCCAAGAGGTGAAGGTGGATCTATTTGACAACGTTTTGGTTGTATACAGACCGAAGTGCGGCCACGACCGGTGGGAGGGGGTTATTCATCTTCCTTATTAAGCCAGAAGTCGAACGAGCGCCCCGGCGCAAACACGTCGATGCCGACAGCACGGTTGTGGCCCGTGTTCTCAACGCGGTGAGCCTCCCAGGAGTCAAGCCACACCGAATCGTACTCGTTGAGAGTGATCCTATCGTCCTCGGTGTGGATGGTGAGTTCACCTTGGAGTACGAGGCATACTTGCTCGTTCTCATGGTCGTGCATCGGGGAACTGTGTCCCGGAGGCTTTTCGAACCACTCGAAGCTGAATTTCTCGCTCCCGGCCATCGAGACGCGCCGCCAATCTTTCTCTGGTTCGTAGGTCTCTGCTCCGTCGAAGAAGTTGGGCTCCATAGTCATTTGTCATTGCTCACCCAACGGTAAAAATCTATATGGGAAGGGCCACAGAGGCGATGTAAGATTTATACTCGTTCAGTGGTCTATCACAGGACATGACTTACGGATCAAAGAAGGTAGCCGAACTGGTGGAGAAGAGCGGGTGGTCCTACCCTGTCTCCGTGTCTCGGCTCGAGCGTGAATACGCGCTGACCAATATTTCGATCGACAAGAAGGGTGAGTCAATGATGCTCGGTGAGCTCCTCGCACAAGGTGACATTGATCGATTCGAGGACGAAGACGATCTATACGAGAAACTGGAGCCGTTGTTCGAACAGGAGCGACAACAGAGGAGCGTCGGTCTTATTGGTAAAATCAAACAGTTAGTTCTCGGCACCTACACTCGGTAAATCAATGAATAAACTGCGCGCAACCGCTATCACGGGCGGTGTGATTCTCTTCGTCGCCGCTACGTGGGGTGCCCTTGAGTACGGTAACAAGGATGGTCTCCAACAGTTCGTGTGGGTGGCCGCTCTCGGCGCCCTCGTGTCCACCACACCGGACGCTATCGCCGTTGTGAAACATACCGTCCACCAACACCACCGTGAATTCAAGGCTGAAAATACACGTGCAGGAACGAAAGACCGGTTCTTTACGTCGGCAGAGAAATTCAACAATCGTGAGGAGATCCTAGATACTATCTGTGACGTCGTCAAGGACACTGACGATTATGAGCGTGTCGCCCTCAACGAATTCCCCGAAGGCATGGGCCTCTCGATCACGCATGCGGGATTTCATAATTCTTTCGTGCGCGTGAGCGCTTCAGGCCGACTTATCCTCGCAGGCGCATCAAAGCGGACAGCAGATCTCGCTGGAGACCTTGCGGAAGCGCTCGGAACTTCCTTCGATCAGTTATGGGCGAATCCAATGAACCGGCGCAAGCCCATCAAAGGTGGATTTCGGATTGTCCTCGCCGTCGCTCTTGTGACAGCGACAGGCATTGGCGTTGGCTCCGTCGCCACCGCCGGCTACCCCTCGAATGCGTATAACCCCCTTGAGAAGGTCGCTCTTGCGTCCTATGACGCCCGCGCCACGGTTGATCCCGATATGAGCGAGAGCGACGCCGCCATTGCAAAAGCACGATTCCGAGTTACTATCCTCCGGGAATCAACGGTCGAAGTCCGGTGGACTGACAACGAGTCCGCCCGTCTCGCGAGTACAGGGCGGGATGCCCTCAGGATCGCCGACGATACTCGCTCAGCGCTCGTCGACCTCCGAGATCGGGACTTAACCGCCAGACAGAGGAGTCGCGTCAACCGAATCGCCACCGATCTGCGTGAGGCTGAAGACCGCGTCGCCACCACCCTGCGGAAACGGGCTGAAGATCGGGGAACCGGCGCAGGTGCGGAGGATATTCGTGAGATTATACGTGCGTTGCGCAGTCATCGGTTGGGTACCGGTGAGCGCTCGCTCGCCATCGACATGCCGAAACGGAGTTCGAAATCTCTCTCCGCTGGATCAATACCGACGGCGTGACTAACCGGAGGACTGGGAACGTTCCGCCGCCTTATTGTCGCGAATCGCTTGGAGGGTGTTACCCGAGGCACTCTGCCCGATTCATTTGTAGATAAATTCGGTCCACGCCCCCTCAATATAGGGGTACTCCTCAACGACGTTTTCGTTTACTTCGACGCCGAGACCGGGACCGTTCGGCACTTCGAGGGCGCCGTTCTCAAGTTGCAATTCATCGTGGAGGATGTCTTCTGCCAGCGGGAACGGATACATCCCTCCCTTGTCCTCACCAAACACCGGATATTCGAGCATCGGAGACTCAGGTGAAGCAGCAATTAGATGTGCATTGGTGATCAGTCCTAACTGCGTTCCAAAGTTATGTGGGACGAATGTGATATCCTCCCGGTCGGAGCAGGCCCTGATAGCCTGCCAACAACCGGTGAAGCCGGCGTGGTGGCGAGTGTCACCCTGCAGGTACGAAATACCTGTCTCGGCTAGCCGAAGTAACCCCTCGACTGTTTCCTCGCTCTCACCACCCGCAAGCGGGAGAGCGGTCTGATTGGCGAGCCGCTGGTACGTATCGTAGTCGGCGGGCTCGACCGGCTCCTCGACCCAGTAGGGATTTACTTTCTCGAATGTATCGAGAAGCTTGACCACCTGCTCGAAGTTATATGTGTTCTTCCCAAGTTTCCACCACGTGTGGGCGTCGACCATCACGTCCATCTCATCGCCAACGGTGTCGCGAATGAGCCGAAGAGTGCGCTTGTCAGCCTCGACACCGAGGCCAGGCCGGTACTTGTATGCCGTAAAGCCCCGATCTTGGAGTATACGGGCCTGTTCAGCGTAGCCTTTCGGCTCCATGTACATCCCAGCGCTAGCGTACAATTCAAGCGGATCAGGGTCAACCTCACGATCTGCGAGCAGGGCGTAGACCGGCGCTCCAAGTTGCTTCCCGAGAATGTCGTAGTAGGCGACGTCAATAACGCCGATAGCCTCTGATTCGATCTTTGTGGGTAGGTCAAGGGCTTTGATGGTTTTAGCGATATCTTCTGGTGTCTCAATCTCTGTGTGTGCGAGGGCGTCACGAACTTGATCCTCAATAAGAGTCGCGAAGTTGTCGTGAGAAGTACCGTCGAAGTACTCGCGCATGGCTGAACTCGTCGCCGCACCGGGTGCGTATCCGACGAGGCCATCAACTGTTTCGACACGGACGAGAACGAAATCACGCTTGTGCAGCCGACGGACGCCACCGTAGAACCGACGATCCTGTGAAGGTTTAATGGGTGAAGAGAGCGTGTGTACTGTTACCTCGGAGAGACGCATGCTTGTTTCACAGCCGGACAGAAATTAACTCTTCCTCTGTATTCCTTTTCTAGGTAAGAGACCTCCGAGTTCGTTTTTCCGAGGAGTACCTCTTTGTAGAAGTGTGCGCAATGCATTCGCATGGCAGACAGAACCGGTGGTGAACTTGTATACGACGCGTTAGTCGATTCGGACGTGAAATTACTCGTTGGACTGCCCGGAACCCAGACTCTCCCCTTAGACCGGATCGTGGTTCAGCGCGACGAGATGGAGTACCTAATGGCTCGCCACGAGACGGCCGTCCCTCATATAGCCTGGGGGTACTACGAAACGACTGGGCGACCTGCCGCGACGCTTACCGTGCCCGGCCCTGGCGATACAAACGCGATGCACGGCCTAAAGAACGCCTACGAGGACTGCGTTCCTATCCTGCATGTATCCGCCGATGCGGATCCTGCTGAGCGCGGAAAGAATCCTATTCACGAAATTGAGCCAGATACCTTTGACAATGTGGTCAAGCAAAACGTGATCGTCGAAGACGATCTCGATCTACTTGGACAGATTGAGGAGGGAATTGTAACCGCACTCACCCCACCATACGGCCCTGTTCGGCTTGGTATTCCCTCTGGAATTCTTGCCGGGGAGGTCGAAGCGCCGACCTCAAGCGTGGAACCAGAGCGAGTTTCGTACGAGAACGACACTTATAGAGAAGCCGTGGATCTCCTCGCCAATTCCGAACGTCCAGTAATTTACGCGGGTGGAGGATCGCGACGATCACCAGAAGGTCCCCGCGTCGTCCAGGAACTCGCAACGACCCTCGATGCACCCGTCATTACCTCCTATAAGGGGAAAGGCGTCTTCCCGGAAGACGATGACCGCTGGCTCGGCGTTACTGGAAGTCCTTCACCTGCCGGAATGCGTGAGACACTCGCAGCTGCCGACGTTGTTCTCGCGCTGGGCACCGACTTCGACGGCGTTACCACCGCCCACTGGGACATTCCCTTGGGGGAGACGCTTATCCACGTCAATCTGGACTCTAAGGACGTGAATGCGGGCTACGAGGCTAATATCGCAATTATCGATGACGTCACTCACGCGGGTGACCGCCTCCTCGAGGAACTCGACGGACGAGGCGGAGACGGCTGGAATGGTGCAGCTATCGCCCAACGGGTTCGGTCAGAGTACGAAGCACATCTCCGCGACCTCGGGCTCTTCAACGGCGATAGTCCTGCCAATACGCCGGAGCTGCTTACAGCGGTCCGTGCCGTTACACCCCGTGAATCCCCAGTCACAACCGACGTTGGCGGGTTCCGGCTCTGGGCTATGCAACTGTTTGAAACGTACGATCCGAATCGAGTAGTCACTGCCGGGTCGTGGGCTGGGATGGGTGTTGGTCTCCCGGCAGCAATCGGCGTAGCGGCCGGTCGTAATGACGACCAACCTGTTATTTGCCTCACCGGTGACGGTGGATTGATGATGTGCATTCACGAACTCCATACAGCCGCAGAGTACGGCCTTAATATCGTAGTTGTCGTTTCGGATAACGCAGACTACGGTATTATCTCGAAATCTCCGAAGATCATGCAATACACCAACCAGCACGAGTTCACCTGGAACCGCCCGAACTTCGCTGAAATCGCTAACGGGTTCGGAGTGAGAGCCGCCAGTGTCGACACGGCAGCGGCCGCTGGTGATGCCGTCGAAGCTGCCGTCGAGCGCCGATCCGGGCCGGAACTTATCGACGTGACGGTGCGAACGGAAGAGCCGTCCGCAATAGAAGCTGCGGATTACAAAACCGACCTCCCGTTCAGCTAAAACCAGACTCCCCCTTAAGGAGGTGTTCTTCGACAATATCCTCGTCAAGGTCGATGCCGAGCCCCGGTTTCTCGGGGACTTCGATATATCCGTCCTCGATCAGTGGGTCACTCGTGTGCAGGTCGTCCCACCAGTCGACTTCGAGGGCATGGTACTCCAGCACGTCGAAGTTCGGAATGCAGGCGCCCAGATGGACGCAAGCCATTGTCCCGATGGGGCTGCAGACGTTGTGCGGTGAGAAGGCGATGTAGTTCTCCTCGGCACGGTTGGCGATAGCCTTTGACTCGGCGAGGCCGCCGCAGGTCGACGGGTCAGGCGTTATGACATCGACGCCGAAGTCGTAGAGTAGATCTTTGAATTCGTGGACGCGGAATCGGTTCTCACCGGTGGCGAGTGGCACACCGGTTGCCCGGGCTACCTCCCGCTGAGCATCCATGTTTTCCGGGGGGACGACGTCCTCAAGCCACATTAGATCGTAGGGCTCCATCTTCCGCGCGATACGTTTGGCACTGTCCAGTGAGTAATCCCAGTGGACGTCAAACGCGAGATCGATATCGTAGCCGATAGTTTCGCGAACCGCCTCTACGATGTCGACCTTGCGTTGCATGGCACGGTTCGATATCCGCCCGTTGTACGGATCTGGGTGATTGTCCATGTCCATGTCGAGATCGAATTTCAACGCGGTAAATCCCATATCGGCCACGCGCGCAGCTTCTTCAGCGTACGCCTTGGGCTGGTAGACTTCCTCATCGTGGTGGGCGACGTACCCGGCCTCGGTTTCGAAGGCTTCGCCTGCGTGACAGTCACAGTAGATGCGCACCTCGTCGCGGTATTTCCCGCCGAGTAACTGATAGACGGGGACGTCGAGAACTTTCCCCATAATATCCCAACAGGCGATTTCGATGCCAGAAGCTGCGGTCACCACTTTTCCAGTAGTGCCACCGTGCCCCGACATATCTTGGACGATGCGGCGGAAGATGCGCTCCGGATCGAGCGGGTTCTCTCCGACAAGGAAGCGCTTCGTGTATTCCATGATGTCCGTGACGGTTCCGCCACGGTACGACTCGCCGATGCCCGTGACTCCAGCGTTAGTATGGACTTTCACCAGATTCCACTCGAAATTCCCTTCGACGACTGCAGTCTCTATGTCCGTGATCTCCACGTCCCGTTCCGGAGGACGGTTGGTTGCGTGATTCGAGAAGTCCCGCATCAGATTACCCTCCTGTGGCCGTTCGTCTTACTATCTGCTACCGTACTGTTTGGTTTCATAGGCTGACGTTCGGAGAGCCGGGGTGAACCCTAATAACCATTGTCACTGATTAACTAGTCGCATCATTGTTTAAGTGACTACCTATCCGAGCCAGGGTATGCAGTTTCCAGAACCGCACGAGATTAATTCCGTCATCACCGACGTGCCGCCACCCCGGTTCGCTCGGGTGCACTACGAGCCGACTTCGTCAGAACTCGACCATCCGGAAGCAGTCGCGCGTGACGAAATCCAATCCCTTCCTCTGGACCAGTTCAAAGAGGGGGCATCCATAGCAGTTGGCGTTGGAAGCCGCGGCATCGACCGGATCGACAGTGTGACCACTGCCGTCGTAACCGAGCTTGACGAGCGCGGATTTGCCCCGTTCGTGGTTCCTGCAATGGGCAGTCACGGCGGCGCCACTGCCCAAGGCCAGCGCGAGGTGCTCGCCTCCTACAACATCACCGAGGAGCGACTCGGCTGTCCCATCGACCCGCGTACAGGAACCACGGTACTCGATGAGGCGAACCATGGCTTCCCCGTAAACTGGTCGACGGCCGCCCTCGAAGCAGACGCGACGATAGTAATCAACCGAGTCAAGGCGCACACGAACTTTCAGGGCACCTTTGAGAGTGGCCTCACGAAGATGGCCGTCATCGGTCTCGGGAAGCAGGAGGGTGCCCAGAAGGCTCACGAACACGCCGTTATCAAGGGGTATGAGACTATATTGCGCGATGCGTTCGACGTTATACGCTCCCGATCGAATCTCATCGGTGGTATCGGCCTCGTTGAGAATTTTCACGACAGACTCGTCGAGGTGGCAGGCATCCCAGTCGGCGAACTGCCGAACGGTGAGGCACCACTCCTTGAGCGTGCCTACGAGTACATGCCAACGCTACCGTACGACGAACTCGACGTCCTTGTCGTCGACCGGATAGGAAAAGATGTCTCCGGAGCGGGCATGGATACGAACGTTATCGGCCGCTATAACGTGTTGAACACGGACGATCCCGAATTCCCCGACGTCAAGCGCATCTATGTACGCGGCCTGACGGAAGCGACTCACGGGAACGGCGCCGGTATTGGCCTTGCGGACGTGACTCGCCGATCACTGGTCGAAGAGCTCGATCTGAAGCAGGTCTATACGAATATCATTACGAGCAACTCCCTCTCGAAAGCTGCCATCCCGCTTGTCCTCCCTACGGACGAGCACGCATTGAACACCGTGCTTGCCTCGGTCGGTCCCTACGACCCTGAGCAAATCCGCGTCGCCTGGATCCGTGATACCGGCCATCTCTCCGATTTCCGCATTTCGGAGGCCCTCGTCGGTGAGGCCGATGATGTCTCGGTGAATGCGTGGGAACGCCTTACCTTCGAGAATGGGGAGGCCATGTTCGAGGAAACGCAGTGAAAAAGTGGTCAACGCCAAGCTTTTGTCGGTGACGGTAAATAACAGCCACATGAAGCAGAGTACCCCTGCCGGCCCTCAGCCAGTCTCCGAAGAGACAGTCATCGAGGCCTGTGGCGATCATTCACTCCCCGAACTTGGCGTCATCGAACAGGTGTGGGAGACCAATCCGATTTCGGCGGGGGCGCTCGCGGATCAAGCCACGGTCGCCGTGGACGCATTTGACCTCGCGGACGTCCCCGAGGGTGGCGAGGTAGCCATCGGTGCGGGCAGTCGTGGCATCGCAAACATCCCGACCATTGTGCGCGGCGTCGTCTCAGAACTCCGTGAACGGGGGTATGAACCGTTCGTGTTTCCCGCGATGGGCAGTCACGGCGGCGCCACTGCCCAGGGCCAACGTGAAATGCTCGAATCGATCGACATTACTGAAGACACCATCGGCTGTGAAATTCGGGCGACGATGGAGACGACTGTCGTGGGTGTGACCCCCGATCGCGGCGTTGAAGTCCACGCCGACACGAACGCCGCCGCCGCAGACGCCATCGTTCCCATCAACCGGGTGAAACCCCATACTGACTTCCAGGGGAACGTCGAGAGCGGTCTCTCGAAAATGCTCGTCATCGGCATGGGAAAACAACGGGGTGCAAAGACCGCTCATGAGTGGGCCATGGACTGGAGCTTCCGTAACATGCTCCCTGAAATCGCATCCCTGCTCATCGAGAAACTTCCGGTCGTGGGCGGCGTAGCCATCGTTGAGGATGAGCGCGACGATACTACCATCATCGAAGGTATCCCGCCCGAAGGCTTCCTCGACCGCGAAGCTGAACTCTTGGCGAAGGCTTACGATCGTCTTCCAACAATCCCCTTCGACGAGATTGATGTTCTCGTCATCGATTGTATGGGCAAGAACATTTCCGGAGCGGGAATGGACACAAATGTCATCGGCAGGCTCGTATTCGGACCCGAGCCAGCGCCTGAAAAGCCTGATATTGGCCGTATTTTTGTCCGCGGCCTCACCGAGGCTTCGCACGGGAACGCCGTGGGAATCGGATCAGCCGATTTCATTCATGCTAATCTTTTCGAGGCAACGGATCTCTCCGATACGCTTGTGAACGCCCTCACCGCCTCTACGCCCCGCGGAGCCCGCATCCCACCAGCCGTCGAGACAGATCGGGCAGGTCTCCTCGCGTGTCTCTCGACCATTGGTGTCAGCGCACTCAAGGCGGTGCGCATCGTCCGCATCCGCGATACAATGCGGCTAAGGCGGGTGGCTGCCTCGCCCGCATTGATCGCGGAAGCACGCGAGCGCGACGACCTTCGGGTTGTCTCGGAGCCCAAACCCATCGACCTAGAGGACGGCCAGTTCGTGGAGGATATCCTCGCCACCAACGGGTAAGCCTAGATCATGGTGTCCGCCGCCGATAAAATATAATCAAACTAATAAAAACTCTCAATACCACCCCACCCACAGACATTTGACACTGCATGGAACCAGCACTCATACTCCCACCAGTACGAGACGAACGATGGGACCTCGCGAAACAGATGGGCGTCGATAAGGCGGTTGTCCACACACTCGAAATCGGCGATAACTCTCGTCCCTGGCGGTACGAAGAGCTCCTTGACCTAACACAGCGATTCAGCGACTACGGACTCGACGTCGAAGTTATCGAGGGTTGTGTCCCTATCTCTGACGACACTCGCCTCGGCCGCGCGGGTCGCGACGAGGAGATCGAGCGCTTCAAACGGTACCTCCGTCACCTTGGCGAACTCGACGTTCCGGTCGTCGCCTATGACTGGATGGCAGGCAAGCGCTGGGCGCGCACCTCGACCGCCATCCCTACCCGTGGAGGGTCGCTCACGACTGGTTACGACCACGACTTGATGCGGGACGCCCCCGATCAAAAACTCGCGCCCGTCGAGGCCGATGAACTCTGGGCGGGCCTGGAGCATTTCCTGAACGAGGTTGTGCCCATCGCCGAGGAGGCAGACGTGAAGCTCGCGCTCCACCCCGACGACCCCCCGCTCGGCAACATTCGGGGCGTCGACCGCATCGTTACAAGCATTGAGAACTACGAACGCATCATGAATCTCTACGACAGCGAGTACAACGGCATCACCTTCTGTCAGGGGAATTTCGCCGCCATGGGAGCGGACGTTCCACGGACCATCCGCCGGTTCGGCGACCGCATCAACTTCGTTCACTTCCGCGACGTGGAGGGCAACGCGGAACGATTCATCGAGACTTGGCACGACAACGGCCCGACGGATATGCTCGCCTGCATCGAGGCCTATCGCGATGTCGGTTTTGAGGGTCCCGCCCGCCCCGATCACGTTCCGACGATGACCGGTGAGGACAACGACAACCCAGGCTACATGACGCTCGGACGCCTCTACGCGATGGGTTACATGAAGGGGTTGCTCGAACAGACGGCAGAGTGAAGAAATCGCTCGTCAGAGAGACCGAAGTTTCATAGACGGCAAAACCCGTTTACCCTCTTTTACGATTCAAATTTTAAATCAATTTCTTCTCTGTATATCTACGGTAGTGTCTACCTCGGGATTCTCAGCTATACAGAACACTTCTCTGATTCCTATACAGGAACGTAGTACCCTCCTACGCCCCCCTCATTGAGCATATTTCATCTTATTTAGCCACCTTTTTCTTTACTTTGCTGACGCCGATATTCCATATTTCAGAACAACAGTTAAATAGCGGGGCAGAGAGTGCTATGCATGAACAAAACAACCAGTGAAAATCGAGTAAGAACCACGGAAAAGACGTTTCGGATCATTCATGCACTGAAGGAGCAAGATGGGGCTCGAATCACTACGTTAGCTAATTCATTAGACATGGGAAAAAGTACAGTCCACAACCATCTGAGCACCCTTGTCCATGAGGGATACGTGATAAAACAAGACAAGGAATACCAGCTCAGCCTGCAGTTCCTCGAACTCGGAGGGTATATCCGTAATCAACTAGACCTATACAAGATTGCTAAACCAGAAATCAAACGATTGGCAGAAGAGACCAGCGAGTTGGCCAATCTTGCGGTCTGCGAACAAGGGGCACTAATCTATATTGATCGCTCAAAAGGTGACCAAGCGGTCGACCTAGATACCTACACTGGCCTCCAGGTCCCCCTTCACTGCACTGCACTCGGTAAGGCCATTCTAGCGTACATGCCACGGGAAGAAGTCGAGTCGGTGCTCGACAGACATGGAATGCCAAAACTTACTTCGAATACAATCTCTAACCGTCAGAATCTTTATCAAGAATTGGAACAGATTAGAGAGGATGGTTTTGCCCAAGATCAGGGGGAGCGTCTCGAAGGACTATGCTGTGTTGCAGCTCCAATCAAGTCCTCTGAGGACGCAGTTAAAGGTGCTATAAGTGTTTCTGCACCCTCAAGCAGAATGAAATCTGACCGCTACAATCGAGAGATCCCCGAAAAGGTTCGTAGCGCAGCAAACGTTATCGAACTCAACCTCAAGTACTCGTAGCTGTTCCCCATGATTGAATCCCTCACCATCGGATCAATCACCGCCTTAAATCGTCATTTTCGAGCGATTAGGCAGATATTTCTGGATTGAGGGTTCTGATATGCAGAAACGCGAATGCGAAAAATCCATCGAACGAATAGGGAAAAGCTGATTTACGCAAAAGAGAACTCCTGGAATCGGATTCACCTACTATTACAGTACGAGGCGTATGAGGTTCTGTCTTTATGGCAGGATCTATCGGCACAATAAACGCATTACTTCGCATAAATACAGCAAATCGGGAATCAGCAGAAATCCATTACAGATATAGGATTGTAATACTGGGCGAGAGGAAAAATGAGTTCAGAAATAACGTGGCGTTTGGCAGAGCAAAACACGCGGGGATCAGCTATAAGAGAGGTTGATACCGATGACATCCGCGGCACGCATCACCATGTCGGAAACCTTCGATTCCAAGTAATCACCACGCATCCTACTCGCAGGCCCCGCAACACTAACCGCACCGCGAACGGTACCGTCATTCGTGATTACTGGTGCTGCGACACATTGAATTCCTTCGGCTCGCTCTTCCATATCAAGTGCGTACCCACGTTCACGAATCTGCTCCAAATCTTCGAAGAGGGACTCGCGAGTCGAATGGGTGTGTTCGGTGCTTGGTCTGAGACTGTGTTCGTCGATGATTTCATCGACGCGTTCTTCCGGAATGTGAGCGAGGATCGCCTTTCCGAGGCCCGTCTGGTGGAGATAGACGCGGGAACCAATTCCCGTATCGAGCGAGAGAGCGTTTTCTCCATTGGCGCGATAGAGGTAGATGCCTCGCCCATGCTCTTCGACAAGAATATTACCGAGTTCGCCTGTTTTCTCGGCGAGTTTATCTACTTCCGGCACTCCAACTTCGCAAATCTTGTGCTTGTTTTTTATTTGTTCACCGAACTCGAAAAACCGAAGTCCTAAGTGAAATTGGTCTCCGTCTTTCACGACTAATTCGTTCTCTTCTAGCGTCGTGAGATGGTTATGAACAGTTCCCTTCGTGATGTCGAGGTGGTTCGAGAGTTCGGTCACCCCTGCTCCATCGAGCTCCGCTAGCTTTTTAATGATGGTGACAGTGTTTCCCACAGCCTTTACCGGGTTTTTTGCGCGTCCCATATTCCCTGAGGGGTATCCAACTACAAAAAAGTTGTTTAGCTGCTCTAAACATATTTTCACACAAACGTTATTTATCCTCTGTTTATATAACAGGCCATAAATGCTCGTGCGTCCCTGTCCGCGTATTGTTGGTGGAATCTCTTTTTGAACGGGTCGAAACACCGAAAGCTCACCTCTGGGCAACTGTTTAGCAATACTAAACGGACTTTTGAATGTAATCCGGCGAAACCTTTTATATGCGGTGCCTTAGATACTCTATTGCCGAAAATGGACTATAAACTAGATGGAAATGTGGCTCTTGTCACAGCATCGAGCAGTGGCCTCGGAAAGGCGTCGGCGAAAGCACTGGCAAGCGAAGGTGCGAACGTTGTCATCAACGGTCGGAGCGAGGAGAACCTCGCGGAGGCTAAAGACGATATCCTGGCAGTCGCTGAGGGTGACGTTCTCGCCGTGCGTGGCGACTTGACGATCCCGGACGATATTGAGCGACTCACTGACCGGACGGTCGAGGAGTTCGGCGGAATCGACCACCTCGTGACCAACGCTGGCGGTCCACCAAGTGGTCCATTCATGGAGATGGACGACGAGGACTGGTACAGTGCGTTCGACCTCCTCGTGATGAGCGTCGTTCGCCTCGTCCGCAATGCAGCCCCATACCTTCGCGACGACGGCGGCGGAACTATCGTCACGATCGCGTCTCGAAGTGTCAAGGAGGCAATTCCGTCGCTCGTCCTTTCGAACGCCGTTCGTATGAGCGTTATCGGTCTCGAAAAAACGCTTTCGAAGGAACTCGCGCCGGACGTACGAGCAAACGCGGTTCTCCCAGCGCCGCACGAGACGACCCGCCAGCGGGAACTAATCCAAGCAGCCGTCGATCGAGGTGAGTACGACAGTTATGAGGATGGCCTTGACGCAAAGGGTGACATTAATCCACTCGGTCGGATCGGCGACCCGATGGAACTCGGCGACGCCGTCGCCTACCTCTCCTCGGAGCGGTCAAGCTTCATCAACGGGGTTGCTATCCCGATTGACGGAGGGCAAGGTGCATCCAACCTGTAGCCATGACACGACTTGCACGAACGATAGACGGTGAACCTATGCTCGGCGATGACGACGGATTTGTTCCGCTCTCATCCGCCGACCCATCACTCACGAAGGTTAAAGACGCCCTTCCGCTCGCGGCTGCGGGCGACCTACCGACACCGGATGAGGCGTCTGCGCGCCGAATCCCGGAGGATAAACTTTCGTTCACCGCACCGTTGAACCGCCCAGGAAAACTCTGGGGGATTGGATTGAACTACGCGGACCATGCGTCAGATTTGAACGAAGACAGCCCGACTGAACCGGCGAGTTTCATGAAACCCGCCACGGCGATCATCGGCCCTGAGAGTTCAATTCGACTACCGCCAAGCGATATCACGAACCACGTAACTGCGGAGGCCGAACTTGCTCTGGTTATTGGTCGGACGTGCTCCGACGTGGACGAAGCCGAGGTCGAGGACGTCATCGCTGGATACGTTCCCATCATCGATATGACAGCGGAGGATATCCTAGAGCGGAATCCTCGCTTCCTAACTCGGTCAAAGAGCTTCGATACCTTCCTCATGTTTGGCTCTTCGTTGGTTACCACTGACCAAGTCGGGTTGCTCGATGAACTGTCGGTTAGAACCATCGTCAACGAGGAGGTTGCCGCGGAAAACCGGATTCGAAACATGATGACGTCGCCACACGAACTCGTAACTTTCCACTCGAAGATCATGACACTCGAACCAGGTGACGTCATCTCGACAGGGACGCCCGGGGCGAAACGTATCATTCCCGGCGATAGCGTTAAGGCTGAAGTAGAGCGCGTCGGCACTGTCAGTTCGGACGTGGTCGGATGACGCTCAAACGTCAGTCAGGCGTTAGAAAGATAGTAGATACCTTACGCGACACTAAACGATACATATGAAAATCACAGAAGTAGAGAGCTTTGCCGTATCGATTCCGCTAAAAGAACCCGTCGCCTTCGCGACTCGCGTCGTCGAAGAACGAGATCACGCGATCGTCTACGTCCGAACCGAAGATGGCACTGAGGGCGTCGGATACTCCCTCGGCTACGGCGGTGCTGACGTTGTTGCGCAGGCCGTCGAAAGCGTCCTCGCGCCGATCGTCGAGGGTGAAGATCCCCGCGATACGTCGCGTCTGTGGCGTGAGATGTTCGACGGCACGGTCCAGATCGGTCGGAAAGGTGTAATGATCAGGGCCATCTCCTGTATCGACACCGCGCTCTGGGACATTAAGGCAAAGGCAGCCGGAATGCCCCTCTACAAACTGCTCGGCGGACACGTCGATGAGGTTCCGGCGTACGCCAGTGGCGGCTACTACCGCGAAGGGAAGGGTCTTGACGGTCTCCGCGCGGAGATGGAGACTTACGTCGACCGCGGCCACGATGTCGTCAAGATGAAGGTCGGTAGAAAGTCCTTGGAAGAGGAAGTCGAACGAGTTCGCGTCGCCCGTGAGGCCATTGGCCCGAACCGAACGCTCCTCATGGACGCGAACGGAAAGTGGAAGAACAAGCAGGAGGCTGTCAGAGCCTGCCGCAAGTTTGCCGAGTATGACCCCTACTTCATTGAAGAACCGGTGATGCCCGACAGCCTCGACCTTTACCGGGAGGTTAACGAATCACTCGACTACGCTGTCGCCGGCGGTGAACTGGAGTTCAGCCGTTATGGCTTCGCCGATCTACTCCGTGAGAACGCCGTCGAAATCATTCAACCGGACGTGACGGTCGTTGGCGGTGTTACTGAGTGGATGCGCGTCGCCGATATGGCTGCGTGCCACGACATTCCAGTCGCACCGCATTACAACTGGGATCTACACATTCAACTACTCGCGGCTATCGAAAACGGTCTCTGGATCGAATACTTCTATCGCGATTCGGACGTGAAGGCGTTCGATGACGTGCTAACGTACCCGATCGAGCCGGAGAACGGCATAATACAACTTCCCCAGCGTCCCGGTCATGGCGTCGAACTCGAACGGGATACCCTCGAAGAATTCCGTATCTGACCGCTTGCAAAGGAGGATCAAAGTATTTACGAGGGACAAACGGTCATTCGGATGTAGTTACAGCTTATACTGTTCACCGGCGGACAATTCAACGACGGTCGGCGCATCATCGCCCGCTCGGCTGGCTAGTTCTGCGGTAAATTCGTCGACTTCGTCGCTTCCCGGGACGAAGTGGTCTGGAATCACGATTTCGACGTTTAACCATCCGGCTACAACAGCGGCCGGATATAGAGGTGACACAGACACCTAGACGGATACAGTGATAGTCCAATTGTCCCGTTTTTCTTCCGAATGAGCCATTTGATACGGATTCCGTATACAGACAGTAACGCCGAATATTGACCGCCTCTCTGATCACGAGAGCGCGAATCTGAGCATCCAAGTGATCTTCACCGTGGATTTGAACATCTTGATTTACTTTCACGCAAGGCTATTAATGTCAACTAAAGCATACCGGCTCAGCGAGTGATCAGAATGACCCTCGAGATCGAACGGCTCGGAGAGACAACTCGGCGGAGTAATCGGTGGTGATAACGAACGTCGATGATCGTAGGATAACAATATTATTTACACATAACCGTGCCATTTTGTGGTACACCGCTTCAAGTTCATCCTCTAATTAGAAGAAAGGCTTTAGCAGGATTCTGAGCGATAATGAGGCTTTTTCTAGCCGATCACCGAACATCATTATAAAGAATAAGTCAAAGCCCTCACTTACTGGACAAATCATTCGTAATACCGTCTCAAATGCTGAAGAATGAGTATACTGCTTGTCCAATGGCATACCGATACGAAGATCGATGCCATGAATTCGCGTAAGAATACCATCGTATTCTTCCAGAAATCGGGTAATTTATTTTGGGAAAATTGGCCATTTTTGACCAAGAACAGAAGGAGATGTCCTTCTCAACATAGTAACTTAGTCGCCGTCGAACCGGCAGGGACGACGAAGGAATGCGCGTCGTGCGGTGTCTCGACCAATAAACCGTTGTGGGTCCGCGAACACTCCTGTCCCGCCTGTGGTTTCACGGCGGATAGGGACGCGAACGCTGCATTGTACATTCTTTCTCGCGGTATCACGAAAGTAGGAGTGGGACACTCCGAATCAACGCCTGTGGAGACTGCTCTCCCTGTGGATACGTCTGTATCTGCAAAGCGCGTCGTTGAAGCAGGAAGCCCTACCCTCAAGCGCAAGCCGTCAGGCGAGCGATAGGGTAGGGTAGTTCACTTGTATTCACTGAAATTCCAGCCCGCGGCAATAATAGTTAATAGGTTTGCTATCGTTTGCCACATTGACGGGAAGGTTGTCAGAAAGGGAACGCAGTTGTTGCACCCAATTCCCTTCTCCTGTCATACTGGATGGGTAAATGCCTGTCTGATACATAACCACCCATCTTAGAAAGCTCACTCCTTAATCAATGCTATTGTTTCCAACTCTAAACTGCCTCTCGTTCAATGCCATCATCGCTTATCTCAGAGAGGAATCGGAAAGGTTTGGGCGTACACGTAGTAGTGTCCAGAATTAATCTCACATCGTACCCTCACGCAGTGAATAGGTCAGTACGTTTTACTTGTTGGCTGTCAGCTCAGGGACGAGGACGACAGCTATGAGTAACGGTCGTACCATCGGCCGACGACGCACTCTTTCGCTCATGGTGAGTACACTATTCTAATCCACCGCCGGCTGTATCGGTACGTAAAACAGCATAAACCAAATGAACCCACTGACACTACAAAGTTGACTACGACGAGTGGTCACGGCAACCAAAACGGACATAAATCGGAAACGATAGTTACGGAAATGATAGCGCGCTTGACGGTCCCAGCAATCACGCCGAGGTAAAGATGACGACTACAAGTAACGGTTCACACTTTGCACCCCGTATTATCTAGGTGAAAAGAGGTAGCACGGTGACGTAGCACCTTGAAAGTGGTTCTCACTCAACGACAGCATACCCGTTATCGTCGGAGAACTATCAGCAGATGTGAGATCTGGATTAAAGAAACCCGGTTCTTATGGACTCTAATGGAGCGTAGCAATATGGGTAACTGGCATAAAGATTACGAAGATTATATTCGCTCAAAACAACTGGAAATTCTGGATGGGAACTGGGACAAATGTGAGGGGCAGAAATGCAACTGTCATCGTCACCGCATGGTCACCAATGACGCTCGTTGTCCCCGCGGTGACTTGTCCACTCCGAGCCACGCTCCTGGTTGCAAAGACTTCCGGCGTCATAGCTTCACTCGACTACGGAGGCACAGGTATGCTAACGACTTTTTCCTGTCGTAGTTGTTGAGTCACTCGTTCGATGGATACAATACTCACGCTCCTAATCACCAATTAATGGGCTTAGATGGAGCTGGCTCTCGGTATCCGGCTGCGCGCCGCCTCTTAGTGAGCACCGTCATGGGATTTTGTACGCTCCTCTTCATCGACACGGTGCTCGCCAGTAATGCTGCAGTTGGATTATCTGGTGCATCACGTGAGACGCTAAATATTCCACAATGGCTGTATATCGCGACCGGTGGTGCCGCAATCGGTGCCTCTGCGTTGCTTGCAAGTGTCGTTACTGACCGCGTCCTTATCCATACGGTGCACGACTGGTACACGCTTGTCCCGACGCGCGCGACTATCCGGACAGTAGCAATAACGGCGGCTCAGGTGATTGGTGTCGTCGGGCTCGCCATCGTGCTCTATCGAGGGTTTACTGGCCCACAGATCCCGACCGTTAATGTGGCTCTTATTCTGGTGTTCGCAGGTGTTCGAGCAGGACTGACAATGGTCGTCTATCTCTTTGGAAACGTTTGGCCTGCGTTGAATCCCTGGCGAACCATTGCTTCTTTCCTCACTAATTACTTGCCAACGCGAACCCTTTCCTATCCAGCCAAGGTTAGCCGTTGGCCGGCTGTTCTCGGCCTCCTCTTGCTTGTGTGGGTAGAGACTGTTACGCAAGTCAATAAACAACCGGCCCTCTTAGCAGGAGCAATTCTCGTTTACACGGTCATCACCATCGCTGGTGCTGTTCTGTTCTCGCCCTCGACATGGTTCATAAACGTCGATCCAATTTCGGTGACATTTCGATTCTATGGACAGGTTAGTCCCCTCCGCTGGGCGGATTCTGGTCTCACGTTTCGGCCACCAGGATTCGAATTGCCCGAGTCGGATTTTGTCTCAGAGTCAGCCGATATCGCGTTTATTATTGCTCTCGTGTGGGAACTCACCTTTAGCGGATTCGTGACGACGACGACCGGTGTTACAGTTGTCAAGAGCATCGTTACGATCGGTGTTCCGCCGCTTGTGTTGTACGCGGTTCTTTTTGTTGTTGGGTACCTTGCCTTCCTAAGTGCGTATTTCATAGCGGCATATATCGCCCGTCGTATTGGGGAGACGTACCTTACGCCTCACATCCTTGCTGTCCAATTTGCGCCTTCACTCCTCGCCATTGCGGCAGGATATCACCTTGCGCACTACTTCGGATTCTTCGTCTCGCTGTCCCCACTCCTCGTCACTGCAATTGCCACCCCGTTCTCACCACCTGCGAACCCGCTCGTATTGTCACTGCCAGGCTGGTTCGGGATGCTCTCGATCGCGTTCATTCTCATCGGACACATACTGGCAGTGTGGGTCGCACATGCAGACGCTTATGCAACTTTCCCTAGTCGAATGCAAGCAATTCAGAGCCAGTATCCATTCGTCCTCGTGATGATTAGCTATACCGTCATTAGTCTCTGGCTTATCTCACTGCCGACTGCAAGTCCGGCGTTCGTCTCCTAGTCAAACAGTAAACGTCATCGGCGGCATTTTCATAAATGCCGTTTCGTATCCATCGTGTCGTGCGAGCTGTGGCGGCGAATCCACCGTAATCTGTAGTGTATCACCAGATTGTACATCTTTGAGAGGCATTCCGTAATGCATGTCAAGCTCTGGATCAAGACTCGGTGCAAGTGATCCGTTTGCGATGGTTGAGCCCTTCCGCTTCAGCGTTGCAGAGAGTGACATGCGAGGTAGTACGATGCGGTTATACGGTGTCCGCGGTGACACCGCCACATACGGCGTCTCGTTCTCAGTGAAGCGATTTGCTCCCTCAAGGAGTGTGACGACGAAGTCAGCGTCGCCCGACGTTTTGGTGCCAATCATGCGCCCAGGAAGTGATTTCGGCTTGGGTGCCCGTCCGGCAGGAACGTTCTTCATCATCGGTTCGATGGCACCGCGAGTACCTTGTTTCTCGCCGAGCCGACGAAACTGGAGTCCGTATACTTCATCTGTATCGAATTTGAACGGGATGTCCACCGACCCTTGCTTCGTGAATCGAGACGCGAATGCACCGGTTTGCTTTGTCTGTACCGAACTTACTTGAAGCGTCGCAGTATACGATCCTTCGCCATCGAGCGAGATGTTATCGCCATAATGAAAGCCCATGTTCTGCGAGAGCATCGGCCACGGAACACGGTTGGTGACCGTCTTTCCGTCTTTTTTAATCGTCATTTGAATATCTGCTGGAAGGACAGTCTCCGTTTTTAGGTCCCAGAGCGATACCATGATGTGCAACGAGTCGTCTGAATGAACGACAACCTTATTCCCTGTTTGGCCAGTCACGTTCCAAAATCGGTGGGGAAACGAGTACATGAGAGCGAATCGATAGTCACCGTCGGTCGCCATTCCATACATCCCCATTTCCTCAACATAGGCAGGATAGTAGACGGCATTGGGACGATTTTTGACGAGCGGTGGATCTCGCCATGCAGACTTCGTTTGGAATCCGAGCGTCTCGAGGCAGCCTGTGAGTGTAACGCCACCTGTAAACGCCCCGCCAGTGCGGAGAAAGTCCCGTCGATGCATCTAATTGGAGTTACCAAGGCACGCGAAAGAGTGTGTTGGTTCAGACGTCGAACGAGGTCCGTAATCGAAAGAAGAAGGTGTGATGCTCACGAACACTGAGGGATGAGCGATTTGTACAATCAATTCCGTGCCGTAGGTGTTGGACTGTTACTTGCCCTTGGCGCGTATTTTATCGGACAAATTGTCGTCCTGGTGATTGCTATCGTCTTCATGGCCGCAGGAATTAATATTCGGTCTCAACCAGCCCTGTTATTAGGAGTCAGTGTTGTCATGCTCCAAGGTGTCACCTTTGGCGGTGTTGCACTTGCATATCTCTCATACAAAGATCTTGGTCTTCAGTTTATCCGTGCTCGTATTCCGTCGCTTCGTGATATTGGGCTCACGATCGGCGGTTTCGGTGCCCTTCTTGGGGCACTCTGGTCACTCTCGATGGTAATTTCTGCGCTTGGGCTGCAATCTGCCCAGAACGCTATCGTGGATGTCGCAAGTCGAAACCCGGTTGTGTTCTTGCTACTCATCCCCTTATCGTTTCTCCTCATTGGCCCAGGAGAGGAGCTGTTGTACCGCGGGCTCATTCAAGGTATTCTGCGGGAGGCGTTTAACCCTGCTCGCGCAATTGTTCTCGCGAGCGCTCTTTTCGCCGTCGTTCACGTATTCTCGCTCCAAGGGCAAGGCAAGCTCGTGTACCTTGGTGTCGTGTTCGTGCTCGCGTTGATTCTCGGTGGGTTATACGAATATACGGATAACTTGGTTGTTCCAGCACTTGTTCACGGTGGGTACAATGCAACGCTATTTGCGATTCAGTATCTCGCTGCTACTGGTGGGTTGCCTACATGAGCGTACTGGGGCAACGTAGAGGACGGACGCGAACTCCGTACCTATATTCGGTGTGACCAATACACGTTTCAGTGGGGCAAGCGGTCGCGTCTCGAAATCCCAGTCGGGCAAGAACTGAAAGACGAACACGGACTCGGTTACCCGAACGACTCCGCCTTGAAGTCCGAGGCAACCCGTAGTAGGACGGCAAGCAGGGTCGTCTGGAACTCAAATACGATGAGGTTAGTGACACGTTCAGGGCTTTCCAACTAGTCACCGTACCTGATTCTCGACTGGATTCACCACTGGCATCTCACGAAGCCGCCCTCTACATTGGCGCGAACGACCTCGTCGCGTGTTCCACGACTGCCGGTTCTCAGTACCTTTACAACAGACGGGAGTTGTTCAAACGGTTCCATGAGACGATTGACGAAATCGCCCGCCTACAGTTGAAACTCCGCGAGGAACGCTACTCCTCAAAGCGGATTCGACGGCTGTACCGACAGCAAGCGAAGCGCCGTGACCACGCACAGAACGCGCTGGTGCGCGACCTCGTTGAATGATTGTACGATGAGGGTGTGACGACGGGGTGCATAGGCGACCCAATAGATGTGCTGGAGTCACACTGGTCGGTTAGAGTGAACGAGAAGACTCACAACTTCTGGGCGTTCAAGAGGTTCATCCACCGCCTCGCGTGCGTCTGTGAGGAGTACGGTATCTCTCGAAGTCGAGTCGGAAGCGTGGACGAGTAGACGTGTCCTGACAGTGGCGACCCGAGGAGACGGTTCGTCACGAAGATACGCTGACGTGTCCGTGTGGCCCTGAGGGACACACCAACCTCACGGCGTCAGAGACGTTCCTTCGAGAAAACAGTGATAGTGAAGTCAGGCCGATGGCACGGCCCATTCGATTCGAGTGGGACGACCACGACTGGTCGGGGAAATCACACCCTCACGACAGTCCTAAAGAAGTGCGCACGAACTCGCAAGTTGCCTCTGTGGGTCGGTAGTCGAACCCCCAACGTGAGGAATCCTCGCGCTTGAGCCCGGAGAGGATATCAACGTTGTAGAGAGCACCGGCGGCCTATTAGAAGCGCTCAGATGAATTGCAGCAGTACTTCAGTGTTACATAACAGTACGACGATTTCAAGGGGGGTGGCAAGTAGCTGTTCTTTCTTATTCATAGTAGTACGCTTGTAGTCGGATCATGATAATCCTCTTTTTTCTGCTTGTCGTGATCTCTACTAACTCGACAATTGACGAGTTGAACCGTACTCTACTCCGAGATAAAATGCAGCGAATCCGAGAAGAAGTAAGCCGCCACTAACCACCATCTTCGTTGTGTTGGTCATTGGGCTGGTGATCATTCCTGCCAGAACTACTCCGAGAATTACGATGAAGATTCCAAAATGCGACCTCGGCGTCGACATTACCATATCTATCTCTATTACCTGTTGTAAAAAATAGCTATTCCAGTTCTCACGTTTTGAAAATCACCTGCGAAGCTCTTGTGGATGGGTGGCACACTCTCTAGGAGACGCAGTCAACCGGGGTCGAACAAATGAATCAACAGGCACGACCGCTTGACCAGCATACTGAAACGAGTCTCGGTGATCAGCAGGCAGTTGACCCTCAACCGAACTCGAGAACATGTCCAGAATGCCAAACGAACGTATCTGCGTCAGATAATGAAGGGGAGATCGTTTGTGATGAGTGTGGACTCGTCCTTGGCGAAAATCGCATCGACCGTGGACCGGAATGGCGATCCTTTTCATCCGACGAACAAAACGAAAGTCGGGTTGGTGCGCCGGTGACCCGTCAATTACACGATAAAGGATTGAGCTCTGTCATCGGGTATCGCGATGTCGATGCTGGCGGAAATCCACTTTCTACTGCACAACGCCGGAAAATGCAACGGCTTCGCACATGGGACGAACGCTTTCGTGCAAAGTCAGACCACGAGCGGAATCTCAAGCAGGCACTCGGGGAGATTTCTCGTATGGGGGCGGCAGTTGATGTGCCAGATGATGTTGTTGAAACAGCAAGCGTTCTTTACCGTCGGGCACTTGAGGCAGATCTCCTCCCCGGCCGATCCATCGAAGGCATTGCAACAGCATGTCTTTATGCCGCAGCACGACGGGCGAATATTCCCCGTAGTCTTGATGATTTTGCAGAAGTGAGCCGTGTCGAACGACGCCGCATTCAGCGTGCATATCGGTATCTCGCAAGTGAACTTAGACTCGAAATTGCACCGACTGACCCTGTCCAGTTTCTCCCACGTTTTGTCTCAGCCCTCAAACTCAGTACTGAGACAGAGCATCTCGGTCGTGAGCTTCTCGAATCTGCCAAGCGTCAGAACGCACATAGTGGGAAAAGTCCAGTCGCACTAGCTGCAGGAGCAGTATATGCAGCAGCTGGGTTAACAAATGAATCAATCACCCAAGAGACTGTCGCGAACGTTACTAATGTTTCCCCGGTGACAATCAGGAATCGGTATCAAGAACTACTTGAATTGTACTCGAAGTAAACAAGATCAGTTGTGTCAATATACATCGTAGTAAAGACAGAATTGAACTATTGAGTTGCGACTCTATATCGGAAACGGGCGAGCGTCTGGTTACTGGATTCAAGGCGCGTCAGTCATCTGCTCTCATTGAATTGCTTATAGCTCACAGCTCCTTTGTTGACAATTTGCTGGCTCGTCGGCACTGTTCCATCAGGAGGCATACTCCCCTTTGCTGGCCCGCCCGGTTTACCCACAACAAGACGGGCTATCATCCCCATCGTCTTGTGTGGAATGCAGTAATAGTCATAGGTTCCTTTTGTGTCGAAGGTGTGTTTGAACGTCTTTCCTTGTTCGATGATAACACCGCTATCAAAGGGGTCTGCCTTCTTCGGGATTCGCGTTTCCTCTGCCAGATCGTACCGTCGGTGATATGCTGTCGCTGAGTGGTTGCCACTCTTCATCACAAATGTAATCGTTTCGCCGGGGTCGACGAACAGGCCAATTGGATCGAAAAACGATTGCTGATCCTTTGTAACCATTTTGACTGTGTTTGATGCCCCCGGCTGATTGGTCGTGCTTGATGGACTTGACGGATTTAGGCGAGTACACCCGGTAAGGGTCGTACTGCCTCCCATCATACTTGAGCCAAGTAGTTTGATGACCGTGCGCCGTTGCATTACTGTTCCTTTGACTTTGGGCCTAAAGCATTTCTCCATCCGTCTGTAGGTACAAGGTAATAATGGACTAGAAAACAATTGCCATCGGTGCGAGCATCCAAGTTGGCATCGTAGTAGTGGCCGATTTAGCTCCTATTACAAAGGCATCGCGCTGAGCGAGCAGTATTCTCCTCCTCCTTTGCTCTGACTTCTTCGGTGGATACCTTGTCGAACAGCTAGTAGGATCACCGCGAATGGGAGCTCTACACGGTGCAATCAGTGGGACTATGGGTGGGGTTGTGTTCGCCCTCATGTTTAGAGATGTACTTGTTGGAGCTGGTGGTGCTGACGGCGCCTATTGGGGGATCGCTTATCTCGTTGCAACAATAACTTCCCCCTCGATTGCAGCCCAGTTTGATTCACTTCTCGCCATCCTGTTGCCTATTGGTGGTGACCTATTGTTCATCAGTGAAGCTGCGGTTACAGCAACAAGTTTTGGAGGGCAGAATCACCCAGTTTGCGATATAGAGGTCTAATTTTCAGCATAGGGGTGATGATTCGTGTATTTGGGAGCAGCTTGTTGATTCATGGCTTTCTAAAATCGTGGTAGTAATAATGTCGATATTGGTCACCGCCGAGAATGACGCTCTTACTTCCTGACAACAGGCATCATTACGATCTTAGTGACGTAACGAAATTGATTAACAACTCTGAGTAAAATTACTCTAAGCGCAACATTGTTCATTAATCCTTCTTTCTTCAGATTTGACGTAAATGACAAACGAAAGAAGACGATGTAGAACTGGAGCCGTCATTAACAATTCATGACGGATCGATAGAAACGACCTGATGAACATACGTGAGGCAATGGGAGAGCAGTTGAGTTGAACTGGGTCGGTCCAGCCGATTGACGAGCAAATACGGTTCTTAAGAAGGGAAGAGATGACTGAGGTCTTCCGCCGACCTAGCAAATCTCTTCCACTCTACCGTATAAGATATGATAGCGAATTACGGTTAAATTGAGTCAGTCTAAAAGATACCAATGGTTTTCACACGAAGAACACCGAGAAAACTGAGATTGAAGGCTATCATTTGGCAAAGTGCAAGCCCGGATTCCTCTGGATTCCAGTAGATGAAAATGACATATGATACGGGGGTTAGTACCAGAAAGTTGAAATCCATCCCATAGTGCTGGGAATTTTTTATTGGGACAGTAACAAATGTGATTGGAATGGTGGTGATCGTCATCGTCGCCGCATTGTCCATGATCGTACCCGTTGTCCCTGATGAGAACTGTCTACTCCGCTCCACACTCCATGTCGCGAACAGTTCGGGCAGCGTGCTCATTGTCCCGGTGATGAAGAGCCCCCTGACGATTTCTGTACTGCCGAACAGAGCAACAAATGGCTCAGTCGCTCGAATTGCAAAATACGACCCGACAGTATGAACCCTTGCGATAGCGAATCCAATTTCTTTCTCCGTCCAGTGGACACTCTCGCCCTCCTGTCGGCCACGTACAAGTACCTGCCCTGTATTTACGAGATAAGCGACGGCCAGTAGCCATCCATCAAGGGTTGAAACCCTTGCCACGGCGCAGGCAGTGAAAACACAGCAACGAGGGTCAACATAAGCAATTAGGGGATCGCTAAAACGGTGACTGCTATTCGATGGACTGGTTGACTACAGATGATATCGAAAAATCGTCGATGGATTCGGAAATCGGAGCCCAAATTCACTAATATTTACAACGATGGTAGCGACGTGGGAACAGCAGGGACTCAATCCACTTAATTAACTAATACCAGTGCTCTGAGGGCAATAGCCAGATTCATAAATAGAGGCATAGACGATGAAGACCCGTTTGACAGCCAATATAGCAGTGCCTGAGAGGTATCTCCCCCAATTGGTGGGATAAAAGCAGAGGAGTCTCAATGGAGTAATTCTCTACCATGAGCGTAAATCGCATTGGTTAGTCGATGACCTTCAACATGCCGCAAGTGATTTTATGAATCCGTTCCAGTATCTATGGGGAGAACAATGAACGACCTGACTGGCTTTCAACGTGACCTCCTGTACGTCGTCGCGGGATTAGACGAACCCCATGGTCTCGCCATCAAAGACAACCTCGAAGACTACTATGAAACTGAAGTCCATCACGGGCGACTTTATCCAAATCTAGATACACTCGTCGACAAGGGGTTGATCGAGAAGAGCCAAAAAGACCGCCGAACAAACATCTATACGTTGACTCAACGTGGTCAGCGAGAAATCGAAACGAGACGAGACTGGGAAAAGGAATATCTCGGACAAGAAGTTGCAACAACCTGATTACCCTGTCCTAAATTCATTCTTTCGACAACCACTACTCCAACAATTGAACCATCGTTCTGCCATAATACGAGTGTTTCAGCAAATCTAATTACACTCTATCGGAACCGTCGTACGAAGATCATCAACATCTACACCTTTGTTGTTCTCGCACTTTATCTATATGTATTATTTCATAACTCTTCATACATTAATTTCCAATTCCCGTGACTATCGGTTTGTGATGAGATGATGAGAGGAAGTGTGACCGAATTAGTCGTTCGCCACTCTACGATTCCCATCTTAACCATGAGTCGAAATAGTGACCCACACAAAATAGTAAATCAAACACGCCGAATCGTAGTATCCTGAACTGCCACGACTATCGTAAGACATCAAACCATAGTGGTTAAGCAGTCGGTGCTGTGAGCCACAGAACTACTTACAGAGAACGGGCGGTGTGTAGATACAGTAGAGTAAGGTCGTACGCTACAAAAGGAGAAATGAGTCAGCCACCGACATTACCCTTATAGACAACGCTGTGACCAGCGTCAAGCGTAATATGTCGCCCTCGTTTCCGTCGGCCAGTAAGACGTTCGAGATCAATGGTAAACCGGTCTCGCGTGCGACGATTGCGGGATAGCCCGTGACGCCCGATGATCAAGTGCGCCGCCGACTCGGCCTCGTGGCTGGGGTGATCCCACGACATGCGCCACTGACGGGACCGAACGAAAGTGTAGACGCCGTTATCCAAAACGCGGTTCAAACCACGGTCGACGCGGACGTTTCGAATTCCTCCGATTAAATCCCGACAAAACTATTGTGTTTTCATGTATGTTACTGACTTTAGCTACACTTACGTGTATTAATCCTCTACCGCATCAAACGTGGATTGTGAGGGTAGGTGTTAGCTTCTAACCATGAAGTCCACGTTCATCGAGTGAAAGACAGCAGTTTCACCAACGAACCCACCATGATCCACTCGACAGTCGTAGTATGCTAGTTACTCACTTAGAAATTGGGTTCACTATAACGTGACTGCTCTTGTCCTCATCTACTACAATAGTCCATAGACGCTGCTGTCCTCGTCAGGCGGGAAAGCCATCGAGTGAGCATCGGAGTGACCGAGCTCCGCCTCGTCACAAGCTTTTCTTCCATTTTCAAGCGGCGCATAACAATAGGTGTGGCGACCATTGGAACAACTGCGAGCGTCGCACTGAATACGATGCTCGACGGTGGACGTTCGACCACAGAAAAGCACGTCGCGTTACTACTGGTATCAAGCCAATGGTGCGTGGGATGGTCCGCCGCGTCCCACGGTTGCCACTTTCCCGGGGGTGCCGGGCAGGAACGGGTAGCTTGTTGGTAGAAGCACCATCTCTGTGTAGCGGTCTTCGCATGGGTGATGGCGGCCACTTGGTGGCCCCGGTGGTTCGATTCCACCCCCGTTCGTATTTTGAGGAACAGATGGCTTCAGTGAGATCCTCAAAGAGCGGTTGGATTCGTCGCGTGAGCAAGAGACAACGCGCGTCTTTGTCATTGGTTCCCTGACGTCGAATCATCCTCAACTAGACTACTGTCACTCTTTAGGACGGTTCTGTCGATAGCCCAGCGCGATTAGCCCTACACGGATCTGAAACGCGACGGGTTTCCAGATAGGAATCGTCTCGTAATCAAGCTTGTTTTGAAGTTCCCCAATTCGTTCGTGGGAAACATCCCCGAGTGCCCGTTTCGCTTCTACGAGGGTCTTGTAGGTATTCATTTCCGGACTCATTGCGGCGTGGTCGATGCACCGCAACAACCTTCCGACGTACACGAACAGATCATATTATCTGAGATAGCGTTCGTCAACATATTGTGCGACGGTCGCCAATTCATCAGTCTCCACGACCGACTCTGTCCACTTGACCTTTGTTTCGTACTCGTTTTCAAAGCTCTAGTCACTTCCGGGACAATGAGCACCACATCGGTGGATACAGTTCGGTAATAGCATCATCAACGCCGGCTGCACCGACAAGGAACTCGAACAGTTGAAGAGACTCCTCCGGGAGTTTCCGGCGTTCGGGATCGAGGAACTGCATAGTCCTGAGGAAGCTGAGGGAAGATCAAACGACGGCATCCGATGCTACCCTGTGACGGCAAATTTTAGTGAAGTTACTTCTGGCGTGAAGAGTCGCGGTCCGGTGACTGTGCAGAGTTCCAGTAGAAATCGAGAAGGTCGTTACCCCAGTGTCGTGCTTCGTCCGTCTCAGCGATGAATTCCGTTTGCGAGTCGTAGGTACCGTCCAATGTCGGGAGCGAAAGCAGAAGACAATCCTCGGTAACGGTGACTGCAATCGCCACATCGGACACTCGAATCATCTCGGTGACGTCGAGCTGTGCAGAAGCCGTCTCCTTGATGACTTCCTCGAAAACAGCTTCGTTAAATACGAGTCGAGTGACGTCGGCATCATTGGCTGCGTCGGCCAACCGATCGTTGTACACTGGTACGGTCGCACCGATCACGTCTGCGTTCTTCAGCCGGCGTTCGACTTCGGAGACAGCACGTGCCGGTCGTGTCTCGGTTGCTCGTACAACTTCACCGCCAGCAAGGTCCGAAAGGCGTAGCCGAAACCGGGGCGGTAGTGCAGTCACATCGTGGGACTGCCAGTAGTCTATATCCGCCTCAAGTAGTGACTCCGTTTGTCGGTGTTGGTCGATTTCATTGACAACAATTTGCCCTGCTCCCGTTAACGACCATCGTTTCGATGATGGGTTGTAAATCAATTCGTGCTCGTGTAGCCACGTTAGGGCGTTGTAGACGGCGGATTTGCTGGCGGTATTTTGGTCTATCAACGATTGGGTCGAATCACAGCCGTCAGCGAGCGCTAAGAGAGCGGTCGTTCGTACGTGAGATTGGAGTATAGACACGATCAACGACGGGTGATCGTTCATAGTTAGAGTTCTGTATATTGTCTTATCATCGTTTCTCCTCGGCTGACGGTACTGCTCCAGTTCTACTCAGGATTGGGTCAGTATAGTTGAGCGCGAGGACGGTGACAGTCCGTCCCGTCATTAGTCTGGCTCCCAGTCCTGCGAGTCGGAGGCGTCCCACGTGAGCGATCGTCATCTCGCCGGTCTCAGGGTCGTATATCGTCGCACCTGCCGTTCGATGTGCGCATCCCGAGTATTTCCCACTTAATCGCCTTAACCGGCAAGTCAGGGAAGTGGTCGGCCGTAACCGTTGCGGCGTGCTGTCGGGCGCGGTCGAACAGCACTGTGCGATGATATCCGCAGTAGGTCGATTTGAATCTTGTCCCTGTACGTTGGCGGAAGGCCACTGGTCAAAATGGAGTTTGTCACACCGATCTCGCTGAATCGCCCCCGTGATGGCTGGGCGGCCGGCGAGAGGAGGGATATTCTTCATCTGAAATTCTAAATATAATATTATTGGCTGTACACTGGTAAAAACGTCAATGCAAAGAGACCGAGATACGTTTCATCACTCCTAATTAGGCATCGTTCATACGTTGACGCATTTCCGTACTACAGTCTAAACGTTTTGAAATATAGTATGGTTCCCGTGAAAACCCATCTCCACTGATCAAGCTGTACAGAGATAACGCTACATCCTATTGCAGCAAGTCGTCTACAACGGAATGGATACATCGTTTTCTAGAGATTATGCATGAAATTTCCTGAAATCCGGTGATACCAATAGTTGCCGCGTTCTCGAATAGAATTTGCATATTACTATTTATCCTTAGATTTTTCCTGGTGTACACGAAGAGTGTAAATCACCACTAAATGAGACTAATCAACAAACTCAAACAGTTATTCATTACGAAAAGTGATGCGTCCTTTGAATGCCAGCTGTGTGGTAAAACCTTTGACACCGCGAAAGGAATTTGTCCCAAGTGTGGTGGTCAAGTCACGAAACAGGGTCGACAGTCATCTGACAATCAATTCGGTCGCTGATGACGCCTATATTTGCTGTTGCGGGTAGCGAGCTGCCATTCAATTCATCTTGTATTTATTTACAAACTAGCCCATACATCTCAATCGTGCCAAGTATGCAGAGAAAACCACTAACGACGATATTCTCACAGTGATACACAAGTTAGAGTTTCCGGCGGTGACCGCTCGGTGGGCGGCAGGTACAGTTGGGATAGAGCGGCGGCTAGTGCATCAGCGACTCAAAGAGCTTTACGAGCGAGGTGAGTTAGAACATGGGAATTGAGTCCGCGGGTGGTGATCTAAGTGGATTTCCGAAAACGAGTCAGTTCACGGCTGACATTGAGACGAACCGCTCTCTGAAGGACGCCCCTATTATTGGTACTAATTATGATAATGGTGAAATTAAATAGCCTCAAATAGCCCTCGCCGGCGCAAAAATCCATTAGAAGAGATAGGAACGGATACAATCGTCGTGAAGCGGCTCTATTATGCGCGTTTTCATGGGCTGCATACAGTTCCCTACGCGAAAGGGTTCGAACCTACGTCTTCTCGGAATCTGAAGTCATTCGTCGTTGGCTTCGCGGGGATCCATAACAAACTCGTAGAGCCCGCGAGTATAGCGTCGAATCCATCCTGCGTTGGTCAGTTCACGCAGGTAGAACTCGACATTGCCTTTGGTAATCCCGGTTGTTTCTTGCACTGACCGAGGAGTATGTCGTCCCCATGGATGATTGGTTTCTCGCCCGGCTTTGAATGCATCTAGTACTTTTTCTGAATCTCCGGTCGGTTCGAAGTTCTCATTTACGGTCCCACGCGACATTTTCATCACCTAAATTACTAATAGGTTCTACTTGGTTATCTACTTTCCTTCTCAATAAGGAAATTCACTTTGGACTACAAACGTTTATTATGGTAGACGGCGTACATGTATCTTGAGGAGAGATGAAGGGCACGGTCCCTCACCACTCCACAATTCACAAATGAATCGGGAGGCGGGCGATCTGTAAAGATCTGTGCCGATGAACGATCGGGGGTGGACCATTCCCGTAGGAGTCATACCGCGATGCGGTCACTGGCGATGACAGGCGGGCGGCAACCACAAGCCGAGGAATTGGGAGAACAGCTTGGCGCGTACCCATATGTGTGTATTCTCACCGATGTTCGTACTCCGTCTAGCGATTATAGATGGATCTCAGAATTCAACTCTCCAATAGGTGGTATTAATGACTGACAGACAACACAACTCACAATCTAACTATGACCGCGGCTACGACGAGGGATATAACCAGGCTCGGCGTCGCACTGGACGGTCGACCCGCCGGGGGACGCTGGCCGTCATCGTCGGAGCACTCATTACCGTCTTGCTAGCGTTACTGTTGCTTCTGGTCGTCTTCTTCGGCGGGATTTGGCTCGGCTCGCTCGTGACCGACGAGCCGATCGACGCGCCAGTTGCACCGGTCGTCCCCGCAAACGCAGGTGCCGATGGCGATGTAACGATCGTCGAAGGCGATACCACAGTGACGATTGCCGGGACTGGTGCGGCAACGGTGCCGACGCCGGTTGGTGACTATAGTATCGTGGTCGAACCGACGACGATAACCATCCCAACTAACGGTGACCTTTCGAAACTCTCGGTGCGAACTGGGGGGGTCACCATCCATCACTAATCCATTCATTTCAGTACTCTCGTCCGCGGTTTAAGACGGGAGACAGGACAAGGATAAAAAATGCAACGCAGACAATTCCTCCAGACACTCGGGGTAAGTGTGATCAGCACCTCGTCACTTGGGACAGTCGGGGCATGCAAACACAAACACCGACGGCACCGCAAACAGACTAAACAGCACAACACGGCGCCACACACAGCCATCCGCGACGATTCGTGGGGCGTCGTCGAGACATTCCTCGGCGAGAAGGACTACGCCATCACGGGTGAGGTTGAATGGACAGGCCGCTTCCGGGCTGATATGTTTGTTACGGCAACGTTCTACAACCGCCGCGGACACGTATTGTCATCCGACGGCATCGACTCGCTGACTCTCGGTCCCGGCGAGGTCGGTGGTTTCCAAATCGACTATCTCAATGACGGCCCCGAGCGAGTCGCCGACTACCAGTTGACTACGGAGGTGTTCCGCGTATGAACGCCGTGGCCGCACAGTGATTTCGAGGATAGTGCCACGCCACACACGGTCGTTCAATCATCCTCTACATGATCGAGTCGATCCCCCAAGTCGTCGAGTTGTCGCTGCTGTTCGATCAGAATCGAGATGAGGATCGGCGTCCCAACAAACAGGGGCTTGTGAACCGTGTTGGAATCGGCATGCAGCTGGGCATACTCGAGGAGTCGATCAAAGACCGCTTGATCAGTCGGTCGAAGCGCTCGTCGATACTCGTCCCATCCGGCCTTAATGTGGCTGGTGTGGCTCATTGCAGGTAAACACGACTACCGAGGGTCCCTTAGGTAAGCCAGGGCCGCTTCCGAATATTCCAATACCAGAAATATCGATGGAAGCAAGTAGGAGTACTGGTCGTGCTGGCCACCCACTATGAAGTAAGAGTCGAGGTTCTGTCACCGTCAGTTTGGAGCGAATCAGTCCGTCTCTCTCCAGAATGTTCTCTACGAGATGAGTCTCAAAAAGATCCAGGAGTACCGGCCGTCAGTAGCCCGGTGAATTGTTTCCAATTGGAATTTCCGAAAGCGCGGTTTCCACCAATGCTCACCGGGAGAAAGGCAAGGAAAGCCGACCGCAGGGCTCTCACAACTAGCCAGACCGTCAGCGTCGCATGATGGCGCCGGGGAGTCGCTTTGGCCAGGTGTGAGAGCGCAGTTAGAGCATTGGACGGTAGAATAAAACGCGTTCCGGTAACACAAATGCTGATTGTAGTAACCCGCACACCCAAACCGACGGTACTAGTCAGCATGCTCCGACAGTTGCTCAATTTTGTAGTCAGGAATCGGTGAGTCGAAGTTTCCCCTCAACCTCATAGAGATGGCCCTTATTGTACAGCCGTTCGATGATATCTTCAGCATCGGGTTGTCCAAGGTCTTCTTCCTCAGCGAGAACAGCATAGGCTTGCTCGTAGGTGAGTTCTCCTCCAGGTGGGATAGTGCTCGCGAGCGCGTCGAGTGCTTCTTGCGCAAGTGGGGTGAGTGGCGATGTCCCGTCTGAGACCATTCGTGGTATCAAATTCAAATGCTGAGCAAGTAAATCCTCGGACAGAGTCCACTCGTGACACTACCTAATTCATTATGACAAGGGGAACAAGCAGACGGCGTGGGAGGATGGGGTGGGATGAGTACGGGAGCCCACGTCGCCTGCTGGGTTACGCTGACTGCATTTTACGCTTGGTACCCGACCGATAAAGACCTCAGCCAACCAGAGCGGAAGTGAAACTGAAGACATGGGAGAACTCGCGGAGCGACGCTTCTCATCACCAACGACGAGTCGAGAGCGCATCCACCAAGGAGAGTCTTCTAGGGTTAGTATGCTATACTAACCACCAATGCCCAATAAGATCAAACGGTCCGGCGATGGCTTCGCTCTCCAGGTCACCAAGCCCGCACGAGTAGCAAGACTCGTTGAAGAAACTGACGACGAGACCACCGGCCTAGCCGATATTCGGGTATTCGCGTTCGACAAGCTTCTCCTCGTCGTCGACATTGACCGCATCAAAGACGAAGATGTCGTCGAACTCGCGACATCAGCCGCCCTAGACACTGTCTCGATTCGTCAAATTATAGATTCCTCACTTCAGGTTGCGGGCAATGGCTATCAGGTACAACTCCCCGGTGCTGCTGACGCTGGATTTCACGTTGGTGATCAAGTGCCCTGCACACCAGCGCCAAATCTGCTCGTGATTGCAGCAGAAGAATCGAGACGAGTGGCAGCGGATATGGTGACGATTCGACGAGAGCAGGTGTGAAACCGTCCGCTCTTAGTTAGAATACTAACAAATGGACAGATATAGCCGGTTAATCAGATTGGCAACAATAGTCGAACTCAAGAAAACACCCCCACACCGGATTTCAAATGAATTCCATTCCAAGAGAAAGGGCGGTTCCAAAGAGGACAAAGAAAACGTGAAGACTTGAGGGAGGAATCATGCAATAAAAGGATTGTTCTCGACGAATTCCCGAGAATTAAGTTCATTTGGAGAACAGCATCTTTAACCGCGTTATTATATATATTACTATAACAGTAAGATAGTAGTAGTAGTATGTGTGTAAGAAACCCGGTTTTTAGAGGTGGGACCGATCTGGAATGAGATCGATTTCAACGAGTAGTCCATTTATATAGTAGAAACTGAACCACCGTTCTACTCCTAAGCACTCTTCTTCTCCGTCGTGTTCTATTAAACGACACCGGATTTCAAATGATTACCCCGAGATAACGCTTCTAACGCCCATTTAACGGGTATTCTGATAATCTCCTCTTTTTCTCCCTCGCTGTGTCCCTGCCTGAATCGTGCCTGGATTCATTTGAAATCCGGTGTGGGGGTGCCGAGTATTCCCTGTCTTGCTACACCCTACCGAGAATTCATTTGAAATCTGGTGTGGCCAAGGGGTAGCCAACATCTCTCATCCCGTCTCTTTTATAATGAATTCATTTGAAATCCGGTGTATGGATTCAGGCACAGCACAAGTGAAAACACTCGGCGATTATGCTGCCGAGCATGGGGCTGTTGCCCATTCTCGCTCTAAGGCTCGCGACGATCCTCTTTCCGTACTTGACGAGGACAATCCCATTTTCGCCAACGAAGATTTGCTTCGTATCGACCACATCCCCGAGCATGACAAAATCGTCGGTCGAAACGACCAGATTGAAACCGTCGCTCGGCGACTCAAACCGACGATCACTGGAGGGTCTGGAAAGGGGACACTCCTTCTCGGCAAATCAGGCTCCGGAAAGACGCTTGTTACTCGGTACGTGAGTCGTGAAGTCGAAGAACGTGGTGCAGAGAATGACGTCCGAATCGGCCGTGCGATCATCGATTGTGCACAACGCCGCTCGGAAGTTCAAACCGTCATCCATCTCTCGAAAAGTCTGAATGACCCGCAGAAAACGGGGATTACAATTCCCCATTCTGGAATCGCGACAGGAGCGTACTACGATCGCCTATGGATGGTCATCGACAAACTCTACGACGCAATTATTGTCGTTCTCGACGAGATAGATCGGCTTGCACCATCCGATGACGCCCGGAATATCCCACCAGAGGAAGCAGACGATAGCAAACTTCTCATGCAACTCTCTCGAGCTGGTGAGGAGAACGACGTTGATGCCAGCATTACTGTCGTGGGTATCAGCAACGATCTCAAATACGGTGATCGATTGGATACCCGTGTCGAGAGTTCCTTTGCTCCAGATGAGATCGTCTTCCCAGCGTACGACGCAAATCAACTGGGTGATATTCTAGACCGGCGTCGCGACGCCTATCATGAAGGCGTCCTTTCGGAGGACGTAATCCCGTTGTGCTCTGCATTTTCTGCACAGGAACACGGGGATGCACGACGTGCACTCGATCTCTTTCGACTTGCTGGCGAAGTTGCTCGTGATGCCGATGTCGATCAGGTTCGAGAAGAACACGTCCGAGCTGCGAACGACGATGCTGAGGTCACACGAGTCCAAGATTTGATTCGTGGTTGTCCAACGCAAGCAAAGATCGCGATTACCGCACTCGCCGCCATGGACGAATTCACAAATCAATCCCATTTCAAGGCGACCGAGATGTACCGTGTCTACCGGAAATTTGCTGAGTCAATCGGTACGAATGTCCTTGGTCAGAAGCGCATCACCGATCAACTTCGAGAATATGAAACGCTGAAAATCATCGATATGAACCGGACGAGTGATGGATACCGTGAAGGAACGTATCTAGAACTTTCCCTATTGGATGAAGCAAGTCTTCTACTTCAGTCGATCGGACTTGACGATCAGTGTTCTCGAATTCCGATTGACACTCAAATGCGCCAGCAGATTGTTAGCCTGGTGGGACGCTGACTTATTCTCTAGGACGACTGCTTTCAGGTACTTTTCAGCCCACAATTTTTGGCAATAATTCATCGCTACAGCTTCGAAAACTCACTAGAAGTAGGTCAGCGCTCAGGGCGAGGTGCAGCCTGATACCGTTCGATCGCGTTAGACTTCTCTACACGAGCATAGATTGTCTGTAACGTCTCTTCAGCACGCAGTAACCCGTGATCATCTAGAAAATCTCGTCCCTCGTCACTAATTCCATAGAACTTGTACGGGAGATTGTTCTGCCGTTGTTCGTCTGGGAGGAACACCTCTTCCACGATTCCTACATCGACGAGTTGTTGGAGATGCTGACGGATTGTTGTCTGACTCTTACTTGGATTTACGTAGTCCAGTTCCTTCAGCGTTGGAAGCTGTGATGGATGCCCGAGTATGTCTTGAATGAGTGAAAACCGCGTTTCCTGGGTGACAACGTTCAACCGCTTGCGAACGTTGTCGAGGTCGGATGAGGTGGGGCCAGACGTACTCATACTTGTTTCTTCGAGTAGTGCGTGTAAAAGCGCTTCGCCGAAATACGAATCGGTCTAAAACGATGTAGTCACTGATGAAGTCGCTACAGTGATACTCGGCGATTGAGAGTACAAAAATCATGAGCACAGACGAATCAACGTTGGAAGATCTCGCCGAGAAAGCTGAGGACCATCTCCACGGCACATCGCTCACTCCACAGGAATATGAAGATCTCAAATACAGTATCGCAGAGCTCTCGCCGATTTTCACAAACGAGTTTGCCTACTTCGTTCTCGGAAGCTATGTCGACCGGAAATATACCGACTTCAGATAGTCAAAGACCGACTCAACCGGCGGGCCGATACCTATGCGTTTCTCATGGTGGATATCCGAAGCGAGTGGGTCAACACTTATGTCAAATTTCGACTTCTTGCAGATTATACCGATTATATTGTGGGTGTGACCGAGCACGATCGTGGTGGTTTTCTCGTTGAGCAGGGATACTTCACTGCTCTGGAGACCTACTTTACGAAGACGCATGTTTTTAAGCGTGAATATTCCGACCTAGATACTGATGAAATCAATACAAATGTTAATCTTGAGAAGCCGTATAGTGGAATGCAGACAGCGATTTTTGACATGCTAAACGATGTAGGCCGCCTGGGTATCTGGCAGACTGAGGACGGTCTTTTGGAATGTGCTGAAGCACTCCCCTAGCTACTGTTCTTCGTCGACACCGCGTGCGTCAAGGATTAACTGTGCCATCTCTTCGGGATTTTTCGCCGCTAACCGAACCATCGCATCGTGAACCTCACGACTCTCGTGATTCCGAACGCCTGCATCCCGCAACTCTCGCGTCATTTCTAGATCACGTGCATCCTCGAACTCCTGCCACGATTCTTCGCGCGTGTAGATACTCCGTCGTAGATCTGGGGAAAACTCGAATGCAGGCGTCTTTCGTGGATCTTTTGGCTCTTCCGATGTTTGCGGTTCGCGCGACTCGTACAATTCGTTCGATGTTTGCGATTCGCCCGAATCTCCAGACTCGGACGAACTGTCCGAAGTTGGCGCCTTCTCTGCTTCTTCGTTGATTGCACTCTCGAGATCGTCAAATGCCGTCATTCGTGTACTACCTCCCCGTGCTCGACGATTTGAGCAAGTTCGGTGTAGGCTTCGAGCTGGTCGCAGGTTTCATCGTAATCTCGAAGAGGGACACCTTCATCATGCGCGCGGTCGATCGCTGCTCGGTGACGAATCCCGGGCAAATTCCCGTTTTGCTTTCCTTTGTCGATCGCTTCCCAATCACTGTCGGTCACTCGCGCATAGTTCGGCACGAGCTTTGAAACGCCATCCCGACTGTTGATCTCCTTGAGGAGCGAACGGTCGCGCGTTTCCTGGTCGATACGATCCTGCAAGTCTGTGGGTGTGATCGCGAGGATATTTAACTCGAAGTACTGCCGTGCTTCTTGCACAAGCCGTTGAACGGTACTGGACAGTCCGCTTTCGTAGCCGCTTTCTGCACGAAGAGGGATGATGATGTTCCCTGTTGCGTACATGGCATTGTCGTTCAACTTCCCGCGATTCGCTGGACAGTCGACCACGATATACTCGTACTCGTCACCGAGTAGCGGATTGATGAGATTCTCCTTGAGTCGTGTCGTTCCCATCGTCGCCTCCTTTAGGCCACTCTGGACGTCTTCGAGCTGCACGTGGGCGGGGAAAATATCGAGCCCATGAGTTACTGTTTGAATGTATTGCGTTGGTTCCTCACCGTCAATGAGAACGGCTTCGGCGTGGTTCTCTTCGGCACTATATTGGTCCGTGAATCCGAGATTCTGACTCATGTGGCCGTTGTCGTCGAGGTCGACAACGAGAGCTGAGCCGTTTCGATGAGCTAACTCACGAGCCAGGTTAATCGCCGTTGTTGTCTTTCCAAACCCGCCTTTGAGCACGCCGACAGAAACGGCGCGCGGTTCTCCACTGATGTGTTCTTCTGCCATGATTGATCCTCCTGCACTCTACGAACTTTACGAATCGTGAGAATCGAACAAATCTCTAACATTCTCCGAATCCTAAAGTTCGTAAAGTTCGTGAGTGCCTCTACCCCAATCGACTCATGGTAATTGTATAAATGTTATGTGTGAATTGTACGAATCCCACGAATCGTAAACATCGTACGAATTTTACAGTACGAGACTTGTTGTCGTCGAATTAGGGGCTAAGAAACAAAGCTGTTCCAACGAATTCTTCAATTCGCACGAATCGCAACCATTGTACAAATCGCAAACATCGCACAACTTTCGAAGTGCGAGGTTTTCTATCGTCGGTTCAGAGGCTGAGAAACGAGACTGTTCAAACGAACTCTACGAATCGCAAACATCGAACGAACTCTTAACATCGTAAATCATTGTATCACCAAAACTCCTATTGGCAGAGCGGCGATAACGTGAGTGCATCCTCCAAATGTATACTAGTCTGCGTGAAACTGCGATAGTTGCGTCATGACTGCATCTGTCCACATGTCTAGTTCGTGTTGTAGCCACTCCGTGGTTTCTGCGAGTGGTTGAGCGACGTGAAGATATTCGACGCCACCATTAGAGACAGTGCGCGGATATCGAGTGACTAAGTCCTATTCATACAGCAGTTTCAATTGTTTCCCGGTCGTACTCTGATCTCGAGAATTTCAGTAATTTCAGCGGTTGTACTATATGGATAATCGAGGACGGTGAGGTATACACGGAATGCTGCTATATGGACTCCACAGACCTGAAGTTGCGAC
>NZ_CP085327.1 GCF_020614375.1 Haladaptatus salinisoli | reverse complement strand
GTCCGATGCGGGCCACGTCTCAATTATGGTGGCACGAACAGAGCGCGATGACATGACTTGGTATCAGTGCGAACGGTGCGGGCTGATGTTCGACGACCAAGGCGACGCGAAACGACACGAGGAGAACTGTGACGCGGAAGACCCCTCCTACATCCAGTGACCGGCGATTCCTCGAATCGTCGGACATGACCTATGCAAGCACAGCGTTGAAACGAACGGCCGCCGTCCAGTCGGTATGGGATATCGCACGACAATCGGCTGGTCGCTTTTCACGTCCGGCGTCGTCACGCTGTTGTTGAACTGGCTCCCCTACCCGTCGATTTACTGGGGCATCGGACTGCTCGTGGTCGGTCTGCTGGTGATGTCGCGGCGAATCCTGTAGTCCCGCTCGTCCTCGGTTCGGACCGCCCGACGACGGTCGAACTCGAACCGCCGCCGGACTCGCCGCGCTACTCTTCGAGCGGTTTAGAGCGACCCCAAACCGGTCGTTCGTTCCATCTAATGAGCATATTTTTAACCGGGCTCGCTGCACGGAAGAACGAATGGACGACCACCGCACCGCGTTCCTCAAAGCGTCGTGGGTCAACGTCGTCACGAACGTCCTCAAAATCGCGGTGGAGGGCGGCCTCGGACTCGCCTTCGGAAGCCTCGCGCTCGTCGCCGACGCCGCCCACTCGGTCGCCGACCTGCTCGCCAGCGCGGTGGTGCTGGTCTGGGGTCGCCTCTCGTTCGAGGGGCCGGACGCCGACCACCCGCACGGCCACGACCGATTCGAACCCCTGACGGCGCTGTTCGTCGGCGGAACGCTCGTCCTGCTCGGACTGAAACTGCTCTTCGACGCGTGGCGGGCGATCCGGTCCGCGCCCGAATCACACTACAGCGTCTTCCTCGCGGTCGGTCTCGGGTTCGCCTTCGTCGACCGCCTCTTCTGTTACTGGTACACGAAGCGCGTCAACCGCGTCGTCGAGTCACCCGGCCTCAGTGCCCTCGTCGCCGACAGCAAGAACGACCTCTACACCACGGCGGCGGCCGTCGTCGGCGTGGCGGGGATGGCCGCCGGAACCCCCGTCCTCGACCCGCTCGCCGGCGCGCTGGTCAGCCTGCTCGTCATCCGCCAGGGCGTCGAAGTCTCGCGCGAGAACGTCGATTACCTCGTCGACACCGCCGCGCCGGAGCGCGTCCGCGAGGAGATACGAGACGAGATACTCGCGCACGACGACGTTCACGGCGTCCACGATTTCACCGCCTACCACGCGGGAACGGTGCTGGAAGTCGAGTTCCACGCCGAGGTCGACGCGGAGCACAGTTTCGTCGAAGCCCACGACATCGAGACGGAGCTCCGGAACGCGCTCGTCTCGCGCGAGGACGTCGGGGACGTTCACGTCCACCTCGACCCCGCGGGACTGGGCGAGTGGAAAGACGCCGACGAAGACCGACCGTCGCCGACCGGGAACTGAGTCGTCAGAGGAGCGTCGCGATGGCGGCGATTCCGAAGACCGCGAGTCCGACTCCGTAGAAGACCGACGCCCCACCGGCGTGGTCGCGGTCGCGGGCGGCGAACACGTCGTTCGACCCCGCCGAGGCGAGCGCGGTCGCCGCCCCCTCGGCGTCACCGCCGAGCGTCGGGGTCGGGTTGTCCCCCGCGACCGCCGCGCGACCGAACAGGAGCAGTCCGGTCCCGACGGCGCCCAAGAGCGCGTACCCGCGGACGGACGGCGGGAGGACGTACGCGACCGCCACGGTGCCGCCGCCGAACAGGATCGTGTACAGTCCGCCGTACCGAGCGAGGAACTCCCAATCCATACTCGCCCTGCGACCACCCGCGGTAAATGTTTTCTCCCCGATCGAACGTAACGATAGGCGGTTCGACCGGCAGAACGAACCGACGCTCAGTCTAACCCGGCGCGTTCGCGGTGTTCGCGCGCCAACTCCTCCGCCCGCTCGCGCGACTGACAGGCTTCCCAGCGCACCTGCTCCGCGTCGCCGTAGGCCAGCGCGGTCTTCAGTTCGTCGCGCAGGACGCCGGAGTCGACCGCCAGCACCTCGCCGTCTGAGCCGAGTTCGTACAGCCCCCAGCGCTCCGGCGCGCGCCCGACCGTCCCCCTGTCGAGCGACCGCCAGCGTTTCGAGAGGGGCATCAGTCGTCCGCGTCGCTTTCGTCGTTCTCGTCCTCGTTCACGAACTCGAATGAGCGCTCGCCCAGTTCGTCCTCCTCGAAGACGAACACCCGGCCGCGGGCGATTTCGGGGTCGGCGTCCACCTCGACGGCGTACCCCTCGGAGCGCACCGTCACGCCGGGGAACAGTTCCTCTTCCTCGCCGGGTTCGACGATGATCCGCCCGACGCCGCTCGATTCGAGGATTTCGTCGTGCGTCTTGCGGTCGTTGACGTACGTCATCACGCCCTCCGTCTCGGTCGGGTCGGTGACGAGCACCTGCACGAGCTTTCCGGGTCGGGTTCGGAGGGTGTCCTGCACCTTCTTCGGAATCCCGTTGTAGAAGACTTCTCTCCCGTCGGTGTACTCGACGACGATGCCGTCCTCGGTGAGTTCGACGCCGAGCGTGTCCGGAGAGACGTCGTTGCGAACGCTCATGTCGAACGCTTGGCCGGGAGGCGGGAAAAAGACCGCGCTCCCGGGGAGCGGTTCCGAATCGGTCGAACGTCGGCTTACTCGGCCCGAAATCTCGGCATGTTTCGATATGCGGGCAAAGAACTTACACTTCCGACACCGGTAGACGAGGTCGATGGAACCCCCGGTAGTCGCGGGTCGGCTCGTCGCGGGACTCCTGTTGATACTGGCGAACGGCTACTTCGTCGCCATCGAGTTCGCCCTCACCCGGGTTCGTCAGTATCCGGAGTCGGAGTTCGACGCGCCCGGCCTGCGGCGGGCGTGGGAGATGACCGACGACCTCGAAATCTACCTCACGAGCTGTCAGGTCGGAATCACCGCCTCCAGCATCGCGGTCGGTATCGTCGCTGAACCGGCGCTGGCGGCCATCTTCGAGCCGGTTTTCGCGAACACCGGGCTCGCCTCCGTCGGAGCGGGGGCGCTCTTGGGCTTTCTCATCATCAACCTCCTCCACCTGACGCACGGCGAACAGACGCCGACGTACCTCGGCGTCGAACGCACGAAGTTCGTCTGCCGGTACGGGGCGACGCCGCTGTACTGGTTCCACCGGGCCATCGCCCCGATAATCACGCTCGGCGACGGGGTGGCGAAGTGGACGCTACGACTGTTCGGCGTCGAAATCACCGGCGCGTGGAAGGACGCCGAAACCGACGCCATCGAGTCCCGCGCCGACCTGCGGAACGAATTGGGCTCGGTTCTCGAACGAGGAGACCTCCCCGAGGAACGATACGAAGAGGTGATGAACGCGCTGCGAATCGGGGTTTCCCCGATTCGAGACGTCATGGTTCCGCGCAAGGAAATCGAGACCGTTTCGACGGAGGACGCGCTCGACGAGAATCTGGAGCGCGTGCGAAATAACCCCCACACCCGCTTTCCGCTCGTCGGGGAGTCGTTGGCCGATTACCGGGGCAACGTGTACATGCCCGCGCTGTACCGCGAACACGACGCGCTCGAATCGGGGGAGACGACGCTCGAAGAGGTCGCCCACCCCCCGACGACCATCGCCGCGAACACCACCATCAGCGACGCGCTCGACCTGTTGCAGGCCGAAAATCAAGAACTCGCGTTGGTGATGGAGGACGGCGAGGTCGTCGGCCTCGTCACCGCGACGGACGCCCTCGAGGAGGTCATCGGCGACCTCCGCGACCCGACCGACGAGCGCGCGGAGTCTACCGCAGGGACCTGACGGGCACGAACTGCCACCACCGCCATCCTGAAGGCGGCCCCCTGCGAACGCGAGGGCATGCACGGACGCGCGAGCGCCCCCGCCGCCGGGACGGTGCTCAACGCACTCGCCACGGGCACCGGGTCGGCGTTCGCCATCGACGCCGCCACCACCGCCGACGTGGAACTCGACGACTCAGGCGAGGTTCGCGGCGAGGTCGCGGGCGCCCCGGAAGCCGACACGCGACTCGTGGAGCGATGCGTCGAACTCGTCCTCGAGACGCGGGGCGCGGACTACGGCGCGACGGTTCGCACCGAGAGCGACGTGCCGATGGCCTCCGGTCTGAAGAGTTCGAGCGCCGCCGCGAACGCCACGGTGGTGGCGACCCTCGCCGCGCTCGGCGTCGAGATGCCCCGAGAGGACGCCTGCCGCCTCGGCGTGCGGGCGGCCCGCGACGCGGGCGTCACGGTTACCGGGGCCTTCGACGACGCCAGCGCGAGCATGCTCGGGGGCGTGACCGTCACCGACAACGAGCGCGACGAACTGCTCGCCCGCGAGGAGGTCGAGTGGGACGTGCTGGTCTGGACGCCGCCTGAGCGAGCCTTCTCGGCGGACGCCGACGTCTCGCGCTGCCGCCGGGTCGCGCCGATGGCCGACCTCGTCGCCGACCTCGCCCTCGCCGGGGAGTACGGGCGGGCGATGACCGTCAACGGGTTCGCGTTCTGCGGAGCGCTCGGATACCCGACCGACCCCCTGCTCGACGCCCTGCCGGACGTTCGGGGCGTGTCGCTCTCGGGAACCGGCCCGAGTTTCGTCGCGGTCGGCGGACGGGAGGTTTTAGAGGCCGTGCGAGAGAGGTGGGAGACACGGGAGGGCACGACGTGGCTAACAACGACGCAGACAGACGGAACCCGAACGATATGACGCTCGCGGAGCTCCGCGAAGAGATAGAGTCCATCGACCGCGAGATAGTGGAACTCATCGCCCGCCGAACCTACGTCGCCGAGACGGTGGCGGAGGTGAAGGCGGCCGAGGACATCCCGACGACCGACGAGTCGCAGGAACAGCGCGTGATGGACAGGGCGGGGAAGAACGCGGAACAGTTCGACGTGGACTCGAATCTGGTGAAAGCCATCTTCCGGTTGTTGATAGAGTTGAACAAGGTGGAGCAAAGGAACCAGAGATAGCGTTAAACGGGCGTCGTAGCGAATGTACCGCTTGATTAGCGATTGATACTGGTTTGGGATGTTGTTTAGTCAATTCGTCGTCAGAAGGGTGGTAGAAAACGTTACAGTTCGAGTTACCGCTGTGCAGTTAGAAGATGCGATTCCATCGGGAAGACGATTCCTTCGTCGTCGATGTAATCCTCCAGCGCGTTTCTTACTTCTTCGATGAGGGCTTCTCGGACATCTGGTTCGATGTTTCCGAGTGGTTCCGATAGCGGTGAGCTAGCAGCCTCTCGGCGAACAAACTCCTCAACCGAGGGATAGCGCATCGAGCCGATCTCGATGGTGCGTAGCGATTCGCTGAATCCGGCGTCTCGCACGAGGGTACCAAGGTCTTCCCCAGTCCACTCGGGAAACGGCGAGCGCATCATCGTCTCGGCGTCGTCACCGACATGGCGCTCCAGGGCCTCGGCGAGTTCGACGTATCCGGAATTGTACTCGAGCGGACGCCAGACGCTCGCCGCGACACGCCCGCCCGGGCCCAACACGCGACGCATCTCTCGAAACGCAGCTGAGGGATCTGTGACGAACTGGAGCGCCTGTTGACACAGGACGACGTCGAACGCGCCATCGGAAAACGGGAGGTCGGTTACGTCTCCGCGCCGCCATTCTATCTCCAGTTGGCTCTTCGCAGCGGCCGTCTCAGCGACTTCCAACATCTTCTCGTTAATGTCCAGACCCACCACGGTTCCCACGCCGCCCGGTCGGTCGGTAATACGCCGTGCCACAATACCGGTGCCGCAACCCACATCCAGAACTCGGTCATCTCTCTCGAAATCGGTCGCGTCTATAAGGCGTTCGGCCCACGGCGCGAACATGGGAGGGACGAGATACCGCTCGTAGGCTTCGGGGGCGCTCTGTTCTAGTTGCCATCCTGCCGGTTCGCGTTCTCGTTCAGCCATGCTGAGACCACACGTCGAGTACGCCGAGGACTGGTATGAAGGTGCCTAGCACGGAGACGCTGATTTCGCGGATTCGAGACAGTAGATAAACCGTTTCGACGGGAGATACGGTGAATTTCACCCATCTGGAGGTGGAGCAGCGAGAAAGCCGGTGAAAACCGTCGTAGCTCGAAACGATACCGCGCCGACCGAATCGAACGTCTCCTCGATGGTCGACTGGACGCGAGCGGAGGCCGACCTCCGCGGTGCGAGCTACTGGTTTCGAGTCCGACACTAAGGGCACCCGGGAGGTTCGCGAACACCGCCCGAACCGCCTATCGAAACCGCTTTTCCATCACGATTTCGTCGTAGCTGCGATTCTCCAGCGGGTACTCGCCCGTCTTCTCGTACCCGCGACGCCGATACAGTTCGGGAAGGTACGGGTGGTCTTCGGGCGTCGTGAGCCAGACGGCCGCGTAGCCGCAGTCCCGGACCGCTTCCTCCGCGCGGTCCAGCAGCCGACCGCCGACTCCCTCCCCTTTCCGCTCTTCGCGAACGCCGAGACGGCTGAGTTTTACGCGGTTCGAGTCGCCCGCTTCGAGCCGAACGCCGCCGACGACTTCACCCTCGGTTTCGGCGACGTAAACGCGGCACTCTCGAACCCACTCCGCGACGTCGCGGCCCGTTACGGTCCCCGCCGAGGCGGGAAAACCGAGTCGGCGGTTCTCCCGATACGCGCTTCGGTACGCCCGCGCGAGTTCTTCGGCGTCGGCGACTACGGCCCGTCGTATTCGCGGTTCGGTCATCCGATTCGTACCGCGAGAGGAGCGCACAACTGAGTTTCCATGTCCGGTTCCGTTCCCGTCTCGCACCCTCCGAGCGGAACCGAAACGGCGTCCGCCGACCGTGCGAGTCGCGGAAGGCGTCTCAGTACTCCCAGAGCCGCTCGATGCGCGATTCGATCTCCGGGTACTCGTCCCGGAGCGCCTCGACGTCCGTCTCGCCGTCGACGTTGATGACGTGGACCTCGCCGCGACGCGCGGAGTAAACGTCCTGAAAGTCGTACACGACGCCGACGACGTCGACTTCGCTGGGAATATCGTCGCTCTTCAGGAGGAATTCGACCTGTCTATCGACGTTGTACTCCACGAGTCGATTCACGGCCTCGGTCCGGTCCGAATCCGAGGGAAGCGCGTCGACGCCCGCTTCGAGGTGCGGCTTCAACAGTTCGAGACAGTGGGCGATACCCGCCGGCTCGGAGCGTCCGTCCGTCAACTCGTCGTACGTCGCCGTGACGGCTCCGCACCCCGTGTGTCCGACGACGACGACGGTCTCGGTTCCCGTGTGCTCGACCGGATAGAGGACGTCTCCGGAGACCACGTCCCCGGAGTCGGTTCGCTGAATCACGCGATTTCCGATGTTGCCGCACGTGAATATTCGTCCGGGTCGGTCGTTCCCCCAGACGTGGTCTTGGAGGACGCGGGAGTCCGAGCAGCAGACGGTGACCGCGTCCGGCCGTTGGGCGTCCTGTACCTCGTCGAATTCGGACTGAAACTCGCTCACGTGTTCCGAATTGTTCCGTAACATCTCGACGAACGTCCGGTGCATGGTCGTGTAGAAACGCTCCGTCGGAAATACTCCTCGGATTTTCCTCGGGCGGGGTGATTCGCCCGCGGCTTCCGGCCGACGTCGACTCCGCCGGGGCGGTGCGCGAAGGGCGGGTGGCGAAGGCCCGTCGGTCACTCCCCGACCGTGACCGTGAAGCCCCGCGTGAACTCCCGCCACGTCCCCCGCTCTTCGAACGCCGAAACGCCCGACCTCGGAAGGAACGAGTCCTCGAAGCGATACTCCCCCGCCGGAAGGCGGCCCTCGGTTTCTGCCTCCGCGCCGAACCGGGCGGCGTTCGTCGCCTCCGCTATCTCCCGCTCCGGATACTGCAGCACCGAGTACTCGGTTCGGACGCGCTCGCCCGCGTCGAGCGACCGCCATCGCAGCACGTCGGGACGAACGAGGCGGACGAGATTCGTCCGCCAGCACCCGTCGACAGGACGGTCGGGGACGATTCGTTCGTCGGTTCCGAAGACGTGCGTTCGTAGCGCCCGCCCGCGCGGAAGGAGGACGAGCGAACCGTCGCCTTCGCTCCAGATGCCGGAAAACGGGTGAATCGGACCGAACCCGACGGTCCGCTCGGTCGTGGACCGGTTCTCGAACGCCACGCGAATCCGCGCGGGGGCGTCGGGCGAAAATCCGCGACGCTTCTCCACCCGAAGCCGGAACGGCGTACCCGTCGGTTGCGGGTCTCCGCCGACGTCCACGCTCGGGTACCGTCCGTACGCCACAGCGACTCGTACGCGCCGGTGACGATAAACGCACTCGACGCCGACGAGAGGAGGATTCGGGACGCGGTTCGCGGAACGCCTACGTTCGTCCTCGACGGATAGCCGTCGCCGTTAAGGACATCGTGACCGTTTCACCGTACCCCGGCACGGGGTCGGAGGAACACCATGAGCTTGGACGAAGACCGCGGTCACGACGAATTCGCGCACCGAAACCGAGGACAGCGGGCCACGAACGGGAAGCTGAAAAACGTGGAGGACCAGGTGATAGTCATCACCGGGGCGTCGTCCGGCATCGGTCTGACGACCGCGCGGATGGCCGCGGAGCGCGGAGCGCGACTGGTTCTCGCCGCGCGAAGCGAGGACGCCTTGCGGGAGTTGACCGAGGAGATTACGGAAAACGGCGGCGAAGCGGTGTACGTCGTCGCCGACGTTAGCGACCGAGACGACGTCCGCGAAATCGCCCGAGCGGCGGAGGAGACGTACGGCGGATTCGACACGTGGGTCAACGTCGCGGGGGCGTTCATCTACGGCAGACTGGAGGACACCCCCGTCGAGGACATGCGCAAGCAGTTCGAAACCAACGTCTGGGGGCTGTTGTACGGTTCGCTCGAAGCCGCCGACCGCCTGAAGGAGCGCGGCGGCGCGATAATCAACATCGGCAGCGTCGCGTCGGACAGAGCGATACCGCTCCAGGGAAGCTACTCGGCCTCCAAGCACGCCGTCAAGGGATTCACCGACGCCCTTCGCATGGAACTGGAGGAAGAGGGCGCGCCGGTGTCCGTGACGCTCGTCAAACCGAGCGCCATCGACACGCCGTACCCGCACCACGCGAAGAACTACATGGACGAGGACGCGACGCTTCCGCCGCCCATCTACGCGCCGGAGACGGTGGCGCGATCGATTCTGCACGCCGCTGAGAACCCGAAACGCGACGTCTACGTCGGATTCGGCGGCAAGAGTATGTCGATGCTCGGCTACTACGCGTCGAGTCTCATGGACACCATCATGGAGAAGGCGTTCTTCCCGCTGCAACGGAAGGACGAGCCGTCTCCCCCCCGCGAGCGGAATAATCTCGACGAACCGACGGGCCGCCTCGAGGAACGGGGCGACTACGAGGGGCACGTCGCCGAGACGAGCCTCTACACCCGGGCGTCGCTGCGTCGAAAAGTCGGCGCGGCCGTCGCCGGCGTGGGTCTCGTCGTCGCGCTGCTGTACGCGCGCTACAGGGCGACGCGCGGCGACGAGGAGAGCGCGTAACGTCCCCGTCTCGCGTTACGGCGGTCCGCAAACTGAACGGAGTGGTGTCCCGAACCCGCGCCGACCGCCAAACGGATTTTCACCGTCGATGCCAAAAAACGGCGTATGGTCGAAGCCTACGTCGTCGCGCTGACGGCTCTCGGCGCCGTGATTCTCGCCGCCACCGTTCTGCCGGAACTGCTCGGCGAACACGCCGTTTCCGTGCCCGTGGCGTACCTCGGTATCGGTGCGGTCGCGTTCGGGCTCCCGGTCGGGCTTCCGACCCCCGACCCGGTAGCGCACAGCGACCTCACGGAGCGGTTGGCGGAGTTCGTGGTCATCGTCTCGCTGATGAGCGCGGGGCTGAAGATAGACAGACCGTTCTCGATAACGACGTGGACGTCGACGTGGCGACTGCTCGCGGTGACGATGCCCCTGACCATCGCCGGTGCCGCGATGACCGGCTGGTGGGCGCTCGGGCTGGCTCCCGCCGGGGCGGTACTGCTGGGCGCCGTCATCGCGCCGACCGACCCCGTTCTCGCCTCGGACGTGCAGGTCGGGCCGCCCGGCGAAGGCGAGCGGGTGACGCCCGAGGAGTCCGGCGGGCGGGAGCACGAGTACGAGGTTCGCTTCACGCTGACGTCGGAGGCCGGCCTCAACGACGGCCTCGCCTTTCCCTTCACGAACGCCGCCATCGCCATCGCCGCCGCCGGGCTCGCGCCCGCGGCGTGGGTAGGCGATTGGCTGCTCGTCGACGTGCTCTACAAGATCGCGGTCGGCACCGTCGCGGGCCTGGTGCTCGGCTGGCTGCTGGCGAAACTCCTGTTTCGATTCTCGCCGTCGACGAGAATCGCCAGCACGGTCGAAGGGACGGAGGCGCTGGCCGGGACGCTCCTCGTCTACGGGGCGACCGAACTGGTTCACGGCTACGGCTTCATCGCCGTCTTCGTCGCCGCGCTGGCGATTCGACACTACGAGCGAACCGACGAGTACAATCTGGCGCTCCACGACTTCGCCGAGGTGGTCGAACGCATGACGATGGCCGCGTTGCTGGCGCTGTTCGGGGGGGCCATCGCCACCGGCCTGCTCGACCACCTCACGTTGCCGGCCGTCGCGGTCGGCCTCGGATTCATCTTCGTCCTGCGACCGCTCGCCGGGATGGTCGGTCTCGCCGGTTCGGCGATCAGCATGAGCGAGCGGGCGGTCATCTCCTTCTTCGGCATCCGCGGCGTCGGCTCGTTCTACTACCTCGCGCACGCGCTCAACGTGATTTCGCTCGCCCGGTCGCGGCTCCTGTGGGCGCTCGTCGGCTTCATCGTTCTCGTCTCCGTCGTCGTCCACGGGACGACCGCGTTCCCCGCGATGCGGGCGCTCGACCGCCGGGGCGAGGCCTGACCGGGCGAGGTCCGAGAACCGTCGGGGAAAACCGCGACGGGGGCCACCATTCCTAACTCGATCGTCGGCGAAGCTGACGGTATGTCCCACCTCGAACGCGCCCGCGAGGAGATACGGCGAGCCACCGACCGCGCCGACGGCGAAGTGCAAGAGCAACTGTACTCCGTGGACGAGGGTCTCGGCGAACTGACCGACGGCGACAAAACCGGGAGCGGCGAACCGGAGGACGAGGCGGACCGTTTCAACGAACTGGAGGAGAAACTGCGGGGGTTGATGGACGAATCGGAGGGGGAGTTGGAGGAGTCGCTACGGAACGCGCGGGACGAGTTGGACGCGTACCGGCGGGACGAGGACATGGCGTGAGTCTCCGACGACGGACGTTCCGCAGGCCACTACCCCTAAGTAACTCACTCCCGATTTTCACCAGTTGGGGAAACACGATGTCCGAAACCGAGAGCAAACAGACGACGGACCACGACGAGATTCGGAACTGGGTCGAAGAGAACGGCGGCAAGCCGGCGAAGGTCGAGGGCACCGGCGACGGCGGCGGACTGCTCCGCATCGAGTTCCCCGACGCGGGGGACGACGAGTCGCTGGAGGAGATATCGTGGGACGAGTTCTTCGAGACGTTCGAGGAGAACGACCTCGCGCTCGTCTATCAGGAGGAGACGGAGGGCGGCGGCGAGAGTCGGTTCTCCAAGCTGGTGTCCCGCGAGGACTGACGGCAGAACGACCGTTGTAACCATGGCTTTCAACGAACCGCCGAGTACCGAAGGAATCGACGCCGCGGCGCGGGTCGTCCGCGAGCGAGCGCAACCCTTGGCCGACGAGTCGGCGCTCGACTCGCTCGTCGATTCCGTCCGCGACTCGCGCTGCGTCATGTTCGGCGAGGCGACCCACGGAACGAGCGAGTTCTACCGCCTGCGGGCGAAGCTCACCGCCCGATTGCTCCGCGAGGAGGACTTCTCGTTCGTGGTCGTCGAAGGCGACTGGACGGACTGCTACGACGTGAATCGGTACGTGAAGGGCGAATCGGACGCGGACAACGCCCGCGACGTGCTGAGCGAGTTCGACCGCTGGCCGACGTGGATGTGGGCGAACTGGGAGGTCGTGGAGTTCGCGGAGTGGCTCCGGGACCACAACCGGGACAGCGAGGAGAAAGCCGGATTCTACGGACTCGACGTGTACAGCCTGTTCGAGTCGATGGCGGCCGTGGTCGACTACCTGGAGGACGTCGACCCCGAGGCGGTCGAGCGCGCCAAAGACGCCTACAAGTGCTTCGAGCCGTACGGCGAGGACGCGCGGGAGTACGGTCGCTCGACCCGCCTCGTCCCCGACGACTGCGAGGACGAGGTGATCGAGATTCTCTCGGAACTCCGCAACCGGCGACCCGAGCGCGACGCCGAGGACGGCGAGGAGCACTTCAGCGCGGAGCAGAACGCGCTCGTGGCGGCCAACGCCGAACAGTACTACCGGACGATGGTGCAGAGCAGCGCGGACTCGTGGAACGTCCGCGACCGCCACATGGCCGAGACGCTCGACCGACTGCTCGACCACCACGGCCCGGACGCCAAGGCCATCGTCTGGGCGCACAACACCCACGTCGGCGACGCCCGGGCGACCACGATGGCCGACCGCGGCCGACTGAACATCGGCCAACTCGCCAGGGAGCGGTACGGCGCGGACGACGTCTCGCTGGTCGGGTTCGGCACGCACCGCGGCGAGGTCATCGCCGGAAAGCGGTGGGGCGCGCCGATGCAACGGATGTCGGTGCCCGCCGGGCAGGCGGGGAGCTACGAGGATATCTTCCACCGCGCCGGGGGCGACGACAAACTCCTCCTCCTCCCGGAGGACGGCGGCGAACTCGCGGAGCGACGGGGTCACCGCGCCGTCGGCGTCGTCTACGACCCGGCGCACGAATCGGGGAACTACGTGCCGACGGCGCTGTCGGAGCGCTACGACGCGTTCGTCCACGTCGAGGAGACGGAGGCGCTCCACCCGCTCCACATCGAGCCGGGGGAAGTCGAGGAGCCCGAAACGTTCCCGTGGGGGATATGACGACCGGCGACGGGGAGTCGTCCGGCGAGGAGCCGACCGTGAGCGTCGTCCTCCCCACCTACAACCGGGGCGACGTCGTCGGGGACGCCATCGAGAGCGTGCTCGACCAGTCGTACCGGAACCTCGAACTGCTGGTCGTGGACGGCGGCTCGACCGACGAGACGCCCGCCGTCGTCGAATCCGTCACCGACCCGCGACTGCGCTACCTCCGGGGGGACGAACCGGAGGGCGTGAGCGCCGCCCGGAACGTCGGCGTCCGCGCCGCGGAGGGTGAGTTGGTCGCGTTCGTCGACTCCGACGACAGGTGGCGGCGCGGGAAGCTTCGAAAGCAGGTGGACGCGCTCCGGGCGGAACCGAACTGCGGCGTCGTCTACTGCGGCATGGAGAAGTCCCACGGGGAACCGATGACGAGGGACGGACGGAGCGGCGACGTTCTGGAGGCGCTGCGCCGTCTCTCGATACCGACGTACACCTCGCTCCTGTTGGTGGCGCGGGAGGCGCTGAACCGCTGCGGGGGGTTCGACGAGCGACTCCCCTGCTTCGAGGACTGGGAACTCTGTTTACGGCTCGCGCGCCGTCACGCATTCGCGTACGTGGACGAACCGCTGGTGGTGAAAGGCGACGGCGGCGGTGGCGTCTCGGCCGACCCGGAGAACGTCGCCGCGGCGTACCGGCGAATCCGGCGCGAGTACGACCTCCCCGCCGAGACGCGGGCGCAGTTCCTCGCCGACGCCGGAACGACGTACTGCGAGGACGGCAGACTGCGTGAGGGCCGACCGTACCTCCGGCGGTCGCTCGAACTGGATTTCAGACCGAACGCGGCGGCCGCGCTGGCGTTCTCGCTCCCCGGGTCGCCCGCGCTGTTCGACGCCCTGATGGAGCGCCTGTACGCGGTCGAACGCGCCGCCGGGCGGCTTCGGGGGTGACGCCGCCACTACAATTACGGCGGAAGTAGTAGTGGATCCTCACATGGGGCAGCGGAAGCCGAACGTGTTGCTCGTCGTCGTCGACGCTTGCCGGGCGGACTACGTCGCCCCGTACGCCGACGACGCGAGGACGCCCGAAATCGAGTCGTTCGCCGAGGAAGCGACTACGTTCACCAGGGCCGTCAGCGCCGCGCCGTGGACGCTCCCGAGCGTCACGAGCATCCTGACCGGGAAGTACCCGCACGAACACGGTGCCACGTCGCGGGGGTTCCGGATGCGGGACGGGCGGACGATAACCGACGACCTGTCCGACGCGGGCTACCGCTGTTTCCACGTTTCGCCGAAGACGTGGATCGGCGATTGGCTCCCGCAGGGTCGAGGGTTCGACGCCGTGCGGGAGTTCACGGGGCCGCGACACCGGTTCTTCGAGAGCGGGGCCGACGTTCGCCGACTCTCGAAGGGCGTCGCTCGGGGGGTGGGGTGGTACACCACGGTCGCCCGGCGAGCGCTCCGCACGGCGACCCCCCTGCGAAGCCTCGGCAACGCGGCGGCCTTCCAGTTCGCCGAGGCGACCGGCGACGCGTGGCTGGACGACGTGCGGGCCAGCGAACGCGCGGCCCGACTCGTGGACGAGGAGTTGGCGAACGACGACGAACCGTTTTTCGGATACGTCCACCTGATGGACCCGCACCTCCCGTTCTACGTCCCGGACGAGTTCCGAACCGCCGACGTTCGTCCGCCGGGGTGCGAGACCCTCTCGGACGAGCGCGAGTACGTGCGGGCGCTCATGGACGATATCTGGGCGCTGCGACTGGGCGAACGCCGGTTGTCGAGCGCCGAGAAGCGGTACCTCCGCACGAGATACGAGGACGAGGTGGCGTACGCGGACGCGGTCGTCGGGCGCATCGTAGACGCCCTCGAAGCGCGCGGCAAAGCGGAGGACACGATGGTCGTGCTCACCGCCGACCACGGGGAACACCTCGGGGAGCGCGCCGACGGACGGACGCTCGTCGACCACCAGACCTCGGTGCGCCTGCCCCTGCTCAGGGTTCCGCTGCTGGTTCGCTACCCCGACGAGTTCGACGCGGGTGAGCGGGACGACCTCGTCCAGACGACCCACGTCGCGGAGACGGTGCGCGCGCTCGCCGGCCCGGACTACGACCCGCGCAGGTCGCTGCTCGACGCCGACCGCGACGAACGAAGGGAGACGGCGCTCGCGGAGTACGCGGGCGTCGTCGCCTCCCATCCGCCGGACGACGTTCGGGACGAGCGACTGACGATGCGCCGAACCAGCGCCGTCGCGGGCGAGTGGAAACTGGACAGGATCGGCGACCGGTGGCGCGCCGCCGAGGTCGACTGGGACGCGAACGAAGCGCGCGAAATCGACCCGGAGGATATGCCCGAAGGCGTGCGAGAGACGCTTCGCGCGGCGCACCCCTCGGACGGGGCGGCCTCGGGGTCGCGGTCGGTGCCCGACGACGTGGAGCGGAACCTCCGACAGTTGGGCTACATGTGACCGATGCACGTCTGTCTCCTCTCCGACGGCTACCCGCCGTGGGAGCGCGGCGGCGCGCAGAAAATCGCCGCGCAACTCGCGCGAGGGTACGCCGAGCGCGGGCACCGAGTTTCGGTCATCACCACGGTCGATGCGCCCTCCGACGTCGGTCGAACCGTCCTCGACGGGGTCGAAGCGTATCGGATCTACTCGCCTCGGTGGCCGACGCTGCTGCCGTACCTCAGCGTCTTCAACCCGTTCGTCGCGCCGGAGTGCGGGCGGTTGCTCGACCTGCTCGACCCCGACGTCGTTCACGCGCAGAACGTCCACCGCCTCTCGAACCGGAGCCTGCGACTGGCCGCGGAGCGGGGAATTCCGGTCGTGAAGACGTACCACGACGCCGGAACCGTCTCCTACGGCGAACTCACGCACTTCGTCGAGCGACATCCGACGGAGGGAAAGCGACGGATTCCGGCCGACCGGTATCGGGTGAATCCGTGGCGACAGTTCCGGGAGCAGGGGGCGCGCTACTTCCCGCTCAGGAACCGACTGAACCGGCGGCACCTCGGCCGCGACGTTTCGGTCGGCGTCGCCGTGAGCGACGAACTCCGGCGGGCGCTCGAAGCGAACGGCGTCCCCTGCCGCGAGACGATTCACAACGGCGTCGACGCGTCCGAGTTCGCAGCGGACGGGGCGGCGTTCCGCCGGAAGCACGACCTCGACGGAACGCGGTTCGTCCTGTTCGGGGGCCGAACCGGTTACAACAAGGGCGGCCGCCACCTCGCTCGCGCGTTCCGGCGGGTCGCCGACGCCGTCGACGCGCCCGTCCGACTCGTCGTGACCGGCGACCGCGACTACGTCCCCGAGATGCGCGACGCGAGCGGCGGGCGCGGCGACGAAATCGTCGCGACCGGGTGGCTCCCGCGCTCGGAACTGCGCGCGGCGCTCTCGGCGGCGACCGTCGTCGCCACCCCGTCGGTGTTCCTCGACCCGTTTCCGACGACCAACCTCGAAGCGTTCGCGGCCGGAACGCCGGTCGTGACGACGTGGTTCGGCGGGGCGAAGGAGCTCGTGAGCCACGGCGAGGACGGGTTCGTCGTCAACCCCCGCGACGTGGAGGCGCTCTCGGCGGCGCTCCGCCGCTTCCTCGCGAGTCCGGAGCGCGCGTCGGCGTACGGCGCGGCGGGTCGTCGGAAGGTCGAGCGCGAGTTCACCGTCGAGGGAACGGTGGACGACTACCTCGGCGTGCTCCGGCGCGCGACCGAGTGACGAAAATCGGCGGATCCGCCCGTCGTCCCGCGATAGTCCGCCCGCCTCGGCCAGCGAGTTTATTGAATTTCGTGGCGTAGCAGAACTGCCTACGATTAATCAGGGCGTTCCGTCGACGGAGTAAAATACCGTCAGATGGGGGAACAATGAACCAGAACCAGAACGACGTTATCAGTTGGTTGCACGCTGTCGCGGGACGTTCGGCGGGCAACTGGACGGATAGTCGAACGACCGGACGCGAACTCTTCTCGGCGTCCGGCGAAAAGGCGAGCCCGGGGGGCGAACCGAGCGGCGAACTCCGTCGCGCGACGAACGGCGGCGGTGGTTCCATGAGCGGCGTCGGCGTCTGGCTCGTCGGCGCTCGCGGTATCATCGCCACGACGGACTGAATCCATGCGCGTTCTGCAAGTCGTCCACGCGCTTCCGACCGACACGCTCGGCGGGACGGAGCTGTACACGGCGGAGCTCGCGGAGCGACTCGACCGGGAGCACGAGGTTAGAATCGCCGCACCGAGCGACGAACGCGCCGCGGTCGGCGGCGTCCCCGTGCTCCCGCTTCCGGCCGCGGAAACCCAGGGGGACGACGGACTGTCGGGGACGGTTCGGCCCGACGTGGACGCCCGCGTCGCCGAGGTGCTCGACTCGTTCGATCCCGACGTCGTCCACCTCCAGCACTTCAAGGGGCTGTCGTCGTCGATTCCCACGCTGTGCGCCGAGCGAGACGTCGCCTGCGTCGCCACGCTCCACGACTTCTGGACGCGCTGTCACCGCGAACAACTGTACCGCCCTGAGGGGACGCTCTGCTCCGGTCCCGAGTCGGTGGCGAAGTGCGCCGACTGCTACCGCGCGGCGGCGAAGCGGACGAAGGCGGACGGCGGCAGCGAGCGCGTCAGCGGTCGGCGGTCGGTCGACGACCGCTACCGCGTCCCGGTCGAACGCCGCCGGAGCCAGTTGTCGGAGGCGCTGGCGGCGACCGACCTGCTGATTTCGCCCTCGACGTTCCTCCGGGAGACGTTCGTCGAGTACGGCACCGACCCGGACGACGTCGTGACCTGCCGCAACGGAATCGCGGTCGAGCGGTTCGAGGACACCGGCTTCGACCCGGCCGAACCCCTCCGATTCGGGTACGCCGGGCGAATCGCGGAGTCGAAGGGCGTCCACCTCCTGCTCGAAGCGTTTCGGCGAGTGGAGGGCGACGTTCGGCTGGATATCTTCGGCGAGTTCGACCCAGAGACGCGGTACCACTCCCGTCTCGCGCGCTCGGCCGACGACCGCGTTCGGTTTCACGGACGGTACGACGACAAGGCGTCACCGTACCGGGCGATGGACGTGCTCGTGCTCCCGTCGCTCTGGTACGAGAACAGCCCGCTGGTGATTCAGGAGGCGTTCGCGTCGGGAGTGCCGGTCGTCACGGGCGACGTCGGCGGGATGGCCGAACTCGTCGACGACGGGCGCGACGGGCTGACGTTCGAGGTCGGAAACGCCGATTCGCTGGCCGAGACGCTCCGAACGCTCGCCGAGTCGCCGGTGCGCGTCGAACGCCTCCGCCGCGGCGTCGAGGAACCGAAGTCGCTCGACGAGCACGTCGCGGAGGTCGAACGGTTGTACGCCCGCCGTGGGCGAGGAGGGTAACCGTGGCGTCGGTGCTCGCTATCACCAGAGAACCGCCGTATCCGCCGAACGCGGGCGACCGCATCGTCACCTTCGGGTTCGTCCGCGCGCTGGTCGAGCGGGGCCACGACGTCCACCTGCTCACCTACGACCGCGACGGGGACTGTCCGGCGGCGCTGCGCTCCGTCTGCGAGTCGGTGAGCGTCGTTTCGCAGCCCGGGACGCGACTGCCGCCGCGGGCGCGCAAGCTTCGACACCTGCTGACCCTGCGCTCGGACGTGATGGGGATGTTCGACTCGACCGCCCTGCGGGAGGGGGCGCGACGGGCGATTCGCTCGCTCGCGCCCGACGCGGTGCTCGCCCAACACCCCTACATCGGGCAGATATTCCGCGACGACGGGGTGCGACGGGCGCTGAACGCCGCCGGGTCGCGGACCGTGACGAACGCGCACGTCGTCGAGTACGCGGTTCACGAACGCTATCGGCGGATGGCGGAGGGACGAACCCGGCGGCTCGAACTCGCGCTGGAGGTGCCGCGCCTACGACGGGAGGAGTTGGCGGCGTACGACGCCGCCGACCGGACGCTCGTGCTCGGGGCCGAGGACCGGTCGGAACTCGTCCGGCGCGTCTCCGGTCCCGTCCGCCACCAGCACGTCGGCCTCGACGTGGCGGGGTACGAGCCGAGCGAGGGCGGCGACTCGGACGCGAAGCGCCTGCTCTTTTTCGGCTCCTACGGCTGGTTCCCGAACCGCGACGCCGCGACGCATCTGGTCGAGCGAATCTTCCCCGAGATTCGAGACCGGCGGCCCGACGCGGAGCTCGCGCTGGTCGGGCGCGGCGCGACGGAGGAGATTCGTGAACTCGGCGAGCGCCCCGGCGTCTCGTTCGTCGGCGAGGTCGAGAACCTCGCCGAGCGGGTCCGGGACGCGAGCGTCGTGGTCGCGCCGCTCCGAATCGGCGGCGGGACGCGGCTGAAGATACTCGAATCGATGGCGTTGGGAACGCCCGTCGTGACGACGCCCGCCGGGTTCGAGGGGGTCGACGCTCGCCCGCGCGTCGACGTCGCCGTCGCGGAGACGCCCGAGTCGTTCGCCGCGGCGACCGAGAGACTGTTGAACTCGGCGGACGAGCGGCGGCGACTCGGCCGCAACGCCCGTCGGCGAATCGAGCGGCTGTACTCGATTCGAGCGGCGGGCGACGAACTCGAATCGAACCTCGGGCTCGCCGAGCGGTGAGCTACGCCTCCCGGGCGCGCTCCATCAGCGTCAGCACCCACCGACTTCGGGACAGCGGAACCGGCGGTTGTCGACCGCGTTCGAGGGCGGTGGCGGCCTCGTTGAACAGGAAGTAGTGGCCGTCGGCGCTCCGCTCGCGGTGCACGCCGTACTCGTCCTCGACGTGCGAGAGGCCGTACTCGGCGAGGCTGTTCGCCACCCCGGAGAGCGAACTCCCCGCCGTCGTCACCCCCCGCCGCACCTGCTCCGAGAGGAAGTGGTACGGACCCTCGTCGCGGTCGTGCGCGTCCACGGTGTTCGTCGGAACGTCGACGGTCACCGACCGTTCGGTGCCGTGGACGCGAATCTGGTTGTTCGGCGCGGAACCGGAGGTGTACGTCACCGAACAGAGCGCGTCGTCGTCGGTGACGTACTGAATCTTCACCCCGTCGTAGCCGACGTCGTCGTCGTACTCCCCGGCGACCCGCGTGCGAACGTCGATGGCCTCCTCGTCCCGCGGCGTCCCCCCGATGGCGAGGGTCAGGTACAGCGGGTGGGGGAATCCCTCCTCCAAGTCGCCGCCCGGAAGATCGAACACCCACGACCCGCGGTAGGTTTCGTCGGGGCGACCCTCGCCGGTGAACGTCGTCTCGACGGCGCGTATCTCCCCCAGTTCGCCGGTTCGGATGCGCCGACGCAGTCGCCTGACGACCGGGTAGAAGAGCCAGTTGTGGACGACCGAGGTCGGCACGTCGTGTTCGTCCGCCGACGCCAACACGCCCTCCAGTTCGTCCCGGGTCGTCGTCGCCGGCTTCTGGAGCGTGACCGGTATCCCCGACTCGATCGCCGTCGTCGCCAGTTCGGCGTGGCTCTGGACGGGCGTCGCGACGTGCACCCAATCGAGGTCCTCCTCCGCGAACAGCGTCTCCGGGTCCGCGTAGGCGGTCGCTCCGTGCTCGGCGGCCGCCTCCCGGGCGCGCGACTCGTCCAGGTCGCAGACGGCCGTCAGCGTCGTCTTCGGATTGCGCGTCAACGCCGGAAAGTGGTTGTTCTCGGCGACGATTCCGGCACCGATAACCGCAGTCCGGAGCGTCATCGGGCGGATTTTCGGCGGTTTTTCGCAAAACGGTTGCGGCCGTCAGGCGAGCGCCTCGTCGACGAGTTCGCGCATCTCGCGCCGGAACCGCGCCCGACCGAACCGACGCTCGACCTCCGCGGTGCTCGCCCGCGCCTCGCGCTGCAGGTCCGGGTTCGAGAGCACCCGGTCTATCTTCTCGACCGCCCCCTCGGTGGTGTCGTAGCGGAGTTCCGACCGCTCCCCGACGATTTCGCGCTGCCCGCCGTCGTTCGGAACGAACGGTATCGCGCCGCCGGCGACGAACTCGGCGACGACCATCCCGAAGTGCTCGTGGCGCTTTCCGTGGAGTCCGTAGCGGTGCCGCGAGACGATGCGGACGAGTTCCTCGCGCGAGCACTCGCCCTCAAGGTGGACGTAGTCGCGGTCGGCCGCCAGCGCGGCTATTTCGCGGGCGTACTCCCGGTCGTACGCGGGGCCGACGACGTGGAGGTGAACGTCGTGACCGCGCTCGCGCACCCCGTCGAGTATCTCGATGTTCCGCTCGACGTTCTTGTACCGGGCGAGGCGACCGACCGTGACGAACCCGTTCTCGCGCTCGTCCCACGGTTCGTCGACGAAGCCGCGGGTGTCGACCGGCGGGTGGACGACGCGGGGCCGAACGTCGTACGCGTCCTGCACCACGCCCGCCATCCAGTTCGAGTTGGCCGCGATGGCGCTGTCGCGTATCTCGGCGGCGTCGAAGCCGCCGAGACGGTAACTGAGTCGGTCGTAGAGGTGGTCGACGAACCCGTCCTGCCCGACGCGGGGGGAGACGACGTTCCGCGCGAACCGGGGCGTGTGGACGTACTGGACGAGCGGGCCGGAGACGGAGAGTTCGTTGTCCGTGCCGACGACGAGGTCGTACTCCGACGCCCGCCGTTCGACGAACCGATTGAGGAGCGCGTTTCGGAGGTTGTACAGCGGCATCTCTATCGCGTCGAGGAACTCCGCGACGCCGGGCGGCCACCGGACCTCCACGTCGCCGACGTCGGTTCTGAAGTACTCGTTCAGCGCCGCGAGGTCGGGCGGAAAGAGGGTGAGAAGCGTCACGTCGTGGTCGTCCTCCAGCGCCTCCAGGACGTTCATACAGACGCCTTCGCCGCCGCCCTTCGCCATCAAGTTCGTGTGTGCGACTGCCACGGTAGCCATCGTTTCCACCACCCACGCGTCGATGAGAAACACGACGACGGCAGTTAATCTTGCGGCCCGACGCGTCGGGGAGTGCGGTCGGGCGAGCGTCGTTTTTCCGGTCGCTACCGACGCACCGTCACGGTCAGGCTCGACCGAATCCACGCTCGGTCGTTTTTCGGGTCGTAGAACATCGCCACGACGCCGTGTTCGTTCTCGTACTCGTCGTACTCTATCTCGTTGTTTTCCCTGTTAGTCATTCTCGGTGTTTCGTTGGTTCCACGCGGTTCGACAGTCTGCGCTACAGAACGGATACAGATGGAGCGCCTCGCTCGCGTCGGGTTCGGCGAGCACGGGGTGCCACGCGGTGAGTTCGATGCGTTCTCCGCAGCTGGCGCAGGTTCGCTCGTCGGACGCGTCGTCCGAACCCGGACTACGTCGGGTCATCGTCACGCGTCGAATACCGACACCCTCCCGTCGCTGTGGACGCGTATCTCGTATCCGGCCCACGAGAACTCGACGCGCCCGTCGACCGTCCGACGGTGGAAGAGCGAGTCGAGGGCGTCCGGGTCGATGGCGTCGTACAAACACGTATCGAACTCGCCCGCGTCCTCGTAGCCTGCCGCGTCCATCACGGCGGTGAGGACGGCGAGCGTCAAACGGTCGTCACCCCGACCGTCGGTTCTGTTTCCTGTCTTTGTCTCCATACTCACCGAGAGACGACGACCGGCCAAGTCGCTTCCAGCTAGGTTGAACGTACCCGAAAACGACGGGGGCTATCTATCTAGACGTCACCCTCGGCTATCAATCGTCTGAGTAGCTTTCGTTCCGCGGCCCGCAGGTGGTGTTGGAACGTGGGCTGGGAGATGCCGAGCGACCGACCCAACTCCGCCCCGGTGCTCTTTCGCGGCGAGTCGAAGAATCCGCCGTAGTAGGCCATCTCCAACACCTCCCGTTGGCGGTCTGTCAGCATTTCGGCGAGCATCGGTTCGAAGTCGCCGGACGCCCACGGTCGTTCCCGTTGGCGACGACTCCGGAGTTTCACGTCGGGAAAGCGCGTTCGGAGCACTTCGACGAACGTCCGAACGTCCGCGTTCGCCGACAGACGAACGATGACCCGCCCGGACGACCCGTCGGCGACGAACGTCTCCGGAACCGCGCCGTGGTCGATGAGCGTCGCGACGAAACTCGACTCCGTCAGCGTCGCCGCGAACACGGCGACGTCGTCTCGGTCGCTCACGAGTTCGACGCCGATGGCTTCGAGCGAGCGCGCCGCGACCTCCCGCACCGCGTCGGTCTCGGCGTTTCGAACCGTGAATATCGATTGCAGCGTTCCGTTCGGTTTCGAGACGACGCCCACGAACTCGACGTAACCGCCCGTCTCGCGGGCGACGGCCACGAACACCACCGTCGGGTCGCTCACGTCGAACTCCAGTTCGATAACCTCGCCGCCGGCGAGCGCCTTCTTGCTCTCGACGGCGTTGATGGCGTACGCGACGGTCTGGCTCACGTCCTCGAGGACGGAGCGTTCCAGTTTATCGAAGGTTCCTGCCCGGTCCGAGTAGACGGTGAGCACGCCGTAGACCGCGTCCCCGTAGGACAGCGGAAGCGAGCAGGCCGACCGATAGCCGCGTTTCAGCGCCTCGCGCCGCCACGTTTCCGACGCCGGGTCGCGGAGCACGTCCTGAACCACGTGCGCCCGCCCCGTCCCGAGCGTGATGGCCGTCGGGTCGCTCGCCTCGGCGTCGGTTTCGACGGCGATGGCGTCGAGGAAACCGCGCTCGACGCCCGCCCACTCGCGCGGAAGGACGACCCCCGACGCGGGGTCGTCCTCCCCGATCCACGCGAACCGGTAGGAACCGCCGCTCGTCAGGCGGCGACAGACCGCCCGTTCTATCTCCTCGCGGGTTCGCGCCTCGACGAGGGCGCGGTCGATGCGCCGGATACCCTCGTTCAGTTCGTTGAGTCGCTCCAGCGCCGCGTTCTGCCGACGGAGCGTCGCCTCCTGCTCCCGCAGCATTCGTTCGCGCTTCGCTCGGCCGAGCGCGGATTCGACGGCGGCGGTGCAGAGTTCCGCGACGTCGAGCGCGGTATCGTCCGTCACGGTGGTGACGAAAACGCCGTGGTTGCCGAGCGGCAGGATGGCGGTGTCGCCGACGAACCGCGGTTCGTTCTCGGTGAACGAGACCCACGCGACGCCCTCGTCGGCCAACAGTTCGTTCGGGTGCGGGTCCGCGCGTCGCGTCCGCGCCCGCGGGAGGAGCGTCCCCGACGACTCGTCGAACAGCGCGAGGAGCGTGTCGGGGAGGTCGAGCACCTTCTCGGCCCCTTCGACCGCGAGTTCGCACACCTCGTCCGCCGTCTCCGCTTCCATCAGCACCCGCGTCAGGTCCGACAGGGCGGCGAAGACCCGCTCGTGTCGCTCGCGCTTCGTCACGTCCCTCGCCACGCCGACGACGTGGTCGACCTCGTCCGAACCGTCCACCATCGGCTGATAGACGACTTCGAAGATGGCGTCGTCGACCTCGCGCGTCGCGTGAACTCGCTCGCCGGAGAGGGCGCGGCGGCAGTCGGCGACGACGCCGGGGTAGTCCGCGTAGCGGTCGAACACCGAGTCGCCGACGACCTCCCCGTCGACCAGGCCGAGCGCCTCCAGTCCGCGACCCTCGGAGAGCGTGAACGTGCCGTCCGCGTCGAAGGCGAAGAGGACGAGCGGGACGTTCCTGATGGTCGTCAGGTAGCGTTCGAGGTAGAACTCGTGTTCCCTGCGGTCGGTCACGTTCGCGTGCGTGACGACCACGTACTGTTCGGCGCCCGACGCGCGAACCGCGTGCATCACGAACCAGCGCCGCTCGTCGGGCGAGTGGCAGGGGTACTCGAGCGTGAACTCCGATCGCTCTCCGGCGAGCACGTCCCGGAGTCCGGTCGCGGTTCGTCGCACCTCCGGGTCGTCCGCTCCGTCGCACGCGTCGAGGTAGTTGACGCCGAGCGTCGGGGTCGCGAGACCGTTCGCTCGGCCGAACTCCTCCCACTCGCGATTCGTCGCCACGATGGTGCCGTCCGTATCGAGGATGGCGACGTTCATCCGAGACCCCCCGAGCGCGAACCGTCCGATGTCACTCCGGCTCCGACTCTCCTCCTTCCCCCCACTCATCAAAGCGGATTAGCTTCGAGCGGGTAAAACGGTAGCGCTACTCCCGGTACGCCGTGACGAGTTCGTCCAGCGATTCGTGGTGTTCGGTGGTGTGCGGCGCGGTGAGCGGGGAGACGCTGACTCGTCCCTCGTGCACCGCGCGGCGGTCGGTTCCGTCGGGGTCGGGAATCGTCCCCTCGTCCATCTGCTCCCACGTCAGGTCGTGGAGGGTGACGACGCCGCCCTCGTTCGTCGCGTCCATGTCGTAGACGCGAGAGGGTCGGGTCACCTCCATCGAGGCGGGTTCGTCGCCCGGCATGGGCGCGTTGACGTTCAGATACTCCGCCTGCTCGAAGACGCCCGCGTCGAGGGCGCGCTCGACGAGGTAGTTCGTCGCGCGCGCCGCCTCGGCGTACTCCTCTTTCGTCGTGTCGTGGGGCCAGAGGTGATTCGGGACGTGGAGCGAGACCGCGACGGCGGGCACCTCGAAGAAGGCGGCTTCGACGGCGGCGCTGACGGTTCCCGAACGTCCGAGGACGTACGCGCCGAGGTTCGCGCCGTTGTTACACCCCGAGACGACGATGTCGGGATACGGGCCGAGTTCGGCGAGTCCGGCGACGACGCAGTCCGTCGGCGTCCCGGCGACGGCGTAGCCGAGTTCGTGTTCCTCCACTTCCGCCTCGTAGGACATCGCCCGGCCGACCGCGCTCTGGTCGGTGGCGGGCGCGACGGTGGTGACGTTCCCGACCTCCTGGAGGGCATCGTACAGCGCTCGGATGCCGGGGCTGTCGATGCCGTCGTCGTTGGTCAGGAGTATTTCCAGCGAATCACCCATGCACGGGGGGTCGGAACGGGGGCGCAAAAGTGCTCCGTTCTGCGCTTTCGGGCGGTGCGGGACGACGAATCGTTCTCCCGTGCGACGAATCGTCTTGCATCCGTCCGACGTTGGTACCACCGGTTGTGACCTATGTTGAAAATCAAGATTGTTAATTAACGTATCACACGGATTTATGCTTCGTCGTTCGTTGTATACAGATGGACATGGCGGAGGGAAACGTCATCGACGCTCGGACGCTCGAACTCAACTACGAGTACGCCCAGCGTAACGTGGACGTGCTATCCATCTGGTTCGAGTGTGAGCCACGGAGAACGGTCGAACTGCTGGCGGAGAACGACATCCCGCTGTCGCCGAACGACGCGGGCAAATTCGGTTCGTACTACGAGTTCATTCGGGAGTGCGCCGAGGCGAACTAGAGGCGGTCGACCACCGTCTTTTCGTCCACCACGAGATTGTAGGCTCCCTCGTCCTCGTTCCAGAGCACGAGCGCGTCCTCGAACGACAGGAGGCTCCCGTACTCGGCGTCGCGGAGCGCGCGGTTGAGCGACGTCTCGTTCGTCAGCACCGCGAAGTGTCCGACCTGTTCGCTCCCGTCGCCGACCTTGAACACGTCGTTCCGCGTCTCGCCCTCCGACAGCGAGCGACTGAGTTTCACCGCCACGAGGTTCACCCGTTCCGTGACGTGTCGCTCCATCTCCGCCATCTTCGCCGACCGTTCGGGGTCGGCGGTGAACTCCCGCCTCCGGACGCCGTCCGTTCGGAGGACGGCGTGCGAGAACTGCACGTCGACGTTGACGAACTCGCCGTCTCCGGCGGTTCGATTCCGTTCCTCCCCGCCTTCGCCCGCCGGTCGAGCGCCCTCGTCCAACCGGCGCTGGAACGCCGGAACGTCGAGGTCGGGTTTCACGTCGAACGACCAGCCCCTGTCGCTCGGCTCCTCGCCGGGCCAGAGTCGGAGGGTCGGCGAGTACACCGTCGTCCGGTCCGCGACGCTCCGTTCGACCTCCCGCAGGCCGATGCTGGCGTTCTTGTCCGCCGGGGCGACGGCGACCAGCGACCCGTCCGGCGCGAGGGCGTCGAGGTACTTTCGGACCACCGCTTCCGGGTCGTCGAGTTCGTTCAGAACGTTGGCGAACAGCGCGAGGTCGTACTCCCCTTCGGGTTCGAACGCCTCGGCCGTCTCCCGATGTACCGTCGCGCGGAAGTTCGCCCGCGTCTCTTCGAGCATCGCGGCGAGCACGTCCGCGGCGTCGCCGGGTTCGACGGCGTGGTACTCCGCGAGGGCGTCGTCCGGCAGGAAGTCGTGGAGGCCGAGGGCGGGGCCGCCGACCCCGGCACCCACGTCCAGCACGCGTAGTTTTCGGGGGAGCAGGCCGCGCTCCGCGATTTCCGCCAGCACGTACTGGACGACCGCGTAGTAGTCCGGCAGGTGGTAGATCGCGTAGCCGAGGGCCACCCCGTAGTCGTACTCGACCGGATTCTGCGCGAAGTAGTCCTCCTTGAGGCGGCGAATCGTCTCGCGCAGCTCCTCGCCCGACTCGCCGTCGGGCCACCCCGCCCCGAACTCCGCGACGAGCAGGTCCTCCAGCTTCCGCCCGTACTCCTCCGGGAACGACTCGACGCCCCGGAAGTCGGGCGCTATCGGCTCCTCGGACACCGGTTCGAAGGTGCCGTCGTCGCGCTCGACGAGGCCGAGCGAGAACGCCTCCTCCCGGAGCAGTTGTCGAACGACAGCGGGATGCGGTCGCCCTTCGACGTACTCGGCTACCTCGTCCGGGTCGATGGGGCGCACGCCGCGGAGGTAGAGCGCGTTCGAGCGCACCTGCTCGCGTCGCTCCGCGTTCATTCTCCCGCCTCCCGGTACAGTCGTTCGAACTCGGTCGGGTCGGCGTCAGCGAGCCGTCGCGCCGCGGTCGCGACTCCCTCGGCCCCGTCGAAGGTCGCCTGAATGTCGGCGTAGACTCGGGGGTCGCCGTCGGTCACCTGCGCAACGAGGTCGGCGAGGTCGTCGTAGACCGGCGTCCGTAGTCCCTCGGGCACGGGGTCGGCCGCCAGCGCGAACGCGAGCACCGCGGCGTGCGCACCCGCCTGCACGGTCGACATCGCCTCGTCGTGCTCCTCGGGCGTCGTCTCGACCAGCGCGTTGCCGCGCGATTCGAGGTCGGCGAGCAGGTCGTCGGTGACCGGCCCGGGTTCGTCCGCGACGACCGCCACGTTGCCCGGCGCGTTCTCCGGGCCGAACAGGGGGTGGAGGCTGGCGCGCTCGCGGTCGGGGGCGTGCTCCGCCATCGCGGCCACGGCGTCCGCCATCACGCCCGAGACGTCCAGCAGCGCGCGCTCGGCTTTCGGCGCGTGTCGCTCGACGGCCGCCCCGAGGGCGGGCATCGGTACGGCGAGACAGACCGCGTCGAAGGAGTCCTCGGTGTCCAGCGCGACCGCTCGCCCGCCGAGTTCCCGCGCGGCGTCCTCCGCGACCGCCGGGTCCGCGTCGGCGAACGCGAGGTCGCGGTCTATCGACTCGGCGAACCAGCGACCCATCGCGCCCGCACCCACGACGAGTACGTTCATCGCGTCGAACTACTCGGGGTTCTCTGAAAAGGGGTTCGTTTGTACGAGTTAGCGCGGAAGCATCGATCCTTCCGGCGGGTCGACCGCGCCGATCTGCGTGAACAGTCCGAGCGCGTCGTCGTTCACCCGGCGTTCTTTTATTTTACCGTCTTCGAAGTGGTCGATGAGGATCCCCGTCACCTCGATGTCCTTGTTCGTCGGCTCGACGCCAACAATCTCGCCGGTGTGAGTCCCTCGCGTCGTGTACCGAGTCGCCACCGCGTCTCCCTCGGCGACCAGCTCGTCGATCTCCATATCCAGGTTCGAGAACGCCGATCGAAGCCGTTCCGCCATCGCCCGGTACTCGTCCGCCCCCCGAACTTCTCGGGACACCATCGGATTGTGGTAGACGAAATCGTCGGCGACGAGGTCGTCTATCGCGTCGAGGTCGCCGTCGCTGTTCCACACTGCTTCTGCGTCCCGGCGCACGACCGCTTCGTTGTCCGTCGTCGTTGTGCTCATCGTATCCCCCGCGACGAAGTACGCCGAGCGCGGCAATAAACGAAGACGACTGTTCACCCCTAGAAACGAAACCGAAACCGGGGAAACGGGAATCGGCGACGGGGGGCGACTCGAGAACGGACGGCGGGGTGCGACGAGCCGTTCGTCCGAAACGGCGCCGACGGAAACCGTATCGACCGCCGAGAAACGGAGCGTTGCCGCGACGGACGGTTCGTTACCGCCTCGTCAGCGCTTCGCCGGATAGCCGTCCGCGAGGTACCGCCGTCCGAGCGTATTCTCTCGGAGCGTCTCGCCCTCGTACTCCTCGAGCGCGAGGCCGAGCGTAGCGTTCCACCAGTGGTGTTATGTACGTCGCTTCAGTAGTTCCCCCTATGTCGGAGCGGTACTGTGATTAGCACTCGGGAGACGAACAAAACGCCGCTACGAAGCGCCGCGACTCGTTCGAAATCGAACACCGACCGCCAATCGGAACCGGCGGTCGGTTCACCAGACGCGTCGAACGCGACCTTCGAACGACCGTCCGTATCGACCACCGTTCTCAGCGGTCGCGTCTCTCGACGGCCGGGTGCCTCCCCCCAGCGGCGCGAGAACGGCGCGTCGCGGATCTCCGTCCGCGGCGGCGTCGGACCGAGCGCGAACGGGCGACTACCCCCCCTCCGCCACCCTCCGAAAACCCACATGAGCGATGACGACCCCGACGATTCATCGGTCGAGCCGGAAGAGATCATCGAACTCGTTTCGCGAGAGGCTCCGCGCTGTATCCTCGCGGCGGCGAGCGGCCGGTCGTGTACCGCCGAAGAACTCGCCGACGAATGCGACGTCTCGACGCCGACCGTCTATCGCCACGTCGACGTCCTGCAAGAACACGGGTTTCTCGAAGAGACGATCCGAATCGACCGGTCCGGCGACCATCGGAAGGCGTACGAGACGACCCTCGAGCGCGTCTGTCTCACGTTCGAGGACGGGTTGGTCGGTGCGGACATTCACGTTCGCCAGGACTTCATCGATAAATTCAGTAATTTCTGGAGCGAGTTGGAGCGGTCCGGGATAGAACTACGGTGGTAACGCGTATGCTCCTCGCAACCTCGTCGGAGATTTGGGTGCTGACGCTCATCCGGATCCTCCTGGTCGGACTCGCCGGGGGATTCGCCGTCGTCAGTTACCTCGCCTACCGGCGGGAACGAGCCCGCTCCCTCCTCGGAGCCATCTTCGGCTTCGGGATGATATCCGTCGGTCTAATAATCGAACTCGCGTACGAAATCGGTGTCAAAGGCAGCTTCTTCCTCACGGAAGCGGAAGTCGTCCGCCTACAACTCATCGAAGGTCTCTTTCTCGTCGTCGGATTCGTCCTCCTGTTCTACTCGATAAGTAAACGCTGACGCCGTTCGAACGACGGGCGGCCGCCGCGACGTTCGCAAACGCGATTTCGAGGCGGATTCGCCGTCGCACCCGGTTCGCATCGCCACGCGTCTTCCGCGGGTAGATGCCCGGTGGAGCGCCGCTGGCGGAGACTTCGAACTCACTTATATCTTGGCTTCGGCTGCAAAGAATGAGGCCGCGCTGATGGGTTAATCCTTTTCCGGGTCTTTCGTTCGGATGTAGCATGAACCGACGAAAGCTCCTCAAGTCGACGGGCGTAGCGGCGGCAAGTCTCTCGATGGCCGGATGCCTCGATAACCTATCCGGCGGGTCGGGCGGACAAGACAAGGGGGACGAAACCGTCGATACCGAGAACCCCGGCTGGTTCGACATCGACTCGAACGTGCTCGAAGAGAAGATGGGGAAGGAAGTGACGATTACCCGGTCGGCGCTGTTCCGAACGTCGGAGAACTTCGGCGTCTCGTTCACGGTGAAGAACAAGTCGGGCGCACCGCTGAGCGACGTGACGGTTCACGCTCGGCTACTGAACAAGAACGAAGAACCGATCGACACGTTCGAGACGGCGCTTTCCGAGGAAGAATCCATCGACGACCTCGCCCCCAACGAGAAGTGGAACGGTGAACTCGTCTTCGAGGACACCGACCCGAACGTCATACTCAACAACGTCAAAACGTACGAGATATGGGCGACCGCCCAAGCCGAACAAACGGCGACCGAAGACGGTTCCGGCGGAGGCGACTCGTCCGGAAACGCGACGAACGGCGGTAACTCCTCGGGCGGAAACGACTCCTCGTCGTAGAGCGCTCGCCGGACGCGAAAACGGGCCTTTTTTCGAAGTTCGATTCGTCGTAGTGGCTGGTCTCGCAGTCCGTCGGAGCGACGCCTCCGCCGACAGCGCGACATCCTCTCGGTCGAACTCCGGTGCGTTTCAGCGCTTCGCCGGATGGTCGTCCGCGAGGTACCGCCGCCCGAGCATATTCTCCCGGAGCGTCTCGCCCTCGTACTCCTCGCGCACGAGACCGCGCTCGCGCAGTTCAGGCACCACCAGGTCCACGAAGTCGCGGAGCGTTCCGGGGCGGACGATCTCTTTCACGTTGAAGCCGGCGATTCCCGTCTCGTCGTGCCAGCGTTCGAGTTCGTCCGCCACCTGTTCGGGCGACCCCACCACGACCGGCGAGGTGGAGCCGAGGCCGCAGAACTCCGCCACGTCCCGCACCGTCCAGTCGCGCTCCGGGGCGTGCTTCGTCAGGGCGTTGACCGCGCCCTGTATCGCCTCGGTCTCGATGTGCTCGACGCGCTGGTCGGGCGCGAGTTCCGAGAAGTCCAAATCCATGAACCCGCCGAGGAGCGCGAGGGTCGCCTCGTAATCGACGTTCTCGCGGTACGTCTCGTACTTCGCCCGCGCGACTTCCTCCGTCTCGCCGACGACGGGCGCGATTCCGGCGAAGAAAGCGAGGTCGTCGCCGTCCCGTCCGCGCTCCTCGGCGCGCTCCCGCACGTCCTCGACGTAGCTCCGGACGGCCTCCTTCGTGGGCTGGCTGACGAACAGCGCCTCCGCGTTTCGGGCGGCGAAGTTCCGCCCGCGGTCGGACGACCCGGCCTGGTAGAGGACGGGCGTGCGCTGCGGCGACGGTTCGCAGGAGTGCGGGCCCGGCACCGAGAAGTGGTCGCCCTCGAAGTCGACGGCGTGCACCTTCTCGGGGTCGGTGTAGCGCCCCGCCTCCGCGTCCCGAACCACGGCGTCGTCCTCCCAGCTATCCTCCCACAGCCGGTAGCAGACCCGCAGGAACTCCTCGGCGCGGTCGTAGCGCGCGTCGTGTTCCATCCGCTCGTCCAATCCCAGATTTTCGGCGGCGCTCTCGAGGTACGAGGTGACGACGTTGAACGCGAGTCGCCCGTCGGTGAGGTGGTCGAGCGTCGAGAGTTCGCGGGCGAGTTGGTAGGGGTGGACGTACGTGGTCGAGCGCGTGACCGCGAAGCCGAGGTGGTCGGTGACGCTCGCCATCGCCGGAACGAGCAGTTCCGGATCGTTCGCCGGGGTCTGGACGGCCTTCTCGATGGCGGTGTCGCGGCTCCCGCCGAACACGTCGTAGATGCCCCGCACGTCGGCGAAGAACACGGCGTCGAACCCCCCGCGCTCCGCGAGGCGGGCGACCTCCTGCCAGTAGTCCAGTTCGGTGTACCGGTGGGACTGGTCGCCCGGCGTGCGCCAGTTGCCCGCCGTCACGTGCTCGACCGCGTTCATCGTGAACAGGTTGAAGTGAATGGTCTCGTCGGTCATCGTGCTCGTTGAACGTGAGACGCGTTCGAGCGGGGAAAGGTGGTCCGGAGGCGGCAGGCTTGTCCGTCATCCCTCCGGGTCGCAGAAGCCGTAGCGGTCGCCGCCGCCGAAGCGGTCGGGAGGAAGTGCGGGGGCTTTTCGGACGACCCGAAGGCCGAACTCCGACCTAGCAGGAGCAGTAGTACTCGCTCGTCCCGAACTCGGTCTTCATGAGTCGGTACGTCGGGTTCGGATCGCTCGGCCGATACACTCCGGTCGTCAGGCTGTCCGAATCCTCGAATCCGCCGGACAGCAGCGACTCCCACTGCCCCGCCGAGAGCGCGTCCGAGAAACCGGCGTCGCTTGCGAGGAGTTTCACGTAATCCGCGAGGTAGACCCACGTCGCGTCGCCGACGTCGCCCGCCTCGAACGCCTCGCCGACCGCCTCGGCGTAGGCGGCCCCCGGCAGGTCGGCACCCGCCCGCACGGGGAGGCTGATCCACTTCCACGGGCGGGTGTTGATGTCCAACAGGACGTACTCCCCGCGCGACTCGTCGTAGACGAACTCGGATTCGCTGATGCCGTGGTAGCCCGCCTCCTCCAGAATCGACAGGGCGCGGTCTTCCACCTCCGGCCGGTCGGTTCCGCGGACGAGACAGGACGTGCCGAACGCCCGCGGATACCGGACCCGGGCGTTCCCGACGAAGGTGACCGGGTTCCCCTCCCGCGGGACGTAGGAGGCGAGCGAGCAGTCCCGCCCGACCGCGATGTCCACCTTCTCCTGCGCCATGACGTCGATGCCGGCGTCCTCGGCCATCGCCGCCACGTCCGAGAGCTCCTCCCTGTCCTCGACCTCGATGACGTTCGTCCCGACCGCCTCCTCGAACTCCCGCTTGAGCGCGGGTTTGACGACCAGCGGGAAGCCCAACGCGTCCGCCGCCTCGTCCGGGTCGGTCTCCGAGAGGCGGTACGTCTCGGGGTACGGGACGCCCAGTTCCTCGGCCTTCGCGTACAGCGACTCCTTGTTGAGGACGGCGTCGACGGTCTCCCGTCCGGCGAAGGGGAGTCGGACGCCCTCGGGTTCGGTTCCGGCGAAGGCGTGCACCCACTCGTCCATGCAGGGGAACGCGACCGGTTCGTGACCCAGTTCGGCCGCGAGCGCTTCCACGTCCTCGCGGAACCCCTCGCGGTCGTCCAAGGGGTAGGTCACCCGCCCCGCGAAGTCGACGGCGTCGGAGTACGGCCCGACGCCCTTCCCGTTGCGGTCGACTGCGATGACCGGAACGTCGTGCGCTGAGAGCGCGCGAGCGACGCTCAGACCGGTTACGTGTGCGTTGCAAACTATCGCCGGCGGCTTCTCGAAGGTCGTCTCCGCCACCGCCTCGCGGAGACCGTCGAACGAGCGAAATTGGTCGGCCATGTATCGCCCTTCTCGAAGCGCGGCTAAAGGCTATCCGACCGGGCGAGAACCTCCGGTATCTCGGAGCCGAAATCGTGTCGAGAACTGTCAACACGATGAACGCAGTTATGCTCCGCCACCGCGTTCGCGTTACCGTGTCACGAACTCGCACCGTCGCGGCGTTCCTCCTGCTCGCCGCCCTCTGGGGGAGTTCGTTCGCCGCGATTCGCGTCGGCGTCGCCGACGCGCCGCCGGTGCTGTTCGCGGCGCTCCGGTTCTACCTCGCCGGCGCGGCGATGCTGGCGTACGCGGCGGTCACCCAACCGCGGTGGCGACCGCGCGGCGAGGACTGGAGATCGGTCGGGGTCGGCGCGGCGCTGTTCGTCGCCGCCCACCACGCCTTCCTCTTCGTCGGCGAGCAGTACGTCACGAGCGCGGTCGCGGGAGTCGTCATCGGTCTCGACCCCCTGCTGGCGGCCGGATTCGCCGCGCTCTTGCTCCCCGAAGAACGGCTCTCCGCGGTCGGCGTCGCGGGACTTCTGCTCGGCCTGCTCGGGACGGCCGTCGTGGCGAACCCGAATTCGGGAGTCCTCCTCGAAGCCGACTTCCGCGGCGTCGTCCTGGTGTTCCTCGCCGCCGCCGCGTTCGCGCTCGGCGCGGTGCTGACCCGGCGACTGCGGACCGACCTCCCCGCCGCGTCGATGCAGGCGTGGATGATGCTGGTCGGCGCGCTCCTCCTCCACGCGGTCAGCCTCGCGCTGCCGGGCGAATCGCCGGCGGCGATGGCGTGGACGACCGAGACCCTGCTCGCGCTCGGCTACCTCGCGTTCGTCGCGGGCGGCGTCGGCTACCTGCTCTACTTCGACCTCCTCGACCGACTCGGCCCCGTCGAAATCAACCTCGTCGGCTACGTCGCCCCCGTCTTCGCCGCGCTCTCGGGGTGGGTCGTTCTCGGAGAATCGGTCGCCGGGAGCACGGTCGCGGGGTTCGTCGTCATCGTCGCCGGATTCGCGCTAGTGAAGCGGCGGGCGCTGGCCGACGCCCTCCGAAATTCGCGGTAGCGGGACCCGATGCGGCTCGATACGGCGACGGTCGGCGTTCGTCGGCCGTCACCCGTTCCACGGGGCGCGGTCGGGGTCGACCAACCGCTCCTTCCGGTCGATGTCGTCTATCTTCGCCACGTCTTCGTCGTCGAGTTCGACGCCGAGGCTCAGCCAGTTCTCCCGGAGGTGGTCTCGGTCGGTGGCCTTCGGGATGGCGGTCACGCCCTTCTCGCGGCACCACGCGAGGCTGACCTGCGCGGGCGTCGCGTCGTGCTTCTCGGCGACCTCCCGAAGTTCGTCCACGTCGTCCACGTCGCCGCGCGCTATCGGCGAGTAGGCGACGAGTTCCACGTCGACGTCCTCCTGCGCGCAGAACTCGCGGAGTTCCTCCTGCGGGAGCAGGGGGTGCATCTCCACCTGATTGGCGAAGATGGGTTCCTCGGCGACGTCTATCGCCTCCTCCAGCAGGTCGACCGTGAAGTTGCTCACGCCGATCTCCTCGATCAGTCCCTCCTCGCGCAGTTCCGCGAACGCTTGGAGGGTGTCCGAGGCCTCGTACTCGCCGGTCGGCCAGTGGACGTAGAGCAGGTCGACGTAGTCGAGTCCGAGTCGGTCGAGGCTCTCCTCGGCGCTCGTGAGGACGTGGTCGTAGTCGAGGTTGTCGGGGCTGACCTTCGTCGCCACGAAGAGGTCATCGCGGGGCACGTCCGACTCGGCGATGGCGTCGCCCACCGCCGACTCGTTCTCGTACATCTCGGCGGTGTCGACGTGTCGATAACCCATCTCCAGCGCAGTTTTGACGCTCTCCACGCACTCGTCGTGGTCGTCCATCCGGTAGGTGCCGAGACCGAACATCGGCATCCCGCGCGTCGTCGGCGCCGAGAGCGCGGCCACGTCCTCGTCGGATTCGGTCGCCTCGGCCGTTTCCTCGCCCTCGCCTTCACCGACGTCCTCGGCCTCACCCTCGCTTTCCGCTCCCCCGGTACCGGCGGCTTCTCCTTCGCGCTCGCGTTCTCGCTCCTCCTCGCCCGCGACGCTGCCCATCGAACTCGGTTGTTCGGCGGCCGTCGCGCCCTCGTCGGCGGTGTCGCCGCGCTCCGCCTCTCGGTCGGACGGGCCGCCCCGTTCGGGGGTGCCGGGCGTCGGCCGAACCTCGGTTTCGTCGTCGCCCGTTCCGAGCGATAGCCCGCCCTTCTCCGAGCGCTTACCGAGCAGAAATCCGACCGCGAAGGCCGTCCCCGCGGCGAGCGCGCGCAGGAGGCGATTCGAACGTTTCCCCGTCTTCCCCCCTCGCGCCGTCTCCTCCACTCGTGACTCCTCGTCGTTCGTTTTCTGGTCGGCCATGGCGCTCAGTTCGCCCGAGGGTTACTTTTCGGTTGTGGCGGTCAGTCCACCACGAGTTCTATCGGGTAGTCGGTGAGATTCTCGTACCCGTCTTCCGTCACGACCACGAGGTCCTCGATGCGGACGCCGCCGACCGCGGGGTCGTACAGGCCGGGCTCTATCGTGACGACGTGGCCGGGCTTCAGTTCCCCGCCGTCGGGGCTGATGCGCGGGAGTTCGTGCACGTCGAGGCCGACGCCGTGACCGGTGCTGTGGATGAAGCCCGTCTCGGTGTCCGGGTCGCTCCGGAGGGTGGCGTAGCCCGCCCCCTCGTACACGTCGCAGACCGCGTCGTGGACCTCCTCGCCGGTCGCGCCCGGTTCGAGGGCATCGAGCGCCGCCTCGAACGCCTCGCGCGTCAGGTCGTGGCGGGCGCGTATCTCCTCCGACGGTTCGCCGCGGACGAAGGTGCGAGTCATGTCGGCGTGGTACTTCGACGCCTTGTCGCGGGGGAAGATGTCGATGATGATGGCCTCGCCGGCGACGAGCGGACCGCTGCCGCGGTCGTGGGGGTCCGCCGCGTCGGCACCGCAGGCCACGATGGTCTCGTCCAGCGCGGTCCCGTGGCGCAGCAGCGTCACCTCTATCTCCTCTTTCACGCGCTCGCTCGTCAGCGCCTCGCCCTCGTAGCGGAGCAGGCCGTCCTCGACGGTCGCCGCCGAGAGCAGGTTCTCGGCGGCCCGCATCGCCGCCTCGTTGGCCTCCTGCGCCGTCCGGACGTGGTCTATCTCCTCGGCGGTCTTCGTCGCCCGGATGTCGGTGACGACCGAGCTTCGGTCGGGTTTCACCGTCACGCCCCGCTCGCGCAGTCCGTCCGCGGTTCCGACCGGGAAGCGCGCGGGCACCGCCACGGACTCGATCCCGCGGTCGTCGAGGAACTCGGCGACGACGCGATTGTCCGCCGCATCCAGCCCGTACTCCGCCACCTTCTCGTGGAAGTCGTACTCCGACTTCCGGGCGACGCTCGCCGCGCCGCTCTCCTTTTTCGCGCGACCGTACTCGAGACCGGAGACGAGCAGGTGCACGCCGTCGGCGTACAGCGTGACGAAGGGGTCGGGCGCGTCGAATCCGGAGAGGTACAGTTGGTCGGAGTCGGTCGAGGCCGCATCGATGAGGTAGCCGTCCACCGCCATCGAATCGAGCGCGGAATCCAGCGCGGAGAGGTCTTTCGCCATGTGCTCCCCGACAGATGCGAGCGACAAAACGATGTCGGAGAGGCGACCGGCGAGCGGAGGGTCGTCCCCCGAGAAGTCTCGAACGGAACCGCCGGTGTCGAGCGCCTACCCCTCGAACGCCATCTCGATGCGCTCCAGGTCCGACTCCCGTATCCGGTCGGGCGACGCTCGTACCTCCCGGAGCGGCCGGAACGCGGCTTCGAATCCCTCGGCTTCCGGGGTTAGCTCGCCCGAGACCTCGGAGCGTTCCAGCGCGTACGTGATGAGGCAGAGCGCGACGCGCGGAAACTCCGCGTGGAGGATGGTGAGGAATCGAAGGTTCGAAGGGTCCGCGCGGAGACCGGTCTCCTCTTCGAGTTCCCGGACGACCGCCCGTTTCGGCCCCTCGTCGTACTTGGCGTGGCCGCCGGGGAGGCTCCAAACGCCCTCGTGCTGGGGGATCGGCTCGTCGAGCAGGAGGACGCTGTCGTCGTCGTGGACGACGACGTGGACGCCCGGAACCGGGTTTCGGGAGAGCACGAGTTCGCACCCCGCGCACCACGGGTACTCGCGCCCCTCGAACGTTCGGGTCCCTAACTCGGCTCCGCACCGGTGACAGTGGTCGGGGTCGACGGCGACGGAGTCGATGTCGACGGACTCGGGGTCGATCATGCGAGGGAGTATCACCCCCGGTGACGAAAGCGTTCCTGTGTCACTACTATTTCACAGGCGCCTCGTCGCCGAGCGCCGCCGGTTCGTCCCACAGCCGAAATCCACATCCCGCCTCGCGGCGTACGAGGACGAGTCATGGGAGGATACTTGGTCGCGATAGACGGGTCGCCCGCGAGCAGAGACGCGCTGAAGTACGCCATCGACCTCGCGGAGGACACCGGCACGTCGGTCACCGCGGTTCACGTCGTCGTTCCCGAACAGTTCTTCACGGGGGGCGACGTGCCGCCGGTGAACTTCGCGGACGCCGACAGGGAACTCGTCATGTCGAGCATCGAGGACGCCGAAACCCGCGGACAGGAGCTACTGGACGAAGCGAGCGCCGCCGCGGACGACGAGGGGACGTCCATCGAGACGGGCTTGCTGTACGGCGAACCGGTCGAGCGAGTCACGGAGTTCGCCGAGGAGAACGACTTCGACGCCATCTTCGTCGGTCACCGCGGAACCTCGGAGCGGTACCAGGGGCTGTTCGGGAGCACCGCGAAGGAGATCGCCGGGCGGGCGACGATTCCCGTCACGGTCGTCCGGTAGGAGAGCGACCCGCGCGAGATAGCGTCGTCCGCTAGGCAGTATCGGCCGGTAGGCGGTATTCTATTGGTTCTCCGTTACGACGGGTCGCGCATGGACGTAGAGATATCGCGCTCCGAACTCTCGGGAACGGCGCGGGCACCGCCGTCGAAGAGCTACACTCACCGCGCCGTCCTCGCCGCCGGCTACTCGGGCGGCGCGCTGGTGTACGACCCGCTCGTCAGCGCCGACACGAAAGCCACGATGCGGGCGGTGGACGCCTTCGGCGGCGACGTCATCGATACCGGCGAGGCCATCGAAATCGACGGCTTCGACGGCGAACCGCAGGCTCCGGGGGACGTCATCGACTGCGCGAACAGCGGGACGACCATGCGACTCGTCTCCGGCGCGGCGGCGCTCGCGGACGGCATCAGCGTCCTGACGGGGGACTCCTCGCTTCGCTCGCGCCCGCAGGGGCCGATGCTCGACGCCGTCGAGCAGTTGGGCGGGCGGGCGGAGAGCACCCGCGGAAACGGCAAAGCTCCGCTCGTCCTGAAAGGTCCCATCGCGGGCGGAACGGTGTCGATTCCGGGCGACGTCTCCTCGCAGTACGTCTCCTCGCTGCTGATGGCGGGCGCGCTGACGGAGGACGGCGTCGCCGTGGAACTCGAAACGGAGCTCAAGTCGGCCCCCTACGTCGATATCACGCTGGAACTGCTGGCCGATTTCGGCGTCGAGGCCGAGCGCGACGGACGGACCTGCCGCGTCGCGGGCGGGCAGTTCTACGAACCGACCGACGGCGAGTACCACGTTCCCGGCGACTTCTCCTCCATCTCCTACCTGCTCGCCGCGGGCGCGCTCGCCGCGAAAGGGGGCGAGAACGTGCGGATCGAGGGCGCGTACCCCGGCGCGCAGGGCGACACCCGCATCGTCGACGTGCTCTCGCGGATGGGCGCGGACGTGGACTGGAACCGGAAGGACGGCGCGCTCGTCGTGGAGAAGTCGTCGCTCTCGGGCGTCGAGGTCGACGTGGGCGACACCCCCGACCTGCTCCCGACCGTCGCGGCGCTCGGCGCGGCCGCGGACGGCGAGACGCGAATCGTCAACTGCGAGCACGTCCGGTACAAGGAGACCGACCGCGTGGCGGTGATGGCGGACGAACTCTCGAACCTCGGCGCGGAGGTCGAGGAGGAAGAAGACGCCCTCACGGTTCGCGGCGGGGAGTCGAATCTCCGGGGGACGGTCGTGGGCGGCCACGGCGATCACCGAATCGTGATGGCGCTCGCCGTCGCCGGGCTCGCCGCCGACGGGACGACGACGATAACCGGCGCGGAACACGTGGACGTGTCGTTCCCGGACTTCTTCGAGGTGCTCTACGACCTCGGGGCGGAGGTGCAGCGGTAGCGTCAGCTATTTATCACGAACCGCCGATTCTCGGGTATGCTACGGAGACGAGTCGAGCGCGAACTGCTCGAAGCGCACCGCGAGGGAGGGTACGTCTTCCCCGCCTACGACGATTACTGCTTCGCCAACGTCCCCGAAACCGCCCTTTCGGTGCTCGACTCGTCGTTCGACCGGCGACTCCCTGACGACGCGTTCGCGGGGGTCGAGCGCGGCGACGCGGAGAACGTCGTCGTCCTGCTCGTGGACGGCTTCGGCTACGAGCACTGGAAGCGCGAGCGCGACGCCCATCCGCTCCTCTCGACGCTGACCGAGCGCGGAGCCGTCACGCCGCTGACCTCCGTCTACCCCTCCGAGACGGCGGCCGCCATCACGACGGTTCACACCGGTCGCACGCCGGTCGAACACGGACTGCTCGGCTGGTTCCAGCGCTACCGCGAGTTCGACGGCGTCGTCCAGACGCTCCCGTTCGCGTCGCTGGACGACGTCCCCGCCGAGGAGGCGTTCGGCGAGTCGGCCGACCCCGACCTGCTGTTCGAGGGCGAACCGCTCTACCGCCGGGCCGAAGACGCCGGAATCGACACCTACGCCGCGCAACCCGCCGGGTCGCTCGACTCGGACTACTCCCGAGCGACGGTCGGGGACGCGGAGCCGCTTCCGTACCGCAACGTCGCGGAGATGGGATTGAGGGTCAGAGAGGCGCTCGAAGCCGCCGACGGTCCGAGCTACGTCTACGCCTACGTCCCCACCATCGACTCCGTCTCGCACGCCGCCGGAACCGAGTCCGAAGCGTACCGGACGCAGTTGGCGATGGTCACCGAGTGCGTGCGCCGGGAGATGATCGAGAAACTCGACCCCGCCGTGGCCGAGGAGACGCTCCTGCTCGTCACGGCGGACCACGGCCACGTCGACACGAGCGACAACGTCGACGTCGGCGAGTTCGGCCCTATTCGGGACGCTCTCCGGCGAGACGCCGACGGGGAGCCGATTCCGCCCGTCGGCAGTCCGCGAAATCTCCAACTTCACCTGCGACCCGGCACCGTCGAGCGCGTCGCGAACGCGGTCGAAGCGTCGTTCGACGCGAGGACGTTCACGCGCGAGGAGGCGCTGTCCCGGAACCTGTTCGGCCCCGGCGCGCCGAGCGAGCGTTTCGAACGCCAGTGTCCCGACCTCGTGGTCGTCCACCGCGAGAAGGGGATGTGGTGGGACCGGTCGGAACTCGACCTCGTCGGGATGCACGGCGGGCTCGCGCGCGAGGAGATGCTCGTCCCGTTCGCGGCGGCGCGCGCGGCCGACCTGCGCTAAGCCGTCGACCCTCCGTCCGTACCCCGACAGGTCGCGGCGATTCCCACGCCGTCCTTGCCGACGTCGACCAGAATCGTGTTCGTCGGACAGCCGTACATCCGCCACTCCGCCGCCCGCCACATGTCGTTGTCCACCTCGACCCGGACGTGGTACGTTCCCGCTTCGAGGACGTTCTCCTGGGTGACGACGCGCCCCGGCCAGAGGTGAAACACGTCCTCGAAGCCCTCCTCCGCCCTCGTCCCCTCGACGTCGACCGAGACGACGCGCCGCTCGTCGAAGTAACTGCGGACGCGCACGCTCACCGGTTTGGCGGGCGTCCCTCCGTCGTCGAGCGGGAGTCGGTCGACGCACCCTCCGAGGACCCCGAAACCCCCGAGACCCAGCAGGGCGGCGAAGCGGCGCCGATTCATCGAATCGACGTTCTCGGTCGAGGTATTTATGTGCTTTCAGCGGGTCGGCGAAACGTTCCGCCTCCTACAACATCTAAATGGTCTGCACCCACAGTGACGGGTAATGAACGGAAATCGGTTCGGACGGCTCTTTCAGGTGACGACCTACGGCGAGAGCCACGGCGAGGCGATGGGCGTCACCGTGAGCGGCTGTCCGGCGGGACTGGAGCTCTCGGAGGAGGACGTACAGCGCGACTTAGACCGGCGAAAGCCCGGCCAGTCGATGATAACGACGAGCCGGAACGAACCCGACGCGGTCGCCATCAACAGCGGGATACAGGACGGCTACACGACCGGAACGCCCATCGGGATGGTCATCCAGAACAAGGACGCCCGCTCCGGAAAGTACGAGCCGTTCGTCACCGCGCCGCGCCCGAGCCACGGCGATTTCACCTACTCCGCGAAGTTCGGAACGCGAAACTGGGGCGGCGGCGGGCGGTCGTCCGCCCGCGAGACCGTGAACTGGGTCGCCGCCGGAGCCATCGCCAAGAAGATCCTCGCGGAAGAAGGGGTCGAACTGAAAGCCCACGTCAATCAGATCGGCGACGTGCGGGCCGACGAGGTGAGCTTCGAGGAGCTGGTCGAGCGGAGCGAGGAGAACGAAGTCCGCTGCGCCGACCCCGACGCCGCTGACGAAATGCTGGCGTCGATAGACGAGTACCAGCGCGAGGGCGACTCCATCGGCGGGTCGATATACTTCGAAGCGCGCGGCGTCCCGCGCGGACTCGGCGCACCCCGGTTCGACTCGGTCGAAGCGCGCCTCGGACAGGCGATGATGGCGATTCCGGCGACGACCGCCTTCGAGTTCGGACTCGGAAGGGAGGCCCGCGAGTGGGCGGGGTCCGACAGGAACGATGAGTGGGAGTTCGACGGCGAGTCGCGTGGCGACTCGGAAGCGAGCGGTGACGAACCGCGAGGACGCGGCGACCCGAAACCCGCCTCGAACCGCCACGGCGGACTGCAGGGCGGCATCACCACGGGCGAACCGATATACGGCGAGGTCACGCTCCACGCTCCCACCTCGATTCCGAAGACCCAGACCACGGTCGACTGGGAGACGGGCGAGGAGAAGGAGGTGCAGGTCATCGGGCGACACGACCCCGTCCTTCCGCCGCGCGGCGTGCCGGTGGTCGAAGCCGTGCTGGCGCTGACGCTCGTGGACTTCATGCTCCTCGGCGGGCGCATCAACCCCGACCGACTCGACGGTAGGCCGGGGAAGTACGACACCGAGTATCACCCGACGGCCCCCGACGAGTGATAGCTCGCGGTAAATATTTACCGTCGCTCCACGGTGATTCGAACGCTATCGAATACCGAGATCCGCTACCCGGGTCGTGTCTCCCCGTGCTCTCGTTCGAACCACTCCCCGATTCCGGCCTCGCCGTCGTCGACCCCATCGAACGCCGCCGATACACGCTCGGCACGCCGAAGTCGGTCGCTCCCGAACCGGCGAGCGCCGACCGGTTCTACTTCCCAGTCGACCGCGCCGTCCGCATTTCGACCGACGAACTGACCCTCGACCAGCGCGTCGACGCGTTCGTCCGCGGCGCGACCGGCGAACTGCTCTTCGAGGTGGGTTCGGACACCGCCGAGAAACTGCCGCCGGGGGAGTACTGCGTCGAACTGAACGCACCCGTCAAGGTGTACCTCCGCGTCGACGGGGCGCTGTCGGTTCGAGCGAGCGTGAACCGCATCGGCTTCCGGTTCGACCCCGCGGAGATCCTCGTCGGGGCGCGCTCCTACCACCACCACCCCCAAGCGACGGTGACGACGACCGACGACCCCGAGGACGTGCTGACGGCGCTGTCCGCGCTCTCGTCCGCCCTGAAGACGACGACGTGCGAACGGTCGTACCCGACGCTTCGGGGGCACCCGCCGACGGTCGAACTCGGCGACGAACTGCGCGTCCCCGCCGAACTGGAGCGCCCGGAGACCGGCGTTCGTCTCGAACTCCCGCCGACGCTCGACGCGGCGTACGTCGCCGCGCCGCTCGCGTACTACCTCGGGGCGGAGATGGTTCCCGGCGACGAAGCGCGCCTGGTCGCCGGGGACTTCGAGCACTCGCTTCCGAGCGCGCGGTTCGAGCGCGGGGTCGAACGCGCGCTGAAGCGGGTGTTCTTCCTCGATTGCCTCACCCGCACGGAAGGGTACTATCGAGTCGACCTCTACGAACGCGAGCGGGCCGACTTGGACGTCGATTTCTCGGCGCTGTACGACCTCCCGATCGCGGAGCAACTGCCGGCGTACTTCTCCGTTCCGTTCGACCGATTAGCGCCGCACGTGCCGCGGTGGCCGCTCACCGCGCACGTCGCGCCCACGCCGGAGCACGTCGGCGCGATTCCGTTCGTCGTCAACGACCTCGGCGTCGTGCGCACGCCCAGCGCGACCCCCGTGTCGGCGGACGACGTTCGCTCGACCGTGGTGGAGTCGTTTCTCGACGACGTCAGGGGGGAGTCGGAAGGCGACTACGCGTTCGTCCGACCGGAACCGGGCGCCTCGCTCGAACAGGCGTGGTTCGCCGACGACCTGCCGCTCCGCGCCACCAAGGCGATTCCGCAGGCGTTCCGAAACAAACTCGAATGCGAACCGAAGTCCGGTTTCATCGACATCGCCGTCGTCTGCAACGAGCCGAAGATGGCGACGGACGAGGGCGTCAAGGACGTGTACGGCTGCCGCGACGAACTTTCGTTCGACGTGACGATACACGCCGACCTCTCGACGGCCGAGTTACGAACCGTCCTCGAATCCGACGTGGACTTCCTCCACTACGTCGGGCACATCGACGACGCGGGGTTCCGGTGCCGAGACGGGTCGCTCGACGCGACGACGGTGACGGACGTCGGCGTCCCCACCTTCCTGCTCAACGCGTGCCAGTCCTACGAACAGGGGTTGGCTCTCGTCGAGGGGGGTTCGGTCGGCGGCGTCGTCACCTTCAGCGACGTGGTGAGCGACGGAGCGGCGCGCATGGGGTACGCGATGGCGCGCCTCCTGAACCTCGGATTCCCCCTCGGTTCGGCGCTCGGCCTCGCCCGCACCGAGAGCATCGTCGGCGGGCACTACCTGGTCGTCGGCGACGGGAGCGCGGACGCGGTGCAGGTCGAGGACGGCGTGCCGACGCTCTGTGACGTCCGCACCCGCGACGAGGGCTACGACGTGACGCCCGTCACCCACCCGTCGCGCGAGGGGAAGATAGGGACGATGGCCTTCCCGCTGGTGGAATCCAACGAGCACCACTATCTCGTTCCGGGCGCGCTTCGAACGTTTCGACTCTCGGAAGCCGAGCTTCGGCAGTATCTCGTCTGGCACCAATCCCCTGTGAGAAAAGACGGCGAGTTGGTGTGGGACGAAGATCCGCTCTAACCCCTCGATGGTCCTCGTTACGGACCGTACACCGCTATCGTTCCGACACCCGCCGCGGCCGTGCCCGCCTGAGAGAGCAGGAGCATCGTCACGAACAGGACGCCGATCATTCTCGGGTTCTCTGCGAGGTACGATTGGAACGTGTCGTCTGTCATCGGTACGGAGAACCGTAACGAGCATCGGTTACTTCGATATGAGCCGCTTGAATCGGCGTAAACGAGTCCTACGCGACTCGTAAGGGCGGCCTGCTCCGAGAAACGCGTCGTTCGAGCACGTCAACGGTCGGTTACCCGGCCGTCGATGAACTCGTAATCCCGTTTTCGGTCGGATGCATCTTTATTACGAACCACCCCGACGTAGGAGTTACAGTCCGCAGATGAGTGGAGCGAACATGGGGTCTGACGGAGGTGAACCGGTGCCGACCCCCGTCGCCGACGAAGCCGGATACCACGTCTATCACGACGCGACGAGCCCTCGCCCACTGAGTGAAACCCTCATCACCGCTCTCGCCGTCATCCGAAACATCGACCCGACGGTGGAGTCGATACCGCTGGCCGACGCGATCGACCCGGACTCGCTCGACCTGCTCTTCGCCGACACCCACGGCGGGAAGGAGCGAAGCGAAGGGTACGTCGTGTTCACCGTCGTCGGTCTCGAGGTGTTCGCCCACGCGAACGGTCACATCTTCATCCGCGAACGAATCGGATCAACGGACACACGATAGGTGAAACAATGAGAACCCCGAACTCGACAAGATGCACGAAATCCGCTCGACGGGCAGGAGAACCGACGGACAACTATGAGTGACCGAGGTCTTTCCACCGATTCCGGAAGCAGCTTCCTCGTCACGGTTCGGTCGCTCCACGCCGAGGTGCGAGAAGCGGGTCTCGACCTCCTCCCCGTCGACGAAGCGGACTCCGTCATCGCGGTCACGTACGACCAGTCGGCCGACTCGTTCCTTCGAACGTGGCGCTCCCGCGTCGGGACGGTTCCGGAGTACGTTCGAATCGTCGACGTCCACCAGACGATGCGTTCGGCGGCGAGCGCACCGGCGCGAGGGTCCGGCGTTCGAAACGTCGTTCGAACCGTCCAGCGGCCGGACGACCTGACCGCGGTACGGGACGCGATCACGTCGGCGTTAGCGGAGGCGACCGACGAGACGGTGTTGGTCTTCGACTCGCTGACCGCGCCGTTCGAACACGCCTCGCTCGCCGAGATGGTGGCGTTCCTCGACGGCGTCTCGGCCCGCCTCGCGGACGCCGACGCGACGGGATACTTCTACCTCGAAACCCGCGCGCACGACCCGCCGACGGTAGCGACGCTTCGAGTGCTCGCCGACGGCACCCTCGAACTCATCAACGACGGGGTCGAGTGGTGCACGCGTTCGCTGGCGAACCGAACCGGCGACTGCCCGTCGCTCGACGTCCTGTTCGACTCGCTCCGCGTACGGCTCCGGCGGGACGCGCTGCGATACCTGCTCCGCTCCGCCGAACCGGTGGACGTGGACGAACTGGCGTCCGTCGTCGCCCGTCTAGGGTCCGATGACGGCGAGGCGACGCGGAACCGACATCGCCGCTACTACACGGCGCTGTACCAGCTCCACCTGCCGAAACTGGTCGACGCGGGGCTCGTCCGACACGACGAAACGAAGCGTCAGGTCTCGGCCTGCGAGGCGGCGCGGTGGGTCGAACCGTTTCTCGCCCTCTCCGAGGAGTAGCCCCTTTTACTCTCGCGCGGCTACCGGCAGGCATGGACGCGAATCAGGACGAACTCTCGAACCCCTTCGGGATGGACGAAACGTGTACGAACTGCGCGCTGTGCGAACCCCGAGAGCGGGTCGTCCACGGCTACGGCGACGTCGGCGCGGACTTCCTGTTCGTCGGCGAGATGCCGAGCGCGGGGGCCGAGGAGACCGGCGTTCCGTTCACCGGCGACGCCGCGGGGGAGCGCCTACAGGACGTGCTCGGGCGACTCGAACTGAGCGAATCGCCGCCCGACGCCGCCGAACCCGAACTCGACAACGCCTTCCTCACCTACCTGACCCGGTGTCGCCACCCGGAGCGCCCGCCCGCCGACGAGGAGGTGGGGACCTGCGAACCGTATCTGAACGCCGAGATTCGGATGATAAACCCCGAGATTCTGGTACCCGTCGGCCAGCGTGCGCTCGCCGAAATCGCGGGGGAGTACACCACGACGCCCGCCGGGGAGTTCGACGCGGCGGCCGACCACGCGACGACGGTTCGCGGGCGGGGGTTCGAACTCGTCCCGATGGTGCACCCAGCGGAGCAGACCGAAGAACAGACCGAGGCGTTCGTCCGACACTTCTCCGACCTGATGGGGAAGGATTACCGCCAGACGAAGGGCCGGCAGGGGCGGTAATCGGAGACGAACCGATATCCGAGAACGAGCCGCGACTTTTCGACCGGTTCACCAGTAGGGGTTCGCGCGCCACCGCCTCGATTTCGCGCCGAGCGCGGTCATCCCCGCGACGAGAACGACGACGACCGCCAGCGCGACGACGACCGCCAGCGGCGAGAGCGCCGCCGTCGAGAACGTCGTCGTCGCGAGCAGTGCGAACCCTCCGAGCGCCAGCAGCGCGAGGAGGACGACGCCGAGCAGCGCGAGCGGTTTCGTCCAGTGCATACCCGAATCGAAGCGGGGGACGGGCATAAAATGATGGCCTTCAAGGCGCTTCCGGACCCATGGGCGAGTATGACCACCATCGCCGTGCTGGCCGACCCGCCGCGCGAGGGACTCGTTCTTCCGGAACTCGCGGCGACGTCGCCGCTCTCCGAGACCGAGGCGACCGAGCTGTACGCGGAGATGCTGAAGGACACGTTCGTCGCCGCCGCGAACAGCGGCGGCGACCTGCTCGTCAACTACCGGGCCGACGACGACCTCCCGGACGAGCTCCGCGGCGGCGAGAGTTCGGAGGACGAACTGCGGGCGCTCGCCGACGAAGCGTTGGACGACACCGAGGACGTGCGGTTCGAGGTGCAGGTCGGCTCGACGTTCTCCGCGCGCGCCGGAAACACGGCGACGCACCTCCTCGACGCGGAAGGCACGAACTCGGTCGCCGTCGTGGACGGAACCGCGCCGATGCTGACGCGCACGGAGATAGACAGCGCGGCGATGAAGCTCCGGCGGAGCGAGACGGTCGTCGGCCCCGCGGACGACGGGCGAATTTACTACCTCGGACTGACCGACGCCATCGACTTCACGGACGTTTACACCCCGCCGGAGGTGGAGACGGTGACGCGGAAAGCGACCGACGCCGGGTACGACGTGGACTTCCTACCCGCGATGACGGCGGTCGAGACGGGGGCTGACCTGCGATCGCTCGTCCCCCTACTGAACGCGCGAATCGAGGCGGGACGAATCGTGCCGGTTCACACCGCGACGTACCTCCACGAACTCGGCCTGCGCGTCGAAGAGCGGGACGGCGAGCGCGAGTTGGTGCGCTAGTCGGCGGGCGAGACGGACTGCTTTTTCGTCGATTCGGTGTCCAGTTGCCAGCCGGTCGCCGCGATGACGAAGAGGATGGCCGGCGAGAGCACGCCGAAGAAGTAGAACGGCGCGTACTCGAGCGTCGGAACCCCGAGCGCGGTCGCCATGTAGACGGCCCCCGCGTGCCACGGGATGAGCGCGCCGGTGGGCGTTCCGGCGGCCTCGACGGCCCGCGAGAGGTCGCGGCTGTCGAGGCCGTACTCCTCGTAGAGGTTTCGGAGCGTCATGCCGGGGACGACGATACTCATGTACTGCTGAGCGGTGAGCACGTTCGTGAGTATGGCGGACGCGCCGGTTCCGGCGACGAGACCGCCCGCGCTGCCGATCGGTCGGGAGAGTTCGCGCGCGAGCACCGCGAGGACGCCGGTCGTCTCCAACAGTCCGCCGAGGGTGAGCGCCGCGACGACGATGCTGACGGTCCACGCGGAGCCCTCGACGCCGCTGCTCTGGAGGAGACTGTTGACCATCTGCATCCCCGTCTTCGGACTCGTTCCGCTCAGGAACACCTGCCACGCGGCGGTGAACGACCGTCCCTGCACCAGCAGCGTCGTCCCGACGCCGGAGAAGACGCCGGCGATGAGCGAGGGAAGCGCGGGATACCCCCAGAGCGCGAGTCCGAACGTGACGACGAGCGGGAGGAACACCAGCGACGAGATGTGGTACGTGTTCACCAGCGCTGCCTGGATGTCGGCGACGCGGTTCGTCGGAATCGACCCCGTCGCTCGCAAACCGAGGACGGCGTAGCCGACGAGCGCGAGACCGAACGCGAGGAGCGTCCCGGCGCGCATGCCGCGGATGTGGTCGTAGAGGTCGGTGTTGGTCACCGCCGCGGCGAGATTCGTGGTGTCGGAGAGCGGCGACTGCTTGTCACCTGCGTACGCGCCAGAGAGGACCGCGCCCGCGGTCATCGGCGCGGGGACGCCGAGACCGGAGCCGATACCGATGAACGCCACGCCGAGCGTCCCGACGGTCGTCCACGACGACCCGATGGAGAACGCGACGAGGCCGGCCAGCGCCGCGGTCACGGGGAGGAAGACGGTCGGCGAGAGCAGTTTCAGCCCGTAGTACATCAGTCCCGGAATCGTCCCGGAACTGACCCACGTGGCGATGAGGGCGTAGATGGTGAACAGGATGAGGATGGCCTGCAACCCCATCAGCAGGCTGTCGGCGATTCCGTCGTAGAGGTCGTCCCACGAGAGGTCGAGGCCGTAGTAGCCGACCAGTCCCGTGAACGCGATGGCCCACAGCAGCGGGATGTGGGGATCCATCTTCAGCCACGCCGATCCGACTCCGAGGAAGACGACCGTCGCGATAACCGGCAGCAGCGCCAGTCCAAGCGACGGCCGCCGGTTCGGCGGTAGTTCGTCGTACGTGAGCGGTTCGAAATCCAGCGTTGGCATCGTACGACGGGAAATGCACTTCGGGAATTAAACGGTTATGATTTCATGCTCTTAGGTAATATCTCGGCGGTCCAATCTATTCTGACGGACACGTCGCCGATCCGAGACCGACAGTTCTTAGGCCCGCTGTCGAGAAGTTCCGGGCGAGGTGGGATGGCAGAGCGGCCTATTGCGCCTGCCTTGAAAGCAGGTGGCGTCAAGCCTCATGGGTTCAAATCCCATTCCCACCGTTCTCGACGCGAACGATCCCGTGAGCGTCGAGTAAGGCGACCGGATTCGAAGTAAACCGGTCACGGCCCGCACAGCGACCGAGTGATCGCGAGGAAGCGAGCGAGAATGCCTGGGCGTCGTTCAAATCCCGCTCCTACCGCTCTTCCGACGACCATGTGGCAGGCATCGCGTGCGTTCGTCTACTATCGGATGGTCCCCAGCGGTCATCGGGCGTGGTGGGAACTAACTTCCAACCGCGACCGAAGGACTTTTCTATCGGTCATTTGATTGAAACGGCGATGAAAGCGCTTCGTTTCTAGTTTCGGGACTCGTCTCCTGAGAGTTTGGCGGCGTTGGCCGTTGCCGAGCGGTGGCACGACCGTCGGTAGCGACTAGCGCCTCCCGTCTCCGCATCTCGACGTAGTCCCGCGTTTCCGCCTCCTTCAGCGACGGCTATCGCACGGCTGGCGTGACGGAGCCGCCATCGCTCGCGAACTATCCCTCAAACGCAGCAACCAATGACGAACGACGCATCATCGACGGACGACAGCACGGACACGAGACGAAAAACGAACCCGATAGACCGAACCGTCGTCGACGCCCTCGACGACCACGCGATTCCGCTCGACGCGGTCGACCCGACGGCCGATTTCGACGACCTCGCTCCGCTCTCCGACGTCCTCGCGGACGACCGCATCGTCGGTCTCGGGGAGGCCACCCACGGAACCCGCGAGTTCTTCCGGCTGAAACATCGCCTCCTCCGATACCTCGTCACCGAACACGACGTCCGGGTGTTCGGACTCGAAGCGAACTTCTCGGAAACGCTGGCGCTCGACGATTACGTGGTCTACGGAGAAGGCGATCCCCGCAGCGCCCTCGACGGTATCTACTTCTGGACGTGGAACGTCGATTCGATCCTGGAGATGGTCGACTGGCTCCGGTCGTTCAACGCCGACCGTCCCGTGGACGACCGCGTCCGGTTCTACGGCTTCGACGCGCAGTACAGTCACGGTGCGGTCGACGAACTCGTCGAATTCTTCGAGAGCGCGGACGCCGAGTACCTCTCGACGGTTCGCGACGATTTGAACGCGGCCGACGACGAGGGAACCCCACCCCATCAGGACGAAGCCCGGAAGGCTCATTTCGAGGCGGCCGAGCGCGTGATTCCGAAGCTCAGAGACCGCCTGCACGAGAACCGGGAATTCTACGTCGAACGGCGTTCCGAATCGGCGTGGGAACTGGCGCTTCAGCACGTCCGCATCGTCGAGCAGGCCTGCGAGCACAAACGCGCTGTGCACGACCGTCAGGAAGGTACGGTCGACGAGGACACCGCCACGGAACGATGCCTTCGCATCCGCGACCGCGCGATGGCGGACAACGTCGACTGGATTCTGGCGCACGAGAACGCCGACCGCATGGTCATCTGGGCCCACGACGCCCACCTCAATCGCGTCGAGCAGACGGTGCGGAAGACCGGCGTGTCCGCGACCTCGCTCGGGGGGCACCTCGCCGCGCGTCACGGGGACGACTACTACGCGCTCGGCTTCTCGTTCGGTCGCGGCTCCTTCCAGGCGATCAGCGAAGTCCCGGACGCCGAGGGCGACGAACCGGCGTACTCGCTCCGAGAGCGGACCGTCGAGTCGCCGTTGCCCGACACCATCGATGCGACCCTGGCCGACCTCGGTCATCCGCTCGCCATCGTGGACATCGAGTCGGCGATGGAGGACGACAGGGCGGCGGAGTGGCTCGCCGACCCCCAACGTCACTTCTCCGTCGGGGCGACGTACGACCCCGAGAATCCCGAGGAGTACCTCACCGAGTACGTCTACGCCGAGGCCTTCGACGGCGTCTGCTACGTGGACGAAACGACGCGCGCACGTCCCGTCGAATCGGTGGAGTCGCGGTAAAACGCGCTCCGTTCTTTTTGAGTCCAGTACGGAGTTCGCGGCCTGATTTATCCGAGATACCGTATCAACCAGCCACCGAGAGCGAAAGGCGTTGCACCGAAGAGGGGAACGACGGCGACGCCGGAGAGCGGACGGGTCGGCTCTCGCTCGACGTGTGAGAACCCGGGCGGAGTTCAAATCCCGTTCCGGCCGCCGCTCGGCGCGAGCAGGTCGGCGGGCGTCGAACCGAACAGGACGTCGCCCCGACGCGAGTCGTCACGCTCGTCGTTTCCGCCCTTTTCGTCGCGCTCTTCCTTCCCGTTCTTCTCGCCGTTCCCCGCGCCTAGCCAGCCGTTCTCGCTTCGGTCGTTCTGCCGGTTGCCGTCGACGCGGACCACCTCGATACCCGATATCATCGGGTCTTCCTGCTCGTGGAGGAAGCGCACGTTAAGGGCGCCGTCGCGGACGGTCACGGTGTACGACTTCACGGTTCCTCTGTCGGGACCGAGTTCGGCGTACATGTCGTAGTCGTTGAGGACGACCCGCCCCTCGACTTGAATGTCGAACGTCCGCGGACCGTTTTCCTGGTAGTCGTTCCATCCGGAGTGGTCGAAGTACGTCTCGGCGAGGTAGATTCGAACCTCGTACGTCCCCTGCTCGACGGGGAACCGGTACTGCATCTCGGTGTCGTCGCTCGCGGTCCCGGGATTGTCGGCGTCGTACCGACGGCTCTGGAAGACTCGCTCCGGCGTGCCCGCCGGGACGGCGTTGGTCATCGAGATGGCGTCGTTCGTACTGTTCGTGTGACTTCCGCTCCGGCGCGCGTTGCCGAACCGGGACGGGCGGTTCTCCGTGTCGCGCGTCCAGTCGGGTCCGCCCACCATCGACAGCCTCGGTCCGCCGACGTTGACGCGGTACAGCACGGTTTTCCGCGACTGCGAAGTCGTCGTGGTCGTCGTGGTCGTTGCGGTCGTTCGAGTCGTCTTCGACGGTTCGGTCGTCCGTTGCTTCGACGTCGTGGCCTCGGACGTCGGCGCCGCCGACGTGCTGGTCTGCATCGACTGCGTCGTGGTCGACACCGTGGTCGTCCGGTTGTCCACGCCGCCGGCCGACGGGCCGAAGATGCCGCCGGGTATCCCGCCGAGGATCACCATCCCGGCGACGAAGAAGACGACGCCACCGCCGATGAGTATCCCTTGGACGAAACCGCTGGACGCTGTGGATGACGTTCCCGACATTTCTCTATAGACCCCGCGCGTGCAGCATTATGTCCGGCTTCGCCACCCCACGGAGTTAATTATAGAGTGGCTAAACTGCAATCCGGGCGAAACGTACCTCCCCGGTCGACGTCCGTATTTAAAACGCCCGGAGATAACAAGCGAAAGGAGAAACGAACCGCGGTCGCTTTTCACACGGGTGACCACGATCGCCGAGATCGTTCTTCCGGCCCGCGAGTTCGCGCTCGGGGAGACGTTTCTACGGGCCCCCGAAACCCGATTCGAGATCGTCGGGGTCGTCGCGCACGAGGACCACCGCACGATGCCGCAGATGCGAGCGACGGCGCCGGCGGTCGGTTCGCTGCGGTCGACGTTGGCCGACGATCCGACCGTCACCGACGCCCGTCTGCTCACCGACTTCGGCGACCGAGAGCTGTTCGAGATGGTGTGGGAAGACGGCGTCCGCGAAGCGGTCTCCCTGCTCGTGAAAGGAGACGCCACCGTCCTCACCGCGAACGCGGTGAACGACGAGTGGCGTTTTCGCGTCCGGTTCGCGGATCGAAAGCGCCTCGCGGACGTGTACGAGTCGTGCCGCGACGCCGACCTCTCCGCCGACGTTCGAACCATCAACGAGCGGAAGACGCCACGAAGCACCGCGCGGAAACCGACGCATCGACAGTACGAGACGCTCTGCTTCGCCGCCGAGCGAGGGTACTACGACGTTCCGCGGGGGGCGACGACCGAGGACATCGCCGACGAACTGGGAATCTCGCATCAGGCCGTCTCCGAACGCCTCCGGCGCGGACACCGAAATCTGGTCGAGCGCACCCTCGCGTCTCCGGCCCGCGACGGAGGGGGGAACGTCCGCGGAAGGTAATCCTTTTCGTCCCCCCGAACCGACGTGCGGGCATGGACTGGCCTCACGACCCCGACGGCGAGGAAGGAAGCGAGGGCGGGCGGAAGTACGGTCTCGCCATTCTGGCGAAAAAACTGGACGAAGAGGAGGACTTCCCGCTCTCGCGCGACGAGTTCGTCGCGGAACACGGCGACGAACCGATACGCATTAACTACGAACGAGTGGTCAGCGTGGACGATATCTTCGAACACGTCGAACCCGCGGAGTTCGAGACCATCTTGGACTTCCACCGCGCCGTCGGCGAGGCGATGCGGTCGGGCGGTTTTTGGGACTACCACCCGGTCGGGGCGAACCCCGAGACGAAGCGCGCCTGATCACTCCCGTTTCTCCGTCGAGCGCCACCGGTCGTCGCCAGCGCCCGGCGTCGCGGTCGGCGGGTCGCTCCGCTCGCGCGGGGCGAGACGGAGTTCCTCGTCCGCCTCCCGCATCGAGTGCGCTCGAATTTCCGCCCGAACCTTCTCCTCGAGGAGACCGACCGCGACTCGGTTCGCACCCTCGGGGATGATGATGTCGGCGTGTTTCTTCGTCGGTTCGACGAACTGTTCGTGCATCGGCTTCACCGTCGAGAGGTACTGCTCCATGACGCCTTCGAGGCCCCGACCCCGGTTCACCACGTCGCGCTCGATACGCCGGAGGATGCGAACGTCGGCGTCCGTCTCGACGTACACCTGCAGGTCGAGCATCTCGTTGACCTCGGCGTCGTAGAGGGCGAAGATTCCTTCGACGATGACCACGTCCGTGGGTTCGACGGTCACGAACTCGTCTTTCCGGTTGTGTATCGAGAAATCGTACTGGGGCATCTCGATGGCCTGTCCGGAGAGCAGCGAGTCGAGGTGGTCGCGGAGCAGTTCCCACTCGAACGCCGACGGGTGGTCGTAGTTGACCTCCGCGCGCTCCTCGAAATCGAGGTGCGACAGGTCTTCGTAGTAGTTGTCCATCGGGATTCGGGTGACGGAGTCGCTCACGTCCGCGGTTATCTCGCGGGCGACCGTCGTCTTCCCCGCGCCGGTACCCCCGGCGATTCCGATGACGAACGACGGGATGGTCATCGTCGGTGTCACTCTCGGGCGGGCGCTTCAATCTCCCGAAACGGCGCGAAGCGCCGCGAAGGGACCGCCGACCGCCCGCCCGGCGTCTCATTTTTGAGACGCGAATCACGATTAGGGCAACTTATGCACCAGAAGCGCAAACGCTCGGCTAACAGTGACGAACGCCCAGATAACGCTGATACAGATCGACAACTACGGTCCGTGGACCGTGACGCCGGAACCGCGCCGAGAAGTAGATCTCCAGACGCTCCAGTCGCGGCTGTACGCCGACCTCTCCCAACTCGTCGGCAACCGCGAGGGCTACGTCTTTTTCACCCGCTTCGACAACATGATCGCGGTCACGAACGGGCTCTCGATGGACGACCACGCGCTCGTCCAGGAGTCGGTCGGAAACCGCTATCCGGTGACCGTCAGTCTCAGCGTCGCCACCGGGACGAGCCCGGTGAAGGCGCTCGAAGACGCCACCGAGCAGTTGCAGGACGCAGGGAGCGCACAGGACCGCTCGCGCCGAGCGATTCTCCGCGGGCGAGTCGTCGACGAGGAGTTCCGGACGGACGACGACGTGCAGATAGCGCACTTCGACGTGAACGACATGACCGGCAACTACACCGACGAGGTGAACGCGTTCGACTCGTTCATTCACATCGAGCAGGGGTACGCAGAACTGATGAAGTACATGCGGACGGCGCACGACTCGCTCTCCTTTTTCGTCGGCGGCGACAACGTCATCGCGGTCTGCCCGGAACTGGACGAGGCGGCGTACGAGGACGCGATTCGACACGTCGAGGAGGCGACGGAAGTCGAGCTGAAGGTCGGCGTCGGTCGCGGCAGGGTCGCGCAGGACGCAGGGATGGCCGCCAAACACGCGCTGGAGACGTGTCGGGCGACGGGAAGCAGAGTCGAGTTCCAGTAACCGACTAGCTACGTTGGAGGGAAGCGGGAATAAAGGTGCCGGGGATAGCTTTTAGGACAGCTGTGCCAAACCATGACACATGGAAGCCGAAGTCACTATCCGGGATGTGATGACCCGGGAATACGTGGGGGTTAGCGAGTCCGATTCGGTGCTGGGTGCGGTACAACTCATGCGCTCCGAAGGGGTGGGAAGCGTGGTCGTCCTCCGGGGGAGCGACCCCGTCGGAATCATGACCGAGTCCGACGTTCTCAACCTCGTCGCGGAGGAGGGCGACCCCGCAGACACGGCCGTCTCGGAGGTGATGACGAGTCCCGTCGTCTCGATGAACGCCGACCGCAGTCTCGCGGACGCGGCGGGGACGATGGCCCGGCAAGACATCCGCCGAATCGTCGTCACCCGCGGCGGCGAACTGGCCGGAATCCTCACCGAACGCGACGTCATCTCGGCCTCCGCGTCGCCGTCGAGCATCGTCCGCGGGCGCGAACGGGAACCCGACGAGACCGAACTGAGCGGGACGGTCGAGGCGAACGGCAGCGGCGACGCCGAGTACGCGGGGCAGAGCATCTGCGAAGTCTGTGGTACCCTCACCCGCGACCTCACGAACGTCAACGGTCAGCTCGTTTGTGCCGACTGTCGGGACTTTTAGATAGAATCGGTACGCGATTCGGAAATTGGCGCGTAGCGCCCGAATTCTAAGCCACCCGAAAGGTAGATTTATAGTCACTCGGTCGATACCCATCCGTGTCCATGGGATATGATATCGACCGACGTGACGTACTGAAGGGACTCGGAGCGACCGGAATCGCAGGTCTCGCCGGCTGTATCGGCGGTGGCGGCGCCGGAAACGGTAACGGCAACGGCGACGGTAACGGCGACAAGGGCGGGAGCGGCGGACCGGACGTTATCAACGTCATCGGCTACCCGCAGACCGGTACGCAGCTCTTTCGGGACTACTACGGGAGCACCGACGGGAACCACGAGATTATCGTTCCCGACGGGTTGCGCGACGCGAATCTGCCGAAGGACGTCGGAAACGATATGAAGAACGTCACCGGGACGGCCCCGGCGGCGTCCGGCCCGAACCAGGAGGCGTTCACGCAGATGTTCAAAGACGAGTACGGCGAGGAACCCGGCGTGTTCACCTCACACACCTACGACGCGGTGGCCATCCTCATCCTCGCCAACGCGGCGGCCGGTGCGAACGACGGGACGAAGATTCGCGACCAGATGCGCCGGGTCGCCAACCCCGGCGGGCAGAAGTACGGACCGGAGAACTTCGTCGAGGCGGTCAAAGCCGCCGCGCGCGGCGAAGACGTCAACTATCAGGGCGCGTCGAGCGTCGTCGACTTCGACAAGAAGGGCGACCCGGCGTCCGCGGCTTACGACGTGTGGAAGTTCGACAAGAGCGCGGACGGCGGGATAAAGACCGTCGATACGATCAACTTCGAGGGCAGTTCCGGCGGGAGCATGGCCGATAGTTCGCCCGGCGGGACGGGACGAACCATCAAGGTCGGCATCCTGCTTCCGCAGACCGGCGACCTCGGCTCCACCGGAAGCGCGATGATTCAGGCGGGGAAACTCCCCATCAAACAGGTGAACGACGCGGGAATCAACGTGACGGTGGACTCCCAAGTGGAGGACACCCAGACCGCGAAGCAGGCGTCGCTCTCCGGTGCGAACGCGCTCGTCAACGCCGGTTACCCGGCCATCTGCGGACCGGCTTCGTCCGGTAACAATCTGCCCGTGAGCAAGCAGGTGTACATGAAACAGGGCATCGTCGGCTGTTCGCCGTCGAGCACGGCGCTCACGGTCACGCAGCTGCAGGACGACGACTACGTCTTCCGGACGGCCCCGAGCGACCTCCTGCAAGGCAAGGTGATGGCGCAGGTCGCCGCCAAACGACTCGGCGGCAAGACGGCATCCACGCTCTACGTGAACAACAGCTACGGGCAACAGCTATCGGACAAGTTCGCGAGCGCCTTCACGGATTCGCACGGCGGCGAGGTCCTACAGACGGTCTCGTTCAACAAGGGCGAATCGTCGTACACGTCCGTCATCGGCAAAGCGACGAGTTCGAAGTAGGGCGGAGCGCCGTTCGAACGCGTTTTTCTCCGCGAAGGGACGAAAACGAGGGAGGTTTCCATCGGCGACGCGCCGGGTGCGCCACCGGCGACGATACTGGCGATTGAAGGGATACCGACGACGAGAGGTTCGCGTCGCGCGCCGCGTCCGGCCGTCCACCGCGCGGCCCGCGCCGTAACGCCGTGCGACGTGATGCTTCGGATACATCAACAGTTTCGGCGACTGGTGTATCGACGCCGACGCGATTAACCGATTCGAATATATAACTATAGTTTGGAATAGACTTTTCTTACAGAACGGCGACGATTTCCCCGGGTATGAGTTCAAAAATCGACCGTCGCGACTACCTTCGGGGAGTGGGGGGAGCGACGACCGTGGGGCTGATGGGAACCCTCCGACAGGACGGCGGGCCGGATATGCTCACCGTCATCGGATATCCGCAGAGCGGTATTCAGTTGTTCCGCGACCTCTACGCGACCGGCCGAAACATCGACGTGCTCGTGCCGGACGGCTTACAGGACTCCTCCCTGCCACGGCAGGTCGGCAACGACATGCAGAACGTCACCGGGACGGCGCCGGCCGCCGCCGGTCCGAACCGACGGGCGTTCGTTCGACTGTTCCGAAACCGCTACAACCAATCGCCGGGCGTGTTCACGTCGCACTCCTACGACTCGGTCGCCATCCTCGTCCTGGCGAACGCCGCCGCCGGCGAGAACACCGGTTCGGCCATCCGGCGGCAGATGCGCCGAGTCGCCAATCCGCCGGGGCGGGAGTACGGACCGGAGAACTTCGTCGAGGCGGTCAAAGCCGCCGCGAACGGCGGAGACGTCAACTATCAGGGTGCGTCCAGCGCGACCAACTTCGACCGACGGGGAGGCCCCGCGTCCGCGGCCTACGACGTGTGGAAGTTCGCGCCGCAGACGCGGGACGGAATCGAAACCGTCAACACCCGGCGGTTCACCGGCGACGCGGGTGGTCCGAGCGCGAACGACGCTCCCGGCGGAACGGAACGAACCGTCAGGGTCGGCATCCTGCTTCCGCAGACCGGCGATCTCGGGTCGGTCGGCGGCCCGATGGTTCAGGCCTCCAGAATCCCGATTCAGCAGGTGAACGAGAGCGATCTGAACCTGACCGTCGCAACGCAGGTCGAAGACACTCGAACCGCTCGACAAGCGGCGATTAGCGGGGCGAACGCGCTCGTCAACGCGGGATACCCCGCCGTCTCCGGCCCCGCGTCCTCGGGGAACAACATTCCGGTCTGCACCGAGGTGTTCATCCCGAACGAAGTCGTCGGCTGTTCGCCGTCGAGCACCGCGATCACCGTCTCGCGCCTACAGGACGACGACTACGTCTTCCGGACGGCCCCGAGCGACCTCCTGCAAGGCGAGGTGATGGCGCAGGTCGCCGCCGAGCGAATCGGCGCGCGGTCCGCCTCGACGCTGTTCGTGAACAACGACTACGGGCAACAGCTGTCGAATCAGTTCTCGCAGGCGTTCCGGCAGGACCACGACCGGCGGGTCATTAACCAAATCGCGTTCAACAACGGCGAATCGTCGTACACGTCGGTCATCGACCGGGCGCTCGGGTAGTCGCGTTCGTCACCCGATTTTCGCGCGATCTTTCGCGGAGCAGAGTCCAGTCACCGTTCGTAGCGACGATTCGATTCTCGGTGGCGTTCGAGAGCGCTACCGTCGCCGTCCCGCCCGGATTCGAGAGCGAGACGTTCGCGACCGAGTTGGCGCGCGAGTCGACGAGCAGGAGGGCCGTTCGGGTCGAACGGACGACCGCGTCCTCCACCCGCCCCCGACGACTGCCGAGGAGCGCGATACCCGTCTCGCTCCGGACGACCGTGACGTTCGACGCGACGACGCGCCGGGAGTCGGCGACCAGGACGCCGGAGGAGAGCAAACGACTCGTCACGCTGTCCGTCACGGCGCTCGCGTCCGACTCGACGACCGAAACGCCCGTGAAACCGCTCGTCACGGTCGCTCCATCTACCCTCGAACGGGGCGACGACGCGAGGGTCACGCCGTCGACGGTTCGCCGCACGGTCACGTTCCGGACGACGCCGTCCGGCGCGTTCTCGTACCGAATGCCGAACGTCCACCGGGAGAGCGAGAGGTTCCGCACCGTGACGTTCGCGCCCGTCACCGCAACACCGGTCGCGTTCTCCCGCACCGTACCGCCGTCGACGGCTCGACCGGCGCCGTCGAGAATCGCGTCGTCCGCCGCGATTCGGATGCAGGTTTCCGCGCGGGATTCGATATCGCTCGCGAGAACGTACCGCCCCGGTTCGGAGATGGTCGTGCAGGAGTCGAGACGGATCGGTTCGGCGAGGGACGATGGCGGTTCCGCGGCGTCGGTGGCGAGCGGTTTCCCGCCGTCGACCGCGGAAGTGGCCGAACAGACGACAGCGACCGCGAGAACGACCGCGGCCCAGCGAGCGAGCGCCATGGACGAGCCACGGTCGCCAATCGCTTGTGGATTACTGCCGAAAGGAGGGGGCTATCCGCCGAGGAACTCCTGTCTGACCTCCTCGTCGGCCAGCAGCGCGTCGCCGGAGTCCACGAACCGGTTCTGCCCCTGCACGAGGACGTAGCCGCGGTCGCAGCGCCGCAGCGCCTCCTTCGCGTTCTGTTCGACCATCAGGATGGCCGTCCCGCTGTCGTTTATCTCGTCCACCTTGTCGAACATCTCGTCCACGAGGTCGGGCGCGAGGCCCGCGCTGGGTTCGTCCAACATCAGCAGGTCGGGGTCCAACATGAGCGCCCGGCCCATGGCGAGCATCTGCCGTTGCCCGCCGGACATCGTCTCCGCCTTCTGGTCCCTGCGCTCGTCCAGAATCGGGAAGCGTTCGTACACCTCCGCGAGCGCGTCCGCCGGCACTTCGTCGAGGATGTACGCGCCCATCTCCAGGTTCTCCTCGACGGAGAGCATCCCGAACACGTTGTCGTTCTGCGGGACGTAACCGAGGCCGAGGTGGATGATGTCCTCCGGCTTCTTCCCGTGTATCTCCGCCCCGTCGTAGGTGACCGTCCCGCCCATGTAGGTCGTCAGCCCGAAGACGGATTTCATCACGGTCGATTTCCCCGCCCCGTTCGGGCCGACGATGGTGACGTACTCCCCTTCTTCGACGTTCATGTCCACGTCGTCGAGAATCTGGAGGTCGTCGCCGTAGCCCGCGTCGAGGGAGTCGATTTCGAGGAGCGCCATTAAATCTCCTCCCCCAGGTAGGCGTCGATGACCCGGTCGTTCGCGCGAATCGCCTCGGGTCGTCCCTCCGCGAGCACTTTGCCCTGGTGCATGACGATGACGCGCTCGCAGTTGTTCATTATCACGTCCATGTCGTGTTCCACGAGCAGGAACGTGTAGCCGTTCTCGCGGAGTTCGTGGACGTGCGCGAGGAGCTTCTTCTCCAGCGACGGGTTGACGCCCGCCAGCGGTTCGTCCAGCAACACCATCTTCGGGTCGGTCATGAGCGCCCGCGCCATCTCCAGCAGTTTTCGCTGGCCGCCGGAGAGGTTGCCCGAGTACTCTTCGGCGAGGTGGTCGATCTCGAAGAACTCCAGCATCTCCCACGCGCGTTCGAGGACGGCCTCCTCCTCCCGCCGCACGTCGCCCCGGAAGCCGGGGGTCACCGACCGCCAGAGTTTCTCGCCGCTCTGGCCGGCCGGCGCGAGCATCATGTTCTCCAACACCGTCATCTCCGACAGTTCGCGGGCGATCTGGAACGTTCGAACCAGCCCGCGGTTGGCGATCTGATAGGGACGCAGCCCCGTGATATCTTCGCCGTCGAAGCGCACGGAACCGCCGTCGGGGGTGTGGACGCCGGTGATGAGGTTGAACGTCGTCGATTTGCCGGCCCCGTTCGGACCGATGAGTCCCGTGAGCGACCCCTGTTCCACGGAGAACGTCGCCCCGTCCACCGCGGTGATTCCGCCGAACGTCTTCCGGAGGTCATCGACGCGAAGGGGAGTGTCGCTCGGGTCGGTCTCCGAGACGGTCCCCTCGCTTTCGACGCCGATCGACTCCGTCCGGGTCGTCTCGCTCTCGCTGGCGGTCATTCCCGCTCACCTCCGTCCGCCGCGGCTCGCGGCGCGCTCTCGCGGCCGCGCGGCCGCGAGAGCGCTATGCTCGCGGCCTCCTCCTTGCGGTGGCCGAGCACGCCCTCCGGCCTGTGCTGCATTATCCAGATGAGCACGACGCCCATGGTGACCAACTGCAAGGCATTGATGTTGTTTATTGCGTAGGCGACGAACGGCTGTATCTGGCCGGCGAACAGCGGGCCGATCGCGTCGGCGAACGTGTTCGGCGCTCCGGAGACGTCGTACACCTGCCTGATGATGTTCTTCAGGTACAGCGGCCCCTGGAACAGCAGGCCGGCGAACACCGCCGCGCCGAGGACGCTCCCGGTGTTCGAGCCCGCGCCGCCGATGATGAGCGCCAGCCACACGAAGAACGTCACCTGCGGTCTGAACGACGTCGGGGTGATGGCGCCCTGTCGGAGTTGCCAGAGGATACCGGCCAGTCCCATCAGCGCGCAGCCGAGCATGAACGATTTGATCTTGAAGCGGTCGGTGTCCTTCCCGAGCGAGTTCGCCATCTGTTCGTCCTCGCGGATGGCTTTGAGCACCCGACCGAAGGGCGACTCGCCGGTTCGCTTCAGGAGCCAGTAGAACGCCGCCACGAAACCGAGCAGGACGACCGCGTAGGTGATCGAATCGAGCACCGGCCCGATGGAGCCCCCGACGAGCGGGTTCAGCGCGTCTTCGAGCGCGCCGTACGGCGCGCTGTCGAACACCGGTTGGAGTGGGTCCTCGTAGTTCAACAGCAGACCCCGACCGCCGCCGGTGCCGAGGTTCTTGCCGAACACGTTGACCTCCTGGAACTTGTTCGACATCACGGTGAACCGGACGATTTCGGACATCGCGATGGTCACGATGGCGAGGTAGTCGGCCCGCAACCGAAGCGCCGGAAGCGCCACGAGCAACCCGAGGAGCGCCGCCGCGAGCATCCCGGCGATGACGCCGACCCAGAGCGGAAGCCCGAGGCCGGAGACGGTCGCGGCTCCCGCGGAGGCGCTCGCGGCGGGTTTCGAGACGATGGCCATCGTGTAGAGGCCGACCGCCATGAACCCCGCGATGCCGATGTTGAACAGCCCGGTGTACCCCCAGTGGAGGTTCAGCGCGAGCGCCAACATCCCGTAGACGCCGATGAGGAACGTGAGGCGCGCGAGCGAGTTCAACTGGCCGCGGAACGAGTAGCCGAGCGCCGACCCCGCGATGAGGTACAGCGCGTAGATTCCGACGAGCGCGGCGAGGATGAGCACGGTGTCGTTCACCTCGAAGTCGCGCATCTTCGCGCTCATGCGGTCGTCCTCCCCGCGAACAGCCCCTGCGGTTTGAACAGCAGGATGAGGATCATCATGGCGAACGCGGCGGCCCTGCCGAACTCGCCCGGAATCCAGATGATGGCGAGGTCCCACGTCAGCCCGATGACCAGACCGCCGAGAATCGCGCCGTATATCGAGCCGATGCCGCCGAGGATGACCGCGGCGAAGATGGGAAGCAGGAGGAGCCAGCCGAACTGGAAGTCGATGGTGCCCGTCCAGAGCACCATCAGGTAGCCCGCGACGCCGGTTAGCCCGCCGCCGATTATCCACGTCCAGCGGATGACGCGCTCGGTCGGTATCCCCGTGATACGCGCGAGGTCTTCGTTGTCGGACATCGCGCGCATCGCCTTCCCCAGCTTCGTCCGCTGGAGCAGGAGGTGAACGCCGAGCATCAGCCCCGCCGTCGAGACGAGGAGCGTCAGGTCGTGGGCCGTCACGGGAACGGTTCCGTCCCAGAGCAGGAGGTCCCACGTCGGAATCTCCTGCGACGCCGTGGTTCCGCGGTTCGCCGTCGAGAAGACGAACACGATGAGATACCGGAGCGCGAACGCGACGCCGACGCTCGTGATGAGCAGGGTGATACCGCCCGCGTCGCGCATCGGCCGGTAGACGACTCGGTCGATGAACAGGGCGAGCGCTATCGTTCCCGCCCCGGCGAGCACCAGTCCGGCGACGACGGCGATCGGCGTCGTCGCTATCGTGATGCCGAGGGAACTCGCGTACACCGTTCCGCCGGCGCCGACTAACAGCAGTCCGGCGAGATTTCCTTGCCCGAGTCCGGCGACGAGGTACGTGACCGCCCACCCCGTGAACGCCCCGCTCGTGATGTAGTCGCCGTGCGAGAAGTTAGCGAAATTCAGAATGCTGTACGTCATCGAAAGCCCGATTCCGGCGAGACCGATTACGAGTCCTCGCATGAGGCCGCTCCAGACGAGCGACCCCACGTTGGACACGAGTAGGTCACCGAACAGCAGGCGGTTGAGGAAATCTACGACCAAGAGCGCCGCGAAGAAGCCGACGACAACGAGGAAGGGTCGTTCGACTACGAGGCGTCGCCCTCGTGAGTAGGTTTCAGTTACGCCGTCCATTGATAACTCTCCACACGATATCGGTTCCCGTCACAGTATTAAACCTTTCCGAGAGACCCGTCGGTCGAATTTCAATACTGGCGGTATACTCGCGGGTTTTCGAGAGACGTGTCGGGAAAACGTGTTCTTTGGTTGTTTACTCGATCGCGGGTTTATTTCGAGTGAGGATTACCGACACACATATGCCGGGCGATGTTGCAGGCACACGTATGTCTATCCAGACCCTGGACGACCTCGCCGTCCAAGGGACGACCCTCGGCGTGCGTATCGACATCAACAGTCCGTTGACCGAGTCGGGTGACCTCGCCGACGACGCGCGACTGCGGGCGCACGTCGATACGGTGTCGGAACTGTTGGAGCGAGGCGGGAAGGTCGCCGTCCTCGCTCACCAGGGTCGCCCCGGCGGCGACGACTTTTCGGGGCTCTCCCCGCACGCGGAGCGGTTGAACGAACTGCTCTCGTTCCCCGTCTCGCACTGCGACGCCACGTTCTCGGAGGACGCGCGAACGGCGGTCAGGAATCTCCGCGACGGGGAGGCGGTCGTGCTGGAGAACACGCGCTTCTACAGCGAGGAGTACATGGAGTTCCCGGCGGAGAAAGCCGCCCGAACGCACCTCGTCGACCGTCTGGTGCCCGAACTCGACGCCTACGTCAACGACGCCTTCGCGGCGGCCCACCGCTCGCAACCCTCCCTCGTCGGGTTTCCGACCCGACTCCCCGGCTACGCGGGGCGCGTCATGGAGCGCGAACTCGACGTGCTCGGCGATATCGAGGGGACGCCGCGCCCGCGCGTGTACGTGCTCGGCGGCGCGAAGGTCTCCGACTCCATCGCGGTCGCAAAGAACGTGCTGGAGCGGGACCTCGCGGACTACGTGCTGACGGCGGGCGTCGTCGGCAACGTCTTCCTGTTCGCCGACGGCGCGGACCTCGGCGACGCCAGCGCGGACTTCATCCACGAGCAGGGGTACTGGGACTACATCGACGACGCCGTGGCCCTGCTCGAAACCTACCGCGACCGAATCTACTTGCCGAAGGACGCGGCGGTCGAGCGCGACGGGGACCGGGCCGAACTCGCACGCGACGAGTTCCCGCCCGGGGAGGACGAACCCGCGATGGACGTCGGGAGCGCCACCATCGACGCCTACTCCGAGATGCTCCGAGAGGCCGGGACGGTCATCCTCAACGGACCGGCGGGCGTGTTCGAGGACGACGCCTTCGCCGAGGGAACCCGGGAACTCTACTCCGAAGCGGCGGACGCGGAGTACAGCATCGTCGGCGGCGGCGACACGGCCGCCGCGATTCGAAAGTTCGACCTCGCCGGATTCGACCACGTGAGCACCGGCGGCGGTGCTTGCCTGCGGATGCTCACCGGCGAATCACTCCCGGCGGTGGAGGCGCTCTCCCGGTAGATGGTCTCCGTCGAGGCGGCGACCAGCGCGGACATCGACCGCGTCGCGGACCGCTGGGTGGAACTCGCCCGCGGTCAGCGCGCTCACGGGTCGCACCTCCTCGCCGACGAGAATCGCGCGAACGTCCGCGAGGCCGTCGCCCGGCACGTCGTCGAGGGGAGCCTGCTCGTCGCCCGCGACGAGGGTATCGTCGGCTTCGTGATGTTCGAACTCCAGTCGGGGGTCTACGAGCAGTCGGCGACCCGCGGAATCGTCCAGAACGTCTACGTCGAACCCGAGCGCCGGGGCGAGGGAATCGGATCGGAACTCCTCGACGCCGCCGAGAGCGCGCTCGTCGAACGCGGTGCGGAGGTGCTGGCGCTGGAGGTGCTGGCGGCGAACGAGGACGCCCGGCGGCTGTACCGGGAACGGGGGTACGAACCGTACCGAATCGAGCTGGAAAAATCGGTCGAAAACGATAACCACTCAAAGGAGTAGCGATTACCGAGGGATGCGCCAAGGGAGCTTGGGTGGTTCAAGCACTCGATTTGTAATCGAGAATTCGTGGGTTCAAATCCCACCCTTGGCTTAGCGTTTTTTCGTCGTACGCGTCGGGTTTCGAAGTAGACCGGGCGCAGTTCGCGAGCGAAACCTTCCGAGCGTTGCCCAAACCCCACCCTCGACGTTTTTTGGCGCAGTCGAACGTCGGTCACGAGCGGTCGTCCTCGTCCGACGCCGCTTCTGACGTCCGAAAAACAACACCCGCGAACACGACCGCCCGGAGACAGGATTAATCGCCCCCTAACGCTGGGTTCCGTGTTGTAAACTGTTGCTCGGCCTCCGAACGAGGACAACTATCGTTCGGTTTTATACTAATTCCGCCCCTGTCCGTCTTTCATGAGCCGCGCCCAGAGCGTCCCCCTCTGGATGGCCGCGCCCGAGGAGTTTCGAAGCACCCTCAAGATGGTGCTGAGTACGGCGTACAAAAACGACCGCCGATTCGACCGCTCGTGGACGTTTCGCTATCCAGACGAAGATGTACCCGACCTAATGGTCGAGATAACCCATCTCGAAAAAGGTGGGACCGAAGAACTGCTGAACCCTCCCCGCCCGACGAAACCGCCGGAAAAAGCCGTGGTCGACGATTTCCGCGACGTGCTCGGCGACCTCCTGTTGAAGGGGTACCGACGGGGTATCGAGTTCGACCGCTCGTGGACCTTCCGGTACCCCGACGCCGACCACCCCGACCTGATGGTCGAGGTGACGCAACTGGAGAAACGGGGCGACTGAGCCGAAATCCCCGGTCGAACGCGCTTCAACCCGAGAGTTTTGTTCCCCGGCGCCGTGGCGTCGGACATGGAGTTCACCGTCGTACGGGGCGACATCGCAGCGCAGCGAGCGGACGTGCTCGTCAACGCCGCGGGAACGAGCCTTCGGATGGGCAGCGGCGTCGCTGGCGCGCTCCGCCGCGGGGCGAACGGTCCGATAAACGACGACGCGATATCGAAGGGGCCGGTCGAACTCGGCGGGGTCGCCGTGACGGACGCCTACGAACTCGACGCCGAGTACGTCGTCCACGCCGCGGCCATGCCCCACTCCGGGGACGGGCGGGCGACGCGGAAGAGCATCCGCGACGCCACGCGGAGCGCGCTCCGACGGGCCGACGAGTTGGGCGCGGAGTCGATGGTGATTCCGGCGTTGGGCTGCGGCGTCGCGGGATTCGACCTGCGCGAGGGTGCGCGAATCGTCTGCGGAGAGGTGGCGCGGTACGACGCCGAATCGCTCGCCGACGTTCGGGTCATCGCCTACGACGACGAGGAGTACGAGACCGTCCGCGACGCGGCCGAGGACGTTCGAAAAGCGTGAGTCGAAAACCGGTTCGAGGTCGTCCCATCGACCCCTATCGGCTCGGCATCATCCGGTTCACCGACTTCATCAATCCGCCGGGGAGCATCGAGTTCATCCGCTCTTCCATCCGCTTCTGGTTGAAGTAGCTCGCGAACGCGAGGAAGGTCGGAGGCCACAGGCCGATGAAGATACCCCGCTCTTTCTCCCCGCGGATGAAGAACTGGTACCACGAGAGTCCGACCGAGGCGGCCGCGGCGAGCACCGCCGGATTCATCATCGCCTCGTCGGAGGCTTCCATCGTCGATTCACCGGTCATTCGCTGCTGTCGTTGGCTGGACATTGCGACTGTAGGCGCGACTGAATTCGCAATAAAAATGTTGGCTGATTGTCTAATTGTCCCAGCGGCAGTCAGGTTCGTTCGAAAAACGAGGCCGACGAGCGCGATGAATTACCGGCGGTCCGCGGTTTCACGAACGCGCGGGCGGACCGCGTCGGCGGGTTATCGGTACTCGGTGATACGATTTATTCACCCCGTAACGAGCCCTGAACCGGCCGAGACAGAGGGTTAGTCTTTCGGAACCACCGTCGTTTCGGACCGCCGAACCGTCGACGGTGGTCGAAGTCCCCCGGCGATAGATAGCAGGACTCCGCCGAGAACGGTGAGATATCAGCCGAGCGCGGGAACGAACGTGGCGCCGAATCCGGCGAGCGACGAGCGAGAGAGATACGACACGCAGAACATCACGATTCCAGCACCCGTCAGGAGCGTTGCTAGGGACCGTAACCGCTTCCGCGAACCGACCCCGCGGAGGAGCAGGACGAGTCCGACCGAGCCCAGTAGGGCGAAGTCGAACGCCTCGAATCCCGCGTTCATCCCGGGGAGGAGGATCGTCGGTATCTCCGCGTCCGGAGGGAGGTTCGGGTTCGTCCTCAACCACGAGAGGTACGTCCCGACCGAAACGGCTATCGCACCACCTCCGACCAGAATCCTGCCGCGGCGCGATTCAGCGGTCACAGCTCTCCCCAAGGTGGAGGACGTTAAACACTTTCCGGAGGCTCAAACCCGACTTCGACCGATACGCGCGTCGCTATATCGGCGTGTTCGCGCGGTCACGCCGGTGGAGGGAGCGTTCCGCGAACTCGTCAGCAAGTGCGTCGTTCGCGACCTGGAACGAAGCTTCGCTATTCCACACGATGAGTGGATAGCGTCAAGATTCTCAGATGAACGGACTGCTGACGACAGAGTTGACGGCTATCAGACGATCCCGCGGTGAGGGTTGCTTAGCCGCCTCACGGCCACCACACGTGCGCGGGCTTCCTCACCAGTTCATCCCCGGATCGTCGGCGGCTTGTCGGACCCAGGAAGCGACCTGCTCCTCGTCCAGCGCGTCCGTCTCCTTCAGGTCCAGGGCCTGTCTCTCCGGAGCCGTCGCGCTCGGCGGCTCCGGATCGAGGTACGTTTCGCACACGAAGCTCAGTTTCACGTGCTTCGAGAACGCGCTGAATGATGCGAACCATCCTCGGTCCTCGACGCCGTAGAACGGTTGGTGATACCTCACGGCGCGGCGCACGTGGGGCACTTCGTCTCGAATGATCTTGTCGAATCGTGTCGCAACCTCGCTCTTCCAACCCGGCAGCGCTGCAATGTACGCCTTCACCGCTGCCGATCCATCGGTATCGTCGTTCCTCCGCGCCGCCTGGTATCGCTTACTCCGTTCCTCCCATTCCTCCCGCGTCGGAACCCGATCCGGTAGCTCGATTTCTCCGAAGTCTTCGTCCGCGATAGTATCCTCCCCTTCTCGGCCCGATATCGCGGTCACGACCAAGACCGAATCCGGCTCTTCGGATTCGGAAAACAGGTCGAAATCCAGCCGCAACGTCCCTCCTCGCCAGTGGCGGGCAAAGCCCACCCAGCCGTCGGGATGGTCGTCCCGGGCGTCTCGCTCAACCCGGAACAGACCCGCCAAGGCTGGAATGACGTCGGCGCCCCACTGGAGCCCCCTTTCCTCATCCGTGAAACGAACCCCCTCGTCGTGGTCGGCGCGATAGTAGGGCGCTCTGATCGCTCGATTCGCCATCACGAGTTCGGAGACCTGCCGGGTCGTAATCGGGGTGGACACGCTCATACCCGCTAAGACGTGGTGTAGGAACATCAATATTTTCGCGGTTCGTAGAACGCCGGTTTCAGCCACCGTCGATGGTATTCACGGGAAAAGTATCCGAATGTGAACCTCCGATACCTAACCGCCCCGAGGGTGAACACGGTCGCTCCCTCGAAATTCTGTCGTCACACCCGCCTTACAAGGCCTCGAACGACTATTTAACTAGAAGGTTAAATAGTAGGGGAGCGTATACTCAGTCGGATGGTTGAACAGAAGCCGGACGACCTGGACCTCGACGCAGTCTTCCAGGCGCTCTCTCACCCGATACGCCGGTCGCTCCTCGAACAGTTGACCGACGGTCCGGAGAGTGTGAGCGAACTGGCCGAACCCCACGACGTTTCCCTGCCGGCCGTATCCAAGCACCTGCGCGTGCTGGAGGATGCCGGTTTAATCAACGTCGAGAAGGACGGTCTCGTTCGCCGCTGCCACCTCGACGCCGTACCGCTTTCCGCGGCGTTCGGATGGCTGACCCAGTACCGCGTCTTCTGGGAGGACCGGTTAGCGGCGCTGGCCAACCATCTGGAGAACGAAGACCAATGAGCGACAAACCCAACGAAGGCGATGCGTCAACGGCAGAGAAAACGGCTGACAAGGAGCGGAGCGTAACAGTAACTCGCGTGGTCGAAGCGCCGCCCGAGCGAGTTTACGAGGCGTTTCTCAATCCTGCTGATATCGCGGTGTGGGCTCCCCCGGAAGGATTCCGCGCTGATGTTCAGGAGGTCGAGTCCGAAGAGGGCGGGTCCTTCCGAATCGAGAACATTGGTGAAACTGAGGAGACGGAACAATACTCCCACACGTTCCAAGGCACCTACCAGGAACTGAAACGCGGCGAGAAGATAGTCTGGACCGACGAGTCCGGGGAAGGTGATGACCACAGTACCGTAACGGTCACCTTAGATACGATCGCCGACGGGACCGAGGTCACTCTCCGCTTAGAAGGGATCCCCGAGGACGTCGCCGAGAAATACGGGGTCGCGGAGGCCTGGGAAGACTCCCTCGAAAAACTCGCCGGTCAGGTGGAGGACTGATCATGTCAGCTAACACCGCTAGCGGAGAAGCACCCACCGAATCCACGACGGGCGAGGACGCAGAATGGGGAAAGATCGGCCTCGCCGTTCTCATCTCGATCGTTCTGGCCACCGGAGCACACTACCTGTTGCTGGCCAATATCGATATGCACCCATCGCTGCACGCGCTCGTCGGCATCGTCCTCTTCTTCGTCACCGGGTTCGTCGTGTTCCAAATCGTGATGGGTTAACCGGCATCCCACGGTCCAAACATTTATTAACTCAACACAGGGAGCGATATTTGGCATTTTACACACCGAAATTCCCGTACTGCGCTACAAATTCGATTTTCGGGGAGAGTCCGGGACGTTCGGGAGTTCTACCGCGGACGGTTTCCACACTTATCACGGCTCCAAAATCCCGTGACCGCGACAACTGATGCAGAACGCACGGTAGCTACGCGCCGTCTATTCGCCACGGTCGTTGGAACCTACCACCGATTGAGGGTCTCAACACAGCCGCCGAAATCGAATGAAGAAACCGTAGCACCGGCTACTTCGTCCAACTCTCCGTGCGAAAGAACCGACCGCCCGAAAGAACCGACGACCGATTCCGAAGACCGTCGGCGGAGGCGGACTATCGCCGGCCTTAGGAGTCGTTTAACTCCACGTCCTCGCCCGCGTCGCCCGCATCGAGCGTGCCGGCGGTTTCGACGGCGTCGAGCCCGTCGAGTTCGCAGAGGTCGGCGACGGACTCCTCGGGGACGATCGCTCGGAGCGTCTCGAACGCCAGTTCCGCGTCCACTTCGCCGCCGAGCGATTCGACGCTCGCGCCGACCCGCTCGGCGTCCGCGTCGGCGAGTCGAAGCAGAAGGGTCACCGACTCGCCCGGGTCGGGTTCGTCCCGGATCGCGCGAACCGGACGCGAGACGTACGTCATTCGAGCGCCGAGAGCACCTCCGCGGCGTGACCGTCCGGCGAGACGTTCTCGAAGACGCGTTCGACGGTGCCGTCGGGAGCGACGACGAACGTGTTCCTGAAGACGCCGTCGAAGGTTCGACCGAACATCTTCTTCTCGCCGTAGGAGTCGTAGGAGGCGGCGACCTCGCCGGACTCGTCGCTCAGCAGTTCGAACGGGAGGTCGTGCTTCTCGCGGAAGTCGGCGAGGTCGGAGACCGAATCGTCGCTGATTCCGAGGACGGGTACGCCGCGCGCCGCGAACTCGTCCCACGAATCGCGGAAGCCGCACGCTTCGGCGGTACAGCCGGGGGTGTCGGCGCGCGGGTAGAAGTAGACGACGACTCGACCCTCGAAATCTTCGAGCGAGACGGTTTCGCCCGCGTGATTCGGGAGTTCGAACGATGGTGCCTGTCGGCCGGGTTCGAGCATGTCCATCGCTTCGCATCGCGCGACGAACTGCGTTACGGAGTCAGTCGCCCGCCACGACGAACGTTCGTCCGCCCTTCCGTTCCAGGTGAACCTCGCCGTCCTCGGCGGAACTTCGGACGAAATCCGCGACTTCGCTCGCTGACAGGCGAGATACGTCCGCAGAGTTCCACGACCGCGATTCGGCGCGCTCCGGGGCTATCTCGACGTTCATGTTCGAACGTTGTCCCGTCAGATAATGAATCCGATCCTAGCGGGGTGAAAGTGAAAGTGGCCGACAGCGGGGACGAGAAGCGCTCCACCTCGTTTCGAGGGTGAGCGTACCGCCGACCGAATCGGCGTAGGGAGTTCTCGAACGGCCGGTAATCGACTCCAGAAGATGACCGAATTGTGGTAGTACCAGCCTGAAGACCCTTAACCGCTGTTTTTTTACTGTCGAGGTCGTAGCGACTTTTCATGGGTGGCAAGTTATCCAGTGACGACCGCGAGCGAATAAAACGGTTTGCGAACACGCCGCGATACAAACGTACTCCAGACCAGCTCTGTCCCTCCGAGGACGAGGAATCCGATTAGCCGGTTACCGTCAGCGCGTTCCCCTCTTTTTCGACGAGTCCGCGCTCCCTGAGCGTGCGAACGATGGTGTAGAGCGCTATCTTCGGCAGGTCGAGACCGGCCTGTAGTTCGTCGAGCGTCGCGCCTTGTGCGGTCGCGAGGTAGAGGTAAACGAGTTTGGCGCGCGGCGAAACCAGTTCGTCGGGAAGCGACGAAACGGACGTAGTTCTGATACTCATGTCGGTGCTCCGACCCAGACATTCGACGATAATAAATCCACCTAACGACGATTGTCGAAGATTGCGCGGATGGGTAGTTTTCTAGAGACGTGTTCTCACCGAGGTGAATCGCCGGAGATTTTATGTGACGACCCGTGGTAGCGGTCGGTTATGAGCCCAGCGCGGGACGACTCCGAGGCGGAGACCGGAACGGTCCTCTCGCCCGACGAACTCGACATCGAGGACAGCGACAGCGTCGTTCCGCTGGACGAAGGGCGGTACGTCATCGGTGCCGGGGAGAAACCGTCGGTTCCGAAGGAACCGGCCCTCGCATCGACGGCCGACGAGACGAGCGAGGGGTCGGATTCGACCGACGAGCGACCCCGAATCGACTCCGAGGACGTTCGCCGATGGCTCGAAGACGATCTCGACGACGTGGAGTCCCGGTACGGCTTTCACATCTCCGCGAAGTCCGAAGACGCCGTCGGCCACCAGCGGTTGTTCTCCGACGACGTGGGAACCGTCTTCGACGGCCTGCTCATGTGGTACGCCCAGCAGGTCGACGGGAGCACGCCCGTCGAGGACGTGCTCGGAATCCTCCTGATGGAGTCGAACGTCCGCGTGCGCTACTCGCCGCGCTGCTTCCGCGGCGTCCTCGAAACCCACGACCTCTCTCCCGACGACTCCATCGCCGACCTCTTCGAGGCGATGCGAGGCGCGAACGGACTGGTCTTTCCGCCTGAGACCGACCGGTGAGTCCTCCCACCCCGTAGCCGCCGCGAATTATCCGTCGCGATAGGCGAGAGTGGGGTTTTATGTTCCGTGAGTCGATGTATCCGATAGCTGACCATGAGCGTTCAGAAACAGGAATCGGCCGAAGAAGGGGGCGAGGAGACGCAAGTCGTGGAGTTCCGACTCGGCGACGACGTGTGCGCCATCGACATCGACCAGGTGGACAGCATCGTCGAGGTGAGGAAGGTCACGCGGATTCCGCGCACGCCCGACTCCATCGAGGGCGTGATGGACCTCCGCGGAGAGACGACGGCCATCATCGACCCGAAGGAGTTCCTCTCGGTCGCGTCGGGCGACGGGGGCGAGAGCGTCCTCGTGTTGGACAGACCCGACGATAAACAGAAGATCGGCATCCGCGTGGACGAGGTGCTCGACGTGACCGCGCACACGGAAGCGCAGGTCGATTCGGGCGACCGATTGGACAACCTCGATACGCGGAGTATCCGCGACAGAGTCGCCCGCGGTATCATCCGGAAACCCGGCGACGACGGACTCGACCTCGTCATCTGGGTCGACGTCGACATGATGATCGACAGCTTGCACTAGCGTCACCGAACAATCATCAACTGTGATAATCGCGGGGGAGCATTTATTTCACCCCCTTTCAAAACCCCTATCAGGTGAAATATGAATGGCTAATGACGTACTAATTGTCGACGATTCGGAGTTTATGCGGAATCTGCTGCGCGAGATTCTGGAGGAGAACTTCGAGATAGCGGACGAAGCGGAAAACGGCGTCGAGGCGTTCTTTGAGTGCGTCTTTCATGATTTCTCACATCATGTCCGAATCGTTACGTATCATGACTCGGACGTTATCGGGAACGAATCGAAGGACTGTATTAAAACTACGTATCCAATTATCAGCCGTGATATCGGTCCACGGAGGTCCTTTCCGCCACATCGATAACCTCGACGGTTCGACGACGCCGAAACTGTCTGATTTTTCTAATTGTATATAATCGAGTAGATCACGAACAGATAGCCGATCGTCGAGAGCAGATAGTTGACGGAGAGCAAGAATCGAATGCCCTCGAAATCGAGCAAGAAGGCGCTGACGGTCGTCCCGAGCGACGCCGCGACGACGAGCGTGAATCCGACCGAGAGATGAAAGAGGGCCGAGCGGGCGGTTCGACGATAGGCGCGCACGGCGAACGCCACCATCGAAAGCCCGGCCACCGTAAGGGAGAGACTGAACACGACGTAAAGAAGTTCCGTCGGCCGCATGTCACCGCGTATCCTTCAGGTCGCGCCAAACGTCGACCAGCGAGTTCTCGGCTTCGGGGCGCTCTTCGAGCGACACCTCCAGACCGTCGTTCCGGAACGTTATCGCGACGCCGTCGATGTCGCGTCGGTACACTTTGGTTCGGCGCCCCTCGTTGGAGAACTCGCGGCCGGTCAGTTCGAGCAGATTCGCCTCCGTCAGTTCCTCTATCCTCCGATAGCTGGTCGCTATCGGGATGCCGAGTTCGTCGCTCAGCTCTTGGGCGGACTTCGGCTCGTGCGTCGCGTCGAGTATCTCGGCGTTGTACTTGTTCCCAAGCACCCGGAGCAGTTCCACGGACCCCATCGGTTATCGACTTTGATAACACGACCATAAAAAGATATCGTACCCGCGCCCCGCAGAACTTACGGCGGAAAAATTAGAATCATAGAGAAGACCCGAAGGGGGAGCGAGCGGCGAAGGCAGTAGAGCGCCCGGCGGAACAGTAAAGTGGATTCCCGGGAGAGAGGGGATAATGTCAAAAAGCGTTTCGGAACTGCAGGTGCTGGTCTTCCGACTCGAGAGCAAACGGTACTGCGTCGATATCGCGCACATCGACGAGATCGTCGACCGCGGCGAACTGACGAAACTGCCCGACTCGAAACCGCACGTCGAAGGCGTGATGGACCTCCGCGGGACGACGACGACCATCGTCAACCCGAAGACGGTGCTCGGGTTGGACGATTCGGAGACTGGCAACCGCGTCATCGTCTTCGAGACGGAAGACCGACGGAGCATCGGTTGGCTCATCGACGAAGTGAACCAGGTCGTCGCCCTGGACGAAACCGACGTGGACGAGTCCGTCGAGAGCGAGTCGGTTCACGGCGTCGTTCGACAGGACGACGAGTTCGTCATCTGGGTCAAGCCGTCGGCCATCAACGTCTGACGTCGCGCCGGCGCGACGCGGACGGCGGACTCGAGAACGCCGGCGAGCGACTCGCCGCGACCGCCCCATCGCGCCGTCGCAGTCGCGGCGCAGAAACGCGAGACGAAGGACGGGTATAATCGACGATACGACGCCGAGACGGACGCTTGTTCTCTTTCCGACTCCTCGATTCGAAAGTAACCGCTTCGTACGAGTCGACTAACGGAGATTGACGAAACGCGGCGGCTGAGCGGGTGAAACGGGCTTTTCGCGGTAGGGGACGGGTATGTAATCCATAGCCGGCCCTAGGATAGCCTTTCGCCTCGTTCAGCGAGTGTATAACAAAGAGGGAATCGGGGGATTCGTAGATACAGTTCAGCCCTCGATAACGACCGGTCGAGGTGCTCAGGACACGGTGGAGGCGAGTTACCTATGAGATTACCGAACGCTAGGCGAACAGTCGACGGTGGTTGCAACGCGCATCAGAACGAACGCCATCTATCCCTCTCGTGGCAATGAATGCCAACATCATCTCGGAGGTATCCGGCTAATGTGTGGCATCATCGCCCGAGTCGGTGAGACGGACGACGCCGTCGAAGAGCTGCTCGTCGGGCTCGAGAACCTCGAGTACCGCGGTTACGATTCGGCCGGACTCGCGGTGAAGAACGGAAGCGGCCCGGCGGTGTTCAAGCGCGAAGGACAGATTTCGCGCCTCAAAGATATGCTCGCGGACGAAGTTCCCGCCGGGGAGCTCGGAATCGGGCACACCCGTTGGAGCACGCACGGGCCGCCGACCGACGAGAACGCCCACCCGCACACGGACTGTTCGGAGCGAGTCGCAGTCGTTCACAACGGTATCATCGAGAACTACGAATCGCTCCGGACGGAGCTTCGCCAGCGCGGACACGAGTTCGAGAGCGACACCGACACCGAGGTCATCCCGCACCTGGTGGAAGAGCACCTCTCCGGCGGCGCGACGCCGGAGGAAGCCTTCCGCCTGACGGTTCGTCGCCTCTCGGGGAGCTACGCCGTGGCGATGCTGGTCGACGAGAGCGACGCCATTTACGCGACGCGTTCCGGGTCGCCGCTCGTCGTCGGCGTTCGAGACGGCAAGTACTTCCTCGCCAGCGACGTGCCCGCCTTCTTGGATTTCACCGACGAGGTCATCTATCTCGACGACGGCGACGTGGTCGTCGTCAGACCGGAGGGACACGAGATAACGAAACTCGACGGTCGGACGGTCGAGCGCCAGACGGAGACGGTCGATTGGAACCCGGAGGACGCGGGGAAGGGGGGCTACGACCACTACATGTTGAAGGAGATCCACGAACAGCCGACCGCCCTCCGCCAGACGCTTCGCGGTCGCGCGGACCCGGTGACGGGCGACATCACCCTCGAAGATTTCCCGGCGGGGACGTTCGACGACGTCCGCCGCGTGCAACTCGTCGCCTGCGGAACGTCGTACCACGCCGGACTCGTCGGAAATCAGTTCCTCGGGAGCCGCGGCGTTCCCGCGCAGACGTTCCTCGCGAGCGAGTACGCGGTGTCGCCGCCGCCGGTCGACGACGGCACGCTCGTCGTCGGCGTCACGCAGAGCGGCGAGACGGCGGACACGCTCTCTGCCCTCAGACGGGCGAACGCCGCCGGAGCGCGGACGCTCGCGGTGACGAACGTCGTCGGTTCGACCGCGGCGAGGGAGTGCGACGACGCGCTGTTCATCCGGGCCGGGCCCGAAATCGGCGTCGCCGCCACCAAGACGTTCTCCTCGCAGGTCGTCTCGCTCTCCCTGCTCGGCGAGCGAGTCGTCCGGGACGCGACCGACCGCAGGAGCGACGACGCCGAGTCGGTGCTGGCCGCCCTCTCCGACCTTCCGGATCACGTCCAGCAGATACTGGACTACACGAAGGCCCACCGAATCGCCAAACGCTACGGCGACAGCGAAGCGTACTTCTTCATCGGTCGCGGCTCGGCCTTCCCGGTCGCGCTGGAGGGCGCGCTCAAGTTCAAGGAGATATCCTACGAGCACGCCGAGGGCTTCGCGGCGGGCGAGCTGAAACACGGTCCGCTGGCGCTGGTAACCCCCGCGACCCCGGTGTTCGCCGTGTTCGACGGTCGCAACGACGAGAAGACGTTGAGCAACGTCAAGGAAGTGGAGGCCCGCGGTGCGCCGGTCGTCGCGGTGGCGAGCGACGAGAACGAAGCGGCCGCCCAGTACGCCGACGACGTCCTGACGATTCCGGACACCCACCCCGACGCCGCGGGCGTCCTTGCCAACGTCCAACTCCAGTTACTCTCGTACCACGCCGCGGAACTGCTCGACCGACCCATCGACAAGCCGCGAAACTTGGCGAAGAGCGTGACCGTCGAATGAACCGGGTGGGTAAGCCACGATTACCCACCCGAATCGGCCTGAACGGTCGGCGCGGTTTAATCGCACTCCGCTACCAGTTCCGATAGATGAACGCCGTCGTACTCTCGCTGGACGCCGAGCTCGCTTGGGGGTACCACGACCTACCGACGGTGCCCGACCACGTGGAGAGCGCCCGCACCTCGTGGTCACGGCTGCTCGCGCTCTTCGACGAGTACAACATTCCAGCCACGTGGGCCGTCGTCGGCCACCTCCTCTTGGACTCGTGCGACGGTGAACACGCGGGTCACGCGACCCCGGCCGAGGACTGGTTCTCCCGCGACCCCGGCGGCGTCGCGGAGCGCTCGCCGCTCTGGTTCAGCGACGGGATAGTCGACGCCATCGCCGACGCGAAGGCGAACCACGAGATCGGCTGTCACACCTTCTCGCACGTCGAGTTCGGGGACGAGCGGACGAGCCGCGAAGTGGCGGTGGACGAGACCCGCGCCAGCCTCGAAATCGCGGACGACGCCGGGTACTCCCTCGAATCGTTTGTCTTCCCGCGGAACAACGTCGGCCACCGTGACGTGCTCGCCGCCTACGGCTTCACCTGTTACCGCGGAACGCGCCCGGAACTCTGGTACGACGGGGGACGGTTCGAGTCGCTGGCGAAGGTCGTCGACCTGACCGTGAGCAAGACGGGGCCGCCGCTGGTCGAACCCGAGGTGGACGAGTACGGACTGGTGAACGTCCCGGCTTCCATGTTCCTGTTCGGCTACGAAGGTCGGGTGCGGACGATAACCGAGAGCGTCTGGGACGACCCCCTCATCCGGGCGGCGAAGCGCGGCATCGACCGCGCCGCCGACGCCGACGACGGCATCTTCCACCTCTGGATGCACCCGAACAACTTCACCGAGGAACGCGACTTCGAGCGACTTCGGGCCGTGCTCGAACACATCGCCAAACGACGGGACGAAGCCCGATTACAGGTTCGAACGATGGGTTCGGTGGCCGCCGAAATCAAGGGGACAGATCCCGCGACGAAACGAACGCCCATCGGACCGAGATAAGCGAACGTTTTCGCCCAGAAGCCCGCGAGTGGCCAGCGACGGCGAAGGAGGGATTCTCCCGTTTTTCCGCCGTTTCGGACGCGAGCGAGTCGAACGACGTGCGTCGCTGCGCCAGCCTCGGGCTACGAACGGTAACTCCAGCCAAACGCCTCGCAATCAGCCCATAACAAAGCGAATCCCGGTGGTGGGACGGGACAGAGCCACGGGCAGGCGGCCTGCCCAGGCGAGCTAACTATGTCGATGGAAACTTCGAGTCCGGAGCGGGCGTTCGTCCTCGGATTGGACGGCGTTCCGTGGAATTTGATCCGACGGTGGACGGGGGAGGAACAGTTGCCGAACTTCGCTCGGTTGGTCGAAGAGGGGGCCGCCGGGCCGCTTTCGAGCACTACCCCGGACGCCACGCCGCTGGCGTGGCCGACGATAGCTACGGGAGTCTGGCCCGACAAGCACGGACTGTACGGCTTCCAGCACCTCGAATCCGGCTACACTCACCGGATGAACACCAGCGCCGACGTTCGCAGACCCGAACTCTGGGACATCGTCTCGCCCGCCGTGGTCGGCAACGTTCCGATGACCTACCCCGCCGACGACATCGACGGGACGCTCGTCACCGGGATGATGACGCCGGAGACGAACGACCACTTCACCCACCCGCCCGAGTTCGCCGCGGAGATAGCCGAGGAGATCCCCGACTATCGAATCGGTCTGTCGTGGGACGAGTTCCGGGACAGACCCGACGAGTTCCGCGAGGAACTGTCCTCCCTGCTCGCGAGCCGCCGGAAACTGATGCGCCGTCTGATGGCCGAGGACTGGCGGCTCTTCTTCTTCGTCTACACCGCCCCCGACCGCCTCCAACACCTCATCTGGGAGGACGACGCGCTCCTCGACCACTACCGCGAACTGGACGACATGCTCGGCGAGGTGTTGGAGTACGTCGAGTCCCGCGACGCCACCCTTTTCGTCGTCTCCGACCACGGCTTCGGCCCCATCTCGACGTTCGTCTTCGTCAACAGTTTGCTCGAACGCGAGGGACTCCTGCACCGAAAGCGGGGGGACGGCGCGCGAGGCGCGCTCGCTCGGTTCGGACTGACGAAGGATCGCATTCAGGCCGCCCTCTCCCGGTTCGGCGTGAGCGAGCAGTCCCTCGTCGAACACCTCCCTCGCTCCGTCGTCGACTCCGTCGCCGCTCAGGTTCCCGGCGACCACAGCCTCTACGACGTGGATTTCGAGGAGACGGTGGCGTTCGTCCACGGCGAGGGGAGCGTCTACGTGAACGACACGCTGCGGTTCGACCCCGGCGTCGTCGCGCCCGAAGACGTGCCCGCGCTCAAGAGCGACCTCCGGTCGCTGTTCGAGGGAGTGACCGACCCCGACACCGGAGACCGCGCCCTCCACGTGTACGACGGCGACGAACTGTTCCCGACCGACCCTCGGTCACCCGACCTCGTCGTCAAGGGTCGCGGCGAGTACGAGACGGCGAACGCACTGACGCGGAACGTGTTCGCCGACAGCGGGAGCAAGGTCGCCAGTCACCGCCCCGAGGGCATCTTCCTCGCGTGGGGACCGAGCATCGAGGCCGAGACGGTGCCGACCGACGCGAGCGTCGCCGACGTGACCCCGACGGTTCTCCACGCGCTGGACGAGGCCGTACCGTCCGACGCCGACGGACGGGTGTTGAAGGAGATATTCCACGACGGGTCGAGACCGGGGCGACGGGCCGTCTCCCAGCGCGAGTACGGCGAGTCGGGGAGCGGCGCGTCGGTCGAGGCCGACTTCGACGACGTGGAAGACCGACTCCGCGGACTGGGGTACATGGAATGACCCCGGCGACCAGCGTGCGGAGCGCCGGAACGACCTTCGGGCCGACCGGCGAGACCGTGCTCGTGACCGGCGGCGCGGGGTTCGTCGGAAGCCACCTCGCCGAGGCGCTTGCCGAGGAGAACGACGTTCGCGTCCTCGACGACCTCTCGTCCGGAAAGCGGGGAAACGTTCCGGAGGCGACGACGCTCGTGGAGGGCGACATTCGCGACCCCGAGGCGGTCCGGGAGGCGATGGACGGGGTCGACGTCGTCTTCCACGAGGCCGCCATGGTCAGCGTCGAGCGCTCGGTCGAACGTCCGCTTCGGAGTCACGCCGTCACGGGCGACGGGTCGCTCGTCGTGCTCGACCGCGCGCGACGGGAGGACGCCCGGGTCGTCCTCGCGTCCAGCGCCGCGGTGTACGGTCACCCCGATTCCGTGCCTGTCTCGGAGTCGGAGCGCAAGCGGCCGACCTCCCCCTACGGTATCGATAAACTAACCGCGGACCTCTACGCCCGGCGATTCTGCGACCTCTACGGGCTGGAGACGGTCGTCCTCCGATACTTCAACGTCTACGGGCCGCGCCAGAACCCCGAGTACAGCGCCGTCGTCCGGGTGTTTCTCGACCAGGCCCGACAGGGCGACCCCATCACGGTCGAAGGGGACGGGACGCAGACGCGGGATTTCGTCCACGTCTCGGACGTGGTGCGGGCGAACCTCCGCGCCGCGACGACCGACCGGACCGGGGAGGCGTTCAACGTCGGCACCGGCGAGAGCGTCACGATCCGCGAACTGGCGGAGACGGTGCGCGAGGTGACCGACTCCGACTCCGACATCGTCCACACCGACCCCCGCCCCGGCGACATCGACCACAGTAGGGCGGACGTGAGCCGGGCGCGGGAGGCGCTGGGCTACGAACCCGCCGTCTCGCTGTCCGAGGGACTCGCTTCGCTCGTCGGCGAAATCACGGCCTAAAATCGAACGATTACGGTTGACACGGAGTCCCACGAAGTGACCGATGACGACGCTTCAGGGAGTCCATAACAAAGGTACTCCCCGCCATCCGTGGAAACGAGGAAGGGTGGCTCAGTGGTAGAGCACCACCGCTTCGTCGGTGGGAGCCTCACAGGCTTCGCGTGGTTCGAATCCCGCCCCTTCCGTTTTCGCTCCTCGCGTCCGTTCGTCGGTGCGACGAAACGACGTCGATTTTCCCGACCTCCGTTCGTCCACTCGGAGTGGAGTTCGTCGGCGTGGTCGACCGCGCGACGAGGAACGAGGCAGCAGCTACTATCGAAAAAGTGACCTTTATTATATCCGAGCGGAATTCGAGATGTAATGAGAGGACGCTACAGACGGACGTTTCTACGATCGGCGACCCGAGGACTCGCGGTCGCCACCGCGGCCGGACTCGTGGGGTCGGCGCGCGCTTCGACGACCGTGTCGGTCTCGGGACGAGTCGTGTGCGCCGACGGGGAACCGGCCGGTGACGTAACGATGGAGGCGAACACGAACTCGCACCCCAGAACGACGACCGACGGTGACGGTTACTTCTCGCTCGACGTCCCCGCGGACGCCGGCTTCTATCTGGGGATGTACGAGTACAAAACCGACGGGAGTCCGCCGAAGCGAGACGGAGTCCCGTTCGTGTACGACTTCGGCGAACGGTCGGTCGGAAAGAGTGACGCGAACCTCGGCACGCTCAGGCTCCCGGAGACGCACCGCGTGACGCTCCGAGTGCTTCACGCCGACGGCGAACCGGCACCGAGCGCGGAACCCGACATCGCGGCGAAGAGCGGCGGCCACTGGTTCGGCGCGGGCCCGTCGAAAGTCCGCGTGACCCGCGACGGCTATCTGAAGCTCACCGATACCGATTACACCGGTGTGGAACTCGGTGGGGCGGTTCTCCTGAGCGCCGAGTTCGCGGAGACCGGTGCGAAGTACGAGAAGTCGTTCAACGTCACCGAGCCGACCGACCTCGCGGTACAGGCGGGGAAAGGGTTCCGCGAGGCGTCGACCACTACGACCGAATCGACATCTCCCGCGACGACGAAAGAACCGGGAACGACCGCATCGGCCGAAACGCCGACGACTTCGAGAAGTACGACCGGTGGAACGGCCGCCACGACCGTCCGAAAATCGGGTCCCACCGCGACAGCGCCGAACTCGACGCGAAACCGCCGACGAGGATTCTTTTCGAACGGGAACGGTGACGCGTCGGCGGGGGTCCTCGAAGACCCGTACTTTCTGACCGTCGGCGGCTTCGCGCTTTCGGTTGGGGGGATCCTCCATCAACTCGTGAGGGGGAAGTGAGATGGCGCGCGGAAAAACTATCGTCTGGAGTTCGATGCTCGGCCTCCCCTTCGTCCTCGCCGGCGGACTGCTGCTGTTGGATACGACCCGGCTACCGACGACTTTCGGCCTTCCGTTCGTCCTCTTCGGTCTGTTCGTTATCGGCACCGGTGCGTACGTCCAGTGGCAGTCGAGCCCGAATCGGCCACATCTCCGCGACGGCGAGGAGCTCGTCGACTACCGCCACCCGACGCAGCGAGTTGCCGCGGTGAAAATCGCGCTCAGCTACCCTTGCCTGTTTGCAACCATGTACCTCCTCTTTTTCACGTTTCTCCCCTACGTTTACCCGACGGTCGCGCTCGTGATTGGACTGTACCTGTTCTCTACCGGCGTCCACACCTACTGGACGAACTCGCTCACGACGTATTTCATCACGTCCGACCGTATTCTCAAGGAGTATCAGTTCGTCTCCCGCGTTCGACGGGAAGTTCCGCTGAACAAGGTTCGCGGCGTCGAAGAGCGCAAGTCGATAACGGAGGCGCTCGTCGGTCTCGGAAACGTTCGAGTCGCGACCGGCGGCGGTCGGTCGCTGGAGATCGTTATGCAGAACATGGATAACTCGAACGAGTTCGCCAACCAACTCAGGGATCTGCTCTGAGCGTCCGACGCTCACGACGCGAATCGACGTTTCCGATTGAGGATGACCCCCTTCGTGCTCGTCGGCTAGGCCAGCACCCGCATCACCCGCCGCACGTCGAGCAGTCCGCTCGCGCTCGCCAGTCCGCCCCAGACGGCGACGCCGAGCACCACGACCGCGACCAGCGAGAGCAGGCCGGAGACGAACGAGAGCGCGACGAACACGACGCTCGACATGACCAGCGTGATGGCGCAGACGAACGCCACGTGGCGGAGCGTGCGCGGGAGCGACAGCGGCAGTTCGTGGTGCACCACGGCGAGGTTGACCAGCGAGTAGACCGAGAACGTGGCGACCGTGGCCCACGCCGCGCCGACCGCGCCGAAGGTCGGGATGAGCAGGAGGTTGAGCAGGAAGTTCGCCGCGGAGGTCGCGCCCTTGGCCCACGCGCGCTCGCGCGCGCACCCGAGGTAGTCCAGCGCGTCGCTCGTGATGAACATCACCGCCTGCAGGACGATGTACCCCGCGAACACTTGCACCACGGGAACCGCCCCGGCGTACTTCGCGCCGAACACCTGCGTCACGGCGGGGTCGGCCACGAGCACCAGTCCGGCCCCCGCGGGGACGTAGAGCAGGAGCGTGTGGCGGAGCGTCGTCTCGTAAAGGCGGGCCGCCGACTCCCGCTCGTCGCCCGCCTTCCGCTCCCCGTAGGTCGGCGAGACGGTGAACCCGAGCGAGGCCGCCGGCGCCTGCACGAACGTCGAGATGCTCTTGGCGAGGAAGTAGTAGCTCACCGCGAGCGGTCCGACGAGCGCGCCGACGAGGATGGTGTCTATCTTCTTGTCGACGACGTTCGCGCCCTTGGTCGCCGCGAGCGGAACGCTGTACCGGAGCACGCGCCCGGGGAGCCCGGCCTCGCGGTCGCCCGGCTCGTGGGTCGAGTAGAACTTTCGGTAGAGCACGCCCAACCCGACCGCGGTCGCCAGTGCGTAGCTCGCGACGTAACCGGCGAGCGCCCCGACAGCACCGCCGACGACGAACGCCCCGACCGCGACGAAGACGAGCAGACTCGCGCTCCCCGTCGCCCGCGTCACCGCGCTCCACGTCACGCGATTGAACCCCTGGAAGACGACCACGGCGAACGTCGAGAGCGAGTGGACGGCGATGTAGGCCCCGCCGAACGCCAGCAGCGGCGCGAGTTCGGGCTGGTTGATGAGTCGCCCTATCTCGCCAGCGAAGAGCGCGAACGCGCCGGCGACGACGACGGTGGCGGCGACTCGAGAGCCGAGCGCGACCCGCAGGACGTGCGGAACCTGCCCCGAGTCGCGCTCTCGGTACTCGGTGACGTACCGGGCCGCCGACTTCGCCGTGCCGAGGTCGGCGAACAGGCCGGCGACGCCGAGCACCGCGAGGGCGCTTCCGAGGCGGCCGTACTCCGTCGGCGTGAGCAGGTATCGCGTGAGCAGGACGACGAGCAGCCCGCTCGAAACGACGTGGAGCACTCGCGCGCTCATCGTCGCCTTGAATCCCTGTGAGAAGGTTTTCGAGTCCATCGTTCTACGCGGTCGAGTTCACGTAGTAGAGTCGAAAGCCGCCGCCCGACTGCACTCGCGCGACGCCGGGGTGACTCTCGAGCGTTCGGAATCCGCGCTCCGGGAATCGCAGACCGTTGTAAACCTCGGTCTCGCGTTGCACCCCGGCCTCCGTTATCGGCAGGTAACGGGGTCCGTCGAAGGCGGAGGTGAGCCGGGACGCGGTGAAGTTCTTGCCGGTCGCGTTGTACTCGCTACCGTAAATCGGCGCCCCTCGGAAATCGCTTCGCCTGCTGTCCTCGTAGCCCAGAATCGCGTCGGCGTATCGCTCACCGGGCGACCGAAGTCCGGTGAACAGGGCGTCGCCGCGGTGGTCGAACGCCGTCTCGTACCCCGCCATCTGGCTCTCGGCGACGTGCCCGGACGGCTGGTACATGTACGGCGAGTGAAACAGGGTCGGCACCGAGAGCACGAGCAGCAGAACGAGGACGCCCGCGGCGAACCCCGGAACGGGGTCGGCGTTCGGGAGTCGACGCCCGACGGCGTCGAATCCTCTCGCGAGCGCGATTCCGCCGAGCATCGTCACCGGGACCATCATGAATCCGAGCACGCGGAAGTGAAATTGGCCGAAGCTCGCGACGAGGAAGAGACAGAAGAGGCCGAACAGCGGTATCATTCCGACGGCGACGTACTTCGCGAAGGCGCTGGTGTCGGTCCCCCGAACGCGGTCGAACAGCCCGCCGAGCATGAACAGTCCGGCGACGACGCTGAAGAGCAGGCTCACCAGGAAGAGTTTAGCGAACAGCAGTCGGATGCTCCCGCCGAGTTGCGAGAGGCTCGCGGCGGCGTGGGTCGCGTCGGCCGCGGCGGCCGGGTCGCTGAGCAGGCTCGTGACCAGCGCGCTCACCGCGCCGCCCGACCGCTCGTGGAAGGGCGTCCACAGCAGGAAGATCGCCATGAGGAACATCGTCTGCGCGTACATCGCCCGGTGGCGGGCGATGGCGTGACCGTCGCGGAACAGCCGGTAGACGAACTGGACGACGACGATACCGCCGAACAGCAGGATGACGTTTGCGGCCTGCTGCGGGTGGACGAGCACCATCGACACGGACGCCAGCGCGAGCAGCGCCCCCGACGCGGTGCCGAGCAGCGGTAACCGCCGCCGGTCGCTCGCCGTGACGTACTTCGCCACGAGGTAGATGACCAGCGGGAGGAACATGATGGCCTGCGAGGTCGGGTGCGGCATGACGAAGACGCTGATTGCGTTGATGGGGAGCAACAGGTAGGCCGAAATCGCCGCGAACGTCACCGCCCGGTCGTCGTCCACCACGACCCGCACCGCGAACGGGACGAACAGCAGGTAGACGAGAACGAACGCGGCGACCATCAGCAACAGCGACCGACGGAGCGACAGCCCGGTCACCTCCCTGATGACGATTGCGACGGTGTGGGTTCCGGGGTAGAGCAGGTCGTAAGCGGCCATCTCCCCCGCGACGATGTCCTTCGTCCAACCGAGGTGCGTCAGCGAGTCGCCCGGTCCGTAGAAGTGGTAGCTTCGGAGGATCGGTAGCGACGCGATGGAGAGCGTCGTCGCTCCGCCGAGGACGAGGCCGAGCGAGCGATACCAGTCGGGCGCCGACACCGCGACGGCGATGCCGGCGAGGAGCGCGACGGCGGCACCGGCCCAGAAGAGCGTCGGTGTCGCCCGGTAGATCGACAGTTCGTACCCGTGCGCCGGCGACTGGTGCGCAGCGAGGACGGCCACGGCGAGCGAGCAGAATCCAACGACGAGCGCGCCTTTCTCCAGCCGGTGTGCGTACGTCCGTGCCATTTGCTCGTCTCCGGCGTCGCTCGATTCACCCTTTGTTATGGACCGCCTGATTTCGTCCGGCGCGTATCAGTAGTTCGGTGGCGTAGCCCGCGACGTCTATCTTGTCGTCGAGGAGTCGCTCCCTCCGGCGTTGGTACGTCTCCGGGTCGGCGGAGTGGACGAGCGACTTCGCCCTGCGAACGGCCTCGCAGTCGTCCGCCGTCGAGTGGAGCAGCCCGTACTCCGCGAGTTCGAGGAAGTTGGTCATGTCGTCCCTCCCGGCGAACGACTGGGCGCGCACCGCCGGCGTCCCGAGAACGGCGGCCTCGGTCGCCATCGTCGCCGAGTCGCCGACGTAGAGGTCGGCGTGCGCGAGCAGGTCGTGGACGAGGTGGGGCGGCACAGGAAGCCGATACTCCTCGAACTCGTCGGGGAGCGGCGACTCGCTCGTGACGTAGACATCGCCGTGGTCGTCCAAGAACGAGACCAGTTCGCGTTTCGCGTCGCGCGAGAAGCCGTTTTGCCCGACGTCGTGCAGGGCGGACCACTGCCGGAACCGCACGAGGAAGTATCGCTCGTCGGGTCGCACGCCGTGCTCGCGGAGTCCGGCGGGGTCGGGAATGAAGCGGTCGGGGTGGAGGTACGCGAGTTCGTGATAGCCGTCGTAGCGGACGTGGTTCGGGCCGTAATCGTCGCGGAACCGCCGGGGAGTGCAGATGACGTGCGCCAGCGGCGTCGTGATTCGGTGCGACTGCGCGCCCTCGTTGTCTATCCAGACCACGCTCCGCGCATCGACCAGCGGCGCGACGTGCGAGACCGCGACGCCCCCGATGGCGGTCATCACGTCCGGACGGATGCGGAGGGCTTCGCGGAGCAGGCGCGCCTCGTAGGTGGCTTGCACCCGCGCCAGTCCGGCGAGCGAATCCGCCTTCCCAGCGAGGACGGTGTGCTCGATGCCGTACCGGTCGAGCAGGTCGAGCGCGATGTCCTTGTCGCGGGCGAAGACGCGAACGTCGTGTCCGCGCGCCTCCAGTTCGGCGATGACGTGCCGGTAGAAGTGGACGTGCGCCGGATGCTGAATGGTGACGATGACGTGCATTAGAGGACGGATTCGTACACCGCTCGGATTCGTTCTCCCATGCGTTCGAGGCTCACGTCGCGGGTCTTCTCCCGCCCGTTCGACCGTCTGGGCTCGGAGAGCACGTCCACCAACCCTGCCACGAGTTCGCGGTCGGAATCGCAGACGTGCGAGGGCGACACCCCCGACAGGCGGTCGCGCACGTCGCCCACGTCGGTCGTCACGACCGGCAGGTTGCAGGCCATCGCCTCCTTGACGGAGTTCGGCGACCCCTCGCTCTTCGACGGGAGCAAGAGGACGTCCGCGGCGTTGTAGTAGGTCGCCATCTCGGCGTGCGGAACCCCGTAGACGCTCTGGAGTTGGACCCGGCCGGACACGCGCTCCGCGGCGGCGGCGACCACGCGCTCCGCTCGCGGGTAGTCCTTCACGTCCCGGGACGGCGGGTACGGAAAGAGGACGTGTTTCGCGTCGCGCTCCCAGCCGACCTCGTCGCGCGCCTCCCGCTTCGGTCGCGGTTCGAACCGCGAGTGGTTGACGCCGTGCGGGATGACGTGGCACGGGACGTCGAGTTCGGACGCCATCTCCTCGGACATCACGATGACGGCGTCGCAGCGTCGGGCGCACCGCTTGCTCAGCCAGCCGTACTCGCCGAGGAGGTCGGAACCCCACAGCGAGAGGACGACCGGCAGTCGGTGTTGGGCCAGCGCCATCGGCGCGGTGAGACCGTAGTTCGCGTGAATCAGGTCGTGCTCGCCGAGGGCGTTCCGGAAGACGGTCGGGAAAAAGCGCAGGTAGTCGGTCGGCGACCGCCGGGCGGCGTCCTGCACTCGGTGTCTCCCCGGCGGCGACAGCGTCTCTTCCACGACGCCCCGTCGGCGGAGCACCCGCAGCTGCTCCCGAAAGAAGCGGGCGTCGGTGTTCGTCACGAGGTTCAACACCCGTATCGTGTCCGTCGGGCTGGCGCTCGATTGGATGGTTCCTCTCGACACGGTGACGGAAGACTCTCCCGAGATAGCCTTTGTTATCCGCCGCTTTATCCGGTCGCGGCAGGCGACAGGGAAGTCGTACCGCCGTACCGGGGAACGACCCATCATCGTCTCGACACCGCGGCGACCGTCTCCATCGGTTCGTCCGCGGGCGCGGCGTTCGTGGCGATGTTCACGAGTATCTCCGTGAGGTTGACCTTGTCCGCGAGGTAGGCGTCTCGGCGTTCCCGGAGATCCGCTTTCGCCGAGTCGTCGTCGAGGAGGGCGAGCGACCGCGCGAGCACGTCCTCGAACGAGCGCAGGTTGTGGATGAGACCCTCCCGTTCTAGTTCGAGGAAGTTCCCCATGTCGGACTCGCCGACGAAGGAGTTCGAGCGGATGGCGGGCGTGCCGAGCAGCGCCGCCTCCGTCACCATCGTCTGCGTGTCCGCGACCAGCAGGGACGCCTCCGCCAGCGCGTCGTGGAGCAGGGCCGGGTGGAGGTCGAAATCGCGGGCGTCTCCGGGCGCGGGGTTTCCACCCTCGTCCGAGACGAACACCGTCGCCTCCTCCGCGAGCGCGGCGACGAGTCGTCGCCGTTTCTCCGGCGAGAAGCCCGAGTGGCCCACGTCGTGGTGCGACCCGAAGGCGTTGAACCGGACGATGGCGAACTCCTCGTCCGGACTGACGCCCAGTCGCTCCCGGATGGTCGAGTCCGGTTCGTACACGTCCGGGTGGAGGTAGGCGAGTTCCTTGAAGCCGCGAAACTCGAAGTGGTTCGCCCCGAGGTCCTTGCCGAACGTGTGCGGCGTGAGGAACGTGTCGACGAACGGGCGGGCCGCGAGGTGGTCGATGGTCGTCGGCTCCGAGTCGGCGACGACGACGACCGGCGTGCGCGAGATGGCCCCGGCGTGGGCCGCGTAGGAGCCGACGCCGAAGACGAGGTCGGGGTCGTACCGCCGGGTTCGGCGGAAGATCTCGACGTAGTGTTCCGGTAGCTCGCGGAACAGCGAGAACTTCGTCGTGTCGCACGTCCCGTATATCTCGTGCGGTAGGTCGTAGTACGAGAGCAGGGCGCGGGTACAGCCGTAGTCGCGCCCGAGGACGAGCACGTCGTGGCCGCGCTCTCGGAGTCGCTCCACCGCGTGTCGGTAGAGGTGGACGTGCGCCGGCGTGTTGGTGAAAAACAGGAACTTCATCCCCGGACGAATTGGTAGGCTCGTTTCGCGGCGTCCATCGTTTTTCCGCTCGATTCGACGAGGTAGTAGGGGACGAGGTCGGCGCCGAACTTCGCCTTGTACCGACAGAGGCGCTCCGTGTTCGCGCCCATCAGATCGTAGGTCGTCACGGATTCGACCGGCGACCCCTCCACGATGTCCTCGATGATGCGCCAGTGGACGAGGCTGTTCACGCTCGTTCCCTCGTAGACGGCGCGAGCGCCGCCCTGCCAGAAGTACGCCGCGTCGTTCGAGTAGAGGGCGGTGATGCCGCTCAGGTACTCCCCGGACGAGTCCCGGGCGACGTAGGTCTGGGCGCGCTCGTCGAGTCCCTCCCACAGGTCGCGGACGTACTCCCACGAGAGGCCGAGCGTCTCGCCCTGCTCGTCGTACCGGGCGACCGTGTCCTCGTATACCTCGCGCGCCCCGTCGATCCCCTCGCGGGTGACGGTCACGTCCAAGTCCTTCGCGTCCCGAATCTCCCGGCGGAGGCTCTTGCTGAACGATTTCATGACCGCGTCCGGCGTCGTCGATTCGAGGTCGAGGTGGTAGGTGAAGTACGGTTCGACGCTCAGGTCGCCCCAGACGTAGGGCCGGGGGTCGCCGTACTCCGTGCCGCAGAGCATCCGAAACAGGGTCAGCCCGGACTCCATCTGCTCGCCGACCCGCCGGGCGACCGGCGAGTCGAATCCCACCTCCGCGAACCGTTCCGCGTAGTCGGTTCGCACCCTGTCGAGCACTTCGCGGGTAAACTCGCGGTTAACTTTCTCCTGCTTTCGCCGCTTCGGACTCGTCGGCATCAGTATCGGTCCCAGTCGCGGTATCGCCATCCCCGGCGGCGGCGAGAGGGCGGCGGTTCCCAGCGGCCCATTCCGAACGACGACCGGGAGCAGCGCGATAGGCTGCTGTCCCTTGAAGCCCCCGAACAGGCGGAGTTCACCGGCCGCGTGGCGCTCGACGGCGGCCAGCGCCTCCGGCCGGTGGAACACCTCGTACCCGTCCGAGGGAAGTGCGTCGTCCCATTCTGTAAGGTCTAGACGTTCGACTCTCATTCGTCGTCTCGCCAGTCGATAACGTCGGTTGTCACTTTGTTATCCTCCGCCTGTCGGGGAGAAAGAGCGGTCGATGTCGGTTCAGGCGGGGGCTACGTTCGGCGGAGACCCGCCGCGCCGGCGGGTCTCCGATTCGGGGGCGCGATGCGGTCGGCGAGGTCGGCCGGCGGTCCGACCCACGCGCCCATCGAAATCGCCGCCTCGATGAGGCGGCGATAGAGGCGTCGGTGGCCGGGGAACTCCTCGGCGAACATCCGCGGGTGCCAGAGGACGGTCATGACCGCGTCGTTCGCCGCCGCCTCCGCCAGCAGGTTCTCGCACGTCTCCCACGCCCGGTCGAACTCGGTGCCGGGGTCGGGCACCGCGATGTCCATCGCGGTGAGCGGGAAGACGAGGAAATCGTCGTCGAACGGTCGTTTCACCTCGTAGCCGTGCTGAAACCCGCAGTCGGTGCTCGACCCGAGCGACGCGTCGTACTCGAGACCGATGTCGGCGTGGTGCTTCCACGTCGAGTCGGCGCGGTTAAGGTGGTGTTGGCGGCCGCCGCGAATCCGGTGGCCCAACGCGGCCTCCAGCGCCGCCTTCTGTTCGCGGAGCGCCTCGGGATCGTCGTAGGAGTCGTAGGAACCGTGGAGACCGACCTCCCAACCGCCGTCGTCCAGGTCGTGGAGCACGTCGAGGATGTCGGTGTCGAAGAGGTCGTACCGACCGAGGTGCTCGACCCAGTAGCGCGGCGCGAGCCACTTCGCCGGCGATTTCCGGAAGATGGACTCCTCCTGCAGGAAGTAGAAGGCGGAGCGCACGCCGAGCGACTCCTCGAGTTCCATTATCTCCTCGAACTGCCACCACGGGTTGACGCCCGGGAGGAGCGAGGAGAGGTGTTTCGGATCCCTATCCGCCAGCGCGTAGTACGGGGCCTGCAATCCCTTGTACGGTCGGTCGACGTCGTGCGTGAGACAGAGTTCGAACTCGTAATCAGGCAACATCGGAGAGCACCTCCACGATCCGCTTCGCCGCGTTCCCGTCGCCGTACGGCGCGGGCTTCTCGTCGGGGGTCGTCGCGTCCGCGAGCGCCTCCCGAATCGCCGCCGCGTCGGCGCCGACCAGCGCGTTCCACCCGCTCTCGACCGTCTCGACCCACTCGGTCTCCTCGCGGAGCGTGACGCAGGGCGTGTCGAGGAAGAACGCCTCCTTCTGGACGCCGCCCGAGTCGGTCGCCGCGACGCTCGCAGCGTCGAGCAGGGCGACGAACTGGCGGTAGCCGACCGGTTCGGTCAGCGTCAGGTCGCGCTCCGCCGTCTCGTACAGGCCGAACTCCTCGAGTCGCGCGACCGTCCGGGGGTGCGCCGGGAGGACGACCGGACGCGGGTCGTCCGCCAGCGCACCCACGATGGCTTCGAGGCGTTCCGGGTCGTCGGCGTTCGTGTCCCGGTGGACGGTGGCGAGGACGAACTCCTCGTCCGCGACGCCGAAATCGGAGAGGACGCTTCGGTCGGCGCGCTCCCGCGCCCACAGCAGGGCGTCGTAGCCGACGTCGCCCGTGAAGTGGACGCCCTCCGAGAGCCCCTCGTCGGCGAGGTTTTCGAGGGCGTCCGGCGAGGGAGCGAGCAGGAGGTCGGCGGCGTGGTCGGTGAGCACGCGGTTGGTCTCCTCCGGGATGTCGCTCCCGCTCCGCATCCCGGCTTCGACGTGCGCGAGGGGCGGTTCCATCTTCGACGCCGCGATGGCCGCCGCGAGCGTCGAGTTGGTGTCGCCGTAGACGAGCACCGCGTCCGGCTTCTCGGCCTCGATTTTCGCTTCGAGCCCCGAGAGCATCGCGGCGGTCTGTCTCCCGTGCGAGTCCGACCCGACGCCGAGGTTGGCGTCGGGTCGCGGGATGTCGAGTTCGTCGAAGAACACCGCCGAGAGTTCGTCGTCGTAGTGTTGACCGGTGTGGACGAGCAGTTCATCGTGGTCGCGCCGGAGTTCTCGCGAGACGGCGGCGGCTTTCACGAACTGTGGGCGCGCGCCGACCACGGTGAGCACCTTCATTCGTCGCGTACCTCCAAGTGCTCGTTCTCCGCCCGGTCGAACACCATCGCCAGCGCGAGACACGCGCCGCCGAGCAGCGCCGCGGTCACCCCGTCGCTCCCCTCTCGTCGCCGCCGAAGCAGGGAGAGCGCCCCCGCGCCGACCCCGACCGTCCCGAGGCCGTAGAGGAACGTGAGGGGGTGGAAGTCCCTGACGAGGTACTTCGCCTTCAGCCGCCAGAGGAACCCCCACAGGAGCAGCGCCGAGAGCTTCGGGACGAACGTGGAGTACCTGATGGTGCTATGTTCGTTGCCGTACACCGCGGGCATCGTCACGTCGGCGATGCGCATCTCGTGGACGTTCAGCCGTATCAGCAGGGCGTTGGCGAAGCCGTAGTCGTCGTACACGTCCTCGATGTCGAGCGCCGACAGCGCCCGCCCCGAGATGGCGGTGTAGCCGTTCTGCGGGTCGACCATGGTCCAGTAGCCGCTGGCCACCTTCGTGAGGAAGGTCAGGAGCCAGTTGCCGAAGCTCCGCCACGGCGACATCCCCTCCCGGAATCCGGGCGTCGAGAGCCGATTACCCTTCGCGTAGTCGGCCCGCCCGTCGACGACGGGCTGGATGATGCGCGACAGCATCTCGGGGTCCATCTGGCCGTCGCCGGCCATCACCGCGGTCACGTCGATGCCGTCCTCGCAGGCGCGGCGGTAGCCGGTCTTGATGGCAGCGCCGACGCCGCGGTTCTCCGAGTGGCGAATCGGAACGACCCGCCGGTCGAACGCCTCGGTGGCAACCGCGCCGCCGTCCGCGACCGGGGCGGCCTGCTCGGCGTGTTCGCGAATCTCCTCCCACGTCCCGTCGGTCGAGCAGTCGTCCACGGCGTACACGCGGTCGACGAAGTTCGGAACGGTGTCGATGACGCGCCCGACGAATCCCTCCTCGTTGTACGCCGGAACGACCACGGCGACGGTGTTGCCCTCGTACATTCAGTCACCTCCGATGGTGTAGACGCGGTGAGAAGACCGCGAGAGGTCGAGGGTGTTCCGCCCGTCCACGACGACCATCGGGTCGAAGGCGGACCAGTCGATACCCGCGAACTCCTCGTGGTCGGTCACGAGCACCGCGGCGTCGAACTCGCGGTCCGTCAGCGATTCGAGCGGGAGTTTCTCGGCGTCGAACCCCTCCGCGTCGTCCAGCACGGGGTCGACCGCGAACACCGACGCGCCGCGCTCGGTCAGGTTGGCGCAGATGGGTCGCGCCGGGGTCGCCCGCGTCTCCTCGACGCCGGGCCGGTAGGTCAGCCCGAGCACCAGGACGCGCGCGTCGGCGACCGACTTCCCTTCGTCGGCCAGCAGTTCGGCGACCTTCTCGACCGTGAAGGCCGGCATCGAGTCGTTCACCTCGCGGGCGGTTCGAAGCAGCGGGAAGTCGGCGTCGAACCGCTCGATGAGGAAGTAGGGGTAGTACGGGATGCAGTGCCCCCCGACGCCTGGCCCCGGTTCGTGGATGTCGCAGAAGGGCTGGGTGTTCGCCTTCTCGATGGCCCCGTTCACGTCGACGCCCGCGTCGTCGGCGATCGCGGCGAGTTCGTTCGCCAGCGCGATGTTCACGTCGCGGTAGACGCCCTCGAACACCTTCACCGCCTCCGCGGTGGTCGCGTTGGGCACCGAGATGACCTCGTTGTCGGTGAGTTCGCCGTAAATGAGCTCGGCGACCCGGGTGCTCTCGTCGTCCACTCCACCGACGACCTTCGGGTACGCGCCGCGGATGTCCCGCAGGGCGCGACCGCTGGAAGTTCGCTCCGGACACACCGCCACGCCGAACTCCCCCCGCGAGAGGCCGCTCTCCGCCTCCAACAGCGGGAGCAGTTCGTCGCGGGTCGTCCTCGGCGGCACCGTGCACTCGACCACGACGAGGTCGCCGGGGTCGAGACCGTCCGCGATGTCGCCGGCGACCGATCGGAGGATGTCCAGGTCGGGGTCGCGCTCGTCGGTGATGGGCGTCGGGACGATGACGACGTGGACGGACGCCGCGCTCGCCGCCTCGGTCGGCGAATCGACCGCGCGAAGCGCCCCCGATTCGACCGTCTCGGCGATCAGTTCGGCGAGTCCCGGTTCGCGCTTGACGTGGCAGTCGCCCCGGTTGACGGTCTCCACCACGTCCGAATCGACGTCCGCACCCACGACGTTGTCGCACGTCTCGGCGTACACCGCCGCGAGCGGGAGGCCCATCTTGCCGAGTCCGTACACGGCGACCGGAATCTCGCCGGTTCGGAACGCCTCGCGCTGGTCGGCGGCGCTCGCGTCGCTCGCGTAGAGCGTCTGTAGCTCCCGCAGGCTCACCCGAGACGCACCTCCGTCTCCCGCATGTCGGACGCCAAGCCGTCTATCTTCCGGGCGAGTTCCAGCACGCGGAGACCGTCTTCGCCGGTGACCACGGGCGTCGCGCCCGTGGTCGCGCTCCGCACGAACGACCGGAGTTCGTTCTTCAGCGGTTCGCCGTTCTCGACGGTCGGGCGCTCGACGATGCTCTCGTGACGGTAGCGCAGGTCTCCGTTGTCCTCGATGTACTCCGGCAGGGAGTGGCGGTGGATCTCGACCGACTGATCGGTGTAATCGACGTTCACCCGGCAGTTCTCCGCCGTGATGGAGAGCTTTCGCACCTTCTCCTGGGTCACCCGACTCGCGGTGAGACCGGCGACGACGCCCCCGTCGAACTGGATGCTCGCGCTGGCGTAGCGGTTGTCCCGCGTCCCGACCGCGGCGACGGAGCTGATGTCGTCGTCCACGACGGACAGGAGCACGTCGAGGTCGTGTATCATCAGATCCATCACCGCGCTCACGTCCACCGCCCGACCCGCCGGGGGTGGACCGAGTCGCTGGGCGTCGATGGCGATGATGTCCAAGTCGGAGACGATTTCGGAGAGCGTCCGAATCGCCGGGTTGAACCGCTCGATGTGACCGACCTGCACCGTCACGCCCGCCTCCTCGGCGCGCGTCAGCAGGTCGCGCCCGTCGTCCACGTCGGCCACGAAGGGTTTCTCGACGAGGACGTGAACCCCGCCCTCGATGCACTTTCGAGCCATCTCGTAGTGGTACGGCGTCGGGACGGCGATGGAGATGACGTCCGCCTCGTCGACCGCGGTCTCCATGGAGACCGCTCGTGTTCCGTGGTCGCGGGCCGCTTCCGCCGCCCGCTCCTCGTCCACGTCGTGGATGCCGACGAGCCGTACGTTCGGTAGTTCGCTGTAGACGCGAGCGTGGTGTCGACCCATGCTTCCGACGCCGACGACCGCCGCGTTGACTGGTTCACTCATAGCTCGTGATAGCTGAAACGATGGTTCGCACGTCGTCGCCCGACAGGCCGGGATGCACCGGGAGGGAGAGTACCTCCCTCGAAGCGCGCTCCGCGACCGGGGCGTCGTGGTCGACGTGCTGGTAGGCTGGCTGTTCGTGGATGGGCGTCGGGTAGTAGACGCCGGTTCCGACTCCCTCCTCCTCGAGGTGGCTCCGAAGCCCCTCGCGGTCGTCCGTTCGGACGGTGTACTGGTGGTAGACGTGCCGACGGTCGTCCGGTTCGAACGGCGTCCGGACCGACGAGTCTCGGAGCCTGTCGGTGAGGTAGCCCGCGTTGGTTCGCCGCGCCTCGTTGTACCTCGGCAGGCGCGACAGTTGGACGCGGCCGATGGCCGCCGCCACGCTCGTCATCCGGAAGTTGTGGCCGAGGCGGACGTGGTCGTACGAGCTGCACCCGCCCTCGCCCATCGGTCGGCCGTGGTTGACGAAACTCGCCGCTCGATCCGCCACGTCCGACCGGTCGGTCGTCACCACCCCCCCTTCCCCGGTGGTCATGTTCTTCGTCGGGTAGAACGAGAAACACGCCGCGTCGCCGAACGAACCCACTTTGCGCCCGTCGTACTCGGCGCCGTGCGCCTGCGCGGCGTCCTCGACCAGCGCGAGGTCGTGGGTCTCCGCGATATCCCCGAGGTGATCCATCTCCGCCGGGAGGCCGTAGAGGTGCACCGCGAGGATGGCGTCCGCGTCGTGCTCTCGAACCGCCTCCTCCGCGGCGTAGGGGTCGAGGTTGAACGTCTCCGGGTCGACGTCGGCGAAGACCGGTTCCGCCCCGGCGAGTCGAATCGCGTTCGCGCTGGCGACGAACGAGAACGGCGAGGTGACGACGCGGTCGCCGGAGCCGATGTCGAGCGCCGCGAAGGCGGCGTGGAGGGCGGTCGTCCCGTTGCTCGCGGCGACGCCGAAATCGGCGTCGCAGAAGGCAGCGAACTCCTCCTCGAACGCTCGAACCTCCGGGCCGTCCGCGAGCTGACCGTCCTCGATGCACGCGACGGTCGCCTCGATCTCCTCGTCGCCCAACTCCGGGTCGGCGATGGGAATCAAATCTCGTTCCCTCCTCGCAGTCGCTCCGGAAGCGGGCGGTGCTCGGCGGGCGCGCCGACGGCGAGCGTGCCGGGCGGAACGTCGTCCGTCACGACGGCACCGGCGGCGACGAACGCTCCCTCGCCGATCGTGATGCCGGGCAGGAGGGTGGCGTTCGCGCCGACCGATACGTCGTCTTCGAGCGTCGGCCCCTCGAGTTCCTCGTCCCGCCGAATCGGGTAGGGGTCGTTGGTGAAGGTGGCGGAGGGACCGACGAACACGCGGTCGCCGATGGTGGTGTTCGTCGGCACGTAAACGTTCGTCTGCATGCTCACGCGCGAACCGATAGTCGTCCGCCCGTCGACGACCGCGTTCGTTCCGACGATCACGTCGTCGCCGATGACCGTCTCTTCTCGAACGAGCGCGCCGTGACCGGTCGCAAAACCGTCGCCGATGGTCACGTCGTCGTAGATAACCGTCCCCGACCGGATGGTCGCGTCGTCACCGATGACCGGCGGTGTCGAGTCGTCGGCGTACGCGTAGCCAACCGTTGCGTCCGGGTGGACGTTCCGGTCTCGACTCTTCGGTTCGGTCACCGACGACCACCCCTTCGGGGACACGGGTCGCAGGGCGTGTCAGTGGTTGGTAGTGAGTTCATAGGTTGGGTTGTGAACAGCCCGATTCCGCCGCGAACGCGGCGGACAGGCGTTATCCCTTCCATGCCTACCAGTCCTCTTTGTTATACGCTCCTTGGCGGGTGGTAGTTCGCGGCTAGTCCCTTCACCGTCGTTCGAATCGCCGTAACGAACGTTACGCGGGCGAAATATCGGCGTACGCTTCCGTCCGGGGCGTGTATGGCGACGCTACCGGGAAACAGTACCGGGGTAACAAAGTGGAGAAGGGGCGATAGCCGGTGTATGCGGTGGTGGCATCCGTGACTACAGGGTGGTCACGTACTCGAACGGGGGTGTATTGGTTTCGATGAGTGAGCGACAAGCTCCGTCTCCCCACGATGGCTAGTTCCGAACTCTCGCAGGATCAGGTGTTCGAGGTGCTGAAGAGCCCTCGACGGCGATACGCGCTCTACTTCCTTCGGCGGGAGGGGGGAACCGTCGAACTGTCCGACCTGACCGACCAGGTCGCGGCGTGGGAGAACGACACCACGCCGAGCGGGTTGACGAGCGAGCAACGAAAGCGCGTCTACATCTCGCTCTACCAGACGCATCTCCCGAAACTCGACGACGCCGGAATCGTCGAGTACGAACGCGAGGCGGGCAACGTGCACCTCTCGCGGCGCGCCCGCGAACTCGATTCGTATCTCGGCGACGTGTCGCAACCGGAGATTCCGTGGGACCGCTACTACCTCGCGCTCTCGTTCGGAAGCATCGCGCTCGTCGTCGGCGTCTGGTTCGAGATATATCCGCTCTCGCTTCTCTCCGGGCTGGCGGTCGCGGTGATAATTCTCGTCGCGTACGCGCTCTCGGCCATCGGCCAGTACCTCTACTACCGGCGGCGAACCGTGCAGGGAACGCCGCCGGAGCTACGGCGCGCCGAAGGGCAGTAATTACTGCCGGTGTTCGACGTTACAGACCGAATCGGCGTCCGCGAGGATGAACGCGTCGTCGCGGAGCATCTCCTCGTCCTTCGGGAGGAACATGAGGTGACCAGTTCCGTGCTTCCGCGCTCGGATCACCTCCCACTCGTCGAGTTCGTAGCCGAGGTCGCCTTCGAGGTCCGGGTCGGACGCGACGCGTTCCCACCGAAGTCGATTCATTTTCCACCCTCTTTGCCGATCTGGACGAGCACCTTTCCGTCGACTTCGAGGCGGTTCAGGTCGCCGGAGAAGCGATACCCGTCCTTGCCGTCGATGACCCGCCCTTTCACTCGCGTGCCGGAAACCGTGTCGAACGAGTTCACCGAGCCGAGGTCCCCGTCCTTCTTCACCGCGCCGCTCACGTCGAAGGAGTAGGTGCTGGAGTCGGTGGGGTCGGCGCTGCCGTCGACGACGATGGTCTCCGGGAGGCCGCGGTTCCCCGGCGCGATTCGCTCGCCGTTGAGGAAGACGGTCGCCTTCCCGTCGAGACTGAACGTCGCGAGCGTCCCGGAGAATCGATAGCTGTCGGTGCCGCCGGCGACCGCCCCCGTGACGGTGCCGCCGACCGAGTCCTCGTCGTCCTTCGACGCTCCGCGGTCGGTGGACTTTTCGACCTCGCCGGAGACGCCGAACTCGTAGGTCGTCTCCGTCGAGGCGTCGGAACTTGAGATGCTCAGGACGTTCGGGAACCCTCGCGCTTTCGCCTTCTTCTGCTGGACGCGCTGCGTGCGGTTGCCCGACTCGGCGCTCGAACTCCCGTTCGAACCGCCGTTCGAACGGCCACCCGAACCGCCGCCGGAACCGCCCGCGCCGCTCGCGGCCTGCTCCGCGGACATCGGAACGGCCTTCGGCGGCGTCAGGTCGGCCGCGTCGCCGGTTCGGGTGTTCGTCTGCGTGACCGACCCGCCCTTGACCGAGGTGATGTCGCCGAGGATGTCGCAGTTGCGGAGGTGGGTCTCGCCGTACCACGACCAGACCGCGCGGGTGTTGGTCGAACCGGGGGCCGAACAGCCGGTTCGGCAGGGTTTGTTCCCCCGCGAATCGACGACCGTGTCGACGACCCGGCAGGGTCGGTCCTTCGCGTTGAGGCGGACATTCGAGATGGTGTTCGCCTTGAAGTACGACGACTCGACGTGGAGGTTGCCGCCGTACCCCTGCGCGCCCGGACCGGAACCGTACAGCCCGTTGTCGATCATCCCCGCGACGTGGACGTTGCGGAAGGTGATGGTGCCGCGGTGGGGCAGGTTCGCGTTGAGCCAGATACCGCCGCTGTCGGAACCGGCGACCTGTCCGTCGCCCATGTAGAGGTTCTCCACGAGCGCGGTTCCCTCTGGGTCGGAGACGCCGGGGTTCAGAAGGTAGTGCCCGCCCGGGTGGATCCCCTTGAAGCCGACGTTCCGAATCGTCCAGCCGGAGCCGCTGGTGGTAATGAGCGCCGACGCGCCGTCCGCGGTCATGTCGATGAGGACGTTCTCGAACGTCTCGCCGTCGCCGACGTCGATGTTTCGCGTTTCGCCCGCCGAAACGGTGATGGTTCGGTACTCCGCCGCGCTCGCAGCGCCCGTCGCCCCGGCAGCGAACGCCGCCGCGGTCGCGCCCGCGAAGCGGAGGTACGAACGTCGGTTCAAGAGACCCATTTCTGGTGAATCGCGTGCCGTCTCGTCGCGTGCCATGGATTCAATGCCACATTACCGATTTAAGTAGATTTCGATTCAGTCTCAATGCAAAGGACGAGATTTAAGACCCAATGCTGTCGTCAGACCGGCAGAAGAAAGGACCGCTTTCGCTCGGCAACGGTTCCTTACCGCCTCCGTTGCTCACGGTTCCACTCGGTTCCGCGGTTTCGAAATCGGCCGCAAAACGCGTCTTCGTTCCCGGGCGTCTCCGCGGTGTCGCACCTCGAACCGCGTTCGTCGCGGAAATCGTCTCGCTGCCCGACGTTCGCCGAACCGACAACCGTCGTTTCGGTCACCCGCGCGCCGCCGTCGCGTGCCACTGCGAATTCAATGCTATCATACTTATTTAAGTAAATTACGGTTCCCCTTCGTCACCGCCCGCCGCGACGGCGGGCGAGTTCGGCGCGAGCGCCGGGGCGGGGGACAAGCGGCGCTTACGCCGCAATAACCGATCCGTACCGTTCACTCGAACCGAAAGCGAGCGAGAAATTCACCGTGGCTCACCGTTGCAGACCGTTCCAACCGAACTTCCGTTCGGCGGCGATATCCGGGGTACGACCGAGCTACGACGCCGGAAACGAGCGCATAACAAAGGCTTCGGGTAGGGTTTTCCGTTACAGCATGGACTGTCAGATAAAGACACTTCTCGTCGGCATCGACGCCGGGTGCCGGTCCGTCCTCGATCCGCTGTTCGAGGACGGGGCGCTCCCGCATCTGCGGTCGATATTCGCCGAGGGGTCGTCCGGGCCGCTGGAATCGCAAATTCCGCCGTGGACGCCCAGCGCGTGGCCTTCGATGTACACCGGGACGAATCCCGGCAAACACGGCGTCTTCGGATTTCTCGACTTCGACGGGTACGACTGGGACGTGGTGAACGCGACTCGCGTTCGCGAACACACCCTTTGGGAGCTCCTCGACCGACACGGCCACTCGAGCGTCGTCGTCAACGCGCCCGTAACCCATCCGCCCCGAGCGTTCGACGGTGCGATTCTGCCGGGGTACACCGCCCCCGAGAATCCGACCTGCTACCCCGAAGGACTGCTGGAAGAAGTACGGAACGAGATCGGCGACTACCGCGTCTACCCGCCGCGGAACCTCCCGCTCGACGAGTCCGTCGAGTGGTACCGTCGCCTCGTGACGATGCGCGGCGAGGCGTTTCGCTACCTCGCCGACCGATTCGACCCGGACTTCGGGTTCGTCCAGTTCCAGAGCACCGACACGGTGTTTCACGAACACCCCGGCGAGGACGGTGTGGCGCGAGCCGTCTACGAGGCGGTCGACGAACAGGTCGGCGAGATTCTCGACGCCTGCGACCCCGACACGGTCGTGGTCGCCAGCGACCACGGTATCGGCGAGTACGCGGGCTACGAGTTCCGCGTCAACGACTTCCTGCGCGAGGAAGGGTACGTCGAGACGGTTCGCGGCGGCGAGGGGATGCCCTCGTGGTCGACCATCGCGAGCAATCAGTTGCAGCGCGGGAAGGAGAGTTCCCCCCGCGAACGAGGCTGGGCGGAGCGCGGGCTGGCGACCGCCGCGCGCGTCGGAATCACCAGCCAGCGAATCGGGGCCGTCCTCGAACGCGCCGGGTTGGACGAGTTCGTCGTCAAGCACGTTCCGGAGGATTTCATCCGCGCCGCAACGGAGCAGGTCGATTTCTCTAACTCGGTCGCCTACATGCGCGACCGAATCGAGTGCGGCGTCCGCATCAACCTCGAAGGGCGCGAACCCGATGGCGTCGTCCCACCCGAGCGGTACGAGGAGGTGCGCGCGGAACTGGTCGAGAAGCTAGGGAGCGTTCGCACGCCGGACGGCCGTCCCGTCTTCGAGACGGTGGCCCCGCGCGAAGCGTTCTTCGACGGTCCGTATAGCGAGAACGCGGTGGACGTGGTGTGCGTTCCCGCCGAGTTCGACCAGTTCCTCTCCGCGCAACTGCGGGGTCGCCGGTTCGGTCCCCCGCGGGAGCCGTGGAACCACAAGCTGAACGGAATCTTCGCGGTGGCGGGCGCGGAAATCGACTCGGACGCGACCTGCGCGGGCGCCCACCTCTTCGACGTGGCTCCGACGATCCTGGCGACGTTCGACGTCCCCGCGAGCGACCGGATGGACGGACGCGTCCTCCCGGTCGTCGAGCCGGCGGGCGAGCAGAGCTACCCCGCGTACGACGCGGGCGAGACGGTCGAAACCGACGACGAGCGCGTGGAAGCGCGACTCGCGGATCTCGGATATCTCGAATGAGCATTACGATAGAGAACAACGGCATCAGAGTGGAACGGGCGGACGACCTCGAACGCTGGAACGACTACGTGGATCGCTCGCCGCAGGGCGACGTGTTCCACCGGCTGGCGGCCCTCGAAGTGCAGGCCGAGCACGCCGGAGCGACGTTCCACCCCCTCGTCGGCTTCAAAGGACAGGAACCGGTCGGTCTGTTCCCCGCCTTCACCATCTCGAAGGGGGGCGTTACGGCCGCCTTCTCGCCGCCGCCGAACCTCTGGCTTCCCCACCTCGGCCCGCTGCTGTTGAACATGGAGAAGCTGAAGCGGCGGAAGGCGGAGCGCAGGCATCGGCGATTCGTCGACGGCTGTCTCGACTGGCTGGACCGCGAGTTCGGTCCGAAGTACGTCCACGTCAGGACGGGCGGACGGTACGAGGACATCCGCCCGTTCGAGTGGAACGACTTCGACGTGCTGCCGCGCCACACCTACGAGGTCGACCTGACGCCCGGGGAGGAGAGCGTCCTGTCCAGTTTCAGCGGCGACGCCCGGAGCAACACCCGAACCGACGAGGATCGCTACGACATCCGCCTCGGCGGGCCGCAGGCGATCCGTCGGATTATTCGGCAGGTGGCGGCCCGCCACGACGAGCAGGGCGAACCGTACCGCCTCTCGCCCGAGTTCGCCGTCGACCTCTACCGAGAACTTCCGGACGGGGCGGTTCGACCGTACGTCTGCGACGTGGACGGCGAGTTCGCGGGCGGGATGATAGCGCTGGCGGACGATTCGCGGGTCTACCGGTGGCAGGGCGGCGCGAAACACACCCGCGACGTGCCCGTCAACGACCTCGTCGACTGGGCGATCATGCGCGACGCGATGGCCGAAGGCATCCCGCGCTACGACCTCGTGGGCGCGAACGAGCGCCGACTCTGCGGCTACAAGGCGAAGTTCAACCCCGGACTCGTGCGCTACTACAGTTTGGAGCGCGGCACGCGGATGATGAACCTGCTGACGGACGTGTACAAGCGATTCAGGTGACGGTCGGGTACGATCCCCGACACCCGAACCGCGGCGGGAACGCCGTCCGCCGGCGGTGCCCTCGGTATTTTCGCGGTCCGCCCGACGCTCGTCGGAATAGACCTGACCGGAACAGACGGAAGCGTCGACGCCCGGACTCGACCGCTCCGAGCGCGGCGCGGGAACCGACCGCACGGGAGTCCCGCCGCTACTCCGACCTGGTTCCCAGAATCGACTCTCCTTCGAAATCGACGCCGGTTCCGATTACCGGCGCGTGACGGCGACCTTTCTCGGGACGCCCGGCATCCCGTCGAACAGCCAGAGGGCGAAGACGGCGAGAAAGAGTCCGAGTTCGAGCGCGAGGTAGCCCGTCAGGGCAGGGTCGTCGAGGTAGGTGAGGTAGTCCCCGAAGTAGTCCCGAAATCGGGCCAGAAAGCCCGCGCCCGTCCGGTCGGCCGGGACGCGAACGAGCGGCCACAGCAGAAATTCGAGCGACGGCTCTTTGCCGACCGCGACTGGATATATCACGTCGCCCGCGAGGTGCGAGAGGTAGCCGACCGCGAACGCGACGCCGATGTCGGTTCGGCGCGCGCGGTGCGCGAGCGCGAGCGCCAACGCCGAGAGCGGAAGCGCGGAGACGAGCGAGTGCGCCAGCGAGTGACCGCTCGGCAGCACCGCGAGCGACCACGCGAGCGGTTTGTCCACGAGGTCGGGGAGCTGGGTGGCGAACCCGAGGACGACGACGGCGTCGCTCCGCGGCGACCGACCGGCGACGACGTGGCTGTACGCCGAGTAGAGGAGATAGCCGAACGCGAGATGTTCCCACGGCCACATTATGTTGCCACGTCGATCCAGAGGTGGGCGTGTTCGTCGGCGTTGCTCGTCGTCGGGTTTGCGGGCGGATCGCCCTTGTAGAGCAGGAACTGCAGTCGAAGGTTCTCCCCGGCCATCGTCGGGCTGATAGCGTAGCGGGTTCGCCACGACTCGCCGGCCGCCACGCGGTGGCTGAGTCGGTCCAACTCCACCCGGTCGACGACGCGGGCGCTCCCGTCCGGCCGCTGTTCGACGCGCTGGAGTTGGACGACGACGGTGTACTCGACCGACTTCCCCTCGCGATTATCGACGGCGACGTGCACCGGTTTCGTCTCGCCAACCTCGAACGGTTCCGGATTCTTGGCGGTGACGAACTTCCCGCCCTCCCGCTCGAGCAGCGACAACCGCGAGAACCGCTCGCCGTCCTGCGGCGCGGCGAAGGCGAACCCGACCGCGGACAGCGCGACCACCACCGACAGCGCGAGCACGACGTTCAGCGCGACGTCGGCACTCGACTCCGCGCCGAAGAGCGCGGCGCGAAGTCGAGAAGCGCCGGTCCGAAACGAAACGCCGAATCGGTCCTCGGCGGGGACGTTGCCGCGACGAAGCGCCGCGAACACCGAGAGGGTGAGCGTGAGACCGAAGACGGCGACGAGGACGGGAAGCGGTTCGAACGGAACGCTGGCGAGCGAGAGGGAGAGCGCGAGCACCGGGACGAGCGCGAGACTCCCGCCGAACGAGAGCGCCGCGCGCTCGCCCGGCGTGATTCCCTCGCGTCGCACCCTCGCCGGACTCGTCCACCCCGAGCGACGAGACGGTCCCGTCCCCGGAAACAGGAGGGAGACGAGGGCGTATCCGGGCGCGAAGAGGACGAACGGAAGCCCCAGCGCGACGGCGACCGGCGTCCCGCGCACGCCCGACTGCGCGAGCGTGAACGCGACCGCCGCGACCGCGACGACGACTCCCACGAGGTCGGCGGGGAGTTCGAACACCGGTCGGGTGATTCGGCTCAGCCAGGATTCGGTCGTTCCGTGGCTCATACGCGCCTCGAACGATTCGTTTTCGTGCGGTGCTGTCTCGTCTTCTGTTCTCCGAACGACATCGAAATCAGTCCGTGAACGACGTAATCCGGAACGGTACTTTGTTATCCAGCGCGTACTCGTCGGCGGACGACGGCGCGACCGATATCGGTCGTTGAACCGCTGAACGCGAGAAAGAGCGGCGGTAAGCCCCGGCTACCGGGTCAGATGGCGCTACATAACAAAGGGGGTTTGCGTTCCAGACTCGGACGAGTCCCCCGGAGAGGACCGAGTCGAATCACGGTGATTACCCTGAACTGGACACGCGCAATCGACGACACCGAGGCACAGCTCGCAGACGACGTCATGTTCGCCGTCGACGAGGACGACAACGGCGACGAACTGGCCGTCATCGCGGACGTGACGCGAGACGACGCGTGGATCTCGATGCCGCTCTCGGCGGCGCGAACGCTGTCGCAACACCGCTGACTTCGAACGACTTTTCACGGTTCTGTGCGCAGTGGGGTTACCGATGAACCTCGCTCTAACAGCCTTCGCACTGCTGACCGGACTGCTCACCGGCGCGTTCTTCAAGTTTCTCGGCGTGCCGATTCCCGCCCCGCCGGAACTCCCCGGCGTGATGGGTATCGTCGGCATCTACCTCGGCTACAAGGTCGTCGACGCGATGGGGTGGAGCGTCGACCTGCTCTCGGCGCTCGGGCTCGCGGGATAGCGTCAGGGAAAAGCAGCGGACGAAACGTCGGCTCTAGTAGCTTCGAATCTTCGGTTCGTACTCCTTCTCTTCGCCTTCGAGGATGACGGGCTTGAACCAGAGTTCAGGCGTCCCGTCGTTCCACGAGAGGAGCGTGTGCTTGAGCCACTGCTCGTCCTTGCGCTCCTGGTGGGCCTCGCGCCAGTGGGCACCGCGGAACTCGTCGCGAGCGAGCGCGCCGAGCGTGATGGCCTCCGCGAGGTCGAGAAGGTTCCGCATCTCGATGGTCTGGATGAGGTCGGTGTTGTACGTCCGCGAGGGGTCGTTGACGTACACGTCCTGGTACTCCTCGCGCACCTCGCGGATGTCGCGGAGGGCCTGTTCGAGACCCTCCTCGTTCCGGAAGACGTTGACGTTCTGCGTCATCGACCGCTGGAGTTTCGCGCGAAGTTCGGCCTGCTGAACGCCCTCATCCTTCTCGAGCAGGTGTTCGACGCGGGCGCGCTCCGCCTCCAGCGCCGACTCGACGGTCTGCGTCGGGTCGACGAGCGCGGTTCCGCTGCCGTCCGCCACCGCGTCGCCGTCCCCGGCGTCGACGGCCCCCGGTTCGACCGGCGTTTCGACCTCGCCGAGTTCGGTGTCGGCGGTCTTCCCGGTCGTTATCTTCGCCGGGCCGAAGTCCGCGCCCGCGGCGTGCCGACCGGCGCGAGCGCCGAAGACGATGAGTTCCGGCAGGGCGTTCCCGCCGAGACGGTTCGCGCCGTGCACCGAGACGCAGGCGCACTCGCCCGCGGCGTACAGCCCCGAGATGCACGTCTCGCCGTTCTCGTCCGTCTCGACGCCGCCCATCGCGTAGTGTTGGCCGGGTTTGACGGGCATGGGCTCCTCGAGCGCGTTGACGCCCTCGAAGTCCTCCGCGAGGTGGAGGATGTTTTCGAGGCGGTCGATGATGCGCTCCTCGCCGAGGTGGCGCATGTCGAGGTGGACGTACTCGTCTTCGATACCGCGCCCCTCGTTCACCTCGGTCAGTTCCGCGCGGGCGACCACGTCGCGGGACGCGAGTTCGCCGACGTTGTTGGCGTAGCCGTGTTCGAACATGAACCGCTCGCCCTCATTGTTGTAGAGGATACCGCCCTCCCCGCGCACGCCCTCGGAGATGAGCACGCCGGTCGAGGGGAGCGTCGTCGGGTGGAACTGGATGAACTCCATGTCCTCCAGCGGAACGCCCGCCCGGTAGGCCATCGCGGCCCCGTCGCCCGTGTTCGCCACCGCGTTCGTCGTGTGGTCGTACACCTGTCCGAGACCGCCCGTGGTCAGGATGACGCCGTTCCGGGCGACGAATCCCTCCACGTTGCCCGACTTGATGTCGTAGGCGACGACGCCGTGGCACTCGCGCTCCTCGGTGTCGTCGTGGTTCGTGACGGCGAGTCGGCTGACGTACCACTCGTCGTACACCTGAATGCCGCGCTTGACCACCTGCTGGTACATCGTGTGGAGCAGGTGGTGGCCGGTCTCCGCCCCCGCGTAGGTCGTCCGCGGGAACGAGAGGCCGCCGAACGGTCGCTGGGAGACCCGGCCGTCCTCCTCGCGCGAGAACGCCATCCCCCAGTGTTCGAGCTGAATCGTCTCCTCCGGGCTGTCCTGACAGAGCGTCTCGATGGCCGGGGCGTCGCCGAGGTAGTCCGACCCCTTCATCGTGTCGTAGGCGTGGTCTTCCCACGAGTCGCCCTGCCGAAGCGCCGCGTTGATACCGCCTTCCGCCGCGCCGGTGTGGCTTCGCACGGGGTGGAGCTTCGAAACGAGGGCGACGTCCGCCCCCTCCTCGTGGGCCGCGATGGCCGCACGGAGCCCGGCACCGCCAGCACCGACGACGATTACGTCGTGTTCGTACATTGTCTCTGAGTTTGCCTTACCAGAACTTGAGGTTGTTCTTCACCGCTTCGCGCTTGAGCTCCTGGATGTGCTCGGTCAGCGGGATGTCCTTCGGACAGACGTTCGTGCAGGAGAACTGGGTCTGGCACCGCCAGACGCCGTGTTCCTGGTCGAGAATCTCGAACCGGTGCTCGCGCGACCGCTCGCCCTCTCGCTCGTCCATGGCGAACCGGTACGCCTTGTTCAGCGCCGCCGGGCCGAGGTACTGGTTGTCCTCCGCCGCGATGTTGCACGAGGACATGCACGCGCCGCACCAGATGCAGCGCGTGGACATCTTGATCTTCTCGCGGTTCGCGCGCGACTGGCGCTGCTCTTCCAGTTCGTCGCTCGGTTCCTCGTCCGTCTGGAAGTACGGCTCGACCGAGTGCATCTGGTCGTAGAAGTGCTCCATGTCCACGACGAGGTCCTTGACGACCTCGGCGTGCGGGAGCGGTTCGACGCGAACCGGCTCGTCCATCTCCGAAATCTGGGTCTTGCAGCCGAGTCGCTGTCGGCCGTTGATGAACAGCGCGTCGCTCCCGCAGATGGCCTGTCGACACGAGTGTCGGAAGGTCAGCGTCGTGTCGAAGCGGTCGCGGGCGTACATCAGCGCGTCGAGGACGGTCATCCCCTTCGTGAAGGGGACGTGGAAGTCGTCGAACCGAGGTTCCATCTTCCCCTCGATTTCCGGGTCGTAGCGGAACACCTTGAGGTGGATGGTCTCCTCGTCCGCCTCGGCGGACTCCTGCGCCCCGGAGGACTGCCGCTGACGGGATCGCTTCTCGGCCCGTCTGCGGTCGCCGGGGGTCTCGGTGCGCTCTGCTTCCGTCTCGGACTCCGATTCTTCGGGTAGTTGCGTGCTCATGATATCATTCCGTTCATGACGAGTGCGACGTAGGTTCCCTGCGCGGCGAGCAGCACGCCGGCGACGACGAGCACCCACTTGACGGCGGTCTTCTGACCGCCCGTGAGGCCCTGATTCAGCAGGGCGGCGTAGACGCCGTTCACACCGTGGAACGTCGCGGTGATGAGGAAGAGCGTCATGGTGAGGAAGTAGCCCCACTGGGACATCCGGGCCTGCGTGCCCGCGAACTCGATGTTCGCGGGGTGGTGGACGAAGTGGAGCAGGAAGAAGTGGAACGCCAGCACCACGACGAGGAACGCCGCCGTGACGCGCTGGAGGAGCCACGGAAGGCTCCCGCTCCGAAACGAGGAGTAGCGCTCCGCCATCAGCCGAACGCCCCCTGCATGAACGTCGGAACGCTCGCCAACACGATGACGGCGGTCACAACGAGCGAGACGTAGAAGCTTTTGTCCTGCGATTCGAGGCCCACGCCGAGGTCGACGAAGAGCAGTCTGACGCCGTTGATGATGTGGAAGACGGCGACGGCGAGCAGGCCGACCTCCATGACCCGAACGATGAGGAGACCTTCGAGGCCCTGAAGTGTATCGGTGTAGACCGTATCACCGGCGGTGGCGGTGCTCAGCACGGCGATGTGCGTGAACAGGTAGCCGATGAGCACCCACCCCGTGAATTTGTGGAATATCCAGGCCCACATCCCGGCCGTGAACTCGCGCCACCGGCCGAAGTCCTCGATGAGGCCTCGGTTGTACGATTGACTCATACCAGTTCGATGGTCGGAACCGGGGACAAATAGAAGTTACTACCTGCCTTTGGTCTGCCGCAAAAACCGCGGACGGCGTTGAGCGGTGGAACCGCCGGACGTTATCGCGGTCGAACCGCCGTCCGCCGCGCGCCGGTCGTCCGCGAGCGAACTCGCCGAAGCGCTGTTCGCCGGTTCACTGCTCCGCCGGTTCCGGTGTGCCGACGTAGCCCGGCGGTTGTACGTCCCCTTCGGACTCCGCCCGCGCCCGGTCGTGCTTCAGCGCCCGGCGCGTGTCGGCGTTCAGTTCGACGATGTGGCAGATGGGGTTGCCCGGATACACTACCGGGTTCTCTAAGACGCCCACGAGCAGTCCGGTGAACGGTGCCGTGACCGACTCGCTCTCGGTTTTGAACGGGTTCGTGATGGTGCAGATGGGCGTCCCCTCGTAAACGAGCGAGCCGCGGTCGTAGTGCATCTCCACCAGTCCGCCCGCGTCGGCGCGGAGCCACGTCTTCTCCTTCTCGTCGTCGATGATCGTCCGCCAACCGGGCCACTTCACCGGGTCGTCCGGGTGGACGTTGTACTCCGCGAAGACGCTCATCACGCCTTCCAGCGCCTGGTCGATGAAGTGGCGCTGGAACCGGTGTGCCTCGCCCATCTCGATGGTGATGGTCGGCGCGCCGCCCTCGGTCGCCTCCCGGCGGAGCGTTCCGGACGGTCCTTCGGAGGAGATGAGGACGTTCGACCCGAACGCGCGGGCCAGCCGAGCCACCTCCGGATGCTCCATGTCGGCTCTGACGTGGAGCATGTTCGTTCGACCGCGCGTGGACGTGTGAAAGTCGATGCCGAGGTCGCACGGCTCGATGAAGTTGCGGTATATCTGGGCCGCCATCCGCTTCGCGCTCGTCGAGTCCTCGCGGCCGGGGAACGAGCGGTTCAGGTCGCGGTCGTAGATGGGGAGGTAGCGCTGCTGGGCGAGGAAGCCGGGGACGTTCAGCACGGGGAGACAGACGATGGTTCCGTGGAGGTCGTCGTGGTTCCACTCGTGGGCCACCTCGCGGACGACTTCGATACCGTTAAGTTCGTCGCCGTGGGCCGCCGCCGAAAGGAATATCGTGGGGCCGGGGTACTCGCCGTTGATTATCGTGACGGGAATGCGTACCGGGTCGCCAAGATACGTCTCGCTGATTCCGTACCTGATGTTCTGCGTCTCACCCGGCTCGACGATGCCGCCGTTGTACGTGAACGCGTCCGACGCTTCCCCGGTCATGTCCACCACTCGGAGGTCGCCCTATAAAAACCTGTGACTACACATATCCACCGTCGAAATCAATCGGCGGACTCCCATTCCTGTTCTGGGCCACTGGAAACGTTTTAAGATGGAACAGCCGAAAGGTAGCGTACATGGCTGCTGATGGCTCACCTGTTCGCGTCGGGGTACTCAGTCTACACAACAGCAAGGAGACCAAAGCGATCTGCAATGCGATTCAGGACCTCGGTCACCGGCCGGAGTGGCTCCGTCAGGAGAACACGGCGGTCGAGATTCGAGACGGCGAGGTGACGCTCGAACCCGAGATAGACATCGTCGCCAACCGCCTCCTCCTCTCGAACACGGAACAGCCCTCGGAGGCGCTCGGTCTCGCCAACATCTACGACTCCCTCGTCCCGGTTCTCAATCGACCCGACTCCGTGATGACCGCGATTCACAAGTTCTCCACGGCGACGAGCCTCGCCGATGCCGGCATCCCGGTTCCGGACGCGCTCCTCGCGCTCGACAACAACCGCCTGAACGACGGGCGCGCGCAGTTCGGCGACGAAGCCGTCTACAAGACCGCCATCGGAACCCACGGCGGCGGGACGTGGAAGGTCGGCGCGGACGAGATGGTCAATCCGCGCGTCGGCGAGCGACAGGCGTTCCTACAGGAACTCATCGAGCGGGACGAAAAACGCCACTGCGACCTCCGCGTCTACGTCGTCGGCGACAGAATCGTCGGCGCGATGAACCGGTACGCGCCCGAAAACGACTGGCGAACCAACGTCGCGCTCGGCGGCGACGTCGAGGACATGACCGACGAACTACCCGACGAGGCCGCGGAAATCGCTCGCCGGGCGACCGAGATCGTCGGTCTCGACTACGCCGGCGTCGACCTCATCGAGGGTCACGACGGCTGGCACGTCCTCGAAGTGAACCCGACGGCCGGATTCAAGGGGCTCTACAAGGCGACGGGGCGGAGCGCCGCCCCCTACATCGCGCAAGTCGCCATCGAACGGGCGGGCGGCGAAGTCAACCGCGACCGGGTCGACGAACTCACCGCGACGCTCGACGATTCGACGCCGGACTGCAAGCCGACCAGCACCAGCCCCCCGCCGACCGAACCGGTCGTCATCGGCTACACCGAGGAAGTGCTCGTGAGCGGAACGAGCGGCTCCGAGACGGTCGTCGCCAAATCCGACACGGGGGCGACCCGGTCGAGCATCGACACCAAGCTCGCGGCGCAGATCGGCGCGGGGCCGATAAAGAGCATGACCCGCGTGAAATCCGGCAGTCGGAAGGCGAGCAAATCCCGCCCCGTGGTCGACGTGGTCATCGGCGTCGGCGGCAACCGCCACACCGTCACCGCGAGCATCGAGGACAGGGGCCACATGGACTACCCCGTCCTGCTCGGGCGCGACATCCTCTCGAACTATCAGGTGGACGTTCGACGCCGGGTGGACGACGACGAGGCGGAACGGGAAGAAGAGGAGGAAGAGACCGAAGGGTAACGCCTTTTCTCGTCGGGTTCCTACCACCCTCGAACGACAGTATGCGAACCACGAACGACGACGCGGAGTCCGTCCTCCGAAACGACCCCGTCATGGCGACCCTGCTCGACGAGCACGAACCGTACTCCGAGACTGACTGGTCGGAGTACGAGCGGCTCTGCATCAGCATCATCAACCAACAGCTCTCGACGGCGAGCGCACTCGCCGTCAAAAACCGGGTGTTCGACCTGCTCGGCGACGTGACGCCGGAGACCGTACTGGCCGCGGACGAAGCCGAACTGCGGAACGCCGGTCTATCGCGCACGAAAGTCCAGTACCTGAAGAACGCGGCGCGCGCCTTCCAACGGAACGACTACACGAGGGAGGCGCTGGCCGAGTACACCGACGACGAGGTGGTCGAACTGCTGACCGAGATAAAGGGCGTCGGCGAGTGGACCGCCCGGATGTACCTCCTGTTCGTGCTCGAACGGGCGGATATTTTCCCACTGGGCGACCTCGCGGTGCGACGCGGAATCGAGCGACTGTACGGCGACGGCGAGGAGCTAACGCGCGACGAGATGCGCGAAGTCGCCGAGGCGTGGCGTCCCTACCGCTCGGTCGCGACGCGGTACATCTGGGCGGAGTACGAGTCGGACTGAGACTCCGTCGGCGACCGCCCGCGACCGCAACAGAAATTATCCCTCGGCGACGCCGAGAGACCGACATGCTCACCCACCTCGATACGAACCTGTGGATTTGCGAGGAGCCGCTGCGATTCTTCGGGTTCGAAATCGGTCGCATCACGACCGTCGTTCGCCTGTCGAGCGGCGGACTGTTCGTCCAGTCGCCGGCCCGACTCACGCCGGAGTTGAAGCGGGAACTCGACGATCTCGGCGGCGTCCGGTTCGTCGCGCCCGCGAGTAAACTCCACGGACACCTGTACATGGAACAGTACCGGGACGCCTATCCGGACGCCAAACTGCTCGCCGCGCCGGGTCTCGCGTCCCGTCGCTCCGACCTCGTCTTCGATTCGTATCTCGGGAGCGTCCCCGACCCCCGGTGGAGCGCCGACGTCGACCAGACGGTGATCGCGGGCCATCGCTGGCTCACCGAAATCGCGTTCTTCCATCGCCCGAGTCGGACGCTCGTCCTCGGCGACGTCGGCTACCACGTCACGCCGGAGTCCCCGCTCTCGCTCCGCCTCCTCGGACGCGCCGCGGGCGTGTACGAGCGAGTCGGGGCGCCCGTCGATTTTCGGCTCACGGTGTCGAACGAAGCGGCGCTTCGGCGGTCAATTCGGGAGGTTCTGGCGTGGGACTTCGACCGGGTGATTCCGGGGCACGGGAGCGTGCTCGAATCGGGCGGGAGGGAGGCGGTGCTGGACGGGTTCGACTGGCTTCTCCGAACGACCGAGGAGTAGACCGAAACCGGACGAAGGGTGACGATTACGGCGGTCGTTCCAACTCCGCGGCGATGTGGAGGTACGGGTCTAACGAATCCGCGGAACGGCCTAACCGTATCGCGTCGCCGTCCCGCTCGATGACGCCCGAAGCCTCCATCTTCGGAAGGTGTTTGTGAAGAAGTTCGATTCGAACGCGATCGCGGTCTCTCGCCCGCGTGCGTTCGTCCCGTTCGGCGATTCGACGGGTCAGTTCGTCCACTCCAACGGCTCGCTCTTGCTCTCTGAGATAGTACAGCGCGTACCGACGACGTCGATCCGCTAACAACTCCAGCATCGCGTCGAGTTCGCTCTCTCCGTCACCGTTCGCTTTCGCGTCGATGTTCGACATCCCAGGCGAGTCGGACCCCATCGACTTCACAATAGCCAGACACGAGGAAAAGAACGACGCCTAAGCAGTTAGGTGGTCGGTTCGAGGTCAGAATCCTTTCCCGAGCAGTTCGCGGGCGATGATGTTCTTCTGAATTTCGGTCGTCCCCTCGTAGATTTGAGTTATCTTCGCGTCGCGGTAGAAGCGTTCCACGTCGAAATCGTTGACGTATCCCGATCCGCCGTGAATCTGGACGGCCTCGTCGGCCACTTCGACGGCCACGCGGGAGGCGTACTCCTTCGCCATCGACGCGAGTTGGGTCAACTGGTCGTCGGTGTTCGCCACGCTCCACGCCGACTTGTAGGTGAGGTTGCGCGCGGCCTCCGTCTGCGTGTGCATGTCGGCCAGTTTGTGCTGGATGGCTTGGAACTCGCTGATGGAGCGGCCGAACTGCTCGCGCTGTTGGGCGTACTCCAGCGCGCGTTCGCAAGCGCCCTTGGCGATGCCGACGCCCTGTGCGGCGACCGCGGTGCGCGTCTCGTCGAAGAACTGCATGAGTTGGAGAAAGCCCATGCCGCGCGTGCCGACGAGGTTCTCCTCGGGGACGCGCACGTCGTCGAAGATGAGTTCCGCGGTGTCGGAGGCGCGGATGCCGAGCTTTCCGGTTATCTTGTCGCTCTCGAAGCCGTCGCGGTCGGCCTCCACGATTATCTGAGAGAATCCGGAGTAGCGGTCGTCGGCCTCGGGGTCGGTCTGGCACATCACGACGAAGAAGTCGCCGACCGACCCGTTCGTGATCCACATCTTGTTCCCGTTGATGACCCACTCGTCGCCGTCCTTCTCGGCGGTGGTGGAGACCGAGGAGACGTCGGAACCGGTGTCGGGTTCGCTGATGGCGGTGCCCATGATGGCGTCGCCCGCCGCGACCGGGGAGAGGTACTCCTCCTTCTGGTCTTCCGTGCCGAACTCGCGGATGGCGTCCGCGCCGAACGCGGTGCTCGTCACGCAGAGACCGATGCCGGCGTCGACGGCGAACAGTTCCTCGATGATGATGGCGACTTCGAGGGCCGAGTAGCCCGCGCCGCCGTAGTCGATGGGGATGTTCGCGCCGGTCAGCCCCATTTCAGCGGCTTTGTCGATGATTTCCCACGGGTACTTCTCCTCCTGGTCGTACTCCTTCGCGATCGGTTCGATCTCGTTCTCCGCGAATCGTCGCACCTCGTCGCGAACGGCCTGCTGTTCCTCTGTCAACTCGAAGTCCATAAGACACGATTACAGGTCGATGGATAAATCGTTTTGTAACCGCCTATAAACTCGTAGGATGTTTATTATCTCGAATAGAGAAACCTTGAAACGGCCTCGTGTTGAGCATTCGAGCATGGAGCTAGAAGACATCAACACCATTGCAGTTCTCGGCGCAGGGAACATGGGTCACGGCATCGCGGAGGTCGCCGCCCTCGCGGGGTACGATGTAAATCTGCGCGACATCAAAGAGGAGTTCGTCCGGAACGGCTACGACCAGATCGAGTGGAGTCTCGGCAAACTCGCCGAGAAGGACCAGCTCTCCGAGGCGGAGGCCGACGCGGCGCTGGAGCGCGTCACCCCCCTCGTCGACTTCGAGGAGGCCGTCTCCGACGCCGACTTCGTCATCGAGGCCGTGCCGGAGAAGATGGACATCAAGAAGGACGTGTACGGGGAACTGGAGGAGTACGCGCCCGACCGCGCGGTCTTCGCCACGAACACCTCCAGCCTCTCGATAACCGAACTCTCGGAGGTCACGAACCGCCCCGAGAAGTTCTGCGGGATGCACTTTTTCAACCCCCCCGTTCGGATGCAGCTCGTCGAGGTCATCACCGGGGCGTACACGAACGAGAACGTCCTCGACCTGACCGAGCAACTGGCGGAGGAGATGGGCAAGACGCCGGTGCGCGTGCGGAAGGACAGCCCGGGATTCATCGTCAACCGCGTGCTCGTACCCCTGATGAACGAGGCGGCGTGGATGGTCGAGTCCGGCGACGCGACCGTCGAGGAGGTCGACAGCGCCACGAAGTTCGACATCGGCCTCCCGATGGGGAGTTTCGAACTCGCGGACCAGGTGGGTATCGACGTGGGCTACCACGTGCTCGAATACATGCACGAGGAACTCGGCGACGCCTACGAACCGTGCCCGCTGCTCAAGGAGAAGGTCGAGGAGGAGAACCTCGGAAAGAAGACCGGACGGGGGTTCTACGACTACGAGGACGGCGGCGCGGACGTTCCGACCGACGCCGGAAACGAGGCCATCGTCGACCGCCTCCGAGCCGTGATGGCGAACGAAGTGGCGAAACTCGTCGGAAACGACGTCGCACCCGCGAGCGAGATAGACGACGCGGTCATGCTCGGGGCCGGCTTCCCCGAAGGTCCGGCCCGGATGGCCGACGAAGCGGGTCTCGACACCCTGCTCGAAACCCTCGAAGACCTCCACGAGGAGACCGGCGCGGCGCGCTACGAACCCGCCGACTACCTCGAAGAGCGCGCCGAAGTCGGGTTCTACGAGGTGGACGACGAGGAGCGAGTCGAGTTCGAGACCGTCCGCATCGAGAAGCCCGGCGAGATGGTCGGACAGATAGTCATCGACCGCCCGCACCGCATGAACACCATCAGCGGGCAACTGCTGGACGAACTCTCGGACGCCATCGACGAGGCGGTCGCGGACAGCGAGGTTCGCGCCATCCTCATCACGGGCGAGGGTGACAAAGCGTTCTCCGCGGGTGCAGACGTGCAGAGCATGGCCGCGGGCGGGGCCGACTCGCTCAACGCGGTCGACCTCTCTCGCAAGGGACAGGAGACGTTCGGTAAACTCGAATCCTGCCCGATGCCCGTCGTCGCCGGAATCGACGGCTACTGCCTCGGCGGCGGGATGGAACTCGCGACCTGCGCCGACCTCCGCATCGCCAGCGAACGCTCCGAACTCGGCCAGCCCGAACACGACCTCGGTCTGCTGCCCGGTTGGGGCGGCACCCAGCGCCTCCAGCACATCGTCGGCGAGGGACGCGCGAAGGAGATAATCTTCACCGCCGACCGCTTCGACCCCGAGACGATGGCCGACTACGGCTTCATCAACGAGGTCGTCCCGAACGACGAGTTCGAGGACCGAGCGTTCGACCTCGCCGCCGACCTCGCCGCCGGCCCGCCGATAGCCCAGAAGATGACGAAGCGCGCGATGCTGAAGGGGTGGGAGAACACGGAGGCCGGACTGGAGATCGAAGCGCAGGCGTTCGGCCACCTGATGAGCACCGACGACCTGATGGAGGGCGTCACCGCCTTCATGGGCAACCGCGACCCCGAGTTCGAAGGAAAGTAGGGCGAGCGTTCGGGGTCAACCCCCGTCGGGGTTGGCACTCGTTGGCGCGGAATCCGGCCGCAGTCGCCCGATAACGGAAGGTTTAAACTAGTCCCGCAGAAACGATTTGATGCGCATCGAGCGTGATACGCTCGGTTGGTGTAGTCCGGCCAATCATCTTGGCCTTTCGAGCCGAGGACAGGGGTTCAAATCCCCTACCGAGCACTACAACGGCTTCGCCGTCCTGTAATTTTCATACGTGGCATAGCATGGAGCCAAACCTATGCCATACGCCGATACGATTCAAAGGAACACCCACCTCGCCGCCGTACAGCGATTGTCAACTATCAAAGCCGAATCAGTTAATCAGGGGTACCAGTAATGGAGCTCGACGGTATCCCAGTGGTCACTGAAAAGGCAAAGAGCCGACTCAACGAAAAGCAGCTACTGGATTACCGAGAACATCGTGAGAACTTTCTCCAGTGGCTACTGGCATTCGGCAAGACCCCAGAAGCAGCCGTAGGGTACAGCCGTGCCACTGTCGTAAGAACCGCGTACCGAACTGACCAATTCAACCGATGGGCGTGGAACAACGAGGGGAGGTACACAATGAGCCTCGACCACGCGCACGCGAACACCTACATGAAGGAGCTGGCTTATGGGGACCAAAGCAACACTCACAAGTCCAATACACAGAAATCCCTCAAGCGTTTCTTCAAATGGCAGCACCAGGAACGTGGCGGGAAAGAATGGGAGCCGTCACATTCGTTCTCTACTTCGGGGACAAGCAACCCCCGAGACTATCTTACAATAGAGGAGCGAAAACAGATTCGAGAAGCTGCACTGGAGTACGGTTCTATCCCAGCATATGGGAACCTCTCACCGGAGGAGCGTGACCGCTGGAAGGCACACTTGGCTCAGCGTTTCGGAAAACCAAAGCCGGAGGTAAAACCGGACGACTGGGACCAAGCAAACGGGTGGAAGTACACATCTATGACCTGGACCAGTTTGGATGCAGGTCTCCGTCCAGTTGAAGTGGAACGGGCGAAGACGCCGGAGAGCGGGTTCTCATCACGCTCCACCACGTTCACCTGCCGAAGTTGGTCGAAGCGGGCGTCGTCGAACGCGACGGCGACGGCGTCACGGCGACGGTGGACGCGCCGGAGTTGGAGCGGTACGTCCGCCTCGCCGAAGCGGACGACGCGCCGCCCGAGGAGGAACCGCCCGTCTCGGACGGGCGGAACCTTCGAACGACGGAAGCGTCGCTGGACGACTCGAACGAAGCGTACTGGACGGTGTACGGCACCGCCGGCGACTCGGTCGTGGTGACGCTGGCTCGGGCGCTCGGAGCCGTTTCGAACGTCCGTCCGACGGAACTGCGACCCACCCTCGCCGAGGTCATCGACGTGGACGCGCTCCAGCGACTGGCCCAGCGCGAGGAAGTCTCCGTCTACGCGCAGTTTCGGTACGAAGGGTACGACGTGGTCGTGGACGGCGGCGAGATCAGGCTGTACGAGTCGGAGTGATCGTTCCCGTCAGGCCAACCACTCCTCGGGTTTGGTGTTGTAATCGACCTCCGTCGCCGCGATGTCCTCGACCTCGCTCCACGGCAGGTCTTCCATCTCGAACTCGTCGCCGTCGTAGCGCAGGAGTTTCCCTTGCTCTGTGGGCTCCGGCTCGCGGTCGCGACGCCGGGCTATCTCGGCGTCGCGTTCGTCGACCTCCTTCACGATGGTCTTCAGGTTCACGGGGCGACCCCAGAGGTCGTAGATGCGCTCTAGCGTCCGAGCGGCCTGATTAATGTCGAGCACGACGCCGTTGTAGTGGTGGCCGAGCAGCAGTTCGTTGCGGTTCTCGTAGTTGCCGTCGTACACCGCGATTGTCGGCTTGCCGAAGTTGGTGAACTGGAGCATCAGCTTCTTCTTCACGTCCTCGTACTGGGTGCTCGTCACTCGGTAGTCGCCGGTCGTCTGGCTGAACTCGTACGTGAAGTAGTCGTTGTCGGTGACGAACTCCTTCGTCAGGAAACCGTCCAAGAACGTCACGTCGTTGTGGCTCGCCCGGACTTCGTACATCCGGTTCCACCCGGCGGCGTAGTCCACGTCGGCGATGGCTTCCTCGGCGCTCCCGTAGCGCTCGTCGTCCATCATGTAGCGGGCGTACTGTTCCAGGTCGGACTGCGAGATGGCTTCGAGGAAGCCGCGGTTCTGGAGTTTGCAGAGCGAGAAGTGACGCTCCGCCAGTCCCTCGTAGGAGAGCACCTTCCACGGGTGCGCGTCCGCGTCGATGTCCCCGGCTTTCGCGCGCTCCAACCCCTCCTCGTCTATCTTTTCGGGGTCCAGAGATTCCAGGTCTGAGAGCGTCTCCGAGCTCACCGCGTCGAGCGCCGGGTCGGGTTCGAGCAGTTCCATCACGCGGTCGAACTCGACCACGTCGTGGAAGTTACGCCACGTGATGCCCTTCACCCGCAGGAGCTTTCGCACGACTTCCCGGCGATTTTCGGTGTTCTCGATGTACTCCCACAGCTGTTTGCCGAGCTTGTACGGGTTCAGACCGGGCGAACCGAGCACGCGGGCCTGGTGGTCCGCGTACTCGATGAATTCGTCCACGCCCGCGAAGGACTCCTCGCCCATCATCATCGACTCCCAGTAGGCCGCCCAGCCCTCGTTCATCACCTTCGTCGTCTTCTGTGCCGCGAAGTAGTACGACTCCGTGCGGAGCATCTCCAGCACGTCCTTCTGCCAATCTTCCATCTCGACCGCTTTGCCCTCCTCCGGGTCGTACGCTCGTCCGTGTTCGAGGAGGTACGCGAGCAGGTCCTTCTCGGGTTCTTCGAGCGCACCGGCGCGCTTCTCTTGCTGCGCTTCCAGCCACTCGTCGTCGAACACCTCCTCGCGCACCTCGTCGCTCAGGTTCATCTCCGCGAGTCGGTCGCCGAGTTCGTCCGTCTCCGTCTCCTCGTCCCGCTTCCGGTGCTGTCGCTTGAACGCCTGGTGCTGGTCGATGTTGTCCTGCAAGCAGAGCACGTTGTCGATCCACTTCTCGACCGCTTCCCGGTCTATCTCCGGGTCGGCCATGATGGACCGCACCCGCCCGGCGTGGCGGGAGAGCAGGGCCGCCGCGTCGAGTTCGTCCGCGAACATCCGGTACCAGCGGTTGTTGGCGAAGAAGTCGGAGTGGGCCTCGACGTGCGTGATGACCGCCTTCTGGTCGGCGATGCTGTTCGTCTCCTGCAGGAAGGCGTGGGCGGGGTCGTCGTTGATGACGATTTCGAACGCCTTGCCGCCGCTGTACTGGCCTTGCTTTTGCTGCCGGTCGTACTTCATCCCCCACCGCCAGTGCGGGTACCGCTCCTGGAACCCGTCGTAGGCGATGAGTTCGTTCATCTCGTCGTAGTCGATTATCCAGTACTTCACGGGGTACGGATCGAGACCGAGTTTCCGCGCGAGTTTCCGCGCTTCCACGACGGGTTCGCGCACTCGTTCGGCCTCGCGCTTGGTTTCGATGCGTTCGTTCATGCGTCCTCCGTGCTCAGTATCTCGTATATCGCGTCCGTCACGTCCTCCGGTCCGTTGACGTAGCTGACCGCGACGTTGTCCGATTCGGCGAAGTTCTTCTCGACCTCTTCCGCGTGGGTGGCGTTGATGGCCTTCCCTTCGGGTTGGGTCTCCACGTAGGCGTGGAGGTTCGCCGGAATCGACGCCATCAGCGGGATGACGTTCTCCTCCGTGTCGTTCCGGCTGTTCTCGCTGTCGCCGGCCGCGAACACGTAGCGGTTCCAGTCGGCCCACGGGTACTCCTCCTCCAGGATGTTCCGGGCGAGTTCGTAGGCCGACGATATCTTCGTCCCGCCGCCCGACCGGATGCCGAAGAACTCGTCGCGCTCGACCCGCCACGCCTCCGCGTCGTGGGCGATGTAGACGAACTCGGCGTTGTCGTACTTGCCGGTGAGATACCAATCGAGCGGCGTGAAGGTGCGCTCGACCAGTTCGCGCTTCTTCTCGCGCATCGACCCGGACACGTCGCGGATGTTGACGACGACCACGTTCCGCTCGCGCTCCTCGATTATCTCGGGGTAGCGGTAGCGCTCGTCCTCGCGGCGGAAGGGGACGTGTCGGATACCCTCCTCGCGTATCTTCTGGGCAGTGCTCGTCGCCGACACCTCGCGCTCCATCTCCTCGATGCTCGCCCACTTCGTGCGCTCGTCCGGCGACAGCGCGTCGTAGTTCTCCTCGACCCAGTGTTTCGAGACGGTGAAGTTGTTCTCCCGCGCCCACCGGAACACCGCGTCCGGCCCCCAGCCGTCTATCTTCATCGCCTCGCGGATGTACTCAGGGTCGAAGTCCATCGCCAGCTTGCGCTTCAGCCCCTCCTTGAACATGCGCTCGAAATCGAGGGTGCTGTCGGGACCGGTCTTCGTCACGTCGGTGAAGTCGCCCTCGGTCTCCTCGACGACCTTCTTACCCTTCGGTTCGAGGGTCAGACCCAGTTCGTCGTCCAGTTCCTCGGCGAACTCCTCGGGGTCCATCTCGTAGTAGTCGTGCTCGCCCGCCTCGTCGCCGGGTTCGCCCTCCTCGCCGTCGTCGCCGGGCTGCGGTTGGGGCTGGCCGACCGGGTCGCCAACGTCGGGGTTCCCTTGGCCGACGCCGCCCCTGTCGCGGCGGTCGTACTGGAACTCCGGCAGGTCGACTATCTTGATGGGGATGTGTATCTCGTCGGGGAGACTCTGCCCGAGGTCGCCGTACTGGATGAACTCCGCGAGGTCTTCGCGGCGCTCTTCGCCGACTTCGCGGTACCGTTCGAGGTCGTCTCTCAGTCCCATTTGTAGCTCACCTGATCCATGACGTGCTGGCTGGTCAGCTCCGCCGACGCGGGCGAGTAGCCGAACAGCTCCTGTAAGTTCCGTATCGTCTTCTCCTTAACTTCGGCCGTCTCGGTGTTCGTCGGGGGGTTCTCCCATTGGCCGGGGTCGAAATCCTCGTACACCCGCCGCACGTCGTCCCAGTCGTTGTTCGCCAGCACGGTCTTGATGACCGGCACCTCCTTCGGGTCGATGTCGCTGACCTGGAACTCCTCGTTGCGACTCTCCCACGCGTGGCGGTTCAGCGCGGTGATGACCTTGTTCCGGCGGAACTCCGCCACCGCCGGACTCGGTTCGTGGTTCACCTCGTAGGCGTCCGGCCCGAACCGACCGAGCTGTTCGGTCTCGAACACCTTCATCTTCAGCGCGTCGGGTTCGACGCGCTCGCCGCGGTCGTTTTCGACCGGGTCGCCGGTCGCCCACGCGTAGACGTGCTCGATGTACTCCGCGACCGTCTCCTCGTCCACTCGCCGGTCGCGCATGATGGCGTCCAACACGTCGCTCTCCTGTTGCTGGAAGACGTAGTTCTTCACGGGTACGAGTCGGTTCTCGTACTCGGTGCGCTCCGCCGCGGAGAACACCGGCGCGTCCCCGATGCCGTCGGCCATCTCGTTCAGCACGTCGCGGGGCATGATGACCTGCTCGACCGCGTACTCCGGGTGGTGGCGGTCGCGAACGTCGTTCAACAGTCCGGCGATGGTGTCCCGGGTGTACGTGACCGGGATGCCGCCCGACCCGTCCGCCGCGTCGTCGTCGAAATCGAAGTCGTCCTTCTCGATGCGGTCGTCGCCGTCCAGCAGGTAGCCGCGGTCGAAGAGGATGGCCTTGTCCACGAGGTCCAGTCCGGACGGGAGGTCGCTCCCGTCGAGGCGCGAGACGACGCTGTAGAGCGCCGCGGCTTCGACGGCGTGGGGTGCGATTTCGCGCTCTCGGACGGCGTCGCCGTCGCGGACGGTGACCGAGACGGGTTCCCGGATGCGCGCTTCGAGTTCGTCGTACGCGTCCGCCTGCCAGACCTCCGTCTCGTTAGTGAGTTCGCGCCGGATGAGTTCGGCTTCAAGGCTGAGGTTCGTCAGGTAGCCGAACTCCCGGCGGTCGAGCCGTCGTTTGAGCGCGCGGAGGGGGTCGGCTCCGCCCGCGTCGGCGTGCTGGTTCAACTGAGCTTCGAGGTCGGGGTTCGAGATGATGAGGAGCTGCGTGTCGATGTCCATCTGGATGCCCTTATCGAGTTTCACCGACTTCTCGTCGGGGACGTTGAGCAGCTTCTGGAGGAGGTCTGCGTGCTGGGCCGCGTCCTCCACGACAGTCAGCAGTCCGTTCCCCTGCGAGAGCACGCCGTCGTAGCTGAACGCCTGCGGATTCTTCCTCCCGCGGGAGTCGAGTTCCTGCAGCATCCCCTGCATCCAACTGCCGACGAGTCGCTGTTTCGGGCGGCCGCTGTCCTCCGAGTGGAGGACGCCGATGCCGTCGCCGATGTCGACGACGTAGTTTTTCACCCGGAGGTGCGCGGCGTCGGTGATGGCCGAGAACAGCTCCTCCTCGCCGTTGCGCCGGTACTGTTCTTCCAGATAGTCGTACGCCTCGCGGCTGAAGGGATCGAGTTTTCCGTTGACGTGGATGTCGACGTGGTCGTCGAGTCGGGCGTTCAGCTCCTCGAGGAGTTCTTGGCGCACCTTCGGGGGAAACACGAGCAGCGGATGCGACTGAACCGGACTGGCGTACCAGTTCTCCTCGCTCGACGCGACCGCTTCGTCGCCGTAGGTCAACCCGGACGGATCGCTCGCGGTGGCGATGTTCCACTCGATGGTGTAGCGTCGTCCTTCGGGCGTCTTCGAGTACTCGCGCAGACCGTTGACGAGACAGCGCTTGAGTTCGGACTTCCCGGTCGCGGTCGGTCCGGCGAACCAGATTATCTTCTCCTCTTTCCCCCGGCGGGACGCGATGGAACGCAGGTCGTCCACGAAGGCGTTCAACACCTCCGTGTTGCCGAGGATGGCGTGTTCGCCGCCGTTGTGCGGGTCGTCGAAGAACTTGAACCGCTCTTTCTCCTCGCCCTCCTCGACGACCGTTCTGGTTCCCATCGACTCGATGGCTTCGAGGAGGTACTTGCTCGCGTGCGAGGCGATGGTCGGGTTCTCGAACGCGGCGTCAACGTACTCCCCGAGGCTCATCGGCTCCTCGTAGGTCTCCCGGAGTTCGTGGTCGGCGTCGGCGATGTAGTCGGTGCCTTCGGACACTGGTTACTCCTCCATTTCGGCGCGGGCGACCTCGGCCCCGGCGAATTCGAGCACCTCCTTCGCACCGTCGCGCGAGTAGCCCTGCTCCATCAGCGCGTCTATCCACGCGTTCTGCTCGTCGTTGTCCATCTCGTTGGCCGACACCAACGCCGAGAAGTTGATGTTGTGCTTCTTGTCCTCCCAGAGCTTGCGCTCCAACGCGCGGCGCAGGCGGTCGTTGTCCTGCGGGTTGAACGGCGACCCCTCGCGGGCGCGCCGCGACACCCAGTTCGACACTTCCTGTCTGAAATCGTCCTTGCGGTCGCGCGGGACTTCCAGTTTCTCCTCGACGGCGCGGAGGAAACTTTCGTCGGGCTCCTGTTCGCGGCCCGTCAGTTCGTCCTCGACGGTGGCGTTGTCGATGTACGCCATCACGTGGTCCATGTACTTCTCGCCCTGCCGCTGAATCTCGTCGATGTCGTAGGCGAGGGCGTGGCGCACGTCCTCGATGGCGCGCTCGCGGTACTCGCCGCGGACGGTTTCGAGGTAGCGGTAGTAGGTCTCGAAGTTCTCCTCGGGGATGGAGCCGTGGTTCTCGAGGTTCTCCTCGAAGTGGTTGAACACCGAGAGCGGGCTGAGGAAGCCGCGACTCCGGTGGGTGGAGTTCATGATGGCCTCGGCTATTTCGTCGCCGATGAACCGGGCCGAGACGCCCTCCATCCCCTCGCCGATGTCGGCCTTGTCCTCCGCTTCCTCGCGGAGCTTCTTCACGTCGACGTCGTCGCCGTCCTCGGTTTCGCCGTTGTAGGCTTTCGCCTTCTGGAGGAAGTCGACCATCTCGGTGTCGGGTTCCTCGACGCGCGTCAGGACGCCGAACAGCCCGGCCATCTCGAGGGTGTGCGGTTCGATGTGCACGTCCGGCACGTCGGCGTTCCGGAGCATCTTCCGGTAGATGTCGGCTTCCGACTCGTACTCGAGGACGTACGGGAAGTCGATGCGCTTCGTCCGGTCGTTGAACGCCTCCATCTTCTCGTCGCCCTTCTTGTCCCGGTACTCGGGCATGTTAGTTCGACCGACGATGACCTGGTCGATGTCGATGCGGGGGTTGTTCTTCGGCTTGATGGTCTGTTCCTGCGTGGCGTGCAGGAAGTCGTAGAGGAACTCCCGCTGGAGTTTGAGCAGTTCCTCGCCGCTGAAGATACCGCGGTTGGCGTTACAGAACGCGCCGGAGTAATCGAACGCGCGGGGGTCGCTCTCGCCGTAGATGGCGATCTTGGAGTAGTTGACGTCGCCCGTGAGTTCGGTCTCGTCCTGGTTCTTCTTGTCCTTCGGCTCGAACGTCTCGACGGCCTGTCGCTTGTTCTCGTTGGCGACGAGGCGGATTATCTCGATGTGGTTCTCGAGCACCTGCTGGATGTCGTCGTCGTAGTACGCCAACAGCGCGTCCATGTAGAACTCGCTGGCGGGGTCCAGCGCCTGCTCGTTCTTGATGGTGTAGGGAGCGTCCAGGCGCTCGTTGATGTCGTCGATGACGGTCTGGCGCTGTTCGAGCGGGAGCAAGACGAGCGGGTCCTGGTTCATCGGCGACCGCACCACGTCGTCCGCCGGGTCCTGGTCCTTTATCACGTCGCAGAGGTTCGTCCACCGGAACGTGTACATCCGACCGTCGTCGCTGAGCGTGTAATCTTCGAAGTATTTGCGAACCTGCCGGTCGAAGTCGGATTTCCCCGACCCAACGGGGCCGAGTAACAGTTTGATACGCTTTTCCGGACCCAATCCGCGCGCGCCGCTTTTCACCTTGTTCACGAACTCGTGCATCGCGCGGTGAATTTCGCGCCCGTAAAACGTGTTCTCCCCGTCGTGCAGGGGATCTTCCGACGCGAGTTGGTACTCCACGACGCCGGAGTCTTCGTCGTACTCCGTGCCGTAGTAATCGAACATGTCGGCGACGCGCTGGTGGGCGTTCCGGGCGATCTTCGGGTCGTCGTACACCTCTCGGAGGTACCAGTCGAACGACTTCGTCTCGCGGAGGTCTTCAGGCATCGATTCCTGGTAGCTTCGGCTGAGGTCTTCCAGCGTTTCAATGTCACCTTTCATTGTATCACGTATTGTTTGGGACTGTGGAACGGACCGTTGGAGACAGAGACCAACCGGGCGGTCCGAGGCCGGCGGGAATACGTAGTAGGGGTACACCCACTAAGGTTTGTCGGTCGAATCGGTGGGACGACTCTCGCAGAGGGCTGTCCGGGCGACGACTGTCGCGCCCGCGTTGACGTCGGTGTCTGTCGGGGGTTCATGTGCGTGCCATCCACCACTCCGGCCGTCGACCGGGTCGGCGCGTTTCGACGAGTTGCGCTGGGGACCGGAGCGTGGTCCGGGACCGTGTACCGTGTGGGCAACTGCCACCCGATACTATTTAATAGATGGGATGAGGAGATATATAACTGTTGCCCGACCACAAGACTTTTTTCATTTAGATTAAAAACACCGAGTTTCCGAACATACGACCGCTGGCGGCTAGAAACGTGGAATCGGGTGTGCAGTGAAAACTTCAATAGTGCAGCCTTTATATACTAGGTCGTCCGTCCGAACGGGCAACCCTTACCCCGACGCGCCGTCTATCCCCGTCCATGTCCGAAGAAGCACTGCCCGAATCGTGGGTCGTCTGGAACGACGAACCGGACGGTCGATGCATCCTCGCGTACCGCCCGGACGTGTTCGACACGCGACAATTTCCGCCCGAGTGTCTTCCCACCATCTACCTCGCGCAGGGGACGCCGAACCGCCCGCCGCAGGAGCGCCGCGCGACCGACTCGTGGTATCTCAAGTTCTACCTCGAACCGGACGTGACCCTCTCCGAGACGCCCCGCTTTCCGACGCGCGACGAAGCGTTCGACGCCGCCGTCGAACTCGCGGCGGAGTTCGCGCGCGGCGACGTCGATTATCGGGCGTGCTACCAGGTTCCCCGCGAGGCGTACCTCGACCGACTGGACGAGTTGACGGGGCGAGACGCTTAACCGACCACCCGCCCTACGCCCGAGCATGTCCACCATCACGCTCGTCGGAACCCGCCTCGCCGAAGCCGGTCAGGAGTTCGTCTATCAGGGCGAGGCCGGCGCCTGCGAGGGCTGTCCGTACCGCAACCAGTGTCTCAATCTCTCCGAGGGGGTGAAATACCGCGTCACGGACGTCCGCGAGGGCGCGCAGACGCTCCCCTGCGGCGTCCACGACGACGGGGTCAGCGCCGTCGAGGTCGAACCGACGAGCGTCCGCGCCAACGTTCCGGCGAGGAACGCCTACGCCGGAAGCAAGGCGAAACTCGACGGACCGTGCCCCCACGTCGACTGCCCGAGCCACGAGTTCTGCGAACCCGCCGGGGCGGAGTTCGACGAGGAGTATCGAATCGCCGAAATAGTCGGCGACCCGCCGCACGACTACTGCTCGCTCGACCGCGATCTGACGACGGTCGAGTTCGCCCCCGAAAAGGAGTAATCGGTCGTTTCAGTTCCCCAGCACGCCCACTTCCTCCGCCGTGTACCCGAAGATGTCCTCGTACCCGTAGGCGGACATCAGCACCGGAACGAACGGCTCCGCCGCGACCAGCGGCTCGCCGTCCGCGGTGGCGAACGCTTCGCCCGCCTCGACGCGGCGGAAGTTCTCCACCAGCACCTCGAACTCCGTCCCGCCGTTCTTCCGAACAGGCTGTTCCATCCGGTAGACCGTCACCTCGTCGCGCCGGCCCGCCTCGACCGGGTTGTCGCCCTCCGGAAGCGGGAGCGCGGCGGTTCCGGCGAGGAAGCCGCGGATGAGGTGGTAGGCGTTCTCCGCCGCCTCCTCCGACCCCTGCAGCCCGCACTCGACCTCGAGCGTGTGCGGGTGCGAGATGAGTTTCCCCTTCGTGAATCGGTCGGTCTCGACCAGCTCCGAGACGGGGAGGTACGGACAGATGGAGCGAGCGACGGCGTTCACTCGGTCAACGAGCGCGAACGGGCGGGCGTACGACTGCGTGGAGTGGAGCGAGAGTACCGTGCAGTCGCGGAGTTCGTCGAGCAACTCGTGGGCCAGTCGGCGCTCGTAGTGCTCGGCGGTTGGGTCCCCCGGGAACACGCGGTTCAGGTCTTCGTTCACGTACCGAACCTTCCGCTCCAGCGCGAGTTCGTTCGCGATAACGAACTTCACCGGGCGCTCGACGGTCGGGCCTTCGGCCAGCAGGCGCTCCACGGCTCGCTGTCCGCACGGTTCGTCGCCGTGGATTCCGGCGACGACGGCGACTTCCGGCGTCCCCTCTCCTAGCTGCTCGATGCGCATTTATCGGGGAAACGTGGCGAAGCTTGAAAGCGCTTTACACTCGCAGTCAAGCGGGAGAACGGGATGATTTTTCGTTCTAGTCGAGCGTCTCCGCGTAGGCGAAATCTTCCTCTCTCGCCTCGGGAACCGCGCCGTCGAGCGATATCCGCCACCCGTGCAGAACCGTCGGGTCCTCCCGCGCGTTCGTGAGCTTCGTCCGCACGTCGAGCACGTCCACGCCGTAGAAGTCCCGAGGGACGCCGTGGAGGTACTGGAGCGCCGTCTCGAACAGCGAGCGCATCCCGCCGTCGTCCTCGAAGTCGAAGTGCTTGTACGCCCCCGCCGCGACCTGCACCATCCCGTGGAGGAAGGCGCTCTCCGTCGTTCCGTTGCCGTAGTTGTACCACTCGTCCTCGAAACAGTCGTGGCTCTCGTGGAACTCCCCGGAGTTGTAGAGGCGAACGCCGTGTACCGTCGCCCGGCGGAGGGTGCCGTGCTCCCACAATTCCTCCTCGGGGAGCCACCCCGACGGGGTCCGGTCGGGAGGCGGCGAGTCGGCGGTCGGGTCGCGCGTGTGGTCGTCCATCGTTCGCGTGACGATTCGCGCTCTCGCGGTTTGTGTCTTCGTACTCGGCGAACGGAACGTCGCGTTTCGCCGTCCCGGTAACCAGCGGAGGCAGCGGGGAACGGTGGTCGCGGTCACCGAATTTCCGGGTTCGCGATGTACGTTCTCTTCTCGTTTTTCCGCCGGAATCCCGGTAAGAACGGCCCCCGAACGTTCGCGACCGGCGCTGCTCGTCGACCGGCGTTCAGAATCCGAACGGAAAAATCGATTCGCTTCAGAGGGCCGAGCGGTCTCGACCGTGGCTACACCGCGACGCGGCAAGGTGGCGCACGCGCCACCTCGTAGTCTCCGCCCTCTCGAACCGCGATGACCGCCCACTCGTACTCGGGATTGGAGTCGCGCAACTCCCGTCGAAGTCGCGACGCGTTCTCCTCCCACGTGACGAAACAGCGGAGTTCGCCGCGTTTCGGCGCGTCCGCGGTGTCCGCGAGTGCCGTGACTCGTACCTCGCGCCACTTCCGTCTCGCCCGGAACTCGTCGCCGTCGTCCAACACCTCGTAGCCGAGACTGTCGAAAATCGATCTGGCCTCCTTGGCCGGTGGTGTGCTAACAGGGGCCATCCATTTGAGAGTACCACACTCCGCGTAATAAGTGTTCTTGCAGGATTCGGCGGATACAGTTTGATATTTGGAAAATGGAAACAATCAGGCGAGCCGCAGCCACGGATTCGGATGCTGTGAGGGGTTCGCCTCGATTTCACCCTCGTCCCGAAGCGTCTTCAACCGGTCGCGCGTGTCCTCGTGGTCCACCCCGCCGATGGCCGCCGCCGCGTCCAGCAACATCCCCTCCGCGACGCCGTCCTCCGTGACCGCAGCGCGCTCGGAGCCGGTCGACCCTTGGGCGTCGTCCCCGATGACTCGGAGGTACTCGCGGAGGTCCGTCGTATCGCCGAGTTCGTCGTGCCACCGCCGCGGGTAGGCGCTCACCCGCCCGCCGCCGAGGTCGTAGACGCGACCGCCGCCCTGCCACGAGTCTGCGTCGGTCAGGCTCTCCTCCAAGGACGACGTGAACGCGTCCTCGCCGTACTCGGTCGCGTCGAGATAGGATTCGAACACCTCGCGCTCGACGCCCGGCCCGCCGTTCGGATGGTTGGTCTCGACCAGTCGCACCGCGTCGTCGAGCGTGAGCGTCTCGACTCTGCTGTCCAGTTCGTCCACGAGCTCCTGGTCGGTCGAAGCCATACCGGTTCTCGGGTCGGCACGGGGATAAGAGACGCGGCCGCGCTACTCGTGCGCCGCGTCCCATTCCGTCGCCTTCCGGAGGTTTCCGCACCGGTTGCACTCGATGCGGCCCATCGAGTCCATCGCGTTGTCCAGCGTCTCGCAGTTGGCACAGAAGTAGCCGTACCGACCCTCTCCGTCGGGCGACCGATAGACGAGGAAGAACGCCCCCTTCGACCCGCGCTCTCCCTCCGATGTGCTGATGTAGACCGTTTCGCCGTCGGGCGTCGTCGTTTCTTTCATCGCGCCTCGTTTGGCACTCCAGCGATTTAGGGGTACTGAACGCACCGAAGGAACCTTGTCCCCCGCCCGAGACTTCTCGGCGATGGCTCTCCGTCTCCTCCACTACTCGGACGTCGAGAACGCCTACGACGACCCCGACCACATCGGCCGTCTCGCGGGGTGCATCGACCGCCTCCGAGACGACCGGACGCTCGTGGTCGGAACCGGCGACAACACGTCACCCGGCGTCCTCTCGCTCGTCACGGAGGGCGCGCAGGCGCTCGACTTCTTCGACGCCGTCTCGCCCGACTTCGAGACCTTCGGCAACCACGACTTCGACTACGGCGCGGACCGCGCCCGCGAGTTCGTCCGGCGCTCCCCGCAGACGTGGCTCACCGCCAACGTCCGGGAGAACGGCGACCAGTTCGCCGCGGCCGCCGGAACCGTCCCGCACGCGATGCGCGAACTCGACGGGACGCGGGTCGGATTCTTCGGCCTGACCGACCCCGCGACGCCCGACCTGAATCCGAACGCGACCGACGTCCGCTTCGCCGACCCGATTCCGGCGGCCAGAGAGGCCGCCTCCCGCCTCCGCGACGACGGCGCGGAGTACGTCGTCGCCCTGTCCCACCTCGGTCGCGGCGACGAGAAACTCGCGGCCGCGGTGGACGTGGACGTGATACTCGGCGGGCACGTTCACTCCGAGCAGATAGAGCGACTGAGCGGGACGCTCCTTACCCGCCCCGGCGTGAACGCCCGCGTCCTCCTCGAAATCGAGTTCGGCTCCGACCCGACCGTCACCCGGCACCCGGTCGCCGACGCGCCGCGGGACGACCATGTGGCGGCGACGATGCGCGAGCGCATGGCGGCGACGGGACTCGACGCGGTCGTCGCCACCGTCGACGACCCCATCGAGCGAACCGAGGCGACGACGTTCCGGGGGGAGAGTCGAATCGGCAACTTCGTCGCCGACGCCTACCGCTGGGCGACCGACGCGGACGTCGGCCTCCAGAACAGCGGCGGCATCCGCGAAGGAAATCCGCTCGCCGGCGAGGTGACGGTCGCGGACCTCGTGAGCGTCGTTCCGTTTCAGGAGCGGGTCGCCGTCGCGGAACTCTCCGGATCGGAACTGCTCGACGTGTTCCGACAGGCCCACGGCGCGACCGTCACCTTCGGCGAACCCGACTGGTGGCACGCCCACCTGAGCGGGGTGGAACTGATCTGGAACCGGGCGGAGGGGGGCCTCGAATCGGCGACCGTCGGCGGCGACCCCGTCCGCGAGGACGCGACGTACGCCCTCGCAACGACCGAGTACCTCCTCCACACCGACCGGGAGTTTCCCGCGCTCCGCGAGGAACACCGCGCGGCGGTCGGCGACGTCCAGTACGAGGTTCTGGCGGAGTACGCCCGCGAGTGCGGCGTCGACCCGGAGATCGACGGTCGCATCGCGCGTCGATAGTAAGGTTCTCCCGAGTGGGGAGCGATTCACCTCCTATGACCCGCGTCCTCGTCCCGGTTCGGTATCCGCTATCGAACCACTCCCGTCGGACGCTCTCCGAGGCCATCGACGTGGCGAAAACGCGTGACGCCGACCTCACGGTCTTACACGTCAACCTCTACCACCGGGGGAACGACGCGACGAGAACCGAGTTGAAACGCACCGTCGAGTCGGCGTTCGGTCGGATAACCAACGCCCGCTACGTCGTCCGCGACGGCTTCTTGATCGAGGAGACGATTCTCGAGGAGATCGCGGCGACGCGCGCCGACGTGGTCGTCATCGGCCGCAAGCAGATGGGACGATGGCGGCGCGCGATTCGCCGACTGGTGGACGACCCGGACATCGAGAACTTCCTCAGGGAGAAGGTCGACTGCGAACTCATCACGGTCGGTTAGCGGTCGTCGAACTCGACCGGGTGACGTGCGCGCTCGGGGTCCACCGACACCCGCGCGATGCCGCTCGTGTCGTCGAAGACGAGGTGCGAGTGGGGGTAGGCGAAATCCACGTCCGCGTCCTCGATCTCGTCCCAGATTCGCTCCAGTATCCGCGACCTGACTCGGAGCATGTTGTAGGGGTCTTTCACCCAGTAGCGCAGGTCGAGGAGGACGCCGTGGTCGGCGTAGTCCCTGATGTTCGCCACCGGGTCGCTCGGGTAGCGCGCGCTTCCGATGCGGATGTCGGGGCCGGCCGAAACGACTTCCGGCGTCTCCCGGGCGGCCCGTTCCATGATGGCTCGCGCTTCTTGGAGGTCGCCCTCGTAGGTGACGAGCAGTTGGAGCGAGAGCCGAGAGCGGGTGTCCTCGGCGGAGTAGTTTATCACGTCGCGCTCGCGCATCGTCGCGTTCGGGATGACGAGGAAGGTGTTTTCGAGCGTGAATATCTTGGTGTACCGGAGGGTGATGTCCTCGACGTACCCCCGCGTTCCGGCGTCCGGCGCGCTGTCGTCGACGAGTTCGATGAGGTCGCCGATCTCGTAGGGTTGGTCGGCCAGCACGAACAGCCCGTTGATGACGCTCCCGATGATGGGCGCGAGGACGAGACCGACCGCCGCGGAGAACACCGTCACCGACACCAGGATCTCCGACGACCCCAAGTTCAACCGCCCCGCCGCGAACCCCATCGCGACGAGCAGAATCGCGCCGCGAATCCCCCGTAGAATCGTCTTCGTGACGCTCGGCCTGCGGAACCGGCGCGCGACCTGCCGTCCGACGAGGCTGACGACCAACTTCGAGACGTACCACCCGAGGAGAACGTACAGCGCGGCGAGGAGGACGTCCGTGACGGCGACGCCCGCGACCGGAAAACTACCGACATCTCCGAGCCACCGAGCGACGTCGCCGAGCAGACCTTCGAGCGTCGGCATGACTCTCCCCTCACACCGGTCTTAGTAAAAGCTCTCCATTTTCGCTCCCCGTGTGTAACCGCACCGACAGCGGTGTGAACTAAGTCCCGGCGCGTCGAACGCGAACCATGAGCACTAACCCACCATCCTCGCGCGTCTCGTTCGAGATACGCCACGACGAGGAACCGAGCGAAACCCTGTTGGCCGGATTTTCGGAGTTCGGACTCGCCGGACTGACCGCGGTCCAGTATCTCGTCGAGCGCCTCGACCTCGAGGAGACCGGCCACGTCACCGCCGAGCGACTACCCGCCATCACGCCGTTCCAGAACGGACGTCCGCACCACCACACCCGACTGTTCTCCCGGCCGGGCCTCGACCTGACGGTGCTCGTCGGCGAACTGTTCGTTCCGGTCTGGGCCGCCGACTCGTTCGCCAGCGCCATCCTCGACTGGACGCAGGGGAACGGCGTGGAGGAGATAGCCGTCCTCTCCGGCATTCCGGTTCCGCACGGCCCCGAGGAACACCGGGTCTTCTTCGTTGCCACGGACGACTACCGCGAGAAACGGCTCGACGGCGTCGATATTCCGGGGATGGGTCGCGGCTTCCTCGACGGGACGAAGGCCACCCTCGTCGCCCGAGGACTCGACTCGTCGCTCACGACCGGGGTGTACGTCACCCCCGTCCACGCTCAGACGCCGGACGTGGAGGCGGCCCTGCGACTCATCGACGCCGTCCGCGACGTGTACGGAATCTCGGTCGACACCGGTCCGCTGGAGGAGTTCGCCGAGGAGGTGAGCGAGTACTACGCGGAACTCGCGGCGCGACTGGAGACGGCGCAGGAGACCGAGCGCCCGAACGACCGCATGTACATGTGAAACCGACCGTTCGCCGCGGTCGGGACCGAAGCCGGCGACGCGAGCGCCGCCCCTCGGGCGTCGTAAAAGCGTGGTGCGAAAAGGTGGGTTACTATAATCCTCCGTGGATTTGCTCTTGGTAATGACCTCCGACGACCTCTATCTGACGCTCGAACGAGTCGGAGAACGGTTCAACCTCGGGGAGTACGAGATCGACGCCTACCTCACGGTGCTCGAACACGGACGACTGACCGCGAGCGAAATCGCGGAGCGCACGGACATCCCGCAGCCGCGGGTGTACGACACCGTCCGGAGTCTGAGCGACCGCGGACTCGTCGAACTCCGCGAATCCCGCCCGATGAAGGTCATCGCCATCGACCCAGAGGAGGCCTTCTCCGACGTGCAGTCGTCGCTCCGCGACATGATATCGAACCTCGAAGACCGCTACACCGCCCCGACGCGGGACACCGAAGCCGTCTCGCTGGTGAAATCGCGTTCGACCATCCTCCGCTACCTCGAAGACGTCATCGACGAGGCGGAGTACGAACTCGCGCTGTCGCTGACGCCCGACCTGCTCGAACGGTTCGAGGACGACCTCGCCGCCGCCATCGACTCCGGCGTGAGCACGGAACTGCTCGTCACGCCGGCCTCTGAAGCGCCCGAACCCGAGGAGTTCGACTACGACGCCGTGGCGACGACCGTCCGCGCTCGCCGGGGTATCACCACGCCCGTCGTCGCGGTGGCGGACGGCGAGTACTCGATGTACGCCACGCAGGACGCCCTGCGCGACGACCGCGACCGGTACGGCGTCATCTTCAATCGCTCCGCGCTGGGCTTTCTCGTCTCCGGCTTCTTCGGCACCGTCCTCTGGACCACCGCGGAGCGAACCCTCTTCGCGGACGGGAGCGACAGGGGATTCCCCCGGCGCTACGCCTCCATCCGGCGGTGCGTCAAGGAGATTCAGGAACTTGAGGGGGAGTTCTACGCGACCATCAAGGGCCGCGACATCGAGAGCGGACGGGAGCGAGTCGTTCGCGGCAAGGTCGTCGGCTTCTCGTTCGAAGGCGGCGAGCGCGTCGCCGGGATGTCGGTCGAGACGGAGAACGGCACGGTCACGGTCGGCGGGCAGGTCGCCGCCCTCGAAGATATCGAGGCGCACGAGATTCGAGTCGGAACCGACGAACCGCCCGCTTACGAGCGGTAAAACGCGACGAACGTCAGAACCTGAAGACGTACCGGTCGCACGCCGGACACGCGAGCACCTCGTCGGGCGGCGAGAGGGGACTCGTCCCGCTGCCGCAACAGCGGTCGGCGGTCGTCTCTTCGAGTTCCACGTCGCAGTCCGGACACTCGCGGAGGAACGCCCGGAGCGGGGACGCCGACTGCGCGCGGACCGCGGGGTCGACGCCCGACTCCGCCAGCGCCCGCACCGCCGCCACCTCGGCGATCGCGACGGGCCGCGAAAGCCACCGTTCGCTTTCGGGGCCGCCCGCCGAGACGACGACCCAGTCGCCGCCCTCGACGAGTTCGACGTCGACGGGGACGGGGGCGGCGTCGCTCACCGCCGGCGCGAGGTCGCGCTCCCGAACGCGGCGCATCGCCGCGCGCCAGTCGCTTCTGAATCGTTCGTCGAGGTGGAGGGAGTCGCCGACCGCGTGGACGACTCCCTCGGCCAGGAGCGCGTCCAGCGCGCGCTCCCCCGCGTCGTCGGCCGCCTCCCCCGCGAGCGATCCGGCTTCGGTCGGTCGCGTCGGTTCGCCCGCGAGCACGTCGACGAGTCGTGGCGCGAACCGCGGCGTTCCGGGGACGAGGTAGCCCCGAAGCGCGATGGTAGCACCGCCGACGAGTCCGAGCACCGAGGCGACGCCGAGGCGTCGGGCGCGCTTCGCGGGGAGCAGTCGGGCGACGCTCGCGCACGCGAGGAGAAGAAGTACGGCGTTCGAAGCCGTGCAGGGCCAGCACCTATTCTCCCCCGTGTACTCGGGCCTCCGCAAGTCGTCTAGCATCGGTGAGGGGTTGGGGGTCCGGTAGTTTGAGTGTTCGGGCGGGGGAGGGTGGTCCGCGGATTTCGGACGGTTCGCTCGTTCCTCGGAGTCGCCGACTCGTCGGGACGGCAACTCCGATAGCCCCGAACGTTCCCCGCCGGAGGCCGTTCACCCTCGCCCGTCCGCCCACAACCCTATACTTTCGCCCGGACAACCCCCTAGCCATGACGGAGATGGAGTACACGAAACTGGGGAACACGGGCCTCGAAGTATCGCGCCTCTGTCTGGGCTGTATGAACTTCGGCAGCGACCAGCCGTGGATGATGAACGACGAGGAAGCGAGCCTCGAACTCATCGACCGCGCGCTGGAGATGGGCATCAATTTCCTCGACACGGCGAACGTCTACTCGCACGGCGAGAGCGAGGAAATTGTCGGAAAAGCCATCGAGGGGCGCAACCGCGACGAACTCGTCGTCGCCACGAAGGTGTTCGGGAAGATGGGCGACTACCCGAACGGGCAGGGACTCTCCCGGAAGCACATCTTGGACCAGGCGGAGGCGAGCCTCGACCGCCTCGGCACCGACTACATCGACCTCTACCAGATTCACCGCTGGGACGAGACGACGCCCATCGAGGAGACGCTCTCGGCGCTCGACCACCTCGTCGAGACGGGGAAAGTCCGCTACGTCGGCGCGAGCACGATGGCCGCGTGGCAGTTCACCAAGGCGCTCTACGAGAGCGACCGCCGAGGTTACGAGCGGTTCACCTGCATGCAACCGGAGTACAACCTCGTCGACCGTCACGAGGAACAGAACGTCCTCCCCGTCTGCGAGTCGGAGGGAATCGGCGTCATCCCGTGGTCGCCGCTGGCGGGCGGCTTCCTGACCGGGAAGTACGACCGCGACGAGGAGGAGGTCACCGAGGGTCGCGCGGCGGAGGACGAACACACCGAGGCGCGGTTCACCGACGAGAACTGGGCCGTGCTGGCAGAGGTACGGGCCATCGCCGAGGAGAAGGGCGTCACGCCGGCGCAGGTCAGCCTCGCGTGGCTGCTCCACAAACCCGTGGTCGATTCGCCCATCGTCGGCCCCCGAACCGTCGACCACCTGGAGGAGAACGTCGAGTCCATCGACGTCTCGCTCACGGACGAGGAGATAGAACGGCTCGAATCCCCGAAGTCGCCGGTCTGGTCGCGCGGGATAGCGAACATCTAACGCCGCCGACTAAATCGCGCCCGGCGCGGGTCGAGAGGACTCCGCCGAGGCGCGAGCGAACTATCTACGATTTCGTACAGGTTTGAGATGGTCGTATTTATCTGAAGTGTTTGGTGTATCCGCGGCACAAAAACGGCGTTCGGCTCGGAGTCGTCAGCGTCGGCGCGTCGCGCTTTACTGCGCGGGATGCTTAAATGATAGTCATCGGCCATAAACAGTTTTACACGCCCTGTATTCAATCCACGCGAGTGTAGTACGGCGTGACCAGAAAACACTACAACCACCGTAGTCAATCGCACCAAAGTTATAAATGGATTTGCTACCTTTTGTCAATGCATGGTAGGTGTTAGCGAGCGCAACGACCGTCGTCGGCGAAGTGGCGTTTCGCGACGGACGTTCGTGAAGGCCGTTGGCGCTTCGGGAACGGCGGCGGGCCTCGCTGGATGCACCAGTCGAGGCCAATCCAGTAATCCGAACGTCCTCCAGTGGGCGGCCGACGACGACGTCAAAACGAACATAGAGACCATCGAGAAGGCGCTCTACAACGCCGGTCTCGACGAGAGCATCGAGTTCGAAGTTCTCGCGGGCAACGAGCAGACCGGTGCGAGGCAGGCACAGTACCAACGATGGTTGTCCGCCAACCTGTCGGAACCGGACTTGCTGCTCGTCGACAGCGGGTGGGCGATTCCGTTCATCGCCCGGCGTCAGTTGCTCAACTTGAGCGACCACATGTCGGAGCAGACGCTCAAGAAGGTCAACAACGAGTACTTCCAGGGGAGCGTCATCACCGGGAAGTCGAACAGCGGTGACCTGTACGCCATCCCGATGTTCTCCGACTTCGGGACGATACAGTACCGCAAGGACTTGGTGAAGAAGGCCGGATTCAGCCCCGACAAGGAGAACTGGGCGACGGAGGGAATTTCGTGGAAGAAGTTCTCGAAAGTCACCGAGAAGGTGAAAAAGGAAAACAACTTCGACTACGGATTCACCTTCCAGGCGAGCGTCTACGAAGGGTTGTCCTGCTGTGACTTCAACGAGTTCATCACCAGTTGGGGCGGCACGTACTTCGGAAGCGTGAAGAACCTGCTCGGTCCGGTCGGGCAGCGCCCCGTCACCCTGGACACCCAGAACGTCATCGACTCGGTGAAGATGATTCGGACGTTCATCCACGGGAACGACGCTCCGAACACCCTGAACGGGTACGCGGGCAACATCGCACCGCGAGCGGTGTTGAGTTGGACGGAGGAGACCTCGCGCGCGCCGTTCACCAACGGGAACGCGGTCATGCACCGAAACTGGCCGTACTCCATCAACATCAACGGCGCGAAGGAGGTCTTCGGCGAGAACCTCGGCGTGATGCCGATTCCGTACGGCGTGAAGGAGGGGCAGGCCAAGGAGAAGGAACTCGGCGGTCTCGCCTCGGCGCTCGGCGGCTGGAACGTCGCCATCAACCCGAACAGCAAAAAGAAGCAAAAGGCGTTACAGGTGCTGGAGGCGATGACGAAGGACAGTTTCAAACTGAAGATGTTCGAGACGATCGGTTGGATTCCGCCGGAGCCCCAGGTTCTCGACTCCAAGCGCGCGAGGAACGTCCCGATCATGGGTCGGTACGTCGACACGCTGAAGATCGCGGGGAAAAACGCCCTACCGCGTCCCGTGTCAGTCGTCTGGCCACAGGAATCCGGAAAAATCGCCCAAAGCGTTCACTCGGCCTACTCCGGGGACGCAGCTCCGAAACAGGCGATGTCGCAGCTGAACAGCCAGATAAAGGAGATCGAGAACTACAACCAGTAGGGTGTGATACGAATGTCAACAGAACAATCACGCAGGGAAGAGCCGAAATCCGGGGCGTACGCCGGCACCGTCCGGTGGATCGAGAACTTGAGCGAGACGCAGTTCGCCTACCTGTTGTTGTTGCCGGCGCTGTTGCTGCTCAGCGTCATCGCCTTCTGGCCGCTCATCAGCACGTTCGAGATGTCGCTCCGCGCCGACAGCCTCCGCGGCGCGTCGCAGGTCGGCGGGTACGTCGGGTTACAGAACTACGTCGCGCTCCTGACGGGGAAGCTGGACACGGTGGCGCTCCCGCAACCGTTCATGGACTTCAGCCAACCGTTCAAGAGCGCGCTCACCGTGACGTTCATCTTCACGATCGTCAGCGTCGCCATCGAGACGGTCATCGGGTTCGGGCAGGCGCTCGTGCTCGACCAGGATTTCCGGGGGCGACGCTGGGTGCGCGTCGCCATCATCATCCCGTGGGCGGTGCCCATCGTCATCCAGGGCATGATCTTCTACCTGATGTTCCAGCCCGGCATCGGCTTCGGAGCGCAACTCACGGAGATGATAGGGCTGACGAGCACGCCGCTGGTCAGCAGCAGTTCCGCGCTCGGCATCATCGTCATCGCCGACGTGTGGAAGACGACGGCGTTCATGGCCCTGCTCATCCTCGCGGGGCTCCAGAGCATCGACCGGAGCCTCTACGACGTGGCGAAGGTCGCGGGCGCGTCGAAGTGGCAGCAGTTCAAGATGATCACCCTTCCGCTCGTGTTCCCGACGGTGATGGTCGCCATGCTCTTTCGAACCATCGCGGCGATGCGAATCTTCGGTCTCATCGAGACGATGTCGAGTTGTACCACGGTGCCGTCGCTGTCCTGTCTGGTCGTCACGACGTTCAGCACCCGCCGGTACGGGACGGCGGCGGCAGTCGCGTTCGTCACGGCGGCCATCATCGGAATCGTGGTGACGGTGTACATCGTGAAGTTCCGCGACAGCGCACAGGGGGGATTCTAGATGGCGCAGGCTGACCAGACGGCGGGGTCCGAAACTCAGGGCGGGCCGTTCCAGCGCTGGGTAAAGGGATCGATACAGAATCCCGAACGGACCTATCAAGCGATGTTCTACGTGGTGACCATCTTCTTCCTGTTCACCACGCTGTTCCCGTTCTACTGGCTGTTGGTGTTGGCGTTGACCCCCCGACAGGCCATCTCGAACATCTGGTTCCTCCCGAAAGGGTTCAACCCCGGGGCGTTCGTGAGCATCTTCGAACAGTTGCCGTTCCACATCTACATGTTCAACAGCTTCGTGCTGGCGCTCATCACCACGGCCATCGTGTTGATACTCGCCAGCCTCGCGGGGTACGTCTTCGGACGGCTGAGCTTCCCCGGGAAGGGGGCGTTGATGCTGCTCATCCTCGCCATCTCGTACTTCCCGCCGGCGGCGTTCCTGCTCCCGCTGTTCCGGTTGTTCACCGGGAACGTGGAGATACTCGGCATCAGTAGTCCGATGCTGTACAACACGCCGGGCGCGATGGTGTTACCGTTTAGCGCGCTGTTCATGCCGCTGTCGATATTCATCCTCACGACGTTCTACGGCCAGATTCCGGACGGCCTGGAGGACGCCGCACGCATCGAGGGAACGACGCGGCTGGGCGCGCTGTTCCGGGTCATCATCCCGCTGTCCGCGCCCGGCGTGGCGACGGCGGGAGTGCTAACGTTTATCTCGGTGTACAACGAGTTCTTCTTCTCGTTCCTGATGACGAACGGGAAGCCGTCGAACTGGGCCCCGCTGCTGTGGGGGATACTGGGCTACCAGGGTCAGTACGCACAGTTCTACAACCTGATGGCGGCGGCGAGCATCGTGGGCGTCCTGCCCATCGCCATCCTCGTCGTTGTGGCACAGGAAAAGATCGTCAGCGGTCTCACCGCTGGTGCGCTGAAGGAGTGATACAAAATGGGTGAAGTCAACTTAGAACACGTTTCGAAGCGGTATCAGGACGTAACGGCAGTCGACGACATGAACCTGAGCATCAGGGACGGCGAGTTCGTCACGCTCGTCGGCCCCTCGGGGTGCGGGAAGTCCACGACGCTCGAAACCGTCGCGGGACTGACGACGCCGACGGAGGGGACGATAACGATCGCCGACAGGGAGGTGACCAACCTCCCGCCGAAGGACCGCGGGATAGCGATGGTGTTCCAGAACATCGCGCTGTTCCCGCACATGGACGTGTACGACAACATCAGCTTCGGGTTGCGGCTCCGCGATTACGACAAGAACGAGATCGACCGCCGCGTCGAGCGCGCGGCCGAAATCGTCCAGCTCGAAGGGATGATGGAACGGATGCCGGACGAACTGTCGGGCGGCCAGCGCCAGCGCGTCGCCATCGCCCGCGCCATCGTGCGCGAACCCGACGTGTTCCTGATGGACGAGCCGCTGGCGAACCTCGACGCGAAACTGCGCGTCCACATGCGCACCGAACTCCAGCGACTCCACAAGGAACTCGACGCGACCATCGTCTACGTCACGCACGACCAGGCGGAAGCGATGACGATGTCCGACCGCATCGCGGTCATCAATCAGGGCGAACTCCAGCAGTTCGCCCCGCCGCTCGAGTGCTACAACGAGCCGACGAACCTGTTCGTCGCGGGGTTCATCGGGTCGCCGAGCATGAACTTCGTGCGGGGCACCGTCGATTCGAACGGGCTGGAGACGCCGGACTACCACGTCGAATTCGACCCCGGCCAACTCGACGGGGTCGCGGTCGGCGACGAGGTGACGCTCGGCGTCCGCCCCGAGGACGTGTATCTCGTCCAAGACGCCGACAACGTTGCGAACCCGACGCAGCAGATCAGCGCCCGAACGGACGTGCTCGAACCGATGGGCGACGAAATCTTCGTCTACATCCTCACCGGCGAAGGCGAGACGGCTGGGATGGAGGCGGAGTCGGATGATACGCACCAACTGCTGATGAGCGTCAACCCCGACAAGGACATCGACGTCGACGAGGAGGTGGACGTCGTGCTCGACAGGGAGCGCGTCCACCTCTTCAACACCCAAACCGGCGAGGCCATCGCCCACGGGCTCGAGTTCGCGCCGGTCGAGGCGGAGACGACGGGCACCGAAGCGGAGGGGGACGACTGAGATGCCGACGGAACTCGGTTGGTTCTACTTCGGCGCGGGGACGCTCCTGTTTTTCTTCTGGGCGTACGGTATCGTCTCGTTCGCCCTCGACCTGAAGAACAAGATACTCCCCGGCGTCCGAACGCTGCTCGCGAATCGACGCGCCCGAAAGGCGGAGGAGAAGCGCGAGCGCGAACGCGAGGAAAAAGAACAACAGTTGTACTGACGTGACCCCCCGCGACCTTCCGAGTTCCGTTCGCCCCCGTTCGGGTAGCCGAACCAGAAATACCAGCTGTGTGCAGCACGACGACCGAAGGGAAAAGAATAACACCGTCTCACAGGTGAGGCGTAACTATGAGCGCCAGTGAGCCGGTTCGAGTTGGGTTCGTCGGTCTCGGAAATATTGGACACTATCACGCCGACAGAATCACCGATTTGCGCCACGAGATCGTCGGCGGGGTCGATATCAACCCCGACGCGCGTGCGCGGTTTGCCGAGAAGTACGACACCCGTTCGTTCGAGAGCTACGAGGAACTCTACGAATCCGACATCGACTGCGTCATCGTCACGACGCCGAACAAGTTCCACGAGGAGTACGCCATCTCCGCCCTCAACGCCGGACTCGACGTACTGCTCGAGAAGCCGCTCGCGCACACGTTGGAGAGCGCGGAGCGAATCGCGGAGGCGGCGCGAAACTCCGACGGGTTCTGCATGGTCGGGTTCCACAACCGCTTCCGGAATCCGGTCGAGGTCATCAAGGGGTACCAGGACGAGGGGCGCTTCGGCAAGACGCGCCACGTCGAGGCGAACTACATCCGCCGCCGCGGCATTCCCGGCAGGGGGTCGTGGTTCACCAACCGCGACGTGGCCGGCGGCGGCGCGCTCATCGATATCGGCGTCCACGCCATCGACCTCGCGCTCCACCTCCACGACTTCCCCGACGTGGTGGAAGTGTGCGGCGAAGTTCGGTCGCAGTTCGGGGGGCGAGAGGACTACACCTACCTCGAGATGTGGGGCGAGGACACGAAGTCCGGCGCCTTCACGGTTGACGACTCCGTGAGCGCGTTCATCCGTTGTGCCGGGGGGAAAACCATCTCGCTCGAAGTCGCGTGGGCGGCGAACCGCTCGTCGAACGAGAAGTACTACGTCCGCGGGACGGACGCCGGAGCGAGCTTCGACAAGCACGACGACTCGCTCACCCTCTACGAGACGGACATGGTCGGCGCGGACCACTTCTCCGACACCAGCATCCGTACCCGGCAGGAAGACGCCCACAAGGCCGAACAGCGCGTGTTCTTCGAGGCGGTCCGGGAGGGTATCGCGCCGAACCTGAACACCATCGAACAGGCGCTCTCCGTCCAGCGCGTCATCGACGCCATCTATCGCTCCGCGGAACAGGGTGCGGCGGTGCAGCTACAGTAACCACCGGAGCCATTTTCCGTGCTGTTCGTAGGCCGCGAGTCGCCGATACGCTTCGCCGTCGAACCACCGCAGCGTGAGCGCGTTGTCCCACTCCGCCGCGGTCTCGTGCCCCGAGAGCCAGTGGAGCGTCCGTCGCTCCGCCGCCGCCTCGATGTGCGCGCTGAGACGCTCCTGCGCCGACTCCGGCAACTGGTAGCGCATCTGCGTGTCGAAGACGCAGACCGGGACGTCGTCCGGAATCTCCCGTAACACGGCCGGGAGCGACTCCACGGCGTCCCCCCGCCGAAGGTCGGGCGGGTGACGCCGTGCGACCTCGACGGCCCCCGCGAGCAGCCGGTGGCGGTCCCGGTGTTCCGGCCAGACCAGCGCGCGAAGCCACAGCACGTCCGCCTCGTCGCGCACGTCGAGCGGGTTCAGGTCGACGCCGACGCGGGAGACGACCGGGGGAAACTCGTCCGGAAGCGGGGGCGATCCGCCGCGAATCTCCGAGTCGAGCGCGAACTCGGCGGTTCCGTACCGACCCGCGTCGCCGTAGTCGTAGGCGTAGCGGTTCCAACTGAGGTTGAGCCCCGCGCTCGGGCCGAGTTCGACCAGCGCGAGGGGTTCGCCGCCGACTTCGCGGGAGACGCGCGAGAACGCCGGGAAGAGCGCCGTACAGCGACGAACCGCGTTCGTCTGGGTTCGTCGGGTGCGAAGCAGGGGTCGAAGTTCCGCTTCGCGTTCGAGGCAGAAGTCGCGGAACGCGGGAAACGGGTCGCCCTCGGCGGGGTCGTCGGTGACGCTCGGGTAGTGGTCGGCCAGCGGGTGGTCGGCGCCCGCGAGGAGCCGCGAGTGGACGGCGGCCAGCAGGACGTGCGGCGGAGAACGCTCCCTCGGAACGTCCTCGGCGAGCGAGAGCAGGTCGGCGTCGGACGCGACGCCTCGGGAGATGCGCTCGTAGAGCGGCGACGTGTCCTCACACCACTCGGCGAAGCTCTCGAACCGCGCGGAGAGATTCATGTCCTCGGGTGAGATTTCGGACGGCGTAAACGTTGCCGAACGAACTTCGGGATGGCGTAAAATCCGGTGCCGAAATTTTATTCCCGAATGCAGTAATCGTTCCCGGTATGGACATCGGAGTTCTCACGGTTCCGCTCGGTGACGAATCGCTCGACGACGCCCTCGCCTATCTCGACGGCATCGGCGTCGACGCGGTCGAAATCGGCTGCGGCGGCCACCCCGGTCAAGACCACCTGCCGCGAGAGGAGTACCTCGACGACGACGACGCCCAGAGCGACCTCCACTCCCTGTTGGACGAACACGACATGTGGATAAGCGCGCTGGCGACCCACAACAACCCGATTCATCCTGACGAGGAGAAAGCCGAGGAGGCGGACACCGACCTCCGCGAGGCGATTCGACTGGCCGACCAGCTCGACGTGGACGCCGTCACGTGTTTCTCGGGCCTGCCCGCCGGCGGCCCGAACGACGAGGTTCCGAACTGGGTCACGGCCCCGTGGCCGGGCGACCACGCCGACGCGCTGGAGTACCAGTGGGAGGAGGTCGCCATCCCGTACTGGCGCGACATCGCGGAGCACGCCGCCGACCACGGCGTGGACGTCGCCATCGAGATGCACCCGAACATGCTCATCCACGAACCCGCCGGACTGCTCGAACTGCGGAACGCGACCAACGAGCGCATCGGCGCGAACTTCGACCCCAGCCACCTCTACTGGCAGGGCATCGACGTGACCGAGGCCATCCGCTTCCTCGGCGAACACGACGCCATCCACCACTTCCACGCGAAGGACACGAAGGTGTACGAGTCGCAGGCCCGCTACAAGGGCGTGCTCGACACGACCCCCTACACCGAGGAGGCCAACCGCTCGTGGCTGTTCCGCTCCGTCGGCTACGGCCACGGCGAGGAGCACTGGAAGGACGTCGTCAGCGCGCTCCGGATGATCGAGTACGACGGCGCGCTCTCCATCGAACACGAGGACTCGCTGACGAGTTCGCGCGAGGGGCTGGAGAAGGCGGTCGAACTGTTGGAGCGCGCCGTGTTCCGGACGAGCCCCGGCGAAGCGTACTGGGCCGAGTAGTCGACGCCTAGATATCCGAAAGCAGCGATTCGGGATACAGCGTCTCGCCCGCGACGGCGAAATCCGACGGGGATTTCCACAGGCACTCGAACTCCTCGTCGAACTCGGGTTCGTAGCCCGGAAACGAATCCCGCTCGTACGGCCACGATTCCGCGATGTCGGCCTCGTAGACCCGCCAGACCTCGTGCGCCCGCCGGCCGTCGAAGGTGAACACCCCCTCGTACGTTTCGAAGGGCGAGACGTTCGCCAGCGAGACGCCGAGTTCCTCCTCGAACTCCCGGTGCAGGGCGTCTTCGCTGTGCTCGCCGAACTCGACGCCCCCGCCGAGGAGGTAGTGGAAGCGCTCGCCTTCGGCCGGGTCCCGGTCCCGCGCGACGAGAATTTCGTCGCCGCGGCGAACCAGACCGCGGGCGGAGACGCGGATGCGATTTTCGGACATGGGGTCCCGAAGACGCGTTTCTGTCGGATGAGGTATCGAATCCCCCGTGACCGTCCGGAAAATCCCCGCGCTCTCGACTTCCGCCCCGCGACCGTCGGACGCTGCGACCGGACGAACGCCCGGGGGCTTTCGAGGCCACCGCCGCCCCGGTACCCGCAACGCTCGCGCCGAGAGCGACCGGGGACGTCCGGAGCGAGCACACCGCCCCGCGAGGGGAATTCCGACGCGGGGTCGCTAGCCATCAAACACTAAGCCCTCTCACGAAGAACGCCAAACCATGACGTTGAAAGTCGGCGTTCTCGGCTATCGATTCATGGGCAAGGCCCACGCGAACGCGATGGCGCGCCTGCCGATGTTCTTCCCCGACGCGCCGGACGTGGAGCGCCACGTCCTCGTCGGGCGGGACGAATCCGCGCTCGAAGACGCGGCGGACCGCCTCGGGTTCGCCGAGACGAGCACGGACTGGGAGGAGGTCGTAGGCGACGTGGACGCGTTCTATAACCTCGGGCCGAACTTCGTCCACGCCGAACCCTCCGTCGCCGCCCTCGACGCGGGGATTCCGGTGCTCTGCGAGAAGCCACTCGCGGCCACGCTGGACGACGCGGAGCGCATGGCCGACGCCGCGGAATCGGCCGGCGTGCCGACCGCGACCGCGTTCAACTACCGGTTCATCCCGGCCATCCGGTACGCCAAGGGACTCATCGACGACGGCACCCTCGGCGAGATACGCCACTTCCGCGGGCGCTACCTGCAGGACTGGCTGGTCGACCCCGACGCGCCGTGGTCGTGGCGCAACGACGAGGAACTGGCGGGCAGCGGCGCGCTCGGCGACCTCGGCGCGCACACCGTCGACCTCGCGCGCTTCCTCGTCGGCGACGTGGAGCGCGTCTCCGGCCACCTCGAAACCTTCGTGGACGAGCGCCCGGTTCCCGGCGAGGACGAGACCCGCCCGGTCACGGTGGACGACGCCTACTCCGCGCAGGCCGAGTTGGAGGGGGGCGTGATGGGAACCTTCGAAGCCTCGCGGTTCGCAACGGGGCACAAGAACGACCACACCATCGAGATTCACGGCTCCGAGGGAAGTCTCAAGTTCTCCCTCGAACGCCTCAACGAACTCGAAGTCCTCCGGGGCGACGACCGGGGCTACGAGACGGTGCTCGTGACCGACGAGTCGGACCCCTACATCGAGCACTGGTGGCCGCCGGGTCACGTCATCGGCTGGGAGCACACCTTCGTCCACGAGAACTACGAGTTCCTCTCGGCGGTCGATTCCGGCGAGGAGTACCACCCGAACTTCGCGGACGGGTTGGCGGTGCAGAAGGTGTTGGACGCCATCGAGCGGAGCGACGAGCGCGGGGAGTGGGTCGGGGTGGAGTAGTCCGAGTAAGGAAGTCGAGCGTTCAGTACTCCCACGTCCCCTCGTCCGTCACGACGGAATCGAGGAGACGGGTCGGCGTCGCGTCGTAGGCAGGATTCGCCACCGAGAAGCCCTCCGCCGGCTCTCGAATCACCTCGCTCCCCGAGCGGAAATCGTTCTCGAAGCGGAACGCTTCGCCGACGATCTTCGCGCTGGAAGCGATGGTCGTCACGGGAACGCCCACCTCGTTCGCGGTGGCGACGAGGGGGAACGTCCCGACGCGGTTGTAGAGCGTCTCGTCCACGATGCAGTCCATGCCGGTGAACACGCGGTCGCACTCCGGCAGGTAGTGTCCCGAGGCGCTGTCCACGACGAGGGTCACGTCCACCTGGTCGATTTCGCCGAGCACGCGGGCGGTTTTGCGCCCGAGGTAGCGCGGGCGGGCCTCCAACACGTACGCGTCGAGGTACGCGCCCTCCGCGACGGCCTGTTCGACCGCCTCCAGCACGGTCGACGAGTAGTCGTGGGTCATGAACGTCAGGCCGTCCTCGAACAGCGGGGCGGCGTTCTCGGCGGCGCGGCGCTTGGCGGTCACGACCTGTTCGACGACGCTGTCGATGGCCTCCTCCGTGTTCCGTTTGGCCGCTTCGACGGACTCGTTTTCCGCGTCGGTGACCATCGTGACGATGGCTCGCTGGGTCGTGACGAGCGAGGCGTGGGAGGGGTTCGCCCGCCGGAGGGCGTTGCTGTTGTGTTCGAGCGCGCGCTCGAACTCCTCGACCGTCTCGAACTCGCGGGTCAGGAGGTCTTCCAGCGCCTGCGCGGCCTTGACCGCGACGGTCGAGGAGCTGTGCGTCTGCATCTCCTGTATCTCCTCGACAGTCTCGTCTATCATGCGCTAACGGAGTTCGTCGGGATACAAGATTGTTCTGGGTTTCCGATTCGGACGGTTCGCGGGCGGGGTCCGCCCGACACCCCTCGGGGGGTAGTTATTTTGAATCGGCACCCGTAACCTGGATGGACAATGACCGACGCCGCGGCGGCTTACGACCGCGCTTTCCTCGAGGAGAAGGGATACTTCTCGCGGGAAGGCTCCGACTCGACCGCGGTCGACGGCGAATCGATTCCGTTCGCCGTCGACCCCCGAAGTCGTCTCGCCTACTTCGAGGACGTCGACCCGGAGACGCATTCGGACGTGGTGAAAGAGCTGCGGCGCACTCGGAACTTCGAGTACTACTGGTTCTGGAACGCGGACGACGCGCGCGTCGCCGTCTATCGAACGCACGGCGAGAACAGGTCGTTCGTTTTCGACCGGTCGCTCGCCCGGTCGGACGACGCGATATCGCACGACCGGTCGAAACTCCAAACCGTCGACGCCGGACTCGACGACCTGTTCGACATCCGGGCGGTCGTCGACCGATTCTACCGCCGTCTCTGGGACGTCCGCCTCGACTTGGCGCGCGCGTACGACGCCCCGACCGGCGACGAAGTGTCCGACCGGGAGAAACTGCTGGCGGCGCAACGGACCATCGACCGCCTCGTCTTCAGTTACTTTCTCGTCGAGAAGAACGTCATCCACGCGATAGACGACGCGAACCGACGGACGGAGTTGGATGCCGAGGAGACGTTCCTCCGACTGGAGGAGTCCACCGAGTTCGGCGATTTTCTGAACGACGTGTTCTTCGAGTATCTCAACAGCGAGGATGTGAACGAGTACCCCGTCACTGACTCCGTCTCCGTCTTCGTTCCGTACCTGAACGGCGGGTTGTTCCGCGAACGACGGATACCGACGACAGACGGGACCGTCTCCGAGCGCGATTTGGACGCGACCGGCTTCGACTGGCGTCGCTTGGTCGACGAACTCAACGGTTACGACTGGCTCGTCGACGACTACCCGGACGCGGGAGACGAGGGGAGTGCGGTCGTTGCGACCGGCGGTCGAAGCTCCGCGAACAAGCTCTCTCCGGCGGTCCTGGGTCACATGTACGAGAAGTTCGTCATCACGATCAGCGAACTCTCGGACGCAGAGCGGATGACGCTCGACGAGTTGGACGAACTCGACATCACGGACGACGGCGAGCAACTGCTGCGGGGGAACAGGAGGGTCGGGGCGTACTACACGCCCGACTACGTCGCCACGGAGAACGCGAGGGAGGCGCTCTGGGCGCGCGTCACGAACCTCCTGGTGCGCGAGCACGGAATCGACGGGGAGACGTTTCCCGGGGCGGCGGAGTACTTCGAGCGAGCGTTGGATCCGGAGGCGGAGAATCCGGAAGGCGTCACGCTCGAACGGCTGGACGGCGTGCTGGCCGACCTGACCGTGCTCGACCCCAGCGTGGGGAGCGGTGCGTTCCTCCGGTCGGTCGGTGACGTTCTGGAGGACTGGCGAATCAAGTGCAGCCGGGACGCGACGCCGGACGAGTATCGAATCAGGCGGAGCATCGTCGAAAACGCGCTCCACGGCGTCGACCTGCTCGACGGCGCGACCGAAATCTGCGGGCTCCGACTGTGGCTGTGGCTCGTCAGCGCGACGACCGTCGACCCGACCGGTGAGAATCCGACGATCGAACCGCTTCCGAACGTCGATTTCAACGTCCGTCAGGGGAACAGCCTCATCGGCGCGGCGGGCGGGAACGTGCGCTCGCTCCTCGAGTCCGAGGAGTTCGACTGGATCGACGGCGAGCGAATCGAGTACGCCGAAGCGGTCGAGCGGTACCGGAGCGACGTCGCCGAGTACCGGCGAACGCACGGTGCCGCGGCCGAGGAAGTCCGCCGACGCCTGCTCGAAGAACGAGCGCTGCTGAACGAGAAGCTCACCGGCGCGTACGCGGAAAACCGCGACGTTCGCGTCGAGCAGGACGTCGCGAGCTTCGACGAGTACCTCGAAATCGCGGACGAAGTGGAGGGGCGCGTGAAGCTCAACCTCGATTTCGACGGCGCCATGGGGGACGAGGAACGCGACTTCGTATCCGAGCGCGGCTTCCGCGAACAGCGGAACTGGAAAACGACCGCGTACCACGAGGACGCCCGCGAGGCGAGTCCGTCCGCCCTCGAAGCGGTGTTCGAACTGATGGCGGACCGTGGAACCGTCAGCCTCGAACGTCCGCTCCTGAAGAGCGATATCGAGACGCTCGAACCGTTCCACTGGTCGTTCGAGTTTCCGGAATCGTACGCGCCGAGCGAGGGCGTCTACTTCGACGTCGTGATCGGCAATCCGCCGCACGGAAGCGCCCTCCGCGGCGCTCAGAAACGAATTCTGGAGGACGCCTACGACCTCATCAAGGGCGACCGCGAGGTGGCGAAGATGTTCACCGAGCGCGGCTGGGAGCTCACCGACGGAGAGTTGAGTTTCGTCGTCCCGAAGGCGGGGACGTACAGTTCGACGTGGCGGGACTACCGCGCGTTCTGCCGACCGAAGCTCGCTCGGGCGCTCGATTTGGGGACGGCGTTTCGAAACGTTCGGCACGAGCAAGCGACGATTCACCTGTCGCACGACGCGGTCGGCGCGGACAGCTACGAGTGCGGTGCGCTCCCGGAAGGCGAAACGTACCCGGACGACGTGGCGGACGCGAAAAAGCCGTTCGCCGACCGCCTCGGCACGATTCCGGTGAACGTGTCGCCGGCCGAGCGCGACGTCGCGGAGGAGCTGTGCGAATCGGCGTTGCCACGGTTCGGCGACTTCGACATCGACGTCGGCCGCGGAATCGGGCGTCGATACGCGACGGACGACCCGACCGAACCGATCGCGCTTCGAGGGAAGGAGGTACAGCGGTACTTCACGAAGCAGGCCTCCGATCGCGTGGACGAGAGCAACGTGACGGCGAGCGCTCGAACGCGGATGGCACGGCCGAAGGTGGTCGCCCAAAACCTGATCGCGCACGTTCGGAATCCGTACGACCACATCAAAATCGCCGCCGCGTACGACCCCTCCGATTCGTTCACCTTCGAGACCGTCACGAACATCGTCGTGAACGACGACGACGCGCCGTCGAACGCCGTGATGGCGCTACTGCTCAACTCGCCCATCGTGAACTGGTTCACGTACGTCCTCGTCTACAACCGGGCGATCCGCGACATGCACCTCGACGAACACTTCCTTCGAAGTCTCGTACTGCCGAACTCGATATCGGACGCGGAAACCGCCGCGCTGGAGACCCTTTACCATCTCCTCTCCATCACGCGGGTCCGTGCGAACGACGCCACCCGCGCGAACGCGACGGAGAGACGCGACGTCCTCGACAGCGTCGCGGCCGCCGCGTGCTACGAACTCTATCTCCGCGACTTGGACGGCGAACGAAAACTGGAGACGCGACTGGTGTCGCTGCTGACGGAGCGGCTGGCCGACGCCGGTATCGACTACGACGCCTGGTTCGCGAACCGCGTGAATCCGTCCGATTCGGCCGAACGCTCCGTCACGGGTCGAATCGAGGAACGCTCGCTGGCGCTCGCCGACGACATCGCGGCCGCCGCGAACGACACCGCCGCCGTCGCCGAGATGCGGCGGATCGCCGAGCACCCGTGGGTGCGCGTTATCGAACGGAACCGTCACCTCGGAGCGGACGGCGGCGACGCCGACCGGAACGGTATCCCGAACTTCGGAACGCGGTGACGATAGCTCCGTCCGGCGGTCGTTACGGGGCGTGAACGCCGACCCCCGAGCGTCGACGGCGGACCCGCGGACGGGACCCGACGAGCGGTTTACGTCCGCGGAGCACCAACGTTCGTCCATGACCGTTCCCGTCCGCTACCACTGCCCTCACTGCGGCGCTATCGCAACGTTGGAGCGCGACGCCCGTCTCGCCGACAAGTCGGTGACCGCCGACCCGCTGGACGGATGGGAGTACGCCAACGCCTACGACGAGTTCGAAGCGGCCGACGGCGTCGAAATCGTCTGCGGGGCCGCCGAGACCGACGGCGATGGCTGCGGCGAGTTGTACTACCTCAACTTCGTGAAGTTCGACCGCGGACAGGAACTCGACCCGCAGGTTCCGCTTCGGCCGGAGGACGCGCCGAACTTCGACTTTCGAACGTAGCGCACTCGCAGCGGACTCACCGTATCCGAAGGCGGAATCCCCACTCGTAGGTCTCGCCGTCGACGCCGTACCGGTCTTCGAACCGATACCGGCCCGGCGGGAAGCACGACTCGTTTCCCGAGTGATTCAACACCGACCACTCGATGCCCGTTCGCTCGCCGGGGACGAGCGTCCGGCGCTCGACCGCCCCCCAGCCGCCGGAACCGGTACTCCGCCAGCAGCCATCGCGCCTGTCGTTCGACTCCGTCTCGTACTCGAACACGAGTCTCGAACCGTCCGTCGCCGTGCTCACCGCATCGGCGAACGGACCGGGGTAACTGAACCGAAACGTCCGCGGTTCGTCGGCGGTGCATTCGAATCCGACTCGGAGGCGAGGCGGATGCTCCGGCGTCGCCGTCGAAACGAGTTCCGCGGAGAGCGTCGCCGGTAACCCGTCGGGCACCGGGTCGGTCTCGAGGGAAAGCCGCGCCCCGTCCGAGGCGATGTCGAGGACGCCGCCGAGACACCCGGCGGTGGCGCTCGCCGCGAGTGCGCCGAGCACCGCTCGTCGTTGCATACCTTCCGTTCGGCGCAGTAGTATCAAAAGATTCTGATTAGTAAAAAGGACGTTTGAGTTACCCCTTGATGTTGCACACCGGGTACGTCCGAGCCACCTTGTCGCCGATGCCGAGCGCGTCGGACACCGCCACGACTTCGTCCACGTCCTTGTAGACGCCCGGGGCTTCCTCCGCGACCGTCGCGCCGCTCTGGGCTTTGACGTAGATGTGCTCCTGTTGGAGTTCGTCCCGCACGTCGCCGCCCCAGTAGTCGTTTTTCGCCTGCGTCCGGCTCATGACGCGACCTGCGCCGTGGGCGGTCGAGCCGAAGCTGAGGTTCATCGACTCCTCGCCCCCGCGGAGGACGTAGCTTCCCGCGCCCATGCTTCCGGGGATGATGATGGGCTGGCCCACGTCGAGGTACGCGCCGGGCACCTCGGGATGGCCCGCCGGGAACGCCCTCGTCGCGCCCTTGCGGTGGACGTACAACTCGCGGTCGTCCCCGTCCACCGCGTGCGTCTCCTTCTTGGCGATGTTGTGCGCCACGTCGTACAGCAGTTCCATCTCCATCTCCCGCCACGACCGTCCGAACACGCGCTCGAACACCCGCCGCGTTCGGTGCATGACGAGTTGGCGGTTCACCCACGCGAAGTTGATGGCGGCCCCCATCGCCTGGTAGTAGTCGTCCGCGAGTTGGCTCCCGGCGGGCGCGGCGGCGAGTTCCTTGTCGGGGAGTTTCGACAGCAGTCCGGCGTGGGTCTTCTCGATCTTCCGCAGGTAGTCGGTGCAGACCTGGTGGCCCAGTCCGCGGCTCCCGCAGTGGATGAGCACGACTATCTGCTCTTCCGCCAGTCCGTACGCCTCCGCGACGTCCTCTCGAAACACGTCCGTCACGCGCTGGACTTCGAGGAAGTGGTTGCCGCTGCCGAGGCTGCCGATCTGGTTCTTTCCGCGGTCTTTCGCCTTCTGCGAGACCTTCGACGGGTCGCTCTCCTCCCGCACGCCCTCGTCCTCGCAGTGGGCGAGGTCGGCCTCGACGGCGTACCCCTCGTCCAGCGCCCACGCGACGCCCCTGTCGAGGATGTCTTCCACGGCGGCGACGTCGCCCTCGACGACGCCGCCCCCGCCGAGACCGGACGGGACGTTGGCGAAGAGGGCGTCCACCAGTTCTTCTTCCCGCCCCCGAAGGTCGTCGTAGGTGAGGTTCGTCCGCATCATCCTGACGCCGCAGTTGATGTCGTAGCCGACCGCCCCCGGGGAGATGCACCCCTCCTCGACGTCGATTCCGGCCACGCCGCCGACCGGAAAGCCGTACCCCTGGTGGCCGTCGGGCATGCAGAGCGCGTGCTTTTGCACGCCCGGCAAGTAGGTCGCGTTGCGCAACTGCTGGAGCGTCTTGTCGTCGGCTATCTGGTCGAGTAGTTTCTCGCTGGCGAACACCCGGGCGGGCGTCCCCATCCCGTCTTCTTGCGGAATCTCCCAGACGTACTCCCGAACCCGTTCGAGCGTGACGTCTCCGGCGGTGTACGTACTCATACGTGAACGTTCGGCGCGCACTCCGAAGACGTTTCGGAGTGGGGCGACGGTCGAAGGCGAGTGAGTGGTTTACACGTCGAAGACGACGTACGCCCGCCACCCGTTCGGTGTTTCCTCGATTTCCATCTCGGAGTATGTCACGGCCTTTATCTCCCGCGCGCCGAGGCCGGCGAGGGGAACGCCGCGGGCGCTCCCGGAGAGAACCCACTCGTCCTCCCGTTCGCCGCTCCCTCGCTCGTCGCCTCCCCCCTCGTCGATGCTCGCGACGTTATCCACGGGAAGCACCGCGCGAACGTCGCGCTGGTAGATGAGTTCGTCGAGGTAGTCGAAGAGGAGCGCCTCCCGCCCCTCGGCGCGCACCGCGAGATCGAATCGCTCGCCGTCGTCCGGAACGTCGTCGCACATCGCCGCGGCCATCCCGTCGGCGACGGCGGCGAAGACCGCGGCCAGCGAGTCGCCCGTGGCTTCGACCGCGACGTCGGCGGTGTGGTCGCGCAGCGCGAAGTTCATCGTCCGGTACTCACCCGCTACGGGTATCAGGCTTGCCAAACCGGTCGTGTCAACCGGGGCGTATGCCGGTGGAATTATATTGACCTGTCTGCTACTCCCATCCAGTGAGCGTAAATATCGACACGCGCGTCGTCGCGCCGGGCGACAATCGCTACGTCGAGGAGGCGTGGCAACTGAAGGAGCGGATCCGGCAACGGGACGACGTGCTGAAACAACGACGCGGCTTCTTCACGGACGCGTACCGTCGCTCGACCGTCTACTGCTACGTCACGGACGGGGAAGGCGGCGAACAACTCATCGGATTCGCGGCGGTTCGACGCGACGGTTACATCCTCTTTCTCGCGGTCGATAGCGCCTTCCGAGGCGAAGGGTTCGGCCGGCGGTTGGTCGCGAGGGTCGCCGACAACCACAGGTCCGTGACCTGTCACGCCCGGACGACGAACGAGAACGCCCTCCGGTTCTACCGCCACCTCGGCTTCGAGGTCGATCGTCGAATCGACAACTACTACGAGGACGGCGGCGACGCCTACTACCTCCGATTGGGCGAGGAGGAGAGTATCGCCAAGCGACTCTCCGATTTCATGCGCGGGTGAGCGCTCTTCGGATTTCTTCTCTCGGTTTCCGCTTCGTCCCCGACCCTTCTCCGGCGCTCGCCCGGGATATTCCCGACGTAACGGTCGATTGAATCGAAGAAACAACGCTTTAATCGTTCGCCGTCTCATGCACGGACGATGGAAGAGCGGACGCGAGCGTATCTCCGAGGCAGGTTCCGCGACCACTACCGGGCGGTGAATCCGACGCTCCCGCCCGGCGCGGACGAGCGCGAGTGGGGCTACATCCCCTGGACGGCCGGCCCCGGGACGACGATGGTTCGGCACAACTCGCTGCTGGACCTCGGCGACCTCGGCGGGTTCCTCGAACGCGAACGCCCGCGACACGTCTACTTCTCCGCGGGGCGGTACGACGACCCCGGCGCGGGCACGATGGACGCGAAGGGGTGGCGGAGCGCCGACCTCGTGTTCGACTTGGACGCCGACCACCTCCCCGGCGTCACGCCGGAGACGACCTACGCCGAGATGCTGGCGCGCTGTAAGGACGAACTGCTCGACCTGCTCGACTTACTAGACCGCGATTTCGGCTTCGAGGACGCGACGGTCGTCTTCTCCGGGGGGCGCGGCTACCACGTCCACGTCCGGGACGAGGGCGTCCGGCACCTGGACCGGGAGGCCCGCCGGGAGGTCGTCGACTACGTCCGGGCGAGGGACGTGGCGTTCGACTCGCTGGTCGAATCCGAAGCGGTCGCCGGTCTCGGACTCAAGAACCCGACGCACAAGCGAACCCTCCCGACCGACGGCGGTTGGGGCGGGCGCGTCCACGCGCGCCTCCGCTCGTTCGTGGACGAACTCGTGGCGATGGAAGAGGAGGACGCCCTCGAACGCCTGCAGGAGTTCGACGGCATCGGCACGGGGAAAGCGACGGGCGCGTACAACGCGGCGAAGAACAACCGCCGGGAGATAGAACGCGGGAACGTGGACGTGCATCCCGCGTTCTACCAGCTCGCGCGCATCGTCGCCTCGGAGGTGTTCGCTGCGGAGAGCGCGGCGGTGGACGAACCCGTGACGACCGACACCCACCGCCTCATCCGCCTCCCGGGGAGCCTCCACGGCGGGAGCGGTCTCGAAGTGACCCGAATTCCGCGCGACGAACTCGCCGATTTCGACCCGCTCGTCGACGCGATTCCGGAGACGTTCACGAGACACGACGTGACTATCGAACTAGAGGAAGCGGCGAAAATCGAACTAGGTGGCGAAAGCTTTACCATTCCCGCAGGCAATGTAACGATTCCCGAGTACGTCGCTATCTTCCTCATGGCGCGTGGCCGGGCAGAAAAAGGGAAAGAATGAACCTCGACGAACTCCGCAGCGTTCAGAGCAAGGAGCGCTCGAAGGATAGCCTGCAGCACCTGCGGGAATCCTTCTACGCGGACGTGGGCGAGTACATCCGCGACCTGCGCGAGGAGCGCGAGCGGGCCGCCGAACGGGCCGACGATCCGTTCGACTCCGCCGAGGTCAATCGACTGACCGACGAGATACAGACGGCGGAGGAGGTCGTCGAGGCCGTGTACGAACGACGAGTGGGGAAAGTCGTCAAGCGCGCGAGCCTCGCGGCCGCCGGAATTCCCGCGGACGAGGAGGGATTGACCAGCGAAGAGCAGACGCTGTTCGCCGACCTCGTGGGGCGCATCGAGACGAACAAATCCACCGTACTCGACGTGCTCGCCGGGGAGGTGTCCGCGACGGATTCGGACGCGGCGGAACCGACCGCCACCGATTCCGAACCGGCGTCGGACGCGGCCGGTTCCGTCGACCGCCCGGCAGACCGCTCGGCCGACCGACCGACGGACGAAGCGGCGGCGGTCGCGGGCGACACCGAACCGTCGGACGCGAGAGCGCCGGAGTCGTCGGAACCGCCGGAGCCGACCGCGGGCGAGGAACCGGACGCAGCGCCCGAAGCGGAATCGACCGCCGACGAGACGGCGGCCGCGACCGAACCGGCGCTCTCGGACGAGCGGACGATGGTTCGCATCACCCGCGACGTGGGTTCGATACTCGGCGTGGACGAACGGGAGTACGAACTCACGAGCGAGGACGTGGTGACGCTGCCCGCCGAGAACGCCGCGCCGCTCATCGAGCGGGACGCGGCGGAGAAGTTGGAGTAGTTGCCTTTGCCGGAGCGACCTGCGAAAACGTTTAGAGACTTCGCCGGCACCGCCGACATCGATCAGTAGGATACGCCTACGATTCGGTCCGGAGTTCGTCGATGTCGAAATCGACGGTTTCGGAATCATCGGCCAGGAACCGAATCGTTTCGATCCGACCGTCGACGAAGTTCGGCAGGTCGTCGTTGAATACCCGATAGTGATCCGTCTCTACGTGTGCCTCCAGCGCCGCGACAGCCTCGTACTGCTCGAAAAATCGGAGGACGTTCGGATTCTCGACATCGGTCATCGCTCGGTAACGGATCATCCTCGTTTCGTGAGTGCTCGACGAGCGTTTCGGCGGCCTCGATCGCTTCTTCCCGGCGCTCGGATTTGAGAGGGATACTCGTGTGGACGACTAACATCGTAGTCGCCCCGTCGGAGTGATTCGGTAAAATACTTTGCAAAATTACATCTTACGCGACGTACCGACAAATCCGGAAGATTTCGCGACCCGCCGAACGGCGACCGACAGCGAAGCGGTAGGCCGGTGACACAACCGCCAGAAAGCAGTAAGCGAACCGATCACCGAAAATCAGCAGGGACACCGATCACGGAGTAGCGATCGACACAACCGTCAAAAATAGTAGGTGACACAACCGCCAGAAAACCGCAATCAACGCATCCGCACGATGGCTAACGGTTCGCCGCGAGCGTAGCGAGCGGGCTGACGACTGAACGGAGCGTAGCGAAGTGAAGGAGGGGCGCTTCTGATGAACCGTTTTCAGGGAGCCGTCGGGAGGGCCGACGGTTGTCGGCCTTCCTGGCCGCGACCGCCGTAATCGGTTCTATTGGAACGTCCGACCGACGGCGCGTTCCTCGGTCTCGGGTTCGGCGGTGTCGAAGCGCTCTTCGATCTCCTCGTAGCGTTCGCGCGTCTCCTCGGTGACGCTCGGCGTCACCTCGCCGAGCGCGTGCTCGAAGTGCTCCGCCGTGATGCGGACGTTACCGACGCTGTCGCCGATGTCCTCGGGCGAGACGCTCTGGACGAATTCGCGGCTCGCGGCCATCGCGGCTTCGCGGCAGACGGCCTCGATGTCGGCACCGACGTAGCCGCCGGTCTCGGCGGCCAGTTCATCCAAGTCGACGTCGTCGGCCAGCGGCTTGTTCCGGGTGTGCACCTCGAAGATGGCCTTCCGGGCGTCCTCGTCGGGAACCGGCACGTGGACGTGCCGGTCGAGTCGACCGGGGCGCAGGAGCGCCGAGTCGATGAGGTCGGGGCGGTTCGAGGTTGCGATGACGACCACGTCTTCGAGTTCTTCGAGGCCGTCGAGTTCGGTCAGCAGTTGCGAGACGACGCGCTCGCTGACCTGCGAGCCGCCGCCTTCGCCGCGTCCTCGCTCCGTGGCGATGGAGTCGATCTCGTCGAAGAACACCACGGTCGGGGCGTTCTCGCGGGCCTTGCTGAACACCTCTCGGACGCCCTTCTCGGACTCGCCGACCCACTTCGACAGCAGTTCGGGGCCTTTGATGGAGATGAAGTTGCTGTCGCTCTCGTTGGCGACGGCCTTCGCCATCAGCGTCTTCCCGGTGCCCGGCGGGCCGTACATCAGGACGCCCTTCGCGGCCTCCATGTCGAGCGCCTCGAACACCTCGGGGTAGTCGAGGGGCCACTGGATGGTCTCGCGCAGGCGCTCTTTGGTGTCCTCGAGACCGCCCACCTGCTCCCACGACACGTCGGGGACCTCGACGAACACCTCGCGGAGCGCGGAGGGTTCGATACCCTTCAGCGCCTCCTTGAAGTCCTTCTCGGTGACCTTCAGCGACTCCAGTACGTCCGCCGGAATCTCGTCCGATTCGAGGTCGAGTTCCGGGCGGACGCGCCGGAGCGCGTTCATCGCAGACTCGCGGGCCAGCGATTCGAGGTCGGCACCGACGAAGCCGTGGGTGTTGTCGGCGTACTCCTCCAGGTCGATACTGTCGGCGAGCGGCATCCCGCGGGTGTGCACCTGCAGGATTTCGAGGCGGCCGTCGCGGTCCGGCACGCCGATCTCGATCTCGCGGTCGAAGCGCCCGCCGCGGCGGAGCGCGGGATCGACGGCGTCCACGCGGTTGGTCGCCGCGATGACCGTCACCTCGCCGCGCTCTTCGAGTCCGTCCATCAGGGAGAGCAACTGCGCGACGACGCGGCGCTCCACGTCACCGCCCGCCTCCTCCCGTTTGGGCGCGATGGAGTCGAGTTCGTCGATGAAGATGATGGCCGGGGAGTTCTGCTCGGCCTCCTCGAACACCTCGCGGAGTTGCTCTTCGCTCTCGCCGTAGTACTTCGACATTATCTCCGGACCGGAGATGGTCTGGAAGTACGCGTCGATTTCGTTGGCGACGGCCTTCGCCATCAGCGTCTTCCCGGTGCCCGGCGGGCCGTGGAGGAGCACGCCCTTCGGCGGGTCGATGCCGAGGCGACTGAACAGCTCCGGGTGGCGCATCGGGAGCTCTATCATCTCCCGAACCTGTTCGAGTTCGCCCTCCAGTCCGCCGATATCCTCGTAGGTCACGTCCGGGCGGGCCTGTCCGCCGCCGCCGCTTCCGGCCGCGATCTCCTCGGCGGGGCGTTCGCTGATCTGGATCTCGGTGGAGTCGGTGACGACGACCGTCCCGTCCGGGTCGGTGCTGGCGACCTTGAGCGGGATCGACTGTCCGGAGCCCATCCCCATCAGGCCGAAACCGAAGGGGATGGCCTGCCCCTGCGTGATGGCCTGTCCGCTCAGCTTATCGCGGATGTGGGGCGCGATGTTCCCGCGAATCTGGAGGTTCTGCGGGAGGGCGATGGTGACCCGGTTCGCGGGTTTCACGTCGGCCTTCTCGATGGTGACCTTGTCGTCGATGCCGACGCCGGCCTCCTGACGAAGTTTACCGTCGATTCGGATGACGCCGCGACCCTCGTCCTCCGGGTAACCGGGCCAGACGCGCGCGACCGCGCGACCCTGCCCACGCCCCTCGATGACGATGTAGTCGCCGTTCTCGACCTCCAGTTCCTTCATCGAGCGTCGGTCGACCGCCGCGAGTCCGCGACCCGCGTCCTTCTGTTTGAGTGGCTTGACAGTAAGTTTCATCGTCTCACCTCGATAGTGACGACACCGTTATTGATAAACGCTTGCGCCTCTCCCTCCGGCAGTTCGAGTTCGGTCTGGAAGTGCTCGCCGTCGTGTTCCGCGACGACGATGGCGACATCGTCCAGTACGTCGACGGAAACGTCGGACGCACCGAAGTCCGCGACGATGACCTCGTCCTCGTCGTAGCTGTAGTGACGGGCGACGTAGTCGTCCTGCCGTGATATACGTTCGAGTGACATTGTTGCTAACCCATAGTTAGTCGCGCTACTATTTATATCTTTCTCTGATGAAGTCTTCTACGTCTTGCGGTTTTCTAAATAGAGGTAGAAATGCAGTTCCCATTCGGCACCCGTCCCGAGCTTTATGCTACGGGCGTGAGAACGAACGGTATGGAATCGGTCACTCACCACGGCCGAACGACCGCGTACCGTCGCGCGAACCGCGGTGGCGCGGGCGACCCCGTGCTGTTCGTCCACGGGAGCGGCGGCACGCACGGGCTCTGGAAGGCACAAATCGCCAGACTCGCCCCCTCGTTCCCCGTCGTCGCCCTCGACTTGAGCGGTCACGGCGAATCCGAGGACGTCGACGCCGACGCGGGGTGGGGCGCGCTCTCGGCGTACGCGGACGACGCGTTGGCGGTCGCCGAGGAGACGGGCGCGCGAACCCTCGTCGGGAACTCGCTCGGCGGCGCGGTCGTCCTGCACCTCCTCCTCGAACGCGAGTTCGAAGCGGACGCCGTCGCGCTCGTCGGAACCGGCGCGAAACTCTCCGTGATGGACGACCTGCTCGCGTGGCTCGACGGGGATTTCGACCGGGCGGTCGAGTTCCTCCACGAGGACGACCGACTCTTCCACGACCCGGACGACCGCTACGTCGAACTCTCGCGGGAGGCGATGTACGAAGTCGGCCTGCGCGTCACGAGCCGGGACTTTCGCTCCTGTCACACCTTCGACGTGCGCGACCGACTGGACGAGATAACCGCCCCGACGCTCGCCGTCGTCGGCGAACACGACATGCTCACCCCGCCGTGGTACCACGAGTTCCTGGCCGAGAACGTGCGCGACGGACGGTACGCCGAAATCGAGGGGGCCGCCCACCTCGCCATGCTCGAAACGCCCGAGGCGTTCAACGGAACGCTGACGCGGTTCTTGGACGAGGTTCGGTGATCAGTACACGCCGTCCAACTCTTCTTCCACGTGCGAGTGTTCGTCCGACGGGAACTCGCCGGACTCCACCTCGTCGCGGTACGCCGAGACCGCTCGTTGCATCTCCCCCTTTACGTCGCCGAACTGCTTCGAAAAGCTCGGACTCCAGTCGCCGAGTCCCATCACGTCGGTGATGACGAGCACCTGTCCGTCGGTGTGCGGGCCGGCGCCGATGCCGATGGTCGGGATGGTGAGTTCCTCGGTGATGGTCGCCGCGAGATTCGCCGGGACGTGTTCGAGGACGAGCGAGAACGCGCCCGCCTCCTCGTGTTCGCGGGCGAGTTCGACCATCTCGTCCGCCGCCTCGCGGGACGTCCCCTGCCGGGCGTACCCCAACTGGTTGACGCGCTGCGGCGTCAGGCCGAGGTGCGCCATCACCGGGATTCCGACCTGCGAGAGCGTCTCGGTCAACCCGACGGTGTGGCGTCCGCTCTCGATTTTGACGGCGTTCGCGCCCTCCTCTTTCAGCATCCGGCCCGCGTTCTCGACCGCGCTCTTCTCGTCGTAGCCGAAGCTGAGAAACGGCAGGTCGGCGACGACGAGCGCCTCCTCGACGCCGCGAACGACCGCGCCCGTGCGACTCGCTACCTCGTCCACCGTGACGGGAAGCGTCGAATCGTAGCCGAGTACCGCGTTCCCCATGCTGTCTCCCACGAGGATGACGTCGATACCGGCCTCGTCCACGACGCTCGCGGTCGGCGCGTCGTACGCCGTGAGCATCGTTATCGGCTCTTCGCCCGCCTTGGCGCGGATGTCCCTCACCGTTGGCATACGTCGTAGTTCTCGTCCGAGGGCTTAATCTGCCCGGTCAGTGAGGGTTTCGCCGGAATTCGACCTGACAACGCTTAAGCCCGCCCGGTACGGGAGTTCACCCGTGCCCGAACCAGTCGAGACGCACGAACCGGAGGGCGTGGATTACGGGTGGGTGATGCAGGTCACCTTCGTCACGACCATCGTCGTCGGCGCGCCGGTCGTCGCGGCGCTCGCGGTCGCCTCCGGCGTTTCGCTCCCGACGTGGTCCTCCCGCGTCTCCTTCGCCGTCCGCGTCGGCGCCGTCGTCTGGTTCGTCACCGCGGTCGCGGTGTACTTCTACGCGCGAACGCAGCAAGCGGACTGAACGCGCGACCTGTGTCGCCGGCTACACGTACTCGAAACTGATTCCCGCGCGCTCCGCCGTCAGTTCGTCCCGACGCGAATCGCCGACGAAGAGCGCGTTTCCGTCGACTCCCAGCGCCCGAAGGGTCGCGCGAAGGGGTTCCGGGTCGGGTTTTCGCGTCGCCACCGAGTCGCGGCCGACGACCGCGTCGACGCAGTCCGCGAGGTCGTGCGTCTCGAGGCCGACGCGGCAGGCCGCTTCGCAGTTCAGCGAACAGACGCCGACGGGGAGTTCGCACTCGAGGAGTTCGTCAGCGTGCGGAAGGCGGGTCGAGAGCCGCGCCCCCTCGCGCTCGTGTTCGCCGATGACTTCCTCGACGGGGTCGCGGGCGTTCGCCTCGTCGGCCAAGTCGAGCATGTGCCAGAGGTCGGCGTCGCTCGCGTCCACGCCGTGGTCTTCGAGGACGCGGGCGACGTCCCGCGCCACCTCGTCCCAGTCCACGACGAGGTCGACGAGCGTCCCGTCCAGGTCGTACACTACCGCCGAAACATCGTCGGTCACGACTCGCCGTAGGCGGGTGGAGAGCAAAGGGACTTCGGTCGGTTACGACCCTATCGCGTCTTCGGCCGCCTCGACGAGTTCCGTCACGTCGGTTCCGGGGGACACCGTGAAGAACAGTCCCTCCTGTCCGACGAGCATCCGGACGAGCGTGACGTTGTCCATGTAGGTGACGAACGCGCGAACCTCGCCCGCGGCGCGGAACACGTCCTCGAAGAGGTCCTTCTCCATGAAATCGACGTGAACGTAGGAGAGCACTTCCTCGAAGTGGTCTATCATGTCCCGTTCGCTCCCGTACAGCGCGAGCGTCGTCTCGTCGGCGTAGAGCGTGTTGAACTCCTCGGTGTCGTATTCGACGCAGAGGTGAACCGCGTCGTCCGTCATCCCCCGTAGGGTGGCGACCACCGCGTCTGCGTCGAACGAGACGAGCGACGAGGAGTCCGAAACGGTCATCGACTCATCCATTTTTCGGATTTGATATAAAGTTACTGGGGCTAGTCGAGGAGGCTCCGGGCGATGACTTTCTTCTGAATCTCGGAGGTGCCTTCGTAGATGGTCGTTATCTTCGAGTCGCGGTAGAACCGCTCCACGTCGAAGTCCGTGGTGTAGCCGTAGCCGCCGTGTATCTGCACCGCCTCGTTGGTGATGTCGACCGCCGACTCGCTGGCGAAGTACTTCGCCATGCTCGCCGCCATCTGGTAATCTTCCCCGGCGTCCGCGAGGCGGGCCGCGTCGCGGGTTAGCAGGCGCGACGCCTGCAACTTCGTCTGCATGTCGGCCAGTTTGTGCCGGATGGTCTGGATATCGGCGATGGGCTTGCCGAACTGCTCGCGTTCCCCCGCGTAGTCGACGGCCTGGTCCAGCGCGGCCTGCGAGAGACCGACCGCCTGGCTGGCGATGCCGATGCGCCCGCCGGTGAGGATGTGGAAGGCCGCGGAGAGGCCGCGACCTTCCTCGGTGAGCCGATACTCGGCCGGAATCCGCACGTCGTCGAAGATGAGGCTGGTGGTGTCGCTCGCTCGCAGGCCGAGTTTATCCTCCTTCTTCCCGACTTCGACGCCCGCGTCCTTCGGCACGACGAACTGCGTGATGCTCCGGGGGTCGTCGCGGTCGGTCTTGGCGAAGAGGACGATGACGTCCGCGCGCTTCCCGTTCGTTATCCACTGTTTCTTCCCGTTGACGACGTACTCGTCGCCCTCGCGGCGCGCCTCGGTGGACATCTCGGCGGGGTTCGACCCCGCCTCCGGTTCCGAGAGCGCGAACGCCCCGACTGGGCGACCCTCGGCCATCTCCGGAAGCCACCGTTCTTTCTGCTCGTCGTTTCCGAACTCCGCGAGACACGACGTGGCGAGGCAGTGCACCGAGAGCGCGGTCGCCACCGAGAGCGACCCGTAGGCGACCTGTTCGTTGACGACGCTGTAGGTCAGGCTCCCCACGTCGATGCCGCCGTACTCCTCGGGCACCGTCATGCCCGTCATGTCCAGTTCCGCGAGGCCGTCCCACACGTCCTCGGGAAACTCCTGGTTCTCGTCGCCCTCGGCCGCGGTCGGCCGAATCTCCTCGACGGCGAACTCCCGAACCACGTCGCGAATGGCCCGCTGTTCCGAAGAGAGGTCCATGCCCGCCCTTCGGGGGCGGGAGGAAAAAGGTGTCCGTTCCGCGCCCGCGCGTCGACGGTTACTCGGCGCCGGTTCGGACGTTTTTTAGCGAATTGCCGGTTCCCGAGACGTATTGTCCCCCTGACGGGAGCCGACGGTATGTCGACAGACCCGCCCCGAGCCGAGAGACGCGAAACCGTCGAGACGCTCCACGGCGAGGGGATTTCCGACCCTTATCGCTGGCCGGAAGGCGACGACGAATCGGTCGGCGAGTGGGTCGCCGCCCGGAACGAGTACGACGATTCCCGCTCCGGGGTGTCGTCCGCGACGAACTCCGTACGCGGTTCGAGACCCTCGTCGTGCTGTTCAAAACCGCCGAGGGCGATAGCCGCGTTCTTCCGTTCCACGCGCGGAAGATGACCGCGCGGATGCAGGAACTGAACACCTCCGACCGACCCGTCCTCCTCCGCGAAGAACGGGATACGGGTCACGGAACCGGCAAGTCCACGGAGATGGTCGTGCGCGAGAAACTGGACGAGCGGACGTTCCTCTTCGAGCAGTTGGACGTTTGAGTCGGCGTCGGAACTACTCGCGCAGGAAGCCGACCACGTCTTCCGGTTCCGCCGACAGTCCGCCGCCCTGCGCGAACGTCGGACTGCCGCCGCCGCCGCCGCCGAACTCGGCGGTCACCTCGCTCACCACGTCGCCCGCCGCCACGTCGCCGTCGGTTCCGGCCACGAGGAACGTCGAGCCGTCTTTTCCGGCGAGAACGACCACGTCGGCCGCGTCGCCCGCGAGTTCCTGCACCCTGTCCGCGAGGTCGTTCGGGCCGACGCCGTCGATGGTGCCGACCAGCCACTCGCGGCCGTCGCGGGAGACCGTCTCGTCCGCGAGTTCGTCTATCTTCGCGCCGACGAGTTGGGATTTCGCGTCCCGCAACTCGGCTTCGAGCGACTCGACTTCGTCCGAGAGGCGGGCGATTTCGTCGGGCAAGTCCGCGACGCTCGTCCCCGCGACTCGCGCCGCGTCGAGCGCCGCTCGCTTCTCGTCGGTTCGCTTTCGGACGGCGGACGGGCCGACCGCGAACTCCACGCGAGTCAGGCCCTCGCCGGGGTTGGAGCGGTCGAGGAGGGTCACGGAGCCGATTTCGCGGGTGTTCTCGACGTGGGTTCCGCCGCAGGCCGCCACGTCCCAGTCGGCGACGTCGACGACCCGAACCGTGTCGGAATCGCTCAGCACGCCCTCCTCCGTCTTCGTGTTGAACGCGATTTCGTCGCGCTCCATCGCCTCCGATTTCGGCACCTCCTCCCACGACACCGGAAGCGAGTCCCAGACCGCGCGGTTCGTCAGTCGTTCGAGTTCCGCGAGGAGCGCGTCGTCGACGTCGGTCGAGGTCCGGAAGTCGACGCGGACCTTCTCCTCGCCGATGTCGAACCCGCCGTAGCCGAGGTCGTCCAACACCCGCCGGCCCGCGCCGTAGAGCACGTGACTCGCGGTGTGCGCTCGCATGCAGTAGGTGCGGAACTCCTCGTCCACACGGCCGACGACGGTGTCTCCGACTTCGAAATCCGGTTCCGACTCCGGGTCGAGCGTGTGGACCACTTCGCCGTCGCGTTTCTGCACGTTCGCGACCGGTGCGTTCCCGAGCGTCCCGCGGTCGGCCGGTTGGCCGCCGCTCTCGGCGTAGAAGTACGTCTCCGAAAGCACTACGTCGCGTCCGTCCCGTCGTTCGACGGTCGCGTCGAAACTCGTCAGATACGGTTCCGCTGGCGCGCGGGTCATACCCGTTCTCGGAAGCGGGCGGGCAAAAACGCTACGCCGATTCCGACAGCGTCACGTCGAGGTGGTCTTCGAGCGCCTCGATGACCGACCCGCCGACGCTCGCGCGGTTGGCGCGGTTCTGCTCGACCGCGAGGAGGTCGTTCTCCGCGATGCCGAGTTCGTCGGCGAGTTCCCCGCGCTGGAGTCCGGCGTCCTGTCGCGCTTCGAGCACGCGGTCACCGTAATCGGAGACGAGGTACGGAAGCGGGTCGTCGGCGTAGTTCGTTCCCTCCTCCTCCCAGTGGCTCGCGTCGCCCTTTCGCGCGTCGTCCATCTTCGCCGTCTGCTGGGCGGCCCGGCGCTTCCGGTCTCGTTCGCTCGGCTCCGCGCGCTTCTTTCGCTCGGATTTGGTCGTGTCGCTGTGGCTCGCGCAGTTTCGACACACGTTCAACTGCGCGCCCGCCACGTTCGCCTCGGTCAGCGAGTCGGTGGTCTTCCCGCAGAGTTCGCAGGAACCGCCACCGCCGCCGCCGGAGGAGTTCCCGGTCGAGTATTTGGCCATACACCTGTTAGGAAGTGGCCACATTTCAATATCGCGTTTGTCCACCGGAGCAAACCGCGCCCGAACGCTTATCGATTCGGTCGGCGTCTTCGCGCCGGGGGGAGAGAAGATGCTAAGCGCGCGAAACCGACTCAGCGGCGAGGTCGTCGAGGTGAAAACGGGGGACGTCACGGCGGAGGTCTCCCTCGACGTGAACGGCGAGACGGTCACCGCGGTCGTCACCCGCGAATCGGCCGAGGACCTGGAGATAGAGGAGGGAATGGAACTCACGGCGGTAATCAAAGCGACCGACGTGATGGTCAGGTCGGACTAGCGAGAACCCTTTTTCGTCGCCGTCAGCACCGGTAAGTCGTCGTGGAAACCGGCGGTGCCTTCGGCCACTACCTCGTAGCCGAGGCGATCCAACGCTGCGCTGACTTCCTCGGGCGGCGAGCCGAGGTGGTCGTGCGTTTCGACGACGATTACTCTCGGGTCGATCTCCAACGAGCGAAGGATGTCAAGTTCCGCACCTTCGCAGTCCAACTCCAGCACGTCGCAGTCCGGAATCGCGTCCGGGGAGCGCCGCGCGCCGTCTGCCTCGCCCCACAGCTCTTCGCCCGCGAACTCGCCTATCGCCGCGTGTTCGAGCGTCACGAGGTCGGCCACGCGGTTGACTTCGACCGTCCGCTCGATGGTTTCGAGCATCCTCGACGTGGGTTCGAAGGTCGTCACGTCGCCCTCGAAGTGGGTCATCCGAGCGGCGACCACGGTCGAAACGCCCCAGCCGCCACCGACGACGACGACGCTGTCGCCGGGGCGAACCAGCCGGCGGAGCGACCGTATCGAGGCGCGTTCGTGGTCGGGATGGTCGTCCCGTCCCTCTTCGGGTTCGACCGACGGAACGGCGACTCCGTTCATCACCCTCGTGCGAACGTCCGGCTCCTTCGTGGCGTCTACCATCGTGCGAATTCGGTGCGGCTACCGACAAAATACTTTGCCGCGTCCCGTGCGCTCCGAGCCGCGACCACGCGAACGGAATAATAATTAATCATCTGACGTAATCGGCGAACGCGATGATCGCCTGCGCAGCGAACTACTGTCCGGACTGCGGCGACGAACCCGCGAGCACCGAAATCGAGGGCAGAGACCGGGATTACTGTTCGTCGTGCGACCGCGTCTGGTGGCGGCAATCGGTGCCGACGACGAGCGTAACCGTCCGCGAAGACGACCGCGTCCTGTTGATTCGACGGAAGGGCGGCCGAGATGCCGGTCGCTGGGACCTCCCGGCGGGGCATCCGGAGTACGACGAGCCCGCGCGGGCGGCGGCCGCCCGCGAACTCCGCGAAGAGACGGGACTCGCCGTCGACCCCGACGAGTTGGAACTCGTCGGGACGGTCCTCTCGGAGGGTCCGCGAGCGAACTACCGCTCGATAAATTACCGCACCGACCGCGCGGCGACCGACGGCGAGGTGGAAGCCGGTTCCGACGCCGCGGACGCGCGGTTTGTTTCCGTCGAATCCGCACGGAACGGGGAGGTGGACGTTCGGAAACTGGGTCGACTCCGACTTCGAGACGCCGGAATTTTCGAGTGACGCCGTCGCCGTAGAGGCTAGCGCCTTCGAACCGACAGACGGATTTACCCGCCTCCGGCTACGGTTTCCATGGACGAGTTCGGCTACACGACCGACGTCGAGGTGCGCTACCGCGACCTCGACACGATGGGTCACGTCAACAACGCCGTCTACGCGACGTTTCTGGAGGAGGCGCGATTCGACTACTTCCGGGACGTCGTTGGCGTCCCCCGGGACGATATCGAGGGCGTCGTCGCCCACCTCGAGATCGACTACCGGCGGCCGATCACCTCGACGGACGACGTGACCGTCGCCCTCCGCGTCCTCGACCTCGGCGAGTCCAGCGTCACGATGGAATGCGAGATTCGCGCGGGGGACGACACGGCCGCCACCGCGGAGGTCGTGCAGGTCGCGGTCGACCGAGACGCGGGCGAACCGTCTCCGATTCCGCCGGAGTGGCGCGACCGAATCGTAACGCACGAAGGACTCTGACCGTCTTTCGAGTCACGCGAACGCCGTCTTCCATCCGACGCCCGGCACCGAACTACTTATTGTTACAATCGCAACTACTTCGCATGGATTACCGAGTGAGGCGTCTCGAATCGGTGCTTTTCGGGACCGACCGGACGAGAACTTGGCGAGCACTCGCCCTCGCAGGCGTCTTCGTCATCGTCGGTGCGGGAGTCGAATACCTTACCCTCATCACGGGATTCGAAAACGAACTTCTGTTCGAACTCCATCAGTTCTTCGCCTTAGACGGAACTGCACTCGGTCTGGCGACGCGGGGTGCAGTCATCGTCGTCGGTCTGTCCGCGATTCAGGCGTATCTGAACGAAGGCTATCTACCGAGTCTGTTACTGGGGATCGCCCCGGCCTACGGAAATCGTCTCTGGACTATCGGTTCTCTCGACCGAATCGCGAATCTTTACCTCGACCCAGTTTCGGCAGCGGCGCGAACGCTTCCCGACGGTGCGATACTCGCTTCGTTCGGGTTTCTCCTCGGAATCGGGATTCGGTGGGCGCTCCGCCGACGGCAACGGAACAGTTCGGAAACGAGTTGAATCTAAGCTGCGTTTGCGATTCGATAGCGATCAGAAGAACGAATCAGCCTCGGCTGGTCACTGTAACTTCGGTAGGATTGTGCGTGGGTGATGTCCGCGAAGGAGATCACCTGCATCTTGCGATGCGTGGGACCGGATTTGAACCGGCGGACCCCTACGGGACAGCGCCCTCAACGCTGCGCCGTTGGCCTAGCTTGGCTACCCACGCTCGCCGTCTGTTTCCGCACTCAACCGTTGCGGGTGACCCGATAAAAGGGCTTTCATTTGACTCGGAAACGAGAGGGGTTCGCACGTACCTATCAATCGACTGCCGGTAGCGTAATTATCGACGCGCACGTTACGGAAACCATGCCCGTTCGCCGCCTCGTGAACCGGATTCGGAACAACCAAATCGACTACGTCTGTCCCAACTGCGCCCGGGCGTTCAACCTTCCGTCCGAAACCTGTCCAGTGTGTGACGATGAGCCCCTGTACCGAATCGTGAAGTAACTGGTATGCCGCCCGAGTACGAAATCGGAGTATGGAAGCTACGGTTCGAAACAACGTCCCGGTGCTGACCGCGCTTCTGACCGCCGTCTCGCTGGCGCTGGTGTTCGGCGCGGTGCTCGGCGTCGTTCCCGAACAGTCGATTCCGCGCGCGCCAGACTCGGTGATAGCCGCGATTCCGCACGCCAACGCGGTCATCAGCGTCGTCGCCATCGCCGTCATCGGCGGCGCGTGGCGGGCGATTCGACGCGGGAACGTCGCCCGCCACCGCGCCGGGATGCTGACCGGACTGGCGCTGTTCGTCGCGTTCCTCGGTCTCTACCTCTACCGCGTGTCGCTCGAAGGGCCGACCGAGTTCCCCGGCCCCGTCGCGATAGAGCGGTTCGTCTACCTCCCGGTACTGGCGGTTCACATCCTCCTCGCCATCGTCTGCATCCCCCTGCTGTACTACGTGCTCCTGCTGGCGCTCTCCCGACCGGTCGGCGCGATACCGCGAACGAACCACCGACGCGTGGGACGGGTCGCGACGTCGCTGTGGCTCGTCTCGTTCGCGCTCGGCGTGGTCGTCTACGCGCTGCTGTACGTCGTCTACTGACCTCGCCGGTCGCCGTCTCGGATTCGCTGCCGCGATTCGGCGCGGTGGCGTGGTAACTAACCGCACGATATTTGACTCGTCGCTCCCTACCACATGTATGCCGATTCCGGGGTACGACGAGGACGATCTGGACGAGATGCTAGAAGAGCGGCTGGAAGAGCGCGACGACTCGTTTCTCACGCCGAGCCAACGGGAGCGGTACGAGAGCGGAGAGAGCCTCCTCGACGTGCTGGACGAGGACGACATCCACCGACTGCTGAACTGACGGTGAATTTCGGGGCGGAGGTCGGTGAGGCCGAAGGGGCCGACGAACACGGCGAATCGTCCGTCCGCTCCCGTCCGAAAAAACCGCTCCCGAAGCGTCGCTCTCAGTCGTCCGAACTCGCGCCTTCGATGACGGGCCGGGTCACGTCGCGGTCGGTCTCCTCGTCGTCGATGTCGTAGGGGTACTCGCCGGTCACGCAGCCCAGACAGAGGTCGCCCTTCTCGGTTTCGAGGGACTCCGCGATGGCCTCCTTCGAGAGGTAGGCGAGGCTGTCGGCGTCGATGGCGTCCCGGATGTCGCCGACCGACTTGTCCGAAGCGATGAGTTCCCCGCGGGTCGCCATGTTGATGCCCATGTAGCAGGGCGCGACGATGGGCGGCGCGCCGATACGCATGTGAACCTCCTCGGCTCCGCAGTCTTTGAGCAGTTGGACGAGTTGGGTCGACGTCGTCCCGCGGACGATGCTGTCGTCGATGAGCGTCACGGTTCGGCCCTCGACGGTGGATTTGATGGGGTTGAGTTTGAGCCGCACCGCGCGCTCCCGCTCGTCCTGCGTCGGCATGATGAACGTCCGCCCGACGTAGCGATTCTTCATCATACCCTCGGCGAACTCCACGTCCGAACCGTCCTCCTGGGCCGCCTCCGCGTACCCCGAGGCGAACGCGCGTCCCGAGTCCGGCACGGGCATGACCACGTCGGTCTCGATGCCGCTCTCCTCCCAGAGTTTTCGGCCGAGTTCGCGCCGCACCTCGTAGACGAGACTGCCGTCGATGACGCTGTCGGGGCGGGCGAAGTAGACGTGTTCGAAGAAGCAGTGGGCGGTTCGCTCGCGCTCCACGAGTTGGTACGTGTCGAACCCCTCGCCGTCGGGCTGGAGGACGACCAGTTCGCCGGGCCGTACGTCGCGCACGAGTTCGCCGTCGATGGTGTCGATGGCCGCCGACTCGGAAGCGACGACGTAGCCGTCTTCGACTTCGCCGATGACGAGGGGGCGGTTTCCTTCGGGGTCGCGCACGCCGAGCACGGTGTCGTCGTGCATGATGGCGAGCGAGTACGAGCCGTGGATGCGGTTCATCGTCCGCTTGACCGCGCGGATGAGGTCCTCTTCGAGCAGGTTGCGCGCGAGGTCGTGGGCGATGACCTCGGTGTCGCCGTCGGAGGTGAAGGCGTGGCCCTTTCCGGCGAGCTCGTCCCGAATCTCGTCGGAGTTGACGAGGTTCCCGTTGTGCGAGAGCGCGAGCGACCCGCTCTTGAACGAGACCGTGAATGGCTGGGCGCAGCTTTTGTCCACGCTCCCGGCGGTCGGGTACCGGACGTGGCCGATTCCGGCGCTCCCCGCGAGACCGTCGATGTCGTCCTCGCCGAAGGCGTCGCCGACCAGTCCCATCTCGACGTGGCTGTGCTGTTGAAATCCGTCGTGCGTGACGATGCCGGCGGACTCCTGCCCGCGGTGCTGGAGGGCGTACAACGAGTAGTAGAGGGGACGCGCGGCGTCACGCCCCGCGAGCGACGCCCCGACGACGCCGCACTTTTCGGTTGGTTTTTCGAGGTTCCCGGCCCGGCCACCTGACATAGGCGTCCGTAGTGCGGGCCGGTAGTAAAAACTCTCGTTATCGTGCCGAATTCAGCATCGCGAAAACACGAAATATGCACTTTCGTGTATATCGACGGGCGCGAGACACCGACGGCTCACGGTCGATGGTTGGAAGGAGTGAAAAGATCCGCAGCGGGAGTCAGCTGTCGCCCGCTTTGCTCTGCCACTCGTAGTCGCGTCGCTTGCTCGATTTGCCGAATCCGCACGACGAGCAGGCCTTCTTTCGAACGTGGTAGGACTTCTCGCCGCAGCGACGGCACTTCACGTGCGTCGTTTTGTTCTTCTTGCCCTGGCTTGGGGTTCCTGCACCAGTCATGGAGTAATCGAAACGACGTTATCGCCGCGTATAATGGTTGTGTCTTCGTCCTCGATGACGAGATTCATATGCTGGTCGTAGCCGGTAAGCGTGCCGGTGAACTCCTCGCCACCTTTCAACTGCACGGTCACCGCGGAGTTCAGCGACGCTTCGAGCACGTCGAGTGGTCGTCCGCTCATATCAACAAGCCCATTGTTTGCGTTGATAAACGTACCGGAACGCGAGTCGAACCCGGCCCCGAATCAGAGGTCGACCGCGAACCCGTCCCGGTCGCCCGACCGGGCGGCGAACTCGGCGAGGAGCTCCGCCGCGGCCTCCAGGTCGTCCGTGTCGACGACTTCGACCGGCGTGTGCATGTACCGGTTCGGCAGGCCGAGGTTGAGCGACGGCGTGCCGCCCCGAGCCGTGAAGAAGGCGTCCGCGTCGGTTCCGGTCCGGATTCCCGACGCCTGCAGCTGAACGGGGATGTCCGCGTCGCGCGCGGCCTCGCGCACCGCGGCGACGACTTCGGGGTGGTTAGCGCTCCCGCGCGCGACGACCGGACCGCCGCCGAGGTCGACGCTGATGTCCTTGAACCGCTCCTCGTTCGTCATGTCGGGACTGTCCATCGCGTGCGTTACGTCGACGGCGACGACGGCGTCGGGGTCGAGGTCGAAGCCGACCATCTTGGCACCCTGCAAGCCGACCTCCTCCTGGACCGTGCTCACGGCGTACACCGTCGCGTCCGCGTCCCGCTCCGCCGCGCGGCGGAGGGCCTCGGCCGCCACCCACGTCCCGACGCGGTTGTCGATACCCGGCCCGGCCAGTCGCGTCCCGTGGAGCTCTTCGACGGTGGGGGAAAAGACGATGGGGTCGCCCACGTCCACGAGTTCCTCGGCTTCCCGCTCGTTTTTCGCGCCGATATCGACGTGCTGTTCGACGATGTCTTCGAGCTCCTCGTCCTCCCGCTCGCGGAGGTGGATCGCCCGCTGGCCGATGACCCCCGGGACGACGCCGTCCGCGGCGCGAATCTCGACGCGCTGGCCCTTGGAGACGGTCCTGTCGGAACCGCCGATTCGGTCGATGCGGAGGAACCCGTCCTCGTCGACGCCGGCGACGATGAATCCGATCTGGTCGGCGTGCCCCGCGAAGGCCAGTTCGGGGCCCTCGCCCTCGACGACCGCGACGGCGTTGCCGTACTCGTCGGTTCGCACCTCGTCGGCGAACTCGGAGACGTACTCGACCCACGCGCGCTGCCCGGGTACCTCGAATCCCGACGGGCTCGGCGTCGTGAGCAATGTCTTCAGAAACTCGCGTCGTTTTTCGTTCATAGGGAAGCCGGGAAGCGGTGCGCCTTCAACCTCTCGGATATCGCCGCGTCGTGTAATCGACGTTTCACCTATCCCGAATCGATAAGGCGGAGATGACCGAAGGTAGGGTATGGGGGTCTTCGAACTGCACCTACACGAACCGAACTTCACGCTGAACGTGGGCGACGGCGGGTCGGCCGCGGAGTCGTCGCTCGACTGGGGGCGAACCGACGACGAATCGAGGCCGTCGGTCGCGGGGAAACTCGGCCCGCTGCTCGTCGTGCTCGCCGTCGTCGCGCTGGCGATGCGCAGGAACAGGCGCCGGGGGTAGCCAGACAGAAGCATTTTGTCGGCTCGAACCCAACGAGGAATCGTGAACCTCTATCGTAGCGTCCGGGCCGTCACGAACGCGTCCGGAACCGGCCCCATCGACTGGGCCGCGGTCGCCGAAGCTGCGAAGGCGGCGACGGAGCCCGGCTCCATCGACCTCTCACCCGCCGAGCAGTCGGCGTACGCGAACGACGTGCGGGACGCCCGAAGCCGCGTTCGAGCGGAGTCGGGCGTCTCGTTCGACGTGCCGGACACCGTCGAAATCCAGAACCGCCACCACTGGATCGACGCGAACATAACGACGTTTCGGCGCGTGATGGAACCCATCGAGGAACACGGTCCGACGGTGCTCCCCGACGTCGCCCGCGTCCTCAACACCGGGACGATGTCGGTGATGCTCTCGCTCCTCGGCAACAACGTCCTCGGCCAGTACGACCCGCTGCTACTCGCGGAGGGCGACGAACACGCCCTCTACTTCGTCCACCCGAACATCGAACGCATCGCGGGCAAACTCGGCGTGGACTTCGACCGATTCCGCAGGTGGATCGCCTTCCACGAGGTCACCCACGCCGCGGAGTTCGGCGCGGCCCCGTGGCTCTCCGGCCACCTCGAAGCGCAGATGGAGTCGGGCGTCGAGGCGCTGGCGCACGGCGAGGTCGACCGCGAGGCGTTCCGCGAACTCGACGCCGCGATGACCTCCGTCGAGGGCTACGCCGAACTCCTCATGGACGAGGCGTTCGACGACGAGTACGAGGACCTCCGGCGGAAGATCGAGGCGCGGCGCAAGGGGATGAACCCCCTCTCGAAGCTCGTCCGTCGGTTGCTCGGTCTCGGCCTGAAGCGCAGGCAGTACGAGCGGGGGAAGGCGTTCTTCGAGCACGTCGTCGAGGCGAAAGGCATCGAAACCGCGACCCGAGTGTGGGACGCGCCGGAGAACCTCCCGAGCGACGACGAACTCGACCACCCCGAGCGGTGGTTGGCCCGAATCGGCGCGTAGTTACGGTTTTCCCCCCCTCACCGGTTCGGAATCAGCTCTCCGACGTCGTCTCTCCCCGCCGTCGTTCCGCGTTCGACGCGCCACGACGAGCAGGCGTTCGCCAGCGCGAGCGCCGGTTCCCACTCCATCCCGGCCGCGAGACCGAACGTCAGTCCGCCGGAGAACCGGTCTCCGGCCCCCGTCGTTCGCTTAACCGTCGAGACGGAGAGGTTCTCGACCGTCACGGTGCCGTCGCGGGTCGCAGCGACCGCCTCGCTCTCGCCGTGAGAGACGACCCCGGAGACGCCCGCGTTCGCCCTCACCGCGTCCAGTTTCCTCGCGTCCGACCCCCGAGACGCGCCGACCCGCCCGGCGAGCTGCTCCAGCTCCCGGCGGTTCACGCTCACGACCACGTCGAATCGGTCGTCCAGGTCGGCGAGCGCGTCGAAGCAGGCGGTCACGGCGTCGTCGGCGACGTCGGTGAGGTTGCCGGGGTCGAAGACGAACGCGCCGCCCCCGTCGCTTCGAGACGCGAGGGTCTGGAACACCTCCACCAGCGCCGGAAACGACGCGAGGTTCCCGCAGCAAACCCCGTCCGACTCGAACAGCGCCGAGAAATCGCCGCCGGCCGCAATCCGCAGGTCGGCGGTCGTCCACTCCCGAATCGCCTCGGACTCGGTCGCGAGCATGACGGCGTCGCCCTCGAACTCCACCACCGAAACCGAGGCCGGTTTCCCCATCGAGCGCGCGTCGTACGGGAGGTCGGCGAACGCCGGGTGGTCCACGTGACCGAACAGCGTGACGCGACCGCCGAGCGCGTGCGCCTGCGTCGCCATGTTCACCGCCTGTCCGCCCGCCTCGCGGTCCCGGTGTTCGAGGCGGAACGACTCCGCGCCGCCCGCGAGTTCGTTTCCGAACGTCTCCCTGGAACTGACGTACCCGTCGCCGTCGCGGATTCGACAGTACGTGTCCACGCTCCCGTCCGGAAACGCCGCGACGCTCGGGGAGGACGGCGTCCGCAGTTCCTCGCGGAGTTCGTCGTAGGACATACGGCGAGTTCGGACGCCCGCCTCAAAAGGGTGCGGTCGAACGGCGGTCGGTCACCGCGTTATCCGGCCGAGATACCACACCAACAGTCCGCCGACGACGAGTCCGCTCAGCACCGCGACCGCCATACCGACCGCGCTCGCGCCGGCGTGGAGCGCGATGAGTCCGCCCGAGGAGCCGACGAGGAGGACGATTGCGGCTTTCAGACGGCTCATCGCGGCGGTTCGGTCTTCGCTGGATATCGGCCCGACCATCAGAGTTCCCGTGCGACGCTGACGTGCATGCCGGTGAAAACCCATTCGTCTTCGTCCCGTTCGAGGACGCCGCTCCACCGAGTGTCGAACGCTCGCCGCCGGCCCGTCCGGGCGTCAGCCCACGCGAGTCGAACGTCGTCGGAGAATCGGGCGAACTCGCGTCCTTCGACCACGCGGAGGCGCTCGCTCCCCACGCTCCAATCGGCGGTGGTGTCGGTCTGTTCGCGCAGTCCCGCCGCGATTTCGTCGTACCCGGTCAGGCGTTCGCTGATTCCGAACTTCACGACGTCCTCCCGCGCCGCGAAGAACGGATGCAGGGGTTCGCCCCGCCGGAGCGCCTCGTAGTAGTCGCGTACCGTTTCCTCGGCACCCATGCCAGATGGCTCCGTGGGAACGCGCTTAAACCCCGGCGGGACGGCCGCGAGCGAAGCGGCGGTTCCTATCACCTGAAGGCATTTATCGGATACCGAAATCGTGTCGATCATGCGGAAAATCCCCGCGCTCTCGTTCGTCGCGCTCGTCCTCGTCGCCGGGTGCCTCGGAGGTAGCGTTCCCGCCCAACCGGGAACCGACTCGGCGGACGGAACGAAAGCGCAAACTGCGGTCACCGACTCCCCGAAGACGGCCGGGACCGCCGAAATCGAGTGTCACGTCGACCGCAACCGGCTTCGAACGCTGGCGGTCGAGCGCGTCGCCGCCGAGGTGGGAGCGGACGCCGCGAACGTGACGGTCGTAAACGACGCCGTCGTCACCTACGAGATACTCGGCGAGTGCTACTACACCGCGAAGGTCAGAAGCGACGCCGAGCGCCGGATCAACGGCGTGTTCCTGGCGAGCAACGGAACGGTCGCCGACCGGGACGCGGTCGACGCGCGAGCGGAACGAGCCTACGAGGGACGGTACGGGAAACTCGACCGCGACCTCTACCGGCGCCTTCGGTCGGCGGGGGAGAACGAGCGAATCGCCGTGTCGATCTCCGTCACGCCCGTCGACTCGGAAGTCGCGAAACGGGCGGTGGACGACGACCTCACAGGCAAAGCGTACAAGGAGGCCCTCAGCGACGAGTATCAGCGCCGCGAGAGACAGAAAGTCGACTCGGTCGCCGGCGAACTTCGGTCGATGGACGGCGCGACCGTCGAGTCCGCCGGGTCGACCGTTCGCGCGGTTGCGACGCCCGCGGCGATTCGCCGAATGCAGGAGATCGACGCGATAGCGCGGATTTCGCCGCGACGGGGGACGACGACGTACGTCTCCGACGGCGGTTGAAACCCCCGCGATTCGTCCGCCGCGTTACCGGCGGTATCGCTCAGTCGTCTCGAACACCGCCTCGAACGTCGGGTTGCTCCGGTAGCGTATCGTCTCGGTTCGGTCGTCGTAGTCGACGAGCCCCGAGTCCGTGAGTTTGGGGAGGGCGACGTGGTGGAGGTGTACCGACGTCCGCTCTCGCCCGGCGTCCGAACGATCGGCGAGGCGGGACGCCAGCTCGTCCGTCGCCATCACGCCGTCGGGCGACGCGACCGCCAGTTCGAGGATACGCCGACAGCGCTCGTCGGAGAGCAGTTCGAGCCACGTATCGAACGCCGCCGACGGAACGTCGTCGTTCGAAATCGAGCGAGCGTCGGCGTCGAGAGCGTCGGGGGTCGGCGGGGAAGTCCGAACCGAGCCGAGGACGCTGGCGGTTCCGATGACGAATCCCAACACCGCACCGCTGGTCACCACCGTCCGGACTTTGGAGTGTCCGCCGGTCAGGTCGCCGACCCGCACCACCTCGACGAAGGCCGCGGTCGCGGCGGCGACGCCGAGGATAGCCACGCCCGCGAGACACCACGCGTTGACGGTCAGGAGCTTCTTCGAATCGATATCGCTGTACGCGAGTCGGTAGCCGCCGTAGACGAGCGTGGTCGAGAGACCCAGTTCGACGAGTTCGAACAGCCACATTTCGTGAACGCGCAGGAAGTGATCAGCGACGATGGCCGCCATCAGAACGACGCCGATGGCGGCGATCGCCCACCCGCCTATCTTCGCATCCGGGTCGGGACGACTCTCGGATTCGTTTTCTGTCGGCAACGTTCGTGTCAGTAGCTCTCGTGATCGTGTCACTGATACTCAACGATAATACGACAAGAATCGTCGTAGGTCTTTCGACCGGAAACCGCCGCTACTGGAATCCGCGCCCGACCTCGTCCTCGTCGATGAGGTCGTCCAGTTCCGAACTCAGCAGTTTCTCCGCCTCTTCGAACGTCTCCGAGAGGTCGTCGACCGACTCCGGGCGGTCGTAGTTATCGAAGTCCATCGGCCCGAAGGCCGGGCTCTCTATCGCCTCCATCACGTCGTCGAAGAGGTCGGCGGGCGTCGTCGGCGCGTCCGCGTGGGCCTTGATGGTCTCTTCGAGCCGTTTCGCGCGCGCCTCGGCCTCCTCCTCGTCCGGCAGTTCTCGTTCGGGGTGGCGAACCGCGAACCGACCGTCGCGGAACTCCTTTTCGGGGAGGTAGCTCCCGATTTCGTCGTCCAACTTCCGGGCGACCCGCGCGCCGACGCCTCGAACCTGAAACGGATTCTTCGCGTACGTCTTCAGGTGGTAGAGGCCCGCGCTCGGGTGGCCGAGGTAGAGGTCTTCACCGACACCGCCCGCTCGCGAACCCCCGGCGGCCCGCCAGCCCTCTGGATCGACGTCGCGGTCGATGACGTCCTGGAGAACGTCCTGCCAGTCTCGAACCCGCATGGATACTCCCTAACACGCCGAGGAGATTAACGTGTCGCTTCCGCAGAGCGGCGCGGCGGTTTCGTCGGCGGGTTTCGGACGGGCGAGAGCGTCGGCGACCGCGCGCCCGAACCGTTACGGACGCCGTTCGGCGGTGATTTCGACGTCGGAATGCCCGTCCTCGAACCTCTCGCGACTCGTCCCTAGAAACGGAGACGTCGCGGCGTTATCTCTGAACGCCGCAACCGACAGAATTTTTCGCGCCGAGGCAGTACGAACCGCTCGTGAATCTACGGGGGACGGTCTCGGAGCCGGGCGAGGTGCGAACCGTCACGACGCGGTACGGCGAACGCGAACTCGCCGAGGTGGTCGTCCGACCGGACGACGACGCGCCGCGGACGGTGACGTTGTGGGGCAAGTGGACGGAGTCCGCCGAACTGCTCCGCGAGGGGATGGAACTGCTGGTGACGGACGTGGAGGAGTCGGAGTACCGAGGCGAGACGCGGTACGCGACGGGCGAGGATTCGTACGTCGTGGTCGAACCCTCGTTTCTCGTGAACGTGACCGACGTTCGCTCGTGGGTGCAGTGTCCTCGGATGTACTACCTGAACAAGCTCTCGGGCATCCCCCTGAACTACCCCGTGGTGAAGGGGACGGTCGTCCACGAGGTGTTCGGCGACCTGCTCCGCGGGCGCGACCTGGACGACTCCATCGACGAGCGCGTCGAGGAGGCGGGACTGGAACTCGGCCTGCTCGGACGCGAGGCGGAGGAGGTCGCGGGCGAGGTTCGGCAGAACGCCCGCGCCATCGAAGGGTGGTTGGAACAGGGCGTCCTGACCGACACCGACGAGTGGCGGAGCGAGTACACCCTCATCAGCGAGCGGTTCGGCATCAAGGGGCGGTGCGACGCGCTCCGCCGGGGGATGCCCGTCGAGTTGAAGACCGGCAAGAACACGAACCGCGAACCGCGCTTTCAGGACAAGATTCAGGCGGCCTGCTACGCCCTGCTCCTCCGGGAGCGCGACGTTCCCGCGGACACCGGCACTCTGCTCTACACCAAGAACACCGCCTTGGACCGCACCGAGGAGTCGGGCGACCTCTCGCCCGCGAAGGAGTTCTCCATCGGAAAGGGTCTCCTCGAGTTCGTCGTCCGAACCCGCAACGCCATCGCCGCGATGGAGTTCGACGCGGACGTTCCGACGGGGTACGAGGCGAACGCGAAGTGCCAGTACTGCTTCGAGAAGGACACCTGCATGGTCGTCTCGGGGCGACTCGACCAGGAGTCGAAAGCCGGACAGATCGGCACCCCGATTCCGGAGAGCGAACGCGAGTACTTCGACCGGAAGTACCGCGAAATCGAAGAAGAGCGCCGGGCGACCCACGCGGAGTACGCCAAACTCTGGGAGCAGACCGCGGAGGAGCGGGCGAACGACGACCGCGCGCTCGTCGACCTCGAACCGACGGGGCAGCGCCAGCGCGACGGCGGGCGGTGGGAACTCACGGCTCGGAAGACGGACGACGCGGTCTCGAAGATCCGGGAGGGCGACGTGGTGCTCGCCAGCGACGGCCACCCCGTCCGCGGCCACGCGGAACTCGCTCGGGTCGAGAAACTGACCGACGAGGTCGTCGTCACGACCGACGAACCGGTCGAACTCCGGCGACTCGACGTGTACCCCTCCGAACTCTCGGCGGACCGGATGCTCACCGCGCTCCACGACTGCCTGCTGAAGGGCGACGAGCGCCGGAAGGACGTGCTGTTCGGGCGGCGGGAACCCGCGTTCGCCGACGACCGCGAACCGTTCGTCACCAACAACGAATCGCAGAACGCGGCGGTGAACCTCGCCGTCAACGCCGAGGACTGCGCGCTCGTCCACGGCCCGCCCGGCACCGGGAAGACGTACACCATCGCGCGAACCGTCAGGGCGCTGGTCGAGCGAGGGAACCGCGTCCTCCTCTCGGCGTTCACGAACCGCGCGGTGGACAACGCGCTGGAGGCGCTCAGGGAGCAAGGGTTCGAGGACATCGCGCGCGTCGGCACCGAGAGCGGCGTCCGCGAGGACATGCAAGACCTCAGGCTGAAGCGCGGCGGCGACCCGAACGAGCGCGTCGCGGAACTCCGGAGCGCCGGCGTCGTCGCGGCGACGACCGCGACATGCGGCTCGCGGGTCATGCGCGCACAGGAGTTCGACGTGGCGCTCGTCGACGAAGCCTCGCAGTTGACCGAACCCGCGACCCTCGCCGCGATCAACCTCGCCGACCGGTTCGTCCTCGTCGGCGACCACCACCAGCTTCCGCCCGTGGTACGCGCGGAAAACGACCTCTCCGAATCGCTGTTCGAGCGCCTCGTCGAACGGTATCCGGACGCCTCCGTCATGCTGGAACGCCAGTACCGGATGGCGCAGCGGATTCAGGCCTTCTCGTCGCGGGAGTTCTACGGCGGTGCGCTCCGCCCCGCGAGCGGCGAGGTGGCCGCCCAGCGAATCGCCGACCTGCCGGGCGTCGAGAGCGACGCGCTCCCGCCGGAACTGCGCGACAGCGTGACGTTCGTCGACGCCGGCGGGAAGATGGTCGGGAACACGAACCCCGCGGAGGCGGAGCGCGTCGGCGACATCGTCGCCCGGTTCGCGGCGGCGGGCGTCGCGCACGAGGACATCGGCGTCATCGCCCCCTTCCGGGCGCAGGTCGCGGAGATATCCCGCCGGGTTCCGGCGTCGGTGGCGGTCGATACCGTGGACCGATTCCAGGGGTCGAGCAAGGAGGTCGTCGTCGTCTCGTTCGTCGCCACGGGCGACCTGAGCAGCCCCATCTTCGACGACTACCGCCGGGTGAACGTCGCGCTGACCCGGGCGAAGAAGTCGCTCGTCCTCGTCGGCGACGAGGGCGCGCTTCGCTCCGAACCCCTCTACGACCGGATGCTCGACTGGGCGACCTGAACGCTTTCGTTCCCGCCGCCCCAAGTCGACCCATGGACCACTCGCTCCCCGACTGCGACGCGACCGTTCTCGAACCGCCGGGCGGGACGCCCGTAAATCCGCGAGACGCCGCCGAGCGCGCGGTCGAGAACCCGCACGGACCGCGCCTCGGAGAACTGGTGTCGCCGGGCGAGACGGTCGCCGTCGTCGTGACCGACGTGACGCGCGCGACGCCCGACGACGTGCTGCTCGACGTGCTTCTGGACGAACTCGGGGACGTGGGCGTCGGTCGCGAACGGGTCCGCGTCGTCCTCGGACTCGGCCTCCACCGTCCGATGACCGACGCGGAGATAGCGGGCGCGCTCGGCGAGCACGCCGACCTCGCGGAGAACCACGACGCCGACGATGCGGTCGAAGTCGGGCGCGTCGCGCCGCCGGGGGGAGGCGAGGAGATTCCGATCGAACTGAACCCGACCGTCGCCGACGCCGACCGCGTGCTCTCGACCGGGATGGTCGAACCCCACCAGTACGCGGGTTTCTCGGGCGGGGCGAAGACGGTCGCCATCGGCGCGGGCGGCGAGTCGCTCATCCGGTACACCCACGGGCCCGAACTGCTCTCTCGCGAGGGCGTCAGGCTGGGTCGAACCGACGACAACCCCTTCCGCGAACTGCTCGACCGCGCCGGAGACGCCGTCGGCCTCGACTTCTGTCTGAACGTCACGCACGGCCCGCAGGGGATTCTCGACGCCAGCGCGGGTTACCACCGGGACGTGGTCGCCGACCTCGCGGCGACCGCGAAGGAGACGCTGTCGGTTCCGATCGAGCGCGAGTACGACGCGGTGGTCGCCGGCGTTCCGGACGCGAAGGCCGCGAACCTCTATCAGGCGACCCGCGCCGCGACGTACGTCGTCCTCGGCGACCGGAATCCGCTTCGCCCCGACGGGCGCGTCGTCGTCCCCGCCGAACTCCCGGAGGGTGCCGGCGAGGGCAAGGGCGAGCGGCGGTTCTACGACCGACTCGCCGGAGCGACCGACCCGGCGAGCCTCTACGAGGAGATGCGCGCCGGGTACGAACCGGGCGCGCAGCGAGCCTTCGTCGTGGCGCGCGCGCTCCGCGACCACGACGTGTACGTCGCCGGAAGCGAGCACCCGGAGGTAGTCGAGGACTGTCTCATGCACGCCCGCGAATCGGTCGAGGACGCCGTCGAACCCGGAAGCGACGTGCTCGTCGTTCCGAACGCGCTGGACACGCTCCTCGTGTCGCCCTCGTAACGTCCGGAACAGCCCCGCGTCGCTCGGGCGGCGCGGTCGAAAAGGGAGTACGGTCGAGTTACCAGAGCACCTGCGGCCAGACGAACCGGAAGAGCAACCAGATGAGCCCCGTGAGCACGAGCGTCATCAGCAGGTTCAGGACCACGCCGGCGCGCATCATCTGACTCTGCTTGAGGTAGCCGCTTCCGAAGACGATGGCGTTCGGCGGCGTCGCGACCGGGAGCGCGAACGCGAAACTCGCGGCGATGGCCCCCGAAACGGAGAGGAAGACGGCCGCGGCCACGTCGCTGAGGCCGAGCGTGGCCGCGAAGACGCCCCCGATGCTGATGAGGATGGGGATGATGATGGTCGCGGTCGCGGTGTTCGAGGTCATCTCCGTCAGGAAGATGACGAGGAGGACGACCGCGCCCACCACCAGTACTATCGGCGCACCGGTGAGCGATTTGAAGACGGTGTCGGCGATCCACTTCGTCGCCCCCGTCTTTTCGAGTGCGTCGGCGAGCGCGATGCCGCCGCCGAACAGGAGGATGGTTCCCCAGTCGATGTCCACCAGGTCGTCCCACTCCATCGTGTCCGCCAGCACGAGCGCGGGGACGGCCAACAGGCCGACCACGACGTAGTAGAGTATCCCTTGGTGGCCTCTAACGCCGAATACGCTCGCCCCCTCGCCGCCGTACAGCGTCACCGCCCACGCCGGCGGTAGGTAGGGGCTGACGAACTTTTCGAGACCGCCGACGACCCACAGCAGCGCCGTCGCCGTGAAGATGACCGCGACGCGCTTGCCGCGCGGACTCAACTCGCCCTCCTCGGCGAGATACTGACGCGCCTTCTCGCGGGCGGCGCTCACGTCCCCGACCTGCGGGGGGTAGAGGACGTACGTGAGCAGGTACCAGACGATGGGAAGCGTGACGGCCACGATGGGAACGCCGATTATCAACCACTGGGCGAAGCCGATCTCGTAGCCGAGCGTCTGGTTCAACTGCGCGGCGAGCACCGCGTTCGGCGGCGTGCCGATGAGCGTCCCGACGCCGCCGACGCTCGCCGCGTAGGCGGTGCCGAGGAGCATCGAAACTTGGAGGTTCGTGAATTCGTCGTCTCCCATGTCCGCGACCGCGCCGCCGTCCGCGGCGACGTCGGGGTCGAGGTCGTCGGCGCTAGCCGCGGCGGACTGGACGTTCTCGCGGCCGACGATCTGCGTGAGGACGCCGAGCGCGATGGGCGTCATCATCGCCGCGGTCGCCGTGTTCGACACCCACATCGAGAGGAACGCCGTGGCGAGCATGACGGCGAGAACGAGTCTGCGGGGGGACGACCCCATGGCGGCCATCATCCAGAGCGCGATGCGCCGGTCGATATCGTACTTCTGGAGCGCGTTCGCCAGCATGAACCCCGCGATGAACAGGAAGATGATGTGGTCCGCGAACCCCACGAGCGCCTCGTCCAGATCGGCGTACACGCCGAAGACGGTGAGCAGCACGGGTATCGACAGGGCCGTGACGGCCAACGGGAACGTACCGGTCACCCAGAGGAAGCCCGCGAAGAACATCGTCGCGAGCGCGTACTGCCCGCGAAGCGATAGCCCGCCGGGATTCGGAGCGCCCGCGATGATAGCCGTTCCGAGCAGTGCGAGAGCGAACGCGACGATGCGCCCGCGTGCAGAGGATAGTCCCTGTATCATTGATACACGCCAACATAGCTTAATGTGATGGTTAATAACTTTCGATAGGCGTACGAGAAATCCTCACGCCGATGATCTGTCTAAAAATTCTCGGCGATGGCGTGGATCTGCTCCGGAGTGAGCTCGGCGGAGTACAGGTCGAATAGATCGTTGCGCCGCGACAGCGAGAGCGCGCGGGTACCGCTTTCGAGCATCGAAATGTGGGCCTGCATCAGTTCGGTCAGTTCTCGTTCGATGGCGCGCTGTTCGAACCCTGCGGCGACTCGGAGCAGTCGCCACGCCATCGGCGAAAGCTCCGTGATGTCGACGCCGTCCACGTCAGTCATCGAGCGTAGCTATGCGGGGTTCTGCTCATAAACGTCAGGGAGGGTAACGGTTCGGGCCTCGACGCCCACTCGTCGGGTAGCAGGTACCCCGCGAGCTACCGCGTCCGTTCTCCGTCGAGGGTGTGCGACCGTTTCGACGGATACGAGCGCGACCTCGCATTTTTCGGTTCACTTCGACGCGGAGATTCCCGAATCGGCGGAGGCGTCGTAGTCGTCCTCGATCTCCTCCAGCACGCGGTCGTGGAACTCCCGTAAGACCGCGCTCTCGTCCTCCGCGAGCACCACGTCGCTCGCCATGAGAGTGGCGAGACCGAACGCTCGCGGCGTCGGAGAGCGAACCCTGTGCTGGACGACCTCGACCTCGCCGGCCCGCACCGCCCCGAGAACGTCCTCGACCGCTTCGACCGCGAGTTTGTCTTCGACGATTTCGCGGTACGTCTCCTCGATGACGGCGAACTCCTCCAACTCGTCGGCGAAGCCGAGCAGCATCTCGCTGGAGACCTGCTGTTCGCTGGCGGACTTCTCGTACCCCTTGTAGCGCTTGAGTATCATCAGCGAGCGCGTGGCGTTGATGCGGAAGTAGCGCTGGAGGAGGTCGGTCCCCGAGAGCGCCGAGCGCAAATCGTCGCGCACCTCGTCGGGGTCGATGTCCCGGAGGATGCTCGCGACGTCCACCTTTCGGTTCAGGGGCATCGAGACGGTGAACCCGTTGTCCGCGACGGCGACCGAGACGTTGGTGTTCGCCGCCTGCGCGCAGCGGTAGGCGACGACGCGCGAGAGGCCGTCGTTGAACTTCCGACCGTAGTTCGAGTGGACGTAGTAGTGGCGCTCGTACTCGTCCCTGTCCATCTCGACCTCCACCGCGAGGCGGTCGTCCGTGCTGACGCTTTCCGGGCCGGCGTAGCGCACCTGCTCGTCGAACATCCGGGCGATGGCTCTGACGCTGTTCTCGTCCAGCGGGAACTCTCGAAGCCACACTCGAACCGCGGGTTTTCCTCGGTCGGCGAGCCGCGAGAGCAACTCCCCCTGAAAGTGGGTTATCTCCCGGCCGAGGTCGTACGAGAGGGGGAGGCGTTCCGAGAACCACGAGGGAACCGTCGGGCGCGCGCCGGTTCGGTCGGCGTAGACCTTCGACCCGCGTCGATACCGGTACTCGAAGTGCTGGCCGCCGAGGACGAACACGTCGCCCTTCTCGAGCGTGTCGAGGTAGTTCTCGTCCAAGTCCCCGACCCACTCGTTGTCCGCGCGGGTGAACACGTCGCAGGAGAACGAATCGGGTATCGTCCCGATGTTCGTCATGTAGATGACGCGGGCCAACCGACCGCGCTTTCCGATTAGCGTCTCGCCGACCGGGAACTCCGGGTAGTGGTACTCGCCGTCCGGCGGGTCGTTCTCGTCGCGCCAGACCTTCGCGTAGACGTTCCTGTCCTCCATCCCGTCGTAGCTCGCGGTGAGGTAGCGCATCAGCGACTCCCACTCCGCCTCCGAGTAGTTCCGGTAGGGGTAGGCGCGCTCGAGCGTGGCCCTCGCGTCCGTCTCCCGCCGGACTTCGTTTATCGCCATCCCGTAGACGTGTTGGGCCGCCACGTCCTGCGCGTTCTCGGGAACGAACACGCGGTCGACGAACCCTTCTTCCGCCTTCTTGAGCATGACCGCGCACTCGACCAGTTCGTCCCTGTCGAGCGCGATGACCCGGCCGGTGACGGTCTGGCCGACGCGGTGGCCCGCCCTGCCGACGCGCTGGAGCAGGGAGGCGACGCTCTTCGGCGAGCCGACCTGCACCACCAAGTCGACGTGGGGCATGTCGATACCGAGTTCGAGGCTCGTTGAGGTGGTCACCACGTCCAAATCGCCCGCTTTCAGCCGCTCCTCGATTCCGTGGCGGGCGTCCTTCGAGAGGCTGCCGTGGTGACAGCCCGAGTTCCCCTCGTCGTACTCCTCGAACCGCTCGCGGAGGTTCTGGAGCACGCGCTCCGCGCCGGAGCGCGTGTTCGTGAAGACTAACGTGTTCGTGTGTTCCTGCACTAGGTCGTGCAGTTGGCGATAGAACCGGTCTTGCACGAGGTCGCGCGGCGCGTGGATGAGGTCGTCCGTCGGACAGCGGAGTTCGAGGTCGAAATCGCGGACGAACCGCGTGTCCACGATTTCGTGGTCTCGACTCTCGCCGCCGGGGGATTCCCTCCCGACCAGGAACTCCGCGATGTCCGAGAGCGGTTCGACGGTCGCGGAACAGCCGATTCTCGTCGGCGACTCCGCGATGTTTTCGAGGCGTTCGAGGCTGACCGAGAGGTGGGTGCCGCGCTTTCCGTCCGCGAGGCTGTGGATTTCGTCCACGACGACGTACTCCACGGTTCGAAGCTTCTCGCGGAACTTGGGCGAGTTGAGCAGGATGGCGAGCGTCTCGGGCGTCGTGTTGAGGATGTGCGGCGTCTCCTTCAGCATCCGCTGTCGGGCGGCGCTGTCGGTATCCCCGTGACGGATGGCGTGGCGGACCTCGCTCACCGTTTCGCCGTCGTCCGCGTCCGCGGCGTCCGTCTCCGACGCGCCGCGCTCCATCCGGTCGCGGATGCCCGACAGCGGGACTTCGAGGTTCCGGTGGATGTCGTTCGCCAGCGACTTCAACGGCGAGACGTAGAGGCAGTAGACCGAATTTTCGAGCCCCGTTTCGCGCTCCCTGCGGAACAACTCGTTCAGAATCGCGGTGAAGGAGGCCAAGGTCTTGCCGCTCCCCGTCGGCGCGGCGATGAGGGCGTTCTCGCGGCCGTGGATGAGCGGAATCGCTTCGCGCTGCGGCGGGGTGAAAAAGCCCCCGTTCTGCGGGACGTACTCCCCGAACCGCTCGACCCACCACTCCCTCACCGCCGGTTCGAGGAGGGCCAACGTCTCCTCGTCGGCGAGTTCGACCGCTTCCGGGTCGAACTCGAATCCCTCGCGGGCCAGCAGCGTTCTCCCATCCATTTGTTTCGGCTTGGAATCGGGTGGCAAAGAGGGTTGTGCCAGCGGAGTGAAAGTGAAACCGTCGAGCGTCCGGCGGCGTAGCGACCATCGAGCGTCCCGGAGTGGTTCCGCCTTCGGTTATAAACCTTCGGCGGCGCGACCGTTCGGCGTCCGTCGTTCCTCCGACCAAGCTTTTTCCCGCTTCCCGACGCGTGTTCGAGTATGCGAGTCACGTTCCTCGGCACGGGAAGCGCGATGCCGACCGGCGAGCGATTTCAGACCGGCATCGTGGTCGAAGACGACGGGCGTCGTCTCCTCGTGGACTGCGGGAGCGGCGTCCTCCAGCGCCTCCAGCAGTCCGGTGTGGGCTACGAGAACGTCTCGACCGTCCTGTTGACCCACCACCACCTCGACCACGTCGCCGACCTCCTCCCGCTCCTCAAAGCCCGCTGGCTCGCCGGAGAGGAGCACTTGGAGGTCGTCGGCCCGTCCGGGACGAAGGCGTTCCTCGACGACCTGCTGTCCGTCTACGACTACCTCGACGGACGAGTCGACCTCCGAGTGCGCGAGGTCGGCGCGCGGGAGTTCTCCGTCGCGGGGTTCGACGTGGAAGGGTTCGAGACGCGCCACTCGATGCCCTGCCTCGCCTACCGGCTCGGCGACGAGTTCACCTTCAGCGGCGACAGCGAGGCGTTCTCGGGGCTGGCGAACTTCGCGGACGGCTGTGCGGTTCTCGCCCACGACTGTTCGTTCCCCGACGAGGTGGACGTGTCGAACCACCCGACGCCCGGCCAACTCGGCGAGGCGCTCTCGGGCGCGGACATCGGTCGCGTCTACCTCACGCACCTCTATCCGCACACCGACGGAAAGCACGAGGCGATGTTGAACTCGATCGGCGACCGGTACGACGGCGACGTGCGCTTCGCAGAGGACCTGCTGTCGGTGGAACTCTAGTCGTCGGTCGCGGCCCCCCGTCTCTCGCCGCTCGGTTCGACGGTGACCGACCGCTCGGGGAGCGAAAAGTCGGCGGTTCCGAGGGGTAGTTCCCGGCCCCTGATGGCGATGATACGGTGCAGCCGAAGTTCGCCGTCCACCCACAGGTTCTCCTCACCGTCGAGACGGCGTTCGAGTCGGAGGGTTCCCGCTCCCTCGGCCTCGATTTTCGACACTTCGACGTTCTTCGGCGTCGAGGCGAAATCGTCCAACCAGACGAGATTGCAGACCGTCTCGCCGTTCCGTTTCCCACCCAGTCGGACGTTTCCGCCCGCGACGTGAGCGTCGAGGTTGCTGTCGTTGTCGAACTCGATTTCGAGGAGAACGGAGCGTCCCGACCGCTCGGCGCGCACCTCGTTCACCGACACGTCCTCGACCAGCGGGCCGAATATGCGACGTTCGTACCGACCGGAGAGTTTTAGCCCGACGACGGGAAGGAGCCTGACGAGATAGTAAACCGCCACGATGGCGAGCCTCCCCGCTAGATACGATAACATCGTGTCGGGAATTTGCTTGCTTCGAGGTTAAGCGTTCTTGCTAGCGCGGAAAATTCCGTCGCTTCGACGGTGAACGGGGGTGGACGCTCTCACTGCCGGAAGCGATGTGGTCTCCCCGCTAGCGCTCTATCCCCCGTCTTCCGGCCGACGGTCGGGGACGACGTCGACCGCGAACCCCGCCGCGGGAAACCGCATCCGTTCGCCGGCGGTCTCGCAGTTGGAGCGCTCGGCACCGCCGGACTCGCGGCGTCTCTTCCGGCGAGACTACTCCAACCGATAGCGGAGCAGGGCGGCGATGCCGCCGAGGTTCGACAACTGCTGGCCGGGCGCGAACTCGTGGGAGAAGACGGTCACGTCGCCGCCCTTCCGCTCGGCGTCGGTGATGACCTCGTTCACGTCGATGGCCCACTCGCCGCCGGACTCGTCCTCGCCGGTCGCGCCGCGCTCCTTTCGAAGTCGCTCGTCCAGCACGAGGAGGTGTTCGACCGCCCCGAAGTCGGCGGCGCGCGCCACTTCCTCGATTCCGTAGGCGGCTTTCGCGCCCTCCGCGATTCGCTTCGTGAGTTCGTCGATGAGCTCCGCCTCCTCGCCGATTCGCGTCTCCTCCTGCACGTCCGCAACGGCCCCGCGTTTCAGCACTTCGTGGACGCCCCTGTCGCCGACGGCGCTCACGTCCACCTGCGTGATGAGTTCGGTCAGTTCGGGGTACTCCTCGACGATGTGGTCGTAGGCGTCCTGCTTCGTGAACCCCGGCCCGGCGAGGATGATGGCGTCCACGTCGAGGTGGCTGAGCGCCGACCCGAGTTGGTCGAACAGTTCGGTTCGACCGCTCGCGTACTCGCCCTTCCCCGTCGTCCCGGTGAACGAGGTGTACTCGTCGGCCCCGTACTGCGCGACGGTGTGGATGTGCGCTTCACCTTCCTCGACGGTGGCGATGGCGACGTCGGGGTTCTCGGTCGCCTCGACGGCGTCCTCCAGTCGGTCCAACTGGTCGCGCTTCCACCGCTTCTCGATGGATATCTTCTCGCGCTCCTCGACGTTGAGCGTGTGGTGGAGGCCCAGCTGGTCTTCGCGTGAGCAGTCGACGATGACGCCGCCGACGCGAACCCGATTGGCGAACCGGTGGAACTCCACGTCCTCCACGTCGATCGTGACGCGCATGTGTTCCCGCTGGCCGCCCGTGTCGCGCATCTGATCGTCGGCGCGCTGGATGCGTCGAGTCGTATCGCCCGAGACCTTATCGCCCGGTTCGAGGAGGTAGGTGAGGTGCCAGAGGTCGTCCAAACTCTCGGGAACGAGCGTGATGCGCTCGCGGTTCCCGTCGAGGGACGTTCGGTCGTGAATCTGCATGGGCGGAGGTGCGTTTCGCGGCGGTAAGTGCCCTGCTATTCGGAGTCCGCGCCGTCCCCGTTCAATGCGTCAGACGGTATTAAATGATACATGCTCCGAACGATGGCTGCCGCCTCGCGGAACGAGGAGTGTGGAGGGTTGTTCAAGGACGGCCTGAAATCGGTAGCCGTCGGTCTCGCTTACGGCGTCGTCCCGTTCCTCGTCGCGATTCTGACGTTCGTCGTTCCGGGCTCGGGAGCGGCGCGGGCGATGCTGGCGGCGTGTTCGCCGGTATCGGCGTCCTCGGACTCCTCGTCTCGGCGGTGCTCCTGTTCGTCGTGCAGTACGTCCTTCCGGCGGCGCTGACGAACGCCGGACGAACGGGAACCGTCGGCGGTGCCTTCGACTTCGGGACGCTCGGTCCGGTGTTGACGAGCAAGGAGTACATCGTCGCCGTCGTTTCGGTGTTCCTCGTCGCTGTCGCCGGCGGTATCGCGTTCAGCGTCGTCGCCATCGTTACGCTCGGCCTCGGCTATCTCGCGGCCCCGTTCTTCTACTTCTGGCTCTACCTCGCGGGAAGCTACGTGTTCGGCACGGCGTTCGGCGCCGCGACTCGACAACGGGAGCGGTCGTCCGGAACCGCCGCCACGCCGATGGACTGAAACGTAGTTCTCCGTATCGCGTCGGTCCCTTCTCGTTTCGAAGAAAAGTTCAGATCGCGGGCCTGCCGTCTTCCACTTCCGGCCTGTCCCGCAGTCGGTGTTCGTCCGCTTCCGCGTACGACCGGGCGTAGATGTACGCCGCGGTCACCTGCGCGTAGAAGCCGACGAAGACCGCCACCAGCCATCCGAGGAGCGGAATCGCCGCGAGCACGCTCGCGATCACCCCGGCGACGACGAGGACGCCGAGCGCGAGGAGCCAGCCGGTGGCGTACTCCCGGTCGCGGAGGACGGGGAGCAGCGAGTCGTAGTCGAACGCCGCGCCCATCGCGTTCCGCTCGGCGAACCGGACGAGCGCGGCGGGAACGACGTACCAGACGGCGAGCGCGGCCACGAGCGTCAGCAAGCCGCCGAGGACGGCGACGATGCCGCCCACGAGGGGAGTTTCGTTGGCGAGCGCCATCCCGCCGCCGATGAAGACCGCGCCGAGTATGGCCGGGACCAGGGCGTAGACGAGGGCGATAACGAACGCCTTCAGCCCGTCCACGGTCAGCTTCGTCCAGTTTTCGAACGTCGGGGCTTCCGTGTCGCCCGCCGACACGCGGCGGAGGACGCGAATCACGTAGCCCTGCACGACGAGCGCCGGGAGGATGAGGAATCCGAGGATTCCTAGCAGTCCGCCGACGAGAATCGTCCTCGCGGCGTCGTCACTGTCCTTCAGATAATTGATGCTATCGTTGAACATGATATCAACCGAGTTCGGGACCTGCGACCGAGCAGAGCCCCCGACTCAAATAGTATAGACGTCCTCCGAGAGCTTAACCGTTCTCGGCGGAAACAGGACGTGTCAATCGCGTTACCGGCGAGTCAGTCGACTATCCGACTGCCCCCGGCGGGGAGGAACTCCTGAATCAGGTCGGGGCTCGCCACCTTCCGGACGAACGACGTGTCTTCGAACCGATTCCGAAATTCGCGGTAGAGGCGCTTCGCGGCGTCGTTCTGGGCGTACTGCCCCGGTTCGATCTCGATGCTCGTCTCCACCTGCGACTCGATGGCGGACGGCGGTCCGCCGACGACTCGGGTGTTCGGCTCCACGGCGATGCCGACGGCGACGCCGACCGGCACGTCCCGGAAGTAGGTTCGGTCGCCGCGGATGGCGAAGCCGCCTTTCTCCAGGTACTCGCCGCTCTCCGGCGTCTTCGACACCTGCTCCGGCGAGACCGCGTAGGCGTCCCCCGAGAACCGACCGTCCTTCCACACCGACGAGTAGGAGACGGCGAACTGGGCCGCCTCCCGCTGGCTCCGTTCCGGCACGTCCACGTCCTTCGAGGGCTCGCTCGGGTCGGACGTTTTTAGGACGGTTATCGGGCCGCCGTGGGCCTGCGAGTGGAAGAACAGGTCGTTCCTGTCCATGTACTTCTTGACGAGTTCCTCGTTCTGGTCGGCGTTTCGCCCGCCGAGGACGAGAAAGCCGTCCGAGGTTCGGAACCAGCGGAACCGCTCGTACCACTGCTCCTGCCGCCGCACCGGGATGGACGCCCGCGACAACCAGTCGATATCCCCCGACTCCTCCTCGTCCGCCGGTTCCGGTTCGGCCTCCCACTCCTCTCGCCGTCTTCGAACCGCCTCCAGTTCCTCGCGGGTGTCCTCGATGGCGGCCTGCGCGCCCTCCTTTTTCTCCTCGATTCGCTTCGCTTCGGTGTAGATTCGGTCCGCGTTCTTCTCGACGCCGTCCGCCGGTTCGAGGGTGATCTCGGTGTCGTCGATTTCGACGGTGACGGTTCCCTCGCGCTCGTCGATTCCCCGCACGGCCTCCGCCTCGGGGATGCCCCGCTCGGCGCCCTCCTCGAACCGGGCTTCGATCTCCTCCCACGGCGTGTCCTCGGCGCGGGCGTTCCGGACGGTCGAGAGGATCTCGTCGACGAAGCCGTAGTTTCCGTAGAGCAGTTCGGCCTTCTCGCGCTCCGTCTGCGCTTGTCGTTCGAACCCCTCTATCGCACCCTCTTGCTGTTCGATGATGCGTTTTTGCTTCTCTATCTGCGCCTCGAAGTCCGGCTTCTGCGACTCCTGTCCCCCCTGCGACCCCTCGTCTTCGGTCAGGTCGAGGTTGGTGAAGTAGTCGTCAAGCGCGGCGTTGAACGTCTCGAACGCCTCCGAATCCCGGTCCTCGTACTCCTCGAGCGGGAACGGCGTCACGTCGGTTCGGGCGTCGTCCTCGTAGTAGACTCGCGGGTCGAAGCAGCCCGTCTCCAGCGGTTCTTTCAGGCGCTCGATGGCGTCGTACAGTCGTTCGTACTCCTCCTCGCCGGCGTCGGCGATGTCCTTCGCCTTCTCGACGCCGGCGCGGGTGCAGACCTCCTCGGCGTACAGACCGCCGAAGTTGAGTTGCGTCGCCAGCGTCCGGACGAGGTCGGTGTCAGAGTCGTCCATCCGGGCCGCGAACTCCTCGTAGCCGATTTCGAGGGGGTTCACCCGCGAGTCGGGGAACTCGTACTGCGACCCGGGAGCGACGGTTCTGGATTTCAGCCGCACCGTGTCGAGGGAGTCCACGACCTCCCGGTTCTCGTCCAGCACGGCGACGTTACCTTGCCCGAACAACTCCGCGACGATGGTCGTGTCCCCGTCCCCGCGCTTGAAGTGGAACTGGAGGATGCGGTCGAACTCGTACTGCTCGACGCCCGCGAAGTCCGCCCCGTTCAGGCGGTTGCGGAGCATCATGGCGAAGTTCGGGGGTCGACCCGGCGCGGCCGGAACGTGCTCCGGCGCGGAGACGTGGGCGCGTTTTATCTCGCCCACCTCCACCAGCAGTTCGACGCGGCCGCGGTCGAAATCGCGCATCTTGAGCCGCAGGAGGTCGTCGCCGTAGAGGTACGCTTTGTCGACCTTCGCGCCCTCGTAAGCGCCGAGTTCGCGGACGACGGCGGCGAGGTCGATGCTCGAAAGCTCTCGCTTTCTGTCCATGTTCGGAATTTCTCGGGCGGTGGGAAAGGCGTGTCGTTCGACGGGTGCGGCGGGAAGGTGGTTCGGCGGACGAACGTGGCGAGCGCGGGGTGTCGAACACGTGGCGCGCATCGAACGTTTAGCAGAGATACGCTGACACAGACGCGCGGTGTCCGCATCCTGATTCGCCTCGACGCCAGCGATCGGATACTCTTTGTGACTGGTCTGTGCACCGCGCGCTATGAGCTACGATCACGCCGACCCCGAGCACGCTGGACAACTCCATCACGTCGAACTGTACGCGTCCGACCTCGAAACATCGGCCGCCTTTTGGGGATGGCTGCTGACCGAGCTCGGCTACGAGTTGAAAAACGACTGGGACGACGGTCGCTCGTGGATAAACGGGCCAACGTATATCGTACTCGTACGGGCCGACAACTCGGACCGTCCTTTCGACCGACAGAGTTCCGGTCTGAACCACCTTGCGTTCCACGCCGCCTCTCGCGAGCAGGTCGACGAACTCACGGCGGGAATTCGCGAGCGCGAAAACGTAACCCTACTTTACGAGGATCGCCATCCCTTTGCTGGTGGCTACTACGCGCTCTACTGCGAAGGTCCAGAGGGAATAAAGGTCGAGGTCGTCGCCCCCGAGTGACGGTTTACTCCATCGATTGAATCGTTCGACCAGCGCTCCGACACAGGTACTCAAACGGGTAGAACGCTCGTGAGGGAACTAGCGTGTGCGTGTCCTGTATTCCCCACGACCGCCAGAACCGACCCTCACTCGAGGGCATCGACGCGATTAGATATCTCCATTCCGTCGTGGCCGAACCGAAGGTTCAACTCGTCGTACTCGCCTTCCAGTTCGCGGAAGTCGTCGTAGCTTCGTCGGAACAGTTCGTCGATTTCGGTGAGCACGGTGCGCGCCGGACGAACGTCGCGCACCTGTTCGACCGTCTCCTCGAACGTGATCTCCAGTTCCGTCTCCGCTTCCCAGAGGTCGTCGCCGAAGACGGGATTCCCGTCCGGGCCGGTCCGGAAGAGGCCGCACTCTCGAACCCAGAGGTCGAGGTCGCTCGGCAGTCGGTCGGTGTCGAGGAACTTCGTCTCGTCGGGCGTGACGAGCGTTTTGGACTCCCCGTCGTCGAACTGGAATCCGAAGATGAGGTTCTCGCCGCCGGGTTCCATCTCCCACCCGCAGCAGGTAACCTCCACACCGTTGCAGTCCATCGTCTCGCCGTCGTTCAGGAAGGCGAACTCCGCGAAGCCCCAGTCCTCGTAGTCGGCCACGATGCCGTGCGCTCTTCGAAGCAACTGGTAGGTGTTCTCGCTGACGACGATGGTCGGCGGATTTTCTTTTTCCCAGTCGCTCATCGGGAACCCCTCTCGACCGAGCGCCTGCACGACCCGGAGACCGCGGACGTGGTCGCTGTGGTGGTGCGAGACGAAGACGTACTCCACGTCCGCGATTCGCTCGCGGTTCAACATCCGCCAGATGGCCTCGGGAGCGTCCACGAGCGCCTTCGCGTCGTGGACGAACGTCGCGTTACCTTCACGCGAGAAGGGGAGCCCTCTTTCGCGCGCTTCGACGCAAATCCGACAGTCGCAGGTCGGCATCGGAATCGGGAAGTTCCCGCCCGAACCGAGCAGCGTCACGTCCATAGCGGACCCTCCACCTGTCGGATAAAGACGAAATCGGTTCGACAGACGAGTCTGCCGACCTACTCCTCGTCGAAGTCGAGCGCCACGCTGTTGATGCAGTAGCGCTTCCCGGTCGGCTCCGGACCGTCCTCGAAGACGTGGCCCAAGTGTCCGCCGCAGTTCGCGCAGACGACTTCCGTTCGCACCATGCCGTGGCTCCTGTCCTCCCGCGTCTCGACGTTCCCCTCCGGCACGTCGTAGAAGCTCGGCCAGCCGCAGTGGGAGTCGTACTTCGTGTCGGAGTCGAACAGCTCCGCCCCGCAACCGGCGCAGACGTACGTTCCGTCGTCCGCTCGCTCGAGGTGCTCGCCGGTGTAGGGTCGTTCGGTCCCCCGCTCGCGGAGGACGCGGTACTCCTCGTCGCTCAGGCGCTCGCGCCACTCGTCGTCGCTCTCGGGGAGGTCGGTGGTAGACTGTTCGGTCATACCTCCGCCTAGCGTCCGAGGAAGGATAAGCTGCCTGCAAGGTGGGCCAGCAAGTTCATAGCGAGCGGCGGGGATTTTCAGAACGAGATATGAGTTCGACGACCGAGTCGAGCGTCATCGGACGCCTCGAAGGACGAGAGTGTCAGTGGTGCCGCGACGGACGACTGAAACGCGGCACTTACAAAGGAAACGAAGCGGTCGTCTGCGATAGCTGCGAGACGCCCGCCGCACAGCTCTGGTAATCCGACACGATTTTTCGGAGAGGGAAAACTTACGCCGACAGCGCGCCGACCGTCGGTCGTGTCCGAAGCGGAGACGGTGCGATGGTCGCTCGATCCGACCGATAGTCGCCTCGCGCTCGCCTGTCTGTACGGGACGTACGGCGTTCCCGGCGGGATGGCGTTGGTAGGCATCCTCGGAATCGGGTGGGTCGGCGCGAGTGCGGCGCTGGAGAACCGGCTCCACGTCGTCGGCCTCGTCGTCCTGTTGGGACTCGTCGGCGGCCCCGTCTCCCTGCTCTATCTGCTACCGATGCTCGCGGACGACGACCAGCGCCCGTCGATATTCGGCCTCGCCGACCGTCTCCGCCCCCTCCCGTTCGTCTCGGCCTCGGTCGTCGGCGCGTGCGTCGTCGTTCTCGTAGCGATGGTCGAAGTCGGCTTGCTCGTACCCCTGTTCTGGCTGCTGGCGGTGATGGCGGTGACCGCCGGGGCGTTCGCGTCCAACGGTGAACTCGATGTCGAACGGCGGACGCTCCGAGTCGAATTTCCGGGTGCCGGGCCGAACTTCGAGTGCGACCTCGACGACTTCGACGGCTATCGACGGGTTTCGCTCGGAACCGCCGTCGTCTTCCGACTGACCTCCGCGGTCCGCGCGCCCGGCGGCAACCAGTGGGTCGTCGTGCCCGCGTCGGTCGCCCCGGTCGTGGAGCGGACGGTCGAGACGGCCGTCGCGCAGGGGTCGGCGACCGAACCGAACCGACTCGTGCAAGGCGTCCTCGTCGCGTTTTCCCTGCTGTTTTTCGGGGTCGGCGCGTTTCTGATGGTCGCCGGTCGGTCGGTAATCGCCTCGCCGTGGGCGCGACTCGCCCTCCTCGGACCGCTGGCGGCGATGGGACTGGTCTTTCTCGTCGCCGCGTACTACGGCTAAACGACCGTCAGACGACCCGGTTTGCCAGTTCGGCTTCCCCGCCCGACTCCGAGATGCGCCGAACGTTCTCGGCCACGATGTCGGCCAGCCGAGCGTAGTACTCGGGCGTGTGTCCCGCGTTGTGCGGCGTGACGAGCACGTTCTCGAAGTTCCAGAGCGGGTGGTCTTCCGGCAGGGGTTCCGGGTCGGTCACGTCCAGCGCCGCGCCCCGAATCCCGTTCCCGCGGAGCGCCGACACGAGGGCGTCCGTCTCGACGACCTTTCCGCGGGCGACGTTCACCAGCACGGCGTCCGGGGGGAGGGTGTCGAACGCCGCGGCGTCGAGCAGTCCCCGCGTCTCGTCGGTCAACGGGCAGGCCAACACGAGGTAGTCCGTCCGGGCGAGGGCGTCGTGAACGTCGTCGAAGCCGAACACCTCGTCGGTCGGGCCGCCCTTCTCGGGCGAGTGGCGCACGCCGAGAGTCTCGACGTCGAAGCCCTCCAGTCGCGCGACCACGGCGCGTCCGATGGCACCCATCCCGATCACCGTCACCGTGCTCCCCCGCAACTCCCCCGCCCGGAAGTGCCGCCACTCCCGGCGCGACTGCTGGCGTCGCGCGCGGAGGAACCCGCGGGTGAACGTCAGAATCGCCCCGAGGACGTGTTCGCCGACGTTCGGCCCGTGAACGCCCGAGGCGTTCGTCACCGCCGCGCCCCGCGATCCGAGGGCGTCGAGCGGGAGGTGGCCGGTTCCGGCGTACGCGCAGGCGAACAGCCGGAGGTTCTCGGCGCGGTCGAGCAGCGCCTCGTCGATGGACATGCCGGTCACGACGTCCGCGTCGACGATTCGCTCGCGCTCCTCCTCGGGCGTGCGGGCGAGGCGAACCTCGTGCTCCGGCAGGCGTTCGCGGAGTTCCGCGACGTACTCGGCGATGGGCATTCCGTGGGTTTCTCGGCGCAGGACGAGAACCGTGGGCGAGTCGGTCGTGGGCGCGTCCTCGTCGGTGGACTGTTCGGTCATGAATACCGATTTCTCGCCGAAGCAAATAGAGGATGGTGCCGGCTCCGAGACGCTACCGCCGGTTTCCGCGGTCCCCTCTCGGCGCGCGGTTCGGCGAGTCGGGGTGGGTCAGTCGTCCCGTCCGCGGATCTCGTTCAGTATCGCTATCGTCCCCTCGGAGTACGACCCGTCGACGACCGTCTCCGCGGCCTGTTTCGCCTTCTCGTCGGCGTTCGCCAGCGCGTAGCTCTCGCCGACGACGCCGAAGGTCGAAACGTCGTTCTCGGAATCGCCGATGGCGACGAACTCCTCGGGGTCGCGGCCCAGCAGTTTGGCGACCGACTTCATCCCCTGTCCCTTGCTCATCCCCGACGATTTCACGTGGTAGGCGTAGCCCGTGTCCACGACCTGCTGACCGTGCTCGCTGGCGAGTTCCTCCAGCGGACCGAGCGGTTGGTCGCGCTGGACGGCGATCTCCGTCTCGCGCCAGCGATTGATGAGGTCGGTCTCCCCCCACCCCAACTCGTAGCCCGCCGCCTCGTACTCCTCGGCGACCCGGCGGGCGGCCTCGCCGTCCCCGTTTTTCGTCACCTCGTCGTCAACGAGGACGACGCCGCCGTTCTCGGCGATGACGCGTTGCGGAATCTGGAGGAAGTGACAGAGCGAGACGGGGTAGGGGAACGCCTTCCCGGTGGCGACGACGACCGGCGCGTCCCAGTCGGGAAGCAGGTCGAAGAACCGCGGGTCGATGGAGACGTCGGGGCGAGTCATCGTGCCGTCGATGTCGAGAACGAGCGGCGGAACCATGCTCGAACTTCGGGCGTCCGGCACTTAGTTTCGGTGTTCGGCCTCAACCTCGTCGAACAGTTCGCGGACGCGCGCGGCGATTTCGTCGCGAATCCGGCGCACTTCCTCCGGCGCTCTTCCGTCGGGGTCGTCCAGCCCCCAGTCGCGGTTCTCGCCGGACCACGTCGCCGGGCACGCGTCCGCCGCCGAACAGCCCATCGTGACGACGTACCGGCAGTTCCGTAGCTCCTCGGCCGTGATCTCCCGCGGCGTGCGTTCGGCGAGGTCGAAGTCCAGTTCCGCCATCGCGCCCGCGACTTCCTCGTGAACGCGGTCGGCGGGGTCGGTTCCGCCCGTCACGATTTCCACGTCGAAATCGCGCGCGTCCCGCTCTCGCTCGGCGAACGCGGTCGCCATCTGACTCCGTCCGGCGTTCTGAACGCAGACGAAAGCGATACGGGGGACGGGGCGAGGGGTGTCGCTCATCGAGTGGCGATTCTCGCCGAGTCCGATGTAGGTTTCGAAAAATCGAATCGCGAACCGAGGCGTTCGTTACATCCCGAGCGTCGTCACCCACGCGCTCTGCGGGAAGACGCCGAGGATGGCGAGCACCGCGACGAGGAAGGTGCCGAAGACGATTGCCGCGGCCGGCGGGTCCATGTGCGTGTCGGCGTGCGCGTAGAAGACGCGCTGGAACGCTTCGCCGAACAGGGCGCAGACCAGTCCGAACAGCGCGCCGACCGCGAGGGCGGTGAGGACGGAGATTTCGGCCTGAATCGCGGCGGGCGAAGCCTGCAGGATGTTCATCCCCGCGGGTGCCAGCGCGAGCGCGGCGGTGCTCGCGGGCAGGGTGATGTGGTGCGTGACGGGAATCTTCTCGACGCCGCAGTTCAGGAAGACGAGGCTCGCGGCGCTGATACCGAACGCGAGGAACGGACTGCCCGTGATGTACGCCGTGTACGCCCCGAGGATGCCGACGACGATGCCGAGGGTCGCCACGTTCGCCCACTCGTACTGGTGGGGGAGCCACGGTTCGACGACGAACCGTCCCTCCGCGGTCGCACCGCCGTCCGCCACCCGTTCGTCGGGCGCCGTCTCGCCGCCCTCCGTGGCGGCTTCGCCGATGACGCGGCGCTCGCCGTCCTCGAACGGCTTCATGTTGAAGACGCCGCCGCTGGTGTCGCCGATGAGGTCGTAGCCGAAGACGAGCCTGTGCGCGACGGCGGAGAGCACGACGCCCATGGCGATGGGGTCGTAGGGCATGGCGAAGATGGCCGACAGCTCGGTGAACCAGTAGCCGAGGACGCCGAACACGCCGCCCACCACGAGCACGTCCGGTTTCGTCCCCAATGCGAAGGCGATGTCCTTCGCGTTGTGGTAGTCGAATCCGGACTCCATGTAGCCCCGCTTCGCGGCGTAGGCGGCCGCCGCAGCACCGCCGGCGAAGCTTATGGCGGGCGAGAACACCGGACCGAAGGCGATGGAGCCGGTGATTCCGAGCGCGCTCAGTTCGGCGACGTTTCCGACTCCGGCGTCCGTGAGGGCGTCCGCGAGGTACCGTCCCGTGACGTTCGCGGTCTCCCCGGCGATGACCATGAATCCGGTGAAGATGAACGCCGGAAGCGCGCCGACCGCCGCGCCGAACGCCCCGCCGGCGAAGGCGGCGATGAGCATCTCGATGGCCCAGAGCGAGGAGAAGTTCACCATCTCAGTCCCCCCCTTCCTGCGCCCAGTCGAGGGAGCGCTCGACCGCGTCCTGCCAGCGGTCGTACTTCGCGTCCAGCGCGCCGTCGCCCGCCGTCTCGAACTCGCGGTCCACCTGCCAGTTGTCCCGCAGTTCGTCGACGGTCTCCCAGTAGCCGACCGCCAGACCGGCGGCGTACGCCGACCCGAGCGCGGTCGTCTCGTCGACGACGGGACGGACGATGTCCGTGCCGAGGATGTCGGCTTGGAGTTGGCAGAGGAAGTTGTTCTTCACCGCCCCGCCGTCCACGCGGAGCGATTCGACCTCGATGCCGCTGTCGGCCTCCATCGCCTCGGCCACGTCGCGCGTCTGGTAGGCGATGGATTCGAGCGTCGCCCGCACGACGTGCTCCTTCCGCGTGCCGCGGGTCATCCCGACGATGGTGCCCCGTGCGCGCTGGTTCCAGTGGGGCGCACCGAGCCCCGTGAACGCGGGCACGACGTAGACGCCGTCCGTCGAATCGACGCTCCGCGCGAGGGTCTCGGTCTCCCCGGCGTCCTCGATGAGGTCCATGTCCGAGAGCCACTCGATGGCGGCACCCGTGACGAAGATGGCTCCCTCGAGGGCGTACTGGACCGGTTCGCCCGAGCGCTGGAACCCCACCGTCGTCAGCAAGCCGTGTTCGCTATCGACCGCCTCGTTGCCGGTGTTGAGCAGGAAGAAGCTCCCGGTTCCGTAGGTGTTTTTCGCGTCGCCCGCGTCGAAGCAGGTTTGGCCGAACAGGGCGGCTTGCTGGTCGCCCAGCGCGCCCGCCACGGGCACTTCCGCGCCGAGGAAACCGTCGGAATCGGTCGAACCGTAGGTCTCGTCGTCGCTCGACGGCCGCACTTCCGGAAGCATCGCCTGCGGGACATCGAATTCCGCGCAGAGGTCGTCGTCCCACTCCATCTCGCGGATGTCGAACAGCATCGTCCGGGAGGCGTTCGTCACGTCCGTGATGTGCTCGCCGGTCAGATTGTAGACGAGCCACGAATCGACCGTGCCGAAGAGGATTTCGCCGTCATCCGCCCGGTCGCGCAGGTCGGCGGGACGCGCTCGCTGGGTTTTGATGGGGTCGGCGTTGTCGAGCAGCCACTCGGCCTTCGTCGCCGAGAAGTACGCGTCCGGTTCGAGCCCCGTCTTCGACCGAATCTCGTCCGTCTTGCCGTCTTCTTCCAATCGTTCGACGCGGTCGGTCGTCCGGCGGTCCTGCCAGACGATGGCGTTGTGCACCGGTTTACCGGTGTCCCTATCCCAGAGTAGGGTCGTCTCGCGCTGGTTGGTGACGCCGAGCGCCTCCAGTTGCTCGGCGTCGATCCCCGCGTCGTCGAGCGCGGACCGGATGACCGACTTCGTATTCTCCCAGATTTCGAGGGGGTCGTGTTCCACCCACCCCGGTTCCGGGTAGATCTGTTCGTGCTTCTCGTAGGCGTTCGCCACGACCGTCCCCGCGTGGTCGAACACCATGAACCGGGTACCGGTCGTGCCTTGGTCGATGGAACCGACGTAGGTTTCGTCCGAAGCCATGCTCCCTATTGCGCGGGCGTTCTAAATAAACTATGGTTAAAATACACTAACACCAAACAGATGCAAGAATCGTCCGCCTCCGGAGCACGGTCGGAATCGCGCGAGAGACTCGACCGGTACGCGCTTCGCGCCGGCGCGAAGCGCGTCGCCTCGCCCGGGGTCGCCGTCGATTTCGTTCTCGAAGCCGTCCGTTCGTCGGAAGCGTCCGCTCACCAAGCGTACTCCTCGCGCGGGTCGCGGTCGTCGCGCTCGGAGTCGTAGGCGTGTTTTCCGTCCACGAAGACGTGCCGGGCGTCGGACCGGATGTCGAACGGCTCTCCGTCCCAAATCACGACGTCGGCGTCCGTCCCCTCCTCCAGCGTCCCGACGCGGTCCTCGATACCGAGGATTTCGGCGGGGTTGCGCGTGACGGTTCGAAGCGCGACGTCCTCGGGGAGGCCCTCCCGAATCGCCAGTCCGACGCACACGTCGAGGTGCTCCTGCGGGAGGACCGGGGCGTCGGTCTGGATGGCGACTTTCACGCCCGCCTCGTGGAGGATGCCGGCCGTCTCGAAGGTGATGTTCGAGAGTTCGTACTTCGCCCCGGAGTACAGCGACGGGCCGACGACGGCGGGCACGTCGCGCTTCGCGAACTCGTCGGCGAGGACGTGGCCCTCCGTCGCGTGCTCGATGGAGAGGTCTTCGATGCCGAACTCGTCCGCGATGCGGAACACCGTGGCGATGTCGTCCGCGCGGTGGGCGTGGACGCGGAGCGGGAGGTCGCCCTCCACGACGCGCGAGAGGTTCTCCATCCCCAAGTCGCGGTCGAACGGTTCGCCGTCCTCGCGGGCTTTCGCGCGCCGGGCGACGTAATCTTCGGCCTCCATGAGCGCCTGCCGGAGTTTGGCGGCGATTCCCGGTCGCGTCGCGGGTTCGCGCCCGTTCTGGTCGCCGTGGACGCGCTTCGGATTCTCGCCCATCGCGGCTTTCATCCCGTCTTCCTGTATCAGCATCTCGTCGGCGATGTCGCCGTAGGTCTTCATCGAACAGATGATGCCGCCGACGACGTTCGCGCTCCCCATTCGGGCGCTGACGGTCGTCACGCCGCCCTGATAGGCGTGCCGCAGTTCCTCGTCGCGGGGGTGAAACCCGTCCAGCGCGGTGACGTGCGGCGTCACCGGGTCGGTGAGTTCGTTCACGTCGCCGTCCTCCGGTTCCCCCCACTCGCCCATCCCGGCGTGGCTGTGGGCCTCCACGAGTCCCGGCGTGACCGGTTTCCCGCCGGCGTCGACGACCGCGGCGTCGTCGGGGACGTCCACGTCGGCCCCGACCGCCGAAATCTTTCCGTCCTCGAACAGAATCGTCCCGCCCTCGACGGTGCCTGCGTCGGACGCGGTGCGGAGTTCGCCGTTGACAATCGCGCGCATGACACAGGGTCCCACAGAGGGAGCGATTAGTGTTTCGGTTCGAAACAAGAATCGGGGGACGGCGGTCTCGGAAGCGGCGTGGCGGCGTCCTCGAAGAGATCACTCCCCTTCGAACTCGGGAGCGTCTTCCCCGAAGAAGCCGGCCAGTCCGCGCCCGTAATCCGCCGTCTTGGTCATCCGCGCGATGGCGTCGGTTTCGGCGGCCATCTGCGCCGAGAGGTCCCGCCCCGAACTCCGATTCAAGAGGCGCTTCGTCGCGCCGTACGCGCGGGTCGGTCCGTCCGCGAGTTCGGCGGCGAGTTCGGCGAGGCGGGCGTCGAAATCGTCCGCGACCTCCGTGGCCAGTCCCATCTCGACCGCGTCGTCCGGGGCGATGGGTTCGTCGAGCAAGGCTATCTCCTTCGCCCGCCGCAGACCGACGAGGTGCGGCAGGAAGAACGTCGAACCGCCGTCGGCCGACAGGCCGACCCGAGGATAGGCGAACTCAAATCGGGCGTCGTCCGCGAGGAGGACGACGTCGCCCGCCAGCGCGAGGCCGAATCCGCCCCCCGCAGCGACGCCGTTGACCCCCGTCACGACGGGTTTCGGCGCGCGGACGAGGTTCTCGATGGCGCGGTGGAGGCTCGACGCTATCTTCCGGAGGGTGCGCGCGTCGTCCGCGTCCCCCGAGAGGACGGAGAGGTCCGCGCCGGTGTTGAACGCGCCGTCGGTACCCGTGAGGACGATACACCGCGAATCGTCCTCGTGCAGGTCCGCCGTGACGGTTCGCAGTTCGGCGGCCATCGCGCGGTGCATCGCGTTGTGCGTTTCCGGGCGGTCCATCGTCACGCGGGCGACGTCGTCCGCGCGCTCGACGGTGAGGTGTTCGAACGCTGCCATACGGGTTCGTGCGGACGGGAGCGTCAAAACCGTACCGTCACCGTTTGGCTAGCGAGAACGATACGTCGAACGGAAGGTCAAGAATTTAGTACCCCATGTTGTGTAGCGTAGGCGTATGGAGCGATTCGACGTTGCTATCGTGGGTGGGGGTCCCGCCGGTATGTCGGCCGGGGAACAGGCCGCGAGTCACGGCGCGAGCGCCGTCGTGCTGGAACAGGGCGTTCCGCGCGCCGACCGGGACTTCCTCGGCCCCGACTCGACGGACGCCGCCGGGATGCTCGACTATTGGGTGGACATCATGGACGAGGACTACCGGGAGATCCCCGACGAGGTCGTCCTCCGAGAACTCGACCGGGTGGATTTCGTCGGCCCGAACGAGACTGCGACCCTCCGGAAGACCGGCATCGAGGCGTCGTACCCGAAGATGGGCTTCACCTTCCACCGCGCCCGGATGGACGACTGGCTCAGGGAGCGCGCCGAGGACGCCGGGGCGGAGTACCGCGTCGGGGTCGGCGTGAAGCGCGCCGAGACCGATTTGGACGCGGCGTACCGACACACCCTCCGGCTCGCCGACGGCGAGGACGTCGAAGCGAAGTACCTCGTCCTCGCGGACGGTCCGCAGCGCCGGGTGACGCTCGGCGTCTTGGACCAGTTCATGCCCGGGGGTCGCTCCGTCGCCGACCACCTCAGTCCGCCGACGGCGAACCACATCGCCTATCAGGAGTACCGCGAGTTCCCCGAGGAACTGTTCGAACCGAGCGCGCTCAAGTTCTGGTGGGGCGTCATGCCCGGCGAGACGGCGTACCCGTGGGTGTTCCCCAACGACGGCACGGTCGCCCGCGTCGGCCTGACGATGCCCATCGGGATGGATTTGGCGGACGTGGAGAATCCCGACGCCTACGCGCTCCTGCGCCCCGACGACGAGGGTATCCCGCGCGGCGGGGAGTACGTCCGCAGGCTGCTCGAGTACGAGTACGGCGACGAGTACGACGTGGACGCCGACTTCCCGCTCGCGGAAGACCGCGGCAAATCGAAGGGGACGGAGACCTACCCCATCTCCTCGACGCGACCCATCGAGTCGCCGACGAAGGCCGGAATCGCCGTCGCGGGCGGCGCGATGGGCACGACCAGCGCGTTCCACGAGGGCGGCTACCACGTCGCGGTTCGGTCGGGGAAGATAGCCGGAAGGCTCGCCGCCACCGACGCCATCGAGTCGTACAACGACGAGTGGAAAGCGGCCATCGGCGAGGAGATACTGCGAAACGTCTCCTTCGCGGACATCGTCGCGGACTACGGCCCGGACGACTGGGACCACGCCTTCTCGGTGATACACAACATCACCGACGACGACGGAAGCGGACTCATCAAATCGAAAGTCGGCTCCGGGGTGAGCGGCGCGAAACTCGCCGCGCAGTACAAGCGGGTGAAGTTCGGCTACCGGAACGGCGGCTACGTCCAGTTGAAGGAGTCGGAGTACGTCGTCTGAAATCCGGCGGGTTCGGTCGAAGAGTCTTCTGCGGGCGGCTCACGGGTCGGATCGACGATTTTCGACCGTCTGCGCGGATGCGCCGGAGCCGTCCGCCCCGTCTCGGCCGATACGACGCCCGCGACCGTCCGGTTCGCGAGACGACCCGAAAGGCCTTACCTCGCGCCCGGCCTACCCACTAGCGCGCACTTCAGTCCCCGCCGGAGCAGTCCCGTTTCGGGAGCGATGACCGCGCGGAGAACCCGAGTGCGCGACAGTTAGGAGTCGGTCGCACCCACTGATGCGACTCGCTCCGCCGGTTCGCGCCGGCGAAAGGTTCGGTCACGCTCCGCGTGACCCGCCCGGCACGAGGGTTTGCCGGCCGACGCGGCACGCCGCCCCGGGATGAGGCTGGCTGTTAGTGTTCCGGGCGACATTTTACGTACACTTCGAGACGGCCCCGTTGCAATCCCCGAACGACGGGTTTCGGGCGTCGTCGTTGCATACTGTGCGCGTATCCGGAAGACTTCGTGCAGCCGAATTCCGTCGTTGACTACACCCGCGTAGGTCTCACGGTACGCTTCCTCATCGCGGTATTCCCGGCACGGGAGTACTCCCCGACCAATCGTACGGTTACTTTTATCGCCGTCTTCACTTCTCGGATCGGGCCCTTCGCGAGAATTCGCTTCACTGTTTATTACGGTGACTGGCATACGGTGAACCACTATGGGGGGCACTGACATCCAACCGTTCACCATCGAGATTCCGCAGGAGGACCTCGACGACCTAAATGAACGCCTAGAGCGCACTCGTTGGCCGGACGAACTGCCCGAAGTCGGGTGGACCCGCGGCGTCCCGTTGGAGTACCTGAAAGATCTGGTTCAGCGCTGGCAGAACGACTACGATTGGCGAGAGTGGGAGACGAAACTCAACGAGTTTCCCCAGTTCGAGACCACGATCGACGGGCAGACCGTCCACTTCCTGCACGTCCGGTCCCCCGAACCGGACGCCCTGCCGCTGATCGTCAGCCACGGCTATCCCAGTACGTTCGTGGAGTTCTCGGATATCATCGGACCGCTCACCGATCCGGTCTCCCACGGAGGCGACGCCGCGGACGCCTTCCACGTCGTAGCTCCGTCGATTCCGGGGTTCGGGTTCTCCACCCCGGTTTCCGAACCGGGGTGGGAGATGGCCCGCACCGCCCGGGCCTACGCTGAACTGATGAATCGCCTAGGATACGAACGCTACGTCGTCCAAGGGGGGGACGTCGGTGCGGGGATTCTCGGAATGCTCGCCGGCTTCGACAGCGAACGCGTGGCCGCGGTACACACGAACTCCGACCCGCTCGCGGTGATCGGATCGCTCGACTACCTGCCCGAGGGAGCGGCGCGGCTCACCGATCTCTCCGAAGACGACCGCGCGGCCGTCGAGCGGATGAAGTCGATCAGCGAGGAGGGTTCGGGGTACCTCAAACTCCAGTCGAACCGTCCCCAAACCATCGCCTACTCCCTCACCGACTCGCCGGTCGGTCAACTGGCCTGGATCGTCGAGAACTTCAAGGAGTGGACCGATCCGGCGGCCGAGTTCCCCGAGGACGCCGTCGACCTCGACCAGTTGCTGACCAACGTCTCCGTCTTCTGGTTCACGCGTACCGGGGCTTCGGCGGCTCGGTTCCTCTACGAGACCGCGCACTCGACCGAATGGGGGGAGCCGGGCACGGCACCGCAAGGATGGGCGCAGTTTGCCGCCCAACCGTTCGTGCGCGCAGTGATGGATCCCGACCGGGAAATCGATCATTGGAGCGAGTTCGACCGCGGCGGTCACTTCCCGGCGATGGAAGTTCCCGAGCCACTCGTCGGCGACCTCCGGGAGTTCTTTCGGCAGTTCCGGTAAACGGGGGCGGACGACGCTCCGATTACCGCACGTTTCTCACGGAGGTGAATCTCGAAGCAGTCGAGAACGCGGTTAGTAACGATTCGGTGTACCGCTCCGATCGGGTTACAGCCACCGCCGCGTGATGCTCCGTTCGGCCGCGATTCGAATCGGCGAACGAATCATCGAGCCACGGCGAACGCGTGCTTCCAGGTGTCGAGGTTCGCACCGATACGAACCCAGAGCGGGACGAGCGCCTCCAGATAGCGGGACGATTCGATGGGACCCACGTCGAGCGCACCGGGCCACCCGAACTCGGTCAGAATAGCCTCCGTCCGCGCTTTGGCGTCGTCGTCGTCGCCGCATATCATCATCGGTGGGGTTTCGCCCTCGAACTCGGGGTCGACCATCTGCGCGTTCGAAACCGTGTTGAAACACTTCACGACGTGCGCGTCCGGGAGCGCGGCTTGCACTCGTTCGCCCGAGGAATCCGTCCCGCCGAACAGCAGACCGGGCGGTCCGTCCCCGGAGAAGTCGAGCGGATTCGTGGTGTCGAGGACGAGTTTTCCGGCGACGTTTTCGGACCCGGCCAGTTCCAAGACGTCCTCCGCCGCGGCACCAAGAACGGCCAGGACGACGACGTCGCCGAACGAGGCGGCGTCGGAAAACGAGCCGACCGACACGGTTCCCTCCGTCTCCGCCGACCACGTTCGGAGTTTCTCGGGGGTGCGCGTTCCCAGTTTGACCTCCCGGCCGTGCTTCGCGAAGCCGCGTCCGAGCGCCTTCGCCACGTCTCCGCTACCCAGAATACCGATACGCTGGTCGGTCACACCCTACAGAGCGACGCCGAGAGCGATAAACTCAGCGTCGGGGGAAGGACTGCCTGGCGACCGCACAAAAACCACCCCTCGGCGACGCCGACACTGATTTCCCGGAGAAACGAAAACATACGTCGTATGAGAGACGAAGAGGAAATCCGCGAGCAGTACGAGTTCCTCAAAGAACACCTCGACAGCGAGGAGATGAACCACGAAAGCGTCAGGCAGATGTTCACGTACTACAAGCGGGCGCTGGGGTGGGTGCTCGAGGAGGAGTACATCTGACTTTCTTTCGACAGACGACTCTCAGTTATCGAAATCGTTACCTTTAAGGTATTACGCCGTATTGTTCCAGTTGACGCTTCGCTTTGGAGGGCCGAAGCGTCAGCGGGGACCAATTCAGGGCGGCAAGCGGTTCGCGGGGTCTTTTCGCCCCCGCGTGTTCCGCTTTCCTTTCGAAGCTAACTCGGGAGCGATAGCGCTTAGCAGCCTACGTACGATACTCACGCCAAACTCACCGAGCGTCTGCTCCGTTCGAAGGTGACGCTCACCCGGTCCGACCGATACTCGCCGTCCACGGTACAACTCGGACCGCCGACAATACGAAATTCGAGAGAGACGCTCGTCGTCCGTTACTCTATCGCCAGCGACCCGTCGTCACCGTCTTCTCCCTCCTTCCACTCGAGTTCGAACTCGACGCTCGTCTCGGTTCGGTCGGTCGCGGACGTTTCGCGCTCCGCTTTCACCTCGAACACCGGGCGGGCCGGGGGTTCGAGCGTGACGGACTGGCTCCCCGCGCTCAGGGTGATCGGTTCGCCGCTTTCGAGTTTGTCCGCGACGGTTCGAAGGTACGCGGCGATGTCGGTTCGGCTCTGCGTGTTCTCCGTTTCGAACAGGACTTCTTCCGGCATACACCTTCGAACGACGCGCACGAAGATAAAGGCCGTCCCATCGCCGAAGAACCGGGGCGAAACTGAGAGAACCGTTATATTTATTTTATTCATACACATATCGGCGATATCGACGATGGACGAGTTGACGGGATTCCAGCGCGATATTCTGTACGTCATCGCTGGTCACGGCGAGCCGCACGGACTGGCTATCAAAGAGGACTTGGAGGAGTACTACGACGCGAACGTGCACCACGGCCGGTTGTATCCGAATCTCGACACGCTGGTCGAGGCGGGGCTGGTCGAGAAAGGCGAGCGCGACCAGCGGACGAACTACTACGTGCTCACCGACGACGGGGAACGGGAGATAGAAGCGCGTCGGAAGTGGGAGCGGCAGTTCGTCGACTGAGACGAACGAACTTTCCGTCAGCGCGCCCTTCGGCCACCATGGTCGGGTCCCGCACCGCGACTGCGCTCGCCGGTCTCGCGTTGAGCATCGTACTCACCGTCGTCCTCTGGCAGTATTTCGGCACGCCGTTCGTGTTCGTCTTCCTCCCGTTCCTCCCGATTCTCTTCGGACGGAGCCGACGACCCGAGAGTCGAACCTGTCCCGAGTGCGGCTTTCGGACGCGAAATCCGGAGTTCACCCACTGTCCGCGCGACGGAACGCCCCTCGATTAATCGCCCGAGTCGTCGCCCTCCGTCGGCGTCACCTCCGCCGGTCTTTCGGTCGCCGTCTCCGAGACGCCGGTTCCCGCGTCGTCGGCGTCCGTCTCCGCGCCTCCCGCGGCCGCCGACTCGGCCGGGTCGCGCGGTGGCTGTGGGGGACCTCCCTCACCCTGTAAGTAGGTGGGGTCGACGGCCCACGGCTGGATCGGCTTGCCCGCGATGAGTTCCGGCAGGACGACTTCCACGAAGTGGACGACGAGGACGAGTATCATCGGGCCGAGGAAGATACCGTACCAGCCGAACAACAGCGGTCCGAAGATGTACGCGAACATCACCATCCCGACGTGGAGATTTCGGCCCGAAACGTACGGTCGCAGGACGAGGTCCGGGATGGTGTCGACGATGACGAACGAGACGAGGAAGAAGGTCACCGGAAACCACAGCAGACCGGGGTCGCGCGCCATCAGCGCGTCGACGCCGACGACCGCGGTCACCGGGAAGTAGACGAGTTTCATTCCCACGACGGGGATGAGGCTGGCGACGCCGGTCAACAGCCCCACGACGGTCGGATAGGGGATGGCCAGTCCGGGGGGTGCGACCGTGTTGAGCACGTTGTAGGAGATCGCGCCGATGGTACCCGTCAGAAAGGCGTTCAGGATGTTCCCGAAGAAGATGCTGTTGAAGTCGGTGTCGACGCGCTGGACGTAAGATTCGAGGACGCCCTCGCTGTCCCCGAACGTCCGCCGAAACCACCGCGAGAGCTTGTGGTCGTCGCGGAGCAGGTAGAACGCGATGGCGATCATCACGAACAGGTGCAGGGCCGCGGTGCCGACGAATCCGAGGTACTTGAGCGTGGTGCGGAGCGCGTCTTGGATGACCTTCGCGTTGTTCCCGTCGGTGAGGAACTCCTCGGGGTGTTGGGCGATTCTGGAGACGTCGGCGTACTGCTGTACGACCTGCGGAAGCGTCGTGATGTCGGCCATCGTCGCCACGGCCGTCAGTTCCTGCACGCCGATAGCGAGGGTGTACGTGACGAGCAAGATAGCGGGAAGCGCGAGCGCCAGCAGCGCGATGGCGGCGGCGAGGCTCGGCGGGCGGACGACCCGCCGCAGCCGCCGGTACACCGGACGCGTCGCGTAGTAGAGGAAGAGGCCGAAGACGAACGTCCCGATGAAGGAGTAGATGACGAACAACGCCGCTAGGCCCAGTACCCCGCCCGCGACCCACCAGGCGGCGCGTGATTTGTCAATACTCCATCCGCTGACCATACGGCAGAAGTTTGGTCGCAGGATATAAAGATTTCGCGCACCGCGTCGAGGTAGCAACAATTCTTTTAATCGAGTGGTCGCGTAGTTCGGGCAGTGCCCGGATTCGAAGAGGTGTTCGCGGCGGCCACGTTGGAAAGCGACGTCGTCAGAATCGCCATCGCCGGAGCGCTCGGTCTCTTCCTCGGACTGGAGCGCGAGTGGTCGCAGAAGTCGGCCGGTATCCGGACGTTCACGCTCATCAGCCTCCTCGGAGCGGCGTTCACCATCATCGACAAGGACGTGCTGCTCGCCCTTGGGGGCCTCCTCGTCATCGTGCAAGGCGTTCTGCTCGCGATACAGGGGCTGATGGACGACGACGAGGACACCGGACTGTCGCTCACCACGTCCGTCTCGATGCTCGTGACGTTCGGCGTCGGCGTGCTGGTCGCGGAGGGGTTCATCCTCGTCGGCGTCACCGTCGCCGTCGTCTCGTCGCTGCTGCTCGTGTTGAAGCGGGAACTCCACAGTTTCGCGTGGGGTCTGTCGCGGGAGGAGCTGCGCTCGGCGACGGAGTTTGCCATCCTCGCGTTCGTCATCTACCCGCTCTTACCGCCGGGCGAGGTCTCGTTCGGAAGCGTCACCGTCAGCCCCCGCCTCATCTGGTTGATGGTCGTCACCGTCGCGGGTATCGGCATCGCCAACTACGCCGTCGTCGAGAGCTACGGCGGGCGAGGAATCGCGGTGACCGGTTTCTTCGGCGGGCTCGCCTCCTCGACCGCGGTGGTCGGCACCATGCTCGACCACGTCCGCCAGCGCCCGGAAGCGGCCTCCTACGGCGTGGCGGCCATCCTGCTCGCCGACGCCGCGATGGCGCTCCGCAACCTCGTCATCGCGCTGGCGTTCACGCTCGGCACGCCGGGCAAGACCCTGTACGGAGCCATCATCCCCCTCGGAACGATCATCGTCGGGAGCGTCGCCATCGCGGCGTACTCGGCGGACTGGTCGCAGCAGATGGACATCGACCTGAAAAGCCCGTTCTCGCTGCGGAACGTGCTCGGATTCGGCGTCATCTTCCTGCTCGTCGTGGTCGGCGGCGCGGTGGCGAAGAGTCAGTTCGGCCAAACCGGCTTCTACATCACGGCCCTGCTGTCGGGACTGGTGTCGAGCGCCGGGGTCACCGCCTCCGCGGTGACGCTCTACAGCGGCGGTAATCTGAGCCAGCAGACCGCCGTCTTCGGCATCCTGCTCGCCACCGCGTCGAGCATCGTCGTCAAAGCGGCGTTGACCGTCTCCGCCCCGAATCGGGCGTTCGCCCGGCGAGTCGCCATCTGGAGCACGGTGTTGCTCGCGGGGTCGGGCCTCACCGCCATCGTCGCCGCCATCTGAGACCGCACAACGAATTTTTTAAAGCACCGCTTTCCGTAACCGGGTGCATGAACCGAGATACGGCCGAACCGCGGGTTCGGGAGATGCCCGGCGAGAAAGCGCGACGATGGGCGGACTACCACCACCGGTTCGCCGCGCCGACGACGTACGTATACGATTTCGTCTGGGACATCACCGAGGACTCGGTCGGTCCCTTCTGTACCGACGTGGACGGGAACGTCCTCCTCGATTTCACCAGCCACGTCGCCGCCGCCCCGCTGGGATACAACAACCCCAAAATCGCGGGCAAACTCCGCGAGTTGGACGTTCCAGACCCGACGAAGATAGCGGGACAGGACTTCTACGCGTCGGGCGGCTGGCCGCCGGAGGACCCCGAGTTCCCCGGGCCGACCCAGCTGATGGAACGACTCGTCGACATCACCGGCCACTACGACATGGACACCGTCTTCCTCTCGAACTCCGGCGCGGAAGCGGTCGAGAACGCCATCAAAATCTGCTACAACCGCGGCGGTCACCGCGCGTTCACCTTCGACGGCGCGTTCCACGGTCGCACCCTCGGCGCGCTCTCGCTCAACCGCTCGAAGGTCGCACACCGAAAAGCCTACCCCGAGATTCCGGGCGTGGTGAGCGTCCCCTACTGCGCCTGCGAAGGGGAGTGCGACTGCGGTTGGAAGACCGACGGTCCGGGCGGCAACGCCATCGCCGACTACCTCGACCCCGACCGAGGCGTCATCTCGCCCGAGGAGGTCGCCTACCTCATCCTCGAACCCGTGCAGGGCGAGGGCGGCTATCGCATCCCGAACGACGAGTTCATCGCCGACATCGCGGAGATTCGAGAGCGGTTCGGCGTGAAGGTCGTCGCCGACGAGATTCAGTCCGGGATGGGTCGGACGGGGGAGATGTGGGCCGTCGACCACCTGGACCTCGAACCCGACGTCATCACCAGCGCGAAGGCGCTCCGCGTCGGCGCGACCATCTCGCGCGCCGACGTCTTCCCCGAGGAGACGGGGCGACTCTCCTCGACGTGGGGTGCCGGCGACGTCATCGCCTCGCTGCAAGGTGCGCTCACCATCGACGCCATCCGCGAACACGACCTGCTCGCGAACGCGACCGAGCGCGGGCGGCAGGCCCGAGAACTCATCGAGGACGCCGCACCCGAAACCGTCGTCGACGTGCGGGGCAGGGGTCTGATGCTCGCCGTCGAGTTCGACACGAAGGACCGACGCGAGGCCGTCGTCGACGCGGCGCTCTCGCGCGGGTTGCTCACGCTCGGCTGCGGCTACAAGACGCTCCGCATCCTTCCGCCGCTGGACGTGACCGAGCGCGAGATAGGTATCGGCATCGACCTCCTGCTCGAATCCATCGAGGAGACGGCGTAGTCGCTATAACCGTCCGCGACCTGTAGTCCGTATGAGCGTTACAGCGGACTTGAGGATCTCCGGTGAACAGTTTCTGCTCGGTCGGGCCCTGTTCACCGACACGAACGTCCACGTCGAGTTGGAGCGCGTCGTCCCCGCCTCCCCGCAGGTGCTTCCGTTCTTCTGGGCCGTCGGCACCGAGTTCGAGAGTTTCGAAGCCGCCGTCCGGTCGAATCCGTACGTCGAAAATCTCGTCGCGCTCGACCGAGTGGACGATCGAGCGCTCTACCGCGTCGAGTGGAGCGAGGAGGTGGAGAGTTTCGTCTACGGTATCGCGGCGGTCGGCGCGACCATCCTCGAAGCGTCGGGGGACAGCGAGTGGCGCTTTCGTCTCCGGTTCGACGATCACAACCAGCTGTCCGAGTTTCACGACTACTGCGCCGAACACGGAATCGAGTACCGCCTCGACCGAGTGATGACCGACATGAACGTGGATCAACGGGAGTTCGGACTGACGGCCGAACAGCGGGAGGCGCTGGTTCTCGCCGTCGAGCGCGGGTACTTCGACGTGCCTCGGGGTGTGACGCTCGGCGACCTCGCCGAAGAGATCGGCATCTCACAGCAGGCGCTCTCGGAGCGCGTTCGTCGCGCCGCGGGAAACGTCCTCCAAGTGGCCCTCCTCGACGCCGACGAGTAGGGGCGCGCCCATAAAACGGCCTGTTATAACAAGCACCACCACTAATCCGGACACGCCGTTTTTCGTGAACGATGGCCAACAGGGGGGACGATTCACCGCTCGATGCCAGCGAAACTCCGTCTGATCCGTCTCTATCGACGCTTCAAGACGCGGTAGAGACGTTCGGACTGCCGACCCTCCTCGGCGTGCCGCCGGAACTCCACGGCTTGCTCGCTTCCGAGCAGCGACAGGCCGTTCTCGCACGGCTCCACGAGACGGACGGGCGGGCGACCGTCGCCGAGTTGGCCGACCACCTCGTCGCGACCGACGTCGAACGCGACGAGCGGCGAGCGCGAACCGCGCTCCACCACGTCCACCTCCCGAAGCTTTCCGGCGGCGGACTGGTGGCGTGGGATCGACGGGACGACGTGGTCACCGCGTTACTCTAGGAACGACCGCGTCAGAACTGATACCGGCGCTCGTCGTCGCGCTGGGGGAACTGGTTCGCACCCGTCATCTCCTCGAACGTCATGCCGGAGAGATACTCGTCGTAGGTCACGTCGTACGTCCCCCTGAGGTGGAAGTCGAGGTTCCCCGTCTCGACCGCGGACTGGAACAGCAAGTGGATAGCGCGGCGGACGAGTTCGTCCGAGTCGTCGGGGTCGAACGCGGCGCGGAGCATGGCGAGTTCGTTTCGCGACTCCCGGTCGAGACTCACGGAGAGTTCCTCGTCGAGCGCGGAGTAGGCGGCTTCGACGTCGTCCGTCAGGTCGTCGAGACTCATGGACGGGTGGTGGAGCGGGGACGGCATACCGCTTTCGCTCTAGAACTCCTCGTCGCAGTACCGACAGACGTCTCGGCTGGCGAAGTTACGCGCGCTGCAGTTCGGACAGACGATGAAGTGCTGGGACTCCGGACTCGATTCGCGAGCCGACCGGCCGCCCCGACGTCGGCGGAGCGACATACCGATTCCGGCGAGGACGAACGCACCCCCTAGCGCGAACCACGCCGCGGGATTGCGCGCGAAGACGAGGGGCGCAACCGGGGCGACGATGATAACGACGCCGACGAGGAACAGCGTGGAGGGCCGTACGTGCATCCTCGGAGGATTACGACGAGCGAGCAATAAGCCTTCAGGTTATCGAATTCCGGATGCCACGCGGTGGCGAAGCGCATTTCGGCCGTCGAAATCGGTCATTCGACGGCCTCGAATTGAGGGGCGTTTCGTTCGGCGAGTTTCAGCACCAACGCGGAACCGAGGCAGCACGCGCCGAGGACGAACCACAGCCACGGTCCCGCCCGAAAGTACGCGGAGACGGCGTACGGCCCCAGCGCGAGGGCCACCCCGAGGGCGGCGAGGGTTTTCGGACGCATACCGGGGGAGTCGCTCCGCCGAGGATAAGCTTTTCCGTCGTCCGCGAACCGCTATCGGTAAACCGAATCGGGCCGAAGCGTGGGCGATGACCGACACGGCGCGGTCGCTCCCGGACGACACCGACGCGGTACGCGACGCCCTCGTCTCGTGGTACGAGGACGACCACCGGACGTTTCCGTGGCGCGAGACGGACGACCCCTACGCCATCCTCGTCTCCGAGGTGATGAGCCAGCAGACGCAACTCGGACGCGTCGTCGAAGCGTGGGACGCGTTCCTCGACCGCTGGCCGACCGTCGAGGCGCTCGCGGAGGCGGACCGCTCGGACGTGGTCGGCTTCTGGACGGGCCACAGCCTCGGCTACAACAACCGCGCGAAGTACCTCCACGAGGCCGCAGAGCAAGTCACCGCGGAGTACGGCGGCGAGTTCCCCGAGACGCCGAAGGAACTCGAGAACCTGCAGGGCGTCGGTCCGTACACCGCGAACGCGGTCGCCTCCTTCGCGTTCAACGAGGGGAACGCCGTCGTGGACACCAACGTCAAGCGCGTCCTCTACCGCGCGTTCGACGTACCGGACGACGACACCGCCTTCGAGGCGGTCGCGAGCGAACTCATGCCCGAAGGCGAATCGCGCGTCTGGAACAACGCGATCATGGAACTCGGCGGCGTCGCCTGCGAGAAGACGCCCGCTTGCGACGAGGCGGGGTGCCCGTGGCGCGAGTGGTGCCACGCCTACGAGGTCGGCGACTTCACCGCCCCCGACGTTCCCACGCAACCGAAATTCGAGGGGTCGCGCAGGCAGTTCCGCGGGCGCGTGGTCTCGGTGCTCAAAGAGTACGACGAACTTCCCCTCTCGAAACTCGGGCCGCGCGTCAGGGTGGATTACGGCGGCGACCACGGCGAGGAGTGGCTCCACGAGTTGTGTTCGGATTTGGAAGACGACGGGTTGGTGGAACTGGAGAACGGAGAGGGCGACGAGAGCGGTGAGTCGTTCGCGCGGCTCAGGCGGTAACGCCGCGTCTTTCGAGGAATTCGCGCAGAACCGACTCCGCTTCTCGAAACGTCGCTTCGTCCTCGAATCGCAACCGGCGGATTATAGACGAGCGACATCGCGCCCGTCAGCAACCGACCGACGAAGATCGGAATCGGATCGAGCGCCAGTCGAGCGGGAGCGTCATCGTGTTTCGGTTCGCGCGCACGTCGTCGAGACTCGACGGGCAGTACAACCAGCGGGTTCGGAAACCGACACCACTCACGCGAAGCGACGCGCCTGAGACGGCGTACTCGCGGTGAACGCTTTCCCCGAGTGACACTTCATCGCTCCTTATTTCGCCCTCCCGGTTCCATACCACTCCATGGTGAACCAGCCACACGTCGTCGCCATCTGCGGCAGTCTCCGAGACGAGAGCGTCACCTGCGTCGCGCTCCAGCGCGCGCTCACGGGCGCCGAACGGGCGGGCGGAACCGGCGAACTCCTCGACCTGCGCGAGTTCGACCTGCCGCTGTTCGACGCGGACGACAGGGCGGTGGGCGACGCTCCGGAACTCAAACGCCGCGTGCGCGAGGCGGACACGGTCATCCTCGGCACGCCGGTGTACCACGGATCGTACTCCTCCCCCCTGAAGACGGCGCTCGACTACTGCGGATTCGACGAGTTCGAACAGAAGACAGTCGGCCTGCTCGCGGTGTCGGGGGGTCGATTTCCGGTCACGGCGATGGACCACCTCCGATCGGTCTGTCGGGCGCTCGACGCGTGGGTGCTTCCGTATCAGGCCGCCGTACCCCGGTCGCACGGCGCGGTGCGGAACGGGACGTTCACGGACGAGGAACTGGAAGACCGCGTCGTGACGCTGGGACGGCAGGTGGTGCGGTACTCGAAGATAGAACCGTGCCCGGCGAGTTTCGAGAGCGAGGAGAACGTCGGCGCGGTGGAGTAATCTTTCGTCGCCCGAGCGCCGCACCGAATTCGAGTCTGCCACGCGAATAAGCAACCCTTTTGACGCCGGATTGAGCGCAGTTCGGGTATGCACAAAATCACGAACAGCGGGTGGGTCGAGGTCATCACCGGCTGTATGTTCTCCGGGAAGACGGAGGAACTGCTGCGTCGGCTTCGTCGCGCGGAGATCGCAGGGCAGGAGGTCGCCGTGTTCAAGCCGGCGCTCGACGACCGCTACGGCGAGGACACGGTCGGCTCGCACGACGGGGGCTCGTGGGAGGCGACCGTGGTCGAACCCGGCGACGAGGGGGTCTGGGCGATTCGGGAACGACTGAACGGCGAGCAGGTCGTCGCCGTGGACGAGGCGAACTTCTTCTCCGCCGAACTCGTCGCCGTCTGCGAGCGACTCGCCGAGGACGGAAGACGCGTCATCGTCAGCGGCACCGACCAGACGTTCCGCGGCGAGCCGTTCGACCCGCTTCCGCAACTCATCTCGCTGTCGGAGTACGTCGAGAAGTTACAGGCCATCTGCGCGACGTGCGGCGAACCCGCGACGCGGAACCAGCGGCTCATCGACGGCGAACCGGCGCACGTCGACGACCCGACGATTCTGGTCGGCGCGCAGGAATCCTACGAAGCGCGCTGTCGGAACTGTCATACCCTCCGCACCGAGTAGGGATAACCGTGACACAGTGGGTCGAGAATCCGACGGGCGGGCGCGACCGCGGTCCGCAGGCCGTGCTTCGCGCGTGGGTCGAAGTGATGGTGCGACCTCGACGGTTCTTCAACACGGGGGTCGCGCCCGGCGACCAAGCGCCGGGGATGGTGTTCGGCGTGCTCGTGACGCTGACGTCGGTCGCCTCCCGGATGGCGTTCGGCGAGTTGACCGTCGGCGACGTCGCGGGGAGCCCGCTTCTCACGAAACTCCTCGCGTTGGCGCTGGTCGGGCTGTTCGTCGCGCCACTCGTTCTCCACCTGACGGCGGCGCTCCAGACGGTCATCCTGATGGTTCTCGTTCCCAACCGGGCGGGCATCAGCGAGACGGTGCAGGTCATCGGCTACTCGGTCGCACCCTGTCTGTTCGCGGGCCTCCCCGCGCCCGAACTGCGCGTCGTCTGCACCCTGTACGGCGCGCTCCTGCTCGTCGTCGGCGTCAAGGAAGTCCACCACACGTCCTACGTTCGCGCGGCGCTCGCGGCGGCGCTCCCCGCGGCGCTCGTGTTCGGCTACGGATTCGGCGGTAAGGCGGCGCTGGAAATCCTCGCCCGCTCCGCAGCGGTACCGTGGTAATTAAGGCAGGGACGCCGTATCGAAAGTATGCTCAACTTGCGCATCGACGATTTCATGGTCGAGCTGAAGGATGGTGCCATCAAAAACGTCGGCCCGTCGAACAAGACGGGGTCGGCGAAGCTGTTCGACGTGGAGTCGGCGGAGGTACGCGAGTTCGGCGACAAGCGCGTGAAACTGGTGTTCGAGGACGACGAGGGTAACGAAGTGCAGGTCGCACTGTTCCCGGAAAAGGTCCGAAAAATAGCATCAGATATAGAAAGATTAGAGGACGATAGCCCAGTTTTCGAGTAAACTCGAATTTTTCTCGGCGCTCGGGTGAGCCTCGCGCACGCTCTTCTTTCGATTCGTTAAGCGGCCAATAATAATACCGTGGTACGTAGTAGCACATTCCGCGGAGCATGTCCACCATCACTGACCCCGAGACGAGAGAAAACCGCTCGAACGAGGAGGAGAACGAGTCGACCGCGTTCTCGCTTTCGGCCCCGGTTCGGCTCGTCGGTTTCTGGATGGCCATCGCCCTCCCGTTCCTCTATCTCCCCCTGCTGACGGCCGGCCTCGAAACGACCGGACAACGACAGACGTTCGTCCTGCTTTTGGCGCTGAACGTGATCGCCTTGGCGGTGGGACACCGGCACTGAACGGGGGCGTAACCCGCCGCTAAGCCGTTACTTATCCGTTACCGCGCGACGCACGACTTCCATTAGCGAGCCTATAACTATGCTCTCTCTCGGCGGAGGGAGGCGTATGTCCCAATCGGCGATGACCGTCGGTTGCCCCCACTGCGGGACGGCCTCGACGGTCGATATGGTGACCACGAACGGGGATGCGAGCCGTCCCGACGAAACGCGGCTGAAAGGGAGACGAGTGGACTGTCGCCACTGCGGTAGCGATTTTTCCTTCTACCACTATTAGCGCTCGGTCGTGCGGTTCGGCGAGACCGATATCCGCGTCGGGATTTCGACAACCGTTTTAGGCCGGGACTATTCTGTGCCAGTATAAATGGGTAACTGCGTCATCTGCGGGACGCCTGTCGACGGCGAAATTTGCGCCAGTCACGAACAGGACGTCCTCTTCGAATTCGAAGGTAACCGCCCCGAACAGCTCACCCGAGGACGATACTACAGCGGTAGCGTGGACGGCTTCGCCGACTTCGGCGTCTTCATCGATATCGGCGACAGCGTGACCGGTCTGCTTCACAAGAGCGAGCTGGACCAGCGACTCGACAGCCTCGACTGGGAAAAAGGCGACACGGTGTACGTCGAGGTGCTCGGCGTCCGCGACAACGGGAACGTGGACCTCGGGTGGTCGATACGCCAGGCGGAACGCGAGTTCCGCGGCAAACTCGTGCAGGACGCCGAGGGGACACACCAACCCGACGAGGAAACCGAGAGCGAGCAGTCGACCGCCGACGGGGCGAACGCGGAACAGCAACCGGAGCCGCCAACGACGACCGACGGCTCCGGAACCGCGGTCGGTGACGCGACGCTCCCCGAACACGACGAGCCGCCGGAGCGCGTCACCATCGAATCGCTCGGCGAGCGCGTCGGCGAGCGCGTCCAAATCGAGGGCGAGATAGTCGGCGCGAGCCAGACGAGCGGTCCGACGGTGTTCGAACTCCGCGACGAAACCGCCGTCGTCGACTGCGCGGCCTTCAAGGAAGCCGGCGTCCGCGCGTACCCCGAAGTGGACACCGACGACGTGGTTCGACTGGTCGGCGAGGTCGAACTCAGAAACAACGAACTGCAGGTCGAGACGGAGCAGTTGGACGCGCTCACCGACGACGAGGAAGCCGCCGTCCACGACCGACTGGCCGAAGCGCTGGAGGACGAGGCGCGTCCCGAAGACGTCGACCTGCTCGCCGACGACTCGCTGGTCGAGGCGATTCACGACGACATCCGGGACGCCGCGAGCGCGATTCGCCGCGCGGTCATCGAGTCCCGACCCGTCATCGTCCGACACAACGCGACCGCCGAGGGCTACGTGGCCGGCGCGGCGCTGGAGCGCGCCGTCCTCCCGCTGGTGCGCGAGGAGCACGCCCGGAGCGACGCGCAGTACCACTTCTTCGACCGCCGTCCCCTCGAGGACGGCTTCTACGACATGGAGGACGCGACGAAGGACGCGACCACCATGCTCGACAACCGCGAGCGCCACGACGAGAAACTCCCGCTCTTCGTGCTCGTCGACGCCGGAAGCACCGTCGAATCGAGCGACGGTCTCTCCCTGCTCGACATCTACGGCGCACCGCACGTCATCGTCGACACGCACTACCCGGACGAGGACGTCGCCGAGACGGCGGACGTCGTCGTCAACCCCTTCCTCGGCGACTCGGACGAGGGCGCGACCGTCGGCGTCCTCGGCGCGAACGTCGCGGCCCACGTCAACGCCGACGTGCGCGAGGACGTGGCCCACCTCCCGGCCGTCAGCTACTGGGAGGACGCCCCCGCGGAGTACGTCGAACTGGCCGAGGAGGCCGGCTACGACGAGGCACACGTCACGGCGCTGCGCGAGGCGGTCGCGCTGGAGGCGTACTACCAGTCCTACGAGGACAAGCGCGAACTCATCACCGACCTGCTCTTCGAGCACGCGAAACGCGACCTCGCCGAGCACATCAGCGAGCAGTTCCGGACGAAACTCGAGGACGAACTCGACACCGCGGAGCCGAACCTCTCGGTCCGCGGCGCGAACGGCGTCACCTTCACCGTCCTCGACACGGACGCCTACACCCACCGCTTCGATTTCCCGCCCACGAACGTCCTCCTGGACGCGCTCCACCGCCGCGACATCACGGGCAGGCCGGGCGGCCCGAACGTCACCCTCGGCCTCGCTGACGACGAACTCCACATCCGGAGCGACGGGAGCGTCAACGTCCGCGACATCGCCGACACGGCACGCGAGCGAGCCCCGGAGGCCGGAATCGTCCCCGTCGGCACGCGCGACGGGAAACTCGAGTTCCTCCGCGGCGAGCGCGACGCCGCGCTGGACGCGGTCATCGAATCCGTCAGCGAGCGCGTGAACTAGGGGACGAGGTCGTTCGTCTCGCCGTTTTTCCGTCGTCCGCGATTTTCGGTCGTTTCGTCGGTCGAACCGAGAGAGGAACCGAAACCATCCGTAGACGACACCCTTATCCGGCGGAACCGACGACTACGAAGCAATGAGCACCGAGACGCCGGACGCCGCGGAGACCGAGGCGTTCGAGCAGGTCTGCGAGGAGCTCGTCGACCGAATCTTGGCGGGCGAGGTCGAGCGCGACGACGTGGAGCGCGCGAAACTCGAGGCCTGTTCGGAGCACTCGGCGCCGAAGGTGCCGAAGAACTCGGAGATTCTCGATTTCGCGCCGAGCGAGCGCCGCGAGGAGCTGGAAGCGGTGCTCCGGCGCAAACCGGTTCGCACCGCCTCGGGCGTCTCGCCGGTCGCCATCATGACCAGCCCGCACCGGTGCCCGCACGGGAAGTGCCTCTACTGCCCCGGCGGCCCGGGCTCCGAATTCTCCTCCTCGCAGAGCTACACGGGCCACGAACCGGCGGCGGCGCGGGGCGTGCAGAACGACTACGACCCCTACGGGCAGGTCACCCTTCGGCTGGAACAGCTACGGGAGATCGGCCACCCCGTCGACAAGGTCGAACTCATCCTGATGGGCGGGACGATGACCGCCCGGAGTCACGACTACCAGGAGTGGTTCGTCAAGCGCGCGCTGGAGGCGATGAACGACTACGACGTGGACAAGGAGCCGGAACCGGCGGAGGGCGAGAGTTTCGCCCAGAGCCCGGAGGAGTACGAGTTCCGCTACCTGGAGGACGTCATCGCCGAGAACGAGACGGGCGACGTGCGGAACATCGGCACGACGTTCGAGACGAAACCCGACTGGTGCGATCCCGAGCAGATAGACCGGATGCTCGATTTGGGCGGGACGAAGGTCGAAGTCGGCGTCCAGACCACCTTCGAACGGATCAACCGGGAGATGCACCGCGGTCACGGCGCGCAGGCCTCCATCGAAGCCAACCAACGCCTTCGAGACTCGGCGTTCAAGGTCGGTTTCCACATGATGCCCGGCCAGCCCGGCATGTCGAAGGAGATGTGCCTGGAGGATTTCAGGCGCATCTTCGAGGACGAGAAGTGGAAGCCGGACTACCTCAAGATATACCCGACGCTCGTGGTTCGGGGCACCGCGACCTACGACTGGTGGTACGAGGGCGAGTACGAACCCCTGCGAAACGAGGAGGCCGCCGAACTCGTCGCGGAGGTGAAATCGATGATTCCGAAGTACGTCCGCCTCCAGCGCGTCCAGCGCGACATCCCCGCCGACTTCATCGACGCCGGGGTGTGGAAGTCGAACCTCCGCCAACTCGCGCGACAGAAGATGGACGAGCACGGCTGGACGTGCGACTGCATCCGCTGTCGCGAGGTCGGTATGAACGACCGCGAACCGGAATCGGTCGAACTCGACGTGCTGACGTACGACGCCGCCGGGGGTACGGAACACTTCATCAGCTTCGAAGACCCGGACAACGACCTGCTCGTCGGCTTCTGTCGACTGCGGTTCCCCGGCGACCCCGTGCGCCGCGAACTCGAAAACGCCGCGCTCGTCCGCGAACTCCACGTCTACGGGAGCGAGGTGTCGGTGGGTGCGGCGAGCGAGGAAAGCCAACACCAGCACCGCGGCTACGGACGACGCCTGATGGAGAGAGCCGAAGAAATCGCCGCCGACGCGGGCTACGACAAGGTGAGCGTCATCTCCGGCATCGGCGCGCGGGAGTACTACCGGAACAAACTCGGCTACCATCAGGACGGTCCCTACGTCAGCAAACGCGTCTAAGACGTCGGTTCCCGTCGAAAAAGAGCGTCGAGCTCGCCGACGGCGAATCGCCTCGGTTCTACGCGGGGACGGACTCCACGTCGTACTCTTCCGTGAGCGACTTGAGTTTGTCGAGCGCCTCCTCTTCCTCGCGCAGATTCGCTTCGAGGAGGTCGGCCACCTCGTCGTGGCCGAGTTTGTCGGCCATGAACGTCAGATTTCCGTACGCGGCGATTTCGAGGTGTTCGGTCTTCTCGGCGGCGGCCGTGTCGAACAGGTTCAACACGTTCTGTTCGGGGTCGTCGTCGCTGAACTCGTGGTGGTCTTGCACGAGGCCGTCCAGCGCGTGTACCTGCTTTTTCTCCGGCGATTCGCCGATTTTATCGAAGACCTCTTCGAGGCGGTTCACGTGCTCTTCCGTCTCCTCTTTGTGCTCGCGGAAGGCGTCCTCGATGCCGTCGTGGTCGACTTCCTCGCCGAGTTCCTCGAGCACGTCGACGAGCTGGTTCTCGACGTAGTACATCTCCTTCAGCCCCTCTTGGAACAGGTCGGTAAGCGTATCTCCGCTCATAGCACCCGAGACGACTACCGCGATTTCAGTAAACGAACGAGTTGCATTGGCAACCTCCTTAAGCGAAGGCCGTCCGCGCTTCGCGCGACGCTGGCCGCGTTGCACAGCTTTATCAGGGAGAAGGCAAAATGGTCGAACGCCGATGTGCGACGCTTTTCTCGTCGTGTGTCGGCATAGGGACTGTGCGCCTCGTCGCGTGGGTTTGGTCGGGAACCCACAGGCTTCCGGAAGCCACCACCCAACCCCCTCGTCTTGACGCCGTCTTCTTCCACGACGAACTGCGTCACCCGTAGAGCACGCCGACGAACGACGTAACGACGAGGAGTGCCCCGAAGACGACGAACGCGAGCGCGAACGAGGCGGCGTCCCCCGTCCGCAATCCGCTGACCGCGAGAAGTGCGAGACCGACCGCGAGGGTATCGTCCCGATTCGCGGCCGTAGTCGCCGCCGTCTCCTAAAAAAATACGCTCACCCGACGTCGTTCGGAGACGACGGACGGTCGTCTCGCGGGACTCGGCGTCCTTAGTTTTCGTCCTCGGTCTTGATGTCCGCCGAGAGTCCCTGCGCCATTTGGATGTCCTTCGAGTTGTTTATCGTCCACGCCGTGCGCTCCGTGACGGCCTCGATGGCTTCGCGGGCGCTCGGGTAGCCGTTGCCCGATTTCTTCACGCCGCCGAACGGGAGTTGGACCTCCGCGCCGATGCACGGCAGGTTACCGTAGGCGAGACCGATTTCGGCGTTGTCGCGGAAGTAGTTTATCTGGCGGTAGTCCTCGCTGATGATGGCTCCGGCCAGTCCGTAGGGCGTGTCGTTGTGAATCTCGACCGCGTCCTCGATGTCGCCCGAGTAGGACATCAGGGCGACGTGCGGGCCGAAGACCTCCTCGTGGATGCAGCGCAGGTCGGGGCTGTACTCGACCTCGTAGACGAACGGGCCGACCCAGTAACCGTCCTCGTGACCCTCCGGAATCTCGTCGTCGTCCAGTTCCTCGCGGTCGACGAGCACGGTCGCGCCCTCGTCCTTCGCGAGTTGGTTGTACTTGCCGAACTTCTCGACCTGCTCTTCGTTGACCAGCGGACCCATGAACGTGTTCTCGTCCAGCGGGTCGCCGACCGAGACGTTCTCGGCGAGGTCGACGAAGCGCTCCTTGAACTCGTCGTACACGTCCTCGTGGACGATGAGACGCTCGCTGGAGACGCAGCGCTGACCGGTCGTCTTGAACGAGGACATGACGGCGCTGTGAACCGCGGTGTCGAGGTCGGCGTTCTCGGTGATGACGATGCCGTTCTTTCCGCCCATCTCGCAGGCCGCGAGCTTACCGGGTTCGCCGCCGACCTTGCCCGCGATTTTGTGGCCGACCTCAGAGGAACCGGTGAAGAGGACGGTCGCCACGCGCTCGTCCTCGACGATGGCGTTTCCGGCGTCGCCGAAGCCCTGTACCATGTTGAACACCCCGTCCGGCACGCCGGCGTCCTCCATCATCTCCGCGATGATCTGGCCGCAGTGGGGCGTCTGCTCGGCGGGCTTCCAGACGACCGTGTTCCCCTCCACGAGCGCGATGGCCATGTGCCAGAACGGGATGGCGACCGGGAAGTTCCACGGCGTGATGCAACCGATGATGCCCCGCGGCTTCCGGCGCATGTAGGCGTCCTTGCTCGGAATCTCGCTCGGCACCACGTCGCCGTGGGGGTGACGGGCGTTGCCCGCGGCCCACTCGACCATGTGCGCCGCCTCGACCACGTCGGCTTTCCCCTCGCTAATCTCCTTGCCGCACTCTTTGGTGATGACCTCGCCGAGTTCGTCGGTGCGCTCGCGCAGTTCGTGGTAGATGTCCCAGAGGTACTCCGCGCGGTTGATGTACGAGAGGCTCGCCCACTCGTCCTCGGCTTCTTCTGCCGCCGAGAGCGCGGCGTCGACGTCCGCGGGGGTGCCGCGGCGGAACTCGCCCAGCGTCTCCTTCGTCGCCGGGTTGACGCTCTCGAACGTGTCGTCGCCGTCGCCCTCGACCCACTCGCCGCCGATGTAGTGACCGTAGACCTGCTGGCTCGCTTGTTGGCTCATATCTTCGATAGGAACTCGGGCGGGTACGCTAAAAAAGTCTCCCAATTTTGCCGGGTGGCGCGCGTCGTTACCCACCTCTCGTCCCGCCGCCCGTCAACCGGTCTCCCCTTCTTCCGCGTCGGCGAGTTTCTCGATTTCCCCCTTCACGCTCGCCGCGTCGAAGTCGTGGTCGGGGCGCATGTTCACGAAGTCGAGGAACTCCCGTGCGCCGAGCAGTTCCTCGGCGGAGTAGTGCTCGCGCGCGGCGATGACCGCGTCGCGGGCCCCGATGAGGGGCGCGAGCGACGCCAGCGCGCACGCGAGGTCGTACGACCGAGCCTCGTCGATTCGCTCCTCGTTGACGCTCGTCGCGTCGATGAAGTATATCTCACCGTCCGAGACGAGGACGTTCTCCCCGCGCAGGTCGCCGTGAGCTAGGTGATTGTCGTGCATGCGCGAGAGCGATTCGAACAGTTCCGGCGCGCGCTCGCGCACGGTCGCCTCCGGTAGCTCCTCGAACGTCTCGAACTCCGGCAGGTACTCCAACACCAGCACGCCGAGACCGTCGGCCTCGAACGCCTCGATGGGCGTGGGGACGTTCAACCCGATTTCGCGCATCTCGCGCGTCGCTTCCAGTTCGTGCTCCGCCATCTCCCGCGGTCCGGCGAAGTGTTCGAAAAATCCCTCCGTGCCGCTGGAGAAGGCGCCCAAGTTGCGCGCGCTGGTGAAAAGGGCGTGGACGAGCGAGTTCTGGGCCGACGTTATCTTGACGAACCACCGGTCGTCCACGACGCAGGGCGTCGAGAGCCAGTTGTCCGCGTCGATGAACTCGACGCGAATCTCGTCGCGGTCGTACCGCTCTGCGAGTTCGCGGAGAACCGTCTCGAGCCGTGGCCACTCGATGGTGCCGCGTACCAGCCGGCGAATTCCCATCACCGTATTAAAACGGCGAGAGCACATAAATCGTTCCCGGCCGGCAGAGGGCTTCGCTGTCTTTATAGCGGAACCCGCGCAAATTTTGCGCATGGATTTCAACCTCCCCGACGAGCACAGGATGGTGCGGGACACCGTCCGGCAGTTCTGCGACGAGGAGATAGAGCCCATCGCACAGGAGATCGAGAGCGAACACCGCTTCCCCGAGGAGGTGTTCGACCAACTCGCCGACCTCGACATGATGGGCGTCCCGGTCGGCGAGGAGTACGGCGGTCTCGGCGGCGACCAGTTGATGTACGCCCTCGTCACCGAGGAGTTAGGTCGCGTCTCCGGCTCCATCGGTCTCTCCTACGCGGCCCACGTCTCGCTCGCGTCGAAACCCATCGAACTGTTCGGCACGGACGACCAGAAGGAACGCTGGCTTCGCCCGCTCGCGGAGGGGGAGTACTTGGGTTCGTGGGCGCTCACTGAACCCGGTTCCGGTTCCGACGCCAGCGACATGGACACCCGCGCCGAACGGGACGGCGACGAGTGGGTGCTGAACGGAACGAAGCAGTTCATCACGAACGCCAACGTCGCCGGAAGCGTGCTCGTGAAGGCCGTCACCGACCCCGATGCGGGTTACGGCGGCATCTCGACGTTCATCGTCGACCCCGAGGAGGACGACGGGTTCGAGGTCACGACCGTCTGGGACAAGATGGGGCTCAACGCCTCGCCCACCTGCGAGATTCAGCTCTCGGACGTGCGCCTCCCCGAAGACCGCTTACTCGGCGAGGAGGGCGAGGGCTGGGAGCAGACGAAGAAGACGCTCGACGGGGGCCGAATCAGCATCGCCGCGCTCTCGACCGGCATCGCGCAGGGCGCGTTCGAGGCCGCCCACGAGTACAGCAAGGAGCGCGAGCAGTTCGGCCGGCCGATCTGCAAGTTCGACGCCATCCGCAACAAGATCGTGGACATGGACAGGAAGATAGAGCGCTCGCGCCTGCTCACCCACAAGGCGGCCTGCAAGTACGACGAGGGCTACTCCGTCTCCCACGAGAGCGCGCTGGCGAAACTCGACGCCAGCGAGTCCGCCCGGGAGGTTTCGGAGGACGCCGTGCAGGTGCTCGGCGGCTACGGCTACACCGAGGATTTCGCCCCGCAGCGGTTCCTGCGGGACGCGAAGTTGATGGAGATCGGCGAGGGGACGAGCGAGATTCAGCACCTCGTCATCGGTCGGGAACTGGGTCTGTAACGAGAAAGAAGCTCAGTACGTCGGACTCTCTTCTCGCTCCCCGTCGCGCTTGTTCACCACGCGGGCGAAGACGAACAGGGCGTCGGACAGCCGATTCAGGTAGGTCACGGCGTCGTCGTTCACGTCCTCGTCGTTCTCCAGCGCGACCGCCCGACGCTCGGCCCGGCGGCAGACGGTTCGGGCGTGGTGGAGGTTCGCGCCCGCCTCGCTCCCGCCGGGGAGGATGAACGAGGTGAGCGGGTCGAGTTCGTCGTCGTAGGAATCCATCCACGATTCGAGCAGGTCGGCGTGTTCCGCGCCGACCCGCGGGTCGTCCTCGTCGGGTTCCGGGTTGGCGAAGTCCGCCTGCACGACGTGGAGGTGGTTCTGGACCTCCCGGAGGTGGTCGTCCACGTCGTCGTGACCCGTCGGTCGGCACCGCCCGACGAGGGCGTTCAACTCGTCCACCGTGCCGTACGCCTCGATGCGCGGACTCGCCTTCGAGACGCGCGACATGTCGCGCAGGTCGGTCTTCCCGGCGTCGCCGCGCCCGGTGTAGATTTTCATGCGAGCGACCGCTCCACGTACTCGACGATGTTGTCGCTCTCGGCCATCGTGACGCCCGAATCGCGGTTCACGAGCACGGGAACCGCGCGCTGACCGCTGACGCGCTTTACCTCGTCCCGCTTCGAGTGCAGCGCTTCGACCCACTCGGTTTCGTACTCCACGCCCGCGTCGTCGAGCGCGTCGTGGGCTTTCTCGCAGTACGGACAGCCGTCGAGCGAGTACAGCGTTATCGAAGGCATGGTCGGACAGAGGGACGCGAGCGTAAAGTAAGCTACCGTCCCGGTCCCCGACGGGGGAGAGCTCCGTCCCGCGGGTGACCCCCGGCCACCGTCCGCGACGAACCGTTCGGAGTCCGGAGCACACCTTTTGTCCCGTCGCGTGTTACTACCGGGTATGGCGGGGGACGACAACGATGAGGGTGCGCGGCGAAGCCGACCGGAGACCGAGCGAAGCTACGGCATCCCCGAGAGCGCGGACGGGATGCTCTCCTGGGAGTTCGTGCGGGAGAAGATGGCGAACGAGCAGAACTACTGGGTCGTGACGACGCGGCCCGACGGTCGCCCGCACGCCCGACCGACGTGGGGCGTCTGGGTCGACGACACCTTCCACTGCGGCGGCGGCGAGAAAACGCGCTGGGTGCGGAATCTCGCGGTCGAACCGGGGATCACCGTCCACCGCGAAAGCGGCGAGACGGTCGTCATCATCGAGGGCGTCGCGGAGCGAATCGACGCGGAGACGGTCGACTCGACTCTCGTGGAGCGACTCGACGCGGCCTACGAAGGAAAGTACGGCATCCAACACGGGACGCCGTTCTTCGCGGTTCGTCCCGAGCGGGTGTTCGCGTGGAGCGACTATCCGACCGACGCGACGCGGTGGGAGTTCGATCGAGTCTGATCGGCGTCGTGAGAAGCCTAAAAGGTAGCGTTGACTTGGTCAAATTCGAAGTTCGAAGTTTAGCCGAGTGATGCGTCACTTACTCCGCCAACCGTTCACCGAAGCAAATCGAATCTGTTGGTTTTCCTTACCCCTTCGAGTAGTAGCCGACCAAGCGAATCGAGACCGTGGAGCCCGGACGGATTCGATATAGCAGGATGGAATTTATTTATCGCCGCCGCACGGCGATTTCCATCCGCGGGTTGATACTCCCTCGGGTCGAACAGCTTTCATGACCCGCGCTCAGGAGTTGGTAGAGTACCTCGCGGGGGTCGAATCGCTCGCGATCGTCTGCCACGACAACCCCGACCCGGACTGCATCGCCAGCGCGCTCGCGCTGTCGGTCATCGCCGGGGAGAACGGCGTGGGGCACGTGGAGCTGTTCTACGGGGGGGAGATTTCGCACCAACAGAATCGCGCGTTCATCAACCTCCTCCACCTGAACTTGGAGCACACGGATACGTTCGACTCGAGCGAGTTCGATCGGGTGGCGTTCGTCGACCACGCGACGCCGGCGGGCCACACGGAACTCGACGTCGTTCCCGACATCGTCATCGACCACCACTCGACGGAGACGCCGACGGGGGAGTTCGTCGATCTGCGGAAGGATTACGGCGCGACGGCGACCATCCTCGTGGAGTACCTCCGGGAACTCGACATCGAGGTGAACGTCCAACTCGGCTCCGCGCTGCTGTTCGCCCTGCACCGCGAGCGAATCGACTTCATCCGCGAACCGACGCCCAACGAGTACGCGGCCGCGCTGTACGTCTGCCGCCACGCCGACCTCGAACTGCTCGAAGAGCTGTACGGGGCCGCGTTCTCCCCGGCGACGGTCGACGCCATCGGCGAGGCGATTCGAAACCGCGTTCAGCGCGGTGCCACGCTCGCAACCTCGGCGGGTCGGACGAGCGAGCGCGACGCGCTCTCGCAGGCCGCCGATTACCTCCTGAACGTCGAGGGCGTGAACACGGTGCTCGTGTTCGGAATCGTCAACGGTTCGGTGGAGATGAGCGCGCGCTCCATCGACCCCCGGGTTCACGCGGGCAACCTGCTCAAGGAGGCGTTCAGCGACGTGGGAAGCGCGGGGGGACACGCCGACATGGCCGGCGCGCAGATTCCGCTCGGACTGTTCGCCGACGCCGACGCGGACGACGAAGAACTCGGCGAGTTCGCGTCCCGACGGGTCTTACACCGGTTCTTCGACGCGCTCCACCTCGAACGCGACGGGGAGTAGGCGCGGGCGAAACCAGTATCTTGAAATTCGTCAGACCCGGAGTGGAAGTATGAGCCTCGAAATCGAACACGACTGTCCCCAGTGTGGCGGCACGGAGACGTTCTGGCGCACCGCGAGCACGACCCTGCACCTCGGCCTGAAAACGAAGTGGCAGTGCTCCGAGTGCGACTACGCGCTGGTTCGCATCAACGGCGACATCGACTCCGCGGCGTAAACGCGATTTCTCGGTGTTCGGGGTTTTCGACCGCCAGTGACCACGTTCGTCGGATTCCGCGTGAGTTTCGTGCACCGTATTTCGATATATCGAATTCGACGGCGGAACACGGTGCGAAGGGAGTACTTCGAAGCGCTCGTTCCCTCGTCAGCGGCACGTTCCTCCGCGGCACACCATTGTTTTCAGTACTATAGGAACGATTTTTAATGAGGGCCCGACTATGTGCGTCTGTGGGAACTCGATCCCGATGCGGAAACGGACGACGGTTCGGAGCGCTCCGAACACCGTTCGAAGCGTATCGTCCGAGAACGAGTTGTACCGAATCGGTACCGGGTATCGGAGGGCGAAGGGGGGCGTCCCCTACCGTCCGTCGGAGTCGGTCACCGCAGGCCGGTCGAAACCGTTCTCGGTGCCCGCCGGACTCGAAACCCGTTCGGAGCCGCGAAATCGAACGGCGGACGGCGCGCGAACGGTACTTCGAATCGGTTTACGGCCGTATCGCTGGTAAGAACGATGTTCTCTACCACCGAGCTCAACTCGATTAACCGACCCAACCATCATCGAAAAAAACAATGTCAGCGCTAAGCGCGAAGCTACGCATCTCCGCGTTCGCGGTCGCGGTCGTGGTCTCGGCGGTGGCCGGAGTCAGCGTTCTCGTGGGCCCGGCAGTCGCCGCGGCGAACGCCTCCGTCGCAGCGGACTCGGCGATACCCGGGGCGACCGCGACCCACCGGGTTACCGTATGCGCGTCCGCCGACGAGGTGGGGAATTCGCTGAGTAGCGTCCGAGTCAACTACCACGCGGACGGGAGTTACGACGGCTCGGTCCAGGACGTCGGCGTCGACGACGTCCGACGAGTCGGCATCGACACCGACGACGACGGCGACATCGAAGTCAGCGTCGCGGACGACCTCGAGAGCGTCGAGGCGAAGAACGTCGGCGAGACGCTGTTGTTTAACTTCGGCGGGAGCTACGGACTCCACGCCGGGGACTCCGTCGTCGTGGTCTTCGACGACGCGACGAACCCGACGAGCGCGGGCGAGTACACCGTCGAAGTGGATCCGAACGTCCAGAGCAGCGCCGACCCCGCGTCGACGACGCTGACCGTCGGCACCGTCGCGAACGAGACGCTTCGGAGCGCGACGTGGACGAACGCGAGCGTCGACGGAGCGGTTATCGAGAACCGTACGATTTCCGACGCGAACCGTCGCGGCGACGGCGCGAAACGCTCCCACACCGGTCGAACGACGGACGGGTACCGAGCGGAAAAACTGACTCGCTCCCGCCGAAACCGCGGTTCCGAGCCGCAACGCTGTCGAAACCGCTCTGACTTTCGACCGAGCACCGTCGAACGACGAGGTTCCGCGGGAACCGCCGAGACCACGCTTATGCCGACGCCCGAGTAACCGTTCGTATGACCGATTCCGACGGTACGCTCCCCGCAGCGACGCGCGTCGGGCGCGTCACGCTTCGAGTGAACGACCTTCCCCGTATGGTCGACTTCTATCGAGACGTGGTCGGCCTCACCGCCCGACACCGCGAGCACGAGCGTGCGGTCCTCGGGGCGGACGACGAGGCGCTGCTCGAACTGATCGCGGACGAGAACGCGCCGAAACGGGGACGGGACGAGACGGGGCTCTTTCACACGGCGTTCAGGGTCCCCTCCCGCGCCGCGTTGGGGGACGCGCTCGAACGAATCCGGGAGCGGTGGCGACTCGACGGCGCGTCCGACCACCTCGTGAGCGAGGCCCTCTACCTCACCGACCCGGAGGACAACGGTATCGAGGTGTACCGCGACCGACCGCGGGCGGAGTGGCCCGCGGCGGACGACGGCACCGTGGGAATGGCGACGCTACCCCTCGACGTGGACGAGATACGCGACATCGCCCGCGGGGAACCGACGGCTCCCGCCGGCACGACCGTCGGCCACGTTCACCTCGAGGTCTCGTCGCTGCCCGCCGCGCGGGCGTTCTACGTCGACGCGATCGGGATGGGCGTGCGACAGCGGTACGGCGAATCTGCGCTGTTCGTCGCCGCCGGCGATTACCACCATCACGTCGGGCTGAACGTGTGGAACGGCCGGTCGGAACCGCCGAGGGGACGGGGACTCCGGCGGTTCGAACTCGTCGTTCCGGACCGGGAGTCGCTCGACGCGCTCGGGAGGAGACTCGACGAACGAGGGGTCGCGTTCGCGGCGGCGGACGGGGCGCTCGACGTGAGCGACCCCGACGGAATCGACCTCCGCGTTCGCGTTCCGAGCTGAGAGCACCGAATCGTCGTCTCGGCCGATTTCCGCGGCGACCGTCGGGTCGACGGTGAGACGGAGAAAAAACTACTCGGACAGCGCCCGCCACGAGAGCCGCAGGTTCCGCGCGGCGCTCGCCTGGTCGATGCGCCGGGCGGTCGTCCGCTCGGGCGCGGCTTCCAACGTCTCGTCGTCCTCGGCCGCCACCGCGTTGAATGCCTCGGCGAGGTGGTCGAGGGTCTCGCGGTTCTCTATCTCGGTCGGTTCGGTCATCAGCGCCTCCGAGACGATTTCGGGCCACTTCGTCGTCGGCGGGTGGACGCCGTAATCGAGCATCCGCTTCGCCACGTCCGCGGCGTCCTGGTCGCCCGCGCTGGCGACGAACTCGTGGTGGAACGGTTCGTGCGGTACGTCGTACTCGATCTGCGAGGCGAGGTAGTTCGCGTTGAGCACGGCCTTCGCGCTGGCGTCCGACAGCCCTTCGTCGCCGAGGCGGGCGATGTAGGCGTAGGCCTTGACCAGCACGAACCAGTTACCCGCGAACCCGTGTACCTTCCCGATGGTTCGCTCGGGGTCGAATCGCTCGTAGGTTCCGTTCGTCTTCCTCACGCGCGGCGCGGGCAGGAACTCGGCCAGTTTCTCGGCCACGCCGACCGGCCCCGCGCCCGGACCGCCGCCCCCGTGGGGCGTTGCGAACGTCTTGTGGACGTTGTAGTGCATGATGTCGAAGCCCATGTCGCCGGGACGGGCGCGGCCGAGCAGGGCGTTCAGGTTCGCGCCGTCGTAGTAGAGCAGGCCGCCGGCATCGTGGACGATCTCGGCGATTCGCTCGATGTCGCGCTCGAACAGTCCGAGCGTGTTCGGGTTCGTGAGCATGAACAACGCCGTGCGCTCGCCGACCGCGGCTTCGAGCGCGTCGACCTCGACGCGCCCGTCCTCCGCGCTCGGGAGTTCGACCACGTCGTACCCGCCGAGCGCCGCGCTGGCGGGGTTGGTGCCGTGGGCGCTGTCGGGGACGATTATCTCGGTTCGCCGTTCGCCCTCGCCGTTCGCCTCGTGGAAGGCTTTGGCGACGAGGATGCCGGTGAACTCGCCCGCCGCGCCCGCGGGGGGTTGGAGGCTCACCGCGTCCATCCCGCCGATTCGGGCGAGGTAGTCCTGCAGGCCGTGCAGGAGTTCGAGCGTCCCCTGCACCGACCCCTCGGAGCGGTCGGGGTGGACGCTCGCGCTGGGGAGCGCGGCCACGTCCTCCGTGAACTTCGGGTTGTACTTCATCGTACAGGAGCCGAGGGGGTAGGGGCCGCTGTCGATGCCGTAGTTCATCTGGCTGAGTCGCGTGTAGTGGCGCGCGAGTTCGGGTTCCGAGAGGTCGGGCAGTTCGAGCGAGTCGCGGGTCAACTCGTCGGGGAGCGACGAGTCGACCTCGACCTCCTTCCCGTCCTTCTCCGAGAGCAGCGGTTCGTACAGGTTCTCGTCCTCGCGCTCCCACTTCGCTTGGGTGTAGATCATCGCGCCACCTCCGCGAACATCGTGACCAACTCGTCCGTCATGTGCTCGTTCACGTCGGTCACGCAGATCTGCACCTCGTGCTCGCCGACCTCGTGCACCGCGAAGCCGCGTTCCTCCAGGTCCGCGACGATTGGCGGCGCGGGTTGGTCGGTGTGCGCGACGAACTCGCGGAAGTGGTGGCGGTCGTGAACCGGAGCCTGCACCCCGCTGATGTCGTCCAGTCGCTCCGCGAGGTCGCGGGCCCGCGTCACGCAGGTTTCGGCCAACTCGACCAGCCCGGACGAGCCGAGATAGGCGGCGTGTATCGCGGTTCGCAGCGCGACCCACGCCTGATTCGTGCAGATGTTGCTCGTCGCGCGCTCTCGACGGATGTGCTGTTCACGCGTCTGGAGCGTGAGGGTGAAGGCTCGATTACCGCCGGCTTCGGCGGTTTCGTCGCCCTCGTCTCGCTGCGCCGCCGGCGCAACGCTCTCCTCGCTGACGCCGACGAGTCTGCCGGGCACCTGCCGGACGAACTCCTCGCGCGTGGCGAACAGGCCGAGCCCCATCCCGTAGCTCGCGGGCATGCCGAGCGTCGCGGCGTCGCCGACGACCACGTCGGCCCCCACCGACGCCGGTTCCTGCAGCAGCGAGAGCGCGACGGGGTCGGAGCCGAGACAGAACAGCGCGTCGCGGTCGTGCGCGAGGTCGCCGATTTCGGCGAGGTGCTCCTCGATGGTTCCCCGCGTCGTCGGGTTCTCGGCGTACACCATCGCCACGTCGTCGTCCATCGCGTCTTCGAGTGCCGCCACGTCCGCGTTCGCGTCGTCCGTGGCGTACTCCTCCACGACGAGTCCCGGGCCGTCGACGTAGTTTTCGAGGACGCTCTTTCGCTCGGGCAGCAGGATGTCCGGGACGAGCACGCGGTTTCCGCTCGTCTTCCGGACGCGGGCGGCCAGCAGCGCCGCCTCCGCCAGCGCCGTCGCGTGGTCGTACATCGAGGCGTTGGCGATTTCGAGGCCGGTCAACTCGACCAGCATCGACTGGTACTCGAACAACGCCTGCAGGAACCCCTGCGTGACCTCCGGCTGGTACTGCGTGTACGAGGTCAGAAACTCCGACCGGTCCGCGATGTGGTCGACCAGCGACGGGACGTAGTGGCTGTAGTGGCCCCGTCCGAGAAACTCGGTGAGGTTCCGGTTCTTGCCGAGCGTTCGCTGTAACTCGCGGCGGGTCGCCTGTTCGGAGCGCTTCTCGATGCCGAACTCGCCGTCGAACCGAACCGACTCGGGGATGTCGAAGAGATCTTCGACGCTCTCGACCCCCACGGCGTCCAGCATCGCTTGCGTCTCGTCCGTCGTGTGCGGGGCGTACGGGCTTCCCGCACTCGCGTCTCCTCCGCTCATTCGATCTGGTCGCGGTACTCCTCCGCGGACAGTAGGTCGTCTCCGAGGTCCTCGTCGGACAGTTCGACTTCGAGCATCCACCCGTCGCCGAACGGATCGTCGTTGACGAGTTCGGGCGTGCTCTCCAGTTCGTCGTTGACCGCCGAGACGGTGCCGGAGACGGGCGAGTAGAGGTCGGAAACCGCTTTGATGCTCTCGACCACGCCGAACTGGTCGCCCTGCGTTAGCTCGTCGCCCTCGTCGGGGAGTTCGACGAAGACGATGTCGCCCAGTTCGTCCTGCGCGAAGTCGGTGATGCCGATTCGGCCGGTTCCGTCGGTCACTTCGACCCACTCGTGCGATTCAAGATACTTCCGGTTCTCGGGTACTTCGAAGCTCATTGTTTGTCTTTCAGAAACGGTGTGCTCTCAATCTTTGCTTTCTTCGACTGGCCGCGCACCATCACGCGGATGACGGTGCCGGGGTCCGCGTAGTCGGTCGGCACGTAGCCCAGCCCGATGGGTTCGCCGAGCGTGGGACTCATCGTCCCGCTGGTGACCGTCCCGATGATGGTGTCGTTCGTGTTGGTGATGTCGTAGCCGTGGCGCGGCACGCCCCGGTCGACGAGTCGGAAGCCGACGAACGTCTCTTCGACGCCCTCCTCCTTGACTCGTTCGAGGGCGTCGCGTCCGACGAACTCCGTGTCGAGTTTCACCGTGAACCCGACCTTCGCCTCGTAGGGGTTTCGCGGGTCGTTCTCCGGGTCGAAGTCCTGTCCGGACAGGAGGAAACCCATCTCGGTGCGGAGCGTGTCGCGCGCGCCGAGCCCGCAGGGCTGGCAGTCGAAGGCGTCCCAGACGGTCTCCGCGTCGTTCCACGGGACGACGAGTTCGAACCCGTCCTCGCCCGTGTACCCCGTGCGCGCGACCCAGCATCGAACGCCCGAGACGGCGACGTACCTCGCCTCGAACCTCGAGATGTCCGCGACGGAGTCGTCCGCCGCGTCGGCCACGGCGTCGGCCGCGTCCGGCCCCTGTACCGCGTACATGGCGTAATCGTCGGTGGCGTTTCGAATCTCCGCGTCGAGTTCCCACTCGTTCCGGAACCGCTTCCAGCGGTCGTGCATCTGCTCGTCGTGACCCGCGTTCGGAACGAACAGGTAGTCCGCCTCGTCGTCCTCGGGGAGACGGTAGACGACGGTGTCGTCGATGATGGTGCCGTCGTCGTCGGTTATCATCGAGTACTGGGAGTCGCCCGGTTCGAGTTGGGTCACGTCGTTCGTCGTCAGTCGTTGCATGAGCTGTTCGGCGTCCGGCCCGCCGACTTCGAGTTCTCCCATGTGGGACACGTCGAAGACGCCGACTGACTCCCGAACGCTCCGGTGCTCTTCTTTGATCGAATCGAACTCGACGGGCATATCCCACCCACCGAACTCGGTGAACGTCGCGCCCCGCTCGTCGTGTCGGTCGCGCAACGGCGGTTTCCGAAGGGGCATACCTGACCCGTCGAAGCGAGGGAAGTAATGCTTTGTTTTCTCTCGCGGGGTCAGGCCGGTTCGACGACGATCTGTCCGTCGCGCTTCTTGAACACGAGTCGGTCGCCCTCTTCGACTGCGTCGCCCGCTTCGGCGAACTCTTCGCGCACCGCTTTGATGAGGCTGATTCGCCAGCGTTGGGTCACGGTCGTCGTGCCGAGGATTTGCTCGGAAGACATCTATCCCCCACCATCGGAATCGGTACTGTTATGGATTCTTAGCTATTTCGACACTATAGTCACAAATGACTACTTCGACGACGGAGTTCGCACGAGAGTTACACGACCGCGGCGCGGAGAGCGTCCTCGTTCGCGGTCGGCCGGCACCCGCCGGTTCCGTCGACGACGTCGTAACGTTCGACGCGGGGACCGTCGCGGTGTGCCGCGGCGATTACTGGCACCTCCCGCTGTACGTCACGACGCCGACGGCGGACGGACGAACGCGACGGCGGTTCGGGTCCACGGCGCTCGCCGACGCTATCGACCACGCGGAGCGGATGCTCCGCGAGCACGCGCCCGACGGAGTGTGGCTTCGACACCACGAGCGGCTCGTCGACTGTCTCTGTCCCGCCACGGTCGGCGCGCTCGAAGCTCGGCTCGCGCGAACGGCGGGGACGGTCGACGCGACGCTGGTGACGTGGACGGGCGCGACGACGCCGGCGGACGACGCGAGCTACGACTGCGTGGTCGAGTTCTGAATCCGGGCGAGCAGGTCGCCCGGGTCGGCGGCCACGTGGGTGCTCTCGCAGCGGGGACACTGGACGGCGAGCGACCAGTCGAGCGGCGCGATATCCGTTTCCGTAATCCGAGCGGCGACGTCGAGGAGCAAGACGAACGAATCCGTGTGTCCGCAGTTCTGGCAGGTCATGGGTGTTCGGACCGACCGGTGCGTTCGCGTCGTCGGTCACCCCGGACTGGTTCCGGTTCGGTACTTGAACGTTCGGGTCAGTCGTCCCCGGCGGAGGGGTCGATACCGTACTCGTCGAGGCGCGCGCGCCAGAACTCCTCGTACCCTTCCGTCCCGGGGTCCCTTCGGACGGTGCTCTCGCCCGCGTCCACCCGGTCGAGTTTGAGGTCGACCTCCTCCAGCAGTCGCTCGCCCACGTCGTCGCTGACGACGCCCGACCGCATCGCGCTCATGATGGCGCTCTTTTCCTGTTTCAGGACGCGGCGCTCGCCGACGAGGAGTTCCTCCCTGCGGAGGTCGGGATTCTCGCGGAGAATGCGAGAGATGGCCGCGTTCAGGTCGTTTTTCTCCCGTTCGTACTCGCCGCGGAAGTCGTCGTACACGTCGCCCGGGAGGTCACCGCGGTTGTGGAGTCGCTCCGCGGCGTCGAGCGCGGAGTCCACCGCCCGCGCGCGCCCGAGGAGGAGTTCGTAGAGCGACTCCGTCTCCGTGCGCGTGACGACGCCGAGGCGGTCGAGCAGGTTCTCCATCGTCAGCCCCTGAACGACGAGGCTGAAGGCGGCGACGCCGAACACCATCGCGCGGAGTTCCGCGACGTACGGGAAACCGTCGGGACCGTCGGGCAGACCGAGCACGAGCGCGATGGGAATCGAGGCGTGCAGCCCACCCCAGACCATCACGTGCTGGTACGAGAACGGCACGGTTCGGTTGCTGAACCGGTTGACGATGCCCGTGATGGGGTAGACGACGAGCGCGCGGACGAACAGGGTCAGAGCGATGGCGATGGCGATGAGTTGCCAGTGGGCGAGCATCTGCGCGATGGGCGTCTTCGCGCCGATGAGCACGAAGATGAGCGTGTTGACGAGGAACGCGGCGGTGTCCCACGTGTTGAACACGGATATCTTCGTCTGGGGGCTCATGGCGTACTCCGCGCCCCGGTTGCCGATGAACAGTCCCGCGGTGACGGTGGCGATGACGCCGCTGAAGTGGAGGTAGTGTTCGGCGAGCAGGAAGCTCCCGTACGCGAGGATGAGCGTGAGCACGATTTCGGTCATGTGCTCGTCCAGATTCCTCATGATGCGGTAGACGACGTACCCCGTGGCCAGCCCGACGAACAGGCCGCCCAGACTGGCGACGACGATTTCGACGCCCGCGTTGGCGACGGTCTGTAGCGAGATGAGTTCGGAGAGCGGAGTGTCCTGCGAGTCGATCACCAGCGCGAACAGCGTCGAGAAGATGACGACGCCGACGCCGTCGTTGATGAGGCTCTCCCCTTCGACCAACACCGAGAGGCGGTCGGGTGCGCCGAGTTCCTCGAACAGCGCCAGCACCGAGACGGGGTCGGTCGGGAGTATCATCGCCGCGAAGAGCGCGGCGATGAGGAGCGGGAAACCGAAGGCGTAGTGGCCGAGCCAACCGAGGATGAGTATCGAGACGATGAGTCCGGGGACGGCGAGCGCCAGGATGGGGACGATGTTCTCGCGGAAGCGTTCCAAGTCGGTCGTGGCCGCGCCCTCGAACAGGAGCGGCGGCAGGAGCACGAGCAGGATGAGGTCGTGCGAGAGTTGGATGTCGATGTGGATGTGGAGGACGGAGACGGCGAGCCCCGCGAGGAGGAGGGCGATGGTGTACGGGAAGCGCCCCACCTTGGCGACGAAAACACCGACTCCCCCGGCGATGATGAAGACGGCGAGCAAGTCGATGAGTCCGGCCGTGATTCCCGTCGGTGCAGCCATGGGCGACGGTTCGTCCTGACGACGGATAAAGCCGTATAGTTCGGGCCACTTTCGGGGGACGAGAATCGAAGGAAGCGTCGCCACTCGTCGGCGTCGGACGGGAGAGGACGGGGACCGATGGAACGAGAACTACTGGTACTCCGTGATGGTCAGGTCGTAGCTACCCGACCCGCTGTAGGAGTCGACGTCGATCTGCAGCGCGGTGGAGGTGTCGGGGCTGTCGATGGTTATCGATTCCTGGCTGTCCGGGCTGTAGGAGCCGTAATCGTAGTTGTTCGGAGAGGCGTTGGTCGTCGTGCCCTCGTTGACGTAGAGGTCGAAGTCGGCGTCGCTCGGGCCGGCGAGTTCGACGACGATCTGGCTCGGACTGCTGTACTCCCACGACCACGTGTAATCGTCGTAGTCCGCGTAGCTCGACAGCGAGTCGCTAATCGTCTGGGAAGTGGAATCGCCGCCACCGCCACCGCCGCCACCGCCGCTGCCGGGCTCCGTCGTGACCGCGGCGTAGGCGTCGACCTGACCGCTCCCCTGCTTGTCCGAGGAGAGACCGATGTCCTCCGCCGTGTTCTTGAGGTGGCTCCGCAGTTCGGAGTTGGTGAGGCTGCTCCACTGAGCGAGGGTCAGACCGGCCACGCCGGAGACGACGGGCGTCGCCATCGAGGTGCCCGAGAGCTTCTCGTAGGAGCCGCGGATCTCGGTGGTGGTCGAGAGCACGTCGACGCCGGGCGCGCAGAGTTCGACGCTGCTCCCGTACTGCGAGAACGACGCGAGCTGCTCGTTGCTGTCCACGGCGGAGACCGCCACGCACTCGCTGTAGGCCGCCGGGTAGGAGACGCTGCTGCTGCCGTTGTTACCGGCGGCGCAGATGACGAGGCTGCCGTTGTTCTGCGCGTACGAGACGGCGTTCTTCATCGTGCTCGTGTAGCCGCCGCCGCCGAGGGACATGTTGATGATGTCGGCGCCCTGGTCGGTCGCCCACCGGACCGCGTCGGCGATGTCGGAGGTGGAACCGCTGCCGCTCTCGTCGAGCGCCCGGCCGTTGATGAGCGAGGAGTTGCCCTGGCCGGCGACGCCGGTGCCGTTGTCGACGACCGCCGCGGCGCAACCGGAGACGTGCGTCGCGTGGTACTCGTCCTGCGGCGCGTCCGGATACGGGTCGCTGTCGTCGTCCGCGAAGTCCTTGCCGGGGTTGGACTTGTAGTTGGCCGCGAGGTCGGGGTGGTCGTACTGCGCGCCCGTGTCGACCACGGCGATGGTGACGTTCGAGGAGCCGAGCGTCGTGTCCCACGCCTGGTCGGACTTGACCTGCTGGGGCGCGTACTGACTGCCGAACTGCGGGTCGTTCGGCGTCAGTTGCGTCGTGTGCGTGGCGTTCTTCTCGGCGTACTTGATGCCGTCTTTCTTCGTGATAGCGCTGATGAAGTTCTCGCGAGCGGTCTCGTTGCCGGGAAACTTCACCGCGACGTAGCGCAGGTTCTCGTTCTTGTGAACGACCTCGGCCTTGCCGGGAACGTGCCGGGCGACCGTCCGCTCGATGTCGCCTTTCCCGGCCGAGACGCCGACCAGTACCTCGTCCTCTTTCGGGCCGGGGTTCCGGCCGGGCGTCGCCGCCGTGACCCCGCCGAGCGCCGCCGCAGCACCGGCAGCGCCGGTCGCTTTCAGGAATGTACGTCGATCGAACCGCGATGTGTTGTCGTCTGCCATGCAGCGGATTAACCCACCTCTTATACATATATAAATTTTATTCATTCGGAGGTGTAAATATGTAGGATGGTACAAATAAATGAATATACACGTTCGAGGAACCAATCGGTCGATTCGAGGTGCGACGGAGAACTGGCGGAGACCGAACCGAGGGGAGCGGCCGACGGGAGCGGGAGAAATCGCCACGGCTATGTTCCGGTGTCGGGTAGTTCGCCCCATGACCGGCGGCTTGCGGTCGTTGCTCGGCGGCGACCGCGACGAAGACGGCCGAACCGTCGCGCTGTTCGTCGACGGACCGAACGTGCTCCGCGACGAGTTCGACGTCGATTTGGACGACGTGCGCGCTGCGGGCGTCCAGCTCGGCCAACTGGTCGTCTCTCGACTCTACCTCGACGAACACGCCACGCCGGGTCTGATCCAGGCGGCGGAGGCGCGCGGGTTCGAGGTGATCGTGACGAGCGGCGACGTGGACGTGAAACTCGCCATCGACGCCACCGAACTCGCGCTGGACGACCGCGTGGACGTGCTCGCCATCTCGTCCCGGGATACGGACTTCAAGCCCGTGCTCGAGAAGGCGGCGCGGAACGGCGTCCGGACGGTCGCCATCGCGCCGGGCGAGTACGGGCGTTCGGACGCGCTCCGGAACGCGGCCCACGAGGCGTTCGTCATCGAAGAGTAGGCGTTTTTTCCTCGGAACGCGACGGGTCGAACATGGACGATCTCGGCACGCCGGTGCTCGACAACCACCTCCACCTCGACCCGGAGCACGGACGCGGAATCGAAGCGGTCAAGGACTTCGCGCGGAGCGGCGGCACCCACCTGCTCGTCGTCAACAAACCCTCGTGGTTGCTCGGCGTCGAAGCCGAGTCCGGCGACGATTTCCGCCCGGTGTTCGAGACGACCCTCGACGTCGTGGAGCGCGCGAACGAGATTCTGCCGGGGCGCGCGTGGCCCGTCCTCGGCGTCCACCCCGGACTCGTCTCGAAACTGGTGGACGACCGCGGGTACTCGCCCGCGAGCGCGCGAGATTTGATGCAGGCGGGGCTCGAAGTCGCCGCGGAGTACGTCGCGGCGGGGCCGAGCGCGGAGGGCGGCCCCGCCGTCGCCCTGAAGTCTGGCCGCCCCCACTACGACGTGACCGACGAGGTGTGGGACGCTTCGAACGCCGTTCTCCGTCGCGCGCTCGAACTCGGCGCCGAGGCGGACTGCGCGGTCCAACTGCACACCGAGGCGACCGACGACCTCACGGAGGTCGCCGAGTGGGCCGAAGACGCCGGACTGCCGCCCGAGCGCGTGGTGAAACACTACGCGGGCGGCGAACTGGCGGGCGTGACGCCGAGCGTGATGAGCGAGAAGGACCGACTGGAGGTCGCCGCCGAGCGCGGCGAGCCGTTTCTGATGGAGACCGACTTCGTCGACGACCCCGACCGGCCCGGGGCGGTGTTGGGGCCGAAGACGGTTCCGCGCCGGGTCAAGTGGATGCGGGAGCGGGGGTACGACGAGGCGATTCGAACGGCCCACGTATCGACGCCAGAGCGAGTGTACGGCCTGAATACCCGAGAAACGCTGTCCGAATGACCGGGGACCGAAGGAAAGGCCTATTTATCGTGCTATGCACGACAGAGATATGAGCGCACCCCCAGAGGAGTTCTACTCGGAAGAACGCTGGCAGAACTGGTTGGACAGAATCAGGGACGAGGACATCGACCCCGAGAACGAGGACTCGGCGCGCCTGCTCCTCAACCTACAGGACGACGTGGCCATCGCCGTCGCCAAAATCGTCACCGCGTACGACGACGGCGACCTCGACGAGGAGTCGGCGCTCTCCGAACTCGCCGACATCCGCGAGACGGTTCTCGAGGAAGTCGAGTTCGAGGACGAAGAGAAGGCGATGCTCATCGACGGCGTTCAGACGAGTCTCCTCTGCGTGTTCTACGCCTCCGAAGAGTACGTCGCCCGCGGCCCCGCGGAGGACGCGAGCGTCGAAGAGTACGTTCGCGAAGCGTCGAAAGCCGAGGACGCCGAGGATCTGGATTCGGCGCTCGGCCTCGTCGCGGCGGGCGGGACGCGAATCATCGCGGGCGACGAACTCGACATGTCGGTGACCGAGGAACTGGAGTACGGACTGGTCACCGAGTGGGTGAACGGTCTCGATAGCCTCCAGAGCGCGATGAGCGACCCCGAGGTCGTCGAGGAAGAAGACGAGTAATCGAGTACGAAGGTTTTTGTTCTCGACCTGTTTTTGTCCCATCGATGACGCTTCGAGCGGACGACCGCGGGGTGACCGTGCAGGTCGGGACGCTACTCCTCTTCGCCACGCTCGTCGTCGCGATGTCGCTGTATCAGGCCACCGTCGTTCCGAATCAGAACGCCGAGGTCGAGTTCCGCCACGGCGAACGGGTTCAGGGCCAGTTGCACGACGTTCGAAACTCCATCCTCCGAGCGAGTGCGACCGGAACGGACCAGCCGACGTCGGTGACGCTCGGAACGCGGTACCCGGAGCGCGTGTTCTTCCTCAACCCGCCGCCCGCGTCGGGGACGCTCCGGACCGTCGAACTGGGGAACGTCAGTATCGAGAACGTCGCCGCGAGCGCGCCGGAGACGGCGGACTACGTGAGCGGCACGCTCACGTTCGAGACGCGGGAACTTGTGTACGCGCCGAACTACCACCGGTACGGGAACGCGCCCGACACGGTGTACGAGAACACGGTCGTCTACAACCGCGCCGACGAGGGGAGCGCGACGCTGACCGAGCAGGGACTCGTTCGGGGGCGGAGCATCACGCTCGTCGCGCTCGACGGTGAGCTATCGCGGTCCCAGTCCGGCACGACGAGCCTCGACCCGCGCGCGATTAGCCCGTCGACCACCGTCACTCGAACGGTTCCGATTCGGTCGAACGGGACCGGGAACGTGACGGTTCGCGTGCCGACCGGTCTCGGCGAGGGGGAGTGGAAGCGGTTGCTCGAAGACCAGATGACGCCGGACGGTTACGTGACTAACGTCAGCGTCGAGGGAGGCGTTCTCGAACTGACGTTGCGCGAAACCGACGCGAGCGGCGACCCCGTCACCTACGACCTTCGGATGGCGAAGGTCGGCGTCGGGTCGGGGGCGTCGAACGCGAAGTCTCGCTACGTGACGAAGGTCTCCGGCGGCGGTGCGAGCGTCGTCGAGAACGGCCGCCGTCGGTTGGTCGTGGAGGTCAGAGACCGATACAACAACCCCGTCTCCGGCGCGACGGTGAACTTCACGCTCGCGGAGGCGAAGTCGAAAACGGAACACGAACTCGACAACGGAACGGCGGGCGGAGAGACGGTGCGGGCGACGACCGGCGCGGACGGGCGAGCGTCGGTTAGCTACCGTCTCGACTCCGTCCAGGGGAAGGGTGACGACGCCGAAGTTCGGGTCGGTATCGACGGTACGCCACCTGCGGAGGGGGCGTTCGACGTGCAACGCAAGGAGACCCTCGCGTTCTCGCTCACCTTGGTCGGTCGGAACGGCGGCGACGGCGGGGGGGACGACTCGCCGGGCGACGGCGGCGGCGGACAGCTGAAGTACCGAGGGGACGGGACGGCGGTCGACATCGACGACAGCGGAAAAGCGGCCGGAGTTCGGTTCAGCGTCGCCGGAAACGCGGAACGGTCGATCACCATCACGGATATCGGAATCGACCCCCGGGAGAACGTCAAGCGATTGAGCGACCCGACCGCCGACGTCGGCGAGTGGAAGAGCGAGGTGTACGTGGACGCAGACGTAAGAAACGGCGGCGTCGACGTCGGGAACGGCGTCGACCTTCCGGCGACCATCGATATCGACCGAGACGGGTGGTACGGCCACTACGACGGCGAACCGGTGCTCTCCGGCGACGGAACCGCGACGTTCTCACTCTACCAGTTCCGGACGAACGGGGGAGTCCAAGCGGAGATGTCGAACAGCGCCATCGACGTGACCCTCAAGTACGAACTGGAAGACGGAACGACCGGGTCGGTGACGTTCACCGTCTCGCCCGAGTGATTTCGACGTTCGTCGATAGCTCTATCGACAAACCCTTATAGTACGTTACGTAATGTGGGAGCAAGAATGACAGCCGTAGGTATCGACGCCGTCGAAATCTGGACCGGCAAACTGAAACTCGACCTGCCGGAGACGGTCGCGCCGATAAAGGACAAGGACCCCGACTACTACACGAAGGGGTTGGGACTGTACGCCAGTTCCTTCCCGGACGCGCACGAGGACATCGTGACGATGGGCGCGAACGCGGCCTATCGGCTGATGGAGCGCAAGGGGCTGACGCCGGACGACATCGGGCGCATCGACGTGGCGACCGAGTCGGCGTTCGACAACTCCAAGCCGGTCTCTACGTACATCGCGGGATGCCTCGAACAGGTGTACGACGAGGACTTCCACCACGCGAACAAGGGCGAACGCAAGTTCGCCTGCATCGCCGGAACGCAGAGCCTCGACGACGCCTACAACTGGATAAAGGCGGGACGGAACCGCGGGCGGAGCGCGCTCGTCGTCGCCACCGACACCGCGCTGTACGCTCGCGGCGATCCCGGCGAGGCGACGCAGGGCGCGGGCGCGGTCGCCATGCTCATCAGCGAGGATCCGAGCATCGTGGAACTCTCGACGGAACAGGGCTACGGCAGCGCCGACGAGACGGACTTCCTGAAGCCGAACCAGCAGTTCCCGAGCGTGGACGGGAAACGGTCGATGCAGGTGTACCTCGCCCGCATGCGCGAGGCGCTCGAGGACTTCGAGAACGCCGGCGGTGAAACCCACCCCGACGATTACGTCTTCGGCCCGTACCACACGCCCTTCCCGGGGATGGTTCGGAAGGCGGGCCTGTTCGCATTCCGTCACACGATACGGGACACGGACATCGAAGACGAGCTCGCCGCGAAAATCGGCCGTCAACCCCGTGAGGACGAGTACGACGACCGAGAGGCCTACGAGGAGGCCATCCGCGCGTACATGGACGACCTCAAATCGACCGAGCAGTACCGCGAGTGGTACGCGAACACCATCGAACCCACGCTCGGTATCTCGCGCGAAGTCGGCAACTGGTACACGGGGTCGGTGCACATCGCCCGCGCCTCGGCGCTCCAGTACGCCGTCGAAAACGACATGGGGATGGTCGGCAAGAAGCTCCTCGTCGGATCCTACGGAAGCGGCGCGCAGGCCGAAATCCACGCCGAAACCGTTCAGGACGGCTGGGACGAGGAGATCACCCAACTCTCGATCGACGAGCAGATTCGAAACCGCCACAACCTGACGTACGAGGAGTACGAACTGGTTCACGACCGCCACAACCACGACAAGCGCGTCGAACTCGACGACTTTACCGAACCCGAAAACGAGTTCGTCTTTACCGGCCGCGGCGAGATGGACGAGCGAACCTACGAGTACGTGGAGTAAACCTGCGGGCCGATTTTCCGAGTTCGTCACGTAACACCGCCGAGCCGCTCGGTCGGGGACCGATTCAGCGCTCCCGCGAACGGTCCCGAAAAGTAGCGGACCGTAGTCCACTTGTGAGAAATGTTTGTACTATCAGTGTGGAGAATACGTTCGAAGGAATCAGGGGGATGCTTTTGGGTATCCAGTTGTCGCTTCTCGGCTACGTCTCCGAAAGTCTCGGGACTGCTACGGAGGAGGTCAACGGTCTCCTTCTCGTCGGCGGAACCGCCCTGACGGTTGGCAGATTCGCCGCCGGGCGAGGTCGGTAAGCGCCGACAGCCGAACGACTTTCGCACTCGAATCGCCGACCGAAAGGAGGGTTCCACCACCTCGGTTCGCCGACGCGTCGCTCCGACTCCGGGGACGACCTCGAACCGGCGGGAGAGTAGGCGTTCGCGCGCTTCGACGAACGATTTATCCGCGCACCGCCCTTGCGTGTACCCGAACGACAAGCCGCCGAGCGCGGACGCGAACCATCATGACCGAATCCGAATCGGAGACCCAGTCGGCCGACGGAAACGAACCGCAGGCGACGACCGAGAGTCCGCCGGAATCGACCGAAGACGAGCGACCGTGGACGCCCGCGCCGGAGGAAAACCGGACGGACCCCGCCGACGCCTTCGGCGTGCTGGGCAACGAAGTTCGGATGGCCGCGCTCCGCGCGCTCGTGGACGCGGAGGCCGAGGGGGACGACTCCCTCGCGTTCTCGGACCTGTTCGAGGCGACGCCGGCCGGCGACACCGCCGGATTCTCCTACCACCTCCGCCAGTTGACCGACCACTTCGTCCGGAAAACCGAGGGAGGATACGCCCTGACGTACGCCGGGCGCGAAATAGCGCGAGCGATTCGCGCCGGAACCTACACCGACAGCGTGGACTTCGACCCGATCGCGGTGGACGACCCCTGCCCGTTCTGCGGCGAGGAGCGACTGGAGGCCCGCGGCGAGGACAACTACGTCGCCGTCGAGTGCGGGGCGTGCGGCAGACCGACGCTGACGCTCCCGTTTCCGCCGGGCGGCCACCGCGCGCACGACCCGGAGGGACTGCTGACGGCGTTCGACCGCCACCACCGCCACCGCCTCTCGCTCATGGCCGACGGCGTCTGCCCCGAGTGCAGCGCCCCGGCGGAGGCCCGCGTCGATTATCGCGACGCCGACGACGGGCCGGACGAAACGCGTCGCCCGCAGGTTCGGTTCGACTGCGAGCGGTGCGGTTGTCGGCTCCGCTCGCCCGTGACGCTCGCGGTGCTCGAACACCCCGCGGTCATCTCGTTCTACCACGACCACGGCGACGACGTCCGAGAGCGCCCGCTGTGGAACGTCGGCGAGGAGTGGCGAGAGCGGGTGGTGTCGGAAGAGCCGTGGTGCGTGAGGGTTTCGACGAAGATCGACGGCGAGGTGCTGGCGCTGTTCGTCGCCGCGAACCTCGACGTGGTGACGGTACGGCGGACGACCGCCTCCGCGTCGGCGTCGTGAGACGGCGCGGCGGGTTACGACGCGCCGTCGGCGAGCAGGTCGAGCGAGTCCAGCGTGGAGCGCCGCGCGTCCGCGTCGAGTTCGCGGTACGTCGGGTCGATAGCCGCGACGTCGACTTCCTCGGGCGAGAGCGGGCCGCCCCGCGATTCGGCGAGCGCGGAGAGGGCGAGTTCGACGCCCGAATCGACCGAACAGTCGGGGTCGTACTTACCTTCGAGGTACTCGCGCACGGAGTCGTCGTCGGCGCCGATGGCCGTCGCCCGCCACTCGTAGGACGTACCCGACGGGTCGGTTTCGAAGAGGCGCGGGCGGGGTGCGGAGTCGTCGCCCGGTAAATCGACGCCGCCCACGAGGAGGGCCGCGCCGAACGGACGCGCGCCGCCCTGCTGCGTGAACTCCTGGACGTGGTCGGTCACGGCCTTGGTGAACGGTTCGACCGCCATCGGTTCGCCGTAGCGCAGACGGTCCGTCTGGGCGCGACGGCGGCCGAAATCGACGAGTTGCCGCGCGTCGGCGACGTGCCCCGCGCTGCCGACGCCGATGTGGTCGTCTATCTTGTGGAGTTTCTCGATGCCCTCGGCTTCGAGCAGGGGCGAGCGCAGGCGCTTGCTCGCGGCCAACACGACGCCGTCGCGGGCGCGGACGCCCACGCTGACCTGTCCGCGGCGAACCGCCTCGCGGGCGTACTCGACCTGGTAGAGGCGACCGTCGGGCGAGAAGATGTTCGTCCCGCGGTCGTAGGCCTGCTGGCGCTGTCCGTTCATGCCGCCACCTCCCGGTCGTCGCCGGTCCGAATTTCGACGCCGTCGGTCGAAACGGTCGCCGTCGTGAGTCCGTTTCCGCTCGCGGTGTCGCGTTCGGCGGCGCTCTCCACGGCCCTCGCCGCGACGCGTCGTGCGGCCTCGGTCGAGAGCCCCCGTTCGTACTCGCGTTCGAGGACGCCGTACGCGAGTTGCATCCCGCTCCCGGCCGCGACGTAGTCGGCCTCCACGACGCCGCCGCCCGCGTCGAGGTCGTAGACGTGCGGACCGGTCGCGTCGACGCCGCCGAGGGTCGGTTGTGCGGCGCGGTACGGGCCGCTCCGGAGGAGGTTTCCGGCGAGCGTCGAGAGCGCGGCCACGTCGATGTCCGTGCCGCGGCGCGTCTCGTAGAGGCTCGTTTCGGCCCTGAGCGTTCGGACGAACGATTGGAGGTCGCCGACGCCGCCGGCGAGCGTTATCGCGGCGGTCGGGTGGACTCGCTGGATTTTCTGGACGTTCTTGTTCGTGACGAATCGGCCGCCGCCGACGCTGGCGCGGCGGTCCGCGGCGAGCAGAACGCTCTCGTCGGTCGTCAGGGCGACCGTGGTCGTCCCGGTCTTCGTTATCGACTCGGACATGAGAGAGGAGAGGGGTTCCGTTCGGAAAAGTGTTAGCTAAAATATATTTTAGCAGGTGTCGCGAATCGGAGAGGAGTCACGGCGCGAGGTCGCGCATCGCCTCCAACATCGCCTCCTTCTCGCAGTCGGTGACGGCCAGCGAGAAGCCGTCGAGTTGGGCGAGTTTCGGCGCGTGCTCCCAGAGGTCGTCCGGGCCGAGTCCGTGGAGGACGACGGCGTTCGGCGTGGGATTGACGACGCGCATGGCGACCAGCGGGGACTCCCCGCGCGTGACGTTGGTGAAGACGAGCGCGCGGCTCGTGCTCTGGCCGTAGAGGCGGTAGAACTCCTCGCTGGAGAGGCGGGTGATGGCTTCGATGCTGTCGATGACGGTGTGGCCGGTGATGCGCGCCTGCGCCCCCGACGCCAGTTCGGTGGCGTCGATGGCGTCGTAGAACCGCGATATCGGGACGCCGGTCGGGTACTCGCGCAGGTCGCTGACGATGTCGCTGTCGAATCCCGCCGAGAGCACGCGCGCGTACTGGCGAATCCGTCCGCCGCCGCGCCGTTCGTCGATGTCGAGCAGGGCCTCGACGGTTCGGCGGACGACGCCGATGCCCGGGTTCTCGCGCCGACCGCTCTCGTAGTCGGAGACGACCGACGAGGAGACGTCGAGGTGGTCGGCGAGCGCGGTCTGGGACACGTCGAAGTCGGTCCGCCACTTGCGCAAGGTCGCCCCGGGGTCGTCGCTCAGGGTGATTTCGCCCGCGATTTGCTCGGCGAGCGTCCGGCGCGCGTCTGTCATGCCTTCGCGTGTGATGGTCGCACGGAAAAGCGTATCGAAACTTGGTTTCGACGGACGTCGAAGTCCGCGCGACGAGGACGCGCCCGTCGGAGCGTCGTCCGATTCGACTCGTCGAACCGGATTCCGTCCGCCCACGTCGACGAGCAACGACCGAATAAACACCGTAAGCGCGACCCCACGAGCCCCGTCCGCAGAGTCAATGCGACCCTTCGAAAGTACGCCGACCTTACGCCGTTCGTCAGGGGAAAAGCCATATCTTCGAAGCTAGCGTCCAGCCCTTGATGCCATCGACGGTCGTTCACGTCGCGGTGGCCGGCTTACTCGCCACGTCGCTGCTCGCCGACCACTTCGACGCCCGCGCGGCGCTGGTGGTGATGGCCGCCGCCGCGCTTCCGGACCTCGACACGCTGGTGGGATTGTGGGTTCCGGGGGGGCACAGGGCGGTGTTGCACACCCTCCTCCTACCGGCGGGGATGGGCGCGCTTCTGCTCGTCGACCGGGCGCGGGGAAATCTGATACGTCGGCGCTGGGGGGACTACGGCGTCCGAGTCGCGTGGGTCAGCCTCGTCTCGCTGCTCGTCGCGGGCATCGGCCTCGACCTGTTCACGAACGGCGTGAACGCCCTCTACCCGCTTCACGACCAGTTCTACAGCGTCTCCGGCGAACTCAGCTTCTCGAACGAACGCGGACTCGTCCAGACGTTCGTCGAAACGAAAGCCCGCGGGTCGACGGAGACCACGCACTACCGAACCGGGTTCGACCTCGCGCGCGGTCCCGACCCGAAGCGAAAAGAGCGCGTGTTTCCCGTCGTTCAGAGCGGCCGACAGCTCCTCCTCGGTGCGATGAGCTTCGGCATCCTCGGATTCCGAGTGTGGGAATCGCACAAGAAGTAAGCCCCCGTCGCACCGACTGGGAGTATGGAGACGGACGGAGTCGAGATTCGACCCTACGACGCGAACGACGAGGATGACGCGAAGGAACTCTGGAAGCTAAAGCGCGGTTTCGAACTCGGCCTCGGCGAGGGAACCGGCGGCGACGACAAGGCCGCGGTGTACGCCGAAAAACTGACCGACGAGTACCGCCAGCGGTATCGGGAGTGGGTCGAGCGATGCGCGAGCGCCGACGAGCGCTGCGTCACGGTCGCGGACGCGGGCGACGAACTCGCGGGGTACGTGTTCGTCCTCCCCGACGACTTCGCGTTCGTCTGGGACGCCGCCGTCTTGAACGAGATTTTCGTCCGCCCCGACCACCGCGGAACCGGCGTCGCCGACGAGTTGATGGACGCCGCCGTCGACTTCGCCCGCGACCAGACCCTCCCCCTCGGCAGGCTGGTGCTGGACGTCGACCGCGAGAACGCCCGGGCGCGGTCGTTCTACGACCGACACGGCTTCGAGCACTGGGGCGAGATGGTCGCGCGAGAACTGTGAGGGGAGTGCGACAGGAGCTCAATATCGTGCCCCTGAGTTGCACGGTATTCGATACCGAACCGTATTGATTATAAATCGTCCGGATTACGGACGAAAATCGAGATGTTTATTCGTATCTGAGTTAATCTTCTCATAACGCCCGTCCGGGGCCGATTACTCTCCGGCGGTTCCGACGGCGCGGCGGTGAGAAAAACATGTGGCAAGAGTACGTCTTCCTAGCGGGTAGTATCGTCATCATGATCTCGCTCGTTCCGACGATTCGCGACGAGGAGGCGAAGGTACCGCTCCGAACCAGCGTTCCGTCCGTCGTCGTGTTGTTCGTGCAGACGCTGGCGTTTCTCTCGATGGGGCTGACCTTTTCCGCGGTCGGTACCGGGATGGGATTCGGTCTCTGGTCGCTCATCGCGACGTACAAGTCGTAACGGGCGATTACGAGGACCGGGTTCGCGGCAACCGCCCGTGGCGGCGCAAATCGCGCCGCGAGTCGTGAACGACGACCTCTGCGTCGACGAAAACGGTTCGGCGTCACTCGTGCGTGAACGCCAACAGTCGGTCGTCCTCCCGAACGACGCAGAGCCGCATCGATCCGGTCGGGCGAAAGCTGTATTCTCGCTTCTCCGTCGCCAGCAGGTCGGCGAACGGTTCGTCGCAGGCCGGGCATGCGACCGAATCGCGGTTCTCGAACAGTCTGGTGTGTCCGGCGTCCCGCTTCAGCTTCAGGCGGTGGCGAATCGCGTGGACGTCCATCTCGGTCACGACCGGACACCTTCGCGGCTCGCCGACCCTCGATTCGCCGCCCACCGCTCGCGGGAGACGGCGTAGCGGTGGACGTCGGCGACCTCGTCGTCCATCGGCATCCAATTGCGAAGCAGGCAGTCGCGCCGACCGCCGAACCGTTCGACGTACTTCTCGATGGCCCGACGCGACCGTTCGTTTTCCGCGTTGTGGCTCACCGCGACGAGTTCCAAATCGAGGCGGTCGAAGGCGACTTCCAGCAGGGCCGCCGCGCGTTCGCCCGAATACCCTCGGTCCCAGAACCGCCTGCCGAGGATGAGACCGAGGCGCGCGCTCCGTTTTTCCCACTCGGGGTACAGCAGCGTCATCCCGGCGAGTTCGCCCACGTTCGGTTCGCCCTCCGTCGGACGAACCGCGTACTGCGCGTTCGTTCCTTCCTCCCACCCGGATTCCGCCTTCTCGATGCGGTCTCGGGGCCCTTGCAGCGACCGATACGGCGACTGCGGGACGTGTTCGAACACCTCGCTCGCCTCGGGGGCGGAGAACAGGTCGTAGAGTTCGTTCACGGAAACGTTTTCGCGGCACAGTCGCTCCAGCACCAATCGTTCGGTCTCGACGCGGTCGGGGAAGAGGCCGGTCACGACTGGTCGCCCTCTCGAATTCCCTCCCACTGCTCGCGCGTCACCGTGAAGCGATGCGAGTCGAGCACCTCGTCGCCGTCCGGATGCCAGTTGCGCAGGATACCGTCGTACTGCCCTCCGTGGGCGTCGACGTACTTCTCGATGGCCCGACGCGATTTCTCGTTCCCGTCGGTGTGCTCGACCGCCACCAGTTCGAGGTCGAGGCGGTCGAACGCCAGTTCCATCAGCGCGGCGGCGCGCTCGCCGGAGTAACCCCGCCCCCAGAACGGTTTGCGGAGCCAGAGACCGAGCGCGCCCGTCCGGCGGTCCCAGTCGACGCCGAGACCGGTCGTTCCGGCGATTTCGCCCGCGCCGTCCTCGCCGTCTTTCGGACGAATCACGAACTCCGCGCCCGTCGCTTCGTCGCGCCGCTTCGCCGCCCAGTCGACGAACTCCTTCGTCTCCTTCGGCGTGGCGTGCGGTTCCCACGAGAGGTGTTCGGTTATCTCGTCGATGTCCGGCGCGTCGTGCGCCGTGTGCCGGTAGAGGTCGAACACATCGACGTTCTCGTGCGTGATCGCTTCCAGTACGAGGCGCTCCGTCTCGATGCGCTCGGGGAACATGGCACGGACGACACGTCGCGGGGACAAAAATTTTCTGACAGTTAAACGGTCCGCGCCGCTTCCGAGCGAGCGGGGTGTGAGTTCGTGGAAAAGGAGGCGATTCACCGGACGGACGCGTCCTCAGAGTTCTTCGAGGTGCGCGGGGGCGACCCCCGAAATCGTCCGCGAAGTCGCCGACGACTCGTCGGTCGTGGGTCGCGAAGGCTCGACGTAGCGAACGAACTCGATACGGATTTCGGCTGATTATTTCCTTTCGAGATGCTCAAAATAGAGAAGGATGTTTAGACAGATGGCCGTCTGTAAATAGATTGAAGTGCCCGTATCCGGCGTTCTCGGCGTCTTTTTTCGTTTAGTGTCGAAAGATCGTTTCTTGCGCACGCGCCAGTTCTTTTTTACTGGGCGAGTGAGTACGGGAGCGTATGGCGGATGACCCTGCACAGGATGTAGTTGCAGAAGAGCCAGCCGGGGAAGGAGACGTCGACACGGAACTCTCTCGGGATATGAGCCTGTTCGACATCACGTTCATCGGCGTCGGCGCGATGATCGGCGCGGGCGTCTTCGCGCTGACCGGCTTCGCGGCGGGCATCGCCGGTCCCGCGCTCACCGCCGCGTTCATCCTCAACGGGTTCGTCGCGATGTTCACCGCGGTTTCGTACGCGGAACTCGGCGCGGCGTTCCCCGAAGCGGGCGGCGGCTACCTCTGGGTGAAGGAAGCTCTCGTCGACCCGAACGGCTTCTACGCCGGGTGGATGAGTTGGTTCGCCCACGCGGTCGCGTGTTCGCTGTACGCCGTGACCTTCGGGACGTTCTTCGTCCACCTCATCGAGTACGTGGGGGTCATCCACTTCCCGGCGTTCGGATTCGGTTTGATATTCTTCGAGAAGCTCCTCGCCGTCCTGATGATCGCGGCGTTCGCCTACATCAACTTCCGCGGGGCGGAGGAGACGGGGAAGGCGGGGGTCGTCGTCACCGCCATCAAGGTCGTCATCCTCGGTCTCTTCGTCGGTTTCGGCATCTGGGCGACCCTCCAGCAGCCGAACTGGACGACGAAGTTCCTCAACAGTCCGAGCTTCGCGCCCGGCGGCTGGATGGGTATCGTGGGCGCGATGGGGTTCACCTACATCGCGTTCGAGGGGTACGAGATCATCGTTCAATCCGGAGAGGAGGTCGTTAACCCCGGAAAGAACGTGCCGAAAGCGGTGTTCTACTCGATGTACATCGTCGTCCCCATCTACGTGCTCGTGGCGTTCGCGGCCATCGGCGGCATCGACGTCACCCAACAACTCATCACCACCACCGCGATTCCGGACACCGCGAGTCCGTCGCTCCCGACGTGGGAAGCGCTCGGTTACATGGGCGAACTCGGCATCATCAGCGCGGCGGGGCAGTTCGTTCCCTACGGCGTCCCGCTCCTGTTGTTCGCCGGACTGGCGGCGACGATGAGCGCGCTGAACGCGACCGTGTACTCGTCCAGTCGCGTCTCGTTCGCGATGGGCCGCGACCGCGCGTTGCCCGGTATCTTCGACAGCATCCACTCCGACAAGCGAACGCCCCACTGGGCGATTCTCATCTCGGCGGTTCTCATCGCCGCGATGGCGGTCACGCTCCCCATCGAGAGCGTCGCCGCCTCCGCGGACATCATGTTCATCCTACTGTTCGTGCAGGTGAACTGGACGGTCATCCGGATGCGCCAAACCCATCCGGACCTTCCTCGAACGTACACGGTACCGTTCATGCCGTGGCCGCCGCTCATCGGCATCGTCCTCCAGTTCCTGCTCACGCCGTTCTTGCTCCTCGAACTCGGGTTGCAGCCCGGTTTGACGGGACAGAACTCCCACGGGTTCGTCGCGCTGGTCACGACCGCGGTGTGGATGCTCCTCGGCCTCGGCATCTACTACGGCTACTCGAAACAGCAAGAGGCGGAACAGCTCGAGGAAGAAACCCCGACCGTGGTCTCCCCCGAACCGACCTCGTCCGGGGAGAACCAGATCGTCGTTCCCATCTCAAACCCCGACAACGCCGAGCAGTTGATGCGAACCGCCGTCGATCTGGCGAAGGACGAGGAGGCGTACCCGGACGGGGAGATTCTCGTGATGAGCGTCGTGACGGTGCCCCAGCAAACGCCGCTCTCGGAGGGCCGTGAGTTCGTGGAAGACGAACCGGACATGCTCGACGACGCGATGGACATCGCCCGGGAAGCCGACGTGCCGGTCAGCGGCACGATTCGAATCGGCCACGACGTGGCGAAGGCGATCCTCAACACCGTCGAGCAGTACGATAGCGAAGCGGTGCTCATGGGGTGGAAGGGTCAGCACAAATCGCAGCGGCGGGACATCATACTCGGAAGCAACGTCGATCAGGTCGCGCAGGAGGCTCCGTGCGACGTGATGGTGGAGCGCGTCGCCCCCGACGCGACCGGGGAGGTCGATCGGATACTCGTCCCGACCGCCGGTGGCCCGCACGCGGAACTCGCCGCGGATATCGCGGACAGCATCGCGTACACGCAAGACGCCGAAGTGGACGTGATCTACGTGGTGGACCAAGGCACCGATGAGAGCGATCGATCGGAGGGACGAGCGATAGTTGACGATACCGTCGCCAGCTTCCGCGAGGGAATCACGGTATCCGGCGAGGTTCTCGAAGGGCAGGACGTTGTCGATACGGTTATCGACCGGTCGGCGGGGTACGATCTCATCGTCGTCGGTGCGACGCGGGAGGGACTGCTGGACCAACTCGTCTTCGGAGCGATTCCCGAACAAATCGGCCGCCGGGCGCAGAACACGGTGATAATGGCCAAACGGCACCTCGGCATCACCTCGCGACTTCGCCGGTGGCTGTGACCTCGCTCGGCGACGGACGCGGATATCGAACGCTGTAGGCGAATTTCGCGTCGAGTTATCGGGATTGATCGTTTTTTCGGTCCCTTTCTTCTCCTGACGGAGAAAGCGCGTGAAAGTACGCAATCGGAAATATGAGGTCCTTGATTTGCGCGTAACGCAGTCCCGACCGGACGAAAATCCTCGAATGAATTAAGGATGTGAAGATACGACACGTTGGATAATGAATTTGCGAACCCGACAATCGCGCCGTGATTCCAGCGAGCGACGGATACTTCGAGGACGAATCGCGGCAAATCGATAAATAATTTACTTCCCATGCCAGAAACGTTATTCCGCAAGGTACTCATCCCGGTCGCATCGGAGTCTGACGCAGAAACGACGTGTCGAGCGCTGCTACCGTACCTCGACCGAGACGCGAGCGAGGCGAAAATCGTCCACGTCATCGAGAAGGCGGACGGAGCGCCCGACAAAACGTCGCCCGAGCAACTCCAGGAGGAAGCCGAGAAAATGTTCGACAGGGTCATCGAACGGTTTACGAACGCCGATTTCACGAATTTCGAAACCGAGGTGCAGTACGGGACGGACGTCGCCGACACCATCATCGAAGCGGGGCGTCAGTACGGTGCGTCGGCCATCGTCTTCACACCCCGCGGCGGCAGTCGCTGGGCGCGGCTCCTCACCGGTGACGTGGCGTACTCCCTGTTGACGGACACCGACCGTCCGGTTATCACGCTTCCCCCGGGGGAGGACTCACATGGATGAGCAGGAACTCGCCCGGGATTTAGGCTTCCTCGAAGCCTACACGATCGGCCTCGGAACGATGATCGGCGCCGGAATCTTCGTGCTTCCCAGCATCGCCGCGGAGGCGGCGGGTCCCGCCAGTATGATTTCGTTCGCCCTCGGCGGTGTCGTGTCGTTGCTGGCCGCCCTCTCGCTGTCCGAACTCGCCACCGGAATGCCGAAGGCGGGCGGGAGTTACTATTACGTCAATCGGGCGCTCGGTAGCTTCTTCGGGAGCATCGTCGGGTGGGGAATGTGGGCCGGACTGATGTTCGCGAGCGCGTTTTATATGCTCGGATTCGGCCAGTATCTGACGTACTTCCTCCCCATGGGGTCGACGGGGGTGGCGATCGCCGCGCTCGTAATGTCCGCTATTCTGACCGGCGTCAACTACTACGGGGTGAAAGAAACAGGTGCGCTGCAGAACGTTATCGTCATCGCGCTCGTCGGCCTCATCATAGTGTTCGTCGCGTTCGGCGTCCTCCACGTCGACACGCTCGGTGAATTCAATCCGAACGGTTGGGGTGCGGTTATCGCCACCATCGGGACGGTGTACGTGACGTTCATCGGGTTCGAAGTGATCGCGACGAGCGCCGAGGAAATCAAGAACCCGAGTCGGAACCTTCCGCTGTCGATGATCGCGGCGGTCGTCACGCCGACGCTGCTGTACGTACTCGTCATGTTCGTCAGCACGGGAACGCTCAGCATCGAGGCCCTCGCTACGTCGAGAATTCCGGTGGCGGACGTCGCCCAGCGGGTCCTCGGAACCGTCGGCGCGGTCGCGATGGTCGTCGGGGCCGTCCTCGCGACGGTATCGAGCGCGAACGCATCGATACTGTCCGCCGCGCGGGTGAACTTCGCCATGGGCCGGGACAAAATTCTCTCCAACTGGCTCAACGAAGTACACGACCAGTTCCGAACGCCGTACCGCGCGATTATGGCGACGGGTGCGATCATCCTGCTGTTGATAACCGTCGGCATCGGTATCGGGACGCTCGCCGAGGTCGCGAGTTTCGCGTACCTGGTCACCTACTCGCTCGTTCACGTCGCCGTCATCGTCATGCGGCGAGCAGACCCCGCCGATTACGATCCGGCGTTCGAAATCCCGGACCGATTCTTCCTCTTTCCGCTCGTGCCCGTCCTCGGCTGTCTCGCGTGCGTCTGGGTGCTCGTTCAGATGCGCACCCTCGTTCAGTTACTCGGTCTGGGAATCGTGGGCGTCGGCATCGCGTGGTATTTCGTCTACGCGCGCGACCGAGCGGTGCGAGAAGGGTTGTTGGGGGAAGCGATCGCCCCGTCGCCAACGCTCTCCGCGGACGGAACCGGACGGTACCGGGTGGTCGTCCCCGTCGCGAATCCGGAAACCGAACGCGAACTCCTTCGTCTCGCCGCTGCGAGCGCCCACGCGCACGACGACGAACAGGCCGAACTCGTCGCGGTGAACGTCATCGAAGTCCCGCAACAGACGTCGCTCTCGCAAGACCTCGAGTTCGAAGAGGAGCGCGTCCGTAAACAACAGCGACTCCTCGACGAAGCGCGGGATATCGCGGACGACCTCGACGTCGGACTGCGAACGCGGGCGATCGTCGGGCGGAACGTCGGCGACGTCGTCCTCGACGTGATCGAAGAGGAGAACGCCGATCACGTGCTTCTCGGATGGAAAGGCCGGCGGAGCGCCCGCGAACACATCCTCGGCTCGAACATCGATCCGATCATCGAGCGAGCACCCTGCGAGGCGACGCTGGTGAAACTGAAGACTGACCGCGCGCGCGACGACGTCGAGGATATCGTCGTTCTCGCCGGGGAAGGTCCCCACGCCCCGGTCGCCGCCCGACGTGCCGGCGAGTTCGTCGCCGCGACCCGCGGGAACGCGCGGCTAACGCTGCTGAACGTCCAGCACGAATCCGAAGCGAACGAGGGAGACCCATCGGAGCGAGGCGAAGAGATCATCGACTCCGTGGCGAGCGCGGCGGGCATCGAGTTCATGGATTACGACCCCCGAGTTATCGTCACCGACGACATCGAACCGACCATTCTCGACGCCGTCGAATCGTACGACACGGTTTGCGTCGGAGCGACGCGCTCAGGCTCCGTTTCGCGGGCGCTCTTCGGCTCGCTTCCCGAAACCGTCGGCGAACACGCGCCGGGGACGGTGGCGATGGTTCGCGCCGGTCAACGAAAGCCGCAGTCGATTCGAGACGGACTGGTCGCCCGTCTCGTGCGGTAACGACCGCGGAGCGACGCCACCGAAGCCCGTCGAGGCGGTATCGCGGGCTCGGTCGGAACGCACTACACCGCTTTTCGCCTCTCTCGCGAACAGCGGTCGGCGACTACCCGTCTAAATCCCGAACGTACTGGCGAAAGCTGAAATCACACGGACCACGATTCGGATTCGGCAGCGTATTTAAGTTCGAATATCGGGAATGGCGTCCTGAAACCCATCAATATAAATGGTATCTCGGGATAGCACCCAACGATGGTGGCGTGGCTACGAACGATCGGACGCGACCTCGGGCGAATGCTGCAGGCGTTATCCGCGATGCTGTTCCTCTCGCTGATCGTCCCGACCGTGTGGCGGGAGTACTACGCGATTCCGGGACTCCTGCTTTCCGGGTTGATCACGTTCGGCGTTGGCAGTGGACTGGCGAAACTTTGCCGCGATGCCGCCGAACCGGGGAAGCTCCACGGGATGATGATCGCCGCGTCGGGTTGGTTTTTAGTCGCGCTCTTTGGCGCACTGCCGTTCTACTTCATCGCGTGGACGGTCGCGCTCGACCCAGGATTTCTCGCCGTTCCGCAGATGCGACCGGAGGGATACGAGACGCTCGCTGCGTTCAGACGACCGATAAACGGCATCTTCGAGAGCATGAGTGGCTTCACCGGAACGGGATTGACGATGACCAACCGGGAGGACCTCCTCCCCCGGACGCTCCAGTGGTGGCGGTCGTTCATCGAATGGGTGGGCGGCGTCGGCGTCATCGTGCTCACGACCGCGATTCTCGCCCGTCCCGGGAGCGGGTCGCTCACGCTCTACGAGAGCGAAGCGCGTTCCGAGAAGATTCACCCGAGCATCGTCTCGACCGTCCAGACCATCTGGTGGATCTTCCTGCTGTTCACGTTCCTCTCGATCCTCCTCCTCTGGTTCGCGGGAATGCCGATGTGGGGCGCGATAAACCACGCGATGACCGGTCTGGCGACGGGCGGGTTCAGCATCACCGACAGTAGCATCGGCACGTACGACAGCGTGGCTATCGACTTCGCGCTCATCCCCGTGATGATTCTCGGCAGCATCGCCTTTCCGATTCACTATCTGATTCTGCGAGGGGAGCTGAAGAACCTGTACACCGACCTCCAGACGAGATGGGTGTTCGGATTTTTCGGGGCTGGAACGATCGCGTTGACCGGGATGTTGTTTTTCAATCAAACGTACGAATCGTATTTCCAAGCGTTTCGATACGGTGTGTTTCAGTTCGTCTCGGCAGCGTCGTGCACCGGGTTTCAAACCGCCGGCGCGCTCGGGAACGCGTGGTCGGCGGAAGCGCAGCTCGTCGTCTCGTTCGGCATGGTCGTCGGTGCTGCCGCCGGTTCGACGGTCGGCGGCATCAAACTGATTCGGTTCGCAACGCTTACGAAGGGAACGTGGTACCGGATTACGAACGTGTTCTATCCGGATTCTGCGCTTCGCCCGTTCGAACTAGACGGGCGCGTTTTGACCGACGCGGAGACGGCCCGGGAGTTCGAAGAAGCGGCCATCATCGCATTTCTCTGGGTCGTGTTCCTGGTGCTGGGAATGTTCGTCCTCCTCGTCACGCTTCCCGTCGGTGGGGACGGGTATAGCCTCCAAAACGTGGTGTTCGAGGTCGCCAGCGCACAAGGGAACGTCGGTCTTTCGAGCGGGATTACCGGGGCAGCGATGCCGTTCGTGATCAAGGTGACGTTCGTCTTCAATATGTGGATCGGTCGGCTCGAAATCATCCCCGTACTGGTACTACTTCGCGGTCTCTTTCGCGGTACGGAGGTGTACCGGTGAATGATCCGCCCTCGTACCTTCCCACTCTTCCGTCGACTCACGCGGTTCGGCGGCCAAGACGCCGTCTTCGATATCATGCTACTCGTCGGGCCACTGCTCATCGTGAGTATCGCCCTCGTCGGGCGAACGGTAGTTACGAGCGCCCTCGCCGGCGGATACGTCCTCTTTTTCCTCGGCTACCTCCTGTACAAGGGACTGAGCTACCGCTAGTCTCCCGCTTCGACGCGACCGAGAAACGACCAGTGGAGCTTCGGTTTTCCATCGACGGGCGATTGTTCGACTCGTACACGGTACAGATACGGTCCGTGAGGACAGTTATCGCAGCCTTCGGCACAGGGTTGTTTCTTCGTGACGAGCGTGTACCCGTCCTGTTCTTTGATGCTGATGATCTCTTCGCCGGGACCTTCCTCGATCTGCGTCGTCGGTTCCGTTCGCTCCTCGAGCAACGTCTGTGCGTAGCTGATGGCTTCCCGAAGGGATCCATCGTCGAGGGCGGATAATTCGTCGGCAATCTGGTCCGGCACATCGATGTCGGAATCCGCATTTTTGCGGCCCATAGTTGATTATTGCCCCGCTCTATTAAAAACCCGATTGAGTAATCCTATATACGATGAGCAACGAGAACCACTGAGAGATGTATCTCATCATCGTCGGCGCTGGGAGCATCGGAAGTCAACTCATCAAACTCGCGACCGAACAAAGCAACGACGTGGTCGTCATCGAAAAGGATTCGAACGTCGCCGAGCGAGCGGCGTCGACCTACGATTGTCTCGTCATCAACGCGGACGCGACGATTATGGAGACACTCGAGGAAGCCGGAGGTGACCAGGCTGATGCGATTATCAGCACCACCGACGAGGACGCGATCAACATCATGGTGATGTTGCTCGCCCAGGAACTGGACATTCCATCGCTCGTCTCGGTCGTCCACAATCCGGAGCACATGCAGGTCTTCCGCCAAATCGGCGTGAACGTCCTCGAAAATCCGCAGCACCTCATCGCGGAGTACCTCTACCGCGCCGTCCAGCGTCCGTCCGTGAAAGACTTCATGCACTTGGGTGACAACGCGGAAGTCTTCGAGATCACGGCCACCAAGGGGAGTGAAATCGTCGGGACGACGCTTCGAGAGGCGGACGAAAGGGGACTGTTAGGCGACGACGTTCTCATCGTCGCCATTCAACGTGGTCAGTCGGTCATCACCCCCCGCGGCGAGACCGAAATCCGGACGGGCGACCTCGTCACGGTGTTCTCCAAGCGGGGCTTCGCTCCGGACGTCATGGAACTCTTCACGGGCGACGAACGCGTCGACGGTCGGTGAGGAGTTCGCGCGCTGATGCTCGGCTACGATCACACCACCGTCATCGCCGTTGGATCCGTAACGAAGTCGATATACACTTATGTTCCCACCGTCTTCACAAGGAGACACCGCGGGACGAAACCGGGCCGTAACCGGCAAACGTACCAACAGATTTCAATATGGCGAAAGACCTCGAACGCGACCTCGGCTTGTATGCGACGATAACCATCAGCATCGGCGCGATGGTGGGCAGCGGCATCTTCGTTCTTCCCGGACTGGCCGCCGCAAAAACGGGGCCGAGCGTCATTCTCGCGTATTTACTGGCGGGGCTCATCGTCCTTCCTGCCGCCCTTTCGAAGGCCGAGATGGCGACCGCGATTCCCGAAGCCGGCGGTACCTACCTCTTCATCGACCGCGCGATGGGGCCGCTCCCGGGAACTATCGCCGGTATCGGCGCGTGGTTCTCGCTCGTTTTTAAGAGCGCGTTCGCGCTCGTCGGCCTCGGCGCGTACCTCCTCATCTTCGTCGAGGTCCCGTCAGGGTTACTCGTGTTCGTCGGACTGGCCCTCGGTGTGCTCCTCATCGTCGTCAACGTCGTCGGCGTCAAGCAGACCGGACGACTCCAAGCGGGAATCGTGAGCCTCGTGTTGCTCGTGTTGGTCGGCTTCGTCGCCGACGGAATGACGTTCGTCGAACAGTCTCACTACCATCCGTTTTTGACCCACGGGAACGGCGGCCTCCTCGCCGCGACCGGATTCGTGTTCGTCTCTTACGCGGGCGTCACTAAAATCGCGAGCGTCGCCGAAGAAGTCGAAGATCCGGGGCGAAACATCCCCCGCGCGATCCTCATCTCGGTTCTCGTGATGATGCTAGTGTACACGCTAACCGTCTTCGTCATCGTGGGCGTCGTTCCCGCACCGGAGCTCCAAGACAAACACAACCTAACGCCCATGGCGATGGCGGCCCGAGCGTTCGCCGGGTCAGCCGGACAACTCGGACTCGCCGTCGTCGCCGTGTTCGCGCTGACGAGTATGGCGAACGCGGGAATCCTCTCGTCGTCGCGCTATCCGCTCGCGATGAGTCGAGATTCGCTCGCTCCACCGAGGTTCAGCGAGGTGAGCGAGCGATTCAAAACCCCGATCTGGTCGATCGGATTTACCGGAGCCATCCTCCTCGTCCTCATCGCGTTCGTTCCCGTCGTCAATCTCGCCAAACTGGCGAGCGCATTCCAAATCCTGGTCTTCGTCTTCATCAACGGCGCGCTCATCGCGTTCCGAGAGAGCGAACTGGACTGGTACGCGCCGGAGTTCACTGCCCCCGGCTATCCGTGGGTACAGGCGTTCGGTGCCGCTGGCGGGCTCGTTCTCCTGACCCAGATGGGTCTCATCGCGCTCGGGGGGGCCGCCGGCATCATCGTCGTGGGCATCGCGTGGTACCGGTTCTACGGGCGGGAGAAGACCGAACGCGAAGGTGCGGCGCTCGACGCGGTTCGACGGTCGACCAGCTCGCAAACGCTCGCGGAAACGGAACGGACGGTTGCCGACGGTGACGGTGTGAGCGGTGACGGACACGTCCTCGTCGCGATGGACGCGGAGACGTCCGCCGAGCGTGAACGCGCGCTGCTGACGGTCGCGGCGAACGTCGCGCAGCAACGAGGTGGCACCGTCCACGCCGTTCGCTTCGAGGAAGTACCCGAACAGTTGACGCTCTCGTCCGCGACCGACATGCGCCCGGACGACCGAGAGTTCGAAACGCAGACGCGCGAGTTAGCGGCGTCGTTTTCGGCGCCGATCGAAGCGCGTGAAATCGTCAGTCACGACACGAAGCGGGCGGTCGTCAACTACGCTCGCGACATCGAAGCGGAACTCCTTCTCGGCGAGTGGCGCCCGGAACACTGGCACGCCGAACTGCTCGGCAGCGACGTCGACTGGTTCATGAAACACGCACCGTGTGCCGTCGTGTTCCTCCGCGATCGCGGCTTCGACGACATCGATACCATCGCAGTGCTCACACAACGAGGGCCGTACGGTCCGGTGAAAGTCGCCGTCGCCAACGCGATCGCCGCCGAGTTCGGGGCGAAGATTCGGTTCGTGACGGCGGTCGACGCAGACGCGTCGGACGAACTCCTCGACGCGACGCGCGAGTTCCTGGACGAACTCGAACGGCTCTGTTCGGTCGAGACGGAGAGTACCGTACTCGAAACGACCGAGACGGTCGATGAGCTCGTTGCAGCGACGACCAAGGCTGATTTGGCCATTCTCGGAACGGTTGCCCACTCTCGAGCGCACGAACTGGTCTTCGGCGACCCCGCGACGGACATTAGCGATAAGGTCGACTGCAGCGTTCTGCTCGTCCATCCTCCGAAGTCGCGGAGCCAGACGTTCTTTAAAGCGATTATCAGGCGAATCGCGTACTGATCGATCCGACGCCGAGCGGTGGAAGGCGACCGATGTTCGTCTCCGTGCGCGGTAGCTCCGAGGTGCGGAACGCGACCCGTCGATTAGTACTTCGAATTTCCGTCGACGTGCGCGGTCCAGCGGGCTTTTTGCCCCTCGGTTACTACGATGGCGTATGCTCATCTTCGGAATCGTCGCGCGGCATCTCCCGCCGTCAGAAGTACTCCGGCCGCTCGTACGTAGGGTGTCGAACGCATGGTAGACTGGACGGAGAAGTATCGTCCGAGCACGCTCTCGGAGGTGCGAGGGAACAACACGGCCCGCGACGAACTGCTCGAGTGGGCCGAGACGTGGGACGACCACGGGGACGCAGTCATCCTCCACGGGAGCCCCGGCGTCGGGAAGACCTCGGCGGCCCACGCGCTGGCCAACGACATGGACTGGCCGACCATCGAGTTGAACGCCAGCGACCAGCGCACCGGGGGCGTCATCAAACGAATCGCGGGCGAGGCGGCGAAGAGCGGAACCCTGACCGGCGGCGCGGCGGGCAGGCGACTCGTGATCCTGGACGAGGCGGACAACCTGACGCACAACGCCGACCGCGGCGGGTCGCGGGCGATAACCGAGGTCGTGAAGTCGGCGAGCCAACCGCTCGTGCTCATCGCGAACGAGTTCTACGACATGTCGAACTCCCTGCGCAACGCCTGCGAGACCGTCGAGTTCCGGGACGTGTCGGCTCGGAGCATCAAGCCCGTCCTCCGGGATATCTGCCGACAGGAGGGCATCGAGTACGAATCCGCCGCCCTGGAGGCCATCGCCGAGAAGGACAGCGGCGACCTGCGCTCCGCCGTGAACGACCTCCAAGCGGTCGCCGAGTCGAACGACCGCCTCACGGAGGCGGACGTGGTGACGGGCGAGCGAGACACGACGAGCGGCATCTTCGAGTTTCTCGACGACCTCATCAAGAAGGAGGACGCGGAGGGCGCGCTGAAGGCGTCCTACGACGTGGACGAGACGCCGGACAACCTGCTCAACTGGATCGAGGACAACGTTCCGAAGGACTACGAGGGCGGCGAACTGGCGGACGCATACGGCTACATGGCGGACGCCGACCGCTGGCTCGGGCGGGTGCGCGCCACGCAGAACTACCGCTTCTGGCGCTACGCGAGCGACAACATGACAGCCGGGGTCGCCGCGTCCCGCCGGGAGAAGAAGGGCGGTTGGACTCGCTACGGACCGCCGAGCTACTGGCGCAAACTCGGCAGTTCGCGGGGCAAACGGAACACGCGCGACTACATCGCTCGGAAGATAGCCGAGGAGAGCGGCATCAGCATGAGCACGGCGCGTCGGGACGTCATCCCCTTCCTCGCGGAGATGACCCATCACTGCAAGAATCGGGAGCTGACCGTGGCGATGGCGGCGCGGTACGACATGGAGGAAAAACACGTCGCGTTCATCACCGGGAGCGGAAAGAACACGAAAAAGGTCCAGCGGATCGTCGAGGACGCCGAGGAACGGAAGGAGAAGGCCGCGGTCGAGCACTCGGGCGGAGCCTTCGAAGGCGGTTTCGCGTCGGACCCGAGCGACGAGGACGCGGACGACGAGCCGGAGACGGAAGAATCCGCGCCCGAAGAACCGGCGGAGCCGGAGGTCGCGGAGGACGAAGGGTCGAACGACGGCCAGTCAGGCCTCGGCGACTTCGTGTGAGGCCCGACTATCGCCCGCGACGAACGGAGCGAACGACGGATCGTATCCGGTTATTCTGCGCAATTCTAGAAAACAACAAGTAGAGGTATCGATAACACCAACTATCACGCACCGGTAAAAGATGCTATTACCGTTCGTCTCCACGGGAGGGTATGGGGAAGCGCGAACTCGATTCGGTGGATAAGGGCATCCTCTATCTGCTCCAGAGAGACGCCCGCAATCACACGACCAAAGAGATGGGCGAGAGGGTGGGAGTGGCCGCCAGCACCGTCGCGAGCCGCATAAAGAAGCTGGAGCGTTCGGGCGTCATCGTCGGGTACCGGCCGAGGATCGACTACGAACGGGCGGGATACGATAGCCACCTCATCGTCGTCGGGACCGTACCGACCGAGAGACGCGACTCGATAATCGACGAACTCGCCGAGGTGTCCGGCATCGTGAACATCCGCACGGTGCTGACGGACGAGGAGAACGTCTCCATCGAAATCGTCGGGGCGACGCAGTCCGAGGTCGAAGAGCGCGTCGAAGCGCTGAACGACCGCGGCGTCTCCGTCGTTCGAACGGACCTACTGAGGGAGGAGCACGAACGGCCGTTCGATCACTTCGGAACGGGGCTCGCGGACGACGGGGATGAATTCGCGTAACGAAGCCCGAAATATTCCGTTTTCGTGGACGATTTGGCGCGCCTTTAAATACTCATCCGGTATATGTACACTATACGACACGTTTTTGAGTCGCGAACGACGACTAGTTCGTGATGAAGACCACGGGAAATTCTTGGGACGACGGGCGTCCTGTCAGCGAAGTGGTTGTCGAAGCGGTCGCCGAGGAAACGGGGACGTCCCCGGAGCGAATCACGCCGCCGCTGTACGACGCCGTCGACCCGGAGGCGCTGAACAACCTCTTCGAGGATACCGCGAACGCCGGTCGAAGAGAAGGTCGGGTGGTGTTCGCGTACAGCGGCTTCGAGGTCACGGTCCGAGAGGACGGAAGCGTCGCGCTCGAACCGATGGAACGACGGCGAGCCTCCGACTGAGGGGTCGGAAGCGGTCAGTACGGGAAGATGCGGAAGCCCTGCGGGAGGACGAAACCGAGGAGCAAGAACAGCGTTCCCGCGACCGTGGCGCAGATGAGCGCGTACGGAATTTGCGTTCTGACGTGGACGAGGTGGTCGCTCCCGCTGGTCGAGGACGCCAGCACCGTGGTGTCGCTGATGGGCGAACTGTGGTCGCCGAAGATGCCGCCGCTGAACACCGCGCCGAGGACGAGCGGGAGGTTCGCGCCGGTCGAGAACGCCACCGGGATGGCGATGGGGAACATGATTCCGTAGGTCGCCCACGAACTGCCGTCGGAGAAGCTCACCCCGCTGGTGACGAGGAACAGTAACACCGGGATGAGCGACGGCGGAATCCCGTCGAACCAGTTGGTGACGAAGTTCGAGATGCCGAGCACGGTCACGGCGTTCTGGATGGAACTGGCGAACATGAGGATGACCGCGGCGAGGAGGATGCCCTTGAATCCGCGCACCATCGCGTCCGTGGCGTCCTTGTTGCTCGGGATGTCGCCCTTCGCGCGGTAGAGCACGAACGCGACGCCGAGCGCCGCGAAGGAGGCGAGTCCGAGTTTGATGCCGCCGATGTTGAACGACCACTTGCCGCCCGCCGGGAGCACGAGCTGGTAGCCGCCGAGCGAGAACAGCGTGTTCATCTGCGGCGCGGAGACGACGGGACTGCCGCGCCAGAACATCGCGCCGAGGCCGACGATAATCATCGTGGCGATGGGGATTGCGAAGTTGCGCCAATCGGGGTTCGCGGCGTCGGCCATCTCGTACTCGTCCATCTCGCGGGAAATCATCGGGTCGTGGTCGTCGCCGACGACGCCGCCGCCGTTGCGCGCACGGGTCTCCTCGCGCTCCATTCCGAAGATGTTGGGGAACACCTGCCACGCGACGAGGGCCGCGATGATGAGCGCGGTCCACGAGTAGAAGCCGAACGCGAGACTGTTGAAGAAGAGCGGCCATATTTGGTCGGTCGCGGCCGTCACCCCCTTTCCGCCCGTGTTGACGTAGTTGGCCATGTCGGCCGGGAGCGTGTTCTGCTTCGCGGCCTGTTCGAGACCGCCGCCGATGAAGCCGATGAGCGCGACGCCCCACGTCGAGTAGAACGCGAGGCGGGCCGCCGGACTCCCGGCGCTGTCCACGTAGTAGGCGAGTTTCGCCCGCGAGACGTCGAACCGGTCGGTCAGCGGGCGCATCATCGAGCCGACCACGAGGCAGTTGAAGTAGTCGTCGATGTGGATGGCGATTCCCGCGAGGAAGGCCGCCTTCTCCGCGTCCGCGGGCGAGTCGGCCCGCGCCGCGAGCGCTTCGAGCACGCCCCGAATCGCGCCGGAGCGGATCATCAGCCCTATCATCCCGCCGATGGCGAAGATGGCGAGCAGGACGTTTTCGACGTACCACGAATCGGAGAAGAGGGGAGACGTTGCGATGAGGGTCGGGACGTGTTTCAAACCGAATATCGCGCCGAGAACGTATCCGGAGATACCGCCCATCATGTCCTTCGGTACTCCCGCCGAGGCGGGCTTCAATGCGCCGTAGACGACGCCCGCGCTGGCGACGCCGACGAACAGACCGATGATAGCGTCGCGCGAGTACCACGCGAGGCTGATCGCCAGCAGCGCCGGAATGAGGGACAGCCAACCCGCACTGATACCTTCGAGTGCCATACCCTGATTCCCAACTAGATGTATAAATGGATTTTGGAAGTTACGAAACTAACAGGTTGAAATGAAAAACTTATGTGTTAATGGACTCGTGCGAGGAACTGCCTCGCACGCTCCGTCTCCGGGTGGGCGAAGAAGTCGGCCGGCGGCCCCGACTCCACGATGCGCCCCTCGGACATCAGCACGACGCGGTCGCCCACCTCGCGGGCGAACCCCATCTCGTGGGTGACGACGATCATCGTCATGCCCTCGTCCGCCAAGTCGCGCATCACTTCGAGCACCTCGCCGACGAGTTCCGGGTCGAGCGCGCTGGTCACCTCGTCGAACAGCATGACGCTCGGGTCCATCGCCAGCGCGCGGGCGATGGCGACGCGCTGTTGCTGGCCGCCCGAGAGCTGATTCGGATACTTGTTCGCCTGGTCGGAGAGTCCGACACGGTCCAACATCGCGCTCGCCCACTTCTTCGCCTTCGAATCGGAGAACCCTTTGACGACCTTCGGCCCGATCGCGACGTTCTCCACGGCTGTCTTGTGCGGGAAGAGGTTGAAGCTCTGGAACACCATCCCGATGCGCTGGCGAAGTCGGTTCACGTCTACATCGGGGTCGGCGATGGACTCCCCCTCGATTCGGATGTCGCCGCCCTGTATCTCCTCGAGTCGGTTGGTACACCGGAGGAGCGTCGATTTCCCGCTCCCGCTCGGGCCGACGACGACGACCACTTCGCCGTCTTCGACCGCCAACGAGACCTCCTTCAGGACGTGCGTGTCGCCGAAGTACTTGTCCACGCGGTCGAACTCGACCTCGGGAACGTTCATCGCTCCGTCCCCCACATGGATCGTTCCTCCATCGTCCGGACGAGTTTGCCGAGCGGAACGGTGATGACGAGGTACGCGACCGACACCACGACGATGGGCGTCCACGCGTCGAACGTCGCGCTGTTGACGCTGCGGAAGACGCTGATGAGTTCGGGTATCGCCAGCACCGTCAACAGGGAGGTGTCCTTGACGAGGATGACGAGGTCGTTCCCGATGGCCGCCAGCGCGTTCCGCCACGCCTGCGGCAGGATGACGAACCGCATCGAGTCGATGTACGACATCCCGAGCGACCGCGCCGCCTCCGTCTGGCCCTCCGGAACGGAGTTGATACCCCCCTTGACCGCCTCGCCGATGTAGGCGGTGTGGTTGAGCGTCAGGCCGATGATGGCGGCCGCGTAACTCCAGTTGGATATCGGGAACTGGCCCCCCGTCCAGAGCGCGGGGATTCCGATGTAGACGACGAACAACTGGAACAGGAGCGGCGTCCCGCGGAAGAACTCGACGTACAGCGTGGCGATGGACTGCGTGAATCCCGTCTTGGAGACTCGGCCCAGTCCGACGAGCACGCCGAATACGAGCGATAGAACGCCCGAAATGAGGATTATCTCCAGGACGAGGAGGAGCGCGTCGACGAACTGCGGGATGATGGTCACCAACAGGTCGTAGTCGACGAACTGCGTCAGGATGAGGAACAGGAAGAAGACGACGCCGGCCGTGAAGAGGCCCGCCGCCGCCATCCCGATCAACTTGACGCGCCGGTCGGTCAGGAACCCCTCTTCGCCCTCCGTCGGGCGCTCTACCTCCCTCCGCTCGGTGTACGTTTCCGCCATCAGCGTCCCCCGTGGCACTCAGCCACTGGTCGTCGTCCCCCCGGTCGTTCCTTCCGCCGACCCGAAGTACTCCGAGTAGATGCGGTCGTACGTTCCGTTCTGCCGGATGGTCGCCAGTGCCTGGTTCACCTGCCGGCGGAACTGGTCGTCGTTCTTCCGGAACGCGATACCGTACTCCTCGACGGTGAGCGTGAGGTACGGCGGGGCGTTCTCGTCCCCTCGTCTCGCAGCCGCACCCCGTCCCTTGAGCAGGGTGACCTGGTCGTTCTGCTGCGCGAACTCGGCGTTGACCGTGTTGTCGTTGATGACCGCGGCGGCCTGATTGTTGCCGAGCGCGGCGAAGGCGTCGGGAATCTGGTCGTAGCTGTCGATGGTGAGGTTACCGTTGAATCGCTTTTTCAACTGCTGTGCGGCGGCCTCGCCAGTCGTCCCCTTCTGCACCGCGACCGTCTTCCCCCGAAGGTCTTGCAGGTCGTTGATACCGCTGTTCTTCAGGATGAGCACCGTCTGGTAGGCGGTGAAGTACGGGTTCGAGAAGTCGACCTGTTGGGCCCGCTCTTTCGTGATCGTCATCGCACTCATGATGACGCGGAAGTTCCCGTTGTTGAGACTCGGGATGATAGTGTCGAAGCTCGTCTGGACGAACTCGTAGTTGCGGTCGAGTTGTCCCTGGAAGATGGCCTCGGCGATGTCCACGTCGAAGCCGACGAGATTCCCGGTCGCCGTCCGATACTCGAACGGTCGGTACGGAATGTCCGAGCCGATTCGAACCACCCCGCCGTCCTGTGCGCTCGTCGTTCCCGCGACCGTCAAGCCGGCGATAGCTCCGGCGCTCCCCCTGAGAAAGGTTCGTCTGTGCATTTCGATTTTCCCCCGCTACCTACATGGTCAATCAACGTATAGAAAGCTACTGTCGGTTACTCGCGGGGGGTCGCTAAAACTTTCGTCGGTTCGCGTCAGTCGTCGGACGGGTAGCCGCTCGCCGATTCGGTCGCCGCCGCCTCGGGGCGACGGGGTTCCTCGTAGAGCCACAGCGTGGTCGCCATCAGCGCCGCGAAGATGATCAGCGCGGCGGCGTGGTGGGCCACCTGCACGACGGGACCGTAGATGAGGACGGTCGCGCCGCCGAGCAGTATCTGGACCGGCAGGACGACCAGAGCGAGGGTCGCCGCGGCCCGGATTCGCGTGCTGTCGGTGTACTTCCACGCGCCGACCGTCGTGCCGAGGATGAAAAAGCCGGTTATCATCGCCACGAGCCGGTGGAACCACTCGATGAACCCCGGAACCGTCTTCCAGAGGAAGCCGCCGTTGCAGAACGGCCAGTCGGCACCGCACGAGAGCCCCGCTCCCGACGCGGCGGTGTAGACGCCGAGCAGGATGAGTGCGAACGTCAGACCGGTCGTGAATGCGGCGAAGCGCCGGAATCGCGCGCCCATCAGGCGCTCACCTCGATTGCATGGTTTCGTGTCACGGTAATCCCTTTTCCGGAGGTTGGAAAGCGGCGTATTTAGGTCTGTCCGACTTTCCCGCGACGTGAGAAGGGACGATCAGGGGGGAGCCGCACAACGGGGACCGCGCAGCGCTGCGATACCACCAGCGGGCGGAGCTGAGTGGACGATTACGAGTACTTGTAATCGGATAATAAATTTTTCGGAATTGAAATGTCGTTCGGCGGGCGACAGTCGGCAGATATCGACCGAAACACGCCCTTCAAGGGAGACGCGGCCCACGGTCGAACCATGACGAAACTGGGCCGCCTCGACTCCCTCCTCGACGCGCGCGACCTCCAATCCGTCTGGTTCGCACGCCCGAACTCCTTCGCGTGGCTCACGGGCGGAAACAACGTCGTCGACCGCGAGGGGGACGTCGGCGTCGCGGCGGTGGGGTACGACGGCGACGCGCTCCGCGTCGTCACCGACAACATCGAAGCCCCGCGCCTCCGTGACGAGGAACTGCCCGACGATATCGCGGTCGCCGAGTACGAGTGGTACGAGGGGTCGCTCGCCGAGGGCGTCGCGGCGCGCGCGGCGACGCCCGCCGCCGCGGACTTCGACGTACCCGGCTTCGAATCGGTGGACGCCTCGACGCTGCGCCGACCGCTCACCGACGAGGACGCGGCGGCGTACCGCGAACTCGGCGGCGAAACCGCCGCCGCGGTCGAAGCTATCTGCCGCGAACTGACGCCCGACGACACGGAGCGCGAGGTCGCGTCGGCGCTCCGCGGCGCGCTCGATTCGCGCGGCATAGAGACGCCGGTCGCGCTCGTGGGCGGGAGCGACCGCGCGCAGCGGTACCGCCACTACACGCCGACGGACGCCGAACTGGGCGACTACGCGCTGGTGTCGGTCACCGCGGAGCGCGCGGGACTCCACGCCAGCCTCACCCGGACCGTCGCGTTCGACCCGCCGGAGTGGCTCGAAGCGCGTCACCGCGCGGCGGCGCGCGTCGAAACGACCGCGCTGGCGGCGACGCAGCAAGTCGGCATCGACGGCGGAACCGGAGGGGACGTGTTCGCCGAGATTCAGTCCGCCTACGAGGGGGTCGGCCACCCGGACGAGTGGCAGCGACACCACCAGGGCGGCGCGGCGGGCTACGCCGGGCGCGAGTGGATCGCAACGCCGACGACGGACGACGACGTTCGGCTTCCGATGGCGTTCGCGTGGAACCCGACGGTGCGGGGTGCGAAGAGCGAGGGGACGGTGCTCGTCTCGGAGGACGGGATGGAACTGCTCACGGAAACCGGGCGGTGGCCGACGGACGCGGTGAGCGCGGTCGGGTTCGAGGGGTCGCTTCCGCGCCCCGGCGTACTCGAACGCTGACTTCGACGAACGTCGAAGGCAAATTCGACGTATTCGGATACCTTTTTACAGGAGGACAGGAACGTATCGAGTATGGGACTCGAAGAGGATTCACTCGATTACCACCGAAGCGACCCTCCGGGGAAAATCGAGATATCCACGACGAAACCGACGAACACGCAGCGCGACCTGAGCCTCGCGTACTCGCCCGGCGTGGCCGCCCCGTGCGAGGACATCGCGGAGGACCAAGGGAAAGCCTACACCTACACCGCGAAGGGGAACCTCGTCGGGGTTGTATCGAACGGAACCGCCGTCCTCGGTCTCGGCGACATCGGCGCGCAGGCGTCGAAGCCGGTCATGGAAGGGAAGGGCGTCCTGTTCAAGCGATTCGCCGACATCGACGTCTTCGACATCGAACTCGACCAGCACGACCCGGACGACATCGTCCGCACCGTCAGGGCGATGGAACCGACCTTCGGCGGCGTCAACCTCGAGGACATCAAAGCGCCGGAGTGTTTCGAAATCGAGGAGCGACTGCGCGAGGAGATGGACATCCCCGTCTTCCACGACGACCAGCACGGCACCGCCATCATCAGCGGGGCCGCCCTCTTAAACGCCGCCGAGATAAACGGAAAGGAGTTGGGGGACATGAAGATCGTCTTCTCCGGCGCGGGCGCGAGCGCCATCGCGACCGCCCGGTTCTACGTCTCGCTCGGGGCGCGCAAGGAGAACATCGTCATGTGCGATTCCTCCGGCATCATCACCGAGAACCGCGCCCGGCACGGCGACCTGAACGAGTTCAAGACCGAGTTCGCCCGCGATATTCCGGAGGGCGACCTCGCGACCGCGATGGAAGGCGCTGACGCGTTCGTCGGTCTCTCGGTGGGCGGCATCGTCAGCCAGGAGATGGTTCGCTCGATGGCCGCCGACCCCATCATCTTCGCCATGGCGAACCCCGACCCCGAAATCGGGTACGAGGAGGCAAAGCGAGCCCGCGACGACACGGTCATCATGGCGACCGGGCGCTCCGACTACCCGAACATGGTGAACAACGTCCTCGGCTTCCCGTTCATCTTCCGCGGGGCGCTCGACGTTCGGGCGAGCGACATCAACGAGGAGATGAAGGTCGCCTCCGCGCGTGCGCTCGCCGACCTCGCCAAGAAGGACGTGCCGGACGCCGTGGTCAAAGCCTACGGCGACCAACCGCTCCAGTTCGGCCCGGAGTACATCATCCCGAAACCGCTCGACCCCCGCGTGCTGTTCGAGGTCGCGCCCGCGGTCGCGGAGGCGGCGATGGAGACAGGCGTCGCTCGCAGCGAACTCGACACCGAGGAGTACGTCGAGACGCTCGAAGCGCGCCTCGGCAAGTCCCGCGAGATGATGCGCGTCGTGTTGAACAAGGCGAAAAACGACCCCAAGCGCGTGGCGCTCGCGGAGGGCACCGACGAGAAGATGATTCGGGCGGCCTACCAGCTCCGCGAGCAAGGTATCGCGGAGCCCGTGCTCATCGGCGACCGCGAGGAGATAGAGGCGACCGCGAACGACCTCGGACTCGATTTCGACCCCGATGTCGTCGACCCCGAGAACGGCGATTACGAGGAGTACGCCGACCGCCTGTACGAGCTGCGCAAGCGAAAGGGTCTCACCCGGAGCGAGGCGGGCGAGCGAATCAAGAAGGACACGAACTACTTCGGGAGCGTGATGGTCGAGCGGGGCGACGCCGACGCGATGCTCACCGGCCTCACCCACCACTACCCCTCGGCGCTCCGCCCGCCGCTGCAGGTCATCGGCACCGCCCCGGACGCGGACTACGCCGCGGGCGTCTACCTGCTCACGTTCAAGAACCGCGTCGTCTTCATCGCCGACGCGACCGTGAACCAATCCCCCGACGAGGAGGTGCTGGCCGAGGTGACGAAGCAGACGGCCAAACTCGCCCGCCGGTTCAACGTCGAACCGCGGGCCGCGCTCCTCTCGTACTCCAACTTCGGGAGCGTGGACAACGAGGGCACCCGAAAGCCGCGCGACGCCGCCAAGATGCTCCGCGAGGACTCGGCCGTCGACTTCCCGGTGGACGGCGAGATGCAGGCCGACACCGCGGTCGTGGAGGAGATTCTGAACGGAACCTACGAGTTCTCGGACCTGGAGGAACCCGCGAACGTCCTCGTCTTCCCGAACCTGGAGGCGGGCAACATCGGCTACAAACTCCTCCAGCGCCTCGGCGGCGCGGAGGCCATCGGCCCGATGCTCGTCGGCATGGAGAAACCCGTCCACGTCCTCCAGCGGGGCGACGAGGTCAAGGACATCGTGAACCTGGCGGGCGTGGCGGTCGTGGACGCACAGCAAGAATAGCCGCGAGCGACCGGCGGGAGCGACCTTTTTCGGCGCGGATTTTTTTTGCGCGAGGGGTGCCCGCAGCGCGTTAGCGCGAGGACATCCGAGCGGTGCGTACGACCGCGAACCGCTCACCGACGCGGGAGCGTCCGGCCCGACGCCGAAACCGCCCTCATCGCGGTCGTTCTCGAACCGGAGCCCCCCGAACCGGGTCGCCCTCCCCCTCCGACTCGGACGCCGAGAACAGCGGGCGCACGGGGACGAGGGTGTGCGTCTTCGCCACGCCGTCCCCGTGCGGTCGCCACTTCGTGGACTCGTGGAGGGCGTACCGGTCGGGACAGGCGTCCCGAAGTTCGCCGACGACCTCCTCGAACCGCTCCGAATCGAACCGCTCGGCGGGGACGTAATCGGTGTTCACGAGCACCGCGTCTCGGCGGGGGACGCGGTCGAGTCGCCCTCCGCAGACGACCTCGAACTCGTGCGCCAGCGCTGGGAGTTCGGTGTCGAGGGGGAGTTTGACGTACGCCTGCACGTAATCCGGTCGGTCGGTTCGGCGCTTCCAATACCGCGTCAGCGTGTCGCGTATCCGCGTGCCCATTCGCGTGCCACCTTGGATGCTCTGCTCACAGGCCGGGGTAGTAGTAGTTTCGTTGTTCGCCTCCCTTCGAATCGCGACGCGTCGTTCGGGAGTTTCGAGAAGTGGTTATAACGACGGGAGAGCGGTCGCTGCGGGACGAAACGGTCGGGCGACTCGTCTCGCCACCCGCGGTCCGCTACCCGCTGGCGTGTCTGTCCGCCCGCGACGGCGGCGGAATCTGCGTCTCGCTCGACCCCGGAACCTCGGGGAGCAAACATCGCGCGGGTTCGCGGTTCACGTGGGCGTACTCGTCCGGGGCGTTCGCCAGCGGATGGGCCGGGTTCTGGTCACTCCGGATGCGGGCGGAGCGGAGTTCGCCGAACCCGGCGATTCTGGCGCGGATACCCCGCCAGTGGTACTTTCCGGCGGAGGGAACCGTGAACGGTTTCGGCGGTCGCCAGTCCGTCCGGTCGTGAGCGAGCACCGCGTTGTTGACGTTCGCGGCGAGTTGGTCGTGGTCCACCAGCACGCCGATTCGCGCGTTCGCGGGGGCGCGAACCGCCAGCACGTCGAGACCGAGGTGGAGCGCCCGGTACTCCGCGACGTTGTTGTCGGGAACGTCGTCGGAGACGGAGAGGCGGGCGACGCGCTCGCCGTCTCGCGTCTCGATGATGACGCCGAGTCCGCCCTCGCGGGTGTCGTGACTGAACGAACCGTCGGTTGCGACGTAGAAATCACGATGGTGCGTGTGCGGCGGATGGGCGATGTGCGGCGTGGGCGACTCGTCGAACAGGTCCCGCAACGAGGGATGACGGCCGTGAACGGCCATGTTTCATCGTTCGGTGTCTGATTACTTAAATCTGCGGCCGAACCGCACGGTGACACATGCCGTACGAAGCGTGTCCCGATAAATTAAGACGTGATTCGTGCTGACTACCACCACAGATATATATGTGGCTCACCGCCATATCAGGGTATGCCCGGCGAGCGCATGAATCGGCGGACGTTTCTAAAATTCGCAGGTGGAGCAGCGGCGACGACGACCGTCGCCGGCTGTACCGGCGGTGACGGTAATCAGAACAACCAGACTGGCACGACTACGAGCGGCGACGGCGGTGGCGGACAGACGCCCGGAAACTTCGCGGTGTCGATCACGCAGGGCCAGATGCCCTCGACGCTCGACCCGCACAACCACCGGGAGACGACGACGGACAACGTCGTCCTGCAGGCCTACGAGGGACTGCTGGCCCGCGACGCGGAAGGGAAGATAATCAACAAACTGGCGACGAAGTACGAACGCGTCAACAAGGGGACGGTGCGGTTCACCATCCGCGAGGGGGTCAAGTTCCACAACGGCGACGCGCTGACCCCCGAGGACGTGGCGTTCAGCATCAACCGCATCGTGAAATCCAACGTCGGCGGCCTCGAAAGTCCCCAGCGCGACCAGCTCTCGGGCGTCACCGGCGCGGAGGTCGGCGACGGACGGACGGTGACCGTCAACTCGGAGGGCATCAACCCCATCGTGTTCTCGCTGTTCGCGTCCTACTGCGACATCATGCAGAAGAAGTGGGTGCAGAACCACAACAAGAACTTCATCGCCAAGAACATGAACGGAACCGGTCCGTTCACGCTAAAGAACTACAACGAGGGCGTGCAGGTCGTCTTCGAGCGCAACCAAAACTACTGGCGCGACCCCGCCGCCGTCTCACAACTCACCTTCGACGCGGCCCAAGAGTCGAGCACGAGAGTGAACCAGCTCCTGAACGGCGAGACGGACATCATCGTCAACGTCCCGCCGCAGGACGCGGGTCGGGTCAAGCAGTCGAACAAGTCGCGCTTGGCCGCCGTGCCGAGTACGCGCATCATCTACAACGCGATGCGCTACGACGCGAAACCGTTCGACAGTCAGAAGTTCAGACAGGCGATGAACCTCGCCATCGACCTTCCGAGCATCATCAGCAACGTCCTCTCCAACTTCGCCGACCAGACTGGACAGCCGACGCTCGAGGGGTTCACGGGGTACAACGGCAACGTCGGTCCGTACCCGACGAACAAGAGCAAAGCCGAACGACTGGTCGAGGAGAGCGGCAACGCCGGGGCGAACATCACGCTCCACACGCCCGTCGGCCGCTACCTGAAGGACCTCGAAATCGCGCAGGCCGTCTCCCAGCAGATAAACGAGTTGAGCAACGTCAACTGCTCGGTCAAGCAACGCGAGTTCAACACGCTCGCGGGGGAGTTGACCGACGGTAAAATCGAAACCGGACCGAAGTTCTACCTCATCGGTTGGGGGAACGCGACCTTCGACGCGAGCCAGACCATCATTCCGCTCCTGACGACCGACGGCGCGCTCACCTCCTTCAGCAACGAGCGGGTTGACAGGCTGATGAAGGAAGCCCAGAACATGCCGGACGGTAAGAAGCGCAACGCGAAACTGAAGGAGGCGAACAAGGTTCTCCACGACCAGGCTCCCTGGATATACCTCAACCGGCAGTACAGCGTTTACGGCGTCAACAGCCAGTTGCAGTGGAAGGCGCGCAGAGACGAACGCATCGAGGCGTACGCCATCTCGAAGAAATAACTCAATGCATGCGATCTCACGGAGGTCGTCGTAGATGTCGATGGGTCGATTCCTCCTGAAACGGGGCCTCCAAGGAGTATTCGTCATCTGGGGCGTCGTGACCGTCGTCTTCCTGCTCCGGTTCATCACGCCGGGCAGCCCGATAACCGTCATCGCCCCGCTCGACGCTAGCCCGCAGTTGAAACGGCAGATAGCCCGAGAACTCGGCCTCCACAAGCCGCTGTACGTCCAGTACGGCGAGTACATCTGGAACCTCCTGCACGGCGACATGGGGTACTCGTACATCTCCGGAACGCAGGCGAGTTCGCTCGTCTTCTCGAAGCTACCGGCGACGCTGGAACTCGCCATCGCTGCGACCATCGTCGCCATCGTCCTCTCGATTCCGCTGGGCGTCATCAGCGCGACGCGTCGGCACGAACCGGCCGACTACGTGGCGACGACGTTCTCGCTGGGGGGAATCAGCACGCCGAACTTCTGGCTCGGCATCATGCTGGTGTTGGTGCTCGCCGTCGGCGGGCCGTTCCCCACGAGTCGGCGACCCATCAGCCTGCTCACCGGCCTCGAGATGCTCATCGCGTCCGGCAGCCTCAACGGGCTGTCGAACTGGCTGTGGCACATAACGCTCCCGGCGGTGACGCTGGGAACGTACTTCACGGCGCTCGTCACGCGGCTCACCCGAAGCGGGATGTTGGACGAACTCGGCAAGACGTACATCCGCGCCTCGCGGGCGAAGGGACTGCCGGAGACGCTGGTGCGGTACAAGCACGCGCTCCGCAACACCCTCATCCCGGTCATCACCGTCCTCGGCCTCCAGTTGGGGACGCTCATCGGCGGTGCGGTCATCACCGAGTCGGTGTTCAACTGGCCCGGCCTCGGGACGCTCCTCATCGCCAAGATTTACGCCCGCGACTGGCCGGTCATTCAGGGGTCGCTCATCGTCATCGGCGCCGGGTTCGTCATCGTGAACATCGTCGTCGACGCGCTGTACGCGTACGTCAACCCGCAGGTGGTGTACGAATGATCTCGCCGCGCACGTGGCGGAACCTTAAAAGCGAGTTCCGTCACAGCCTGCTGGCGAAGATCGGCGTCGCCATCGTCATCGCCATCGTCCTCGTGGCGGTGTTCGCGCCCGTGCTGGCGCCGTACAACCCCCACAAGCAGAACCTGAACCGGTCGAACTTACCGCCGCTGGGCTTCAGCGAGAAGACGACCCAGACGAGTTCGAAGCTCGTCAACGGCACGGTGAAGGTGGTCGAAAAGACGACGTACGTTCGGGCCGACCCGTCGCACCCGCTCGGGACGGACAACCTCGGACGCGACATGCTCTCGCGGGTCATTTACGGGGCGCGCACCTCGTTGCTCGTGGGACTCTTCGGCACGGCTCTGGCGGCGCTCATCGGCGTGACCGTGGGGTTGACGGCGGGCTACTTCGGCGACCGGGTGGACGATACGCTGATGCGGGGCGCGGACATCATGCTCGCGTTCCCCTCGCTCGTGTTGGCCATCGCGCTTGTCGGCGTGTTCGGACGGAAGGTGACCCGGTTTCCCGACCCCATCGTGGCGATGGGGTTCGAACCCGGGATGCCGGGGAAGGTGGCGATACCCGTCACCATCGTCGTCGTCGTCGCGCTGGTGAACTGGGTGTGGTTCGCCCGCGTCGCCCGCGGCGAGGCCCTCTCCGTGAGGGGCGAGGAGTACGTCAAGGCGTCCCGTTCGGTCGGCGCGAGCGACCCGTTCATCCTCCGGAAACACATCCTGCCGAACAGTATGACGCCCATCATCGTGCTGGCGACCATCCAGATCGCCGCCATCATCCTGCTCGAAAGCGCGCTGTCGTACCTCGGCTTCTCGGGGGTGAACCTCTCGTGGGGCTTCGACATCTCACAGGGGCGTAACTACCTCGCCACCTCGTGGTGGATATCGACGGTTCCCGGAATCGCCATCGTGCTGACCGTCATCGGCATCAACCTCGTCGGCGACTGGCTGCGCGACGCGTTAGACCCCGGCATCGAGGGCGAGGGAGGTGGCGTATGAGCGACCGCGACCTGCTTCGCGTGCGCGACCTCTCGACCCGCTTTTTCACGGAGAAAGGGCAGGTCAACGCCTGCGAGTCCATCAGCTTCGACGTGCGGGAGGAGGAAGTGTTCGGCGTGGTCGGCGAGTCGGGGTCGGGAAAGAGCGTCGCCGCGCTCTCCATCATCGACCTCGTGGAGTCGCCCGGGAGGGTCACGTCGGGCGAAGTCTGGTACCGCAACGCCTCGCTCGCGGAAGAGACGAGAGACGACCGCCCCGAGGCGGTCGACGGCGAGTTCGTGGACATCCAGCGACTGACGACCCGCGAGCGCCGCGCGCTCCGCGGCCCGTCGTTCAGCATGATATTCCAAGACCCGATGAGCAGCCTGAACCCCTCCATCACGGTGGGCGAGCAGATCGCGGAAGCGGTCGAAGTCCAGCGCCGGGCGAGTTCGAACCCGCGCTCGACGCGCTCGCGGACGCAGGGCTACGGGTTGGCGAAGTTCGTCGCGAGCACCGTCCTGCCGTCGCAGAAGTACGTCAGCAAGGCGAGCCGCGCGAGGGCGGTGGAACTGCTGGAGCAGGTCGGCATCCCCGACCCGGCGGAGCGCGCCGAGGAGTACCCCCACCAGTTCTCCGGCGGGATGCTCCAGCGGGCGATGATAGCGCAGGCGCTCGCCGGCGAACCCGATCTGCTCATCGCGGACGAGCCGACGACCGCGCTCGACGTGACCATCCAAGCACAGATTCTCGACCTCCTGCGCGACCTGCAGGAGGAGACGGGCATGAGCGTGATGCTCATCACGCACAACCTCGGCGTCATCGCGCGGATGTGCGACCGGGTCGGGGTGATGTACGCCGGGGAGTTGGTCGAACGCGGCACGCTCGAAGACGTGTTCGACGCGCCGGTACACCCCTACACGCGGGGACTCCTCGGTTCGATTCCCGACCTGGAAGACCCCGCGCCGCGACTACGACCCATCGAGGGGAACGTCCCCGACCTGCTCGATTCGGAGATGGAAGACCGGTGTTACTTCGCCGACCGCTGTCCGAAGGCGATGGAGGACTGCCTCGACCACCCGCCGATGTTCGACGCCGGGGGGAGCGACGAGCACGAGGCTCGGTGCGTCCTCGCCGAGACGGAGTACGACGAGTCGCGCTCGCTCCCGAAGGGCTACTTCGACGGCGAATCGCGGACCGACGACGGGCGGGCGGCGAGCGAAGCGAGCCGCGAGCAGGAGGTGAAACATGACTGAGCCGCTCGTTCGGGTCGCGAACCTCGAGAAGTACTACTTCGAACACGACACGCTGATCGACCGCCTGCTCGGGCGCGAACCGCAGAGCGTGAAGGCGGTCGACGGCGTGAGCTTCGACATCGAGGCGGGCGAGACGCTCGGCCTCGTCGGCGAGTCCGGCTGCGGAAAATCGACGACCGGCGAGACCCTGCTCGGCCTCCGCGACCCGACCGGCGGGCGCGTCGAGTTCGACGGGCGGAACGTCTACGAGATGGACGACATGACCGAGTTCCGCAAGCGGGCGCAGGTGGTCTTCCAGGACCCCTTCTCCAGCCTCGACCCGCGGATGACGGCGGGCGAGATAATCCGCGAACCGCTGGACGTGCACGACGTCGACTCGCGGGCGGAACGCCGCGAGCGCGCGCAGGAACTCATGGAGCGCGTCGGCCTCTCCGCGGGGCAAATCGACCGCTACCCCCACGAGTTCTCGGGCGGCCAGCGCCAGCGCATCGGCATCGCGCGGGCGCTCGCGCTCGAACCGGAGTTCATCGTGCTGGACGAACCGGTGTCGGCGCTGGACGTGTCCGTGCAGGCGCAGGTGTTGAACCTCCTGCAGGACCTGCAGGACGAGTTCGGGCTGACGTACCTGTTCATCGCCCACGACCTCTCGGTGGTGCGCCACATCTGCGACCGCGTCGCGGTGATGTACCTCGGCGGAATCGCGGAGGTCGGGCCGGTGGACGAGATATTCGACGAGCCGAAACACCCCTACACGCGGGCCCTGCTGGAGAGCGTCCCGCGCGCCGACACGGACGAGCAAGAGCGGGACGTGCACACCCTCTCGGGCGACGTGCCCTCGCCTCGGAATCCGCCGTCGGGCTGTCGCTTCCGAACGCGGTGTCCCAGGGTCATCCCGCCGGCGGACGTGGACATCGCCCAGCCCGCCTACCGCGAGGTGATGGACTACCGCGAACGGCTCGAAGCGGACGAACTCAGCCTCGACGGAATCCGCGAGATGGCCGCCGGACCGGACGACGACCCGCGCGAGTTGGACGACGGGACGGTGAAAGAGGCGCTGTGGTCGGAGCTGTTCGACCGCGAGTTGACGGGCGAGAACCGCGCCGCCGTCGCGGAGTCGTTCGACCGGTTCGTCTCCGGCGACCGCGAAGGTGCGATAGCGGTGATGCGCGACCGATTCGAGAGCGTCTGCGAGCGCCAACGGCCGGTCTTACAGGACAGCGAGCACCCGGCGGCGTGCCACCTCTACGACCAGCCGGAACCTCACGCGGAGTCCGAGCGGGAACTCGAACCGTCGGCGGACTGACCGCCGTCCTTCCGACCGTCGTTTCGGACGAAGGTTTATAAACGAAGGAGCAGTACTAGAGGAACCCTAATGGTCGGCCGCGAGTACGACTTCTGGCTCCTCGACTTAGACGGCACGCTCATCGACATCGAACGGTCGTACGTTCGGTCGGTGTTCGACCGCGTGAGCGACCGCCTCGGCCGGGAGTTCACCGATTACGAGGCCGAGGTCATCTGGCACGGATTAGGCGGCGGACGAGACGCGCAACTGAGCGAGTGGGGCATCGACCCGCGGACGTTCTGGAGCGCCTTCCACGCCATCGAAGACCCGCAACTGCGGGCCGAGAACACGTTCCTCTACGACGACGCCGCCTTCGTCGCCGACCTCGACTGTCCGGTCGGACTGGTCACCCACTGCCAGCGGTTCCTCACCGAACCGGTCATCGACACGCTCGACATCCGGGACTGGTTCGACGTGATCGTCTGCTGCGACGAGCAGTTGGGCTGGAAACCCGACCCCGCGCCGGTCGAGCACGCGATGGCCGGACTGGGCGTCGGGAAGAACGACCGCGGTATCCTCGCGGGCGACGGAGCGAACGACGTGGGCGCGGCGTGGAACGCCGGACTCGACGCGGTCCACGTCGAACGCCACGACCCTCACCGCCGAAACCAGTGCGTGCTCGGCGACTACCGCGTGAGCACGTTCGACGAGCTATGGTCGAACGCCGGGCAAGCCTTCGAGTACACCGACTAACTCCGAATCGAGCGCGTCCGCGAGTTCCTCGACGCCCTCCTTCCTCTCGCGCTCCGGATTCGCCAGCACCCGCACTCGCTCCTCGCCGAGCGAGACGAATTCGAGGCCGAGTTTCGCCGCGGTCGAGCGCAGGCCGAGTCCGGCGTCGGCGTCGCCCGCGGCGACCTTCCGAGCCGGGCTCTCGTGCGCCTTGGCCGCGAGTTCGAACCCGGAGACGGACTCGACGAGTTCCCGGCGCGTCGTCCCGCGCTCGTCGGCGAGGTCGGCGAGCGCGCTCCCCAGCGTCGTCCGCAGGCCGGAGTCCGTCCCCCGGTTGACGAAGCGCAGGTCGCGGTCGACGAGGGAATCCAGCCCCTCGATTCCCTCGGGGTTGCCGGCGGGGACGACGAGCCCCCACTCGCGGCGGTAGGACGCGAGTTCGGTCCCCTCGGTCGCGTCGCTCGCGTCGGTTTCCGCCGCTCCGCCGCCCGCCTCGTCCGCCTCGTCCGCCGGCGGTCGTTCGGCGCGGGTCGCGACCGCGAAGTCCGGCACGCCGTTTCGGAGTCGGCGCAGCCCCTCCCGACCGCCGACCGCCAGATAGCGCGGCGAGTCGATGCGGTCGAGCAGGCGCGAGAACGCGGGGTCGTCCTCGCCGACGCCGAAGACGGACGGCGGGCGCACGTCGGGCGAGAACAGCCGCACCTCGACCGCTTCGCCCGCGCCGAGGTAGGCGGTGTCCGGCGGAACGGTCACCACGCCGTCTGCTTCCACGAGGCTGGTCGTGGCTCCGCTCCCCTTGTCGACCGGATAGGCCAGCGTCCGCCCCTGCGCGTCCTCGACCAGCCCGGTCGGCATGAGCCGCATCCGACCCTCGCCGTAGCGTTCCTCGACCGCCATCCGGGCGTCGACGGTCGCCGTGGTCGGTTCGGGCACGCCCGCCGCGTCGCGGACGGCCGGCGCGACGAACGTCCGAAAGATGGTGAGCGCTGAGACGGGGTAGCCCGGCAGGCCGACGTAGGCCGACTCGGGGAACCGCCCGACGAGCATCGGTTTGCCGGGTTTGACGGCGACGCCGTGGAGCAGGAGTTCCCCCCGCGATTCGATGACGCGGTAGATGACGTCCACCGCGCTGGCGCTCGTCGAACCCGACGAGAGCACGAGGTCGCACTCCTCCGCGGCCTCCGACAGCAGGCGCTCCATCTCGTCGTAGTCGTCGCCCGCGTGGGGGTAGAGCGCCGGTTCGCCGCCCGCCTCCTCGACCGCCGCGGCGATGGCGTAGCTGTTCACGTCGTAAATCTGCCCCGCCCCGTCGGAGAGGGGGTTTCCGGGCCGGACGAGTTCGTCGCCCGTCGAAACGATGCCGACGCGAGGTTTCCCGCGGACGGGAACCTCCTCGACCCCGAGCGCGGACAGCAGGCCGATTTCGCGCGGCGTGAGCCGCGTTCCGGGGCCGAGCGCGCGCTGGCCCGCCGCCACGTCCGCCCCCGCGAGCATGACGTGGTCGCCGGGCGCGACGCCGGTGCGGATTTCGACGCCCGACTCGCGCTCGTCCGTCCGCTCCACCATCACCACCGCGTCCGCGCCGGGGGGCATCACGGCGCCGGTCGATATCTCGACCGCTTCGCCCGCGCCGACTTCGACGCCGGGTTTCTCGCCGGCGTGCACCGTCCCGACGAGGTCGAGGACGACGGGGTCCGCTTCGTCCGCCCCGAAGGTGTCCCGCGCCCGCACCGCGTAGCCGTCCATGCTCGCGCGGTCGAACCCGGGAACGTCGCGGTCGGCGTCCAGTCGCTCGGCCAGCACCCGACCGCGTGCGTCCGAGAGCGGAACGCGCTCCGCGTCGGGGGCGAGGTCGAGCGACGCGATGGCCTCGCGCGCCTCCTCCGGTTCCGCGAGGTCGCGGAACTCCTTTCGTTCGGTCACGCCGACCACTCCCAGTTCGCAACCTCGACGGTCTCGCCTTCGGGAATCCCCTCGCGCTCCTCGGAGACCTCGACCCAGCCGTCCGCCAGCGCGACGCTGGAGAGGACGCCGGAACCGCTGGCGCGCGTGGGCGTCGCGACGCGCTCCTCGTCCCCCTCGTCCGTCAGCCCGACCCGAACGAACGAGCGAACGCCGGGTTCGCTCCGAATCTTGCGTCCGAGTCGCGCGGTCGCGGTCGGCATCGCCTCGAGCGGGAGGTGGCCGACCCGCTTCAGCGCGGGACGGAGGAACTGCACCGCGTTGACGATGCAGGCGACCGGGTAGCCGGGAAGCATCACGACGGGCGTCCCGTCGACGATTCCGAGCGCGACGGGGTGGCCCGGTTTCAGCGCGACGCCGTGGACGAGAATCTCGCCCATCTCCGAGACGACCTCGGGGAGCAGGTCCCGCTCGCCGACCGAGGAACCGCCGGTCGTGACGACGACGTCGTGGTCGAGGTGCGATTCGACCGCCTCGCGGAGCGCGTCCTCGTCGTCGGTCACCGCGTCGCGGTAGGTCGCCTCGCCGCCCCAGCGTTCGACGAAGCGCGAGACGGTCAAACCGTTCGTCTCGACCGCCTCCCCGGGGTCCGGGTCGGACTCGACCAGTTCCTCGCCGGTCGGAATCACGGCGACGCGCGGGCGGTCGTACACCGTCACCTCGCGGACGCCCACCGATTTCAGCATCCCGAGGTCGGACGGCCGCAGGCGGTGGCCGGGGTCGTAGAGCGACTGTCCGGCATCGACGTCCTCGCCGACCGGGGCGACGTTCTCGCCCTCCGCGACGGCGTCGAACACCTCGACGTCCCCGCCGAACTCGTCCGCGTGCTCCACCATCACCACGGCGTCGGCACCCTCGGGGACTTCGCTCCCGGTGTGTACCCGAACCGCCGCGCCGGGAGCCATCTCGTCGGCCCGTCGGAGAACCTCGGGCGACCGACCGCTCGCCCCGAAGGTGTCCCGCGCTCGCACCGCGTAGCCGTCCATCGCCGCCCGCGGGAAGTCGGGGACGTTCCGCGGGGCGACGACCTCCTCCGCGAGCGCTCGACCATCCGCCGCGTTCAGCGGGATGGATTCGGTTCGTTCGTGTCCGGAGACGGCGTCTCGGAGTCGGTCGCGCGCCGCCGCCACGCGCGTCGTCTCCTTGAAGCCGGACCGTTTCCTGTCCGGTTGCTGGTCGCTCATACGCGCACATTCGGGAGCGCGGACAAAAAGGACGCGGGGAATAGTTGTCACGGGAGCGCGGACGTGCGGCGTCGACTTCCGCGATTATCCGCCTCCGACGCTCTCCGTCATCCCAGTTCGGCGGCGACGGTTTCGTGGTCGTTGGTCGTCAGTTCGAGGGGATTTCCGTCCTCGTCGGTGAAGTAGACGGAGTACGAGAGGTCGTGGTCTATCACGTCCTCGGCGGTGACCGACTCGCCCTCGCGGTTCGTCAGGTCGAGCGCCCCCAGTTCGTCGACGAACGACAGGAAGCCGTCGGCGTCAGTTCGGAAGGCGACTCGACGGGGACTCACCGACCGCCCTCTCGTGGCCGTCTCGCGCTCGAACAGGGCCAGTTTCGTGGTTCCGCCGCCGGCCGACAGGACGAGCGGGCCGTCGCCCGCCGTCCACCACCGCTCGAACTCCTCGTCGGGAGACAGTCCCAGTACTCGTTCGTACCACTCCGCGGCTTCGTCCCAGTCGCTCACGTAGAGCTCCACGTGGTCGACCCCCTCGACGGAGAACGATTCCGACATGCGTTCGTCTTGGAGCGGGAGCGTATTGAAACCGCGTGCCGAATCGCCCTACTCGAGGGGCTCCGACGGTTTCGGAACGTCGTAGGTTTCGCGGAGCGTTTCGGCGAATCGACCCCCCTTTCGGAGCGCGATGGTGACGATGACGAACCGCCCGTCGGCGGGGCGGAGGACGAACACCTCTCGGGGGGAGTCCCCTTCGCGGTCGTTCACCCGGTCGACCAGCGGTTCGAGCGGGCGAGCGCCGTCGCGGAACGCTTCGAACGTGCCGCCCGTCTCGTCCTCGGCGAAGACGTAGAGGACGCCGTTGACCTCGTTGTCGGTGTTGCGGGTCACGCGGGCGTTCATGGAATCGCCCGCCCTGCGCGCGTCGGTCCACGCCTCCCGTGCTGCTTCGAAGACCGGTTCGATTCCGTCCGCGAAGGCGTACAGCGTCGGGCGGCGCACCGACAGCGACCGAACCGTCGGCTCGGTCGTCGACCAGTCGAGGTCGACGTCGACGAGGTAGCCGGGTCGGAGGTCGGCGACCGGCGCGCCGTGACCGCCGTCGGCGGTGACGACCGGTTCGTACGTCTCCCGGTCGAGCAGGCGCAGGCGCTCCGCCTCGCGGGCGGCGAGCACGCGATAGCTCGGGTCGTCTGCCATGGGTCGGTTAAGCACCGAGCGCGGGAAAAGTGCTCGCATCGCTTTCGAACGCGGGGGTCGACGCGACACGGACCGCACCCTTTTTCGGCCCTCCCCCCCAACACGCACCCATGTCAGCGCTGCGCGATGCGTTGCGAGAGCTTCCGGACGCCGTGTTCGCGGACCTGTTGGAGAGCGACGACGAGTACCTCCTCGTCATCGACATGCCCGGCGTCACCGAGGAGACCATCGACATCGACGTGACGAGCGGCCGTCTCCAGATCGAAGCGCGGCGCGAGAAGGACGTGCCGAGGGAGTTCGATTACCTGAGCGAGGAGCGCTCCCTGTTCCTCGACGCCGAACTCCCGCTGCCGCCGGACGCGGCCGGGGCGGGCGGGGAAGCAACCATCGCCCGCGGCGTGCTCGAAATCACGCTCCCGAAGCAGTCGTCGGCCCCGGAGCAATCGATACCCATCGAAGGCCGCTAGCCGGGGTGGTCACTCTGGCATATCTCCGCGCGTACCGCCGGTTCTTCGTCGTGGCGTGGCAGTTCCTCCCGCTCCTGCTGAGCTACGCGCGCGACCGACGCCGATTCCTCCTGTTCGGACCGTCCCGGCGGGTGTCCGCCGAGATGCGAGTCGAGCGGGCCGACACGCTCCTCGAATCGCTGCTGACGCTCGGGCCGACGTTCATCAAACTCGGGCAGCTGCTCTCGACCCGACCCGACATCCTCCCGCCGGAGTACGTGGACGAACTGTCGAAACTGCAGGACGAGGTGCCGCCGGCCCCGTGGGAGGAGGCGGAGAAGGTCGTCGAAGCCGAACTCGGCCCGGTGCGAACGAACTTCGACGAGTTCGACACCGAGGCGATAAGCGGGGCGAGCCTCGGACAGGTGTACGCCGCCCGAATCGACGGCGAGCGGGTGGCGGTGAAGGTTCGCCGACCGAACATCGAGGAGTTGGTGGCGGCCGACCTGCGGGTCATCCGGTGGTCGCTCCCCGTGCTCATGCGGTTCATCGGACAAGCGCGGGCCTTCTCGCTCGAAAATCTCGCCGACGAGTTCGCCCGCACGATTCGACAGGAGATGGACTACGACCGGGAGGCGTCGATGCTCGCCGAGATTCGGTCGAACTTCGACGGCGACGAGAACGTCGAGATTCCGCAGGTCGTCGACAGCCACTCCGGCCCGCGCGTGCTCACGATGGAGTACATCGACGGGACGAAGATAAACCGGGTGGCCGACCTGGACGAACGAGGGATCGATCGTCACGAACTGGCCGAGATGCTCCAGCGCGCCTACCTCCAGATGATAATCGAAGACGGGGTGTTCCACGCCGACCCCCATCCCGGCAACCTCGCGGTCGAGGACGACGGCACCATCGTCTTCTACGACTTCGGGATGAGCGGCCGAGTGGACGAGTTCATCCAGCGCAAGATAGTGGACTTCTACATCGCGGTGGCGAATCAGGACATCGACGGTATTCTGGACGCCCTCATCGAGATGGGCACCCTCAGCCCCGAGGCCGACCGCGCGACGATGGGGAAGGTGATGGAACTCGCCATCGCGGACGCCCGCGGGGAGGACATCGAGACGTACCGCGTCCAGCAGATCGTCTCGCAGGTCGAAGACACGATCTACGAGTTCCCGCTCCGCCTCCCCTCGAACCTCGCGCTCGTCCTGCGGGTGGCGACCGTCGTGGAGGGCGTCTGCGTCACGCTCGACCCCGAGTTCGACTTCATCGCCGTGGCGACGGAGTACCTCACCGAACAGGGGTACCGCGAGGAGTCCATCAAACAGTACCTCTCCGAGACCGGCGACCAACTGCAAGCGTCGGCTCGGTCGCTCGCCCGAACGCCGCCGAAACTGGAGCGGGCGTTGGACCGCGTCGACCGGGACGACTTCTACGTCCGGGCCGACATCGAGGACGGCAACGACGTGGTCGACCTGCTGGCGAAGCGACTCGTCTACGGGATGGTGCTCTCGGTGACGCTGTTCTCGACCGCGTTCCTCTACGCCACCGAAGCGTTTCGCGGCGCCATCGTCGCCGCGGTCGTCTCGCTGGCGCTCGTCGGACTGCTCTACCAGTCGTTCCGCAAGCGCCGCGGCATCCGGGCGACGCCGCAGTTCACCCGCCACGAGATGCGCCAGCGGCGCGGCCGCGAGTAGCCGACGACGGCGGAGACGACAGTCACTTCGTTAAACACGTCTATTTTGCTCTGTATCCGCTCCGTGGGACTTCCTCCGCTTAAATACGGACTCTCTTTCTGGTCAGAAAACGGCGATAATTTTAATATAATCATAGATAATGGTCGGAACGAGTCATGGGTTAACATGAGTGATACGAATCCAACAGTCACGGAGACGGAACGTCGAGAAGAGATACCCGAAGAGCAACCCCTCAGCCGAGCGAAGGCGAGGGAGTACTGGCGAAGGAACGTCAGGCTCATCGCGGTACTGATGACCATCTGGTTCCTCGTCTCGTTCGTCGCGGCGATTCTGCTCGCGGAACCGCTGTCGAACGTGTACATCGGCGAGATACCGGTCTCGTTCTGGTTCGCCCAGCAGGGCGCGATAATCACGTTCGTCCTGCTCATCTTCATCTACATCTGGCGGATGAACAAGCTGGACCGAGAGTACGGAGTGGAGGACTGAGATGCTAGGCTCACTTTTCACCCCGCTCCAAGCGGGACTGAACGTCAACCAGTGGACGTGGATACTGATAATCGGTACGCTGGTGCTGTACTTCGCCATCGCAATCTACACCCACGTGACGGAGGTGTCGGAGTTCTACGTGGCCGGTCGGTCCATTCCGCCGGTCGCCAACGGGGCGGCGGTGGCGGCCGACTGGATGTCCGCCGCGTCGTTCATCTCGATGGCCGGACTCATCGCGGTGCTCGGCTACGACGGGGCGGTGTACCTGATGGGCTGGACCGGCGGGTACGTCGTGCTCGCGCTGCTCATCGCGCCGTACCTCCGAAAGTACGGCCAGTACACCATCCCCGACTTCATCGGCGACCGCTACTACTCGAACACCGCGCGCGGGGTCGCCGCCCTCGCCACCGTCTTCGTCTCGCTGACCTACGTCGCGGGGCAGATGCGCGGGGTCGGCATCGTCCTCTCGCGCTTCCTCGGCGTCGACATCGCGACCGGCATCATCGTCGCGCTCGGGGTCGTCGCGCTCGTCGGATTCCTCGGCGGGATGAAGGCTATCACGTGGACGCAGGCGCTCCAGTACGTCGTCCTCATCATCGCCTACATCATCGTGACCGTGGCCATCTCGGTCACGCTCACGGGGAACCCGCTCCCGCAGATGGCGCTCGTCACCGACGACATCGCCGTCCAACTCTCGCAGCTACAGTCGGACATCCAGATGGGGCGCTACATCGTGCCGTTCGAGAACTACACGATGTTACAGGTGTTCACCATCACGCTCACGCTGATGATCGGGACGGCGGGTCTCCCCCACGTCATCATGCGCTTCTACACGGTTCCGAAGGCGTCCGACGCGCGCAAGTCGGTCGGATGGGCGCTGCTGTTCATCGCCATCCTCTACCTCAGCGCGCCGGTGTTGGCCATCTTCGCCAAGTTCAACCTGATTCGAACGCTCGACGGGCGCTCCATCGCGGAGGCCCAGAGCATCCCGTGGGTGCAGCGGTGGTCCGAGACCGGCCTGCTCACCATCACCGACAAGAACGGGGACGGCGTCATCCAGATGTCCCAGAGCCTCACCGCGCAGGCGAGCGAAGTGGTGCTCGACCCGGACATCATCGTTCTCTCGACGCCCGAGGTCGCACAACTATCGCCGATCGTCATCGCGCTGGTCGCCGCGGGCGGACTGGCCGCCGCGATTTCGACCGCGGACGGGCTGCTCATCGCCATGTCCAGCGCCGTATCGCACGACATCTACTACCGCATCCTCCGGGAGGACGCCAGCGAGCGCGAGCGACTCATCGTGGCGCGCGTCGTCATCCTCGTGGCCGCGGCGGTCGCCGCGCTGTTCGGCATCTACCCGCCGGGATTCGTCGCGGAGGTCGTCGCCATCGCCTTCGGACTGGCCGCCGCGAGCCTGTTCCCGGTCATCCTGTTGGGCATCTTCGACCATCGGATGAACAAGGAGGGTGCCGTCTCGGGGCTGGTCGTCGGCCTGGTGTTCACGCTCATCATGGTCGTGATGATGCGAGCCCACGTCGTGCTCGGCCTCGAAGAGCCGCTGATGGGAACGTTCTTCGGCATCGAAGCGCAGGGTATCGGGCTCGTCGGTTCGATACTGAACTTCGCCGTCGCGTTCACGGTGTCGCGGTTCACGCCGCCGCCGCCGGACGAGATAGAGGACATGGTCGAGGAGATTCGCCTGCCGCGAGGCTCCGCCGAGTCGCCGGTCTACGTGAAGGGGTCGGCGGCCGAAGCGGACCACGCCTCCGAAACCGACGACTGAGGATTCGACGCCCTTTTTATCAATGACCCGAATGATATCCGCATCGATGCCCGCGCCCGAGCCGAAAGCACTCGCACTGCTGTCGATTCGCAGGACGCTCGGCATCTCGGTGTTCCTGTTCGCGTTCTACGTCGCGGCGCACTACGCGTGGGAACTCGCGTTCCCGACGCCCGGCGACCTGGTCGTCATCGTCGCGGTCGTCTTCGCCGGAGTCTGGCTCGGCATCGCCTTCGGCAAGGTGTGGCCGCTCCCGATGGAGACGGGCCGGGAGCGCATCTTCCGAACGCTCATGCTGACGATTCCGGCGCTCGGCATCGGCATCGCGCTCCAGGTGTTCCTCGAAGGCGCTCGGAGCGAACGCGCGATCTACATCGTCTTCGCGCTGGCGGCGTGGCTCGGCTCCGGACTCATCCAGCAGGAATCGACCGACGACTGAACCCGTCGGCTCTCCGCGCTTTTGCGTCCTCTTACGCTCGCTGCTCGTTCGCGCCGCTTCGAACCAGCATGACGGGCGTCGTCGAGTGTCTCGCGACGCGCTCGGCGACGCTGCCGAGGAGGAATCGCCCGAGACCGGTTCTGCCGTGGGTCCCCATCACGACGAGGTCGATACCCTCGTCCTCGGCGTAGTCTAGAATCTCGTCGGCAGGCGCGCCGCGGGCGACCGCCGTGGTGCAGTCGACGCCCGCTTGGGCGGCGGCCTCCGCGACCGCCTCGACCGCCTCGTCGCTGCGGTTCTCGAACGTCTCGACGATCCGTCGCCGAGAGTCCGGGTCGCCCGTGGCGATACCGGCCGTGTTGACGACGTACAGCGCGTGAAGCGTCGCCCCGTACTGGCTAGCCACGTCGAGCGCCGTCTCCAGCGCCGCCTCGGTCTGCTCGCTGCCGTCGGTCGGGAAGAGGACGGTTCGGAACATACGTCTAGATGGATTTTAGACGATTTATCGTTATCTTCAAGAGGCTGTCAGTCCGAGCCTGCGCCCGCCGCGAGTCGCCATCCGGTAGCTTTTCGCGTCTCACGACGAACCCCCCGACGATGCACATCGAACCCTTCGGCCTCGAACGCTGGTTCGCCGAGTACGAACACGAGGCGGACATCATGCTCGCAGAGAGCGGCATCAGGAGCCTGGACGCCGACCGCTTCGACCTCGACCCGGGGAAACTGGACTACGTCATTCCGACGAACGGCGACCCGGAGTTCCGCGCCGAGGTGGGCGAGCGCTACGACCGGAGCGCCGACGAGGTGCTCTTCACCTGCGGAACGCAGGAGGCGAACTTTCTGACGTTCTGCTCCCTGCTCGGGGACGGGGGGCACTCGGTGGTCGTCACGCCCACCTACCAGGCGCTTCACGCCGTCCCGGAGGCGATGGGGGAGGTGAGCCGCGTGTGGCTCGAACCGCCGGAGTGGGAACTGAACGTGGACGCGGTGGCGGACGCGATTCGGGACGACACGCGTGTCGTCGTGTTGAACAACCCCAACAACCCGACCGGACGGTACCACCCGCGGGAGAAGGTCGAGGCTCTCTACGACCTCGCGGAGGACGCCGGGGCCTACCTGCTCTGCGACGAGGTCTATCGGTTGCTCGCGGACGACCCCCTGCCGCCGGTGGCCGGCATGGGCGACCGCGGCATCAGCACGACGAGTTTGACGAAAGCCTACGGTCTCGCGGGGTTGCGGTTCGGCTGGCTGGTCGGGGCGGAGGAGGTCGTGGAGGGCGCGTGGGAGTGGAAGGACTACACGACCATCTCGCCCGGCATCGTCGGCCAGCACGTCGCCCGGCAAGCGTTGGGCGAACAGGAGGGGGAGATACTGGCCGAGAACCGCGACCTCGCGGAGCGCAACCGAAATCGGGTGGGGGAGTTCGTCGAATCGCACGGTCTCGACTGGTACGACCCGGTCGGCGTGAACGGGTTCGTCCGGATTCCCGACTCGTTCGAGGACGGCGAGGCGTTCTGTCGCGGCGTCGTCGAGGAGGAGAGCGTCGTGCTCGCGCCGGGGAACCTGTTCGGCTACGACCGGTACTTCAGAATCGGGTTCGGGCTTCCGGCGGACGAACTGGAAGCGGGACTATCGCGGGTGTCGGCGTTCCTCGATCGGCGGGAGTGAGACGACCGAACCGGTGTTGTCGGAGACGTGACGAGGACGGAGGAACCCCGAAAACGCCGATTCACGCGTCTCGGCTGGCCTCGATGTACGCTTCGAGGAGGGCGGGGAAGTCGCGTCCGCGGAGGTAGCGCAGGCCGAAGTCCTCGGCCCAGTTGACGATTCCCGTGTCCTCGGTGACGACGCCCGCGTCCAGTTCGCGTGCGAGGATGAGCAGGTCGAAGTCCTCGCGGGAATCGAGGACGCCCCGGCGGAGCGTCGACCGGTACTCGCTTCGCAGGTCGGCGATGACCGACCCGACGTCGGCCTCCCCGTCGTCGAAGGCTTCCCGGACGGCCTTCTCGGAGACGCGCAAGCCGCGGTCGACGCGACCGCTCATCTCGTCGATGAACCGGTAGACGAGTTCGGCCGGAATCATCACCTCGAAGCGAGCGGGGTTCTTCTTGATGACCCACGTTTCGAGTTTCGAGAGGACGGGTTCTGCCACGTCGCGCTCGCGAAGAACGGCGGTGAGTTCGTCGTGAACCGAAGGCGGGATGTAACAGGAGATGTTGAGCGAGAGTTTCGCCGTGGCGATAGCGTCGAGGAGTCGGTCGACGGCCGATTCCAGCCCTTCGTCCTCGTCGCGTATCTCCTCCGTGAGAAAGACGGACGTATCGAGAACGAACCGCTGTTTGAGCGGGTGTTCCGGCATGGTTGCCGATTCGTTCGGAGCGGTAATAGCTCTCGCGCGCTCTCCGCCACCGCCTGACGTGTCGGGACCCCTGAGAAACATCCATCATTATCCATGACCTACGTTCAGTCGTTGCGGGAACCGCGAGAACCGACCGGACGACCTCCGTCGATATAGACGGAGGCGCGGAGCAAAAACCGAGCTGCCGGTAACACGGTACCGAGGTCAACGCTCCGACGGAGAACCGAAGCGACTCACAAACCGTCGATACGGACGGTCGCGAAGACCAAGTAACGGACGACGTGAAAACGGCGTTCGTGAAACTGGTGGAAGCCAGCCACGGTCGTACGAGTCGCGGAAAACGTCTCCCGTCCGGGTTCTAATCGCGGCGCTTGCACGGTTCTCTATTCGTCCTTTCGTACTCCGTAGCGCGGCGTTTCCAAACGGTTTATACCGGCGCGAACTCAAATCCGCGGTATGGCGAAAGAGCAAAAGGAAGTCCGCGAACTCAAAGAAGGAAACTACGTCATGATGGACGACGCCGCGTGCGTCATCAACTCCTACAGCACGGCGAAGCCGGGCAAACACGGCAGCGCCAAGGCCCGAATCGAGGGCAAGGGCGTGTTCGACGGGAAGAAGCGCAGCCTGAGCCAGCCGGTCGACGCGAAAATCTGGGTGCCCATCATCAACCGCAAACAGGGGCAGGTCGTCTCCGTCGAGAGCGACACCGTCGCGCAGGTCATGGACCTCGACACGTACGAGACCATCACCATCCAGACGCCCGAGGAGATGGATATCTCGCCCGACGACGAGATAGAGTACCTCCAGATGGAAGACCAGCGCAAAATCGTCCGCTAAATGTTCCCCGGCGCGTCCTCCGACCGCGAGAAAGCGGACTTCGTGGTGGTGGGCGCGCCGCTCGACGCGTCCACCACGTTTCAACCCGGAACGCGGTTCGGTCCCGAACGCATCCGGCGTTTCGCCCGGACGTTCGACGACTACGACCGCCGCACCGGGCGGTTCTTTTCCGACCTCGCAGTGCACGACCACGGCGACGTCCGCGCGTGGGACGACGCCGAGGAGTACCTCGACTACCTCGAAGGCGTCCTGACCGACGTCGTCTGGGACGACGCCCTCCCCCTCGTGCTCGGCGGGGAGCACACCGTCTCACTGGCGGGCGTGCGGGCCGCGGAACCGGACGTCTTCGTCTGCCTCGACGCCCACCTCGACCTGCGCGAGGCGTACGACGGTAACCCCCTGAGCCACGCGACCGTCACCCGACACGCCCTCGACGTCGCCGACGAAGCGGTCGTCCTCGGCGCGCGAACCGGCAGCGAGGAGGAGTGGGAGCGCGCCGCCGAGGCCGACGTGACCGTCGTGCCGCCCGAGGACGTGGCCGACTGGGAACCCGACTTCGACGGGACCGCGTACCTCAGCGTGGACGTCGACGCCGCGGACCCCGGCTTCGCGCCCGGCACCGGAACCATGGAACCCTTCGGTCTCTCGCCCCGCGAGGTACGCGACGTGGTTCGGGACGTGGCCGAAACCGGCGAGGTCGTCGGATTCGACGTCGTCGAGGTCAACGACCGAGACGACGGGCAGGCCGCCTCGCTGGGCGGGAAACTCCTCCGGGAGTTCGTCTTCGCGCACGCCGGAAGCGAGTAGAACCGCGGCGAAAAAGCGGCCGAGGGGAGTCGAGCGTTCTTTTCCGAACGGTGACTGCGCGAGCAGACGGCGTTCCGGGCTTCGCGTTCGGATTCGCGGAACTCGTCGAAGTCGCGGAGTTCCGCCCGAGTCGAAGCTATCGCGGAATCGTCGTCCCGCCGGAAAATCGAGCGGCGCGGGGCCGCATCAGAGCTTGCGCCGTAGTTTACTCACGATACGTCGCCTGAACCGTCGTGGCAGGCGTCGCCACGCGAACATCGCCTTACGGAACTTACCCATGACGTGACACCTCGATTACCGCTCGTCCCCCGAACGGGGGAGCGAAGGTAGTCACCGAAGCGATTTAACGGTGATGGCGGAGACGAGGGGCGGACGTCGCGGAATCACCGCGAACCGAGCGTCCCGGGTCCAGCGGCCGAGAGGAAAGCCGAGAATACAAGCCGTCCGCCCCACGACGATGGGGTATGAACCTCGCCGAACTCGCCGAGCGATACGACGACCGACTGCGAACCGACGACTTCGCGGACGTGGACGCCAGCGCGAACGGGCTTCAGGTCGGCCCCGACGACCGCGACGTGGAGCGCGTCGCCTTCGCCGTGGACGCCGCGGAACGGACCATCGAGGAGGCGGCGGACCGGGACGCGGACGCGCTCGTCGTCCACCACGGCCTCTCGTGGGGCGGCATCGAGCGCGTGACGGGACGTCAGTACCGCCGAATCGCACCCCTCGTCGAGAACGACGTGGCGCTGTACGTCTCCCACCTCCCGCTGGACTCGCACCCCGAACTCGGCAACGCGGCGGGAATCGCGGACCTGCTCGGCCTCGATTCGCGGGAACCGTTCGGCCGGATGGGACCGGAGCACGTCGGCCAGCGGGGGCGAGGCTCGTTCTCGGTCGAGGAAGTTCACGACCTGCTGGCGGGGGAACTGGACACCGGCGGCCGAGGAGTTCGTGTGCTCGATTTCGGCCCGGAGACCGTCGAAGACGTGGCCATCGTCACCGGAAGCGGGGCGGACTGGCTGGACGAGGCGGTGGCCGTCGGCGCGGACGCGCTGATAACGGGCGAAGGCAAACAGAAGGTCTACCACGAGGCGCGCGAGGCGGAAATCGACGTCTTCCTCGCGGGCCACTACGCGACGGAGACGTTCGGCGTGCGGTCGCTCCGATCGCTCGCCGAGGAGTGGGGGCTCGAGACGACGTTCATCGCCGCACCGACGGGGCTGTAACTACTCCGTCACCGTCGCTGATTTTTCCGGAATCGTCATACGATTTCGTCCAAAGAGGAGGTATTAAAAGGGGGGACGACGAGGAGTGGGACGTGTCCTGCGGGTTTCAACGGTTCGAGAGGACCGCCGGGACAACCGGGTCACGTCCCGGTCTCGCAGGACACGGGCCGCCGCCGACCGGCCCCGATAGCCGAACCCTCGGGTTGCGGCTAATCGAAGCGCCGCTGGCGCCCGACCCCGCGCCACGCGCGCCCTCGCGGCAGTCGGCAACACAGTTTCTGATGCTGTATCGCGTCTGGTAGGTAACGGAACGCAGAAGGTGACGTTCGTAGACTGTGACGTACTCAATGAGTTTCATCGTCGAAATCGAGGTGCCCGCCGATGCGTTCCCGCTCGGAGAACTCATCGAGCGCCACCCGGACGCGCACGTCGAACTCGAACAACTCGTCCCCACCAGCGACGGCTTGCTTCCGTTCTTCTGGGTGCGGAACGTGAGCGCGGACGACGTCGCCGTGACCGACGAGGAGGAACCGGCGGTCGACTCCATCATCGTGCTCGACGACACGGACGATGCGCTGCTCTGTCGGATGGTCTGGAACCGCGACGAGGAGGGGTTACAGGACATCATCGTGAACGAACCGACCGCGCTGCTCGAAGCCAGCGGGTCGGCGGACGGTTGGCAGTTTCAGTTCCGATTCATCGACCAGACCGCCGCACGTCGGTTGCGCGAGGAGCTTTCGGCGTTCGGAATCCCGTTCGAAGTCATGCGCGTCTACTCCGTGCGGGAGATGCGCGAGCGCCAGTACGACATCACGCCCGAACAACACGAGGCGCTGGTCACGATGCACCAAGCGGGATTCTTCGAAACGCCGCGTCGAACGACGCTCGCGGAGGTCGCTCGGGGTCTCGGCATCTCGCCGCAAGCGCTGTCGGCGCGCTATCGACGCGGACTCAACTCGTTCCTCGAAAGTACGCTGTACGAGACGGAGTGAGTGACATTCACACTCACGGGACTTAAATACACGAACGTCTCAACCCGAACCGTTCAACCAGTAGCGCCGGTAGCATCGACGTGACCCATACGATGACCACCGACGACGAAGAGCCGTTCACCACCGACTTCGAAGACGGACGACGGCCCTCGGAGGCCGTCGTCGAAGCCGTGGCCGCCGTGGAAGGCGTCCCCGCGCTGCAACTCGACCCTCCCCTGTACCACGTGCTCGACCCCGAGGCGCTCGATTCGTTGCTGACGGGTGGCTCCCGGCCGGAGAGAATCGCGTTCTCCTACCACGGCTACGATGTCGACGTCCGGCGCGACGGCCACATCACCGTCGAGTAATCGCGGCGCTCAAGTCGGTGGCTCTCACAGGACGAGTATGAACCACCGCGACGAGGACGGCGACCGCGAAGACGGCGACGAGGCGGACGAGCACCGCGTCCACCGCGAGGAGTTCCACCACGACCCCATCGCCCACGCGGAAGTGCGGGCCGGCATGACCGTCGGCGAGTTGGCCGACGAGTACGGCTCCGCGGGCGTGGGCGCGGCGAACCTGCACGAGGCGGTGGACATCTACGCCGAGATGCTGGGCGACGACGTGACCAACTTCTTCGGCCTCGCGGGCGCGATGGTGCCGACGGGGATGCGCCGAATCGTCGCCGACCTCATCCGCGACGGCCACATCGACGCGCTGGTGACGACGGGCGCGAACCTCACCCACGACGCCATCGAAGCCATCGGGGGCAAGCACCACCACGGAAGGGACGAACAGCACGGCAAGTCGATGCGCGAGCACGACGAGCAGCTGCGCGACGAGGAGGTGGACAGGATATACAACGTCTATCTGCCGCAGGAACACTTCGCGCTGTTCGAGTCCCACCTGCGCTCTGAGGTCTTCCCCAACATCGAGGAGACGGTGAGCATCCAACGCATGACCGAGGAACTCGGACGCGCCAACAGCGAGGTGAACGACCGAGAGGGAGTCGAGGAGGACGCCGGAATCGCGGCGGCGGCCTACGAGAACGACGTTCCCGTCTACTGCCCCGCCGTGCAGGATTCGGTGTTGGGACTGCAGGCGTGGATGTACTCCCAGACCTCCGATTTCACGCTGGACGCCCTGCGGGATATGACCCACCTCACCGACATCGCGTTCGAGGCCGAGAAGTCCGGCGCGATGGTCGTCGGCGGCGGCGTGCCCAAGAACTACGTCCTCCAGACGATGCTCGTCTCGCCCTCGGCCTACGATTACGGCGTCCAGTTGACGATGGACCCGCCGGAGACGGGTGGGCTCTCGGGAGCGACGCTGGACGAGGCGCGCTCGTGGGGGAAACTGGAGAAAGCGGCGCGGAACGCGAGCGTCTACGCCGACGCGACGATCACGCTTCCGCTGGTGGTCGCGGCGGCGCGCGACCGAATCGAATCCGATCAGCGGTAGCCCATATCGCGGAGTCGTTCGCGGGTGTCCGTCTCGACGAACGCCCGCTCGAAGACGTTCGTTCCGAGCGGTCGCCGGGAGGACACCGTGTACCAGAGTCCGTTGTAGACCGTCTGCCCCGCCTTCAACAGCGCTCCTCGTCGATCGCCGCGAGCGTTTCGGGCCGTCTCCGCCAGCCACCCGGAGACGTCGGTCGGCACGGTGGCCGTACGACGCGCGGAGGGAAAAGCGTCGGCGCGAACAGTACGGTCGTGGTGTAACCTAATCGCCGCGTCAGTACCGGGTGAACGACGCCGAACCGATTTCTATCCGGACGAGCGTGTTCTCCGAATACGCGCTCTCCGGAGCGCCGTACCGCGGATTGATGCGAGCGGTGGCCTCCCGCTTTTGCGCTTCGTCCTCGACCACGGTCGCCGTCCCCTGCATCGTGACCATCCACTCCGCGCGCCCGTCGGTGTCCTTCTGAATCGAGAGGGCGACGCGGGGGTTCCTCCGGATGTTCGCCAGCTTCCGCCCGGTCGTGAGCACCGACACCGTTCCGTCGTCGTAGTGGTACCAGACCGGGGCGACGTGCGGTCGCTCGTCGGTGCACGTCGCGAGGTGCGCGATGACCGATTCCTCGGCGAGCAACGCTTCCGCTTCGGCGGGGAGTACGTCAGTCACGGGCGGAGGAATGATGGCCGCGGGAAAAGGGATTCCGGTGCGGTTCGCGCGCCGCATCGGGACTTACCGTTCCGACGCGTCCGCCGTCGTCGGTTCGACCAGCCGAACCGTCTCGTCGGTCACCTCCTCGACGGCGGAGGGTTGGAGGCGGAACGCCTCCGGATTCTCGGCGTCCCACTCGTAGACGTCGCTCATCTCGTGTTCCACCTCGTCGGGCGGCGCGCCTCGGTCGACGCGAATCGTCCGCCCCGCGCCGGCCGCCGAATTCAAGGCTCGCGGTCGCAAAGTCCGCCGCGTGCTCGTCCTCGGAGACGCCCACGCGGACGACCCCGACAACCGGCGCGCCCTCTTCGCGGCCTACCGCGACGCCGAAGCGAGGGGAGAAGAAGCGGCGCTACAGGTCGGCGACCTCCTGCACTACGACGTGCCGACGCCGACGTGGTTCGTCGCGGGTAACAACGAGGACTTCGACGTCATCGACGCGCTCAGGCGCGGCGACAGCGCGCTCACCGCCTCCCGCCCCGAACTGCTCGCCGGCACCGCGGTCGAACTGGAGGGGCTGCGCATCGCCGGGCTCTCGGGCAACTACGCGCCGACGCAGTACGACCGCCCGCGGAGCGAACTCGCGGGCGACCGCCGCCGCCACTTCGTCCGCGAGGACGTCGAGCGCGCCGCGAACCTGTCGGGCGTGGACGTGTTCCTGACGCACGAAGCGCCGCACGGCGTCGTTCGAATCGGCGGCCGCGCCGTCGGCAGTAATCCGGTGGACGAACTGCTGACCGAACTCGAACCGACGCTCTGCCTCGTCGGTCACTACCACCGGCACGTCGAAGGGACGTTCGGAGAGACCCGCGTGGTGAGCCTCGCGCCGGTGTGGGAGTCCTACTACACCCTCGACCCGGAGACGCTGGCGCTCGAACGACACGATACGCCCGAGGAATCGCCGTAGCGAGTGAAGGAGTTTTTGTGCTCGGATGTGTAGGCTCCGGTGGCCGATGACGAGAAGCGCGTTCCGAACCGGCGTGGCGGCCGGTTGTGAGGAACCCTATGAGTGCCGAGGCCGAACTATTACCGACTCTTCATTTCTCTCGCTCATCCTGGAACAGTAGAATTCAGACAGCAGCGCATAACGTGAGTGCTGAGCTCGAACGGTTAGAAAATCCGACCTCCATCGGATGACTATTATTTTATATGTCTACCGGTTTCCTCTCTATTATATAGAATGTCTGGAAACCGGCCAAAAGTAGCATCCTACTTTTAGAACACCGTACTACCTTCATCTATCGAATTCATCGGTATTGCCAGTCGATTCCGGAATCAGATTGTAGCGACGATTACCCTAACCACGCTGCTGGTCGCAATCTTCCAAGTAGAGGTCCTCACAGCTAACCTTTTAGACTATTCCTCAGCACAACTATTGTTAGATTCTCTTTCTAGAGAAGCTAAAATTATTCTTGCGGCAACAGTTGGCCCATTCATACACCAAGGACCCGGCCATCTAACCGACAATCTTGGTGTCCTGCTCATTGCAGGAGCTTATCTAGAGTATGAATATAATCGAAACTTCCTCTACACCTTCTATCTAGGAGTCGGATACCTTGCAGCTTGGGCCCCGCTTTCGCTCGGCTTCACGGGTGCTATCGGTGCAAGCGGTGTAACCTACGGACTCACCACTTGGCTGCTTGTTCACTCAATTAGCCGGCCTTTGGAAATGGCATACAATGGCGCGATTGACCGGCGAATACTTCACCTTGCTCCAGTCTTCTTCGGTCTCGCAAAGGCAAGAGAGGCAGCCGCAATTCTCGGCATGATGGCTGGAGCCGACGACGTCACGCACTTTTTCGGTGCGTTTGTTGGCTTACTTCTGGGGATATATTTCGTACTGAACTACTACGACATCCAAACGCCCAATCTGTAGATGCCGAACTCAACGTACTGAATTCTACTTAGATAGGGACCGTACTTCTACTTTAGGGTAAAGTATTTGTCGCTCGGTTAATCACTCCTAACATAATGTCAGCAGGAGGGATGAATCCTGATATCTATCAGCATTTCCGCGACGACGAGGAAATCGTTGAGTACTATTCGCGGAACCTTTCTCGACCGCAAGTAAACCGACTGGCTGAAATTGAGTCTACAAGCATACCCGGCACGAACATCCCCTCAGACTGTGAAATTCTTCTTGAAGACGGTGCATTAGAAACCTTCCACGAGTACACCGCCGAGCTGTTCGGTATCGGGTCGTCTACGATTATCGAGGGAATCCGTGCGTTGGATACGGAACGCATGACGGATATTTCGGACCGGGAGATGGACGAGAAGCAGTCTCTCATTCTCTATTTAATTGACTGGGATTGGCGTGACAAGCTGGAGATTATCAAGGCGCTGAAGACCTTCAAGACGAAGCGGACGTACAAACGGAAGCAAATCTCCGGCGAGCGTTCCTTTGAGGACCTGACGGACGACGTCAAGGAAGAGCTTAGGGCGCAGTACGAACAGGAACTGCCAGAGATAAATGAACGACGGAAGCATAAGGTCAAATTCAAGGGTGTAGATATAATCGAAGATACGGACCTTATGATTCGGTTTGACGCCGAAGCCAAGGCCAGCCGTTATCGTCAGTTCCGGTTTCGAGAGCAGGAGGATTGGAAGTACGAAGCGGATGGCGAGATGGAGACTGAGATTATCAAGTACTGGCCGCTAACTACGGAATATCTGTATATCGACTATGGCCGGAAGGAGTACGACTACGATATCTCACGGTCAGAGGAGAATCTGACTCGAATCGCTATAGAGACCCTATTCGAGGACGCTGATTTCGGGGAGGACGTCGAGTTTGCTGACCCGACAGATTTCGAGGATAGTACACCACAAGACTTCGTCGCCTCGCGGATTGAGGACCAGAAGGAGGCGCTCGAGGATACTGACCTGCTTAACGACGGGAAGAAAGAGCAATACGCCAATATTCTCGACGACCTAGATTCCGTAGAACAAACAGCAATCGTACTCGAGAACGTCAATGTAGAGGGGAACCCCACTCGAATTGAGATTGAGACTGATGACCCTATTTCGGATTTCTTAGGGCCTCATAACCTGGAAGAGAGGCTTGAGGAATTCAACCAGAAGAGCCAACAGAGAGAGTATACTCTTCGTTTGGGCGACCGAGAAATCCACGTCAGCGGCTCCAAAATATCCATCATGGGGAGTATCAGTAAGGACGAGGAGCAGGTAATCACCTCCCTGCTTCGTAAGGACGGGGCGTCAGTATGACGACCAACCCCGTTCACGAGAGCCTCAGGTTTCGGTTCAACGAGCAGTTTTCAGCAGACCAGCTACCGGATGAACTGGATGGGAATGAGTTTGTTGCTAAACATGAGAACAACTCAATAGTCTGCCCCGAGGGGGAATGCACTGAGAAAGTGAATGTTGCTGACTCGGACCCTCCACAATTCGTTTGTCCTAAGGGTCACATCAACCCATACGACGAGTCGAAGCGCTTCTACTTCGATATAGATACCTCACGAGCGATTGAGGAACTACTGAGTGAAGTCGCTATCGAGGGTCAAGCTGAACGCGACGGTGGCCTTGCTGTGGTCGAAGATTCGGAGACGACGTTCGTTGTTGTTCCCGGCGACTACCGCGATACCCTTTTACAGAATCTTGGGCAGTATCTTAGCGGACACCGGAACATCTGCATTATGACCTTTACTAACGACTGTCGGGATGGGATTAAGCGATTTATCGACCGGTTTGGGGGTCTTTCGATGGTCGTACAACCGCCGAACGTGAAACGGAAGGTCTCAAAATTCACGTCTCTCGTCGACATTCGGAATTCTGTCGAGGCAGATTATCTCCCAGAGAATGAGGAAGTTCCAGAAGATCTCGTTCAGAAAATCCACGATAATCCTCAATTCGTCGTTAGCGAGCTGATCAACTACGAGAAAATTGAGGGGAGCAAAGCCGAGCGTGAGCGTATGGAACAACTCAGTACGCTGGCCTTCTCGCAACTGATGAACTTCCCGCTCAATTCGTTGGGTATGGCCGACCGGGGGAATCGAATTCCCGATGGCTTCGGGTTTATTTTCGACCGGGACGGCTCGAACGACCCACTCCTAATCCTCGACTCTAAGAGTGTAAGCAGTAAGACACGAGCTTATCCGAAAATCACAGAGGCGGACGATGCTCAGTATAGAAAATATCTGGAAATCGCGGAGGACATCTCGTACCAGCATGGGATTTCTCAGCGAGCAGTCGTATTCATCTCACCAGAGTATAGTGAGAGCAAAATCCATGATTTCCTTGATGAATTAGGACGGTCGGATTTAGACGAATTCCGGGTTCTCTTCATGGAACTAGAAGCCTTAGCGGCGCTGCTACTGCTCCGTAGTACCCATGCTATTGACCGGAAAATCAGGCTCGACAAGGGACGGTGGGAACAACTCTTGTACAATCTGGTTGTTGACCCAAAGTTCGACCGTGAACCGGAGGATTATGAATTAGAGAGAAAGAACGCTGACGTCATCGACAAACAAGTTGTTGTAGAGCACATCTCCCAGAGCCTTGATGAGCAGCGCAGCAAGGAAGAAATCATCAAGACAATCGAAGAGAAATTCAAGGAATTCGACCCCCATAAGATCTAAGCGAGAGCTCCGTATCTGCTGATATCCTCTATAGTGTTACCGAGCATAACGGGACTCAGGCGCTAACGCATCCATTTCTACTTCGAATATCAGTCATCATCTACACTCTGGTTTCGGTCAGCACTTATCATACTATACGCTGAGTAGTGGTCTTTGGCAGCAGCTCTACGGATTGGTTCAATCTCCAAAATATCTATAGCACCGATACAGGAGGTAGTCACCATATTCATAAGGTCTCATTGAGGTGATAGAGATATGTCTGAGTGGCGTGACACGATCCGCGCCGAAATTACGCGCTTCTGCAAAGAGAATAACACGCAGGAATTCGGCTTACAGGATCTTCTCGACTTCTCCGAATCGACGCTCCGAGAAAAGTTTCCGGAAAATAATACCTGGGAAGCATCTACCCGGCGAACACTCCAAGAGCTGAGGGACGACGGCGAGATAGAATTCCTCGGAAACGGTCGCTATCGGATGAACGAACCGGTCAACACGAATCCGACAGTCTGGATCGAGAAGACGCAGACACAAAATCGTCCCTACAAACAGAAAGGCGAATACAAGCTGGGGAAGGCGCTCATGTCCCCCAGCCGGGACCAGGGAGGAAGGAAGCGATACGAGACGATGCGTGAGGCCGAGGTTGGAGATATTGTCATCCACCTCCTCCAGGATCAACATCAATTCGCCAGTGTCTCGGTAATCGACTCGGAGCTAAACGAGAGTTTTGAGGGACCTCCGGATGATCGATGGACCGACGAACAGCAAGAGCAGGGGGGATACCTACGGTGGCTCAGAGAGTATGAGGGTATCGAACCCCAGATACACGTCTACGATGACCTCCTCGAAAAGCCGGAGTACCAGGAGCGGCTACGCCAGATTCGCGAGGGCAGTGAGAAGATCTTCTACGATAAGCGGTTATCGCTCAATCAGGGCCACTACTTCACTCGATGTCCGGATGAGCTCGTAGAAATTCTCGCCGAAGAATCCCCGTATCTCGCGGAACTACTGGAGGAACGGGGATACCGGTTCGACGGCGGCGGTTCTATCTCACCAGCCGACCCCTACGAGGGAATCACCGATGCGACGAAGGACATCAAAGCACGAGTCAGCCAGACATCCGGAGCTGAAAACTGGTTGGGAGAGAAGATAGCCGAAACTATCGTCCGCGATTGGACCGAGGCGCTTCGTCGGAGTGACTTAATCGGTGGCATCGTTGACGCCCCAGATGCGGTCAAGTGCGAGCAGATCGTCCAGGTTTACAGAGACAATACACAGAGACTCGAGGAATTAGCGGAGACAATTGGGTCGGCGACGATTCAAAAGTCGAGTCTGGACGAGGGGCAGGTACTGTTCGTCGCGTTACTCCGCGATCTCCAGAGCGAGACTGGCATCAACCCGAACATGAACCACGTGAAGTTTGGGGCGCTGCTACAGGGACGACACAAAGGAGACGGCGGCGATGAACTCACGCCTCCAGATCGCCGCCCGGCTGAAACGGGCACGATCGAGCGCCAATTGAAGCAGGCTCAGCAACTTGTCTTCTACGGACCGCCGGGAACCGGGAAAACGTACACTGCTCGCCAGTTCGCCCGCTGGTGGCTCAACCAGCAGTCGGAGTATACCCCGACGATGGAGCAACTCGAAACCGTCACCTTCCATCCTTCTTTCTCGTACGAGGATTTCATCGAGGGATTAACCGCTGAGGCCGACGATGGGGCGGTTGAGTATCGAATCGAGGACGGCGTCTTCAAGCGGATCTGCCGGCGTGCCGAAACCGCGTACCAGCACGCCAAACAGAACGATGACCTCGATGAGGCGCGGCGCTTCGTATTGATCGTCGACGAGATTAATCGCGGGAACCTCGCACAAATCTTCGGCGAGACTATCACGCTGCTCGAAAGCGACAAACGCCTCGACCAACCTAATGAGGTAGAGATCACGCTTGCTCACTCCCGGGAATCGTTCACGGTGCCTCCAAACCTCTACGTCATCGGGACGATGAATACGGCGGACCGCTCGATTGCTTTGGTTGATGCGGCCCTTCGACGGCGATTCCGGTTCTTAGCGTTCCCGCCGAACTACTCCGTCCTAATCGATCACCACGGCTTCGAGGGACTGAATGAGATTCAGGATGTAGCGCGAACCAGTTCGGATCCGTATCGGAGCTTGGTGACTCTCTCGATCTTAGCGGTTCGAGAGCTAAACGAAACCATCGTCGATACTCCTGATCTGGGGAAGGGAAAGCAGATTGGCCATTCGTATCTGATGAATCTCGACGAAGCGGCCGACATCGTCGATGCGTGGAAATTCGAGATTCTTCCGCTTCTCGAGGAGTACTACTTCGGGCAGTTTGAACGAATACGGGAGGAACTCTTCCAAGCAAGTGGGGGTCGACTGTTTCACTGGGATACCGAGGAAATTGCGGACTTCACGAGGGATGACCTCCGCCGGGCACTGGCTAGCTTCGTCGATATCAGCTTGGTAGAGCCGGAGGTTAACGGCGATACTGATGAAGGCGCGGACACCGTCTACACGCTGAATCTTCTATTAGAGGAGAGCGTACTCCAGGCAGGCGATGAGCTGGTCTTTGATGAGGAGAAAGTGCCAGAAGGATCTGACCGGCCATACGACCCGTCAGAGGCATTCTGGCGGTGTGAGATTACTGGGAAAACGGGGCAGAGCAACGGCGTTCGGTGGTTGTTCAATGATGAAGAGTATTCGTTCTCCGGATTAGCTCAGGCCGTTCTTGAACAGGCGTCGGAACACAGCGGGAAAGTGACCGGGCCGGACTATTGGCGACATCCAGGGTTCGACAATAAGCGTCTGGTTGATATCCGCTCAGAGGTTCAGTCGGGTGCCCTCACGAGCGCGAACAGAGAGGGATAGTAGATCAATGGCCCAGTCTGCTTCCTTCCCTTTGCTCGACGCCGAAGATGGGGAAAGTGTCGACATTACGCTGCGAGAGTACGAGGAAACGGACCCGCTTGACCTGAGTGATTCGGCGCACCGAATGCTCCAAACCGAAGTGAACAGCGATGGAGAGCGTCTGAGGGTTTCATTTGACCAGGACGGAAATGCCGTACTTCAAGCGACGCAACACGTAGGGATAGTCTCGCTACCGGATGGCCCGACGATACAGATTCGCCCGAAAGCGGGCCGGACGAACCTGCTCCACTTCTTGCGATATGCCCACGGCGTCGAGTCCGTGACGATTGAGCGCGAGACATCGATCTCTGCGGGGCGGACGTTTATCGAGGCGCTTGCGGCACTCTATGAAGCTGAACTCGAGAACGTCATCCGGCAGGGACTACACCGAGATTATCGCCGGGTCGAAGACAGCGAAAAGCACCTACGAGGACGACTAAATGTACAGAAGCAAATTCAGAAACAGGGTGTTGCCCCGACCCAATTTGAATGCTCGTATGAAGAACTGACCTATGATACTCTCCCGAATCGGTCGGTTCTCTTTGCGACCTCCGTATTGACTCGATTCGTCCGTGATCGAACTCTGAAGCAATCTCTACTCAAGCACCGGCATCTGCTTCGTCAACGAGTTACACTGACACCGATTCAGCCTGCAACACTAGAGCGCGTTGAACTCACTCGTCTGAACGAATACTATGCTGATTTGCTTCGTCTTACAAAGCTTGTTCTCCGTAGTATCTACGTTCGGGAGTTCATGACAGGGAAGCAGAACTCGTTTGCGCTTCTCATCGATATGAATCAAATATTTGAGCGCGCTGTCGACCGGGCTGTTTCGGAGGCAGTTGAAGAGCGTGAGGGATTGAGAGTAGCGTCTCAAGTGACGACTCGCAATTTAGTCACCGATGGAAAGCACACAGTTTCAATTCGGCCTGATATTCTGATTCGGGATTCAGACGAGCAGATTTTGCTCGTTGGTGATGCAAAGTGGAAGCTTGGCCGCCCTCCGAATTCAGACTTCTATCAAATGGTATCGTATCAGTTTGCTCACGATGTTCCAGGCATTCTAATTTACCCCGAACAGAGAGGTGAAGTCGAGACGGAGTACTCTGTCGTCGACGAGTACCCTCTTACTCTGGCTGAATTCCCTGTCCCGACCACAGCTGAAGGTTTCAGTAAATATATTGACCGCGTCCACGGCAGAATAAACGAGCAGATTTGCTCTCTGCTAGAGTCTAGCTGATTGTTCTCTCGTTCAATTGGCTACAGATGGCACGCAGAGTAACGCCATTCAACCACTAACGCATCTGATGATCTACCAAATGCCAACTATCATTCATCCTGTGGAATCAGTCAGAGGTACTGAGACTGTACGCTGAATACTATGTGGCCGAGGACATCCAGCTACAGGATTCGGAGAATAAGTAAGTAATTTTATATTTATTCGGGCCGTCTCTCTGAATAGGTCCTACTGCCGCTGCTAGTTCTAGCAGCGACGGCTTTGACAGGGAGAATACGATGACTGATTCAGACAGCGACCAGCAAGGCGAATCGCGCTGCATCCAGATAGGTGGCATCCATATCGGCCCGATAGAGTATAGGTTCCTCAAACTCGTCATCTACGCCGTCATCGGGCTGTTTCTCTGGCCGTATTTCCTCCTGCTATACATCTACATCGCCATCCGGCGATTCAACAAGGGCGTCATTCGCCTCTCAAAGCAAGCGTCGAACCGATTACGAGACGAATACGAGACAGGCTACAAAGAAGGACACTCAGAGGATTGAGCATCCGGATCTTGATGCTAAGACGGTCTATCCGGATGTCATTGTTCACAAGCGGGGAGAACACTATGAGAATCTTCTAGTGATAGAAGCAAAGAAATCGGGGAGTTCGGGCGAGTACGACCGTGAGAAGCTCACGGCTTATGTAGATGAATTAGAGTACGATTTTGGCGTCTTTGTTACGTTCTCAGTTGGAGGACAAGGCAAAGATTCGCCTTACAACTGTGATTGGTATCCTTTTGAGGAGTGATATCGGTGTCCTAATCTCTAAATGGGAAAGCAGGGCCAGAGGTATCTATGCCTTCACCGAATCAGGCCACTTTCTTCGTCGAAAATCTGCTGACCTGGTACGAAGAAAACGGACGCCACGACCTCCCTTGGCGTGCAGATGCTGCTACACCATTCAATGTGCTCGTCGCTGAACTCATGCTCCAGCAGACCTCTGCAGGTCAAGTGCTGAATGTCTACGGGGATTTCGTCCAGAAGTATCCGACACCGGAATCGATACTCGATACTCCTCAAGAGGAACTTGCAGACGATATCGAATCGCTCGGACTACGGAAGCGCACTCGATACTTCCGAGAGGCGTCTGAACAGCTCGTAGAGAACTACGATAGTTCTGTCCCGGATACTCGGTCTGAACTGCTCGAACTCCAAGGCGTCGGAGAATATACTGCGACTTCAGTTCTGGCCCATGCGTTCGAGAAGGATGTCGCCGCCGTCGATACGAATGTAGCTCGAATACTCTCTCGCGTTTTCGGTCTCGACTACGATGATAAACCAGAGGCAAGCGAGAACTGGGAATTAGCCGAAGAACTGCTTCCCTCGGGACGAAGCAGCGATTACATTCACGCGCTCATCGATTTCGGCGCTGAGGTTTGTACGGCGAGTAATCCGAGTTGCGAGAGCTGTCCTCTGGAGGGTATCTGCGAATACCGTTCAGAAGAATCGTCGTAAGAATCAATACACAGTACTTCGCTTCTAAAGCCGGAACTAATTCTGATATAGAAATTTTTGTAAGTCGGTAATATTCACTGGTTCGAGTGCCGAGGCCGATTGCCAGCGAATTCGAGCTATATTTTCCGGAGATGTGTGGATACCACGGAAGTCCGCGGTCCTTGTGACGAATCGAGCACCGCATCTCGATAAAACCCACAGTACGTGGTCGGATGACCACCATCACAACTGGAAACAGAACAATCGTCAAATCAGAACTGATTTTCGAGGACGAATGCAAACACTTAACCGTGTACTGGATCTCTGTTTAATCGTAATGGCAAACGGTAAAGTTGACTTCTTCAACGACACTGGCGGCTACGGTTTCATTTCCACCGAGGATGCAGACGATGACGTTTTCTTCCACATGGAGGACGTTGGCGGTGAGGATCTTACGGAAGGTACTGAGATCGAATTCGATATCGAACAGGCTCCGAAGGGGCCGCGCGCGACGAACGTCGTCCGCGACTAACGAGAGTTTCACACCGTCGCCGCGAGGCGACACGGCGTGACGTTATTTCTTTCAGAACACCGATTCTTCGAGAGCGATAGCTCCGTCACAACCCCAGACGCTCGCGCAGTCCGTCGCTCAAACCGCCCGCCCCCTCGAATATCCGCCGCATCTCGTCGTCCGAGAGTTCGAAGTCGAACACGTTGAAGTTCTCCCGGACGTGTTCGTGTTCGGCCGCCTTCGGAATCGCGGAGACCATCTCCTGTTGGAGGAGCCACCGTATCGCGACTTGGGGTGCGGTCTTCCCGTGGCGGTTTCCGATTTCGACGAGCGCCGTATCCTCCATCACGCTCCCGATGTCGAGCGGGCTGTACGCCGTCAGCATGACGTTCTCGTCGATACAGAACTCGAGGAGGTCCCCCTGCCCGCGGTGGGGGTGATACTCGACCTGATTCGTGACGACGGGCGTCTCGGAGGCGTCCCGCGCCCGGCGTAGCTGGTCGACCGAGAAGTTGCTCACGCCGACGTGTCGAACCGCGCCGTCGTCCTGCAGTTCGTTCATCGCGCCGATGGTCTCCTCGACCGGGACGGTTTCGTTCGGGGAGTGAATCAACAGCAGGTCGACGGTGTCCATCCGTAGTTCCTCCAGACTTCGCTTCGTCGAATCGAGCATCCGGTCGCGGCTTCGATTGTCGTCGTTGAGCTTCGTGGTGACGAAGACCTCGTCGCGGTCGACCTCGGCGGCGGCGACTGCGGACCCGACCGCCCCCTCGGTGCCGTACATCTGGGCGGTGTCGATGTGGCGGTACCCCGTTTCGAGCGCCACCTCGACCGCCCGCCGGCACACGTCGTTCGAGTCGAACCGAGCGGTACCGAACCCGAGCGCGGGTATCTCGGCGCCCTGCGCGGTGATGAACTCCATCGTGGAACACCCTCTGCCGTGGCGTTTCGTTCGCGGGGTAGAAAAGTCGGGCGGCGGGCCGCCGAAACGGATAGGTTGCGCGCGGCGAGTAGCTTCGACGGGAGACGGATTCGAATGGATTCGGTCGGAACGCACCGCGAACTCGAAGCGGCGGGAGTCGAACGACGGGCGGCCGCGTACCTCGTGGACCTCCTCTTCGTCGGCGGTGGGGTGTTCGTCGCGGTGAGTCGGTCGGAGCGTTCGCTCGGGGAGCGAGCGCTGGCGTTCGGACTCCTCGGAACGGTCGTCGGACTGCTGTATCACGTCGCGTTCGAAGGGAGTCGGGGGAGCACCGTCGGCAAGGCGGCCGTCGGCATCGTCGTCGTCGAGGCCGACGGAACTCGATGCACCTACCGGGCCGCCGCGATTCGAACCGCGCTCCGCTTCGTGGATTGGCTTCCGGTTGGGTACGCCTGCGGCGTCCTCAGCATCCGCCTCACCGAACGAGGCCAGCGCCTCGGAGACCTCGCGGCGAACACGGTCGTGGTGAGGAGGCGACGGTAGCACGCGGTCGAGCGCGCCGCGCGCTCGCCGGAAGCCGACTAGCCGCGTTCAACGGAGATTATTTACTCGGTTTCGAATCCCTATTCCGCCGAGAATCGTGTTATGACACCGCTAAGCCGCCATAAACCGTGCATAATTATACGTCCGCGCGTATCCCTTCCAAGCACGATGTCAGACCCTGGGCAGTCAGTCCAAACGCCGACGACGGCGCTGCCGAATCCCGTCGAGGCGGACAACATCATCTACAACCCCTCGTTAGACCAACTCCGCGAGTTCTCGAGAGAACTGGAGACCACGACGGAGTTCGGGTCCCCGTCGTACGTCAGCGACCAGCGCTCGCGCAACGCCGACAGGACCAAGAACGCGGTGGACGAGGCGTTCGGTCCGAGCGATTACGCGCACGTCGAGGACGCGACCGAGTACGCACGAGAACACGAGATGGTCTGCGTTGACCGCCGGATGGGCCGCCACGCGGAGCACTCCTACCGCTGCCGATTGTACGTCCCCAAGCGCTACGGTCGCATCGCCCTCGGTTGGGCGAAACTGTTCGAACCCGTCGAGGGGGAGGCCGAACCGGATTTCGTCACGGTTCAGGTCCCCGACTGGGACGAAATCGCCATCCGCGTCCTCCCCGAGGAGGGCGTAACCGCGGTGCTGGGGAGCGACTACACCGGCGAAGCCAAGAAGTCGTTCCTCCGGCTGTTCATGTTCCACGCCAAGCGCAAGGGGGGACTCGGCCTCCACGCCGGAAGCAAGCGCGTCGCGCTCCGCGACGCCGACGGCGAACCCCGGAACGTCGGACAGGCGTTCCTCGGCCTCTCCGCCACCGGGAAATCGACGCTGACCGCCCACGGTCTCTGGCTCGACGAGGACGCGGGCGAGGAGGCGACGATGCTCCAAGACGACGTGTGCGCCCTACTGCCCGACGGAACGGTCGCCGGGAGCGAGGGGAACGGGCTGTTCGTCAAGACCATCGGGTTGGACGCCGAGGAACAGCCGGCGATGTACGACGCCGTGACCCACGAGTCCGCGGTGATCGAAAACGTCGACGTGACCGACGACGGAACCGTGGACTTCGACAGCGACCGATACACCTCCAACGGTCGGGCTATCATCCTCCGCGACCGCCTCTCGTCGGCGGGCGACGACATCGACCTCGGCGGAATCGACCAGGTGTTCTTCATCACCCGCAACCCGACGATGCCGCCGGTCGCCAAACTCTCCGCCGAGGAAGCCGCCGCGGCGTTCATGCTCGGCGAGTCCATCCAGACCAGCGCCGGCGACCCCTCGAAGGCCGGCGAGTCCATCCGCGTCGTCGGCACGAACCCCTTCATCGTCGGGTCGAAAGGCGAGGAAGGAAACCGGTTCCGCGACCTCATCGACGACCTCGGGGTGGACTGTTTCGTCCTCAACACGGGCCACCTCGGCGACGAGTCGAAGGACATCGGCGTCCAGGAGTCGGTGACCATCCTCCGCGAGATCGCCCGCGGCACCGTCGAGTGGACCGACGACGAGGCGACCGGACTCACGGTGCCCAGTTCGGTGCCCGGTATGAACGTCGAGGAGTTCGCCGTGGCCGACCACGTCACCGACCACGAGCGCCGGTTGTCCGAACTGCGAACCGAGCGACGGGTTCACCTCGACACGTTCGACGACCTCGACTCGGACATCAAAGACGCCGTCTACTGACGCCGACGGAGATTTCGGCGCGAACTGACACCGGGCGTACCGGAATCGATTCCCGTTCTCCCGCCAACACAAATTTATTTCAGCTGACATTTATCGTCACGCCCGACCTCTAGTCGAGCGATGACCGACACGACACCGACGGCGGTCGTCACCGGGGCCTCCCGCGGCCTCGGCGCGACCGTCGCCGACTACCTCTCCGGCGCGGGCCACGACCTCGTCCTCGTCGCCCGCGGCCGCGAAGCCCTCGAATCGACCGCCGACTCGCTACCCGGGAACGGTCGCGTTATCGCCGTCGCCGCCGACGTTACGGACGCAGACGGTCGGCGACGCATCGCCGACGCCGCCGCCGAACTCGCGCCCGTCACCGCGCTGGTCAACAACGCCTCCGCGCTCGGGCCGAGTCCCCTCCCGAAGGTGGACGCGCTCGACCCCGACGATTTCCGCCGCGTCCTCGACACTAACGTCGTCGCTCCGGTCGCGCTCGTCCGGGCGCTCGACCACCGCCTCGCTCCGGACGCCCTCGTCGTCAACGTCTCCAGCGACGCCGCCGTGGAAGCGTACCCGGGGTGGGGAGCCTACGGTTCGAGCAAGGCCGCGCTCGACCACATCACCCGCGTCCTCGCGGTCGAGCGCGACGACCTCCATCCCGTGAGCGTCGACCCCGGCGACATGCGGACCGACATGCACCAGCGCGCCTTTCCCGGCGAGGACATCGGCGACCGCCCGACCCCCGACGTGACCGTTCCGTTCTGGGCGTGGCTGTTCGGGCGCTCCCCGGAGACGGTCAGGGGTCGCCGATTACGCGCGCAGGGCGACGACTGGCTCGAAACGGAGGCGGTCTGATGCCCGCCTCCGTCGCCGCCGACGTCGACCTCGGATTCCACCGTCCCGCCGACCTCGCGGCCGCCGTCCCTCCGGAAGTTCGGTGCTTCGACTGTCGCCGCGACGACGTCGACCTCCTCGTCTCCGACGGGGACGACCACCGCGTCGCGGCGTTCACCGACGTCGCGGAGTTCCTGGACGACGGCGACCTCGTCGTCGCCAACGACTCCGACACCCTCCCGGCGAGCCTCCCCGCGACCGGGCCGCCCGGCGCGTTCGTCCTCAACCTCGCCACCGATTACGGCGACCGCGTCTGGCTCGCCGAACCGCGCCGAAGCCGCGCCGACCCGGGGCCGATCGGCCTCGCTCCCGGCGACGAGGTTCGCGTCGGCGCGGCGACCGCCCGCGTCGTCGCCCGCCACCCCGCCATCGACCGCTTCCTGTTCGTCCGGTTCGACGCCGACCCGTACGACGTGATGGCCGCTCACGGTCGTCCGGTTCGGTACGGCTACGTCGCCGACGAGTTCCCGCTCGACGCCTATCGGACGCCCATCGCGTCGGTTCCGGGCAGCAGCGAGATGCCCTCCGCGGGACGGGCGCTCACCGCCCGCGTCCGCGACCGACTCGCCGACGCCGGCGTGGGGTTCGCGACCGTCACCCTCCACACCGGGCTTTCGAGCCTCGACGCCGACGACGTTCCCGACTGGCGCGACGCGGTCACGCCGGAACCGGTCGCCGTCGACCCGGAAACCGCGCGCGTCGTGACCGAGACGCGCGCCCGGGGCGGCCGCGTGGTCGCGGTCGGAACCACCGTCGTTCGCGCGCTCGAAACCGCAACCGAACCGGACGGGACGACGCGTCCCGTCGACGGTTTCACCCGGCGCGTGGTCAGCCCGGAGACGGGCGCTCGGTCGGTCGACGCGCTCCTCACGGGGCTGCACGACCCCGGGACGACCCACCTCGCGATGCTGTACGCCGTCGGCGGCGAATCGACCGTCAGAGCCGCCTACGACGCCGCCGTCCGCCACCGCCTCCGCTGGCACGAGTTCGGCGACCTCCACCTCCTTCGCGCCGACGACGGACGACGCTGAATCGCTCTCCGTCGGCGCGAGAGAACTCGCTCGGCGGGAAAAGGAGTCGGCGGGAAAAGGAGTCGGCGGGTTACTTCGAATCGAGTCGGTCGATCACCGTCTCGAAGTCGAGTTCGGTATCGACCGGTTCGGTGAAGACGATTCGGTACCCGTCCGGGTCGGCCAGCGCGACTTCCCGCGTGTTCCACGGCGTTTCGGCGGGTTCTCGCACGACGGTTGCGTCGTTTTCCGTCGCACGTTCGAAGACGTCCGACACGGTTTCGCCTTCGACGTTGATATGCAGGGACGGACCCCGCCCGCGCTCGTCCGCGTCCGCTTCGGCGGGGACGAGCATCACGTCCGCGTACCGGCGGTAGCGGAGGTGGGAGAGACCCGGAAGCGGCGCAACTTCTCGGAAGCCGGCGACGCTTCGGTACCAGTCGGTCGAAGCGTCGAGGTCGGTCACCGCGAACTGTGCGAACATCGGCATCGGATAGATGTCGACGTCTGATTTCGATTCGTCGTCTGTTGGCATCGGTGTAGTTTCGTGTACCGTTGGGACTACGCGGCGCGTAGAAGCGATACGGAGAGCGGGCGCTCGACCCACGGCGAGTGGCGTGCTCGGCGCGGAGCGGGCGAGAACGAGAGGAGTCCGTTACAGCGCCATCCTACCGGTTCGTACCGCGACGGCGTACTTAATCGTTTCCGAGTGGTGCGGGACGAAGCGAAACGTGAATCACGGCGTTGGTCTCCGTGTAGGTGGTCCGGTCAGTCGCCCCCCGATTCCCGCGCGAGTTCGTCGAGCGGCGGCACGACGCCGAGTTGCTGGAAGACGCCGAGCGCGTCGTAGTTCGTCCACATCTCGGCTATCTTCCCGTTCGCCACGCGGTACAGCTCCATCCCCGACACCGTGACTCGTTCGCCCGTCGGTTCGATGCCCGCGAGTTCGCCTTCGTGGGTGCCGCGCGCGGTGTACCGGAGCGCCACGGAGTCGCCCTCGGCGACCATCTCCTCGACCGCGTACTCGGCGTCGGGAAAGGCGGTACGATACGTCTCAACGTACTCCTTGTACTCGTCTCGACCGCCCGTCTCGTCCGGCGACGACGGGTCGTGGAGGACGAAGTCCTCGTCGTATATCTCGTCGATCAACTCGACGTTTTCGTCCCCCCAGACCTCCTCGGTGTCGCGTCGAACGAGTTCTTTGTTCTCTTCTAGTGTCATTTTTGTCCCCGCAAACGAATCGACGCCGAACGTAATCAAGGACGGGGCCGAGTCGAACGCCTCCGCGACGAGTGACGGGGGCGGGATTAGAGCGAAGGGGGAAGCGACCGAGGGGGGGAGTTCGTTCGCGTTGGACGACGTGGCGGAAGAAAATCCCGGTCGGTGAGGTGGGCCGGAGACGGGCCGGTACCGTTCTCGCCTTTCGCGGTACGCGTTCCTTCGTTACCAGCGGTTCCGGTCGGTCGTCGCCTCGAACCGCACGCCTTCGGCCGACGGAGAACGGGCGGCACCCTTCGCACGTCGGTGCCGTCCGTCACGCGGGCGTTCGACGGGTGGCGGTCGAGTCGAGGAGCGCGCCTACACCCGGCCGAACACCGACTTCAAATCGTCCTCCATCTCCCCCTTCTTGCTCTCGTCGTAGAAGGTCGCCGCCGGGTGGTACGTCGGAACGACGTCGTGGTCGGCGAGTTCGAACGTCTCGCCGTGGACGTCCGAGATGTTCTCGTCGGTGTCGAGCAGTTCGCGGGTGGCGAAACTCCCGAGCGTGACGATGACGGTGGGGTCCACCCGCTCGATCTCGGCTTCCAGCACCGGCCACCACGCGTCTATCTCGGCCCGGCGCGGGTCGCGGTTCTCCGGCGGGCGAACCTTAACGAGGTTGGTGATGTAGAGGTCGCGGCGACCGACGCCGATGGATTCGAGCGCGCTGTTCAACCGTCCGCCCGCGCTTCCGACGAACGGTTCCTCGTGTTCGACCTCCTGCTCGCCCGGGGCTTCGCCGACCAGCATCACGTCCGCGTCGAGCGGGCCGACCGACGGGACGAAGCGCGAACGGTCGAACTGTTCCTCCGGCACCGCGGCGAGTACGTCTTCGAACTCGGATTCGAACGTCGGACTCATTGGAACCACTCTGGAAGAACTAGCGCCGCGGGCCCGAAAAGGAAACGGCCCGACGACTCAGGCGGCGGCCGATTCGGCGCGCGACGAACCGGCGGTCCGCGACCGGTAGAGACCGACCACGATGACGGCGGCGATGACGAATCCGCCTATCGTCTGCGCCCACGTGTGGGCGTCGAGGATGATGCGGTTCGGAACCATCACCACGGGAATCGCGAGCGACGGCCAGAACTTTCGGGCCACGAGCGTGAGATAGAGCGTGGGCATCAGCGCGATGATGACGTGTCCGGAGACGTTCCAGAACGGCGAGAGCGCCATGTACGGTACCGTCACGGCGGCGAGCGCCTGCATCGCGCCCGGCACGAGCGCTCCCCACTCGAATCGTCGCCAGAGGTACCACGTCACGCCGGCGGAGATGAGGACGCCGCTCGCCACCAGCGCGTCCACTTGCCACGCGTTCCCCTCCATGGTCTCCATCGGCCCGGTTCCGGTGACGAGCATGTACGCCGCAGTCGGGACGAGCGAGCACACCCCCGAACCGAGAAACGCCGCGATTCGACGCCACAGCGCCGACGTATCGGCGTTCTGCAGTCGCCACTCGTGGTGGATGAGGACGATGATACCGACGCCGAGCACCGTGATGGGATGGAAAACGTAGGGGTAGTACTCCATCGCTCGATGGATGGGATTCATCGGGGGCAACTACGGGTCTGCCGACCAAAATTCCTGTGGCGTTTCAAGTCCGTCGTTCGACCGCTTTTCCGGTCCCGCGCACCGACTCAGTTCAGCGCGTCGACCTCGTCCGCCAGGTCGCGGGGTTCGTCGACGGGCCCGTTCACGAACAGCCCGTGTCCGATGACGGCGCTGGCGAGGACCCCCCCGGCGATGACGGCCAGCGGTAAGGAAACGGCGGTCAGGAGGCCGACGCCGACTCCGAGGGTCATGCTAGCGGCGATACCGAACAGGACGAGGTCGTAGTACTGCCACGTGTAACCCATACGTCCACGTTGTAGCTCCAGCGCCGAATGTCTGTGGGCACCACCGATTCGGCCCCGGCCGTCGCAATCAAGGCGGCCGCTCGCGTGTACGGGAACAGCCGAATGGACACGGACTCTCCTCGCGTGCCGACCGTGGCGTTGTTCCTCCTCGTTACCGTCCTGTTCGGAACCGCGTTTCCGGCCATCGAGGTCGGTCTGGCGTTCCTCCCGCCGCTGTTGTTCGCCGCTGCGCGATACTACGTCTCCGCGGCCGTGTTGCTCGCCTACGCGCTCCTCGCGACGGACCGGTGGCGACCCCGCACGCGGGGAGATCGAACGGCGATCGCCGCCGGGGGAGTGCTGTTCATCGGTGGAACCGGCTTCACGTTCCTCGGCCAGCAGTTCACGACCGGCGGCATCGCCGCTGTCATCGTCAGCCTCTCCCCCATCCTCACCGCCCTTCTGGGGTGGGTGCTGCTCCCCGACGAACGGTTGTCCGCCCGCGGATTCCTCGGCGTCGTCGTGGGGTTCGTGGGCGTGACGATCGTCGTCGACCCGACTCCCGCGAGCCTGCTCGACCGAACGTCGGTCGGCCGGCTCCTGATACTGCTCGCCACGGTGGTCGTGACGCTCGGAACCGTTCTCGTCCGTCGCAGTCGTCCCACCGTCGCCGTGCCCGCGCTCACCGGGTGGTCGATGCTGGTGGGCGCGTCGATTCAACTGGCCGTCGCCGTGGCGCTCGGCGAATCGCCGTCGGCGGTCGAGTTCGAACCGGCCGCCGTCGCCACGGTCGCCTACCTCGGCGTGCTCGCCGGTGCCGTCGCGTTCCTCGGTTACTTCACGCTCCTCGAGCGGGCGGGGGCGCTCGAAGCCAATCTCGTGACGTACGTGAATCCCGTCGTCGCCCTCGTCGTCGGCCGCGCCCTCCTTCGGGAACCGGTTTCCGCAACGGTGCTCGTCGGCTTCTTCGTCATCCTCGCCGGGTTCGCGCTGCTGAAGAACAAGGAGTTGGCGGCGACGGTGTCGAAGTATCGCGGACCGGGTCGGTGAACCGTCGGGGCGAGCGCGGATCGGTCGCTCCGGGACCGCCCGAAGGCGTCGCGATTCCGAGCCGGTCAGCGAATCCGCGCCTCCCAGTGCACGGTTTCCGTCGACTCGACCGGCTCGTCGTCGGGTGCCACCAGTCGGATCTCGACCGTCTCATCGTCGATTTCGCCGGGGAACGCCCGAGTTTTCGACTCGGATTGTAGCGTGACGGCGGTCGGTCGATCCGCGAGGCCGTGGCGAATCTCCTCGCCGTCGGCCACCGCCTCCCGACCGCCGTTTTCGGTTCGGTACCCGACGTTGTCCCGGAGCAGTTCTGGACGTCCCTCGAACCGAAGCGCCGCCTCGGCGTTTCCGGCGAGGGTGTTGCCGACCACCTTCGTCCCCTCGTGTTCGCCCTCGATGTCGATGCCGATCCGCTGCGTCGGTTCGTCTCGGTCGTCGTAACAGTCGTTGTCCGAGAGCGTCGCGTATCGGTACGTTCCCGCCCCGCCGGCGAGTCGGATTCCAGCGGCGTCCCCGCCGCGACCGTTTCGGAACGCGGAACAGCCGGCGACCCGCAGGTGGTCGCCCCCGTTCTCGAATCGAACCCCCGACCGGGCGTTCTCGAACACGGCGGAGTCGGACACCGACACCGCCCCGTCCACGGGTTCGGCGACGAAGACGCCGCAGCCGTCGTTCCCCGAGATTTGACAGTCCGCCACGTCGAGGACGGGACCCGCGCCGTCGAGCACCGCGACGCCGTGCTCCCCGTTGTCGACCGCGTGGCAGTCGGCGATGCGGTGTTCGGTCGCGGGCGGCGACGTGTCGTCCTTGTCGCTCACGACGAATCCGTGCTCGTCGTTCTCGGTCGTCGAACAGCCGAGGAACTTCACGGCCCGGTCCGCCGAGTCGCGGAAGCCGATGCGGTTCCCCCGCGCGGTACACCCGACCGCGGTCATGAACCCGGCGTGGACGTTCTCCTCGTCGGGACCTTGGGCTTCGAACATCACGCCGTTGTTCCCGTTGTCCGCGGCGTGGCAGTCGGAGACCGTGACCGTCTCCGCCGAGAAGCGCCCCGCCCCGATTCCGATGCCGTTCGCCCCGATGTCGCCGGGCGACCAGAGCCGCCCGTTTCGCTCGGCGATGCAGCCGTGGACGAGGCTGTCGACCATGAAATCCGTCCCGATGCCGGTCGCGGGCGCGCCGTAGGCGTAGACGGCGACGATGCGACACCGTTTCACGTTCTGGAAGTAGATGCACTTCTCGCCGGTCGAGTACGTCTCCCCGTCGCCGAGGGCCGAGCAGTCGATGGCCATCGACTCGACCGAGAGGTCGGTCAGGGGGTCGTCCGCGGTTCCGAACCCTTCGAGCGCCGCGTAGTCGTCGCCGTCCGCCACGAGCGTCGTCGCGCCCATCCCCTCGCCGCGGAACCGGACGCCGGAACGAAGCGTCACGGGCGATTCGACGCGGTAGGTGCCGGGCGGGAGGTAGACGGTTCCTCCGCCGTCCGCGGCCGCGTCCACGGCGCTCTGGAGCGCCGGAGCGTCGTCGCTCGCGCCGTCGCCCGTCGCGCCGTACGCGACCGCGTCGTGCCACGGCTTCCCCGCGAAGAAGGCGTTCTCGGTCGACCGGTCGGTCGTCGAATCGCTCGAGGAGTCGTCCATGCGTCTCTCCTCTGTTCGAACCGGTAAATCGCTCCCGGCCGACGGTGGTCGCGGACGGGGTCGTCCGAGTTCGGGAGGGGTCCGCGGCGCTTCGGCGAGTCCCTTTTCGTATCCGAGAACCGCGGCGATAGTAACCGTGCTCCGGGCGATTACGGGAGCCGGTTGTCTTAAACCGATGCCGCCCGAAAGTGGAATCGAATGTCGGTCGTGGCCACCTTCCGACTGGAAACGCCGATTCTCCGCCGAGCGTTGCGTGACGTGCCCGACCTGACCGCCTCGGTGGTACAACAGACGGAGACGCCGTCGACCGCCACGACGATGACGTTTCGGACGAGCGGCGACGACTTCGCCGCCTTCGAAGCCGGACTCGACGCCGACCAGACCGTCGCCGACTGGACGGTGCTGGCCGAGATAGACGGAGTCAACCTCTATCGGGTGGCGCTCTCCGAACGCGGCGAGGAGCACGTGACCTACCGGAACTGGGCCGAGTTGGGCGCGGTCTTCATGTCCGCGGAGCGGTCGGGCGACGGCTGGCACGTTCAGATGCGGTTTCCGAACCGCGAGAGCGTCCAGGAGTACGCGGCCTTTTGCCGCGAACGCGACCTGACGTTCGACCTCTCCTGCCTCTACGGCGCGGACGGGGAGCGCGGGGACGGGTACGGCCTCACCGCCGTGCAACGAGAAACGCTGCTCGCCGCAATCGACGCGGGTTACTACTCGATTCCCCGGGAGACGTCCGCCGAGGAGCTGGCGGAGCGACTGGGGGTCAGCCATCAAGCGGTCTCCGAACGACTCCGGCGCGGAACCGAGACGCTGATTCGCTCGACCGTCGGCGAACCGACGGACGCCCGCGAGGGCGCGAGGCGAGAGGACTGAGCGAAGGGAGTCGTCGGGCGACGGTCGGTTTTCGACCGGCGAATCGGACGCCAGACGGTGCTCCGAAATTTGTCGGTCGAAAGGCGTCACTAAAGAGCGGCTTGCCCACGCAGGTACAACGACGATTGACGAGGCGCGTTTGCTATTTAGTAGCGTCATCCCGACCCGCGATAGTATAGCGAGCCAACCGATTCGACCCACCAGCGTCACCATGTCAACCGCTCAGCCAGACCTCAAGGAGACGGTCGAACAGTGCGAGAACTGCACCGCGAAGACGCAGCATCACGTGACGGTCGAACTCATCACGGAGAGCGACGACGCAGAGAACGCGGAGTACTCGCGGGAGCCGTATCGCGTCACGAAGTGCACCCAGTGCGGGAGCAAATCCCGACAGCGAATGAACGACATCTAGGGTTACAATCATGAGCGAATCGATGCAACCGACGGGGGAGACCACCCACCCCAACGAGTATCGCTGTCGAAACTGCGGCGCGTTCGTCACGCAGGAGTTCGCCCGCGTCTTCGGCAACAACGACGACGAAGTGTTCGGCTGTCTGGACTGCATGTCCGCGACGAAGGTGAAAAACGGCGGTGCGAGCGCCGAGGACGCGGACGGTTCGTCGTTCGGAAGATAACCCTCGTTTCGGTCGCCGGGAGCGTTCTCGACCGGCGGAGAGAGACGAGCGTTCTCCTTCTCGACCGGAGTCCCCGAGGAGCGGAGAGTTCGTGCGGGGAGGCGTCGACGCTCGCGCAATCGAAGTTCGGTCGGTTCGACTTCCTCGTCGCGATGCTGTTCTATCAGAGCGCGTGGCAGATTCACGCCGCCTACCGAATCAGGAACGAACACGTCGACTCCCTCTCCGATTCGACCGCCGCGCTCGCCCCGCTCGCGGTACTCACCTCGTACGTGATTCGCATCTCGACCATCGTCGGTCGAATGCCGATGTTGGCCCCGTTCATCACCGACGGATGACCCGGGGCGGAAGTGCGGAGACGCGTCGCGGCGGGTGACGCTACTCCACGAGCGGGAGAATCTCGGGCAAGCCCTCGATTTCGTAGGTCGGGTCGACGGAGAGGGCGTAGTCCGCGCGGTGCGGCCGACGGATGAACGCCGAGTCGAGACCGGCGTTGACGGCGGCCAGCACGTCGCTCTCGCTGTCGCCGACGAACAGGGCGTCTTCGACCCCCAGGTCCGCCAGCGCGCGTTCGAGGAAGTACGGTTCGGGCTTCTTCTGACGGACGGCCTCGATGGTCGGCGGTCTGCCGTAGTACGTCTCGAAGTGGCGACCGAGGTCGAAGTGGTCGAGCATGAACTCGATGGTCGCGTGCTGGTTGGAGCTCACGATTCCCAGCGGACGCTCGAATCGTTCGAGCGCGCCCACGTCGTCGTAGGTCGTCGTTCGCCCCGCGCGGAGTTCGCGCAGTTGGGCTTCCGAGGCGGCGCCGTCGCGCACCTCCCAGAACTCGGCCGGGTCGAGGTCGTGGGCGGCGCACACCCGGTCCAAGTCGTCGGGGGTCACGCTGCGACAGAGGGCGTCGACGTGGTCCGCGTCGGGTTCCGCGTCGAATTCGGCGAACGCGGTCAGCACGGCCTCGCGCAGCGTGGAGGAGGCGGCGGGTTCCACGAGCACGCCGTCGTTATCGAACAACACTGCGTCGTAACTCATCTTCGAAACGTGCTCGATGGACGACAGTAGCGCTTCCGGTTTCCCGGCCGGAACGAACTCGGCGGTCGAGCGCGTACGGTCGACGATGAAACCGGACTCGAACTTCACGGACGAACAGGTCGGAAAGCGCGTCGTCGCCGCCGACGGGACCGAAGTCGGCGTCGTGGACGAGGTGCGAAACGGGTCGCTGTACGTCGAAGTCGGTCCAGACGCCGACCCCGGCACGCTCGACGAACTGCGGTGGGACGGGGTCGTCCACCAGTCGACCCACGAGCTACAGCGCCAGTTCGTGGCCGACGTTCGAGAGGACGTCGTCCGACTCTCCGTGTGACGGTCGCGGGACAGGGTCGAGGATTACTTCGCCGTCACGTTCCACTCGTCGTCGGTCACGCGCTGTTCGACGAGCGTCTCGCCGTCCCCGAGCACGCGGAACTGGAAGCCCTCGCCGTCCCGCTCGGTCTGGATTCGGAGCGTCGTCACGTCGGCGGCGAACTCGGTGCGCCGCTCGTCCGACGTCTCCTCGCGCTCCGCGGTCAGGCCGTAATCGTCGTAGGAAATCCTCGCCGACTCCTCGATGGTTTCGTCCTCGCGGACCTCCGCGGTGATTCCCTCGCGGTTCTCGTTCTCGCGGACGACGAGCGCGTACGTCGTTATCGGCATATCGGCGATTCTTCGCGGAGGCGTATTCCCGCCGGGGTTGCAGTCGCAGGCCGTTTTTCACTCGACGCGTTCCAGCACGACGCCGTCCTCGAATCCGCCGCGCTCGTCGACTTTCTCGGTTCGGAGTCGTTCGAGTTCGTCGCGCGAGACGCCCGCGCGGGCGGCGAGCGCGTAGACGACTTCCAACACGTCGGCCAGTTCCTCCGGGTCGCCGGAGTCGCGGAACTCGGCGACTTCCTCGTCCAGTTTCTCGGCGAGTCGTCGGTCGTACTCCTCGCCCTCGGCGACGTGCGTCACCGGACGCTCGCCGTTCGCTTCGACGATGTCGGGGATTCGGTCGCGGACGAGTTTGTCGTACTCTCGGGGCACGTGACGGAGGGCGCGGGCGAGAAAGAAGTGCGTGTCGAACGAGGTCCGTCGCGTCGAAACGCCGGTCAGGTCACTCGTCTCCGTCGTCCGCCGGGTCCGCGGTTCGGAACCGCAGTTTGAACAGCGCGCCGTCGTCGCCGTCTTCGACCCAAACGCCGCCGCCGTACTTCTCCATCAGGTGGTCGACGAAAAAGAGGTCGAGTCCCTGCCCGTGGTGGAGGGGGCTGACCTCCTCCCGGCCGAAGACGAGGTCGCGTTCGCCCTCGGGAACGCCGGGACCGTTGTCTTCCACCGCCACCGTCGCGTGCGACCCCTCGGTTTCGAGGCGGACGTTCGCGCGGGGAACCGCCGAATCGTTGTGCTCGACGGCGTTCGCGAACACGGCTTCGAGCGCGACGCCGACTGCGTCGTCGGCGGCGACGAACGCGGGGTCGGCGGCGAACTCGGCGACGAACTCCGCGTCGGGGTAGCGTTCGCGGACGGAGCGGAGTTCCCGGGAGAGGACGTCGTCGATTCGGACGGGAAACAGCGACGACGTCGTTCGCTCGGAGAGGAGTTCGTCCAAATTGCGGGCGGTCTCGGCGTACTTGACGATGGAGCGGACGCGCCGACGGGCGGTCGAAAGCGACCGCTGGACGGCGTCGTCGTCCAGTTCCTCGGCGACGATATCGATGTGGCCGAGGACGACGTTCGCGTCGTTTCGCAGGTTGTGGCGGAGGACGCGGTTCAGAATTCGAAGGCTCTGTTCGTGCTGGCGGCGTTCGGTGAGGTCCGTGAAAAAGCCCGCGTACCCCCACAGGGAATCTTCGACGTACATCGGAACGCACGACCCGCGGCCGTGGATGAGTCGTCCGTCCTTCGTCGTCGTCTCGAATCCGCCGACCCACGGTTCGCCGCGCGCGAGCACCGATATCATCTCTTCGTACACGTCCGCCTGATTGAACAGTTTGAGCGGCGTGTCGCCGACGAGTTCGTCCCGACGGTAGTCGGTGAAATCGACGCAAGCTTCGTTGACGTCGCGAACGACGAAGTTGGTGTCGGCGATGATGGCCGGGTTCTTCGTCGCCCGAAACGCCGCTTTGTAAATCTCCAAGTCGGTGCTCCCCATGTGTCTCGATTCGCCCTCCGTTCTAAGAGGATATGGTCACCGATAGTAAATATCTTTCCAGTCGTCAGGAAGTAAATGTAGCAGAAGCGTTTTCATTATCGATACACTACGAAAGGGCAGAAGAATGGCCCGCCGGCTGTCACTGGACGAGCTCCCGATGCCCCCAGATCACTTCTCGCAGGTTGCGGCGACGATACTTCCCGAACCCGTCGACGAGTTGGCGGACGAGTACGACGACGTCGTCGGCGATCGCGATCGCTTTCTCTGGCAGTGGATATACACGCTTTTCCCCTCGTTCACCCTGTCGTGCGTGTCGTCGGAGCACGCCGAGACGGTTCGAGCGCAGAAGACCATCCTCACGATGTTCGTGACGCTCTTGGACGACCTCGCGGAAGTGGGACACGACCGGGAGACGTTCGAGGAGGCGTGCCAAATTCCGTACCGCTCCGAGACGGTGAATCTCGACCGAGACGGCGTCGACGCCGACCAACTGCGGTTCATCCAGCGGGTCTGGGGCGCCTTCGAGCGCGGCATCGAAGACGCGCCGAGACGCGACGAGTACAAGGACATCTTCGACTGCGACCTCCGGCAGACGCTCACCGCCATCGATTACTCCTGCGTCGTGAACGACCACGTCGAAATGGCGAACATTGCCGGAATCGAGCACTACGACCCCCACAACATGCTCATGTTCCCCTACGCGGACATCGACCTGATGTACTCCCCGGCGTTCGACGCCGCCGACCTCGCCGCGCTTCGCTCGGTCATCTGGGAACTGCAACGGATGGCGCGAATCGGTAACTGGACGACGACGTGGGAGCGCGAACTGCGGGAAGGCGACTACACCGCCGGACCGGTCGTCTACGCGCTGGAGAACGGTTTCGTCTCGTCGGACGACCTCGACCCGGACGACGAAGACGCCATCGCGCGGGTGACGACCACCATCGAGGAGAACGACATCGAAGACCGCTTCATCGCCGAGTGGCACCGGCGGTACGACGCGGTCACGAACCGGGAGGAGCGAACGGAGAGCGTCGATATCGAGTCTCTCGTCGATGGGATGCGGACGGTGCTCGCCTACCAACTCGCCGCGCGCGGTCTGAAGTAGTCGATCCCGCGCCGTTTTTTCTCGGCCGTCGAACCCTTCAGAAGGTGCTCCTCGGCTTCGTAGCCCTCGGTACCTCGATTCGAAAAGGGCGGCCGAAGGGTGTGATGAATCGAATAACGCTATATCAAATACGGTCGCCTCGGAACGGGCGACGGAGACCGCGGAGCATCGCGGTCGCTCGGCGGAGTCGCCCTCGGTCGATGGATTTTCGGAACTCACGCCAGCGCCACGTCGAGGTAGAGCATCACGACGACGCCGAGCATCATCCCGAGGGTCGCCGCGCGCTCGTTTCCGCGGGCGTGAGTCTCGGGGACAATTTCGTCGCTGATGACGAACAGCATGCCGCCCGCCGCGAATCCCATCGCGTACGGGAGGAGGGGCATCGCCGCCTGGACGGCGAACGCGCCGAATACGGCGAGCGGAATCTCGACCAGTCCGGCCCGGATGCCCGCGACCGCGGCGTAGAAGAGCGACCCGAACCCGGCGTTGCGCGCGGCGATGGAGACGGCCAGCCCCTCCGGGACGTTCTGGATGCCGATGGCGAGCGTCAGCGCGAGCGCGTCGGCGAGGTTGCCCGCCCCGAAGCCGACGCCCACCGCGAGTCCTTCCGGCATGTTGTGGAGGGTGATGGCGACGATGAAGAGGAGCACGGAGGCGGTTCGCGGGTCGGTCGAACCGTTCTCGCGGACGTCGCCGGTGACGACGACGTGGACGTGCGGCACCCACTGGTCGGCCTGATCCAACGCGAGGACGCCGAGGGAGAGTCCGACGACGACCGGGATGACGCCGCCGGCTTCGATACCGGGGAGGATGAGGCTGGTGAAACTCGCGGAGAGCATCACGCCGGCGGCGAATCCCAGCGCGGAATCGAGCGCGCGCTCGGAGGGGTCGTTCCAGAGGAGGACGAGGAGCGCGCCGAACGTGTTGAGCGCCGCGATGATGATACCGCCGGCCAAGCCCCACACGACGCGATTTCGCCCGACCAACTTGACGAACAGCTCTTCCACCATATCGGGGTTACGCTGGGAGAGGAATCGCGAGGACAAAAATCCGGCGTCTGTCGGGCGCGTTCGCTCGGAAACCGGCGAGCGGGAATCGGCGAACCGTCGAGTCGGCGAACCGAGCTTTATGTCGTTCGTCGCCGTTGTGAAACCCGATGACGAACACTGGGGCACGCGAACTGTCACGCCTGCGCTACGCGAAAAACGACGCGGATTTCGAGAGCGACGGGACGCGGTGTGCCGGGTGGCTGTACTCGCCGGAGGGCGTCGCGAATCCGCCGGTCGTCCTGATGGCGCACGGGTTCGCCGGGGAGCGAACCTTCGGCCTGCCGGCCGTCGCCGAGCGGTTCGTCGCCCGCGGGTTCGCAGTCTTCCTGTTCGATTACCGGAACTTCGGCGACAGCGACGGCGAGCCGCGGAATCTCGTGAAACCCTCGCGGCACGTCGCGGACTGGGAAGCCGCCATCGACCACGTCCGGGGACTCGACGCCGTCGACCGCCGGAAGATAGCGCTCTGGGGCACGTCGTACAGCGGCGGACACGTCATCGAGGCGGCGGCGAACGACCACCGCATCGCCGCCGTCGTCGCGCAGATTCCCTTCGTGGACGGGCGGGCGGTAACCCGCGAAGCGGGCGTCAAAAAGGTGTTGAAGGGGACGATAGCGGGGGTGCGCGACCTCGTCCGGAAGTACACATTTCGAAGTCCCTACACCGTGCCGGTCGTCGGCGACCCGGACGAGTTCGCCGTGATGAACGCGCCGGGCGCGAAAGCCGGGATGGAGCGCATCGTCCCGGACCCGCCGACGTGGGAGAACGAGGTTCCGGCGCGCGCCTTCCTCGACATCCCGTTCTACCGCCCGCTATCGGTCGTCGAGGAGGTGACCTGTCCGATGCTCTTTCTGGCGGGGCGGGACGACGACATCCTCCCCGCGGCGTCCGTCGAGAAGGCCGCGGAGCGCGCCGACGCGACGTACGTCGAACTGCCGATCGGTCACTTCGAGGTGTACGACGGCGCGTTAGCGGACGCGGTGGGGTACGAGACGGCGTTTCTCGACCGACATCTGCGCGAACAAGTATATTTCTCCTAGAAGTATGAGAATTAATATAGCTAGCTTTATTCGCCGCCAATTTATATTATATTACCAGAGCATGAGTAGAACGTCTGACGAGCGAAGTGACGTGCTCTCGCTCGACGAGATCTTCGACGTACTCGTCTCCCCTCGTCGGCGAAAGGCGCTGTACGTCCTCCGCGAGCGGTCGGAACCGGTCGACGTCGACGACCTCGCCGGGGCGGTGGCGACCGAGATGGGGGTGGACGCGGATCGGCAGGGTCGAATCGCCGTCTCGCTGGACCACACGCACCTTCCGAAACTCGAACAGGCGCGACTGGTGGACTACGACCGGGAGACGGGGATCGTCGAGTTGAACACCGTTCCGCGCCAGTTCGAGCGCTACCTCCGGTACGCGGCCGAAGACGACGAGCGAGCGCGAGGGAACGGCGCGGCCGACCCGAGCGACGCGAAGGCTCAGTAGAGTCCCCCGAGGAACCACGCACCCCCGCAGAGTACCGAACCGCCGACGAACAGGAGATAGTTCGCCGCCGAATCGCTCGAGAGCGTCAGGTCGAGCGTGTAGTGTCTGTCCGAGACGGGCCAGAACGGCCTGATTCCCATCGGAGTGAGCACGTCCGCGACGAGGTGGGCGACGACGGCGAGCAACCCCATCGACGCCCCGAATCCGGCGAACCACGGCCCCGCGAGGAGTCCGCCGACGACCCCGGCGACGAGGCCGACGGCCGCCGCGAAGGCGAGCGAGTGCGTCGGCCCTCGGTGGCGCACTCGTTCCGTCTTCGAGTCGAGGTCGGGGAGCATCGTCATCGCGAGGAGGGCGATTCCGCCGACGAGCGCGCGGTCGGCGAGTCCCCCCGCGACCAGCAGGAAGCTGATCGGCGAGTAGAGCGCGAGCGCGACCCCGTAGTGGCCCGGACGATACACGGTTCTACCTCGGGTCGCACGCGGTTAACCGCGGCGGCGGTCGGTACGGAAACCGGTTTTACGCACCCGCCCCTTGCTCCCGGCATGGACGAATCGACGGTCGTCGTCACGGGCGGCACGCGAGGAATCGGGGAGCAGGTCGCACGCGCGTTCGCGGACGAAGGCGCGAGCGTGGTCCTCTGCGGGCGCGACGCGGACGCGGTCGAAGCGACCGTCGCGGACATCGAGTCGGCGGGCGGGGACGCGACGGGACTGCGGACCGACGTGCGCGACGAGTTCGACGTGGAGCGACTGATGGAGACCGCCGCCCGGTCCGACGACGGCATCGACGCGGTGGTGGCGAACGCGGGCGTCTACCACGGCGCGCCCGGCCGGACGCCGCTCGCGGCCGAGTCGTACGCCGCCTTCGACGACACGTTCAGAACCAACTGTCGCGGGGTGTACGCCACGGTTCGTGAGGCCGTCCCGCACCTCGCGGAGGACGGGCGAGTGCTGGTGACGACCGGCGGGGTCGGCCATCAGGCGAAGGCGGGTTACGGTTCCTACGCGGTGTCGAAGGCCGGAGCCGAGGCGCTGGTGCGCGGCTTTTCGGCGGAACTCGACCGGACGGTCGCGGGCGTCGACCCCGGCACGGTCGCCACGGAGATGACGGGCGGGGAGGGACGCGACCCGGAGGACGTGGCCGGACTGTTCGTCTGGGCCGCGACGGAGGCGACGGGGATAGACGGGGACGTCGTCGGGTTGAAACGGTGGCGAGAGGCGACGAAGGAGTGAGGTTCGCCTCCGCGTCGGCCGGTCGTCCGCGACGAGCACCGCGTCCGTTTGGAGCCGAAATGTTAAGTCAGCCCTGTGAGAAGTGGGCGTACATTCGGATGGCGAGCGAAGATACGGAGCGAACGCACGCACCGGAACTCCCGCAGGCGGTGAACCGGTGGCTGGACGAGAGAGCCGACGAACTCGGTCTGTCCCGCCAGCGACTGCTCTCCGAACTGCTCGCCGCCCACCGCGCCATCGACGAGGACGACGCGCTCGACGAGGAACTCGCCGACGTGCGCGACGAGTTCGCGGAGAAGCTGACCGACGTGCGAGAGCGCGTCGTTCAGATAAAACTGGAGACGGACGAGAAAGCGCCGGCCGACCACGACCACCCCGATTTGCGGGCGGAGTTGGAGGCGGTCGAGCGCGCCGCGAGGGAGATCGACGCGCTCGCCGAGCGCGTGGCGGAGAACCGCGAGCGGACGAGCGCAGGGTTCGAGAACTACGAATCGGTGCTCGAGTACCTCACCGAGACGACGGACGAACTGGAAGACGGACTCGACGTGCTCGCGCGGGCGCTGGTGTCCGTCCGCGACCAGACGCGCACCCTCGCCGCGCGGGACGCGAAGCGGGCGGCGACCGCGTCGCTCGCCCGCGCCGCCAACCGCCACGGGGTGAGGAGCGCCGAGTGCGGCGAGTGCGGGACGAGCGTCACCGTCGCGCTCCTCGCGGAGCCGTCGTGTCCGCACTGCGGCGCGACGTTCAGCGACGTCGAACCGAAGCGCGACTTCTTCGGCTCGCACACCCTCGTCGTCGGGGACCCGCCTGCATTGGAAGGCGAAACGCTCGACCCGGTCGCGGACGACGCCTTAGACGAGGTAGTCGACGAATGACCGAGAGAGGAGACGGAGCACACGGACGAGACGAACCGCTGGCCGACCTCGCCGCGGAAGTCGAGGCGCGCCGAGGTCGCGACACGGAGACGTTCGACGACGCCTTCACCGAGGAGCGCGTCGGCGATATCGACGTCGACGCCCTGTGGGACGACCTGCTGGCCGAGGACGGCGGCGAACTGGTCGTGGCCGCCCCCCGCGCGGGGAGCGAGGACGACCGCGACGTGCGAACCATCCCGAAGAGCACCTGCCACGGCTGCCCGCACGTGGGCGACCCGCCGGCGCTCCGCTGCACGCACGACGGAACCGACATCGTGGCGGTGGTCGACGCCGAACGGTTCCGCGTGGCCGACTGCCCGATGGTCGTGGACGAGGTCGACCCGCTCGACGGATGAGCGGTCTCACCGAGACGGTCCTCTCGTTGGTCGCGCAGTACGGCTTCGTCGCGGTGTTCCTGTTCGCGTTTCTGGAGTCCTCGATGCTGTTCCCGTTCCTGCCGAGCGAACTCGTCCTCCCCTCGGCGGCGGCGCTGCTCGTGCGCGGGCCGGCCGGATTCGCGCTGTTCGTGCTCGCGGCGACGGCGGGAACGACGGTCGGCGCGCTCGTCCCGTACTACGTCGGCCACGAGGGCCACGAGGCGCTCGACCGCTACGGGCGCTACGTCCGCGTCTCGGAGCGCGAAACCGACCGCGCGCGTCGGTGGTTCAGACGGTGGGGCGAACACTCCGTGCTCTGGGGTCGCTTCCTCCCCGTCCTGCGCTCGGTCATCTCGATTCCCGCGGGATTCTCCGAGATGCGCCTCCGCAAGTTCGTCGCCTACACGACGGTCGGGGCGCTCCTGTTCAACGCGGCGGTCGCGGGGCTGGTGTACATGGGTCAGGAAGACCTGCTCCACGCGTTACCGTGAGCACTCGGCGGGCCGCGCCGTCGAAAACTCGTGGCGCTTTTGAGGCTCTGGGCGCTACTCGAGGTATGCAATTTTGCGACGACTGCGGTTCCATGATGAAGTCCATGGGATCGAAGATGGTCTGTGCGAACGACGACTGCGGGGCGACGACCGCGAAGGACGAGGAGCGCGCGAAGCGGTTCGTCTCCACGGAGGAGCAGGGGGACTCGGAGGTCATCGAAACCGAGGAGGGCGCGGACTTCGAGGGCAAGCCCACCGCGAAGGACGTGACCTGCGACAAGTGCGGCCACGACGAAGCGTGGTACACCATCAAGCAGACCGCCTCCGCCGACGAACCGCCGACGCGATTCTTCAAGTGCAAGGAGTGCGGCTACCGCTGGCGCGAGTACAACTGAAATCGAACCGTCGAAGCGTCGTCGATAGAAAGCGAATCGGAGTCGGCGTCTCAGCCCTCGATGTCGGAATCGCAGGCCGGACAGACGTGGCTTCCGTCGGCGTCGTTTGTCGTCCCTGTCCACCCGCACTCGGGACACAGAAGGAGGTTCGACATCCGATTCGACCATTCGGTTCCGTCCAGTTAACGCTACTCCCTCCGCGCGCCGAACGGTCTCCGTTGTGGAATTACCGGAACGTCGCAGTTTTCCCCTCGGACCGACGTTTTACGTACAGTGACGACTACTACCCGGTATGCGATTGCATGCCAGAGACGTGCGACAGGACGTACGCGAACTCGCCGCCCTGTTGGGCGACGTGCTCTCCCGGCAAGCATCGGCCGAGGCGTTCGATACGGTCGAAACCTTGCGGACGGGGGCCATCGATTACCGGCGCGGTGACGCCGCCTCCAGAGACGCGCTCCGGAACGAAATCGCCCACCTCTCGCCGGAACGCACGGGCCACGTCGCCCGCGCGTTCGCCACCTACTTCGAACTCATCAACCTCGCCGAGGAGCGCCAGCGCGTGCGGGCCATCCGCGAGGGGACGCAGGCCGGAACGCTGGAGGACAGCCTCCGCACCACCGCCGAGACGCTCGCGGAGGAGGACGCCGACTCCGAGACCGTCGAGCGCGTGCTGGAGGATGTGAACGTCGTCCCGACGTTCACCGCGCACCCGACCGAGGCCCGCCGAAAGACGGTAAAGGCGAAGCTCCGCTCGGTCGCGTTCCTGCTCGAAGAACTGGACGAACACCGCCTCACCGACCGCGAACGCGAGCGAATCGAGCGACGACTGGAGAGCGAGATAACGAACCTCTGGGAGACGCGACAGGTGAGAAAACGACGCCCCGAGGTGGCGGACGAGGCGCGGAACGTCCTCTGGTACCTGGAGAACGTCCTCTTCGACATCGTCGGCGAAGTGTACGACGAACTCGAACGGACCGTCGGCCAGGAGTTCGACACCGACGTTCCGGAACTGTTCGCGTTCCGGTCGTGGGCCGGGAGCGACCGCGACGGCAACCCGTTCGTCACGCCCGAGGTCACGGCGGAGACGCTCGAGCACCAGCGCGAGAGCGTGCTGGCGCGCTACCGCGACGAACTGAAGCGACTCTCGGGCGTCCTCAGTCAGGACGGCGACCGGGTCGAGACGAGCGACCGGTTCGAATCGAGCCTCGACTCCGACCGGGAGCGATTTCCGACCATCGCCGAGCGGGCGACCGACCGCTACCCCGACGAGCCCTACCGCCAGAAACTCGCCCTGATGCGCGAGCGAATCGACCGCGTCGGGAGCGTGCGGCCCGGCGGCTACGAGGACGCCGACGAACTGCTGGCCGACGTGGACGTCATCGTGGACAGCCTCAGAGCGAACGGCGCGGAGAGCGTGGTCGAGACGGAGGTCGAACCGCTCCGGCGGCGCGTCGAGACGTTCGGGTTCACGCTCGCGGCGCTCGATTTGCGCGACCATCAGGAGAACCACACCCGAGCCATCGCCGAGGCGCTGGAGCGCGAGGGCATCGACTACGAGTCGATGGACGAGGACGAGCGCGTCGAACTGCTCACCGAGGCGATTCTGCAGGACGAACGGCTCATCGACCTCGACCCGTCCGGCCTCTCGGACGCCGCGGGACGGGTGCTGACGCTCTTTTCGGAGACCGCGGACTGGCAGCGGGAGTACGGACGGGAGGCCATCGACACCTACTGCATCAGCATGACGGAGGAGCCGAGTCACGTCCTCGAAGTGCTGTTCCTCGCCGACCAGGCCGGCATCGCGGAGTTGCCGGGGTACTGCGGACTGGACGTGGTTCCGCTGCTCGAAACCGAGTACGCCCTCTCCGGCGCTCGGCGCATCGTCGGGACGCTGTTCGAGAACGACGCCTACGCCGCCGCCCTCGACGCTCGCGGGGGAACGCAGGAGATAATGCTCGGCTACTCCGATTCGAACAAGGAGAACGGCTTTCTCGCCGCGAACTGGAGCCTCTACCGCAATCAGAAGCGCCTCGCCGACATCGCGGACGATTACGACGTGACCCTCAGACTGTTCCACGGGCGGGGCGGGTCGATATCGCGGGGCGGCGGCCCGATGAACGAAGCCCTCCTCGCGCTCCCCCGCGAATCCGTCTCGGGGCAGGTGAAGTTCACCGAGCAGGGCGAGGCGATCGCCGAGAAGTACGCCAACCCCGCCATCGCGGAGCGCAACGTCGAGCAGATGTTGGACGCCCAGATTCGCGCTCGGTACAACGCGCTCCGGGCGGGTAACGAAACCGTCCCCGACGAATGGACCGCGGCGATGGACGCCGCCGCGGACGCCGCCCGCGACGAGTACCGCGACTTACTCGAAACCGAGGGGTTCGTCGGGTACTTCGAGGAGACGACGCCGATTCGGGTCATCGAAGACCTCAACCTCGGCTCCCGGCCCGCGTCGCGGTCGGGCGAGCGGAGCGTCGAGGACCTCCGCGCCATCCCGTGGGTGTTCTCGTGGACGCAGTCGCGCTGCATCCTGCCGGGGTGGTACGCCCTCGCCGCGGGACTCGACGCGTACCTGGAGGACGGCGGTGATATCGATACCCTGCGAGAGATGTACGACGAGTGGTCCTTCTTCCGGACGACGCTGGACAACGCGGCGACGTCGCTCGCCCGAACCGACCTCGAAATCGCGGCGGAGTACTCGACGCTGGCGTCCGCCGACCTGCGCGAGGAGTTCTTCCCCCGACTGCGGGCGGAGTACGACCGGTGCGTCGAACTCGTCACCGACATCACGGGACGAAGCGACCTCCTCGACCGCGAGTGGCTCCGCGAGAGCCTCTCGCGCCGCAATCCGTACGTCGACCCCCTCAACCTCCTCCAGGTGCACCTGCTCCGGCAGACGCACCTCACCGAGACCGAACGACGCGCCCTCCGACTGACGGTGACCGGGGTCGCCGCCGGAATGAAGAACACCGGCTGAGTCCTCCGCAACAAAGATTACGGACGTTCGCGTCGTCCGTGATTCGGGGGGAAACGATGACAGGACTCGACAGACGTCGATTTCTCCGACTGGCGGGAAGTTCGGTCGGACTCGCCGGCATCGCCGGGAGCGGAACCGCACAGCGACTGAACCGGACGAACCGACGAATGGTGTTCCGGGACACGCCCAAACTGTCGGACGCGTACCTGAACCGAATCGTGCTCGTCACCGAGCGGTCGGACGCGCGCGACCCGAACGTACCGCCCGTGGGTCGGTGCGGGTTCGGCGACCCGTGGCCGCCGGAGAACGTGGACGTGTACCAAGGCATCATCGTCGAGTGGCGAAACGAGGACACCGCGGGCTTCTTCGGCACGAACCCGACGGTTCGCGCCCAGAAGCTCGTCCGCCGCGAACTGTACGTCGAGCGCCGCGAGACGCCGGTCGAACTCGGGACGACGTTCGTCATCGGGAACGTCGTCCGGTGTCCGAGCGAGTTGGTCGGCGTGGAGGCGAATCAGATTCCCGGCATCCGGATTCGAACCGGGCCCGGGAACGAAAGCGGCGTCGGGTGAACCACGTCGGACGCCGGACGGGGACTTCGAAACGGCGGGTCGCCTTCGTCAGGGCGTGAACACCGCCCTGACGCAGTCGTCCTCCTTGTGCTTGAACAGGTCGTAGCCGCGCGGCGCGTCCTCGAGCGAGAACCGGTGCGTCGCCAGGTACGACGGGTCCATCTCGCCTTCCGCGGCGTGCTCCAGCAGTTGCGGGACGTACCGCTGTCCGTGCTGTTGGGCGGTGCGCACGGTGATGCCCTTGTTCATGATGACGCCGAGCGGGAACTTGTCCATCACGCCGTAGACGCCCAGTATCGACAGCGTGCCGCCCTTCCGGCAGGCGACGATCGCTTGGCGCAGCGCCTCGCCCCGGTCGGTGTGCAGGCGCAGCGACTGCTTCGCGCGGTCGTAGGCGTGGGCGATGCCGGTTCCGTGGGCCTCCATCCCCACCGCATCGATGCAGGCGTCGGGACCGCGACCGCCGGTCAGCGCCTTGAGTTCGTCGACGACGCCGTCGACCTCGGTGTAGTCGATCGTCTCGGAACCGGCCTCCTCCCTCGCCATCCGCAACCGCTCGGGGAAGCGGTCGATGCCGATGACGCGCTCGGCACCCACGAGGGAGGCGCTCTGTTGGGCCATGAGCCCCACCCCGCCGCAGCCCCAGACGGCGACGGTGTCCCCGGGTTGGATGTCGCAGAAGTCGGCTCCCATGTAGCCGGTCGGCCACGCGTCGGAGGCGAACAGCGCCTGCTCGTCGCTCAGTTCGTCGGGGACGGTAAAGCAGTTCTCGTCGGCGTGGGGGACGCGAACGTACTCGGCGTGCGCCCCCGCGTAGCCGCCGAAGGCGTGCGTGTAGCCGTAGATTCCGGCGGTCGGATATCCGAGCACCGGCTCCTGAAGCTCCGCGTTCGGGTTCGTGTTGTCGCAGAGCGACCAGAGGTCGTCCCGACAGAACCCGCAGTTACCGCACCCGACGAACGACGGGACGACCACGCGGTCGCCCTCCTCCACCGTCTCCACCTTGCGTCCGACCTCCGCGACCTCGCCCATGAACTCGTGGCCGATGACGTCCCCCTCGCGCATCGTCGGGAGGTAGCCGTCGATGAAGTGGAGGTCGGAGCCGCAGGTCGTGGACATCGTCACCCGCAGGACGACGTCGCGCGGGTTGACTATCTCGGGGTCGGGCACGTCCTCCACGCGGAGGTCGTTGACCCCCTCCCAGCAGAGCGCCCTCATACCCTATCACCGCTCCCGCGGGCGGACGGGTTGCGTTCGAGCGTCGGAATCTCCCCGGTCTCGGCGAGGCTCTTGAAGCGGCGGAGCGCCTTCCTCGTAATCGTGTCGGGGACGACGCCCAGGCGCTTCATCGCCGCGTCGCCGAGCGCGCCGCCCGGCGGGTCGAAGCGGAATCTGAGCGTCACCTCCGTCCCGCGGTCGTCCGGGGCCGAGCGAAAGCGCACCGACCCTTCGTTAGGTATCGCCGCGCCCTCGACCGATTCCCAGCGCAGGAACTCGCCGGGACGCTCCTCGACGATCCGAGAGTCCCACGCCACGTTCCGCCCGAGCGAACCGCGCAGCGTCCAGTGTTGCGCGTCCTCGCCCGACGAGGAGACCTCCGCGAAGTGTCCCATGACGCGCGCCAACCGCTCCGGGTCGCGCCAGAGGTCGAACAGTTCGTCCGCGGGTCGGCCGACGGTGATGGAGCGCTCCACCTCCGTCGCGTCGGCGGGCGCTCCGACTTCGGGTCGGTCGCGGTCGGTGGCGCTCGTTCCGAGCGCTCGGAGCGGACGGCCGCGCCCGCCGACGCCTCGGTAGAACAGCCAGCCGCCGACGAGCGCCAGCGCCGTCCCGCCGAGCGAGCGTCGCTTGAGGCCGAGCGTCAGGAGCGTCCCGCCGAGGGCCGCGGAGGCCATCCGCGCCCCTCGGTTCGCGCCGGTCTTCGAGGTCTCGGAGGCCGGTGAAGACGTGGTTCTCATTGACATGTGATAACTTCCCCCATCGGGAACTTGCTAGGGTCGTTATTGTACTTTGTGACCGCCGCGGTCGCCCCGCGGTGCGCGACGGTTCGAAAGCCGGACGAAGAATCGAGTAATCTTTCCGCGCGCGCGACCGAGGAGCGACCGTGAGTACCGACACGCCGGTTCGCGTCGAGGTGCATCCGAACCGCGAGGCGGTCGTGGAGTTCGACCCCGACCTCACGTTCGAGTGCGTCGATAGCTGCACGTGGTGCTGTCACCACGGCGTCCTGCTGTACGACCGGGAGTTCTTCGAACTCGGCGACCGAGCGAATCTCGACGATGCGACGACGCGGTTCCGCGGCGAGGATTTCGTCCGGCGCGAGGAGAAGGACCACGAGCACGCCGCCGAGGACGGGCGGGCCTGTCACTTCCTGCGCGAGGACGGCCTCTGCGAACTCCACGCCGAACACGACTGGAAACCGGCGCGCTGTTCGGTCTACCCGCTCTCCGTCCGCCGCGAGGGCGGCGAGATTCGCGTCGACGTTCGCGACTCGGCGTGGGAACACTGCGAGGGGATGAACGTCAGCGAGCGCAAGGTCATCGATAACTTGGACGCCTTCCTGCCCGAGTACCTCTGGGAACTGTCGAACCCGGACTCGGAGCGCGAACTCTAATCCTCGCCGGCGAGGGCGTCCTCGCGGAGTTCCCGCCCGCGCTCGGTTTCGACGCTCAGTTCGGGCACCCGCGTCGGCTTCCCGTCGTCGCCCACCGCGACGAAGACGAAGTACGATTCGGTGGTCTGTTCTCGCTCCCCGGTTCGAGGCTCCTCGCGGAACGCTCGGAGCCGCACCTTCACGCTCGTCTTCCCGGCGTCGTAGACGTACGACCGGATGACCGTCGTGTCGCCGACCGGAATCGGGCGGTGGAAGTCCATCTGGTCGACGCTGGCGGTGACGCAGGTTTCGCCCGCGAAGCGCATCGCCGACATCGCGCCGATTTCGTCCATCCACTTCATCACGATGCCGCCGTGGGCGGTCTCGTAGTTGTTCGCGTGGTTCGGTTGAACGCGCTCCCGGTTCTCGATGTAGGTGTCCATCAGCGTCGACATGCGGATGGCTACCGTCAGTGCGCGGATAGTCCTTGTGCCGAACGGCGACGGGGGAGCGTCACGAACCGGCGACGGTCGCCCACCCGACGAAGACGACCAGCGCGCCGAGGGCGGTGCTGGCGACCGCGTGGACGCGAAGTTCGTCGAGGAGCTGGTGGGCGTCGTCGCTCAACTGCGCCACCTCGTACACCTCGCCGCCGAGTTCGCACCGGGGGAGGAAGTCCATCGCCACGTGGAGGAAGACGCCCGCGGCGAATCCGAAGACGAGGCCGTTCACGGCGTCGTTGGAGGGGAGTTGGAGGAGCGCCGAGAGCGTGGCGGCGATGCCCACGCCCGCGGCGGGCAGGAGGAGGACGGAAGCCGGTTTCCCCGCGCGTTCGAGTCGGTGGGCCGCGACGTAGCCCGCGGGTCCCTTGTGCGAGACGATGGCGAGGCCGAGTAGCAGTCCAAGGTCGGGCAAGTTCCCGTAAACGAGGCCGATGATGGCCCCCGCCGCGAACGAGTGGGCGGTCAGTTCGACGGCGGCGTGGTCGAACGGAACGTCGAGGTGGGTCGCCCGGTGGCCGACGGTGTGCGCGCCGAATCCGGTGAGAACGCCGAGCGCGATGCCGAACCCGCCGAACTTCGGGTGGTGTCCGATGGCGTCGGGAACGATGAAGACGGCGGCGCTGGTTATCATCGCGCCGCTGGCGAGGCCGAACGCCCAGACGAGCTTTTTCGCGTGCGCGGCCTCACCCCCTCGCGCGCCGAGCGCGGCGGCCCCCGCCATCGCGCCGAACGCCACCCACCCGACGGTGAGAACCTTGTCGAGGCCCGCGGACATCGCCAGGCCCGAGAGGACGACGAGCGCGGCGAATCCGGCGAGTCCCAGTCGAGAAAACCGTGGCATGGTTATTAACTCAAAATCTTATGTTAATAAGCCCGTCGCTTCTCGGCCGGAAGGCTGTTTTCCGGCGGCGAACTGGTCACGAGTAACGCGGTCGTGGTCCGATGCGCGCGCTCCAGTTCACGTGGCGGGACTGTCTGTTCGCCCACTGGCGAGTCGACAGCCGCGACCTCCGAACCGCCGTCCCCGATTCGCTGGCGCTCGACACCCACGACGGGCGGGCGTGGGTCAGCGCCCTCGCGTCGACCGTCGAGGACGCCCGACCGCCGGGGGTGCCGGCGCGGTTCGGAGCGACCTTTCCGCAGGTCAACTTCCGAACCTACGTTCGACTCGGCCGCACGCCGGGCGTCTACTTCCTCAGTCTCGACACCACCAGTCGACTGGCGACCCGCCTCGCGCGGACGCTCTACCGACTCCCGTACTACCGCGCGAACGTCGCCGTCGACTCGGGAGACCCCCGCCGCGTTCGCAGTCGGCGCGTCGACTCCGGCGGGCCACCCGCCGAGTTCGAGGCGACCTACCGACCGACCGGGTCGGCGACGACGCCGAAGTCGGGGTCGCTCTCGCACTTCCTCTCGGAGCGGTACCGCCTGTTCGTTCCGCAGGCCGGGATGCTCACGGCTCGGGTCGCGCACGACCCGTGGTACCTCTACGAAGCGGACGGAGAGGTGTTGGCGTCGTCGCTGTTCGAGGCGGTCGGACTGTCGGCCCCGGACGCGGAACCGCGGGTTCGGTACTGTCCGCGGATGGAGTTTCGCGTTCACGCGCCGACGCGATTGGACGGGTAGACCGGGCGACGAATAACGCGCCGACGACCGTCGACGACCGCCGAGAAGAACGACGTGCGGTTTCGAGCTATCGAATCTTGCGGACGTTGCTGATGTCCAACCCGTCGTCCCGAATCTCGGTCTCGAACTGGATGATGTCCTCCGCTTCGATGCGCGAGAGGACGCCCCGGAACTCCCGGACGAACATGGTGCGGGAGCGTTCGTTGCCCCCCTGCTCCCACTCGAAGCGGATGGTGCCGTCGGTCGCACCCATCAGGCCCCCCACCTGCGTGTCCGTGAGGCACTCGCGGTCGACCAGCACGAGGATGAGGCCGCCCCACGCCCGCGAGGCCTTCTTCATCCCCTTGACGAGCATGGTCACCTCGTCCCAGTCCACCTGCTCGTCGGGCAGCGAGATGAGGTCGGTGAGCGAGTCGACGACGACGAGGCCGTCGGTCGCGTTGTCGGTGAGGTACTCGCCGAGGGCTTCGAGGACGCCCCGACGGCCGTGGCTCCGTCCGAGGTCGGCGATGGTGCGACGCTTTTCGACGTACCAATCGCGCGGAATCGGACTCAGTCCGAAGTACTCGGACGAGAGGTCTTCGAACGCTATCGACCGCACGCCGGCGTCCACCAGTTCCTCATCGATGGTGTGGGTTATCTCCTCGCGGATCTCCGGTTCGCCGGCGGTGAAAGAGACGTAGTGAATCTCGTCCGGGAGCGACGCGCTGGAGTCGACCGACCCGTAGTGGAGTTCGAACAGGTCGGGGTCGACGTGTCCGAGGGCGTTCATCGTGGCGCTGGTGTACGCGAACTCGCGCGCCCCCGCCCCTGCGTCGCCCGCCAGTAGGACGACGCTTCCGGGGGGCGACCCGCCGCCGATGAGCGAGTCGAACTGCGAGACGCCGAACGGGACTCGGTTCATGCGACCCTCTCTCAGTCACGCGTCTTACAGTTTACGCTCGCGCCGCGGTTACGGGGCCGTGCGACCCGCACGTCGCCGCCGACGCCCGCCGCGTCGAGGGCCGCCTCCGCCGCTTCGACCGCCGCGTCCGCTCGCCCTCGGGTCGTCACGCCGTACACCGCGGGACCCCACGAGGACTGGCCCGCGCCGAAGACGGACGGGGACGCCTCCATCGCCGTCACCAGTTCGCCGACCGGCGGCCGGTAGACGCCGCCCTGCTCGTCGGCGTACCACGCGCCGTTGAGGCGGCCGATCTCCGCGACCGCGCTCCCGAACGTCTCGGGGTCGTCGCCCGCGACGGCCGGGAGCGCCCGCCGGAGGAGCGTCGCCGAAACCTCGTCCGCGATGGCGGGGTCGGCGCGCTCGACCACGGAACGCATGCTCGCGTCCTCGTCGTCGCCGCTCCGCCCCGACTCCGCGTCGGGGAGGACGACGACGAACCGCCAGTCGTCCGGGACGTCGTGACGGGCCACCACGGGCGGAACGAGCCACTCGCCGCGGGCGGGGCGAGCGGTCGTGAACCGCTCCGTGGGGTGGCCCGCGTCCACGACGAACCCGCCGCCTTCGAACGTCGAGACGCCGACGCCGCTCCGTCCGCCCCTGTCGAGCGCGGGCGCGTTCTCCCGAACGTTCGCGGGGCGGTCGTGCGCGCGCGCGACCGCGGCCAGCACCGCCAGCGCGAGTTGCGTCCCGCTTCCGAGTCCGACGTGTCCGGGGAGCGCGTCGCGGACGCGAACGTCCGCCCCGGCGATCCCGAGGAGGTCGGTCGCCCGGCGGGCGTACCGGTCGGCGCGCGGGTCGTCGCACCGAACCTCGTCGGCGGAGCGGGCCTCGACCGAGACGGTCGGCGACTCCAGCGCGACCCCCAGACCGCCGTACAGTCGCTCGCGGGCGAGCGAGAGGTTCTGGAAGCCGAAGTGGAGGCGCGCTCCGACCGTCACCCGTGCCATGCCTACACGTCAGTGGAGGGGAAGAAAGGGGGTTTCGGCAGTGGCAAATTACCGCGGTGTGTCGCGCGAGGACGGTACGTTACCCCTGCAACGTGTCCATCACGACCTCCGCCGCCCGCTTCGCACCGTTCTCGTAGCTCGGAGGGTTCGGCGGGTGGCGCACCGCGCGCGCGACGTGCGGAATCGAGTGTTCGACCTGAAAGCCGCGAAGGCCGCGACGCTCGATGACGCGCGAAACGCCGTGCTGTTCGTCCGTGAAGGGGTAGACGATGCAGGGCGTTCCGGCCACCGCGGCCTCCATCACGGTCGAGTAGCCCGAACAGACCACCGCGTCGGCGGCCCGAATCCACGGGAGGAGCGACGAGGCGCACTCCCAGTCGTCGCCACCGACGAGCGTGACGGCGTGCCCTTCGTTCCGAAGCGCCCGCGCGAGTTCAGCGAAGTTCGTCGAGTAGGTGCTCGGGACGACGAGGACGCCCACGTCGTCCGGCGCGGTTTCGCCGTTCGGTTCGAGCGCGACGGGGGGGATGTGGACGACGCCCGGCGGGTCGCCTCGGTCCGGGGGCCAGACGGCCGGGAAGAGGAACGCCCGGGCGACGGAGAGCTGGTAGCGGTTGAGGAGCCACGTGAACCCCTGCTCGACGGCGGCGTCGTAGTAGGTGGCGGCGTTGTGCGTGAGCACGTACAGCGGCGTGCCGGTGCACTGCGCCGCCATCGCCGCGAACATGTCGTCCGTGACGAGGGCGTCGGGGTCTTTCCGGCGAAGCCAGCGGGCGAGATCGAAGACCCGCTTCGCGCTGTTGGGAACGCTTCGCGTCACCACGTCGAACAGCGACCCGCCCTGATAGTCGCCGATGTAGTCGACCGTCGCCGGACGGTACACCTCGTATCCGTTGTACTCGATGAACTGCGACCCCGGCCCACCCCCCGCGATGACGATATCGATTTCCGGCCCTTCCAGTGCCTGTGCCACTGCGAGCATCCGAGTCGCGTGACCCGCGCCCTCCGGATAGTGCGCGATGGCGACGGTCCGGCTCATGGGGAAGTGTCTACTCTCCCGTGGCAAGTATATTTGGATTTTGTTGGTTCATCCACAAACTGAGCGGAGCGATCGAATGTAGCCGGCGAGGTGGTGAGTGCGACACCGCCGAGGAATTCCGCGGCTAACGCGTGGGTTCGCGCTGAACAGCCCTCTCGGGAGGACGACCGACCCTTGGCAGTACTCGTTTCCGTCGCTCGGTCGGAGGAGCGCCGCAGCGCGGCGCTCACCGTTCGTACTCCGATCGAAGAATGGGACCGCCGAGAGTCGAACTCGGGTCCTACGGACCCCATCCGCAGAGGATACCACTACCCCACGGTCCCGCGCGTTTCGAGAGAGGCGAGTCCCCGAGTTAAGCCCTTCGTTTCACTCCCGTTCGCGCGGGACGACGAGGTCGCCGTCGTCCCGGACCGCCAGACTGGCGAGGGGGTCGTTCTCGTACGCCGCGACGCCGTGATACCGTCCGACGACGTAGCCGTCGTGTTCGCTCTCGACCGTCGCCTTGCGCTCGCCGTGGGGCGTCACGATGTCCGCGATGGCGTCGCCCGCCTCGAAGGCGTCCCCCGCCTCGACGCGGTGGCGAACGATTCCCGGCGCGTCGGTGTGCGGGTGGACCGCGCGCTTGACCGGGAACTCCACGGGCGCTTCGAGTCCGGTCGGTTCGGGGTCGCCCGGGAGCATGTCGAGTTCGCGCATGACGTTCAACAGCCCCGTCACCCCCTTCGCTCGGGTGTCCTCCTCCACCACCTCGAAGCCGCCGAGTTCGACCGTGAAGGCGGGAATTCCCGCGTTGTTCAGCGCCGCGCCCGCGGTCGAACGCTGGAGGTTCTCTTCGACGTACTCGTCGGCGGCGTACTCGTTGACGACCGGGAAGTCGTAGGCGTCGACGAGTCGTTCGAGTTCGTCCGCGAGTTCGCGGGCCTCGTCCTCGCTCCGCTTCTCGCCGTAGAGCACCCGGTCCCGGATGGCGAACGGAATCGAGCCGACCTGCGCGGTGTGGAGGTCGACCAGCGCGTCAGCCGACTCCGCGAAGGCGTCGTAGATTCGCCCGTCGATGAGTTCCTGCACGCGGGGCGGGCGCGACCCCTCGGCGTCGAGGTCGGGGAAGTAGCGGTTCGGGTCGTCGCCGTGGTAGTACGACGCCCGGTCCGTCCGGCGGAGACCCGCCGGGTTGAGGTTCGGGAGACAGACGACGGTGCCCCGAATCCGCGATTCGAGGTTCTCCTTCATCACGTCCTGCGCCGCGGCGAGGGCGGTCACCTCGTTGCCGTGAATCGACGCCGTTATCCAGAGCGTCGGGCCGTCTTCGTCCCCTTCGGCGAGGAGCACCGGCAGTCGCTCGGGGGTGCCGGTCGGGAGGTCGGTAACGTCCAGCCACCCGGTGACGAGTTCGCCGGGCTTCGATTCCGCGGTGCCGAGTTGCATACCGGGGGAGAGTTCCGCGGGCGCTAAAAACCCGCGCGAACCGGCAGGAGGCGAAACGAAGCGATGATGGCGGTCGAACGTCGACGATACCGGATGAGCCCACCGACGCTCCGGCGAATCGACTGCGTGCTGTACACCGTTCCGGAAGCCGACTTTCCCGACGCCAAAGCGCACTACGAGACCGTGCTCGGCCTCGAAAAACTGTGGGAACGACCCGACCAAGCCGGGTTTCGAATGGACGACCACGAGGAGGGCGTCGCGGAAATCGTCCTCTCGGCCGAGATGAACGTGCCGCAAGGACTCGTCCACTACCTCGTGGAGAGCGTGCGGGAGACGGTGGAGTACTTCTCGGACCACGGGTACGAGGTCGTCCACGGGCCGGAGGAGATTTCGGTCGGAAGCGTGGCGACGATTCGCAACGAGTGGGGCCACGAGTTCGACGTGCTGGACTTCGAGGGCTAGACCAGCACGCGCTCCAACTCGACGACTTCGCCCGTCTCCGCATCGGGGTCGCCGACCATCCTGCCGAGACAGACCGCCGCACCGTTCGGCGTGAAGCAGGCGACGAGTTGGTCGTTCTCCGCGTCGTCCGCGTCGATGACGCCGGGCGCGTACACCTGCGCGCCCTGCGCCACTTCCGCCGCCGCGCTCGGCGCGACGGTCACGCTCGGAAGGTGCGTCAGCGCGCGCTCGGCCGGCAGAACGGTCTCGCGCAACCAGTCGTCCCTCCCCTCCTCGCGCCACCGACCGAGCGCGTCCGAGAGGTCGTGGAGGGTCACGAGGTCGGCGTCGTCGAACGGGTCGGTCGCGGTTCTGCGCAGGTGCCCCATGTGCGCGCCCGTCCCGAGCGCGAGTCCGAGGTCGTGACAGAGCTTCCTGACGTAGGTGCCGCTCTCGCACCGAATCCGGAGGAGCGCCCGCCTGTCGCGCACCTCCAGCACGTCCAACTCGTAGATCTCGCGCACGCGAAGTCGGCGCGAGACGGCGCTCTTTCTGGGCGGCTTCTGGTACAGCGGTCCCTCGAACTCGGCGGCTATCGCGTCGACGTCCGCGGGCGGTTCGTCGTGCAGTTCGAGCACGGAGACGTACTCCTTCGACCCTTCCAGGAAGACCTGCGAGAACCGGGTCGCCGTACCCGTGAGGACGGGGAGGCAGCCCGTGACCTTGGGGTCGAGCGTGCCGGCGTGCGCCGCCCGCTCGACGTCGCAGAGGTCGCGCACCCACGCAGCGACCTGATGGGCCGACGGGCCGGGGGGTTTGTCGAGGTTGACGACGCCGAATTCGAGGAGTTCGGCGGGCGAGCGGTCGTCCGGTGGGCCACGCAGGGACATCAGAAGTCGTAGGAAACGTCGGTGATGGGCTGTTTCCCCTCGTCCGCCTCGGGGTCGTAGTCCTCGATGGCGGTCGTCAGCATGTCGATGATGCCATCGGTGCTCCACCGCGCGGTGTTTATCGTGAGGTCGTAGATGGTGAGGTCGCCGATGTCGATGCCGTAGTACTCCCGGTAGCGCTGGGCCTCGCTGCCGGCGCGAGCGCGGGTTTCGGTTCCGGCCTGCTCGACGGATTTCCCCTCGCGGTCGGCGATTCTGGCGGCGCGCACGTCGAGCGGGGCGTCGAGCCAGATGCGAAAGTCGGCGTGTTCACCCGCGAGCCAGCCAGCGAGGCGGGATTCGAGCACGAGGTCGTCGCGTTCGACGGCGATTTCGCGGAGTCGCCTGTCGAGATCGCGGTCGATCCCCTCGTCCTCCTCGGCGAGTTTGTTGAACTCCAGCGGCGTCAGGTCGCGCTCCGCGGCGAGTTCGCGGAAGATGTCGCCGCCGCTCACGTGCTCCAATCCGAACGCGTTCGCGAGTCCCTCGGCGGTCGTGCTCTTCCCGCTCCCCGGCGGGCCGGAGACTGTCAGTAGCATATCTCCTCTCGAACGAGGACGAAGAAAGAGGTTTTGTTACGTCGGCGTCGTCTGGATGTTCAGCGCCTTCCGGATGAGCTGCGTGAACGCCATCGAGCAGAGGAAGTACCAGATGATCCACGCCTGCATCGGGCCGAGGATGCCTTTTTGCCAATCGAAGGGACCGCCCGCTATCGGGAGGATGATCTTTTGGGGGACGACGGCCGGCGTTTGGCCCCCGATTCGCCAGTACATCCAGAGGAAGACCGGGATGGTGAGGAACATCGTCCACACCATCGGGCGGAACTGCTCCTTGAACATGCCCGCCTGGTCGCCCATCGCCTCCATCTGCTCCTCGCGGATGCGCTGCATCGCCTGCTCGTCGCCCTTCTCCTTCGCTTCCTTCTGGCGCTGCTGGATGTCCTTCATCCGCTGCTGGTACGCGCCCATCTTCTCCATGTTCATCAGGTTGTCCTGGAGGAGCGTCGAGTAGAGCCCCGTCAGCATGGCGAGAATCATGATGACGACGTAGAAGGGGAGCGCCGCCTCGACGGGACCCATGAACACGTCGACCGCCCCGCCGACGACGGCCCGAACCGACTTCAGCGAGTACCCCGCGAACAGGCCGATGCTCGCCACCGCCGCGAGTTTGTCCCACTTGGACCACGTCGTGGACTCCATCTCGTCGATATCGGCGGAGGACGCGGCGGACGCGGCGGACGCGCCGCTTCCGTCCGAATCGTCGAGCGCGCTCTCGACCGCGTCGGCGTCCGCGAGTTCGAAGCCGCGGTCGCCGTCCACGAGGATTCCCTTTTCTATGAGCCGACCCCACTGGCCGCTGGTGAGTTCGTCGCTCACGTCGCCCCACTCGACCTCGTTCGACCCCGCGTCGGTGCGCTCGTACACGACCGACAGGGCGTCGGCCATCGCCGGGTCTTCGGCGATGAGCGATTCCACCTTCTGCGCTGTCCGTGCCATTATCACGCGTTTGGAATCCGCCGTTAATCAACCTTCGCCATCGACACGACGAGATGGCGGCGGGCGGCGCGACCTCGGGGACGCTCGCCGGCGCGGACGTGCGAATCGGTCGAGAAGCGCCGAACGGGGCATTCGTTCGACGTTCGAACGAAATCTCGTTTTCGATAACTGTTTCCGAGTTGTCTTTTTAGCCGATGGTTAGTTAATACAATCCGTTCTGAAGAGTTCAATACCGCAACGAGTTCGACCGCGGAACGTCCGCGGTTCGGACCGCCAACGCGGACTTCGACCACCACGGAGAAGACACCATGAAATCAACGCGTAGATTCGGAACGATATCGGTCGTACTGGTAGCGCTAGCCCTCGTAGCTAGCACCGTCGCGTTCGCCGGGGGCGTCTCCGGCGTTCAGACCAATCGAGACGCTCCCTCGGCGGTGACGGACGACGCCGTCGCCGCGTCGAACTCGGTGAACGAATCCGAGTCCGTCTGCGACGGAGACGTGAACGCCAAACTACCCGGAAACTGCAAGGTTCACATCACCGTCGTCTCCATCGGCGTCGATACGGAGGACGACCTCGCGGGGTTCCTCGTCCGAAACGACGGGTACGGAGAGACGGAGAACCTCACGTACAGGTACGAGACGAGCGAAGGCGAGTCCGGAACGGCCGGGTTCGGATTCAAGACGTTCAACACCAGCGAGGACGGTTCGGTGACGCTCAAAGTCTACTACGACGGAAAACTCGTCAGGGAAGTCCAGAGCGATACGGACACGCCGTACGACTTCGGCCCGACGAACGACGGAACGAACGACGACGGAACCGACGAAGAGGACGACTCGAAGGAGTCCGACGAGGAGGAGGACTGCTAATCGGACTCCGCCGTCTCCATTGACGGGGAGGCGAACCGAGAACGCGTCTCCCGAGCGCCGTGAACGCCCGGTCGACGAGGACGCCGCTCCCTCGGCGTTCGGTTCCTCGCCGGGAGCGTCCCAGCGCCGTCCGGTTCGCGCGTTTTCCTCGTCGTTCCCACGACAACGTTTTTATCGCTTTTTCGTGAATCGGATGACATGAGTGGTAGCTTCAACCGACTGCTCCCGGAAGACGACTTCTGGCGAACCGTCTCGCTGGGCGCGATTCTGGTCTTCCTCGTCCCCCTCGTCGCGATTACCGGGGCTTTAGCACCGGAGGCCCTCGTCGCGGGCGTCGTCCTCGCGTTCGTGGCGTGGGCGATGACTCGGCGGGACGCGTCGGACGAACGCGCGGACGAATCGGAGGAACTCGACGCCGTGGAAACCCTGCGAAAGCGGTACGCCAGCGGTCAGATAGACGACGCCGAGTTCGAGCGGCGACTCGACGCGCTCATCGAAACGGAGTCGGTCGGGTCGGGAGAAAAAGAACCGTCGCTGGAGTGAGTCGGAGTTACGCTTCGTTCTCGATGGTCTCGCGGATGTCCTCCCACACCTCGTCCGGGGTCTGCTCGCCGTCGATTCGCACGAGGTCGCCGCGCTCCTCGTAGTGGTCGATGACGGGTCGCGTGTTCTCGCGGTAGACGCGGAGTCGCTCGCGAACCGTCTCCTCGGTGTCGTCCTCGCGCTGGACGAGGCGCTCCTCGACCTCCTCGGACTCCGGCGGGTTGTACTCGACGTGGTAGATGTCGCCGGTCTCGGGGTCGAGGCGCCGTCCGGTGAGTCGATTTACCAGTTCGTCCTCGTCCACGTCGAGGTAGAGCACCACGTCGAGGTCGGTGATGTCGTCGAGGTACTCCGCCTGCGAGAGGTTGCGCGGGTAGCCGTCGAGAACGAACCCGTCGGCCTCGGAGAGCGCGGCCCGCACGATCTCGTTCACGACGGGGTCGGGCACGAGTTCGCCCTCGTCCATGAAACTCGCGGGGGTGCCGTGCTCCGTCTCCATGTGCTTGTTCGCACGGAGCGCGTCGCCGGTGGTGACGTGCTCGACGTCGAACTCCTCGGCGATTCGCGCGCTCTGAGTTCCTTTGCCGGCGCCCGGCGCACCCAGAATGAGAACGTTCTGGCTCATGTCCACACCTCCATCGGCCTCGCATAAAGAATTAAAGAAACGGCTTCGCCGTCGCTCGGAACAGCCTTTTTTGTCGGCGGCCGCCGAACGTCCGGCTATGAGTCGTTTCAGCGCCGACGCGCCGAAAGAGCGCCGGAAACTCGTCGCGGACGCCATCGCCGCACACCGTACCCGGGGCAGCGCGTTCTGCACGCTCCAAGCCGGATTCGATCCCGAGGCGGCGGCGGAAGCGGAGCGAGAGGAGGTTCCGCCGTGGATACAGTTCGGCGATAACACCATCAACGCCGACTGCACCGACGAGGAACTCGAACGGTTGAAGGCGCTCCTCCGGGAGTTTCCGGCGTTCAAGGTCGAGGAACTGCACAGTCCCGAGGAAGCCGAGGGAACGAACGTACGAATCAGCGCGAAGGCGGACGCGAACCGCATCGCGCAGTTCGTCGAGCGAGCGTTCCGCGAGGCGTACGAATGCCCGGAGACGTTCACCCTCTGGGCCGTCGAAGTGTGAGACGAGGTCGCGATTTTCGCAGTCGTCGAGCGCCGGGTGGTACGTCACCCGACGGAGTTCTCGGCGCTCGGCTTCCCCCGAGCAGACCTCCCGACGCTCTCCCCGTCCGCCCTCGTGAACGGCGCGGGGTGTTCCGTCCTGCTCGCCGAGAAGGCGCGAAAGCGGTCGCTCCGAGAGCGGTCGTCCGGCGGGTCGTCGAACCGAACGCCGCTCAATCCAACCGGACGTACGTCCGGGCTCGGCCGACGCCCTCCAGCGAACCGATTCCGGACGAAACCGTCTTCTGCACGTCGTACACGTCGTCGGCTTCGATTTCGGCGATGACGTCGAACTCCCCGGCCACGACGTGCGCCTCCGTCACGTTCGGAAGCTCTCGAATCCGCTCGGCGACGTCCTCGGCGGTTCCGGCGCTGGTGATGACGGTGGTGTACGCGCCGATCATCGACCGCGATACGCCGGCAACCGTGAAAACGGTGGTGCCCTACGACCGCCAGTAGGCGGGCGACAACAGCACCAGCACGGGCAGGATTTCGAGGCGGCCGATCCACATCAGCACGACCATGAACAGCTTCGACGTGTCCGAAAACCGGATGTAGCTGTTCATCGGGCCGACGAGTTCGAACCCCGGACCGACGTTGCCGAGCGTGGCGGCGACCGCGCTCAACGCTTCCAGGGTGTTGAGATTCGGCCCGCCCGGGCGTTCGGCGTCGAGAAAGAGGAGGAGCGCGCCGACGAGGAAGATGACGATATAGAGGAGGGTGAACGCGTAGATACCCCGAACCGCGCGTTCGTCGAGCGCGCGACCGCCGAGTCGGAGGGGTCGAATCGCCTCGGGGTGGACCGTCGTGAACAGCTCCCGGCGGAACGATTTCAGGATGACCAGCCAGCGAACGATTTTGACGGCACCGCCGGTCGAACCCGCGCTCCCGCCGATGAGCATCGCCGCGAGCAGGAGGTACTGGGCGGAGCTGTTCCACGTGTTGAAGTCCATGCTCGCGTACCCGGTAGTCGTGACGATGGAGACGAGTTGGAACGTGGCGTGACGGACGGACGATTCTAAATTTCCGGCGATCGCCGGACCGCCGGGGACGAAGACCAACCCTTCGTGGGTGTAGACCAGCGCGGTCAGAACCGCCGAGAGGACGGCCAGCACGCCGACGTAGAAGCGGAACTCCGCGTCGCGGACGAGACGGCGCGGCTCGCCGTTCAGGACGTGCCAGAACAGCGCGAAGTTCGTCCCCGCCGCGACCATGAAGGGGATGATGAGCCACTGCACCGCCGCCGAGAACGCCTCGATGCTCCGAGCCTCCGGGGAGAATCCGCCGGTCGCCATCGTCGAGAACCCGTGGGCGACGGCGTTGTAGAACGTCATCTCGGGGGCGAGACCGGCGAGGTGGAGCCCGTACAGCAGGAGTATCTCCAGCGCGGTGATGCCGAGGTACGCCTTCCAGAGCGCCCGCGCCGTCTCCGCGATTCGCGGCGTGAGCTTCTGGATGCCCGGTCCCGGCGCTTCCGCGTCCATCAGTTGCGCGCCGCCGACCGACAGTTCCGGGAGGATGGCGACCGCGAGGACGACGATGCCCATCCCGCCGAGCCACTGGGTCAACTGCCGCCACATCAGCAGCGCGTGGGTGTGCCGATCGAACGAGATGTCGCCCATCACGGTCGCCCCGGTCGTCGTGAACCCGCTCATGCTTTCGAACAGCGCGTTCACGGGGTGAGCGAGCGTCGACGGACCCGACTGGAGAACGAGGAAGGGAAGCTCCTCGACGAGCAGGATATCGTTTCCGGCGATGACGTACGGAAGGGCGCCGACGACGGACACCGCTAACCACGTCAGCGCGACCATCAGGAAGCCCTCGCGCGCGCCGAGGTCGGGGTCGGGGTCGATGCGTTCGAGCGACCAGCCGACGGCGAGGGCGATGCCGATGGTGACGACGAACGTGACGATCCCTTCGCCGTAGTAGAGGCCGACGAGGAGCGGGAAGAGGAGCGGCACCGAGAGCCACTTGACGACCGTTCCGACGAGGCTCACGCTCGCCCGCCACTCGACGCGGAGATTCATAGCGCGGCGCTCACTTCCGACAGTACGTCCGTGTCGACGAACACGACGACGTGGTCGCGCTCTTTCACCACCGTGTCGCCGCGCGGGACGACGAACTCGCCGTCCCGCGTTATCGCGCCGATGACGACGCCCGACGGGAGGTCGGCGACGCCCTCGCGGATGGGGCGGTCGGCGAGGACGCTGTCGGCGTCGATCTCGATCTCCAGCACTTCGGCGCGGTCGTTCTCGATGAGCGCGATGTTCTCGGCGCGCTCCTCGCGGGTGAAGCGCGTTATCTCCTCGGCGGTCACCTCGCGCGGGTTGACCGCCACGTCGATGCCGACCGTCTCGAACAGCGAGACGTACTCGGCGTTCTCGACGATGGCGATGGCGCGTTCCGCGCCGAGTTGCTTCGCGAGCACCGAGACGAGCAGGTTCTTCTCGTCGTTCTCCAGGGCCGCGACGACCACGTCCGCCTCGTCCACGTGTTCGCGGGCGAGGAACTCGGCGTCGGTCGCGTCGCTCGCCATGACGACGGTCTTCGGGAGGTCTTCGGCGAGTTCCCGAGCGCGAGTGTGGTCTCGCTCGATGAGTCTGGGGCGCAGGTCGCGGGTTTCGAGCAGTCGGGCGGTGTGAAAGCCGATCTCGCTCCCGCCGATGATGACGAGTTCCTTGTCCGCGCTCGGCGTCTCGTCGGGCGCGACTTCGAGTGCGAACTGCTGGACGCTCTCCGGACTGCCGATGACGACGACCTTATCGTTGGCCCGAATCACCGTCTCCCCGCGCGGGATGGCGACGTCGCCGTTCCGGATGATGGCCGCGAAGGTGAGCGAATCGAATCTGTCCGCCTGCCGAACCGTCTGGTCCGCCACGGGGCTCTCCTCTCGCACTTCGAACTCCGCCATCTGCACTTCGCCACCGGCGAACGGGTCGACGTCGCGGGCGGCGGGCAGGCCGATGACGCGCACGATGTCCATCGCGGTGAGGAGGTTCGTACAGACCATGAAATCGACGCCGAACGCGCCCTGCTCGGTGTGCTCCCACGTGTCGAGGTAGTCCACCTTCTTCACCCGGGCGATGGTGAACGGGTCGTCCACGGTCTTCGCCGTCCCGCAGACGACGAGGTTCGTCTCGTCGTCGTCGGTGCTGGCGATTATCATGTCGGCCTCCTCGATGCCCGCCTCGCGCAACGTGGCGAGCGACGTGCCGTCGCCTTCGAGCGCCAACACGTCGTGCGAGTAGGTGAGCGAGTCCACGCGCTCACCGTCCTGGTCGACGACGACCACCTCGTGTGTGTCGGCGAGACTCCCGGCGATGGACGACCCGACCTCACCTGCGCCGACGATGATAATTCGCATGAGATTCTTCTGTCGGCGTTTGCCATTCCTCGGGTATGATTATTTCTCTTTGTCGGCAGGGAGGGCGGTCGGGAGCATCGGCGCAGAAGGCGGGAACGCGGTCGAGATTCCGTTTCCCTCGGCGGCGCTCTCGGTTCACGCGAACCCGTTATCCCGAAGCAGGTCCGCGAGAACGTGAAAGTAGAGGACGACGGCGGTGAAGACCGCGACGGCCGGCGAGAGAACCGCCAGTCCGCCGACCAGCAGACCGCCGAGGAGGACGTGCGAGAGGATGCGCTCGTGTTCCATGTCGTCGATGTCCTCGAACACCCAGTCCTGGTCGCCGAAGGCGGCGGGCGGGTCGGCGAGGCAGGCGCGGAGGTGGTGCCAGTCGCCGGTTCGAAAGCGCGTGAGGACGAAGTGGTCCAGGTCGACGAAGACGCTCAGCAGGACGCCGTAGGTGAACAGGACGGCGAGCAGCGGGGTGGAAAACCGATCCGAGAGGGGGACGAGGAGCAATCCGGACACCGCCGCGCCGATGACGAAGTGTTCGCGCGAATACATCGGTCGACGGTGGTCTCCCCATCACGTAAAAAGGTTCGTTGCGCTCGTCGAAACCCGCTGCGGTCGACGGGGGGTACGTCCTCAAGCGTCGGTATCGCGGGGAACCACCCGAATCTCAACTCCTCCGTCGCCCCGGAGCGTGACGGTCACGTCGTCCGTGTTGAATTCGACGGTGGTGTCGGCGTTGGCGTCGTTCCGAAAGAGATTATCGAGGGCGTCCGGGTCGATGTCGTCGTACAGTCGAAAATCGGCTTCGGTCAAGTCCTCGCCTTTCTGGTCCTCGATGGCCTCTAGAATCGCCGTGCTCAACGACTGCCCGCGTCCCGGGTAGTAGTGTTCGCGCTCTTTTTTCTCGGTGGGTACCATAGGACACTATCGACAGGGCCGGTCCGCATAATCGCTCTGGGTATGTAGTTAGCCCTCCGAGATCAGCGCCGAACGGGGTCGAGACAGAAATCGCGACGGGTCTCGCGCGCGGCGGGACTCCGCGAACCTCGCGCAGTGTTATGGTGGCCGAGTTCGTCACCTCAGACGTGGCGAAAGTGAACGCGGATGCCGTCGACTGGAGCGCATCGGAGGAAGGAGAGACGTCGTTCAGACGCAAGCGGTTGGGGGACGCCGCCGGCGGCGACCGACTCGGGTGCAGTCTGTACGAGATTCCGCCGGGGAAACGGTCGTGGCCGTACCACTATCACGCCGGGAACGAGGAGGCGCTGTTCGTCCTCTCGGGCGCGGGCGCGCTGCGACTCGCCGGGGAGACGCTATCGCTGGCCGAAGGCGACTACGTCGCCCTCCCCGCCGACGAGAGCGGGGCGCATCGGGTCGTCAACGACTCCGACGAACCGCTCACCTACCTGGCCGTTTCGACGATGGACGAACCGGACGTGAGCGTCTACCCCGACTCGGAGAAGTTCGGCGTGTTCGTCGGGTCGCCGCCGGGCGGACGCGACGGCCGAACCCTCCACGGCTACTATCGACTCGACGACGCCGTGGATTACTGGGACGGAGAGGAGGAAGAAGCGTCGCGGTGACGTTCGGCGGCCGCGGCGAATATCCCTCCGTCGCGGGGATTACCTTTCTTCGACGGGCGATGCTTCAACGGAATCGGGTCGTTACGTGCAGTGCGATACGTTCAACACCTTTCCGTACCGTCACCCACCCATGGCAGGGCACACCGCGGAGCGGGTGACGCTGGCACGACTTCCCTCGGGTGTCGCACTCGAGACGACGGTTCACACCTACGAAGGCGAGGAAAACGGGCCGACGCTGTACGTGCAGGCCGCCCAGCACGGACGCGAGATAAACGGAACCGAGGTGCTCCGGCGGTTCCACGAGGAGATAGACCCCGCGGCGCTCGCGGGGCGAATCGTCGCGGTTCCGGTGGCCGACCCGCTCACCTTCGACCGCGTGTCCTACACCACGCCCGAACGGATCGACAGCGTCAATCCGAACATGAACCGCGTCTGGCCCGGGGACGACGAGGGGACGCTCCACGAGCGCATGGCCGCCACCCTCTGGGAGTACGCGAGCGACGCGGACGCCATCGTCGACCTCCACACGGGCAGTCCGGACATGCTCACCCACGTCGTGTTCATGGAGGGCGACCGCGCCTCGCGCGAACTCGCGGAGGCGTTCGGCACCGACCTCCTGCTCTCCGAGGAGGCGGGCGACGACGCCTCCGCGGAGTGGGAGGAGCGGAACTTCGGCGGGAAGTTCCGCGTCGCCGCCACGCGCGAGGGGATTCCCTCCATCACCCCCGAACTCGCGCACAACAAGGAAGTCGTCGAGGACGCGGTGGAGACGGGACTGGAGGGACTGTTGAACGTCTGCCGTCACCTCGGCGCGCTCGCGGAAACCCCCGTCGACAACGGGGACCCCGCGCTGGCGCGCAACCACCTCGGCCGGGTCGACGCGACCGACTCGGGACTGTTCGTCGTCGAGTCGGGGCACGAACTCGGCGACCGCGTCGAGGCGGGCGACCGCGTCGGGACGCTGTACGACCCGGCGACGTACGAGGTGCTACAGGAGGTCGAAACCGACCGCGACGGCGTGCTGTACGCGCTCACCCGCGAGTCGACGGTCTGCGGCGGCGGAACGCTGCTCAGCGTCGCGCTCCTCCGGGAGTGATCGTCGAAGCGCGCGGAGACGGTTCCGAGGTCGGGGATGCGGACGACGGCGACGCCGATTATCCACGCCGGGCGAACCGGCCGCGACAGTCCGGCCGCCTGGTCGTAGTAATCGTTCGCGTCGCCTTTCGTGATGAATCCGGCGTGCGGGGCGGGGCAGTTGTCGAGTTCCGCGCAGTCGTCCGCCCTGCCGACGTAGGCGGGGTCGGCCTCGTCGTACCAGTTCTCGCCCGCCTCGACCCAGAACCGCGCGCGGTGGAGGATGGGAATCGCGGACTCGTCGCCGTTCGGTTGGAAGACGAGCACGTCGCCCGACCCGCCGAGCGACCGGTAGCCTCGCTCGCGCGCGACCTGCGCGGAGACGACGCCCGCGCGGCTTCCCGGCGGCGTGACGCGGTGTTCGTCCATCACGACGACCACGTCCGCGCGTTCGACGTTCGGGGCCATGCTCCCGCTGATGACGGTGTAGGCCGGCGGCCAGACGCCCGTCATCGTGACGAGACAGACGCTGGCGACGAGCGCGACGACGAGCCCGCGAGCGAGCAGGCGGCGAAGACCGAACACGACACGGCGAAACGCCGGATGGGGGCTTTGTTATCGACCGCCTGCCGGGGATTAAGAGCCGATTTCCCGGTCGCTACGTTCGAGGTACTCGGACGGTTTCGTCCCTTTCGGCGGGAACGCACCGCAACGGTACCGTCGCGCCGCGCGTACTCGGAGCGCGAACTCGGCGCTCGAAGCGGTCGAGTCTTCCCGCGCCCGGTCGCCGTACCGCTTCCCGGTGCTTCGTTCGCTGGCCGAACGACCGCCCGTCACGCGAACTCCGAGAGCGACGTCTGGTCCCGTTTCAGGGGTCGGGCGTCGTACCCCGATTTCTGGAGGTGCGCGGCGAACTCCTCGGCGAACCCGTGGTGGGTGTAGACGGTGTCGGGGTTCACCGCCTCGACCACCGAGACGAGTTCGTCGAAGTCGCAGTGGTCGGAGAGCGGGAACGTCGCGTCGTAGCCGCCGCGGTAGCGGTAAGAGTCGGTGACCGCCCACCCGGAGAAGCCGACCTTCACGCCGCCGACGCGGGAGACGAGGTCGGTCACCCACTCCCGGCGCGCGAGATTGGAGGGGAGGACGACGATCTCGTCGCCCGAGAGCGCGTCGGCCTCGAACGGTTCCGCGTCGAACGAGACGTCACTCACCGCCTCGATGGCCTCGTTCACCTCCCGAATCGAATCGGCGACGACGACCGGTCGGTTCGTCGCCCGGCGGGCGAGGTGCTGGAGTTTCTGCGCGCGGCCGAGCGAGTAGCCGAACAGGAAGAGCGGGTCGTCGCGGTCGGCCAGCCAGTCGCAGATTTCGGCCTCCAATTCGGCCTGCGGCGGGAAGCGGTACCGGGGGTCGCCGTAGGTCGTCTCCATCACCAGCACGTCGGCGGGGACGGGGGAGAATCCGTCGAGGAAGAGGCGGTCCCGCGTCGAGAAGTCGCCGGTGTAGAGGTACCGCCGGTCGGCGTCTATCAGCGCGGCCCGCGACCCGACGACGTGGCCCGCGGGCAGGAGGTCGATGCCGGGCACCGACTCGGTGGACTCGAACTTCGCGCCCGTCCGCGCCCGCACGAGCGCCGCGGTCTCGGCGGAACAGAGCACCGTCCTCGGCGTCGTCCGAAAGGTGTGGTCGGCGTGGGCGTGGCTCACGAAGTTCACGTCGCCGACCGCGCTCCGCGCGTCGGCGACGACGGTCCGGCCGGCGTCGATGTGGACTCCGTCCCGCAGTCGAATCACGGTCGGCCTTGGTGCGGAACGGAGTTGAGGCTTCCGCCGGGCGGTTCGCGGGTCAGTCCTCCACGAGTTCCGCGAACTCCTCGACGGGGATTATCTCCATCGTCTGGGAGTCGAACCCCTGGTTCTCGATGGCGAGCGAGGCGCGGAAGGCGGTGTCCCGGTCGGGCGCGTCCATGACGACCATGAAGTCGTACTCGCCGAGTATCGCGTAGCTCTGTTCGAGTTCGGCGCCGTACTCCCGAACGTCGATGTCGAGGTCGCCCCACACCGCCGCCATCTTCTGGACGTTCTGCACCGGCCCGCGGAGTTTGATGAGAGAGACGTACTTGGCCATCACGCGCAGGACGGGAAGGAGCGGCAAAGTCGTTGTGGCGACGCCGAGGAGCGTCGCTCCGTCGCCGCTCCGGGCGTGCGAAAACGTCCGGATCCGATACGGACGGCGAAACGGGGCCGAGACGACACCCGCGCTTTTTGTTCGACGGCGCACCACTGCCGGTATGGACAAAGACGACCTCCGCGAGCGAATCTGGACGCGATTGGAAGACGAGGGCGTCGCCCGGTTTCCGTTCCCGCCTCACGGTCGAATCCCGAACTTCGCGGGCGCTTCGGAGTCGGCGGAGCGACTCGCCGACTTGCCGGAGTGGAGCGACGCCGACGCGGTGAAGGCCAACCCGGACGCGCCCCAGTTGCCGGTGCGGCGGCGCGCGCTCCGCGAGGGGAAGGTCGTCTACATGGCCCGACCGCGACTCGGGGACGAGAAGCCCTTCGCGAAACTCGACCCGGCGGAGATCGCCGACACCGACGCCGCCGCCACGGTCTCGAAGATGGACGAGCACGCCGACCCCGTCGGTCCGGACGAGGTGCCTCGCGTCGATCTCGTCGTCTCCGGGAGCGTCGCGGTCACGGAAGACGGTGCGCGGGTCGGGAAGGGAGAAGGGTACAGCGACCTCGAGTACGCCGTCCTCCGGGAACTCGGCGGGGTGGACGACTCGACGACCGTCGTCACCACGGTCCACGAGTTGCAGGTCGTGGACGACGACGTTCGGGTCGAGGCGCACGACGTGCCGATGGACATCGTCGTGACGCCGGAGCGCGTCGTTCGGACGGACACCGAGTTCGCCCGGCCGTCAGGGATTCGATGGGACGACTTACCGGACGAGAAGGTCGCCGAAATCCCCGTTCTCCGTCGGTTGCGACCGTAACCGAGCGGAAACGGGCGGTTGCTCGCTTTCGGCGAGCGAATAACGAACAGCGGGGAGCGTGAACGCGAATCATGCGTACTGTACTCGCGGTACTGTTCGCGGTGGCGGTCACGTTCGCGGGAGGAACGAGCGCGTTCGTCTCGGAGGCGACCCCGAAAGCCGGGACGAACCCCGGCGTCGCGGCGAGCCAAACGACGGTCGATTCGTGCCGGGAGATTTCCAGCCCCGGTCGCTACGCGCTCACGGACGACGTGACGAACACGACGGTGAGTCGCTGCGTTCGCATCACGGCGAACGACGTGGTACTCGACGGTCGAGGGCACCGAATCGACGGCGTCGGCGCGTTCGGCTCCGCGGGCGTGCTCGTCACTGGCGGCTCGAACGTCACCGTACGGAACGTCGCGGCGAGCGACTGGGACGACGGAATTCGGTTCGCGGGCGTCCGAAACGCGACGGTTCGGAACACGACGACGACGCGCAACCGCGTCGGCCTCTCGCTCGTGTCGGTTCGCGGGGGGACGGTCGCGGACAACGTCGCCCGGTCGAACGCGGTGGCGGGCGTCTTCCTCGTCGGGGCGAGCGAGAACAACACCCTTCGAAACACCACGGCGACCGAGAACGCCTTGGTCGGCGTCCAACTGGTCGAAGCCAGCGGGAACCGGGTCGTCGGCACCGTCGCCCGGGGCAACCAGTTCGGCGTCGCCCTGTTCGGCGCGAACGGGAACGTGGTGCGCGGCGGCGAGGCGACCGGGAACCGAATCGCGGGAATCTGGCTCTCCGGTGCCGACGACAACCGGGTACGGGACAACCGAGTCTCGAACCGCTTCTACGGCGTCTACCTCGCCGACGGCGCGCGGAACAACACGATAGCGGAGAACGTCGCGCGCGAGAACGCCGTCGGCGTCCGCCTGCGGTCGAGCGACCGAAACGCCGTCCTCCGCAACCGGATCGTCGGCAGCAGCGACGCGGGCATCCTGCTCATATCGAGCGACGAGAACCGCGTCGTCGGCAACCGCGGCGCGGAGAACCGGCGGGATATCGTCGTGTCGCAGTCGTCGTCGGGAAACGTCCTCGAAAACAACTCGCTCGGCCGACGGACGACCCGCGTTCGGTGACGGGGCACGCCCTCACGTCGACGGCTCGGTCGGATGTTCGCGGGCGTACACGGTCAGGAGCGCCCGGAGGATTCCGAGGACGACGGGACCGAAGAACAGCCCCATGATTCCGAACGCGTAGACGCCGCCGAAGATGCCGACGACGAGCAGCCCCGGATTCAATCGCGCCTCGTGACCGCTGACGACGGGGCGGAGGTAGTTGTCCGAGAGGCTGATGACCAGCGTGCCGTAGGCGAACAGGAACGCCGCCGCGACCGGGCGGTCGGCGACGAGCAAGTACACCGATGCCGGGAGCCAGACGACGGAGGCGCCGATTATCGGAAGCAACGAGAGGAGGATCGTCACGACAGTCCAGAACACCACGCCCGGAACGCCCGCGACGAAGAGGCCGATGCCGGTCAGCACGCCCTGCACGAGGGCGACCAACACGTTGCCGACGAGCACGCCCCACATCACCCGGTCCATCTCGGCGTACAGTTCGTCCTGCACGCCCTCCGCGAGCGGGGTGATGCGTCGAAGCCAGCGGACGAACGCCGCCCCGTCCACGAGGAGGTAGTAGAGGAGAAACGCCAGCACCGTGACGCCGAGGAGCGCGTCGGAGATGCTCCCGAACACGGTCAGGGCGTTCTCCAGCAGCCCCGACGTGAGGTTGGTCGGGATGAACTCGCGCAAACTTCGCCCCTCGATGGAGACGCCGGTGTACCGCTCGACGAGGGAGAACAGTTCCAGCAGTCGGGAGTCCCCCCGGGCGACGGCTCGGAGGAGGGAGATGGCCTGCTGGACGGCCATGGTGAGGAGGCTGACGACCGGGATGAACACGACGAGAGTGGCCACCACCACGAGCGAGAGCGCGGAGACGCGCGAGCCGACGCGGGGAGCGAGTCGTCGCTGGAGCGGGTGGAGGATGTATCCCAGCAGGATCGCCGCCAACACGTACTGGAGAAACGGTCTGACGAGCAGGGCAGCCAACAGGCCGAAGACGGCGATCAGGAACACCAAGAAGCCCCGTTCCCGGTTCATAGGTGAGACGACGGTACGGGCGCGTATAAATCGACGCGTCTTCGCCTAAATTCGACCCTGAAATCGGGAGGCCACCACACCTATGGAACTCACCGTAATCTGGTCGGTGGGGGTTACACAATGGCACGACAGTACCAACAACCGCAACAGTACCAACAGCACGGTCACCACCAACGGACGGGCGAGTCGCAGGGCCGACAGTTCGGCCATCAGGCGGGCGGTCAGCAGATGGGCGGTCAGCAGATGGGCGGACAGCAGATGGGCGGACAGCAGGGCGGCGGTCAGCAAATGGGCCAACGGTCGATGCAGGAGTCGATGGGCGGACAGTCGACGGGGCAGCAGTCCGGTCAGCAACAGATACTCGCGTACGACGAGATGCTCCCGAACGACATGCGGACGGCGCTCCACGACTTCAGCCGCCTGAAGAAGTCGTGCGAGTGGGCGGCCGAGCAGATTCACGGGCAGATACCGGGCGAGACGGAGATTCCGCGGGCGCTCGAAGACCTCGCCGAGATAGCGGAGTTGAACGAGAAGCTCATCGTCCGGGATTCCCGCCACGGTCCGTACCTGGCCCAGACGTTCGTCGAAGTGGCGCAGGACGACATCCAGCAGCTTCAGCAGGCCGCCCAACAGCAGCCGATGCTCACGCCGGTCGTCTCCGACCTGCAACGAGCCGTCAACTCGACGACCCAGATGCTCGATTCCATCGGCTGGCAGGGCGGCCAGCAGTCGATGGGCCAACAGATGGGAGGACAGCAGTCGACGAGTCAACAGTCGCAGATGGGCCAGCAGTCCGGTCGGGGACAGTTGTAACCCACTATCCGTTTTCTCGACCTGTTCGGCTTCGATACTTGAGTGGCGCTTCGATGTCGCTCTACAGTTCGACGCCGATGAGCCTTCGGAAGATGTTCTCGAAGTGAAGAGTCGCGCGGTTATTTCTCAGCCGATGCGCTCAATCTCTGCATATCACCACATACCGTTCAGACGGTTATTGAGCACCTCTGGTAGGAGTAACGAGTTTTTCGAGGAACGGCCCCGATGAGATCATATGCCACCTTCGTCTGTTATTGGTGTTGTAATACCCACACAAGACGTTTGCAGTCAGGACGATGTCCTACGGAAGCAGAACCGAGGAGAGAGATGCCGTCTCAGTCGGGGCGCTCTTCGTCTCCTCGAAGCTCCCGTCTGACCAATGCGTCGAAGTCCACATCCGCGGACCGGTAGTCCGACCGATGTTCAGCGACGACCCGACCCTTGTCGGTTATGACGTACAGACCGCTGTTCGAAGCCGGACCGACGCGTTCGAGGAGACCGTAATCGGTGAGAATCGGTAGCCTCGTGTTGATGTACGCTCGATTCTTGTCGAGGACGTGGGCGAGGTTGACGGCGTTGTTCCGTTTGCCGTCGGAGAGGGCGTCGAGGATGTCAAAATCCGTGGGGGACGTAAGCATCATCGCAGTTAGAGTCTGTGGAGACCAGATTTAAATACTTATTTATGCATCCCATGTTGATGTTAGAAAAATATATGATTCCCGGGATTTTACTGTAGATGGGCGATGCGAAGACGAGCGTCGAACGATACTCGGCGAAGGGACGAGCAGAGGCTAAACAGTGAAGTAAATCATGCGTGAGCGATAGAACGTCCACTAATGGAAGACCCGGTTTCGCTGATCGAGACGAACGAGGTGCCGAACTCTCTTTTAAATCGCGTACACAACGAAGACTGCATCGAGGGCCTGAAGGAACTCCCCGACAACTGCATCGACTTGGTCGTCGCGGATCCGCCGTACTACAAAACCATCAATCAGTCGTGGGACTACGAGTGGCGGACCAAGGACGAGTACGTCGACTGGTGTCGGGAGTGGATCGAACAGATCTCTCGCGTGTCGAAAATCAGCGGGTCGTTCTACCTGTTCGGATACTTCCGCACGTTAGCCCACGTCGTCCCCGATATCGAGGAGAACGACTTCAACGTTCGACAGCAGCTCGTCGTCGATAAGGGGATGCAGGCCGTCAGCGGACGCGCGACGAAGGATTATCGGCTGTTCCCCAACACGACGGAGATGATTCTCTTCTCGGTGTACGACGCGCGGCCGATTGTAAAGAGGGTCCTCAATCTGATGAACGAGAACGAGGGTCTGAGTTCGCACGATATCAACGAGCGACTCGGGGCGGAGACCGGCGGCGGCGGCCTCTGGTCCATTTACGCTGGTGACAACGTCATGGGGAAGGTCCCGCCGAAGGACAAGTGGGAAATCCTGCAGGAGATTTTCGGTTTCGACGTCCCCCACGAGGACGTCCGGCACACGTTCAACACCGAGATGGGGCTGACGAACGTCTGGGACGATATCGACTTCTACGGGGAAGAGAGGGACCACCCGACGCAGAAACCGCTCGCGCTGATGGAACGCCTCGTTACGGCCAGCAGTAACGAGGGGATGACCGTTCTCGACCCGTTCGCCGGAAGCGGTTCGACGTTGGTTGCGGCGAATAATCTGAGCCGTAACTACGTCGGGTTCGAGGTCGAGGAAGAGTACTGCGAAGTCGCGCGGAGCCGGCTTAATCAGTCCCGTCTTACGAGCTACTGACGCTTTTTCGCCGTAAAGTAGCGTCCCCCGATTCCGGTCAGACGTTGCGAATTCCCGTCCGGAGCTTCCTCTGAGACGGCAAACCCGCCGCGAACGTCGGGGATGGTGACGGAGCGTCTCCACGACCGCTACGGGACCCGAAACGAACTCTACGAGCGGTCGACGGTCACCGAGTGAAGCGCGCAGAGCCGGTTAGCGCACCCGGCGAACGTCTCGCCCGCGCATCGCGAAGGGTTCGGCGTTCGCCGTCCCGACGTTCGACGGGCGGTATCCGTTATCGCAGCGGCTGGTCGACTCTCTGATTGTCGAGACAAAAAAGTGGAGAAATCCTACGTCAGCCGCCGAACATCTCGCGCATCATCGGGTGCATCTCCATCAACTGCTCTTCGGCGATCTCCTCGTAGAGCTTGTAGGTGATGGAGACCGTCAGCAGCAGTCCCGTTCCGGAGACGCCGCCGATGGTGCCGAGCATGTTCGCCATGACGGCGAGCAGGCCGACCAGCGCGCCGCCGATGACGGTGACCTGCGGGATGTACCGCTCCATCACCTTCTCGATGACGCCCGTGTTCTGACGGAATCCGGGGATCTGCATCCCGGAGTTCTGAATCTGCTTCGCCGTCGCCTCCGGACCCATGTCCGTCGTCTCGACCCAGAAGATGGCGAAGATGGCGCCGCCGATGACCATGAACGTCAGGTCGATGGCGACGCGGAGCAACACCTGCCACGGCTCTTGGGCGGCGGCGGAACCGGCGGTCCACCACATCCAGTCGGTCGTCGACTGGATGGGTGCGAAGTAGTAGAACAGCCCGCCCGTGGCCTGTCCGTTGCTGTAGGTGCCGAGCCACGCGGGCATGCTGTTCCCGAGTTGGCCGTACAGGATGCGCCCGATGAACTGGATGTTCGCTTGCAGGGCGCGGACGAGGATCATCGGCAGAACGCTCGCGTAGATGAGCTTCACTGGGAAGCGACCGCGAGCGCCCTTCACTCGCGCGTGACTGAGCGGAATCTCGACGCGCACGCTCTCCGCGTACACGACGATGCCGAAGATCAACAGCGTCGTGGCGAGCGCGATGAGGCCGGTTCCGGTGTTCGTTCCGAGCAGTACCATCCGAACGCCCTCTCCGGTCAACAGCGACGGGACGCCCTGCGCGTTCCCGATGAGCACGGAGATCCAGAACGGGACGAACCCCGTCTGGTTGCCGAGTCCCGGGGGCGAGAACAGGCCGCCGATGAGCTGCTGGCTGACGCCGGCGACGATGAACAGCCCGATACCGCTGCCGACGCCCCACTTGCTCACGATTTCGTCCATGAACAGGACGAGGGCGGCGCCGACGAATATCTGGCCGAAGATGAGCCACTTGACGGCCATCGCGGAGCCGAGGCTCTGGACGAGCGCACCCTCCGGTTTGAAGAACCCGCCGACGAACACCATCGGCAGGCCCGTCAGGCAGATCATCACGATGACCAACAGCTTCTGGAGGCCCTGATAGAGCACCTGGTCGCGCGGGTCGTCGGTGTCCAGCCCCAGCAGGTCAGCGCCGCCGAGCAGTTGAAGAACGATGCTCGCGGTGACGATGGGACCGATGCCGAGGTGCAAGACCGAACCCTGCTGACCGGCGAGCAGCGAGCGGAACTGACCGAAGAGGTCGGTGCTCGTGTCAACCCCGTACAGGGTGACGTTCGTCAAGAAGAAATACAGCACGAGGACGCCCGCCGTCCACCCTAGCTTGCGCTTGAAGGGGACGTGCCCCTCGGGGCGCTGGACGGCCGGCATTCGCGTCAGGACTGGTTCAGCGGCCTCCTTCCATCCCATGCGTTAGTCCTCTGGTTCTTCCTCTGATTCGGCGGGTTCGGCGTCTTCGGCCTCGGCCCGCTCGCTCAGGACGGCGTCGCCGTCCGCTTCCTCGATGAGTTCGACCGCGCTCGCCGAGAAGGCGTCCGCGGTGACTTCGAGGCTGTTGCGAACTTGACCGCCGCCGAGCACCTTAACTGCGTCGGCGTCCCAGCCGTCGTCGACGACGTCGCGGGCGTCGATTCGGTAGCCGCCGTCGGTCTCCTCGGCGACGCCGTCCGCCGCGAACAGCGGGGCGTCTTCGTCGAGCTTCTGCACGGAGACGGTGCTCACCGTCTCCTTCGCGTCTTCGGGTCGGGAGAACCCGTGCTTTCCGAGCGGTTCGTAGTTGTGGAACTCGTGTTTCGCGCGGCCTGCGCGTCCGCGTCCGCCGCGGTTACCGGCACCGCGGCGGTTCTTGTGCGTCCCGCCGCCGTGCGTGCGCGAGCCGCGTTGGCGTCGTTTCTTGTTCGTCATGGTTATCGCATCGACTTGAGGAGCTTGTTTATCTCCTCTGTCGTGTGTTTTCCGAGTTGGCCGCCCTCTTTCGTGGGGTGCTTGATGCCCTCGTGGCCGCCGCGCGGCGGGTGGAGTCGGAGGACGGGGGTGAGCCCCTGCTCGCGGAGCGTCGTCTCCTCGTCGAGCAGCGCCCCTGCGAGGTCGGCGATGTCGGAGTAATCGGTGTTCTCTGCTACCCACTCGTCGTCCACGTCGTCCGAGCCTTCGAGCGGTTCGGCGCGCTTCGAGAGGAGCGTCTCCAGAACCTCCCGGTCGGGTTCGCCGTGGGCGACGAAGTCGTTGACCTTGGTTATCATGCCGCGGTAGGTCTCCGTCTCCGGGACCAGCGCGCAGTGGTTCACCCTGTGGATGTTGAGCATCCCGAGGGTGTCCCGAACGCCCTGGTGCATGTTGACCTCGCCGCGAAGCTGGACGACTGCCTTCATCAGTCGGCCACCTCCGGCGGTTCCTCGTCGGGGCGAGCGCGCGGCCCCCGCGCCTGCGACGCGTTCTCCAGCGCGTTGTACGTCGCCTTGGCGAGGTTGAGCGTCGTCCGCGTGTTACCGTGGCTCTTCGTCCACGCGTTCTCGACGCCCGCGAGTTCGAGTATCTTTCGAACGGTGTCGGTCGCGGCGAGACCCAGTCCGGCGGGCGCCGGGATGAGTTCGACCTCGACGCTGCCCGCCTTCCCGGTCGTCCGGTGGGTGAGCGAGTGCGGTCGGTCGCTGCGGTCCTCCCACGACCCCGCGCCGCGGGGTACGTCGATGATGTTCAGCTTCGCTATCTCGATAGCCTTCTGGATGGCACCGCCGACCTGGTCGTCTCGGCCTTCGGCGTAGCCGACGAAACCGTCGCGGTTGCCGATGGCGCAGACGCAGCGGAACTTCACCCGCCGACCGGAGTCGGTCATGCGCTGGACCATGTTGATGTCCAGCACTTCGTCTTCGAGGCCGGGGAGGAGCTGATCGACGAGTTCCGGCTCCTTCAGCGGGAGCCCGGAGTTCAGCGCCTCCTCCATCGTCTCGATGTCGCCTTCGACGACCTTGCGGCCGAGACGGGTCTGGGGTTGCCAGCCGTTGGAATTGCTCATGTTATTCGTCCTCCTGGAGGTTCGAGAGCACTTCGTCGAAGTGCTCGGGTAGTTCGGTGGCGTCGAAATCCCCGCCGTACAGCGGTTCGTCGCGCTGTTCCGCGTACTCGGCGATGTGCTCGCCGCGGTTGCGCGACCAGTCCGCCATCACGCTCTCGTTGTGGGGGATATCGAGGCCGGCGTCTATCGCTCCTTCCTGTACTGCGAACGCTTTGCTGCCGGGTGTCGCCGTGTTGAGGCCGATGTCGAGCACCGCCTCGTCGTAGTCGGCTTCGAGCGCGCGCTTACCGAGCAGGTACCCGGTGAGGTACGCGCTGGGGAGGTTGCCCGTCGGGGCCTCCCAGCCGTACTCCGCCAGGTCGCCGGAGAAGGCGCTCGCAACCGTGTTATCGCCGTCGGGACCCATCGTGACCAGCTGCGCCCTGACGTGCTGATTGCTCTTGCGAGCGACCAGACGCGGCTTGCCTGATTTCAGCAGGCGCAACCTCTGATGGTAGTCAGTCCGGACCTCTCGGCGGCGGCGCATCGGCACCTTGTATCGTGGTCCAGTTGCCATTGTTAGTAGTTGTTCTCGATGTAGTTCAGCAGGTATTGCACGCTACGGAACTCCCCGCCTTTTGCCTTATCATACAGGTCGCGGTACTGCGTCTGCGTGATTTCGCCGTCGGCGCGGAGTTCGCGCAGTTTGCGTCGCTGCGCGCGAATCCGGTTCGTCCACTCCTCTTTCGAGTCCTTGCGGCCGCCCTTCTTCCCCTTGCGGGTGCCGGCACCGGAACGGTGCCCGTAGGCGCGCTTCGATTTGCGCTCGCGGGCGCGGCCGCGGGAGTTGCTCTTTGCGTCTTTCGCTCGAATCGACCCGTCGTCGACGAGTTCGCGGATGTCCTCGCGGGTGATCGCGTCCGCGATGGCACCCTGCGCGTCGGGGTCGAACCAGACGCGGTTCTTCCCGACGTCGAGCACGTCGGCGGCGAGTCGCTTCTGTGCACTCAGGTCGCTCATTCTTCTACCTCCACTTCGACGTACGTCGGGTTGAGAACGCGGATGCCCGCTTCTTCGGCGGACTCCTCGATGCGCTCGCGCTTGCGAGCGCCGACTTTCGAGGCGATGCGAACCGCTTCGGTGTCGCCGTCGACACCTTCGAGGTCGTCCACGTTGTGGACGCGAACCTCGTCGAAGCCGCTCGGATGCTTGCCGCGCACGGCCTTGGGCGTCCGGTAGCCGGACTCGACCATGTCGCCTTTCCCCTTGATGCCGCGGCGCTGCTTACTGAGGTTGCCGCGGGGCTTCCGCCACGATTCGGGCGTCCGCTTTTTCTTGTGGTAATCCTGCCGGTTGAACTGCGGTTTCCCCTCGCGCTTGCGCTGGCGGAGCAGTCGTCCCTCCTTCTCGTCGAGGTCGGGCGTCTTCTCCGTCAGTCCGCGGGGGCGCAGTTCGGTCTCGACTTCCTCTTCCGGCTCCTCTTCTTCTTCCGGCTCTTCCTCTTCGATTTCGGCTTCCGTCTCCTCTTCGACTTCGAGACCGCCCACGTCCGCTTTGATGCGGGCGGCGAGCGCGTTGCCGATTCCTTCGACTTCGGAGAGGTCGCTCTGGCTGGCGGCTTTGACGTCCTCGACGGACTCGTAGCCGGCCTCTCGAAGCGACTCGGCCTTGCTGTCGCCGACACCGCTGATGTCTTCGATCTGTTCGGGTTCGTCTGCCATCTATCAGGCACCTCCCGTGGACGGCTTCTCCGTGATGTAGACGCCGTCCTGGAACACTCGCGTGTCTTTTCCTTGCACGCGAGTCAGTTGTTCGATGTCCGCGGCGGTCTGGCCCACGTCTTCGATGCTCGGGCCGCGCAGGAAGAGCTCCTCGTTGTCCACCTGAACGGTGGTGTCCCCGTGGACTCGCGTCCGACGGGGCGCTTTCTCGCCGAGGAAGTTCTCGATGACGATTTCCTCGCCTTCGGAGCGCACCTGCATCGGGAAGTGAGAGTAGAAGACTTCCATCTTGTACTCCCACTCCTCGGTCACGCCGTGTACCATGTTTCGTACGTGGCTCTCGAACGTGCCCATCGTCGCCTTCGTTTTGGCGTCGTTGGCATCGCTCTCGATGACGACCGTACCGTCCTCGACGCTGACGTCGATGTCCGGGTACCAGAGCCGTCGCGTGACGGTTCCTTCCGGTCCATCGATGGTCAGATCGAGATGGTCCACGTCGGCGGTCACCTCGTCCGGAATTTCGATTTCTACTCGTGGCATTGTTCTAGTAGACGTACGCGATGACTTGGCCACCGACGCCCTGTTCGCGGGCCTCGTAGTGGCTCATGACGCCGTGGCTGGTCGTGACGACGAGCGCCCCGTAGTCCCGGGCGGGGAGGAACCGCTTCTCCCACTTCTCGAAATCGTCCTTGCCCGCCGAGTAGCGGGGCTTGACCGCGCCACACTCGTTTATCGCGCCTTTCAGTTCGACCTCGAACAGACCGGCTTTACCGTCTTCGACGAACTCGAAGCCGTCGATGTACCCGTGGTCGTAGAAGACCTCGAGCACGCTGCCGATCTCGTTCGAGGCGGGCTCTACCGTGTGGGACAGATGACCGACGCTCTCGGCGTTGTTCACGCCGGAGAGTGCGTTGCTGAGGGGGTCGTTTCCTGCCATTGTTATCGGTACTTCTTGAATCCCATGTCGCGTGCGATTTCGCGGAAGCACTGGCGACACAGGTTGATGTCGTACTTGCCGACCAGACCCTGCTTTCGACCGCAGCGCTGGCACGATTCGAGTTGTCCCGTGCGCTTGGCCGTCTGCTCGCCGGTCGCGTCGTTTTCGCTCTCGCTCATTCGTTCACCTCGACGTCGAAGTTGGCCTCGAGGAACGCGATGGCGTCCTCGGGCGTCAGCCGGTGGTTCGACGGAATCTGGCGGGTCACCTTGTCGCGCTTGGCGACGCGGTACCCCGGTCGGACGAGATTGACGGTTACGTCGAGTCCGTAGATTCCGACGTTCGGGTCGTACTCCTGGCCCGGGAACTCGGTGTGTTCCTCGACGCCGAAGCTGAAGTTCCCCGTCTCGTCGAACTGCGTCGTCGAGAGGTCGGCCAGCGGGAGCGCCGTCTCGAGGAACTCGTGCGCCTCCTCGTTGCGGAGCGTCACTTTCGCGCCGATGGGGTCGCCCTGTCGGATGCCGAAATCCGGTAGCGTGGACTTCGCCAGCGTGCGGACGCTCTGCTGTTCGGTCACGTCTTCGAGGATGTCCTCGGCGTTGGCGAGTTCGCGGCCGCCTTCGCCGACGCCCATGTGGACGACGACCTTCTCCACTCGCGGCTCGCGCATCTGGTGGAACTCGGCTTCGCTCATTCGTCCTCACCACCCACGAAGTTCTCGTCGATGACGACGACGTACTCCTCGACCGTCTCGAAGGAGCCGTCCTCGCCCTCGACCACGACGCTGTTCGACCCGCTGCCGGGCGTCACCTTGACGTCGGCGATTTCGCCGATCTCGCCCGCGTGCTGACCGCGGACCGCGGTGACGAGACAACCCTCCTCGTAGGGGAAGTGAGCGACGATCTCCTTGTCGTCGTTGCTGACGACGATGGAGTCTTTCGTGTTGTAGTCGCCGCCGTCGCCCACGCGGAGGTTGCTGCCGTCGTGGAGATTGAGCTGCGTTTCGCCGCCGGGAACCTGCGTCTTGTCCTCTATCTTCGCCAGTCGGCCGTCCGCCGCGTCCGCGTCGATGCGGGTCAGCGCGAGTCGGCCGCCTTCGTCGGGGAAGACGCGGTAGTACTCTTCGCGTTCCGTGAACGCGAGGATGTCGAACATCCCGATGGGTCGCTGTTCGTCTCTCACCGCCTCCCCGTTCACGAGAACGGAGCCCTGGTTGAGCGCGTAGCGGGCTTCCTTCTTCGAGTCGGCGTAGCCCAGCACGTCCCGCAGCAGGATGAGCAGCGGAACGCCGTCGCGACCGTGCGGGCCGGCGCCGGCCTTCACGGTGAACGTGGCGGTCTTGCGCTCGACCGGCCATGAGTTCGGAACGGAGAGTCGTTTCTGATGGTTGCTCATTCGGTATCACCTTCCAGACGCGCCTCGCGGCGATCGTCTTCGAGGTCGAGGTCGGTCACGCGAACGTTGCTCGCGTCGAGCGCCCGCGGCACTTCCTCGCCGTCGGCTTTCTCGAGGGTGATGTCCTCGACGTGGATGACCGCGTTCTTCAGGTCCACGTCGAGCACCTCGCCCTCCTCGCCGGCGAAGTCGCCGCGCATGACCTCGACCGTGTCGCCCGCGTTGACGCGGACGCTCCGCCGTCCGTACTCCTCGCGGAGGTCGTCGGACAGCGTCGCTTTGACCTGCTCGTGCCGCTCGTGCAGCGGGGCGCGCTCGGTCTGATTTCGCTGTTTGCGTGGTTGTCGAGTCATACTATCATCGTAGCCGTGCTCGCGATACTTCCGAACCGCTCGGCGACTTCCTGCGCGATGGGACCTTTGATCTCCGTCCCTCGCGGCTCCTCCACGTCGTCGATGATGACGGCCGCGTTGTCTTCGAACTTGACGCGCGTGCCGTCCGGACGACGGATGGACTTGCGCTGTCGGATGATGACGGCCTCCAGCACCTGTCGGCGCATCTCGGGCGTCCCTTTCGTGACGGACACCGTTATCTTGTCACCGATTCCCGCCTTGGGATGGCGGTTCTTCGTGCCGTGGTAGTTGGAGACGCTGATGACTTTCAGCTGGCGCGCGCCGGTGTTGTCGGCGCACGTCAGCAGGGAGCCTTTCTCGACGCCCTGCGTGACGTCGGCTTTCAGCGCTTCCATCAGTCGTCACCTCCCTCGGGCGCTCGGTCGTCCGATGCGCCCTCGGTTACGTCGCCGGTGGTCTCCTCGCCGGAAGGCGAGGCGTGTTCTGTCTCGCCCGACGCTACGTCGCGATCGGTCGCGAACGTCTCGACGACGACGTGCGATTTCGTCTTCGAGAGCGGTCGGGTTTCTGCGATACGAACCGTGTCGCCGACTTCGAGAGCCAGGCACTCCGGCGCGTGGGCCGGAACGCGGGAGCGACGTTTCATCTGCCGATCGTATTTCGGCACTGTAACGTCGTACTCTCGCTCGACGACGACGGTTTTGTCCATGTCGGTGGAGGCGACCTCCCCTTCGATCACCTGTCCGCGAACGGCCAGCGAGCCGTGGAACGGACAGTTCTCGTCGGAGCAGGTTTCCTCCGGTTCTGATACGTTCAATCCTAACGCCATTTCGAGTTACCTCCAGTTTCGGTGCGCAGTGCGGGACGTGAGAGCAGCGTCTCCCCATCCACCGTAACGTAGGCCGCGCCCTCGCACGAATCAGACTGACCGGAGCGCTCTCCGGCAGTTTCCGACCCGCGTTCGGACGCGGTCCCCGACCCCTTGCGGGCGTCGGCGGCTTCATCTGTGAGCGCGAATTCGAACGTCGCGCCGCGCTTGGGCACCTGTCTCGCCCGAGACTCGGACTCGACGGTAAGCGTCCGCATCGTCTCGGAGACGACCCGACCCTCGATGGCTTCGAGGTCGGGGTTCGTCGCCGAGGCGACCCGCACGCGCAGGCCGACGAGTTCGTGTTTCGTGAGCGTCTCGGGCGTTAGCGGCATCGTTACTCCTCGTCGAAGTCGCCTTCTTCCTGCTGAATCGTCTTGATGCGAGCGATGGTGCGGCGGAGTTCCTTGATGCGTCCGGGGTTCTCGGGCGCACCACCCGCGGCCTGCACGGCCTTCGAGTTGAGCAGTTCCGTCTCGAGGTCTTCGAGTTCGGCGTCTCGCTCAGCGGGGGTCATGTCGCGAATCTCCGCGGTGTGGAGGATGGCCATTACTCCTCACCCTCCTCTTGCGCTTCCTCGCTCTCCGCTTCCTCGCTCTCCATCTCGTCGAGCAGTTCCTCGGCTTCCGCCTCGACCTCCTCTTCGAGTTCGTCGAGTTCCTCCTCGACGGACTCTTCGGACGCCTCGGCCTCGGCTTCGGACTCCTCGTCGAGCACTTCCTCGACGACTTCCTCTTCGATTTCTTCCTCGCCGGGTTCCGGCGATTCCTCGTCTTCGTCGGCGCGGAGTTCTTCGAGTTCCTCCTCGTCCGGTTCTTCGATGAGGTCCGCCGCCTCGTTGGCCTCGACGGCGTCCGGCACGAGGTCTTCGGGCTCCGCACCCTCCTCGATGCGGAAGTCGTCGGGCAGGTTGGCTCCCGGCGGGATGATCTTCACGTCCACGCCGATGGTGCCGAGTTTCATCACGGCGACGCCCTGACCGCGGTCGACGATCTCCTGTGCGGGTTCACCGTTGTGCTTGATGTAGCCGCGGTTGAACTTCTCCACGCGCGAGCGCGCGCCCGTGACCTTTCCGGAGAGGACGATCTCGGCGCCGAGCGCGCCGGAGTCCATGATGCGGTCGATGGTCGTGTGACCCGCCTTCCGGAAGTACCAACCGCGCTCGAGCGCGTTGGCGAGTCGGTCGGCGACGATTCGGGCGTTCAGGTCCGGTTCGTCGACCTCCTGAACGTCGATCTGGGGGTCGTCCAAGTCGAATCGCTCGCCGAGTTCTCGGGTGATCTTCCGGATGTTCTTCCCGCCCTTTCCGATGACCATCCCGGGCTTCTCGGCCTTGAGGACGATCTGCGTCCCCATCGGCGTCTTGGCGACTTCCATGCCGCCGTAGCCCGCGCGTCCGAGTTCGGACGCGAAGAACTCGTCTATCTGGGACCGCTGGAGGCCGTCTTGGATGAACTGGTGTTCGTCAGCCATTACTCTTCGACCTCCTCGACGATGATCTCCACGTCGACTTCGGGCGTGTTCCAGGCGGTCGCGCGGCCGAACGCGCGGGGCTTTCGACCCTGCACCTCGCCGACCTTGTGGGCGGCGACGTGCACGATCTCCATCGACTCGCCGTCGAAGCCTTGGGCGTCCGCGTTGGCGACGACGTTGTCGAGCAGGTCGATGAACGCCTCGCTCGCCTTCTCGGGGTAGCGCCCCGCGTCCCAGCCGTCGATGTCCGAGCGATGGCCGACGCCGCTGTTGTGCTGCTTAAACGGCACCGACCGCTCCTCGTTCAGGACCTGCTGGAGGTACGCCTTCGCGTCCCCGGCGGTCTTGCCCTTTATCTCTCGGGCGATCGCCTTGCTGTGCTTGTGGCTCATGTGCCGCTCCCGGAGCATCGCTTTCGCCGTGGTGTCCGGGTCGGCATCGACGCTGTAACTGATTCCCATGGTTTATTTGAGTGGCACGAACTTCGAGGAGCGGGTCGCGCCGATGCCCGCCTGTCCGTGTTCGACGGAGTTGCGGGTCAGCTGGAACTCGCCGAGATAGTGACCCAGCATCTCCGGCTCGATCCGCACGCGCTCGAACTCGCTGCCGTTGTAAACCGCGAAGGTCTTCCCGACGAACGACGGGAGCACCGGCATGTCGCGCAGGTGCGTCCGAATCGGACTGTTCGCCGAGTCTTCCTCGGTCGCGTTCCGGGCCTTCTCGAGCAGTTTCTCCTGCTCGACGGACAACCCGCGAAGGATGGTTCGCCGCTTTCGTGCGGGGAGCAGTTCCGCGACTTCCTCCAGGCTCATGTCCTGCAGTTCGTCCAGGTCGTAGCCGCGATAGGTGAACTCACCCTCGCGTCCGGTTCGGTAGTCGCTGTCGCTCATTTGTTACCTCCTCGTCCCGTTCGTCGGGACGAGATGTCCCCGACCTTGCGTCCCGGCGGGGCGTCCCGCGAAACGCTCTTCGGTCGGCCGGGGTGTTGGCGGCCACCGCCGCCGAACGGGTGGTCGACGGCGTTCATCGCCACGCCACGCACGTTCGGCCACTTGGTGCCGCGCGCTTTCATCTTGTGGTACTTGTTGCCGGCCTTGACCATCGGTTTCTCCGTGCGGCCGCCGCCGGCGACGACGCCGATGGTGGCGCGGCACTGGGGCGAGAGTCGTTTTATCTCGCCGCTCGGGAGTTCGACGACCGCGGCCTCTCGGTCGTGCGTGATGAGGTTCGCGCTCACGCCGGAGGCGCGGGCGAACTTCCCGCCGTCGCCGGGTTGGCGCTCGACGTTGCACACCGGGATCCCTTCCGGAATCTCGGCGAGCGGGAGCGTGTTGCCCGGCTTTATCTCGGCGGAGACGCCGACCTGAATCTCCTCGCCGACGCCGACGCCCTCGGGGGCGAGGACGAGGCGCTGGTCGCCGTCCTCGAACTCGATTGCCGCGACGGGGGCGCTCCGGGCGGGGTCGTGTTCGATACCCACGACCGTCCCGGTGACGACGTCCCCGTCCTCGGCTCGCTTGTGGCTCAGTTCGGCTTTGTATCGGTGCGACGGAGCGCGGAACGTCGGCGCGCCGCGACCTCGTCGCTGGCCTTGAATCCTGCGTCCCATTGTTAGAACACCCCGATTCGGGAGGCGACGTCCTGCGCGTCGTCCTCGTCGGACAGCGCGACGATCGCCTTCTTGTTCCCGTTCATCGTCACTTGGGTGTTGATGCTGTCGATGGTGACCTCGTAGCGCTCCTCGATCTCGTCGCGGATCTCCGGCTTCGTGGCGTCGAGCGAGACGATGAACTGGAGCTTGTTGTCGAAGTCCATATCGTTCATCGCCTTCTCAGTGACCCACGGGTACTCGATGACGCTCATCGGTCGGCCACCTCCTCTATCGCGCTCTCGGTCCAGACGGTCAGTCGACCCGGGTGCGTACCGGGCGCGAGGTCCTCCGCGTTGACCTCCTGCGCCGTCGCGACGTCCGCACCGGCGAGGTTGCGCGCCGCGCGGGACGGCTCCTCGCTGGTGACGAACAGGATCGACTTCGGCGTCTTGTACTTGCGGCCTCGGGTCGTCCCGCGACCGGCGCGAATCGTCTTGTTCTCCTCCGCGCGTTCGATGTCGGCGTCGATGCCGACCGCTTCGAGGAAGGAGACGACCTCTTTCGTCTTCACGAGGTCTTCGAAGTCGTCGCTGACGACGAGCGGAAGCTCCGCGTCGTCGTCGAATCGGTGTCCGCGCTCCGCGACGAGTTCGGCGTCGGCCGTCGCCGCGATGGCGCTTCGAACCGCTTTCTTGCGCTCTTTCTTGTTGATCGAGCGCGAGCGGTCTTTCTCCGTCTTCGGCGGGTGTGCGACGCGACCGCCGACGGTACTGGGGACGCGAGCGCCCCGACCGTTCGTTCGCGGGATGTGGGCCATACCGCGGCCACTTCCCGGCGACTCGGCGGACGTACGCATCCCGGCGTAGGGGTCGGTACCGTAGTCCTGTTTCCGGTTCGCCTGCGCGGCGACCACGGCGCGCTTGATGAGGTCCGTCCGGACGGTCGTCTCGAAGACCTCCGGAAGGTCGAGCGTGCCGGCGTCGTCGCCGTTCAGGTCACGTACTGTTGCCTGCATGGGTTATCCCTGGTTAGACTCCGTGCTTACGTAGCGCACCTCGGGGTCGAGGCGCGGTTGGTCGGTCGGTCGAATCGCAGGGCGGAAGCGCACGAGGCGCTTGTTCGGTCCCGGCACCGAACCCTTGACGAGCGCGTACGGTCCGTCGACCTCGCCGTAGTTGACGAAGCCGCCGTCGACGGACGCTTCGTCGCCGTCGCCGAGGGAGATGAGGCGCTTGTTGAGTTCGGTGCGCTGGTGGTACCCCGTCTGGCCCAGTTGGGGAACCGTCGAGCGCACGCGCGACGGATTCCACGGGCCGAGGTTACCGATGCGGCGTCGCCAGCCTTGGCGGGCGTGTTTGCCCTTCCGCTTCTGGACGCCCCACCGCTTGACGGGACCCTGCGTTCCTTTTCCTTTCGTGACGCCACCGATGTCGAGGTACTCGCCGGCGCGGAACACGTCTGTCATATCGTGTTCGCCGCCCTCGCCGAGCAGTTCGAGCGCGAAGTCGGCGCGGTCCCCGAGGGAACCGCCGCCGATGCGCGTTTCCATGACGTCCGGTCGTTTCTTCGGTACGTTCTTCAGGTCGCTGGGGACGGTGTGGGTGATGACCCGGAGGTCGGCCACGTCGCCCGCCTCGATGGCGTCGCGGAGTTCCTCCTCCGCGGCGTCGGCGTCGTGGTTCTCCGGCACGTTGAGCGTGCGGTCGAGTTCCTCGTGGAACTCCGAACCCCACACTTCGGTCAGCGGCTTCTTCCCGTAGGGGGTGTCTTCGTACGCGCGAAGCGCGACGGCCCGCATCGGGGGCGTCTCGACGATGGTGACCGGCACGGTCTCTTCCATCCCTTCGCGGGGGGAGTTCGCCTCGTCGTTGACCATCACCACGTGGGTCATTCCCGCCTTGTAACCCGCGAAGCCTTGGAGCGACGGCTGTCCGTCGCTCTCGGGCCACGAATTGAAGCGCGGCACCTCGCTGGTCGCGCGCTTGCGGGGGCCGAAGCCCAGCGAACCTCTGCGTGGTCTGCTTGTTTCTGGCATCGTATCACTCGCTGTTGAGGGTCAGGCACGCGAGGGAGGCGAACATCGCTTCTTCCGTTCGCACGACCTCGCTGCCCTGGTTCGGAACCGTATTGAGCCAGAGGTCGAACCGGCTGGGAGCGCCGGATTCGACCGCAGGTAGACGCTCGGGGTCTATCCCGAACATCTCCGGCAGGCCTCGACCGGGCGAGCCGAACGCGACGGTCATACCATCGCGGTCGGTTCGCGCGACGAGTTCGTCGAGCCGCCCCACGGAGAGCGGTTCTCCGAAGCGCGACGTGGCGATTCGGACGCCAGCGTCGTCGCGGTCGAGCGCCGCCGAAAGGTTCATGCGCCTCACTGTGAGCCCCGGTACGGGGTCGTCCACCAGCTTCGCACGAACCGGTCTTCTCGAAGAGATCCTGACGGTAACGCGCTCCCCCTCGCCGACCGTCATGTTCGACGGTACGACGAGGGAGATCGGGTGTTGCAGTCCGCAATTGACCCGAACGCGCCCTTCAGGTCCGACCTCGGTCACGATTCCCTGTCTTAACGACCCCGAACCCTCAGATTCGGAGCCGGTCCGTGATACGGCGCGGAGCGGCGGTAGGACGCCCGCATACTCCAACTCGTCCCGCTTGCCGAATACCTCCTTTCGAAGGTAGGGCGGCGTCGCGGCGTACTTCAGTACGGTTTCGACGAATCCGCCGCCCCACTTGCGTTCGCCTTCCGCGTCGGGGAAGACGACCAAGCGGTCCGCCCGGAACACGGTCGCCGCGCGGGCGACGTAGCCGATCTTGCGAGTTGCCTCGCGTTTGTCTTCGGCTTCCCGGACGAGGGACGACGGCACGAGTATGCTGACGGTCATACCGTGACGCTTCGGCGCCTCATCACTAGACTGTGACGGACTTTTCTCGTTGACGCTTAAAAGGGTGCCGCTTCCGATTCGGGCGTGTGACTACGTCACGCGCCTCTTACCCTCGAAATCAAGAGAAGTACGCGAGTGATTTCCACACGAAGTTACCCCGTTCCGGAAGCCTTATACTCCAGTCGGTAAAACGAAAGAGTGCAACAGGGCGCTGGTAGTGTAGTGGTATCACGTGACCTTGCCATGGTCACAACCTGGGTTCAAATCCCAGCCAGCGCACTTCTCTCGGACGTCGATTCGTGAGCGGTTGTGCTTTCTTTTGAATTCTCGCGCGGCGACCAGAGATGCGATGATCGATTTCTAAAGAGCTATCAGCACGTGCGCGAGTCGGTCGCGGTCAGCGCCGCCGGGAGAGCGCGATACAGGCGAGCGCGACGAGCGCGGCGAGCGCGCCGAATCCGGGTTGGCCGTTCCCGTTCCTCGTGTCGCCGTCTTCGCCGGAGCCACCGTCGGCGGTCGTTCCGGCGGCCCGCGAGACGCGGACGCTCCCAGCGGACACGCCGTTGACGCTCACGTCGTAGGAACCCGCCTCGGCGAACGTCCGGGTGAACGCGACGCGTTTCGACTTCCCGGGGGCGACGCGGACGGTCTTCCTCTCGACCGTCTCGCCGTCGACCGCCAGCGCGACCTCGAGCTCGCCCGGCGAATCCCCGGCGTTCTCGACCGTCGCGCGCACCGTGACCTGTTCGCCGGGAGCGACCGCCTCCGCGCTGAGCGTCGCGGCCGCGACCGAGACGTCCGCGCCGGACTCGACGCCGACGGCCATCGGCGCGACGCGCGGCGCGATGCCGGTGACCGTGCGTCCGTCGCGTTTCGTCCAGACGGGACGCCACTCGCCGTCGCGGTAGTGGTACACCCGCACGTCGGCCGCGGTCGCACCGGCGGGGAGCGCGTCCTTCGAGACCGTCGCGCGGAGTCGCGCCGTGTCGACGGCCGAATCCATCACGTACCGCTCGTCCACGCCGAAGTAGCCGAGCGCGCCGTCGAGTTCCGACGTTCCCGTCGGCGGCGTCGTTCGGGCGTCGACGGTGACGGCCGCGCTCGCGCCGCGCTCGAACTCGACGCCGTACCGCTCGAACGTCACGCCCCCCGCTTCGAGGTCGGAGAGGTCGGCCCACGCGGTCTGCCCCTCGACGCCGCCGAGGATGTCGATGGCCACGCCGTTCGGCCCGGGCGCGACGTTGACGCTCGCGGTCGGGAAGCCACCGCCACCGCCACCACCGCTACCGCCGGACTCACTCGAGTTTCCGACTTCGACGGTGAGAGTTTCCCGCCGGACGTTGCCGGCGTTGTCCGTAACCCGGAGCTCGGCGGTGTGCGTTCCCGTCGTGAGGTTCGTCGCTCGATAGGTGACGTACTCGCTCGTGACGGTCGCGTTCGGGCTCTCGGCGACTGGCGCTCCGTCGAACGACAGCGAGACGGTACCGACGTCGACGCCGGTGACCGCGTCTTCGTACTTGAATCGAACCGTCGCGTTACGCGTTCCGGAATCGAGCGTTTCGGTCGGCTCGACCGCCGTAACCACGGGCGCGTCGGTGTCGTTGATCAGCGCACCGTACGTCGAAAAGTGGGTGACGTTCGCCAGCAGGTATTCCTTCGGGGAGTCGTCGGCTAGCGTCACGGTTCGGATATCCGTATCCTGCACTTCCCATCTCCCGACGGACTCGTCGTAATAGTTCACTTTCACCTGTCGTTTCTCGACCCCCTTCGGCAAGCGCAGTTCCTCGACCGGGATTCCGATGGTGGCATTCGTGAGGTTCCGCGTCAACTCCGCGTCGAGTTGTCCGTTCAGAAACGACAGCCCCGCAAGGTTCGACGACAGCGGCGCGAGTTCGGAGCGACTCTCGGTGAGCGTCACGAACGTGTCGTTCACCTCCTCGTCCGTGTCGAATCGGACGAAGATTCCTGACTTCTCCAGTTTCACCGTGACTGTCTCGTTCACCGTGCTCACCGTCGAGAAGTTGGCCGAGGCGGTCGCGTCGCCGACGTTGCCGACTCGATCTGCGCCCGTTACGGACACGTCGTATCGACCGTCCTCGGAGGCGTCGAAGGTCGCTTCCCAGACGCTTCCGTTTGCGGTCGCGTTCTTCGTCAAGCCGGGCAACTCCGACCCGTTCGGGCCGGTCACGTTCGCGGTCGGCGCGGACGAGAGCGGTTCGCTCGCGCGCACCGTCACGCGCCCGTGCGTCGCATTCACCCGACGAAGCGTCGCGCCGAGTTCGGGCGACGTTCTATCGAGGACGACGGTGGCGTTCGCCACCGTCCGATTTTCGTTGCCGACGCTGTCGGTCGCCCGGGCGACGAGCGTGTAGTTTCCGTCGTCGGGGAGCGCCGAGAGGTTCATCGCGCTGGTCCACTTCCGACCGTCGGTCGTGGTGGCGGGAAACTCCGTTCGGAAGTTCGCGAACGCCGCCGAGAGAACGAATTCGACGTCGGCGGCGTCGCCGGGGGTTCCGTCGACCGTCGCGTTGACGGTGAGCGTTTTGTTCGTGGCGACGGTTCGTCCGCCGGGGGCGGCGGTCGGCGTCTCCGATTCGCCGAGCGCGGTGACGTCGATTTCCGGCGGTTTCGTATCGACGCGGAAGGCGTTGAACGTCGTCATCTCGACGCGGTTTCCGTTCTCATCGGTCGCGCGGAGTGCGATGCTTGCGGTTCCGTTGTAGTCTTCGACCGGAATCGTCGCTTCGTACCTCGAGAAGTACTCGTTCGACCCAACCTGTCGAACGGACGCACTCCGCCAATCATCCGATGCAGTACCTTCGAACGGCGTGCTGTCGGTATCGTTCGTCGTCAACCACGCGTCGACGGTGGCGGGGTTCGACTCCCAGAGGAACACGTCGACGGTGACCGTCTCGTCGGAAATCGTGTTGTTCTCGTCGAGTTTGGGTACGTTGACGTTGATTTCGGGAGCGGTGCCGTCACCGCTCGGACGATAGGACTGGTTGACGGTCGTCACCGTTTTCGTCGAAAGCGGAGCCGCTCCGTTGCGACCGATCACCCGCACTTCGAGGCTCGAATCCGAATCGATTTCGACGGACGAGTCCGACCAGCGCGCGTCCGTGACGTTGACCTCGCGCAGAACCGTTCCGTTTTGCGTGATTCGAACCGTGTCGGGGGTGTCGTCGGAGTAGTCCCACAGCCCGTGATACACTCGGGCTTGGGAAAGCGTCGCCACGTCGACGTACGTCTTCCGAGTTTCGGGGACGTACCGGAAGTCCGCCGATACGGCGCCGACGAACGGATGGCGATTGAGGGTGAGCGGCAGGTCGACGTCCGACCCGTAGGTGGGGTAGTAGCCGTCCAACATCCACGTATCGGTCGCAGCGGAGTCGGATTTTGCGTCGAGATGATACAGCGGGACGTCAGGAGTTAGGTAGAGGATCTGGTGACGACGGTCGCCGATGCCGCCGGTGGTGGCGGTGTCCGTGGCGGTGTCGAACAACCAATCGGTCGCGGACATGGAGACGTCGTAGGTTCGCGAGCGCGAACTCCGCGCGTACGTCACGTTCCGCGAGGCGAGTTCGTCGGGGTTCACCTCGAACGTGCGCCCGCCGGTGGTACCCCACTGCCGATTGAAGACGTGGTAGACGACGGGCACGTCGAAGGAATCGTCACCGCTACCGTCCGATTTCGGCGCCAGAACGTGCTCGAGAGAGACGTCTAATTCGTCGCTCTCGGTGACTCGGACCGAGTCGGTCGCGGGGGACGGAACCGAGACACTTCCGCTGGCGGTATCCCGCAGCGCGAGAATTTCGTAGTTGAGTTCCACGCTTCGAACCGCCAGTTCGCCGTGTTTTTGCTCGGTCGCACTCGTATCGAGCGAGAGTTCGACCGTGTCGCTTTCGTCGACCGTCACGGTCGTGTCACCGGAGACCGAGAACGTCTCGGTGACGACGACCGGCTGCCCGTTCCGTTCGTTGATACCCGTCGAAACGACGCGATACGTTCCGTTCTCGAACACGTAGTGAGACGTGGTGCCGCCCGAAACGGTTTGGATGCTGTCGGTAACTCGCTGTCCGTCACTGCCGAGAACCCGGACGCTGTCGTTCTCGGTCGACGTACCGTTGACGCCGTTCTTGTCCACCGTGATTTCGTAACCTTTCACGAAACCGAAGATCGCGGTGTACTCACCGTCGTCGAACGAGAGACGACCGGAGTACGCCCCGAACGAGTTGTTCCCGTCCACGGTCAACTCGATCCGTTCGCTGGCGTTCGGTGCCACCGACACGCTACTCCGATTCAGCCGAACGTTTCCGACCGTCGAACCGTTCACCCGCTTCGCGGTCGCGGTGATGTTCAGCGTCTCGGTGGTGTTGCCGAGGTTCGTGATAGAGATGACCTTCGAAACGTCTCGTTCGCCGACGATTCCGAAGTCGGTGGTTCCGGGTGCGATTTCGACGGTGCTCCCGATGGCTTCGCCAGCGTCGATTCGACCCGCACCTTGCGTGTACACGTCGTACGAGCCGAGTGGGTCGGCCGTCGAACTCAGGACGTTCTTCACGCGGGTCGACGACCAGTTCGGGTGGGCTTCGAGCAGCAACGCCGCGGTACCGCTGACGACCGGGGTTGCCATGCTGGTGCCGCTCTTCTTAACGTAGCCGTCCGAGGACGAATTCGCGCTCGTTACGGAAACACCGGGCGCGACCACGTCGGGTTTCACGTACATACCGACCGGCGTCGGGCCGCGGGAGGAGAAGTGCGCGACGTTCCCGTCCTTGTCGCTCGCACCCACGGTTATCGCGTGGTCGTGGATACCGGGGCTTTCGACGGTGAAGTACGGATTCGAATAGTCGTTCCCGGAATTACCCGCGGCGATGACGACGGTAACGTCGTGAGTTTCGGCGTACGCCACCGCGTCCGCCATAACGTCGTTCGAGCGGGAAGCGTACGCGGTACCGCCGATGCTGACGCTGACGACGTCGGCTCCGTTGTCCACGGAGTACTCCATCGCATCTATCATATCGGAGTACGAGCAGTAGTCGTTACAGACGCGCGCGTCGATGAGGCTGGCGTTAGGTGCCATTCCGACGTAGTCTCCACCGCTAGCGGTTCCGTCGCCGGCGATGATACCAGCGACGTGCGTTCCGTGGCCGTCCGTATCGTACGTGATGTTCCGACCGGTGAAATCTTTCTCCTCGATGACGGAACCTCGGAGGTCGGGATGTGATTGGTTGATTCCCGTGTCCAGCACCGCAACCGTGACGTTCTTTCCGCTTACGCCGTAGCGTCGACGGGCGCCGGTCGCGTTTACGACGTTATCCGTTTCGGCGAGCGCCGGTCGCACTTTCACGTCGAGGACGACCGACTCGATATCGTTGTTCCGGGCAAGTTGCTCGTACGCCCGTGCCGACTTCGCTTTCGAAACGGAAGCGGACGCAGCATCGACGCTATCGAACGAGTTCGTCACTGATACACTGCCGACCGATTCGAGGGTCTCGGCAGGATTGGCAGACGTTCCGTACCCCCGGCGATTCTCCCGAACGCTGGCGATGACCGGAATCGAGTCCGTCTCGCCGTCCGTGAGATTCTGCGCGACCAGGAGTTCGACGTTGAACAGCGCCGGGTCGAACTTCGAGAAGTTCACGCCGTCCGGATAGATGTACGTCCCGTCGGGCGCGGAGATGCGGTGCATCGGAACGTCGGCGTCGACCCGGTAGACGGTTCGTTCGTCGCCTTCGACGACCCGAACCGTCTGGCCCGTGACGAGCGTGACGTTCGCGACCACCGTTCGATTGGTCGTCGCAGAGTTCGCCGCGGATCGTCCATCGGTCGATATCGATTTCCTCGACGATACCGTCCCCAGCGCGGTGGAGTGCGTAGAGAGAACGGTCGGAGCGGATACCGTTTCGTTCGCGGACCGCGGCGCGCCCGCCGACACCGCCAGCGCGGGTGCGACCGTGCCGAGGATGACGAGCGCGGCACACGAGACCACCAACATCGTTCGGAGGGCGCGCTTTCCGCGTCCTCCGAATCGATGGCCGGACGTTCGAGATTCGGTACAAATGTACTCTTTCATATCTGTCCGAATTTCGACATCGTCCCGACTTATATCTTTAGACGCGATTATCAGCGGTGAAACTGCTACCGGACGCTACGGTTTCGGCCGAGGTGGAACCCACACGCTGAGGTAGGAGGACGCCGATGGGTCGCGTATGACCGTCATCGCACTCCTGTCCGTCGCACCGGTCACCGAAGGCAGCATGGCGAGCGAAGTGGCGAAAGCGGTCGAAGCGCTCGACGACTTCGACGTTTCGTACGAGACGAACCCGATGGGGACGGTCGTCGAAGCCGACTCCGCGGCCGAACTCTTCGCCGCCGCGCGGGCCGCCCACGAGGCCGTGGACGGCGACCGCGTGAGCACGTTCCTCAAGATAGACGACAAGCGCACGCGCGACCAGAGCGCCGACGAGAAGGTGAAAGCGGTCGAGGACGCCCTCGGTCGGGAAGCGAAACGCGACCAGTAACCCGGAACTGTTTACCGGACGACGACCAACCCGGACGTATGGAGAGTCTCAACAGGATGGCCCTCGAACTCGTGGACGAGGCCATCGACTTCGCGGACGAACTGAACGTCGCCGCGTACGAACTGGACAACGAGGCGACCGTCCTCGACTTCGGAATCGAAGCCGAGGGCGGGACGGAGGCCGGACTCCTCCTCGCGGAACTCCAGACCGCCGGGTTGGCGACGGTGCAGACCCGGATGGACGACGTCGCGGGCGCTCCGTTTCCCGCCGTCGAACTCTCGACCGACCACCCCGCGATAGCCCTGCTGTGTTCGCAGAAAGCGGGCTGGGAACTCGGCGTCGAGGGCTTCGAGGGTCTCGGGAGCGGGCCAGCGCGCGCGCTGGTCGCCGAGGAGGGCGAGTTCCAGCGCGTCGGCTACACGGACGCCTTCGAGTTCGCCGTCCTCGCCGTGGAGTCCGACGCGCTTCCGAACGAGGCGGTCGCCGAACACGTCGCCGACCTCGCCGGCGTCGAACCGAACGCGGTCTACCTCCCGACGTTCGCCACGGGGAGCGTCGCCGGGAGCGTGACCGTCGCCTCGCGCGCCGCCGAACTCGCCGTCTTCCGTCTCTCCGAACTCGGATACGACCCGCTCGACGTCCTCACCGCGACGGGGTCCGCCCCGGTCGCCCCGGTCAGCTACGACGAGGCGACCGCCATCGGGCGGACGAACGACGCGCTCGCCTACGGCGGACGGGTTCACCTCACCGTCCGCGAGGAGTTCGATCGATTCGACGAGCTTCCCTCGACCGCGAGCGACGAGTACGGCACGCCGTTCGAGACGTTCTTCGACGACGCCGACTGGGAGCTCGAGGAGATACCCGAGAGCGTCTTCGCGCCGGCGCAGGTGACCGTGGACGTGGTGAACGGCCCGACGCACGTCCTCGGGGAGACGAACCACGACCTGCTCGCGGATAGTTTCGACCTGTGAAGTTCAAACTCGTTCCCGAAGCGCCGGACGACCTCGCGCTCCTCGCCGACGCCCAGCGCGCCGTTCCGCTGGTGCCCGGCACGGAGGACGACTGTTGCGCCCGACTGATGGAGCGACTCGACTTCCCGAGCCGCGACGTGGCGCGGACGTGGCTCACCTTCCTCCGGGCGCTCGGGCTGGCGGAGGAAACTCAGTCGGGGTTCGTCCGCGTGCGCCGCGACGTCGACCGTGACGAACTGGCCGACGCGTTCGAGACGCGGGTGTACGGCGTCTCCGCCGTGCTCGACCGATTGGACGATTCCGACCCGCTCTCGACGGAGGCGGCGTTCGAGGAGTTCCGGGGGGAGATTCCGACGTGGGAGCGCCACAAGGACCCGAGCAGGGTTGAGGACGTGTGGCGCGAGCGCGTCGAGAACCTGCTGGACTGGGCGGTGCTGTTCGGGCTGGCGGAGCGCACCGACGAGGGGTATCGGCGGACCTGAGCAGGGTGAGAGCGACCATCGAACCGAAGCGGTCCCGGTTTCGTACATAAACCTACGGACACCATCCCGTTTTTTATCCTCGTAGCGTGCAGTTCGACGCAGTGACCGTCGACACCGTTCTCTTCGATCTGGACGGCACGCTTCTGGAGTACGACCAGGATTCGCGGGACGTGCTGTCGGCGTCGTTCGACCGGACGGGAATCGAGCCGTTCTTCGAACTTCCGGACTACCACGCCCGCTACGACGAGTTCCTCGAATCGGGTGTCGGCGTGGACGAACAGCGCGCCAACTGCTTCGCGGCCTTAGCGGACGATGCGGGCCACGACGCGGAGACCGGACGCGCGGTCGCGGACGCGTTCGCCGAAATACGGGACCACTCGAGGGTACGATACCTGCCGGGTGCGGCCGAAATCCTCGAAACGCTCGCGGGTTCCCACGCGCTCGGAATCGTCACGAACGGTTCGCCCGCGATGCAACGGACGAAGATGGCCGCCCTCGGAATCGAAGAGTACGCCGACGCGGTCGTGTTCGCGGGTCACGACGCGCCCGCGAAACCGAGTCCGGAGCCCTTCGAGCGGGCGCTTTCCGAACTCGACTCCTCGCCGGAACGCGCCGTGCACGTCGGCAACTCGCTGGAGACGGACGTCCCCGGCGCGAAGGCGGCGGGAGTCGGCGCGGTATGGGTTCCCGCCGACCCGAGCGTGACCCCCGACCCCGCGCCGGATTTCTCCTTCGAGACGCTTCACCCGCTCGGCGGCCGTCCGTGGCGGCGAGCGTAGGGGTACGCATCGAGCCGGGACCGCTCCGGTTCGACGCGTGAAGGCGCCGCCCCTCCTCCGCTTACTCCCGCGTTTGCAGCCGTTCGTAGCCGACGCTAGCGAGCATCAGCAGCCCGACGGCGACGAGCGCGAGTTCCCACCAACCACCGCCGAGAAGATACTCGACGCCGCCCCAGACGGTCACCCCCACCCAGAGCGCCACCTGATACCAGCGTTCGCGGGTCGCGTCCCGAAACACGCCCACGGTGAGCAGTACGAAGATGTAGAGCGCCGGCAAGAACGCGACGAACTCGTCCACGTCGCCCGACCGAAGGTGCGAGTACGCCACCCAGAGACCGACTAAAAGCAGGAGGGAGACGAACGCCTTCATGACCGTCGTCACGTCGAACCGCGCTCTCGGCATGCGCCACCGTCGGGGTGGCGGAATAATAAACCTACCCGACCGGCGTCACGTCCGTCACGGTTCCGACGCCCTTGCTCTGGCCCTCGCGGAAGACGAACCGCTGACCCTCCTCCACGAGGTAGGGTCGGAACTTGAACCGAACCGCCGTGGTTCCCTTGTCGCCGGGTAGGAGGTGGCCCCCTTCGGGTTCGAAGACGGCGGTCTCGCTGATCGTTTCGAGGTGGACGACGGGTTCGTAGCCGGTCCCGATTCGCGTCGGGTGGTTCAACACCATCACCTCGGCCTCGAACTCGCGGACCGGCGTCGGGTCGGTGTCCCCCGGGAGCAGCACCATCCCCCGCTCGATCTCCGCTTCCCGGACGCCCTTCAACGCGATGCCGACGATGCGGCCCGCCTTCGCCTCGTCGACGCGGTGGTAGTGCATCTCGATGGAGCGCACTTCCACTCGCCGGAAACCGCCGTCCGGCATCGGGCCGAGGAGGAGTTCGTCGCCCGCCTCGACCGACCCGGAGTTGATGGTGCCGCTCGCCACCGCGCCGACGCCGGTCACGCTGTAGGTGCGGTCGATGTACATCCGGAACTCGCCGCTGTCGGCGGTCGTCTTCGGCAGTTGCTCGAACATGGCGTCCAAGGCGTCCAGACCGTCCATCGTGACCGCGCTGGTCAGCAGGATGGGAACCACGTCCTCGCTCACCTCCTCGATGGCTGCGTCGACGCCGTGGCGTTCGACCCGGAGGGGAGTCTTGCCGACGTCGCGGAGCAGTCGTTCGACTTCGCGCTCGACCTCCTTCGCCCGGTCGTCGTCCACGATGTCTATTTTGGTGATGGCGACGATGGTGGGGAGTTCGGTCGCCAGCAGGATGCCGAGGTGCTCGCGCGTGGTCTTCGTCGGCCCGTCGTCCGCGGCGACGGTCAGCAGACCGTAGTCGAGTTTCTGCCCGACGAGACCGCGAATCGTGGTGCGGAGCCACGGTTCGTGGCCGACGGTGTCCACGAACGAGACGAGTCGGTCGCTCTCTTCGACCACGCGCGCGCGGTCGGACTTACGGTGGGGGTTGTCCATGTGAACCGAGCCGTCGTCGTCGAAGCCGTAGACGGCGTACGAGAGGTCGGCGCTGAGACCGCGCTGAATCTCGTGCGGTTGGACGTCGAGGTAGCCTCGCGTGCCGCCCTCGCCGTCGTCCGACTGCCCGGTGACGAGACTGCCGATGAGCGTGCTCTTCCCGTGGTCGACGTGACCCGCCGTGCCGACGACGATGTGCTCGCTGTCGGTGTCGAGAACCGCGCCCTCGCGGATGGTGGCGACGCCGACGAGTCCGCCGCTTCCGTCCCGCGTCGTCGCTCGGGTGTGCGCGTTCTTGTCGTCGATACCCCACGTTTGAACGTCCTCGATGTGTGCGCCGGCCTCCTCAGCGAGGAGCGAGAGTACGTCCATCGTTTCGGAGAAAACGTCGGGGCTGATGCCCGCCAGTCCGCCGTCGTCGGTGACGCCGACGACGTACGTCGCCTCGCCGTCCCCGGAGAGGACGCGGTGCCGGAGTTGCGCGGCGAGACTCTCCATTCGCCCTTCGGCGAGGTGGATCTCCCTCGTCAGTCGTTCCTTGAACTCCACGCTGCCGCCCTCGTGCTCTCCCCGATCGAGAGCACGCTGCAAGGCGGCGCGGTCAGCGCTCATGAGCACGGATTGGGGCCGACGGGGCAAAAGATTTGCCCGCGTTGCGGGCCGGTTCGCGGCGAATCGAGGCGGCGTCCACGGCGTCGATTACGGGTCGGCGGGCAGCGATTCGTCGCGGACGAAGCGAACGCGGAGGCCGCCGTGTCTCGCCGCCTCGCTCACCGCGATGGTCGCGTTCGTCGCGTCGGCGTCGACGGAGAAGACCGTCCAGACGGTCACCGACTCCCCCTCCTCCAAGACGGTCGAATTGAACCCGCTCGCGTTGACGAGCGGTTGGTGTCCGCGGAGCGTTCCGTTCGAGCGAAGGACGAAGTCACGCTGTCGCAGGCCGACCGAATCGGCTCCCGCGTTCGTGACGTTCATCGAGACGAGGAGGAACCGCTCGCCCTCCCGCGGGCGATACACGCCCGCGTCGTCGGATTCGGGGTCGATCTCGCTCACCCGTTCAGCGTTCCACCGAACGTCGAGCGCGCGGGTGACGTTGTCGGGGGTCGTGGACGCCGCCGTGACGTTCCAGTCGCTCTCTTCGACCTTGCTTCCGGTTCCGAGAATGGTCGGCGCGACGACGACCGCCAGTACGACGGCGAGGACCGCGACGACGACGCCGGCGACCGCCTTCGGCGGGACGGACGCGGGAATCGGAAGCGAAAGTCCGCCGTCCTCCGCGTCGTCGGATTCGTCCTCGTCGTCCTCGCCGTCGGCGGCGTACCGGTCGACGAGGTCGTGGAGTTCGCGCGCCTCGACGATGGTGCGCAGTTTCTCGCCGTCGACGAGTTGCACGCCGGCCCCCTCGGCGATCTTCCGCGCGTCGTCGGTGAACATCCCCGGCGTGACGACGGCACCGTCGTCTACCCCGTACTGCTTGCAGAGCATGACGAACTGCTGGAGCGCCTTCCCGCTGACGCCCTCGCCGGCCCCCGGTCTCGCCCAGATGAGACCCTCCGCGCCTCCGCGCTGGAGCGCGACGAACGACTTTCCCGACTTCGTCGTCACCTGCGTCTGCCACCCCTGTTTCTGCCACAGGGCGGCGACGAACCGGGCGAACTTCGACTGCTCCATCTGACGTATCATGATCTGCGGGGTGACGCTCGGTTTGTGCTGGTTTCCTCAGTCATCGTATAAAAACTATCGGACACATGGTCATCCGCGCCTGACGGCGAGGAGCGCCGCCGCCGCGAGCGCGACGAGCGCGGCGAACGCGTCGAAGCCCGGAAGACCACCCTTCGAGACCGTCTGCGCGGTGATGGGTCGGTCGGTCGGAACCGGCGTGGGCGTCGAAGTCGTCGCGGTCGCGGTCGTCTCGGTCGTCGTGTTCACCGCGGTCGTCGTCGTGGGGGTGGTGGGCGTCGCCGTCGTCGTCGGAACGGTCGTCCGCTGCGGCGCGCCAGCGACGACGCCCCTGACCGTCATCCCTTGGTCGCGCAGTTCGAGCGTGAACTCCGTCCCCGGTTCGACGCCGCCGAAGTCGAACGTCGCGGCGAACGTTCGATTCGCCGTGACCGTCGCGGTCTTCGGCCAGTAGAACGGTTTCGCCCCCTCGTCGAACGCGGTGACGTTTATCGTCGTCCCCGGCGCGAGGGTCGTGGTCCCGCCGACGGTCGTCTCGTTCTCCACGACCAGCACGTCGCCCGTGTAGTCGAGTTCGACCCGACGTTCGACGACGGTGAACCTCGTCGTCGCCGTCTCGGATTCGGCGACCATCGGATTGTCCTCCCCGATTTCGAACGTGACCTCGTACTCGTCTCCGACTTCGACGCCGTACTCCGGGTCCGAAGTGTTCAGAACGAGATAGAGCTCGTCGTTTTCTTCGTCCCAAAACCGCGTCGCATCGTCGCCGTCGAACTCGTTCGGCCGGGTATTTCGCTCGTAGTTCGACTCGTGGAAGGTGACGGTGACGTTCTCCGCACCGCCGCCGAGATTCGCCCGCTCGATGAATCCGCCGAGGCCGGAGGCGTTCAGCGCGAGCACGAACTTGTCGCCCTTCGCTATCGTCCCGTTCTCCGTCTCCGACGCCGCCTTCCGCAGGTCGGCGGGGGACTCGAACGCCGAAACGTCGGTGCCGGCCGGGAGGACTAACGTCTCCGCGTCGCCCGTTTCGCGCTCTTTCACCGCGAACGACCCGATGTCCTGCGTGACGCTCTCGCCGCCGATTTCGACCGTGACGTTCATGTCGTACGTTCCGGGTTCGAGCGGACCGGATTCCGACGGAATCCTGACCTCGGGTTTCCCCTTCATACCGCCCTCGACCAGCGTGACGGACTCGTTCGGATCGTCCGCCCGATAGGTGTTGATGGCGAGCGTCGTTTTCCCTTTCGGCACGGTCACCTGCGCCCAGAACCCGTCGTTCGGAGAGCCGAGGTTCACGGTCGCCCGTTCGTTCGCGCGGACGGTGACCTCGATAACGTCGCCGCGCTCGTCGCCGACGGTCGCGTCTTCGAAGTTGGCTCGCTTCGCGTCGACGACGCCGACGGAGGCGAGCGGCGCGACGGCGAGCGAGCAGAGGAGGACGGCGACCAACCACGTCGGCGCGTCGGTGTCAGATTTCAACTATAAACACCTTTTCGGTAGGACTGTTCGAAGGGGTTCCGAAATTCGGTGTTTCGGTTCACTCGGGCGTCGGTGACCGGCGTCGATAACGTCGGCATGGTGAAGTAAGATGTTTGTTGTGATCCGACTGTTATAAATTCGCCCGTAAATACCGCGCGTGATAATCAGACCGCTGACCCCCGTCAGCGGTCGTTCTGCAGTCGCTCGTACGCCCGGTTGACCCGCTTGAACGCCTCTTCGTTTCCGTCTTCCCGGTCGGGGTGGACGCTCTTAACCTTCTTGCGGTACGCCCGCCGAACCGCGTCGGCGTCCGCGTCGGGAGAGAGTTCGAGGATTCGGTACGCCTCCGCCGTACTCGGACCGGACGGGCCGCCGACCGTGGCTTGCGTGCGGGCGCGGGCGTCCGCTCGTCGTCGCGTTCGCTGGCGCGTCCGGCGGCGCGCGCGCTCGCGCGCCGCGCCGGGATTCGGGCCGAATTCGCCGTTCGCGTCTCGGTACGCCGCCTCCCGCTCTATCTTCTCGGCGAGGCGCCCCGTCGCGTGGTACCAGAGGATGGCCGCCGTGATGCCGAACGGGACCGCGAAGACGACGAGAAACGGATTGTACACGAAGCCCAGAGTCGCCATCGAAACCGTGATTCCGGCGAAGACGGCGGCGATTCCGAGCAGGAGGCGCGACCTGTGCACGATTTCGCTACGTGCGGGCGGGTGTTAAGCCTCTCGCCGCCCCCACACTGATACCGCTCGCCGCCGTACCGTCGAGCATGAGCGTCAGTGGCCTGTGCCAGATCTGTGAGGCCGCCGAGGCGACCCACGACTGCGACCGCTGCGGCGCCCTCGTCTGTACCGAACACTGGAACCGCGAGAGCGGTCTCTGCGTCGAGTGCGTGGCGGAGGTCGGCGGAGGACGGGAGCGGCAACCCGGAGAACCGGGGGCGGAGGACATCACCCCGCCGGACACCGACGACGAGACGCACCGACTCTGAGAACGCCGGCCCGTCGTTCGAGAGCTCGGCCTACCGATACCGGTTCAACTGCTTTTTGAGTCGCTTCGCCGCCCGCCCCGCCGCCTTGTCGAAGTGCTCGCCAGCGTCCTCGTCCGCGAAGATGATACCCCGCGAGGAGTTGACCAGTCCCGCCCCGTCCGCGAGGGCGTGGGTCGCCGCCGCCTCCGCGTCGCCGCCCTGCGCCCCGACGCCGGGGACGAGGAAGGGGAGGTTCGGCACCTGCTCGCGGAGTTCCTCGAGTTCGTCCGGCGTCGTCGCGCCGACCACGAGGCCGACGTTCCCGTTCGCGTTCCAGAGGTCGGCGAGCGAGGCGACCCACTCGTAGACCGACTCTCCGGACGCCAGTTCGAGGTTCTGAACGTCGCTCCCGCCGGGGTTGGAGGTTCGACAGAGGATGAAGACGCCCTTCTCCTCGCGCGAGAGGAACGGTTCGAGCGAGTCGCGGCCCATGTACGGATTGACCGTGATGGCGTCGGCCGCGTCGAGCAGTTCCGCGTACTTTCGGGCCGTGTTGCCGATGTCGGCGCGCTTCGCGTCCAACAACACCGGCACGCCCTTTCCGTGCGCGTACGCGATGGTCTCTTGGAGCGCGGCCCACCCGTCCGAGTCCTCGTAGAAGGCGACGTTCGGCTTGAACGCCGCCGCGTGTTCGTGCGTCGCGTCGATGATTCGGCGGTTGAACGCCCACCTCGGCAGGTCGTACTCGGAGAGGTGGTCCGGGATTCGGTCGACGTCCGCGTCGAGGCCGACGGAGACGATGCTGTCGGTCGCCGCGATGCGATCCGCGAGGCGGTCGAAGAAGTTCATATCCCGAGATGTTCGCGGTGGGTCATGGATGTATCGAACTGATAAAGAGCGCTCGCGTCCAAGACGCACTGAATGCCCGTCACCGCCGTCGGTTTCGACCTTGACGACACGCTCGCCGTGACCGAGCGCCCGCGAGACGAACTCCTCGCGGACGCGACGGACGCGGTGGGCGCCCCGGCGCTCTCACGCGACGAGTACCTCGACGCACACGGTCGGCACCTCGGCAGCGAGACCCGGCGACCCATCTTCGCCGACCTGCTCTCCGAGGAGGGCGACGTCTCCCCCGACGAACTCACGGAGGCCTACCGAACCGCCATACTCGACGCCCTCGAGCCGCTCGAGGGCGTCACCGACCTGTTCGAGACGCTCCGCCGCGACTACCGCGTCGGGGTGCTCACCAACGGACCGGTCGTCGCCCAGCGGGGGAAACTCGCGGAACTGGGGTGGGACGGCCGCTTCGACGCGGCGGTCGTCACGGGCGAACTCGACGCCGGGAAACCGGACCGACGGGCGTTCGAGGCGCTCTGCGCCGAACTCGACTCGTCGCCGAACGAGACGGTGTACGTCGGCGACGACCCGGAGATGGACGTTCGGGGCGCGAAAGACGCGGGGCTGCTGGCGGTGCAAGTCCTCTACTCGAACGGACCGGAACCGGAACCGGCGGCCGACGCCTACGTCGAGCGCGACGCACTCGTCGCGACGCTGCCCGACGTGCTCGCGTCGCTCTAGCGAACCGCCGCGACGAGTGCGTCGACGGCGCGTTTGACCTCCGCACCGCTCTCGACGAAGACGAGGACGCGGGGCGGTTCGACCGCCTTCGGACGGACGCGGAGACCGGCTTCGCGGGCCGCTTTCGCCGCGGCCTCGATACCCTCGGAGAGTTCGACGCGAACCCGGTCGGGCTGGACGAACACCTTCGCGACGACCTCGCCACCGCCGCTTTCACCGTTCCGTTCGACCTCGTAGGCAAGCGCGCCGTCCGCGGTCGGTTCGACGTTCCGGTTCGCGTTCGCGACGCTGAGCGAATCGAGCGGCGGGTCTTCGCGGCCGTCGACCTCGGACGAGAGTATCTGTGCGATGCGTACCCCGTCGGTGACTCTCTCCTCGACCATACTCGCAGTTGACGAGGCGCAGGCTTACGCTTTGAGGTCCGCGAGCGCCTCGTCGGCCTCGGCGCTCACGTCGATCCCCCGCCGGCGGGCGTAGAGGATAGCCGCCGCTTCGACGGTGACGCCGACGCGCTGCTGGAGTTCGTTTATCTCGGCGACGGCGGTCTGTTTCGCGGTGCCGCCGGAGACGACCTTGTCCAGCACCTTCTCGAACGTCGATTGCTCCTGGAGGAGGCGCTCGTCGGGGACGAACTCCTCCGGTATCTCGACGGCGGCCGGGTCGAACTCCGCGACCAAGTCGTCGCCCTCGCGTGCGAGCAGTCCCTGTCCGCTGGCGACGTCCACCAGCCGCTTCGCCTGGTCGGGCGAGAACCAGTCGCGGTCGAGCGACAGCGCGACGACGAACTCGCTTTTCCGCATTCGCTCGCGGCCCTTCTGTTGGAACGGGGCGGCGACGGCGATCCGCAAACTCATCGTCCGGCGGAACTGGACGCGACGGCCTAAATCTGCCGATGTCGAACCGCGAATCGAGTCATTAAAGTGTTTCGTCGCCGACCCTCACGATATGAAAGACCAGGGACGCTCCACGCGAAAGCGAACCGGCGGTCGATTGCGACCGATCAAGAAGAAAAAGAAGTACGAACTCGGCCGCGAACCGACCGAGACGCAGGTCGGCGAACCGCGGTACCGCACCATCGACGCCCGCGGCCGTAACTCCAAGATTCGCGCGCTCACGACCGACGTGGCCAACGTGACCACCGACGGCGAGACGGTGAACGCGACGATTCAGGACGTCCTCGAAAACGGCGCGAACCCGAACTACGCCCGCCGGAACATCATCACGAAGGGCGCCATCATCGAGACGGACGAGGGCACGGCGCGAGTGACCTCCCGCCCCGGCCAGACCGGACAGGTCAACGCGGTGCTCGTAGAGGAGTAATCGGTTCCGTATTCTTCGATTTCGACGGGCTTCGAGCGGCGGCTCTCGTTTTCGCTCTCACCGAACCGTCGCGCCGAGTTGCTGCACCAGTCCGAGCATGTCGCTCTGCGTCCACGTCTCGACGAGTTTCCCGTCCGCGAAGCGATTCATCTCGATGGCGGTCAGCGTCACCCGTTTCCCCGTCGGCTGGATGTCGAACAGCGACCCTTCGTGGGTGCCGGTCATCGTCCACCGGAGGGTCACCGTGTCGGCCGCGGATATCGCGTCGTCGATGGTGAACTCCATATCCGGAAATATCTCCCGCGTCGAGTCGGCGAGCGCCTTGTACAGCTCCGGACCGCGTAGCTCCTCGGCGATGGCTCGGTCGTGGATGAGGTACTCGGGGGCGACGAGTTCGTCCGCGACGGCCGGGTTCTCGCCGTTCCAGACCCCTTCGTAGAGTCTGCGGAGTCGCACCTCGTGCTCGTCGGGCGTCGTCATCGTTCTCAGAACGAGGGCCCCCGAACTATTAACTCTGAGCGTGCGGTCGACGGCGTCGGAGTCGCGCCGAGTTCGCCCGGTTCAGGGACGCGGGGCGGCCTTCTGCAGCGCCGTCTCCGCGATGTTGCCGCCGTAGTCGGCGCAGCGGGAGAGGGAGTCGACGACGAGACCGAGCAGCTGCGCCTGCTGCGGGTCCTGCTCGCGGAGTAGCTTGTCGATGGCGCGCGCGTGTTCGTCGATGGCGAGTATCGACTGGCGGGCGTCGTTGGCGAGTTCCGTCGCTTCGTCGCTCTCGTCCAGAAAGAGGGCGTCCATCGCCTTGTCGATGACCTCCGTCGCGTCGTCGTGGAGTTCCTCGAAGCTCTCGACGACCTCCTCGGGAACCTCCGACAGCTGAAGCGTGAGCTGTCCGATCTTGGCTGCGTGGTCGGCGATGCGTTCGAGTTGGCGGGCGCTGGAGTGGTAGTCGAAACACACCTCGCGCGACATCCCGAGTTCCTCGGTCGCCTTCGCTGTGCGGAGCGCCGCCCGGAAGATGCGCGAGACGACGAACCAGAGGCGGTCGACGTCCTCGTCGCGTTCGATGACGTCTTGGGCGATGTCGTCGTCGTTCTCCGCGAGGGCGGTGATGGCGTCGTCCAGCATCGAGAGGGCGATGAGCCGCATGCGCGTGACGGCGTTGTGTATCGACAGCTCCGAGGAGTCGAGGAGGTCCTGTATCACGACGCTGTTGCCCGTCTCCTCCAACACTTCGAGGCCGACGAGGCTCTGGGTCGCGTCGCTGATGGTGCGGCGCTGCTCGGTCGTGATCCGACCCGCTTCGAGTCTGATGATGTCGAAGCCGCTCACGTACATCGTGAACACCGCGCGTCGCAGTTCCTCGTCCTGTAAATCCCGGATGTCGAGCGAGCCTTCGAGCCGGTCTCGGTCGTCTCTCGGGGCCAGCAGTAGAGAGTCGGACTCAGGGTAGAACTCGACGATGCTCCCCGCTTCGATTCCGTTCTCCGTCGCCCACGTCTTCGGGAGCGAGACGGTGTACGTAGAACCGCCGGTGACCTGCACCTTGCGCGTCTCCATGTTCGTCGTTCGAACAGGGGACACCATAAATCCGTCTATGTCTATATACCATCCTGTAAAAGACTGTTGCGAGCGGAGATGTATATCCAGGCGACGTTCTTCGAGGAGAGAACGTGTTTACCCGGTCTCACGTTCGTCGATGTCGGGAGATACATACGTCGAGCAAATCCCGAAGATACCGACGTATCCGCCCTTGTCGAGGATTTTACCCGCCGATACTCGACCGCCTCGGGACGTGACTGCTTGCAGGACAATAGCATACAGAGAAGTATATAGATATAATAGCAACGCATTATTACGTCCCGTTCTTGGAACGTAGTGATGTCAAATAAGTCGTCAGTCGGCGTTTCGCGGCGGAAGTTCCTCGTCGGAGCGGGGACGACCGGCGCGGTCGCGCTCGCGGGGTGTACGAAGAATCCGGCGGCCGGAGGTTCGCAGGACGGCGGCGGACTGAGCGGTTCGATCAGCATCTCGGGTAGCTCGACGGTGTTTCCGCTCGCACAGGCGATACAGCAGCGATTCAATAAGAAATACCCGGACGTGGGCATCGACATAAAGTCGACCGGAACCGGCGGCGGGTTCGCCAACCAGTTCTGTCCGGGGCAGACGGAGTTCAACAACGCCTCACGACCCATCAAACCGCAGGAGCGCTCCGCGTGCAAGAAGAACGGCATCGAACCCGTCGAACTCAAGGTCGCGACGGACGCACTGACGGTTATCGTCAACCCGAAGGCGGACTGGGTCGATTGTATGACCGTCGACGAACTCAAGAAGATCTGGCAGGGTGGCAACAACAAGGTCCAGAAGTGGAGCGACGTGAATCCCGATTGGCCGGACAAGAAGATCCAACTCTACGGTCCGACCGACGCGTCCGGGACGTTCGACTACTTCCACGAGGCCATCGTCGGCGAAGATAACGAACATCGGATGGACCACCAGGCGAGCGAGCAAGATCGGACGATAATTCAGGGGGTATCGAAGGACAAGTATGCACTGGGCTACCTCGGGTTCGCGTATTACAGCGAGTACAAAGAACAGGTGAAAGCCCTCGGCATCGACAACGGGAACGGTTGCGTCAAGCCGTCGCTCGAAACGGCGAAATCCGGGAAGTACAAACCCCTTTCCCGACCGCTGTTCACCTACGCGAAACGGTCGGCACTCAAAGAGGATCACACCGCGAAATTCGCGAAGTTCTGGGTCGAACATTCGACGAGCAAACAGATCGTCGCCAAGAGCGTCGGCTACGTGCCGCTCAGCAACGACGAACAGAAAAATCAGATGCAAACCCTCGAAAAGGCCATCAAGAAGGCGAACGGGAACTAAATAGCCACGCCGATAAACGAAGGTCTTTTTCGAGTACAACCGGAGGATACGAACGATGGGCGCTGACCGGATAACACAGGATCTTACAAGACGGACGGGGAATTCGTCGCAGGAGGTACTAGCGTGGGCATTTTTCTTCACGTGTGCTCTCCTGTCGATACTCACTACGATCGGTATCGCGCTTTTACTGATCAACGAATCGTTGCGCTTTTTCAGCGAAACGGCGGGACTTCTCGGCGTCAGCGGGGAAACGGCGTCACTGATGGAATTTTTAACGGGGACGACGTGGCGACCCAGTAACCACCAGTTCGGCGTGCTCGCACCGTTGACGGGAACGCTGATGGTGACCATCGGATCCGCGATTATCGCGCTCCCGCTCGGCGTTGCCACCGCGCTGTATTTGAGCGAGTACGCCAGCAAGCGCGCGCGGTCCGTACTCAAACCGGCGCTCGAAATCCTCGCGGGCGTCCCGACGGTTATCTACGGGTTCTTCGCGCTCGTCTACATCACGCCGCTACTCGAGCCGATATTTCACGTCTCGTTCTTCAACATGATGTCGGCGAGCATCGTCGTCGGAATCATGATCATCCCGATGGTCGCGTCCATCAGCGAGGACGCGATGAGCGCGGTGCCCGACGAGTTACGACAGGCGGGGTACGGGATGGGTGCGACGAAACTGGACGTGTCCATCGGCATCGTCATTCCCGCCGCCATCTCCGGCATCTTCTCTTCGTTCATCCTCGCGCTGTCGCGCGCCATCGGGGAGACGATGGCGGTGACCGTCGCGGCGGGGAGCGTCGCGTTCTTTCGAAATCCGTTCAATCCGTTCGCGTTCACGAAACCGAACATGCCAATGACGGCGGCCATCGTGAACTCGTTGACAGGCGACTTCGCCGGCGGTGGGATAGCGTATCGAAGCGCGTTCGCCGTCGGTCTCACCTTGTTCGTCATCACGCTCCTGATGAACGTCGTCAGCGACCTCATCGCGGAGCGATACCGGGAGGAGTACTGAAATGGCGGCCGACACGGAACGATACGAGACGATAGGGCAGTTCGAACGGGTCAGCCGAACCGCCGGAACGGCGTTCAAGTACCTTCTCCTGGCGGCGACGCTCGTCGGCATCGTCTCGCTTGGCGTGTTGCTGGTGTACGTGACGAACGACGCCATTCAACCGCTCACCGCGGACGCCGGATGGTATCTCGTCTTCTTCCTCGCCTTCGTCGCACCGACCGCCGTCGTCGGGCGGTACCTGAATCGACGAGGCGGTAACGCCCTCTCGACGGGAGCAACCGCGCTCGGTATCCCGCTCGTCGGATTGGTGTTCGCGGCCGGCGTATCGACGGTGTTCATCGACGTAGTCTATCCGCTGGTGTGGTTCGCGTACTTCGTCGCGGTCGCCGTCCCGGTCGTGATCGCCGTGGGACTGAGCCGAAGCGACGTGCAACTACCGTTTCTCGGATGGTTGGGCGTCACCGTTCTCGCGTTCGTCGCGTCGATCGTCCTCGTACCGTACGGCATTCTCAGACTCCTTTACGTCCCAACCAACGGGATGTCGGTGGCGCTCACGTTCGGTTCGGTGGTGGCGCTCGCGGCTCGCTCGTACGTCGATCATCGATGGGACGGGGAACGTACCGCCGACGTCGCGGCGGTCGTCGTCCTCCTCGCGACCATGCTCGCAGCACCGGTCGGTCGACTCGTCGGAATCGGTGCTGTTCCCGTAGCGCTAATTATGGCACTCGCAGGCGTTCCGTTCGGCCTGTACGTCGCCGACGTCGCCGCACACCGACCGCGGGATCGCGTCGGGATAACGCTACCTGTCGTCGTCGTCCTCGGCGCGCTGCTCGGGGCACTGCTCGTCGACATCTTCGGCTTCGCCGGACCGCACTCGTGGCTCGATTGGGCGTTCGTTACCGGCAACAGTTCGGACACCGCCGCCAACGCGGGTTTGTACCCCGGCATCGTCGGATCAGTGCTGTTGATGTTCGTCGTCGCCCTCGTTTCGTTCCCGCTCGGCGTCGGGGCCGCCGTGTACCTTGAAGAGTACGCCCCCGATAACCGGCTGACGAGGATCATCAAAATCAACGTCTCGAACCTGGCGGGCGTTCCCAGCGTCGTCTACGGACTACTTGCCGCGGGGGTCTTCGTCACGTATCTCGGCCCGGGTATTCCGGTTCTACCGCCGAGCGTCGCGGAACCCCTCGGTCTATCGCCGATCTTCGTCGCCGGCAACTTGTTCGGTTCCGGGACGATTGTGGTCGGGGGACTCGCACTGTCGCTTCTCATCCTGCCCATCATCATCATCTCCTCGGAAGAGGCGATTCGCGCGGTGCCGGACGATATGCGCCAAGCGTCGTACGGGATGGGAGCGACCCGCTGGCAGACCGTCAGGAACGTCGTCCTTCCGCGCGCCTTCCCCGGGATACTCACTGGAACGATCCTCGGACTCGGGCGGGCGATCGGCGAAACGGCACCGCTCATCATGATCGGCGCAGCGGCGATCGCCCCCGTGCCGAGAACGTTCGATTCGGTCGCCGCGGCGATGCCGATGCAAATATTCGTGTACGCGACCACGTTCACCGGACACGACTTTTACACCAAAGTCGTACCGGCGGGCGTCGTCGTGCTACTCGTCGCCATGCTGACCATGAACTCGGTCGCCATCGCACTGCGCAACAGGTATCAGAGGGAGCGATAAACAATGAGCCAAGAGAACATGCCACCGAACGAGGAAACGAGCGAAAAGCAGAGAGAGGACGAGTCGTCAGGGTCGATGAACGACGAGATGCTCATCGAGACCGAGGTGGACTCCGAGGGTGCGCGACGGGCGGACACGCCAGCTATCATCGAGTCGAAGGACATCGAGGTGTGGTACGGCGACGACCAGGCATTGCGGGGAATCGACATAGAGATCCCCGAGAACCGCGTCACCGCGATGATCGGTCCCTCCGGGTGCGGAAAGTCCACGTTCCTCCGGTGTATCAACCGGATGAACGACCTCATCGACGCCGCGCACGTGGAGGGCGAACTCACGCTCCGCGGGAAGAACGTCTACGACGGCGATGTCGACCCCGTGGCGCTCCGTCGGCGCGTCGGGATGGTGTTCCAGAAGCCCAATCCGTTCCCGAAGAGCATCTACGACAACGTCGCCTACGGCCTGAACATTCAGAACAAGGACGGCGATTACGACGAAATCGTCGAGCAGTCGTTGAAGCGCGCCGCGCTGTGGGACGAGGTGAAAGACCGGTTGGACGAGTCCGGTCTCGAACTCTCCGGCGGACAACAGCAGCGACTCTGCATCGCCCGCGCCATCGCGCCCGACCCGGAGGTGCTCCTCATGGACGAACCGGCGAGCGCGCTCGACCCCGTCGCCACCTCGCAGATAGAGGATCTCATCGCCGAGCTCGCCGAGGACTACACGGTCGTCATCGTCACGCACAACATGCAGCAGGCGGCCCGTATCAGCGACAAGACCGCCGTCTTCCTCACCGGCGGCGAACTCGTCGAGTTCGACGACACGCAGAAGATATTCGAGAATCCCGAACACGAACGCGTCGAAGACTACATCACCGGGAAGTTCGGATAGACGCACACCGAAAACAACCGAATCACAGCTATGGCACGAAAAAGCTATCAACAGCAGTTGGCCGACCTCCAAGAGAACGTTCTCTACATGAGCGAGGTGGTGATGGAGCGCCTGCGCCTCGGACTCAACGCGCTGGAACAGAAGGACCGGGAACTCGCCCGCGAGGTCATCGAGGGCGACGACGAGGTGAACGAACTGTACCTCAAACTCGAACAGGACTGCATCGACCTGTTCGCGCTCCAGCAACCGGTCGCCAGCGACCTCCGGATGATAGCGGCGACGTTCAAGATAATCACCGACCTCGAACGCATCGCCGACCTCGCGGTGAACCTCGGCGAGTACACGCTCGCCGCCGACCGCGACATGTTTCCGGAAGTCGACATCCAGGAACTCGGGAACGTCACTCTGGAGATGATGGAATCGACGATGGACGCGTACGCCGACGAGGACACGGAGGCTTGCTACGCCGTCGCAGACCGCGACGACCACTTGGACCAGCTCTGCGAGCGCGCGAGCGCGCTGGTCGTCCGCGACCTCATCGAGACGGAACTGGAGGAGAACACCGAAGAGGAGGTCGAACGCCTCCTCCAGGACGTCTCCAGGCTCCTGCTCACCATCCGCGACCTCGAACGGGTTGGCGACCACGCGGTCAACATCGCCGCCCGCACGTTCTACATGGTCGAGAACGACGACGAACTCATCTACTAAGCGCGCCTCCTTCTGCGGTCGTCTCCGACGACGAACTCATCTACTAAGCGCGCCTCCTTCTGCGGTCGTCTCGGCCTTCCTCCCTGGAAAAGAGCTCGACCGAAAGCCTGCGCTCCTCCCGACGGTCGTTGATCTGTCCGCTCACTGCGTTCGCGGTAGGGTAACGGCGCAGTCGAAGCCGAGGGCGGCTACGGCGACAAGAAATCGATCGCCCCGATGAACGCGCCGATCAGGATGAGGACGAAGCCGATTGTGGACGTGATCGGCTCCGGAAAGACCAGGAGGATCAGGCCGATGAGCAGGAGGAAGCCGTAGACCTTCGGGTCGGCGACCCGGTGGACGGTGGACGGGAACCCCTCGTAGACGCCCTCGTTGTCCCCGGAGCGACCGGCCAACCCCGGGTCTCCCTCTTCGTCCTTGACGTACACGTCGTCGCCCTGACGCGAATCGGGCGGCGTTCTGTTGGTGTCGCGGTCGGAGCTCATACGCTACAATTGAGTCGAGACGCGGATAACGCTTCGGGCGGCGCTCGGTTTCGACTTTTGGCCGAATCGGCAGTCGACACAACTCTCGAAAGCCGTCGGTGACGCAGCCGCCGGCGGCTAGCCCGCTCGCCGCGAGCGTAGCGAGCGGACCCAGAGCGGACCGAAGGGAGCACCGAGGTTTTGGTACAGCTGTTGCCAGGGAGGAAGGACGAAACCGGCGGTACAGTGCCGCCGGTTTCGGCACCCAACCGCAGAAAAAGGTGCTATTGGAACCCGATGCGCCCGCCGGTCTGGCGCTGAGGTGCGGACGAACCGCCCTTGAACTCCCGTTCCATCTGCTCGTAGTAGTCGAGCAGGTCTTCAGTGATGGTGGCGCGGACGCTCTCCATCGACTTGCGGAAGTGGCGCATCTCGACCTCGTCGGCCTCATCGTCCTCGCGGAGCGCCTCGATGGCCGCCTCGCGCGCGATGGATTCGAGGTCGCTGCCGACGTAGCCGTCGGTCATCTCGGCGAGTTCGCGCAGGCTCACGTCGGGCGCGAGCGGCGTGTCGTCGGTGTGAATCTTGAGGATCTGCTCGCGGCCCTCGTCGTCCGGCTGGCCGATCATCACGAGGCGGTCGAACCGCCCGGAGCGGATGAGCGCCGGATCGATCATATCGGGGCGGTTGGTCGCGCCGATGACCATCACGTCGCCCTTGTCCTCGAGGCCGTCGAGTTCCGTCAGCAGTTGGTTCACCACGCGCTCGGAGACGTTGCTCCCGACGTCCTGACTGCGGCCGGGGGCGAGGCTGTCGAGTTCGTCGAAGAAGATGACGGTCGGGCTGACCTGCCGCGCCTTGCGGAAGGTCTGGCGGATGGCCTTCTCGGACTCGCCGACCCACTTCGACAGCAGTTGCGGCCCGCGCACGCTGATGAAGTTGGCGTTCGTCTCGTTGGCGACGGCCTTCGCCATCAGCGTCTTCCCGGTTCCGGGCGGCCCGTAGAGCAGGACGCCGCTCGGCGGGTCGATACCCATGCGGTCGAACTTCTCGGGCGAGGAGAGGGGCCACTCGATGCTCTCTTTGACCTGGCTCTTGGCGTCCTCCAGACCGCCCACGTCGTCCCACGACACCTTCGGCAGTTCGACCAACACCTCGCGCATCGCGGAGGGTTCGACCTCGTTCAGCGCGCCGCGGAAGTCCTCGCGCTTGACGATCATCCGGTCGATGAGCGACGGCGGAATGGACTCCTCGTCCAGGTCGATTTCGGGGAGGTAGCGGCGGAGCGCCTTCATCGCGGCCTCCTTCGTCAGGCTCTCGATGTCGGCCCCGACAAAGCCGTGCGTGTCGTTCGACAGACCGGGGAGGTTAACGTCGTCCGAGAGGGGCATCCCGCGCGTGTGAATCTGGAGAATTTCCGTCCGACCTTCCTCGTCCGGAACGCCGATCTCGATCTCGCGGTCGAAGCGACCGGGGCGTCGGAGCGCCGGGTCAACCGAGTCGACCCGGTTGGTCGCCGCGATGACGATGACCTGTCCCCGCGCTTCGAGACCGTCCATCATCGTCAGCAGTTGGGCGACGACGCGGCGTTCGACCTCGCCGGTCACGTCCTCGCGCTTCGGCGCGATGGAGTCGAGTTCGTCGATGAAGATGATAGAGGGAGCTTCCTCGGCGGCGTCCTCGAATATCTCCCGGAGCTGTTGTTCGGACTCGCCGTAGTACTTGGAGATGATTTCGGGCCCCGCGATGGAGAAGAAACTCGCGCTGGTTTCGTTGGCGACCGCCTTCGCCAACAGGGTCTTCCCGGTGCCCGGCGGGCCGTGGAGGAGCACGCCCTGCGGCGGCTCGATGCCGAGCTTCTGGAAGATTTGCGGGTGCTTCATCGGGAGTTCGACCATCTCCCGCACGCGCTGAATCTCGTTCTGGAGGCCGCCGATGTCCTCGTAGGTGATTCCCCCGCCGGTCTTCTCGAAGCCGGATATCGGCTCCTCCCGCAGTTCGACCTCGGTGTCTTCCGTGATGAGGCAGACGCCGTCCGGGTCGGTCTCCACGGCGATGAGCGGAATGGCCTGTCCGGGCGAGCGCATGAACGGGTGGTTCGTGCTCGACATGACGGGCACGATGTCGCGCTCGACGACGGGGCGCTTCAGAATCTGGCGTTTGACCATCCCGGCGGCGTCGCTTCCGAACTGTACGCTCGCCTCCTCCGGCGGCGCGAGTACCAGTTTGTCGGCCTTCTCGGCTTCCGCTTTGCGGATTTCGACGCGCTCGCCGATGCCGACGTCGGCGTTCTGGCGCGTGAAGCCGTCGATGCGCACCGTGTCCGTGTTCCAGTCCTGCCGGTCGGCGCGCCAGACCTTGGCCGCCGTCGTGTCGCCTCCTTCTATCTCGATGATATCTCCGGGACTCAACTTCAGATGTAAGAGCGTGTCCGGGTCGAGACGGGCGATACCACGGCCCGAGTCGTTCGGGTACGCTTTCGCCACCTCCAATTGCACTTCGTTCATGATTGTTCAGTTGCGGGGATAGTTGTGGGTGATGGTTCGCGGGGTATAAGTCCTTTGTTAGCGGGACTTTCGGTCACGCTAGTCACCGATAGCCGCCGATAGCTCGAACCGTGCCCGCGTGCGATTGGTGACTACTACGGGACGGCAGTACAAAGGGATAGTGGTGCCGACACGACCGATGGGATTTTCGCACTCCGGCGCGCGATGCGACGTATGAGGACGCTTGCGTTCGACGGTCGGATGGGAGCGAGCGGGGATATGATTCTCGGGGCGCTGCTCGACGCGGGAGCGGACCGCGACGCGCTCTCGCCGGTGGAGGACGCCCTCGACGTGGAGTACGCCGTCGAAAAGACGGTGAAGAACGGAATCTCCGCGACGAGCGTTCGGGTGCTCTTGACCGACGGGGCGAAGTCGGAGGAGGCGGATGACGACCCGCACGCGCACGACCACGACCACTCGCACGAGCGAGACGGTCACTCGCACGACCATCCGCACTCCCACGACCACCGCGCGGAGGGTGCGGGTCCGGCGCGCACCTACCGGGAGGTCGTCGACCTGCTCGAATCGATGGAACTCGACGACGACGTCGAAACCGACGCGAAGCGGGTCTTCCGAATCCTGGGCGAGGCCGAAGCGAGCGTCCACGACACCGACCTCGACTCGACGCACTTCCACGAGGTGGGGGCGGACGACGCCGTCGCGGACGTGGTCGGAGCATCGCTACTGTTCGCCGACCTCGACCCGGAGCGCGTCGTGACGACTCCCCTCGCCACCGGCGGCGGCGAGGTCGAGATGAGCCACGGAACCTACCCGGTTCCCGCCCCGGCGGTGGTCGAAATCGCGGCGCGGGCGGACTGGTCACTCGCCGGCGGCCCGGTCGAGGCGGAACTGCTCACGCCGACCGGGGCCGCGATTCTCGCCCGCTTCGCGGAGGGCGTCGAGACGCTCCCGACCCTGAACGTCGAGGCCTCGGGCTACGGCGCGGGCGGGTACGACTTTCCGGAGCACCCGAACGTCCTGCGGGTGCTCGCGGGGGAGTCGAGGGGAGGCCTCGTCCGCGACGACGTCACCGTCCTCGAAACCAACCTCGACGACGCGCCGCCCGAGGTGCTCGGCGGGCTTCAGGAGACGCTCTCGGACGCGGGCGCGCGAGACGTTTCCGTCCTCCCCGCGACGATGAAGAAGTCGCGTCCGGGCCACCTCGTGAAAATCGTCGTCAAACCCGAGGACGCGGAGCGGGTCGCCCGGAAACTCGCCGAGGAGACGGGGACGCTCGGCGTTCGTGAATCGGGCGCGAGTCACCGCTGGATCGCTCGCCGGGAGTTCGAGACGGTGGCGGTGGAAATCGGCGAGTCGAACTACGACGTGACGGTGAAAGTCGCGAGCGACGACTCCGGGTCGGTGTACGACGTGAGCGCCGAGTTCGACGACGCGCTGGCGGCGGCGCGGGAGACGGGACTCGCGGTGCGCGAGGTGATGCGGCGGGCGGAGACGGCGGTTCACGAAAACCTATAACTCCCGACAGATCGTAGTCTGGGTATGGTCCGCGTTCGCGTCCAGTGTCCGTTCGAGGGCTGTGCGGGAATGGGCACGTTCGAAACCGACCCTGACAGCGAGGTCGTCACCCGCGAGAAGGGGCACGTCGAACTCGACAAGTTCCAGAAGGTCGGCAAGCAGTTGCTCTCCGGAACCATCGTGAAAGAAGAGCATCTCCGATGCCCGGACGACGAGGCGCACCGGTTCACCGTGCTCGTGGAACTCTGAGTCGTCTCGGGCCGCCTCGGGTCGTCGCCCTCGTCCCCGATCGTCTCACTCCTCGCGGTGCTCGTCGAGCGCCTCTTCGATGGTCAACTCGCCCGCGGCGACCCGGCGAGCCAGTTCCTCGTCGATTTCGCGGTTGTCCGCCGAGTGCTCGCGCGACCGCCGCTTGATGACGCCCAACTCGCCCGCGGTCGGTTCTATCTCGCGCTCCTCGACGACCTCGCCCTCCAGTCGCGCGATGTTGACCGCCGCGAGCGCGTCGCCCATCCCCCGCGCACCGGTGCCGAGAAAGGGGGTCGTCCCCGTTTCGTCCACCAGTTCGACCCGCACGTCGTCGAGTTCGCGGACGAGTTGCGCGCCCTGCAGTCGCGCGCCGTCGCCGATTCGAACGACGGGGTCGACCGCGCCTTCGACCTCCTCTTTGACGATAGCCGCGGCGTCCGCGAGGGGAACGTGAAACGCCGCGGTCACCAGGTCGCCGGAGAGAACCGCGATACCGGGGCGCGTTCCGGGGTCGACGCCGACGACGGTTCTTCCCGTTTCGCCCCGGAGGAGGGCCAGCGCCTCCTCGACCGCCTCGCGGGGCCGTTCCGGGTCGGCGACGACGACGGGGAGGTCGACGTCGACGTCGTCGCCCTCGGCCCGGATGCAGACGCGCGCGCCCTCGGGGAGGTCGTCGCCCGGTTCGACCGTCGTAAACCGGACGCCCCTGTCGCGCAGTTCGTTCACCACGTCGTGGTACACTTCGAAATCCGCTGTCGCAACGACGACTGTCACTACACGCAGTTCGCGGCGGCGGAACAAAGGCACAACGGTCGCGTCGAAACCGGAACCTTTTGCGTGAGAAGTACCAAGAGGAGGTGTGACCGACGCCGAGAAACTGACGACCGGGTGCCCGTCCGTGGACGACCTGCTCGGAGGCGGACTGGAGCGCGGAACCGTGACGCAGGTGTACGGGCCGCCCGCCGCAGGGAAGACGAACGTGGCGCTCGGAGCCGCCGTCGAAACCGCGCGAGCCGGGGGAACCGTGGTCTACATCGACACCGAGGGACTGTCCGTCGACCGCTTCGAGCAGGTCGCCGGCGCGCGCGCCGACGACGTGGACGAACTCGCCTCCCGAATCGTCATCAAGGAAGTGCTCGATTTCGGGGAACAGGAGGAAGCGGTCAGGGACGTGACGGAGTTCGCCGAGCGCGCGGACCTCGTCGTCGTCGACAGCGCGACCGGATTCTACCGCCTCGAACGGAGCGAGGACGAGAAGGCCGGCGAGGCGCTCCGCCGAGTCGCCCGCCAGGTCACCCACCTGCTGTCGCTCGCCCGAAAGTACGACATCGCCGTCCTGCTGACGAACCAAGTGTACACCGACCCGGACTCCGACGGCACCCGCCCCCTCGGGGGGCACACGCTCGAACACTGGACGGGCGTCGTCCTCCGGGTCGACCGCTTCCGCGGCGGGAAACGCCGGGCCACCCTCGAAAAACACCGGTCGAAGTCCGCCGGGGGACGCGCCCAGTTCCGCATCACCGACTCGGGACTCGAGAGCGCGGAAGAGACGATTTGAGAGGCCGACTGATTTTCGTTTTCGAGGAGGACGACCGCGACCGTCGCGCAGCGACACCGCCGACGAGTTACGGAAACGGAGCGAGTCGCGGCGCTATCGACGCGGAAAAACGGGAAGTAAACGACGGATACGACCCTCTCGGTTACAGTTCGTTGAGCTTCCGGAGCAGTTGGCCCTCGTACTCCCGGTCGCTCTGGAGGCCCTTGAGTTCGAGGACGTTGCGCTCCAGCGTGTCGCGGGCGACGTTGAACGCCTGCTCCGCGCCGTAGCCTTCGCCGGACCCCGCGACCTGTCCGCGGTTGGTGCGGAGGCGGATCTTACACTGCACGAGAGGCGTCCCGCGGAGCTTCTCTTTGTGCTCGTGGAACCGGACGTGAGCGTGGCGCACGTGCATCTCCTGATACTTGTTCGTGATCTCCTCGATGCTCTCGCGGATGTCCTGCCGGGAGATGGTGTCGAGGAGGCTGATGTTCGTAATCTGCACGTCCATGTGGTCCTCCTCCGTGAACGTGAGGGCGCGGAGCACGTCCGTCTTGGTGAGGATACCGCCGACGACGCGCTGGTCGTCCTCGGGCGTGACGACGAGTCCGGCGTAGTTCTTCTCGAACATCAGTTCGACCGCCTCGCGGACGGTCGCGGTGAGCGGGATGGTCTCGACGGGGCTGTTCATCACGTCGTACACGGGCAAGTCGAGCATCCGGTTGCTGTCGCCCGTGCGCTCGCCCGTGGTCGGCTTGTCCATGTTCCGGGTGACGAAGTCGACGATGTCGTGGGTCGTGACCATGCCGGTGAGGAAACCGTCGTCGTTCACGACCGGGAGGCGGGAGATGCTGTGCTCCCGCATGTTGTTTATGACGCGGCCGAGCGTCGCGTCTTCGGGAATCGTGATGGGGTTTTCCGTGTATATCTGCTCGACGACGAGGGCGTCCAGATTCTCGAGGACGCCTTCGAGTATCATGTCCTCGTCGACGATGCCCCAGACCTGGTCGCCCTCGAAGATGGGCGCGACCTTCGTCCCACCTTCGACGAGCGCCCGCGCGACATCGCGTACACCGTCGTTCCAGTTCACCTTGGGCGCGGGTTTCGTGAGCGTCGCCACTTTCGTCTGGTCTTCGATGTGCGACTGCAGGAGCTGTTTCTGGGTGATGACTCCGTCGTACTCACCCGCCTTGGTCACGACGATGCCCTTCGGGTTCTCCTCCTCGAAGATCGAGCGCGCCTTTCCGAGTCGTTCCTCCGCTTCGATCTCGAAGTACTCCGTGGTCGCGATGTCAGAGATATCCATCGTCGTTTTGAATGTCGTACTCCGTGGTCTTGAACTTTGTCGCACGAGGAGCATCTCTGCGGGGTTTTTAGGCGCGGAAACCGTACGTAGCGGACGTGTTACCAGACATCGGCGCGGTGTTCGGCCCGTACACGTACCTCGCCAGCGAAGTCGTCTTCGGGTTGCTCGCGCTCCTGTTGCTCGCGCGGGCGGACGCCCTCGCCCGCGCCGGGAAGACCATCCTCGTCCTGTACCCGCTCGCCTACGTCTGGGACTGGTACACGCTCACCATCGGCGTGTTCGAGATACCCCTTCGGACCGGGGTCGAACTGGCGGGGATACCCATCGAGGAACACGTCTTCATGGTCGTCGTCCCGGCGCTCGTGCTCGGCGTCCACGAGAACCTGTGGCACATCCGAGATGAGGCGCCCGAGACGGCCGGTAAGCGGTGATTACCGCCGGAAGGCTGGACGGTATGGGTGGACTGTCATTTTCCGTAACCACTCGTTTACCTCTGGTAAATGGTGAATAACAAAGAACAAACCCGGTAATGTTCGAATCCATGCTGGGTTACGAGCAAGGGGTGGCGGAGTAATGAGCACAATCGGCGACTCCTCTGGCACGGGGAGTAACGATACGGACAGCCAATCGAGCGGGTCGGACTCGACCGTCGCTGAACACGTTTCGGACATATTCGAATCGAAGCAGTCGCAGGAAGAGCGGGCCACACCCCTCTCCCGCGACATGGTTTTCGACGTACTGAAAAATCAGCGCCGCCGGTACGCTCTTCACTACCTGAAACAGGCCGAAGAAACCGTCCAGTTGAGCGACCTTGCCGAGCAGGTGGCCGCGTGGGAGAACGACACCACGGTGGGCGCCATCTCGGCCGCGGAGCGAAAGCGAGTCTACACCGCGCTCTATCAATCGCACCTCCCGAAACTCGACGACGCGGGGATCGTGGATTACAACCAGAACCGGGGCATCGTGGAACTCGCCACCGCCGCGGAGCAGCTCGACCCGTACCTCGAAACGAACACCGGCGACGATATCTCGTGGTGCAAACGGTATCTCGGACTCGCCGCCGGCGGATTCGCGCTGCTCACCGCGGCGTGGCTGGAAGTCCCGCCGCTCGCCGGAATCGCCGACATCGGTCTCGCCCTACTCGTCGTTCTCGCGTTCACGCTCGTCGCGGTAGCTCACACTTACGACGCGCGACGAGAGTCAACGACCGGCGAACCCATGCCGGAGATTCTGGACGAGTAGAACCGGATACGCTTTTATCGACTCGTCGTCGGAAGCGACTAGCGCGGAGAACGCAAGGGCGGTGAGCGCCGGTCGCTTCTTGCCGAACTTCTCACCGGTGTTGGTCAGCGGCGCTCGCGCCGGAGCGCGAGTCGCCGATTCGTCGACGGTCGGTTCGCCGCGCCGATGTTCCGTCCTCGAAAACGACGGTTGAGACGGTGATCGTCGCACGAAAGGGGTGGTGGTTTGCGAGGGCGGTCTTCACCTATGAACTCGAACCGAACGTTCGTGCCGTTCCGATCTTCTCGGATACGTCTACGCCGGATGTCTATTTTATTATCCGTCAGTTAGACAACCGGTAGGCGGGTCCTGAACCGGGTAAGGAGTCGAATTAATCCGAGGTTCGCTGCAAAGAGAGTGGGTTTGGGCAGATTTGAACTGCCGGCCTCCTCCATGTCAAGGAGGTGTCATAACCAACTAGACCACAAACCCAGTCGGCTTTCGGACGCATTCCTTCGTTGGCCGCAGGGGTAATTGAAGGTTTCGAAATCCCGCGCCGTGGCCGGATTTCGGCTCCGGGTACCGCGGCGATAGGCTTAAGTTGATGTACGAATGTGTTCACTATAGACCTAAACAATACACTGGTGTTCCACTATGCAGGACTACATCGAACTCGTCACGGATGGCCGCGACCTCACGCTCGCGCAAGCGCGGGAGGCGGCGAGCGCCGTCTTCGAGGACGCGACAGAGGCCCAAATCGGCGCGCTCCTCTCCGGACTGCGCGCGAAGGGAGAGACCGAAGCCGAAATCGCGGGGTTCGCGCAGGGGATGCGAGCGGCGGCGCGAACCATCTCCCCCGACCGGACGCCGCTGGTGGACACCTGCGGCACGGGGGGCGACGAGTACGACACCATCAACGTCTCGACGACCTCGGCCATCGTCGCGAGCGGCGCGGGCGTCCCGGTGGCGAAACACGGCAACTACTCCGTCTCGTCGTCCTCCGGGAGCGCGGACGTGCTCGAAGAGGTCGGCGTCGTCGTGGATTCGGAACCGCCCGCCGTCGAGCGGGCCATCGAGCGGCGGGGAATCGGCTTCATGCTCGCGCCCGTCTTCCACCCCGCGATGAAGGCCGTCATCGGCCCCCGGCGCGAACTCGGCATGCGAACCATCTTCAACGTGCTCGGGCCGCTGACGAACCCGGCGGGAGCCGACGCGCAGGTCGTCGGCGTCTACGACCCCGACCTCGTGCCCGTCCTCGCCCGCGCGCTGGCGCACATGGACGTGTCGCGCGCGCTGGTCGTCCACGGCTCGGGGATGGACGAGATCGCCGTCCACGGGGAGACGACCGTCGCGGAAGTCGACGGGGAAACCATCGAGGAGTACACCCTCTCGCCCGAAGACCTCGGCGTCGGCCGACACGACGTGGCCGCCGTCGCGGGGGGAACGCCCGCCGAGAACGCCAGCGACCTCCGCGGAATCGTGGAAGGCGGCGTGAACGGTGCGAAACGGGACATCGTGTTGGCCAACGCCGGAGCCGCGGTGTACGTCTCCGGGCGAGCGACCTCGCTGGAAGACGGCGTCGAACGGGCGCGGCGAGCCATCGACTCCGGTCGCGCGGGCGAGCAACTCGCGGCGATGGCGGGGGCGGTGTCGGCGTGACGCGGGTGAAAATCTGCGGGGTGACCCGCGAGGACGACCTCCGGACCGCTGTCTCGGCGGGAGCCGACGCCGTCGGCCTGCTCGTGGACGTCCCGGTCGATTCGCCGCGAGAGATCGACCCGAGCCGAGCCGCCGAACTCGCCCGAGAAGTCCCGCCGTTCGTGACCACCGTGCTGGTGACGATGCCCGAGCGCCCCGAGCGCGCCGTCGAACTCGCGCGCGCCGTCGAACCCGACGCGGTGCAGGTTCACGGGACGAGCGTCGGCGACCTCGCCTATCTCGCCGCGAACGTGGACGCGAACGTCGTCGGAGCCGTCGACGCGACGAAGGAGCAACCGAAACGCTACGACGGCCTCGCCGACGCCCTCCTGCTGGACGCCGGGACGACGGGCGGGACGGGGCGAACCCACGACTGGGAACGCGCCCGACGAACCGTCGATTCGCTCGAAACGCCGGTCGTGCTCGCCGGCGGGCTGACGCCCGAGAACGTCTCGGAGGCGGTCGGGACGGTCGAACCGTTCGCCGTCGACGTGGCGAGCGGCGTCGAATCGAAAGGGGGCGAGAAGGACGCCGCCGCCGTCGAGTCGTTCGTCGCGAACGCGAAGTCGGCGCGGAGACCGGTCGCGCAACGATGAACCGCGCCGAGTTCGAGGCGCTCGCCGACGGCGACCGGCCCGCCGTCGTCCACGCGGCGACCGACCTCGACGCGTCGGTCGACCCGCTGGCGGCGTACTCGGTGCTCGGCGGCGGCGAGTACGATTTCCTGCTCGAAAGCGCCGAGAAGGTCGCCTCCAGCGACCCGGACGGCGCGTTCGACCCGGCGGCGACCGACGACCGCCGGGCGCGCTACTCGTTCGTTGGGTACGACCCCGAAGCGGTCGTCGCGGTCGGGCCGGACGGAACCGACGTCCGGACGCTGGACGACGGATGGGGCGGCCGAGCGTCCGTTACCCCCGCGGTCGAGGACGGAGACGTCCTCGACCGACTCCGCGGGGCGTTCCCCGACGTTCCGCGCCGAGGATTTCCGGACGGCGGGGCGTTCTCCGGCGGTCTGGTCGGCTTCCTCGCCTACGACGCGGTGTACGACCTCTGGCTGGAAGAGCAGGGTATCGAGCGCCCCGAGACGCGGCTGCCGGACGCGCAGTTCGTCCTGAACACGAAGACGCTCGTCTTCGACCACGTCGAGGGGACGCTCTCGCTCGCGTTCACCCCCCTCGTCTCGCCGGACGACGACCCCGGCGAACTGTACGACGAACTGGTCGCGGAGGCGGAGCGCGTCGGCGACGCGCTCGAATCGGCGGACGGCCGAGCGTTCGGAGGGTACGTACCGGAAGCCGAGACGGCGGAGCCGCGAGCCGCGTACGAGGACGCGGTCGAGCGGGCGAAAGAACGCGTCGAGGCGGGCGACATCTATCAGGGCGTCGTCTCGCGCAAGCGACGGATCGACGCGGACATCGATCCGCTCGGACTCTACGCCGCCCTGCGCGAGGTGAACCCGTCGCCGTACATGTACCTCCTCGGCTACGACGACCTGACCGTCGTCGGCGCGAGTCCGGAGACGCTCGTGTCGGTTCACGACGACCGGATCGTCTCGAATCCCATCGCCGGGACGTGCTCGCGGGGCGGGAGTCCGATGGAGGACCGACGGCTCGCCGGCGAACTGCTGGCCGACGAGAAGGAGCGGTCGGAGCACGCGATGCTCGTCGACCTCGCCCGGAACGACGTGCGCCGGGTCGCCGAGTCGGGGAGCGTGCGCGTCGAGGAGTTCATGAACGTCATCAAGTACAGCCACGTCCAGCACATCGAGAGCACCGTGACGGGGACGCTGGCAGCGGACAGCGACGCCTTCGACGCGGTGCGCGCCACCTTCCCCGCCGGGACGCTGACGGGCGCGCCGAAGATTCGGGCGATGGAGATAATCCACGAACTCGAATCCGGCCCGCGGGGCGTCTACGGCGGCGGCGTCGGCTACGTCTCGTGGACGGGCGACGCCGATTTCGCCATCGTCATCAGGACGGCGACGGTGGAGTCGGGCGACCCGGACGAAATCACGGTGCGGGCCGGCGCGGGAGTCGTCGCCGACAGCGACCCGGCCGCCGAGTTCGAGGAGACCGAACAGAAGATGGGTGGCGTGCTGGCGGCGCTGGAGGCGATGGAGCGCGAACTCGCGGAGGTGCCGCGATGACCCGCGTGCTGTTCGTGGACAACTTCGACTCGTTCACGTACAACCTCGTGGAGTACACCGAGGAGGCGCTTCGCGCCGCCCGACCGGACGCGGACGTCGAGACGGTGGTCGTGAAGAACACCGCGTCGCTGGGCGATATCCGCGACGCGGACCCGGACGCCATCGTCATCAGTCCCGGCCCGGGCCATCCTGAGAACGAGCGGGATGTGGGCGTCACGAGCGCGGTGCTCCGCGAGCTCTCGCCCGAGATTCCGACGCTCGGCGTCTGCCTCGGGTTGGAGGCGGCGGTGCACGTGTACGGCGGCGAAATCGGTCGCGCACCGGAGCCGGTTCACGGGAAGGCGTTTCCGGTCGAACACGACGGAATCGGCGTGTTCGGCGGGCTGGAACAGGGGTTCAGCGCCGGGCGGTACCACTCGCTCGTCTCGACGACGGTGCCGGACTGCTTCGACGTGAGCGCGACGACGACCCATCGAGGCGAGGAACTCGTGATGGGCGTCCGCCACCGCGAACACCCCATCGAGTGCGTGCAGTTCCACCCCGAAAGCGTGCTCACGGCGCGAGGGAGGGAAGTAATCGAGAATTTCCTCGTCCGCTACACCAGCACGCCGGCCGCGTAGAGTGCGGCGACGATGAGGACGCCGACGATGGCGACGCGCCAGACGAGTTTGAGGGCGAAACGCACGGCGAAGACGAGCAACACGATAGCGACGACGACCGCGAGCACGCCGACGGGTTCGATGGCCGAGGGGAGCATACGAGAAGTGACGCAATACCGAGTGGTAAACGTATCGATGATGTCGATTCTCGTTCGAGCGAAAATCGAGAGGCGGTGGGGCCGGCGCGGAACCGCTACCGCGAGAAATATCTTCGTACAGGTCACTTTCGCCCCGGACTGAACACTCTTATAATCCCCGCCCTCTTAGTTCGAGTAGGTCGAAACCAGTCGCCAGCCGGGGGACTGTCAATCGAGAAGAATAAATCAGAGGCGTTGCTATACAACCACACTTGCGGTAAAGAAAGCAAACTTAATTTGGGATGGGTAAGATGGATTCTTCGTCACGAATGAAACGGGTCGACACACGCATCGAAGGGCGAATCGGCACACAGAGAACCGCTGGCGCGGTGGTGACGCTCGAATGAGCGGCGCGCACGAGACGGACGCCGACGAGGTCACCCTCCCGGTCAAGCGCACCGAGGGGGCAACCCTCGAAGACCGAATGACGGGCAACGCGTACCACAACATCCTCCCGGCGCGATACCTCCGGAAGGACGCGGACGGGAACCTCGTCGAGACCCAGGAGGAACTGTTCCCCCGCGTCGCCGAGAACATCGCGCTCGCGGAAGCGGTCTACGAGGCCGAGAATCGGGGCGTCGACGTCACGGTAACCCCCGACCAGCTGAAGCCCGACCACCCCCGTCGGGACGAACTCGCGGCCGAGGTGTTCGGAAAGGGAACCGCGGCGGACGACGAGGCGGAGACGACGCTCACGGTCTACAACGTCAACAAGTTCGCCTACGACACCGTCGTCCCCGAACTCCCCGACGACATCCGCGAACACGTGGAGTCGGTTCGAGACGAGTTCCGCGACCTGATGGAGCAGCTATCGTTCGTCCCGAACTCGCCGACGCTGATGAACGCGGGCGACGAACTCCAGCAGCTCTCCGCGTGTTTCGTCGACTCGCCTGACGACGACATCACCGACATCCACCAGACCGCGAAGGAGGCCGCCGAGGTGTTCCAGTCCGGCGGCGGCATGGGCTACGCCTTCTGGCGACTCCGACCGTACGGCGACGCCGTGGGTTCGACGGGCGGCATCGCGTCCGGTCCCATCACGTTCATGCGGACGTACGACCAGATGTGCGAGACCATCGCGCAGGGCGGGGCGCGGCGCGGCGCGCAGATGGGCGTCATGCGCGTCTCCCACCCCGACATCATCCAGTTCATCCACGCGAAGAACAAGGACGTGAGCCTCGCCAACAGCCTCCGCCTGAACGACCCCGACGACTACACGCACACGTCGTTCAAGGAGGCGCTCGAAGAGGCCCGCGAACTCATCGACGAGGAGGGGCGCGTCCCGAAGCACCTCCGGAACGCCGCCGAGGGGCACCTCTCCAACTTCAACATCTCCGTCGGCGTCACGGACGGCTTCATGGAGGCGCTCTACGAGGACGAGGAGTTCGTCTTCACCAACCCGCGCACCGAGGAACCGCACGTCGCCACCGAGCACACGAAGGAACTCTACGACATGTTCGGCCTCGGCGAGTACGTCGAGGCGGGCGAGGTGCTCTCGATTCCCGCGAAGGTCCTCTGGAACCGCATCGTCGAAGGGGCGTGGGAGAACGGCGAACCCGGCGTCATCTACCTCGAACGGGTGAACAAGGAACACTCCTTCGACGTGGAGAAACACCCCGACCACCGGATTCTGGCGACGAATCCGTGCGGCGAGCAGCCGCTCGAGGAGTACGAGGCCTGCAACCTCGGCCACATCAACCTCTCGACGGTCGCCGACCTCGACGCGCCGGACTGGCGCGTCTGGTACGAGGAGAACGGCGACAACTACGAGTCGCTCTCCGAGGCCGTCGACGCGTTCCTCCGGGACGCCGTCGACTGGGAGGAGTTCGACCACCGCATCGAGTGGGGGACGCGGTTCCTCGAGAACGTCGTCACGATGTCCGACTTCCCGGTCGAGAAGATTGAGCAGAAGGTCCGGGATATGCGGAAGATAGGGCTGGGCATCATGGGGCTGGCCCAGTTGTACATCCAACTCGGCGTCCGCTACGGCAGCGACGAGGGCAACGAAATCGCCCGGCAGTTGATGACCCACATCAACCACGAGTCGAAGTGGGCGTCCCACGAACTCGCCGAGGAGCGCGGGTCGTTCAACGACTGGTCGGACTCGAAGTACGCGAACCCCACCGACTACCCCGAGTGGTTCGAGCACCAGACCGGACTCAACCCCCAGAAGTGGAAGGAAGGCTTCCCGATCCGCAACCACAACACGACGACCATCGCGCCGACCGGCACGACTTCGATGGTCGGCAACACCACGGGCGGTTGCGAACCCATCTACAACGTCGCCTACTACAAGAACGTCTCCGACGACGTGCAGGGCGACGAGATGCTCGTGGAGTTCGACGACTACTTCCTCCGGACGCTGGAGGCGAACGACATCGACGTCGAGGCGGTCAAGGAAGAGGCCCAGGAACAGATGGCGCAAAACGAGTTCTCGGGCGTCGAGGGACTGGAAACCGTCCCGGACGCCATCGGCGAACTGTTCGTCGTGACGGGCGACCTGACCGGCAAGCAACACGCCGCGGTGCAGTGCGCCTGCCAGCAGGGCGTCGACTCGGCCATCTCGAAGACCTGCAACTTCCCGAACTCCGCGACCAAGGAGGACATGGACGAGGTGTACCGCTACATCTACGACCACGGCGGAAAGGGCGTCACGGTCTACCGCGACGGCACCCGCTCGAAGCAGGTGCTCACCACGCGCGCCGACAACGCCGAGTTCGCCGACGAGGACGAGGCCGCGGCGACCATCGCGGAACAGATCGAGGACGTGTTCGGCGGCATCGAGAGCTTCATCGAGAACGAGGAAGTGCAGGCCGCGCTCGGCGGCGAACTCTCCAGTCTGGCGGAGGACGGCGTGACGGGCGGCGCCTACGCGAAGGAGCGTCCGCGCCCGGACGTGCTCCACGGCGTGACCCAGCGCATCGACACCGGCTACGGCAAGATGTACGTCAACATCAACGAGGACGAGGCCGGCGAACCGTTCGAACTGTTCGCCACCATCGGCAACTCCGGCGGGTTCACCAACTCCTTCACGGAGGCGCTGGCGAAGGTCATCAGCTACGCGCTCCGGTCGGGCGTCGACCCGAACGAGATCGCCGCCGACTTGCAGGGCATCCGCAGTCCGAAGGTCGCGTGGGACAAGGGCGAGCAGATAAACTCCATCCCGGACGCCATCGGCGTGGCGATGCGGCGCTACCTCGACGGGGAAATCGAGAAGGCCGCGTACCCGCAACAGGTGACGCTCGAAGAGACGGCGGACGACACGGAGACGGACGGCGGGGCGGTCGAGACGAAAGACGCCTCCCAGTCGCTCATCGACGCCGGGGAGAGTCCCGAGTGTCCCACCTGCGGATCGCTCTCGCTGTACTTCTCGGAAGGCTGTAAGACCTGCGAATCCTGCGGCTGGAGCGAGTGCTCGTAACGCAATCGTAGCGTTCCATTTTTCGCGTCCGACGGCCGGAACTGACAAGTACAGTCACATCCTTTGACTGAGAGGATTAACTAAATCGGGGGACAAGGGAGGGATGGAATTACGGAGTAACGCGTCGCGGGGGGTCGTACTCATCCTCACGGGTTTGCTACTCGTCGGACTGACCTTCGGCGCTGGGTGGGCGTTCGCACCGAACACGAACAAGGCACCGACGCGAGCGGACAACACCACGATGCTGGTCGGCGTGCAGGGGCCGGGGTGGGGCGGCAACGTGACCGCGCTCGCCAGCAACGGGAGCCAGCTGTGGACCATCGGGAACGCCATCAGCTATCAGGGCGTGTCGAAGCTCGAAAACGGAACCGTACTGGCGACGTTCGCCGACGGCCTGTACAAGCGGTGCGGCCAGTTCGACCCGCCCTGCAAGCGAACCGGGGTCCGGTTCATCGACACGAAGGGGAAACCGAAGATAGTCGGACAGTGGAGCTATCCGGTTCGAACGCGGGAGGACAGCGAGGTTCACGACGCGGAGATGCTCCCCAACGGCGAGTTACTGGTCGCGGACATGGAGTACGAGAGCATCTACGCGCTCAACCTGACCACCGGGAAGCAGACGTGGGTCTGGAACGCGAGTCAGTACTACGACGCGCCGCCCGACCCGACGAAGACCGACTGGCTCCACATCAACGACGTGGACCGAATCGGCAAGGGACGGTATCTCGTCTCCGTCCGGAACACGAACCAACTGGTCATCGTGGAGCGCGGCAAGGGCGTGGTCGAGGTGATAAATAAGAACCGCGACCCGTCGCTCCTCAACAAGCAACACAACCCGCACTGGCTCGGCGACGGAGCGGTGCTCGTCGCCGACTCCGAGAACCATCGGGTCGTCGAACTCCACAAAAACGAGTCGACGGGGCGCTGGGAGGAGGCGTGGACCGTGTACGAGGCGGACGGCATCGTGCTCGACTGGCCCCGCGACGCCGACCGCCTGCCGAACGGAAACACGCTCATCACCGACAGTCGAAACAACCGCGTGGTCGAGATAACGAGAAACGGGAGCCTTGTGAGTAGCTATCGAGTTCCGGATCTGCCGTACGAGGCCGACCGCGTTCCGTACGGCGAATCGTTCGGGGAACCCTACGGTACCGAGAACGGGTACAACGTCCTCGGAAACCGCAACGTGGAGGTCCCCGTCCTGTCCACGCTCCTCACCGGGGCTCGTCACGTCGTCTCGCTCCCGTTCTGGATTTCGGAGCTCCACGTCCTCTCGGTCATCGTCGCGGTCGTCCTCTGGATAGCGGGCGGCGTACTGCTGGTGAGAGACCGGTGGTTTTCGCCCTGAGCGGGGGTGGAAACAGTCAAGCGACTCGCGGGCGGTAGCGTAACGCATGGCCGAGAAGCCGCGAGGACGACCCTGTCCGCTCTGCGAGGAGTCGATGTACCGGCGTCACTGCAAGTACGTATGTCCCCGGCACGGGGTCGTCTACGACTGCTCGGACAATTTCTGGTGATTACGCCCGCCGCAGCGCTTCGCGGGCGGGTTTGGCGACCAACAGCAGCGCCGCGACCGCGGCGGCGACGACGAGCCACCAGTTCTTGCTCAGTCGGCCGACCGAGAGCACGTCGAGCGAACCGCCGGCCAGCACCGCCGCGGCCGTCCACGGTACCTCGCCGAGCGCGGTGCCGAGCACGAACGCGCGCCACGGGACGCCGGAGAGTCCCGCCGCCGCCGAGACGGGGTCGGACGGGGCCGGCGCGAGGCGCGAGGCGACCATCCCGCGAAGGTCGCCGGTCGCGTCGAAGAACCGCTCCCCGGAGGCGCCGAGACGACCGAACGGTCCCGCGTCGATTCGAAAGTACCGAGCGGCGGCGAAGGGGAGACAGGCGCTCGCGACCGTCCCGGCGAGCGCGAGCGGAAATCCGGCGACCGGGCCGTAGACGTAGCCGACCGCGACAGCGACCGCCGAGGTCGGCCACGCGAACAGGGGTCGAACGAGGTAGACGACGCAGAAGAACCCGGCGGCGAGGAAGGGATTCGCGGTCGCGCGCTCGACCTGCCGGAAGACGACCTCCGGGGAGAGCGCGAGCCCGGCGAGGACGACCAGCGCGACCGCCGCGAGGCCGACGACTTGCCGCCGAATCTGCGCACGCGCCATTCCTCCGAGGGTAGCCGGCGGGAGGGTTAAGTTCTTTCCGCCCGTGCGCGCAACGTTTAATCCGCTCCGGGTGGGAGTCGAAGGCGATGGAGGGCGACGACGACCCCGTGGCCCTCGGGGTCGAACTGCTGAGCAAACTCGAGCGGTCCGAACTGTCGGTCGCGGAGGCGGTAGACCGCATCGAGACCATCACCACCGATCCGACGACGACGCGAACCATCCTCGACGAGGCCGAAAAGCGAGGCGTCATCGAGCGCGAAAACGGTATCGTCCGACCGAGCGGCGGCGGGTTCGTCCGATTCGAGAGCGAGGTGGTGACGAAGGAGGGCGATTTTACCTGCCGGCGCTGCGGAACGGGAATCTCGACGGGCTACTTCATGAAACTCGACGCGGGCGAACACGGTCCGTTCGGGTCGTCCTGCATCCGGAAGGTCACCGGGCGCGAGTGAATTAATTCGCTCGTACTGACGAGTTCCGGCGACCGTGCCGAATGCGCGCATCGGTCGCGCGGCTTCTCGATCGCAGTGTCACGTACGGAGAGCGCGATTTACGGCGAGGGAGTCGGAGGCCACGAGCGATGACAGCGAACGCTCGCAACCCCAGTAGCCCCCAGTAATCGGGTCGAAATTCGCAACTTCGCAGCCGTTAGTTCGGTGGACGTCGAGACGCGCTCACCCGACCGAAACGGCGCGAGTTTTCCTCGGACCTGCCGGAACGGAGGCCGACCTCATCGCCGATATTTCGCCATTCCGTCGGCGTGCTTCCAACGCTCGGCATCGTCCCGCTCGACGAGGCACTCTCCGTATAGCGTATTCAAAGATCGATAGACGCCATTACTTCGTACTTTTCGCCGTCGGCGGGCGGTCGAGTGATTGTAACGTTATCTACGGTGAAATCCCACTCGAAATCGTAGTCCAGCAGGAACGTAACGATGTCACTGGTTTGCTCCTCATCTTCACCGACCGCGAAGCCAACGTGTGGGAACCATCGATGCGGTTCGTAGTACGGGACCGGCGGCGTTCCTAAACTCCCAACCGCCCGTGCGACGTCGGACTGGAGAGCCGTGAGTTCGGGCGATTTAGCGACGGGGAGCCAGACGATATTCTGAGGGAAGAGACCGATCCCATCGGTATGCACCGAAAACGGAGACCGGTCTTCCGTCGCCGCCTCAACGGCGGTTACAATCGCCGTGATATCGACACCGTCGTCCAGAGGATACAACGTAAAGTGCGGGAACGGGTTGATATACTCGTCAACGCCGAACGTATCTACTAATTCATCTCGGACAGATTCGACGGTGCTGTAATACGGGTCGGGAAGCGTGCACCCGATGATCGTCGGCATAGTCGGAATTCTCCGACTTCTTTAAAAAGTGCTTTTATATTTATGCTCGTTGAGCGCAAGTAGATCAATAGCTGCGCGGGTCGATGGTTGATTCCATACTGCCCTCTCAGGCCGGTGCGACGGATGAATCGTGATAGACGCATTCCTCCAGCGCCCCTCGCGTCCACCGCACCGCAGCGAGCGCCGCCGACGGTTCGTGTCTGCCGGATTACCGGGCGCGAGTGAGTTCCTCGACGAGTCGCTCGACGGTGCGTTGCTGTCGTTCGAGCAGTTCGTTCTGTCGCTCGACGGCCTCGGTGAGCGCCGCGAGTTGCGCCTCCGTGGAGTCGTCCAAGTTCTCGCTGGCGGACTCGAATCCCGAGTCGGCGAACCCGGTCGTCTCTTCGGAGTCCGAACCGCGGTCGTCCGAAACTTCGGACTCCGGCGCGTCGTCCTCGCCGCCGATTTCCGGTTCCGATTCGGCGGCGAGGTCGTCTCCGTCGAGCGCGTCGACGGAGGGTTCCTCGATTATCTGTCCTTCCTCGTCCAGTTCGGGCGGGTTCGCGTCGAGCGGGTCGACGCCGCTGCCGAACACGTCGTCGTCCTCGGCGAACGAGACGTTCCGATCCGACTCCGGCTCCGGCTCTTCGTCGGGGGCGACGGTCCGCTCGAACTCCGCGTACGAGCCGACGTCGTGGTAGGAGAGGAGCCCCTGCTCGATGCGCTCTCGGACTTCGCGCGTCCGGTCGCTCGGCGTTTTGATGCGCTGCGGACGGCCGTCGACTTCGATGATTATCTGCGAGGAGACGTTGCCCTCTTCCACGTCGAGGCGCGTGACGTCCGCGTAGTGGAACTGCTCGAAGTCCCCGTCCCAGATCGCTTCGCCGACGTGTTTCACGACGCGGGCGCTGGTGAGCACGAGCGTGAGTTCGCTGAACTGGTACGTCTGGATGACCTGTTCGTTCGCGTCGGTGATACCGGCCGCGTTTAACACGCCGGCGATGACCGGGTGGAGGGCGTCGTGGAGGCGCTTCGTCGGTACTTTGAACTGGTCGGTGCCGTCGATGCCGTAGTCGAGCGAGACGGCGGATTTCCGCCGCCCCTCCGAGACGTCGATTCGTTCCGCGTCGTGCGGATACTCTTCGACGGACTCGTCGCTCAGCAGACCGTCGGCCCGATAGATAAGCGTCCGCGTCGGCGTCACGTAGAGGACGTCCTCACCGCCAAGTGACACTTCCGCGGCAACGTGTTCGTCTCCAAGACTGGACTGTACGATTTCCGGAACGCTCATGCAGGGAATGGTCATCCACCTATCTTAAAACCGACGGGTAGATACGACACAAACATGACCGGTGCGATAGCCGACGAGAGTCGGCGGGCGTGCGCACCGATACCGCGGGACGCCGGAGCGTCGACGCATCTCACCGACGCCCTCCATCGGTGAAGATGGGAACTTTAAAGAGTGGCAGTTCCCTACCCGTAATCGAGCCCGGGTGGCTTAGCTGGACATAGCGCCGCACTCATAGGGTTCTGAGATTTGGCGCTCAGGCCTTGGAAACCTCCCATGCCCGTGAGGCCCGCCACGCCTCGAACCTGGGTCATGCGGAGATCGAGGGTTCGGAGCCCTCCCCGGGCATTCTATCGAAAACAAATCCGTTCGCGGAGCGTCGACGCCGCGACGCGCCGCTCGCGCCACCTCCGAAACGACGGGGAGTTCGCTCCGCGAAGTCGGTCACCGAGCGCGAACTACCAGCCAACTGCCTCGAACGGGAATGAGTCACTTCGCTGTCGCTAGTCGGCCGAAAGTTCCCGATGAGTATTCGATGCGATACGTTTTCAGGACCGATCGTGAGAAACTAGTCCAAAATCGGTTTTAAAACGTCTAAGCGGATTTAAAGCGTTCGTAAAACGTCGGTAAAGGATATCTAAATTATGAAATAGCTCGAATTTCGCTGTACTCTCGTTCCGTTATATGACCCCACCGGTCGTACGAATGGATACATTCGAGAGAACTCATGTCAAGTCCTCCAACCCTACAGAACGACCGCGCATCGAACTTCGAACTCTCGGTCTCGCGTAGCGTCGCCCGGACCGCAGCGCGAAAGCTCTTCACCCCGGTTCAGTGCTTGAGTTTCTGGGTCGCCGTCGCGCTTCCGTTCGGCTACCTCCCGCTTCTCTATCGCGGAAATCTCTCGCCGACCGCCGACCTGTTCGACGTGCTCCTCGCGCTCAATCTCGTCGCCGTGGTCGTCGGCCACGGCTACAACCGCGACTGAACAAACCCTCTTTGAGTCTCTTCGAAAAATACTTTCAAATTTAGGAAGTAATCCGTTTCGTGTCGGCATCTATTTTAAGGCTGGCCAAAAACGTAAGTTCTGTGATAAGAATTATCCGAACGGAGACCCAACTGTAGTCATGGACGTACTGGGTAATCTCGTCCTGGTGTTCTTCGCGGGTCTCGTCACGGCGCTAGCGACCGGCGTCGGCGCGCTTCCGTTCTTTCTCGTGGATGACGTGAGCGACCGCTGGAACGTCGCGCTCTGGGGGCTCGCCTCGGGGATAATGGTCTCCGCATCCGTCTTCGGGTTGATTTTCGAGGGGCTGTCGAGCGCGAACGGCGGCAGTCTCACCGGGGTCGTCGTCGGTCTCGTGGTCGGCGTCGCCCTCGTCGTCGCGAGCCACCGAATCATCTCCGGCGCGGAGGTGAGTCCGAAGCGGTACGAGGAGGCGGACGTCAGGAAACTCGTGCTCATCCTCGGCATCCTCACGGTACACAGCTTCCCCGAAGGCGTCGCTATCGGCGTCTCGTTCGCCGACCTGGGATTCGAAGGTGCGCCCCGAATCGCCGGATTCGCAGTGCCGTTACTGGCGGTCTTCATGACCGTCGCAATCTCCATCCACAACGTTCCGGAAGGCGTCGCCATCTCCATCCCGCTCCACTCCATGGGCGTCGGAAAGTGGCGGATGGTCTGGTGGTCCGTCTTCTCCAGCCTCCCGCAACCCATCGGGGCCGTCATCGCGTACTACTTCGTCCGCACCGCGCGGGAGTTACTGCCGATGGGGTTCGGCTTCGCCGCGGGGGCGATGATATACCTCGTCGCGTCCGAATTCATCCCGGAAGCGCTCGAAGTAGGGAAGGGGTTACCGGGCGGAGGGCACCGCGAACTCCTTTCGGGACTCGCCGCAGGCGTCCTCTTGATGCTCCCGCTCGCGTTCATCTGACTCCATCTCCCCGCTCACGGTGACGAAATTTATCCCGCCGTCCGCCGAACCCGGTCTCGGAGAGGAGTTCGCAAAAACGGTTTTAAATCGTATCGGGCGCTCTCAGCGCGCGAAAGCGAACGGGGAGGCCGCCGGTAAACGGTGTGAACTCGCTCCAACGCTCGGTCCGTTATAAGGTCGCTCCCGTCCACCGTTCGTCCGGGTTCGGTGTGTCAACCATGACGGGAACAACTCGCTTCGAGAACGGCGACTCCGTCGTCGAACGGGTCGTCGACGGTCGCCGAAAACTCACAGCACTGCGCGCGAGGTACAGCGAGCACTCGCTGACGACGCCGATCCAGTTCGTCGGCTTCTGGGCCGCGGTCGCGCTGCCGTTCCTCTACGTCCCGCTCTTCCTGAACGGTCTCGCTGGCGCCGAACTGACGGTCTTTTCCGCCCTGCTGGCGTGCAACGTCCTGGCGTTGTTCGTCGGCCACTCCTACGGCCGAGAGTGACCCGCCTTCGGTCGATTTAACCCTCCCCTCTCGAAACCCTCGAGACATGGGACTCGAAACCGTGTCGCTGGGAAGCACCGGCACCAAGGTGAGCGAAATCGCGTTCGGGACGTGGCGATTCGGGCGCGAGAACGACGACGGCGAGGTCGAAATCGGCGAGGAGCGCGCCCACGAACTGCTCGACGCCTACGCCGACGCCGGCGGGAACTTCGTCGACACCGCCGACATGTACGGCGACGGCGAGAGCGAGCGATACATCGGCAACTGGCTCGCGGACCGCGACCGCGAGGACTTCGTCGCCGCCTCGAAGATATACTGGCCGACCCGGAAGGGCGACCCGAACGGACGGGGCCTCTCGCGCAAGCACCTGCGCCGACAGATAGACCGCATCCTCGACAGACTCGGCACCGACTACATCGACCTGCTTTACATCCACCGCTGGGACGACGACACGCCCGCAGATGAGTTCATGCGGACGCTCGACGGCTTCGTCCGCGACGGGAAGGTGAACTACCTCGGCACCTCGACGCTCGAACCGAACGCGTGGAAGGTCGCGAAGGCGAACGAGATGGAGTACGAACCGTTCCGACTCGCACAGCCGCGCTACAACCTCGTCAACCGCGAGATAGAGCCGAACTACCTGCCGATGTGCGAGGACTACGACATCGGTCTCGTCCCGTGGTCGCCGCTGGCCGGCGGCTTCCTGACGGGGAAGTACTCGCGGGGCGAGGAACCGCCGGAGGGGACCCGCGGCGCGACCGACCAGCAGTTCCGCGACTCCTATCTCACCGAGGAGAACTTCGACGCGCTGGAGGTCGTCGAAGCGGTCGCCGAGGAGGTCGGAACGACCCCCGCCGCGGTCAGCCTCGCGTGGCTGCTCGAACACGACGCCGTCACCGCGCCCATCGTCGGCGCGCGGACGGTCGAGCAGTTGGAGGAGAACCTCTCCGCGACCGACGTGTCGCTCACCGACGAGCAGTTCGAGCGACTGGCGAGCGCGAAGTCGGCCTGACCGACGAGCCAAGCGTTTTTGACGGATTACGAACAACCTCACCCCATGGACGAGATTTCGCTGTCGGTTCCGGACGCCATCGTCGACTCGCTCCCCGAAGACGGCGACGCCGCGGCCCGCGACATGCGGGAGGCCGTCGCGGGGTGGGAAGCCCGCCTCAACCGGCTCGCCGAGGAGACCGACGCCGACGAGGAGGTCGCGAGCGCGGCCGTGGACGTGGTGGAGCGCTTCGAGACGCGCTGGGAGCAGTACGACGACTTCGTCGCCGAACTCCGCGCGTGGGGACAGTCGCCCATCTACGCGATGGCGTGGCGCGACCTGCACGCCGCCCTCATCCGGCAACTGTACGACCACGACGACCTCTCGGCGCACATCGACCGAGAGCGGAACGCCCGCATCGTCAGCGACGGCATCCGCCCCGGCCGATGACGGACGACGATTCGCCGCTGGCCCGCGTCCGCAGGGCGAAGAGCGGACGACCCGTCCCGCGGCGCGTCGACGGGGGTGCGATTGCGGTCGGGATGCTCGTCGCTCTCGGCGCGCACCTCGTCCCGGCAGCGCTCCTGCTCCTCGAAACGTCGGACGCGCTCGTCCGGGTCGCGGCTCTCGCCAGCACGGTCGCCGTCCCGGTCGGGAGCCGCGTCGCCGGAAACTACGCGGGCGGCGGTCGGACGCGCCGAGGGGTGCACGGCGCGCTCGCCACGGTCGCGTCGCTGGCCGTTCTGAGCGGTGCGGCCGTCTGGCTCACCGGTTCCGACGGGGCGCTCGCCGCGTTCGGGGGGATGCTGGGCGTCGGAGCGGGAGCGGTCGCGCTCGCGGGAGCGGTCGTTTTACTCCTCGTCGTCGGAATCGCCGCCGGAGCGGTGGGGTCGGACTGAGTCCGCGAGCGCGATCGACCGGCGAACCCGTCCGGTTCGCCTCGATTCGAACTGAGCGTTTATTATTCGAGGCGTTCCAACGTCGGGCATGGAACTCACCCTCCGGTTTTTCGCCAACTTCCGAGAGGCGGTCGGACAGAAGACGCTCGAGCGGGAGTACCCGGACGACGCGACGGTCGGTGCGGTGCTCGAATCGCTGACCGAGGAGTACGGTCTCGACCTGTTCGAGGACGGGGAGTTACGACCTCAGCTCTCCATCATGCGAAACGGGAAGGACGTCGTCCACATCGACGGTCGGGAGACGTCGCTCTCGGACGGCGACAGGTTGAGTATCTTCCCGCCGGTCGCGGGTGGATAGATGCGACGCGAAAAGTCGTTTCGGGGTATCAACGAAAACCTCGCGCGCACGTACCTCGAAAACCTCGGCGGCGAAACGCGAGACGACGGCGACGTTAGCGGTGACGGCTGGCGGGCGTCGCTCTCCTCGGAGACGGTGAGCATCGGACCGAGCGTCGAGTTGACCGAGGTGACGGTCGTGTTCGAGGGAGACGAGGAGACGCTGGACTCGCTCGTCGAACGCTTCTCGCAGAAGGCGATGCGGGCGGGCGGATAACCGGAAACGCCGAGGAGGACGGATGACGACAGACGAACCGACGCACCCCATCGACGGGCAGATCGTACTCTTGGCCGGATCGAAGGCCAGCGTCCCGCTGGAGCGACTCTCGGAACTTCTCGAAGCGACGCAGGCCGACCTCGGACCGCGGCTGGACGAGTACCGACGGGAGTACGAGTGCGTGCACGAGACGCCGGAGCGGAGCGTCTTCCTCGCGGACGAAGAGCACTGGCGGGCGGTCGGCGAGCGCCTCGGGTTCGGGCGACGCGAGTGGGACGGGGTGCGGCGGGCGCACGTCGAGCAACTCCAGCGAATCGGGCGGAAAGAGGAGCGAGCGGAGGAGTTCGAGAGCGCGCTGGAGATTCGGACGGCCGTGCTGATCGGTCGACGGGAATAATGCCGTATTCGAGATGCGTTACTCACTTCTGGAGTAGTGTTCTCGGATGCTTTGACGCTCTTAATTCGATGGTTCTGCCAGTGCTGCGTCCTCGAAAGCCCTCAGCCGCTACGCTCGCGCGCCCCCCTACTGCGCTCCTCGGGACGGCGCTTCGCGTAGCGACTTCGCCCTTTCATTCCGCCAGGACAAGGCGGGGACGGGCCGGCGCGCTCTTCGTGAATGGCGGATGGCGCTCGGCGGCTGGTCGACCCGCTGGAGCGAGCGGCCGGGGGCCTTCGAGGCTAACGCAACTGCGAGAACTCACTCGCCATACCGAGACGGTGGATTCTTCGACCGTACTGAAACGTACCGGCTGAGAACCCGCATGAAGATCCCCCTCGCCGCCCGTCCGCCGAAAAAGCGGATCGCGCGTCTCAGTCGAGCCGTTCGAACGCCGACTCCAAATCGGCGAGGAGGTCTTTCGGGTGCTCCACGCCGACCGAAACGCGGAGCAGCGAGTCCGTAATCCCCAGTTCCTCTCGCTCCTCGGGCGTCAGCGGCGAGTGGGTCATGCTCGCGGGGTGTTCGATGAGCGATTCCACCCCGCCGAGGCTGACCGCCAGCGCGAACTCGTCCAGTTCGGCGACGAACCGCTGCACGACTTCGAGGTCGCCGTCGAGTTCGAACGAGAGGACGCCGCCGCCGCCGTCCATCTGGCGCTCGGCGAGGTCGTACTGCGGGTGGGACCGGAGGCCGGGGTAGTACACCCGCGATACGCCTTCGTGTTCGTCCAGATACGCCGCGATTTCGGCGGCGTTCGTCTCGTGCTGGCGCATCCGCAGGGGGAGCGTCTTCAGCCCGCGGAGGGTGAGGAAGGCGTCGAAGGGTGCGAGCACGTTCCCCATGCCGACCCGCTGGAGGAAGCCGATTTCGTCGGCCAGTTCGTCGTCGCTGGTGACGGCGACGCCGCCGATGGAGTCGCTGTGGCCGTTCAGGTACTTCGTCGTGCTGTGGACGACCACGTCGGCGCCGAGTTCGAGCGGGCGCTGGAAGTAGGGGGACAGGAAGGTGTTGTCCACGCCCAAGGTCGCGCCGACCGACTCGGCGACGGAGGCGATGGCTTCGATGTCGCAGAGCCTGAGGAGCGGATTCGTCGGCGTCTCCATCCAGACGAGGGCGGTGTCGTCGCGCACGGCGTCCGACACGGCGTCGGTGTCGCGGGCGTCCACGAAGTCGACCGCCACGTCGAGGCGGTCGCAGAACAACTCCTTGAACATCGTCTTCGTCCCGCCGTAGAGGTCGTCGAACGCGACGACGTGGTCGCCGGGCGAGACCGACGCCGTGACGGTGGCGACGACGGCCGAGGTGCCGGAGGCGAACGCCATCCCGTGGTCGCCGCCTTCGAGGGCCGCCAGTCGCTTCTCCAGCGCGTGGCGGGTCGGGTTCGAGAGGCGCGAGTAGAGATACTGGTTCTCCTCCGGGTCTAACTCTTCGAGGGAGACGTCGGGGTCGATGCCGTCGACCTCGTACGTCGACGCGAGGTGGATCGGCATCGTCACGTCGCCCGCTCGTTCGTCGTGCGACGGTTGTTCCGCGTGGGTCACCGCCGTCGTTTCGAACTCGGGGGAGTCCTTTCGAGCGCCGCGGTCGCCGGGACGGTCTGTCATGCCACCGTCCCGTTCGGTAGCCGCACTTAGAAACTTTCGATGCGGCAGGTGTTGCCATGCGCCGGGAGTATCGCGCTCCGACTCGAATTATCGCGAAACATACCGCCGGAAACTTACGAGCGTTCGCTGGTAAACTCAACGTCGAACGGAGGATTTCGAACGCTTCGTTCCTCGCGCGCGGCGGTCGAGGTGACGAAGGCGCGAGGACACTCGACGACGAAAAAGGTGGTCTCTAGTCGTCGCCGGAGGCCGCCGCGCCGCCGCGACTCACGCCGGTTCCCGGCCCGAGGTCGATGCCGAGTTCGTCCAGTTTCTCGTCCGGCACGACGCCGTCCTCCCAGCCGCGCACGTCGTAGTACTCAGCTTTCAGTTCGTCGAGTTCGGCGAGCGAGCCTTCCGAACCGCCCTTGCCGGGGATGGCGTCGGGGTGTCCCTTCACGAACCGAGCGGGCAGGTCGTCGTCGTCGCCGTCGAAACCGGCGAGGTTGTTGTAGTAGCGTTCCAGGTTGTAGATGCGCTCGCCCGTCTCCATCAGTTCGTCCTCGGTCACGTCGAGGCCCGTGATGCCGTTGTACTGCAGGACGTACTCCTCGACGCCCTCCGCGAAGGCGTTGAACTTGCAGATGTCGAACGAGTCGCTGATGGCGTGCATGTCCTGGAAGGTGGCGCAGAGTTCGCCCTTTCCTTCCCACTCGGTCGGTTCGACCTTCTCCGGAATGCCGAGAATCTCGGCGGCGGGCGTGTAGCCGCGCAGGTGGCACGCGCCGCGGTTGCTGGTGGCGTAGCCGATGGCCATCCCCTTCATGCTCCGCGGGTCGTAGGCGGCCATCGTCTGGCCCTTCACGTCGAGCGCCATCTCGGGGTCGCCGAGTTCGGTCGCGGCGCGGGCCGCGCCCTCCGCGAGCAGGTCGGCCAGTTCGCCCTCGCGGTGGGCCACGCGGTCGATCATCTCGACCATCGTGTCCACGTCGCCCCATTCGAGACCTTCGTCGAGACGACCTTCCTCGGTGGCCTCCATCGCCATCGCCATCGTGTTGCCCATCTCGATGGTGTCCACCGCCATGTCGTTACAGCGGTCCATCATCAGGGCGGTCTTGTCGCGGTCGTCGTTCATCGAGTTGGGACCGAGCGCCCACGCCGACTCGTACTCGTAGGACTCCATCCGGACGTTCATGTCCTCGCCCTTGTGGTTGACCTGCACCTCGACTTCCTTCTTGCAGGCGACCGGACAGGAGTGGCAGGTCGGCTCGTCCACGAGGATGTTCTCGCGGACGTTCTCGCCGGAGACGTTCTCCGCGTCGATGCTCCGTTCGGCGGAGTCCGACTCCGCCTCGCTGTTCGTGCTGGTGAACTTCCCGTTCCGGGTCGGCAGGCCGTCCATCTCCTCCGTGACGTTCATCAGGACGTTCGTCCCGAACATCGACAGGCCGCCCTCGTTCGGGGCCGTCACGTCGGACTCCTGGATTGCCTGCATCGCCTGCTGGTGGCCCTTCTGGAACGTCTCCGGGTCGGCGGGTTTCGGCATCTTCGTCGTGGATTTGACGACGATGGCCTTGAGACCCTTCGACCCCATCACCGCGCCGGTGCCGCCGCGACCGCTGGCGCGGTCGTCCTCGTTGATGATGCAGGCGAACCGAACTTTGTTCTCGCCCGCCGGGCCGATGGCCATCATCGAGAGGTTCTTGCCGTACGCGCCGTCGACCTCCTCCTCCAAGGTGTCGCGCGTCTCGTGGACGCCCTTGCCCCAGAGGTGCGAGGCGTCGCGGAGTTCGACCTCCCCGTCCTCGACGACGGCGTACACGGGGTCGTCGGACGCGCCCTCGAACAGCAGGCCGTCGAAGCCGGCCCACTTCAGGCGCGCGCCGCTCCAGCCGCCGTGGTGGCTGTCGGTCACGGTGTTCGTCAGCGGCGACTTGGTGCAGACCGCGATTCGCCCGCTCATCACGGTCTGCGTTCCCGTCAGCGGGCCGTTCATGAACGCCAGCAGGTTGTCCGGGCCGAGCGAGTCGACGTCCGGCCCCTGGTCGAACACGTACTTTACCCCCAGCCCGCGCGCGCCGATGTACTTTCGCGCGTCGTCGTCGTCGACGCTCTCGTAGTTCACCGCTCCGTCGGAGAGGTCGACGCGGGCCACGTGGTCGTGAAAACCGCCTAAGTCGGTCATGGTAAGTTTCAACGATTATATTGGACCGCTATCGTGTTAGTCGTTACCAACCTGTCGTAACCGGAAACGGTTACGTGAGCGCGGAGGACGAAGAACGGACGACGGGTGGAACACGCGACGGCGAGGCGATGGGCGTACTCCTCACGGGAGGGGGGCAATCGGGGGAAAATGCGAGCAGTTCGGCGGTGACCTACTCCGCGGCGTCGAGGGAGTAAAGATACGACCGGGTTACGGCGGAGACGGTTCCGTTGGCCGCGGACGCGCTACTTTCGAGCAGAAAAAATATCGTCAATAGACGAAAATGATTCTTACTCTGGTTACAGAGAACGAGTCAGGTACTCACTCACCGCGGTCGAACGAGTAGACGAAGCCGGTCTGACCGTCCTTGGTGGTGGAGTAGACCCCGTCGTCGGTGACGGCCGGCGTGGTCATAATCGACTCCGTCGCCTCCCACCGTTGTCGTTCGGTTCCGTCGGCCGCGTCGAGTTCGTACAGCCGACGATTCGCTCCGACGAAGACGGCGTCGCCGCTGACCGTCGCCCGACTCAGGTAGTTGTCGCCTCGCGGTTCCTCGAACCGCCAGCGTTCGGCACCGCTGGTCGCGTCCACCGCGATGAGACGACCCAGCCCTTGCTCCGTGTTGGTGACGTAGAGCGTCTCGCCCTCCGCGGAGAGGCGAACTGGGGTGTCGTCTCCGAAGGAGGTCGTCCAGCGTTCCGACCCGTCGGACGTATCGAGTGCCACCGTATCGGTCGGCGTCTCCCCATCCCTGCTCCCGTAAACGGTGTCGGCGCCGTGGGCGAACGCGTAGAAGTCGTCCTGATTTTCGTCGGCGTACGACCCGCGAACGCTTCCGTCGTCAGGGTCGAGTTTCCAGAGCGTCCGCTCGTCCAATAGGAACACCGATCCGTTCTCGACACCCACTCCGGGCGTCATCCGAGCGTACTCACAGCCGTCGCCGTCGAACGTCCACTTCGTCTCGCCGGTTTTCGCGTCGAAGGCGTACAGCTTCGGACTCGGGTCGAACCGAGGCGACGGGACGTAGACGGTTCCCTCGTGGACGAGCGGGTCGGCGGAGACGCCGCTTTCGATGGTGGTGCTCCACTCGACCGCACCCGTTTCGGCATTCAGCGCGGTGAAACTCTGATTTCCTCTGGCGTAGACGATACCATCCGCGTAGACGGGAGCGAAGACTCGCCGGTCGTCGGGCCGAGCGCGCCAGCGCTTTTTTCCGGAGATTCGGTCGATGGCGTACACGTAGCCGCCGCTCGCCCCGGCGAAGACGGAATCGGACGAAACGGCCGGGGCGTCGTATATCGGTTCGGCCGTGCTGTACCGCCAGCCCGTCCCCGGTACGGAGTCCGTCGATGACTCATCCTCGACGCTCTCGGTTCGAGTATCGGTCGCGGTCGCCTCGCCCGCTACGCCCGAGGGTCGAACACCGGTCTTGGTCGCCGCCGTTCCGACGCTCGCGGTACCGACCGCGATGCCGACGGCTTTCAGAAACGTTCTGCGCGTGTTGTCGGACATGCGGGCGAAACCTGTGTTGGGCCGACGTTTACTATTAGGTTCATAATTTGTTTTTTGCAATTTAGACCGGTTTTATCGGTCGGATTTCGGACAGTCGAGCGGGAGATGAGCGGCCAACTGGTGTTCAATTTTCGTTATTTATTGTACGAATAAAAACGCCGATTTTTACGGTCGTCGGACGTGTTTTCGTCCGCCTCGCTATCGAAGTGAACCGGTTTTGAAGCGTACTGACACCGGTTTCGGCGTTCGGGAATGATTAACTCTCCGCTAAGTGAGAGCACTTCCCTTGAACGCCGTCGGTCGATCAGGAATTCCGGCGTGAATGTTCGACGGCCCGCGCGCGACGAACGCCGGAAGCGGACGTTTTTTACGCGCTCCCCGGGAGCAGAGAGACGAATGCCACGACCGCTCCGCGTTCGCTGGGCCGCCGTCGTCCTCGTCGCGGCCGTCATCTGCTACTTCTCGGTGTTCACGACCCCCGACGCCGGCGTCACGCCGACGGGACCGCTCGGCCTCGTCGGGATGGACAAGTGGGCTCACGCGGTCGGCTACGGGGTGTTGGGTGCCGCGCTCGCGGTCGCGCTGGCGGGCGAACGCGGCCCCGCGGCGGACGGGCGCGCGACCGCCGCGCTCGCGGTCGCTGGCGCGACCGGTTACGGCGTGGCGATGGAGATAGCCCAGTTGACCGCCCCGCTTCGACATACCTCGGTCGGCGACGTCGTCGCCGACGCGCTCGGAGCGACCGCGGCCGTCGCCGTCTGGTGGGCGTTCTCGCGGAGGGTCGCCCGGCGAGACGAAGCCGATTTACGCTCGTAGCCGCTCTTCCCGACAATGAGCAAGCCGGGTCCCGAAGGGTACGAACAGGGCAAGGGTATGGACGCCCACAACGCGGTGATGCGCGGTATCCGCGCGAAAAAAGAGAAACACTACGACCCCCACGAGCCGACGCGGGTGTGGCTGGACGAGGACAACACGCCGGACGGCGTCTACCAGAGCCTCACCATCATCCTCAACACCGGGGGCTGTCGCTGGGCGCGCGCCGGTGGGTGTACGATGTGCGGCTACGTCGCCGAATCGGTCGAAGGCGGGAGCGTCGCCCACGAGGCGCTGATGGACCAGATCGAGGTCTGTCTCGAACACGAGCGCGAGGAGAGCGACGAGAAGAGCGGTCTCGTCAAGATATACACCTCCGGGTCGTTTCTCGACGAGCGCGAGGTCGGCGCCGAGACGCGCCGGGCCATCGCGGAGACGTTCGCAGACCGCGACCGAATCGTGGTCGAGAGCCTGCCCGATTTCGTCGAGCGCGAGAAGTTGGAGGACTTCACGGGCGTCGGACTGGAGACCGACGTGGCCATCGGCCTGGAGACGGCGAACGACCGCGTGCGCCACGACTGCGTGAACAAGTACTTCGACTTCGAGCGGTTCATCGAGGCGAGCGAGCACGCCGAGTCGGTCGGCGCGGGCATCAAGGCCTACCTGCTGATGAAACCGCCCTTCCTCTCGGAGAGCGAGGCGATACGGGACATGAAGGAGTCCGTCCGAAAGTGCGCCGAGTACGCCCACACCGTCTCGATGAACCCGACCAACGTCCAGCGGTACACGATGGTCGACGAGTTGTACTTCCGGGACGGCTATCGACCGCCGTGGCTCTGGAGCGTCTGCGAGGTGCTGCGTGACACCGCCGACGCGCCCGCCATCGTCGTCTCCGACCCCGTCGGGCACGGGAGCGACCGCGGCCCGCACAACTGCGGCGAGTGCGACGACCTCGCCCAGAGGGCCATCAAGGACTTCGACCTGCGCCAAGACCCCTCGGTCTTCGACGAGGTGTCCTGCGAGTGCGAGCGGACGTGGGAAGCGGTCGTGGAGCGCGAGCGGAGCTACAACCTCCCGCTAGCGCGGTGAGCGACCGTTCGCGTTTTTCGCTCGGGCGGTCGTCGTCCGGCAGGTCGGTAGGGTCGTGACGGTCGCCGACTCGATTCCGTCCTTCGCGACGGCGACGTCAGTCGCCGACCGGTTGCAGTCGATGCGCGAGCGTTCGACCGCCACGGTCGTCTCCGGTTCGCCCGAGCGAACGGTCAGTTCGTAGGTTCGCGGAGTTCGACCGCGAGCACCGCCCCAGAATCGAACTCGACCGACTCCTCCAACAGCGTCGTCTCGTTCGTCGTCAGCGCGAACTCGACGGTTCGGGCCTCGTCGGTGACGTTTCCTATCCAGACGGTGCGCGGTTCGTCGTCAGAATCGGACGACTCCTCGCCGACGGACCCCGTCGGTTCCGGCCGAGAGACAGCCGGCGACCGAGAGGGTCGGTGCGCCGCACGCTCGGAGCGCGTCTCGCCCGGCGGGCGTCGAGTTCCTCCCGTCCGACTACCGATAGATGGCTTCTGACAGTTTCGGTCGTCGAACCGGGTTCGACGACCGTAGGCTCCGCCTACCGTCGCGATACTCGCCGAATAACAAAATCCTCGTCCGTCTTCCCCTTATCGGGGAACGGTACGCCGATACTCGCGACGAGTCGCGCGAACTCGTCTCGACCACCGACCCCGATGTGGAGCCGAGCATGTCAGACGAACTTTCGGAGTGGGAAACCGTCTTCTGCTCGAACGGCTGGGTCGAAATCCGGAACCCGGAGCGTCTCGAGCAGTGGATAGCGACCGACTCGCCGACCGAGGTGCGGCGATGACGGTCGCCGGACCGGTCGTCCTCTGGCCGCTCCTGGTGGTGTTGGTGTGGGGGCTTCTCGTGGGCGCGGTGTGGTCGCTCCTCGTCGCTCACGGGCGACGAAACGGGGAGTAACGCACCGTCGAGGCGGGATTTCTGGACGTTCGAGCGGGGCGGTAGCTGACGACCGCCGACCGCCGAAACGTCGCGCTACAGTTTTCGTGCGGTCATCACCTCGTCCACGAACTCGTCGTCGACGAGGTAGTGGTCCGCCCGAACCGCCTCGGTCTCCCAGTCGTGTTCCTCCAGCAACTCGATGGCCGTCTCGTTCGTCGCCGGAACGCTCTGGTACACCTTCCGGTAGCCGGCGTCGCGCGCCCAGTCCATCGCCCGCTCCAACAGGTGACCCCCGACGCCGCGTTCCCGGTAGGGTTCCCGAACGCCGACCGTCAGTTCGGCGATGTGACGCAGTTTGTCGAGTTCCGGCGCGTCCACGTGAACCCAGCCGATAACCTCGCCGTCGTCCCGGCCCTCGTCGCCCCCTTCGTCCAGGGTCGCCACGTAGAACATCCGCGACCGGTGGTCGTTGTAGCGCAACAGCGCGCCCTCGTCGTCGATGTCCGCCGCGACGCGCTCCGCGGAGATGGACGCGCCCTCGTCGGCGACCTCCCGAATCACGGTTTCGATTCCCTCCCAGTCCGACTGGCGGGCGGGCCGGACTCGGTACGAGAGGTCGCCGTCCTCGTACGTTTCGGTCCCCTCGTCCAGCGCGAGGTGGAGCGTATCGTCGCGCTCCACGAGGTGTCCGGCGTCCACCATCTCGGAGACGTGCTCGCGGAACTTCTCCGGCGGGATGCGCGCCTTCGGTTCCGTCGTTCCCGAGCGCGCGGGTTTCGACCCGGTCGGCGAGTCGATTCGCACCGCGTCGCGGGCTTCCTCGACGGTGACGGCACCCCGCTGTTCGACCTGCTCGTAGATGCGTCGGTGAACGGTGTCTTCGAACTCGATGTCGGCGGGTGCTCCCATAGGAGGGTGTACCGACGCGCAGAAGGTTATTATTTTTCGCCTAATTCGGACCACTCTCGCCCGACTCACTTCTCCTCGACGTGGCGCACGTCCGCCGCTACGCCGCGCGTCGACTCCACCATCTCCGGGCCGGCCATCTCCGCGCGTCCGACGGCGAACGCCTTCGGCCCCTCGACGACCACCTCGTCGCCGACGCGGATGTCGTCGGACGCGTCCACGACGCCCGGCGCGAGGACGCTCCCGTGGGGCGCGAAGGCGTCTATCTCGACCCGCTTTTCCGGCGCGTCGCTCTCGACCCACCGGCGAGCGCCCGCAAGCGTGAACGAGAGCGTGCCGTACTGGGGCACCATCGCCGCGAGTTGTTCGCCTTCCGCGTCGTGTACCCGGAGTTTCGGGTAGCGACTCTGTATCGTGATGTCCGAGAAGAGGTCGTCGCCCGCCCCGTCCCCGAACTGGAAGTCCGCGATGGCCCGGACGGTGTTGTGCTGGCGCTCGCGCTTGCCGTACTTCAGTTCGCCCGAGAGTTCGCTAGCGAGGTTGCCGAGCGACTCGGTGCTCGTCGGGTGCCCCTCCACGGTGTACTCGAACGACAGGTCGAGCGCGTCCTCGACTCGTTCGCACACGTCGCGGTAGCCCTCGTCGGGAACGTGGGCGACGATCTTCGGGTACTCGTTTCGCTCCAGGTAGCGCCGCAGCACCTCGGCCACGAACCGCTTTTCGTCCTCGCTCCACCGCCCCGTCACCACCGAGTCGTAGTGTTGGGCCGGGTAGGTGAGTTCGAGTTCCTGAGGCACGACGCCGATGGGACTCGTCATCGACACCTTGTGCGCCTTGAACTGGACGGCGTCGTGGTACTGACCGTGGCTCTGGGACTCGCTGTAGGGTTTCTTCGCCGAGCAGGGGACGAGCACCAGCGGATTCCGGAACCGGTTGCGGTACCGCGTCGTCACCCGGTCGGCGAACCGCTGAATCTCGACCCGGCGCAGGGTGTCCTCCGTCGCGGCGGCGAGTTCCGCGTTTCGGACGATCGGCGTCCGCCGTTCGAGGTAGTCCCACTGCTGGTCGAACTCCCGGAACGCGGCGGTGAGCCACTGGTCGTGGCGGGCCTGCCCTTCGATGTAGTCCCGGAGTCGCCCGCCCCGGATTCGCTCGCGGACGACCGCCAACTCGGCCCGGAGCGCGGCGACGTTGTGGTCGACGCAGTGCTCTCGGGTGAACTCCTCCACCGGACGCCGACAGGCCGGGCAGGAACAGGGGAGTTCGCGCAGTTCGTCCGCGCGGTACTCCCCCTCGGTGGTCAGGTACTTCCCCTGCGTTCCTTTAACCACGGCCCGGTCCGCGTCCACGAGGTCGACCCCGGCGTAGACGAGCGTCGCCACGTTCCGCGGCGTGGCGACCCCGGAGAGCAGGAGCGCGCTGTCCGACGGAATCGCCTCGCGCGTCTCGATGATAGCGTCCTTGAACCCCGCGCCGTGGCCGACGAACCCGCGGGCCCCCGAGAGCACGTAGGCGTCGGTGCCGAAGTCGTCCGCCGTCTCCGGCGCGACCACCGCCGCGCTCGGGAACTCCACGTCCGGGTAGTCCACCGCGAACGACGCCATCACCTCCTCGTCGGTGCCGCTCGGGAAGGCGCGGTGGGGGAGGACGGTCAGCTTCGACTCGTCGCCCTCCGGCAGGTCGCGCTCCTCGAACCAGAGGCTCCCCGCGTCGGAGAGCACGTCGTCGCCGAGTCCGGGCGTCGTCACGGACTCGGCGAGGCGGAGTTCCCCGATGCGGGCCGCCCCGTCCCTGTCGTGAACCTCGAAGTAATCGGTCATACCCAAATCTCGGGGAAGCGGCTTGAACTATCTTGCGTAACTCCGCGAGTCGCGTCGTTCGAGCTATCGAAGCCGCGGACTACGGTTGGTCGCTCAAATCCACGGCACGAACCGACTCGGGCACCAGCGTCAGCGCCGAGGCGGGCCAGTCGTAGTGCGCCAGCGTGAACTCGCACGCCGGGTTCAGTTCGACCAGTCGCGCCACCCCGCGGGCGGCCGACTCGTATCCCGCGCCGTCCATGCGCTCGGGAATCTCGGCGGTGAGGGGGTAGGTCTCCGAGAGCGCGCGGGGGAACGGGCCGAAGGGTGGGACGACGCGCCACGACTCGTCGTAGTTCTTGCTCGGGTTGCCCTCCGTCAGGAGCACGCGCCCCTCGGGATTCAGCCGCGAGAGTCGCTCGCGGTGACGGAGCACTTCGGGTCTGGCGGCGCTCTCGCCGGAGAGGTAGAAGAACGTCCCCTTCGATGCGGGGTCCGCGCGTTCGAGTTGGGCGGCGTGCGCGCCGAGCGCGCGGTACCCGTCGAGCATCGCGGGGTGGGCGCGGGCGCGGTTCTCCACCAGTTCGAAGAGGTCGCCCGAGCGGATCGCCTGCTTGACTGTACGCATCTCCTCGAACGTGACGTGGAGGTTGTGCTCGGCGAGCAGTTCCTCTCGTTCCCGGTCGCCGAACCCTCGGAGTTCGTCGGGGTCGTAGTTCGCGCAGACGGGACACGAACAGGGGAAGTACTCGAGGTCGTCGAGGTGCTTCGTGCCGCGAACCGTCAGGTAGCGGTCGTCGCGGGCGTAGAGCGCGTAGGCCGCCGAGTCGAACAGGTCGCAACCCATGGCGACCGCCAGCGCGAACATCATCGGGTGGCCCGCGCCGAACAGGTGCACCGGGGCGTCCGCGCCCAAACCGCGCTTCGCGGCGGCGACCGCGTCCACCATGTCGCCGTACCGGTACTCGTTCATCAGCGGGACGACCGCGCCGACGGGGAACACGTCGAGCCCCGTGTCGTAGGCGTGGCGACCGGCCTCCTCGCGGAGGTCGGCGTAGGTCGACCCCTGAACCGGCGCGTTGACGAGCATGTCGCCGACGTCGACGGTCGCCGCGAGTTCGAGGCGCTCCTGCGTCGTTTCGAGTTCCGATTCGGCCTGCTCGCGGTCGACGTCGGGCGGCGTCGGGATGTCCACCGGCGTCCCGATGTCAGAACCGATATCGCGCTGGAACCGAAGAATCTCCTCGGTCGTCACGCTGATTTCGCCGTACTCGGCGAGTTGGAACGACCCGGAGTCGGTCATGATGGCCCCGCCGAAATCGAGGAGTTCGTGGAGGCCGCCGTCGAGCGCGTCGTCGCGGAAGTCCTCGCTCTTGTAGAGGATGTAGGAGTTCGTGATGAGAATTTCCGCGCCGAACTCGGATTCGAGCCGGGACGGTTCGACCGTCACCACGTGGGGGTTGACGACCGGCAGGAGGGCCGGCGTCTCGACGGTGACGCCGGCCCGCGGAACGGTGAGTTCCCCGATTCGACCCCCTCCGTCTTGCGCGCGAATCTCAAAGGCATCTCGGTCCATTACCGCGGCGTAACCGCGGCGGTGGCGTAAGGGTTCCGCTGTCAGGTCAGCGGAACGATCGACGACAGCACGAGGACGGTGATGATCCCCGTCACGGAGACGATGGTCGTCAGGACGGTCCACGTCTTCAGCGTCTCGGCCTGCGTCAAGCCGCCGATCTCCTTGACCAACCAGAAGCCGCTGTCGTTGTACCACGAGAAGATGTTTCCGCCCGCGCCGATGGCCATGACGAGGTACGCCGGATGCACCGTGAGCTGTCCCGTCAAGGGGGCGACGATGCCGGCCGTGGTGAGCATGGCGACCGTCGCCGACCCCTGCGCGACGCGCACCGCGGCGGCGATGACCCACGCGGTCACGAGCAAGCCGAGTCCGAGGTCCTTCAGCCCGCCCGAGATGTAGTTGCCGACGCCCGCCGCCGCCAACATCGCGCCGAACGCGCCGCCCGTCGCGGTGATGGCGGCGATGTTACCGCCGTTCTTCAGCGCCTCGGTGAGTTCGTCCGACCACTCGGGTTGGGAGATATCCCGCGTCCGCAGGAAGGTCAGCGCCGCGACGACCGCTGCCGCCGTCAGCGCGAAGGTCGAATCGCCGAGCAGCGACGTCGCGGGGGAGATTCCGTTCAGCATCGAGCGCGACACGGCGGACGTGAACCAGACCGGTAGATCCCCGTACGAGTCGCGCAGCGTCGTCGTCGCCGTGTTCGCCGCGACGAGGACGACCGCGAGCAGTATCGGAAGGAGCGACTCGAACAGCCCCGGAAGCGCGCTCGTCGGACGCTCCGAAAGCTCCTCCATCTCGTCGCCGGACGTGTCCATCGAGTCGCGCAACGGGATGTCCAGTCGCTTGTTGATCCAGTGGCCGTAGAAGATGCCCGCCACCAGCGCCGCCGGGAGGGCGACGGCGAGGCCGACGAGGATGGTCGTCCCGAGGTTGACGCCGATTTCGGCCGCGACGGCGAGCGGACCGGGGGTCGGCGGGACAAACACGTGCGTCGTCGCGCCGCCCGCGCCGACGACGACGATGAAGAGCGTGTAGTTCTTCCCGATACGGGTTCGCATCGAGCGCGCGAGCGGAGCCATGAGGTAGAAGACGTTGTCGAAGAACACCGGAATCGACAGCAGCGAACTGCTCCCCCAGAGGGCGTACTCGGCGTTATCGCGGCCGGTCAGCGACGTCGATGCGCGGACGATGCGGTTCGCCGCACCGCTGGCCATCATCGACTTTCCGATGACGGCCGCCATCAGAATCGGAATACCGATACCGGCCATCTCCTCGCCGAACGCGCTCGCTATCTTCACGGGAACCTTGCCCGCGGGAACTTGCGGTGCGACGAGACCGACGATCATCGCGGCTATCATGAGCCCGATGAACGCGGGTAGATCCCAATACACGAGTAAAATAACGACGGCGAGAACGCCGACGATGAACGCTACCAATGGACTGTGCGGATACGCCATACACTCCGAGGATAAATCACGACTCCCAATTATAATTTATGGTTATCAAGAGTTGTTTTATTATTATAAACTATATATTATGGTTTCGGGGGATCAGGTTCCCGGAGTGGAAAAACGCTATTCGGTAGCGTCACCGGCGGTTCGACCGAAGGCGTCGTAGTAGAGCACGCCGAGCGCGGTTCGCCCGTCGAACACTCCGTCGGCCGCGATCTCCTCGCGGAGCGCGTCCAACGTGGACGTCTCAGGGCGGATGCTCTCGTTGTGGTCGAGTTCCTGTTCGGCCGTCGGCGCGCAGCCGTGAGCCACGAAGTAGTGGAGCACGGAGTTCGCGATTCCGTTCGCCGGTTCGACGGTGGTGAGGTGCGCCACCCGGTTCGCCTCGTAGCCCGTCTCCTCCGCGAGTTCTCGGCGGGCCGCGGCGGCGAGGTCCTCGTCTTCGGGTTCGACGCCGCCGACCGGGAGGCCCCGCGAGACGCGCGAGACCGCCTGTCGCCACTCCTCGATGACGACCACGTCGCCGTCATCGGTGAAGGGGAGCACGACCACGCTCTCGGGTTCCGCGAGGTAATCGAAGTCCGTCTCCGTCCCGTCGGGCAGGCGAACGTCCTCGTGGCGCACGTCGAAGCCGGGACAGGTGTACGCCACGTCCGAACCGAGCGTCTCCCACGCGAGGGGGTCGTCTTCGTCGGGCATACACGGGTCTTCTCGGGGACGGGAATAGACGCTCCGGTCTTCGGCGACGGGATAGGCGAACCCTGCACCGACGACGATTTCGGGAAAGCCGACGTTTCCTGTCGACGAGCACGAAAACGGTTGTCGTGATTTATCGCCCGGACCGTCGAATTCACAACAATTCAACTATGCGACCGAATCGCGTCAGTCGACGGAGCCTCCTCGCAGCGACGGCGGGGATGGTCGGTGTCGGGGGGATCCGAACCGAGGGGAAACGAGGGACGAACCACGTCGTCGTCTTCGGCGGCAGTCCCGACACCATCATCGAATACGGCCTCACGGTGAGCGGACGCCTGCGAAAGAGCGGACGTAGCGGCGGCGCGCCCATCGCCGACCGGCACGTCACCGAGGACGACGAAGACCGGATTTCGGGCGGGGGGACCCACGCGAGCGGCGCGGTCGCCGGCGGCGGCGACGCCTACCGATACACAGGTCGTATCGTTCGATTCCGAGTTTCGCCGTCCTCCGGGCGGGCGGGCGAACTCAACGTCTATCGCAACGGTCGCCGGGTTCGTCCGGACGAACTCGGCGACAACCCCGCCGCGGAAACGCCCATCGAGTTCGTGAACTGCGACACGGCGCGGGTGACCGGGAACTTCCGGAGCGTCCGGATGCACACGAGTTTCTGGGACGAGTCCGGTCTCGGGACGAACGTCCTGTTCCAAGGCCCCGTCAGCGGAACGACCACCATCCACCCGGCGGCGGCGCACGACCACTATCCCTTCGCCATCGACACTCTGAGCGTCGACACCCGGGAGCTTCGGACGCCGGGACAGCCCGCGAAGTTCACGGCGGACAACCCCTACGCCGGTCCGTGGTGTCGGGAGCGAGGACTGCCGAACCACCTCGTCGTCTTCGGCGGGAGTCCGCGGAACGTCGTGCAATACCGGTTCGCCGTGAGCGGGAAAGTGCGAAAGAGCGGGCGAAGCGGCGGCGCGCCCATCGCCGACCGGCACGTCACCAAGGACGACGAGGATACCATCACCGGCAAGCGCGTCCGCGGCGCGGTCGCGGGCGGCGGCGACGCCTATCGTTTCTCCGGCGAACTGAGGCGATTCCGAATGGACGGGGACGCGACCGTCTACCTCAACGGGCGGGAGATAAAGCCGGACGGCGGAGGAGGGGACGGCGGCGACGGGGAAGAACCGACGAGGCGAATCGAGTTCCTCGACTGCGACCGGGCGCGGGTGACCGGCGCGTTCGAGCGAGTAGCGATCAGCACGACGTGGTACGCCTCGGACGGGGTTGCGACCTCCTACAACGAAATCGGCCCCGTGAGCGGGCGGACTCGAATCGACGAGTCGAACGTGGGCGACGTGGCCGGAGTTTCGGGGTTCGTCATCACGGACGTCGCCGCCTTCGAATCGGGTGCCGCGGAGCCGACGATTTCGAAGCGCAATCCGAATCTGAAAGCCTGCCTTCGGCGGGTTCGCCCGGAAAAGGTGTCGGCGTCCGCGGAGGGCTGTACCGCGACCGACGACGGGGGTACCGTAACCTTCGTCTACCGAAATCCGAACGACGAGGCGCTCCTCGTCCGGAGCGAACTCGTCGGCGCGAGTTCGACCGCGCCGCCAGACGAGCTACGACCGGGGCGACACAGCTTCACGGCGCGCTGGAATCCGACGAGTCCCGACGAACGACTCCGCTGGCGACTCGATATGCGCCCGTTCGGCTACGAGAATCAGATAACCGCGACCGGCCCGACCGCCGCCGAGTGCGGGGTGACGACCGGCGCGGAGACGACCGGCCAAACGACCGACCGAACGACGGAGGCGACGGCGGAGGGGACGACCGAACGCTCGGAGCCGACGACGGACTCGGCCGGGACGACCGCGGAACCGGCGACCGAGGAATCGGAGCCGAGCGGGAATCCCGAATCGACGACCGAGGACGTCCCCGCGACGACCGAGACGCCCTCGGAGACGACCTGAGTCGGCGTCGGGCGGGGGAGCGAAAGAACGCGCGGAGAGAGCGGGAGGAGAAGGCGAGGGGACCGAAAATCGAGTCAGTCGTTCAGTTCTCCTGACAGGCCATCAACCGATTTCCGTCGGGGTCCTCGAAGGTCACGAACGTGACGCTCCCGACGTTCTCCGGCCCCATCACGACGGGGATATCCCGCTCTTCGAGGAACTCGTGGGTCGCCTCGACGTCGTCCGTCCAGAAGTAACACAGCGATTGCGAGGAGTTCTCGACGGGTCGGTTGGCGTCGAGAACGAGTCCCGCGTCGCCTTCCATCTCCACGTCGTAAATCGTTCCCTCGTGACTCGCCTCGGTCCCGTCCGTCGGCAGGTCGAAGAGGTCGGAGTACCACTCTATCGCCCGCGGCACGTCCGAGACGGGGACGAACACGGTTCCGATTCGGTTCTCTATCGGCGATTTCGACATCGTCCGTCGATTCGCAGGGCGGTGACATAACTGTGCGCGAAGCGGAGGGTGAAAGTGAAATCGGGCGCGGGAGGGCGGTCGAATCCGTCGGGCGGCCGCGGTCGGTTTCCGGTTGCGCCTACCTCGTCAGGACGAGGATTCCGACGCCGAGGAGGAGGAGGCTCGCCCCGACCCAGTGGGGGTTCAGCGCGCGAGTTCCGTGAACGGCGTCGTGGATGTGGAGGAGGTAGTGGTCGACGATTCCGTCGAAGACGTTGAACGCGCCCGCGCCGACGAGAAGGCTGCCGACCAACCGCACCGTCGAGTGCGGTCGGTCGGAGCGATTGAGCGCTCGCCAGATGATTCCCCCGCCGAGAACCATCACGCCGAGCGTGGCGAGCGAGAAGATTCCGTCGAAGTACACGTTCGTCCGCAGACCGGCGACGGTCGAGGGCGGATAGATTGACGACAACAGGTGGTGCCACTGGAGTATCATGTGGAACACGACGACGTCGAGGAGCGCCCCGAATCCGAAGCCGAGTATCCCGCCGCCGACCAGAACGGTGGTTCGGCGCTCGCTTTCGGAGGCCATACGCGAAACAGGAGGCTCGGAACGAAAATAGCCGCGGCCGACGTGCGACGCCGCTCGACCCGCTCAGAGCGAAACCCGCGAGAGGTCCGCCTCCAGGTCGTCGACGTGCTCGTTGAACGCTTCCACGAATCGACCGAACTCCGGCGCGAGTTCGCGGAGGTCCGGCGCCGACGGCGGCTCGTACTGCGAGACGAGGTACGTACCGCCCCGCCCGCCGACGCGGAGGTAGGACGCCCTGCCCTCCTCCCACTTTAACTCCCACCGCGTTCCGTCCACTCGCGCCGAGAACGTCCCGTAGTCGACGCCCTCGTAGCGGTGGAGCTCGCCCGATATCGCGTCGGCGACCTCGCGGATGCGTCCGACCACGCGGTCGCGCTCGGCGACGACCGAATCGGTGGAGGCGACGGCGGGGAACTCGGTGGGGACGTCGTCCAACACGCCCGCTTTCGATTCGACGTGTCGGTTGTACGCCTTCACGAACGCCTCGTAGTCCCGCATCGCGGCGGCGAGTTCGTCCGGTTCCGGCGGCTGTTTGGACGAGACGACGTACGTTTCGCCGCCCGTTTTTCCTTCGAACCGAAGATACTGGATATCTCCGGCCTCGTACTTGAGCGTCCACTCCCCGGCGTCCGTCCGAAACGTCGATTGGCCGTAGTCCCCGCCCTGCAAGAGCGCGAGTTCGCGCGCTATCCGCCCCGTGTGGTCCGTGACCGCCGCGACGACCTCGTCTCGGTGCTCGGCGACGCTGGCGGTCTCGGAGACGTCGAATTCGATACCCTCGGTCATTCTCCGTCGCTAGGGTCGTCACAGGGATAACGGTAGTGACTCGGGGCGGGAAGCGACGCGGGCCGGATTTCTCGCCGAGCGACCGGGAAGTACGATCGGGAGTCGTCGTCGGGTCGACCACCGTCTTCCGCCTCTCCGTCGCGGTCACGCGGTTCGCGTCCGGTGGCGAACCGTCGCCGATCGATTTCCTGTCGGGAGTCTCGTCGCTGCTCCCCATCGTCATCGCCACCGGGAATCTGCCGTAGCGATAACGGCGAGACGAAATCGACGGCGCGGTGAATCCGCCGCCGGCGTTCGAGCGACGGCACCGGAGACACGTCCCGCTCGTCGGCGGGTGCCGACAGCGGGTATAGTCGCGGGACGAACCGTCGAAACCGGAACGGTTACCGTGCGAAAAAACGACAGGTACGTCCATGCCGCCCGACGAGAGACCCATCGCGGAGGACGCCTACGATGCGCTATCCGGAACCTACGGGGCGCACGAGGACGGCGCGTACTGTGCGGACTTGGAGTTCCCCGCGATGACGGAACTCGTGCCGGACGTGGACGGAAAACGAATCCTCGACGCGGGCTGCGGCTGCGGTCGGTACGCGGAGTGGTTGCTCGACCGAGGGGCGGAGGTCGTCGCCGTCGACGCGAGCGAGGGGATGGTCGAACGGGCGGCGAAGCGGGTCGGCGATCGGGCGGAGGTTCGTCGAGCCGATATGGAAGCGTCGCTCGACTTCGCGAACGACGACGAGTTCGACGGCGTCGTCTGCGGTCTTTCGCTCCACTACGCGGAGGATTGGCGGCGAGTTTTCGCGGAGTTCGCTCGCGTCCTCCGACCGCGCGGGTTCCTCGCGTTTTCGACCCACCATCCGCTGGACGACTACGTCGTTTTCGAGGACGTGAACTACTTCGACGTGGAGCGAGAGCACATGACGTGGTCGGTCTCCGGCGAGTCGGTCGACGTCCCGTTCTACCGCCGACCGCTCTCGGAAATCGTCAACCCGCTCGTCGAAACCGGGTTTCGACTGGACGAGCTGGTTGAGCCCACGCCCACGGAGGGGTTCGCGGAGAAAAAGCCGGAGTCGTACGAGAAGCGACTGCGACGACCGACGTTTCTGTGCGCTCGAGCGACGAGACGGTGATTCGGCGCGAACTCCGCCGTCCGTCTTCGAATCGCGTCACTGGTATCGCTCTCGCTCGGCGTCGAAGTCGTCGCGGGCAGAAATGGGCCGGCGCAGATTCGAACTGCGGTTACGGCCACCCGAAGGCCGAAGGATACCAAGCTACCCCACCGGCCCGCAAGTCGAACATGGCGACACCTGCCTTTAACGGTTCCGGAACTGCGGCGTCAGTAGTCGGCGTACCCCCGCGTGTCCAGATAGTTGTGCGCCACCGTCATCGCGTGGTTTCCGTGGAGGAGCCTCGGTCCCAATCGAACGCGCTCGTCCGCCGCCTCGGCCAGCAGGTCGGCCTCGCTCTCGGTGAAATCGCCGTGGTCGGAGAGGACGAAGAGCGGGTTTTCGGGAGGTTCGACATCGACCACGGGCGTTCCGTCCTCGTGGAGTTCAACCGCGGTCGCGTCCGCGCCCGCGTCGGCCAACACCGCTTCGAAATCGCGCTTCGAGACGTGAACGCCGGGCGTGCTTTCCGCTTCCATGTGGCCGATGGCCTCCGATTTGGCTTCGAGGGCCTTCCGAATCAGGGCGGCCGTGCTTCGCTCGTCGGGGTTGAGCCTGCGGAGTTCGCTCCCCTCGAACCGGATCGTCACCTCGTCCCCCAAGACGAGAAAGAGGCGAACGTCGCTCCGGAAGTCGTGCGAGAGGAAGAAGGCGCTGTTGACGCACCGACAGAGGGCGTCGAGTCGGCCCGCCCCGCCCGCGAGGTCGTCGAGCGAGAAGTCGGGGGTCGTCGGCGCCTCGTGTCCGAGGACGATGAACTGTCGCATACTCGGCGGGTCGCGGCGGGCGCGTAAGTCGCTTTCTTCTGACCGCCCCAGTTCTTATCCGACTTCCGTGCGTTGATTCGATGGGTCGGCGACGCCGACGAGAGAGCGAGGAGAACCACGATGTCCGAAGGAAAATATTCACGACGTGCCTTCCTCGCGGGTGTCGGTGGCGTGTTCGGCACCGCCCTCGCGTCGAAGGCGACGGTGGCACAGGAGCAAGCGCAGAAACGAACGACCAGGCAGATGCTCGTCCCGAAGTCCCAACCCTTCGCGGGAAACTACGTCGGACAGTTCGTCATCGTGGCGGACGCCAAGAAAAAGCAGGTCAGCCCCGACGTGGTTTCGAACTGCCAGTTTCCGAACTGGAAACCGAAGAACACGCGGGCGTACGACGCTACGCTCGTCGACCGGTTGAGCGACTCGCCGCAATCCGTTCGGACCGAGATATTCATGAACGGGACGAAACGGATGATTCGAACCGGCCAGCCGTTCATCATCGGCAACGCCGTCTCGTGCTCGAACGAGTACGTCGGTCTCGAAGCGCAGTCGGTTCCCCCCTTCGCCGCCGACGGCGAGTCGATGGGGCCGACGGTGCCGGGGACGAACGAGGGAAGCGACGAGACGACGAATCAGTCCGGGCAGTCGGGATTCGGCGCGCTCGCCGCCGCCGCGGGAATCGGCGGCGGCGGACTACTGCGCGCGATTCGCTCGGAGTAATTACTCCTCTCCCTCGCCGAAGTGCTCGTACGCCCACCCAGCCGTCGCTGAGAGGCGTTTCAGGTACGCGATGAGAAAGAGCAGGACGACCTCGTGTTGCGCCAACGACGCCGCCTCGGTCACGCGCTTGTAGAATCGAATCGGATGCGGCGGTAGGTAGTTTCGCGGGTTCAGCACGCTCGGTTTCTCGACGCGCTCGGGGTGGTATCGCTGCATCTGCGCCCGACCGCGCCCCAGTCTGAAGTGTTTCTTCAGGAGCGACGGGAGCGACGACCGGGCGGGATGGTACATCGTGATGGCGGGCTGGTAGTGCTGGTCGAAACCCGCGTCGTACACTCGATTGCCGAACTCCTGATCTTCGCCGGAGAAGAGACGCTCGTCGAAATCGCCCACTTCGTCGAACACCTCGCGCCGAACCACGAGACAGCCGGTTCCGGAGAACTGCTGTTCTTCGATGTACTTTCGAATCGGAAACCCGAATATCTGGTTGTACTTGGCGGTGAGCGTGTCCTTGCCTTCTTCGATGTATATCTCGACGTCGCAGCCCATGTAGTCCCAGTCGTTGGTCTCCATCGACGCGACGGCGTCTTCGAGCCACGTCTCCTCGACGGTCATGTCCGCGTCGATGAACGCCAACAGCGAGCCGTTCGCGTCGCATATCGCTTCGTTCCGCGCGGCCGCGGGTCCCTGCACCTCGTCTTCGACCAGCAGTTTCACGAGGTCGGGGAACCGGTCGCAGTACTTCCGGATGACGTCCCGGGTGTTGTCGGTCGAACCGTTGTCGACGACGAGTACCTCGTACGCCTCGTGCGGATACGTCTGGTCCGTGACAGCATCGAGAGTCATCCGAATGCCTCTGGGGTCGTTGTAGACCGGAATGATGACAGAGACAAACGACCGCTCGGAAGCCATATCGTCACACTGTTCTAGCACGCTTATAGCCCCTTCGATTCCGCAGACGCCGCTTCTATGGCGCGTAGAGCGCACGTCCGTAGCGTCCGCCCCGTTCGACGCGGAACGCCCGCAGAACTGTCACGTTCCTGTCGTTCGTCGTCGGTACATCGTTCGTCGGTTCTTCTGTCTAGTCTTCGTATCATCTGAGGCGCCATCGCAACGCGATCGCTCGTTACCGCCCGGTTTCCGGGAGAGTCGTGGCCGATGCTACTCCGGAACCACGAATAAAAATTATGGTAGGAGCGGTGGTCAGCGAACTATCGTCGCACCTTCTTCGACCCTTCCGCTCACTGACACTCCCGGGCCGATGCGCGCCTCCGGGCCGACGAGCGTCCCCGGGACGAAACTCACGTTCCCTCCGACCCGAACGCGGTCCGCCAGCAGCGCGCCGAGCTGCTGCTCTTCGAAGATCGAACCGTTCACGCGCACGTCGCCGGGACCGCCCGGAATCGCGGTGCCGGGGCCGAGCGAGACGCTCTGGCCGGTGACGCAGTCGACGAGCGTGGCGGACGCGCCGACCCGGGTGTCGCTGTCGAGGACGGTTCGCTCGACCACCGCGTTCGAACCGACGGTCACCCCCTGTCCCAGCGTGGCGTAGGGACCGACGACCGCTCCGGGGTGGACGTCGCAGTCCGACCCGACGACGACGGGCGGTTGGAGCACCGCCGAATCGTGGACGCGGGCGGAGTCCGCGACCCAGAGTCGGTCGTCGCGCTGGGGTTCCGAGACTCGACCGCGGACGAGCAGTTCGTGAGCCACGTCGAGCAAGTCCCACGGGTAGGTCGCGTCCACCCAGAGGCCGTCCGTGACGATGCCCCGGACCGCGGCGTCGGTGGCGAGGAGTCGAGCGAGCGTGTCGGTCAACGCCAGTTCGCCCGCCGCGCTCGGGGTCGACTCGACGGCGTCGAAGATGCGCTCGTCGAAGGCGTAGACGCCCGCGTTGAGCAGGCGGTACTCGTCGGACGCGGGTTTCTCCACGATTTCGCGCACGCGGTCGCCGTCCATCACGACCGCGCCGTACTCCCCCACGTCTGCGCGTTCGATGACGGCCAACGCCGCGGCGGGGCGGTCGCGGTTCGTCGCGCCCCCGCCGAACGCCTCGCGCACGTCCGCGACCATCTCGGCCTCGATTATCTGGTCGCCGTTGACGACGAGGAACGCGTCGTCCACGTCGTCGCGGACAGCGAGCAGGGCGTGTCCGCTTCCGAGTTGTTTGTTCTGTTCGGCGTAGGAGACGGTCACCCCGCGGTAGTTCGAGCCGAAGTGGTCGCGCACCCGGTCGCCCCGATACCCGACGACGAGGTGGATTCGGTCGATGCCCGCGTCGACGAGCGCGTCGAGGACGTACTCGAGGATGGGACGCGTCGTCGCGGGAAGCATCGGTTTCGGGCGATTACGGGTGAGCGGACGGAGTCGCGTTCCCTCACCGGCGGCCAACACGACAGCGGAACTGACGGTCATGGAGTCTCTGTCAACGACCTCCGATTTCAGCGTTCGGGACGGTAGCCCGCGGGCAGGACCTGCTTAACTCGGTAGCGGTAGCGTTCGTCCGCAATTTTCGCCCGATTCGCTCGATGTTCCGCGGCGACCGCTTCCTGTCGCGGTTCGCCGGTCGAGCGTTCGTCGGCGTCGCCGCCGATTCCCACCGCTCCGACGAACGTTCGCCTCCGGACACAGTCGGTTTATCTAACACTTAACGCGGCCGTCGACGAGGGTGCAACGTTTCCGCGACCGATTAACGACCGGATAGTAACGTTATAAATTCAACTATCGTGAATCGCGTCAGTCGTCGAATTCGAAATCGTCGCTGGCGCGCCCGACGAACCACCATGACTACGACACCGAACGATTGGAGCGGAACGAAATGAATCGCAAGCGAGCGCGCGTCGGGGTGTTCTTGGCCCTGCTCGTCGTCGTCTCGTCCGTGTCGTTCCTCGCGGTGACGGCACAACGGTCCCCCGCGACGGCGAGCGACGACTGGACCAGCCACCGCGCCGACGAGGGGCGCACCGGGTCGACGACGGACTCCGGCCCGACCCCGTACGCGACCGAGGACTGGAACGCGAGCTTCGACGCCCGCGCCGAGGCGGGTCCCGTCGTCGCCAACGGGACGGCGTACGCGGCGGTAACGACCGACGCCGACCTGCCCGCGACCGGCCGCGTCGTCGCCTACGACGCGGAGAGCGGCGAGAAGCGCTGGACGACCGGGAAGGTCGGTGCCGCGACCGGGTCGCCCGCCGTGAGCAGTGACACGGTGTACGTCTCGACGCGCGGCACCAACGCAGACGGATACGAGAACTACGGCGGTCTGTACGCGCTCGACGCCGACACGGGCGACGTCAAGTGGCGCGTCGAGGACGCCCCGAGGGGGAGCCCCGTCGTCGCGGACGGCGTCGTCTACGTCGGTTCGACGGCTTACGACGCCGAAACCGGCGAGAAACTCTGGCACGGTACCGGCGCGATAATCGGCGTCGTCGGCGACACGGCGTACGCGCAGAACGGTTCCGCCGTCACGGCGAGGGACGCGGACGACGGGACGGTCCAGTGGAGCGCCCCGATACCGACGACGGCGGACGCTTCGGCGGTCGAGGGCGCGGTCACGAGCGAGCGCGTCTTCCTCACCGTCGAAACCGCGAACGACACGCGGTCGATCTACGCGCTCTCGGCGGACGACGGGAGCGTCGACTGGAAGCGTTCCGTCCCGGGAGCGGGCGACGACGAAGACCTGCTCTCCGCGCCGGCGGTGAAAGACGGGTCGGTGTACGTCACCGCGCGAGGCGATACGGGAACGGTCTACGCGCTCGACGCCGACACGGGCGACGAGCGGTGGACGTACGAGACCCCGGCGGCGCACCCGTCGGCGCCCGCGGTGGGTAACGACACGGTCTACGTCGGCGGTCAGTTCTTCAGCAAACTGGAGGACGTCGGCGACGTCGTCCGGCCGGCGGTGCCCGCCGTCTACGCCCTCGACGCGACCGACGGCGAGGAGCGGTGGAACTACTCGATTCGGGAAGCCGGGCACCTCGTCGCGTACACCCCCGTCGTCGCAGACGGGAAGGCGTACGTGACCGTTCGCGAGTGGAACGGAATCTACTCCGACGAGAGTCGGTTGTACGCGCTCGAATCGAGCGACGAGAAGCCGCCGCGCGACCATCAGGTCGCCGAAGACGAGCCGGACGACCCGCGAGTGACCATCGAGACCTCCCCGAAGGACGCCGAGAACCGCACCCTCCGGCGGAACCAAACCGTCGTCCTGCGAGCGAACGCGACGACGGCCGAGAACGACGGTATCGTCCGGTACGAGTGGGACGTGGACGGCGACGGCGAGTTCGAGCGGAGCGGACGGCGGATTACGGTCGCCGCCGACTTCTGCGGCGATCGAACCGTCACCGTGCGCGTCGTGGACGACGACAGGCTCACCGCCGAGGGCTCGGTGACGCTGACCCGCGGCTGACGGCGCACCTTTTTTCGACCGAATCGGAAACCGGTTTACCGCCCGACTCCCACGGACGGATATGGACGTACTTTCCGCGGCGCGACGGGTCGTCGAGGAGGACCCCGTTTGCGACGCCTGCCTCGGTCGCCAGTTCGCCGACCGGAGCTTCGGGCTGACGAACGCCGAACGGGGTCGCGCGCTCCGAATCGCGGTCGCGCTCGAAGACGACGAGGACTTCGAGGAACCGGACGAGGAGTGCTGGGTCTGCGAAGGGTTCACCGACGAGTTCGAGGCGTACGCCGAGCGGGTCGCCGACGCCCTCTCCGGAATCGACTTCGAGACGTACCAGGTCGGGACGCGCACCCCGCCGCTCGTCGAGGAGAACGAGGCGCTCCTCCGCGAGTTGTCCGAACTCCCCGAGGACGCGGGCGAACGCTTCAAATCGGAGTTCAACCGCGAGGTCGGCAAGCGCGTCGGGCGGCTCACCGGCACCGAGGTCGACTTCGAGCGCCCGGACGTGCTCGCGCTCCTGAACCTCGAACGGGGGGACGTGGACGTGCAGATCAATCCGGCGTTCGTCTTCGGTCGCTACCGGAAACTGGAGCGCGACATCCCGCAGACGAAGTGGCCCTGCCGGGAGTGCGGCGGCTCCGGCAAACAACTCGCCGAGGGCGGCGGCGAGGAACCCTGCGATTACTGCGGGGGCAGCGGCTATCTCTACGACGAGAGCGTCGAACAGCTCACCGCGCCGCCCGTGCTCGACGCGATGGACGGCGAGGAGGCCATCTTCCACGGCGCGGGCCGAGAGGACGTGGACGCCCTGATGCTCGGAACCGGTCGCCCGTTCGTCATCGAGGTGAAAGAGCCCAGACGGCGCACCCCCGACGCCGCCGCTCTCGAGCGGGAGATCAACGAATTCGCGGGCGGAGCGGTCGAAGTTGAAGACCTCCGCCTCGCCACCCACGAGATGGTCGAGCGCGTGAAGGAACTCGACGCGAGCAAGGTCTACCGGGCGCAGGTCGAGTTCGACGAACCCGTCGAGGAGGCCGACCTCGCCGCCGCGATCGAGGAACTCGACGGCGCGACCGTCGAACAGTTCACGCCGAACCGGGTCGACCACCGGCGGGCGAGTCGCACCCGCGTCCGGGAGGTGTACGACGTCGACGGCCGCCTCGAAGACCCGACCCACGCAGAGGTCGATATCCACGGCGCGGGCGGCCTCTACATCAAGGAACTCGTCAGCGGCGACGAGGGACGAACGGAGCCGAGTCTGGCCGGCGCGCTCGGCGTCGGAGCCGAGGTGACCGCGCTCGACGTCGTCGCGGTGGAAGGCGAGGACGAGGCGTTCGACCGCCCCGAGTACCTGCTGGAGTGACCGACGCGCCGCCTCCGCTACGCTCTCGAAATCAGACTATCGGGTCTTCGTCGCCCAGGTCGCCCAGTATCGACTCCATCTGCTCGCCGGTCGACAGGTCTTCGAGGGTCGACAGCGCGTCCCGCTCCTCGTCTAGATTCTCCTCCAGCGGGTCGGTCGCGTCGCCCGCGAGGTCGAGGGCGTCGGCCAGTTGGAGCAGGTTCTCGTACCCTTTTATCTCCAACTGCTCCACCTTCGCCGCCGCGTCGAGGTAGAACGGGTTCCGGAGCGCGTCGTTCAGGATGATGTGGTCGAACTGCTCGACCTCCCGGAGGAGTCCGTCGAGCGCCGCAACCTCGCGCTCCCTGGTATCCGGTTGGAACGGGAGCGTCTCGAAGACGTCGTCGAGTCGGTCGACCTGCGATTCGGTCTCCGTCGCGTGTTCAGCGAAGGCGTCGCTGACCGACTCGATGAACTCGGTCGGCGTCGTGTCGTCCAGCGAGTCGACCATCGCGTTGTCCGCCAGCGCCGGCAGTTCGTCGACGAGTCGCGTCTCGACGTAGTACATCCCCCGCAGTTCGTGTACGAACAGGTCGTACAGCGTTTCGATGTTCACGTTTCCCCACCGTATCTTCGCTCACTGCCAACATCAATAACCGTTCCGTCCGACCGTCTGTCCGGTTCGAGCGGGTATGCGGGCCGACCCCTTTCGGGTCGCCTCCCCCCCGGACGCCGCCGCCTCAGAAGGAGACCATCGGGTTGCGGTCTTCGCCCATCACCGGCGGGTCGCGGTCGCTGTACCGGGGTCGCCCGACGGCGCTCCGCTGAACCCCGTTGAGGACTGCGAGTTGGAGGTCGTCCACGTTCGAGTACGTCTCCTTGCCGGAGGTGGTGAGGATGCTCCCCAAGCTCTCCGCGCCGCCGCCGGGGTACTCGACCACCACGTCGCTGTACTGCTCGATTATCTCGTCGGTCGTCGCCGGGAGTTCGTCGCCGTCGAACAGGTCGTAGATGCGGTTCATCGAAAGCGAGCGAAGTTTTCCGGTCGTGTCTGGTTTGGATCTCATCGTACACTCACTCGTCGTCGACGCGGATAGGCGTTCGGGCTGAACGGGACGGTGAAACGGCGGAGGCGGTCGTTTCAGAGCCCGCGGCGCGCTCGAACGTCGTTGTCGCCAGCCTCGGAAGGATTCCGGCTCCGAGGTCGGTTCTCGGGACGGGCGATGAAATGACGCCATGGCGAACAGTCAGGCTTCGAAACCGATAAGGTGCGAGCCGAGCGAACGGCGTTCATGCTCTTCGCAGGGAGCGACGACGGCGTCTACAGGATTGACGGCGTCCGCGAGCGGGGGGAAACGACGGCCGAAAAGGTTCTCGACGCCGAGCGGGTGTTTCGCATCCGCCAGTTCGACGCGCTGGAAGGGCTGTTCGCGACCTCGAAGTCGGGGCTGTACCACTCGTCCGACGGGAGCGAGTGGACCGCCCTCCCGCTCCCGGAGGAGCGGGCGTACGCGGTCGCCGCCGACCCGTCGGGCGACGTGCTGTACGCCGGAACGCGACCCGCCCGGCTGTTCGTCGCCGAGTGCGACCCGGCAGTCCCGTCCGGCGCGCGGGACTGGGAGGAGGTCCCCGGGTTTCGGGAGTTACGGGGGCGAGTCGACTGGGGCCTCCCCCGCCACGACGGCCTGGCCCAGATTCGGAGCCTCCGGACGCACCGGGAAGCGCCCGATCGGATCGTCGCCGGCGTCGAGGTGGGCGGTATCCACGTCAGCGACGACCGCGGGGGGACGTGGACGAGCAGACGTATCGATGGGTTCGACGCGCCCCACACGGACGACGTCCATCACGTCGCGATGGAGGACGGCGAGACCGTGGTCGCCTCGACCGGCAGCGGACTGTACCGCTCGGCCGACGCGGGTCGAACGTGGAAACGGCTGGACGGGGATCACCGCCAGCGGTACTTCCGCGAGGCGTTCGTCCACGACGGCAGCATCTACGCCGGCGGCGCATCCGGCTCCTCCTCGTCCTGGGAAGCGGGCGACCACGCGCTGTTCGAGTGCCACGACGGGCGATCCCTCGAAGCGGTGTCGTCGCCGACCCCGGACGAGGTGGCCGTCGGGTGGTGCGCGGTCGACGACGACGTGCTGGCAGCGACCCACCGCGGGACGCTGCTTCGACGCCGACCCGAGGGTTGGCGCGCGGTCGGAGCCGTTCCGACCCCCGGGAGCGTCCGGGGGCGGTACCTCCCGCTGTCGTGGTACGCGCCATGACCGCCCCGAGAATCGCCGAAGACGCGTTGGATCACGGCGCGCCGTTCCGACCGCCGTGGAGCGAGACGGGAGCGCCCCGCCTCACTCCACGGACGAATCGGCGGACTCGTGTATCGTCTCCCGAATCGTGCGCGCCCGCTTCTCGCCGACGCCCTCGACCGCGAGCAGTTCCTCGTGCGACGCCGCCGCCAGCGCCGCAATCGTCGGGAACGCCTCGTAGAGCGCGTCCGCGGTTTCGGGGCCGATGCCGTCGATGCAGCCGTACATCCGCTTCGTCGTCGGCGTCGTTCGGCCGGTCACGGTCCCGGCGGGGAGCGGGCGCGCGCTCGGGTCGGTCGCGTGCTTGCGCCCGAGGCGCACCGCGACGTCGACGAGGCGTTCGAGGTCGGAGCAGGGGATGACGGGGGTGCCGAGCCGCGCGGTTATCGACGCCATCGATCCGTGGAAGACGGCGGGGCGGATTCCCAGTTCGGGGACGTCCGTCAGGTTCCCTTCGAGCAGGACGTACGCCTGCCGGTACCCCTCGACCATCCGCGCCGCCTGGTCTCGCAGGTCGACCCCCGTCTCGCCGAGGACGGAGCCGACGAAGTCCGAGAGCGTCTTGCGCTCGAAGGCGGTCTCGCCGATCACGATGTCTCCCGCGGCGAGGCGCGCGACTTCGAGGTCGGTCACGTCCGGGTGGTTCCGCAGTTCTCGCACGACCGACGCGGGTTCGCGGTCGTCGACGACGACGTGCATACCCCCACCTACGTCCCCCGGACGCGAATGAGTAACGACCATGTACCGCGGGTGCGTCGGAGAGAGCGTGTTCGGCGCAGACGAAGCGGGCAGGGGTCCGGTGCTGGGGTCGATGTTCGCCGCCGCGGTCGTAATCGAAGATCCGGCGGACCTCCCCGAGGGCATCGACGACTCGAAGAACCTCTCCCCGGAACGCCGCGAGGAACTCGCCGCGACGCTTCGCGGGGACGACGCCGTCGTCGTCGGAATCGCGGAGATACCGGCGACGCGCATCGACCACCCCGAGACGGACATGAACACCCTGACCGTCGCGGCCCACGCGGAGGCCATCTCGCGGGTCGCGCGGGACGGAATGCGCGGCGTCGTGGACGCCTGCGACACCAGCGAAGCCAGATTCGCTCGCCGGGTCGCGGAGCGCGTCGGAGCGACGGTCGACGTCGCGGCGGAGCACGGCGCGGACGAGACGCACGCCGTCGTCGGCGCGGCGAGCATCGTCGCCAAGGTCGAGCGGGACGCCCACGTCGCCCGCCTCGCCGAGGAGCACGGTTCGGTGGGGAGCGGCTACCCGAGCGACCCGACGACTCGGCAGTTCCTCCGCGAGTACGTCGAGGAACACGGCGACCTCCCGGACTGCGCCCGCGCCTCGTGGCAGACGAGCAGGGACGTGCTGGCGGCCCGCGAGCAGTCCGCGCTCGACCGGTTCTGATTTCGGGTCGTCGTCTCTCGTCGAACAGTCCGTATCGGTCGTTTTCGTCGGGCGCGCCGAATAGGAGGCGCGTACCTCTCGTCCCACGTCCGTCGGCCGACGAGTTCGCGGTACGGAGCGAACGCCGTCACCATCCGTCCGAAGGCTTCGCGCGGATACGGAACGGAGAGCGACCTACTCTCCGGTCGCCTCGGTCCGTTCTCCCGTCCTCCGCTCGCGAACGTTGTTCTCGCCCGTTCGGCATATTCCGTCGTTTTCGACGTCGTCGTTGCGGAACAGCCCTGCGAACGGAATCGCGGCTCCTCGGGGCGTCCGTCCGACCGACGCGAGCGTTTCGAGCGGAAGCCATCCGCAGAAAACGCGGTAGGGCGAGCCGGCAACGAGCGCAATGGAGGTCGGTGATCACATACTCTAAACATATTTCGATTAACTATAAACCTATTCCGAGCCTTTATGGTGTTATCTTCATAACTTATGCGTGTATAATAGGGATGAGCGCGTTGTTAGGTCTCGGTTTGCTCGTTTCGGTGTTTGCCGGAATCAACACCGGCGGTTCCTCGATCGGCGAATCGTTCGGACCGTCGGTCGGAAGCGGCGTCCTCTCGGTTCGAAAGGCCGCAGCACTGATGGCCGTGTGCGTCCTCGCGGGCGGATTCCTCGTCGGACGACACGTCGTCGAGACGCTCGGTCACGGGTTCGTCCCGCAACGGTATTTCACGCTGCCAGCGGCTATCGGCGTCCTCCTCTTCACGGGGTTCGGCATCCTCCTCGGCAATCTCAGAGAGGTGTCGGTGAGCACGAGCGAAACGGCGGTCGGTGCGGTCGCCGGAATGGGGGCCGCAATGGGAGTTCTCAACTGGGCGACGGTCGGGGTCGTCGTCACGTGGTGGTTGGTTTCACCGCTCGTCGCGTTCTGGGTGTCCGCGGTCATCGGCCGGTACTTCTTCCGACGAATCGAGAGGGCGCTCGACCTCGAACGCGACTCGCGTTCGACCGTGGGGAAGGTCCTCGTTATCGGTATCGCGTGTTACATGGGATTCTCGGCGGGCGCGTCGAACGTCGCCAACGCCATCGCTCCGTTGGTCGGTGCGGGCGTTCTGCCGATGAATCCGGGAATCGTTCTCGGCGCGGGGGCGATGGCCATCGGCGGATTTCTCATCGGACCGCGCACGATGACGACGGTCGGAGAGGATATCACGTCCCTCTCGTTAGAGGGGGCGCTCGTCGTGGAACTCATCGCGGCGACGATCATCACCCTGTTGAGTTGGGCGGGAATTCCGGCGAGTTTGGCGATTACGGCCATCACCTGCGTCATCGGCCTCGGGTGGGGACGCGCGACCAGACACGTCTCGATTCGGGAGGGGCTCGAACTCGATGAGCACGACGAGGACGAGGCCGTCCGAGCAGCGCCCGACGGATCCGGTCTCTACGACCCCGTCGTGACGCGCCGAGTCGTCGTGACGTGGATGTTGTCGCCGACGGTGGCCGCCGTCCTGTCGTTCGCCACCTTCAAACTGGCGATGTTCGCTAACTTGTTACGCGTGTGAAATCTACGAGCGAATCCGTCCCGTTGCTAGGTACACGCTCTGTAGTATACCACGCCGCTTCAGACGAGAACTGGTAGGTTAGAAGCAACCACGATGGATTCTGGGCGCGTATCGACCACTGAGCCCTCCAAAGACCGTTCAGTGTGGACGACCAACCGAGCCCCCCTCGCTTCGGGCGAATAACTATTGCGGTCGGATGCGAACGGATACCAAGATGGCGGGTGCTTCTCGATCGCTCGGTGAGGACGCCGAGTTCGCCTTCATCTACGGTGCTGGACTCCACACGTGGGTCTGGGAGGAACTCACCCCGCTGCTCGACGGCCCGACACTCACGCCAACGTTTCCGGCGCGGGACGCGGAGCAATCTGTTCGGAACGATCTCCGATTAAAAGATTACGTCGAACACATCTCCGACCAACTAATGGAGTGGGACGTCCCAGCTATCGTCATCGTCGCACATTCCATCGGGGGAGCGATCTGCCTTGACGTAGTGAACGAACTGTCCGATAAGGTGGTTGGGTTCGTCGGTCTCAGCGCCGCCGTCCCGCCACAGGGGCGATCGTTTCTCTCGTGTTTTTCACTTCGACAGCAATTCACCCAACGGGTTCTCATGCGCTTCGCTGGAACGAAACCGCCAGACGCAGTTATTCGACGGTCACTCTGTAACGGACTATCGGAGGCCCAGTCGGATCGTCTCGTGACGGAGTTCACCCCTGAATCACGACGATTGTACACTGATGAGGTCAAAGCGGGGGTTCCGAACGTTCCGGCTCGGTACATCAAAACGATGAACGACGAGGCGATTGCCCCGCCTCGACAAGATCGAATGATTGAGAACCTACAGACAGATGACGTCGTCACGGTCGATGCGTGGCATATGGCGATGCTGAGTCATCCCTCCGAGATAGCTACCGCACTCCGCGAGTTCGATTTACACTGAGCGAGACGGCTTGGCCCGCAATAATCGGTGTATCCGATTGTCGGCTTTCACTCGCCCGGAGAACTCGTTCCATAGGCACACCGGGTGATCGTACGTTTCGTCACCGAATGATAGAAACAAACGATTCGGTTTCGTTCAGTGCACCCTCGATAGTCAGTACAGCGCTCTCAACAACAGTTCGGCAGTGCGTTCAGTTGTTGAATACCGGGCCCATATCTTTCGCCCCACGTTCTGGCTGTTGAGTTCGTGGTGCAGCGGTAACGGTGATTTAGCGGTCGGTAGCGTGCCGACGGAGGCGGTGGAATTGGCGATGCTGCCGTCGCCCGGCGGTGTGGTTTGGCTGACCGAGTGTCGGTAGAGCCGCTCCCGAAACCGGTACCGACGGCAGCGGTCGTGAACGACCCGGCGCGAACTCGTCGCTACCGCCCGACCAGCGCCGAGACGGCGCGTCTCAGGGACGTCGGTTTTCCGGGAACCACCCCGTCGACGGCGTTCGCCACGTCGCGGACGAACGGTTTCGGGTCGTCGAGCGAGAGGTAATCGAAGTTCCGGTCCGTGAGGAGCGAGGCGAGCACCCGGCCCGTCGCGGCGGGTATCGAGGGACGCTCGACGTGGTCGTAGTCGTCCCGGAGGAGGCTGACGAGGTAGACGAGTTCGCCCCGGAGGATGTGACTCCCCACGCCCGTCGCGTAGTCCTCGTCCGGTTCGCGGACGCCCCGCGCGAGTTGGTAGTACCGGTAGGGGAAATCGACGCCCGCGTGGACGGCGAGTTGGAGCGACCCCCAGAATCGCGGGTTCACTTCGAGCAGTTTGAACTCGCCGTCGCGGGGGTCGCGCCGGAACTCCACCATCGCCGGGCCGTGCCAGTCGAGCGCCGACAGCAGGCGGAGGCCCTGTTCGCGGAGTCGGGGGTGCGCCACCGACTCGCGGAAGACGCTCGCGCCGCCGGAGTAGGTGTAACTCCTGATTCGGCGGTGCTGGAAGGTGACGACGGGATCGCCGCGGTCGAAGAGGGCGAAGAAGCCGTACTCCGACCCGTCCGGGATGCACTCCTGGACGATGGGTTCGTGACCCATCCGGTCTTCGAGGCGGTCGCGGTCGGGTTCGCCGGAGACGAATCGCACGCCGGGGTACGCGGTTCGGTTGTCCCCCACGAGCACGGTGTAGCGCGACTTGACGACCGCCTCGCGGCTCCAGTCGTCCCACTCCGATAGCAGTCGCGTCTCCGGCGCGGGGACGCCCGCCTCCCGCGCTCGCTCGAACAGTCGGCGGCGGTCGCGGGCCGACTCCATCGTTTCGAAGTCGGGCCACGGCGCGGCGACGTGCTCCGCGAACTCGTCGCGGTACTTCGAGAGGACGTAGCTCTCGGGTTCGCGGAGGGGGACGACGGTCTCCACGTCCGGGCGCTCCGCGAGCGCCAGCAGGCCGTCGCGGTAGCCGGCGACGTCGTCCGCGGGAGCGGGGAGGCGGGCGGTTTCCGCGACGTACTTCGAGGCGAACGTGGGCGAACCGGGAGACTCGGAGGCCGCGATTATCGGAATCCCGCGCCGACCGAGCGACCGCGCGCAGGCGAGGCTGCTGGCGGCCTCGATGGCGGGGACGACGACGCTCATCTCTCCTCCAGCGCGTCGACGAGGCCGTCCACCGAGTCGGTCACCTCGCCGTAGACGCGGCGGAACGTCGCTTCGTCGGCGCTGTAGGGGTCTTCGATCTCGAACCCGCCGTCGGCGGCGAACGACTTGAGGAAACACGCCTTGTCGAGTTCGTCGGGGAACTTCCCTTTCAGGTGCCGGTAGTTCCGCGCGTCCATGAGCAAGACGAGGTCGCTCTCGCGCAGGAGGTCGGCGTCGACGCACCGCGACCGGTGGTCGGTCAGGTCGACGCCGAGTTCGTCGGCGACCGACACCGCCGCGTCGGGACTCGACCGCCCTTCCTTCTCGATGAAGCCCGCAGACCGAACCGTCGCGCAGTCGCACTCCGCGGTCGACAGCCGCGCTTCGAAGTAGCGCTCGGCCAGCGGGCTGCGGCAGATGTTCCCCAGACAGAGGAAGGTCACTGTCGGTTCGGGCGGGAGCCGACGAACCGCGGCCCGAGCGTCCCGCGCGGGGGAGTCGGAGCGCAAACGGAGGCGCTCCATCTCCACGGCGAGCCGACGTCCGCCCTGTCGGAGGTGGTGTAGCATCGTCCGCGATTCGACGCGGGCGTTGTTATAGGCCGAGCATCGTTGTCGGAGTAAACGGGGCCTACGGCGCTCGTAGGGGGTGAGTACCGGCCACCGGAACCGCGGAGAGTTCGCCGAAGCGCTCGCTCCGCCTCTGCGGTGGTGTACCCGGCCCCGGAGAACGCCGACACGGACTGAAACGAAGCGACGTCCGGCGAGAGGCCGGTCATTCGGAGGGCGATCGACCCGATTCGGACGATGAGCAACGAGAGGGCGAATATCAGCAAAACCGAGAGGATTCGATAGATGGCTATCATGGCGGGAAATCGCGCTCGAAACACGAAGCGGCGGGGATTTGCCGGACGATAGATACGTCCGTCCTCCGCGTCGATATCGCGGGCCGCAACTCGTCGGACGGGTTCCGACAAAAGGGAAGTCGACTACCTGTCGGTCAGCAGGTAGCGCAGGATGTCACCGTAGGCCGGGCGCGTCACGAGCACGCCGATGAGCACGCCGAGGATGGTGATGATGGCGAATCCTCGGAGGTCGCCGAGCGAGAGCACGGCCAGCGGACTCATGGCGATGATGGTCGTCGCGGCGGCGGCCCCGATGACCCAGAACGCCTTGCGGAAGCGCGACTGGAAGACGCGCGAGGATTTCACGTCGCCCTCGCTCATCACCTCGTCGGCGATGATGATGAGGTCGTCCACGCCGGTCCCGATGACCGCGATGAACCCCGCGATGTGCGAGAGGTCGAGGGCTAACTGCACCGCCGCGGCGAAGCCGAGCAGGATGACGACTTCGGAGAGCGCCGTCACGATCATCGGCAGCGCGACCTCCGGTTTTCCGTACCGGGCGAAGACGGTGCCGCTCACCGCGAACACCGCCGCGAGGCCCGCGACGAGGGAGTACAGCTTGAACTCGGTGGCGAGGCTCGGCGCGAGGTAGGTCGTCGTTCCACGCTGCATGTCGAGCGCCGCCGGAAGCGCGCCCGCGCGGAGGTTTATCTGGAGGCGGCGGGCTTCGGAGAGATTGGTCGCGGTGATGGAGAAGGTGGGACTTTGCGCCCACTCGCCGCTCTTCCAATCCTGCGCGAGGCTCCCTCGTACGCCCGCCGAGTAAACGACTCGGCCGTCGACGACGGTGTTGAGGCAGTACTTCTGCCCGCCGTCGTGGCAGGACAGGATTCCCTCGTCGGTGAAGCCGTACTGCACCATCTTGCGCTGGAACGGCTCCGCGGCGGAGTCGGAGACGGTGACGCTGACGGACGCTCCGCCGCCGCCCGGATTCTCCTGGGCGGAACCGACGCGTTCGATGTCCTTCGAGGTGAGAACCGTCTCGTTTCGGTACCCGGTTCCGTTCTGGTTCGGGAACTGGGCGACGATTCGCACCTGGCCGCGCTCGGTGACCAGTTTTTTCATCTCGGACTGGTTCGCGTTCGGCATTTCGATCTGGATGAAGTGCTCGCCCGTCGCCGTCTCGACCTGTTGGACGCGCCCGCCGGCGAGTCCAGCCTTCGAAATCTTGTCGCTCAGGGTGCGGACGATTTCGGCGCGAGTCTGGGCCGTGACGCCCTCGCGGACGGTGCCGTGCTCGATGCCCGCGGCGTCGAGCGCCGATTTCAGTTCGCCCGCCGTCACGTTGTCGGCGAACACCTCGATGGTCGTTCCCGACTGGCTCTGGCGAATCATCACGTCCTGCTGGTCGGCGCCGGCGATGTTCGCGGCGACGCGCTGTTGAATCTCGGTGGTACTGGTGCCGTTCGCGACGTTCACGTTCTCGGCGGTGACGCCGTTGACGGGGGCGCGGATGCGCGTTCCGCCCGCCAGTTCGAGGCCGTACTTCAGGTTGGTCGGCCCGTCGTTCGAGACGAGCGTGGCGTTGCCGCCGCCGCCCCCGACCGCGCCCTGCGGTACGAACAGCGCGAAGGCGCTCCCGAGCAGGAGGAGGACGAGGAGGCCGACGCGCCACTGCTGTCGGATGCTCATCGCGCCACCCCCTCGTACTTGTACCACCGGAGGAGGCTCAGGTTGAGCATGTAGGTGTTCATCAGGTCGGTCGTCAGCCCCATCACGAGCACCACGCCGATGGAAGTGAGCAGGTCGATGCCGAAGATGTACGCGACGAGCGCCATCACCGACATCGCGGAGAGCGAGGTGAGCGTCATCGTCACGCCGGTTCGCATCGCGCGGTAGGTGCTCTCGTAGAACCCGCCCGACCGACGAAGGACGTGGTTGTTGAGCAGGATGTCGGAGTCCACGCTGTAACCGATGAGCATCAGGAGGGCGGCCACCGTCCCCAGCGAGAGCGGGATGCCGAGGATGTTCATCAGTGCGACGGGAATCACGATGTCGCTGAACGCCGAGAGGACCACGGCGATAGAGGGAACGAACGACCGAAACATGAGGAAGACGAGGATGCTCATGCCCACGAACGCCGCGACGAGACCGTACAGCGCGAGTCGCTGGGATTCGCTGCCGAAACTCGCCGAGGTGCTCTGCACCGAGAGCACTTCGTAGCCCGCCTGTTGGGCCTGCGATTGGAGCGCCTCCGTGTTCGTCTTCTGGAACGTTACGATGTAGACGTTGTCGGCCGAACGGGAGGGGGTTATCGAGACGTCGGATTGGCCGAACGTCGCGTCGATCTGATCCTGCGATGCGGTCGTCTGAATTCTCATCTCGGTTCCCCCGGTAAACTCGATGCCGGGCGTCACCGGCGAGCCGGTGGTGATCCACCACCCGGCGATGACGAGGAGGGCCAGCACGAGGACGGCGAGCGGAACCGCCGCGAGTTGCTTGTTCGAGTACCGGGAGTAATCGACCTCCGGTACTTGGAACTCTACCATGGTCGATGGGTGCGGGGCGACCCTGAATAAGCCTTCTTAATTACTGTGGCCGGACGTGTCGCTCGAAAGGTGCGAGAACGCATTTACGCCTCGCGTCCCTACGCTTCCACATGGCCACCGAAGAAGCCGTATCCGAGGGCGAATCGGCGACCACCGTCGTCGTCTCGTTCCCCGAAGACCTGAGCAGTTGGGGGCGCTTTCAGGTGAACACGCGTCACTTCCTGGCGTACCTCCGGAAGACGAAGGGCCGCGTCCGCGAGGGCGACGTCTGGGAGGAGTTCCTCGACGTCGGTTGCTGCGGAAACACGTTGGACGTCCCCCTCCGCGTCGAACGCGTCGAGGGCGGCGACCGGATGGGGCCGGACACCGAGATAACGTACGAGGTGCGCGAAGCCTGCGGCATTCAGGGCGGGTGGAAGGTGCAGAGCGCGGACGGCCCCAACGAGGTCTAAAACTGCTCGTCCAGAAACGCCTCGACTCGCTCCCGCGTCGGTGCGGTGCGCGCCCCCGACTCCATCGACGTCAACGCGCCGCAGGCGTTGGCGAACTCCAGGGCGCGCTCGTAGTCCCGCGTGTCGAGGAAGGTGGCGATGAATCCCGCGGCGAAGGCGTCGCCCGCGCCCGTCGTGTCCACCGACTCGACGCCGAATCCGGGGTGGGTGTACGCGCCCTTCGTCGTATCGACGCGCGCGCCGCTGCTCCCGTGTTTGATGACGACGACCCGCCCGTGTAGCTCCGACGACGGATGTTCGAGGTCGCTGTCCAGCAGCGTCGCGGCCTCGCGGTCGTTCAGGAAGACGACGTCGGAGTAGGCGAGCGCACGCGAGAAGTTCCGTTCGCCGAGGCGGCGACCGGGGTCGAAACTGACCGTCAACCCCGCCTCGGTCGCGACGCGGGCGAGCTCCGCCGCGGTGTCCGGGCGCTGGCTGGTGAGGTGGAGGTGGTCCGCCCGCCGGACGTACTCGGCGTCCACTCCCTCCGGCGTGACCGCCTCGTTCGCGCCCTCGTTTCCGAGCACCATCACCTCGCCCCGCTCGTCCACGATGAGGTACTTCGTCGTCGTCTCGACGCCCTCGACTTCGACGACGTGCGTGCAGTCCACCCCGGCGCCGTCCAGTTCCCGCCGGACGAGCACCCCCTGTTCGTCCGCGCCGACGCTCCCGACGAGCCCCGTCCGCACGTCCATCCGAGCGAGGGCGACGGCGGCGTTCGCGGCGCTCCCGCCGCCGGAGCGGCGTTGGGACGTGATGCGCGCCTCCCCGTCGGGGTCCGGTAGGGCGTCCACCCGGAGCGTCACGTCCCAGTTGACGTGTCCCGCGGTTACGACTCGAACCATATCACTCCCCTGTCGCGGTTCGCGGACGGCATACCGTTCCGATAAGCGACCGGCGGTAAAAAGTCCTGAGGACTAGCCGGTGATGGCGAACAACAGGAGGTTGTGCGCCCCCGGGCCGAGTCCGACGGCGGCGACGACGCCGAGCAACAGATACCCCTCCGTCGGCTCCTCGGCGACGTAGTCGGCGAACAGCAGGACGACGAACTCGGCGATGGCGAGTTTCACGAGCACGAACAGCCAGCCGACGCCGATCACGTCCGCCGTCGGGAGCATCCCCGCGAATTCGAGGATGGCCCGCGAGATGGGCGTTCGTTCGGTCGCGTTGAGCACGTCGATGCCGATGGCGGTCGAGACGGAGTCGAGCGCGTGGCCGAACAGCGTGAGCACGCCCACCGCGCCGGTGATGACCGCCACGTCGGGGTAGAAAAACTGCGTCGCTATCCACAGCGCGCCGGTCAGGAGGACGGCGACGACGAGTCCCACGAACGGCCAGAACAGGTGGAGACTGTCGTGCGTGAAACCGTACCAGAGGGCGGCGGCGACGACGAGCACCACGCCCGCGGTGCCCGTCCCGGCGAGCACCCGAGGAACCGGCGTCCGGAGGCGGCGGAGGGCGAACAGCCAGACGCCGCCGGCGACGACGAACGTGGTGAGGTAGACGGAGGGCGTTCCGAACAGCGGGGCGACGCTCGCGGGAATCGCCCGAACCTGATAGAGCGCGTGGAGTCCGGCGCCGACGACCATCCACGGTGCGAACGCGACCACGGTTCGTTCCGAGACGGTCGGTTCGGCACGCCAGAGTAACCAGCCGACGAGCCCCACCGCCAGTAAAAGCGGGAGAAGATAGGCCAACGGCGGGAGCGCGAACCCTTCCGGCAGTACCATACACCGACACGCGAACGGAGGTGTCGAAAGGTTTGCGGTCTGCGTGCACGCGGCGTGAAACCGCCGTTCGCGTCTACTCCCGTCCGTGCACCATCCAGACCAGCGGTTCCGGTTCACCGTCCGGGTGGTCGACCGCCTCGTCCGCCGCGTCGAACCCGCAGGATTCGTAGAAGGGAACCAGCCCCTCGCGGGCCAACAGCGACGGCGAGACCTCCCGCAAACGAGGGTGCTCGCGGACGGCGGTCATCAGTTCCCGGCCCACCCCCGTCCCGCGACGGTCGGCCGCGACGATGACGTCGTACACCATCGCGTAGTAGACGTAGTCGGTGAGGATTCTGGCGGCCGCGACCGGCTCTCCGCTGCCGGCCTCGCTCCCGGTGCGGAGGAGGACGACCTCGTCCGTGCTTCGGAGCGCGCGGCGAACGTCCGACTCCTCGCGGTCGTCCCACCACCCGTACTCCCGGTACAGTTCGAGCAGTTCCTCGGCCGTCGCGCCGTAATCGACCGTGACCATGCGTCAACCTTCGAACAGGACGAGAAAGTACCTTCGGTCGGCGAAGCGCGAGCGTTCAGAGTTCGGGTTCGTCCCACGGCTCGCCGCCCTGCTGGTCGCCGAACAGTTCGCGCATCAGGGTGACGATGCTCTCGGGCGGGAACTGGCCGCGCTCGGTGACGATGGCGTCCACGTACCGGGGCGGGGTCACGTCGAACGCCGGGTTCTCGACGGTCACGTCGCCGACGTCCTCCCGTTCGTCGAGGCTGAGCACCTCGCGCTCGTCGCGCATCTCTATCTCTACGGTGTGGCCGGTCATCGTGTCGGGGTGGAGCTTCAAGGTCTGCGCCGCGACCATGATGGGGACGCCGCGCTCGCGGGCGTTCACGGCCAGCCCGGAGGTGCCGACCTTGTTGATGACCGACCCGTCCGCGGCGATGGAGTCCGCGCCGACGAGGACGTGGTCGGCCTCGTCGAGGTAGCGGCGGGCGGCGTTGTCCACGATGAGCGTGACGGGAACCCCCCAGTCGCGGAGCTGTCGGGCGGTGATGTGGCCCTGCTTTCGCGGGCGGGTCTCCTTCACGATGGCGTGAATCTCCTTCCCCTGTTCGAGGGCCTGCTCGACGCAGGACAGCGCGTCCGTCGAGTGGCAGTGGGTCATGATGGTGTCGCCGTCGCGGAGCCGATTCGCGCCGATGCGCCCGAGATTGTCCTGCGCCTGGTCGAGTTCGCGGCGGAACTCCGCGGCGCTTTCCACGACGCTCTCTCGGAGTTCCTCGACGGTGTCGCCCCGCATCCCCCGGAGAACGTACCGCAGGGCGTTCGGGAGGCTCACCGCCGTCGGCCGCGTCTCGTGGAGTCGCCGGGCCGCGGTTCGAATTTCGACCCGAAACGCCTCCGGCGAATCGGCGGCGCTCGACTCGGCCTGCTCGCCGAGCGCCGCCGCCGCGGCGTCCGCGATGGTCGCCGCACCGCGAATCTCCATCTCGGCGATGTCGTTCGCGGCGTCGGTGACCGCGGAGTGGAGGTCGGGGTGTTCCATGCCCCGGAGTACGCGCCGTACCGGTAAAAGTAGGCGGGCGAAGGCGAGAGTCGTCCCGTCGACGCGGCGCGCTTCCGCCGGTCGCGCCGCGCGATAGCGGGGATTTTTACCCGGCGGCGACATCCGCCCCGCTATGAACGAATCGGAACTCGCCGGAAAGATAGACCACACGGTGCTTGGGCCGGAGACGACGCCGGACGACGTGGCGCGCGTGATGGACGAAGCCGCCGACTACGGCATGAACGCCTGCGTTCCGCCGTGCTACGTCCCGGAGGCGAACGAGCGTGCTCCCGACGTGACCCTCGCGACCGTGATCGGATTCCCGCACGGCCAGCACGCGACGGACGCGAAACACGACGAAGCGGTCGGCGCGTGGGACGAGGGCGCGGACGAGCTGGATATGGTCATCAACGTCGGGCGACTGAAGGCGGGCGAGCACGACGCCGTGCTCGACGATATCGAGCAGGTCGTCGTCGCCGTCCCCATCCCCGTGAAGGTCATCATCGAAACCGCGCTGCTCACCGACGAGGAGAAGCGCGACGCCTGTCGACTGGCGAAGGAGGCCGACGCGGCGTTCGTCAAGACGTCGACCGGGTTCGCCGACGAGGGTGCCGCGGTCGAGGACGTGGAGCTAATGGCCGAGTACCTCCCGGTCAAGGCGAGCGGCGGTATCGGCGACTACGAGAAAGCGAAGGCGATGCTCGACGCCGGCGCCGAGCGAATCGGCGCGAGCAGCGGCGCGAAAATCGTGGACGATTTCCGCGGGTAGGCGTCTTCGCGGTCGTCCCCTCAGTCGTCGTCGCTCGGTTGCGGACTCGGCGTGCCCTGCTGGGCGCTCGTCATCCAGTTGTCGATGTGTTCGGCCACGTAGTCCCTGCCGCCCCAGCCGAACGCGACGCCGACGCCGATGGCGATAGCCGCGGCGAGTCCCCACGCGAGCGCTCGCGCGAAGACGTACAGGATGCCCACGTCGATTCCCATCGTGTCGAGACCGATGACGATGGCGGTGAAGTACAGGAATATCCGAGTTCCCGTGGCGAACCACTGGGTGTACGCGGTGTGGGTCGCCGCGCGGGTTCGCATGATGGCGTCGCCGATGAAGTCGGCCACGACGAAGCCGAGGATGATGACCAGCAGTCCCGCGATCAGCGCCGGAAGGTACGAGACGGCGGTCGCGACCCACTGGGAGAGCGTCGCGATAGCGAGGACGTTCGCCGCCGCGAGGATCGCCAGCGCGTAGACGAACCACGCGGCGAGTTTGCCGAGCGCGCTCGATACCGCGCCCTCCGTTCCGCCCATCATCCGCCCGAGCGGGGTGTCGAGCACCATCCTATCGAGTTGGACTCTGTCCGCGATTCGGCGGACGACGGCGGCGGCGGCGCGACCGATTACCCACCCGATGAGCAGGATGACGATCGCACCTACCAGTCGCGGTAGGAGCGCGATGAATCCCGAGATGGGCTCTTGAAGCCACTGCGGAAGGTTTCCTCCGACCTGTTGAAGTGGTACTTGCATGTGTGTCATTGTTTTATCTCCGTGTTTTTCACCGGGCGTAATCGAACCGCCCGGGTCTTTCGAGGAATCGGACTACAGGTAGTTTGTTGTTGACCGCCTGAATCCAACCGCTTCGGCGGTAACGAGATATAAATTCGTCGTCGAATCGTTCGAAACTCACCGGCCGCGCTCGGGATTTGTACCGCTGGCTGATGGCGGAAAATTCCGTTTCCGCCGTCCACGCTCCGCATATTCCTCGAACCGACACGAGCCGTTAAAACGAACGGCCGAACTCGAGTGACGGGGTCTCAGGCCGCTTCGAGCGCGTACAGAATCGGCGGACCGTCGGTCGGTTCCGTGATGGCGAACAGCGTCCCGTCCGCGACCGCGAGTCCCCGTCGAACGCGCGTTCCGAGGTCGCCAGCGCACCGCGCCGAAACGCCTGCCGGCGAAACCGGTTCCGCCGCCGGTTTCGATGGCGTACATCGTCCCGGCCTCGTCGCCGACGTAGAGCGTCTCCCCCGCGACGACCGGCGAGTTGAGGCTGTTGTCCGCGATGCCGAGCGTCCACCGCGTCGTTCCCGAGTCGGCGTCGGCGCGCGGACCGCGCGCCTTCGGGTTGTACCCGGCGTTCGCCCCGTCGTGGCCGAGGGTCGGCCAGTCGGTTCGGCCGCCCGCCGCGTCCGCGGCCTCGTCGTCGGAGGCGGACGTCGAGTTACAGCCGGCGGTGGCGGCGACCGCGGCGGTGCCGAGGGCGGCGAGGAATCTCCGTCGCGGAGTTCGAGGGATCATTGTATCGGACATTCCTTATCAGAAATCATACTATTTCCGCATCGGCGGCGCAACCGTCGCCCTTTTTGCCGCGTAGCCGAAACTCCCGCCCGAATGGCCCGGTATCACATCGAGACGTACGGGTGTACCTCGAACCGCGGCGAGAGCCGTCAGATCGAGTCCGCGCTCCGCGACGCGGGCCACTACCGCGTCGAGACACCCGAGCGGGCGGACGTCGCCATCATGAACTCCTGCACCGTCGTCGAGAAGACGGAGCGCAACATGGTTCGCCGGGCCAAGGAACTCGAATCGGAGACGGCGGATCTCATCATCACGGGCTGCATGGCGCTCGCGCAAGGCGAGGAGTTCCAGACCGAAGGCATCGACGCCCAGATTCTCCACTGGGACGACGTGCCCGCGGCGGTCACGAACGGCGAGTGTCCGACGCCCGGGCCGGGCGTCGAACCCGTCCTGGACGGCGTGGTCGGCATCCTCCCCATCGCTCGGGGCTGCATGTCCGACTGCTCGTACTGCATCACGAAGCACGCGACGGGGAAGATAGCGTCCCCCTCGATCGAGGAGAACGTCGAGAAGGCCCGCGCTCTCGTCCACGCTGGCGCGAAGGAACTCCGGATCACCGGACAGGACACGGGCGTCTACGGTTGGGACACGGGCGAGCGAAAGCTGCACGTCCTGTTGGACCGCATCTGCAACGAGATAGAAGGTGAGTTCCGGGTTCGCGTCGGGATGGCGAACCCGAAGGGCGTCCACGGCATCCGCGAGGAACTCGCGCGGGTGTTCGCCGAGAACGACGAACTCTACAACTTCATCCACGCGCCGGTGCAGTCCGGGTCCAACGACGTGCTCGGCGACATGCGCAGACAGCACCAGGTGGCGGAGTTCGTGGAAGTCGTCGAGACGTTCGACGAGCACCTCGACTACTGGACGCTCTCGACCGACTTCATCGTCGGCTTCCCGACCGAAACGGAGGCGGACCACGAGCAGAGCATGGCGCTCTTGCGCGAGGTGCGCCCCGAGAAGATCAACGTCACTCGGTTCTCGAAGCGTCCGAACACGGACGCCGCGAAGATGAAGGGGTTGAACGGCGCGATAAAGAAGGAGCGCTCGAAGGCGATGTCCGAGTTGAAGATGGACATCGTCGGCGAGGCCTACGAGGAACTGGTCGGAACCGAAAAGCGCGTGATGGTTGTGGAGGAGGGCACGGGCGACTCCGTGAAGTGCCGGGACGAGGCGTACCGGCAGATAATCGTCCGGAACGCCTCCGAGCGCGGCATCGAACCCGGCGACTTCCTCGACGTGGAAGTGACGAGCCACCAGACCGTGTACGCCTTCGGCGAACCGGTCTAACGTCAGCGGAAAGCACTTGTCTTCTCGCGGACCAGTTCCGCGCGACGCTCCCGGCGACCGACGCGCTCCTCTGCACCGTCTCCGACCGACCGTCGTCGGCGCGGACGACGCGCCCGCGTCGTTCGTGAGAATTCAGCGATCGAAGAGGTGAGTTGCTTCGGAGGGCCGATTAGGGACCGATTTGGAGGGCCGAAGCGAGGTTACTCGACGAGTATCGTTCCGCCAAGGTTGAGCGCCTTGTGCGGCGTGCAGTAATACTCGTATTTTCCGGGCACCTCGAAGGTGTAGCTGTACTCGTAGCCCGTATCGTAGGTTACGCCGTCGCCGCCCGGCGTTCCCCGCCAGTTCGCGCCGTCGGGTTGGTCTTCGACCACGATGTTGTGGGTATCCGACCTCTAGACGAACGTGACTTCGGTTCCCGCGGGGACTTTCAGCGGTCGTTCCGTGCCGGGCCTGAACCCGTACTCGTCGTTCGGGGCGACTTCGACGGGGAGGTCGTCCGCGGTCGCGGGCGGTTTTCCGTCGGTCGTCGTTTCGGTCGTCTTCCCGTTCGCCCCCTCGGGCGAGACGGTCACGGACCCGGTCATTCCGGCGGCTTCGTGCGGCTGGCAGAAGTACTCGTACTCGCCGACCGTCTCGAAGGTGTGCGTGTAGCGGTAGCCGTCGTTGTAGATCTCGGACGAGGACCCCGGCGTCCCCTTCCAGTCCGCGCCGCCGGGTTGGTCTTCGACCACGATGTTGTGGTTGTTCGACCGCCACTCCCACGCGACGGTCTGACCCGGGTGAACCGTCAGGGCTTCGGGTTCGAACGAGAGGTTTCCGCCGGAACCGACCTTCACCGTCGCGTCGGCCTTCGTCCGGTCGCCCGCCGTCCGCCCGTCGTTCGAACCGACCAGTCCACCCGCGAGACAGCCGGAGAGGGACGCTCCGGCGAGCACCGCGCCCGTCGCCTGCAACATCGTCCGCCTATCGCGTTCGAGGGTCATGGGAACCTGTATCCGTGTCTACAGCATCCCGGTAAAAATACCGGTACCCGATTCCCAGAATCTGAAAACGGCGGTGGCCCGCAGACGGCGGCTCACTTCTCGTCCCCGTCCCCGGGCGACGTGTCGGCCAGTCTGTCCGCCTCGGCGTCGGGTTTCCACTCGCCGAGTTCCTTCGGGTCGACGTGGACGAACACGTCGTCCACCTCGGGGATGTCGCGGATGGAGTCCATGATTCGGGTCTCGATGTCGTGGGCCTCGATGAGCGTCAGGTCGCCTTCGACCTCGACGTGCAAGCTCACGTCGATCTCCGGGCCGACGTAGTGGGCGATGACGTCGTGAACGCCCTCCACATCGGGGTGTTCGAGCGCCCGCCGGACGATGTCGACCCGGAGGTCTTCGGGGGGCGCGCGCCCGACGAGGTAGTCCACGTTGTCCTCGACGATCTCCCAGCCGGTGTAGAGGATACCGAACGAGACGACGCCCGCCGCGACGGGGTCGAGCGCCGGAACGCCGAACCGAGCGCCGAGCACGCCGACCAGCGCCGCCGCCGCGGTGAGGATGTCGTTGCGGTTGTCCAGCGCCGTCGCAATCACCGCGGGCGAGCGAGCCTCCTCGCCGACCCGAAGGCAGTACCGGTAGAGCGCGTACTTGACGACCCCCGTGACGACGAGCACGGCGGCGGCGAGCCAGCCCGTCGTCACCGATATCTCCCCGGAGAGGAGGGAGGTCGCCGCGCGCCAGAACACCAGCGCACCCGCCGCGAAAACGCCGAGCGCGACGACCAGCGAGACGAACGGCTCGATGCGCTCGTGACCGTGCGGGTGTTCGAAGTCCGGCGGCTGCGTCGTCAGGTAGAGACCGCCGAGGACGACGAAGCTGTACACCGAGTCCGCGAGGCTGTTGACGGCCTCGGAGCCGACCGCGAGGCTACCGGTCTGAAACCAGACGGCGCCCTTGGCGAGCGCCAGCAGGACGTTCGCCGCGAGGACGACGATGCCCGCGGAGCGGACGGCGCGAGACCGGTTCATCGTCGAGAACGTTCGTACTCCAAAGAAAAGGGCGTGTCGCTCCGGTCGTTCGTCAGCAACACCCGGGGAAGCAAGTACCGCCCGGACAACAGGTGCTCGCCGTTCGGGCACCCGCACAGCAGCGGACGGCGAGAACGTTCTCGCCGTCGGAACAGCGATCGGGCGTTCGTTCGGAGGCGGAACGACGGTCGGACGCGTTCTCGGAGACGGTACAACGGTCGGACGTGCGTTCGGGCGCACAGCAATCCTCTGACATCGCACTCGGTCGTAGGCGCTCGCCGTGGATAAACGAGTCAGTTTCCCGACTCGAAGGTGGTTTCGCAGCGGAAACCGCCCGCGTACGCTTACCTTCGTGGAACGCCAAGGGACGACGATGAGTGACGACTGGCAACGGACGTGGCACGCCGTTCGGAGCGTCCTCGGTTCGAAGTGGGCGTTCCACGTCGTGCGGGCGCTCTCGGAGCGAGCGCGAGGGTTCAACGATCTCCGGCGAACGCTCGGCGGCGTCAGCGCGAAGACGCTCTCGGAACGACTGCAGGAACTTCGGTGTCTGGGCTTCGTGGAGAAGGAGGTCCACGCCACGTCGCCACCGACCACGACGTATCGGCTCACGGACCACGGGGAGTCGCTGGCGAGCGTCATGGACGACCTGGAATCGCTGGTCGACGTGGTCGAGTGCCCGGGCGGGGACTGTCCGGTTCCAGCCGAGGCCGCGCCGGATTGTCCGTGTCCCGCGTCCGCCGAGACCGCGCCAGAATCGAGCTGCGACTGTTAGTACCGAACTGCTCCGTCGTCGGGAACCGTCGCCCCGTCCTGTTCGGCGAAGGCGTCGTACAGTCGCTCGTAGGTGTCCTCTAGGCCTTCGACGATGACCTTCGTATCGGCGATGACGGGCATGAAGTTCGTGTCGCCCTCCCAGCGCGGGACGACGTGGGTGTGGAGGTGGGCGATGGAGCCGCCGCTCCCCTCGCCGATGTTCAACCCGGCGTTGAATCCGTCCGGGGAGAGGGCGCGTTCGAGCGCGTCGAAGGTTCGCCGTTTGAGCCGCGCGTGGCCCAACAGCGTCTCGTCGTCCAACTCGCGGAAATCACCCGTGTGTTGGTCGGGGATGACCATGACGTGGCCCGGATTGTACGGGTAGTTGTTCAGCATCACCACGGCGTGGTCGTTGCGCGCGACGACGAGGTGTTCGCGGTCGGCACCGCGGTGGGGGAGTTCGCAGAAGACGCACTCCACGTCGCTCTCCGCTTCCTCTCGTTCGACCCACTCGATTCGCCACGGCGCGAAGACCTGTTGCATGGGACAGTGTGGGTCGGGGGGACGCTTTACGCTTTCAGTCTCCTCCGACGGGGAGTTTCTCGCGGGGGCGGTGGGCGAACCGCGAGGGTCCTCTGAGAGCCCTCGGGCACTCGCTCCGCCGACGATGACGTGGCGCTCCGGATCGGCGGAAAGTTCCGCGAGCTCACCGCCGCCCCTCTCACCCGTAACGGTGACCCGCGCTGATCGGCAGAAACAGCGAAGCGCGATACTTCGGTCCGCGCGACGAGAACCGCGGTGATCTCGAAAGAGGGTTACGCCACCGCCGGAGCCGTACCGAACCCGGTATCGGGGGATACAGCGGTTTTAACGACTCCATAATCGTGACCGATTCGAATTTCGACGCGGTAACGACCGACGCCGCCACCCCGTTTCGACGGCCGCACAACAGTATCTTTTCAAACGCTGACTTCGGACTGGAGGTAACGAATGTACATCATCATCGTCGGGGCGGGCGATATCGGCTCGCAACTCATCAGCATTGCGACGCAGAATAACAACGACGTGGTGGTCATCGAGAAGGACGCGGAGCGCGCCGAACGCGCCTCGATGGAGTTCGACTGTCTCGTGCTGCACGACGACGCGACGATAATCGACACGCTGGAGGAGGCGGGCGCGAACCGGGCCGACGCGCTCATCAGCACGACCGACCAGGACGCGACGAACATCATGGTCTGTCTCCTCGGACAGGAACTCGAAATCCCGTCGCTGGTGTCGGTCGTCCACAATCCCGAGCACATGAACGTCTTCCGTCAGATCGGCGTAAACGTCATCGAGAACCCACAGCGGCTCATCGCGGAGTACCTCTACCGCGCCGTCAAGCGCCCCTCCATCAAGGATTACATGAAGGTCGGCGACCGGGCGGAGGTGTTCGAAATCACGGTCGATTCCTACGCCCCGGTCGCCGGACTCACGCTGGCCGAGGCGGCGGACGAGGGGCTGTTCGACGACGGCATACTCGTGGTCGCGCTCGAGCGCGACCACGAGGTCATCACCCCCCGCGGGAACACGGAAATACGCGGCGGGGACCTCATCACCGTCTTCTCCGAAACCGGTGCGACGCCGGAGGTGACGGACATCTTCGGCCACTACGAGGACCACGACTAGCATGGTGCGACGCAAGACGGTCGCCGGCGTTTCGACAGACTTGGCCATCATCCTACGGGACGTCGGCGCGCTCGTGCTGATGCAGGCCGCGCTGATGGGATTCACCGTCCTCCTCGCGCTCGGCTTCGGCGAGTACTACGTGGCGCTCGCGTTTCTGCTCGCTGCGGTCGTCACGGCGGCGGTCGGCGGCATCGCCCGCAAGACCTTCGAGGACGCGCCGAACCCGGTGATGAAACATGGGATGGTCATCGCCGCCGCGGGATGGTTCGCCACCGCCGTCTTCGGGTCGATTCCGTTCTTCCTCGCCGCGCACCTGACCCCCGTCTCGGTGATGGACTCGTACGTTCCGGCGGGTGCGAACTACGACCCGATTCGCGTCGGCGGCGCGACGACGCTGTCGAGTCTGGCGTACTTCCAGAACCCGCTACACGCGCTGTTCGAGAGCATGTCCGGGTGGACGGGAAGCGGACTGACGATGGCGGTGCACGAGCCGTCGCTTCCCCGCGCCGTTCAGTGGTGGCGGTCGCTCATCCAGTGGGTCGGCGGGGTCGGCGTCATCGTCCTCACGACGGCCATCCTCGCCCGGCCCGGGAGCGGGAGCTACGCGCTCTATCAGGCGGAAACGCGCGAGGAGCGAATCCACCCGAGCATCATCCACACGGTGCAGACGGTGTGGCGAATCTTCCTCCTCTACACCGTGCTGGCGGTCGTCGCGCTGTTCGTCGCGATTCTCTGGAGCGAACCCCGGCTGAGCACGTTCGAATCGTTCTGGCAGGCGCTCAACCACGCCATGACGGGGCTCTCGACGGGCGGATTCAGCGTCACTGACAACTCCATCGAGTCGTACGATTCCCCGCTCGTCGAGGGCGTTCTCCTGCCCATCATGACCCTCGGCGCTATCGCGTTCCCCATCCACTACGTGGTGCTCCGCGACCGCGACCCCGACGAACTGTTTTCCGACCTTCAGACGCGCTGGCTGTTCATCCTCTTGGCTGCGGGCGCGCTCGTTCTGTCGGTGCAGAACGTCGTCGCGCTGTCGGAGGCGAGAGGAGCGTTCACCGAGACGGGATGGCTCGGTCTCCAGAACGTCCGAATTCCGCTCGCGTGGGCCGGGTTCGAGAGCCTCGGCCTGTCGCCGCTCGCCGCCGACGCGGTTCGGGACTCCGTCTTTCAGTTCGTGAGCGCGCTCACCTGCACGGGGTTCCAGTCGTCGGATATCGGTTCGTGGGGGGCGGGCGGTAAGCTCATTCTCAGCGGGGCGATGGTGCTCGGCGGCGCGGCGGGGAGCACCGTCGGCGGCATCAAAATCATCCGGGGGTACTTGATCAGCAAGGGCATCCAGTGGGAGTTCTCCCGCGTCTTCCTCCCGTCGTCGGCGGTCGTCAACGCCAAAATCGGAACTCGCGTGCTCGACCGACACCAGATGTTCGAGGAGTTCAGCGAGGCGGCCATCGTGAGCACGCTATGGATCATACTGCTCATCACCGGGAGCGTCATCCTCGTGAACGTCGCCCCCGGCTTCGGCTACGCCGACGCGCTGTTCGAGGTCGCCAGCGCCCAGGGTAACGTCGGTCTCTCGACCGGCATCACGGGGCCGACGATGTCGCCGATTGCCGAAGGAATGCTCATCCTGAATATGTGGATCGGCCGTCTCGAAATTTTTCCCGTCCTCGTATTTCTCCGCTCTGCGCTGTTCGGTCTCGAACCCTGACCTACTATATAATGTATTCGGCTGTTGTAGAGCGTTGCGCCATCATTAACGGTTTTCAGCCCACGATAAACGAAATGGGACGCTCTCGTTCCGTCAAAGGGGTAAATCGCAAGACGAGGGCCGAATAAACGGTTCGAACGCCCTCCAACAGAGAGGGGTTTTTATGCTCCTGTCAGGGGAAGAAGGAACCGAGCAGGAAGTCACCATGGCAACAAAAAATCAGGGGTTCCAGGCAGTAGTCGAACTGTGCGATAACTGCGGTCGCGAGACCTCGCACGAGGTTTCGGTTCAGATCCGAACCGAGAGCAAAAAGAAGGAGAACGCCGAGTTCTCGCGCGAACCGTACCGTGTCACGAAGTGCCAAACGTGCGGCGAGACGAACAGCCAGCGGATGAACAACGCCTGAGTCTCGAGTATCTGCGTTCGATCAGTATCCTTTTCCCGTTCAACCGCCGCGACGGTGCGTACACCACCCCCGCCGACCGGGAGCTGTCACCGGAAGCTAGTTGACAGTAAAGATTAGTTACCGAGTGAACACTTCGCACCCGTCTTCGGTGACGATGACGGAGTGCTCCTTCTGGCTGACGAGGAACCCGTCTTCCTCCTTCAACACCGGATAGCCGTGAACCACGTTCTGCATCTTGAGGCGGCAGAGCGCCATCTCGGGGCGGGAAACGTCCAACCACCGGGTGGCGAAGGGAAGGGTTCGGAACTCCTCGGTTATCTGGTCGAGCGCCTGCCGGGCGCTGCGGTCGCGGACCGACGCCTCGCGTTCGAGGGCGAATATCTCCTCCTCGGCACCCTCGCCGACCTTGCCGCTTCCGTCGGTGGCGAACGGTTCGATGGCGACTACGTCGCCGACTTGTAGTTCGACGCCCTGGGAAACCGCGCGATTGGGGATGTTCGGTTCCGTGTGCTGTTCGTAGTGCGCGAGACCGTGGCCGGAGAGGTTGACGACGGGGTTGTAGCCGTACCCCTCGATGACGGACTCGATTTCCGCGCCGATGTCGCCGGTCTCGACGCCGGGGCCGACCACTTCGAGGGCGGCGTCGAGCGCCTCGGCGCTCGCTTCGGCGAGGTCGTCGTGGCCCGAGAGGTCGACCGTGATGGCGGTGTCCGCGAGCCAACCGTCGACTTGCACGCCGATGTCGAGGTTGATCATCTCCTCGCCGAACGTGGTCTCGTCGTCGATGCTCGGCGTCGCGTGCGCCGCCTCCTCGTCGACGCTGATGTTCACCGGAAACGCCGGTTTTCCGCCGAGTTCGCGGATTTTATCCTCCGCGAACTCGGCGATTTCGAGGTGGCTCACGCCGACGTCGACTCGGTCTGCGGCCTCTTCGCGCACCTGTGCGAGTATCTCACCGGCTTCTCGGTGCTTCTCGTACTTCTCCGCCGAGAGGTCGACTTCCTGTTCGCTCATGGCGCGTACTTTGCTCGAACGCCGGAAAGAGTTTGCGTTACATCGGGCGCATAGGCAGGGATTGACGCCGACGGGAACCCCGCGGTAACGCGAATGTAATCCGAGAAACACGTCATCGAAGGCCCGAACGGTCATCCCGGTTTATTGTCGTCAGCGGGGATATGGATGTCTGCACATGCAGAGAGAAATCGGGGCCGTGCTCGCAACGACACTACTGGTGCTCGCCAGCCTCTCGCTGGGCGCGCTGGGGAGTGCGGGAACCACGGCGGACGAAGGGGTACGTCTACAGAACGTCACGGTCGAACGACTCGAACTGGGGAACGTCACGGTCGAGAACGCGACCATCGAGTCGATGGAGGTCGACCTGGTGCGGATAGAGGACCGAGACCGGACCTTCCGCAACGCGAGGCTCCAGAACGTCTCGCTGGAGCGACTGTCGTTCGAAGGCGTCAGCGCGGAGAACATCGAGAGCGAAGAACTGAGCAACGCCACGAACGGCGGGCAGAACGTTCCGTCGAACGTCTCCATCAGCGACGTGACCATCGAAGAGTTGTCCGTCGAGACGCTCGTCGTCGAGAACCTCACGATGGCCGAGGACGGGACGACCACGACGGAAGGAACCGAGACGACCGCCCGGGAGACGACCCAAGGGGCGAACGAATCGGCGCAGTCGCTGGGGAGCGTCACCATTCGATCCGCCGACGTCCAGACGATGACCATCGAATCGCTGACGGTCGAGAGCATCTCGGTCGGCGGCGAACAGACGACGGCGGAAGAGACCACCGCCGAGGAGACGACCGCCGTTCAAGAGACGACGCCGGCCGAGACGACGGTGGCGGAGGAGACGACCACGGCGGCGGAAACGACGGTCGCTAACGAAACGACGACGGCCAACGAGACGACGACTCAGACGACCGCCGCGTCCATGGCGCTCCAAGAGAGAATCGTCGTCGACGACATCTCGGTCGAGAACGTGACCGTCGATAACGCGACGGTCCGCGTCGCCACCGCCGAGAACGCGGTCGCCGCGGAGTCGCAAGCGACGACCGCCCAGACGACGACCGCCGCTCAAGAGACGACGCCGGCCGAGACGACCGCGAACGAAACGACCACCGCCCAGGAGACGACGGTCGCCGAGGGTGGCGAAACGACGACCGGAACGACCGCGACGGAAACGACCGCGAACGAGACGGTCGCCGACGAAACGACGACCGCGGCGTAGCGCGCCCACGGTCGAAGCTTTTTTCGAGGGGGTGGAGGTCGCTACTCGCTCAGCGCTGTCTGCATCGCGTCGCTGTTGAACGCGCTTCCCGCGTCGCCGTCGCGGTCGAGGACGATGACGCCCGCGCTCGACCCGGTGAGTTCGCCGAACTCCGTCATCGCGCGGTCGGCGGCCGCCTGCGCGTCGAGTCCGGATTCGAGGTGGCGAACCGCCCGCCGAGTGAGCGTCGCCTTTGCGATGTCTTCGCCGGCCCCGGTGGCGCTGGCCGCGCCGGCGGGGGCGGCGTAGAAACCGCTACCGATTTGGGGGACGTCGCCGACCCGACCGGCGAGCGCGAGCCATCGCCCGCCGGTCGAAGTGGCCGCCGCGAACCGCTCCCCGTCGTACGCGACCGCGCCGACCGTGTCGGCCCCGCCGAACCGCTCGCGGAGCCACGCGACGTGTTCGCGCGGCGTCCCCTCGGGCGCGTCGAGGTCGTTCCACCGCTCGCGGCTCTTCTCCGTCCAGAGGTCGACGTCCGTCTCGACGCCGAAGTCCGCCCCGAGTTCGACCGCGTGCTCGCCGCTGACGAGGACGTGCGGCGTCTCCTCCATCACGACTCGCGCCACGCTGACGGCGCGTTCGACGCCGGGCATCGAGCAGGCCGCGCCCGCGTCCCGGTCGCTGGTCATGATTCCCGCGTCGGTTCGAATCGCGCCGTCGCTCTGAACCGCGCCGCCGACGCCCGCGTTGAATCGCGGCGACGATTCGAGGACGTGAACCGCCGCCTCGACGGCGTCGACGACGGTTTCTTGCTCCTCGCCCGCCGCCGCCGCCTTGACCAACACAGCCTGTCGCAGTTCGGGTTCGTCCGGTTCGCTCCCCGCCCCGCCGTGTACGATGACCTTCATGTCCGGAGTTCTCGCGGCAGGCATCTTAAGTTCCGACGAACCGGCGTTCCGCAGAAAGCGGGAATTACTTGATAGAACGGGACCGGGTATCGAGATGTGCCGATATACTCGCGGGACGGGGCGACCGGGTTTCGCACCGTCGACGAGTGGGACGACGGCGTCGGTTGGATGAGCCATCCCGGCGAGGATGGGCGGCGTACGAGCCATGCGATTCGCGGCGAGAACGGTGGCGTCTGGGTCGTCGACCCGTTGGACGCGCCGGGCGTGGACGACTTGCTCGCCGAACTCGGGGAGGTCGTCGGGGTGGTCGTGCTCTCGAACTGGCACGCCCGAGACGCGGGACGCTTCGCCCGTCGTCACGGCGTCGCCGTCCACCTTCCGGAGTGGATGACCCGGGTCGAAGACCGCGTCGACGCCCGCGTCGAGCGATACTCGGCGGAGGTCGGAGACTCGGGATTCCGGGTGCGACGGTGCGACCCGCTCCCCGGTTGGCACGAGGCGATAGCGTACCGGGAATCCGACGGGACGCTCTACGTGCCGGACGTTCTCGGAACCGCCCCGCTCTTCACCGTCGGCGCCGAGCGAATCGGCGTGTATCTCCTCAGACGACCGTTTCCGCCCCGTCGCGCGTTCGTCGATTGCGCCCCCGAGCGAATCCTCGTCGGGCACGGCGAGGGCGTCTTCGAGGGGGCGTCGGCGGCGCTCTCCGACGCGCTCGCGGGTGCGCGACGACGGTTTCCGCGCGCACTTCTCGAAAGCGGCGGCGCGCAACTGCGCGCGCTCGTCGGGGCGGTGACGAACTGAGACGCGTCGATTTCTCGAAGCGGGCGGGGCGTCACCCGAATCGCCAGCGGTCGGGGATAGTATCGCCTGACGCGTGTGTTCACAAATTTCGGTATTTCGTTTTTACTTCGCCAGAAAGCGCTTCATAGAGTAATGTAGTGAGTCCAAACGGATCATGCCCGACGACGTGAACGTCAACCACTCCGGCGACGGAGGGGATGAGGGTGGTTCCGTGGTGTACTCGCTCTCGCTCGACGATGGGGCGACGGAGTGGAGCCATGAACTCGAAGAGTACGGCGACGTTTTTGCCACCGACGACTACAAGTCTCCCGTTCAGTCCTTGCCGGCGACGCGCTGTACTACTCGACGTGGGTACGGGAAGGTGAGAAAGAAGCGCGAGACGAAATCGTCGTCCGCAACGTCCAAACCGGGGAACTCATCGCCCGACACAACGTACCCGGCGAGAAGGAACCCGGCTACTGGGGCAAGCCGTCCGTCGTTCCCGTGGACGAGAGCGTACAGGCTCCCGCCCACGGATCGCTGGTCGCGTTCCGTTCCGAGTCCGCGGATTCGAACGATGACGGCGAAGGAGGGAGAAACGGCAGCGATGGGAGTGATGGTCAGAAAGGGGCCGATGGTCCGATTGGAGACGGTTCGGGGGAACGATTCCGGCGGTTCCAACGGCCGGAACGGCGAGAGTCACCGCGGGTGTCGACATCAACGTGGGCTTCTGCCCCTGGGGGAGGTTGCCCGTGACGAGCACACGAAAACCGGTGCCGGAGGGCGAGATTTCTGTATAGGAGTCCAGACGAGTGATGATAGGTTATCCTTGTGAGAATACTAAGTTCCACATACCTATTTCTGTGATTCTCTTGTATTCTGCCGATGACCGAGCACCGGGCGACCAAGGTAGTCCTGACAGCCATACTCTTGGCAAGAGATAAGGGAAAGTTCCGCCTCCCGGATCTCAAAAAACGACTTCACGTTCCTGAGAATCCACCGTCGGACAGCACGATTCGGCAGGTGCTGCGCCAACTCGAAGAGAGCAAATGGCTCGAACGGGATCACCCCGAAGGTCGAATTTGGTACGCTGGCGAGAAATTGGAAGAACTACTCGTAGAGAAGGAAGTGGACGCGAGCAGGGAAGATGTGGACTGAGGAGCGGTCGTTTGCTGCTCGCGTCCATAACCCCTCGTTACCGGTGCTTTCTGTTCTGCGCTCAAATGAACAAACAAACGGTTCCTGGACGGCGAGTCCGGAGGGTTTAGGCCAGTGGCCACGGCGATGGTTCGACATCGCTCAACGTACGTCGCTTCAGAAGCGATTCCCTTGGCCGGTGATCGAGGCGAGTTCCGACCGCCAGAACGCCGAGACCGGCTCGATCTGCCGGACGAGCCCCCGCCGTCAAATTCGGTGGTGCGGGAGGTGCTCGTCAGCTGGAAGCGTGTGGATGGCTCAAACGCGAACACGCCGAAGGTCGGATCTGGTACGCCGGCGATAAATATCGAGCCGTCAGATGATCGTCCAAGCACAAGACGCGTCACCGGAGCACTTTTGCCGTCGACTACCGTGGATATTTTGCTGTTAGTGGATACTTGGTCGGCAGCGTTACGGTGGTTATTACCGGTTACAGAGTCGGCATCCTCGGTAACAACGATTATGCACGGCTAGTTGGCGGCTATCCTCGATCATCTGCTGATAACCCTACGGGCCGGAGCTAACCGAGACACAGAGGGCATAGCTTACGCAAAAACTGGCGCAAACGATGAGCGGGCCGAAGGCCGAACGACTATTCAGAATCAGTCGTGATAACGACGTTTTGGCGTCGGGGTATCCGCTCTCCTCCTCCGGGGTTTTAAAGCCGGATTGAAGCGATCGGTCAATACAGGCAAATTTCTAACCGGATTTGGGTTCCCTGAACAGCGTCACAAACGCTTTCGACGGTGCTTAGGGTTGAATACGAACGCGGATGCCAGCAATTGGTGGCGGCGCTGGCTACCTGCTCCAGGGCTCGAGTGCGCCTTTCATGGGGTAGCCAGAACCGCCGGAGAAAGAAAAATGAAACGAACACTACGAGTCTTGATGGCGCTCGCGCTAGTAACGACCGTCCTCGTCGGCGGTCTCGCGAGTCCAGTCGCAGCACAATCCCCCGACGGTAATGGCGATGAGATCGAGCAAGAGCAAGAGCTCGAACAGGAGGCCGAAGCAGAGGTCGAACAGGAGCAGGAGAATATCACGCAATCTAACACCGCCACGGTCACTCAAACCGGACCGGTGTCCGCCACCGCATCCGGCGCTGGTGACGCGACCGCTTCCCAGTCCGTCGCCCAATCCAACACCAACGCTCAGGTCGGCACTGCGACGGCGTTCAACATTGCCGAGCAAGAACAGGAAGTCGAAGATGACGATGATGACCGTCGCTAACTAACTCGGCTCATCATCGACGCGGTGCGATTTTTTGCGACTCGATACTAACCCGACAGCGACGGCGGCGGCGCTGGCTCTCTAGCGACTCGTCGGACGGCTGCTAACTTCCGTTTCGAATTCGAGTCCGCAATTTTCATTAAGGGCGTATAAGGCCCATACGGGGGACAAACGGTAGGTCTTATATCCACGTCGAAACAGAGGTTCGAACGTTCATGAGCTACGAGTTCGAGAAGGTAGACGTACCTGAAAGCGGGGAGCAAATAACGTACGACGAGGAGACGGGAGAGCTGAACGTACCCGAGAAGCCCATCATTCCGATCATTCACGGGGACGGCATCGGGACGGACGTCGGCCCGGCGGCGCAGAAGGTGCTCGCGGCCGCGGCGGAGGCGACGGGGCGCGAGATAGAGTGGATGCGCGTCTACGCTGGCGCCAGCGCGCGCGAGAAGTACGACGAGAACCTGCCGGACGACACCGTCGAAGCCATCAAGAAGTTCAAAATCGCCATCAAGGGACCGCTCACGACGCCGGTGGGAGCGGGATTCCGCAGCTTGAACGTCGCGCTCCGCCAGAAGCTCGACCTCTACGCGAACGTCCGCCCGACGTACCACCTCGACAACGTTCCGTCGCCGGTCAAACGCCCCGAAGCGATGGACATGGTCTTCTTCCGCGAGAACACGGAGGACGTGTACGCCGGCATCGAGTGGGAAGCCGGTACCGACGAGGTGCAGCAGGTCAAGGAGTTCGTCGAAGATGAGATGGGTGCCACGGGCGTCATCCACGACGGTCCCGTCGGCATCGGCGTCAAACCCATCTCGGAGTTCGGGTCGAAGCGCCTCGTCCGCGAAGCCATCGACTACGCCCTCGAAAACGACCGCGACTCGGTCACGCTGGTCCACAAGGGTAACATCATGAAGTTCACCGAGGGCGCGTTCCGCGACTGGGGCTACGAACTCGCCGCGGAGGAGTACGGCGACGTCACCATCACGGAAGACGAACTCTGGGACGAGTACGACGGCGAACAGCCCGAGGACAAACTCGTCGTCAAAGACCGCATCGCGGACAACATGCTCCAGCAGATTCTCACCCGCACCGACGAGTACGACGTCATCGCCACCATGAACCTGAACGGCGACTACATGTCCGACGCCGCGGGTGCCCAGATCGGCGGCCTCGGCATCGCGCCGGGTGCGAACTTCGGCGACCACCGCTGCCTCGCCGAACCCGTCCACGGTTCCGCCCCGAAGTACGCGGGACAGGACAAGGTCAACCCGACCGCGATGATACTCTCCGGTCGTCTCATGCTCGAGTACATGGGCTGGAAGGACGCGGGCAAACTCGTCCGCGACGCCGTCGAGGAGACCATCTCCTCCGGCCAAGTCACCTACGACCTCGAGCGCCAGATCGAAGGCGGCGAAAAACTCGCCACCAGCGAGTACGCCGACGCCATCGTCGAGAACATCCGCGACCTCGAGTAAGCGGGTTTCTCCGGCGGTCGTCCCCGGTCAACGGTGGCGAAAAATAGTCGCGATTTGCGAACGGTATCGTTCTCCGCTTCGTTCCGCGCGTTCACTCCCACGGCACGTCCAATCGGGGCGGACTGAACACGTCGATACCGAGAACCGGTTCGTCGCCCCTGTTCTCCGCCGCGTGCGGTTCGTCGCCCGGAATCGCGTAGGAGTCCCCTTCTCCGACGACCACCTCCTCGCCGTCGACGACGAACGTCAGCGCGCCGCCGTAGACGAACCCCGTCTGCTCGTGTTCGTGACTGTGTTCCGGCACCGTCGCGCCGGGTTCGATGCGGAAGTGTTGGATGCTCATCCGATCTCCGGCGGCGAGTTGCGCCAGGTAGACGCCGTCGGTGGCTTCCGCGACGTCGCGGTTCGATAGGGCTATCGAGTCCATGACATCGACTCGCAGGCGAGGTACGTAAATCTCGGGGCGAGAGTTTAAGTACGAGAGCGGAACCAACTCCGGCGAGATGTCGCTCGAATCGCTCGTGGGTATCGCGGCGGTCGCGATTCTCCTCGGGGCGCGCCCGCTGACCGCAAGGGGACGCGAGCGACCGCCGAATCGGCGGTGTTCTCCGACTCGCTCCCGACGACCGAATCCGACCGCCACGTCGAAGCCGCCGCCCGAACGCAGGGTTGAACAGGGAGGCGACCCGAGGTGCGAGCATGTACAGCGTCGTCGGTTGCAGCGCGTGTAACAACCTGTGGATAGTCGAGGGGCGGCCCGAGACGACGCAGTGTTCGCGGTGCGGAAAGCGCCGCACGTTCGGGAAGTTGAAGCAGTTCGTCGAAACCGACGACGAGGACCACGCGCGCGAGGTTCGCGCCTCGATGCTCGCCAACCGACAGGGCCACGGCGACGCCTTCGCCGAACTCGACTCGTTCGCCGAGATGGACTCGCAGGTCCGGGACGCCGGAATGGACGACGAGGAGTATCTCGACCGCTCCGGTCTCGACACCGACGAGGTCGCCGCCGCCGGAGAGCGCTCCCGCCGGGATGGGAGTAGGAGCAACAAGCAGGTCGTGCTCGACGCGCTGTCGACCCTCGATACCCCCGACGAAGCGGAAATCGTCGCGTACGCGCGAGAGCGGGGCGTCTCCGCCGACTACGTTCGACAGGCGCTCGAGAAACTCTCTCGACGCGGAGAAATCAGCGAGAGTCGAGGTCGCTATCGTCGCCTCTAAAGAAGGAGGTGGGGGACTCCAGATTCAGGGAAACGCACCGTTCAGTCCCTTCCACACGGCGAGCGTCAACGTGAGGACGGTGAGCAGTAGCTTCAGGAACTGAAGGACGCGATACGTCCGGGAGTCAGTGATCGGTGCGTCCCCGTCGGTGGTGGGTGCGGCCATCGGAGGTCACCATCGGGCGGCACGGTACGGGCGAACGGATTCGCCCGCACGTGCCGATTTATCGTTACACGTCGATAGTAATAAATTACTAGAGTTTTATAAGCAATATAATCGGGAAGGCGGTCACCTTCCGAGTTCTTCGTGCGCGCTGGAGAGGTGGCGCGACGCGAGCGCCGCGAGCAGGGAGAGTTCGCCCGCCAGCGCGCCGACCGCGATTATCTCCGCGAGCGCGTCGGCGTTACTTCCGGGGGGGTCGCCGCCGCCGCGGAGGCCCAGAACGTCGAGGGCTTCCGACTGCGTGGGAAGTCCGGTGCCGCCGCCGACGGTGCCGACTTCCAGACTGGCGAGGCTGACGCTCGCGTAGAGTTCGTCTTCGCGGGCGTCCACGGTCGTGATGGCGTTGCTCCCCTCGACGACCTGCGCAGCGTCCTGTCCGGTGGCGAGGAACGCGGCGGCGACGACGTTCGCGGCGTGGGCGTTGAATCCGAGACTCCCGGCTTTCGCGCTCCCCACGAGGTTCTTGCGCGTGTTCGCCTCCTCGACGGCTTCCGGCGTCGTGTGGAGGCGTTCTTCGACCGTCTCGCGGGGGATGCGAACGTCCGCCGTGACGCTCCGACCGCGACCTTCGACGGCGTTGATGGCGGCGGGTTTCTTGTCGGTGCAGAGGTTGCCCGAGAGCGCGACGAGGCTCGCCGGCGTCTCCTCCTCGACCAGCGACGCGGCCTCCCTGGTGGCGATGGTCGCCATGTTCATCCCCATCGCGTCCTTGGTGTCGTAGACGAATCGCACGAAAACGGAGTCCCCGACGACGTAGGGCGTCGCGTCGAGGAGTTCGCCGTGGCTGGTCGTCGACTCCGCGGCGTCGGCGAGTCGGTCGCGGTTGTCGGCCACCCAGTTCACGACCTCCTCGGCCTCGGCGACGCCTCGCACGCGGAAGACGGGTGCGCGGGTCATCCCGGTCTTCGTAACGCGTGCGTCCGCCCCGCCTGCGCCGGTGATGACCGAACAGCCGCGGTTGACGCTCGCCACCAAAGCGCCCTCGGTCGTGGCGAGCGGGAGGTAGTAGTCGCCCTCCGCCGACCCGCCGCTGACGGAAACCGGTCCCGCGACGCCCATCGGAATCTGGGCCGCGCCGACCATGTTCTCGACGTTGTTGTCGGCTCGCTCGGCGTCGAAGGCGTAGTCGCCGACCGCGTCCAGCGTCGCGTCGGCGTCCGATTCGAGGAGCCTCCGGCGGGCCGCCGTCGCGGTGTCGTGGTCTGCGTGGTCTTCGAGTTCGTGCAAGCGCACGTCGCCCGCCCGAACCTGCTCCGCGAGTTCGTCTGCGTCGGTCATGGTTCGGGAGTCGCAGGCCCACCCCCTAACAGTTGCTCATTCGACCGAGCCGTCAACGATTTGTCTCCCGTCCGAGAACGACCACCATGGAAACGAGGGGAGCGACGGCGACCGACGTTCCGGAGATCCGTCGGATCGCGCGCGAAGCGGTGGGCGAAGCGTACGATTTCCTCCCGAAGAGAGAGCGCGAAGCGACCGCGAGGGAGCGGTTCAGCGACGAACGACTCGAATCGGCGATGGCGGACGACGACGCGGTGCTCGTCGCCGCCGTCGACGGCGGCGACCTCGTCGGCTTCGCGCACGTCGACGCGGCCACCCGGGTCGATTCCGTCGGCGAAGGGGTCTTGCGGGGACTCTACGTCGCGCCGAACCGGTGGCGGGAAGGTATCGGCACCGCCCTCCTCGAGGCGGTCGAGGACTCGATTCGGGAGCGCGGATTCACGCAGCTATCGGTACCCGTTCTCGCCGACAACGAGCGGGGGAGGCGGTTCCTGGAGTCGAACGACTTCGAAAAGATAGAAGAACGGGTCGAAGACCTGTTCACGGGCGGCACCGCGCCGCAACTCGTCTACTATCACGACTTCGCGTAGCCTCCGTTCTCACCGACTCGTGACGTTCACCCGGCGGACGACTTCGCCGTCGTGGACGACCGTGAGCGCGAACGATTCGTGCGGGCCGCCGTCCGGAACCCGGACGGTCGCGGTGTAGTTCGCCAGCGCGGCGCAACCGCGTTCCGGTTTCTTCGCTGTTCGACGGCTGGAAACCCGAAGCGTGTAGTTCCCCCAACCGGTTTCCGTCAAGTTCGGCGCGTCGAGCACGTAGGACGCGTCCGGGACGCTCACGTTTCCGGAGACGGCGATATACCGCCGTCCGTCCTCGTTTTTCGTTTCGACTTCGACGTGGTGCGCGGGCGATTTGGCGCAGTTGCCGCCGGTAGCTGACGACCCGACGAGTTTCGGCTCTTCGGGCTTCTTCTCGGAGACGATGTCGGTCGTCTTCCGACCGAGGAAGCCGGTGTCGCTGCAACCGGCGAGGAGGACGAAAACGGCGAGAACGACGGAGAACTTCGAGGGCATCGATTCTGTAGTCGTACTGAGAATTTAAATCGCTTCTGCCGAACCCCGAACAGTTATCGCCGTCGGAACACACCACGGAACCATGACAGCGCCAGCGGATCTGATTCTCACCAACGCGGAGGTACACAGTCTCACTGACCCCGACGAAACGGCGGAGGCGGTGGCCGTCCGCGACGGGGAGATAGTTCGCGTGGATTCGGCGTACGAGGTCGGCTTTCTGGAGGGCGTCGAAACCGAGGTCGTCGACCTCGGTGGGCGCGTCCTCCTGCCGGGGTTCGTCGACGCGCACACCCACATGGCGACGGTCGGGAGCTACCTCGTCAACGCCGACCTCTCGGACGCCGACTCGCCCGCCGACTGCGTGGACCTGCTCGCCGAACTGGACGACCGCGAGTGGATACTCGGCTACGGGTTCGACGAGAGCACGTGGGACGAATCGCGCTACCTGACCCGCGACGACCTCGACGCCGTGAGCGAGACGCGACCGGTCGTCGCCTTCCGGGAGGACATGCACATCGCCGCCGTCAACGGCGAAGTGCTCGCGCGACTCGGCGACGAGATGCCGGACGAGGACGTGAAAACGGAGAACGGCGAGGCGACCGGCGTCATCGTCGAGGACGCCGTCGAAGCGGTTTACGAGGCCATCGAACCCGACGCCGAGACGATGCGCGAACTCCTGCTCGCGGCGCAGCGAGACGCGAACGAGAAGGGCGTCACCGGCGTCCACGACATGGTGCGTCGGTCGCGCGCGCCGGAGGTGTACCGGGAACTCGACCTCGACGGCGACCTCACCCTGCGGGTGCGGCTCAACTACTGGAGCGACCACGTCGAGGCGGTCGAGGAGGTCGGACTCCGGACGAATCACGGGAGCGAGTTCGTCCGAACGGGCGCGATAAAGACGTTCACCGACGGGAGTTTCGGCGGACGAACCGCGAAGCTCTCCGAGCCCTACGCCGACGGCGACGGAACCGGACAGTGGGTCGTCCCGCCCGAGGAACTCGACGAACTCGTCGCCCGCGCCGACGACGCCGGATTGCAGGTCACGGCGCACGCAATCGGCGACGAGGCCATCGGAGCCGCCCTCGACGCGTTCGAGGCGACCGACGACCCGCGCGCGATGCGCCACCGCGTCGAGCACGTCGAACTCGCGACCGACGAGCAGGTCGAACGCTTCGCCGAGTCCGGCGTCGTCGCCTCCGTTCAGCCGAACTTCCTGAAGTGGGCGCGGGCGGGCGGTCTGTACGACGACCGACTCGGCCCGGAACGCAGGGAGCGAACGAACCGATTCCGAACCCTGCTCGATTCGGGGGCCGCGCTCGCGTTCGGGAGCGACTGCATGCCCCTCGACCCGCTGCTCGGGGTTCACCACGCCGTCAACGCGCCCGTCGAATCACAGCGACTCTCCGTGACCGAGGCGCTCCGCGCGTACACGCTCGGGGCGGCCTACGCCGGGTTCGACGAGAACCGACTCGGAACCGTCGAGGAGGGCAAGAAGGCGGACTTCGTCGCGCTCGACCGCTCGCCGTGGGAGACGCCGGACGACATCGAGACCATCGACGTGGCGATGACGGTCGTGGACGGCGACGTGGTGTTCGACGGACGGAACGACTAAATGACGCTCGTCAGCGTCCGCCGGTTCGTCGCCGTCACGCCGCTCTCGTCGGACGCGGTGGCGGTCGCGGAACCGGTTCTGACGGTCGGTACCCTGCACCTGTACGGCTGCCTGCTCATGCTCGTCGGATGCGTCCGACACGTCCGTCGGTGACGTTCGTCGAGGTTTCGTCGGTTTTCTCGCGTCCGTCGGAACGAACCGGGGTAGATTTGACGCTCGGGTGAAACGTATTCGTATGAACTCGTTCGAGGAAACGGCGGTTCGGGCGTGTCGAACCGCGGGCGAGTACCTCGTCGCGGAGTTCGAGCGCGAATCGCACGACGCGGAACACGGGGCGGACGACGTGAAAGCGACGGCGGACCGCGAGGCGGAGCGTCGAATTCTCGAAATCCTGACCGCCGCCTATCCCGACCACGCCGTCTTCGCCGAGGAGTCCGGCGAACTGTCGGGCGAGAGTTCCTACCGCTGGGTCGTCGACCCGCTGGACGGGACGAACAACTTCTGTTCGGGCATCCCGTACTTCGGGAGCGCCATCGCGTTGCTCCGCGAGGACGACCCCGTCCTCTCGGTCGTCCACGAACCGCTCCACCGTCACACCTACGTCGCCCGCGACGGGCGGGCCACGTTCGACGGCGAACCGACGCGCGCCGAAAGCAGCGTGGCGAGCGACCACGCGACGGTGTCGTTCGTCCTCGGTCTCGACGCGGTACGGGACGACGACCTCCGGGCGCGAACCGCGGACCTCGACGAGACGCTCGCGGGGCGCTGCAAGCGAGTTTGGAAGAGTTGGGCACCCGTCCTCGACTGGGGCCTGCTCGCTCGCGGAAAGCTCGAAGCGGTCGTCTGCTTCCGTCCGGACGAGGTGGAACAACACGCCGGATGGCTGCTCGCGGAAGCGAGCGGCGCTCGGTTGGCGAACGAGGGCGACCTGTTCCTCGCGGCGGCGAGCGACGAGGTGTTCGCGGACTTGCACCGGGCGCTGTTCTGATTCGCGGCCGGGTGGGAGAGGGAGCGGGTGCGGTCGAGCCTACCGCCATCGTGACGTGCGCCGACAAAAGATAACTGCCAGAATAATCGTTACAATTATGTCGTGCTGTGACATAGCTTGCCACATGGCGGTCGACCAGAGCCGTTCCCCCTTCGTCAAGCTACGCAAACACTACGAGAAGACGGAGCGGAGGTGTCCGAAGTGCGGTTTCGTGGACGACGAAGGCGAGTGGCGCGTCACCGCGCGCGGCGGGGAGGTTCACTACCAGCACATCTGCCCGCGCTGCGACGCCATCGACACGCGGGTGCTCCGCTACTAGCGAAGGAGCGGCTCGCCCGTCATCGCCTCCGGTCGTTCCACCCCGATGACCGACAGGAGCGTCGGCGCGAGGTCGCACAGCGACCCGCCCTCCCTGACCGTTCTGCCGCCGTCGCTCCCGTCCGGCGAGAGGTAGACGAGGGGAACGAGATTGTACGTGTGAGCCGTGTGCGGGTTCTCCGGCGTCCCCATGTCGTCGGCGTTGCCGTGGTCCGCCGTGATGAAGACGTGCGCGCCGTGGGCTTGGAGCGTCTCCACGAGCCGCCCGAGTTGCTCGTCCACCGCCTCGACCGCGGCGACCGCGGCGTCGAAGTCGCCGGTGTGGCCGACCATGTCCGGGTTCGCGTAGTTCAGCACGAGCACGTCGGGGTCGTCCGAATCGACGACCGAGATGGCCGTGTCGGTCACCTCCTCTGCGCTCATCTCGGGTTTCAGGTCGTACGTCGGCACGTCCGGACTCTCGACGATGCGGCGTATCTCGCCGTCGAACTCGCCCTCGCGCCCGCCGTTCAGGAAGTAGGTGACGTGGGCGTACTTCTCCGATTCGGCGATGCGGAGCTGGGTCAGTCCGTTCGCCGCGAGCACCTCGCCGAGCGTATCCTCGGGCTGGTGCGGCGGGAACGCGACCGGCAGGTCGAACTCCTTGTCGTACTGCGTGAACATCACGAACCGCACGTCCGGCGGATGCGTCTCGAACTCCCAGACGGGGTCGATGTCGGCGACCATCCGCGTGAGCTGTCGGGCGCGGTCGGAGCGGAAGTTGAAGAATATCACCGCGTCGCCGTCGTCGAGCGCGGGGCCGCCGGAGACGAGCGTCGGCTCGACGAACTCGTCCGTGTCGCCGCGTTCGTAGGACTCGCGGACCGCGTCGACCCCGGTTTTCGCCTCGTGTTCGGCCTCGCGGTTCACGATGGCGTCGTAGGCGCGCTTCGTGCGTTCCCAGTTCTGGTCGCGGTCCATCGCGTAGTAGCGCCCGGAGACGGTGGCGACCTCGCCGGTCCCACGCTGGTCGACGACGCCTTGTAACTCGCCGAGGAACTCCTCCCCGCTCTCGGGCGGCGTGTCGCGCCCGTCGGTGAACGCGTGGGTGACCGCCTCGACGTCGCGGTCCGCGGCGAGTTCTATGAGCGCGTAGAGGTGTTCCTGGTCGGAGTGGACGCCGCCCTCGCTGACGAGCCCCGTGAAGTGGACGCGCCCGTCGTTCTCGCGGGCGTACTCGAACGCCCCGTCGATGGCCTCGTTCTCGCCGAGTTCGCCGGCCGTGATGGCGTCGCTGATGCGGGTGTACTCCTGTTTCACCACTCGCCCCGCGCCGATGTTGAGGTGGCCCACCTCGCTGTTGCCCATCTGGCCTTCCGGCAGACCGACCCGGCGACCGGTCACGTTGAGCGTCCCGTACGCCCCCTCGCGTGCGAAGCGGTCGAAGTTCGGCGTGTCGGCGGCTTCGATGGCGTTTCGACCGCCGTCCTCGCTTCCCAGTCCCCATCCGTCGAGCACGATGAGTCCCGCTTTCATGGGCGAATCGTCGTCGGCCCGCGGTAACTATCCTTCGACCGAACGCGGTCGGCCGGCGGACGACCGACTCAGTCGTCCGCCGGCGGGGCGTCGGAAAAGAGGTCCTCCGGAACCGCTCCGATCTGCATGAGCATACCCAGTATATTGACTTCCGACCAGGTCTCGGCGAGCTTTCCGTCCTCGAAGCGATTGATGTCGATTCCCGTGACGGTTACCTCCTCGTTCGTCGGCTCGATCCCCGCCATCTCCCCGGTGTGAGCGCCCCGCTGCGTCCAGCGCGCGACGACGTAGTCGTCCGTCGAAATCAGCTGATCTATCTCGATCGGACCGTCCACGGTGCCGGCACCCATCTCGGCCATCTCCCGATAGCCCTCGGGACCGCGAACCGGTTCGGGCATGGACGGGTCGTGGAGGGCGTAGTCGTCGGCGACGAGTTCGTCGATGACGTCGAAGTCGTGTTTCTCCCAGACCTCTTCGGTGATACGCCGGTGAAGTTTCTCGTTGTCTTGTGTTGTCGTCATGGCTCTACCTCGTCTCAACGGACGCTCCGCGAGGGCTTAGTTATGAGAGCGTGGTTCGGCGGTACGAGGGCGCGGAACCGCGTAATCCGGTCTTGCCGCTTCGTTCCGTTAGTTCGGATCGGTTTTGAACGATTCCCCTCCCGTCCCACGAACGAGAATCGGCGGGGCGAACTCGTTGTTTCGCGTTCAAACGTACGCTGTCGAGAACGTCGCCTCACGAGGCGCCCTATTTAACGTTACACAACGGAACGATGCTCTAGAAAAGGATTCGGAAGTAGTGATCTCGTCGGTTGTTTTATCGAGCGTAGGGGCGTTCTTGAAGTACGATCTCGTTTCCGTCCGGATCCGTCGCGACGGCCTGGACGCCCCAATCCATCTCCTGGGGTTCACTCCGAAATTCTACGTCGCGTGATCGAAGTTCTTCGTACGTTCGTCGACAGTCGTCGACCTCGTAGATCAACCCCCAATCTTGACCAATTTGTTCGGTAAGTCGGTCCCGTTCCTCATCGCCAAATCCGTCCGGGGAAATGAGGATGAGTTCAGTCCGATTCTTTCCATCCGGAGCGACTGTAACGAACCGGCCGTGCGGTCCGGGGTGATCACCTGTTTTCTTCAAACCGAGCTTCTCGGTGTAGAACTCGATCGCGGCATCTTGATCTTCTACTACGCGGGTTACCATCGAGAGGTTCTCAATCATTTCTGGATCTCCACTGTCTGCCAAGTTTAGCCGCTTGGCTAAATCCGAGTAGGTCGTTTACTGGTATAACCTTTGCGACCCACAGCGGCGACAAAGCCGTATGTTAACCTTCGTGCGGCAGTTATAGCGAAATATGCCAGAACCAGGGGATTCGTTTTGGGATGAATTCGAAACGGAAGAGATGATTATGGAGGCAACGGTCTGGGTGCTGGCAGAAGAGGGTTACCAGAACCTTACCCTCCGAAAGGTGGCAGAACGAGCGGGTAAAAATCGAGGATTGGTGCACTATTACTTCGAGTCGAAAGACGATCTGCTGCGGTCGTTGCTCGATCACATCCTTGAAGGAATGCAACGCCTAATAGGGATCGACGAGGAGGACGGTCCGCTAGAACAGCTATGGACCGCGCTGAACTTCTTTGCGTACGGACCGAACGGAGTCGACGAGCACGGTCGGCATTACTATCTGGCTATCAACCAATTACAAGCCCTCGCGGCGTACGACGCGGAACTTCGTCGGCAGTTCACCAGAAACCACCGGTACAGAATCGACCTCCTCGCAGATATCATCGAAGAGGGTATTCGCAACGAGACGTTCCGTCCGGTGGATCCAGAAGCAACTGCGACCTTTTTGATAGCAGCGGTCGACGGAGCGCAAAACGCGGATTTGTCCCTTGACGTCGATACGGCCCGTGAGACGACGTTAGAGATCATCGATCAAGTGTTCCGGAAAAGTATCGTGAGATAACATTATGGGCGGGGTTGGTCCGTTAGTTCTGAAACGTCTCGGGTGATTTTAATGTTACTTGCCGTCTGTAAGGGTGAGGCTGTCGAATTTCTCGTACGCTGGAGGGAAAGGGTGGAGACTGATCTCGTGCATCGATTGGTCGATGACTTTCGGGCGGCTAGCGACGAATCCGTTCGGCTCACTGTGATGGCTGACAAGACGCGAGTGACCATCGCCCAGCATGCGAGGACGATTGGTCGCCGAGACTCAGGGTGAAACAGCCCCGACCGGTGCCAAACGATCCGGCAATCGAAATACGCCGCCAGTTCGAGCGACGGGTCGTGTCGTCCCTTTTCGATCGCATTGCTCGTCTGTCGCGAGACGTCGACTTCGGTCGCCGGTTCCTTCTGTTCGAGATCCCGCTTTGCCAGCCAAACTTTCAGCGCGGTTTCCAAAAATTTACCTCCGAGTCACATCCGTCGTTTACGCGGGGCGCAGCCCGCAGTCTGGAGTAAGAGCGGCGGAACCGACCGATCCGTCACCCTGCGGAACTTCCAAACCGTCGATTGTCGGTTCTCCAGAAAACGTTCCGCAGTAATCCGTCACCAATGGGACTTATCTCTCCCGACGGTAAATGAGCGAACGATGGAATTTCCGTTCGGCACGGGCGCGCTTTGGACCGCGCTCTTGATCGCCCTCGGGGCGATACTCGCGGGCACCACCGTCCGACGGTACCGAACCCGAGGGCACGCCGCCTACCGCTCGCTCAGCGGCGCGTTCCTCGGCTTCGCCGGGGGAATCGAACTCAGCGTGGCGCACGGCAACCTTCCGGACGGGTCGATACCGAACGCCTCCGTCATCGTCCTCTGCGGATTCGCGGGACTCTCGTTCGCGTACGGCGTCATCGTCCGACGAAGACGCGACGAACGCGCGACTCCGGGCGAGTAGTTCGATGCGCACCCGAACGGTTCCGAAAGGCGACCTTTTTTCGGGGTCGGGTGGGATGGGGCGTGCATGACTCTCGACCCCGTTCACTTCGACGGTATCGCCGAACTGGCCGACAGGATAGATTACGAGGGGGAAGAGCGCAACCACCAGGAACTCGCCCGAAACGTGTGGGAGAACTACCTCGACCCGCTCTACCACGACGGGAAGGAGATCCTTCGACCGCTCGGGGAACTGCGACGGCGGTGCGCGAACGTCGAGGAACTCGCCCTCGAAGCCGAGCAGTTCCCGACCATGCACGGTCTCGACTCGGGGAGCATCAACCCGAAGGTGTTCAAAAACGGGCTGGTGGTCGACGTCGCCCACGCGGCGATGAGTCGCACGCCGTCCGACCTCGACCTCCACGACTCCCGGACGGTCGTCAAGGCGATTCACACGAACGACGTCTCGCGCGAGTTCGGCAGCGAGTGGGAGTCCTACGGCGAGGGGAGCAAGCGTCGCATCGTCCACGCGCCGCGCAGGGACGAGCACGAACAGGAGATCGTCCACGCGCTCGCGCTGTACCGCGCCGAGAGTCGCCACGCGCTCGACCACGCCGACGAAGTCGACGACTTCCTGCTGCTGGACGGACCGGTGTACCCGAAAGGTATCATCCGCTGGCGCGACCGCGGCGCGGTGCTCCCCGACCTCTTCGAGGAGTCCGAGGAGATACGAACCATCCTCGAAAACTACGTTCGACTGGTCGAGCGGTTCGCCGAGCGCGACGTACCGCTCGCGGGGTTCGTCAAGAACATCTCCGCGAAGTCGATAATCCGAACGCTCCGGGAGAAAAAGGTGAACACGCCGTGGGCGCACGACGCCGCGTTCTTCTCGCAGGTTCTCGAACGCGGCGAGTACGTCGACGGGGAGTACGAGCGACGGACCGACGATTTGACGCTGACGAACTGGTTCGTCTCCCGGGCGGGGTCGGACGCCTTCTTCGGAAGCGACGAGGCGGACCGCTACGTCGAACGGAAGTTCGCTCCGGAGCGGTACGAGGTGACGTTCTGCGTCGTCTACGATCCCCGGCGCGACCTGCTCTACAAGGTCGAAGCGCCGCGCGTCTTCACGGACGACGAGGACCGGCGGCGGCGAATCGAGCGACAGGTTCTTCGGGAGGTCGCCGTCGCGCAGGGGCCCCCGCTGGTCATCTCGAAGGCCGATTCGCTGGCCAGAATCGGCCGAAACAGCGCGTTGTCGTTGATAAAGAGCTTCGAAGCGTCGTTCGAGAGCGAACTGGACGGGAACTACAACGACATCCGGTGGGGCCTCAACTACTGAGGGTCGTTCTTCTCCACCGTGACCTCCACGTCTTCGGCGTCGATACCGATTCGCGCGAACTGCGTTCGGACGTGGTCTTCCGCGGCGTCGAGCGCCTGCTCCCGGGTGTCGAACCCGCGCGGCATCGGCGTCTCGAACGCGACGTTGACCTCCTTTCCGGCGATGGTCTGAGCGCTGCCGCCGCTCTCGACCTGATAGAACTCGTCGCAGACCCACACGTAGGGGGCGTCCTCGTTCGGCGCACCTTTGAACCTGGGGGCGCGCTCGCCCCGCTCGTACACCGTCCCCGTCAGGGTCGTTCCCCCCGCCTCGCCGCGAACGAGTAGCATGGGTTGAGGTACGGCGCGGAGCGGTAAAAGGAAAGTGGGGGCCTCTCGCGAGGGTCGTCGCCGACCGACTGTCACATTTCCGTCGCGTCCGAACTCGCACCTCGTCTCGAAATCGTGCGAAAAGTGTTTCACGTGCGACCGAGATGGCAGGCGCATGAGCGATTTAAGTAACTTCGAAGACTTCGGGAACGATTCCGGCGACGAAGGGGAACGGAGCGCGCCGGAGACCGAAGGAAAAGACGGGCGGGGAGCGGACGAGTTCGAGCGCGTCGAACTCGACCCGGTCGGTGACGACCGCGGTATCGGCAGTCTCGCGGTGTCCGAGGGGTTGGCGATAGGCGAAGACGGCGACGAAACCTGCCTCCGCGCCTACGTGACCGCGCCGAACCGCGGCGACGTGCGAATCGGGAAGTACCTGCTCGTCCCCTACCCGGACGGCGAGAAACTGTTCTGTCGCATCACGACGCTGGAGTACGCACAGGAGTTCCACAGCGACGACGCCACGGAGATTCACGCTCGGCGGGCGATGCGAAGCGAGTCGATAGACGAGACGGACTACAAGTTCATGGCGTCGCTGGAGCCCATCGCGGTGCTGTTCGAGGACGGGGGAGAGCTGAAACGGCGGATGACCGACCGCGTGCCGAAACCCGAAGCGGTCGTCCGGCGGGCCAGCGACAAGCGCGAGATAAAGACCGGGCTGAAGATTCCCGAGGAGGGCGTGTTCCTCGGCCACCTCTCGGTCGGCGGCGAGAAGGTTCGAACCGCGGCGGAACCGCCGACCATCGACTACCGCGTGAAGGACGATTACGAGTCGGGCGACCCGCTCGTCTTCCGGCACACGCTCGTCGCGGGCGGCACGGGGTCGGGGAAGACCCACGGCGCGAAGAACATCCTCCGCCAGTACCTGTCCGAGGCGCGCACCTATCCGATGGACGACGGGCGCGATGCTCGGATGGCCGTCGTCCAGTTCGACCCGCAGGACGAGTACGCCCAGATGCACGACGACAATCCCGAGGTCACGTCCGACGACGAGCGCGCGTGGGAACGCGGGGGCGTCTCGCACGGCGGGCACGACGGGACGGTCGCGTTCGTCCCGAAGGTCGGCGGCGAGTCGTACTCCGCGAGCCACCACGACGCGGAGCAGATCGAGTTCACGATTCCGTTCTCGATGGTCAAGGACAATCCGTGGCTCGTCGCGGGCGCGAAACTCAACGACAACCAGTACGGCGCGCTCCGCCTCCTGCTCAAGCGATTCTTCCGCAGTCGCGGCGACGGCGGGACGTACGAGGAGTTCCTCTCGTACCTCGACGACCCGGCGTTGCGCGAGGAACTGGACGAGAGCGGGCGGGTTCACGAGGCCACGTTCGACGCGGTGAAGCGGCGCGCCCTGTCGGTCCCCGGGAGCGTCTTCGACCAAGCCGCGGACTCGATAACCGAACTCGTCCCGCAGTTCGTCCGCGCCGGCCGGCTGTCGGTCGTTCCGACGTACCACCTGCCGACGAGTCGCGCGAAGGAGATGGTGGTGCTCGCGGTCGCCAGCCTGCTCGTCGACGAGAAGCTCTCGAACGCGCCGCGGTTCGACCGCATCAAGCGGACGCCGCTCGTCATCGGGATGGACGAGGCGCACAACTTCCTCTCGGACGCGGAGAGCGTGCAGGCCGAGAAGGTTATCGGGAAGTTCACGGAGGCGGCGAAGCAGGGACGCAAGGAGCGACTCGGGCTGTTCCTCATCACGCAAGATCCCCAGGACATCGCCGACTCCGTGTTCAAACAGATAAACACGACCGTCGTGCTGAATCTCGGCGACGAGGACGCCATCAAGAGCGTGAACATCCCGCCGAACCTGGAGAAGAAGGTTCCGTACATGGAGAAGGGCCAGATGGTCGTCTACTCGCCCGACAACTCGGAGCCGGTCGAGCTCATCGGACTCTCGAAGTGCGTCACCCGACACGGACGGGACTGAATCGAGGCGGAACCGAAGGGGGCGGATTCGGACGGGAGCGGATTCCTTCGGCGCGCTCGAAGCGAGTCGTCTTCAGCGCGTTCGGATGCGGACAAAACACTTTATCCGAGGCGCTCGTCGGTTCGTTCATGAGCAAACGCATTCTCGTGCCGATAGACGGATCGGAGCAGTCCGAGAAGGCGCTAGAATACGTGCTGACGGAGTTTCCCGACGGGGATATCACCGTCATCAACGTCATCGACCCCATCGACGTCGGTTACACCTCGACGGTCGGGATGCCGGGGTACTCGGAGGAGTGGTACGAGGAGTCCAAGGAGAGCGCCGAGGCGCTGTTCGAGGACGCGCAGGAGACCGCGGCCGAGTACGGCGCGACCCTCTCGACGACGACGGAACTCGGGCGGCCGGCCCAAGCAATCGTGGAGTACGCCGAGGAGAACGACTTCGACCAGATAATCATGGGGAGCCACGGGCGCTCGGGCGTCTCGCGCATCCTGCTCGGGAGCGTCGCGGAGACGGTCGTTCGGCGCTCGCCGATGCCGGTGACCGTCGTGCGGTGAGCGAGATTCGAGGGAACTTCGGGGCGATGGCGATTTCGGCAGCTTCGGCCCTCGACCGGGGAAAAGGTCGCTAGAAGAGATTCGCCTGCTGGTAGACGCTGATTCCCTCGTTCGTGATGTCGTAGGGCTTTATCTCGCGGGAGTGGTTCGCGTCCCGAATCTTCTGAATCTCGATGGCGAGGCGCGTCTCCCGGAAGTCGTCCGCGCCGCGGACGTACTGGAGGACGAACACGGCGTCGGTGAGGTACTCGATGATGCCGTGCCGGGAGGCGTAGGGATTGTCGTCGCTCGCCTCGCTCGTGAGCATGGTCGTCACGCCCGCCTCCTTCAGACTGCGGGTGAAGTCGTATATCTCGTTCCTGCGCGTCGCGCGGTCTTCGTACATCATCTCCAAGAGCGACACTGAGTCGAGGACGAGGCGCGTCGCGCCGAAGTCGCGGACGAGTTCCGGGAGCTCGCTCTGGATGCTCGACAGCGAGTTCGCCATCTCGATGGGGTCCACGTCGACGACTGCGAGCAGACCGTCCTCGACGTACCGGTCGTACGGCCAGCCCTTCTCCGTCGCGCTGTCGAGGATTCGCTCCCGGCTCTCTTCCAGCGTGATGTAGACGGCGTTCTCGCCGCGCGACAGCGCGCGGTCGAGAAACTGGAGTCCGAACGTCGTCTTCCCCGTCCCGGCGTTGCCGATGGCGACCATCAGCGTTCGCTCGGGAACGCCGCCCTGAATCATGCCGTCCAGACCCTCGATTCCGACGTCGACTCGCGGGATGTTCGACTCGAAGTCCTCGTCGTCGAATCCCCCGGCGTCGAGACCGCCGGCGTCGCCGAACCCGCCGCCGAAGTCCGGTTCGTCGTCGAGTCCCGTCCCCGGCGCGTTCCGAAACGCGGTCGCGAAGTCGTCGTCGAACAGCGGCGCGTCCCCGTCCGACCCCGTCGCGTCGTCGGTACCGAACGCCGTCGGCGCGCTCGCGCCGGCCGTCGCGGGATCGTCCGCGGGGACGTCGGTCGTTCCGTCCGCCGGCGGTTCCGAGGTGTCGTCCGCCATCGACTCCGGCGATTCCGGCGAATCATCGCCGTCGCCCTCGCTCTCGTCCTCGCTTCCGTCGTCCCGGCGGAGTGCGGCCTCGAACCAGTCGTCGTCCTCGGTCACGGCGTCACCACCCTCGGCCCGCACGGCTCCCGGACGCGACCCGCGCTGGTTCCGCTCGCGTTCACTGCGTCGGCCGGGCGGGGGACTATTCTCATCGTCCTGTCACTGGAACCCGGTGCAAATTAATGTTGGTGTCGGCGGCTTTTTGCGTGCCCGGAGAGAACGGGGGGGTGATGAACGTCGGCATCGTCGCCCAGAGAGGCAACGAGCGGGCCGCGACACTCGCAGAGCGACTGCGGGAGACGCTCCGAGACGAGGACGTGACGGTTCGCATCGACGCCGCGACCGCCGAGCGCCTGGACACCGACGGAGTTGACGTGTCGCGGATGGCCGAAAACGACCTCGTCGTGAGCATCGGCGGCGACGGGACGTTCCTCTTCGCCGCGAGCGGCGCGAAGGGCACGCCGATACTGGGCGTGAACCTCGGCGAAGTGGGGTTTCTCAACGCCGTCACGCCGGAGGACGCGGTCGACGAGGTGCGCACGGTCGTGGAGACGTACCGCGAGTCGGGCGAGATTCCGTCGCGGGAGGTTCCCCGACTTCGCGCGACGGGGGAAGGCGAGTGGTCGGTGCACCCCGCGCTGAACGAAATCGTCGTGCAGGGCGCACAGCGCGGACACGGACAGGGACTCGACTACGAGGTTCGCGTCCACGGCGTGCGGTACAGCGAGGGGCACGCGGACGGCGTGCTGGTCTCGACGCCGACCGGGAGCACGGCCTACAACCTCGGCGAGGGCGGTCCGCTGGTCCATCCCAGCGTGGGCGGATTGGTGCTCACGGAGATGTGCGGAACCGACCCCATGCCGCCGCTCGTGTTCGAACTGGGCTACGAGGTCGAGATTCGGGTGACGAACGCACCCTTCGCGGTGGTGGGAAGCGACGGAACGCAAGCCAGAATCGACCCGCCCGAGACGGTCACCGTCTCGCTCGCGTCGGAACCCGCCCGAATCGCCGGACCGTCGCCGAACTTCTTCGAGGCGCTCTCGAAACTGGACTGAGTGCCGGAAGCGCAAACCTCTAATTCCGCCTCTTACAACAGAGGGACAATGAAAGAGCAACTTCCCGACGTGCAGGCGACGGAACCCGACGTGACGGTCGGGCTGAACCGAGTCGGCGTGACGGGGGTCGAAAAGCTGGTCGAAATCGCCCGGCCCGACAAGCGACCCTACGTCCTGACCGCCGAGTTCGACGTGCTGGTCGACCTGCCGAGTTGGCGCAAGGGCGCGGACATGAGCCGGAACATGGAGGTCGTCGACGAGGTGCTCGAGGACGCCGTCAGCGAGCCGACCTACCGCGTCGAAGACGTCTGCGGCGACGCCGCGGAGCGCCTGCTGGAGAAGCACGACTACACGACGAAAGCCGAGGTCAGCATGGAAGCGGAGTTCATGGTGCGCGATACGACGCCCGAGAGCGAGCGTCCGACGCAGGCCATGGTGGACATCGTCGCCAGCGCCACGGCCACGGCGGAGGAGACGAAAGAGGAAATCGGGGCGCGCGTCACCGGCATGACGGTCTGTCCCTGTTCGCAGGGCATGATGAGCGGACGCGCGAGGGAGAAACTCCGCGACCTCGGCGTCGGCGAGCGGGAGGTCGCGGAGTTCCTGCGCGACGTGCCGCAGGCCGGACACTCCCAGCGCGGGCACGCCACGCTGACGGTCGAGAGCGCGGACGCGCCGGAGGTCGACCTCCACGAACTCATCGAGGTCGCGCGGGATTCGATGAGCGCGCGCATCTACAACCTCGCAAAGCGCCCCGACGAGGACCACATGACCTACCGGTCCCACGCCAACGCGAAGTTCGTCGAGGACTGCGTGCGCGACATGGCCCACGGCGTGGTCGAGTCGTTCCCCGACCTGCCGGACGACGCGGTGGTGACGATGAAACAGAGCAACGACGAGTCCATCCACCAGCACAACGCCCACGCCGAGCGGGTCGCGGAGGTCGGGACGCTCCGCGAGGAAGTCGCCGAGTCGGAAGGCGAAGCGGACGGTTCGTCGGAGTGACGGCGTCGGAAGTGCGGCGAACCGGGCGCGGGGAAAGCGTGCGCCGATTTTCGGAATCGCGACGGGGTACTCGCGCCGACGAATCGGTACCTGTAAGATAGCTGTACCTTTCAAATCGCGCGGTCGTAACACGTATTCCGCCGGGTGCCGAACCTGTCGCGCATGATAGGCATCGTCGGGGGAGGAATCGCCGGACTGGCAGCCGCCCGCCGCCTCCAACGGCACGGCTACGACGTGCAGGTGTTCGAAGCGAGCGACGAACTCGGCGGACTCGCCGCGACCTACGAGACGAACGGCGACCGCATCGAGAAGTTCTACCACCACCTCTCCGCGTCCGAGCAGACCATCATCGACCTCATCGAGGAACTCGGCCTCGGCGGCGACTTGGAGTGGCCCATCGGGAAGAACGCCTACTACGTCGACGGCGTCGTCCACCCGCTCGACAAGCCGTGGGAGATTCTGGCGTACCCGCACATGAGCGCCTACGACAAGTTCCGGTTGGCCCTGCTTACCCAGGAGATCGACGTTCGAGGCGGGATTCCGAAGTTCGATAGCTACGAGCGCCTCGAGGATTTCGAGGACGTTCCCATCAAGCGGTTCCTGCTCGAACACACCTCCCGCGGCGTCTACGAGAACTTCTTCGAACCGTTGCTCGACGCGAAGTTCGGGAGCAGAAAGGAGGACGTGAGCGCCGCGTGGCTCCTCGGACGAATCAAGTTCCGCGGGGAGCGCGACCTGCTTCGCGGCGAACCGCTGGGCTACCTCCGCGGCGGGTTCGGTCGGCTCATCGACGCGCTCGTCGAGGACGTCGGCGAGGAGAACATCACGACCGGCGTGCGCGTGACCGACCTCGACACCGAAGGCGGCGAGGTGCGGTCGCTCACGACGGAAGCGATGGGGACCACCGAGGTCGCGACCGCCGCCGACGGCGGGACGACCGAGACGCACGACGTGGACGACGTCGTCGTCGCGGCGATGCCGAACGTCCTCGAAGACCTGACCGGCTACGAGTGCGACATCGACTTCCAGGGTGCAGTCTGCGCGCTCGTGACGATGGAGGAGTCGCTCACCGACACCTACTGGCTCAACATCGGCCACGACGCGCCCTTCGGCGCGCTCATCGAACACACGAACTACGTCCCGCCGGAACGGTACGGCGGCGACCGCCTCCTCTACGTCGCGAGCTACATCCAGGATTACGCGGAGGACCTCTGGCAGATGAACGACGACGAGATAGAGGAGCTGTGGCTCGGCCACATCGAGGAGATGTTCCCCGACTGGAACCGCGACTCGGTGAAGGAGTTCCGCCTCGCGCGCAACCCCCGCGCCGCGCCCGTCTACGAGCGCGGCTATCTGGACATGGTCGTCCCCTTCGACCTCGGCGACGACATCGCCGACGGCGTCTACTACGCCGGGATGGCGAGCAAGGCGCAGTATCCGGAGCGCAGCCTCAACGGCGGCATCGTCGCGGGCTACGAGTGCGCCGACAGAATCGCCGGGAAGAAGGAAGTCGTGAGTCCGAGATAACCGAAAACCGTCCTCGGTCGGCGAGCGGTGCCGCGTCGTCGCCGAAAGGGCGATTCCGTGCGCGGATTTTTGACGGTTCGTCGCCAACGTGACATCCATGGTGGGGGTCGAGCGATTGCTCCTTCTGGTCGTCGGAGCGGCGGCCAGTTTCTTCATGGCGTGGACCGTCGGGGCGGGATGGACACCGTACGCTCCTAGCGTCGGTGCGCGAACGATGACGATAATGCGCGCGGCCTTCTTCACTGGCGCGTTCGGCATCGCGGGGGCGGTGTTACAGGGCGCGAACGTGACGGAAGCGATGGCGGCGGGGCTGATCGAAGGCGTGGCGATTTCGCCGACGGCGGCGGTTATCGCGCTCGTCGTCGCGGCGGGTCTCGTCGCGGTCGGCATCTTCGCGGGCTACCCGCTGGCGACCGCGTTCACCGCGACGGGGGCGGTCGTCGGGGTCGGACTCGCGCTCGGCGGGCGGCCGGCGTACGGGAAGTACGCGCAGATTCTGTCGCTGTGGATCGTAACGCCGTTCGTCTGCGGTGGAGGCGCGTACGGTCTCGCGCGACTGATTCGCCGCGACGACGTGCCCGACGAGTACACGATTCCGCTCTTCGGCGGACTCGTCGGGCTCATCCTCGCGAACTCGCCGTTCACCCTCCTCGCGCCCGCGGAAGGCGGCGCGTCCATCGCGGCGGTTCTCTCGGAGGAACTTCCCCTCTCGCCGACCGTCGGACTCGTCGGGGTGACGCTGGCGGTCGGCGCCGTCGTCGGACTGGTCCTGCTGGCGGAAGTTCGGGCGAGCGTCGGGCGGGGTCAGCGGCACCTGCTGTTCGGCATCGGCGCGCTCGTATCGTTCTCGGCGGGCGGCAGCCAAGTCGGACTCGCGGTCGGCCCGCTCGTCCCGATGCTCACGCCGCTCGAACTGCCGCTCCTCGTCGTCCTCGTTTTCGGCGGTCTCGGGGTCATGTTCGGCGCGTGGATGGGTGCGCCGCGGATGATAAAGGCGCTCGCTCGGGACTTCTCCTCGCTCGGGGCGCGGCGGGCGACCGCCGCGCTGATTCCGGCGTTCGCCATCGCACAGACCGCGGTGCTGTTCGGCGTGCCGGTCTCGTTCAACGAGATAATCGTGAGTTCGATCGTCGGAAGCGGCTACGCCGCGGGCGGGGAGCGAATCAGCAGGGCGAAAATCCTCTACACCGTCCTCGGCTGGATCGTCTCGCTGCTCCTCTCGTTCGTTCTGGCCTTCGGACTGCTGACGGCGGTGGAGACGTTGTGACCGCCCTCCCTTCGCCGGCACCGCGATGTTGCTTCGCCGCCGCGGATTACGCTAACGCCCTCTCCCTCGGGAATCGTCAAAAATGTAGAAACGACTGGCCGGCGTTCTCTGTACCATGGAAGAGAGCGTCGCGGGGTTCAAAGAGCGCGGGGACTGGGTCGCTATCGTCGAGCACGGCGAGCGCATCACGAGGGCCCTCGAAGAGGAAGGCGTCGACGGTTCGAATTTCGACGAGTGGAACGAGTGGCGGCCGAAGGTGCACGAACGCCTCGGCGAGGACGTAACGGAGAAGGCGGCGGAGCAGGCCAGCCCGTCGGAAGGGGAGGGCGAAAAGGCCGGGAAATCGCCGAGCGAGGACGTGAACGCGGCGGGGGACGAACTGAGAGACACGGTCGCCGAACTCGCGGAGGGCGACGTGGAAGACGCGATCGAGGAGGGACAGGAGTCCCTCGAACGCGCGACGCGGGCGGTGGACACGGCGGGGCGCAAAGCGCTGCGCACGGTCGAGGAGACGGTGTACAAACGCGTCATGACGAAGGTCTCGCCGGTGTACTTCGACAACGAACTCGTCAGCGCGAACGTCGAACGCACTCGCGACCGCGACGAGGGGTACGCGTTCGAGGTGAACGTCAACGACGACGACCTCAAAGACCGCGTCCGCGACCGCCTCGCCGAGTACGAGGGGGAAAAGCGGTGGCGGGGAGAGACCGAAAAGCGGACCGACTCGGTCGAGGCGGCGGAGGGAACCGAGTCGCTCGAGTGATTCGGTCGAAATCGCTCCACCGGTGGGGTCGCCACCGATCATCGACACGTCCCCGCGTTGTTCTAAGTGGGGGTACGGTACGGTCGAATACACGACATCTCTATGCACGACAGTCGCGAACGACGCGGTAGCATGTACCGACGAATCCTCGTTCCGATAGATGGGAGCGAAGCGGCGGAGAACGCGATTCCGCACGCCCTCGACCTGGCGGAGACGTACGACGCCGCCCTCTACACCGTCTCCGTCGTCGATACGAGCGAGCGGGAGGACGGAGACAAGCGCGAGGCGATGTTCGAAGAGTACGAGCGAGAGTCGAAGGAGATGGTGGAGGACGTCATCCGCCGGGCGGAAGCGCGGGACGTCCGAACGACCGCCGGTTCCATCGCCGAGGGGAAACCGCACCGCGCGATCCTCCGGTACGCGGTCGATCAGGATATCGACCTCATCGTGATGGGAACGTACGGTCAGCGCGGAATACTACGCCCGCTCCGCCGCAGCGTCACGGAGAAGGTCGTCAGGCGGGCCACCGTTCCGGTGGTGACCGTTCGCCTCCAAGAGCGCGAAGAGGAGTGAGTTCGAAGCGCCGACCGCGCTTCGACTCGTCGACGACGCTCTTGTTCCTCGAATCGCGGACCGACTACGCTTCGCCCTCGTCGGCGCCGGGCGCGTCGTCGACGCTCACGTCCTCGGGTTCGTCCTGTCCACCGACGCGAATCTCGCCGTCGTCGCCCTGCACGTACACGTCGTCGGCGAAGCCGCCCTCCGCGTAGGGGTGCTCGGGGTCGTCCAGTTTCTCGGGGGTGGACGGGGCTTCCGGAACGCCGTCGGCGGGCGCGAACTCGCCGAGGGGGTCGGCGATGGTGACGCCGTGGCGGGAGAAGAACGTCTCGTACCGGTCGTAGTGGTCGCCGAGTTCGTCGCTCGGGAACTCCATCATCTCCGTCCAGCCGTGGTTGAAGAAGTCGAAGTTGGCCTGGATATGCGTTATTTCGCGGGCCTCGGCCTCGGGTGCGCCCTCCTGCAGGGCCGCGAGATATGTGTCCATCGTCGCGCCGAAGAAGGCGTCCAAGTGCTCGCGGCGCTCCTCGCGGTGGTCCGGGTCGGCCTTGTTCAGGAAGATGTCGGTGTGCATGTCCACCAGCTTCCGTTTCACCGCGTCCCCCACGACGGGGAGTTCGAGCGCCTTCTTCGAGGCGAAGTGACGAGCGTTCTGACGGATCTTCATGGTCGGGAGTTGGAACGCGAGCGCCTTCAACGTCCCGACTACCCCGGCGGCGGCGTCCGTCGTCCGTCGACACGATTTCGAGATAGCAACCCACTTTAACCCCGACGAAGAAGTTCCACCACATGAGCGAGTCGTACGTGATTATCGGTGACGGTATCGCGGGTAGTTCCGCCGCGGAGACGATCCGTGAAGCGAAACCCAACGCCGACGTAACCGTCATCACCGACGAGGGCGAAGCCCTCTACAACCGAATTCTCATCAAGGAGTTCGCCAAGGGGAAGCTCCCAGAAGCGCCGATTTCGATACACGAGGAAGACTGGTACGCGGAGCGCGACATCGACCTCGAACTGAACACGTTCGTCACGGACGTCGACCCCGACGCGCACGAAGTCCACACCCACGACAGCGGCACGTTCGAATACGACAAACTGCTCGTCGCCACCGGCGGCACGCCGACCCAACTTCCCGTGGACAACAGTGACGCCGACGGCATCCACCACTTCTGGACGTTCCAGGACGCCCGCCGCATCGCGGAACACGCGGAGCAGGCAGAGACCGGCGTCGTCGTCGGTGCCGGCCTCCTCGGTATCGACCTCGCCGCCATCTGCGGCGAACAGGACGTCGACGCCCACTACATCATGCGCGGTAACCGCTGGTGGCGCTACGGTCTGAGCTTGGAGGGCGCGGAGATAATTCACAACGCGCTCGAAGAGAAGGGCGTCACCCCCGTCCTCGAGAGCGGCGTCAACGGCTTCGAGACCGACGACGAGGGGAACGTCGTCGCCACGCTGGACGCGGACGGTAACGAGTACGACAGCGAGTTCGTCGGCATCGCCATCGGTCTCAACTTCAACGCCGAGTACCTCCAGGGGACGGGCGTCGAGACGGACAACGGCGTCGTCGTCGACCAGTACATGCAGACCGGCGTGGACGACATCTACGCCGCGGGCGACATCACGCGCTTCTACGACGTCATCCTCGGCGAGTACACGCAGAACGGGTCGTGGGGCAGCGCGAAACAGCAGGGCGTCATCGCCGCCAAGAACATGGTCGCCGACGACGAAGCGGAGGAGTTCCGCTGGGTCACCTCCTACTCCATCACCCACTTCGACTTCCCGTTCCTCAGCTTCGGCTTCCCGACGCTCGGCGACGACGACTGCGAGCGCAAGTACAGCGACACCGAGTGGCGGCGACTGGCGTTCAAGGACGGCAAACTCATCGGCGGCGTCCTCATCGGCGACATCGCCCCGCAGGGCAAGTACAAAGACCTCATCCGGAAGGAGGTCGACGTCGCGGACCAGAAGGACATCCTCCTCGAAAAGGAGTTCGACCCCGACAAACTGGCGCTCCCGCAGGAACAGTAGCGTCGAACCGATTTTCGAACCGCGGTATCGCGGGGAAGTGCGCGGATTCGTTCCCGGATCCGATCTACCGATTCGTCGTCGTTCCCGCGACGGTTCTCGCGTCGTACCCGTATTGCTCCCGATTCGGCGCGATAGAAATATTTGTAACGACGGTAAGGTTTAAGCGGTGCCGAGTCATTTGTTACCATAGACCAGTAACGGTCTGTGGTAACGTGAACCCGATGATAACGGTCGAACCGACGGAGACGATTCCGGACGACGCGAGCGTCCGGCACTACGACGAACTCGAACACTGCGCCAAGCAGCGCTTCCCGAACGTCGTCGAACACGGCGAACAGAACATCGATGCAGAGACGGCTCTCCAGTTCCGCGACGGCGAGTTCGTAAAGTTCACCGACTACTATCGGGTTCTCCTCGCGTAGCCGACCTCCCCGCCTTCCGACGATTCCGCCGGAAGCTTTAAGATGAATTGCGACAATTGGTAACATATATCAATGGCTTCGAACACGACAAGTAGCGTGGGGTCCCCCCCGACCGGAGAGACGAGCACCCTCGTCGTCCGCCGAACCGACACCGTCTCGCCCGAGACGCGAGTGCGTCACTTCGACGAGCTCTCCGACGAACTCCAGCAGGTGGTCGCGGAGTGCGACGGCGAGGAGGCCGTCGTCCCGACGACTCGCCGGTTGGCCGACGAAGTCACGACGGACACGACCGTCGTGTTCACCGACTACTACCGCGTCACTGTCGTCTGAGCGCGACGGAGCGGAGTAACCGAAGCCGTTTTCTCCGGCAAGACTGGAAGTAGGAACATGAACGGAAGCGGAGAGATGACGCTGGCGTTCGAGCTGTCGGCGCTCAAGACGCTGTCGAGTCCCGGGACGGTGTTCGAGGACGCCCGACGCTGGACGCGGTACGTCGGCGTCATCTCCGACCAGCCGACCTACGTGGTGACGAACTTCACCCGAAAGAACCGCATTCGGCAGGACTTCTTCTCCGGACCGAAAGGAAAAGCCGAGAGTTTGGACAGCGTGAAAGCCCAGTTCGACACCGACCGTCACGTCTTCGTCGGAACGACCGACGAGGACCGCGAACTCGCCGAAGCGCACGATTGGGAGTTCCTCCACGTCGAGGACGCGGCGGAGGCGGCGGAGTGGACGCTCGCCACGGAGGACGCGGACGACGAGCGGACGGTCGAGGAGGACGTGCGCGACGACTGGCCCTGAGTGCGTCTACTCGCGACCTCGCCGCAGGCGGCGGCGTCCGCGCTCCGTTATCTCGTAGCAACACCAGTTCGAATTCCGGACGAGTCCGCGCTCCGCGAGGAGGCGACAGCGACTCGCGGTCACGCAACCGGACAGCGAGAGCCGTCGTTCGATGTCGAGGCGAACGCACATCCCCTCGGCGTCGAGCAGGCGGAGGATTCGTTCGTCTATCGGGCGCAGTCGGTCGGGAACCCTGCTGACCTGTGCCATGCTCGGTCGTCTCCCGGCGATCCACAAGTAGCTCGCTAAGAGCGGTACGTACCGAGGACGTTCCCTCCGGAGCGCTATGTACGCCCACCCGGTCGGTTCGAACGGCCGCGTTCGAACGATTCGCCCGAACCGCAATCACGCCGTTTAAACTCGTAAAGGACGAAACGAAAACCATGGCAGAACCGCGCGTACCGGGAGGGAGGGGTGCGACGCTCGACCTTCCCTGCGGCGAGTCGGTGAAAACGCACGCCTTCGACATGGGGATGCGGGAGTACGACTGCCACTGCGGCGACTCCCACGCCGTCGTGCTGGACGTCCACCCGCCCTCCCGATTCGTCCCGGAGTTCCTCGTGGACGTGCTCCGAGAGACCGTCGACACGGCGGACGACCACGGCGAGTTCGGGACGGTGCACATCATGGGCGTCGTGATGGAGGAGTTCCCGGAGGAGGTGGCGAGCAAGGACGTCGCCGAAGACCCCGACCTGGGATACGCGATGGTGTGGGTCACCGACTTCGACTCGCGGCGACTCCACGAGGTGGTCGTCGAACTCATCGTCGAACTGATGGAACACGCCGTCAGCCACGCCGACGACGAGGACGCGATGAGCCGGTTCGAGGCGGACATGCTGAACTTCGACGTGTCGGAGTTCGTCGAACAGTACCGGCGGGAGCGCGATTTCACCGGACCGCACGACCGCCCCGCGTGACGATTCCGCGAGACGGCGCGGCGTCTGACGGACGTCTGACTTAATTTTAAATACAAATACACGTTCTCTATCGAATATGTACGCTCGGGGGAAGGAGTTCGACCGCATTCGGGAGGTCGTCGCGGAGGCCGAAACCGACGAACCCCTCACGGCGCGCGAGATACTCGATCTGCTGGACGAGCGCGGCGAGGAGTTCGAGAGCGCGCACGAGGTCGCGACCGTGCTCGGTCGACAGGCCCGGAACGGCGACGTGACCGTGATTCGTTCCTTGCCGTACCGGTACACGCTCTGCGAACTCGGCGAGGGCGCGTGAGTCCGCTCGATTTTCGGACACGACAAACTACAAGGGTCCCGAACGCGCCCTTCGAGTCGATGCTGGACGAGTTGCTCGGGCGCGCGGAGTTGAAAGAGCGAATCGAAGCGCTCGAAGAAGAGAAGCGCCACCTCGAACGACGGGTGGAAGGGGAACAGGAGCGCCGCGCGGAGGCCGTCACCGCGAGGCAGGCGGCCGAAGAGCGGGGCAACCGACTCGAAGACCGCATCGCGGAACTCGAAGACCGGGTCGAGCGACTGCAGGGCGACGACGCGACCCTCGATTTCCGCGGCGTCGAGACGCTCCGCGGGGAGCGCCTCGACCGCGTCAGGAACCGACTGGCGAGCTTCGAGACGGAACCGGAGGGCGCGCTGACCGCGATGATCGACGGCGACCCCCCCGACGAGGTGCGCGCCGCGTTCGGCGACCACGCGCCGCTCGTCGCGCGCGCCGCCCCCTGTCTGGTCGTCGCCGACGACGCGGGACTCGTCAGCGCCGCCCTCGTTCCGCCGAACCCGCCGGAGGCGTTCGTCGCGTGGGACGACGGCTTCGACGTCGACCCCGAGTGGTTCCGCCCCCATGGGCGGTTCGCCTTCGCGCTCGTTCGCTCCGACCTCTTCGCCATCGGCGAGTACGAGGGGCGCGAGCGGCGGTCGCTCTCCGGATTCGAGAGCGACGTGAAAGGCGACCACTCGAAGGGGGGCTTCTCGCAGGGGCGGTTCGAGCGCAGGCGGGACGCCCAGATAGACGAACACCTCGAACGCTGTCGGGAGGAGATCGACGGACGCGACGCGGAACGACTGTACGTCGTCGGCCAGCGGACGCTCCTCTCCGAGTTTCGGGAGGCCGCCGACCGGACGAAACCGGTGGACGCCACGGGCGACCCCGAGGAGGCGCTGGACGACGCGTTTTACGAGTTCTGGGCGACTCGCCTCTATCGTATCTGAACTCCGTGAGATCGAGCGTCGAGACGCTACTCGTCCAGTTTCGCGTAGAACGATAAGCGTCCGCACTCGGGACACATGCGGGCCTGAACTTCCCTCTTTTCGCTCATCCCGAGCGACCCGAGGAGTCCCTCTCGGCGCTCGCTCGTCTTCACGTGCGGACTCCACGCATCGTTCATGCCGAATTTGACCGTTTCGAGCGTGACGCCGCAGTCCGAACAGCGTTTCAGGTCAGCCATGCGTCCTGTTTCGGAACGTAGAAGCGTGACAGTTACGCATCTCCCTCACCGTACCACCGTCGCCCCGCCGCCGATAGCGGTTTGGTAGGCTCGCGCGTCCACGCCTTCGTCGAGGAAGGCGTCGAGCATCGCGCTCGCGACCGGCCCTCGCGTCTCGTCGCGACAGACGGCGAGGACGCTCGGCCCGGCCCCGCTCACGGCGACGCCGGTCGCGCCCGCGTCGAGGGCGGCCCGGCGGACGGCGTCGAACCCGTCGATGAGCGCCGCCCGCGAACTGGTGGCCGAACTGTCGCGGAGACCGCGACCGACGAGTTCGGGGTCGTCGCGGAACATCCCCGCCGTGAGCGTCGCGGCGTCGCCGACGGTTTCGACGAGTTCCCCGATATCGACGGAGTGGGGGACGACCTGCCGCGCGTCGCGGGTCGAGACGACGAGTTCCGGCAGGCAGGCGACGACCGGAATCGAGGCGTCCACCTGCGTGACGTCGTCCTCGGTGACGACGGTGAATCCCCCGAGGATGGCCGGCGCGACGTTGTCCGCGTGGGCCTCGCCCGAGACGGCGGCTTCCCCCTCGGCGGCGACCCGGACGAGTTCGCGGGGCGAGAGCCCGCAGCCGTGGAGTTCGTTCAGCGCGACCGCGGCGGCGGCGGCGCTGGCGGCGGACGACCCCAACCCGGAGGACGGGCGGACGCCCTTGTCGATTCGGATGTGGGCGGGCGCGTCGAGCGTCTCGGCGACGACGCCGGCGGTGTTCTTCGCCGGGTCTTCCGGAACGTACTGTCGTCCGACCCCCGTGACCTCTATCGTCGTCTCGGGCGCGCGCTCGACCCGCACGACGTCTTCGGGATGCTCCAGCGCCAATCCGAACACGTCGAACCCGCTTCCGAGGTTGGCGCTCGTCGCGGGTGCCCGCACTGTGACCATGGGGAAGGTATCGAAAGCACGGGCAAAAACCTTCGCTTCGACCCGGAAACGCGTCGGGTGAAAGAGCGGTCGTCGGGCGGTTCGCGTCCGAACCGCGACGAGCCGAGAACGGCGAACCCGCGCCCCTCGCAACAAGGCTTACACCGTAACCCTCCCTTCTCCCACGTATGGCAATCACGGCCCGCGATCTGATGACGACCGACGTGGAGACCGTCGCGCCGGACGACGAAATCGGCGAGGTGCTGACCCGCCTCGCGCGCGAGGAGTTCAACGGCTACCCCGTCGTCGACGACGGGCGACTCGTCGGTATCGTCACCCAACACGACCTCGTTCACCTCTTCCAGCCGAGCGACAGGACGCTGTGGATTCCGGTCGGGTTCCCCCCGTTCCTCGAGAGCCTCGAGTACGCAATCGACCTCTCGTGGGACGAACTCGACGCGAGTATCGACCTCGCCAAGAACGCGAGAAAGCCGGTCAGCGACATCATGACCGAGGACGTGGTGACGGTCGCGCCGGACGCCGACCTCGACCGAATCCTCGACCTGTTGGCCGACGCCGAGAACGACATCAACCGCCTCCCCGTGCTCGAAGACGGCGCGCTCGTCGGTATCATCGCGCGACAGGACGTTCTTCGGGCGGTTCGCGACGAGCGACGCTCGCGGCGATAGCGTCGGAGTATCGTCGAGCGACCGCGCTCGAAAGCAGTGGTCGCGGGATGCCAGCCCGTTTCACCCATGAACCACCGTTTTTTCGACGGAGGTTCGTCCGGCACTTGTCTTCGAGGAATGATAAATCTATGCGAGCGTTCGAACCGCGACCGGGGGTCCGCCGAGTCGGAAGCGCGGCCGAAGTCGGCATTCGAGGGGGGATTTCGAAAGGTACTCCCCTGCCCGACGTGGATTCTCCACAGTGACCGGCTCTCGAAACGCGCTCCTGTTCGTCCTGCTCGCCGCGGCGTGGGGCTCCGCGTTCATGGCCATCAAGGCCGGACTCGAGTACTTCCCGCCCGTGCTGTTCGCGGCCATCCGCTACGACGTGGCGGGCGTGCTGATGCTCGCCTACGCCGTCTACGCCACCGACCGCTGGCGGCCGCGAACCGGCGGCGAGTGGCGACTCGTCCTCGTCGGGAGCGCGCTGATGATCGCCGGCTACCACGCCTTCCTCTTCGTCGGCGAGAAGGAGACGACGAGCGCCGTCGCCGCCATCATCGTGAGTTTCAGCCCGGTTCTCACCACCGGATTCGCGCGCGTCCTCCTCCCCAGCGAACGCCTCGAACCCGCCGGAATCGCGGGCCTGTTCCTCGGACTCGTGGGCGTCGCGGTGCTGAGCCAACCGAACCCGAACGACCTGCTGGCCGCGGACTTCGTCGGGAAACTGCTCGTGCTCGCCGCCGCGGTCTCGTTCGCCCTCGGGAGCGTGCTCACCCGACGAATCGACGCCGAGCTGCCGATCGAGACGATGGAGGCGTGGTCGATGCTGCTCGGCGCGCTCATGATGCACGCCGTCAGTATCGCCCGTCCGAGCGAATCGTTCGCCGCCATCCGGTGGACGCCCGAGGCGCTCGCGGCGCTCGTGTACCTCTCGCTCGTCGCCAGCGCGCTCGGGTTCCTCGTCTACTTCGACCTGTTGGAGCGCTTGGGCCCGATAGAGATCAACCTCGTCTCCTACGTCGCCCCCGTCTTCGCCGCGCTCTCCGGCTGGTACTTCCTCGAAGAACCGGTGACGCCGCTCACCGTCGCCGGCTTCCTCGTCATCTTCGCTGGGTTCTGTCTGCTGAAGCGACGTGCCATCTCGCGCGAACTCCCGCGACTGCGCGCCGCCTTCTCGTCCGGTCGGTGAAAAGGAGACTCAGGCGAAGCCGCGCAGGACGCCGCCGCCGTCGGTGCCGCCGATATCCGGCAGGGTCGCGCGCTCGGGGTGGGGCATCATGACCGCGACGGTGTCCGATTCGCCGAGGATGCCGGCGACGTTTCCCTTCGACCCGTTCGGGTTCGCGTCCTCGGTGACGTTCCCCGCCGCGTCGCAGTAGCGGAACAGGACGCGCCCCGCGGCGTCGAGTTCGTCGTACTCCTCGTCGGGTATCTCGAATCGGCCTTCGCCGTGGGCGATGGGAACCTCGATGACCTCGCCCTCGTCGTAGGCGGCGGTCCACGGCGTGTCGGCGTTCTCGACGCGCAGGTGGACGCCCTCGCACTGGAACCGGGCGCTCCGGTTGGTGGTGAACGCGCCGGGGGTCAGGCCAGACTCACACCCGATTTGCGCGCCGTTGCAGACGCCGAGGATGGGAACGCCGGACTCGGCGGCCTCGCGCACCTCGTCCACGACCGGGGAGTTGGCGGCGATGGCCCCCGCTCGGAGGTAGTCGCCGTAGGAGAATCCGCCGGGGAGTATCACGCCCGTCGCGTCCGCCGGCAGGCCGTCCTCGTGCCAGACGAGTTCGGCGTCGATTCCGAGGTGCGAGAGGGCGCGCTCCGCGTCGCGGTCGCAGTTGCTCCCGCCGAACCGGACGATGGCGACCGTCATCGTTCCTCGACGGCCACCGTGTAATCGTGAATCGTCGGATTGGCGAGCAGGCGTTCCGCCATCTCTCCGGCCCGGTCTTCGGCGTTCGTCGGGGAGTCGGCGTCGAGGTCGATTTCGAACTCGTCCGCCGAGCGAAGCGACTCCAGTTCGAAACCGAGTCGTTCCAGCGCCCGTCGCGTCGTCTCGGCTTCGGGGTCGAGGACGCCCTGCTTCAGCCGAACCGTCACCGTCGCGGTGTAGGCAGTCATCACCCGTCCCTGCGCGTCCGTGCTCAAAAGCTCTTTTGGAACGATGTCGTTATGCACGTTCGTGTGATTCGGACGGCGCTGTTTCGACCGCGTCCCGATTCGTCGCGTCGCGGGGTCGGCGGCGCGGGCCCGGTACGAGGAACGGTAACGGCGGCCTGTTCGTCGCCGATTTCGTTCAGGCTCCGCCTGAACGCCGCAGGCCGCGATGGAAGAATTGCGCGGGAACAAACGCTTTTGTCCCTCCGGGACGGAAGAGATTTCCGATGCTGGTTCCCCGAACGCGACAGGTGAGACGATGAATCCGCACGAACTGACCGAGATAACCGTCGTCGGCGACGACGACACCGGACTCGTCGCTCGCGTCACGACCCTCCTCTTCGAGCGCGACGTCAACATCGAGGACGTCGACCAAGCGGTTCGAGACGGAATCTTCCGGATGACGATGCGCGTCGACACGAGCGGGATGGCGGTGAGCGAACACCGCCTCCGGCGCGACCTCTCCGCCCTCGGCGACGACCTCGACTTGGACGTGCGAGTCCGGTTTCCGGAGGAGCGCGACACCCGACAGCTCGCCGTCCTCGTCACGAAGGAGTCGCACTGCCTCCGCAAACTGCTCGACGCTCGCGCCGACCTCGGAGCCGATATCGGCGTCGTCATCGGTAACCACGACGACCTCCGACCGGTCGCCGAGCGCCACGGCATCCCCTTCCACGACGTGGGGGACGAGAAGGGCGTCCACGACGAGGACCGCCTGCTTTCCCTGCTGGACGACTACGACGTCGACCTCGTCGTCCTCGCGCGATTCATGCGCATCCTCAGCCCGAAGGTCGTCTTCCGCTACGAGGGGCGCATCGTCAACGTCCACCCGAGCCTCCTCCCGGCGTTCCCCGGCGCGAAAGCCTACCGACAGGCGAAGGAAGCGGGCGTCCGCGTCGCGGGCGTCACCGCGCACTACGTGACGACCGACCTCGACCAGGGGCCGATACTCACCCAGCGCGCCTTCAACGTCCCCGACGACGCCAGCGTCGAGGAGCTGCGCGAGCGCGGCCAACCCCTCGAAGCCGACGCGCTGCTCGAAGCCGTCCGCCTGCACCTGAACGACGACGTGGCGATTCGCCGCGGTCGCACGGAACTCCGCGAGGACGGCGCGGACGGCGAGAACTATCGCCTCGGGATGCCGCCCGAACTCGACGAGGTGACGCCCGACGACCCCGTCGACGAGGCGCTCGCTGTCGGCGAATCCGACGATTGAGGCGTCCGCCTACTCGTCCGGCAGCGGTTCGTACTCCGGCCCGACGCAGAGTTCCAGCGCGTGCGGTATCACGCCGAGGCTCAGTTCGTTCCACTCGCCCATTTCGCCGTCGAGACTGAACCGGATCGGTTCGTCGCGCTCGACCTCGATGTCGAGCGTCGGCGTCTGCAGTCGCGTCACGTTTTCGGTCTCCTGGCCGAACAGCCGCTGGATCGCGGCCTCGCCGACGAGGTTCGCGGCGGGCATCTGTTCGATAATGGTCACGTCGAGGAGACCGTCCTCCATGTTCGCCTGCGTGCGCCCTTTCACCGGGAACCGCCGCCCGTTGCCGACGAGCACGAACACGGCCTCGCCGGACCACGACACCTCGCCCTCCGTCGAGGCCTTCACGGCGAGCGGAACGCCCTCGAAGTCCGTCATCAGGCGGAGCGTGTTAACGACGTAGGCGAGCACGCCGAGGCGCTCTTTCTGCTCGGAGTCGGTTTCGCCGCTCGCATCCGCGGTCAGTCCGCCGACGCAGGAGTTGACGAACACCCGTTCGTTCGTCGTTCCGAGGTCGATTCGCCTGCGCTCGCCGTTTTCGAGCACTTCGAACGCTCGTTCGACGTCCGTCACGCCCACGTTTCCGGCGAAGTTGTTCCCCGTCCCGGTCGGAACGACGCCGAACGTCACGTCGTCCAGCGCGTCCGCCGCGACGAGACCCCGGACGGCCTCGTTTATCGTTCCGTCGCCGCCCGCCGCGGCCACCATCGACACGTCGCTCTCGGCGGCGTGTCGAGCGAGTTCGACGGCGTGGCCCTCTTCGCGGGATTCGAGCACCGTAAAATCGTGTTCGATGGCGAGGTTCCGAATCTGCTCGCGGTGACTCCCGTCCCCACTGACCGGGTTCATGACGACGACGCGGTCGTACTCGATGTCGTCGTTCGCCGCGAGGTCGCCGGCGATACCGGCCTCGTCGGCATCCATACGGTACTTTGCCGGCGGAAAAACCAAAGGTCTGTCGGCCTCGTATCTACGGACGTGTTCACACTCGACCTGCACACGCACACCCGATTCTTCCACGGCCATTCCCGGGCCGCGGAGGTGTACGACCCCGTCGGCGCCCGCCTCCTCGGTTTGGCCGCCCGCTACCGGGAACTGGACGGAGTCGCGCTGACGAACCACGACTACTACCGGTCGTTCTCCGCCGGTGCGGTTCGAGCGATTCCCGGCATCGAGATTTCCACGACGAAGGGCCACGTCCTCGTCGTCGGCCCCGACCCGCCGACCCGAACCGAACCGGCGACGCTCACGCCGGAGGAGACGGTCGACCTCGCGCACGACCGCGGCTGTGCGGCCATCATCGCCCACCCGTACCGCAACAGCACGGTGCGCGAGGTGGACGCGGACTTCGACGCCATCGAGGTGAACGGGAAGCACCCCCGTACCGAGTCGTGGGTGCAGGCGCTCGCCGAGCGACACGACCTGCCGATGGTCGGGGGGAGCGACGCCCACTACCCCGTCGAAGTCGGTCGCGCGTTCACGCGGGTGGACGCCGATACGCTCACGCCCGAGAGCGTCGTCGAGGCGATTCGGGAGGGACGGGTCGAACCGCGGGTTCGACGCGGGACGTTCGACCAGACCGTCCGTCGCCTCTACCGGCGCATCCACGAGGGGAAAGAGCAACTGCACCGTCCGGAAGAGGAGTCGCCGGGCGTCGGGGAACCGCCGCAGCCGGAGGATTGACTGGGTCGAATCGGTCCTCGACTCTTCTCGGCGCGTCGTCACTCAGCCGAGGCGTTCGTCCAAAATCAGTCGAGTCTTCGTGCTCACGACTTCCTCCAACTCCCGCGCGCGAGTGATGAGTTGATTCACTCCCTGCGTGTCGGCGGCGTCCACGACGAGGACGATGTCGTCCTCGCCGCTGACCTGCCAGACGAAGTCGACCTGTTCCCACTCCGCGAGCCTGTCCGAAATCTGCGTCGTGTCGACGGCCACGTCGACGCCGATTTCGATCATCGCCTTCACGTTCCCGGTGTGGGTCGCGACCGTGAACCGTTCGATGACGCCGTCTTCGGTCATCCGTTCGACCCGGTTTCGAACCGTCCCTTCGGACGTGCCGACCCTGTCCGCTATCTCCGTGTACGGTGTGCGGGCGTCTCGTCGCAGGAGATTCAGTATCTGTCGGTCGAGGGCGTCCATGGAGATGTGCACCTACAGTCGCCCGCTACTTGACGATTACGAATTTCGTAACAATGTTACGAAAGCAAGGTTTATAGGGCCGGAATCCATATGAATCTCGTAATGCCGGGTGCCTACGTCGCGCTGGAGGGCGGCAACGTGGTCGAAGCACGTGGTCGCGCTCCAGGCACGTCATGCGGAGAACTGGTCTTTACGACAGCCTACACGGGATACGAGGAGAGCCTCACCGACCCGTCCTACGAGGAACAGGTGCTCACCTTCTCGTACCCGCTCATCGGAAACTACGGCGTCAGGGAAGAGCGATTCGAGAGCGACCGAGTCCACCCGCGCGCCGTGGTCGCGCGGGAGCTAACCGACGACGTCGCCGAGTGGCTCGAATCGGAGGGCGTTCCCGCGGTCGACCACCTCGACACGCGCGACATCGTCGGCGGGATTCGAGAGGAGGGCGCGATGAAGTGCGGCATCGCGGTCGGCGACGACGTGACGCCGGAGGACGCCCTCGCCGAACTGGAACGCTGTCCGGGCATGAGCGACCACCGCGACATCGGCGCGCAGGTCAGCGTCGGCGAGCGAGAGATACACCTCAGCGAAGGCGACGGGCCTAGCGTCGCGCTCGTCGACTGCGGCGCGAAGGGGAGCATCATCGACTCGCTGGTCGAACGCGGGGCTGAGGTTCACGTCCTTCCCTACGACGCGACGCCCGAGGACGTGGACAGCGTCGACCCCGACGTGCTCTTCGTCTCGAACGGTCCGGGCGATCCTGCGAACTTCGAAGCGGCCCAGCGACTCGTCGAAACGTACGTCGGCGAACTCCCGCTCGCGGGCATCTGCCTCGGCCAGCAGATCATCGCCCGCGCGCTCGGCGGCACGACCGAGAAGATGGACTTCGGTCACCGCGGGGTCAACCAGCCGGTTCTCGACCTCGAATCGGGCACGGTCGTCATGACCACCCAGAATCACGGCTACACAGTCGCCGAACCCGGCGACCTCGAAGTCACGCAGGTCAACGTCAACGACGACACGCCCGAAGGACTCGAGAGCGACGAACTGAACGTCATCACCCGCCAGTACCACCCCGAAGCCAACCCCGGCCCGCACGACACTCTCGACTTCTTCGACGACGTGCTTTCGATGGCACCCCGAAAGCGACTCGTCGCGGCGGACTAACGTCGCGCTCGACTCCGCCTACCCGCAGCGACTCGGTCTTCGAATTCGGTCGTTTTCTCGACCGAAACCGGTTCGTTCGAGTTCTGCTATCGCCAGTTATCGGAGCGCGAGCAGGTTGCCAAAGCCGACGGTCGCGTACACCGTACCGTCGTGAACCGCCGGTGAATTACCTCCCGCATCGACCTCGCGTTGCCACTCGACGTCTCCGGATTCGGTGTCGAACGCGAAGATGAGGCCGCCGTTCACTCGACCGACGCCAGCGTAGACGGTTCCGTCGACGACTGCCGGTGAGCCTCCGCTCGCCCCCGCCCTCGCATCTGGGCCTCGCCAGCGCACCCTCCCGTCCTCGCGGTCGATTCCCCAGACGGAGATGCCGACGCTCGCGTAGAGTCCGTCGTCGTCGACCGCGAACGAGCCGCTCATCACACCGTCGAGTTTCCGTTTCCACCGTCCGGTTCCGTCCGCGACCGAGACGGCGCGAAGCGTCGATCCGGACGATTCGATGCTTCCGCTCCCGCCGCCGACGTACACTGTGTCGTCGGCGACGGTCGGCGAATTCCAGATCATCCCTCCGGCGTCGTGCTGCCATCGCTCGCTTCCGTCCGCCGCGTCCAGCGCGCGAAGGGTTCCGCCCGATCCACCGACGAACAGGGTATCGTCGGCGACGGCGGGCGTCAAATACCCCGGTTCGGCGACCGACCGATGCCAGCGTTGGTGCCCATCGACGGCGTCGAGTGCGAGCACCGTCCCGTCGGTGACGGTTACGTACACTCCGTCACCGTCGACGGTCGGCGACCCGAGCACGGGGCTCTCGACGGAACGCGACCACACGCTGGTACCATCGTCCATCGAATACGCGGAGATGTGGCCACCGAGGTCGCGGTACGATTCGACGTCTCGTAGGGCTCCGTCCGTAGTTCCGACGATCACTCGACCGCCGGCGAGCGCCGGGGAACCGAAGACCGGCCCTTCGGTCTCCGTTCGCCATCGCGCTTTGCCGTCGTGGCACCGAAATGCGGCGACAGCACCGACATCTGACGCTCCGTACGGATTGCCGACACCGACGAAGACGGTGTCGCCGCTGGCGACGGGTGACGAGCGCGACCCTTCGCCGAGCCACGCGGACCACTCCCGCGACGGTCGTTCCGACGGCATCGTCGCCCCGTCGTCGTGGCCGGTGTTCGCGCTGTCGTATCCGAACTGTTGCCACGCGTCGGCGACGGTCAGCGTACCGAGTGCCGTGTCGTTCACGGTCACGTCGTACGTACCGGCAGCAGCGGGACAGAATCGGAGCGTGAGGTCGGTTTCGGCGTCGGCGGGCACCGTCATCTCCTTCCGTTCTACGCTGGAACCGTCGGCTCGGAGGACGAGGGAAGCGTTCTCCCGCGTCTCGCCTCGATTTCGAACCGTCGCGTCGATCTGTACCGCCTCTCCGAGATTCGCCGTCGATTCGCAAAGGCTCGCCGTCGCGACCGACACCACCGGCTCGACGGTGACCGTCCCGGCCGTAACTCCGTTGACGGCGAGGGAGTGCGTTCCGGGTTCGTCGAAGCGGTGCGTGAGCGTAACCGTCTTCCGCCCCCTCGCGCCCACCCTGACCATCGTTTCGTCGACGACCGTCCCGTTCACCGAGACGCTGACACGGGCGTCGTCGGACGAAATCCCGGTGTTCTTCACGACCACTTCGACCGCGACTTCGTCCCCCGCGTACACGTCGCTCCTCTCGACCGAGGCGTTGTGAACGGTTACCGCCCCGATTTCGCTACACCCCGCGAGTAGTATCGTCGCGGGGACGGTCGTCGTCCGTAACAACCGTCGCCGCGTCAGCCGTCCGTTCATACCGACTGCTATCAGTATTTATAAATAAATCCACTGACTGGTATCGGATTCGAGAACGGCCAGCCGAGTACGGCTGGGAACTCCGCCCGGCTATCCCCAGTCCGCTTCGCGCTTCGGCCTGTCGCCCACCGATTCGACGCACATCGGTTCGTCGCGCGCGGCGAGGGCTTCGACCGCCGCCCTCGCGCTCGCCGCGGTCGTGAAGTACGGCACCTCCTCTTCGACCGCCGTCTCCAGCGCCTCCCGGTCGTCGGTGACGAGGAAGTCGACGTTACCCGCGCGAACCGCCGCGGCGGTGTCCTCGAACTCGGCGAGGTCGTAGTAGTCGCCGAAGCCGTCCACCGGAAGTTCCACGACCGCGGTTCCCCCGTCCGGAAGGTCGTTGTGGGCGGCGGCCTGCGCCTTCTCGTACGCTTTGCCGAACGAGTCGGCGGTGCCCATCACCTCGCCCGTCGATTTCATCTCGGGGCCGAGGCGGGGGTCGGAACCCGGCAGGCGGTCGAACGGAAGGACGACCTCCTTGACGCTCGTCTGCTCGGGAATCTGCTCGCGGACGTCGAGTTCGTCCAGCGTGTTCCCGGCCATCACCTGCGCGGCGAGTTTGGCGATGGGGACGCCCGTCGCCTTCGAGACGAACGGGACCGTGCGCGAGGAGCGCGGATTCGCTTCGAGGACGTACACTTCGCTCGCGGTTTCACCGCTCGCATCCGAGGCGCTTTGCGCCTCGCTTTCCCCGTCACGCACCGCCAATTGAACGTTCATCAGCCCGACCGTGTCGAGGGCGCGGGCGATGTCCTCCGTGACTTCGCGCACCCGCGCCATCGTCTCGTCGTCGAGCGACCGGGGCGGAATCGTGCAGGCCGAGTCGCCGGAGTGGACGCCCGCCGATTCTACGTGCTCCATCACGCCGCCGATGACGGTGCGCTCGCCGTCCGAGACGGCGTCGACGTCCAACTCGATGGCGTCGGCGAGGAACTCGTCCACGAGGATGGGTTTGTCCGGCGAGACGCGCACGGCCTCCTCGATGTACTCTTTCAGTTCGTCGTCGTCGTGGACGACGTCCATGGCGCGCCCGCCGAGGACGTAGGAGGGGCGCACGAGCACGGGGTAGCCGATTTCGTGCGCGAGTTCGAGGGCCTCCTCCGCGCTGGTCGCGCTGCCGCCGGTCGGCTGTGCGATGCCGAGGTCGTCCATCAGGCGGTTGAAGCGGTCGCGGTCCTCCGCGAGGTCCATCGCGTCCACGGTCGTCCCGAGCACCTCGCAGTCGAGGCCGCGGCGCTGGATCTCCGCTTCGAGCGGGCGGCCGATGTCAACCGAGGTCTGGCCGCCGAACTGCACCATCACGCCGTCGGCGTTCGTCGCTTCGATGACGTCGGCGACCTCCTCGGCGGTGATGGGTTCGAAGAAGAGGCCGTCGGAGGTGTCGTAGTCGGTCGAGACGGTCTCGGGGTTGTTGTTCACGACGTGGGCTTCGATACCCAGTTCGCGCAGGGCGCGCACCGCGTGCACCGAACAGTAGTCGAACTCGACGCCCTGCCCGATGCGGATGGGACCGCCGCCGACCACGACGACGCTCTCCACGTCGGGGTTCACTTGGAGTTCGTCGCGGCCCGAGAGGCTCGTCTCGCGGGCCGTGCGGGCGGAGTAGTAGTAGGGCGTCGAGGCGGCGAACTCGCCCGCGCAGGTGTCGACCTGTTTGAACGCGCGCTCCGGTGCGCCGGTTTCGACCGCGCCCACCTCCGCGCCGGCCATCGCCGCGACGTCGCGATTCGTGAACCCTTTCTCCGCGGCGGGGGCGAAGTCGCCCGCTTCGGCGGCCTCGACCGCGTCCGCGATGCGCTCGTAGCGCTCGACGTACCAGTCCTCGATGCCGGTCAGGTCGGCGACCCGCTCGGCGGTGTAGCCGCGGTCGAACGCCTCGAACATGGCGTAGGGGCGGTCGGGGGTGGGTTTTTCGAGGTACTCGGTCTCGAGTTCCGAATCGCTCACGTCGGCCCAGTCCACGCCGGGTTCGTACTCCGAACTGCGGAGGGCCTTCAGCAGACTCTCCTCGAAGGTTCGGCCGATCGCCATCGCCTCGCCGGTCGATTTCATCGCGGTGCCGAGTTCGAAATCCACGTCACGGAACTTGTCCTTGGGCCAGCGCGGCACCTTCGTGACCACGTAGTCGATGGCCGGTTCGAACGCGGCGGTCGTCTCGCCCGTAATCTCGTTCTCGATTTCGTGGAGGCGCTTGCCGAGCGCGACCTTCGCCGTGACGCGGGCGATGGGGTAGCCGGTCGCCTTCGACGCGAGCGCCGAGGAGCGCGAGACGCGGGGGTTCACTTCCACCACGCGGTACTCCCCGCCGGGGGTGCCGTCGTCGCGCCACGCGAACTGGATGTTACAGCCGCCCTGAATGCCCAAATCGCGGATGACCTCGAGGGCGGCGTCGCGCATCTCCTGGTGACCGTCGTCGGGGATGACCTGCGAGGGCGTGACGACGGTCGACTCCCCGGTGTGGATGCCCATCGGGTCGAGGTTCTCCATGTTGCAGATGATGATGCAGGAGTCGTCGGCGTCGCGCATCACCTCGTACTCCAACTCGACCCATCCCGCGATGGACTCCGTGACGAGCACCTCGTGGTTCCGGGAGAGGCGGAGACCCTTGCGAACGCGGTCCACGAGTTCGTCCATCTCGTTGACGACGCCCGACCCCGACCCGCCGAGGGTGTAGGTCGTGCGGGCGATGACGGGCAGGCCGCCGACCTCCTCGACTGCGGCCTCGACACGGTCGCGGAGGGCGTCCTCGTCCAACTCGGCGACCGACTCGCCCTCGTCGAGGGTGATGGTCGTCGAGCGCGGCATAGGCTGTCCGAGGTCGTGCATCCGCTGGCGGAACAAGTCGCGGTCCTCGGTGGCGTAGATGGTGTCGAGGGGCGTTCCCATGATTTCCACGTCGTACTCCTCCAGCACGCCCTCCTCGGATAACTCCGCGGTGACGTTCAGCCCCGTCTGACCCCCGAGTCCGGCGATGACCCCGTCCGGGCGCTCCGTCCGAATTATCTCGGCGATGGCGTCGGTGGTGATGGGTTCGATGTACACCTCGTCGGCCATCTCCGGGTCGGTCATGATGGTCGCCGGATTGGAGTTGACGAGGACGACTCGCGCTCCTTCTTCCCGTAGCGCGCGGCAGGCCTGCGCGCCGGAGTAGTCGAACTCCGCTGCCTGTCCGATCTGGATTGGGCCGCTCCCGATGAGCAAAATCGTCCTGTCCTCGGCTTCCTCACTCATTGGTTATCATGGCTAAGTTCGTACATCGTAATAAGCGCCACGAAATATTACGAGGTGCGAAACCGAATTTCGAATTTCGGAAACGGGGGGAGCGGGGACGAAGACGACGGCGATTCGCCGCGACCGTAGGGCGGCGGGCCGCCGACGAGGTCCGAGGTCGAGTTCTCCGGCGACCCGCCGGTAGGTAAAGCGTTTTACAGTCGGGACCACTACGTCCGAGCATGTGGAAACGGCTGCTGGTGCTGTTGCTCTTGGTTCCGCTGGCCGACGGACTGTTTCTCGTCTTCGTGGCCGGACAGATCGGCTGGCAACTCACGGTCGCGCTCGTCGTGCTGACCGCGCTCCTCGGGATGTTGCTCGTCCGCGCGGAGGGGCGACACACCATCCAGAAGATACAGTCGGATCTCGCGCGGGGCGACATCCCCACCGACCGCATCATCGACGGCGGCTTCCTGCTCGTCGCGGGGGCGTTCCTGCTCACGCCCGGACTGATAACCGACACGCTCGGATTCCTGCTCGCCTTCCCCGTGACGCGGGCGGTCTTCAGGAAAGCCGCGAAGCGGTGGGTCATCACGCCGTACGTCGACAAGCAGACCGGCGAATTCGCCTCGGGCAGCGTCTACACGTTCGGGTTCCCGAACCCCGGCGACGTCGTCGGCGGGGGTTCCGGCGGTCCGAACGACTCCGCCGGAACCGGCGACACCTACAGGATGGATTCGGACGCCTACGACATCGACTTCGACGACGAGAGCGAGGAGAAAGGAAACCCTTAAAACTCACAACGGGCAACGGGTAAACGCGCTCAATTGGGCCAATAGCTCAGTTAGGTTGAGCGCTCGGCTGATAACCGGGAGGTCCGCGGTTCAAATCCGCGTTGGCCCACCTATCGACGGGGGCCGAGGACAACTCCCCAGCCACCTAATCTTGCGGTTCGTTACCTCCAGAAGCTACGCGTTTTTCCTCACAGAAGCTAACGGGAGCGCGGATACGCGCCGCTCCAGCGGCGAGCGTAGCGAGCGACCCGGTCGTTCCGTCGAGGGCGACGTCGAGTTGCGAACTCGACCGCCGATTTTACGCGATTGCGTTTTCGACGGGACCGTTCGCCGACGACTGCCCGAACGCCGCTCCTCGCTCGCGGTTCTCGGTCACCGCTCTCGAAACCGCGTCGTGATCGTTCGCCGCGTTCGAAGCGCCGGTCGTCGATTCACCGTCCCGGTCGTCGGCGGTTTCTTTCGCGTCGGTCACGGAGAGGATCGCCCCCGCACCCCCCAACAGCATCAACAGGACGAGAAGTATCGCCAGTATCCGTTTGTTCCGTGATTTATCGTTCATCGGTTTCCCCTCACGCGCACCGCGACGGCGGTGCGAAAGAACGTACGTCGGCGGTCGTCTTAGAAGTACGTGAACTCTGAACTTTCTCGCACCGTTGCGATTCGCCCCTTGGCGGAGCGTCTCCCCCGACGTATCGTACCGCGCTCCCGAGCGAGGGGTACTTACTCCGTGCGACCGAATCACACCCATGGCGAACCGCGTGCCATCGGGGCCGGAGGGAGTACCGTTTCTGGGTTCGAGTCTCCAGTACGCCGACGACCCGCTGGGGTTCATGGAGCGCGTCGCCCGCGAGTACGGCAACGTGGCGCGAATCGACGTGTACGGACAGGAGGTGTATCAGGTCACCGACCCGGAGGCGATACGACGCGTCCTCGTGACGAACGCCGCGAACTACCGCAAGCCGAGCCTGGGCGGCGACGAGGGGCTGGGGGGCCTGCTGGGCGACGGCCTGCTCACGAGCGACGGCGAGCACTGGCAGCGCCAGCGCCGGGCGATGCAACCCTCCTTCTACGGCGACAAACTGAACGAGTACGCCGAGATTATCGTCCGCGACGCCGAGGAACTGGCCGACTCGTGGCGCGACGGCGAGTACGTCGACATCCACCGCGAGATGTCCGAACTCACGCTTCGAATCGTCGTCGAGAGCCTGCTGGGGGCGCGACTCGACGGGATGGAGCGCGCCGCCCGCGAAGCCCTGCTCGACGTCGGCGAGCGGTTCCAACCGGGCCCGCAAGGGTTCGTTCCCGAGGAGGTTCCGACGCCCAGAAACCTGCGCTACCGACGCTCGGTGGAGAAACTGGAGCGAATCCTGCGCGACATCCGCAGACAGCACGAGCGTCGCGGGAGCGAGGACGACCTGCTGGGGACGCTGCTCCGACTGCGGGACGACGACGCGCTGGACGACGAGCAGATTCGAAACGAGATGATGACGATGCTGCTGGCGGGTCACGACACCACCGCTCTGACGCTCACCTACTCGTGGTACCTCCTCTCGAAACACCCCGAGAAGGAACGCCGATTCCGCGACGAACTCGACTCGGTGCTCGACGGCCCGCCGACGGTCGCCGACCTCGCGGACCTCGACTACCTCGAAACGGTCGTGATGGAGTCGATGCGCCTCTATCCGCCCGCCTACGTCGTCTACCGACAGGCCGAGGCGGCGGACGAACTCGCGGGATTTCACGTTCCCGCCGAGACGGTCGTCGCCACGCCGCAGTGGGTCGTCCACCACGACGAGCGCTTCTTCGACGACCCGTGGGCGTTCCGTCCCGAGCGGTGGACGGACGAGTTCCGCCGCGAGCTCCCCGACTTCGCTTACTTCCCGTTCGGCGGCGGGCCGCGAAGGTGCATCGGCGACGGGTTCGCCATGCGCGAGGCGAAACTCGTGCTGGCGACGCTCGGACGCCGGTTCGAGTTCGAACTCGTCTCGGACGCGCCGCTCGAACTCGTTCCGCTGGTCACCGTCCACCCCGAAAATCCGGTCGAGATGACCGTTCGAACGCGCTAATCCATCCGGCGGACGACGTAGGAGATGCCGATTCCGGTCGTCAGGAGGACGGCGAGGTTGAACGCCGCGTTGAACAGCGGTCGGTACCGGTCGGCGACGAAGGTCCGAATGACGGCGAGCGCGCTCGTGTAGAACTGGAAGAGCGCCACGACGGCGAACAGCACGAGGAGCACGAGCGCACCCCGATAGAGGTACGCTCGGATGCGTTCGTCTCGCTCGTTGCGACCGCCCCGCGCGTCGTCGGGGGCGCGGTCAGCGTCGATTCGCGCGTCGCGGTCGTCGGTCGGTTCTCGGACGGTCGTGGTGTCGGTGTCGGCGGTGGCGGTGTCAGTCATGGTTTTCTCCGTGCGAGCGCGCCCGCGACGAGCAGCGCGGCGATTCCCGCGAGTGCCGTGAAGCCGGGTTGTCCGGCGTCGTTGGCGGTGACCGTCCCCTCGTCTTTCGATCGCGGAGAGCTATCCTCGAAATCAGAGACGGACAGGCCGACTTCGCGTCGCGTTTCGTTGACCGAGAGCGTCGCCGACGGGTCGAGGTTGGCCGCGCTCCGGGCGGAGCCGACCACCGCGCCGTCCTTCCAGAGCACGGCGTCGAGATAGTAGTTGTAGCCGTCCGGCACCGTCAGCGTCGCCGACGGGTTCGCGGTTCGGCCCGCCGCGATTTTACCGACGGGAACGGTGGCGCGGTCGGCGACGATGTTCGAATCGGCCTGCCGCGCCGCGAACACGACGCGAACGTTCTCCGAAGGCGCGTCGCCCCGATTCGTCAGGTACGTCGAAACGTCGAGCGTCGTGCGGTTGTTCGTCGCGTCGGCGATGGCGTACTCCACGGACGGGAACTCGCTCCCCTCGCCCCGCCAGTGGAAGGCGACGTCGGTTCGCGCGTAGGCCGGTCGGAGGGTGCCGACGCCGCGGACTTCCTTCCCGCCTTCCGCGACGCGTTCGCCGTCGCGGAAGACGATGGTCTCGATTCGGTAGCCGCCCCGTCGTTCGACGGAGACGTTCTGCGTGACGCTCGTCTCGCGCTCCCCCTCGATGGTCGGGACGCGCGTTTCGGTCGTCGTCTCGACCAGCCCGGAGTCCAGGTGGACGGCCCGGACGAGCACCGTGACGTTGTTCGCCGGCCCACCTCGGTGGCCGAGTCGGGTGTCGACGGTCAGCGTCGCGGTGCCGCCGGACACCTCGCCGGGCGAGATGGTCACCTCTTCGAGGCGGAGGTGACTGGCGCGGAAGTCGTCGGGTGACGACTCCGCGATCGCGCCGGGAACCACGGCGGCGGCGAGCAAGGCCGCCGTCACGATGACGGCGACGCCGCCCGCCAGTGCTCTTTCGCGATTCATGTTCGATTCGCGGAACGTTCGAGCAAATACTTTGTGGTCTGATAGTTCGAGGAATCGTCGGCGGACCGCGAGGGCGAATCGAGCGATTGACCCCGGTGGAGCGCGAAGCGGGAGTATGGGCACGAAGGATGCCGCCGGGAAGGTTCGTTTCGGGCTGGCGCTGGCGCTCGGCGTCGTCGTCCCCGGAATGGCGAAGTACGCGCTGACCGAGATGGGGTACGGTTCGGTGGGAACCGTCGTCTTCTACACGGGCTACCTCACGGCCGCCGTTCTCATCTGGTACATCTGGGTCAGACCGCTGGAGCTAACGGGGTCGAGCGGGGCATAGCGGAAGTTTAAAGGAGAACTCACCCCGATTTTCGGGCAGGAATGTTCGAATTCGTCCCTCTCCCACTCATCGACGACTTCCTCATCAAATACAACGTGGGACACGCGGTCTTCGTCCTATTCGCGCTCTCGCTGCTGGGCGCGATTCCGCTGAAATCCCGGAAGGTGCTGTCGCTGAACGCCATCATGTTCGGCGTGCTGTTCATGCTCGTGGTGTCGATGGGCGCGCCGCCCCACTACGCGTACCTCGGCGTCGCGCTGCTGGTCATCGCACCGCTCCTGTACACGACCGCGAGCAGATAGATAGAACCGCTTTTTTCCTTGGAGTCCGACGGTCCGACCATGGCAGACGACCTGACGGCCACGCTTCACACGAATCACGGCGACATCGAGGTTCGACTGTTCGACGAGCGGGCGCCCCGCACCGTCCAGAACTTCGTCGGACTGGCGACCGGCGACCGGGAGTGGACCGACCCGCAGTCGGGCGAGCGGAAGACGGACGAACCGCTGTACGACGACGTGCTCTTCCACCGCGTCATCGAGGGCTTCATGATTCAGGGCGGCGACCCGACCGGTACCGGCCGCGGCGGCCCCGGCTACCAGTTCGACGACGAGTTCCACCCCGAACTCACCCACGACAGCGAGGGAGTCCTCTCGATGGCGAACTCCGGCCCGAACACCAACGGTTCGCAGTTCTTCATCACGCTCGACGCCACGCCGCACCTCGACAACCGCCACTCCGTCTTCGGCGAGGTCGTCGACGGGATGGACGTCGTGCGCGAAATCGGTTCCGTCGAGACCGACGCGCAGGACAAACCGAAAGACGACGTGGTGCTCGAATCGGTCGAAGTCCACGACTGAACGTCCGGTTCCCGCGTCCGCGGCGTCGAGACCCGGTGGACGGATACCGCGACGCTTCCCGACCACAGGTTTACGTCCTTCCTCGACCGTGAAGCCACCGTGACCTCCGCTTCGAACGTACGTCTTTCGAACTGCACGTGGCCGGACGTCGAAACCGCGCTCGACGACGGGAAACGAACCGCTATCGTCGCGGTCGGGTCGGTCGAACAACACGGCCCGCACCTACCGCTTATTATGGACACGCTGGCGGGCGACGAACTAGCGGCGCGCATCGCCGAAAAACTCGGCGACGCGCTCGTCGCACCGACCATTCGCCCCGGTTGCTCGGGCCATCACATGGAGTTCCCCGGAACCATCACCGTCCCCGCGACGGTTCTCATGGACACGATTCGATCGTACTGCGAGTCGTTGGACGAACACGGGTTCGAACACGTCGTCCTCGTCCCGACCCACGGCGGAAACTTCGCCCCCGTCAACGCGGTCGCGCCGGAAGTCGCTCGCGACATCGACGCGAACGTCATCGCGCTCGCCGACCTCTCCGACCTCATGGAACTACAGAACGAGGGCCTTCGGGAGGGCGGCGTCGACTACCAGGAGGACGTGATTCACGCGGGTGCCGCCGAAACCGCCGTCGTGCTGGCGGTGAACGAGGGACTCGTCAGAACAGACGAACTCGACGCGGGCTACGAAGGGGACGTTTCCGTCTCCCGACTGCTCGGCGAGGGGTTCAAGTCCATCGCGCGAAACGGCGTTCTCGGCGACCCGCGGGAGGGGACGCCGGAGGCAGGCGAGGCGATTCTCGACACCATCGCGAGCGAGTACGCCGAGCGAATCGAAGCCGAACGCGACGCCGTTCGAGAGTGAGATCGACGCGCGATTCCGAAACCACTTCCCCGTTCGTCGCCAATCCCCGCGCATGGACGAGTCAGCGGAACGCACGAAGATCGAGTGGCGGGAGTGGGGCGAAGAGGCCTTCGCCGAGGCCCGAGGCGCCGGAAAGCCCGTCTTGCTCTCGCTCTCGGCGCGGTGGTGTTCGTGGTGTCACGAGATGGACGAGACGACCTACTCGGTGCCGACGCTGGCGGCGAACGTCAACGATTCGTTCGTCCCGGTTCGGGTGGACATCGACCGCCATCCGCGCGTTCGGGAGCGGTACAACGTGGGCGGCTTTCCGTCGACCGTCTTCCTCACGCCCGAGGGCGAACACCTGACCGGCGCGACGTTCCTCGACCCGGAGACGATGCGGCAGGTCGTCGGACAGGTGCGCGACCTCTGGACGCACAAGGGCGAGGACGCGGCGCAGGTCCCGCGAAACGTCCGCGACCAGAATCCCCCGTCCGGCGAGGTGACGGAGGAGATAGAGCGCCTGCTGGTCGGACAGGTCGAAGACCGGTTCGACTCGACCCACGGCGGGTGGGGCGACGACGCGAAGTTTCCGCTCCCCCGAACCATCGAGTTCGCGCTCAAACGCGACCGAGAGCGCGCGCTCGCCACCCTGTCGCCGATCACGGCGAACCTCTTCGACGACTACGAGGGCGGTTTCTTCCGCTACGCCGGCACCCGCGACTGGCGCGATATACACCACGAGAAGACCCTCGACTCGAACGCCGCGCTCGTCCGCGCCTACGCGAACGCCTACCTGTACACGGGCGAGGCGCGCTACCGCGACCCCGCCGAGAAGACGATAGAGTACCTGACGACGACGCTCTGGCGGGACGACGCCTTCGGCGGGAGTCAGCAACCGGGCGAGGAGTACTACGAGGGGGACGCGAGCGACCGCGAGAGCGAAGACGCGCCCCCCGTCGACCCGACCGCCTTCGCGGACTGGAACGCGCTCGCCGCGGACGCCCTGCTCACGTTCGCCGCCTACACCGACGACGAACGCGCCCGACGGTACGGGGAGCGCACCGTGGACTTTCTCGCCTCGCTCGTCGAGGAGGGCGCGGTCGTCCACTACCGCGACGGCGACGGAGCGGGGAGCGAACGCGGCCTGCTCGCCGACCACGCCCACGTCACGCGGGCCTTCGCCACCGCCGCGCAGGTGCTCGGCGACGGATACCTCGACGCCGCCCGAACCGTCGCCGACCACGCCGTCGAGACGCTCCAGCGGGAGGACGGCGCGTTCGTGGACGGACCGACCGACGGGCCGGGACTGCTCGACCGACCGCTTCGCCCCATCGACGGGAACGCCGCGCTCGCCGACGCGCTGATCGATCTCTCCATCCTGACGGGAGCGTCGTCCTACGAGGAGGCGGCGCGCGACGCCGTCGGCGCGTTCGCGGGGGCGGCGGACAGAATCGGCGTGCAAGTCGCCGGCTACGCCACCGCCGCGTCTCGACTCGTTCGCCCGCCGCTGCGGATCGCCGTCGCCGCCCCGCCGGAGTCCGACCTCCACCGGGCCGCGCTCCGCGTCGCGGACCACGAGAAGGTCGTCGTTCCGAACGCGGACGAGTACGAACGCGGCACCGCCCGACTCGTCGCCGACGGAACCGTCTCCGATCCGGCGAGCACGCCCGCGGAACTGAGCGAACTCGCGTCGGATTTCTTCTGACTTCGATGACCCGATAAAATAAGACGCGATTTTGCAACTACCAGCAATGCACGTAGCGTTTTTATACGGGGGGCGTAATGTCAACAGACATGGCAAGTCTCCGCGACCTCGGTCTCTCCGAATACGAGGCACGGGCGTACCGGGCCCTGTTGAACACCGGACCGACGACGGCCAAGGACCTCTCGCGAGCGAGCGAGGTCCCGATGGGACGAATTTACGACGTGCTCAACAGTTTGGAGACGCACAACCTCGTCAGAAGTCAGAGCGCGAGTCGCCCGAAGAAGTACATCGCCGTGGAGCCGGGAACCGCACTCGACCGCCTGCTGGACGATAAGTTGGCGGAGTTGAACGCGAAAGCCGAGCAGTACGAGGACATCGTCGACGACCTGAGCACCGAACTCGACACCGCGGAACCGCCCATCGAAGAAGGGTTCTGGACGGCGGCGGTCGGCCCGGACGAGTCGCTCGAACTGCTGGTCGAGCGACTCGACGCCGCGGAGGAGCGCATCGTCATGGTCGCCGGGCGGGTGTCGCCGACGTTCGACATCGGCAGCGTGGGCGAGACGGTGAGCAAACACCTCGAAGCGGCGCTCGACCGCGGCGTGGAAGTGGCGGTGCTCATGTCGCCGGAACTCGTCCGAACGCTCCCGCCGAGCGTCGGCGACCGCTACGCCACGACGCTCTCCGACCACCCGCGGTTTTCGGTGCGGACGACGCCGAACCTCGAAGGGACCTTCAACCTCATCGACGACGTGGAGGTCTGCATCGAGGTGGCGAACCCGCTTTCGCCCGGCGAGGCGTTCGCGCTCATCGACCTCAAAGACCCCGAGTTCGCCACGAACGTCGACGGCCAGTTCAGGTCGCGGTGGGAGACGGCCGAACCGCTCCGCCTCTGAATCGTTCCCTCACTCGCGTCCGCAGAGGCCGACGAGGTGGCTCGCCTCGCGGAGGAGGATGTCGCCCGTCCCGAGCCGAACCGCGTTTTCGCTTCCCGGGAGACAGAAGATGACGACGCCGTCGACGACGCCCGCCGTCGCGCGCGTCCCGACGACTTTCGTTCCGATTTCGTCGTAGGAGAGGGTGCGGAACAGTTCGCCGAACCCCGGTAGCTCCTTTTCGAGCAGCGGTTGCACCGCCTCGATGGTCACGTCGTCGGGCGTGACGCCCGTGCCGCCCGTCGTCACGACCACGTCCACGTCCTTGCGCCCGACGAGGTTGTCCACGGTCTTCTGGACGGAGTCGTAGTCGTCCGAGACGAGTTCCCGCGTCACCATGTCGTGCCCGTCGTCCTCGACCAGTTCGCCGATGGCGTCGCCCGCGGGGTCGTCGTCCAGCGAGCGCGAGGAGGAGACGGTGACGACGCCGAAGCCGAGTTCGTCGACGTCGTGGGCGTGGTGATCGGGGTGGTCGTCGGGGCGGTCGTGTTCGTCGGAGCGGTCGTGCGAGCGGTGGTCGTCGTTCGCACGGGGAGCGTCCTCGTCCCCGTCGTCGCGAGCGTGATCGGTCATGCGTCGACCTTCGGGTCGCGCTCCCAAAAGTCCACGCGAACCGCGGTGAACACAGTTTTACTCCCTCCCCCGCAACGAACCCGTATGCAGGCCGTCCAGTTCGAATCCCACGGCGGAACCGAGGTCATCGACTACGGGGAGTTCCCCGACCCGGAACCCGAGCGCGACGAGGTTCTGATCGACGTCAAGGCAGGTGCGCTGAACCACCTCGACGTGTGGACGCGCAGGGGGCTGCCCGGCCTCTCGCTCGACATGCCGCACATCCCCGGCAGCGACGGGGCGGGCGAGGTGCTCGAAGTCGGCGAGGACGTGACGCGCTTCGAACCCGGCGACCGCGTCGCGCTCTCGGCGGGCGTCAACTGCGGGAAGTGCGAGTTCTGCCGCCACGGCCAGCACTCGATGTGCGCGAACTACTACATCATCGGCGAGCACGCGCGGGGAATCCACAGCGAACTCGCGGCGATACCCGAGGACAACCTGCTCCCGGTTCCCGACGACGTCCCGTGGGAGACCGCGGCGGCGGCCCCGCTGGTCTTCCAGACCGCGTGGCGGATGCTCCTCACGCGCGGCGACGTGACCCCCGGCGAGCACGTCCTCGTCCTCGGCGCGTCCGGGGGCGTCGGCCACGCCGCCGTCCAGATCGCCGACTACGCCGGAGCCACGGTGTACGCCACGGGGAGCAGCGAGGAGAAACTCGAACACGCCCGCGAACTGGGGGCGGACCACGTCATCGACTACGACGACGAAGATTTCGCCCGGCGGGTTCGGGAGCTGACGGGCAAACGCGGCGTCGACGTCGTCGTCGACCACGTCGGCGCGGCGACGTGGCGGGACTCCCTGAAGAGCCTCGCCAAGGGCGGCCGGGTACTCACCTGCGGGGCGACGACGGGCGGAAATCCGGAGACCGACATCAACCGGATCTTCTGGAATCAGCTGTCGGTCGTCGGTTCCACGATGGCGAGCCACGGCGAGGCGGACGACGTGATGGAACTAGTCTGGGACGGCACCTTCGAACCGGCCATCCGCGAGGTGCTGCCCATGAGCGAGACGGCGCGGGCCCACGAGATGCTGGAGAACCGCGAGGGCTTCGGCAAGGTCGTCGTCAAACCCGACAGCGAGTTGTGATGAGCGACGAGAGAGAGTTCGGACGGAGCGGGTGGATTCTGGTCGGCGTGATGGTGCTCGCGTTCGTCGTCGCGCCGCTGCTCATCTACCTCCGACCGCCCGCCCTTCCGTTCAAATTCTCGTACCTCGTGCTCCCGCTTATCCCGGCGCTCCTGCTCGGCGCGACGGCTGTGTGGTCAGCGCAGAAGAAAATGTAATTCAGATATTATACAAATTCTTTAGTGTGCGGTCGCATCACGTACTATGAGCGTCATCCACGTCAGAGACCAAGGGGAAGGGACGAGACACCGGCAGGTAGAACTCAAACTGCGACACCCCGGCTGCTGGACGCTCGAAGTGACCGACGAGTACGAGAAGACGCACATCATCGAGAAATCGCTGTACCCGACCGACGAGACGGTCAAGGGCGATTTCATCCTCGTCTCCGAAGGCGACCGAGACATCGAGTCGTTCGTCGAGGCCATCGACGCCCACCGCGTCGTCGAGAGCACCGCCATCCTGAAAGACGGCGGCAACCGCGCCCGCGTCGTCGTCACGTACGACCGCTCGTCCAGCATCGTCCCCGAAATCGTCAACTCGGAGTTCATGCCCATCGAGCCGGTCCACATCACCGGGGGATTCGAGTACTGGACGGTGCTCGTGCGCTCCGACCGACTCGAATCGGTGTTCACCGAACTGGAAGAGGAGTACGACGTGAAACTGGAGGCCATCCACGAGGTCGACCCCAACGACAACGTCGAGTTCGCCGACACCAGCGACAGAATCTACGACTCCCTGTCGGTTCGCCAGACCGAATGTCTCTTCGAGGCACACGAGGCGGGCTACTACAACTGGCCCCGCGACGTGGCCGCGAACGACATCGCCGCCGACCTCGGCATCAGCGGGCCGACCTACCTCGAACACCTCCGGAAGGGCGAACAGAAGGTGCTCGACGCCTTCCTCACGAAACTCGCCGGACGGAACTACTGAGCGGAAACCGACCGCCGAAGAGTCGCCGGACGAACGACTAGCCGGATTGCGAACCGCTTTGGGGGTGTAACAGAATGTGACGGTATGTCACGAACCCCGACTCTTTCTGACGTGCTGGACGTGGAGTATCCCGGTCCGCCGTCGTGGTCGCCGGACGGCGATTTTCTCGCCGCCGCGATGTACGAGGACGACGGCAACGCGCTGTTCGTCTCCGACTCGAACGCCGAATCGACGTGGCGACTCGCGCCGGACGACGGACACGTCACCGAGTTCTCGTGGTCGCCGACGGCGACCGAACTGCTCGTCGCCACCGACGCGGGCGACCTGCTGCTCGCCGACCCCGAAGCGCGGACGACCAGACGGCTCCTCTCCGGTCCGGACGACCGGGAAGCGTACACGTGGTCGAACGACGGTACCCGATTCGCGTTCTACCGCGACGGACGCCCCGTCGTCCGCGACGCGGCGACCGGCGACGAACGGACGTACGACGCGCCGGAGCGCGGCCCGTTCCTCGGCGAATCACGGATGTTCGCGTGGTCGGACGACGACGCCCGCCTCGCGTACCGGTTCGTCGACGACGACGCGACGCAGGTCGGCGTCGTCGACGTCGAGTCCGGCGAACTGGCGTGGCGCACGCGGGGCGAGACGGCGAGCCACAGCCCCGCGTGGCTGGCCGACGGTCGCGTCGTCGTCGACCAGCGGGGGGAGGGCGGTACGGTCCGGCGAATCGTCGCCGCCGACCCGGCGTCCGGCGAGGAGCGCGTCCTCGCGCGAGAGGTCGACCGCGAGCGCGGCGTCGTCTCGCAGGGCGCGCCCGAGGTGTCCCCGGACGGTACCCGCGTCGCTCTCGCCCTCCCGCTCGACGGCTGGGAGCACGTTCACGTCGTCGACGCCGAAACCGGCGAGCGCACGCAACTGACCGAAGGGGCGTTCGAGGACAAGGGCGTCGCCGACGCGACGCCGCGGTGGGTGGACGACGAGACGCTCGTCTTCGCCTCGAACCGCCGCGACCGCGGCCAGCGCCAACTCTTCTCGGTTACGCTCGACGGGGACGTCGCGCCCCTCGTGGAGACGTCGGGGACGAACGTCCACCCCCGACCGTCGCCCGACGGCGACGCGCTGGCGTACCTCCACGCCGACCGCGAACGCTCGCCGGAACTCCGCGTCGACGCGGACGGCGACACCCGGCGACTCACGCGCTCGGCGGTCGAATCGTGGCCCGCGTCGCCCGTCGAACCGGAGCGAATCGAGTTCGAGAGCGCAGGACGCCGCATCGAGGGTTACCTGCTCGACCCGCGCGAGTCCGATACGGTCGACGCGACCGCGTCCGACCTCCCCGCCGTCGTCTGCGTTCACGGCGGGCCGATGCGCCAGATGCGCGACGGTTGGCACCCCTCGCGGTCGTACGGCCTCTTCTACGCGTTCCACCAGTACCTCGCCGCGAAGGGGTACGTCGGGCTGTTCGTCAACTACCGCGGCGGAATCGGCTACGGTCGGGAGTTCCGGCAGGCCATCGCGGGCGCTCGCGGGAAAGACGAGATAGCGGACGTGGCGCTGGCGGGGGAGTACTTGAAAGACCTCGACTACGTCGACGCCGAATCGGTCGCCGTCTGGGGCCTCTCCTACGGCGGCTACGCCACGCTCCAGGTGCTCGGCACGCACCCCGAGACGTTCTCGCTCGGCGTCAATCTCGCGGGACTCGCGGATATGGAACTGTACCGAGACTGGGCCGAGGAGACGAAGTACCCGCCAGCCACCTCCGCGGAGGTGCTCCGGATGGGCGGCGAGCCGTGGGAGGTACCGGAGCGATGGGCCGAGGCGTCGCCCGTGACCCACATGGACGCCTACGAGGTTCCGCTCTACAACTTCCACGGGACCGGCGACCGGTACGTCAACTTCGAACAGCTCGACCTCGTCGTCGAGACGCTCACCGACCTCGGCAAGGAGTTCGACGCCGACCACTACCCCGACGAGAACCACGTCTTCTCGAAGCGGGCGACGTGGGAGCGAACCCTGCGAAAGGTGGAGCGGGCGCTGGAGGCGGAGCTGTGAACGTCTCCGCCGATATGGAGCGCGTCGCCGGCGTCGCCGACCCGCGTCGAAGCCGATTCCTACGTCGCGGCGTTCGAGGCGGCGGCGATGTTGCGCGGCGGCGTCGGGCGAAACGGGTAGTACGGGGAGGCGGCGGACCGGAGTCGGCGATTCTCGGTTTCGCGCGGTCCGCTCGCCGTTCGTCGCTCCGAACCGCCGCGCCCACGAGATGTGCACCGCTATCGGCGCGAGTCTCCGGCGATTCGAACGGCACCGAGACGAGCAGTTCGAGCGGACGGCGCATCGCCCCGCGTTAGTTCCGTCTTCCCGTAAAAAGGTTCGCGCGGTCAGTCGGCCAACTCGCGCACGAACTCGTCGATCGTCTCGCGGGCGTTCTCCTCGTCCGCTCCGGTCAACCCGCTCAGCAGTATCGAAAACGCCACGTCGCGCTCTCCGTCCCGGCGGACGATTCCCGAGAGGGTTCTGCTCCCGGTGAGCGTTCCCGTCTTCGCACGGACCTCGCGGTCCGCGTCGAGCAGTCGATTTTCGAGCGTTCCCTCGCCGGGCGCGGGGAGCGAGTCGAAGAAGGTCGCGGACCACGGCCGCTCGGCGGCCCATTCGAGCACCCCGACCAGTCCCCGGGACGATATCAGGTTGTAGCGCGACAGGCCGGAGCCGTCGCGGATGCGAAAACCGCCCGCCCCGCGTTCTTCGAGAAACTCGCCGACGACGTCCTCCCACGCCTCCCACGACCCCTCGCCGCGCACCTCGCGGGCGACGGTTCGGGCGAGTTGCTCCGCGAGGAAGTTATCGGAGGGAACGTTCATCTCCCGGACGAGTTCCGAGACGGGCGGCGACCTCACCGTCGCTATCGTCTCGCCGGCGGCGCTCGTTTCCGCGTCCGCCGGGGTTCGGGGGTTCTCGGAGACGGTCACGCCCGCGTCCGCGAGCGCGTCGCGGAACGCGAGCAGGCAGTGGCGAACCGGGTCGTCGACGGGGACGGTTTCGGTCCGCGGTTGGTCGGGCGGTCGCCCCTCGACGCGAATCGTCCCGTCGCGGGGGTCCCGGTACACCCGCAACTCGTCCGCCGACCGGTCGAAATCGGCGACGAGTTCGACCGCGTCCGTCTCTGGGGTCACCTCGACGTCGGTGCCGGACACCGTCACCGAGACCGCGTTTCCGGCGAGCGCGAGCGCCGTGCTCTCCGCGCCGTAGCCGTACTTCCCGTCCTCCCACGTCCACCCCGGTCCGCGGGACGGTCCGGCGAACCAGCCCGCGTCGGCGACGAGACGCGCCGCGGCGTCGATTCCGGCGTTTCCGACGCCCTCGGCGAGCGCCGACAGTTCGACGGGCGAGAGCGACGGGTTTCCCCGGCCGGCGAGCGCGAGGGAATCGCCCGCTCGGGAGACGCTCGTCTCGAAGCGGTAGTCCGGCCCGAGGTGGTGGAGCGCGAGCGCGGCGGTGAGCAGTTTCGCGTTCGACGCCGGCGGATGCGGAACGTCCGGGTCGCGGGCGACGAGTTCGACGCCGCCGAGTTCGCGCGCCGTCGCGCTCGCGCCGACGGAGTCCGGAATCGTCACCACGTGAACGCTTCGCGCTCCTCGGCGTCGAGGTGGCAGGCCGATAGCTGTCCGTCGGCGACCGACCGCAGTTCGGGCACCTCCGCCTCGCATGGCGACCGGTACTCCGCGAGCGCGGCGAGGGCGTCCTCCCAGTCGCCGTCCGCCGCGTGCGAGACGGCCGCTTCGACGGTGCGCTCGACCCGGGGCGGGAGGTCACCCCCGAAGTAGTGGGCGCGAACCGCCGCGGGTTCGACGTCGGTCTGCAGGTTCTCGTCCCGCACGTCGCTTCGGAACGCCGCGTACTCGCGGTACTCCTCGCGCGTGAACGGGTCGGGAACGATGAGTTCCGGACAGCGCGTGTGGAACTTACAGCCCGACGGCGGGTCGCTCGGACTCGGCACGTCGCCGGCGAGCTTCGGTTCGACCCCGCCCACGTCCGGGTCGGGGTTCGGCACCGCTTCGAGGAGCGCGCGGGTGTAGGGGTGGTGCGGTTCGGTGAAGAGCCGCTCGACCGGCCCGGTCTCGACGAAATCGCCGAGGTACATCACCGCGACGCGGTCGGCGACGTTCCTGATGACGGAGAGGTCGTGCGTGATGAACAGGTAGGTCAGGCCGAACTCGTCCTGTAAATCCTGCATCAGCGAGAGTATCTGGGCCTGCACGCTCACGTCGAGGCCGCTCACGGGTTCGTCGGCGATGACGAGGTCGGGGTTGATGGAGAGCGCCCGCGCGAGGTTGATGCGCTGGCGCTGGCCGCCCGAGAACTCGTGGGGGTAGCGTCCGTAGTGTTCCTCTTTCAGGCCGACCTGCCCCAGCAGTTCGACGACGCGTTCCCTGCGCTCTTCCTCGCTCCACCCCGCCGCTTCGAGCGGGTCGGCGACGATGTTTCCGACCTTCCGGCGCGGATTGAGGCTCGACTGCGGGTCCTGAAACACTATCTGGGCGTTCCGTCGGAACTCGCGTTTCTCGTCGCGGCCGAACGTCGTCGTCCGCATCCCGCGGAACTCGACCGCGCCGTCGGTCGGGTCGGTCAGGCCGAGCAGGGTCCGGGCGAGCGTCGATTTTCCGCAGCCCGATTCGCCGACGACGCCGAGCGTCTCGCCCGGGTAGAGGTCGAAGCTCACGCCGTCGACCGCCCTGACGCTGCTGTCGTCCAGTTCGAGCGGGAATCCGTCGCCGGAGTTCCACCGAATCGAATTGATGAACCCCGTGTTGACCGGGAAGTGTTTCGTCAGGTTCTCGACCCTGAGTAGCGGTTCGTCGGCTTGATTCGGGGGGCGTACGCTTCGGCTCATGGGCGACCTCGTTCGTGGAGCGCCGGTTCGTCGTATCCGTACTCGTCCTCGTGGAGGATGCACGCGGCGTCGTGGTTCGGGCCGACGTCGACCCGCGGCGGTTCGACCCGGGCGCAGTCGTCGATGGCGACCGGACAGCGGGTTCGGAATCGGCAGCCCGACGGCGGGTCGATGGCGCTCGGCATCGTCCCGGCGATGGGGTCCAGGTCGTCCGCGCGCTCGTCGGGTCTGACGACCGACCGCAGCAGCGACTGGGTGTAGGGGTGTCTCGGATTCCGGTACAGTTCGTCGTACGGGGCGTGCTCGACCACCTTGCCGAGGTACATCACGGCCACGCGGTCGCACACCTCGCGGACGACGCCGAGGTCGTGCGTGACGTAGACGACGCTCGTGTCGTACTCCTCCTGAATTTCGTCGAACAGATTTAGAATCTGTGCTTGGATGGTCACGTCGAGCGCGGTCGTCGGCTCGTCCGCGATGATGAGCTTCGGATTGCACGACAGCGCCATGGCGATGAGCGCGCGCTGGCGCATCCCGCCGGAGAACTCGTGGGGGTACTGGTCGACGCGCTGTTCCGGGTCGGGGATGCCCACGTCGTCCAGCAGTTCGACTGCTCGGTCGCGGGCCTCCGCTTCGGTGCGGTCGGTGTGGTACTCCACGATTTCGGCGATCTGGTTCCCCACCGTGAAGACGGGGTTCAGCGCCGACATCGGATCCTGGAAGACGAACGAAATCTCGCTCCCCCGCACTTCCCGTCGCAGTTCGCGCTCCGAGCAGGCGGTCAGGTCGCGCCCGTCGAACCGAACCGTCCCGTCGACCACCTTGCCGGGCGGGTTGATGAGACCGAGCAGGCTCTTTACGGTCACGCTCTTTCCGGCCCCGCTCTCGCCGACCAGTCCGAGCGTCTCGCCGCGCTCGACGTCGAAGCTCACGCCGTCGACCGCCTGCACGATGCCCTCCTGGGTGTAGAAGTACGTCCGCAGGTTTTCGACTTCGAGGAGGCTCATTCGTTTTGCCCCCGTTCGGTCGCGTTTCCTCCGTCGCGCTCGACGCCGCCGTCCGTCGCCGGACTGTCGGCGACCGGGTCGGGGTCGTCGAGCGACGCGCCCTCCGAGGGGAGGAGGTCGTCCCCCAGTTCGTCCCAGTCGGCCTTCCAGAGCGTCGTCCGCGGGTCCATCGCGTCCCGCAGGCCGTCGCCGAGCATGTTGAACCCCATCACCGTGATGAATATCATCAAGCCGGGGAAGACAGCGACCCACGGCGCGATGATCATGGCTTCCGTCGCCCCGTTCAGCATCCGTCCCCACGACGCCGTGGGGGGTTGGACCCCGAAGCCGAGGAACGACAGCGCCGCCGCGCCGATGATGACGCCGCCCATCGAGAGCGTCGCCTGCACGACGACCGCGGCCAGTCCGTTCGGCACGATTTCGCGGAAGAGGATGGTGCGGTTCGACAGGCCCGCCGCGCGCGCCGCCTCGACGTACTCCGCCTCGCGGATGGAGAGCACTTCCGAGCGCATCACCCGCGCGTAGGCCGGGATGCCGATAATGCCGTAGGCGATAAAGAGGTTGTAGACGCTCGTCCCCATGATTGCCATCATCGTCATGGCGAGGATGAGCCCCGGAATCGAGTACAGCACCTCCAGCGCGCGCATGATGGCGTCGTCCACGTAGCCGCCGAAGTACGCCGCCGTCGCGCCGAACGCGATGCCGCCGAGGAAGCTGATTCCCACCGCAATGACGCCGACGGCGAGCGCGATCCGACTGCCGTAAATGACCCTCGCCAGCACGTCCCGACCGAAATTATCCGTTCCCATCGGGTGTTCCAGCGAGGGTGCCGAGTAGGTCTCGGTCGGGTTCATCGCGTGCGGGTCGGCGTGGACGGCGGTGATGAGCGCCTTGTCGAACAACACGACGTCGATGGTCGAGAGCACCGCCAGCACGACGAGCGTGCCGACGATGAGCGCGCCGGCGATGGCCGTCGGGCTGTAGCGAAGCTCCCGAATCGTCCCCATCAGTCGGCTCTCGGTGTCGATTCCCGTCTCCGAAAGTGGTTGGTTCGTACTCATATCAGTCGTACTTGATCCGCGGGTCGATGTAGGCGTAGGCGAGGTCGGTCAGCAGGACGCCCACGAGGAACAACATGGAGAAAGACAGCGTCATCCCCATGATGACGCCGTAGTCACGCTTTAACATGCCCACGAAGAACAGCCGACCCATGCCCGGAATGGCGAAAATCTGCTCGACGATGACGCTCCCGTCCAACAGGAACGATAGCTGGAGGCCGATGATGGTCACCAGCGGCAACAGCGCGTTGCGGAAGGCGTGCTTGAGCAGGATGCGCCGCTCCGGAAGGCCGTAGGCGCGAGCCGTCTGGACGTAGTCCTGCGATAGCTCCTCGATCATGCTGGAGCGCGTCATCCGCATCAGCGTCGCCGTCTGCGCGGTCGTCAGCGTGACGACGGGCATGACGAGTCGCTTCGCCGATTCCACCGGGTCCTGCGCGAACGGCACGTAGCCGGACGCCGGGAGCCAGTCCAACTGGTAGGCGAACAGGAGGATGAGCATCAGCCCGAGCCAGAAGTTCGGCATCGAGAGTCCCGCCAGCCCCAAGAACCGCGAGACGTGGTCGCCGAGTTCGTTGTGCCGCGAGGCGGCGTAGACGCCGAGCAGGAGCGAGATGGGAAGCGCGATGACGTACGACAGCCCCATCAGCGTGAGCGTGGGGCCGAGTCGCTCCAGCATGAGGTCGCTCACCGGTCGCTTTCGCATGAACGATTCGCCGAGGTTCCCGTGGAGGAGTCGCCCGAGGTAGTCCAGGTACTGCTGCCACAGCGGTCGGTCGAAGCCGTACTGGTGGATGAGTTGATCCGCGAGCGCCTGACTCGGATTCAGCCCGAGGTAGATCCGCACCGGGTTGCCCGGGAGCGCGTGCATCATCACGAACGTGAGGGTGAAAACGCCCAGCAGGACCGGCACTATCTGCAGGAGCCGCCGGGCGGTGTAACGGTACATACTCATGATTTCGTGTACTGAAATTTCGTCTGGAAGGGTCGAACGTCAGTTCTTGAGCGACGCGTTCGACCACTGGTTACACAGCGGTTGCGCCGCGAACGCGGTGGGCTCGTATCCCTCGACCTTGGTGCTCCACGCGGTGGCGGACTGCTCGGAGTACACCGGGATGTGCGGGAACTCCGACTGGAACGCTTCCGCGGCCTGGACGTACAGTTTCCGTCGCTCGTCCCTGCTTTGGAGTTCTCGCGCCTTCCGGACGTTCTCGTCCGCCTTCTTGAGTTTCTCGCTGTTCGGATACGCTTCGTGGAGCATTCCGGCGGAGGCGTTGCCGACGTAGTTGTCGGGCAGCGGACTGTCGTCGTTGCGCAGGTTGCGGAACAGGTAGTAGTAGAACCCGTCGGGGTCCTGGCCGCCCGACCAGCCGTAGAAGGTGACGTCGTACTCCCCGGTGTCGAGTTGGTTCAACCACTGGCCGATGGTAACTTCCTGCACCTCGGCGTTGATGCCCACCTTCTCCATCTCGTTCTGGAGGATGATGGCCATGTTTTTGAACTTTCCAGAGGAGTGCGTGGACATCTTCACGTCGAAGCCGTCGCCGTAGCCGGCCTCGTCGAGCAGTTGCTTCGCCTTCTCGTGGTCTTTGTCGGGGTAGTACTTCTTCTTCCACTCCTGCCACGGGAAGTCCCACGCCTTGTTCACTTCGAGGGGCATGAACCCGTAGGAGCGCTTGCCGAGTTTCCCCTTCGTCGCCTGCAGCATCTGGTCGTAGTCGACGAGATACTGCATCGCCTCGCGCACCTTTCGGTTGCCGAACGGTTCGTGGAGCGAGTTGAAGATGAGACCGTTGTAGTCGAACTGCGAGATGCGTTTCATCTGCAGGTTCTTCCGACCCTGCGCCTTGCTGAGCAGCGTCTTCGGCACGGACGCCTGATGGACGTTCCCGGTGGCGAGTTCGACGAACTGAACCTCCGCCTTGGGAATGACCCGGTATTTAATCTGCTTCAGGTTCGGCGATTTGAGGAAGTAGTCGTCGAACCGTTCGAGCGTGAGGTGGGAACCGGATTTCCATTCCTTGAGTTGGAACGGCCCGCTTCCGATCGGTTTCTGGGCGAACTTCTTCTGGCCCTTCTTTTCCGCGTCTTTCTTCGGGACGATGGCCGCGTTCATCCCCGCGAGCGTCAACTCGAACAGCGCGTAGGGGTGTTTCAGGTTGAAGGTAACTTCGTAATCGCCCGAGGCTTTCACGCTCTCGACGAACGAGAGGTTCTCCTGATTCGTGGACTTGTTCTTCGGATCGAGCACCCAACTGAACGAGTAGGCCACGTCCTCGGCGGTCAACTCGTTCCCGTTGTGGAACTTCACGCCCTGCTTGAGGGGGATGGTGTACGTCGTCTCGTCCTGCTTTTTCGGCTTCTCCTTGGCGAGGTGCGGGACGATGTCGCTCCCGTCGGGTTTGACGGCGAGGAGCGTGTCGAAGAGGTAGTGCATCATCCCGTTGACCCACGCGAGTTCGTTCATCCGGGGGTCGAGGGTCGTCGCGTCCTCCGCCGTGGTGTTGACGAACGTGCCGCCCTTCGCGCCGCCGTTGCCGTCGGTGTTTCCGGGGTCGGCCGTGCCGGTACCGCCCGGCCCGTCGGGGTTCGTCGTCTGTCCGCCGCACCCGGCGAGCGCGGTGGCTCCGCCGAGCGCGCTCATCGTCAGGAACCGTCGCCGGTCCAAGTAGGTATCGTTGTTGCCAGTCATGTTTTTATTGTCACGGGAATCGCCCGTTTCGTGATACCTAATAGCAAAGAAGGCGGTGGCATATAGGGCCGCCCTTTCATACTAGGGTTGACCGGTCGTCACCGTGACTCGTACGCTATCGCTCAGTTTCCGCGGCGCGTCGCCGGTCGCGAGGTAGGCGGTGAGGGTGTGCTCTCCCGGCGTCGCTTCCCACACGTCGCCGTCGCGCCCGGCGCGGCGAACCCGTCCGTCCCACCGCCCTTCGAACTGCCGGATACCGCGCCTGCGGAACGCCACTCGACGCGGCGTCGCCGGCGGTTCGAAGCCCCGCTCGTCCGCCTCCGGGATCCCGTCCACCTCCCAGCCCCACAGCCGACTCGTCGGCAGGCGAACGCTCACGGGGAGCGGCGCGCGGTTGCGGACTCGAACGAGGAACCTCGCCGGTTCCCCGACCACGACCTCCCTCGGCGCGCGAAGTTCGACCGAGAGACACCGGAGCGCGACCGCGTTCGGGACGAGTCCCGCGAACCAACCGCCCGCGTCGTCGGTGCCGCCCGCCGGGTCGGGGGCGAGCGCGTCCGCCGGTTTCATGAATCGGTCACGGCGTGCCCGCGTCAAAGGTCTTTCTCACAGTCCGTCGGGAATCCGGTCGCGCCCGAGCACGTCCTCGCACGTCTCGCGCGCGCGCAGGCGGTCGTGACTCCCGTCGCTTCGCACCAGCGCGACCGGCGGTTTCGGTTCGGCGTTGGTGTGACTCGCGCTCCCGAGCGAGTACGCGCCGATCCTGTCGACGGCGACGAGGTCGCCGGGGCCGAGTTCGGGGAGCGCGACGCTCTCGCTTATCACGTCGCCGGAGTAACAGAGCGGCCCGGCGGCGTGGTACTCCCGATTTCGCCGACCGTCCTTCAGCGCGTAGACCGGGTAGGGCCAGTACGACGAGACGGCGTTCGTTCCCCCGTCCAGCACCGCGAAGTCGGCGTACGGCGTCTCCTTCACGACGCCGACCGTGGCGAGGAAGGTGCCGGCGTTCCCGACGAGTCTGCGCCCCGGTTCGACGAACAGTCGCGGTTCCGCGAGGTCGAGGTCGGCGCAGGCGGCCCGAACCGACTCGGCCATGTGCGAGACGATCTCCTCGGTGGCCGGCACGTCCTCGTCGTACGGAACCGGGAAGCCGCCGCCGAGGTCGAGGATTTCGATTTCGACCCCGAGTTCGTCGCGTACCTCGCCCGCGAAGCCGAGCATCTCGCGGGCCGCGACGCCGTAGGGTTCGACGCCGCGAATCTGGCTTCCGACGTGCAACTGGACGCCGGCGAGCGAGACCGCGTCGGACTCGGCGGCGCGACGGGCCACCGCCATCGCTCGTCCGCTCTCGATGTCGAGGCCGAACTTGCTCTCGCGGGTCGCCGTCGCCACCTCGGGGTGGGTCGGCACGTCCATCGCGGGATTACCGCGAATCAGCACGTCGGGGGTCGTACCGGTCGCGTTCGCCGCCACGACGACCTTCTCCAACTCCGCCGCGTTGTCCACGAGCAGGTGCGAGACGCCCCAGTCCAGCGCGCGTTCGATGTCCTCCGGGGCGCGGTTCATCCCGGTCAGGAGCACGTCCCCCGCGGCGAATCCGGCCCGCCGGGTGGCGGTCAGTTCGCACCGGGCGTAGGCTTCCGCCTTGCACCCGGCGTCCCGGAGCACCGAGAGGATGCCGAGGTTGTAGTTCGCCTTCACCGCGAAGTGAATCTCGGAGTCGGGGTAGTGGTCGTCCAGCGCGCGCCGGAGCGTCCCGTAGTTCGCGCGCAGATCGTCCTCGAAGAAGGCGTACAGCGGCGACCCGAACTCGGAGACGAGTTCGTCGGCGTGGTCGCGCAGTCGCTCGCGACGGGCTTCGATGTCCATACCCGAACGTCCCGCAAGCGGCCGATAACGATTGGCCCTCGCATGATAGGGATAGCGATTTACGACGAGAGCGACACCACCCGGACATGGCGCGCGCCGATTCGCTCGCACCCCTCTCCGCCGCGACGCTCTGGGGCGGGATGTACGTCGTGAGCAAGTGGGGGTTCGCCGCGATACCGCCCGTGACGCTGGCGTTCCTGCGGGTCGTCCTCGGCGGGGCGACGCTCCTCCTCGTCGTTCGGCTGACCGCCCCGAAGCGCTCGTTCTCGCGCTCGGAGCGGCGGCGGTTCGTCGTCCTCGGCGGGTGGATCGCGCTCACCATCGTCACGCAGTTCGTCGGCACCGACCTGACGAACGCGAGTCAGGGGTCGCTGTTGACGGTGCTCACGCCGGTCTTCACGCTCCCGCTGGGCGTCGTCGTCCTCGGCGAATCGCTCTCCGGGAGGAAGGTCGGCGGGATGGCGCTGGCCGCCGTCGGAACGCTGGTCGTCCTCGCCGGACGGTACGACCTCGCCGCCATCGGTCGCGGAAACCTGCTCGGCGTCCTCGCCCTGTTCGCCGCGAGTTTCGGCTGGGCGGGCTACACGGTCTGGGGGAAACCGCTCGTGCGAACCTACTCCGCGCTCGAAACCGCGACCTACTCGACGCTCGCGTCGATTCCGCTGGTCGGCGTCCTCGTGCCCCTCGAACTCGCCGCCGCGTCGTCCCCGTTCGTCGCGCCGGTCACCCCCGCGGTCGTCGGCGCGGTGCTGTACCTCGGCGTCCTCAGCACCGCGGCGGCGTGGTTCCTCTGGTATCGCGGACTGGAGGCGTTGGACGCGGGCGTCGTCGCGGTCTTCTTCTTCGCCCAACCGGTCGTCGGGGCGGCGCTCGGCGCGCTCTTCCTCTCGGAGTCGCTCGGTCCCGGATTCGTCGCGGGCGGCGTCGTGATGGGCGTCGGCGTCTGGGTCGTTAACACCGCGCGGGCGTAGTCAAGTTGTGAGCGGGTTGCCGGCCGCGCTCGCGGACCACTTTCGGAACGCGGTGGGGCATTATCCTTCCCGGGAGCGAACCGGTCGTCGATGATAACGAAACTGACGTACGCGACGGTACTGGTCGAGGACACCGACGAGGCGCTATCGTGGTATACCGAGAAACTGGGCTTCGAAAAGCGGAGCGACGAGGAGTTCGCGCCGGGGATGCGCTGGGTCACGGTCGCGCCGCCGGACGGCGAGACGGAGTTCGTCCTCCAGGAACCGACCGAGGAGTTCTTCGGCGAGGAAGCGGCGGCGCTCCGCTCCCGAATCGGCGAGGGGACGGTGTGGGTGCTCGAAACGGACGACTGCCGGGAAACCGTCGCCGAACTGGAGGGGCGCGGCGTGACCGTCGCGGACGCCCCCGAGGAGGTTCCGTGGGGCGTCTCCGCGGTGGTCGAGGACCTCTACGGGAATCCGTACAACCTCGTCGAACCGCGCTAAAGACGGCGACGAGTCGCCCTCGCTCACTCCCGTAGCGGGTCTTCGGTTCCCTGCAGGCTGTCCACGATGACGTCGCCGTCCGGGCGCTCGACGAGCCAGAACAGTTTGTAGGCGTCCGCGTCCCGCACGAACTCGATGTCGGGCGCGTCGTTCAGCGAGTAGCGCCGGAGCGTCCACTTGAACACCGCTTCCCGCGCCTTCGTCCGGGACTGTTCGTTCGACAGTTCCGCGGGGAGCACCAGCACGTCGTCCACCTCCCGCGTCTCCGCGTCGGGGAACGCGTCCGCCCGCACCACCAGCCGCCGGGAGCGGTCGACGGTGGCGACGAACCGGTCGGTGCGGTCGCCGACGAGCGGGCGGGCCATCGTCACCTCGGCCTCGTACACCAGGTAGGGGTACGCGACCGCGCCGACCCGTCCCTCGCCGACCTCCGCGCGCGAAATCGCCGGCGGGATGACCGCGAGTTCCGCGCGTTCGCGCCGCTCGCCGACGAGTTCACTCGTCATCCCAGTAGCCGGAGGCGTCGACGTGGGCGCGGATGTTGTCCGCCTCGGTCACGGCTTTCGGCGAGACGTCGCGCCCGCCGTCCGTCACGTAGCTCGGGGTTCCGCCCCCGGTTCCGCTCGTCACCTGCGACAGCGGTTTGTCGAACACGTCGAAGTGCTCGTCGACGCCGGACGGCGGTTTCGTCACGAGAGATACGGAGACGAGCGTGAGCACCGACAGAATGAACGCCGGAAACAGGCCGTAGACGCCGACGAGGTTGTAGAGGAACGGCGAGGCCTCCTGCGAGGGCATCATCCCGAGCGTTTCGAGGATGGTGCCGAGTTGCGTCCAGACGATCATCGTCGTCGCGCCGACGATCATGCTGGCGACGGAGCCTTTCGCCGTGACGCGCTTCCACCACAGCGCCGCGATGAGCGTCGGCCCGATCGCCGCCCCGAGACCGCCCCACGCGTAGTCGAGGACGAGGGTGTAGATGGGCGTCCCCTTCGCGCCGTAGGCGAAGAGGATGCTCGCGCCGCCGAGGGCGAGGGTGACGATCCGCGAGTAGAGCACGAGCTGCGCCTCGGTCGCCTGTTTGTTGAGGAATCCGTGGTACACGTCCTCCACCACCGCGCTGGTGGCGACGAGCAGTTGCGAGTCGGCGCTCGACATCATCGCGGCCAGCGCCGCCGCGAGGACGATACCGGCGACGGCACTCGGCAGGAGGGCGAGCGTTAGCCGCGGCATGGCGTTGTCCGCCTGCGCGAGGTCGCCCTGCCCGAACACGACGATGGCGTACAGTCCGACGAGGGCCGCGCCGATGTACGCGACGAACATGAACAGTTGCGCGACCAGCGCCGCGAGTCGGACGTTCTTCACCCGGTCGATGCCCATGAACCGCACCATGATGTGCGGGTTGCCGGGGACGCCGAGTCCGATCGCGGCGTAGCTGATGACGCCGAACACGGCGGCCCAGCCGGTCAGCCCGGCGGTGATGCTCGTCAGCGACCCGCTGCCCACGTTCGCCAGTTCTCCGAACGGCAGCCCGTAGTTCGAGAACGCGATGACGGGGAGGATGATGAACGCGGCGAGGATGATGGCGCCCTGGAAGTAATCCGACCACGCGACCGCGAAGTAGCCGCCGAGCAGCGTGTAACCGACGACGATGACGCCGCCGACGACGATGCCGACCACCGGTTCGACGCCCGTGAGCACCTGCAACAGCGTGCCGGCGGCGACTATCTGCGCGCCGACGTAGCCGCCCTCGAACAGCATCAACACGACCGCCGAGGTGCCTTTCACCATCCCGGTACCGTCCTGCAGGCGCGTCTCGAAGAACGTCGGCAGGGTCACCGACCGCACGATTTCGGTGTACTTCCGGAGTCGTTTGGCGATTCCGGCCCACGCGAGCAGGTCCGCCGGAATCATGCCGAGTCCGTTCAGGAACGCCATGATACCGGTTCCGTAGGCGTCCGCGGGCACCCCGAGCGTGAGCCAACCGCTCATCTCGGAGGCCCGCTCGGAGAAGCCGGTGACGACCGGTCCGATCTGCCGACCGCCGATGACGTAGTCCCCGACCGAGTCCATCATCCTCGAAGCCCACAGCCCGATACCGACGAGGACGAGCAGGTACGCGGCGAACGTTCCCAACACCCAGACGCCCGCCCCTCCCGCGAGTCCCTCAGGCATAGCTGTCCTCCTCGTACTCCTCCCGGAGACGCTCCTCGCGCCTCCCTTCGAGAACGTAGTAGGCAATCAACATCACGAAGAAGACGACGTAGGGGACGACAAGTCCCAACCAGTCGAGCGTGCTCATCCCTGGCATACTTGTTAGAGAATAGCAAACGAGAATAAACGTTTCGGAGATTCACGTCACCGGCGTGCGAAACTATTTGTACGAAGGCGACGCGAGGGTACCGATGCGCGAACGTCGCGGGCGATTCGATGCCGAATCGAGTCCGTTTTGCGAGCGTTCGCCGTCAGACGAGTCGGCGCGCGAGTTCGAACTCCTCGTCCAGGTCGGCGAGGTAGTCGTCGCGTTCGGCGTCGAAGCTGTTGACCACGACCGCGTCGGCGCCGCCGTAGGCGTGGACGTACTCGTCGCCGCCGAGGCTGACGGCGACGTGACCCGGAAAGAAGAGCAGGTCGCCCGGCAGGAGTTCGTCCCGGGAGACGGACTCCCCCATCGCTCGCTGCTGGTCGGCGTCGCGCGGGAGGTCGATTCCGTTCGTTCGGTACGCCACCCACGCCAGCCCGGAGCAGTCGATGCCCTCGGTCGTCATCCCGCCCCAGAGGTACTCCGTGCCGAGGAACCGCCGGGCGGCCGCGACGACGGCGTCGCCGGTCGGCTCTTCCGGAGGTCGGCGAACCGCGGACCCGGGGAGCGCGGCGCGTTCCCCGGTTCGGAAGACGACGGTCGCCGTCCCGGTCGGTTCGTCGTTCGCGCCCTCGCTCGCGTCCCCGCCCTCGCCTTCGATTCGACACGCGGTCCCCATGTACACCGGACGCCCCGCTCCCTCGGACGTCACGTCCCGGGTTACGACCGCGTTCGTCTCCGCGCTCCGTGCCGTCGCGAGCGCGCTTCGCTCGACCCAGCCGAGGTACCCGCCGGGCGTCAGCACCCGCGTCCACCCGTCCTCGCGGTCGAACGCGGCGACCGACGCGCCGTAGAGCACCTGCGTCACTTGCTCGGCGTCGTCCTCGGGGTCGGCGCGGACGGGCGCGACCGGCGGGGTCACGGTTCGTTCGCTCCTCGTTTCGGCGAGCACGGACACCTCGCTCGTCACCGCTCGCCCGGTCGCGCGTTCGACCGCGTCGCGGGCCTCGCGTTCGAGTTCTGGCGTCGAAACGCGTCCGCGGAGGGCGAGTCCGTCCGCGGTCGGGTCGGGGGTCACGTCGAAGACGGCGACCCGCGAGTCGGGTGCGTGTCTCGTTCGGCAGCGTTGGAGCGCAAGCCGTGCGCGGTGAGCGTCGTCCATGCGCCACCGTGCTCGGAGCGCCCTCAAAATCCTATCGTCCGACCGGGGAGACCGGCGACTATTCGAGCCGAACGATTTCGGGGTCGAACGCCTCGCCGGTCCAGCGCCACGACCCGACGAAGGGGTACGACCCGTTCAGCGAGACGACGACGTAGGAGTAGCCGTCCCACGTCGCGTCCGCCGCGTCGGCCTCGCTCGGCGCGTCCGGCCCCGCGGGGTGGGAGTGATAGAAACCGACCACGTCCTGCCCGCGCGACTCGATCTCCTCCATGAGCGCCAGTTGCTCCTCGGGGTCGATTTCGTAGTTCGTCCGCGGAGTCTCCGCGACGTTCTCCGCGCGGAGGACGTCTTCGACCCGAGCGTCGTTCCGATCGTCGCGCCGGGTGCCCGCGAGGAGACCGCAAACTTCGGCAGGACGGCCCCGGCGCGCGTGACTGACGAGCGTGTCGTACACTTCGCGGGAGAGGGCGAGCATGGCAGGGGATTCGGTACGAATCGGTATAAGCGAGGAGGCCAACCGAAACCCACTTGCGAGGGAAGGGATAATCGACTGACGGGCGAGGGTTGCCAAGCCAGGCCAACGGCGGCGGGCTTAAGACCCGCTCGCGTAGGCGTCCATGGGTTCAAATCCCATCCCTCGCACTGCGTCGTGTTTTCGTCGGTCGTCGGTTGCGTTCGGGCAGAATTATTTAGAAATCGAGACGGAAACCGTCGAACGCTTCGGCGGACTCACCGCCGGTCGTTCGACGAAGAACGCTCGCGAACTCGTCGAATACGAACGCTTTCGTCGGGCGCGCGAAGAAGATGACAGAACGTACTCATCTCGCTTATTTAGATGGAAGATAGGTCACATATTTCTCACGTAAATATAAACGTTTAATCCACAAACGATGACACTACCGTGGAACGTGTACGTGTCTTCCCTCGACTCCTCCGCATCCATCGACGGCTCTCCGAGCGGGCGTGGTTGTACGGTCTGACGGCCCTGAGCGGTTTCCTCGGCCTGCTCGCGATTTGGCCGATAACGTACGGCCGGACTATCGGCGGTGACGCCGCGAAGTTTCACTACGGCGGCGTCCTACTCGCCCGCGGATACGCCCCGTACCTCCACTTCTGGGACATCAAACCTCCGATGATTTACTACGTCACGGCCGCCCTCGCGTGGCTCGCACCGAACGACCCGTGGACGCAGTTCTACCTCGGGTCGTTCCTCACGATGGCCGCGAGCGTCGCGACGATCGTACTGGCCGCCCTCCTCGTCGACCGGCGCACCCGCGGTCAACTCGGGGCGGTTGCGACGGGACTGACCGTCCTCTCGTACTCGACGTTCCTGTTCGTTCCCACCCGCGGCATCATGCCGAAGTTCTACGCCTTCGCGTTCGGGTTGGCCGGCGTGTACTGCGTCCTCGACCGACGGCGCTATCTCCTCGGGGCGGCCCTCGCGACCGCCTCCGCGGGGTTCTGGCAGTTCGGCGCGGTTTTCGTGGGAATCGCGCTCGGCGAGGTACTCCGCCGGCGCGAGTACGACCGCGTCGCGAAGATGGTCGGCGTCTGTGGCGGGGTTACCCTGCTCGTCGTCGCGCCCATCGTCCTTCGAGGCGGGGGCGTGGCGATGCTCAATCAGGTGGTGTTCACGCCGATTCAGGGGGACGAAGGTGTAGCGCTGGCCGAACGCCTCCACAAACTGTACGAGTACACGCTACGACTGTGGCCGCTCTACGGCCTCGGCGTCGTCGGCAGCCTCGCGGCCGCGTATCGGGACCGACGAAACTGGTGGGTGGCGGCGGGTGTCGGATGGACGCTCCTCCAGTTGCTTCGGCTTGATTTCGATACCCAACCCGACGTGATGCTGTTCGTCGTGTTCGCTGCGATGGGCGTCGGTTTGCTCGTTGGTCGGCTCCGAAAGCGCGACCGACTCGTGGTGTCCGTCCTCGTCGTGCTGATGGCGGCGAACGGACTCGTTCCCGCGCACGAGGATTTCACGGGGCGACACTGGCCCGAGCAGGCCACGCGGACTGTCGACCGACACTTCATCGACCAGCGGGTTCCCCCGGAGTCGTGTATGGTGAGTATGGCGGGGTACGACACGTGGTCGGCGGGGAAGGCGCGACTCCCGCGAACGTGTGGCGACGAGCGGTTGGGTCGGCCGAGTATCCACGGCGACTAGCTCGTCTGGGGTCCCTCCTCGACCGTGAAATAAACGCCGGGGTTCTCGGGGGAGGAGAATCGGCCCGGTCGATGACGCCGCTAGAAAATGCGAGTACTCTCCTATTCTTTCACTATCCGCGACCTCGGGTTCCAGCCATCGTTCCGACCTCCTCGAATCCCGCGGCCTGCACCGGGAGTTGGCCCGCCGCGGTCCGTCTCGAAACGCAGCGAGTCGAGTGCGGGTCGCCTGATATCTTTCCCAACCTCCTCCTCGAGCGTCAATTAAGTGACGATGGGTTTTTGAACGTCGGTTGCAGAGACTTAGGAAGCGTATGGACGATGACGGTTCCCCAAACGAGCGCGGCGTCCACCGCGTGCAACACGACCTGTCGAGCGACCGGTCGCTCAGTACGACGGTGACGGTGGCGGTCGCGGACGTGTGCGGCGTCGAACCGTCGGATATCCCCGAACAACTGTACGACGTCATCGACCCGGAAGCGCTCGATAAGCTGTTCAAATGCCGCGACGACGGGTCGCCGCGTCGCGGCGGTCGACTGTCGTTCTCCCTCCACGGCCACCACGTGACCGTCCGCGGCGACGGCGAGGTCGCGGTGCAATCGGGGCTCGCCCGCATCAAACAACTCGGCGGCAACCTCCTCGTGGTCGGGTCGGTTCCCGACGCGGTCGTCGACGCGGCGAGCACGCCGCTCCTCGGCGAGACGAACCGGAGTCGGGCGCGCGTGTTCGCCCTCCACGACCGGAGCGTCGCGACGGCGCGAAGCCGCCTGTCGATGGCCGGCACCGTCGGCGAGGACGCCCACATCATCGACTACCACGCCGATGCGCGGTCGGCGAGCGCCGAATCGACGGTGCGGGTCGGCCCGACCGTCGAACGCGTCGACGGCGACGTCGACGACTTCCGGGACGAGATTCTCGCGACGATTCATCGACTCGGCGCCGAACGTAACGGCTTCGACCCGGCGGAGCTTCGCTTCTGCTTCGACACGCTCCTCCCGCTGGTCGAGGCGCACGACGAGGCGATTGTCGACGCGTTCCTCGGCCCCATCTGCGAGGCGGTCAAAGACGCGTCGGGGATGGCCCACTACGTTCTCCCCATCGAGCGCGACGCGCCGCAGGTGCAGGCCATCGCCTCCAAGTTCGACGCCGTGATCGAACTCCGGGCGGGGGACGCCGGACCGGAACAGCGGTGGCACCTCCGCGAGACCGACTTCACGACCGAGTGGTTCGACCTCTGAACTCGACGATGAGCAAGATATCCGACGTAACGGGGAAAAGCGTAACGCCGCGGTTCCGACCGCGGGACGACCTGCCCGGTCTCACGATACTCGACCCGCTCGAACGGAGCCAGTACACGGTCGAAACCTCGCGTCCCGTCGACCCGCGGCGCGCTCCGGTTTCGGAGTTCGCGGCGCCGGTCGGAACCGTGGCCAGTCTCGCGACGAGCCGCCTCCGGTTTCGACCCATGGTCGCGGGGTACGTACGAAACGCCGCCGCCGACCTGCTACTCACCGTCGGCCCCGAGACGGCGACGACGTTCCCCGACGACGAGTACTACGTCGAACTGTCGACGCCCGTGAAGACCTACCTCCGCTTCCGCTCCGCCGTCGAAGTCGACGCCTCGAGCGAGCGACTCGTGCTCAACTTCGACGGCGAGACGACGGTGGAGGTCGGCGTGCGGTCGCGTCACTCCCGCCCGGCGGGGACGGTGACGACGACGGCCGATCCGGTCGACGTGATGGCGGCGATTTCGACGTTCGGGTCGGCGCTCAAGACCACCAGCCCCGAGCGGTCGTTCCCCACCCTCCGCGGCCACCCGCCCGCCGTCGAACTCGGCGACGCCCTCCGCGTGCCGGACGACCTGCGACCGCCCGAAACGGGGATTCGAATCGAGATACCTCCGAGGTACGAGTCGATATTCCCCGTCGCGCCGCTGGCGTACTACCTCGGCGCGGAATTGGCGCCGGGGCGGAACCCGCGAATCGTTACGGAGGGGACGGCGCACGCGCTCGACCACCCGGAGCGTGGCTTCGAGGGCGAGGTCGAGCGCGTGCTGAAACAGACGTTCCTCCTCGACTGCGTGACCCGCACGGAAGGGCTGTACCGGGTCGACCTCCACGAGCGCCAACGGGTCGAACCGCTGGTCGACCTCGACTTCGCGGCGCTCTACGACGCGCCGGTGGCCGAGCGACTCGAAGCGTACCTCGACGTCCCGTTTTCGACGCTGGCCGACGCGGTTCCGACGTGGCGGCTCGCGGTGTACGCCACGAACGAGTCCGAGAACGTGACGCACCTCCCGTACGTGCTTCGGAACCTGCCGGTGATTCGGACGGCGAACGAGACCCGAGCGACCGGGGACGCGATGGCGACGGCCGCCGACATCCGGGCGTTCGCGCGAGCCGCGGAGTCGGACGCGAACCGACCGGCGGAGCGCGTTCCGGAGGAGGAGTACGTCACGATACCCGACGACGAGGCGCTCGAACGGGCGTGGCTCGGGAGGGGAGCGCCGATCGGCGGCAACAAACTCCTCCGGTCTGGGTTCGAGAATCGTCTCGCCCGCGAGCGGACGACCGCCGACATCGAGATAACCATCGTCTGCAACGACTCGAAGATGCGAGCCGAGTGGGAGGCCGCGCTGTACGGAAACCGCGACGACCTCCCGTTCGACGTGACCGCTCGTCGGAACTGTTCGACGGAGGAACTCCGCGAACTCCTGCGCGGACGGACGGACTTCTTCCACTACATCGGTCACGTCGAGGACGGCGCGCTCGTCTGTTCCGACGGCGCGCTCGACCCGGCCGACGTGGACAGAACGGGCGCGAACATGTTCCTCCTGAACGCGTGTCGGTCGTACGTCCCCGGAAAGCGCCTCGTCGAGGCGGGGAGCATCGGGGGTATCGTCACCCACAGCGAAATCGGAAACGGCGGCGCGACGGTAATCGGACGGACAGTCGCTCGGCTTCTCAACGCCGGATTTCCGCTTCGCGCCGCGCTCTCGGTGGCTCGCGGTCGGCGACTCGTCGGCAATCAGTACGCGGTCGTCGGCGACGGGAGCGTCGCGATCGCCCAATCGGAGGGAGGCACCCCCTACGTCGCCTTCGTCGAATCGCTCGGCGATGGGGAGTACGCGATCCGGTCGCGGCTGTATCCGACGAACGGACACTCGATGGGTTCGACCGCCATGCCCTTCATCGACGGCGTGCGGACGCAGTTCCTCGCGGGCGGCGACCTCCCGACGTTCACGGTTTCGGAAGCGGGGTTACAGCGCTACCTCGAACTGGAGGACGTGCCGGTCGTCTACGACGGCGACCTGTTCTGGTCGTCCGAGACGGACGTCTCCCGAGAGTTCTCGTGACGGCTCCTCGCCCTAACGGGCGGTGGTTTACGTAACGCCCTTCAGTCCCCGCAGCCTATCGACGGCAATGACGCGGAAGACGACCATCGAGCGAGCGTTCTCGTCGCACGACGGGTTCGAACGAGACGGCTCCGGCGCCTACGTGGCGACGACGACGCCGTTCGAGGGGATCGCCCGAACGGACGACGAACGGGTCGAAGTGACGGTTCGAGCGCCGATGCTGTCGGCCGTCGTCGAGGACGACAGCGTCGCCGACGTGGTCGAAACCGGCTGGTTCGAAACGCTCGAACTGCGGTTGGAAGACGCGCACACCGTCGTTTCCGGGGAGGAAGCGACTCCGCCGGACGTCGAGCGCGACGGCGACGAGGTGGTGCTCTCGCTTTCGTTTTCGGGATATCCGGACGAGGCCGCGGACGACGCGATGGCCGTCGTGGACTACGTCGAAGGGACGTGGGTGCAGGGAATCATCCCGGGGTACGAGTACGGCGAACCGGCGGCGGGGTTGTTGGCGCGGGCGCGCCAGAACTACGACTGACCACCGGAGACGGCGGCCGGTCGCCTAGTCCATCGAGATGTACGTCTGCGTATCCTCGACGCCCTGAATGCCCTGGATACCGTCGGCGGCGATGGTCTTCACCTCGGCGGGGTTCTCGACCCGTACTTTCACGATGAGGTCCACGTCCCCGGCGACGATGTGGGCGTCCCGGACACCGTCGATGCCGAGGACGGCGTTCTTCAACCGGTCCGCTTCCCCGGTGTTCGCTTTGACCATGACGTACGCGGCGACCATCTCAGGCACCCCCCGCTTCCGCGGTCGCTCGGCTCTCGTCGCCGACGAGGATTCTCCGCACGTCCTCCAACACCTCGAAATCGGCGAGGACGGCGACCCGGTCGCCGACCTGGAGGGAGTCGTCGGGGAGCGGGATGCCCATCGGTTCGTCGCGCTTCCCGAACGCGAGGATGCGCGAGTTGGCGGGGAGTTCCAGTTCGCTGATGGAGTAACCCTTCATCGGGGAGTCCTCGGTGATGGTGAGTTCGACCACCTGTAGGTTCTGGGCGATGTCGGCGATGGCGCGGATGTTCCCGCCGAGGAGAGCGTTCTTCGCGCCGATGGCGCCGAGGCGCTCGGGGTAGATGACCTCGTCCACGTCGCTGGCGAACTTCCGGTAGATGTCCTCCCGGTAGTCCTCGTCGATGCGGAGGATGGTGCGACAACCGTGGTGTTTGCCGACCATGCAGGCGGCGAAGTTGACGTTCAGGTCGCCGGTCAACCCGCCGATGGCGTCCGCGGCGTCGAGACCCGCCCGTTCGAGAACCTCCTCGCGCGACCCGTCGCCTTCGACGACCTCGAAATCGTCGTTTCGTGCGCGTTCCGCTTTCTGTACGTCGCGCTCCACGATCACCACGTCGTGGCCTTCCTCCCGGAGGACGCGGGCGGTTCGCAGACCGACCCTACCGGCACCAATGATAACGAATCGCATGTCACACCGTACGATAGAGAGGTTGAATAACCTTTCTCCGGTGCGACTGTCACGCTGATTCGACCGACGCCGCGGGTGAAGCGGAAGTCGCGACGCGGCGTGCGCGACGCCGAGATGCGCGTCGCTATCGACGTTCCCGTCCGAGCGAATCGCGTCGATAGCCGGATGCTACGCCGAGCACCGCCCGTCTCTCGGTGCGGGCGAACGGCGTAAACGGGGCGAAAGATGTCCGCGCGTCCCACCAGTCGGGGGTATTTTTTGTGCAGTGGTGGAAAGTATAAAACGAGCGCTCGGCCCGGACGACGCGTCTCCGCGCGGATGACTTCCGGTCTCCCAGTTGCTTCTCCGACTTTTCGCCGAAGCTCCGTTTCGGGCCGGCGCTGTCGAGCGTCGCACCGGGGTCCTCCGTCACCCCGTCCACCGACGCACCGTCCGAAGAGCTCGAATCGAGCATCGAACCGAAACGCTCCAACAGCTATGACTATCGACATCACCGAGAAGGGTGCCGACCCGAACGGCAACGAACCGATAGACGACGTACTCGAAGACGCGATGAGCGACGGCGCGACCGTCGAGTTCCCGCCTGGAACCTACCGCGTCGAGCGCATCGAAACCGACCACGACGACCTGGAACTCGTCGGGACGAACGCGACGCTCGTCCCGACGAACCGACAGGAGTGTACGAACCTCATCGACGCGACGGGCGACGGCTTCGTCTTCGACGGGTTCGAACTCGACTTCCGCGAAGTGGCCTACCCGCCGCGAATCGACGTTCAGGCCGACGACTGGCGGTTCTCGAACGTCGTCGTCCGCGGCCACTGCGGCACGAACGGGAAGGACATGGACGTCCACGGCGTCTCGTTCATGCGCCCGCTCGTGGAAAGCGAGGGCGCGACCGGCACCATCCGGGACGTCTATCTCCACGAGGGCTCCGGTCCGCCCGGCGAGCGGAGCAACCGCCGGGCGTTCCTCGTGAAGAACGACCACTGCGGTCACCTCGTGCTCGACCGCGTGTGGCTCGAACAGTGGGGCGAGAACACCTTTTACGGTAACAACGTCCAGGGGAAGACGACGATCAAGAACAGCTTCTTCCGGAACACGAACGTCGGCCTCCGCGTCGGCGGCGACACCGACATCGAGAACTGCACGTTCGTCAAGGACGGCAAGCTTCCCAAACAGGGGTGGTCGGGGTCGATGTTGATGCGGGGCGTCCACGTCGAGGGCGACGACGAGGACGCGTACCCCGGTCGCGTCACCGTCGACAACTGCGACTTCTCGTTCACCCACCGCCACGAGAGCACCGACGCTCCGGTCGTCGCCCACGCACCGACCCAGGAGATCTGCGTCTCGAACTGTCGGATACGGTACGACGGCAATCGGAGCAGCCCCGTCGAGATTCACTGTAAGGAACGGTTGGAGAAGCTGACGCTGAAGAACGTTGACATCGAGAACAACAGCGAGGACCGTCCCGCGGTCGGACTGTACGGGAAGCCGAAGCGGTTCGGCACCGTCAGCGGGGTCGTCGGCGGGGAGAACGCGAAGAAACGCGACGGCCGCGTTTACGAGAACCTCGAACTGGGGACGCCGAACCCGCCGAATTCCGAGCCACCGCTTCCGAAGCCGCCTGAAGTTGGCGCGACGCCGAACGGTCGCGGCGGCGAGCGGTCCGAACGCGAAAGCGCGAAGAAGCGGGGCGGCGAAGGACGGAACGGCGGGCGTCGACGGACGACGCCGCACGGTGAGGAGGATCGGCGGACGAAAGGCGACTCGGGCGACGGACTACCGCTCGTCGACGACGCGCTGGCGGTCGTCGGAGCCGCCGCCGGGAGGATTCGGAGCGCGATTCGTTCGGCGTTCGGGTGAACCGGGCGTTGCGGCTCGAACCGCTCGACGAGCGGGAGATCGGTACTCCCGCTTCTCGTCGTCTCCGACGGAGAGCGCCTCGCGGGGACGATACGCCGGGGGAAGGTTTTTCTAGCATGATAGAGTATCCCACACCACTATGGTGCACGCGTTTATCATGGTGAACACCAGCGCGGGAAAGTCACAAGGGCTGCTCGAATCGGTGCGCGGACTCGACGGCGTGCAGGAAGCGCACATCGTCGCCGGGGACTACGACATCGTGGTCGAGGTCGACGCGGGCGAAGTCTACGACGTCCTCCAGACCGCCTCGGGGGACGTTCAGGGGCTCGAAGGCGTGGTGGATACGAAAACGTACATCGCCATCGACTAGCGGTCGAATTCTACGACGTTCCTCCCCGTCAATGGTCGAGTTCGTACACGTCGTTGGTTTCGAGGAACGAGTCCAGCCACGCCCGCTGCTCGCGCAGTCGGGGCGGCGCGTCGGCGTACACCCGGTCGAACACGTCGTGCGGGTCGGGGTCTTCGACCGATTCGGCCTCCTCGACCGCTTCTTCTAACAGTTCGTCCGCTTCGTCGTGCGCCCGGTCGACGAACTCGTCGTCGACGACCCCCTGCTCTCGAAGCCACGATTCGTACCGGTCGAGGGGATCCGCCGTCCGCCACTCCGGCAGGTCTCGCGCCGCGTCTTCGTACTTGCTCGGGTCGTCGCTCGTGGTGTGGGCACCCTGCCGGTAGGTGAGGCTCTCGACGAGGACGGGGTCGCCCCGTCGCGCCGAGTCGAGCGCCTCGCCCACCGTCTCCCGAACCGCGAGCGGGTCGTTGCCGTCGACCTGCACGCCCTCGAACCCGTACGCCCCGGCTTTGACGGCGATGCTCTCGCTGGCCGTCTGCTGGTGCCGCGGGAGGCTGATGGCCCAGTTGTTGTTCTCGCAGAAGAAGACGACCGGCGCGCCGAAGACGCCCGCGAAGTTCAGCCCCTCGTGGAAGTCGCCCTCGCTGGTCGCCCCGTCGCCGAAGTAACAGAGGACGGCGTTCTCGTCGCCCCGGTAGTTCATCCCCATGCCCGCGCCCGTCGCGTGGGGTATCTGGGTGGCGATGGGCACCGCTTGCGGGAAGTTCGGCACGTCGTGGCCGGAGTGGAACTCGGGCCGCCCGCGACGGAAGAGGAGCACGTCGCTGATGGGGACGCCGCGCGCGACCTGCATCGCGTTCGACCGATACGTCGGAAAGAGCCAGTCGTCATCCGCCAGCGCCAGCGCCGCGCCGACCTGCGAGGCCTCCTGGCCGCGGTACGGCGGCCAACTGCTCATCCAGCCCCGCCGCTGGAGGGCGATGGCGCGCTCGTCGAATCGCCGGGCGAGGACCATCCGTCGGAAGGTCTCGCGGGCGTCCTCGGCGGAGAACGGCGTCTCGGCCAGTTCGCGTTCCCCGATGATTCGGTTCATGCCTGCGGGGATGTAGTCCGGTTTCAAAGACGTTCCGAAACCGGCGACGCCGATTCGGGGATCGCCGAGAAGTTGGACGAAAGTTCAACGGTCCGTCGCTCGCGGATTCGTCCCTCCGCCGGCCACCTCGTCGCACCGTCGCACTGTCGCACCAATTTCGCGCAGGACGTCCCTGCCCCGACTTAATCGTATCCTGAGACGTGCAGTCGATACCTATCACCGCGTCAAACGGAACATAACAAAGAGGAGTCCGGTCTTTCGTAGAATTGCGCCCGACGGCTCGGGCGCGAAGCGTGTCGCAGTCTCGCGGTGGGCGTCCGGCGGTGCCGGGGGCTCTGGCGGCGGGTTGGCTTCCCGTTACAGTGTCACCAATCCTCCCACGAAAGTTCTCGTCCCGGACGACCTTAGAACCCCGCGCTGCCCAATCGTTTTTCCTTTCCTACGCGGCTCCGCGGAGACGTTCTCGTACCGCGGGAAGCGCGTCCTGCGCGGCGATGAGCGCGACGCGGTCGCCCGCCTCGATCTCGGTTCCGGGGAGCGGTATCGTCAATCTGTCGCGCGAGCGCCCGTGGGCGTAGATGCGCGCGTCGGTCGGCAGTTCGACCGACGCGATGTGCGTGCCGATCAGCGGCGAGTCGTCCGGAATCCGCATCGTGGTCAGCTGCAGCTGCTCGGTCAGGTCCGCGATAACGTCGAAATCGCCGCCGAGTAGCGCGGTCTTCGCTCCCGCCGCGCCGAGGCGCTCGGGGTAGATGACCTCGTCCACGTCGTCGGCGAACTTGTGGTAGATGTCCTCCCGGTAGTCCTCGTCGATCCGCATGACGGTTCGGCAGCCGTGGTGTTTGCCGACCATGCAGGCGGCGAAGTTGACGTTCAGGTCGCCGGTCAATCCGCCGATGGCGTCGGCCGATTCGAGGTCGGCGTCGGTCAGAACGTTCTCGTCCGACCCGTCGCCTTCGATGACCTCGAAGCCCTCCTGACGCGCCCGCTCGGCTTTCTCGCGGTTGTTCTCCACGATGACCACGTCGTGGCCTTCCTCGCCGAGCACCCGCGCGGTTCGCATTCCCACTCGACCGGAACCGACGATAACAAATCGCATGGTTGTTCAATGGCGGAGGTGGGACAAAAGCGTTGGTGACGCGCGTCAGTTCGCCGAAACGACGACTCGTCGTCGGAGTCAGCAGCCGTCGTCTTCGTCGCCGCCGGTTTCGCCGTCCGACTCGGGTTCGCCGTCGTCGTTCGACCCGTCGCCGTCGACGTCGTCCGGGAGTCGATGGGTTTCGTCCGGTCGCTCGTCGCTCGCTTCGGGGACGTGAGGGTGACCGTAGTGGGCGTCCTCGACCGGCTGGCTCGCGCCCGTGGTGGCGTACATCCGCCCGTTCGCGACGACGGGTAAACCGGCGACCGGTTCGTGCGCTTCGTGTTCCTGTCGCTCGAGTCGGTAGCCCCACTTCGGCGCACCGGACGCGACGTCGATGGCGTGGACGAGTCCGTGGGCGCGGTCGAGGTCGTCGTCACCGGGGTCGTACTGGCCGCCGACGTAGGCTACCCCGTCCGCTGTCGTCACGCCCGTTAGCCAGAACGATACGTCGCGAACCCACGCCGATTCCGCTACCCGCGATACCGGCCGCGCCGACCGCGACGCGACCGTCTTGAGGAACGTGCGTCTGTCATCCGAGGGCATGCGACTACGCGTTTCTGACTTTGGTCCTTTCCTATAATTATATTAAATTGTCATATCTGCAGATTATATATCAACTAATGATACATATTATACGCCGCTAATAAAAATAGACGCTCAGATCAGTTCGCGGAGATGACGATGCTCTCCGCGTCGGAGTTTCCGTTCGAGTCGCTTATCTCGAGCGTGACCTTCAGCGAACCACAACTCGGAACCGTCACGACGACGGTTTCGCCGTGTTCGTCGTACTCGCCGTCGGCGTCAGTGTCCCACTCGTAGACGAACTGACTGCTCAGCGAATCGGTCGAACACGACCCGTCGAGTGTGATTTCCTCTCCGGCGCTTACATCGCACTCGCGGGGGTCCGGCGAAGCCTCGATGCACGCTTTCGGCGGTTCGTCTTGCGCTCCCGGTTCGTCGTTTGCGATTCGGTGGTCCGCGTCCGGTCGGTCGTCGGTCGATTCGAGGACGAACAGCGCTGACTCCGTGTCCTGGGCGTAGGTGGAGTCGGCTTCGAAGGTCGGTACGTACACCTTTCCGTCCGAAACGACGGGTGTGCCAGCATCCTGTCGTCGATCCATCACGTAGTTCCACCGTTCTTCGCCGGAGTCCGCGTCGATGGCGTACACGAACGCCCGATAATCGGCCGGAGTCGGGTCGGACTCCGATTCGGGAGCGTACCGACCGCCGAGATAGACGGTTCCGTCGGCGACCGCCGGGTCGCCGTACATCGAGGCGAGCGATTCGAACGTCCACTCACGCTCGCCAGTCTCGGCGTCGAAGGCGTAGAGCGTCTGTACGTCGTCCGCGTCGAGGTCCGGATGATCGTAGTGGGTCTGAACGAACACCGTCCCGTTTCCGACGGCGAGATTGGTGATGCTGTATTCGTCCGAGTTGATGTCGATTTTCTGAGACCACCGCTCGGTGCCGTCCGATGTCGCCCACGCGCTGACGCGATAGCCCGGTTTCGCGTCTCGCAGTCTGGTTCCGTACACGAGTCCGCCGCGAACCGCTTCCAGCGAACCGAGGCTTCGTTCCCATTTCACCGACCCGTCGCTGGCATTCAGCGCGGTGCCGGTTCTGGCGAACAGCGTCCCGTCGGCGTAGCACACTTCGTCGGCGTCCACGTCGCTATTCTCCCAGACCGTCTCTCCCGTCTCCGGGTCGAGTGCGACCGTTCCCGAATCGCTCGAAAATCGCCCGTAGGCGGTGTTCAGGCGTCCGTCCGCGAGCAGCGGATCGGCCCATTCGAGGTGGTCGTCTCGGCTCCACAGTATCGTCCCGTCATCCGCGTCGAGCGCGTACAATCCACCTTTTTCTACCGCGGTGGTGTTCCCCGGCGGGTGGGTGGCGAAGTAAAGCGCCCCGTCGCTCACCGCGGGAGTTTGCGGCGCGGGAACGTCGCTCTGCTTCCACAGTTCGTCGCCCGTTTCCGGGTCGTAAGCGGCGACGAACCCGTCGCTATCGTAGGTTCCGGTCGCCGTGGCCGCCGCGAGGTACAGCGTCCCGTCGGCGAGAACCGGTTCCGCGATGTACGCGCGGGTGTTCACCCGCATCGCGCCGCCGACGCCCATCGACCAGTCCGTCGTCGCGTGGGGGACCGGTCCGCCGTCGTCCATCGAACCGGTTCGTCCGACGTCGCCGCGGTACATCGACCATCCCGTGACGCCGTCCGATCCGCCGCTATCGTCCTCGTCGCCACCGCCACCGTCCTCGTCATCGCGGTTCTCCCGTGCGAGAACCGCGCCGGTTCCACTTAGTCCGGTCGCGCCGACCGCGACGCCGACCGTCTTGAGAAGCGTGCGTCTCTCTTCTGAGGGCATTGCGGGCGGAGTTTTCTCCCACTTCATTTTTCCTATAATTACGTTAAACGCTACACTATTCGAATTATGCGTCGGATAATCCGGTACGCCGTCTCCGCGAACCGGGGGCGAGGTGAAAAGAGCGCTCGTAGGGCCGCGACGCGTATCGATCCCTTCGGTCACTCGTGACAGTTGGAGGAGCAAAGTTGCCTTCGTGACCTCGACACCGCCAGTGTTTCCGACTGCACACGCACCGTCGAAGCATCGAGCAGTCCGGTCGTGGTGTCGGACTACTTATAGCACAGACTCACTCACCCACTGCCACCAGAGACGCAGCGGCAGCGACAAGTTCACCGTTTCCCGAAGCCGTACGCCCGTCGGGTAGAACGAGCGTGTCTTCCAGACCAGTGCGGATGCCGTGGCCGCGTGCCACAGCGCGCCGATTGACCGCCCAAGAGGCGATACCATCTCCGTGGTGGATCTGCTCGAGCGGGACGTCCCCCTCGATGAGGGTCCGTTCAATGGCCTTGGCGTGGCTGACCGCGTCGTCCGGGTCGGAGTCCAGCGGCTCGACCATCGCTCGGACGCAACGCGACGCGATTCCCGACTCGACGAAGATCCGCGCGTCGTCAAGCGACAACAGGCCGGCCTCGATTCCAATACCACGTTCGACAAGCAACTCACAGAGTTCGAGGATTCCCGCTTCACCCATATTGGCGGTCACGAGATCCGGAAGCACCGTCCAAGCGGCGACGAACTCGTGTCGACGCTTGGAATCAGGCTCGATGTCCGCTGACGTGCTGAGGGAGATCGGAATCCCGGGGCACGCGTCTCGGACCGCCCGTAGCGTCACGGCACACGGCTCCGCCGCGAGTGTTTGGTGACCCCGCTCGTCGTACGGGTGCAGATGGAGCGATTCGGCGCCAGCGTCGACAGCCGCACGCGCCTCCGTAGCGAGTTCCTCCGGCGTACGAGGCACTGCAGGATGCTCACGGCCACCGTTGAGTGCTGCCTGCAACGAAATATCAGCGTCCGCCATGCGCTATTCGGCGGACGTCAGCCCGACTCGGTTTCCCTCCGTATCCGCGACGACCGCGTAGTGACCACCCATCTCTGGAATCTCCTCTTTCGGGATGAGAATCTCTCCGCCACCTGATTCAACCCGTGAGAGTGCGTCAGCTAAGTCACCATCAACGGAGAAGTAGATGACGACCCCACTGTCAGCGGTCGGCGTGTAGGGGATGCTCGCTCCGCTCTCGGCGGTGAACTCGTCGGTCTCGACTATTATGCCCCCAACCTCACCGTCGTTGGTCTGGAACATTCCCGCCCTTCCGTTGTGGACTTCTTCTTCCTCCGGCTCGTACACCTCGATCTCGCGACCGAGGACCGTTGCATAGAAACCAACAGCTCTGTCGAAGTCGGTACTTGGAAGTTCGAACCAATTGATTGCGTGCGTCATGGGCCTCGCTCTCCTCGCGGAGGGTAATTCCTCCGCTACCTCGTACGTGCTCAGCGGTGATATAGAAGCGCCAAGCGGGGCGTAAGTAAATGGACTGGCTAGTTTCGCACCTCCTCGAGAGCGCCCAGCCATCGAGTGATTACTACCGTCCGTGGTGATGAGAACACCGCACGAACCGCGTCACTCGTGGGCAAACGCTTGCTCGACCGTTCAGTAGGATCACCGATGCTATCGGGCTCGTCTTCCGAATTATCTCCGTTCCACAGACGGAACGGGCCAAGTACCTCCGGGACTTGGCCCCCGAGATGGTTCACCGTTCGCGTGGTGCCTCTCTCGGCGTGGTTCGAGGCTAGTCTTCGTGCTCGGCGAGTCCGAGCAGGAGTAGTGCCGTCCCGAGAAGCGCCATGTTCTTGAGAAAGTGCGTCATCTGCTGTTGTTTCCGTTCGGAATCGTCGATGGTCCAAAAGTCGTGCATTTCAGGGGTCACGGTTAGAAAGAAGGTTACGACGGCACTTGCCGCAAGCGCGGGGAACCGCCACAATGTAATTCCGATGCCACCGAACAGCAACACCCAATGGGAGGAAACAGTCGCTAATTCGGGCGCAGGCACGTTTTTCGCCTCCGCATACTGGGCGCGTTCTTCGACGTTTCGAAGTCCGTCCACGGCCATCATCGTCAGTATTCCACCGTACACTAATCGGCCGAGTCGGAAGAGTGCCGTTTTCGTGACGGCTTCGGTGTCGGTCCCCCCGTCGGTGGCTTTCGATCGCTCAGTAGGCATGGTTTCAGTCGCTGACCGCAGGTGGAGACGATTCAACATATGTTTGAGAATCACTGCCACTGTCTTAATCGTACTTGCCAAGTAGTGTCGGCGGACAACTCCACCAGTAAGAAACCCGAACCGTGGGAGGTGGGTCGACGGTGCCGTACTGGAACTATACGGCGTCGTTCGCGGGAGTGTATCTCTACGCGCAGTTATTCGGGAAAGGCGATTTCTCGGGCGACTCAGCCGACGAAGATAGTACGGACGAACTGGTGAGAGCCATCCGTAATCCGTGACTCGGGCGTCCTCTCGTGCCGATGTGTCGTACGGGGATGTGACTCGGTCAATACCCGAATCTTTTTGGTTTAGGTCTACCTAAACCACCCCATATGGCAGCTCAGTCACGATCGGAGTCGGACGCGATGCGGGACCAAGACGTCGACGCTATCTCCGCTGTTTCGGTGTGCGAAACCTGTCCCGGTCGGCTCGTCTTTCTGGAAACGGGGAACACTGACGGGTGGATCGCGACGGACACCGTCGAAGAGATTCGCCCGTGACGGTCTTCCCATCGGAACGGACGAGGCTCTACCCCACGGTAATCGAACGTCTGACTGAGCACCATCGAGTGGAAAAATTCTACGAATAGAGCCCCGAGCGTCAGTGAGTTGCTGACTCAAGCACTAAGGTGTCGTTCTCGAGATAGTGGTCGATGACGTGGGCATGCTCCTCGAGATCGACGAGTTGTTCGCGGAGCATTTCTCCCGTGGCAAAATCACCGAGTCCATCGACTAGTTCGATGTGTTCACGGTAACTTTCGATGATATCACCGTAGATTCCGAGATCGTGCTCGAAGGATGTGCGAATATCGTAGACGTCCTCGTCCTCTGATTCGACCGTCGCGGCGTCCGCAAGCGCCGTCATACTCGCGTGAGGAACGCCACCGAGCGCCTGAACGCGTTCGGCGATTTCATCCGCCGCCTCTTCAACGTCCTCGTACGCCTCCTGAAGGAAGACGTGAACATCGAGGTGCTCGGCACCCGCAACGTGCCAGTGGTGCTTGTGGAGTTGGTGATACAGGACGTACGCATCGGCGAGATCCGTATTCAGCGCGTCAATGACCTGTTCGGCTTTGTCCTGGTCGAGTCGTACCGGGTTTTCCTCGACGGTACCGGCTTTCTGACGGACGGTTTCTTGAGTACTCATCGTAGCCGGTAGTAGGCGAGCCATCCTCTTATAACTTCTCACCTCAGAAACAATTCTTCGGGATGCCTAAAAATACATTCTACATCCCGTAAACAACTAGAAGCGTAGTTTGGTTCATTTTCATCGTAAAACTCGGGGTGAGCTACACTGGCTGTGTTACCACTATCTCGGCTGTTGAGAGTGTCTGCGTCGAGTGGAAGCAATTAGGCTAGCGAATCACCCCCGCTAGCGCGAACGTGATGAGACCGGTTGCGGTGGTGGCCGGGCGCGGGACGAGAAGCAGCAGCGTCTCGGCGAGTGGATTCGACCAAATCTCGTGGCAGCGACGCAATCGTCAAGAACCATGGGCTCGTCACTTAACAAATGACACACCGCGTATTTTGGTCCGAATGACGCCAAGCGAAGGATTCGAGGGATGTCGAGTACCGTCTCACTACGCGCGACTCGATCTGCGCGGTCATCACGGCGGAATCGGAGCGCCGTCACTGATTCCGAATAGAGCGGTAACCTATGGCATTCGACAATAACGACTCACACGGTAACCAACGGGTAGAATCCTGTATCAATTGCCTCAGTGAAACGCCTCATCGGGTGACGATCGAACTCCGCACCGAGAGTCCAACGAACGATAATGCCGTGTTCTCGCGCGAGCCGTATCGAGTAAGCAGGTGCCCGATGTGTGAGACCACCACCAGCCAGCGAATGAACAACGGCTAAACCATCGGGTCGTTAAACGAGCGACCGAGTACGGAAAGAATCGCCGTCAGAACTGCGGTACATTCGTGATATCCGGCTAGGTGGGAAATTGGCTCGGACCACCGAATCCCTCCCCGTAGACCGCTACTTTCCCTCGTCGGCCTTGTTTGCGACCGCGATATAGTTCGTCCCTAGTGCGAACGCCTCGACAACCGTCGCGCCGTCAAAGGCGCGTTCGAGCTCTGTGAACACGTCTTCCTCATCGTTCCAGTTTCCGAATACGCGATAGAAGCGCTCGATGAGCGGGTTTAGGACTCGACCGAGACCGGAGGGGACGAGCCGAATTTCGTGGACGGCGAACCGTGCGCCCGGCTTGAGCGCGCCATAGGCGTTTTCGACGGTCGCCCGCACATCCGGCGTAGAACTCACCGCAGTTGTGGCCAGCGCTCCGTCGAATCGGTCGGTGCCCAGAGGGAGCGCCGTCGCGTCCGCACGGATGGTTTCGACGTTTTCCCAGCCGTGTGTTTCGATCCGCTCGGTAGCTCTTTCGATCATCCCGGGGCTAAGGTCGACACCGACCACTCGACCTTCGGAGCCAACCGCCTCGCGGAGCAACTCGAAATTGGTCCCCGGTCCACAGCCGATATCGAGAGCGACGTCGCCCTGTTCGAGATGCAGTTGGGACACCGCAGCGCGGCGAAACTCACGCGTATCTCGCTCATAGAATCCCCAGAGCGATTCGCGTGCGCTCCAGAAGTCCCACTTGCGCTGACTACGCTCCAACTGTTCCTGATGCTTCGAGGAAGTCCGTCGGTCCATATCCACTGTACGCCACCAGTGGAAACAGTCGTTTTCCCGATGCATTTCGGCTCCTTATAAGGCGATCTGCGCCCACGTAAGTCCGAAATCGTACGGAAGCCAGACCACCTTTGAACTACTCGCTCACGCTATCGCACCGAATCGGCCACGACGAGTGGGGACCTCCCGAACCACCAGAGTAGGTTGCCGTTCGATTCACGGCCCCCCGCTCGCCGCGTGCTACCCTCTGCGTTGTTCGCGCCCTAAGAGGCGCTCGCCTTGATTACCCGTAGAAGCCGGACGGCCCCTCTCGGTAATCCTTGGACCGGGCTTCCTGACGTTCCGTCGTAATCTCAGGGATCCAGCAACTTCGACTCCGCCTTTCGGAGGTGTTCGAGCACCGTCGCCTTCGAAATGCCGAGCTCCGCCGCGAGGTCAGCCGCAGAGATCCCTCGGGGACGCTCGTAGTAGTCCCGTTCGCGGGCGTACTCGAAGACCTCCCGCTGACGCTCCGACAGCGAATCTTCGGGGAACAGCGACGTCATGGTCGCGTCTGGCGTCGTGATGCAGACGATATCGATCTCGGCGTCGGCCTCCGACCGCACCTCGTCAAGCCGGTCGCGAATCGTGTCGCGACGGTCGTCCGTCAGCACCGCCCACCGCTCGCGGCCGCCGCTGATGCGCACCGGTGCATCCGGAATGAGTCCGCGGGAGACCAGCGGCGTCGTGATGCTGTTAGCTGGCTCGTAGGTGACCAAGAGACCGCGGGTGGCGTTGCCGGGGGCAACATCGGCACCGATCCCCCCTGCGGGTGAGAGGCGTCGACCGGGGATCTCCTGCACGGAGGTGGTGAGCGGGGAAGCATCGACGGCGGTGATCAGGTCGGCGACCGCGTCGGTCGTGTCACCGAAGGCTGTGAACCGACCGACTGCGAGCCCGTCGACCTCGTACACGCCGTGGCCGAGCAGACCGGCGTCCGTCCGCTCGGTCACCTCGAGCGTCCAGCAGTTGGGGTGCCAGATGTCGAGAACCAGCCGGAGGCATGCCGTATCTCCCGCGATGTTCGTCGACGGCTGAGCCATGGTACGCGGGTACGTCCCGATCCGATAAAACGGTTCGTCCGAAACGGGGGAGCGTTGGTCGCTTATGCGCGGCTCCAGAACTCCCGTTTCCAGTCCGGTTCAAACAGGCGGATGAGCCCGATCGTGAGCGTCGGGATTGCGAACAGGGCGATGAAGAAGTACGCCATGATGGTGTACCCCTGCGCGACGAGCGCGATGATCCCGAACTGGGAGAGTAGCGTCGCAGCGACGAGAATACCGACGCCGATCGCGGCGCTCTGCAGCGAAGTGAGGCCGTCGACCTCGGCGAACCGCCCGGCGTCGATCTCCGCGAAGTCGGTGTCGACGCGGTGGATGATGGCGTGGATCGCCCCAACCGCCGTCTCAACGAGCGTCCAGCCGATGACGATCCCGTAGAAGCCGATCAGCAAGGGGCCGCCGACGCTCTCCAACATGGGGAGCCACGGAACTTCCGCGCCTATCACCGACTCGCTCGGGTAGAAGCCCATCAGGCAGAGGTAGGTGATCAGGAACGGAACCGTCATCATAACACCGGCGAGCACGCCGGAGATGATCGTCTCCTTTCGCGTGTCCTGTCGGTGCAGCGCGAAGAACACCGCCGGAAAGATTGCTAGGTTGTATCCGACGTAGAGCACGCCCGACTGGAGCACCTCGCCCGTGCTCGCGTCGTCGACGTAGGACGTGTTTCCGGTTGCGAGCACGTTCGTCACGTCGCCCCACACCGCCGAGAGGACGATGACGCCGAAGACAACGTAGGCGAGGTAGAGGAAGCCGGTACCGACGGTCTTGAACCGCTCGATGAGACTTGCTCCGTAGTACGTGAGTACGCCGACGACGGCGATGATGGCGATGATACCGGCCATGTAGGGGATGCCGAGCGTCTGTTCCATAATCGACCCGGCGGCCGAGGCCATCACCGCGATAACGACGGTCGCCATCACCACGAATAGGACGTCGAACAGCGGCCAACCCTTCCAGATGATCGCCTGCATGTAACTCTTGTAGTCGTACGTACCAAACGTTCGAGACAGGTCGAACACGACTACCGACATGACGGTAAACCCGATGAAAATGGCCGCGATGGCGAGCAGTCCGGCGGAGCCGAACTTGGCGCCGTAAGCGACGACCTCGCGGCCGCTAGCGTAACCGCCCCCGATGAGCAGCGACTGGAGAATGATCGCCGGAAGGACGATCGATCCAAATCGACCCTGCAGCAGACGGGCGAAAATACTGATCGTGCGCTGGTCACGGGCGTCGGATGAGACGCTTTCGCGTGGCATGTGATCCCATCTCCCGGTACAGTGGGTAATAATCACTCCCTCTCATGAGAGGTGGTGGCTCTTTGTCTCGCTCCCCGCCAACGTGAGGCCATGAATCTGCGAAGCGCGTTCGACCTGCCGGCACCGGCCATCGTCCTCGCGGAGGGAGCATTCGGGAAGACGGCCGGCAAGACCGCCAACGGTGTCGTCATGCACAGCGAACTGTTCGACGTCGGCGCCGTCGTAGACTCCGAGCGGGCCGGCCGGTCGGCCGCGGACGTGCTCGCCCGCCCGGACGTTGCCGACGTGCCGGTCGTCGAGTCGATGTCGGCCGCCCTGGAAACGGTTCCCGAGGCGGAAGCCCTCGTCATCGGCGTCGCGCCAGCCGGAGGCACCCTCCCCGAGGAGTGGATAACCGACATACGGGCGGCGATGCGCGCCGGATGTGACGTTGTCTCCGGGCTCCACGTCTTCTTGAGTGAACGCGACGATTGGGTTACCCTCGCTGACGAGTGCGGCGTTCGCCTGTTCGACGTCCGCAAACCCCCCACGGACGACGACCTCAGGGTCGCAGACGGGCGGGTCGACGATGTTGATGCCGACATCGTCCTCACGGTCGGCACCGACTGCGCGGTCGGCAAGCGCACGACGACGTTCGAACTGTACCGGGCGGCTCGCCGGGCAGGCCTCAACGCCGGGTGGGTCGCCACCGGTCAGACGGGCATCATGGTCGGCGCGCACCGCGGCGTCGTCGTCGACCGCGTGCCCGCGGACTTCGCAGCCGGCGTCGTCGAGGACCTCGTCCACGCCGTCGGCGCGAACCACGACCTCGTCCTCGTCGAGGGTCAGGGAGCGCTCACCCACCGCGCCTACTCAGGCGTGACCCTCTCGCTGCTCCACGGCGCCTGGCCCGACGCCGTCGTGCTCGTTGACGACCGCGACCGAACCAGCCGCACCCACTTCGATCGGTTCCCCGTCCGCGGCGTCGACGTCGAGCGCGAACTCGTCGAACGCCTGTGTGATACCTCGGTCGCCGCCCTCTCGACGTGGGGCGACCCGGCGACCGAGCGGAATCGGTTCGGCCTCCCGACGGCGAACGTCTACCACGAGGACGGCCCTGAGACGCTCCTGGATGCCGTTCGGGTGGCGCTCTGACGGGCGATCGGGTCGTCTCCGTCGGCCGTGAGCTACCGAACCCCCGTTGGAGGAGTCGTTCGAGAGTCACAGTACGTCCCCGGGGCGGCAGAACGGACGGCGTCCTGCGGGCAGCGTGGCATCGAACGGCCGCGACCCACCGAATTGTCGCGGCTCATACGATCACCCCAGATGATCGACGTGGTCACTGTGGACCTTCATTTGCGCGGATTTTAACCAAGTTACAGCAAGCCTAGGCCGGGATTTGAACCCGGGCTCTCGTCCTTACCAAGGACGCGCTTTACCGCTAAGCTACCCAGGCGCGGCATTCATTCCTACACGTGGAACCGACTTTAGGCGTTTCGATTCGCATCAGGGGTCGGTGGCGGACGACGGGGCCTCGTCGGGCCAGTTCGTTCGTCTGCCGGACAGCTTCACCAGCGTGTCGATCGCGTCGTCGGAGAGCAACTCCGCCGACTCGTGGTCCGTGATCGACGCGGCGAGCTGTTCCGCGTACCGCCGAGTTCCGGCCGGTACGTCGCCGCCGCCGACCGTCGTTCCGGCGACGATAGCGAGTTCGAACACGTCGGTTTCGAGCGAGCGGTCGGCGCGCAGTTCGGTCTGGTTCCGACCGAACGATTTGACGGTCCGAACCGCGGTGTCGGCGGCCTCCGTGCGGGCGAGGAGGGAGAAACCGCGAGAGACCATCACGTCCGCCGCCAGAACGGCGATGTTACTCTCGGTGTGCTGCGACTCCGTCTCCCACGGTTCGTCGAGCGCGAGCCGTCGGGTGAGTTGCAGTCCCTCGTAGATGAGTTGGACGCCGGCGGCGCGACTCTCGACTTCGGTCGTGCCGGCACCGTCACCGGCTGCTCGCGCACTCAACAGCGTCAACACGCCCGGAACCATCCCCGACGAGTCCAGCAGTCCGACGATGCGGTCGCGGAGTCGCGCTGGCGTGATATCTCCGATAGCCTCGCGCGCTGCTCCGCGCGCCCGGACGGCCTCTTCCATTGTCGGGGGGTTACGACGGAACCGCCAAAGACCTTTGGAAAGCGTCGCCAACCGGACGGTATGATTCGAATACTCGACGGTCCGGAGATCAGAACCGTAACGATAGCCCGTCCGGAGCGCCGCAACGCGCTCACGCCCGACGGACTGGACGACCTCGCGAGCGCCGTCCGCGAAGCGCACCAACCGGTCGTCTACGTGCGCGGCGAAGGTGCGGCGTTCTGCGCCGGCGCCGACCTCGACGTCGTGGCGGGGTTGAACCGCGAGTCGGCGGAGGAGTTCGCGGAGCGCGGCCAACGGGTGGCCAACGAGATCGAGCGCGCCGACAGCGTCGTCGTCGCGGGAATCGACGGCGCGGCGCGAGGTGGCGGCGTCGAACTCGCGCTGGCGTGCGACGTGCGGGTCGCCACGCCGGACGCGACGTTCGCCGAACCGGGCGTCCGACTCGGTCTCTTCGGCGCGTGGGGCGGTACCGCCCGCCTCCCGGACACCGTCGGACTGGGCGAGGCGCTCGACCTCGCGCTCTCCGGTCGGGTCGTGACCGCCGAGGAGGCGCGGCGGATGGGTCTCGTCTCGCGCATCGTCGAGGAGCCGCGTTCGGTGGCCGAGGAGTTGGCGGCGAACGCATCCGACGCGCTCAGTATCGTCAAAACTCGCGTCCGCGACCGCTCCCCGGTGGAGGTGCAGGCCGAACGCGAAGCCGAAGCGTTCGGCGAACTCGTGACGTCGAACGCCGACGACATTGCGGCGCGTCGCGATTCGGGCGAGTGGAAGTAGCGAAAGGGAAGTTACAGAGGGTCGGGCGACGGCGGGACGGCGCGTTTGTGCGCGCTTCGGTCGTACATCGCGTCGATTCGCCGCACGTCCTCCTCGGTCGCGTCTTCGACCTGTCGGGCGGTCGCGGCGACGGAGAGCGGTCCGTCGACGTGGAGCGCCAGAATCGCGTCGAGGGTGTCGTAGTCGATACCCAGTTCCCCCTCGTCGGTCTGACCCGCCCACAGCCCGGCCGTGGGTTCTTTCTCCACGAGTTCGTCCGGCACGCCGACGTGCGCGGCGAGTTGGCGAACCTGCTGTTTGTAGAGGTTGCCGATTGGGTGGCAGTCGACCGCGCCGTCGCCGTACTTCGTGAAGTAGCCGACCAGCGCCTCGGTGCGGTTTCCGGTGCCGAGCACTATCGCCCCCTCGTGGTTGGCGACGAGGTAGTTGAACACCCCACGCGTGCGGGCGCGAGCGTTGCCGACCGCCAGTTGGTCGCCCGCGGCTTCGGAGTAAGTGTTCAAAAACTCGTCCACGACGGGGTTTATCTCGAATACGTCGTAGGGAATCTCCAGCTCCGCGGCGACCCACTCGGCGTCGCTCATGTTGTCCTCCCGACTCACCGCGCCGGGCATGACGAGTCCGTGGAGGTTCTCCTTCCCGAGCGCTTCGACCGCGAGGTGCGCCGTCAGCGTGCTGTCGATGCCGCCAGACAGCCCGAGAACCGCCGAATCGGTGCCCGCCTCCGCCGCTTTCTCGCGGACGAACGCGGTGATGTGCTCGCGGTGGGCTTCGAGTTCCTCCTCCGAGAGTTCGAGGTCGATCATCGTCGGCTGTTGGTCGGCTGATGACTAAAACCTCCCCGCCGGTCGCGAATTTCTCGACGAACGTCCGGAAGCGCTACGTTGAAGTGACGGTGGAGCGAAGAAATCGAGTGCGGTGCGCGCCGGTGGTCTAGTGGTAGGACATGAGCTTCCCAAGCTCATAGCCCGGGTTCGACTCCCGGTCGGCGCATACCGCACCCTTTTCGTCAGTTTCTCCCTCCGAACCCAACATCTCGCAAGCGCTTCGAGTAGTGGAACGCCCGTCCTCGCCGACCTGCAAGATCACACGTAACCCATCGAGATTACATTCAGAACCTAGCGTAACTACTTTACCTTATGTAAGAGTGCGTGAGCACATGAACACCGGTCTGAGGCGGTACGTCACGCGGTACCCGAACCAACTCCGTTCGCGGGCGGTGGTCAAGACGCTCTGCTATCGAGTGTTCATGCTCGTCGTCACCGTCGGCGTCGCGCTGTTAATCACCGGAAACACGACGGACGCGGTGAGCATCGGTGTCGCCACGAACGTCGTCAAAACCGGCACGTACTACTGCTACGAGCGGTTGTGGGACAGAATCGCGTGGGGAGTCTGAAGGTACGCTCCGGAACTCGCACCGTGGACTTTCCGCCCGCGTCACTCCACCCGCCTATCGCGGGAATCACTACCGGTACTACCGATTCTCCCGCAGTCCCAAAATCTCCTCCACACCGTCTTGCTCGAACCGCATCGGCCTGCGCCACCACGGCCCCTTCCCCGAATCGCTCGATAGCTCCGTCACCAGCCGATTCGCCGTCGCCCCCTCGGTGCCGCTCAGCGGAATCGCGGTGTCGTACAGCTCCGACCCGTCCGCCGCACCCTCCAACAGCACCGCCGCGTCGAACTCGTCGCGTTTCAGGTGGGCGTTGTTGTCGAAAAGGTCCCGCACCTCCGCGTCGAGGGCCGCGAACTCCGCCCCCGGAATCGGCTCCCGCGCCAACCGGAACTGCCCGATGACGTACGCGCCCCACCTCGGCGGAATCCACTCCCGCTCCGGTTTCCCGACCGTCGAGAGCGTGGCGTAGAAGAAGACGTAATCGCCCTCGTCGAGTTCCAACAATGGCCGGGCTTTCACCCCGAAGGGGTCGCCGTAGGTGTAGCGTTCGCAGCACGGGTACTCCGCGAACTCCGGATCGAGGTGAACCGGCGACGCTTTCGCCCCCTCCGGCAACTCCACCGAGAGGTCGAGGTCGGCGTAGGTCGGCACCGGGCGAGTCGTCGGCTCGGACTCCGGAATCGGGACGTACTCGAAGCTTCCGTCCGGCCGAATCGGGCCGCGGACGCCGGGCTGGTTCGTGTTCGCGGCGACGTTGATGGCGACGGCGCGGGCCATTGGCTTCGAGTGGGAGCCCGAGCGGGAAAAGCGTGGCTACACCGCGCCGGATTGCGACGAGCCGAACGACGCGGAGCTACCACACGCCGAGCGGTTCGACGCACTCGCGGCAGAAGGTGTACTCCGTCCCGTTCTCGGTTCCGCAGTGGGGACACTGGCGCACGTCGGGGTCGTCCTCGCGGAACTCCTCCAAGACGCTCTCCTTTCGCACGTCGTCCGGCGCGCTCTGCTCCGGACTCGGCGGCGTCGATTGCAACAGCGGCGAGTCCTCGTCGCTGCGCAGGAACCGATAGATGAGTAGCTGTAACCCTGCGAAGAGGACGACGTACAGGACGATCCACCCCCAGACGTTCATGCTCCATGGTGACATACGTCGTCGTGGTACTTGGTAGCTTCGCACGTACCTATCTGCCAACTTTAGAACGCTCGTTGACGAGTCGGCTGGGCTCGCTCTCGCTTGCGGTATCTCGCCGCGGCGTTCGGGTCCTCGCCGCGCTTCTTGCCTCTCGCGTCGTCCCGACCGATGTCCAGCCGAGCGGTCGCCGACGGACTTCGAAAACTCGCTCGGAAGCCTCCGAACCGACGGGTGAAAGGGCGAGCTCGTCGGGGTGAACGAGGAAAAGAAGGCGTCGGGGGGTACGAGGAAAAGAAGGCGTCGGGGGGTACGACGCGCCGAAGTCGCGGTCGTCGCCTATCGAGATTACGCGGGCTGAAGCATGAGAACGCGGTCGTCCTGCGGTGCGGGACTCTCCGCGCGACCGTCCCGGTTGCTGGTCGTCACGTACAGGTGGTCGTTCGGCCCGGTGAACGCCGTCCGGAGGCGACCGTACGCACCGTCAAGGATGCGTTCCTGTTCGACCACCCGTCGACCGTCGAATCGCACTCGGCGGAGGTGTCTCCCCGCGAGCGTCCCGAAGAAGAAATCACCGCGCCACTCCGTTATCGGGCCGTCGTAGAAGGTCGCGCCGCCGGGCGCGATGGTCGGCGTGTACGTCGCGAGGGGGTCGGTGAACCGCTCGCTCTTTCCGGTCACCTCGGGCCAGCCGTAGTTGTTTCCGGCTTCGAGGACGTTTATCTCGTCGTCCTCGTCGGGGCCGTGTTCCGTGCTGAAGAGGGTTCCGTCGCGGAACGCGAGTCCCTGCGGGTTGCGGTGGCCGTAGGTGAACACCTCGTTTCCGAAGGGGTTGTCCGGATGCGGCTTTCCGTCGAGCGTCAGCCTGAGAACTTTTCCGGCGAGGGACTGCTTGTCCTGCGCTCGTCCCCCGCTTCCGGCGTCCCCCGTGGTGACGTACAGCGAACCGTCGTGGACGGCGAGTCGACCGCCGTCGTGAATCGACGAGGCCGGGATTCCGTCGAGGATGGTTCGTTCCGGTTCGAACCCGTCGTCGACGCGGTGGCGGACGACTCGGTTCTGGAGTTTTCCGCCCCGTTTGTAGGTCTGGTACGTGTACGCTAGCTCCTCGTCTTCCGGGTGCAAGACGAGTCCGAGTAGACCGCCTTCGCCGCTGTGAGCCACCTGCTTCGTGAAGTCGGCGACGACTTTGTTCCCGTTCGGGCGGATACGCCGGATACGGCCCGGTCGCTCGGCGAGATAGAGGTCGCCGTTCGAGTCGAAGTCGACACCCCACGGCACTTCGAGATTCATAGCGACCGTTTTAACGCGCACCCCCGGAACGCGCTTCGTCGTCGGAGTCTGAGTCGTACCGCCGGACGACTCCGTGCATCCGGCGAGCCCGGTGATGCCGAGCGCAATCGACCGGAGGTACGTACGGCGTCGCATAGTCCGCACCACGACCTCACGGGAGAAAAACAGTGCGGGTTAGTCCGACGGGTCGAAGTCGCGCCGAAACTCGTCGAACTGGTCCAGGTCGTCGGGGAGTTCGTAGTCGATGCGCCGCGCTTCCTTCTCGGTCGGCGGGACGTCGTCCACGGGGACGGCCTCGTCTTCCCACCCCGGTTTCACGCGGATGCTCTTCGCCGGCATTCCGACCGCGACGTGATGCGCCGGAATATCGCTCTGGACGACCGCCCGCGCGCCGACGAGCGCGTTCTCGCCGACTTCGACGCCGGCGCGAACCATCGCGTCGTAGGTGAGTCGCACGTCGTCGCGGACGACGGTGTGGTAGTTCGTCACCTCGGTCTGGTCGACCACGTCGTGGTCGTGGCTGTAGATGTGGACGCCGTCGCTGATGGAACACCGGTTTCCGATGGTCAGTTTTCCGCGGTCGTCCAGGTGCACGTCGTCGTGGACGACCGTGTTGTCGCCGATTCGGATGTTGTGTCCGTAGGTGAACGAGATGCCCTTGAAGAACCGACAGTCGTCGCCGCACTCCTCGAAGAGGTGGTTCGCGAGCATCTGGCGGAAGCGAAGCGCGAATTCCACGTTGTCGGCCATCGGCGTCGCGTCGAACTGCCGCCAGAGCCACTGGAGGTGTTTCGACTCGCGGAACGTCTCCTCGTCCTTCTCGGCGTAGTACTCGCTCTCCAGCGTCGCGTTGCAGGGGTCGTAGCTCTGGAGGCGAACGCGCTCCGCGTTCGATACCTGTTCGCCGTTCTGCCACGCCTCGTACGCGTCGCGGTCGCCGTGCAGATCGACGAGCACTTCCTCGACCACGTCGCACGTGTCCTCGTCGCCTGCGAGGCGGTCGTCCACTTCGTCGATGAACCCGCGGACGCCCGCTTCGGCGGACTCGGGGAGCGTAACGTGTCGCTTTGTCATGCGCTTATTTCACCCTCGATTTTCTTATAGGTTAGTTACTCACCCGTAGGCAAGGGGGTTTTGGTTGCGGCGCGGAGTGCTCCTTCCGGCGGCCTTCGTTTCGACTCGAAAATCGAATGACGGTGCCGAGTTTTTTGTGGCCGAATTTCACTTTCACCCCGCGCCGTCGAACTTCGGCGCGCCGGGGGTCTACTTCGCACGCGAGAACGCTCCGGCGTTCCGTGCGAGAGACGGAGCGACGCGAACGCCTACGCGAGGAACACGTGCCGCGGTCTGTCGGCGAGCACGTCCCGGCCCCAGTCCACCGTGTCGCGGAAGGCGTCGCTCCGGAAGAAGTCCATCGCGTCCTCCTTCGAGCGCCACTGGCTGGCGATGAACATGTCGTTTTCGTCCTCGTGGTTCGCCAGCAGTTCGGTGTCGAAGTGGCCCTCCGTGTCGGTCAGCACGTCGCCGACCGTCTCGAACTTCGCGACGAAGTCCTCGCGACGGTCGGGTTCGACGGTGTAGAACATCCCCATCGTGCCGAACCCGCTCTCCTCGCCGGCGCGACCGACGATGCCCGGCAGGTCGGCGAGGAAACCGCCCGCCGTCTCGGCGGCGCTCTCGGTCTCCCAGATGCTGACGACCGCCGACCGCACCTCGCCGCCGTACACCGCCGTCTTCACGTGCGTGTCGTAGTGGTCGAAGTTGCTCCGCAAGCCGTCGACCTCGTCGAACAGTTCCTCGGCGTCGGCCTCCGAGTAGAGCACCATCGCGTACACGTCCTCGCCGTGCGGTTTTCCGGCGTAGATGTCGAGGTCCTCGAGTTCGCCGCGGACGTCGTCCGATCCGTCGCCGCCGTGCGGGTGTCCGCCTTCGGTTCCGCGGGCGTGCGCACTTGCGCCCCCCTGCTCGCCGTGATCGTGCGCCCCCGCCCGTCCGCGACCGCCTCCGTGCGGGTGGGCGTCCTCGGGCGTCGGAATCTCCTCGCCGGCCATGAACGCCGGGAGGTCTTCCGGCGGGAACCGCCGCCCGAAGTAGAACGACCCGAACTCGGCGTAGCGCGAACTCGCCTCGTCGAAGCGCATCTCGTACAGCAGGTCTTTGATGTTCGTCGGGTCGTTGCTGAACAGGTCGACGCCCCACTCGAAGTCGTCCATCCCGATGCTGCCGGTGATTATCTGGGTGACCTTCCCGGCGTACCCCTTCCCGATTTCGCCGTGGCTCGCCATCATCTCGCTCCGCTCGTCGAACGGCGTGTCGTACCAGTTGTCCTCCCCGAGTCGGCGCTTGTTCATCGGGTAGAAGCAGACGAACTCGGCGTCGGGCACGTCGGGGTAGAGTTTGCTCGCCACGTAGCGGGCCATCCCGGTGTCCTCGATCTCGTCGGGGTCTTTCACCATCTCGTCGGAGGTGTATCCGCCCACTTCGGTCACGGAGACGTAGGAATCGGTCCGCTCCGTGAAGTCGGCGAATCCCGTTCGTTCGAACGCTCGCTCCGCGGTGTCGAGGTCGGCCATCGTCGGGCGGAAGTGGAGGACCAGCAGGTCGGCGCCGTGTCCCATGACGCTGAACACGGCGGACGACCCGTCCTCGGCGTCGACGACGTTCTCGCGGGCTTGCAGGAACTCGACTCCGTCGCTCAGCGCGTTCTCGCGGACTCGCTCGGGGGCGTCCCGCCACGCCTTCCAGTCGACGGTTCGGAAGTCGTGGAGCGCGTACCACCCTTCGCGGGTCGGTGGGGCCTTTCTCGGCATACGCGGGGGTTGGGAGCGACCGGACAAGGATGTTTTGAGTCCGTCTCGGCCGTCGGACGCCGCGACGGTCGGTCGGTTCGGCGAGGCGGTATTGTTACCCGTTTTTGACAATTGATGTAATTCTTCGGCGTACCGCCGGTACCGAAAGCCTTTCAAAAACACGACTTAAACCCCCAGTCGATGCGGAAAAGTGGCCCGCCGAAAGGCCTGATCTCGTACCTAGTGCTCGAACTTCTGAATCAAAAGCCGCGGTACGGGTACGAGATACTGAAAGAGATCCGTGATATAAGCGGCGGCCACTGGGAACCGTCCTACGGGTCGGTGTACCCCATCCTCTACAAGTTCGAGGAGAAGGGGTGGGCCGAACGAATCGAGCGCGAGGACGAACCCGACCGGAAGTACTTCGAACTCACCGACGCGGGCTACGAGGAACTGGAAGAGAAACGGGAAGAGAGCGGCACGAAAGCGCGCGAGTTCGCGGACGTCATCCTCGGTTTCTACCACGTCTACGTCGCCTTCGCCACCGACGACCGGTTCGAAGTGACGAGTCCCGCCGGCGAGTGGCAGTTCGACGAGACGTTCAGTTCGTGGATCGTCGAGCAGATAATCCGCCACCACGAGCGCGATTTCGGCGAGTTCGATCGCATTCCCGACACGCCCGAGGAGTTCTACGAGCGGATGGGTCTCGAGGAGTAACCGGGGCGTTTCGAAACCGGACTACCCCGCCAGCAGTTGCGGTCCGAACACCATGAGGACGAGGCTGGCGAGCATCGTCAATCCGACGCTCGTCGTTATCATCGTCGTCACCTGCCGACCCTGGCTCGTCGGGAGGCGCGACACGACCGCCTCGGCACCCATCCGCAGGAGGTGGCCGCCGTCCAGCGGGAACGCCGGGATGCAGTTGAAGAAGCCGAGGTTGAGATTTATCCACCCCGTCCAGAACAGGGCGTTCGCCAGCAGGAACGCGCCGCCGCCGAGTACCGACAGCGGCCCCTGTACCGCGTAGAAGTTGCTGTTCGACGCGACGAATCCGGCGAAGTTGTAGTTGACGGGCATCGAGAGGCTGGCGAACGGGAGCAACAGAGTCCCGCCGACGCCGAGCAGGAACGTCTTGAGCGGTCCGTCGCCGCCGCCGCCGAAGACGGAGAGGAACTGCCCCGCGACGAGGTCGCGGAACGTCTCCGCGGGGTAGAGCTCCGTCCCGAAACCGCTCGCCGCGACGCCGGAGGTGCCCGGCGCGACGAGGATGCCGACGATGGCCTCGCCGCCGCTGTTCCGGCCGAGCGTCACGTCGTACGTGTGACGGACGTACTCCCCGCCCTCCTTCGCGTAGGCCTCGACGGTCACGGTCTGCCCCGGTTCGTACCGGTCGAGGGTGCGGGTCAAGTCGCTGCTGTTGGTGATTCGGGTTCCGTCGATGGCCGTGATGACGATGGAATCGCCGGAGTTCAGTCGCGTCTCGCTGGCCGGGCCGCCCTCCTGGACGGTCGAGAGCGCCCCGACCGGCCCGGTCACCTGCGAGCCGTTCACCGTCAGGGTGGCGACCTTCTTGTTCGCGAGCTGTCGGTTCAGCGCCTGCTCCGTGTAGACCCGGGTGCCGTTGACGGCGGTGATTCGTTCGCCCTTATCGACGCCGGAGTTCCGATTTTGCTCCGACGCGAACGGCGAGTCCACCGCGACTCCCGTGACGAGCAGCGAGCGCTGGATGGTCATGTTGGTTTTTTCGTCCCCGCGCTCGACGGTGACGGACACGCTCCTGCTCTCGATGGTGGCGAGTTTCGATTCGAGGTCGGCGTTGTTCTCGACCGCCTTCCCGTTGACCGCGACGATTCTATCGCCGCGCTGGAGTCCGGCGTCGTCCGCGGCCGACCCTTTGAACACGCCGCCGACCGCCGCGCCGGACGCGACGGTTATCGACCCCATCACCGGACCGAAGAGGAGCAGAAACGCGAGCAGCGTGACCGCGAAGTTGTTCGTCACGCCCGCCGCGAACATCCGGCTCTGGCTCCCCCTGTCGGCTCGCCTCCGGTTCTCCTCGTCGGGTTCGACGAACGCGCCGATGGGAAGGACGGCGAGCAGCGCCAAGCCCATCGACTCTATCTCGATGTCCTCGACCCGGCAGAAGATACCGTGTCCCCCCTCGTGGACGACCAGTCCGACGAGCAGCCCGAACATTATCTCCGGGGCGACCGAGAGCGGGAGGAAATCGTTGACGCCGGGGATGACGAGCACGTTTCGCGGTTGCGTGACCGCGGACGGCTCCGGCGGATTTTGGAGGACGAGAATCGCCTGTACGACGAGGAGGAGGAACGTCCCGGCCATCACGACCAGCGCGATGCCGAGACCGAAGTTCCCCCACGCTCGCCAGAATCGCTTCGGACGGGCGAGGCGGTCGAGCAGTCGCTTTCCTCTCTGCGTGTGCAGCGTCAGAATCGGCCCCTGCATACCGAGATACGGCGGCAGCATATCGTTCGCCCGAAGCGCGAGCAGGGCGAACCAGTAGGCCGCGATTCCGAGAAGCACCCACACAATCGTATCCATCGAGCGAAAGAAAGTCCCCGTCGCTCAAAGGCGTTTGGGAAGAACGGAAAAAGTTGGAGCGCTACTCCGCCGCCTGCCAGTCTTCTTCGAGTTCCTGCTGTTCCGCCTGCTTACTCTGGCGGCGCTGGCGGAACTTTCGAGCGGCGGCGATTCCGGCGGCGGTGCCGCCGAGCACCGCGGCGCGGCGGGCGAACGTCCGAGTTCGACTTCCTCCCTTCGTCGATTCGGTCTCCTCCGTCTCCTCGGATTCGGCCTCCGTCTCGATGTCCGCGGTCTGCGATTCCGCCTTTTGGGTTGTTGCTTCGTCTTCCTTGACGAGTTCGGTCCGTTTCAACGCCGGTTTCTCGAGATTGAGTTCTATCAGGGCCATGGTAATATCACCGTTCAGTCGCTGACGTGATTGGTCGTCAGACAGACCTCACACCTCCTCGTAGTATCGGCACGTTCTTTGTTATGCACTTGTTAGTCGGAGGTAAGTGTATATTGTCTGCCATCGGTCTTAACTCTGCTGGCAGTTACCGCGCTGACGCCGCTGACGGCGGGCTATCCCTCTCGACGCAGTCGGCGGAGCACGAACTCGCGGTCCAAGTTCGAGAGGAACGGACCGAGTTTCGGCCCCTGTTTCTCGTCGAAAAAGAGCCGATAGCCCGTGCCGAAGAACTCGCCGATGTCGATGTCGTGGCGCTTGGCCGTCTCGTAAATCTCGCCCTGAATCGCCTCGCCGTCGTGACCCGCTTCGACGAAGTCGGCGAGTTCGTCCAGCGCGACCTCCGTCTCGGAGTCGAGCGCCACGTCGGGCAGTTCGGTTCGCTTCAGGTCGTAGTCGTACTCGTTGTTCGTTCGGCGCGCCCACGCTCGCGCGCGCTCGACGCGCGCGAGCGCACCCTCGACGGCCCAGTCGGGCGCGTCGTCGGGGATGTGACCCTCCCGTCGCGCGATATCCTCGCGGAGGTCGGGGTCGTCGGTCATCCCCAGCACGGCGGCGAAGGTGTAGGGGATGCGGATGCGGTCGGGGCGGATCTCGCTCGCGACCATCGGATAGGCGCGCTCCGCGAGGGCGCGTTCCCGCTCGTCCGCGTCCTCCTCGCCGAAGTAGACGCGCTCGAAGCGGTCGAACTCGTCCACCAGCAGATCGAGACGCTCGATGCTGAAATCGCGCGCCTTGCTCGGGTCTTTGGTGAAGAAGTACCGCAGCACCTCGGGTTCGAGCAGTTCGAGCACCTCCTTGACGAGGACGACGTTCCCCTCCGACGAGGAGAAGGGCTTCCCGTCGAGCGTGAACCACTCGTAGGTCATCGGCACGGGCGGTTCGAAGCCCATGACGTTGCGGGCGATGTCCTCGCCGCTCGGCCACGAGCCCTCGGCGTGGTCCTTGCCGAAGGGTTCGAAGTCCACGCCGAGCGTCTTCCACTGGGCCGGCCACTCGAAGCGCCACGGAAGTTTACCCTCGCGGAGCGTCGCGGTCCCCTCGTGGCCGCAGCCCTCGATGGTATTGTCGCCCGCCTCGAGGTCGGTGCAGACGTACTCGACGGTGCCCTCCTCGACGTCGAAGTCCGTCACGGTCTCCGTTATCTTCCCGCACTCCTCGCAGATGGGGTTGAACGGAACGTAGTCGTCGTCCACCTTGTCCTGATACTCCGCGAGCACCTCGCGGGCTTCCTCGGCGCGTTCGAGGAGGTGGCGAGTCACCTCCTCCAACTCGCCGGACTCGTACAGCTCCGTGTTCGAGACCACGTCGATGGGGACGCCGAGCAGGTCCGCGCTCTGCTGGATGAGATTCGAGAAGTGGTCGCCGTAGGAGTCGCAGCAGCCGAACGGATCGGGAATGTCGGTGTACGGTTTACCGAGGTTGCGCCCGAGCGCTCCGGCGTTAACGTCGCCGAGTTCGACGATGTTCCCCTCCAGGTCGGCGAGTTTCCGGGGAAGTTTTCGGAGCGGGTCGCGGTCGTCCGCGGTGAACACCTGCCGCACCTCGTGGCCCCGGTCGCGCAGGGCTTCCGCGACGAAGTAGCCGCGCATGATCTCGTTGACGTTGCCGAGGTGCGGCACCCCCGACGGGGAGATGCCGCCCTTGATGATGATGGGGTCGTCGGGGTCGTGCGCCTCGATTCGGTCGGCCACCTCGTCGGCCCAGAAGACGTGGTGGTCGTCCCCGCCCCCGTCGCGGTCGTCCGCCGGTGCCGAGTCCGCGCTCATCCTTGTACCCAGTAGGACATCTCGTCGTCCGCGCCCTCCGGAATGATGTCGGTTCCGCTGTGGTCGCCGGAGAGGACGGCGTCGGCGATTCGTTCCGGTTCGGTGCCGTCGAGGACGATGGTGCGGACGCCCGACCGCTCGATGAGTTTCGCGGCCAGCAGGTCGACCGGCGAGGAACTCCCCGCGGTCATCTCGAGGTCGGCGATGACGTCCACGAGGTCGCTCGCCGAGAGTTCGTCGTACTTCGTCGCGTCGTCTATCTCGTTCGGGTCGTCGCTGAACACGCCGTCCACGCTCGTCGCGTAGACGAGGAGGTCGGCGTTCGTGTACTCGGCCAGCGCCGCGCTCACGGCGTCGGTCGTCTGCCCCGGCATCACGCCGCCCATGACCGCGATGTCGCCGCGGTGCATCGCGGTACCGGCTTTCTCGTAGGTCTCCGCCGGACTGGGCGCGGCCCGCTCGCCCAACGCCGCGATGAGGAGTCGAGCGTTCAGTCGGGTCACGTCGATACCGATGTCGTCCAGTTCTATCTCGTTCGCGCCGAGATTACGGGCTGTTCCGATGTACTCTCGGGCGACGCCGCCGCCGCCGACGACAGCGCCGACGGTACACCCCTCCGTCGCGAGCGACTCGATGACTTCGGCGTGTCCGCGGACGCGCTGGGATTTCAGGTCCGGCGCGAGCACGCTCCCGCCGATAGAAACGACCACCTTCATGCTATCGCCGTCTTACCCGGACGCGGCCTTAAGCGTTCTCAACTTCCGACCGAAGGGTAAAAGCGCCTCGCCGCCCGCGATACGCACATGAAGGTACTGAGCGTCGTCGGGAGCGAGTCGGCCGCCGTCGCCGACCGACTCGCCGAGCGGCTCGCGGAACGCGGTGCGGTCGGCACCGTCACGAAGGGGTCGCCGGAGGCGACCGATTCGACCGCGTTCGAACTCGGCGACGGCGGGTGGCGCGCGCGCGGTGCGAACCGCTCGTTGACCGACGCGCTCGACGAACTCGCGCCGGACCACGAGTTCGCCGTGGTGTCGGGGTTCCCGGACGCGAACGTTCCGCGAGTCGTTCTCGGCGACGCCGACCCCGCCGGGGAACCCCTCGTCAGCGCGCCGGACGCGGACGCGCTCGATATCGAGTCCGTCGTGGACGCGCTCGACGACGTGGGCGAGTACGAGACGCTCGAATCGCTCGTCGCGCGCGCTAAACGCTCGGCGAGCGCGGAGCGTTCGGGCGCGATAGCCACGTTCACGGGGCGCGTCCGGGCGAAAGACAGCGCGGACGACTCGCCGACCGAGTTCCTCGAGTTCGAGAAGTACGAGGGCGTCGCGGAGGCGCGAATGGACGCCATCCGCGAGGAACTCGAAGCGCGCGAGGGCGTCTTCGACGTGCTCATGCACCACCGGACGGGCCGCATCGAGTACGGCGAGGACATCGTGTTCGTCGTCGTGCTCGCGGGACACCGCGAAGAGGCGTTTCGAACCGTCGAAGACGGTATCAACCGGCTCAAAGCCGAGGTGCCGATATTCAAAAAAGAGGCGACGACGGACGAACAGTTCTGGGTGCACGAACGATAGGTCGAGCGTATCGGTGCGATTCGGTTTCATGTTCCCGCACTTGGGACAGTACCTTTCGAACGGGGAAATAAAAGGCGAGATTCTTTTTTGAACTTTTTAGCCGGTTCTGATCGATTCGTGAAACGAGACTTTCACCCGCGTTCACGTCGATTTCCGGCGGACGAGGCTAAAGATTCCCGAAACTATCCTAAGCTTCTGCCCTTTATAACATCCCCCCGCTCCATGGGGAAACCGGAGTCAGCATATGAGCGCAACCACCCAACTCGCCGCCGAAAGCCCTGAACCGGAATCCAAAGAAGACCGCCTCAAGCAGTACCTCTGCGAGAAGGCGAGCGACGGAGAGCTCTACTTCAAGAGCAAGTTCATCGCCGACGAAGTCGGACTCTCCGCGAAGGAGATCGGCGCGCTGATGGTGAAGCTGACCGACTGCGCCGAACTCGAAGTCGAGAAGTGGTCGTACACGAGCGCGACCACGTGGCGCGTGGCTCCCGCGTAAGCTCCGGCCCCGCGTCCCCGCTCGCGGTTCCCGCGCCTCCCCCGCACGCCTTTCGACCACGCCCGCCCTGTAACCGTCCTCGCGAACGCGACCCCCACACCTCCGCCCCGTCACACCAACGCCCAACGTCACGCTCGGTTCCCCGAACGCCCCGCCGCAGCAGCCCCCCTTCCGCCTTCGACGCCTTTGTAACCTCCCGCCGTTTTCGTTCGACCAGTGTCGTTACTCTCCGCTTTGACGAACGCCATCCTGCCCGTCCTCTCGGTGGCCGCCGTCGGCTTTCTCCTCGGCGCGATCCGCGACGTCGAGGTGGAAGCGCTGGGCACCGTCACCATCTACATCTTGACCCCCGCGCTCGTCTTCCACAGCCTCACGACCACGTCGCTCGGCGGGAAAACGGCGCTGACGCTCGCGGTCGGCGTCGCGGCGTTCACGCTGGCGATGGCCGCGCTGGCGGAGTTCGTCGGGCGCGCGCTCGGCGAGTCGGAGCCGGTCCTCGGCGCGCTCGTGCTGTCGAGTTCGTTCCCGAACGCGGGAAACTACGGGATTCCGCTCTCGCAGTTCGCCTTCGGCGAGGTAGGTCGGAGCACCGCCATCCTCTACATCGCGGCCCAGTCCGTACTCACGTACACCGTCGGGGTTTACGTCGCCTCGCGGGGCAACGGAACGTCGAATTTCGCGGCCGTCAGGGAAGTGTTCAAACTCCCGCTCGTGTACGCCGTCTTCGCCGCGGGGGCGGCCCGCGCGCTCGGTGTCGTTCCGCCCGTCGATTCGGCTGCGATGGAGACGCTGAAACTGACGGGCGACGCCGCGATTCCGGTGATGTTGCTCATGCTCGGAATCCAGCTGGCAAACACCGATTCCGGTGCCGCCATCGCCCGCGTCGGCGTCTCGAACGGGATGAAACTCGTCGTCGCGCCGCTCGTCGCAGTCGGCGTCGTCTTCCTGCTCGGATTCGAGGACGCGACCGTCGCACGGGTGTTCGTCCTCGAGTGCGCGATGCCGGCGGCGATAACCCCGCTCATCCTCTGTATCGAGTACGACGAGGGAGGGCCGGGGCTCAGAGCACCCGAGTACGTGAGCACGGCGATATTCGTCAGCACGCTCGCCAGCGTGCCGGCGCTGACCCTCCTCATCGCCCTCCTCCAGTCGGGCGCGCTTGTCTGAGACGCGGCGGCGTCTAAGGGTTTATACCGATTCGTTGCGTATTACGAGTGGATGGATTCGACCGAGCCGCCCGAGGCAGGCCCTTCGCTCGAACGGTTACGCTCGGTGTTTCGGGTGTACGACGTTCGAACCGACGGCGAGCAGTTGGTGTACTACGGCGAACCGCTGGTGCCACAAGACCAACTGATGAAGACGGTGTGGCCGCTCTTCCGCAAACAGGGCTACGAAGTCGCGCTCTCGACCCAGATGGGCGAGTACGCGCTCGTCGCCGAACCCGTCACGCTCGGCCCGGACGGTATCCCGTGGAAGAACGTCGTTCTGTTCCTCGCGACGGTGCTCTCGACGCTGTGGGCCGGCGCGTCGTGGTACCACGTCAACCCCGTGACGAACCCGGTCGAGGCGATGCTAACGGCGTGGCCGTTCACGCTGGCGGTTCTCGGCGTCCTCGGAACCCACGAACTCGGTCACTACGTGATGAGTCGCTACCACGGGGTGGACGCGACGCTTCCGTACTTCATCCCGATGCCGACCCTCATCGGGACGATGGGGGCCGTCATCCGGATGAAAGGCCAGATGCCCGACCGGAAGGCGCTCTTCGACATCGGCGTCTCCGGACCGCTCGCGGGTCTCGTGGCGACCGTCGTCGTCACGGCCATCGGACTGACGATGGAACCGGTGACGGTCACGCAGGCGACCCTCAACAGCGCGAACACCATCCAAGTGGAGTTCGGCTATCCGCCCCTGTTGAAGGCCATCGCGTCGGCGATGGGCGAACCGCTCAAGTACGACAACCCGGCCAAGTCCGTCAATCCCGTCGTCATCGGCGGTTGGGTCGGAATGTTCGTCACGTTCCTGAACCTCATCCCGGTCGGTCAACTCGACGGGGGACACATCGTCCGGGCGATCATCGGCGAACGACAGGAGAGCGTCGCGGCGCTCGTCCCCGCCGTGCTGTTCGGACTCGCGGCCTACGTCTTCTACGTCCTCGACGTGAGCAACGCGACGGTGCTGTGGGTCATCTGGGGCTTCCTCTCGATGTTCTTCGCCTACGTCGGACCGGCGACGCCGATCAACGACGGCGAACTCGACATAAATCGAAAGCTGCTCGGCCTGTTCACGTTCGTGCTCGGACTTCTCTGTTTCACCCCCACGCCCATCGAGATAATTCCCTGACCGGTGCTCGACCGGACCGCCCGTCACCCGTGGGTGTACCCGCGGTCCGGAAGCGGTTCGCCGTCCATCGTCACGCCCGAGTCGGTGACTTCCCCGACGACGGAGAGCGGGGTCGGCGACGCCTCGCGCGCGTCTGCCACTCGCTCCTCGGGTAGGGTGACGACGAGTTCGAAGTCTTCGCCGAAGAAGACGGACAGTTCGCGCTCGTCGTCCGCGTCCTCGGCTACTTCGCGAACGCTCTCCGCGACCGGAATCGCGTCACCGTCGAGCGCGAACCCGCAGTCGCTCGCTTCCGCGAGTTGGTGTACCGACCGCGCCAGTCCGTCGCTGGAGTCCATCATGGCGGTCGCGTGCGGAGCGAGCGCCCGCCCCGCGGCGACCCGCGGTTCGAAGCGAAAGAGGGCGTTCGCGCGCTCGATTTCGCCGTGCTCGAACAGGCGGAGGGCGGCGCCGCTCCGTCCGAACGTTCCGGTCGCGCACAGTGCATCACCCGGGCGCGCGCCCGACCGCAGGACGGGGTCGTCGGTCCGTCCGAGCACCGTCGTCGCCGCCGTGAACTCCGCGGTGGTGTCGAGGTCGCCGCCGACGTACCGCGCGTCGACCGATTCGCACGCGTCGCTCGCGCCCGCGACGAACGCTTCGAGTTCGTCCGCGACGAACTCCGGGGCGGCGTAAACCGCGACGGCGGCGACCGCCTCCGCACCCATCGCCGCGACGTCCGATAAGGAGGCACCGACCGCGCGCCATCCGGCGGTGTATCGCGTCGTTCCCGCGGGGAAGTCGGTCGTCGCGTGTAGCATGTCGGTCGTTAGCACGTGTCCGTCCACGACCGCCGCGTCGTCGCCCGCGTCGGCGAGTTCGCCCGCTAGCAGTCTGAGCGCGGCCCGTTCGTCCATACCGGCTTTCTATCACGCCGGGAAAAAAGCCGAACGATCTTCGCTGGCTTCAAGCGGTGGGCCCGATATTGGCGAACTGATGCGTCTCGACTTGGGTGACCTGCGGACGATAACCGTCGGCTTCGTGGCCGCGGTCGCGGTCTTACTCGTGGTCTTCTCGCTCGTCGGTATCGAGCGCGTGGCGTCCGCGCTCGCGGTGACGGACGGTCGCGTCGTCGCGCTCGTCTGTTTCGTCGCGCTCGCGTGGCTGTTCTCGTGGGCGATGTCGCTCCGAACCGTCCTCGGTAGCCTCGGCGTTCACGTTTCACCGCTTCGAGCGTTCCTCCTCTACTCGGGCGCGACGTTCGCCAACAACGTGACCCCGTTCGGGCAAGCGGGCGGCGAACCGTTCGCCGCCTTGCTCATCTCGCGGACCACGGACGCCGAGTACGAGACGGGCCTCGGCGCCATCGCCAGCGTCGACGCTATCAACTTCGTCCCGTCCATCTCGTTCGCGCTGGTCGGCGTGGCCTACTACGCGACCGTACTCACGCTCGGCGACACGGTAGAGATGGTCGCGGTTACCATCGTCGCGCTGGCGATGGCGGTGCCCGTCGCCGCCGTCGTCGGGTGGCGAAACCGCAGTCGAGTGGAGTCGAGCATCGCCGCGAGCATCGTCTCCGTCGTGGACGTCGTCGCGCGCATCGTACCGACGGTGAAGCCGACGACTCGCCCGGCCGTCAGACGGCGGATTCAGGGATTTTTCCGCGCCATCGAGCGAATCGCGGACGACCGTCGGCGACTCGCGCTGGCGTTGTTCTTCTCCGCGCTCGGGTGGTTCCTGTCCGCGGTGTCGCTGTGGCTGTCGCTCTACGCGCTCGGCCACCCCGTCTCGTTCGCGGCGGTGCTGTTCGTCGTTCCCATCGGAAGCATCGCCGGGGTCGCGCCGCTCCCGGGCGGACTGGGCGGCGTCGAGGCGGCGCTGGTGCTCCTCCTCGTTCCGATCACGGGCGTGACGGCGGCGACCGCGGGGGCGGCGGCGGTCATCCACCGCGGGGCGACGTACTGGCTGCCGGTGATGTTCGGGTGGACGGCGACGGTGATGCTGGAAGCGGACAACGCGAACGGGGACTAAGCGCGGTTGCGCGTTCACTTCCGCGGTTCCGACTCCCCGTTTTCGACGTCGTCGCTCGATCGCTCGGGACGCGGCGTTCGGCCGCGGGATGGTGACGAAGTTTCGCGGCGTCTCCGCGTCCGCGACTCGGGTCGAGAGACCGCGAAAGGAAGCGACGGCGACCTGCCCCGTCGAACTCCGTAACGATGGCTTTAAACGCCACCGCAGGGAAATCAGTCGTATGACGACGCTCTACGACGTTCCGGCGGAAGCGCTCATCGAAGCGCTCGCCGACGACCTCGAAGATCGATTCGACCGACCGGACTGGGCCGAGTTCACCAAAACCGGCGCGCAGCGCGAACTACCCCCGGAGCAGGAGAACTTCTGGCACATCCGCGCCGCCAGCCTCCTGCGAAAGGTCGCCATGAACGGGCCGATCGGTGTCGAGCGCCTCTCGACCGAGTACGGCGGCGGAAAGAAGGGCTCGACCCGCTACCGCGTCGCGCCCACCCACCGCGCCGACGGCAGTAAGAAGATCATTCGAACCATCCTCCAGCAACTCGAATCGGAGGGACTGGTGCAGTCGAGCGAGGCCCGCGGTCGCGAGATCACCGCCGAGGGTCGCAGCCTCCTCGACGACACGGCGGGCGAGGTCCTCGCCGACCTCGACCGACCGGAGCTCGAACGCTACGCCTGACCAGGCCGTTTCGTTTTTCGTTCGTTCTTTCGCGAGCAGTACGGGTTCGATTCCTTCGACGCGAACCCGTTACGAGCGGTTAGGTATCCCGTCCACCTTTCGGTGAGTTCGACGAGTCGACCGTCCGGATCTTCCAAATATGCCGACCTCTCCCGGTCGTAGTCATCCGGTTCTCGAAACACGGTCAGGCCGCTTTCAACCGATGCGGCGAACGACTCGCCGATGTCTTCCACGGCGAAGGCGAGCGCCGTCGAGACGGAGCGAGGACTCCAGTGGTCTTCGCGAGGCGGGTCGCTCTCCGCTTCGTCGTACGCCTCGTGGACGAGAACTTCGTTGCCCTCCACGTCGAAGATCGCCGTCGAATCGCTAGCTGATTCCGACTCTCCGAGGAGGCGTTCGTAAAACGTCGACGTGATCGGTACGTCCTCCGTGAAAAGCGCTATCTCGAGTAATTCCATAACGCCGTGTCGAATAGTAGAAAGAAGTGGTTTTTGATAGTTCGGGTGAACCGCCCGCGAACCGGCGTTCGAGACGCGGAACGCACATTCGAAGAACGCAGTTGCAAGGGACATTCTCGCGATTCCCGGTGAGGGGAGTAGAGAAGGTACCTCCCCGTACCCATCGCCGAGCGGTGTTTCCATTCTCGGCGTATCCGATATCGGACCGTTTTTTCCGCCCCGTCGAAACGGTGTTCTCCGTAATTGTTTTTGGTCATGGCCGGTAAGCAACAGATAAGGCATGAGTGGTAGTCCCGACGACGACAGACTCGAAGAGCTTCGAAAACAGAAGATGGAGGAGCTACAGGACCAACAGCAGCAAGAAGAGGCCCAGCAGCAGGCCCAACAGCAGGCCGACGCGCAGAAACAGGCGCTGCTCCGCCAGTACCTCACCGACGGCGCGCGGAAGCGACTCAACTCCGTCCGGATGAGCAAGCCGCAGTTCGCCGACCGAGTGGAACAACAGGTGCTCGCAATCGCCCAGAGCGGGCGAATCAACGGCCAAATCGACGAGCAGAAGATGAAAGAGATACTGCGCGAACTGAAGCCCGACAAGAAGAGCTTCAACATCAAACGGCGCTGAGATGGAACTCGGACTCCTCTACAGCGGAGGAAAGGACTCGACGCTCGCCGCCCTCTTGCTCGCCGATTTCTACGACGTGACGCTCGTCACCGCCCGCTTCGGCGTCACGGACGACTGGAAGTACGCCCGCGACACCGCCGAGGCGACGGGTTTCGACTTCGAGACGGTCGAACTCGACCGGGACGCGGCCACCGAGGCGGTCGAACGGATGGCCGAGGACGGCTACCCGCGAAACGGTATCCAACGGGTACACAGCCACGCGTTGGAAACCGTGGCGGGCATGGGCTTCGACGCCATCGCGGACGGAACGCGCAGGGACGACCGCGTCCCCACCGTCTCGCGCGCGCAGGCCCAGAGCCTCGAGGACCGCCACGGCGTCGACTACATCGTCCCGCTCTCCGGTTTCGGGCGCGGGGCGGTCGACCGCCTCGTCGCGGCCACCCTCGACGTGGAGTCCGGTCCGAGCGACGAGATACGCAAGGCCGACTACGAGGCGGAACTGCGCGCCCTCCTCGCCCGCGAACACGGCGAGGAAACGGTGGACGAGGTGTTCCCCGACCACGAACAGACCTACGTTACGGGGTTCCTGACGCGCGGATGACGCTCCGTTCGACCGCGACTCCGGACGACGCTTCGCGACTTCCGCGCTCACTCGCGCCCTACGATCCGGTACACGCGCCCGACGACTCCCGTTCTCCCCGGTAATCCCACACAAACTAAAGGTCGCCCTCCTCTATCACAGTGAGATGCGCGCCTTCCGAGTCGCCTACGACGGTCGCCCGTTCCACGGCTTCCAGCGCCAACCGGACGTTCCCACCGTCGAGAACGCACTGTTCGACGGCTTGCGCGCGCTCGGTGTGGCCGACCGCGCGCCCGACGGGTACGCCGCCGCCGGTCGCACCGACGCGGGCGTCTCCGCGGTCGCTCAGACCGTCGCGTTCGAGTGTCCCGACTGGCTCACCCCCTCGGCGCTCAACAGCGAACTTCCCGCCTCGGTTCGAGCGTGGGCCAGCGCCGAGGTCGTTCCGGAGTTCCACGCGACCCACGACGCCTACTTCCGGGAGTACGTCTACCACTGCTACGCGCCGCGGGCGAACCTCGCGCTGGCGAAAGACGCCTGCGAGCGACTCTCCGGCGAGCACGACTTCCACAATCTGACGCCCGACGTCGAGGGTACCGTGCGCGACCTTCGAGTCCGCGCGCTTCGAGACGGCGAGTATCTCGTCTTCACGCTCCGCGCGGGCGGGTTCGCCCGCAACCTCGTCCGGCGCGTCGTCTCGCTCGTCCGCGCAGTCGCGACCGGCGACGCGCCGATCGCGAAGGTCGACCGCGTGCTCGCGCCGGAACCCGTGGACGGACCGGAGGGCGTCCCGCCCGCGCCGGCCCACCCCCTCGTGCTCGCGGACGTTGGCTACGACTGCGAGTTCTCGGTGGACGAGGACGCGGTAGAAAGCGCGCGAGAAGTGTTCGACGGTCTCCGAATCGAGCGCCGAACGCGGTCGCGGGTGGCGGGCGAAATCCGAGGGCGACTCGAATAGATTTATAATCGACAGCCGCACAACCATTTCTATGGTCGACGACGGTCTCCTGTGGGAAGTGACGATAGACGTGGCGGTCGGCGCGCTGGCGTTCTCGTTCGGTGGCTCGGCGCGGCTGTTTCCGCGCAGTTCGGAGAAATCGGGATCGTCCTGTTCGTTCCCTTCTACGTCGTCTCGCTCGTCGCCGGCGCGTACTTCGTCGTTTGCGGACTCGGAAAGCTCGTGGAGGACGTCGTGCGGCGAGAGATAACTCACCGAAGTTAACGTGAGCCGAATCGAACTGACCGACGACACCGACTGGCTCTGGCGGTCGACCGTCTACGTTACCCTCGGCGTGATAGTCGCCTTCCTCGGTTCGGGAGTCGTGGCCGTCCTCGTCCTCGCGCTCGACACGTTCGGCGTTTTTCTGTCGCTCTTCGTCTCCCTCGCGTCGCTGTTCTTCGGCGTCTACCTCGTCCTCCGCGGACTCGCCATCCTCGTCGGGGCAGTCGCGGACGGAAAGCGAATCGAAACCTAGTCCCAGTCTTCCGGCCAGATTTCCGCCGCCCGCATCCCCTCCTCGTACTCGTGCTCCCGGAGGTTCGCGGCCACGTCGTCCGCTTCCTTGCGCGGAATCACCTCGCGCGAGGCGACCTCCCGAATCAGGAGGGCGGCCAGCATCGCGTGCTCGCGGAGGTTCCGGTCGTCCACCTTGTCCCGCGTGTCGGCGTGGGTGTGCCCCCAGCCGCGTCCGCGCGCGCCGGGTGCGGTGAAATCCCGTTGACTGTGTAGCTGGAGCGCCGGAACGCCCCGTTTCAGGAACGGCCAGTGGTCGCTGAAGGGATGGACGCCCTCCTGGAGCGCGATGGGCTGGTTCGCCTCGTCGGCGACGGTCTCGACCACCGACCGCATCGTCTCGGAGTCGTGGGTGAACGCTCGCATGTCGCGGAACCGTCCCGCGCCGTCGACGTTCACGACGGCGCGAACCCGCGAGAGGTCGAGCGAGTCGGCCAGCGCCTCGCTCCCGAGGAGACCGACCTCCTCGCAGCCGACGCCGGCCACTCGGACGCGCGCGTCGAGGTTCATCTCCGCGAGCAGGTGGGCCGCCGCCACGACGACGGTGATGCCGCAGCCGTTGTCGAGCGCGCCCTCCGAGATGTCGTGCGCGTCGTGGTGCGCCACGACGACGATTTCGTCGTCGGTCTCCGGGCCGAGTTCCGCGACGGCGTTGTGGCTCGTCCCCGCGGTCGTCTCGGCGTCGACGGTGAGCCTCGCGGTCGCGCCCCGGTCGGCGTACTCGGTCAGCCACGCGCCGGTCTCCTCGCTCACGCCGACGCCCGGAATCGCGGTTTCGTCGCCGAAGGTGAGCGAACCGGTCGGCGGGAGCTGTCCCGGAACGTGGTTGTGGAAGACGAACCCCTCCGCGCCGGCCGCGGCGGCGTAGCCGAACTTCTCCATCCGGTGGATGAAGCGACTGCCGGCGGGCGTCGTCGTGCTGGCGACGGCGATCTTCCCGGCGACGTCCTTCTCGTCGATTTCGTCCGGCATGCCGTGTCCCACGTCCACCAGTTCGCCGTGCGCGTCGCCCGCGGGCGAGTAGGGGAGCGCGATGGTCTCGAACGAACGCTCGACCGGGTCGGTGACCGCGAGCCTCGCCGAGCCGCGACTCCAGCGGTTCATCTCGAACGATTCGGTGCGGACGTTTCGCGCCCCGGCGCGTTCGAACCCGTCCGCGACCAGTTCGGCGGCCCGTCGTTCGCCGGGATGGCCCCCCATTCGGTCTTCGAGTTCGGTCAGCTTCGTCAGAAACTTCCACGGGTAGTCGTCCCGCCACAGCTCGCCGAGTGCGCCGTTTACCGCGTCGGTCATGTTCACCACTGTGTCGCCATCCATCAAAAACCTCCGTCCGGCGGCGAGCATCGTTCCGGAATATCAACGTTTACGGTGCGGCTGTCCTTATGGGCGTGGTATGAGTTCTGTTCCCGAACGAAGCGATATCGACGCGCAGTACAAGTGGGATTTAGAGAGCATCTACGCGGACGACGACGATTGGGAGGAAGCGTACGAGGCGGTCGAGGAGCGACTCGGCGACCTCGAAGCCTACGAGGGGCGGGCGACCGAGGACGGCGAGACGCTGCTCGAAGTGCTCCAGCTTTCGGACGAGATCGGGCGCGAGGTGTCGATGGTGGCCTCCTACGCCCGGATGCGAAGCGACGAGAACACCGCCGACCAGGAGTATCAGGCGCTCACCACGCGCGCGCAGTCGCTCGCGTCGCGCGCCCAGAGCGCGGGGAGCTTCATCGAACCGGAGATCCAGTCGCTCGACCGCGACGAACTCGATCGGATGGTCGAGGAGACGGACGGACTCGAGCAGTACGGCCACTTCCTCGACGACGTGATGCGGACGAAAGAACACACCCGCTCCGCGGAAATCGAGAACCTGCTCGCGGAGTTCGGCGAGGTCACGGGCGCGTCGGGCGAGATCTACAACATGCTCTCGAACGCCGACATGACCTTCCCGACCGTCGAGAAACCCGACGGGGACGCGGTCGAAATCACCCAGAGCAACTTCGTCAACCTGCTCAAGAACCCCGACCGCGAGTTCCGACGAACGGTGTACGAGGGGTACTTCGACGAGTGGAGCGACGTACGAAACTCGGTCGGCGCGGCGTACAAGAACAGCGTCAAATCGGACGTGAAGTACGCGCAGGCCCGGAACTACGACACCGCACGCGAGGCGGCGCTGGACGGCCCGAACGTCCCGCCCGAGGTGTACGACAACCTGCTCGGCACCGTCCGGGACAACCTCGACAAACTCCACCAACACGCGGAACTGAAACGCGAGAGCCTCGGCGTGGACGAGCTCAGGATGTGGGACCTCTACATGCCGATGACCGACACGGAGAGTCCCGAGTTGGACTACGACCGAGCGGTCGAGTACGTCACCGAGTCGCTGGGCGCGCTCGGCGACGACTACCGGTCGCGCGTCGCCGAGGGCATCGAGTCGCGCTGGATCGACGTGTACGAGACGGAGAACAAGCGGGCGGGCGCGTACAGCGGCGGCACCTACGACACCCAGCCGTTCATCCTGATGAACTATCAGGACGACATCGCCTCGATGTACACCCTCGCGCACGAACTCGGCCACTCGCTCCACTCGCAGTTGACGAGCGAGACCCAGCCCTACGTGTACAGCGGGTACGAGATATTCGTCGCCGAGGTGGCCAGCACCGTCAACGAGTCCCTGCTGACCCACCACCTGCTGGAAACGGTGGACGACCCCGACTTCCGCCAGCACGTCCTGAACGAGTATCTGGAGCGGTTTCGCTCGACCCTGTACCGACAGACCCTCTTCGCCGACTTCGAGTATCAGGCCCACCAGGTCGTCGAGAACGACGAGGCGCTCACGCCCGACCGGTTGGACCAAATATACGGCGACCTGAAGCGGGAGTTCTACGAACCGGCCGTCGTGGACGAGCGAATCGAGCGCGAGTGGATGCGCATCCCGCACTTCTACCGCGCGTACTACGTCTACCAGTACAGCACGGGCATCAGCGCCGCCGTCGCGCTGGCCGACAAGATTCTGGAGGAGGGCGAGCCCGCCGCCGAACGCTACCTCGAGTTCCTCCGCAGCGGGTCGCGCGAGTACCCGCTCGAACTGCTCGAAGGAGCGGGCGTGGACATGCGCTCGCCGGAGCCGATTCAGCGCGCCCTCGACGTGTACGGCGACCACCTGGACGAGATGGAGGCGCTGATCTGAGATAGTCGGGGACGACGCTCGGGAACGGTCGGAGACGGCGAAATCGGAGAATTCCGCCCTCGGAGGGCCGAGATCGCTCGAAAACCGTGACCGGCGAACCGCTTCGCGCCGGCATCTCGTTCCTCCGCGACCCAAAGGCACTTTTAATGTGGCGACGTACAAACGAACAAGAAATGTCGCGCAGTCCATCCGTTCCTGATCGACCAACGCTCGAACTCGACCCCGACATGTCCGACGCGGAGCGTCTGTCGGCGCTCTTGGAGCACTACACGGACATCACGAAGGTCAACGAGAAGCTGAAGGAGCGCGTCGAGGCTGCTGGCGAACGCAGAGAGGACCTCGCGGCGGAGGTCGACCGCCTCCAGCGCGAGAACGAGACGCTGAAGACGACGTCGCTGTACGTCGCCACGGTCGAAGACGTGACAGACGACGGGGTCATCATCAAGCAACACGGCAACAATCAGGAGGTGTTGACCGACGCCGCGGTCCAGCTTCGAAACGACGTCGACGCCGGCGACCGGGTCGCGGTCAACGATTCGTTCACCATCGAGACGAAGTTGGACACGGAGAAGGACGCGCGAGCGCAGGCGATGGAGGTGGACGCCTCGCCGGCGGTGACCTACGACGACATCGGCGGCATCGAAGAGCAGGTTCGGGAGGTCAGGGAAGCGGTCGAGGAACCGCTCGTCAATCCCGAGCAGTTCGAAGCGGCGGGTATCGAACCCCCGAGCGGCGTGCTCCTCCACGGCCCGCCGGGCACGGGGAAGACGATGCTGGCGAAGGCCGTCGCCAACCAGACCGACGCCACGTTCATCAAGATGGCCGGGTCGGAACTCGTCCAGAAGTTCATCGGCGAGGGTGCCCGCCTCGTCCGCGACCTGTTCAAACTCGCCTCGGAGCGCGAGCCGGCGGTCATCTTCATCGACGAGATAGACGCGGTGGCGTCCCGACGGACCGACTCGAAGACGTCGGGCGACGCCGAGGTGCAGCGCACGATGATGCAACTGCTCTCCGAGATGGACGGCTTCGAGGACCGCGGCGACATCCGCATCATCGCGGCGACCAACCGCTTCGACATGCTCGACAAGGCCATCCTGCGCCCGGGTCGGTTCGACCGCCTCATCGAGGTCCCCAACCCGGACGAGGAGGGCCGCCACCGCATCCTCGAAATTCACACCCGCGACATGAACATCGCGGAGGACGTGGATTTCGACCGACTCGCCGACGAGACTGACGGCTTCAGCGGGGCCGAAATCGAGAGCCTGACGACCGAGGCCGGGATGTTCGCCATCCGCGACGAGCGCACCGAAGTCTCGATGACGGACTTCGAGGACGCGCTGGAGAAGATAGAGGACGGCGATTCCGCGGTGCCGAACCTGCGGTACGCCTACTAATACCGGCCTATTTCTGCTGTCAGGTGCCGAGACGCGACGCGCGTCTCGGCCTCCTTCCCTGGAAAAAGCTCGGCCAAAAGCAGTTCGTCACCCCCTCAATCGTGGCCAGCGGACGCTTCGCACTCCTTGGAGGGTGACACGGCCCGCTCGCTCCGTTCGCGGATGGTGTGCTACCCTCTACCGACGCGTCGCTCGCCGATTTCCGGCGGCCGTGTCACCCGCTGGTTGCCGACGGCCGTTTCGTCTTCCGAATCGTTCGAACCCCCGCCGAGACGTCGCGCCGAAGAAGGTGGCTTTTTGCCCCCCGGCGGTGCCGACTCTCGTATGCGAGTAGACCTCGGTAACGCCCTCGACACCGTCGCCGCACCCGGCGTCTCGCGCGACGCGCTCGACCGGCTGGACGAGCGCGTCGCCGACGCCCACGAGCGAATCGAAGCCGGGCGCGAGAATCACGAGCACGGTTACGCCGCGTTGAACCTGCCGGAGACGACCGACCCGGACGAGATTCGAACCGCGGTCGAATCCTTCGCGGACGCCGAAACGGTGCTGACGGTCGGCATCGGCGGGAGCGCCCTCGGTGCGGCGACGTTGGCCCGCGGCCTCGACTCCGACGTGGACGCATACTTCCTCGACAACGTCGACCCGGAGCACGTCTCCGGGCTGCTCGACGGCATCTCGCTCGCCGACGCCGCGGTCAACGTCGTCTCGCGCTCCGGCACGACCGCGGAGACCCTGGCGAATTTCCTCGTCGTCCGCGACGCGATGGAATCGGCGGGCGTGGACTGGACGGAACGAACCTTCGTCACGACCGGCGAAGAGGGCAACCTCCGCGCCCTCGCGGAGCGTCACGACCTGCCCGCGCTCGACGTTCCCGACGGCGTGCCGGGTCGGTTCTCGGTCCTCTCGACGGTGGGATTGGCGTGCGCCGCGATTCAGGGTCACGACGTCGACGCGGTGCTCGCCGGCGCGCGGGACGAAGCCGACCGCCTCGCGGGGTCGCTGTTCGAGTCGCCGGCCTACGCCTACGGCGCGGCGTGCTACGCGCTGGACGAGCGCGGCGCGGGCGTCAACGCGATGATGCCCTACGCCGAATCGCTGGAGACGTTCGCCGAGTGGTTCGCGCAGTTGTGGGCCGAGAGCCTCGGCAAGGACGGTCTCGGTCAGACGCCCGCGAGGGCGCTCGGCGCGACCGACCAGCACTCCCAGCTTCAGTTGTACCGCGCCGGGCCGCGGGACAAGATGGTGACGTTCGTCCGCCCCGCGGACCGCGACGACCGAGCGATTCCGGAGACCGACCTGCCCGGATTGAGGTATCTCGGCGGCCGGAGCCTCGGGACGCTCCTGGACGCCGAGTTCGACGCGACGGAAGCGAGCCTCGCCGCGTCCGGGCGACCGAACGTCAGGGTCGAAATCGACAGCGTCGACGAGCGCGGACTCGGCGAACTCTGCTACGGGATGGAGGCGGCCTGCGTCCTCGCGGGCGAACTGTACGGCGTCGAAACGTTCGTCCAGCCCGCGGTCGAGTGGGGCAAGCGCGCGGCCCGGGGCCTGCTCGGCGGCGGCGACTTCGAGGAGGCCGAGGCGGTCGCCGAGAAGACCACGCTGGAAGTCGAGTAACCGCGTTCACAAAGCATTTACCGGACGGGGAAGATGGTCGATTGTCTTTGCGTCGAAGACCGAACGACGCATCAAATATCATGAGGGCTCAGTACATTTCGATGGTTCTTTCGGCGCTCGTCGTCGTTTCGCTGTTCGCGGGTGCGGCGAGCGCACTCACCGACCGCTCCGCGAACTCGGCGGACGGTGCATTGTTCGATCACGAACTGACCGAGGCGAACAACGACTCCGTTTCGCTCGACCGCGAGGGGGAGATTCTGGTTCTCGACACCGCTTCGAACCGGACGATTCGCGGCGAGACGACGTTCGACCCCGGTTCGGAACTCGGCATCTCCGTCCACTCGACGGGCCAGTTCTACAAATCGCAGACCGTCACGGTGCAACCGGACGGGACGTTCAACGCGACGTTCGACTTCGCGGAGTACGAGAACGGGACGGAGTTCGGCGTCGTCGTCGCGCTTCCCGGTAACAACTCGACCCACGGGAAACCGCTCCTCGTCGTCGACGGCGTCCTCCGAAACTCGTCGGCGACGACTTCGCTCTCGACCACGACCGACGCCGCGACCGAGACGGCCGCCAGCGGAACGACCGTCGAAGAGGAGGCCACCACCACCGCCACCGCGACGACCGTCCGGTCGAGCGACAGCGGCGGACAACCCGGCTTCGGTCTCGGCGTCGCGCTGGCCGCCCTCGCTGGCGTCGGGTTACTCGCACGCCGCGGTTGGCACCGGTCGTAGCATCTTTACTACCGCAGTCCTTCGGTTAACGCATGGCAGACGGTACAGCGGGTGTCGGCGACGAGTCTTCGACCGGCGGTTCGTTCGGTCAGATGTTGCTCGCGATGTTGCTCGCAGTAATCCGAAGCGCCGTACTCGGCTTCTCGGGGCTGTTCGCCATCTCCCTCTGGGCGAGCGCGTTACTCGTCGTCTTCGGACGGGAGAGCCTCGGGCCGATGCAGAAACTCGCTCTGTCCGCGCTCGCGCTCGGTCTGGGCACCGGGACGGTCGCCCTCATCTTCATGGCCGGGCGGGGATACGGACTCTCGTACCTCGATTTCGACCTGCCGAACAAACGCGACCTCGGATACACCTCCATCGGCATCATCGCGCTGTTCGCGTTACAGATCGCGGTCGTCGTCGTGCTAACGCAGGTCGGCGTCGGCACCGCGGACCACAACATCGAACAGACGGCCAGTCAGGGCAACCCCCAGATACTGCTCGTGCTCATCCCCGCCTCGTGGCTCATCATCGGACCCGGCGAGGAGCTACTCTACCGGAACATCATCCAGAAGTCGCTGTACGGACCCTTCTCGGAGTACGGCGCGGTCGTCGTGGCGAGCGTCGTCTTCGCGCTGGCGCACATCCCCGCCTACGCGGCCGGTTCGACGCTCGTGGCGACCGCCGGGACGCTCGTCGTCATCTTCTTCCTCTCGCTCGTGCTGGGATATCTCTACCTCGCAACGGGGAACGTCACGGTTTCGGCCCTCGTTCACGGAACGTTCGACGCCATCCTCTTCGCTCTCATGTACCTCCAATTCGCCGGTTAAGGGTTCGAGGGGTTCTTCCGCGAGAGTGGGCTGCCGCAGATCGGACAGCGGTCCCTGTTCTCGTCGAACTCCCGCCCGCACCCGGCGCACTGGAACTTCCAGTTTCGCTGCTCTTCGATACCGTCCTGCGCGATAACCTCGACGCTGACGTTCATCCGGTCGGCGACGTTCTGCATCGCGTAGTCGTCCGTGACGAGCGTTCCGTCGAGTTCGAACGCGGCGGCGACGAGTCGAACGTCGGTGTCCGAGAGTACGTCGAGGTCGCCCGTCTCGCCCGCGGCGCGGCGGACTTTGTCGACCGCGTCCTCGCGCGGCAGGTGGATGTGCATCCCGGAGCCTTCCATCGCGTCGAACCGGAAGGCGTGTTCGCCCTCCAATTCCTCCTGTACCATCGGAATCGACGCTGTCTGTTCGGTGGTGTGGTACTCGTTGATAAAAGCTGAGGCGTCTAGAACGTACATTACCGCTGAACGACGATGTAATCTTTGACCGCTTGTACCCGGTTGACCGGCAGTTCGAAGTGACCGTCGTCGTCCACTTCGAGGTCGACGGTGTCGGTGTCGATCTGTTCGTCCGGTTCGACGACGAGGCTCGATAGCTCCCCCGTCTTCAGGTTCATGGTGATGTTGTAGAGCATCCCCAGTTCGGTGCCGTCAGACCCCATGACGGCCTTCCCCGAGAGATTCTCCGCGAGTATGTCCGGCATACGTGGGGGTTACCGAGCGCTACTACATAAACTCCACGGGGTCGGTGGAGGTCGTGGTGCGGGAGATTCTCCGCGAAACTCCTCCGCGGGCGTCAGAGGGTACCGAGGACCAGTAGTCCGACCCCGACGACCGCGAGAGCGACTCCGGCGTTTCCGGACGGCCGGCCTCGGTCGGTCGGAAGCGATACGGGCAACGACCGTTGTAGAACTCCGACGATGGTGAGCGTGGGCCCCGGGACGAACGGGAGATTGACGAGTTCGTCGAGGAAGAACGTCGCAAAGTACGAACCGAACGGGAGCGGTAGTACGCCGAACAGCCGACCGCCGGGAGTAACGTCGTCTTCGGTCAACCCGGCAAAGACCGCCGCCGGCCACCGCCACTGCAGGACACGGTACCGATGGACACGACCACGAGGAGCGACCTGACGAGTAGTTTGCCTGTTTCCGCGCGATGCCATAAGAAATCTGATATGGAATCCTTCGGACGCGACTTCCGACCGTCACCGCGAAGGCGGAGATCGGCTTAGTTACAGCCGAAACGATACCTCCGAGCGGTATCGAGACGAGAGGTTTCGTCGCGGCGTCCTAACCCGCATGGCGATGGAGTTAAATGCCGTGCCGGGCTGTTCTGTGATAAGAACTTCTCCCGGGTGGTAGGTATGTCGGACACAGATACACACGAGACGGAAACTTTCAGAACCCCCATCGTCGCCGTCCTCGGTCACGTCGACCACGGCAAGACCAGCCTGCTCGACAAGATTCGGGGTTCGACGGTCATCGAGGGTGAAGCGGGCGCGATCACACAGCACATCGGCGCGACGGCGGTGCCGCTCGACATCGTGTCGAAGGTCGCCGGGAGGCTGGTCGACCCGGACGACTTCGACCTCCCCGGACTGCTCTTCATCGACACGCCGGGCCACCACTCGTTCACGACGCTTCGGTCGCGCGGCGGTGCCCTCGCGGACATCGCCATCCTCGTCGTGGACGTGAACGACGGCTTCCAACCGCAGACCGAGGAAGCCATCAACATCCTCTCGCAGTCGCAGACCCCGTTCGTCGTCGCGGCGAACAAGATAGATACGACGCCGGGGTGGAACCCGCAGCCGGACGCGCCCATCCAGCAGACCTACGAGGCCCAGAGCGACCGGGCGCGGTCGACGCTCGACCAGCGCCTGTACGAACTCATCGGCGAGCTCAGCGACGCCGGTTTCTCCGCCGACCTCTACTGGCGCGTCCAGAACTTCCAGAACAACGTCGGCGTCGTCCCCGTGAGCGCCGAGACGGGCGAGGGCGTTCCGGACCTGCTCACGGTGTTGATGGGACTGGCCCAGCGCTACATGCGCGAGGACATGGAGATAGACGTGGCCGGACCGGGCGCTGGAACCGTGCTCGAAGTCAAAGAGGAGAAAGGCTTCGGGACGACCCTCGACGTGGTGCTGTACGACGGCACCGTCGGCACGGACGAGACCATCGTCGTCGGCGGAACGAACGAACCCATCGTGACGGACGTTCGCGCCCTGCTAAAACCGCGACCGCTCGCCGAGATTCGAACCGAAGACCGCTTCGAGAAGGTCGATTCCATCGGCGCGGCGGCCGGTGTGAAAATCGCCGCGCCCGACCTGGACGAGGCGATGGCGGGCGCGCCCGTCCGCGTCGTCCGCGACCGTGAAATCGAGGACGTCGTCGCCGAGGTGGAGGCCGAACTCGCGGAGGTCGAGGTCAGCACGCAGGACGAAGGTATCGTCGTGAAAGCCGACACGCTCGGCAGCCTCGAAGCGATGGTCAGCACGCTCGAAGAGGCGGAGATTCCGGTCATGCGCGCCGAGGTCGGCGACGTGGCCCCGCGCGACGTGCGGTTCGCGACGACCGCTGACGAGCCGAAACACCGGACGATTCTGGCGTTCAACGTCAACGTGCTCGCCGACGCCGCGGACGAAGCCGAGGAGCGAGACGTGCGCCTCTTCGGCAGCGACGTCATCTACCAGCTCATCGACGAGTACGAGGAGTACGTCGAGGAGATGGAGCGCGCCCAGCAGCAGACCGTCCTCGACAACATCACCCGCCCCGCTCGGTTCCGAATCTTGGAAGACCACGTCTTCCGACAGAACGACCCCGCCGTGGTCGGCATCGAAGTGTTCTCGGGCACCGTGAAGAACAACGCCTTCGTCGCCAAGTTCGAGGGGAACGAACCCACGCGGGTCGGCACCATCAAGGGGCTGAAAGACCAGGGCGAGGACGTGGACGAGGCCCGAACCGGGAATCGGGTCAGCGTCGCTATCGACGGGCCGACGGTCGGTCGGCAGATAGAGGAGGGCGACGAACTCTGGATGGAACTGCCGGAGAAGCACGCCAAGATTTTGGAACAGGAGCTCTCCGACGACATCCCGTCGGACGAACTCGAAGCCTTACAGATGTACCTCGACAAACAGCGGAAACGCGACCCGTTCTGGGGCAAGTAGATTTCGACGCCGCTTTTCCCGAAACGAGCGAAGTTAACTTTTAGTTTCTGGCAGTAATAGCATCGCGTGGAGGGATAGTATGAGCGCGAAAACCAAATTCACCAGTCGCATCGCTCGGTGCGCACGGCTCGCTCGATTCTCGTACTACGATTTCGTCCTGCTCGCGCTGCCGGTCGTGTTGCTCGCCGGTCCGGTCGTCGGTGCGACGCTCTCGGTTCCGTTCCACGTCGGGACGACGGCGGCGGGTCTCGCGGCCGCGTTCGTCCTCGCCGACGCGATGTTCAAACGACCGCCTACCGGGCGGTCGGCGTGAGCTGATCTTCGACCGCCTGTTTCACCTGAAGCACGGCGCTGGCGGCGAGACCGCGGGCGACTTCGTCCCGGTCGTCCGCGTCGATGAGTTCGTCGGCGTCGAGTTCGTCACCGTCGGGTTCGAATCCGGCGCTGACGATGTGGCCGACCGGCGGCTGTACCGAGACGGTAGCCTGCGGGCCGGTCGCGCCGTTCGTGACCTGCGACCCGATGACGTACTCGTCGGGGAGGTACTTTCGGGTCAGCGTGGCGATGTCGGCCACGCTGTTCCGGAGCGCCCGCTTTTGCTCCGGAGAGAGCTCGTCGACGTCGACAGACGCGCGCTGTCCGGCCTGCGTCACGTCGGGAATACCAGCGTAAGGAGTGTTTCCGTTCATGCGGTCTGCTACCCTTCGGTAGGTCCGACCGCGGTATAAACCCGTCGTCCCCGGAAACTAACAGATAGGTTCGCTCTCGCCGTACGCCGCGAGAACGACCGCCGTGACGTACGTGCCCGGTTCGGCGTTCGCGGTCACCGTCTCGGTCGATTCGCCCGCGAACTCCCAATCGCGGAGTTGCCGCCCCGCCGCCAGTCCGGCCCGGACGCGCTCTTCGATCTCCGTCGCGTCCGTCTCGCCCGCGGCTTCGTAAAAGAGGCCCGGGCCGTCGCCGGTCGTCCAACCCAAACCGGCGGAGACGTGCCCCGGTCCGGCGCGGGTGGCTCGCGCCTCGACCACGGTCAAGCGGTTCCCGGCGGGGCCGAGGTCGGGCGCGGTGCCCACCGCTTCGACGGTCGCGTCGGCGGGGATGACCGACGAGACGGCGACGAGATTGTAGTTGTGGACGTTCGCTTCCGCCAGCGCGGCGTCGTACGACGACATCTTCGTCGGCCCGCTGGCGGTCCCCCAGACGACCCGAATCGTGCTCATACACGGTGGTCGGGTCGTCGGGGGAAAGTGCCTGTCGATTCCGCGGACGCGCACGTCGCGTCGAACGCGGATTCGCCGAACAGCCCTTCGAAAAGACTCCGGGTGGTCCCTTAGTACTCGACCTCGACGGAACTGCCGAGGTACTTCGATACCACCTCGGACACCGAGTCGGCCTTGAACTCCGCCAGATTATCGCGAATCTCCGCCTTCAGCGCGTCGTAGTACTCCTCGTCCGTCTCGAACGCTCGGTACTCCACGTTCGTCACGGGGACGCCGAGCGCTTCGCTCGTCAGTTCGCGGAAGTAGCGGTCGTCGCCGATGTTTCCGCGCCAGAGGTTGTCGCGGAAGAAGAGCCACCCGTCCTCGCCCGGCGGGTCGGCCCGCCGCGACAGACGCGTCTCGAACTCGCGCGGTTCGAGCGCGATATCCGCGCTCGTCGGGTCGAGGCGGAATCGAACCGCGAACACGTACCGCGCGTCCATCAGCGCACGTCGTCGAACCGCTCGGCCATCGTCACGTCCTGTTCGGTGATGCCGCCTTCCTCGTGGCTCGTCAGGCGCACCTCGACCTCGTCGTACCGGATTATCATCTCCGGATGGTGGAACTCCTCGTCCGCGATTTCGCCGACTTCGGACGCGAACGCGACGCCTTTCAGGTAATCGTCGAACTCGTACACGCGGACTATCTCGTCGCCGTCGCGCTCCCATCCGCTCGGGATTCGGGTCTCTATCTCGTCGTCTGAGAGCAGGTCTGCCATGCGCGAGGAGACGGGTGGAACTCAAATAAAAGCATCCGCCACGACCGTTTTCCGCGGTGGGTGTCGGCGGGCGCGTGCCCTGCTGGTCTTCCTCCTTGGCGAAACGTCGATCAAAAGCGCGGCGGCCTCCCGACGGTCGGCCTTGCGCCCGCTCGGTCGGTCGCGTTGCTCCTTCGCTCGCGGTGGGTGTGCTAGCTTACTGACGGTCGTGTCGCCGGCTGCCTTTTGGCGGTCGCGAATAGTCGCGCCGAAAAACCGCTAGTCGTCCGCCGCCGATTCGAGTTGCTCCGCGACGAACGCGGGCGGTTCCTCGGCGGCCTCCGGGTCGAACAGTTGGAGCGCGGTGTTGATGGTCGTCCAGTCGTCCTCTGCGGCGGCGTCTCGCAGGCTCTTGGTCGGCGGCGCGAGCAGTTGCGAGACCAGCGCGTCGGCCATCGACTCCACGATGGCTCGCTGTTCGTCGTCCAGTCCGCGGGCGTCGAGTTGCGACAGCGCGGTCTGGAGTTCGCGCTCTTTCATCCGCTCCGCGCCCTCGTACATGGCGGCGATGACCTCGTCCGCTCGCTTTCGCTTGTACTGTTCGAGCAGGTTCTCGAACTCGCGGTCGACCATCGCCTCGACCGACTCGGCGGCGGCGCGTCTGCGCGCGCGGGTCGCGTCCGTCACCGACTCCAGCGCCGCCATGTCGTGAACGGTCACGCCGTCGAGCACGGCCACCGCGGGCGATACGTCCCGCGGCTGGGCGATGTCCACGACCAGCGTCTCGCCGCAGTCGGAGAGCGAGTCGGCGTCGAGGACGTGTCCGTCGCTGCCGGTCGCGGTTATCACCACGTCCGCACGCGGGAGGTAGGTCGGGAGCGCGTCCAGTCCGACCGCGCGAACGCCGTCGAGGTCGACCCCCTGCGCGACCGTCTCCGCGCGTTCGACCGACCGGTTGACGACGACGAGCGTCCCGACGCCCGCGTCGGCGAAGGCGTTGGCCGCGATGGTACCCATCTCGCCCGCGCCGACGACGAGCGCCGTCGCTCCGTCGAGGTCGACCTGTTCGCCGGCCAGCGTCACCGCCGCGCTCCCGATGGAGACGACGCCCTCGTTGATGGCCGTCTCCGTTCGGGCGCGTTCGCCGACGTGGAGCGCCTTCGTCAGCGCCGCTTCGAGCATCGGGCCGACCGCGTCGCGTTCCCGGGTCGATTGGTACGCGTCCCGAACCTGCCCGATTATCTGGTCCTCGCCGAGGACGATGGATTCCAGTCCCGCGGCGACTCGGAGGAGGTGACGAAGGCTCTCCTCGTGACCCATCTCGACGACCGAGTGGGTGTCGACGTCGGGCGCGAAATCGGCGAGGACGGCCCGTCCGGTCGCGGGCGTGTCGGTGACGACGTACGCTTCGAAACGATTGCACGTCTGGAGCGCGAACGCCTCCGAGACGCAGGGTTCCTCGACGAGCCGAGCGACGACTTCCCGCTCGTCGGCGTGGCACGCCGCCGCCACGTCGTCGAGGCTCGCTCGGTCGTGGGAGACGCGCACGCCGGAGATGACGCCGGTGCTCGGCGTCACGCGTATCGCCTCCGGGGGAGAGAGAACATACGATTCATACGAAACACTCCGAACTTGCTATCAGGCCGTTAGAATGGCCTGCATGTAAAGCCTTCTAACCTATCCTTCGACGCCGGTTACCTCGAACCCGAGTTCGCGGATTCCATCCTCGATTCCCCGCTGGTCGGCGCTCGCCTCGTAGTAGAACACGACGTCGAACGTTCCGTCCCGGAGCAACTGCTGGCACTCCCAGACGAACTCGTCGCCGTCGAGCGTCAGCCCTTGGTGCTGGTTCGAGGCGAACTCCGGGTCGTCGGTCCCGGAGTAGGCGTAAGTGTCGCGCGGGTCGTAACCCGCGTGTTCCGCGATGATGTCGCCGATGTCCACCGACGCTTGGTGCATCTCGATGTCCTCGTCGCTTCCGAGGTCGGTGTGAACTATCGCGCCGTTGAGTTCGATATCGCCGGGTTCGAGGAGTCGCTTCGTCCGCCGGTAGAGGTCGTCGTCGATGACGCGGTCCATGTTCGAGGATACGCACCGGTGGTTATACGACCTACGGTTGTAGCCGTCACTCAAAAATCGTAGTTTTCGCGCGGCAGCGTGAACTCCCGCGAGAATTAGTCGCTACCGATTCGTTTACAGGCGCTGAACGTTGGTCGCTCGGGGACCTTTGTCCGCCTGTTCGATGTCGAATTCGACTTCTTGGCCCTCTTCGAGGTCTGGGCCGCCGACGTCTTCCATGTGGAAGAACACGTCTTCGTCAGAGTCTTCGCTGTCGATAAAGCCGTAACCGCCGGTCTCGTTGAAGAAGTCAACCGTACCTTTCGCCATTGCATCCTACCAAAGTAACCCCACACTTAAAAAGGTATGCACCTGTCCCCGACGGTCCGACACATTTGGGACCGACCCGCACGGCATCTCGGAGGAGAAGGCTGATACCGGTCGGGTGAGTGGAGCCACCAAGACGATGCTAACGCGGGTTCGGCGACAACTGGAGACGGCCTACGAGCGACACCTGCGACGAACCATAACGGGTGCCCCGACCCACGTCGCGGTCATCCAAGACGGAAACCGGCGATACGCCACCGAGCAAGGCGACGACGCCCCGGACGGCCACCGCGCGGGGGCGAAGACGACCGAGCGCGTGCTCGACTGGTGCGACGACCTCGGGGTCGAAGAGCTGACGCTGTACACCTTCTCCACCGAGAACTTCGACCGCCCCGAGCACGAGCGCGAAGCGCTGTTCGACCTGCTGGAAGACAAACTGTACGAGTTCGCCGACGCGGAACGCGTCCACGACAGCGGCGTCTGCATCCGCGTCATCGGCGACGTGCCGCAACTCCCCGCCCGCGTGCGCGAAGCCATCGAGTACGCCGAGCGTCGAACCCGCGACTACGAGGCGTTCGTCCTCAACATCGCGCTGGCCTACGGCGGTCGCAACGAACTCCTCGGCGCGGCCCGCGACGTGGCCCGCGAGGTCGAGGCGGGCGACCTCAGCCCGAACGACATCTCCGTGGAGACCATCGAGGAACGGCTCTACGAGCGCCCGCTCCGCGACGTGGACCTCATCATCCGAACCGGGGGCGACGAGCGCACGAGTAACTTCCTCCCGTGGCACGCCAACGGCAACGAGGCCGCCGTCTTCTTCTGTACCCCGTACTGGCCGGAGTTCTCGAAGATCGACTTCCTGCGCGCGGTACGAACCTACGAATCGCGCGAGCAGTCGTTTCGGCAGGCGAAGGTGCAGCGCGCGCTGGCGCTGGTGCGGGCCGTCGGCGGCGTGGAGTTGGACGAGGCGCGGTCGGTGTTGCGGAAGTTCAAGGAGTACGTGCCGGACGGTGCATCCGTCGAGGAGATAGAGGTCGAGGGCGAGACGGTGGATTGAGGCGAGCTAACGCCCGAACCGCCGCTGCCGATTCTTGTAATCGAGTATCGCCCGCAGGTAGTCCCGTTGGCGGAAATCGCGCCAGTTCACGTCGGTGAAGTACAGTTCGGAGTACACCGACTGCCAGATCATGAAATCGGAGAGTCGCTCGGCACCGGTCTTGATGACGAGGTCGGGGTCGGTCGGGAACACCAGTCTCGATTCGATCTCCGCCTCGTCGACGGCGTCCGCCGAGACGGTACCCGACTCCACGTCTTGGGCGACCGCCCGCACCGCCTCGGCGAACTCGCTCTTGCCGCCGAGTCCGATGCTCACCTGAATCGGGGCGTCGGCGGGCGTGAGGTCGTCCGGACCCCGAACGGCGGTCTCCCGGGGCGCACGCACGTTCTCCAACTCGCGCTGGAGGGTCGGCACCGCGCCGGAGTCGAGCACGCTCACGTAGACGGTGACGCGCTCAGCGCCGTAGTCGAACGCCCACCCGAAGAAGGATTCGAGCGTCTCGTACGCGCCCTGTTCCAACAGGTCGCGCTCGGTGATGACGACGGCGACGTGACTGGGCGAGTCGGCCCCGTGTCGGCGGACGCGCGCGGAGAGGTACCGGTCGTAGAGTCCCACTGCCACCGAGTTCCCACCATCGATTCTTAAACGTCACGCACTTCCACCGAGAAACGACCGTCGCGCGCCACCGCCGAACGGAGACGGGCGCTCCACCGGTACGTCGTGACCCGTCACGCCCCGCGCCGTTCGGGAAGATTAAGTGTTCGTCCCCGAAAATCCCCACCGTGACTACGAGCATTCGACGCGCGGCGGCGTTCGCAGGGGTGGGGACGCTCGCGCTCGCCGCGTCGGTGCTGGTCGCGGGCGTGGCCGCGCTGTTCGCGGCGGTCGGCGCGCTCGCGCTCGTCGTGGACGACGGGCCCGTGTTCGACCTCTTCGCGCGCCCGAGCGACCGCCGCGAAGGACGACTCCGCGGTCTCGCCGCGTTCGCGTTCGCCACCGCCGGACTCGCCATGCTCGTCATGCTCGTCGGCCTCCCGACGCGCGTCTTCGCCGCCGCCGTCTGCCTGCTCGCCTACGGCAATCTCGTCGAACAGGCCGCCCGGACGCGAAGCGACGCCGCCATCACCGCGACGGCGGGCTTCACGATCGGCGGCTTCCTCGCGGCCATCGCCGCGCAGACCGTCGTCCTCCGCGTGACGGGCGACCCCATCGAACCGATGGTTCCCGACCTCGTCTTCCTCGCCGCCAGCGGCGCGCTGTTGGCCGGTCTGCTCCGCTCCGTGCTCTTCGAGCGCGACGACCCGCTGGTGATGTTCTCCGTGGCGTTCCTCCTCTGGTTCTTCGCCGACCTCACGGTGACGGTGACGCCGGTGGAGGTCGCGCTGGCCATCGCCATCACCGCCGGGTTCGGCTACCTCTCGTGGGCGCTCGACACCGCCTCCGTCACCGGGATGCTCACGGGCGTCCTGCTCGCGCTGCTCACCATCGTTCTCGGCGGCTACCCGTGGTTCGCCGTCCTCATCTCCTTTTTCGCGCTCGGCGCGCTCTCCACGAAGTTCCGATACGAGGAGAAGCGGCGGAACGGCGTCGCGGAGGCGAACGAAGGCGCGCGGGGCGGCGGCAACGTCCTCGGCAACGCCGCCGTCGCGCTGGTCGCGGTGCTGGCGTTCGCCGCGAGCGACCGCCTCCCGGTCGACAGCGCCGTGTTCCTCTTCGCGTTCGCGGGCAGCATCGCCACCGCCATGAGCGACACGCTCTCCAGCGAAATCGGCGGCGTCTTCGACCGGCCGAGACTCATCACGACGCTCGAACGCGTCGAACCCGGAACGGACGGGGGCGTCACGTGGCAGGGCGAACTGGCCGGGGTGCTCGGCGCGAGCGTCGTCGCGCTCATCGCCGTCGCGCTGTTCGGGTCGGTCGGGACCGTCGGTGGAGTCGTCATCGCGCTGGCGGGCGTCGGCGGCATGACGGTGGACAGCATCCTCGGCGCGACCGTCGAAGGCGAGCAGCTCGGCAACCAGAGCGTCAACTTCCTCGCCACGCTCTCCGGGGCGCTGTTGGGTGCCGGACTCGCGCTGCTAGCGGGGCTTTCGGCGTGATTCGCGCCGCCGCGCCGGACGACCGCGCTCGCCTCCGCGAGATTCGAACGTGGCTCTCCGAGCCGACGCCCGGACTGCTCGAAACCACCCTCTCCGGGTCGGGTCTCGTCTTCGTCTCGACCGCCGAGGGGCGACCGGTCGGCTACGTTCTCGCGACGCTCGGGGACGACGCGTACGTCGCCGAACTCGCGGTGGAACCGGCGTACCGCCGCGAGGGGCGGGCCACCGAACTGCTCCAAATAGTCGTCTCGGCGGCGCGCGAGCGGGGCTACGACGGCGTGTCGCTCACGGTCCACGAGGAGAACGACGCGGCGCGGGCGCTGTACGACTCGCTCGGCTTCGAACTGCGGCGCGAGGAACCCGACTACTACGCCGACGGCGGAACCGCGCTCGTGCTGGGAAGGGAGTGCTAGCAGCGAACGGAGTCGAGGTCGTCGTTCTCGACCGACCGGGTAGTTCGCGGCGAGTACGGCGGAGAGGGGTGACTGAACGCTCGTTCGACACAGTTCCACCCCCAAGCGCGTCATTATCCGACAGCCGTCAGAACCGGAAACCGATGGTGGCGACGGATCTCCGGCGGAAGGAGGAGCGGCCAGAATGGAGCTGAGTTCGGTGTACGTCTGCGTCGAGGATATGGCGCGAGCCCTCGACTTCTACCGGGCGCTGTTCGAGGCGGAACCCGCCCAGGAGGTAGACCGGTTTTCGACGTTCGAATTCGACGCCGCCAATTTCGGCCTCTACAACCCCGAGTACGACGATTTCGGGTTCGAGTCCGGTACCAACTGCATCCCGAATTTCGAGGTCGACGACGTCGACGCGGCGTGTCACCGAATCGAAACGATAGCGCCGGAGATGGTTCACGACGAAATTCTCGAATTCGGGACGTACCGAACCTTCCGCCTCCTCGATACGGAGGGGAACGAGATAGAGGTGTTCGGTATCGATTCGGAGTAGGCCGCGCCCGCCTCTCGGACGTATCCGTACGGAGCGTGCGAGAAGTCGGACCGTGCAGTTCGGAGTTCGCCGACGAATAACAGTAGTTCAGGCTCGGCGCTACAGGCGATCCGCGGTCAGGATGCGAACCGTCGTCGGCTTCTTGACGAACTCGCCTTCGTCGCGGGCGACTATCTGCTCGACGTCGCGCTGGGCCGCGACGTCGAGGATGCGCTGGCTGAGCGTTCCGTCGAACACGACCGCGTGGGGAACCGCGTCCGCGCCCTCGATGGCGTCGAACGCCTCGTCCGCGGGCGCTTCGCCGAGGACGCCGAACCCGTCGTCCAGCAGTCGCACGGTGCCGGATTCGTCGCCGATGACCGCCCGGGCGTGACCGCGGAGCGTCTCCGGTTCGCGCGCCCGTTCGTCGTCCGAGTCGCGCTCCGCCGGTTCTTCTGCGGCCGATTCGCCGTCGACCGAACCGCTCGTCGCGTCGGCCTCCTCCGAAACGTCGTCTTCCAATCCGCCTTTCGACCGTTCGTCCGGCAACTCCACGGAGTCGGTTCCGGCGTCGTCGGGCGTCGATTCGTCCGCTTCGATGGTCGGTTCGACCGGGCGCTCGGCGTCCGATTCGTCGCTTTCGGGCGCGGGGAGGGTGCTCCCGTCGGTCGCGGCGGCAACCACGGTCTCGTCGTTTCGGAATCGGTCGAAGGGGCGCTTTTCGCGCAAGGCGGTCATCACCTCGTCGCGCGAAAGGTCTTCGACCGACCTGCCCGGCGGGGCGACGGCGACGTAGTCGACGTCGGCGACCTGTTCCAGTTCGCGGAGGATGAGGTCGCCGCCCCTGTCGCCGTCGAGGAACGCCGTGGTCGTGCGGTCCTGCGTGAGTTCGGCGACGGCGTCGGGGACGTTCGTCCCCTCCACCGCGATTGCGTTTTTCACGCCGTACCGGAGCAGCGTCAGCACGTCGGCCCGCCCTTCGACGACGATGATGGCGTTGCTGTCGGTGACGTTCGGTCCCGCCGGGAACCCCTCGTACTCCGCGATATCCTCGACGCGGACGCTCTGGCGAACCTCCTCCAGAATCTCCCGGCTGGTCATGACGCTCTCGTCGAACGACGACGAGAGCAGTTCCTTCGCGCGGTCGACGACCTCCCGGCGTTTCGCGGCCCGCACGTCCTCGATGTTGCCGACGCTGACGCTGGCCCGACACGGGCCGACGCGCTCGATGGTTTCGAGCGACGCCGCCAGAATCGCCGTCTCGACCTTGTCGAGGCTGCTGGCGATGGTGATGGTGCCGAACGACTGCCCCTGTTCGCTCTCGACGTGAACGTCGATGCGACCGACCTTCGAGGACTGCTGGAGGTCCCTCAGGTCGAGGTCGTCCCCCAGCAGCCCCTCGGTCTGACCGAAGATAGCGCCGACGACGTCACTCCGCTCTACCACCCCGTCGGCGGTGATGTCCGCGTGAATGAGATATTTCGCTGTATCGTCCATGAGTGGTGAACTGCCCCTGCACGGGGCGTGATTGTGATGTGTCCATGAACGTAGTCATGGATACGTCTATTCTTGGCGCTCGAACGCCCAAATACCTGTCGTCACCGGTGTTCTGGCGCAAATCTAGCCGGAAAACGGTAGGCGAGATGAGACGACGTCGACCGACGACGGCTATCGTCGCTCGGCGAGTTCCGCGAGTCGGCTCGCACCGTGTCGAAGCGACGTTCGCGGGTCGTCCGGGTCGTCGTGTTCGTACACCAGCCACTCCGCCCCGGCGTCGCGCGCCGCGTCCGCGCACGCATCGACGTCCACGTCGCCCTCGCCGAGTTCGACCGGCGCTCCGGCGGCGGTGTCTTTCAGGTGCACCAGCGGAACCCGCCCTTCGAGGCGGTCGAGCAGCGAAAGCGGGTCGCGCCCCGCGGCGACGACCCAGCCCACGTCGAGTTCGATACCCACCGCCGACTCCGCGACGAAGGCGTCGAATCCCGTCCGGTCGCCCGCGTCGACGAACTCGTGGTCGTGGTTGTGATAGCAGAGCGTCGCCCCGCGGCGTTCGACCCGCGCGGCGAGTTCGTCCAGTCGGCGCGCCGTCTCGCGGGCCGACGCTTCGCTATCGAAGTGCGATTCGTCGAGGTACGGGACGACCAGCGTGTCGCAGCCGAGTTCTCGGTACGTCTCGACCGCGCCCTCCGGGTCGGCTTCGAGTTCGTCGAACGAGACGTGCGCCGCGGCGGCGTCGAGTCCCGCCTCGTCGAGCGCATCAGCCACGTCCGCGGGACTCGCGTCCCCCAGCCCCGCGAACTCCACGCCGTCGAACGCCGTTTCGCCGACGCGCGCGAGCAGGTCGAGGAGCGAGTCGTCCAGTTCGCGGAGCGTGTAGAGCTGAATCGCGGTACGGACCATGGCTGTGACTGAGACCACCGCGGGTAAAGCGGTTTTCGCCGAGCAGAACTAAGACCCCCGTCGAACAATCGGCGGTAATGCGCGTCCTCATCGTCCCCGAGCTGTACCGTCCGGACGAACTGACGGCGAACGGTACGGTAAACGACGCCGTCGTCTGGGTCGAGCAGTGGCTCGACATCGACCCGCGCTTGCACGTCTACTGGCTGCTCCCGTCGCCCGGCGACGCGAACTACGACCCGGAGTACGTGCTCGCCGACCGAGAACGGGTGACGCTCGTGGAGGCCGAACCGTACATGAACGGGGCGGAGCACGAAGGTATCTTCACGGAGAGCGGATACAGTAGGGAGCAGCTGTACGCGCTGAAGGAGGCGATTTACGACCGGTTCGGCTACGTGGATATCGTCGTCGACCAGCTGCGCCGGGGGCGGGCCGACCTCACCAAGTGGCTCCTCGCGCTCGACGGTCGTCCGGCGGACGCGGTCGAACCGTTCTCGGTCATCACGAACGTCCACGACCTGCAACTCCCGTTCAAGTACGCCAGCACCGGGTGGCGCAACCGCGTCCAGCGCCAGACCGAAATCGCGGAAGCGGTGCTCGGCGACGGGATGTGGTTCAAGGCGAGCGTGGACGCCGACGGAATGCGCGAGTACGGTCGGGAGTTTCTGGACGAGGGCGTCCTGGAGGCCGCGCTGGACGACGCGGTACAGACGTGGAGCCCCATCGACTTCGACCACTTCGAGGAATCGTACAGCGAGCGACCGGAGTGGTTCCACGTCGCCGGGTCGGTGTGGGAGAAAAAACAGACGGGGCTCATCATGGACATCGCCGAGCGACTCCACGAGGAGTTCGGCATCGGAACCCTGATGACGAGCATGGGCCACGTTCCCGCGGAGTACGCCGAACTACCGTGGGTCGAAGCGCACTCCGAGGCGTCCCGCCGGACGTTCGAGGACGCGTTGCGGCGGGGCGACCTGACGGTTTCGGCGACCGAGTACGAGACGCTGGCCCGGACGTGGTTCGAGCAGGCCGCGTCCGGACAGGTGCTCGTCGTCCGAGCGGAGCCGTGGGTGTTCGACTGCATCCCGAACGACTACCGACTCGCGGGGAACGTCGACGAACTCGCCGACCTCGCGGTGTGGGCTGTCGAACACTGGGACGAGGCGGTCGAAGAGAACCGCCGGATGCTCGCGCACGTCCGAACCGTCCGCGATCCGGAACGCTCCGGGAAGAAGACGTACGACGACATGGCCAGCCGGGTCGAGGGGAAACTCGACGACCGCTGGCCGAGCGACCACGACGCCGCGGTCGAAGGCGCGCTGGCGGAGTTCGAGGGGGAGGTTCCGCTCTCCGAACTCGCGGTACGGGCCGGGGGCGACGACCCCATCACCGACCGCGAGTCGTACTCCATCGGACAACTGGTCTCCCTGCTCAGGACGCTCGGCTACGAGGACGCGGGGAACCCGGGGACGCCCGTCTTCCGAGAGAGCGCCGCGATACGTGACGATAGGCGAGCAGAGCGAATCTTTGAAGACGAATAGTCTTCGAACACCTCATTTGGTCACGATTAGCAACTCTTATCACGCGGTGAAGAGGACGTGAGAACGATGACGGACGACTCCGCACGAATCGGCTGGACGGTCGCGTTCGCGGCGCTCATCGCGCTCACGATACCGTGGTTCCTCTGGGGCGACGGACGGGTCGCGTACGGGTTGCCGGTGTGGCTCTGGTGGCACGTCGGCTGGATGGCGCTCGCGGCGCTCGTCTTCGGGGCCTTCGCGCGTCGGGCGTGGGGACTCGGCATCGAGGAGGGGGCATGAGCGAGACGACGTTGCAGATGGGTATCGTCGGGGGGTACCTCCTGCTGTCGTTGCTCGTCGGCCTGCTGGCGTACAGATTGACCGACCGAAGCGCGGAGGACTACTACCTCGCCAGCAGGACGCTCGGCACCGTCGTCTTGCTGTTCACGACGTTCGCCACGCTCCTCTCGGCGTTCACGTTCTTCGGCGGGCCGAACCTCGCCTATCGGTCGGGACCGGAGTGGATTCTCGTGATGGGGCTGATGGACGGCGTCCTCTTCGCCGTGCTGTGGTACGTCGTCGGCTACAAGCAGTGGCTCCTCGGGCGCGAACGCGGCTACGTCACCCTCGGCGAGATGCTCGGCGACAGATTCGGCTCGCCCGTGCTTCGCGGTCTCGTGGCCGGAATCAGCCTCTTCTGGCTCTTTCCCTACGTGATGCTCCAGCAGGTCGGGGCCGGAACCGCGCTGGAGGCCCTGACCGGGGGCGAAGTATCCTACGCGATGGGCGCCGGTCTCGTGACGGTGTTCATGATCGCCTACGTCGCGCTCGCGGGGATGCGGGGCATCGCGTGGACGGACACCCTGCAAGGAGCGTTCATGCTCGTCATGGTCTGGGTGGCCGCGCTCTGGGTGCTCGCCGAACTGGGCGGAATGAGTTCCGCGACCGCGTCGCTCGCCGAATCGAATCCGGAGTTCCTCTCGCTCGGCGGGGGGGTGTACTCCCCGCAGTGGATGCTCTCGCAGGCCGTCGGCATCGCCTTCGGCGTGGCGATGTTTCCGCAGGTCAACCAGCGATTCTTCGTGGCGGGGTCGAAGAAGGTGTTGAAGCGCACGTTCTCGCTGTGGCCCGTCCTCGTCGTCCTGCTGTTCGTCCCGGCGTTCATGCTCGGCGCGTGGGCGCGCGGCCTTCCCATCGCCGTGCCGGAGAACGGCAACGTCCTCTCCATCCTCCTCGCGGAGTACGCCCCGGCGTGGTTCGCCGCGCTGGTCGTCGCGGGCGCGATGGCGGCGATGATGTCCTCCTCGGACTCGATGCTCCTCTCGGGGTCGTCGTACTTCACGCGCGACCTCTACCGCCCGTTCGTCAACCCGACCGCCAGCGACGGACGGGAGGACGCCCTCGGACGAATCGGCGTCGCGGTCTTCGCAATCGCCGCGTTCGTCGCCAGCCTCTACTCGCCCAAAGCCATCGTCCAAATCGGTTCGACGGCGTTCGGCGGGTTCGCCCAACTCGCGCTTCCCGTCATCGTCGCGCTCTACTGGTCGCGGGTGACGCGAGCGGGGATGTACGTCGGAATTGTCGGCAGTCAGATCTTCTACCTCGCCAGCGTCTTCCTGTCGTCCGTGCCGGACACCTACGCCGGGTGGACGGCCGCTATCGTCGGGATGCTCCTCGGACTTGCGCTGACCGTCTCGGTCTCGGCCGCGACCTCGCCCGCGCCGGCCGAGGAGACGAACCTCTACTTCGACCTTCGGGCCGACTAAGGGGTCGTTTAATTCTCGGATGGTTTTCGAGTCCGGGACGAACGAGCCGCCGCAGCGATGTGAAAGTCCCGCGACCCCGAACCGATCGACGGGAGCGTTCGGGACTTTCGAGAACACCGTCACCGCGGTAGTTCGGTGTCGCACCGAGACCACCCGAAGACGTTCGAGGACGACCGGACGGACGTCGCTCGTTCGTCTCGAAGCGAGCGCGACGACTTTAAAACCGTTTCACGAGAAGCCACGCCCATGCAGACGCACATCGTCCCGGTCGGCTTCGACTACGACCGGCTCATCGCGCCCCTCGTGCGCGACCAACTCGACGTCGACCGCGTCGTCCTGCTGGAGGGCGCGGTCGGCAGCGAGGCGAACGTCGAGTACTCCCGCAACCTCTCGCGCAAACTCGGCAAGGACTTCGAGAACCTGTTGGGCGCGGAGACGGAGCGCGTCGTCGTCGAGGACGTGTACGACTACGACGGGGCGTTCGAGCAGGCCTACGACCGAATCAACGCCGAACTCGACGCCGGAGGCGAGGTGTGGGTGAACGTCAGCGCGATGCCCCGCACGGTGAGCTTCGCCTTCGCCACCGCGGCCCACTCCATCATGGTCGAGCGACAGGCCGACCGAGAGAAGATTCACACGTACTACACCGCCCCGGAGAAGTACCTCGAAACCGAACTCGCCGAGGAACTGCGCGAGCAGATGACCCTGCTCGAGTCCGCGCTCGACGGCGACGTGGACGAGGAGCGAATCGAAGCGCGCCTCGACAGCGCCCGCGAACTGCTCTCGGAGTTCGACGAGCGCGGGACGACCATCGGCGCGAAGCGAATCGGCGGGGGCCACATCGTGGAACTCCCCGTCGCCTCCTTCTCGAACGTCAAACCGTTCGAGGAACTCATCCTCTTCACCCTCGGCGAACACGGCGAGTTCGAGAGCGTGAGCGAACTCGCGCAGGCGCTGGCCCGCGACCTGAACGAGGAGTACACCGACAGCTTCCGGTCGAAGGTCATCTACAACGTCGACAGGCTGGGCCCGGGCGGGAAGGGGTACGTCGAGCAGGAAGAGCACGGCAAGTCCTACCGGACGCGGCTCTCGCGCATCGGGGAGTTGTGGGTTCGAGCGCACGCGAACGGGGAGTAGGAGGCTATCGTCGCGAGGGGATTCGAGCGTCGAATCGCTAGCCGCTGGGCGGCTCGGTTGATGCGGCGCTAACTCCCCCGCCGTCGGGGGTTACGAGTCCGTCTCCAACTTCTTCACGCGCGTCGAGAGCGCCAGAAACGTCGCCAGCAGGGTGAGCGTCACCGCGCCCGCCGCCGCGATTTCGTGGGCCGGCGTGGGATGGCTGTAGCCCGGCGCCAGCGCCTCCTGCGCGGGGAGCGCGGTGTGGTGGGGCGTGCCGACGAGCGGGACGAAGTAATCCACGAGGTCGTTCAGGCCGTACCAGAGGACGGCGACGAACACCGCCCCGACCGGAAAGTCGCTGTAGCGGTGGACGAGAAACGCCTCCGCGACCATGGCGAGGTGGCTGACGAACAGGAAGGCGTACATCGGCCAGCCGACGCCGATGAACCCCGAGAAGAAGGCGGTCAGCACGTACGGGGTCCACGCGCCGAGTTTGATACAGCCGAAGAAGGCCAGCGCGTTCACCCACTCGGCGTTCCGACCCAGTTTCCACAGTCCGAGCGAGAGCGCGATGAACAGCGTGGCGACCGGACTGTCGGGCACGAACGCCCACATCGCGGGGGGTTCGACCGCGAACTGCCACGTCACCAGCGGGTCGGAGAGCGGGAGGGGGTGAAAGCCGTAGTACCAGAAACCGAACGCGGTTCCGACGAGGTTGATGGCGACGATGGCCCACGCGAAGCGCAAGCCGAAGTCCTCCAGCCACCGCGGAAGCGGCGCGACGTACCACGGTAAGTCCTCGCGGGGCGGGAGGTCGGTCATGGTCACGGCGAGGAACGGTCGGGGCAAAGAGGCTTCGATCGGTCGCATCGCGCCGCAATCGGTACGCCTTAAGCCCCGGATTCGGTAGAGATGGGCATGGCCGAGGCGACAGACATCGAAGAACTGAAGCGCGGAACGGAACTGGTCAAGCGCGGCTTCGCCCGCATGCAGAAAGGCGGCGTCATCATGGACGTAGTGAACCCCGAGCAGGCCCGCATCGCGGAGGACGCGGGCGCGGTGGCCGTCATGGCGCTCGAAGCGGTTCCGGCGGACATCCGAAAGCGCGGCGGCGTGGCGCGGATGGCCGACCCCGCCGACGTGGAGGAGATAATCGACGAGGTGTCCATCCCGGTGATGGGGAAGGCGCGAATCGGGCACACGACGGAGGCCCAGATCCTCGAATCCGTCGGCGTGGACATGATAGACGAGTCCGAGGTGCTCACCCCGGCGGACGACAGGTACCACATCGACAAGCGCGAGTTCACGGCCCCGTTCGTCTGCGGCGCGCGCGACCTCGGCGAGGCCCTGCGACGAATCGACGAGGGCGCGGCGATGATCCGAACGAAGGGCGAGGCCGGCACGGGCGACGTGAACCAGGCCGTCCACCACCAGCGCACCATCAAGGGCGCGATTCGAGAACTCGCGGGCAAGACCCGCGAGGAGCGCGAGATGCTCGCCCGCGAACTCGAAGCTCCCGCGGACCTCGTCCACGAAACCGCCGAGGCGGGTCGCCTCCCGGTGGTGAACTTCGCGGCGGGCGGCATCGCGACGCCCGCGGACGCGGCCCTGATGATGCACCACGGCTGCGACGGTATCTTCGTCGGTTCCGGCATCTTCGGCGCGGAGAGCCCGAAGGTGATGGCGAACGCCATCGTCGAGGCGACGAACAACTGGGACGACCCCGAGCGACTCGCCGACATCAGCAAGGATATCGGCGCGGGCATGAAGGGCGAGGCCAACGTCGACCTGCCCGACGACGAGAAGATGCAGGGCCGCGGGAACTAGGCGGCCGCGTTTAATATCCCACTAAGCGCCGTAAGCGGTGGCTTCGACGCGCCGCTACCGCCGACTCACACCGCCCCGCCGGTTCCGAACTCCGGTCGGTCGCGCTGGAACCCCATGAGCTGTTCGGCGCGGTCGGCTTTCGCCAGCAGCACCTCCTTCAGTTCCGGCGGGTTCTCGATGCGGGTGTTCTCGAGCAGGGAGTCGGGAACCGCGAGCGTGCGGTCGGGAACCCGCTCGTCCCCGTGAACCGAGAAGTGCTGTTGCTCTATCTTCATCACCAGCGGCCAGTCGAGCCGCTCGACCCCTTCCCCGGTGGCGTACAACGCTTGATTCACGCGCTCGTGGTCCTCCTGAGACATGACGGCGTGGTCGCCTTCGTGCGGTTCGACGAACAGCCGTCCGAGATAGTAGCCGCTTGAAAACGTCTCGAACATGTGTGTCACTACCACCCACAGAGTAATAAATATATAGCTGTTACGCAAAACATTTATATCGAAGCTCAAAACCACATATAAACCGTTCCATCCGTTTCAGCACCGGCGCGACGACAGCAGTCCTTTTAATCGTTCCCTACGCGCAGGGGATATGGAGATACCGGAGCGGTACGCGCGCTATTACCTCGAGAACGCCCCGAGTCTGGTCTGGTTGCTCGTCGTCAACAGCGCCGCCATCCTCGTCGGAATCCGGTTCTACGTCGAGTCGATGCCCGAGGTGCCGACGTTCCTCTGGCCCCTGTACGCGGACTCGCCGACCGCGCTCGCGCTCGTAACCGCTTCCCTCGTGACGCTGCTCCCCAACCTCGGAAACCGCCTCTCCGACGCGCCGCAGAACCTCCCGCTCGCGTACCTCCACACGTTCGCGTTCGTCTGGCTCGTGAAGTTCGGACTCTGGACGTTCGTCGCGCTCAACCTCGGTTTTTCGGCGTACTTCGGCCCGCCGTGGGAACCGAGCGCCCTCTGGGACTACTGGGGAATCGTCGTCACGCACCTCGCGTTCGTCGCCGAAGCGTACCTCGTCCCGCACTACGGGCGAACGACTCGCGGCGCGCTGGTCGCGGCGCTCGCGGTGGCGCTGGCGAGCGACGTTCTCGATTACGGATTCGGATTCCATCCCCCGCTCCGCTACGAACCCGGCCTCCTCCTCCCCCTTGCAACAGTTGCACTTTCGTTCGCGTCGGTTCTCGCAGCCTCACGTGCGTTCGAGCGCCTAGGACGCGCCTGACGTGATTTTAAACGCTCTCTTTGCCTCTCGTTCACTCGTTTCGGTTCGTGAACAGAACGAACGAATTGTCGTCTTTTTAAGGGAGGGGTCGGTACTGAGAACCGATGCACTCCCTTCGAGCCGTCCTGTTGGCGACGCTCACCCTCTGCGGATTCGCCGTCGCGGTGCCGACAGCCGCCGCACCGACACCGACCGTCCCGACGGACACGTCCTCTAACGTGTTCCAGAGCCAGGAGAACGTCTCAACCTCCAACGTGTCGCTCGGTGCCGAGATTTCGTCGTTCATGCAGGTCAGCACGTCACAGACGAAAGGAACGATCGAAACCGGTCTGTGGGCCGCCCGGTTCAACAACACGGAAAACGAGTCCGCCAAAAAGAAACTCGTCAGAAGCCAGGTCGGCGATATACGAACTCGACTCGATTCGCTTCGAGAGCGCAAGCAGACGCTCGTCGAACGGCGAGCGAGCGGCAATATCAGCCGGCTCAAGTACCAGGCCGAGATGAGCGAGGTCATCGGCCAGATTCGCTCGCTCGAACACGCCATCAACGCGACGAAGTCGCGCGCCACGACGGTCGGAACGGGCGTCGAAGACCTCCAGCAACTGGACAAGCAGGCGGACACCGTCGGCGGTCCTGAGGTCGCGGAGGTCGCCCGCTCGCTCAACAGCGTCTCCACTCCCGGCGAGAACAACTCGACGGGGGGACCGAACGTCGGTAACGGTACGGTACCCGACGTCGGGAACAACACCACCGTCGGCGTCGGCAACGGGAACGGCTCCGCTATCGGCAACGGAAACAACTCGACCGTCGGCAACGGAAACAATTCGACCGTCGGCAACGGGAACGGCTCCGCTATCGGCAACGGAAACAACTCGACCGATAACGGTAGCGACGGTAACGGTGGCGGACCGTTCGGCGACGGCCTGTCGATCATCCCCTGATCCGAAACGGAACGGCGTCCCGCGCCGAGAGACACCCTTTTCCGTTCGCGTTACCAAGTTACTGACGTGAATGGACTCCGCTGCGCTGCTCGACATCCTCGGGAATGAAAATCGCAGACGAATTCTGCGTCTGCTCTCGCACAAGCCCTGCTACGTCACGGAGATAAGCGAGTATCTCGGTGTGAGTCCGAAGGCCGTCATCGACCACCTTCGGAAGTTAGAAGAGGCGGGTCTGGTAGAGAGTCGAACCGACGACCAGCGCCGCAAATACTTCCACATCTCGCGGAATCTCCGCCTCGAAGTCGACGTTTCTCCCTACGAATTCGGCATGAAAAGCGCCTATCCGGCGAGCGCCAACCTCGACGTGAGCACATGCCAGTATCTCTCGCTCGACGTGAAGTACGGCCGCGACGGCGACGAGGAGGACGCGAGCGACGAACCGGTGAGCGAGGTCAAAGCGGGGCAGATCGCCGACCTCGCGGAGGAACTCAACTGCCTGGAGGAACTGAAAAGCGAACTCTCGCTCGCACAGCGGTGGGTTCACGGGCAGATAACCTCCGTCCTCGATACGATGAGCGAGGCGGTGGACGGAACCGGCGAAAACCGCATCCGCGCCGAAATACTGGCCGCGCTGGCGGCGGGCGCGGAGACGGTCCCGGAGGTGAGTCGGAAAGCCGACGCCCCCGAGCACATCGTCGAGGCGCATCTCGCGAGCATGGCCGAACGGAGCATCGTCGAACGCGACGGCGACCGCTGGGCGCTGTCCGGCTAGCGGCGTCGGGACGACGGTCGCAAGATAGCGGTCGAAAATCGACGGTCGACGGTTAGAGGTCGCGGGTCAGTCCGTCGCGCAGGTCGCCGCCGAAGTACGCGCCGAGACCGGCCACCAGAAACGCCGCGCCGAGGCCGACCGCCGCGACGAGGGTTCCGCCGACCGCGAGCAGGGTGAGGGAACCCAAGAGGAGCGAGATTCCGGCCGCGACCGCCCCGCCGGTCGCGGTTTCGAGGATCCGCGAGTCGCCCGTCGCCGCGCCGAGGACGAACGACGCGGCGAACAGCGCGAGGAGACCCGTAAGACCGTCGACGAAGAGAACCGTTCTGCCGACGAACATCGCCACCGTCAGCACCACCGCGGCCAGCAGGAAGTACCGCGGGGAGAAGAACGCGACCGCTCGTTTCTTCGCGCGACTTCTGTAGCTCTCGCCCCCGCCCGCCTGCTCCACCGTCTCGGAGTCGCCGAGCACGTCCGAGAGGTCGTCGCTCGTCTCGCGCGTCCGGGTGCGCTGGGTCATGACTCGGAGTTGACGCCCTGCGATAATGTGCCTTTCCCCGAAACGAGTGGATTCAAGTCGGACGCCGCGTAACCTCGACACATGAATTCCGGAGACCGCGTCCGCGTCGAGCGGGCCGACCAGACCTACGAGGGGGTGTTGTTGCCATCCACGACGGCGGACAATCTCGTCGTTAAACTCGACGGGGGCTACAACGTCGGTATCGACCGCGAGGACGCCGACGTCGACGTGCTCGAGTCGTCCGTGTACGACATCGAGGACGGAGAGACGGGCGATTCGTCCGTGGTCGAGTTCGATCCCGACCTGCCGACCGTCTCGCTCATCAGCACGGGGGGAACCATCGCCTCGACCGTGGACTACCGAACCGGCGCGGTGACCGCGCAGTTCGACGCCGAAGACGTGCTCCGCGCGGTGCCGGACCTCGCCGGGCGGGCGAACTACCGCGGCCGCGTCGTCGCCAACATCCTCTCGGAGAACATGACGCCGGACGTGTGGCGGGAGTTGGCTCGCGCCGTGCACGACGAGATAGCGAACGGGGCTGACGGCGTCGTCGTCATGCACGGCACCGACACGATGCAGTTCACCGCCGCCGCGCTCTCGTTCATGCTCGACGCGCCGGTTCCCGTCGTCTTCACGGGGAGCCAGCGGTCGGCGGACCGCCCCTCCTCGGACAACGTGATGAACGCGGTCTGCGCCGTTGAGGCCGCGAAATCCGACTGCGCGGAGGTGCTGGTCTGTATGCACGCCACCGAGAGCGACGACGCCTGCGCGCTCCACCGCGGCACGCGCGTCCGGAAGAACCACACGTCGCGCCGGGACGCCTTCGAGACCGTCGGCGCGAAACCGCTCGGCGAGGTGGACTACGACACCGGAGCGGTGACGTTCCGTCGGGAGTACGCCGAGCGCGGCGCGCAGGAACTCGCGCTCGCGGACGACCTCGAAAGCGAGGTCGAACTGCTGAAGTTCACGCCCGGGATGGGCGTCGAGGCGCTCGATCTCGCCGACGGAAAGGCCGGACTCGTCCTCGAAGGAACCGGACTGGGCCACGTCCACTCGGACTGGGTCGACCGCATCGCGGAACTGGTCGACGCCGGAACCACCGTCGTCATGACCAGCCAGTGCATCGAGGGGCGGGTCTGCGACCGGGTCTACGACACGGGACGCGACCTGATCGACGCGGGCGTCGTGGAGGGTGAAGATATGCTCCCCGGCACCGCCAAAGTGAAACTGATGTGGACGCTGGCGAACAGCGACGCCCCGGCGACGACGATGCGAGAACCCCTCGCGGGCGAAATCTCCGAGCGGTCGGTGCCATGGGAGTGACCGAAATCGAACTCCGCGAGGCCACCCACGACGATTACGAGGCCGTCGCCGCGTTCACCGAGAACACGTGGCCCGACCGCGACGGCGGCGACTACATCCCGCACATCTACCACGACTGGATAGAGGGCGACGGAAAGCGAACCGTGGTCGCCGCCGCGGGCGACGACATCGCCGGAATCGTGCAGGCGGTCGCGCTCTCGGAGTGGGAAGCGTGGGGACAGGGAATGCGCGTCAATCCCGACTTCCGGGGACGAGGCGTCGCCACCGACATGACCCGCGACCTGTTCGACTGGGCGCGCGGACAGGGGGCGACCGTCTTCCGGAACATGGTGTTCTCGTGGAACGTCGCCGGACTCGGCCAATCGCGGGCGGTCGGCTACGACCCCGTGACCGAGTTCCGGTGGGCGCACCCCGACCCGGACCCCGACGCCACCCCCGCGATGGCGGTGACCGCCGACGCGGACGCCGCGTGGCGCTTCTGGAGCGGAAGCGACGCCCGCGCCCATCTCCGCGGCCTCGCGCTCGACTTCGCGGAGTCGTGGGCGCTCTCCGAACTCACCCGCGACGACCTCCACCGCGCCGCCGCGGACGACGACCTGTTCGTCGTGCAGGGGGACGGAACGCGCGGCTTCTCCTACGCGCTCCGCGAGTACGAACGCGAGAGCGAGGACGGCGAGGAACGGACGTGGGTCGAGTACGGCGTCGGCGCGTGGGCCGACGCCGACGCCGCGCGGTCGTTGTTCGCCGCCATCGCCCGCGACGCCGGAAGACGCGGTGCCGACCGAACGCGCGTCCTAATTCCCGAGACGCCCCGGTGCGTCAGCGACGCGGCGTACTGCCGCGTCGCGGTCGCGGACGAACCCGATTTCGTGCTCGGAGCCGACCTCACCGCCGCGGATTGACCGTCAGTCGTCGGAAAACTCCTTTTTCGGACTGGTGACGTTCCAGTCGTTGCTCGCGTGCTCGCTCCAGTCGAACTCGTCGAGCTCCGCGCCCCGCTGGAGGATGAACGGGCCGGCGGCGAGCGTGTTGAGCGTCACCGTCACCGCTCGGATGACGTACGCGGTGAGGATGACGTACGGGGCGAGCGCGATGGTGTAGGAGACGCTGACGAACAGCAACAGCGGCGAGATTCCGAACACCGACGTCGACGGGAAGATGTTTGTGTCTAACGCCAGCAGGACGTAGGAGGTGAAGACGATGGTCGGCAGCGAGACGTACAGCAGACGGCTGGAGAGGCGCGCCAACTCGCGCTTGTAGTACAGCGATTTGAAGTACTCGCGGCCGGTGGCGAAGAACTTCAGCGTGTCGATGAGGTCGTTTATCGCCTCCCGCTCGTCGTCGGCGAGACTGTTGCCGTACTTGCGCTTGAACCGCCGCGCGGCGTTGAGTTGCCGCGAGTAGTCGTAGTTCAGCCCGGCGAGCAACACCTTGAACGTGCCGAACTCGGCGTTCGACAGCGTCTCCCCGGCGCGCTCGGTGTCGGCGGTCACGCGGTCGGAGAACGCCTCCGCCTCCTCGCGGAACTCGTCGTCGTCGCTCTTGGCGGCGATGTTGGCGAGCGCCGTCGTCTGCTGGTCGATGACTCGGAGGATGACCCGCAGGAACTCCGCGGGACGGGCGGGGCTGACGTTCGATTCGAGGAACTCCTCGATGCGGCCGCGGTACTGTATCGAGGCGTCGATGCGCTCTCGCTGGTTCTGAATGTCGGTTATCTCCTGGGAGAAGACGATGGAGTTGATGGAGACGACGATGGAGACGAGCAGGATGATGCCGCTCAACAGCGTGTTGAACATCGACTGCACCGTGTTCGTCTCCGACAACAGATTGTGCATGTCCACCGGGCGAACCACCGACAGCAGTAACAGGGCGGCGAGTACGCCGGTCAGCAGGAACACGGTGACCGAGAGGCGCGTGCCGCGAAGGAGAAACCACTGGCTCAGCCGCTGGTGAACGGACAGTCGGTCGTCGGCCTCACCGCCCGGAACGTACTCGTCGAACGATTGCTCGCCAAGCGTCACAGTTCTCGTTCGAAACGAGGTGCCAGTCGCGGGAAGTAATTCTGCTTGAACAAGAAAGCAAATGACCCGGTTATGCGAATCACTCGACGGCGGCCGGGATGTCTCGAAGAGCGCGCCTGTGGCGAGGCCGTCCGCGCGGTCGTTCGTCGGGACGCACGGCTTAGCCACCGCTCACGGGCGGAAAGAGCGCGAGCTCGTCGCCCGACTCTAGCTCCGTCTCCAGCCCGTTTTCGGTGAAGACGTTCGTCCCGCTTCGGAGGACGTTGATGTGGTCGCGGAGGCGGCCGTCCTCGTCGAGCACGCGGTCTTCGAGTTCCGGGCGCGGTTCGAGAAGCGCGTCCAAGGCGTCGCCCACGGTGTCGCCCGGTTCGACGTCCACGGACACCGTCTTGTCTCCGGCGAGCTCCGCGAGGTCCGCGAAGAGTTTCCACTGCATAGTTGCCGTGACGGGTGGGTGCGGGAAGTGGCTTTCTCTCTCGGAGGATGGCGTTCGGTGTCGGCCTCGCCGTCAGGGGGACGAGCAGCGCGACGAACGCCGGCGTCGGGGCGACCATCGCCCGAGTTTGGTTTCGTCATCCTACTTAAATACTCGCGCGGGTTCGCCCGCCCGGTCGTCCGCCGCCCGTTCGATTCGTCGGAGGAGGCTCGGACGGGCGACGACGTAGAGCGTATCGCTTTCCGCGAGCGTTCGGGAACGAAGGGGGAGCGGCTCGACGGGGCCGGATTCGGGGTGAACCGCGACCACGGCCGCGTCGAGACTGCCGACCGGAACCCCGACGAGGTCGCTTCCCGGCGCGACCGTCACCGCGCCGATGGTCTCGGCGGCGGCCCGCAGTCGGGCGGCGAACTCGCGCTCCGGTCGGTCCCGCGTCGGGAGCGTCACCAGCCGATACCGCTCCGTCGCGTCGAGCTTCCTCGCTTCCGTCGCGTCCACCGCCACCGTCGCCACGTCCTCCGCGACGCCTCGGAGTTCGCCGGTCACGACGCGCTCGGCACCGTCTTCGTCTCGTCGCCAGACGGCGACCGCATCGCCGACGCCCGCGCTGAAGGCCGGGTCCGCTCGAAGCGCGACCGCGACCGTTCCGGGCGCGAGCGTCGGGCCGAGACCGGCGACGCGACTTCCGAGCGCGAGGTACTCGACGGTTCCGTCGGCGGCGAGGTCGACGTCCGCGTAGCCGACGCCGTGGTCGTCCTTGAGTCGGGCGACGAGACGCTCCCTGAGTTCGGCGACGGTCAGCCCCCGCGGAAACAGGAAGGTCGAACCTGCCAGTTCCTCCTTCGTTCCTTCGGAGACGGCGTCGTGGCCGTCGATGTCGTGGATGCTCTCCGGAAGCGTGACCGCGACGACGCGCCCCACCGCGCCCACGATTCTGCTCACGTCGTCGTCGAGCTTCGTCGCCCCCGAAAGCGCCGCCACGTTGGTCGTCAGTCGGTCGCCGAGCCGCGCGCCGACGAGGGCGGTGAGTCCCGCGAGGACGAACGAGACCACGGTTACCGCCGCCTCCGTCGGTGCCACCAGGTCCTGAGTTCCGCCGAGGAACGGTTGGAGCGTCCGCCATGTGCTCGTCGCTATGCCAACCGCACCGATTCCGGCGAGCACCGCGACCCCGTTCGGTATCCGTTCGCGGGCGTACCAGCGATGGGCGAACGCGACCGCGCCGGCGACCGCCCCCGAGAGGACGGCGAGTCCGACGATGCGAGCCAGTGTATCGACCGGAGTCGAGGGGAGTTGCTGTATCATCCGACCGCCTCCGAGAACCGGTCCAGCGCGGTTCGCGTTCCCGCGACGTACAGTTCGTCGCCGTCGGCGAGCACGGTCGTCCCGGGCGGCGCGACCGTCCAGTCGTCGTCCCGCTCGACCGCGAGTATCGCCACGCCGTAGCTGTCTCGAACGCGCGTTTCGCCGAGCGTCGCTCCGTCGAGTTCGCTCCCCGCCCGTATCGACATCCGCCCGAACTGCTGTCCCGCGCGCTCGAGCAGGTTGACGAGTTGGAACTCGGAGCGCCGTCCGCGCGAACGAACTCGCAGTTTCGACGGCTCGCCTTCGAGGAGCCTCGTCGCGTCGGCCCTCGAAACCGAAACCGTCAGGCGTCCGTCCCCGCCGGTCGTCGTCGGCGCGCGCGAAACCGGTTCGCCGTCATCGGCCGCGTCGTCGGTCGATTCGCTGTCGGTTTTCGCGCTCAGAACCGTTCCGGCCACCTCGTCGTCGGCGACCGCGAACGCGACCTCGTCGCCCCGAGCGAGACCGGTCGGCACGAGCGTGTCGACCGACACAGCTCGTCGGTTCGGCGGAACCCGGCGGGAGAGCGACCCTTCCGGCGGGGCGGCGCTCACCGTCGCCGTCCCCGTCGCGTCGATTTCGACGGTCACGTCCGCGAACTCGTGTTCGGTTCTGAGACGGTCGGCCAGCCGCGACTCCAACTCCCGAAGCGGGAGGTCGGCGGGGAACGTCCACTCCCCCTCGCGCAGTTTCGCCCGCAGGTCGTCCGACAACGGCGGGTAGCCCTCGATATCCCCGATTTCGCCCGCGACGGTGACGCGAACCCGGCCGAACCGCCCGACCCGCTCTATCACGTCGCTCGAAAGGCGGTGCTCCCGCAGTCGCCGAAGGCCGATGCGCCGGGGGAACGACGCGCCCATCGCGTCGCCTTTCGCGTGGGCGTACTGCGTCGCCAGCATCACGACGATGACCCCGACGACGCCGATCGGGGAGTTGACGACGGGGGGGTCCAGCAGGCCGAGCAGTCCGCCCTGCACGCCCGCGATGGCGACCCCGAGCACCACGACGGCGAACCCCGGAAGCGTGACGCCGGTCACGTACCGGAACACGAACCCGAGGCTCCACGCGACGAGCGCCGGAACGACGCCGGTGAGCGCTCCGAGGTACAGGCCGAGGAGCAGTGCGACCGGAAGCGGGTACTCCATACACCGAGCAGACCCGGCGAGCACAAAGACGTACCGACCCCCAAGGTCGGGAACGTTGGTCACGGTGACGCCCCGGGCGACGATCGGTTCGCGGTGGGTGGGTTTCGACGGACCGATCGGCCATCTGATTTATCATTCGCGGCGTAGGAGGACGCTCGTATGGAATGGGGTGTGCTGCAGGGTGGCGTCTCGGCGCGCATCGTCGCGTGGCTGACGATCGGCGTCGCGCTGCTCTCCATCGCCACCGGGTTGGTCGCGACCGCCACCGGCGACGGCGGATTGTTCGGCGGCGCAATCCCCATCGCGGTTCGAACGACGGCGTCGTACACCGGCACCATCGTCGGATTCCTGTTGCTCATCTCCGCCGTCGGTCTCCGACGCGGCCTCCGCACCGCCTGGTACGCGAGCAGCGTGCTGGTACCCCTGGCCGGGATTCACGGACTGCTGCAGTCGTCGCCGTACTCGCTACCGCTCATCGGCGCTTCCCTCGTCACCTTCCCCCTGCTGCTCGGAACGCGTCGACGGTTCGAGCGACCGCTCGCGCTGACGGCGGCGCAACTCGCCGCCGCGGCCGCCGTCGTCGGGGCGCAGTTGTACGGAACGTTCGGCGCGTACGCGCTTCAGGACGATTTCGCCAATCTCGATTCGCTGTTCGACGCCTTCTACTTCACCGTCATCACCGCGAGTACGGTGGGATACGGCGACATTTATCCGATGACCACCTTCGCTCGCGCGTTCGGAATGACCGTCATCATCTTCGGTACCGGCAGCTTCGCGGTCGCGTTGGGCGTTCTATTCACGCCCATCGTCGAGAACAGATTCGCCAGCGCCCTCGGCAGAACCACGGACACCAACGTCGAACTCATGGAGAACCACTTGCTCGTGCTCGGATACGGACGGCTACTCACCGAATCGATTATCGACGAACTCGGCGGTCGAACCGAGTACCTACTCGTCGTCGACGACACCGACCTCGCAAGCGAACTGCGGGAGCGGCGGCAAAACGTCCTTCACGGCGACCCGAGCGACGAGAAGTTGCTCCGGCGCGTCGGCATCGAACGGGCGCAGTCGGTGCTCGTCGCGACCGACAACGACGCCGAGGACGCGCTCGCGGTGCTGACCGCCCGACAGCTGAACCCCGACGTTCGTATCGTCGCGGGGGCGACCGAGAGCGAGAACGTGGCGAAACTGCGGCGGGCGGGCGCCGACGTCGTCGTCAGTCCGTCGTTCATCGGTCGGCTACTCGTCAAGGCGGCGCTCGGCGGAGAGCACGTGGAGGAACTGGCCGACCGGTTGGCCGGCGACGACGCGAATCGAACGCTCGACGAATTTCAAAGATGAGGTCGGGCGACCGTGGCGTTCACCCGCGGTGGACGACCGCCACGTCGCAGTCGATTTCGTGCATTCGCTCGAACGTCGGCGGCGAGATGAACCGCGAGGCCGCGCTCCGGTCCGTGCTCGCCCCGATGATGGCGAGGTCGTAGTGGCCGTCGTTCGCCGCGAGGAAGTCCTCGATGTTGCTCCGCGAGACGCGCGTCTCGAACGACCCGGAGAACGCCTCCACGAGGTCGGCGAGGGTCGATTCGGCGCTCCTACGCTCCGCTTCGCGATCGATGCAGGTACAGACGCTCACCGACCCCGACCGTCCGACGAGTCGTCGTGCGAAGTCGATCATCGTGTGAGCCGTGTCGCCGGCGCGTCTGACCGGAACGAGAACGCGTTTCCAGCGCCGACGCGGTTCGCTATCGGGTGCAGGTCGGTACGCGATGGCGTCGATCCGACCTCGGAAAAGACCCCTGATGAACGGCGAGAGGCCGCCGTGTTTCTCCTCGTACGGCACGACGATGAGGTCGCAGTTCACCTCGCGGGCGGTCTTCAAGACGGTCTTGGCGGACGGTGTCCCGTCGCCCGTGACGACGACCTCGCAGGGGACGCCCATCTGCGTCCGGATTCGGTGCGCCTGCGTTTCCAGCCGATTGGCGGCTTCGTCGGCCGCCTGCGCTTCGGCGGCCTCCTCCTGGGAAGCGAGTTCCGCCGCGTCCGGGTCGACGAAGCGCTGCCGATTCGCGTCGGACTTCGCCATCGTCTCCTCGGCTTCTTCGATGGCGGATTCGTCGACGATGTCGGCCAGTACGACCTTCCCGGCGTCGTGCGCCGCCGCCAGCTTCGCGCCGAACATCGCCGCCGCCTCGGCGTGCGCGCCGCGCACGGGGACGAGCACGTGGTCGTCGCCCTTCGTCGAGCGGTAGAGGTAGCGCGCCCTGCGCTCGTAGAACTCGCGCCGCCAGACGACGAACACCCCGGCGACGATACTGCTAGAAATCGCGATGCCGAGGACGTAGAGGAAACCATTGAAGAAGCTGTCCACGCCCGTAAACGGGAACATGAGGACGAGCAGCGCCGTGGAGAACGCCGTCGGCTGTTCGAGGTCGAGCAACCACGTCGTCAACACCGTCAGAAAAATACCGAGCGCCGCACCGCCCGCGTGAATCGTCATCTCGCCGGGCGAGACGTGATAGAGGAATTTAGCAGACAGTCCCAGCGCGCCCCAACCGCAGAGCGCCCCGGCGGTCATCCCCCCGACGAACTTCGTCGGGGAAGCGTACTTCCCCTCCGGGTCGGCGAAGAGGGTGTAGGTACCCGACGCGAGCGGCGGCCACAGCAGAAACGACACGGGTTCCAGCCTATTCGAGAGCCACGTGATGCCGGCGATGAGGAGGGGTGCGACCACCAGTATCGTCAGCCGGGTCAGATTCTGGGTGTGTTCGACCCACCGCCAGAACTGTCGAGCCTCGCGCCGCTCGAACCGGCGGATGCGGCGGAGCATCGCGTGATACCGCATCAGCAGGTCGTCGAACATGAGAAAAACTGCGGGAGTCGAAAATAAATGCGTTCCGTTACCGGGAGAGGGAGACGACCGCGTCGAGCGAGATGCGAATGGCGCGCTCGACGTTGTTCTTCGCCTTCTCGGGGAGTTCGTCGTCCTCGGTGTCGGTTCCCTTCTGCGTTCCCTTCACGAGGTTTCCGTCCGCGGTGCAGATGGCTCCCGAGCGCATCCCCTTCCGGCGGGCGATGGAGAAGACGGCGGCGGCCTCCATTTCGACGCAGAGGATGTTCGCTTCCTCCCAGTCCGCGACGTACTCGTCTGTTTCGGCGTAGAAGGCGTCGTCGCTCGCGATGGGGCCGACGTGAACGTCCTCGTCGTTCGTTTCCGCGGAATCGACCAGCGCGGAGAGCACCTCGTAGTCCGGCACGGCGGGGTAGGTGTCCTTCTCGTAGCGTCGGGTCGTCCCCTCGTCTTTCGCCGCGCCCGTTGCGATAACCATGTCGCCGATTTCGATGTACTCCTGGAGCGCCCCGGTCGTCCCGACGCGAATCACGGTGTCGACGCCGACGGCCGCCATCTCTTCGATGGCGATGGTCGCGGAGGGACAGCCGATGCCGGTCGAGCAGATCGTGAGGGGAACGCCCTCGTACTCGGCGTTGACGACCTTGTACTCGCGGTTCTCCGAGACGACCTCGGAGGAGTCGCACTGCGCCGCGATTCGGTCGACGCGCCCCGGGTCGCCCGGAATCAGCGCGATGTCGTTCAGGTCGCCCTCGTCCACGAGCAGGTGCGGTTGCGTTGCCATGCGAGATGGGTTCTCGGGAACGCGAGAAAAAGCGTCCGGGTTCGGGTGCGACGGGACGATTCTGTCACGTTAGTCATATTTACTCGGCACGTCCCACTGTCCCGGTTGCGGCGACGAGGTCGACGAACTGGTGAAAGGAAGCGCGTCCGCGGGCACACCGTCAGCGCGGCGACCGTCCGGGAGCGCCCGCACCGCGGCGCGATTCTCGGCGCGAGCGACGACGGATAGTCACGGTAAGTAGCGAACGCTCACCACGCCGTCTTCCGACCGAACCTCGACGCGGTTCACGCCCAGTCGGGCCGCTCGCGCGAGGGTTCCTTCGTCGTCCAGCACGTCGCTCGCGGCGGTTTCGGTCTCCTCCGGCGGCACCGAGAGGACGTGAATCTCGCCGATTCCGGCGCGCTCGGTCCGGGCGAGGTCGCCCACGTCCTGTTCGGCGGCCATCTCGCGCTCCTGCGTCGTCGGCGGTTCGTCGCTCTCCTCGACCGAAAGCGGTCGCCGATCGTCGATGTCCACCACCTCCCACGTCACCTCCATCGGCGGTTCGGGGGCGACCGTGGCGTCGACGGCGTCGCGAGGTTCGACGCCGGGGTTGGTCGAGAGGGTGTGCACCTGTCCGTCGCGAACGTCCTTCAGCACGGCCGAATCGTCCTCGGCGTGGGTGACGAGGAACGTGCTCGACTTCTCGGTCATGGGCGGGGATAGGTCGTCGGTCCTTTTCCGGATTCCGCTCTCCCGGTCGCGCTCGCCGAACCGCTCACCGGACGAGACGGTGGAGGACGAAGACGAGGAGCGCGGCGACGAGCGGCGGGATGAGACCGGATAACTGCGGGAGCGAGTAGAGGAACCCGCCGACCGCGCCGGGGTTCGGGGACTGGTACTTCGGGGGGACGGTGATGACGAGTCCGACGTACAGCGAGACGACGAAGACGAACCCCGAGAGGGCGAGCAGGGTGTCGTAGGCGGGGCGGGGCGTCTCGCCGCGTCGGTGGCGGCGCGCGACGAACAGCACCGGCGCGAACAGCGGCCCGAGGACGAAGATGGCGATGACGCCGAGGAAGGCGTTCGAAGTCGTCGTCAGCGCCGACTGCCCGAGGACCTCGGTGAACCAGAACACCAGCGCCAGCACGAAGATGATAGCGAGAAAGACGCCGAGGACGAAACTGACGAGGACGTAGAACTTGAAGGCCATCGAGTCGGACGCGCGAAAACTGTAGCGGAACGCGCCGAGGAGGCCGGAGTAGTCGTCAGTTTCGGCGGTTGCGGCGTCGGTCATCGCTCGAAACTCGAACTCGCGCCAAGGTAAATGACGCGACTCGCGCCGACGGACGGCGCTCGGGGCGGACGCGTTCCGAAGAACGTTTGAGACGGATGGTTCTCTGTACCAGTATGAGCACCGACAGCGCCGCAGACTCGCCCGGGGAGTCGCTCTCCGAGGACGCCGACGAAGTCCACAAGAACGCCCGAAAGTCCGTCGTCGCCGTGGACGCGGACGACAACGAACAGGAAGTCGTCAACCGCCTCGAAGCGCACACGGGAGACGGCATCCGCCACCGAGCGTTCACCGCGCTCATCTTCGACGAGGACGGCGACATCCTGCTCGCCCAGCGCGCGCCGACCAAGCGCCTCTGGGACACCTACTGGGACGGCACCGTCGCGTCCCACCCAAGTCCGGGCCAGTCGCAGGTGGACGCGACCCGCCAGCGCCTCGACGACGAACTCGGCATCTCGCCCGACCAGTACGACGACCTGCGCCAGACCGACCAGTTCGAGTACAAACGCTACTACGCCCGCGAGGGCGTCGAGCACGAGGTCTGCGCCGTGCTGAAACTCACCCTGCACGACACCGCGCTCGACCCGGACGAGGAGGAAGTCGCGGGCCTGATGTGGGTGCCCTACGAGCGCCTGTACGAACACCCCAAGTGGTACCGCCAACTGCGCCTCTGCCCGTGGTTCGAAATCGCCATGCGCCGCGATTTCGAGTAGAACGCGTCCGGACGGCGAGGACCTGTCGCGGTGGCACGGCCGCCTTCCGGTACGCAAAAGAACGATGACATCCTAGCTCCGGACATGGTCTCGGCCGCTACGACGCTCGGCTTTCTCGTCATCATCGCAGTCAACACCGTCATCACGGCCGTCGTCGTCCGTTTCTTCCGATTACGGCTCTCGACGCGCTGGGGAGCCGTGGTGTACACCCTGCTACTGATTCCCCTCGTCTACGTCGCCACGACGCTCGTGTTGAGCGGCGTGATCGGTTTCGGCGGGAGCGGCGTCAGGGACAGGGGCACCGCCCTCATCCTCATCTGGGTGCTCCCGTTCACGCTCGGCGTGTCCATCGACCTGTTCTGGATGCCTCCCCCCGACGAGATCGACCTTCCCGACAAGTCGCGCGAGCAACAGCAGGGTCGCTGAGGGGACGACCGCGAGCCACCCCGCGCCCGCCGCGACCGCGATTCCCTCCCAGAGGTGGACGAGGCCGACCGGGCCCACGACCACCCCGGCGACGACGGTTCCGACGACGGCCCGGAGCCACGGCGTCGGCGACCCGCTCAGCGCGAGCAGGGCGTCGAGGGCGTCGAAGACGAGCAGCGCGGCGACGACGTTCCGCGTGCGCACGCGAACTTTGGTCGAACGCTCCGGACGCTCCGGGCGTTCGAACGCGGGAAAGACGAGCCGAATCCGGCCGGGGAGCGTGATCGGAGGGAGGCTCATCGGCGGGAGCGTGAATCGGATTCCCGAATCGTCGTCCCTGTCTGCCATGGATGGAGTACGACGTCGAGCGTGAAAACTGCTCGTTCGCCGGTCGCACCTCCGCGTCGCCTACTCGTCCGCGTCGTCGGTCACGCGCTCGATGGTCGAGACGACGCCGTCGATGACGGCTTCGGGCGACTGCGTGGCGTCCACGCGGACGAACCGCCCCGGTTCGGCGTCCATCAGTCGCTCGTAGTTCGACCGAACCTGCGCGAGGAATCCGGCCTGTTCGAACTTGTTCGTCGCGCCGCTTCGCGCCGCCCCGGTTTCGGGGTCGACGTCGAGGTAGACGGTGCAGTCCGGCGGTCGCGTCCACGGCTTGTGAACGCCGACGATGTACTCCATGGGGCGCGTCACGCGCCCGTCCAGCGCGACCGCCTGATAGGCGTACCGCGAGTCGGAGTAGCGGTCGGAGATGACGAGTTTGCCGTCGTCGAGCGCGGGTCGGACGGTGTTCGAGAGGTGGGCCGCGTGGTCGGCCGTGTAGAGGAACAGCTCGGCGATGGGGTCGGCGTCGTCGTCCTCGACGGAGCGTTCGACGGCCTCGCCGTACCACGAATCGGTCGGTTCGCGGGTGAACACCGCGTCGGGGTACTCCTCGCGGAGCACCTCCCAGACGGTGGTCTTTCCGCTCCCGTCCAACCCTTCCAGCGTTATCAGCATGTCCGGACGTTCGAGTCGAGCGATAAAATCTTCGGGGTTTTTCAGCAAGTAGATTTACCTACTTTCGTGCACATATCTAAACTATGAAGGTTCTCGTAGCCGGCGGAACCGGGTTCATCGGGAGGAATCTCGTGCGCGAACTCCACGAGCGGGGCCACGAGGTGACGGTTCTCGCGCGCAACCCGGACGAGGCCGACGTTCCCGACGGCGTCGAGCGAGCGATGGGAGACGTGACCGCGCTCGCGTCCATCGAGGGTGCGTTCGAGGGACAGGACGCGGTGGTCAACTTCGTCGCGCTCTCGCCGCTGTTCAAACCGCCGCGCGGACTGACGCACATGAGCGTCCACCTCGGGGGTACGCAGAACATCGTCCGAGCCGCGGAGGAACACGACGTCGGGAAGATCGTTCAGATAAGCGCCCTCGGTGCCGACCCGACCGGGCCGACCGACTACATCCGGGCGAAGGGGCAGGCCGAGGAGGTCGTGAAAAGGTCCGACCTGCGGTGGACGATATTCCGCCCGTCCATCGTCTTCGGCGAGGGGAGCGAGTTCCTCTCGTTCACGAAGATGCTCACGCCGCCCTACCTCGCGCCCCTCCCGGGCGGCGGGAAGACCCGATTCCAGCCCATCTGGGTGGAAGATTTCGTCCCGATACTGGCGGACGGTCTCGACGAAGCCCACGACGGCGAAATCTACCGGATCGGCGGACCGGAGGTGTTGACCCTCGCGGACGTGGCGAAGCTCGTCCGTCGCGCGGAGGGACAGCCGGTCACCGTCGTTCCACTGCCGATGGCGCTGGCGGGGGCGGGCCTGAAAGTCGGCGGCGCGATTCCGGGCTTTCCGATGGGGGCAGACCAGTATCGGTCGTTGAAGTTCGACAACACCGTCCCCGACAACGACGCGACCGAATTCGGCGTCGACCCGGAGGAGATGACGACCCTCGGCGAGTATCTCGGGGTTACGTCCGGCGAATTTAGTTGACAGAAAAAAGATCGGAGTGGATATATCCAGACTTAAAGAGGGGGTGTATGAAAGCCATCCAGTCGACCTCGATAGAATTGTCAACGCGCCGCCGTCCACCGTTTTCTGGCTGAGATTGTCACCGTACTGAAACGGCTTGCACCACAAGATTTATACTCTTATTCATATTGGTATTCTCACAACGGAGAACGGTATCGAAAAATGAAACTCGCGATGATCGGATTCGGTCAGGCAGGCGGAAAGGTCGTTGACAAGTTCCTGGAATACGACCAGCGAACACGGAGCGGCATCGTTCGTGCCGCTGTCGCGGTCAACACCGCGCGTGCCGACCTCATGGGCCTGGAACACGTTCCACAAGAGAACCGTGTACTCATCGGACAGTCCCGCGTCAAAGGACACGGCGTGGGTGCGGACAACGAACTCGGCGCGGAAATCGCCGAGGAGGATATCGACGAAGTGCAGGGCGCTATCGACAACATCCCCGTCCACGAAGTCGACGCCTTCCTCATAATCGCCGGAATGGGCGGCGGGTCGGGAAGCGGCGGCGCGCCCGTGGTGGCGAAGCACCTGAAGCGCATCTACACCGAACCCGTCTACGGGCTCGGTATCCTGCCCGGGAGCGACGAAGGGGGCATCTACACCTTGAACGCGGCGCGCTCGTTCCAGACGTTCGTCCGCGAAGTGGACAACCTGATGGTGTTCGACAACGACTCGTGGCGTCAGTCGGGCGAGAGCGTCGAGAGCGGCTACTCCGAAATCAACGAGGAGATAGTCACGCGATTCGGCATCCTCTTCGGAGCGGGCGAAGTCGGCGGCGGCGACGACGTCGCGGAGAGCGTCGTCGACTCCAGCGAGATCATCAACACGCTCGCCGGCGGCGGCGTCTCGACCATCGGCTACGCCGCGGAAGACGTCGAAATGCAGAGCTCCGGCGGCCTCCTCTCGCGGTTCACCGGAAACGGCGGCGGTCCCGGCGAAGACACCGCCCACACGACGAACCGCATCACGAGCCTCGTCCGGAAGGCGGCGCTCGGTCGACTGACCCTCCCCTGCGAGATTCAGGGAACCGAACGCGCGCTGCTCGTCCTGAGCGGTCCGTCGCAGCACCTGAACCGGAAAGGTATCGAGCGCGGTCGCAAGTGGCTCGAAGAGCAGACCGGCAGCATGGAAGTTCGCGGCGGCGACTACCCCGTCCACGAACCGCACGTCGCGAGCGTCGTCCTGTTGTCGGGCGTGACGAACGTGCCGCGAATCAAGGAACTCCAACAGGTCGCCATCGAGGCGCAGGACAACATCGAAGAGATCCGCCAAGAGAGCGAAACGAACCTCGAAGGTCTCGTCGAGGATGAAGAGGATGAACTCGACCCGCTGTTCTAACCTGACAGCACTCCTCCTCGTCATCGCGCTGACCCTCTCGGCAGTCGCGCCCGCCGCGGCGATTTCGACCGACCAGCGGGGCGTTCCGGACGACGCGAGGGTGGGGGAGCAGGTGAGCGGGACGTTCACGCTGACCGACCTCTACGGCGAGTACGAACGGTGGACGCTCGGCGGAGAGACCGAACTGACCAACGTGACGTGGACCGTCACGACGTACGACCAAGCGGGGAACCAGAAGGAAAAGCAGTCCTACGACGGACAGTCGTTCGAGCACGCGCTCAGCCTCGACAGCGACGCGAGCGAGGTGCGCGTGACGGTGACCGGCACCGTCCCCGAGGTCGAGAACTTCAGCTACGAGGACCAGCAAGCGTTCACGTTCGCGAAACTCGGCCAGTCCCGCGAGGGCGGTAGCAGCGACGAAATCGAAACGTGGACGGCGAACCACCACACCGACGAGAGCAAAGCGGCCCGCGCGTCCATCGTCGCCGCACGGCAGGCCATCGACGACGCGCCGAAGGGTGCCGACACGTCGGACGCGGAGAGTTCGCTGAACGACGCCGTCACGGCGTACAACGACGAGAGTTTCGAACTCGCGGGGAGTCTCGCGGACAAGGCGAAAGAGAGCGCCGGGTCGGCCTCGAAGCAGGCCCAGCAATCGGCGCAGACGACCAAACTGCTGACGTACGGCGGGGCCGCAATTCTCGGCCTGGTCGTCGTCGGCGGTGCGGGCTACTGGTACCGGTCCCGACAGCAGACCAACTACCGCCTGCGCTGACCGCCGACATCGCCGACCGTCGGACTCGATTTTCGCAACCCCTTAACCCGTTAGCCGAGTAGCACCGCCCATGCAGGTGGTGGTGCCGTTCGCGGCGGGCGAACCGAAGACCCGACTCGCCGACGTGCTCGCGCGCGACGAGCGCCGCGAGTTCGCGCGCGCGATGCTCGGAGACGTGCTCTCCGCCGTTCGCGCGACCGGTCGGGAACCCGCGGTGCTCACCACCCGCCGAATCGACGTCGATGCGCCGCAGGTGGTCGACTCCCGACCGCTGACGCCCGCCGTGAACGCGGTGCTGGCCGAGGAGGGGACGACCGCGGTCGTGATGGCCGACCTCGCGCTGGCGACGCCGCGCGCGTTGGAACGACTGTTCTCCGCCGCGGGCGACGTGGTGCTCGCGCCCGGACGCGGGGGCGGGACGAACGCGCTCGTCGCGCGCCATCCCGAGTTCCGGGTCGATTACCACGGGACGTCGTACCTCGACCACCTCCGAATCGCGCGGGAGGTGGGTGCCTCCGTCGCGGAGGTCGACTCGAATCGACTCGCCACGGACGTGGACGAAATCGCCGACCTCGCGGAAGTGCTGACGCACGGCGACGGCGCTGCCCGCGACTGGCTTCTCGACGCGGGGTTCTCGCTCTCGGTGGCGGACGGGCGCGTCGAAGCGAGTCGGGAGAAGTGAGGGACGAGTCGAAATTACGTCGGGACGACCGCCGGAGCGGTGGCCGAACCGATCGCCGGGCGACCGGGGGATTCCAGCGGTTCGGGCGCTGGCGTCGCGGCGAGCGAGAGTCGAATCCACCCGAGCCACGGGATTCGGAGTTTCGCCTTGCCGACGACCCACGAGGGTTTGACGGGACCGCTGTGCGGGGCGAATCCCACTTGGTCGTAGCCCGCGTTGTCGTCCCCCTTCGTGATGAATCCGGCGTGCGGGGCGGGGCAGTTGGCCAGTTCTCGGCAGTTACTCGCGCCGGCGATGTACGCCGGGTTGGCTTCGTCGTACCAGTTCTCTCCGCTCTCGACCCAGAACATCGCGCGGTGGATGATGGGCGTTTCCCGGGCGTTGCCGTCGGGTGCGAAAATTATCACGTCGCCGTAGTCGTTGAAGCTCTGGTAACCCGACCGCTCTCCAGCGCGGTAGGTGACGACGCCCGTGTCTGCGTGGGAACCGTCGCCCGCGAGTCGGCCTTCGTCCATCACGAAAACGAGGTCGCCGCGTTCCATCTGGGGCTCCATGCTCCCGCTCTCGACGGCGACCATCGGCGGCCACACTCCGCTGACGGCGAACAGTACGAGACCGATCGCGACGACCCACAGCACCGTGTTCAGGACGTCGCGAACGAAGGCGACGGGTTCCTCGTCGGTGGTTCGCAACCAGCGGAGCAGTTCGGCGGGGCCGGCGTCGGTCGGAGGGGACATCTGTTGTCCGGGTTTTATTTTCCCTCGTTTGAATGTTTTGATGAACAGAAGGGCGAGCGCGGATACGACGGACCCCTCCGAATCGCGCTACTCAAACCATCCCGCATCTCGCTTCCGGCTTCCAAACCCACTTTTACCCGCGCGACCTACCACCAGCCAATGATTCCGGGGGCCGACGAGTACGACATCGACATCGCCATCGAAGCGTCCGAAATCGACCGCCTCCTCTCCGTCACCCCCGAGGACGTGTCCGCCGCCGACGCGCTCACCTACGCGAGGAACGTCTTCGTCCCCCTCACGACGGCCTGTCGGTACACCTGCACCTACTGCACCTACTTCGACCCACCGGGCGAGGCCTCCCTGCTCTCGACCGAGGAGGTCGGGGAGATACTCCGGACGGGCGCGGACGCCGGCTGTACCGAGGCGCTGTTCACCTTCGGCGACGACCCGGACGACCGTTACACGCGCGTCAACGACCAGTTGGCCGAGTGGGGACACGACTCCATTCACTCCTACCTCCGCGAGGTGTGCGAACTGGCGCTGGACGAGGGCTTGCTCCCGCACTCGAATCCGGGCGACCAGACAAGAGAGCAGATGGAACTCGTCGCCGACGTGAACGCCAGCATGGGCGTCATGCTGGAGACCACGGCGGACGTGTCGGCCCACGCCGGCCCGCGGCGGAAGAATCCGGGGCAGCGACTCGCCACGATTCGAACCGCGGGCGAGTTGGGCGTCCCGTTCACCACCGGCATCCTCGTCGGCATCGGCGAGGACTGGCGCGACAGGGCCGAGAGCCTGCTCGCCATCCGCGCGCTGCACGAGCGATACGGCCACGTGCAGGAGGTCATCGTCCAGAACGTCGTCCCGAACGAGCGGTCGCGGTTCGAGCGACCCTCCGTCGAGACGATGCGCCGGGCCGTGGCGATGGCGCGGGCGGCGCTCCCCGACGAAGTGTCGGTGCAAGTCCCGCCGAACCTCTCGCCGACGCGCGACCTGTTGGACTGCGGCGTGGACGACCTCGGCGGCGTCTCGCCCGTGACGGACGACTACATCAATCCGGACTACGCGTGGCCCGCGCTGCGCGAACTGGAGGACATCGCCGAGGGAGCGGGCGTTCCGCTGCGCGAGCGACTCCCGGTGTACGACCGATTCGTGGGGGGCGAGTGGCTGTCCGATTCCATCCGAACCGCCATCGACGCGGACGGCGGGGGTCGACGATTCCGCGACCTACTCGCCGACGTTTGAGCCCGCGAAGCGGGGTCGCGCGGGGTCGCCTCTCGAACGGAGTGCCGAACCGAGGGACGAGGGTGCCCGTTTCGAGATTGCTCACGGGACGAGCGGCGTCCCGTCCGCGCACGGGCCGAGCGTCGGCCCGAACGGCGGGTCGTCGGGGTCGATGTCGACTATCTGGCGGTAGTCGGTCGACCGCTCCGCGGGCCGTCGACCGACGGCGCTCACCATATCGACGTACTCCGCGAACGAGCGGAACTCGCCGAACTCGCCGCCGGCGCGCTTCGTGATCTCCTCGGAGAGGATGGTTCCCATGAAGTCGTTCGCGCCGCAGGAGAGCATCTTCAGCCCCTGCTCGTCGCCGTACTTCACCCACGAGGACTGGACGTTCTCGACGTTGTCCAGAAAGAGCCGGGAGACGGCGATCAGCAGTTCGTCCTCGTGCGTCGTCGCGCCCCCGTCGACCATGCCGCGCTCGTAGAGCGGCGTGTTCCTGTGGACGAACGAGAGCGGGACGAACTCGGTTATCGCGCCCGTCCGGTCTTGCACGTCGCGGACCCGTTCGAGGTGCATCACGCGGTGCATCTCGTTCTCGACGTGGCCGTACATGATGGTCGCGGTGGTGTCGAGACCGACGGTCGCCGCGGCCTCTATCGCTTCGACCCACTCGTCCGCGCCGATCTTTCCGGGGCAGATGACGCCGCGAACCTCGTCCACCAGAATCTCCGCGGCGGTACCCGGCACGCTGTCCAGCCCCGCGGCCTTCAGCCGGCGGAACACCTCCTCGTAGCTCCACTCCGTGCCGCGGCGGGCGTGGTAGGCCTCCTCGGGCGTCATCGAGTGGACGTGGACGCCGGGGAGGCTCATGGCGCGGAGCTGGTCGGCGTAGGTCGCCGGGTCCTTTTCGTAAGCCTCCGGAGATTTGTAGTTCAGGTCGCCGCGCTCGCTCGATTCGAGAATCTCGCGGTGTTCGTCGTCCAGCGCGAGGGCGGGGTGGAGACCGCTCACCGAGGTGACCTCGTAGATGCCTCGTTCGCGGGCGTCGGCGACGATTTCGCGCGATTCCTCCGGCGTCTTCGTGAATCCGCCGTGGTCGCCCCCGCCCTTCTCGAAGTTCTGCGCCGTGTTTTTGAAGTTGCAGAACAGACAGCCGGTGTTGCACGCGGTCGTGACGTTGTTGTTCAGGTTGGCGACGAACGTGACGCGGTCGCCGACCGTCTCCTCGCGCCGACGGTCCGCGGCCTCCAGCACGCGCTCTTTCCGGACGAGGTCGATTCCGGGGCGGTCGGTGCCGGTCGTCAGCAGTTCGACGCCGTCGGCGACCGTCAATCGGTCGCCGTTTCGCGCCTTTTCGAGCGCGTTCTCGAACGACTGGTCGGTTTCGGGAACGTGCTCGAAACCGAACTTCCCCCGGGGAACGTTGCTCTCGGCGCGCGCGGTGTTCATCACTCGCATCAACCGGTTCGACCCTCAAAAAGCGGTTGGTCGCGGCAGGCGATTCGCACGGGCGTGCACAGCTTCGCCGCGCCGAGAGGTCGGTTCGGCACGGAGATGGGAAACCTCTTAGTCCGGGCGCGGTAGATTTCGCACCATGACGAGTGTGAAGGAGTTCCGGGTCGACCGCGAACCGACCCCGGACTCGCTCGGACGGGGGTCGTTCCTCTTCACCGACGACTACTCGGTGTTCGACTGGGGCAAGATGCCCGACCGAATTCCTGACAAGGGCGCGAGCCTCTGCACCATGGGGGCGTTCAACTTCGAGCTGCTGGAGGAGGAAGGAATCCCGACGCACTACCGAGGGGTCGTCTCCGACGGGGACGTCGTCCCCCTGTCGAACGCGACCAGTCCCCCGACCGAGATGGCCATCGACCTCACGCAGGTGCCGAACCTCCCGCGCGAGGGCCGAAACTACGACTACGACCTCTTTCACAGCGGCGCGGACGACAATTACCTGATTCCGCTCGAAATCGTCTTCCGGAACAGCGTTCCGGTCGGGTCGAGCCTCCGGCGGCGTTCCTCCCCCGCCGACCACGGACTCGACTTTCCCGAGTGGCCCGACGGGGCGGTGCAACTGGAAGACCCCGTGGTGGAGTTTTCGACGAAGTTCGAGGAGGGCGACCGCTACCTCTCGCGGGCGGAAGCCGACGAAATCGCGGGGAAAGCGAGCGTGGACGAACTGGAGCGCGTCGCCCGCGAGGTGAACGACCTCGTCACCCGACGGGCCTCCGAGACGGACCTGACCCACGAGGACGGGAAGATAGAGTGCCTCTACTACGACGGCGAGGTCCGCGTCGCCGACGTGGTCGGCACCTTCGACGAGAACCGATTCACGTTCCACGGCCAGCAGGTGAGCAAGGAGTTCCTGCGCCAGTACCACAAGCGCGAGCAGTCCGCGTGGGTCGACGCGGTTCGGGACGCCAAGCGCGAGGCGAAGGCGCGGGACGTCGCCGAGTGGAAGTCGCTCTGCGAGGCCGAACCGGAACCCCTCCCGGACGAGGTGCTCGCGGCGGCCCGCGGCCTCTACTGCGCCGGGACGAACGCCTACGTCGACCAGGAGTTCTTCGACGCTCCCGCGCTGGAAGACGCCGTTATGGCCATCAAGGATATTTAGAACGTCGGTCTCGCGGTCCGGTTTTCTCGCCGAAACGGTGACGCGGTCCCGTTCGAACGCGAGCGAACGGCGGTCCGTCGAATCCGACGCCGGCGGCTCGTCGTAACGGGGCTGAACGGTGTGGAGGAGCGGGAAGCGGGGAGGGGAGGGTGTGGGTGGTGTGCCGGGCGCGCGGAGTGGGAGGATGGGAGAGAGGTGTCGTGCGCGCCCATCCACGACTGGGGACGGCGAGGACTTAAAACCGCGTCAGACAGCCGTGTGACTGCCGTCGGATTCATGGTCGCGGCGCGAGAGCGGTTGCACATGCACGGAACCGGCGTGCCACTGGTGACACCGTTCGACGGCGACGGCGACCTTCGAGAGGACGACCTCCGCGAACTCGTCCGCTGGGTCGAATCGCGCGGCGTGGACTTCCTCGTCCCCTGCGGGTCGAACGGCGAGGCGGAACTGATGAGCGTGGAGGAGCGCGCCCGGGTGGTCGAGGTCGTCGCGGAGGAGGCCGACGTTCCCGTCCTCGCCGGAACCGGCCATCCCGGCCTCCGCGAGACGCTGCGCCAGACCGACCTCGCGGCGGAGGCGGGAGCCGACGCCGCGCTCGTCGTGACGCCCTTCTACTTCGGTCACGACGAGGAGGCGCTGGCCGACCACTACCGCGCCGTCGCCGACGAGAGTCCGATTCCGATCTACCTCTACAGCGTCCCGGCGTACACCCGCGTCGCGCTCTCGCCCGAACTCGTCGGCGACCTCGCCGACCACGAGAACGTCGCGGGGATGAAGGACTCCAGCGGGAATCTGACGCGCCTCCAACGCGAACGCGCCCGGACCGAGGACGCCGATTTCGACCTCCTCGTCGGGAGCGGGAGCATCTACGCCCCCGGACTCGACGCGGGTGCCGACGGGGGCGTCCTCGCGCTGGCGAACGTCGCGCCGGAGCGAACCGACGAGATACACCGACTCCATCGCGGCGGGCACGACGAACAGGCCCGGGAGGTGAACGCCCGCCTCGTCGAGTTGAACCGCGCCATCACGACGCGGTACGGCGTCCCCGGCGCGAAGGCGGCTATGCGGGAGCGCGGCGCGCCGGCGGGGAAGCCTCGTAGGCCGCACCGACCGGTGAGCGACGACGTTCGCGCCGAACTGGCCGAACTGGTGCGCGCCGCGGAGCCCTGAACCCGAACCGAGGCGACGCCGGGTCGTCCCCGCTCGGCGAGGACGTGGCTCGAATCCGAACTGTTCGTCGGTCGACGACGGATCGATTGTTGTAAACCTATAGTCACTTTTAACCGAATCTCGACTCGTACGGTGGACAATTACAGGTAAAGGTACTTGGAGTTCGAGTCGAATCGACACTTCGATGAACGGTACGTTCGACGATACGTCAGCGAGGGGAGCGTAGATGGCGGCGCGGAGCTTGTTCGGCAAGTTCGTCGTCGCGGCGCTGTCGCTCTGTCTCGTGACAGCGGGCGGAGTCGGCGTGGCGCTCACGTCGGGCCTCGTGACGGTCGGCCAACCGACCGTCGAGAGCGTCCGGACCGACTGGGGAACCGTGAACGCCGAGACGACGGAGATAGGAACGGAAATCGCCCTGAACAATCCGAATCCGGTCGGCGTTCCGGGCGTGATCGACGTGCGGTACGAAATCGGGATGAACGACGTGACCGTCGCCGAGGGGGCGAGCGAGAACGTCGGACTCCCCGCCGGGCGGTCGACGATAGCCGTCTCCACCGAGATGGACAACCGAAAGATTCCGGCGTGGTGGGCGAGCCACATCAACAACGGCGAGCGGACGACCGTCAGCGTCAAGCCGACCGTCAGCCTGCCGCCGTTCTCGCGGGACCTGCCGGCCCAGACCCGCACCTTCTCCACCGATATCCTCGCCGCCTTCGAGAGCGACGAGACCCGGACGATGACCGCCGGGAACCGGACGGTGCTCCGCGTGACGAAGACCGAGGCGGCGTGGGGCGAAGCGACGGAAGCCGAGACGCCGCTCACCGTCACCGCCACGGTCGAGAATCCGACCAGCGGCGAGGTCGTCTTCTCGCAACTCGGCTACAGCGTCACCATGAACGACGTGACCGTCGCCGAGGGGACGACCGACGGCGAGGTGCGGATCGGGCCGGGCGAGACGACCTCGTTCGGAATCGATTCGACGTTCGACAACGGAAAACTCCCGGCCTGGTGGGTGAGTCACGTGAAGAACGGCGAGAAGACGACGATGGACGTGGAGTTCTACGCACTCGTGCGCGAGGACGGGAAGACCGAGAGGGTCGCCCTCCCGTTCCTGAGCGAGCGGGCCGTCTTCACGACCGACGTGCTCGGCGGCGGTCGGACGACCACGAAGACGGTGCCGCTTGACTCCGGGGCGTCGTTCCGCCCGCCGCAGCTCCGATCGGTCGAGAGCGAGTGGGTCGTCCCCGAGACGGGCAACACCGGAATTCGAACGCGCGCCGTCGTGACGAACCCGAACGAACCCGGGTCGGTGTTCGCCGAGCACCTCTCGGTCGACGCGCGCTACCGGGTGCTGATGAACGACCAACCGCTGGTCGAAGGCGCGACGACTCGGGAGATCGGCCCGGGTCGCACCGAACTCGAACTCTCGGGTGAAATCACCGACCGCGAAATCCAGCGCTGGTGGGTGAGCCACGTCAACAACGGCGAACGGACCGCCCGCGTGGTCGAGCGCGACGTGACGGTCGACGCCGGATTCGCGCGCCTCCCCGTGGGCGGCGCGGCGGAGCGCGGCACGGTGGCGACGGACATGCTCGGCCCCGTCGACCCGAATTCGACGATGCCGCTCTCGGTCGCCGGCGAGCGCATCGGGAGCGTCTCGAACACGCGGGCCGAGTGGGGCCGCGCGACGATGGCCGAGACGCCGATACGGTCGTCCGCGACGATTCGGAACGACCGGGGCGGGTCGGTTCGCATCACCGAAATCGGCTACCGCGTGACGATGAACGACGTCGTCCTGTCCGACGAGTCGAAGCCGAAGTCCGTCGAAATCGCCCCGTACAGCGAGACGACGATTCGGGACACCGTCCCGCTCGACAACTCGAAACTCGGCGCGTGGTGGAAGACCCACCTGCGCCGCGGCGAGGAGAGCACGCTCGCGGTCTCCTACTACGTCGTGGTCGAGTACCGCGGCCACAGCGAGCGGGTCGAACTCGACGCGCTGAACTACGAGAAGACGGTGACGACGGACGTTCTCGGTAACGAGACGGCGTAAGCGATCGTCGATTTTTCGAAGTCCGTGGTCCGACGCGACCAAAACTCATATTCGTCGAACCCTCGAGATACGATTCCGATGACGAGCGAGTCCAACTCAGGGTACGACGTCGACCTCGATCTCGGTTTCACCGTCGGTCTCGGTATGGCGTTCGACGACGCGATCGAGTGGGCCGAGAACGAGGGGTTCGAATTCGTCGAGGTCCTGCTCGACGGCTCGTACGCTCGGGAACGAATCGCCGATCGATGCGAGTCGATGCGGAGGACGCTCACCGCCGCCGGCGTCGACATCGTCGTTCACCTCCCGTTCGCCGTCGATCCGGGGTCACCGTTCGCGCCCGTTCGCGAAGGTGTCGTCGCGGAGTTCACCGCCGGTATGGATCTCGCCGCCGCCGTGGGCGCGGAAAAGGTCGTCTTTCACCCGTCATCCGACGCGTGGGATCTCGGCTGGACCGCCGACGAGTGCCGCGAGTTCGTCCACAGCGGACTCGACGACTTGCTCCCCGCAGCCCACGAACGCGGCTTGGAACCGTGCCTCGAAAACGTCGTCTCCAGCTACTACGACGCGACTACGTTTCCGGAGCTGCTGGAACGGTACCCCGGTGCGTCGATGACGTTCGACACCAGTCACGCGCTACTCGCCGGAATGCCGGAGGCCGAGATGGCCGACTTCTGCCGCGAACACGCCGACCGAATCGGTCATCTCCATCTGGTCGACACCCGCAACGATAGCGACGAGCATCTGCCGGTCGGGATGGGTCGCATCGACTTCGACACGGTGTTTTCGGGCTTAGCCGACGCCGGTTGGTCGGGGACGGCGACGCTCGAAATCGGAACCGAAGACTACGATACCATCGCCCTCGGGAAGCGTCGCGTCGAAGCACTGATCGGTACCGGTTGATTCACTCGGAGAGCTGACCCTGCGACGACGGTAGAGACGGCGTGAAAAGCGGTGTTCAGTTCAGTCGCGGCGGACGAGCATCGCGACGCCCGCGAGGGCGACGAGCGCGGCGGCGACGCCGAAGCCGGGCTGTCCGCCGGACTTGCTATCGGAGTTCGTTCCGGTCGCGTTCTCCTGTTCGACGCCGAGGTACTCCGAGACGTTCCCCGTCTCCATCGAGGGGAACTCCCGGTCCCACTCGCCGGGAAGGTGTATCGTCGTCTCGGAGTCGGCGACGGCCAGCGCGCGCACGTCCTCTTCGGTCGCGTCTTCGCCGACCAGACCTTCGACGCGGACGTAGGTCGTCGTCTTTCCGTCGTTCGACCGTCCCGCGACGCTGGCGACGTTCAGGCCGCCGTAGGAGTCGCCGAGGGCGGTGCTGAGCGCGGAGAGGTTGTCGAACTTCGCGCCGCCTTCGACGGTGACCGTCCCTTGGTCCACGTTCACGTCCACGCGGGCGGTCCGGAATTCGCTTCGTTCGAACGCGCGCAGGACCTTCAGCGCCTCGGCGTCCGTCTCGGGATCGAGCGACGAGACCACCGCGTCGGTCATCTTCGAGAGCAGTTCCTTCTGTTTCAGTTCGACGGACGCTTCCGCGGTCACGTCCCCGCCGTTCGATTTCGCGTGGAACTCGAAGGAGGAACTGCCCAGCTCGACGCCGCGTCGTTCCATCTCGGCGACGTAGGCGTCCCAGTTCTTCGTCCGGTAGTGAATTTCGGCGGTCGCGGCGGTCGTCCCGGACGAGGGTCGCGTCATCTCGCCGGACCACTCGACGGTCTGTTTCAGGTTCGCGGCCTGCTGGGCTTCGAACGCGGTCTTCATCTGCTCGACGCTCTGCCGGTCGACGCTCGCCTCACCGTTCATGCTCCGAGCGACGGTGATGGCGGCGGACGCCGCTTCGTCGTAGTTCTCGATCTTCGCGTCCCAGTTGACTCGCATCTCGTTCGACCGCTGGGTCATCTCGAAGGTCACGTGGTCGACCTTCAGCGCCTTCACGTCCTCCGCGAGGGCGTCGATCTCCTCGTCGGAGAGCGAGACGTCCTGCGAACCCTTGAGGCCGGCCACGAGCGACCGGGTGATGGCGGCCTCGAGGCCGGTGTACTCGACCGTGTACTCGATGTCGAGGGTCGGTCGACCGTCTCTCTCCTGGTAATCGTACCGGCTGATGGTGACCGTCGCGGAGCCGCCGTACCGCTCGGCGATGCCCGCGTACTGGGTTCGCAGGTACGACTTGGCCGCCTCGCGCGTGCTCCAGTAGTCGCTCATGTAGAACGAGACGGTACCGCTCCGCGACCCTTTCAGGACGTAGCCGTCCTCCGTCTCTCGGAGGTCGTAGCGGAGCTCGCTCTCCGAACCCATCGACGACGTCGCCGTGACGACGGCCTCGCCCTTCGTGCTGAGGGAGTCGGGGGTTATCGTCACGTGACCGTTCGTGCTCGCGGCTTCGAACGCCGACGTGCCGGCCGACCGGCTGTCGAATGCCGCGTCGAGCGTCAGGTCGGCTTTCGCCGTCTTCGCGTTCTGCTCGCCGGTCGCGTCCAGCGAGAGTCGCTTCAGCGACGGCGGTCGCTCGGCGGTGATCGATCCGTTTCCGGCGAACCCGTCGGGCGTCATCACGAGCGACGCCGCGGCGGTCGCGTTCGATTCCACATCGTCGGTGACGAGCATGTGAACGAGACCGGCGGTGACGTTCGCACCGTAGGTAGCCGTCGTGCCGCCGGTTCCGCTCCCGTTGTACGCGAGCACCGCGTCGCCGTTCTCCATCACGTAGATGGCGTCCGCCGGCTCGACGTCGTCGGGGAGGGAGGACTGGCTGGCGGACTGCGGCGCGGTCGCCGGGGCGGCGGCCGCGACGGGCGCGACGAGCAACAGCAGCGCCTGCGCGACCGCGAAGAGTGTCTGTGTCGTTGGTTTCCCATCCATGAAATTACCGTATTGCTTATGTGTTAAAACGATTGGGATACGATGAGTAATTGCCACACTGAAGTCCGATTCGAGCTATCAGATACCACACCGAATCGGCGGCCACGAGCGTTTTTCACCCTCCGGTACGCACATCAGCACATGACGTGGCGCGAACTGTTCGACCGCGCGGAGGAGTTCGACACCGACATCGAGACGATCCGCGATACGTTGACGGAGCGACGCCGTGAGTGACCCGAATCCCGCCCGTATCGTCGCGGACGCGGACGTGCTGGCCGCGGATTTGCTGGTCGGCGGCGACGCGCGCGAGGCGCTGGACGTCGCCCGCGAACACTCGTGGATCGAACTCGTCGCCAGCGACGAGCTGCTCGCCGACGCGGAGTGGGTCGTCCGCGAACTGGCGGACGACGAACTGGCGCGCGATTGGCGCGAGAAAATCGACGAACTGCGGGTTCGAGTCGAGCAGTCGCCCGGCGACCACCCCGCCCTCGCCAGCGCCCACGCCGGGAACGCGGCGCACGTCCTCTCCTACGACGACTCGCTTCGAACGGCGGAGACCGGAACCGCGCTGCAGGGTCGAATCTCGGTGAGCGTCAAGCGTCCGGACGGGTTCGCGCGGCTGTTCGACGCGGAAAGCCTGTACGAGGAAGTCGTCAGCGGGGAGTACCCGGGTCCGGACGGGGACGCGAGGGAGTAGGTTTCACGAGTTCGACCGTTCGACCCGCTGGCTCGTCCGCCGTTTCGACGTCGGAAAACCGACCCGCCGACCGGTCCTCGACCCTCCGACGTTACCGCTCGGCCAACCAGTCCGCGAACTTCGCCAGCGCCCGCCCGCGGTGGGAGATGGCGTTCTTCTCCTCGGTGCTCATCTCGGCCAGCGTCTTGCCCTCGTGTTCGAAGATGGGGTCGTAGCCGAACCCGCCCTCGCCGCGCGGGGCGACGAGGCGGCCCGGAACCGCGCCGGAGAACGTCTCGCTCCGCTCGCCGTCGTGGTAGGCGACGACGCAGCGGAAGTGCGCTCGGCGGTTCTCCTCCCGCTCCGCGATTCGCCAGACGCGCTCGACGCCGAGGGTGTCCTCGACGTAGGCGGAGTAGGGACCGGGGAAACCGCCCACGGCGTCGACGAACAGGCCCGCGTCGTCCACGACCACGGGGTCCTCGCCGCCCGTCTCCTCGAACGCCTCGCGCGCGCCGTGGAGGGCGATTTCGGCGAGGTCGTCGCTCTGTATCTCGGTGTAGTCGTACTCGACCTGGCGAACCTCGTCGTCCAGGTACTCGCGCGCTTCGCGGACTTTCCCCTCGTTACCGGTGACGAATCGAATCACGTCCGAAACGGCGCGGCGCGGGGAAAAAGAGGCGTCGAATCAGTCGTCCACGATGACTTCCACGGGTTCGTCCTCCATCTCCTCCACGTCGGAGCCCTTGCGCTCGTGCCAGAGCAGGACGCCCGCGACGGCGAGGACTATCCACGACCGCCAGTTGGCGAGATTGATGGTGTAGCCGACGCCGAACGGTTTTTCGACCAGCATCCCTTCGCCGGGCTTCCAGTAGGCCGACAGCATCCGTCCGATGCTGGGTCGCTCGAAGTTGTACGGGACGCCGAAGAGGGAACCGGTGGTCTCTTTGTCGGACATGTGATAGACATTGTTCGCTCTGGTTATAGCGTTTGGGGCGTTCGAGTCGAGGGGCGAGCGGGGAAGAAGGGCCGAAGGGCGAGCGATTACGCGCGTCCGAGCGCGGTCGCGTCCTCGCCGTTCGCGGGTTGATTTGGCAGAACGACGTCAGTTCCCGGGGTATCTCGTCGAAATCCCTCCCGCCACGGTGAGAGCGTGGACTCGCTCGAACGACGACCAACCCGTTTCGGAAACCTCGAACCCCGATGGCGTCACTGATATCGGCCGCGACCCTCTATCTCGCGCAGTTGCGCCAACACCTCCTCGTCGCCGGACGCCGAGTAGGCCGCCTCGAACTCCCGGCGAAGCCCCTCGGCCTCGTCCGAGGTGCCGGCGAGGCTCTGGGAGAAAACGTGCAAGTCCATCGCGTAGTCCTCCGCGTCGTCGGAGTAGTAGCCGAGTCCGAAGTCGATGAAGTACGTTCGCTCCGACGAACACCGCACGTTCCTCGTCGTCGGGTCGCCGTGGACGATACCGGCCCGGTGCATCGCGCCGAGGTGGCGTCCCACGTCGCGCACGCGGGGCGCGGTCAACTCCTCGCGGAGGTCGGCGTCGCCCACGCGCTCGAACTCGATGACGCCCTCCGCGAGGTCGACGTCGTACACGACCGGCGTCGGAACCCCCGCGCGTCGGGCGTCGCTCGTCAGGCGCGCTTCGAGGGTCGTCCGCTCACGGCGCAGGCGAGCGTCCAGCGCGGGATGGCGGTACGATTTCGGGAGGCGGCGCTTGGTAACGCGCTCCGAACCGACGGTGACGGTCGCTTCCGCGCCGCGGATCTCGCGCTCGCCGACGTTTCGAAACACCTCCTCGCGGTCGTCCCGCCATCCGACCTCGGCCTGGTCGGGCCGAAAGTTCGGATTCACCGCGGACGCTTCGACGGGTATCGTGTCGCCCGCCGCCAGCATCTCCGCGCCGAGGACGGCTATCATCCCGGCGTTGTCCCGCAGAAATCGCGGTTCGGGGGCGAAAAAGTCCGCTCCGCGTTGGTCGCACATCGCTTCCAACATCTCGCGGAGGCGGGCGTTCTGCCCGACGCCGCCGCCGAGGACGAGTTCGTCCCGCCCCGTGAGCGAGAGGGCGCGCTCCGCGACTTCGGTGAGCATGGCGAAGATGTTCTCCTGCAACGAAAAGCAGACGTCCTCGATGGCCTCCCCCTCGTCGTACGCCTGCTTCGCCGCGCTCATGATGCCCGAGAAGGAAAAATCCATCCCCTTCACGACGTAGGGGAGGTCGACGTACTCGCCGTCCGTCGCGGCTTCCTCGACCTTCGGCCCGCCAGGATGCGACCACCCGACGTGGCGGGTGAACTTGTCGATGGCGTTTCCGACGCCCGTGTCCATCGTCTCGCCGAGCACGCGATACCGCCCGTTTCGGTACCCCAGCACGTGGGCGTTCGCGCCGCTCGCGTTCAGGCAGACCGGCGAGTCGAACCCCGACCGCTGGCGGCCGATTTCGAGGTGCGCGACCATGTGGTTCACGCCGACCAGCGGCACGTCCAGCGTCTGCGCCAGCGCGCGCGCCGCGGTGCCGACGATTCGGAGGCACGGTCCGAGTCCCGGCCCGCGCGAGAAGGCGACCGCGTCGACGGGCGACGCCCGGTTCGATGAGCTTCGTTCGTCGGCGTCGACGTCGCCGTCCGCTTCCGCCAGCGCCGTCTCGACGACGCGGGGAATCGCGTCGCTCATGTGTTCGGCCGCTTCTCGCGGGTGGATGCCGCCGCTCTCCGGTCGGTAGGCTTCGGTTTCGATAAAAACGGAACCGGTGTTCGCGTCGTAGACGGACGCGCTGGCCGCCCACGCGGTACCCTCGACGCCGAGGATTCGCATTACTGCCACTCGGTGTAGCTACACTTGCCGCAGTGGAGGCGGTCGCCGTGGTCCGCGAGGAACGAGTCGCCACACCGCGGACACTGCTCGCGGTCGGTCGTGCCGTCGTCGCCGTAGAGTTCGTAGAGCGCCATTATTCGGCCTCCTCGGCTTCCGCGTCGGTGTCCGCGTCGGAGTCGGCGGTTATCTTGTTGCGTTCGAGCATGTACTTCTGCTCTACGTCGCGGGCGTGTTCGGGGCTGTCGTAGACCTTCGCGTAGCCGACGGTCTTTCGCATCCCGAACTTCGTGCTCATCTCGTGAACGACGACTTCGTCCGCGTTCTTGTCGAGCTTCGCGGCGAGGCTGTCCCGCACCGAGAGCCGCGAGGGCGTCGCCTCGTCGTGAACGATCTGGAACCGCACTTCGGTCCTGTGGAGCATCGGATTTTGCTCCTGTGAGAGGATTTCGACTTCCATGTGTAACACTCAGTTATACTCCTTTTCTCCCCGTAGCGTGTAAAAGGATTTCGAAGTGCACGATTCCGCCGGGTGAGCGCGCCGAGGCCGGAGGACGCGTTCACCGCTACTAATCGACAGAAACGCGGTCGAAAGATTCCGACTACTCTCCGGTGCGGTCGCGATAGTCGACGAGCGAGAAGAGTCGCTCCGCCTCCCCGTCCATCCGCGCCAGTAGGTCGGCGACCCGCGCCTGCACGTCCGGCGTCACTCGCACGAGAACCATCCCCTCGTCGGGCTGGCCGTAGACGACGCTCGCACCCTCCGGCGCGGCGAGCACCGCCGGAAGCGCCGCGAGGTCCTCCTCGCCGTCGACGACGAGCACCGTCGCTTCGTCCGCGCGAATCGACTCGGCGAGCGCGAAGAGGAGGTCCGCGGTGAGCGTTCCGGCCGGGTTCGTCACCGACACGCGCCGGGCGTCGTCGCTGACGGCGTCGCGGATTTCGGGGGCGACCGCGTCGCGCTTGGTCAAGCCGTCCACGAGCGCCACGTCCGGCGTGACGCCCGCCGATTCGAGGTGGAACGTGACGACGTCGCCGACGGCGACGAGCGGACGACCCGCCGAATCGAGGAGCGCCTCCGCGTCGGTGAATATCGTCCCGAGCGGCACCTTCAGCTCGCTCCGGAGCGCGGGAGGGAGCGAAACGACGACGTCGTCCGAGGAACCGGGTCCCTCGCTCATCGCCCTATCGAACCTTCAGCGCGTAACTACCCGGCTCGGTGACTTCCATCTCCTGGGCGATTTCGCTCTTCTCGGGGTGCGCGATGATGACGTAGCCGCTCCAGTCTTCCGTGAGGCTGGTCGAGTTACACACCGGGCATATCTCTTCGTCCGCTTCGAGGACGGCGTGACAGTCGCGGCAGGCGAGTCGATTACCGGCCATGGTCACTCACTCTCGGTGGTCGCTTGCCGCCGTTCGCGCTCCGCCTTCAGCCAGCCGTGCTTGCCCAGTCCGACCTGCTTGGCCGTGAGACCGATCTTGCTCTCGCGGGGGTTGCGCTCGTCGATGCTCTTCGTGACGATGCGCGCCCGCACCGAGTCGCCGACGCCGAGCGTGCTGTTCGACTCGCGGGAGGCGAGCTGTTGTCCTTCCTCGTCGAACGCGAGGTACTCGTCCGATATCTGCGAGACGTGAAGGAGACCGTCGACCGGCCCGATGCCGACGAACGCTCCGAAGTTGACGACTTCCACGACCTCCCCGTCCACGACCTCCTGCATCTGGGGGTCGAAGGTGAGCGCGTCGAACTCCGCCTCGTAGTAGACGCCGGGACGATTGGGGAGCACCGCGCCCTCGCCGATGTCGTGGACTTCGGTGACGCTGACGACGCTCCCGACGTCCTCGTCCATCCTGCCTTCCAGTTTATCCTGTAGTAGCCGCTTCACCAGTTCCGGCGTTACGTCCGCCAGGAACTGGGGTGGCACCTCGACCGTATCTTTCAGTCTGGCCCGTTTGTACATGCTATGGTTGAGTGATTGTGAGTTTGTTCTGGCCCCTTATATGGATTACCGGAACGCCGGCGTCGAGCAGGCGGTTCCGAAGAGGCGCGTCGTTCGTGACGACGAAGTCGACCTCGTCTCCGAGTTCGACCAGCGCGTCGTCGGCGTACGATTCCTCGTGGTCGACGGTTCGACACCGGGTCGCCAGGTCCCGTCCCACGCTCGCGGCGGTCGCTTCTTCGCCGCCGCCCCGCGACAGCCCGTCGAGTTCGGCGGCGACCGCGCGCGGAACGACGCACTCGTACCGACCGAGGAGTCGGTCGAGTTCGTCGAACAGCCTGACGCCGTTTTCGACCGGCATCATGAGCGCGCTCGTGTCCGCGGCGACCGTGGGAACCATCAGCCCGTGAGCGTCCCGATACCGATGAGTCGCCACCGCGCGCCGATGCGGCGGTTGATGGCTATCTTCGCGCCTTCCGGCGCGCAGACGGGGCGTTTGAGCGCGACCTCGCACTCGTCGGCGCGGGCGCTGGTCACCGAGCCGACGGTCGTCGCGGTGCCGACGGTCAGCATGAGCGGTTCGCCCGTGCTTATCTCGTCGATGTCCTGGTCGTCCAGCCCGACGAGGCGGTCGAGCAGATCGATTTTCATCGTGAACTTCCGCCACGTCGGCGGGAGCGTTCCGGGCGTCCCCGCGACCTGTCCGGCCAGCGCGTCGCCCTTGGTGTAGCTCGGGTCGAGACCCGTGCCGACGCCGAGCAGACCGCCCGGCGTCACCTCGTCCACCATCTCGCCGCCCGCCTGCAGCGAGCGCACGTCGGTCTCGATGGGTTCCCACTGGGTCTGGCCGCCCTCTTCGACTTCCCGGCCGGGTCGGAGTTCGATTTCGTCGCCCTCCGTGAGTTTACCCTGCACGAGACTGCCGCCGAGGACGCCGCCCACGAGGCTGTCCCACGTCGTGCCGGGGCGGTTGATGTCGAAACTGCGGGCGACGTACATCTGCGGTTCGTCGCCCGGGTCGCGCTCCGGCGTCGGAATCTCCTCCTCGATGGCCTGCATCAGCAGGTCGATGTTGACCTCCTGTTGGGCGCTGATGGGGACGATGGGGGCGTCCTCCGCGACCGTTCCCGACACGAACTCCCGAATCTGCTCGTGGTTTCGCTCGGCGCGGTCCCGGTCGACGAGGTCGATCTTGTTCTGCGCGATGACGATGTTCTCGATGCCGATGATGTCGAGCGCCATCAGGTGCTCTTCCGTCTGGGCCTGCGGAACGTTCTCCGTGGCCGAGACGACGAGCACCGCGCCGTCCATCAGCGCGGCGCCCGAGAGCATCGTCGCCATCAGCGTCTCGTGGCCCGGCGCGTCCACGAACGAGACGGTGCGGATGGGTTCGCTCTCGGTGCCGTCGGGGCACGTCTCTTCGACCGTGTAACACTCCGGCGCGTCGACGCCCGGACACCGCCGGAACGTTGCGTCGGCGTAGCCGAGTCGAATGGAGATACCGCGTTTCATCTCCTCGGAGTGCTGGTCGGTCCACTCGCCGGAAAGGGCCTGCACGAGCGTCGTCTTTCCGTGATCGACGTGGCCGACGAGTCCGATGTTCACCTCCGGTTGGTTGTGTGTTCCTGTCAACGTTGACCTCCTGATAGTAATGTTGTCGTAGATTCGGCCCGAACGACTGATAAACCTACTGTTCTCCTGCGAGGGGACGTTCGTGACAGTTACGGTACAAAAATGTAATTCACGTAACGTTTTATTCCCCGCCCCCGTTATCTCTCGATATGAGCAGTGATACGAGCGGTGAGGGCGGTCTCCAGAAGTGCGAGGACTGCATCGCCCCGGCGGAGGCGTTCTCGGTCATCGCCAACGAGACCCGTCTCTCGATTCTGGAGGCGCTCTGGCAAGCGCCCGAGCGCCCCGTCAGTTTCTCGGAACTGCGCAAGGAGGTCGGAATGCGCGACAGCGCCCAGTTCAACTACCACCTCCAGCAGTTGACCGACCACTTCGTCGTCCACACCGACGCGGGCTACGACTTCCGACAGGCCGGAAAGAAGGTCGTCAGCGCGATTCTGGCCGGGTCGTTCAACGAACACCCCCGGCTCGACCCCATCGACTTGAACGAGACGTGCGCCGACTGCGGCGAGAACCTGCGCGCCACCTACGAGGACGAGATGCTGGCGGTGAACTGCCCCGACTGCGGGAAGACCCACGGCCGATACCCCTTCCCGCCGGGCGGCCTGAAAGACCGGACGGACTGCGAGATAATGGACGCGTTCAACCAGCGGGTTCGCCACCTCCACTGTCTCGCCGCCGACGGCGTCTGTCACGAGTGCAACGGGAAGATGGCGACGACCATCGTCCGCGACGACGACGACCGATTGGGACTCGACGTTCGCGTCGACCACCGCTGCGAGCAGTGTCGCCACCGACTCCACTCGGCCGTCGGTCTCAAACTGCTCGACCAGTCGGCGGTCGTCACCTTCTACAGCGACCACGGCATCGACCTCTGCACGAAACCCTACTGGTCGCTCTCGTGGTGCGTGAGCGACGAGCACACGACGATCCTCTCGGACGACCCGTGGCGCGTCCGCGTCGCGATTCCGCTGGACGACGAGGAACTGCGCGTCACCCTGGACGACGAACTGAACGTCGTCGAAACCGAGCGAACTCGGTCGGCGGCGACCGACGCGAAGAGCGCGGCGTGACGGGGAAGTTACGAGGCGGGCTTCGGTAGCGCACCGCGCAGAAGCGCGGTCCGAGTGCCGAGCGCCGTTCTCGGCGCGTTGCGACCGCGAAGAACCCTTCTTTCTCGACCGCTCGGTCGGACCCGACGCGAATGACTATCGAACTTCGAACGCAACGTCCGGCGGGGTGTGACGATGTGCCATCCGAGAGATAGCTACTACCGTACCGAGGAACGAGAACCGACCGCCGAAACTGAGCGCGAGTCGGAAGACGAGCGCGGACGAACCCGCCGACGAGACGGCCTCGTGGCGCGGACGAGAGCGCGATTCGCGTCGTTATTCGAGGACGAACGACCCGCGCCGGAGCCGACGACCCTGCGCGAAGCGGGCGAGCGCCGGGCGGAACCCGAGGCTGACGAGGAAGAAGAGCCGATTCCCGCCGACGACTGACGGGGTCGTCGAAACCCGTTTTCTTCCGCGGGCGGTTTCGCGTCGGACGGTGCGCGACGTTCGGACCGACAACGGTAGTAACCGATACAAATTCGGATTTCAGGAAACGCTCTCCGTCGGGACGAGAGCTATCGCTCGATGGCGGATTCGCGGGGAGTCGTCCGGCGGTACTACGCCTACTGTCTCTCGTACTCGTACGGATTCTACCTCCTAGTCGGAATCCTGCACCTCACCGACCGTCGCGGGTACGAAACGGACGTTATCGGACTCACGCGGGCGGCGTTCCTGCTCTCTCCGATGGCCGCGGAGATTCCGACCCGGCGACGTCGGACGGGCGACGTGACCGCCGAGCCGTCCCGCGAGATTTTTCCCGCAGCGCCGCCTCCGGAATCTCGTGCGAGAGTTCCCGTTCGAACTGGCGTTGTGCGCCCACCTCGAAGCGACGACCGACCGCCTCGTCGCCCGGCAGATCGGCGGCGGCGTCCGCGCGCCCTCCAATCGAATCATCGACGTGCTCTGCGTCGAACCCGGCCCGGCGTTCGACGCCCGAACGAAACTGACCGGCGAGCGGATTCCCGCCGCCGCCATCGAGAGCGAGGTGGGCGTCGGGCGGGCGCGCTACTGGCGGAGCGCCTTCGATACGTCGCCCGAGTACGCCCGCGAGGTCGTCGACCGAGCGGTCGAAATCGGCTTCTTCGAGCGCGAGCGCAGGGGCGGCCGGGAGTACGTCCGGCAGGTCGCGCGCTACCCCGACTGGTTCGGGCGGCTCGTCGGCATCGAGAACAAACCCGACCTCGGCGAACCCGGCGACCTGCGAACCCAACTCCGCAAGGACGTGAGCCTCGCCCTCGTGGACGAGGTCGTGCTGGCGACCGAGAGCTACGTCACCCGCGCGCACCTGAACCGCATCCCCGAGGAGGTCGGCGTCTGGCGGTTCGACGCCGGAGAACTCGAAGTCGTCAGGGAGCCGACGCCCCTCGAAAGCGACGAGGCGGGAACCGAACTCGTCGAGGAGCACGCCGGGCGAACCGACGTTCGCGTCGTGAGCGCCGACGAAAAGGCCCGGCGGCGCAGGCGGATGGCGGAGCGCGCCTACGGCAAGGGGTGGCGAACCTACGAGTTCCCGGCCTGCGCCGAGATAGCGCCGCGGGAGGGCGGTCTGCCGTACTGCCGGTGGAAGGGCCGGGTCGTGAACCCGGCGCGCTGCGGAGCGGACTGTCCGGGCCACGACCCGGCCGACCCGGCCGAAATCGACCTCGACGCCGAGCGCGATTCGCGGACGCCGTGGGTCGCGGACCCCGCGGGACGAGCGCGGCGGCAGGCGGGACTCGACAGATTTCGGAGAGATTCGTAAACATACAAGAACGAGGACGAGGATAGTGGGGGGTATGCAGACGCCCTCTCGACGGCGGTTGTTCGCCGTCAGTGCGATACTCCTGTGCTGTCTTTCCCTGCTCGCTCCGGCGCTCGCCGCCCAATCGGGCGGGCAGGGACGCGGCGAGAACCCCTGCGCCGGAACCATCGCGAACCCGGCGAACGGAACCACCGTGGTCGCGGTGCAGGGCTACTCGTGGCTCGAGGACGGCGGCAAGGAACCCGCGAAACTCGTCGCCATCGGACCGAAAGGGAACGTGAAGTGGGTACACCACACCGCGAAACACGGCATGGTCTGGGGCTACGACGTCGACCCCATGCCGAACGGGAACCTCTTCGTCACCGGGACGGCGAACGGGGGGACGGTCGTCTACGAGTTCAACCCCCGAACGCAAGAGCACGTCTGGAAGGAGACGCTCCCCATCCACGACACGCACGACGTCGACCTCATCAACAACGGGACGCAGTTGCTCGTCGCCAACATGCGCGCCTACAACGAGAAGGCCCAACGGAACGACGACAGCATCTTCGTCTACGACCTGAAGAAAGACGAGGTCGTCTGGCGCTGGTACTTCCGCAAACACTACCCGAAGAGCACCGCGAAGAACTACTCGAACGACTGGACGCACGTCAACGACGTGGACAAAATCGGCGAGGGGCGGTACCTCGCCTCGCCGCGCAACTTCGACCAGGCCATCGTCGTCAACCGCTCCACGAACCAAATCGAGATGCGACTCGGCTCCGACGATAATCACGACGTCCTCCACAAACAGCACAACCCGGACTATCTGGAGAGCAAAGACGGGAACCCGACGCTCCTCGTCGCCGACTCCGATAACGGCCGCATCGTCGAGTACGAAAAGCGCGGCGACGACTGGAAGCGGACCTGGGCGCTCGGCAAGCGCGACGACCTCAGGTGGCCCCGCGACGCCGACCGATTACCGAACGGGAACACGCTCATCGGCGACACCAAACACCAGCGCGTCCTCGAAGTGACGCCGACGGGCGACGTCGTCTGGGAGTTCTACACGCCGTGGCTGGTGTACGACGTGGAGCGCATCGGCACCGGCGACGGGTCGAGCGGCCCGACCATCGCCGACCAGAACGCCACGGGGAGCTATCGCGTGAAGGGGGACACCGAGAAGTACGACGCCGAGACCATGAAGAAGTGCCACAGCTACCTCCAGTCCATCGACGGGTGGGCGGACGGGCAGAAACCGGAGACGACGACCGCGACGAACGGTTCCGGCGTGAACGACGACGACGACCGCAACGACGGGAGCCTCGGCGGGCCGACGAACCCCGGCACCGTCACCGAACACGAGGCTCCGCTTCCCGGCTTCGGCTTCGCGGTCGGTGCCGTCGGCGTTCTGGTCGCCATCGCGCTGTTCGTCCGGCGGCGGTAGCGTCGGCGCGAGAATCGGTCGGGAGCGTCGACGCGACGGAACGGGTCGGCGTTACAGCAGATACCGCTCGCCGTCGACCGTCAGCGGTTCTTCGAACGCTTCGTCCGCGGGGTAGAAGTGCGAGACGTGGACGAGTCGCGTCTCCTCCGCTCCGAGTTCGTCCGCCAGCGAGAGCGCCCCCTCGCGCGTCGCGTGCTTGTGGCCGAACGTGCGCGGCACGCCGTCCTCGTCGCGGTGCCGTCCCCCGGCCGGGTGGTACTCGCAGAGCGAGGCCGGAACGATGGCGTCCGCCAGCAGCAGGTCGGCGTCGGCCAGCGCCTCGCGGGAGGCCTCCGGAATCGCGTAGCTCGTGTCGCCCGTGACCGCGAGTTTCGCGCCGTTCCCCTCCACGACTACGCCGTAACAGAGCAGGGGCGGGTGGTCGACCGGAACGAGGGTCACGTCGAACCCGCACGCCGAGAACGCCGACAGCGGCGTTCGGTCGTGAACCGTGATTCGGTCAAGGTAGTCGAACTTCGACCGCACCGTCTCCGCGACGCTCTCGCCCGTCTCGGGATCGCGTTCGTCCGCGGCGTGGACGGGCAGCGAATCGAACAGCCGGTACGCGTTTCCGAGTCCGTCGAGGTGGTCGAAGTGGACGTGCGTGACGAGGAGTTCGTCCGGAAGGGGTACGTCGCGCGCGAGAAACTGGTGGCGGAAATCCGGGCTGGCGTCTATCAGGAGGCTCTCTCCCGTCTCCTCGTTGCGGACGTGCACCGAAAAGCGCGAGCGCTCGACGCCGCGATCGCGGGCTTCGGAGCACGTGTCGCAGTCGCAACCGGGCGTCGGCGTTCCCGTCGTGTCGCCGGTGCCGAGGAGGGTGACTTCCATCGCTCAGTGGTCGTGCGAGTGACCGCTTATATCTCCGCCCGCGACCAGCGCGTCGTGGTCGCCGTCGATCATGTCGAGGTCTTTGAGGTTGTCGCGCTCCTCGAAGTCTTGAATGGCGTGGATCAGGTCCTCCTGTCGGAGTTCGGTCCGGTTCTCGGTCAGCGCCTCCAGCACGGCCTCGCGGAGGACGAGTCGGAGGTCGCTGCCGGTCAGCCCCTCGGTCTTCGTCGCCAGTTCGTCGGGGTCGAAGTCGGAGATTCGCATCCGGCGCGTGATGACGCGGAGGATGTCCGACCGCATCTGCTCGTCGGGCTTCGGGAAGTTCAGAATCTCGTCGAAGCGCCGCCACGCCGCCGCGTCGAGTTGGTCGGGGTGGTTCGTCGCGCCGATGAGGAGCACGTCGTCCTGGATGAGCGAGATGTTGTCGATGGATTTCAGCAGGGTGTTGACGGCGCGCTTGATGGCGGCGTGCTCGTCGCTCCGGCGCGTCTTGGCGACGAAGTCGAACTCGTCCATGAAGAGGATGCAGGGCGAGAGTCGCTTCGCCACCTCGAACACCTTCTCGACGTTCTTCGCCGTCTCGCCGAGATACTGGCTGGTTATCATCGACAGTTTGACCTCCACGAACGGGAGGTCAAGGTCGTAGCCCAGCGCCCGCGCGGTCGATGTCTTTCCGGTTCCGGGCGGCCCGACGAAGAGCAGTTTCCCGATTTCGCGCAGGCCGATGTTCGCGAGGTACTCGCGGTGCTCGATGGCCTTCACGATCTTGTGAATCTCGGCCTCCTGGTCCTCGGTGAGCACGAGGTCGTCCAGGGTCAACTCGACCTCCTCCGGCGCGTGGATGTCCACGAGGTCGAGCATGCTCTCGCCGTCCTCGTCCTCGTCTTCCTCGTCGAAGTGCTCTTCGAGCAGGCTGTCTATCCACGCCCGGTCTGACTGCACGGGACGGTTCGCCTCGCGCACCGCTTCGTAGTCCACGTCCACGCCGTCGTAGCCGGAGAGCGCGTGCGCGAGCGTCGGGTTCTCGGCGATTCGACCGTCGTCGCGCTCCGCGAACCACTCCTCCGCCATATCCCGTTGGGTCAACTCGATGCTTCCCGAGAACGTGTCCCGCTCGGTGAACATTAGCTCCGAGACGGCCTCCCACGGCTGGTCGAGACCGGTCGCCTCGCGGGCGGTCTCGACCGACGTTCGGAGCGGTCGCTCGATCGTCCCGTCGTGCCAGAACACCTGCCGAATCTTCGGCGGCAGGTCGTTTTCGTCCAAGTCTCGGTTCTCGCTGTAGATCTCCGCGGTGAGCAAGAACTCGATTACGTCCAGCGCCCCGCTGTTCATTCTTCCGTGACTTGACGCGGGAGAATCTTAAGCCCGTCGGACGGAAGACGACGGAGATTCCGGGTATCGACGCTCGGCGATTCTCTCCGCCGGCCCACCGCGGCGCGTCGGAGGCGATTCAATGCGCCGCATCGGGGATTTCGATCCGAGAGAACTCCGTTTAGATAGGGTCTGACTCGTCTGCATTTTGCGTAGGTTGCTCGTAACGAAGTACTGTTACATCGAGTCTATCGGTCGGAGCCATGAGAATATCGGGATTCAATTTAGCCGATTACGAGCGGATACTGGACGCGGCGCTCGAGGCGGGGTATCGGTTCTACACCGTCTCCGAGTACGTCGAAGCGGACGCGGCGGAGGAACCGCACGTCGTCCTGCGACACGACGTCGACCGCCGCGTCGGGAACGCCGTCGCGTTGGCCGAGGCGGAAGCCGAGCGCGGCGTCGGTGCGACCTACTACTTCCGGACGAGCACGTTCGAACCAGACATCGCCCGGGCGATGGAGGACCGCGGCCACGAAGTCGGCTATCACTACGAGGACCTCGCGGCGACGCGCGGGAACGTCGAAGCCGCCCACGGTCGGTTCGCCGAGAATCTGGAACTGTTCCGCGAGTACGTCGACGTGAAGACTGCCTGCGCCCACGGAAGTCCGCTCTCGCCGCACCTGAACACGGATATGTGGGAGGACGCGCGGACGCCGGAACACTACGACCTCATCGGGGAAGCCTACGACGCGCTGGAGTTCGACGCCATCGGGCTGTCCGAACTGCTGTACCTGTCGGACACCGGCCGCGACTGGAGCGCCCACGTGCCGGGTCTTGGAGACGTTCGCTCGACCGACGACGTCGTCGAAGTCGTCGAATCGGGCGCGTGTCCGGCCCTGTACGTGTTGGCGCATCCGAGTCGCTGGGCGACGTCGCGGCTGCAGGCCGTCGAACGGTCGAGTTGGGACGTCGCCGCCGAAGCCGGGAAGGTCGTCGCGAACGGCGCCCACGCCGTCCAGCGAGCGGGCGGTCGGTTCGTCGAAGGAACCCGCGTCGGGAGAGCGGTTCGTTCGATTGCGGCGGGGAACGTCACGGGAGTGAGTCGCCGTGAGTGACCGACGATCCTTCGCGACGACGCGGCGAGGCGCCCTCCGTGCGATGGGCGCGGCGGTCGGCGGTGCGACGCTGGTCGCCCGAACCACCGCCGCCCCCGGTTCGACGGGAAAGCTCGTGTTCACGTACGACGACGGGCCGATAGAGGACTTCACGCACACGTATCGCAGAGCGCACCGAAAGGAGGGCGTCCCGGGCTGCTCCGCCGTACCGGCGAGAAGCGTCGGGAAGGGCGACCACCTCAGCGCGGCGCAGCTTCGCACGCTCGAAGACGAGGGGTGGGAGATCATGTCCCACTCCCTCCACCACCGCGCGCTGGGCGATATCACGGTGACCGAGGATGTCGCCCCGGACGACCGGAGACTGTACGTGAAGACGAACCTCCACGGGAAGCGACCGGGCGACCCGCTCGTCGTCAGCGACGGGTCGCGCTCGACGACCGTCACGGCCGCCGGGAGGGGCTCCGACGACCGCGGCGAGTTCGTCGAACTCGAGTCGCGGGTCGGGAAGTCGTTCGCGGCCAGCGACGGCGTCACCGAACGGTACGCCGACGAGGTGTTGCGCGCCGCGCTCGGGGAGTCGAGGAAGCAACTCGAAGCGCACGGCGTGACGGTCACGAATATTGTGATGCCGTACGGCGCGTACGGCGCTCGGACGCAGGAACTCGCCGGGGAGTACTACACCGCCGTCGCCAACGGCGGGCTCGCCATCGGCGGCCGGGCGCAGATTCACCGGCCCGAGAACACCACCCTACCGCACCTGTCGAGGGCGATGTTCCGGCGGGGGAAGATGACCGAGGCCGAACTGGGGGCGTTCCTCGACCGGATAGCCGACGCCGACGCGCTCGGCATCCTCGGCGGGCACAGTTGGTGGCAGGAGCGACTTCCCCCGGGTCGAATCCGCACCGCGATTCGGATGGCGAAGGCGCGGAACATCGACATCGTCACGCTCCGCGACGCGCTCTCGGAGTTCGAAACGACGGGAACGACGGGGACGACGACTCGAACGCGCTCCGCGACGACCGAGGCGGGAGACGACGGCTTGGCCGCCGCGCAGCGGGAAACGACCGGGACCGCCGAGACGACGGTCGCCGACGGACAACCGGGGTTCGGTTGGCTGGCCGCGGTCGTCGGCGTCGGCGGTGCCGCCGCGCTTCGGCGACGGTTCGGCGAGTAGTCCGCACGCGGGAGATCGTACGCCGCGACGGTGTCGAGTCGGCTACGCTGTCGAGTTCGCGGGTCGCTCGCTCCCCGCGACGTAGACGGTCATCTCGCTCACGTGGCAACCGCTGTTGAATCCGAACCGCTGGAACTCGTGGCGTCGATAGCCGTCCATGTACCGGTCGACGTCCTCGGCGGTGCCGTCCTCGCTGGCGCACGTCGAGACGTTGTTCAGCGCGACGACGATGGGCGGTTTCTCACCGCTGAGGTCGAACGACTCGTCGGTGCTGGTGACGGTAGCGCCCGCCGCTTCGAAGTACCACGCGAGCGGGAGGCGAGCCATCCAGCCCGCCCCGGCGGGCGGCACGTCGTGGGCCGACTCGTTCGGCGAGTAGAACTCCCCGCCGTAGAACAGCACGTCGGTTCCCTCGTTCGCCCGCGCGATTCGCTGCAGGTCGCGCAACAGCGGCTTCGCGTCCTCCGAGGAGGACTGGGCGTACTGGACGAGTTGGTTGTCCGGACTCTGCGAGTTCCGAAAGCTCGTGTCGTAGGCCGTCGCGCCGACCTGCGCCGAAATGAGCAGGAGGAGGACGACGGCGGCGACGACGCTCACGTCGTCCCGCCGCTCGTACCCCTCCCACCCCCAGCGGAACATCAGCGCCAACCCGACCGCCGCCGGGAACGCCAGCGGAACGACGGCGTGTACCATCGCCCATCCGGCCTTGATGTCCATGACGAGTGGGTAGCCGAGGACGCTGGCGACGCCCCAGTAGAAGCCGAATGCGACCACGTCGTTCGGCCGGTCGCCGGAGTAGCGGTCGACGAGAAAACCGACCACGGCGAAGGCGCAAAGCACCACCGCGCCGATCTCGAGCGTCCGCGCGGAGTGGGTGAAGTACGGGAGGTAGGAGTGTTCGGTGTGTCCCGTCCAACCGACGAACTTCCGCCACGTGCCGACCGTCGCGGTGAAGAGTATCTCCGGAATCATCCCGGGGTGCGTGAAGGATTTCCAGAGGCCGGGGCCGGGCCGGGTCTGCGAGCGCGGAGCGTAGAAGAAGACGATGATGACGAGGAACTCCAGCACCGCGAGGAGGGCGATACCGACCCGCCCGAGATTCTCGGCGACGACGGACGCGTCTCGGTACCACAGTCGCCGAAATCCAGCGCGGGCGCGGGGCGGAAACGCGGCGGCGACTCCCTGGTTACCGACGCGCCGGAGGAAGAGGCGATGGTCGTAGAGGAGCGCGGCCGCGCCGACCCAGCAGGCGAGGTAGAGCAGGGCGTTCTCCTTCATCGTGAACCCCAAGGCGAACGACCCGACTCCTGCAAAGAGATAGCGCAGTCGCCGGGTGTCCGCGAATCTGACGAAGAAGCCGAAGGCGAACACCATCACCGTCGCTAGCGGGACGTCGTTGCGCAGGAATCGCGAGTAGTAGAGGAGGACGGGGTTCGCGGCGAAGAGCGCGGCCAGCGCGACCGTCTCGGAGGGGCGGAGGCGCTCGCGGAACAGCAGGGCCGCGAGGGGAAGACTGCCGCCCATCAGCGCGACGACGAGGCGCATCGTGAAATCGCTCGCGCCGAGAACCGCGAACACGACCGAGTTCACGTGGAAGAAGAACGGCCCGTGGACGAAGCGCCGGTAGAACCAGACGCCGTTCTCGGAGTACCGGAGCATCCAGTAGGCGACGCGGGCCTCGTCCTGGTGGGCGACGCGCGCGCCGAGCGCGACGAGGCGAACGAACAGGGCGAAGACGGTGATACCCCCGACAGCGAGATGGGTTCGAGTGACGGAGGCGGGAAGGACCCCCCGGAGGGCGGCGGCCGAGAACGTCGGCCGTGACTCTATCTTCGGAGCCATGATCGGCGCGAACTCGCGCGGAGGGACGGTCGATTAGCGGAACGGAGGGCGGGTGGCATACCAGTAGACAGTCATCTTCGGTAACTAATAATTTGTGATACGCGTCTTCTCGCCGCGCAGGAGGGTTCGTCGGCGGTTGCGAGACGGGCGTGGCGACGCTATCCGGTGCTCTCGTTCGTCGGAAGTCGACTCTCGTCCACGTAGATGGATATCCCGCTGATGGTACAGCCGCTATCGAAGCCGTACCGGTGGAACTCGTGGCGTCGATAGCCGTCCATGTACCGGTCGACATCCTCGGCGGTGCCGCCCTCGTCGGAACAGGTTTCGGCGTCGTTCAACGCGACGACGATGGGCGGCTTCTCACCGCTGAGGTCGCCGGCGTCGGTCGTGCTGGTGACGGTAGCGCCCGCCGCTTCGAAGTACCACGCCAAGGGGAGGCGGGCGAACCAGCCCGCCCCGGCGGGCGGCACGTCGTGGGCCGACTCGTTCGGCGAGTACAGTTCCTCGCCGTAGAACAGCACGTCGGTTCCCTCGTTCGCCCGCGCGATTCGTTGCAGGTCGTTCAGCAGGGGTTTCGCCTCGCTGGACGACTGGGCGTACTGGACGAGTTGGTTGTCCGGACTCTGCGAGTGCTGATACGTCGTGTCGTAGGCCGTCGCGCCGACCTGCGCCGAGACGAGCAGGAGGAGGACGACGGCGGCGACGACGCTCACGTCGTCCCGCCGCTCGTACCCCTCCCACCCCCAGCGGAACACGAGCGCCAACCCGACCGCCGCCGGAAACGCCAGCGGGACGATGGCGTGCACCGTGGCCCACGCGGCCTGGATATCCATGACGAGTGGGTAGCCGAGGACGCTGGCGACGCCCCAGTAGAAGCCGAATGCGACCACGTCGTTCGGCCGGTCGCCGGAGTAGCGGTCGACGAGAAAACCGACCACGGCGAGGAGACAGAGCGCCAACGCGCCGACTTTGAGCGTCCGGAGGAAGTCGCCGAGGAACGGGAGGTAGGAGTGTTCGGTGTGTCCCGTCCAGCCCAGAAACTCGTTCCACGTTCCGATGGTCGCGGCCCCGAGCACCTCGGGGATCATCTCGGGGCGCGAGAGGGATTTCCAGAGGCCGGGGCCGGGTCGAGTTTGCGAGCGCGGGGCGTAGAAGAAGACGATGATGACGAGGAACTCCAACGCCGCGAGGAGGGCGACGCCGATTCCGCGGAGGACGGAGACGGCGACGCGCCTATCGCCGTCCAGCAGGCGAACCGCTCCCCGACGCAACCAAAGCGGGAACGCGGCGGTGAAGCCCTCGTTACCGACGCGCCGGAGGAAGAGGCGGTGGTCGTAGAGGAGCGCGGCCGCGCCGACCCAGCAGGCGAGGTAGAGCAGGGCGTTCTCCTTCATCGTGAACCCGAGGGCGGTCGCGGCGACGCCCGCGAACACGTACCGGAGTTTTCGGGTGTCCGCGAATCTGACGAAGAGCCCGAGCGCAACCACCATGGCCGCGGCCAGCGGCACGTCGTTGCGCATGAACCGCGAGTAGTAGAGGAGGACGGGGTTCGCGGCGAAGAGCGCGGCCAGCGCGACCGTCTCGGAGGGGCGGAGGCGCTCGCGGAATAACAGGGCCGCGAGCGGGAGGAGACCGCCGAGGAGGGCGACGATCAACCGCATCGCGAAGTCGCTCTTTCCGAACAGGGAGAACACGACCGAGTTCACGTGGACGAGAAACGGCCCGTGGACGATGCGCCGGTACTCCCAGACGCCCGTCTTCGCGTATCGAGCGATCCAGTAGGCGACGCGGGCCTCGTCCTGGTGGGCGACGCGACCGCCGAGGTCCACGAGACGGAGCGCGAGCGCGACCAGCGCGATGAGGACGACGAGGGGAACCGGGTTCGCGAGTCGCTCCGTCCACGATGCTTCACTCGACGCGAGAGAGCGAGGACGAGCGCGTTTCTGGGCGGTATCGGTGTCGGAGCGTTGCATCGTCGCGAAGTTATGAACTGTATGGACGGGGTTCGACCAAATAGTTTCTGAAGCCCCCTTCACAGTCATTAAACTTACAAACCGTTTCTCATTTACCACGAGTTCTACCGCCACTTAAGGGGCTGGACGAAAATCATGAACTATGGGTAGCGACACCACACCAGTCATCGCGAAGGCCATCCGAACGCCGCAGGGGAAACAAGACGGCGTGTACGAGGACGTCCGGGGGGAGGACCTGTCGGTTCCGCTCGTCAACACCATCCTCTCCGAGACGGGGCTGACGGGCGACCACGTGGACGACCTCATGTGGGGCGTCGCGCAGCAGCGGAGCGAACAGGACAACAACGTCGGTCGAGTCATCGCGCTCCTCTCCGACCTCGGCGAGGGAGTTCCCGCCACCAGCGTCAACCGCTGGTGCGCCTCCTCGATGCAGGCGGTCATGAGCGCGAGCGACGCGATTCGGGCGGGTCAGCGACAGGCCATCATCGCGGGCGGAATGGAGCACATGTCCCGCGTCCCGATGGAGGGCGGCTATCAGGGACGGAACATCCACCCGCAGATGGCGGAGTTGTACAACCTCCCTGAACTTCAGATGGGGATGACCGCCGAGAAGGTCGCTGAGGAGTACGACATCTCCCGCGAAGACCAGGACGAGTACTCGCTCCGGAGTCACCAGCGCGCCGCCGACGCGACCGACTCCGGGCGCTTCGACGACGAAATCGTCCCCATCGAGACCGAGAACGGTCTCGTCGAAGAGGACGAGGGCATCCGCCGCGACACCAGTCTGGAAGCCCTGCAAGGCCTCCCGACCGTGTTCAAGGCCGACGGAACGGTCACGCCCGGCAACTCCTCGCAGATTTCGGACGGCGCGGCGGCCACCCTCGTCACCAGCGAAGCGTTCGCCGAAGACCACGGCCTCGACGTGTTGGCGTACGTCGGCGACAACAACGTCGCGGGCGTCGACCCGACGGTGATGGGCATCGGCCCGGTGCCGGCCACGCAGGGTCTGTTGGAGCGCACGGGCGAGAGCATCGACGACTTCGACCTCGTCGAACTGAACGAGGCGTTCGCCAGCCAGACGCTCTACTCCCAGCGCCAGCTCGGCGTCCCGGACGAGAAGTTCAACGTCAACGGCGGGGCCATCGCCATCGGCCACCCCCTGGGCGCCTCCGGCGCGCGCCTCCCCGTCACGCTCGTCCACGAGATGGAAAAGCGCGACGCGAAGAAGGGACTCGCCACGCTCTGCGTCGGCTTCGGTCAGGGCGGAGCGATAACGTTCGAGCGGCGGTAAACTCCCCGCTTATTTTAAGACAAAAGGAGAGGAATAATCACTCCTCGGAGCGACGGGTGAGGCGTGCCCCGAAATCGCAGCCTCCCCGCGACGCTGGCGTGGACGGTTCCAGCCCTCGTCGCGAGCGTCGTCGTGTTCGCGGCGTACCTCCTGACCCATCCGTATCCGGCGACCGGCGGCGGACTGTACCTCGCCATGGCGGAGGCGATACGCGACCACGGCTATCGATTCCCCGCCCGCGTCCCCGGGTACACGAACGGGGGGCTTCCGTTCGCGTATCCGCCGCTCGCGTTCTACGCCGTCGCGCTCGTTCGGGACGCGTTCGGCGTCGACCCGCTCGTGCTCACCCGCTACCTGCCCGGGTTCGTCACCGTCGCGTACGTCGTCCCGGTCTCCCTGCTGGGCCGGGAACTGTTCGCCGACCGCCCGGAGCCGAACCGCCGCGCGGGACTCGCGGCGCTCGTCGTGGCGACGAGTCCCGCCGTCTTCAAGTGGCACCTCTCGGCGGGAGGAATCGTTCGCGCACCGGCGTTCCTGTTCACCGTCGCGGGGTTGTACGCGGGGCTTCGACTCTTTCGGGACGGGAAGGCGGTGTGGGTCGTTCCGGGCGCGGGGCTGTTCGGACTGACCGTCCTCACGCACCCGTCGTATCCGGTGTTCTTCGGCGTCAGCTACCTCGTCTTCTACGGCTACCTCGACCGGTCGCTCGCGGGACTCCGGCGCGGTGCGCTCGTCGCGGTCGGCGGCCTCCTCCTCGCGTCGCCGTGGTGGGGGCAGGTCGTCGCCGTTCACGGGTTCGACGTGTTCGCCCGAACCGCGGGGTCGCGGCTGGGAATCGGACGGGGTCTCCTCTGGTTCCCCTCGAAGTTCCTCTACGCACACCGGACGCGGTTCCTCGCCGTGTGGCACGTCCTCGCGCTCCTCGGCATCGCGCACCTCGTCGCTCGAAGACGATACCTACTCCCGCTCTGGTTCGTCGCGACCGTGTTCGCGTTTCCGAAGCCGCGGTTCCTCGTGCTGGTCGGCGCGTTCGTCGTCGCGACGGCGGCGTTCGATTGGATACCGGGCTTGGTCGACGCGGGGCGAGACGCCGACCGAGCGGAGCGTCGAACGCTCCCGCTCCTGCTGGTCGGCCTGCTCGCCACGTACGGGGTCGTAACCGGGGGGCTCTACGCGGCGAACTACGAGCCGATTCCGGAGCGACCGCTGCACCGACTGCAGCAGGAACCGCTCCCGTCGTACATCGACGGCGACGACGTGGCGGCGATGCGGTGGGCGCGCGACCGAACGCACCCCGACGCGACGTTCCTCGTCGCGGGCGACGCCGCGGAGTGGTTCCCCGCGTTCGCGCGTCGAACCGTCGTCTCCTCCCCGTGGGGGGCCGAGTGGCTCCCGCCCGACGAGCGCGAGCGACAGGTCGCACTGTACCGGAAGAGCGCGACCTGCGCGTCGCCGGGCTGCATCGAGCGGGTGCTCGCCCGTGACGGGGTGTCGCCGGACTACGTGTACCTCACCCGCGAAGGGTCTCGAAGTTGGGTCGCACGCGAGGACTGGAGTTCGGCGCAGTGGCGGGCGCTGGTCGAGGGTTTGGACGCGGGCGACCGTACGGAGGTCGCGTTCCGGAACGAGGACGTGGTCATCGTTCGCGTTCGAGGAGTCGAACTGGCCGGGAGGAACCGAACAGTTCAGTCGTCCGCGCTCGCGGCGGTCGACCCCTCGGGCACCGTCCCGTCGTCGTTCCAGCCGCGCACCTCGTAGTACTCCGAGAGCGCCGATTCGAACTCCGGCAGATCGTAGGGTAGGGTGTCGTCCTCGCGGTCGAAGCCCCGCCGATTGTTGAAGTGGCGTTCGAGTTCGACGACGGCGGCCCCCATCTCCAGCAGTTCGTCGTACTCCTCGTCGAGGAGCGTTTCGAGCCGTTCCTCGGTCATGAAGTCCCGCGAGAACTTGCAGACGACGCCGCTGTCGAGGACCGCGTTGTGGTTCTCCTTCTCGACGACGAGCGGCGGTTTACCCTCCAGGCCCTCCGGGTCGACCGCCTCGTCCTTGCCGACGAGGGGGTACTCCTTCGAGTAGAACTCGGCGTACATGTGGTCCGCGCCGCGGTTGGAGACCGCGAACGCGAGTCCCTGTCCGTTCAGGGTGCGTCCGTCGTGGGCGGCGAATTCGAGACCCTTGACCGTCCAGTCCTCGACGCCGAGTTCGTCGGCGGCGCGGTGGACGCCCTCCGCGAGCAGGTCGCCCTCGTCCTCGCGGTAGGCAATCTTCTCGACCAGTTCGTGGATGAGGTCGCTGTTGCCGAACTCGTCGTTCGCGGCGAGGTAGGCCGAGACCACGTCGCCGCAGGAGATGGTGTCCATCCCCAACTCGTCGCAGAGGTCGTTGGACTTCATGACGGAGACCACGTCGTCCACGCCCGCGTTGCTCCCGAACGACATCACCGTCTCGTACTCGGGGCCTTCCGTCTCCAGTCCGGTCTCCTCGTCCCTCGTCGGGAGTTTGCAGGCGAACGCGCACTGCGAGCAGGTTCCGCGCTTGAACTTCTTCTCGGCGACCGCGTCGCCGCCGATGTCGCTCGCGCCCTCGAACTCCAGTTCCGAGAAGTAGCGCGTCGGGAGCGCGCTGACGTGGTTCGCGTACTCGGTCACGCTGGTCGTGCCGGCCTTCTTCATCGGATGGTCGTTCGCGGTCGCGGCCTCCCGGTGGACGTCCATCTGTATCGGGTCGATGTCGATGTCGGGTGCGCTGTCGCCGTCGAAGCTGACGCACTTCACGTTCTTCGCGCCCATCACCGCGCCGAGGCCGCCGCGACCGAACGCGCGGTGTTCGGTCGTCATGATGGCCGCGAACCGGACGCGGTTCTCGCCCGCCGGGCCGGCGACGACGAGTTGGTCGTCGCCGAGACCGCGCTCGTCGTCCATGTACTCGCCGACCTCGCCCACGGTGGCTTCGGCGAGGTGGGGTACCTCCTCGAACTCGACGCCCTCGTCCGTGACGTGAATCGCCACCAGTTCGTCGCTCGCCCCCGTCAGTTCCACCGCGCCGTACCCCGTCGCGCCGAAGTTACGGGAGAGGAAGCCCCCGGCGTTCGAGGAGAGGAGTCCGCCCGTGAGCGGCGAGACGCCGGTGCAGTTCATCCGCCCCGTGAAGCTCATGTTCGACACCTGCAACGGGCCGGTCGTGAAGTAGAGGCTGTTCTCGGGGCCGAACGGGTCGGCGTCGAACGGAATCCGGTCGTGAGCGAGTTTCGTCGCCACGCCGCGACCGCCGACGAACGACGACAGAACGTCGTCTATGTCCTCGGTGCGCGTCTCTCGGTTTCCGACGTCGATGGTTAGAAGCGAACCCTCGGTGTGGAGCATGTGAGCACCTTCGGAACTGGAGGCAATAAAAATGGCTCAATCGTAGCGCTCTTTCGAGACGGCTTGTTTTCCGCCGCGAAAAAGCGTAAACGGACGAGTATCTTTTTGCGCACGCTCGCCGAAGTGAAGGGTGTACGCCCGGGAAAGCCGAATCACAGAAATAGTCGACAATGAGCACCGAGTCATCGTCCGGGTCGCGGACGCTTTCGCGCGACGTGGCGTTCGAAATCCTCACGAACGCTCGACGCCGCTACGCCCTCGCATACCTCCGGTCACAGGCGGACGCCGTCTCCATCGGCGAACTCGCCGAGGAGGTCGCCGCGTGGGAACACGACACCACCACCGAACTCGTCTCCTCGAAAGAGCGGAAATCGGTCTACACCTCGCTGTACCAGACGCACCTCCCGAAGATGGCGGACGCCGGCGTCGTCGAGTACGACAGACAACGCGGCGTCGTGCGACTTCGAGACACCGCGGACGAACTCGACGACTACCTCTCTCCCGCGGCGGAGAAGCCGAACTGGAGCGGTTACTATCTCGCGCTCGCCGTCGTCACCGGAATCGCCGTCAGCGGCCATCTGGTCGGGATGTACCCCTTCACCGAGGCACCGGTGTTCGCCTACGTCGGGGTGCTCCTCGGGTCGTTCGCGCTCCTCTCGGCGGCCAACATGGGGCTCGTTCACAGAAATCGGGAACGCGGCGTTTAACGCGGGTGGCAGAGGTCGATGGCGTCCCGAACCGCCTCCCTCCGTCCGAGGAACGTGACGTGGTCCCCCTTCTGAAGCGTGAACTCCTCGCTCGGCACTTGAGTCTCGCCGTTCCGTCCGACGAGCGCGATGAGGACGCCGCCCGGCAGTTCGTCGTCCAGTTCGGCGATGGTCTTGCCGGTGAGGTCGGGTTCCGTCACCTCGATCTCCTGTACGTCGCCGGTCCGACCGAGTTCGGTCATCCAGTTCGAGAGCGCGGGGCGCTCGATGACGTTGTCGATGGCCCACGCGGTGGCGAGCGACGAGGAGATGGTACGGACGCCGAGGTCCTCGAAGGCGTCCACGTTGTCCGGGTTGTTCGCCCGGGCGATGATGGTCTCCACGTCGAACTTCGAGTCCGCGAGCTGGGCGACGAGTAAGTTCACGTCGTCGTCGCCGGTCGCGGCCACGACGATTCTCGCGTTGTCGGCACCCGCGGACCGGAGGACGTTCGTGTCCGTGCCGTCCCCTCGGTGGACGGTAAAGCCTTGGTCGCGGGCGATTTCGATTATCGATTCGTCCTGCTCGATGAGCACGACGTTCTCTCCACGGTCTTCGAGGCGTTCGGCGAGCGAACGGCCCACCTTCCCGCCTCCGATGATGAGTACGCGCATTGGAATCACGTTCAGATATTCCGCGATGTGGCGGGCGAAGCCGCCCTCGAACACGACGGTGACCACGATGACGAGGAAGACGGTTCCGATGAGCGCGGTCGCCGCAGCGTCCGCGTTCGGAATCGCCTGGTTGTTCTGCAGTCGGAAGGCGAACAGGGTCGCCACGGACGCCGGGATGATGCCGCGCGGGCCGACGAAACTGAGGAACAACTTCTCGCCGCGCGTGAACCGCGTTCCGGTGGTCGAGATGAACACGAGGAGCGGGCGGATGACGAGCATCACGGTGAGAACGACGACGACGCCGCCGATTCCCAGCGAGAACAGGTCGCTCGGCTCCAACAGGGCCGCCAGCGTGATGAACACGAACGAGAGCACGATGAGCGTGATGTCGCCCTTGAACTCCTCTATCTTCTCCTCGTAGGGGAGGTCGGCGTTTCCGAGCAGGATACCCGCCGTCGCGACCGCGGCGATGCCCGCTTCGTGCGCGAAGAAGTCCGCCGTGGCGTACGCGACGAGCGCGCCGGCCAACACGAGGAGACGCGCGTTCTGCGGCGCGTTTTCCCGCGAGAGGTCGACGTGGCTGAGCACGTACCAGATGGCGAGCGAAACGAGGAGTCCGACGAAGATGCCGGTGCCCAGTTTGCTGACGAACTGGCTCAGAAACTCGACGGGGGCGAACGCCTCCCCGCCGGTGAGGACGACCACCTCGAACATCACGATGGCGAGAATCGCCGCCGTCACGTCGTTGACGATGCCCTCGGTTTCGAGCGCGGCCGCCACCCGATTGCGGACGGGAACGACGGAGAGTATGGGGCTGATGACCGTTGGACCGGTCGCCACGAGGAGCGCGCCGATGAGAAACGAGATGTCCCACGCCGCATCGAGCGCGAAGTGGACGACGATGGCGGTTCCGAGCAACGCGATACTCGCGCCGAGCGTGACGAGGCGAATCTGCGCCGACGGCGCTTCGCGGAGCTTGTTCAGTTTGAGGTGGAACGCGCCTTCGAAGACGATGATGGCGACGCTCAACCCGACGATGGCCGAGAGGGCGCTCCCGAACGACGACGGCTCGAGCAGGCCGAGACCCACCGGACCGAAGACGACACCGGCGGAGAGGAGAAACAGCACGCTCGGCACGCGGAACCGATCGGCCAACACCTGCGACATGACGCCGAGACCGATGATTGCGACGACGAGCGGTATCAATCCGGCTCCCGATCCGGCGCTCACGAGCGTCCCTCCATGTACTCGAAGTGAGAAACCCGATGGTATAAAAACGCCCGTTCTTAATTCGCGTAGATAGCTTCGATGTCGTCGGCGAATCGGTCGAGGATGTTCCGGCGCTTCTTCTTCATCGTCGGCGTGAGCAGGTCGTTGTCCTCGGTGAACTCGACCGGAACGAGCCTGAACTGCTTTATCCGCTCGTAGGACTCGAACCGGCGGTTCGCCCGCTCCACTTCCTCCTCTATCCACTCGTACACCGCGTCGTTCCGGCAGAGTTCGCGGGGGTCGTCGGGAAGCGAGACGCCTTCGCGCTCGGCGCGCTTTCGCACCTCCTCGACGTTCGGGACGATGAGCGCGCTGACGAACCTCCGCCCGTCGCCCATCACCATACACTGCTCGACGATGTCGCAGGCGGCGAACGCGTCTTCGATGGGACCGGGTGCGACGTTCTTCCCGGTCGAGAGCACGAGCAGTTCCTTCGCGCGTTCGCGGAATTCGATGTAGCCGTCCGGTCGAAGCTCCACGATGTCGCCGGTTCGGAACCAGCCGTCCTCGGTGAACGAGTCATCGGTCGCCTCGGGCTTGTTCCAGTAGCCGTCGGTGACGTTCGGCCCCTTCACGAGCAGTTCGCCGACCTCCCCCTCTGCGTCGGCGAACCCGTCGCCCACGAGCGACGCGTCGACTTTCACCGCTTCGTCCACGACCGGCGTGCCGATGGTGCCTATCTTCGGCTCTTCGGGCGGGTTGACGGCGACGACCGGGGAGGTTTCGGTCAGCCCGTAGCCTTCGAGGATGGGGAGGCCCATGCCGTGATAGAGCGCACAGAGGTCGGCCGAGAGGCTGCCGCCGCCGCTGATGAGGAACTCGACGTTACCGCCGAGTCCGTCTTTGACCTTGTCGAAGACGAGTTTGTCGGCGAGGAGCTTTTTCGCTCGGAGGCCGACGCCCGGCGAGTCCGCCTCGTGGTACGCCACGCCCACGTCGGTCGCCCACTCGAAGATGCGGCGTTTCGCGTCGCTCTCCTCGGCCTGCGAGCGGATGGCGTCGTAGATTCGTTCGTACACTCGGGGGACGCTGGTGCCGGTCGTCGGGCGAACCGACTGGAAGTCGTCTCGGAGCGTGTCGGGGCTCTCCGCGTAGGCGACGGTGGCCCCGGCGGCGAACATCAGGAAGTGCCCCGACAGTCGCTCGAAGACGTGCGCGAGCGGGAGAAACGAGACGGTGCTGGCGTTCTCGTCGATGGTTGGCACGTCCTTGTCCGGTCGGGGGCCGAACCGCTTGTAACACTGGTTGACGTTCGCGCGGAAGTTCCGGTGGGTGAGTCGAACCCCCTTCGGCTGCCCCGTCGTCCCGCTGGTGTAGATGAGCGTGGCGAGGTCGTCGAGGTCTCGGGCGTCGAGCCACGACTCGTACTCGTCGCGGTCGAACGCCTCCGCGCCGCGGTCGTGAACCTCCGCGAGTGTGTGGATGTCGTCGCGGTCGTAGTCGCGAGAGAGGCCGTCCATCACGACGACGAACTCGAGGTCGAGGTTCTCCTCGGCCTCGAACACGCGCTCCAGTAGGTCCTCGTTCTCGACGACGACGGCGGTCGCCTCCGGGTCGCCGAGGAGGTACTCGACCTGCGAGACGGACGAGTTCCGGTAGACGGTCGTCACGACCGCGCCCGCCGCGAGCAGCGCGAAGTCGGTCTGCGCCCACTCCATCCTCGTGTCGGCGAAGATACCGACGCGGTCGTCCGACTCCACGCCGAGGTCGCGGAACCCCGCCGCGAGGTTGCGGACGATATCGCGCATCTCGGCGTAGGAGAGCGACCGAAACTCGCCCGGCGGGGCCGCCGCGAGGACGCTCTCCGTGAGCGACCGGTCGTACACGCCGCCCTTGTACTGCTGGGCGGGACGGTTCGCGTGCCGCTCGGCGCTATCCTCGAACATTCGAGGTATCGTCGTCTGCCCGATGACCGGGTCGGTGAACTCCTGCTCGGCGTCACGCCAATCCATGTCACGGGCTTCTGACTCGAAGCCCATTAAGGTAGTGTAAAACGATTAAGTAGTTTATTCCAGTTGGTTCGTAGACTAACGAGTTATTCGTCGTCGTGGGTGTCGAGGTAGTGGAGAACGCCGCGGGTGTTCATCGCGGCCTCGGCGCGGGCCTTCTCCGAACCCCACACGTCGTCCATCTCCTGTTCGGCCACGAAGTGCCGGACGACGGCCTCGTCGTCCTCCGCCGCCGCGCGCCGGGCCTCGACCGCGGCGACCCACTGCGAGAGCACGTCCTCGTACTCGTCCATCGCCTCGTCGGAGTACGGGCGCGGGCCGTAGTGGGTGTAGAGGAGCGTCGTCGGTGCGATTTCGCGGATGGTCTCCACGTCGTCCAGACAGGCGTCGAGGTCGAAGTTCGAGGGCGGCGACGTCACGTGAATCTCCTCGACGCTCGGCACCCAGATACCCGCCGCGTCCGCCGTGAACACCGCGTCGTTCTGACGGTCGTAGAATATCATCTGGTGCGGGGCGTGCCCCGGCGCGTTGACGGCCTCCAGTTCGTGGCTCCCGCAGTCGATGACGTCCCCGTCGGTCAGTTCGACCACGCGGTCTTCGGGAACCGGTTTCGGATCGGCGTAGAACCGCCACTGGTCGCCGACGGCGCGCTTCGTCCCCTCCACGAGTCGTCCGGGGTCGACGAGGTGGCGCGCACCGATTTCGGGGACGTACACCTCGGCGTTCGGACACTCCTCCGCGAGGAACCCCGCGCCCCCGGCGTGGTCGAGGTGGACGTGCGTCGGCGCGATGACCGCCACGTCCTCGCGCGCGATGTCGAGTTCGTCCAGGGCGTCCAGGATGTACTCGTAGTTGGTGCCGATGCCCGTCTCCACGATGGCCGGGCGCTCGGTGTCGAGGATGTAGACAGCGCCGTACTCCTCGGTGTCGTACATCCCGGTGTCGAGGCAGTATAGGTCCGAGCAGTCGCCCGTCGTGACTTTCCGCAGATCGCCGATTGCCATACGCCACCTCGTACCGCGGGAAGGAAAAACGGTTCGCGTTTACCCTCGGGGTCGCGGACTCCCTCACCGCAGTTGCTCGCGCGCCGCCGCCATCGCGGCTTCCAAATCCACGTCCGCGCCGACCGCGTGGAACGATTCGCCCACGGCGCGCACGCCCCGGAGCACCTGCTCCGAGGAGAGGTTACCCATGTTGCTCACCCGGAATATCTCGCCGCCGAGGTGGGCCTGTCCGCCGCTGATGCTCACGCCGCGCTCGGTCACCGCGTCGAAGAAGTCGTCCGGACGCTCGCGGACGTCGGCGGGGAGCGAGACCGCGGTGAGGGTGTTCGAGTAGTCCGAGGCGTCGTTCCGCTCGGGGAACATCGACAGCCCCATCGCGGTGAACGCCGACCGGAACGCCCGCGACTGCTTGCGGTGGCGGGAGATGCGCTCGGGCATCCCCTCCTCGGCGATGTGTTCGACCGCGACGGCGAGGCCGCGGAACAGCGGGACGGCGCTCGTGAACGGGGTCTGGTGGGTCTCCGCCTTCCGGAGGTGCCAGTCCAGATCCTCGTAGAACGGCGCGTCCTCGCCGTCGAAAGCGTCCTGCGCCCGGGGCGTGGCGTACAGCGCGCTGGTTCCCGGCGGGGCCGCGAGGCACTTCTGGGCGTCCGTGACCGCCACGTCGACGTTCCACTCGTCCACGAGGAACTCGTCGCCGCCGAGCGAGGTGACCCCGTCCACGACGTAGTAGGCGTCGTGCTCCGCGGCGATATCGCCGACCTCGGCGACCGGGTTGAGCAGGCCCGTGCTCGTCTCGTTGTGCACCATCGTTACGACCCTCGTGTCGTCGCTCACCGCCTCGCGGACGGCGTCGGGGTCGACGGGCTGGCCCCAGTCGAACGCGACTGGGGTCACGTTCGCGTGTCGGTCGGCGATGCGCTTGAACCGCCGACCGAACTTCCCGTTCACGACGGCGACCACTTCGTCGTCGCCACCGGCGAGGTTGGCGACCGCGGCTTCCATCGCCATCGTCGCCGTCCCGTTGAAGATGAGGCTGGTGCCGCCGCTCGTGGTCGGGGTTCCGTCGAGCGACGACCGCTCGAAGATGTGGTCGAGACCGTCCTGCGCACGCTCGTACACCGACTCGAACTCCGAGGAGCGGTGGGAGACCATCGGTTCGCTCATCGCGGTTCGGACGTCGTGCGCGAGGGGAACCGGGCCGGGATTGAGTAGGAGAAAGTCCTCTCGCATATCGCACCATTCGACGTCCCGGTAAATAAGCGTCGTGCGGGGCGCAAATTCCGCCACTTGTTGCCCGAACGCCGTCGCGGGCGACGGACGAGGCGGACCGGTCACGGAGCGAAGCGGAAACCGACTAGTTTTCGAGGCGGCGGGCGACCCGAACCAGCGCCTCGCCGGCGAGCGCGCCGGCCATTCCGAGGACGTGAAGCTAGCGGACCGAGAGCGTGCGTGAGACGATACGACAGAGAATAAAGACGTTTTGTTACGGTTCGTCCGACAGGTTCGGCACGAGCCACGCGAGGACCGCAGACGGACTGCGCGACTGCGTCCAGATGGTTCCCGGGCCTTCGAACTCGGCGAGGCAGCCCTCCTCGGTCCCGCGCAGCGATTTCACGCCCTCGACGCGCCGAACCGAGAAGTCGACGGTCTCCTCGAACGCGACGACGTGCCCCGTGTCCACGACGTACGTTTCGCCCGGGTCGAGGCTGACGACCGAAATCGCACCGTAGCTCGCCATGAACGACAGGCCGGACCCGGTCAGTTCGAGCAGGAAATCGGACTCGTTCTCGACGAACGTCTTGTCGCGGCTAAATTCGGCGTCGAACTCCACGTCGGGTTGCGCGGCGAGAAACGAGCAGGATTGAACGTACAGCGTCTCCTCGCGAAGTTCGTAGTGGACGATGTCGCCCGGAAACGGCGGCGCTACCGTGACGGTGCCGGGGCGGTTCGCGGTGAGCACCGTCGAGAAGGTCGCGTCGTCGCCGAGGAGCGTTTCCTTCAGCGACGCCGTCAACCCGCCCCGGTCGTTCGACGTGATCTCGACGCCCTGCGTGTGGCTGACTAACGACGACGACTCCAACCGAATTCGATCGCCTTCGTCCAGCGTCGCGACGAGTTCGGCGAACGACGGTCGATTCGTGATCTCGTACTCCATGCCCGCCTGAGGCACACCCCGCAGATGCATAGCCCTCGTGGCCTCGTGACTCCTCGATGACCTGCTTTCTCGGCGATTCACACGGTTTTCGGAATCGAGGCGGGTCGCCTCCGGAAGAAGTTCGATTCGCGCGTTCTCACGACGGCGTTCCGGAACTCCGGCGACTCACACGACCGAGCGCGACGCCGTCTCCGCCTGCACTTCCGGCTCGATGTACACCTTCTTGATGTGGTCGTTCGCGTCGAACATCCCGTCCTCGATGTCGGTGATTCGCTCGTCTATCTCGCCCGTGTCGAGCGTCGGGTCGAAGGCCACGTCCGCCGTGACGATGAGGCGGTCCGGTCCGAAGTAGACGGTGCGAAAGTCGATTATTCCGGTGACGCCGTCCCACTCGTCCAGCATCGCGCGGAGCTTATCCTCCTCCTCTTCGGGGAGGCTCTCGCCGAGCAGGAGGCGTTTGTTCTCCCACGCGAGCGCGACGGCGAAGCCCATCAGCATGAACCCGATGAGCAGGGCGGCCCCCGCGTCGTACATCGGGTTTCCGAGCCAGCGCGAGAGGAAGATCCCGAGGAGGGCGATGCCGGCGCCGGCGAGGGCGATGGTGTCCTCCGTGAGCGCCGTCAGCGTCGTCACGTTGCTGGTCTTGCGGAACGCCTCGCGGAAGCCGCTCCACTCCCGGCGCTCTATCTCCAACTTCATCGAGGTGTACGCTTTCTTGAAGGCGTAGCCCTCGAAGAGGATGGCTCCGACGAGCACCGCGTAGTTCACGTAGACGGGCGGGAACGTCTGTCCGAGCAGGGTGACCGATTGTCCCGCGCCGACCGTGTGGTGGTGCACGAGCGCGTTGTACCCGTGTTTTGCGCTCTCCCACCCGGCGATGCCGAAGAGGAGGACGCTGACGAGAAAGCTGTAGAAGAACTGTGCCTTGCCGTAGCCGAAGGGGTGTCCTCTGGTCGCCTCGCGCTGACCGTACCGGATGCCGATGAGCAGGAACACCTGATTCCCGGTGTCCGAGATGGAGTGGTACGTCTCCGAGAGCATCGCCGCGCTCCCGGTGAGGAGGAATCCGACGAACTTCAGGACGGCGATAGCTCCGTTGGCGACGAGGGCGGCGATAACGACGGACTTGCTGCTCGCCATTGTTCGACTAGCGTCCGTGCGGTGACAAAGCCCTTACGACGCACCCAAGAGCCCTCGGCGTCTACCGCGAAACGTGATAACCATCGTCTCCGACACCCACGGCACGACCGACCACGAACTCGCGGGACGGACGATGGAGGCGGTTCGGGACGCCGACCTCGTCGTCCACGCGGGGGACTTCACCACCGAAGCCGTGCTCGACGCGTTCGAAGCCGAGAGCGCTCGCCTGCTGGCGGTTCACGGAAATAACGCGACCCCGGCGGTGCGCGAGCGACTTCCGGAGGTGCGCACGTTCGAGGAGAACGGGGTTCGGTTCGCGCTCGCGCACCGCCGGGACGGCGGAAGCACGGGACTCGAGATGTTCGGCCGGGAGCGGGGGGCGGACGCGGTCGTCTTCGGTCACTCGCACCGGCACCTCGCTCGCAGGGCCGGCGAGGTGATGCTGTTGAATCCGGGAAGTTACGCTCGTCCGCGAGGAAATCTGCCGACGCACATCGAACTGGAGCCGCAGGACGGTGGCTTCGCTGGTGGAATTTACACGCGGAACGGGGAACTCGTGGAGGAGTTCCACGTCGGAGGGCTGGAAAGCTAATGGCGTTGGGCGGAGGGCCGAAGCAGGGCGGCTCCACCTTACGGTAGGTGGGCAGACATGAAGTACTCTTGGTAAGCACAAAAACGCATTTTAGTTATCGGTCGTTCAGGAGAAACCACCACGCGGCACCGAGGGCGAGAACGAGTGCACCGCCGGCGAAAAAGAGCGCTCCCGGCGGAATCGCGGTCGCCGCGGCGTCCGCCGCGGTCCGGGTCGCCTCCGCGGACTGCATCGAAAACGTCCCCACCTGTCCGCTCGTATCGGCGTTCCCGCCGGCGGTTTCTCCCCCGAGTCCGAACAGCCCTTCCGTGACGGCGTACTGGATGGCGGCGCTCGTGACGCCGAGCAACACGGCCACGCCGAGCAGGCGCGAGAGGGCGTCTTTGAGCCCCGTCGTCTGGTCTTCGCGGCCCGCGAAGAGGATGAGCGGGCCGTCGGTGGGCGCGTACACCTTCATCTCGCGTCCTTTCTCGGAGTAGATGGTGTCGACGGGCGAGATGAGTTCCGCGTCCTCGAGCTTGCCGAGGTGGTACTGGGCGTTCTGGAGCGATGTATCGACTCTATCGCTGAGTTCGGACGCCGTCGCGGGTTGGTCGTGGAGCGCGGAGAGGAGGCTCCGCGCCGTCCCGGACGAGAGCGCCCCGAGCAGGTCGTCGGCGTCGTCGCTGTCGACGCCGAGAACCCGCGGACTTCCGCCCGTCGGGGCTTCTACGTCCGAACTGGAGGGCAAGAGATCTGCCATACCTGAGCGTATACGACTACTCATCAATCAACTTTGTCACTAGCGCGGCGAAACGAATTTGGTTCGTGAACTGATAGACACTGCTATGGAACCACTCGGACTGCTCGGAGATGCGTTCGGCGACCCCGTGTTCGTCGGACTTCTCGTCGCCATACTCGCGTTCGTCTTCTTCATCTACCTGTTCATCCGCCGCACGCTCACCGGATTTCAGGAAGGAATGCGGAAAGGGCAGCGTTAAACCGCGCTTCGAATCGCTTCCGCCGCGGTTTCTACGTCCTCCCGATTCACGTCCCAGTGCGTACAGAATCGGACGACGTGCGTGTCGAACTGCGTGCCGAGCACGTCCCGCTCTTCGCACGCGGCGAGGAACTCGTCGGCGGTGAGTCCCGTTCCCTCGGTGTTCACGAGGACGATGTTCGTCTCCGGCGGCTGGACCGAGAGACCGTCGGCGTCGGCCACGCCCTCGGCGAGGACGCGGGCGTTCTCGTGGTCGTCGGCGAGGCGGGAGACGTTGTCGAGCGCGAGTAGGCCCGGCCCGGCGATGACGCCGGCCTGGCGCATCCCGCCGCCGAGCAGCTTTCGCGTACGACGTGCGCGCGCGATGAAATCTTCGTTTCCGGCGAGCATCGAACCGACGGGCGCGCCGAGGCCCTTCGAGAGGCAGAACATCACGGAGTCGACGTTCTCCGCGAACCGGGCGGGCGGCACGTCGCGCGCGACGGCCGCGTTGCACACCCGCGCGCCGTCGAGGTGGACGGGGACGCCGAGGTCGTGGGCCGCCTCCGCCGCCGCGTCTATCTCCTCCGGCGCGATGGCGACGCCGCCCTTGCTGTTGTGCGTGTTTTCGAGCGTCAGTAGCCCGGTTCCGGGTCGGTGAGCGTCCTCCTCGACGTAGCCGTCGCGCACCTGCTCGGGCGTCGGAATCCCGCGGTCGCCGCCGTCGATGGTTCGAACCTGGAGGGCGGCGTGCTGCGCGAGGCCGCCGAGTTCCCACTTGTAGACGTGGCTCTCGCGTTCGACCAGCACCTCCTGCCCGCGGTCGGTGTGGACGCGCGCCGCTATCTGGTTGCCCATCGTGCCGGTCGGAACGTAGAGGGCGGCCTCCGTCCCCATCAGTTCGGCGGCGCGGGCTTCCAGTTCGTTCACCGTCGGGTCTTCGCCGTACACGTCGTCGCCCACGTCGGCGTCGCGGGCGGCCGCTCGCATCTCGTCGCTCGGTTTCGTCACCGTGTCGCTCCGCAGGTCTATCATGTGCTAGCGGTGGTACTCGCGGTGCAAATACCCGACGTTCCCGGCGAGCGAGGAGCCGGCGAAACGACGTCGCCGTCCCGCCGGGGTCGAACGCCGAGACGAAGTATCGAAAGCGGTATCCGGTATCCGCGAAATCCACCACTATGGACTCTCGAATCAGGGAACACGCCGAAATCGTCGTCGACCATTCGCTCGATATCGAAGCCGGCGACAACGTGGTGCTTCGCGTCCCGTCGGTCGCCGACGACCTCGCGGTCGCGCTGTCCGAACTGCTCGGCGAGCGCGGGGCGTTCCCCCTCGTCACCGCCGGGCGACGCGACCGAAAGCGCGCCGCGTTTCTCGACGCGGTCGACCCCGACGCCCTCGACACGCCGGAGCACGAGCGGGCGCTGTTCGAAGCCGCCGACGCCGTCGTTCACGTCCGCGCGCACGAGAACGCCTCCGACATGAGCGACGTGGACGCGGAGACGCACGCCGCGTACAACCAGGCGTACCAGCCGATACAGGAGGAAATCCTCGCCGGTCGCTGGTGTCTCACCCAGTTCCCGTCGCCGGGGAGCGCGCAGTTGGCCGAGATGAGCACGTCCTCCTACGAGGAGTTCGTCTACGGCGCGATGAACAAAGACTGGGAGGAACAGCGAGAGTTCCAACAGCAGATGGTCGAGATTTTGGACCCCGCCGACGAGGTTCGTATCGTCTCGGGCGACACGACCGACCTCACCATGTCCGTCGCGGACATGAAGACCATCAACGACCACGGGAAGAACAACCTCCCCGGCGGCGAGGTGTTCACCGCGCCCGTGCCCGACTCCGTCGAGGGCGAGGTGCTCTTCGACAAACCGCTCGTCCATCAGGGCCACATCGTGGAGAACGTCTGGCTCGAATTCGAGGGCGGCGACGTGGTCGATTTCAGCGCCGAGAAGAACGAGGAGGTGCTCGCGGGCGTGCTCGATACGGACGAGGGTGCGCGCCGCCTCGGCGAACTCGGCATCGGGATGAACCGCGACATCGACCGGTTCAGCTACAACATGCTGTTCGACGAGAAGATGGGCGACACCGTCCACCTCGCGGTCGGCATGGCCTACGACATCTGCGTCCCCGACGACGTAGAGAAGAACGAGAGCGCGGTTCACGTGGACATAATCGTCGACATGAGCGAGAACTCATTCATCGAAGTGGACGGGGAGGTCGTCCAGCGGAACGGGACGTTCCGATTCGAGGACGGGTTCGAGGGATAGTTCGGTCGCCACTTCTGTCCTCGCGACGACAACGCGCGATGGAATTCGCCTATATAACCGTTGTGGCCCGCGGAATTTAAGTGGCTGCGATAGCATAGCGTTTCGCGTGCCGAAAGTACCCTGCCCCGACTGTCGCCGGAACATCGCCTTTCACGAACTGGAAACCAAGACCGTCGCCCAGTCGAGCGGGTTCTCGACGAACTACCGCTGTCCGTTCTGCCGGAACGTCATCGAGAACGTCGCAGAGTTGCTGTAGCCCGCGCTAGCGAAAAACGCCAAATCCGCGCGAGCGAGCGAGATAACAACCGCGCGCGCAGCCGTTCGCCGTCGATCCTCCGCCGGTCACCCAACACGGCGTGTTCCTCGCGCGCCCAGTCCAGCGTGGCGAGCGAGTACGCGTGCGGGCCGTCGTCGACCATACGCCGAGGAGCAACGGCGCGTTGAAAGTCGTTTCGCCTCCGACGACCGTCGGTAACGGTCCGTTTCCGACGGTCGAACTCGCGAACGCTCGGCCGGATGGATCCAAATTTCCGGAACCGAGCGGCGGGCGTCGCGCGGTTGCTGAAGTTTTTACCGGACGACGAACAATCCCCGGACGATGGCAGAGGTGAGCGCGGACGAGAATCCGTACGTCGAAGACCCGCGGACCGACTTCGATCCGATAGACCGGGTGGACGAGCGCGAAGCGCGCGAACAGGCCGAACTGCTCCGGGAGGCGATTCGCCACCACGATTACCGCTACTACGTCGAGAACGACCCCGTCATCGCCGACCGGACGTACGATGCCCTCTTCAAACGCCTGCAGGAACTCGAAGACGCCTTCGGAATCCAGACCGAGGACAGTCCGACCCGGCGGGTCGGCGGCGAACCGCTGGACGAACTCGGCACGGTCGAGCACGTCGCCCTGATGCTCTCCATCGACTCCAGCGGCGAGGCCGGCGACGTGCGCGCGTTCGACGACCGGATTCGCCGGGAGGTCGGCGACGTGCGGTACGTCTGCGACCCGAAGTTCGACGGCCTCTCGCTCGAAGTCGTCTACGAGGACGGCGAGTACGTCCGCGCCGCCACCCGCGGCGACGGCGAGACGGGCGAGGACGTGACCGAGAACGTCCGCACCATCGCCAGCGTCCCCCACCACCTCCGCGGCGACCACCCCGACTTCCTCGCGGTGCGCGGGGAAGTGTACATGGGTCGAGACGCCTTCCGGGAGTTCAACCGGGAGCGAGTCGAGCGGGGCGACGACCCCTTCGCCAACCCCCGAAACGCCGCCGCCGGGTCGCTCCGCCAACTCGACCCCTCCGTGACCGCAGAACGCCCGCTCGACTGTTTCTTCTACGACGTGCTGGACGCTAGCGAGGAGTTCGAATCCCACTGGGCCGAGTACGAGGCGCTGCCGGAGTACGGCCTGAAGGTGACCGACCGAACGACCCGCGTTTCGGACATCGAGGACGCCATCGTCTACCGCGACGAGTTGATGGCCGACCGGGAGGAACTGGACTACGAAATCGACGGCGTCGTCATCAAGGTGGACGACCGGGCGAAGTGCGACGAACTCGGCGCGACGGCGCGCTCCTACCGCTGGTCGTACGCGTACAAGTTCCCGGCGCGCGCGGAGGAGACGAAGATAACCGACGTCATCCTGCAGGTGGGGCGCACGGGTCGACTCACTCCCGTCGCGCTGCTCGAACCGGTCGACGTCGGCGGCGTCACCGTCTCGCGCGCCAGCCTCCACAACCCGGAGGAGATAGCGGAGAAGAACGTCAACGTCGGGGACGAGGTGAAGGTCGAACGCGCCGGCGACGTGATTCCCTACGTCGACGAAGTGGTCGAGAAGCACGCCGAGGGCCACTACGAATTCCCAGACCGCTGTCCCGTCTGCGACAGTCCGGTCGAACGCGACGGGCCGATAGCGTTCTGCACGGGCGGGTTGGCCTGCGACGCCCAACTACGCCGCGCCGTCGCGTACTACGCCGGCGACGACGGACTCGACATCGAGGGGTTGGGCGAGGAGCGCGTCGAACAACTCATCGACGCCGGTATCGTCGAATCCCTGCCCGACCTCTACGAACTCGACGGGGAGGAACTGCTCGAACTCGACGGCTGGGGCGAGAAGAGCGCCGAGAACCTGCTCGGCGAAATCGAGGATTCGAGGCGACCGTCGCTCGCGAATTTCATCTCGGCCATCGGCATCCCCCGCGTCGGAACCGAGACGGCCCGCGAGTTGGCCCGGCGGTTCGGCTCGTTCGAGGCGGTGATGGACGCGACCCCCGAGGAGTTGGAGTCGGTGCCGGACGTCGGGCCGAAAGTCGCCGGACAGATTCGGGAGTTCTTCGACTCCGAGCGAAACCGCGAGGTCATCCGCGAACTTCTGACGCACGTCGAACCGCAGCGCGAGGAGACCGAGGGCGGCGACGAACTCGCCGGACTCACCTTCGTGTTCACGGGGTCGCTCTCGCTGCCGCGCTCGGACGTCGCCGACCTCGTCGAAGGTCACGGCGCGAACGCGACGGGGAACGTCTCGGGCAACACCGACTACCTGGTGGTCGGCGAGAATCCGGGGCGGACGAAGCGCGAGGACGCCGAGGAGCGAGGGGTGCCGGTGCTCGAGGAGGAGGAGTTCTGGGACGTGCTGGAGGAGAACGGCGTCGAAGCTTAGAGGTCGGCTCGCTCGAAGACGAGGATGCCGATGGCAACCGGCACGAACAGCCAGAACAGCAGGTAAGCCACGACGAAGACGTCGCTGAGGTAGAACGGGACCGAACCGCCGAACGCTTGGGCGACGGCCGGCCGAACGAACTGGTTGAACAGTTGCAGCCGGGCGTCCAGCTGCTTCTCTATGAGAACCGTATCGACGAGCGTCTTGTACGCCGTCGTGGGGTTGAGTAACGTGACGAAGAGGTACACCTTGGCCTGCCCCGCCACCTCCATGTTGAACCGCTTCGTGAGGGCGGTGACTATCTGGTTGGTGAGGGCGCTCCACAGCACGACGAACGAAATGTACAGCGCGACGCAGGCGACCATCGAGCGTCGGCTGGTGCTCGCGGCCGCGGAGATGCCGACCGAGAGGCCGACGAACACGAGGCCGAGGAGGAGCGTGAGCAACGCGAACAGCAGGTAGTTGACGGCGGCGAACTCGAGGCTCGTGAGCAGCAGAACGACGGCGGCGAAGACGAATCCGATGAGGGTCGAAACGCCGACCACGGCGCTCCGACCGAGCACCTTCCCGAACACCACGTCGTCGCGCGAATGGGGGAGCGAGAGCAACAGCTTCAGCGACCCCGACTCGCGCTCGCGGGTGACGGCGGCGTATCCGATGACGATGGAGATGAGCGGGACGAGCGTGGCCGTCCCCTGCTTCATCAGGTAGAGGAACGCGTCGGTCGTTCCGCCGCCTCGTCCGCCTCCCCCGCCCATCTCGAGGTAGAACACCAACAGCGGCGGGAGCGAGAAGACGAGCACGAACAGCGCGGTCAACGCCCACAGCCACCGCGAGCGGAGCGAGTCCCGGAAGTCCTTTCGCGCGACTGCCTGCCACGTCATGCCGTGACCTCCCGCTCGGTGTAGGCCACGAAGAGGTCCTCCAGCGACGCCTCCTCGGTCTCGAAGTCGTCGATGTTAGCGCCAGCGTTCTCCAGCGCGGCGATGACCGTCGTCTTGACGCTCGTCTCGCAGGCGACGAACAGCGTGTCTCCGTCCCGGTTCACGCCCGAGACGCCGTCGATTTCGCGGACTCGGTCGAGCGCGCCCGGCGGGAGCGAGGTCGTCTCGATTCGAAGCCGGGTCTCGGCTCCGGACGCCTCCCGCAGGCCGTCGATGGAATCCTCGGCGACGAGTTCGCCGTCGCGGAGGATGCCGACGCGGTCGCAGACCGCCTCGACCTGTCCGAGGATGTGACTGGAGAAGAAGACGGTCGCGCCGCGCTCCTGCTCGGCGCGGACGATTTCGCGCATCTCGCGGGCACCGTTCGGGTCGAGACCGGTCGAGGGTTCGTCGAGGATGAGCAACTCCGGTTCGCCGACGAGCGCCATGGCGAGCGCGAGTCGCTGGGCCATCCCCTTCGAGTAGCCGCCGGCCTTCCGGTCGGCGGCGTCGAGGATGCCGACTCGGTCGAGGAGCGCGTCGGGGTCGTCCTCCGCCTCCTTCGATTCGATGGCGAACTCGACGTGCTGGCGACCCGTAAGTCGGTCGTACACCGAGAAACCCTCGGGGAGGACGCCGGTTCGGCTACGGACGGCGACGCTCTCGGCCTGCGCGTCGCGGCCGAGAACTTCCACCTCGCCGCTCGTCGGGCGGATAAAATCGAGGACGAGGTTGATGGTCGTGGACTTCCCCGCGCCGTTCGGGCCGAGGAAGCCGAACACCTCTCCTTCCCTGACTTCGAGCGAGAGGTCGTCGACGGCGGTGACGCCGTCGTACCGCTTGGTCACTTCGTCGATTCGAATGGCGGCCATGCTTTCCGCTTATGCCAACTGCCGTAAAACGTTACTGTTCCGTGTCACACCGTGTCGTCCGGCGCGTGTTTCTCTTTCATCCGTACGGCTTCCTCGGCGTACCGTTTTCGGGTCGTCTCGTCGTCCACCGTCGACAGTCTGTCATCTCCGACGGATATCGCGGCGGTCGTCTCGCCGCCGAGGCGTCCGGCCCGCTCCTTCCGGAGATACCGTCCGCCGTTGGACGTGGCGTACACCAGCGTCAACAGGTCGCGGTCGGAGTATGTTCGCTCCACCAACCAGACGCGCACGTCGTCCCCGTCGTCCACCTCGGTTCCGTCGGTCGCACCGTCCGAATCGTCCATGGTCGTGCCTTCGTCCGTCGCCGATTTGTATCTGGCGAGGACGGTTAGCCGCAACCTTATTTATCTCAGTCGCCGACCCGACAAACGATGCAACAGTCCCCGCTGTCCCAGGCGTCGGACGACCGCCTGCTGGACATGCTGTTCGCGGGAGAAGAGATAGAAGAGGAAATCGAACTCGAAGGGGCGCGGATCGCGGTGACGAGCCACCGCGTGCTCGCGTTCATGCCGGAAGGCGGGGGGCGACGGTTCGACCACGAAGACAGGCCGAACGTCCTCGACGCGAGCGTCCAGCCCGCCGGACAGCACGGCTACCTCTCGTGGAGCGTCCGGAGCCTCGTCTACGGAGCGCTTCTCCTCGGCGGAGGCTATCTGATAACCAGCAGCGGTATCCTCGCGCAACTCGGCGGGGCGCAGGAATCGGGCGGGCAGGTCGTGGGCGGGGTGAACCAGATGATAACGCTCACGGTCGGGTTGTTCTCGGTGCTCCTCGACGTGTTCTTGCTGGTCGGCGCGGTGTTGGTGCTCGCCGCCGTCGCGCTCTGCGGCCTCTATCTCGCCAGTCGGTCGGAGGAGTTGGTCATCGAGCGCGCCGGGCGCGACCCCATCCGCGTGCCGGTCGACGGCGAGGAAGCCGAGGACGCCGCCCGCCGGCTTCGGGAGACGCTAGGGACAAGTTCAAAGCCGAGCGCCGACTAAGCGCGGTCGATGGATTCGGCGACCGTCAGGGAACGCGCGTCGGAGCTACCGCGCGAACCCGGCGTCTACCAGTTTTTAGAGGACGACACCGTTCGGTACGTCGGCAAGGCGGTCGACCTCCGGGCGCGCGTGCGCTCCTACGCGGACCCCCGGAGCAACCGCATCGGGCGGATGGTCGATCGAGCGGACGCGCTGGACTTCGCGGTCACCGACACGGAGACGCAGGCGCTCCTGCTGGAGGCGAACCTCATCAAACGCTACCAGCCGCGGTACAACGTCCGGCTGAAGGACGACAAATCGTATCCGCTCGTGCAGTTGACGGCCCACGAGTTCCCGCGAATCGAGATCACCCGCGACCCCGACCGAAAAGGCGCGACCGTCTTCGGCCCGTTCACGAACAAGTCGCGCGTCGAGACGGTGGTCAAAGCGCTCCGGGAGACGTACGGCGTTCGCGGCTGTTCGAACCACAAGTACGCGAACCGCGACCGCCCGTGTCTCGACTACGACATCGGCCTCTGCACCGCGCCCTGCACGAACGAAATCGGGCGCGAATCGTACCTCGCCGACGTGGAGAGCGTCGAGCGATTTCTGGGCGGCGAGACCGATATTCTGGCCGCGCCGCTCCGCCGGGAGATGGAACGGGCGTCGCAGGAAAAGGAGTTCGAGCGCGCGGCCAACCTCCGCGACCGGCTCGAGGCGGTCGAGGCGTTCCACGGCGGGGACGCCGACGCCATCGCGTCCCAGACCGACGAGCGAACCGTCGACGTCCTCGGGGCCGCGGTCGGGGGCGAACGGGCGACCGTCGCGCGCCTGCACAGCGAGCGCGGGCAACTCGTCGACCGCGACCGCCACACCCTCTCGGTGCCGGACGACGATGGCGACGGCGTGGCGGCGGTGCTCGGAGCCTTCCTGCCGCAGTTCTACGCCGAGCGCGAGATGCCCGACGCCCTCCTGCTCTCGGAGCGCCCCGACGACGACGACGTGCTCGACTGGCTGGAAGCCGAGGGCGTCGCGGTGCGCGTCCCGGGCGCGGGGCGCGAAGCGACGCTCGTCGACCTCGCGCTGAAGAACGCCCGGAGCGGGGCGACCGACCCCGACGAACTCCGGGCGCTGGCGGACGCGCTCTCGCTCCCCTCGGTCGAGCGCATCGAGGGGTTCGACGTGAGTCACGCGCAGGGGTCGTCGGTCGTCGGCAGCAACGTCGTCTTCGCGGGCGGATCGGCCGAGAAGGCCGACTACCGCCGGAAGAAGCTGGACGAGCGAAACGACGACTACGCCAACATGCGCGCCCTGCTGCGGTGGCGCGCGAAGCGGGCGGTCGACGGGTACGACGACCGCCCTGACCCCGACCTGCTCCTCATCGACGGCGGGAAGGGTCAGCTCGACGCGGCGCGCGAGGCGCTCGCCGAGGTCGGCTGGGACGTACCCGCCGTCGGACTCGCCAAGGCCGAAGAAATCGTCGTCACGCCGAGCGGAACCTACGATTGGCCGCGCGACGCGCCGCACCTCCACGTCCTCCAGCGGGTGCGCGACGAGGCCCACCGGTTCGCGGTGCAGTACCACCAGACGCTTCGGGACGACGTTTCGACGGAACTGGACGACGTGCCCGGCGTCGGGCCGAAGACCCGGCGGTCGCTGCTCCGCAGGTTCGGCAGCCTCGACGGGATTCGAAGCGCGTCGGACGCGGAGCTTCGGGGCATCGAGGGCGTGGGCGAGAAGACCGTCGCGGCGCTGCGACGGCGGTTCTGAGCGCCCTGCGAGCGCTCGACCGCGCCTCGCCGCCGCCGTCTCAACACACTTATCTTGCGCCTATCCCGTAACTGCCCTATGAGCGATATCGTTGTCACGCTTCCGGACGGCTCGGAGCTCCGAATGGAGGAAGGGTCGACCGTGGAGGACGTGGCGTACGAAATCGGCCCCGGACTCGGCAAGGACACGGTGGCGGGAGTGGTGGACGGCGACCTCGTCGACAAGGCGACGCCGCTCACCGAGGACTGCGAACTCGTCATCGTCACCGAGCAGAGCGACGAGTACGTGGACGTGCTCCGCCACTCCGCCGCCCACGTGTTCGCGCAGGCTCTCCAGCGACTCCACCCGGAAGCGAAGCTCGCCATCGGACCGTGGACGGACGAGGGCTTCTACTACGACGTCTCCGGCGTCGAACTCGACAGCGAGGACTTGGCCGAAATCGAGGACGAGGCGCAGGACATCATCGAAGAGGACGTCGCCATCGAGCGCACCGAGAAGTCGCGCGAGGAGGCGTTCGACCTGTACGAGGACAACCCCTACAAGCAGGACGTCCTCGACACCGAGGCGGCTGGCGAAGACCCCATCTCGTTCTACGAACAGGGCGAGTTCTTCGACCTCTGTAAGGGGCCGCACGTCGAATCGACGGGCGAAATCGGCGGGTTCGCCGTCCTCGAAACCTCGGCGGCCTACTGGCGCGGCGACGAGGAGAACGAGACGCTGACCCGCGTGTACGGCACCGCTTTCCCCACCGGAAGCGAACTCGAACAGTTCCTCGAACGCCGCGAGCAGGCGGCGGAGCGCGACCACCGGAAGCTCGGGCGGGAACTCGACCTGTTCTCGATTCCCGAGGTCACCGGGCCGGGGCTCCCGCTCTACCACCCGAACGGAAAGCGCATCCTCGACGAACTCTCCACTTACGTCGCCGACCTGAACCTCGACGCGGGTTACGAACCGGTCGAGACGCCCCACCTCTTCCGCACCGAACTGTGGCAGCGGTCGGGCCACTACGACAACTACGTCGACGACATGTTCCTGCTCGACGTGAACGACGAGGAGTACGGGCTGAAGCCGATGAACTGCCCCGGCCACGCGACCATCTTCGACCAGCACAGTTGGAGCTACCGCGACCTGCCGGTGCGGTACTTCGAGGACGGGAAGGTGTACCGCAAGGAACAGCGCGGCGAACTCTCCGGCCTCTCGCGCGTCTGGGCGTTCACCATCGACGACGGGCACCTGTTCGTCCGCCCCGACCAGATTCGGGCCGAGGTGGACACCATCATGGAGATGATATTCGAGGTGCTCGAAACGTTCGACCTCGACTACTCGGTCGCCCTGGCGACCCGCCCCGAGAAGTCGGTCGGGAGCGACGAGATATGGGAGCGGGCCGAATCGCAACTCGAATCCGTCCTCGAGGAGTCGGAGATGGACTACCGCCTCGAGGAGGGCGACGGCGCGTTCTACGGGCCGAAGATCGACTTCGCCTTCGAGGACGCCCTCGGGCGCGAGTGGGACGGACCGACCGTGCAACTCGATTTCAACATGCCCGAGCGGTTCGACCTCGAGTACGTCACCGAGGAGAACGAGCGGGAGCGTCCGGTCATGATACACCGCGCGCTGTACGGCAGCTACGAGCGGTTCTTCATGGTGCTCATCGAGCACTTCGACGGGAAGTTCCCGCTCTGGCTCTCGCCCGAACAGGTGCGCGTCCTCCCGGTCAGCGACGACAACCTCGGCTACGCCCACCGCGTCGCGAACGAACTCGGCGACTTCCGCACCGAGGTCGAGGACCGCTCGTGGACCGTCGGACGAAAGATCCAGCAGGCCCACGACGACCGCGTGCCGTACATGGTCATCGTCGGCGGCAACGAGGAGGAGGCCGGGACGATATCGGTCCGCGACCGCAAGGAACGGGAGGAAAAGGACGTGTCGCTCGAATCGTTCCGCGACCACCTCCGAAGCGAGCGCGAGGAGAAGCGCACCGACCCGGACTTCCTCGCCTGAGCGGTTCGTACCGGTCGAATCCGACCTCGTCGAAACCCTCGGCCGTCCGGTCCGAACTGGTATGTTTTCTCCGGGACGTTCCCGCGTGGCGGACCGAATATCGCTCGACGGGTGCACGCTCGTCGGGGTTGTGAACGGTGAGGAAGGGGAACGCCGAGTCTCAGTCCAACTCGTCGCTCCGTCTCGTCTCGCGCAGGATGAACGGGCCGATGGAGAGCGTGCGCTTCGCCACGGTTGCGATGCGGAGGATGTACGAGAGCAGGATGACGAAGGGGACGACCGCGATGGTCGTCGCCAGACTCAGCACCAACACGTCGTTGCTGATGCCGACCGTCGCGCCGGGGACCGCCCGCGCGTCGAAGTAGTTTATCATCGCCACGGTCACGACGAGCGCGGGAATCGCGGTGTAGAGCATCGCCCGCGAGAGGTTGACGAATTCCCACTGAAAGTACAGCGTCTTGAAGTGTTCGCGCGACGGTCCGAAGAAGTTGAGCGATTCGATGATGTCGTCGAACGCCTCGTCCACTTCCTCGGTGATGGCGTCTTCGTGTTCGTTGCGAATCCGCCGCGCGACGAATATCTTCCACGAGTAGTTGAAGTTGAGGATGGCGGAAAGCACGTCGAACGTTCCGAACTGCGTGTTTTCGAGCGTCTCGCTCACCTCGTCCGCGTTCGCGCTCAACCCGTCGACGTAGCTTCGAATCTCCTCTTTGAGGTCTTCGTCCCGGCTCTCTTCGACCGCGTCGGCGAGCGCGTTCGCCCGATTTTGGGTCTCCTCCATGAGCGACCGCATGAACGCCGCCGGTTCGGGCGGCGCGGTCCGGAGGCCGAGCACTTCCTCGACGTCGCGGCGGAACTCCATCGCACCCTCCATCCGAGTCCGCTGGTCGCCGACCGGTCCGAGTTCCTGCGAGAGCACGAGCTGATTGAGCGTCACGACGAGCGTCACGCCGGTGATGATAGCGCCGATGAATCCCTGAAACGTCGTGTCCACGGGGTCGTCGCCCGGCCCGATGTACTGTTCGAGCGGCGACGGGTCGGCGATGCCGAGGACGACCAGCGCGAGAAAGAACGCGACCAGAATGACCCCGGCGACGAGCCACCGATTCGCCTCCATCAGCACCCACAGTTTGACGCGACTCTCGTCGATCCGCTCGCGCATCGTGTCACTGGGCTGGGAACCACCGTCTGACTCGTCCATGTCCGTCACCAGGACGACCGAACTCAAATAGCCACTGCCGGAGAGCGATTAGGACTGTTCGTCTTCCGTCGCCTGCTCGGTTTCCGTCGCCTGTTCGGCCTCCGCGTTCGACTCCTCGGCGGCGACCTCGGCTTCGAGGTCGGCGAGGTCGACCTCCTCGTCGGGGGACGCCGCTTCCGCCTCGGTCTCCGTTTCCGTCTCGGTCTCCGTTTCCGTCTCGTCCTCGATTCCCATCTCGGCTTTCAGCGTGTCGAGTTCGGCGTCCACTTCGCCGGACGAGCGCATCTCCTCGAGTTCGCGGTCGAGTTGGTCCTTGTCCGAAAGCGCGTCCTCGAACGCGCCCGACTCGTGGAGTTCGTCCATCGCCTCGGCGCGCGCTTCCATCTCCTCGGTCTGCTCTTCGGCGCGCTCGATGGCCATCCCGACGTTCTGCATCTCGTCGCCGACGCCCGTCATCGCCTCCGAGACGCGGGAGTTCGCCTCCGCGGCCTCGTAGCGGGCCTTCATGCTCTCCTTTTTCGTGCGGAACTCCTCGATGCGGTTCTGGAGCGTGTCTTTCTTCTCGATGAGGTTGTCCTGCGTGTTCTGCAACTGCGCGATTTGGCCCTCCAGGTCCTCTATCTGGGTCATCTTCTGCTTTTTCTTCTCCAGCGCGCGCCGGGCCAAGTCCTCGCGCCCTTGATTTATCGCCTCGCGCGCCTGCGAGTTGTGCTTATCGACGTTCTCCTCCAGGTTCCGCTTCTGGATCTCGAGGCGCTTTTTCTGGGTCGTGAGGTCGGCGATGCCCTTCTTCACGTCCTGTAGTTCGTCGCGCATCTGCTCGTACGAGTAGTCGAGCGTCTCGGTGGGGTCTTCGGCCCTGTTCAGGAGGGCGTTTATCTTCGACCGGACCACGTACGACATGCGTGAGAGTACTCCCATACCACTACATTCAGAACCCGACCCTTAAAATCCTCACCAAGCCAACACGCGGTCATGGAGTCGAACAAAGTCGTTCTCCCCGGCGTGCGGGACGTACGCGCGACAATCGACCTTCCCGACGGGGAGGCGAACGCCGTGACCGTCGCGTGCCCGCCGCACCCCGAGTTCGGCGGTAACCGGAGCGACAACCGACTCGTCGCGCTCGGCGAGGTACTCGCCGAGCGCGGCGTCGCCTGCCTCCGGTTCGACTACGGCGAGTGGGACGAAGGGTACGGCGAGCGCGAGGACGCCCGCAACGCGCTCCGGTGGGCGCGTGAGCGCCACGACCGGGTCGGCGTCTTCGGCTTCAGTTTCGGCGGGGGAGTCGCCGCGTTGGCGGGCGCGGACGAGGGCGCTGACGCCATCGCCTTGCTCGCGCCCGCCTCGCGCCTCGCGGAGGACCTCGACGCGGTGGCGGCGCTGGACGCGGTCGAAGTTCCGCTGAAGGTCGTCTACGGAACGCGGGACGACACCGCGAACTGGAAACCGCTCGTGGAGCGCGCGGAGGAACTGGGATTCGAGACGGAGGCGTTCGGCGCCGACCACTTCTTCGTCGGACAGGAACGGAAGGTGGCGGGACGGGTCGGCGAGTTTCTGGTCGAGCACCTCGGCTGACCGGCGTCGGCGTGCCACTTTCTGTCGAAGCAATCCGCCTCCGAAATCGTTTTGACGAACGATTGCCCACACTCAGTATGCCGACTAACCCCGAGACAGACTACGACCCCACGATGGGGGAGAAGTTCATTTTCGTCACAGGGGGCGTCATGTCCGGACTCGGTAAGGGCATCACCGCCGCAAGCACCGGCCGACTGCTCGCCAACGCCGGGTTCGACGTGACCGCCGTGAAGATAGACCCGTATCTCAACGTGGACGCGGGGACGATGAACCCCTACCAGCACGGCGAGGTGTACGTGCTGAAAGACGGCGGCGAGGTCGATTTGGACCTCGGAAACTACGAGCGCTTCCTCGGCGTGGACATGACCTCCGACCACAACGTCACCACCGGAAAGGCGTACCAGAACGTCATCGAGAAGGAGCGCGCCGGGGACTACCTCGGCAAGACCGTCCAGATAATCCCGCATATCACGGACGAGATAAAGCGCCGAATCCGCGAGGCCGCCGAGGGCCACGACGTCTGTATCGTCGAGGTCGGCGGCACGGTGGGCGACATCGAGAGCATGCCCTTCCTCGAAGCCCTCCGCCAGTTCGCCACCGAACAGGACGACGACGATTTCCTGTTGACCCACGTCACGCTCGTCCCCTACTCGAAGAACGGCGAGCAGAAGACGAAGCCGACCCAGCACAGCGTGAAGGAACTGCGGAGCATCGGCCTCCAACCCGACGTGCTCGTCGGACGCTGCGACGACGAACTCGAACCGGCGACGAAGGAGAAGATCGCGCTGTTCTGCGACGTGCCGACGGACGCCGTCTTCTCGAACCCCGACGTGGAGGACATCTACCACGTCCCGCTGGTCGTCGAGGAGGAGGGTCTGGACGAGTACGTCATGCACCGACTCGGACTGGCCGAGCGGGCCATCCCGCACGCCGAACGCGACAACGAGTGGCGCGAACTCGTCACCCAGGAGACGGACGGCGAGGTGGACATCGCGCTGGTCGGAAAGTACGCGCTCGAGGACGCCTACATATCCATCCACGAGGCGCTGAAACACGCCGGACTGGAGAAGAACGTGGACGTGAACGTCCTCTGGGTCGACTCCGACGAGATGGACGACGCCCACGAAGAGCGACTGAAGGAGGCCGACGGCATCGTCGTCCCCGGCGGCTTCGGCAGTCGCGGCACGCAGGGGAAGATAGCGGCCGTCCGCTACGCCCGCGAGAACGGCGTCCCCTACCTCGGCCTCTGTCTCGGATTCCAGATGGCGGTCGTGGAGTACGCCCGGAACGTCCTCGGACTGAAGGGCGCGAACTCCGCCGAGGCGGACGCCGACACGCCCCACCCCGTCATCGACATTCTGCCCGAGCAGTACGAAATCGAGGACATGGGCGGCACCATGCGCCTCGGCGCGCACGAGACGGACATCGAAGCCGGTACGCTGGCGCACGAGGTGTACGGCGCGACCCAGTGCACGGAGCGCCACCGCCATCGCTACGAGGTGAACCCCGAGTACTTCGACGACTTCGAGGGTTCCGACCTCGTCTTCTCGGGGCGCGCGGGCAACCGGATGGAGATTCTCGAACTCGAAGACCACCCGTACTTCTTCGGAACCCAGTTCCACCCCGAGTTCCGCTCCCGGCCGGGGCGGGCGAGTCCGCCGTTCGTCGGTCTACTCGACGCCGTGTTGAGCGAAACCGAGGTCGAACGGGAGGTGGAGGTCTGATGGTCGACGCCGAATCGTTCGTCGCGGAGGCCGTCGACGAGATTCGAGCGGAGGTCGGCGACGAGCACGCCATCATCGCGCTGTCGGGCGGCGTCGACTCATCGGTGGCCGCCGCGCTCGCGTACGAGGCAATCGGCGACCAACTCACCCCCGTCTACGTCGACACCGGACTGATGCGCAAAGGGGAGACCGACCAGATCCGGGAGACGTTCTCCTACATGCGTTCGTTGGAGGTCGTGGAGGCCAGAGAGCGGTTCTTCGAGGCGCTTTCGGGCGTCACCGACCCCGAGGAGAAGCGCGCCGTCATCGGCGAGCAGTTCATCCGCGAGTTCGAACGCGAGGCGAAGGAGACGGACGCCGAGTACCTCGTGCAGGGCACCATCTACCCCGACCGAATCGAGAGCGAGGGCGGCATCAAATCCCACCACAACGTCGGCGGACTACCGGATGCGGTGGACTTCGAGGGCATCGTCGAACCCGTCCGCGACCTCTACAAGGACGAGGTGCGCGAGGTGGCGCGCGCGCTCGACCTCGAGGAGATAATCTCCGAGCGGATGCCCTTCCCCGGGCCGGGACTCGCGGTGCGCGTCCTCGGCGAGGTAACGCCCGAGAAGGTCGAAGTCGCCCGCGACGCGTGCCACGTGGTCGAGGAGGAGCTGGAGGAGTACGACCCGTGGCAGGCGTTCGCCGCGGTCGTCGGCAAGGGAACCGGCGTGAAAGGCGACAACCGCGTCCACGGGTGGATCGTCGCGGTGCGGTCGGTCGAATCGCGCGACGGCATGACCGCCCGAGCGCAGGAACTCGACTGGGAGACGCTCCAGCGCATCCAGTCGCGCATCACGGGGGAGAACGAGAACGTCGCTCGCGTCGTCTACGACGTGACGCATAAACCTCCGGCGACCATCGAGTACGAGTGATGCGCGCAGTCATCGCAGGACCCGACGAGAGCGGACTCGGTTCGGCGCTCGAGGCGGAGGGCGTCGAGACCACCCGCGTCGACGGCATCGCCTCCCGACCCGCGCTCGAAGACGCGGGTATCCACGACGCCGACCTGTTCGTCCTGACCGACGTGAGGCAGGCGACCGCAATAGCGGTGGGAAAGGACGTGAACCCGGGCCTCCGGGTCGTCGTCTACGACGAGAACACGATTCCGGAGTTCGCCCGCGGGCAGGCCGACCTCATCGTCGACCCGAACCTGCTCGGAGCGGACGCGGTCGCTGAGGAACTGGCCGGATAGGCCGGAACGGACAGACCTATTCCTCTCGTCGTTCAACCGTCCTCCATGTCCCCCGACCACGGAGACGGGTCGCTTCCCGGCGAACCTCGAGACGATTCCGTCTCCGACGACCCGGAAGCCGATTCCCCGACCTACGAACTCCGCGACGAACTCCCGACGCCCGAGGAGTTCGTCGCCCTCCGCGAGGCCGCCGACATGGCACCCAGAGGCCTCGAAGCGGTGGAGCGAGGGCTCCCGAACTCGGTGTTCGGCGTGACGGTCGTCCACCGCGACGAGGTCGTCGGCATGGCCCGAATCGTCGGCGACGGCGGTTCCGTGTACCACGTCTGTGATATGGCGGTTCGTCCCGACCACCAGCGGCGGGGGCTCGGCTCGCGGATGATGGAGCGGCTGATGGAGTACTTAGAGGAAAACGCGCCGGAGACGGCCTACGTGAACCTCATGGCGGACGTGGAGGGATTCTACGAGCGGTTCGGGTTCGAGTACACCGCCCCCGCGTCCAGAGGGATGTACCGGCGGATGTGAATCGCCGGCTCGGAGCGGTCGCCCGACCGGGCGCGAGGTTATCCTCGTCCGGCGCGTACCGCCTCCGTGTCTCGACCGGCAATCGGCGGACTTCGGGAACGGAACGACCTCACGCTGCTCGCGACGGTGCTCGTCTGGGGCGTCAACTTCGCGGTGCTGAAAGTGGCGCTCGCCGACCTCCACCCGTTCGTCGTCAACTCGCTTCGGTTCACCGTCTCGGTGCTCGTCCTCGGCGGCGCGTACGTCGCCGGACGGCGCGGAAGCCGCGGCCTGCTGCAACCGATTCGCGCGGGAGGGTGGCAGGTCGTCGCGCTCGGCGTCCTCGGCTACTGGTGTTTCCCGGTCGCCTTCATCGTCGGCATGGACGCGACGACGGCGGGAAACGCGGCGCTCATCATGGCGAGCGCGCCGCTCTGGACGGCGATGGTGAGCCAGTTCACCGGTCTCGAGCGACTCGGCGGGCGAGCGTGGGCGGGCCTCCTCGTCGCGGTCGTCGGAACCGCGGTGGTCGTGCTCGGCGGGACGGACATCTCGCTCGGCGGCGAAACGCTGTTCGGAAACGCGGTCGTGCTCCTCGCGGCGGTCCTCTGGGGCGCGTACACCGCGCTCAACCGTCCCGCGCTCGACCGAGTGTCGCCGCTCGCGCTCACCTTCTTCGGCCTGCTGGTCGCGCTCCCGCTGCTCCACGCGCTCGCGGTGCCGTACTACGGGGGCGTCGCGTGGGGAGCCATCGAACCGCTCGTCTGGGGAGCCGTCGTCTTCGCGGGCGCGCTCGGAACAGGTATCGCCATCGTCTGGTGGAACTCGTCGGTTCGGGCCGTCGGCCCGTCGACGACCGGCGTGTACGGGAACGCGGTTCCCGTCGTGGCGCTCGGGAGCGGCGCGCTCCTGCTCGGCGAACCCGTCGGCGCGGTGCAGGTGCTCGGGACGGTGTTGATCGTCGGCGGCGTGCTGGTCGTTCGGCGCTCGAAACCCGCGATGGCGGAGGAGTACGACGAGTGCCGGACGTGCTGATTCCGCCGGCCGAACCGACGTTCGCACCGAGGCCCGTAGACGGGGAGTCGGAGCGGCCGGAAGGCGAAAAAATCGGTGCTACAGCGTCTCGGCCAGTTCGCGCAGGCGCTCGCTCCCGTCCCGGATGAAGGGCACGCCGTGGCCCATCGCGGCGACGTCGAACGCCGGCGCCTGCTCCGCCAGCGTCACGATGCTGTCGCGCACCTCGTCCGTGTCGTAGCTCACGACCCACTTCGACGCTTCGAGCTTTCCGTGGCTCTCGATTACGAGGTCGCCGAGGAAAGCGACGCCGAGTTCGTCGCTGACGAAAACGGTGTGGCCCGGCGAGTGCCCCGGCGTGGCGTAGGCCGCGAAGCTTCCGACCTCGTCGCCGTCCTCCACGGGGCGAACCGGACCCTCGGGCGGCGAGAGCAGGGTTCGGGCGACGCGCTGGAGCGCGCCCTTGTGGTTTCGCCAGGTCGGCGATTTCACGCCCGAGAGGTACGGGGCGTCCTCGGCGCCGACGTAGACCGGCGCGTCGATGGGGAGGCGCGAGAGCGCGCCGACGTGGTCGAAATCGAAGTGCGTCACGAGCACGCGGTCGATGGCGTCGAGGCCGTACCCCGCGTCCTTCACGCCCCGGGCGATGTCGCCGCGGTCGAAGGGCGTCCCGGCGTCGACGAGCGTCAGGTCGCCGCCGTCGTCCGCGAGGTAGCAGTTCACGCTTCCGAGGTCGAACCACCAGAGGCCGTCCGCGAGTTCGGTCGCCATACCGGCGCTACGACCGCCGGACACTTCAGCGTGAACGGGTAGTTTTTGGTCGTGGAACGCCGAAGGTCGGTCATGGGAACGCCACTGCCGACCGAGTCGTCCGGGGTAAACAGGAAGCGCGCCGCGAAGGCGGTCATCCCGTTTCTCGCGCTCGGACTGTTCGACCTCGCGCTCATCCTCGGCTGGGGGATGGACCCGCTCTGGGGGTTCGCCATCCTCCCGCCCATCCTCTTCATCAGCGTGCTCGCGTGGATCGGCTTCAAATCTGGGTTCATCACCGAGAACGCCGAGCACGGGGGACAATCGGACTGAAGTCGCGGGGACGAACCGATACCCCGAAGTTCGAATTCGGCCCGAGGCGCGCCGCGTCGGTTCGACGAAGTCGACCGGACTTTAAGTTCCGACGGGTCGTCCTCCCGGTATGCTCGACCGCTATCCCGACCTCGACCCGGACGAGGGCGAGGTGCTGACCGAGGAACTGGTCGTGACCGACGACGTGCTCGTGAAAGCATTCGCTCTGGGGCCGGGCGCGGAACTCTCCCCGCACGAACACGGCGACAGCACCAACGTCTTCCACGTTCTCGACGGCGACGCGACCGTGATTCAGGGCGACTCGGAGGAGATCGTCTCGGCCCCCGGCGTCGTGCTCCACGAGCGCGGCGTCGTCCACGGGGCGCGGAACGAGACGGACGAAACGGTGGTCCTCACGGCGAGCCTCTGTCCGTTGCCGTGACGCGACGCTCGCCGGAGGTGTCGCCGCCGAGAACGCTGACGAGGTGGAAATAACCGCCCGCCGTCTCGTTTCTAGTCCACTAATCGCTCGATTTCGGTGACCAGGATTCCGCTCGCGCCGAGTTGCTTGACCTCGTTGATGGTCTCGAACACCGACCGCTCGTCCACGACGGTGTGAACCGCGACCTTCCCGTTTCCGGCGATGTCCATCACGGTCGGGCCGCCGAGACCGGGTATCACGTCCCGGATTTCGTCCAACTTGTCCTCGGGGGCGTTCATCATCAGGTAGCGCTTGCCGTCCGCCGAGATGACCGACCGAAGCGCCATCACGACCTGTTCGACCTTCTCGTCGCCGACCACGTCCTCGCGGGCGAACAGCCGAACCGAACTCGACAGCACCTCGTCGATGACGGCGAGGCGATTCACCTTCAGGGTCGTCCCCGTGCTCGTGATGTCGATGATGGCGTCGGCCATGTCCACGTGGGGCGTGAGTTCCGTCGCGCCGCTGACCTCCACGATGTCGGGGGAGACGTCGGTCTCGGCGAAGTATGTCTCCGCGATGTGCGGGAACTCGGTGGCGACGGTTCTGCCCGCGAGGTCCGCGACGGCGTCGATGTCGCCGTCCTCCGGCGCGGCGAGCACGAGGCGACACTGCCCGAAGTCGAGGTCGAGGAGGTCCTCGACGTTGCCCGGGTCGGCCTCTCGCATCTGGTCCAATCCCGTGATTCCCGCGTCCGCCGCGCCGTCGCTCACGTACTCGGGGATGTCGGCGGCGCGGGCGAACAGCAGCGTCACGTCGGGGTCGACCGTGTTCGCGTACAGCTTTCGGTCGGTACCGTCCACGGTATGCAATCCCGCGTGTTCGAGCAGCTCCATCGACGGGTCGTGCAACCTACCCTTGTTGGGGACGGCGATTCGCATTGTCTCCGGTTCGGGTCGCCAAACGGATTACTCTTGCTTTCCCGGCGCGAACTACGATCCACCAGAGTCATGCGACGGCCCGGCCAATCTGCACGCATGACGACGCTTCGAATCGCGGACGGGCGGGTGCTCCGACCGAACATGACCGTCGAACGCGCCGACGTGCTGGTCGACCGAGACGCGGGGGAGATACTCGCCGTCGGCGACGTTTCGGAGGGCGACGAGACGCTCGACGCGAGCGACGGCCTGGTGATTCCGGGCCTCGTCAACGCCCACTGCCACGCCGCGATGACGCTGCTGCGCGGGTACGCGGACGACAAACCGCTCGAATCGTGGCTCCGCGAGGACGTCTGGCCGGTCGAGAGTGCCCTGACGCCCGAGGACGTGCGCGCCGGAACCGAACTCGCCCTGCTGGAGATGATACGGTCGGGGACGACCGGCTTCGCGGACATGTACTTCCACGTCGACGAGGTCGTCGAAGCGGTGGAGAACGCCGGCGTTCGCGCCCGCCTCGGCCATGGCGTCGTCACGGTCGGCAAGGACGAGGACGACGCCCGCGCGGACTTCGAGACCGGTCTCGAAGTCGCCATGGAGTTCGACGGCGCGGCGGACGGGCGCATCTCGACCGCGGTGATGCCCCACAGTCTCACGACGGTCGGCGAGCGGTACTTGGAGGAGTACGTTCCCCGCGTGCGCGAGGTCGGCGTTCCGCTCCACTACCACGCCAACGAGACGCAGGAGGAGGTCGTCCCCATCGTCGAGGAGCGCGGCGAGCGCCCGATGGAGTACGCCCGCGACGAAGGGATGACCGAATCGGGGGACTTCGTCGCCCACGGCGTCCACCTCAACACCGCCGAAATCGAACTGCTCGCGGAGACGGGAACCGCGGTCGTCCACTGTCCCGCCTCGAACATGAAACTCGCCAGTGGAATGGCCCCCGTGCAGGCGATGCTGGACGCGGGCGTCACGGTCGGGCTAGGAACCGACGGCGCGGCCTCGAACAACGACCTCGACATGTTCGGCGAGATTCGAGACGCGGCCATGCTCGGTAAACTCGCCGCGAACGACGCCGCCGCGGTCAGCGCCGAGTCGGTCGTCGGGATGGCGACCGCGGGAAGTTCCCGCGCGCTCGGGTTCGACGGCGGGCGAATCGAGGCGGGTGCGAACGCCGACCTCGCGGTGCTCGACCTCTCGGCGGCCCACCTCACGCCGCACCACGACCTCGTCAGCCACCTCGCCTACGCCGCGCACGGCGGCGACGTGAGACATACGGTGTGCGACGGGAACGTCGTCATGGCGGACCGCGAAGTGTTGACGATGGACGAACGGTCCGTTATGGAGGAAGCGGAGAAGCGGGCGAGAGCGCTCGTCGAGCGGGCGGAGAAGTGATTCGACTCGTTCGAACCTCCCACCCCAATTTCCACAGCAACGCGAACTTCATGTCCGCTTTCACGAGATAGAAATTGAACTATCATATCGGGTTTTAAACTGTCTCGCCCGTTCTGAACTGTCCGAGTACGGATATAACGGTCTCGAACGAGAATCGGGGTTTATGGGGTCGTCCGGGGTGAAAGAGAGTGCATGAATCCGAAAACGCTCGCACCGATACTCGCGGTGACAGTTCTGCTCTCCGTCGCCGCGCCCGCGTTCGCAAGCACCGGCGAAGAGACGACGGACGGGATGACGGTCGGCGTCTCCCAGACCGACGGCGTCGTCGTGACGGTGGCGTCGAACGGAACGGCGGTCGAGAACGCCTCGGTCACCGTGACGGCGTTGAACAACTCCACCTACTCGGGAGTAGGAAGCTACACCACCGACGCGAACGGAACGGTCTCCCTCCCGACCCCGGCGAACAACACGACGGTCGAAATCGCGGCGACGAAGGGCAACCTGACCGATTCGACCGCCGCGACGCTGCTCGCACCGCAGGAGAAAGAGGAGACCGGCGACGGGCCGTTCGGCCAGCGCGTCTCGGCCTTCGTCCACGCGCTCATCTCCGGCGAGGACGTGAAACACCCGGGCCGAGCCATCTCGGACTGGGTGACCCAGCACAACCCCGCCGCCGACAAAAAGTCCGACCGCGCGGGGTCGAAGGGCTCCGCGGGGAAGAACGGAAAGGAGAAAGGCGACGACCACCCCGGAAAGGGACACGGGAAGGACGCGAATGACGACGGCGAAGAGCGGGACGACCATCCCGGCAACGGGAAGAACGGCCGCGGAAACGGTCGCTGAAACCGCCGTTCAGAACCGTCGACGGAATCGTCGACCGACCGCCGATACGATCACTTTCGATACCGAGGCCGACCGCCTTCGGTAGCGTTTTGGGTGCGGTCACCCATCTCCGAGGTATGGCAGAGTATCCATCGATCAGCGAGCAGTTGGACGACGTGGAGGCTGCTCGCGTCGAAGGGCATCGGAAGATGGACTGGGCGCGCCAACACATGCCGATTCTCACGACGGTTCAAGACGAGTTCGTCGCGGAGAAACCGCTGGACGGCCAGCGTATCGGCATGGCGATGCACGTCGAAGCGAAGACAGCGGTGCTGGTCGAGACGCTGGCGGAGGGCGGCGCGGAGGTCGCCGTCACCGGCTGTAACCCCCTCTCGACCCACGACGACGTGAGCGCCGCGCTGGACGAACACCCCAATATCACGAGCTACGCGAAGCGCGGCGTGGACGAGGACGAGTACTACGCCGCCATCGAGGCGGTCATCGACATCGAACCCACCGTCACCGTGGACGACGGGATGGACATGGTCGCCGCCATCCACGAGGACCACCCCGAACTCATCGACAGCGTCGTCGGCGGCTGCGAGGAGACGACCACTGGCGTCCACCGACTCCGCGCGATGGACGCGGACGGCGCGCTGAAGTATCCGGTCTTCGCCGTCAACGACACGCCGATGAAGCGCCTGTTCGACAACGTCCACGGCACGGGCGAGTCCTCGCTCGCCACCATCGCCATGACGACCAACCTCTCGTGGGCCGGTAAGACGGTCGTCGTCGCAGGGTACGGCTACTGCGGAAAGGGCGTCGCCAAGAAAGCCGCGGGCCAGAACGCGAAGGTCGTCGTCACGGAGGTCGAACCGCGTCGCGCCCTCGAAGCCCACATGGAGGGCTACGAGGTCAAACCGATGGCCGAGGCCGCGAAGGAGGGCGACGTGTTCCTCACGACGACCGGCAACCGCGACGTCATCACCGAGGCGCACTTCCGGGAGATGAAAGACGGCGTCCTGCTCGCCAACGCGGGCCACTTCGACATCGAAATCAACCTCCCCGAACTGTCCGACCTCGCCGTGGCCGAGCGCGAGGCCCGCGACGGCGTCAGGGAGTACGAACTCGAAGACGGCCGACGCCTCAACGTGCTCGCCGAGGGCCGCCTCGTCAACCTCGCCGCGCCCATCGCGCTCGGCCACCCGGTCGAGGTGATGGACCAGAGCTTCGGCGTGCAGGCCGCCTGCGTCCGCGAGATGGTCGAAAACGGCGAGGAGTACGACGCCGGCGTCCACGACGTGCCGGACGAGTTGGACCGCGAAATCGCCGAAATTAAGCTGGACGCCGACGGCGTGGAGTTCGACTCCCTCACGGACGAGCAAGCGGAGTACATGGGTAGCTGGCAGCACGGAACGTAACTCGTCGCAACCGTCTCTCTTTCCTACTCGCTGCCGCGCACGACGTGACCGTACTTCAACAGCGCCACGAACGTCGAGCCGCCGATGGCGTTACCGACCGTCGCGAGGACGAGGAATCGGGCGTAGTCGAGCGCCGTTATCGACGGCGAGAGCAGCATTCCGGCGAGCACCTCCACGTTGCCGGCGATGGAGTGAGGCAGGTGGGCGAGACCGATGGTCGTCGCGATGAGCCAGACGAAAAAGACGCGAGCCATCGTCTCGCGCGCCGCCGTGACGAGCCACGAGAGCAGCCCCATCAGCCAGCCCGCGAGGACGCCGCCGACGAGCAGGAGCGGCGCGCCGTGGTTGAGGAGGTTCTTGGCGATATCGACGAACGCTCCCGATTCGGCGATTCCGTAGGCCGGCGCTAGCGAGACCGCGACCGCCGCGAAGACGCCACCGCCGACGACGTTCCCGAGGTAGACGAGCCCCCACAGCCGGCTCAACTGTCGTATCGACGCCTGCCCGTCGAGCACCGGCAGAACCGCCAGCGTGGTGTGCTCCGTGAACAGTTCGGAGCGACCGAGGATGACGAAGATGAAGCCGACGGCGTACGCGTTCGCCACGACGATTTCCGTGAGCGGTTCCCCCCACGAAGTCGCGACCAGCGTCGTCAGCACCGCCATGAAGAGCGGGCCGAAGCCGATGTCCAGTCCCGCGGACAGTCCCGACAGGAGCAGTCCGTCCGCCGGTCGTTCGAGTTCGTTCAGCCCCGATTCTATCTCCTGTGCGAGGATGGTCTGGCGGGGTTTCTGGTCGTCCGGCGCGGGCTGATCGCCGCGCTCGCGGTCGTCGTGGAGTCCCCGTTGTTCGGCCACTGGCGGTCGTTTCGAATCACGAACAGAAAAACGACGTGGCCGCGCCGCTTCGACCCCTATATTAACCGTGAGACGTTAGTGTCGGATACGAATGGCGAACGCGAAAGGCGACCGTCGGGAGCGCGAACTCGTCAACAGATTGGACGAAGCGGGATTCGCCGTCATGCGCGCCCCCGCGAGCGGGGGTGCGACCCAGCGCGAACTGCCGGACGTGCTGGCGGGGAACGGGGACGTGTTCTACGCCATCGAGGCGAAATCGAGTTCCGGCGACCCCATCTACCTCTCCGGCGAGGAGGTCGAGGCGCTGGTGTACTTCTCGCAGAACTTCGGCGCGAAACCGAAGATCGGCGTGCGGTTCGACCGCGAGGACTGGTACTTCTTCCATCCGGCGGACGTGCACCGGACGGACGGCGGAAACTACCGTGTCAAGAAGGAGACCGCGCTGGAGGAAGGCGACTCGATGGACGACCTCCGGAGCGACGGCGAGGAGGTCGATTCGGAGCACGACGTCCGGGACGTGCTCAACGCGGTCGCGGAGGGCGTCCTCTCGGTGGAGGAAGCGGAGACGATACTGAAGTAGTTACTCGGGTCGCGGCGCGTTCTCGTACTTCAGCAGTTCGTCCGGTTTGTCGATCCGCTCGTGGATGGTCCGGAACGTCTCCTCCGCGCGGAGCACGTTGTGTCGGTCGAGGAACGCCCGCCCCGCGTCGGTGAGGCCGTAGAACGTGTGCGGAAGGTCGCGGCGACGCTCGCCTTCCGGCAGTCGCACCGCTTTCGCGACGCCGTGGTCGCGGAGCGTTTTCAGGTGCGTGTGAACGGTGCTCTCGCTCTTGCTCGGGTTGACCATCGCGAGTTCCTTGAACGACGGCAGTTGCTGGGGGTGCCCGAGGATGTTCTGGAGGAGCGTGAAGCGCGTCTCCTGCGTTACGACGTACAGGGTCTCCGCGCTCCGACTCGACGTTCGGGTCGCCCGAGATGCTGCCCATACTCATCCACTGTTTCCCGCGCGACGTAATCGTTTCAGTGATGATCGAATCGGTCGCAATCGAACTGACGGCGGCCGTTCGATGCTCGACTCGGCGGTTAAAATATATGGTCCGAGCGGAATCAGGGAAGGCGTGGTCTCTCGCTCCGGCGAACTTCCCGGACTCTCCGAAATCGCGGCGAAGGCGGGCGAGCATCTCCACGACGCGAATCTCTCGCTCGAGGAGTACGAGGAGCTCTCGGACGCCGTCAGCGAACTCGCGCCTCTCGTTCGAACGGACGCTTCATACTTCGTCCTCGGCAGCTACGGTCGAGACGAGATTCGTCGCCTGCAACTCGTCGAGGACCGACTCAATCGCCGTCCGAACGCCTGCGCGTTTTTGATGGTCGACGTTCGCGGCGGGTGGAAAAACGGCGCGCTCAAGTTCCGCGTCCTCGCCGATTTCGCCGACTACATCGTCGGCGTCGTCGAACACGACCGAAGCGGTTTCCTCGTCGAGCAAGGGCTGTTCGTGGCCGAAGAGTCGTACTTCGAGAAGACGCACGTGCTCCGACGAGAGTACGAAGGCGAGTCGCCGTACAAGTTGGATGCAAGAGAGCGTCTTCGCGCTCCTCGACGAGGAAGACGCCTCTACGCGCGGGAAGACGCGGACGCCCTCCTCGCGGCGACCGAGAAAATACCGTAGGTTAGTTCGGTTCCGGGAAGTCCGTCAGCTCGGACTGGTCGCTCGGGCGCTCGGGGTACTTGAGCCGCGAGCGCGGGAACGAGTAGCGTCGGAGGTGGTGCTCTTTCAACTGCTCGGGTCGCAGCCCCGACGGAATCGGGTAGAGCACCTCCACGACCGGGTCGTCGGCCGGGTACTCCCGGTTCGTCGGGTACTCGGCGATGGTGCAGTCCTTGTCCGGCACCTCCACCTCGTCGGCTCGCCGGTCGGTCATCCGGACGACGATGAGCAGGTCGCCCGTCGCTCGGTCGACCACGGCGTCGCCGGACTGGAGTTCGCAGTAGTCACAGAAGTGCGTCTCGTCCGCCTTCCGTTCGTCCACGAAGACGACGGAGTCGCATCGAGCGCACTCGACCGCCTCCTTTCCCGGCGGGGGCGTTCGCCCCTCGTTGATTTCGATGGCCACCCGGCGGATGTGCTTGCACCGCACGCCACGCATCATGTGGTCGGGACAGGTGCAGCGACCGCCGAGCAGGTCGACGAAGTACGTGTTGTCGCTCTGGCTTTCGACCTCGTAGAGACCGCCACCGAGCGTCGTGACGGCCATTCGCTCCGCTCTGGCGCGCTGCGAGCGAGGGTCGGCCTCGCCGGTGTCGGCCAGCGGAGCGAGCGATACTTTTCCGGAAGCTGTTGTGTTCGTCATGTTGCTTCCTCCTGTTGCGCGAAACGCAAACGGCGAAAATCGGCGGGGAACTACGTATCAGCGGCGTTTCTGCGTATCATTAGTAGGTGCTCGACGACCCTAAAGCTTTCACCCGCTCCCGCGAGTTCGGGGCGATTTCGCGGCCGATTCGGGGGTAACGGCTCGTTGAAATCGAGACCGACGCCGCAACGCCGGATTTCCTCGGACGCCCTCTCCCGTCCTCGCCCGTCCGCGTTCGAAACGGAGAACTTTTGATGGGACCGCGGGAAACCCCGGACATGAATATCGAGGGCGAGACGCTCCGCGACATCGTCGTCTCCGTCGCGTCGGTCGGACTGTTCATCGTAGCCACTCTCTTCGTCGGCACCCAGTTCGACAGCGGCGGCCTCACGTCGCAGGGAGCGCTCGCGCTCGTCGGCGTCATCGTCGGATTCGTCTTGCTCATGACCGGCGTCGGCTTCTGGCTGGCGCACCAGCACTGAGCCGTTCGAGCGACGCGGTCACGCCAATCTGGTATCTTCCCTGTCGCGCCAGTCGGTCACGGTTCCCGTTTCGTCCAGCGCCTTCTCGTAGTACGCGAGCGGATGTCGTATCGTCTCGCAGCGCTCGTCCGGTTCCACGCAGTCGCCGTAGGCCTGTAGCGACGCGCAACTCGGCGGCGCGTACTGGGCGGTTCGCTCGTCGCGCAGTCGCTCGACTCGGTAGCGCAGGCGGTCCGCCCGCGACGCGGTTCGAACTTCGCAGAGCGCCAGAATCTCGCCCGCGTCGAGACCGATGCTCGTGAGGAAGGCGGTCAGTGCGAACTCGGAGTGGTCGGCGAGCGCCTCGCCGTCCCGCACCTGCGAGAGCAGATGCTTCATGCAGGGCGGAAACAGACCGGGCGCGAGGGTGTCGATGTCGTGCGAGAAATCGGCGTCCGTGAACGACGACTCGAGTTCCGCCACCTCCTCGTCGAGCGCGTCGGCGATCTCCTCCGGCACGGACAGCGGGAGGTCGGCGGCGACGCGCGCCTCCACCGCCGTCCGGAGCAGTTCGTGTAGCTCCGCCTCCGAGACGGCGACGACGCCGTCCGAGAGTCGGCGCGTGACGAGTCGCCAGTCGTCGCCGTCGACGCCCTCGACGAGCGAGAGGTAGGTGCCGACCGCGACGCCGAAATCGTCGCGCTCCACGACCGACTCGGAGAGATCGAAGTCGGAGAGCAAGGTATCGAGCGTGAGCGACGCGCCGCGGGTGCTCTTCAAATCGCCGGCGGCGGCCTCGAAGTCCTCGGTGAACCGCTCGTAGGCCGTGGCCGCCTCGGCGCTCGCGTACTTCTCGACCGCTCCCGGCGCGTCGAGCAGCGACACCAACATCCGCGCGATGGGGTACGAAAGCACCTCGGCGGCGGTTCCCCACCGCCGCCCGTCCTCCGGCGGTCGGGCCGTTCCGTCCAGCAGCGCCCGGCGCACGCGCTCCACGCCGCGCTCGACCGCGGGGTGGCGGTCGCCCTCACCGGCGACGATTTCGGCGAGGTCGACGTTCGCGTCCCGAACCGCCTCGCGGGCCGACGCGAGGAACGGGTATCGGGCGTGAAGCGAGTCCATGATTCGCCCTTCCCGCCGACGCCCGATAAACGCGACGGTCGCGGAGTAACGTGAGATTTCCCGATTCACGGACGAAGAAACGCGGCGTTTCCCCTCGACCGTCGAATCCAATCACCTATTACCGCGGCGCGAGAAGCCGGTTTCGTGCCACGTTTCGCGTATCCGTGTCCGGACTGCCGAACCACGACGAACCTCCACGGACCCGACTGTCAGTTCGACGGAGAGCCGTGGACGGACATCGAGAAAGCGTACACGGACATCGTCGCGGCGCTCTCCACCGACTCGCGCACCGAGGAGGAACTCCGTGAGTCGGCTCACGGACGCTGGGACGCCCTCCGCGCAGCCGCGCTCGACCGCCTCCGCCACGAGAAGCGAGTGGTCGAGAGCGACGGCGCGCTCCGACTGCTCACCGCCGACGAGTTCCGGGAGACGGTGTCGGAGCCGACGTTCGAACCGATGCAGACGTTATACGAGAAGGGAAGCGTGCCGGGGTGTCACGACAACGCCGTCTTCGCCATGATCGCGTGGTACGAGATGGTCGGCCTGTCGTGGCCGGAGACGCGCGAGAACGTCGTCGAGTGGCTCCACGACAGCGGGACGTGGGCCAGGGGCGGGTTCGAGGAATCGACGCCCGAGGAACTGGTCGAGAACAAGCGCCACGTCTACGATGCGGGGTACGGCTGGAAGGAGAAGGCGGAGGCCGCGAAGGCCGTCATCGACCGAAATCTGTAGCTAAACGGGGACGCTCAATCGCTCTGGATGCGCGGCGCGAGCATGTACGTGACCTGTCCCATGCCCTCCGCGATTTCGAAGTGAACCTTCACCGGGAACTCCTCGCCGAGGTCGATGGTGACTTCGCCGTTGTTCGGGAGCGCTTTGTTCATATCCTTCAGATAGTCGAGACTGAACAGGGAGTGAGCGGGGCCGACGGTGAGGTCGATGAGGTCGTCGGTGTCGAGTTTGAGGTCGACGTTGTCGGTGTCGCCCTCTGCTTCGACGTAGAACACTTCCTCGTTCTCGTCCACGCCGAGCGCGATGTGGTCGGAGACCATATCTGCGGCCTTGACCGCGCGGTCGATGTCGGATCCTTCGACGACGATGACCGCCGGGAGGTCGAGGTCGGGGATGTCGGGTTCCTGCCGGATGGAGTCGGGGTCGATGAGCGCGAGCGTGTACTCCAGCCCCTCGATCTGGATGTGGAGTTTGCGGGTCTCCTCGTCGAGTTCCATCTCCACGAGCTGGCCGGAGCTCGCCATCCCCGCGATGCTCTCGAGACGGTCCAAGTTGACGCCGATGACGCCCCCGTCGGCCTCGTAGGATTCGAACGCCTCGGCGTCGAGTTGGAGGTCGACCATGCCGACGTTCGCGGGGTCGACCGCCTTGATAGCGAGGCCATCCTCGTCGAGGTGGATCTTACATTCGTCCACCAGCACGCCCACGGAATCAATCGTCGTCCGGAGCGTTTCTGCGCTCACGATAGCCTTGAACATGTTGACGATGGCTACGAAACCGCGGCATAAAAAGTCACCCGTTCGCGCGCGCGGCGTGTGCGTGCGAGAAACACATAGTAAAACATGTAAAATAAAACACGTAAACGCTCCGGATCACCCGGATTATTACACCAGGCATCGAACAGATTTTTGATAAACGTTTTAGGGATGAAGGTTATCTGAACGAGTATGTCGCAGGAGTGGCGGCCAGAAGGGTACACGCTCGACGAAGACGATCCTCGTTGGGGAATCTGTGAGTACTGCAAGAAGAAGGTCTTCGTCGGCGGGAAGAACAAATCCGACCTCGTTCGGCATCAGGACGAGTGCGAGCACCGCTGACGGGCGATTCTTCGCCGGCACCGATCGTTTTCGACTCGACGACGACCACGCCCGCGTCCGTTCACGGCGACCCGCCACGGAGTCGAAGCCCGTAAACGGGTCTGTACAGTACTTCGAACAATGACCGGAAGAGACCACTACTACAACAAGTCGAAACAGGAGGGCTATCGCTCCCGAGCGGCCTACAAACTCAAGCAGTTGGACGAGACCGCCCACGTCCTCCACGAGGGCGAGACGGTCGTCGACCTCGGGGCTGCCCCCGGCGGATGGTTGCAGGTCGCCGCCGAGAAGGTCGGCGAGTCGGGCACCGTCGTCGGCGTCGACCTCCAGCGAATCGACGACTTGGACGGCGTCGAAACCATCCGGGGCGACATGACGGAAGACGAGACCCGCGAGAGAGTCCGCGACGTCGCCGGCACCGCCGACGTGGTGCTCTCGGACATGGCCCCGAACATGACCGGCGAGTACAGCCTCGACCACGCCCGCTCCGTCCACCTCGCTCGACAGGCGTTCGAGACGGCGCTCGACGTGCTCGACTCCGGCGGCGACCTCGTCGTGAAGGTGTTCCAAGGGCCGGACCTGGACGACCTGCGCGAGGACATCGACCGCGAGTTCGAGTACGTCAGAACCGTGAGTCCGGACGCCTCGCGCGACGAGTCCTCCGAGGTGTATCTCGTCGCCCGGAACCGCCTCACCGCCCCCGTCCGGGCCGGCGACACCCTCGAAGTGACCATCGAGGGCGTGGGAAGCGAGGGCGACGGCGTGGCGAAGGTCGACGAGTACACGCTGTTCGTTCCGAACGCCGAGGAAGGCGAGACGGTCGAGATTCGCGTCGAAGCGGTGAAGCCGCGGTTCGGGTTCGCGCGGCGAGTGGACTGAAACCGTCAGGCACCCGACAGATAACAGAAAGCACTTATCTGAGCTAACTAGTTTCGGCGTATGGCCGGAGAAGGATTACTCCTCCTGTTCGCCCTGTTGTTTTTCGCTCTGGCGATCATCCTCCCGTTCTGGGTGTACAGCGACGCGCAGAAAAACAGTCCGCACAGCCCCGTCCTCTGGGCGCTCGTCGTGTTCTTCGGCGGATTACTGGGGTTACTGCTCTACTTCATCATCGGACGAACCGGTCGCGGGGGCCGTCCGACCCGAGCGCAGTACTGAAGATACCCGCGTTCGGCGTGCACCGCATCGCGGGCTAGACCGGAGAAACGGACGAATCGTCGACGTTCGATATCGAACCTCGAACGCGGGCGTCGGCCGCGTTCCGTCTCAGTCCGCCGTGCTCGGATGCGCCGGCGCGTAGTCGCGCGAGCGCAGGTAGCCCACCACGGCGTAGACGAGCGGCGTGTCGAGGACGGCGATGAGCAGTTTCAGGATGTACTGGCCGACGACGAGCGAGAGGATGATGTCCGCGGGGAGCTTCGGCCCGATTCCGACGTACTGCGGCATGACGAAGAAGGCCACGCCGACGAAGATGACCGTGTCGATGGCCTGACTGCTCGCCGTCGAACCGATGTTCCGCGCCCAGAGATGTGCGCCGTCGGTGAGTTCGCGTATCTTGTGGAACGCGATGACGTCCCAGTTCTGGCTCACGAGGTACGCGAGCAGGCTTCCGACGACGATGTTCGTGCTCGCCCCGAGGACGGTGCGGAACTGCGCCGGGTCGACGCTGGATCGGGCGGCGGGCGCCGCGATGGTCGACCACACCAGCGCCAGCATGACGAAGTTCATGACGAACGCGACGTTCACGAGTCGCTGGGCCGCCCGCTTGCCGAACAACTCGGCGTAGCAGTCCGACGCGAAGAAGGTGAGCGCGTAGGCCAGCGCCGCCCCCGGAAGGACCAACGCGTTTCCGGTGACGGGAAGGGAGAACGGGATGGTGAACTCCAACACCTTGGCCGCGGTGAGTTGGGCCGTCACGAGCGCCGTGACGAACAGGGCCGCGATTTCGAGTTGGCCGGTGGTGAGCGCCCGCGGTCGGCGCTCGCTAGTCATCTTCGAGTCTCCCGTGACGCTCGTCTATCTCGTCCAGCAGGTCGAGCATCTTTCGGACGGAGGCTCGAATCGCCTCGCTTCGGTTGACGAACTTGCCGTCGTCGCCGACGTGCTCGTCCAGATCCGCGAGCAGTTCGTCAGGAACTTCGACGCTTATCTTGCTCATACCCGGAGATTATCGCAAGAATATAATAAGTCGTTCGGGCTGAACGGGAGCGGTGTCAGCGGCGTCGCGCCCGGTGACCGCGCACCCCGTACGCTAGCAGGCCGACGAAAAAGGAGAGCGCCCCGACCGTCGCGGCAACCAGGATCATCGCCGTCGTGCGGGGACGGCCGAGCAGTCCGTCGGCCAGCAGCGACTCGGGTCGTATCGCGGCCGGGAGCATCGGCAGAATCTCGTTGGTCAGCCACACGTCACCGCCGAGGAGGAGCGTCGCGTAGGTCGCGAGGAAGCCGACGATGACGATGCCAACGAGTTGGATGCCCTTCGCCCGGACGAGCCGACTGGAGCCGAGCGTCGCCAGCCCGAGGCCGTAGGCGAGCGAGACGGGGATGGCGACGAGGAACATCGTGTAGAGGCTGTCCGGCGTCACCAGTCCCGCGACGGCGAACGTGCCCACGACGAAGACGCGCCAGCGTTCGCGCATCGTGTCGTAAGGGAGGATGCCGCCCGAGTGGAACAGGAGCATCGTGAGGGGGACGTCCGCGAGCAATCCGACGCCGACCGTGGTGAAGAAGACGAGCCAGAAGAAGCTCTTCACTCGGTAGTAGATGACCATGTTCGCCTGGTGCGCGTCGGTGACGAGCCACGAGATGATGCGCGGCGCGACGAGACCGTAGCCGATGGCGCTTCCGACGAGGAGACCGCCGACGAGCACGCCGCCCCACAGGAAGAAGATGTTGCGGTTCCCCCTGACGAGGTTGCGCTCTTTCATCGCCGGCCACCCGTAGTAGAGCACCATCGGGAGCACCGAGACGGCGGCGAGGAGGGTGCTGACCTTCACCTCGAAGATGAGCGCCTCGACGGGGTGGAGCGTGACGATGTTGAGCAGGTCGCCGTCCCTGACGATCTGCTGCGGAACGCGTCGCGTGAAGTCCTCGTTGATGGTCTTCATCCCGCCTCTGTACAGCGCCACGAACACGCCGGCGAGGACGAGCATGAAGACGCCGACGATGCGGAACATCTTCGACGTGAGACTGCGGAAGATGAACGCGATGTCGTAGTAGTAGCCGCCGATGTCGTCCTCGGTCGTCTCGTCTTCCGTGAAGGCGTTCGCCATGCCCGCGGCGGTGCTCTGGAAGACGTTGCCGTCCTCGCCCTCGCTCGACCGGGGCTGGTTAGCGACGTCTTCCGCCAGCGGCGCGCCCTCGGCTTCGCGGACTTCGGGTTCGTCCTCCTCTTCTTCCTCGTGAACCTCGTCCCAGCGGTCGAAGATGGCCTGCGCCTTCTCCGGTTGGTCGTTCTCCATCGCGGCGCGGGCGTAGTCGAGCGACTCGCCCTCGCTCATCCCCTCGAACAGTTCCGGCGGCGCCGCGCGCACGCCCGCCGCGTCGAGTCCGTCGACGTCGATGGCGGAGGGCGCTCCGGCCCGCTCCGCGGTCGCACCCGCTTCGAGCGAGGCGAACAGGTAGTAGAGGAGGGCGACGACGAGCGCGAGCAGCGCGAACCCCGCCGCGGCGACGAGAATCGCCGTCTCTCGCGGAACCCCGAACAACTGCTCGACGGGCGGGATGTCGTTCACGGGGCGGTACTTCGCGGGAAACATCGGAAGCAACCGTTCCTCGACGTACGCGCCGCCGCCGCGCGAGATGAACAGGTACGCGCCGCCGGCCGCGACGAGCGCGATGCCGAGGATGTAGTTCCACTTCGCCCGCATCGTCTTTCGGAGGCTCACCTCGCTGCTTCCGCGGCGGACGGTGACGACGATTTTCGTCAGGTAGAGGCTGAAAGCGTACAGGACGAGCAGCGGCGCGGCCCACATTATCTGCGTGAACGGGTCGGGGGGCGAGAAGAACGCGCCGAAGGTGAAGATGCCGACGACGGCGTACCGCCACTTGTCGCGGAACGTCTCGTAGGGAACGATTCCGGTGTAGCCGAGCGCGCTCATGATGAGGGGCATCTCGGCGGCGAGTCCGAACGAGAGCGTGAGGACGAGCACGAACTCCGTCCACTCGACGATGCCGTACTTCGGACTGAACCCCGCGCTGGTCGCGTTGTTGGCGAGGAACTCGAACATTATCGGGAAGAAAAGCGAGTAGCCGTAGGAGAGACCGCCGACGAACAGCGCGACGGCGAGAACGACCAGCGGGACGACCTTCCAATAGGAGACGGAGAAATCGGGGTACCAGCTTCGGTGGCGGAACGAGTCGCGGGCGTAGTAGAGCAGGACGGGGATGGCGACGATGACGCCGGCCACCATCGCTATCTTCGCTTGTAACAGGATGACGTCGAACGGCGTCCTCGCGACGATGTCGACCTGCCTCATCACCCTCTCCGACATTCCTGAGGTCGTGACCTCCTTCAGGAACGGCCAGACGACTTCCGCCATCGCCCAGAACGTGGCGATGAAGCCGATGACGAACGCGATGAAGACCTTCTGGAGATGCGTCTGTGCGGTCGAGAGCATCGAGCCGAGCGCCTCGCGCCCGGTCGCGACCGTCTTAGCGGTATCCTCGTCGATTACGCTGCTCCCCGAAGTAGACATTCCTTGCGAAGGGTAGCCGAGTGCCAGTTATCAATCTTCTCGTCTCACGAGATGAAGAAAGCCTATAATAACCGCGATACCTAGCACCGGGTGAATGGGCGAAGAATCGGAGGCGGCGGCAGGGAACAACTTATCGAAGGCTCCGGCCTCCGAGGAGGCACCGGAGCCGCCGGAAGAGGACCTGTACGCGCCGGAGGACCCCGAGCAGGCGGTCGACAGGCCGAGCCAGCCGATAGACGACGAGGAGATGCCGCTGGCGGACCACATCGAGGAGATGATAAAGCGCCTCGCGGTCGTCATCGTCGTCGCGGGCGTCGTGAGCGTCGTCGTTCTGCCGCTGGCGGACACCGTCATCAACTTCCTCTGGAACTCCGTTCTTCCGGTTAGCTCGGGGCCGGGACCGAACACCCGTCCCCGACTCTACCACCCGCTCGCGCTGGTGATGACGAGGCTGAAGGTCGCAAGCCTCGGCGGACTCATCGTCGCCCTCCCCGTGTTGGTCTACGAAACGTACCTGTTCATGCGTCCGGGGCTGTACCCGCACGAACGTCGCTACTACCTCGCGGCGGTGCCGACCAGCCTCGTGCTAGCGCTCGTCGGCGTCAGCTTCGCGTATTTCCTCATCCTGCCCGCCATCTTCACCTACTTCCTCTCGTACACGCAGAAGGCGGACGTCGTCATCGCGTTCGGCTTGACGAAGACGTTCAACCTCATCCTGATGATGATGGGCGTGCTCGCGGTCGTCTTCCAGATTCCCCTGCTCATCATGCTCGCGATCATGATGGGACTGACGACGCGACGGTGGATGGCCGACCGCCGACTCTACTTCTGGGGCGGATTCCTCGGCTTCGCGTTCCTCTTCAGCCCCGACCCGACCGGGATGGCTCCCTTCCTCGTGGCGCTCACGATGGTCGGTCTCTTCGAGGGGACGCTGTTCCTGTTGAAGTGGACGGGCAGGTAAGGGAACCGCCGTACTCGGTCCCGCTCCTCGCCGTGAAACGTCACACAATGGTCGCTTGCGATACCCGTAATCGGGTTATAACTAAGGAGATAGCTTCCCAAGACGATAGTAGCGTTCGCGCCTGCCCTTAGCTCGCGTGCCAGCAGCTACAGACCGCAGTTCGCGTGCCAGCAAACTGCCACCCTTTGGGTGCGAACGCACACGCTCGATTTCTACGAAGACGACGGGATGAGCTCACGCTTCGTCGGTCGGGTACTCCGCGGCGAACACGTCCTCGACCAGCGGACCGTCTGACGGCGATTCGCCCCCCGAATCCGCGCGGTCGTCCTCCGGGCTCACGCTCCCGGTCCGATAGCCGTGCAGGTCGAGCGTGACGTGGTCGAATCCGAGTTCCGTGAATCGCTCGCGGGCGGCGCGGACGAACTCCTCGTCCAGCGCGCGCCGGAGTTCGTCGTCGCCGACCTCGATGCGCGCAAGCCCGTCGTGGTCGCGGACGCGGAACTGGGAGAACCCCCACCGACGCAGCAGCGCTTCGGCGCGTTCGATCCGCGACAGTCGTTCCTCGGTCACTTCGAGGCCCGTCGGGATGCGCGAGGAGAGGCACGCCATCGAGGGCTTGTCGGCGACCGAGAGGCCGTAGCTATCCGCGAGTTCGCGCACCTCGGCCTTCGAGATATCGTGCTGCAGGAGCGGCGAGTAGGCGTCGAGTTCGTCCACCGCGCGCAGGCCGGGACGGTGGCCCGCGTCCACGTCGTCGGCGTTCGTCCCGTCGCAGACGACGTCGATGCCGAGTCGCTCCGCGGTCTCGAACATCGTGCCGAGTCGCATCGTTCGGCAGTGGTAACAGCGGTCGTCGTCGTTGGCGACGAAAGCGGGGTCGTCCAGTTCGCTGAACTCCGCGAGTTCGTGCCGGATGCCGATTTCCTCGGCGACGCGGCGCGCGTCTTCGAGTTCGGCGTCCGGAAGCGTTTCGCTCTTGGCGGTGCAGGCGACCGCGTCGTCGCCCAGCGCGTCGTGGGCGATGGCGGCCACCACGCTCGAATCGACGCCGCCGCTGAACGCGACGAGGACGCCGTCTCGGTCGGCGAGGTCAGCCTTCGCCGCGGCCAGTTTCTCCTCGATGGTCGGCATACTTCCCCATCTCTGCTGGACGGGCAAAAGAATCTCGTGATGGACGCGGCCCGTTTTACCCGTCCGGCCGCTATTTTGAACTCCGCCTGCGTCGATGTCTACCCGATGCCCGACTACTCGTTCCACCGGCCCGAATATTCGGGGACGACGACCGGAGAGTGGAGTTCGCCGCGGGAGAACGACTTCGACACCGACGACCTCTCGACCATCGCCGATCACTTCCTGCTCTCGTCGTCGGGGTTCCCGCCGGACGATTTCACCGATCTGAAACTGCCCGTCGTGAATCCCGACGGGGAACTGAACCTGAACGCGCTCGAAACCGCACACGGCGGCGCGCACAGCGTCGAAGCGATCGACGGCATCGACGACGATACGAAACGAACGGTGAAAGACACGGTCGAGGAACTCGCGAGCGACGAGTTCGACCACGAGATCGGCGACTGATTCGTCGTCGACTCCCCGCCGTTCCGCTCGGACGACGGACGCTGTCCGAGATAGTGATCGATTTCGGCAACGCGTCTATTTTCTATATTGCTAGAATAAAAGCTCCTGAAAGCGGTCGGCGCGGGTGCGCTAGCCGGAATCACGCTCGGCGCGGGGAACGCCGCCGGGGACGTGAACCCCACGAAGTTCTGTGGTACCGAAACGAAGTGCTCGACGTACCCCTGCGACCAAGCGACGGGCGGTCGGTATCTCGAACTCCAGCGGGAGTGCTGTCAGTACGCGGACGGCTCCGTCGAGTGCGAACCGTGGTCGGCGAACGGTTGCTGCTGAGATCCCGCGCCGACGCGTCGGGAACGTTTTTTACGGGTGACGCAATACCTCGGAGCGAATGGACTTCGAGGCGATACCGGGTGTCGGTGCGAAGACCGCCGACGCGCTCTCCGAACTCGACGACTCGGAGCGCGCGTTAGAGACCGGCGACGTCGCCACGCTCGCGCGAGCGCCCGGCATCACGGAGGGACGCGCCGCGGCCATCGCGCGCGCCGCCATCCGAATTCGACACGACGACCCCGGCGGCTTCCTGGCCACCGACCGGGCGCGCGAACTGTACCGGGACGTGCTCGCGCTGCTCCAAGCCCGAACCGTGACGACCTACGCCGAAAAGCGCCTCGAAACGCTGTACCCCAGCGCGTCCGCGTCCCGAATCGAGGAGGCGCGCGAGTTCGCCGTCCGAGCGATGGAGCGCGACCCGACGTCGGCGGTGCGCGACGCGCTGGCGGGCGTCGAACCGCTCTCGACGCCGCGGGAGGTGACCGTCCGCGACCGCTGTCTGGCGACGACGGACGCCGAACGATACGCGAAGGCGCGCGAGGCGGTGCCCGAACTCCCCGTCGAGGTCGTCGAAGACGCGCGCGAGTTGGCCGAACTCGCCCGCGGCTACTCCACCGTCGTCGCGCTGGACGAGACGTTCTCGGGCGTCGCGGTCGACGGCGACGTTCGCGTCGAACCCGACGCGCTCGACCGCCCGGCGGACCTCGTCCCCGAGCGCCCGCTGTCCTTCTTCGCGGCGAACCGCGACAGCCTGCTCGCTGCCGCGGAGGTGCACCGCGCCGCCGGGATGGACGCCCCGCTCGACGTCGAGGAGTTGGAGTCGGCGCTGGAGCGAGTCACCCCGGACGGCGGCGTCGCCGGCGACGACGAACTCGACCGACTGACGAACGCCATCTCCGACTTGGACGCCGCCGTCTCGATGGCGGAAGGGGTCGCAAACGACCGAATGCGCGACGCCATCCGGGAGCGCGACGTGACCATCGAGGGGGCGGACCTGCTCTCGCTGGTCGAACGCGGAGCGGGCGTCGATTCGCTCCTCTCGCGCGAACTGGCCGACGAGTACGACGCCGCCGTGGACGCCGCGCGCGACCACCTCGTCGAGACGCTCGCGCTCGACGCCGGCGAGACCGAAATCGCCCGACAGGCGTTTCCCGACGACCCGACGTTCCCGGTCGGGCACGACGAGGTCGTGGTGTCCCGCCTCCGCGAGGAGTTGGAGGCGGAGAAGTCTCGCCGCGCGGAGCGTCGCAAGCGCGAACTCGCGCGAACGCTCGCGGACGAGCGCGAGGCGGCGGAGGAACTCGTCCGCGACGCGCTCGAACTGGACGTGGAACTCGCGATCGCGCGATTCGCCCGCGACTTCGAGTGCGCGATGCCCGAGTTCGACGGGGACGCGGGGTTCGACGTTCGCGGCGGACGCTCGCCGCTGCTCGACGTTCCCTTCGCGGAGGTGGAACCGGTCGACTACTGCGTCTCGGGCGTGGCGCTCCTCTCGGGCGTCAACAGCGGCGGAAAGACCTCGACGCTCGACCTCGTGGCGCTCGTCGTCATCCTCGCGCAGATGGGGCTGCCCGTGCCCGCCGAGTCGGTTCGGCTGCGGCGGTTCGAGGAACTCCACTACCACGGGAAGACGCAGGGGACGCTGGACGCGGGGGCGTTCGAGAGCACGCTCCGGGAGTTCGCGGCCCTCGCCGACGGAACGACTGGCCGACTCGTGCTGGTGGACGAACTCGAGAGCATCACCGAACCCGGCGCGAGCGCGAAGATAATCGCCGGAATCCTGGAGGAACTCGGCGAGCGCGACGTGACGGGGGTGTTCGTCTCCCACCTCGCGGACGAGATTCGGGACGTGGCGGAGTCCGACGTGGCGGTGGACGGTATCGAAGCGAAGGGACTGGAGGACGGCGAACTGGTGGTCGAGCGGTCGCCGGTGAAAGACCACCTCGCGCGGTCGACCCCGGAGCTCATCGTGGAGAAACTGGCCGACGGCGGGGAGAGCGGTTTCTACGAACGACTGCTGCGGAAGTTCGACTAGTCTCGACAGTTCGTCGCAGAAATCGACGGGCACGATGGGATTCGAACCACGCCCGAGAACCTGCGCTGCGGGCAGAACCTCGGTCTACTTCGAATCCCCTTCCGCACCGGTTCGCTCGTCGCGGCGCTTCTCGCTGCACGGGCACGATGGGATTCGAACCCACGACCGTCGGATTAGAAGTCCGACGCTCTATCCGGACTGAGCTACGTGCCCTCGTTCCTCGTTCTCGGCGCGTCGTCATAAGAGATAGGGATTCTACGCGAGAGCACAGCCCTTAAGCACGGTTCACGAGAAAGTCAAACCGATGCGAGTAATCGGAACCGTCGGACTACCGGGAAGCGGCAAGGGCGAAGCCGCGACCGTCGCGGAGGAGTCGGGCGTCCCGGTCGTCACGATGGGCGACGTCATCCGGGACGCGTGCCGGGAGCGGGGTCTCGACCCGGCGGAGCACCACGGCGAAATCGCGAAGGCGCTCCGGAAGGAGAACGGGCCGGACGCCATCGCGCAGGAGTCGCTTCCGCAGATTCGGAGCGCGCTGGAGGAAGAAGACACCGTGCTCGTGGACGGGATCCGCTCGGGCGTCGAGGTCGAGCGGTTCGAGGACGCCTTCGGCGAGGATTTCGTCCTGGTGAGCATCGAAGCGCCGTTCGAAGTCCGGGCCGAGCGACTCGGCGAGCGGGGACGTGACCGCTCGGACGAGGACGAGGAGAGCCTCCGGGAGCGCGACGAGCGCGAACTCGGCTTCGGCCTCGACCGGGCGATGGCGCGGGCCGACGCCGTCATCGACAACACGGACTCGCTCGACGCCTTTCGAGAGCGGATTCGCGCCCTCCTCGAAGACGGACTTTCGGGGCTGGAGAACGTACGAACCGCCGAGCAACCATGATATACAGCGTCGACGTCCAGATCACGGCTCCCGTGCGGGACACCGAGGTCGAAGCGCGGGTCGCGGACGCCATCGAGAACGTCTTTCCTGGTGCGGAGGTAGAATCGGGGCGCGGCGAACTGCTGGCCGAGGCGCACAGCGTCGAACACTTCTCGGAACTGCTCCACCGACAGGAGATACTCGACACGGCCCGCGGCGAGTTCTTCTCCGGACGGGAGGGGGACACCCTCGCGTTCTCGCTGAAAAAGCAGGCCGCGTTCCACGGCGTCGTCAACTTCGCCGTCGGCAACCCCGACGAACTCGGTGACCTCCGCGTCCGCATCCGGGTGAACGACCCGCCGGTCGAGGAGTTCATCGACCACCTCGCGCCGCCGACCGAGGACGGAAAACCGATACCGGACGAGGCCCGCGATAGCCGGTAGTCACACCACTATTCTGACGACGACGAACAGCACGATGACCCCCAGCACGTCGCAGGCGTTCGTCACGACCGGGATGACCACGTCGTCCGGGTCGAGTTCGAAGCGGTAGGCGGCGTACGTCGCCACGAGCGTCACGAACACCGCGATAAAGGCGAGCGCGATGCCGCTCATCAACGAGACGAGGACGACGGTCGGCAGGCCGAGTTCCGTCCCGCCGACGAGCCACGTCAGCGTCCACGCGCCGACCCCGACGAGGGGAAAGATGGTGACGGCGAGCGCGACGGTCGCCACGGCGTTCCCTCCGAGCACGTCGTCTTCGCGCCCGAACGAGAGCGTACCGAGGTGGAACGCGGTGGAGAGTCTGGCGGCGAGGATGCTCCCGAGGTTGCCCGCCGTCCCGATGGTCACCGGAACCAGCGCGAGGAGCGTCGGATACCGGAGCAAGGTGCTCTCGAACGACCCGAGGACGAGACCGCTGCCGATTTCGACCACGGTAAGGACGAGCAACACCGGAAGCATCGCCCGCATTATCGCGCGGACGGTCCACTGGGTCGGCACTCATCCACCCCCGAGCGCGAGGACGATTCTGACGGCGAGCAGGAGAAACGAGATGCCGAACACGTCGCCGGTCGTCGTCACAAGCGGTCCGACGAGCGTGTCGGGATTCTGGCCGCGCCGGTAGCCCGCGAACACCACCAGGACCACGGCTACGGTCAGCGCCACGCCGGAGAGCAGACCCGCGATGAGGGCGATGGCGACCAGCGTCGAGAGCGGCGCGACGGGGTCGGAGAGCAGGCGAAGGATGAGAAACGCCACCACCGACGCGAAGAGGCTGGCGAGGATGCCGTTCGCCAGCGACGCGACGATGGCCGCCCACACTCGCTCGTCGTCGGGGACGAACGACGGTTCGACCAACCCCTGGTGGAGACCGGACGCGAGGCGCGCGCCGAGCGACCCGTAGACGTTCCCGCGGGTGGCGAGCAGGGCGGGGACGAGGACGAGCAACCCGTTCACCTCGCGGAGTTCGGCGCGCATCCCGCTGAGGACGACGCCCGCGAACAACCCGCCGATCATGCTCGCGGCCAGCGCAGGGAGTGCCTCGCGGTACGCCTCGGCGGCGACTTCCCGGACGGTCATCTGTTGTGTGTGGTCACGGCCGCGAAACAAAAAACCGCGTGTGTTCGTTCGACGCTTGCCGCCGGATGCGCGCGGGCGAACCGGTCCGTCGGTTCACCGTCGTTCGTTCGTCGAGTCGGTTGCGGTCCGGTACTCGGATTCGGAACCGGCGGACGCGAGGAATCGGGATTCCGAGACAGATTACCCGAACGGACCCATGCCGCCCATTCCACCGCCGCCACCGCCCTGCATCTTCTTCATCATGCGCTCCATGTCGCCGCCCTGGCCCATCCCCTGGAACTGTTTGAGCGTCTGGGCCATCATCTTGTGCTGCTGGAGCAGTTCGCGGACGCGCTCTTCGTCCTGCCCGCTGCCGCGGGAGATGCGCCGAATCTGGCTCGCGCCGATGGAGCGGGGGTTCTCCAGTTCGTTCTCGGTCATCGAGTCCATGATGACCTCGAACGAGCGCATTCGGTCTTTCGTCACGTCCATCGCGTCGTCCGGCAGTTCGTCCATGATGCCGCCCCCGAAGCCGGGGATCATGTCCATCACCTGTTCGAGCGGGCCCATCTTGTTCATCGCGTTCATCTGGTGGCGCATGTCCTTGAGGGTGAACTGGCCCTTCAGCATGTTCTCGGGGTCCCAATCTTCCTCCTCCTCCTGCGTCTCCGTCATCGCCCGCTGGACGCGCTCCGTGAGCTGTTTCAGGTCGCCCATCCCGAGCAGGCGGGAGATGAAACCGTTCGGTTCGAAGCGCTCCACGTCCTGGACGGTCTCGCCGGACCCGAGGAACGCGATGGACGAGTCGGTCTCGTTCACGGCGGTCAGCGCGCCGCCACCCTTCGCCGTCCCGTCGAGTTTGGTGATGACGACGCCGTCGATGCCGATGGAGGCGTCGAACTGCTGCGCCTGATCCTTCGCGCCCTGCCCGATGGCGGCGTCGAGCACGAGCAGGTTGCGGTCGGGGTCGACCGCGGACTCGATATTCTCTATCTCGTCGATGAGATCGTCTTCGAGCGCGTGCCGACCCGCGGTGTCCACGATGTGAACGTCCGCGTCGGCGGTCTCCTCCAGCCCCTTTCGGGCGATGTCCACCGGGTCGTCGTTGTCCGGGTCGCCGTAGAACTCTACCTCGGCGCGCGAACACATCTCCTTCGCCTGGTCGTACGCGCCGGGGCGGAAGGTGTCGGTCTGGATGACCGCGGGGCGGAGTCCCTTCTTCGAGAACCACCACGCCATCTTGGCGGAGGTGGTCGTCTTCCCCGAGCCCTGCAGACCGGCGAGGAGAATCGTCTGCTCCTCGAGCGGAATCTCCGTGCTCTCGCCGACCAGTCCGACGAGTTCCTCGTAGACGATACTGAGGACGTGGTCGCGGGCCGTCGTTCCGCCCGGGGGTTCTTCCTCCAACGCCCGCTCTTTGATGGAGTCCGAAAGCTCCATCACGAGGCTCACGTCCACGTCGGCCTGCAGGAGCGAACGCTGAATCTCCTTCACGATCTCCTCGATGTCCTCCTCGCTGACGCGGGATTTCCCGCTCAACTTGTCGAGAGAGCCGCGAAGAGAACTGCCGAGATTGTCGAGCACCATCGTTAGGAGGTGTTTGGCCGTCTATCGGTTTAAATGCTTTCAGGAAGAGACGACGCCGGGTTCAATCGTCGGAGTGGGCCTGTCCGAACTGCTGGGGCGGTAACCGGAGTTCGTCGAGTCCCGGTAGGTGTTTGACGTTGTAGACGACCCGCATCTCGTCCGTGGTCGGCGCGCTGATACAGGACAGTCGAAAACCGCGGTCGACCATGTTCGACGAAAGGACGTGGTTCGCGGGCATCTCCATCTCGCCCTCCACGAGCGCGACCGCGCAGTTGGCGCACGCCCCGCCTCGGCAGGCGAACGGCCACTCGAAACCGCAATCCTCGGCGGCTTCGAGGAGAGATTCGTGGGGTTCGACCTCCAGTCGACCGTAGTCCGCCGAGTCGAGTCCCGCATCGGAGGCTTTCCGGAACAGGTCGTCGTCGTCGAGTTCCCACCCGTAGTCGTCGAGAATCTCGTAGTTCAAGTACTCGACCCGCGGTTGCTCCCGTCGGTACCGCTCTTCGACGCTCTCGTGCTCGGCGTCGTACTCCTCGGTTCCGTATCCCTCTTGGAGCTGTTCGTACGCCGTCTGCACCAGCTGAAACTCCCTCGCGGAGCCGCCCACGTCGGGATGCGTCTCCTTCACCCGCCGTCTGTACGCTTCGACGATTTCCGCGTCGTCCGCATCCGAATCGACTCCCAAGATATCGAACGGGGAACTCACGCGTAGTGGTAGGGAATCCAACGCAAAAATCCTATCCCTGACGACGTTCCGAAGGCGCTCGGTTCGTCGGGCGGAACCAAGCTTGAAGCCGCCCGGGGGCGTGGAGTCGCGTATGCGACTGTTCGTGAGCATCGACCTGCCGGACGACCTCGCGGAGGGCGTCGAAGGCGTCCAAGACAGCTTTCGCGAGGCGGAGGGGTTGAACTTCACCGACCCGAAGCAGGCCCACGTGACGCTGAAGTTCCTCGGCGACGTGGAGTCCGAGCGCGTTCCGGACGTAGAGGAGGCCGTCGAATCGGCCGTGACCGACGACGTCGACTTCGGCCCCTTCCGGGCGACGCTCGGCGGTCTCGGCGTCTTCCCCAGTCCGGACTACATCAGCGTGGTGTGGTTGGGGTTCGAGGACGGCGAGGAGGAGATGACCCTGCTCCACGACGCCGTCGAATCGCGGCTGTACGAGCTCGGGTTCGAACCGGAGGAGAACGACTTCGTTCCCCACGTCACGCTCGCTCGGATGCGACACGCCGGTGGGAAGGAACTCGTGCAGGAGAACGTCCGCGAACATGACCCCACGGTGGGGCGAATGCGGGTCGAGGAGGTCCGGCTGACGGAGAGCGAGTTGACGGCGGACGGACCGGAGTACTCGACCGTCGCGGCGTTCCCCCTGTGACCCCGGCTGAAAGGAACAAGATTTTAAGCGACGGCGGAAAAGTGGCAACCACTATGGGCAAGAAGTCGAAGGCAAAAAAGAAGCGGCTCGCCAAGCTGGAGCGGCAGAACACCCGCGTCCCGGCGTGGGTTATGATGAAGACCGACCGCAACGTGATGCGAAACCCGAAGCGTCGAAGCTGGCGGCGCAGCGACACTGACGAATAATGAGCGCGAGTGATTTCGAGGAGCGAGTCGTCACGGTTCCGCTCCGAGACGTGAAGGCAGAACCGAAGCACAAACGCGCCGGAAAGGCGATGAAGCTGGTGCGCGGCCACCTCGCCAAACACTTCAAGGTCGACGAGGACGACGTGCGCCTCGACCCCTCCATCAACGAGGCCGTCTGGTCGCGCGGTCGCAAGAACCCCCCGCGGAAGCTCCGCGTGCACGCGGCCCGCTTCGAGGAAGAGGGCGAAGCCGTCGTCGAGGCGGAGTACGACGAGTAGAGCGTTGCTTCGTACCGCGTTCAACGGGTCGTCGTACGTCGGCGTTTTCGCTCGCGTCACTGACGAGTATCTTCTGATTCGCCCCGATTTGGACGACGAACTGACCGAATCGCTCGGCGACGAACTGGGGGTCGACGTCGTCGAAACGACCCTCGGCGGGTCGTCCACCGTCGGCGCGCTGATCGCGGGCAACGAGAACGGCCTGCTCGTGAGCAGTCGCGTGACGGACAACGAACGCGAGCGCATCGGAGATGTCGTCGACGCTCCCATCACCGAACTGCCGGGGCGCATCAACGCCGCCGGAAACGTCGTGCTGGCGAACGATACGGGGGCGTACGTCCATCCCGACCTCTCGCGCGAGGCGGTGCAGACCGTCTCGGACGGTCTCGGCGTCCCGGTCGAGCGCGGCGAGGTCGCCGGCGTTCGGACCGTCGGCACCGCCGCGGTCGCCACGAACGCGGGCGTGCTCTGTCACCCGAAGGCGACCGACGACGAACTCGACCGCATCGAGGACGCGCTCGGCGTTCCGGCCGACATCGGCACCATCAACTACGGCGGCCCGCTCGTTGGCTCGGGACTCCTCGCCAACGCGCACGGGTACGTGGTCGGACAGGATACGACCGGGCCGGAACTCGGGCGAATCGAGGACGCGCTAGGGTATATCGACTAGATTCTCCGTCCGTAACCCGGTGCGTCACCGTCCCGCGTCTAACGGCACGGATCGGTCACGAACCGGTCCGAGGGTGTAACCGCTAGTCGATGGACTTCCGGTCTACTCGGCTCGGAGACGACGTGCCGCCGGAGATGCGGAAAAAGCGGGAAGAAAGGGCGGTAGGAGTCGGGGCATCGGAGGGGGCTACCCGCTCGATTTTTGGAGCGCCGCTTCCACCGGCCGGCCGAAGGAGACGAGTTAGGAAGATTCTTCCCGCTCGCTCCCGCAGGTGTGGGTATGAGAGCGATTACTCGCGGAGCGGAGGTCGAAGTTCGATGATGGGCGGCGGCAACCAAGAACTCCAGCAGCTCTCCCAACAACTCCAGCAGTTGGAGGCCGAAAAGGAGGAGTTGGAGGCGGAGGTGGAGCAACTGCGCGACGAGAAGAACGAGATGGACGAGGCCATCGAAGCCATCGAGACGCTCGAAACGGGGTCGGTCGTTCAGGTTCCGCTGGGCGGCGGGGCCTACATCCGCGCCAACGTCGAGGATATCGACGAGGTCGTCGTGGAACTCGGCGGCGGCTACGCCGCGGAGCGCGACCAGCAGGGCGCCATCGAATCGCTGCGGAGTCGGAAGGACGTCGTCGACGACCGAATCGACGGCATCCAGGACGAGATCAGCGAAGTCGAAGAGGAGAGCGACCAGTTGGAACAGCAGGCGCGACAGATGCAACAGCAGCAGATGCAACAGCAGATGCAGCAGATGCAGGGGCAACAGGACGAGGACGAGTAACCGGCGATGTTCGACAGTCTGAAGGATAAACTCAGCGGGTTCCGGAAGGACGTAGAGGAGACGACCGAGGAGAAGGCCGAGGAAGCCGCGGAAGAGACGGAGGAAGTCGAAGAAGTCGAAGAAGTCGAAGAGGACGCGTCGGTCGAGGACGAGGCTGTCGAATCCGAACCCGTCGAGGAGCCGATCGAAGCCGACGCGGCGGAGGCGGAACCCGAGGAGGGCGACGGACGCGGGGGCTTCGCACAGAAAGCGAGGTCGTTCGCCCGCGGCGAAATCGTCATCGAGGAGCAGGACGTCGAGGACCCCCTCTGGGAGTTGGAGATGGCGCTCCTCGAAAGCGACGTGGAGATGAGCGTCGCCCAGGAGATGCTCTCCGACATCCGAAACGACCTCGTGGGAGCGACCCGGAAGTTCAGCGCCGAGACGAGCGACGTGGTCGAGGACGCCCTGCGCGACGCCCTGCTGTCGGTCATCAGCGTCGGGCAGTTCGACTTCGACGGGCGGATCGCGGAGGCCGACAAACCCCTCGTCATCATCTTCACGGGCGTCAACGGCGTCGGAAAGACGACGAGCATCGCCAAGATGGCGCGCTATCTCGAAGAGCGCGGCTACTCCTCGGTGATGGCGAACGGCGACACCTACCGCGCCGGCGCGAACGAGCAGATTCAGGTGCACGCCGAATCGCTGGACAAGAAGCTCATCGCTCACGAGCAGGGCGGCGACCCCGCGGCGGTCATCTACGACGCCGTGGAGTACGCCGACGCCCACGACATCGACGTGGTGCTCGGCGACACGGCGGGGCGACTCCACACCAGCGAGGGGCTGATGGACCAGTTGGCGAAGATAGACCGCGTCGTCGACCCGGACATGACCCTCTTCGTGGACGAGGCGGTCGCCGGGCAGGACGCGGTTCAGCGCGCAAAGGAGTTCGACGACGCCGCCGAAATCGACGGCTCCATCTTGACCAAAGCGGACGCCGACTCGAAGGGCGGTGCCGCCATCTCCATCGCCCACGTCACGGGCAAGCCAATCCTCTTCCTCGGCGTCGGGCAGGAGTACGACGACTTGGAACGATTCGACCCCGACACGCTCGTCGCTCGACTCCTCGGTGACGAAGCGGAGTAGTCGGGACGCCCGTTTTCGAAGTCGGGTCCCGTATCAAAACGAAGGGTTCTGTTCTCGTCCGTTACGGTCACTTCTCGTACGTCCGTAGCATGGGGAGCGCGTTCGAGTAGTCGACGAACCGGCTCATCCGACCGTCCTCCAACTCGCAGACGTGCGCGTACGGGACGTCGAGTTCTTTGTCCGTCTCCCTGTTCGTCCCGCGGAAGGTGCCGAGAACGACGATGATGTCGTCGCCGTCGATGAACCGGTCGGTCTCGACCCGGAAGTCCGCGAAGTCCTCCAAGCAGGGCTGGAAGACGTTCTCCAGCACGGCCTCGGGGCCGCGGTGGACGTCGCCGTACGGGCTCCCCTCGGGTTCGACCCACTCGATATCGTCGGCCATCGAGGACAGGACGGTGTCGATGTCACCGTCGTTGAAGGCCTCGTACGTGTCCTCCACGATTCGAACGTTGCTCTTAGCCGCGGCTGATGCCATTGTTCTTCACCAATAATAGTGTACTACACCGGAAGGCATATAGTTTGCTAGACAATAGCTAACATAGCTCATCTTCGTTCGTCGTCCGTAACTCTCTGCGGTCGATACCGATCCAACGAACAGCGGCGGGTCGATGCGAGGAAATCCGGCCACCGCGAGCGACAGTCGCAACCCCCAAGAGCGATGCGCGACACGTATCGCGTACGACGAACTCCCGTGTACCTGCTCGAACTCGGCGGACAAGACGACGAATTCGCGGCCTGCGAGGCCGAGAGCGCGGCGACCGGCGTCGAAGTGGTCGCGCCCGGCGTCGCGCGAGCGACGACCATCACCGAACGAATCGAGAACCTCGCGTACACCCGCCGGGCGAGCGAGCTGGTGGGGGAGACCGACGCCGACGTGGACGGCGCGCGCGCGCTGCTCTCCGCCGCACCCATCGACCGCGAGGGAACCGTCGCCGTGCGGGCGCGAACCGTGCGCGAGACGGTCGGCGTCAGCACTCGGCGGGCGGAGCGCGAACTCGGGCGGGTGCTCGTCGAGCGGGGTTTCGCGGTCGACCTGGACGACCCGGACCACGAACTCCGGGTCGTTTTCTCGGACGACGCCTGCTTTCTCGGTTGGTTGGAACGCGAGAGCGTCCGCGACTACGGCGGCCGCAAACCGACCGACAGACCGTTCTTCCAACCGGGGAGCATGCACCCCCTGCTCGCCCGCGCGCTGGCGAACGTGGCCGGCGCGCGGCCCGGCGCGACCGTCCTCGACCCGATGTGCGGGACCGGCGGCGTGCTCATCGAAGCCGCCCTCGCGGGAGCGCGTCCGCTCGGCGCGGACGCGCAGGAGAAGATGGTTCGCGGCGCGAGTCGAAATCTCGCGCACTACGCCCCCGACAGCGACTTCGCGACGGTTCGCGGGGATGCCACGCACCTCCCGTTTTCCGACGATTCCATCGACGGCGTGGTGTTCGACGCGCCGTACGGCAGGCAGTCGAAAATCGCCAACCTCGAACTGGACGACCTCGTCGCGGGGGCGCTGGCGGAAGCCCGTCGCGTCGCGCCTCGCGCGGTGATCGTCGGCGACCGCCCGTGGACGGACGAAGCGCGCGATGCCGGGTGGACGGTCGAGGGGACGTTCGAGCGCAGAGTGCATCGATCTCTGACGCGGTACGTCGCGGTGCTCTCCCGATAGCGGGGTTCCGAATCGAACACGTATTTTATCCCCGGTACGAATCACGCCCATGGAGCAGTATCTCGGGCTGGTAGACGACGTACTCCGGGACGGGGAGTACAAACCCAACCGAACCGGCGTGGACACGATTTCGACGTTCAGCCAACACTACGAGGTCGACCTCCGGGAGGGCTTTCCCCTCCTGACGACGAAGCGGATGGACGGCTTTCGCTGGGACTCCATGCTCCACGAACTCCTCTGGTATCTCTCAGGCGAGGAGCACGTCCGCGACCTGCGCGAGAAGACCGGCATCTGGGACGAGTGGGCCGACGAAGACGGGAACCTCGACACCGCCTACGGTCGCTTCTGGCGTCGGTTCCCGGTGCCCGAGGAGGGACTACCGGGCGAATCGTGGCCCGAGGACGACCACCGATGGATGAACGACGAGGGAACCTTCGACCAGATTCAGTACGTCGTCGACGGCCTGCGCGAGAATCCGAACTCGCGGCGGTTCGTCGTCTCGGCGTGGCACCCGGCGAACGCCGCCGTCTCGACGCTGCCGCCCTGCCACTACACGTTCGTCGTGAACGTGCAGGGCGAGACGCTGAACCTCCACCTCACACAGCGCTCGGGCGACGTGGCGCTCGGCATCCCGTTCAACGTCGCCGCCTACGCCCTGCTGGCGACCGTCCTCGCCCGGCAAACCGGCTTCGAGGTCGGGAAGTTCGCGCACACCATCGTGGACGCGCACGTCTACTGCGGCGAGGGCGAACGCGGCGGGTGGTACCGCGACAACCTCGGCGACCTGCAAGCGCGGCTGGACGACGTGAGCGCGAAAGCGGAGTTCGGGGAGGTCCGCGAATGGCTCGAATCGACCGCCCCCGCCGAGGATGAGGCTGGTTTCGACCACGTCCCCGGCCTGCTCACCCAACTCTCGCGCGAACCGAAGTCGCGCCCCGAAATCGAAATCACGGCCGACTCGATAGACGAGTTAACCTACGACGATATCACCCTCCGGGAGTACGACGCTCACCCCGGGATTCGCTTCCGGGTGGCCGAGTGATGCGGCTCGTCCTCGTCGCCGCCGTCGCGGCGAACGGCGTCATCGGACGGGACGGCGACATGCCGTGGCACTACGCCGAGGACCTGCGCCACTTCAAGGAGACGACGATGGGTCACCCCGTGGTCATGGGGCGGGCGACCTACGAGAGCATCGCGGCGCGAATCGACGGCCCGCTGCCGGGGCGGACGAACGTCGTGCTCAGCCGGTCGACCCCGGACCTTCCCGAGGAGGTCGTGCTCGTCCACGGCGTCGAGGAGGCGATGGACGCCGTGTCGGAACTGGACGACGTCGCCTTCGTCGGCGGCGGCGCGACCGTCTACGAGCAGTTCCTTCCGCACGCGGACGAGATGGTTCTCACCGAGATTCACGAGGCGTACGAGGGAGATACGGAGTTCCCGGAGTGGGACGCGGAGGAGTGGCGGGAGGTCGAACGAGAAGAACGAGAGGACTTCGATTTCGTGCGGTACGAGCGTTAGCTCGCGTTCGAAGCGGTTTTTTCAGGGCGGCGGCGATACGCCGCCAGAAGACCGATGAGCAGGCCGACGACCCATGCGCCGAGCGAGGCGGAGAGGTCGGCGTTTCCTTCGAGGACGGCGGTCATCGAAACGTCGAGATTAGTCCAGAGCAGCAGCGTCACCGCCCAACTGACGATGCCGAACGCCCAGACCTGATCGTACGCGACTGGAACGCGGTTGGTTGCGATGAGAACCCCGACGAGCGCTCCCGGCACGCACCAGAGAAGAGCGAGTTGCCAGACGGTGGGGTCCGCTATCAGCAGCGCTGTGAGTACGCTGACCGGAAGCGAAACCATCAGCACGCTTCCGACGACGATGCCGACCTGTTCGAGGCGGCGGGGGAGGGACATACCGAGGGGCCGTCGCCGCGTAGAATAAGTCTTCTGTCGACTATCCCGGCGGCGCGGGCGGGGGCCCGAGCGAGACGAGGTACGCGATGCCGCCGATGACGATGCCGCCGAGGACGCTGACGATGACGTGGATGAAGGTGACGAAGCCCGCGGTGCGCCACTTCAGCCGGTAGACGACGTGGAAGATGGTCAGGTCGAGGACGAGCGCGAGGAGGAGCACCGCGGGCGGGAAGTACCGCTGGAGGAGGAAGGGAAGCGCCGCGACGGGGAGGCCGACCGCCAGCGCGCGCGTGAGCGGCACGCTCCCGAGGACGTTTCGCGCGGCGACGTGGCCCGTCAGCGTGAGGAACGCCGCGAGGAGGAGATACGTTCCGACGACAGGCGTCAGTTCACCCAGCAGTGGCATGTGCGAGATTCAGAAACGAGGCGGCTTGTGCGTGGCGATGTCGTTCCGCCGTTCGAAAGGAAAGGGAGAGCGTTACTCCAGCAGACCGAGCTCTTCGAGACGCGAGACGATTTTGTCGACCGCTTGCTCCGCGTCCTCGGGTTTCTTCCCGCCAGTGATGACGAGTTTCCCGGAGCCGAAGAGCAGCGCGACGACTTCGGGTTCGTCGAGACGGTAGACGAGTCCGGGGAACTGTTCGGGTTCGTACTCGATGTTCTCCAGACCGAGGCCGATGGCGATAGCGTTGAGATTGAGATTGCGGCCGAGGTCGGCGCTGGTGACGATGTTCTGGACGACGATTTCGGGGTCCTCGTTGACTTCGATGTTCAACTCGCGCAGTTTGTCGAAGACGATTTCGAGGCTCTCGTGAACGTCGGCGGTGCTCTTCGCGCCGGTGCAGACGATCTTTCCGGAGCGGAAGATGAGTGCGGCCGATTTGGGGTTCTGGGTGCGGTAGACGAGACCGGGGAACTGCTCGGGGTCGTAATCCGCGCCCTCCAGGTCCATAGCGACGCTCTGAAGGTCGAGTTCCTGCCCGATGCCCGTCGAGGCGACCACGTTTTCAATGTTGATGGTTTCCTTGGGGTCGGTCATAGCGCGACTTAAATGTCGTATTTAAGGTTTATAAAGGTTGGTAGTCCCTACTGACACGTCTCAAATGGCCTTTATGAACGCTCTCGGGACGGAATATTGATATGGGAGTTCCGGCGGTCGGTTCGGTCGTGCTAACGACCGTCTCAGAGTTATCTGACTGACATCTATCCCTCGACAAGGCTACGTCGCCACATCGAATCGACGGGCAAAGCCCACCGTAACCAGACCCAGCGAGACGATACCGAGAGCGAGGTAAACGAAGACTGCGACGCCCACTCCTGTTTCTGCGCTGGCGACGGCTGCCTTCATCGGCCAGTAGAGCGGATCGATACCGGCGACGTACTCTATCGGTTCGGGAAGGACGAGGATAGCGAGCGCCGGGAGGACGACCACGAGTCCGAGCAGTTTGTTGATCGCCAGTCCTTCGATGGAATCCCGTGCGAGGCTTGCAAAGAGGAACGTGACGGCAGGCCCCGCCAACGCCGCGACCAGTGCGATACTGCCGACAGCAAGCGGTGGGATGTCGGCCAAGCCGAACAGGGCGACCGACAGCACCACGCCGACGACGCTGAGCAGGTAGGCAGACAATCCACGATAGCGAAGGTAGCCGCTGCGTGTGAGCGGCGAGGCGACCAGCGCCGACAGCGTCCCCTGTTCACGGTCTTCGAGGACGAAGAAGCCGACGACGAATCCGTAGATGTACGGCGGGAACGCGACGAGGAAGGCGAGTACGACCGGAAAGTACACCGAAAGGTCGAGACCGGGGACGTACTGACGGTCTATCACGGGCAGAACCAGACGGGCGAAGACCCCCAACGCGAGCGGGCCGGTCGCGGCGAGGAGGAGAATCGGATCTCGAACCCAATTTCGGATATCCGCGAGCGCCATCCCACCGACAGAACCGACTCGTTCGTTCACCCACGACGTGAGTCGATTTGGTTCGTGGGTCGAAGCAGTCCGCCGTTTCTCACCACCCTGCACGACGTGATAGCGGAACTGGCGACGCGCAAGGACGTACGCGACGGCGTTTCCGAGACCCAGATAGGCGAGGGCGTAGCTGATCGTCGCTAACCTATACCCGCCGAATGCTCCCTCGACGAGGACGAGCGTAGGCTGAATCGGGAGGAAGTAGTACAATGGTGTCTCGAAGACGCCGAGATATCCGGCGAGCGGTGTGTAGAGTACCGTCCCGTAGAGCACCGCGCTGAAGAAGTAGCGGTTTATCGTGTTGAACCGGGCGACGGCGGCGACACCGACCAGAACGAACAACGACGCGGTCAGCGCGACACCTGCGAGTAACAGCAAGAAGTCGACCCCTGTGGGATACACGAAGGCAACGACTACCGTCGATGCGAGCGCAGCGAGCGCCGTCAGAGAGATCGTCTTCGAGATGACATAGCCGCGGATGCCGAGCGGCGTGACGACGAGTGCATCGAGTACACCTTCCCGCTTCTCGATCAGGACGAGCGCGCCGATGAAGTAGAAACCGAGAACCGCGGTGTCGGTGACGACGACGAGGACGAGCGCAGGTTCCACGAGGTCGGCGGGGAGGGTGTCGAGGATGAGGAGATAAAAGAGAGTCACCACTGCATAGACTGCGTAAAACCCGTAGCGAATCTGCAATCGGATATCCCACGAGAGCATCGAACGGAGTGTCGGTATCGTCCTTTTGATAGTGCGTATCATACGAGCGTCGTCCCGGTTACTTCGAGGAAAACGTCTTCGAGCGTCGCTTCCTCGGTGTGGATGGTTTCGACGCGCTCTTCGGTGATGATGCGTTCGAAGCCGTCGGCGGCGACGAGGTCGTCAAGCGCGAAGCGTTCTGCTATCACCTCACCGTCGCGGCGATAGGTGACGCGAAGGGTTCGCGAACCGTACTCGCGCTTCAAGTCACTCGGAGCGTCGACAAGCGGCATCCGGCCATCGATGAGGAAGGCCACGCGGTCACAGAGTTGATCTGCGACGGTCATGTCGTGTGTCGTCAAGAAGATCGTCTTTCCTTCGTTGGCGAGTGAGGCAATCGTGTCCTTGACGATCTTCGCGTTCCCTGGGTCGATACCACTCGTCGGTTCGTCGAGAAAGAGTAGTTCCGGATCATGTAGTAGCGCACGGACGAAGTTGAGGCGCATCTGCATCCCTTTCGAATAGGCTCCGACGGGTTGGTCGACGGCGTCTCCGAGACCGACGAGGGACAGGAGTTTCTCGGCATCCCTGGTCTCGCCCTCGTGGAGTGAGGCGAACAGAGCCAGATTCTCGCGTCCGGTCAGCTTCAGGTAATGGTTCGGCGATTCGCCGGAGACGCCGATACGGTCGTAGTACTCTCTACTCCACTCTCGGACTTCCCGGTCGAACACCCGGACAGAGCCATCGTAATCGTCGAGGAGTCCCGTGAGAACTTTTTGGGTCGTGCTCTTGCCCGCGCCGCTCGGCCCGAGGAAGCCGAACACCTCCCCCGCCTCGACCTCGAAGTCGAGACCGTGTAGTGTCTGTGCCTGAGACCCCGGATAGGTAAAATCGAGGTCTCGCACGGTGATCATCGTGTTCACTAATTGAGCAGGAATACTTAAAAAGTGGATTGTGTCAGGTGATTTCGATCGGATCTCCAAGGCGCGATGGCGCAGACCTTAACAGTACGCCGCCCTAACCGACCGATAATGAGCGACGAGCGAAGTCACAAGTTCTCCGAAGGGGAAGGCTTCGGCGACCCCTACGACGAGTTCGATCTGGACCCGCCCGAACTGGAAGTGAATCCGGACGAGGTCGACCCCGTCGACTCCCGGGTCGTCACCGACATGCTGGACCAGCAGGCGATTCCGCGAGACCGCGTGTCCGTCGAGGACCTCGTGGAGGTCGGCCTGAGCTACATGCAGATAAATCGCTTCGAGCAGGCGACCGAGACGTTCGAGCGCGCGGCGCGCTACGCCGAGGAGGACTCCCTCGAAGCGCAGGAAGCCTGGGTGAACAAGGGCGCGGCGCACGGTCAACTCGAGGAGTGGGACGAAGCCATCGGCGCGTACCGAGAGGCCCTGCGAATCGACGACGACAGCGAACACGCCGCCACCGCGGAAACGAATCTGGCCTACGCCCTCTGGGAGTCCGGCCAGACCGAACAGGCGCTCGAACACTCCGAGCGCGCGGTCGAGATCGACCAGCGGTTCCCGCAAGCGTGGTTCAACCGCGGCTTCTTCCTGCTCGAACGCGGCCTCGCCGAGGACGCCCTGAACTGCCTCGACAACGCGATTCGACTCGGGTTCAGGAACGCGCAGGTCGTCGAGGAGAAGGCGCGCGCGCTGGAGGAACTGGGCGAGGACGAGGAAGCGGAGCGACTCGCGGAGGAAGCCGAGGAGATGCGAAAGCAGGCGGAGCAAGAGTTGATTCAGGAATGATACTCCGGGAGCGCGACACGCAGGAAGGGTTGTTGGTCGCCGTCTGCGACGACGACGTGCTCGGCGAGACGTTCGAGGCCGAGAACGTCTCGCTCACCGTCACCGAGGAGTTCTACGGCGGCGACGAGGTCGACGAGAACGAGGTCGTCGATAGCCTCGCGCGCGCCAGCGTGGCGAACATCGTCGGCACAGACGCCGTCGCGCTCGCGGTTGAGGCGGGGTTCGTGGACGAGGCGAACGTCCTCGACCTCGATTCGACTCGGCACGCGCAGTTCCTGCGGATGTAGTCTCCGCCGCGCTCGTGAGGCGGAACCGGATACCTACGGTCGGTTCGGATGGGCGAGGTGGTAGAGCAGTTCGTACTCGCCGACGCTCCGTTCGTCTTCGAGGGTCGCTTCCATCACCTCCTTGTGTTCTCTATCTATCTCGTGCGTCGAGTTTTCGAAGGCCTCGTACGCACGCCGTGCGTCTTCGGACTCCATGTAGTAGACGAGAAAGTCGCCTTCGTCCGTCCGCTCGATGAAGGCGGATTCGCTGTGCATCCCCTCGCTCTCGTACGTCTCGACGGCCTCGTCCTCGCGCGACCGAATCTCTGCCATCCACTCCTTCAGTCGCCGCGTCTTTCCCGGTTTTATCTTCCGTTTCGTCAGCACGACGTCGACCATGTCGGAGGGAAACGGAACGGACTACTTATAGATGCTGACCTGACAGAAAACCGTCGGCCCGAAATCGAAGCGCACCCCGCTGCGGCGACGTAGCTCGACGGGTACGCGGGGTTCCGGCGAGCGGGGCTAGTCGAGGAGCGCCGGGACGTTCACCGCGACCAGACAGAGCAGCGAGGCGACCGCGACGCCGCCGCCCACGGTCGCCAATCCGGTGTCGAACGCGACCGCGAGGAAGGCGTGGAACGCGCCGACGAACGCGAGGCCGAGGAAGAGCAGACTCGCGCCGAGTCGTCGTTTCGAGACCATACCAACCCGAGGGGACGGAGCGCCTTAAGCCGCGTTGCCCGCGGCGTAACCGGAATCGGTTTCGCTCGTCTCGTCGGACCGAAGGAGTGTTTTGACTCGAACACCAACGGGATGGTAATGGAAACCCAACAGACAGATGCGCTGGACGTGGAGCGCATTCGGGAGGACTTCCCGATTCTCCAGCGCGAGTTCGACGGAACGCAGTTGGTGTATCTCGATAACGCGGCGACGACCCAGACGCCGGAGCAGGTCGTCGAAACCATCTGTGACTACTATCGGAACTACAACGCGAACGTCCACCGCGGCATCCACCACCTGAGCCAGGAAGCGTCCGTCGCCTACGAGGAGGCGCACGACCGCCTCGCCGAGTTCGTCGGCGCGAGCGGCGAGCGCGAGGAGATGGTGTTCACGAAGAACACGACCGAATCCGAGAACCTCGTCGCCTACGCGTGGGGCCTCGAAGAACTCGGCCCCGGCGACGAAGTCGTCCTGACCGAGATGGAGCACCACGCCTCGCTCGTGACGTGGCAACAACTCGGCAAGAAGACCGGCGCGGACGTGAAGTACATCCCCGTCGACGAGCGGGGGTACCTCGACATGGACGCCGCCGCCGACCTCATCACCGACGACACGAAGATGGTGAGCGCGGTGCACGTCTCGAACACGCTCGGGACGGTCAACCCGGTCGGAGAACTGGCCGACCTCGCCCACGACCACGACGCCTACATCTTCGTGGACGGCGCGCAGGCGGTGCCGAACCGCCCCGTCGACGTCGAAGCCATCGACGCCGACTTCTACGCGTTCTCCGGGCACAAGATGGCCGGGCCGACCGGAATCGGCTGCCTGTACGGTAAGAAGCACCTCTTGGAGGAGATGGAGCCGTACCTCTACGGCGGATCCATGATTCGCAAGGTGACCTACGAGGACTCGACGTGGGAGGACCTGCCGTGGAAGTTCGAGGCCGGAACGCCGGTCATCGCGCAGGGCGTCGCGCTGGCCGCCGCCGTCGACTACCTGGAGGACATCGGCATGGAGCGCATCCAGCGCCACGAGGAGCGACTCGCGGAGTACGCCTACGACCGCCTGACCGAGGAGGGCGACGTGGACATCTACGGACCGCCTGGCGACGACCGGGGCGGCCTCGTCTCGTTCAACGTCGACGGCGTCCACGCCCACGACCTCTCCAGCATCGTGAACGACCACGCCGTCGCCATCCGGGCGGGCGACCACTGCACGCAGCCGCTCCACGACAAACTCGGCGTGGCGGCCTCGGCGCGGGCGTCCTTCTACCTCTACAACACCCGCGAAGAAGTCGATAAGCTGGTCGAGGCGGTCGACGACGCCCGACAGCTGTTCGCGCAGTGAACCGTCCCGGGGGTGCGCCCCCGAGGCGTTCGGCCTGCGCCGCCCGTGGATCGCCGGACGGTTCGCGGTAGGTCTATGACCGACGACGGCGGTAGTTCTAGACGGGGTACGATGAGTCAATCACACGTAACGCAGCTTGCCGTGCCGGTGAACGAGCGCGACCACGTCGACGACGTCGCCGATGCGACCGTCACGCTCGTCGAATACGGCGACTACGAGTGTCCGTACTGCGAAGAGGCACACCGGGCGGTGAAAGAACTGAGAGAAACGATGGGTGATCGAGTGCGGTTCGTCTTTCGTCACTTCCCGCTCACGCAACTGCATCCGCACGCTCAGCGGGCGGCGGAAGCGGCGGAAGCGGCGGCGGAACAGGGGAAGTTTTGGGAGATGCACGACATGCTCTTCGAGCATCCGAGCGAAATAACGGAAACGGACCTCCAGGATTTCGCCGCGGACCTCGACCTCGACCGCACCCAGTTCAACGACGAACTCGCGATGCACACCCACCGCAACCGGGTCCGCGACGATCTCGTCTCCGGCGCTCAGAGCGGAGTTGTGGGGACGCCGACGTTCTTCATCAACGGGGAGCGCTACGACGAGCAGTGGGACGTCACCCCGCTTCGGGCGGCGCTCGAAGACGCGATGTGATCGCGGCCGAGGGGAGAAGCTGCGCAGACACCCATTTTTCGCGCGGTTCGTGTGAAACCGATCGCGGTTCGTTCGTCGACGTTCGGAATCGACGATCGCAGAATACTAACGGTGTCGCCGACGACAGAGACGGATGACGACCCGGTCCCTCCCGGACGCGGTTCGCGCTCGGGCGAAGACCTACTTCGAGAACGTCGCCCCCGCCCACGACTGGCACCACGTCCGGCGAGTCGCTACGCTCGCGGAGACGCTCGTCAAGGAGTACGACGCTGACGAGACGGTTCTCTTCACCGCGGTCTGGCTCCACGACATCGGGCGAGAGCGGGAGGACCGGGGGGAGATAGACGACCACGCCGAGTGGGGCGCGAGGGAAGCGAGACGGATCCTCGCCGAGTTCGACCGCGACCGCGAGTTCGTCGAAGCCGTCCAACACTGCATCCGGGCGCACCGCTTCTCGAACGACGTGGAACCCCGGACGCTGGAAGCGAAGCTCCTCTCCGACGCCGACAACTTGGACGCCCTCGGCGCGGTCGGAATCGCGCGGAACTTCTGCTACAGCGGCGAACACGGCAAACCGTTGTACGACCCCGACCGACCGATAGAAACGGACGACACGCGGGCCGGTTCGACCGCCGTGAACCACTTCCACAAGAAGATTCTCCGGCTTCCGAAGCGAATGTACACCGACGCGGGCCGGGAGTTGGCCGACGAGCGCCGGGCGTTCGTCGTCGAGTTCGTCGACCGCTTCGAGCGCGAAGCGACCGGGGAGCGCTGACCGAGGACGGAAGACTGAAAACTTTTCAGCCCTCCGGCGCACGACGTGCTATGGACTCCGACGAACGAGCTATCCCCCCGGAGGAGGCGTTCTCCCTCCTCGGGAACGACACCCGAATCGACATCGTTCGGGCGCTGTGGGAGGCCGACGAACCCCTGTCGTTCTCCGAGCTTCACGACCGGATCGCACTCCGCGACAGCGGTCAGTTCAACTACCACCTGAACAAGCTCGTCGGGCTGTTCGTCCGGCAGAAAGACGGGAAGTACCAGCTTCCGTTCGCCGGGCACCGGGTCATCGGGGCGATTCTCTCCGGAACGTACACCCGCCACGGGGAATCGGCGACGTTCGAACTCGATACGCGGTGCATCGAGTGCGGCGGGACGCTGGAGGCGGAGTACGAGGAGGAGATGGTTACGGTTCGCTGTTCGTCCTGCGACGAGCAGCGGGCGATGTTCGGGTTTCCGCCGGGGGCCTTCGAGGGTCGGAGCGTCGAGGACCTCCCACGAACGTTCGAGCGGTGGCTCCGCAACGCGTTCTCGGTCGCGGCCGACGGAATCTGTCTGAACTGCTCGGGGCGCACGGTCGGGGCGCTCGTCACCGACTCGGAGCACTTCGGCGACGACCAGACGGCCGGCGTCGAGTTCGTCTGCGAACGCTGCGGCGATTACGTGTCCGGCAACGTCGGAACGTACCTCCTCCAGCACCCGGCGGTCGTCGCGTTCCACTACGACCGCGGCGTCGACCTGAGCCGAGACTCCGCGTGGGAACTCGAATGGCTCGGCGAGGACGACGCCCGAATCGTCTCGGAGGACCCGCTGTCGGTCGAGTACACGGTCGAACTCGGCGGCGACGAACTCGAACTCACCGTGGATAGCGACCTGAAGGTCGCCGTCCGACAAGGGTAACTGACGTTACAGAAGCGCGTTTCGGCCGGCGCGTTTACAGAAATGTATTTCTGCTAACATATATTCGGGGAGGACGCCTGCTCTCGCCCATGCACTCCGTGTTCAGAAATCGGGCGTTCGCCCGACTCTTCGCGGGTCGGTTGATAACGAACGCGGGCGACAGCGTCTACGCCGTCGCGGCGATGTGGCTCGCGTTCGAACTCGGCGGTTCGTCGTTCTACACCGGGCTGGCGGGCTTTCTGACCATGTTCCCGCAGACGCTCCAGTTTCTCGTGGGACCGTTCGTCGACCGATGGCGGCTTCGACGAGTGCTGGTCGCGACGCAGGTCGCGCAGGCGATACTCGTCCTCACCATCCCGCTCGCCGCCGCGACGGGCCGGCTTTCGGTCTGGGTCGTGCTCGTCGTGATGCCCGTCGTCTCGCTCCTGAACCAGTTCGTCTACCCGGCGCAGCAGGCCGCGCTGCCTCGAATCGTCGACAGAGACGAACTCGTCGAGGCCAACTCGGCGTTCTCGTTCGCCTATCAGGGCGTCGATTTCGCCTTCACCGCGCTCGGCGGAGTCCTCGTCGCGCTGGTCGGCGCGGTGTCGCTCTACCTCGTCGACTCGGTGACGTTCGCGGCCGCCGCGCTCGTCTTCCTCACCGTCCGCGTTCCGGCGGCCGAGAAGTCGGCCGAGAAGTCGGACGACGGGGACGGGGGCGTCACCACCGCCGTGGACGACTATCTCACCCGGCTTCGGGAGGGGATTCGCTACGTTCGCGGGTCGGTGCTCGTCTGGCTGCTCGCCGCCAGCCTCGTCGTCAACTTCACCGTCGGCACCACGATGGCCGTGCTCCCGGCCTACGCGAACGCGAACGGCGGCCCCGACGCGTACGGATTCATGCTCGCCGGCATCGTCGGCGGACTGCTCGTCGGGTCGCTCGCGGCGACGCCGCTGAAGCGGTTCTCGCTCGCCAGCCTGAGCGTCGCCGGGTTCGCCTTCGGCGGGGTCGCGTGGCTCGCCGCGGTCGCGGTTGGCTGGTTCCCGGCGACCGTGGGGCTGTTCTTCGTCGCGTGGATTCCGGTCGGCGCGACGAACGTCATCTTCGCCGCGATGATACAGTCCGTCGTCCCCGAAGACCTCATGGGGCGCGTGGCGTCCGTGAACGCCAGCGCCTCCGCGGGCGCGATGCCCGTCGGGGCGCTCCTCGGCGGTATCGCCGGCGACTCCGTCGGAAGCGGCGCGGTCGTGACCTGCGCGGGGTTCGGTTTCGTCTTCCTCTCGCTGTACTGGCTGGCACACCCCTTGCTCCGCGGCCTGTCGACGGTCGAGGACATCGAGGGCGAGCGATACGGGCTGGCCCGCCCGCCGCGGGCCGAATCGTCGGAATCCTTTTAGGCCGGACTCGCCTACTCAGATGCAACTATGAGCATGGGTTCGGACATGTACCGGCAGCAGATTCTCGACCACTACCGGAACCCGCGCAACTACGGTGAACTCGAACAGCCGAGTTTCACCCACGAGGGGGTCAATCCCTCCTGCGGCGACGAACTCGAATTCGACGTGGTGCTCGGGGACGACGGCGAAACCGTCGAACGCGTCGCGTTCCGGGGCGACGGCTGCGCCATCAGTCAGGCCAGCGCGAGCATGCTCTCCCAGAAGCTCCCGGGGATGACGCTCGCCGAAGTCGACGCGATGGACAGGGACGACGTCATCGACATGCTCGGGGTGGAGATCAGCCCGATGCGAGTGAAGTGCGCGGTGCTCGCCGAGAAGGTCGTCCAAGACGGCGCGGAGATCTACGAGGGGGAGAAGGAACTCGACCGGACGACGACCGAAGACTAGATTCCGAACCCGAGAGCACCGTTTCGCCGCGATTCTCTTCTTTCGCTCTCTTCTCGACGGAGCGGCGAATAACCCTACCCGGCGAGGTCGTAGTAGTCGGCGAACACTTCGACCGTCGCCTTCGAGAGGGCGAGGAGAATCGGTCCGACGAACAGTCCGATGGCGCCGAAGACGTACGCCCCGCCGAACACCCCGACGAGAACGGTGGCCGAGTGGAGCGACGACGCCCTGTCGATGACGAGCGCCCGCAGGTAGTCGTCGGTGGCCGCGACGACGGTCATCCCGTACACCATCCACGACACCGCCGCGAGCGGCCGACTGACCGTCAGCAAGTAGACGGTCGCACCGCCCAGCACGGGCGCGACGCCGATTATCGGAACCATCGCCAGAAACATCATCACCATCGTCCCGAAGGCGGCGTTCCGAACGCCGGCGACGAAGAAGGCCGATTCCGGACACGAATCCCTGTACGACGGCGACGAAGACGTGCCCCTTCAACACCGCCCACGTCGCATCCTCGGCCTCCTCGTACAGTTCGTCCTGGACGGGTCGCACGAGCGGCGTGACCCGCTTCGCCCACCGGACGAGCTCGTCGCCGTCCTTGAGGCGATAGTAGAGGAGAAACAGGAGCAAGAGGATCCCGAGAGCGGCGTGGAGACCGGAGCGCGCGACTCGCGACGCTCGACCGGTTGCCGCGCTGGCGAGTCGGTCGAGGAGCCGCCCCACCAGCGCACCGACCTGGATTTCGAGACCGAATCGACGCCGGAGCAGTTCTTCGAGCGGTCGAAACGCCGGTAGCTCTCGCATCGAGGTCGGGACGTTTCCGACCTGTTCCAGCGCGGTTCGGAGGAACAGCCCGGTCGGAACGACGACGAGCGCGACCGAAAAACAGACGAGCGCGAACGCGGCCACGCGCTGGCCGACGACCGGAGCGAGCCGCCGCTGCGCCGGATAGAGGACGAACCCCAACAGCATCGCCGCGAAGACGTAGCTCAGAAACGGTTCGACGATGAGAACGGAGAGCGCGACGAGGATGCTCGTGAGTACGACGGCGAAGCCGGTACGAGCGCGCATATTCCGCGGCTAGGGTCTGTCGGCGAAAAGGCTGCGGGCCGGTTCGTCGGTCGCCGTCTATTCGGGCTTCAGCCCGCCGTCCTGCACGCGCATGACCGCTTCGCCGTCCGCGAGGTTCGGCGCGTCCACGAGGCGGACGATACGCTTGTCGCCCTTCGACTTGCGGAGGTACATCCGGAACGTCGATTTGTGACCGAGGATGTTACCACCGATGGGCTGGGTCGGGTCGCCGAAGAACGAATCGGGGTTGGAGGAGACCTGATTCGTCACGACCGTAGCGGTGTTGTAGAGGTTGCCGACCTTATCCAGGTCGTGGAGGTGTTTGTTAAGCTTCTGCTGGCGCTCGGCGAGCTGTCCGCGACCGACGTACTCGGCGCGGAAGTGGGCCGTGAGGCTGTCCACGCAGAGGAGGCGGACGGGCCACTCGCTATCTTCGTGCTCGCCTGCGAGCTCCTGGGCCTTCTCCGCGAGGAGCATCTGGTGGTTGGAGTTGAACGCCTTGGCGACGTGGATTTTGTCGAGGACGTCGTCGATGAGTTCGTCCATCGCCGCGTCGTCATCGGGCGACCCTTCGATTTCGCGGTCGTCCATGGCGGCCTGAATGGCCTCCTCCGGGAGTCCGCGAACCATGTCGTCGATGCGCTCCGGGCGGAACGTGTCTTCGCTGTCGATGAAGATGGTGCTCCCGCGGAGACCGCCCTGTTCGCGGGGGAGTTGGACGTTCACCGCGAGCTGGTGGGTGACTTGCGACTTACCGGCACCGAACTCGCCGTACACTTCCGTGATGGACTGCGTCTCGACGCCGCCGCCGAGCAAGTCGTCCACCTCGTCGATCTGCCAGCTGAGTTTGCCGATTCGCTCCCGGCGTTCGAGTACCTGTGAGCCGGTTTCGAAGCCGCCGATGTCGGCTTCCTTCCGCGCGGCTTGGATGATATCAGCGGCGGTGCTCTCGCCCACGTCGGCGGTGTTGCCGAGTTCGCCGGGGCTGGCGACCGCGAGACTTTGATAGGAGTCGAATCCTGCATCGTTGAGCTTTTCTGCCGTCGCCGGGCCGACACCCGGCAGCGCTTCGAGGTCTGCGTCTGCCATCGTACCTGCTCCTTGTGCCCCCCATCATATAAACCCCCGTTAACACCGGACCGAAAGTGAAAATGGAAGACGGAAACGAGACGTCCGAGGGAAGAGGTGGCAAGTTTTAGAGAAGAGGCCGCGGTAGTGTGCGGACTACTGCCACGGATGTTCGCCGGAGCGGTCGGGCCAGAGGGGGTACCAGTACTCCTTGTCGGACTCGACTTCGAGTTCCCCGTCCAAGTTGCTCTCCAGTTTGAACTCCGCGGAGGAGTCGCGGTCGTGGCCGGACGTCGGCGCGAAGGGGTAGTACGCCCCCCTGCGGAACGAGTACACCCAGTAGACGTAGTTTCCGTCGCGCCGGAATCCGAAGAGCGCGGCGAGCAGGCGCGACCCGTACCCCTCCTCGACGAACGTGTCCGCGGCGAAGTGGAGGCTGGTCACGAGGTCCTCGAAGTCGTCGTCTTCGAGGATGACCCACGAGTAGCCGTGGTCGTCCTCGTGCGCACGCGCCTCCGTTCCGGTTTCCTCCTTCCCGGCTTCGAGGATCGCGTGCACCTCGTCCACCGCCTCGCGGAAGTCCGCGCTGTCGACCTGCGAGAAGCAGAGCGCGGCCATCCCGACCGGTTCGTATCCGAGGTCGGCCTCCATCGTGACGTAGGCAGTGCTCATGCCGAAGAGGTCTTCGGGGTCGGCGTCGCGTCCGGCGTCCGTCTCGGCGCGAATCCCGAGCACTTCGCGGAGTCCGTCCAGCAGTCCCATGGCGAAGGGGTACGGGCGCGAGAAGAAAAAGGGGGACGGTCGTTAATAGGACTCCATCTCGCGCTCCATCTCGCGGAGTCGCTCGACTCGGCGCTCGGTGCTCGGGTGCGTGCTGAACAGTCGCCCGATGAACCCGCTCCTGATGGGGATGATGAAGAAGGCGTTCATCTCCGCCTCCTCGCGCAGGTCCTCTTTCGGCACCTTGTCCATCCGCCCGTCGATGGTCATCAGCGCCGAGGCGAGCGCCGAGGGCTTCCCGGTGATGGTCGCCCCGCCGCGGTCCGCGGCGAACTCGCGGTAGCGCGAGAGCGCCCGGATGAGGATGTAGCTGACGATCCAGACGACGAGCGACGCGAGGATGGCGACCCAGATGGGCGCCTGGTTGCGCCGGTCGCCGCCGCCGAACAACCAGCCCCAGCGGACGACCATGAACGCGATGGTCGAGAGGAACGACGCGATGGTCATCACCATCATGTCGCGGTTCTTGACGTGCGCGAGTTCGTGGGCGAGGACGCCCTCCAACTCCTCCTGGTTCAGCGTCTGCAGCAGTCCGGTCGTCACGCAGACGGCGGCCTTCTTCTGCGAGCGGCCGGTGGCGAAGGCGTTCGGAACTCGCTGGTCGGACACGGCCACCTTCGGTTTCGGCAGGTCGGCCTGCTGCGAGAGGCGGCCCACCATCGCGTGCAGTTGCGGGTACTCCTCCTCGCTCACCTCGTGTGCGCCCATGCTCCACAGCGTGAGGCGGTCGCTGAAGAAGAACTGGGCGAGCGAGAAACCTCCGAACACGAGCGCGATCACCAACACACTCAGCCTCATGTATGCGAGTACGCCGATGAACACGATGTATAGCGCGAACAACAGGAACATCGTCAGGCCCATCCTGGCACGAAGTCCCCAGTCTGCTTTCCACTTCATGCCCCAATCTAGGCATTCCGACCGTTTATAAGTATTCGTCGTGAGTGCGAGAAAGTGGCACGCCCGGCGAGCGAAACGGACGAGAACCGACCAAACCTGTTGTTCAAATCTGGGTGAAAATGCGCCACAGCGGCGCGAACGCCGCCGAAATAGATGGTTTCTCCCCCGGGGAGCCAGAACGTTTACCCACGAACGCGGATTACGAACGAGCATGTCTACCTACGGACCAGCGAGGGTACGGCGATGACCGGGACGGCTCTCGTCGCCGGGAGTCTCGACCGTACCGCCCGGTGGCTCGCGGTTCATCTCGCGGAACGGGGGTGGGACGTGACCTGCGTCGGTCTCTCCCGAACGGAGTGGGAACTCGAAGAGCGTCGGGGGCTTTCGTTTCGCACTGCTGACCTGACCGAACAGGTCGAGATGGCGGACGTCGTTTCGAGCGAGAATCCCGACGCGGTCGTCCACTGGACGCCCCTCCCGTCGCCGGAGCGCCACGCCGGGATGCGCGTCTTCGAGAACAACGTCATCAGCGCGTACAACGTTCTCACCGCGGCGGGTCGGGCGAACGCCCGCATCGCGTGGGCGTCGAGCGAGAGCGCGTACGGTTTTCCGCTCTCCGGAGCGCCGTCGCTTCCCGAGTACCTACCGCTGGACGAGTCGTATCCGCTCCGTCCGGAAGACCCGTACGGAACGTCGAAGGTCGTCGGCGAGGAGATCGGCAGGATGGTGGCCCGTCGGTACGACGTTCCCGTCGCGTCGATTCGCGCGTCGTGGGTGCAGTTTCCCGGCGAGTACGACTGTCTCGACGCCCGGAGCGACCTCGCGGCCGGGGCCGGTAACTTCTGGTCGTACGTTGACGTTCGGGACGTCGCGACCGCCATCGAGTGCGCCATCGCGGCGGGGTTCGAGGGTCACGAACCGTTTCTCGTCGGCGCGGAGGACAACTATCTCGACCGACCCATCGAGGACGCCCTCCGCGAGTTCTTCGGCGGACTCCCCGACGAGTGCGGGGTCACGGGGAACGACTCGGCGCTCTCGACGGAAAAGATTCGGTCGATGCTCGGGTGGCGACCGACCAACACGTGGCGCGACTCGATGGACGAGAACAGCACCATCCTCGCGTGAGCGTTCTACAGGTTTAAAAGTGAGAGCGCCCTACGCCCGGTAATGACCGAGTCTCGGGAGTTCTGCCCGAACTGCGGCGAACCGCTCTCCGTGGACGCCGCGGAACGGGACTATCCGGCGTCCGCGTCCCGCCGAGAGCGGAAGCTCTGTGACGCCTGTTACTTCGACCGCTTCGACCTCGTGGACGCCCCGGAGCGAATCGAGGTACGAGTGTGCGCCCAGTGCGGTGCGGTGTATCGAGGGCGACGCTGGGTGGACGTCGGCGCGCGCGACTACACCGACGTCGCCGTCGAGGAGGTGAGCGAATCGCTCGGGGTCCACGTCGACGCGGAGGACGTGTCGTGGCAGGTCGACCCCGAGCAGGTGGACCAGAACACCATCCGGATGCACTGTTACTTCTCGGGCGTCGTCCGCGGGACGCTCGTCGAAGAGGAGGTGGTCGTCCCCGTCAGAATCTCCCGCCAGACCTGCACCCGGTGCGGTCGCATCGCGGGCGACTACTACGCGAGCATCGTCCAGGTTCGGGGCGTCGACCGAACGCCGACGCCGGAAGAGGAGCGGCGCGCCCGCGAGATAGCGAACGAGATAGTCGCCGACATGGAGTCGACCGGCGACCGAAACGCCTTCGTTACCGAGATGGACGAGACGCCGGACGGGCTGAACATCAAGGTCTCGACCAACAACATCGGCAAGAAAATATCGAACAAACTGGTCGAGGAGTTCGGCGGCAACGTCTCCGACTCTGAGACGCTCGTCACGGAGGACGAGGACGGCAACGAGGTGTACCGCGTCACCTACGCCGTCCGCCTCCCGCCGTTCACGCCCGGCGACATCATCGACCCGGACGACGACGGAGGGCCGGTGCTCGTCCGAAGCGTGCGGGGGAACCTGAAAGGCAGGCGAATCACGACCGGCGAGGAGTACGAAGCTCGATTCGAGGACGGTCACGCCCCCGACGCTCTAAAGCTGGGCACCCTCGAAGACGGACAAGAGACCACCCTCGTGGCGGTGGAGGACGAACGCGCGGTGCAGGTGCTCGACCCGGAGACGTTCCAGACGAAGACCATCGCCCGCCCCTCGTACATGGACGAGGACGCCGAGACGGTGCCGGTGTTCAAGAGCCGTACCGGTCTCTACGTGGTGCCCGATGCGTAATCTCGCCGCGCTGGTCGAGAAATCGCGCGCCGAGGACGCCATCGACGACCTCGCGTCGGAAGGCGTCTACGACGACTCCCGAAAGGTGCGCGAGCACGACGACGAGACGGTCGAACTACCCGTGACACGGGCGCCGGAGACCACGCCGGTTCTCGACGTCGTCGAGCAGGCGACCGCAGAGCGCCGTCTCCCCGATTTGGAATCCCGCCTCCGAGCGCGGGGGTGGTCGGACGACGAACTCGCTCGCGCGCCGAACTCGTGGGCCGTCGTCGGAAGCGTCGTGCTCGTGCGGTTCGGCGACTGCCCCCGGAGAGAGGAGGTCGGCGAGGCGCTCCTCGAACTGCACGGGGAGGCCGACACGGTGCTCGCGCGCGGCGGCATCTCGGGCGAACACCGCGAACCGGAGGTGACGGTCGTCGCGGGGTCGGGCGACACCGAGACCGTCCACACCGAGCACGGGACGAAGTACGCCCTCGACCTGCGGGAAGTGATGTTCGCTCCGGGCAACCAGCGCGAACGCGTCCGGATGGGCGAGGTGGTCGAACCCGACGAGCGCGTGTTCGACATGTTCGCCGGAGTCGGCTACTTCGCGCTTCCGATGGCTCGCGCCGGAGCGCGGGTGACGGCGGTGGAGCGCAACCCGACCGCCTTCCAGTTCCTCCTCGAAAACGCCGTGTTGAACGACGTGACCGGCAGAATCGACGCCTATCGGGCCGACTGCCGGGACGTGGACGCGAGCGCCGAGCGCGTCGTCATGGGATACTACGAGGCCCACGAGTACCTCGACACCGCGCTGGCGGCGCTGGAACCCGGCGGCGTCCTCCACGCGCACGAGACGACCCCCGAGAATCGACTCTGGGAGCGACCCGTCGAGCGAATCCGGGAGGCGGCCGGCGAGCGCGGGCGCGAAATCGAGGTGCTCGACCGCAGGCGGGTCAAGAGCCACAGCGAGGGCGTCTGGCACGTCGTCGTGGACGCGCGGGTCGAGTGACCGAAGATTTATTCCCCTCGAACTATCGTCTTTCGTATGGAAAACCTCCGACAGAAGCTGATATCGCTGTTTTTCGTCCTGCTGATGCTGAGTTCGGCGGTCGCCTACACCGTCACCCTGTTCTGACCGGCGTTCGCTACTCGGTGTCCCACACGTCCGCCATCGGGCTCTTCCGGTCGCGCGAGCGTCGCGTCCGCGACTCGCCCTCCGTCCTCCGACCGGCGCCGCCGGCCCCGCTCCCGTCGCCGCCCGCGCCGCCGGGGTCGAACTCCGGCAGGTCGGGGTGCGACATCCGGTCCACCTGTTCCGCGAACCAGTCGGGCATGTCGGTGCGCGCGCGGTCGAACAACTGGAGGAGACTGGAGTCGGCGAGGTAGGTCGCGCCGTAGTCGTCGGGCGACCGAACGACGCGCCCGCAGGCCTGGATGACGGTGCGGAGCGCGGCCCGGTAGTACCACGCCCACTGGCCGTCTTCGAGTCGGTGGGCGACCCGCGAGTCGCCGGTGTTCAGGAACGGAGCCTTGCAGAGCACCTGCCAGCGCGCGAGGTCGCCTTTCAGATCGAGGGCTTCCTCCATCTTCACGGAGAGGAACACGTCCGAGTCGTCGGTCGCCTTCCACGCTTCGAGGTCGGCGTCGCGGGAGTCGCGTTCGTGGGCGCGGACGCGGTCGCCGACGCCGAACTCGCGGAGTTTCTCGGCGAGTTTCCGCTGGATGTGATAGGAGTGAGCGTGGACGATACCCTTCTCGTTCGGGTGGGCCTGCATGACGCGGACGACGGTTCGCGCGATTTTCGGCAGGGTCTCCTCCCGGCGCTCGTAGGTCATCTTTCCCTGCGTCACGTCGTACAGCGGGCGATTCTCGACGGGGAAGGTGTGGCCCACGTCCACGAGCGCGACGCGGGCGGGGTCGAGGCCGACCTGCCGGCAGAACGCGTCCTTGTTCAGGATGGTGGCGGAGAGGAGCGCGAACTTGTTCCCGCGCTCCCAGACGGTGTGCGAGAGGTAGCGCTCGGGGTTCATCGGCTTGATGGTGACGGGGCCGCCCTCCCCGTCGGGTTGGTCGACCACCCACTCCGTCGCGCTGTCGGGGTTGCGGTAGTCCTCCACGAACCAGTCCAACTCGGAGACGAGTTCCTGGAATCGGTCGCGCCGGGCCGCCTCCGGGGCGGTGAGTTCAGGCTTGGCGACGAGGTCGTCCTTCCGGCGCTTGCAGGTTCCCGCGAGGCGCTCGGCGTACTCCACCGCCCTGTTGAGGCCGGTCACCTCGGGAACCTTCAGGTCGTCCCAGATGGGCACCGTGCGGGGGTTCAGGTCGATGGTCGCGTACATCTCCGCCCACTCCGCGAGGCCGTGAGCCTCGTCGACGACCACCACGTCGCGCTTGCGGAACACCTCCGACCCGGCGGTGCGCATGAAGTAGGCGAGCGTCATCGCCGCGATTTCGCGGTTGCTGGCGATGGCGCGGTCGGAGAAGTACGGACAGCGGTGTTTCACCGAGCAGTCGTACCCCTTCTCCCGGGCGCAGGGCGCTCTATCGACGGGGGTGTCGCGCTCGCCCGGCAGGATGCAGGAGTAGTTTCGCTTGCCGCGGATTATCTTCAGGTCGTCGAGCAAATTATCGCTCGCCACGTCGTCCAGTTGGGACACCTGCGGCGTCGTGTAGTACGCCCCCGTCGCGTCGCTCGGCGCGGCCTCGTCCGCGCGGCGGGCGCACCCCGCGATGGAGCGCGCAAGGAGGGACTTGCCGCTCCCCGTCGGCGCGCGCACCAGCACCACGTCGTTACCGCCCTCGAAGGCGTTTCGAACGTCGTCGAGGGCGTCTCGCTGGTTGCCGCGAAAGGAGGGCGCGGGGAACTCGTCTATAATCCGCTCGGGGTTCACTGTTAGCCCAACGGCGAGGAGGGGCGTAAAACCTGCCGATTCGGGAGACGGGGGTCAGGTGGAACTGACGACCGCGACCGAACACGGGGCGTTTCGTAGGATGTGTTCGGTTCGGTGGCCGAGGAAGGCGCGCCGGGACACCGGACGGGTTTCGGTGCCGAGGACGATGAGGTCGGTCTCCTCCACCATCGCCCGCTCGACGACGCTCCGCTCCGGCCTGTCGCCGATGGACACCCTCGTGGTCACGTCGGCGTCCATCTGTCGTCCGAGTTCGGCCTCCCTGTCGACGATGTCCTCGCCGAACTCGATGGCCTCGTGAAGGTCGGTTTCGCCGACGAGCGGTTCCTCGACCTGCGATCGATTGACGACGTACAGGATTTCGACCTGCGCGTCGCACTCGCTCGCGATGGCGAACGCGATTTCGGCGGCTTGGAGGCTGTACTCGGTACCGACGGTCGGCAGCAGTATGCGCCGTATCGCGCCGTCTCGGAGCGACCGCTCCACGTTCGGCCCGTTGGCGCTCACGGCCATCACCGGACAGGGACTCGCCTGGAGCACGTCGTCGATTTCGGTGCTGAACAGCGCGCCGCTCGTTCCGCGCGGCCCCCGTCCCGCCCCGAGAACCAGCAGGTCGTAGCCCCGGTTGGCTTCGCCGAGAACCGCGTCGCTCGCGTTCTCAGTCACGTTCCGGACCGTCGAGCGCACCCGGTTCGACGGCAGCGAAAACTGCTCGCCCATCGATTCGAGGCACGCGTCGGCCCGTTCGTCGGACTCCGCCGTCGATTGGACGATACCTCCGTCTATCTCCGTCCGTTGCGGGGGCGGCCGAGCGATGGAGAGCGCCCGCTTCACGCGCCGCGTCAGCGAACCGCCGCTCGTCGCGCGTTCCTCGTCGTACGTGACGTACGTGCACGTCACCTCCATGTCCCGGCTCCGGGCGACGTGTCCCAGTAGCCGCGCCGCCAACAGCGCGTCGACGCTACAGCGGGTCGGCAGCAGTACGCTGACGATGTTTCCGAGGAAACTCCGTTCTTCCCGTTCCTTCCGGGCGAGTCGTTCCGCCTCCTCCTCGGATATCTCGACGCGGGCGAGCGACGACCGGAGCAGCGGCGGCGCTATCAACGACGTGATGATGGCGACCATGACGATGATGGTGTACATCGTGCCGGTGAGGATTCCGACGCTTATCCCGATGGTCGCGACGATTATCTCCAGCGCCCCCCTCGCGTTCAGGCCCGACCCGAGCGCGATGCCCTCCCAGTTCGACATCCCGGCGAGTTTCGCGCCGACGAACGACCCGACGAACTTGCCGGCGATGGCGACCGCGAGCACGGCGACTCCGGCGAGAAACGCGGTCGGGGCGAGCAGCGCCGTCAGGTCGACGCGCAGTCCGGCCGTCGCGAAGAATATCGGGGCGAAGATGCCGAGCGCGATGACCTCGAACGTGTGCCGCGCGGCCTGGTCGAACCGCTTGACTCGACCGACGAGGATGCCCACGACGAACGCGCCGAGAACGGCCTCCAAGCCGAGGTAGTGGGTGATCGACCCGACGCCGAGCGCGAGCACCATAACGGTGGTCGGGAGCGCGAGGTCGCCCGCGATGTGGGTGTCGACCCAGCGGAAGAGCCAGCGAATCACCCTCCCGCCGAGCAGGAACGCGACGCCGAGGAAGAGCGCCAAGAGGACGATGGTCTCGCCCGCGGTGCCGAACGCCTCGCCGCCCCCGCTTCGGGCGAGGCTGGCGACGACGGCGAGCAAGATCCACCCCACGGTGTCGTTTATCATCCCCGACGCGATGGTTATCTGCCCGATGTCGCGGTCGATGACTCCCATGTCGATCAGCACCTTCGCGATGACCGGAATCGCAGAGATGGAGAGCGCAGTCGCTATGAACAGGCTGAACACGAGTCGCTGGTTATCGGCGGCGAGGAACTGCGACGGGAGGAGATACGCCAACCCGAATCCCATCGCGAACGGGATGATGATTCCGGCGCCGGCCGTGTACGTCGCCGGCTTGGCCTCTTTGGCGATGAGGTCGAGATCGGTTTCGAAGCCCGTGACGACGAGCAACATGAGGAGGCCGATCCACGACACGACCTCTATCAGGTGGTACTGCACCGCGTTCTGCGGAAAGAGCGCGGTGAACAGACCGGGCGCGACGGCACCCAGCAGCGACGGCCCGAGCACGATTCCCGCGAGCAACTCCCCCAACACGGACGGAAGACCAGCGCGTTTCGCTCCTTCGCCGAGGATGCGAGCGGTGAACAACAGCAGGAACAGCTGAACGAACAGGTACAGTAGCTGATGTTCGTTGAGCGGCGGAAGTACTCCGCTCGCCGTTTCGAGTAACATGATAACCCTCGTCCCCACTTGTGGTCTTTGCGACCTGATAGGGAAGAGAACACGGAAGAACATAGCCTTGACTGCTCCGGGGGCCGGAACGGATTCCCGACGGCGCGACCGGCGTTACGGCCAGGTCGTCGGCCGCACGCCGGCGATCTCCTGTCTGGTCTCGAGCATGTGGAGGAAGTCGGGTTTGGTCAGGACGCCGATCTCGTCCGGGTACGATACGAGGACGTACTTCGTATCCTCCCGAAGTAGCAGGTAGACCCTGAACGCGTTTTCGTCCGGTCGAACGGCGACGGCGTCCTCCGACGCGAGTTTGCCGACGTTCGTCGTGCTCGAGGGTCTCGCTCGCCGTTCCCACGATTGGAGTGCGGTCGTCGTGAGGACGCCGACCGGCGTCCCGTCGCCGTCGCACACCGGGTACGCGGTTATCTCGTCGAGGTCCGGTCGTTCGTCGGCGAGGAAGTCCTCCACCAGCGTTCCCGACGGAACGCACTCCGCTTTCCGCCGCACGAACGCCGACACGGGCATGTCGTCGAGGAACGACCAGTTCGACACCGACTGGTGTTCGGAGACGGACGAGAAGTAGAAGAAGACGGCGACCAGACCCAGGAGGACGTTGCCGAGCACGACCGCGGCGTAGAAGATTATCCCGATGGCCAGCGCCTGCCCGACGAGGCTCGCGACCCGCGTCGCCGTTTTCACGTCCGCGACGCGGACCACCAGCGAGCGAAGAAACAGCGCGCCGTCGAACGGGAAGATGGGCAACAGGTTGACGAGCCAGACCACGCCGTTGAACATCGCGAGCATACCGAACGACGCCACGAACTCCGGGGTGGTGCCGGGGAGCAACCAGAGGATGGCGGTGAAAATTCCGGTGAGAAGCGCGCTCGCGACCATTCCGGCGAGCGCGATGGGCGTCTCGTGTTCGAAGTAGACGGGGTCGTACTCGAACTCCGAGAGGCCGCCGAAAATCCAGAGGAGGACGTACCGGGTGTTGACGCCGTACCGCCTCGCCATCCACACGCGCGCCAATTCGTGGGCGAAGAGGCTCGCCGCGAAGCCGAAGAAGACGCTCGTGCCGATGAGCCACGGCGTCACCCCCGTGTCGATGGACGAGTAGACGAGCGTGTGCGGCGAAATCGCGGTGAGAACGTCTATCCAGACCCGAACCGAGACGCCGCGCTGAATCCACCATCCCACGACGGGGAGCGCCAACAGCAGGCTGGCGTCGATTCGAACGGGAATCCCCCACACCGACCCGAAGTGAAACCCCCTCACAACAGGTAGTAAGGGCGCGAGAACGGGTCAATATTGCGACCGGCGGGGCGGTCGATTCGACGCGGGGGCGACCGCCCTCGGCACCGCGGCACCGCCAGCGTCGGAGGAATCGACGTCCTACTCGGCCAGTTCGGCCACGTCCTCCTCGGTCGGGTAGTCCGGCAACCGCTCGATGCAGGCGTAACAGAGGAAGTGTTCGCTCCCGTCCTCGAACTCCAGCGTCATCCCGCCGGACGACTTCCGGTTCGCGTTCCAGAGGTCGGCGATGCCGCCCGCGATGGGTACCGACGCCCCGCAGCCGTCGCACTCTTCGGAGGCCATACGAGACGGTTGGAACGGGCGGAAGAAAGAACGTTCGGGCGATTGCGAGGTGCGGAGTCGATTTGGCCGACCAGCCGCCGGACGTCCACACCGGTGAACGAGGCAAAGCGCCCAGCGGGGTTTCCGCGAACGAACGTGAACGAGAGGCAGCGCGAACGTCGTCACGAAGAACTCCCTAATCGGAGACTCATCTCCGGACCGTCCTGAACCGCCGGAAAAGAGCGAAACCGAACGTGTGTATTGGTGCGGCTCAGTACGACTTGCTGGTGTGCAGGCTGCCGGAGTCGTCGTAGACGTAGACGGTGTCGCCGCCGTTGTTCCACACCGCCGAACCGGTTCGGCCCCAGTAGAGGTCGGTCTGGGTGTCCGTGCCGGTTCCGGAGCGGAGCGTCACCCGCGCGCCCGCCGCGAGGGTGAAACCGCCGGGGAAGTCGTACCGCTTCTGGACTTCGTCCTCCACGTACCAGCCGGTCAAATCGAGGTTGGAGCCGCCGGTGTTCTCGAAGACGACGTACTCGTCGTTCAGGTTGTTCGTGTCGTCGCCCGACGCGTCCGCGTGAATCCGGACGACGGAGAGTTCGCCGCTGCCGCCGCCACCGCCGCCCGAACCGGCGTAGGCGTCGAACAGCGGGAAGGACGCGTCGAAGACCGTCGTCGTCGGAATCGCCGAGTCACCGTCGACGTTGTTCGTGCCGTCGGTCACCTGGTCGCCGTTGAGTCGCAGGTCGGTGCCGAGCGCGGACGCGAGGTCGTTCAGGTTCGCGCGGGCGCTCGACGGGGCGGTGCCCGCGCCGACGAGGACGACCGCACCGCCGTCCGCGACGAAGCCGTTGAGGGCGTCGATCTCCGCCTGCGTGAACGCCGAGACGGGCGTCGTGACGACGACGGCCCGCCACCCCGAGAGGTCGAAGGTGTCGAGGTCGTTCGACTGCTCGAAGCCGATTCCGACGCCTTCGAGGAACCGCTGGTAGTAGGCGGCGTCCTCGTTCGAGAGCGCGTACCCCGCGTCGAACTGGCCGTGGCCGCCGTCGATGAGCACGTCGCCCGTCGTGTCGGCGAGGTAGTCGACGAGGTTCGTCAGGAAGACGAAGTTCTCGTACCCCGACGTGTCGACCGCGAAGCCCTCGGCCTTCTCGTAGGCTTCGTCGATGAGGGGGCTCCCGACCATCGCCACGTTCGCCGATTCGTCCACCGCCACGAGCGGGATGTCGCCGCCGTAGGCGTAACCGCCGCTCTGCGCGGCCGTGCTCTCGGCGTACACCGGGACGCGGGAGTCGGCGACCGCGCCCGCGGACGTGCGGACGCTCGCCGTCGTCGGGAAGAACAGGTCGTCCACCGCGCGGTTGCGAATCTCCGCGGAGTTCTCGGGGTCGCTCGCGCCCCAGACGTTGGTGCCGCTCGCGCGGGCCGTCGCCTCCGCCGACCGGAAGTCGTCGTGGTGCGAGAAGCCGGAGCCGTAGACGCGGGCGTAGCCGTCCCGCACCGCGTTGCGGTTGTAGAACGCGTCGCGCGAACCGTCCCCGTCCGCGTCGTAGTGGACGTAGCCGAGCACCCGACCGTAGGCGTCGCGCACGGGTTCGTTCTCGTCGAAGGAGAGTTCGACCGTCTTCCCGCCGAGTTCGCCCTGCGCGTAGGAGGTCGCGTTCGAACCCCACGTCCCGAGGTAGTCCATCGACTCGATACCCTCCCACTCCTCGGGGCGCTCGTGCTGGCTGTTCGACGACTTCTCGGGCGTGTCGATGCCGAGGATGCGGACGCTCTCGGTCGAACCGTCGCTGAACTGCACGTCCACGGTGTCGCCGTCGGTGACCGAGGTCACGTCCACGGTGTACGTCTCGCTCTTGTCGAGACCCAGACCGGCGCGGTCGCCGAAGTAGTCGAACGAGGTGTTGAAGCGGTCGGTCACCGGCTTGTAGTCGGCACCGCCGTTGTTCGACGCGTCGAGCACCTCGTCGTCGTTGAATCGAAACGCGAGTTCGAGATACCCCGCGACGTCGTTCAGGTTGGCCGTCTCGTCGTAGTCGCCGTAGTCGGACTGGCCGTGGAGGAACAGGGAACCGCCGCCGGCGACGAAGTCGCCGAGGGCGCTCAGTTCTTTGGTAGTGAAGGCGGTGGACGGCGAGGTGACGACCGCCGCGTCCGCCGAACCGAGGTCGTTCGAGAGGTCGGTCGTCGCCGCGACGGTGTAGCCGTTGTCCTCGGCGTAGCTCTCGAAGTTCGAGAACTTGGAGAGGGTGTAGTACTGGCCGTGGCCCTCGTCCCAGAGGACGGTGCCGGAGCCGCCGAGTTCGTCGTCCCAGACGTTGAGGACGAACTCCTCGTTGCCCCGCTGCCAGTTGGAACCGTCCTCGACGAGCGTCGAACCGAACGCGACGACGTTCCAGTCGGCGACGACGAGCGGAATCGCCGTACTCTCGCCGTAGAGCGTCGCGTCGCCGTTTCCGTCGCCGTCGCCGTTCGTGGCGGTGCCCTCGGCCCAGACGGCGACGACGGAACCGTCGGTCAGTTCGCCGTACGCGTGGTCGAGGAAACTCGACGTCGAGTAGCATTCGAGCGGCGAAATCTGGCCCGAGGCGGCCCGCACGTCGGAGCTTACGGTCGCGGTGATCGACCCCGCGGCCGTGGCGGTTGCGAGCGCGGACATGAATGTGCGTCTTCGCATCGTCTGAAGATAACGACCGAAATCACATGAATTATTCTAATATTCCAACGTATATTACACGTTCGCATACTTATAGCTACGTACGAGTACGGATTGTAACGCCGTCAGTATCAGATCTCGTCGTCGAGGTCGTGTTCGTCGGCCATTCGACCGGCCTCGCTCGCGTACCGCTCCCGCGTCTCCTCGTCGTCCACCGACCCCAACTGGTCGGGCGACACGTCGAGCGCCGCGAGCGTCGGGCGAGCCGACCCGGTGAAACTCGGGAGGGCCCGCTCTTTCCGGAAGTACCGCGTTCCGTCGGGCGTCGCGTAGACGAGGATGATGAGGTTCTGTTCGTCGTCCGAGTAGGTTCGCTCGACCAGCCAGACGCGCACGCTGTCGTCCATGCCCGTAGTCGTAGGCGGAGGCACATAATTCCGGTCGCACGGTTTATGCCACTCAATCTCGTACGACCGACGCCATGGAAGTGAACTGCGAGGGATGCGCCGGTTGCTGTATCGACTGGCGCGCCATCGCGCCGGAGGCCTCCGAGCACGAGCGCCGGGGGGCGCGGAAACCGCTGGACGACGCCTACAACCTCGTTCCGCTCACCCGCGGCGACGTCCGAGCCTTTCTCGACGCCGGACTCGCCGACGCCCTGACGCCCCGACTCTGGGAGGACGAGTCGGGCGTCGAGGTTGACGGCGTCGAACTGGCCGCCATCGAAGGGAAACCCGCCTTCTTCCTCGGACTCCGCAAACCGCCGAAACCGGTCGCACCCTTCGGAGTCGGCGACTCGGACGACTCCGGCGACGCCGACGGCTCCGACGACTCGGACGCCGTCGTCCCGGCGTGGCTCCCGACGTGCGCCTTCCTCGACCCGGAGACGCTCCAGTGTCGGATCCACGACGAGGAGACGTATCCGACGGAGTGCGCGGAGTACCCGGGACACAACCTCAAACTCGGCCAACAGACCGAGTGCGAGCGGGTCGAAGCGGCCTTCGGCGGCGACCGCCTGCTGGACGACGAACCGCCGCGCGCGCTCTCGGGGCTCCTCCTCGGCCCGCAGGCCATCGGCGAGAAGGTCTTCGTCTACCCCGACCCCGACGAACTGCGGGGGGTCGTCGACCGCCTGCTCGCTGACGAGTCGACCGACGACGACCGCGCCCGGTTCGTCGCCGCCGCCGTCGCCGGGCGGCCCGGAACGACGGGCACCGACCGCGAGGCGTACGACGACGCGCTGGTGAAAGCGCGCGCGGCGGACTCGTGGGTCGGACGGGCCGCCGCCGAGTGGGAGGCGATGGCGGCGGACGACGAGCCGGACCCGGCGGTAACGAAGCGTGTCGAGGAAGAACGCGGCGCACCACCCACCCCCGGGTGGTGAGTGCGAACGGAAAACCGCCGAGCTACTGGGACTTTATCTTCTCGAACTGCTTGAGCAGGTCTTCCGCCGAGTCGCCGGAGTCGTACTCCACAGTCCCGTGATAATCCGAGCGTACGTCGTCGAAACTCGCGTCTACGGTACTGTTCTTGCGCTCACGGCGCTCGTGCTCATCTTCGTCATAGGCACCCATTGACATGACAACCACACTCATACTTGGCGGCAATTGGTTATTAATGTAACGGATATTCACATCATTCGACCAAGTTGGAAAATCGTCAGACGGAGACAGCGGCGCGTAACGGGGCGTGCACAACACGTAAACGCTCACGGTTACTACCGTCCCACGTGGCAAGCCCGCTCCGCTTTCGCCGCTCTCCGGAGCGGTGGAACGACGACCGCATCACCTCCCAGCTGTACGCGCACCTCGACTCGAAAGTCGGCGCGCGCTCGACGACGCCGCATTACGTCGAACCGAACGGCTTCGACGCGGTTCGGTTCGAGATGGACAACGGCGACGTGGCGCTGTTCGCGTGGGACGACGACCGCGCGTTCTGGCTCGGGAACACCGAGACGCCGCCCGCCCTCTGGCGCACGACTAAGTACACGTTCGACGAGGTGCCGTATCCGGTCGCCCGGTGGGGTCAGCGCGAACTGCTCGCCGACCTCGCCGTCGAATCCCCGTGGTTGGCCGAGTACGACTACCTCTCGTGGTTCTTCCTGCCGGTTCTCTTCTCCAAGGACGGTCGGAAGACGTCGCGGACGTTCTTCCGCGACCACGCCGCCGGTTTCCCCGACGCGACGCGCGACGAGGCGCTCTCGTTCTACGAGCGATTCCTCCGCACCGGGGCGCTGGACGACCACCGCTACACGATGGCGTCGAAGCTCGGCACCAGCGAGTACGTCGACGAAACTCGCATGAGCGCCGCGATGAGCGAGTTCACCGTCGGGAAGCTGCTGGTGGACGCGGGCTACGACCTCGAGCCCGAAATCGAGGTGACGACCGGACACTCCCTCGATTTCCGCGCCGTCCCGCGCGACGGCGGCCAGTCTCCGCTCGTCGAGGTCACGCGACCGAACCCCCCCACGCGCAGGGCCGCTGACACGCCGGTCGCCGCGGTGCGCGAGACGGCGGCGACGAAATCGACCGGTCAACTGCGCGAACACGGAGGCGGCGCGGTGCTGTTCGTGGACTGCTCCGGCTTCCGGGACGACGAGTGGTCCGCGGTCGTCGGCGAGCGACCGGGCGTCCGCCATCGACCCGCCGTCGTCTTCCGCGCTCGACCCTCCGGGCGCGTCGAAGCGTACAGAAAAGGGTCGGTGCCGCTGTCGCTGAACCGAGCGGTCGAGTGGGTTTAGAACGACACCTGCTCCGGGCCGAGCGTCCCCATCGTCGTCGGGTCGCGGTCGCTGTAGTGGCGGCGACCGACGGCTTCGTGGCCGAGCGCGCAGTACATCGCTTCGCGGGCCTGCTCCGCGGACTCGTACGTCTCGTTGCCGACGCGACCGAACACGTCGCTGAGCGTCTCGGTTCCGTTCGGGTGGTCGATTTCGTAGTCGCCGTGGGCCTCTATCAGCTGCTCGGTGTCGGTCGGATACTGGTGCGCGTCGAGCAACTCGGTCGCTTGCTTGAGCGTCATCGTAAACTGATGGACAGTAAAGTTCATTATAAACTTTGTCGCCAATGAATCACCACGAATATAAGGATGTACAATCAGTATAATCACGTACCCGGAACGCCGCCGTTACGCACCGCAAGTCCCTTCCTGCCGTACGACCGAAACCGTGTATGAGCGTCTTCGCCGACCTTCACGTCCACACGACTAACTCCGACGGAGCGATGGAGTTGGAGGAAGTTCCCTCCACCGCGCGGGCCGCGGACGTGTCGGTCGTCGCCGTCACCGACCACGACCGGTTGCATCCCGACCTGCCGACGCCCGTCACGTCCGTCGAGGGCGTGACGGTCGTTCACGGTATCGAACTCCGGGTGGAAGCGCCCGACGGACAGCACGTCGACCTGCTCGGGTACGGAGTCTACCCGACGCCCGACCTCGCGGACGAACTGGAGCGACTACAGGCCGACCGCGTCGAGCGCGGGCGGGCCATCATCGACCGCGTCGAGGACCGACTCGGCATCGACCTCGACCTCGAACCGCGCGAGGGGATCGGTCGGCCGCACATCGCCCGGGCCATCGACGACCACCCGGACGCCGAGTACGACTTCGGAGGCGCGTTCGCCGACCTCATCGGCGCCGACAAACCGTGCTACGTCGCCCGCGACGTGCCGAGCTTCGACCGGGGGGTCGAACTGCTCTCCGAGGCGAGCGGACTCGTCGGGTTAGCGCACCCCTATCGGTACGACGACCCGGAGGCGGCGCTCGAGCTGACGGCCGAACTCGACGCGGTGGAGCGATACTACCCGTACGGGCGCGAGGTCGATCCGCGACCCGTCGAGCGCGCCATCGCCGACCACGGTCTCGTCCCGACCGGCGGGAGCGACGCGCACGACCACGAGTTGGGACGGGCGGGACTCTCGAAGGCCGAGTATCGTCACTTCCGGAGCGCGGTGACGCTCTGAGCGCAGGGTTCAATTCGATGGAGACCGTAGTCCGGCGCATGCGGTGTCACTACTGTGACCGAACAGCGTCGTTCGCGCCGGAACTGGGCGGCGTGCAGGTCGGCCTCTGCGACGCGCACTTCCGTGAGCAATTCGAGGACCTCGCGGAGTCGGAGGCGCTGGCGTCCCTGCGGCAGGAACTGGACATCGACCGACCGGACTAATCTTCGAGTTTTGCGGTGAACGTCACGTCCTCGTAGCGATGGAGCGCGTCGCCGCCGAGCGCGTCGAGCGCGTCGGCGACGGAGTCCGGGTCGGCCCGGACTCGCACCGTCCGAACGCCGTCGCAGAAGAGGTAGGCGAGGCCGGTTCGGAGCGCCGTCGTGAGGTCGTCCTCGTCGAGCGGGGTCGGTCGGTCCGACGCGGCGGACTCGCGCGCGAGCACCAGTGACGCACCGCCGCCGGCGACCGTGAACACGGTGAGCACGTCCCCGTCGTGGTCGGTGCCGAGGACGCCCTCCGGGTCGAACGGCATCGGAGACTCTCCGAGGTCGAGCGAAAGTACGTCGTCTCGTTGCTCCGTCTCGGGACTCACGGCCACCACCTTGAACTGCCTCGTCGGAGGGTGCTGGGGTTCATACCACTCTATTGGACCGAGGATATAAATAAGTTCGAGGGTAGAACAAAGAGCGATTTTCGTTATCGACGCTCAGACGCGACCGGCGTCCACGTCGATGGCGTCGACCGGGCACACGTCCACGCAGAGCATGCAGTCGATGCACTGCGCTTCGTTGGCCGGGTCCGCCTTCTCCTCGCTCTCGGGGTGTCCGGGGGAGTCCACCCACTCGAACACGTCCACGGGGCAGTCTTCCAGACAGGCACCGTCGGCGATGCAAATGTCGAAGTCCACCGCGACGTGCGTGCCGTGGATACCGAGTTGCTCGGGTTCGTCGACCGGCCCCCAAACGTCGTGGCCCTCGTGCTCGTCTACTTTTTCGCGGTTCTCAGTGAATTGTGGGTCAATAGCCATACGGTCGTCCACCTGTTCGAAGCAACGGGGGAGAGGTACTTAAATCCCCGCTCTCAACTTAAAGGTTCGTTCGCGCCCGATTTTTTAGGTTAGGCTAAAAACTGGCGGAAGCGACCCGTAGGCGCGGATTCCCGTTTTTCGACTAACAAAGGTTTTAAATAACAGACCGCTGTCAGCGGGTGGTTTTACGGCGACCCGTTCCGGAGAAGCCCGCATGGAGAAAGTCACCATCGAAGCGGTCGACGCGCGGATGAGCGCCGCCGACGTGCGACGAGAGCTCTCGAAGCCCCTCGGTGCCGTGAACGTGGCGGTCAACTACTACGAACTCGCGCCGGACGAGAGCTTCGCGTTCGGTTACCACGCCCACGAGGAGCAAGAGGAAGTGTTCTACGTGCAGTCGGGCACCGCCACCTTCGAGACGGACGACGGGGAAGTGACGGTCGAGGCGGGCGAGGTCGTTCGGTTCGGCCCCGGCGAGTTCCAGCGGGGCGTGAACGAGGGCGACGAGCGCGTCGTCGCGCTGGCGATCGGCGCGCCGCGCGAATCCGACTTGGTGGAGATGCGCCGCGAGTGCCCCGACTGCGGCGAACGAACTCCGAACACCATCGAGATGACCGAGGACAGGGACGCGCTCGTGACGCTGTGCATCGAGTGCGGGGCCGAAACCGGACGGTTCGACTGAGTTCGGGTATCGGGCGCGGTTCTTCGGGCCGTCGACGCGGGGGTGCGTACCCGGAGGGAGCGCTCCCTCGCAGACGACACCGCGCTCCGTTCCACCCGAAACGATGCCCTATTCCGAGGGCGATCGACCGCACGCGAAACGAAAGCGGCCGAAAAACCTACTCGTAACTTCTCCACCGGAAACCGAGGGGTTCGACAACGAATCACAAAGTCACCCCCGCCGACGGAACGCGCGTCCGACGGGAGACCGTTTCGACTCGCAGGCCGAAACGGGCGAGTTCGCGCCCGGCGTGGATTCGACGGCGGGGTTCGAACCCCCTCGCTTCGACTGTACGGGAAGAGCCGACGGCGATGACGCATCGAGGGAGCCCGAAACCGAGGACGACCGGAAGCGAGTCGGATTCGACCGCTTCCACGATCGAACCCGACGAAATCGCACCGCGCCGAAACCCGCCCGCGTTCCTCCGGGACACCGAGCTTTTTCGCCCTCCCGCCCCTCGATGGCGACGTGATAGAGATACCGTCACCCGGACTGGGCACGTCCGGCAACGACGATTTCGAGCGGTGCGCCGAGACCGTCCGAACCGCGCTCGAACTGGGCTACCGACACGTCGACACCGCGCAGATGTACGGAAACGAGGCGGCGGTCGGCGCGGGCATCGCTCGCGCCGACGTCCCCCGCGAGGAGGTGTTCCTCGCCACGAAGATTCACCCCGACAACCTCGCGTACGACGACGTGCTCGCGACCGCGGACGAGAGCCTCGACCGACTCGGCGCGGACCGGGTCGACTTGCTCTACGTCCACTGGCCCACGCGGGCCTACGACGCCGGGGACACCCTACCCGCCTTCGACCGACTCTACGACGAGGGAAAGACCCGCCACGTCGGGGTGAGCAACTTCACGCCCGACCTGTTGGACGAGGCGCGAGCGGTTCTCGACGCGCCCGTCGTCGCCAATCAGGTCGAGATGCACCCGCTCTTTCAGCAGGCGGAACTCCGGTCTTACGCCCGAGAACGCGACCTCGTACTCGTCGCGTACGCACCCATTCTGAAGGGCGACGCCGACGACGTTCCCGAACTCCGCGAGATAGCCGAAAAGTACGACGCGACGCCGACGCAGGTCGGTCTCGCGTGGCACCAGCGGAAGGAGAACGTCGTCCCCATCCCGAAATCGACGGGCGAAGACCACCTTCGAGAGAACCTCGCGGTCCCCGAACTCGACCGCGAGGACGTGACGGCTATCGACGCTCTCGACCGCGGAGAGCGCCTCGTCGACCCCGACGAGGCCCCGTGGAATCGACGACGTCGCCGCGGGCCGTTCGACCGATTACGGACGCCACAGCGCCGTCCACGTACCGGTACCGTCGCTTCCCTTCCATTCGACCGCGAGGTCGCTCGCGGAGCGGTCGGCGGAGACGTCGTAAGCCAACCAACCGCTTTTGCTGCCGCCGGGTTTGACCTCGCGACGCCCGAACCGTTCCAACTTGTACTGACCGTTCTCTTTGGCGATATCGGTGGGCGCTTCCCGTTTATCGCCGACGACCAGCCGGAAGCTATCCGCTTTCGGCAGCGTCTGGCCCATTCGGAATCGGTTTTCCGCGCGGACGGTGACGAACGCCCACTGTCGACCCTCGCTGGCGTCCACGTCCACCCTTCGACCGTTCCCCCGGACGTACCGATACTGGTCGGTCAGGGTGACGTCCCGAACCGTGACCGCCATCTCCGTCGGACTGAGGAACGTCTCGCCGACCGGGAGGCGTTCGCCGACGAACTTCACGGTGAACGTCTTTTCGAGGTTCGCTATTCGGTAGGTCACCGCGCCGACGTACGGGTAGGAGAGTTTCGTCGACCACGTCGCCGTCTTCCCCGGCGCGACCTCCTTGGTTCGGATGGTGCCGGACTGCTGCGTACCGCCGCCCGCATCAACCCGAATCGGCGACCGAAACGCGGCGGGGCTGTTGCCGCGGTTCTCGACGGTGAGTTTGAGCGCGAACTCCTCGCCCGCGGTGACTTGGTCGGGTACGTTCGCCGAGACGAGTTCGAAACCGCCCTTCGCGGTCGTCCCGCCCTCTCCGGCGGTTCCGCCCCCGTTCGAGGCCGATCCGCCCGACCCCTTCGTTTTCGTCTTCGAAACCTCCCCGTTTCCGCTGTCGTTCGGTCCGGAACCGGCACAACCCGCCAAGACCCCCCCGACGAGCACTGCTCCGGACGCCGTCAGAAATCTTCTACGGCGCATGGGTAATTTATATATGGGCGGTTAAATAAAGGCTCCGTAAGACGTTCGTTTTCTGATAATTACGGTATGCGTTCCGACCGATAGTCGGTGGATGGTGGTTCCCGCTTCCTGAAGCGTCCCGTCGATTCGAAGGGAGTATCCGAATCGGTCACGAAGCGGGCGTGTGCCCCGACATCCGCCTCGACTCGTGTACGACGACGACTGCGGTTTCTGCACGTGGTCCGCGGAGTACGCCGACGCTCGCGGCGACTTCGAGCTCGTGGGCTTCTCGGAACTCACGCCCGACCAACGCGCGCGCCTCCCCGCCGATTACGAGCGGTGCGCTCACCTCCTCACCGACGACCGGGTGTACTCGTGCGGCGAGGCGACCGAGGAGGTGCTCGCCCGACTCGACTCCCCGGAGCGCGCCGTCGTCGCGCTGTTTCGCCTCCTGCCCGGCCCGGCCCGCGCCCGCATCCGCGAACCCGCCTACCGCTGGGCCGCCGACCGTCGGGCGTGGTGGGGGAAGCTCCGCAAACGCTAGTCCGGCGAACCCGCCGAAGCGCCGACGTCGCCGCCCGTCACAGCGGTTCCACGCCGTCCCCGACTCGAATCGCACCGTCTTCCACGATGGCGGCGCGGAGTCCGCCGCGGTGCACCAGCGCGGAGCGCGTCCCCTCCTGCGTCAGCGACTCGAGGTGCGAGCACGGTTCGCAGAGTTCAACGCCCTCGCAGACCGCCGTTCCGACTCTGAACCGCTCGCCGACGAGGTGGTTCAGCGCGACGTCGCGGGTCGTCACGTTCCGGCGATGGGCACCCGGTTCGAGCGAGACGCCGGACTCCGCTCGACGGCCGAGAGCGCCTCCGCCTCGATGAGGGTGATGTCGTCGCCCGAGAACGTCCCCTCGTCGTAGAAGTAGCGGTCGCCGCGCAGGCCTCGCCCCGCGACCGCTTCGACCTCCTCGACCGCCTCCGTCCGGGCTTCCGCCTCCCGCGCGATGTGAATCGCCTCGACCTCGCCAGTTCCGTTCATGTCCCTCAGTTACCGGCCGACGGTATAAAATCGAGGTCGATGGCGGTTGAATCAGCGGTCGTCGCTACCGTTCGTCCCGCAGCGAGTCGATGGTATCGTACACGTACTTTCGGAAGAAAGACGCCGTTCGAGCCGCCTCCTGTCCGGTCCGTTGGCGCTGGAGGAAGAGCGACCGAAAGTACGAAACCGTGTTGACCGTCCAGTACGCCTTCCGCCGCCGGTCGAATTCGTCCGGAAGCGAGCGAACCGACTCGTAGCCCGCGCGAAACGATTCGGCGAGCGCCTCGTCCGACCGGTTCGAATCCGCGAACAGGGGAAGGACCGTCCGCCAGTAATCGTACTCGCCGGGGGCGGCCAGCGCGTGTTCGAAGTCGATGACGCGCGTCACCTCGTCGCCGTCGGTCCCCACGTGTTCCGGCAGGTAGTTGCCGTGACAGAGAACGGGGTCGCCCGCCCCGTCGAACAGATCGGGATGCTCGCGGACGAACGTGAGCGCGTCGGAAGCCACATCGTCGTAACCGAGCGGTTCGAGGAAATCTCGCAGGTCGGCGAGGAACGCGCAGACCGTTTCGTGCCACGTCTCGCGGGCGTCGAGCGCGAGTTTCCCGCCGTCGTCCCGAAGGAACCCCGTGGCCTCGAAGGCCGTTTCGTCGTGAAGCGTCGCCATTCCGGCGCCCATCGTTCGGGCGCGTTCACGGTCGAGCGTCCTCTCCGCCGGCACGTCGTCGCACCACTCCGCGACGAAGTAGTCGTCCCCGACTGCGAGGATGCGCGGCACCGGAACCGACGCGTTCGTTTCGAGGAACCGCATGGCTCGCGCCTCCATCGTCGGGTTGCCTTCATCGCTCGTCGCCCGTTTGCAAACCGCTCGCTTCCCGTCTACCCGAACTTCGTGCGTTACGTGCGGCGGTACGTCGTGGAGTTTCCGGACGACTTCGTACCGTTTTGCGTGCTGTGCGAGTCTCTTCCGTAACTCTCGTTCGTCTTCGTGCATGATGTTCGTCGCGTGACGGGCGACGACCGGTCGGAGCGACGGGCCGATTCGAGCGCGGGCGCTGTCGCTCCGACCGAGAGAATGGACGGGGGATGATTCGAGAAGGGTATACTTGTCTTTTTCGACGACTGCGTCTATTCGAACGCCGAAAGACGAATAGCGCCTTTCGAGCCCTCGCTCGCGCCGCTCACTCGAAGGCGGCGATTCCGGTCAAATCCTGCCCCAGAACGAGCGTGTGGATGTCGTGGGTGCCCTCGTAGGTGTACACCGTCTCCATGTTCGCCATGTGGCGCATCGGCGAGTAGTCCGTCGTGATGCCGTTTCCGCCGAGCATCTCGCGGGCGACGCGGGCTTGGTCGCGGGCCATCCGGACGTTGTTTCGCTTCGCCATCGAGACGTGCTGCGGGCGCATGTCGCCGCGCTCTTTCAGTTCGGCGAGGCGGTGCGCGAGCAGTTGCGCGGTCGTTATCTGGGTCGCCATCTCGGCCAGTTTCTCCTGCTGGAGTTGGAAGCGCGCGATGGGGCCGCCGAACTGGTCGCGGTTAATCGCGTACTCGCGGGCCGTCTCGAAGCAGTCGCGGGCCGCGCCGACCGCGCCCCACGCGATGCCGTACCGGGCTTGGGTGAGGCACGACAGCGGTCCCTTCATCCCCTCGACGCCGGGCAGGACGGCGTCCTCGGGAACCGAGACGTTCTGGAGGCCGATTTCGCCCGTGATAGAGGCGCGGAGCGAGAGCTTCTCGGTTATCTTGTTCGTCGTCACGCCGTCGCGGTCTGTCTCGACGAGGAACCCGCGAACCGGGGTATCGTCGGCGGAGCGGTCGCGCGCCCAAACGACCGCCACGTCCGCGATGGGCGAGTTGGTGATCCACGTCTTCGACCCGTTGAGGACGTACTCGTCGCCGTCCTTCTCGGCGTAGGTCTCCATCCCCGACGGGTTCGAGCCGTGCTCCGGTTCCGTCAGGCCGAAACAGCCCACCGCCGTCCCCTCGCCGAGGGCGGGCAGCCAGCGTTCCTTCTGCTCTTCCGAACCGTACGCGTGGATGGGGTACATCACGAGCGCGCCCTGCACGCTCGCCATCGAGCGCAGGCCGGAGTCGCACGCCTCCAACTCCTGCATCAGCAGGCCGTAGGCCGTCTCGCTCACCCCCGGAAGACCGTACCCGTCGAGGTTCGGCGCGTAAAAGCCGAGTTCCCCCATCTCGGGGATTATCTCCTCCGGAAACGTCCCCGCCTCGAAGTGGTCGCCGATGTCGGGCGTGACGTGCTCCGCGACGAACTCGCGGGCGGTGTCCCGCACCATCCGCTCTTCCTGTCCGAGGTCGGCCTCCAGTTCCGCGTAATCGAGCATGAAAAACCCTCCGGAGGGGAGGCTAAAAAGCGCTCCTACTCCGGAAGCTGACGACGGGCTGCGCCCCTACTTCGCGTCCGAGAGCGTTCGCTCCGCGTCTCGGTGTCGTTCAGGCTCGGAAAAACGTTTCAATCGTCCTTCGGCACCGCGTCGTCCCGCGCCACCGCGATGTCGAGGTACGCGTCCGCCTGGTCGGCGTGAACGCCCCTGTCCACGAGTTCGCGCTCCTCGTCGTACTGGACGAGCCCGGCCATCGCGAGCTTCGGGAGTTGCGTGTGCTGGAGCGACATGGAGACGTTGTGGCGGTGCTCGTCGGAGACGAGGTCGATGGACTTGTCGGTCTCCCACGCGGCGACGGTGTCCACGATGTCCGCGAGCGTCAGCGGCGTCTCTTCGCTCCGAAGGTTGTGGAGGATGTAGCGACTCCGACGGGAGGAGAGCGCGTTGAAGAGTGCGTCTTGCGAGAGCGGAGGGACGTTGGCACTCGGGCCATCGGGCGAAGCGGAAGCGTTAGACGAATTCTCATCGTCGGTCGTCCGGTCTGCCATGGACTATCATCACGCCCCCGACGGGGGTGACTCTGGTGGTTAACTATTCAGGTTGTTTATGCCGATGACGGCGGAATATCGTCTCGTTTCGTCGTTCGTGTACCGACGTAGTCGGTGAAGTTCTCGAAGACGAGTTTCGCTTCGGCGGCCGCGGCGTAGTTCTCCTCGTTGATGCCGTCCAAGACGCGTTGAAGGCGCTCCTCGGGGAGGTCTTTGCCGAGCGTGACCGCCTCGGCGGTGGCCATGTCGTACTCGGGGTGGAACTGAACGCCGAACACGTCCCCCTTGCGGAAGGCGTGGTTGGAGTAGTCGTTCTCCGCGATCGACGTCGCGCCCGGCGGGAGTTCGACGACCTCGTCGGAGTGGGTCGTGAACGCGACGAATCGGTCGTTGATACCGTCGAACAGGGGCGACTCGCCGGAGTGTTCGACTTCGCGGTACCCGATTTCGTACTCGCCCATGTCGCGGACTTCGCCGCCGAGCACGTCCGCCAGTAGCTGGTGACCGTAACAGATTCCCAACATGGGTAGCCCGGTTTCGGCCGCTTCCCGAACCCATTCTTTCAACGGCGGAATCCACCCGTCGTCCCAGTAGACCGACGCCCGCGACCCGGAGACGACCGCGGCGTCGAAGTCGAAGTTGTCGGGGAGATGACCGTCGGTGGCGTCGAACTCGACGAGGTCCGCGTCGAGTTCGCGTCGGAAGTTCCGCCGCGTATTTGCATCGCTGTGCGCGGCATTTAAAAACGCGATTCGTGGCCGACTCATTCGAATACTACTAGCAACCCGAACCGTCAAGTGGGTTTCGCTACCGGGAAACTCGCCCGTACTTTCGATTACCACCTTCGCGCTTCGCCATCGCCCGATTTCGTCGCTTCGCGACCGCTTCTCGTCTCCGCTTCGACCCGACGTCGCTGTCCGGAGAGCACGAGCAGGAGTCCGCCGCCGACGCTCGCTATCCGCCGAATTGCTTTCGTAGCTCCCCTCGGTCGAGTTCGCCGGTCGCGCGTCGGGGGAGCGAGGGGACCAGTTCGACCGCGCGCGGTACCTCGTGGGGCGCGAGTCGCTCCTCCGCGAACTCCCGGAGTTCTCCGGGCGAAACGTCGCCGACGACCACCGCCTTCGGCGCGCTTCCCCCGGTCTCCGAGACGGTTTCGATGACGCCCGCCGCCCGGACCCCGGAGTGCGATTCGAGGACTGTCTCTATCGCCTGCGGGTGAATCCGCTTCCCCTCGCTCTCGAACGGTTCGCTCGCTCCCCCGACGAAGACGTATCCCCCGCCCTCCCGGCGAAACAGGTCGCCGGTCGGAATCCACTCGCCGAATTCTTCGCCGCCGAGGTGGCCGCTCGCGGTGACCGGACCTCGGACGAGGAGTTCGCCCGTCTCGCCTTCGACGCGAACGTCGCAGCCGGGGAGCGGTCTGCCGACGCGCTCGTCGCTCGGCGTCCCGCGGAGGACGTTCGGACCCGTCTCCGGACGGCCGTACGCGCGAAGTATCGGAATCGGAAACGCCTCGCGCACGTCCGGCGGCACGCGGGCGCGCGTCGCCAGCCAGTCGAGCGACGAGAGTTCCGCGTCGACGTCGGCGTCGGCCAGTTCGCGGAACTCCGTCGGCCCGGCGTCGAAGCAGGTCACCCCGCGGCGCTCGATGACGGCGAGCGCGTCCTCCGGGTCGAACGCGCGCCGGAGCACGACGCTCCCGCCGACGGTGAGCAGCGGGAGGACGAACCGAAGCAGGCAGTCGGGAAGCGACAGCGGGAGGGGGGCGAGCGCGCGGTCGTCCCGTCCGAGTCCCCAACCGGAGACGGCGGCGACGCAGTTCCGTTCGACGGCCCGAGCGGACAGGCGAACGACCTCCGCACCGCCCTCGGTGTGAAAGAGGAGGCTGTCGTCGCCCCGCTCCGGTTCGACCGGGTCGTGCTCGGCGGGTTCGACGCGCTCGAACTCCTCGAACGACCGGGTGTCCTCGAAGGGTCGAACGAGGTCTCGTTGCGCCGATTCGTGCACCACCAACGCGGGGTCGATTTGCTCCACCGGACGCGAGACGGTCGCGGGCGTCAGCCGGTGCGAGACGGGTGCGAACACGCCGCCGACCCGTCGGACGGCGAACAGCAGCACGAGCACCTCGACGCGATTTCGAGAGACGACGACCACTCGGTCTCCGGACCCGACGCCGAGCGCCGCGAGTCGCCCCGCCGCGGACTCGACTCGCCGGGCGAGTTCGGCGTACGAGACGCTCTCCTCGCCGTCGACGACTGCCGTTCGGTCGCTCCAGAGGTCGGCGTGTCGCGCCAGTAACAGCGACATACGCTTCGTTGGGACGTGCACGGTGTTAGCAGTTCTGCACTCGTCGTGGGAGTTTCGGAGGGTCGTGAACGCGCTGCGAAATCCAGTTTCCACTTATCGTACTTTATAAGATACGTTAATGTGCAAGGCCGCGCTTGATATCAAACGGTTTTCCACGATGGCTACGAACGACCGAGACGAACGCGAACGGGCAGCGGAAGACGAACAGGCACCGGAGGACGAGCGAGTCTCGAAGGGCGATCGAGCCACGGCGGACGAGCAAGCCTCGGAGGGAGAACGAGCGTTACGGGAGTGCGAACGATGCGGCGAGTCGTTCCTGAGCGTCTACATCGAAGACGGCGCCTGCCCGCAGTGCCGGGGCGAGTGAGCGACGAATCGGAAGTACGCTACGGACGGTTTTCCCGGGTTGCGCATCTCTTAGCCGCGCTCGTCCGAGTGCGCTTCGAGGAACGCGAGCAGTTCGTCGTTGACCTCCTTCGACCGCTCGACGTGGACGAGGTGCGGGGCGCCCTCGAACTCCCGCAGGTCGGCGCGGGGGAGTCCCTCGGCGAGCGCCCGGCCGGCGTCGACCGGAAACACGCGGTCCGCGGTGCCGTGGAGCACCAGCGTCGGCGTCGGTATCTCGTACAGGCGGTCGCTCGCGTCGAAGGCGTCGACCGCCGCGAACTGGGCGCGCTGGGCGGGGAGCGCCGCGTCGTCCGCCAGCCGCCACTCCACGACCTCCTCCAGTCCGGCCTCGAACGCCTCGCTGCTCACGACCGGACGGAGCGACTCGCGGAGCGCCTCGGGGGTCTTCTCTGCGAGCAGTCGCTCGCGTACCTCGGAGGGCGTTCCGAACCGCGACCCGCCGGGGGACGCGCCGACGAGGGTCAGCGTCTTCGCCCGCGAGCGGTCGAGGGCGTACCGGAGCGCGACCATCCCGCCCAGTCCCGCGCCGACGATGTGAGCGTTCCGAACCCCGTGGTCGGCCAACACCGCGTCCAAATCGTCTGCCATCTCCCCGACCGTGTACGGCCCGTCGGGGGCGTCCGAGCGCCCCGTCCCTCGGTTATCCCACACCAGCGACTCGAACGGCCCGGCGACGGCGGCGTGTTGCCAGCCCCACTGCCACGCGCCGTAGCCCGCGTCCTCGACGAAGGCGACCGTGTCGCGGCCGCCCGCGCCGTCCGTCTCGTAGTAGAGCGAGACGCCGTCGTGTTCCGCGAATGGCATTTCGGCGGAACCTACGGGGCGCGGGCGTTTCAAATCGTTCGGTTCGACGCTCGCGGGACGACTCCGCGACGGCAGACGCGACGAGGGCGGGCGGCGTATCTCTCACGTAGGCAAGGGTTTTTGAACTAAGACGCGAATACCCCGTATCGTGTCGACAACGAACGAGTACATGCGGTTCTTCCCCTACGACGCCCCCTACGACAACCAGCGGGAGGCGATGGATCGCATCTACAACGGACTGTCGCGCGGACAGGACGTGGTCTTCGAGGGTGCCTGCGGAACGGGCAAGACCCTCTCCTCGCTCGTCCCCGCCTTGGAGTACGCGCGCGAGGAGGACAAGACCGTGGTCATCACGACCAACGTCCACCAGCAGATGCGCCAGTTCGTCACGGAAGCGCGCGAGATAACTCGAAAGGAACCCCTGCGCGCCGTCGTCTTCCGGGGGAAGGGGTCGATGTGCCACATCGACGTGGACTATCAGGAGTGTCAGGTGCTCCGGGACAACACCTACGAGGTCGTCGATGCGGAGCGCGACAAGCGGGAACTCGAACGGCGTCAGAGCGAACTGCTGGAGGAGATGCAGGAGGGCGATTCGGACGCCGCGGACGCCCGGAGCGCCGTCATGGACGAGCTCCAGCAGATACGGGACGAGGTCGAGGCCCTACAAGAGCAGAACATCTGCGAGTACTACTACAACAATCTCACGGAGGACACGGGCGAGTTCTATCAGTGGCTCTACGACGACGTGCGCACGCCCGACGACATCTACGAGTACGCCGACGGCCGCACGCTGTGCGGCTACGAACTGCTGAAAGACGGCATGGAAGGCGTCGACCTGGTCGTCTGCAACTACCACCACCTGCTCGACCCGACCATCCGCGAGCAGTTCTTCCGGTGGTTGGGCCGCGACCCGGAGGACGTCATCACCATCTTCGACGAGGCCCACAACATCGAGGGGACGGCCCGCGACCACGCCTCCCGGACGCTGACCGAGAACACCGTCGACGGCGCGCTGGACGAACTACAGGAGAGCGACGACTTCCGGAGCGAGTCGGGCTACAACGTGCTCGCCGCGTTCCAGCGCGCGCTGAAGAAGACCTACGAGGATTCGTTCGGGTTCGGCGAGCGCGAGAAGGTCAACGAGAACTGGCGCGACGTGTCGATAGCGAACGACGACAAGCGCGACGACCTCACGCTCAACTTCCTCCAGGAGTACACGGGCACGGGCATCGACGCGGAACTGGAGGACGCGCTGGCGCTGGGCAAGGAGCTCGACCAGCAGTACGAGGAGGCGTACAAGGAGGGCACCGCGACGACGCGAAAGGAGTGCCGGACGCTGCAGGCCGCGCGGTTCGTCAAATCGTACATGGACGAGGGGGCCGAACTCGGCCAGTACCCCGTCGTCGCGGTTCGGCGCGACGAGGGTACGGACGAGGTGTACGGACGCGCGGAACTCTACACCTGCATCCCGCGAGAGGTGACGAAAGCCCTCTTCGACGAGGTGTACGCGACCGTGCTGATGAGCGCGACGCTCCGACCCTTCGACGTGCTGTCGGACGTGCTCGGGCTCACCGAACCGGTGACGCTGGCGTACGGACTCCAGTTTCCGGAGGAGAACCGCCGCACCTTCTCCGTCGAGACGCCGGCGCTCTTCGCCAGCGAGCGCGGCAACCCCGAGACGCAGGAGACCATCGCGGGCGTGCTGAGCGACGCCGTTCGATTCACCGCCGGAAACACGCTCGTCTTCTTCCCGAGTTACGCGGAGGCCGAGCGCTACCGCGACCTCGTAAGGGCTCGAATCGACGGAAACCTCTACTTCGACGAGGCCGGAACCCCCGTGGAGGAACTCCGGCGGCGGTTCACGGCGGACGACGACGGCGTCCTCTTCACCTCGCTCTGGGGGACGCTGGCGGAGGGCGTGAGCTTCGACGGCGACGACGCGCGAACCGTGGTCGTGGTCGGCGTCCCGTACCCCCACCTCGACGACCGGATGGACGCGGTGCAGGACGCCTACGACAGGGTGTTCTCCGACCGCTCCGGACGGGATTCGGGGTGGGAGTACGCCGTCGAGATACCGACGATTCGGAAGACGCGACAGGCTCTCGGGCGCGTGATTCGTTCGCCGGAGGATTTCGGCGTCCGCGTCCTCCTCGACAAACGCTACACCGCGAACAGCGTCCGGGAGATGGGTAAGTACAGCGTCAGAGAGACGTTCCCGCCGGAGGAGCGCGAGGAGATGATAGACATCGAGCCGGAGAAGCTCAAGTTCGCCATGCTGAACTTCTTCACCGACCGAGGGGCGTGGGGCGGCGAACCGCCGACGCCCTGATAACGGAGGAGAAGGCGCGTCAGGCCGGAAGCGAGAGCGTCGCTGCGGGTTCCTCGTAGGTCGCGTCCCAGAGGTGGAGTCGATTGACGTTCCACGTGATCGGGTCGACGTCCCGCTCGGCGAGTCGCCGGGCCGCGTCGAGGCTCCCGCCGCGAGCCAGCGTCACGTGCGGAACGTAATCCTCGCCCTCGATACCCTCGATGCGGTCGAACTCGACCACCAGTTCGCGGTGAATCTCGCGCAGGCCGGGGCTCTCGACCCCGAGATAGACGACCGGGCCATCGCCCCGTGCGGGACGCTCGAAGTAGTCGATTTCCGTGATTCGAGCTTCGAAGGCCGGCGTCCCGACGAGCGCGGTTCGTACCTGCATTTCGAGCCGGTCGTAGTTGTCGCGCTCGCCGAACCGCTTGACGACGAGGGTGTGGCGGTCGCGCACGGCGTCGAACCGGTGGAGCGACGGGCGCAGTTCTTCGGCGAGTCGGGCGACCTCGCCCGGAACGGGAACGTTGAGGCTGTACACCGTTCGTTGCGAGAGACCGGAGCGGTATGAGCGTGACGCTTAGCAGTAGATAGTAGCGCGATTTCTTTATTCGGAATGATATCTGAAAGCGAGTCGGACAGTACGCTAACTACGTGTACGAAGTAACCGAGATGGTGTCAGGCCGCATCGCTTTATGTTGCATCCTCTACTATCTGCGAGTCACGATCATGGACCAAAACGAAGAACATCCGTCCGATGAACCCGTGCAAACTACGATCGGCGGTGTCGACGTGCGGTTCCGTGTGGCATCGGAGAGAGAACGCCAATTTCTCCCCGACGATGTCGAAATATATGATGAGATATTTGAGGGTATGTTTTTCGAAATGAATGAGAACGATGTCTTCTTCGATATTGGTGCTCACATTGGCATCAATAGCTGTGTGATCGGTCGAAGGTATCCTGAAATAGATATCGTCTGTTTCGAGCCTCACCCACGGACACGAGAGAGCCTAGAGGCGAACCTCGAGTTAAACGGGATTGAGGCCCTCGTTATGGATTGTGCCATCTCAAATTCGGATGGGACGATAGCATTCGACACTCAACGCGATACACCGGGTGGGATGGGCGAAGTTCGCCATTCGGGGCAGAGGATAGAAACACCGGTCCGAACGCTCGATAGTATCATCAAGGAAGATGGAGTCCCATCGCCAACCGTTCTCATGTCGGACATCGAGGGCGAAGAAATCGATTTGCTCCGTGGCGGTTCAACAACCTTCTCGTCGCCAACAACGCGGCTGGCATACATCGTTACCCACGACCAGCCTTTAGAACGTCTTGGAAGTAGTAAGCAGGAAGTCGAGGATCTTCTAGGTAGTTATGGGTTCGACGAGTTGGAATACATCCGCGATAACTTCCTCAAGGCCAAAAAGTCGGGTCGCTCTGAATAACTGCTAGGGGATGAGTACCGGCGCTTGTTGGTGCGATCGTGAGACCTACCTCGTCTGGCCTGACCGTGAGTTTCGCAGCTTACTCTGAATAAAGGAACCGTGTTACCAACTGCTGTTAGTTTTCGTTTCTCCGCGACCCCCGGACGATTATAACCGACGCGTCGCCGTCGGCGCTCTCGAAACTGAGCCGCCGCCACTCGAACGGTGGCCGTATCGATTCGTTCGGCGGCGGCCGGCGTTCGCCGATCCGAATTTCGCCGTCGGTCAACCCGTTTTCGGTCCGGTTGCCGACGTCCGCGAGGGAGAGGTACGTGACATCGCCGGGTTCGAGCGGTTCCGAGAATTCGATTCCGTCCGCGATGCTCGCCGACTCGTTGGCCACGACCACGATACCCTTAGTTCCCGCCGAAAAGATCGCATTGCCGGTGTTTTCGACGGCGATAGTACCGGACTCGCGGGTCACGCTCACCCGCGGAACGCGACGAGTCCACTCCGGTTTCGTCGGCGGGGAGGTCGTTTCGAAGAAGCGGTACGAGAAATCGACCGTGGTCGGTCGGAAGTCGGAGATTCGAATCGTCCCGGAGAGATCGTGGACGAGTCCGCGTTCGTCGACGAACGCGGTCGCCGAGAGGGACGTTACGCCCGACAGTTCGGTGTATCCCGTCGCGCTGTATCGGTACAGCGTCGTCCCGTCGCGAACCGTCGTTCCGTTCCAGACGAAATCCGAACTCGTGAGCACCCGTTCCATCCGAGTATCGTTCTCGACGGGTTTCCGAAACGGGTGCGTCGAGTCGGCGACGTAGTGGTACTCGTCGTCGTCGTTCCGTGGAACGCGCACCATCGCGGTACGGTTCGTCAGATAGCTCCGATAGTGGCTGCCCACGCCGCGCAGCGCCACTAGTTCGCCCCGCCCGTGCATTCGAACTCGACCATCCCCGACGTGCGCGACGAGCGTCGAGTTCGACCACTTCAGCGGACCGGTGCTGTGATTGGGGCGGATGCGAACCTCCTTCCGGTAGTTCGTTCCCGCGAGCACGGACGCGTGGGCGGAGAGCAGTCGCTCCGCGTCGAAAATCCACTCGGTGTCCGCGCCGGGCGGCGGATTCGGCGTCGGTTGCGGAGTCCTCTCCGAGGTCGGTTCGTTCTCTACCCACGGAAGCGAGTCCGCACAGCCGGAGGACACGACGAGGAGGGCGAGGAGGAGCGCGGGGAGTCGTCGCATTCCATAGTATTTCGTTCGACCGGGGATAAATTTTAGCCGGTCGAAGCGACTCGCTGGCAACCCTTGCCGCGCCGAAAGGCTTTATACCCCTAACGGCGCAAGGGTTCGCTAATGTCGCGGACTCGCGCTATCGGGATCGCCCCCGCCGCGAGCGACGAGTCCGCCTCCTTCTCTCCGCGACGACGACCGGGGCTTTTCTAGCCCCACTAATCCCAATTCCCCTCGACCTTTCGTTCGTTCAACGCGGTACTCACGTGTTACCAACTGGCCTTTAGTCTACTCTCCGCCTTTATTTCTAAACTTTCTGAGAAGAATTTAAGTGTGTGGAGCTACTGGAGACGTGTACATGAAAACGGTTGCACTCGCCTTCTCCGGCGGGCTCGACACGACAGTTTGCGTCCCGCTCCTCGAAGAGGAGTACGGTTACGACGAAGTCATCGGCGTCACGGTCGACGTGGGCCAACCCGAAGCGGAGTTCGCGGAAGCGGAAGAGACGGCGGAGGCGCTGGATTTGGAACACTACGTGGTGGACGCCAAAGACGCGTTCGCCGAGCAGTGCCTCGACGCGGTGAAGGCGAACGCGACGTATCAGGGGTACCCCCTCGGCACCGCGCTGGCCCGCCCGGTCATCGCCGAAGCGATACTCGACGTGGCGAAGGAGAACGACTGCGAGGCCCTCGCGCACGGATGTACCGGAAAGGGCAACGACCAACTGCGCTTCGAGGCGGTCTGGCGCGCCTCCGACCTCGACGTGGTCGCCCCGGTGCGCGAACTCGGCCTGACCCGCGAGTGGGAGATGGGCTACGCCGACGAACACGACCTGCCCGTGAAGGGCGGCAACGAGGGCGTCTGGAGCATCGACACGAACCTCTGGAGTCGCTCGGTGGAGGGCGGTAATCTGGAGGATCCCGGTTACGTCCCGCCGGAGGACATCTACGAGTGGACGGCCTCGCCCGGTTCGGAGACCGAGTTCGTCGAGATAGAGTTCGAGTCCGGAACGCCCGTCGCGGTCGACGGCGAGTCCTACGAAGCGGTCGAACTCATCGAGCACCTGAACGAGGTCGCGGGGGAACACGGCGTCGGGCGCACCGACCTCATGGAAGACCGCATGCTCGGTCTGAAGGTGCGCGAGAACTACGAGCATCCGGCGGCGACGACCCTCCTCAACGCCCACGAGGCCCTCGAAGGACTGGTGTTGACGAAAGAGGAGCGTTCGTTCAAGACGCAAATCGACCGGCAGTGGGCGGAGAAAGCCTACGAAGGTCTGCTCTCCGCGCCGCTCGTCGACGCCCTCGACGGCTTCATCGACGCCACGCAGGAGAAGGTGACGGGCACGGTGACGGTCAAGTTCGAAGGCGGACAGGCCCGCCCGGTCGGCCGCGAGAGCGACCGCGCCGTCTACTCCGAGGACGCCGCCTCGTTCAACACCGAGACGGTCGGCGACATCGAGCAGGCCGACGCGACGGGCGTGGCGAAGTACCACGGGTTCCAGGCGCGTCTGGCGAGCGATGACTGACGCGGACGGCGAGGGCGGCGGCTTCGGAGGCGGTACCGGCGACGGCGACGTGGTTCGCGGCGACCGCTTCAGCGGCGGTCCCGCCCGCGAGTTCCTCTCGTCGCTCGCGGCCGACGAGCGCATCTTCGCGGCCGACCTCGCGGTCGACCGCGCCCACGTCGTGATGCTCGCGGAGCGGGGTATCGTGGACGACGAGACGGCGGGAGAGATACTCACCGCGCTGAACGTGGTCGAGGTCGACGGACACGGTTCGCTCCCCGCGGGCGAGGACGTGCACGCCGCCATCGAGACCGCGGTGGTCGAGCGGGTCGGCCCCGACGGAGGGAGGATGCACACCGCCCGGAGCCGGAACGACGAGGTGGCGACCTGCATCCGCTACCGCCTCCGCGAGGACGTGCTCGCGGCGCTCGACGCGACGCTCGCGTTCAGGGCGGCGCTCCTCGACGCCGCGGACGCGCACGCCGAGACGGTGATGCCGGGATACACCCACCTCCAGCCCGCCCAGCCGACCACGGTCGGGCACTTCCTCGCGTCCTACGAGCGGGCGGTGGCGCGCGACACGGCCCGCCTGCTGGACGCCTACGGGCGGGTGAACCGGTGTCCGCTCGGGGCGGCGGCGTTCGCGGGGACGCCCTTCGACATCGACCGCGAGCGCGTCGCGGAACTGCTGGGGTTCGACGCGGTGCTGGGTAACTCGATGGACGCGGCCTCGACCCGCGATTTCCTCGTGGAGACGGTCGCGGCGCTGGCGAACCTCGCCACGACGGTTTCCGGATTGGCGGAAGACCTCGTCGTCTACTCGAATCGCGGCTTCGTGGAGCTGTCGGACGACTACGCCTCCACGTCGTCCATCATGCCCCAGAAGAAGAACCCCGACACCCTCGAACTGGTCCGCGCTGTCGCGGGCGACGCCCACGCCGGACTCTCCGGCCTGCTCTCGACGCTGAAGGGACTGCCCCGGGCGTACAACCGCGACCTCCAGCGCGCGACCCCCCACGCGTGGGACGCCGCGGACGCCGTGACGGACGCGGTCGAGGTCGCGGCGGGCGCGGTGGCGACCGCGACGTGGAACGAGAGCGCCCTCGCCGAAGCGTCGGGCGAGGGCTTTTCGACCGCCACCGGCGTTGCCGACCTGCTGGCGATGTCGGGGATTCCCTTCCGGACGGCGCACGAGGTGGTCGCGGAGGCGGGCGAAGCGAGCTACGACGCCCTCGACTCGGCCGCGCGGGAGGTGCTCGGCGACTCCCTGTCCGAGTACGTCCCCCGCGAGGAAGTCGAATCGGCGCTCGAACCGGAAGCGAGCGTCGCCATGCGCGATTCGCGCGGCGGACCGTCCGCCGACGCGACGGCCGAGGAGTTGTCCGACGCGGAGGCGGCGCTCGTCGCCGACCGAGAACGCGTCGCGGGGCTGGTCGAATCGCTCGATAACGCGGAGAAACTGCTCCAAAACGAGGTGAACGACTATGCCTGAGCTACCGCGACCCCCTCGTGGGGTACTACTTGATCACTGAATTCCGACTCGCGGCGTTCGACTTCTCACGCGCTTAGACGACGGTATCCGAGTTTTATTCATTATTAAATACGATGGATTTAAGTCCGCTGGAGCGATAGGGGAGGGTACGATGGTAGAATGCGTTGAGTGCGGGGCCGACGTGACCCTGCACGACGACCTGGAAACCGGAGAGATAATCGACTGTCCCACCTGCGGTGTCGAACTGGAAGTCGTCGACGTGAACCCGCCAGTCCTCGAGCGAGCGCCGGAGCTCGAAGAGGATTGGGGGGAGTAAATTGCACGTCAACGAACCTTCGATTCAGTTGGCTCACGCGAACCGGAGGTGGTTCGCGTGAAGGTTGGACTGCTCTACTCCCGGATTCGAAAGGACGAGAAGCTCCTGCTCGCCGAGCTACGCGACCGCGGGCACGAGGTGACGAAGATAGACGTGCGGAAGCAAGCGTTCGACCTGTCGGAGGTGCCGGACGACTTCGCGAGCCTCGACCTCGTTCTCGACCGCTGTCTGGCGACGAGCAGGAGCCTGTACGCCACGCGGTTCTGCGAAGCGTACGGGATTCCCGTCGTCAACGACCCCCAGACCGCGGACGTGTGCGCGGACAAGGCGAAGACGAGCCTCGCGCTCGCGGGCGCGGGCGTCCCCACGCCCGCGACGAAGGTCGCGTTCACCACCGACAGCGCCCTCGAAGCGATCGAGTCGTTCGGCTACCCCTGCGTGCTCAAACCCGTCGTCGGGTCGTGGGGCCGCCTCATGGCGAAGATAGACTCCCGCAGCGCGGCGGAGGCCGTGCTGGAGCACAAGGCCACGCTCGGCCACTACGAGCACAAGGTGTTCTACGTGCAGGAGTTCGTGGACAAGCCGGAGCGCGACGTGCGCGTGCTGGCGCTCGACGGAGAACCGGTCGCCGCGATGGTGCGCCACTCCGACCACTGGCTGACGAACGCCGCGAAGGGCGCGGAGACGGCCGCGTTCGAACTGGACGACGAGGCCGAGAGGCTGGTCGAGCAGGCCAGCGCCGCGGTCGGCGGCGGCCTGCTCGGCGTGGATCTGATGGAGACCGAGTCGGGCTACACCGTCCACGAGGTCAACCACACCGTCGAGTTCAAGGCCCTGAACGAGGCGGTCGAGGCTGACGTGCCCGCCGCGGTCGTGGACTGGCTGGAGACGAAGGTTCCGCGGGAGGTGGTGGCCTGATGGCCGCCGCGACCGACGCGGAGTCGGAGACGACCGCGGAAACGCTCTCGGCCAGCGTGGTCGGAGCCAGCGGGTTCACCGGCGGCGAACTGCTCCGCCTGCTCGTCGCCCACCCCAACTTCGAGGTGGCGCAGGCGACGAGCAGGGAGTACGAGAACAAGACGGTCGGATCGGTGCACCCCAACCTCCGCGGGGCGGACCTGCGCTTTTCCGACCCCGGCGACCTCGAATCGGTGGACGCGCTGTTCGCCGCGACGCCCCACGGCGTGTCGATGCAGCACATCGAGTCGTTCCGCGAGGCCGCCGACACCGTGGTCGACCTGAGCGCGGACTTCCGCCTCGACTCCGAGGCGGAGTACGACGAGTGGTACGACGGCCACGTTTGCCCCGAGTACCTGGACGAGGCCGTCTACGCCCTGCCGGAGCTGTTCCGCGAGGAACTGGCCGGCGCGGACCTCGTCGCGGCCGGCGGCTGTAACGCGACGGCGACGCTCCTCGGCCTCTATCCCCTGTTCGACGCGGGGGTTCTGGACGGAGACGAGCGAATCGTCGTGGACGTGAAGGTCGGCTCCTCGGAGGGCGGCGCGGGCGCGAGCAAGGCGGGAAGTCACGCCGAGCGCTCCGGCGTCGTCCGCCCCTACGCGCCGACCGGCCACCGCCACGAGGCCGAAATCGAAGCCATCCTCGGAACCGGCGTCTCGTTCACCGCCCACGCGGTGGACATGGTTCGCGGTGCCTCCGCGACGAGCCACGTCTTCCCCGACTCGCCGGTTTCGAAGGGCGACCTCTGGAGAGCCTACCGCGGCGCGTACGAGGACGAACCCTTCGTCCGCCTCGTCGCGGGCGGGGGCGGCGTCTACCGCTACCCCGAACCGAAGGCGGTCGCCGGAACGAACAACGCCGAGGTCGGCTTCGAACTCGACCCCGGCAACGAGCGCGTCGTCGTCTTCAGCGCCATCGACAACCTGATGAAGGGGTCGGCGGGGCAGGCGGTTCACGCCGCGAACGTCGCGCTCGGATTCGAGGAAACCGCCGGACTGGAGTTCCAGGGGTTGCACCCCGTGGGAGCGCCATGACCGGCGGATACACCCGCGACGAACTGCTCGCCGCGCACGACCGGCTCGTCGACAACGACGCCGACGACGGACTGCGCACCGACGGCGGCGCGGTCGAAGACGAAACGTCGCCGGTCGTCGTGAAGATCGGCGGCGCGCGCGCCGTGAACCCGGAGAGCGCGCTCGGCGACGTCGCGCACCTGACCGCCAACGGACAGGACGTGGTGGTCGTCCACGGCGGTTCGACAGCGGTGGACGACACGCTCGAAGCGCTGGGCGAGGAGCCCGAGTACGTCGAATCGACCAGCGGCGTCGTCGGGCGGTTCACCGACGAGCGCGCGATGGAGGTGTTCGAGATGGTGATGCCCGGAAAACTCAACACCGACCTGACCGCCGACCTGCAGGCCGAGGGCGTCCGCGCCGTCGGCCTCTCCGGCGTCGACGGCGCGCTGCTGACAGGTCCCAGAAAATCCGCGGTCAGGGTGGTCGAGGACGGCAAGCGGAAGATTCGCCGCGGCGACCACTCCGGCAAGATAGAGGAGGTGAACGCCTCGCTCCTCGAAACGCTGCTCGACGAGGGCTACACGCCGGTCGTGACCGTGCCGATGCTGGCCGACGACGGGACGCCGGTCAACGCCGACGCCGACCGCGCCGCCGCGGCCATCGCCGGCGCGCTCGGCGGCGAACTCGTCGTCCTGACGGACGTGCCGGGCATCCTCTCCGATCCCGACGACGAGGCGACGCTCATCGAGCGGGTCGGCAGTCCCGAGGAGTTGGCGACCGCGAAGGACGCCGCGGAGGGGTTCATGACGAAGAAGGTCATGGCCGCCACCGAAGCCCTCGAAGGCGGCGCGGCGTCGGTCGTCGTCGCCGACGCGAACAACCGCGACCCCATCACGGCGGCGAGGAACGGCCACGGGACGCGCTTCACCCCCGGTTCGGTGGGGGTGTCGACGTGACTGGGTTCGTCTACTCCGAGAAGCCCATCTCCATCGAGCGCGGCGAGGGACCGTACCTGTACGCCGACGACGGAACCGCGTACCTCGATTTCGGCGCGAGCTACGCGGTCGCCCCGGTCGGCCACTGCCACCCCGAGGTCGTCTCGGCGGTGCAGGAACAGGCCGCGGAACTGCTGTTCGTCCAGGGGTCGTACCCGACCCCCTCCCGCGACGCGCTGTACGAGAAGTTGGCGGCGGTGGCTCCCGGCGGCCTCGAAAACGTCTGGCTCTGCAACTCCGGCACGGAGGCGAACGAGGCGGCGCTGAAGTTCGCCCGGAGCGCGACCGGAAACTCGAAGATAGTCGCCGCGAAGCGCGGCTTCCACGGGCGCACCATGGGGTCGCTCTCGGTGACGTGGAAGTCCAAGTTCCGCGGTCCGTACGAACCGCTCGTGCAGGACGTGGAGTTCGTCGCCTACGGCGACGAGGACGAACTGGCCGAGGCGGTGGACGACGATACCGCCGCCGTCATCCTCGAACCCGTGCAGGGCGAGGGCGGCGTCAACCCCGCGACCGCGAGCTACCTCCGGGCGGCGCGCGACCTGACGGCGGACGCCGGGGCCGCGCTGGTGCTCGACGAGATTCAGACCGGACTCGGCCGGACGGGGGAGCTCTGGGCCTGCGAGCACGCCGACGTCGTTCCGGACGTGCTCACGACCGCGAAGGGGTTGGCGAGCGGCCTCCCCGTCGGGACGACGCTCTGCGCCGACTGGATAGCCGAGGGCGCGGGGTCGCACGGCTCGACGTTCAGCGGAAGCCCGGTCGTCAGCGCCGCGGCGGAGGCGACCCTCTCGGTCGTCGTGGACGAGGACCTCCCATCCCACGCGGCCGAGGTGGGCGAGTACCTCCGGTCGGAACTCGCGGCCGCGGACCTCCCGGTGCGCGAGATTCGCGGCGCGGGGCTGCTGGTCGGCATCGAGGTGAAGCGCGGGGCCAACCGCCTGCTGAAGGAGCTCGCGCTCTCGCACCGAGTGCTCGCGCTCCCGGCGGGGCGGAGCGTCCTGCGACTCCTGCCGCCCCTGACGGTCGAAACGGAGCACGTCGACGCCGTCGTCGCCGCGCTCTCCGACGCCCTGGGGGGAGGGAAATGACGGCGACCGCGACCGTCTCGCGGGGCGACGCCCGCGACCTGCTGGTCGAGTTGGTCGAGACGCCCTCGGTGTCGGGGAACGAAGCCGACTGCGCGGAGCGCCTCGCGGCGTTCCTCGAAGCGAACGACAGGGAGGTGTGGATCGACGAGGTCGGCAACGTCCGCGCCCCCGGAAACGGCGTCCTGCTCACCTCCCACATGGACACCGTTTCGGGGGACATCCCGGTCGAACTGGACGGCGGCGTTCTCCGGGGTCGCGGGAGCGTGGACGCGAAGGGACCGCTCTCGGCGATGGCGGTCGCGGCGGTCGAAACCGGCGCGAGTTTCGTCGGCGTCGTCGGCGAGGAGGAGGGGTCGCGCGGCGCGCGCCACCTCGTCACCGACCGCGAGGAACCCGACTTCGTCGTGAACGGCGAGCCGAGCGGTTGGGAGGGCCTGACGCTCGGCTACCGCGGCTTCCAGTCCGGCACCTACTCGGTCGCGGTCGAGTCCCAGCACACCTCTCGGCCGGAGCCGAACGCCATCCAGCACGCCGTCGGGTGGCTTTCGCGGGTCGAGTCGGCGTTCGATTCCGACGGGCCGACGGTCGAATCGGTGACGGCGAAACCGGTCGAGTTCGCGGGCGGCGTCGCGGCAGACGGACTGGCCACCGAGGCGACGGTCGACGTCGAACTCCGGGTGCCGCCGGGGGCCTCGGTCGCCGAGGTGCGCGAGGCGGCCGAGGCCGAACTCGACGCCGGGTCGGTCTCGTGGAACGACCCCATCCCGCCGACGATGGCGAGTCCGCGGACCGAACTGGCGAGAGCCTTCCGGGTCGCGGTGCGGAACGAGGGCGGCGACCCCCGACTGCTTCGCAAGACGGGGACGAGCGACGCCAACCTCTACGCCGAGGCGTGGGACTGTCCGGTCGTGACCTACGGGCCGGGCGACTCGTCGCTCGACCACACCCCCGACGAGCGCATCGAACTGGCCGAGTTCGACCGGTCGATAGCGGTGCTCGCCGACGTCTGCGAATCGCTGGAGGGGGACGCGTGACGCGCCACTTCCTCGACACTGACGACCTGTCGCCGGGCGAGTTGGCCGAGGTGCTGGCGGTCGCGGAGGAGTTCAAATCGGAGGGGTCGCCCGACGCGCTGGCCGGGCGAACGCTCGCCATGCTGTTCGAGAAGCCGAGCACGCGCACCCGCGTCTCGTTCGAGACGGGGATGACGCAACTCGGCGGTCACGCCATCTTCCTCGGCCCGAACGACACGCAACTCGAACGGGGCGAACCGGTCTCCGACACGGGCCGCGTGCTCTCGCGCTACGTGGACTTCGTCATGGGGCGCGTGTTCGACCACGGCAATCTGGTCGAGATGGCCGAGCACGCGACGATACCGGTCGTCAACGGACTCTCCGACGTCGCCCACCCCTGCCAGTCGCTCGCCGACCTGCTCACCATCCGCGAGCGCTTCGGCGGGTTCGAGGACGTGTCCGTCGGATGGGTCGGCGACGGAAACAACGTCCTCAACTCCTTCGCCGTCGCCGCCTCGATGGTCGGTCTCGACCTGACGATAGCGACGCCCGAGGGGTACGAACCGTCGGAAGACGCGCTGGCGCGGGCGAAATCGCGGGGGCCGGCCCCGACCCTGACGCACGACCCGACCGAGGCGGTCGCCGACGCCGACGTGGTCTACACCGACGTCTGGGTCAGCATGGGCGAAGAGGAGGAGCGCGAGTCGAAACTGGCCGACTTCGAGGGGTTCCAACTGAACGCGGAGCTGCTCCCCGATTCGACGCCGGTGATGCACTGCCTGCCGGCCCACCGCGGCGAGGAGATAACGAACGAGGTGCTCGAAAGCGACCGCTCGCTCTCGTGGGACCAGGCAGAGAACAGGCTTCACACGCAGAAAGCGCTGCTGACGTTCCTCGCCTGAGCGCTCGGGGAGGCGGTCGACGACGGGGTGTCGATGGCCGGTCTCGGGCGGCGGCGGGGCGAGTAGCCTTTTATCGCTGTCACTCGAACCGTGGTGCGGTGAGGGGGAAGATGACGAAACTCGGTTTTACGGGCGACGTGATGCTCGGTCGATTGGTGGACGAGCGGCAGCGACAGCGGGACGTGACCGCGATATGGGGGAACGTGGACGACCGGCTCCGCGCGCTGGACGGACTCTTCATCAACCTCGAGTGCTGCCTCTCCGTTCGCGGAACGCCGTGGACGGACACCTACCGACCGTTCCACTTCCGGGCCGACCCCGATTGGGCGATTCCGGCGCTGGAGTCGGTCGGCGTCGACTGGGCGAACCTCGCCAACAACCACATCCTGGACTACGGGCCGACCGCGCTCCGCGACACCATCGACCACCTCGACGACGCCGGAATCGCCCACTCCGGGGCGGGCGTCGACGCGGACGCGTCCCACGCACCGGCGTTCGTCTCGGTCGGCGACCTCGACGTGGCGTTCGTCTCGTTCACCGACAACACGCCCGAGTTCGCGGCGGGGCCGGACGAACCGGGAACCGCCCACGTCCAGTTCGACGTGACCGACGACGAGACGACGCGCGTCGTCGGCGAGGCGCTCGCCCGCGCCCGCGAGGCGGACCCCGACCTGCTCGTGGCGTCGCTCCACTGGGGGCCGAACATGCGCACCGAACCGCCCGTCGAATTTCGGGAGTTCGTCCGCTGGTTGGCCGAGAGAGGCGTCGACGTCGTCCACGGCCACAGCGCGCACGTCTTTCAGGGCGTCGAGGTGGTCGACGGGACGCTCGTGCTGTACGACACGGGCGACTTCGTGGACGACTACGCGGTGGACGACTCGCTCCGCAACGACCGGAGTTTCCTCTTCGAGGTTCGCGTCGACGGGGGCGACCCGACCGAACTCCGACTCTCGCCGACCGAGGTCTACGACCTCGCCGTCCACGAGGCGGAACACTACGCCGGCAACTGGAGCATGCAACGGATGGACACCCTCTCGTCGGCGTTCGGAACGCAGTTCGAGCGCGAGGACGACGAACTCCGCCTGCCGCTCTAGGCGACCGCGGCCGCTCCGAGGGCGCGTCAGAAATCCGCCGGGCTCGCGAACCCGGGTTACTTTTCTTGGGTAGTTATAGTATTGTAATAATCTAGAAAAAAGAACTAAATTTATTCGTGAAAATAATAGGGCGCACCATGCCAACAAGGCGCAACATGCTGAAACGAATCGGTGCGGCCGGTACGGCCGGAGTAGGGGCGGCGGTCCTCTCGAGTAACACGGCGGCGGCGAAGCCGACCGTCGATTGGGAGCCGGCCCATTCGAGCAACTACACGGCCGCGAACCGCGGCGCGGCGGAGATCGACGCCATCGTCATCCACGTCGCGCAGGGGTCGGCGGAGAGTACGGTCAACTGGTTCCAGGACCCCGACGCCAACGTCAGCGCCCACTACACCATCAGGGACGACGGGTACAAGTACCAGAGCTTGAGCGACATCAACATCGGCTGGCACGCCGGCGGTGTCGGGTGGTACAACGACGCCACCATCGGCATCGAGCACGGCGGCTACGTGAGCAGCGGCTTCCCGGACGCGCAGTACCGAAGCTCCGCCGAACTCGTCCGCTGGCTCTGCAACGAGTACAACATCCCGAAGAGTCGCGTCTCCGGTGTCGCGTCCTGCGGCGGGGAGAGCGGCATCATGGGACACCATCAGGTCCCCGAGACCGACTGCGGCTACAACGACCACACCGACCCCGGTCAGTACTGGGACTGGGACTACTACATGAGCCTCATCTGAGGCGCAGGGAATCCTCCCGCTTTCGATTTTTGACCGCGCGGGCGATGCCGTCAGCGTTGCCACCGTCCGCGCCTTTTTCTCCCCGGAGCCCATTCCACCGCGCGATGAACCTCACGCTCTCGAATCCGACCGCGCCAGTCCCCGACGTCGCGGACGACGGCGTCTGGCTGGCCTGCATCGAATGCGGGTGGACCGGTCCGCCGTTCGACCAGATTCGCTATCGCTGTCCGGACTGCGACGGTCTGCTCGAAGTGCGCTACGACGACCACCCGACGTTCGACGATTTCGGCGAGCGCGGCCCGAAGCGGGGCGTCTGGCGCTACGCCGACGCGCTCCCGGTCGACTCCGGCGTGAGCATCGAGGAGGGGGACACGCCGCTCTACGAGGTGCCGACCATCGAGGACGAGGTCGGCGTCTCGGCCCTGCGGGTCAAACACGAGGGGATGAACCCGACCGGGAGTTTCAAAGACCGCGGGATGACGCTCGGCGTTCGCGTCGCGCAGAAACTCGGCGTCTCCCGGCTCGCCTGCGCGAGCACGGGCAACACCAGCGCCGCGCTGGCCTGCTACGGCGCGCGCGCCGGAAGCGAGGTGCTCGTGCTCCTCCCCGCCGGAAAGGTCGCCGCCGGAAAGGTCGCGCAGGCCAGCCTCCACGGCGCGCGCATCCTCGAAGTGGACGGTAACTTCGACGACTGCCTCGACGTCGTCTCGGACCTCGCCGACCGCGGCGAGGCGTACCTGCTCAACTCGCTGAACCCCTTCCGACTGGAGGGCCAGAAGACCATCGGCCTCGAGATACTCGAGGGGTTCCGCGACCAGACCGGCGAACTGCCGGACAGAATCGTCCTCCCGGTCGGTAACGCCGGGAACACCAGCGCGCTGTTCAAGGCGTTCCGCGAACTCGTCGCCGCCGGGGAACTCGCGCCCGAGGAGGTGCCGACGCTGACCGGCGTGCAGGCCGAGGGCGCGGCCCCGATGGTCGAAGCCATAGAGGAGGGAGCCGACGAGGTCCGGCGCTGGGACGAGGTCGAAACCGTCGCGACCGCCATCCGAATCGGCTACCCGGTGAACGCGCCGAAGGCGCTCCCCGCGATTCGGGAGACCGGCGGAACCGCCGTCGCCGTCTCCGACGGGGAGATAACCGACGCGCAGCGCGCGCTGGCGCGGGACGGCGTCGGCGTGGAACCCGCCAGCGCGGCGAGCGTCGCGGGCCTGCGAACGCTCCGCGAATCGGGCGAAATTTCGGCGGACGAGCGCGTCGTCTGCCTGACGACGGGCCACCTCCTGAAGGACCCCGACGCGGCCGCCGCGGCGGGGGTCGAACCGGAGCCCGTCCCCGCCGACACGGACGACGTGCTCTCGCTGCTCTCTCGGTGACCCGTCCGGCTGTCGGGCGCCCGACAGCGTAAAACGACGCCCGACCCGAAGGGAGGCATGGTGGGGAAAACGGACGTTCTGATAATCGGCGGCGGCATCACCGGCACCGGCGTCGCGCGCGACCTCGGACTGCGCGGCCTCGAAACGGTCGTCGTCGAGCGCGGGCGACTCGCGGACGGCGCGACGGGGAACATGCACGGACTCCTGCACAGCGGCGCTCGCTACGCGGTCGCCGACCCGGAGAGCGCGGCCGACTGCATCGAGGAGAACCGCATCCTTCGCGACGTGGCGAGCCACTGCGTCGACGAAACCGGCGGTTACCTCGTTCAACTGTCGGCGGACGACGAGTCCTATTTCGAGCGGGCGCGCCGGAGCTGTCTCGACTGCGGCATCGACGCCGAACCGGTCGCCGTCGAGGCGGTTCGGGACGACTGCCCGCGGCTATCCCCGGAGGCGGAGCGAGCGTTTCGAGTGCCGGACGCCGTCGTCCACCCGTTTCCGCTCACCGTGGCGAACGCCGTCGGTGCCCGCGAGCGAGGGGGAACCATCGGGACGCACGCGGAGGTCGTGGACGTGCTCGTCGAAGACGGCGCCGTCGTCGGGGCGGAGGTTCGACACCGGGAGGCGTCGGGAACCGAGGAGATTCGCGCCGATCACGTCGTCAACGCGACCGGCGCGTGGGCCGAATCGGTCGGCGCGATGGCCGGGGTCGAGATTCCGATGCGGCCGTCGAAAGGGGTCATGGTCGTCGTCGACTACCCGGCGCTCGACGCGGTTCTCAATCGCGGTCGCCCGGCGTCCGACGGCGACATCGTCGTCCCGCACGAACGGACGGTGGTCCTCGGGACGACGAGCGCCGAGGTGGAGGACCCGGACGACTATCCGAAGACTGAGCGGGAGACCGACCGGATGGTCGAGGCGGCGAGCGAGATGATTCCCGACGTCGCCACGGCGCGGGTCGTCCGGTCGTACTGGGGCGTCAGACCGCTGTTCGGCGGGACGGACGCCGACATCGAAGACGGGCGCTCCTTGACCCGCGATTTCACCCTCCTCGACCACGAGGAGCGCGACGACCGCCCGGGGATGACGACCATCGTCGGCGGGAAGCTGACCACCTACCGACAGATGGCCGAGGCGGTCGCGGACCGCGTCTGCTCGGCGCTCGGCGTGACCGAACCGTGCCGAACCGCGACGGAACCGCTGCCCGGCCGCGACGACCCCGACGCGCTTCGAGGGGCGCTCGACGAGTTCGGTCCGCTCCCGCCGGCGGAGGAACTGCCGTCAGACGTGCTCCGGGAGTGACGACCGCGGGTCCGAACGCGACGGTCGCGCCGACGAGCCGCGAGAGTCCGCTCGTGGGGCGTCGAAACCCTATCCGACCTCCGTTCGCGCGAGCCAGACGACGACGGCGGCGCTGACGACCAGACAGCCGAGCAACCCCGCGAACGCCGCGACGTACGACGCGCGTCCCGCGACGAAGCCGACGTAGGTCGGCCCGAGGCTTCCGAGACCGATGTAGACGGTGCGGGTCGCGCCGAGGTCGCCGCCCATGCTCCCGTCCGGGAACGCGTCCATCAGGAACGCCTGCATGACCGGCGGGTACGCCATCAACCCGGCGGCGAAGACGACGACGCACCCCGCGATGGCGAGCGTGCCGGAGGCGAGCAGGAGGGCGGCGAGGGCGGCGGCGGCGAGCGTGAGCGCCCCGGCGGCGACGACGGGCCGCGAGATACGGTCGCCGAGCGACCCCGAGAGGGGTTTCACCGCCGCGCCGACGACGAACAGCGCGGCGAAGCCGCCGCCCGCGAGTGCGGGCGAGAATCCCTTCACCGCTTGGAGGAACGTCGGCAGAAAGCCCGCGACGGACTGCCAGACGAAGGCGTACAGCGAGTAGGCGACGAGCAGGGACGCGGTTCGACGGTCGCCGAATCGGCGAGCGGTCACGCCCAGGTCGCGGAGCACGACTCGACCCGCGCCCGCGTCGAATCGGGGTCGGGTGTACGCCTCGCGGCTCCAGCGATGGAGCAGGACGAGCACCGTCACGAGGACGAGGGTGACCGGCAGGAACGCGAACCGCCACGTGGCGACCGCGAGGACGACGACCGCGAGGCCGGCCGCCACCGCGCCGCCCGAGTCGCCCGAGGCTGTGTGCAGGCCGAACGCCTGCCCCCGACGGGCGACGAACAGGTCGGAGACGAGCGCGCGTGCCGGGGTCGGGTAGAGGCCGGCACCGGAGCCGACGACCGCCGCGCCGAGCAGGAACGCCGAGTAGGTCGGCGCGCTGGCGAGCGCCGCGAAGCCGACGACGAGCAGCGCGAGTCCGGCGGCGAGCAGGCTCTTCCGCGAGAGGCGGTCGGAGAGCCTTCCGCTGGGATACTGGCCGAGCGCGTACAGTCCCCAGAGCAGGGAGAGCGCGAGCCCCGCTTGGAACTCCGTGATGCCGAGCGAATCCATCACGGTCGGGAGCATGGGCGAGAGCACGAGTCGGCCCGCCTGAATCATCGCCCAGCCGAGCGAGATGGCGAGCAGCAGTCGTCCGGAGTAGCCCGTCACGAGTTGCTCGTCGTTCGGGAGTCGGTCGTCGTTTCGGAGTCGGTCGCCGTTTCGAAGTCGGTCGGCCACTGGTTTGACCGAAGGCGGGCGCGTACTTGAGTCCGGCTTTCGCGGCAGGGCGGGGACGGAGTTCTCGAAGCGTCAGGTCATCACGTCGGAATTGCTCCCGTCTTCGTATAAAAAGGTTCGTCGCCCGTCGCTCGCCTATCCGTTCAGCGCGATGCTCCGCACTTCGATGATGCGCTCGTCGGCTTCGAGGGCCTCCTTGGCGTCCTCGGTGAGTTCGTCGTCCAGATTGTAAACGGAGAGCGCCTCGCCGCCGTCGGTTTCGCGGGCGTTGAACATCCCCGCGATGTTGAGGTTGTGTTCGCCGAGGACGGTGCCGACGAAGCCGATGACGCCGGGCACGTCCCGGTTGCGGGCGACGAGCATGTACCCGTGCGGGATGGCGTCCACGCGGAAGCCGTCGATGCGGACGATTCTGGGGTCGTCGCCGGCGAAGAGGGTCCCCTCGACCGTGATCTCCTCGTCCGCGCTCTCGACGGTGACGGCGATGAGGCTCTGAAAGTCCTCGGCCTGTCGGGTCTTGCTCTCGGTGACTTCGACGCCGCGCTCCTCGGCGATTTGCGGCGCGTTGACCGCGTTGACCTGCCACTCGAGCGGTTGGAAGACCCCCTTCTGGGCGCTCGCGGTGACGAGTTCCACGTTCTCCTCGGCGATGTCGCCCTCGTAGTTCACCTCGATGCGCTCGATGCGCTCGTCCAGGAGTTGCGTCGCTATCTTGCCCGCCGTCTCCGCGAGTTCGATGTAGGGTTGGACGCGGGGGAACGCGCTCTCCTCGACCGAGGGGGCGTTGAGCGCGTTGATGACGGGTTCCTCGCGCAGCGCGGCGACGACCTGGTCGGCGGTGCTGGTGGCGACGTTCTCCTGCGCCGCCTCCGTGCTCGCGCCGAGGTGGGGCGTGACGATGACGTCGTCCACGTCGAGCAGCGGGTTGTCCTCCGGCACCGGTTCCTCGGCGAACACGTCCACCGCGGCACCCGCGAGGATGCCGTCCTCGACCGCCGCCGCGAGCGCCACTTCGTCCACGACGCCGCCGCGGGCGCAGTTGACGACGTAGCCGCCTTCGACCTGCGCGAGTTCCTCGTCGCTGATGAGATTCTCCGTTTCGGGCGTGAGCGGAGTGTGCACCGTGAGGAAGTCGGCGCGGTCGAGACACTCGTCGAGTTCGACCAGTTCCGCGCCCAACTGCCGGGCGAGGTCCTCGCTGATGTAGGGGTCGTAGGCGACCAGTTCCATGCCGAGGCTGTCGAGTTTCTTGGCGACCTCCTGTCCGACCCGACCGAGGCCGACGATGCCGAGCGTCTTCCCGTTGAGTTCCGTGCCGAGGTATTCGCCTTTCGCCCACTCGCCGGCCTTCAGTCGGACGTGGGCCTGCGGGATGGAGCGCGCCGCGGCGAACGCCATCGCGACCGTGTGTTCGGCGGCGGCGCGGACGTTCCCCTCCGGCGCGTTGGCGACGATGACGCCGTGTTCGGTCGCGGCCTCGATGTCGATGTTGTCCACGCCGATTCCGGCGCGCCCGACGATGACGAGCTCCGACGCGGCCTCGAACACGTCGCGGTTCACGTCGGTCCCGGAGCGGACGATGAGTCCGTTCGCGTCCGAAACCGCGTTCAAGAGCGCGTCGCCCGTCACGTCGTAGGCCGTCTCCACGTCGTACCCCGCATCGCGGAGTCGATCGAGTCCCGCGTCGGCGATGGGGTCGGTGACCAGAATCTTCATTGCTGGAGAGCATACACTCCACGCCCGTTAACGCTTTCTCTCACAGCGAAGATTGCCATAATAATTCCTATTCGAAACCGGCGGAATGAAGTCGCCCGTTCGCTCCCTCGCGGGTCGGCGTGAGCGACGGGGTCTCTCCCGTTTCCCGCCGAGGCGTCCTCGATGCTCCGCGCGGAGCATCGGTACACCGAACAGATATATCACCGCCGGTCGAAGTTATTACCGTAAATCGATTCCGCGACGAATCGCCGACGGACGACCGCGACCGACACCGAACACCGACATGAACGAGCAAGAACGACGACGACTCCTCGACCGACTCCGGCGCCCCTCCGGAACCGTCGGAAAGAAGATGCCCGACGAACTCACCCTCGGGGGGACGACTATCGACTTGAACGCGTTCGTCTTCGAATGCAAACGTCTCGACACCATCCCCGAGGACGAGCGCGAACGCATCGAGGAGATGAAGACGGAACTGAAACGCGAGCGACTCGAACGAAAACAGCGGATAGCCCGGGACGATATCTCGTTCGAAGAGGGTGAACGACTCGTCGAGAGCGTCATCGGCATCGACCGGGCGCACAACGCGTTGGCGGGTCTCGACGCACCGAGTATCGAGGAGGAGATGCGGCGGAAAAAGCTGGACGATGCGCGGGAACTGCTCACCCTGATACGACGGGGGCTGTGATCGAGCGTTCCGAAACGGACCGGGCGAGGTACCGGTAGCCAAAATCGCTAACTAAAGCGGTAGCGTGCGAATTTTGGAGCCATGACGACGGCAGAGGAGAACAAAGAGACCGTTCGAACGTTCGTCGAACAGGCGTTCAACGAGGGAAACATGGATGCGGTGGACGAGTACGTCGCCGAGGACTTCGTTCGTCACGACCCGGCGGCCGAGGACGTTCGCGGGGTCGACGAGTACAAGGAGTTCGTGAAGATGAACCGAACCGCGTTCCCCGACTACCACGAGAGCATCGAGAGCATGTCCGCCGAGGACGATACGGTGATGTACCGGTGGATTCTGCACGGAACGCAGGAGGGGGAAATCATGGGGGTCGAGCCGACCGGGAAAAGCGTCGAGATAAACGGAATGGTCGAAATGCGGCTAGAAGACGGAAAGATCGCGGAGATGTGGGGAACGTTCGACGCCCTCGGAATGCTCGAACAACTCGACGCAGTTCCCGAACAAATCAAAGAATAGCCGGGGGACCGGCGGCAATTTCCCCGACAATCACGCTCTTTTAACACGCCGGCCGACGAATCGAGATTCGAATGAAGATAGTCGCGTTCGACTTCGACGGCACGCTCTCGGACTCGGAGATGACGGTTCTGCTCGGCGAGCGGATGGGCGTGGCGGAGGAGATGGCCGACATCACCGCCCGGGCGATGAACGACGAAATCAGCTACGCGAGGAGCCTCCGCGACCGCGCGGCGCTGCTCGAAGGGCTGTCGCTGGAACGGGCGGAGGAGGCGTACTCGCAGGTCGTCCTCCGCCCCGGCGCGGCGGACGTGCTCGCCGCGCTGGCCGAGAAGGGAACCCACGTCGCCATCCTGACCGGGGGCTTCGAGCGCGGCGTGCGGGCCGCGCTCGACCGCGAGGGCGTCTCGGTGGACACGATCATCGCCAACCGACTGCCGGACGACGGCGAGGCGCTGACGGGCGACGTCGAAGGGCCGCTCGTCGAAGGGACGAAGGACGACGCGCTGGAGCGGTTGGCGGCGGATCGGGGGGCGGACGTGGTGAACACCGTCGCGGTGGGCGACGGGGCGAACGACCTGCCGATGCTCGAAGTCGCGGGGCTGGCGGTCGGTTTCGACCCGAAACCCGCCGTCGCGCCGGCCTGCGACACCATCGTCTCGCACATGGACGAACTCCGCGAGGTGCTGGCGACGAGAAACGCGATCTGATGCGAACGTCGCGGACGAGTATCCGAGCGAGAAGGCCCGAGGCACGTGATATTCCGCCCCTCGACAACTTTATCTTTTCGCGAAGCCTCTACTATCATCGGTGATTGTCATGGAACGATACACCCCCTTCGAGGAGATGGACCGCATGTTCGAACAGATGCGCGCTCGAATGTGGGGGCTCGGCGAGTCGCAGAGCGAACCCCGCCGAGGAACCCACATCGACCTGAGCGAACGCGACGGCGCGTTCGTCCTGGTCGCCGACCTGCCCGGGTTCGAGAAGGATGAGATCGACCTCTCGTTCCGCGAGAACGTGCTCACGATTTCCGCGAACCACGAGGTGACCGGCGACGAGTTCGCCCGCTCCCGTCAGGTCTCCGAGCGCGTGACCCTGCCGAAGGCGGTGAACGAGGACGACATCTCGGCGTCCTACCGCAACGGCGTGCTCGAAGTCCGCCTCCCCGTCGCCGAGGCGGAAGCGGAGACCGGAAGCAAGATCGAGATCAGCGACTGATTTTTTCGCGCGACGGTTGCGGGCGCGCCCCGAGCGTTACGTTCACGGTTCGACGTTCTCCGTCTCGAATAACCGTCAGTCGAACCGTCTCGCCCGGACGCGTTTCGGTCGAGAGATAGCTGGAGAGGTCTTCTCCCGACCGAATCCGCTGCCCGTCGATTCCGACGATGATGTCGCCGCCGACCGGGACGGAGACGCCGCGCACGGTTTCCGTTCGCTCGCTCCCTTGGAGGACGCCGCTCGCGGGACTACCGGGGACGACCCTCGTAACTAGCACGCCCTGCGCCTGATTCAATCCGTTCGCGCGGGCGACGATGGGCGATACGTCGCCCGATGAGATGCCGAGGTAGCTGTGGCGGTAGGTTCCGTTCTCGACCAACGCCGGAACGACCCGCCGAACGACGCCCGCGGGGATGGCGAATCCGAGGTTTTCGCCGCCCCTGATTCCGGCGGTGTTGACGCCCACCACTTCGCCGTTGCAGTCGACGAGCGGACCGCCGCTGTTGCCGGGGTTAATGGCCGCGTCGGTCTGGATGACGTTCGGAATCGAGAATCCTTGCTGCGAGGGGAGCGAGCGGTTGACGCCGCTGACGATGCCCTCCGTAATCGACCCTTGCAGTCCGAGCGGACTCCCCAGCGCCGCGACTCCTTCGCCCGGTTCGGCCGTCTCGTTGGCGAGCGAGAGCGCGTCGACGTACGACGGAACGCGCCGGACGCGCAGCACCGCGAGGTCGCTGTAGGGGTCGGTGCCGACGATGCGCGCGGCGCGCCACTCGCCGCGGTCGAACTGAACCGCGACGGTCGAGGCGTTCGCGACGACGTGGTTGTTCGTGACGACGAGGCCGCTACCGTTGGCTCCGAGTCGGTAGACGAACCCGGACCCCTGACCGAACTCGCCGCCCCGCGTGCCGACGCGAACCGAGACGACGGAGTCCATCGTCCGGTCGTACAGTCGCGTGAAGTTGCAAGCGTCTTGTGCGGTAGCATCCTGCGCGGTAGCGTCCTGCGCGGTCGCCGCGGTTCCGAACGACGCCGGAACGCTCCCCACCACCAGTACGAGAACGAGCGCGGAAACGAGCAGTCGATTGGACATCCCAAACTGCGGACGGTTCGCACGCTAATTAGTGCCACGGCCGGCGCGGACGACTCGGCGGCGTGCGACTCGCTCGGCCTGCGCGTTCCGCTTTCAGTGCGCGAACAGGCTGGCGTGCACCGGCGCGAAGCGTTTCGCGGGCGCGAGGAATCGGCGAATCGGCGGGCCGACCAACTCCGGTTCGGCGAGGAAGGCGTCGTGCCCGTGGTCGCTGTCGAGGACGCGATGGGTCACCTCGGAGCCCGCCTCGCGGAACGCGCCGGCGAGGCGGTCGGCCTGCTCGACGGTGAAGTGCCAGTCGCCCGAGATCGAGAGGACGAGCGCCTCGCCATCGAACCCCGCCAGCGCGTCGGCGTCCGACTCGTGGCCGGCGGCGAGGTCGTAGTTCTCCATGGCGCGGGTGAGGTGGAGGTAGCTGTTCGCGTCGAACCGCTCGACGAACTTCCGCGCCTGATAGTCGAGGTAGCTCTCCACGTCGCGGTACGTCTCGGTGTCGGGGGCGAACCCGCCCGGGCCGCCGTCGGACGCGAACGGCCGGGGCGGACAGTCGGCGGGTCGCCTGCCGAACTTGCGTTCCATCGACTCCTTCGAGAGGTAGGAGACGTGGCCGAGTTGCCGCGCGAGGGCGAGGCCCGCGTCCGGATGGTCGGGGTAGTAGTCGCCGCCCTGCCACGCCGAGTCGGACGTGATGGCCCGCCGGGCGACCGCGCAGAGGCCGAGCAGTTGCGGGTCGAGGCGGGCGGCGGTGGCGATGGGAATCGCGCGTTCGACGCGGTCCGGGTATCGCTTCGCCCACTCGAGGACGTTCATGCCGCCGACGCTGCCGCCGACGACGGCCCGGAGCGTCTCGACTCCGAGGCGGTCGAGCAGGCGGCGCTGGACGCGCACCCAGTCGCCGACGGTCACGCTCGGGAAGTCGGAGCCGTAGGGGTCGTCCGTCTCCGGGTTCGTGTTCGCCGGACCGGTGGTGCCGTAGCACGAACCGGGGACGTTGACGGAGACCACGAAGTGCTCGCGCGTGTCGACGAACTTGCCGGGGCCGACGACGTCGTCCCACCAGCCGGTTCCCTGTCCGTCGACCCCTCGCGGACCGCATTTCACGCGGTGGCTTCCGGTCAGCGCGTGGCAGACGAGCACCGCGTTGTCGCCGGTGTACTCGCCGTAGGTCTCGTAGGCGACTTCCAAGTTCGGAACGCTCCCGCCGCGTTCGAACTCGAACCGCCCGAGCGAGACGGTCATCGCGTCGCCTCCTCGATGGCCGCGTCGACGTCGGCGAGGATGTCGGCGGGGTCTTCGATGCCGACCGAGAGGCGGACGAGGTCGCGCGTCACGCCCGCCTCCTTCTGCTCCTCGGGCGAGAGCTGCGCGTGCGTCGTGCTCGCCGGATGGATGACCAGCGTCTTCGCGTCGCCGATGTTCGCGAGGAAGGAGGCGAGTTCCACCGTCTCGCAGAACGCCTTGCTGGCCTCGAACTCGCCGAGTCCGAACGCTATCATGCCGCCGTAGCCGCCCTCCAAGTACCGGGCGGCGTTCTCGTGCGTCTCGTGGGATTCGAGGCCGGGGTAGGCGACCCACGCCACCTCGTCGTGGTCCGCGAGGTACTCCGCGACGACGGCCGCGTTCTCGCAGTGGCGTTCCATCCGAAGCGGGAGCGTTTCGATGCCCTGGAGGGTCTGCCACGCGTCGAAGGGGGACTGCTGATTGCCGAGGCTCCGAACCGACCGGAACCGGACGGCGGCGGCGAGCGGCGCGTCCGAGAAGTCCCGCGAGAAGTCGACGTCGTGGTACGCCGGGTTCTCGCCCGCGAGTTCGGGATACCCCTCCCAGTCGAAGGTGCCGCCGTCGACGAGCACGCCGCCGACCGTCGTGCCGCTTCCGTGGAGCCACTTGGTGGTCGACTCCCAGACGACGTCCGCGCCGCGTTCGAGCGGGCGACAGAGCGCGGGCGTGGCGAAGGTGTTGTCGACGACGAGCGGGACGCCGTGCTCGTGGGCGACCTCCGAAACGCGCTCGAAGTCGGGCGTGACGAGCGACGGGTTGCCGACCGTCTCGACGTGGACGAAGGCCGTGTCCTCGTCGATGGCTTCGGCGTAGGTGTCGTAGTCGAGCGTGTTAACGAATCGGGCTTCGATTCCCCGGCGGGAGGCGGTGTGCGAGAAGTAGGCCGTGGTTCCGCCGTAGGTGTCGGTCGAAACGACGACGTTGTCACCCGATTCGGCGAGGACGAGCGTGAGAGCGTCCAGCGCGGCCATTCCGCTGGCGGTGGCGACCGCGCCGGTGCCGCCTTCGAGCGACGCGACGCGGTTTTCCAGCGTCTCGACGGTCGGGTTGCTCAGTCGGGAGTAGACGTGACCGTCGGCTTCCAGCGCGTACAGGTCGGCGGCGCGGTCGGCGTCCTCGAAGGCGTACGACGTGGTCTGGTAGAGGGGCGGCGCAACCGCTCCCGTCGCGGGGTCCGGTTCCTGCCCCGCGTGAACGCTCCGGGTGCCGAATCGGGGCTGGTCGTCGTCCATGTGTAGTAAGCATATTCTCGGAGAATTTTATAACCCTCAGTTACGGCAACGTTTGCGCCGCCGAGCGCCACGCCGCTTTTGGAGCGCTGGCGCGTACCCCTAGCGTGAATCGACGTTCGTACCTCGCTTCGGCGGTCGCGGGAGTCGTCGGCGCGAGCGCCGGCTGCGCGTGGGCGGCCGAAACGTATCGAAATCCGGTGTTCGAGCGCGTCTTCGCCGACCCGACGGTCGTCGAGCGCGACGGGTCGTACTACGCCTACGGAACGTACCAAGATTGGGGGAATCCCGGGCGGCGGAGACTGATTCCCATCATACGCTCGGAGAACCTCGTCGACTGGAAGTACGTCGGCGAGGCGTTCGAAACCAAGCCCGACTGGCGCGAACGGGGCGGCCTGTGGGCACCCGATATCGGACGACTGGCGGGACGGTACGTGCTGTACTACTCCTACGCCTCCTTTCAGGCGGGGAACCCCGGAATCGGCGTCGCCACGTCGAACGACCCTGCGGGGACGTTCGACGACCACGGTCCGCTGTTCCGGAGCGCCGAAATCGGCGTTCCTCACTCGATCGACCCCTGCCTCCTCGTCCACCGCGGAACGCCCTTCCTGTTCTGGGGGAGCCACGCCGGAATCTACGGGATTCGCCTCTCGGACGACGGACTGCGCACTGTCGGGGGGAAGTTTCAGGTCGCCGGCGAGGGCGTCGAGGCCGCCTACGTGATTCGGCGCGGCGACTCCTTCTACCTCTTCGGCTCCCGCGGGACCTGCTGCGAGGGTGCCGAGAGCACGTACCGCGTCGTCGTCGGGCGGGCGAACTCCCTGCGCGGCCCGTACCGGAACCGGGACGGCGAGAACCTGCTTTCGGCGACCGGAACGACGATTCTCCACGGCGGCGAGCAGTTCGCCGGGCCGGGGCACTGCGCCGTCGCGCGCGGCCCGGACGGCGACCGCTGGCTCCTCTACCACGCCTACGAGCGGTCGAACCCGTGGGTCGGCAAGATGCCCCGCCGGGTGCTCATGCTCGACCGACTGGTCTGGCGGAACGGGTGGCCGGTGGTGCCGGGGAAGACGCCGAGCGCGGAGCACCGCGTTCCGACCGCCGGGAGATGATGCTCAGGACGTGAGGGACGCGAGACCCCGAGCCGCGCGTCCGACCCCGCGAGCGACACGGCTATGTCGGTTCGGCGACTCGACGCGAACGATGCGAAAGCGAACGTTCGTGTGGCTCGGGCTCGGCGCGTTCGGCCTCGTCGTCGTCAGTTTTCTCCTCTTGGGGTTCGGGCGACTCCTGCTCTCCTACCGAACCGCGCGCTACCTCTCCGCGCCGACCATGTTCGTCGCCTTCGCGTTGGTCGCGGTGCTGTTCGGCTACTCCGTGCTGGCGTTCCTCGGTGTCGTGGAACTGGAGTGACGCCGGTGCTCCGCGCCGATTCCGGAGTTGCGAACGGTCAGGAACGAAGCGGAGCGAACCGGCATCGAACGGGCGAGGGTGAAGCGGCCACCGAAAAGCGGCCGACTATCGCGCCGGACGGGGGACGGAAACGGAACCTCCGGAAGGAGCGACCGCCGCGAGCGATCGAAGCGCGCAGCGATGCGCCCGAGGGCTTTCCGCGTCACGATTTTAGCATCGTCACCGGCTCGCGATCTTTCGGTCGTTGTCGCGTCTTTCGCGAACCGACCCTCGGCCGCACGAAATCGGATCCCCGCAAAGTCCCGAGAGCGATACGGTTTTTTGCAGGCGGATTGAAAACCGACGTAGGAATGCTCGACAGGAAGTTTATCAGGGACCACCCCGACGAAGTTCGGGCGGCCCTCGAAAACCGAGGGACCGACGACGTGGACTTGGACGAATTTCTCGACGTGGACGAGGAGTGGCGCGAACTGAAAGCGCGCGGCGACGACCTGCGCCACGAGCGAAACGAGGTCAGCCGGAGCATCGGCGACCTGAAACAGGCGGGTAAAGACGACGAGGCCGAGGAGGCCATCGAACGCTCGAGCGAACTCAAGGCGGAACTGGAGGAGGTCGAGGAGCGCGCCAGCGAACTGGAGGACGAACTCCAGGAGCGGTCGCTCGAAATCCCGAACGTCCCGCACGAGAGCGTCCCGGTCGGCGAGGGCGAGGAGGACAACGTGGAGGTTCGGCGGGAGGGGTTCGACGACCTGCGCGACCTGCCCGAATCGGTCGTCCCGCACTACGACCTCGGCGAGGAGTTGGACGTCATCGACGAAGCGCGCGGCGCGAAGGTCTCGGGGAGCGGCTTCTACTTCCTCAAGGGCGACGGCGCGCGACTCGAACACGCGCTCGTCCAGTTCATGCTCGACGTGCACCGCGAACAGGAGTACGTGGACGTCTTCCCGCCGATTCCGGTCAACAGCGACGCCATGACCGGGACGACGCAGTTGCCGAAGTTCGCCGACGACGCGTACAAGATCGAGGGCGACGACCTCTGGCTCTGTCCCACCGCGGAGGTTCCGGTGACGAACATGTACGCCGGGGACATCCTCCTGCGCGACGACCTCCCCCTGAAACATCAGGCCTACACGCCGAACTTCCGCCGCGAGGCGGGCGAGCACGGCGTGGCGACCCGGGGAATCGTCCGCGTCCACCAGTTCAACAAGGTCGAGTTGGTCAACTTCGTGGAACCCGAGACGAGTTACGACCGACTGGAAGGACTGCTCGCGGAGGCCGAGGAGGTGCTCCGACGACTCGAACTCCCGTACCGCATTCTGAACCTCTGCACGGGCGACCTCACGTTCGGGTCGGCGAAGACCTACGACATCGAAGTCTGGGCGCCCGGCGACGACATGGAGGACGGTCCGGAACGCGGCGGCCGGTGGCTCGAAGTCTCGTCGGCCTCGAACTTCGAGGACTTTCAGGCCCGCCGCGCCGGACTGCGCTACCGGCCCGAGCGCCACGAGTCGGCGGAGTACCTCCACACACTGAACGCGTCGGGCACCGCCATCGGGCGCGTGATGGTCGCCATCCTCGAGTACTACCAGAACGACGACGGCACCGTCACGGTGCCCGAAGTCCTGCGCCCGTACATGGGCGGACAGGAGGTCATCGAGGGTCACGAACCGGTCGGCGAGAGCGCCCTCGGTTCGGGCGAGCGGGAGTAGCTCGGGGGCCGACGCCGTCTCGCTCGACCGTTTCTCCGCGGAGCCCGATCGGCGAGGGGGCGGGGGCTAAAACGCCTGTACAGCCGTGGACGACGTCGTCGATGCCAACGTTTATTGTTCGTAATTAACGATAGTGGCCCATGATTTCGGTAACCATTGACATGGTGCAGTACGACTGTCCGTACATCGACGTGACGGACGACGTCGACGTCTCGTTTCACACCATGCACTGGGACTTCAACACCGCCCAGCAGGAGTTGGAGACCAGAATCCTCGTGACCGGAAACGACCGCGGCGCGCTGACGAACGGTCTCAACGCGCTCCAGAACCACGAGGGAACGCTGGGGTTCGAGCTGCTGTCCAGACGCGAGAACACGGCGGTCATCAAATCGTTCATCGGGGAGACGAACGCGATGCGGACGATACGGAAACACGACGGGTACATAACCGGCCCGTTTCGAATCAGCGACGGAAGCGAACTCTGGAGCGTCGGTTTCGACACCGCCGACAACACCGACAGCGCGCTCGCGGAGTTGGAGGTCGGGAACGACTTTCGGGTCGAGTCCCGGAACGCCACGTCGTTCGAGGATTACCTCGACGTTATCCAGCACCTCGGCGCGACGAAGAGCGTCCTCGACGGCTGCCGGGAATTGTCGGAGATAGAGCGGCGAACCCTCCGGGAGGCCGTCGACGGCGGCTACTTTCGAACCCCGCGCGACGCGACGCTCGGCACGCTGGCGGAGACGTTCGACGTTTCGAAGACGGCGGCTTCGAAGAACCTGCGCCGCGCCGAGGAGAAAATTTTGGAGCGAGTCGTTTCCGCCCTCCCCGATATCGACGACGAAGACGTGTTGGCCCGCGAGTAGTCGCTCAAAACCGAAATCAGAATCGCCGTCCCGACGCGGAACTGTTCTACGTCCCAGACTCAGAACAGTCCTCTCGTCTCGATGTCGATATCGACGTGCGAAAGTCGGGAATCGTTCCGAAGCGACTCGATGTCGCCGACCTTCGAGTCGGACGATTTCGTCCGATACAGTTCGAACGAGGTGGGTTCGCCGTCTTCGCGCCATGTCACGATCGCGCTCTCGCGCCGGAATCGAGAGCCCTCCCGAACGTGAATCGATCCGAGCGAATCGAGCGGAACGGCGAAATTCCGCTCGCTGAGCGTCAGTGCTCGCTCGGGCGTGCCCGCCGCTATCTCGCGGCGGCCACGTTCGCCGGTGTCCGCCCGTAAGAGCATCGACTTGAACGACTCGCCGACGAAACACCAGATGGCGCGCTCGTCGGTGACGAGCAGGTCCCAGTATTCCATCGACGTGGGTCGCTGACGGAACCACCCCGAGAGGTGTGCGAGCAGGGTTTCCTCGGACTCGTTCGATTCGGTGGTCATCGCGCTATCGTTCGATGAGGACGCCGATATCGTTCGGTACCGTCCGTCCCTCCTGCGTCGCAATCGAGACGAGGACGAAGAGGACGATAGTCACCAAGAGCGCGACCGTCCCGACCGGGAACGATGCGGGGAAGGGGTACAGGTTCGAGACGGCGGTGCCGACGCTCGACAGTCCGACGGTGTCCGCTATCGACGGCACCGCGCTGTAGAACAGGTTGACCGACAACCCGCCGACGATCGCGGCGATTGCTCCCTCCTTCGTCGCACCCTTCCAGTTCAGCCCGAGGGCCGCGATTGCGAAGAATGCCGCCGCGAAGAATCCCCAGCCGATGGTGCCGAGGATACCGACCAGCGTCTCCGAGAAGTAGACGATAAGCGTCGATGCGACGGTGATACCCGCCAACGCGACCTGCGTCACGCGAAGCTCGGTCTTGTCGTCGTCGATGGGCCGTCCGAGCGCGCGCGGAATGTCCCGCGAGACCGCCGCCGCGCCGATGTTGAGGAACGAGTCGCTGGTGCTCATGATGGCCGCCAGCAGCGCCGCCAAGATGAGTCCCGCCACGACCCCGGGCGTGTGTTCGAGGACGAACACCGGCCCGACGACGGACGCGCTCTTCGGGGCCGCGGTTTGCCCCGCCTCGACCATCGCGCGCATCGACAGTCCGGTCGAGAAGGCGAGGAGGCTCGAAATCGCGTAGGTGACGGCGGCGATGGGCGCGCCCCAGCGCAGAATCCGCAGATTACGGCTCATGTAGAACTTGGTGATGAGGTGGGGCTGCCCCGCCGCGCCGACCGAGAAGAGAATCCACCAGCCGAGGGCCGTGAAAATCGTCGCGGCGGGCGCGCCCATCGCGCCGAAGGGGGAGATGAACGCCGGGTCGGCGCTTGCGAGGTTCCGCGAAATCGACTCCATCCCGCCGCCGAACGAGAGCGCGAAGGCGAAGACGAAGACGGAGCCGACGATCATCGTGATGGCCTGCACGAAGTCGGTCCAGACCCCCGCTATCATCCCGCCGAGCATGCTGTACAGCAGGAGGATGAGCGCCCCGATGAACAGCCCCCACATCACCGGAAGGCCGAAAATCGCCCGCATGACGTACTGCAACGCGGCGAGGTTGGTTGCGAGGTACGCCATCACGCCGACGATGACCGCGACGGCGGTCAGCCCGCGAACCCACGCGCTCTCGTACCGAACGTACATCCCGTCGGCGAGCGTCAGCACGTCGCGGATATCCGCCAGCAGGCGCATCCGCTTCGCCAGCAACGCCCACGTGACGATGAAGCCGAGCGGGGCGGTGAAGAAGATCCAGAGCGCGGTCGTCCCGAACGAGTAGACGAGTTCGGGACCGCCGACGAAGCCGAATCCGGACTGGATGACCGAGAACGCGGTGAGCGCCAGCACCCACGTCCCGATACTCTTGCCGGTGATGAGGAAGTCCTCCGTGCTCTCGGTCTGGAGGTACCCCCAGACGCCGATGGCGAGCACCAACAGGAGGTAGACGCCGCCGAAGAGCAACACGTAGGGGCTGTCGGTTATCGGAATCTCCTGCAGCGGAACGACGTTCATCGTCGTTCACCCCCGTCGGAGGCACCGTCAGACGACGCTCTCGAACCGTCGGTCGACCCGCCCCCGTCGGCTTCGGGTCGAGCGGTGGTGAGGGGAAACTCGCCGGTTCGCTGCGCTCGGCGCACGTCGGTCATGAGCTCGTCGACGAGTTCCTCGTCTCCGATCCGCGGGAACACGAGTGCGTAGTAGAACGCTCCGAGAATCGGGAGCAGCCAGATGAAGACGACGTACGCCAGCGTCGGAACCGGGAGTCCGAGCAGGTACGTGTACTCCGATACGCCCGGGTGCCAACTGAGCCAGATGACGGTCAGCCCCGTCACGAAGATCGCACCCAATCCGATCAGCAGTCGACCGTACGGCGCGAGGTCGAACTCGCCGTCGTTTCGCTCGACCGACGCGACGCCGAAGACGACCGCGATGAGCAGCGCCGCGAGGTACGAGAAGACGCGGTACACGCCGGTCGCCGCCGCAATCAAGAGGCCTGCCGAGAGGAGGGCGAGGAGGCCCATCAAACGGTTTCTCGCACCCGAAGTCGGACGTGGTCGTGTAGATGCCATCTTTCCGTGTACCAGGGTAGCAAATGACGAAAAACGGCGGGTTGATATGTAAACTGCCGAATCGAGCTTCTATCGCTCGGGCGAGAAATCCCTCGACCGAACTCTCAGCGCGTGTACGTCCTGATTTCTTCGATTCGCCCGTCGGAAATCGAGAACGCGTCGACGAACGCGAACAGTTCCTCCCCGCCGGAGTCGAGCAGTCGGCCCTCAGCGACCGCCGACGCCCCGCCCTCGAACACGCGGCGAACCTCGTGGGTCGTCCGCTTGTCGGGGCGGTCGTCGCGCATGAATCCGACGAGCGTCTCGCGGCCCTCGATGGTTCGGTCGGGCCGGCGGTGAACCACGTCCGGCGCGAGCAGGCCGGCGAACGTCTCGTAGTCGTGCGCGTCGATGGCGTCGTAGTAGCCGCGGACGGCCGATTCGGCGTTCATACGGAAGCAGACGGAGACGACCCCCTTCAGCGTCCCGGCGCGAGTCTATCGAGAGGGTCCGAGTTCTCGGGAGCGCTCGGGACCGGTTCGTAGCGTTCATATAAAACATCATACCGAATCCGACGAAACGACCACTCGCCGGGAGACCCGCCCGGCCCAGTCAGTACTCCGAGCGATTTTGTTTCCACGCCGCCCCGCGTCCCCGGCGGGGCGGCCCTCCGCCGTACACCGCTCCGCCGTTCCCGTCTCCCCGCGCCCGTCTCTCCGCCTCAGCCGCTTCCGTCGCGTTTCGTCCCGCTCCGCACCGCTTTTGAGTGCGCCGCGCCAACCGTCGAACGGTGAACCTCCACGTCCGCTACGAGGGTGACGACGACCCGAAGAAGTGCACGGCGCGAAAACTCGCGCGATTCGACCTCGCAGAGCTCCACCGCACGACCCGCGCCACGCCGTACGGAATCGTGCTCAATCCGCACGCGGAGCGGGCGCTCTCGCCCGCCGACCGGGAGGAGAGCGAGAACCTCGTCGCCCTCGACTGCTCGTGGGAGAGCGCCGAGCGGGCGCTGTTCGAGATGCCCGGCGTCCACCGGGCGCTCCCCTTCCTCGTCGCCGCGAACCCGGTCAACTACGGCAAACCGTTTCGGCTGAACACCGTGGAAGCGTTCGCGGCGGCGCTCTGCGTCCTCGGCGAGCGCGACCACGCCGAGCGAATCCTCTCGAAGTTCCGCTGGGGCGAGACGTTCCTCGAACTGAACGCGGAACCGCTCCGGCGGTACGCGGACTGCGAGGATTCGAGCGGGGTGGTCGCGGTACAGCGGGAGTACCTCGACGCGGGCGAGTGACCGGCGCGACTCGCCGAGTGCGAGAGCGACTCGGTCGAGGAGGGCGCGCCGACTCGAAAGCGTTTAACCGCGCCGGAAGAAATCGGTCCGTATGGCCAGTTTCGACGCAGCGGAGAGACGAACGCTCGAAAAGATGATCTGTATGCGGTGTAACGCCCGCAACCCGAAGCGAGCCGACCGCTGCCGCAAGTGCGGGTACAGCAATCTTCGCCCGAAGAGCAAGGAATCGCGGAGCGCGTAATCCTCCTCCCTTCCGCCGACGAGAACCGACCGCGAGCCGCGCGTCTCGGTCGAATTTCCGCGTTCTAATCTATCCGTCCCGGTCGAACCACTCGTCTTCCGTGATTCCGTAGAACTCGACGTCGACGTACTCGCCGTCCACGAACTCCGCTTCGACGTGGGTTCCCTCGTGGCGGAAGCCGAGTTTTTCCCAGATGCGCGCCGAACCGACGTTCCCCTCGAAGACCCGGGCCACGACGCGGTGGTGGCGGCGTTCGCGGAAGGCGTAGTCGGTGATGAGCCGACTGGCCTCGGTGCCGTACCCCTCGCCCCAGAACTCCTCTGCGAGGAAGATGCCGATTTCCCCGTTCACGCCCGTCGAGTCCTTCGGATGGAGACTGACGATGCCCATCGGTTCCCCGTCCCGACAGACGAGGAGGTAGGTGTGGTCGTCGTCCGACGCGCGCTCTTCGTACCACTCGCGCTCCTGGTGGCCGTTGACGGGCGAGTGACCGCCGATGGTCGGTCGGACGGCGGGGTCGTTGACGGTCGCTTGCAGGAAATCGAGGTCCTCTTCCTCGACGGTTCGGAGGTCGATTCGGTCGCCGGAGAGAAAGGTGGGGCCGGGCATATCACGATAGCAAGGTGACGGACGAGAAAAACGTTCGTGAGAAGTGATAGCGTTACTCGCGCCGGACGCGGAACCGGAGTCGGTGTCCGAATCCACGAAATCGGTCGAACCGCCGTCAGTCCGCACCCAGTTCGGCGAGCAGGTGCGAGATGTGGAGCCTGTCGTTCGTCCCCTGCGTCAGGTCCATATCGACCTCCGCCGCGAGCAGGACGGCTTCGGCGAGTTCGTCGCCCTGATACCGGTTCTGTCCGAAGTTCTCCAGTATCTCTTCGAGCACCTCGGTACCGCTGTACCCCTCGTCGACGAGCAGTTCGTCCAGTTCCTTGCGGGCGTCTTTGAACTCGCCCGCCTCGGCCGCGTCGAGCATCTCCGCGACGCGACCCTGGATGCCGAACTCGCGGAGAACACGGTACCCCTCGCTGCTCACCTCGCCTTCCTGCTCGTAGAGCAGTTGCGCGTACAGAATCGCCTGCCGCAGATTCCCTTTCGAGTAGCCCGCGATCAGTTCGACGCCGCCCTCGTCGTACTCGACGCCCTCCGCGTCCAGAATCGACTCCAGCACGGAGACGACCTCGGCCTCCGTCGGCTTTCGCATCGAGACGGGGAAACACCGCGACTTGATGGGCGGGATGAGCTTCGTCGGCTGGCGCGTCGTGATGACGAACTGCGTCGTCTCGTGGTACCGCTCCATCACCCGGCGGAGCGCCTGCTGGAAGTCCTCGCGGATGGCCTCGGCGTTGTCGAGTACGATGGTCTTGTACTCGCCCGAGGAGGGTGCGTAGCCCGCGTACTCCTTGAGAACGTGGTTTATCATCTCCCGCTTCGACCAGTTTCGCTTGTACTTTTTCGACTGGCCCGACCCGCGACGGTACTGCTTCGAGAACTCCGTCTGGCCCTGGAGGAAGTTCGAAAAGCGCGGATCCTCCCGAATCTCCTTTTTCGTTCGGTCGAAGAAGTCCGCGACGTTTATCTCCACGAGGTCGTTGTCCGGGTCGTCGTGCGCCGCGCTCGCCAGCGCCCGCACGGCGGCGGTCTTCCCGCTCCCCTCCGGCCCGTAGAGCACGAGGTTTATCGGCTCGTCCACCGCCCGCTCCAGGTAGTCGCGTACCTCCGGCTGGGGCAGGTCGGAGAGGTCGGGCGCGTACGTCTCGGTCCACAGCGGCGACTCCATCGAGCTATCCTAAACGGTCGCCGAACAAGAATCGGTCGGTTGCCCCGCGCGAAAAATGGGTCAGTCGCGGAGCCGAGCGGTACCTACGCGGTCGTCGTCTCTCCGGCGGTCGTCGCGTTCGCTTCGGTCGTCGTCTCCGCGGCGGTGGTCGTCGCTCCGTCAGCGGGCGTCGTTTCCGCGGCGGTCGTCTCCGCAACGGTCGTCCCGTCCGCCGCCGTGGTCGTCTCCTTAGCCGTCGTGGTCGTCTCTTCGGCAGCGGTGGTCGTCTCCTCCGCCGCCGTGGTCGTCTCCTTAGCCGTCGTGGTCGTCGTCGCGTTCGCCGTGGTCGTCTGGTTCGCGCCCCCGGCCGCTTCGAGCGTTATCGCACTGACTCTGCCGAAGTTTCGGGTGTACACGCCGTGCGTGTACGTTCCGGGGTCGACGTTGCTCGTGTCGATCTCGAACGTGACGTTCGTGCTTTCACCGGGTCCGAGCGTGACGTTCTGGCGCTGGAGCACCGCGCCCTCCAGTCGGTAGTCGACGGGTTGCGTGAGCTCCGACTCGGTGGGGTTGGTGACCGTCGCGTTCACGACCAGCGTCTCGCCGACGGTCGCGTTCAGCGGCGCTTCGGGGCTGCCTTCGACGGCGAGCGACGGGCCGAGGTCGGAGACGGTCTGGACCTGTCCGCCCTCTCGGGCGGCGGTCGTCGTCTCCGCCGTCGTGGTCGTCTCTTCAGCGGCGGTGGTCGTCTCCTCGGGCGTCGTCGTCGTTTCCTCGGCTGCGGTGGTCTCCGCGGGCGTCGTGGTCTCTTCGGCCGCCGTGGTCGTCTCCGCGGTCGTGGTCGTCGTCGTTTCCGCGGTCGTCTCCGCTCCGCCTTCGACGCGCACCAGCGCCGGATCGACGACGACCTCCCCGTTCACGACGTACGGCAGGTCTTCGGCTCCGCCGGATGCGACGAAGTCGTACTGCTGATTGCCGTTCGTGTCGAGGTGCGGCATGGCGATGAGCGGTTGGCTCTCGGTGAGCGGTTCGTCCAGCGTCACGGTGACGTTCTCGTGCGTCCCCGGTTCGAGGTACTCCGACGAACCGACGACGCTTCCGACGACGTTACCGTCGAGGAGGCTCCGGTTGTGGAGCGTGACGAAGCCGCCCTCCGACATGGTGACCGAATCGATGGTGACCGTCTCGCCGTCGCTGGTCTGGTTCTCGAAGGTGACGTTCGCGTCGAGTTGCTGCGGCTGCTCCGGTATTCCGGGTTGACCCGGCATCTCCGAAACGTTCAGGTTCTGCGGTAACTCCACGACGAACGTCACGTTCTGGACGGTGATGTCGCGGAGCACGACGCGGACGGTGTCGAGGTCGCTCGGCACGGTCGCGTCGTGCTTTTCGGCCGACTTCTGCGCGTCTTTGGCCGCCGCCTCGGCGTCTTCCTGCGAGACGCCTCGTTCGCGTTGGACGACGTCCCGCATCGATTCGTTCCGGAGCAGGGCCGTCGCGTTGAGGCGAACCGTCTCGTCCTCCAGTTCGAGGTTCCTGATGATCTCGGTGCGGTCGGGGTCGGTGCTGTCACCGACGACGAACGACCACTCCGCGATGCTCAGCGATTCGACATGGAACACGAGCTGTTCGGGAAGCTGTCCGTCTTGCGTCGGACGTTCGCCTTCCTCCACCAGGACTCGGGCGTCGTCGACGACGGCCTGGTCGTCCGCGGTGTACGGACCGTCGACGGCTCCGTCACCGATGACGAAGTCGTACACTCTGTTCTCGTTGGTGTCCTTGTGCGGCATCGCGATGAGCGTCGCGTTGTCCTCGATGGGGCGCGCGAGCGTCACGGTGACGTTCTCGTGCGTCCCCGGTTCGAGGTACACGGAGTTGCCCAGCACGCTACCGATGGCGTCCCCGTCGAGCAAGCTCTGGTCGTGAATGGCGACGAAGCCGCCCTCGGGAACGGTCACCGACGAGACGACGACGGTGCGACCGTCGCTCTGCTGGTCGTCGAAGGTTACGTTCGCTTGAGATTCGTTCGATTGAGCGTCCTCCCGCAGGTCCGTAACCTGCGTTTCTGCTGCTGTATCCGTCTGGCCTGAGGCCCCCAGTGATACCGCGACGCCGCCGCCGAGTATCACGAGAAGAGCAACGAGTACGGCACTAACTGTTCTCGGAATGCGTGTCATATCTCCCTCCTCATCCGCGACCGGGGAGACGGGGAGGCGCCCGATAAACGGCTTCGACCGTTCACGGGCTAGGCCGGCGATTCGGGGGGTTAGGGCCGTCCTGTCGACCAACGGACGGAGGGCGACGGGGCGGAGAAACGCCCGCTTATCCGTCGGACGCGACCGGCCGTGCACCTCGTCCCGGCGCGCCGACCCGCCTCGGCGTCTCTCCCGGCCGACGCTTTCGAAGGCTGTTTAGTCGTCGGGGTTCGAACTGCGAAGGAATGTCGATGCGCGTGACCTTCCTCGGAACCAGCGGGGCAGTGCCGACGACGGAGCGAAACCCGAGTGCCATCCTCGTTAACCGGGAAGGCGACCGCCTGTTGTTCGACGCCGCCGAGGGGACGCAGCGCCAGATGATGCGCTTCGGAACCGGCTTCACCGTCTCCGACCTCTTCGTCACCCACCTCCACGGCGACCACGTCCTCGGGATTCCCGGGCTCGTGCAGACGTGGGACTTCAACGAGCGCGACGACCCGCTCACCGTCTACGCGCCGCGCGGAACCGGGGACGACATCGACGCGCTCGTCCACGCCGCGGGCAACCAGCCTTCGTTCCCGGTTCACATCACGGAGGTCTCCCCCGGCGAGGTGGCCGTCCGGCGGGAGGAGTACGAGGTTCGCGCGTTCAGGACCGACCACGATACCAACTCGCTCGGCTACGCGCTGGTCGAGGACGACCGAAAAGGGCGGTTCGACCGCGAGCGCGCCGAGGAACTCGGCGTTCCGGTCGGCCCGAAGTTCCAGCGACTCCACGCGGGGACGCCGGTCGAACTCGAAGACGGAACCGTCGTCCGGCCGGAGCAGGTCGTCGGCGACCCCCGCCCCGGCCGGCGATTCGTCTACACCGGGGACACTCGCCCCTCCGAGCAGGTCGTCTCCGTCGCGGAGGACGCCGACCTGCTCGTCCACGACGCGACCTTCGCGAACGACAGGAAGGACCGCGCGAAAAAGACCGCCCACTCGACCGCGGAACAGGCCGCGGAGGTCGCTCGCCGGGCCGGGGCGGTTCGACTCGCGCTCACCCACATCTCCTCGCGCTACGCGGGCGACGTTTCGGCCCACCTCCGGGAGGCCGACGACGCCTTCGACGGCGAGGTGTTCGTCCCCGACGACGGCGAGATAGTCGACGTTCCGTATCCCGAGAACTAGCGATACTCCTCGCGGGGCGGCACGAACACGTCGATTACCTCGCCCGATTCGAGCGCCTCCAGTTCGTGCTCGACGCCTTCGGGGATGGCGTAGCTGTCGCCCGCTTCGAGGACCTCTTCCGCCCCCTCGACGACGAGCCTGTACCGGCCGGAGACCACGTACCCGCTCTGCTCGTTCGGGTGGCTGTGCGGCCGAACGGCGTCCCCCGCCTCGTAGAGCATCTTCGTCACCATCGACTCATCGCCCACGGCCAACAGTTCGAACGTCACGCCGCTGTACTCCCGTGGCCGTGCGTCGGCGGCCTTGGTGACCACGTCGGACATACCGCCGAGTCGGTTCCCATTCGTAATATATTTTCCGTCGAAACGGACCGAACGCGGTGTGTCTGTCGGAAAACGTGGACGAATGGAACATAGTACGCGGGCGGTCACGTCCGCGGGTCGCGGTCGTCCGGTGCGGTCTCGCGTTCGGCCGATCCCGCGCGAGGAGTCCGTCCGTCGAATCGGCGGCTTCGTCGGCGGTCTCACGCGGTGATTTCCGCGCCGGATTTATATTTCGAGGGCACCTAGCGCGAACCGTGAGTGAGCGAACGAGTGCCCTCGGCGCTCTCGTCTTCGGAGTCGATATCCAGAGCGGGGACGTGCGGGGCGATTCTCCCTCCTACGCGCTCGTCGTCTACGACGGCGAGGGGATAGACCGCGACGTGGTCTCTCACCGGAAGCTCCGGCGCCTCGTCGAACGCGACGAACCCGCGCTCGTGGCCACGGACAACATGTACGAACTCGCCGCCGACAAGGACGCCCTCGTCCGCCTCCTGCAGGGTCTCCCGGACGGAACTCGGCTGGTGCAGGTGACCGGCGCGGAGCGACCGGAACCGCTCTCGCGGGTCGCGTCCCGTCACGGCGTTCCCTACGGAAAGGAGCCGATGCGCGAAGCGGAGGCGGCGGCCCGCCTCGCCGCGATGAACGTCGGTTACGAGGTGTCGGCGTTCACCGACACCACCCGCGTCAAGGTGTCCCGCGGGCGTTCGACCGGAAAAGGCGGGTGGAGCGAAGACCGCTTCACCCGGCGAATCCACGGGTCGGTGAAGGAGTGCGCCCGCGACGTCGAGTCCGAGATTCGAAGCGCGGGACTCGACTACGAGCGGGAGGTGACCGAGAAGTACGGCGGCTACGCCAACGCCGTCTTCGAGGTCGAGGCGCGCCCCGGCGACATCCCCGTCTCGTCGCGGCGGTCGGGGGACGTGCGAATCGAAGTCGAGCGCCTCCGCAGGGACGGCATCGAGTTCGACCCCCTCGCCAAGCGCCGCGACCACGTCATCGTCGGCGTCGACCCCGGCACGACGACCGCGGTCGCGCTGACCGACTTGGACGGCACCCTCCTCGACGTGTGGAGCACGCGCACCGCCGACACCGCCGACGTCATCGAGTGGATAATCGAACGGGGGCGGCCGGTCGTCGTCGCGGCGGACGTGACGCCGATGCCCGAGACCGTCGAGAAGATCCGCCGGAGCTTCGACGCCGCCGCGTGGACGCCGGAGCGGGACCTTCCGGTGGACGAGAAACAGCACCGGACGCGGAACGAGAACTACGACGACGACCACCAGCGGGACGCGATGGCGGCCGCGCTGTTCGCGTTCGACGGCCACGAGGACCAGTTCCGGCGCATCGCCCGGAAGGTGCCCGCGCAGATGAGTCGCGGCGAGGTGACCGCCCGCGTGGTCGCGGGCGGCGAGAGCGTCGAGGCGGTGCTCGCCGACCTCTCGGACGACCCCGAACCCGAGGAGGACGAACCGGAACACACGGTTCGGGAACTCTCCGACGAGGAAAAACGCATCAAGCGACTCGAATCGCAGGTCGACCGCCTGCAGTCGCACGTCGACGACCTGCGGGGGACGGTCGAGACGAAGGACGAGCGAATCGAGGAGTTGGAAGGCGAACTCGTGGACGCCCGGCGAGAGGAACGGCGGAAGGCCCGCGAACGCCGGGAGATATCGCGGCTCGAACGCGAGAACGACCGACTGGAGCGCGAACTCGACGAGCGCGACGAGGAGGTCGAGGAACTGGAGGGCAAACTCGCCCGCCTCAAGGAGCTGTGGAAACTCGACCACTCGAACTTCAGCGACGTGGCGGAGAAGAAGGCCGGACTCGTCGCCGTCAAGCCCGTCGACAAGTTCACGAACGACGCCATCGACGCCGCCCACGAGAGCTACGGTCTCGCCGAGGACGACGTTATCTACCTCCGCGACGCGAGCGGCGCGGGGCGGTCGACCGCCGAGCGATTGGCCGACATCGGCCCCCGGGTCGTGCTCAAGGCGGGCGGCATCTCCGACGCGGCCGACGACGTGCTGTTCGAACGCGAGATTCCGGTCGGTCCGGCGAGCGAGGTGACGATTCAGGAGGTGGACGAACTCGCCGTGGCGCGCGAATCCGAGGTCGAGGCGGTCGTCGAGAACTGGCGCGAACGGGCCGAGGAGCGTCGGAGGGAGGAGAAGACCGAGCAACTCGACCAACTCATCAGCGAACACCGCGCGGAGCGGCGGGCGAACGGACGCGGTTCGTCGTCTCCGTTCGGCGATTAGGCTCGCAGGTCGGTGTCCGACGGTCGCTCGCTCGTCAGTTGAGCACTGCTCCGGAGGAGGGCACCGAAGACGGCGAGGGCGAAGCCGACGAAGCCGAGCAGGTGCGCGATTTCGACGTAAGGAGTTCTCCCGGCGAGCGCGTAGTGCACTGCCGGTTCGCCGATTCCGCGGAAGTGGGCGCTGGTTCTCCTCCCGACCGGCGGTTTGCATCCTCCCGTCGGTCTGGTCGCGACCGTCGCGCCGAGCGGGAGCGTTCCGACGACGACCGACCGGAGTCCGGCGCGCGTCGCTCGTTTCGCGTCGGACCGTTTTTGTCCGGAAGAGTATGCGTTTCGTTCCGCCGTCGCGTCACCTCGTCCACTCGCCGGTCAGCGTCCGAAGGACGCTCAGTCCCCAGAGGACGACCCCGAAGCCGACCGCCAGTATCGCCGCGTACAGCAGGACGAGTTCGTTCGTCGTGGTGCCGATGTCTCGCCCGAGGCGAACCGCGGGATAGAGCGCGAGTCCGCCGACGACGACCAACCAGAGTCCGACTCTCGTGCCGTTCATACCCCTCGTTTCGTCCCCGGCGACTTGTTCCTTATCCAATGACGTAACCCTAAAGCCGGTGAACCATCTTTTTCCGCGCATGGACACCTACGAGCTAATCTCCCGGAACGCCGAGGAGTTGGTGACCGAGGAGGAGGTACGCGAACTCGCCGCCGACCCCGACGGGAAGCGTGCCTACGTCGGTTACGAACCCTCCGGCGTGCTCCACCTCGGCCACATGCTCACCGCCAACAAGCTCATCGATTTACAGGAGGCGGGTTTCGAGATCGTCATCCTGCTCGCGGACGTGCACGCCTACCTGAACGACAAGGGGACGTTCGAGGAGATCCGCGAGACGGCGGAGCGGATGAAAGCGCAGTTCATCGCCTACGGGCTGGACGAGGAGAACACGGAGTTCCGCCTCGGCTCGGAGTTCCAGATGGACGACGAGTACGTGCTCGACCTCCACGGCCTCGAACTGGAAACGACGTTGAACCGCGCCGAGCGCGCGATGGCGGAAATAGCGAGCGGGGAGAGCCCGAAAGTGTCGCAGGTGGTCTACCCGCTGATGCAGGCGCTCGACATCGAGTACCTCGATCTCGACCTCGCTATCGGGGGCATGGATCAACGCAAAGTCCACATGATCTCCCGCGAGGTACTTCCCAAGGTCGGCTACGAGTCCCGGCCCGCGCTTCACACGCCGATCATCGCCGAACTCTCGTCTGGCGAGGGCAAGATGTCCTCCAGCGAGGGCGTCACCATCTCGATGGAGGATTCGACCGAGGACATCGAGGAGAAGGTCAACTCGGCGTTCTGCCCGCCGACCCGCGACCCGGAGGGCGACCTCGAAAATCCCGTCCTCCAGATCTTCGAGTACCACGTCTTCCCGCGCTTCGAGCGCGTCGTGGTCGAGCGCCCCGAGAAGTACGGCGGAAATCTGGAGTACGACGACTACGAGTCGCTCGCCGAGGATCTGGAGAGTGGCGAACTACACCCGGCGGACGCCAAGAGCGCGCTGGCGACGTACCTGGACGAACTCATCGCGCCGGGACGAGAGAAGATTCGACAGATGGAGTGATCCGAGGGAAACGGGTCGACTTCGCTACTCGAACCCGCCGCCCATCATTCCGGCCATTCCGAAACTCTCCAACAGTCCCGACACCAGCCCCCACGCGGTCAGGACGAAGCCGACGACGACGAGACCCATCCCCGCCGCGATGACGAGGTTCTGGAGGGCGATGACCCCGATTCCGGCGAGGAGTGCGAGCAGACCGACGATACCTTTCGCACCGAGCTTTCCGAGCATGGCGCGAACTGGGTTCGGAATCGCCTTAAAACCGGCAGATGCCGGGCGGGTCTACAGTTCGGTCTCCATCACGTACCCCCATCGCTCCACGCCGTTTTCCTCGTAGAACCGCCGGGCGGGTTCGTTTTCCAGTCGGGCCGCCAGCGCGACGTACTCGCACCCTCGTTCGCGCGCCCACTCCTCGACCTCCGAGAGCAGGGTCGTGCCGTACCCTTCGCCCCTGTGCGCCTCGTCGACGACGAAATCGTGAATCCACGCGTGGCGGGCGTGGTGGAGCACGCGCTGAACGCAGACGCCGGCGACGCCGGCCAACTCGTCGTCCGCGTACAGACCGAGGAGTCGGTAGCCGTCCTCGTCGCGCCACGACAGGATTTCCGATTCGTCCGCGTCCGTCCACAGTTGCCGGAGGACGGGAACGGCGGTCGCCCAGTCGTCGGTCGTCGCCAGCTCTTCCGCGCCGGTGGTCGCCATGGATGGCCGGACTTCCTCCCGCCCCGTGACTCTTTGGGTGCGCCGCTAACCCGCCGCTCGGGACGGCGGATTTAAAAGTATCCCGCTCAAACAGTGAGATATGAGTGACAACAGCGGACGGAAGAACCTCCGGATGCCGGACGACGACGAGGTTTTCGCTACCGTCACGAACATGCTCGGGGCGAACCGGGTGAAGGTACGCTGCGCCGACGGGAAGGAGCGAACCGCCCGGATTCCGGGCAAGATGCAGAAGCGAATCTGGATTCGCGAGGACGACATCGTGCTCGTGGAGCCGTGGGACTGGCAGGACGAGAAGGCCGACATCAAGTGGCGCTACGACAAGCAACAGGCCGACCAGCTTCGACGCGAAGGCCACATCAGCTAACGACTTTTACGACGGTCCTGCGACGCTCGCGTAAACTAGCCGAGAGCAGTGTCGCCGCACCGCGAGGATGTTACCGAGCGCCGGTCGGTCCCTGCCGATTTCGCGCCGTCGAACTCCGTGGCGAGCGGCGGTCGAGTGGCTGTCGAGTCGATTCGAGAGCCGACGAACCGACCCGAGGAGAAAGTTGATAATCGATTGAAATTAAATCCGGGTATGGCATCGTCGAACCGCGGTTCGTGGTCGACGCACGACAAACTCGCGGGACTACTCGCCGTCGGGCTGTTCGCGGGCTACTTCGTCCGGCCGATGGAGTCCATCGTCGTCGCGGTCGTTTCCCCCGTCCTCTCGCCGCTCGCGGTCTGGCTTCCTTTCTCGCTGTTCGTCTTCCTCCTCGCGGGGTCGACGGGTCTTTACACGGCGGTTCTACAGGCGAAGCTCCGAGATGCGGAGCAGATGGAGCGACTGCAGCGGAAGATGAAGACGCTTCGGGAGCGACTCCAGACCGCCCGCGACGAGAGCGACGACGACGAGATGGAACGACTCCGATCCGAACAGCGGGAGCTAATGCACCACCAAGTCCAGATGATGAAAGGGAACTTCCGGCCGATGGTCTGGAGCCTCTTGGTGACGGCTCCGGCGTTCATCTGGCTCAGATGGGTGTTCACGTCGCCCGCCGCCGCGGTCGCTCCCGTGGCGTTCTTCCTCCCGGTCGTCGGTCAGGTCGCGTGGACCGCGACCGTCGTCGGCCCGCTGAAGGTGTGGTTGGTCTGGTACATCGGTGCGTCCGTCTCGTCGGGATACGTCGGGCGAAAACTCGTCCGGCGAGCGGCGTAGAACCGTTCGCGCTCGGCTACGTCTCGGGGTCGGCGTTCTCTCGAATCCAGTCTTCGAGTTCGTCGCCCCGGACGTCGAGCCCCTGTCGCCGGAAGAACGAGGCGACGTTCGCGCAGTCGCGGGTCAGAAACTCGCCGCTGTTGGGGTGGTGGATGGTCACCGCCTGCCCCACGTCGATGATGCAGAGTTCGCCGTCGCTGACGAGGATGTTGTACTCCGAGAGGTCGCCGTGAACGAGGCCCGCGTCGAACAGTCGGCGCATGTACTCCCGGACGACTTCGTAGGCCGTCTCGGGATTTTCGAGTCGCGCGTCCGCGAGCGTGGGCGCGCGGCGGCCGTCGTTGCCCATGAATTCCATCACCAGCACGTTTCGTTGAACCGCGATGGGGTCGGGCACTCGAACCCCGGCGTTCCGGGCGCGGTTCAGGTTGGCGAACTCCTTTCGCACCCACGCGATGACGACCCGTTTTTTGTCCCCGCCGAGTTCCTCGAACCGCGGGTCGCCGACGAGGTACTCCCGCATGTCTCGGAAGTTGCTCGCGTTGATTCGGTAGATCTTCACCGCGACTTCCTCGTGCTCGTCGTCGCCCAGCGCGTTGTAGACGGTCGCCTCCTTCCCGGACGATATCGGCCCGCCGAACGCGCGGACGTACCCGTCCTGAACGAGTTTGTAGAGCGCGGCGAGGGTCGCGTCGTCGAAGACGGACTGCTCGACTTTGAACTGGTCGGAGTCCTTGACCCGCTCGCGGAACTGGCTGAACTCGCGGTCGCGCCGACGCGCGATGCGATCGGCCTCGGTGTCGGAAACGTCTATCTCCTCCCACTCATCGCCGGGGCCAGTCGCGTTTTCGGGGTCGAGCAGTCCGTACTCCTCGGTCATCTAGCTCCGTCTATGTGGAGGAAGGGTAAAAGCGTGGCCCGTCAGTACGTCTCCCGGTGCAGTATCTCCTCGACGGACCGCCGGGGGAGTCGCTCCGACTCCTCGCCGCCGCTCGGCCCCACGGCGATAAGAACCACCGGAATCTCGTCGTCCGGCAGGTCGAGGAACTCGGCGATGCGCTCCTGGTCGAACCCTATCATCGGCGTGGCGGCCAATCCGCGCGCGTGCGCGGAGAGCAGGAGGTTCTCCGCCGCGAGCGAGGCGTTCCGGATCGCGTAATCGCGACCGGTTCGGTCGTCCTCGTACATCTCGACCGACTGCGCTTTCGTCTGCTGGGCGGCCTCCTCGTCCATCCGGCCCGCTTCGGCCCACTCGTCGAAGACCCGGTCCGCAGTCTTCGCGTCGGTGTGCCCCGCGACGAGTATCGCGGTTCCCGCCTCGCGGATGTGTTCTTGTCCGTAGGCGATGTCGACGATTTCGTCCAGTCGATCGTCGTCCTGCACGACCACGAACTCCCACGGCTGGAGGTTGTACGAGGACGGCGCGAGCGCCGCGTCGCGAATCAACTCCTCCAGCGTCTCGTCGGAGAGGTCCGCGTCGGGGTCGAAGTTGTGTCCCGACCGCCGGGTGCGAAGCGCCTCGATGGCTTCGGGGAACTCGGCGTCGTGTGCTACGTCGCGCTCTTCGAATGCGAGTTCGTTGGACATACCCCGCGGTAGGGACTCCGCGTTTAACCGAACCCGGAAAACGGAGGCGCTTTCCGATTGGCGTGTGCTAGCGCCCCGGACGGAATTGATTCGAACGCTCGAAAGCGAACGAGGGTCGCGGGGAAGGGCTTAAACCGCGTCGGGTGGTACAATTTTCCATGAAGCACGTGACGATTCCGCAGGACAGAATTGGCGTTCTCATCGGCGAAGGCGGTGAGACGATGCGAGAAATCGAGAGTCGTGCGGACGTGCGCCTCGACATCGACTCCGATAACGGGTCGGTCCGGGTCGAACAGACGGGCGATCCGGTCCGGGGGCTGAAAGCGCCGGAAATCGTCAAAGCGATCGGTCGCGGATTCGCCCCGGAAGACGCGCTCGCGCTGCTCGCCGACGACCTGATGCTGTTCGACATCGTGGATATCGACGCCGCCGCCCGCAACAAGAACGACCTCCAGCGCCAGAAAGGCCGACTCATCGGCGAGAACGGTCGAACGCGCCAACTGATGGAGGAACTCACCGGCGCGGACGTGGTCATCTACGGGACGACGCTCGGCATCATCGGCCAACCGCAGCAGGTCGAGGCCGTCCGGAGCGCCGCCGAGATGCTCCTCGACGGTGCCCCCCACGGCGCGGTGTACTCGTTCCTCGAACGGAAGCGCAACGAGATGAAACGACAGGGAATGGAGTACCACCAGTTCACCGGCTGATTTTCACCGACAGTTCGTTTTCACTTATAAATATTCGCCGTCGTCGCGTACTGCTCGGTCACGTCCGGCGGTTGCGGTAGGTTCTCATACGCCTAAGAAAAGGTTTATATAGAATCGCATTCAACCCATCTGTTGACTATGTCACAGCCAATGGGTAATCAACCCCTCATCGTTCTCTCGGAAGACAGCCAGCGAACCTCGGGGCGCGACGCCCAGTCCATGAACATCACCGCCGGCAAGGCGGTTGCGGAGGCCGTACGCACCACGCTCGGCCCGAAGGGGATGGACAAAATGCTCGTCGATTCGATGGGCGACGTGGTCGTCACGAACGACGGCGTCACCATCCTCAAGGAGATGGACATCGAGCACCCGGCGGCTAACATGGTCGTCGAAGTCGCCGAGACGCAGGAAGACGAAGTCGGCGACGGAACGACCAGCGCGGTCGTCGTCGCGGGCGAACTCCTCCAGAAGGCCGAGGACCTCCTCGAACAGGACATCCACGCGACCACGCTCGCGCAGGGATACCGACAGGCCGCCGAGAAGGCCAAGGAAGTCCTCGAAGACATCGCCATCGACGTCGACGCCGACGACTCCGAGTACCTCCGGAAGATCGCCGCCACGGCGATGACCGGCAAGGGTGCGGAGAGCGCCAAGGAACACCTCGCCGAACTCGTGGTCGACGCCGTCCAGAGCGTCGCCGACGAGGAGGGTATCGACACGGACAACATCAAAGTCGAGAAGGTCGTCGGCGGCACCATCGACAACTCCGAACTCGTCGAGGGCGTCATCATCGACAAGGAGCGCGTCCACGACAACATGCCGTACTTCGCCGAGGACGCCAACGTCGCCCTCATCGACGGCGCACTCGAAATCAAGGAGACGGAGATAGACGCCGAGGTCAACGTCACCGACCCCGACCAGCTCCAGCAGTTCCTCGACCAGGAAGAGAAACAGCTCCGTGACATGGTGGACACGCTGGTCGACGTCGGCGCGGACGTCGTCTTCGTGGACGGCGGCATCGACGACATGGCCCAGCACTTCCTCGCGCAGGAAGGCATCCTCGCCGTCCGCCGCGCGAAGTCCAGCGACATGGAGAAACTGGCCCGAGCGACCGGCGCTCGCCTCGTGAGCAGCGTCGACGACATCACCGAGGACGACCTCGGGTTCGCCGGTAGCGTCGCCCAGAAGGACGTCGGCGGCGACCAGCGCATCTTCGTCGAGGAAGTCGAAGAGGCCAAGTCCGTCAGCCTCATCCTCCGCGGCGGCACGGAACACGTCGTCGACGAAGTCGAGCGCGCCGTCGAGGACAGCCTCGGCGTCGTTCGCGTCACGCTCGAAGACGGCAAAGTGCTCCCCGGCGGCGGCGCTCCGGAGACGGAACTCGCCCTCGCCCTGCGCGACTACGCGGACAGCGTCGGCGGCCGCGAGCAGTTGGCCGTCGAAGCGTTCGCCGATACGCTCGAAGTCATCCCGCGCACCCTCGCCGAGAACGCGGGTCTCGACCCCATCGACTCGCTCGTCGACCTGCGAAGCCAGCACGACGGCGGTAGCACCAGCGCGGGTCTCGACGCCTACTCCGGCGACATCGTCGACATGGAGGAGGACGGCGTCGTCGAACCGCTCCGCGTGAAGACGCAGGCGGTCGAGAGCGCCACCGAGGCGGCCGTCATGCTCCTGCGCATCGACGACGTCATCGCCGCGGGCGACCTCAAGGGCGGCGGCAGCGACGACGACGACGAAGGCGGCGCGCCCGGCGGTGCCCCCGGCGGCATGGGCGGCATGGGCGGCATGGGCGGCATGGGCGGCGCGATGTAAAATCGGCCAATCGGCCGCGCAACATCTCACGCCGCAGACGAACCGTTTTCGACGGAGTTCCCGTTTCGAACGCGACCTATCTTTTCGCGGCCTCGTACTACTCGGTCAGCGCGAGGTACGGTTCGAGGGCGCTCCCGCGTTCGGTGAGCGCGACGCTGTCGCCCTCGACGGTGACGAAGCCCGCGTCTTCGAGCCTCGGGGAGTGGACCGTGATGGAGTCGGGCGGAAAGCCGCCTCGCGTCGACGAACGCCTCGAACTCGCCGCCGGTCGCCCGGACGATGAACGGAGGAGCACGCCGTCGCCACTAATTGCTGTTCGAGTTTGACGGTCATCTCCGGGACTGCTTCGAGCGTCGATACGAGAACGAGGTACGGAGCGCGAATCGTGAACTCCGCGATGACGCTTACGAGCGAGACGACGCGTCCCGTGCTCTAAGAGCGACTGGTCATTCGTCCACTTCGAGCTTGAACTGCTCGTGCTCGCTCGGAGCGTTCAGCACGACGCTCGTGTTGCTCTCTTTGATGTCGGGGTCGATGAGCAGTTTCTTTATCTGCTCGTTCATCCCGTCCGTGTCCCTGAACTTCCCGATGGCGATGATGTCGTAGTCGCCCGTCACTTCGTAGACGCTTATCATCTGGTCGTGGTCCTGCAGCCGTTCGGTCACCTCCGGCAGCGCGTTCCCTTCGACCTTCAACTGGACGATGGCCGTCACGTCGTACCCCAGCGCGTCGTAATCGACGCGGGGGGTGTACCCCCGAATGACGCCCTTTTCCTCTAAATCCGTCAGGTGGTTCGAGATGGTCGTCACCGACACGTCCAGTTTCTCGGCGAGGCTTCGCAAACTTGCTCGACCGTCACCGAGTAGCTCATTTACCAGTTTAGCATCCAGATTTTCGTACGTCATTACACCAACCAACCCGCTCCTCACATTAGAATTTAACGAATATCCAATTCTGGGCAAAAATTGCACGATTGACCAACCGTTACTGTTTTAATGATGGATGTATTTGCATGTGGTGTCGATAAAGATGACGGATGGAAATATTGCCACCGCGAAGGAGTCCGGTTTGTCGAAAGAAGAGCAGGAGGTGCTCGACGAAATCGAGCGCGAGAACGTCGATTTCGTTCGGCTCCAGTTCACGGACATCACTGGGACGGTCAAGAACGTCAGCATCCCGGCCCACCAAGTCGAGAAGGCGTTCGACGAGGGAATCTGGTTCGACGGCTCTTCCATAGAAGGGTTCGCGCGCATCCAAGAGAGCGACATGCGACTCGACCCCGACCCGTCGACGTTCACCGTCCTCCCGTGGCGTTCCGACGGCGAGACCGCGAGCGCCCGTCTCATCTGCGACGTGGTGAACACCGACGGGACGCCGTTCGACGGCGGCCCCCGGCAGGTGCTGAAGCGCGTTCTCTCGAAGGCGAAGGAGATGGGCTACACCGTCAGCATCGGCCCCGAACCCGAGTTCTTCCTCTTCGAGAAGGACGAAGAAGGAAAGGCGACGACCGTCCCGCACGATTCCGGGGGCTACTTCGACCTCGCACCGAAGGACATGGCGAGCGACGTGCGTCGGGAGGTCATCTTCACGCTGGAACAGATGGGCTTCGAAATCGAAGCCAGCCACCACGAAGTCGCGGACGGCCAGCACGAGATCAACTTCAAGTACGACGACGCGCTCTCCGCGGCGGACAACATCGCCACTTTCCGGGCCGTGGTTCGCGCCGTCGCCGAGCAGAACGGCATCCACGCCACGTTCATGCCCAAGCCCATCGCCGAGATTAACGGGTCGGGGATGCACGCCCACATCAGCCTCTTCGACGAGGACGGCAACGCCTTCGCCGACGAGGACGACGAGTTCAACCTCTCGGAGACGGCGTACAAGTTCATGGGCGGCGTCCTCGAACACGCCCCGGCGTTCACCGCCATCACCAACCCGACCATCAACTCCTACAAGCGTCTCGTCCCCGGATACGAGGCACCGGTCTACATCGCGTGGAGCGACGTGAACCGGTCGGCGCTCATCCGCGTCCCGGACGCCGCCGGGACGAGTTCGCGCTTCGAGATTCGCAGCCCCGACCCGTCGTGCAATCCCTATCTCGCGCTGGCGGTCATCATCGAGGCCGGGCTGGACGGAATCAAGAACGACATCGACCCCGGCACCCCCGTCCGCGACGATATCTACGAGTTCGACGAGGAGAAGCGGGAAGAACACGGTATCACGCTCCTCCCCGGACGGCTCATGGACGCGCTAGACGCGCTCGAAGCCGACGAAGTCGTGTGCGAGGCCCTCGGCGACCACGTCACCGAGAAGTTCATCGAAGCGAAGCGGAGCGAGTACGACGAGTACAAGACCTACGTCTCCGGCTGGGAGAAAGCGAAGTACTTGGAGAAGTTCTGAGACGGTCGCCGCGAACCCTTCTTTCACGAATCTACTCGTCGCCCACCGACCCGACCGACGACGCGCGGATAGGCGAGGATACCCCCCTGCGAGACGGCGTTGATGACGAACACCGCCGAGAGCGGAACCGACAGGCGGAGTCCGACGTAGGACAACGCGCCGAGCAACAGCAGGCCGACGACCGCCGCGGCGGGGCCGACCCGGTCGTTCAACGGATGGTCCATCGCGAACCACGCCACCAGCGCGCCGGTCGTGCCGCCGAACGCGGCGACGGAGTCGACCGTCCAGTTTCGCGGAGCGACGAGCACCGCGACGACCATCGCCGCGAACGCGATTCCGGCGGCGAGCGCGAACGTCGGCCGCGGTCGCCAGTCCAGCCCCCGAACGACGACGGCGAGGTAGGCGAGGCCGACGAGGACGCCGACTATCACGTCGACGGCGAAGTGGACGCCGATGACGAGTCTGGAGAGCGCGACCAGCGCGACGACGGTGGCCGCGACCGCCACGCGGACGTGATGGTGGGAGCGCTCGATGGACAGCGCCAGCAGTCCCCAGACGACCGTCGAGCCTATCGCGTGACCGCTCGGGAAGCCGTAGCCCGACGCGTGGACGAACTGGAGCGCCGCGCGCGGGCGCGGGAGGCCGAACAGCCCCTTCAACAGGAGCGTCAGCGCGAGCGCGCCGAGGGTCGCGCCGAGGACGAAACCCCACCGCTCGCGGTCGTCGCCGAACCAGTAGAGCAACGAGAGGAGGACGAAGAGGAACCACGCGTCTCCGAGTTGCGTCACGTACACGAACGCCTCGGGTGCCCACCCCGGGAGGACTTCGCGGAGGAACTCGATGACGCCCCAACCCCTCGACATAGTTAGGAACGCCAGTCCCTGATGCGCCCGCCGACGCGCGCCGGAACGCCCGCCGCGCTGACGCCGAAGCCGACGAGCACCATGAGGGTGTAGAGCCCGAGCGTCGAGAGCCAGATTACCAGCATCGCGCCGATGGCCCAACCGGCTTCGAGCCAGCGGAACGCGGCGACCGTCATCGCCGTTCCGTACAAGAGAACGAGATACGGACCCCACCCGCGCGCGTGCCCGCGACGCATGCGGCTCCGGACGTATCGTTTCAGCTCCGATTCCAGTTCGGGTTTTCGAACCGTGCGCTCGTCGACGTCGTGCTCGAACTCCTCGAACTCCGACCGAAGGCGTTCCACGTCGTCGTGTAGCTCGAGAATGTCCGGTGCGGACTGCTCTGTATCGTCGGTCATGTACTCTCCTCGGTCTTCCTGCTGTCTTTTCTTGGTTCCTCCCGCGTCTTTAGTTTTCCTGTACCCCTGTCCGGCGAGGACGGCGTTCACGACGACGCCGAGCAGGATGAGTATCGCTCCGAAGTAGAGCCACCACACGAGCAGGAGCGCACCGCCGAGCACGTCGAACGCGGTGAACTGGCTCAGCGAGACGTACACCTGAAAGAACGCTTGCAGGGCAGTCAAGCCGACCGTCGCCACCGCCGTGCCGGGAAGCGCCTCTCGAATCGTGAGTTCGGTGTCCGGAAAGAAGTAGTACAGCGGGAGAAATATCGGCACGAGCGCGAAGAGGAGAATGAGGGAGGTGATGGTCTCCGCGAACGGAAGCCACGGGAGCGACGAGAGGGCGATGTTGACGAGAGCGATACCCGTGACCGCGAGCGAGATAACCGCGAGCACCACGAGCGCGTCGGTCGACGTCTCGAAAAACGACTCCTCGGTGTCCACGCCGTAGACGCGCGAAAACGCTTCGTCGAGGCCGCGGAACACCCGAAGCGTCCCCCACGTGAGGACGAGGACGCCGACGACCGTCGCACCGCCCCGTCCCGACACGTCCGTGAGGGCGTTTTCGACGACCCGCTGCGCCTTCGGCGAGAGATAGCTCTGGACGGTCGCGAGGATGTCGTTGGCGAACGTCTCGCCGCCGACGAACGACGCGAGCGCGAGCGCCAGCAGCAGGGCGGGGAGTATCGAGACGAACGCGTAGTAAGCGATCCCGGCCGCGAGGAACGTTATCTCCTGTTCACGTGCCCGCTCGACGATTTCGCGCGCGGTTGCTCGGAGAGTCACGTGCGCTGTTTCCACGAAATCGCACAAAAAATTTCGCTACGGTCGCGTGGCGGTTCGAATCTCCGCGACGCTCGCCGGCGTCTTGAACGTCGTTCCGCCGTAGTGCGTGCGCGACGCCTCGTACCCCGCGTCTCGAAGTCGAGTCAGGAACTCGTCCATGCCGGAGGCGGAGCGCGTCCACTCCTTGCAGAGGCGGTGTTGGTCGTAGTGGGTCGGTTCGCGGAGTTCGCCTTCGAGCGCGTCGAGGAGCTTTCTCGCGCGTTTCGCGGTTCCCATCTCCTCGGTCACTTCCCCGCGAACGTCGGCGACGAACTCGGCGTCGTGGGTCGGCCCGAGCCAGACGGGGCCGGCCGTGAGGACGCGGTCGCTCTCGCACGCCGGACAGGCGTCGAGGGGGTCGGCGACGAGTCCGTGGTCGTACTCGCGGTGGAGGCAGTCTTCGCAGTGGTAGATGTGACCCAGTTCGTCGACGGCGGCGTTCGCGTCGGTCGCGCTGTGGTCGAGTTCGAGGTACGTCCGGACGTAGTGGTTCGTCGCGTGCGTGAGGACGGGCGTGACCCCCGCGTCGTACCGGGCGGCGGTCCGGGCGAGCGCGGAGAGGAGGATGCGGACGCCCATCTCGGCGTGGTAATCGGTGTTCCGCGGAATCGCGCCGTACTTTCTGACGCCGCTGCGGAAGTGCGCCCCGCAGAGCGGCGCGGTGTCGGTCGCCGTGACGCAGACGAGGTCGCGGGTGTTGGCGAACGCGGCGTCGGCGAAGGGAATCGGCGTGCCGAAGGGGTCGATGTCCACCACGTCGAACACCGACTCGTGCATGAGCGCGTTGGCGTTCCGGTGGACGGCCTCGCCCGGGAGGTCGTTGCGCTCGAAGTTCGCCCGGCAGAGTTCGACCGCCTCGGGGTCGATGTCCGCGCAGGTCGCGTCCCAGTCGTTCTTCGCGGCGCGCACGCCGCGGATACCGGAGGCGGCCATCGCGTCGAGGTAGCTCTCCGCCCGCGGTTCGCGGTCGCGGTACGCTCGCAGGACGGCCACCGTCAGGTCGCGGTTCAACTCCTGTACCGGGTTGAAGAACACGTCGTCGGTGATTTTATCGCCGTCCTGTTCGGGGACGGCCACCTCGACGTCACCTTCGCGGACGTTCATGGTCCGAAGTCGGGGTCGCGGCGCGAAAAGGCGTACGGAACGAGCGCGAAAACGCCGCTCGGGAGGATGGTCGCGTTTCGGCGGCGGCCGGCGGGCGAGGTGCTTCCGGAGGCGGGACCGCGTTCCCGTCGTCGGCGGTTCCGACGACGAACGGGACGATCGCCGTCAGGTACCGGAACGAGTTTATTTCACCCGTCCGAACCGACGGACCGTGTCTCCCGAGAGTCGTCCGCGCTCGTCCGAGGAGGGGACGCCGTGACCCCCGTCGAGCGGTGGCAGGGCGAACTGGCCGACGTCGGAAAGCTCACCCCGGCGGTCGTCCGGCGCATCCTCGCGGTTCACGACGACCGGGGGCGACAGGCCATCGAGGCGGTCTCCGAGCGACGGGTCAAGGAGTACCGCGATTTCGTGGTCGTCGTCGGTTTCGAGGACGAGTACATCGTGGAGAACGGTTGCACGTGCAGGGACAGCGAGTACAATCTCGATCCGGACGACCCGACCGCGCTGTGCTGGCACGTTCTGGCCGCGGAAATCGCCCGACGCGTCGACGCGATGGATAACCACGATATGTGGTACTCGGACGTGCGCGAGTTCCTGTGAACGCGGTCTCGTTGCTATCGATCGAGCGCCTGACCGACACAGAAAGCATTTAGCGAACTCCAGTCTATCTGAAATCATGTCCTCTTCGTTTCTCGAAGGGACGTTCTCGCCCTCTGCGGCGTCGCTATCGGCCTCGGAACCGCGGGCTGTCTCGGAGCATCACGGAACGATCCCGAATCTCACGAAATCACCGTCTCGAAGACTACCCGGAAGTCCACGACGACTCCCACACGGTCCGAAACGTCCACACAGTCGACGATAGCACCGTCTACCCTGTCGGACGAGGACGCCGAAGACCGTGCGCTTGCCGCCGAATAAGGACACCTCGCGAATGCACCTCCTCCCCATCAGAGCTCTTTCTCGATGACGTACCCCCATCGGTCGTAATTTCGCTTCTCATAGTACTGGTGCACCTCCTCTTTCGAGACAGGCGACGCCAACGCGACGTACTCGCAATCGTTCTGCTTCGCCCACTTTTCAACGAACCGAACGAGTTCGGTTCCGTATCCCTCTTCTCTCCGGGGTTCGTCGACAACGAGGTCGTAGAGCCACGCGTGGCGCCGATGATGGAGCACTTGTTGAATCACGACTCCCGCTACTCCGACGAGTTCGTCGTCAGCGAATCCACCGAACAATCGGTACTCTTCCTCGCCAGTCCACGCAACGATTTCGTCACGATCACGGTCAGTCCACAGTTGTTGAAGGAGTGGCGCTGCCGCTCGGCGTTCACTCTCCCCTTCTAGCACACGAACGTCCATGCGCACTCGTATGGATATCAGAAGAAAAAAGTGAGCATTATTCGATATCGATCCTGCCGTTAGACGTGTTCGAACGTTCGCTCCTGGATGGTGCTGTCGAAAGTCTCCACCGTCCCGAGTTCACACGGGGTCCGCATCCCACTCGTCCGCAATGATTCCGAAGTAATAGTAGCTCACATACTCACCGTCGGAGTAGAACTCGTCGCGTTGAAACCCTTCCTGCGTAAAGCCGAGCGACTCCCAAATCTGCTTCGAGGCGGCGTTCGATTCTTGGACGCGTGCGATGAGTTTGTGGAGACGAAGTTGCTCGAAGCCGTAGTCGACGACGAGCGCCACGGCATCTGTTCCGTAACCGTTGCCCCATTCGTCCGGCGTGATCCAGAGGCCGATTTCACCCTTTCCTCGCTGATAGTCGAGCGAGAAAAGCCAGAGGAGACCGACCGGCGTCTCATCGACACAGATGAGAAAGTAGATGCAATCCTCGCTCTCGGTGACTCGTTCTTCGTGAAACGTCTGCTGTTGCGCGTGATTCGAGGGAGTGTATCGTCCGACGTTATTGCGGATTCGCGGGTCGTTGAACCCTTCTCGTATAAACGCGAGATCTTCCTCTTCGACCGTGTGTAGAGTGATCGTATCGCCGCGGAGATACGCTGGGCCGGGCATTCGTATTGGTAGTATTGACGAACCTCGTTGTATATCCCCGCTTTTTCAGAAATCGATACGGAATCTGTTTTCCAGCCGAGCGGTCGGACCTGCTCACCACTTCGGGTAGAGATGCTACTTCTCGGAGAGATACCGGTGTAAATGTCGGAGAGGGGAACTGGTGAGCTCGCACCACTAAAATTTCAACTCGTTATAAATCCCGACGCCACCCCATCCCGATGCGCCGTTGGACTCAGTCCTCGCCACAGATCTCGACGAAGTTCCGGAGTATTCGCAACCCCGTCTCGCCGCTCTTCTCGGGGTGGAACTGGGTGCCGAAGACGGTTCCCGACTCGTCCGCGATGACGCTGGGAAACCGGGTTCCGTAGTCGGTCGCGGTCACCGTGGCGTCGTCGTTCTCGGGGACGGCGTAGTACGAGTGGACGAAGTAGGCGTACTCGCCGTCGACGCCGTCCACGAGCGGGTGGTCGCGCTCCACCGACAGTTCGTTCCACCCCATGTGCGGAACTTTCTGTCCGTCCGCGAATCGAACGTTCGTCCCCGGAATCAGGTCGAGTCCGGTCACGTCGCCCTCGCCGACGTGTTCCGCTTCCTCGCTCGTCGTCAACAGCATCTGCATCCCGAGACAGATGCCGAACACCGGCGTCCCGCCTCGCGCGGCGTCGACGAGCGCGTCTCGGTACGGGTCGGCGTTTTCGACCCCCTCGCGGAACGCCCCCACGCCCGGGAGGACGATTCCGTCCGCCGCATCGAACGCGGCGGGGTCGTCGGAGACGTCGACGTTCGCTCCCGCGCGTTCGAGTCCCTTGACGGCGCTCCTGAGGTTGCCGAGTCCGTAATCGACCACGACGACCGACGCCGTCCGTTCGGTCCGGTCGGAGAGAGTCGCGTCCATGGTCGCGGGTACGAACCAAGTACGCAAGTTCCTTCCGTTTCGGGAACCTTCGAGGCGCGTCGTTCGATAACCGTTCTCTTCTGTATGGATAGTGAAGCTATGATAGAAAAATATGAAGACGTATCATTAAACTGCATAAGAGTAAAATGACTCGATAATGACGAAACGGCGAACGTTCATCAAGGCAGCAAGCGCGGCGAGTGTGCTCGGTTTGACGGGTGCGGCCGGCTGTGTCGGAAAGCTCGGCGAGCAGCCGTACGTCGACGGGAAGCTCGAGTTCCTGTTGTCGCCGAGGAGTCGCAAGAGCAGATGATGGCGCAGTACACGCCGATCGAAGACCGATTCGAGAGCTACGTCGGAGCGGTCGACTCGGTCGAGCTGAAGTACGCGAGCGACTACAGCGCGACGCTCACCGCGCTCGACAGCGGAACCGCAGACGTCGCCGAAACCGGCCCGTTCGCCGCCGCGCTCGGCGTCAAGAACGAGCGCGCGGGACTGCTCGAATCCGTCCGGAACCTCGGCGACGCGAATCGGTGGTTCGGCACGAGCGAGGGGAACTGACTTTCCGCCGTTCGTCACTACGTTTAAATAATTCCTGCTGGTGAGTACGGTCATGGATTCCTCGCCCTCCTCGCTCTCCAGACGGGGCTTTCTTTCGGCCTCCGGAACCCTCGGCGCGGCCGCCGCGGTCGGCCGCGCTCAGACGACCACCACCGAACCGCCCGCCGGGGACGCGCCGGAACCGGAGTGGACGGTGTCCGGGTCGAACGTCGAGGCGTACTATCCCCTCGCCACTGGAGACGGGACGGTGTACGCGGTCAGCGTCTCCGATTCGAACGCGAACGACCCGCGACGGCTTACCGTTCACGCCTTCGGACTCGCGGACGGGAACGAGAAGTGGACCGTTTCGTTCCCGTCGCTGTACAACCTGTTCGTCGAGGGGGGCACCGTTTACGCCGTGGCGACCGTCGGCGAGGGGCGGACGGGGCGAGAATCTGCGTTCGTCGCGCTCGACCCGAAGAGCGGCGACGAACGATGGCGGTGTCCGCTCGGCGACCACTCGTACGGCGTGGAGTTCGGCGGCGGAAACGCCTACGTATCGAACCAATCCGAAGTCACCGCAATCGACCTGAACGCCGGAGAGAAGGCGTGGGAGGAGTCGTTCGGGATGGAACGACACGTCTATCGACTCGTTCACGTCGGCGATACGGTGTACGTCGGCTCGTCGAACGATATCGAAGCTCGCTCCGCGAAGGACGGTAGAAAACGCTGGGGAGCGGCGGAGCGGGGGCTGGACGGCGTTCGCCTGACGCTCGCCGACCGGGAGCGCGCGTACTGCGAGAGCGAGGGTGCGTCGCTCGCGCTCGACCCCGCGGACGGCTCCAGATTGTGGTCGGTTGCCACGGACGGTACGGTCCCGCGACCGGTCTTGCACGACGGCACGCTGTACCGGTGGGGGAAGAAGCTCTCCGCGATAGACGTGACAGAGGGGAGCGTACGCTGGCGGTACGACGCCAAAATGGTGAACGGATACGAACCCATCGTGGGCGACGGCGCGGTGTTCTCGGCGACGCGAGGAGCCATCTCCGCGGTCGATTTCGACGGGACGGAACGCTGGACGTTCGAACTCCCCACCGGCGACGACTTCTATCGATTCTGGGGCGACGTCCACGACGGTATCGGCTACTTCCTGCACGGCGCCCGCCTCTACGCGCTGTCCGCCGACGACGGAACGCTTCGGTGGTCGTTCCAGGCGGACCCGTCCGTCACGATGGCGACCGCCGCGGGGGATCGAATCGTCGTCGGAACGGAGGGAGCGCTGTACGGATTCGACCGACGACGCCCGTTTCTCGCCGCGGTCGTGGACGACACGACGGACTTTCTCGGGTCCGGCGTCGGTCTCGCCTTCTCCGGGATTCTCGTCGGAACCGGCGCGTTCGCGGCGTACCGCCGACTGAACGAGGACGAGGACCCGCCCGCCGTCGACCCGGAGCCGAAATTGGAGTACGGTCGCCTCGAGCGCCTCGCCGCGGACGAGTTCACCGAAACGTACCTCGTCAGAAAGCACACCGACGACGGGCCGTCGGTCGTGCGGGAGAAGCGTCTGACCGACCCGGATCTCGCGGAGACGTTCCGCGCGGCGGTCGAGCGATGGGCCGACCTGAGCGACCGGACGGGGGTCGTACCGGTGCTCGACCACGGCGACGAGTGGATCGAACTACCCGAGTACGAGGGCGGGTCGCTCGCCGACGACGGCCGACCGCTGGCGGAGCGAATCGACGCCCTCTCGGAAGCGAACGCGGCGGTTCACCGCGCCCACGCCGACGGACTGGTCCACGGCGGACTCGACCCGGGAACGATTCTCGTCGACGGCGACGGGACGGCGGACGTGAGCGACTGGGAACTCGCCGCCGCGCTCGGCGAGCGGGGCGACCCCTCGCCGTACGCTCCGCCCGAGCAGGTCGCGGGCGGGGAACCCGACGAACGAACCGACGTCTACCGCCTCGGCGCGACCGCGTACTTCCTCGTGACCGGAGCGGCACCCGCCGACGTCTCGCCGGGCGAAATCGAGCGAGCGGTCCGACGAGCCGACCCGACGCTCCCGCGAGCGGTGGACGAGGTGCTATCGACCGCGCTGGCCGACGACCCGACCGACCGGTACGAGTCGGTCGTGAAGTTCGACGACATGCTCCGGTGGGCGGCGTTTCGGGCTTGAGTCGTCCGGGAAAGAACGAAATAGCTCGAAGACGTCCGACAGTTCGGGGGTATCGAGTGTGGTCACCGCGCTACTGGTAGTGGGATTGTTCGTCGCCGCGTTCGTCGGCTACAACATCGGCGGTTCGTCCACGGGGGTCGCGTTCGGCCCCGCCGTGGGGAGTCGAATCATCGGAAAGGTCGGAGCGGCGGCGCTCTTCACCGGGTTCGCGCTCTGGGGCGGGTGGACGGTCGGGCGGAACGTCATCGAGACCATGAGCGAGGGCATCGTTCCGGCGAGCCAGTTCACCCTGGGGTCGAGCATCGTCGTGCTCTTTTTCGCCGGGTTCGCGCTCCTCATCTCGAACCTCTACGGCGTGCCCGCGTCCACGTCGATGACCGCCGTGGGAGCCATCGTCGGACTGGGGCTCGCCACCGACACGCTGAACGAGTCGCTCATGTTCACCATCGTCTCGGCGTGGATCGTCGCGCCCTTGCTCGCGTTCGCGGTCGGACTGTTCATCGGGCGCTACCTCTACCCGCACATGGAGGCTCGACTCACGTTCACCCGAATCGAAGACCGGTTGGTTCGAATCGACCGCTCCGGATCGATCCCGCGGCCCGCGCTCGGGAGGGGGGTCAGCGCGCGCGACGTGGTCGGGTCGCTCTCGGTGCTCCTCATCGCCTGCTACATGGGGTTCAGCGCGGGCGCGTCGAACGCGGCGAACGCGGTCGCGCCGCTCGTCGGGAACGGCGCGATCACCGTCGAAGAGGGAATCCTGCTCGCCATCGGGGCCATCGGCCTCGGCGGGTTCACCATCGCTCGCCGGACGCTCGCCACCGTCGGCGAAGGAATCACCGACCTGCCGATTCTGGCGGCGCTCATCGTCTCGCTCATCGGCGCGACCGTCATCACCGTCCTCTCGCGCCTCGGCATCCCCGCGAGTCTCGCGGTGAGCACCACCTCGTGCATCATCGGACTGGGCTGGGGTCGCGCCAGCCGCGCGGTGACCGTCGCCGAGTTGGCGGAGACCGCCGTGACGAGCGACCCGACGCCGGACGCCGACCTCTCGACGGGCGCGCTCATCGCCGAGACGAGCGAAACCGAGGTTCCGCCCGGCCCGACCATCGGCGAGGTCGCGGAGGGCGAGACGTCCGCTCCGCCCGCGTCCCGCGACGGCGGCGAGACGCCCGAGGTTCCGCCCATCGGCGAGGAGGACATCGAGGAACTGGCGGCGGAGAGCCTCTTCGACCCCGCGGCGACGAGCCGAATCGTCGTGCTGTGGATTCTCTCGCCGACCCTCTCGGCGGTCGGCTCGTACGTCCTCTTCGAGTTCGTCTTGAGCACGGGCTAAGTCCCCCGCCGCTCGTGGCAGAAAGAGAGAAAATCGCTTTACTGACCCGCGGTTGTTTCCGCGAGTATGGGGGAGCACGTACTCGTTTCGCTCGATGGGTCGGAAGCGGCGGAGGCGGCGCTGGACTACGCGCTGACGATGCCCGACGTCGAAATCACCGTCATCACCGTCGTCAACCCCTTCGACACCGACTCGCTGTCGCCGGGGTATCAGTCGCCGCTGGGGAAGGCGGGGATGCCCGCCTACTCGCAGGAGTGGTACCAGAAGGAGTGGGACAGCGCGAAGGAACTGCACGAGGAGCTGCGCGAGCGGGCGGACGAACGCGGCGTTCCGTTCGAGAGCGTCGTCAAGTTGGGGTCGCCGTCGCGCCAGATACTCGTCTACGCCAAGGAGAACGACGTGGACCACATCGTCGTCGGAACGCGCGGTCCGGGGGACATCTCGAACGTCCTCCTCGGGTCCGTCGCCGAGACGGTCGCGCGCCGCGCGCCGATGACGGTGACCATCGTTCGGTGATGCGGTCCCTAGAACTCGCCAAGACTCGACTGGCCGCCGCTCGACCCCGCCAGCGTCGCCGCCTTGTCGATGGCGTTCCGGAACGTCGACTCCTGGCTCCGGTCGTAGAGCGTCGCCGCCGGATGGACGCAGACGAGCACGTCGCGCACCTCGCCGCCGAGTTCGGCGTTGGCCATCGTCCCGGCCTCGCGCGTCACCGCCACGTCGCGGCCGAGGAGGTGTTCGCTCGGCACCTTTCCGAGGGTGACGACGACGTCGGGGTCGACGAGCGCTATCTCGCGCTCCAGGTACTCGCGGCAGTTGTCGAGTTCCTCCTTCGTGGGGTCGCGGTTCTCCGGCGGGCGACAGCGCACGCAGTTCGTGATTCGAACGTCGGCGCGCGAGAGACCGTGGTCGCGTAACCCCTCGTCGAGCACCGACCCGCTCCTGCCGACGAACGGTTCGCCCCGCTCGTCCTCGCGCGCGCCCGGCCCCTCGCCGACGAAGAGGACGTCCGCGTCCTCCGGCCCTGCGCCGTTGACGATTCGGCTCCGGCAGTCGACCAACGCCGGACAGCGCGTGCACTCGGTGACTTCCAGTCCCTCCATCGTACCCATAATCGGCGCAACGGAGGGGACGTATTAAACCCCCTCGGCCCGCCACTCGTCGGCGGCGCGGGCGGCCGTGCGCGCCACTCGGAGGGGTTCCGGTCGGCCGCCCTCCGGCGTGAACGCCCCGACCACGTCGCGGGCCTCCTCCCCGTCGATGCCGACGCTCCGGACGAAGACGGTCTGGTCGTTGACCGCGAGTCTCCGCCGCGCGGGTTGTCTCCGGTAGACCTCCCGTCGCCGGTCGAGTTCGTCGCCGGAGAACTCGGCTTCGAGCGAGTCCCGGAGGCCGTCACTCTCCTCGAAGGTGACGGAGATGACGGGGCGGTCGACCGCCTCGTGAACGCGGTGCATGTCGAGCACGTTGTACCACGCCAGCGCGATGCCGCTGACGAGGACGTAGCGCACGTCCTCGCGGTCGAGGCGCTCCGCGAGGTCGACGACCGAGTCGGTCACGTCCGTTCCGCCCACGGTACAGGTTCCGAAAACGAAGCCGTCGACGACTCGGCTCGCGCGCACGACGACGCCGGCGAGCGTGCTGGTCGGTCCGTCGTACGATTCCGCGACCCCGAGCGCCCGGACGCCGGGTTTCACGCTACTCGTCGTTTTTGATTTCCGAGAGGCGGTCCAAGAGTTCGTCGTTCGACGCGCCGATTTCGAAGTCGACGCTCCCCTCGTGGTTGTGCTCCGACGTGTTTACGCCGCTATCGTCGTCCAAATCGGCGTCGTACTCCCGGTTCTCCTGTTCGGACTCGTCGTAGCTCCCAAAACCCATGTGTGTATCACGATAGGGACTTGGGATACTAAAATTGCTCGCCGCCCGTCACATCTTTGGTACGGGATGCGAAACGGCCCACCATGCAAGTCGTCAACGTCACTGCCGACGCGGAGACGTTCACGTGCAACGCCTACCTCGCGCTCGGCGACCGTCCGGTCCTCGTGGACGCCGGGGCGATGGACGGCGTCGTGGACGCGATACGCGAACGCACCGACGAACTCGACGCGGTCGTACTGACCCACCAGCACGGCGACCACGTCCAACGACTCGACGCCGTGCTGGACGCCTTCGACGCCGACCTCGCCGCCTACGGCTCCCACCCGCGCCGCGACGTCGCGCTCGAGGACGGCGACGCCGTTCGAATCGGCGACGAGGAGTTCGAGGTCGTCCACACGCCGGGGCACGCCGACGACCACGTCGCCTTCGTCGGCGACTCGACCATCTTCAGCGGCGACGTGGTCGTCCACGACGACGGCGCGTTCGACTACGGGAGTTTCGGGCGCACCGACATGGCCGGCCAGTCCCGCGAGGAGTTGATAGAAAGCATCCGCGAGATACTCGACCGGATGCCCGACTCGGTCGAGCACATGTACGCGGGACACGGCGACGAGTTCCACGGGGACGTTCGGGACGTCGTCGAAACCGCGCTCGAACGCGCCGAGAAGCGCGAACCGAAGTATCCCGAGTGACGCCCGGACGCCGGGCGACGCCCGAGCGCCGCTCGTCCGTCGATTTTCGCCACGTCGGTGCCGCGACTTCGGGTCGCTCCCCGCGTTACCGCGAAGGGGGGCTTTAAGCCGCCCTGCCACCACCGCACACGCATGCAGGTGGCCATACTCGCTCACGAGAAGTTCCCCGACCGCGCGAAGACGGCGGTCGGAATCCTGCGCTACGCCGACTACGACGTGGTCGCCGTGCTCGACCGCGACCGGGCCGGCGAGCGCGTCGGCGACTATCTGCCGGACGTGCAAGACGCCCCCATCGTCGCCGGGATGGACGACGCGCCGGACGCGGACGCGCTCGTCGTCGGCATCGCGCCCATCGGCGGCGGCTTCGACGATTCCTGGCGCGCCGACGTTCGAACGGCGCTGGAGCGCGGCTGCGACCTCGTCTCGGGACTGCACTACTTCCTCGAAGACGACGAGGAGTTCGCCCGACTCGCCGCGGAGAACGGCTGCGACATCTGGGACGTGCGGAAGCCGCGCGACGACCTCACCGTCAGCAAAGGCGTGGCGAAGGACGTGGACGCGGAGGTCGTGCTCACGGTCGGCACCGACTGCTCCGTCGGGAAGATGACCGCGACCCTCGAACTGCTGGAAGCCGCCCGAGAGCGGGGCGCGGACGCCGGCTTCATCCCGACCGGCCAGACCGGAATCATGATAGACGGGTGGGGGAACCCCATCGACCGCGTGGTGAGCGACTTCGCCGCCGGGGCGGTCGAAGAGATGATCCTGGAGCGCGGCGACGAGTACGACTACCTCTTCGTGGAGGGGCAGGGAAGCATCGTCCACCCCGCTTACTCCGCCGTGACCTGCGGCATCCTCCACGGGTCGATGGCCGACAAACTCGTCCTCTGTCACGAGGCGGGCAAGGAGGTCATCCACGGGTACGAATCGTTCTCCCTGCCGCCGATTTCCGAGTACGTCTCGCTCTACGAGGACCTCGCCCGACCGGTCCACGAGACGGAGGTCGTCGCCGGGGCCATCAACACCTCGGGGATCGAGGACGGCGACGCGGCCCGCGAGGCGATTCGGTTGTACGAATCCGCCCTCGGCGCGCCGGCGACCGACCCGGTCCGCCACGACGCGGACGACGTGCTGGAGGCGATACTGTGACCCTCACGACCTCGTTCGAGCGACTCACCCTCCCGCTCGAACGCCCGTTCACCATCTCGCGGGGGACCCAGACGACCGCCGAGAACGTCGTCGTCCGAATCGAGGACGACGCGGGGAACGTCGGCATCGGCGGGGCGGCTCCCTCCGAACACTACGGCGAGACGGCGGCGACGGTCGAGGCGGTGTTGCCCGACCTGCTCGCCGTCGTCGAATCGGCCGGCGACCCCCACGCGCTCGCCCGAATCGAGCGCGAGATGCGCGAGACGGTGAACCGAAACCCGGCGGCGCGCTGCGCGGTGAGCATCGCGCTCCACGACCTCGCGGCGAAGCGCGCCGACCTCCCGCTCTACCGGTACTGGGGGCTCGACCCCGCGGAAAGCGTCGAGACCTCGTTCACCATCGGTATCGACGAGACCGAGGTGATGCGCGAGAAGACCGAGGAGGCGGTCGAAGCCGGCTACGGAACGCTGAAGGTGAAAGTCGGCACCGACCGCGACGAGGAGATAGTCGGGACGGTTCGGAACGCCGCCCCCGACGCGACGATTCGAGTGGACGCGAATCAGGCGTGGAGTCCGCGCGAGGCGATACGGAAAATCGACGCGCTCGCCGAGTACGACGTGGAGTTCGTCGAACAGCCGGTTCCGGCCGAGAATCCGGACGGGATGCGGTTCGTCCGGGAGCGCGCCGCCCTCCCCATCGCGGCCGACGAGTCCTGCGTGACGCTCGAAGACGTCCCGCGAATCGCCGACAAGGCCGACATCGCCAACCTGAAACTGATGAAGTGCGGCGGACTCCGCGAGGCGATGCGGATGATACACACCGCGAGAGCGCACGGGATGGAGGTCATGCTCGGCTGCATGATAGAGAGCAACGCCAGCATCGCCGCGGCCTGCCACCTCGCGCCGCTGCTCGACTACGCCGACGTGGACGGGTCGCTCCTGCTCGCCGAGGACGAGTACGAGGGCGTCCCGATGCCGAACGGGCGGATAGACCTCGAAACCGGGCGGCCGGGAACCGGCGCGCGCCGGTGACCGACCCTCAGAGTTTTCCCGCCCGCTCCGCGCGAAAGCCGACCATCTCGTCGTACCCGTCGGTGGACATCAACACCGGGTAGAAGGGGCGGTCGGCGCGCAACTCCTCGCCCGCCTTCCGGGCGAACACCTCCCCTTCCTCGACGCGGACGAAGTTCTCGCCGACGAACTCGTAACCGCGCCCCGTCACCGCGTCGAACACGCGGTACAGTTCGGGCGTCCCCCCCTCCGAGAGCGCGTCGAGCGCGCCCGTCGAACCGAGGACGTTGCGGAGGACGCGCTCCGCGTTTCGCGCCGCCCGCTCGGTGCCGCGAAGTCCGCACTCGACCGCCGCGCCGTCGACGTGGTCGACGAGACCGCCGGCGACGTAGCTGATGTCCACCACGCGACCGACGCCGGTCGCCCGCGCGATTCGTTTCGTCCGGTCGTTCAGCCGCGAGACCAGCGCGAACGGGTCGGGGTGCGAGCGCGTCGAGTGGAAGTCGAGAACGGCGCAGCCGCGCAGTTCCGACAGGAGCGCCGCCGCGAGTTCGGATTCGTGCGTCGGCCCGTCGGGGTCGCCCGGGAACGCGCGGTTCAGGTCCTCGTCGACGCACCGGGCGTCCGCCGCGATAGCTTCCTCGTTGGCGACGACGAATCGGACGGGGCGTTCGAACGTCGGCTCCTCTGCCAGCACGCGCTCGACGGCGGTCTTCCCGCACGGTTCGTCGCCGTGGAGGCACGCGACGACCGCGAGTTCGGGCGTCCCGTCGCCGACGGTTCTGACGCGCATCTACGGCGGGGTGCACGCAGACCGCCGACTTGAGGCTGTGGGTTCGCCGTCACGCGTCGCTGGTTCGCAGCCGAATCTCCTTGTCGGTTATCTCGTCGATGGCGTCCGGCGGGAGCGGGTGGACGTCCTTCGACTCGTCGCCCCAGCCGAGCATCACCCTGTACTCGTCCACGATGCTCGGGTCGGGGTCGATGTACGCCGTGCCGTCGCTCACCCGAGCGACGATGCCGATCTTCTGGTCGTCCACGTTGAACACCGGTTTTCCTTCGTCGTCGTCCGTCGGTGCGTGGCGCATACGTACCGTTCGCTCGCCGGGATTATCAGGGTAATTGCCGAGAATCGCCGGGTCGGGCGAGCGGCTTACTCGCCCGCGGACCCGTCGCTCTTCGTGAACCGAACCGTGTCCTCGGCGACCTGCCATATCTGCCGCGCGACGATTTTGAGGTCGAACCAGAACGACTGACGGCGGATGTACTCCAGGTCGTACCGGAGCTTCGTCTTCGGACTCGTGCTCTTGGCGTCGTGAATCTGGGCCAGTCCGGTGAGTCCGGGTTTGACGAACCACCGCTTTCGCCACGTCTTCGTCTCCGCCTCCAACAGGGGCTCCTCGTCCGTCCAGACGGCGCGCGGGCCGACGACGCTCATCTTCCCCGTGAGTATCGTCCAGAGCTGCGGAAGCTCGTCGAGGTGGGTCTTCCGGAGCACCCGCCCGACGCGCGTGATGCGGTCGTTGTCCTCGTCCTCCTCGGGTTCCGCCGACTCGCTGTCGGGCAGCATCGTTCGGAACTTGTACACCGGGAACGTGTCGCCGAGTTCCGCCGTCCGCTCCTGACTGTAGAAGACCGGCCCCGGGCTGTCGAGCTTGATGGCGAGCGCGATGACGACGAGGACGGGCGCGAACACCGCGAGGCTCACGGCCGCGAACGTCACGTCGAAGATTCGCTTGAACAGGTAGTCCTGCCAGTCCCACGGTTCGAGGGCGATGTCGACGAGTTCGTCGGTGTCCGTCGTCTCCGACCGCGTGAGCACGCTGTCCGTGTGTTCGCGGTGGGCCTTCGCGGTCACGCCGTGCTTGTAGCAGGTGTCGAGCGCGCCGAAGAACTCGGCCCGGTCGGAGGTCGAGAAGGCGAGTATCGTGGTGTTGATGTCGTTTTCCACCAGCACTTCCTCCAACCGGGAGAGGCCGCCGAGCCGCTCGACCTCGGAGAACGGTTGTTCGCCCCAACCGTCGGCGACGAGGGGTTGGCGCTGTTTCCCTTGAATCTCGTACTTGTTCGGCGGGGAGACGTACCCCAACACCGGGATGCTGGTGGTTTCGAGGACGGAGCCGATCTGGTCGATGTCGTCGCCGACGACGATGGCTCGCTCGGAGTCGCCGACGGGCGGACGCCGAATCGTAACGAACCAGAGCGGGAGAGCGAGGCCGAGCAGCGCCGTGACGACGATGAGCGTCGAACGCGGTAGTCGGTAGGTGTAATCGAAGTAGCCGATGGTCGCGAGCGCGAAACACGCTATCAGCACTCGTTTTTCCGTGACGAAGACGATGTCCAGGATTCGCCGAGGGCGGGGCTTGAACAGGGGAACGAGGCTGGCGGTCACGACCGTCGCGGTCGCGAGAATCGTGATAGTAAAGCGCTCCGCGGCGAGTATCTGCGGCTCTAACTGGCTGACGACGGGGAGGAGCGTCGTCGACGTCTGCTGGACGGCAGCGTGGTTCGCGAGTAAGACGGCGAGGACGACGGTCAGAACAGTACCACCGACGCTCGCCAGTCGATAGCGGAGACCGGAGACCATTAGCTGAGTAAGGGCAGGAGTACTGTATAAATGCTGTATGCCGCTAATTTTAATAAAAATCTTGATATCACACTCGAAATGTATATTGTTCTATTATATCATTTCCAAATTGCAACGTCGAACGCACCGGCCGTATCGGAGACCGCGTCCGAACTCGGCGGAGTCGCCGACTCGGTCGTTTCCGTCGGTGCGTCGAACGGCGTTCCGGGGCGTCGGAACGAATCCGAAAAGCGGTTCGGAACGGGGTTAGAGCGCGAGGAAGACGACGTACCAGAGGGAGAGGGAGAGGAGCGCGGCGAAACAGATTCCCTTCCAGAAGTCGGTGAAGTCGGGAACCGTCCATTCGATTTCGGCCCGGGCCATTACCTGTCGGTACAGAATACTAACATAAGTACTGTCGGATTAGACGATACAGTCTTTATATAGAGGAACCGCCCTCCGCGAGCAGAACTCCGTTACGGTCGACGCTTTCGATACTCGCCCGATATCGTCGCGGCCAGAATCCAGAACACGAACGTGATCTTCGCGTTGTAGAGTTGCGGATTCCAGAACGAGTACGCCGCGATACCGAGTAGCCCGGCCAGCGTTCCGGCGACGAGGAGCGTCCCGGTCGAGCGGGACCGAAGGAGTCGCCAGCCGTAGTAGCCGACGACGGCGATCGCCCCGGCGTACAGCGCGAACCCGAGCAGTCCGGTCTCGGTCAGCAGCGCGAGGTAGGTGTTGTGGATGAGTCGAGGATGCGCGTACCCGTCGGGAACCGGCAGTCCGTACTCCTCCGCGACGTGGACGAAGTTCATGCCGCCGATGCCGACGACGGGGTGGGAGGCGAACACGTCGAGCGCGACGGCGTACTGGCGGAATCGAACTCCCAGGTGTTTCGTCGAGAACAGCGGAATCGAGACCTCCTTCGTGGCCTCGCCGCCGGTCGTCTCGGGCGCGTCCCGCGTCGTGGTCGCCGTCTCGGTCGTCGTTTCGGTCGTTTCGGTCGTTTCGGTCGTAGTCGTCTCGGTCGTCGTGGTCGACGGAGACTGACCGTGCGAAGCGGGGTCCGTCGGAGCGGACGCGGAATCGCCGTCGGGAATGGAAAACGACGTGTCGGACGCCATCGACGGCAGCGCGACGATCGACACGAGGACGAGCGTGAGACAGGCGGCGCGGACGACCGTCCCCCTCGACGGTCGGAGGGGGGAGGCGTTCCGCCGAGCGAGGACGGCCAGCAGTCCGCCGTAGGCCAGTAGCGTCAGCAGAAACGCGCCGCGAACCGAATCGGACGCCGAGAATCTGATGATGACGACCAGTAGAACGAGCCCCGCGACGAGCGCGGGACGCCGCCAGTCGCGCGCCCGAAACGCCATCCCGATCGCGAGCGGTACCGCGGCCGTACAGAAGACGGCGAGCGTGAACGATATCCCCGTGAATCCGGCGACGAACGGGCCGATGCTGAAGGTTCCCGCGAGCGGAAGCGTCAGCCACACCCGGTTGTGCATGCCACCCTCGCCGAGGTACGTCATGCCGAACGGGTCCTGATTGAGGAATTGCGCGACGCCGACGAGCGAGTGGCCGATTACCGCGATGAGGAAGACGACCGCGAGCTGGCGCGGCGCGACGAGATCGCGAGCGATGGCGGTTTCGACGAGCCAGACGAGCGCGACCAGTTCGACCGCGTAGAGGACGAAGAACCCGGCCGGAACGAGCCTCGGGCGGACGCCGAGGAGCGCGGAGAGCAGGGTCGCCGCGACGAAGCCCGCGAGGAGGTAGACGGGGACGCTCGCCGAGTCTCGATACCAGCCCTTCGCGACCGCCACCGCGCAGAGGTACGCGAGCGGGAAGTGGACGAGGAGGAGACGAGCGACCACGTCCTTGGGGTATCGATGCGCCGCCGCCATGAACGGTACGTCGGCGTTGAAGGTGGCGAAGACGACCAGCGCGACGATGCCTCCGAGTATCCACGCTCGCTCGCGGGCGACGACCGCCGCGTAGGCGAGTCCGGCGAATCCGACGCCCCACAGCAGCGGGAGCGGGAGGGGAAGTCCGGTGAGCCGAACGAAGACGCGGAAGAGCGGGGCGACCAACATGAGACCCAGAACGAGAGTGACGGTGAGGAGGAGCACCCGTGACCAAGGATTCGTTCTCGCATCGTTAGATGCAATCAGATCCATACGAGTAGCTGAGACAAGGGTGGGCTATAAGAGTATTCTATCTGCGAGGGTAAGTCCATTCGTTACGATTGTCGGGGCGAGCGACGGAACGAACCCGCGGAGGTCGTTCCGCCGAACGGACACAATACATAAATAGGCTATCGACCCGTTTTCGAGTATGATCGACCGTGCCCTGAGACGAATCAAAGAGGGCAACATCCCCGACAGGTACGCAGTCGGTCGGCAACTCAGCCGACTCTACTACGATCGACGGACGGACGGCCAGTACAACGACGGAATCGACGTGTTCGAGGAGGACTGGGATAACCTCGTCATCTTGGACGCCTGTCGGTACGACGCGTTCGAAGCCAAGGCCGACAGGCTGGACGGGACGCTCGAATCGCGCGTCTCGCGGGGGAGCATGACGCGGGAGTGGATTCGGGCGAATTTCTCGAATCGGGAGCTTCACGACGTGGTCTACGTCGACGCGAACGGAAACTACGTTCACATACTGGACGAGTTGAACTCGGAACTACACGCGCACGTCGGCGTCTGGCAGGACGAACACCGGGTAGGCGAGGAGAACACCATCGCTCGACCGGAGACGCTGACCGAGGCCGCGATGGACGCCGCCGAGGAGTATCCGGACAAGCGGCTTCTCGTCCACTACGTCCAACCGCACTACCCGTTTCTCGGCCCAACCGGCCAGGAGCACTTCGACGCGACGGACGAACTGAATGCGATCACCTCGAAGTACGGCTTCGAAGACGGGTTGGTCCGACGCGCCTACGAGGAGAACGTGGACCTCGTCTTGGACGAGGTCGAGCGACTCCTCCCGGAACTCCCCGGAAAAACGGTCGTCTCGGCCGACCACGGCGAACTCCTCGGCGAGCGCCTGTTCCCGACGCCGATTCGAACGTACGGCCATCCGAACGGCGTGTACATGGACGAACTGGTGAAGGTACCGTGGTTCGTCACGCGGAACGGGGAGCGCAAGGAAATTCGCTCGGAACCGCCCGAACAGGGCGAGGAGTACGACGATTCGGCGGTCGAACAGCAGCTCCGGGACCTCGGCTACACGATGTGAGCGCGGAGACGCGGCCGCTACGAAACGACGAACCGAGCAGGTAAACGCCCTGAGAGGATGGTTCGCTAACAGGAGTGCGCCGAAACCGAATCACCTTTCACTTCCGCCCGACCCACCTTCGACATGGTCGACCGCTCGCTCCTCATCGCGCTCCTCGCCGGAGTCCTCCAAGGCATCTTCGAGTGGCTCCCCATCTCCAGCGAAGGGAACATCACCCTCTTTCTCACCGCGGTCGGAACCGCGCCGGAGGCCGCGGTGCGATTCTCGCTGTTCTTACACGCCGGAACCGCCATCGCAGCGGCGGTCTACTACCGCGGCGAACTCGAGGACGTCCTCCGGGAACTTCCGCGCTGGCGGCCCCCCTCGGCCTTCGAGGGCGACCGCGCAGAACTCACGTTCCTCGCCGTCGCCACGGTCGTCTCGGGCGTCGTCGGCCTCCTCGCGTACTTTACCCTCTACAAGATCGTCCCCACACTGGCGGGCGGCGGATTCGTCGCGCTCATCGGCGTTCTCCTGATAGGCACCGGCGTCCTCCTCCGCACGGTGGACAGCCTCGATATGGGCGGCCGGGAGTCGCCGGACTTGCTCGACGCGGTGCTCGTCGGCGCGATGCAGGGGATCGCAATCATCCCCGGCGTCTCCCGCTCGGGTACGACCGCGAGCGCGCTCCTGTTCCGCGGTCACGACGGACCCAGCGCCTTCCGCCTCTCCTTCCTGCTCAGCATCCCGGCGGCCGCGGGAGCGGGCGTGCTGGTCGTCCTCGACACCGGCAGTCTCCCGGCGGTCGAACCCGGTGCGGCGGCGGTGGCGCTCGCCGCCAGCGCCGTCGTCGGCTACCTCACCATCGACGCGCTGATGCGGGTCGTAGAGCGCGTCTCCTTCTGGGCGGTCTGCATCGGTCTCGGCTCGTTGGCGGTGCTCGGCGGTGCGTTCCTGCTCGTCGCGTGAACTCGGCGTCTCGTACGGGTTCGAACGAAAGACGGCGACGTACCGTTCGTCGCGGGGGACTCCTCCAATACCTTTATCAATACGGAATGTGATACGATAACGATTACCGTTCGGCGCGCGTATCGAACTCCGGAACGGACCGGAATCGGAGCTGGACGAAACGCCGTGCCCGAACGCGGCGAACGACGGTGCGGGCAGAACTATACGGCTGGCAGAACTGGGTGAGGACACGAATGGAGTTCGACACGCTCGACCGGCGTCCGGGACTCGCCATCTTCGACCCCATCGAGAACGTCCGGTTCGAACTCTACACCGACGAACCGATTACGCCGGAACCGGTCGCAGCGTCCGAATTTTACTTCCCGGTGGACACCGCCATCGGCCTCGAAACCGCGTCCATCGAGATTCCGAAACTCGTCTCCACGGTCGTCCGAACGCAAGACGGAACGATGGTCACGGACGCGACGACGAGCGACGACCGGACGTTCGCCGCCGGAGCGTACCTGCTCGAACTCAACAGCACGCCGATGAAGCTCTACGTCGCCGCGGAGGGGCGGCTCGAACTGCGTCCCGGCGGGACGTCCGTCACCGTGCGATTCGACGGAACTCGGCGCGTCCGCATCGGCGCGCGGTCCTTCCACGACCGTCCGGCGGGAACGATAACCGTCACCGACGACGTCGAGGACGCGATGCGCGCGATATCGCTGTTCGGGTCGGCGCTGAAGACCACCAGCCCCGAGCGGTCGTTTCCAACGCTGCGCGGCCACCCCCCGCTCGTGAAACTGGGCGACCGGTTTTCGGTTCCGCCCGGCATCGAGCGCCCGGAGACGGGCGTCGAACTCGTCGTGCCGCCCGACCGCGAACACGTCTATCCGGCGGCGTCGCTCGCGTACTATCTCGGGGCGAAACTCGTCCCCGGCGCCGATCCCCGCCTCGTCGCCGACGGCTTCGAACGCTCGCTCGACGGCCCCGGCGGCTACGAGGCGACGGTCAACCGCGTGCTTCGACAGGCGTTCTTCCTCGACTGTCTCGTTCGAACCGAGGGCTACTATCGGGTCGACCTCCACGAGCGCCAACGGGTCGAACCGCTGGTCGATCTCGATTTCGCCGACCTGTACGGACGCCCGCTCGCGGACCAGTTGACCGCGTACCTCTCGGTACCGTTCGAGACGCTCGAACCGCACGTTCTGGACTGGCACTTGACGACCGACGTCGTCCCGACCGCGGAGAATCTCCCCGCGCTCTCCTACTTCGCCGACGAACTCTCGCTCCTGCGAACGCCGCGGAATCCGCGGCAACACACCGTCGCGCCGACGCCGGAGATATTCGACGAGTTCACGCGGTCGGCCGTGGCCGCGGGCGATTTCACCCGCGGTGCGAGCGACGCGTGGGACTGGGACGACGAGGAGATGTTCCAGGTCGAACCGGTGGAGACGATGGAGCACGCGTGGGTCGGAAACGGCTATCCCGTCGGGGCCAACAAGGTAACGCTCGAATCGCTCCGGCGGCAGGTCGAGCGGACCCCGCCCGACGACTCGGCGCTGACGATTCACGTCGTCTGCAACGACCGGAAGATGGCCGAAGAGAACGTCGTCGGCGAGTTCTACGGGCTGCGCGATTTCATCAACTACGACGTGTCGATACACGAGGAGGTGACGACCGGCGAACTGACCGCGCTGTTCACAACCGACGCCGACTTCGTTCACTACATCGGCCACGTCGACAAGGAGGGATTCCGCTGCGCCGACGGCTACCTCGACGCGCGCTCGCTCGACGAGGTGAACGTCGACGCGTTCCTCCTGAACGCCTGTCGCTCCTACGAGCAGGGTGCGACGCTCATCGAGAAGGGGAGTCGGGGAGGCGTCGTGACGCTGGCGGAGGTCGTCAACACCCCCGCGACGAAGGTCGGGCGGGCGCTCGCCCGACTGCTGAACTCCGGGTTCTCGCTCCGCGCGGCGCTCTCGATAGCGAAAGAGGAGGTCGTCGTCGGAACCGAGTACATCACCATCGGGGACGGGGGGCTAACGCTCTGCGAGGGGGAGAGCGGCGCTCCGATGATGTTCCGAATCGAGCGCAGCGGGGATACGTACCTCCTCGAACACTACACGTATCCCGCCGCACACTACGGACTCGGAACGATCGTCGAATCGGAGATCGAAGATGATTCGACGCATTACCTCGCATCCGGCCTATTGACGGAGTTTCACCTCTCCGCGAGAGAACTCGAACCGGTGTTAGATCTCGAACTCCTCCCCGTTAAAATCGACGACAAACTCTACTGGAGCGACGAACTCTCCGTCTCCGACCTGTAGTCGGTTTACGGTCCGGGATTCGCGCCGCCCGCCGCCGCCGCCGCGTTTCCGGCCGCCGACGCGGCGAGACAGATGGCGAACAGGACGCCGATCATTCGTGGGTGCTCTGCGAGATACGCTTGTGCGGTGTTCTCCGACATGCACGTGAACTATCGTGTTACTGTAACGTGTATTTTTCTTAAATGTACATACCGTTGTAATATAGGAAAAAGGCACAATCGTTATAAATCGCCGACGGCGGCCTCCGCTCGAAAACCCGAACCGACGGACGAAAAGGCGTCCGACGAGTAACGTTCGGTGATGGACATCGAGTTTCTCGGCGGGGCGCGCGAGGTCGGTCGGAGCGCCGTGCTCGTCAACGACTCCCTCTTGCTCGATTACGGGATGCTGACGGGAAATCCGCCTCGGTTTCCGGTCGGCGACGTCGACCCCGACGCGGTCGTCGTCTCCCACGGCCACCTGGACCACGTCGGGGCGATTCCGTCGCTCCTCTCCGGCGACGCCCGCCCGACGATTCACTGGACGCCGCCGACCCGCGAGCTGACGCTGTTGCTCGCGCGGGACACCTTGAAACTGCACGGCGGGAGCTACGACTGCCCGTTCACCGAGGAGGAGATTCGACGCGTCACGCAGGTCTCGGAGACGCACGGCTACCGCGAACCGTTCGACGCCGCGGGTCACGAGGTGACGTTCTTCGACGCGGGACACATCCCCGGGAGCGCGCACGTTCTCGTGGACGACGGCGAAACCAGCCTGCTCTACACCGCCGACTTCCACACCGGGGACCAGCGGTTGCTGTCCGGCACCGCGGCGCGGCCGGACGCCGACGTCGTCATCTGCGAGAGCACCTACTCCGACGTGGAACACGACGACAGGAGAGCGGTCGAGGAGCGGTTCGCGGAGAGCGTGAAGACGACGCTCTGGGAGGGCGGCACGGTGGTCGTCCCCGCCTTCGCCATCGGACGCACGCAGGAGATGCTATTGGTCTGCGACGCCCACGACATCGACTGCTACGTCGACGGGATGGGAAAGCGAGTGACGCGGACGTTCCGCCGACACCCGGCGTTCGTCCGCGACGCCGACGCCCTCCGGCGGGCGATTTCGAACGCCCGATTCGTGACCGGAAGAGACGGACAGCGGAGGCGAATCGCGGCGAAGAACGCGGTCATCGTCACCACCTCCGGGATGCTTTCCGGCGGCCCGGCGATGACCTACATCCCCGAAATTCGCTCGAACCCGGTCAACAAACTCGCGATGACGGGGTATCAGGTCGAGGGGACGCCCGGACGCGAACTGCTGGACTCGGGGCGCGCGGAGATAGACGGACGGGTGATGCCCGTCAGCGCGCATGTCGAACAGTTCGACTTCTCGGCGCACGCGGACCGCGACGGACTGCTCGCGCTCTTGGAATCGTACCGCGACTCGCGCGTGCTCGTGAACCACGGCGACAGGTGCGGGGCGTTCGCCGAGGAACTGCGGAGCGAGGGGTACGACGCGAGCGCGCCCGAACTCGGGGAGACGGTTATCTGTTGATACGAAGCGGGCGCGACGACGGTGAAGACGGGGGAGACGACCGGGATGCGATCTAAAACGTTAGGTGCGACGACGACCCCGGCATCCCGTCGTCGTCCTCGATACCGCCCTCGTGGAGGAACGCACACTCGTCGTCGGTCAGGTAGACGACCCCGTCGTCGACGGTCACGTCCACGGGAACCAGCGTCGAACCGGCGGCTTTCCCGTTGTCGCAGTAGCCGGAGCAGGCGTCGAACATCGAACCGTGTTTGGGGCAGATAATCTCGCCCTCCCGCATCGCCGCGCCGAATCCGCGGTCGAGTCGCTGGTCGGTCTCGTGCTGACAGAAGTTCTTCCACGCTTCGATGCAGCCCTCGCCCCGGACCAGAATCACCTCCTCTCGCGTCCCGTCGCGCTCTCGAACCGTGAACAGGAACGAACCGTTCTCCGGAATTTCCTCGACCGCCGTCAAACGAATCTTGACGCCCATGGGTCCGGGGTCGTCCGCTCGGTAATTAACCGTACTCCTCTCGACGCGCGAAATCGCGGATCGTCGGCGACCGTCTCGTCGGCCGTCAGTTCAACCCGCCCGCCCCCGTAGGGGCGTCGGGGAGGTCGACGGGTTCGACCGGGATGCCGAGTTCCTCGAGCGCGGCTTCGAGGTGCTCCTCTTTGGCGTACTCCGCGCCGGCCTCCTCGCGCTTTCGTTGGGCGAGCGCGAGCACCTCGCCGCGCCGGTCGTCGGGGATGTCGAACTTGTCGGTCGTCAGTTCGATGGTGAGACCGTTGTGGTCGCTGGTGTACAGCGAGTAGAAGATGCTCCGGTCGAACTCGTTGTACCCGCGACCGCGTTCCTCGAGTCCCGCGCGAACCTCCTCGATGCGCTCGGGGTCGAACCGGAACGAGATGTGGTGTACCGCGCCGATGCCGGTTCGCTGCGGGGCCGGGTTCGACTGCCGCCCCTCCTCGACGAAGAACGTGATGATGCGACCGTCGCCGGTGTCGAAAAAGAGGTGCGTGACGTGCGGGGCGTCGAGGTTCGGCTGTTTCAGGACGAGCGGCATCCCGAGCACGTCGCGGTAGAACTCGACCGTGTCCTCGACGTTGCTCCCGATGAGCGTGATGTGGTCGGTTCCGGTGACGTGAAACGCGCTGTCCGGGCGTTCGGCCGTAACCGGGGGTTCGCTGTGGTCGGTGTTGTCGGACATTGGTATCCTGCCTACGGTTTGTCGGCGAACGACGATATACTCTCGGCGACGGCGACGACACCTCGTTACACCGGTGTCAGTGCGAACCGGAACGGTCGCGTCACCGGTCGTCCAATAGCGCTCGAATCTCCGGGTCGAGGTCGTCGAACGCCCTCCGGCGACCGCCGTCGTCCTCGCTCGCCTTCTGCACGTACGCCCGCTCCTCGCGGTCGAAGACGGCGGACTCGTCGAGACCGCGCTCCTCGACGAACCGTCGTATCTTCCCGTCGTCGAAGCTCATCGCTTCGCGGGGGTCGATGCCGGCGCGCTCCAGTTCGGCGCGGACGACGTCGTCGTCTTTCCTGTTCCGCCGCCGGGCGGTGTAGCGGCGCACCGACCCGAAGTCGGACGACACCTCGCGGTCGTCGGGGACGACCTCGGTGAGAACGTCGCGCACCCGCTTTCGCGCGTCGTCGGCTCCGCGGTTCACGTCGGAGAGCAGCGTGTAGAGGTTCACCAGTCGGGACGCGTCCAGTTCGTCCAGGGAGTCGACGTCGTACCGGCGGACGGTGTCGAGCAACAGGAGCGCGTCCCGGGCGAATCCGAGGTCGAGTTCGACCGATTCGTCGGCGTCGGGCGATTCGTCCGCGGACGGCGCGACCGAGTCGCTACCGGACGTTTCGCTCTCTCCGTCGCGCTGGCGTCGTTTCTCCCGCATCACGAAATCGCGGGCCCCCTCGAAGGCGAGGTCGTCCCACGAGTGGCGGTCGTCGTCCGTTCGGCTGACGTGCGCGGCCACGGATCGGATGGCGTCCTCGTAGTCACATCCGGCGGCCGGGCACACGGTCGGGTCGTACTCGTCTTCTTGCATGTGTCTGTTTGGATTCTACTTCGACGCGCCGCTCTCGGTTCGACCCGCGCGAGCGGCGGCCGTCCGAACGAGTCGCGCAAACCCCCACGTCGCACAGACCGACAGCAGCGCCGCGACCCCGGCAGTCGCGGCGGGCGAGCGGAGCGCGAGGTCGACGTTCGCGCCCGCGTAGGCGATCAGCGTGACCGTCGCGTTGTAGAACGCCAGTCGAACGACGAACTGCGAGGGCGTCATCGGCGGCCACTCGACGCCGAACCGCCCGTATCGGAGCGTACCGACTGTGAGCGTGAGCGTCGCCCACGCGACCAGCAGGGTGAACTTCACCGGGGCGTTCGGTTCGGCGTCCATCAGCGCGACGAAGGCGGGCAGGGAGAGGAACGTCACTTCGCCGAGGGCGAAGAACACGTCCTCGAGCCACCGTTCGACGCCCTCCTTTTCCTCGCGGGGACGAAGTTGGCGTTCGTTCGGCGCGTAGTCCGTGCTGCGACCCGTCACGGTGAGAATTTTGGCGTCTTTGCGTATAAACGTACGGTGGAAAAGCGCGCCAGGGGTGGCGAACGTCATCGATTCCGTCGAATCCGCTTCCACGAACGGTTCCTTTTTGCCGCGTCAGAACAATAATCGTCCGATGACCGAAGGCCCCGAGGAATCGCCCGCGAACCGCGAATCGCCCGCAGACCGCGAGCCATCCGCCGAATCCCAACCCCCCGCTGACCGCGAATCGCCGGTCGGAAAACCCGTCATTCGCGGGGACGAGACCATCACCGGCGAACGCGCCGACGAGGCGAAGGCGTTCGATCCGACCGACCCCGAGAGCGTCGACGAGGCGGCGGCGACGGTCCGGGCGTTCGCCGAGGGGAGCGCCGGGAGCGAGGACAACGTCTACATGCTCCGGGGGGCCGCGGCCTGCGCCGCACTCGTCCGGGGCGAAGGGTCGTACAAGGGTGCGGCGGAGCGGGCGGGCGGCGACGCGACGGTGGCGTTCATCCGAAAGTGGGCGCGGGTACACGACCTCCCGCGGTCGATTCGACGCCACGTCGCGCTCGGCTACATCGCGCCGACCGCGGCCAAACACGTCGCGCGGGTCGACGGCGACGCCCGCTACCAACTCGCGTGGGCCATCCTCGACGACTCGTTGACCGTCCGCGAGGTGCGGTCCATCGTCAGCGAGATAAACGACGGGACGCCCGCGGAGCGGGCGCTGCGCGACCACGGCGTCACCCCCGGACGGGTGGCGCTCACCCTCCCTTCCGAGGTGTACCGCGAACTCCGGCGCGAGGCCGCGCTCGCGGGCGAGGAACCCGAGGACGTGGTCGTTCGGGCGCTGAAGCGCGAACTCGGCCTGGCGGAGGACGATTAGCCGAGGAACGTTCGAGCCGCGTCGGCCAGCGTCGCGCCAGCAGTCTCCACGTCCGGCCAGCGAACCGTCTCGTTCGGGAAGTGCGCCTGTTCGATGTTACCCGGCCCGAACAGGACGGTCGGGATTCCGGCGGCGACGTAGTGGCGCGAGTCCGCGCCGTAGGTCGCCCCGCGGAGGGTAGTGTCGAGGTCGCGGTCGGCCATCGCGGACCGGAGCGCGGCGACGACCGGTTCGTCGGCGTCGGTCTCCGCGGCCTCGAACTGGATGGAGAACCGTTCGAACTCGGGCGGATGTTCGGCGAGCCACTCGTCTTCCGCGACCAGTTCGGCGAGGCGGTCTTCGTAGGCGGCCTCGACTTCCGCGACCGTCTCGCCCGGAGCGACGCCGAGGCGCATCTCGGCGGTCAGGGTCGCCGGAACGGTCGACGACCACGTGCCCGCATCGACCGTGCCGACGACGACGGGCCACGGAACCTCGAACCCCTCGTAGAGCGGGTGGGTGACCGCCTCGCTTCGCTCGGCTTCCAGTTCGAAGAACGCTCGACGAATCCGCTCGAAGTGCGGGAGGACGCTCTCCCCGCGCCAGCGCGTGGCCGCGTGCGCGGAGCGCCCCGCGAGGCGAAGGCGTTTCATCACGCTCCCCTCGGTGGCGACGACCGGCGTGAGGTCCGTCGGTTCCGCGACGATGGCCGCGTCGCGCTCGAACGGGTAGGGCGAGGAGAGCGCGGCCGCCGCCGCGCCCAGTCCGCCCTCTTCCTCGCCGACGACGCTCTCGACGACGATTCGTCCGTCGAGCGTTCCCGGTTCGGTTCGCTCCGCGAGGTGTTTCGCCGCGAAGACGCAGGTAGCCAGTCCGGATTTCATGTCCACCGCGCCGCGGGCGACGAGTTCCTCGCCGGACTCGTCCCACGTCGGTTCGAAGGGGTCGGCGGCCCACGAATCGCGGGCCGCGGGCACCACGTCCACGTGACCGTTCAGGACGAGCGTCGGGCCGGCCTCGGGACGCCCGAACTCCAGCACGCCCGCGACGTTCGGACGCTCGGCGAGGCTCGGCCCGTCGGCGCTGGCCTCGGTGCGCTCGATGTCGGCGGGGTCGTCGGGAAACGACGGGTGGGCCGCCAATTCTTCGGCGTCCGCGAACCACTCGTAGGTTTCGAAGCCGAACTCGGCGAGACGGTCGGCGAACCACTCCTGCGCCGGGGCTTCCCGCCCCCCGGTCGTGTCGAACGAGAGAAGTCGTTCGGTGAACTCGCGTAACTGGTCACCCTGCGCGTCGGCGAACTCCGTCATGGTTCGACAGTCGCGGCCGGTACGGTAAATCTTGCTGACATCGGGCGGGCGTCGGGATCCGGGCGGGAATGGTAAACGTTTAACCGTCGCCACCCGCAACAGCAGTTGAGGGCTGGTAGCTCAGTTAGGCAGAGCGTCTGGCTTTTAACCAGACGGCCAGGGGTTCAAATCCCTTCCAGCCCGCTTTTGCGAACAAGGATAGCGAGGAGCGAAGGAGAAGAACGCGCACGGCGTTTTCGACGCTCGAACGCTCGCAGAACTCGTCACCGCTGCCCCCGTGGTAGTTGATACCCTACGTCTCCCATGACTTATCCGTGTCCGCCCCCTACAAATACGTGTGAGTGAAAAAACAGAGCGCCGAAATCTTCGGATGCCCACGGACGACGAGCTGTTCGGCGTCGTAACCCAGCACGACGGCGGAAATCACGTCCGCGTCCACTGCGAGGACGGCGAAAACCGGATGGGGCGGATTCCCGGTCGGATGAAATACCGCACGTGGATCGACGAGGGCGACGTGGTTCTCGTCGAACCGTGGGACTGGCAGGACGAAAAAGCGAACATCGAGTGGCGCTACACGGGGCAGGACGCCGACCAGCTTCGGCGCGAAGGCCACATCCAATAGTTCTCCCTCGAGGGTGCGAACGTCCGCGATACAGCTTCTTATCGGAACCGACGCCGAGAGGCGTCCGTTCGACGGTACGCCGAGCGAGCGACGCGAGTCGCCGTCGTTCAGCAGATATTATAAGTTAGCCCGACACAGAGCACGAACGTGAACCGCTACGCCTCGGATCCGCTCGAACCGCTCGGAATCGTTTTCGGAGTTCTCCTCGCCCTGATAGGGCTCGCGACGCTCGTCGGGACGCCGTGGGCGCACAAGTCGGGAAGCGTCCTGCTCATGTTCGGACAGGTGCTCGGGGCGCTCGCCGCGGTCGGTATCGGCGCGGCGCTGGCGTGGGTCGCGCGAACGTAACGTTCGTTCGAGGGCGTTCGAACTCCCCTCAGCCGATACGTATCGCCAGCCTCGGCGGTCGGTGCAAAATGACAAAATCCACGACGTGTCGCCGTAACGTATCCAGAGATGTCCTCCACTCGACGCCGCTTCTTGCTCGGGGGTGTTAGCACGGTAGCACCGTTCTCCGGGTGTACGCGCTTCGGCGACGGCGCGGCCACCGTCGCCGAACTAGAGGTGGAGTTCGTGAACGGGACGAACGTCCGGCAGATGTTTCACTTCGCCGTCGAAGCCGCCGAAGGACTCGGAGAGTGGGAGTCGCGGGACGTGGCCCCGGAAACCCGCGAATCCGTGGTGCGCGAACCGCCCGGGGGGTACGATCCCGTCGCAATTCACGGCGTCGTCGACGACCACCCGACGAGCGGCGAGTTGGTCGGCGTCGGCGGAGGGGAAACCGGCGGCGTCTGTCTTCGCGTCCTCTTCGAGTACGGGATGGGCGCGGAACCGACGTTCTTACAGAGTTCGGACACCCGCTGCTAACGAATCGGCGCCCGTTCGCAGAGCGGGGGCCGTTCGAACGGAAATCGACGCGAAAAATGGTCTAACGGAGTCGCTCTCTTAGCCTTTGAACGGCATGTAGGCGAGCATCGCCAACAGCATCGCCGCGATGAAGCTGAGGATGGAGACGCCCCAGAGACCCGCGATTCGCTCGTGGAAGTGTCGTATCTCCGCCTGTTGCTCGCTGTAGGCTTTCACGTTCTGCGAGAGCAGTACCTTTCCGCCCTCGCTGTGCGCCACGAACGTCTTGTTGTTCGGACCGAGTTGAGCTCTCCCGCCGTCGGACAGCGAGGTCGTCGTCGTCTTCGGTGCCGTCCACTGGAGGGTCACCGACTCCTTCGAGATGTTCGCGATGGTCGTGGAGTTGTTCTGGTACTGGAAGTTGTTCCCCTCGCGCAGCGTTCGCGTCTCGGGCGCGCCGAACTGCTGGCGCTTGTACTGGTCGACCGGGACGAGCGACTTGTTGCCGCCGCTTCCGTTGACCACGACGTAGGTCTGGTTGTTCTGCTGAACCGTCTGCGTGTTGTTGGTCAAGTTCTGTACCTCGCGGAGCGTCGCCTTGTTCGGGTTCGACTGGTTCGGTATGAGGAGGCGGAACGTCGTGTTGCCGCGCTCGACGGTGGAGTTGTTCTGTAACGCCGCGGAGTGGGTGGCCGACTGATTCGTCCACGCGACTTCCGCGGAACCGTCGCTGAGGGAAGTGACGTTGTACTGCCGCCCGTCGACGCTGAACTTCTGTCCCTGCTTCGAGAGCGTCTTGTCGGGGTTCTCGACCGAAACCGTCGGCTCCTGAGCGACTCCGATAAGCGAGTACGCCCCGGCAGCGATAACGAGAAAGACGGCGACGTAAACGCCCGCTGCTCGTCGTTGCATATCCTAGCCCCGGGCCGCGTGCAGTATAATGGTTACTTTTTGGCGACACCGTTCGGACGTTCCGTCTGCGTGATACGGACCGCGCACGGCGCGACGGAAGTCGGCCACGAACGAGCCGTAACGAAGACGACGCCGTCTCCGGTCTCTACGTCGTCGGTCAATGGGGACTTCCGCTGACCATCCTCGCCGGCGAAGGGGCCGGTCTCTCGATGCTGATACCGACTTCGTTCATCCGGGCGGCGTGTCTCATCGTCCCCATGCTCCTCATGGCGTGGCAGGCAGCGAACGCCGAGGACGTGCCCGCCGAGCGCGCTCGACACGCCGTGCTCGCGGATGACTGGTTTACGCGCTCGTCGTTCTTCCGCGCGGACAGACTGAATGATAGCACACTCTCAATAACGCCCGTAATCGTTGTCAGCTACTCGATGCTTTGCGGGCGATGTGTATTACTCTCAGTATTAGCCGATGGAGGGACGGCTGTCGAATCTACGACATTTACGTCGGGGGTGACGGACAAGCGGGGCACCGTTCGTCTCGACCAGCAGTCCCATCGAGTTGGAGAATGAACGTCGCCAGAAACCTCGAATGCGAACCGCGACTTGTTCCCCGCGCGCCGCGGCTAATCGAACGTCCGTTCGGTACAAAAGCCAAGGGCCGGATTTGAACCGGCGATGGGCGGCTCTGCAGGCCGCTGCGTTCGGCCGGACTCTGCCACCTTGGCGCACGTCCTGCTTCGTATTCGCTCGCTTTAAATATAGCGGTCTGGTGAAACCGCCGGAAATAGAAAACCCCCGCACGGAGCTGTTGCTCTGTGCGAGGGTTGATGTGGTATGAATGGAGGCGGCGAATCGAATTTCCCAGAGGCTCGCGCACTCCAGTACTGACCGAAACGCAGGCAGGCTTAACTACCGTGTTCGGGATGGGTACGGGTGTGACCCTGCCGCTCTGGCCGCCTTAACGCCGACGCACGGAATCGAACCGCGCATTAGTGACACCAGCCATCGGTGGTCCTTGCGACCGTGTGTACGTGCAATCCAGTTAGCGCCTGGACTCACACTGGAGAGTGTGAATTCCAATATGCGGTATGAGTGTGTGGCATTGACCAATTAGTGCTCGCGGGCTAAACACCTCGTTGCCTCGGTGCGTACACCCCGAGTCTATCGAACTCGTCTTCTACGAGCGGTCTCGGTGGTATCTCTTTTCCAGGTGGGTTTCGAGCTTAGATGCGTTCAGCTCTTACCCCGTGGTGCGTGGCTGCCCAGCACGCGCCTTGTCAGACGACTGGTACACCAGTGGCACCCATTCGTAGTTCCTCTCGTACTATACGAACGTTCCCGTCAGATACCGTAACACCCCCAATAGATAGCAGCCGACCTGTCTCACGACGGTCTAAACCCAGCTCACGACCTCCTTTAATAGGCGAACAACCTCACCCTTGCCCGATTCTGCACGGGCAGGATGGAGGGAACCGACATCGAGGTAGCAAGCCACCGGGTCGATATGTGCTCTTGCCGGTGACGACTCTGTTATCCCTAAGGTAGCTTTTCTGTCATCAATGGCCCGCATCAAGCAGGCTCATTGGTTCGCTAGACCACGCTTTCGCGTCAGCGTCCCTCGTTGTGTAGGACACTGTCAGACTTCCTTGTGCTCTTGCGCTCTTCTCCGAGTCTCCGACTCGGGTGAGGAAATCTTGGGGCGCGCTCGATATCTTTTCGAGCGCGTACCGCCCCAGTCAAACTGCCTGGCTACCGGTGTCCTCCGCCAGGAGTGAGGGTCGCAGTCACTACCGGGTAGTATTTCACGGGTGCCTCGGCGACGCGCTGGCGCGCGTGCCTGGGTAACGGCTCCTACCTATGCTGCACAGTAGCGACCACGTCCCAGCGACAGCCTGCAGTAAAGCTCTATAGGGTCTTCGCTTCCCCTTGGGGGTCTCCAGACTCCGCACTGGAACGTACAGTTCACCGGGCCCAACGTTGGGACAGCGACGCTCTCATTGATCCATTCATGCAAGCCGCTACTGAAGCGGCAAGGTACTACGCTACCTTAAGAGGGTCATAGTTACCCCCGCCGTTAACAGGTCCTTCGTCCCGTTGTACCGGGTGTTCAGATACCTGCACTGGGCAGGATTCAGTGACCGTACGAGTCCTTACGGATTTGCGGTCACCTATGTTGTTACTAGACAGTTGGAGCGTCCGAGTCACTGCGACCTGCCCTTCTGCAGGGCAGGCATCCCTTATCGCGAACTTACGGGACTAATTTGCCGAATTCCCTAACGTCGGTTGTTCCCGACAAGCCTTGGCTTTCACCGCCAGAGTACCTGTGTCGGATCTCGGTACGATCATCGTGCTCGTCTTTTCACGGGCTCCGGGTACCACCGACTTGCGCTATCCCGCCGTTCATCCGCTTCCTGCCATTACGGCTTCCACGGATTTTGACGGTTCGACCGGGCGACTGCCCGGCTCGATGTTTCCTGAAGCGTCGACTTTGAGTGCACGATGGCACTGGAATATTAACCAGTTTCCCTATCGTCTCGCTCGAATTACGACGAGACTTAGGATCGGCTAACCCTCAGCTGAACAGCATTGCTGAGGAACCCTTACTCGTAAGGCCGTCGAGGATCTCACCCGACTAACGCTGCTACTATGGCCAGGATTTTCTAAACTGAGCGGTCCATACGAACTCTCGCCCGTACTTCCACCCGCACAGATTGCCAACCTACTGGATCACTCAATGATGAGTGCCGCCAGGTCTCGGTGGCGAGCTTGAGCCCCGATCATTTTCGGCGCCGCAAACCTCGGCCGGTAAGCTGTTACGCTTTTCTTAGAGGGTAGCTGCTTCTAAGCTCACCTCCCGGCTGTTTAGGGCTTGCGACCACCTTCGATTGCACTTAGCTCGCACTTTGGGACCTTAACCCAGCTCTGGGTTGTCTCCCTCACGGTACACAGGCTTACCCCGCGCACCGGATTCCCTGCGTCGGCGATGTCCGTAGGTTCGGAGTTTGACAGGGAGGCCGACTCCTCTCGGAGGCGGCGTTCCCAATCGGTCGCTCTACCCCACGAACTATCTCAGCAGAGGTCATGCTTCGACATGTTTCGGTTGGAACCAGCTGTTGCCGGGTTCGATGGGCCTTTCACCCCTACACATAGGTCACGAGAGGGTATTGTAGGACACCAACTCTAGCAGGCCTCCACGTGGCTTTCGCCACGCTTCGCCTTGCCCATGCGTAGATCACCCGGTTTCGGGTCGTACCCAGTTGACTCCCCGCCCTTGAAGACGGTGGCCCTCGCAATGCTGCGGCCGTATTGGTTTCCCTGTGCCTGCCCCGATGCTCGGGTTAGGCTCGCCAATTAGGTACACTCCCTGGCTCGTTTTTCAAAACGTACGACGGAACTCCGGCTCCCATCGATTCCTACTACGGGATTGCTCCCGATTCGTTTTTCGATGGGCCTTGTAAGCCCCGTCGCTCTATCGCCACTTGATTTCAAGTCCTATTTCACCTCCCTTTTCGAGGTGCTTTTCAGCGTTCGCTCACGCTACTTGTTTGCTATCGGTCTCGAGTCGTGTTTAGTCTTCGCGGTCGATGCCCGCGATATTCACAAGGGATATCCGACCCCTGTTACTCGGGAGCTGACGCACGTCGTACTCGCTTCTCTTACGGGATTGTCACCCTGTTTCATGCTCCGTTCCAGAAGACTTCAGAGAAATTTTCCGACGATGAGAGCCAGTCCGCACACCACATTGCCTGTGTAGGCTTCGGTTTGGACTGTGTCGTGTTCACTCGCCGTTACTAGCGACATCGCGTTTGCTTTCTTTTCCTGCCGATACTGAGATGTTTCAGTTCTCGGCGTTCCCCATTGCGCGAAGCAATTGCGGTGGGGATTCCCATTCGGAGATCCTGAGTTCTTCGCCTCCGTGCGGCTCCCTCAGGCTTTTCGCAGCTTGGCACGTCCGTCATCGGCGCTCGAGCCGAGCTATCCACCAAGTGGCACAGTAGCCACGTACTTGATTTTGGATTCACTGTAGAACTCACTAATGTGAGTCCAGTGGACGCCTGGATTGCACGTACATACGGTCGTCATTACACGTCTCGGTGGTCGCCAAGAGCGTGCGTCGAACCCTTCCCAACCGCGCTTTCGCGGGATGGTGCATCGGTTAACTTCGGGAGAGAACCTTTCGCCCTCGATTACTTAAGAGGAACGATTCCGTTCTGTCCCGAGTAATGGACCCACTGGGATTCGAACCCAGGGCATCCTCCTTGCAAAGGAGGCACTCTACCACTGAGCTATGGGCCCACCTCACCTTACGGCGAGGGGTTGTGTTAACCCTGGCAGTTCAAAGGTGCCCGGCCAGAAACGTGGCCGAGGTCGTCGAAAACGGGAAAGGTGGGTCAGGCGCGTCGGCCTGATCCCGATCGTTAGGAGGTGATCCAGCCGCAGATTCCCCTACGGCTACCTTGTTACGACTTAATCCCCCTTGCGAAGCCCAGATTCGACCATCGCCTGATGGCCTCATCCGGACCTCACTCGGGTGATTTGACGGGCGGTGTGTGCAAGGAGCAGGGACGTATTCACCGCGCTCTTCTGAAGCGCGATTACTACCGAATCCAGCTTCATGAGGGCGAGTTTCAGCCCTCAATCCGAACTACGACCGAGTTTCCGAGATTACCGTCCTCTTTCGAGGTAGGAACCCATTGTCTCGGCCATTGTAGCCCGCGTGTAGCCCAGCACATTCGGGGCATGCTGACCTACCGTTGCCCGTTCCTTCCTCCGCTTTGGCAGCGGCAGTCTCCGTAATGTACCCAGCCACCACAAGGGTGCTGCTGGCAATTACGGACGCGGATCTCGCTCGTTGCCTGACTTAACAGGATGCCTCACGGTACGAGCTGACGGCGGCCATGCACCTCCTCTCAGTAGCTCTAGTAAGCTCATCAAACTGACCGTCACTGCTACTGTCGGTGCTGGTGAGATGTCCGGCGTTGAGTCCAATTAAACCGCAGGCTCCTCCGGTTGTAGTGCTCCCCCGCCAATTCCTTTAAGTTTCATCCTTGCAGACGTACTTCCCAGGCGGCTCGCTTCTCGGCTTCCCTACGGCACAGCACAGGCTCGTAGCCTGTGCCACACCTAGCGAGCATCGTTTACAGCTAGGACTACCCGGGTATCTAATCCGGTTCGTGACCCTAGCTTTCGTCCCTCACCGTCGGATCCGTTCTCTCGAGGCGCTTTCGCCACCGGCGGTCCGTCCAGGATTACAGGATTTCACTCCTACCCCAGACGTACCCCTCGAGTCTTCCGGTCCCAAGCCGACTGGTTTCCGCCGGACGCCTGCTCGTTGAGCGAGCAGATTTCCCGACGGACCTGTTCGGCCGGCTACGGACGCTTTAGGCCCAATAATAGCGGCCATCACTTGAGCTGCCGGTATTACCGCGGCGGCTGGCACCGGTCTTGCCCAGCTCTTATTCGTGTACCACCTTACGATACACAAAAGCGAGGACTATATGCCCTCGCACTTGGAGTTCCCTTATCGCACTGTCGTGCAGTGTAAAGTTTTCGCGCCTGCTGCGCCCCGTAGGGCCTGGATTCTTGTCTCAGAATCCATCTCCGGGCTCTTGCTCTCACAACCCGTACCGATTATCGGCACGGTGGGCCGTTACCCCACCGTCTACCTAATCGGCCGCAGCCACATCCTATAGCGCCGGAGCATTTCCGGCTCCTCGCATTCCAGCGTAGGAGCGTTATCCAGTATTAGCCTCAGTTTCCCGAGGTTATGCTGGTCTATAGGGTAGTTTGGCCACGTGTTACTGAGCTTTCCGCCACGAGTCTAAACTCGTGCGACTAGCATGGCTAAATCGAACTCCAATAGCAATGGCCTCCGGCAGGATCAACCGGAATGGTTGCCGAGCATACTGCTCGGTGGGTCTGGCGGAGACATGCTAACGCATGTACATTGGTCGCATATACGTGGTCCGTCAGTTCGACGACCCCAAGCCAAGTAACTGGCCGGGCGTCACCGAACTGCCAGGGCTAACATCAGATCCCATCGTGTACGGAAGACCGCAGGGGTGAGATCCTCATTTCCTTCGGACTTACTGGTAGGCGAGGACAGGTATTAAACCCATCGAACTGCGTCGGCGGGGTGCCGACGTGCCGAGCCAGTGTAGCCCGAGATTGCGGGACGAATCGAACGCCCCGCGAATCACAGCGTATCTTTCTTCGCGTTATTATCCAAACGCCCTCGTTTACTTAAGGGCGTCGGATTCCGCTCGCCCTCGACGGATGACCGCCGAGGGCGCGTCGTACTCGATTCGAGTAGGCCCCTACGTATAAAGGCACCGAATCGAGCGCGTTCGAACGCCTCGAATCGAGAGACGTCGTCCACGTCACGTTCGAATCACCCTATACACTTAAGGCCATTGAATCGGCTTGCTTCCACCCGACGGACGCCTTCGTATGTAAAGACGTCCTATTCGAGCGACCACCGGGTGGGGGAAACCACCGGGCGGCGTTCACATTCCTACGGATGGCGGAGTTACACTTAAGACCGTCGAAGCGGATGCGCTTCGGGATAGAGTACCTAGCACTCGCCGACCCGAGTGACGAGCAGGTCGGCTTCGAGTAAATCTATAGCGCGAGTGGAGGCCGAGCCATCATCCTACGCGTCGTGCGCTCAGTCCGGTCGGATGTGCCCCGCGCGTCTCTATCGTCGAACAGGACGAGTAAAAATCTTTCAGCTTGAAATCTTTCAGCTTGATCGGTTCACGCGTACGCGCGAAGAGTCCTAGTGTGGGAATGTAGTGAGGAATGTACGATAAAAACGCACGTACTCGACCACTCGTGCGTTTCACTCGTCCAAGTGCTCGATGCCCTGTTTGGAGACGTTCGCTTCGGTTATCTCGTCCGGCATCCAGTCCGGCTTATCGTCGGGCGCCGCCTCGTGCCACGCCCAGCCCTCGTAGATGTGAACCTTGTCGGTACCCTTCTCGCGGAGACGGAGTTCGATCCGGTCTGCTTCGTCTTCGGAGCTCCCTGGTTCGAGTCGACGTGCTGCCTTTAAAGCGGCCTGTCGGGGAGTGTTACCTGAAAAGACACTCGATTCGTCTCCGTCAGTTGCGCGCAGTGCAAAGTTTCGCTTACCATCGTCACGTACCATGGTTTTATCCTCCATGCCAACCCAGCACAGGGGTCGTTATAAATATATCGCCGATATGAGCGGTTTTCAGCGGCAGATATTTATAGTAGAATACTACAGTTCCGTGATTTCCGTAACGGGGGGACGCGTAGCGACGGGCCGAGCAAGGTAAGTGGCTACGGTACATAGCAACTTCCGAAAACGGTCGAAGCGGGATAGTATAGTAGAAAACACTTAAGTACATCCTACGGCGAAGGACTGCATAAGATACCGCGATGGTACGGAAAAAGAAGCTCAGCCCGAGTGGCGCGAAAGACGAAGACGGTGAGTACCACAACGTCCACGTCAACCTGCACGAAGACGAACTAGCTGTCGCAGGCATGGAAATCGGTGACGAAGTCTTCGTACGAGTTCGGGAAGACAAGATCATCATCCAGAAGGCCGACAAGGACGAGGTCGAACACGAGTTCTAACGCGCCGCGGGCGAGCCGCAGGCGATGTCTTTCTCTACCGATAGAACGATGAACGGATACGACGCCGTCAGACCACTGTTGTTTCGATTACCAGCGGAGACCGCTCACGGAACCGTCCACAGGCTACTCGGAACCGTCCAAGGAACGCCGGTCGAGCGACTGCTCCGCGCGCGCTACCGCGTCGACGACCCGCGACTGTCCGTCGACGCGTTCGATCTGTCGTTTCCGAATCCCGTCGGCGTCGCCGCGGGATTCGACAAGAACTCCCAGATACCATCGGCGCTCGCCGGCCTCGGATTCGGTCACGTCGAAATCGGCGGCGTGACCGCCGACGCGCAGGACGGTAACCCTCGCCCCCGAATGTTTCGCCTGCGCGAAGACGAGGGCATCATCAACCGCATGGGGTTCAACAACCACGGGGCGGACAGAATCGGCGCGCGCATGGCGCGGCAGTCCCTCCCCGACGTTCCGGTCGGCGCGAACATCGGGAAGTCGAAGGCGACTCCCCTCGAAAGCGCCGAGGCGGACTACCTGTACACCTACGAGCGGGTGGCGGCGCACGCGGACTACTTCGCCGTCAACGTCTCCAGCCCGAACACGCCGGGACTGCGCGAACTCCAGGACCGCGAGAACCTCGAACGAATCCTGACGACGCTACAGGATGCGGGGGCGAGTCCGCTGCTCGTGAAACTCTCGCCCGACCTCCCGGAATCGGCCGTCGCCGACGCGCTCGACCTCGTGACGGAACTCGGTCTCGACGGCGTCATCGCCACGAACACGACGACCGAACGCCCGGACGGCCTCCGCAGTCGCCACCGCGACAAGGAAGGGGGCCTCTCGGGACGACCGATCCAATCGCGGGCGACGGAGATGATTCGCTTCGCCGCCGAGCGCGCGGACGTTCCGGTCGTCGGCGTCGGCGGGGTCTTCACCGCCGAGGACGCCTACCGGAAGATTCGCGCCGGAGCGCACGTCGTCCAGTTGTACACCGGTCTCGTCTACCGCGGCCCGTCCATCGCCCGCGACATCAACGAAGGCTTACTCGAACTGTTGGAGCGCGACGGCTTCGACGGCGTCGAAGCCGCCATCGGCGCGGACCTCGATTGAACGCCCGCGTCACGCGGACCGAGCCATCGCCGGAAATTCGTACTCCCCGCCGCTCGTTTCCTGCGGAAACGTCTCGACGCGCTCGAAGCCGACCGACTCGTAGACCGAAATCGTCCGTTCGTTGAACGCCGCCACCGCCAGAGAGAACTCGTCGGGGTCGTACTCAGTCCGCGCGAAGTCGTCGGGATCGCTCGCCGCGTCGTAGAAGTCGAAGGGCGGATCGTAGTGCCACGAGACGATAGCGTCCGCGTCCTCGACGGTGAAGGAGCGAGGCTCGTAGTTCATGCTCGATAGTCGGATAGCAGGGCGTCGGTTCTTTCTATCGCCTTCTAAGACGACCACTCCGGCGCGTGGGAGCGGTGCGAACGGCGAAGCCGGCGAGCGATAACCCTACTCCAGCGCGTCGAGGCGGAACTCGAATCCGGCCACCGGCAGTTCGAGGTCGTGTTCGACGAGCACCTCGGGGTGCACCTCGCCGACGACGCCGACCTTCGTTCCGTCCAGCACGACGTCCGCCGCGCGTCCGGGGATGAACGTCGGATGGTCGGTCGGCGGCGTCTCCAGTTCGGCGTCGAAGTTCCGCGCGATGGCTTGCAGGCGCGCTTTCGCGTCCTCGTAGGAGGCGTCGTGACGCGCGAGGACGCCGGCCACGGTGCGGTGCTCCGCGACGCCGATGTTCTCCGACTCGTCCACCCGCACCGCCAGCCCGATTTCCGCGAGGTCCTGCGGGTAGGAGCGGTGGGTGTTGTTCTCCAGCACCATCACGAGCGAGGGGAGCGCCCACGTCCGCAGCATGGTGTAGTCCTCGCTGTAGGGGTTCTTGATGGTCGCCGGAGCGTCACCGCCGACCACGCCCGACCCGGGTTCCGCGCGCATTCGCTCGAAGTTCTCCTCCTCGCTGATCATGTGGAAGTTGAGCAGGTCTTCGAAGCCCAGTCCGACGAGCACCTCGCGGGCGGCGTCTTCGAGTTGCGAGCGCTCGTGGCGTCCGCCGACCGTTCCCACGTCGGGGTAGCGCGGCGAGAGGTCGTTGAAGCCGTACGCTCGACCGACGTCGTCCACGATGTCGACCGGGTGGAGCACGTCGACGCGGTAGGGAGGTATCTCGACCTCGTACGCGACCGAGTCGCCTTCCTCGCTCGCCTCGCCCGACAGCCCGGAGCGCTCCAGCAGGTCGAGCACTTCGTCGGACCCGAGGTCGATGCCGAGGAGCGTCTCGATTCGCTCGTGCGCAACGGATTTCGTCGTCGGTTCCAAATCAGGCCGAACGAGCGTGCGGTCCGGGTACTCGACCTCGACCTCCTCGATGGTCGCGCCGCGGGCGTCCAGCGCGTAGCAGATGATGGTGCACATCTTGTCGATGGTCCACTGGTCGGTGCCGGTGAGTTCGACGAACAGGTCGCGCGAGTCCGCCGCCACCTCGGTTCGCCGACCGTTGATGACCGGCGGGAACGAGAACAGGCCGATGTCATCGTAGATGGCCGGGTAGCGTTCGTACTCGGCGACGAGGTCGGCGTACTTCTCGCCGGTCTGGTGGGAGCGCAGGACTTCCTCGGGCGTCATCTCCGCGTCCGCGTCGAGCGGGACGAATCGGTCGCCGTCGGGGGCGACGCCGACGTACCGGATGCTGTTTTCGCCCTCGTCGGTCGCGGACGACCCCTTCAACATCGTCAGGTCGTGGATTCCGATGGCACCTTTCGCACGCTTTCGGCCCATCGTCGCGTGGAGTTTCTCCTGCAGTTGGATGAGCGAGTCGAGCGCCTCCTCGCCGAGGTTCACGCCGCGGGCGACCGCGCCGGTGACGTAGGGGCGCTCCTCGGGGACGCTCTCGTCCACCTCGATGGTCCAGTCCGGGTCGTTCGGTTTCGGGACGTAGACGCCCCTGTCGTCGCCGTACTGGTAGCGAAGCGACCGCGCGACGCCTTCGATGGAGAGGCGGTCGAGGCGGTCGGGCGCGAACTCCAGTTGCATGTCGCCGTCTTCCGTCTCGCCCTCGTACTCCAGTCCGAGCGCGAACAGGTCGTCTTTCAGTTCCTCGTCGCTCTTCTCATCGTGGCCGGTCAGTCGGCGCAGTTCGTCGGGGGAAACGTCTACGGTCGGCATCAGTGAATCACCTCCACGTCGCGGAGCAGTTCGAGGTCGCACAGCGTCCCGTGCACGTCGCGGATGTCCTCGAAGCCGTACATCAGCATGAGCAACCGTTCGAGCGCGAGCCCCCACGCCATCACGTCGCAGTCGACGCCGAGGGGTTCGAGCACCTCGGGGCGGAACATCCCGCTGTTGCCGATCTCGATGAGTTCGCCCGTCTCGGGGTGGTTGCCGAACAGTTCGAAGCTCGGCTCCGTGTACGGATTGTAGTGGGGTTTGAACCGGATGTCGGTGATGCCGAACTGCTCGTAGAACTCCTCGAAGGTGCCCATCAGGTCGCGCACCGAGAGGTCGTCGGCCATCACCCAGCCCTCGATCTGAAAGAACTCCAGCAGGTGCGTCGGGTCGAGCGTGTCGTTGCGGTACACCTTCTCGACGCTGAAGAACCGCCGCGGCGGTTCGAGTTCGCCGACGGCGTGTCCGGAGAGGTAGCGCATCGACAGCGACGTGGTGTGGCCGCGGAGCGCGATGGCCCGCGCGAACTCCTCGTCCCACGGCGAGTGGTAGCCGTCGCTGTTCTCGCCGATGCCTTCGAGGTGCGCCCGGCGAACGCGCTCCACGAGATCGTCCGGAAGGTCGCGAATCTCGGTCGGGTTCGACAGCGCGAACCGGTCCCAGTGGGTGCGCGCCGGGTGGTCCTGGGGCATGAACAGGCAGTCGTTGATCCAGAAGTCCGCGTCCGCGTGCGGCCCGTCCATCTCCTCGAAGCCCATGCCGACGAGCACGTCCTTCACGCGGTTCGCCGTCTGGCGCAGGATGTGCACCTTCCCGCCGTCGATTCGTTCGGCGTCCGCGGCGACGTTGTACTCCGCGAACTCGACGTCGCGCCACCGGCCGGTCGTGAGCATCTCGGGGGTCAACTGGCCGACCGTCTCGGCGGCCTCGACGCCCTCCATCATCGCCGTGACGCCCGCCTCGGTGAGCGTGACCGAGCGAACGGTCGATTCGGCGCGTTCGACGAGTCCGCGGCTCTCCAGTTGGTCGAGGACGTCCGCGTCATCGACCGATTCGCCGGCGGCGAGCGCGGACAGCGCGCTCGCCTCCTCGTCGTCCTCCGGGTTCGTGCCCGCGTTCGCCGAGATTTCGCCGTCTTCGATGCTCCCGTACCCTTTCCGGGCGTAGTTCGAGAGGGCGATGTTCACCTGCGGACCCCCGAGTCCGGACTGACCGATCGCTTGGCCCATCTGAATCGGTTCCTCGTCCGCGCCCGCCGAAAGCGCCGCCTCGTAGAGCTTGATTTCCGGCAAGCCGTCCTCGGCGTACTCCTCGCCCTCCTCGGTGAGCGAGACCGATTCCTCGGTCCGCTCGTCCACGGAGAGCAAGCCTTCCTCTTCGAGTTCGAAGACCGCACCCGTCACCGTCTCCGGTTTCAGGTCGGTCTGTTCGGCCAGTTCCTCTATCGTCCGTTCGTCGGTCGCGCTTGCGGTTTCCAACACCGCAACCTGTGATTCTGGTAATTTCATCTCCACTCGGTGGTCGTTGGTCGTATGTTCCTGTCCGGCGGTTTAGCCCTTCTGAAGACCGGGCGTACTGCGTGCGGTTTCGTCCCCTCGCCGCGAGAGGAATCCGCCGCGCGCTCAAACCCCGCTAAAAAAGCCGAATCCCGCCGCTGACCGGTGCTCGGCTGCAATGCTGCCACGATGGGATTCGGATGGCATGGCTGGAAGATGGGTCAGAATCGACAAAAACGTTCCGGAGGTGTTTATTTCGAGGAGCACCATGCGGGAGTGATGATGGACTGGGAGCGGTTCTACCGGCGGGCCGACTACGACCGCTGCGCCTACATCGGCGGGGAGCGAATGGCCGACCTCGCCGGGCGATTGTTCGACCGCGTGGGAACGCCCGACGATTTCGCCTCGGTGGGGTGCGGCCCGGCGGTCGTTCCGTTCCGCCTCGCGGAGCGCTACCCCGACACCGAGTTTTTCGGCTTCGACCTCTCGGAGACGGTGGTTCGGGACAACAACGAGAAGGCGACGGTGGAGGGAGTAGAAAATCTCCAGTTCGCGGTCGGCTCGCTTCCCGACCTCGACACCGACCGCCAGTTCGACGTGGTGTACTGCGTCGCCACGCTCTACTTCGTCGAGGAACCGCGACGTGCAATCGAGAGTCTGTACGCTCGCGTTCGAGACGGCGGCCACCTCGTGTTGAACTATCCGAACGAGGCGAGTCGAGAACAGTTCGACGAGGAGTTCGAGGGTCGAAAGCGCGAATCCTTCGAACTCGTGCTGAGCGGTGCCAACCTGATCAGCGAGGACGTGGTTCGGGAGGTCACCGGCGCTGAAACGCGAAACTACTGGGAACTGGTCGGTGCCGAGGACGAGGAGTTCGCCGATTCCGCGACCCCCTGCGTCGTCGCGGAAAAGTAGCGGCGGGGCTACGGGTTCTTAGACGTAGACGCCGTAGTAGTTGTGAATGTCCTTAATCGCAACCGAAAACGAGGTGGTATCGGGAACGGCGCGGTGGCTACGTGGTCTCTGGGACTACTATCTGGAGTACACCCACACCGCGATTCACGCCGCCTCGGCGGCGGCGCTCACCGCGTTCGGTCTACTCATCTTCATCGACCGACTGTTCGTGCTGTTAGCGATTGCCGCGTACGTCTGCCCGCCCATCATCCTCTACAGTCTCGGTTCCGACGTCGGGAAAACGTCCACACCACCGGATACGCACCGACTCGAGTCCGCGACGGACGCGGGTGGCGGTTCCGACGGCGGTTCGGCTAGCGGTGATGGGAACTCGAACGGAAGTGACGGGGACACGGACTCGGACGGTGACGATGGGGACACCGACTCCGATGGCGACGACGGAGATACCGACTCCGATAGCGATGATGGTGATACCGACTCCGATAGCTAGACACACCGCATCGCGGCCGCCATTTTCGAACGTCCGAGAGCGCCCGTCGATTTCTCGTCCATCCGCGCTCGAAGCGCCAACGAGTCCGCGACGAGACGCGAACGGAAAAAGTCCGATTTCGAGAAGCGCGGCGAGCGCGCCGGGAACCAGACGATATTCGGGCCGCATCGGTCGCCGGCATTGCTCGCCAGGGTGCACATCCGGCGCTGAAACGAGTGCCAAATCGGGACGGCACCGCTGAGGACACCGAGCGCACCGACACCCTGTAGCACGCGAATCGAATTCATCTACCTTCTACGTGCGAATTCACTCGCGCAGGAGTTCTGTAGGGTCGAAGAACCGTTTGACCGATGCGCAGAGACGAAGTCGATTCAACTCGCCTTACCGCCGCGACGACTCCAACTGAATGTCCAGCCCTTCCAGAACCTCCTCGGCCTCCTCGCGTTTCTCCTGATGCTCTTTCAGGAACTCCTTCATCAACACCGCCGCCTGCTCCTTGCAGTCGCCGCAGAGTCGCTCCCCGCCGACGCACTCGTCGTACACCTCCTTCGCGAACTCGTCGTCGTCGCCGGCGAGGAGGTAGGCGTACAGTTCGTACACCGGACACTCGTCGGCCCTGCCGCCCAACTCGCGCTGAAGCTCCGCCGTCTCCCGTCCCCCCGTCGTCGCCGACTTCACCTTCTCGTACCCCTCCTCGGGGTCGTCCAGCAGGCTGATGTGACTCGCCGGAACCGACGAGGACATCTTCCCGCCCGTCAGACCGGTCATGAACCGGTGGTAGATGGAGGAGGGCATCACGAAGCCGTACCCGCCGGTCTCCGTCTCCACCTCGCGGGCGAGTTCCTCGGCCTCCTCCCGCGAGAGGTCGAAGGTGTCGACGTGCTCCTCGAAGACGCGCTTCTCGCCGTCGACGGCCTCGATGAGGGCTTCGAAGGCCTCCTCGGTGGCGTTGCGGTCGAGGAACCGAACGCGGGGTCGGAGGGGTTCCATGCCCGCGTTTTCGAGCTTGGAGACCGCCGTCCTGACCGCGGCAATCTCGGTGTCGCCGGCGTCGGCCAGCCACTCCGCCGCCTCCTCGCACCTGGGCATCTCGGGGTCTTCGGCGTACTCCTCGCGGGCCTCGTAGGCCGCCGCGACGTGCGACAGTTCGGTCTCGTCCGCCTCGAAACTCGCGTAGGCGCTCGTCACGCCGAAGTAGCGCATCCGAGCCGCGAGGTCGCGGGCCAGCCTGACGTGCGGGTCCTGATCCGGACCGACCGGGATGACCGTCGGTTTCGGGTCGTCCAACTGGGGGTAGAGGATGTCGGCCATCTGCGTGACGACGCTCTGGACGTGCGAGACGTTCGTCTCGCCGTCGAAGCCGTAGATGGACTGGAACTCCGAGAAGTTCGCCTTCGACCCGAGTTCGAACGAGAGGTCCTGGAGGACGCGGTTTTCGGACTGGCGGTAGAGCGTTCCGTCCTCGGCGTCGAAGCCGAGCGCGAGCAGCGAGAGCAGGTAGTCGCGGGCGTGCTCGTCTATCTCCTCCCACGACAGGCCGCGGGCGCTGTGGGCTTCGAGGTCGGCGATGAGACCGTAGGTGTCGCCGCCCTGCTCCTGGTGCCAGATGAGTTCGTCGAACACGAGTTTGTGCCCGATGTGCGGGTCGCCCGTCGGCATGAACCCCGAGAGCGCGGCGAACGGTTCGCCCTCCCGCATCGCGTCCGCGACGCGGCGGTAATCGCGGTGGCCGAAGATGACGCCGCGGCGCATCAGGTAGTGGGGGTGCGGAACGCCGGGGAGCACGTCGTCGAACTCCTCGATGCCGAACTCCTCGAACAGTTTCCGGTAGTCGGAGACGGTCGCCGACCCCCACGGGTCGAGCGCGACTTCGTCCCCTCCCGCGGCGGTACCGCCGTCGGGCGCGAGCGCCGCTCCGTCCGTCTCGAATCCGTCGTCGGTGTCGTCTCGTGTATCTCGTGTCATGGTGTGAGTCGCGTAACCGATAGGAAAGTCGTCGTTCGTTTGGTATCGTCGACGAGCGCAAAAACCATTCGCTTCCGCACCCCGTGCGCCAGCCGAACGTCGAGCGCGAGGTCTCTCGGGACGAACTCGTGGTCGTCCCGGAGCACCCGAACCAGAAACTCGGAGTGGCCGAGGTTCTCCACCGACTCCACGTCGGCGTAAGTGCGGAAGTCCGCGCCGAATTTGAACCCCGTCTTCGGGACGACGTTTCGCTCGCGGAGCGCGCGATAGACCGCCAGACGACGGTCGAATCGTTCGCCTTCCACTTCTCGACCGCGCGCGACGATCTCCTCGTAGCCGCCCTCGACCGCGAGTTTCTCGTCCGCGACGAGGTGGGCCGCCTCCACCAGCGACAACTGGAGGGCCCCCGTCGGTTCGCGCCCGCCGATCGGTTGGCCGTAGAACGACCGCCGGTGGAGTTCGTCCGGCGCGTCCCAGAGCAGAACCCGGTCGGCGACGAGCGACCCGGTGATGTCGCTCGGCACGTCGTGGTTGGTCGTCCCCCGAACGTCGAGGCGGTCCGTCTCGAAGTAGGTTATCTCGCTCTCCTCGTCCACGACCGCCAGCGCCACGTCGCCGAGGTGCGCCGCCGGAATCGTCTCGCGCTCGCTGACGACCCGGAGGCGGTACTGCACCTCGTCGTCCCACGGGCCGCTCCCCCGCGGGTAGACGACGAGGTCCGAGCCGGGGAGGGGGTCGTACACCCAGCCGGAGCGGTCGGGCGAGAGGTAGAACCCGCGTTCCCGCAGGTCCGCGTAGACGAGAAATCGCGCGGCGAAGCCGTCGCCCGTCGAATCGCGCAGGAACTCGCGGAACCCCTTTCCGTCGATCGAATCGAGGTCGCCGCGGAGCATGAGGTGGGCGGCCTCGACGCGCGAGAGCGCCACCTCGTTGCCATCGAGCGGGCGACCGTATCCCCGCGAATCGTAGTAGCGCTGGCGGGCGTCGCCGCCAACGAGTACCTCGTCGTCGCGCAGGCGTCCGTCCATACCGTCCCTGCGGCGCGGGTCGTCAAAGGCACTGCGACTCTCCGGCGACGGCGAGAAGGGTGATTTCGAAACGGGCGGTCGCCAGCCGCGTGCTAGCAAGCTTTTTCCGACGCGGGGCAATCGGCACACACATGAAAACGACGGGCGGGAGCGACGCGGCGAAGCGCAACGCGGGCGAGAGCGCGGCGGAGGCGGTCGAAGACGGCACGGTGGTCGGATTGGGGACGGGGAGCACGGCGGCCCACGCGATTCGAGCCATCGGTCGCAAGGTGGACGCCGGACTCGACGTGCGGGGCGTGCCGACGTCGTTCCAGTCGCGCCAGTTGGCCCGCGACGTCGGGATTCCGCTGGCCGACCTCGACTCGGTGGCCGCCATCGACCTCGCCATCGACGGGGCCGACCAGTTCGCCGGACCGCACCTCGTCAAGGGCGGCGGTGCGGCGCACGCCCGAGAGAAGGTGGTCGACGCGGCGGCGAACCGGTTCGTCGTCGTCGCCGACCCGAGCAAGGCGGCGGAGCGACTGACCCACCCCGTCCCCGTCGAAGTGCTCCCGGCGGCGCGGACCGCGGTGGCCGGCGACGTGCGAGTGCTGGGCGGTGACCCCGACCTGCGCGAGGCGGAGGGGAAAGACGGACCGGTCGTGACCGACAACGGGAATCTCGTCCTCGACTGCGCCTTCGGCGAGATTCGGTCGCCCGGCGAACTGGCGGACGACCTCTCGACGATTCCGGGCGTGGTGGAGCACGGCCTGTTCGTCGGGATGGCGGACGAGATACACGTCGGCACCGACGACGGCGTCGACGTCGAACGGCTGTAGCGGTCGCTCGCCGGTCGGGGATAAATGGAAGGAAGTTCCGGGTTTACAGGTCGCGCGGCTGGACGGTCTTTCGGTCGTTTTCCTCGGCGCGGCGTGCGGCGTGCTCGAGGAGACCGGCGACTTCGTCGTCGAGGGCGTCGTAGAAGTCCGACGCAACGTTTTTGTCGTCGAGCGCTTCCTTCACAGCGGCTTTGACAATAAGGTCTGCCATACAACTTCGACGTTCCGCATCCCTATTAATAAAGCTTCCCAAATTATCCGGCGAACGGCCACGATTCGAAGACTCTCTCCTACTCTGTCGACATGGCCGAAGGATTTAAGTATAGAAGACTCGAGGGTCGTAAGGCGACAAACGGGAGTAGGAGCACTACAGAGGGTCAAATATGCGCGAATTACTCGAAGCAGTTGCGGAGGGCGAGGTGAGCGTCGCCGAGGCCGAGGCGAAACTGTCGGGATACGCGACCAGCGAGGCCGGGCGGTTCGACGCCGCCCGCGAGACTCGGCGGGGCGTGCCGGAGGCGATTCTTTGCGACGGGAAAACGCCGGACGAGGTGGCGACGCTCGCCGAGACCGCGGTGGAAACGACGGGCCGCGCGATGGTGACGCGCGCGGACGACGAGCGGACCGACGCGGTTCGCGCGCGCCTCGCGGATACCCGTCCGGACGCGGACGTGCGAACTCATGCGCGGGCGGGCGTGCTCGTCGCGCACGCGGCGGCGTTCGACCCGCCCGAACTCGACGCCACGGTCGGCGTCGTCAGCGCGGGTACGAGCGACGCGGTTCCCGCCGGGGAAGCCGCGGTCGTCGCCGAGGAGATGGGCGCGCGAGTCGAGGAGGTGCACGATGTGGGCGTCGCGTCGCTGGTGCGCGTGCTGGACGAGGTGGACGCCCTCCGCGCCGCGGACGTGCTCGTCGTCGCCGCCGGGCGCGAGGGCGCGCTTCCGACCGTCGTGGCCGGACTGGTGAACACCCCCGTCATCGGACTCCCGGTGTCGAACGGCTACGGCCACGCCGGCGCGGGCGAGGCGGCGCTCTCGGGGATGTTGCAGTCCTGTACCGTCCTCTCCGTGGTGAACATCGACGCCGGGTTCGTCGCGGGCGCGCAGGCCGGGTTGATAGCGCGGGCGATAGATTCGGCGACGACGGAGTAGCCGCGGTTCCAGAGGCGGGACGTACCGAAGGACGGTCGAGAACCGATTTCGACCGAACGATTATTTCGATTCGAATCCGATACGACGACGATGAACGCGCCGCTGGTCGGGTTCGCGCTGGTCTGCCTCGTCGCCCAGACCGTCGTACTGTCTGCCAACGTCAGGCGGGGAACGTCGCGGTTCGTCGTTCTTACGGAGGCGCTGTTCGCGCTTCTCTGGGTCGTCTTCGCCGGCGTGGAGCCACTCGGAATCGAGTCGGGGTATCCCTCGCTCTGGCTCGCTCTCGCGGTGCTCGTATCGCTCTCGGCGGTTAGCGTCCGCCGTCACCGGCGAAGCGCCAGGAACCGTGCGACGTGAAGCTACGCGGACACCTTGACCCGCTCGTCGACGCCCAACGCCTCGACCACGAGTTCGGCGACGTCCACGATTTCGATGTCGTCCTCGTAGTCGCCCGTCTTCCGCCCGTCCTCGTACATCGTCATGCACATCGGGCAGGCGACGACGAACTTCTCGACGGCGCTCGCGGCGTCGGTGTCCTCCAGCGCCTCCCGGAGGCGCTCCTCGCTCGGCTTGGGGTTCTCGTCGAAGTCCATCCAGAGGCCGCCCCCGCCGCCGCCGCAGCAGAACGAGTTGGCGCGGTTGCGCGGCATCTCGTCCAGCGTGCAGCCGGTGGCGCGGACGATTTCGCGCGGGGCCTCGTACTCGTCGTTGTAGCGCCCGAGGTGACACGGGTCGTGGTAGGTGACCGTGTAGTCGAGTTCGGTGCCCGAGAGACCCAACCGGCCCGCACGGAACAGCTCTTCGACCACTTGCGTGTAGTGGTAGACCGGGGCGTCGAACTCCTCGGCCAGTTCCGGATACTCGTTTTTGAACGTGTTGTAGCTGTGCGGGTCGGTACAGACGATTTTGTCGAACTCGCACTCCTCGAAGGCGGCGACGTTGTCCTCGACCAGCATCTCGTACAGCCCCTCCTCGCCGACCCGGCGCACGTCGTTCCCGTCGTTCTGCTCGTCCTCGTAGAGGATGCCGTAGGAGACGTCCGTCTCGTGGAGGATGGTCGCCAGCGAGCGCGCGACCCGGCGGTTGCGCTCGTCGTAGGACGGGTAGTCGCCTACGTACCAGAGGAACTCCACGTCCTCGTCGCGGGCGTCCGGAATCTCGAAGTCGAGTTCGTCGGTCCACTCCGGACGCTTGCGTCCGGGGTCGCCGAAGGTGTTCCCGTTCTGGAAGACGTTCATCATCGCGTCCTGCACGTTGGCGTCCATCTGGCCGGACTCGGTGAGCCGGCGGTTCATGTCCGTGAAGGAGGTGAGGTGTTCGATGTCCACCGGGCAGGCGTCCATGCAGGCCATGCAGGCCATGCAGGACTCCATCGTTCTGCTATCGATGACGCTGTCCCCGCCGTCGGCGATGATGGGTTTCTCGTCCGTGCGGCCCGCGTCGAGGTCTTCGCGGTACTGTTTCAGGTCGAGAATCACGTTGCGGGGGTCGAGCGGGCGGTCGGACGCCTTCGCGGGACAGACCGCCGAGCAGCGACCGCACTTCGTGCAGGCGTCCTGGTCGAGCAACTGTCGCCACGAGAAGGAGTCGATGTCCGTCGCGCCGATCTCCTCGGGGCCGGCGTCCGACGGGACGCCCGGCAGGCGTTTGCCCGCCTTCTCGTCGTGGGTGACGACGTTGGCGAACGACGAGAGCATGTGGAACGGTTTGGCGTAGGGGATCGCGGCGACGAAGACGAGCGCCGGAATCGCGTGCGCCCACCAGACGACCGGATACCAAGCGACGGCCGCCCCCTGAGAGACGCCGGCTAGCCGCAACACGTCGGCGACGAACCAGCCGACGAAGCTGACGCTCTCGAAGGTCGGGAAGTCGGTGCCGAGGATGCGCACGCCCTCGGTGACGTAGCCGCCGACGCCGAGCAGGAAGAGCGTCCAGATGAACAGGTCGTCCTCCAGGCTCGTGTGCCGCCCCCAGAGGCGGTGGTTGCGCACCCAGTAGCGCCGGTAGATGGCCATCCCGACGCCGACGACGAACAGCAGGCCCATCGCGTCCATCACGAGCGAGTAGGAGAGGTAGAACGCGTCGCGGAAGAACGACTCTCGTCCGAGACCCTTCGTCCACAGGTCCATGTCGATCATCAGGATGGTCGTCCCGATGAGCAGGGTCAGAAAGCCCCACATGATGAACGAGTGCATCAACCCGCCGTAGAGGTCGCGGTTGAACTGCTTCTCGTTCGAGACCACGACCTTCGCCGCGCGGGAGATGCGTCCCGGAAGGTCGTTCAGCCGGTCGAACCAGTCCTCGTCGCCCCGCGTATACCGCGAGAAGCGGTCGTAGACGCCGTAAGCGAAGATGAGGACGGCCACCGCGGCGAGGTAGTAAAACACGGCCTCACCGAGAAGCCCGATCTTCCAAAACGTCGGGCGCGTGGTACCCGTCGCTTGCGCGAGCGCGAAATTTTCCATGTTTTATCAGGTGGGGACGACCCGCTTAAATCTTACCCCCCGCCGTCGCCGCGCCGTCTTGCGAGAATAGAAAACTAGTTTCGAGTTTACAACAGCGCCGACGCGACCAGCGCGACCGACAGACAAACGACCGGCGCGTCCCGAAGCGAAATCGATAGCGGGGGAAGGGTCGGGTTCCACGCGAAGCAACGAGCCCGGAGCGCGAGCGAGAACCCGTCCGCGCGCTCGAACGCTCGCACCAGCCCGGCGGCTCCGACGAGACGCATCCGCTCCGCGAGCGGTCGTCTCGCACCGAGGCGCGCCGACATCGCCTCCCGAATCGCCCGCAGGTCGGCTTGCAAGACGGGCAGGAACCGGAAGACGAACGCGACGCCCATCCCCAAGAACTGTCCCGGTCGCCCCGGAACGAGCCACTGGATGGCCGCCCGCGACTCCCGTACCGGCGTCGTCCGGACGTAGGCCGCGCTGACGCAGAGCACGAGGAAGACGCGATAACTCGCCAGCGCGGGCGCGACCGCCTCTTCCGGAACCACCCACGGGGGGCCGAGCGACAGCGCGGCGAACAGCGGGCCGCCGAGCAGGAACGGGAGGACGTGCCGAAACTCCCGGACGACCCAGAGCGGCGACGTGGCCGCCCCGGCGAGCACCAGCGCGACCAGCGCCGTCGACGTCGCGAGTTCGCGAGGCGTCGCGTACGCGAAGACGGCGACCGCGAACGCGGCCTGAAAGAGCAGCTTCGTCCGCGGGTCGAGGCGTTCGGCGAACGACTCGGCGGGGCGATACGCGAGCGTCACGGGACGCGAACCCCGAGTTCGGCGAGACCGGCTTCGACCTCGCCGGGTGGACCGTCCGCCGCGACCCGGCCGTCGGAGAGCGCGACCACCCTGTCCGCGAGCGACCACGCGTCCCGGAGGTCGTGCGTGACGACGACGACGCCGGTTCCGGCGTCGGAGAGGCGTTCGAGGTGCGCGACGACCGACTCGCGCGCTCGGGCGTCGAGTCCGGTGAACGGTTCGTCCAGCACGAGGTGGTTCGGCTCCATCGCCAGCGCTCCCGCGATGGCGACGCGCTGTTGCTGGCCGCCGGAGAGGGCGTCGATTCGGTCGTCGCGGCGCTCCGCCATCCCGACCGCCGAGAGCGCGGTTTCGACCCGGCGGTCAATCTCGCCGTGCGAGAGACCGAGGTTCTCGGGGCCGAAGGCCACGTCCCCGCCGACGGTCGCCGCGACGAAGGTGTCGCGCGGGTGTTGGAACACCATGGCCACGCGCGTTCGCGCGGCCACGAGGTCGTCCGCGACCGGCACGTCGTCCACCAGCACCTCCCCCTCGTCCGGCGCGAGCAGTCCGTTGAAGTGCCGGACGAGCGTCGTCTTCCCGCTCCCGTTCGGCCCGGTGAGGACGACGAACTGTCCGTCGGGAATCGAGAGGCTCACCCCGTCGAGCGCCGCCGTCCCGTCGAAGCGGTGGACGAGGTTCCGCGTCGCTATCATTCGGCGGCGATGCGGTCGCTCTGGACGATACCGACCGCGGCGGCGATTTTGAACGCCTCGAAGGGGACGAACGCCAGCGCCGAGAGCGCGAAGGCTTCGGCGAGCGCGTAGTCGCCGACGAGCGAGAAGCCGACGGTTCCGGAGGCGTAGATGACGACGGTGCCGGCGAGCGTCCCCGCGACGAGACGGGGGACGCCCGCCGTCTTCGGGTCGCGGAGCGTCAGACCGCCGTGGACTATCGCGCCGACGACGAACGCGGCGGCCGGATACGAGACCAGGTAGCCGCCGGTCAGCCCCACCAGTTCGGCCAGTCCCGCGGAACCGCCCGCGAAGACAGGCGCGCCGACCGCGCCCGCGACGAGGTAGAGGACGAGCGACGCGCTCCCCCACAGCGGGCCGAGGAAGATTCCGGCGAGGAAGACGCCCAGCACCTGCAAGGTGACCGGAATGGCGGGAGCGAGGGGATTCGGAAACGACACCTGCGCGAACGCGCCGACGACGGCCGCGAACAGCGCCGTGCGAGCGACGTTGCCGACGGTCTGTTCGCCGACGAGTTCGACCGATCCGGTTTCGGTTGCCATGGCGAAGCGTCGCTCGTCAACCAGTATGATAGCTTCGGTTGACGACCTTGGTTCGTCGAATCATCGCATGGAAAATTTTAGCGCCCGCCCAACAGGTTTTTATACGATTCAGGCGTCACAAACGCGCCATGGACAAGAAGACGGAGGAACTTCGGGACATCTTCATGGACGTGACGGACGAAGCGACGGTTACGGAAGAGCAGGAGGAGACGCACGGGTCGCTCGGTTCGGAGGAGAAGGTGGGCGAGCGACTGCGCGAGGTCGTCGAGGAGATGCGCGAGCGGTACGCCTTCGACACGGCGCTCTCCGACGAGGAGTTGGTGACGGTCGTCCGACGGTTCTACGCCGGGAACGACGACGAGGAGATCGCCGACGAACTCGGCGGTGGGGCGGACGAGCAGACCGTCGCGCGGGCGCGCATCGACCTCCACCTCTTCCGCGAATCGGACGACGACGCCCCGTTCGACGTGGCCGAGTTCCGCTCGCTCCTCGCGGACGATACGCCGACCGCCGAGTGCGCCGCGGAACTCGGCGTCGGCGAGTCGACCGTCCGGCGCTACCGGCGAATCGCCGAGGCGAAGGACGCGGCGCGGACGGTCAACCGACAGTACACCAACGAGTTCGAGAACATCCTCCAAGACCGTGAGATATCCGACCAGATGACGCGGGACATCCAGAAGGACGGGTTGGACGACGCGACCGAGGGGATGGAAACGAACGTTTCCTTCTGACGACGCGGAACAGAAACGCGAACGACGCACCGAACCGGCGGACGAAACCGCTATTCGACGCCCGATTCGACGCCCTCTTCCACCGCGCTCGCCTCCGCCTGGGCGTCGCTCAGGCGGGTGATGCGTGCTTTCATGATGCGGGTGTTCTCGACCTGTTCGACGTGGAGGCGAACCCCGTCGTAGTCGATGTTCTCGCCCTCCTCCACGAGGCGGCCAGCGCGGTTGAAGATGAATCCCGCGATGGTCTCGAACTCCTCGCCCTCGGGGAGTTCGATGTCCATCGCCTCGTTCACCTCGTCGATGTTGAGTTCGCCGCGGACGATGACCGTGTCGTCGTCGACGTACTCTATCGGCTCCTCTTCCTCGCCTTCGAGGATGTCGCCGACGATCTCCTCGACCATGTCCTCCATGGTGATGAGCCCCTCCGTCGTCCCGAACTCGTCGATGACGATGACCATCTGCATGCGGTTCTCCCGCATCTCGGTGAGCAGTTCGTCCACGTTCTTGCTCTCGGGGACGTGGAGCGTGGGCTGAATCAGGTCGCCGAGTTTGAGACCGTCGCCTCCCTCGCCGTAGTCCTTCTCGCGCACGAGGTCGCGGACGGTGACGATGCCGATGACGTTGTCCAGACTCCCCTCGTACACCGGCACGCGCTCGTGACCGGCTTGCACGAGCGTCTCGATGGCCTCGTCGATGTCCGCGTCTTGAGGTACGGCGGTCATATCGAGGCGGGGGGTCATCACCTCCTTGGCGATGGTGTTGTTGAACCTGAAGATGCGCTGGAGCATCTCGCGTTCGTCCTCCTCGATGACGCCCTCGCGCTCGCCCGTCTCTATCATGTCCTGAATCTCGTCGCGCGTGACGTAGGACGTCTCGATGGCCGAGCGTCCGCCCGTGACGCGGTTGACGAGACGCGTGAGATAATCGAACGTGATGACCAGCGGGAGGAGGAGGTACTCGGAGTACTTGAGCGGTCGAGCGACTTTGAGCGCCCACGACTCGGTGTTCTCGACCGCGTACGATTTCGGCGCGCTCTCGCCGAACAGCAGGACGAGCGCCGTGATGCCGAACGTGGCGATGGCGACGGCCTGTCCCTGGTTGCCGAGGAAGTACGCGAGCAGACCGGTCGCGATCGATGACATGGCGATGTTGACGATGTTGTTGCCGACGAGGATGGTCACCAGTAGGCGGTGCGGGTCGCTCTTGAGCGCAGCGACCGTCTTCGAACCCTCCACGTCGTCTTCGACCAGCGCTTCCACTCGGTGCTTCGCGAGCGAGAACATCGCGATCTCGGAGGAAGAGAAGAACGCCGATAGCCCGAGCAGGATGACGATTGCCGCGATGCCGCCCCACTGGATGAGCGCGTCGGTGATCGTGATACCGAACGCGCTATCCAGCGGCGCGGTCTGCGCGAGGATGACCGGTTTCGGAGAGAGTGCCATTCAGTAACCCACCTTGAGCGTCAACGGGATTAACTCTTTATTCTTTTGCCGAACCCAAAAAAGGTGGAACTACCGCGAACGAAGCCCTTACGGGCGTTTCGCCCCAAACCCCGTCCATGAGCGCCGAAACGACAGAGCCGGCCATCACGCTGTATCGGTTGCAGGCGTGTCCGTACTGCGAGCGCGTGGTTCGGAAGCTACAGGAGTACGACCTCCCGTATCGGTCTCGGTTCGTCGAACCCATGCACTCGGACCGGAACGTCGTCAAGCGAATCAGCGGGAAGCGGACCGTCCCCGCCATCGTGGACGAGGAGACGGGCGTGACGATGAGCGAGAGCGCGAACATCGTGGAGTACCTCGACGACACCTACGGACGGAGAGGTGACGAGTGATGCCCGAGTTCGACGTGGTCGAGCTGGGGCCGGCGAACCACCCCGAAGTCGGGGAGACCGCACCCGACTTCACGCGACCGCTCGTCAACGACGAGTTCTGGGAGGACGCGTCGCTCTCCGACGTGACGGCCGACGGGCCGACCCTCCTCGTCTTTCACAGCATGGACGGCGCGTTCCCGGCGACCTACGTCTGGAACGAACTACGGGAGCGCGCGTGGGACGACGACCGCGACCTGCGCATCGTCGGCCTCTCCATCTCGACGCCCTACGAGCACAAGACGCTCGTCGAGGAGCGCGGGATGGACTACCGACTCTTCAGCGACCCGGCGAACGAAGTCGCCGAGGAGTACGGCATCAGCCACGACCTCGACGGGATGGCGGGCATCAGCGAACCGCGCCCCGCGGTCTTCCTGTTGGACGAAGACCGAACTATCGAATTCGCGTGGGTGGCGACGGAGTGGCCGGAGTTCCCGGACTACGACGAGATAGAACGCGCCATCGAGGAGCGATAACCCCGGTCGACCCCAACCGGAGCGGTCGTCGCGGCGGTCGGAGCACCACAGCGGTCGTCTCGCACGCACCACATTTTCTCCGTCGAGCGGAAGGCGAACGAGCCTCGGCCCGCTGCGAGGACGCTACGCTTTTTTCGCAGGCCGATCGAAGGGAGGGTATGGACGACATAGAACGGGCAGTGACGGCCATCCGAGACGGGAAACTCGTCGTCTACCCCACCGAGACGGTGTACGGTCTCGGAGCCGACGCGCTCGACCCCGACGCCATCGGGCGGGTGTTCGACGCGAAACGACGGGCGCGCGAGAAACCCATCTCGCTCGCGGTTCCCGACGTCGAGTCGGCGCTGTCGCTCGTCCGACCGACGGAGCGGGAGCGGGAGTTCATGCGGGAGTTTCTGCCCGGCCCCGCGACCGTCCTCTGCGAGAAGCGCGACGCGGTTCCCGACGCGCTCACCGCCGGCCGGACGCGCGTCGGCGTCCGAATTCCCGACCAGCCGCTAGCGTTGGAACTCCTCCGGCGCGTCGCGCCGACGCCGGTCACCAGCACGAGCGCGAACGTGAGCGGACGAGCGAGCGCGACGCGCGAGGACGACCTCGACGCGGAGATTCGGGACGCCGCGACCGTCGTCCTCGACGGAGGGGAGACGGGCGGGACGGCGAGCACCGTCGTGAACGTCGAACGCGGCGAGATACTCCGTCGGGGGGCGAACGCGGACGCGATAGCGGCGTGGCTAGCCGTCGAGGAGTGATCGGAGGGTGCGGGTTTTCACGCCGCACTCGGTCCGATACTCGCAGGCGTCGCACTTCGACTCGTTTTTCGACCGCGGCGGCGGCCCGTCGATGGCGCGAGCGGTGCGGAGGGTTCGGCGATACGCGGCTTTCCGCCGGACGGACAGCCGAATCTCGCGAACGACGCCGTACGCGGGATACTCCACGAACGCGCGGTCGACCGTTCGTCCGCATTCCCACGAGAGCACCTTCGCGGCGGCGACGGTTCGAACGCTCTGCGGTTCCCAGACGCCCGTTTCCGGCGGCGTTCCGGTGAACACCATCGACGGGACGGGCGTTTCGAGGTCGAGCACCTTGTGAACGACGCCGCGACAGTCCTTCCCCTCGACCAGTCGTTCGCGGTCGGTCGGAGTGACGAGTTCCGACCACGCGTCCAGTTCGGCGGCGCGGTCGAGGTTCGACCGGAACCGCTCGGGCGAGACGGCGAGTGGGCGGGAGGCGAGGTCGGCGTCGCGGAGCGAGTTGTACTCGAACGCGAGTCGCCGGCGGTCGGCGACGAGGTCGGGTATCTCGACGTCGTCCGCGCGCCGATAGTAGAGCTTTCGGGGGCAGTAGGCGGCGGTTTCGAGTTCGCTGAACGGTATCTTCGACACGGCGATTCTGGTCGCGGGTTCGTACATAAATCTCCGGGAGCGAGGGAAAGCGGCAAGAGTCTGGACAGTCTCTGGTCGCACATGAGCGACTTCGATAAGGAAGCCGAGCGGGAGAAACTCCGCCAGCAGTACGAGCGGGACAAGGAGGAGCGAAAATCCACACAGCGGATGAGCGAACTGCTGTTGCAGGGGGCGACGATGACGGGGAAACACTGCGACAACTGCGGCGACCCCATCTTCCGCCAGAACGGAACCGAGTTCTGCCCGACGTGTCGAGGGGAAGCCGCCGGGGAAGCGAGTTCCGAGGGGACGACTTCCGAGGCAGCGACCGAAATCGAGGTCGAACGGACCGAATCCGAGCCGGAACCGAGCACGCGGTCGGACGAACCCGAGCAGCCGTCGGAGCAGGCACCACGGCCGCGTCAACCGGGACACGCGCCGCCGAGTCGGACGGAAGCGTCGCGAGAACGAGGACGAGAAGCGCGTCGGTCGGAGCCGCGGACGGACGCCGATCGGGGAGAAAGCGGCGATGCGAGCGATCTCACCGAAGCCCGGAACGCGCTCCGGCGGAAGCTGACGCGGCTCGCGCACGAGGCGGAGCGGACGGACGACGTGGGGTACGCTCGCGAGCTACTGGCTGCGACGCGCGAAGCGGCGGAGGCGCTGGCCGCGCTCGACCGGGCCAAACGTTAAGCCCGAACCTGCCGACTTCAGGTTATGGACGTGCTCGTGCCCATCGACGGCTCCGAATGTAGCTTTCGCGCGCTTCAGTTCGCCGCGAACTTCGCCCGGAACTTCGGTGCCACGCTTCACGTCGTTCACTTCTCCGACGAAGCGACCGACGCCACCGACGAAATCCTCTCGCGCGCCCGCAGCGTGCTCGACGCGGAGGACGTCGACGCGGAACTGCGGCTCTCGGAGGACGTACAACTGGAGTTCAGACCGGGAGATCGCGTCGGGGAGAACGTCTTGGAACTGGTGGAAGAGAACGACTACGACCACGTCATCATGGGCCACCACGGGTCGGGAGCCATCGAACGGGCGATACTCGGGAGCGCCGCCGAAACCATCGTACGCGCCGAAGCGGTTCCGGTGACTATCGTTCCCTGAGGGAGGACGGCCGTCGGCGAGAGACGGTAGCAGCATCGATCGGAGATTCGAGCCAGTCGAGGGCGTATCCCAAATCCGGGTCGAACTCCGGGGGGAAGCGACCGTCCGAAACGTCGTGCTGGGGTTCGCCGTACAGTTCCTGTTCGCTCGCTCGTCCGCGCGTTTCGTGCTGTGGCTCTCCGTACAACCTCTCGACGCGCCGCCCATCGTCGTCGTCTCTCGACTGCGGTGGGGTCAGCATGGGTTTTAACTCTCGCTCGGGTAAACGAATCGAGAGCATTTAACGTGGATTGACCGTTCAATCCGTTTCGACTATCGCAACTTACCCGTTCTCGGCACGAACGAGCGGTGGTAAGCCGAGCGGACTGTACGTACAGATGTGCGGGTTGTGCTCCGATACTGTCCCCCAGTAACCACCGATTACGGGTCGTACTCGCCCGAGACGACCTCGCGGATACGGTCGGCGGTCACCTCGCCGACACCCTCGGCCTCCATAAGTTCGTCTTTCGACGCCGTCATGACGGCTTGAACCGTCCCGAACGTCCGTAGCAGCGACCGGGCGGTTACGGGGCCGATGTCCGCGATGGAGGCCACGACGTACTCCTGTTGTTCCGGGAGCGTCTTCGCGTGCTTGTCGCCGTGAACCGAAACCTCCCGCTCGCTCACCTCCTGTTCCCGCGTCGCGACGACTTCGAGCAAATCCGCGGTGTCGTCCTCGTCCTCGGTTCGGAGGACGCTCGCGCCGAAATCGACCGCCAGCGAGGCGACCGCGCCGCGGATCGCGTTGGGGTGTACGTTCCGTTGTTCGTACAGTCCGTCGCCCTCGATGATGACGACGGGACGGGCGTAGTGGCGGTTCATGTCGCCCACCTGCTCGAACACCGACCGGTCGCCGCCGACGAGCGTGTCGAGGAAGTCGCTCACTGACTTTCGTTCCACGACGACCCGGTCGCTCAGCACGTAGTCGCCGACCGCCAGCGTTTCCAGTCGCACGTCCACGCCGTCGCGGGCGGAGAGGTCGCGGGCGATGTTCGCGTCGAGTTCGCGCTGGTCGGCGACGATCTCGACGGTATCGCCGTCCTCGCCGCCCTCGCGCCGCCGGGCGGTCGCTATCGTGCCGTCCAACTCGTCCGCGCCGCGGCCTTCCGTCTCGAACTCCTGCAAGCCCTGATTCACCTCGGCAGTTCGGCCGTCGCCGCCGAAATCGCCGAGCGTCTGCTGCGATTCGTCGAGTTCCTCCTCGACCTCCGCGGCGACGCCTTTCAGTTTCCGGAGTTCCTCTTCCATCTCGTCCTCCCGACGCTTCGAAATCCAAAAGTACGCCTCGTCGCGGGTGTCCTCGGCGAGCAGGACGACGACCTGCCCCTGCGCCTGCCGACCGGTTCGACCCTTGCGCTGAATCGATCGCACCGCCGTCGGCACGGGTTCGTAGAAGAGCACCAGGTCGACCTCGGGCACGTCCAACCCTTCCTCGGCGACGGAGGTGGACACCAGCACCTCGAACTCGCCGGCCCGGAAGTCGTCCAGCACTTCCTGCTGTTCGTTCTGCGTCATTCCGTCGCTCCCCTCCTTGTCGCCCTGCCCGACGAACCGCCGGGCGTCGAAGTGCTGGCCGAAAAACTCGGTCAGCGTCTCCGCCGTGTCGCGCGATTCGGTGAAGACGATGATTCGCTGCCCGCCGTCCACGAGCGTCTGTGCGACGAAGGTGTGCGCCTTGCGGAACTTGGGGTGGCGGTCGTCGTACCGCACCGCTTTCCGCATCGCCTCCTGCACTTTCGGTTCGGAGACCATCCGCTGGCTCGCCTTCGACGCGCCCGACGAGCGGGCGGAGTTGCGCTGGCGCTCGAAGTAGCGGCGGAGGGATTCGACGCTCTGCGTCTCCGCGAGTTCGACCGCCCGGCGGAGTTTCATCACCTCCGCGTGGGCTGACATGCCCTTGTACCCCTCCGACTGGTCGTTGTCGATGAGCTTCTGCAACTCGCCCCGAACCTTGTTCAAATCCTTCTGGGAGATGTCCGGCCGCGTCGTGTTGACGACGCCGAGTTGCTTCAGGCGCTCCAGTCGGTCGGAGATGACCTCGTTCAGCGCGTCCCGAATCTCGATGATCTCGTCAGGGAGTTGGACGCGAACCCACTCGACCTCGGTGTCGTGGGTGTAGGTCGAAACGTCGCTGTCCTCCTCGGTCATCACCTCCACCTCACGGAGACCGAGGTTCTCGCACACCTCTAGAATCGACTCCTTGTCGCCGCCCGGCGAGGCGCTCATCCCGGTGACGAGCGGCGTGCGCGCGTCAGCGTGGTACCGCTCGGCGATGTAGTTGTAGGCGTAGTCGCCGGTCGCGCGGTGGCACTCGTCGAACGTGACGTGCGTGACGGGAGCGAGGTCGATGCGTCCGCCCACTAGGTCGTTCTCCACGACCTGCGGGGTGGCGATGATCACGGTCGCCGACTCCCACAGCTCCGAGCGCTCCGCCGGGCGCACCTCTCCGGTGAACACGACGATATCCTCGTCCGGAACCGAGAGCGCCTCCCGGTAGAAGTCGGCGTGCTGGTTGACCAGCGGTTTCGTCGGCGCGAGCAGGAGCGACTTGCCGCCGACCTCGTTCAGCCGCTCCGCCGTGACCAGCAGACTGACCGTCGTCTTTCCCAGCCCCGTCGGGAGACAGACGAGGGTGTGGTGGTTTCGTGCGGTGCCGGCGAGTTGAATCTGGTAGAGTCGCCGCTCGATGAACTGCGGCGCGAGATACGGATGTTCCACGTAGTTCGGTTCAGCGTCCGTGGTCGCCATTCGTCGTAGCGTTTCGTCGTCATCCGGTTAAAGGATTCGCGTGGCGGGGTGAAAGTGGTCGGCGGAGGTTTTTATCGAAAGACGAACCAGCCCCGACGAATCGAATGCCGAGAATCGTATCAAGGTTCGTCCGGTGGCTGCTCGCGTGGTTCGCTCTTCGGCGGAGACGCTCGTCGGTTCGGCGGACGGCCGAAAAGGCGCAGAGAAAGCGACGCCGCGCCACCCCCGGCGACACCGGCCCCCGAACGCCGACGTACGGATACGGATAGTCAGACGAGCGTCGGCGCGTACTGCAACCCGAGGAAGATAGCCACCGCCGCGCCGATGGGAATCGTGAGATTGTCGTCGATGACGTAGCCCGCGACGACCGGCTTGACGCCGTCCGCGAGCGTCGCGGCCAGCGCGCCGAGGACGGCGGCCGGAAGCGGCAGGTCGAGCAGCGACGCGATGACGAGACAAACCGCGAACGTCACGAGGAGCGTGTGGACGGCCTTGATGCCGAGTTCGCCCGAGCCGAGCAGACCGCTGATTGGGTCGGCGATGGTCAGCATGAGCAGCGCCGGAATCGCCACTCGCGGCTGGAACGCCCACGCGGTCACGGTCATCCCGAAGAAGTAGAGCGCGTACCCTGCGAGGTTGTTCTGCTCGTACGAGCGCGTGAGTTCGTCGTAAATCCGCCAGTCGAGACCGACCAGCAGGCGGACTATCTCCAGCACAAGCGCGACGGCCGAGCCGAGCACGAGCATCAAGCGCAACTGCTGCCACGTCAGCAAGTCCAGCAGGTAGAGCGCCGGCACTCCGGTTCCGCTGACGTGCACCAGTCGGCGCTTGATTTCGCTCGCCACGGTTACAGGTCGGCGAACGCGCGGTCGCCGCTCCGCAGGTCGGCGAGGATGTCGGGGAGGTCGGCGATGGCGACCCGGACCTGCTCGGTCGAGTCGCGTTCGCGGAGCGTCACGGCGTCGTCGTCGAGGCTCTCGTAGTCGACCGTCACGCAGAACGGCGTGCCGACCTCGTCCTGTCGCCGATAGCGCCGACCGATGTTCCCCGAATCGTCGTAGGTCACGTCGAGACCGTGCGCGCGGAGGTCGGCGGCGATGTCGCGGGCCGTCTCGCCCATCCCGTCCTTGTCCATCAGCGGGAAGACGCCGACCGTGGTCGGCGCGAGTTCGGGTTCGAGCGCCAGTCGGGTGCGCGTCTCGTCGTCCACCTCGTCCGTTTCGTAGGCGTGCGCGAGGACGGTGTACAGCACGCGGTCGATACCGATCGACGGCTCCACGACGTGCGGGGTGATGTGCTCGCCCGCTTCCGTAACCTCCTCGACGCCGAAGCCGGTCTTCTCGACCGGAATCGTGTACGACTCGCCGTCGGCCTCGACGGTCACCTCGTCGCCCTCGAAGGCGGTTCGGTCGCGTTCGGCGAGCGTTCGGAGCGCGTCCGCGATGTCGCCCGCCGCGCCGCCGAACTCCGGGCCGAGGTAGCTCATGTCGGGGTCGACGGTGGCGCGTTCGACCACCTTCGGTTCGTCGTACTGGCGGAAGACGGTGAAGTCCTCGTCGGAGTTCGCGCCGTGTTTCGAGAGGTCGTAGTCGCTTCGGTAGGAGTTGCCGGTTATCTCTATCCAGTCGCCGTCGACTTCGGCCTCGGCGTCCCAGCAGTCGCTCGCGTAGTGGGCGCGCTCGCCCGAGAGATGCTGGCGGAAGCGGAATCTATCCATATCGACGCCGATTCGCTCGTACCACTCCTGACCGACGCCGAGGTAGTAGGCAACCCAGTCGCTCGCGATGACGCCTTGCTCGACCGCTTCGCCGATGGTCATCCGGACGTGACCGCCGTCCTCGGCGTTCTGCTGTTCGGCCGAGTAGAGCGTGACTTCCGCGTCGGCGACCCGGTGGAGCGGCGGTTCGTCCTCCTCGGGGTCGATGAAGTGTTCCAGTTCGGCCTGCGTGAACTCGCGGACGCGGACGATGGACTTCCGCGGACTGATTTCGTTTCGGTACGCCCGCCCGACCTGCGTGATGCCGAAGGGGAGTTGGTTGCGGGCGTACTCCTTGAGACGCGGAAACTCCACGAAGATACCCTGCGCCGTCTCGGGGCGCAGGTAGCCGGGGTGGCCGGAGCCGGGGCCGATGGCCGTCTCGAACATCAGGTTGAACTCCTCGACCGGTTCGCCCGCGAGTTCGGCGTCGCAGTTCGGACAGCGCAGGTCGTGTTCCGCGATGAGCGCGCCGACCTCGTCCAGCGGGAGGCTCTCCGCGTCCTCGATGCCCGTGTTGTCCTCGATGAGGTGGTCGGCGCGGTGGCTCTCGCCGCATTCGGGGCACTCGACCAGCATGTCGTCGAAGCCGTCGAGGTGGCCCGAGGCTTCGAAGACGGGTTCGGGCATCACGGTCGGCGCTTCGATTTCGCGGTGGCCTTCCTGCACCTGAAAGCGGTCGCGCCACGAATCCTCGAGGTTGCGTTTCAGCGCCGCACCCTCCGGACCGTAGACGTAGAAGCCGGAGACGCCCCCGTACGCTTCCGCCGCCTGAAAGAAGAATCCGCGTCGCTTGGCGAGTTCGACCAGTTCGTCGCTCATCGAAGCGCCTCCAGCAAGTTCACGTCCCGCACGATGCCGACGAGTTGGTCGCCGCTCACGAGCGGAACCTGCTCGATGTCCTGCGTGAGCATCGTCTGGGCCACGTCGCGGGCCGTCTTTCGCTTCGAGACCGTGACGACGTCGTCGGTCATGAACTCCCGGACCGGCGCGGACGGAATCTTGACGTTCCGGGTCGGGATGTAGCTGTTGCCGACCGACTTGATGCCCTCCCACATCCAGTCGTCGTCCTCGTTGGCGATGCTTCCCCCCGTGTCGTCTTCGCCTTCGACCACCTGCGCGACCTCGATGATGTCCACCTCGGTGAGGATGCCGTCCATCTCGCCGGTGTCGTCCAGCACGATGGCGTAGGGGACGTTGGCGTAGAATATCTCGCGCTCGGCGACCGTCAGCGGCGTCTCGACGTAGCAGGTGTTCACGTCGCTGTTCGCCAGTTCGCCGACTTCGGTGTCGCCGTCGGCTTCGTCCTCGGCGATGGCCCGAACCACGTCGGTCACGGTGACGATTCCCTCCAGTTCGCCGTCGACGACTGGCACGCGGCGGGTGCCCTCCGCCAGCATCAGGGCGGCGACCTCCTCGACCGACGCGTCCTGCGTCGTCGTCGCCACCTCGCGCATCAGGAGCGCGAGTTGGTCTTCGTCGGGGTTCTCGATGAGGTCGTCGCGGGAGATGAGACCGCGGTACTGTTCGCCGTCGTCGGTCTGTTTAACGACCGGAACGGAGGAGAACGACCGCTCCTGTAGGTATTCGAGCACGTCGTCGCGCGTACCCGGAAGCTCGACGGTGACCACGTCGGAGCGAGGCGTCATCGCTTCGGCAACGTTCATACGCGCCGGATACGGTTTCACCCTTCTTGTACCCTACGAACCGACCGGTGAATCGCGGTTCGGGGATCGCGTCGGTTCGAAGCGCGACGGAACCGGAGGAACCGGAAAACGAGTACGACCGGCGAACCGTTACTCGTCGCTCTCCCCGACCTGCGGTTCGACGACGTAGTTCTCGTACTTTTCCGGGTTCGGGAAGAACTTCGTGTAATCGCCGTGGCGGAACGACCCGAGTACGGTCCCGTCGATGGTCTGGACGTGACTGTACATCTCGTCCTCGCGCATGGCCGTCTTCACGAGCGGCGGCGCGTGCATCATCTCGTACGCTCCGGCGATGAGAATCGCGGTGTCGGTGTCGGGGTCCAGATACTGCGTCATCATGAACACCCGCGACGATACTTCCTTTCGGAAGACCCGATACGTCGGGAACGTCCCCGCCTCGACGGCGTCGCTGAACTCCTCGGCGTAGTTATCCGGGATGACGTGGACGAAACCGAACCGGTCCGTCTCGCCAGCGTCGGGGCTCTCGGGCGCGGTGTGGCTGGCCGGAATGGCGATGACGTTCCACCCTTCGTCTTCGAGGTCGGCGGCCATCGCCTCCATGTCGTCGAGCGTCAAGCGCCACGCGTCCTTCTCCACGTCCGCGTTGGCGGCGATCCGCTCGGCGTACTCAGTTCCGTCGTCGCCGGTCTCTGGCATGGTGCCATGTCAGGTTTCGAAGCGGTAAAAACTGTTGCTACACGCCGACGCCGAACACGGCTTCCATGGCGAACGACGTCCCGAGCACCGCGATGCTCGTGAGGAACAGCTTCACGGCGGCCGGAAGCCGTTCCTCGGGCGGAATCGAGTAGCGCGTCAACGGCGGGATTCGCTGAACCGCGGCCTGAAATCGCGTCTCCTTGCGCGAGCCGATAGCTTCGGCTCGATCGTCGTTACGCACGATTTCGACCCCGTCGCCGGTCCGATCCACGTCCCACGGCTGGGACGGGCGCAGTTGGAACGTCGCGTAGCCGAAGAGCAGGAGGCCGACCAGAAACAGCACGTACTTTACGCCGACCAGACCCCTGCCGAGGGAGAAACTCAGCGCCCCTCCGACGAGGAACACGACGCTCGTCACCGCGACCGCGTAGACGAGCGCATCGATTACCTGTCGGAATCTCCTCGGGGGTCGGTCTGCGTCGGCCATCACCGCATCGAGTAGGGCGTGAACTCGTCCGGTTCCTCGTACTCGTCCAGGTGGCGGTGACAGTGGCTGAATCGACCGCTGTCGCTCACCACGAAGTCGTCCGGTTCGTCGGTGTCGCAGATGCTTCCGAACACGTCACGGAGGTACTCGCGGGCTTGTTCGTCGTCGTTGTTCTCGATGTAGCCCGCCGTCTCGTCGATGTGTTTCTCGATATTCCGGGGAACGTCGAGCCCGCCGAACAGCTCCTGTCGAATCTCGCCGATGTCGGAAAAGCGCGTCTCCATCCCGAGCAGCTCTTTCAGCTGGTCGGTGGTCGACCGCTCCGCGCGCGAACGTTCGCGGACGACTTCTCGGAACACCTCGATGGCGACCCAGAGGTCGTCGTCGACGTCTTCGAACTCCTCCGGCCGTATCTTCGTCGGACAGCGCGTGCTGAACGGACAGCCTTTCGGCGGGTCGCGCGGACTCGGCGGCGTCCCGCGGAGCGTGATTCGTTCGCGGTCGCTGGTCGGGTCGGGCTCCGGAATCGCCGACAGGAGCGAGATGGTGTAGGGGTTCTTCGGGTTCTCGAACAGCTCCTCGGTGTCGCCGAGTTCCATGATGTGACCGAGGTACATCACCGCGACGCGGTCGCAGATGTGGCGCACCACCGAGAGGTCGTGGGCGATGAACAGGTACGTCAGCCCGAACTCGTCCTGCAGGTCTTCGAGCAGGTTGAGAATCTGGGCCTGCACGGACACGTCCAGCGCCGACACCGGTTCGTCCAGCACGACGAACTCCGGTTCGAGCGCGAGCGCCCGCGCGATGCCGATGCGCTGGCGCTGGCCGCCCGAGAACTGGTGGGGGTAGCGGTAGTAGTGTTCGGGTCGCAGTCCCACCACGTCCAACAGTTCGCGGACGTGTTTTCTGCGCTCGCGGGGCGTCTTCCAATCGTGAACGTCCAGCGGTTCGCGGATTATCTCGCCGACGGTCATCCGGTCGTTGAGACTGGATTCGGGGTCCTGGAACACCATCTGGCTGTTTCGTCGCCAGTTCTTGAGGTCCGCCCCGGAGAGTTCCGTCACGTCGGTGCCGTCGAACAGCACCTCACCCGACGTGGCGCTCTCCAACTGGATGAGCGTCCTGCCGAGCGTCGATTTTCCGCAGCCCGATTCGCCGACGAGGCCGAGTGTCTCGCCGCGTTTGATGTTCAACGATACGCCGTCGACGGCTTTGACGGGGTTCGAATCGATGAGTCCGCCCTCGCCGTAGTAGGTCTTCAGGTCGTTGACTTCAACGAGCGTCTCGCCTTCCTCGACGCTTACCGATTCGGTTTGCTGTACTTTACTCATAGTTCCTCCTCGCTTTCTGTCTCCGCCTCTCGATGCAGTTCGATCGCCCGTTCCTGCGATACGTCTTCGGGGTAGAGCAGACACGCGGCGGTGTGGTCGTCCGCGCCCGCCTCGACCGGCAGCGAAACCGGGTGCACCTCGTCACACTCGTCGAACGCCTCGGGACACCGAGGCGCGAACCGACAGTACGTCGCCGGTTCGTTCGGCGTCGGCACGTCGCCTTCGATGGTCGTGAGGCGATCCTCGTCAGGGTTGTTTCCGGGGATACTCCGCAACAGGCCTCGCGTGTACGGGTGGCGGGGATTCTCGAACAGTTCCACGACGGGCGCCGTTTCGACGATTTCGCCCGCGTACATCACGTTCACGCGATCCGCGATTTCGGCGATGACGCCCATATCGTGCGTGATGAACATGATGGCGAGGTCGCGCTCTTCCTGTAGCTCCTCCAGGAGCTCGAGAATCTGCGCTTGGATGGTCACGTCGAGCGCGGTCGTCGGCTCGTCGCAGATGAGCAGTTCGGGGTCGCAGGCGAGCGCCATGGCGATGACGGCCCGCTGGCGCATCCCGCCGGAGAACTCGTGGGGATACTCCTTGACGCGCCGAGAAGCGTCCGGAATCCCGACCGCTTCGAGCAGATTGATGGCTTCCTTGGTCGCCTCCGTTCCGGTGAGTCCCTGATGCAGACGGAGCGCCTCCTTTATCTGGTTGCCGACCGTGTAAACGGGGTTCAGACTCGTCAGCGGGTCCTGGAACACCATGGCGATGTCCCCGCCGCGAATCTGACGGTACTCCTTTTCGCTCTTGGTCGTCAGTTCCTCGCCGTCGAACCGGATGCTTCCACCGAGGATGCGGCCCGGCGACTTGATGAGACCCATGATGGAGCGCGCGGTGACGCTCTTGCCGGAGCCGGATTCGCCGACGATGCCGACCGTCTCGCCGCGCTCGATGTCGAAGCTCACGCCGTCGACCGCGCGGATGACCTCCTTGTCCGTGAAGAACGCGGTCTGGAGGTTCTCGACCTCCAAGATGGAGTCCCCGCGGGTTTCCGAGGTGGTGTATTCGCTCGACGCCATTACGCACCACTCCCTCCTGCCGCGGCGACCTCAGCACCGCCGTCCTCGCCGGTCTCGCTCTGCGGGTCGATGGCGTCGCGGATACCGTCGCCGAGCGCGTTGAACGCGGTCACGACCAGCACGATGAGAACGCCCGGGATGAACGGGATGTGCCACGACTGCGTCGCCACGTAGCTCTGACCGACGGCCACGGCGCGCCCCCACTCGGGCGTCGGCGGATTGATACCCAAGCTGAGGAACGACAAGCCCGCGGTGGCGATGATGACGCCGCCGAGGCTCATCGAGGCGTACACGAGCAGGTAGCCGAGGATGTACGGTGCCATGTGTTTCTGCATCGTCACGTGGGGTCTCTGGCCGTAGCTCTTCGCCGCGTCGATCCACTCCTGTTCGGCCACTTGGAACGCCGGGCCGCGCACCGCGCGCCAGAGGAACGGCCAACCGGTTGCGGCGAACAGCAGCGCCAACATGAGCCCGCCGTTGTAGACGCCCGCGATCCACGTCCCTTGGAGGACGAACGAGAGCAGGATGAGGAACAACAGCCTCGGGAGCGACATGATGGAGTCGCCCACGATGACGACGCCGAGGTCGACGAGACCCTTGTAGTACGCCGTCAGCAGCGCGAAGCTCGCCGCGATTATTCCGCTCAGTCCGATGGCGACGACGCCGATGAACAGCGACACGCGAGCGCCGTGGACCATGAAGGTGAACATGTCCTTCCCGGTCGGCATCGTTCCGAACGGATGCCATCGGCCGTACTCGTCGTACGTCCACGGAGCGATGTTTCCGCCGGCACCCTTCGAGCGCGACCCGAAGTTCGCATCACCGATGAGAATCGTTTCGACGTTTCCGGTGTCCTCGTTCAGATACTTGATCTCGTATGAGTACGGGTTGTGGATGTTTTTCTCGACCGTCGTCGGGCCGAGCGCCGGGGCGAATATCGCCATCACGACGAACAGGAAGACGATGACGAACCCGAACTTCCCCCACGTGTGGCCCCGGAACCGATTGACCATGTCGTCGCGGGGCGTCCACTCGGCGTACCGGTAGTGCTCGCGGAACGTCAGGTAGCCGCGCCAGATCCAGTAGAGGAAGGCCAGCGCGTACGCGTACACGAGCACGACGCGAAGCGCCCAGACGACGGACGGAGGCAAGTTGAGGAAGGTTCCCTCCCATCCCCCTTGCGGCGTCTTCCAACCGGTGTTGTCGAAGTTCTCCCGCGTGAGCAGGGTCGGCAGATCCGCGAGCGCGTCGCCGGCGGTCGCGAGCGGTGCAGCGACGGGTTTTAAGAACGCCAGCTTGTTCATCAACAGCTCCCACGGAATCGCCATCACGCCGCTCGCCAGCGCGCCGAATTCGAGCGCGATGAGGAGGACGAGGCCGGCGAGCCACATCGTGGCCGGTTGCGGGTTGTCCGCGATGCGCTCGCGGAGGGCTTTTTCGCTTTCGGCGTCGGGAACGCGGCTCATCTCAGGCACCCCCCTCGTAGCCGACGCGGGGGTCGATGACCGTGTACAGGAAGTCCTGGAGGATGTTTATCAACACGACGAGCAGGATGAAGACGAACATCAGTGAACCGACCAGCGGAAGGTCGCCCTGGATGACTGCTTGGAAGAACAGCGCGCCGATGCCGCTGATGTCGAACACGGTCTCGACGAGCACCGACCCGCCGATGAGCAGGAACGCCTCGCCCGTGATGATTGGAACGAGCGGGATGAGGGCGTTCCGGAAGATGTGCTTCCAGACGAGCGAGCGGGGCGGAACGCCCTTCGCACGTGCCGTCTCGATGAAGTTGGAGTTCACCGTCTCCAGCACCGCCGTGCGGCCGATGCGCATCTCGTTCCCCATCGACGCGGAACCCAACACGAGTGCGGCCGGCGCTATCTTCTTGATGGCCGCGATGAGATTCCGAGGGTTGGTGAGGTTGCTTAGGTCCGGCACTCCGGTGACCGTCGTCGGCACGAGCCAGCTCTCCCAGTCGAAGCCGAACATGAGGGACTCGGACTGCGAGAGCACCTGCATGAGGATAACCGCCAACCAGAAGTTCGGCATCGCGCGCCAGACGATACCGCCGAACGACGCCGTGTAGTCGCTCCACGTGTTCGGATTGAGTCCGGCGTAGAAACCGAGCGGGATGCCGACGAAGATGGCGATGAGCACCGACCAGAATCCGAGCCAGATGGTTCGCGGCGCGTAGCTGAGGATGAGCGAGTACGCGCTCCTGTCGGGGTCGAGAACCCACGACTTCCCCAACTGGAGCGTGAACAGGTTGATCATGTAGTCGATGTACTGCTCCCAGAGCGGTTTGGTTAATCCGAGTTGTCTCTCGATTCGGTTGTACGCCTGCGGGTCGCCCGTCGGCCCGAGAATCGCCGCGACCGGGTCGAGCGGTCCCGCGCGGATAACGACGAACGTTATCGACGCCCCGAATATTAGGACGGGGATGGACAGTAGCAGGCGTCGAGCGAAGTAACGCCATCGACTCATGCCGTCTCGCTCACCCCCTGCTCTCTCTCACTCGTGTTGTGCGGTATGTTGCACCCAATGTTTACCGCGTTCATAGCTAATACGGGAGGGTATTTTGCGTTCCCCTCATTATGTCTTGCGATAGCATCACCGAATCTCGGTCGAAGACACCGCTCGCTGGGGAAATACGCGGAAAAAATAAACGCTTAAAGGGCGTTATTAGTTGCGCTTCTTGAGTTTGACCTTGTTGTACATCTGTCGACTGTAGCCGGCACCGCCGTACTTCGGTGCGTCGACCCAGTCGTAGGAGAACCGCTCGCTGAGACCGTGGTAGGTGTTGAGGAACACCATGTCCTCCCAGTTCGCCTCCTCCATGGTGACGTACGCCTCTTCGCGTGCTTTGAGTGCCGCGTCCGTGGGGGCGGTGTTCTTCTGAATCTTCTCCCACGCCTTCTTCGCCTTCTTGGAGGCGGCGGTGCCGGACCAGTTCGTGTACGCCTGCGGCGAGGACTTCGAAGTGTCCGTCAGCGGCGGGTACAGCAGTCCGAGGAAGTTGTCCGGCGCGGGCCAGTCCATGATCCAGCCGAGCGAGTAGGCCTGGAGGTTACCCTTTCGGCCGCGCGACAGGAGCGTGTTGAACGGTGCGGAGTTGACGCTCATGTCGATGTAGGCCGTTCTGAGCTTCGATTGCAGGAGTTTCCCCACTTCGGGCCAGGTCTTCGAGGATTGGTACACCGTGAAATCGAACTTGAATCGGTTGTTCGGGCCGTAGCCCGCGTCCTTCATGACCTGCTTGGCCTTGTCGAGTTGCGTCTGGTTGTAGCCGTACGGGTACTTGCTCTCCGCGTGCGACTTGTACTTCTTCGCGCCGCCGGGGTAGATCATCGGCGGGGTGAAGTGGTACGCGGGTTCGCCGCGGCTCTTGAACACTTCCTTGACTAGCTCCTGCTGGTTCATCGCGTACGCGACCGCCTGCCGAACCGGCTTGGGGACGACGTTCGTGTTGAACCCGATGTAGTAGGAGTTGATGGTCGGGACGGCGAGGTAGTTCAGCGTGCTACCCTGAATCGGGCCGTACTTTCCGACCTTCCGACCGAGGTCGTCGGTCTTCGTGTCTTTGATTTTGCTGGATTGGTACTTCGGGGTCGGGATGAAGTGACTGCCGTACCCCATGTCGGCGTTCTGGTTCGTGACGGCGTACGTGAACTTCGCGTCCGAGTTCGCGGAAATCTTCCAGTGGATACCGTCGACCTTCGCCGGTTCACCGTGGTAGTTCTTGAACTTCGTGACTTCCGCTTTCACGTCGCTCTGCCACGACTTGAACTCGAACGGTCCGGCACCGACGGGCTCTTTCGTGGCGAACTTGCTGTGTTTCTTCTCGCCGTCGTAGCCCTGGATGTCGCCGACGATTCCATCGGGGATGACTGCGAAGGACGTGTAGGCGAGCATCTCGAGGGTCGCGTGGAACGGCTGCTCCAGCGTCATCTCGAGTTCGTGCTTGCCCTTCGTCTTGAGCGCCAGCGAGTTCGGCTTCGCGACGGTCATCTCGTGTTTCTCTCCATCGCTGTCCTTGTACGTGACAGTCTTGGAGTCGTGTTTGACGCCGATGGAATCGAGGATGAAGTACGCGCGGCGGGAGTTCTTCGACTCCGCGAGGCGCCGCCACGAGTAGACGACGTCTTTCGCCGTGACTTCCTTGCCGTTGTGAACTTGGCACCCTTCTTGAGCTTGAAGGTGTACGTTTTCTTATCCTTGGAAACCTCGTGGGACTCGACGAGGAGATTCTCGACGGCGACTTCCCCGTTGGGGTAGTTCATCAGCGGGTCGAAAATCTGCTGAATGACCGTACCGGACGCCGTGTCGGTCGCCTTGATCGGGTCCAGCGTGGTCATCGGGGAGTTCATCAGCTGAAGCGTTTTACCGCCGCTGTCACCGTCGCCTTGGCCGCCGCCGCCGGTACAGCCGGCGAGCGCAGCAGCCGAAGCCGCACCCCCGGTCGCCTGTAAGAACCGCCGACGGGTCAGGTTGTCAGTATCTGTCATCCACACTCGCCTTGTGTGTCACGGCGGATAAACTTACCGTTTGGGATTGCACCGTTACGGTCGTTAGCAGCCAGTTTCTTACAAAACAGCGTCGGTTCGGGTTTCGTTGTGCGTATCCAAGTGTTTTGTACGGCTGCAGTAAATAACATCGAACTACGGGTTCGATAGGGAGAAGGTATCGGCGGGGAAACGGGTCACTATCGCGCGTAATTCACCGTTACGGCGCATGTCGTCCGGTTACGGCGTCGGATAGTGTCACCCACTAGAGCACGAATCAGCGTTTCGGTGCGCTTATATCCCTTGGTACAGTTTCTCAAAGCATGACGCCGGATACGGCAGCAGTGTCGGTGTCGGTTGCAGACGACGCCGAGGTCATGGCCTCGGTGGACGATGACGGACGCACGGAGCGGCTCGTTATCGCAGACATCTCCCGCGAGGATGCGTGGATTTCCATGCAGACGACGGACGTAGTCTCGCTTCCGGACCGGCAGTAGTCCCCCGATACTCCGCTACTTGAACAGCCCTCCCACCGACCGCTCTTTCCTGCTTCGTAGTAACGACACCCCGTCAGCTCCGCGACCGGAAACGGTGCCGGCTTCGGATACGCGGACCCTTCGCCCGTCGGGGGGCGGGAAACGAACCAATACTGAACCTTTTTTGTCCCCGGTGCAGTTCCATCCGGACATGAACTATCGGGAGGTCTCCGGGGAACGGGAGTTCGTCGCTCGACTCGGACACGGCGCGGACTGGCGGGCGGAAATCGAGTCGCTGGCGGACGACGAGGACGTGGACGCCGCGTGGTTCGTCGCCATGGGTGCGGTACGGGACGCCGAAGTGTGGTTCTACGACCAAACGGAGAAGGAGTACCGCGAGGTGCGGTTCGACGAGCCGCTCGAAGTGGCCGCGTGCGTCGGCAACGTCTCGCTCCTCGACGGGGAGCGGTTCGCCCATACGCACGCCGTGCTCTCTCGGCGGTCGGGACAGGCGCTCGCGGGACACCTCGATTCGGCGACGGTGTTCGCGGGGGAGTTGTACATGCGAACGTTCGACGAAGAGCTGGTTCGGGAACGCGACGAACCGACCGACCTGGATCTCTGGCTCTAACATGCGCGAGGAAGATCGGCGGTACTTCGAAGGGCTGGAGTCGCAGTTAGACCGAGCGTTCGAGGTCGCCGAGACGGCTCGCGCGAACAGCGGCGACCCCCAACCCGAGGTCGAAATTCCGGTCGCGAAGGACATGGCCGACCGGGTGGAGAACATCCTCGGCATCGAGGGCGTCGCCGAGCGCGTCCGCGAACTCGAGGGGCGGATGTCCCGCGAGGAAGCCGCCCTCGAACTGGCGGAGGACTTCGCGGACGGGAACGTCGGCGACTACGAAACCCGCGCCGGCAAGGTCGAAGGCGCGGTTCGAACCGCGGTCGCCCTGCTGACCGAGGGCGTGGTCGCCGCGCCCATCGAGGGAATCGACCGCGTCGAACTCCTCCAAAACGACGACGGGACGGAGTTCGTCAACGTCTACTACGCCGGGCCGATTCGCTCCGCGGGCGGGACGGCGCAGGCGCTCTCCGTGCTCGTCGCCGACTACACCCGCGCGCTCATCGGGTTGGACGAGTACAAGGCCCGCGACGACGAGATCGAGCGCTACGCCGAGGAGATAAACCTCTACGACTCCGAGACCGGACTCCAGTACACGCCGAAGGACAAGGAGACGAAGTTCATCGCCGAGAACATGCCCGTCATGCTGGACGGGGAGGCGACGGGCGACGAGGAGGTCTCGGGGTTCCGCGACTTGGATCGCGTCGACACCAACAGCGCCCGCGGCGGGATGTGTCTCGTCCTCGCGGAGGGTATCGCGCTCAAAGCGCCCAAGATTCAGCGGTACACCAGAAATCTGGACGAGGTGGACTGGCCGTGGCTCCAGGACCTCATCGACGGAACCATCGGCGAGGGCGACGCAACCGAGGACGAGGCGGCGGACGACGACGCCGAAGAAACGGAGAGCGACGTCGAGCAGGAAAACGACGAACCGGCGGGCCCGCCGCGCGTCGAACCCGCGAAGAAGTTCCTGCGCGACCTCATCGCCGGACGCCCCGTCTTCACCCATCCGTGTCGACCCGGCGGGTTTCGCCTGCGGTACGGCAGGGCGAGAAACCACGGGTTCGCGACCGCGGGCGTCCACCCGGCCACGATGCACCTCGTGGACGATTTCCTCGCGACCGGAACCCAGATCAAGACGGAGCGCCCCGGAAAGGCGGCGGGCGTCATCCCGGTCGACACCATCGAAGGACCGACCGTCCGCCTCGCGAACGGCGACGTCCGCAGAATCGACGACGCCGAGGAGGCCCTCGAAGTCCGGAACGGGGTCGAGAAGATACTCGACCTCGGCGAGTATCTCGTCAACTACGGCGAGTTCGTGGAGAACAACCACCCGCTCGCGCCCGCCTCCTACGCGTTCGAGTGGTGGGTGCAGGACTTCGAGCACGCGGGCGCGGACGTGCAAGCGATGCGCGACAACCCCCACGTCGACCTCGAAGACCCGTCCGCCGAGGAGGCGCTCGACTGGGCCGCCGAGTACGACGCGCCGCTCCACCCGAAGTACACCTACCTCTGGCACGATATCTCGGTCGCAGAGTTCGAGGCGCTCGCCGACGCCGTCGAGAACGGCGAGGTGCGCGACGGACTGCTCGTCCTGCCGAACACCGGCGAGGTGCGAGGCGCGCTCGAACGACTCCTCGTCCGGCACTCGCAGGGCGAGGAGATCGAGATTCCCGACTGGGAGCCGTTCGTTCGCTCGCTCGGAATCGACGGCGACCTGACTCGCACGTGGGACGACCTCTCCCAGACGGCCCGCGAGTGGGGCGAGCGCGAGGACGGCGACAACGCCATCGAGGCCGTCAACGAGGTCGCTCCCTTCCGCGTCAGGGAACGCGCCCCGACGCGAATCGGGAATCGGATGGGTCGCCCCGAGAAGTCCGAGAAGCGCGAACTCAGCCCCGCGGTCCACACGCTGTTCCCGCTCGGCGAGGCCGGCGGCGACCAGCGCGACGTGGCGAAGGCGGCGCAGCACACGGAGGGGATGTCCGGAACGCGCGGCGAAATCGAGGTGCAGGTCGGGCGGCGGGAGTGCGAGGCCTGCGGCAATCGCACCTTCAAGTCGCGGTGCCCGGAGTGCGGCGGCAACGCATTCCCGCACTACGAGTGCCCCGACTGCGGCACCGAGGTCGAACCCGACCAGTCCGGGCGCGCGGAGTGCCCGCGCTGTGAAATCCCCGCCACGAGCGTCGAGCGCCGCGCCCTGAACATGAACGAGGAGTTCCGGAGCGCGCTCGACGCGGTCGGCGAACGCGAGAACGCATTCGACGTGCTGAAAGGCGTCAAGGGACTCACCTCGTCGAACAAGACGCCCGAACCCATCGAGAAGGGCGTCCTCCGGGCGAAACACGGCGTCAGCGCGTTCAAAGACGGGACGGTGCGCTACGACATGACCGACCTGCCCGTGACCGCGGTTCGCCCGTCCGAACTCGACGTGAGCGCGGAACAGCTTCGGGCCTTGGGGTACGAGGAGGACGTCTACGGCGAACCGTTTCGGCACGACGACCAACTCGTCGAACTCCGCGTGCAGGACATCGTCCTCTCCGACGGCGCGGCGGAGCACCTGCTCAAGACCGCCGACTTCGTGGACGAACTGCTCACCGACTACTACGGTCTCGACCCGTTCTACGAGATGGACGAGCGCGAGGAGTTGGTCGGCGAACTCGTCTTCGGGATGGCCCCCCACACCTCCGCGGCGGTGGTCGGACGCATCGTCGGGTTCACCAGCGCGGCGGTCGGCTACGCGCATCCGTACTTCCACGCGGCGAAAAGACGCAACTGCGACGGCGACGAGGACTGCGTGATGCTCCTGATGGACGGCCTGCTCAACTTCTCGAAGGAGTTCCTGCCGGACAAGCGCGGGGGGCAGATGGACGCCCCCTTGGTGATGTCCTCGCGCATCGACCCCTCGGAGATAGACGACGAGGCGCACAACATGGACATCGTGGAGCAGTATCCCCGCGAGTTCTACGAGGCCACGCTGGAGATGGCCGACCCCGAGGACGTGGCGGTCACCATCGCGGAGGAGAACCTCGGCACCGACCGCGAGTACACCGACTTCCGGCACACCCACGACACCTCGAACATCGCGCTCGGTCCCGACCTCTCGGCGTACAAGACGCTCGGGTCGATGATGGACAAGATGGACGCGCAGTTGGAGTTGGCCCGAAAGCTCCGGGCGGTGGACGAGACGGACGTGGCGGAGCGCGTCATCGAGGGTCACTTCCTACCCGATCTCATCGGGAATCTGCGGGCGTTCTCGCGGCAGGAGACGCGATGCTTGGACTGCGGCGAGAAGTACCGGCGGATGCCGCTCTCGGGCGAGTGCCGGGAGTGCGGCGGGCGGGTGAACCTCACCGTCCATCAGGGGTCGGTGAACAAGTACATGGGCACCGCCACGCAGGTGGCCGAGGAGTACGACTGCCGCGAGTACACGAAACAGCGACTCGAAATCCTGAATCGGTCGCTCGAAAGCGTCTTCGAGAACGACAAGAACAAGCAGTCCGGTATCGCGGACTTCATGTAATCCCTGTTTTTTATCCGTGATTTTCCTAACTCGCCCGCGCCTGTCCCGAACGGGAGTACCGCGACTCGGCGATGGCGAACACCAGCGTACTGGTCAATCCCAGTAGCGTCCCTGCGGTGAGCATCGCCGCGAGGAACTCCAGTTCGACGTAATCGAGGAAGTAGGCGCTCACGGCGCGCAGAACGCCGCCGATGGCGAGTACGTAGAACGGCGCGTTCAGGTAGCGCCACCGGAACTCGTCGGCGAGGTACTCGTCGGTTATCTGGCCGAGGCTGGAGGTGATGCCCGCCGCCGAGAACCACACCACGGCGCCGTATACGAGGGACGCGAGCACCCTGAGCGCGCCGAGTTCGTTACCGCCGTAGTCCGCCCGCACCGTTTCGAGGGTTTCGACGCCGCTGACGCCGCCGATGACGAGCAGGGCGGCGGCGACGACGTAGGTGATGAGCGTCACCCGGCCGGAGTAGAGGCTCGTTCTCGCCGTCTCGGCGACCCGGTCGACCACTCGTTCGAGTCCGAGTCCGCGGAAGAGGACGTACAGGCCGAGGAGCGCGGACGTGCCGCCGAACACTGCTCCGCCGGGCATGCCGAGGCGATCCGCCGCGAGGGCGAGGGGGTAGATGAGCAACAGGATGCCGAGCGGGACGAGAATCGTTCCGCGGGTTTCCGGGTCGTTCAACACCTGTTTGATGGTGTAGTACATCGATTCAAGGTCCTGCGCCTGCCTGACGACGACCCGCCGGACGCCGTCGACGGGAATGCGAGAGCGGATGACGGGGACGACGCTCTCGTCCTGCGCGCCGTCGGTGACGATGACGGTGGTTATCTCCTCGCTCGTGCTGATGCTCGCCAGCACGGTGTCGACCTCCTCGCCGACCTCCCGATTGGCGCTGATGTCGCTGCCCTCGTTCCCGGTGACGACCGCCACCTCGACGCTCTCGTCCGCCCGCATTCGGTCGTAGAGGTGAACGCCCTCGAACATGACGTTCACGTCGCTGTCCTCGGGGTCTGCGGTGGCGAGCGCGACCGCGGCGGCCTCGACTTCGTCTCGGCCGACGACCGGCGTGTCGAAGTCGGTTTTTCGACCGAGGTCGTCGTCCAAGTCGACGCACAGCACCAACAGCATTGGCGGTTGGTACGCGGGGGACGTTTAACTGTTTTCGGGAGCGACGGGGGTAGCTTCGGCGCGCCGAAAATCGTCCGAAAGGGCGGAGACGGTGTTCTCGCGCGACATTAGGCGGTTTATAATAATGCCACCGTGGACGAGTTCTCGACCGATGACTCGAACGCCGACCCGTCGCCGCGTCCTTCGCGCGGCCGGGGTCGCAACGACGACGGCGCTCGCCGGGTGTTCGTTCATCGGTGGCGACGAAACGACCACCGACGCGGGAACGACCGGCGGGCGGACATCGACGAACGGAACGGCCACGACGGACCGGACGACCTCGTCCGGAACGACCGAAACGGAAGCCGGAACGACCGCGACGACCGACGAAACGACCCACGGAACGACCGAAACGACCGAAGAGACGACCGCCGGAACGGCCCCGCCGGAAGGGGGCGGCGACGTCCAGTTCGCCACCGGCGGGGGTGCGACGGTGCAGGGGACGCTCCTCGGCGACGGGTCGTGCGGCGTCGTCTTCGCGCACGACGCCGGGTACAGCCGAAAGGGCTGGCTCCCGCAAGCCCGGAGGCTGGCCGAAAATGGGTACGCCTGTCTCACCATCGACCTGAACCTGAACGACCGGAGCACGACCCCCGACTACGTCCTCGCGGCGAGTCGCTACCTCCGCCGGCGAGTCGGCGCGAAGCGGGTGGTGTTCGTCGGGGCCGGCGCGGGCGCGAACGCGGTCGTGCGCGCGAACGCGCGAGCGAAGCGGGGGACCGTCGACGGGACCCTCGCACTCTCGCCCGGGAGGGCGGTGGACAGCGCGAGCGCGATGCAAGGCTGGAAGCTGTTCGTCGTGAGCAGGGGCGACGACGAGCGGTTCGTCCGGACGACGAAGCGGATGTACGAGAACGCCCCGGGACCCAAGCGCCACAAAATCGTCGGCGGAAGCGCCCACGGCCAACGCGTCTTCGAGACGAATCGGGACGCGATGTGGTCGCTGATGAACGCGCTCCTCGGAACGGTCTGTGGCGACGGGTAGCGCGATTCGCACGCTTTTTGAGGCTCGGCGGGTAAAACGGAACAACGAATGATCTCCAAGGGCTGCGAACAGTGCGCCGAGGGCGGGAAGATGGTGCTCTTCGTCTACGGCTACTGCGACCAGCGCGACTGCTTCTACTGCCCCCTCGGCGAGAACCGGAAGAACGTCACCGACGTGTACGCCAACGAGCGACTCGTCGAGGAGGACGAGGACGTGATTCGGGAGGCGAAGCGGATGGACGCCCTCGGCACGTCCATCACGGGCGGGGAACCGCAGGAGGCGATGAGCAAGACCTGTCGGTACCTCTCGATGCTCAAAGAGGAGTTCGGCGACGACCACCACACGCACCTCTACACCGGCATCACGGGCGGACGGGAGAACATGCGCCGCCTCTCGGAGGCCGGATTGGACGAGATTCGGTTCCACCCGCCCTACGAGCAGTGGGGCGAACTGCACGGCACGGAGTGGGAGGACATCCTCTACGTCGCCCGCGAAGAGGGACTCACCCCCTCCTTCGAGATACCGGGCATCCGCGCCGAGGAGGAGTTCCTCGACTTCCTGGACGAGGGCGCGGCGGAGTTCTGCAACGTCAACGAGTTCGAGATGTCGCAGGGGAACTACCGCCGGATGCAGGAAGCGGGGTACGAGTTGCAGGACGGCCACATGTCCGCGGTCGACGGTTCGAAGGAGGAGATTCTCGACGTGATGGGCGACCACGAGCGCGTCTACTTCTGCACCTCCGTGTTCAAGGACGCCGCCCAGCACCGGAACCGCCTGAAGCGCATGGCCCGCCAGATTCGCCGCGAGTTCGACGACGTGACCGACGACGGCACCCTCGTCTACGGAAAGACGTGGGCCAGCGAGGAGGAGTTCCGCGAACTCGGCGTCCCCGAGGAGTTCTACACGGTCAAGACGAACCACATCGAGGTCGCGTGGTGGCTGTTGGAGGAGATGGTGGAGGAAGGCGACGTGGAGAGGGGCGAAATCGTGGAGCAGTATCCGACCTACGACGGACAGGTCATGGAACGGACCCCGCTCGCCTGAGCGCGGATCGCTCGATATCGGCTCCGCTAACCCGTTTTTCGACCGACGAACCCCCGACGGAGCGAGCGACGAGGCTCCCGACCGCGGAAAGGGTTGCGGAAGTGTTTAGGCGCGTGCCGCAAAACCGTTCACTATGCCGGACTGTCCACTCGCCGACGACTGCCCAAGCTTCGAGGAACGAATCGCAGGAATGGGCTGTCACCACTACGGCGACCGCGGCGGCGCGGAGTGGTGCAACCACTACAACCAACCGATCCGCGAGCTGAAGACCGCACCCGTCAAACTCGGCGAGGAGGTCGTCGTGGAGATCGACGACATCCACGAGAGCGGGTCGGGCGTCGGTCGAACCGAGGACGGCTTCATCGTCCTCGTCGACGGTATCCTCCCCGACGCTCGCGCCAAGGTGAAGATTACGAACGTGAAGGGCAACCACGCGACCGCCGACCCCGTCGAGCGACTCCCGATGGACCCCGAAGACGAAGGGGATGAAGAGCCGGAGACCGCCGGCGGCGACGAGCGAGCGGGCCGCCGCCAGCGCCTCGGAAGTCGTGACAACTTCTGGGGCGGATAGTCCGCCGAGTGGACAGTTCTTTGCGGGGGAGGGGCGTACACCTGGATATGTCGGAGGCAACCAGATGAGCGAAAAACCGGATGCGGACGATATTCTTCACCGGGCGGGCTTCGACGCCGAAACGAGCGTGCTCACCCGGCGGCAAGCGGAGGTGCTGGCGCTCCGCGAGCGAGGCGTGGCGCAGGCCGTCATCGCCGACCGCCTCGGCACCTCGCGCGCGAACGTCTCCAGCATCGAAGCGAGCGCACGCGAGAACGTCAGCAAAGCGCACGAGACGGTGGCGTTCGCGGAAGCTCTCCGCGCGCCGGTTCGAATCGAAGTCGAACCGAGCACCGACCTTTACGACGTTCCCTCGCGGGTCTACGACGCCTGCGACGAAGCCGGGGTGAAGGTGAACCACGCCGCCCCCGAACTGATGAAGCGAATCAGCGACGAGGCCGGCGACGCCGTCGAAGGGCGGGAGGTTCGCAGGTCGCTCCTCATCGGCGTGACGCACGACGGCGAGGTGACGGTTCGGCAACCCGTCCCCGAGGAATTTTAGCGCCTCCCGGTAATACGAAGATATGAACCTCGGACTGGAGGGCAACACGGCACTGGTAACGGCGAGTTCGAGCGGACTCGGTCTGGCGAGCGCGAAGGCGCTGTCCCGGGAAGGGGCGAACGTGGTTATCTGCGCCCGGAGCGAGGACGGACTGGCCGACGCCGAGCGGGAAATCAACGACGTGGGCGAGGGAAGGGTGCTCGCGGTTCCGACGGACATCACCGACCCGGACGAGATCGAGACGCTGGTCGAGGCGACCGTTGACGAGTTCGGCGGTATCGACCACGTCGTCACCTCCGCCGGCGGGCCGCCGAGCGGGCCGTTTCTCGACACGACCGAGCGCGACTGGTACACCGCCTACGACCTGCTGGTGATGAGCGTCGTCTGGCTGACGAAGCGCGCGCACCCGCACCTCGTGGACAGCGACGCGGGCACCATCGTGAACATCACCTCGACGAGCGTCCGCGAGGCCATCGACGGGCTGGTGCTCTCGAACGCGGTTCGCCGGGGCGTCATCGGACTGATGCAGACGCAGGCTCGCGAGTTCGCCCCCGACGTTCGGGTCAACGCGGTATTGCCGGGCGCGCACGAGACGCCGCGGATTCAGGAACTCGTGGAGGCCGCCCTCGAACGCGGCGAGTACGACAGCTACGAGGAGGGACTCGCGGACTGGGCGAACGGCATCCCGATGGAACGCGTCGGCGACCCGATGGAACTCGGCGACGCGGTGGCGTTCCTCTCCAGCGACCGGGCGAGTTTCATCAACGGAGCGGCGCTCCCGGTGGACGGCGGACGGCTGCGAAGCTGATGACGGAACTCGCGGCGGCGGAACCGACGACGGTGCTCTCGTGGAGCGGCGGGAAGGACGCCGCGTTCGCCCTGCGCGAACTGGACGACGTCGCGGAGTTGCTGACGACGGTGTCCGAGAACGGACGGAGCAGCATGCACGGCGTGCGCCGTGAACTGTACGAAGCGCAGGCCGAGAGCGTCGGCCTACCGATTCGGTTCGTGGAACTGCCCGAAGACTGCCCGAACGAGGGGTACGAATCGCGCATGGCGGCCGCGATGGCCGAGTACGAATCGCGGGAAATCGAGCGCGTCGCCTTCGCGGACCTCTTCCTCGAAGACGTTCGGGCCTACCGCGAGGAGCGACTCGCCGGAACGGAAATCGACGGGTGCTGGCCGCTGTGGGGTCGGGACACGGACGAACAGATACGGGCGTTTCTCGACGCGGGCTTTCGCGCGACCGTGGTCGCCGTCGACGGTTCGAAACTCGGCGCGTCGTTCGCCGGCCGCGAACTCGACGAGGCGTTTCTCGCGGACCTCCCGACCGGCGTCGACCCCTGCGGCGAAAACGGCGAGTTTCACACGTTCGTTTGGGACGGCCCCGGGTTCGACTCGCCGGTGTCGTTCGAACTCGGGGAGGCGGTCACGCGCGAGGTCGGCGACGGCGAGTTTCACTACCGCGATCTGCGGTAGACGCGTTCGAGAGTTCGGTTCGTCAGGACTCGATCTTCTCGACGATCTGTTTCGCCTCGTCGCGGGCCTTGTCCTCGCCGACCTGCTTCTTTATCAGAACGCTCTGGACTTCCCAATCGTCGCTGTCTTTCTGTTTGCCGGTTCGAACCTCCGACCCCTCGGAAACGTCCTGCGCCGCGTGCGCAGCCCAATCCGGCGTTCGAATGGTGTCGAACTCGTCGGGGTCGCGGAACCGGACGTGGATGTACTCGTCTTCGGTCTCGACCGATTGGACTGACGGTGTCATAGCGTACGGAGTACGACGCGAAGGCTGAGAAAGGTGATGGCCGGGTGGTGACCAGGCCGGCGGAAAACGACTCGTTAAAACAGGTCGTCGTCGCGTAATCTCGCCACGACCTCGCGCACGCGCTGGGCGTCCGATTTCGGAACGACCAACACGCGGTCGTCGTACGCCGCGACGACCAGGTCGTCCACCCCGACGAGGGTCACGTGCTTGTCGCCCGCGACGACGTTTCCGCCGGCGTCGACGGTCAGGGCGTCGCCGAGGACGACGTTCTTCCCCGAGACGAGTCGTTCGAGCGCGTCCCACGACCCGAGGTCGTCCCACTCGAACCCGGCGGGGACGACGTAGGCTTCGTCGGTTCGCTCCAGTACGGCGTAATCGACGCTCGCCGGTTCGACCGCGTCGAATCCCCGTTCCGGGTCGCCGTCTTCGAGCGCGGTCACGAGGGGCGAGAGCGGGGAGTCGCGCGCCTCCCGCAGAAACGCGTCCGGCGTCCACGCGAACAGGCCGGCGTTCCAGTAGAAACCGTCGTCGACGAATCGCTCCGCGGTCTCCGCGTCGGGTTTTTCACGGAACCGAGACACGCCGAAATAGCCGCCGTAGTCGGCTCCGGGTTCGATGTAGCCGTACCCCGTCGCGGGGCGGGTCGGTTCGACGCCGACTGTGACGACCCCCTCCGTTTCGACTGCAACCGAGGCGGCGCAGCGGGCGGTGGTCTCGAAGTCCCCCGCGACGTGGTGGTCGCTCGGCAGGCAGAGTACCGCGCAGTCGCCGACCAGTTCGCGGATTCGATGGACGGCGTAGACGAGCGCCGGGCCGGTGTCCTTCGGCTCGGGTTCGACCAACAGTCCGGCCTCGGGCGCGTGTTCGCGGACGAGGTCGACGTGGGCCGCCGCGGTGCAGACGAAGGTCTCGTCGGCGAAGCCCGCTCGCTCGACGGTCCGGGCGAGAAGCGATTCGTCCCCGAGGAGCGGAAGGAACTGCTTCGGTCGATCGCTCCGACTCGCGGGGTAGAGGCGCGTTCCGGTTCCGCCGGCCATCACGAGCGCGACGAGTGGACGGTGCATGTGTTCGGCGAGGACGCGCGGCGTCTAAAATCGCCCTATCGAGGGACGAAGACGGCGTCCGAAAAAAAAAACGAATCGGTCGGTTTACGCTCCGCGAGGTTCCGTCGGCGCGGCTTCTTCGCGGGTTTTGGTTCCGCTCCCCCGGGCCATGAACATCATCGACACGCCGGTGACGAGCAGGTTCACCCCGAAGAGGAGGCCGATCGCCCACAGCGCGCTGCTCGGGAATCCGGCCCAGATGAGACCGGCGATCACCAGTCCGAGGACGCCGCTCACGATGAGCGACGAGGCACCCCTCTCGCCGCGAAGTCGGTAGCCCATGATGATTTCGAGGACGCCGTCCGCCAGCAGGAACGCCACGAGGATGATGGTCAACGTGGTCAGTCCGACGACGGGGTTCGCCATCAGCACGATACCGGCAACCGCGTAGACGGCCGCGAGCAGCCCCTGCACGACGAATCGCTTCCATCCGCCCGAGAAGGCGTGTGCGACGTGTACCAGAGCGCCGACGACCAGCAGCGCCCCGAGCAGTATCGACAGCGAGATTCCGGTTACGAACGGGAACAGAACCGCGAGGATACCCAGCACGGCGATGAGAGCTCCCGCCCCCATCATGGTTCGCCGGGACTCTCCGGCAGTGCTCGATACAACCTCGGTACCGCGTTCTACTTTAGTGCTCATCGTAATTTCACCGTCTATACGTAGGCTCGGAGACCCCATAAATAATGTTAGCTATTTGAAAGACATTCCAAGAGTCAGACCCGTATTCGGAGATTCAAAGCCGTAGAGAGCCTGTAACGGCAAAAACTAGATCGAGCACCAATGACAACTAGATGAAACGGGTCCGAATCCAACGGTCATTTTTACCGATTATTTATATTACTACCGAGAAAAGAATCGGACGCTCTACGGTCAGAAGATGTCCATATCGAGGCCGAGCATCTCGTCTCGTACCGACTCGCCGGCTCGAATCTCGCAGTCCTCGCGGGGATAGGAGACGCACAACAGCGCGTAACCGTCGTCCTTCTGGCCGGGTTCCAAAGCCGTACCCTCGCTCTGGTCGACCCCCCCTTCGCGGAGTTCGCCGGCGCAGGTCGTGCAGTTCCCGCTCCGGCAGGAGTAGGGGAGTTCCATCCCGGCGTCGAGCGCGGCGTCGAGGAGATACTCGTCTTCGGCGACGGTGACGGTCGTCGTCCGGTCGGTTTCCTCGTAGTCGATGGTGACCTCGTGTTCTCGAGACATTGGCGGTCGCGTTCGCTTTTATATCCGCTGCCGCATCTTGTACATCTTGAGCGCTTCGAGTCGAGGGTCGCCGGTGGACTCCGTATCGTCGTTGAGACCGGCACCGCTGACCATCTCGTTGAAGGAGGTGGTCAACTCCTCCTCGCCGAACGACGAGTCGATGATGTAGGCGACGTTCTCCCGAACCTCCTCTTCGCTCTGTCCGAGTTCCTCGGCGGCGTCGGCGATGGCTTCGTCGACTTCCTCCTCGCTCGCGGTGAACTCGGCCCCGCGAGCGAACTCGCGGAGTTCGAGGTCGCGTCCCATCTCAATCACCCCCCGCGCCGTCGGCGGCGACGCCTCGTCTGCGGTCGTAGTGCGCTTCCTGCTGTTCGACGATTTCCCGAAGATTCCACCCCTGTATCTCCTCGTAGCGGTCGCTGACGCGATTGATCATCCGGAGGTAGTCGACGTCGAGTCCGAGCGACTCGTTGTACATCCCGTCGATGAGGTGCCCGCCGCGCAACAGAACGTCGTCGATGTCGACGCCGAGGGGATCTTCCATCGCCTCGGTGAACATGTACGCGAAATCGGCCATGTACGGGGCGTCGTGGTGGAGCATGTCGACGATGCCCTGTTTGACGCCCTGGAACTCCGGTTCGCCCCGCTCTTCCTTCTCGATGAGTTCTTTCAACAGGGTGACGCCGTGGGTGATGTGGCGACCCTCGTCGGTGCTGACGAACTTGAACCCGTGGTTCAGCAGGGGGAGATAGGCCGCCTCCGAGATTCGGTTGATGGCGAACCCGCCGACGCGCGCGAGGATACCTTCGACGTTGAGGTGGTAGACGGTCGCCGCCTTGGCGATATCGACCGGGTCCAGGGTCTGGGCGGCCTTCGCGGTTTGGAGGCCCTGGTTCTCGAACACCTCGCCAAGGCCGGTCGCTTGGACGATAGGGATGCGAGTTCCGCGCCTCGGGTCGAGTTCGGCGTAGTTGTCGCGGTCGTCCATCACCTCCCGCATGTAGATGTCGATGAACTGGGTGTGTTTGTGCTCGGTGAGCGTGAGCATCGTCATGTACATCTCCTTTTCTTCGTTCTCGTCGAGACACGGGGCGCTCATTATCCGACTCAGGTTGGTGGCCGCGTCCCCGGCGACCTCGCGCTCGCCGTCGAGGAAACCGGAGAGGAGGTATCGAACCTGATCGCGCTCGTCCTGCGCCATCGACTCCCACTGCTCGCGGTCCGCCTCGAGACCGACCTCTTCGAACAGTTTCTCGACGTTCCACGTTCCGAGTTCGACCCCCTTCTGGAACAGTCGATACCACTTGCTCGACGTGTCGACGCGCTGTCCTTCGTACGCCGCTCGAGCACCTCCTGCTTGCATTGGCATACCATAGCAAACGAATGGGAACGAAAAGACGGTTCCTCTCCGCATAGGAGGTGGTTTTTACCGCGGTCAGCGCCCTCGACCGGCTACGAGTCCGCGACGAAGAGGGAGGCGGACTCGATTCGGCTGGCGACGACGCCCATCTCGTCGGCGGCGTCGGCGTAGTTCATGACCGTGGTGACCGACCCGTCGAGGTCGAGATGCTCGCCGAGAACAGCTCCCATGACGTCCGCGCCTTCGGTGAGATTCTTCCACTCGGGGTAATCCCCGCGGAGGACGAAGCCGACGTCGCGCTCGTCGCCCGGTTCGAGCACTTCGGCTTCGCGGCAGTTCCCGTCGCGGAGGTCGAGGTAGACGCGAACGGTTCCGTCCTCGACGTAGCGTTCGAGTTGGTCGAGCAAGTTCGCGAGGTCGCCGGGGAACTCTTCGCGGAGGGGCGGCCGGACGGCGTCGGGCAGTTCGACGATGGGCGTCGCAAACAGCGCGCCGAGGAGTCGCTCTCGGTCGTCGTCTCCGTCGTCCCCGTAGTCGGTGCGTTCGCGCAGCGTCTCCGGGGCGTCTTCGACGAGCGCCGTGGCGCGTTCCTCGGGGAGGTTCGAGAGGTTCTCGCCGAGCCCCTCGGAGAGTTCGTCGGGGAACTCCCCGAGGGTCGTCTCCTCGACGGGGAGGCGTCGAATTTCGAAGACGAAGCGACCGTCGAACTCGACGCCCCACCCCTCGCTCTCCCGCCGGTACCGGTCGCTTCCGTTCAGGTTCGTTCGGTAGGCCGCGAGCCACTCCTCGGACGGAAACCAGTTCGTCATACCCCGTCCTTCGACACACGTTCCCAAGACGATTCTCGGGGTGATGGACGGTCTTTTATCGGGCGGTCGACTCCGGCGCGCTCGAACCGGTACGCCCGAATCTCCGTCGCCGTCGGTTTCGTCACGCTCGCCCGTCGGTCACCACGTCTCTACCGTTCTCTCGCGGATATCTTCCGCGCAGCCCTCGCAGTCGGGATGGCCGGGGTCGAAGCAGGCCGGTCGTCCCTCCGCGTCGAGGGTCACCGCCCGGCGCTCGGCGTACCGGCGGCAGACGATCTTGGCCCTCCCTCGTTCGTCCTGCGGCAGGTCCGCGAGCGCGGCGTCGCGGGCGTTCCTGTAGGCGTCTCTCGCCTCGTCCATCTGGCGATTCGCCGACTCGCGGGCCTCGGCGTACTTCTTCCCCGCTTCCCGAAGTTTGATTCGCAGGAAGCGTTCGAGGCGGTCGTCCATACCCCCGTTAGGCGGCGGGGGAACGAAAGGTTTCCCCATCCGGAGCGGCGCTCCGCGGGCGAGATGTCCGCTTTCGGAGTTCCCCGAATCGGCCGCGAGGCGCTTCGACGGCTCCACTTTCACTTTCACTCCGCACGCGCACGTAACCTTTTATACCATCGCGCACCAACCTCGATACGTCTCCCACTGAAACCAAAGCGGAGACGGAGCAACCATGACCGATGTGCGACAGCACGCAGAAGAGATACACGAACAGTTCTCCGACCATCTCGACGTAACCGTAGACGACGTAGCCTCGCGTCTAGACAGCCTCGTCAACGAGTACAAGGTACCGGTGGAAGAGGCGCGACGAAGCGTCACCAGCCACTACTTGGACCAGGCGGGCCTCGAGCGCGACGACATCCACTCCGGCGGCACGAGCGACGTGCAGGTCGCGGACATCGAAACCGACGAGCAGTGGGTGAACCTCACCGCCAAGGTCGTCGACCTCTGGGAACCGCGCAGCGACTCCATCGGGCAAGTCGGCCTGCTCGGCGACGAGAGCGGTACCATCAAGTTCACGAAGTGGGCCAAATCCGACCTCCCCGAACTGGAGGAGGGCGCGGTCTACCGACTCGGTAACGTCGTCACCGACGAGTACCAGGGTCGCTACTCGGTGAAACTCAACCGCACGACGACCATCGAGGAACTCGACACCGACATCGAAGTCGGCGACAACGAGAGCGAGGTAGAGGGCGCGCTGGTGGACATCCAGTCCGGGAGCGGCCTCATCAAGCGATGCCCGCACGAGGACTGCACGCGCGTCCTCCAGAACGGGCGCTGTTCCGAACACGGCGAGGTGGACGGCGAGTTCGACCTCCGAATCAAGGGCGTCGTGGACGACGGAGTCGACGTCCACGAGGTCATCTTCAACAAGGAAGCGACCGAGGAACTGACCGGCATCGAACTGGAGGAAGCCAAGCAGATGGCGATGGACGCGCTCGACACGACGGTCGTGGCGGACGAGATGCGCGACATGACGCTCGGACACTACTACCGCGTGTCGGGGCCGACCATGGGCCGATACCTGCTGGCGAACGACGTCGAACTGCTCAGCGGGCCGGTGGACGTCGAAGCGGCGCTCATCAAAGCGAGGTCGATGTAACATGAGTGGAGCACCAACACGAGAAGTCGCACGCCGCACCTTCGCGGCCGAGTTCAACGACGCGAGTTACACCTTCAAAGAATCGGAGGACGAGCGCGCACCGGTCTACCTGCTCCTCCCCACGGGCGAGCGGGCGAACCGCGTGTTCGTCGTCGGAACCCTCACCGAGAAAGAGGACGTCGGCGACGACAGCGAGTACTGGCGCGGTCGGGTCGTCGACCCGAACGGAGACACCTTCTTCGTCTACGCGGGCCAGTACCAGCCGGACGCGGCGGCGATGCTCCGCGAGTTGGAGCCGCCCGCCTACGTCGCCATCGCCGGAAAACCCCGGACGTTCGAGATGGACGACGGAACCGTGAACGTCTCCCTCCGCCCAGAATCCATCACCGTGGTGGACGAATCGACCCGCGACCGCTGGGTGGTCGAAACCGCCGAGCGGACGCTCGAACGCATCGAGGCGTTCGACGACGATTCGAACCGCTACGCCGCAATGGCGAAAGAGGAGTACGACGCGGACGTCGAGTCGTACCGAGACAGCGCCATCCGGGCGCTCGAAAGCCTCGACACGAGCGAGACGGGCGGTACGGACGAATCGAACGGCGAACCGAACGACGGAGCCGAACCGACGGTACAGTAGCGAACACCGCTTTCGGGGGGTGACGCGTTTGCGCGGAGAGAGTCGAAGAGAGCACCGTCTATCGAACGAACCGGCGGACTACGAGAGCCGGACGAGTTAGCATGATGTGCAACGCGCGACGCGTGCGACGAACGAACGAGCCCATCGAGAGCGATGCCTGACGAGCGCACCTCGCCGAGCGGCGGCTGGGAAGACGTGTACGATTCGATGGACGTAGAGACGTCCGCCGAAGGGCCGGCACACCCGTGTCCGGAGTGCGGCGCGGAATCGACGCGCATCTTCCGACGCGTGTTCGAGTGCGAGGAACACGGCGTCTGGGCGCTCGACAGGACGGGGAAACCGCGAACCGGAACCGACCCCGAGCGGTCGGAAGCCGACTGACCAGCGCGATCCGGGGCGCGATGAGATGGGGTGTGATATCCTACGTCTCGAAACACCTTTTACTGACTGACCAGTTAGTCAGTACAAGGTGAACGGAAATCGTGAACAGTGAAACCGAAGACGAACTGATGCAGGCCACCTACAGCGCGCTCTGCGAGAACGGCTTCGCGTCGCTTCGGATGCAGGATATCGCGGACGAGTCCTCGAAGAGCAAGGCGACCCTCCACTACTACTACGATAGCAAGCACGAACTGCTGGAGACGTTCCTCGACTACCTCTACGAGTCGTTCGCCGAGCGCATCGAGGCGGACGACGACGAATCGCCGGCAGAGCAACTGTTCGGCCTCGTCGATTTGCTGCTCGAACGGGACGCGTCCGAGAGTAAACGGGAGTTTCGAACTGCCATCCTCGAAGTCAAAGCGCAAGGACCGTACGACGACGCGTATCGCGAAAAGCTCGAGCGATTCGACCGACTGCTCCACGACCGCATACGCTCGATCGTGGAGTCGGGACAGGAAGACGGGTCCTTCCGAACGAGCGTCGACGCGGACGACGTGGCGGATTTCATCGTGACCGTCGTCAACGGCGCGCAGACTCGGCACGTCGCGGTCGACCACGACATCGCTCGAACGAAACGGACGCTCGTCGCGTTCGTCCGTGAGCAACTGCTGAGCGACGACGCGGCGGAGGTCGTTCCGGAGTGAGCCTGAGCCGTCACCTCCGAGGGCTGTTCAAGTCGCCGGAGGAGCTCGATCTCACGTCGGGTAGCATTGGGAAACCCCTGCTCTACCTCTCGCTCCCGATCGTCATCACGAACCTCTTCCAGACGGCGTACAACCTCGCGGACACCTTCTGGCTCGGGCAGTACAGCACGACCGCGCTCGCGGCGATCTCCTTCGCGTTCCCGATGGTGTTCCTACTCATCGCCCTCGCGCTCGGACTGTCGGTCGCGGGGAGCGTGCTGGTCGCGCAAAACGTGGGCGCGGGACGGGAACGACGAGCCGAGTACGCGGCCTCCCAGACGGTCACGTTCTCGATCATCGCGTCGCTCGTCCTCGGAGCCGTCGGCTACGTGTTCGTGGACGAGTTCCTCAACTTGCTGGGGGCGGACCCCGACGTCGCCCCGCTCGCGACCTCGTACATGCAGGTGTTTTCGGTCGGGTTAGTCGCGGTGTTCGGGTTCGCGGTGTTCATCGCGCTGATGCGTGGCTACGGCGACACGGTGACGCCGATGCTGGTCATGTTCGGCTCCGTCGTGTTGAACATCTTCCTCGATCCGTTCCTTATCTTCGGCTTCGAGGCGAACCCGCTGTTCGGCTTCCTCGGCCTTCGGGGTTTGGAGGCGACGCTGTTCGAACTGACCAGCTACGCGGGATCGGGCATCGAAGGGGCCGCGATAGCGACGGTGTTCTCGCGACTGCTGGCGCTCGCGGTCGGCCTCGCCATCATGTTCGAGGGTGACAGGGGCGTTCGAATCCGCCTCGACCAGATGGCTCCCGACTTCGAGTACGCGAAACGACTCGTCGACATCGGCGTTCCGGCTTCCATCGAGGGAACCGGACGGGCGCTGTCCATCAACCTCCTCCTGTTCATCATCGCGTCGTTTCCGGAGACCGTCGTCGCGGCCTACGGGATCGGGACGCGCGTCTTCTCGGTCATCTTCCTGCCCGCCATCGCGTTCTCGCAGGGGGTCGAGACGATGACGGGACAGAACATTGGTGCCGGTGAGGTCGACCGTGCGAAACGGGCGAACCACTTCGGTGCGAAGGTGATGCTGGTCACGCTGACGGCCCTCGGCGTGATCGCCTTCCTGGCGGCGAGACCGATCGTCTCGGTGTTCACGAGCGATCCGAACGTCGTCGAAGTCGGCACGACGTTCATGCGGTACACGGCCCTGACGTTCGGTTTCATCGGGGTGATGCGCTCGTACAGCGGCGGCTTCCGCGGGGCCGGAAAGACGCTCGTCGCGGCGGCCATCGCGATCGCCATGCTCGGCGTGATCCGATTCCCCGTGGCGTGGGTCGGCGCGAACGCACTCGGTTCGACCGGGGTCTGGATCGCGTTCGTCGTCTCGAACGTCTCGGGCGGCGTCATCGCCTACCTTTGGTTCCGCAGAGTGTCGTGGACCGATGTGGACGTGACCCGCGACGAGGGGCCGACCGAGATGGCGGGCGCGACGGGAAACGACTGAGAATCGACGCCCGCTACTCGAGCGATTCGTTCAGCGCGTCTTCGACGCGCTCTTCGAGCAGACCGGACCCGACGAGAGTTTCGACCGCGGAGATATCCTCGTGAATCGGTCGGTCGTCGGTGAGCGGCGGCACGACCTCGCGAACCGCATCGTAGGCCGCGCCGGTGCCGACGCCGTGTGTGAGGTCGTCGATGAACTCCGCGGCCTGCGCGCCGCAGGCGAGTTCGATGCCGACCACGGCGAGCGCGTTCTCCACCGCCCGCCGGGCGTTGAACGCGCTCTGTGCGCTCATGCTCACGTGGTCTTCCTGATTTCCGCTGACGGGCGTGTTGTCCATCGAGGCGCGGCCGATGGAGCGGTTCTCGTTCACCAGCGCGGCGGCGGTGTACTGTGCGATCATGTAGCCCGACCGCAAGCCGCTGCGTTCGGTGAGGAACGGCGGGAGGTGCGGTTCCTGAACGTTCGGGTTGAGCATCCGGTCGACGCGGCGCTCCGAGATGGCCGCGAGTTCGGTGACGGCGTTCGTCAGGTAATCCAGCGGGAGCGCGAGCGGGTCGCCGTGGAAGTTACCGCCCGAGAGGACGGCGGCGTCGCCGGTTCCGCTCGCCCGACTGTTCACCGAATCGGCCGGGAAGATGAGCGGGTTGTCGGTCGCGCTGTTGAGTTCGATTTCGACCGCGTCCCGGAGGTGGGCGACGGCGTCCCGAACCGCGCCGTGAACCTGCGGGAGACAGCGAATCGAGTAGGCGTCCTGCACCCGGTCGCAGTTGCGGTGCGACTCGACGATTTCGGAGTCGGCGGTGAGGCACTTCACGTTTCGCGCGCTCTTCGCGTGGCCGGCGTGGGGGCGAACGTCGGCGATGGCCGGGTCCGACGACGCGGTGGTTCCCATCGTCACCTCCGTGGTGAGCGCCCCGGCGATGTCCGCCGCGCGAATCGCGCGCTCCGCGTCGCAGACGGCGAGAGCGGCGAGACCGACCGAGAGTTGGGTTCCGTTGATGAGCGCCAGCCCCTCCTTCGCGGCGAGGGTGAGCGGTTCGAGTCCGATCATCCCGAGGGCGTCCTCGCCGTCCATCCGCACCTCGCCGATGGTCGCGGTTCCCTCGCCCATCAGCACCAGCGCGAGGTGCGCGAGCGGCGCGAGGTCGCCGCTGGCCCCGAGGCTCCCGCGCGAGTTGACCACGGGATGGACGCCCTCGTTCAGCATCGTCACGAGGTGGTCGACCACGATTTCGCGGACGCCGGAGTAGCCCTTGACGAGCGCGTTGACGCGCCCGACCATCATCGCCCGAATTTCCTCGCGGGTCAGTTCCCGGCCCGCTCCGGCGGCGTGACTCCGGACGAGGTTGGTCTGGAGCGTCTCGATGTCCTCCTGGGGGATTCGCTCGTCCACGAGTTCGCCGAAGCCGGTGTTGACGCCGTACACCGCCTCGCCGCTCTCGACGACCGCTTCGACGCGTTCACGGGAGGTTCGGACTCGTTCGCGGGCTTCGTCCGGGACGAAAACCGTCGCGTCGTCGCGCGCGACTCGCTCTACGTCTTCCGGTGTCAGGGATTCGCCGTCGATTCTGATTTCGGTCATTTCTTTATCAACTCCTTCGAAAGGTCGTTACAGCTGATCATTTTGGCGTTGAGACAGTCGCAGTTGCAGTAAACGTGACCTCGAAAGCCCTCGCCCGCTCGTTGTACTCGCTCCCTGCGATGCTTACGGGGTCGTGCTTCGCGTACCGACCTCGCCCCTTGCCCTGACGGTGGACGAGCACTGGAGCGAAGCGAAGCGCGCAGTCGGCTGGGGAGGGTGTGGGTTGCGGTGGTGGTGTAGTTTAGGTGGATCGAAAGGATTCGGGGGCTTTCCGGGACAACGTTACAGCGCTGACGCAGTCCACTCGAAGCAATCGCCCGACGTAGCGTCAGTTTCGTTTTATTCACGATGAACCACCTCGCCGCCTTTCACGACAGTCTCCACCGCGTTGACGCCGAAGTTGTAGGGCACGTGGACGTAGCTCGGCGCGTCGAGCACCGCCATATCGCCAGGTGCTCCCGGCTGGAGCGTCCCCGTCCCGTCCTCGATGTCGAGCGCCTTCGCGGCGTTCTTCGTGCCGGCGACCAGCGCCTCGGCGGGCGTCATCCCCATCTCGACGCAGGACAGCGACGCGGCGAAGCCCATGCTCTGGGAGTAGCAGTTCGGGTTGAAGTCCGTTGCGACGGCGACGGGCGCACCGGCGTCGAGGAACGCCCGCGCGTCGGCGTACTCCGCGCCGAGGCCGAAGGCGGTTCCGGGGAGCAGGACGGGCACCACGCCCGCCTCGACGACGGCGTCGACGTCCTCCCGCGTCGCGTACAGGAGGTGGTCGGCGCTGGTCGCGCCGAGTCTGGCGGCGAGTTGCGTCCCGCCGATGTGCGCGAGTTCCTCGGCGTGCACCTTCGGCGTCAGCCCGTGCTCCTCGCCCGTCACCAGCACGCGGCGCGACTGCGGGACGCTGAAGACGCCCTCCTCGCAGAACACGTCGCAGAAGCGCGCGATGCCCTGCTCCGCGACCGTCGGAATCTGCTCTTCGACCACCTCGTCCACGTAGTCGTCCGCGTCCCGACCCTCGGGAACCGCGTGCGCGCCCATGAAGGTCGGCACCACGTCGACGGCGTGCCGGTCGTCCGCGCGGGCGATGACGTCGAGCATCCGCAGTTCCGTCCCCGTATCGAGGCCGTAGCCCGATTTCACCTCCACCGTCGTCGTCCCGTGGGCGAGCATCGTGTCGAGGTGAGAGAGGAGGTTCGAGAGCAGTTCCTCGTCGCTGGCCTCCCGCGTCGCCCGGACGGTGCGGAGGATGCCGCCTCCCTCAGCGAGAATCTCCTGGTACGTCTTCCCGCGCAGTTTCGCCTCGAACTCGTCGGAGCGGTCGCCCGCGAACAGGGCGTGGGTGTGCGGGTCGACGAAGCCCGGAACGACCGCCTTGCCGCGGGCGTCGATCGCGTACTCCGCGTTCTCCGGCGGATATTCGCGCGTTACGGGGCCGGTCGCGCCGACCCGCGCGACCTCGCCGTCGACCACCGCTATCGCGGCGTCCTCGTAGATGCCGAGCGAACTGTCCTCCTCCACGGTGACTACCTGCGCCGCGCCGTGAACCACGGCGGTGCCGCCGGAGGCGGAGTCCGAACCGCGGTCGGGGTCGCCGTTCGAGTCGCTCATCGGCCACCTCCCAGCGCGGCGAGGAAGTGAGCGATTGCCCGCGCACCCGCCGCCGCGGTCAGGTTCTCGCGGTCGAGCGACGGCGCGCACTCGACCACCTCGAAGCCCGCGACCCGGTCGTCGCTTGCGGCGAGTCGGAGCATCCGGAACAGTTCGCGGGTCGTGACGCCGCCCGGCGTGGGCGCGCTAACCCCCGGCGCGGCGGCGGCGTCCAGCACGTCCAAGTCGACGCTGACGTAGACGGCGTCCGCGTCGGCCATCGCGGAAAGCGCGGTGTCGACGGCGGACACGGAGTCCTCGACCACCTCCTCCGCCGTGACGATTTCGCCGCCGCGCTCGCGGACGAACTCCGCGTACTCGGTGCTCGTCTCGAAGTGGCGCGCGCCGACGCAGGCGTAGGCGTCCAGTCCGTCATCGTACAGTTGGCGGTAGGGCGTCCCGCTGGTCGGGTCGTCGCGCACCTCGCGTACGTCGAGGTGCGCGTCGAAATTGACGACGCCGAGCGAACCGCCGTCGAGGAGGGGCGCGGCGTTCGGGTAGGTGAGCGAGTTGTCGCCCCCGAGGAAGACCGGGAAGGCGTCGGCGTCGTGGAGTCGCTCCGAGAGGACGCCGACGTGCCGCTGAACGGTTTCGACGGTCGGCGGTTCGGCGGCGTCGAACGGGAGGGCGCAGTCGCCCGCGTCGGCGACGCGTCCGACCGGTCCGGCGTCGAAGTGGTGCGTCTTCACCGACGCGAGCGCCTCGCGGAGCGCGGCGGGGCCGTCCGCCGCGCCCTTCCGACCGATGACCGCCCGGTCGAACGGTTCGCCGAGGAGCACGGCGTCGTACTCGCCCGCGGCGTCGAGCGAGTCGACGGGTTCGACCGCGTCGCCGAACTGCTCGTCGTTCGGGTCGGACGAGGCCCCCGTCCACTCGAAAGTGCGCGTGAACTCGCTCATCGTCGGTTTCGCATCGGAATCGGAACGTTCGATTTCTCCGCCTGTTCGAGCGCGACGTCGTAGCCCGCGTCGGCGTGGCGAATCACGCCCGTACCGGGGTCGGTCGTGAACACCCGGCGGGCCTTCTCCGCCGCGAGATCGGAGCCGTCGAGGACGACGTGGTTGTTCGAGTGGAGCGCGTTGCCGATGCCGACGCCGCCCCCGTCGTGGACGCTCACGATGTCCGCGCCCGCCGCGCAGTTGAGCAGGGCGTTCAGGATGGGCCAATCGGCGACGGCGTCGGAGCCGTCGCGCATGGCCTCCGTCTCGCGGTTCGGGCTGGCGACCGAACCGGCGTCTAGGTGGTCGCGCGTCACGACGATGGGGGCCTCAATTTCGCCTTCCGTGACGAGGTCGTTGATTCGGAGGGCGAAGCGGGCGCGCTCCGTGAGTCCGTCGTCATCGGTGTCGTATCCGAGCCAACAGACGCGCGAGGGGAGGCCCTGAAACGCGACCCGCTCCTGCGCGAGGTCGATCCAGCGGTGGAGCTGTTCCTTCTCGGGGAACAGTTCTTTCACCGCCTCGTCGGTGCGGTGGATGTCGTCGGGGTTCCCCGAGAGCGCGGCCCACCGGAACGGACCTTTCCCCTGACAGAAGAGCGGTCGGATGTACGCCGGGACGAAGCCCGGATAGTCGAAGGCGTCCGCCATCCCCCGGTGTTCTTTCACCTGCCCGCGGATGTTGTTGCCGTACTCGAAGGCCACCGCGCCGCGGTCCTGCATGTCGAGGATGCCCCGCACGTGGCGCTCCATCGTATCGAGACTCTCCTCGACGTACCGCTCGCGGTTCTCGTCGCGGAGTTCGTCGGCCTCTTCGACCGAGTATCCCGAGGGGTAGTAGCCCTCCAGTTCGTCGTGGGCGCTCGTCTGGTCGGTGACGACGTCCGGGACGAAGTCGCGGTCGAGCATCCCCTCCAGCATGTCGGCGGCGTTGACGTGGACGCCGACTGAGTAGGGTTCGCCCGCCTCCGCGGCCTCCTCCGCTCGGCGGATGGCCTCGTCCAAATCGTCGGTCTTCTCCATGCAGTAGCCGGTCTCGATTCGGCGGTCGATGCGGGATTCGTCCACCTCGGCGGCGACACAGACGCCGCGGTTCATCGTCACCGCGAGGGGTTGGGCACCGCCCATCCCGCCGAGTCCGCCCGTGACGACGATTCTCCCCTCGAGGCTACCGCCGTAGTGCTCGTCCGCGAGCGCGGCCAGCGTCTCGTATGTTCCCTGGATGATGCCCTGCGTTCCGATGTACGCCCACGACCCGGCGGTCATCTGGCCGTACATGATGAGGCCCTTCGCTTCGAGTTCGTGGAAGTGCTCCCAGTCGTCCCACTTCCCGACGAGGTTCGAGTTGGCGATGAGCACGCGTGGGGCGCGTTCGTAAGTCGTGAATCGACCTACGGGTTTGCCCGACTGGACGAGGAGCGTCTCGTCGTCTTCGAGTTCGCGCAGTTCGGCCACGATGGCGTCGTAGGCGTCCCAACTGCGGGCCGCCCGCCCGGTGCCGCCGTAGACGACGAGGTCTTCCGGTCTCTCGCCCACCTCCGGGTCGAGGTTGTTGTTCAGCATGCGGAGGGCCGCCTCCTGTCGCCACCCCTCGCACTCGATGTCCGTCCCGGTCCGCGCGCCCTGGTGTTCGCGCCACTGGGCGCTCGGTTCGCCCACGCCGTGGGATTCGACTCGCTCTTCCATACCGTGTCATTGGTGCGCGAAGTGCAAATAGCCAAGGCCACGCCTACGGAGGGTTCTTTAAATACTCGCCGCGAGAACGGCGGGTCATGCACGAGGTCGCGATGCGAATCGAACAGGCCAGCGCGTGCGCGAACGCGACGGAGGGGAGCGAGACGACCATCGAGTTGTGGTGCAACGACCACTGCGACCTCCTCCACGTGAGTGGTCCGGCGGGGCGGGCCGCGCTGGAGCACGTCGACGGACTCGTCGGCGTGCGGGAACTGCTGGTCGACGGCGACGAGCGATTGGCGATGACCGAGGCGTGCCTGCGGGACCGCGAGGCGGACACCGTCGAGTCGTTTCTCGCCCGGCACGGGTGCCTGCTCGTGCCGCCCTTGCGCTACGCGGACGGCGAGAAGTGGTGTCGAGTGCTCGCGCTCGATTCCGGGAGGTTGACCGACCTCTACCGCGATTTGGCGGAGGAGTTCCCGGTGACGGTCGAGTCGAAGCGCGAGATTTCCGCGGTGCCTGGCGACCGTCCGCTGCTCACGCCGGAGACCGCCCTGCCCGACCTCTCGCCCCGCCAGCGCGAGGCGCTGGTTACGGCCCACGAACGGGGCTACTACCGGATTCCGCGCGAGACGACGACGGCCGACGTCGCCGCGGAGATGGGGGTCGGACGCCGGACGGCGGAAGAACACCTGCGGCGGGCGGAGAACAAACTGGTCGCGGGAATGGTGTCGTTCTACTGATTAGCCGGAAAGCGAAATGCCCGCCTCGTCGAGGCGTCGTTCGACCCGCCGGAAGAACTCCGAGCGGGCCGCCACGAACTCCGAGTGGTTCGGGTCGTCTATCCAGAAGCGTACTTCCACGTCGATTCGGGAGTCGTTCATATCGACGATTCTAACGGACGGCTCGGGGTCGTCCGAGACGGCGTCGTTGCGCTCGGCCTCTTCCAACAGAATCGCGCTCACCGCGTCGACGTCCGCGCCGTAGCCGACGGGGAACACGTGGGTGACGCGGAGGGCGTCTCCGGCGACCGAATTCGTCACGGCGTTGGTCGCGAGCACGGAGTTCGGCACCGTGATGAGTTCGTTGTCGAAGGTTCGGACGCGGGTCACCCGGAAGGTGATGTCCTCGATGACGCCCTCGTTTTCCGTCCACCGAATCCAGTCCCCGATGTTGAACCGCGGGTCGGTGACGATGAAGACGCCGCTGACGAAGTTCGACGCGATGTCGCGCGTCGCGAAGCCGACCGCGATGGTCAACGCGGCCGCGAGCGTCGCGGAAGCGCCGAAAACGTCGATCCCCGCGAGGTCGAGCGCCAGCAGTATCCCCGCGAACCAGATTCCCGCGCGGACGACGCGCAGTATCGCTCCCCGGACGGTGAGATTGACGTCGCGAACGCGGAGCGCGCGCTCGGCCAGCGGTTCGAACGCGAACCGGCCGGCGGCGTGGATGACGGCGAGCGAGACGACGAAGACCGTCATCCCCACGGCGTACTCCGGAATCTTATCGAGCAGTTCCAGGTTGTCGAGCAACCTCCCCAACAGCGACCGAAGCCGGACGAAGACGCCTCCCTGCACGTCGATTCCCGATGGCCGACGCGCACCTCAGGGTTATGGCCAACGACCGTCTGACGAAACCTTAAGTGGTGTTAGAACGCGAATGTACCTAACGATGGGCAACAAGAACAAGACGATCTCCTTCCGGGTCAACGAAGACGCCTTCGAAACCCTGCGGGAGATCGCGGAGAAGCGCGACATCTCCCTGTCGGCGGTGTTCCGCGACTACGTGGACATGCTCGTCGCCCACGACGGGAAGATACGGGTCGTTCCCGAAAATCAGGTCGAGGAGAGCGACGGGGAGTCGTTCCCGCCGAAGGTCGAGGTGCCGAAGAGCTTCGTCCGCGAGCACGAGCGCCTCGAACTGGAGGCCGAACACCTCCGCGAGCAGTTACAGGAGCACAAGCAGTTCGTCCGCCACCTCCAGACGAAGGTGGACGACGAGGCAGAAGAGGAGGTCATTCAGTTGGAGGAACTGGACGACGAGATGGAGAGCGACGAACCGTTCCGCCTCGGGTAGTCGGTAGCCGTCGAAACCGACGGTTACCCGGACAGCGAGCGTTTCTTCTGTCGAGCGCGCGCTTCCATCGAGTCGTTTCCTTCCACGTCGGCGAGTTCTTCGACGGCTTCGAGCGTCCGCACCGAATCGTCCAGAAACGAGAGGATGTCGCCCGAGTAGGCGTACACCATGTAGTCGTCGCTCATCACGTCCACGATGGCGTCGGGGCCGAAACCGCTTTCGCGCAGTTCCAGCAGGTAGCGCATGAACTTCCGCTCCGGACAGCCGCAGTAGGGATTGCTCTGACAGTCGCAGTCGAGGAAGTCCTCCGCGAAGTCGAGGACGCGGTCTCGCGTCGCCTCGTCCAGTTTCTGGAGCCCCTCGCCCTGAAAGAGGATATCCAGCGTCGCGCCCTTGAACGCCCCCTTCGGGATGTTCGTGTCCAACTGCGAGGAGATCTGGCGGTGGTTCTTGACGTATATCTTGTCCGTGATAGCCACGCTTAGCGGAGGTTACTCGATTCCCCCGGATAAGGGTGTCGTCGAGTCGGGGGGTCGCTCGGCGAACGGCGACTACTCGGCGAGCGGAGGCTTCTCGAACGCGGCACCGCAGTCGGAGCAGACGACGACCGTCCCCGTCTCCCCGATGGTGACGCGCAACTCGCGACCGCACTCGGGACACCCCTGCGGGACGCGCTCGGCCCCGCAGTTCGGGCAGACGAACGCGGGCACCGCATCGCCGGTCTCCAAGCGCACACCGTCGTGGGCGCACTCGGGACAGTCCACGGGGATGCGCACGTCCTCGCTGTCGCGGGGTGCCCCGAGCGCGAGCACGACGAGTTCGTCGTCGGATTCGTTCCCGCCCGACTGGAACTCGCCGGGGGCGAACCTGATGGCCTCGCCCGCGCCGACGGTGACTTCTCCACCTTCGCCCGAAGATACGTCGTTCGCGCTATCGCCGCTCCGCGGCGCGTACGTCTCGAAGGTCGCTTCACCCTCGACGACGACGAACACCTCCTCTTGGTCCGCGTGGGCGTGAAGCCCGCCGGGGAGTCTCTCGCCGGGAGGGAGCCGATAGTGGTTGAGCGCGACGCCGGTCGTTCCCAGCGGTTCGGACAGTTTCCGCCGGTCGCCGTCGTTCCCCGCGGCGTTCGATTCCACGTCGTCGATGGCGACTTTCTTCACGGCTGTTAGTTCGACCAGTACCGACAAATGCGTTTAGGAGACCGAACTCGGAGCGGTTCTGCTTTCCGCTTAGTGTTCGCGCGTGACGACGAACTCCGCGAAGTCGCGCAGATACTCCAGCGCCTCGGAGTCCAGCGCGTCCACCCTGTCGAGGGCGGCCAGCGCCGCGTCGGACTGCTCGCGGGCCAGTTGGTTCGCCTCGTCCGCGCCGAGGTCGGTGACCTGCACGATGGAGGGGCGGCCGATCTCCTCGTCCTGCCCCGTCGGCTTGCCGAGTTCGTCCGGATCCGCGGTGGCGTCGAGCACGTCGTCCCGAATCTGGAACGCGACGCCGACTCGTTCGGCGTACTCGCCGAAGGCGTCGACCGTCTCCGGGTCGCTCCCCGCCGCCAGCGCCCCGAGTTCGGCGGCGGCGCGGAACAACGCCCCAGTCTTCCGACGCGCGAGTTCCATGTACTCCGACTGGTTCGACGGGAAATCCACCAGTTCCGACGCCTCGCCCATCCCGAGTTCTATCATCGACTCCGCGACGACCTCCATCGCGCGGGGGTCCGGCGAGAACAGTTCGAACGCCTCGCCGAGCATCCCGTCGCTGGCGATGATGGCCGGTCCGTGGCCGTACTCCGCCCACGCGCTCGGCGTCCCTCGGCGCACGTTCGAGCGGTCGATGATGTCGTCCACCACGAGCGAAGCGTCGTGGACGAGTTCGACGCCGACGGCGAAATCGACGGCGTCCTCGGCGTCGCCGCCCGCCGCCTCGCAGACCAACACGGCCACCGTCGGGCGAACTCGCTTCCCACCCGAGAGCGCCGTGTGTGCCAGCCGTTCCGATAGTTCGCGTGGGTCGACCCGCTCGACGACCTCCTCCAACCGGTCTTCGACGAGCGTCCTGCGGGCCATCAGGTACTCCATTCGTGTGTGCTTCGGAACGGGGGACGCAAATACGTGACGGGTTCAGTCGCCCATCAGAACGGCGTGAATCGATGGAAACGCGCATTTTCGCGGGGAGAAAAGTTACGACTCGAACTGCTCGGTGAGTTCCGGAACCACGTCGAACAGGTCGCCGACGATTCCGTAGTCGGCGATGTCGAAGATGGGCGCGTTGGGGTCGGTGTTGATGGCGATGATGGTGTCGGCACCCTTCATGCCGGCGACGTGCTGCACCGCGCCGGAGATCCCGATGGCGAGGTACACCTTCGGCGTCACCTGCTTTCCGGACTGGCCGACCTGTCGGTTCTTCGGGAGCCAGCCGTTGTCCACGATGGGACGCGACGAGGAGAGCGTCGCGCCCGTCGCCTCGACGAGGTCTTCGATGAGCGGGAGGTTCTCCTCTTCCTCGATACCGCGTCCGATGCTGACGAGGAACTCCGCCTCGCTGATATCGACGTCGCCCCCGCCGACCTCCTCGAAGCCGGTGACCGACGAACGAATCGCGGACTCGTCCGGTTCGAAGTCGAACGCGGAGACCTCGGCTTCGCTGACGCCCTCGGCCTCGGGCCACTCGGCTCCGCGCGTCGTGACGGCGAACCGGTCGCCGTCGACTTCCACCGACGTTTCGACCTTCGAGCCGTACATCTCGCGGGTGACGACGAGCGTGTCGTTGTACTCGAAGCCGACCGCGTCCGTCACGAGCGGTAGGTCGAGGTGGTTGGCGACCGCCGGCGCGTAGTCCAGTCCGTTGACGCTGTTCGGCATGAGGAGGAACGTCGGCGTGAGGTCGTCGTACAGCGCGCAGACGGCCTGCACGTACACGTCGTGGTTGAACTCCTCGCCGTACTCGACGGTGTGGATGGCGTCCACGCCCTGCCGGTTCAGGTCGTCCGCGAACTCGTCCACGTTGCCGCTGATGACCGCGAGGTGGAGGTCGCCGCCCGCGTCGTCCGCGAGTTCGCGCCCGGCGGTGATGACCTCGAAGCTCTCGTCGCGGAGTTCGCCGCGGCGGTGTTCCGTGACGGCGAGAACGTCGCTCATTCTGCCACCCCCTTCTCGCGGAGAACGTCGGCTAACTGCGCGGCGGTCTCCTCGGCGCTCCCTTCGAATATCTTAGCGTCGCTCTCGCTTTCGGGTTCGTACATCTCGGTCAGCGTCAGGTCGCTCTTCAGTTCGTCGGCGTTCAGATCGAGGTCGTCGAAGCTCTTCGGCGCGATTTCCTTGCTCTGGGCCTGGCGAATACCCCGCAGACTGGCGTACCGCGGTTCGTTGATACCAGTCTGAATCGTGAGGACGGCGGGGAGTTCCACCTCGGTGATCTCCTCGACGCCGCCCTCCAGTTCGCGGTGGACGTGCGCGACGCCGTCGTCGGTGTCCATCTCGAGGGCGTTCACGACCGCGGCCCACTCGAACCCGATGCTGTCGGCGAGCGCGACGCCGGTCGCGCCGAAGGCGTCGTCGCCGGCCTGCACGCCGGTCAGCACGATGTCCGGGTCTTCCGCTTCGACGACGGCGGACAGAATCTGCGTCTTGGTCTTCACGTCGAGGAGTTCGGCGTCTTCGAGCGCCTCGTCCCAGACGCGAATCGCGCGGTCGGCACCCTTCGCGAGCGCCATCCGAATCGTCTCTTCCGCGCGCTCCGGGCCGATGGTGACCGACACAACCTCGTCGGCGATGCCGGCTTCGTTCATCTGGACGCCCTCCTCGACCGCGTAGTCGTCCCACTCGTTCAGGTCGTACTCGAGGTATCGGTCGTCAACCTCGGTCCCTTCGACTTCGAAGTCGTCTGCGAGTTCGGCGACTTCCTTCACCGTTACAAGGACCTTCATAATCAATTCGTTTCCGGGAAGGGGGTAAACGTTTTCGAAACTGGCGACAATGCAACTCCCGTACCCCTCGATTTTCTTATTCGTCGTCGAAGTCGGCGACGTTCTCGTCGGGGAGCGTGATGAGGTTCTCGCGTCCGATGCGGAGTTTGTCGACGCGTCCCTCGTCGGCCATCGAGGAGAGCAGTTGGGAGACCTTCGCGTTCGACCAGTTCGTCTCCGTGACGATTTTGGCCTGCTTCATCCGGCCGCCGTTCTGCTCCAGCAGGTGTTCCACGCGCTCCTCGTCGGACAGGAGGTCGAGGTCGGGTTCGTCGTCCGATTCCGGCACGGGTTCGGGGTCCGGCGGTGCGACGGGCGAGCGTTCGTCCGAAGACGAGTCGTCCACCGACTCGTCGCGGCGCTGTATCAGGACGTAGAGGCCGGCGCCGCCGGTACCGAGGGCGAGCAGGAGCAGGGCGATGCCGGAGAAATCGGACACGGGGAGCCCTCCCTGCCCTTGGCCTTCTTTGACGTACGTCACGTCGATTTCGCCGGGCGACAGCGATCTCGGTCCCTCCAAACGAATCGTCCCGTTGTTGTGGCCGAGGTTCGGCGAGTTCTGGATTCGATACCCGTCGGGGCTCGCGAGGACGAGTCGTTGCTCCGCGGAGAGCGACTGCAGCCACGTCGATTCGTCGTCGAGCAGGAACGCGTCGCGGAGGAGCAGCCTATCACCCTCGACTCGGGTGAAGTTCGTCCAGATGAACGACAGATACAGCGTCCCGGTGTCGTTGTTGACCGTGTACCCCCGGTTCACGTCCCGAATCTTCATCTCGCGTCCTGTCTCGGTCTTCGCGCGGATGATACGACGGAACGTGTCCACGGAGAAGCCCACCTCCTCGTTCCCCCTGGCGAACTCCGTTCCGAGTTCCTTGAACGCGGCCGTTTCGTTCTCGCTTCGGAGCGCGAACTCCATCGAAACGTTCCACTTGGCGTCACCGTCGGGTTGCGGTGTGATCCGAATCGTGGTTCCGTTCACCGCCGTCTCGTTCGTTGCCACACCGTGAGCAACCGCACCACCGGCACCGATCGAATCGACCGACCGCGTACCGCCGGCAGTGACGGTGGTACCCGCTACGAGGAGGGAGAGGAGGACCACGAGGAGGGCGGGGTGTAACCGCATACCCTTGTGTGGTCAACCAGGTAAGAAAATACTTTCCATCTAATCAATAAAACATCAGCGGGCGGCCAACCTGATTCCCGTCGTCGGAACCGTTCATACAACGGTTCCGGAATACCATACGTATTTTAACGAGGTGGTTCGTACGTATCCGATATGAGTCGGGTTCTCCCCGTCGCGCTAGCAGTCCTCCTCGTCCTCTGCTCACCCGCCGCCGCGTTCGAAACCGGGTCGCCGAACCTCGATTCCGGCTCGGGAGACCCGAAAAACATCGTGAAGCCGCCCGACTTCAACGACACGGCGTCCCATCTGAGCATCGGGAAACCGGATCGAACCGACACGTACACTCCGTCCGTCGACCTCGGTGCGGCGCTGACGATGGACAGGGCCGAGGTCCGAACGCAGAAACGAATGTACACGCTCAACGAGCGGTTGGCGAACGCCGACACTCAGCAGGCGAAAGAGCAGGTGCTCATCCGACACACGGCCGAACTCGAATCGCGGCTATCGTCGCTGAACTACACGGAGCGGACGATCAGCAAGCGGTTCAACAGCGGCGAGATAACCACCCAGCAGTACGTGAGGCGACTCGCCGTTCTCGACGTGAAAGCGAGAAACATCGCCCGCTCCATCGAGCACTTCGACGATAAGGGAGACGCCGTTCCGAGCTTCGCACCGCCGGTGCGGAGACTCAGGGCCAACCTCTACTCGTTACGAGGTCAAGTGCGCCAGTACGCTGCTGATCGGTTCCGAGGGCGGTCCGAACCGCGTCCCATCTACGTCGCGACGACGAACACCGGCGTCGTCTTATCGACCATCGAGGGGAGCCGGTACGTCAGGGAGGCGTTTCGCGCTGACTACCGGAAGCCCGGCGAGGCGAAAGCGTTGCTGGTCCAGCGAGCGGCGAACATCACGCTATCGCAGTATCCGTGGCTGAACGGGCACGAAAAATCGCCCAGCACGGATTACGGCGCGGGGGTCTACCCGAGCATCATCCCGTATTCGCAGGGAGTGGTCAAGCCCGTACTCGACAGCGGCACCGAGAAAATATTCCGCGAGACGCAGTACAAGTATCTGACCGGCACCAACCACATCCCGTACGGAACGGCCGTCCGGAACAACTCGACGACTCTCAACCTCGCCGTCAACCGGACGTACTCCGGCGGACCGCTTCGAATCAACCTGACCGACGCCGGCGGCGACCCCGTCAACGGGAGCGTCTCGATCGGAGAGACCTACGTCGGACAAACCGGAGACGACGGCGTCTTGTGGACCGTCTCCCCGAGACAAACGTTCACCGTCTCGACCACGCGCAATTCCGAGACGGTGAACGTGACGCTCGTTCCGTATGGTGTGACGGCGACGAACTCAACGACCGGCCCACCCGAAACTTGAAGTGCCGAAACGGGTCCACTCCGAGCCGTGTCGAATCGCGCCCTCTCACCCGTCGTCGCAACCGTCCTTCTGATAGTCGTCACGCTCGTCCTCGCCGGAACGGTCGGAACGGTGGCGTTGGAGTCGGCGACGCTCCGAGAACCGACGCAAGTCGCCGTCGACGTCTCCGCCGACGCGGACGCCGACCGCCTGACGTTCGTCCATCGCGCGGGCGACCCGCTTTCGGTCGACGGCCTCGCCGTTCGCGTCAGCGTGAACGGAACGCCGCTCGAACGACAACCCCCGATACCGTTCTTCTCGGCGGCGGGGTTCCGACCGGGACCGACGGGGCCGTTCAACAGCGCGACGAACTCCTCGTGGAGCGTCGGCGAAACCGCGAGCGTCGAACTCGCCGGTACGAACGCGCCGTTGTTCGAACCCGGAGACACGGTCGTCGTTCGAATATCGGCGGACGGAGTGCTCGTCGTGGGGGTGGAGACGATCGCGCGTTGACGCCGCGTTATCGGTCGCTTTCGGGCACGCGAGCGACGGTCGTGATGGCGATGTCGGGGTCGTAACTCGGCCCCATCTCCCGGTGCCGGATGTCCTCGTATCCCGCTTCGCGGAACATCCGATCCGCCTCGGCGCGGTCGTAGAAGAGCATTATCGCGTCGGCAAGTTTCTGCATGACGCTCGTTCCGGGGTAGTTCGGTCCGACGACGAGCACCTCGCCGCCGGGTTTCGCCACGCGGCGCAGGTCGCGGAGCGTCGCGACTGGGTCGGGCCAGTACTCGATGGAGCCGGACGACCAGACCACGTCGAACGAGTCGTCTCTAAACGGGAGTCGCTCGGCGTCGCCGCGGTAGAAGCTGACGGGGTCGTGTTTGCCGAGTTTCGCCCACGCCTTCTCCAGTTGGTGGACGCTCTGGTCCAAGCCGTGGACGTTTCGCGTTTGTTCGAGCAGACCCTCGGTGGCGAAACCGGTGCCACAACCCACGTCGAGCACTCGGTCGTCCTCCTCGATGTCGAGCATCGACAACGCCTCGGCGCGCATCTCCTCGTTCCAGATGAACGGGTTGACCTGGTCGTACACCTTCGAGAGGTACTTGTAGAAGATTCGTGCTCGGCGTTTGTCCTCGAGGATACCCATTGTCCGGCGCTTGGAACCGGGTTGCCATGAATCCCCACCTTTCGACGCGATCGTTCACAGGGAGACGGTCAGCACGCGCTCGCGGCGTCGCGCGGCGACCACCGACCGTCGTAAAAGGTCGCGGTCAAAGGGGCGCGTAGTGGTTTCGCAAGTAGTTTATAGCCAGTGGCGCAACCTTTCCGTGATTACTGTATGCCGAGGCCAGAGGTTCTCGAACGGGTACGTGAGGCCGAAGACGAGGCTGACAACATCGTCGCGGAAGCCGAGGACGACCGCGAGGAGCGGATCTCCGAGGCCCGCGAGCGCGCGGAGGAGATCCGCGCGGAAGCCGAGGAGGAGGCCAAGGAACTGGAAGAAAAACGGCTGGCTGACGCGCGCGAGGAGATAGAATCCGAACGCGAGACCCTGCTCGCCGAAGGCGAGCGGGAGCGCGAGGAGCTCGAAACGCGCGCAGAAGGGAACGTCGACGACACCATCGAATTCGTCATCGAGCAGTTCCGGGAGGCGGTGCATGCTCAGACCTGAGCAGATGAGCAAGGTCTCGGTGACCGGGTCGCGGGTAGTCATGCCCGAGGTCATCGAGACGGTCCACGACCTGAACCTCGTTCACCTGTCGGACTACGACGGGTCGTGGGAAGGATTCGACCCCGGTAACCCCATCGAGGGTGCGGACGAGGCGTCCGACAAGCTCGTCACCGTCCGTTCACTCGAGAGCATCCTCGACGTGGACGACGACGACGCCGGGCCGCAGCGAATCGTCACGGACGACGCGCTGGACGACGAACTGGCGGGCATCCGGGCACAGGTCAACGAACTCGACGACCGCCGGAACGAACTCGAAGACGAACTCCGCGCCGTCGAGGACCGCATCGACTCGATGGAGCCGTTCGCCGAGCTCGGAATCGACCTCGACCTGCTGTCGGGCTACGACAGCTTGCAGGTCGCGGTCGGCGAAGGCAACGCGGAGGATATCGAGCACGCACTCGCCGACGCCGACGACATCCGAGAGTTCGAACTGTTCACCGAGGGGAAGACGCTCGCCGTCTTCGCGTACCCCGTGGACGGGGCCGACGAGGAGGCGCTGGCCGACGCGCTGGTCGGCGTCGACTTCGCGTCGTACGAAGTGCCGGAGGCGTCCGGCAGCCCGGAGGATTACGTCTCGGAGCTTCGACACGAGCGCCAGAAGCTCGAATCGAAGCTCAGCGGCGTCGAAAACGAGCTCCACGACGTGAAACTCGACGCGGCCGGATTCATCCTCGCTGCCGAGGAGAAACTGGCCATCGAGGTGCAGAAGGCGGAAGCGCCGCTCCAGTTCGCGACGACCGAGAACGCCTTCGTCGCCGAGGGCTGGATTCCGACCGACCGCTACGCGCAACTGACGACCGCGCTCGACGAGACGGTCGGCGACCACGTCGAAGTGGACGAACTCGAACGCGCCGACTACGAGGCGCACGACGGTCACCACGCCCCCCTCGAACAGGCCGAGGAGACGGGCGTCGCCACGGACGGCGGCCACAGGATGGGCGACGACAGTCCGCCCGTCATCCAGAACAACCCCGGCCCGGCCAAACCGTTCGAACTGCTGGTCGAGACCATCAACCGACCGAAGTACTTCGAGTTCGACCCGACGGTCGTCCTGTTCCTCACGTTCCCGCTCTTCTTCGGATTCATGATCGGCGACCTCGGCTACGGCCTCCTGTACATGGGCATCGGCTACTGGCTGTACAGTAGCTTCGACAGCGACGCCATCAAGAGCCTCGGCGGTATCGCCATCTGGGCCGGCGGCTTCACCGCGCTGTTCGGTATCTTGTACGGCGAAATATTCGGTTTGCACTTGCTCGGTGAGATTATCTACGGTAGCGGCGGACCACCGATTCACAAGGGTCTCCAGCCCGCGGAAGGCACCTACGCCCTCGGCTGGCTGGTGCTGAGCCTGCTGGCCGGTATCGCTCACCTCACCATCGGTTGGGGATTCGACTTCATCGAGAACCTCGAACACGGCTTCAAGGACGCGATGACCGAGAGCGGTTCGTGGCTGCTGATGATGTTCGGCCTCTGGGCGTGGATCTTCGCCGGCGCGTCCGGTAATGCACCCGAGATTCTCGTCGGGGAGAAGAGCGTCTTCGCCGGCCATCCGTTCCCGCTCGGATTCGCCGGCTTCCCCGAACCGATCGGTCTCATCGGACTCGGCGTGTTCTTCGTCGGGCTCGTCCTCCTCGTGTTGGGCGAACCCATCGAAGCCGTCGAGTTCCTGAACGTGCTGGTGAACGTCCTCTCGTACACTCGTCTCGCGGCGGTGTTGCTGGCGAAGGCCGGAATGGCGTTCGTGGTCAACCTGCTGTTCTTCGGCGTGTACACCATCAATCACGGACACGGAGAGGAGTACCACTTCATGTTGAACCACGGCCCGAAGTACGTGGCCAAACACCACCACGAAGCCGAGATCATGTTCCCCGGCTTGATGCACTCGGGCGTCGCGGGACTGGTCGGCGGGTTGCTTATCCTCATAATCGGCCACCTGCTCGTCCTCGCCCTCGGCATCACGAGCGCGGGCCTGCAGGCGGTTCGTCTCGAGTACGTGGAGTTCTTCGGTAAGTTCTACGAGGGCGGCGGCGAGGAGTACGAACCGTTCGGCTACGAGCGGACGTACACGACACAGGACTGAGCCCCTATACCTCGTTTTTTCTTTTACGACCGAACTGGCCTCGGTCGTCTTTCCACACTGGCATTTGCTACCATGATTTTGGGCTTACAGCCCCCGATACCAGCAAATCCGGCGAAACGCTTTGGGAAGTTTTAAGAATCTGCTGGCGCGAACTACGACCTGTTCGGCTACAGAGCCTACAGAGGACTAAACCATGATGGAATTCATACTCGCGTTCGTTGACGCGGCTGTACTACTAGCACAGGAAACCGGTCAGAGTGGAGACATAGCCGCCATCCCAGCAAAAACTGGTGCAGCACTCGCCGTCGGTCTCGCGGCGTTCGGTGCGGGCTACGCGGAGCGCGGTATCGGTGCTGCGGCGGTCGGCGCTATCGCTGAGGACCGCGACCTGTTCGGTACCGGGCTGATCATGACGGTGCTGCCGGAAACGCTCGTGATTCTGGCACTCGTCGTCGTGTTCGTGGTCTAAACGCACTTTAACCACTCTTCATCAATGAGCCTGGAAACGGTAGTTGAGGATATTAGAAACGAAGCCCGCGAGCGTGCGGAGGAGATTCGCGCGAAAGGCGAAGCCCGAGCGGACGAGATAGTCGCCGAGGCGGAGTCGGACGCCGAGGAGATTCTCGCGGCGAAAGAGCACGACATCGAGAGCCAGATCAAGCGGGAGCGAGAGCAGAAGCTCTCCAGCGCGAAGCTCGAAGCCAAGCAGAAGCGGCTGGAAGCCCGCCGCGACGTGTTGCAGGAGGTTCGTTCCGACGTGGAAGAGCGAATCGCCTCACTCGGCGGCGACGACCGCGAAGAACTGACGCGGTCGCTGCTCGACGCGGCGGCGGAGGAGTTCGAGGCGGGCAACACCGTCCGCGTGTACGGACGCGCCGACGACGAGGCGCTGCTCACCGACGTGGTCGCCGACTACGACGGCTTCGAGTACGCGGGCGAGTACGACTGCCTCGGCGGGGTCGTCGCCGAGAGCGAGGCGTCCCGCGTTCGCGTGAACAACACGTTCGATTCGGTGCTCGAAGACGTGTGGGAGGATAACCTCCAAGCAATCAGTTCGCGGCTGTTCGAGCAATGAGCACGACCGAAGGGACCTCGAACTACGAGTACGTCTCCGCGCGAGTCAGGGCGCGACGGGCGGCCCTGTTCGACGAGGAGGATTACCGAAAGCTCCTCCGCATGGGACCGGGCGAGATCGCACGGTACATGGAGGAGACCGAGTACGAGTCCGAGGTCAACGCGCTCGGCGCGCGCTACGACGGCGTCGACCTCGTGGAGTACGCGCTGAACCGCAACCTCGCCAAGCACTTCGACGACCTGCTGGACTGGGCCGACGGGAGGCTGTACACCCTCATCGCCCGGTACCTGCGGAAGTTCGACGCGTGGAACGTCAAGACGGCGCTTCGCGGCATCTACGCGGACGCCGACAGCCAGTCGATTCGCGACGACCTGATTCGCGCGGGCGAGTTCGACGAGGAGTTGCTCGATCGTCTCTCCGACGTGGGAACCATCGAGGACGTCGTCGAGATGCTCGACACGACCATCTTCGGCGACCACCTCGAAGCCGCCTACGAGGACTACGAATCCACCGGACTATTGATTCCGCTGGAGAACGCGGTCGACCGCGCGTACTACGAGGGACTGATGGGAGGCGTCTCGGATACCGAGAACCGCGCGACGCAGTTGTACGTCGAGTTCCTGCAAGCCGAGATCGACTTCCGGAACGTGAGAAACGCGCTTCGAATCAGCCGAAGCGGCGCGAACATCGACCCCTCGGAGTACTTCATCGAGGGCGGTCGGCTGTTCAGCGCGAGCGAACTGGGACAGCTCGCGGGTAACACCGAGGAGCTCATCGCCCGCGTTCGAGACAGTCCGTACGGGAGCGAACTCGACGAGGCGCTGGACGAACTGGAGCGAGCCGACAGCCTCATCGGATTCGAGCACGCACTAGATGCTGCACTGCTCGAATACTCGAACCACCTCTCGCACGTGTTTCCGCTGTCGGTGTGTCCGGTGCTGGCGTACGTGCTCGCCAAACAGCGCGAGGTGGACAACATTCGTGCCATCGCGCGCGGGCGCGAAGCCGGATTATCCGAGGACGAGATAGAAGAAGAACTGGTGGTACTATGAGCCAGGAGATAGCCGTCATCGGAAGTTCGGAGTTCACGACCGGGTTCCGACTCGCGGGCGTCCGGAAGTTCGCGAACGTTTCGGACGACGCGAAGGAATCCGAACTGGACGACGCGGTCTCCGGGATGTTGGACGACGACGACGTTGGCATCATCGTGATGCACGACGACGACCTTGCACACCTCTCTCGCAACGTCAGAAACGACGTGGAGACGAGCGTGGAACCCACCCTCGTGACGCTGGGTGGTGGCGCGGGAAGCGGCGGCCTCCGCGACCAGATCAAGCGCGCAATCGGTATCGACCTCATGGACGAAGACGAACAAGGTGACAACGAATGAGCCAGGCAACAGACACCGACGTCGTCCGCGAGGACGGCGTCATTCAGAGCGTGAGCGGTCCGGTCGTGACCGCCACGGACCTCGAAGCCCGGATGAACGACGTGGTGTACGTCGGCGAGGAAGGGCTGATGGGCGAGGTCATCGAAATCGAAGGAAACAGCACGACGATTCAGGTGTACGAGGAAACCTCGAACGTCGCCCCCGGCGAACCCGTCGAGAATACGGGTGAGCCGCTGTCGGTCGACCTCGGGCCGGGCATGCTGTACTCCATCTACGACGGAGTGCAGCGCCCGCTCGACGTGCTCGAAGAGAAGATGGGCGCGTTCCTCGACCGCGGCGTGGACGCACCCGGAATCGACCAGGAGAAGACGTGGGAGTTCACCCCCTCGGTCGAGGAAGGAGACGACGTCGAAGCCGGCGACATCGTCGGCATCGTCCCCGAAACGGAGAGCATCGAACACAAGGTGATGGTGCCGCCGAACTACGAGGGCGGCGAAGTCGTCGCCGTGAAGGAGGGCAACTACGCCGTCACGGACACCGTCGTCGAACTCGACAACGGCGAAGAGATACAGATGCAACAAGAGTGGCCGGTTCGTGAAGCGCGGCCCTCCGTCGACAAGCAGACGCCCCGGACGCCGCTCGTGTCCGGTCAGCGCATCCTCGACGGCCTCTTCCCCATCGCCAAGGGCGGGACGGCCGCGATTCCGGGACCGTTCGGCTCCGGGAAGACGGTGACGCAGCACTCGCTCGCGAAGTGGGCCGACGCGGACATCGTCGTCTACGTCGGCTGCGGCGAGCGCGGCAACGAGATGACGGAAGTTATCGAGGACTTCCCGGAACTCGAAGACCCGCGAACGGGCAAACCGCTCATGTCGCGGACGTGCCTCATCGCCAACACGTCGAACATGCCCGTGGCCGCGCGCGAGTCGTGCATCTACACGGGTATCACCATCGCAGAGTACTTCCGCGACATGGGGTACGACGTGGCGCTGATGGCCGACTCCACCTCGCGGTGGGCGGAGGCGATGCGCGAGATTTCCTCGCGTCTCGAAGAGATGCCCGGCGAAGAGGGGTACCCGGCGTACCTCGCCGCCCGCCTCGCCGAGTTCTACGAGCGCGCGGGCAAGTTCGAGAACATCAACGGAACGGAGGGTTCGGTGTCGGTTATCGGTGCGGTGTCGCCGCCCGGCGGCGACTTCTCCGAGCCGGTGACGCAGAACACCCTGCGCATCGTGAAGACGTTCTGGGCGCTGGACGCCGACCTCGCGGAACGGCGTCACTTCCCGTCCATCAACTGGGACGAGTCCTACTCGCTGTACAAAGACCAACTCGATCCGTGGTACGAGCAGAACGTCGAGCCGGACTTCCCGGAGAAGCGCCAGTGGGCGACCGACGTGCTCGACGAGGAGGGCGACCTGCAGGAGATCGTCCAGCTCGTCGGGAAGGACGCGCTGCCTGAAGACCAGCAGCTCACCCTCGAAGTCGCGCGCTACCTGCGCGAGGGGTGGCTCCAGCAGAACGCGTTCCACGACGTTGACATGTTCTGCTCGCCGGAGAAGACCTACCGGATGCTCGAAGCGATCCAGACGTTCAACGAGGAGGCGTTCGCCGCGCTCGAAGCGGGCGTCCCCGTCGAGGAGATCACCGACATCGACGCCGCTCCGCGCCTGAACCGCATGGGGACGGCCGAGGAGTGGGACGACTTCATCAGCGAAGTCGAGGAAGACATCACCGAACAGCTCAGGGAGAAATACTAATGAAAGAGTATCAGACCATCACGGAGATCAGCGGTCCGCTGGTGTTCGCCGAGGTCGACGAGCCGATCGGTTACGACGAAATCGTCGAAATCGAGACGCCCGCAGGCGACACGCTGCGCGGACAGGTGCTCGAATCGAGCGAGGGACTCGTCTCGATTCAGGTGTTCGAGGGCACCGAAGGTATCGACCGCCAGTCGTCGGTTCGGTTCCTCGGCGAGACCATGAAGATGCCCGTCACGGAGGACCTGCTCGGGCGCGTGCTCGACGGATCCGGTAACCCCATCGACGGCGGCCCCGAAATCGTCCCGGACGAGCGCCGCGACATCGTGGGCGCGGCCATCAACCCCTACGCCCGCGAGTACCCCGAGGAGTTCATCCAGACCGGCGTGTCCGCCATCGACGGCATGAACACGCTGGTTCGCGGACAGAAGCTTCCCATCTTCTCGGCGTCGGGACTGCCGCACAACGAGCTCGCGCTGCAGATCGCGCGACAGGCGAGCGTGCCCGAGGAAGCCGACGAGGAGGGCGAGGGCGGGAGCGAGTTCGCAGTGGTGTTCGGCGCGATGGGCATCACCGCGGAGGAGGCGAACGAGTTCATGGAGGACTTCGAGCGCACCGGCGCGCTGGAGCGCTCCGTGGTCTTCATGAACCTCGCGGACGACCCCGCTGTCGAGCGGACGGTCACCCCGCGACTCGCGCTCACCACGGCGGAGTACCTCGCGTTCGACAAGGACTACCACGTGCTCGTCATCCTGACGGACATGACCAACTACTGCGAGGCGCTGCGCGAAATCGGCGCAGCGCGCGAGGAGGTGCCGGGTCGACGCGGTTACCCCGGATACATGTACACCGACCTCGCGCAACTGTACGAGCGCGCGGGTCGCATCGAGGGTCGCGAGGGCTCGGTCACGCAGATTCCCATCCTCACGATGCCCGGCGACGACGACACGCACCCAATTCCCGACCTCACCGGCTACATCACCGAGGGACAGATCTACATCGACCGCGACCTGAACTCGCAGGGTATCCAACCGCCGATCAACCCGCTCCCCAGCCTGTCGCGGCTGATGGACGACGGTATCGGCGAGGGTCTCACCCGCGAGGACCACTCCGGCGTGTCCGACCAGATGTACGCGGCGTACGCGGAGGGTGAGGACCTGCGCGACCTCGTGAACATCGTCGGTCGCGAGGCGCTGAGCGAGCGCGACAACAAGTACCTCGACTTCGCCGAGCGCTTCGAGAAGGAGTTCGTCGACCAGGGATTCCAGACGAACCGCGACATCGAGGAGACGCTGACCATCGGCTGGGACCTCCTCAGCATGCTGCCGAAGGAGGAACTCAACCGCATCGACGAGGAGTACATCGAGAAGTACTACCCCGAAGAAGAGACGCCGGAAGCCGAAGAAGTCGCGGCCGACTAGTCGGTTTTACCCTCTCCGTATTCTCCCGTCGCAGTTCACGCGGAGACCGCCGTCTCTCGCGTGCGCGACCACCGCTTCGTACTGCGGCCCGCGTTCGGCGACGACGTTCTCCGCCGACAGGGTCGGGAAGTACTCGGTCCGCGGGAGGTAGTTCATCAGCGCCGCGCGATACGTTTTCCCCGCGTCGAACGCGCCACCGCCGATTCGCAATTCGGCGATGCGCCCGCCGTCCAGGCGAACGCGAGCGCCCGAGAGGTGGAGATTGACCCCGCCCTCGTCGCCGAACGGTTCGCCGCTCCATTCGAGCGCGGCGCGGAGGTCGCCGCCGGTCAGTTCGAGTTCGACCAGCGGCGTTTCGAAGGGGACGACGCCGAGTACGTCCGCGACCGTCCCCTCGTCTGCGAGCGGCAGCCCTTCGCGCAGGGACGCGGAGTGGACGAGGCCGACGTCCGCGCCCGTCTCCTCGTGGTAGGCGTCCGCGACGAAGTTGCCGAGACGGCACTCGCCTCCGAACCTGACGTCGGCCGTGCGCTCGACGGGGTCGGCGACGGTGGCGACCACGTCGTCCAGTCCGGCGGCGTTTCGACGACGGCGGTACGTCGCAGCCACGCTCCGGTCGATCGGTGCCTCCGCGGTCGCGTGGAACGTGACGGTCGGCTCGCCGCCGTCGAAGACGACCTCCGCGATTTCGGTGCCGTTGCCGCCGGTTTGCACGAGGAGCGTGCCTTCGACGCGACGAGTTCGTCGCGTTGTTTCGTGTCCGCAGAGCACCGCGTCGACGTCGACCGCCGCCGCAAAGTTCGGGTCGTCGCCGAGGTGCGCGAGGCAGACGACGTACTTCGCTCCCCGTTCGCGGAGGGCGGCGGCTTCGCGGTTCGTCGCCGAGACGGGGTCGGTGAACGTCACGTTGACCCCGCACATCTCGGCCGTTTGCGGGTGGGCGACGCCGACGACGCCGACTCGGCGGCCGCCGACCTCGAAGCGCGCGGACGGGGCGACCGAATCGAGACCCCGAACGTTGGCGCAGAGCCACTCCTGGGGCGTCCCGTCGGTGAGTTCGAGGGCGCGGTCGATGCCGGGGTCGAGGTCGTGGTTGCCGAACGTCTCGGCGTCCGGGCGAACCGCCTCGAAGAACGGGCGGGCCTGCGCCCGTCCCTCGGCGGTGACGAGCGCGAGCGATCCGAGCGCCGTGTCGTCCCCCGCGCCGACGACCAACGTACTCTCGTCTCGAAGCGCGTCGATGCGCCCGGCGAGGCGACCGACGTGTTCGGGAGAATCGTAGACGGTTTCGAGGTCCGCGAAGTGGAGGACGCGGAGCGGTCGGTTCTCGTCGGAGGGGTCGTGCGGTGGACTCATATCGAGGTCGGCGTCCGGGGGGACCGGTATCGGACGTTCTCGGCCCATCGATATAAAATTCGATCGTCGAAGGGCCCCCGTATCGCGGTTCGAGGTCGGTTCTCGGTGCGCTGCGCGTCGACGCGGCGAATCCCGACTGTAAAGAATTATCCCCTTCGAGTTTTTACCATCAAGCAAGATGGCTAAGGACGTCAAACCCACTCGGAAAGAACTGATGCAGATAGAGGATCGCATCGACCTCTCCGAGCGGGGCCACGGCACGCTGGAGAAGAAGCGTGACGGCCTCATCATGGAGTTCATGGACATCCTCGACCAAGCGCAGGACGTACGCTCCGGTCTCGAGGAGGATTACGAACGCGCGCAACAGACCATCAACATGGCCCGCGCGATGGAGGGGGACGTGGCGGTTCGCGGGGCGGCCGCGGCGCTGCAGGAACACCCCGAGATAACGACGGAGTCGAAGAACATCATGGGGGTCGTCGTTCCGCAGATCGAGTCGTCGAAGGTCAAGAAATCGCTCGACGAGCGGGGGTACGGCGTGCTCGGAACCAGCGCCCGCATCGACGAGACCGCGGACGCCTACGAGGAACTCATCGAGAGCATCATTCTCGCCGCGGAGGTCGAGACCGCGATGAAGAAGATGCTCACCGAGATCGAAACGACGAAGCGACGCGTCAACGCGCTGGAGTTCAAACTCCTGCCCGAACTGTACGAAGCGCAGGATTACATCGAGCAGAAACTCGAAGAGCAGGAGCGCGAGGAGATCTTCCGGATGAAGAAGATAAAGGCGAAGAAAGAAGAGGAGGAGCGGGGAGAAGAGCGGGCACGCGAACCGGAAGTGGCCGAGGGCGAAGTCGTCGTCACGAGCTAACCGCTCTCGACAGCGTTTTTTCTTCTACCGTCGCACGAGCAGTATGACCGACCGAAAAGCCGACGCCGCCTACGAGCGACTGCTCGACCGATTCGTCGCTCGGGCCGAGGCGGCACCGGACCTGCGAGGAATCGTGGTTCTCGGATCGCGCGCGCGAGAGCGCCGCCCGGCGGACGAATGGTCCGACCTCGACCTGGTGGTCGTCACGACCGACCCGGACGGCTATCTCTCGGAAACCGACTGGCTCTCCGAACTCGGGACGCCGGTGCTGACGTTTCTGGAATCGACCGCGACCGGGGACGGAACCGAGCGCCGCGTTCTGTTCGAGGGGGGTCTCGACGTGGATTTCGTGCTGGTTCCCCCCGGGCGAATTGAGGCGATGGAACGCGGCGACGTCGACCCCGAGGTCGCAGAAACCTTCGCTCGCGGCTTCCGCGTCGCCTACGACGAAGGCGGTATCGGCGAGGCGCTGGCCGCCGCGGTGCCGGAATCTCCACCCGAAACGGAACCCCCTTCGGGCGAGGAGTTTCGGGAGTCGGTCGCCGATTTCTGGTACCACGCGGTCTGGGCCGCGAAGAAACTTCGACGCGGGGAGCGATGGACCGCGATGGGGTGCGTCGACGGGTACATGAAACACGACTGCCTGCTCCCGATGATTCGGTGGCACGCCCGCGCTCGAACCGACCGGGACACGTGGCACGGCGGGCGATTTCTGGAGGAGTGGGCCGACGACAGGGCGGTCGACGAACTCGGCGACGCGTTCGCCCGCTACGACGCGGACGACCTCTGGCGGGCGCTGTTCGCCACGATGGACCTGTTTCGGTGGGTGGCGGAGGAGGTCGGAGGAGAGTTGGGGTTCAAATACCCAATAGCGGAGGATGCGGCAGTAACCGAAATCGTCGAAGAGCTATTCGAGGAAAAGGCGGACTGAGCGCGTTCCGTCTCGGTGAGGCACAAGCGACTCGAAGATGCGAGCGACCGAAGGGAGAAGTCCTTTTTGGTCCGAATTTTCACACGGAACGGGGCCCGCAGCGAAGGAGACGGAAGCGTCTCCTGAGCGGGGACACTCGACGCCGCAAAAAGGTGGCCTTTAGACGTACGTGAACCACTCTTCGTGATCGTCGATGCGCCGGTTCACGAGGTCGAAGAAGCGCGACTGTATCTCCTCCGTCACGGGGCCGCGACTTCCGTTGCCGATTTCGACGTTGTCCACTTGCCGGATGGGGGTGACCTCCGCCGCGCTGCCGGTGAAGAACAGTTCGTCCGCGGTGTGAAGTTCGCCGCGACTGATGGTCGCGTTGTCGTTGACGTCGTAGCCCATCTCGCGGGCCATCGTGATGACGCTGTTGCGGGTGATGCCGTCGAGGATGCCTTCGGCCAGTCCGGGGGTGTATATCTCGCCGTCGCGGACGAGGAAGATGTTCTCGCCGGGACCTTCCGCGACGTTGCCCTCCTTGTTCAGGACGATGGCTTCCACGAATCCGTTGCGCCGGGCTTCCTCGCCGGCGAGCAGACTGTTGACGTACAGGCCGGTCGTCTTGGCGTTCGTCGGAATCTGGCTAGACGAGTGTTTGCGCCACGAGGAGACCATCACCTTCACGCCGTTTTCGAGCGCCTCCTCGCCGAGGTACGCGCCCCACGGCCACGCGGCGATGGCCACGTCGGTCGGACAGTCGCCGGGACTGACGCCGAGACTGTGGTAGCCGTAGTAGGCGATCGGCCGGATGTAGCAGGAGCGGAGATTCTGCCGATCGAGGAGTTCGAGCGTCGCCTCCGTGAGTTCCTCCGGATCGTACTCGATATCCATATCGTACGGCTTACAGGAGTTGTAGAGACGCTCTAAGTGTTCTTCCCACCGGAAGATAGCGGGACCGTTCTCGGTGTCGTAACAGCGCACCCCTTCGAACACGCCCGTCCCGTAGTGTAATCCGTGGCTGAGGACGTGGATGTTCGCGTCGTCCCAGTCGACGAACTCGCCGTTCATCCAGATGGTGTCCACGTCCATCTCATCAAAGCTCATACAATCGTCCCATCGAAGGCCACGGTAATGAGTTTTGGCGATTAGTTCCGGACGTTCGGAGAGGAGTACTCCCCGAATAACCGGTCGAAATCGTGCTCCGTCGCGAACGTGACGATCGGTGGTCGCGTGACGGCGTGAACGAGACGCTCGTATCGGGTCCGTTCGGTGCGGCGTCGTATCGAAATCCGTTCGATTTCTTCACTTTCTCCCATATTATTTAATTCTTTTTGTCATTATCGCCCGCCGAGATTCACGCCGTGAAAGTATGCGAAACGAGAGCCGATCGTAAGACGACATGCCCTCCGACGATAAGTACCCCGACGGTTCGGGTCGGAGACGCTTCGTGAAAGGCGTCGTCGGCAGTTCGACGCTCGCCGCCCTCGGCACCGCGGGGGCTGTTTCGCTGAAATCTACGACCTCCCTGACCGGTGAGGGCGGGGGACGGTCCAGTACTACGGCATCGAGAACGTCGACGGACCCGCGCCGCGCGAGATGCCGCAGATCCCCGTCGAAATCGCCGACGATGGCACGCTCGAAGGTCGCTGGCCCGATATCAAGAAGGTGCAGAACCCCGCCGGCGAAACCGTGACGAAGGCCGAAATGGAACTCGGCGGTATCACCTACTCGTCCGAGTGGTTCCAGTACTGCGGCGCGCAGACCTACGAGGGACTCGAGCCGGATGCGGACGTCGATAACGTCTTCCGCTCGGTCGAAAATCCACCGAAGGAGTACGCGTGGCAACGCGAACGCCTCTCCGGCGGCGAGCCGCTGAAAGCGGAGCACTTCAGCGACTACGAGACGTGGGGCAACGCGGTCGGTAAATCTGGACTCGGAAAACCCGCGATGGCGAAGTGGCGGACGCCGGAAGGGGGACAGGAGATACCGGTTCAAGTGCTCCGCAGTCCGCGAATCGAACGGTCGGCACGGAGCGACGAGTGGCTCGAGGCGAGCACGCAACGGGGATTCATGGCGTGGTTCGACAAGTGCACACACTTCTGTTGCGTGCCGTCCTTCAAAGGCACGACGCAGAGTACGAAGTTCGGCGCGGCGGACGAGGTGTACTGTGCGTGCCACCAATCGATCTACGACCCGTTTAGCATCAAAAAGCCACAGTTCGTCGCGTTACCGCGCCCCGAAGACGGGTGATCGATGCGCCGGTCGTCGACCGGGACGTCCGGCGGACGAGAGAGCCCGAGCTGCGGTGGTGCCTCCGAGTGGGACGACGCTAAAGTAAGCAATGGAAGGCAGGAGGTTAGGCGACGCAACTCGATAAACCCCTGCTTTCCGCACCTATCCTCACCTTTCACTACATAAAAAATGTTCCCATCCGGTTCACCGTTCGAGAGACAGAAGTGGGTTAGTCCCCGGCCTCTATCGCGTCGCGTTCGGTGCCGGAGTCGTCTCGGAGGAGGCACGCGGCCACCGTCTCGCTCTTCGTTTCCCCTAGTTCGGGGTGAGTATCCTCGCAGACGGTGTGGAACTCCTTGGCGAGGAGTTCGCGGGCCCGTTCTTGGTTCTCGTTCGCGACGTGTGCGAGCGCCCTGTCGAGGACGTCGTCGGCGCGCGAATCCGAGAGCGACTCGGGAATCTCGAACTCGTCCCTGATGACGTTCCCGACGATACTCGTCGAATCGTCGAGCTCCGCGACGGGTCTGTCGTGCTCCGCCTCGATGAACTCGTGAACCGCGTCGAGGTCGATACCTTTCGTCTGGAGCTGAACCCGGAGGTTCATGACGGCCCGCCAGTTCGACTGTTCGAAGTCGTACCCGTCGGGTTGGATGATTTCGGGGCATCGGGTATGGAATCGACAGCCGGACGGCGGATTCGACGGATCCGGCACTTCCCCGGTGAGTTCGACTGTTTGTCCCCGCCGGCGCGGATCGGGAGTGGGCATCGACGAGAGGAGCGCCCGCGTGTAGGGGTGTTGCGGCCGTTCGAACACCGCGTCGGTCGGCCCGGACTCGACGATTTCGCCGAGATACATCACGTTCACGTAGTCGCAGACTTCTCGAACGACGCCCAGATTGTGGCTGATGATGACGATGGCGATACCGAACTCCGCTTGAAGCCGGTTCAACAGGGAGAGAACGTTGGCCTGGATGGATACGTCGAGCGCCGAGACGGGCTCGTCGGCGATTATCAACTTCGGATTCGTCGCGAGCGCCCGCGCGATGGCGATGCGCTGTTTCTGCCCGCCGGAGAACTCGTGCGGGTAGCGGTCGGCGTCCTCCCGGGTGAGACCGACGCGCATGAGGAGATCCTCGACGATGGCGCGACGCTTCGCCCGGTCTCGCATTCCGTGAATCTTCAGCGGTTCCGCCACGCACTCTCCGATGCTCATCCGCGGGTCGAAGCTCGAATCCGGGTCCTGGAAGATCATCTGAGCGTTCCGACGGAATCGCTTCCACTCCCGGTCGGTGAACTCGGAGACGTCTTTCCCGTCGAAGAGTATCTCGCCGCTCGTCGGCTCTTCGAGATGGATGATGCTCTCGGCGGCACTCGACTTCCCGCAGCCGGATTCGCCGACGAGGCCGACGGTCTCGCCCTCACTGACTTCGAAACTGATACCGTCGACGGCTTTGACCCTGCCGACCTCTCCCTGTAGGAAGTTGCCTTTCACCGGATAGTGCTTTTTCAAGTTCCTGACTTCGAGGATCGAATCGTCCGCGCTCATTCGCGGACACCTCCGTCGGCTTTGGCCCGCGATGGTTCGTCCGATCCGTATCCGACGACCGACGGATCGTAGTCGTCGCCGAAGTAGAGGCAGGCCGCGACGTGGTCGTCGGCCGACTCGTCTACGTCGTGCAGCGGCGGTTGGTCGCCGACCGCGCACTCCTCGACGGCGTACGGACAGCGGGGATGGAACCGACAGCCGTTCGGCGGGTTTGCGGGGCTCGGGAGTGCGCCACCGATCGCCTCCATCTCTCCCTCCCCCGGGAGGCACTCGAGCAGCGCCTTCGTGTATGGATGCGCGGGATTGTCGAAGAGTTCGAACACGTCACCTCGCTCCATCACCTTTCCCGCGTACATGACGACGACGCGGTCCGCGACTTCCGCGACGACGCCGAGGTCATGGGTGATGAGGAGGACGCTCATGTCGAACTCCTCTTGAAGCTCGTCGAGCAGGCGCAGAATCTGGGCCTGAATCGTCACGTCGAGCGCGGTCGTCGGCTCGTCCGCGATGAGCAGGTCCGGTTGGCACGCGAGCGCCATGGCGATGACGACGCGCTGTTTCATCCCGCCGGAGAACTCGTGCGGGTAGTCGTCCACGCGAGTCGTCGCTTCCGGAATACCGACCTGGTCGAGGAGTTCGATGGCGCGTTCCCGCGCCTCGTCCTTGCGAAGGTCGGTGTGGAGTTGGAGCGACTCGACGATCTGCGTGCCGACCGTGTAGACGGGGTTGAGCGCCCCCTGCGGGTTCTGGAAGATGTAGCTGATGCGACTGCCGCGGAGCGACCGAAGCTCGGCTTCGGTCGCCGCGGTGATATCGTGGCCGTCGAACGTCACCGTACCGTCGGCGATTTTTCCGGGCGGTGACTCGAACAATCGCGTGACCGATTCGCTGGTGACCGACTTACCGCTGCCGGACTCGCCGACGATACAGACCGTTTCGCCGCGGTTCACCTCGAAGCTCACGCCGTCGACGGCCCGGATGAGCCCGGAGTCCGTTTCGAAGTGGGTCTTCAGGTTCTCGACGGAAAGTAGTGGTTCTGTCATGATTAGTTTGATTTCCTCGGATCGAGCGCGTCCTGTGCGGCGTCCCCGACGAAGTTGAACGCGAGAATCGTTACGAAGAGAGCGATACCGGGAATGGTCGCTATCCACGGAGCCGAGTCGAGCACCGACCGCCCGCTCGAAATCACCTGTCCCCACGAGATGGCGTCGGGGTCGCCGAGTCCGAGGAACGAGAGTCCCGCTTCGGCGATGATGAAGCCGGGGATGATGAGCGTCGCGTTCGTGACGACGGTTCGAGAGACGTTCGGCACGAGGTGGTTGCGGATGATGTAGAGGTTCGATGCACCGAACGTCTTGGCGGCCTTCATGAACGGTTCCTCGCGCTTCTGCAAGGCTTCGCCCCTGACGAGGCGCGCCGTCCCCTCCCAACTCAGGACGCCGTAGAGGAGGATGACCATGAACAGGCTCCCACCGAACAGGTAGACGAACAGCAAGAGGAGCATGAACGCCGGGAACGTCATCTGAATGTCGACGTACCGCATCAGCACCTCGTCGACGAGACCGCCGAAGAACGCGGCGGTCGCACCGACGGTGGTTCCGATGACGATGAGGATGAGCATTCCGATGAGCCCGACTTCGAGACTGACTCGCGCTCCGAATATCATGAGTTTCAGGATATCCTTCCCCTGTTGATCCGTTCCGAGCGGGTGGGCCCACGTCCCGGTGATCGCCTCGCCCGTCGGTGCGGCGGTGATCCCCACCGGCGGGTGCGTCATCGTCGAGAAACTCAGTTCGGGTTTTTCTATCAGCAACGGCCCGACCGTCCCGACGACGAACAGGACTCCGAGATACGCCAACGAGATGACGGCGGCCCTGTTTTTCTTGAACTCCTGCCAGTAGTACATCGTCAGGCGCTTGTTCTTGTAGGCGGGGACGACCCCGTGGAAGAACAACCCGAGCACCGTCAGTATGAACGTGTAATCCAGTTTCGTCACGTCCCACACGAACGGCCACGTGAGGGTGGCCTCGCCGTTCGGTACGACGAAGTAATCGTACAGGAACAGCCCGGTGAGGAGCCCGAACGCTGCGATTTCCGCGATGAGTATCGGCGTGAAGTCGATTCCCTCCGTCTCGTACTCGCTCCAGTCGACCTGGTCGAACGTGATGTCGGGGAGGTCGCGCGCAGACTGCGTCGCGGCCGACGCGGTGCCGACGTCGGTGTCGGTACCGGTACTCACGTCCGATCACCGTAGTTGATCCGCGGGTCGAGCCACACGTAGGCGATGTCCTGCAATAGATTGCCGATCACGGCCAGGAACACGCCCACGAGCGTCACGCCCATGATGAGCGACGTGTCCTGGGTCGTGAACGCCTTGTAACCGAGCAGTCCGATGCCCGGAATCTGGAAAATAATCTCGACGAAGAACGCCCCCGCCCACAGGAGAGCGAGAACGTCCCCGACGAGGATGGTCACGAGCGGGATGATAGCGACCCGGAGGACGTGGCGCGTCATGATTCGCCAGTTGTTCGCGCCCTTCGCCTTCGCGGCTTTCACCCACTGACGCTCCATGTACTCGAGCGTTTCGGCGCGCACGTACCGCATCTGTCCCGCCATGAGCGCCGTCGACGTGACGAAGATCGGAATGACGATCTGGGCGAAATTCGCCAGCGAAACCAGTTCGATGCTCGTGTTGTAGTACGCCCGCGGGAGGATGTTATCGAGCGGGAAGCCGAGGATGACCAGGTCGCTCCCCCATACGATGACGACCAAGATCGCCATGATAGCGAACCAGAAGTTGGGGACGCTGATTCCGAAGAACGCGATGAACGAACCGACGTAGTCCTTCCACGTGTGCTGGTGGATCGCCGTGTACGTTCCGATGGCGAACCCGACCAACACCGATATGATGGTGGACGGGATCATGATTTGGGCCGAATACGGCCACGCTTCTCCCATCGCCGTCATCACGGGTTGGTTGCGCGTCGTACTCCACCCCCAGTTCCCCGTCGCCATGTTCTTCATGTAATCGAGGTAGCGTTCGTGAACGGGGCGATCGAGGTCGTTTCTCGCCTCGTACGCCGCTTGGGCGTCTTCGATGCTCGACCCCGCCTGCGCCGCTTGGAACGACGCCTGCATCTTGCCCGTGTTGGGCGAGATGAGGACGACGCCGAAGACGATGGTCAGCGCGAACCAGGTGACGAAGACGGACCACAGTAGTCTCTTTCCGATATATGCGTACATTGCCATGGTATCACCGTAAAATTGCGTGCGACATGCTTATCACGTAAAATTGAATTTGGCTCGGGATTACTTCTCGAAGTAGAGCTCCCGGTTCACGGAGTTTTCCGTGAAGAAGTTCTTCGCCGGTTCGAGACCGCCGACCTTCTTTCGGTAGCCCGTGAGCGCGTGTTCGGACTGCGTGAATAGAACCGGCTGATACTTGCTCAGGTAGACGAGGGCCTTCTGGAGCTTCCGTTTCGTCTCGCCCCGCGTCGCGGCCGCCGCGGCTTCGTCACAGAGTTTCGCGACGTCGATATCGGGGTCGAGACCGAACCAGTTGAACGACCCTTCCTTCGAGAACTGCATCTTGATGACCGACCACGGGCTGTACGCGCCGTGGTCGAAGCCGATACCGGTCATCAGGTCCCAGTCTTTCTCGGAGACCGACTGGTTCCACGGACCGCCGTTGTACGGTCCGGCGGAGTACGCTGGCTCTCCGCTCTCGTCGAGGTTGCTCCGCCACTTCTGGGGGAGATTCTTGTGGGAGTTGGCGGCGTACTTGCCCAGGAGCGTCGTCCAGCCGACGCCTTCGAGGACGACCTTGATGCCGATTTTACCGAACTGCTGTTTGAGGTAGTCCTTCGTGAGCTTCACGGACTTCGAACCGGTGAGCCAGACGAGTTTCAGTTCGACCTGGTCGCCGTTGGAGTCGACGAGTTTGTCGCCGTTGTACTTGTAGCCCTTTCCGGAGAGGGCGGACTCGATCTTGGTCTTCGCCGCTTCAATACGCGGACCGTTGGGCTTCCAGACGCCGTTCTCGTCGTAGTACGGTCCCCAGACCGGAGACCACGTGTGGGCCGGGTCGGCGTAGCCCTGCGCGATCTGGTCGACCATGACGTTCTTGTCGAGCGACATGGCCATCGCCCGACGAACCTCCTGGTTTCGAAGGCCTTCCCAGCTGTTGATGCGGTGGTTGAGGCTGACGTAGAAGAGGCCCTCGCCGTATCGGCTGTGCCAGACTTGGACCTCAGGGTGCTGCTTGAACTGTTCCGCCTTGAACTCGTCGATGCCGGCGCTCGTGACGCCGCCGTTTTTCAGCGCGGACGTGATCGTGGACTCCTCGCTGAAGATCTGAATAACGAACTTGTCGAAGAACGGAATGTCGTCGTGGTAGTCGTCGGCGTCGGCGAGGTAGTAGTCGGAGTTGCGCTCGAAGACGATCTTCGACTGGCGCTTCCAATCTTTCAGGTTGAACGCGCCGAGGTTGCCGGTCCAGCTCCCGTCCTGGAGTTCAGAGTCCTTCTTGATGCTCTGGACGAAGTTCTCCTTGGCCTTCTTCGAGTCGTCCTGAAACGACGGGAGGTACTTCTTCAGTAGGTCCTGCGGAAGCGGAGTGATGTACGAAATGTAATCGTTGTACTTGTAGTTCGCTCGCGCTTGGGGAAGCGTCGCCCGGAACTCGTACTTGCCGAGCTTTTCCAGCTCTATCGGTTCGCCGTTGATGTAAAACTGGTCGGCGTACGAGTATCCCGTCCAGCTCTCTTTCACGCTGTGGAGGTTCTCGATGGTGAACAGGTAGTCGTCGGCGGTGAGCTGACCGTAGTCGCCGCCGTACTTGAGGTTCTCCCGAAGTTTGTACGTGATTTGGTCGTTCGCGTCGTTTTGTTTCCACGATTCGAAAAAGAGGCCCTGCATCTCTTGGGCCTCGTCCATCGTCGCACCCCAATCCACCATGCGCATGAGGGCTTCCGAGGAGCTTTCGTCCGCCGAAAGGAACGGGACGAGCGTTTTCGCGTCGCTGGTGAGACCGTTGATCCACGTGCCGCCGACCTCGACGTCTTCGGGGGGGTTCGCGTCTCCTTCGGAGGGCGTGCCGGAGGACGTTCCGGTAGTGTCAGGGTCGTCGCTCTTAGTAGAACAGCCAGCGAGAGCAGCACCGGCACCGAGCACGCCGATGCTCTTTAGGTAGTCACGTCGCTGCATCTGACTCGATATGCTATGTGGTGATATCTTCCGTGTCATGGAAGTACATACACTTTTTCAATAGTTGTATATAATATTAACGAACTTACTAATATAGAGAGCTACAGTTCGTCTACTGGGACTTTAAGGCGAGTTACGCCTTTTAACGATTGCTACCGAATTGATTGGTTATGATAGAAACCTTCCGATACTAGTAGAATTAGTCTCGCGTTTTGAATTCTCGAGGGGTTCAAATTCTGCGGTGGTTTTAGTACTCCGCTCCGAAAATCGAAAGGACGCGAACTCGCACGGGAAAGAGCGAACCGTCGTCGGAAAGAGAAACGTCCGGTTCACCCCAACGTCTCGATAATCTGCGACCCTTCCAGATACGGAAACGCGTGGCGCTCCGCGTACGCTCGGGCATCCTCCGGCGAGAGCGCCCCGCCCGTCTGGTCGTCCAGCATCTCGCAGACGACGACGGCGGGTGCGCTGCCGGCGGCCGCCGCGAGCGCGATGCCGAGTTCGGTGTGGCCCTGTCGCTCAGCGAGGAGGGCGGGAGCGGCGCGCAGGAGGTGAACGTGACCCGGCGCGCGGAACTCGGCGGCGAAGTCGATCTCGCGGGGAGCGTTCGCCGCGGCGGCGAGTTCGGTTATCGTCAGCGCGCGGTCGTCGTCCGTGATGCCGGTGTAGGTGTCGCGGTGGTTGACGGTGAGCGAGAACGACGACCGGGAGTCGTAGCCGAGGTCGTGTCCCTCGCTCGCGGGGTGGTCGATGATTTCGTCCAAGTAGGCCAGGTCGAACGCCTCGGCCACGTCGTGCGAAAGTGCGACGCAGATCAGCCCTCCGGCGTCGTTTCGGAGGCGCGAAACCGCTTCCGGCGTGATCGCCTCCGCCGGGTAGACGAGGTCGGTTTCGCCCTCGCGGTCGGCGGCGTCGTGGACGAGCAGCGGTGACCCGTCGCGGAACGCTTCGACCGCCCGCTCGACCGTTACGGCTGCCGTCTGGCTCATGGTGCCTCCTCGACGTGGACGGTGACGTGGTCGTCGTCGTCCAGTCCGAGTTCGTCGCGGAGTTTCTCGGGGGCGATGAGCTCCAACTGGCCCTCGTCGTGGTGCGTTCGTTCGGGCGCGATGACGTGCGCCCGCTCGTAGGACTTCCCGTCGGTCGTCTCCACGGCGGCGGGGTAACAGACCGCCGGACCGTAGGTTCGGTCGCCGTCCTCCCATCCGTCGATGGGGACGGGGTCGAGCGCGTCCATCGCCGACCGGGAGCGCACGCTCTCCGCGGTCAGTTCGACGTTCAGCGTGCCGGGGAACGGTTCGTAGCCCAGTCGCTCGACGAACTGTTCCATGTAGCCCGAGAGGGAGATGTAGTGGCGACCCTCGCCCATCCCGCCCGTCACCGTGCCCGAGAGGTCGACGCCGGAGAGGTTTTCGAAGATGCGCCGGTAATCCTCGTACTCGCGTTTCAGTTCCCACTCGCCGTCGTCGGTGATGGCGACCCACTGCCCGTTGCTGACGATTTCGCGGGTGACGAGACCCGCGTCGTCCAACCGCTGGAGGCGGCGCGAGGCCGTCTGGTTGGACGCGTCCAGGCGCTCCGCGAGGTCGGCGCAGGACACCTTGACCTCGCTTTCGAGCGCTCCGTCGAGGGCGAGAAGCTTCAGCGCGGCGAGTTCGTCGTATCCGACCACGAGCGATGTCGCTGACATACTCGTAACTGTGCGCTTCTCTCCTTTAAGCATATCGGCATCGAGATGCGTAACAGAATCGTGATGGTGCGGGTGCGAATCGGGAAGTCGGCGTAACAGATACCGGGGCATCGCATCTAAATTTACTGGTTTTACGGCGATTTCGATACGGATGGGGGGGAGATGAACCGGTGAGCTACCCGTCGCGCCGACGAGAAGCGGAGCGAGAGTGGTATCGCTTAGCGGCGGAACGACGACCGCTAAGCGAGTCGGTGGTCCTCACTCGCCCAATCGCGTCCAACTCACGGCGTCGCGCTCCCAGAACTCGCTTCCCTTATTCAGCTTCGGCACCCACGTGTCGTCGGTCTTCGAGAGCAGGGCGACCCGCGAGGCGGGCACCTGTTTCAGCACGTCGTGATCGGGCATGTGTTCCTGCACCTTCTCGGTGAACTCGACGACCTCCTCGTGGTCCAACATCGCCGAGCGGTCGAGGCGACCCCGCGAGTGGCCGACGTGCATGTACGCCTTGAGTTCCACGAAGTCCGGGTCGGCCCGTTCGTAGAAGGCGGCGTACCAGTCCGGGTTGTCGACGTTCTCCCCGCCGACGAGCGTGGTCCGGAGGACGGTTCGCGTCTCGTCCTTCTCGGCCAGCACGTCCATCGTGTCGAGGAGTCGCTCCCACGCGTCGTCGTCCACGGCCCGAACCACGCGGTCGAACGTGGCGCGGTCGGCGGCGTCCACGCTGACGTAGAGTTGCGTCGGGTCGCACTCCGCCAGCATCTCCGGGTTCGTCCCGTTGCTCACGAGGAATGTGGTGATGTCCCGGTCGTGGAACGCCTCGATGAGTTCCGGCAGGTAGGGGTAGAGCGTCGGTTCGCCGTCCAGCGAGATGGCGACGTGGCGCGGTTCCATCGACTCCTCGAACACCTCGCGCGGCACCTCGTCGTTCCCGCCGAACCCCGAGAGGAGCTTTCGCTGGAGGCGGATGCTCGCGTCCACGACCGCCTCGGGGTCGTCCCACTCCACGTCGCCCAACTCGTAGGCGTGGCCGCGGTGGTCGCGCCAGCAGAAGACGCAGCGCTCGTTACATTTAACGACGGGCGTCATCTGGATGCAGCGGTGGGACTGGATGCCGTAGAAGATGTTCTTGTAGCACTTCCCCTCACCTCGCAGCGCGTTGGCCGTCCACCCGCAGGTCTGGGCGGCGGTGTGGTTCTCGTGGTGGTAGTTCGGGCTGTCCACCTGTTTCGGCCCGTCGGACTCGCTCATCGGGTGGAGAATGTCGTTCGAGGGTAAAACGTTCTTTCCTCTGGAGACGCTGTTTCACCGGTTTTCGGAGATCCTCCTCTAGAGCGATATCTCGGGGGCGTTCTCGAACAACATATCTTCGAACATCCGTCGGAATCGCTCGTTGTCGAACGATTCGATGACGGTCGTCCGGGCGTCGCCGCCGGTGACGTCGTCCTCATCGACCGAAAGGTACCCGCGAGTCAGCCCCTCCCGTTCGTCGACGTCGGCGTGGTACGTCCCCGTCCGTTCGATGAGCGACGGTTCGATGAGTCCCGCGACCAGACCCGCGTCCGGTTGCGTCGTCATATCCTCTCCGTGTGCCTCGTTGTTGAACGCCCGAACCGAATCGGAAATCTCCGTAAAGAACGCCGATAATTCGGTCTCGGAACGGTCGGCGAAGTCGGCGAGCGTTTCGGCGTCGAACGCGGTGTCGCGGACGGTGACGCCCCAGTCGAAAAGCATCACATCGAGCTCCCGGAGTACGATTTTCGCCGCGTCAGGATCGACCCAGAAGTTGAACTCGGCCGCGGGTGTGACGTTACCGAGGCAGTTGGCGTTGCCGCCCATCACCCACACTTCGTCGAGCAACTCGTTCAGATTCGGCTCTTTCCGCAGGGCGAGTGCGACGTTCGTGAGCGGTGCGATACAGACGAGCGTCAACTCACCCGGATTCTCCCGCGCCCGCTCGACGATGTAGTCGGCTCCGTGGATATCTCCGGAGGGGAGGCCGGTATCCGGAAACAGGTCGCCGCCGAGGCCACCCTCGCCGTGCACGTAGCTTGCGAACTCGTGCGTCTTCACCAGCGGTTCCCGTGCACCCTCGTAGACGGTGACGTCGTCCGCGATGCCCGCTAATTCGAGCGTGTACTTGGCGTTCTCCACCATGTACTCGAACTCGACGTTGCCGGCGCAGATGGTGACGCCCTCGATGTCGAGGCGTTCGGACGTCACCGCGAGCAAGAGCGCTTGCGTATCGTCACCGGCGGTGTCGGTGTCGATGATAACCCGACGAGGCTTGTCACTCATGGGAAGCGGTATGGAAAGCCCCGCCAAATAGGTACTGACCGCGATTCGGACGCGCACGAACGACCGCGGGTCATCCGCCCCGTGAAACGCTCGCTGGCACCCTCAAAGCGTCTCGACCGTCCCCCGGTCCGGGAGCGCCGGGACGACTTCGTAGGCGGTGCAGGCGAATCCACCGGCGCGACACCCGAAGCGAGCGGCGTCGACGAGGGTCGCTCCTTCGCCGCGAGCGACGGCAAATCCGGCGTTGAACGCATCGCCTGCGCCCGTCGTGTCGACGACGTCGACGTCGACCGGAGGAACGCGCTTCGTCAGTTCAGCCGTCGCGACGAGTGCACCGTCACGGCCGAGCGTGAGCACCACGGCATCTGGCCCCATTTCGAGCAAATTCTCGGCGAGAATCAGCGCGTCGAGGTCGGCGTCCGGTGGATACCCCGCGAGCACGTGGGCTTCCGCCCTGTTGGGAGTGAGGACGTCGACGTTCGCGAGGACGTCGGCGGGCACCTCGCGTGCCGGCGCCGGATTCAGGACGAACTCCGTCTCGTTCGCGGCGGCAATCTCACCCGCCGTAACGACGGGTTCGTCGGTGGTTTCCAACTGGCAGAAGAGGACGTCCGCCGCGGTGATGGCCGTCGCCGAATCCTCCACCGCGTCGCGGTCGAGGTGCGAGTTCGCTCCGGGGGCAACCACGATGGCGTTCTCGCCGTCCTCTTTGACGATGACGAAGCCAACGCCGGTGTGTTCGTCCTCGATACGGTCGACGGCAGCGTCGACACCTTCGTCCGCCCAGAGCGAGAACGCGTCGTCGGCAAAGCGGTCGGTACCGACGCAACCGACGAACGACGCGTCCCCGCCGAGGCGGGCGGCCGCCACCGCTTGATTCGAGCCTTTTCCACCGACACCCTCCGCGAAATCGCTCCCGAGTACCGTTTCTCCGGGGACGGGGATGCGCGGCGTCGATACCGTCAATCCGTGATTGTACGAGCCAACGACCGTGACGCGTGCGTTTCCGTTAGTATCCGTCATCGCCTTCGCTTCCCGTGACGATTTCGACGCCGCTCGAGGCGCCGAGGAGATCAGCGCCAGCGTCGAGGAGGGCGCGGGCCTGGGCCGCCGTCTTGATGCCGCCGCTTGCTTTTACTCCGACCTCGTCGGGTGTGCGTTCGGCGACGAATTCGACGTTCTCGGCGGTTGCCCGCCCGCCAGCACCGAACCCGCTCGAGTTCTTCAGGTAGTCGAATCCCGCATCGACGGCGTACTCGATTTCCCGGGCGGCCTCGTCGTCGGTGAGCCCGCCGAGTTCCAACATGAGCTTGATGGTCGCATCGCCGGACGCCTCGACCAGCGTTTCCAGTTCGCGGCGAAACGCCGCATCCTTGCCGGATTTGAGAAAGCCGATGTTCGCCATCACGTCCAGTTCGTCTGCACCCGCTGCAACGGCATCGCGGATTCCCGTCGCCTTCGTGAGCGGCGAGTCGCCGCCCAGAGGATAGCCAAGCGCCGTACAGACCGACACGTCGGTAGCGCCCAGTCGGTCGGCCGCCAGTGGAACCCAACACGGCTGAACCATCGCTCCGTCGAAGCCGTACTCCAGACACGCATCGAGGACGTCGAGGATTCGACCGCGGTCTGCGGTCGGCCCGACTTCGGTGTGTTGGATACGGCCCGCAAGTTCGGAATCGTGACCCATGCGCGTAGTCCCGAGTCACACCCTAAAAAATGGTCGCCCGTACGACGACTCGGGGTAGAATTCGCAGCGACCGTACCGTATCCAGCGGTCGAATCCATCGATCACGATCAACCGCGGAGGGTAAGTTTGCGACGCGCGTCGTGCCACCAATCCACGGCAACGAGGGTTTTCTCCGAGACGCGACCCCGCATCACCTTGCGATGGTCGAATCCGGCGAGCCCTCAGACGGACTCGACGAAGACGTCCACGACCCCGCCGCGTCCGGCCAGCGTCACCGTCGCGCCGACGAAATCGCCGTTCCCGTCGGTCGCGTACGACACGCCCCGAACGCCGCCGCCGCGCCGTCCGAACGCGAGTTTCGGCGGGTCGGCGTAGGGCTTCTCGAACTCGACCCGAATCGCGTTTCCCCGGCCGTCGGGCGTGAGACCGCGGTGCGCGTCCACGGCGGGCGAGTGACCCGCGACCGCCGACGTCGCAGAACCGATGCGCCACGGATTCGGTCCGTCGGCGTCGGCCCAGTTGTCCTCGTAGCGGTTCCGTCCCGCGCCGCCGCGTTCGACAATCGCGGGCGCTCCCGACCGGAGGACGTAGTTCCGCCGGACGTTCACGCCCGAGTCGCCGACGAGGATGCCCGGCGAGGTTCCGTCGCTCCGACCGAACTCCTTGAGATAGTTGTCGGCGATGAGGTGACGGGCGAGGTTCGGCGCGTTCCGCGAGACGACGCCCGCGCCGCCGACCCGACGGACGCGGTTCCCGCCAACGGTCACGTACCGCGCGCCGTCGAGGAGGATGCCAGCACCCCCGGCACCGTCCACGTAGTTGTCCCGAACGACGCCGTCCGTCGCTCCCGCGACGCGTATCCCGGCCTCGCCCGCGTCGTAAATCGCGTTGTCGCTGACGGTGAAGTCCTCGATACCGCCGCCGATGTCGATGCCCCGCCCGGCGTAGTCGTACAGGTCGTTGCCCCTGACGGTCACGTCCTCGGCGCGCTCGATGGCGAGCGAGACGCCGGAGAACTTCCCCTTTTTCGACTGGACGCTCACGTTACCCGCTATCTGGATACCCCGGAGCGCCTGCCCGAAGCCGACGAGACACAGCGACTTGTGCTCGCCGAAGCCGAGGTTGTTCGAGACGTCGAAGTAACCGACGTTCGACTCCTGCCGACCCCCGCTCGCGCCGACCAGCGCGCCCTGCGGATTGCCGCCCATCACGTTCCCCCGGACGAGGACGTTGGTGGCGTGGCGCTCGTCGGGCACCCACGCGTCCAGCGCGACGGAGTGGTCGAAACCGTTCACGACGGTGTTGCCGACCACCGCGATGCGGTCGCCGGCGAGTTGGATACCCCGGTCGCCGACGTCGTAGACGTAGTTGTTCGCGACGACGACGTCCGTGGCCCGGCGCTCGACGCTGATGCCGCTCCCGCCCGTGTTGTGCTCGTGGTACGGGTGGGTTCGGGTCGTCGAGTTGCCCGACAGCAGGACCGCGGTCGCGTCGCGGACGACGAACCCGTGGAGTCGCTTGGCGCTCGGACGCTGTCCGTCGGGATTGCCGTGGTAGCCGACGCCGTGCACCTCGACGTTCTCGCAGCGACCGTTGTGTCCGATTCGGATTCCGCCGACGTTCGCCCCGTCCGCGGGCATCACGAGTCGCCGGACGCCCGGTCCGACGACGGTCACCCCGTCGACGTCGACGTCGAGCCACCGCGTGGTGCGGTACGGCGCGCCCTCGTCGCTGATCCAGACGGTCTCCCCGGCGGAGAGGTTCTCGAAGGTGCGTTCTAGCTGTTCCCGCGAGGTGACGACCGTGTCCGGAAACCGGGACTGCCGCCGGGACGCTCCACCGGACTCGGCCGCGGCCGACCCCGCGGCGGCAGCGAGCAGACCCGAGAGCACGTCCCTCCGCGACGGCTCGGTCATCGGGTTCCTCCGAAGTCGTCCCGCACGCACCCTCCTCGGTCGGTTCGTCGTTCGGTTCCGTCGCGTCCGCACCCCCGCCGTTCGAAGTCGGTTCGTAGCGTCATCGAATATCCCACCCCCGGTCGCGTCGGCGAGGTCTGTTGCGACGCTGCGGTCGCGGTTCGGTCCCGCCGATTCGACGCGGTGGAGTCGGTTCGAGCGCCCGGCGGTTAGTCGCTCCGGGCGGCCCGAATCGTCGAACGCGTAGCGGCGTCCGAACGGAGTTCGAACCGAAAACGTCCCGCCCGTTTCGGCTTCGAAGTCCTCGCGCAATCCCTTTGCCGATGGACGACGCGCTCCCGGGCATGGGTTTCGACGCCGACCGACTCGAAGCGCGACTGATGAGCCACGGAGTCTACGTCACGTCGCTCGAGTACGACGAGGAGCGAATCGACATCGAGTACGAGTCCATCGCCGCCGGGCGAACGGACGCGGTGCCGCATCGGGAGGTGGGGCGCGTCATCAACGCGGTTCGCGACCTGACGGAAACGCCGAGAAACCTCCGCGGGTCGGTGACCGACCTCGACGGCGAGCGGGTAGGTCGCTGGCGAACCGAGGCCGAGTGGCTCCGGGGCGCTCGAAAGCGAGGACCTTTCCGAGGTGGACTTTTCCCAGCGAGTCATCGAGACGATAGACGAATCGTGAGGTGCGGATAGCGCGGACGGGAGGACTCGCCGACCGGACGGGAGTTCGTGCGAAGCGCGGGGGCGAGCGTTCCCCTCTGGAACCCGTCGAATCCGGCCCGTTCGTCCGCGCCCGAACCGACGATATCGTGGACGTTTAACACCGGCGAAGCGGCGAACATCACTGAGGTGGTCGGCGGGATGCTGTACGCCCGAACAAACAGCGCCGTCCACGCGCTCTCCGTCTACGGAAACGAGCAGTGGCGATACCGCGCCGGGTCGGTGGGGACCTCCGAAGACGACGTGTGCGACCTCGGACTGCTCGCGGCGGAACTCCTGACGGGCCACGGGAGAGTCGAAGCCATCGAACGTATCGAATCGCGCGACGCCACTCTCGGCGACGCGCTCCGAAGAGCCACGGCGTCGGACCCGACGACCGTCACGAGTCGGCGCTGAAGTTCGCCGATATGCTTCGGTGGGCGGGGCGAAGCGACCCGTGAACGAGGAAACGCGAGGAAAGTTGATAGCCGAGCGTGACGAACTAACCACCGCGATTACGCGGGGGTTCCAATGGGGGAAAACGAGAGCTTCGGGTTCGAGGGAGTGTTGGGTACCGCGCTGCGGAGCGTGCGGTCGGAACTGCGGATAGCGTTCGTCGTCTTCGTCGCGGTATTTCTGGCGACGTTCTACGCCCTTCGCCTCTGGGTGTGGCCCGCGCTCGCGCGGCGACTCCTCGAAACGAAGGCGGTCGTCGTCGCGGTGACGCCGTTCGACGTGGTACTCCTGCAGGCGAAGATCGGACTGTTCGCCGGGCTGCTGGCGGCGGCGGGGTGGATTCTGTATCGTTCTCGGTGGAAACTCCGGGAACGAGGGGTCTCGTTCCCGGGTCGCCGCCGCACGCACCTGTTCGTCGCGGCGCTGGCGGTCGGCCTGTTCGTCGGCGGAGTCGTCTACGCCTACGTCGTCTTCCTTCCCCTGCTGTTCGGATTCCTCATCACCAACGCGATAGCGGCGGGGTTCCAGCCGACCTACTCCATCGTCGAGTGGACGCAGTTCGTCTTCCTGCTGACGCTCGTGCTGGGGCTGACCGCCGAACTCCCGCTCGTGATGGGCGGACTGGTGTACGCGAACGTCGTCTCGGCCGACCTGTTCCGGGACTACTGGCGACACGCCGTCTTCGCCATCGTCGTCGTCAGTTCGATGGCGAACGGGTCGCCCGACCCCTTCTCGATGTCGCTCGTGGCGATACCGATGAGCGCGCTGTACTTCGTCGGTATCGGGTGCGCGAGAATCGTGGAGTGGAGCGGTCGCGCTCGACGGTACGGACGACCCGATACCGACGGAATCGACCTCGCCGCGCTCGACGCGGCGGGAGTCCGCGCCGCGCCGCCCGAAGCGTTCGCCGACCTCACGGAACACGAGGCCCTCGAACTCGCCGACGCGGCGCTCGACGCAGGCGATTCGGAGACGGCGGAAGCGCTTCTCGACCGGTTCGACGAACGCGACGAGTCCGACGGACGAGTCGCCGACCGAACGGGAGAGGACGCCGGCGTGCCCGACACCGTCGAGCGAACCGCGAGCCGGATGGCGGCGGCGTTCGCCGAGGAGGAGACGACCGAGGACGACATCGGCGGCTACTACTACGACCTCCGGTTCGTCGTCGGCAGCCTCAGGAGCAAGTCGTTTCGACTCGTCGGCGCGTTCATGACCGTGGTCGCGCTGGTGTTCACCTACCTCTACGGGGGCGGCATCGGCGCCATCAAGCGCGATTTCCTCGCGCACCTTCCGGCGGGGTTCCGGGCGAGCGACGTTGACATCGTCCTCCTGCACCCCGTCGAGGCGCTCGCCTTCGAGATGAAGGTCAGTCTCATCGCGGGGGTCGTCGCGGTGCTCCCGCTGTTGTTCTACTACGCGTGGCCGGCCATCGAGTCGCGGGGGTTGGCGCGGGCCAACCGCGACGTGTTCCTCGTCTGGGCGGGCGTGCTGGCCGTCGGCCTCCTCGGCGGAAGCTTCGTCGGTTACCGGTACGTCGCGCCGGCGGTCGTCTCCTACCTCGTCGCCGACGCGCTCGCCGCGGACATGGTCATCGCGTACCGCACCGCCTCGTTCTTCTGGCTGGTCTTCGCCACGACGGTGGGCGTCGGCCTCTGGGTCGAAGTGCCGGTGACGATGCTGCTGTTCCACCACGGCGGCGTCGTCCGCTATCGGACCATGCGAACCCACTGGCGACAGGTCGCCGTCGGCGCGCTGGTCGCGTCCTCGCTCCTGCCGGGCGGCGTCCTGCTGATGGTCGGCGTCGGAATCGCGGCCACGCTGGCCTACGGCGTCGGTCTCGGAATCCTCTGGATCGATTCGCTCGGCGGGCGGTTGGTTCGGGCGACCACGTGAGGCGTCGTGACGTTCAGAAACCCATTTACCGGCTGACTCGGAAGAACCGGTATGTTCCTGACCTTCAGGGGGGAAGTCGAGGACGCCCTTCGCGGGGCGCTATCTTCCCTCGACCTCCCGACCGACGACCTCGGAATCGAGACGCCTCCGGAGGGCGTGGACGCCGTACTCGCCTCCAGCGCGGCGTTCCGACTCGCCGGGGAGGTTGGCGCACCCCCGCCGAAAGTCGCGAGCGACGTCGCCGAGGAAATCGACGTCGAGGGGTACGACTACGTCGCCGCCGCGACCGCGCAGGGTCCCTACGTCAACTTCCTGCCGAGCGACGCGTACTACGACGAGACGGTCGGGGCGGGACAGAACGAGGAGTACGGTCGCCTCGACCCGACCGACGAGAGCGTCGTGGTCGAGCACACCAGCGCGAATCCGACCGGCCCGATCCACGTCGGTCGCGCCCGCAACCCCATCACCGGCGACGCCGTCGCGCGAATCCTGGACTTCGCGGGCTACGACGTCGACCGCCACTACTACGTCAACGACGCGGGTCGCCAGATGGCGGTGTTCACGTGGGCCTACGAGACGTTCGACGAGGACGACCTGCCGGAACCTGAGCGCGAACGCGCCGACTACGACCTCGTGCGCTACTACCGCAAGGGCAACGCCTACCTCGAAGAGGCCGCCCCCGAGGACGCCGAGGCGGCCGAAACCGAGATTCAGTCCATCCTGCAGGGGTTGGAGGACGGCGACGAGGCGACCTACGAGCGCGTCGGCGAGGTGGTCGACACCGTCCTCTCCGGGATGCGCGTCACGCTGGACCGCCTCCCCGCGGAGTTCGACGAGTTCGTCAAGGAGACGCGGTTCATGCGCGACGGGAGCACCGACGACGTGGTTTCGCGCCTGAAAGAGACGGAGTACGCCGTCTACGAGGACGACGCGTGGCAGCTCGACCTCTCGGAGTTCGGCTTCGAGAAGAACCTCGTCTTCCTGCGCTCGGACGGCACCAGCCTCTACACGACGCGCGACCTGGCCCACCACGAGTGGAAGTTCGACAACTACGACCGCGCCGTCACCGTCATCGGCGAGGACCACAAGCTACAGGGCGAACAACTCGCGCAGGCGCTGGAGATTCTGGGCAACGACACCGACCGGTTGACCTCGTTCCACTACTCGTGGGTCAACCTCCCCGAGGGCGGCATGAGCACCCGCCACGGGACCGGCGTCGACATGGACGACCTGCTGGACGAGGCCGAAAAGCGCGCCCGCGAGGAGGTCGAATCGCGCATGGACGACCGCATCCGCGACGACGACCTCACCGAGGCGGACGTCGACCGCATCGCCCGCCAAGTGGGAATCGGCGCGGTGCGTTACGACATCATCTCGAAGCAGCCGACGAAGACCATCACCTTCGAGTGGGACCGCGCGCTCGACTTCGAGGCCCAGAGCGCCCCCTACGTCCAGTACGTCCACGCGCGCTGTTGCGGCATCATCGCGGAGGCAGGCGGAGACGTTCCCGCCGACGTCGACCCCTCCCTGCTCGATACCGAGGAAGAGCGCGAACTCGTCGAGGTCATCGCGCGGTTCCCGCACGTCATCGAAACGGCCGCGGAGGACCTCGAACCCCACGCCGTCGCCACCTACACCCGCCAGTTCGCGGAGACGTTCAACGCCTTCTACCGCGAGTGTCCCGTCCTCGCGGCGGAGGACGACGACTTGCGCGACGCCCGCCTCGCGCTGGTCGCCGCCGCGAAGCACACCGTCGCCAACGCGCTGGGCGTCATCGGCGTCGAAGCGCCCGAGTCGATGTGAACGAACCCCGGCGACGCGAGTAGGCTGCCGCCGACGAACAGTATCGCACCCGCGCCGAGACCGAGCGCGACCAGCGCGAACAGAACGATCCACCAGAACGGAACCGAACCCTGATCCGCCATTCTACCCCGCTAGAACACCTCCGACTACTTCGTTATTTCCGGATTACCGGAACAGGGAACCGATTCGACCGAACAAACCGTCCTTCCCGTCGTCCTCGTCTTCGTCCTCGGAAGCGGCGTTCAGTTCCGCCGGGACGGGGTCGTCCTGGAAGGGGACGTCGTCCACGTCGTCCGATTCGGCGTCGACTATCTCGTCGGGTAGGTCCGGAGACTCCTCCGGCGGACCGGCTTCCCGGTCGGCTTCGCCAGCGCCCGCCGGTTCGGCCTCCGCTATCGGGTCGGAGTCGCCGGTCGGTTCGTCCGCGGTCGACGAATCGGCGTCTTCCATCGAGTCGGCCCCGTTCGTCGGTTCGTCCGACGCGGTCGGTACGACCTGCCTCGTCGGCCCGTCCTCGCCCATCGGTTCGTCGAACTCCGCGGCGCGTTCCGCGAGGGCGGTGTCGAAGTCGTCCGAATCGCCCGCGTCGGGGTTCGTCGCGTCGGATTCCGCCGCGTCGGATTCGGCGGGTGGAGTTTCGGAGGGGTCGTCGTCGGACGACTCGGAGGCGTTCTCGGCGGTCGACTCGGCGGCCTCCCGCCGGTCGGCGTCTTCGACGATTCGCTCGTCGATGAGGTCGTGAACCGGGTCCGCGTCGAAGGTCGCCTTCGACGCGGCGGTCGCCGGGTCGTCGTCCGGCAGTTCCGCCTCGGCGTCGGCGCGCGTCGGCGCGCGGGAGTCGGCGGGCCGGGGTTCGCCGGACAGTTCGGGGGTGTCCGTCGCGCCGGTGAGGATGTCGGCGAGTTCGCGGTACGCCTTCGCGGCGGGGCTGTTAGGGGCGAACGCGGCCAGCGGTCGCCCCGCGTCGATACCCATCGGAACCGCCTCGTCGTCGGGGACGACGGTGAGCACGTCGGTGTCGAGCGTCCCTTCCACGTCGTCCGCGTTTAGGATGTCGTTACTTCGCTGGGTGAGCACCGCGCCGCGCACGGTCGCTTCGACGCGGGCCGCGAGTTCGCCCGTCTTGGAGGTATCGCGCACCGCGGCGACGTCCGGGGTGGTGACGAGCAGGACGCCGTCCGCGAGCGAGAGGGGGAGGATGGTGTCGTAGCTGATGCCCGCGCCCGTATCGAGCAGGACGTACTCGTAGGAGTCGCGGAGTTCGGCGACGACCCGCTGGAGGTTCGCCGTCTGCGACTGGGCGAACGCGTGGATGTCGGTGCTGCTCGGGAGAACGTCGATGTCCCCCGGAGCTTCGTAGATGGCGTCAGCGACGTCCGCCTCGCCCGCGAGCACCTCGTGGAGCGTCGGACCGGCGAGTTCGAAATCGAGGTACCCCTCGACGTTCGCCATCCCGAGGTCGGTGTCGACGACGACGACCTCGTAGTTCGCCGCCGCGAGCATCGCACCGAGGTTGATTGCGGTCGTCGTCTTCCCCACACCTCCCTTACCGCTTGCAACCGCGTATACTGTCCCGGTCATGTTTGTTATATCAGACCGAACAAGGACACGTATATAAAGTTAGTCCGTCGAGAGGTTCGCCCGCGAAGCGACCGATCCGAGCGATCGCTCAGCACTCGCCGAGCACGTTCGCGTTCCGAGCCGCCTCGTACCGGTTCGCCACGTCGCCCCAGTCCACGACGTTCCAGAAGTTGTCGACGTACTTTCCGCGCTCGTTCTCGTACTGGAGGTAGTAGGCGTGCTCCCACACGTCCAGCACGAGGAGCGGCGTCGACCCTTGAACCGCTATGTCGTTGTGATTCTCGGCCTGGATGACGATCGGCTTGTCCGCGACGTGGTCGTAGACCAACATTCCCCAGCCTGAGCCTTCGACGCTCTTCGCCGCGGCGGAGAAGTCCTGCTTGAACCCGTCGAACGAGCCGAAGTGCTGGTCCAGTGCGTCTGCGAACTCGCCGGACGGTTTACCGCCGCCGTCCGGCGACATGTTCTCCCAGAACACGGAGTGGTTGACGTGGCCCGAGAGGTTGAACGAGAGGTCGCGCTTGACCGCTTTCACGTCGCTGAAGTTGCCCGATTGTCGCATCTCGGATAGCTTTTCGAGCGCGGCGTTCGCACCGTCGACGTACCCCTGGTGGTGCTTGTCGTGGTGCAGCTCCATGATGCGCGCGTCGATGCTCGGTTCCAGTGCGTCGTACCCGTACGGGAGCGGAGGGAGTTCGTACGTCATGTTTGGTTTGTCGGTTTCGTCGTTCGTCTCTGCGGTGGCGGTTGGCGCGCTGACGCCGACGAGTCCGGCGGTGAGCCCGGTCGCCCGCAGAAACGACCGACGAGAGGCGGCAAGCGGTAACGCCGCTTTATTTTCGTCATTCATATTCTGTACCTCGTCGAGAAAATATATCCCGAGGCAGCAAAATATAATTGGCCGATCTGGAGATACGTCGGCCAGCGGAGACGACGGGAGGTCAAAGGTTACTTACCGGTTGGGGCGGCTAGATACGGTAATGAGCCAGCAGGAGGGCGAACCGTCCGACAGGAAGCGGTACGAGTTCCAGAAGGTCATCGAAGACCTCCGGGAGTACGAGGGCTCCGGAACGCAACTCGTCACCATCTACATCCCGCCGGACAAGCAGATCAGCGACGTGGTCGCGCACATCACGCAGGAGCACAGCGAGGCGAGCAACATAAAGTCGAAGCAGACGCGAACCAACGTGCAGGACGCGCTTACGTCCATCAAAGATCGCCTGCGCTACTACGACACGTTTCCCCCGGACAACGGAATCGTCATCTTCAGCGGCGCGATCGACACCGGCGGCGGCCAGACCGACATGGTCACGAAGGTGCTCGAAAACCCGCCGGAGCCCATTCAGTCGTTCCGCTACCACTGCGACTCGATGTTCCTCACGGAGCCGCTGGAGGAGATGCTGGGCGACAAGGGGCTGTACGGGCTCATCGTGCTCGACCGGCGCGAGGCCAACGTCGGCTGGCTGAAGGGCAAGCGCGTCGAACCCGTCAAGTCCGCTTCGTCGCTCGTGCCGGGCAAACAGCGCAAAGGTGGGCAGTCCGCCCAGCGTTTCCACCGCCTGCGGCTGGAGGCCATCGACAACTTCTATCAGGAGGTCGCGGAGATGGCGGACGACCTGTTCGTCCCGAAGCGCCACGAACTCGACGGCGTGCTCGTCGGCGGTCCCTCGCCGACCAAAGACGAGTTCCTGGACGGCGGCTACCTCCACCACGAGGTAGACGACAAGGTGCTCGGCAAGTTCGACATCGCGTACACCGACGAGTCCGGACTCTACGACCTCGTTGACGCCGCCTCGGACGCGCTGGCCGACGCCGAGGTGATAAAGGACAAACAGGAGATGGAGGAGTTCTTCCGCGAACTCCACGAGGGCGACCTCGCAACCTACGGGTTCGAGCCCACCCGGAGGAACCTCGTGATGGGCGCGGTCGACCGCCTGCTCCTCTCCGAGGACCTCCGCCGCGACGTGGTCGTCTACGACTGCGGCGATAAGGAGGAGTACGAGTTCATCGACCGCCGGAAGAACACGCCCGAGCACACCTGCGAGGACGGATCGGAAGCCGAGATGGTCGAACGCGAGGACGCCATCGAGTACCTGATGACCATCGCCGAACAGCGCGGCACGGAGACCAAGTTCATCAGCACTGACTTCGAGAAGGGCGAACAGCTGATGAACGCCTTCGGCGGCGTCGCCGGTATCCTTCGCTATTCGACCGGCGTGTAAACCGACTCCCCCCTTCTGCTGATTCCCGCTCGATACGCTCCGATACGCGTTCGATTACTCGTCCGCCGACCGCTCCCCTCTCCCCTTCGGCATCGTCGAGTAATGCGCCGTAACGTCCATATCCGGGCGTTCGCTTTGCATCGTCGAGCGCCCCACGCCGACTTCCATGTCGGGGCGGTTTTCCGGCATCGTCGAGACGGCGGTGACGCTCCGCGCGGCGGACTCCCCCTCCCCGCCGGAGCCCAACTCGCTCTGCGCTATCTGCTCTTCGAGTCGGTCGCGGGCGACGTCGATCTTCTCGCGGAACTCCTCGACGTTATCCCCGAGTTCGGACTGGAGTTTTCCCTGGGTTACCTCCGACGCCATCTCGGTCTTCTCCGCGGTGGACTCGACGAGGTCCGGGTCCTCCTCGTCGGCGTCGTCCTCGTCGCTCAGCGCGCCGACCGCGTCGGACAACTCCTTGCTCTCGTTCCAGAGTTCCTGCATCTCCTCCGAACTCCAGTACTCGCGGAAGTCGACGGCCTCCATCAGTTTCGTGAGGTTGAGCGCCTTCCGAGGCTCGCCGCTCTCGACCGCGTCTGGTACGGCGGAGAGTTCTATCGCGTCCGGTAACTTGCTGGCATCGACCGTTTCGGAGAACGCCTCCGCGTCGAACGAATCGCGTACGTCCTCGGCCTCGTCCAGAATCGTCCAGAGTTTCTCGGCGGCGTGGGTGACTTCCTCGAACGAATCCGCCGACTCGAAGACGTCCGCGAACTGCATGACGGACGCTCGCACTCGTTCCGTGAGTTCCTCGCGGGAGCTATCGGCGTCGGGTTCCGAAGGTGGCCGTTCTGATCGGTCGCTATCGAACTCCGTAAGGGACTGTTCTAACTGGTCCGCGAGGTCGTCGAATTGGGCGTCGGGCATCGTTTGTCACCGGAGTCGGTCTCCGGGACGGGTGCTTATAAATTCATTCGCTGTTATTGAAAACCAGGACCGCCCCTCGAAAATCGATTTTCGAGGTCTATGCCTCGAATCCATCGCCGGTGTAATTCGGAACCGTCAGTAGCCTGCTGAGGTGGCGAATATCACGGAACGTGGTGTTCGCGCCCGATTTTGCGGGTTCACCTCACTCAATTTTCATTTCAGACCCGTCTCGTAGAAATGGCGGATTTTAATGGGCCACCGAGCCGTTCTCTCCGAGAATGAGTGGGTGGGAGACGACAGGCGAACGAATCGGTCGGGAACTCGGGGGAAAAATCGGTCGAAAACTCGGGGAGTGGCTCGGACAAAAACTCGACCGCGAGAGGAGTTCGCCCGAACGGGGAACCGATGAGATATCCACCACCGACGACGAAACGCCGTCCGAAACGCCGAACAGTCGGGATGAACTGGAAGAGATGTCGTACAGGGAACTTCAGAAGCTCGCGATGGACGTCGGCGTCAAGGCGAATACGAAACGAGAGCAGATGGTCGAAGACCTCGCCGACGAGTTCGGTATCGGCGGCGAAGGATAACGTCCGGCGTCGGTTTCGAACGTCTACCTAGTTATAAACCGGTGAAGGTTGACAGGGTGTATGCAAATGAGGGGGGAGCCACAACGGCATGGCGAGCGGAAAGTACCACTGCTGAAAGATGAGCGGTTGCGAACCGACGGGGGTGAAAACGATGAGCAGGAATCCGATACCGAAGAGGAAACGAACGGCGAGGAAGAATCCACCGCGGAGGGAGGCGGTGGGGAAGAAGCCTCGTCCGAGGAGGAAGAATCGAACGAGGAAGCCGAAGGCAGTGACGAGGAGGAATCCGCCGAGGACGAGGAATCGGCGGAAGGCGAAGAAGCCGAGGAAGGTGAGGAAGGCGAGGACGACGAAGGGACGACGGTGCTCTATCTCGATTTAGAAGGGCTGTTCCTCAACCTCCTCGGTCTCGAAGTGGACCTGAACGAGATCGAACTGGATATCAGCGCCGTCCCTCGCCCCGGCGCGCTACTCGGCAACCTCCTCTCGGGGGTTGCGGGATTGGTGGACAAAAATCCGTTAGATAGCCTTCGGGGTGTATTGCCCGATTTCGACCTCCCGTCTATCTCCGACTTTATGCCGGACGAAAGCGACATCTCGGAGATGGGCTACCGAGTCGTAAACGAGTTTCTCGATATGCTACTCGATACGCTCGGCGAGGACGAATCGACCGACGAGGAGGTAAGTGAATCATGAGCGAGAAGGAAAAAACGCAGGAGAAACTCTCCCAACTGACCGACCAGTTGGGAGTCGGCGGTGGTGACTCGGAAACCCTCGATTCGGTTCCGACGCCGTCGCTCGGGACGGACAAACTGGCGTCGCTCGGAGAGGCGCTCGGTCGGCGTCTCGGTGCCGTCCTCGGACGACGAATCGGAACGAAAATGGGGAATCTGCTCTCCGCGCCGAGTTCGGATACCGGCGGCGAAGAGGGTGAGGAAGCCGAAGGTGGCGAAGAAGCCGAAGAGGACGAAGAGGAAAGCGAAGGCGAGGAAGAAGAGGGTGAGGAAGAAGAGACCGAAGGCGAGGAAGGAACTGAAGAGGAGGGCGAAGTGGAACAACCCGATGAGGAAGGCGGTGAGGAAACCGAAGAGGAGGAAACTGGCGGAATACCGTCCCTCGAAGAGATGTCCGACGAGGAACTGCGGTCGCTCGCAACCGACCTCCAAGACCAACTCAGACAACGGTCGGAATCCAGCTAACGCGGTTCGTCCGGGAGTGGGGAGCCGGTCTCGGGGATTGCGGAAGTTGCGACCGGACGCTACGCGCTCCCCGACGTTCGCTCTGGCTGCTGCCGATAGACGAGCAGATACGCGACCGGAAGCGCCACCGCGAAGGCGGCGAGCCGGTAGAGTACCTGCGTGAACGGGTCGGGGGGTGCGAGAATCGCCGAGGCAATCGTCGTAGAGAGACTACTGAGTGCGAGCGTCAGGGCGATGCGATTTCCGCGCGTCGGCGGTCGCTGTCGCTCGTGCAAGTGACGATACCTGATGAAGTAGTAAAGTGCGGGGAGCAAAAAGAGGACGGACGAAATGCTCCAAAACGATGGAAACGAGCTTCCCCGAGCACTGGCGTCGGAGTACACCCAGTAATTCACCGACAGTACCGTGACGGCATACGTGGCGAAAGCGGCGAGATACGAAAGGTACGTAAGAGATGAAGAGGGCACGGAGATGAATTCGAACTGATACTGCAAGTATTTTGTGTAGACTCGAACCCGAATCAACCCCACATCACGGCGTACAGGTCAACTGCATAACCGAACCCACTTTATTGTCGGGAGCACTCACATCGCACATGAGCAGATTCGAGGAAGTAGCCGACCAGTACGAACCACATTCGGTCGAAGACCGAGTGTTCGACTACTGGGACGAGGCGAACGCCTACGAGAAGACGAAGGCGAACAGGGAGGGCGCGGAGCGGTTCTTCTTCGTCGACGGCCCGCCCTACACCTCCGGCGCGGCGCACATGGGAACGACGTGGAACAAGTCGCTGAAGGACGCCTACATCCGCTATCTCCGGATGGCCGGCTACGACGTCACCGACCGCCCGGGCTACGACATGCACGGTCTGCCCATCGAGACGAAGGTCGAGGAGCGGATGGGCTTCGAGAACAAGAAGGACATCGAGGAGTTCGGGATGGAGAACTTCATCCGGGAGTGCAAGGAGTTCGCCGAAGACCAACTCGCCGCGATGGACGAGGACTTCAAGTCCTTCGGCGTCTGGATGGACTGGGACGACCCCTACAAGACGGTGAACCCCGAGTACATGGAGGCGGCGTGGTGGGGGTTCCAGCGCGCCTACGAGCGCGGTCTCGTGGAGCAGGGGATGCGCTCCATCAGTCAGTGCCCGCGCTGCGAAACCGCCATCGCCAACAACGAGGTGGAGTACGAGGACGTGGAGGACCCGTCCATCTACGTGAAGTTCCCGCTGAAGGGGCGCGACGGGAACCTCGTCGTCTGGACGACCACGCCGTGGACCATCCCGGCGAACACCTTCGTCGCGGTGGACGGCGAGATGACCTACCTCGGGGTAAAGGCGGAAAAAGAGGGCGAGAGCGAAGTCCTGTACGTCGCAGAGCCGACCGTCGAGGAGGTCCTGAAGGAAGGCCGCTACGAGGATTACGAGGTCGTCGACGAGGTCACCGGCGAGGGGATGGTCGGCTGGGAGTACGAACACCCGCTGGCCGAGGAAGTACCGGAACACCCGGCGGGCGAGGGGGCGCTGCAGGTGTACACCGCGGACTACGTCGAAGCCGACCGGACGGGACTCGTCCACTCCGCGCCCGGCCACGGCGAGGAGGACTTCGAGCGCGGAACGGAACTCGGCCTCGACATCTTCTGTCCCGTCGGCGGCGACGGCGTCTACCGCGAGGAGGCCGGCAAGTACGCCGGGGAGTTCGTCAAGGACGCAGACGAGGACATCACGGCCGACCTCGACGCGAACGGTCACCTCCTCTCGTCGGGCACCGTCGTCCACAGCTACGGCCACTGCTGGCGCTGTGACACGGGCGTCCTCCAGATCGTCACCGACCAGTGGTTCATCACGGTCACCGACATCAAGGACGAACTCCTCGACAACATCGAGGACAGCGAGTGGCACCCGCAGGAGGCCCGCGACGAGCGATTCTACAACTTCGTGGAGAACTCGCCGGACTGGAACGTCTCGCGCCAGCGCTACTGGGGCGTCCCCATCCCCATCTGGACGCCGGAGGACTGGGACGGCGACATGGACGACGTGGTGGTCGTCGGCACCCGCGAGGAGCTCGCGGAGGCGGTCGACCAGGACGTGAACCCGGAGGAGGTCGACCTCCACCGCCCGACGGTGGACGAGTTGACCATCACGAAGGACGGGACGACCTACACCCGCGTTCCCGACGTGTTCGACGTGTGGCTGGACTCCTCGGTCGCCTCGTGGGGCACCCTCGACTACCCGAGCGAGGAGGAGGACTTCGAGGAGCTGTGGCCCGCCGACCTCATCATGGAGGCCCACGACCAGACTCGCGGCTGGTTCTGGTCGCAGCTCGGCATGGGCACCGCCGCGCTCGGCGAGGTCCCCTACGACGAGGTGCTGATGCACGGTTGGGCGCTCGCCGAGGACGGGCGGAAGATGTCCAAATCCATCGGGAACATCGTCTCGCCGGAGGAGGCCATCGAGCGCCACGGCGCGGACCCGATGCGCCTGTTCCTCCTCTCGCAGAATCCGCAGGGCGAGGACATGCGCTTCTCGTGGGACGAGATGCAGAACATGCAACGGAGCCTGAACATCCTCTGGAACGTGTTCCGGTTCCCCCTGCCGTACATGCGGTTGGACGAGTTCGACCCGGACGCGGTCGACGTGAAGGACGCCGACCTCGAACTCGTGGACGAGTGGCTGCTCTCGCGCCTGCAGACGGTGACGGCCGAGATGACCGAGCAGTGGGACGACTTCCGCCAGGACCGGGCGCTTCGGGCGCTCATCGACTTCGTGGTAGAGGACGTCTCCCGGTTCTACATCCAGGTCGTCCGCGAGCGCATGTGGGAGGAGGAGGACAGCGCGAGCAAGCGGGCCGCCTACGCGACGTTCTACCACGTCCTGCGGCGGGTGGTCGCCCTGCTCGCTCCCTTCGCCCCGTTCGTCAGCGAGGAGATATACCAGAACCTCACGGGCGACGCCGGCGCGGACAGCGTCCACATGCTCGACTGGCCGGAGACGGACGAGTTCTGGCGCGACGACGAACTCGAAGCCGACGTGTCGGTGCTCCGCGCCGTCGAGGAGTCGGGCGCGAACGCCCGCCAGCAGGCGGAACGAAAGCTTCGCTGGCCCGTCTCTCGAATCGTCGTGGACGCGAACGACGACCGCGTCGTCCGCGCGGTCGAGAACCACGGCGACCTGCTGACGGACCGCCTGAACGCCCGCGAGGTCGAACTCGTCGCCCCCGATGAGGAGTGGGGCGAACTCGCCTACAGCGCCGAGGCGGACATGAGCGTGCTCGGTCCGACCTTCGGCGACGACGCCGGACGGGTGATGAACGCGCTCAACGACGCCCGCGTGACGGAACCGACCTTGGCCGCGCTCGAAGGCGCGGTCGAGGACGCCCTCGGCGAGGACGTCGAGTTGGACGACGAGATGGTCGAGTTCGTCACGCGGACGCCGGACGACGTGACGGGCGCAACGTTCGACGTGAACGGCGACGAACTCGGCGTCGTCTACGTCGATACCACGCTCACGGAGGACATCGAGAGCGAGGGCTACGCCCGGGAGGTCATCCGCCGCGTGCAGGAGATGCGCAAGGACCTAGACCTCGACATCGAGGAGGGCATCCGCCTCGAACTCGACGTACACGACGACCGCGTGGCCGACCTCGTCGAGCGTCACGTGGAACTCGTGAAGGAGGAGGTTCGCGCCGAGAGCGTCGGTCCGGTCGAGGACGGGTATCGCAAGGAGTGGGACGTGGAGGGCGTCGAGATGACGGTCGCTATCTCGCCGCTGGCGGAAGCGCAGGCGTAAAACTCCTTTTTCGTCGGCTTCGCGTTACAGCGCGTTCGCGACCGCCGGCGCGACCGACACCCGACTCACCGCCCGCTCGACGGTGTCGGTGCCGTACACCGCCTCGACGCCGGCCCGCGCGAGTTTCGTCCGGGCGTTTCGCGCGAGCATCGGGTGGACGCAGGTGACGAACACGCGGCCGACGTCGCGCTGCTGGAGGAGGGAGACGGCCTCGCTCATCGTCGAGCCGGTGGCGATGATATCGTCGGTGACGACCACGTCGCGGCCGGTCACGTCGGTGTCGCTGGGCGTCACCTCGACCTCCGTTCCCGAGAGGCGCTTCTTCTCGAAGTAGTCGGTCGCGCCGCGACCGTAGGCGTCGCGCACCGTCTCGGCGATGACGAGCGCGCCGTCGTCCGGCGAGAGGAAGACGGGGTCGATCAGGTCGTCCGGAAGCGGGTCGGCGAGTCGACCGGCGGCGTCCACCGGTTCGGCGGGCACGTCGAAGAAATCGCAGACCGCGTCCTCGTGGGGGTTGACCGTGAGCACGCGGTCGGTGCCGGTGCTGATGGCACGAGCGACCGCGCGGGCGGAGACGGGGTAGCCCGGCGCGGAGCCCTCCTTCGCCTGCCCGGGTGCGAGCGGTTTGTCCTGCCGGGCATAGCCCATGTACGGGAGCACCGTCGTCACCTCCTCGGCACCCCACTCGCGGGCGGCGTCCTGCAACTGGAGGAGTTCGAGGTGCGCGTCGCTGGAGACGGTCGAAGCGACGACGACGGCGCGGTCGTTCTCGAATCCCGGCGCGCTCGCGAGCAGTTCCCCGTCCGGAAACGTCCGGTACTCCACGGGTGCGAGCGGTTCGTCCAGCTCGTCGGCGAGCGCGGTCGCCACGGACTGCGAGGCGGACCCACTGAGTATCATACGAAAAAACTGGGTAGCACGGGTTAAACCCGTTTTCACTCGGCGATGCGTCGGTGAGTCCGAGGACGACGCCGACGTTCCACGTTTCGCGACGTCTCGACGCGGATTCCCCTCGTCCGACTCGGCCTTGGTGCTATCACTAGATTCCATCGTCGTACGTGGAACCGTTCCGAAAGAACCGAAGCGCGATGCCGACCCAGACAAACGTACACAGACTGACGAATACGGTTCTATACGCCAGCCTAATAGCATTATATTTATGTTATAATGTCGTAACGACAGTCGATGGTCTCGGTAACTCGGCTCGATATCGACGCGCCGCCGGGGGTAGACGAAAACGACCTCACGCCGGCCGAGACGGGAATCTTGAACCTGCTCGCCGAAGGTCGGTGTACCCCCGCGTACGTCGCCAGCGAACTAGCGATAGGAGCGGAAACGGCCAGAATCACGTTGGACGGGCTCCGCGAGCGCGGCCTCGTCGGTAAAGCCTATCGCGGTCTCTACGAACTCCGACTCGGCGAGAAAGGAAACGACTCGAAGTACCGGCAGACGGAGACGCTCCTCGCGGACGTACCGTTCGAGGACGACGAGTTCTCGCCGGTCGAACGGGGCGTGTTGAATCTCCTCGTCGAGGGACGGGCGTCCCCCGCCTACCTCGCGCAGGAACTCGACGTGACGCCGGAGTGCGTGAAAGACCGCCTCCGCGACCTCGTCCGCCTCGGCCTCGTTCGGAAGGCGCACCGCGGACTGTACGCGCTCGACGCGGACTAGCGAACCGCGAGCGCCGACACGCCGGTCAGCCCGAGGTGGCGACTTCGCCAGCCGTCGCCGACCGTCGCCAGAAACGCACCCGACTCGGTCGCGGCGTACACGCCGTCGCCGAACGCGACGTCGACGACGGGTTCGGCGACCGGAAGCGACGCTTCCCGCCACTCGTCACCGTCGCGGACGAAGAACGCGTCGCCGGTCGCGGCGTACGCCCTCTCGTCCGTCGCGCTCACGACTCGGAAGTCCCCCGCCGCCGCGTCCATCCAACCGTTGCCGAGTCGGTACAGTCCGTCGGCGGTCGCCGCGAGCGGAACCCCGGCGGTGGCGACGTCTCTGGCGTCGTCCAGTCCGACGTGTCGGACGCCGTCGCCCGAGAGTCGGTAGACGCCGTCGGCGGTCGCTACCAGGTCTCCGTCGATAGCCCGCACGTCGTCCAGCGACGCCAGTTCGCGCCACCGGTCGTCGTAGCGCGCGAGCCGTCCGTCCGGCCCAGCCGCGATTAAATCGTCGCCGTCGAACCCGACGGCGACCGCGGAACCGAAATCCAGCGGGGCGAACTCGCGGTCGAGAACGTCCTCGTCGGTGGCGACCGCGATGCGTCCGTCCGTTCCGGCGACGTCCCGGGCGACGCAGCGGTGGGCGATGGAGAACTCGCCGACGATGTCCGCGGAGACTTCGACGCGGGCGACGCCGAGTTCCGTGGCGACGTAGACGGTGGTCGTCCCCTTCCGGTCGCCGTAAACTCGCTTTTCGTCGATGCTGCTCATGCCCGAACGAGGGACTCGAACCGGGGAAAGCGTTCGGGTTCGCGGCGGTACCGGTCGCCGGAGGCGCGCTCGGCGGTCGGTCGGTCACCGTCCTCGGCCGGGCGTCGCCGGTCGAAGCGGCCGCGGCGCGACCGACAGAGGCGGAACAGCACCGGTATTCGGAATCTCTTTGAAGGCGGAAACCCCACGCCCGCACATGAAGGTGTTCGGCTCGAGCGGAACGCGGGGGGTCGCGAACGACGAACTCACCCCCGAGTTCGTGCTCAAGATAGCGAAGGCGGCGGGGACGGTCTGGCGCTCCGACCGAGTCGCCCTCGCTCGAGACACGCGAGCCACGGGCGACATGCTCGCGGACGCCGCCGCCAGCGGGCTAGCGAGCGTCGGAGCGGACGTGGACCGCCTCGGCGTCCTGCCGACGCCCGGCGCGCAGGCGTACGCCGAGCGCGAGGGGATTCCGGCGCTGATGATAACCGCGAGCCACAACCCGCCGGAGTACAACGGCGTGAAGCTCATCGGCGACGACGGAATCGAACTCGACATCGGGAGTTTGGAGCGCGTCGAAGAGAAATTCCTGACCGAGGCGTTCGACGAAGTTCGCTGGAGCGAGACGGGACACAGCGACTACATCGAGGACGCCCGCGAGTGGTACGTCTCGCAGTTGCTCGACGCGCTCGATAGGGAGCGAATCGCCGACGCGCACCTCACCGTCGCGCTCGACCCGGGACACGGTGCCGGGTCGCTCACGTCCCCCGAGTTCTTCCGCAAACTCGGCTGCGAGGTCGTCACCGCCAACAGCCAGCCGGACGGCCACTTTCCCGGCCGCAATCCCGAGCCGATTCCGGAGAACCTAGACGACCTCGGTCGATTGGTCGAAGCGAGCGACGCGGACGTGGGAATCGCTCACGACGGTGACGCGGACCGCGCCATCTTCTACGACGAGAACGGCGAGTACATCGAGGGCGACGCGACGCTCGCCGCGCTCGCGTCCGCGCAACTCGAACCGGGCGACGCCGTCGTCTCCGCCATCAACGTCTCCCAGCGTCTCGTGGACGTCTCCCGCGAAACGGGTTCGACGCTGGAACTGACGCCCATCGGAAGCACGAACATCATCACCCGCATCCGAGAGCTACATGACCAAGACGTGGCGGTTCCCGTCGCCGGAGAGGGCAACGGCGGCATCTTCTTCCCGAACTATCGGCTGACGCGCGACGGAGCGTACACCGCCGCGAAGTTCCTCGAACTGCTGACCGAACGCCGCGCTAGCGAGGTGGTCGCGCCGTACGACGGCTACCACAACGTTCGAACGAACGTCCCGTACACGACGGACGCCGAACACGACGCGCTGCTCGCGGCCGCCGAGCGGAAGGCGAACGAGTCGAAGGCGGAGCTGAACACCCGGGACGGCTATCGGCTGGACTTCGGCGACGCGTGGGTGCTCGCGCGACCGAGCGGCACGGAGCCGATGGTCCGAATCTACGCCGAGGCCCGCGAACGCCAACGGGCCGAAGAGCTGGTGGCGGAGATAGAAGACGCGCTCCGAACCGCGAAAGCCAGCGCCTAGCGCTCCGGACGGTCGGAGAGCGCGTCGGCGAGTTCCGTCCTTCGTTCGCGCGCTCGCTCGAGTTCGTCGTCGACGGCTCCGCGAGCGAGTCGGTCGCGCTCCTCGTCGGTTAGCTCCGCGCGCGCCTGCGCGGCGGTCCGCAGGCGGTCGAATCGGGTTCCGTCGTAGGTGAGTCGCTGCACCTCGCGGAGTCGCGCGACCGCCTCGGGCGGTGCGAACCGAGCAGCGACACGAATCGCTTCCTCGCACCACCACCGGAGTTCGTCGGCGGGCGGCGGCGGCCAGCCGACCGTGAGGGGGTCGGCGTCGAGTCGTTCGAGGTACGTCTCGTTCGTGGCGACGGTCCGTTTCAGCGCGTCCGGGTCGGGGACGTAGTGGTCGAGTTTCGACCGCGAGTAGCGGGCGAACTCCAGCAGGTCGGGGAGCGATCTCGTCCCGGCGTCGCTCTCGCGCAGGTGGTCGCGGAGGTCGTCCGGCGGCGACTCGAAGCCGACCAGCGGATACCGTTCGGTCGCCGCGAGAAACGCGACCACCTCGCGGGCGCTGGCCTCGCGTTTGAACGCGCGGAACGCGTCGGTGACCGCCTCGTCGGCGGTCTCGATGGGCTCGCGAATCTCCTCCGTGGGGGCGTCCAGATCGGCGTCGCCGAGTTCCCGGAGTCGTTCGAGGTGGGCGATTTCCTCGTCCAGTTCGGTGAGCTTCCGAGAGACCGCGTGACGAGCGTCGCGGTATCGCTCGTGGGCGGCGCGACGTTCGTCCAGCAGGGCCGCGACCTCGGCGGCGGGTTCGAGCGCGGCGCGCGCCTTCTCGAAGTCGCGTTCTGCCAGTCGACGCTTGTCGATGGCCGCCTCGGCGCGTTCGAACGCCTCGCGCTCCGGCAGATCGTCAGGCAGGTTCTCCACGAAGTCGGCGAACGCGCCTTGGAACTCCACGAACGCCTGAAAGTCCCCGGTACCGGTTGCTCTGCTCTCGTAGCGGTCGAGGAGGCCCGTCGCGCGGTCGCGGGCGTCGGCGACCGCTTCGACTCGCTCTTCGCCGTGCTCCGCGACCGCGGCTTCGGCCTCTCGGCAGGCCTCGTCCGCGTTTCGGAGGGTGGAGAGCGGGTCGTTCATGTCACTCGTAGATTTCGTCGGGGTCGAACGCTCGCTCGCCGACGACCTCGGTTTCGGCGGTCGTCTCGTCGCTCAGGGAGTCGAGTCTGCGGTAGAAACAGGAGCGGTAGCCCGTGTGACAGGCGCCGCCCTCCTGTTCGACGCGGTAGAGGAGGGCGTCGCCGTCGCAGTCGACGCGAACCTCGTCGACGCGCTGGACGTGACCGCTAGTGTTGCCTTTCCGCCAAAGTTCGTCCCGACTGCGGGAGTAGTAGTGCGCGAAACCGGTGTCGAGGGTCCGTTCGACCGCCTCGGGCGAGACGTAGGCCAGCATGAGCACGTCGCCGGTGTCGGCGTCCTGCGCGACGGCGGGAAGCAGTTCGTTCTCGTCGAAGGCGAGGGCGACGTCGGACGGTTCCGTCATAGTGGAAACGTGAGTGGTGGGCGAAATAGGCTTTTTCGCTCCGGACGGGAGGTTCGGTCGGACGCTCGCGGCGGCGGCGACGAGCGCGGGCGGAATCAGTCCTCGACGAGTTGGGCGAAGTCGTCTATCGGGATTATCTCCATCGTCTGCATGTCCATCCCGTGACTCTCGACCGCGATGCCCGCCTTGAACGCGGTGTCCCTGTCCGGCGCGTCGAAGATGAGCAGGTAATCGTACTCGCCGAGCACCGCGTAACTCCCCTCGAGATCGACGCCGAACTCCTCGAACTCGATGCGGATATCGCCCCAGACGGACGCCAGTTCCTGCACGTTCTGTATCTGTCCGCGGATGTCGACGAGTGCAACGTACTTTGCCATTTGTACCGTGTCTGTCCCCGACTCGAAAAACAGTTTTAGCCATTATCTCAAAAGACCCGCCGCTATCCTCGAAATCGTGCCGGTCGGCCTAAAGACGGCGGACGTTCGCGGACGGCGTTCCTCAGGTCGTGCGGAACGCGCGGTCGCCGGCGTCGCCTAGGCCGGGCACGATGAAACCGTCGTCGTTCAGGTGGTCGTCGATGCTCACCGTCAGCAGGTCGGCCTCGGGAAACTTCTCGTGGACGTTGAGGAGGCCGTCGGGGGCGCTCACGGCGGAGAGGACGAAGAGGTTCTCCGGGTTCGGTTGCTCGCCGAGCACCTCCTCCAGGACGGCGCACATCGTGCTCCCGGTGGCGAGCATCGGATCGGCGACGATGACAGTGTCCTTCTCGGTGATTTCGGGGAGTTTCACGTAGTCGATGGTGATGGGGAACTCGCCCGCCTCGTCCATGCCCGCCTCCTCGTCGCGCCCGGCGCTGATGACGCCCTGCTTCGCGCGGGGGAACGCCTTCAGCAGACCCTCCACGAACGGCGTCGCGGCCCGGAGGACGTTGATGATAACCACGTCGTCCAGCCCTTTGACGCGCTCGCCGGTCGTCTCGGTCAGCGGCGTGTCGATGGAGACGTACTCGGTATCCATCGCGCCGTCGATTATCTCGTAGCCGCAGATGCGGCCGAGTTTCACCAGCCCCTTGCGGAACCCGACCTGCTCCGTCCGCTCGTCCCGAATCTTCGAGAGGGTGTCTTTCGCCATGGCGTGCGTGATGAGGTGGGCGTCACCGCGTTTTTCGATGGTCATACGCGATTCGTGCGCGGGAGGGGGCTATAAGGTAACGATACGAGGGAACCCGCGGTGGAGAGTGTCACGCCGCTTCGGGTCGCAGCCGGCCGGCGTTCGTCGAATAGCGAACGCCTTAACCGGACGAAGGTCGTTGTCAACGTATGTCACTCCACGAGCGAATATCCGCGTACCGAGCGTGGCTCCACGAGGTCCTGCACGGGCTCTACCACGGGATGATCGAACACCCGTCGTTCGAACTCATCGAGAATGAAGCGGAGGACGTGGAAGACGAGTTCCTGTTCGCCTGCTTCTCGGACGCCTTCGGCATCCCGAGCCCCGTCTCCTACTACACCGTCGAACTGCTTCCCTACCTCGCCGACGAGTTCGAGGCGTTCGAGCGCCGGATGTGGGACCGTGAATCGCTCGTCGAACGCAAGGGCCAACAGTACCACTTCTGATATGGAAAAGTTCGTCTTCTTCGGCGGGAAGGGCGGCGTCGGTAAAACGACCGTGTCCAGCGCCTACGGGCTGAAGTGCGCCCGGTCGGGGTTGAAGACGCTCGTCGTCTCGACCGACCCGGCTCACAGCACCTCCGACGTGTTCGACCAACAGTTCGGCGACGAACCCGCGTCGGTCGAGGGGCACGAGAACCTCTGGGCGATGGAGATCGATCCGGACGAGGAGGTCGAAGAACACATGATGGAGATAAAGCGGACGATGAGCGACCAGGTGAGCCCCGCCATCGTGAACGAAATCGACCGTCAGATTGAGCTCGCCCACCGCACGCCCGGCGCGTACGAGGCGGCGCTGTTCGACCGATTCGTCGACGTGATGCGCGACAGCGAGGAGTACGACCGAGTCGTCTTCGACACGTCGCCGACCGGCGGAACGCTCCGCCTCCTCGCGCTTCCGGACTTCCTCGAAGGGTGGATAGACCGCCTACTGGAGAAACGGACGAAGAGCATCGACCTGTTCGAGAAGGCCGCAATCGGAGAGCGGGAGGCCCGCAGACGCGCCGAGAACGACCCCATCATCGCACGCCTTCGGGAACGAAAGGAGACCTTCGAGTTCGCGGGGAACGTGCTCCGAAACGAGGCGGCGTTCTTCCTCGTGCTCAATCCCGACGAACTGTCGATTCGCGAGACCAGCCGTGCCATCGAGGAACTCACCGAGTCCGGCCTCGCGGTGTCCGGACTCGTCATCAACAAGGTAACGCCGAAACCGGAGGAGAGCGAGGACGGTCGCGGGGCGAAATACCTCCGCGAACGGTGTCGAACCGAGCGCGAGCGAATCGACCATATCCGCGGGTCGTTCGACGAACCCGTGGTCGCCGTCGTCGAGTCGCGGGTCGAAGAGGTGAAAGGAACGCTGCTCTCGGACGTCGCGGACGAGTTGGACGTGGCGGCCGAACGGACGCCAAAATCCACCGGATAGCTGTCAATAACAAGGACTCATTGCCGCATAAAAGAGGTTTTCAAACCCATCATACCGTCGAGAACAGAAGGAACACTTATTGTGCTTCGTCATTCTGTATCCCGTGGGGCTTAATACCATGGCTACAGCAATCATATGGCTAGTACTAGGCGTGCTGGTACTTTTCAGCGTCGGATATCTCGGCTACTCGCGCTACCTCGCACGATTCGTCGAACTCGACGACAGTCGGGACACGCCGGCACATAAGTACGAGGACGGGCAGGAGTACGTTCCTGCGAAGAAGACCGTCCTCCTCGGGCATCACTATTCGAGCATCGCGGGCGGCGCGCCCATCGTCGGGCCGATCACGGCGGGCGCGGCGTTCGGGTGGCTTCCCGCAATCCTGTGGATCGCCATCGGGAATCCCATCCTCGGGGCGGTTCACGACTTCATGGCGCTGTCGGGGAGCCTCCGGCACGAAGGGAAGTCCATCGGGTACATCATGGGCGAGTACGTCGGCGAACGCGGCAAGAACATGCTGCTGTGGTTCGCGTTCCTGACCATCATCCTCGTCATCGCGGTGTTCGCGCTGGTGGTGGCGGTGGTCTTCGACGCCTTCCCGAGCGCGGCGACCGCGAGCATGCTCTACATCCTGCTCGCGCTGGTGTTCGGCGTGTGGCTCTACCAGTTGGACCTCCCGTTCGGAATCGGGACGGTCATTTTCGTCGCCGGCGTGTTCGCCAGCGTGTGGATCGGCATACAGTACCCGATCGCGCTGTTCAACCACTCGGGACTCTCGTCCGACGTCATCGTCCTGTTCGGCGACGGCGGGTCGTGGCTCCCGCTGGCCCAGTCGCCCGATCACAACGCCAACCGGGCGGCGTGGGTACCGGTCGTCATCCTCTACGCGTTCATCGCCAGCGTTCTCCCGGTGTGGACGCTCCTGCAACCGCGCGACTACCTGTCGTCGTTCCTGCTGTACGCGGGCGTCGGCGGAATGCTGGTGGCGATAATCGCCGGATCGCTCGGACTGTTCAGCCCGGTTACGATCGACGGAACGACGTACTCGTCGCTGTCGACGCAGCTACCGGCGTTCACGGGATTCTACAGTGACGCGCTTGGACCTATCTTCCCGTTCCTCTTCGTCACCATCGCCTGCGGAACGATAAGCGGGTTCCACTCGCTCGTCTCCTCGGGCACGACGGCGAAGCAGTTGAACACGGAGAGCGACGCCCGCGTCATCGGCTACGGCGGCATGCTCGGCGAAGGACTGCTCGCCACCACCGCGGTCGCCGCGCTCGCCATCGTCGCAACCACGCAGTTCACCAGCGGACTTGCTGGCGCGTTGGCGAACTTCCCGACCGGCGGCGGCGTCATGCTGTCGAGCCTCGGAATACCGGTCGCGTACGGCGTCCCGTTCATCGGACTGGTGTTCGTCAGTTTCCTGCTGACGAGCACCGACACGGCGGTTCGCCTCGGTCGGTACATGTTCGAGGAGATCGTCGGAACGCCGGAGACGAGCGCGCAGAAGTCGCTGACGAACCGCTACGTCAACGCGGGCATCCAGTGTGTCATCGCGTACGTCCTCGTCACCAGCGGGACGTGGGAGAGCCTCTGGCCCCTGTTCGGCAGCGCGAACCAACTGCTCGCGGCGCTCGCCCTGCTGACGGCGACCATCTGGCTCGTCAACTGGGACGACAGCAAGCAGTTGCTCAGCACGGGCGGGCCGTTGGTGTTGATGTTCGCGGTGACCATCGTCGCCCTACTGTGGATCGCGCTCATCAAGGCACCGCAGGGAATCATGGACGCTAGCTCGACGATAGAGGCCGTCTCGCTCGGTGCGCAGGCCATCATCTCGCTCATCCTCGCGGGACTGGCGCTGGCACTGGCGCGAATCGGCTATCGAAACATCGCGTCCGCCCGACGCGAGCGACCCAGTACGCCGGTCGCCGACGGGGGTGAGGCCGACGGCGGCGAGGTGGACGACTAGGAACGAAGTCGGCGCACGACGCGCCCGAACAATCCCTCTCTCTTCGATTCGAGCGGTCGCCAGAGGGCGAACGCCGCGCTCACGTCGGCGTTTTTGCTGGCGACTATTTCTTCGCTCTCCGGCGCGACGACGACGAGATTTATCTCGTAGCGTCCGTAGTAGCCGAACTTGAGGAGCGTCCGGTCGCGGAATCCGGAGACGAACTCCCGCACGTCGGCCGGAATCTCGGGCGCGACCAGCGCGAACGTGAACTCGGTGCCGAAGTGCTCTTCGTCGGCGTCGATCCACTCGTCGGCGAGGTCGTGCCCGAGTTCCACGAGCGATTCGATGTCCGAGACGCGAACCGACTCGACGCGGCGGACGAACAGGTGTTCCTCGATGGTGTGGTTGGCGTAGTTGAGCGACCGGTGGAAGAACTGCTTCTGATTCTCCATCAGCATACGCCCGTAGAGCGTGAACCGCTCGCCGCGAACCGAGTAGGATTTCTCCAAGTCGAAGTTGACGAACAACCGATCGCTCACCCTGTCCACGTACTCGTCCTCCCAGTCGGGGACGTCGATTTCGCTCTCCGCTCCGGACTCCTCCCCCCGTACTCGTGACGCGTCGTGTGGCCCGACACCGCTATCCATATCGGGTCGCTCGCTCGGGAGCGATAAATAACCGTTGCTGGATGCTAGTCGGTACCGACGCTCATCGTAGATTTATTACAAGTGATAGTGTGTGACAGAGTGTGATGGGCGCTGATCCACTCGGTCGAGCGATGCTCGACTACCAACGGGGCGGACTGCGCGGCGAGTGTCTGTACCGAGACGGTGCGGACGTGCAGGACGGGAACGTCCGCGGACACTACTTCACGCCGCCGGAGGAGTGGCGCGACGACTGGCGCGAACTGCTCGAATCGCTGGCGTTCCCCGTCGTGGACGTCGGATGCGGGGTGGGCCAGCACGCCGAGTTCCTGCAAGACCGGGGCGAAGTCGTCGCCATCGACGTGAGTTCCGCCGCCGTGAAAGCGGCGAGCGAGCGCGGCGTCCGCGACGCTCGCGTCATGGACATGTTCGAGCTGGACTTTCCGCGCGACCGGTTTCGGTCCGCGCTCGTCAGCGGAACGCAAATCGGCCTCGCGCAGTCGCTCGCGGGGGCGCGCGACTTCCTCGCCGACCTCGCCCGTATCACCGACGAGTCGGGCGTCGCGGTCGTGGACAACTACGACCCCACGGAACTCGAACCGGGCGAGTTGTTCGGCTACCGCCCCGACCCGCGACCGGGGGTCGCGCACCGGACCTTCCACTTCGAGTACGTCCGCGACGGGGACCGAGAGGTCGGGCGAAGCCTCCACTTCGTCCTCTTTTCGCCCGACCGACTCCGCGACGTGACCGTCGGAACGCCGTGGCGCGTCGCCGAGGTACAGTCGCGGGGCGGGTTCTACAAGGCGAAACTGACGAAGGACGGAGCCGAGTCGAAGGGAGGAGAGGAGACAGTGAGTAGGGACAACGCATAACACGGTCGCGACCGTACCGCGGGATATGAGCGAAAAGTGGACGGAGGCGTGCGGTCGATGCGGTCTCTCGTCGGTGGTCGACGCCACGTCGGACGGGGAACCGCGGGATCCCTACGGCGACGCGCGAATCGAGGTGTCCGAATCGGAGTTGCGGGCGGTCAACGGGCACGTCGAACTCCTCGGCCGGGCGAAGCGGCGACTCGACTCGTTCGCCGAGCGATTCGCGTACGGAAAGCCGCGAGAATAGCGGCCCTCGGCGCGAACCGAGGACGTGCGAGACGAACCCCTAAACGGCCGAAAATCGACCGGCAGTAAGAGGTAAATCCGTGCGCGCCATACGGCCCACCGACTAGATGGAAGAAAGCATCTCTGGCTTCAAGCTCCGCGGTAGCTGGGGAGACATCGTCGAGCACGGTGAGCGAATCACACGGGCCCTCCGAGAAACGGGTGCGTCGGGCGAAGCGTTCGAGGAGTGGGACGAATGGCGGCCGAAATCCCACGAACGCCTCGGCGAGGACGTGGCCGAGAAGACCGCCGAACAGGCCCACGTCGCCGAGGGAAAGGGCGAGCGAGCGGGCGAGTCGCCGGACGACGACCTCAAGACGGCGGGCGAGAAGCTGACCGAATCCTACGAGAAGCTCGAAGAAGACGACACCGAAGGTGCGATGGACAGGTGGCACGACTCCGTGAACTACGTCGCCCGCGCCGCCGACTCCGCCGGTCGAAAAGCCATCCGCAAGGTTGAGGACACCGTCTACCAGAAGGTGATGACCCAACTCGCGCCGTACTACTTCGACAACGACCTCGTCAGCGCGAACGTCCAGCAGACGAGCCGGATGGAGAACGGCGAGGAGGGGTTCATCTTCGAGGTGAACGTCAACGACGACGACCTCAAAGAGCGCGTCTCGGAACTGCTCGCATCCTACGAGGACGAGTACGACCGCTGGCACGTCGACACCGAGAAGGAGACCGAAACCGTCGAAGCCGCGGAGGGCGTCGAACCCCCGAAGCGGGGCGACGGACCGCAGGCGAACACGAACTGAAGTCTGCGGCGGTAGCTCGGCAGCGTTTCGACGTTCTACCGACTCAACCGAACGCGGCGAACAGAAGAATCGCCGCGCCGACGGCGGCGAGACAGCCGCCGAGAACTCTCGTGAGGGCGACGTTCCATTCGGCCGGTTCGACGCTTCCCGTCCGCCGAGCGCTCCCGACGGCGTCGAGTCGCTCCTCGAATCGAGCGACCCCGTAGGCGTGTCTCACGCCGAGGAGTCCGAGCCCCAGCAGAACGCTTCCAACGACGCCGGCGACCGCGACCATGGTTACTCGACCGTAAGTCACCTATCCCCCATAGATAATCTTCCGTTCGTCGACGGAACCGACTCGTCACGAGGCGCATCGCGGCGGGCGTTCGAGTCGGTACACTATTGTCCCGAGAGGGGAAAACTGGCGGACATGGCAGGGTTGGTGACGGTGGTCATCGCCGGAATGGCGAGTCTCTTCATGGCGTGGGCCATCGGCGCGGGGTCGAGCGGTTCGACCCCCTTCGCCCCGGCGGTCGGCGCGAACGCCCTCTCGGTGATGCGCGCCGGATTTCTCGTCGGCATCCTCGGATTTCTCGGAGCCGCCTTGCAGGGGGCGAACGTCTCCGAGGCGGTGGGCCGGGAATTGATAATCGGCGTGCAACTGTCGCCGCTCGCCGCGACGACGGGACTCCTCACCGCCGCGATACTGGTCGCTATCGGCGTCTTCACGGGCTATCCCATCGCCACCGCGTTCACCGTCACCGGCGCGATTGTGGGCGTCGGGCTGGCGCTCGGCGGCGACCCCGCGTGGGCGAAGTACCAGCAGATAATCGCGCTCTGGGTGCTCACTCCCTTCGTCGGCGGGGGAATCGCCTACGCGACCGCCCGAACGCTCCGGCACGAGGCCGTGCCCGAAGGCGTCGCCATCCCCCTCCTCGGCGGCGTGGTGGGCCTCATCGTCGCGAACATTGGCTTCGTCTTCCTCGGCCCGCCGGGGGTGAACGCGTCCATCGCGGACGCCACCGCTGGTGCGTTCTCGTCCCCCCGAATCAGCGGCGTCGATTCGGGAGCCGTCCTCGCGTCGGTCGCGTTCGCCGGCGCGGTCACGCTCGCGCTCCGGCGAGAGCTCGCGGCGGACGACACCCGCGGTCAGCGGCGCTTTCTGCTCGCGCTCGGCGGCCTCGTCGCGTTCTCGGCGGGCGGAAGTCAGGTCGGCTTGGCAATCGGTCCGCTGCTCCCCCTCTTGGACGATTTTACGATTCCGCTCGTGGCGGTGCTGGTCGCCGGGGGACTCGGCCTCCTCGCCGGGTCGTGGACGGGCGCGCCGCGGATGATAAAGGCGCTCGCGCAGGACTACTCGGCGCTCGGGCCGCGGCGCTCCATCGCCGCGCTCATCCCGGCGTTCGCCATCGCGCAGGCCGCGGTCTTCTTCGGCATCCCCGTCTCGTTCAACGAAATCATCGTCAGCACCATCATCGGGAGCGGATACGCCGCGAGCGACGGCGGCGTCAGCGGGCGAAAGATGGGGTACACCGTGCTCGCGTGGGTGCTCTCGCTCGCCCTCGCGCTCGGCGTCGGATACGGCGTGTTCACCGCGGTTCGGTCGGTCGCGTGAGCTACGTCGCGGTCTCGATGTCGGCTCGGCCGCTCGTCGCGCTGCGGAGGCGGTCGCACAGCGCGTCGGTCGCCGCGACCGGAACGCGAACCGAAAACCGCACGTCCGCGCCGTACTCCGCGTCGAACTCCACGCCTTCGCTCTCCAGGATTCCTCGAACCGTCCCCGAATCGTCGTACTCGACCGCGATGGCGATGCGCTCGTGCGGGCGCTCCTCGACGAGTCCGGCGTCGTCCACCGCCTCCTTGACGGCGCGGGAGTACGACCGCACCAGCCCGCCGACCCCGAGGTTCGTCCCGCCGTAGTAGCGCGTGACGACGACGACCGCGTTCTCCACGTCGCGCTGCCGGAGGACGTTCAGCGCCGGTTTGCCGGCGCTTCCGGACGGTTCGCCCTCGTCGCTCGAATACTCCCGGAGGTATCCGCCGCGGTCCCGGTCGGGGGCGTTTCCGTCGGCCCGAACTCGGTACGCGGGCACGTTGTGCGTGGCGTCCGGGTGGAGGTCGTCGATTTCGGCGACGAACGATTCGGCGGTCTCGACGCTCTCGGCGGGGGCCGCGTAGCCGATGAACTCGGAGCCGCGGACTTCGAACGCCGATTCGCCTCGATTCGCCACGGTTCGGTACGTCGTGCCGCCCATCGACGGGGGGTTCGGGAGCGAACACCGAAAAGGCGCGGATGTTGGGACGGGCGGAGGAGCCGAGAAGGGAGGTCGAGAATAGGGGAGAACGAAGGGGTCGGTGGTCGACTCCGGCCACCCCGATTCAGCTGAGTCGAATCTGCCGCACGAACTCGAGGTTCTTCAGGTCGTTCAGCACGTCGCCGGGGATGTCCTCGTCGGTCACGAGGTAGAGTCGAGGGTCGTCGGTGAACTCCGGGTCTTCGCTTATCGTCTGGCGGATGGAGATGTCGTTGTCGGCCAGCATCGTCGTGACGGTGGCGACGATGCCCGGTTGGTCGGCGTCGGTCACGTCGATAGTGAGGACCGACAGGTCGAGCACCGGAGCCAGGTCCCGCAGGCTGGGAATCGAGGAGATGTTCTGGAAGATGCGGCGCAGTTCTTCGTCTGCCAGAATCGCGTCCGAGGTCGAATCGACCACCCGACGGTCGACCCCGATTTCGCGCGCTATCTGCGTGTTCGGAATCTCGATGCCGCCCGAGACGACGCGACCCTCGTCGCTCACCGAGAAACCGCGTTCGAGCAACAGCCTGATGACCCGCTGCTGGCTCGGACTGCCCTCGAACTTCTGCATGATTCTGTCGAACATCCTTGTCGAAGGTAGACGCGCCCGACGATTTAGTCCTGTGGGGTTCGAAGGGGTGGATTCATCGCCGCTCCCGTCGTCGGACGCGCCATGGAACGAGAGGTCGTCTGGGAGACGAGAGGCGGAATCGGCACCGAACACCTCACCGTCGAGTTCGAGGACCCCGTCCGCGCGGACGGGGTCCTCGCGGGAGTCGCGGAGGGCGAAGGCACGAAGGAACCGTTCCGAATTCGCTACCGCGTGCGGTGCGACGCGTCGTGGACGGTTCGGCGGGTCGAAATCGACCCCCTCGGAGAGGAGACCGGAATCGAACTCGAGCACGACGGCGAGGGAAACTGGACGAAAAACGGGGACGCCGCACCGGAACTCGGGGGGTGCCGCGACGTGGATATCGCGGTGACGCCCTTCACGAACGCGATTCCGATCCGCCGACTCGACTGGAACTCCGGCGAGAGCGCGACGATTTCGGTCGTCTACGTCGACGTACCGGCGATGACGACGGAGGCAGTCGAACAGCGATACACCTGTCTCGAACCGCTGGATTCGTCCGGCGGGGTGTTTCGGTACGAGAGTTTGGACAGCGAGTTCACCGCGGAGCTGCCGGTCGATTCCGATGGACTCGTGCTGGATTATCCCGGCCTGTTTCGGCGCGTCTATCCGTAGAGAGGGATTCGGTATCTCGGTTTTTCCCGCTCAGCGCCAGTCCGCACCGCCGTCGGATGCAGGGCGCGAATCGCTCGTTACTCCGCGGAAAAACCGCAGATAGTGCGATCGATCCGCGGGCGAAAGAGCCAACGTAACGGACAGATCAACGGAAATGGTGTTTATCGTAGTGGGAGTCCTCTTCGTGGCAAATGACGGAAATTACTCGCCGAACGTATCGAACTCCACTCGGGATTCTCGTCGGATTATGGGCACTCTGGGGACTGTACGCGCTGTGGACGAGCGGAATAGATTGGCAGAACTGGATCGCCGTTACCACCGTCGGTGGTATCACGGCAGTCTGTCTCGGGGCTCTCGCGTGGGCGATCGGCACGGCTACCGGCGATCGTTCGAAGCGAACGACCGCGTATCGACGACTCGTGCGGGTGTTCAGCGGCCTCGGAATCGTACTCCTCGGCGCGCTTGCCATCACCGCACTCGTCTTCGGGTAAGTCCGGCCGCGTTCCCGAACCGTGACCGGAGAAACACGGATTGGGACGTCGTCGTCCGACGATAGTTCCGAACGGTAACGATCGTACGCGGTTCGTCCACCTTCGTCTCTTATTATAATACGCAACGACCGAATCAAACGCTCGACAACCGCACCCCCGCTGAAGGAATCATGGGTCCGCGACCGGGCACGACCGCGGCACGGTTTTCGAAACGAAGAGAAGACCGAATAATCAGAGAATTTATATTATGCAGTAAAAGCGCCTAGCTGGGACCAGTAATGTGAGGATGTCCGACTTACAAGTTGAATGTTATTACACTAGGGTTATCACTATTGCCGTCGTCTCACTGTGTGCGATGCCAACGTATATCACCCTTTGGAACTTCACCCCAGAGGGCGCTAAAACGGTGCGGGACAGCCCATCGAACCTCGACCGCGTCGCCGACCGGTTCCAAGAACTGGGCGGCGAACTCCGCGAGTACTACCTGTTAATGGGGCAGTACGACTCCGTATCGATCTGTGACTTCCCGGACGATCAAACTGCGGCGCAAGCGGTGTTAAGCGTACTAGAGGAGGGGAACGCGACGGCCGAGACGCTTCGAGGATTCACGGGCGAGGAGTTCGCCGAGATGGTCGACGATACGGCTTGAGAGTCCGCTACCCAACCACGTACGAATTTATCTCAGCGGTCGCTAATCCGTTTGTTCTGGGTCTCCCGTTCTTCAATCCGATCGCGGAGGTACTGCGTAAGACACCGACGATAGTTCCAAATTCGCTGTGGTCCCGACGTTTGTCAAGTATGGAATAGATACTAACGATAGCGCGTACGCCGGAGGGAGTACTAACGTACACGGGTGTTTTCGTGCGCTTCTGTTTTCGGCCTGTAAACCCCGCGTAAGTGACGAATTCGTACTTTGGGCGCAATCGTCGGCGGGTTCCCACCGCCGAGTTTGTCGCGGCTCGTACCGTCGCCAGCATTCGGTCGCGGATACGCTCCGGCGTCCGAGACGCCGGTTCCGTCCGGACTGTCCTCGGTGTCGAATCAGAGCGCACGAGGTGAACGGAGAAATCGGCACCAGCGACTGTTACAGCGACTCTTTCGTGCTCGCCACGTCGCTCCGCCGTTCGTCGATCATCGTCGCGTCGTCCAACGCGCGCGCCAACCCCTTGAACAGGGCCTCTATCTCGTGGTGCGCGTTCTCACCCCTAACGCCCGCGTGGAGCGTCAACCCGGCGTTCATCGCCAGCGAACGGAGGAAGTGTTTCGCCATGTGGCTGGTCAGGTCGCCGACCCTGCCCTGCGAGAACTCGCCGTCGAACTCGAAGAGGGGACGACCGCTCACGTCCACGACGATGTCGGCGACCGCCTCGTCCAGCGGAACCCTTCGGTCGGCGAATCGGTGGATGGCTCGCCGGTCGCCGAGGGCTTCGTCGAACGCCCGCCCGAGGGTGATGGCCACGTCCTCGACCGTGTGGTGGTCGTCGACGTGCAGGTCGCCGTCGGCCCGCACGGTCAGGTCGAACAGGCCGTGGCGCGCGAAGCTATCGAGCATGTGGTCGAAGAAACCGATGCCCGTTTCGACCGTGGAGTCGCCGTCGCCGTCCACGTCCAGGGTCACTTCGATGCTCGTCTCCGCCGTTTCGCGCGTCACGGCGGCGGTTCGGTCGCTCATGGTCGGATATTCGTCCGGAGCTACAAGGTGGTTCCGTTCGCTGTCTCGCTCCGTCGGAATGGCTACCGGTCAGGTATCGTATCACTCGGATTGCCCGACATACGTCTGACGTAATTATATCTGTATCGCGCGCGAATATACAAACCGTAATGAAGCGTGACGTGTTGAGCGGGCTGATGGTCGCCATCGGAGTGCTCCTGTGCGGGACGGTTCCCGGCGTCGTTCTGGGCGCACCGATGGCCGCGGCCGGCGCGTACTGGTTCGCGGAGCCGCGGCTCGGCTCCGGGCAGGACGTGTTCCGGCGGCTCGCCAGACAGACCCGTTAGTCGAGAGCTTCCCGCGCCTCCGCCAGGGAGAACGCCCCTCGGTAGAGCGCGCTGCCGACCACCACCGCGGCGGCACCCGTCTCTCGGAGCGAGCGGACGTCGTCTACGGTTGCGACCCCGCCGCTCGCCACGACGGGGATGTCGACGGCCTCGGCGACTCGACTGACTGGATTCGCCCGGACGCCCTCCATTCGTCCTTCGACGTCGACGTCCGTGAACAGAATAGCGCCGGCGCCGAGTTCTTCGTACCGCGTCGCCGCCTCCGCCGGGTCGAGGCCGGTCGATTCCGTCCACCCGGAGACGAGGACGTCGCCGTCCTTCGCGTCGAGGCTCACCATCACCGAGTCGGGGTGTTCGTCGCTTATCTCGGCGACGATGTCCGGATTCTCTATCGCGGCGGTGCCGAGGATGACGCGGTCGACCCCGCGTTCGAGGAGGTCGATGGCGTCCTCTGCGGTGCGGATACCGCCGCCCAGTTGGATCTCGACTTCGACCGCGTCCAGAATCGACTCGACCGCGTCGGCGTTCTTTCGTTCGCCCTCGAACGCGCCGTCCAGGTCCACGAGGTGGAGCGTCCGCGCACCCTGTTCAACCCACTCTTCGGCCGCTTCGACGGGGTCGCCGTAGGCCGTCTCGGTGCCTTTCTCGCCCTGCACGAGTTGGACGACTTCGCCGTCCTGCATGTCGACCGCCGGGACGATTTCGAACGTCGGAAACATACTCGCGATTGGGTTTCGGGAGCGCGTAAATCCAGCGAGTCGTTACCGTTTAAGATGCGGAGGAGAATGTACGAATATGGTCGAAGTCTTGCTGGTGGTCGGTCTCGCAGTCGCGATGTTCGTCGGATTCAACATCGGCGGCTCCTCGACCGGCGTCGCGTTCGGTCCAGCGGTCGGCAGTCGCACCGTGTCGAAACTCGGCGCAGCGGGGTTGATGACCGCGTTCGCGCTCCTCGGCGGCTGGACGGTCGGGCGGAACGTCATCGAGACGATGGGCGGGGACATCGTCCCGAGCGGGCAGTTCACCCTCGCCGCCAGCGTCGGCGTCCTCTTTTTCGTCGGCTTGGCCCTGCTCATCTCGAACCTCTTCGGCGTACCCGCGTCCACGTCGATGACCGCGGTCGGTGCGATAGCGGGACTGGGCGTGGCGACCGGAACCCTGCACGAGCAGGTGATGTTCGAAATCATCTCGTGGTGGCTCATCGCGCCCGTCCTCGCCTTCTGGATGTGCGCCGTCATCGGGCGCTACCTCTACCCCTACCTCGACGTGTGGTTCCAACTCGAACAGTCGGAGGGACCGCTGGTGGAGTTCGACCGCGTCGGGTCGCTACCGTACCCGACCGTCTCCGCCAACGCGACGCCGAAGGAGTTCTTCGTCACCGTCCTCGTGGTCGGTATCGGCTGTTACATGGCGTTCTCGGCCGGCGCGTCGAACGTCGCCAACGCGGTCGCACCGCTCGTCGGAAGCGGTGCGATCGGCGAGAGTGAGGGCGTCCTGCTCGCGGGAGTGGCCATCGCGGTGGGCGCGTTCACCATCGCCCGGCGAACCCTCGATACGGTGGGTAACGACCTGACCGACCTGCCCCTACTCGCGGCGCTCATCGTCGAGGTCGTCAGCGCGAGTCTCATCACCTTCCTCTCCGCCATCGGCATTCCGGCCAGCCTCGCGGTGAGCGCGACGATGTGCATCGTCGGACTCGGGTGGGGTCGAGCGACCCGGACGGTGCGCATCTCCGACGCCGCCGCCGCCGCGGTTCGCGGGCGCGCCGAAGACGAGGAAGAGCGACCGGAGATGTCGGTCAACGCGCTCACCGCGGAGCAGGAGGAGGTGGCGAAGATAGGCGAAGAGGACCCGAACACGCTGCAAGCCAGCGACCTTTTCGACCCGTCCACGACGGCGCGGGTCGTCGGCCTCTGGATACTGACGCCCTCCATCTCCGCCATCGCGTCGTACCTCCTGTTCTCGCTCGTCCCGCTCGCCTGAGCCCGTTCCGGTTTATACTCCTTGCCGGTCGAAACAATAACTACTAACCATCCCGCGGACGAAGCCTCGGCTGATGCCTACCGTAGAATACCTCAACTACGAAGTGCTGGACGACCAGGGCTGGGATATGAACGACGACGACCTGTTCGACAAGGCCGCAGACGCCGACTTCGACGACGAGGATTACGGCTCGCTCGACGTCAACGAGGGCGAGTACATCCTCGAGGCCGCCGAGGCGCAGGGCTACGACTGGCCCTTCTCGTGCCGCGCCGGTGCCTGCGCGAACTGCGCCGCCATCCTCTTCGAGGGCGAAATCGACATGGACATGCAGCAGATCCTCAGCGACGAGGAGGTCGAAGAGAAGCAGGTGCGCCTGACCTGTATCGGCAGCGCGGCCACCGACGAGGTGAAGATCGTTTACAACGCGAAGCACCTCGACTACCTGCAGAACCGCGTCATCTAAGGCCCCGAGTATATCCGGGGGTTTCGTCGAACGGCAGACGGTTGCGACGCTCTTTATCGTACGTTCGAACTCGACGCCCGCCGGAGCAAGTAGACGGCGACGGAACCGAGCACCAAATCCAGCGCGACGAGCACGACGAGAGCGGGGACGAGCGCGTTCCACAGTCCGTCGAACCGCGAGACTTGAACGACGGTCATCACGTCCGCGCCGAGCATGATTGCCCGCGCGGCGTCGACGCCGTAGGTGATCGGGTTGAATCCGGCGACCGTCCGAATCCACTCCGGAAGCGCCGCCAGCGGTAAGAACGCGGTCGAGACGAACAGGAGGGGAAACTGGAGCAGGTTCGCTCCGATGATGGTCGACTCTTGGTCCCTGGTCAGCACCGCGAGCGAGTTCGACAGCGAGATGAACCAGAGGGAAAAGAGGACGCCGACGGCGACGATTCCCGCCGCGCCCACGACCCCGGTCGCGACCTCCGCGCCGAGCAGGACGCCGAGGCCGATGATGATGGAGATTTGCACCCCGATGCGAAGCACCTCGGCGGCGGTCTTCCCGACGAAAACGGCGGTACGGTTCATCGGCGTCGCCAGCACCTTCTCGAACATCCCGTTCTCGATGTCGTTCACCAGTCCGACGCCCGACGTCGCCGCCGCGGCGAGCGACACCTGGATGCAGATGGCCGGAACGAGGTAGGTTTCGTAGGAGATGGCGGCGCCGCCGCCGCGGTTGACGGCACCGGTGGCGACCTGCCCGAACACCTGGGTGAACAGCACGAGGAAGATTATCGGCTGGACGAGCGAGACGACGAGGACGAACGGGTTTCGAATCGCTTTGACGTTCCAGCGCTTGAAGTTCACCCAGACGTCCCCGAGGAACGTGTTACTCGACCGTCGAACGGGGGCGTCCGACGGGTCGGCGTCGAAGGGCGCGCTCATCCCCGTTCACCCCGTCCGGCGACCGGTTCGTCCATCGCCCGCGTCTCCTCGACGTGCTCGCCGGTGATGGCGAGGAAGACGTCGTCCAACGTGGGCGCTCTGACGTTGAAGCCGGTGACCGTCAGCCCGGCGTCGCGGAGCGCGACGAGGAGGTCGGTGCCGTTCGCTCGCGCCGACGCGGCCGTGACGGTGAAACCGTCGTCGGTGGCCTCTATCGCCGCGTCCGAATCGAAGACGTCCGCCTCCCGGGCGACTTCGACGGCGCGTCGGCGGTCGTCCTCGTCCTCCAGTTCGACGTCGAGGATTTCGCCGCCGACGCGCCGCTTCAGTTCCGCGGGCGACCCCACGGCGACGATTTTTCCGTCGAGGATGACCGCGATGCGGTCGCAGAGCTGGTCGGCTTCCTCCAGGTACTGGGTGGTGAGGAATATCGTCGTCCCCTCGTCGTTGATCCGTCGGAAGTAGTCCCACAGCCGGGTTCGGGCTTTCGGGTCCAGCCCCGTCGTGGGTTCGTCGAGGAAGACGAGGGGCGGTCGGTGGACGAGGGCCGTCGCCGTGTCGAGGCGCTTTTTCATCCCGCCGGAGAAATCCTCGGCTCGCTTGTCGGCCACGTCCGCCAAATCGGCGAGGTCGAGCAGTTCGTCGATTCGATTCGACCGCTCGTCCCGGGGAACGCCGTACGCCTCGCACGCGAATCGGATGTTCTCCCGGGCAGTCAGTTCGAGGTCGACGCTCGTCTCCTGCGCCATGTAGCCGATGGACTCCCGAACGCTCCGCGCGTCGGTCTCCACGTCGAACCCGTTCACCCGCACGTCGCCCGCGGTCGGGCGGAGCAGCGTCGCCAACACCTTGATGGTCGTCGTCTTGCCCGCTCCGTTCGGGCCGAGGAAGCCGAAGAGTTCGCCCTTCGGAACCGTCAGGGAGACGCCGTCGACGGCGCGGGTTCCGTCGGTGTAGGTCACCCGCAGGTCGTCCGCTTCGATCGCCGACGGTGGTTCGTCCTCCACTCCCGTTTCGGCGGCCGACCCGTTCGAACGCGAACGAGTCCGCTCCGGCGCTATCGAATCGTGTCCGGTCATGAAGTTCCTCGTATCCTACGGCGACCGGAGGGAAATACTCTCGAGTTCGAAACACCGGGTCCGCTTCGAACGTCGGCGTCACTCGGCCGGGTCGAGCGGGAGGGTCGCTTCGAACTCGTACTCCATCGGCCCTGCCAGCGCCGACAGCGAGTCGCCGGTCTCCCGAAAGTCGTGGCGGTACAGCGTTCGGAACTCGCCGAAGTCGGTCTGCGCGTAGAACTCGAAGCACGGGAACCCGTCGTGCCGGCCGCGCGCTTCGACGCCGCCGTCGCGGTCCACCGCGAGTTCGACCTGGTAATCGACCGGGTGGGGGTGCGGAACCAACGGGTTGCTCGCGCTGGCGTGTATCACGAACTCGACGCCCCCATCGTGCCACTCGGGGTCGGTGCAGAAGATTCCGTCCGCGGACGCCTTCCCCTCGCGGCGCTCCTCGGTTCCGTCGGGGCGGGTGATTCGTTCCACCGAGCGTCCGGTGTCGGCGAACTCGGACAGCGTTTCGCGGGCGAAATCCACGACCGCTTCCTGTTCGACCCGGCTTCTTCCGGTGTTGACGGCGTGCGGCGTGAACTCCCGATCGTCGCCGCGGAACTCGAGTGTTCGGTCGGCGTCGTTGGCGCGCGAGAGCCACGCCGACGGGATGAAGACCGCCGCCCGAAGTTTGACGATTTCTGCATCGTCGCTCATCGCTACGACGCTCGCAGCGAGCGGATATAAATTGGTGGTGACGCGCCTTCATTTTTCGAAGACCGCAACACCTAACATGTCTGACCGAGCGCTACCGCGTGGTGCACGCTTCGATTCCCGACCTCCTGCGACTGCTGGCCGTTCCCGTCTTCGGCTGGGCCGCGTGGCGCGACGTCGAGACGCGGCGGGTGGACAACCGGACGTGGTATCCGTTGGCCGCGCTCGCGGTCGCGCTGCTGGCGTGGGACGGTCTGACGGCGATGCAGTCGGGGGCCCTCGAACGGCGGTGGTTTCTCTTTCGGGTCGCGGTGAGCCTCCTCTTCGTCGCGCCGCTCGTTCTCGCGTTCTGGTGGTTCCGGGCGTTCGGCGGGGCGGACGCGAAAGCGTTCCTCGTTGTCGCGGTGTTGTTCCCGACCTTTCCGATGTACTACCACGGCGGCTGGGTGTTTCCCGTTCAACGGACCGTGCTCGGCGTGTTCTCGCTCACGATTCTGACGAACACGGTGCTGGTCGGGGCGCTCTACCCCGCCGCGCTGTTCGTCCGGAATCTGCTCGCCGGGCGGTTCTCGTCGGCGATGTTCGTCGGGCGCGTCGTTCCGTGGGACGAGATTCCGAAAACGCACGGCAAACTGCTCGAAACTCCCGAGGGAACCACGCGAAGCGGCGCGGACCTGGACGCGATTCGGATGTACCTCCGGTGGCGCGGCGTCACGCTCGGCGACCTGCGCGAGCGAGCGCACGACCTGCGCGACCCCGCGACCCTGCCGAAAGAGCCGAACCCGCCGACCGACGGCGCTGTGACCGGCGGAGCGGTGACCGACGGCGGGACGGTGGTCGAAACGAGACGAACGACGGGCGAGTCCGGCTACGAGGACCCGTGGGGCGCGGCTCGGTTCCTGGCCGACATCGACCGCGACGCCTACGGGACGACGCCCGCGAAACTGCGAGAGGGGTTGGAGGTGCTCGTCACCGAAGACGAGGTGTGGGTGTCGCCCGGCATCCCGTTCATCGTCCCCATGTTCGTCGGATTGGTCGTGGCGCTCGGCTACGGCGACCTGCTCGCCGGACTGCTCGGTCTGCTCGGATTCGCGACCCTCTGATTCGGATCGCCGTTATCGGATACCGGTCACCGCCGCCAGGACGCTGTAGGTCCCGTAGCCGGTCGCTCCCGCGCCGACGAGCGAGACGAGCCACGCCGCGAGCGTGACCGCTATCTTCCGGCCGGACACGCCCGCAGACCCGACGACGAGACCGCTTCCGACGACGCTGGAGATGATGATGTTGTTGAACGAGATCGGGATACCCAACGCGATGGCCGCCTGCGCGATGAGAAATCCGGGTACCAACGCGGCGATGGACCGCCGCACGCCGAGTTGCGAGTACTCCCGCGAAACCGCTTGCAGGAGGCGCGGCGACCCCATCCACGCGCCGAGGAGGATACCGATGCCGCCCAAGACGAGCAGCGCGACGCCGGGAACCCCGAGGTCGGAGAAGAGCGGTTCGAGCGGGCCGGTGGCGAGGCCGACCTGACTCCCGCCGCTGGAGAACGCGACGACGGCCCCGAGGCCGACGAGAAATCGCTTGATGCCCGCTTCCATCGACCGCCTCATCTCGCGCCGCAACGCGACGAAGACGACGGCTCCGACGACGAGACTCACAGTCACCATCACCACGTCGTACGTGCCGAACAGCGTCGGCGCGCCGCCAATTTGCCGCGAGGCGAAGCGCGCAACCGTTCGTCGGCCGGTCGAACCGGGAACGACGGCGATGTCGATGTTCGCCAGCACGAACCCCACCAATCCGCCGAGGAGCGGGACGCCGACCGTTTCGGGTATCGACTCGCTTCGCAGGAGGGAGGCGGTCGTGTAGGCGATGGTCGCCGAGACGAACGGGACCGACACCCAGAAGGTGACGATACGACGGTAGGTTTCCCACGCGGGGTCGCCGCCGAGCGCCAGTCCGACGCCCACTATCGCGCCGGTCGTGGCGAACGCCGCGGGAATCGGATAGCCGGTCCAAACGCCGATGGCGATGAATAGCGCCGACGTGAACAGCCCCGCGGCGGCTCCGAGCGGCGTTATCGCGACGCCGTCGATGAGACCTCTGCCGATAGTTTCGGAGATGTTTCCGCCCTGCGCGACGGCACCGAGCGCGGCGAACACGCCGATGAAGAAGGCCGCGCGCATCGTCGGAATCGCGTTCGCGCCGACCGCCGGGGCGAACGGCGGCGAGTTGCTCGACGCGCCGAGCGCCCACGCCATGAAGAGGCTCGCCACCACCGCGACGAGGACGACGACGACGGTTCCCGTCGTCACAGCGCCTCTCGAATCAGGCGATTCAATCGCGGTCGGAAACCGACGTTACGGCGAGTGATGATGACGGTGGTGTCCGCTCGCCCGCCCACCGTCTGCGGCACGGTGCCGACGAGCTGTCGTCGGAGCATCCCCCGTCGGGTCGAACCGAGGACGGTCACGTCGTGTTTCGACGCTTCCGCGACGACCGTTTCCTCGACGTCTCCGGTTCTAACCTCCGTCTCGACTCGCGCCGGGGGAACCCGCGCCGCGACGCGAGCGAGGAGGCGCTCCGCTTCGTCGCGTCCGTCGTCGGCGACTCGAAGGAGGCGGACGCGGGCGTCGTTCGCCAGCGCGATGGCGCGGGCCACGTCCGCCGCGAGTTCCGCGTGCGGTCCCTCCGCGACCGGGACGAGAATCGAGTCGACGCCGTCCGCGGGGCCGATTTTCTCCACGAGCACGTCGCAAGGAGCGCGTGCGACGAGTCGGTCGACGTTGCTTCCGAGGACGAACGTGCTCGGACGGTCGCGCTCTTGCCACCCGACGACCAGCGCGTCGCAGTCGAACTCGACCACGGCGTCCGTGAGCGCCCGCGCCACGTCGTGGGAGACGAGCAACTGGCCGCGGACGGGGACGGTCCCGCGGGCGGTTTCGACCACTCGGTCGAGGATCGTCCGTCGCTCGCCGCCGAACTCACGAATGATGACCTCGTCGGTGAACAGCGCGAACGGCGACTCGCGTTCGGTGACGACGACGCTGAACACGAGCACCTCGCCGTCTCGCTCCCGCGCGAGGTCGACCGCGGTGCGGGTCAACTGCGGGGCGTTGGTCGGATGTGCCGCTGCAACCGCGACTCGATACTCGTTCGTTCCCCCCATTCACAGGAGATACGGTCGCCGAGAGTAAAAGGATTGACACCCTCCGGGTCCGTCTCCGAACGTCGGCGCGGCGAAGGCCGTCGAAAAGGGTATCGTTTCAGGTGGAGATGGCTCGCGGGCGGTGACGACTACTCCACTTTCGAGAAATCGGTATCGACGTTGCCGTCTCTGTCCAAGTCGACGACGGCGTCGAACAGACCGAGGAACCGCTCGATCTGTTCCTCGTCGTGGACGCCCTTCGAGAGGTGGAAGAGGCCGACCGCATCGTGTTCTTCGAGCAGTTCGAGCACCTGGAGTACCGCGTTGTACACGCGCTGTTCGTCGGCGTAGTACGCCATCTCGGTGATGGAGTCGAAACTGATTCGTCGCTTTCCGTCGGTTCCGGAGAGGAATCGCTCGGTTACCGCGAGGATGCCTTCGAGGTCGTCCGGCGCGGAGACGTAGTGAACGTCGTCGGTGTTTCGGCGGGAGTAACCGCGTTCGATGGAAAGCGTGTCGAGGATGTCGGCTTTGCGCTCGTCTACGTCGTAGTGGTCGAGTTTCTGTTTCACCTCGCGGGCCGTCGTGCGGGTCGATATGACGAGAAAGCGGTCGGTGTCGGTCTTCAGAAAGTCGGTGTCGATTCGGTCCGTCTCCCCGGTGCTCGGATGCAAGAGAAGTATGCCAGTGCCACCCGGAATCGTGTCCGGCGTGTTTTCGACGGCGAGTCGATACTCCATATCGTCCGGTAACCAGTGGCATCGACTTAAAATATACGGGATTCGGGGTCAGAAGACGCTGTCGGCGGTGGCCGCGCCGACGACGCTGAAGATGGATCCCACGCTGATAGCTTTCAGCGCGTTCGTCAGAACCCGCCCGGAGGTCGGACCGTCGAGGAGGCTGTCGTTATAGAACGTCTCCGGCGCGGTGAACACCACGGCGAGGAGGGCCACCGACCCGAACGAGACGATCATCAGCGAGATGAACCGCGCGGGGACGCCCGCCACCTCGGCTTCCCGGTCGGGGTCGCGTTCGTGGTCGGCTTTGTAGAGCGCGCTGTAGCCGATGGCGAAGACGATGCCGACGGTCATCAGCGCGTGAAACGCCGTCATGTTCTCTGCCAGTCGCCAGACCTCCTCGGTGACGACGAACGGACCGGCGAGGAGGAAACCGCCGACGATCTGTTGGGCGGTGTCGGCGAGTGCGAATCGCTTTTTCGGACCGACCATACCCGCGACGAAGGACCGAAGGAACGTAAAGCCCTCGCGCGTTTCGAGGAGGTTTTGTCTCCGGCGTCCTTCCCCCCGCCCATGAGCGTACGCGAGGAGTTCGACGAGTGGGCGGCGGACGGCCGCGACAAGGGAATGGAGGAACGCCACTGGCACACCGCGAAGTACGTGCTCGCCCGGATGCCCGTCGAGGCTGGCGACGTCGTCCTCGATTTGGGGTCGGGAAGCGGCTACGCCGGACGGGCGCTCCGCGACGCGAACGATGCGGGACGAGTGTACGGACTGGACGGGTCGCCCGAGATGGCCCGAAACGCGCGCGGGTACGCCGACGATTCCCGCGTCGCGTACCTCGTCGGCGACTTCGACCACCTCCCGTTCGCGGACGACAGCATCGACCACGCCTTCACGATGGAGGCGTTCTACTACGCGAACGACCCGCACGAGACGCTCCGCGAACTCCGACGCGTGCTCCGACCCGGTGGAACCGTCTTCTGCGCGGTGAACTACTACGAGGAGAACGTCCACTCCCACGCGTGGCAGGAGAACATCTCGGTCGAGATGACGCGCTGGAGCGCCGAGGAGTACCGCGAAGCGTTCCGCGAGGCGGGGCTGTACGTCGCCGAGCAGGACAACGTTCCCGACCGCGAGACGGAGATCCCCGACGAAGCGGCGTTCCCGACCGACGACTGGGAGAGCCGCGAGGAGATGGTCGAACGATACCGCGAACTCGGAACCCTGCTGACGGTCGGCGTCGCTCCGTGAGCACCGCGACCGACGTCCCGATTCGAGCGCGCCTCACGATACGCGTCTCGACTCGAACCCCTTCATTTCAAGTGGAACGAAAGAAGCCACTCGCACCGTCGCCGACGAACGCCGACCGAGCCGCGAATCCCCTCCGCGACGAGATAGGACGTAAGAAAGCGCGGTTCCGGAGGATTTAACCGAATCGCAGGTTCTCTTTCGAGTGATATGGCGAAAGTTAGCGTAGTCGGCGCGGCGGGCACCGTCGGGGCCGCCGCAGGCTACAACATCGCGCTGCGTGGCATCGCGGACGAACTCGTCTTCGTTGATATTCCGGACAAGGAGGACGACACCATCGGGCAGGCCGCGGACGTGAACCACGGGGCGGCCTACGACTCGAACACGGTCGTCCGGCAGGGAACCTACGAGGACACCGCCGGGTCGGACGTGGTCGTCATCACCGCCGGTATCCCGCGCCAACCGGGACAGACGCGCATCGACCTCGCGGGCGACAACGCGCCCATCATGGAGGACATCGGCTCCTCCATCGCGGAGCACAACGACGACTTCGTGACCATCACCACCTCGAACCCGGTCGACCTGCTCAACCGCCACCTCTACGAGACGGGCGACCGGGCGCGGGAGAAGGTCATCGGGTTCGGCGGCCGCCTCGACAGCGCCCGATTCCGCTACGTCCTGAGCCGGCGGTTCGACGCGCCGGTTCGGAACGTCGAAGCGACCATCATGGGCGAACACGGCGACGCGCAGGTGCCGGTCTTCTCGAAGGTGCGCGTGAACGGCACCGACCCCGAGTTCTCGGACGACGAGAAGTCGGAGATTCTCGACGAGCTCAAGGAAAGCGCGATGAACGTCATCGAGAAGAAGGGCGCGACCGAGTGGGGTCCGGCGACGGGCGTCGGCCACATGGTCGAGGCCGTCCTGCGCGACACGGGCGAGGTGCTCCCCGCTTCGGTAAAACTCGACGGCGAGTACGGCCACGACGACGTGGCGCTCGGCGTTCCGGTCAAACTCGGCGAGAACGGCGTCGAGGAAATCGTCGAGTGGGACCTGACCGAGTTCGAGCGCGAACAGCTCGGCGAAGCCGCCGATAAGCTCGCGGAGCAGTACGGGAAGATAGAGTAAAGAGTCGCGCGAGATTCGGAGTTTTTTCGTTTCGATGCGGATCCTTCTCCCCGCCGTTAGCGGCGAAGCTCTCCTTCCGTCGTTCGACGGTTACGTCCGCGACGGCGAGAACCGTTTTACGACCCTTCCGAGCGCCGAAATCGGCGCGACATCTCACCGCCCGTCCGCCAACCGCGCGCCGATTCGCTCGGGTAAGCCGGCCTCCCGCACCGCTTCCCGCACCGCCTCGACGTCGTACTCCACGCGGCGGTCCTCGACCGAGAGCGACGAAAGGTCGAGGACGGCGTAGGCCGCGCGGGGGTCTCTATCCCTCGGCTGGCCGACGCTGCCCGGATTCAGCACCGCACCCTCGTCGAACACCTCGTGGTGTTGGACGTGCGTGTGGCCCATCACCAGCACGTCTTCGTCGCCGAGCAGGTGCGGCCCGAACTCCTCCGGGTAGGTGTAGTGGTCGGGGTCGTTCGGGTGACCGTGGACGAGTCGCACCCGTCCGTCGCACGCGTTCGTGCTGTCGGGTCTGGCGGCCAGCCACTCGCGCTGCAGGTCGTTCAGTTCGCGTCGGGCGTACTCGACGCCGGCGCTCGCCATGCTGTTGAACCCGAACGCCGTCTCCGATACCACCGCCCGGTCGTGGTTCCCCATCACGCCCGCCGTCACGCGGTCGCGGAGCACCTCGACGCACTCGGCGGGCCACGGGTTGTAGCCGACCACGTCGCCGGCGCAGAGCAGCGCGTCGACCGGCGGCATATCGTCGAACACGGCGTCGAGCGCGACGCGGTTCGCGTGAACGTCCGAGATGACCCCGACTTTCATACCCAGCGATACGATTTCCGCGGACTTAATTCCCGTTCTCGACGGCGAGTTCGAGCTCCGCGCCACCGTCCTCGGCGGTTCGTGCGACGCCGACCGAACAGACGGGATGTTCGAAGTCGAGGTCGTAGACCGCGTCCGCTGCTTCTTCCGCGCGTTTCGCCCCGTCGGCGGTCGTCGGTTCGTCCTCGCTCGCCGCGAAGTCGAACGATTCGAGGTCGAACGGTTCGGGGGCGTCCTTCTCGTAGGTCGCAACGAGCGTCGGTTCCGCGACCTCCTCGACAAGCAGGGCGTCCCGGCGAACGACGCCGACGTAGGACTCCTCGCCCACCGTGCCCGCGATTCGGGGCGTGTCGTAGTCGTCCTTCTCGTAGTCCAGTGCCAGCAGAGTCTCCGCGAGCGCGTCCCGCGCGGGGTAGCCGAGTTCGAGTTTTTCGGCGACGGGGTCGACGTGCGAACCGTTACCCACGACGGCGGTGTCACCCGCGACGCGAACGCAGTTGTAGGCGATGTAAGGGTTGTCCGTCTCCGGCGCGTCCTCGGTCGGCGCGATCGTGACGGTGTCGCCGCGAGCGACGGCCTCGCGGTTCGGGAACGAGCGCGAGGAGACGCGGTACGCGCCGATATCGGGGCCGATTACGATGAAGCGTCCGACGTACATACACGACTGTGCTCAACTGGAGCAGAAATAGGTGCCGGTTTGTGCATGGTTACGGGGTGTTCAGGAGTAACATGCGCGGTCGAAACGCGCAACGCTTACAAGCAAGCGCGCAATAGGGAGTGTTACCGCAAGCAGTCCCATGGGGTAGTGGCCAATCCTGTCGCCTTCTGGGGGCGACGACCGCGGTTCGAATCCGTGTGGGACTATACCCAAAACGGTGCGAATCCTCTTTTTCGAGGTGAAATTGCAGGCACTCTCAGCGTTGACTAAGAGCGTCTAACGGTTGTGAGTCGCGACCATCAACTCACAGTGATTAAAAGAGGTATGCTACACGTCGAGTGGGACCTCCACCAATCCTCGCCGCTCAATTAGCGTTTTGACGGTGACGGTCCGTTCTTTGACTGGCCGACCTTTTGCCCTTTTGTCCATCGCTCTTGTTTAGGCAGCTGAAATCCAGTCCGGATTTTCCCGAAATTGGTCCATCAGGGCTGCCCCGTGAACCAGACTCGCCAGAGAAATCCTTTTCGTCTGGCGTGCCAATATTACACATGGACGCTTCGATTGAGGAGATAGGATTCCTCGCAAGTTCTGCACACCGAATCGGTGTGCTCGAAGTTCTAGGAGACGGACCCGCGGATCGTTCGAAACTTCGGTCGGAGACTGGCGCCTCGTCGCCCACCATGGGACGTATCTTATCGGATTTCAAACAGCGTCGCTGGATCGCTCGCGAGGGTCCGATATTCGAGCTGACACCATTAGGAGAGTTCGTCTCCCGTCGCTTCTTCGAACTCCGGGACGCGATGGCAATCGAACGCAGGTTACGCAATGTCTGGAAATGGCTTCCTCGAGAAATGGAGGGATTCTCCGTCGATCTATTTGCTGACGCTGTGGTTTCTCGGCCTGGTCCTAACTACCCTTACGAACCCGTCGAACGCCTAACGCACCTCATTGAGAATACCAATCGAATGCGCGGGTTCGATACGATTGTACAGAAGTCGACTAACAACGAAACCGTCTGTGAGGCTGTCCTCAACGGAATGGAACTCGAATACGTCTACTCGCCGCAGGCGCTCGAGGGAACGTACGCCTGGAATCCCGAACGGGTGATGGAGGCCGCCACCTGCGACAACTGCACCGTGTACGTCCACGACGACCTCCCTGACGGTGATCGCTGTGGTCTCGGGATCGTCGACGACCGTGTCGGGATCTGCTGTCATGACGCCGACACCGGTGCTCTAGTCTGTGTCATCGATACTGATGCCCCGGCAGCACGCGAGTGGGCCATCTCAGTCTTCGACCGCGTTCGTCGGGAAGCGAAACCAGTCGACCCGTTGATGTTCGAGCCGTCTCTGTCAACAGAAGGAACCTCTTAGCCAGCGAGCACTCCACGTCATTTCAGGACGCTCGTCATCAGTCGCCCTCGCAGTCACTGTTGGCCGGTCAATCGTACCTGCTTGAGCCTGCAACCGTTCATCGGCTCGGGATTCCATCACCTCAGCGCTTTCACGCAATGAAATATTTTACGAGATATCTACATCTCTTTGGCGGGCGTAGTGGGACTCGAGGGAAAATGACCACTCAGCAACAACAGCAACCCCAGGAGGCGTGGGACGCGATCGCGGCGGGCTACGACGAGTTCGTCACTCCCACGCACGCACACGTTTCGAAGGCGGCCCTAGACGCGACATATCTTCGACCGGGAGTGCGGTTCTTGGACGTGGCGGCGGGCACCGGTGCTCTCAGCCTCCCCGCGGCACGCCTCGGCGCAGAGGTGGTAGCGACGGACATCTCCCCCGCCATGGTCGAGCACCTCGCAGCACACGCGAAGAAGGAGGAGCTCTCCAACGTGGAGGCGCGGGTCATGGACGGCCACGCCCTCGAACTGGAGGACGACGCGTTCGACGTCTCCGGTTCGCAGTACGGGGTCATGCTCTTCCCCGACCTCCCCCGAGCGCTCGGGGAGATGGTGCGCGTCACCAAGCCCGGAGGCCGCGTCTTCCTGGTCGTGTACGGCAACCCAGAGGAGGTGGAGTTCCTCGAGTTTTTCACGCGCGCCATGCGCACTGCCGTCCCCGACTTCGAAGGGCTTCCGTTGGATCCCACGCCGCTCCCGTTTCAGGCCTCGGATCCCCGGAAGCTGCGCCAACGGCTCGAGGAAGCGGGACTGGAGGACGTGCGCGTGGAAACGGTCGCCGAGGAGCTGGAGTTCCAGTCCGGGCGACAGCTGTGGGATTGGCTGATGAACAGTAACCCCATCTCGGGGGCACTGGTGACCGATACCACCGAGGAACAACGCGCCGCCGCTCGCCAGATACTGGACGAAATGCTGCGTGAGCGTTCCGGCGGTAACGGTCCTGCAGTCCTCACCAGCCCGGTGCATATCGGCATCGGGACGAAATGATCTAAGACAGCTAGTGAGAAAGTTCCCGGCGTCTCTACCGCGGTGCTGAAGGGTAGTGACGGCCCACCGTTTGCCCTATATATGGCGGGAAGTCCGCGTTCTTGCCATCAGGAAGGGGTCTCCCAAACGGTAGCTGCACGATAAGAGTATAGCGTGGTAACTCGTAGCACGAGTATGAACACGCCCCTCGATGAGATCGAGTTTCTCGCACGCTCGGACCATCGTGTCGAAGTACTCGACGCGCTGGCAGAACGCCCCTGTGATCGCAACGACCTCCGCGTCACGACGGGGGCATCCTCGCCCACCATGGGACGGATTCTCGCCGACTTCGAAGATCGACGTTGGATCGACCGAGACGGACGAACCTACGAGTTGACGCGACTGGGCGAATTCGTCGCGGAGCGGTTCATGGACCTCCGCGAGGCGATGGAGACGGAACAGAAATTACGTGACGTCGTACCTTGGCTCCCGCGCGAGATGGAGGGATTCACCGTCGACCTGTTCACCGATGCCACCGTCTCCTACCCAGGCCCGGGGTATCCGTACCAACCCGTCGCGCGCGTCACGCAACTCATCGAGGGCACCGAGTCGATGCGCGGGTTCGGGACCACGATAGTGAAATCCAGCAATCTCGAGGCGGCGTGCCGAGCCATCATCGACGGGATGGAGTTCGAGTTCATCTATTCGCCCGGAGTCCTGGAGACGATCGTGACCTGGAACCCTGAAAAGGTCGCCCAAGCGGATGCCTGCGAGAACTGCACCACCTTCGTGCACGACGAGCTGCCGGACAGTGACTGGTGTGGACTCGGCATCTACGACGACCGCGTCGGCATCTGCTGTCACGACGTCGAAACTGGCATGCTAAAGGCGGTCGTCGACACCGATTCGCCGGCGGCGCTCGCGTGGGCTGAGTCGGTCTACGAGCGATACCAGAACGAAGCTCGGCTCCTCGACGACGAGGCTTTGGTCACTTGACCGGCCTGCTCCGGTCTGGTGTCGCTATACTGATGGCTACTTTCATCGCGTGAACTGATTTCACTAGGAATTTACATTCCTGTCCAGACCGTACTGATTTTCTGCGGGAGGCGCGTCGCCGAACATCAGCGACACGACGCTGAAAGACACACAAACCATGTCTACCGAAGAACCAACCGTCGACGAAGAACAGCTGAACGACCTCGTCGGGACTGCCGTGAACGACCTCGGGGGGACGTTCCAGACCGCGCTAGCCGAGATTGGCGACAGACTCGGTCTCTACGCGACCTTGGCCGATGCTGGGCCGCTCGAACCAGCGGAACTGGCTGAGCGAACCAGTACGCACGAACGCTACGTCCGCGAGTGGTTGCGCTCGCAGGCCGCCGGGGGGTACGTGACCTACGATCCCGGGACGGAGAACTATAGTCTCACCCCCGAGCAGGCGCTCGTGTTGGCTGACGAGGACAGTCCGGCGTTCATGCTCGGCGGCTTCCAGGGAACCAACACCGTCATCGCAGCAGTCCAAGACGACATCGAGGCGGCCTTCCGGACTGGCGAGGGGGTCGGGTGGCACGAACACCACCCGAAGCTGTTCTCCGCCACGGAACGCTTCTACAAGCCCAGCTACGCGGCCAGTCTGGTGAGCGAATGGATTCCCGCCCTTGACGGGGTGGACGCGAAGCTGGAACAGGGTGGGCGCGTCGCCGACGTCGGCTGTGGTCACGGTGCATCGACGATCATCATGGCCGAAGCCTACCCCAACTCGACGTTCGTCGGCATCGACTACCACGAGGACTCGATCGACGTCGCACGCGAACGAGCAGAAGAGGCCGGTGTCGCTGATCGCGTCAGCTTCGAGGTGGCGACCGCGAAGGAGTACAACGGAGTCGACTACGACGTGGTGACGATGTTCGACTGCTACCACGACATGGGTGATCCGGTCGGCGTTGCGGCGCACGTCCGGGAGACGCTCGCCGAAATCGGCACTTGGATGCTGGTCGAACCGTTCGCCGCCGATCGGGTCGAGGACAACCTAAATCCAGTGGGTCGGGTGTTTTACGGCTTTTCGACGATGTTCTGTACGCCGAATTCGCTCGATCAAGGAGCAGACCCGGCACTGGGGGCGCAAGCTGGCGAGGCGCGGCTGCGCAAGGTTGTCACTGAAGGCGGCTTCACGCGCTTCCGCCGGGCCGCGGAGACGCCGTTCAATCTAATACTCGAAGCCAAACCGTGACGATGACGCTCCGACCGCAGACCGACAAGGGCGCGACAGACCGACCGCAGAGATGAACGAGGTACACCGATGAATCTAGCGGGGAAAGCGAGCGCTGTCAAGACCCAGAGCGGGACATCTCCGTGGCCCGACCACGAACACGTGCGCGGTTATGCCGTGCTGGAACTCCCGTTCTCGTCGGGCGATCTACTCGGTTTACGGGTTTGGCCGCAAAGCGATTTTACCCCGTGGGTGTCAGTCTGGCACCGAACGCCCGAGGGCGAGTGGTCGATGTTCAACGATGGGCCCTCCCTCGATACGACGTGTCCGCGGTACTGGAAACCGGTACTCGAGCGAGCCGACCTCGCGAGCGTCGACGTCACCTGGACCGGTCCGAACGAATTGCGGGTCGAAATGGACGAACCACAACTCAAGTGGACGATGTCGATGAGAGCGTCACCGCTTCTCCGAGGATTGAACGCGGTGAGCGCGTCGTTGCCGCTTTGGTCGTGGAGGGCCAGTCCACTGCTTCGTGCGCGAGAGTTGATAGCGAAGCGGCTTCTCGGCATGGGCGACATCCGTCTCTCGTTCACCTCACCGACCGGGCACGAGACCGTCATCATGCCGGAACAGATATTCTTCATCGACACCGCAGAAGCGGTGCTAGACGGTCGATCTCTCGGCGAGCCAGTACGGCTTGAGACGAATCCGACGATCGGCGGCGTTCCGACGCCAGCGCGTCCGATATTCACGCTCGGGCAAGCACATATGCGAATCACGGACCTCAAGGAATACCGCCGGACGCGTGAGCGAGTCGGCGCGGACTCGCTCGGTCTGAGAAGATAGCGGGCGATACTCAGCAGCGGCGTCCGTGAACGGGGACACTGCGTAGCTATCCGTGTGGGACTATCCTTCGATTTTCATTTTCGTTAGCGTTCGGCACCGACTCGTCACCACATCCGAAGAACGAAATCCCGCGAGTATCACCATCCCGTATGCAGAGCGAACTGGGCGGGAAGACCGCCATCGTCACCGGGTCGAGCAGCGGTATCGGAAAGGGAATCGCACGCGAGTTCGCGCAACGCGGAGCGAACGTCGTCCTGAACTCGCGGTCGCGGGAGCGAGCGGTGAGCGCGGCGGAAGCCATCGACGCCGACGCCGGAACCGTCCTGCCCGTCGAGGCGGACGTGACCGACTACGAGTCGGTCCGGGCGTTGGTCGACGCCGCCGTCGAGGAGTTCGGGTCGCTGGACGTCATGGTCAACAACGCCGGGATCAACGTTCGGGGCCCCGCGGAGGAGATCACCCCCGAGGACTGGCGGACGGTCCTGGACGTGAACCTGACCGGAACGTTCTACGGGGCGCAACTGGCCGGGAAGCGGATGATCGAACAGGGCTCCGGGGGGCACATCGTCAACATATCGAGCATGATGGGCGAACAGGGACAGACGGGGCGAACCCCCTACAACACGTCGAAGGGCGGCGTGAACAATCTCACGCGCTGTCTCGCGGTGGAGTGGGCCGAGCACGACATCCACGTCAACGCCATCGCGCCCGGTTACATCCGAACCGAGATGGTCGACGAGGCGCAAGACCAAATCGGGTTCGACGAGGACGACGTCGTCGACAGGACGCCGCTCGGTCGATTCGGCTCCGTGGAGGAGATCGCGAACTGTGCGCGTTTCCTCGCCGAAGGGAACCACTTCGTGACGGGCGAAGTGCTCCACGCCGACGGCGGCTGGCTGGCGTTCGGGTGGGGGAGTCGGTCGTGACGGTTTTCCGGAGATAGCGAAACGAAATTCCCCAACCCCTTCGTTTCGACTGGAACCGACGACGGCTACCGTCCGCTCGTCTCCGACTCCTCGTCGGTCTCGGCGTCGTCCAACTCCCTCAACGCCCGCTCGTCGTTGTACTCTTCCATCCCGCTCGCCTCGCCGGTCACTTCGTTGTACACCGCTTCGCGGGCTTCGTCCGCGGATTCGAACCGTTCGTCCACGAGGCGGTCGAAGACGCTCCCCAGCGACTCCGTCTCGTTCGGCAGGTCGAGTTGCTGGTCGCCGTACTCCGCCGCGAGTTCCTCGCTCGTCGTGGGATACTTATGCTCGTCGAGCATCTCGCCCGCCTGCCCGAGCATATCTTCGACGCTCTCCGCGCGCTCGTGCTGTCGCTCGCGGGCGCTGTCCATCACGTCCTCGGCGTTGTGGTCGTCTCGGGGCATGGAAGGACGTACGTCCGGACGTCGGAAATCCGTACCGGCCCGCCACAATCGTTCCGCGACGGCACTTCCCGACTGTCAGTAGCGGCGCTCGATCACTTCTCGACTTCGAGCAGGGCGACGCGTTCGCAGACGAGGTCGGTGAGCGCGGTACCGGTGGCGGCCAACTCCCGCTCTGAGATGTCGAAGAACTCGAACACGCGTTCGCGATCTGGTTGGCCGAGCGCCTCGCCGGGTTCGAGGAGAGTCGCGACTTCCTTCGCGGCGTGCGCCTCTCTCTCGTCGTCCCCCTCTCGTCCGCCGTCGACCGCGACGACGACGGGTCGTTCGCCCTCCGAGACGCCCATTTCGAGCGCCTGATTTATCTGGCGGCGACCGGCGGCGTACAACAGGATTTCGACCGCCGGGTCGCGGGCGACGTTCTCCCCGCGGTCGAACGCGCGATTCGCGTGTTCGACCGCCGATTCGAGGTGTTCTCGACCGACCACGTAGCGCGCGTCGAACGCCTGTACCGCGCAGTCGAACTCTTCGCCGATGGCTCCCAGTCGGGTGAGAAAGCTATCGAGGTCGTCGATGTTCGCCCGCCCCTCGACCAGTCTCATTCGAAATCACCGAGACTCTGTTGCCCGCCGTCCGCCGACGATTCGGTCGTCGCGCTCGCTTTCGCGTCCGCGTCCGCCTCGACGCCGTCCAGCGATGGGTCTTGCCGCCCGACGTTTTCGAGAATCGTCTCGGTCGTCTTTCGCCTGCCGCGGAGCGCGCCGAGGACGACGGATTTGTCCGCCTCGCGGAGGTCGGCTCGCGATTTGATACCGACCTCGTACAGGCGTCGGGCGCGCTTTCGACCGACGTTTCGAATCCCCGCGAGGTCGAGGAGTTCCTCTTCGACGCCGTACTCGACCCGCTTTCGCGCTTCGCGGACGGCAGTCGTCGTCTCCGACGGGATGCCCTCGGCCTCGTCGCGCTGGAGTTCCGCGGTGAGTCGCTCTGCCGCGTTCAACAGCCACTCCGCCGTATCGACCTTCCCGCGGATGTCGCCGGGACCGATGGCGTATCGCTCGGTGATTCGGTCTTCGTCCAGTTCGCTCGCCCAGTCTTCCAACAGGCGGGCGGTCTTCAACGCCGAGAGCCAATCCTCGAAGGCGTGGTCTTCGAACTCGGACGGCATCGAGCCGAGGAACTCTCGCTCGCGCTCGTAGGCGATCTCCGTGTATCGCTCGCGGTCGCCCGACCGCAGGTAGAGCTGATACATGTCCGGCGTACGCGAGACGAGGTGGTAGAGACCGAGTGCGGTCGGTTTCCCCTCCGTCGCGCGAAGGCCGTCGATAATCTCGGCGGCGCTCATCGGGTCGAGGTACAGCTGGGAGACGCGGTGGCCGAGACCGGTCGCCCGCAGACGGTCGTCGCGCTCGAGGAATCCGTTTCGTTCGAGGTACTCGAGCACCCTCCGGGAGACCGTTTCGAGGCGACCGGTTTCGTCGGTCTGGGTCGCGTAGAGCGTCCGTTCGAGGAAGTCGAGGAGTTCCGCCTCCGTCCCCGCGAAGCCGGAGGCGACGGTCGCGAGGATGTGCGTCCGGAGCGCGGGTTCCGCGGCGAGTTTCGAGTAGACGGGCTCGGGGTCGGCCCAGACGTACTGGTCGAACAGCTCCTGTAGCTCCTCGTGGCTCTTGGCGATGAGCACCGCTTCGCCGTAGGGGTCGAGTCCCGGCCGCCCCGCGCGTCCGAACATCTGGTGGATTTCGAGCACGTCGAGCGGTTGCATCCCGCCGACGTCGCCGTCGTAGCGTCGCCAATCGCGGACGATGACCCGTCTGCTCGGCGTGTTCACGCCCGCTGCGAGCGTCGGGGTCGCGCTGATGACCTTCACGAGGCGGTCGCGGAAAGCGTCCTCGACGAGCGAACGGTGTTCGCTGGCGAGTCCCGCGTGGTGGAACGCGGCTCCCTTCTCGACGGCGTCCGCGAGGTCGTCGCTCGTCTCGGTGTCGCTCACGTCCCGAATCTCGGCGGCGACGGACGCGAGTTCGCGGCGCTCCTCGTCAGTCAGGTGCGTCTTCGTCACGTCCGCGAGTCGTTTCGCGGAGGCCTCCGCGTTCCGGCGGGAGTTGACGAACACGAGCGACGACCCCTCGTCGCCGAGCGTGTCGCGGACGAGGGCGGCGGTCTCCTTCTCGTTTCCGCGAGCGAGTTCCCGCTGGCTACCGTCGTCGAAGTGGAGCGCCTGTCCGTAGAGGACGCCCTTTCGTAGGTCGATTGGTCGCCACGTCGAGTCGACCAGCGTGGCGTCCAGCCAGTCGGCCATCTCGTCGGCGTTGCCGACCGTCGCGGAGAGCGCGACGGTCTGGAGGTTGGGATTGACGCGCCGGAGTTTTGCGAGGGTGACTTCGAGCGTCGGGCCGCGGTGGGCGTCGTTGACGAGGTGGACTTCGTCCGCGACGACGCAGGAGAGGTCGTCCACCCATTTCGCGCCGTTCCGCACCAGCGAGTCCACCTTCTCGCTCGTGGCGACGATGATGTCCTTCGTCGCGAGCCAATCGCCGTCGCTGTCATAGTTTCCGGTCGAGACGCCGATGGAGACGCCGTACTGTTCGAACTCCTCGAACTCGGCCTTCTTCTCGCTGGCGAGAGCGCGGAGCGGGACGATGTAGAGCGCTTTCCCGCCGCGGGCGACGCTCGAGAGCATCGCGAGTTCGGCGATGAACGTCTTCCCGCTGGCGGTCGGTATGCTGGCGACGACGCTCTCGCCGTCGGTGATGCCCGCCTCGACCGCTTCGGCCTGCGGCGGATACAGTTCCTCGATCCCTTGCGCTTCGAAGTGTTCGGGGACGCCGTCCGGCAGTCCCGTCAAGTCTGCGACTTTCACGCGCGCTCACCCCGCGCGCGTGCCGCGAGTCCGGTCATTACCTCCGTTTGGCGCGTCTTCTGGTTTAAACTGTCGGGTGCTCCGTCAACCATTTCACCCGTCCCGACCGACGTTCGTGCATGAGGATCGAGTTCGACCGCGACACGTGCACGGGGATGTATCAGTGTACCGCCGAGTGGGACGCCTTCGTCGAAAACCGCGAGGAAGGGAAGGCGGACCTGCTGGAGAGCGAAGAGGCCGAGGAGGACATCTTCGTCCGCGAAGTGCCGGAAGGCGCCGAATTCGACGCCGAGATGGCCGCGCGGGTCTGTCCCGTCGACGCCATCAAAGTGTTCGACGACGACGGCGAGCAAATCGTCTGAGAAGGGTAACTTCCGGAGAGCAGTTTCGTCATCCGAAGGGTAGCGTTTCAAGTGGAGAACGCCGGTACTCTCGCGTTCAGTTGTCGAATCGCGCCTGCTGCATGAACGGCTGCGTATCGTCGATGTCGCCCAGTCGTGAGTCCGAGCGGAGGACGGCTTCGGTTTCGTCGATGGGAACCGAGAGGCTGATCTCCTTCGTGCGGCCGTAGCGACCCTTCGAGACGACGACGGCGTTGACGATGCCGAGCATGTCGAGTTCGCTGATGAGGTCGGTGACGCGACGCTGCGTGAGGATGTCGGCGTCGATTTCGTCGCAGAGGTGTTTGTAGACGTTGTACACCTCTCCCGTGTTGATGTTGCGAACGCCGTTCTTTTCGAGCGAGATGGTGGAAAAGAGGACGAGCTTCGACTGCGTCGGAAGCGTTCGGACGACTTCGACCACGCGGTCGAGTTCTATCTTGTCCTGCGCTTTCCGGACGTGGACTTCCTCGATGCGCTCTTCCTGGTCGCGCTCGGCGAGTTCGCCCGCGGTGCGGAGGAGGTCGAGCGCGCGCCGCGCGTCACCGTGTTCCTGCGCGGCGAACGCGGCGCACAGCGGAATCACGTCGTCGGACAGGGCGTCCGGTTTGAACGCAACGTCGGCGCGGTGTTGGAGGATGTCCCGAAGTTGGTTCGCGTCGTACGGCGGGAAGACGATCTCCTCTTCGCCGAGGCTCGATTTGACGCGGGGGTCGAGGAAGTCGGTGAACTTCAGGTCGTTGCTGATACCCATGATGGACACCCGCGAGTTCTCCAGTTCCGAGTTCATTCGCGAGAGGTTGTACAGCGTGTCGTCGCCCGACTTCTCGACCAGTTTGTCGATCTCGTCCAGCATGATGACGACGACTCGCTCCCGGTAATCGACGGCCTCGAAGAAGGTGTTGTACACGCGGTCGGTCGGCCACCCGGTCATCGGAACCGCCTCCATCTCCTCGGCGTCGGCTTCGAGTTCTCCGATTCGCTCGTCTATCTCCTCGACGGAGGAAAACTCGGTGTTCGCTATCTGCGCGGGTTCCGCAGCGGTGCTGTCTCGGATGTCCTCCAACTCCTCGACGCGTTCTTCGATGGCGACGTGGTTGTTCTCGATGAACTTATTGGCGAGTTGGGCGAGCACGCGATACTGCGTGTCGGTCACCTCGCAGTTGATGTACTCCACCTCGCAGGGGACCTCGTACTTCAAAGACGTTCGTTCGAGTTCCTGACTGACGAACTTCGCGCTCGCCGTTTTACCGGTTCCCGTCTTCCCGTAGATGAGGATATTCGAAGGGGTCTCGCCCCGAAGCGCGGCGACGAGGATGGTCGCCATCCGGTTGATCTGCTCTTTTCGGTGTGGAAGCTCGTGTGGCGTGTACGAGGGTCGGAGAACTTCCTTGTTCTCGAAGATAGGCTCACCGCTGAGCAGATCGTCGAACAACCCTTGATTGCCCTCGTCCGCGTCGTCCAACACGACGTCGTCCAGATCGACGCCCTCGAAACCGCTCGTCGCGTCGCCCGGTTCGTCCGGTGGATCGGTGTTTTCGTTTGGCATTCGTCGGCTACTACCCCTTCGTTTCCACTGGAGTTATCGCGCTGTGCGGAGAGAGACGGGATACCGTCGGGAAGAACGTCCCGAATCGTTCCCGGGAGAATGACAGCGCGTCCAGTTGATGCAGATGAACAAAAGGTGGAGCACAGTATTAAAATCTTTCTCATTCGGGAAATGAAGGACGAAATACGGTTCCCGCCCTCGGTTTCACGTCGAATGAACTTTCGACGCGATTCACGGCAGCCCCCGACTCGATTCGCCGAAATCGAGTCGTCGTGTCCGATCGGCTTCGTCGCCGTTCCGTCGCTCGAATAGGTGGAAATAGCGCAGCGCCGTCCTCGGTTCACCCGCGCGAACTCTCTGCCGGCGTTCCTCTCACTTTGTCGGCATTCCTCTCGCTTTGTCAGCGCTCCCCTCGCTTCGTCGTCGTTCCTCGCGCGGCCAGTCGACTTTCGTCACTGCACCTTTCGTCATCGACTCCGAATTTCGCGGTGATGTCCGCCACCGCGATGAGTTCTCGTTTCCGAGTTTCGTTTCACGTACTGCCGACGACTCCGCCCGTTTCCGGTCGACGACCCCTCCCATTTCCGTTGGAGCCCACGGTCGAGGTAACCGTCGGAACCCCCACCGTTTCAGGTGGAATACGCGGATGTTTCCGGTCGTCAACGGATAGACGCAGGACACGGAGAACGGCGATAAGCGTTAGCCCGGATTGAAACGGGCGTGAGGTTCGAGGGGGACGGTCCGTGGTAGCGCTTGACTCGATCGCCCCCCACCCCTTCGTTTCGGGTAGAATGGAATAACGGTGGGTGGGGGTGGAGAGGGCGTCTAGTACGGAAACCTTTATCACTACATCAAACAAACCATACCCGCAAACTAGAGCGCTGGCTTTTCTAGAAGGAAGTGTTGTCTGGAAGTTACCCCGTTCTGACACGCCGATCCCGCTCCCTTCCGACTCCACTCGAAACAAAGGGGTGGGGGTCCCACCGAACGACCGACTGTCTCGCATCGTTTTCCTTCGCTCGTTTTCTCTCTCTCCCCCTCGCTCTCCGTTCCTTATTTTCTTCCCTTCATTCTCCGAGCTGACCACGTCCGTTTCATCGACCTCACATCGAATCAGGCATCGGATTCACCGTCGACCGTCATTGACTCGTCATTGACCCGTCATCGACCCGTCATCGATCTAACAGCGAATTCTCTCCAACTGATCACCGGGGTGCCACCAACCCATCGGTGATTTGCCGCTAACCCGTCATAGAACCATCCTCAACCGCCAGAACCGTCCTCAACCGCCATTGACTATCGCTGAATCGTCAACCGCCATCGAACTCACCACCTATTCGTCGAGTTCTCCGCCAAATCGACGCTCTTCGCCCGTTCTTCGCCTTCCGCGACCCCTCCGTTTCGGGTGGAACGGCCACGTACGGTGTTCGGTTTCTCTCGTCCGAATGGCGTTCGGATCCCCTCCTGTGTTTACTCTCCGGGCTTCGTTTCCCGTTCACCTTTCTACGCGCTCTTCAGTTCGTTTCTTCCGGACTCGTCGCGAGATTTGTGTCAAGAGTTGTCTGACGTAGATTTAAGTGAATGGCGTAAAGTTCTACGTGCAACAGCCCCGCGCCCGGCATAATCGCCCGTCAGTAGATCTCTCCGGTGTGATTACCCGACAACGGGGTCTGGGAGGAAAAAGGATGGGATTGTTTACAGGTCTCAAAAGCAGTATTACACGTGTGACCGACAAGCTCTTCGCGTCAGAGGAGCCGAAACGGATCGGTATCTACGGACCGCCGAACGCAGGAAAGACGACGCTCGCCAACCGCATCGCCCGGGATTGGACCGGCGATGCCGTCGGCCCCGAGAGCCACGTTCCACACGAAACGCGACGCGCGCGAAGAAAAGAAAACGTAGAAATCGAGCGAAACGGCAGAACCGTCACCATCGACATCGTCGACACGCCGGGTGTCACGACGAAGGTGGACTACGAGGAGTTCCTCGAACACGACATGGAAAAGGAAGACGCGGTGCGTCGCTCCCGCGAAGCGACCGAAGGCGTCGCGGAAGCGATGCACTGGCTCCGGGAGGACGTGGACGGCGTCATCTACGTGCTCGACAGTTCGACCGACCCGTTCACGCAGGTGAACACGATGCTCATCGGCATCATCGAGAGCCAAGATCTGCCGGTGCTCATCCTCGCCAACAAGACGGACCTCGAAGATTCGAGCGTACAGCGCATCCGCAACGCGTATCCGCAACACGAGACGATTCCGCTCTCGGCGCTGGAGGGCGACAACATGGACGAAGTGTACACGAAGATCGCGGAGTACTTCGGGTGATTCCAATGCCGGAAATAAAAAATTCAGACGACGGGGTTCAGATCGACCTCATCGGCGGCGAACGGATGGCCGGGAAGACCAGCATGGAGAAGATCCGGATGATACTGGACGGCGTCCGCGAGGGAAACATCGTCATCCTGGAGGAGGGTCTCTCCCCTGACGAGGAGAGCAAACTCATCGAGGTGACGATGACCGAAATCAGTCCCGACGAGTTCAGCGGCATCGAGATCGAGACGTACCCGCGCTCGAAAACCTCCGACAACGGACTTCTCGGCCGTCTGATGGGCCGGGAATCGACCGGTTCGAAACTCACTGTCATCGGTCCCGCGAACCAGATCGAGACGCTCCACAAGGACGAGAATCTCATTAGCGCCCTCATCTCTCGGAAATAATGCCGCACAAGTGCACGAACTGCGGGCGCACGTTCGCCGACGGGTCGAAGGAGATGCTTTCCGGTTGTCCCGACTGCGGGGGTAACAAGTTTCAGTTCCGCCCCGCCGGGACGTCTCCAGACGAAACGAAGGCCTCCGAATCGCCCGAATCGGCCGCGTCGAGCGCCGACGCCGCATCGAGCTCCGGTGCGGTCGGACGCGCTGCGTCGACCGTAAAAGGGTGGGTCGGGTCGGGGGAGGATCCGGAGACCGAACGGGCCGACCGAACGCCGGCCGAATCGGCGCGGTCGAGCACTCCCGGGGGTTCCGCCGCGACGGAGACTGCACGCGAACGGTCGCCAGAATCGGACGTGTCCGAACCGGATGTGCCCGAATCCGAGGCGGACGAACCCGGTCCTGAAACGGGAGAAGACGCCGGGGCGGGAGAAGACCGTGCGCAGGCGAGTGCGCGTTCGGAGGTCGTCGCTGACGACGAACTCCCCGAGCGACCCGAGACGGCCGACGCGGACACGGTCGTCGAACCGCAAGGGGAGAACCAGCCGAGCCTCGAGGAACTTCGAGAGGAACTCAACAGCCAGTTCGAGAGCATCAAGGTCGTCGAACCCGGCCAGTACGAACTCAACCTGATGGAACTGTACGAGCGCGACGAGTACATCATCGCGCTCAAGGAGAACGGACGGTACGTGATTCAGGTGTCCGACTCGTGGTCCGGTTCGGACGATAGTTAACCGCCGTTCCGCTTTCCGTCACGTCTCGACTCGTTTTCAGTCGCACCCCGACTCTGCGTTCCGTCGCGCCTCGACCGACGACGAAACCCTTCCCCCGAAGAGCTCTCGCTCGGAGATTCGACCCCCTCTCGAACGCTCGAAAAGCCCGTCGATAGCAGGGACGTGACCTTTACCCGATGAAGATACACATCATCGCATGGAGCCGACCGAGCAACTCGCACGAAACTTGCTCGCGGAGTCGAAAGCCTACGGATACACGCTCACTATCTGAGGCGGCGGTGCGATACTGATGAACCAGTACGGGTCGCCGAACGTCCTCGATATCTTCCTCTACGCCATCGGCGCGCTACTCGCCTTCGGGGCGCTGGCGAGTGTCGCCTTCGACAGTCTACTCGACGACCTCGACACCGGGTACGACGGAAATCTCATCGTCGTATCTATGGTTCACGTCGCCGCGACGTTCGGTAATCTCCTGCTGAGCTACGCCATCCTCGTGGCGCTCAACCCCGGCTTCCCGTCGAACTGGGCGTTCCTCGTCGTCGGTTTCGAGGGGACGCTCACGTACAACCTGATGTTGCTCCTGGAGGACGGGTTCGCACGGCTCATCACGGCGGCGTTCGACGGGGCGAGCACCGGAACGTGATCGCGTTCGACGAGGCGCCGGAGTGAGGTTCCACCCGAAACGGTACCCTTTCCGGAGCGCCCGTCCCCGCTCCGTTGCACCGGAACCGGTGTCCGCATTGCCAAGAGCCTTCAGTACAGACCGTGAACCACGAACGAATGTTGGGTGACGCAAGACGACGAGTCCAGCGGGTGCTCTTTCTCTTTCCCGCCGCCCTCGCCGGTCTTGGACTGCTCGACCGGAAGAAAGGGGAGGAGGCGTTCGACCTCGCCATCCCGGTGATGGTCACCGGCGGGATGCGAACCCTGCTTCGCGTCGCGGACTTCTTCATGGTCAGCATCGCCCTCGACGAGAACGCGGTCGCCGCGCTGGAGTTCGGTTTCCAGTACTTCTTCATCCCGTTCGGCCTCTCTCTTGCGCTCACGAGCGGAACCATCAGCGTCGTCTCGCGGTTCAAAGGCGCCGGGGAGCACGCGAAAGCGGACTTCGCCATCAAGCAGTCGCTGTGGCTCGCGTTGCTCGTCTCGGTGCCGACGACGGTCGTCACGTGGGTTTACGCGGAACCGATGATCGCGGTGCTCACCGACGACCCTCGCGTCGTCGAACAGGGGGCCGTCTACCTCAAGATAATCATGCTCTCCGTCTCCTTCCGCTTCTGGAGCATGATCGCCGCCCGCGCGCTGGCCGGAAGCGGCGACACCCGGACGCCGATGTACATCCGCCTGCTCACGCTCCCGACCAACATCGCGCTGAACGCGGTGCTCATCTTCGGCCTCGGTCCGTTCGAACCGATGGGCGTCGCGGGCGCGGCGTGGGGAACCGCTGTCGCCAACACGCTCGCGGCGGTGCTCTTCACGGGGGTCTTGCTCTCGGGTCGCTTCTCGGTTCGACTCCGCCTCGGCGGAAGACAGTGGGACACCGCCATCGCCCGCGAAATCGTTCGCGTCGGACTTCCGCTCGCCGGAACCCGCCTCTCGCGGACGCTCGGGCGATTCCCCTTCCTCTTCGTGCTCGGCACGCTCGGAACGGGGGTCGTCGCGTCCTACGCCATCGGTCGGCGGGTGATGCTCCTCGCGCTGATGCCCGCGTGGGGGTACTCGACCGCCTCCAGCACGCTGGTCGGCCAGAGCATCGGCGCGGGGAACGACGACGAGGCGAACGAGTACGGCTGGCAGACCCTCAGAATCGCGCTGGCGACCCAACTGCTCCTCGCCGTCGTCCTCATCGCGGCGGCCCGTCCCATCGCCCGCGGGTTCGGCACCGCGAACCTCGATTTGACCGTCGAGTTCGTCCGCGTGTTCGGACTCGGCGTCGCGGCGTTCAGCGTCTCGCGCACCATGCGCGGGAGCCTTCGGGGAGCGGGCGACACGAAGTGGCCGCTGTACGGGACGTTCGCGGGAACCTTCCTCTACAAGCTTCCGGTCGCGTTCCTCGCGGTTCCGCCGGGCGTCGTCCTCTTCTCGCTCGGAAACTGGTCGTTCTCGCCGGGCGTCGGCCTCGGCCTGCTCGGCGTTTACGCCGCCATCCTCGGCGATATGTACCTCCGGGCCGGCGTCAACACCTTCCGGTTCTGGACGGGCGAGTGGAAGCGGATCGCCCGCGAATCCGAGGCGGGTGCGGGGGCGCGCGCCGACTGACGCTTCGGGCGGTCGCTGACGCCCCGCCTGCGTCTCGGCGAACCCCGAAGAGCGGATTTCGAGTGGAAACGAAGGGGTTCCGCCCGGAGTAGGCAGATTTTAAGCGTTCGAGTGGAAACGATGGGGTATGAGCACGCCCACGAAGATCGTCATCGGCACCGTCGGACTAACTGCACTGGCCGCGATCGTCGTCGTCTTCAACTTCTGGTTCGCGGCCTGATGTTCGGCGAACGGACGCTCCCCGAGGACGTGGCGGCGGTTCGTGACGAGCACGCGCCGGGCGCGCTCGTCCTCGACTGCGAGCGGGATTTCGAGACGCTCCCGGTTCCGGCGCGGGACGACCTCGCGCTGCTGACGGACGAGATTCGTCCGTTTTCCGCGCCCGAAGAGTGGCTTCCGGACGACGCCCCCGAACTCCTGCGGCGGTTCGCCGGAACCGACCTCGTGGTCGGCATGCCGGGCGACGGGAGCGTCGCATGGACGCGCCAGACCGACCCGCCCGTCCTCTTCGTGAAAGCGCGGGTTCAGGGGTCGCCGGAGGCGTTCGTCGACTTCCTGCTCGCGGAGGCGCTGGTCGAAGTCGGTCTCGGCTTACCCGAACAGTTCCTCGAATTCTTCGAGGGGCGATATCCGGAGTTCGCCGACGCCGTCCCGTTAGATTCGGGGAGCACGTATCAACTCGCCGCCGCGCTGTGCGACGCCTACAAAGGGCTGCACACCCGCGAGGTGTTCGCCGACTGGCGCGACGCTCACCCCCGTCTGTTCGAGGCGTGGAGGGACGCGGGCGAGCGAATCGAGCCGCGACTGGCGAACGTCACCCGCGAAGTCGCCTCCGGACGGACGGACTTTTCGGACGCCGCCGAGTTCGCCTGTAGCGCCATCAAGCACGGCGTCGAACCGCCCGCTCCTTTCGCCGCGCTCGACACGCAGGCGTACCGCGACCACGGCGTCGACTACGCCGTCAAGTGGGCGGAGAAGACGCTGGGATAGTCACCCCTCCTGCTCCATCGTCGTGAACGGAATCGTCGCCGTCGTTCGCTGGGTGACGGTCGCGGTTCTGAGGATGAACGCGAACAACACGGCCAATGGGAGGAATCCGACGCCGACGACGACGGGAAGCAGGAGTCGTTCGAGCGCCGGTTGGAGCGCGCCGCCCGCCGTCTTCGTGAAGGTGAGGAGGGCCGCGACGGAAATCGCTTCGGCGGGGATGCCGGCGTAAAAGAGGACCCGCGACAGCGACGAGAGTTCGCTCTGGAGGTAGACGCTCTTGAAGTACTGTCTGGCGATGTCGATGCGCTGTAGGTGGTCGACGAGTCGTCCGAGCGCGTCGTAGACGTGCGGGGGAAGGTCGTCCTCGTACGCCGAACGGATTCGGCGCACCCGGTTTATCTCGTTCGCGTAGTTGGTCGTGAGCGTGACCGAGAGCACTTCGAAGGTCGTCATCTCAGGGTCGTCGAGCGTTTTGTCCACTTCGTCGAGATGCTCGGTGAGCGGCGTCACGAGCGATTCCACTTCGTCCCTCGCCTCGCTCTCGCGTTCGATGACGAGTCCTCCGATGCGCTGTGCCTCCTGTCTGGTGTTCTGAAAGAGCAGTTTCAGGAATCCCAGGGGCTGAACCGGCGCGACTTCGCCGGCGCTCTCCTCGACCTTCGTTCGGTACTCGACGATGCTGTCGATTTGCGACCGAAGCTCCCCGGGCGACTTTAGCTCGCGGGACAACAACAGCTGGTTGATTGAGACGACGACCGTGATGAGCGTCAGATTTCCGGATATGAGGCTGCTAAAGATGTAAAACAACGGTTGGCGGTTTTCGAGTGGAACCGCTCCACCGACCTCGAGGAGCGCGACGACGACGACGAAGAACGCCACCCCCAGCGCCGCGACCGTCAGCCGATTTCCGTCGAGGAGGAACCACCGCTTCGCGCTCTCGACGGTTCCGCCCCGTTCCTCATCGCCGACGGTGAGGCCGTTCGATTCTCCCACAACGGTGTTCGTTTACCGCAGAGAACTGAAAATCCGTCGGCGACTCCCTCCTCAGACCGCCTCCGTGCCCCGTTTCCCGGTTCGAACCTGACAGGCGTCCTCGATGGGGACGACGAATATCTTCCCGTCGCCGGGTTCGCCCGTGTTCGCGGCGTCGCGGATGGCGTCGATGACGTCTTCCGCGGGAACGTCCGCGACCACGCACTCCACCTTCACCTTCTGGTGCAGGTCGACGACGTACTCCTCGCCGCGCCACTGGCCGAGTTTGGCGGGCTGACTTCCGCGTCCGCTGACGTTCGTCACCGTGAGGCTCGGCGCGCCGACGTCCGCCAGCGCCCGCTTCACCTTCGTGAGACGGTCGGGACGGACGATGGCGGTGACGAGCTTTATTCCGCCGTCGTTCGGACGTTGGCCGCCGTCGGCGCGCAGTTGTTCGGTCGCCACCTCGCCCGGGCCGTCGATGTTGAACTCGGGATAGGTCTCGACGCCGTGTTCGGCGGTGTCCAGTCCTTCGCGCTCGTGCTCCGGCGTGACGCGGGCCTGTCCGAGCGCGCGCGCGACGCCGAACACGGCGCCGGTCGCGGCGACGGTCCAGAGGGCGATGAGGGCAACGCCGACGGCCTGCACGGCGAGTTCCGAGAGCACCGCACCGAGGCCGAAACTCTCCCACGTTCCGACGGCGCCGAACGGATAAGCCAACGTTCCGAGGATTCCGGCGGAGCCGTGAACCGGGAACACAGCACACACGTCGTCGATGCGGAGGCGTTTCTCGACGAACTCGAAGACGTAGGGGAGTTGTGCCCCCGCCAGCAGGCCGACCGCGAGCGCACCGGGCCAGACGATATCGTCGGCGATGCCCGTAATACCGACCAGTCCGGCGAGCAGGCCGTTCGCGACGTAGAGGGTGTCCACCTTACCGGTGCGGCGCAGCGACACCGCGCTCGCGCCGAGCGCACCCGCGGCCATTCCGAGCGTTGTGACGAGCGCGACCCGACCGACCGTCGCGAACGCGGCCAGCGAGAGCGACCTTCCCTCGGCGGCGAACACCGTGGCCGCGGTGCCGACGTTGAAGCCGTACCAGCCGAACGCCAGGATGAGCGTGCCGAGCGCGGCGAAGGTAAGCGAGTGGCCGGGGATGACGTTCGCGGTGCCGTCGTCGTCGAACCGACCGAGACGCGGTCCGACGATCCACGCCGCGGTCAGTCCGGCGATGCCGCCCATCCCGTGAACGACCATGCCGCCCGCGAAGTCGTGGAAGCCGAGGGTGGCGAGGACCCCGCCCGCCCACGTGAATCCGACGACGACCGGGTAGATGACCGCCGCCAACAGGACGGTGTAGGTCACGTACGTGCGGAGTTTGCACCGCCCGGCGACGGCCCCGCTGACGATGGTCGCCGCGGTCATGGCGAACACCGCGCCGAACAACCAGTCGACCCACGCGTTGACGCCGCCGGGTTCGAGGACGGCCCCGAACTCGCCGCCGAGCGTCCACGCGCCGCTCGCCCCGGTCAGGTGGCCGACGACGTTCGAGAGCGCCGCGCCCGCGAGGAAGAAGGCGAGGACGCCGACGCTCCACGTGAGCAGGTTCTTCGTCAACTGGTTGGCGACGTTCTTCGAACGCACCTGTCCGGCCTCTAGCATGGCGAACCCGGCGTGCATGAAGAAGATGAGGAAGGTGACGACCAGCATCCACAGGAGATTGACCCCTTCCGCGATGACGGCGAGGTCGCTCCCCTGAGCGAGAACGGTGCTGTTCACGGGCTCTCCTCCCTTTTCCGCACGATGACGATATCGTCTGGACAACTGTCTATGAATATCGAATACTCTTCGACGTTTGAGCGCTTCATTACGTCATAACGAAACAGCATTCCCATTGATAAGGTTAACCGTTGAAAAACGAAGATTTCCACCGGCTTCGGTGGACGGACGACCGGATTATAATCGTATACTCTCTATTTAAGGTTGTAAAGCGCCCAAAAAGTGGCCGTCCGTCGTTTCGATTCTGGACGAACGTCGACCGCCGGCGAGGCGTTCTCCCCGTCCGCTTCCGTATAGGGTGCGCACGAAAACGAGCGGGCGGCGGGAGTCGCGCTCCGAATTTATCGGACGATAAAACACGTCTCCGACCCGGTCATTTCAACTGGAGAACCGATAGCGGGCTCCTTGTTCACCGGCCGAGCGCGTCGGCGATGTCCTCCGCGAAGTACGTCACGATGATGTCCGCTCCGGCGCGCTTTATCGACACCAACGACTCCAGCGCCGTTTCCCGCAGGTCGAGCCATCCCCTGTCGGCGGCGGCGTGGAGCATCGCGTACTCCCCGGAGACGTTGTACGCGGCGACGGGTCGGTCGAACTCCGCTCGAATCGCGCCGATCACGTCGAGGTACGGGAGAGCGGGCTTGACCAGCAGCACGTCCGCCCCCTGTTCGACGTCGAGGGAGACCTCGCGCATCGCTTCGCGCGCGTTGGCGGGGTCCATCTGGTAGTGTCGCCGGTCGCCGAAGGCGGGCGCGCCGTCCGCGGCGTCGCGGAAGGGGCCGTAGAACGCCGACTCGTACTTCGCGGCGTAGCTCATGATGGGCACGTCCGCGCGGCCCGCGTCGTCCAGCGCGTCGCGAATCGCGCCGACCATCCCGTCCATCATCCCGCTCGGCGCGACCATCTCGGCTCCGGCCTCCGCGTGCGAGACGGCTATCTTCCCGAGGAGGTCGAGCGTCTCGTCGTTCTTCACGGTGAGTCGCGGGTCGGCCGCGGCATCGTCCTCCAACACGCCGCAGTGGCCGTGCTCGGTGTACTCGCAGAGGCACACGTCGGTGATGACCGTGGCGTCGGTCTCCCGCGTGATTCGGCGCGTCGCTTCCTGCACGACGCCGTCCGCGGCCCACGCCCGACTGCCGCGGTCGTCTTTCGACTCCGGGATGCCGAACAGCATCACGGCCTCGACGCCGGTCTCCAGCACTTCCTCGACGCGGGACACGCTCTCCTCGACGGGGACGCGCTCGTGGCCCGGCATCGACTCGATCGCGACTCGCTCGTCGGTCGTCGCGTCGACGAACACGGGCGTGACGAGGTCGCTCGCGTCGAGCGTCGTCTCGCTGACGAGTTCTCGGAGGCCGTCCCGACGCAGACGACGTGGGCGCTCGATAGGGTTCATACCGGTATTACCCGCGGAACGCCCAAAACCGCGTCGTTCCATCCCGGGTCACAACGCATTTACTGTACGGCGGCAATACTCGTATCAGATGAACATCGCCTCGCTCGTCGCGGTCGAGACGACCCCTCTCGTCGCCCTGTTCGCCTGTTCGGTTTTCGGCCTCGCGCTCCTCTCGTTCGCCCCCGATACGCGGTCGCTTCGGACGTTCGTCGCCGATTACGGCGTGCTGTTGCTCGTCGGCGCGGTCTTCATCGCCGCCGTCATCGGCATCCTCCTCTTCGTGTTCGGCGATGAGGAACTCGCCAAGCAGTGGCTCAACCAGTACGGTCTCGTGGCGCTCTTTCTCATCCTCATTCTAGAGGGTGCGATGCTGTTGTACTTCGCGCCGAGCGAGAGTCTCGTGCCGTTCACCGTGACCGCCCTCGCGTCACCGAACGACATTCGGAGTATCGCCATCATCATCTTCGTCGCCGTCGTCGGCGCGACCATCGGCCAGTACGCGCTGTTTTCGCTGGCGAAACGCGGCGGTCGCGAGTACCTGCTGGAAAAACCGTGGTTCCGAATCTCCGAATCCTCGCTCGACCGATTCGACGGTTGGTTCCAGCGATGGGGCCGCGTCGTCGTTCCGGTGAGCAACGCCCTGCTGTTCACCCGTGGGATGCTCACCGTCCCCGCCGGATTCGCGGAGATGCGCGACTGGGAGTTCATCGTCCTCTCCGCGATCGGAACGTTGATTTTCCAGACGTGGCTCACCGTGTTCACGATTTACACCATCAAACTCGGTCTCCTCGATTCGCTCCCGTTCTAGGCGTCTTCGCTTCTCGCTGACACTCGCGCCCCGTGCGAAAAACCGCCGTCCGACGACAGTTTGTTTCGGAACTGTCGCCGTTTTACCATAGCGATAGACCTAACAGCGAGAGGAGCGTACTATCTAGTGCGCCCGCGTGCCGTTTGTCGCGTGCCATGCCATGAACGCTGCGCGGGCGCAACTCCTTTGAGCGAGACACGACAGATTTCAGCCAGCTACGCCGAACTGCCGGGAACGGCGTATCCTTCTCGAATTACCGTCGGCTAGCGGCGGCGCGTCGGCTCGTCGAAACGGACCCGCTCAGGTCCGTCAGGCGGCCTCGGTCGCGCCGCGCTCGTCCGCGGCCACCTTGTCGGCCCGTCGGCGATTCTTGAGCACCAGCGCGCCGAAGGCGACCGCGCCGATCGCCCGGAGCACGAGGTCGAACGAACCGGGATCGAAGGTCGGCAGGCCGAGCAGTCCGAGCAGACCGGTCGCGGTGTTGAACAGCAACAGGGGTGCCATGAGCAGGAGCGCGGCGAGCGCGAACGCCGCCCTGTCCGTCCGACCAACGTCGGTGTAGAGGTAGCCGATGACGGTCGCGCCGAGCGCGACGACGCCGACGAACACCCCCGTCACCGGAATCAGCACGTCGGGCACGAAGTAGCCGAGTTCGGTGACGTCGGCGAGGCCGATGACGCGAACCTCCTCTCCAGTTCCCGTGCCGCGCAGGAGGAGGATGCCGGGCGTCAGCACGAACGCGAAGGGAACGATGGCCTTGTTCAGCGACAGCGAGAACGCCTCCACCCCCGTCCGGAACTGATCGGATTTGGCGATGCCGGAGGCGGCGTACGCCGCCACCGCGACCGGCGGCGTGATGTCGGCGATGACGCCGAAGTAGAGGATGAACAGGTGCGCCGACAGGATGGGAATGCCGAACCCGGAGATGGCGGGGCCGAGCATCGAGACGAGGATGATGTAGGTCACCGTCGTCGGCATCCCCATCCCGAGGATGATGGAGGAGACCGCCGTGAGCACCAGCAGGGCGACGATGGAACCGCCGCTCACCGTCTCGATGAGCGCGGTGAGGTTCGGCCCGAGTCCGCTGACGCTGATGACGCCGGGGATGATGCCCGCCGCCGCCACCGCGATGACCACCGTCGTCGCGGTTCGCGCCCCCGAGTCCATCGATTCGAGGACGAATCCGCCGTACTGGAACGCCCGGTTGTCCGCGAGTCGCGGTCGCCGAAGCACCTTCGCTCCTTTCGCCACCGCGCTATCGACCTGCCCGTCGAAATCGAGGAGCGGCGCGTCGGCGTGCGGACGGACGAGGAGCGTGACGAGGCTCACGGCGAGGATGATCCAGCCGAGTTGCCCCGCGACGACGGCGAGCGCGGCGGCGGTGGTCATCCCCGCACCACCGCCGCCGTCGGCGAGCAGCGAGACGATTCCGACGCCCGCCGTCGCGAACGCGGCGAACTGGAGCGCGCACACCCCGGCGATAGCTCCGAGGAGCGGAACCCGCGAACGCCGATTGTACGCCGCGACGAGCGCGATGAGCGCCCCGATGGCGACCAGCGTGTACCACGCCGCCCGCTCGATGGAGAGGCGCTCGACGATGAGGTAGTAGAGGAGCAGTATCAGCGGAACGAGGTAGAACCACCCTCGCAGGAGGTGCGGGCGGAACGAGACGATTTCCGCGTCCGCCAGCCCGCCGATGTTCTCCTTCGACGCTTCGAGGTGCACCATCACCCACACGCCGAAGAAGAAGACGACGGCCGGAATCGCCGCCGCGATTATCACGTCCCGGAAGGGCGTCAGCGTGTACTCCACAATGAGGAACGCCGCCGCACCCATGACGGGCGGGAGGATTTGCCCGCCCGACGAGGCGGAGGCTTCGACCGCCCCAGCGAACTCCGACCGGTAGCCGGAGCGTTTCATCAACGGAATCGTGAACGCCCCCGTCGTCACCGTGTTGGCGATGGACGAACCGCTGATGGTGCCCATGAACCCCGACGCGAGGATGGACGCCTTGGCGGGACCGCCCTTGCGCCGCCCGGTCGCGGCGTAGGCCAACTCGATGAACCACTGGCCCGCCCCGCTCATCTCCAGGAACGCGCCGAAGAGGATGAAGATGTAGATGAACCGAACGCTCACCGTGACCGGAATCCCGAACACGCCGTTCTCGGTGTTGTACCAGAGGTTCTGGACGATGGAACTCCAGTCGAGCGGCGGGATGGAGAGCACGCCGACGACGGGCGCGCCGATCGGGATCAGGTAGCCCCAGCGCGCGTAGACGATGAACGACGCGACGATGACCATCAGGTACACCCCCAGCGCGCGCCGGGTCGCGTCGAGCACGAGCAGGACGCCGAGCGCCCCGAGGACGAAGGCGTAGGACACCTCGTCGACCGGAACGCCGACGGTCGAAAGGGCGTCGAGCGCCGGCGAGAGGGCGGGGTACACCTCGGCGGTGGTGCGTCCGAATCCCAATCCCAGCGCCCGCATCTGGCGAATCTCGTCGAAGTCGACGAGCATGTACCAGGCCGAGAGCAGCGCGAACCCCATCATCACGAAATCGACGGGCGTTACCCGCGTCCTGTCCGGGTCGACCATCGCCCAGCGGACTCCCCGGCGCACCCCGGCGAGACCGCGGGTGACGGGGCTGTCTTCCCCGAGTCGTTCCCGGGAGTACGGAGCGATTCGACCGAACCGCCGCGCGATTGCTCCCCGTCCGGTCGTCGTCGGAAACAGCAGAAAGGTCAACAGCAGGGCGAACGTGACGTGGACGGCGTTCACCTGCAGCAGTTGGAGCGCGGCCAGTTGCACCTCGCCGACCACCGGAAGCGTCGCCGCGAAGATGAATCCCTGCGCGGCGAGCCACATCTGGAACGCGGAGAACGCGATAGCGATGGCGGAGGCGACGACGGCGGCGAGCCCCTGTAGTCTGCGCCTGCGCTCCAGTTCCTGGACGAGTTCCTCCTGCTGTTCCTCGGTGAGCGTGTCGCTCATGACGGACACCGTCGGACGACGAACAGTTCGACCGACTCGCCGCCCGACAGCGCGACGAGGTCGTAGCGCCGGTCGCCCACGCGCAGTTCGTGACCGGCGACCTCGCCGGGCGCGGCGGGCACGGTGGCGTAGCTACCCGCCGGGTCGAAGACGAACCACCCGTTCTCGCGGGTGACGTCCGCCCGCGCCGGGAGCCCCGCGCCGTACGACTGGAACCGCATCTCGACCATCTCCAACCGGCTCCCGTCGACCGCGTACACGTCCCGAACGGGCGTCTTTTCGACGCTGTGGGTGTACGCGAGCGTCACCCGAGTTCCGTTCTCGACGGGCGCGACGAGTATCGGTTCGCCGGTGTCAGCGTCCGCGACGACGAGCACCTTCTCGGTCGCTTGCGCGCTCGGCCGTCCGCGGTCGTCCGCCTGCCCGACCGCCGGAACCGCGATCGCCGACACCGCGAGCAAAACGACCGCGAGGATCACGCCGGCGGAGGCCCCGCTACGAGCTCTCGTTCCCACCGGTCTGGTTCCCTCCCGTCTGGTTCCCGCCGGTCTGGTTTCCACCGGTCTGGTTGCCACCACCCTGCGTCGTCGCCGGGCCGAAAATCTCCCTCGCCGCGGGGTGGAGCGGGATGGACATCCCGTCCAGCGCGTTCTCCCGGCTGATGAACTGCTTTTTCAAACTCAGCTGTCCGGTGTTGTTGAAGATGGACTGCGTCACCGCGCGAACCGACTGGTTCGATTGGTTCCGAGTCGTCGCTATCATCGCCCGAACCGCGACGGTCTGGACGGGTTCGTTCTGCCCGCTGTAGGTTCCCGGCGGAATCCTGTCGTCCGCGAACCACGACGCCTGGTCTTTGATGTTCTGGCGCGTCTGGCCGGAAATCTCCACGAAGGCGATGTTGTTCGTCGTCGCCAACTCCTCTATCGCGCCGACGGGCCAGCCGCCGACGACGAACGCCGCGTCGATGTCGCCGTTGCGAAGTTGGTCCGCCGCCTGCGAGAAGCTGGTGTTCTGCTCGGTGAAGTCGTTCTGTTGGATGCCGACCGCCTCCAGGATCTGGAGGGCGTTAACCTGCGTTCCGCTCCCGAGGTCGCCGGTGTTGATGGTCTTCCCTCGGAGATCCTGGAGCCGATTGATGTTGCTTCCCTGGAGCGTGACGATGTGTATCGTTTCCGGGTAGAGGGTCGCCACGCCGCGCAAACTCCTGATGGCGTTCCCTTGGAACTCCTCGATACCGCTCCCGTTGTACGCGAAGTACGCGACGTCGTTCTGGATGAGCGCGAAGTCGGCGTTCCCCTGCGCGAGGCCGCCGACGTTCTCCACGCTCGCGCCCGTGGACTGCACCTGCACCGTGTACTCGGTGTTGTTCTCGATGATCGTCTTGAACTGATTCGACAGCGGAAAGTACGTCCCGCCGGTTCCGCCGGCGAACCACGTCAATCGTCGTTGCTGGGCGAGCGCGTCTCCGGAGAGTCCGAGAAGTCCCGCCGCCCCCGCGGCTTTCACGAACGTGCGTCTGTTGAATTCCCCCACCATACATCAACTGACCTCTTTCCAAGAGTTCATATAGCCACCCGACGCTTCGTGGCGGAAATACGGCGATACTCGGCGGTAACGTCGGGTATCGCCGGGAAACGCTCGCTTGTCGGAAGGGGTTTCGAATCGAAAATGTATTTGACCTCCCGTTCCGAGGAGGAGGATATGGAAACGATACGTGCCAACGAGTATCACGATATCGCCAAAGTGAGCGACCCACAGCTATCGCCGGACGGCGAACGAGTGGCGTTCGTTCGCTCCGTCCCGAAGGACGACGAGCAGTACGAGGCGACCGTGTACGTCGTCCCGCTCGGCGGCGGCGAGCCGACCCGGTTCACCATCAACGAGGGCGCGGACAGCGACCCGCGATGGAGTCCGAGCGGCGACCGCCTCGCGTTCGTGAGCACGCGCGGCGCGGACGACGACCGCCCGCAGTTGTGGGTGCTCCCCGCGGAGGGCGGCGAGGCGCGACGGGTCACGGACGTGGCGGGCGGCGTCTCGCAGTTGGCGTGGTCGCCGGACGGGATGCGAATCGCGTTCGTCCAGCAGAGCACCGAGGACGACCGCGAGGAGGGGCGCGACATCTCGCTGGACGGCGAGGAGTACGAGCCGGAGACGCCCGACCCCCGCGTCATCGACCGGAAAATCTACCGCGCGGGGCAACGGTACTTCGACAGCAGGCGGAGCCACGTCTACATCGTCGACCTCTCTGACGACTCCGTCGAACGACTCACCGACGGCGACTTCGATTTCGCGGAGCCGGAGTGGGGCGACGCGACGACGCTCTACTACGGCGCCCGGCGCGAGGGCGACCCTGACGACAACATCACGGTCGACATCGTCGCCCACGACACGGACTCCGGCGAGGAAGAGCAGGTCGTCCGGACGAGCGGTTGGGGGGCGTCCATCGCGGCGACGGAAGACGGACGGGTCGCTTACCTCTACTCGCCGGAGGAGAAGGCGACGCTTCGCCAGACCGAGATAGAGGTGTTCGACCGCGAAACCGGCGAGACGGTGACGCTCACCGAGTCGCTCGACAGGACGCTCTCGATTCCGCCGCAGTGGGACGACGACGAGGAGACGGTCTACTTCGGGACGCCCGACGAGGGCGACTTCGTCGTCTGGCGCGTCCCCGGAGACGGGAGCGACGCCCCCGAACTCGTCGTCGACGATGGCCACGTCACCGACTTCTCGGTCGGCTCGGACGCCGTCACCTACGCGAAATCCGAGTGGGACCATCCGGGCGACGTGTTCGCCTCGACGCTCGGCGGGGCCGAAACCCGGCGACTCACTCGGGTCAACGCGGAGTACCTCGACGAACGGGCGGTCGGTCAACCCGAGGAGCTTCGATTCGAGTCGGACGACGGAGTCGAAGTGCAGGGGTGGGTGCTGACGCCCCCCGATTTCGACGCCGCCGAAACGTATCCGCTCGTGGTCGAGATTCACGGCGGTCCGCACGCCATGTGGTCCACCAGCGGAACCATGTGGCACGAGTTCCAGGCGCTCGCGGCGCGGGGCTACGTCGTCTTCTGGTGCAACCCCCGCGGTTCGACCGGGTACGGCGAGGAGCACATGGCCGCGATCGAGCGCGACTGGGGCGACGTGACGATGACCGACGTGATGGCCGGCACTGACCTCGTCGCCGAACGCGATTACGTGGACGAGGACAGCATGTTCGTCACCGGCGGTAGCTTCGGCGGCTACATGACCTCGTGGATCGTCGGCCACACCGACCGGTTCGCTGGCGCGGTGACCCAGCGCGGCGTGTACGACCTCAACAGCTTCTACGGGTCGACGGACGCCTTCAAACTGGTCGAGTGGGACTTCGACACGACGCCGTGGGAGGAACCGGAGTTCCTCTGGGAGCGTTCGCCCGTGGCCTACGCCGACCGGGTGACGACGCCGACGCTCGTCGTTCACAGCGACGAGGACTTCCGCGTTCCGGTGAACAACGCCGAGATGCTCTACCTGCTTCTCAAGAAAAACGACGTGGAGACCCGGCTCGTGCGCTACCCGCGCGAGGGCCACGAACTCTCCCGCAGCGGCGAACCGGCCCACGTCGTCGACCGGTTGGAGCGCATCGCCCGTTGGTTCGACGGCTACTCCGACCACCACGACGCGCCGAAGGCCCTGGAGCGCGGCGACGACGGACTCTCCGCGGCGGAGGGCGACGAGGCCGACGAAACCGACGACGACGGAGGCGAATAGCGACAACTATTCTCATAGTGGGGTACGTTTCGTTCGGGGACGTATTCTCGATAAGTACACCGCGGGCTATCGGTTTTTCACCGGAAACGAGGGGGTCTCTCGTTCGGTTCTTTCGTCCTCGTTGACGCTATCCGAAGCGGTTCGTCGCCTCGTCGAAGTCGGGGTACGGCACTCCGCGCGAGCGACGCCGCGGTACGAGGTCGATTCGGCGCGCCGAACCGCCACCGATCCGGACGTTTTCATCCGGATCTCGACCCGAAAGAAGGGGGTTCAATCGACGATTATCTCGGAGCCTTCGTTCTCCGATTCGTCGGAACCGGGCGTCATTTCGTTCTCGTAGCGGTCGATCCAGTCGGCGAAACACTCGGGACAGAGCCGTTGGCTGTCTATCTGCGAACGGTCGACCGTCAGACGGACGGTGCGGGCCAGCGCGTCCGTCAGCGGTTCTCGACAGTCGTCACACGGTTCGGGGTCGTTCTCATCGCTCATGAGGGGTCAATGTGACGCCGGATATATAAAACTCGTCGGGTACGACGCGGGGACGTTTCGGCGGCGACCGTCCCGGCGTTTCGATTCGTCGCGTTCGACTACGCGGGCGGCGCGTACCGGGTTCCGTTCGTCATCGGCTGGTGGAGTTGATACTGCACGCTCGTCGGGACGTCCCCTTTGGAGAAAATGAGGCGAACGTGCCCCAGCCACGGTATCTTCACCTCGGCGGTGCCGCGAATCCAACTCGGTTTAACCGGCTCGCTGATGCCGACGACCTGGTCGTACGCGCCGTTGTTGTCCCCCTTCGTGATGAATCCGGCGTGCGGGGCCGGACAGTGTGCCAACTCTTCGCAGTTGTCCGCGCCGGCGATGTAGGCCGGGTTGGCTTCGTCGTACCAGTTCTCCCCGCTCTCGACCCAGAAGCGCGCTCGATGGATGATGGGCGTCTCGTACTGGCTTCCGTCCGGTCGGTAGATTATCACGTCGCCGTAGTCGTTGAAGCTCTTGTATCCCGACTGCTTTCCCTGCTGATAGCTGACGACGCCCGTCCCGTCTTGGGCGGCGTTCGGCACGAACCGGTTCTCGTCGACGATGAAGATGAGGTCGCCTCGTTCCATCTGGGGCTCCATGCTCCCGCTCTCGACGGCGACCATCGGCGGCCACACCCCGCTGACGGCGAACAGTACGAGACCGATTGCGGCGACGACGGCGACGCTCTCTAACATCTCGCGGACGAACACGACCGTCCCGTTGTCGGTGCGTCGGAACCAACGAATCCACGCGACCGGTCCCGTCCCGTCGGGGCCAGTATCCCGGCCGCCGTCCGGCGACGACTCGTCTGGGGGACTCATTACGATACCCGTAGACCGCCTCCAGTTGTTAACCTTCTGGGTTGGTTCGCTACGTTTTTTGCCTCTCCGTGTGTGGGCAAAAACGTGCCACTGGAAACCCCGGCTCGAATTGTCAGAGAGCTGACGAGCCGAGGGTACAACGCGGACCGCGAGGCGGTGACGCTCCTCGCGAGCGCGTCCGACCCATCGGGGGCGCTCGAACGCGCAGTCGAACGCGCCCCCGAGGACGCCCTCAAACTCTCCGTCGACCACGTCAGAAGCGTTCTCGACTCCTCGGTTGCCGGTGACGGAAACCCCTCCGTTTCAACTGGAACCGCGGTCGCGGAACCGCGAGCCAACGGCGGTGCCGCTCCAGTCGAAACGAAGGGGTCGGCGTCGACGCCTCGAAGCCCGCACCAACCGACCATCGACGGCGACATCACCGGCGAGAGCACCGGAACCGGCGAGTACGACGATTTCGTCGCGGTGTTCCGCGACCGCTTCCAACGACTCTCGGGCAAACTCCGCGGTCGGGTGAACGCTCGCCCGACGAACGCCGTCGCGGAGATGCCGGGCGGGAGCGACGCCGCCATCGTCGGGATGATAAGCGACATCCGCTCGACGGCGAACGGACACTGGCTCGTCGAACTCGAAGATACGAACGGAACCTTCCCCTGTCTCGTGATGAAGGACAAGGAGTTCGCCGGTCTCGTGGACGAACTGCTGTTGGACGAGACCGTCGCGGTCGAGGGGAGCTTATCGAGCGACGCGGGCATCCTCTTCGTCGACTCGCTCCACTTTCCGGACGTGCCGCGCACCTACCAGCCGTCCACCGCCGACCGTCACGTGCAGGCGGCGCTCATCAGCGACGTTCACGTCGGCAGTCAGGAGTTCGAGATCGACGCGTGGCAGCGTTTCACGAGTTGGCTCCACACCGACGAAGCCCAACACGTCGAGTACCTGCTCGTGGCGGGCGACATGGTCGAGGGGGTCGGAATCTATCCGAATCAGGACGAGGAACTCGACATCGTCGACATCTTCGATCAGTACGAGCAATTCTCGGAGCACCTGAAGGAGGTGCCGGACGACATGGAGATCGTCATGATCCCCGGCAACCACGACGCTGTGCGCCTCGCCGAACCCCAACCGGGATTCGACGACGAACTGCGCGAGATAATGGACGTTCACGACGCTCGCATCACGGGCAACCCCTCGACGGTGACCATCGAAGGCGTCTCGGTGCTGATGTACCACGGCGTCTCGCTGGACGAAGTCATCGCCGAACTCCCCGCCGAGAAGGCGAGCTACGACGAACCGCACAAGGCGATGTACCAACTGCTCAAAAAACGCCACGTCGCCCCGCAGTACGGCGGCCACACCCGCGTCGCGCCGGAGGAGCGGGACTACCTCGTCATCGACGAGGTGCCGGACATCTTCCACACCGGCCACGTCCACAAACTCGGCTTCGGCAAGTACCACAACGTGCTCGCCATCAACTCCGGCTGCTGGCAGTCCCAGACCGACTTCCAGAAGAGCGTGAACATCGACCCCGATTGGGGGTACGCGCCCATCGTGGATTTGGACACCCTCGACGTGACCGCTCGGAAGTTCGTCTGAGTCCAAAAAACACCTGTTCTCCGACGAGTATGTGGGTTCATGGACGACCTCGACGCCCTCGACAAACGCATTCTGTACACGCTCCAGCGAGACTCCCGACACGCCTCGACGAGCGATATCGCGGACGAGATGGACGTCTCCCCGAGTACGGTTCGCAAGCGCATCACCCGGCTCGAAGACCGAGGCATCATCCGCGGCTACCACGCGGACATCGACTATCAGCGCACGGGATATCAACTGCACACGCTCATCGTCTGCACCGCCCCGATCGACGCGAGGGAGCAACTCGCCCGCGAGGCGCTGGACGTACCGGGCGTCGTCGCGGTCCGCGAAGTCATGACCGGCGGCGAGAACATCCACGTCAGCGCCCTCGGCGCCGACCACGACGACTTGAGCCGCATCGGGCAGGACTTGAGCGCGATCGGTCTGGAAGTCGCCGACGAGGACCTCATTCGAAACGAGTACGTCAATCCCTTCGATTCGTTTCGGTCCGCCGACGAGCGGTAGTCCGCGCAACGCTAATCACGAACCGAGAAAAAATAACTCTATAAAATCCCGAACCGGTATTCTAGCCGGGATATTTATACGTATCCGTGACAGAGCATCCACCGAGGCGTTCGGACGCGGCTCGCAAAACGACACACCGTCCGCGCCAAACGAACCATGATTCGCACGCTCATCGTTGGTGGCGACTACGCCGGCGGGACGCTCGCGGTTCGCCTCAAGGAGGTCGACGACGCCGTCGCGTACCTCGACAGCGACCCCGCCGTCGTCTCGCTCGCCGCCGAAGCCGGCGTGACCGCCCACGAAACGGACATCACGAACGTTCGGCAACTTCGGGACCTCGGCGTCACCGGGGTAGAGACCGTCGTCGCGGCGACCGACGAGGATAGCGTCAACCTCCTCGTGGCGCAACTGATGCGCACCGCGTTCGACGCCGAGCGCGTCGTCGCTCGCGTCAACGACCCGCGAAACTGCGAACCGTTCGAAGACGCCGGAATCGAGACGATCGACGCGGCGAACGCGCTCGCCAGCGAACTCCAAACCGCGCTCGAACCGCGCGAAAGACGGCGTCCGCGCCGCCTCGACAACCGCGCGTAGCTTCTCGACCAGCCATGATTTCAAACGAACCACCACCGACCGGTACCCGCACCGCCCTCGAATCACCCGACGGACCCCTCGGAGGCTAATATGGTAGAAACGCTCGAAATAGATATTCTGAACCTGTTGCTCGTTCTGAGCGTCGCGTGGGTATTCGGTTCGTTCTCCGAACGATTGGGCTATCCCGCGCTGATGGGGGAACTGCTCGCGGGAATCGTCTTCGGCCCGCCGCTGCTCGGCCTCATCCACCCGGCGGAAGAACTCACGATCTTCGCTGAGTTGGGCGTGTTTCTGCTGATGATCTACGTCGGAATGGAGGTCGATATCCGCGACCTCCTCGAACTCGGTCCGCAGTCGTTCATCGTCGCCGTCGGCGGATTCGTCCTCCCCTTCGGATTGGGGTACGCCGCGGGGCTACTCATCGGTGCGACCGTCGACCAAGCGCTGTTCGTCGGACTGGCCATGGCCGCCACGTCGCTAGCGACGAAGTCCCGGATTCTGGTCGACCTCGACCTCCTCGATACGCGGATCGCGGGCGTTCTGCTCGGCGGTGCGCTCGTCTCCGACGTGGGCGTCCTCGTCGTGTTCGCCGGGGTCATCGGCTTCATCCAAGCCGGTGCGGTTAACCCCGTGAGCATCGCCACCATCGCGGGCAAGGCGCTCGCGTTTTTCGCCATCGCGCTGCTCATCGGCGTTCGATTCCTCCCGCTGGTCTGGCGGCAGTTGGAGAGCCTCCGCGAGCGATACGGGTTCGTGGACAAGACGTCGGCGTTCACCATCGCCCTCCTCGTCGCGCTCCTGTTCGCCGAACTGGCGCACCTCGCGGGGTTGCATATGATAATCGGCGGGTTCATGGCCGGACTGTTCCTCCGACAGGCTGACCTCGAACCGGGGTTGTACGACCACATGTACGGCGTGATGTACGACCTCGCCATCGGGTTCTTCGCGCCGATATTCTTCGTCACCGTCGCGTTCGAACTGACGCTCGACGTGTTCGCGAACGACGTCGGCCTCCTCGCGTTGCTCGTCACGGTGGCGTTCGTCGGAAAGATAGTCGGCTCGTGGTCGTTCTCGCTCCCGACCGACCTCACCTCCCGCGAAGGACTGGTCGTCGGATTCGGCATGAACGGCCGGGGAACCGTCGAAATCATCCTCGCCTCCATCGGCTTGGACGCGGGTATCATCGACCAGCAACTGTTCTCGATTCTGGTCTTCCTCGCCATGCTGACGACCGCGCTGGTCCCGATAACGATGAAATGGGGCGTCGACTGGCTCGAAGCGGTCGGCGAACTCGTCCGGATGGACGAAGCGGCCGACGTCGGAGAGGCCTAACCGTCCGCCCGCTTCCGGTTTTCCAGTCGAAACGAAGGGGTTGGTCTCCGCTGAGCGACGACGAAACCTCGGAAAACGGATTTCTATCGACCAATACCGACCGCTTGGCTGCCGCCTACCGATTCAGCGTGTGAATCGCGTGTCCGAGCGCGTTCTCGGCGGCCTCCATCGTACTCTCCGAGAGCGTCGGGTGGGTGTGAACCGTGGCGGCCACGTCCTCTATCGTCGCGCCCATCTCGATGGCCAGTCCCAGTTCGGCGATGAGTTCGGAGGCCTCGGGGCCGACGATTTGTGCGCCGAGGACGAACCCGCTCGGCTCGTCGGCGACGATTCGGACGAAGCCCTCCGCGTGGCCCGTGGTGAGCGCGCGCCCGCTGGCTTGGAACGGGAACCGCCCGACGACGGGTTCGAAGCCTTGCTCTTCCGCCTCCCCCTCCGTCAGTCCGACCGTGCCGATCTCGGGGTCGGTGAACACCGCGGCGGGCATGGCCTGGTAGTCGATGGCCGAGGGTTCGCCGGCGATGACCTCCGCGGCGACCTGTCCCTCCTTGCTCGCCTTGTGCGCGAGCATCGGTTCGCCGGTCACGTCGCCGATGGCGAAGATGTGCTCCTGCTCGGTGCGCGCGCGGTCGTCCGTCCCGATGAAGCCCTTCTCGTCCGTCTCGATGCCCGCGTTCTCCAGTTCGAGCGTGTCGGTGACCGGTTGGCGACCGACCGCAACGAGCACCTTCTCGGCGCCGAACTCCGAGACCTCGCCGTCCTCGTTCTCGGTCACGACCGTGATGCCCCCGCCCGACTCCTCCCACTCCTTGGCGGCCTGCCCGAAGTGGAAGTCGATGCCCAACTCCTCGGCTCGCTTCTTGACCGGCCGCGCGAGGTCGTCCTCGTAGCCCGGGAGCACCGAGTCCAGCATCTCCACGACCGTCACGTCGGAGCCGAGTTTGGCGAAGACGCCCGCGAGTTCCATGCCGATGTAGCCCGCGCCGACGAGAACGATGCTCTCCGGCACGTCGTCCAGCGCGAGCGCCTGCCGCGAGTTGAGGACGTGCTCGCCGTCGAACTCGAAGCCGGGAATCTCGATGGCTCGACTGCCGGTGGCGACGATGGCGTGCTCGAACTCGACCGTCTCCGCGCCCTGTCCCTCGCCGCCGTGGACGACGCGAACCGAGTTCTCGTCCGCGAACTCGGCGCGGCCTTCCATCAGCGAGACGCCGTTGGCCTTGCAGAGTTTCTCGACGCCGCCGGTCAACTGCGAGACGACGCCGTCTTTCCACTCGACCATTTCGCCGAAGTTCACGTCCAGTTTGGTGTAGATTCCCATCTCCTCGGCGTTGTTCGCGTCGTAGGCCAGGTCGGACGCCGTTATCATCGCCTTCGACGGAATGCAGCCGTAGTTCAGGCAGGTTCCGCCGTAGGCGTCCTTCTCCACGAGCGTCACGTCGAGTCTCAACTGACCCGCGCGGATGGCGGCGACGTAGCCGCCCGGTCCTGCGCCGATAACCAGCACGTCCGTTCCTGTCGAGATGTCTCCGACGACCATTACGCGGACAGAGTGGCTACCGGGTAAAAAATCAGGCGGATTACGGACGGTCGGGTGGACGCGCGTTTTCCGTTAGCGCGATTTCGCGTCGGAGTCGGTATCGCCGAGGGAAAACACTACGTTCGGTTTACAACAACCGAAATCATGAACCGTTCTCTCCGGTACTCCGTCGCCGTCGTCGTCGGTGCGGTCGTGACCGCCAGCGTGACTTTCTTCGAACCGCAGACGACCGAATCGGCGATTCTGCTCGTCGGTATCGCACAAGTGTACGTCGTCGGCGCGGCGGTCGCCCTTCGGTACGGTTCGATTCTTCGAAGCACCGACGGTCCGAAGTGGGCCAGCGGCGCGTTCGCCGGCGTCTCGACGTTCGCCTGTTTCGGGCTGTTGATGGGCGTCGGCTCGAAGCCGAACCTCGCCGTGGTGGTGCTCGGCTACGGTCTCGCCGCGTTCGGTTTCGCCGCCGGAGTCGCGTTCGAACACGAGCGCGGCGACTCGCCGTGAGACGATTTCGCGCTACGAATCGAGAAAATCAGAACCTCGACGGCTCCCGACTACTCCAGCAGGAGCAGTTTCGGGTTCCGCAGATATTCGAGCACCTGATTGGCGAACGCCGCGACGATAGCGCCGTCGACGATTCGGTGGTCGATGGACACCGAGATGGGGAGCGTGGGGCGCGCTTCGACCTCGTCGTCCACGACGACCGGTCGCTTCTCCAGCGACCCGAGTCCGAAGATGCCGACCTCTGGGTAGTTGATGATGGGCGTCGCGTACTCGCCGCCGATGGCTCCGAAGTTCGTGATGGTGAACGTGCCGTCCTGCATCTCCTCGCGCGAGATGGTGCGGTCGCGGGCCTTCTCGACCAACTCGTTCATCTCCGAGGATAGCTGGAGCATATCCTTCTGGTCGACGTTCTTCACGACCGGCACCATCAGCCCGTCGTCAGTGGCGACCGCGATGCCGATGTTGTAGTAGTTCTTGAGGACGATTTCCTCGTTCTCCTCGTCCAGCGACGCGTTGAGGTACGGGTAGTCTTTCAGCGCCGCCACGATGGCCTTCAGCACGAAGGGCATGTAGGTCAGCTTGATGCCCCGGTCCTCCGCGACCTCCTTCAACTCGGCGCGCGTTTCGACCAGTTCCGACACTTCGACGGTGTCGTGGTGGGTGACGTGCGGCGCGGTGAACTTCGAGCGCTCCATCTGCTTGCCGATGGTGCGCCGGATGCCGCGGTAGGGGACGCGCTCTTCGCGCGGGCCGGTCTCGCCCGCCGCGATTTCGGCGGCGTCGGCGGCCTGCGCCCGCTGCTGGGCCTCGGCGTACTCCATCACGGCTTCGGGCGTGACGAACGCCTCGCCGTCGCGCTCCTCGGTGGCGGGCACCGCGTTGAGGTCGACGCCCTGCTCGTCGGCGAGTCGCCGGGTCGCGGGCGCGGCCAGCGTCCGGTCGCGGTCGGCGGTCGCGCCCTCGGTCGTGGGCTGTGCGCCCTGCTCCCGCGTCGGCTGCGCGCCGCCCATCGGCTCCTCGGCTTCGGCGAGCGCCTCGTCGCGGTCTCGGGCGCTCTCCGTCGATTCGTCCGATTCGTCAGACTCGCCCGAGTCCGCCGCCGTCCGCACGTCCCGTTCCGTCACGCGACCGCTCGGACCGGTGCCCTCGACTTCGCCGATGTCCACGCCGAGTTCGCGCGCGAGTCGCCTCGCGCTCGGGGCCGCGAACACGCGACCCTCCGGCGTCGTCGTCTCCTCGGAGACGTCCGGCTCCTCGGCGACCTCCTCTTGGGATTCGGTCGGCGCTTCGGATTCGGCGCTCTCGGTGGTCGGTTCGTCCGCTTCCTCGCCTTCCACGTCGAACGTGATGATGACGTTCCCGACGGGAACGACCTCGCCCTCTTCGGCTCGCAGCTCGCGAACCGTCCCGTTCACGGGCGAGGGAACCTCCACGATGGCTTTGTCCGTCTCGACTTCTGCGACCGGCTGGTCCTCGCTGACCGCGTCGCCCTCCTCGACCAGCCAACTGACGAGTTCGCCCTCGGCGACGCCCTCGCCGACGTCCGGAAGTTTGAATTCGCGTACCATGTTAGAAGTTCACCGCGTCGCGGATGCCCTCCTTGATGCGTGCCGGTTCGGGCAGGTAGTAGTCCTCGAGGCTGTACAGCGGGAACGGCGTGTCGAAGCCGGTGATGCGCTCGACGGGCGCTTCCTGGTACAGCAGGGCTTCTTCCTGAATCGTCGCCGCGATTTCGCCGGCGAGACCGCCCGACTTCGGGGCTTCGTGGACGACCGCCGCGCGTCCGGTCTTCTTGAACGACTCGACGATGGCGTCCGTGTCGAGCGGCGAGACGGTTCGAAGGTCGACGACCTCAACGTCGATTTCGCCCTCCAACTGCTCGGCGGCCTCCATCGTCGGGCGGGTCATCGCACCCCACGTGAACACCGAGATGTCCTCGCCTTCCCTGCGCACCGCGGCCTCCCCGATGGGAACCTCGTAGGACTCGGTCGGCACGTCGCCGCGGAACGCGCGGTAGATGAGCTTCGGTTCGAGGAAGACGACCGGGTCGGGGTCTCGAATCGCCGACGTGAGCAGTCCCTTCGTATCGTACGGCGTACTCGGGATGACGACCTTGAGACCGGGCTGGTGCGCGAAGAACGCCTCCGTCGATTCGGAGTGGTGTTCCGGCGCGCGGATGCCGCCGCCGTAGGGCGCGCGGATTACCATCGGACAGGTGTACCGGCCGCGCGAGCGCGTACGCAGACGGGCCGCGTGCGAGACGATCTGGTCGAACGCCGGGTAGATGAAGCCCATGAACTGGATTTCGGGCACGGGCTTCAGACCGTAGGCGGCCATGCCTATCGCGGTGCCGACGATGCCGGACTCCGCCAGCGGCGTGTCGATGACGCGGTCGTCGCCGAACTCGTCGTAGAGGCCTTCGGTCGCGCGGAACACGCCGCCGTTCTTGCCGACGTCCTCGCCCATGACGACGACGTCGTCGTCCTGCTGCATTTCAGTGTACAGTCCGTCGCGGACTGCCTGCACGAGCGTGAGATTTTCCGATTCGGTAGTTGCCTGACTCATAGTTACTCCTCCAGAAGTGCGTCGTCCCCGTACTGTTCGCGGATGCGTTCGAACCACTCGCGTTGTTCGCGCAGTCGCCGCGGCATGTCCGCGTACACGTGCTTGAATATCTCATCGGGGTCGGGTCGCTCGACCGACTCAGCCTCGTCGATGGCGTCCGCGACCTGTTCTTTGACGTCCTCCCCGATGGCGTCCACCGACTCGTCGTCGAGCCGTCCCGTGTTCCGCAGGAACGCCTCCATCCGCGGAATCGGGTCCTTGCGTTTCCACCGCTGGACTTCGTCGTCGTCGCGGTAGACGGTCGGGTCGTCGGCGGTGGTGTGCGCGCCGAAGCGGTACTGCACCGCCTCGATGAGCGTCGGACGTAGCTCGTCCTCGCCGGGGTTTTTGGCCTTGTTCACGGATTCTTTCGTCACCTTGTACACCGCGAGCGGGTCCATCCCGTCGACCTGCACGCCCTCGAAGCCGTAGGCCTGGGCTTTCTGCGCGATGGTCTCGGAGGCGGTCTGGCGCTCGCGCGGCACCGATATCGCCCACTGGTTGTTGTTACAGAAGAAGACGGCGGGCGCGTCGAAGACGCCCGCGAAGTTCATCCCTTCGTGGAAGTCGCCCTCGCTGGTCGCCCCGTCGCCGAAGTAACAGAGGAACGCTCTCTCCTCGCCCTTCAGGCGCGACGCCCACGCCGCGCCGGTCGCGTGAAGCACCTGCGTCGCGATGGGCACCGCGACGGTGAAGATGTTCGAGTCCGCGGGGATCTCGTTGCCCGCCTCGTGGCCCATCCAGTATAGCATGGTCTGTTTGAGCGAGAGGCCGCGGACGAGCGCCGCGCCGTGCTCGCGATAGCTCGGGAACATCCAGTCGTCGTCGTCGAGCGCGTAGACGCTCCCGATTTGCGCGCCTTCCTGCCCGGAGAGCGGGGGGTACGTTCCCATTCGACCCTGGCGCTGGAGGCTAACCGCCCGCTCGTCGAAGTGGCGGGCGAGACGCATCTGGTGGTACATGTCCACCAGTTCCTCGTCGGAGAGGTTCGGCACCTCTGCACCGTCCAGCACCGTTCCGTCTTCGTCCAGTATCTGTACTCGCTCCTGGGGGTCTCGGTGTACGATGCTCACGGTCGAACCCATCCTGACATGCGCGAAAAAACTCTCGCGCACACTATAGGGTTTTCGTAATTAACTTCCCATAGAAACCGCTCCACATGCCATTTTTGTGGGTTTGTCCCGCAAACGCCGATAGAATTTCCAATTATAAAATTGCCGGCCGAATACCGGTCTGTCGATGGACATACTCGTACGGTCTTGAGAGCCGATGAACAACGTTGTGCATCGATTGGCGATTTCATTGACAAGAAACAGCGCAATTCCCGCCTCGCGGGTCGTTCCGCCCGCTCACTCACACGGAGGCTCTCCGAGCTTCCCGCCTCGCTTGCTCCACCGTCTTCCCGTCCCGGAGAATGGCGTCGACGAACAGCTCACCCGCCTTGTACGACGACCGAACCATCGGGCCGCTGGCGCAGTAGAGGAAGCCGAGTTCGTCCTCGGCGACCTGTCGCCACGTCTCGAACTTCGCGGGATGGACGTACGCCTCGACGTCGAGGTGGGTGCGCGACGGCTGGAGATACTGGCCGAGCGTGACGATGTCCACGTCGGTCTCCCGGAGGTCCGAGAGCGTCTGGTACACTTCGTGGTCGTACTCCCCGAGGCCGAGCATCAGACTGGTCTTCGTGTAGATGTCCGACTCGCGCTCGACCTGTTCGAGAACGCCGAGGCTCTGTTCGTAGCCCGCTCGGGGGTCGCGGACGGGACGCTGGAGCCGTTCGACCGTCTCGACGTTGTGTGCGATGACGTCCGGTTCGGCGTCGATTATCTTCCGGACGAGACGTTCTTCGCCCTGAAAGTCCGGAATCAGCACTTCCACGAGGATGCCGGGGTGGCGCTTCTTTATCTCTCGAATCGTCTGCGCGAAGTGGCCCGCGCCTTGTCCCTCGAGGTCGTCGCGGTCGACCGACGTGAGAACCACGTAATCGAGGCCGATTTCCGCGATGGCGCTCGCCACGTTCGTTGGTTCGTCCGGGTCGAGCGGTTCACCGCCGCCGGTGTCCACGTCGCAGAAGCCGCAACTGCGCGTACACTGGTGGCCCATCAGCATGAAGGTGGCCGTCCCCCCGCCGTCCTCGCCTCGTCCGCTCCAGCACTCGCCGAGATTCGGACAGTTGGCCTCCTCGCAGACGGTGTGAAGGTCGTGCTCCCGGAGCGTCTGCTTGATTCCCGTGAACTCCTGTCCCGACGGAGGCCGCATCTTCAGCCAGTTTGGCTTGCGCCGCCCACTCATTGGTAACGGCTTGGGGCTACCGCGACAAAAGGATAGGGTATTCGAGGGAGACTCGCCCCGTTCTCACCGCCATTGTGACTCGACGGCCGCGCGTATCCCGCTGTTGTCGATCGGAAATCCGGGGGTACCCGCTCCGGTCGCGGAGCAAGTAGCCAATAACAATGGCAGTCACTCGCCTATCGGTTCGACATGGCCACGGACGACCGTATGAGGACGAACGACGGCATGAACACGAACGGGTTGGACTGGTTCAGCATTCTCCTGGTCGTGGTCGGCGCGCTCAACTGGGGCATCGTCGGACTGACGGGATTGATCGGAGAACCGCTGAACGTCGTCCAGCAGGCGATGGGACTGCTGTTTCTCCCCGACGTCGCCCTGACGGTCACGTACCTCATCTACGTGCTCGTCGGCCTCGCGGGTCTGTATTTCATCTACACCAGCTACAAGATCGGTCGCGCGAGCCGGCGGACGCGTCAACGAGCCCCGCAGCAGACGGAGTAGAGTATTCTTCACACACCGTTTTAACTCAATCGATGAATATCCCACATTTCTCCGATTAAACCGTTTAATTCCTTATTTCATGGTGACGTCCATTGTCATATCCTCCCTACAATACTTATAAATACCATCAGGATTTCATGATTTGTATAGCTGAAAACCATGCCCGAGCTATCACGGGACGAAATCACCGACGGGTCGTTAATACGAGCCCTCGTACTCCTCGCCGCCCCCCTCGTCTTACAGAACTTCGTACAAGTCGCCCAACAAGTCGTCGATACGTTCTGGGTCGGTCGTCTCGGCGAGGACGCGGTCGCCGCGGTCGGGTTGAGTTTCCCCCTCACCGCCATTCTGTTCGCCGTTTTCATGATTCCGCTCGTCGGGACGCAGGTGCTCGTCTCCCAGCGCGTCGGAGCGGACGACGAGGCGGGTGCTCGCCGCGCGGCGTTCCACGGCATCACGTTGGCGTTCGTCATGGGCCTCGTCCTCCTCGGCCTCGTGTTCCTCTTCGCACCCAACGTCATCTCCCTGTTCGGTGCGACCCCCGCGGTCACGTCGCTCACCATCGTCTATCTGACGACGTACGCGTTCGGACTGCCGATAATAGGCGTGGGCGATACCATCGAGATGGGGTTCATCGGATGGGGCGATTCGCGGGCCGCCCTCTACATCAACGTCGTCGCGGTCGCCGTCAACATCATCCTCGATCCGTTTCTCATCTTCGGTTACTTGATTCCCGGATTCGACGGACTCCAAATCGCCGGTGCCGCTCTCGCCACCATCCTCGGATACGGTATCTCGTCGCTTCTCGCGCTCGGAATGATGCTTCGTGGCCGGGACGGGTACACGCTCACGCGGAACTCGATGACGTTCCGGATGGGCGACTACCGCGAACTCGTCGATATCGGACTTCCCATGCTCGGCCAGCGCCTCGCCGGCCAGTCGGTTCGCGTTCTCATCATCGGCATCGTCGCCGCCGCCGGTGGCACCGCCGCCGTCGCGGCGTACACGGTCGGCGCGCGAATCGCGAGCGTCGCTTTCATCCCCGCCAGCGGCCTCGCACAGGCGGCACAGAGCGTCATCGGCCAGAACATCGGTGCCGACAACCCGCTACGGGCGAGTAGGGCGACGTGGGTCGGCGTCGCCATCGCTGCCGTCGGTCTCTCCATCGTCGGAGTCGTCCAGTGGCTCATCCCCGAACTGCTGACGAACATCTTCGTCCCCGACATCAGCGAGGACGGTCTCGCGCTCACCATCGACTATCTCAGGATACTCGCCTACGGTTACTGGGGTATCGGTGCGATGTACCTCTTCAACGCCGGATTCAACGGTGCTCGCCGCACCAAGACGACCATGATCGCGGATATGATGAAGTACTGGGCCATCAGGCTTCCCGTCGCCGCCCTCGGCGTTCTGTGGCTCGACCGCGGCGTCCACACCGTGTTCTGGGCGGTCACGATTTCGAATTGCGTCGCAGCGGTCGGTGCCGGCGCGTACTACTACTACACGTCGAACAACGGGATGCTGGAGCGCGCCGTCGAGGCCGCGACGAATCCCGCGGACTGAGTCTCCACTCGCCGGCCAAAGGGGAAAGAATGGGAGCGCGGAGCGTGTGACCGCGTCCGGAAAGTGCACTCCGGGGTACTTAAAGCCACGGGGGCTGGAGTGAAAGTGAAAACCGATAGCAGGCGCCGCCAAAATCCCTCCGTCAGACGGAAGGCAGACGCCGGAGTCTGACGCACGTCACACATAAATCATTCGGTCACCCGAACGCGGACGTCTCGGTCGTCGACGAACCGACGAACGCGCCGTTCGAGCGTTCCGCCGCCGGGCCACGATACGGACTCGGCGACGCCGAGACGGTTCGCGTCTCCGACGTACACTTCCGCTTCGCCTCCCTCCGCCGTCGGAACCGCGACCCGGACGTACAGTCCGTATTCGACGCCCTCGTACGCATCGAGCGCGGCGACGTCGTCGGTTTCGAGGAGTCGACCGTCCGTCTCGCCGCCCGGTGCGAGCGTCGGATAGCGACCGTCGACGCGATGCAGTCCCGAGAGCACCGCGTCGCCGACGAACTCGAACGTCTCGACCACGGACGCGACGCGGTTCGGGTCCGTGAGAGTTCCGTAGACGAACACCCGCATCGGTCACCTCGGCCGAATCGAGAGCACCTTCACGCGCCCGACGGCGTCGAAATCCCTGAGCCGGTAGGCGAGTTCGCGGACTCGCTCCGCCGGGCCGCGACAGAACACCGTTTCGAGACACCAGTCGTCGTGGTGAACGTGACTGGTCGTGTTGATGACCTCGTGAAACTCGTGCTGGATGGCGTGGAGGTCGCCGACGACCGACCCGTGTTCGTAATCGAACGCGAGCACCGCGGCGATGTCGCCCGACACGTCCTCGAACCGGGAGTGGGCTTCGGTGTACTCGGACATCGCCTCGCGCACGGCCCGAGAGCGCGATTCCAACCCCTGCGCTCGCCACGTCTCGTCGAACGCCGAGAGCACGTCGTCGGGGACGCTGAGACTCGTTCGCATGACCATCGGTTCGAGATATTACCCCTTCAGCAATTCGGTAATAACAACCGGTATGCGTCGGTGGTCTGTAACTCCGACCGGATGTGGAACGTCGAACTCGGAGTGCTGTTGGGAACGGTCGCGCTCGGCTTCGTACACGGCGTCGAACCGGGGCACGGGTGGCCGGTCGCCGCTTCGTACGCGCTCGACCGGACGAACAAGTGGCTCTCCGGCCTCGCGGCGGGCTTCGTGCTCGGCGTCGGACACCTGATAAGCAGCGTCGCGATGGTGTTCGCGTTCTTCTGGGCGAAGAAGTACTTCGACCTCGCGCGGGTGAACGAGCCGCTGACGGTCGGCGGAGTTCAGATCGGCGGTCCGGTGAGCGTCGTGGCGGGCGTCGTGCTGATTCTGCTCGGGGTTCGCGAGTACTTCCACGGTCACTCCCATTCCCACGGAAGCGGGCATTCGCACGACCACTCACACGACGAGCACGACCACCACGGACACGCTCACTCGCACGACCACCGCGGCGACGGGGACGGTTTGCTCGGGAAGGCGAAGCGGGCGCTTCCGTTCGTCGGCGGTCACTCCCACAGGTCGGCGGAGGACGCGACCGACCGCGGTCTGTGGGGAATCGCGGGATTCGCCTTCGTGCTCGGCTTCGCCCACGAGGAGGAGTTCGAGATAATCGCCATCTGCAGCACGACGAACCACTGTCTCGAGCTGATGGTCGTCTACGCGCTGACGGTCATCGTCGGCATCGTGGGACTGACGCTCCTGCTCATCGCGGGCTACGAGCGGTCGGGGGAACGGGTCGAGCGCTACGCCGAGCACCTCCCGGCGTTCTCGGCGGCGGTGCTGATTCTGATGGGTGCGGGTTTCGTCCTCGGCCTGCTCTGATCCGCGCTCGTGGGGGTTGCCCGTTCCGGTACAGCCAAACCCCGTCGGAAAGAACCGCGTCGCGTGACGCTTCGCGAGCGAGTGGTCGCGGTCTGGCGACGAGTCGTCGGTCTCTCGTGGCCCGTGATGGCCGAGCAGGTGCTCCGGACGCTGATGCGGACGACCGACATCATCGTCGTCGGACTGATATCGCCCGCCGCCGTCGCCGCCATCGGTCTCGCGGATCTCTACGCGCGCCTCCCGCTCCGCATCGGCCTCGGTCTCGGCGGCGGTGCCATCGCGCTCTCCAGTCAGGACACCGGACGCGGCGCGACGGCCAACCGCGACGAGGCCGTCACGCAGGCCATCCTCGTCGGCGCGCTCGCGGGACTTCCCTTCGTCCTCTTCGGTCTCCTGTTCGCAGAGTCCGCGATTTCCGTCCTCGGCGCGTCCGAACCCGTCGCGGAGATGGGCGGCACCTACCTCACCGTCATCTTCCTCACCGCGCCCGCCCGACACGTCGCGCTGGTCGCCGCGCGCTCCCTGCAAGGAACCGGCGACACCCGGACGCCGATGTACGTCAACGTCGTCTCCAACCTCCTCAACATCGGCGGCACCGTGGCGCTCGGCCTCGGCGCGGGTCCGTTTCCGGATTTGGGAATCGTCGGGGCCGGCGTCGCAACCGCGGGCGGCAACCTGTTCACCGCGACGGCGCTCCTGCTGGCGATTTACGGCGGTTGGACGCGGGCCTCCTTCGCGCGGCCGCGAAATCGAATCATCACGAAGCAGTTGCTCGTCGTCAGCGCGCCGCGGATCGCCGAGGGGTTCGCGGCGACCGTCGCGGAGTTCCCCTTCAACGCCATCCTGCTCGCGTTCGGAACGGAGGTCAACGCGGCCTACCAGATCGGCCGCCGGGTGTACCAGCAGGTGACCGGCCCGCTCTCGCGGGGGTACAGCGTGGCGTCGAGCGTCGTGGTCGGGCAGGCGCTCGGCGACGGCGACCCCGAGCGGGCGCGATTCGAGGGCTGGGCGACCGCCGCGCTCGGACTCCTGACGGTCGGCGGCATCGGCGGAGCGCTCTTTCTCGCCGCGGAACCGCTCGTCAGGCTGTTCACCTCCTCCCCGGAGACCCTGCGGTACGCCGCGGACTTCGCCCGCGTGTACGGACTGGCCGCGCCGTTCCTCGTCACGTTCGTCGTCCTCGCGGGCTCGCTGCAGGGCGGCAGCGACACGACGACGCCGTTTTTCGCCCGCGTCTCCGGAATGTTCCTCTTCATGGTCGGCTTCTCGTGGCTGGTCGGCGTTCGGCTGGGGTACGGCGTCGTCGGCGTCTACGCGGGAATCTTGCTCCACTACGTCTGGTCGATGTCGGTGGTCGGAGCGGGATTCTACCGGGGTGGCTGGACGTCGCGCGCCGCGGCGATGATGGAAGAGCGCGGGGGCGTCGAGACGTGACGAACGCGCCGCGCCGACGGAAAGAATACGGACGACGAGCGCGACTATCGAGCCGATGTCGGACGCCAACTTCACCACTGACGGAATCGACGGGCCGCACTCGGGCCAACCCGTCGCGACGGCGGGCGCGACGCTCGACGAGGCCGACGCCGCGATGGTCCTGACGCACGGTCGGGGCGCGACGGCGGAGAGCATCCTCGAACTGGCGAACGAGTTCCAACGCCCGAACGTCGCGTACGTCGCGCCGCAGGCCACCAGAAACACGTGGTATCCGCAGTCGTTTCTCGCGCCGATGGAATCGAACGAACCGTACCTCTCGTCCGCGCTGGCCCTGCTCGGCGCGGTGGTGGACGACCTCGACGCGGCCGGGATTTCGTCCGAACGAGCGTTCCTGCTCGGCTTCTCGCAGGGGGCGTGCCTGACGACCGAGTTCGTCGCGCGGAACGCGCGGCGGTACGGCGGCGTCGCCGGGTTCAGCGGCGGTCTCATCGGCCCCGACGGGACCCCCCGCGACTACGACGGGTCGCTCGGCGGAACGCCCGTCTACCTCGGCTGTAGCGACGTCGACCCCCACATCCCGGTCGAGCGGGTGCACGAGACGAGGGACGTGCTCGGCGAACTCGACGCCGACGTGACCGAGCGGATATTCGAGGGGATGGGCCACGGGGTCGTCCAAGAGGAAATCGACCACGTCGACGCGATGTTGGACGACCTCCTCGGCGAAAAGTCGCCGTGAACGCCCCCCGTCGCGGCGGGGCGGCGACCCTGCGTTTCGTCGTTCGACCGACTCGGCTCACTCCGGTCGAATCGACTCGCCGCTGACCAACTGCGGGAAGACGAGGCGGGCGAAGTTGTAGAACAGAACGAGGATTATCGGGCCGAGAAACAGCCCGTACCAGCCGAACGCGATGGAGCCGAGGACGTACGCGAACAGGATCAGCGCCATGCTGATGCTGCCGGCCGAGACGTACGAGCGGATGAAGAAGTCGGGGATGGTGTCCACGACGACCAGCGTCACGACGAAGTAGAGCGCGGGATACCAGAGGGGAACCCCCGGGTTTCGGAACGCGGCGACGAGCAGAGCCGCGGTGTAGGGGACGTACAGCAGTTTCATCCCGACGACGGGAATCAGGGTGAAGATGCCCGTGAGTATCCCGAGCAACACGGGGTAGGCGACGATGGTCGACCCGACGAGGCGGTTCAGGCCGTAGTAGGTGGCGGTGGCGATGATCGAGGTCAACACGATGGTGATGAGGTTACCGAAGAATATCGTCTCCAGTTGGTCGTCGACGCGCTCGCCGAACGCGACGGTGGTGCCGTGATAGTCGAAACTGCGCCGAAACCAGTCGGCGATGGCGTCGTCGTGCTTGAGGAGGTAGTACGCGAAGAGGAACATCACGAACAGGTGCGAGAGCACGCTGAAGATGAACGCCGCGACGGTCGTGATTCGTCCCAGCGCCCGCTGGAGCAGGCTCACGACGTTCCCCGAGAGCAGTCGTTGCGGGTTCGACGCGAGCACGCTCAGCATTCGCCCCCAGTTCGTGAGGCTCTTCCCCGGGAGATACCGGTTCAGCGCCGACCGAAGCGGGCCGAGCGAGTGCGACGTGAGATACTGGTTTAGCTCCTGCACCCCCACGAGGCCCGCGTACCCCACGACCAGCAGTATCGGCACCGAGAAGAAAAGCAGCGTCGCCGTCGTGCTGAGTATCGGATGGCCGATTCGTCGCTCGATTCGGCGATGAACCGGCCTGTTCGCGTAGTAGAGGAACACGCCGAACACGACCGCGCCGAGGTATGTGTACAGCGTGTACGCGACGAGGAGCGTGAGGAGTACGCCGACCGCTCCCCACGCGATTCTATCGCTGCGCAGTCCCGAAGAAGCCATCATGGTCGAGTGCACGGCGCGAACGACCAAAAGTTACCTTGCAGGCGAGCGTTCGATTGCCCCTCGTTACCGCTCGTCGATGGGCACGAACTCCATGTCCTCGTTCCCGACGTACTTCGCGCGCGGCCGGATGAGTCGATTATCCTCGTACTGCTCCAGCACGTGGGCGACCCAGCCGCCGACTCGCGAGAGCGCGAAGATGGGCGTGAAGATGTCGATGGGGATGCCCATCTGGTAGTAGGTGGTGGCGGAGTAGAAGTCCACGTTGGGGGCGAGTCCCTTCTGCTCTTGTATGTAGTCCTCGATTGCGACGCTCATCTCGTACCACTTGGTGTCGCCCGCGGCCTCGCCCAGTTCCTCGCTCCGCTCGCCGAGTATCTTCGCGCGCGGGTCCTTCACGTCGTAGACGCGGTGGCCGAACCCGGCGACGCGTCGTCCCTCGTCGAGGGCGTTGTCGACCCACTCGACGGGGTCGCGGTCGCTGTCGTCGATCTCCTTGAGCATCTTCATGACGTTCGCGTTCGCGCCGCCGTGGAGCGGTCCCGCGAGCGTTCCGATGGCGCTGGTGACCGCGCTGTGGAGGTCGGAGAGCGTGCTCGAGGTGACCATCGCCGAGAACGTCGAGGCGTTCAGGCCGTGGTCGGCGTGCAGGACGAGCGCCTGGTCGAACACGTCCGCGGTCACGTCGTCGGGTTCCTCGTCGTTGAGCATGTAGAGGAAGTTCGCGGCGTGTCCGAGGTCGGTTCGAGGCTCGACCGGGTCGGAGCCGTCCCGGATGCGGGCGAACGCGGCGAGGATGGTCGGAATCTTCGCGGTGATGCGCCGACCCTTCCGGAGGTTCGCCTCGCGGTCTTCCGGGTCCGTCTCGGAGTCGTCCGGGTCGTAGGTCGCCAGCATCGAGACGGCGGTGCGGAGCGCGCCCATCGGGTTCGAGTCCGATTCGGCGAGTTCGCGCACGGTCGCCATGACGCCGTCGTCCACCGCGCGTTCGTCGGCCATCGCCTCGGTGAAGGACTCCAGTTCGTCGCGGGTCGGAAGCTCGCCGTGCCAGAGCAGGTACAGCACCTCCTCGTAGCTCGCCCCGCGCGCGAGGTCTTCGATGGTGTACCCTCGGTAGACGAGTTTGCCCACGTCGCCGTCGATGTGGCTCAGTTCGGACTCAGCGACTACCACGCCCTCTAGGCCTCGTTTGACCTCGTCTGACATACCGTGACAGTTCTCGGCCAACCCCGAAAAGGATTATCTTTCGTGGTCGTTCTGCCGGGACTGGTTGGGGGCGGCCCCGTCGCCGTCGCCCTTTCGTCGATGGTCGCGGTTCTACCGAACGGGGCAGCAGTCCCCCTCGGTCGCTCAGTTTCATTCCGCGCGTTCGACGGAACTCGGCGCGAGGTGGTAGACGACCTTCGGGTCGGCGTGTAATTTTCGCGTGAGGATCGTCGGCGTTCTACCCGAGTCGAAACCGCGGTTTTCGTTCGTCGGTAGCGGAACCGAGGGACGGAGCCGTCTCCCTGCGGTCGACTCCCCGGTTCTGCGAACGTTTTTACGAGAGAACGACCAACGTCGGCGTATGGAACCCGCGAGCGGCGAGGTGGAGTACGAACCGCGGAGCGTGAAGGAGGTGTTGGCGGAGATGAAAGACACCGCCGAACTGCTCATCGACCTCTCCTTTTCCGCCGTGCTCCACGGGAGCGACGACATCGCCACCGAGGTGCTTGCGCTCGAACGCAAGATGGACGTGCTCGAATTACAGGCCCGGATGAGCCTGCTCATGGCCGCGAGAAGTCCGGAGGACGCGGAGGAACTCGCGCCCGTGCTGGGCGTCGTCGGGGCCGCCGAGAAGATAAGCGACGCCGCGGGCGACATCGCCAAGGTCGTCTTGGAGGACATCGGTCTCCCGTCGGCGATGCGGGCGACGCTCCCCGAGGCCATCGAAACCCTCGTTCGCGCGTCGGTGGTCGAAACCTCCTCGCTCGCGGGGCAGACGCTCGGCGCGCTGAACCTCGAAACCGAGACGGGCGTCCGCATCATCGCCATCCACCGCGGCGGCGATTGGATTCCGAACCCCGACAGGAACACCGACCTCCGGGCGGACGACAGACTCCTCCTTCGCGGCCCGGACGAGGGCATCGCGAACGTGTACGAGCGAGCGACCGGCGAGCGCTACGCCCCCCCCGACCCGCCCGAGGCGGGCGACACCGACCTCGAACGCGCGGTGGACTCCATCGTGCTGATGAAGAACATGAGCGAACTCGCGGTCGACCTCGCCTACGGGAGCGTCCTCTTCGACAGCGAGGAGGTGGCGGAGGAAGTGGTGGAACTCGAAGCCGAGGTGGACGCGCTCCAGTCGCGCTTCGAGGCGTGGACGCTCCAGGCGGCGAGCCACGTTGACGACCCCGTCTCCCTGCGCGGTCTCGTTCACCTCGCCAACAGCACGGAGGTCATCAGCGACGCCGCGGTCGAAATCAGCGAAGGCGTCCTTCACGGCCTCGGCACCCACCCGGTCGTCGAGCAGGCGGTACAGGAGAGCGACGAGGTCATCGTTCGCGTCACCGTCGCGCGGGGGAGCGCCTTCGACGGGACGACGCTCGGCGAGGAACGGGTCGAAACCGAGACGGGGATGCGGGTCATCGCGGTTCGCAGACCGCCGGACGACTGGGTCATCTCCCCCGGCCCGGCCACGGAAATTAACGCTTCAGACGTGCTACTGGCGAAAGGAACCCGGTCCGGCGCGGAGCGCCTCGCAGAGTTGGCCGGCGGAGCCGGTGCGGAGGACTAGTCGAGTTCGCGCGCGATCCGCCGCGCCGAGACGAACGTCAACACCGCCGTCAGCAGCGCGCCGAGCGATATCGCCAGCACGAACCCGAGCGCGAGGTAGTACACCGGCGTTCCGGCCTGTCCGGGGACCTCGCCGACGATTACGACGCGGTAGACGTACACGAGTACGGTGAGCGCGATGCTCACGGCGAAGCCGATCGCGGCGTTTCGGCGGACGTTGAGCGCCTCGATGAGCTTCGCGGTCGCCGGTCGCTCGGGAATCTCCTCTTGCACGCCCGGCGGTTGGCGCGCTCGGATAAAAGATGCGTCGGTCAGTCCGAAACGACGGCGTCGGCTTCGATTTCGATCAGCATCTCGGGCGCGATGAGCCCGCTCACCTCGACCATGCTCGTGGCGGGTCGCACGTCGCCGAAGAACTCCGCGTGGGCCTCGCCGACCGGTTCCCAGTTCCCGATGTCGGTCACGTACATCCGCGTCCGAACCACGTCGTCGAGACGTGCGCCCGCCTCTTCGAGCGCCGATTCGACGTTTTCGAGCGTTCGCTTCGTCTGCGCGTAGGCGTCCCCGACGCCGACGACGGTCCCGTCTTCGTTGGTGGCCGTCGTCCCGGAGACGCGAACTTCGTTCCCGACTCGAACCGCCCGCGAGTAGCCGACGCGCGACTCCCACTCCGTTCCGCTTGAGACGTTCTCTCGGTTCACGTTCGGTACACGATGACGGGGACGAAAAAACCGCGGTCGGGCGTCGGCCTCTAACTCGCGTCCGGAGATGACGAACGACGCGGTTCCAGCCGGTTGGACCGCGGTCACCACGAGCGAGTCGTTTCACCGATTCCGCACGCTCCGATGGGACGCCATAACGGGAATACCGAACTGCTAAGGGTGTTCGGAAACGGTGTATCGGTAATGACAACGCTCGGAACGGCGAGTGCGGCTCCCGGGGAGGTCGATACGGGCCGCCTCCCGGTGGGTGAGACCCGCGACGGGAGCCAGTTCGGCCTCCCCGTCGCCGTCGTGAACGGTGCGAGAGAGGGGAAAACGCTGTACATCCAGGCCGTCAGCGACGGCGACGAACTCAACGGTCTCGGCGTCGTAAAGCGCGTCGTCCCGCAACTCGCGCCCGAGAAGCTATCGGGAACGATTCTCATCGTCGGCATCGTCAACTACCACGCGTTCCAGGTCGCGGAACACCGTAATCCCATCGACGACACGAAGATGAACCGCACGTACCCCGGCAACGAGTCGGGAACGTCGAGCGAGCGAATCGCGGCGGCCACCTACGAAATCACGTCGCGGGCCGACCTCGCGCTCGACCTGCACCAGGGCTCCACGAGCCGAATGTTGAACGAGGCTCGCGTGCGCTGCGGCCCGCGCCACCGCCTCCACGACGAGTGCCTCGAACTCGCCAAGGTGTTCGGCTGCGGGTACGTGCTCGACCAGAAGGGACCGGACGGACAACTCGCCCGCACCGCCCCCGACGAGGGAATTCCGACCATCGACCCCGAACTCGGCGGCTGCGTCGGCTGGGACGAAGAGAGCATCCAGTACGGCGTCGACGGCGTGTTCAACGTCCTGCGCCACTACGGCTTCCTCGACGGCGACGTGGAACTCGAACCCCAGACGCGGGCGACCGGATTCGACCGCTACGGCGCGCCGAGCGGCGGTCTCGTCACCTTCCGACGAGACCTCGGCGACGAGGTGGACGCGGGCGACGTGCTCTTCGAGGTCACCGACGTGTTCGGCAAACTCAAGGCCGAGGTCACCGCCGACAGAACCGGCATCCTCTGGCGCTCCCGCCGCCTGCCGCAGGTCGCCACGGGCGAGTACGTCTGCTCGGTCGGAACCGACGTCGACCGGTACTGATGTCCGCCGACCTCTCCTGTTCGGCCTGCGGGCGCGAGTACCCCGCCGGCCCAGACGAACCGTGGCGGTGCGAGTGCGGCCACCCCCTCGATTTCGCCAAGCGACCGCTCCCCGACCGCCCCGCTCCCGATTTCGGCGAAATCGACACCCGAGACGGTCTCTGGGCCTTCTCGGAGTTCCTCCCCGTTCGGCGGGTCGTGACGCTCGGCGAGGGCTTCACCCCGCTTGTGGACGCGGACGACTGGAACGCTCAGTTCAAACTCGACTGCGTCTTCCCCTCGGGTAGTTTCAAGGACCGCGGCGCGACCACGACCCTCTCCCGCGCCGCCGAACTCGGCGTCGAGACGGTGCTCGAAGACTCCTCGGGCAACGCGGGCGCGGCCATCGCCCAGTACGCCGCGCGGGCGGGTATCGACGCGGAAATCTACGTTCCGGCGGACGCGAAGGAATCGAAACTCGCCGCCATCGAGCGCGCCGGCGCGACCCCGGTTCGCGTCGAAGGGAGCAGGCGAGACGTGACCGAGGCCTGCGTCGACGCGGTGGAAGCGGGCGAGGGTTGGTACGCCAGCCACGCGTGGAACCCGGCCTTCTTCGCGGGCACGATGACCTTCGCGCTGGAACTGGCCGCCCAGCGCGACTGGTCGGTGCCGGACGCCGTCGTCTGCCCGCTCGGCCACGGCACCCTCTTTCTCGGCGCGTACCGGGGTTTTCGCGCCCTGCTCGACGCGGGGTGGACGGACGACGTGCCGCGACTGCTCGGCGTGCAGGCCGAGGGCGTCGCACCCATCGCCGACGAACGACACGACGCCGACGAGGGCGACATCGACGACGGACGAAACGACGTGGCGGACGGCATCCAGATCGCCCATCCCGCCCGCCGGGACCAGATTACGGACGCCATCGAGGGGACCGACGGCGACGCCGTCGCGCTGGACGCGGAGGCGACCCGAGAGGCGCTCGACCGACTCCACCGGACGGGCTTCTACGTCGAACCGACGAGCGCCGTGGCGGTCGCCGGGTTGTCGGCGTACCGCGAGCGCGGCGTTCTCGACGAGGACGCGGACGTGGTCGTCCCGCTCACGGGTCACGGACTGAAATCGTAGCCCGCTCCACGTTTTCGCGCTCACCGTCCCATACTTCCACTACGACAAGGGATAGATTTATTTCGCGGAAGAAAGTTTTATTTCGAGTATGAATAACGGAGATTCAAATACTCGACGGAGAGTATTAAAAGGTGTCGCGGCGGGAGCGGCCGCGCTCGCGGTTCCGGCGGGCGCGAAACGACCCGACCGAGGACGGAGTCTCGTCGGACGACGCGTCTTCCTCGAATCGGGTGTCGGTCTCGACCTGCCCGCCGGAGCGAACCGCGTCGAGAGTCCCGCCGCCGCCGACGCGCTGCTCCTGTCCTCGGACACGTCGATTCCGCGCGGGCGACTCGTGGGCGCGCTGAAACGCGGCGCGCCGATCTCGTTCGTCGGAGCGGGTGCCGACGACGCGCTCGTCTCCCTGTTGTACGACGTGCGTCCCTCGAAGGTCGCGGACGCGTCGAAGTCGTCCGCGCTCGAAAAACCCGCCGACCTCTCGGCGAGCTTCGGCGTCGAGTACGACCGAAACGCCTCCGCCTCCGTCGCGGTCGCGTGGCCGCGCGGCGACGCCGTCGACACGTACCAGTACCGAACCGACAGCCCGTCGCAGCGCTACGTCCTCTCCCGGATCGACCGGACGTTCGAACTCGGCGGTTCGACGAGCGATCCAACAACGAGCGGCGCGACGACGGCGTACACCTGTCCCGACGCCGAGAGCGGCTGGGACTGTCTCGGTCGGAGTCACGAGGAGAAGGACCTGAACGAACACGGGCAGATCGAGAAGTTCGTCTGGTGCGCGAAGGCCGCCGACGAGACCGACCCGAACCGCGATTACTTCTCGTGGAAGACCAAACTAAGCATGACGCCGGGCAAGGCGCTCGGCCGCTCGGATTGGATGAACGACTACGTCCTGCGAACGGTCGACTTCGAGGACGAACTGGCGAAACACGGGCCGCCGTCCACGAGCGGATCGAGCAGCAGTTCGTTCAGCGTCGGCGTCAACGTCGGCGTCTCGGCCACCGGCCCTGAGGTCGGCACGAACCTCGGTTGGGGCTGGTCGACGACCCACTCGCACACGAACATCGAGGAGACCATCGACCTCGTCGCGGAGAAGGCCACGCACAAGTTCGACCTGAAGTTCGGCGAGAACGTCTCGGAGACGACGTTCAACGCCTACCCCGGCTACCGAATCGACCCGGCGGACGGGACGACCACGGCGAACTACTCCTACACGACCGATTGGCTCTTCAGGGACGACCACTGGTACGGCGACGATACGTACAAGTACCACATGTACGGCGACGGAACGTGGACGGCCTGAACCTCGCCGACGATTCGAGAACCGTCCGAGGTGTTCGCTTAACGCCGCTACTTCGCGACCGTTCGGCTACCGCTCCGGATGCGTCGGCGCGTCGAACCCGCCCCGAACGAGGGGTTTCGCGATGTGTCTGCGCGCCTCGGGGGGAACCTCGTACCATCCCGGTTCCAGTTCGCGTTCGACCTCTCGCTCGATTTTTCCCTCCGCCCGCGTCCCGCAGTCTCGGCAGCGATAGCCCTGCCCGGCCCCCGCGCTCTTCATCGACCGTCCGCAGTCCGGGCAGTTCGGGGTGGCGAGTTCGGTCGTATCGAGGTCGCAGACCGCGAACTTCTCCAGTTTGAGGGTTCCTCGAGAGACCTCGCCGCAGACCGCGATTCGGTCGCCGGGCCGGAGGTTCCTGACGCGGTTCCGAAACCGCTTCGTCGGTTCGAAGGCGGCACAGCGCAGTTCGCTCCCCTCGTCCGCCAGGTCGAAGAAGACGTGGCCGCCGCGCCGCGTCTCCGGTTCCGACGCGACGGTGCCGGCGACCCGGTAGGCGCGCCCCTCCGCCTCCGCTCCGACGCCGCCCGCCACCTCCCCGAGGTCGGCGTCCCGGAGGTGGGCGTCGGTGCCCTGGTTCGTCACGAACAGCGCGGTTCGCGCGACGGGTTCGCCGTCGATTCGGTCGGCGACTCGCCGCACCGCGTCCGGGTCGTCGCCGCGGATCCCGTGCAGGATGGGACAGGGCGTGCGCGGGACGCAGACCGCCCCGCCGGTTCCGCGGTCGACCGTGTCCCAGATCGCCGGGTAGGCGTCGTCAGCGGCCACGAACACCGACTCCGCGTCCACTTCGCGGGGCGTCCCCCACCGCTCTGATTCGCGGTAGGAGATGCGCTCGTAGGTCCACTCCGAGAAGGCCACCCAACTGCCCACCGCCGCCAGCGCGCCGATTTTCCCGCGGGCGTTCTTCCACCCCGCGTGGCGGTAGTTCGCCGATTCGATGCGTCGCTCGGCGTCCTCGCGGGAGCAGTGCTCTCGAACCGCGGCGCGGGCGAACGCGGCGACTTCGTCGGGTGCCTCGTCGGGGGCGTGCGGCGCGACCACGAGTCCGGGGTTCGTCTTCGGGTCGCCCGTCTCCGCGGCGGCTTCGAGTTCGTCGCGGGCGAGTTCGAACGCCCGCTCCGGGTCGAGGTCGGTGTGAATCGCGAGCGCGGCGTTCCCCCGCGTCTTGTGCTTCACCGCGGGGTTGAGGCGGACGAGGAGCAGTCGCTCCACGTCGCCTCCTCCCCCTCGAACGCGCTCCGCGATGCACGCGGCGAGGTAGGTCGTACACATCCCGCGTTCGCGGGAGTCGGTGTCGTCGAGACCGATGACCGTCACGTCGGAGGATTACCGCGTGGCGAATTAACGACTTTCGGAGCGCCGTTCCGGTATATGAATCTACCGCGGCCGTTCCCCGCAATCGCAAGACTGCGCTCCGGTGTCCTGGCAAAACGTATTTATATCGGAATCACTTACCTCTCACCATGTCCCGGTCAGCACTGGTCGGCAACGTGACTGCGATGCTCGACGACGCGGGGTTCGCGGTTAGCGACCGGTGTGCCATCCGACCGAAGAGCTTCGACGTGGCGGCCCGGCGCGGTTCCGACCTGCTACTGTTGAAGATCCTCGGAAACATCGACGCGTTCGACGCCGAGACCGGCGTGGAGATGCGACGGCTCGGCACCTACCTCGAAGCGACGCCGATGGTCATCGGTCTGCGCTCGCGGAACCAGGACCTCGAACCCGGCGTGGTGTACTTCCGCCACGGCGTCCCGGTGTTCAGTCCGGACACGGCGCTCGACCTCTTCGTCGAAGGCGTGCCGCCGCTGGTGTACGCCGCGCCCGGCGGTCTGTACGTCAACATCGACGGCGACGTGCTGCAGGACGAGCGCAAAGAGCGCGGGTGGAGCCTCGGACAGCTCGCCACCGAACTCGGCGTCTCCCGCCGAACCGTCTCGAAGTACGAGGACGGTATGAACGCCAGCGTGGACGTGGCGATCGAACTCGAGGACCTGTTCGACCGCGAGCTGACGAGTCCGGTGGACGTGCTCGAAGGAACCGAGGAGGTCGTCGAGGACGCCGAACTGGACGAACCCGAGGCGGAACCGGACGACCAGCACATGTTCACCGTGCTCACCCGCGTCGGCTTCACGGTGCACCCGACGACCCGCGCGCCGTTCAAGACCGTGAGCGAGGACGAACAGGAAGACCGCGTCCTGACGAGTCACTCGGCGTTCAACCGCACCGCCGAGAAGCGCGCTCGAATCATGAGTTCCATCAGCCACGTCGCGCGGACTCGTTCGGTTTACTTCGTGGATTCGGCGCGGCGCGAGACCGTCGACGACACCGCGCTGGTCGAACGCGAGGAGGTCGAAGGAATCGACGACCCCGACGAACTTCGGAAGCTGATTCGCGAGCGGGCGAAGGCGTAATCCGTCGACTCGGCCTCCGCCTCCTTCCTCGCCGTTCTATCCGTCCCCACCGCCCTCTCCATCTTCGCCGCCCTCGCCGCCTTCACCGCCCTCGCCGCCTCCGCCGTTCTCACCGCCTTCTCCGCCTTCTCCGCCTTCGCCGCCGCCTCCCTCCTCGCCGCCGCCGCTCTCCTCGCCGCCTCCGCCGAATCGCGCGCAACCGGAGAGGCCGCCGACGAACAGTCCGACCGCACCGAGCAGTTGGCGTCGAGTCGTCATGCTCGTCGCTACGCGCGGGACTGTGGTAAATCGGACGGCCCGACGGCAAAAGTGACGACGATCCCCGCGTGGGGAGCGATAGCACCAAGGTTGAAGACGGTGTGGCTTCGCGTCGTTCGGCGGTCGGTACGGTCGTTTTGCGCGCTGTACTCGATTCGTCGCTTACCGACGTTTCGTCGTAGCTGTGCGATAGATGGCGTTCTAGTTAGTCTTCCGCGTTAATATTTGCAGTAGTTTTAACGCCCGTACGTTTCTTCGAGGTAGTTTACGATATCGTCGCTCTCGGCCATGCCCTCCACGCCGTGTTCCGGGTCGACCAGCACCGGAACGCCGGTCTGACCGCTCACTTCCTCCACTTCGTCGCGCTCCGCGTGGGCGCGCGGGACGAAGTGGGATTCGTAGTCGAGTCCGAGTTCGTCCAGTTTTCGCTTCACCTTCGCGCAGAACGGGCAGCCTTCGAGTTCGTATAGTTCGAGGTTCGACATGCGCGAACGTATGAACGGGCGAACTAAGAGTTTGTTGTTGGTGCACGAATCCGGAGCATTGGCGAAATAGGGGAGGTACGGTCGTCCTTCGACGGTGAGCGGACCCGAAGGAGTCGCGTCGTCAGACGTTTCCTTCCAAGACGCCGCTCGTTCGGACGAAGAAGTAAAGAACGAACGCCGCCGCGAGCGCCCAGTGTCCGAGGCGGGTGTCGTCCCGTTCGCCGGCCGCGAGCTTCATGATGGGATACGAGATGATGCCGGCGGCGATACCGTAGGCGATGGAGAAGGTGAAGGGCATGATGAGAATCGTCAGCCCGGCGGGAACGGTGTTGGTGATGTCGTCCCACGCGATGTCGACCACGTTGCCGAGCATCACGACGCCGATGACGACCAGCGCGATGTGCGACGCGTACTGCGGAATCGCCGCGGCCACGGGAACGAACGCCAGCGATATCAGAAAGAGGACGCCGACGACGAGCGCCGTCATGCCGGTGCGTCCGCCCTCCTCGACGCCCGACGCCGATTCGATGTACGTCGTCACCGTCGAGGTGCCGAGCATGCCGCCGACGGTGGTGCCGACTGCGTCCGCCATCAGCGGTTTGTCGATGTCGGGGAGGTTCCCCTCGTCGTTGAGGAACCCGCCCATCTGCCCGACGCCGACGAGCGTCCCGGCGGTGTCGAAGAAGTCGACGAAGAAGAACGTGAAGACGACGAGCGCGAACGAGAACGCCTCGACGCTCTGGAGCCCCGAGATGAACGCGCCCGCGAGCGGCGCGATGTTGTACGTCGCGTTCACCGGAGCCGGGGTGAGCGTGTTCGCCTGCACGAGTCCCAGCCACTCCGCGCCGTAACCCATCGCGGTCGTCGCCACGATTCCGATGATGATGGAACCCGGGATGCCGCGAGCGTAGAGCGCGAAGGTGAGAAAGAGGCCGACGACGGAGAGAATGGCGACGGGGTCGGAGGCGACGGGACCGAGGGTGACGTAGGTCGCTTGGTCGGCGACGACGACGTTCATCGCTTCCAATCCGATGATGGCGAGGAACAGGCCGATACCGGTACCGACGGCGAACTTCACCGGTTCCGGAAACAGGCGGATGACGAACTTTCGCGCGCCGACCGCGGTCAGCGCGATGAAGACGATTCCTTCCACGACGACCGCCGCCAACGCGGTTTGCCACGAGATTCCGAGCGCGCCGACGACCGTGAACGCGAAGAAGGCGTTCAGACCGAGTCCGGGCGCCTGTGCGAACGGCCGGTTCGCGTAGAACGCCATCGTCAGCGTCGCAACCGCGGCCGCGATGATGGTTACGACGGCGAGCATCGACACCGTCGCGCCGTAGGAGTAGTTCGCCAGTTGGATGCCGTCCTGAATCGGAACCTGCGGGCTGTCTGCGAGGATTCCCGGGTTGACCACGACGATGTAGCTCATCGTCAGGAACGTCGTCACGCCCGCGATGATCTCCGTCCGCAGGTCCGTCCCGTGCTCCTCGAAGCCGAAGTACTCACCGAGCGCGCCGAACGTACCCGAGTTCGCCGGTTTCTCGCTGGTGTCGTTAATCCCCATGGTACACGAATGAGCATAACCGCGAATACGTACTTAACTGTTCTCATCGAATCTGAGCACCTATGCGCATGCGTGTATAAAATCCGGGGTTTTTCGCCGTCCCTCGATGAAAATTCGCACAGACGTGCTTACTCTCGGACGGACGGGAGAGCGGCCCGCTACTCGAACGACGTGAGCGCGCCCACGGGTGCCTCGGTTCGCCCCTCGGCGCGCTCGATACCTTCCGTCCCCGCCGCGATGAGGGCGAAGACGCCGCCCACGTCGGCGTCCGCGTCGTCGGCGATGTCGAGGAGCAGTTCCTGCGTCTCGCCGGAGCGGATGAGGTCGTCCACGACGAGCACGGTTTCGCCGGGCGCGATGGCCGAGGCGGGGAGGTAGTAGGTGAGTTCGATACCCGAGGCGAGTCGCTGACGGGCCTCGATGAACTCCTCGACGGCGGTCTCCTTCGACTTCTTCGCGTAGGCGCACCGAGCGCCGAAGTAGCTCGCCATCGCGGCGGCGAGGGTGATGCCGTCGGTCGCGGCGGTCAGCACCACGTCGGGGTGGCCGAAGTCGAACGTCTCGGCGGCGACGGGCGCGACGAGGTCGAGGAACGACTGGTCGAAGACGACGCCGGAGTTGTCCACGTACCCCTCCGGGTCGAGACGGGTGCGGGCTTCGAGTTCCGCCGCGAGTTCCTCGCGCCCGACGCCCTCCACGACCGCTTCCGCGCGGTCGGTGCTCGGCAGGACGTGACCGTTCACGTAACGGTTCAGGTCCCCCGCGGGTAGGCCGGTCGTCGCGGCGAGTTCGTCGTAGGTGCGCGTCTCCTTCAGCATTCGGAGAACTGAGACGGCCTGCAACTGGAGATTGGCCTTCTCTGCTCGGTTCATACCCCTACCCTCACCTTCGTGCAACCTTGAACACTTCGATGCGAAACGATGGTCGTCTAAGCACAACCGTGTAACCGGTCGACCTCAGTCGAGGAAGTTAGGCTCGCGGTGTCTCTCCTCGCGCTCGCGTTCGAGGTGGCGTCGGAAGGCGGCGAGTTCGACGCCGTCCCGCTGGCGCTCTCCTCGGTCGCGGACGGATATCGTGCTCGATTCCGCTTCGTCGCTTCCGACGACGACCATGTACGGAACGCGGTCGTCGTGACCCGCGCGAATCTTCTTTCCGAGCGTCCGGTCGCGGTCGTCCACCTCGACCCGAAAGTCCGCGAGTTCGTCCGCCACTTTCTCGGCGTAGTCCGCGTCGTCGTCCGTGATGGGGAGGACGCGCACCTGTTCGGGCGCGAGCCAGAGCGGGAAGTTCCCGGCGAAGTGCTCGATGCAGACGCCCATGAACCGCTCCATCGAACCGAGGAGCGCGCGGTGAATCATCACGGGGCCATGTTCCTCGTTGTCCTCGCCGACGTAACCGATGTCGAGTCGTTCGGGTTGCACGAAGTCCAACTGCACCGTCCCTATCGTCCACCCGCGTCCGATGGCGTCGTTCGCGTTGATGGCGACCTTCGGCCCGTAGAACGCGCCCTCCCCCTCCGCGATTTGGTAGTCCAGTTCCTCCTCTTCCAGCGCCGCTCGGAGGGCGTTGTGGGCCCGTTTCCAGAGGGCGTCGTCGCCGATTGCGTCGTCCGGTTTCGTCTCCAGTTCGAGGAGGACGTCGAGGTCGAACGCCGCGTACATCTCGCGGATGACCGCCAGCGTGCGGGCGATTTCGCCCCGAATCTGATCCGGACGGACGAAGGCGTGGCCGTCGTCCTGCGTGAACCCGCGCACCCGCAACATCCCGGAGAGTTCGCCGGACTGCTCGTTACGATAGCACGTGCCGAACTCCGAGAAGCGAACAGGCAGGTCGCGGTACGAGCGTCGTCGGTGGTCGTAGATGGACGCGTGGTTCGCGCAGTTCATGGGCTTCAGTCCGTACTCGCGTCCGTCCTGCTCCCACGCGAACATCTCGCCTTCCTCCTTGAAGTGTTCGTAGTGACCCGACTTCTTCCAGAGGTCGGCGTGGTTGAGTTCGGGCGTCCGAACCTCTTCGTAGCCCAACTCGGCGTTCTTCTCGCGCACGAACGCCTCCAACTCGCGGCGAATCGCCATCCCGTTCGGGTGGAAGTGAACGCATCCCGGCGAGTGGTCGGGCACCGAGAACAAGTCCATCTCCTCGCCGATCCTGCGGTGGTCGCGCTTCGCGGCCTCCTCTTTGCGGTCGAGGAACGCCGCTAGCTCCGACTCCGCCTCGAACGCCGTGCCGTAGACTCGCGCGAGCATCGCCTCGTCCTCGTCGCCCCGCCAGTACGCCCCGGCGATTTCGAGGAGCGAGAGCGCGCCGATTTCGCCCGTGGACTCGACGTGCGGTCCCGCACAGAGATCTTCGAACTCGCCCTGGCGGTAGAACGTGACGGGGCCGCCCTCGCGTTCGATTTCGTCCAGCAGTTCCAGTTTGTACGGCTGGTCGGCGAGTCGGTCGCGCGCCTCGTCGGGCGAGACCTCCTCTCGAACGATGGGGTCGTCCTCGGCCACGATGTCGCGCATCTCCGCCTCGATAGCGGCGAGGTCGTTCCTGTCGAGTTCGACGCCGTCGAAGTCGTAGTAGAAGCCCTCGTCCGTCGGCGGACCGATGGCTAGTTTCGCGTCCGGAAACCGGCGCAGGACGGCCTGCGCGAGCACGTGCGCGGCGGAGTGGCGCAGGACGCGGACGTACTCCGCCGAGTCGGGCGTGACGACCCGCAGGTCGGCGTCGGAGGCGATTCGATGTTCCGGGGCGACGAGGTCGCCGTCGACGACTCCGGCGACGCAGTCGTCGCCCAGTCCGGGACCGATGTCGTACGCGACGGCCTCGACCGAAATCGGGCGGTCGAAGGCGCGGTTCGACCCGTCGGGAAGCGATACGACTACTTCGGATGCTGATCGTTTGCTCATGGTTGTAACTCGTGGTTGGATGAAAATCCGTCTCGCCACGCTCCCGGTTCGGCGGAGCGGTTCGAGCGCGAAGACGCTCCGCTCCTCGTGTCGAGAGCGGGCGGAGAAGCGACGATGGTGGTGACTAGATTAGCGGGCGAGAACCCGGCGTGTAAAGCAGTCACCCAGCATCGTGTTGCTCGACGGGAAATAATCGCGGTATCGTATAAATATCTTCCGCGCATTCAGTATCGCACTCTGCGCGGGGGGGAATCGCTACCACCGCGAATCCATCGGTCGCACCGTTCGTCCCGCGGCGAAAATAGAATCGGAAGTCACACGACCGTCTGCCGACGATGGAATCGCCGTCGCCGACCGAAAACGACCGCAACGACTTCCCGCTATCCGTCCCGCCCGTCGAGCAACTCCGATGCGGAGAGCAGCGCCTCCATCTCGACGCCCGCCTCGGCCAGATTCTCGCGTCCGCCTTCCTCCCTGTCCACGACGACCAGAATCCGGTTCACCTCCGCCCCGGCCTCCCGCAGGGCCTCGACCGCGTCCACCGCGCTCTGGCCCGTGGTCACGATATCCTCCAGCACGACGACTTCCTCGCCCTCGTTCAGTCGGCCTTCGACGAGATTCGCGGTGCCGTACTCCTTTTTCTGCTTCCGGGCGATGACGTAGGGGAGCCCCGTCTCGACGCTCGTGACCGCCACGAGGGGCACCGCGCCGAGCGCCACGCCGGCCAACTTCGTCTCCCCCAGTCGCTCCGCGAACGCTTCGGCGACGAGTTCGAGGCAGCGGGGGTCGGTCTCGAAGAGGTACTTGTCCACGTAGTAGTCGCTCGTCCCGCCGTGGGACAGTTCGAACTCGCCGTACCGCACGGCGTCCGCGTCGCGCAGGGCGTCGATGAGTTCTTGGCTCGCCATGCCGGAAATCGGGCGCGGAGCGGGTTTAAAGGTAGTTCTTCGAGACGCCGACTCACCACGGTTCGTTCTTCAACCCGAGCACGTACGCGACGACGTTCGTGAGCAGATGGAGGAGCGGCGTCACCAGAACGACCACGGTGAGCACGGGGAGCGTGAAGGTGTCGAGCGTCCACTCCGGCGCGGAGAGCGAGGTGAAGAGGAGCGCCATCACGACGAAGTCGAGTTGGTCGACGCCCGGAAACGACGCCCCGCGCGCTCTGCCCGTCCGACGCTTCAGAAAGGAGGCCGCCATGTCGCCGAGCATGGCTCCGGCGGGCATGGCGAGGACGACCGCGAGCGGAAACGCCGGGAGCGACACGTCCAGCGCGTCGGCGAACCCCGGACGAACCGCGTTCAGTCCCCACGCCAGCACCGCCCCGGCGGCGATTCCGGCGAGCGTCCCCCGCCACGTCTTTCCGTCGCCGAGGAGTCGCCGCCCGTTCCACGTTCGCCCGCCGTCGATGGGCGCACCGCCACCGGCGACCACCGCCACGTTGTTCGGCACGTAAGCGGGCAACATCGCCCAGACCGCGACGACCACGACATCGAAAACGACAACGTCGAACAACTCCATAATCGAGAAGAAACCCTCGGGGTCTTAAGAACCGACGGTCTGACGTCGTTATATATAACCATAAGACGCGGGGGTGCAAACCCCGGAGTATGATTCCACCCATCGCCAATCGATTCGTCGCGGGCGAGACGCCGGCGGAGGCGCTCGACCACGTGAAGGAACTGAACGAACGAAACGTCAACGCCATCCTCAACCTCCTCGGCGAACACTACGACGACCGCGGACCGGCGGACGAGGACGCGGAACACTACGTCCGACTGCTCGAAGATATCGACCGCTCCGACCTCTCGGCCTGCGTCTCGGTCAAACCCTCGCAGGTCGGTCTCGACGTCGGCACGCACGTCTTCCGAGAGAATATGGAGCGCATCGTCGACGCCGCGGACGACACCTTCGTCTGGATCGACATGGAGGACCACACGACGACCGACGCGACGCTCGACGCGTACGAGGAACTCGCCCGCGAACGCGGCGGCGGCGTCGGCGTCTGCGTGCAGGCGAACTTGAAACGGACGGAAAGCGACCTCGAACGACTCGCCGACGTTCCCGGCAAGGTGCGACTTGTGAAGGGCGCGTACGACGAACCTTCGGAGGTGGCGTACAAGCAAAAAGAGCGCGTCGACGCCGTCTACCGCGAGTACCTCGCGTACATGTTTCAGGAGTTCGACGGCGGCGTCGCGGTCGGGAGCCACGACCCGGCGATGATCGAGTACGCCAAAGACCTCCACGAGGAGTACGGCACCGACTTCGAGATTCAGATGCTGATGGGCGTGCGCGAGGACGCCCAGTACGACCTCGCCCGCGACTACGAGGTCTGGCAGTACGTCCCCTACGGCGGGAAGTGGTTGTCGTACTTCTACCGCCGCGTAATGGAGCGAAAGGAGAATCTGCTGTTCGCGGCCCGCGCGGTTCTCGGTCGATAACGCGAACGTTGCAACTGGTTTATATTCCTGCACACAAATGCTACACCTAAATGTCCTCGTGGAAACGTGACGCCGGTAGCGGACTCATCGTCTTAGCCCCCCTCTTGGTCACCGCGTACATCGTCGCGTGGCTGTTCCTCAAAATAGCTAACTTACCGTTTTTGGGAGACATCTCGGAGACTACCTTCTTCGGCGTAATTCCCGGCGACCTCGTCCGCGTCGGCATCGTCCTCGTGGTGTTCTCGATGCTCGTGCTCAGCGTCGGCTACCTCATGCGAACGACGGTCGGCGGCATCGTCGAGAACACCATCGACGGAATCATGAATCGACTGCCCGGCCTCCGAATCGTCTACAACGCGTCCAAGATGGCCGCCGAAACCGCGCTTTCGGACACCAACCAACTCCAGAAACCGGTTAAGATAGAGACGTGGAACGGACTTCGGATGACGGCGTTCAAAACCGGAAAATCGACCGACGACGGCCGCGAACTCCTCTTTTTACCCACCGCACCGAACATCACGACCGGGTTCGTCGTGGAGGTCGAACCCGACCAGTTCACCGAAACCGACGAGTCCGTCGAGGACGCCCTGACGCGCATCCTGAGCGCCGGGTTCGGCGAGAACAGCGACGCCGGAATTCCCATCAACGTGACCGACGAGGGCGAAGACCGCACCGAGACGCCCCCGCCGACCTGATTCGCGCCGCCGTCGGTGCTAGACTTTTGTGGGGTGCGCCCCTCTACTCGTCCGATGAACTGTCCCGAGTGCGGAGACGAGCGACTTCCGTTCGCGGTTCCGCCCGACCTGCGCGAACACGTTCCGTCGGAACCGGCATCGGTGTTCGTTTGTCCGCGGTGTCTCTCGCTCGAACCCGCGGAGAGTCCGGAGACCGAACTCACCGACTTCTCCCGAATCAGCGACGCGCTTCCCGACGACGAGGAGGCGGCCGCCGCCGTGGCGCTCGCCGCCGCGCTCCTCTCGTCGCTCGCGCTCCACCGTCAGCGCATCGACGCCCTGCTCGACCGGGTGGAACGGGCGGGAATCGACCCGTTGCTCGCCCTCGATAGGCTCGCCGCCGATCCGGAACTCGAACCCAACTTCGACATCGAATCGCGGCGTCGGCAACTGCTCCAACTGCGGGGGTAGTTCCTCGAAGCCTCAACTTTCTTGATGCCGACCCGCAACTAGCGACGTATGCCGGACGACTGCATCTTCTGCCAGATCGTGGCGGGCGACATCCCCAGCAGAACCGTCTACGAGGACGACACCGTGTTCGCGTTCCTCGACGTGAATCCCCTCGCGCCGGGCCACACCCTCGTCATCCCGAAAGACCATCACGAGACGCTCGGCGACCTGCCCGACGACACCGCCGCCGACGTGTTCGCGGCGCTCCACCGCCTCGCACCGACCGTCGAAGACGCGGTGGACGCCGACGCGAGCAACGTCGCGTTCAACAACGGCGAGGCGGCGGGACAGGAAGTTCCGCACGTCCACGGACACATCATCCCGCGATTCGAGGGCGACGGCGGTAGACCCATCCACGCCATCGCGGGTTCCCGCCCCGACCTCTCGGACGAGGAGTTGGACGACATCGCCGCCGACATCCGGAACGCGCGGTAACTCCCAGATTTTTATACCATTCCGGATCTATTCCGATTCGAAACCGTGAAACGAACTGCCGCACTCGTCGGCGCGACCGGAGGGGCCGGAACGACCCGTCTCTGTCTCGAACTCGCCGCCATCCTCGCACACGACGGACGCGACGTTGCGATCCTCGACGCCGCGTTCGCCACGCAGGGTTTGGCCCGTCACGCGCCCGGTCGCATCGACACCGACACCACCGCACTCCTGACCGACGACGCCGACCCCGACCTCGCCGATGCGTTGGTCGACCATCCCGCGGAAACCGCCGGACGACTCGCGCTCTGTCCGACCTACGCGCCGTTCGAAAGACTCGCCCGCGCCAAGACGGCCCGCGCCGCCCGGCGATTCGAGACGCTGGTCGAGCGGGCGGACGGCGAGTTCGACCACGTTCTCGTCGACACGCCGCCGGTCGCCGCGAACCAATCGTTCGCCGCGGTGAACGCCGTCGACTCCGTCGCGCTGGTCGCACCCGCGTCTCGGTTCGGTGCCGACGCCGTACAGGGAATGCGCGGTCGACTCGCCGACCTCGGGACGAGTGCCGACGCCGTTCTCGTAAATCGTGCGGACGATGCCGAGAGCGAGCATCCGTTCGCGGACGCCACGGCGATTCCGACGAGCGATGCGGCCGCCGTCGAGCGCGTTCCGACGAGTGCGCCCGACCTCGACCCGGATTTCTCGCCCGCTATCGCCGACGCGGCAGAATCCGTCTTCGACACGTCGCTCGACGTGGAGTTCCCGGAGGAAGGTCTGCTCGATATCGACGCGGAAAAGTACCTGCCGGACGCCCTCTCCTGAGACTCTCGGCTACGCTTCGAGTTTCGCCGAAATTCCTTTCAGAGTAGATCGCCGACGCCGCTCATCGTCTCGGCCAGCGCGTCGCGCTTTCTGACGGTCGCGTCGCCGCCGAGCGCCAGCGCACCTTCGACCGCTTCTTTTGCGCCGTCCAACGGTTCGTGCGTTTCGACGAACGTCGCCAGCGCGAACTCGGTTTCGTTCGCCCCCGTCAGGCTTCGCGCCTCCGACCGGGAGAGGTCGGCGGAGAGCCAGTCTCGGATGATTTCGTGACCCATCGGCGGGAGCGGTGAGACGCCGTCCGCGCCGAGCAGGTAGAGCGCCTTCGCCGCGGTTATCGGTGCGACACCGGCGCGCCGGGCGCTCTCGCCGACCGACGAACCGGTCGTGTACGATTCCAGCACCGCGACGGCCGCGTCGGGGTCGCACGGCAACGATTCGGCGAACTCCGCTAGTCGCTCGTGGAGCGCTCGTCCGGTGTCGTCCACGGTCGCGACACCGCGGTCCCGTTGCTCGGTCGTCACCTCCAGCCCCGCGGCGATGTCCGACAGCGCCATGTCCATCCCTCGTTCTCCCTCCGACTTCAACGTTGGTGACAAGTATCAAATCTGATAATCCTTTTCGACGGGAGCGTACCGGTAACCGGTACGTTCTCTCCCGCCGAAGTCGATCCTTTCCCCGAATCCTGCGCTCGTTTAAATACCATCTCGGGAGAAGTTTCGACTGTGATGAGTACGACGACACCGACCGAAACGTGTCCCGAATGTCACAACCGAGTCCGCGAACGCGGCGCCGAGTCCGTCTGCACGGAGTGCGGGCTGGTCGTCGCCGAGGACAACTTAGACCGCGGTCCCGAGTGGCGGTCGTTCAGTGACGACGATACCGACCGCAAGCGAACCGGCGCACCGCTAACCCGTTCGCGCCACGACCGCGGACTGTCGACCGAAATCGGCTATCGGGACGGTGCGGTTCGATTCACGGGTCGCAAGCGACGGCGCGTGATGCGGATGCGCCGCCAGCACAAGCGCGCCAAGATATCGTCGAAATCCGAGCGCAATCGGGTGTACGGTTTCACCGAGATTCGCCGACTCGTCGGCGCGCTCCAACTGCCCGCGAGCGTTCGGGACCGGGCGTGCGTGCTGTTCGAGTCCGCACAGTCCGAAGATCTACTCCGCGGTCGCTCGTTGGAAGGGTTCGCCGCGGCGACGGTGTACGCGACCTGCCGCACCGCCGCCGTGTCGCGCACGCTCGACGAGGTCGTCGAGAAGGCCCGCGCCGAGCGGAACGAACTGACCGCGGCGTACGACGCGCTCAACCGCGAACTCGGCCTGCCGACCGGGCCGATCGACCCTCGCCAGTATCTCCCCCGCTTCGCCAGCAGACTCGACCTCCCGATGGCGGTCGAACGACGCGCCGAGGAGTTCGTGACGGCGGCGGAGTCCCGAAATCTCGTCAGCGGTCGCAACCCCGGCGGCGTCGCCGCGGCCTGCCTCTACGCCGCCTCCCGCGAGTGTGGTGCGGCGATCACTCAACGCGAAGCCGCCGACGTCGCCGACGTGACGCCCGTGACGCTCCGTTCGACGTATCACGACCTGCAGGAGTGAACCGCCCGTCCGAGTTCTGCGAACCGTTCCGCCGGCACGCTCTCCGGCGCTATCGCCGCCACCGGTTGACCGTGTCGCTGTGCGCGCGCGACAGTCTCCGATTCCGGAAACGTCGTCACCGGTGCGCCGAGCGTTCGTTCGACGGTTTCGACCGGCGGATCCGAGACGACCCTGTTCAGCACCGCCCGAACGAGGCCCGCGTCGAGTCGTCGCGCCAGCGCCCTCGTCCGAACCGCGTCCGCCAGCGCGAAGGCTCGGGGGGCGGTCACGAGCAGGCACGCGTCCGCCGCGACCAGGGGTAGCCCCGCGTCGGCGGCCATCCCCGCCGGACAGTCGATGACGACGTGCTCGTACTCCGCCGCGACCCGTTCCATCGCTCCGACGAAGGCGGTCAGGTCGCACGCCCGCGCACCCGCGAGCGTGCGACCGCAAGGGAGCACGGTGACGCTCCCCGCGGACGAAACCGCTTCGCACGGTTCGGCTCGCCCGGCGAGCACGTCGTGTAAGTCCGGCCCGCGCGCCGTCGGAAGATCCGCCATGGCGAGGTCGGCGTCGACGACGACGGCTTCGAGCTCGGCTCCGAGATTCAACGAGACGGTCGACTTTCCGACGCCTCCTTTCCCGCCGGTAACGGCCAGAATCACGCGTTCCCTCCCGTTATCTCGTCCGAAGTCGGTTCGGCGCGCGCTCGAAGGTCGTCCACGCGCTCCGCGACCGCACGAAGTGCCCGTCGACACTCGCCGAGCGCCTCGCCTCGTTCGACGTGCGTCTCGACGGCCGAGAGCCACGACTCAACCGCGGTCGGAAGCGAGGGATGCGCGGGAGCCGGAACGGCGTCCGCGGGCGGTCGAGAGTCGCCGAGCGCTCGCACGACGCCCTCCGCGGTGGGTTCGACGTCGATCGATACGTCCGAACCGTCGAGACCCGCACCAGCCGGGACGGTCGTCTCGGTTCCTGCGCTCGCCCCTCGCGTTTCGGCGGCTCGTTCCGTCCAGACGATTTCCGCGGGCGGTTCGACCGGTTCGGCGCGGCTAGCGTAACCGAGCGAGCGACGGTCGCCCGCACCGACGACACCTTCGAAACCGCCGGAGTCCCAGCCGGCTTCCGGGACTCCCTCGGTTCGAGGTGGCCACACCTCACCGTCGAGTCGATTTCCGACCCGCACCCTGACGGGCGTCTCGGTCGGATTCTCGACCATCAGTTCGACCACCGTGACGGTCTCGTATCGTCCGCATCGCGCGTCTGTGGACCAGCGGAGCGTCACCATGCCCCGCGTTGGTTCCGTCTTCGGCCTTAAACCTGTAGTACGGCCGCGTCGAGACACTCGGCGGCCGATTCCGGCGTTTCGAATCGGTCGCACGCCAACACGACCGGCGCGTCGAGGGCGGCGATTCGCGCCAGCGCCAACGCCGCCGTCACCGCGTCACCCTCGAACGCTCCGGGTTCCGGAACCCGTCCCCGGCCCGGAACCGCATCGACCGCGGCGACGAACGATTCGTGAACCTCCCGCGAGAGGTATCGACGAGCGTCCCGTTCGAGGTTCTCCTTTCGGTCGCGGAGGCGGAGCCGTTTCTCTCGTCGGTCTCTCGTCGAACGCCGGTTCGCCCGTGCGCGTTCGAGCGCCTGTTCTGCGGCGATTCTACCCGTCTCCGCTTCGGAGAGCCGTCTCGTCGTTTCTCGCAACTTCGACTCGGCGTCGGTCGAATCGTCTCCCGCCTCTCGAAGCGTCCGCACCCGCCCGCGAAGCGCGGCGATCCGTTCCCGAAGTTCCGTCTCCGACCCCCCGACGTCCGCCGCGCGTCGCCGTTCCGCTCGAAGCGATACGTCCGTCACGTCGATCGAATCCAGTTCGCTCGCGAGCGCCGCTATCTCGTCGTCCTGTGGCGCACTCGTTTCGAGCGAGCGCGCGACGGCGGCCGAGGCGGATCGTGTACGGAGCGACATTCCCGGTTCGATGACGCCCACGTATTCGTGCGCCGGGCCGGGTTCGGGACAGTCGACGACCGGCGACTCGGCGTGGCCCCGAATCGCCTCCGCAATCGCCTCCGGCGAAACCGGCCGTTCGGAGAGGTCGACGGCTCGCCCGAACAGCGCCTCGCCCTCGACTTCGATCCTCATAGCTCTCCGTCGCGCATCGTCTCCGGACTCGGATGCTCCGTCCCCGCGGCGAACTTGTGATACGGCGTGCTCGGATGTTCGCGATTCTCGTACGCTCTCGCGGCCCGGCGGACCGAGTCCGGCACGTCGGAGAACTCGTTCAGCGGAACGGTGCGCTCTATCTGCACGTCCTCACCGTGTTTTTCGCGTAGACGAAGCGCGAGGAAGGCTCCTAGCTCCGTCGCTTCCAGTAGTGCTACACGCCCGAACCGCCGGACGACACTCCCCTCGTGAGCGGTACAGACGTTTCGAAGCGTCTGCCGGGCGGAACGCGAGTACGTAACTATCAGCAACACGCCGAAAGTTACCGACGTAATCGATTTAAAATTACCTCACCGAGTTCGGACTATCCATTCTCCGTCGTCGAATTCGACGACGGCATCGAACAGCGTCTTCAGCGTGTTGACGGTCTGTGCGTCGTGAGCGTCCGGGTCGAGGTGGAAGTGGGCGGTCACGCCCGCCGTGGCGAACCGCCCGGTGAGGACGTGGAGGAACTTGTAGACGGTCTGCGCGTCGGAGTACTGGAGCAGGGCGGTCAGCGAGTGGAAACAGACGACGGTCCGGTTGCCGTCGCCGTGCCACTGCCGGAGCACCTCGCTGGTCTTGATTCCCAGCCCCGTCAAGTCGCCGGGATTCGAGAGCGTGTCGATGACGGGGTCGGCCCTCACGTCGGTCGTCGCCTGCACCGCGGTCGCGGCGGTCACCGAGCGAACGGTCTCTCCGACGCTGAGGAATCGAAGGTTCGCCGGTCGCTCACCGGCGTGCGAGAGCCAATCTTGAAGGCAACCGTCCGGCGAGCGCGTGAACGTAATCCAGAGGACGTTCTCCTGTTCCGGCGTCGTCCGCGTGAGCAGGTCGATACAGAGTTCGTCGGTTTCCGTGCTCATCGAAGAACCGAGCACGAGGACGCTCGATTCGTCGTCCAACTTCGTCGAAACGTCGCTCATGAGTGGTCGGCCTCGGCGATACCGCGCTCGTTCGCCGCGTGGTCTCTCCCATGACATTTCCCGTACATTATCGGGCCACCTCCATTATTATGGAGCTGATAAGTTCTGAACCCACCGTCCGAGCTGTCACGTTTCACACACCTAAACACGCAGTTTTCGTCTCTAGTATTCGACAAACATACTTATCTATTTTTCCATATCAAAGTTATCACTACATTCTATATAGTTTCCATCTCGAATTCCAGATCCTCGGCATCGAACAGGTCGCCGACTCGCTCGCGCGCTTCGTCCTTCGAATCGGCGACGACGACGATACCGTCGGCTCGCTCGTCGCCGCGCGCTCGGTACGCCGACAGGTCGCGCTCGCTCTCGAACTCCGTCGCGTACGTTCGGAGTACGGCCACCACCCGTCGTTCCGTCTCCTTCAGGCCGTTCTCGTCGGATTCGAAATCCGAGAGAGCGTCTTCGATGTTTCGAAGCGCGGAGATCCGGTCCATATCAGGTCGTCCGCAGATGGTCGGTGGACGGCTCGTACACCTCGCCTTTCTGTTTCAACTTCTCGATCTCGTGCTCCGCCTTCGAGGGGTCCATGCCGATTTCGTCCGCTCTGTCGAGGACGGTTTCGACGGGCGCGCCCTCGTCGTACTCCTCTTCGATGTCCGCGATGAGCTGCTTGATGTTCTTGATGCGGTCGCGCTGGGACTTCGACGTTCCCGTCTCGACCACGTCGGCGTCGAACTGCCCCGTCTCGGGGTCGACGCCGATGTCCTGTAGCTGCGTTCGAACGATGTCGATGACGCGGTCCGCGTCCTCCTGCTCGACCGTGTCGGACAACCGGACGCGCGCGCTGGCCTCCGAGAGGCGGACGAGGGCCTCCAGTTTTCGGGCCGTGACCGGGACGGGGGCGTCTTCGTCGGCACCTTTCGATCGCAGGTCGACGTAGAAGTCCCGTATCGCTTCGCGGGCTTCCGGCGTCATCGTCGGGTAAACGTTCGATTTCGCGTAGGCGATGTACTTCCGCAGGAGTTCGGCGTCGATGGCCGGAGCCACCTCCTCCGTCTGGCTCTGAACGTCCTCCTCGCTGATATTCGGCGCGTTGATCTCCGTTCGCTGGGTGTTCAACTCGCCCGCGAAGTTGGTCTGGAGGATGTGCTCGGCGAGTTGCGCGTCTTTATCGGGGTCGGGCTGGTCGGTCACCGTGAAGATGAGGTCGAACCGGGAGATGAGCGCGGGTTCGAGGTCGATCTGCTCGCCGATGGACTCGTACTGGTCGAACCGCCCGTACTTCGGGTTCGCCGCGCCGAGGAGCGAACAGCGCGACTTTAGCGTCGCGTTGATTCCGGCCTTGCTCACGCTGATCTTCTGCTGTTCCAACCCTTCGTGCATCGCGGAGCGGTCGTCGGGGCTCATCTTGTCCAACTCGTCCACCGCCGCGATACCCTTGTCCGCGAGCACCAGCGCGCCCGCTTCGAGCGTCCACTGCTGGCCGTCGCCGAAGTCGTCGCGAACCGCGGCGGCGGTCAGACCCGCCGAGGACGACCCTTTCCCGGAGGTGTAGACGGACCGAGGCGCGATGTGCTGGATGTACGAAAGCATCTGCGATTTCCCCGTCCCGGGGTCGCCGATGAGGAGCATGTGGAGGTCGCCGCGAATCCTCGACCCGTCCGGGAGGTGCTTCGTCACGCCGGAGAACAACTGGAGTATCATCGCCAGTTTCTCCTGGTCGTAGCCGTAGATGGCCGGCGCGATGGAACCGACCATCTGTTCGTAGATGTCGTCCTCGTTCGAGAGTTGGATGATCTCCTCTTTGTCCTCGTCCGTGATGTCCATGTCCTCGAACTCTTCGTCCTCGATTTCGACCGTCGTACCGTCCATGTAGACGTCGAAGACCGCGGACTTGTCCTGCCCGCTCCCCTGCTGTTCCAGGTGCAACACGCCCGTCACCGTCACGTGGTCGCCTGGCGACACCTTTCCGGTGATGTCGTCCTCGATGTGGACGTCGATGCTCTGGGGCGTCTCGCCGCCGCGCAGGCCCTCGGGACTCTCCTGAACGCGAAGCTTCTGGGAGTCGATGAACTCGGACTGATCGAAGTTGATGCGGAACGGTCCCTGTCGCTCGCAGCCCTGACACTCGTGGGGTTCCTGAAAGTCCCCGCCCGCCTGCGGGATGTACGTCAACGTCCCGCAGCGCTGACATTCGAAGGCGGCCTCCTGAATCTTCGGTCGAACCCCCGTCGCTTTGCGGATGATGCCTTGTACGCTCACCAGGGTGTTGACGTGCCGGGCGCGAATCGCGCGGATCTCCGTCGTCTCCGGGAGGTTTCGTACTCGGATGTGAGCCTGACCGAGACTCACGTCCACGGGGAGGTCGTACAACCGGAGCGCCTCTTCGGCGTACTCCTGTAACTGCTGCGGTTGCGCGAGATAATCGTCGGCGATGTCCGCGTCGTACCGATAGAGGTCGTCCCAGTCGATGTACAGCGAGCGCTTCTCGTTCGGGTACTGCTGTGCGAGCTCCCCGACCTCGTCGCCGTAGTACCGCCGGTAGAACTGCTCGAACCGGTCTACCAGTTCCGTATTCTCCGCACGTGCCATTCAGTATCCATTGGTGCTCGATTACGTAAGAAGTTTCGCAAAGTCGTGTCAGATATCTGCCGTCGATGCGGGGTCTTCCGGGCCGGCGAGGTCGGGCGCGGCGTCCGGCAGGTACACGTGGTTCTCCGCGCCGAGTCTGACGCGACGTATCCGCCCGTTCGCTTCCATCTCGCGGAGGAGCCGACTGACGCTCGACCGATTCAACCCCGTCTCGGCGAGTATCGCCTGCTGGCGCTGGTTGCCACCGCGCTCTTCGAGCAGGCTCACGACGTACTCCTCCGGCGTGACGCCCGTCTCCAGCGCGAAGTCGGCCATCGACCGACCGCCAGCGGACTCGCTCGCGTCGCGTTCTCCGTGTCCCGCCGGTGCCGATTTCGCGCCGACGATTCCGGCGTTCACCCGCGAAATCGCGCGGCGTAACCGCTCGATGAGTTTACTGCCGGCCACCGATCGGCGTCCAACGAGTCTCATGCTCGCCCTCGTATATGCAGTAACAAATATTAAATCGAACGGAAGATATGTCCGCACCGCTAGGGTGGTCAGCGGATAAACGACTTGCGTGCACAACCCCGTTACCTTCGGCGTCGGAGGCCCCATCGTAAGGTATGCTGGGACCACTGACGGTCGGCAAGAAGGCGGCGAAGTTCGGCTACCGGCGGTTCGGCAAGCCCGGTGCCGTGGTGTTCGGCGCCGGGTCCGTCGGCGGCTACTACCTCGTCAAACGAAAGCTCAAATCGAAGGCGACGCAGGGACGCCGCGAAGACGCGGCGTCGGAGCAGGCCGACGGGCACGACGAGAGCGTTGAATCCGACGATCCGAGCCGGCAAGCGGAGTAGCGAGCATACTGATTAGGGGCCTCGACGAGGAGTGCTAAATCGGTACTAGGACCGCTACCCCGGCTTCTGCGGTCCGCTAAAGAGCCTTCTTTGCGCGTTCGTACACGCCCTATGCGGAAATTATAAAAACACGATCAACTCGGGAGAGTGATGGTCAGCCCAAGGCCGGGAGAGTTTGGATCTTCAATAAATACGCGCGTAGGAACTCCCGTTTTCCAGACTGCGTCCACATCGCCGGGGTCAATAGTACCTACGAATGGACCAGCGTCACCATTCCGAATCTCGTCTTGACCGTAATCGAAATACTCATCATGAGGTTGCACCTGCCCGCTGATGTCAATGGTGTAATTATACCCGGGCCAGTCCGGGTTCTCGTCTCTATCCACTTTAACTGCCGTTTTCATATTTGCTGTTTCTTCGCTGATCTTTATCCATCCATAATCGTTATAGGTGACATTAATCTGAGTGATCGAATCGCCAGAATCCATCCAGAAGTTGTCTACTCCTCCGTCACTAACCTCCCCAGCTACAAAGTCATCTCCAGAGCCTGGGAATGTGTCGTGTTGCTCAGCCTCTGAACCCCTTTTTAGGTCGTCGTAGCCTGTGGTAGTGTGCACCTGATATTCCCAGTAATTGCTGTTGGAATACACCCGTATTTCATCCGAGTTAGCTGCTGCTGTCCCAGTCGCGGCGATTCCACCGGCAACCCCGATTCCAAGGGTCGCAGCCGATCGGAGGAAGCGTCGCCGTCCACGCTTTTTCTCGCTCATGTTCCATCGGATTTAGAAACGTTCCCTCATTATATCTTTTGGAATGGAAATGGATCATATATCTTCACATACCCGACCAGATCTTTTGATAGATCATTTCCTGAAACCGGATAGAAACGCCTGCTAGATGAATGGAGGGACGTCATCCTTTCAGGATTACCAGCAGGAGTTGCACCAGTTGCCTAGCTCGCTCAGAGGATCTAGTCGAAGTGCTGACAAAATACGGATGAATTCCGCCGCGACCACGACATCACACCGGCCCACGCACCCGCTGCGTACTGGCGAATATACCCCAGACCGAGTTGCACGTTTCTGTACAAACGCGAACCGAGAGAACGTCGAAAAGAGTATCTAGCGGTTAGGACCGAGCCAGATAGCACCGGGTAACACCGCTACACGGTGGAACATCTTGCTACCGGTGCAATGATCCGGAGATTCGTTCGGATCGTCCGGGAACTGTACGACGAACCTCACGTCGAGGGCGGCCGTATCACCGTTCGATACAGCCGCTCGGGTGACCAAACGCGTTGGCTACGAACCGTGCAAAACCGGATGGGATCGCCCGGATTTGAACCGGGGTTATCGGCACCCAAGGCCGAAAGGATACCAAGCTACCCCACGATCCCGTACAACGCAATAGCGTGTTTACCTTGTAAAGCGTTTCGTTTAATTTGAAGCTGGCACCGACCTCGCGTCGGTCTCGTCCCACGTCGGACTCGCTTCGACGCGATTTGCGATTTCCGGCGGTAGGCCCGCACCGGTCGGCGGCGACGTTGGCGAAGCGTTTTCTCCACTCGTCGCACGACGTTCGGCGGCGTGTTTCACGGGGTGAACGAACGTTCACACCGTGTACTATCGATCACGGGGTAATTATAAGGGAGTACCTGGGAGAATATATTTTGTCGATGGAAGGTCCCAGCTACTTACGGTGGCTGATGTCGGAGTTCTGGCGTCATCACCAGCCCCGCACCATTCCTTCGACACCGCTCATCTACGTGAGTGAATGGTTACTTCGGCCCTCCGGCGGTTTCTAGACGTTCACGCTCTGTTAGATTAGCGCTCGACCCGATCCGCCTCCGCACGGAACTGGTTGTACTGGTCCTCCACCCAGTCGAACAGTTCTTCGTCGGTGCTATCGAGACACGCTTGCAGTTGCCCGCTGTCGGTGTGGGCACCGACGAAGACCCGATCGTCGAAGAGGGCGAAGCCGAACGAGAGGTCGTCCGGATACACGTAGAGGGAAAAGTGATCGGTCTCGAACGCTTCGGCGATGTCGTTCGGGTACGCCGCTTGAGCCACGCTCCAGACGGTTTCGTCGATGATGAGTTCTATCTCGGTTCCCGTTTCGATGAACGACTGGGTCGATTCGTTGAACTCGGGGCTCACTATCGGTGAGACGCCGTAGTATCGCTCGCTCGAAAGCTCGGTGATCTCGGTCGTGCAATACTGTAGCGGTGCGTGCGGGTTCTCCGGCGTCGCGGTCACGACCGTACCGGAGTCGAACCCGGCGAGCGGAATATCGAGACCGAGATCGCCGAGGTGCTGGAAGAACATCTCGTGAGCGTTCACGGTGGAAATCGTTTCGAGGAGCGAGCCGAACTGGTCGAGGATTCGTTTACCCACTACGGTGAGTTCGTAGCTACCATTGACCGACTTCACCCACCCGTACTGCTGTACTGTCTCTAAGTTCCGATGGACGGTCGCTCGTGAACACGTACAGCGAGTCGTGAGCGTACTCGGGTCTAACGGTTGGTCACGTAGTTTTCGGAGGAGACAGAGACGGGTTGGCGAGCTAGCGAGAAAGTCAACCTGTTCTCTGGAGTCCATCGTCGGTCACTCGGATACATCACTAATTAACGCTGTTGGTGGAATTCTCCTCCGCGGCAGTCCACCGTTCGCCGACCAACGGACTTCCACTAGCGCCGACTTCGGGCGTGCAGGTGACCTACTCGTCCTCGCCGTGGAGTTCGAGGTCGGCGACGATGTGGTACGGGTGTTTCTCCTTCCGGATCCCGTCCACCATCTTGAACGCCTCGTCCGGCGCGAGGAAGTGGGTGGTGATGACGCGGCCGAGGCGGGTCGGCGAGAAGCCGTCGATGAACTCGTATTCGAGCAGTTTACCGAGCGCGTGCTTCGTCGGCACATCGCCGATCATCCGGTCGTTCAGGCGCTTGGCGGCCTTCCCGCCGACCGTGATGTTCGCCAGCGTCTCCTCGACGGCGGCGCTCTCGTCGTAGCGCGTGCGAACGTCCTCCATCTCGCCTTTCAGGAGTTTGAACGCCACCTCGTCCTCCGACATCTCCATGCTGTTGTGGTAGCTCCCGTCGGGTTCCACGAGGACGTACACCTTCCCCCGGTCGTGGTAGTCGGGCCGCCCGGCGCGGCCGAGCATCTGGTGGAACTCCTGCACCGAGAGCCACTCGATGCCCATCGCCAGCGAGTCGAAGACGACCTGCGAGGCGGGGAAATCGACGCCCGCGGCGAGCGCGGCGGTCGTGACGACCGCCGCGAGTTCCTGTTCGGCGAACATGCGCTCGACCTGCTTGCGCCGCCCGTAGTCCAGTCCGGCGTGGTAGGGCGCGGAGTTGTACTCCAGCTTCCTCGAAATCTCGTGACAGCGCCGCCGCGAGTTGGTGAAGATGATGGTCTGTCCGTGATACCCCTTCGAGGATTCGCGGTCGAACTCGCGCTTGACCAGTTTGTTCTCGATGTTCGGCTTCTCGCGCCCGTCGGCGAAGGTGACGTGGCGTTCCAGCGCGACCGGGCGCTCCTCGAACTCCACGAGGTTCGCCTCGAGCGCCCCCGCCAGATCGCGGGGGTTGCCGACCGTCGCGGAGAGGTACACCCACTGCGCTCCGCCGTACTCCGTGCGTCGTTTCGCGCGCTCCTCGCAGTAGTACTTCAGCCGCGAGATGAGCCCGTCGAGGCGGTGGCCGCGTTCCTGTTCCTGGAGGGTGTGCACCTCGTCGATGACGACGGTGCCGATGTCGCCCAGGTCGCGCCCGGTTCTGAGCGCGTGGTCGATGCCCTCGTAGGTGCCGACGATGACGTCCGCGTTCGGGTCGAACCGGTTGCCGTCGTCGCGCACCCTGCTCGCGCCCACTCGAATGGTGACGTTCACGAGGTCGCTGTACTCCTCTTCGAAGTCCTCGTGTTTCTGGTTCGCCAGCGCGACGAGCGGGACGAGAAAGAGCAGTTTTCCCCGTCCGTTCAGCACGCGGTCGATGCCCGTCATCTCGCCGACGAGGGTCTTCCCGGTCGCCGTCGCGCTCACGACGAGCTGGTCGTCGCCGTCGAGCAGCCCGTTCTGCACCGCGAGGCTCTGGACGGGGAGCAGTTCGTCGAATCGTGGTTCCAGCAGGTTCTGGATGCCGGGGTGCAGGTCGAGCGAATCGACCGGCACCGTCTCCACGTCCTCGACGTTCGCGCTTATCTCGTCGAACTTCGTCAGGTCGGGGTCGAGTCGCCCCTTGAGCAGGTTCGTGATTCGCTCCAAATCCTGCACTTCCAGCAGGAGGTCTTCGAGTCGGTCCTGCGCGGCCCCGGTCAGGTCGCCTCTGAACGAGAGTTCGCGTTCTAATTCCTTGGTCGCGCAGTCGGGGCAGATGTACTCCTCGCCAGCGTCGACGGCCGTCTCGCCGTTGATGGGCGAGTAGCGCCCGCTGTTGGCGCAGTACCGGCAGGTTCGAACCGCCTTCGCGTCGAGCTGGTACCCCGCGAGCATCTCCTTCAGTTCCTCCCGCGCTTCGGGCGAGGTCTGCTGCGAGATGCGGATGCGGTTCGCTCCTCGCGCCAGTTCCACGAACTCGTCGGGGCTGCGCGGTTTCTCGCTCGACCCTTCCTTCAGGAGATATCGCCCCGGTCGCGGTCCGGCGCTCGTCTCCTTCAGTTCGAGGACGGCGCGGAACTGTCGCTGGCCGTTCCGCCGCGCGACGACCAAGTAGCCCCGGTCGGTCTCGTGGCAGAAGAGCGTCTCCACCTGCTGGGCCTGCTTCGACACGGTGCGTGCTACACGTCGGAGCTATTTCAGGGATTCGAACCGGACGAGGGTCGGGCGCCTTCTCCGCCCCGCCGCCGGGCCGCGGTAGGCACCGCCGACGGGGCCCGAAATCCGCCGTTGAATCGCGGTAATCCGTCGATAACGAAAGCGAGAAAACGGTATTCCGCCGCTACCGTCCCGAAATCGGCTCATAACAAAGCGGGCTCGCTCGGAAAGCGCAGACAGCGCGCGGTAGCGTTCGACAGGTGGCACTCATGGAAGGCACGCACGAAGAAGAACTCCCGGAACGGTTCGACGACCGAATCGTCCTCGAAATCGAAGACGGAGCGGACCGCGAACGACCGCTGGTTCGAATGCGCGACGCGAGCGACGACGAAGCGTGGGTCGAATCGTCCATCGAAACCGTCGTCTCGCTCTCCGAACACCGCTAAACGAGCCGTATCTCGTCGTCCCCGTTCGGCACGGCGCAGAGAAACGCACCCGGAGCGTCGCCCTCGTTTCGATACCAGTGGACGACGCCGGCGGGAACGAGCAGCGAATCGCCCGCCTCGACCTCGTACTCCTCGCCGTCGATTCCGACCACGTACTCGCCCTCCAGCACGTACTGTTCGTGTTCCACTTCGTTGGTGTGCTCCGGAACTTCCGCGCCCGGTTCGAGCGTGAACCGGCGGATGGCGAAGTTCGGCGCGCCCTGCTCGTCGCCGATGAGGACGCCCTTCTCCATCCCCTCGGCTGCTCCGACCGCTTCGTACTCGACGTCGTCCGCCTTCCGAACGACCGGGTCTGGGTCAGTCATACCCGGCGCTTCGAGCGGGGAGGGCTAAGTTTTTTGCACTTCTTCGAGTTCCGCGTTCGGCACGAACTCCCCGTCCGGTGTCACCCGCCCGGATTTGAGCGCGCAGTACCTCGCGCCGACGCCCCGCGAGGAGAGCGGACCGCGTCGGATACACCGGAACCCGACGTTCTTCGCCGCGTTGTAGTCGTCGTTGGCCTCGTTGCCGCACTTCAGGCACTCGAAGTGGTTGTCCTCCACGTCGCGGTTCTGCGGGTGGGTGAACCCGCAGGCGGTACAGCGTTGACTCGTGTACTCGGGGTTCACCTGTACGACCGTGATTCCCCGTTCCGCCGCTCGATACGCCACGAACTCGAACAGGCGCTCGAACGCCCACGAGTGGAACCCCTCGGCCTCCGAGAGCATCTCGAGGACGGCTTCGAGTTCGCCGAACGCGACGACGGAACAGCCGTGTCGTTCCGCTTCCTCGATGATGCCGCCCGCGACCTCGTGGAGCGCGTCGCGGGCGAAGTTGTCGGCGCGGTCGCCCGCTCGACGGAGCGTTCGGCGCGCGTTCCGCGTCCCCGCCTCGCGCAGGTCGGCGCGTAATCCCTCGAACTCGCGGCGGCGGTGCGCCAGTTCGCCCCCCGAGAAGAACCGCGCCGTGCTCGTCACGGCCAGATTCTCGACGCCGAGCGCGACGCCGAGGACGGTGGCGTCGTCGCCCGGCGGTTCGATTTCGGGGTGGGGCGTACGAAAACCGAGGTGCAGGTGGAACTCGCCGTCGCGGTACCGGAGGACGCTCTTCGCCGGTTCCCACTCCTCGTTTAGATACCGCGACTGGTAGCCGTCGGTCGGAAAATCGAGGTCGCAGTGGACGCGCTCCCCGGTCGTCGTCAGGCTGACGCTTCGGTCGTCGAACAGCGTCATCGTCCGCGTGTCGTAGACGACGCTCGGGCTGGTGAACTCCGGTTTCGCCGCCTCGTCGCCGTCGCGGTCGAGGGTGCGCTTTATCGCTTCGGCGGCGCGATGGGTGGCGAGGACGGCGTGTTGGCTCCCGAGGTCGGTGCGCTCGCGCAGTTCGTCGTAGGCGAGTTGCTGCACCTCGTTGCGGGTGTGACAGACGCCCCACGCGGCGTTGACCGCTATCTGACACCCCCGCTTCCACTCGCGCACCATCGCCAACAGGCGCTCGCGGTCGTCCTCCGCGACCGCGAGCCGGGTTACCGCCGTCCGCTTGAGGTAGTCGGAACCACTCACGCTCTTTTCTCCCCGGAGCGCCCCCTTGAATACTTCGGGTCGCCGCGGGACGGGCGACCGACGGTCGCGTTCGGTGACATCTCGGGACGGCGCGACCGCGAGGAAGTTTAAGGCGTTTCCGCCGCTAGATACACCCATGCGAAGCTTCAGAATCGGGAGCGCGTTCGGCATCCCGATCAAACTCGACCTCACATTCCTCCTCATCCTCCCGGTGTTCGCGTGGCTCATCGGGACGCAGGTCGGCCAGTGGGTCGAAATAATGAATCAGCTTTGGAACCTCGGTCTGACCGCCGAACCGCTCTCGTCGGGGTCGATGCCGTGGCTCCTCGGTGCGGTGGCCGCGGTCGGTCTCTTCGTCGGCGTCGTGCTCCACGAACTCGGCCACTCGGTCGTCGCCATGCGGTTCGGGTTCCCCATCGACTCAATCACCCTGTGGATTTTCGGCGGCGTCGCTCGGCTCACCGACCAACCGGAGAACTGGCTCGAAGAACTGCTCATCGCCATCGCCGGCCCGTTCGTCAGCGTCGTCCTCGGCGTCGGCTCCTTCCTCGCGCTTGGTTTCATCCCCGCCGAACAGGAGGCTATCAGATTCGTCGTCGGCTACCTCGCGCTGATGAACCTCGTGCTCGCCGCGTTCAACCTCCTGCCCGGCTTCCCGATGGACGGGGGGCGCGTCCTGCGCGCGTTGCTCGCCCGCACTCGACCGTTCGCGCAGGCGACCCAGACCGCCGCAGAGGTCGGCAAACTGTTCGCCATCCTGCTCGGCCTGTTCGGCCTGCTCGGCGGCAACATCATCCTCATCGGTATCGCCTTCTTCATCTACATCGGCGCGTCCAGCGAGGCCCAACAGACCGTCCTCTCGGCGGCGTTCCGGAACGTCCGCGTCCGCGACGTGATGACGCCCGCGCGGGACCTGCAGACCGTCTCGCCGGACACCTCCATCGCCGACCTGCTGGAGATGATGTTCCAACAGCGTCACACCGGCTACCCCGTGGTCAGCGACGGCGAACTCGTCGGGATGATAACGCTGGACGACGCGCGGAGCGTCCGGCAGGTCGAACGCGACGCCTACACCGTCGAGGAGGTGATGTCGACCGACGTGAAGACCATCTCCGCCGAGAGCGACGCCATCGACGCGCTCGAATCCATCCAGCAGCACGGCATCGGTCGCCTTCCCGTCATCGACGCGAACGGGGACGTGGCGGGTATCATCTCCCGAACCGACCTGATGACCGCGTTCGACATCATCAAGAGCAGCGGGCGCTCGGAGGAGGAGTTCGCGCCCAGCGAGCAACCGTCGTAACCGGCGTTCGTCACGACGCGACGGACGCCGCTACTCGCGGAGCGACACCGACCCGTCCGGCCCCACGAGCCGCGGATTGAACTGCGAGACGGGGTGCGGGCGGAAACCGGAGATGCGATTCTTCACGCCGAAGCTGTTGTGCAGGGTGTACGCCGGGAGGTGAACGCGCTGTTCGAGGACGGTTCGGATGCTTTTTTCGTACAGCCGTTCGCGCTTTTCGCGATTCGTCGTCCGCCGGGCGGCCTCGATGTCCTCCATCAGGCTCTCGTCGCGGTAGTACGTGCCGTTCGTCAGTCCCTCGTTGTTGCTGTGGAACAGCGGATAGAGGAACGTATCCGGGTCGGGGTAGCCGGCCCACGACCCCACGAACATCGCGTAGTTCCCCTGGTCGCCGTTGGTGACGAGTTCGCGGAACTTCGGCCACGGGTACTTCTGCGTTCGGGCTTTGCGAAATCCCAGCTTCTTCAGCCCGTGGACGATGGTCTCGGCTATCTTCTCGCGCATCTTGTCGCCCGAACTCTTGGTACCCGGCACCGCTATCTTCGGACTCCACGATTTCACCCCCGCCTCCTCCTTTATCAGCTTCTTCGCCTCGTGGTGGCTCTTCTTCTTGGGAATCTTCTTCCACTCCTCGACGGGCACGTTCCACGCCTCGGCGACTTGCCGGGGCAGCGGACCGTACTGCCGCCGCCCCGACGGTTCGACCACGTGTTTGACCAGTTCGTCCATCGAGACGAGGGCGTCGATTCCCTCTCGCACCTTCGGTTTCGCGGTCGGCGTGCCGCTGCTACAGTTGAAGCCGACGAAGTGGTAGTGGTAGCTCTCGCTCGAGACGACCGTCGAGTCGGGGAAGTGCTGCGTCGGCCCCCACAGCTTCGGCTGGATTCGCTCGACGATGTCGTTCTGTCCCGTCTTCAAACTCATCGTTCGCGCCAGTCCGGCGTGGTTCGGGACGAACTTCGCCCGCGGAATGGTCCCGCCCCGCGAGCGCCAGTGGTCGTCCCACGACGTCAGCGTGGCGTACTTCCCGGGCTTGAATCGGTCGAGTCGGTACGGTCCCGACCCGATCGTCGTCTTCGTCCCGAACGCCTTCGGGTTCTTCTCCCGAACCGACTTCGGCACGACGGGTCGCGTCAGCGCGTGCTCGACCCCCGGATAGGGGTGTTCTAGCACGAACTCCACCGTCCGCTTCGAGGGCGTCTTCACCGTCTCTATCGCGTCGACGTGCCACTTCGTCGGCGGCGGCGTCTCCTCCTGATTCGGCTTCTCGAAGCTGTACTTCACGTCCTCCGCGGTGACCGGTTTTCCGTTCTGGAAGCGCGCCTCGTCCCGCAGTTCGACGGCGTATCGCTTCCCGCCGTCGCGCTGATTCGGCTTTCCGTTCGCCAGCACCGGGACGAGGTTCATCCCGTAGTCGTAGGTGTACAGCCCCTCGAAGATGAGCGACTGTACCTGCCCGGACCACGGGTCGTCGACCGCGATGGGGTCGAGCGAGACGGGCGTGAGCACCTGCGCGTAGCGTAGCTGTTCGCCGTCGCCGGACCCCCCGACGACCCCCGCGCAACCCGCGAGCGCCGCCGACCCGGCGACCGCGCCGATTCCTTTCAGTGCGGTGCGACGATCGAGTTCGCGTGCGTTCTCGTTCATGCTTAGTCCGTGTTGATGCCGGGAACCGCCGCTTTGATCGGCTGTCGTTCGAAGTATATCAGCTCCACGCCGATGACGAGCACGGCGATGACGAGCACGATGAAGAACGTGCTCGGACTGTTCAGGTAGAGGTCGTAGAGCAGGAGGGGAAAGAAGACCGTACAGCCCACCATGCCGACGACCGGCAGGGCGACTATCATGTCGTCGATCTCGTCGCGCTTGCGGAACGCGAGATAGCTCATCGCGCCGAAGACGGCGATGAACGCGAGCGACGCGAAGGAGGTGATGCTGCGAAGGCTTCCGTACACCGCGAACGCCGCCGAGAGGACGCCGAGCACGACGACGAGCTTCGAGGGGACGCCTTCTTCGCTGGTGCTGAACCGCTCAGGGAGGAGTCCCCGGTTGATGAGGTTTCGGGAGAACTGCGCCCCGCTGAACAGCGTGGCGTTCACCGCGCTCGCGGTCGAGAACAGCGCCGAGATACCGATGACGAACGCGCCTATCGCCCCCATGTACGGGAGCGCGGCGTACAACAGCGACACCTCGGGCGACACCGCGATGACCGACAGTTCGAGGATGCTGACGGTCGTGAACGCGACGAGGACGTAGAGGAGGGTCGCTATCGGAATCGAGATGTAGATGGCCTTCCGGATGTTCTCGACCGGTTCCTCGAACTGCGACTGGTCGTACATCAGCAACTGCCAGCCCTGGAACGCGACGAACGACATCGACGCGCCGATGATGGGACTGAAGCCGAGTTCGGAGAATCCGAGATTCAGCGTCTGGCCGGTGTAGGCGAACCAGACGCCCCACGCGCCGAAGACGGCGATGATGCCGACCTTGAAGAACGAGAGCACGTCCTCCACCTTCCCCGTCTCTGTGGCTCCGAGGAGGTTCAGCCCGACGAACGCGCCGATGAGCAGTATGGAGACGACGTTGGGAACGGGAACGACCAGTTCGTAGCTCACCACCGGAACCACCAACGCGTAGTGGAGTCGCCCGACCAGTTCCGAGAAGAACGAGGAGAAGGCGTAGGCGTACAGAGCCATCGACCCGATGTAGCCGAACAGGAGCGTCCACCCCGTCATCCCCGCCGCGGTTGACCGGTCGACGATCTCGGCTATGTAGGTCGGCGCACCCCCCTTGTTCTCGGTCAGCTTGTTCAACTGGACGTAGCTGTAGCCGGCACACATCGCCACGAACCCAGCGACGGTGAACGCCAGCCACGCGATCTTTCCGGAGATGGCGACGACGATACCGAACGCGGAGTAGATGCCGCCGCCGATCATCCCTCCGAGAGCCATCGCTATCGCTTCCTTCAATCCGAGCTGCTCGCCCATGGTCGTAATGAGGGGACGAGACCATGCATATCTGACGGCTGGATAGTTAACCGGATTTAAAATCCTTTAAGTCAGTAAGGCGCTCCTCGGTCGCGTTCTCGGGTAATTTTTTGCCCGCTCGCGTCCTCTCTCGACCCATGTGTGGCCGCCTCTCGCTGTTCGCCCTCGAAGCGGACCTCGCGGAGCGATTCGACGCCGTGCCCGCTCGAACGCTCCGTCCCCGATACAACGTCGCACCCGGCCAGGAACACCCGGTCGTTCGAAACGACGCGCCCGAGGAGATGCGCTTTCCGACGTGGGGACTCATCCCGCACTGGGCCGACGAGTTCCGCGACGGACACACCAACGCCCGGGCGGAGACGCTGGCCGAAAAACCGAGTTTCCGCGACGCCTACCGCGAGCGTCGGTGTCTCGTCCTCGCGGACGGCTTCTACGACTGGAAGCGGACGGCGACCGGGAAGCAACCCTATCGAATGACCAGGAGCGACGGCGAACCGTTTGCGATGGCGGGGCTGTGGGAACCGTGGAACGGAAACGGCGGCGGAAAGAAAACGTCGTTTACGGTCGTCACCACCGAACCGAACGACCTCGTGCGCGACGTCCACCACCGGATGCCCGTCGTCCTCGCACCCGGCGAAGAGGAGACGTGGCTTCACGGCGAGGGGGCCGAACTCGAATCGGTTCTCGACCCGTTTCCCGCCGACGAGATGCGAGCCTATCCCGTGTCGAAGGCGGTGAACGACCCGAAGAACGACTCATCTGCGCTGGTCGAACGGGTGACGCCCGAGAACGAGCGACAGACCGGACTCGATGATTTCGGCTGAGAACTCCCGCCGCGGTCGGTCTCAGGTTTCGACGGGAGCCGTTTCGCGATGATACAGCGACGTTGAGCGAAACATTACAGTATAATATACTTTACCTATATATTTTTTAGGATAAATAACCCAATCCCAAACGGGAATTAATAAATAAAGTCGGTTGTTTGTTTGAGAGGAGGTAGCACGGGTTGGCGTGACACCCGATTCGAACGTAACTATGAGCGAGAACGAGAAACTCGATCGATCCGAACGAATCAACCGACGGAAGTTCATCGTTGGAACCGGAACCGGTATCGCGGCCGGACTGGCCGGTTGCTCCGGTGACCAAAAATCCGGGAACGGGGGCGGCGACGGTAACGGACAGACGGACAAGCCGAAGAACATCCAGAAAGGTGGAAAGCCGGTCCTCGGGATGGCGACGGCGCCGAACAACCTCAACCCCCTCGCGTCGAGTACGGCGTACGCGTGGACGATTCTCGACAACGTCTACACGTGGGGAACGATTCAGCACCCGGAGACGTACAAGCCGGCCCCGTGGGGGATGAAAGACTGGAAGGTGCGCCCGGAGAACGCCGGGACGGACAAGTGGACGGTGAAGGCGAACCTCCGCGAGGGCCTCACCTTCAGCGACGGAAAACCGGTCACGGCGGAGGACGTGAAGTTCACCGTCAACTACGTCCAAGAGCAGAAACCGGCCGGGACGGTTTCCGCGTCGCAGTTCTCCTCCGTCAAGGAGGTGAAAACGGAGGGGAAGCACACGGTTCTCTACTACCTGAAGGAGAAAGACCGCGCGTGGTTGACGAACATCGTCGGGAACGTCATCCTCCCGAAACACGTCTGGAAGAACGTTTCCGACTACTCGAAGTACACGCCGCGGAAGGAAGGCGGACCGATCGGCTCCGGCCCGTTCAAACTGAAAAACTACAAGTGGGAGAGCTGGTTCGAACTCGTCCCCCGGAAGGACTCCGCGATTCCGTGGAACGGGCTGAAACACACCGATTGGCTCCACGAGAAGGGCCCGTTCATCGACGCCCTCCGCATCGAGATTTTCGGCTCGCAGACCGCGCTCAATCAGGCGCTGCTCGACGGGAAGATCGACCAGACGTACGGCACCGTGAAAGTCGAGAAAGCCTCGAAGGCCACCAACAAGAACCACCTCACCGTCCTCAAATCCAAAGACGACGGGTGGGAACACAACTCCTACAACGTCCGCCGCGTTCCCCTCGACGACCCCGCGTTCCGCCAACTCCTCAACAAACTGTTCGACAAGAAGTGGGTCGTCGAAAACCTGTACCGGGGTCTCGCCGCCGAGCACGGCGATTACGCGACGCCGAGCGCGTACAACGACTGGCGTCCGCCGACGCCGGATAAGATCAAAAACGGCTCGTACGAGGGAATCTCCATCCCCGACACGACGTTCCCCGGAAAGCGCGGGAAGTTCAAACTCTCCTCGTCGGGCGTCAAAAAGGCGCGGCAGTTCCTCCTCAACAACGACCGGGCGAAACACGACTACTCCATCGGCCCGGCGAAGTCAGACAAGGTCAAATCGCCGGACAACAAGGCGATATACGTCAACGGAAAGCCCCTCGGGAAGGCGCACACCGACAACAACGGGAATCCGGGGCAGGGGCCGCTCGAGATGAGCATGAACCCGCCGTCGAAGTCGCCGAAGAAGGCGCAACTGGAGAACCAGTGGATAAACGCGCTCCGGACGGTCGGTATTCCGGTGACCAAGCAGGTCCAGTCGTTCAACTCCCAGCTTCCGAAGGTGTACGCGAACGAGAATTTCGACATGTTCGAGATGGGATGGACCGGCATCACGTGGGTCAACGACCACTACCGTCAGTTCTACAGCAGCGCGGGTGCCGACATGAAGGGGAACAAGAAGTCGCAGAAGTTCAACCCGATGGGGTACACGAACGCCGACGACCTCATCTTCAAGCAGGCGAGCATGATGACGATCGACGAGCGAAAGCCCATCGTCAAGAAGGCGCTCGCGCGAATCTACAGCGACGCGCCGACGCTGATAAACTTCTACTCTCGCGTCCTGCAACCGGTGACGACCAAGTTCGACGGTCGGATACGGTCCGTCGGGGGCGTCACCAACGCGCAAACGTGGCTCAACATCCACAAGTCCACCGGTAAGTAGCGTGTCCGCTTCCGAACGATTTCGGCGTTCATCGGACGATAACGACGAAGATATGACAGCATCACACGGGTTCGACGGATGACAACGAGAATCAGCGGACGGTATCTCGCTAAGCGACTCGGCGTTTCCGTCCTCGTGCTCTGGGTACTGTTGACGCTCCTGTTCTTCCTGCTGAAGGCGATGCCCGGCAACATCGCATCGCTGCTGCTCAATCCGAACTTGGAGGCGTCCGACCTCAGGGCACTGCGACAACAGTACGGTCTCAACCAGCCGCTCTGGGTGCAGTACCTCAAGTGGCTGCGCAACTACGCCACCCTGCAGTTCGGCTACTCGCTTCGCAACGCCGAGCCGGTTGTGGCGCTCATCGCTCGCCGACTCCCCCGGACGATCGTGCTGTTCGGGACGGCGTACCTGATCAACATCACCGTCGGTACGCTGCTCGGAATCCAGTTCGGGTGGAACCGCGGGTCGGTCGAAGATAAGCTCGGCTTCTCGACGGGGCTGACGCTGTACAGCATCCCCTTTTTCTGGCTCGCGTGGCTCCTGTTGCTGGGGTTCTCGTACAAGGGGTTCGGCTTCACGCTCTTCCCGAGCGCCCACATGACGCCGGCGTTCGAGTCGAAGTTCGGTTGGCTCGACTTCACCACCGGCGTGCTCTGGCACCTGTTCATCCCGGCCCTGTCGCTCGCGATAGTGGGCTGGGCCGGGAACATGCTGGTGATGCGCACCGCGATGCAGGAGGTGCTCGCCGAGGAGTACGTCTGGATGGCGCGCGCGAAGGGTCTCTCCCCGACCGCCGTCAAGTACAAACACGCCGCTCGTAACGCGCTCATTCCGGTCGCGACGCAGGCCATCGTCGGCATCGCGTTCATCATCGACGGAAGCGTGATAATCGAGACGGTGTTCTCGTGGCCGGGTATCGGAAAACTGCTCGTGGAAGCGGTCATCAGTCGAGACTTCCCCGTGGCGCTCGCCGCGTTCTTCATGCTCGGCGTGCTCATCGTGGCGATGCGCCTGCTGACGGACATCGCGTACACCTACCTCGACCCGCGAATCAAATTCGGTGAGTCGGAATGAGCGGAATCAAGGACGAACTGTCGTCGGTACTGCGGCAGCACAGGGATCGGCACCACAGACTGTATCACTCGCTCGGCCGCGGTTGGTCGCGGTTCACGAACCACAGCCTCGGCGTCGCCGGACTCGTCATCCTCACGGGGTTGACCGCGATGGCGATATTCGCCCCGTTGTTGGCGCCCCATCCGCTCAGTTGGAAGGCTCCGACCAATCTCGGCAACGGCGGCGGAGCCGAGACGCTGGCGGAACTGGGCAAGCAGACGCTCACCCACCCGGCACCGCCGAAGTTCGGCGACCCGTACTTCGCACCGCTTGGGACGACCCAGAACGGGAACGGCGTGTTCACGCAACTGGTGTACGGCGCTCGGACGACCCTGTACGTCGGATTCGCGGCGGGACTGCTCTCGTCGCTCGTGGGCGTCCCGCTCGGACTGGTCAGCGGATTCTACGGCGACACGTGGATCGACGAAGCGATTCAGCGAATCGTCGACGTGATGTACGGCCTCCCGTTCCTCCCGCTGGTCATCGTGCTGGTGACGCTCCGGGGCGTCACGACGACGAACATCATCATCGCCATCGCCGTGAAATCCTGGCTCAACAACGCCATCGTCATCCGCGGGCAGACGCTCACGCTGAAGGAACGCTCCTACGTCGAGGCCGCGCGGGTCAGCGGTGCTTCCGACCTCCGCATCATCTTCCGACACATCCTGCCGAACGTCCTCCCCTTGGCGTTCGTCTACCTCGCGCAGGACGCGGCGTTCGCCATCCTGACGCAGGCGAGTCTCGCGTTCATCGGTCTCGCCCCGTCGAACGTCTCGTGGGGGTGGATGCTCCAGTGGGTAAAAGCGACCGGTCACGTCTACGACGCCCTCTGGTGGATGGTTCCGCCGGGAATCATGATCATGCTCGTCGCGGCGTCGTTCTACTTCGTCGGCTACAGCCTCGAAGACGTGATGAACCCCCAACGGAGGGAAGCGTGAGCGCGAAATCCACCGCCGCGGGAAGCGACGGAGGGAGCCTCGTCAACCGCCACCGCGAACTGCTGTTCAACCTCGGCCTCCTCGTCGGCGTGATCGTCTTCGCGCTCGGCGGCGCGTTTCTCCTGCTCGGCGTGACGATAACGACGACGCCTCCCGCACCGTACTTCCGGTCGACGACCGACCGGTTGATTCTCATCGGCGTCTCGCTGGTCGCGATGGTCGTCGGAGCGGGCATCGTCCGAGGGTCGCTGTCCCTCGGGAGGTGGTGACGAATGGTCGATAACCGCGAACCCGAGCGCGACTTCGCGGACGCCGACTGGTTCGACCGGTTCACCGTCGAACCGGTTTCCCCCGAGGAGATCGAGCGACGACTCCCGGAGTCAGCCCTGACGACGCTCGACATCCCGTCCCACCTCGACCGAAAGCTCGCCACGGAGGTCGAGACGGGAACCGCGCTGTACCGCCTCGTTCAGTTGTTCGGCACGCCGAACGTCCCCGGCGTCGAAGCGGGGGCCGACCAGCGCGACAGGGAGAAGACGACGTGGCAGTACCTCTTCGCGGTCGCGTACGACCCGTCGGAGGACGACCGCGCCGAACGCCGCGAGGAGGACGTCCCGACCGAGTTCCTGCTGTCGATGTACGATCACAAGACCGACCTCTCGGTCGGACTCTCCGCGTGGGTCGACGTCGACCGCGACGGGCGCTCCGCTCCTCGAGTCGGCGGCGTCCATGAACCGGTGTCCTCGGCCACCGAGTGGCCGAACGCGGTTCCGGACGCGGACTTCCTGGTCGGCGTCGTCCAACTGGCGCTCAACGTCACGGAAGAGCCGGTGTTGGCCACGTACAAACAGCTGTGGGTCTGAGACCCCGCGACGGCGATTCTCGTCCGTCCGCTCGTTTCGGCCGGTTCGAATCGGGCGGCACCGCCGTCACTTCTTCTTCTTCGGCATCGTCGAGGGGCGCGCCGTGCGACCCACGTCCGACCGCGAGGACGGCACCGTGGAGACTTTGGTCGTGACTCGCTCGCGCTCGCCGCGCCCGCCCACGTCGACCGGTTCGTCCTCGGTTTCCTCCGTCGCGTCCGCAGCCTCGTCGTCAGCGTCGTCGCCGAGTCCGGCCGCGTCGAACAGCGACCGAAGCTCCGCGAGCGTCCCTTCGGTCGCCGAGGCGGCGTCTTCCTCGCCGTCCTCGCTCTCGACTTCGTCGCCGTTCGCGTCGCTTTCCTCCCCGTCTCTCTCACCGTCCGCTTCCTCGCTCGCCTCATCGGTCGCCGCCTCCTCGCCGGAGTCGCGGGTCGAGAACACCGTCGACAGCAGGTCGCTCACGCTCCTGTCGCCCCCGCCGGACGACGCGTCGCCGTCGATGCGTTCGAGTCGGTCGATTCGCTCTCCGGCGTCGAGATCAGACCACTCCTCCGAGAGGTCCGCCAGTTCGAGCAGGCGGCGGAGGCCGAGCACCGCGTCGGCGTCGGCGTCCTGCATCAACCTCGGGAGGTCGGCGGGGGCGACGTCGTCCGACGTGTCCCCGAAGCCGGTGGCTGCGAGCAGTTCGTCGAACGACGCGTCGGCCACCGCCTCGGCCGCGGCGTCGGCGGTCTCGCGCACGGATTCGGCCTCCTCGTCGGGCAGTTCGTCGTCTTCCACACCGTCGAGGGCCGTTCGGATTTCTTCTACCCCGTCGGCGAGGAGCCGTTCGAGGTCGGATTCGTCGTTACTCATGGTTCGAGCGGGCGTTCGTGGGTCGGTCGCTGAGCGCGCTATTCCCCATCCTCGTCTTCGTTCTCCTCCGACTTGGCTTTGAAGTTCTCCACGATGGCGTCGAGCATCTCCTCCCGTTTCAGGTTGGCCCTCACGCCGACCTCCTTGGCGATGGACTGGAGTTCCGAGTACTCCATCGTCTCGAGTAGTTCGCGGTACGTCTCCTCCTTGATCGCCTGCACGTCGTCGGCGGTGAGGTCGCCGACGTCCGAGTCGGTCACCTCGTCGGCGGCCGCTTCCGCCTCCGTCGCCGCTTCTTCGGCGGTTTCCTCGGCGGCGTCGGTCGCCTCGTCCGCCGCTCGCTCGACGGTTCCGGCGGCCTCTTCCGCGGCCTGTTGGGCGGTTTTCTCCGCCTCGTCGAGCGCCTCCTCTCGCTTTTCGACGTACCCCCGGAGCGCGTCCTCGATGGGTTCGCGGAACTGCGGTCGGCGCAGCGTCCTCACGAGCGCCACGCCGAACGCGCTTCCGAGGCGGCGAAGCGGCGAGGGTTCGCTCTCGTCCTCGCTCCGGAACGGCAACTTGGAGACGACCCGGTCGACCGCGAGTCGTCCGAGTCGGCGGCCGGCGAGCGCGCCGACCGCTTCGCCGAACGCCCGCCCGAGCGACGACCCGTCGACCTGCTCGGTCACGCCGTCGCCCGTCACCAGCGAACCGACGTCGAGTTGCTCGGTCAGTTCGTCGGCGACCGCCTCCTTCGGGTCGGGTGCCTCGCTCACGAGTCCTCGCCTCCTTCGTCGCTCTCGTCGTCGCTCGCGTCCGCTTCGCCCTCCTCGCTCGTCTCGCTCTCGTCAGCTCCGTTTCCGCCGTCCTCGTCCGATTCCGCCTCGGACGCGGAGTCGAGGAGCGAGTCCAACAGCAGGCCGCCGAGGAGCCCGCCGAGCCATCCGCCGAGGTGGCGACCGACGAACTCCCCGATCGTTTCGCCGAGCGACTCCGCCGACGTCTCGTCGTCGAACTCCCCGGCGAGCGGCGTGTCCGCGAACACCTCCTCGAAATCGATGTTCCGAATCGCCGATCCGAGGTCGAGCGGCGGAGTGTCGTCGCTCATGCTTCGGATTCCGCTCCGGACTCCTCGCCGGACTCGTCCGCCGATTCGGAGCCGAACATCTGGTCCACGAGTTCTTTGAGCAGCGTCGTCAGCAGTTCGTCGAGCGGAACGTCGGCCAGCGCGTCGCTCACCGAATCGCGAGCCGAACTAACCGCCGACGAGACCCGACCGGTGCCGGAGTCCTCCGACTCCTCGTCGGAGCCGCCGAAGAGACCCTCGAAGAGGCTTCCCGAGAACAGGTTCCCCAGGAGGCCTTTCGAACCGCTACCGAGCAGGTTTCCAACCCCGGAGAGCAGGTTCCCCAGCAGTCGACCGGGGCCGCTCACCGCCGTCACGCCCAGTTCGACCTCGTTGAGGTCGACTTCGAGGCCGAGGAGGTCGAGGAACAGTCCTTCGAGGTCGAGATACAACACCGTCGTCTCCCCCTCCTCTCGATAGTCCTCTTCTTCTCCTTCCTCTTCTTCGGAGGCTTCCTGCGACTCTTCGGACTCCTCGGTCTCCTCCTGCGACTCTTCCGTCTCTTCCGCCGATTCGTCCTGCGACTCTTCGTCCGTTTCTTCAGCCTCCTCGTTCGACCCCTCGTCGCTTCCTTCCGACTCGTTCGCCTCGTCCGTTTCCTCCTCTTCGCCACCATCGGGCAACAACCGCCGCTCGTCGGAAGCGTCGTCGACGCGGCTGCCCTCGCGGGTGGCATCTCCCTGTTCCTGACCGGTTGAATCGCTACGCTCGGCAGTTTCTGACATGGTGACCAACTTCGTTTTAAGTTCTACCGGTTCTCACTAAGGTATTCTGGCCTCTTCCGCGACAGTTCGACCGGCGCGACGCGACCTCACGCGTCGGAAAGGACGCTTCTCGCGTCGTCCAGTCGGCGGAGACGAAATTCTCACCCGGGTACTATACGGCATTTCTGACACACGTCGAATAATAGTAGAATGTATTATGATTAACCGCGGACGCTATCCTCGGAGGCGTCAGAAAATGCCTCATAACGACGTCGTAAACATCGAACGCTCTCGGGGAGAGACCGATACGGGTACCGCTGACCGATCGGGGTCGTCTGGCGCGGCTCCCGTCGACCTGCACGTCCGCTCGCGGAGTATCGCTCGGAAAAGGTCCAGGTGCGAGAATCGAACCCGCGTCCCAGCCTCCACAAGGCTGGAGGATAGTCCACTACCCCAACCCGGACACGCATGTCGTGGTTGTCGGGTGAGATTAAAATACGTTTCGGAAGCGGGCGTGGTTTTCTCGGGTTCGAAAAACCGACTCACTCCGCCGCAGTCTCGGGGTTCTCCAGTCGAAACCGAAGGGTCCGCTGCCCCTCGAACCGCGGTCCGGACCCCGTCCGCTCGAACCCGGCGCGCTCGGCGGCCGTCGCGGCGTCGGCTTCCGACTCGGGGAGCAGTATCTCGACCGCCATCCCCTCGTTCGCCGCGAATCGGATCGGTTCGTCCAGCAGGCGTTCGCAGGAGGACTCCGTCCCGAAGAGGTGGGTGACGTGAACCGTGTCTTCGTGGGCGTCGAAGCCGACGAACCCCTCGATTTCCTCGTCCGACTCGGCGACGCGGAGGGTTCGATCGTGAACCACGTCGGCCATCACCTCCGTCGGAACATCGGCGAGTTCGGCGAGGTGGTCGCCGTCCGCTTCGATTGCGTCTCGGACGCGCATGATGGCCATTGTCGCCCCCGTGCAGTAATTCTTACTCCGACCACTCGTCCTTCGAGAAAGTCTGTCGAACGAGCCTCGTCGTCGTCGATTACCCGTCGTGGTCGCTGTCCGGCTCGCTCCCGATACCGAGGGTGTTCCTGTTCAAGGTTCGTTGTCCGCGTCGAAGGCGTTCGGACAGCGCCTGCGGCGTGATACCGAGTTCAGCGGCGAGCGAGTCGGCGTCGATGGCGCGCGGGACGTCGTAGTACCCGCGTTTGGTCGCCGCGACGAGCGCCTCGTACTGCTCTTGGGTGAGTCCGAACATGCGCTGTTTCCCCTCGCTCAACCTGTAGACGGCCTTCACGTCGAACGGAATGCCGTTTCGTTCGCAGAACTCGCGCGTTCGCGAAAGCGCGCCGTGATCGGGGAACAGGATTCGAAGTTTCCATCGTTCGTCTTTTCCGTGCGCGTCTAGAATCGTCGTTTTCTCTTCGATCACGATACGAACGATGAGTCGGATGTGCGCCACCCAGTCCATCCGATACAGCCGACGATCCTCGAGTTCGGCGAGTAGCTCGGAGTCGTTGACGTCCGGATCCTCGCGCAACAGGTCCTCCAGCGATTCGAGATCGTCTCCGATGGCCCACACGAACGGAAAGACGTGGTCGGTGCCGTGAGCGACGACCTGTTCGATGTCGAATTCCACGCGCGGCGCCTTTTCGAGCGTCGTCCCCAGTGCAAACTCCTTCGCCGGTATTTCGACCTGCGCGATGACACCCATGAGAATCCCCTTCTCTGTGACTCAAACGCTGTGACCGAAAGCGTTGTCGATACTCTTCCACTCTGACACGACCGGTTTCGCAGTAATCGCAATCGAGACGCGACGAGAAGTACCGAACGGAAATTCCTCTCGGGTTTCCGCCGCCACCACGTTCCGAGCGGTACCGAGCGGCGCGGCGCGCCGACGCGGAACGGATGCCGGTCGCGGTCTTCGAGGACGCTCACCGGGCGCGCTTTTCGACGATGCGATAACCGACCGCGCGGACGGAGACGTCGGTTCCTCCGACGGATTCGTTCACTTCGCAACCGGCGACGCGTGCGCCGTCGCGGTACCGCGGACCACCGGAAGCGCGACGGCGCACCGGGTTTCGTTTTATGCCGAGGCGAGAACCGCCACGGGGCAGTCGGCGTGCTTGACGATGTACTCCGCGCGGTGGCCGAAGAAGGCGCGACCGGAGAGCGGGCGGAGATTACTCCCCAAGACGATAAGGTCGTAGCCCTCCTCGGAGGCCAGCGCGACCAGTTCCTCTTCCGGTTCGTTCTCGCCGACGAACACGTTCGTGCGAACCTCCGCACCCATCTGACGACCGAGGTCTGCTTCGCCGTCAACGATCTCTTCGCCGAGGCGCAGCGCCGAATCCCTGTTCGGCCGGTTGGCGAAGACGTCACCCGTCTGCAGCGGATTGACGACGTGGACGATATCCACCGCGGCGTTCCGGTCGAGTGCTATCGCGAACGCCACCTCCGCCGCGTGGTGATTGTACTCGGTTCCGACCGTCGGCAGGAGAATGCGTCGAATCGGAACCTCGTCCTGCAGGAGAGTCCCCTCCTCGTCGGTTTCGCGATCCGTACTCGCGACCATCACGGGACACGGCGCGTCGTGGATTATCTCGTCGATGGTCGCACTGAACAGCGGATCGTCGGCGTGCGCACCGTGCTCGGAGGCGCCGAGCACCAGCATATCGTATCCCTCGTTCGCCTCCCGAAGCACCGTCTCAGTCGCGTTTGTTCGCTCGGATCGGACGATAGAGCGGGTCTGCGAGCCGGGAAGGTTGAGTTGCAGTTCCATTAGATCTCGACACCGCTTCGAATCGTCGCTGAGCGTACTGTCGTTCTCGGTTGCGTCCACTCGCTCGTCTCCAGCGTCGTCTTCCGAAATCGTTCCTCCGTCGCCTCGGATCGTCCGCGGGATACCGTCGCCGAGCATCGTCCGTAACGGGGCTAGAATCCCTCGATCGCCTTGCTCGCTGCGATCGATGTACATGCTCGTTGCCTCGATCTCCTGGCCGCGGCTCAACGCTCCAACGAGTTGGGCGGCGAACTGCGAGTCGAGATCGCAACGCGTCGGCAGCAAGACCTTATTGATTCCGCCCATGAAACTCCGCCGTCGCTGATCCTCCTGCTCCAGCCGTCGACGCTCCTCCTCGCTCATCTCGATCTTCGGAATTGACCAGCGCATGATCGCGGGCGCCATCAGCGACGTCACGATAGCGACCGCGACGATGATGCTGTACATGTCCGTGGTCAAGATACCCAGCCCGAGGCCGATGGTTGCGACGATGATCTCCATCGCCCCTCGAGCGTTCATCCCGCCGCCGATCGTGATCCCCTCCCAGCGCGAGAGTCCGGCCAGTCGAGAGACGCCCATGATTCCGGCGAACTTCCCGAAACACGCCACCCCGAGGACGACGAGCCCCACGGCGAACACCGTCGGGTCGAACAGGCTCGCGACGTTCATCCGCAACCCCGCGATGGCGAAGAAGATCGGCGCGAAGATTCCGAGCGTCATCATCTCGAAGGTGTGCCGGAGGTGGTAGTCGAAGCGTTTCACCTGACTGACCAGGATGCCCACGACGAACGCGCCGAGGATCGCTTCGAGCCCCAGATACTGCGTGATCATCCCCCCGGCGAGCGCCAGAACCATCAGCGCCGTCAGCATCGACGTTTCGCCGCCGACGACGTTATCGACCCACCGTATGATCTCGCGAACCAGACGCTGGCCGACGGTGAACGCGAGCCCGAGGAAGACGATGACCGAGATGACGGTCGTCACGGCCGAGTTTACGTCGACGCCGCCGCTCCGCGCGAGTCCGGCGACCGTCGCGAGGAGGATCCATCCGAGCGTGTCGTCGACCATCCCCGCGGCGAGGATGAGTTGGCCGATGTCGCGTCGAATGACGTCGAGTTCGATGAGCACCTTCGCGATTACGGGAATCGCGGAGATGCTCATCGCCGTGGCGATGAACAGGCTAAACACGAGCCGTTGGTCAGGTGCGGCGATGAACTCCACCGGAAGGAACCACCCGAGTGCGAAGCCGGTCGCGAACGGGACGACGATTCCCCCGATCGAGAGGGTGGTCGCGGTTCGTCCCTTGCTCCTGATGAGGTCGATATCGGTTTCGAGCCCGGTGACGATCAGGAGCATGATGAGGCCGATCCACGCGACGATCTCGAGGAGGTGGAACTGGCTCTCGGAAACGCCGAACAGCGTCCCGTAGAGCCCCGGAGCCACCGCGCCCAAAACGGACGGTCCCAAAAGAACCCCGGCGAGCAGCTCGCCGACGACCGCGGGTTGTCCGATCGAACTGAACAGTTCGCCCAGCGTTCGTGCGACGAACAGCAACAGCGTTAGCTGGACGATGACCAGGAACAGCTCGTGGTGTCCGAGCGGTTCGATGGTCGTCATCGGTCACCTCCTCGGCCGGTACCGCGGACGACTCGCCGACGGTTGGCCGAGGGTGAGTGGGACGTCGAAGCACGCGGTTCGAAGGTGCTCACGGGGACGCGTTCACTACCGGCGAGCGGAATCGAACGAGACGGGACGCCGCCTCCGTGGATTCCTTGATTGTGCAACATGACTCTCAAATCACCCTCAAATCAGTTAATAACCGTGACAGGGACAGGCGATCGGCGCGCTATCGAAGTCGAAACGCCATCCGGCCGTATCCGAGCCAAGCGGGTGCGACCACGGCGCCTAACGACGATGTGATCGACATCGTGTTCTTCCGCGTACAGGACGACCGCACGCGGCGGCGTGCCCAGGAGCGTCGTGGTTGAACAGTCGACGCCACGCTCGCTGACCCGCCTCGCGTCCTTCAACGCCCGTTCCATTCGGCGTTTCGTCTTCTCCTGCCACCGTTCGGCGCGGTGACGCGACTGCCCCTCCGTTTCGACGTACCCTTCCGCCGGATCGATTAGATACGCTACCGTACACTTCGCGCGGGGGAACATTTCGGCGGTGTACGTCAATGGAACGGTCGCCATCGTCGATGCGTCAACCGGGATGAAGACGTGACTTACTTCCACTCGACCGTCGGCCTCCCCTCGCGTCGGGACGACGGTGACGGGAACCGTCGCGCGGCGAAGGACTCCCTCGGCGACGCTTCCGAGCAGTACTCGAGTGAAACCGGAACGACCGTGGCTCCCGATGACGATGTGATCGAACGCGCGCTCTTCGGCGTAGGCGATGATTCCGCGTGTCGCATCTCCGGTGGCGGTCTCCGTGACGAGTTCGACGTCGTACTCGGCGGCTACTCCCCTCGCCTCGTCAAACATCCGTTCGACACTCCGCCCCCGTTCCCGTCGCTGTGCGCGTCTCGACTCCTGGAAATCGTCCGATCCTTCGCCGGTACTCGACTGCCGGGCGTCGGCGCTCGACGATTTGAACACGTGAAGAACCGTCACGTCCGCGTTCGAGTACGCCGCGCAAGCGTGCTCTACCGCCTTCAGCGACGGGTCGGAGCCGTCGATCGGCACGAGTACTCGTCGTTTTCGGCCAGCGCCGACGTCGGCGCGGCTACCGCTCTCCGTCGGAAGCGGTCGCTCGAACGGTTCCGTCGGTGCTCCGGTCGATTTCTTTCGTTCGCCCTTTCGGCGCACGAACTCCTCTCCGCTACCGTCGGTGGTCGCGTCTTTCATAGGTCGTGAAGCGCATCGTGCGAGCAATAGGCCAGAGCTTTCAGTATCAAACGACCGTCGTTCGTAGCGACCGATTTTCGTAAGCGATTCGACGGGTGATGCGATTCGGCGAGGAGTCGATATCGAATCGTAAACGAGCGAGAAGCGGCGTCCGACAGCGCTCGTCCGACGTCTCTCCCTCGGTGAGAACCGAGATACGGTCGACGGTCGGTCGACCGTCCCTCCCCTGCGGTGGATACGCTCGTCGCTTTATCCAGCAAGCACGCGACTCGCGCCCGCTTCGAGGGGGGTCGCCGACCGGTTCCGCGGGAGTAGCTTCATTTCGTTCGGACACATACGCCCGGCCATGAGCGACGTACCCGGCGACGACCGGAACCGGTGCGATTTCTGTCGCCTCCCGCGTCCGGCGGAGTCGGTGACGCTGGAGTACGGGTCGGACACGTACGAGTTCTGCTCGACGACGTGCCGGGACGAGATGCGAAAGAACGACCGCGTGTTCACCGAGTACCACGGCTTTCGCCAGATTGAGACGGGCGTCTCGGCGCTGGACGACCACCTGCCGGAGGGGCTGCCGCGAAACTCATTCGTCCTGCTCTCGGGCGACGAAGGTACCCGGAACAACGCGATACAGGCCGAACTCGTCTGGCGGACGCTCCAGCGCGACGAACCCGCCGTCGTCGTCAGCTTCACCGAACCGCCCGTCTCCGTCGTCGAGCAGTTCCTATCGCTGGAGTGGAACGTCCTCCCGTACCTCGAAACGGGCCAACTGCGCATCGTCGACTGCTTCACCTACCGCGTCGGCGACCGCAGGCGAATGTTCGCCCGGATGGACGACTGGAACCAGTTCCTCCACCGCGTCACCGCCGCCGCGACCGCGACGGTTCGGGACCCCAGCGACACCAGCGAACTCCAGCACAAACTCGACAACTGCCTCGAAGCCCTGTCGATGGGCGACGCCGGAATCGTCGTCATCGATTCGCTGACCGAGTTCGGGACGCTCGTCCAACCGGTTCAGGCCTACGATTTCGTGAAAGACCTCCGAGCGGACGTGTGCAAGGGTCGGTTCGTTCCCGTGTTCGCGGGCGCCACGTTCGCCGGGGAGGACGACGTCTTCCCGCACGATTTGGGGTACGTCATCGACGGTCTCGTCGACCTGCAGCTGAACGGATCGATAATCGAGAACGTGCTCGTCAAGCAGGTTCGAATCCGGAAGATGAACGGCGTCCTCGTGATCCCCGAGTGGGTCGCGTACGAGTACACCGGCGGCGACGGGTTGGTCACGTTCGACCCCCTCGAAGAACTGGAGCGGTCGGCGGAACTGTTGGGCGATTCGCCCGAACCCGCGTCCGACGAACGATCCGAGGAGGACTCACGACCTTCCGATTCCGCCGACTCGGAGGGGGAGGAGCGGTCGAAATCCGCGACGGACGACTCGTCCGAATCGTCCTCCGGCGACCCGTCGGAGTGAGGGTTCGACGGAAACCCGCAACCGACCTCGCCGAAACCACACGGTCGAACGTCGCGCGAACGGAGTAAACTGGCAGAAATTCCGGACATGAAAGCAGTTATCTGACTACCGTGGCTATCCCCGGGCATGAATCATCGTTCACCGGAACCGGTGGTGGTTCGGTGCGCGTAGTCGCCAAGTTCGGGGGTACCAGCCTCGGAAGCGGCGACCGCATCAACCGGGCCGCGGACTCCGTCGCCGCCGCCGTCGAAGCGGGGCACGAGATCACCGTCGTCGCCAGCGCGATGGGCAACTCGACCGACGAACTCCTCGACGAAATTCAGTTCGACGCGGACGAACCCGACCGCGCCGAGATAGTCAGCATGGGCGAGCGAACCAGCGTCAGGATGCTCAAAGCCGCCCTCTCCGCCCGCGGCGTGGACGCCACGTTCGTGGAACCGGGGGGCGACGACTGGCCCGTCGTCACCGACTCGCGCGGGGAAGTGAACGCCGAGGAGACCCGCGAGCGCGCCGCCGAACTCGCCGGACGATTGGGCGACACCGTCCCGGTCGTGACGGGCTTTCTCGCCGAGGACGGGGACGGTAACGTGACGACGCTCGGACGCGGCGGGAGCGACACGACCGCGGTGATGCTCGGGACGTTCATGGACGCCGACGAGGTCGTCATCGTCACCGACGTGGAGGGCGTCATGACCGGCGACCCGAGCGTCGTCGAAGGCGCGCGAAACGTCGGCAAGATAACGGTGGACGAACTCCGGAACCTCTCGTTCCGCGGGGCCGAAGTGGTCGCGCCCTCGGCGCTCTCGTACAAGGACGACGACCTCCACGTCCGCGTGGTTCACTACCAGCACGGCGACCTGCTCGCGGGCGGGACGAGCGTCACGGGCCAGTTCGAGAACCTCACCGACATGCGGGAGGAACCGCTGGCCTGCCTCACCGTCGCCGGTCGGGCGATTCGGAACCGCCCCGGCATCCTCGCCGACCTCTCGTCCGCGCTCGGAAACAGCGGTATCAACGTCGACGCCGTCGCCAGCGGGATGGACAGCATCACGTTCTACGTCGACACCGAGGTTGCCGAGCGCGCGGAGAACATCCTCCACCAGGAGGTCATCGACGAGGAGTCGCTCTCCTCCATCTCCGTGGACGACCCCGTCGCGGTGGTTCGCGTCACGGGCGGCGAACTCCCCAACCGACCGGGAATCATCCACGAACTCGTCCATCCCATCGCGGACGCTCGCATCAACATCCACGACATGATAACCAGCGCGACCAGCGTCGCGGTGTTCGTCGAATGGGACGACCGCGAGCAGACCCTGGAGATTCTGCAAGACCACTTCCAGCAGTAACGGGTTCGCGGTTACGGTTTCGAGTTTTCTTCGAACGTGTCGGCTTTCGACCGGCACCACGCGGCGAGACGGCCCCGTCGAAATCCGTACCGACCGATGCAAATCACCCGCCGTACGGGAACGAACCCGGCAGAGCGGGCGTAGAACGGACGACCGTCGGTCGGTACAAGGAGCGTCAACCTCGGTTACCCGGAGATTCCTCTTTAGTGAGGGTTCTCCGCCCGAGGAGTGTACGGATGCGAGGTGGCACCCGCGACTCTCGATACCGAACGGTGCGAGTCCCGGCGTCGTAATCTATGAGGCCGGTATCGGCCAGTTTCGGGAGGTGCCAATGGTGAAGTTCGTGACGGATTCGCTGTCGGTGCTTCTCTAACTCGGGAGCGTCGTCTCGCCCTCGCTCTCGCACCCGTTCGGCGAGTTCATCGAGCGAATAGACATCCTCGCCCGATTCTAGTAGGTGAGAACACAGGTACCGACGTCGCTGGTCGCTCAGAACGTCACAGCACGCGTCGAGGGTTTCCTCCTCGGTGTTCTCGGCCTCCATCGGGGGAGTCGTTATTTATGCTATTGAAAAGGGAGATTGCGGGAGTTTTCCCGCTCTTTATATGTATCTCGATCTAACCCCGTCACAGACTCCCGAGCACACGATGCGGCAGGGGGGGACGATACCATGATCATCGTGGAGTTCACTCTGGATCATCCGATTTTACGAGAGACCTTGGAACGCGTTCCCGATATGGAACTCGCGTGGGAACGGTCCGACCCGGTGGAGGATCGCATTCGCGTGCTCCTGTGGGCACACGGCGGCGATTTCGACGCGTTCGAGGACGCTCTCGAAGCCGACCCGACCGTCACGACACCGTTGCAGGTTATCGAAGTCGGCGACCGACGTCTCTATCAACTGGAGTTGATCGGCGAAGGTCGGCAGACGAGTATCTATCCGATCCTCATCGAGGAAGGTGGCGTCATCCACAACCTCATCGCCACGCACGACGGATGGAAGTTCCGCGTTGCCTTTCCCGACAGGAACTCCTTCCAGCAATTCTACTATTTCTGTCATGAGCATCGGATTACCATGGACGTCGACAGGATTTACGAACAGCGATCCGATTCGATCGACTCGATACCGGGATTGACCGAAATACAACGAGAGACGCTCGTAACGGCCGTCGATTGCGGCTACTTCGAAATTCCCCGCGAGAGTTCGCTCGCAGAGTTGGCCGCTCGACTGGGTATCTCCGAAAACGCCGCATCGGAACGAATTCGCCGCGGCGTAAATCGGCTCATCACGGAGATACTCAAATCGGACCGAGAGTAGCGACCGGAACCGCAGCGCTCGCCGGAGTCACGACGGGTCGCGGGAACCTCGAAGAGCCCCCTGCGACAGAATCGCTTCGCGCGCAATTCTCGACACAAACTTTACCCGGGAGTTCGAACCCGCCGACCATGAACCGCGAGCGCTCTCGAAACCTGTACGACCGCGCACTGTCAGTGCTTCCGGGCGGCGTCAACTCCCCAGTCCGGGCCGTTCGCCCCTACCCCTTCTTCGTGAAGCGGGGCGACGGCGCGCACGTCATCGACGCCGACGGAAACCGGTACCTCGACTACGCGATGGGCTACGGCCCGCTGCTGTTGGGCCACGACCTGCCCCAGCCCGTTCAGTCGGCGATTCAGTCGCGCCTCTCGGACGGTCCGATGTACGGCGCGCCGACCGAGGTGGAGGTCGAACTCGCGGAGTTCGTCGCCCGCCACGTCCCGAGCGTCGAGATGGTCCGGTTCGTCAACAGCGGCACCGAGGCGACCGTCTCCGCCGTGCGCCTCGCCCGCGGCTACACCGACCGGGACAAAATCGTCGTCATGCAGGGCGGCTATCACGGCGCGCAGGAGTCGACCTTGGTGCAAGGCGAGTCCGGCCGTCCCGCCGAACCGAGTTCCGGCGGCATCCCCGCCGCCTTCGCGCGCGAGACGATTCCGGTCCCGTTCAACGACGAGGAGGCGCTCCGCGATGCGTTCGAGGAGCACGGCGAGGACGTCGCCTGCGTCCTCGCGGAACCCATCCTCGGCAACCACGGCGTCGTCCACCCCGTCGAGGGCTACCTCGAAACGCTCCGCGAGGTGACCGACGAGCACGGTTCGCTCCTCGTCTTCGACGAGGTCATCACGGGATTCCGCGTCGGCGGCTTGCAGTGCGCGCAGGGTAAGTTCGGCGTCACGCCCGACCTGACGACCTTCGGCAAGATCGTCGGCGGCGGCTTCCCCATCGGTGCCGTCGGCGGCCGGGCGGAGATCGTCGAGCAGTTCGCGCCGACCGGTCCCGTCTTCCAAGCCGGGACGTTCTCGGGCCACCCCGTGACGATGACCGCCGGACTCGAAACGCTCCGCTTCGCCGCGGAGAACGACGTGTACGACCACGTCGACGACCTCGGCGAGCGACTCCGGAGGGGACTGACCGACATCGTGGCCGACCGCGCCCCCGAGTACACCGTGGCGGGCACCGACAGCATCTTCAAGGTCATCTTCACCCGCGAGGGACCGAGCGACCGCGAGGGCCACTGCGAGGCCGGCTGTACGCAGGACGCGAACTGCCCCCGGTTCGACTACTGTCCCAAGTCCGGGGCCGACGTCGACCGAGCCGAGACCGAGCGGTGGGAACGCCTATTCCGCCCCGCCATGCTGGACCAGGGCGTCTTCCTCACGGCGAACCAGTTCGAAGCGCAGTTCGTCAGCTACGCGCACACCGAGGAGGACGTCGAGGCGACGCTGGAGGCGTACAAAGAGGCGCTGTAGAACCTCCCGCCGTAGCGGTCGTCGCACCGCGATCAAGCACAGTTTCCGGTGCGTTCGGGCGCATCTCGTGACCACCCTCGGCTACTCGCTTCTCGCGGGTTCGGTCGGTCTCCCCTTCGGTCTCGGCGGGGTGGTGCTCACCCTACTGACGATGCCCGACGCGGAAGCCCCCTTCGTCGACCCGGTCACCTCGGTCGGAGGACTCCTCGGAATCGCCATCGCGTTCGTCGCCCTCTCCGGGCTCTTCACCGGAATCATGGCGGCGTTCTCCGTCGCCTTCTACCGCGAGATTCGCGTCCCGACCTCCGGGTGAATCGAGCACCGGGCGGCGTCCGAGAGGCGACATTCGTTTTATCCCCCCGCCCTAACGAGCGACCAGATGCAACGTCCGAAGCTCTCCGGCGACCGCGTGAACTCCCGCTGGTGGTACTGGATAGCGGCGGTGCCGACGGTCTTCGCCTTCTGGCTGGTGACCGTCGCGTGGGTCGCGTTCGCCATATCGGTCGACCCCGGACTGGTCGGCGAGTCCGGGCCTCCGTTCGTCGTTCGCCTCTTTCTCGCCCTTCCCCAAGCGACGCTCGTCTCGCTGGTCGCGGTCGGCATCCCCTTCGTCGTGCTCACTGCGCTGTTTCCGTTCGCGGTGTTTCAAGACACGCAGGCCATCAACCGCGCCGAACTCGACTGGGAGCCGAGCGGGAACTACGCCCTCGTCGCGCTGGTCGGTCTCGTCGCGCTGGCCGGACTCGCGCTCACCGACCTCTCGCTCGCCGTCATCGTCGGGTTCGTCCTGAGCGTTCCGTTCTCCCTCTACTACCTCCGAAAACGCCACGAACACGTCGGCGTCCCGTGAGCGGCGATTCGAAGCCCCGACCGCGTCGAGGGAAGAGCCGTCCGAAGACCGCGACCCCGTCGCCCCACCGACCGTCGTAAAAGGCCGCGTTGCGAAGGTGGTTTCAACGTCGGGTTCTCACTGACGGATATGAGCTATCGCGGAACGGAACTCCGTCTCGCCACGCGGGGTTCGGATTTGGCCGTTCGACAGTCGGGGGAGGTAAAGGCGGCGCTGGAAGACCGCCGATTCACGGTCGAACTGGTCGAGGTGGAGACGACGGGCGACCGGTTGGACGACGCGCTCATCACCGAACTCGGGAAGACGGGCGCGTTCGTCCGGGACCTGGACCAGCGCGTGCTGGACGGCGACGTGGACGGGGCGATTCACTCGATGAAGGATATGCCGACCGAACACCCCGACGAACTCATCGTCGCGGGGGTTCCCGAGCGCGCGAGCGCGAACGACGCGCTCGTGACGCCAGACGGCAAATCCATCGACGAACTTCCGGAGGGCGCGGTCGTCGGAACGTCGAGCCTCCGCCGGAAGGCGCAGCTGCTGAACTACCGGCCCGACCTCGTCGTCGAACCCCTGCGCGGCAACGTCGACACGCGCGTCGAGAAACTGCTCGCTCCGACGCTCCAGTTGGAACATCAGGAACGAAGCGAGGAAGAGAGCGAGCGCAAGGCCCACGTCGGAAAGGACGACGATTACGAGTTCCCCTACGAGAAGACGGTCGAGGAGTGGTTCGACGACCTCGCCGAAGTCGAGCGCCGGGCGCTGGAGCGGGAGGTGGAGACGGAGTACGACGCCATCGTGCTCGCGGAAGCGGGCCTCCAGCGGAGCGGTCTCGCCCACCACGTCGAGTACCAGTCCCTCCCGCAGAAGGAGTTCGTCTCCGCCCCGGGACAGGGCGCGCTCGCGGTCGTCACGCTGGACACCGACCTCGCGGAGAACGTGCACACCGTCATCGACCACCCGCGAACGCGGGTCGAGACGACCGTCGAGCGAACCATCCTCCGCGAACTGAACGGCGGCTGTATCGCACCCATCGGCGTTCACGCCATCATCCAAGGCGAGAACGTCCACGTCGAGGCGCAGGTGTTCAGCGCTGACGGCTCGGAGGCGGTCTCGATCAAGCGCGACGTACCCGTGCAGACGCACGTCTCCGGCGCGAAGCGGGTCGCCGGCGAACTCGCGGAGCGCGGCGCTCGGGAGCTCATCGAGGCGGCCCGGGAGGACGAATGAGGGTCGCCGTCTTCCGCCCGGACGACGAGCGACTCGACGAGGCGGTGACCCTGCTGGAATCGCTCGGTGTCGACCCCGTGGCCGACCCGATGCTCGCGGTGAAACCGACCGGAAACACCCCTCGGAGCGCCGATTTCGTCGTGCTGACGAGCAAGACGGGCGTCGAACTCACGCACGAGGCCGACTGGTCTCCCGACGGCGCGACCGTCTGCGCCATCGGCGACTCGACCGCCGCCGCGCTCCGCGAGCGCGGCTACGACGCGGACGTCGTTCCCGACGAGTTCTCCTCGAACGGCCTCGTCTCGACGCTCGCCGACCGCGTCGAGGGCGAGAGCGTCGAAGTCGCCCGAAGCGACCACGGGAGCGAGGTGCTGACCGACGGCCTCGCCGACGCCGGAGCCGACGTTCACGAGACCGTTCTCTACGAACTCGTCCGCCCGGAGGGTGCGGGACGCTCGGCAGAACTCGCCGCGGAAGGGGAACTCGACGCGGCGCTGTTCACGTCGTCGCTCACGGTCGAGCACTTCCTCGCCGCCGCCGAAGAGCGCGGCATTCGGGACGAAGCGGTCGCGGGTCTCGAAGCGACCGTCGTCGGCGTGATCGGAGATCCGACGCGCGAGACGGCACGAGAGCACGGTCTCCGCGTCGACGTCGTCCCCGACGTCGCCTCCTTCGACCGGTTGGCGCGCGATGCGGTCGACCGTCTCCGCGAAAAAGCTGAACTTTAAACGATAGAACCTCCCCATGATGTACCTATGAGTGCCCCGGTTCCGGAACTGACGGAGCGCGCGACGGCGTGCGCGGACCGACTGCGCGACGCCGACGGCGTCCTGCTCGCCTCGCACATCGACGCCGACGGTCTGACGAGCGCCGCCATCGCGTCGTCCGCGCTCGAACGCGCGGGAATCCGGTTCGAGTCCGTGTTCAGCAAGCAACTCGACGCGGACGAGATAGCGTCCGTCGCGGCGACCGATTACGACACCGTCCTGTTCACCGACTTCGGAAGCGGACAACTCGACGTCATCGCGGAGCACGAGTCGGCGGGCGATTTCACGCCGGTCATCGCCGACCACCACCAGCCGGCCGACGCGGACACCGAGTTCCACCTCAATCCGCTGTTGTTCGGTATCGACGGTTCGTCGGAGCTCTCCGGCGCGGGGGCGAGCTACGTTCTCGCGCGGGCGCTCGAACCGGAAGACGCCGACAACCGGGACCTCGCGGCGCTCGCGGTCGTCGGGGCCGTCGGCGACATGCAGGTCTCGGACGGCGAACTCGTCGGTGCGAACGCGAACGTCGTGGAGGAGGGCATCGACGCCGGCGTCCTCGAAATCGGAACCGACCTCGCGCTGTACGGTAAGCAGACCCGCCCCCTCCCGAAGCTGTTGGAGTACGCGACCGACGTATACATTCCCGGCATCTCGAACGACCAGAACGGCGTCCTTCGGTTCCTCGACGGGCTCGGTATCGACCTCCGAGAAGACGGCGACTGGCGGCGCTGGGTCGATCTGACCGGCGACGAGAAACAGACCGTCGCCAGCGCGCTCGTCCGGCGCGCGGTGCGAAAGGGCGTCCCCGCCGAGAAGATAGACGGACTGGTCGGCACCTCCTACACGCTCGCCGGCGAAGTGAAAGGGACGGAACTCCGCGACGTGAGCGAGTTCTCGACGCTGCTCAACGCCACGGCGCGCTACGACCGGGCCGACGTCGGTCTCGCCGTCTGCCTCGGCGACCGCGACGCCGCGCTGGATAGGGCGCGAACCCTGTTGACGAACCACCGACGGAATCTCTCGGAAGCCATCGATTGGGTGCGGTCCGAGGGCGTCACTCGGGAGGACCACGTCCAGTGGTTCCACGCCGAAGACCGCGTCCGCGAGACCATCGTCGGCATCGTCGCGGGAATGGCGGTCGGTGCGGACGGCATCGACCGCGGAACGCCCATCGTCGCCTTCGCCCAGAAGAACGACGAGGAAGTGAAAGTCTCGGCGCGCGGAACGCCGGCCCTCACCCGCAAGGGTCTCGACCTCTCCGTCGTAATGAAAGAGGCGTCTCGCGCGGTCGGCGGCGACGGCGGCGGCCACAACGTCGCGGCGGGGGCGACGGTGCCGAAGGGACGAGAAGCGGCGTTCGTCGCGCACGCCGACGAACTGGTCGGCGAACAGCTCCGGTAGTTACTTCGTTTCTGTAGGTTCGCGCTTCGAGCCTCCCGTCGTTCGGCGATTCGAACGCCGACCTGATTACTCGCTACTCGTACCGTACTCGTCGGACGCCGGCCGCCGGCCCCGGTCGGTGAACGTCGCGCCGAGGGCACCGAACAGCGCCGCTCCCACGAACCGTCCTCAGAGACGGGCAGACTGAACGGCGTACTCCGTCGCGGACGGGCGCAGCGAAACCGCCGTTCCCGTCCAGCTTACGAGTGCGATTCCGATACCGTACGCGACGCCACCAACGGTGAATCCGACGACGACCCCCTCGAGGGTCGCCTCCTCGGTGCGTACGAGGTAGAATCCGCCGACCGCCGCGACTAGCGGTACTCCGAAGAACGCGAGGCTCCCGCCGACCGTGGCGATCGGCTGAAACCACGCATCGAGAAACGCGCGCGACGGCCTCGGCGAGGAAACGTTGGGGGAGTGCGAACAGAACGAAGACGGTCGCCGCGTGGACGAGAACGCCGAACCCGGCGAGAGCGACTCCGATTCGAACCGCGGACGGCCGGAACTTCATGTCTGCGACATCTTCTAAGATATCATATGCGTTCCGAACGCGAAGCGCTCCCGCTCGTCCGAATGTGGTCAGCACAACCCGAAGAAAGTCGATTCCGAAGGTAGCGGCGCTTCCGTCGGTGGAACCGCTTCTGAAGATTTCGTATAGCGATAAACGATTTATTTCGGCGAAACCGTCGATATACGGCATCGCCCAGAAACGGCCGGTTGACCGCCGGGAGTTCCCGGAAGCGTATCGAAGAGTGCCCGATTACCGGCCGACTCGTCACTCGGGACGGTCGCTCCCGCCGTACGCGGAGGAACATCCGATGGGAGGGAGCGAACTTCCGCTGGTGAACCGGTCGGCTCGACGCCCGGACGAAGTTCCTGGCGCTCCTCCGAAATGCCGTCCGGAAGGCGGCGGAGCGCTTCCACCGTTCGTGAGAGCTAAATTCGCGGTCGACTTCGAACGCGGGAAGACGAACCGCGTTCGCGCGATTCGGCTCTCCCACCGAATTCTATCGGAGTTCGGACCGGCATGAGGCGCGCCGAAGGACCTCACTCGCGGCTTCCGCTGCCGCCTCGTTCGTCACCGTCGACTTCTCAATCGCCGAAGCGGCTCGAAAGTCGGCCGAGCCGGGCGTACCCGCCGGTACCGGGATTCCTCCACGCTTCGAAGATACATCACATATCGCTATACGGAATTGGGGGCGGTCGTTCCGGTGTCGTACACCGAGCCGGGCGAACGAACCGTTGTCGAGGGGTCGGGGTTTCATCACCGAACGACGGGTCGTGCGGTCCCCTTCGAAACGCGACGAACCGCATCGACGGCGGCTTTTCGACGCGAGGGTCGGTCGGAGGTTCGCGCGGAACGATTCCATTTTTACCCGCTCCGCTCCACGTTCAGGGCATGACCGAGTTCGACCCCGAGAAGTTCGAGGATAAGTACGTCCACTACTTCAACGAACTCCAACGAGCGTACAAGGACGCCTTCAACTACATGAACGACCGGTACGACTCCGAACTCGTTCACGCGATCGACCAGCAGGTGCTGAACGAGAGCGAACCGTTCTACGAGGGAGACGGCGAGTTCCGCGTCGAACTCCCCGAGAATCCGGCCGACCGCGTGCAGGGCGTTCTCGCGGACGACGAGAAGATCGCGGAGACGGTGGACGTCTACGTCGAGCGTATCGAGTCCGAACTGCGTCGCGTTTTCGGTTTCGAATCGAACGAGTAGCGCTCGCGGCCGAGCGTCCCGTCGGGAATCGACGGAACCGGTAGAACGCGGTTCGTAACCGGCGAAAATCACCGAATTCGGGTCCGGGTTAGTGGAAAGGCCTAAGGAGGCTGGCCCCCTACGCCGGAACATGAGCACCGAGACTCAGGACGAAGCCGACGACTTGGAAGAACGGGTCAGCAACTTCCTGCGCCGTAACTTCCCCCAGATCCAAATGCACGGCGGGAGCGCCGCCATCCAGAACATCGACCGCGAAACCGGCGAGGTCACCATCATGCTCGGTGGCGCGTGCAGCGGCTGTGGTATCTCCCCGATGACGATTCAAGCGATCAAGAGCCGGATGGTCAAGGAGATTCCCGAAATCGAGAAGGTCAACGCCGACACCGGAATGGGCGGCGGCGGAATGGGCGGCGGTATGAGCCCGTCCTTCCCCGGCGAATCGAGCGACGACTCCGACGAAGACGAAGGTCCGCAGGCCCCGTTCTAATCCCGTATTTTTAGCTTTCGGCCGTTCCACGCCGGGAATCACGATATTTATCCCATCGGACGATGTAGCAGCCGACAGTATGACGAACGACGACGCCTCGGCGCAGAACGTCGTATTCGTGGTCATGGACACCGTCCGGAAGGACCACCTCTCGGTGTACGGATACGACCGACCCACGACGCCGGGCCTCGAACGGTTCGCGGAAGACGCGACCGTGTTCGAGCAGGCGGTCGCCCCCGCTCCGTGGACCCTGCCGGTACACGCCTCGCTGTTCACGGGAATGTATCCCAGCGAGCACGGTGCGAGCCAGGAAAATCCCTATCTGGAAGGCGCGACGACGCTCGCGCAGACGCTCTCCGCCGCCGGATACGGCACCGCTTGCTACTCCTCGAACGCGTGGATAACGCCGTACACCCATCTCACCGACGGTTTCGACGACCAGGATAATTTCTTCGAAGTGATGCCCGGCGACTTCCTCTCCGGACCGATGGCGAAGGCGTGGAAGGTGATGAACGACAACGAGAAGCTCCGCGCCGTCGCCGACAAACTCGTCAGCCTCGGCAACGTGGCGCACGAGTACCTCGCCAGCGGCGAGGGTGCGGACTCGAAGACGCCGCAGGTCATCGACAGCACCATCGAGTTCATCGACGACGCCGACGGCCCCTACTTCACGTTCATCAACCTGATGGACGCCCACCTGCCCTACCACCCGCCGAAGAAGTACCGGGAGCAGTTCGCACCCGGCGTCGATTCGACCGAGGTCTGCCAGAACTCGAAGGAGTACAACTGCGGCGCGCGCGACATCGACGAGGACGAGTGGGAGGACATCCGCGGCCTCTACGACGCCGAAATCCGGCATATCGACGACCAACTCGATCGACTGTTCTCGTGGCTCAAAGCGAACGACGAGTGGGACGACACGATGGTCGTCGTCTGCGCCGACCACGGCGAACTCCACGGCGAACACGACCTATACGGCCACGAGTTCTGCATCTACGACCCCGTCATCAACGTTCCGCTGCTGGTCAAACACCCCGACCTCGACCCCGGCGTGAGCGACCAACAGGTCGAACTCGTCGACCTCTACCACACCGTTCTCGACCACGCGGGCGTTTCTGGGTCGAACTCGACCAGACCCCTCGACGAAGCGCGGTCGCTGCTCGGCGCGGACTACCGGTCGTTCGCGGAGGACGTGCCGGGCGGCGGCGAGTGCGCTTTCGTGGAGTACTACCGCCCCGTGGTCGAACTGAAACAGCTCGAGGAGAAGGCCAAGCGGGCGAACATCACGCTCGACGAGGACTCTCGCTTCTACTCGCGGATGCGGGCCGCGCGCAGGCCGGACGCGAAGTACATCCGAAACGAGCGCATCGAAGACGAGTTCTACCATCTGGACGAGGACCCCGGCGAACGCCGCAACGCCCGCGGCGAGGGAAGCGACGAGGAAGTCGAACTCGAAGCCGCGCTCTCCGCGTTCGAGGAGACCGTCGGCGGCGAGTGGAACGAAGTCGGCGACGAGGACGTGCTCGGCGATATGAGCGACGACGCGAAAGACCGGCTGCAAGACCTCGGCTACATCGACTAGCGTGACGGACGAGTCGGCATCGGACGGCGGGAAGGCGCTGTCCGCAGGACTTACGGAGCGGTTCGGCACCGGCAAGCTACTGCTGGGGTTCGTCGTCGCAGGTATCCTCATCTACCTGCTCGTCATGGTCGCGGGCTGGCGGCGGGTGTTGGACGCCCTCGAAGGGGCGGACTACACGTGGGTCTGGGTCGCCTGCGCTTCGACCGTCATCGGGCTGGCCGCGTGGGGGAAAGCGTGGCAGATCGTGCTCGCGGTGCTCGACATCGAAGTGCGGTTCAAACGCCTCGTCGTCACCTACTTCGCGGCGACGTTCGCCAACTACGTCACCCCGCTCGGACAGGCGGGCGGCGAGCCGTTCATCGCGTACATCCTCTCGCGCGACACGGAAGCGAGCTACGAGGACAGCCTCGCCAGCGTCGTGACGGCGGACCTCCTCAACCTGCTTCCGTTCTTCAACTTCGCCGCCCTCGGGTTGAGCTACCTGCTCCTCCGGGCGTCGCTACCGGACGGCGCGAAGCGGCTCGCGCAGGGGCTCGTCGTGCTGGCGTTCGGCGTCCCGGCGATAGCGTACGCCGGATGGCGATACCGGCAGGGGGTCGAAGATATCGTGCTCACGCTCATTGGGCCCCTCGCCAACCGAACGAGCCGAATCACGCTCGACGGCGTCAGAGCGCGCATCGACCGGTTCTACAACTCGTTGGAGCGCATCGCGGACGAACCCCGCGAACTGCTGTTCGCGCTCGTCTTCTCGTACACCGGTTGGGTCTTCTTCGCCCTCCCGCTGTACTTCGCGGGACGGTCGCTCGGTCTCCCCCTCGAACTGGTGCTCGTGCTCTTCATCGTCCCGGCGAGCACGCTGGCGGGTTTGACCCCGACGCCGGGCGGGCTGGCGGGCGTCGAGGCGGCGCTGGTCGTCCTCATCGTCGCGCTCGTCCCGACGATCGCACCGGGGTCCGCGGTCGCGGCCGCGCTCATCTATCGGTTCGCGAGCTACTGGTTCGTCCTCGGCGTGAGCGGTCTGGCGGCGCTGTTCGTCATCATGCGCTCGTGAGCGGACTCACCCCGTCGACGTTCTCGCGTTCCCACGCCCTGACGAGACCGGCGAGCGTCCGATTCACGGGCGTCTCGACGCCGCGTTCGCACCCTCGCGAGGCGACGTACCCGTTTATCGCGCCGATCTCCGTCCGGCGACCCGCCTCCACGTCCTGTCGCATCGAGGAGGTGTTCGCCGCGGTCGCTTCCGCGACCGCGGCGACCGCGGCGACGGCGTCCTCGTCGGCGAGTTCGACGCCTTCCGCGCGAGCGACCGCGGCCGTCTCGCGGGCCGCCGCCGCCGCTATCTCCCGGGCGTCCCCCGCCGCGAGCGCCCCGTTCTCCGCTCGGGCGAGCGCGGTCGTCGGATTGATCCCCGCGTTCACGGCGAGTTTCTCCCAGAGGCGGCGGGGCATATCCTCCGCGACCTCCGCCTCGATTCCCGCCTCGGCGAAGGCTGCTCCGACGCGGCGCGCCGCGTCAGAGCGACCGCCCTCGCGCGCGCCGAGGACGATTTCGCCGACGCCCGTACACTCGACCTCGCCCGGCGCGGTGCGAACTGCGCCGTAGGTCGCGGTGCCGGCGAGGACGGGGCAGTTCACGCGCTCGGCCAGCGTCTCCTCGTTGCCCATCCCGTTCTGGAGCGAGAGCACGGCGTCGAACTCGCCGGTCGCCAGTCGGCGCGCCGCGTCCTCGGTGTCGAAGGCTTTGACCGTCACCACCGCGCAGTCGGCGCGTAACTCTGTTCCGTCTACGGTCGCGTCCGGCCGGGCGCGAAAATCGAACTCGCCGCCGACGCGCAACCCGGACCCGCGCACCGCCGTCGCGTGGGGGTCGCGGGCGACGAGCGTGACCGCGTGCTCGCGGGCGAGCAGTCCGCCCACGAGGCTCCCGAGGCTGCCCGCACCGAACACGACGATGTCCATACCCGACCGAGGCGGTCGGGGGTGAAAAATTCAGTCCTCTTTCCAGTAGTAGAGTTCCTCTTTCGGGGCGTCGCAGTTCGGGCACTCGTCCGGAAGCCCCTCGTCCAAGTCGCCCATCTCCCCGCAGTTCGTGCACCGCCACATCAACTCGGCCTCGCCGAGTTCGTGGCCGGACCGAGCGTGGCCGACGGAGAGGGCTTCGTAGCCGTCGCGCATCGTGGCGTAGAAGCCGGCCTCGTCGAAGCCCCGTATGCTGCCGATCTGCTGGCCGTCCTCGTCGTAGACGGCCTGTCCAAGGTCGAGCTGTTCCACGTTGGTATCCTCGTTCGGTTTCTCTCCAGAATCGCCCACCATGTCAGAAGTTTCGTCGTTCACCCCCTTAAATCCGACCGCCGACGATCGGTTTCGTAGTCGTCGAATGCGACCGGTCGGCCGCGTTTCCGTTTCCGGCGACCGTGGCACGGATTTATCGACTTGCGTTTGCAGGCGTCACGTTCACCCGTCGAACGGTTGAACGAAAGAAACGCCCGAAACGGGAGATTCATGGAAACCGATATCGAGTTCGATTCGAAATACAGTCAGGTGACGACGGAGCACGAGACCATCGAACAGTGGGTCGAAGACCGCGGCGGCGAACCCGCGACCGTCGAGTCCACCGCCGACGGCGGGGCTGGCATCCTCCGTCTCCAGTTTCCGGATACCGCCGACGATCACGACGAGTTGGTGCCCGTCGAGTGGGACGAGTGGTTCGAGAAGTTCGAGTCCGAAGACCTCGCGTTCGTCTACCAGGTGAAGACCGAGAGCGGAAACACGAGCCGATTCTACAAACTGGTCGACAGGAAGACCGCCCGACGACACTCCTGACGGAGCGGCGCAGAATCTGTCGCCCCCGACGCGTTTTTGCCCGCCGAACCGAAACCAACCGCGCATGCAAGCAGTTACGCTCGGGCCGGCGGGAACCTACTCGCACCGCGCCGCCAGCGCGGTCGCCGACGACGTCGAGTTCCGCGAGTCGGTCACCGCCATCGTCGAATCGGTCGTCGACGGCGAGTACCCTCGCGGCGTCGTACCGATAGAGAACAGCATCGAAGGGAGCGTCACGGGGACGCTCGACGCCCTCGCCGGGAACGACGTGGCGGTCGTCCGCGAACTCGTGACGCCGATCCGCCACGCCTTGATGGCCCGCGGCGAGGAGTTCGAGACGGTCGCCAGCCACGCGCAGGCGCTCGCGCAGTGCCGAACGTACCTCGAAACCGAGTATCCCGGCGTGAAGCGAGAGGCGGTCGCCAGCACCGCGCGCGGCGTCGAGCGCGCCCGCGACGACCCCTCCGTGGCGGCCATCGCCCACCCGGACAACGCCGAGGAACTGACCGTCCTCGCCGAGGATATTCAGGAACGAACCTCGAACGCGACGCGCTTTTTCGTCGTCGCCCCCGCGAACGAGCGCTCTCTCGCGGGCGGGAAGACCTCCCTCGTCGTCTATCCCGGGGCGAACTACCCCGGACTGCTGCTGGCGCTCCTCGAACCGTTCGCGGAGCGGGACATCAACCTCACCCGGGTCGAGTCGCGTCCGAGCGGCGAGCGCCTCGGCGACTACGTCTTCCACCTCGATTTCGAGGCGGGTCTGTACGAAAACCGCGCCGAGCAGGCCGTCGCGGAGATCGAAGCCCTCGCCGAGAACGGCTGGGTGCGCCGCCTCGGTTCGTACGACACCGAGCACGTCCTGTTCGGCTCGGCGTGAACTATTAGGCTCCGCGCGTCGAATCTCCCTCGGGGTGAAAGGATGGCCAGACGAAGGAATCCATTCGACGAAATCGAGGAGATGTTCGAACGAATGAGCCGCCAGTTCGAAGGTATGGGTCGACAATTGGAATCCGGCGGAATGGACTTGCAGAGCGGCGGGATGTCACTCGATATGGCCGACCGCGGCGACGAGTTCGTCGTCACCGCCGACCTGCCCGGATTCCGGAAGGAGGATATCGACCTCACGCTGCGGGACGACCGCCTCCGAATCGCGGCCCAGCACGAAGAGGAGACGGAGGAGGGCGACGAGGAGTACATCCGAAAGGAGCGAAGCCGACGCTCGATGAACCGAACCGTCACGCTGCCCGACCGAGTGGACGAATCGAACGTCTCCGCGGAGTACCGAAACGGCGTGTTGACGGTGACGCTGCCGAAAGCCGACGGGAGCGACGAATCGCACGACATCGAGGTCAGCTAACCCCGAGCGAGGTAGCTGACTCGAGGCTCGGCGCAACCACAAGCGGCTTTTTCCTCCGGGCGCTATCGCCGAACATGACCCTCGAAGCAGGCGACGACGCGCCCGACGTGACCGCGACGAACCAAGACGGCGAGACCGTCTCGCCGTCCTTCGAAGCCCCGGCGGTGCTGTACTTCTATCCGCGCGACGACACGCCCGGTTGCACGGTCGAGGCGAAGCAGTTCAACGAGGAACTCGAAACGTACCGCGACGCCGGCGTCGCGGTGTACGGCGTTTCGACCGACGACGTGCGGAGCCACGAGTCCTTCGCGGAGAAGTACGACATCGGCTTCGACCTGCTGGCCGACCCGGAGGGGGAGATAGCGGACGCCTTCGGCGTCGAAGTCGAACGTGACGCCGCTCCCCGGACGACCTTCGTCCTCGCGGAGGACGAAGTGCAGGCGGTCTATCGCGGGGTCGACCCCGACGGACACGCCCGCGAAGTGCTGTCCGAGATGCTGGACGAGCAACTCGTAACGTTGGAGTAAGGGCGTCTTCGACCCGTTTTCGATCGGTTTTCCTCGGTCGCCTCGCGGTCGCCTCGGAAGTCGCGTTCTCGGACGAAACCGGGCGACCGCAGCGACGGAGACGTTCGGTTCGTTCTCCGAAACCATCCCCCGTAGCGAGTGGATCAAACCAGTCGCGGATCGGACGGTCGAGGAGATCGCGCGACCGACTCCCACCCCTCGGGCCACTCGCCGCCGCGCTTCGGCGGCGTGAGCCCGAACGTCACGGGGTGGAACGAGACGCGCTCGAACGACTCCGCGGCGACGTTCCCGACGAACTCCGCGACTTCGCGCTTCGAGGATATGCCGCCGCCGTCGAGGTTGTAGTAGCCCGTGAACGCCTGAAACACCGTGATCTGCTCGTACTCGGCGAGTTCGCCCTCGTCCACGTAGTAGAACAGTTTCGCCGTGTTGTTGACGGGGTCGGCCCTGCGCCACTCCAGTTCGACCGCGACGAAACGGTCGTCGGTGCGGCCCGCGACGTCGACCGGGGTGCGCCGGATTCGGTGCTCCGTCCCCCACGCGAAGCGCGGCAGTCGCTCGGCGAGGGTGTCGCGGATGCGGTCGCGCGCGGCCTCGGCGAACTCGCCCACGAGCTGGCCCCACTCGGGTCGGTCGTATCAATCTTTCGACCTCTGAGCAAGAATTGCCGCAACCTGACAGGGCGGCCAGTCAAGTATGGTTGTTCTTTTAATCGTCAGTGCGAAAGAGGGTGTATGGACTACGACCCACGGGAAATTGAATCGAAGTGGCAGTCTCGATGGGCGGACGAGGGCCGATACGAGGTCGACCCGTCCGACGAGGAGGCCACCTTCGTCACTGTACCGTACCCCTATCCGAGCGGGGGGATGCACATCGGGCACGCCAGAACCTACACCGTGCCGGACGTGTGGGCGCGCTACCGCCGACTGCGGGGCGACAACGTTCTGTTCCCCATCGCGTGGCACGTCACCGGGACGCCCATCGTCGGGGCCGTCGAACGCCTGAAGAAGCGCGAGGAGAACCAGATGCGGGTCCTGCAGGACGTCTACGGCATCTCCGACGAGGACCTGAAGGAGATGGAGACGCCGATGGGGTACGCCCGCCACTTCATCGAGAACAGCTACAAGGCGAACATGAAGTCGCTGGGGCTGTCCATCGACTGGCGGCGCGAGTTCACGACCGACGACGACCGCTACTCCAAGTTCATCACGTGGCAGTACGAGACCCTGAAGGAGCGCGGTCTGCTGGAGAAGGGCCTGCACCCCGTCAAGTACTGCACGAACGAGAAGAACCCCGTCACCACCCACGACCTGGCGGAAGGCGAGGAGGCCGAGTTCCAGGAGTACACGCTGGTCAAGTTCGGCTGGTCCGAGGACGGCCGCGACGTCACGGTTCCGATGGCGACCCTGCGCCCCGAGACGGTTCGGGGCGTCACGAACGCCTACATCGACCCCGACGCCGACTACGTCGAGGCCGACGTGGACGGCGAGCGGTGGTTGGTCTCCGAGAGCGCGGCCGGAAAGCTGGAACTGCAGGCCCACGAAGTCGAAGTCCGCGACCACTTCGCGGGCGAACGACTGGTCGGCGAGCGCGTCACGAATCCCGTCACGGGCGACGACGTGCTCGTCCTGCCCGCGGGGTTCGTGGACGCCGACAACGCCACGGGGGTCGTGATGTCCGTCCCGGCCCACAGCCCCGACGACTGGGTGGCCCTGCAGGAGGCGAAGGCGGACGACGAACGGATGGAGCGGTACGGCATCGACCCCGCCGAGGTCGACGCCATCGAACCGAAGGCCATCATCGACGTGGAGGGATACGGCGAGTTCCCCGCGCGGGACGCGGTCGAAGAGCGCGGCATCGAGGACGCCGCGGACCCCGCGCTGAAGGAGGCCACGCAGGAGGTCTACAACCGCGAGTTCCACGGCGGAACCCTGCGCAAGATGTACGGCGACTACGCCGGCGAGGTCGTCGAGGACGTGCGCGACGAGTTGAAAGCCGATTTCCAGCGGCGGGGGTCGTTCGGGTCGATGCACGAGTTCAGCGAGGAGGTCGTCTGTCGCTGCGGCGGTGCCGTGGAGGTCGCCGAGCAGGAGACGTGGTTCCTGCGCTACAACGACCCCGAGTGGAAGGAGAAGGCCCACGACGCGGTCGCCGGACTGGACGCGATTCCGGAGAACACTCGCGAACAGTACGACCACACCGTCGACTGGCTGAACGAGTGGCCCTGCATCCGAAACTACGGGTTGGGGACGCGCCTGCCGTGGGACCCGAACTTCGTCATCGAACCGCTGTCCGATTCGACCATCTACATGGCGTACTACACCGTCGCCCACCGACTGGCGGACGTGCCGCCGGAGGAGATGGACGGGGAGTTCTTCGACACGCTCTTCTTCGGTAGCGAGGCGGTGGACGACCCCGACGAGACTGCGATGCAACTGCGCGAGGAGTGGGACTACTGGTATCCGGTCGACTACCGCTGTTCGGGCAACGACCTCGTCAGCAACCACCTGACCTTCTTCCTGTTCCACCACGCGGAACTGTTCGAGAAGCCGAACTGGCCGCAGGGCATCACCGTCATGGGCATGGGACTGCTGGAGGGCGAGAAGATGTCCTCCTCGAAGGGCCACGTCGTCCTGCCGGAGGAAGCCATCGAGCGGTACGGCGCGGACACGGTGCGCTTCTTCCTGATGAACAGCGCCGAACCGTGGCAGGATTACGACTGGCGCTCCGACCAGGTCGAGAGCACGCAGAACCAACTGCGGCGGTTCTGGAACCGCGCCGTCGACGTAATAGAAACCGACGACGGCGAGCGCGACCTGCGACGCATCGACCGCTGGCTGCTGTCGAAACTGCAGGCGACGGTGCGGGAGGCCACCGAAGCGATGGACCGGTTCGAGACGCGCACCGCGAGTCAAGCCGCCTTCTACGGCTTCGAGGAGCACCTGAAGTGGTACCGCAAGCGAACCGACGCGAGCAGGCCGGGCGCGCGCTGGACGCTGCGGGAGGTCCTGCGCACCCGCCTGCGCCTGCTGGCTCCCTTCGTCCCGTTCATGGCGACGGAACTCCACGAGCGCCTGACGGGCGACCCCATCGCCGACGCCGAGTGGCCCGAACCGAACCCCGAGTTCGAGAGCACCGCGACCGAACTCGAAGAGGAGTTGGTCGCGGGGTTGACCGAGGACGTGCGCGACATCGTCGACGTGACCGACACCGACCCCGAGACGGTTCGGGTGTACGTCGCCGCCGACTGGAAGGGGAGGGTGCTCTCGGAAGTCGTCGAGAGCGGCCCGAACGTCGGCGCGGTGATGGGCGAGGTAATGCAGGACGAGGAGCTGCGCGAGAAGGGCGACGAGGTGAACCAACTGGTGCAGAAACTCGCGGAGGACGTGCGCGAGCGTCCGAACGAGCAGGTCGCTGCCCTGTCAGAAGTGGACGAACTGGCGGTGTACGAAGAGAGTAGCGACTTCTTCGAACGCGAGTTCGACGCCGAGGTGGAGATATACCGCGAGGGCGAGGACGCCTACGATCCCGCGGACAAAGCGCGTCACGCGACGCCGCTTCGCCCCGCCGTGCACCTGGAGGGGTAGCGCCACGGCCCTCGGTGTGGGATGCCACCGAAAGTCGAACTATCCCCCGCGCGAACGTTTATCGTCTTCTCCGCCGTCCTTTCCGCCATGAGTCAGGGGGATTCACAGATCGAACCGGTCAAGAAAGCGTTCCGTACCGTCACGCCACCGTACCACGGCCGCCCGGACAGCGAGATGAACGCCATCGGTATCGCGCTGTTTCTCGGTCTGGTCGTCCTTATAATTCCGCTCTTGCCGTTTCTGGTCATCGTGTGGCTCATCTCGAAACTGACCGAGCAACTCGCGCAGAAAGCACCGATCGGCGAGGAAAGTAACTAGAATCCGACGAGGTCGAAGGGATAGCCGTTGTCGTTCTCGTTCGCGTGCTCGTAGACGACGTGGGCCGCCGCCACGTCCTGAATCGCCAACCCGGTGCTGTCGAAGACGGTGACGCCGTCCTCGTTCGTCCGGCCGTCCAGTTCCCCGACGACGATGTCGCCGATGTCGCCGTGGATGTCGTCGTCCGAGAGGACGCCAGCGCTGTACGGGACGTTGATTTCGCCGGAGTGGGTGGTCTGGGCGTGGTCGTCGATGACGAGTTTCGCGTTCAACAGGAGGTCGTCGGCGAGTTCGTGCTTGCCCTCCGCGTCCGCGCCCATCGCGTTAATGTGGGTGCGCTCGCCGACGGCCTCGCGGGAGACGATGGGTTCTTCGACCGGGGTCACGGTCGAGAGCACGTCGCACGAGGCGGCGTCCGAAATCGACCCGGCGCGAACGTCGAACTCGTCGTCGAAGTGGTCGATGAACCGCTCGACCGCCTCCTCGTCCAGGTCGCTGATGACGACCTCCTCGATGGGGCGCACCTCCGAGATGGCCTCCAACTGCGTGTAGGATTGGACGCCGGCGCCGATGAGACCCATGCTCGTCGCGTCCTCGACCGCGAGGTGGTCGGTCGCGACCGCCGCCGCCGCGCCGGTGCGCTTCATCGTCAGTTCGGTGCCGTCCATGATGGCCAGCGGGAACGCGGTTTCCGGGTCGCTGTAGATCATCGTCCCAATGACTGTTGGCAGGTCGAACCGATCCGGGTTGTCCGGGTGGACGTTCACCCACTTGATGCCAGCGGCGTCCCAGTCATTCGCCTCCAAGTAGGCGGGCATGGAGCGGAAGTCGCCGTTGTACTGCGGCAGGTCGATGTACGATTTCGCGGGCATCTGCGCGTCCCCGCGCGCGTAGGCCGCGAACGCGTCCTCGACGGCCCGGATGAGTTCGGGCATCTGAGTGTTCTCGTCCACGGCGTCCCGATTGAGCAGTAGCGTTTCCATACTCCGGAGGTTCCGATGGACACCACTTAGTTCCATCTTTTGCCCGGTTTCGGTGGTTCTCGGTTTACTCGCGGATATTTCGAAGAGAGGTTTCGAACGACCGCTCCGGAGGGGTCGGCGCGTCGCTCAGTCGCGTCCGCACCCGACGATTCGCACCTGGTTCCGTCCGGCCAATCCGTGCTCGCCGGACTCGTCCCGCTCCCAGCGGAGTTCGGCCTCGGACTCGTCGCCGTCGAACCCGGCGTCCCGAACCGGGAAGTGAAGGACGAGGTCGTCGGAGCCGTCCCCATCGACGTCTTCGACGTGTCCCTCGTGAACCGGCCGCGCGCCGCCGCCGGACCCGACCGCCTCGGGCGCACCGAATCGGTATCGTACGTCCTCGCCGGTGGGGTCGAACTCGTCCGTCCGGAGGACGGCGACGGGAACGACGCCGCGACTGCGCGGGTTGACGGCGTTCGAGTCGCTTCCCGGCTTCACGTCGATTTCGAGTTTCGTCGGGAAGTGGGCGACCGCGGTGCCGCCGAGCATCGGCACTCCGAGCGCGGTCACGGCGACGCCGACGCCGGTTTTCAGCAGTCGGCGGCGACTCGTTCGTCGTGCTTTCGTTCCGTCTCCGGTCGGATTGTTTTCGTTGGTAGACACGGTAGTCGAGAGTCCTCGCGTCGACCTGATAGCGATTCTGGCACGATTATCGAAAATACGCGTCACTGCTTCGGAACGTACCGAAAATGCACCGCCGACCGTCGTCCCTTCGAAAAAACGATGGATTTGCTCGGCAACGATTCGTCGAAACGGGCGCGGAAGTCAGTTTACGCCCGACTTCACATCGCGCCGCCCATGCCGCCCATACCGCCCATGCCGCCCATGCCGCCGGGGGCACCGCCGGGCGCACCGCCTTCGTCGCCGCCCTTGTCGGTGGACAGGTCGCCGGCGGAGATGATGTCGTCGATTTTGAGCACGAGGTTCGCGGCCTCGGTCGCGCTGGAGAGCGCCTGCTCTTTGGCGTGGGCCGGTTCGACGACGCCGCTGTCGAAGGTGTCCTCGACGTCGCCGCTGAAGACGTTCAGGCCGGCGCGCTTCTCGCCGTCCTCGTGGGCCGCGCGGAGGTCGACCAGCGTGTCGATGGAGTCCAGTCCGGCGTTCTCGGCGAGCACGCGCGGGACGAGTTCGAGCGAGTCGGCGAACGCCTCGACCGCGAGCTGCTCGCGGCCTTCGACGCTGTCGGAGTAGTCGCGGAGTCGGGAGGCGAGTTCGACTTCGATGGCTCCGCCGCCGGAGACGACGCGGCCGTCGCTGACGGTCTGGGCCACCACGTCGAGCGCGTCCGTGATTCCGCGCTCCAGTTCGTCGACGACGTGGTCGGTGGAGCCGCGCAGGAGCAGCGTCACGCCGTGGGATTCGTCGCCACCTTTCACGTAGAACAGTTCGTCGCTCTCGTCGCGGGTGACGCTCCCCGTTCCGACGTCGTCCTCGGAGGCGCTGTCGAGGTCGGAGACGATGTTGACGTTGAGGATTTCGCGGAGGAACTGGATGTCGCTCTTCTTGACGCGGCGGACGGCGAGGATGCCTTCCTTCGCGAGGTAGTGCTGCGCGAGGTCGTCGATGCCCTTCTGGCAGAAGACGACGTTCGCGCCCGTCTCCTTTATCTGCTCGACCTTCTCCTTCAACTGGGCCTCCTCGCGGTCGAGGAAGTTCTGGAGTTGGTTGGGGTCGGTGATGGAGACCTCGGTGTCAACGTCAGTCTCCTCGACCTCGACGGCCTCGTTGAGCAGGAGTACCTTCGCGTCCTCGACCGACGTGGGCATGTTGTCGTGGACCGGGTCCTTGTCGATGACGGCGCCTTCGAGCAGCTCGGACTCGCCCGCGGCGCGGCCGGTCTGCGTCTCGATGTTGACGTATTCGAGGTCGACGGTGCCGTCGACGGTGACGCCGCGAACCGCGTCCACGATGATCCGGCTGAGAGCCTCCTTGTTGAGCTCGGCTCCCTTACCGGTCATGCTGGTCTCGGCGACCTTGCGGAGGAGGTCTTCGTCCTCGGTGTCGACCTTCTCGGCGATGTCGTCTATCTCCTCGCGCGCCTTCTCGCTGGCGAGGTGGAAGCCCTTGATGACCGCCGTGGGGTGGATGTCCTGTTCGAGGAGGTCCTGAGCGTTCTTCAGGAGTTCGCCCGTGACCGCGACGGCGGTCGTGGTGCCGTCGCCCGCCTCGTCTTCCTGCGTTTCGGCGACCTCGATGATCATCTCGGCCGTCGGGTTGTCGATGTCCATCTCCTTGAGGATGGTGACGCCGTCGTTCGTGATGGTCACGTCGCCCATCGAATCGACGAGCATTTTGTCCATCCCTTTCGGGCCGAGCGTGGAGCGTACCGCGTCCGCGACGGCTCGGGCCGCGGTGATGTTGTGCTCTTGCGCGTCCTTGTCTTTGACGCGCTGGGCGTCCTCGGACATGACGATCATCGGCTGACCTTGCATTCGCTGACTCATAGTACAGGAGCGACTATGATTGCGATTCTATATAAACTTTTGCCAAGCGCCGTCGGCGCTCGTTCCGCGAACGCTTTCCGATCCCCGAAAAATCGCACGAATGCGGCGTTTATTCCGGACAACCGTGGTGGTGGTTAGCACGAGTCTATGTCGTCCGCCGGCCGTGCGAAACGACCGTTTATATACTCTCGCGGCGATGGCGGCGCTTTTCACGCCCCGCTCCGTATCTCGGCCGATGCACTCGCTCGACGGGTCGACCGGCGGCGGGCAACTGCTCCGGTCCGCGCTCTCGCTCGCGGCGCTCTCCGGCGAGTCGTTCCGGATGACCGGGATTCGAGCGAACCGTACGAACCCGGGTCTTCGAGCGCAGCACCTCGCCGCCGTCCGCGGCGTCGCACGCGCGTGCGACGCCGATATCCACGGCGACGCGGTCGGTTCCGAGGCGCTGACGTTCCATCCCGGTGCGACCGACGGCGGCCGGTTCGACGTGGACGTGGGCACCGCCGGGAGCGTCGCGCTCGTCTTCGACGCGCTGTTGCCGCTGGCGACGACGCTCGACCGACCGCTCGCCGTCACGGTCACCGGCGGCACCGACGCGAGATGGTCGCCGCCGGCCGAGTACTACCGCGAAGTCAAACTCCCCCTCTGTCGTCGGTTCGGGCTCCAGGCCGCGGTCGACGTCGCCCGAACCGGCTACTATCCGGCGGGCGGCGGCGAAGCGACGCTGTGGCTCGCCCCGTCCTCGCTCTCCGAAATCGAGTTCGCCGACCGCGGGTCGCTCGCGGGCGTTCGGGTGTACTCGAAGGCGTCGACGTCGCTCGCGGCGCAGAACGTCGCGGAGCGTCAGGCCGAAGCGGCGCGGGAACGACTCGGCGAGGCGGGCCACTCCGTCGCCGAGCGCCGAGTGACGTACGCGAAATCGAATTCGCCCGGCAGTTCCCTGCTCGTCCGCGCGGACTACGACCGCTCGCTGGCCGGATTCGACGCGCTGGGCGAACGGGGCGTTCCCGCGGAAGACGTGGCCGCGGGCGTCGTGGACTCGTTTCTCGACTTCGACGATGGCCGCGCTTCGGTCGACGAGCACGCGGCGGACCAACTGCTCGTGTTCCTCGCGCTCGCGGGCGGGCGCGTGTCGATTCCCCGCGTGACCGACCACGTCGAGACGAGCCTCGAACTGCTGTCCGCGTTCGGATACGACGTGTCGCTCGTCCGCGATTCCCGCCCGATTCTCGTCGCCGGTCAGACTTCCTCCGACACTTCCGTGTACCCGCGGTAGACGTTTCGCTGGTGGTAGATGTGGGCCGCTCCCGAGAGCGTCACCAGCGAACCGAGTCCGACGGCCCACAACGAGGTCGGAACGAGACCGAGCGGACCGGCGTTCAGCCACGCGCCGGCCGCGAGGACGAGGCTGATGCAACCCAGCGCGAAGTAGTACTCCGACCACGGGAAGTCGTTGTCGGGGACGAGTTCCAGGTACACGTCCAACATCCGGGCGCGCCCGGTCAGCGTGACGTTCCCGTGGGCCGGATCGTACTCGACGAAGCCCGTCTCGTCGAGTTTCGGGAGATGCGCCTGTTGGAGGGTGTTGTACACTCGTTTTCGCTGCTTGGAGGTCACTTCCTCGGTGCTCACGTCGTTCTCCCACGCCGCGATCTGCGTCGCCAGTTCGCCGATTTCGACCGACCCTTCGCACCGCCGGAGATGGTGGAGCGCGTACCGCCGCCGCCGATTGCTCAGCACTTGGAAGACGATATCTCTCGACAGCGCGGCGACCGTCCTCTCTGTCTCGCTCGTTCGCTCGTTCATCTATCGCTCGTCCGAATCAACCACTCGTTCTCGATAATATCAGCGAGTACACTTAATTTTTGGTACTATTCAACAGAAGTTCTCCGTGGCGAAGACGCGCCCGTTTTCGGCGTAGTAGACGCCGATTCCCTCGCGTTCCCAGTTCTCGGAGAGGATGTTCTTCCGGTGCCCCGTCGAGTTCATCCACTGCGAGACGACGCCCCGGGCGAGTTCCTCGGCGGTTCGGTGGCGCACCACCGACCCGTCGTCGGCTCTGACCCGCCGGTCGAAGTAGGTGTACGCGATGTTCTCGCCCGCGCCCCGAAGACAGTAGTAGCCCGCGTTTCGATAGCGGTCGCCGGGGTCGGTGCCGGAGGGCGAGACGTGCGCGAAGTAGTTCTCGCGGGCCATCTCGGCGCTGTGGTTGCGCGCGACGTCGCGCAGCGCGGCGTCGAATTCGAGGGGAGCGAGTCCCCGCTCGGTTCGCTCCTCGTTCACGTAGACGTGGATGTAGAACTCCACCCAGCGACGGAAGCGCGGGTCGCTCGGGTCGGTCAACGTCGACGGTCGGTCGTCGGGCACTTCGACGACTTCCGCTCCTTGGAGCGAATCGAGCGTCCCATCGCCGGGGACGGGATAGCCGGTGAGATACGCGCCGAAAAACAGCGTCGCGGCGAGGACGAGGACGAGCGGGGCGAGCGAGCGCATTCGTCCTTCCTTCGCCCCGACGAAAGATGAATCCCGTGCTCGGGTTTCGCTCCCTTCGAACCTCCCTCCTCCTCCCGCGGTCGACGTCCTCCCCGTTCCGTCGGATTCGTACCGTGGCGCGCATCCGACGAGCCGACGGTTCGGAAAATCGTCATAAATGGGGGAATTACGTCGGTCGCACCCGTATCTACACGCGCAGATGAGCAAAGCAACCTTCGAACTGTATCGGGACGCTCGCGGCGAGTGGCGCTGGCGACTGGTTCACGACAACGGGAACATCATCGCCGACAGCGGCGAAGGGTACGAACGGCGGGAGACGGCGAGAAACGGTATCGAGAGCGTTCGGGAGAACGCGCCCGGCTCCGCGGTCGAAGTGGTAGCGTAACCGCACTTCATCTCCTTTTTCTCGACGGAACTCGGTCGGCGACGCGACTCACTTACCGCGCGATTCGGCGCCACTGGCGCGAAGCGTCTTCACCAACTCCGCCGGGACGTACTCCAGCGATGTCGACCGCACGTACCGGATCTAAACCGCGAGATGGTTGTGGCGACGGGCATCGGGTGAACTGAAAGAGAGACGAATGACAGTGAATACGCTCCAGATGAACCAAACACCGGTGAACCAAAAAACGACGAACAGATGTCGATGAGCCCGAAGACGAGGATGAACAGCAGAACGCTCGTTTTGATGACGATGATCGGTTCGAGCGGCATACCGATCTCGACGATAATGGTGAACCCCCCCACGCTCATAGCGATTGGATCGCTATTTCGATACCCGTCGTGGACTTCGTAGGAGGCAGTGACGTTGGGAGTTAAACAATCGATAGAACGCCGGGACTGGGATTTGAACCCAGAATCCCGTAAGGGAACACGCTTTCCAGGCGTGCGCTTTGCCATTCGGCCATCCCGGCCCATCAATTCGTAACCGGGTGTCGCGTTTAAAGGCTTCTGTTCTAATCGAGGTACCCGTCCGCGACGTAGGTGAGGAGCGGCGCGCCGATTCCCACGACGAGCGCCGCGCCGACCTTCACCCCGAGCGGGTAGCGATAGTTCGTGTACAGTTCGTACCCCTGCAGGAGGACGAGAAAGGCGAGGACGCCGATGACCCCCCAGAGGAGACTCGACTTGACGCGGGGATCCACGCTCACTCGCTGCTGGCGATGGCTTCGATTTCGACGCCGACGCCCTTCGGGAGGTTGGCGACCTCGACGGCGCTCCGAGCGGGCGGGTTGTCCTGGAAGTACTCCTTGTAGGACTCGTTCATCTCGTCGAAGTTGGAGATGTCGTCCAAGAAGACGGTCACCTTCAACACGTCCTGCATGGTCAGCCCTTCCTCCTCGAGGATGCCCTTGACGTTCTCCAGACTCTGGCGCGTCTGCACCGCGATATCCTCGTCGTCCAGCAGGTCGCCGTCGGGGGTCATCGGAATCTGTCCGGCGGTGAACACGAGGTCGCCGTTCGTCGTCGCCTGACTGTACGCACCGACCGCCTCAGGGGCATCCTGCGTGCTGATGACGCGTTTCATACAGGTGTGTTCACCCGACGGAACTTAAACCTACGTCAAGAGGAGACGAAATTCAGACGAGAACTTCCACGTCGAAGCCGCTTTCGCGTAGCGATTCGAGCAATTCGTCGACGTGTTCGGGTCCGCGCGTTTCGAGGTCGAGCTCCACCTCCGTCGCGTTCATGCCGATGTCGCGGGAGGTGCGGTCGTGCTGGATTGCGTAGATGTTCGCCTGCGCCTCCGCGATGACGTCCAACAGTTCGCGGAGCGACCCGGGCCGGTCTTTGAGCACGGTCCGTATCTTCAGGTAGCGTCCCGTCTCGACCAGTCCGCGCATGATGACCGTCGTGAGCATGTTCATGTCGATGTTGCCGCCGCTCAACACCGGGACGACGACCTCGTCGTCGTCGTACTCGAACTTCCCTTCGAGGGTGGCCGCGAGGGAGACCGCGCCCGCTCCTTCCACCAGCGTCTTGCCGCGTTCGAGGAGGTAGGCGAGCGCCACCGCGGTTTCGGAGTCCGAGACGGTGACGACCTCGTCGACGCGGGACTCGATGACCTCGAACGTCCGTCGGCCCACGCTCCGAGTGGCGATGCCGTCCGCGATGGTGTCCACGCTCTCCAACGTCTGCACCGACCCCTTTTGGAGCGAGTCGGCGACGCTCGACGCGCCCTCGGCCTGCACGCCAACGATTCGCGCGTCGGGGTTGCGGCCCTTGACCGCGGTGGCGATGCCGCTGATGAGGCCGCCGCCGCCCACCGGGACGACGACGGTCTCGACCTCGGGCAGGTCGTCGAGTATCTCCAGTCCGATGGTTCCCTGCCCGGCCATCACCGCCTCGTCGTCGAAGGCGTGGACGTAGGTGCGCCCCTCTTCCTCCTCGATTCGGTGGGCTCGTTCGGCGGCGTCGTCGTAGTCCTCGCCGTGGAGGACGGTCTCCGCGCCGTAGCTCTGGGTCGCTCGAACCTTCGAGATGGGGGCGTGTTTCGGCATGACGATCTTCGAGTCCACGCCGCTCCGCGTGGCCGCGAGCGCGACCCCCTGCGCGTGGTTGCCCGCGCTGGCGGTGACGACGCCCGCCTCCTTCTCCTCGTCGGAGAGCGTTTCGATGCGGTTGGTCGCACCGCGAATCTTGAACGACCCGGTGCGCTGGAACGTCTCCAGTTTCAGGTGCACCTCCGCCCCCGTCATCCGAGAGAAGGTGTGAGAGTAGTCGAGCGGCGTGTGCCGAGCGGTCTCGGCCACCCGCTCTCGGGCCGCCAGCACGTCGTCGAATTCGAGCATGGTGGTCGGTAGTTTTCGGGGTCGCTTTATGGTTTGGGAAGTTTGGCGGGCGGTTCGAACGGCGGCGGGTTTCGGCGGCGTCTCCGCCGTCGTCCCCATCTTCCCGCGACCTGACACTCGTTTTCCGATACATCAATCCGGTAAGGAAACGCCTTTCCCCTCCCCGCCCCGCCTACGAAACGATGCAGGTCTCCGAGGTGGTTCCCGAGTTCGAGCAGGCGTTCTCCTTCGAGGAGTTCAACCGGATGCAACGCGAGATGCTCCCCGCGCTGCTCGAAAGCGAAGAGAACGTCGTCGCCAGCGCGCCCACGGCGAGCGGCAAGACCGCGCTCGCGGAACTCGCCATCTGTAAGGCGCTCCGCGACGGCGGCACCGCGCTCTTCATCGCGCCGCTCCGGGCGCTGACGAACGAGAAGGAAAGCGACTGGGAGCGATTCGAGGAACTGGGCCACTCCGTCTACGTCGTCACGGGCGAGCGCGACCTCAACCCGCGTCGGGCGGAGCGCGCCGACATCCTCGTGATGACGCCCGAGAAGACCGACTCCGCGACCCGGAAACACGACTCGGCGCGCTACTCCTTCATCACGGACATCGACTGCTGCGTCATCGACGAGGTACACCTCCTCGACTCCGAGAAGCGCGGCAGCGTCCTCGAGGTGACCATCTCCCGGCTGCGCCGGCTCTGCGACCCCCGAATCGTCGCGCTCTCGGCGACCATGCCGAACGTCGACGACGTGGCCGAGTGGCTGGACGCCCCGCCGGAGACCACCTTCGAGTTCGGCGACGACTACCGCCCGGTCGACCTCCACGCCGACGTGAAAACGTACACCCACGGCGACAACTCCTTCGCGGACAAGTACCGCCGACTCTACCGGGCGCTCGACCTCGCCGAACCGCACGTCCGCGACGACGGGCAGGCGCTCGTCTTCGTCGCCTCCCGACAGGACACCGTGCAAGCCGCGAAGAAGACCCGCGACGAAATCGCGGAGCGCGACCTGCCCATCGCCGCGCGCGGCGATTACGATTTTCACACCGAGACCCAGGAACTCCGGAACGAGACGCTCCGCAACTCCGTCCTCGACGGCGTCGCCTTCCACCACGCGGGACTGTCGAAGAACGACCGCGACCTCGTGGAGGAGTGGTTCCGGGCCGGGAAGATTCAGTTCCTCTTCTCGACCTCCACGCTCGCGTGGGGGGTCAACCTCCCCGCCCGGTGCGTCGTTCTGCGCGACACGAAGCTCCACGACCCCCTCGAAGGCGAGGTCGACATGAGTCCCCTCGACGTGCTCCAGATGCTCGGGCGGGCGGGCAGGCCCGGCTACGACGACGTCGGCTACGGCTGGGTCGTCTGCGACCACGCGGACGCCGACAAGTACCGTAAACTGCTCCGCGACGGAAAGGAGATAGAGTCCAGACTGGCGGAAGACCTCGATTCGCACCTCAACGCCGAGATCGCGATGGGCACCATCTCGGACTTGGAGGACGTGATGTCGTGGCTCGAAACGACGTTCTACTACGTCCGCGCGAGAAGCAAGCCCGACCGGTACGACTTCGAGAACCACCGCGAGCGCGTCCGGGCCACCCTCGAACGCCTCGTCGACCGCGGGTTCGTGGAGACGGGCGACGACCTCGGCATCGAGGGAACCCCTCTCGCCATGCTCGCCTCGAAGTTCTACCTCGACCTCGACACGGCGGAGCGATTCCGCGCGCTGTCCGAACGCGAGCACATCGACGCGCCCGCCGTCCTCGAAGCGGTCGCCGGGGCAGCGGAGTTCGACAGCGTGAGCGCCCGCCAGTCGGAGCGGGACGCCGTCAACTCCGTGCTCGTCGGACAGGACTCCGGCGACCTCGAGGCGGGCGGGCGGAAAGTACTCGCCATCCTCCGCTCCAGCATGACGGGGTCGACGCCCGGCGAACTCCGGAGCGACGCGTGGGTCATCCAGCAGAACGCGGTTCGACTCCTCGCCGCGCTCCGGGCCTTCCTGAAGCGACTCGACCGCCCCGCCGCCGCGAACCTCGTCACCCGCGTCGAAGCCCGCGTCGAGAACGGGGTGGGCGCGGACGCGGTCGGCCTCACCGCCATCGACGGGGTCGGCGCAGGCCGGGCGAGCAAACTGGCGACGGAGGGTCTCGAAACGCCCGCCGACGTGCGCGACGCCGGCGTCGACGGCCTCGTCGACGCGGGGCTCTCCGAGGGCGTCGCGGAACAGGTCGAAGCGAGCGCCCGCGACCTCCCCGACGTGGGAATCGAGTGGGGCGCGTTCCCCGAGCGCATCGCTCGCGGCGAGAACGACATGCAAGAAGTCGTCCTGCGGAACCGCGGACGGGGCGAGCAGGCGGCGGTCGAGGTCACCGTCAACGGCGTGGAGATGACCGCGAAGAGCACCTTCCTCGACGGGGAGACGACGGTTCCGGTCGGCGTCTTCGGCGGCACCGACGACGAGATGGAGTTCGTGGTTCGCGTCGCGTTCCCCGACCTCCCGCTCCTGCCGGTCACCGATTCTCGGTCGGTGCGCGTAGACTGAGCAGTTCGTCGCGCAGTTCGGCGGGCGACGAGACGATCACGTCCGCCGCCGAGAGGTCGAGTTCCTTCGCGCCGTTCGGGTAGCCGACGCAGTACGCTCCCGCCCGAACCGCCGACTCGACGCCGTTCTCCGAATCCTCGACCGCGGCGCACTCGTCGGCGCGTCGGTCGAGTCGCGCCGCCGCGTACTCGTAGATGGCCGGTTCCGGCTTGCCCGGTACGTCGATATCCTCGGCGCTCACGATCTCGTCGAACTCGAGGTCGAAGCGGTCGAGCACGATCTCTATCCAGTCGTGGGGCGACGAGGAGACGAGCGCGACCTCGACCCTTCGGTCGCGCAACTCGTCCAACAGGTCGTGATATCCGTCCATCAGCGCTACGTGCTCGCCGTAGATTTTCTTCGCGGCCTCGTCGTAGATGGCGACGAACTCCGCTTTCGTGGCCGTCGTTCCGTACTCCGAATCGAGGTAGTCGTATATCTCGCGGTAGTTCATCCCGGTTATCTCGTCGGCGGACACGTCGTCCACGCCGACCTCGGGGAAGATCGTCTCCTCCTCGAGTTCGACCCAGAAGTCCTCCGAGTTCACCACGACGCCGTCCATGTCGAACAGCACTGCGTCCATACCCTTTCCTTCTGCCGAGCGACCCAAAGCCCTTCGCCCGAACGTTTAAATCGGAAACCGCGACCACTCCGGGCCATGACCGACACGATACGCGTGTTCGCGGGCGACTGCACGATAACGACCGACGGCGACGCCGAGCGTCGCCGTCGCGGCGAGGTGGTCGCCGTGTTGAAACCCGACGATACCCTGCTCGTTCACGACGTGGACGGATACCAGCCGGTCGAGTGGCTGACGCGCGCCGAAACCGCCCGCGCGACGCTCGACGGCGACGTCTTCACCCTCGTCGCCGCGACGAGCGACCGCCGCCTTCGAGTGGACTGTCACACCTGCTACGGTATCTCCCGGTATCCCGGTTCGCAGGCGGGCATCCCGGTCGGCACCTGTCCGCACTGCGACGGCGCGCTCACGCGGGCGGACGGAACCGTCTCCTGTCTCGACTGTCGGCGGGAGTACCGCATCCCTCGCCGGGCGAGCGTCGGCGGGGACACCTGCGATTGCGGCCTGCCGACGATGCGCGTCGAGCGCGGCGAGCGGTTCGAACTCTGCATCGACCGCGACTGCGGGACCATCCTGGACGCGGTGCGGGCGCGATTCGACCGGGAGTGGGACTGCCCGGACTGCGGAGCCGACCTCCGAATACTACGGCGCGGCGGGATCATCGCCGGTTGCGACCGCTATCCCGACTGCGAGACCGCGTTCGGAGTTCCCGCGGGTAGAGTTGTCGAGTCCTGCGCGTGCGGCCTTCCCGCGTTCCGGACGCGAACCGGACGGCGGTGTCTCGACGGCGATTGCGACGCTCTCGAGTCGGGGGGACTGAGCGCGTGAAAAAGGCTGGAACATCGAAGCCGTAGCTACAGGTGGTCCGCGTTCCCCCGTTCGGTCGAATGCGGTCGCCCCCCGCATTCTGGGTGGGTGGGGACTCTCCTGTGAACCTGCGACGCCCGCGTCGCGCCCGAGTCAGTCTTCGGACGATGTGGTGCCCAAGTTCGAAACGAACTCGCCGATCGCCACGGTTCTTCGCGTTATCAGAGCGCCCATAGCACTAACTTCCTCGCATCCGTCTTCCCGCGCGTGCCACGAGAACAACTGATACAGGCGGCGGAGGAACTGAAAGAGGCCAGCGCGAGCGTTTCGGGCGAGACGAAAGACCGACTCGAATCGCAGGCGGAATCGCTCCGCGGTCTCGCCGAGGCCGAGCACGGCCCGGACCACGGTCGACTCGACCGAATCATGCACGTGCTCTCCGAACTGAAAAACGACGTGGACGAGGAGACGGCGGAGCGGATCGACAGCGCCTACGACCACGTGAAAGCGCACCGCGAGACCGTGAGCGGGGTGTGAGTCGTTCCGTCAGCAGACGGGTTTCGGGTTGACTCCCATCGACTCGAGCGATTCGGTGTACTCCTCGTAGGCCGCCGAAATAGCACCGCCGGCGGCTTCTTTCGCCTCGTTCCACTTCTCGTCGGTGTCGCACTCGTTCGCGAGCGCGGAGAGCGCGCCCTCCAACTGCTCGTCCAGGTCCCCCTTCAGGTCGCGGAACAACTGGGCCGTCTGCGGGTCGGCTTGCCCCGTGAAAAAGCCCGTCAGTTGCGATTTCGACTTCTCGCTCGCCAGCACGCGCCCGACGAGTCCGCCGAGACGCGCGCGGGTGTCGTCCAGTCCGCGCAGGTACTCGTGGAGAGCGGGCGTCTCGCCGGGTTCGTGGTCGTCCACTTTCCCGGCGACCCTCTCGTAGTGCTCCGCTTCGGTCTCCGCGAGGTCGGCGAACAACTCCTTCGCGTCCGCGTCGTCTTCCTCGTCTGCCCACCCCTCGAACGTTCGACGGGCGGCGCGTTCGGAGGTGGCGGCGGCGCGGAACACCTCGTCCGGTTCCATCTCGCCCCCCGTCGCGGCGTACAGCGACTTCGAAGAGCCGAGCCGCGAGAGGGCGGTTTCGTTCTCCTTGCGGACGGCTTCGACGAATTCGTCCGGGTTCATGCGTCGAGATACGGAGCCGCCGGGCTTGTAACCACCGACCCCGGAAAGAGACGGAACGCTCAGCGGCGTTCGTCCAGCGAGACGAAAGCGTCGGCGTCGGCGGTTATCCAGCGGGCCATCCGCTGTAGGCGGGTGGCCTCGGTCGGGAATATCGTGCACCTGTCCGGTCGGTCGTCGTACCCGACGACGACGGCCGACAGCTCGAACCGCGACGGGGTGGCGCTCGGTTTCGGTTCGGTCGGCTCGCCGGAGTCGAAACGGCCGGTCGTCTCGTCTTCGTGAGGGTTGATGGATGCCACGCTAGCGAGGTTCGACCGACTCTCGATAATCCCTGCTAGTTGTTCTCTATAGCGGTACGTACCGCTCCCCGGTCGCGTTCGGTCGGTATTCCGTTCGCAGAAAACTGCTGTATCGCCGCCTTCGACCGCTCAGCGGTTACTCCCCGCTACCCGTTTCGATGGGCGCGTCGACGAGATTACCCCACTCGGTCCACGACCCGTCGTAGTTCACGACGTTGTCGTAGCCGAGCAGTTCCGACAGTGCGAACCACGCGATGGACGACCGCTCGCCGATGCGGCAGTACGCGACGACCTCCTGATCGTTGGTGACGCCCTCGCTCTCGTAGAGGTCGCGGAGTTCCTCGGCGCTCTTGAACGTCCCGTCGTCGTTGACCGTCGCGGCCCACGAGACGTTCGACGCGCCGGGGATGTGGCCGCCGCGCTGGGCCGTCTCTTGGAGTCCCGGCGGCGCGAGCACTTCGCCGCTGAACTCCTCGGGACTTCGCACGTCCACGAGGGGAACGCCGCGGTCGATCGCCTTCTCCACGTCGTCGCGGTAGGCGCGGATGCCCTCGAACGGGCCGCGGGCGTCGTAGTTCTGCTCGGAGAACTCCGGCACCTCGTCGGTCGTCGGGTAGTCGCTCTCCAGCCAGTAGTCGCGGCCGCCGTCGAGCAGGCGCACGTCGCGGTGGCCGTAGTACTTGAACTGCCAGTAGGTGTAGGCCGCGAACCAGTTCGAGTTGTCACCGTAGAGGACGACGGTGGAGTCCTCGGTGATACCGTGACTGCCCAGCAGTTCCTCGAAATCGTCCTTTTCGAGGATGTCGCGTTGCGTCTGGTCTTGGAGCTGCGTCTCCCAGTTAAAGCCGACGGCACCCGGCGCGTGGGCGTCGTCGTAGGCCTCGGTGTCCACGTCCACTTCTACGAGGCGATACTCCGAGTCGTCGCTCTGGAACTCGTCTAGGTGCTCTTCCACCCAGTCGGCGGTGACGAGCACGTCCTTGGCGTAGTCACTGTCGCTCATGCACGTCTACATCTCTGCGCTCGGGTTATATTCTTGTTACTGCCGGAAGCTTCCGCCTTCTGTCGAGTATACCGGCAAATACGGCCGGGATATGCGGACGATTCCGATCGCTTTCAGTGTCACTCTTCGGTCACGTGACCGCCACCCGGAAAGATGCGGTAACGATTGCCGGGAACTCCAGTATCCGCGTACTTCGACGGAACCCGGAGCGCTAAGGCCTTGGCGTCGCTACCCCCGAACGATGCACGAGAACGTCGTGGTCTCCGCGGACTGGCTCGCCGAGCGACTGGACGAGGTTCGCGTCGTGGACGTGCGCGACGACTGGGAGTACGAGGGAATCGGCCACCTACCCGGCGCGGTCAACGTCCCGTTCGACCGATTCCGCTCCGCCGACGCGGACGACGCGGGGATGCTCCCCGGAGCCGAAACGTGGGCCGACCTCCTCGGCGGCGTCGGCATCGGCGAAGACGACGTCGTGGTCGCCTACGACGACATGCACGGCGTGTTCGCGGCCCGATTCCTCGTCACCGCGGAGCTGTACGGCCACGAGAACCTTTACCTGCTGGACGGCGATTTCAGTTCGTGGCAGAACGACCACGAGACGACGACCGACGCACCCGACATCGAACCGATCGAGTACGCGGTTCGAGACCCCGAAAACTCCCCGGTCGTCGGACGCGAGGAGGTCGAAGCCGCCGCCGACGATTCGAATGCGGTGCTCGTCGACACTCGGACCCCCGAGGAGTTCGCGGAGGGACATCTCCCCGGCGCGGTCAACGTCGATTGGCTCGACCTCGTCGACGACGAGACGCGGGGTCTGAAACCCCGCGACGAACTCCGCTCGATTCTCGAGGCGAACGGCGTCACGCCCGACCGGCGAGTCGTCCTCTACTGTAACACCGCCCGGCGAATCAGCCACACCTACGTCGTGCTCTCGTACCTCGGGTACGACGATATCGGGTTCTACGAGGGGAGTCTCACCGAGTGGATGGAGACGGACGGCGAACTGGAAACGAAGTAACCCTCGCTCGCCACGGACCGATTCCCGCACGCGTCGTCTCCCCTCGCGTTCGAACTCCCCCTAAAAACCCTCCGCTGACGGGGCGCGGATGCGCTCCCGTTGCCGTTCGGTAATCGCCGTAGACGGCGTCGTAACGGAGAATACCGCGTTACGCGTTGGTACACCCGCTCCCGGCGTTCGCGTGGGTCCAAACCTAACAATGATAGTTTTCCATTGGCTACCGAAACGGTCGCGGCCATTTATCTCCGGTTCCGGCCTATAGCCTGTCACCCCTGGAGGGGGGAAAGGGATGACTGAACGAGAAACACAAGACACTGAGAACGTCGAATCGAAAGAACGTCGGTCGTTCATGAAGAAGGGCGCGCTCGCGACGGGGGCGCTCGCGTTGGGTCTCGGCAGCGCCGGCAGCGCGTCGGCGCAGGGACAGAACGTGCTGGTGTACACCTACGACTACCACCCGAACGTCCAGTTCCGGGTTATCCAGTCGCTGGAACAGTCGACGACGGTTCGACTCCTCCAGCGCCCCGGCGGCGGCAACGTCCCCGAAATCAGCCAACCGGACGACTACAACGCGTACATCATCCGCTACCTGTTGGGCGGCGGCGGCGGCGGACAGGGCCAGATCACGACGTTCGTGTTCGGCCGCGACCTCTCGCTGAATTCGGGTACCACTCGCCGGTTCTCGGGCGACGCGTCGGTGTTCAGCAGCACGCTCAACCTGCTCAGCACCAGTCTCGAGGGCGGCAGCTAATCGATTCGCCGTCGTATCGGAGAAAAGACACGATTTCGCACCATTTTTCGCCGCTATCGATCCGTCCGTGAGACGGCGGCCCATTTACGTCCACCGCGACCGTACCAAGCAAAGCTATGTCAGGGGGAAAGCGATGAACGGCGAATTCGAAGGCATCTCACCATCGGACGGGATTCCATCCGAACCGATCGCGCGCGGTCGATTATCGACCGCGGTTCAGCCGACGGATACCGCATTGGTGTTCGCGCGCGACTACTATCCGGGCGTATCGTTTCGTATCGCGGCGAACCTCCCGATTTTCGTCACGGTCACCATCCTCGACCAACCGCCGGACGAGATTCAGGTGATATCGCAACCCGACGACTACAACGGTTACGTCATCAACTACGCGTACCGCGGAACGCCCATCTTCGCTTTCCTTTTCTCGCGCCGATATCTACCGACGGGGAGTCGCTATCGGCTCGAGAAGGACGCCACCTACTTCAGTTCCAACTTGAACCTCATCGAGGCCCCGTTGACGAGGCTGTAGCGCCGGTTTAGTTTCCCGTCGGTTCGTCGCGGCCGTAATTCTCACAAGCGAACTGTGCATACGTTACGACGCATGGATCGAGATACGTTCATCGATACGGTTCAGCAGCGCGCGGACTTCTCCTCGCGGGAAGAAGCGACAGACGCGACGCAAGCAGTGCTGACGACGCTCGGTGAACGCATCACCGAGAACGAGGCCGAAGACCTCGCGGCGCAACTCCCAGCCGGACTCGACGACCAACTCACGGAGGCGGACTCGCACGCGAACCAGTTCTCGTTCGAGGAGTTCGCCGAAAAGGTCGCCGACCGCGCCGACGCCGACGCGGTCGCGGACGACCCGCGAACCGCGTCGCAGGCCGTCTCGGACGCGGTTCAAGAGGCGGTCGGAACGGGGGAGTTTCAGGACGTCATCTCCCAACTCCCCGAAAACGAGGAGTACGGCGGCCTGCTCTCCCCCGCCGAGTAGACGACCCCGCCGACGCCGAGCACGGTTCGAGTTCGGCACCCGCGCTCTGGCGTCGAGAAGCCTCGAACGTTTTGCGCCGCCCGCGGAACGCCGCATAATTTCCGACGCGAATTGAAATATAGGACATTTGATATAGCGCTATTCGATCCATCGACCGCCATTCGCCCGATTCTTATCGGAATTATTACATACTCGGGGCGCATCACGTCCGTTAAGTACCACCCACTGTAACCACCGAGTAATGAAACGACGAACGTTCCTCGCGGCCGGAAGCACCGCTTTCGCCGGCCTCGCCGGTTGTCTAGACGGAAGCTCCGAGTCGCCCGGTTCCGGTACCACGGGGACGACCGCCGGGACCACCGCGAAGACGACCGCGCAGACCGAACTGGGCGGCACGCTGAAGGTCGCAACGTACCGTTCGTTCGTCGACGCACCGAGTTCGTCGCCCGGTTCGTGGGTGAAAAAAAAGTTCGAGAAGGAGTACCCGAAAGCGACGCTCCGGTGGCAGACCCCCGAGAACGAGGTCAACCACTTCGTTCAGCGGAAGGCCCAGAACGTCGATATCGATACGGACGTGTACGTCGGGCTAAACGTCGACCACCTCATCACCATCGACGACAAACTCGGCGGGAAGAAGCTGTTCGCCCCCGTCGCCGACTCGCTGTCGAACTACGGGCACGTCAAAGACGGCCTAACGTTCGACCCGAAAAAGCGCGCGATTCCGTACGACACCGGATACATCAGCCTCGTCTACAACGCCCACCGAGCGGACAACCCCGGAACGTTCGACGCGCTGGCGAAGCGGAAGTACGCGAGCAAACTCATCACGCAGAACGCCCAGCAGGCCGCGACGGGGCGGGCGTTCCTCCTGTGGACCATCCACCAGACGGGCCCGGAACGGTATCTCGACTACTGGCAACGGATGAAGGAAAACGGCGTGCAAATCCTCGGCTCGTGGGACGCCTCCTACACCGCGTACTCCAACGGCGAGCGCCCCATCGTCATCTCCTACTCCACCGACCAGGTGTACGCCCACCGCTCGGGCGCGGACATGAAGAAACACCAGATAGGCTTCCTGAACGGGGAGGGCTACGCGAACCCCGAAGGGATGGCGAAGTTCGCGGGCACCGACCGGTCGAAACTGGCGGACGCGTTCCTCGACTTCATGCTCTCAAAGCCCGTACAGTCGAAGATTCCGACGCTCAACGTTCAGTTCCCGGCGACCGACTGGGCGGCACCCGGGAAGGAGTTCGACAAGTACGCCAAAGCGCCCGCGAAGCCGGTCACCTACTCCTACGACGAGTTGCAGGGCAACCTCGAAGAGTGGGTCGAACAGTGGGCGCGGAAGATAGCGAGCAAGTAGATGGTTCCCCGCCGCTGGCTGGAGCGACGCGCGCTCGCCCTCCTCGGCGTTGCGACCGGCGCCGTCCTCGTCGTTCTCTTCTACCTCCCGGTCGCCATCGTCTTCGCCGAAGCGGGTGAGGCGGCCGCTTTCGTCGACGTGCTGACCGACCCCTTCTACGTCCGCGAAATATTCGGCTTCACGGCGTACCAGGCGACGCTGTCGACGATAGCCAGCGTCGCGCTCGGACTGCCGGGTGCGTACGTCCTCTCGCGGTACGAGTTTCCCGGCAGACGGACGGTTCGTTCGCTGACCATCCTCCCGTTCGTCATGCCCTCCATCCTCGTCGTTATCGGCTTCGTGGCGATGTTCGGGACGGACGGTCTGCTCAACGACCTGCTCTCGGTCGTCGGCCTCGGTCCGTACTCGCTGCTCTACAACCTACCCGCGATAATCGTCGCCCACGCCTTCTACAACGCCCCGCTCGTCGCCCGAGTGACGAACGCCGCTTGGGAGAGCGTGGACGCCCGCGAAGTGGAGACCGCTCGAAGCCTCGGCGCGGGTCGGTTCCGGGCGTTCCGAGACGTGTTGGTTCCCCAATTGCTCCCCGCGATTTTCACGGGCGCGCTTCTCACGTTCATCTTCACGTTCATGTCGTTCGCCATCGTCCTCGAACTGGGCGGCCTCGAGTACGCCACCGTCGAGGTGTGGATATACGACCTCGCCCGCGAACTCGACTACTCCGAGGCCGCCGTCCTCGCCGTACTCGAGACGCTCCTCTCGCTCGCGTTGACATACGGGTACCTCCGCTACGAGGCGCGACAGGCCGCCGCGTCGCGGGCCACCAGACCCCTCCCCCGAAAGCGGTTGCTCGCGGACGGCGACGCGGCGGGGACGCTCGAACGCGCGGGCGTCGCCGCCTACCTCCTCGTCGTCGGCGTCGTCTTCGTCGGCCCGCTCGTCAGCACCGTGCTCGAAAGCGTGACCGGTCCGACCGGATTCACCCTTCGCTACTACGAGTTCCTCGTCACGCGGCAGGCGACCGGCGCGTCCTTCCAGACGAAACCCGGCGTCGCGGTTCGCAACTCGCTCGTCTTCGGCCTCGGCACGCTGCTCGTCGCGCTCCCGATGGGCGTCGTCGTCGCGGTGCTCTCCCGCGCGAGAGGCGGTCGCGCGGTCGAAGCGCTGGCGATGGCCCCTCTCGCGGTCAGCGGCGTGATGGTCGGACTCGGGATGCTCCGCGGACTGGTGTTCGGGGTTCCGGTCGCCGGAACCCGGATCCGGGTCGGCGGCGCGCTCGCCATCGTCGCGGCGCACGCCGTCGCGGCCTATCCGTTCGTCACGCGGAACGTCGCGCCGATGCTCTCCGGAATCGACCCCCGGATGGTGGAATCGGCCCGCGCGCTCGGCGCGTCGCGCGCCCGCGCGCTGGTGGACGTCGAACTTCCTCTCGTCGCCGCCGGTATCGTCGCCGGAGCGGCCTTCGCGTTCGCCATCAGCATCGGCGAGTTCGACTCGACAGTTATTCTTGCCACGGGCAGCAGCAGTTACACGATGCCGGTCGCAGTCGAACGCTACCTCGGCAACCGCACGCTCGGCCCGGCCACCGCGATGGGTACCGTCCTGCTCGTCGTCACCGCGGTCAGTTTCGTCGTCATCGACCGCCTCGGCGGGAGGTGGGAGGATGGGTAGTCCGTCCCCCGGGAGGTGGGGGTGTGGTTGACGTTCGCCTCTCGGGCGTCCGCAAGGAGTACGGCGGCGTGACCGCCCTCGAAAACGTGTCGTTCCGCGTCGAAGACGGCGAGTTCTTCACCCTCGTCGGCCCGTCGGGATGCGGCAAGACGACCACCCTCCGAGCCATCGCGGGATTCGAAGAACCGACCGCCGGCGCGATACGGTTCGGCGACCGCGAGATGGCGGGCGTCCCGCCCGAGGACAGGGACGTGGGAATCGTCTTTCAGAACTACGCGCTCTTCCCGCACATGAGCGTCGCGGAGAACGTCGGTTACGGCCTTCGCTTCCGCGACCCGCCGGGAACGCGAACCCGCGACGAGCGCGTCGCGGAACTGCTCGAACTGGTCGACCTCGACGGGTTCGAGGACCGCGACCCGGACGCCTTGTCGGGCGGCCAGCAACAGCGCGTCGCCCTCGCGCGCGCCCTCGCTCCCGGTCCGGACGTGCTCCTGTTGGACGAACCGATGAGCGCCCTGGACGCGCGCCTCCGCGACGACCTGCGAACGCGGGTCGCCCGCATCCAGTCCGACCTCGGAATCACGACCGTTTACGTCACCCACGATCAGGAGGAGGCGTTGGCGATAAGCGACCGCGTCGCCGTCGTGCACGACGGCCGAATCGAACAGATCGGTCGCCCGGAGGACGTGTATCGCCGACCCCGGTCGCGGTTCGTCGCCGAATTCGTCGGCGAGAACAACGTCTTTTCTGGGACGACGGTTGCACACGAAACGAAGGGGTCGCGCGTCGCGGTCGGCGACCGCGAGTTCCGCGTTTCCGGTTCGACGACGGGCCGCGTCACGTTTTGCGTTCGCCCCGAGGCGCTCCGACCGGACGCCGACGAAAACGCCTTCTCGGCGACCGTCGAAACCGTCGAGTTCCTCGGCGAAGCGTTTCGCGTCCGCCTCGACTGGGAGGGACGACCGATGACACTCCGCGTATCCGAACCCCCCGGGGACGAGCGGATTCGCGTCGGCTTCGACCCCGACGACGCGCACGTCATCGACGGGCGGGCGGAACTGGTCGAACAGCGATGAGAAGCGGCGGCTCGGTCGTTTCGTGAGACTCCTTTCCGACGCGCTTCCGAGAAAGCGGACGCGACCGACTACCGGGTCGTCGTGTCGGTCGTTCGGGTGGTGGCGGTTCCGTCCGTCGTCTCGGTGGTTTGGGTCGTGGTGTTTCCGCCGTTCGTCGTCTGGGTCGTCTCGGTCGCCGTATCCTCGCCGTTCGTCGTCTGGGTCGTGTTGGTCGTTCCGTTCGTTTCCGGGGGTGCTCCCGACGTCGTTCTGAACTCGCCCGACTGGTTGATGTCCCCCCGCATGGTGTCCGGGTGGTATCGGCAGCGGTAGCGGCGCATATCCTCGTCCGCCCGAAACGTCATCTCGCGCGTCGCTCCCTGCTGAGCGGTGTCTCCGGTGCTTTGAATCACGTCTCCTTGGTCGTCGAGTATCTGGAATCTGTGTCTGTTTCCGTCGAGATTTATCCAGATGAGCCTGTACTCCTCGTCGGGAACCAACCCGAGCGTCGGGTTCTCGGCACCCGCGATGACCTCGGGAGCGAGTCCGAGCCAGTAGTCGACGCGGCCGCCGAGGATGATGGTTCGTTGCCCGCCGTCGTCCGTCGTCTGGGTGCCGCCGTTCGTCGTCTCGGTCCCGTTCGTCGTGGTTGTCGTAGTCGTCTGGCCGTTTCCACCGCCGTCCTGTGCCATCGCCATGCGGCCGAGCAGTCCGACGCCCGCCGCCGCTCCGGTCGCCTTGAGAATCGCCCGGCGCTGTGACTTCGGTGAGCCCTCTCGTGTCATGCGTTTCCTCCGCGCATCGGACGTCGGCTCGAAATAAAAACGGCGTGCACCGTTCGGCGTCGTAATATCGAACTATACGCCGGATACGGAGATTATCGATCCCTCCCTCGCCGAAACGTTTGCTTGACCGCGGTCGGTCGTCTGCTCCCGCCCGTCAGAAGCTTTCGTTCGGTTGCCTCTCCCGCCAAAACCGCTCCAATCCGAGCGAGAGCATGTCGGGGCTGACCGGTTGGAACTCTTCACGTTCGGTCTCGGGGAAGAATTCCCTGACGCTGTCCCACGAATCGCGGGCGTAGCGGCTATCGACGAGAACGCGGACGCCCCGCTCGTCGGAACCGCGGATGACGCGCCCGAGCGCCTGCCGCGCCTTTCTCACCGCCGGAACCGTGAGCGCGTACGTGAACCCGTCTCCGAACTTTCGTTCGTAGGCGGTTCGCACAGCACGGGTTCGGGGGCTCGCGGTGTTGATGATGGGGACGCCGCAGACGACGGCGGCGCGAAGTCGGTCGCCCCGGTAATCGACGCCCTCGGTGAGCGTTCCCCGGAGGCTCGTGACCAGCACCTTCGCCTCGCCGTCGAAGAACTCGTCTTTCAACGCTTCGGTGGCGTCGTCCGCGCTACTCTCGTCCAGCAGGACTCGCTTGTCCACCACCTCGCGGAGGTGTTCCGCGGCCCACTTCGCTTCCGCGTAGTTCGGCATTCCGACGAGGACGTTGCCGGGCGACCTGGCGACGTCGCGGATGGCGTCGGCGTACACCTGTCGTTCGCGCGTCTCCTCGCCCGGCGCACCCCTGTTGTCGTAGGTGAACTTCGGCGCGTCGATCGCGAAGCTCTCGCGGTTCGGTTCGGGGAAGTTCAGTCCGTAAGTTCGTTCGACGACGGGCCGTCCGTCGTTTTCGATGTGCACTAGTCCGGACACCTCTTCGAAGATTTCGAGCGGTTCGAGCGTCGCGCTCATCAGGATGCCGCCGCCGAACTCCCCGAGCTGCTCGCCGATGGCGTCGCTCGGAACGCAGTTCTGCATGGCGAGTTTCGCGTTGTACGCCCGTCGCCACGAGTCGTCGGGTTCGCGGTCGTTCCACGTCCGTTCGAGGACGATTTCGCGGAAGTACTCCTCGTGGTCGTTTCGGTACCACTCGCCGAGGGTGCGACCCGCCGGGAGGGAAGCGCGCTCCCTGTCCTCCTCGTCGGCTTCGTTGAGGATGCGGGCGACGACCGCACCGACCGCCTCCGCGCGCGCCCACGTGCCGCCGTCGTAGCCCGCGTTCTCGGCCCACTTCGATATCTCGTCGGGTTGGGGGACGGTCGGGTCGCGCAGGGGAATCTCCGCGTCCGGGAGGTCGGCGAGATTCGCCTTCCAGCCCCGGTGTTCGCTGTCGAGGTGCGCGGCGACGCGCCGGTCGAGTTCCTCGCGGAGGTCGCGGACGAAGTCGCGGGTCTCTTCCAGCTCGCGGAGTGTGACGTTCGCGTCTTCGAGTTCGGCGCGGACGAGGTCGGCGTCGGCGGTGGTGTGTTTCGACTCCCGATCGTCGAACTTCACCGGTTGGATGACGCGCGTCAATTCGGATTCGGCGTCCCGGAGCGTCGAATCGCCGACCGATTGGCTCACGAGGTCGCGGACGCGCGGTTCGAGCATGTGCGCCTCGTCGCAGACGAGGAAGGTGGAGTCGTCCACCAGCGCGCCCGTGAACCCCGCCGTCGTCACCGGGTCGAAGGCGTGGTAGTAGTTTCCGACGACGACCTCCACGTGACTCAGTAGTGCGCCCATCATCGAGTGGGGGCAGGTGCCCCACTGCACCGAGTGGGCAACGAGGTCGTCGGGTTCGATGAGACCCCCGCCGTCGAAATCGAAGGGAACCGCCTCGACGGGGTCGCCGTCCTCCGGCAGATCGTCCAAAAACTGGGCGTAGAACGGACAGTACTCCACGTCGCTGTACTCCGGCATTTCGGGCGGGTACGGGGAGGGTTCGTCCGCGGTTTCGAGGTACGTCGCGGCGCCGCCGCGACTTCCCGAATCGGCCAGCCCGGTCTGCTGGCTTCTGGCTCGTGAGGCGAGGTTCTGTGCGGTCGTGGAGCCGCCTTCGCCGGTCAGGTCGCGAGTGCGCTCGCGCAACCCCTCGCATCGTTCGTAGACGTTGCCGTCGTCGATCCCCCCCGCGTTCTCGCGGTTGTAGGGGCAGACGTCCGCCTTCCCGACGAGCGTGAGCGCGGAGACGGGTTTCCAGTCGTCGGGGAGGTTCGCGTTGATCGTTCGCAAGTCGGTCTCGAACTGGCGGAGCTGTTGTTTGACGCTCGTAAGGACGAACACGCGCTCGTAGCGGCTGTCTGGGTCCCGCACGAGGTGGAGACCCGCCGTCAGCGCCAGCATCGTCTTGCCAGTCCCGCAGGCCCCCTCGATGACCGAGAAACCGTCGTCGCGGGCGGTCTCGATGGCCGTCTCGATGCCGTCCACCTGCTCGTCGTAGGGTTCGTCGTGTCCGAATATCGTCCGCCAATCCGCCATCATCATTGTTCCGTCAGCCACGTGCTTAGGGCTGTTGAACTGGAGTGGTCCCGTCTCGGTATTTAAACCTTGGCGCGGGCCGGAAGTGGCGTGGGAGCGAGAAGTCGAGGACTCACGACGCAGTGTTTACCCGCCGCGAACTCTTACCGCCCGCTATGGCCGACGCGAACCCGACCGAACTCTCGGACGACGACTGGCGCAAGGAACTGCAGTCCCTGCGCGACGAGAAGGACGAGTTCCTCGGCGACCACCCGCAGTCGCCGATTCCGCCCGACCGGCGCGACCAGTTCGACGGTCTCCCGTACTTCGACCCCGATCCGAAGTATCGCGTGACCGCCGCGGTCGAGACGCACGACGAACCGGAACCGCTCGAACTTGAAACGACCGCCGGACCACCCCAGCGGTATCTCCGGACAGTGACGTTTCGATTCGAAATCGGCGGCGAGAACTGCTCGCTCTCGGCGTACCAGCAGGAGGGTCAGGAGTCGCTGTTCGTTCCGTTCCGCGACAAGACGACGGGCCAGCAGAGCTACGAGAACGGGCGCTACCTCGACCTCCATCCAGACGACGCGCTGACCGACGCCGACGAGGTCACGCTGGATTTCAACCTCGCCTACTCGCCGTTCTGCGCCTACAGCGAGACGTTCTCGTGCCCCCTCCCGCCGGAGGAGAACTGGCTGGACGTCGCGGTTCGCGCCGGCGAGCGGACGCGGGACGACCGCTGAGACCGCCAGACGCGGCGGCGATATCCATCTCCACCGGAAGGGAAGGGGTTGCGACCGAGTTTTTGATGCCCGAAATTTGTCTTTCGATTCGCCATCGAACGGTTCCCTTCGCGGCGTGAATTCCGTATTATGAAAACATTTCTTTGGCATTCCTGAATTTGGGTGAGAATTTGGAAAGGATTTTTAGGTGTTCGCCGCCAAGAACTGGATGCCGACGGCGCTGTCGTCGGCTGAAAGCATGCCAAACTGCGACCATTGCAACGCGCACGTCTCCGAACGATTCGCGCGCGTCTTCGCTGACGAAGACGGTCACATCCGCGCTTGCCCCGCCTGCTCTGCGAACGCCGGAATCGCCGAGGTAGCGCGACAGCGCGCGCAAAACGTATAGCCCGACGAGGCGAACGGGTGGGATCGACAGGAACAAGACGAACCACGCGAAGCCTGTCAGATGTGACTACCCACTGGGTCTATGTCGTCGAATGCAGTGACGGCACTTTTTACACCGGATACACGACCGACGTAGCCCGCCGCGTCGCGGAACACGACGCCGGCGACGGTGCGAAGTACACCCGCGGGCGGACGCCCATCGAACTCGTCCACGCGGAGCGGTTCGAGTCGAAGTCCGCCGCCATGTCCCGCGAGTACGAGATAAAACAGTTCAGCCGCGCCGAAAAGGAACGACTGGTGGAGGAGCGTCCGGTTGAAAGCCCGGAGAAGAACCGGTGAGCGAGCGGCGGCTCTCAGTCGTCCGCCGCCGCCTCCTCCGCCGCGTCCTCGGCCGCCTCGGTCGAGGTCACGTCCGGCGTGATGAAGGCGTACTCGACCGCCTGTCGTCCGAGCTTTCGGGTGCGCTCTTCTAAGTCCTCGTCGACGAACTCGCCGTCCTCGAACTGGTCGTACGCCCGCCGGATGCCGACCTGGTGCGGGAGCACCCAGCCGTGGACGCCGCGAACGGTAATCCGCATGTGGTCGAGCGTGCTGGCGTAGGACCCGCCGCCGGCGACCACGAGCAGGCCGACCGTCGTGTCCTCGAACTCGTCGAAACTACAGTAGTCGTGGACGTTTCGGAACGCCGAACTGTACGATCCGTGGTAGACCGGACTGCCGAGGATGACCGAGTCGGCCTCCCGAATCGCCCGTTTAATCTCCACCGCGTCCTCCGGTTCGTCCTCGTCCGGGTCGAACACCGGAAGGTCGTAGTCGCGCACGTCCAGCAACTCCGTCTCGGCTCCGGCTTCCTCCGCGGCGTCGAGTACGTGCCTCAAAGCGGTTCGCGTGTGGCTGCCGTCGCGCATGCTTCCGCACAGCGCGACGACCTTCGGTACTGCTGTCATTGTTCGTCTCTCGGTGCCGAGAACGTTTAATCCACTCGGCTCGACGTCGCCCCGGTATCGTTTTTGTCACGACCGTGCCTCCGACACGGTGGTTTTTTCGACTGCGACGACGACGGACGAAGTATGGATACGCCGATTTCGTTCGGAACCGACGGCTGGCGGGCAACGCTGGACGAGTTCACGTCGCCGCGCGTCCGAATCGTCGGACAGGCGGTCGCCGACTACCTCCGCGAGGTCGAAGATCGAGCGGGCGAGACGGTCGCGGTGAGCTACGACGCCCGCGAAACGTCGCGCGGGTTCGCGGAAGACCTCTGTCGCGTCCTCGCGGCGAACGGCTTCGACGTGCTCATCCCGGAGCGGGACACGCCGACCCCCGTCCTCGCGTGGACCATCGCCGACCGCGACCTCGCGGGCGGTCTGATGATAACCGCGAGCCACAACCCGCCGGAGTACAACGGCGTGAAGTTCATCCCGGCGGACGGCGCGCCCGCGCTTCCCGAGGTGACCGACGACATCGAGGCCCGACTCGCCGACCCCGACCCCCTCCCGGAGGACGAACACGGCGTCGTCCGCGAGGAGGATTTCGTCGCGCCCTACGAGGAGCACGCCTTCGACCTCGTGGAGAGCGACTTCGCCGACCTCTCGGTCGTCTACGACGCCATGCACGGGAGCGGGCGCGGCGTCACCGACCGCCTCCTCGAGGCGGCGGGCGCGAGCGTCGAACGACTCCACTGCGAGCAGGACCCCGAGTTCGGCGGCACGCCGCCGGAACCCGACGCCGACCACCTGCAGGAGTTGGTCGCGGCGGTTCGAGAGAACGACGCGGACTTGGGTATCGCCAACGACGGCGACGCCGACCGAATCGCCGTCGCGACGCCCGACCGCGGCTTCCTGGACGAGAACCTCTTTTTCGCCGCGCTGTACGATTACCTGCTCGAAGCCGACTCCGGTCCCGCGATTCGGACCGTCTCGACAACCTTCCTCATCGACCGCATCGCCGAGGCGCACGGCGAGGAGGTCCACGAGACACCCGTCGGGTTCAAGTGGGTCGCGCGGGCGATGGCCGAGCACGACGCCCTCGTCGGCGGCGAGGAGAGCGGCGGGTTCACGATTCGCGGCCACGTCCGCGAGAAAGACGGCGTCCTGATGGCGCTGCTCGCCGCCGCGGTCGCCGCGGAGCGCCCCTTCGACGAGCGGGTTGACGACCTGCTGGACGAGTTCGGCGAGATTCATCAGGACAAGATAAGTCTCGCGTGCCCCGACGACGAGAAAGAGCGCGTCCTCTCGGATCTCGAAGCCGACCTGCCCGAGGAAGTCGCGGGCCGGAACGTGGAGGACGTTGTGACGAAAGACGGGTTCAAGATTCTGCTCGAGGACGGGTCGTGGCTGCTCGTCCGGCCGAGCGGAACCGAACCCAAGATGCGCGTCTACGCCGAGGCCGACAGCGACGAGCGCGTCGACGACCTTCTCGCGGCGGGCGAGGAACTGGTCGAACCGCTGATTTAACGGGTCGGCCGATACCGGGGAAGTGAAAGACGATATACAATAAATCGATTCAGCGAACTTTTTTCCCGAAACTCGACAATCCTTCGGCGTGCGACTCCCCGACGCCCCGCCCCCGCTCGTCCTGAAGTACTACCTCTACCAGGCGACGGTCACGTTCGGCTTCTTCTGGCCCGTCTTCACCGTCTTTCTCCTCCACCGCGGCCTCACCTACACGCAGATCGGCCTCCTGGGCACCGTCTCCGCGGCGTTCGTCGTCCTCGGGGAGATTCCGACGGGGTACGTCGGCGACCGCATCGGGCGTCGAAACGGCCTCCTCGTCGGTTCCGTCCTTCTTTCCCTCTCGCTCCTCGGATTCGTCGTCGCTCGCGGATTCGTCGGATTCGCCGTTCTGTACGTCCTCTGGGCGCTCGGGCTATCGTTCCGTTCCGGAACCGACGACGCGTGGCTCTACGACGCCCTCGAATCCCGACTCCGCGAGGACGAGTACACCCGCGTCCGCGGACGCGGCGGGTCGGTCAACCGGTGGGTGAGCGCGGGAACGATGCTCGTCGCCGGCGGACTGTACGCCGTTCGTCCGTGGCTCCCGTTTCTCGCCGGGGGGCTCCTCGTCGCGGGCTCCATCCCCGTCCTCCTCTCGATGCCCCGCTCGAGGCGCGCCGACCGAGCGGACGAACTGACCGTCCGCGAAGCACTCCCCGTGATTCGCCGACGGTTGACCGAACCGCCGCTTCGCTCGTTCGTCCTGTACGTGGCGTTGTTCTTCGGCATCGTCAACGCCGCCGACACGTTCATCCAGCCGATTACGACCCGGACGCTCGGTCTTCCGGCGGCGGGCTTAGGGCCCCTCTACGCCGGATTCACCGTCGTCGCCGCGGTCGCCAGTTACCACGCGGCGACGATAGAGGAACTGCTCTCGACCCGGTGGGCCGTGCTGCTCGTCCCCGGTCTGGTGGCCGCGTTCTTCGTCGTACCGCTGCTCGCGCCGGTCGCGGCGCTCCCGCTCTTCTTCGCGATGAAGAGCGCGCGGGCGGTGATGGCCCCGATAGCGAGCGGCTACCTCAACGACCGCGTCGAGTCGGCCGGACGCGCCACGCTCCTGAGCGCGGCGTCGATGGTGTACGCGCTGGTTCGCATCCCCCTCAAACCGCTGGCAGGAGTCGTGGCGGACGCGACCGCTCCGCTCGTCGCGGTGGCCGCTCTCGGCGGCTTCTTCGTTCTCGCCTCCGTCGCCGTCCGCGCGGTCGAGACGCCGGTCGTCGGTGCCGAGTCGGACCGACGAACCGCCGATTGAACGCGCCCGCCGCCGTCACTCGAACGACAGCACGTCGCCCGGATTCAGGTAGTACAGCGCCGCGAGTCCCACGCCGAGCGCCGCCGTGACCAGTCCGAGCAGGTCGCTCGTCGACGCGTCGACCCCGTCTCGAAGCACGTAGAACGCCATCAGTCCGGCGAACGCGACCCAGACGGCGGCGAGACGGCGGCGTTTCCTCTGGTCCATGCGCCGTCGTTGGCAAACGCGGCGTATCAGTCTTCGCTTTCGAGCACCCCCCGCAGTCTCCGCTCCTCCGTCGATTCGACGTCGAATTCGAGCGACTCGTAGAAGGCTCGAACGCTCGGGTCGAACTCCGCGGTCAGCGTTCCGTGACGGTCGCGGGCCGCTTCGACCAGCGCCGTTCCGATTCCTTGTCCGCGCCGCGCCCGTCGAACCGCGATGGAGTCGAGGTAGCCGTCCGACTCGCGCGACTCGGTCACCGCAGCGCCGAGGATCCGCCCGTCGTCTTCCGCGACTAGCACGTCGCCCGCGTCGATTCGCTTCCGAACCTCGCTCGCGTCGGTTTCGAGCATCGCGGCGTCCAGAATCCGCACGACGGTGAGGTGGTCGTCGGGCGTCGCGCGGCGGACGGTCATCCGCCCTTTATCAGCCGCAGCACCTTCACGTGCTCCGCCTCGACCGGTTGGTCCTCCGGCACGGGTCGCCCGTCGACCATCACCGACACCTCGTGCGGACTCAAACCGACCTCGGACAGCAGGTCGGCGTACGTCGCGCCCTCCGCGTCGAACTCGTGAGTGCCCTCGCCGACCACCTCGACGGTCACGTTCATGGCCCCTCTTACCGGCGTCGCGCCTTCAGCGTGTCGGGGTCGGCGTCGCGCGCCGCCCGCGGTAGCGCGCCCGGAGCGCCATCGCCAGCGCGCCGAGGCCGAGCAGGAGGACGACGAACCGGACGAGACCGCCGAGGACGGGAATCCGACCGAGGAGCGCGACGACGAGCAGTCCCACCGCCAGCGCCAGCCAGCGGTTCGTCTCGTCGACCAGCGACAGCAACCAGAGGCCGACCGCGAACGACCCGTACACCGCGGCGATCCAGAGCAGGATGGCGAACAGCAGCGCCCCCAGCAGCGAGATGGGTATCCCGATGATGGTCACGGCGAAGACGACGAGCAGAATCGGCACGAGGACGAGCAGGAGGAGGCCGACGCCGGCCGAGAGGACGGGGTCGTCGCGCGCTCGCTCGGCGACGCGCCCGGAGAACGTCGGGAACACGGCCAGCAGCACCGCGCCCAACAGGAGGTTTACGAGGAAGCCGTACAGCGCGCCGACCCAGTTCGGCACGCGCAGCGCGGGCGCCGGCCCGACGTCGGCGAGCGTCTCGTCTTGCCGAACCGTCCCGGCGACGGTCGCCCCCGGCGCGCGCTCGAACGTTTCGGCGTCGTAGACGAGATCGCCGCCGATGCGCGCCGTCTCCGCGACCCGCAGCGTCTCGCTCGTGACCTCGGCGTCCCCCCCGACGGTTCCCGCCAACAGCGTGTATCCCGCGGCCCCTTCGAGCGACCCGCCGACCGCGCCGGTTCGGGCGACGACGAGGTTGCCGCCGCCCGCTTCGACGTCTCCCGTGACCTCGCCCCCTATCCGGACGTTCCCGGCGAACGCCGACACGTCCCCCCTGACGGTACCCGTTCGTGCGACGAGGACGTTCCCGGCGAACGCGCTCAGGTCGCCGTTCACCGTCCCGCGGACGACGACGGTTCCCGCGGCGGTCGTGAGGCCGCCGTCCACCGTCTCTCCCTCCTGAACGACGACCGTTCCACCCGTTCGCGTCTGTTGTGCCGTCGCCGTCGCCGGCACCGCCGCGAGGACCAGGACGAGCGCCAGCAGGACCGCGCGCGTTCGCATGTCCCGACGGTCGGGTACCGGGCGGATAGTAATTGAGTCGTTGTCCGCGAGCATCGTGGGTTGCGCGCGAGGAATCGACAGGCTAATCGGGCGCGACGATTCGACGGACGAACCGGGAGCGGCGTCTCGGGGCCTTTAAGAACGGCAAGTGCCTCTGCTGGGACATGAGCGAGGCCGAATCGGAAACCGTCCCCGGGCGCGGAACCATCTGGGTCGAGAAGTACCGCCCGCAGACCTTGGACGAGGTGGCGGGCCACGAGGACATCACGGCGCGACTGCAGAGCTACATCGAGAAGAACGACCTGCCGAACCTGCTCTTCTCCGGCCCGGCGGGCATCGGAAAGACGACCTGCGCGGTCGCCATCGCCAAGGAGTTGTACGGCGATAGCTGGCAGTCGCACTTCCTCGAACTGAACGCCTCCGACGAGCGCGGCATCGACGTGGTGCGCGACCAGATAAAGAACTTCGCCCGGCACGATCCCGGCCCGGTGGACTTCCAGATAATCTTCTTAGACGAGGCGGACTCGCTGACGAACGACGCGCAGGCCGCCCTCCGCCGGACGATGGAGCAGTTCTCCGACAAGACGCGCTTCGTCATGTCGTGTAACTACTCCTCGAAGATAATCGACCCCATCCAGTCGCGGTGCGCCGTCTTCCGGTTCGCCCCGATTTCGGACGAGGCGGTCGCCGAGCGAATCCGCTTCATCGCCGAGCAAGAAGGAATCGAGACGACCGAGGGCGGCGTCGACGCGCTCGTCTACGCGGCGGACGGCGACATGCGGAAGGCCATCAACGCACTGCAGGCCGCCGCGGTCATGGGCGAGCGGGTGGACGAGGAGAGCGTCTTCGTCATCACGAGCACGGCGCGACCCGAGGACATCAAGGAGATGGTGCAAGACACGCTGGTCGGCGATTTCACCCGGGCGCGCTCCAAACTGGACGAACTGCTCACCGAGCGCGGTATGGCGGGCGGCGACATCATCGACCAACTCCACCGCTCGGTCTGGGAGTTCGACTTGGACGACGAGGACGCCGTGCGCGTCCTCGAACAGGTCGGGGAAGCCGACTACCGCATCACGGAAGGCGCGAACGAGCGCGTGCAACTCGAAGCGATGCTGGCCTCGCTGGCGCTCGACCGGGAGTAACCGGCGAACGAGACAGAGTCACGATTAGGACGACGGTTTATAACCTCTTGTGTCTTGCGGTAGACTTGTCCACCACCCGAACCGTTTGAAGGGTGCCGGTTCTCTCTAAGGACCGTGGCAGAATCCATCTTTCCCGAGCGAATCGAGACCGACCGCCTCGTCCTCGAACGAATCCCCTCTGAGAGCACCGACGTCTTCGAACTCTACGACCTCTGTTCGACCGACTCGTGGCGAACCGACGCGACCGAGCACATGCCGTGGTTTCGCTTCCGGACGCTCTCGGACGCGGCGCGGTTCGTCGAACACGCCGAATCGCAGTGGAACGACCGCGAGACGGCGAGGTACACCGTTCGACCGAAGTCCGGCGAGGACGGCGCGGGCGAACTCGCCGGACTCGCCGCGTTCGGCCCGGAGTGGGACGAGCGACGAGCCGGGTCGGGGATCGTCCTCGCGAAGCGATTCTGGGGCCGGGGCTACGGCAGGGAGCGGGCGAGAGCGATGGTCGAACTGACGTTCGAGCGATTCGACCTGGACGCCTACTACACCACGGTCGCGGCCGGAAACGAGCGCTCGCGCCGGATGATCGAGTCGTACGTCGAGGCGTTCGGCGGCCGCCACGAGGGACTGCTCCGGCAGTACAAATCGCGACCGAACGGCGACGTGACCGACCAACACCGGTACTCCATCACGCGCGAGGAGTACGAGTCCGCGACGAACCCGCGGTAGTTCGTGCGACCTCGCGGCGCGCGGTGACCCCGTCGGAGACGCCGCCATAGCACGGCCGGAAACCGACGAACGGTTCAGTCGCTTTTTTCACACCTCGGCACCGTCACTGGTGCATGGTTCGAACCGTCCCCGACGCAGTCGCGGTTTACAGTACCACCCTCCCCGGTTCCGAGGTGCTCCGATGACGCTCGCCATCGAAACCGACGGACTGACGAAACGATTCGACGATACCGCGGTCGTTTCGAATCTGAACCTCACGGTTCCCGCCGAATCCGTCTACGGCTTTTTGGGCCCGAACGGCGCGGGGAAGACGACGACGATGCGGATGCTGACGACGCTGACCCGCCCGACGAGCGGCACCGCGCGAGTCGCCGGGCGGCCCATCGACGACCGGGACGCCGTCGTCTCTCGCATCGGATTTCTTCCGGAAGAACCGCCGCTGTACGACGAACTCACCGGGCGCGAGCAGTTGGAGTACGTCGCCGGACTGCGCGACGTGGACGCCGACGACCGCATCGACACCCTGCTGGACCGCCTCGACCTCGCCGACGACGCCGACGAGCGCGTGAGCACCTACTCGAAGGGGATGAAACAGAAGGTGGCGACGATTCAGGCGGTCCTCCACGAACCGGAGGTCGTCTTCCTGGACGAACCCACCTCGGGGCTCGACCCCCGCGCCGCTCGCACCGTGCGCGACCTCATCTCGGAACTCACCGACGACGGCATGACCGTCTTCCTCTCGACGCACATCCTCCCCGTGGTCGAGGAGCTCGCGGACACGGTCGGCGTGCTGTCCGACGGGTCGCTCGTCGCCGAGGACTCGCCGGACCGGCTCACCCACCGCGCGGAGCGAGAGCAGACGCTGGAAGAGGTGTTCCTCGACGTGACGAGCGGCGACGAGACGGCGCGGCCGGTGGAGCAATGAACTGGCCGACGCCCCGAAAGAGCGTTCGAATCGCCCGCGTGGAGTACCTTAGGAGCGTCCGCGCCGTGGCGAAGAATCCGATGCAGTTGCTGGGCATGGGCGTCTTCGTCCTGGTGTTCGTCGGCGGCGCGACCGTCGGCGGGAGCTACGCCGTCTACCGTTTCGGCGATAGAATCGCCGAGCTACCCTTCCTGCTCGACGGAGCGCGCGGCGCGACGGCGGTCGCGTCGCTCGGCATCGTCGTGATGCTCGCCGCGCGGGCGGTCGGCAAGACCGCCCGCATCGACCACGAAACCGGGATTCTGACGACGGTTCCCGCCCGCGACGTGGTCGGCGGCCTGCTGCTCGCGGAGTTCGCCCGCGTGTCGTCGGTCGCCGCGGTTCCGCTGCTCGCCCTGAGCGCGACGTGGGCGGTCGTTCTCGGCTCGCCGGTCCCCTTCGTCGCCATCGTCTCAGCGGCCGCCGCGCTGCTCGTCCTCGCGCTGCTCGTCGGACACTTGCTCGGCGTCCTGTTCAAGATGGCGTTCGCGCGCTCGAAACTGCTCGCGCGCTACAAGACGCTCGTCTTCGCCGCCATCTTCGTCGCGTACTTCGCGGCCATCATGTCGAACGCGCTCGGTTCGGCGATGGTCGAACTCGGACGCCACCTGCAGGACGCTCCGACGGCGTGGTTCGGCGACGTGCTGGTCGCCGGCTTTCCGGCGGCCGAGCCCTCCCCGCTGCGGATGCTCGGCGCGCTCGCCCTCTTTCTGGTCGCCGTTCCCGTCCTGTTACTGCTCGACGTGCGGGCGGCGACTCGACTCTGGTACGGCGACGCCGTGAAACCCGGAAGCGGGAAGCGACCGAAGACGGACCGATCGAAGGAACGCGCCGACGACGGGTTCCTCTCGGGGGACGGACCCCTCGCGGGCGTCGCCTCCCGACCGACCCGCTCGGTGACGGCGAACGTCTGGCGGCGGACGAAGCGAGCCCCGATTCGGCTCATCTACGCCGTCTACCCCGTGTTCTTCTTCACCGGCTTCCTCCAAGAGGTCGTCTCGTCGGGCGAGATTCCGTCGGGGTTCCCCGTCATCGTCGCGCTCTACGGCGCGTGGGTCGTCGGCGCGACGGCGCTCAACCCGCTCGGCGACGAGGGGGCGATGCTCCCGGTGACGCTCACCTCGACGCTCCGCGGCGAGCAGTTCGTCCGGGGGCACGTCCTCGCGGCCACGCTCGTCACCCTCCCCCTGGTGGTCGTTGCGACCGCCGTCTCGGGCGCGCTGAGTCCCCTCGAACCTGACGTCTGGCTGGCGCTCACCGCCGCGAGCGCCCTGCTCGGGGTGGCCGGAGCGGTCGTCGCCGTCGGCGTCGGCACCGTGTTCCCGCGGTTCGGCGAGGTGCGGGTCACGCGAAGCCGACGCGTCGTCGTCCCGAGCAAGACCGCGTTCGTCGTCTACACGGTCGCGCTGCTCGCCGGATTCGTCGGCGCGGCCGTCGCGGCGGTGCCGGAGGGCGCGTCGCTGGTTTCGAACGCGATAACGTTCTGGTCGACCTTGCTCTGGCGACCGGTCGAAATTCCGACCATGGCGCTCCGCGTCGTCGGCGGTGCGGTGGCGGTGCTGCTCGGCGTCGTCACGCCGCCGGTCGCGTACCGGTACGCCGCTCGGCGGTTCGAATCGTACGTCCTCGGCTGAGCGGCCTTGCGGAACTGTTTTACGCACCGATGGGCGTAGAACTACCAAGAATGAGCGAACTCGAGGAGGAGTACCGCCTCGATTATTTCGAGGAAAATGATTTCGTGCGAAAGGAGTGCTCCGAGTGCGGAGCCCACTTCTGGACGCGCGACCACGACCGAACGACGTGCGGGGAACCCCCGTGCGAGGAGTACGGGTTCATCGACAACCCGAGCCTCGACGAGGAGTACTCGCTCTCGGAGATGCGGGAGGCGTTCCTCTCGTTCTTCGAGGAGCACGGCCACGAGCGAATCGACCCCTATCCGGTGGCGGCGAACCGCTGGCGCGACGACGTGCTGCTGACCCAAGCGTCGATTTACGACTTCCAGCCGCTGATAACGTCGGGCCAGACCCCGCCGCCGGCGAACCCGCTGACCATCAGCCAGCCCTGCATCCGGATGCAGGACATCGACAACGTGGGGAAGACGGGTCGGCACACGATGGCGTTCGAGATGATGGCCCACCACGCCTTCAACGTCCGCGAGGACGCCGAGAAGGAGTACGCCTACGAGGGTGAGGTCTACTGGAAAGACCAGACCGTCGCCTACTGCGACGAGTTCTTCGAGTCGATGGGCGCGAACCCCGAGGAGATAATCTACATCGAGGACCCGTGGGTCGGCGGCGGCAACGCGGGCCCCGCGATAGAGGTCATCTACAGGGGCGTCGAACTCGCCACGCTCGTCTTCATGTCGATGGAGCAGGACCCCGAGGGCGAGTACGAGATGAAAGACGGGAACCGCTACTCGAAGATGGACACGTACATCGTGGACACCGGGTACGGACTCGAACGCTGGACGTGGGTGTCCCAAGGGACGCCGACCGTCTACGAGGCGGTCTACCCGGACATGATAGAGTTCCTGAGGGATAACGCCGGACTCGAACACTCCGAGGAGGAAGAGGAACTCGTCCACCGCGCGGCGAAGCTGGCGGGCCACATGGACATCGACGAGGCCGAGGACATGGAGGCGGCTCGCGACAACATCGCCGACCAACTCGACGTCTCCACGTCGCGTCTCGAAGCGCTGATGGTGCCGCTGGAGACCATCTACGCCATCGCCGACCACAGCAGGACGATGGCCTACATGTTCGGCGACGGCATCGTCCCGAGCAACGTCTCCACCGGTTACCTCGCCCGGATGGTGCTCCGACGCACCAAGCGCCTCTGCGACAACGTCGGCGTCGACGCGCCGCTGGACGAACTCGTGGACATGCAGGCCGAGCGTCTCAGCTACGAGAACCGCGACACCATCCGCGACATCGTCCGGACGGAGGTCGAGAAGTACCGCGAGACGCTGGAGCAGGGCGGCCGCCGCGTGCGCCGCATCGCCCGCGACCACGCCGAGCAGGGCAAGCCGATTCCGACCGAGACGCTCGTCGAACTGTACGACTCCCACGGACTCCAGCCCGACATGGTCGAGGAGATCGCCGACGAGTTCGGCGTCTCGGTGAACGTTCCGGACGACTTCTACAGCCTCGTCGCGGAGCGCCACGACGGCGGGCAGGCCTTCGAGGAGAAGGAAGCCGAGGACGACCGCCTCGACGACCTCCCGAAGACCGAGCGCCTCTACTACGAGGACCAGAACCGAACCGACTTCGAGGCCGTGGTCCTCGACGTGTTCGAGCGCGAGGAGGGCTACGACGTGGTGCTCGACCAGACGATGTTCTACCCCGAAGGCGGCGGACAACCGGGCGACCACGGAACACTCTCGACCGACGAGCGGACGGTGCAGGTCACCGACGCCCAGATTCGGAACGGCGTCGTCCTCCACCGCACCGACGAACCGGTGGACAAGGGCGGCATCGTCCGCGGGAAGATAGACGCCCAGCGTCGCCGCAGGCTGATGCGCCACCACACGGCGACGCACATCGTCGTCCACGCGGCCCGCCAGATACTCGGCGACCACATCCGACAGGCCGGCGCGCAGAAGGGCACCGACAGTTCGCGCATCGACGTTCGCCACTACGAGCGCATCGACCGCGAGACGGCCAAGGAGATAGAACTCCTCGCCAACGACATCGTGATGGAGAACACGACGGTCCAACAGGAGTGGCCCAACCGCCACGAGGCCGAAGAGGAGTTCGGCTTCGACCTCTATCAGGGCGGAATCCCCGCCGGGACGAACATCCGACTCATCCACGTCGCGGAAGACGTGCAGGCCTGCGGCGGTACCCACGTCCGCCGAACCGGCGACGTGGGCTGTATCAAGATTCTGAACACGGAGCGCGTGCAGGACGGCGTCGAACGACTCACGTTCGCCGCGGGCGACGCCGCCATCGAGGCCACCCAGCGAACCGACGACTCGCTCCGGGCCGCCGCGGACGTCCTCGACGTCGCTCCCCCGGAGGTTCCGGACACGGCCGAGCGGTTCTTCGAGGAGTGGAAAGAGCGCGGCAAGCAGATCGAATCCCTGAAAGAACAACTCGCCGAAGCCCGCGCCAGCGGCGGAGGCGGCGGCGAGGAGGTGGAAATCGGCGACACGACGGCGGTCGTCCAGCGCATCGACGCCGACATGGACGAACTCCGCGCGACCGCGAACGCCCTCTCAGACGAGGGGAAGGTCGCGGTCCTCGGCAGCGGCGCCGAGGGCGCGCAGTTCGTCGTCGCGGTTCCCGACGGCGTCTCCCTGAACGCGGGCGAGGTCGTCGGCGAACTCGCTTCCCGCGTCGGCGGGGGCGGCGGCGGTCCGCCGGACTTCGCGCAGGGCGGCGGTCCCGACGCCGACAAACTGGACGAGGCGCTCGCGGAGGCACCGGACGTGCTGAAGCAGATTCAGAACGCCTGATCCGGACTCGTTTTATCGATACTCGGAAACCCGACGGGGCGAGTTCACCGTCGAGCGACTCCGCCGCCGGGCGAGGGTGCCGACCGAGCCGCTTTATCCCACGAACGCCGTTATCTCGCGGTTGAACCGCTCGGTTTCGACGAGGAACGGGAAGTGACCGCTCTCCGCGAAGACGGCGGACGATCCGTCCCGTAGGATATCGCGTGCGACCGTTTCGACGTCCTCCGGCGTCGCGGAGTCGTCCTGCGCGCCGTGAAAGACGGCCGCGGGTCGGTCGAACTCTGCGAACGTCTCGCGCAGACCGGACCAATCGATCGTCGCGAAATCCTCGAATACCCCGACGTTGGCGTGGAGCGCGGACTCCATGCAGACGTGCCACACCCACCGTTTCGTCCGGCCGCCCGCTCGATCGCCGAACAGTTCGTCCAACAGCTCCCACACCAGCTCGGGGCGGCGCGCTTTCAGATCCTCCACGAGATCGCTGAAGTTGACGAACACGTCCTCGTCGGGGCTGGCCAAGCGGTGAAACAACACCGATGAAACGAGGACGACGTCTCGAATCCTGTCGTCGGATTTTCGCAGGTACGTCCCCGCCACGAGCGCTCCGTAGGACCAGCCGACCAGCGTCACGTCTTCGAGGTCGAGGGTTTCGATCAGCGCTCGGAGATCCTCGGCGAAGACGGAGACGGAGTACTCCCCCATCGGCGCGTCCGATCGTCCGTGACCGCGGAGATCGGGCGCGACGAGGCGGTAACGGTCCGCCAGCAACGACGTCTGGCGCTCCCAAAGTCGGCCGCTCATCATGTCGCCGTGAATCAGCACCACCGGGTGACCGTCGCCGAGATCGGTGTAGTACAGCCGCGTTTCGTCGTTCGCGGAAAGGTACGGCATGGTGTAACGTAGACCGTTCGACCGGATAGTCCCACCGCGTTTCAACCGAGTAGCACATTCGAACGACTGCTCCTCTCGTCCGGAGCCTCGAACCGCCGCCAGCTCGATTTCCTATAGCGACATTCGATTCATCGCCGGCCGTAATGCGTAACCCGTCGCCCGGTTTTCGTTCACGCGATGCCAGACTGCGAGTACCCGCCGCCGGTCACCGCGGGCGACACGGTCGCCGTCGTCGCCCCCTCGCACGCCCCGCCGGACGGATTCGAACAGGGACTGCGCCGCCTCCGGTCGTTCGGCGTCCGACCGAAGGTGTACGAGACGGCGACTCGAAGCACCGACTGGCTCCGCGACAATCCGGAAGCGCGGGCGGCGGACGTGATGGCGGCGTTCCGGGACGAGGAGGTGGACGCCGTCGTCGCCGCGATGGGCGGGAACCGCGAACTCCAGATCCTCGACCATCTGGACGAGGAGGTCGTCCGCCGGAATCCGAAGCGATTCTTCGGTTCGAGCGATAACACCCACCTCCACCTGTTTTTGAACCGCGCCGGACTCGTCTCGTTCTACGGCGGACAGCTCTTCCCCGACCTCACGGCGGACCCCGCGATACACCCCTACACGCGCGCCAACGTCTCGCGCGCGCTCTCGGCGACGCCGTTCGGCGTTGTCCGGCCGGCGTCTCACTGGACGGACGAGTACTACGACTTCGACGAACGAACGACGCGAACGTGGTTTCCGGCCGACGATTGGCACTGGCACGGGGCCGACGGACGAGTCGTCGCCCCGGTCGTCGGCGGGTGCCTCTCGATGCTCCGGACGCAACTACTGGCGGGGTCGCCCCGCTTCGGCGGCGACGCGCTCTCGGGCTCCGTTCTGGCGGTCGAAACCTCCGGAGAAACGCCCGGCGCGAGCGAGGTCGAACGGTTCTTCATGGCGCTCGGAGAGCGCGGCGTCCTCGACGACCTCGAGGGCGTCCTCGTCGGGAAACCGGAGACGCCCGGCGGCGACCGCGCCGCTCGGGATCGGTACCGCCGCGAACAGCGGAAGGCGATAGCGGGTACCGTCGACGAGTACGCCGACGTGCCGTGCGTCTTCGACCTCGATTTCGGCCACCCGGCTCCCGTGTTACCGCTCCCCATCGGAGCCGAGGTCGAGATCGACGGCTCGAGCCGAACGATTCGGTTTCGCTGAGGCGCGGTCGTCCGTATCGACGACCGCGATAAACTGCATGTCGAGATACGAAATCTCGTCCTTTCGTCATCTCCGGGTCCGACGAACGCGCGAATGCGATTGCGGACGACTCGATTTATGTCGGACGGCTGTTTTTAGTCGAATCAAAACCTCTAAGTCGGTGTTTAGGCAAGCCTAAAAGCATATGTCCGGAACACCTGCGGAGATTCCGACCCGCCGCGAGTACGTCAAGGGCGGTGCTGCCCTCGTCGGCGGTGGACTACTGGCGGGCTGTACGAGCGACGGTTCGAACGGGGGGAGCGGAGACGCTCCGAACGGAACGACCGCGAACGCCGACTCCCATTCGGTGACGATGGCACCGATGGGGACGGTCGAGTTCGAGGACGTCCCGGAGAGCGTTTTCACGATCTTCCCGCAGTACGCGGATATGGCGGTCGCGCTCGGTCACGGCGATGCGGTGAACTCGATTTACGTCCCCGAAATGTCCGGCAAGACGATGAACACATACTACGACCGGCTGGACGGCGTCTCCTTCGAGTGGAAGGGGCTTCCCGACCCCCTGAAGAACGGGCTGAACAGGGAGCTGCTCTACAAACTCGATAGCGATGTCCACCTCGTCGACCCCGCGTACGTCAGCACCCAAAACGGCTGGTCGAAGTCCGACATCGAGGACGTTCGAAACAACGTCGGTCCGTGGTTCGGAAACTTCTACAGCGGTACCCACGATAAGCCGCCGGAAGGTTACCGGAAGGGGTATCGGTACTACGGCCTGTGGGAGATGTTCGAGAAGGTCGCGGCGGTCTTTCGGGAGCAGGAGCGCGCTCGGGCGCTCGCGGAGATTCACGCGAACGTGCTCTCGACGATAGAACAAAAGCTCCCGCCGAAAAACGAGCGACCGACGGCCGTGCGCGTCACCTACAACGACGGGTCGTTCTACACCTACCACCTCAACAAACCCGGCTACTGGCTGGCGGACACGCGTCCGCTGGGCGCGATCGATGCGTTCGCGGAGAAAGACTGGCCGAACCTCTGGGGGACGGTCGATCTGGAGACGATGCTCGACGCCGACCCGGACGTTATCCTCCACCTCTGGGGAATCTCGCCGGGATACTACATCGACGAGATTCAGAAGAAAATCGAGAGCCACCCCGCCGGACGGAAGCTCTCGGCCATCCGGAACGACCGCTTTTACGCGGCAGGGATGCGGTATCAGGGTCCGATAATGAACCTGTTCCAGTTGGAGATGACGGCCAAACAGCTGTATCCCGAGCGGTTCGGCGAGTGGCCGGGCTACGTGACCGGCGAACCGTATCCGGAAATCCCCGCCGACGAGCAACTGTTCGACCGGCAGAAACTCGCGAACGTTATCGGCGGGAAGTTCTGACGGACGTTCCGCGCCGGCGAACCGAATCGGCCCCTTTCACCGCCGACCGCTTCCGTCCTCGCGTTCCCGCTGCGTTCGTCCCTACGTTTACTCGACGTTCACCGACCGCGGCGTTTCCTCCCGTCCGTATCCGTGACCCACCATCAGCGAGAGGAGGTGAATCGCTAACAAGACGACGAAGATGCTCGCACCGGGCCTGAGTTCGGTGAACAGAAGCGGAACGTAGAACAGGGGCAGGGTCACGGACACCCAGAAGCTGACGAACTGTATCGGGACAACGATAACCTGTGCGACGAGCGCGGTGACGAGTTCCATCGCGGACATATTCGAATCCACGACGGGTTTGGTGAATACTATTCGTCACATAATCCATCTTACCGAACGTATAAGCGAGGCGGATCGCGCCCGATTCCGACTGAGGGCGCTTCCATCCGGATTCATCGAGATCGGTTCAACCAACGACGGAGAGTTGTACGATTATGATACGAACCGTGTCTACTGATGAGTAATGCCTTTGGGGGCACCAATGGTACCCGGTCAGTGGTGGGGGAACACATGACACGATCGACGCGCCGACGGTTCGTTAAGACCGTCGGCGCAACCGGGGCACTTTCCGGACTCTCGGGGCTTGCCACGGCAGCGAGACAGGGACAAACTACGATCCAGTGGGCCGGTAATCCGGTCGACAAGCAGAACGTCGGCAAGATAAATCAGGCGCTCCACAACGCGGGGTTGCCCCAGAACATCAACATCGAGGTCATCGTAACCTCGAACATCTCCGACGACGTCCAACAACAGTACCGTCAATGGTTGCAGGCCGGCCGTAACCAGCCGGACATCCTCCGGATGGACAGCGGGTGGACGATTCCGTTCATCGCCCGAGGGCAGATAGCCAACCTGAACCAGGAGCTATCGCAGAGTTCGCTGAACCGCATCAAACAGGACAACTTCACGGCCAGCGTCAACACCGCCTCGGCGCCGAACGGCGACCTCTACGCGGTGCCGTACTTCACCGACCTGCCGACCATCCAGTATCGCAAGGACTGGGTGACCAACGCGGGATTCGACCCGGACGGTCAGAACTGGGCCACCGAACCCATATCGTGGAAACGGTTCTCGAACGTCATCAGCAAGACGCAACAACAGCAGAACACCCAGTACGGCTACTCGTGGCAGGCGAGCGCCTACGAAGGATTGTCCTGTTGTACGTTCAACGAACTGATGACGACGTGGGGCGGCGCGTACTTCGGCGGCCGCGACAACCTCTTCGGCCCGGTCGGCGAGCGACCCATCACGGTCAACGAACAGCCCGTGATTCAGGCGCTCCGAATGGGTCGCACGTTCATCCACGGCCAGCAAGATCAGTTCTCGATGCAGGGATACCAGCAGATCTCCCCGCAGGCGGTTTTGCAGTGGACCGAAGGGCCGTCGCAGTCGGCGTTCATGAACGAGAACGCCGTGGCGATGCGCTGGTGGCCGTCCGGTCTCTACGACGCGGCTCAGAAGTTCGGCGACCGGCTCGGCGTCATGCCGATTCCGTACGGCGTCAGGCCGAATCAGGCGAAGTACGAGGGAACCGGCGGAACCGCCGCCGCGCTCGGTGGGTGGCACCTCGCACTCAATCCGAACTCTCAGAACAAACAGGCCGCCGTGCAGGTGCTCAACGCGGTCGCCAAGGTTCCCTTCCGGGAGTTCGAGTTCCGGACTCTCGGCTACGTGCCGCCCGACAACACCTACCTGCAAAGCCAGCGCGCCCAGCAGGTGAGCATCTGGGGTAACTACCTCGACACGCTCCGGCTAGCCGGTGAAACGGCGATTCCGCGCCCCGTCACCGTCGTCTGGCCGGACGAGTCGACGGCCATCGCCGACCGTGTGAACGGCGCGCTCGCCCAGCAGCAGGCTCCGCAACCGGCGATGTCCGCGCTCCAGAGTACGCTGCAGGACATCGAAGGGAGCCTCTGACCCGATGAGTGCGGAGCGACGATCCGTGTGGGCGTGGGTCAAACGCCCCGCCAGTTGGACGGAGCGGATGGACGAAGAGCAGTTCGCCTACCTGCTCATCCTCCCGGCGTTCCTGCTGGTCGGTGCGATGGCGTTCTGGCCGCTGATTCGGACGTTCGAACTGTCGTTGCACGCGGACAACCTCTTCGGCGGCGGGTACGTCGACGAGTTCGTCGGACTCGAAAACTACGTCGCTCTCCTGACGGGCGAGCGGGACAGCATCCTCGGGAATCCGTTCTTGAGCCTGAGCCAGCCGTTTTCGAGTGCCATCGTCGTGACGCTTATCTTCACCATCGTCTCGGTGGCGTTCGAGACGATCATCGGGTTCGGGCAGGCGCTCGTGCTCGACCAGGACTTCCGGGGGCGGCGCTGGGTGCGCGTCGCCATCATCATCCCGTGGGCGGTGCCCATCGCCATCCAGGGCATGATCTTCTACCTGCTGTTCCAGCCCGGCATCGGCTTCGGGTCGAGCGTGATGCAAGATCTCGGCATCTTCACGCCGACGCCGCTCATCAACAGCGTCGATTCGATGATAATTCTCATCGTCGCCGACATCTGGAAGGCGTCGGCGTTCATGGCCCTGCTCATCCTCGCCGGGCTTCAGAGCGTCGACCGAACGCTGTACAAGGTCGGTCGCGTGTCGGGCGCGTCGAGAGTGCAGATGTTCAAGATGATCACGCTCCCGCTCGTCCTGCCGACGCTCATGGTGGCGATGCTGTTCCGAACGATCCAGGCGATGCGGGTGTTCGGAACCGTCGAGACGATAACGAGCTGTAGCACGGTACCGACGCTCACCTGCCTCGTGGTCGATACGTTCAGTTCGGGTCGATACGGAACCTCGGCGGCGGTGGCGTTCATCACAGCGCTCATCGTGGGATCGGTGGCGATGGTGTACATCGTCTGGTTCGCGGACGTGAGCTAACATGGCGGAGGAACACCAGCCGGAGGAAGGACCGTACACGCGCTGGGTGCAGAGTACGATCCGGAACCCGCAGAAGGCGTACCGGGCGATGTTCTACGTCGCCGCCGTCTTCTTCATCATCACGACGCTGTTTCCGTTCTACTGGTTGCTGGTGCTCGCGCTGACGCCGCTCGACAGGATCGTCGATATGGGACTCGTCCCGAAGGGGTTCAACCCCGGCGCGTTCGTCGAGATGTTCCAACTTCTCCCGTTCCATCGCTACATGTTCAACAGCATCGTCATCGGGCTGGCGACGACCGTCGTCGTCCTCCTCGTCGGGAGTTTCGCGGGGTACGCCTTCGGTCGACTGGAGTTCCGCGGCCGAACCGGGCTGTTGCTCCTCCTGCTGGCGATCTCGTACTTCCCGCCCGCGGCGTTCATTCTGCCCTTATTCAACTTCTTTACCGGCAACGTCTCGGTGTTTGGCGTTTCGAGTCCGAGTTGGTTCAACACGCCGGGGGCGCTCGTCACGCCGTTCAGCGGACTGTACATGCCACTCACGGTGTTCATCCTCACGACGTTCTACAGCCAGATTCCGGACGGCCTGGAGGACGCCGCGCGCGTCGAGGGATCGACCCGAATCGGCGCGCTGTTTCGTATCATCATCCCGCTGTCTGCGCCCGGCGTGGCGACGGCGGGAGTGCTAACGTTCATCCAGGTCTACAACGAGTTCTTCTTCTCGTTCCTGATGACCGACGGACAGCCCCAACACTGGGCGCCCATCGTCTGGGGTATCCTCAACTACCAGGGCCAGTTTCAGGCGTTCTACAACCTGATGGCGGCGGCGAGCATCGTCGGCGTTCTCCCCGTGGCCATCCTCGTCGTCGTGGCGCAGGAAAGGATCGTCAGCGGTCTGACGGCGGGCGCGCTCAAGGAGTGACGTCGCGGAGGCCCAGCACCGCCTTCGCCGCCCGTTCGACCTCGTCGGTCCGCTCGTCGGGGGCGTACACCCCCAATCGCCACTGGGTTCGCTGGGAGGCCTGGAGCCCCCGGACGAGCGGCGACTGGTCGGCCAACCGCCGGACTTCGCCGTCGACGACGACGCGCGTGGAGGACTCGGGCATGCTCGGCTCGCCGGGGCTGTCGAGCAGGACGGCCTCCGGCGGCACTCCGGCCGCGGTTGCGATGTCGCGCTCGAACTCCCGCACTTCGGCGTGGTCCGCCGCGACGATTTCGGCGGGTACCGCCTCCCACTCGGCCCAGACGGCGCGCTTGAACAGCTTTCGTCCGGCGATCCGGTCGGCCATCTCGGCCGTCTCCGCGCAGTCCCGTAACGCCGCGAGCAGTTCCGCGTCGGTGAATCGTCGGAACTCCTCGGGGGTGCAGTCGGTCGAATCGAGCAGTCGTTCGCTCGTCCGCTCCAGCATCGCCCCGGCGATTCGCGAGACGTGGTGGCGGTAGACCGTCGCGTTCATCAGCGCGCGAGCGACCAGCAGGCTCTCGGCGGTCTGGACGTTCCCCTCTGCCAGCACGAGTCGTTCGTCGGCGAACCGGAGCGCGCCGAGGAGGCGGCCGTAATCGACCGTCCCGTAGGGGACGCCGGTGTGGTGGGCGTCGCGGACGAGGTAGTCCATTCTATCCACGTCGAGTTCCCCGGCGACGAGTTGGCCGAGTTCGCCCTCGCCCGCGACGAGCGCGGCGACCTCCTCGGGGTTCAGGTCGTGGCGTTCGAGCGCGTCCGCGATTTCCCCCCACGAGAGCAGGTCGCCGACCTCGTCGTGGTGTCTGCCCAGTCGGCGCTCGATGATACCCTCGGTCTGGTGGCCGTAGGGACCGTGGCCCACGTCGTGGAGGAGCGCGGCGGCCCGCACCGCGTTCGCCCGCTGCCCTTCGATTTCGAGCAGGTCGAGCGCCCGCCCCGCGAGGTGGGCGACCCCGAGGCTGTGTTCGAATCGCGTGTGGTTCGCGGAGGGGTAGACGAGTTGGACGGTGCTCAGCTGCTTGATGTGCCGAAGTCGCTGGACGGGGGCGGTGTCCAGCAACGCCTCGACGACGGGGGGAAGTTCCACGTAGTCGTGGACGCTGTCCTTGATGGCCTGCATGGGGTGGCGTCGTCGGGACGCGTGGTAAAGCGTCCGATTTTTGGACACCGCGGTGAAAGATTCGCCGCCCGCCCCAACAGAACTGTTAAGCGATTGGTGCGTATAGTTCCGGTATGGCACACCCCTTCTACTACCTCGGCAAACTCTCCCGAGGGGTGAGCGCGGCGAAGGCCCTCCTCGCCGCCGCTATCGTCCTGTTCGTTCTCTTGGCCCTCCCGTCGCTGAATCCGGTGACGGTTGCGGGACTCCTCCTGCTCGCCCTCGCGGCGGTCACGGTGAACAGCGCGGTGGAGATAGTCGGTCCGTACGAGAAGCGGGCGCTGACGGTGTTCGGCGAGTACCGCGGTCTGCTCGGCCCCGGCCTCCACTTCGTCCCGCCGTTCGTGAGCGCCACCCACCGCTTCGACGTGCGGACGCGGGTGCTCGACGTGCCGCGACAGGAGGCCATCACCGAGGACAACTCGCCCGTCACCGCCGACGCCGTGCTCTACGTCCGGGTGATGGACGCGGAGCGCGCGTACCTCGGAGTCGACGACTACGAGAAGGCCGTCATGAATCTCGGCCAGACGACGCTCCGGGCGGTCATCGGCGACATGCAACTCGACGATACGCTCAGTCGCCGGGACGAGATCAACGCCCGCCTCCAGCGGGAGATCGACGCGCCGACCGACGAGTGGGGGATTCGCGTCGAGAGCGTCGAGGTGAAGGAAGTGCTCCCCAGCCAGCCCGTGGTGCGGGCGATGGAACAGCAGACCAGCGCCGAGCGCAAGCGCCGCGCCATGATCCTCGAAGCGCAGGGCGAGCGCCGGAGCGCCGTCGAACGGGCGGAGGGCGAGAAGGCGTCCAACGTCATCCGCGCGCAGGGTGAAAAGCAGAGCCAGATTCTGGAGGCGCAGGGTGACGCGGTCTCGACCGTCCTCCGCGCGAAGTCCGCCGAATCGATGGGCGAACGCGCCATCGTGGAGCGAGGGCTGGAGTCGCTGCAGCGAATCGGCACGAGCGATTCGACGACGTTCGTCCTGCCGCAGGAACTCACCTCGCTCTTCGGGCGGTTCGGGAAACACCTCACGGGGAGCGACGTTCGCGGCGACGGAACGACGCTTGAACCGAACGAGTTCGATCCCGAGACGAAGGCGTTGCTCGGACTCGACGACATCGACGCGACGCTCGCGGAGCTGGACGACGCGGTCGACGTGACCGAAATCGCCGACGAGCGCGAACGCGAGTCGGTCGAAAAATCGCGCTGAGAAGTCGGCGCTGAGCGGTCGCGGCGAGAGCGGGCGACCCGCTCAGAACTCGTCGAGTTCGGGTTCGACGCCGCCCTCCGGTTCGACGCCCGTATCCACCTCGAACTCCGCGCGAACGTCCCGTATTCTGTCGCGGATGTCGGCGGCGAGTTCGAACTCGAGGTTGCTCGCGGCCTCCTGCATCCGCTCTTCGAGTTCGGCGACGTACTCGGCGGCCTCCTCGTCCGTTTCGGGGTCTGTTCCGGTCACGCCACTGGTGTCGGTCTTGCTCCCCGGTAAGTTGGCCTCCGAGACCTCCTTGTCGATGGTATGGGGTTCGAAGCCGTGCTCCTCGTTGAACTCCCGCTGGATGTGCCGCCTGCGCTGCGTCTCGTCGATGGCGGCGTCCATCGCGTCGGTCACCTCGTCGGCGTAGAGGACGACCTCGCCGTTGACGTTCCGGGCCGCGCGCCCCATCGTCTGGACGAGCGAGGTCTCGGAGCGCAGGAACCCCTGCTGGTCGGCGTCGAGGATGGCGACCAGCGACACCTCGGGGATGTCGAGTCCCTCGCGGAGCAGGTTGATGCCGACCAGCACGTCGAACTCGCCCAGTCGAAGCCCCCGGACGAGTTCGTGGCGTTCGAGCGTGTCCGTCTCGTCGTGCATGTACTCGACGGCGACGCCCGCCTCCTCGAGGTACTCGGTGAGGTCCTCGGCCATCCGCTTGGTCAGGGTCGTCACCAACACGCGCTCGTCGTTCTCGACGCGGGCGTCGATGCGGGCCATCAGGTCGTCCACTTGCCCGGAGGCGTCGCTGACCTCGACCTTCGGGTCGACGAGGTGGGTCGGGCGGACGATCTGTTCGACCACCTGCTCGCTCACTTCCTGCTCGTAGTCCGCCGGGGTCGCCGAGACGTAGAGCGTCTTCGCGGTCTTCTCCTCGAACTCCTCGAAGGTGAGCGGGCGGTTGTCGTAGGCGGTGGGCAGGCGGAAGCCGTTCTCCACGAGCGAATCCTTGCGCGATTTGTCGCCCGCGAACTGGCCCTTGATCTGCGGCACCGTCTGGTGGGACTCGTCGATGACGCAGAGGAAGTCGTCGGGGAAGTAATCGAGCAGGGTGTAGGGGGCGTCCCCCACGTCGCGGTTCGAGAGGTAGACCGAGTAGTTCTCGATGCCCGAGCAGTAGCCCGCCTCCTTCATCATCTCCAAGTCGAAGGTGGTGCGCTCCTCGATTCGCTGGGCGGCCACGAGGTCGCCGTTGCGCTCGAAGTAGCGGATTCGGTTCTCCAAGTCCTCCTCGATTTCCGCGATGGCCTCCTCCATCGTCTGTTCCGGAATCGAGTAGTGCTCCGCCGGGTGGACGAGCACGGCGGGTTCCTGGGACTTCACCTCGCCTTCGAGGGGGTCGATCTTCACCATCCGGTCGATCTCGTCACCCCACAGTTCGACGCGAACCGCGTAGCGCCCGTACATCGGGAAGATTTCGACGGTGTCGCCGCGGACGCGGAAGGTCCCCTGCGTGAAGTCCACGTCGTTTCGCTCGTAGTTCAAGTCCACGAGGCGGGCGAGCAGTTCCTCGCGGTCGATCTCCTGTCCGACTTCGAGGCGGAGGCTCATCTCCTCGTAGTTGCGCGGGTCGCCCAGCCCGTAAATCGCGGAGACGGAGGCGACCACGATGACGTCGTCTCGGGTCAATAGTGAGCGCGTGGCCGAGTGGCGCAGGCGGTCGATCTCGTCGTTGATGGAGGCGTCCTTGTCGATGTAGGTGTCGGTCTGCTCGACGTAGGCTTCGGGCTGGTAGTAGTCGTAGTAGGAGACGAAGTACTCCACCGCGTTGTCCGGAAAGAGGTTGCGGAACTCCTCGTACAACTGCGCCGCCAGCGTCTTGTTGTGCGCGATGACCAGCGTGGGTTTCTGAATCTCTTCGACCACCCACGAGACGGTGTTGGTCTTCCCCGATCCCGTGACGCCGAGGAGCGTCTGTTTGTCCATTCCCCGCTCGTACCCCGCCGCCAACTGCTCGATGGCTTCCGGTTGGTCGCCCGCCGGGTCGAAGGGGGCGTCCACCCCGAAGTCGGTTTCCGCGTCCGGGTCGTCCGGCCTGAGTGGCCCCGACTGCGTGTCGCTCATGGTATCTTCCGTAGGGATTCGAGCTACTTGAGACGGTCGTTTGCCGGGTCGGTGTGCTCCCGACGACCGGTGCGTCGAGTCCCGACCTCGGCGCTATTCGACGGGGAACTCGACGACGCCGATCTGTCGGAGTAGTCCGAGGTTATCGGGGAGGAGCCACCGTTCGGCGATCTTCCCGTCCTCGATGCGGACGAAGGCCGTTTGCTGTACCTCGATCTCCTTTCCGGTCGCTTCGATTCCCACGAACTCGCCTTCGTGCGTCCCGCGGCTCGTGATTCGCACGGCGACCGTGTCGCCCTCGGCGACGACGTCCTCGACGGTCTGGGTGATGTCGGGGAACGCGGCGAGAAAGCCCTCGAAGGACTCTCTGATCGCCGCTCGACCGCGCTGCTCTCCGAAGGGGGTGTGTTCGACGGCGTCCTCGGCGTACAGTTCGTCGAGCAGGTCGAGGTTCCCCTCCGCGAAGACGTCCTCGGGGATACGGCGGGCGAGTTTCTTGTTCCGTTCTTGTCGGGCGGTCGTTGATGCGTTCGTCATGGATTCTTACTCTCCGTTCTCGGGTCGCGGCGAATCCGCGACCCGCGCGAGCTAGTAGGCGGAGGATCCCCGTGAGTCGGAGTGGGAACTGGTTCCCATCTTTAAGCGACTCGGCGGCCGACTTCGTGATGCTATGCCCCGAATCCGGTTGCAACTCGACGGGACGGCGGTGGACGGCTGGTTGGCCGGAATCTCCACCGAGTTCCCCGACGCCGAGTTCCGATTGCTGGCGACCCAACTGCGGGACGAGGGTGCGCACGTGATCCTCGAAGTTCGGACGTCGAAGGGGGACGAGGTCGTTCGCTGATTCGAGAGCGCGCCCGAGGCGCGCGCGCCGGAGGTGCTCCACGCCGACGAACGAACGGTGCTGATTCGGTTCACGACCTCGGTTACGAGGGCGTACGACCCGCTCTTTAGGTCGAAGAACGTCTCGCTCTATCCGACCGTCCTTCGCGACGGATGGTTCTCCGTGACCCTGGTGGCCTCGCACGAACGGCTGTCGAAGTACACGGACGAGTTAGCGGCGGCCGACATCCCGTACCGAGTTCTGTCGCTGACCCAGTCGTACGACTCGGGGGAGCTTCTCACGGAACGCCAGCGCCAGATCGTCACCGAGGCGGTTCGGTGCGGCTACTACGATACCCCTCGCGGCTGTACCGTCACCGAACTGGCCGAGTCGTTGGACGTCCACAAATCGGCGGCGAGCAGGCTGCTTCACCGGGCCGAGAGTCGCATCGTCAAGGAGTTCGTCGCGGAGACGTCGTAGTCGGCGGGGATTCGGATTCCGAGAAAACGGCGGCCGACCCTCAGTCTTCGAGCCTCGCCAGCACCGCGTCCGGGTCGTACCGCAGCGACAGCGACCGCGACCGCCCGCGCCCCTCGACGTTGGTGTAGGTCGCGTCGATGATGCCGAGTTGGTCGAGTTTGTTGATGATCTCCGAGTAGCGCGTGTAGCCCAAATCGGTATCGTCGTGGAAGGCTTCGTACACGTCGCCCGCCTGTTCGCCGTCGTGTTCGGCGATGACGCGGACGAGCGCGACCTCGTTGTCGCTCAGCGCGTGGAGGCTGTGGCTGAGGTGGACGAACTTCGATTTCTCGTAGGCGTCCTCCACGTCCTGGAGGCTCACGGTTCGGCTGGCGCGCATCTCGGCGTTCAGTCCGGCCCGGCGGAGCAGGTCGATGCCGACGCGGAGGTCGCCGCTCTCGGCGGTGAGTTCGGCCACGCGGTCGAGCACGTCAGGGCCGATGACGCCCTCGTGGAAGCCGCGTTTCACGCGCTCGCCGAGGATGTCCACTATCTCGTTGCGGTCGTACACCGGGAAGTAGGCGTCCTCGGGGCGGAAGACGCTCTGGACGCGCGTGTCGAGTTCCTCGATGACGTCGAGGTTGAGGTCGGAGGAGACGACGATGACGCCGATCTTCGCCCCGCTGTGGGCCTCGTGGGCGCGCAGGAGCGAGTAGAGCGTGTCCGAGGCCTCGCCCTCGTAGAACAGGTAGTTCACGTCGTCCAGCGCGACCACGAGCACCTCGTCGTCCTCGACCAGTTTGTCCGTTATCTGTCGGAAGAGCTTCTTGAACGAGATACCGCTGGACGGCGGTTCGTACTCGAAGATGCCCTCGAAGATGCGAGAGAAGATAGCGTAGCGCGTCGAATCGACCTGGCAGTTGACGCGCACGGTTCGCACGTCGGTCTGGGCCGAAAGCTCGTCGAACACCTTCTGCACGGCGGTGGTCTTGCCAGTTCCGGGCGGACCGCGTGCCATGACGTTGAGGGGGCGCGACCCGCGAACCGCCGGGCGGAGCGCGTACTGCAGGCTCTGCATCTGGGATGCGCGGTGTTCGAACGTCTCCGGCACGTAGTCGATTTCGAAGACGTGCTCCTCGCGGAACACCGACTCGTCCCACGACAACATCCCCTCGTCGGGGTCGTCTGCCATCACTTTCACCACGCTTCCCGAGGTACTTAATCCTTCGCCAGCGACAATAGTGTCGGCGAAAAGGCGACTGGTGGGTTATCGCTGTCGTATCGCGCCTTGGATGTCGTTTCTCTCCATCGACATGCCGTGTTTCTCCCGCGCGTGTTCCTGCACCACGTCGACGACTTCGTTTTCGTCGTTCGCCCGTACCATGAAGTCGCAGTCCTGTTGCGTGCATTCGAACTGGTGTGCCATGTCGTTTCACCTCCCCCCTCGTCGGGGTGGAAGCGGTGACGAGACGCGCGGAAGTAACGTTTCTGGCCCGAGGCGGTACCCTTCGGTTCTACCCGAGCACGTCGTTCACCCGCCCGAGCAGTCGGGGTCGAATCTCCTCCCACGTGTACCGCTCCTCGATGCGCTCCCGCGCCCGTCGGCCGATTCGCTCGCGCTCCGCCCCGTCGTCCAGCAACTCGACCACCTGTCGCGCGAGCTCGTCCGGCGTCTCCCCGACGCGGAGGTGTTCGTCGCTCTCGGCGTCGATGCCCTCCCGACCGAGGGGCGTCGTGACGACGGCCTTGCCGAGTCCCATGGCTTCGAGGATCTTGTTCTGGAGGCCCGCCCCGTGTCGCATGGGGGCGACGACGACGTGAGCGTCTTCGAGGTAGTCGACGGGGTCGTCCACGAAGCCCGTCACCGTGACGCCGGGGAGCGAATCGAGCGCTCGAACCCTCTCGGTCGGACTCGCGCCGACGACGAGGAACTCCGCGTTCGGACGGTCGGCGCGGACGCGCGGGAAGACCGACTCGGCGAAGAAGGTCGCCGCGTCCTCGTTCGGGAAGTAGTCCATCTTCCCGAGGAAAACGAGGCGCGCCCCGTCTTCCGGGGCGTCCGGTTCCGCGTCGTCCCGCCCGCGTTCGAGTATCTCGCCTTTGACGCCGTTGGGGAGGACGGACAGCGACTCGTACCGACTCGACCCCTCGACGTACCGCTTGTCCTCCTCGGTGATGATGAACGAGTGGTCGAACTCCTCGGCGATTCTGCGCTCGTATCGGAGCAAGCGTCGCGATTCTATCGGGTATATCGCCCGCCAGATGCCCTCCGCGTGCTCGCCGGACGCCTCGTAGTTCCGCGATATCGCGTCGACGAAATCGACGACCTTCGGGATGTCGTACCCGCGGACGTACTCCGTCGTCCGCACGTGGTTGCAGAACGCCAAGTCGTACTTCCGGAGGTTCCCGTCCAGCCACCGCTCCACGGCGGAAAACGAGAAGTAGTGCGTCTGGAGCGGGCGGCGGGAGGCGAGACCGGGAACGGTGTTCAGGTGGAATCGATACCCCGGGTAGGAGAACACCGTCACGTCGTCGAACGCCTCGTCGAGCGCCGAAACGGCCGACTGGTCGACCGGCGATTCGTCGACGACGAGGAGGTCGACGGTGTGGTCGTCCGCGAGCAATCGGGCGGTGTTGAACAGTCTAACTTTCGCGCCCCCGACGAGCGGGTAGGGGGTGCGGGAACAGAGGACGAGTATGCGTGCCATGTGTATTCGAATTTACGTCGTAACGCGGGGGCGACGACTTCGGTCGTCCGCCCCGACCGATTCGAGCACCGACGCTATCTTCGCCGCGGTTCGCGTCCACGAAAATCGGCTCGCCCGCCGACGCCCTCGCCGCCGATACCGCTCTCGGGCGTCCGGGTCGAACCAGAGGGTGCGAATCGCGTCGGCGAGCGCGCTCGGGTTCTGCGGGTCGACGGTGAGCGCGGCGTCGTCGACTATCTCGGGGAGCGACGACCGGTCGGAGGTGACCACCGGCGTTCCTGACTGGAGCGCCTCCAGCACGGGCAGTCCGAACCCCTCGTACAGCGACGGGTAGACGAACGCCGACGCCAGGTCGTAGAGCAGCGGGAGGTCGTCCTCGGCGACGTACCCCGTGAACGTGATTCGGTCGGCGAACGAGCACCGCTCGTACTCCGCGGCGAACTCCTCGTCCGCGAGGTGTTCCTGCCCGACGACGACGAGCGGCGGCCGCTCGTCGTCGTCGAACGCCCGGAGCGCCCGGAGCAGCGCGACGAGGTTCTTCCGCGGTTCGAGGTTCCCGACGTAGAGCAGGAACTCCGGCGGGAGGTCGTACCGCTCCCGCAGTCGCTCCGCGAGTTCGTCGGACATGTCGCGGGGTCGGTACGTCTCGTTCGCCGCGCCGTACGCGACGGTCAGGCGCGACTCCGGCACGTCGTGGTAGAACCGAACGTCCCGTTCGGTGTTCTCCGACACCGCGACGACGTGGTCCGCGCGCCACAGCGACCCCGCGAGGAACGTCCTGAGATACCAGTGGTAGGCGGTCGGATGCGTCTCCGGATACCGCCTGTGAACCATGTCGTGGACGACGACGACGCTCGGGCCGCCGAACGCGAGCGGTTGGACGAAGTTCGGGCCGAAAAAGCAGTCCACGTCGTCGTCCCGGAGCGCCTTGGCGAGGCTGACGTTCACCCACCAGACGGGGGCGGCCGGGCCGAGCAGTCCGTCGATTCCGGCGGGCGGTGCGAGTGCGCGCCACTCCAGCGTCGTTCCGTCCGGAACGTCGAGGTCGACCGGCGATTCGCCCTCGGAGGCGTCGTAGTAGGCGGAGACGGTGTGTCCGTCGAAGGCGCCAGCCTCGACGACGTTTCCGAGGTAGTTACCCACGCCCGAGATGTTACCGGTCAGCGTCCGCGCGTCGAGTCCGACGTGCATCGTGCCTACGTCGTCGGAGCGCCCACATAATCTATTTTATCGTCGTTCCGGACAGTGGACGGGATTGAAACCTCAGTCGGCCACCGACTCGCGCACCGTCTCGCGGATTCGTTCGCGGAAGCGAGCGCGGCCGAACCGTTCGCTCGCTCGCGCGAGGTCGCCTCGGAGCTCCGCTTCGAGCGCGGAATCGGACAACACTGCGTCTATCCTCTCGACCGCGCCCTCGACGGAGTCGTAGAGCAGTTCGGGGCGTTCGTCGACGATTTCGCGCTGCCCGCCGCTGTTCGGGACGAAGGGTATCGCGCCCCCGGCGAGCATCTCCGCGACGACCATCCCGAAGTGTTCGTTCTCCTTCCCGTGCAGTCCGTAGCGGTGCGCGTCCACCAGTTTCGTCAACTCCTCCCGGGGCAGTTCCTCCTCGACGTGGACGAAATCGTACTCGGCCGCCGTCCGCCGCACCCGCTCGTGGTAGTCCGACAGGTGGGACGGCCCGACGAGGTGGAGGTGGACGTCGTGGCCGCGCTCCCGAACGCGCTCGATTATCTCGATGTTCCGCAAGGTGTTCTTGTCGGGCGCGAATCGACCGATGGCGACGAAGCCGAGTTCCTGTTCGTCCGGCGGGAGGGGGTCGAACTCCGTCGTATCGACCGGCGGGTAGAGCGGTCGCGCGTCGGCGTCGTACACGCGGTTCACGAGTTTCGCCATCCAGCCGGAGTTGGCGAACACCGTGCTCCGCCGGAGGTGTTCGTCGGTCACGCCCGCGACGGCGGAACAGAGCCGCTCGTACGCCCGACGCGCGCTCGTCTGTTCGCGCGCGTCGAGCGATTCCTCCGGCTGGCGATACAGGGGGTGGTGGACGTAGAGCAGGGCGGAATCGCCGGCCGCCAGTTCGTTGTACGTCCCGACGACGAGGTCGAACGCGTCCGTCTTCGACCGTATCGCGCGGTTCAAGATCGCGTACTGCACCAGCCCGAACCGCGAACCGACGAGCCGTCGCGCGAGCGAGTTGACCGCCGGAACCGCCACCGAAACGCCGCCGACCTCGGTGTTGTAGTAGCGGTTCAGCGCGTCGAAATCCGGACGCACCGTCGTGAAGAGGGTCACATCGTGGTCGGCTTGGAGGGCTTCGAGAACGTTCATCGAGACGGCTTCCGCACCGCCCTTGACCGAAAAGTCGGGGTGGACGACGGCGATTCGAGCCATAGCAGGCAACTTTTTTCGTTAGTATAAGTAACCTCCCGGTTCGCCTGCAACAAGTATTATGCTTCCACCCTGTCTACCCGCAATAGAATCCAACTCCTTCACCGATATCTTGGAAAATATGAATAAGGTAAAAAAAGCTATCGACGACCCCGTGAAGATACTGTACAAGGTGCGACGGTACGCCGGGCGGACCGAGAATCGGATACTCGGCTGCGACGTGATGGCCGAGGACTGGGACAACCTCCTGATCCTCGACGCGTGTCGGTACGATATGTTCGAGCGACTCGTCGACCTCCCCGGCGACCTCCAGTCCCGCCGATCGAAGGGGTCCGCGACCCGCGAGTTCGTCGCCAACAACTTCGCCGGGCGAGAGTTCTTGGACACCGTGTACGTGACTGGAAACCCTTTCGTGTCGATGGACGCCGGCGACTCGTTCCACGCGCTCGAAGAGGTGTGGAAAACCCACTGGGACGAGGAACACGGCACCGTCCTCCCCGGGGATATTCGAGACGAGACCCTCCGCGCCGTCGAACGCTACCCGAACAAGCGAGTCGTCGCCCACTTCATGCAGCCGCACCACCCTTTCGTCGGCCCGACCGCCATGGAGGAGATCGGCGTGATGAGCGGGAACAACTCCGCCCGACAGCGGGCGCTCGGCGAGACGTCGAAGGGGAGCGCGAAGCAGAAGGTCTGGGCGCGAGTCCGAGACGGCGAACTCTCCCCGGAGACGCTGAAACGCGCCTACGACGAGAATCTGGAGGTCGTCGTGCCGATAATCGAGGAGTTGTGCGAACGGTTGGACGGGAAGACCGTGATCACCTCCGACCACGGAAATCTGCTGGACGAATCGGCGTACAGCGTGCTGTCGGCCAGTCCCCACCGCTACGCCCACCCGAAGTACGCGACGGCGGAATCGCTGGTGAAGGTGCCGTGGCACGTCTATCCGGCTCGAACCCGACGGACGATCACCGGCGAACCGCCGACCGCGAACGAGTACGACGCGGTCGAACAGGAGACGCTCGACGAACGACTGGAATCGCTCGGCTACAAGTAACGGAGACTGATACGGAATGACAAACGTTGCACTCGTCGTCCTCGACACCCTGCGAAAAGACGCGTTCGATCGCCACTTCGACTGGTTGCCCGGCAGACGGTTCGACCGGGCGTACTCCACGTCCAACTGGACCGTGCCTTCCCACGCATCGCTCTTCACCGGACGGTATCCGAGCGAGGTCGGCGTTCACGCGAAGAATCTGTACTTCGACTGCGAGACGCCCGCGCTCGCCGAGGAACTTCGGGACGCGGGCTACACGACACGGGCGTTCAGCGCGAACACCAACGTCTCCTCGCACTTCGATTTCGACAGGGGATTCGACGCGTTCGCCGCGCCCGAAGGAATGGACTACCTGAACGACGAGAACCAGTTCAATTGGAAGGAGTTCAACCGCACCACGGACAGTACGGGCGTCGAGAAGTATCTCAGAGCGCTCTACGCCTGCATCCGCGACGATTCGGCGACCATCCCGTCGCTCAAGACTGGTTTCGACCTCCTCCGAAAGGACGCGCCGACCGAGTACGGCGGGGCCACCGACGCCCTCGAACTGATACGCGGGACGGAGTTCGGCGACCGGGAGTTCCTTTTCCTGAATCTCATGGAGGCGCACGAACCGTACCGCGCTCCGCCGGAGTACCGGACGGTCGAGGAACCCGACCTCACGAACTCGGTCGGGGATATCAGCATCGGCGAGGTGGACGGCGAGCGGACGAAGCGGGCCTACGAAGACTGCGTTCGGTACCTCTCGGACATCTACCGCGAGATGTTCGAGCACCTCTCGGAGGAGTTCGACTACGTCATCACGCTCTCGGACCACGGCGAACTGCTCGGCGAACACGGTGCGTGGGGCCACGAGTACGGCGTCTATCCCAAGTTGACCCACGTCCCGTTCGTCGTCTCCGGCGAGGGGCTGTCGGGACGCAGTTCGGCCGCCGCGAGCATCCTCGACGCCCACGGGACGATACAGGCGCTCGCCGACGTCGACGGGGAATCGCGCGGTCGGAACCTCCTCGAACCCCCGTCGGACGGCGAGTTCCTCGCCGAGTACCGGGGTCTCACCTCGTGGGGCAAGGAGAAGCTCAAAACGAACGGGTACGAGACGGAAGCCGAATCGTACGACCGCGAACTCCGCGGCTACGTCGCGCCGCGCGATTACTACGGCTTCGAGACGCTCGACGGCGTCGAACGCGTCGGCTCCGCGGACGCGCCCGACGCGGCCGCCGTGACCGACCGAATCCGGCGACTTCGGGACGACCTCGACACGCGCGACGTGGAGCGGAACAACGACGTTCCCGACGAGATAAAAGACCGACTGGAAGATCTCGGGTACGCGTGAACCGGACGAGAGCAAAGAGCCGCCTTCACCAACCCCACATCCATGTCCGATAACGCCACGAAGTTCTCGCGAGTGCTCGCGTCGTCGGGGGCCCTCCTCTTCGGCGGGATGATGCTTCAACTCGGGATCAACTTCGGTTCGAAGCTCCTCATCGCCCGCACCCTCGGGAAGGTGGATTACGGGAGCGTCTCGCTCGGCATCACGATGATGACGATGCTCTCGGTTCTCGCGCTGGTCGGCACCGACACCGGTATCGGCCGCTACCTCCCTCGATTCGAGGAGGGAGCGCACAGGCGCGGCGTGCTCCTCTCCGCGTTTCAGATCGTCGTGCCGCTGGCGCTCGCCGTCGGCGTCGGCGTCGCGCTCCTCGCCGAGCCGATCGCGGCGGTGGTGTTCGGCGACCCGGCGCTCACGCCCATCGTCCGCATCTTCGGGCTGGCGGTTCCGTTCATGGCGTTCGTCAAGCTCACCATCGGCAGCATCCGGGGGATGGAGGACTCGATTCCGAAGGTGTACCTCGAAAACCTCGCCGTCCCCGTCTCCCGCCTCGCGCTGATCGTCGGCGCGGTGTTCTTCGGTCTCGGGACGACGGGGGTCGCGTGGGCGTACGCCGCCTCCTACGGCGTCGCGGCGCTGTTCGGGTGCTACTACCTCGTCCGCCACACGCCGCTTTTCGAGCGCGTCGAACCGGCGCGGATGCACGGCGAGTTGCTGCTGTTCTCGGCTCCCATCATGATAACCGCGACGATGAACATGATCCTGGCGAACATCGATATCTTCATGCTCGGCGTTCTCGCCGACGGAACCGGCGGCATCGGCGTCTACAACTCGGTGTACCCCATCGCGTCGATGTTGACGGTCGTGCTCACGTCGTTCGGCTTCATCTTCATGCCCGTCATCTCGAAGCTTCACTCGAACGGCGAGTTCGGGGAGATGCGGCGGATGTACCAACTCGTCTCCAAGTGGGTGTTCCTGGCGACGACTCCCATCTTCCTCGTCGTCGTCCTCTTCCCCGAGGTCGTGATTCGAAACACGTTCGGCAAGGAGTACGTCGCGGGGGCGTTCACCCTCTCGCTCCTCGCGTTCGGGTTTCTGGCGCACGCCGTCGCCGGACCGGCCGGAAATACGCTGACCTCGGTCGGGAAGACGCGGCTCATCATGTACGACAACGTCGCCGTCGCGGCGGTGAACGTCGCGCTCAACGTCGTCCTCATCCCCCGGTACTCGTACCTCGGGGCCGCGGTCGCGACCACCGTCGGCTACCTGTTGATGAACGTCCTGTATCTCGCGCAGCTCTACCGCGCCGTCGGACTCCACCCCTTCAGAGGGACGCTGTTCCGAACCGCGACCGCGGCGGGCGTCGCCGCCGCGGTCGCCTACGGCGGCGCGTCGATCCTGCTGGATATCACCCTCGTCACCCTCGTCGGCGCGTTCGCGCTGTTCTGCGCCGTCTACGTCGCGGCGATACTCGCGCTCGGAGCCATCGAGGAGGAGGAACTCGCGCTCGTGGAGAGCTTCGAGGAGCGGTTCGGCGTCGACCTCGAAGGGGCGAAACGGGTCGCGCGCCGCGTCGCGCGGTGACGATTCCCCGACCGCCTTCGGGTTACCGGCGATAGCCGCAGATGAGGTAGCCGAACACGAGCGCGGAGACGACGGAGGCGACGGCGATGTTGAACATCGTGTACGCCTCGAACAGGTGGTGAACCGAGAAGCCCACCGCGAAGCCGAGCATCGGAACGTCGACGGTCTCGTAGCGGAACAGCCCCTCGGCGATGCTCCCGAGCGTCAACACCAGATACGCGAGTCCGCCGACGATTCCGGTGTTGAGGAATATCACCATGTAGGAGTTGTGCGGCGAGTAGCCTCGGAAGTTGGCGTCCGGCACGAACGGCGCGATGACTTGATCTTCGGCGACGACCCCGTACCCGAACGGACTCGGCGCGTGCAGCACTGCGCCGAGTCCGCCCCGCCAGAGCGCGAACCGACCGTGCGGGTCGATGGGAACGACGGAGAGGAACATGCCCGCGAAGAAGAGCACCGTCAGCGCGCCGAGCGCGACGGTGGCGTAGGCGACGGTTCGTCGGTCGAACGCGAGGTACGAGGCGTACACCGTCGACGCGAGCGCCAAGGCGAGCCAGCTCGCCCGGGAGTAGCTCGCGTACACGCCGATACCGTTCAACAGGAACATCGCCCCCGCGATCGGCACGACGGCGAACGACCGACGCCGGGCGGCCTCGCCCGCCAGCACGAGCGCCGCGAACGCGCCCGCGAACGCGAGTCCGCCGAGGGTGTTCGGGTTCGCGAAGATGGACTGCAGGTAGTGCAGTTTGACGCCGAGCAGGGGGGCCGTGAACTCGGCCGCGAACAGCCGCATCTGCAACCACGACACCTGGTACTCCCCGAACAGGTAGGCGGGCAGTCCGAGCCCGACCGCGAACGTCGCCGCGAGGCTCAGCGCCCACAGGAAGACGTCGCGGGAGACGTGTCGCGGGATGAAAAAGAGGTTCATCCCGAAGATCAGCGCGACCATCACGACGAACCGCGCTTTCCCCGACCCGGCGGCCATTCCGTCGACGTGGAAGAAGTAGACGCCGAGAACGGTGGCGTACGCCGCAATATACACCGCGCGTTCGCGGAAGAACGACACGAGGTCGTACCCGAGCAGGGGGTACGCGAGGTAGTAGAGGTAGAGGATGGCGACGTGGATGGTGCGCCCCTCGTCGGCGGGGGGTATGTACTTGTACTCCTGTCGGAGCAGGGCGAACGTCAGCAGTATCAGTATCGCCAACTGCGCGACGTGGAGCCAGAGGTTCCGGTCCGGCCGATAGTAGGCGTACGCGAACAGGAGAACCGGGGCAAAGAGCACGTACAGGAGGTTGAGGTGAAACGCGCTGACCCACTCCGGCCTGTTCGTGGCTCGGAGCAGCACGTCGGCGAAGAGAAGGGGAACTAGAAAGAGCTGTACGAGCACGAGCGGGAGGAGCTCGCGCCGAAACGGGTTTACCGGGAGCGTCGTCGAAGGTGTGCGTTGTTCTCCCAGCGTCATGTTCTCTCGATCCTCATGTCGGGGTGTACTGCACACGCCGCTATAGAACATTTCCACAGAAATGTGAAAATTACCGTTATGATACTAAAATCCACGCCGTCTCGAATTCCGTTATGTCGGCCGTTTCGCGCATCGAGCGAATCGGCCAATTCCCCGTTCCCGCGCGTGGACCGGCGTTCGGGGGATGTCAGGCGGAGCCTTCACCGCCGATCGCGAGAGGAACGCCTCGCTCCATCGCCGTCTCGGTCATCTTCTCTCGGCGAACGGAAAACTTATTCTTCCGGTGAATAACCGGATTCCATGGTCGAACCGGTCATAGAAACGGAACAGGACGTAATCCTCAGTCGCGTCGCCGCGTTCGTCGTCGACCACGTCATCTCGTTCGTCGCCGGCGTCGCCCTCGGCGTGGCGCTCGGACTCTCTCTCGGCAGAGCGGGCATCTTTCTCGGCGTCTTCTCGGGCATGTTCGGGTACTTCATCGTCCTCGAAGGGTTGTTCGGCCAAACGTTCGGCAAGCGTCTGCTCGGCATCGTCGTCGTCAAGCGCTCGGGCGACCCGTGTACGATGGGCGCCTCGCTCGTCCGCAATCTGCTTCGAATCATCGACGGAATCCTGAGTTACGCCGTCGCGCTCGTCGTCATGCTCACCAACGACGACCGCCAGCGAATCGGCGACGTGGCCGCCGACACCGTGGTCGTCCGGGCGCGATAACCCGCGCCTCCGAGTTCGGTTCGCTACTCCCCGCCGTCCGCCTGCGTCGGCGATTCGACGGTCTCCTTCCGCGGCGATTCGAGAACCGTCCGCTCGGGAATCTCGGGGTCGGGCTTCGGTCGCCGGGTCAGCAGTCGCTGGAGCACGGTGAGTTCCCTCGGCGCGTCCTTCTCGACGGTCTCGTACTCGACGACGACGTTCCCCGCCTCCTCGTAGATTCGGAAGTAGTTCAGCCGGAAGGACGGGTAGTAGACGGGAGGGAGGATTCCGATCCACGTCGGCGTCCGGTGCAGTCGCTTGAGCCACGTGCCGGTGTTGATGATGACGCGCTTTCCGACCCTCGTCAACGACACTCGGTGGGTGTGCCCGTAGACGAACGCCGCGACGTCCGGTTCGGTTTCGAACACGTCGAGCGCGGCCTCGACGTAGGTGGCGTCGGACGGTTCCGCGTCCGAGTTCGACCGGACGAGGTCGAACCGTTCGAGCGTCTTTCGCGCGTCGCGGGCGAAGAAGTACAGCGGTATCGAGAGGACGAACAGGAGGCCGACGACGACGAGGTTGACGTAGACGACGAACTCGACGAGGTCGCCGACCAGCCCGAACCGGCGGAGGAACGCGGTCGTCAAATCGGTCACGACGGTCGTTCCGAGCAGTCCGCTGTCCTCCAGCAGGAGAACGACCAGATAGACGAGGCTCGCCTGAAAGAGCAACAGAAACGGGAGCGCGGCGTACCGGAGGAACGGGCTCATCTCCCGGTAGAAGTAGTTCGAGGCGATCCAGTCCGGTATCTCTTCGAGCGGCGTCACCGACTGGATGTCCTTGAGCCAGTTGTACCGCCCGCGTCCCGAGAGCTGTCCGGCCTTGCTCGTGACGTGGCGGTTCACGAAGTACCCCAGCGGATTCGCCCGCGGATTACCGAAGTCGGGCATCCGGTTGTGCGGGTCCCGCTGCATCCCGTGTTCTATCCAGATGGTTCGCCCGGCCACGGGTCTGGTCAGCGAGAGCGTCGCGTCGAGTTCGACGTTGTACTCGCCCAACCGCTCGACGTACTCCGCGTACCCCGCCAGTTCGGCGTCGTGGTTGCCGGGGATGAGCGTGATGGTGACGCTCTCGCCGGTCGCCCGAAGCTGGTCGAAGAGCTTCGGATGGTGCTCGACGAGTTCCTCGAACTTCGCCATCCCGTCCGTCTCGGTGAACTCCCAGAGGCCGAACGCGTCGCCGAGGATTATCAGCTCCGCGTCCTCGTCGGCCTCTTCGAGCCGTCGGAGGAACTCGACGAACTCGTCCTCGAACTCGCACTCCTGTAACTGCTCGTCGCCACCGACGTGAAGGTCGCTGACGAAGTAGTAGACCTCGGCCATCCCCTCCTCCGTCGGGAGACAACGACCGCGCGGGCGAAAGGAGTTTCGTCCGGAAGACGGTCGGTTTCGATGTCCTTTTAGGGAGCGCCCGATATTTCTCCCGTATGGCAAACTTTCAGGTCGTCGTCGCGGACCCCGACTCCGGGGCGGCGTATCAGCGCGACATCGACGGACAGGACGCGAACCGATTCCTCGGCAAATCCATCGGCGAGGACGTGGACGGGAGCGCCGTCGGACTCGACGGTTACACGGTCGAGATAACGGGCGGCTCCGACAACGCCGGTCGCCCGATGCGCAGCGACGTCGCCGGCCCGAACTTGAAGGACGTGCTCCTCAAAGGCGGCACGGGCTACAATCCCGAGCGAGACGGCGAGCGCCGTCGTATCTCCGTCCGCGGCAAGGAAGTCAGCGAGGCCGTCGCCCAACTGAACGTCAAGATCGCCGAGCGCGGCGACCAGTCGGTCGACGAGCTGTACGGCGAAGGCGGCGACGAAGAAGACGAGTAGCGCGACACAGCATTCAAACACGTTCACAGTCTTTTCATCAGCATGACCCAGCGGGTTTCCAGCGACACCACGGAGACGGTCCGGGCGACGCTCGCGCAGGCGGGCGCGACGAACCGTCCGCGCATCGAGATATCGGCGGACGACGCGGACGCCTTTCCGGCGGACGAACTCGTCCGACTCGTCATCGACGACACCGAGTACCGCGCCAGAATCGAGCGTCCGCTGACCGGCGACGGTCGGCTCATCCGCGGCGCGTACGACACGCCGCGACTCGCTCGCAACCCGGGCGACGGCGAGAATCGGCTCGTCGAGTGGTTCGCCGGGAGCGACCGCGAACTCGGCCAGTCCGTGCTCGTCGACGTGGTCGAGGAAGGATTCCAGTACGGGCTCCGAAATCCCGGCGAGCGGGCGGTGTACACGGCGACGGAGAAACCGGACGACAGCCTCGCCGACATCGCGCGCGAGGTCGAAGACCGATGAGTAAACGAGACGAGTTCCTGGCCGGCGAGCGCACGGACGACGTCGCCCTTTTCCTCGCCGATTCGTTCGTCTCGGGCGACTCGCTCGCCGAGCACGGCGAGTCGGTTCCCGGCGGGACGCTCGTCGTCGTCTCCGGCGAGACGGGCCGAAGCGTCTTCCGGAAGGCGACCGGGATGGACGCGATGAGCTTCGCAAAGCGGGCGATGGGAACCGACGGGGAAATCGCACCGAATCTCGCGGGCGGCGACTGCCCGGAGGGCGACCACGACGTGGAGTTCGTCTTCGCGTTCGCGGAAGCGCAGAACGACGAGGTCGGCGGCCTCTACGCCGAGGGGGACGTGATTCACGCCTACGCGTACTGCGAGTGCGGAACCGCATTCTCGCAGAAGTGGGTCGCCGGCGAGCGCTGACCGGTTCGACCGCACCGCCCGACTCGCGACCGCACCGACCGTCACCGCTTTGCTCGCGCCCGCCGACGGATTCGGTATGGTAGAACGCGTACCGCTCTCCGACTGGAACGCGGTCGAGTCGAACCTCCGTCGGTTCGCCGGGGAAGTCGACGCGTCCGACGCGAGACTCGTCTCCCGGATGGGGGTGGCCCGATTCACCGTCATGCGCGACGGCCGAGTGACCGCCGGGATGCTGCTGCACGATTTCGACGGCCGCGCCGACTCGCTCGTCTTCGACCACGACGGAGGTGCGATTCGCGTCGAACGAGCGGGATCGACCTACGTGTTCCGCAGGCCGTAGGGGATCACGATCGCGAGGAGCGTAGCCGTCGGTTCGGAGTTCCGCCCGAACAGCGGTGTGAAAATCCCGCTCTCGACGAGCGGACCCCTCCCGTGACCGGTACCGCGCGTTCATCGCTCGTCGCCGATTTTCGCTTTCAGATCCGTCACTCCTAGCACCCTTCCGGTACTCCATCCAAGCTACCGGAATGGGAACAAATCGAAACGACGACGTTATTTTTCGTTCTTCGGACGATAATTATGCATCTCCTATCGTTGTAGGTACTGATTACTGTCTAATTATTCTATCAGCGTGCTCATAACGAAGTAGGAATCGGTCTTCGTCCATTCCGTAGCATGCCAAAAAACAACGGAAGTCAAAGCAACCTTAACCGCAGAGACTACGTGAAAGGGATCGCGGCGGGAATCGGAGCCGGCACCGTGTTCTCGGCCGCATCGAGCGCCGCGACGGACGCGAACGGACGGAACGTTTACCTCGTGTTCGGTGTCGACACCGAATCGACCGACCTCGAATCGTGGTTGGAAGATCGGAGCGGAAGCGCGCAGTCGAGTTCGCAGGAATCCTCGTCGGAGGTCATTCAGTACCAGGACGTCGACCAGCTAAACGTCAACCAGCAGGAAAACGCCGTCGCGATCTCGATAAACGGCGGACAGGCGGACGCGATCCAGCGCGCCTATCAGACCAACGCGAACGCGCAGGAAGGTAACGCGCAGTCGATCAACGCGAAAAAGAAGGATAGGGAACACACGTTCAAAGGCGTCAACGATGCCTACGTGATCTTCGCGGGCGATACCGACTCGCGCGAGTTCTCGGGGTGGGTCGTCAGCGACCAATCCTACCAGAGCGAACAGACCGCGCAAGCGGAGATCGAACAGGAACAGGAAGTCGATCAACTGAACTACAACAGCCAGAGCACGGCCGTCGCGATAGCGCAAGGCGGCAGTTACGCCCGGTCGTTCCAACGAAGCTACCAGCGCAACCAGAACGTGCAGGAAGCGGACGCCCTGGCGGCGAACGTCGGCGACGGTCATCACCAGAAGACAAAGCACGACCAAGACGCCGACTCGTCGGTCGTCCAATGGCAGGACGTCGACCAACTGAACGTCAACGAACAGGGCGTCGCGGTCGCCATCGCGGTCGGCGAGGGAAGCGTCGCCAAGGCGTGGCAGGTGAGCTGCCAGTTCAACGTCAACGAGCAGGTTGCGAACGCCGCGGCGATCAACTTCGATCCGAAGTCGGTCAGTGAAGCGGCGGCCTCCGCCAGAATGCAAGGTAACGTCTCGAAATCGGACGTGAAGCGGACGGACGACGGCGGGAAGCAGTCGAACACGCAGAACGCGTCGGCCAGCATCGACCAGTTCCAAGACGTCAGCCAGCAGAACATCAGCTTGCAGAACGCGGCCATCGCCGTCGCCCTCGGCGGAAGCGATTCGTACGCGACGCAGTCCAGCTACCAGGCGAACCTCAACGCGCAAATCGCGGAGGCGACCGCGGTGAACATCGGGGACGGACACTGGGAAGCCACCAAGGTGTTGAACGGCGAAGACGCCAAGGGCGATGGTTCCTGGGCGGTTAGCTACGACAACGGCAGCACACAGCTCAACCAACAGACCGCCATCGCCGACATCGACCAGGCTCAGTACGTCGAGCAGTTGAACGTCAACGAGCAGTACAGTGCGGTCGCGTACGCCGAGAACGACGGCACCGCGCTCGCGGAGCAGTTCAACTACCAGGTCAACCAGAACGAGCAGATCGCCGAGGCGGAAGCGACCAACGAGGGCCACGACCACGGCGAGAAGGGCAAGCACCACGACAACGGCAAGAAGAACGCGCAGAAGTCGTGCTAACGACTTGACGGACGGATTCGAGACCTCCGATAGCTCCGTCGGAACGCGAAGATCAGTCCCGTCGTCGAAAACCCGAATCCGAACTCACCGACGGTATCGTATTTTATCGATGGGGGTCGGGATGCGAGGGGTAACGAAAATTAATCGCTTCGGTCGGAACTTCTCAGTGCTCGTCACCTTTCGAGGGAGTCCGTTCGACCCCGGTCGCTACGGTCCGTCCCGATTTCGAACGCGCGAGACGAGGTTTTCAACTCGCGACTCGTCCACCCGGTTCACCGTCTCTTCGTCTTCTTTTAGGGCCGTTCCGACGATCGCACCGTCCGCGATCTCCACCAACTCCGCGACGTTTTCCGCCGTGGTACCGCTGCCGACCAGCACGGGCGCGTCCGCGCCGAGGTCGTCACGGAAGGCGACGACCGACGCGAGCGTCTCCGCGTCCACCGCGTGGCCCGTCTCGGATCCGCTGACGACGAGGCCGTCCGCGCGACCCCGTTCGAGGGTTTCCGCGACCAGTTCGGCGAGCGGCCGCTCCGCCAGCGGCGCGGAGTGTTTCACCTCCACGTCGGCGAAAATCGCGACGTCGCTGTCGAGTTCGTCGCGGAGGCGGAGCGTCTCGTGCGCCCGCCCCTCGACGATGCCCTGGTCGGTCACGCGCGCGCCCGCGTGAACGTTCGTTCACGCGCACGAACTCGGCTCCGGCGGCGGCCGCGACCGAGAGGGCCGCCTCGGCGTCATTCCGGAGGACGTTCACGCCGAGCGGGCGGTCCACCGCCCGCCGGAGTTCGGTCGCGACGCGGGTCATCGACGCCACGACGTGTTTCGGCACGTCGTCGGGGAAGAACGGCGCGTCTCCGAAGTTCTCGACCACGATGGCGTCCGCGCCGCCCGCTTCGAGCGCCCGGGCGTCGGCGAGCGCCCGGGCGCGGACGGCGTCGAAATCGCCGTCGTACCCGGGCGCGCCGGGCAATGCCGGCAGGTGTACCATGCCGACGATGGCGTCGCCCGATAGCGCGTTCATTCTTCGCTCGCTTCCTCGGAGTCGTCTGGTTCCAGATTCCGGAAGCCGTCGAGAATCACCTGCTTCGCCACCGCGCCCTGCGTCGTCCAGTGGTGGGCGTAGTCCAGCATGTCGTCGTAGATGTCGGGCTTACACCCCGCGGCTTTCGGATGGCCGCCGCCGTTGACCTGCCGGGCGACCTCGTGGCACCGCTGGAACTCGTCGGTGCCGCGTATGCTCGCGCTCCCGGCGGGTTTGACGACGACCGAGGCGTCCGCCCCCCGCTCGCGCATGGCCTCGGCGACCTCGTTCTGCGAACAGCGACCGTAGGTGACGCCGACCGTCCAGTCTCCTATCTCCTCCATGTCGGCGCGCTCCACCGCTCGCTCGACGAGCGCGTCCTTCTCGACGCGCTGTTCGGCGAGGAACTGCCGCACCTCCTCGGGGAGATTCGCGCCGTATCTCTGGACGACCGCCATGTACTCCTCGGGTTCCGACCAGTAGGAGTAGTCCGCGAGGTCGTCGCTGCGCGGATCTTCGCGGAGCCAGAGGTCGTGGTCGCGCGTGACGGCGGCGAGTTCGACGAGGTACTCCGGGAAGTCGTAGTCGAGCGACCGAGCCACCACGTCCGCGGTACACTCCTCTTCCGACTCGCCGACGACGAGTTCGACGCCGACGTCGCGCACCGCGTCGGCGACGGCGTCGTCCCACTGGTGGTGGTCGAACCAGTACACCGCGTCTGCTTCGGCGACGAGCGCCGTCAGCTCCTCCGCGATGGGTTCGTAGGCGTCAGGGCAGAGGTCGCAGACGAACACCGTCGCGCCGGGTTCGCCGTACGCCGCCACACGCTCCAACGCGTCGTCCAGGTCGTGCGGCCCGGCGTCGATGAGCGCACCGTCGCCGTAGGCTTCGCGGACGAGCGCCGTCGCGGCCAGTCCGTCGGCGTCCGGGTCGGCGACCACCGCCACGTCCGCGCCGGACAGCGCCTCCTGTGCTTCCTGCTCTTCTTTCCGTTCCTCGAACGAATCGGGCACGAAAAAGCCCTCGCCCGGCAGCAGCGATTTCCGTTCGAGCGAGAGGTTCTCGTCGTCGATGACCCAGTCTTCCATACGTCTTCTCAGACGCCCGGCGCAAAGAGTTGCTTGATATCGCGGGAGGGGTCGGGCTATCCGTCGCGACCCGGACGCACCCCACCGTTGATTAGTCGTACGTTCTGTCGATTCCGTTCCGGCGCAGGAGGTGACGAACCATGTTCAGGTGCCACCGGACGCGCGTATCGAGCTCCGTGTCGTACGTCGTCACTTCGAGGATGTACCCCCGAATCCGCATGTCCCCCGCGACTTTATGTATCAACAACGGCCGATCCGCGTCGATGGTGTTCCCGCGTTTGAACGCGAGGTACTCGGGGTAGGAGTCGGGAACGTGGTACCGATTCATGTACCTCGCGGTCATCACGGCGTCCTCCCCGGCCCCTTCCGAGTACGTCGGGTAGATAGCCTGTCCCGACCCGTCCGGTCCGTCGTCTTCCCGGTAAATCCCCTGCGAGGCGTGGAGGTTCAACACCGTGTTCGGGTTGTGGCTGTCGATGGCGTTCCACAGCGCCCGGGCGAGCGCCGTCGTCGGCTCCTTGCCCGGCGGGAACTTCCGGTTCAGATTACCGTTGTCGTTCACGTACGTCCCGCGGTCGATGGCGACGGGATTCGACCGCGGTATCACGACGAGTTTTCCCTTGTCGATCGACCACGTGGCGACGTCGTCCGCCGCGAGGTATCCGGACTCCTCGTTCCCGTGGATTCCACCGACGACGACCGCCGTCGGCCCCGGTTCCCCGGCGTCGATGACGTACACCCGTGTTTCGTCTTCCGTCCCCTCACGGATGGTGTACGAGCGGCGCGTTTCGGCGGCTGAAACCGCGCCGGCTCCGGACGAGACGATCGCGGTTGCCGCGAGTGTTCCCCCCATCTTCCGCACGAACGCTCGGCGCGAACTGGCGGAGTCGATGGCGATTCGATCCGACTTCTGCTTACGATTTTCGTTTGCCATCCGAAAAATCAGACAACGATGTTGTTTATATTACTTTCTTAATAGAGTATATATATATATATATAATCTAAAATAATATGGATAATCATAATATAATATTGAAATTATGTCGGCCGAATCCCGACGGTACCCCTTTTTCTCGCGTCGCTCTTCGCGCACCGACCGGTACTTAGAGGTCGACCGTGCGGAATCGTCGGTAGCCGAGCGCCGCCGGCACCACGGCCCAGCAGACGAGCACGAAGAGGGCGAACCAACCGGTGTCGTATAAGGCGTCGCCCGGCGGTGTCCACGTCCCGCCCGTCTCCAGCAGGGCGTTCGTGGCGGTCTGGTACGCGTTCACGGGACCGAGTCCGTCGAGGAGCGCCGCCCACTCGGGTCGCGGCCCCCGCGGCGTCGAGAAACCGTTCAAAACGTATCGGAGCAGGTTCGGGATGGCGGCCCAACCCGCCAGCGTCAGGAGGAAGAAGGCGACGCTCCCGACCAGCGCGCGATTCTTCGTCCTCACCGCGGCCGAGATGCCGACCCCCGTCCCGGTGTAGGCCGCCCCGAGGAGGAGGGCGAGCGCGAGGAAGACGACCAGATCGACCGGCGACACCGACCCGCCGAACGCGAGGAAGACGATCGCGGCCGCGAGGACGCCGGCCAGCGTCGCCACCCAGACGAGAATCGCGCGTCCGACCGCCGCGCCCATCACCACGTCGCGTCGGGTGTAGGGCAGGCCGAGCAGGAGTTTGAGACTCCCCAGTTCGCGCTCCCCGGCGACGGCGTCGTGGCTTATCATCAGGCCGACCAGCGGGACGAGAAAGACCGCGATGGCGACGCTCCCGAAGAAGCTCACGTTCGCGCTCTCCGGAACGTTGCTCACCCGGAGGTAGGTCGGGACGCCGAAGAAGAGGACGAAGAAGACGACGAGGGTTCCGAGCGTCCACTTCCGGTAGGCGTCGAGCACGTCCTTTTTCGCCAGCACGCGCCAGTTCACGCGGGAACCTCCGTCGTGTAGGTGGCGAACAGGTCTTCGAGCGACGCCTCGTCGACGTCGAAATCCTCGACGGTCGCGCCCGCCCGCTCGATCGCATCGAGGGCGGCCTTCTTCGCCCGGTCGGCGCACGCGACGGTGACGGTCGAGCCGTCCGCGGAGACGTAGGCGACCCCCTCGACCGACCGCACCCGGTCGAGCGCGTCCGACGGAACCCGGTCCACTCGCACGGTGAGCGTCGAACCGGCTCCGGCCGTCTCGCGGAGGCCGTCGATGAAGTCGACGGCGACGAGTTCGCCGTCGCGGAGGATGCCGACGCGGTCGCAGACCGCCTCGACCTGTTCCAAGATGTGGCTGGAGAAGAAGACGGTCGTCCCGCGCTCGCGCTCTTCGCGGATGATTTCGCGCATCGCCAGCGCGCCGTTCGGGTCGAGCCCCGTCGTCGGTTCGTCCAGCACGAGCAGGTCGGGGTCGCCGACGAGCGCCATCCCGAGGACGAGGCGCTGACGCATCCCCTTCGAGAACCCCTCGACCCGGCGGTCGGCGGCGTCGAGGATGCCGACTCGGTGGAGGAGTTCGTCGGGGTCGTCGTCCGCGCCGCGGGATTCGACGACGAACGCGACGTGCTGGCGGGCGGTCAGGTGGTCGTAGGCGTGGTAGGCGTCGGGGAGGACGCCGAGTCGCTCGTGAACCGCGCGGCTCTCGCGCTGCGCGTCGCGTCCGAAGACGCGGGCGGTGCCGCTCGTCGGGCGAACGTAGTCGAGCAGGATGTCGATGGTCGTGGATTTGCCCGCGCCGTTCGGGCCGAGGAAGCCGAACACCTCGCCTTCTTCGACGCGAAGCGAGAGGTCGCGGAGGGCGACGACGTCGCTAAAACGCTTGGTTACGTCGTCCAATTCGATGGCGGCCATGCCGGAAAATTGCGTCGGGTTGATATATACTTTCTTCACGCCTCGTCGGATTCGAGTTGTCGAACCGTCAGCACGGGCGTCGGGCAGGTGCGGACCACGCGTTCCGCGACGCTGCCGATGAGGAATCGGTTCTCCCCGTGGCGGCCTCGGGTGCCGGTGGCGACGACGTCGGCGTCGTGTTCGCGGGCGTACTCCCGGATTTCGGCAGCGGGGTCGCCCTCACGGACGGCGGTGACCACGTCGCGGTCGGCGCGGTCGCGTACCGATTCCAGCGCGTCCTCCCCCTCCGATTCGAGGGCGGCGTGGAGTTCCTCGCGGAGCCTCTCGGGGGAGGAGTCGACTTCGCCGGCGTCCACGACGTAGAGCGCGTGTACTTCGGCGTCGAACCGGCGCGCGAGGTCGAGCGCGACCCTGACCGCGCGCACGACGCTCTCGGAGCCATCGGTGGCGATGACGACGGTGTCTAGCATCGTTCTTCTTTCTCGCCCCATCGTTCTTAAACTCTCAGGAGCGACCGTCGCACCCCGAACGACCCGCTCGTTGCGAGCGGTGCTTCGCGTTCTAATCTTTCGACGCGAGGATTAAATTGCGTCTATCCAAACGGCTAAGTCCTTGTGCCGTGTGTTATCAATCGCCCGACGGGGCAAGGTTGCACCCAGACCGCAATCTCTCCGATTGCGGTTTGTTCGAGCGGCGGGAGAAGGTTTTTGGCTCGTCTGCGCACACTCACAGGTATGACCGAGTCGCCAGTCGAAGTGAACACGGTGCTCGTCCCCGTCGACGGGAGCGACGAGTCGGTGCGAGCGATAGAGTACGCGGTCGACGTCGCCGAGCGGTACGAGGCCGACGTCCACGCGCTCTACGTCCTCGGCGAGGGAATGTCCCGGGCGATAGAGACGGGCACCGTCGACGAGGACGACGTTATCGACGAAACCGAGTCGTTCATCGAGAGCGCCCGCGCCGTCGCGGACGACGCGGGCGTCGTCCTGCGCAACTCCATCGCCTACGGCTTCTCGACCCGGCGAAAGCTCCAACACCCCGGCAGCGCCGTCCTCGACTGCGCGGACGAAATCGACGCCGACTTCCTCGTCATCCCGCGGGAACCGCTGTCGGGCGAACCCGGTGAGGTGCTGGAGAAGGCGGCGGAGTACGTGCTGCTGTACGCGAGCCAACCCGTCCTTTCGGTCTGATATCGCCGTTCCGAACGACGAGAGGGTGTTCAGAAGTTGGTCACCTTCGACTGAATCCGTCCGTCGTCTATCTCCGACGTCGCCTCGGCGTCCCTGAAGTACCGCGCCAACTCGTCCGCCCGCACCTCGTCGCTCTCGTGGAGGTACGCTATCTCGGTGAGCGACAGCGTCTCGCCCGATTCTAACTTGCGAAGCAACTGCTCCGCGGTGAGCGATTGGAAGGTCACGTCGAGGCGAACGGTCGCGGCCCGGTCGTCTTTCGCCTCGGCCACGTTGATTCCCTCGTGCAGCACCGTTTCGAACTCCAAGCCGGTGTCCTCGATCGCTCGATACAGGAATGAAACGGCGGACACGAGGGCGTCGAACGCCTCGGTCCCGTCCGCGTTCTCGAACCGCTTCTCGAAGACGAGTTCGCGGTCGCGTTCCGAGAGGCACTCGACGAGGAGTTCGAAGTCGAGAACGGAGTCGTGGATTCGATCGCGGATTCGCGCGCGAGCGTTCCGCTCCGATTGGGTGCTCGCGAGGTCCGCCTCGCCGCGAAGGTACGCCCTGTCCGCCCGACTCAGAATACCGCGCTTTCGCTCGCTTCCTTTCATAATCGGCTTCGGGTTATATTGTAGACCGAGAATATATAGTTGTAACCCGTTTCAGGTTATCTGATGGGATAGTTAACAAAACGCTTATGAGACAGATACGTGATAAATTACGCGGAAAACAATGAGCGAATCAGATCCGGAAGTCGACTCCGACGGTGCGGAGAGCCGACTGTTCGAAGCGGTGGTTGACGCCGAAGCTATTCAGACGACCGTCGAACTCGTGGACGCGGTGGTCGACGAGTGTCACGTCTACTTCGACGACGACGGCGTGCGAATTCCCGCGATGGACCCGGCGACCGTGGCGGCGGTCGACCTCCGGTTGGAAAGCGACGCGTTCGAGGCGTACGAGGCGAGCGACGCCCACGTCGGCGTCGACGTCTCGCGACTCGGCGATATCGTTGGGATGGCCGACCGCGACCAACTCGTCCGCTTCGCGCTCGACGCGGAGACGCGCGCGCTGGAGATTCGCATCGGCGAACTCGCGTACACCCTCGCGCTCTTGGACCCGGACACGGTCCGCTCGCCGCCCGACCGGGCGAACTTCAAGTTCGAGTTCGCGGGCGGTATCACCGCCGACGCCGAGGATATCCGTCGCACGGTGCGAGCGGCGGACATGGTGTCGGACCACGTCACGTTCGGCATCGACGAAGCGGAGGCGGCCTTCTACGTCGAGGCGGAGGGCGACACCGACGACGTGTCGCTCGCGTTACCGGCCGACGACCTCGTCGAGTTCAGACCCGGGGAGGCGCGCTCGCTGTTCTCCATCGATTATCTGAAGGCGATAGAGGGGGCGATGCCCCGCGATCTCGAACTCGACCTCCGGCTCGGAACCGAACTGCCCCTCGCGGTTCGCTACGCGTTCGCCGGGGGCGCGGGCTCCGTCGAGTATCTGGTCTCTCCCAGGATTGCCGCGAACTGAAATTCCGACGACGCCCGGCTTTCACGCCCGCAGAAACCGCGATGACACAATCCTTTTACCCCCGAAGGCCGCCCATCGCTGTATGGACGGGACGACGCCGAATTTCACGGCGCATCAGCGAGCGATGCCGTTTTGGGAGGACGTCCTCGCCGATATGGAGGCGACGGCGGCGGAGTACGAGGAGTCGGGGTGGAACGTTTTGCAACTCCATCCGGGCGACGTGACGCCCCTTTGGACGGAGCGGGACGACGAGTTCGGACTGGACGTGCTCGTACCGGACGACGAGTTCGAAGCGTTGGAGACGCTGCTGGACGACGGCGTCGCGTTCGACGCCTTCGAAGCCTACCGGGCGCTCGGGGACGGCCTCGTCTTCCTCGTCGTCGTCATGGAAGACCGCGACGCCGAGACGGCGGTCTGCTATCCGGCGTACTACGACGCGCAGGGCGGCCAGAAGATGCTGGCGGACGCGGCGGACGCGGGGGAGATGCGCACCCACATCAGGGTCCTGAGCGACGACCGCATCCGATTCACCCACGACGACCCGAACGTGTTCCGACCGCCGGAGCCTGAGGACGCGGACGAATCGTCCGAAACGGCCGAAGAATAGCTACGTGTCGCCGATGTCGCGCCCGCAGTGCGGACACTCCATCTCGTCGTGGCGCAACTGCTCGCTCGACTCGCGCACCTCGCGCATGACGCTCGAAATCCGATCTTCTGCGGCGAGTTCCTCGTCCACCGAGAGGTCGACGCCCTCGACTTCGAGCAGGAACTTCGCCACCTCGGTCACTTCGTACATCACGTCGTCCAACTCCTCGGCGGTGAAGAACCCCGACATCGCGCCGTAGAGGAAGGTCGCGCCGGCCTTCCGAACCTTCTCCTCGAACGCCGACCGCGCCTGATTGACCGCCTGCGGGGTGTAGGTGTCGGTCATGAACGGGACGAGGTGCGGGAGGTTGTTCCCTATCTTCGTCATCTCGACGCCCGTCTCGGTTCGGAAGTCGGCGCAGAGCCGAGCGATGGCCCACTCCCGAGCGGTAACGTAGGTTCGGTCGCGCAGGAACTCGTTGACGCGCTCGTACCGCGCGCCGTCCATTTTCTTGAATCGCGCGTACTTCTGCACGTCCGGCGGGAGTTCGGGCGCGCCCGACGCGGGGTCGGACGCGTCCGAATCGCCCGGCGTCGGGGCGGCGTCGTCCGGCGCGGCGGCCGGCGAGTCTGACTCCGGCGATACCTCGTCGGACGCCGGGGATGCGTCGGACTCTCGCGGCGCGTCGGTCGTCTCTCTCGGTGCGTCGTCTCGGTCGTCCTCCGTCTCGGATTTCGGCGAGGAGGGGTCGTTCGACATACGCCGTCGTTACCGAGCGGGACGCAAAAGCGTATCGCACCCAACTGTTTTGATAGCCGGCGGGCATGGGAGAAGTATGAAGGTGCTACTGGGAATCGGCGGAAGCGACGACTCCTTCACCGCGCTCGAACGGACGGTTTCGCGCGCGAAGGCGGCGGACGACGACCTGACCGTCGCCGTCCTCGACAACCCGGAGAGCGACCGGTCGAAAGACGAAATCGGGGAGAAGGTCGAGGCGGTGCTGGCGGACGCCGACTTCGACGCCGCCGTTCGAAACGTGTCGGGCGACCCCGGGAGTCGACTGCTCGACATCGCGGAGAGCGAGGGGTACGACCAGATCGTCCTCGGCGGGGGCCAGCGCAGTCCGATGGGGAAGATTCGACTCGGTCACATCGCCGAGTTCGTCCTGTTGAACTCGCACGTCACGGTGAAACTGGTACGATGAGCGAGCCTCGTCGCTTTCCGGACGAGCCGGCCGGCCCGTTTTCCGAGCCGCCGCTCTCGTTCAACGACCGCGAGGGACGCGAGATAGCGATCCGCCCCTACGAGGAGGACGACGAGGAAGCCCTCGTCTCGATGTACCTCGACTTCGACCCCGCCGACCGCGCGCAGGGGATTCCGCCGGCCACGGAACCGCGAGTGCGCGACTGGGTGAGCACCTTGGCCGAGGGGCTGAACGTCGTCGCGTGGCACGACGACCGCGTCGCGGGCCACGCGACGCTCGTCCCCGGCAGTAACGACGCGTACGAACTCGCCATCTTCGTCCACCAGGAGTACCAGCGCGCCGGTATCGGGTCGCACCTCATCCGCACCCTGTTGGGCCACGGCCGGGAGCGGGGCGTCGAGAAGGTGTGGCTCACGGTGGAGCGGTGGAACCGCGCCGCGGTGAACCTCTACCGAAACGTCGGCTTCGAGACCGCCGACGCGGAGAGCTTCGAACTGGAGATGGTGTTGCGGCTGTAGCGACCGCGGAGATTCCGTGCCGCGTGCTACACTCGATCGAACGATTTTTGCTGACCCGACGACCATAGCCGGATAATCGTGTCCGATTTACTGTCCATCTCGAATCTCAAAACCCAGTTCCACACCGAGCGAGGGACTGTCAAAGCGGTGGACGACTTCGACCTGACCGTCCGCGAGGGTGAGACCGTCGGCCTCGTCGGCGAGTCCGGCTCCGGTAAGAGCGTCACCGCGCTCTCGGCGATGCAGCTCATCGACGACCCCGGCGAGGTCGTCGACGGCGACCTGCGGTTTCACGACGTCGAAACCGTCGCCCGGTTCGCCCGCAAGTACCCGTCGGGCGTCACCGCCGACGCCGGGAGCGGCTTCGTCGTCGTCGAAGGCGCGACCGTCGACCGGGGCCGCGCTCCCGACGACGAACTCCTCGACGATCCGGAACTGTCGGAGGCCGAACGCGCCGCCCGACTGGCCAGCGAGCACCCCGACGGAATCGCGGTCGAAGGAGCGGAGAACGACGAGGCGTTCCTCACCATCGAGGAGGGGTACGTCGACCTGATGGCCGCGCCGGAGTCGGCCATGCGGGACATCCGCGGCGGCGAGATGGGGATGATCTTCCAGGATCCGATGACCTCGCTCAACCCCGCGCTCACCGTGGGCGAGCAGGTCGCGGAGAGCCTGCGCCTCCACCAGTACGACGGGAAGCGGAAGGACAACTGGTGGAACGCGGTGCGGGAGATCGCCCCGAAAATCGGCGGCGGCGATATCGACGAGCAACTCCTCCAGGACACCATCGACATCCTGGAGGAGGTGGGCATCTCGGAACCCGAGTCCCGCGTGGACGAGTACCCCCACGAGTTCTCCGGCGGGATGCGCCAGCGCGTGCTCATCGCCATCGCGCTCGCCTGCCGCCCGAAACTGCTCATCGCGGACGAGCCGACGACCGCGCTCGACGTGACCATCCAGGCCCAGATTCTCGACCTCATCAACGACCTCCAAGAGGAGATGGGCATGTCCGTCTTCATGATAACGCACGACCTCGGCGTCGTCGCCGAGACCTGCGACCGGGTCGCCGTGATGTACGCGGGCGACCTCGTGGAGGTCGGGCCGGTGGACGAGATCTTCCACAACCCGAGTCACCCCTACACCTACGCCCTACTCGAATCCGTCCCGCGCGAGGACAAGGAGCGTCTGACGCCCATCGAGGGGAACGTCCCCGACCTCATCGACATGCCCGAAGGGTGCCACTTCGCGCCGCGATGCCCGTGGGCGCAACCGGAGTGCACGCAGGGCGAGATTCCGCACCTCCAGCACGGTCCCGCGGACGTGGACCACCGGGCGAAGTGCATCCTCGAGGACTTCGACGAGGGCGAGTACGTCGAGGAGTACGAGAGCGTCACGACCGAGAGCCACGCCACGGACGAGACGCTGGTGGCGGTGGACGACCTGAAAAAGCACTACTCGCGCGCCGACGACTTCCTCGACAAGTGGCTCTCGGACGACGACCAGAGCGTGAAGGCGGTCGACGGCGTGAGCTTCGACATCTACGAAGGCGAGACGCTCGGCCTCGTCGGCGAATCCGGCTGCGGGAAATCGACCGCGGGTCGCTCCCTGCTCCGCCTCGAAGCGTTGACCGACGGGCGCGTGGTCTTCGCCGGAACCGACCTCGGCGAACTCGACGGCGACGAACTCCGGGAGAGGCGAAAGGACATGCAGATGATATTCCAGGACCCGCTCTCCAGTCTCGACCCACGGATGACCGTCGAGCAGACCATCGCCGAACCGCTGAAGATTCACGGACTCGCGAAGGGGAACCGGGGCGAACGGGTGACCGAACTCATGGAGGCGGTCGGCCTCGAACCCGGCCAGCGCGACCGCTACCCCCACGAGATTTCGGGCGGCCAGCGCCAGCGCGTCGGCGTCGCCCGCGCGCTGGCGGTCGACCCCGACTTCATCGTCGCCGACGAACCGGTGTCGGCGCTGGACGTGTCCGTGCAGGCTCAGATAATCAATCTGCTCGAAGACCTGCAGGACGAGTTCGGGCTGACGTTCCTGTTCATCGCCCACGACCTCTCGGTGGTGCGCCACATCTCCGACCGCATCGCGGTGATGTACCTCGGCCAAATCGTCGAAATCGCGGACACGGACGAACTGTTCGCCGACCCGAAACACCCCTACACGCGGGCGCTCCTCTCGGCGATTCCGGAACCGGACCCGCGGGTCGACACCGACGACCGCATCATCCTCGAAGGCGACGTCCCTTCGCCAATCGACCCGCCGTCGGGCTGCCGGTTCCGAACCCGCTGTCCGAAGATAATCCCGCCGGAGGGGATGGACATCGACCAGCGAGCGTACCGCGAGGTGATGGACTACCGAGAACGGGTCGAGGACCGCGCCATCAACCTCGACTCGGTGCGCGAGGAGGTTCCGGCGAGCGACGCACCGGCGCGGGAAGCGACCGCCACCGACGGCGGAACGCCGCCCGACGACGCGTTGCGCGCCGCGCTGTGGGAACGCCTGTTCGAGACCGAACCGACCGGCGAACCACGCGCCGTCGTCGAGCGGTCGTTCGACCGCCTCGCGGAGGGCGACTGGAAGGGAGCCGAGTCGCTCCTACGCGACGAGTTCGCCAGCGTTTGCGAGCGGATAAATCCGGTCCTGCAGGACTCGGCGCACCCGGCGGCCTGCCACCTCTACGACCAACCGAAGTAGCGGCGACCGTTTCTATCCCGCCGATTTCGACCGGAGGGAATCACCGCAGCGAGTCGATTTTTTACTTAGAACTGTTCTAACAAATGTTCGGTATGTTTTTATAGCCCTTGTGAGCACAGTGGTTTATGGTATCACACGATAGACGAAGTTTCCTCAAAGCCGCCGGCGGTGCGGCGGCGGCGGCGACGACGGTCACGGCCGGTTGTCTCGGCGGCGGCGGCGGAGGCGGTAACGGCGGAAAGACCCTCACCTACTCCCGCGGGCAGGACTCGCAGACGCTCGACCCGCAGGCGACGACCAGCGGCGAAGACGCGAAGGTGCTGAACCAGATATTCGACCGCCTCATCCACTTCAAGTCCGGCGGAACCAGCCTCCAGCAGGGACTGGCGAAGGAGTTCTCGCTCCAGGGTAAACAGGCGAAACTCACGCTCCGAAAGGACGCGAAGTTCCACGACGGCGAGTCGTTCACCGCGGACGACTTCGTCGCCACCTACCGCCGGTTCGTCGACTCGGACTACAAGCACTTCATCGGCGACGAGAACCAGTCTGTCTACGGTCCGTACCTCCTCAGCAAGGTCAAGAACGTCAAGAAGGACGGAAAGCACAAGCTGACCATCGATCTCAAGCAGAAGTACGCGCCGTTCCTCGCCAACCTCGCTGTATTCGCGCTCGCCGTGCTCTCGAAGAAGCAGATCGAGAACGACGCCGGTAAGATAAAGAGCGACCCGGTCGGCACCGGTCCGTTCTCGTTCGAGAAGTGGAACACCGGAAACGGCGTGATTCGACTGACGGCCAACAAGGAGTACTGGGGCGACGGGCCGAAACTCGGCGGCGTCGTCTTCGAGGCGATAACCGAGAACTCCACGCGCGCGTCGTCGCTCGTCAGCGGCGAGACCCACATCGTGGACGGACTGGGCGTGCAGGCCGCGAAGCAGGTCAAGAACGGCAGCGGCGCGAAACTGGAGAAGACGGAAGGGATGAACATCGGCTACATGCCGATGAACATGGCCCGCAAGAAGGAGTTCCGCAGTAAGAAGGTTCGACAGGCAATCAACTACGCCATCAACACGAAGGCCATCGTCGAGAACATATACAAGGGGATGGCGACGCAGGCCAGCCACCCGCTTCCGCCGGGCGTCATGGGATACAACGAGAGCCTCGACCCGTACCCGCACGACCCGGACAAGGCCAAGAAACTGCTCGAAGAGGCGGGCTACAAGGACGGATTCAAGTTCGAACTGGCGACGATGACCAACCCGCGCCCGTACTTCCCGTCGCCCAGTCAGACCGCGAACGCGGTCAAATCCGACCTCGCCAAGGTCAACATCGACGTGACCATCAAGAAGCAGTCGTGGGACCCGCACCTGAACTACATCGGCAGCGGCAAACACGACGCCTGTTTCATCGGCTGGATGTCCGACAACGGCGATCCGGACAACTTCTACTACCCGCTGCTCCACCCGCAGTCCCCCTCGCCGTCCGGCAAGGACTGGATGAGTTGGGACAAGATGACGAACACGGGCAACTACGCGGCGTGGGCGAACGAGAAGTTCATGAACCTCACCGACAAGGGCCAGAAGACCTCCGACGACGCCAAGCGCAAGGAGTTCTACAAGCAGGCCGGCCAGATAGCCCACGACGAAGCGCCGTGGGTGTTCGTGACCCACACCGAGGTCCTTCGCGGCGTCCACAAGGACGTGAAGAACTTCACCATCGCGCCGATCAGCGGACCGTTCCTCACGCAGGTCGAACTGTAGACGGCGAACGCATCTTTTTTAGTGGCCCCTTTCATGCGCTTAGATGATGATTAGCAAGCGGTTTGTGCTCAAACGACTCCTGTTGCTCGTCCCGGTTCTGCTGGGAGTCGCGACGTTCGTCTTCGCGATTCTCCACCTGTCTCCGGGGAATCCGGCCCGCGTTATCGCCGGGCAGCGGGCGTCGGAGGAGTTCGTCCGACAGATAGAGCACGAGCTCGGGCTCGACGACCCGATTTGGGTGCAGTACGGTCGATTCCTATTCGACGCGGCGCAACTCGACTTCGGCCAGTCCTACCAGATTCGGAAGGGAACGGACGTCACAAAGGTGTTGGCCGATAAACTCCCCGTCACGATGGAGATGGCCATCTACGGCCAGTTCTTCGGCATCCTCCTCGGGATTCCGCTCGGCGTGCTCAGCGCGGTCAAACAGAACACGCTGACCGACCACCTGACCCGTGTCGGCGCGCTGACCGGCATCAGCGTCCCCATCTTCTGGAGCGGTCCGCTGCTCATCCTGCTGTTCGCCCAGATGCTCGGGATCCTCCCGACGAGCGGGCGCATCGCCACCGCGTACTCGGTCGAGCGATTCACGGGTCTCATCACCGTCGACGCGCTGCTCAACGCGGACCTCGCCGCGTTCCGCTCGGCGGCGCGTCACCTGCTGTTACCGTGTCTCGTCCTCGGAATCTACCAGATGGCGCTCATCTCGCGGATGATGCGCTCGTCGATGCTGGAGATCGTCCGACAGGACTACATGAGAACCGCCCGCGCGAAGGGGCAGGGCGAGAAGATAACCACGATGAAACACGGATTCCGGAACGCGCTGATTCCGGTCGTGACCGTCATCGGCATCCAGTTCGGCACGCTGCTCGGCGGGGCGGTGCTCACCGAGACGGTGTTCGGCATCTCCGGCATCGGATTGCTGCTGGTCGACGCGATTCGAGTCGGCGACTACCCCGTGGTTCAGGGCACCGTGCTGATGTTCGCGTTCCTGTTCACGCTGGTGAACCTGGGCGTCGACATCACCTACTCCTACCTCGACCCGAGGATCGAACAATGAGCGCAGAAACCGAAACCGAACGCGAGGACGTAGCGCCGAACCGGGGCATCGTCGAACGCCTCCGGGCGTCGCCGTTCCTCTCAGAACTCCTGTCGAATCGGCTCGCAGTCGTCGGCCTCTCCATCATCGTCCTGATGCTGGTGATCGCCGTGTACGCCCGAACGAATCTCAACTTCGCCCGACTCACGTCCTCGAATCTGGGGTCGAATCCCTCGCTGGCACCGCCGTGCGGTCACCGGGCGTTCGTCCCCGCGCTGCTATCGGCGTTCTCCTGCGGACCGTACCCGTTCGGGACCGACGGCCTCTCCCGAAACGTCTTCCTCCGGACGATGTACGGCGCGTGGATCGCGCTGAAGTACGGCACCATCACGGTCGGCGCGTCCACGATACTCGGCGTCGGCTTCGGAACGCTCGCCGCCTACTACGGCGACCTCACCGACAACGTCATCATGCGGACGATGGACGTGCTGCTCGCGTTCCCCGCCCTGCTGCTGGCGCTCGCGCTGGTCGCCATCTTCCCGAACGGGTGGGGTATCTGGCGCGCGGTCGTCGCTCTGATGCTCGTCTACACGCCGCGGTTCGCCCGCGTCGTCCGCGGCGCGGCGCTGAAGGTGCTCGAAGACGAGTACATCGACGCGACGGTCGCGCTCGGGGCCAAGGATCCGCGCATCCTCCTGCGACACATCCTCCCGAACTCGCTCGCGCCCATCACCGTCCAGAGCACGCTCAACTTCGGACTGGCCATCATCGACATCGCGGCGCTGTCGTTCCTCGGCGTCGGCGCGAGCGTCGGGACGCCGTCGTGGGGGCTGATGCTCTCGAACGGGGTCAGAAATGGCCTCCTCACCGGTATCTGGTGGTGGTCGTTCTTCCCCGGCCTGTTCCTCGCCGTGACGGTGTTAGGTTTCAACCTGCTCGGCGACGGGATGCGCGACGCGCTCGACCCGCGGATGCGCGAAGCCGTCGACTGATGATCCCGTCCGGCTATCTGCGTCCCCGCGTTCGTCTCGTCTGGCGGTTCGGACGCTACGGAATCGTCCTCGGCGGTGCCGGCGTCCTGCTCGCGGTCGCGGCGGGCGAGTCGCTTGCCTTCGCCAGTCGAAAGGCGTTCGCCGTGAGCACGCTCGCGTTCGGGTTCGCCCTGCTCGGCTGGTCGGGGTCGGTGTTCGCGGGTCGGACCGTCGAGAACGCACAAGAGTATCTCGACACGAACTCGAACTGGACGGAGGCCGACTCCCGGCGCGCGATGACGGTCGTCGGCAGTCTCGGCGCCGGCGGGATGGTCGGCGCGAGCGCGATGACGCTTGTCTTGCGTGCGTCATATTGAGCCGTAAGATTTTTGGCCATTTATCATAGTTGGGAGTGGTATGGTCGTTTTCGAATCGACGCTCGCGGGGCTTCTACTCGCCGGAATCGGCGTCACGGCGGTGACAAGACCTCGGGAAATATTCACCGTCAGGCAGTCCGTTTCGGTCGTTCCGTCCCGCGACTTCGGCGAGTTCGGTGTCGCGCGCTATCAGGTCTACGGACTGGTGTGTCTACTCGTCGGACTAGTGCTGGTGCTCGCGTCGCTCTTCCTCCCGTAACGGCGGTGTCGGCGACGGTTTTACCGTCGGCTAGAGGTGCGACGCGAACCGATCGCCGTGCGGTCGGCGACCGCCGCGCTCGTCCCTCCCGGCGGATCGAATCGAGCCACGATGCGCAGGCCGGTAACCGTAGCGACCGAACGACTCGGGTGCATCACCGACGCAGTCGCCGCTCCGCCGCCGCCCGTTCCTCGGGCGTGTTGACGTTCGTCGACCAGCCGTCCGCCGTCATCGCCACCACCGCGTGGTCGTCCGCGAACCGCCGGAGCGACTCCGCGAGTTCGTACTCGCCTCGCTCCGAGAGTTCGGTGTCCGCGCACGCGTCGAAGATTCCGGGACCGTAGACGGCGAATCCCGCCGCGACGAGGCTCGGTTCCGGCGGGTCGTCGGGTTCCTTCTCGATACCGAGCAGTTCGCCGTCCTCCGCCACGTCGCAGATCGCCTTCGAGCGCGCCGCCTCGGACGGGACTTCCTCGGCGTGTTGCACCGCGTCAACCCCGTCTTCGCGCTGACGTTCGACCAGCGGTCGGAGGTCGGCCCGAATCACGCAGTCCCCGTCGAGACACATAAAATCGCCCCGAACGTGCGGTTCGGCCCGAAGGAGCGCGTGCGCCATCCCCAACCGTTCGTCCTGTCGCGCGTACGTTATCGGCACCCCGGCGAACGACTCCCCGTAGCATTCCCGAATCTGCTCCCCCCGGTAGCCCACCACGACGATCAACTCCTCCGCGTCGAGGTCGACCAGCGTCTCGAAACAGCGCGTGAGAATCGGCTCACCGGCCACTTCGACCAACGCTTTCGGCTTGTCTTCGGTCAGCGGTCGGAGGCGCGTTCCCTCTCCGGCGGCGAGGACGACTGCTTGCATGGGTCTCCATCGCGTCCGAAACCGCTTCGAACTTGCGGAGAATCGACTCGAACCCCGTCACGACCGATGCGGTCGCGCCGATGCGCTCGCGGCGCGAACCGACCGAATACCGCCCGGCCCGCAGGGTTATTCCGTGTTCGAGGGGTAGTTTTACCCATGCCGGACGACATCCCCGGAATCCACCACGTCACGGCCATCGGCAGCGACCCGAGTCGGAACCTCTCGTTCTACACGCGAACGCTCGGTCTGAGGCTGGTAAAACGGAGCGTGAACCAAGACGACGTGTCGGTCTATCACCTCTTCTACGGCGACCGCGGCGGGAGCCCCGGAACGAGCATGACGTTCTTCCCGTACCCGTCCGCCCGCCCCGGACAGGTCGGCACCGGTCAGGTCAGCGCGGTCGCGTTCCTGATTCCGGAGGGATCGGTCGACTACTGGGTCGACCGACTCGCCGACGCCGACGTCGACGCCGCCGACCCCTTCGAACGGTTCGGCGACACCGTCCTCCCGTTTCGCGACCCGGACGGACTCCCGCTCGAACTGGTGGCTCGCGCGGACGCGCCCGACGGCGACCCGCCGGACGGACCGGTTCCCGAGCGACGCGCGATTCGCGGCTTCTTCGGCGTGACGCTCTCGCTCACGTCCGCGGAGCCCACCGCGAACCTCCTCGAGACGATGGGGTTCGGCGAAACCGACCGCGAGCGCGACCGCCACCGCCACGAATCCGACGGCGACTTGGGGTACGTCGTCGATATCCTCGAAGACCCGCAGGCACCCCGCGGACGCCCCGGCGCAGGCACCGTCCACCACGTGGCGTTCCAAGTGACGGAGTCCGACCAAGCCGAGTGGCGAGACGCCCTCATCGAGCGGGGTATCAGGCCGACGGAGATCATCGACCGCAAGTGGTTCAAGTCGGTCTACGCTCGCACAGACGGCGGCGTCCTCTTCGAGTTCGCCACGAAGTCGCCGGGCTACACGGTCGACGAGGATATCGACGAACTCGGCGAGCGACTGGTGTTACCCGAGTGGTTGGAAGGCAGGCGGGACGAAATCGAAGCGGGGCTCCCCGACCTGCCGTAGCGTCGCCGAATCAGCCCCGGACGTTCTCGCCGACCGGGTCGCCGAATTCGCCGTCCTCGAAGACGACGTTCCCGCGCACCATCGTCAACTCGGGGAAGACGCCGACCCACCCCTCGAACGGCGTCCAACCGCACTTCGAGTGGAGGTCGTCGCCCCGAATTTCGCGGGTCTCGTCGGGGTCGACCAGAACGAGGTCGGCCATCCGGCCCTCCTCGATGCGACCCTTCCGCGGTAGGCCGAACACCTCCGAGGGGTTGCGGGCGGTGAGGTCGGCCACGCGGTCGTAGCTCAGATTGCCCTTACGGGCCTGCTCCAGCAGGAGCGGGAGCATCGTCTCGACGCCGGGGACGCCGCTCGGCGCGTCCCAGATGCTCGCGTCCTTCTCCTCGCGGGTGTGCGGCGCGTGGTCGGTCGCGATCACGTCGACCGTCCCGTTCGCCACGCGAGCGAAAACTCCTTCTCGTCGCTCCTCGCTCCGAAGCGGCGGGTTCATCCGACCGAACGTCCCGAGTTCTTCGAGGTGGTCGCGCGAGAGGAACATGTGGTGGGGCGTCACCTCGCACGTCGCCCCGGCATCGCGGGCCGCGTCGATCCCCTCGGGCGTGCTGGTGTGGGCGACGTGGAGCCGTGCCCCGAGTTCCTCCCCGATTTCGCAGGCGCGCTCGACGGCGTCGACTTCGGCCTCCGCCGTGCGGTACGCGCTCCACGCGTCCGGGTCGTCGCGCGATTTCGCGTCCGGGTCGAATAGCTCGGCGTTCTCGGCGTGTACCGTCACGACGAGGTAGTCGTCCGCGGCGCGTTCCACCGCGGAGCGGAACAGGTCCTCTTCGATGCCCATCTTCCCCGTCGAATCGGCGAGGAACACCTCGCCGAGCGCGAGAACGGGTCGGTCGAACAGCTCTCTCGGCTTCCAGTCGGGCGTGACGCCGCCGTTGATACCGTAATCGACGTAGGAGTCGGCGGCCAGGTCCGATTTCGCGTCGAACGACTCGCCGTCGACGGTCGGCGGGTTCGTGTTCGGTTGGTCGACGACAGTCGTCACGCCGCCCGCGGCGGCGCTCCTGCTGCCCGTCTCCCACGTCTCCTTGTGCGGAAATCCGGGCTGGCGGAAGTGGACGTGGGCGTCGATGGCTCCCGGTAGGAGGAGTTTCCCCGCGGCGTCGATGACCTCGCCGGACTCCGTGAGCGATGACCCGACCGCGGCGATTCGCCCCGCGTCGGTGTCGATGCGAACGTCGCGTTTGCTCCCGTCGGCGAGCGTCGCGTTCCGGATAGTGAGCATATCGGCCAGTGTCTCCGCGAGCGTCCTAAGTGTCTCGGTCGCCGACGTGTTCGGCCCGCGCGTTGGGTTCGGCCCGTTCGTCTCGCGCGTTCGCCTCGACCCGCTCGACCGCGGGGTCCGCGTCGCCGACCAGCAACTCCTCGACCGTCTCGACCACGAGGCCGGGGTCGGCGTCTCCTCCCACCTTGGCGATACTGCCGACCGAATCCGGGTCGAACGGTACGTCGAGGGCGGCGTATATCGGGTCGAGCACGCCCGCGATCTCCCCGTGGTCGTCCACCACGATGACGCCGGAGACGAGCGCCGCCCCGGTTCGAACGCGCTGGGCGACGCCCGCGAGTTTCCCCTTCCACTGGAGCGAGTAGTTGCCGGGGCAGAACGACCGCGGCGGTTCGCCGCGCTGGGCCGGGACGCCGAGCCGCCAGAAGGCGCGTTGAACCGCCTCGGTCACCTCGGCGTACCGCTCTTCCATCCCGGTTCGCATGTCTTCGAGCGGTGTCGTGCGAGCGAAGGCGACCGTCGTCCCGGTGTAGGCGACCGCGCGCCCGCCGACGCTCCGTTCGACCGGTTCGAATCCGCACGCCCGAGCGACCGACTTCGCCACCTCGAAGTCCTCGGCTCGCGCGTCTCGCCGCCCGAAGGCGACCTGCCTGTGCGGCGTCCAGACCCGAACCGCCGGTTCGCCGGTTTCAGCCGTCTCCGAGAGCATCGCGGCTGTGACCTCTCCGTCACCCTCTCGCGTCTCGGCCCGACCACGCAGCACGCGCATAGCACCCCATTGTAACCCGACGTATGTAAACGCTCGCGGTCTGGAGTAGACACATGGTCGGACTTCCGCCGGACGTGCTCTCGCGCTATCCGCGCTTTTCGCTCTACAACTCGCCGTACGTCGCGCACGACGAGGGGTGCGCCATCGACCTCTACCCGGGGAGCGCGGGGCGACCGCCGGAGAGTCGGGCGGGGAGCGAAGCGACTCGGGAGACGAGCGCGCCGAGTCCCGTCGCCGGCGAGGTGGTCGCGGTGCGGTCGGTGACGGCACCGCCGAAACCCTACGCCGTGGCCCGCGACCACCTCGTCGTGGTCGACACCGGCGAGCACCTCGCCCGGATGCTCCACGTCGACCCGAGCGTCGAACCCGGAGACCGGGTGGAAGTCGGCGACCCGCTCGGCGAGTTGGTTCGCTCGGGCTTCTTCGCGCCGTGGGTGTCGAACCACATCCACCTCGGCCTTCGGGAGCGCGACGCGAACCCCCTGCGCGCATCGGGGTCGCTTCCCATCGACCTCCCGGTCGAGGTCGAACCGCTCGCGTGGGACGGCTCCGGCCGCGTGGTCGCAACCGCCGATACCTTCGTCGTGCTGGACTCGCCAACTCATCCGGCGCCCGGCGAGCGATTCGCCGGCATCGCGGGCGTCGCCGGCGGTGAATCCGTCGTGCTGGATGGCGGACTTCCGCACTACGAAGGCGGCGGCGCGCTATCCGCGGAGGGCAGTCGTTCGCCCGACGGCGATCGCGTCTCGCTCGCGGGTTCGCCTGTCGGCCGCGTCGACGGGCGAACCGTGACGTGGGACGACGTGGAGATTCTGGCGAACGGCGTTCGAATCACCGGCCTCTCGCTGTTCGTCTCGCGCGACCAGTTCGGCGCGAAACTCGTCTGTCCGGGCCACGAGTTCCGGGTCGGCGACTCGCTCTCCGTGAGCGTGCGCTGAGTCGGGATTGGGCTAACTACCGCGCGATTTCGCCGTTTCGTCGTTCTCACATCGTGGCGGCTCTGGCCCCGTCTTCGGGGATAAACCTTCGCAAGTCCGGACTCCTCTCCCTTCACTCGAACTCCACGTCGTCCAACTCGACGCCCTCGCCGAACAACCACGCGGAGTGCTCGACGGCGTACTCCTTGTGACCCTCTTCGATGTAGCCCACGGCGTCCTCCACGATGACCGGTTTGAAATCGCGCAGTCCGGCGCTCCCGGCGGTGTGGAGGACGCAGACGTTCGCCAGCGTCCCGCAGAAGAGCAGATTCTTGATACCGTGGGCGTCGAGGTAGCCTTCGAGGTCGGTCCGATAGAAGGCGTCGTAGGTGTGTTTCGTCACGACGTGGTCGTCCTCGCGCACGTCGAGGCCGTCCACTATCTCCGTCTCCCACGTCCCTTCCACGACGTGCTCGCCCCAGCGCTCGAACTCGTCGTAGTAGTGGTTGTCCTCGAACTGTTCCGGCGGGTGAACGTCGCGGGTGAACACCACCGACGCGCCGGCCTCGCGTGCGCGTGAGAGAAGGTCACGAATCGGTTCGATGACGTCCTCGCTTCCCGGCGCGTAGAGGCTCCCGTCCGGGTGGCAGAAGCCGTTCTGCATGTCGACGACGACGACGGCGGTCGAATCGGGGTCGAAGTTCATGTCCGACGCTACGGTCGGTTCGTAGGAAACGGTTTCGTAGGCCGTCGACGCATCGTACGTAACGTTCCGCTCTTCTTTCACGACCTTTTTTACACAGTAGTTCCTGTTGTCGTCCACAGGAATGCGCACAATAACCGTCGTCGCGGTCGCTCTGATGCTCGTGTTGGCCGGCTGTTCGCAGGCTCCCGGCGTGGGCGATACGACGAGCAACCCCGGCACAACAGGAACGTCGCAGACGCCCGGAGCCCCGGCGTCCGGCCCGACCGAGGTCGTTCATCCGCCCGACCCGAACTCCGACGTGCTCGGCTGGGAGAACGGCTACTGGTACAACGAGACTGTCAACGTCACTCGGGGCGACGGTCTGAACGATTCCGAGATGGACGCCGTGGTCAACCGGTCGATGGCTCGCGTCGAGAAGATACGGAAACTGGAGTTCGAGAAGCCGGTTCCGGTGAAGGTCATCTCGCGCGAGCAGTTCCGCAAGCAGCAGGCGAACCAGACGACGCCCGCGAAGCGCCAACTGTTCGACAACGTGAAGTTCGAGTCGCTGATGATGATCGGCGAATCGACCGACTCCGTCGCCGTGCAGAGCAAAAACTCCGGGACGTCCGTCGGTGGCTACTACAGCCCGAAAAAGAAGTCCATCGTGGTTATCTCGAGCAACAACGGTGCGCCGAAGATGGACGAACTCACGCTCGGTCACGAACTGCTCCACGCGCTACAGGATCAGAAGTTCGGCATCGGGTCCTACGACCAGTCCACTCGTGAACGCCACAACGCCATCGACGGCCTCATCGAAGGCGACAGCAACTACCTCCAGTACCTCTACAAACAGCGCTGTCAAAACCAGTGGAAAGGCACCTGCCTCACGCCGAACAAAAGCCAGAACGTCGGCGGCGGCCAACTCGCCAACATCGGCCCGTACCTGCTCAAGTACCAACCGTACAGCGACGGACCGCCGTTCGTGAAGCAGATACGAGAAAATCGGGGTTGGAAGGGCGTCAACGCCCTCTACGAGAACCCGCCCGCCAGCACCGAGCAGGTCATCCACCCGAAGAAGTATCGGAGCGACAGACCCGCCCAAGTCACGGTGCGAGACAGGACGAGCAACGGTTGGAAGCGCCTGAAGCCGAAGGGCCGCCCGAACTTCGGCGAAGTCGGCGAAGCGGGCCTCTTCACGATGTTCATGTACCCCTACTACGAGAGTCAGGGGAACACCCAGATCATCCCGGCCCAGCAGTTCTTCAACACGAAGGGGAACGGCCGGAGTCTCGACGAGTTCGACCCGCTAAACTACCGAAGTAAACCCACCGAGGGCTGGGACGGCGACAAGATAGTCGTCTACACGAACGACAACGCGAAGCGGAACGAGACCGGCTACGTCTTCAAGACGAAGTGGGACTCGAAGAAAGACGCCAAGGAGTTCGTCGCGGCCTACGAGAAACTGCTGAAATACCGGAAGGCGAAGCGAGTCGACGGCCGACGGAACACGTGGACGATGCCGACGAAGACCGGCTTCGGCGACGCCTTCTACGTCCAACAGCGGGGCAACACCGTCGTCATCGTGAACGCGCCCACCGTCTCCGACCTCTCGGACGTGCGGAGCGGCGCGGCGCCGAAGGCCTGACTCGGCGGTCGGGGTTTCGACCGCTTTCTCGCTCGACGAATCCGGTGCTTTTTCGCTCTCCTACGAGAACCCTCTACACATGAACGACAGGTGGTTCGCGTGAGTGACCGATTCGACGTGGTCTCGGAGGCGGCCATCCGCGACGGCACCGCGACGGACGCCTACTTCCTCCGCACCGAGACGACGCTCGAAGCCGCGGGGAAGAATCCGAACGTCGTCGCCGAAGTGACCGCCGACCAGTTCCCGACCGGCGAGTTCGAACTGCTCTCCGGCGTGAAAGACGCGGCCCACCTCCTCGAAGGGCTCCCCGTCGACGTGGACGCGATGGAAGAGGGACGACTGTTCGACGGCGGCCCGGTGCTCACCGTCGAAGGGCGCTACCTCGACTTCGCGCGGTACGAAACGTCCTTGCTCGGCTTCCTCTCGCACGCCTCGGGGATGGCGACCAACGCGCTCGAGACGCGCCTCGCCGCCCCGGACTCGACCGTACTGAGTTTCGGCGCGCGACACGTCCACCCCTCCATCGCCGCTGTCGTGGAGCGGTCGGCGCTCGTCGCCGGGTTGGACGGAATCTCGCACGTCGCGGCGGGCGAACTGCTCGACGCGGAGGCTAGCGGAACGATGCCCCACGCGCTGCTCATCTGTTTCGGCAACGGAAATCAGGAGGACGCGTGGCGGGCGTTCGACGACGCGGTCGGCGACGACGTGCCGCGGGTGGCGCTCTGCGATACGTTCTCCGACGAGAAAGACGAGGTGCTCCGCGCGGCGGCGGCGCTCGGCGAGTCGCTCGACAGCGTTCGCATCGACACGACCGGTTCGCGCCGAGGAAACTTCCGACACATACTGCGCGAACTTCGCTGGGAACTCGATTCGCGCGGCTTCGAGGACGTGGGCATCTTCGCCAGCGGCGGCCTCGGCCCGAACGAACTCCGCGAACTCCGCGACGTGGCGGACGGCTTCGGCGTCGGCAGTTACATCAGCAACGCGGACCCCGTCGACTTCGCGCTCGACATCGTGGAGGTCGACGGCGAACCGGTGTCGAAGCGCGGGAAACTCTCGGGCAGGAAACAGGCGTATCGCACGGCGGACGGCGGCCATCACGTCGGTCTCGCGCGCCACGACGCGGAGGGTGAACCGCTGCTACAACCGCTCCTCCGCGACGGCGAACTCGTGCGGGAGTTCGCCGTGGACGATGCGGCCCGGCGTGCCGGCGACGACGCGGCGGCAGTTGGGTTCGGAGATTAGAGCCGTTCGATGCTCCCTTCGGGTTCGCGCTCGCGGAACACCGGCCCGTCGACGAGGGTGACGAACACGTCGTCGTCCTCCCACGCGCCGTGGGGGAGACCGGCCTTGCGGCAGGTGCGGTCGAGGTACTCGAACACGCTCCAGTTGTGCTCGACGGGCAGGGTAGGGTACATCCACGCCTGCTGGCCGCGTCCTTCGACGGCGACGCCGTGGCGTCCCGGTTTGATGTCGTTCGCGGGGTCGTCGGTTAACACCGTGTTCTCGACGATGAACACCGAGATGTTGAGATTCGACAACTCTGCCGGTTCGACTTCCGACCCGCAGGAGTCCCCGCTGGCCGCCGCGATGGCCGAATCGACTATCGCGTGACCCAACTGTTCGCTCGTCTCGTAGGCACCGGCACACCCGCGCAGGCTTCCGCGCCCACGGGTTGACTCCAGTCGAACGAAGACGCCGGTTCGAGCGTAGAACGCTTCCCGCATGCTGCCGGGTTGTTCACGCTGCCCGTTGATTACGTACGAAGTGACCGCCTCCCGTGCGAGTTCGACCGCGCGCGTGCCATCCTCGTAGGTGAGGGTAACTGCCTGTGCCTCAGACATACAGACTACCCTTATGCACAGAAGCATCTTCAACGCTTCCCTTCAATCTGGCCGTCTTTAAGCCCCCGTGACCGCGCGGACCGAACGGCTTAAACGCGTCTGTGGGCTAGCTTACTACGGCAGAGGGAGCCCGGTTCCCGCGGTTCACGGTGTCGGTTACCGACACCCACGTGAGGAAAGTCCCCCCACCGTCCGGGCAGGCAACCGGGCGCAAGTCCGGAGCGGGAGACCGCTGGCTCTGGAACAGAAACGAGACCACTTCGCACGACCGATGCGGTGCGCGAACCGACCCGCAAGGGGAGGGAGTTAACCCACCGAGGGACGACTGCGAAGAAGGGATGGAACGGCGAATCCTTGCCGGTGCAAGTCCGCACCGCTTGGTAGCTCGGACACGGCCGGTCTCCGGCCGCGGTGCGGACGCTCAGCCGAATGCCGGGCCGAACAGAAGGGGGCTTACTCCCCTCAGCCGCTTTTCATATGCCGAACGCGAGCGCCAGTAACGCGACCACGGCGAGTAGTTCGATCAGAACCACCGCCAGGCCCGCTCCTGCTTTGATGTGCCTCATGCTGCCCGGTTCGTGCATCGATACCAACCTCAATAAGTGAGAACGATGGTTCGCCATCGTTTCCGTTTTCAACGGTACAATAACCGATTAAACGGTTTAAAGTGACGATTGTACGATACGAAACGCTCGTCTCGTGGGTACCGACGCCCCGGCGCACCGACCGGCCTAGTAAATAATAACCCCTTATTTACTAGAGACTCCTAGTCAAACCCCGTTTTCTGGCAGAGCGATTAATAACGCTCCGGCGAGTAGGTTCGTCCGATGAGCGACAATCGGACGGAGACGCTTCGTCTATCGGTTCCCGAGATGGACTGTCCGTCCTGCGCCGGAAAGGTCACCGCGAGCGTCGAGTCCGTCGACGGGGTCACCGAGACGGACGCGCAGGTCGCGGCCGGCCGACTCGTGGTCACCTTCGACTCCGAGACGGCCGACGCCGCCGACGTTCGCGCCGCCGTCGAGAGCGCGGGCTACGACGTGGTCGACGCGCGGACGGAGACCCTCTCGGTCCCCGAGATGGACTGCCCGTCCTGCGCCGGGAAGGTCGAGAACGCGCTGGGCGACGTTCCCGGCGTCGAGGGGTTCGACGCCCAACCCGCGTCGGGCCGGGTCGTCGTCACCGCCACGGACGCCTCCCGCGACGACCTCGTGAAGGCGGTGGAGGGCGCGGGCTACGACGTGTCCGACGTATCGACCGACGACGAACCGGCGGTCGAGTCGTCGCGGGCGGTGTGGACGAGCGCTCGCGCGTTGAAGACGTGGGCCGGGGCGGCCTTCCTCCTCGGCGCGCTTTTCGTCGAGTTCCTGCTGCCCGCCGCGAACGCCGACCTCTTCGCCGCCCTCGGTCGGACGTTCACCGTCGCGGACGTGGGCTTTCTCGCCGCCGCCGCCGTCGGCGGGCAGGCGGTCGTTCGAAACGGTTACTACTCCGCGAAGAACGCCAGCCTCGACATCGACCTGCTGATGGCCGCCGGAATCGTCGGCGCGATCGCGGTCGGCCTGTACTTCGAAGCCGCGACGCTGGCGGTGCTGTTCAGCGTCGCCGAACTGCTGGAACGCTTCTCGATGGACCGCGCCCGCAACTCCCTGCGCGAACTCGTCGACCTCTCGCCCGACACGGCGACCGTGCGCCGGGACGGCGACGAGGAGACGGTTCCCGTCGAGGAGGTTCGGGTCGGCGACACCGTGGTGGTCCGCCCCGGCGAGAAGATTCCGGTCGACGGCGACGTGCGCGAAGGGACGAGTTCGGTCAATCAGGCGCCCATCACGGGCGAGAGCGTCCCGGTCGAGAAGAGCGAGGGCGACGAGGTGTACGCCGGCACGGTGAACGAGGAGGGGTACCTCGAAGTCGAAACGACCGCGAAGGCGAGCGACTCGACGCTCTCGCACATCGTGGAACTGGTGGAGGACGCCGAGAGCAACCGGACCGAACACGAGCAGTTCGTCGACCGTTTCGCGAGCTACTACACGCCCGTGGTCGTCGCGGGCGCCGTCCTCACCGCCGCGGTTCCGCCCCTCTTGTTCGGCGAGGCATTCGAGGAGTGGTTCGTCCGCGGTCTCACCCTGCTCGTCGTCGCCTGTCCCTGCGCGTTCGTCATCAGCACGCCCGTCAGCGTCGTCTCGGGTATCACCAGCGCGGCGCGAAACGGGGTCCTCGTCAAGGGCGGCGACCACCTCGAAGCGATGGGCGAACTCGACGCCGTGGCCCTCGACAAGACCGGGACGCTGACGAAAGGGGAACTGACCGTCACCGACGTCGTTCCGCTCAACGGAAACGACGAGGACGACGTGCTCGGGTGCGCCCGCAGCCTCGAACACCGGAGCGAGCACCCCATCGCGGAGTCCATCGTCGACTACGCCCGCGAGCGGGGCGTCGAGGAGAGCGAGGTGTCCGACTTCGAGAGCCTGACGGGGAAGGGCGTCCGCGCCGACCTGGACGGCGCGACCCACTACGCCGGGAAACCGGCGCTCTTCGCCGAGTTGGGCTTCGACCTCGAACACACCCACCTGACGACGGACGGCGGGATGGTGGTCGGCGAGGAGGCGGACGGGGACTCGCTCGAAACCGAGAGCATCTGCGACGGTCGGGACGACTGCCTCGACCTGCTCTCGGAGGTCGTCCCGCGCTTCCAGCGGGACGGAAAGACCGTGGTCATCGTCGGCACGGAGGACGAACTGGAGGGGGTCGTCGCCGTCGCGGACGAGGTGCGCGACGGTGCCGGCGAGGCGGTCGCGCGCCTCCGCGACCTCGGCGTCTCCCGCGTGGTCATGCTCACGGGCGACAACGAGGGAACCGCACGCACCATCGCGGAGCGGGTCGGCGTGGACGAGTACCGCGCCGAACTCCTGCCGGAGGAGAAGGTCGCCGCCGTCGAGGAACTCGCCGACGGCGGCGTCGCGATGGTCGGCGACGGCATCAACGACGCCCCCGCGATGGCCGCCGCGACGGTCGGCATCGCCATGGGCGCGGCGGGCACCGACACCGCCATCGAGACGGCCGACGTGGCGCTGATGGGCGACGACCTCGGAAAACTTCCCTACCTGCGGAATCTCGCCCGGAAGGCCAATCGCGTCATCCGCCAGAACATCTGGACGAGTCTCGCGGTGAAGGCGGTGCTCGCGGTCGGCGCGCCGCTCGGCCTCGTCACCGTCGTCCACGCCATCGTCGTCGGCGACATGGGCATGAGCCTCGGCGTGACGAGCAACGCGATGCGGTTGGCCGGCGTCAGTCCCGACGACGAGTGAAACCCCGCCGTCGGTTCGCCTCCGTCGACGTAACGCAAAGAGCCGTTTGAACCTATAGAAGACTTATTCCCGAGCGCGAATTTTCACGGCGTATGCACGAACCGAAACGCCGCTCCGTCCTCGCCGCTATCGGGGGCGCGTTGGTAACCGCCGGGTGCGTGAGCGACCCGACCGGTATCGGCGGGCCGGGCACCGACGACACGACCACGTCCGACGACACGACCGCCGTCGACGAGACGACGACCGACGATTGGCTGTCCGCGGCCTCGAACACGCCCGATCCCGACCACGCGATCACCCTCCGGAACGAGAGCGACGATGCTAGAGTCGTCCGCCTCCGAGTCGTCCGGGAGGAGACCGGCGAGACGGCGTACGACGAGACGCACGAACTCTCGTCGGGAGGCGGCGTCCGCGCGTACAATCTGAAGCAGGCCGACCCCGACGGCGTCGAGGCGTTCTCCGTCTGCGGCGAACTGGTCGACTCTGCGACGACCGGAGCCCCCACGACGAACTCGCCGCGCCGTGGCTGCGCGACCATCCGGACGAGCAAATGTTACGGCAGTGCTCACGTGACGGTTCGGGACGACGGGGTTCAAGTCGTCTACGCCATCTGCTGAGTTCGCCGATTCGGTCGCCGACTACCGCATCGCGCCGCCAACCGCCGAGTCCTCTTCCGATTGCCGCCACTACTGTTAAGCTGCGCCCCGTACCCTCCGCCGATGGCCCACGACCACGACGCCGGCCACGACCGCGGCGACGCCAGCGTTCGCGCGCTGACGCTCGCGCTGGCCATCAACACCGTCTTCCTCGTCGTCGAACTCCTCGGGGCCGTCTACAGCGGGTCGCTCACCCTCCTCGCGGACGCGGTTCACATGTTCGCCGACAGCGCCAGCCTCGGCCTCGCGCTCGCGGCGGCGTGGATTTCGGCCCGTCCCGCCGACGCCAAGCGAACCTACGGCTACCAGCGCGCGGAGGTGCTCGGGGCGCTCGGCAACGGACTCCTCCTGCTCGTCGCGGTCGGCTACGTACTCTTCGACGCGCTCCGCCGCTTTCGGAACCCGCAACCGGTGGACGCCGAACTGGTCGTCGTCGTGGGCGTCCTCGGACTGGCGGCGAACCTCGCCGCGGCGTGGGCGCTGTCGGGCCACCGCGAGGTGTTGAACGTCGAAGGGGCGTTCCTCCACCTGCTCGCCGACGCCGCCGGGAGCGTGGCCGCCATCGCCGTCGGTATCGCGCTCGCGTTCACCGATTTCCTCCTGCTCGACCCGCTGTTCGCCCTCGCCGTCGCCGCGCTGGTGGTCTACTCCGCGAAGGACCTGTTCGCGGAGAGCTTGAACATCCTCCTGCAGGGCACGCCGTCCGGCATCGCGGTGGACGAGGTGCGCGAGTACCTCGCCGACCTGCCGGGCGTCGTGGAGGCCCACGACGTTCACGTCTGGTCGATCAGTTCGACGAAACACGCCCTCTCGGCGCACGTCGTGGTCGAAGACGACGTCGACCCCGACGCGGTGCTTCGGCACTGCCAATCCGAACTCGCCGACCGATTCGACATCGACCACGCGACCATCCAGGTCGAATCGGGGTCGTACAGCCACACCCTCGATTTCGACTGCTACTTCCGGAGCCGCAAAGTTTGATATCACGACGTTCCATGATACGTTAATGAAGCGGCGTACGCTCCTGATCGCCCTCTGTATCGTTCTCTCCGGGTGCGCCGGCGCACAGTTCGACCGGCCGACGACGTCGCAGACGACCGACGGGAACGCGACGACTGGCACGACTAGCACGACCGAAACGACCGGTACGATCGGAACGACCGGAACGACTAGCACGACCTCGAAGGGTACGGTCGTGGACCGCGCCAATCCGTGGGGCGAGCGGGTGTTAACGGTCGCCATCAACCGAAGCGCGAAGAACCCGCGCGACCGTCGCGCCGAAGTCCGGCGGGCGCTCGACTACTGGGAGCGACACAGCGAGCAGTACGCGGGGTACGCCGTTCGGTACGAACTCGCCCCGAACGCCGAGAATCCCGATCTCGTCGTCAACTTCGTCGAGGAAGTTCGAAGCTGTCCCAGCATCCAGCACGCCGCGGGTTGCGCGCCGTACATCACGAAAGCCTCGCAGGTATCGCGACCGATGCGCGTCGACGTGGGCGATTCCTTCTCGACCGACTCGACCGTCCTCGTCCTGAAACACGAACTCGGCCACACGCTCGGGCTGAACCACAGTTCGGCCCCCCAGTCGATAATGTCCGCCGAGGCCGCCCTCTCGATGCGCCCGATGCGGAACGCGACGGAGCGCCCGCTCCCGTGGGCGGACTCGCACTTCACGGTCTACCTCGGCCCGACCGACGACCGCGCCGCCGTGAAACGGCAGGTGCAACACGCCCTCGACTACTACGCCCGGGGTGCCGCGGGCACCGTCCCCGCGAACGTCTCGTTCTCGTTCACCCGCGACCGCTCCGCGGCGGATATTGTGATTCAATTCCCCGACGAACTGCCCTGCAGTTCGGGGTCGAGCGGTTCCTGCGGGGGCGTCCGCGGCGTCGACCCCGACCGGGACGGCGCGCTGGAGGAGTACAAGCGACTGAAAATATCCATCTCGAGCGTCGACACGGACGCGGTGGGTTGGTACGTCGGCTACTGGTTGGGGTACGGATTCGGCCTCGAAGACTCGGAACTCGCGCCGCCGTTCCGGGACGCGTCCGCCGAGGAGCGGCGGAGTCGGTGGTGGACGTAGCGCGTCTCGCCGGCGTCCTCCGCTACGCTTCGAAGCCGTCTTCCCACCGGAACGTTCCGTCCCGCTGGACGACTTCCCCGTCCACTTCCATCCGCGAGCGCTCGCTCATGTCCGTTATCATGTCGACGTGGACGGCGCTGTCGTTGCCGGATTCGCCCTCTGGGAGGCAGGCGTCGTAGGCGCGACCGACCGCGAGGTGGACGGTGTCGCCCATCTTTTCGTCGAAGAGGATGCTGCCGGTGAACCGGTCGATACCGCGGTTCATCCCGACGCCGAGTTCGCCGAGCCTGCGCGCGCCGTCGTCCGTGTCGAGGACGTCGGCCAGCACGTCCTCGCCGACCTCGGCGTCGAAATCCACCACCTCGCCGCCCTCGAACGCGAGGCGGGCGTTCCGGATTCGTTTTCCGCGGTGGGTCATCGGCACGTCGAAGAACACCTCGCCTTCGGTCGCGTGCGGCGCGGTGAACACCTCGCCGCTGGGCAGGTTGTGCGAGTCGTAGGCCACCGACGCGCAGCTGTTCACCGCGGTTCGGCCCTCGACGGACATCGTGACGTCGGTGTTTTCCTTGACGATTCTGACTTCGCTCCCCTCGTCGAGAATCGTCTTCATCCTCGCCATCTCCTCGGCGAGCGACTCCCAGTCCCGGAGGACGGCGTCGTACACGAAGTCCTGATACTCCTCGTAGGCCATCCCGGCCTGTTGCGCGCCGGCGCGGGTCGGGTGGAGCGTGGACACCCAGTCGGTGCCGAGGCGGGCCTCCTGAATCCCCGTCGTCGCTTTCGAGTGCGCCTGTTGCACCTCGCCGGGCACGTCCGCCTTCGCCGTCGCGTTCCGACCGCCGGCGAGGACGAGCACTACGTCGGCGTTCTCGTAGAGCGCCAGTTCGTGTGCGGGGTCCTCGTCGAAGTCCCCCTCGTGCGCGCGGAGGTACGCCCGCGTGACCTCGCCGGAGTCGTACACCGTCAGCAGGTTCGCACCTCGTTCGCCCACCTTCTCGCCGACCGCCACCGCGAGGTCGTGCGCTTCCTCGCCGACGAGGACGACGACGTCGTCGCCGTCCTCGACCCGCGCGCTCCAGTCTACCAACACGTCCGCGTGCTCGTGGATTCGTTCGTCCATACCCGACGCTCGGAGGGCGAACGAAAAGCTCCCGCGATTCAGAACCGCGGCGATTGCGCCTCGCTGATCCCGTCACTAACGAGTCGGTTGCTCCGCTATCGAACACCGGTCGAACTCCCGAAACGAGCGAGTCACCGAGCGACAACGGTCGCCGCCGCGTACGCGGCGATGGCGACCAACACGATCGCGCCGCCGGCGGCCAGTCCGTAGGCGTACGACAGCGTGATTCCGACGACGACGGCGACTTCACCGACGACGACGCCGAGGAGGAGCGACTGGCGGAAACTCCGCGCGACCTGCGCCGCCGCGGCGACGGGGACGACCAGCATCGCCGCCACGAGGATGACGCCCATAATCCGCATGGCGGCGACGACGACCAGCGCGGTCAGCACGACGAGCAGACGGTTGTACCGACGCACCGGAATCCCAGAAACGCGGGCGGCCGTCTCGTCGAACGTCACCGCGAACAGTCGGCGCCGGGTCGCGCTCACGACGCCGACGACGAGCGCCGAGAGCGCGACCATCATCGTGACGCTCTCCGCCGTCACCGTCGCCAGGTTCCCGAAGAGGTACTGGTCGATGCCGACCGCGATACCGTCGTCCGAGAGGCTGATGAGCACGCTTCCCAGCGCGAACCCGCCCGAGAGCACGATGGCCATCGACACGTCTCCGTACGCGTCGGTGCGCTCCGCGAGGGTCTGTATCGCCAGCGCCGCGAGGACGGACACCGCGAGTGCGGTGAGATACGGCGACGTCGCGACGTTCAAACTTCCGAGAAACAGCCCGACCGCGACGCCCGCGAAGGCCGAGTGGGCGAGCGTGTCGCCGATGAGCGCCATCCCCCGGTGGACGAGGAACGACCCAACGAGGGGCGCGACGAGGCCCACGCAGAGCCCCGCGATCAACGCGAGACGCATGAACCGATAGCTGAGCATCTCCGCGAAATCAATCATGGTCGTGGTGAAGTTGGCGCTGGTTCGCGCCGTAGGCGTCCGCCAGCGCGTCGCCGGCGTCGAACTCGTCCGCGTCGCCGTGGAAGTACAGCTTCCGATTCACGCAGGCGATTCTGTCCGCGTGCTCGGTGACGACGCCGATGTCGTGTTCCACGAGGACGACGGTCAACCCGTCCCGATTCAGGTCGCGCAGCAGTCCGTAAAACGATGCGCGCGATTCGGCGTCGACGCCGACGGTCGGCTCGTCCAGTACGAGCACGTCCGCGGCGGCGGCCAGCGCGCGGGCGATGAAGGCGCGCTGTTGCTGGCCGCCCGAGAGCCGGTCGATGCGGCGGTCGGCGAGGTCGGTGATTCCGACCGTTTCCACGGCGCGTTCGACGGCGCTCCGGTCTCTTTCCCCCGCGAATCCGAACCCGAGGTGAGGGGCGCGGCCCGCGGCGACGACCTCCCTGACCGTCGCCGGCATTCCCGATACCGCGGTGACGTTCTGCGCGACGTAGCCCACCCGTCCGTTCTCCCTCCCCTTTCGGGGGCGTTCGCCGAACAGTCGAACCGACCCCTCGTCCGGGTTGCGCAGGCCGAGAACGAGTTCGAGGAGCGTGCTCTTGCCCGACCCGTTCGGCCCGACGATCCCGAGAAATTCGCCGTCTTCGACCGTCAGCGAAACGCCCGAAAGAACCGGTCGATCTCCGTAGCCGAACGTCGCGTTTTCGACTTCGACGACCGTCATTTCGCCCCGAGCGCCGTCTTCAGCGAGGGGAGGTTCACCCGCTCCATGATTTCGACGTAGCCCCAGCCCCGCTCGTTCCACTCCTCGGTGACGCCCGGAATCGGCGTGATGGGGAGGTGGTCTTTCGCGTCGGTTTCCGCCACCAGCTGTTTCGCGGCTCGGCCGGACTCGAACACCGGTGCGAGGACGTGTTCGATCTCGTGTTCCGCGATGAGTTCCTGCGCGCGTCGAACGTCCGCCGGACTCGGCGCGGAGTCCGGCGCGAGTCCCGTCAGGGCGTGAACCTCGAAGCCGTATCGATCGACGAGATACCGGAAAGCGTCGTGTCCCGCGACGAGAACCGCGCTCTTCTCCGCCGATTCGAGTTCGGACTCGAACCGTTCGTCCAGTTCGTTCAGTCGATTCCGGTAACGCGCGGCGTTTTCGGCGAGCGCGTCCGCGATGGTGCCGTCCATCCCGGAGAGACCGTCCTCGATGGTCGAGACGGCCCGTTTCGACCGCCGCGGATCGAGCCAGAAGTGGGGGTCGATCGCCCCGTGGTCGCGGCCGCCTTCGTCCTCCTCGCTCGCCTCCGAGCGGTTTCCGTTACGATCCTGACCGCGGTGTTCCCCCTCCTCCGACTCGTTTGCGTGCTCGCCCGCGTGTCGCTCCTCGTGCCTCCGAGCGGGGAGGAGGTCGATACCGCGTCTGGCCGCGACGACGGTGAGCTCCGGACGCTCGTTCCGGACGTTTTCGACCACGTCGTCGGCCCACGGCTGGAATCCTTCGCCCATGTAGACGACGGCATCGGATTCGAACGCGTCGCGCTGAACCTGCACCGATGGTTCCCACCCGTGACCGTGCTGGCCGATCGGCACCAAACTCTCGACGGTCGCGGCGTCCCCCGCGACGTTCCGCGCGAAATCGGTCAGGACGAAAAACGTCGCTCGAACTGCGTTCGTGCTCCCTCCGCCCTCGCCGGAGGAGGCCCCGAGGCAACCGGCGACGCTCCCGGCGGCGAACAGCGCGGTTCCCATCTCGAGTACCCGTCTTCGACTGATGTCGGTCGCCATGCTATTAACAACTCAGTACCCAATCTTAATAACTTCTGCTATTCATGGGTACGAGATTGTTAATACGGCGCTCCGGCGGCGGCGAGGAGAACCGCGGGCGACCGCCGAACGTCGCCACTGACGACGGTCGAAGCGAGAAAATGACGGTTCGGAAACCCCGCTTCAGGGGAAGACGAGCACGGTCGCGTGCTCGGTTTCGAGCACCTCGACCTCCTCGCCGCTCTCGGCGCGGTACTCCTCTTCTATCTCCACCCAATCGCCGGCGAGGGTGACCTCCTCGCCCGCCGCGTCCAGCGTCAGTTCGCCGTGGGTGTCCAACTGCGCCTTGAGTTCGGCGGGGTCGGCCGACTCCAGCGCGCCGATGACCGCGCCCGCCCGGTCCCGGAACTTCGGACCGATGGACGAGTGGTCGGGCGAGACGCCGACCGGGACGAGTTCGACGTTCGGCCGGCCTTCTTCGAGGTAGACCGGCCCGTTCACCGCCTCGCTCAGGTCGTAGGTGTCCGGCTTGCGCTCGCAGTCGGCGTACAGTTCGATGCGACCGAGTTCCTGGTTGAGCGCCATGCCCTCGTCGGACTTCCACGCCCGAACCGCCCCGGCGACCTCGGCGATTATCTCCCCGGCGAGTTCGGCCTCGTCGTCGTGCATCTCGACGTCGGGCCACGCCGCGCGGTGGACGCTCCCTTCGGTTCCGGGGAGGTGGCTGTACACCTCCTCGGTGAGGAAGGGGGAGAACGGCGATAGCATCCGAACCGTCGCGGAGACGCAGGTGTAGAGGGCGTGACGCGCCGCGTTTCGCTCGCCCGGTCGACCCTCGTAGAGGCGACCCTTGACGAGTTCGAGGTAGTCGTCCGCGAGGTCGTCCCAGACGAACTCCCGGAGCGTGCGGAGGGCGCTGTCGTAGCGGTAGGCCTCCATGTCGTCGCCCACGCTCTCGGCGGTTTCGGACAGTCGGGAGAGGATCCAGCGGTCGGCGTCGCGGTAGGCCGGGTCGGCGACCTCCGGGGTGTTCTCGTCGAAGTGGCTCGCGGAGAACTGGAAGATGTTCCACACCTTCGTCAGGAAGCGGGAGGCGGACTTGACCTCCTTCCAGTGGAACTGGACGTCGCTTCCGGGTTGGCCGCCCAGCGCGAGCGACTGGCGGAAGGCGTCCGCGCTGTGTTTCTCGACAGCTTCGGTCGGCGCGACGACGTTCCCCCTGGACTTGCTCATCTTGTGTCCGTCCGGCCCGAACACCATCCCGTTGACGAGGATGTTGTCCCACGGACGCTCGTCGGTGAGCTTTCCGACGCGCAGGAGCGTGTAGAACGCCCACGTTCGGATGATGTCGTGCCCCTGCGGGCGGAGCGCCACGGGTTCGAACTCGTCGAGCGCGAGGTCGTCGGGCCACCCGGTGATGTGGAGCGGGGTGATGGAGGAGTCCATCCACGTGTCCATGACGTCCGTCTCGCCGAGCCACGAGTCCGCTCCGCACTCGGGACAGTCGCCGACCGCCGGGTCGGTCTCGGTCGGGTCGACCGGCAGCTCCTCGACCTCGGCGATGTGCCAGTGGCCGCACTCGCCGCACTCCCACGCCGGAATCGGGGTGGCGAACACGCGCTGCCGGGAGATGACCCAGTCCCAGTCCATGCCCTCGGTCCACTCTTCCAAGCGCGAGTGCATGTGCTCCGGGATCCACTCGACTTCCGCCGCCTTCTCCAGTATCTCCTCGGGATGGACCTCGACGAACCACTGCTCCTTGGAGAGGATTTCGATGGGCGTGTCGCAGCGCCAGCAGGTGCCGACGGACTGTTCGGTCGGTTCCGAGTCGTTGAGATGACCCTCCTCGTCCAGCGCCGCGGCGATGTCTCCCTTCGCGTCGTCTATCGACAGCCCCGCGAACTCGTCCGCGAGGTCGTTCAGGCGACCGTCCTCGGTGACCGCCGGACGCAGTTCGAGGTCGTGTTCGGCCCACCAGTCCACGTCCTGCTTGTCGCCGAACGTACAGATCATCACCGCGCCGGTACCGAACTCGCCGTCGACCGCGTCGTCGCCGATGAGTTCGACCTGCTGTCCGAAGAGCGGCACTTCGAAGGTCTCGCCGATTCGGTCGGCGTAGCGTTCGTCCTCGGGGTCGACGGCCATGCCGACGCAGGCGGGGAGGAGTTCGGGGCGCGTCGTGGCGATCTCGATGTCGTCGTTATCGACGCCCTCGAACGTGACGTAGTACAGCGTCCCCGTCCGGTCCTCGTTCTCGACCTCCGCGTCCGCGATGGCGGTCTGACAGCGCGGACACCAGTTGACGGGGTGTTCGTCGCGGTAGACGTACTCTTCCATATCGACGAACGACCGCTGAGTCTTCCCCCAGTACTCCGAATCCATGGTCCGGAACTCGGAGTTCCAGTCGATGGAGAAGCCCAACTCGTTCATCGTCTCCTTCATCGAGTCGATCATGTTCACCGTGTGCTCGATGCAGAGGTCGCGGAACTCCTCGCGCGACACGTCGGTCCGGTGGATATCGTGTATCTCCTCGACCTTGTTCTCCGTCGGCAGGCCGTGGCAGTCCCACCCTTGGGGGAAGAGGACTTCCTCGCCTTTGAGGCGGTGATAGCGCGCCGCGAAGTCGATGTAACTCCACTGGAGACCGTGGCCGATGTGGAGGTTTCCGGTGGGGTACGGCGGCGGCGTGTCGATGACGTAGTCCGGGTCGCCGTCCGGACTGTACACGTCGGAGTCTTGCCACTCGTCGCGCCACTTTCGCTCGATGCGCTCGGGGTCGTAGTCGGTTGGAACGTCAGTCATGGCTGCAGATTGCTGTCGCTAGATGGTGATTCGGCGAGAAACACGGTCGACTCATCGTCTGCGCTAGAGACGTACTACCGACACCATCGCGCTCATACCTTGACTCTGCGCGTCGTCGCTGATAAAGGTTCCCGTCCGACGGCACCCCGGAATCAACCTCGAATCGCGCGATACGTCCGAATCGTAACGAACACCACTGCGGTCGCGGCGGCGGCGATGACGGGGAGGAGCAACTGCGGCACTCGCTCGAGGACGAGCAGGAGGTACGGCATCGCCACGAAAACGGCGATGAGCGCGAGGAGCGCGATGACGACGTTCAGCCGTCGGACGATTCTATCGTCGGTCACACTTCGGTTCTCGTCGGAATTCGTTTAATCGTACCGAAAATCCGACCGCACTGAATCGTTCGTTCTCGCCACGCGTCTCGACGACTTCGCTAACGCTTTCGCCGAAACGATTACCGCGTTCGTCCCGTAGGTGGGGCTACCGAGATGACTAGCTTCGAGCGCGTCGACCTCCGAATACCGCCGGACGAGGCGGTCGACGTCGTGCGGGAGGCGGTGGACGACCTTCGCGTGGTCCGGACCGACGGCGCCGTCGAATTCCGGACGGGTACCGGGTTCGTCGTCGCCGCGATTCGGCCGACCCCCGAGTCGGGCACCGCGAAAGCGACGCTTCGATATCGGGTCGCTCCGCGACTGCCCGTCTTCCTCCACGGACTGTCGAGGGGTGCCGAGATTCGGGACGCGCTCGACGCCCACCGCGCGTAGGCGACCCCCGCAACGTGATTTTTATACTTTCTCGCCCGTCTCGTTCCGTATGACCATCTACGAGTCCGAGATTCCCGGCGTCGGACACAAGTTCGAACTCGAACTCGACGGCGAGGAGCGACTCGTCGTCATCATCCACCACGACGGGAAGCGCGAACTCTACCGCCGCCCCGGCCCGAACGAGGACAGCGTCAAACTGGCCTCCCTGACCGGGAAGAAGGCGCGACAGCTCGGCTCCATCCTCGAAGGCGCGTACTTCCAACCGGTCGAGATGGACGAGCTACACGTCCCGCTCGGCGAAGCCATCATCGAGTGGGTCGAGGTCGAGGACGGCGCGCCGCCCGTCGGACGGACCCTCGCCGACGCCGCGATTCGCCGGCAGACCGGCGTCTCGGTCATCGCCATCCAGCGCGGCGAGGAGACCATCGCGAACCCGGACCCCGAGACGGAGATCGAGGCCGGCGATATTCTGGTCGCCATCGGAACCCGCGAGGAGCAGGCGGCGCTCACGGAACTGCTGAACGCGGGCGACGCAGAGGACGCACAGTCCTGACGATGGCGGGGTCGCTCCTCGTCCAGTTCGGCATCGCGGTGACGGCCATCGCTCTCGTCGGCGCGCTCGCGGTTCGCGTCGGTCTCTCCGTCATCCCCGCGTACATCGTCGTCGGCATACTCGTCGGACCGAACGAACCGACGAGCGTCGGGGGTATCTCGCTCAGGCTCGTCCGGACGAGCGAGTTCATCGACCTCCTCGCCGAACTCGGCATCGTCTTTCTGCTCTTCTTTCTCGGGTTGGAGTTCAGCCTCGAACAGCTCGTCTCGAACCGCGAGAAGCTCGTGCGAATCGGTCTCGTCGACCTCGGCGTCAACTTCGCGCTCGGTCTCGGACTCGGCGCGCTGTTCGGCTTCTCGTGGCTCGAGACGCTCTTTATCGCGGGAATCGTCTACATCTCGTCCAGCGCCGTGATAACGAAGTCGCTCATCGACGAGGGGTGGATCGCGAACGCGGAGAGCGAACCGATCCTCGGGACGCTCGTCTTCGAAGACATCTTCATCGCCGTCTACCTGGCCCTGCTCTCGGCGGTCGCGCTGGGCGAGGGGAGCGCCTCCGACGCCGCCCTCTCCGTCGCCACGTCGTTGGTCTTTCTCGCCCTCCTCGTCGCGGTCGCGTGGTACGGATCCGAGCACGTCGAACGCCTCTTCGGCGCGGAGTCGAACGAACTGTTCTTACTGAGGGTGACCGGGGTCACCGTCCTCGTCGCGGGTGCCGCCCTGGCGTTGGGTATCAGCGAGGCGGTCGCCGCCTTCTTCGTCGGGACGGCGTTCAGCCAGACCGCCCACGTCCAGCGCATCGAACAGGTGCTCTCACCCGTCCGCGACCTGTTCGCCGCGGTGTTCTTCTTCTCCATCGGCCTGACGACCGACGTCACGCTCCTGGCCGGCGTCGTCGCGCTCCTGTTCGCCGCCGTCGTCATCACCACGGTCGGCAAGTTCGCGAGCGGGACGCTGTCGGGGACGTTCTACGGACTCGACCGACGGCGCTCGATCCGCGTCGGCCTCGGAATGGTGCCCCGAGGCGAATTCTCGCTGGTGCTGGCGGCGCTCGCGACGAGCGTCGGCACCGGCGCGCTCGCCGAACTGATTCCCGCGTTCGCGGTGGGGTACGTCCTCGTCATGAGCATCCTCGGTACGCTGTTGATTCAGCACGCGGACGGGGTGACGAACGCGGTCGAAACGGTCGTTCCGCGCTTCTGACGCCCCGTGCTGCCGACGGACGCGTCATCGCCGACGGTTGACCCCGAAGACATCGAAGCGATCCGCGTTCTCGCCCTGTTCGTCGACCCGTTCGTCCCCGCGCTGTCGCTCTCGGTAACCGCGATACCGCCGTCCGTCGCGAAGACGAGCCTCCTCCTGTCGCCGTTCCTCGTCGCCAGGTTCCCCGTCTACTACGTGACTCTTCCGAGCGCGAGCGTGGGCGTGGGGATTCGCCGTCGTGGCGTTCGCGGGGGGCGCGCTGGTCGGACTCGTCGCGCTCCGATACGGCGGTCCCGGCGGTCTCGTCACGCTCGTCGACAACGGAGCCATCGCGGCGTACGCCTACAGTCGGCACGGGGTGACGTTTCCGCCTCGAACGTCGCGGCGTAATCCCCGACCGGAACCGCAACCCCTACCTCTCCCCCTACGCCACCTACGCCCATGCAACTGGGCGTCATCGGACTGGGGCGCATGGGACGAATCGTAGCGGACAGAACGCTCGCCGCCGGGCACGACGTGGTCGCCTACGACGTGTCCGAGGAAGCCATCGAGTCGGCCGCGGAGGCGGGCGCGGAGCCCGCGGATTCGGTGACCGACCTCGCGGAGAAACTCGGCGACGAGAAACGAATCTGGCTGATGGTGCCCGCCGGGGAACCGGTGGACGCCGCGCTCGAAGATCTGGAACCGCACCTCGACGGGGACGACGTCGTGGTCGACGGCGGCAACTCCCACTTCGAGGACTCGGCGCGCCGGGCCGAGACGACCCCGGCGGCGTACCTCGACTGCGGGACGAGCGGCGGCCCTGCTGGGGCCGAACTCGGCTTCTCGCTGATGATCGGCGGGCCGGAGTGGGCCTACGAGGAGCTAACCCCGGTCTTCGACGCGGTGGCGACCGGCCCTGACGGCCACGACCGAATGGGAGAGGCGGGGTCGGGCCACTACGTGAAGATGGTTCACAACGGCGTCGAGTACGCGCTGATGCAGACCTACGGCGAAGGGTTCGAACTGCTCCGCGAGGGACGCTACGACCTCGACCTGGAGGCCGTCGCCCGGACGTGGAACAACGGCGCGGTCGTTCGGTCGTGGCTGCTCGAACTCTGCGAGGAAGCGTTCCGCGAGGAGGGGACCGACCTGGGCGACGTGGCCGACCACGTCGCGGGCGGTTCGACCGGGACGTGGACCGTCCAGGAGGCGCTGGAACAGGAGGTTCCGGTTCCGCTCATCTACCAGTCGCTCGCGGAGCGGTTCGGCAGTCGGTCGGAGGGTCGCTTCTCGCGGCGGTTGGCGAACCGACTGCGGTACGGTTTCGGTCGGCACGAGGTCGCGCGGAAGTAGTCGAACGGAAACCCGCGACTCACGACTCGACGAAGGCGCAGAACCCGTCTCGGTGATTCTCTATTCGAACGTCCTCGAATCCGGCCTCGGCGAGCAGTGACGGTAGTTCTTCGCGCGACTGCCCGGAGTGGGGCGTGAACGCGACCGCGACGGTGCCCCCGGGTTTCACGACGCGTCGTAGCTCCCGAAGGCCGGCCACCGGGTCGGGCCACGCCTGCACGGAGTTCATCGTCATCGCCGCGTCGAAGACGTCGTCGTCGGACGGTAAGTCGTCCGCGAGACCGCGCCGTAGTTCGACCAACCCCGAGCGAATCGCCGCCGCGTTTCGTCTCCGCGCCTGTTCGACCATCACCGGGGATGCGTCCGCTCCCGCGACGAATCCGCGCGGAACCGCTTCGGCGAGGCGCTGAATACCGACGCCGGGGCCGAAGCCGACTTCGAGCACGCGGTCGTCCGGGTCGAGGTCGAGTTCGGAGACGACCCACCCCGCGAAGGCCCGTTTCGACCGGACCATCAGCTTTCCGCCGAGTCGCCCGAGTACGCCGGAGGGATGCCCGAAAGCGCGGTCGAGGAGGGTATCGAAGAACACGATCGGTCCGACGCACTGAACCCGTGTAACTCTTCTCCCGCTCGCACCCCTCGTACCCTCCCGCACTCGCGTCAATCACAATGCTGTTAAACCACCGTTCCGTAGCTTCCGCCATATGGTAAACGAACTGGGTCTGGGACTCGGGCTACTGCTCACGCTCGTCGCGGTAGCTCTGCACTTCACCAAGGGAACCGAGTGGCGCGTCGCGGACGACATCTCCCAAGAAGTGCTCGACCGGCGTGCGGCGAGTGTCCCCGAAACCGACTTCCCCGAACCGATGAACCGCTCCATCGGCGGTGGCGGTGCGGTGGCCGTCGGTGCCGGTGCGGAAGGCGAACTCGAAGGCGAGGGGGCCGAGGAGGAAGAGGAGGGCTTCGACCCCGCCGCCATCCCGGAAGACGAGATCGAGTACTACGAAATCGAGTACGTCAAAGAAGGTTCGACCATCGAAGTCGCAAACAACGAGACGCTCCTCGAAGCGGGCGAAGACGAGGGCTGGGACTTACCGTACTCCTGCCGAGAGGGTTCGTGTCTCTCATGCGGCGCGAAGATCACCGAAGGCGAACCCGAGGACGTCGTTCACAGCAACAACGACACGCTCAGCGACGACGAACTCGACCAGGGCTACATCCTGTCCTGCACCGCGTACCCGCAGGCGGACATCAGCATCGAAACGAACGAGACGCCCTGACCGTCTTCTGTCTTCGGCCCTTTTCCGTTCGCGATTCGGAGTCGAACCAGAACTCGCGGAGCAGCGTCGAAGATTGACCGGGTCACAAGGTTAATATTCGCGGGAGAGTAGCACTGGATGAGGGCGCGTAGCTCAGTGGACAGAGTCCTTGGTTCCGGACCAAGATGTCGCGGGTTCAAATCCCGTCGCGCCCGTGTAGCGAGGAACGTAGTGACGAGCGAACCGGCACGTGGGATTCTGAAGTAGACCGAGGTTCTGCGCGAAGCGTAGGTTCTCGGACGTGGTGCAAATCCCGTCGCGCCCGTCACGTTTCATGACGATTTACATCTAACAGATGGCGTGGAGTTGCTTATAAATGACCGAGTGCTCCGGCGGGAGAGTTCGTCGTGCTGCATGACGCGGGTCGCCGCTGTGGTGTGATTCGCGAGAACTAAATTCTCTCAGATGTGCTCGAAGTGGTTACACCGAGGAACGACCACACCTTTATCTGAATCGGTCAGCTATTAAAAGGGATGGCAGATGACAAACAGGGCCGAGATGCAAAAGCAGATGACGAAGAGCGACGCCAGCCAGAGCGGAAGCGAGAGGAAGTACGTGATCACGCCCAAGAAGACCAAGCGATGCCCGGCGACCCTGGTGGACAGCTCGGCGACCTTGACGAAGCACTCGAAACCCAGAATTATCCAACCACGACGAACAAACTGGTCGAGGCCTATGGCGACTACGAAATAGAAACTCAGGGCGGGACGGAATCTCTCGAAGAAGTACTTGCCTCGACTGATGACCAAACGTACGTCTCCGCCGATGACGCTCGAAGTCGGATACTGGGACTAATACACCGCTAGTGAAGGCGGCTCAGTCATCCCCGTCTTGCTAGTCGGCCATCCCTGGGTTCGAGACGTGTACCCTCTGTATCTTTCGATTTGATTGGGGGCCGAGCTGCTGTTACAAACGTCGTGCTGCATACAGAGGACGTATCCATCATGGATGCCTCGCTTATTTCGCCTCAGTGACGCTGAACCAACCGCTAAGTAGACGCCTATTGAATGGCTGTGTCTGCCGAAATATTGGTTGAGAGATAGGGTGCCGTTCAGGAAGACATGGGGTCGCAATTCCAACTGGGGTCGTGACCGGTGCGGTTGATAAGGTCAGAACGACACGCTGGGCAATAGTCTGGGGTGACAGATTCGCTTCGAGGGACGTACACCGCGCCGCCGCACTCCACGCACGCATCCGCAACGATAGTCGCGCAGTCCGCGCAGACGTTGAAGTCGTCAACTGTGAGGTCGCGCAGTGGTTCGAGTTGTTTATCCAAGTTATACTCGTCGATGACCGACTGACAGTTATGGCACGGTTTCATGGCGATGCGTGTAGCACCACGAGACCACTCCCTAAATATCTACTTCCTGGAACTGACAGATACGTGGCAGCTCAGACGAATAGCGTTTCTTCTGGTGTTGTGAACGATTTCTGATACCAATTCCTAACCAGAACTCTCACGAAACTACCGGGCCATGCGCTATTCATCTAGTGATCTTTCCACTACGCCCCCGTTTATCGTCATCGGACTGGAACTGAATCTCGGGCTAATGCTTATTCGCCTCGCGATCCAGTCTTACCTAATGAGTCTGTTCAGTAACGTCGGAAGGAAGTTCGAGAAAACGAAACAGGCGTTTATCGAAGGCGGACGGGCGGAGTACGCCTGTGTGTCATGTGAAAAACCCGTGGACGAAGAACATGAATATTGCCCCCACTGTGGCGAGGAAACAGTCGAACCGGTCGACTGATTCTGTCCAGCAATCCGCGCCCGTATCTGAGTATTGCTTGGTCCGACGTTATTACCTGCTCTTGACCAGCGTTTTCGGTTCTCCCGAAGGACCGTACTCTTGAACGACATCTCTCTGTGAATCGGCTAACACAGAGGAGTGAGGATACGCGCTGGCCATCATTCTACTCGGTATCTAACGAGTACAATCCGCTGGATACGGAGCGTGGATCGTGTTCGGTGGTGAAACATTAGTCATCGCCGTCTTTCACGTAGTCAATCGCCCGTCCGTCCCGTCAGCGGAAGCCTTTTAGTCATTCTGTTATGAAAACCGATTATGGCTTCTGACCGGGTGACTGACTCCGAGACGTTCACTGCGCTCGGCAACGTGGGGGCAGACCACGAACCAGTCACGGCGGACGAAATCGCCGACGCACTCGGCTGTACTCGGCGCGCCGCCTACAAGAAACTTGAGGAACTTCACGACCGCGGTGCAATTCACACTAAGAAAGTCTGCGCCCGCGTACGTGTCTGGTGGCGTCCTGCTGACTCCTCGACTGGGCGTTCCGCACAGAAGTACCGGACGTTGTTCGAATCCATCAATGAGGGCTTTTGCATCATCGAGATGTCGTTTGATGAAGGCGACCCCGTGGATTATCGCTTTCTGGAGACGAATCCGGCGTTTGAGGAGCACACCGGGTTCACAGACGCAGAGGGCGAATGGATGCGCGACTTGGAGCCGGATCACGAGCAATACTGGTTCGACCGCTACGGTGACGTCGCCCTGACCGGTGAACCGGAAACCTTCGAAGCGAAGGCAGAAGCATTGGACCGCTGGTACAACGTGTACGCATTTCCTTTTGGAGGGCACGAGAGTCAACAAGTCGCAGTCCTTTTCGACGACATCACCGAACGCAAGCAGGCCGAGGAGGCACGCCAGAAGAGCAAAGAGCGATTCCGAGCGCTAATCACCGCAAGTTCGGACGTGGTGTATCGCATGAGCCCCGATTGGAGCGAGATGCACGAACTCGAGGGGAAAGAGTTCCTCGCTGATACGGCCGAACCGACCAGCAACTGGCTCGATAAATACATTCATCCGGACGAACAGCCGCGAGTCTTGGAGGCCATCGACGAAGCAATCCGGACGAAGAGCCTGTTCGAGTTGGAACACCGGGTGGAGCAGGAAGATGGGAGCGCAGGCTGGACGTTCTCGCGAGCGATTCCAATGCTGGACGAGGACGGTGAAATCGAGGAGTGGATCGGGATGGCGAGCGACATCACCGAGCGGAAACAGCACGAGCGAGCACTCGAGGAGTCAGAACGACGATATCGGACGCTCGCCGAGCACTTCCCGAACGGCGCGGTCGGGGTGTACGACCACGACCTCCGCTACACGTTGACCCAGGGCGCCACGCTGGGCGACACGCTCCCCGGTCGAGACCAGCTCGAAGGCAGGACGATGCCGGAGGTGTTCCCCTCAAACACCGTCGATGATCTCGAACCGCTGTTTCGAGCAGCGGTCGAGGACGGCGAAACCGATAGCACTACGACCGAGTTCGGTGGCCGAACCTGGCGTGTCTGGGCGACCCCGCTGCGCGACGCGGACGGCGATATTTTCGCCGGACTCAGCTTCGCACAGGACATCACCGAACGCGTCGAGCGCGAGCAACGACTGGAGAAGACGGTCGAGAAACTCGAGCAATCGAACGACCGCCTCGAGAGTTTCGCCAGCACGCTCGCTCACGAACTCCGAAATCCCGTGATGATCGGCCAGATGTATTGTAACGAACTACCGGAGGCCGACTCGGAGGCAGTCGGATACGTCGCGGAGGCGTTCGACCGCATCGAGGAGATGATCGACGTCATACTGGCGGTGACGCGCGGGCATGAGGCAGTTGGCGAGCGAGTACCGGTCGATCTCACAGACGTAGCGCGGAGAGCGTGGGACGACGTAGATGCACCCGACGCCACTGTCGATGGTTCTATCGACCGCACGGTACACGCCGACGAGACGTACGTCGAACACCTGTTCCGGAATCTGTTCGATAACGCCGTCGAACACGGGAGACCGGACGTCACGATTACGGTCGGCGACCTTCCGACCGGATTTTTCGTGGCCGACGACGGCCCCGGTATCCCGGTCGCCGACCGAGACGACGTGTTCAAACTCGGATTTACGACGACGGTCGAACGAGGCGGTACCGGAATCGGGTTGGCGTTCGTCAAACGGCTCGCCGACGTGTACGAATGGGACTGTCGAGTGACCGAAAGTGAGTCTGACGGGGCGCGGTTCGAGTTCACAAACGTTGACCGCGGTTCGAGTCAGCGATAACGAGGTACCTAGCGCCGCCGAGACTAAAAAGGACCATTCACGATGACAACGATAGTGGGGCAAAAGAAAGCGTTGACCGAGAGTAGTACGAACAATTACGGTACTGTATCTCTCACAGAAGCGCTCGATGAACTCGGTAGTCACCACTCATCGCCAAGATCAGCATGAATCTCGTACACTTCCTTCTCGGAATCGTCCTGCTCACTACCGCTATCGTAGACCTATTGTGGACGACAGTCTGGGTCGAAGGTGGTGCCGGCCCACTCACTTCTCGATTGATGGCGTGGTCGTGGCGATCGGCACGAGGATTGGGGAATCGAAACTCGTGGGTCCTGAGCCTCACAGGCCCATTTATCTTCATCGCCGGCCTTACAGCGTGGATACTGCTGCTCTGGGGTGGGTGGACGTTGATCTTCGCCAGTGCTGAGAGTGCTCTCATTGACACGCTTAGTCGGGGCCCTATCTCGTGGTTCGATCTCGTCTATTTCACCGGCTACACGTTCTTCACACTGGGAACCGGAGATTTCGTTCCTCACGACGGTATCTGGCAGCTCGCCACGACACTCGCTTCAGGGAGTGGACTCCTCTTCGTCACGTTGAGCGTTACCTACGTCCTCTCGGTGCTCGACGCGGTTACCCAGAAGCGCGCCTTTGCGAGCAGTGTCACTGGTCTTGGTATGCAGAGCGAAGACCTCGTCCAAGCGAGCTGGAACGGCGAAGAGTTCGGCGGACTCGAGTTGACCCTGAATACGTTGACGTCACAGCTCAACACCCTCACCACGAATCACAAAGCATACCCCATTCTTCATTACTTCTACAGCAGGCAACCCGAACAGGCGTCAGCGATCGGTATTACGGTTCTCGACGGAGCGTTGACGATACTTCGATTCGGCGTCCCTGAACAAAATCAGCCCAGCGAGATGATTCTCACAAACGCACGTGCAAGCGTCCAAAGCTACCTGAATACCCTTGACAGTGCGTTTATCGAGCCTGCAGAACAGTCCCCTCCCTCGCCGGATCTCGATGCAATCCACGAAGTCGGCGTGCCAACTCTCTCCGACAAAGAGTTCGCTACGTCGCTTACGGAACTAGACGAACGACGGCGGATGCTTCTTGGCCTCGTCGAATCTGATGCGCGAGAGTGGCCTTCGAAAGGCGATAAGTAACGGTGACCACGATAATAGGCTTCCGTCGCTCGTTTTCTCGGGGACGTGGGCCTTGATATACACCGTCGGTCTGGAAGACGGGGGAGTCCCGGGACGGCTTCCGTTCGTCGAGTTCCTCTGACGTCGTGGACGACCGCCTGTCTTCGGTGATTTTTTCGCCGATTTCCTTCGAATCGAACGACTCGAAAGCCAACTGCACGAAACAGTCAATCTGCATCGCGGCATCGACGGCGGCTACGTCGATGTGCTCGGGGGTATGGTGCGTATTTGCTGGGACGGTGAAATAAAATCTCCACGTCTTTCTCCTGCTGGAAAATGTGCGCCGATGTCGGATTCACCGCGGGCAACCGGGCGGATCCGTCGGACGTCGCGAAACCTCCGGAGCGTCGACCGCTCCTCGCGCGTGAACATCACGTGCTCGTTCGGTGGAGGCCGGACGAGCGCTCCCGACCCCTCGCGATTTAGGCGTCGATTAATCGTCTCGCGGTCGACGTCCGGTCGTTCTCGGTACGAGACGACCGGCGGAGGACGGGCCGCGTCGGGTCGGCGCTACTCGACGTACGCAACGCAGTCCAGTAACTCCTCGACCGTCGAGTCGTAGCGGTATCGAACGGTTCCGCTCCGGGAATCGTACGCGAGAAACTTCGCCGCTTGCAACTTCGGCAACGTGGTGTGGTAGAGTCTGGTAACGACCCGCTCCGGACCTCCGGACTCCGGGTCGCGAGCGACGACGTACTCCACCAACTCGTCGAACGAACCGATACCGTCGTCGGTCTCGCGCAGATAACGGAGGACGTATCGCCGCTGGCGGTCGGCCAGTATCTCGAAAACGGTATCGAGCGACTTCTGGCCCGCTTCGTCGCCGTACTTTCGTTCCTTTATATCTAGACCCGAATTGAAGATAACATCGTCGGACATACTTATGGTTGCTTACACAAACAGATGTGATAAAAAGCTTGCGGCCGTTTTCCTCTTCTCCCCGCGGCGTTCGTCTACGCCTCAGGTGTTCCTTACCGCGACGTCAGGTGGCGAGTAACTAACGTGTTCCGTACCTAGGGGCTGTCCATGCGCCGCCGCGACCACCCCATCCGAGACCCCGCCGACTGTCCGACCGTTCGCCGCATCCGAGACGGCGAGTGGGTAGCCAGCGACGCGGACGGTCGCTCCGCCCGCGGTTCCACGCCCGCCGCCGCGATAGCGACGCTCCGCGAGTAATTCGAAGGGACGTTCGAGGCGCTCTCCGGAACCGGACGACGCTCCGATCTTCGCGCCGCGACGGACTCGAGCCGCCCCCGATTCCGCCCTCTGCCTCGGCGGATTAGGCGGTCCATAATTATCCTTTCTCGTCCGTCCTTTACGAATCCATGTCCGAGATAAGCGCCGAGCGAGAGCGTTCGCGTGCGGAAGTCGCCGACTATCTCCGGCAGTTCGCCGACAAACTAGACGGCGGAGACGGCAGCGACCGCGGCGACGGTCGCCCGGAACCGGATATCGGATCGGACGAGAACGCCGACTCCGAACGCAGCACGGGCGAGAAGGTGACGTTCATGGTCGGCAACGACAGCGCGACCGTCAATCCGCCCGAAACCGTTTCGTTCGTCGTGGAAGTGAACTCCGACTCGTCGCTGGTCAGCCCCGACGAAACGCAGCGCGTGGGATTCGAACTTCGCTGGGACGCCGACGAGATTCCCGAGGACGACGAACTGAGCATCGAGTGAACGCCGTCATATTTTACCGCTCCGTCCGCGAGTCGAAATATTGAAACCGACCTGTTTCGTTTCGAAGGTACGATGACCAGCACACAGCCCAGCAGTTCTATCACCGACGGCGGGCTGGTGCGACCGATGTTCGAACTCGCGTGGCCGATAGTCGTCATCCAGCTTCTACAGGTGATGTACAACGTCGCGGATACCTTCTGGTTGGGGCGACTGTCGTCCGACGCGGTCGGCGCGATGAGCATCGCCTTCCCGCTCATCTTCTTTCTCATCTCCGTCGCGGGCGGGTTCACCGCGGCGGGGGCCATCCTCGTCGCTCAGTACACCGGGGCCGAAAGCGAGGGCTCCGCAGGACGGGTCGCGGGCCAGGTTCTCACGTTCATCTCCGTCCTCGCGGTCGTCCTCGGGGTCGCCGGATACTTCCTCACCGAACCGATGCTCACGCTCATGCCGACGCAGGCCGCGACGACCGCCCAGGTCGTTCCCCTCGCCCGCCGATACATGGAGGTGTACTTCCTCGGTCTCCCCTTCCTGTTCGGTTTCTTCGTCTTCAACTCGCTAATGCGCGGCTACGGCGACACCCGGTCGCCCATGCGCATCATGCTCGTCAGCGTCGCCCTCAACGTCGTGCTCGACCCGCTCCTCATCTTCGGCCTCGGCCCGTTTCCGAGGCTGGAGATCGTCGGCGCGGCGGTCGCCACCATCGCCGCGCGGGCCGTCGCCAGCGTCCTCGGCCTGTACGTCCTCTTCGGGGCGCGCGCCGGCCCGGACGTGAGCGTCGACGACCTTGTCCCCGACCTCGGATACATCTGGGACATCGTGCGCCTCGGAACGCCCAGCGCGCTCGAACAATCCACCAGTTCGCTGGCCATGATAACGATGACCGTGATGGTCGTCCAGTTCGCGCCCCCCGTGGTCAGCGCTTACGGACTTGGTAATCGCCTCGCGTCGCTCGTTTTCCTCCCGGCGATGGGGTTGGGACGGGCGACGAATACGATGGTCGGGCAGAACCTCGGCGCGAAGAAGCCGGAACGCGCGGAACGGGCGGTTTGGATGGCCGCGAAGGTCGGTTCCGCGGTGATGCTCGCCGTCGCGCTCGTCGCGGCCCTGTTTCCCGACCCCATCGTCAGCGTGTTCATGGCGACGGGGACGCCGGACGCGGCCCAGACCATCGAGTACGGCAGCGACTACCTCCGGATCCGATCCGCCGAGTTCGCGTTCATGGCGCTGTTGCAGGTGCTGCTCGGCGCGTACCGCGGCGCGGGCAACACGAAGACGGCGATGGCGTTCTCGATGGTGACGCTGTGGTTGGGACGGGTGCCGACGGTGTACTACCTCGCGTTCGTCCGCGACCTCGGCCCGACGGGCATCTGGATCGGGATGGCGTTCGGAAACATCGTCGGGGCCGTCGCGGCCGCGCTCTGGTTCACGCGGGGGACGTGGAAGCGGACGGTCATCGACGACCCCGATGTCGCTGTCGCGGACGGCGAAGGCGACTGATTTTTGGCTGTCGAGATTAAGCGTGCCATAATAAAATGCGTAGACCGAGTAGTGGTGTCCAATGAGTCCGGCGAGCGTCGCGCAACAGGGTGGGTTACCCTGTCCGACGAACGAAACGATATATATGGACCGAAACTGTATCCGAGGTGAAAAACGATGACCGGCAACGTCGATGTCCTTCTCATCGGTATCGATGCGGGCTGTCTCCCCGTCTTCGAGCGTCTCTACGAGGACGACGTCGTCCCGAACATCCGATCGATCTGCGAGGGCGGCGCGGCCGCTCCGTTGGAGTCCCAGATGCCCCCGTGGACGCCGAGCGCGTGGCCGTCGCTGTACACCGGCGTCAACCCCGGTCAGCACGGCGTCTGCGGGTTCGTCACGTACGACGGCTACGACTTCCGCGTGGTGAGCGGAAACGACGTCGAAGAGCACGCCATCTGGTCGCTGCTCGACGAACACGACCGGTCGAGCGTCGTCGTCAACGTGCCGGTGACGCATCCGCCGGACGAGTTCGACGGCGCGCTCATCCCTGGATTCATCGGTCCCGAAGACCCGAAGTGCCACCCCGAGGGAACGCTTGAGGAGGTGCGCGAGGCCATCGGCGAGTACCGCGTCTATCCGAACTACTCGCGCGAACACTCCGATTTCACCGACGAGCAGAAGATGGACGAGTACACGACGCTCGTCCGGATGCGCGGCGAGGCGTTCCGTTACCTCGCCGACGAGTACGAACCCGACTTCGGATTCGTCCAGTTCCAGAAGCCTGACACCGTCTTCCACGAGTTCGACGGCGACTGGGAGAAGGTGAAGACCGTCTACGAGGAGACGGACAGGCAGGTCGGTAAGCTGTTGGAGGAGTGCAACCCCAACACGGTCTTCATCGCCAGCGACCACGGGATGGGTCCCTACGAGAAGTACGAGTTCCGCGTCAACGAGTTCCTGCGCGACGAGGGCTACGTGAAGGCGATGAAAGGCGGGAAAGGGATGCCGTCGTGGAACCCGATTCAGGAGGAACTGCGCGAAGGAAAGGACACCCGGACGTGGGAACCGAACGCCGTCGAGCGAATCGCGGCGAAAGCCGCCAAGTTCGGACTGACCGCACACCGGATTCGAACCGGGCTGGAGAAGGTCGGCCTCGCGGACATCGCCAAACAGTACGCGCCGAAGAACGTGGCTCGGACCGCCAACGAGCAGGTCAACTTTCCGAACTCGGTCGCCTACATGCGCGCTCGAACCGAGCTGGGCGTGCGCATCAACCTGCAGGGGCGCGAACCGAACGGTATCGTCTCCCCGGACGAGTACGACGAGGTGCGCGACGAACTGATGGAAAAACTCCGGGGGGTCGAGACCCCCGACGGCGAACCGGTCTTCGGCGAGGTCTCGCCCCGCGAGAAGTACTTCCACGGGAAGAACGCGGACAACGCCCCGGACATCGTGACGATACCGAACGAGATGGGCCAGTTCCTCTCCGCCCAGCTGCTCGGCGACCACTTCGCGCCGCCGACCGAGCCGTGGAACCACAAGCTGGACGGCGTCCTCGCCGCGAAAGGGGCGGGAATCGACCCCGACGCGATGCCCGCGAAGGCGCACATCTTCGACGTGGCTCCGACCATCATGTCCGCGCTGGGCGTCCCGTACAGCGACCGGATGGACGGGACGGTTGTTCCCATCGTCGACGACGCCGGGGCGCAGTCCTACCCCAAGTACGCGAACGGCGACGGGTCGGCGATGGACGAGGAGGGTGAGGAGAACTTGGAGGAGCGGCTGGCCGACCTCGGCTACATGCAGTAACCTCTCGTCGAACGCGAGCGCCGCGCGGCCACCTCTCTTTTCCGACGCGGCGTCGAACCTCGGGTATCGAGGGGTTCGATGGAAACGAACGACCTACCGGGGGAGGACGCATCGCTCTGGCTGGAGACGACGCCGCCGACCGATTTCGATCCGCTGGACGGCGACCGTCGGGTGGACGTGGCGGTGGTCGGGGGCGGCATCGCGGGGTTGTCCGCCGCCGCGGAGCTGAAAGACGCCGGAGAGACGGTCGCCGTGCTCGAAGCCGACAGGGTGGTTTCGAGCGTCACGGCGCGAACCACGGCCAAGCTGACGAGTCAACACGGCCTCATCTACCGCGAACTGCTGTCGCGGTTCGACCGCGAACGCGCCCGCCAGTACGCGGACGCGAACGAGGCGGCCGTCGACATCGTCGCCGAGCGCGCCGAGGAGGTGGACTGCGATTTCCGCCGCCGTCCGGCGTACACCTACGTCAACGATCCGAACGACCGCGGTAAGGTGCGCCGCGAGGTCGAGGCCGCCCGGAGCGTCGGCCTCCCGGCCTCGTTCGTCGAGGACACGCCGCTTCCGGTGAACGCGAACTGCGCGGTTCGGTTCGACGACCAGGCGCAGTTCCACCCCCGGAAGTACCTGCTCGCGCTCGCCGACGAGATTCCGGGGGACGGGAGCGACGTCTACGAGGAGACGAAAGCGACCAACCTCCGCGCGGGTCGACCCTGCCGCGTCGAGACCGAACGCGGGACGGTGACCGCCGACCGCGTCGTCGTCGCCACGCACTTTCCGATTACCGACCCGGCCGGCTACTTCGCCCGGCAGTACCCGAAGCGGTCGTACGTGCTGGCGCTCCGCACGCGCGACCCGCCGCCGGAGGGGATGTACTACCGGTCGGGCGACCCCTACTTCTCGGTTCGTCCGCACGAGACGGACGACGAGTCGTTCGTCCTCGTCGGCGGCCAGAACCACAAGACCGGACAGGGCGGGTCGACGAGCGAGCGGTACCGGGAGGTCGAACGGGAGGCGCGCGACCGGTTCGACGTGGAGGAGGTCGTCTACCGCTGGTCGACGCAGGATTACACGCCGACCGACCGCGTCCCCTTCATCGGCCCCATCGCCCCGTGGCGGCGGAACGTCTTCGTCGCCACTGGGTTCGGCGGTTGGGGGATGACGAGCGGCGTCGCGGCGGGGCGAATCCTCGCCGAGGAGATCGCGGGCGACGGAAGCGAGTGGGCCGACGTGTTCGACCCGGGCCGCCTGCCGCCGCTCGGAACCGCCCGGAAATTCCTCTCGGAGAACGCGAACGTCGGCTCGCGGTTCGTGGAAGATTGGGTGCGAAAGCCGCGGGAAACGCGCGAGTCGCTCGCACCCGGCGACGCGCGGGTCGTCCGCGAAGACGGGGACGCCGTCGCCGAGTACCGCGACGAGGACGGCGAACTGCACCGCCTGTCGGCGGTCTGCACCCACATGAAGTGTCTCGTGGAGTGGAACGACGCGGAGCGAACGTGGGACTGTCCGTGCCACGGGTCGCGGTTCGACTCCGAAGGGGAGGTGCTCGACGGGCCGGCGGTGCGGAACCTGCCGAAGAAGTGACCGAGAGCGGGACGGCGGCCGCGGAGTCCGCGGCGCTTCCAGCGCCGACGGACGTGCTCGTCCGTCACCGAATCCGACCACCGGAGCAGGTTTATGTACATCGGGATATCATTGCTCTCCCATGCCGGAAAATAAAGCGGCCGAGTTCGGGACGTTCGGCGGCCGACACGTCCCCGACGCGCTCGAAGAACCGCTCGAACGACTCGCGGAGGCGTTCGACGAAATCTACGACACGGAGGAGTTCCAGCGCGAGTTCCGCTCCTTGTTGGCGGACTTCGCCGGACGACCGACCCCCGTCTACCACGCGGAGCGCCTCTCGGAGGAGTACGGCGCGCAGGTGTACCTGAAGCGGGAGGACCTGCTTCACGGCGGCGCGCACAAGGTAAACAACTGTCTCGGACAGGCGCTCCTCGCCGAGAAGGCGGGGAAAGAGCGACTCATCGCGGAGACCGGCGCGGGTCAGCACGGCACCGCGACGGCGATGGTCGGCGCGCTCCTCGACATTCCCACCGAGATATACATGGGGAAGAAGGACGCGGAGCGCCAGAAGATGAACGTCTTCCGAATGCGCCTGATGGGCGCGGAGGTGAACGAAGTGACCCGCGGCGACGCGGGACTCGCGGACGCGGTGGACGCCGCGCTGGAGGACTTCGCCGGAAACGTGGAGGACACCCACTACCTCGTCGGCAGCGTCGTCGGTCCCGACCCCTTCCCGCGGATGGTGCGCGACTTCCAGTCGGTCATCGGCGAGGAGGCCCGCGAACAGATTCGAGAGCGGGTGGGGCGACTGCCGGACGCCGCGGTCGCCTGCGTCGGCGGCGGGTCGAACGCCATCGGTCTGTTCCACGCCTTCCGCGACGACCCCGTCGAACTGTACGGCGCGGAGGGCGGCGGCGAGGGCGCGGATTCGAAGCGCCACGCCGCGCCGCTCGCGAGCGGGAAGACCGACATCCTGCACGGGATGCGAACCCGAATCCTGAACGACGACGTGGAAGTGCACTCGGTCTCGGCGGGGCTGGACTACCCCGGCGTCGGCCCGGAGCACGCTCAGTTCCGCGAGTCGGGTCGCTGCGAGTACCGCGGCGTCACCGACGACCGGGCCCTCGAAGCGTTCCGCGAACTCAGCGAGTACGAAGGAATCGTCCCCGCGCTCGAATCGAGCCACGCCGTCGCGCTGGCGAAGCAATTGGCGGAAGAGCGCGACGAGGACGACGTCATCCTGGTGAACCTGAGCGGGCGGGGCGACAAGGACATGGAGCAGGCCGCCGAGCTGTTCGACCTCGGAAACTGAACGGTGCGACCCGCTGGCGGTTCCCGACGCGACGTACTCGGTCGTCCCCGCCGACCGGGCTCCGGCGCGAAAACGCGGGCTCCCGCCGGGAGCCGGCTGACGACCGCTCGCCCGTCGCGCTCGACCAACCCCTCTTTCTCCAGCCGTTTTAGATGGTGCGTGACGGTGCTCGGGTCGCGCTTCAGTTCGTCGGCCGACTCGCCGACGGAGGCGGGTTCCCCGCGGACGGCGTCGAGCACCGCTCCTCGACCGAACGGGGTCGTACGGCTTCGGCTCGGTCGAGTACGGCACCGACGAGCGACGTAGCGGTCGCTACCGGAAACCACCGAAGAGAACGCCGTCCTCGATGCGAGCGCGGCGGAAGTGGGTACGCTCGGCGTCGCGGCGACCGGGGTCTCCTCTTCGTCTTCGACGGTAATCGGGGAACGGCGAGCAGTAGCGGACTTGCCCGTCTACTTCTTCCGACAACTCGAACACAAGCCGTCGTCGAGGTAGATATCGAGCATCTTCTCCCCGCAGCTGTCACACTGTTTAAGTACGTCCGTGGCTGTCACGACTCTTCGCCTGTCGGTAGCGAGTCGATTAGAATAGGGGTGTCGGTTCCGGAGAAGTGGAACCCGTTTCAGTAGTTTACGAGACTGACATCACCGTGCGTCGCCATGCTCCCGTTCTCGGCGCGGGTCACGGCGGCCGCGGCGTCCACGAAGCCCGAACCGATGGTCCACGGTTTGTAACCGCTGACGGCGTCTTTCGCCTCCGCCGAGACGGTGTTCAGCACTTCGGCCGGCGTCGGGGACCCACCGTTGTTCTGCCGGTAGGCGTCGACGACGAGGCTGGCGATTCCGGCGACCGCCGGACAGGACATGCTCGTTCCGCTGATGGTCGCGTAGTAGAGCAGTCCGTCGTCCGCGCTCTCGGCCTGTAAGGGGTCGGTCGGAGCCATCGTGCTGACGATGGCGTTGCCGGGTGCGCCGACGCCGGGTCGGTAGACGCCGAGCGGGCCGGACGGCGACCCGCCGTTGCGGTACTGCTCCAGGTTGTCCAGCGCCGTCTTGCGGTCCCAGTTGCTCGGGTCGGCGCTCTGCTTGCGGCCCCGCGACGAGAAGTTCGTGACCTTCTTGTTGTCCTTCGTCGCGGCGACGCCGAGCACGTTCGGCGCCTTGGCGTACTGATTGAGCGTGTTCGTGCTCGGCCCGGAGTTGCCCGCCGCGAACACCGGCAGGAGACCCTCCTTCCACGCTTCCCACGTGGCGACGTTGAGCGCGTCGTCCGGATTGAACGCGTTTCCGTTCGAGGAACCGTAGGAGTTCGAGACGACCGACACGTCCGTCTCGCCCGCCCGCTGACGCGCGAGCAGGTGGTCGAACGCGGCGACGGGTTTGACGATGAGCAGGGTCAGCCCCGCCGAGTACACCGTGAGGTCGGCGTCCGGAGCCATCCCCTTGTACTGCCCGCCGCTCCGCGTACCGTCGCCCGCGATGGTGCCCGAGCAGTGCGTGCCGTGCCCGTTGTCGTCGGTGTCGAGGCTCCCCGCCTGCACCCAGAGCGTCGGCGACCCGAGCGGGTTGCCCGCCCAGCGCCAGTTCTCCACGAGACTGGACTGGAGGTCGGGGTGGTCGCCGTCCACGCCGGAGTCGATGACCGCGGTGTGAACGCCCTCCCCGGTGTAGCCGCTCGACTGCACCTCCGACACGCGCGTCACCTCGCGCGTGTCGTCGTTGTAGTAGTCGAGTTCGACGTTCTTCTGGACGTACCGGACCGAATCCCAGTCGGCGAGCGTCTCCAGTTGACCGACCGTGAGTTCGGTGAAGCCGATGGGGAGCACCTCGAACTTGTGATAGCCGTTCACGAGGTCCAACGCGCCGAGCTGGTCCACGTCGTCGTTGCTCTCGAAGACGACCAGCGCCTGCTGTAGGGCGCTGGTCGTCAGGTCGAACGCGGTGTCGAGGATTCCGTCGCCCGCCGTCGCCGTCCCGCTGAACGGAATCGCCGCCGCGACCGCCGCCGCGCCGGTCGCTTTCAGAAATCGCCGCCGTCCATGTGACTGGTTGTCAACCATCCCAATTTCCATCACATCACGAGCGAACTAAACGATTTCCGCCGATATTTGAAAGGTAATCGGAGATGCAATGTCTAGAGAAATAACGTCGAAATAACGGTTCGGGTCGGTTACTCGACGGTCGGTTGCTCGACGTTCTCGCCCTGGTAATCGCCGTCGTAGGTTCCCTCGTGCTCCGCCTCGCTGAGAACGAGTTGCGCGATGCGCGCGCCGCGTTCGAGTTCGATGTCGTGGTGAACCTGCAACAGCCCTTCGCCCTTGCCCTCGTAGCCCGCGTCCCAGACCGCCGTGTTGAGCATGCAGGAGTTGCGCATGAGCGACGAACGGGGGAAGATGAATCCGACGTGTCCCTCCGGAATTCGGACGGTCTCGGCGTACTGGACGACGTACCCGCCTCGCGGGAGGTAGTAGGTTTCGGGCGATTTCTCGGTCACCTGCTCGGGTTCGACCCGCTGGCGGTCGCCGATCTCCTTTTCGTTGCGCCCGATACGACCCGAGTCGATCTGTTCGTAGACCGCTTCGAGCGTCAAATCGAGACCGTTCGGTTGTACTTGCCCGCTCATGATCTCCGAGACGTGCTCCGCGACGAACGTTCCGCTCTGGAACATACTCGAAGGAACCTCGCACGGGGGCAAAATCGTTGCCTTTCTCACTCGGTTCGCTCCACCGATCCGACGTGCGCGCCGTCGGCGACGTCGAGTTCGCGCGCTCGGACGGTCTCGACGCTCGCGTCGGGGCCGAGGCGCACGCGGTCGCCGGCGACCGTCCCGACCGCGACGTGGTCGAGGGCGACATCGTCACCCTCGACGCGCTCCGCTCGGAGGAACCCGCCCGGCCGTTGTCGGGTGACCGCCACGGAATCGGCGACGAGGCGGCCGACGACCGAGTCGGAGACGAGGTCGAAGCCGAGGTCGTCCGCCTCGACGACGTCGGCGTCGATGGCGCCGCGGACGCGAACCGTCCCGGCGTCGAGCGTCGCCAGTTCGACCGCGCCGGCCGCCTCGAACGACTCCGCCTCGACCGCTTCGAGACCGGCCGACCCCGAGCACTCGAACGCGTCGGCGACGGTCGTTCCCCCGACGTTCAGCGACCCGGAGACGACGACGCCGTCCGCGCGAACGTCCCCGTCGACGTCGGTCGCTCCGGAAATCTCCGCCGAGTCGCAGCGGAACTCGCCGCCGATGCGGGTCGCCCCCGAAAGCGAGGCGGCGTCGACGCGAACGTCGCCGTCGACCGTCGCCACGCCGGAAACGTCGAACCGCTGCGCGTCGACCTCCTCGAAGCTGGTTATCCCCGTAACGCGAATCATTCGGTGCCGTCCGTCCTCGTTTCGTCTGGTGTGGGTTTCCATCGCAGTCGGAGTTGCACGACCCACCCCATAAATCTATGCATCAATTGTGAGCCCGATGTGAGTGTAATGTGAGTCGAAGGGCAACAGTTATGGCGGCGGGGTCGGTACTCCCGGCCATGGGCCGAGAGATTCGGATCACCATCGACGACGACGAAGTGTTCGAGCGCCTGAAACGCCGGAAGCAGGAACTCGACCTCTCGTGGGAGGAAGCGCTCCGCCGCGGTCTGGAGCGCGGACGAGGATCATCGACGGGACGGAGGGCCGAGCACCATCGACACCACCGACACCCCCCGAAACCGCCCCACGCGAGCGGACGAGAACGCGCCCGCGGCGAGCATCCGAGTCCGTTCGACCCCGACTTCGGCGACCGGCTCCGGCGGGAGATAGAGAGTTCGGTGCGGGAGTCCATGGACACCGTCGAGGAGTCGATGGACGCGGTTCGAGAGGGACTCGGCGTGGAGATAGACCGACTGGAGGACGCGGAGGACGCCACCCTCTCGTTTCCGTTCCTCGAAGACGACCGCGCGCGGGTGCCCCTGCGAGTGAACCTCCGGACGAGCGCCGACGGTCTCGACGTGGACGTCGTCGCGGTGCGACGCGGAAAGGACACCGCGGCGACGAACCGTTTCGCCGCCGACCAGCGGGCGCAGGTGAACCGTCGGCTCGCGGAGGGCGCGGCGGCGCGGCTCGAACTCCAGAACGGGAGCGAGGCGTACGACGTGGTACCGACGCTCTCGTGGGGGCGCGCCGACGACGGGACGCCGACCGTGACCGACGTGGAGTGCGACGTTCGGTTCGAGTAACGGACACGTTCCGAAGGCGAAAATTGCCGCACGAGGGCCGAATTTACCACGAACGATGGAAACGGAAACACGCGGGATTTATACCTCCGGAGAGTCGATATTTAGCCGATATGGGACAGACACTTACGGAAAAGATTCTCGACGACCACCTCGTCGAGGGCGAGCTCGAGACCGGCGAGGAGATCGGAATCGAGATCGACCAGGTTCTCACGCAGGATACGACGGGGACGCTCGTCTGGCTCCAGTTCGAGGCGCTCGAACTGGACGAAGTTCAGACCGAGATCGCCGCCCAGTACTGCGACCACCAGACGTACCAGTTCGACTTTAAGAACACCGACGACCACCGATTCCTCCGCAGCGCGGCGGGCACGTTCGGCGCGCACTACTCCCGTCCGGGCAACGGCATCTGCCACAACGTCCACAAGGAGAACTTCGCCGCACCCGGTAAGACGATGCTCGGTTCGGACTCGCACACGCCGACCCCCGGCGGTCTCGGCGAACTCGCGATCGGTTCCGGCGGTCTCGACGTCGCGGTCGCCATGGGCGGCGGCCCGTACTACATCGAGATGCCCGAAATCGTCAACGTCCGCCTCGAAGGCGAACTGCCCGAGTGGGCCACCGCGAAGGACGTCATCCTCGAGATGCTCCGTCGCCTCACCGTGAAGGGCGGCGTCGGCAAGATATTCGAGTACACCGGCCCCGGCGTCGAGACGCTCTCGGTGCCCGAGCGCACGACCATCACCAACATGGGGACGGAGCTCGGCGCGACGACCTCCATCTTCCCGACCGACGAGAAGACCGAGGAGTGGCTCTCCCGCCTCGGCCGCGAGGACGAGTACGTCGACCTTCAGCCCGACGAGGACGCGGAGTACGACGACGAACTCGTCATCGACCTCTCCGACCTCGAACCGCTCATCGCGCAGCCGTCGATGCCGGACAACGTCGTGCCCGTCCGCGAGGTCGCCGGCCAGTCGGTCGACCAGGTCATCATCGGCTCCTGTACGAACGGCGGCTACGAGGACATCCTCCCCGCCGCGAAGATGCTCGAAGGCCGCACGGTCGACCGGAAGACGGACATGATCGTCGCGCCCGGTTCGAAGCAGGCCTCCGAGATGCTCGCCCGCAAGGGGTGGGTTGCCGAACTGATGGCGGCCGGCGTCAACTTCTCCGAGGCGACCTGCGGTGCCTGCATCGGTATCGGCCACGTTCCGGCGTCCGACTCCGTCTCGCTCCGGACGTTCAACCGCAACTTCGAGGGTCGCTCCGGCATCGAGGACGACTCGGTCTACCTCTGCTCGCCCGAGGTCGCCACGGCGGCGGCCATCAAAGGCGAGATAATCGACCCCCGCGACCTCGCGGAGGAACTCGGCGACCTCGAAGACCCCGGCTTCGAACTCGGCGACAACTACGGCACCAGCGTCGACGACCCCGACCTCATCTCCCCCGACGAAGCGGTGGACGACGAACTCATCAAGGGACCGAACATCGGCGACGTCCCGCTGAAGGACGAACTCGAATCCGACCTCGAGGGGCCGGCCCTGCTCAAGATGCAGGACAACATCACGACCGACCACATCATCCCGGCCACCCAGGACATCCTGATGTACCGGTCGAACATCCCGAAGCTCTCCGAGTTCACCCTCTCGCGCGTGGACGACACGTTCGCGCAGCGCGCGCTCGACTCCGACGGCAGCTTCCTCGTCGCCGGCGAGAACTACGGACAGGGTAGCTCCCGCGAGCACGCCGCGCTGTGCCCGATGTACCTCGGCGTGCAGGGCGTCCTCGCCCAGAGCTTCGCTCGCATCCACAAGGCAAACCTGTTCAACTTCGGTCTCATCCCGCTCGAAATCGACGCGGACGACTACGAGAAGATCGAGCAGGGCGACGACATCCAGATCGTCGACGACGTGGCGGAGGCGGTCCGCTCCGGTCAGGACGAGTTCACGGTTCGCGTGAACGACGACTGGGAACTCACCGCCACCCTCGACGCGTCCGAGCGCGAACGCCAGATTCTGGCCGACGGTGGCAAACTGCCCCACACGAAGAAGCAGGCCGAGTCCGGCGACAGCGGCGCGACCCCCGCCGACGACTGAACGCGACGCTTCCATCTTTTACGACGGTCGCCGACGGGAGCGACGAGCACCTCGCTTTTTCGAACGACGGCAAACGGCCGCGGGGAATGATTTATGCCTCCGCCGCGCGCTAGTTTCGTAGCATGAGCGAGGTTTCAGCGAGCGTCGGGCGCTACCTCAGCATGATACACCTCGTCAGTCAGCGTGCCGGCCGCCCGGCGAAAACCGGCGAACTGGCGTCTGCCCTCGACGTAAGCGCCGCCAGCGTGACCGAGATGCTCGCCACCCTCGAATCGCGCGATCTTGCGACCTACGAGAAGTACAAGGGCGCGACGCTCACCGACGAGGGCGAGGAGACCGTCCGCGAAGTGATGTGGAAACACTGCCTCGCGGAGAACTTCTTCGCCGACGACCTCCAGATAGACGACCGCGAGGAGGCGCGGGAGATGGGCAACGCGCTCTCCGACGAGGTCGCGGCCAAACTCCGCGAGCGAATCGACCACCCGTGCGCCGGGGAGTGTCACGCGCCGCAGAACGAGTACAGCGAGTGTCTCGACGACGTGCGCGACGACGCGCTTCACTGAGTCAGACGATATCCCGGTACACCCGTCCGAACGCAATTCGCCGGAGGGTCGCGACCGCCGCCTCCTCTTTCTGCTGGTACGTGGCGGCGACGACCGTCTCCGCCGCGGGGGCGACGTGCCACGCGACGGACGCCACGTTCCGACTCCCCTCTTCGTGAACGTCGAAGCCGTCGGGAACCGCGCCTTCGAACTCCTCGCGCGTTCCGGTGCGGACTTCGAGGAGCGACGCGAAGAGCGCGTCTCGGGCGGTTTCGACCACGTCGCTCGTCACGCGTTCGCCGTACTCCTCGCGGTCGAAGCGCATCGCCTTCGCCGTCTCCTTGACGACGGTCTGCGCCGCCGGACCGACGGCCTCGTACTGCTCTCTCGCGTCTTCCGCGCCGTCCGGAGCGAGTATCCCGTGCGTCTCCATGCGCGGTGATTCCCGGGCCGGGAACTACTCGTTTTCGTCTTCCGCGCCGCCCTCGTCCCGCATCTCCTCGGTCATCCGACGCGCCTCGTCCAGAATCGCCCGCGCTTCCGCGCCCATTTCGGCGCCCTGGCCTCCGACGCTCCGCCCGTACCCGCCGGCCTCCCGGAGTTCGTCCTCCAACCGGTGGTCGTGTCGGTCGTCGACCGTGTCGTCGAACACCCGCGGATACTCCGTCTCCGGCGCGCGCTCGGCGACGCGCGGCGCGAGTTCGTCGGGCCCTTGGTCGTCCCATCCCGGCGCGTGTTCGTCCAGCCACGCTTCGTGCTCGTCGTCGCCCATGATGGCGGCGAACGCGAGGTGGTTGGCGAGGTGCTCCCCGTCGGACTGCGGCGTCTCGCAGACTGGACACGCGAATCCCATGTCCGCGAGTACGGAGCGCGGACTGAAAAACCGTTCAGTCGAGTTCGACCACCATCACGATGGCGTCCTCCCCGTCGCCGTAGTAGCGCGGCACCGTTCGGAGGTAGTGGAAGCCGAACTTACGGTACAGCGAGATGGCACCCTCGTTGCTCGCGCGCACCTCCAGTTTGACGGAGTGCGCGCCGTGCGCCCGGAGTCCGGAGAGGGCGCGCTGGAGCAGCGTCCGACCGATACCCTCGCCGCGGCGGGCGGGGTGCACCGCGATGTCCTTGACGTGTCCGAGTCCCCGACCGTGGTTCGGAATCACGTCCGCGACGACGTAGCCGACGACCTTCCCCCCGTCCACCGCGACGAGGAACGTGGGTTCGCCCACGAAGCGCTCGAACGCCGAAAAGGGCCACGGCTGGTTGAACGACGCCTTCTCGATGCGGAAGACGGCGAGCAAGTCCGCGTCCTCCGCGGGGCGAATCGTCGGGGAGCCCGCCTCGCTCGCGGTGGTGGTCACACCGAGGGGGTTCGTCGCGCTGGAATAAAGCCTTCATGCCCGATCGTCCTCGCCGCCCGACGACTCCGACACTTCCTCCCGATTTTAAGCACTCGCCGCTTCAACTCGAACCATGACCGACGACCTGCGAGACGACTGGCGCGACCACGACTGGTCGGTGCTCGAATCGAAGGCGGAGTACGAGACGGGCTGGTACACCGGGGGGTACGACCTCGTCGAGCAGCCCGACGGGACGACGAAGAAGTACTACTGGGCGGAGCTACCGCCCGCGGTGGTCGTCCTCGCGGTCGCGAACGGTAAGGTCGTGTTCGTCGAGCAGTACCGCCCCGCGATCCGGGAGCGCTGTCTCGAGTGTCCCGCCGGAATCGTGGAGGACGGCGAGTCCTACACCGCCGCCGGAGCGCGCGAACTCCGCGAGGAGACGGGCTTCGAGGCGGACGGCCTCGCCCTGCTCGAATCGTTCTGGGTCGCCACCGGCGTGTTGCGCCACGAGCGCGGTATCGTCTTCGCGGAGGGGTTGACCCCCGCGGAGCGGGAGCTGGACGACAACGAGTTCCTCTCGGTGCGGACGATACCGGTCGAAGACGCGCTCGCCGCCGCCCGCGAGGCGCCGGCCAACGACGCGACCATCGAGGCGTTGCTCCTCGCGAGCGAGGCCGGACTGCTCGACGGATGAACTGGGAGCGGCGCGGGGGGACGAGCGTCTCGCTGGGGAAGTACACGGTGGGGTACGACACCCTCCGACGACCCGACGGGAAGACCGTTCGGCGCGTCTGGTTCGACCCGCCGGATTCGGTGGCGATAGTCGCCCGCACGGGGGACGAAATCGTCCTCATCGAGGAGTACCGGCCGCGCCTCGGCGAGACGGTGGTGTCCTGCCCGGCGGGCCGCGTCGAACCCGGCGAGTCGTTCGAGGCGGCGGCGAGACGGGAACTCCGCGAGGAGACGGGGTACGAGGCGGGGAGCGTTCGACACCTCGAAACGTACTACCCGGCGGCGGGGATGCGAAAGCGGCGGGGAATCGTCTTCGCCTCGGAGCTCACCCCGGGCCGCCAGCGCCTCGAATCCGACGAGTTCATCGACGTGCGAACCGTTCCCGTCGCGGACGCCGTCGACGCGGTTCGCGCCGCACCGACCTGCGGCTGGTCGCTCCCGCCGCTGCTGCTCGCACGCGAAGAAGGACTGCTCTAACCGCGTCCCGACCGGCGCTCGATGGTCGCGCTACACCGGCCGTCCGGGTCGGATTTCGAAGCGCCTTCACGACGGTCGCCTTTCGTCGCGTACCGCGAAGTACGGTACCGGTTCGCGAGAGGCTTCGGTCGTTCGACCGGGCCGCTTATTCCGCCGGGGGCCGTAGCCCGCGCTCATGGACGCCGAGATTTCCACGGAGGAAGTCCACGAACTCGTCGAGTCCGACGCGGACGCTCGAATCGTCGATATCCGACCGCAGGCGCAGTTCGACCGCGGTCACATCCCCGGAAGCGTGAACATCCCGTTCCACGCGCTTCCGCAACGGGTCTCCGAACTGGACGACGCCGAGCACGTCGTCACCGTCTGTCCGCTCGGCAAGTCGAGCGTGCAGGCCGCCCGGCTCATCGATTCCTACGAAGGCGTTCCGTCGGACGCCCGCGTCGAGAGCATGGCGGGCGGACTGGACGACTGGGACTACGAACTCGAATCGGCGGACGACGCGGAAGCCGACGCACCGTTCTAACCGGAGCACCGTCGCGTCCGCGGCGTTCGACGCCGTCGCTCGGCGCGCTACCGAAACCGGTCGTAAATGAAGAAGATGCCGCTCGCCGGCCCGGGAGATCGACCGACCTGTTCGTCAGGCGACGTTGAAGCCTTTGTCGCGCAGGAAATCCTCGACGCGGCCGGTGTGGTTTCCTTGGAGTTCTATCTGGCCCTGTTCGACCGTCCCGCCGCAGGCGAACTTCGATTTGAGATCCGAAGATAGGCTGTCCAAGTCCACGTCCTTGGGGTCGAATCCTTCGATTATCGTTACCTCTTTTCCGTAACGGCGCTCGTCGATGCGGATGGTGATCTGCTGGGATTCTTTTGCGACGTCTTCGCAGACGCAAAGCTCCTGAGGCAGCCCGCACGTCGAGCAGACTTCCGACATTACGCATGGGGCTACGAAAGCAACCTATTAAACATTGTCGGGTATGTTGCCATGTCGAGAGGTCACTGTCCGCTCGCGTTCCGACGCCTCGACCCGCGGACGATGTCGTTCACGAGCGACACCGCCTCGTCCGCCTGTTCGCTCGTCACGGTGCCCGCGTAGCGCGCCCGTTCGTACAGCGAACCCACTCGTCGTGCCCGTTCGTCGACACCCACGTGCGAGAGCGCGTCGATGTACTCGCGCGGCGTCTCCCCCGGTCGTCGTTCGCGGTGTTTCCGGGAGAGGTGGTACTCCAGTCTGCCGAACGCGCGCTCCACGTCCGTCTCCGGGTCGTCGCGCGGTTGCCAGCGCACCCACGCCGCGCGATAGGCGCTCCTGAGGGCGCCGGTTCGTCGCGCCGCGAGCAGCAGTCCGGCGGTGAGCAACCCGCCGTACACCAGTTGCTCGGTCGACGGCATCTGAATGGGAATCCCGCCACCGGCGGCGGTCGTGACCGCCGACGTGTTCGTCGTCCCGGCGCTCGTCTCGGGAGCGATGCCGCCGTTTCCGCGCTGACCGCGGTCGGGCCGGGGGCCGTCTCGCACCTCGCTCGTCGTCTCGCTCTCGTCCGTCGTCGATTCCGTCGTGGTGGTCGTGGTCGTCGTCTCCGGCGTCCACGTTCCGTTCTCGCTTCCGCCGGCGTCGACGTTGCTCACGTTGTTCGCGCGGGCCTCCTCGACCACCGACTGTTCGGCGTCCGACCGCGGACCGGACGGCGTCGGGTCGAATTGAACCCAACCGACGTCCGGGAAGTACACCTCGACCCACGCGTGCGCGTCGAGACCCCGGACGACCCACTTGTCATCGCCCACCCGCTGTCCCGGCGTGTAGCCGGTGACGAACCGCGCCGGGATGTCCTGCGTCCGCAGCATGGCGGCCATCGACGTGGCGAAGTAGACGCAGTAGCCCTTCTCCATCTCGAAGACGAACGAGTCCGCCACGTTCCCGCTCGGCTTCTGTACGTCGAGCGAGTATCGCTTGTTCTCCTCGAGCCACCGCTCGATGGCGACGGTTTTCTCGTACGGGTTGTCCGCGTCGGCGGTTATCTGGTCCGTTCGTCGCTCCAGCCTATCCGGGGTGTTCGAGGGAAGTCGCGTGTACCGGCGCTCGACGGTCGAGGGGTAGTCCGTTCCGGCGTCTCGCAACTGCGACGGGTTTTTCGCGGGGACGCGACTGACGACGCTGTACGTCTGCCCTTTCGTCAGCGCGCTCTTCGGCGCGAAGCTTCCGGCGCTCCCGATTCGAACGTTCTCTTTCTGGTTTCCGACGACCCGTATCGGCTTCCACGCGGCGGGCATGGCGTCGACCCGGTTCACCTTGACGGTGAACGTCTGGCGCACTTCGTACGAACCGCCCGGAGGCGGCGACTGCCGTTCGTAGGGTCGACTGCCGTCGGTGCGCATCCAGTTCATCCCGGTGTAGCGGTCGTAGGCGGCCACCCGCCAGTACGCCCAGCGGTTCGCCGTCACCGTGTACTGTACCTTCGGCGAGAGTTCGATGCTCCCCTGCACCGCGACGTGTCGCTCGTTGCTGATGAGGCCGCCGCCCCCGCCCGAGCCGCCGCCCCCGCCGCTCGGCAGAATCGGACTCACGCTTCCGCCCGGGACGACGCTCACGGTCGTCGAGAGGAGCACCACCGCGACCAACGCCACCGCCAGCACGTCCACCTGCGCGACGCTCCCGCCGTACCGAGCCATCGTTCCGAACGCGATGATGCCGAGAATACCGAGCATCCCCGTGAGCGTCACGAACGACCCGGCGTCGCTGGTGAGGACGAAGAAGCCGAGCGCCGCCCCGCCGCTGGCGGCGGCGAGCACGTACCGTCGCCGGAAGACGAGGTACCACGGGACGAAGGCGGTCGCCGGCGCGACGCCCAGCGCCCACGTTCCGACCGCGCGCATCTGGAGAATCGACAGCCCGGTCAACAGCGCCACGTTGTCCGCGATGATGCGGCCGGTCTGGGAGAGGTTCGCCTGCGGAACCGTCGAGTAGTAGCTCAACAACCCGCCGCCGAGCAGCACCCCGCCGAGCACGAACGCCGTCCACGCCGGAAGCTTGCGCGCCAGTATCGTCGCCCCGACGAGCGCGACGGCGACGAACAGGAGCAGGTCGTCGGTGCCGCCCACCACGTTCGTGATGTAGTAGAAAATCCGCATGTACGACGCGATGAGCGCCGCGGTCGCACCGACGGCGAACCAGTGGTAGGGGACGGCGACGCCGCCGAGGCGGAACGCATCGTCGCGCGCCGTACTCATCGTCGCTCACCCCCGGACGACGGGCGTCGCGGGCCCTCCGACGTTCGCGCACCGCCGTCGGCGCGCACCGCCCGCGCGGCCGAACCGGCCCTTCCGCCGGAGGCGAACTCCTCGAACGCGACCGTGCGCCCGGCGAACCGAATCTCGGCGTCCTCGCGCCCGGTCGCCGCGCCGACGACGACGTCCGCCCGCTCTCGGTCGCGCTCGTGAACGCGACCGCTCTCCATGCGCGCGAGCAGGGTGAGAACGTGCGTCCGTTGCGCCTCGGCGAAGTCGGGGGCGACGCGGCCTTCCGGGGTCGTCATCCCGACGGCGACGCCGGCGTCGAGCAGCGCCGCCGCGATGCTCGCCGCCGCGTCCGCGACGACGTCGACTCGGCCCGCGTCGGCCTCGGCGCTGATTTCGATCCGCTGTCGCTCCTCTTCCGTTTCGAACTCCCGAACGAGGAGGCCGTCGTCCGGTCGTTTCGCGCTCGATTTCCAGTGGACGTCCCGAAGCGGGTCGCCGCGCTGATACTCGCGGAGTTGGTCGAACTCGCGTCGCGCCGCGACGCCGAGGCTCTCCTCGAACGCGGTCACCGTTTTCACGTCGTCCACCTGCTTGATTCGCGGAAACACGAGTATCGACTTCCGAACTTGGTGGGTGAACGTTCGTCGAAACAGGCCGAACACGTCCTCCCCGACGACGCGAACGGGGCCGATGGCCTGTTCGCCGCGTTCCGCGAGGCGAACGTCGAACGCCAGCGTCGTCTCGCCGATGCTGGCGTCGACCGGTTCGCCCGAGTGTTCGAGTCCGTCCGCGAGCCGTAGCGAGACGCTTCCGCCGAAGGGGTCGGGTGCCGAGAAGTCGAGTTCGACGGTCGCCTCGTCGCCGCGAAAGCCGACGCTCGGCGCCGTCACGTCGAGGTCGGGGTGCTCGGTTCGTTTCAACTGGACGTACCCGACGACGAGCGCGACGAGGAGCGGACCGACGACGGCGTTCAGCGACCGCGCGCCGAACGAGAACGCCAGCACGAATCCGGCGACCGCTACGACCACGAACGCCTGTCCGCGTCGCGTCAGCATCTCACTCCACCGGAACGCTGTCGAGGGCGTTCTGAACGACGGCGTCGCCCTCGTCGCCGCCCATCGCGCCGGTGTCGCTGCGGATGCGGTGGGGGAGCACCGTCACCGCTTCCGATTTCACGTCGTCGGGGACGACGTACTCCCGCCCTTCGAGGACGGCCCGCGCCTGCGCCGCCCGGAGCAGGGCGATGGACCCGCGCGGACTCACGCCGAGTCGACTGCGGTCTCGGGTGTAGTTCGCCAGCCGAGTGACGTAATCGCGAACCGGCGGCCGGACGGTCACGTTCGCGATGGTCGTACGCGCCCGTCGGATGTCGCTCGCGCTCGCGACCGGGTCGAGTCGTCGGATGGGGTGTTCGCCGACGAGGCGCCGGAGCACCTCGGACTCGTCCTCCGGACTCGGATAGCCGAGCGAGAGCTTCTTCATGAATCGGTCTATCTCGGCGACCGGCAGTTCGTAGGCCCGGTCCTGTTCGACCGCGTTCTGCGTGGCGATGACCGTGAACGGGTTCGGCACGTCGTGGGTCATCCCGTCGATGGTGACCTGCTCTTCTTCCATCGCTTCCAACAGAGCCGACTGCGTCTTCGGCGGCGCGCGGTTGATCTCGTCCGCGAGGACGACGTTTCCGAAGATGGGTCCGGGTTGGAACTCGAACTCGTTCGCCTTCTGATTGTAGACGTTGACGCCGGTCACGTCCGACGGGAGGAGGTCGGGCGTGAACTGCACGCGCTTGAACGAACAGTCGATGGAGCGCGCCAGCGACCGGGCCAACATCGTCTTTCCGACGCCCGGAACGTCTTCCAGCAGGAGGTGGCCGCGAGCGAGAATCGTCGTGAGGATGTGTTCGGCCACGTCGTGCTGACCGACGATGACGTGTTCGATGTTCTCGATGATTCGCTGGGCCAAATCCGCTGCGTCCTCGATGGAGAGTGGGTCTGCGAACTCGTCTGTCGGTCGTTCCACGGAAGTCGGCTCGGGTTCTTTGTTAGCTTCCTTCATGCTCTGGGTGCGGCGGTTAAATCGAGACGGGTGGTTCTGGTCCTGGAAACGCCAGCATCGGCGTCTCCCTCGTTACCTGTACTGTGGGGACGTACCTTTGTAACTTTTGTCGCTACTCAAAGAGGAGTACATGTTTCGATTGAATACTTTGTGGATTACCGACGCTACCCGGGCGGCGCGAAGACGGACGCGGACCGTTGGTCGGCGCACGACGAACGCGGGTCGAACGGTACGACTCCCGGTTCGCTACCACTCCTTACAGTCGGAACAGACCATCCCGTCGTCGTCCGACCATCGCCGTTCGACCGACTCGCCGCAGCGCTCGCACGCCGCCCCGTCGGGCGTCCACCCGTACGTCGCGCCGGCCGGTTCGACCGCCGCTTCGTCGTCCGGCGCGGCGGATTTCGCGTCCTTCTCGGCCTCCGCGACGGACTCGGAGGTCGCCGAGACCTCCCCGTCCGCGCCGACCGATTCGGACGGTTCTCCGCCGTCCTCGCCCGCGCCGACGGACTCGGACGCATCGCCGTCCTCCTCGTCGGGGTCCGTCGTCGCGAACTCCGACAGCGACGTATCCTTCGACACGCCCTCGCCTACGAAGCCTCCCGTCGTAAGCGTGACGGAGCAAACAAGTACCCCCGGTACGCACTGTCGACCATGGCAGGACTCATCGCGAACGTCACCGAAATGATTCGTCTGTTTATCGACATCGCGGCGGTGCACCCCCTCTCCGCGCTCCTCCTGCTCGTTGGGGCGCTCCTCATCGGCTTCTCGTCCGCCTTCTTCGGTTTCCTCGCCCTCGGCGGCCTCGTGTCGCCGCTCATCCCCGATTCGCCCGGTCGAGCGCCGCCGCGGTGAGGCTCACGGCCTCGTGGCGGTCGGGACCGAGCGGCGACCCGGCGACGAAACTGTCCGCGTAGTCGAGGACGGCGGCGATTCGGTCGGCCACCGTCCCCGGCGTCCCGGCGATGCAGAAGGCGTCCACCATCTCCGGGGTCACCCGCTCGAAGGCGGCCGAGAAGTCGCCCGCTTCGATTCTCTCGCCGATCTCTCCGGCCCGTTCGCGGTCGATTCCGTGTCTGTCGAGCACCTGCTCCGCCGCGCCCGCGGCGACGAACGCGACCGGCGGGCGGGCGGCCTCGCGCGCCTCGTCCCCGTCCTCGGCGACGCTCACGCAGGCGTAGGCCGCGAAGTCGAACTCGCCGCGGTCGTCGGGTCGCTCGTCCAGGCCCTCCGCGAGTCGCTCAGCGGCCCACGCGAAGTCGCGCGGGTGCGCGGCGTTGACCAGCGCCCCGTCGGCGTGCTTCGCGCTCATCCGGAGCATGTGCGGCCCCTGCGCGCCGACGTACACCGGAATCTCGCCCGCCGAGTAGTTCAGTCCCGCGTCCCGCGCGGCGAAGGTTCCGTCGTGGTTCACGCGCTCGCCGGCCCAGAGGCGTTTGGACACCTTCATCGCCTCCAGCACGCGTCGCAGGGGGCGGTCGCGGTCGATGCCGAGGTTCCGTAGGGTCGAGCGGTCGCCCGCGCCCAACCCGCAGACCGCCCGCCCGCCGCTGGCCTCGTCGATGGTGGCGATTCGGGAGGCGAGGGCGACGGGGTGGGTCTCGTAGGGGTTGATGACGCCCGGCCCGAGGCGGATGTCGTCGGTCGCCGCCGCGACGCGGGAGAGGACGACGAAGGGGTCGCGGTTGTTGTAGTGGCTGCTGGCGAACAGCGCGTCGAACCCCTCGCGCTCCGCGCGTTCCCCGAGGGCGACCAGTTCGGAGACGGGGTCTTCGGGCGTCAGCTCAATCCCGCGCAAACTCCCACCCCCGGAGGGCCTGCCGGACGAAGTCGCCCTCGACCGCCCGGAAGAGTTTGTCGCTCCCCTCGTGGTTGCCGAACTCCCAGCCCCGGACGACGACGACCGGGAGCCCGTCGTCCCCCTCGCCGGTCACGAGGTTGGCCGCGGAGGCGAGTTCGTCCACGACCGACTCGACCGTCACCTCGAGTTCGTGGCCGTCCCTGTCGCGCTCGCCCCGCCAGTCCCTGCTCGCGGGCATCCCGGCCCAACCGAGGGCGACGCCGCGCTGACCGTGCCGGAACGGCCGCCCGCAGGTGTCGGTGACGACGACCGGCACGTCGACGGAGAGGCGCTCCCGAATCCGCGCGGCGCTCTCGCTCGGTCGCTTCGGGAGCAACAGCAGGTCGGCGTCTCCGGTGTTCGACCGGTCGATACCCGCGTTGACGCCGACGTGGCCGAACCGCGTCGCCGTGAGCAGGAAGGGCGCTTCCACGATTATCTCCGTGCTCTCTTCGAGCACGGCCTGCGCGAATCGCGGATCCTTCTCCTCGCCCGATATCTCGGAGAGGCGGGCCGCGAGTTCCTCCGCGCGCGGACTCGCCGGAAACGCCGAGAGGTCGAACGCGCGTCCTTCGGCCTTCGAGACGATGGTGCTCGCTACCAGCAGTACGTCGCCGGGTTCGAGGTCGACGCGCTCCTCGACCAGCGCCGCGATGTCGTCGCCGGATTCGACCTCCGGAATCCCCGGTACCGCGAAGACGTTCATGTCCAGTCGTTGGTGCGCCCGGATAAAAACCCGCCCGAAACCCGCGAATTCGGTCAACTTTCGTGCGTCTGCACGCTCATCCCGCCGTCTTCGACGGTCGCGACCAGCATCGTCGCCTCCCGGGCGGGTGCCGCGCCGGTGGCGCTCCCCGGATTGAGCAGGCGCACGCCGTCGACCGTCTCGTCCATCACCTCGTGCGTGTGCCCTGCGACGCCGACGACGGACGCGCCCCCCGATCCGTCCGCCGTCTCTCGAACCGTCTCCGCGACCCGGTCTCGATACCCCCGTTTCGGCCCCGTGCCGTGCGTCACGACGAACGCGACGCCCTCCCTTTCGAGCGTCGCCACCTCGGGTAACCGCAGCGAGCGCGGGTCGGTGTTTCCGGCGACCGCGGTGAGGTTGCCGTCCGTCAGTTCGCGCACCGACGCCAGCGCGTCCGCCGAATCGAAGTCGCCGGCGTGAATCGTGTGGTCCGCGTCCTGAATCCTGGTCCGAACCCAGTCCGGGATGCGATTCGCGCGCGAGGGGATGTGGGTGTCGCTGATGACGGCGACCCGGAGCATGGTCGTCGCTTCGGCGCGCCGGTAGAAAAGCGTTCGAGGTCGTTTCGCCCAGAACGCTTTTTTCCTCGCTTTCGAAGACTCCCGTATGGTTCGTCGCTCCCATCGCCGCGATTTCCTTCGCGCCGCCGGCGTCGGTTTACTGGCGATGGGGGGCGGTTGTAGCGCCCTTCGGAGCACCACCCTGTGGACGCTGGAACTGAACGGACTGCTCTCGCGCATCCCCGCCCGGTACGAGAACGGCCTCGTCGTCGGGAGCACGCGCGTCTCCGACAGCGAACTCGGAACCGTCACGTTCGACGGCGAGTACGACCGGGTGACGAAACTCCCCAGAACCACCACCTCTCCGGTGCTCCGCGGAAACGAGGCGTACGTCGAGGCCGACGGCGTCGTCTGCGAGGCGTCGCTGAACGCCGACGGTTTCGAACGCTACGACACCGAGTACCTCTCGTTCGGGTGGTTCCCGCCGGCGATAGACGGGTCTCGCATGTTCATCGCGGGGTTCAGCGGCCGGGTGCAACGCTTCGGCCTGTTCGCGCTCGACCTGGACGACCGGCGGGTCGCGTGGCGACGCCCCTTCAACGAGTGGCCGACGGCGGTCGCGACGGACGGCGATAGCGTGTTCGTCAGCAGCGCCGCCGGCCACGTGCGAGCGTACGCCGCGGACGACGGCGAACACCGATGGACGCACGCAACGAGCGAGAACGCCCGTCTCGTCTGCGACCGCGGAACCGTCTTCGTCGCGTCGAACGACGGCGTGACGGCGCTCTCGCGCGACGGGAGCGAACGCTGGTACAGGCGCGTCGTCGGGAACGCCCCGGCGGTTCCGGCGGCGACGAAATCGACGGTGTACGCGGCGCTGTCGGTCGGTTCGAACGGAACCCGGACGACGATGGCGGCGAACCCCTACCTGTTCGCGTACGATCGCAGGTCGGGACGAAAGCGGTGGCGGAAGGCGCTTCCCGCGAGCATCTCCGCTCCCCCCTCGGCCGTCGACGGGACGGTGGTCGTCGGAACCATCGACGCCGAAGGGGACGGGGACCTGCTCTCCGTCTACGACGAGGGCGGTACTCGGCGACGCCGATACGAGGTGGAGAGCGGAATCAGGATGCGGCCGACGCTTCGCGGAGGGACGGTCGTCGTCGGCGGTTTCGACGGCGTCGTCTCGGCGTACGGACTGTAGGTCGCCCGTTCCGTCCCACAGGTTCAACTCCCGAGCGGCCGACGACTCCACCATGGACGAAACCCACGTCGTCACCTGCTTCCTGCGAAACCGGGGCGAGGTGCTCCTCCTCCGGCGAAGCGACGAGGTCGGATCGTACTCGGGTCGGTGGGGCGGCGTCGCCGGGCACGCGGAGGACGACCCGGACGCTCTCGCGCGCGAGGAAATCGAGGAGGAGACAGGCCTGCTCGACGCGTGCGAGTTCGTTCGCTCGGGCGACCCGTTCGAGGTGGTCGACGAATCGCTCGACGCGCGGTGGGTCGTCCACCCCTACCTGTTCGACTGCGCGAGTCGGGACGCGACGACGGACTGGGAGACGACCGAGGCGGAGTGGGTTCCGCCGACCGAAATCCTGCGGCGGGAGACGGTTCCCGACCTCTGGACGTCCTACGAGCGCGTCGCTCCCTCCGTCGAATCGGTCGCCGAAGACGCCGAACACGGCTCGGCGTACGTCTCCGTTCGCGCCCTCGAAGTGCTCCGGGATAGGGCCGGGGCGCTCGCCGTCCGCGGCGACGGAGGCGATACCGACCGGGACGAACTGGCCGGTCTCGCGCGCGACCTGCTCGCCGCCCGCCCGAGCATGGCCGCGCCGGCGAACCGGGTGAACCGCGCGCTGGCCGAAGCGTACTCCTCGAAAGCGACCTTCGCGGAGGCGGTCGAGCGGGCGGCCGCCGACGGCATCGAGCGCGCCCACCGCGCGGACGAGGAGGCGACCGCGGCGGCGCGCGAACTCGTCGCGGACGCGACGGTGCTCACGCTCTCGCGGTCGGGGACGGTGCTCGGCGCGCTCCCCGCCGCGGAGCGCGTCTTCGTCGCGGAATCGCGGCCGGCGCGCGAGGGCGTCTTCGTCGCGGAGTCGCTCGCGCCCGAGACGGACGCGACGCTCCACACCGACGCCGCGGTGGCTCACGTGCTGGCGACCGAGGAGGTGGACTACGTGGTCGTCGGCGCGGACTCGGTGCTCCCGAACGGCGACGCGGTGAACAAGACCGGGACGCGGGCGGCGGCGCTGGCGGCGAACCGCGAGGGCGTGCCGGTGTTCGTCGTCGCCGCGACCGACAAGGTGCGAACCGACGACGACCCGGCGCTGGAATCGGGCGACCCGGAGGCGGTGTACGACGGGGACGCGGACGTGACGGCGCTGAATCCGACGTTCGACGCGACGCCCGGCGAACTGGTGTCCGGGTACCTCACGGAGCGCGGCGCGCTCGGACGCGAGGGAGTTCGCGACGTCGCCGAGGAACTGCGCGAACTGGCCGAGTGGGCCGAGTGACAAGAGTGAAATCGCTCCGGCGGCTACCGCCGACCGGTGGTGATGACGAGATGTTACCCCCACTGAGCCCCTTGTGATGATGGGTTTCACACCGAACCACCGCTACTCTGCGAGGTGATCAGCGATCCTACGGAGTACGTTCTATCCTTCCCCCGACCCGCCCCGTTCCGAAGATTCAATCCCTCGCCGCGAGTACGCCCCTCCATGCGAGTCTCCCACCTCGGAATCCACGAATCGGTCGGAGCCGTCTTCCCGCCCGAACGTCTCCGCGACGCGCTCTCGTCCGTCGACCCGCGAGTGGTCGTCGTGGGCGACGACGCGGACGAACTGGCCGAGTGCGACGCCATCGTCACGTTCGCCTACCGCGACGAATTCCTCGACGCCGGAGTTCGGTGGATACACTCGATTCAGGCGGGCTACGACCGATTTCCGCTGGACGAGTTCGAGTCGGAGGGCGTCGTCCTGACGAACAGCACGGGCATCCACGACACCAGCGTCGGCGAGACGGCGCTGGGGATGATGCTGTCGCTCGCCCGTCGACTGCACGTCTACGCCCGGCAACAGACGGAGCGCGAGTGGAACCGCCCCGAGTGGGACGAGGCGTTCACGCTTCGGGACGAACCGCTGTGCGTCGTCGGCCTCGGAACGCTGGGGCAGGGTATCGCCGAGCGGGCGGACGCCGTCGGAATGCGCGTCGCGGGCGTCCGGCGCTCGGCGGAGCCGGTTCCGCACGTCGACGAGGTGTTCGCCGCCGCCGACCTGCGCGAGGCCATCGCGGACGCTCGGTTCGTCGCGCTGGCGACGCCGCTGACCGACGAGACGCGGGGACTGATGGGCGAAGCGGAGTTCGCCGCCATGCGCGAGGACGCCTACTTCGTCAACGTGGCTCGCGGGAAGTGCGCCGACGAGAGCGCCCTCGTCGCGGCCCTGCGGGAGGGCGACATCGCGGGTGCGGCCCTCGACGTCTTCGAGGAGGAACCGCTCCCCGACGATTCGCCCCTCTGGGAGATGGACGAGGTGCTCGTGACGCCTCACGCCGCCGCCGCGGAGATAGACTACTACCGGCACATCGCGGGGCTGGTGCGGGAGAACGTCCAGCACGTCGACGCGGACGGGGAACTGGTCAATCGAGTCGTGTAGAAGGAGTGCGATCGGAACTCGGTCCGCGAGCGCGCAGCGGACGAGCTACTCCCGATTTCGGAATCGGCGCAGCGCGGTGAGTCCGAGCACGGAGAGTCCGGCGACGCCGAAACCGAACCCCGGTTGCTCCGTCGTCGACGTCGATTCGTTCTTCGGAGCCGAAATCGCGCCGCCGGTTCCGTTGCCGCCCGCCGTGAGCGGCGGCGGATTCTCCTGCTCGCCGGCGCGGTTCGGGAAGGTGTAGAGGCCTCCTTTTCCGTCGCCGTGACGACCCATGCTGCTGGCGACGAAGAAGTCGTCCGAGACGCGCTGGGCGGTCCAGAACGCGGTCTTCTTCGGATTTCGCCACCACGCCAGTTCCCGCGGGTTCGCCGGGTCGCCGATGTCGAACAGCTTCACGCCGCCCTGATACCACGAGGTGTAGAGGCGGTCGCCCGCGATGTCGAAGTTGTGCGAGGTCGTCCACTGGCCGGACGCCCCGGCCCCGCCGGTGCAGTCGTGACACTTTCCGTGGGCCGAGGCGACGCCGACGGGGAGGAGGTTCGGAAACTGGAGGTCGTAGGTCGGGTCCTTCGTCGCGGGGGCCGGAATCTCCGACAGTTTCCTCGGCCGCCGGAGGTTCGACACGTCCCAGAGTTCCATTCCGCCGGGCCCGTTGCCGCCCTTCCCGTCCGTGTCCCACGCCTCCTTGTTGCGGACCAGCAGCGACCCGTCGTCGTTCGTCCTGACGTAGTGGTCGTTCCCCGGCAGACCGATGACGGCGTCGCGTTCCTTCTCCGACGGAATCGAGGCGAGTTCGTCCAGCGGTCGTCCGCCGAAGTGCGCGAGGTGGGACGGGTTCTTCGGGTCGGACACGTCCACGACCCACGTTCCGGCGTCCCACTGCGCGAGGTACGCCCGCCCGTCTCGCACCCACACGTCGTGGAGCGACCGAACCCACGAGTCCACCTTCGACCAGTTCGAGTTCACGTCGAGCATCGACCACCGCCCGACCTCCGTCGGACTGTCGTTCGACGTGTCCACCATCACGAGGGGGTTTCCGTCCCCGTCGTTGCCGGTGAGGTAGGCCGTTCCGTCGGTGAACATCGCGTTGTGGATGGGGAACTTCGTCTCGTGGAACGCAACCCGCTCGGGGTTCGCCGGGTCGCTCACGTCGAACAGCGCGAACCCGTGGAGCGCGTCGTCGCCGACCGGGTTCGCCGGCCCGGCGACGAGGAGACGGTCGCCGTCGACCTTCACGTCCCATATCTGCGAGAGCGGGCCGCCGGTCTTTCCGCCGAGCAAGCCGCGTCGCTCCGCCAACACGGTCGGATTCGCCGGGTCAGCGATGTCGACCGTCGCGAAGCCGTCCGTGGCGGCCACGAAGGCGATCTTCCCGTCGCTTCCGACGACCGCTTCTTTCGCGTTTCTAACGGCGACGTTGCCGAGCGGGCGATACGGTTCGCGGGCGACGCTTACACCGGACAACAGGGTCGCACTGCCACCCCCCACGGCGGCGGCACGGAGGAACTCTCGCCGTCGCATATCTCGATAGTGGGGCGCGAGAAGAATAAAAGCGCGGGTGCCGGAACTAACGCACCTTCGACCGGTCGCCGGTGCCGTCGGTCAGCGCGCTCGCTATCGCGCCCTTCAGCACCACCTCGTCGCCGAGCGTCGTCAACTGCACGTCCGGAACGTTGTTGAACACGAGGTCGTCGAGTCGCTCCCGAATCGGGTCCACGACCAGTTCCTCGTTGTTGAGCGCCACCGCGCCGCCGAGGTACACGACGATGGGCGCGTACGCCTGCGCGACGTTCGTCACGCCCACCGCGTTCCAGTGGGCGATCCGTTCGACGACGCGCTCCGCGAAGGCGTCGGTTCGCGCGTGGTCGAACACGTCCTTCGCCGAGAACTCCGGGTCGGAGAGCGAGAGGCTGGTCTCGACCGACTCCCCGTCCTCGGCGAGCATCCGCGCGTACTCGGGGATGTTGTTCCCGGAACAGTACGCTTCCCAGTGGCCGTCGCGCCCGCAACCGCAGGTGCGCCTGCCCCGCGAATCGACGACCATGTGACCCATCTCGCCCGCGTTACCGTCCCAGCCGGAGAGGACCTCCCCGTCGACGGTGACGCCCGCGCCGATACCGCTCGAAATCGTGATGTAGACCATGTCGTCGGGGTTGCGCTCGCTGTGGAACCGCTGCCCGATGACGCCCGCGTTGGTGTCGTTGTGGAGGTACACCCGGTCGCTGGCGATGAGCTTTCCGACCGGCCCCGTCAGCGGGATTCGGTCGATGGTGTCCGGCAGGTTCGCCGGGTTCTCGACCGCCCCTTCGGCGAGGTCGAGGGGACCGATGCTGCCGATACCCGCCGCCCGTAGGTCGGTCGGTCGGATGTCCGCGTCAGCGCACGCCTCCCGCAAACTGTCGAGTACCGCCTCGGTGACTGCGATGCCGGCCGGACCCTGTGGCGTGCCGCAGTCGATCGCGCTGACGACGTTGCCCTCCTCGTCGGCGACCGCCGCTCGGATGTTGGTCGCCCCCAAGTCTACGCCCGCGTAGTAGGCCATTATTCAGGTGGACAGAGGTTATCGGGTGCACTTAACTACAAGCATTTACTCGCCGCCGAGTTCTATTCGTCCCGCCGTCGCGGGAAAACACCGGGCGTCGTGACGGCGGCGCGGATTCTCTCAGTCATCCCGCACGAACGTCACCGGACAGGGTGCCGAGAGGATGACCTCCTGCGCGGTGCTGCCGAACACCGCCTTCCCGGTGGGCGAGCGCTTCCGGCCGCCAACGAAGACGCTGTCGGCGTTCACGTTCTCCGCCAGTTCCACGATGGTCTCGCCGTGTTCGCCCACCGCGCCGCGAATCGCGTACCCCACGTCCGCCGCGTCCAGCGAGTTGGCGAGCGAACGAATCGTCGCGTGTCGGGCCGCCACCTCGTCCGGCCGCGGATTTCCGGACGGTTCGTAGTCGAGTTGCTCGACCACGTCGTCGAACTCCTCGTCGGTGAAGACGTGCGCGAGCACTACCGTCGCTCCCGTCGGCCCGGCCACGTCCGCGACCGCGTCCGCGAGTTTGTCCGTACGGTCTGCGTCGCCCGGTCCCACGGCGAGCAGAATCGTCTCGATTGCCATGGTCTCACCTCTCCACGCAGAATATTAAAGTTGGGGGCGTTAACTCGGAATTGAAAAAACGCGGACATCAAGATAGTTTATCCGTCGCCGCCAAGGGGGTGTATGATCGCGCCAGACCTCGACGGACGAGTCGCACTGGTCACCGGCAGTTCGAAGGGTATCGGTCGAGAACTGCTCCTCTCGCTCGCCGACTGCGGGGCCGACGTGGCGGTTCACTATCGGTCGAGCGACGAGAGGGCGCGGGCGGTCGCCGAGAGCGCCCGGGAACGGGGCGCGGACGCCACGCTCGCGCAGGGCGACGTGACCGACCCCGACGGCGTGGACGACCTCTTTTCGACCGTCGAAGCCGACCTCGGGTCGGTGGACGTGCTGGTGAACAACGTCGGTCCGTTCGCACCCGACCACTGGGAGGATATCTCGTTCGAACGGTGGAACGCGGTGCTCCACGGGAACATCAACGGAACGTACCTCTGCTCGAAGCGAGCGCTCCCCGGAATGCGCGAACGGGAGTTCGGGCGCATAGTCAACGTCGGCTACGCGAGTTCGGAGAAGGGGTTGGTCAACCCCGAGAACGCCCCCTACTTCATCGCCAAGGCGGGCGTCCTGATGTTCACGCGGATGCTCGCCGCCGACACGCAGGACGACGGCATCACCGTCAACGCGGTCTCGCCTTACGTGGTCGAGAACTCCGACGCGTTCCCCGACGACCTACCGCGCGGGCGGCCCGCCCGATTCGAGGACGTGACACAGGCGGTGCGCTTCTTCCTCGACGAGGACAGCGACTACCTGAGCGGCGTGAACGTCGAAGTCGACGGGGGGTGGCTCCCGGAGACGGTCTGATTCTCGACCCCGCCCGACGCTCGCCCTCGTTCAGTTCCCCTCCAACGCGTCGATGGCGATCGCGCCGACGACGAGCGCCGTGTTCGACACCGTCCCCGGACTGTCGATGCGAATGTGGTAGCGGTCGCGGATGGAGAACTGCCCCGCGATTTCGCCTATCGGTTCGCCGTCCGGCGTCGTTATGGAGTACTTGTGCGGGATGAACGAGAGGACGTCGACGAGCGACCGGAGCGCTTCCAGCACCGCGCTCCGGGACGCGACCTCCGCGAGCACGGTTCCGTCGGGGCGCTTGATAGTCCAGCGGTGGTGGAAGAAGGTGAAATTCTTGCTCAGCACCAGAATCGGTTCGTCCGACCCCTCTTCCGTAAGGACGTAGTCGCCGGAGACGTCGAGTATGTTCCTCGCCTTCACCCGGAAGACGACGTTCCCGTCCGGGTCGAAGAACGGGAACTCCTCTTTCATCTTCATCATCTTCTGCTTCGACTTCAGGACGAGACTCCCGTTCGCGTCGTACACCTTGTACTTGTTCCGGAAGTAGCTCTGTTCGACCGTGTACTCGTTTCCGTCGAGGACGATGCCGCCGATACCGCCGATGCCGCGCTCCCCGGTAGCGTCTTCCATCGTGGTTGGTTTGCCGCGGGTTGCTATTTAAAATTGAGGGCGGTTCGGTCGCTCGAAGCGTCACTCGCTCCCGTCGGCGGGCAGGTCGCCGGCGTCCACCTCGGCGCGGCGTCGAATCGCGCGCTCGATGAACTCGGGCGGGAGGGACTCTATCTCGCCCGCCTGCACCCGCCAGAGGTTCGCGTAGAGACCGTCGAGCGCCAGGAGTTCGTCGTGGGTTCCGCGTTCGACCGCTCGCCCCTCGTCCAGCACGACGATCTCGTCCGCGTCCTTGACGGTCGAGAGGCGGTGGGCGATGGCGAACGTCGTCTTCTCGCGGACGAGGTGGGCGAGGCTCCGCTGGATGAGAGCCTCGGTCTCCGTGTCGACGTGGCTCGTCGCCTCGTCCAAAACGAGGATGTCGGGGTCTTTCAGTATCGTCCGCGCGATCGAGAGCCGCTGGCGCTGGCCGCCCGAGAGCTTCACCCCGCGCTCGCCGACCTTCGTCTCGTAGCCCTCGGGCAGGTTCGTGATGAACTCGTGAGCTTCCGCGGCCTTCGCGGCCTCGACGAGTTCCTCGTCGGTGGCGTCGAACGTCCCGTACGCGATGTTCTCTTTCACCGTCCCGTAGAAGAGGAACGGTTCCTGACTGACGTAGCCGATGGCGCGCCGAAGGCTCCGGAGGTTCACGTCGCGGAGGTCGGTGCCGTCGATGCGGATGGCGCCCTCGTCCACGTCGTACATCCGGAGGAGGAGTTTGAGGACGGTGGATTTGCCCGCGCCGGTCGGGCCGACCAGCGCGAGGGTGTCACCGCGACCGACCCGCAGGTCGACGTGCGAGACGACGGTCTCGTCCGCGTAGCCGAAGCTCACGCCGTCGTACTCGACGACGCCGTCCGTGACCGTCAGATCCGGCGCGTCGGCGCTCCCGTCCAGCGTTCCGCGCTCGCTCATCAGCGTGTAGACGCGGTCGCTCGACGCCTCGGCGCGCTGGTACATGTTGATGATCTGACCGAACTGCGCCATCGGCCAGATGAACTGCTGACTGAGCACGATGAAGGTGACGAACACGCCCGGGTCGAGCGTGCCGGAGAGCGGACCCGGCGCCCCCGAGAGTAACCAGAATCCGCCGATGGCGAAGGTGATCGCGTACCCGACGCCGGTCAGCAGGCTAAGGCCGGGAAAGAAGGTGATGCGGGTCGTGATGGCGTCCCAGTTCGCGTCGTAGTAGTCGCGGGACGCCTCCTCGATACGCCCGGATTCGTACGGTTCCGCGGTCTCGGACTTGATGACTCGGATGCCGCCGAGGTTGTTCTCCAGTCGAGCGTTGAGCGCGCCGACGCTGGCTCGCATCTTGGCGTACTTCGGCTGGATGGTTCTGACGAAGACGTACGTGAACAGCGCGAGCAGCGGCACCGGCACGAGCGCCACGACCGCGAGCGACGGGTTCAGCGTGAACAGAACCCCGCCGATGCCGACGATGAGCACGGCGATGCGGAGCGCCGAACTCAGCCCGTCGCTGAGGAACGTCTCCAACTGGTTCACGTCGTTGTTGAGGATGGACATCAGCTCGCCGGTCTGCTTGTCGTCGAAGAACGTCATGTCGAGCAGCTGCATCCGGTCGTAGGTGTCCACGCGGAGCCGGTGTTGAACCCCCTGCGCGAACGCGTTCCACCCCCAACCGTCCAGCCACGAGAACGCCGCGCCGACGAGGAACGACGCGAGGACGACGACAATGGAGAGCCAGAGCTGTCCGTCTGGCGTCGTCGGCGTCCAGGCCGCCGGGAGCAGCGGGAGACGAAACGGTCGCCTGTGGAGGAATATCGCGTCGATGGCGATACCGAGAACGAGCGGCGGCACCAGTCCCGACAACCGCGAGAACACCGTGCCGCCGATCCCCGCGACGAACTGCGGCCAGTGTCCGCGACCGTACTCGGAAAAGAGCCGCCACATCGTGCGCCGTTCCGCGTCCGAACCCTCCTGTTCTGCGGTATTCGTAGACACTTACTTCACGTAAGGCCCCGACGAATATGTCCCTTTCAGTCGGCCGTTTCGGTTCTCCGTCCGCACTCCACTTTCACTCCGCTTTCGTCGGCAACCGACAGGCATACCCCCGTTCGGTGGCTGGCTGTGAATAGATGAGCAAGGACTACATCGAAGTGCGGGGGGCCGAGGAACACAACCTCAAGGACCTCGACGTTCGGATTCCGCGCGAGCAGTTCAACGTGGTGACCGGACTGTCGGGGTCGGGCAAGTCCTCGCTCGCCTTCGAGACGGTGTACGCCGAGGGGCAGCGACGCTACATCGAGAGCCTCTCCGCCTACGCCCGGAACTTCCTCGGGCAGATGGACAAACCGCAGGTGGAGAACGTCGAAGGGCTGTCGCCAGCCATCTCCATCGACCAGAAGAACGCGGCGAACAACCCGCGTTCGACGGTCGGGACGGTGACCGAGCTTCACGACTACCTGCGCCTACTCTACGCCCGAGTCGGCACGCCGCACTGTCCGCAGTGCGGGCAGGAGGTCGGCGAGCAGAGCGCCCAGAACATGGTTCGCCGGGTGCTCGACCTCCCCGAGGGGACGAAGGCGAAGATAGCCGCGCCGGTCGTCCGCGACCAGAAGGGCGCGTTCGCCGACCTGTTCGACGACCTCGTCTCGGACGGCTACTCCCGCGTCGAAGTCGACGGCGAGGAGTTCGACCTCACCCTCGATCGCCCCGAACTCGACAAGAACTACGACCACACGATCGACGTCGTCGTGGACAGGGTGAAGGTGAGCGAGGACGCTCGCTCGCGCATCACCGACAGCGTCGAGACGGCGCTGGAGGAAGCCGAGGGCATCATGAAACTCATCGTCCCCGACCCGCCGGCGGACGCGAACCTCGGTTCGGAAGCGCGCTCGACGGGCGACCTCGGCGGGGAGGGCGACGAACGCCTCGTCGTGGAGTTCTCCGAAGACCTCGCCTGCACGCACTGCGGCATCGACTTCCGCGAGATAGAGACGCGGAGCTTCTCGTTCAACAGCCCGCACGGCGCGTGTCCGGAGTGCGAAGGCATCGGCGAGACGAAGGAGGTGGACGAAGGTCTCGTCGTCCAAGACCCCTCGAAGCCGCTGAAGCACGTCTTCGAGCCGTGGAGCTACCAGCGAACGTACTACCGGCGACAGCTCGATTCGGTCGCGCGACACTTCGACGTCGACCTGAACGCGCCGTTCGAGGAACTCGACCCGGCCGTTCGGGAGGCGTTCCTCCACGGCACCGACGAGGACGTGCTGTTCAAGTGGAACACCAAGAACGGCATCCGGCGGAAAGAGCAGCCGTTCGAGGGCGTCATCCCGAACCTCGAACGCCGGTACGTCGAAACCGACAGCGACCGCGCGCGCGGCCACATCGAGGATTACATGGCCGTGACCGAGTGTCCGGCGTGCGACGGTACCCGACTGCGACCCCAGAGTCGGTCGGTGTACGTCGACGGCACCTCCATCTCGGAGGTCAACCGGATGTCCATCGGCGACGCGCTGGAGCACTTCGAAAACCTCGAAGCGAACCTCACCGAGCGCGAGAATCGCATCGCCGAGGAGATTCTGAAGGAGATTCGCGCCCGGCTCGGCTTCATGGAGGAGGTCGGCCTGCAGTATCTCACGCTCGACCGCGAAGCCTCGACGCTCTCCGGCGGCGAGAGCCAGCGGATTCGGCTGGCGACGCAGATCGGGTCGGGGCTGGTCGGCGTGCTTTACGTGCTCGACGAACCCTCCATCGGCCTCCACCAGCGCGACAACGACCGCCTGCTGAACACGCTCTGCGAACTGCGCGACCTGGGCAACACCCTCCTCGTCGTCGAACACGACGAGGAGACGATGCGCCGGGCGGACAACGTCATCGACATGGGTCCGGGCCCCGGCAAGCGCGGCGGCGAGGTCGTCGTGCAGGGCGACGTGGAGGAGGTGATGGCACACGAGGGAAGCATCACGGGCGATTACCTCGCCGGGCGCGAGGAGATCCCCGTGCCGGACGCTCGTCGGGAGAGCGACGCCCATCTCACGGTTCGCGGTGCGCGCCAGCACAATCTGAAGAACCTCGACGTGGACATCCCGGTCGGGAAGTTCACCGCCATCACGGGCGTCTCCGGGTCGGGCAAGTCCACGCTGATGCACGACATCCTCTACAAGGGACTCGCCCGCGAGATGAACAATAACACCTCGGTCGACCCCGGCGACCACGACGCCATCGAGGGGATTGACGAAATCGAGAAGGTGCGACTCATCGACCAGTCGCCCATCGGTCGAACCCCGCGGTCGAACCCCGCGACCTACACGGGCGTCTTCGACTACGTCCGCGAACTGTTCGCCGAGACGAAACTCGCCAAACGACGCGGCTACGAGAAGGGTCGCTTCTCGTTCAACGTGAAGGGCGGACGCTGCGAGGAGTGCGGCGGGCAGGGAACCGTCAAAATCGAGATGAACTTCCTCTCGGACGTGTACGTCCCCTGCGAGGAGTGCGAGGGCGCGCGGTACAACGACGAGACGCTCGACGTGACCTATCGAGAGAAGACCATCTCGGACGTGCTCGACATGTCCGTCGAGGAAGCGCACGACTTCTTCGAGCACGACACGCGCATCCGCCGTCGGCTGAAGCTCCTGAAGGACGTGGGACTCGACTACATGAAACTCGGCCAGCCGTCGACGACCCTCTCCGGCGGCGAGGCCCAGCGCATCAAACTCGCCGAGGAACTCGGCAAGAAGGACACCGGCGACACGCTCTACCTGCTCGACGAACCGACGACCGGCCTGCACCACGAGGACGAGCGCAAACTCATCTCGGTGCTCCAGCGACTGGCGGACAAGGGGAACTCCGTCGTCGTCATCGAACACGAACTCGACCTCGTGAAGAACGCCGACCACGTCATCGACCTCGGGCCGGAGGGCGGCGAGAAGGGCGGCGAAATCGTCGCCGCCGGAACGCCCGAGGAAATCGCCCGAGTCGAGGAGTCGTACACCGGGCGCTACCTCCGCGACAAACTCCCCGCCGTCGAACTCGACGGACCGCGCGCCGACAGACCCGCGCCCGCCGCGATGGACGACTGACCGAGGTTCCACTCTTTCGAGGGAATGACGGGCTTACTCGGGGGAATTGCACGCTTAAATCGGGGTCACATAATTAATTTGAAAATTACCGCCAGCTAAGCACTGGATAACAAAGTGTCGTCCGCGGTAATTTCGCACTCGTGTTACGTCCGGGTGGCGGTGGCATAGGTACAACAACGGATTGCGGGTCACAGGTGGCATGAGTTCGACTGATGGAACCCCTCAAGAACTGTCAGAAGATTTAATCTTCGACGTTCTGAAAAATCGACGGCGACGATACACGCTCCACTACCTCAAACAGCAAGGTCGTCCGGTCGAGCTGAGCGAGCTCGCCGAACAGGTGGCCGCGTGGGAACACGACACTACCGTCGAGGGGCTCTCCGCGAACGAACGGAAGTCCGTGTACACCTCGCTGTACCAGACGCATCTTCCGAAACTCGCGGACGCGGGCATCGTCGAGTACAACCAGAGCAGGGGGGTCGTCGAGCTCTCGGAGAACGCGGCGCAACTGGAGGGCTACCTGCGCCCGCAGGACGAGTTCCCGTGGATTCGATACTACCTCGGTCTCGCCATCGTGAGCGCGATACTCGTCCTCGCGGACTTCCTCGGTATTCCGCCGTTTACCACGATCCCGGACGAGATATGGGGGGTGCTCATCGTCGCCGCGTTCGCGCTCTCCGCGCTCGTCCACTACCTCCGGCGTCGGCAACTCGGAACGGGGGAACGACCTCCTTCGGCGCGGTAGGAGACTCGCCGCGAACCGGCGACCCACTTGGGGCGAGAAAGAAGGTATTTGACCCACGGACAAGTAAGCGACCACAATGTACGATTTCGTGGTTGTCGGCGCAGGTCCCGCCGGGTCGCGGTTCGCACGGCAGGCCGCGGACGCGGGATACGACGCGCTCGTCCTCGAACGAGGACGGGTGGGGACGCCGCTCGCCTGCTCCGGCCACGTAAGTACCGACATCTGGGCGTTCACCCCCGACGGTGCGCGCGAACACCTCCTCCAGAACGAAATCTACGGCGCGCGCTTCCACGTCGGCGGCCCCGACTCGCCGGAACACCCGTTCTACAAGGATACGGTCGTCTCCAACGTCATCGACCGCGTGGGTCTGGACCGCACGCTCGCGCGCGCCGCCAGCGATGCGGGCGCGGACGTGCGCGAAGACCACAGCGTGACGGACGTCGACGAACACGGCGAGTACGTTGACGTGACGGCGAGCACTCCGGACGGAACCGAGACGTTTCGCGGGAAGATGGTCGTCGGGTGCGACGGCCCCGTCTCCCGCGTCCGGCGGGAACTCGGCCTGCCGGAACCGGGCGAGAAGCTACAGGGCGTTCTCGGGTTCGCGCCCGACGCCCACAGCGGAAACTTCGTGGACGTGCATCTCACCGCCCCGAGATTCTTCGCGTGGCGCATCCCGCGCGGCGCGGCGGGCGTCGAGTACGGACTGGCCGCGCCGCCGGGAAGGAACGTCCGCGACCTGTTCGACCGCTTCACCGCCGAGTACGACGTGGAGACCGACCGCTTATGCGCGGGGATGATACCCATCGGCCCGCCGCCGCGCGTGACGGCTCACCGAGGATTTCTCATCGGCGACGCCGCCGCCCAGACGAAACCGTTCACCGGAGGCGGCATCCTCTACGGCATGACCGCGGCGGACCACGCGGTTCGAACCGTCGACCCCGACGACCCCGGCACGCTGGCCGATTACGAGCGAGCGTGGCGGCGGGACTTGAAAAACGAGATCCGACTGGGCCACTGGGTGCGCCGAGCGTACTCGCTTCCGGAGTCGGTTCAGACGGTCGGACTCAGGGCGCTGTCGGGCGAGATCGGCGTCCACATGGACAGACCCTCCTCGTTCTTCTCGACGGACCACCTGCGGAAACTGCTCAGGCGGGCGTAAGGGGTTCTCCCTCCGGCGGACTAACTCTCTCACCGAAACGGCAACGCGACCGCGACGAACGCGGCGAGAACGCAGACCCTCCTATCGCCGAGAAACGGGAGTCGGAGTCGCGTTCGCGCGTCCGGGGTTCGCCTTCGAGGACTTACAGGTCGTACAGCGCGCCGTACTTCTCGTTGACGTACTCCACGAAGTAGTCGGCGGTGAACTCCTCGCCGGTCGCCCGTTCGATGAGTTCGTCGGTGGTGTAGAGACAGCCGTACCGATGGACGTTTTCGGTCAGCCAGTCGTGGAAGTCGTCGAACTCGCCCTCCCGAATCTGGTCTTCGAGGTCGGGGATGTCCTCCTCGGCGCTGTCGTACAGTTGCGCCGCGAGGACGCTGCCGAGCGAGTAGGTCGGGAAGTAGCCGAAACTCCCGTGGCTCCAGTGGATGTCCTGCAGGCAGCCCTCCGCGTCGGTATCGGGGCGGATGCCGAGGTACTCCTCGTACTTGTCGTTCCAGAGTTCGGGCACGTCCTCGACTTCTATCTCGCCGCGTATGAGCGCCTTCTCTATCTCGAACCGCACCACGATGTGCATGTGGTAGGTCAACTCGTCCGCCTCGACCCGGATGAGATTGTCCTCGTACACGCGGTTGGCGGCCTCGTACACGTCCTCGACGGAGGCGTCTTCCACGTCCGGGAACCGCTCCTTGACGACCGGGAGGAATCGCTCCCAGAAGGCGCGCGACCGACCGACGTGGTTCTCCCAGATGCGGGACTGCGACTCGTGGGCCGTCAGGTCGCGCGACTGGCCGAGCGGCGTCCCGTAGTGTTCGTCCGGCAGCCCCTGCGTGTAGGTCGCGTGGCCGAACTCGTGGATGGTGCTCATCAACGCGCCGAGGGGGTCTTCCTCGTCGAAACGCGTCGTCACCCGCGCGTCGAACTGCGTTCCGCTGGAGAACGGGTGCGGCGCGGTGTCGAGTCGACCGCGGTTCCAATCGTAGCCTAACGTGTCCAGCACGTCCCGCGAGAGCTCTTCCTGCGTCTCCGTGTCGTAGGTGCCCTCGAACGGCGTGGCGAGCTCCACGTCGCTCTCGCGCACCGACTCGATGAGGGGGACGAGTTCGTCGCGGAGGCGGGCGAGCGTCTCCTCCGCGGTCTCGATGCCGAGGTAGGGTTCGTAATCCGCGAACAACACCTCGTAGGGGTCTTTGTCGGGGTCGATATGCTCGGCGTACTCCCGTTTTTGCTCGACTAACTTCTCCAGCGTCGGCGCGAACACGGAGAAGTCGTCCTCCGCTTTCGCTTCCTTCCACTTCGGCAGCGCCTCGGACGTGGTGCGGGATATCTCCTCGACCAGTTCGCCGGGGACGCGGGTCGCTCGCTCGTAGTCGCGGCGTACCTCCCGCACCACGGCGGCCTGTTCGTCGTCCAACTCCTGCGATTCGAGGTCGTCCAAGTAGTCGCCCATCTCGTCGTCGGTCAGCAGGTCGTGGGCGATCGCCGACAGGGCGGAGCGCTGCTGCGACCGGGCGGGCGTGCCGCCTTCGGGCATCATGACCTCCTGGTCCCAACCCAGGATTCCAGCGGCGTTCTGCACGTTCGAGATCCGTTTCACTTTCTGGAGAAACTCCTCGTACGTGGCGTTTTCTGTGGCGGCTTCGGTTGCCATCGTCCGGTGTTTGCTGTCACCGATTATCAATGAATGGGTTTCGGAACGAAATAGCTCCGAGGACGCACGCGGCCGAACGTCGATCGGATTTCGGCTCCCTCCGTCCGCGATTCGACTACGACACGCGCTCCGCCGCGTTCCGATAGATCCGATAGCAGCGTCGTAGCACGTCGACGCTGACGCTCTCGTCTTTCGTGTGCGCCTCGCCGGGCTCGGACGCGCCGCAGACGACGCAGGTCGTTCCGGCCTGCGCGAGCCACCCGGCGTCGGTCGCGTGCGGTTTCGTGACGTGCTCCGGGTCGCCGTCCTGCGCGTCGCGGGCCGCGGCGAGCACCGTCTCGGCGAACTCTGCGTCGTCGCACTCCATCGGCGGCAGGTCCTGTTCGACCGTCCACTCGACGCCCTCGACTTCCTCGACGCTCCCGAGGTCGGCGTGTTCGCCGGGAACCGTCCGCTCGTCGACGGTCACCTCGCAGGTGTCCGGAATGACGTTCCACGCGCTCCCGCCGTCGATTTCGGTGACGACGACGCTGCCGGAGATGTCGTGGCCGAGCACGGACACCGTCGGAACCTCGCAGTCGCGCACGATGCCGACCGCGTCGCACGCCCGGTAGATGGCGTTCTTTCCCGCGTCCGGCTCGCTGGCGTGCGCCGCCGTGCCGCTGGCCGTGAGGGTGCTCGCGCGCCTCCCTCGGTGTGCGACCACCACGTCGGTGACCCCCTGCTTCGAGTAGTTCGTGGACCCTTCGGCGACGATGGCGTAGTCCGGGGAGAAGCCGTGACCGATGGCGTGGCGCACCCCGTTCCCGCCGAGTTCCTCCCCGACGAAGCTCGCGAAGACGAGTTCGCAGGCGGGGTTCGCGTCGCGGAAGGCGAGCATCGACGCGACCACCGAGCCCTTCATGTCCGCGGTTCCCCGGCCGTAGAGTCGTCCGTCGCGGCCTTCGACGACGTACTCGCCGTCTTCGACCTGCGACGCGGCCGGCGGCACGACGTCGTGGTGGCCGACCAACGCTAGCGAGGTGCTCGACCCCTCGCGGTCGGCGTCGGGCGACGCCGACTCGGAACCCTCCCCGGGAGCGCCGACGCCCTCGGACGCGGCCGGAGAGTCGGTCGCCCTGCGGGCGATAACGTTCCCGACGCCGTCGCGGGTCACGTCGGCGTCCGTCTCGGCGCGAAGCCACTCCTCGATGTAATCGCCAGCCGCCGTCTCGCCCTCGTGGCTCGGAATCGACACGAGATCGTGGGTCAACTCGACCAGTTCGTCCATGCGACCCCCCAGTTTCCCCAGCGGCTTAGTTCCGCCGTCCTTGCCGACGGTTCGACGTCGGCCTCACCCGTAGTGTTCGCGGAGATACTCCACGATATCGTCGCTCTCGTACATCGACACCTCTCGGCGGGTGTCGACGAGGAACGGAATCTGATCGTCCCCGCCGAGCGCCTCCAGTTCCGACTGCGTCTGTTCGTTTTTCACGTCGCCCTCGTGCGACCGCGGGTTGTGTGCGACGTACGAGAGTCCGAGTTCCTGCATCGTCTCGCGAACGTTCGTCGAGTACGGACAGTCTTCGGCCTGGTACAGTTCGAGCACACTGGCCCTTCGACCCGAACCTCCGTTAGCGTTGTTGCTCGTCGCCCCCCATCGACGCCGCGAGCGACCACGCGATTCGCATCGGTCGAGCGCGACTCCACGCGACGACGACGACGCCGCCGACGAAGTCGAACACCAGGTCGAGGATGATGTCCTTCATGCCGAACTGGATGAGCACCGGCTTACTGCCCAGGGCGTTCGCCAGGAAACCCGACGTGAACTCGAGAACCTCCCAGAGCACGCCGAACGCGAGGGCGAACACGAGCACGAACAGGAATCGGAGTTCGCGGGGGAGTTCGACGCGCTCGGAGTGGAGTTCGACGGCCCGGAAGAAGGCGTAGCTGGTGCCGGCGACGACGCTGGCCGAGAGCGCGTGGGCGACCGAATCGTACCACGGGTACTGCTTGTACGGGCCGAGTATGCCGACCGCGTGGACGAAGACGGCCGCCGTGAGCCACAGCACGAACCCGGCGCTCATCGACACGTCCCAGTCCCGCCGGAGGAGCGCCGGAACGAACGTCACGAGCAGCGAGACGCCGCCGTTGACGGCGACCCCCACCTTGCCCCTGTAGATACCGTAGACGGTGAGCGCGAGGAGACCGACCTGCAGGAGCCGAACGAGACGGCGCTTGTACCGCTCGGGAACGCTCATCGGTCACCACCGCCGAGCAGGTCGATATCGGTGTCGACCGCCGAGAGGTCGAAGTACAGTTGGGAGGCGATACCGACGCCCGCGCCCACGCCCGTCGCGGCCACGAAGTCCCACATGAGGGCGTTCTGCGACCCGAGGTACTGCGTTCCGAGGAGGCGGCCGGCGTAGAACTGGACGACCGCCCAAGCGCCGACGGCGGCCATCGTCGTGAGCGCGACCAGCGTCACCGCGAACCACGGCGCGAGCCTCGCGGACGTGAACGTCGCCAGTTCCACGACGAGCACGAGGGCGATGGACGAGACGGCCAGCGAGAGCGCGACGCCGTCCAGCGCGGGCGGTCCGAACGCTCGGACGAATATCGGGGACAGGGCGAACAACAGCGTCTCCCACGGGAGCATCACGGACGAATCGCGCGCGGCGAGCGGCGGAACGACGGCGACGGCCACGAGGAGTGTGGCGAACCCGGCCCAGAGGAGCGCTCCGAAGGCGACCATCGCCGGAATCGACGCCGTCACCACCGCGACGAGCGCCCACGCGACGCGAGCGTCGCGCTTCCTCACGAGTGCGTCGAACGCGGCCATACGTGGCGTACGTTCGCCATCGGATTCAAACTGGTGCCCTATCTCAACAGGTGCGAACCGGATTTTCGTCGAGGCAACACCGAAGCAACGTCTCGGCGAGCGAGCAACCGCGGTAGCGAACGGCTCCGGTTCGGGCGTCGTAGTCGATCATCGCCGTGGCGGCGAGGCGGGGGAGGTGGACGTGACGAAGGCGGATCTCGGCGTTCGGGTCGTCTCGGAGCACGCCCGCCAGTTCCTCCACCGTCGCGGTGTCGTCCGGCGAGTCGGCGAGGTGGGAGAGAACGTCGCGTCGATCGGAGTCTGACAAGACGGTGAAAATCGTGTCGAGCGCAGCGGACTCTGACGTGGACATTGTCCCAAATGGAACGAATATTGCTCTAACAATTGCGCTTGCAAACGCAGGCCGACGGTTTCAGATGCCGCAGTCGTCGGTGAACTCGTACTCCCTGCGTCGGTCGAGTTTTCGGTCGATGGCATCGAGGAGCCACTCGTCTATCGTCTCGTCCGCGCAGTCGGCCTCGATTCGGTCGCGGGTTTCGGCGTCGACGGTGAGTACCAAGTGGGCGTGGCGCATCGAACGGAGTACGACACGGAGTCCCAAAAACGTGACTCCCACGCTGAAACCCTTATCAGGCTACCGTCCGAAGTTGCGTGCATGAACGTAGTGCCGGATACGAGCGCCGTCGTCGACGGCCGAATATCCCAGAAAGTCGACGCCGGCGACTTTGCGGGGGCGACGGTACTCATTCCCGAAGCCGTCGTCAGCGAACTCGAATCGCAGGCGAACAGGGGAGAAGAGAGCGGTTGGAACGGACTGTCGGAACTCCAGCGACTCGCGGACGCCGCCGACGCGGGCGACATCGACCTCGAGTACGTCGGCGTCCGACCGAAACCCGAGGAGCAGGGGTACGCCCACCGCGGCGAAATCGACGCGCTCATCCGCGAACTCGCGGACGAACACGACGCGACCTTCGTCACCAGCGACCTCGTCCAGAGCGAGGTGGCGCAGGCGAAAGGCTTGGAGGTGGAATACATCGCGCCGAAGACCCGCGACGTCGGTCGGCTCGGCGTCGAGGACTACTTCGACGAGCAGACCATGAGCGTCCACCTCCGGGCGGGCGTCCCCCCGATGGCGAAGCGAGGGGAGGTCGGCGAGATGCACTACCAGGAGATTCGCGACGACCCCTCGACCGACGACCAACTCAAGGAGTACGCCCAGGAGATAATCCAGAGCGCGAAACAGAGCAACGAGGGATTCATCGAGATCGACGAACCGGGGATGACCATCGTCCAGTTCCGCGACTACCGCATCGCCATCGCGGAACCGCCCTTCGCCGACGCGTGGGAGATCACCGCGGTTCGCCCGATCGTCAAGACGAACATGGAGGACTACGAGCACGCCGACGAACTCAAAGGGCGACTGCTCGAACGCCAGCGCGGCGTCCTCATCTCCGGAGCGCCGGGGGCCGGAAAGTCGACCTTCGCGCAGGCCGTGGCGGAGTTCCTCGCGGACAACGACTTCGCGGTGAAGACGATGGAGAAACCGCGCGACCTGCAGGTCGGCCCGGAGATCACGCAGTACACCGCGCTGGCAGGGGAGATGGAGAAGACCGCCGACTCCCTGCTGATGGTGCGCCCCGACTACACCATCTACGACGAGGTGCGGAAGACGGACGACTTCGAGGTGTTCGCCGACATGCGCCTCGCGGGCGTCGGGATGGTCGGCGTCGTCCACGCGACCCGGCCCATCGACGCGCTCCAGCGACTCATCGGACGCGTCGAACTCGGCATGATTCCGCAGATTGTCGACACCGTCGTCTACATCGAAGCCGGGCAGATAGAGAAGGTCTACGACGTGAAGACGCAGGTCAAGGTGCCCGAGGGGATGATGGAAGAGGACCTCGCGCGACCGGTCATCCTCGTCGAGGAGTTCGAGACGGGCACGCCGGAGTACGAGATCTACACCTTCAACCGACAGGTCGTCACCGTCCCGCTGCAGGAGGGCGAGCGCGACGAAACCGGCGTCTCCCGCCTCGCTCGACAGGAGATAGAGCGCGAGATACAGTCCGTCGCGCGCGGTCACGTGGACGTCGACCTTCAGGGGCAGAACAGGGCCGTCGTCTACGTTGACGAGAGCGACATCTCCTACGTCATCGGCAAGGGCGGCGGGCGAATCGACGACATCGAGAACCGCCTCGGCATCGACATCGACGTGCGAACCCACGACGAAAAACCGTCGTCGGTCGGCGACGGCGGGGCGGCCGCGACGCCCCGCGGCGACGTGGTGACGCCCGAAATCACGTCCCGGCACATCGTCATTCCGCTGGACGGCCACGCCGGGGAGACGGTGGAAGTGCAGGCCGACGGCGAGTACCTCTTCACCGCGACTGTCGGACGCGGCGGCGATATCCAAGTCTCGCGCGGCAGCGCCATCGCCGAGGAACTGGAGCGCGCCATCGACAGGAGCCACCAGATAACCGTCACGACGGCGTGAGAAAGGAAAAAGTCGGTTATTCGGCGCACTGAGCGTCCGCGGACTGGTCGGTTTCGACCTCGGTCGGGACGGTTATCTCGTAGAGATTCTGGCGGGCGTCCGCGAAGTAGATATCCTCCTCGACGACACCGATCTCCTCCAATCGTTCGAGCGCGTACCGAACCGTGCGCGCGGAGAGCATCGATTCGTTCACGATCTGTTTTTGGGTAAGCGACCCCTTGTACTCGAGAACTTTGAAGACGAGTTTCGCGCTCGGGGGTAGGTCGTCTATCTCTTCCCGCTCGGTCTGAGACATCATCGTTACGAATCGAAACACCCCATCGGCATAAAACTATTGAGAACGACTGACACGGTAACGCCCGGTTCAGTTCGAATAAAACTCCCGGTATTTCCGGCCGCAGTCGCCCGTCGCGCGGCGTAACGCCCCGAAACTCTCCTCGCACGAACGTTTATAACTTATCGAGCGACCAAACCCGTCGATGTCCGGAAGCGAGGGACGAGAACCGCGAAAAACGGGCCTACGAGAAGAACTTCAGCAGGTCGTCGCGCTTCTGCTCGTGGAGGTGGGTCTTGACGGCCTCGTTAAGCGGGTCGACGTTCCCGCGCTTCGCGCTGATGGGGGCGATGGTGTCCCGCCACTGCTTCCACGGCGGGTGCAGGCCGAGGCGGTCGCAGAGGTCGTCCAGCCGCTCGTCCCTGTCGTCCACCTTGTCCATCTTGTTCACCGCGACGACGACCGGAACGTCCACGTCCCGGAGGAAGTAGAACATCTCCACGTCGTGCGGAATCTCGCCCTCGCCGGAGTGGCGGTCGATGATGTCCACGACGCTCTTCCCGTCCACGACGAGGACGCCGACGAGGATGTCGTCCGCGTGTTCCTCTACGTACTGCACGATGTCGGTCTTTATCTGCTCGCGACGCTCTTCGGACACGCCGGACATGAACCCGAACCCGGGCAGGTCGGTGAGCACGAAATCCTCGCTGGCCCAGTCGAAGTAGTTCGGCTGGCGCGTGACGCCGGGTTTACCGCCCGTCTCGAAGCGGTGGCCCGTCAGCTCGCGCATCAGCGTGGACTTGCCGACGTTCGAACGCCCGACGAACACGATTTCGGCGCTTCTGTCGGGTCGGTTCTCGAACATACCCTCCCGTTTCCTCCGCCGACGCTTAACCGCCGTGTTTCGCGTTCGAGCCGTCCCTTATATCACCCTCGGCTCCTCATCGTAAACCGTGCGACTCGTACAGGTTTCCATCCCGACTGGCGAGCGCCAGACCGTCGTCGAGACGCTCGAATCCATCGGTATCGACTACTTTCTCACGGACGAGGCGGGGGGTCGCAAGTACACCGCCATCGCGACCTTTCCGCTCCCGCAGAACGCGGTTCAGTCGGTCATCGACGAACTCCACGACGCGGGGCTGAGCGACGACGCTCACACGGTCATCATCGACGCCGAGACGGACACGTCCCGCGAGTTCGAACAGCTGTCGAGGCGGTACGACGCGGAGAGCGGTACCGACCGAATCGCCCGCGACGAAATCCTCACGCGGGCGCGGGAGCTGTCGCCCCGGCTCCGAACGTTCGTCTTCATGACCGTCGTGAGCGCCGTCGTCGCGACGGCGGGGATGCTCATCGACTCGCCCGCCGTGGTGGTCGGGTCGATGGTCATCGCCCCGCTGGTCGGCCCGGCGCTCTCCGCGGGCGTCGGTACCGTGTTGAACGACCAGGGTCTGTTTCACCGCGGCGTGAAACTACAACTGCTCGGCGTCTTGGTCGCCATCGTCAGTTCGACCGTCTTCGCGTTCGTCGTGCGCAACCTCTACCTCTTCCCGCCGAACACCGACATTACGTCTATCTCTCAGATAAGCGGGCGACTGACGCCCGATTTCCTCTCGCTCATCGTCGCGCTCGGTGCCGGGGCGGCGGGCGTCGTCAGCCTCGCGGCGGGCGTATCCGTCGCGCTCGTGGGCGTGATGATCGCGGCGGCGCTCATTCCGCCCATCGCGGCGGTCGGTATCGGCATCGCGTGGTGGCAACCGACGATCGCGCTCGCCGCGGGCGTCCTCGTGCTGGTAAACGTCCTCTCCATCAACCTCTCGGCCATCGTGACGCTCCAGTACATGGGATATCGACCGAAAAGCTGGTTCCAAGTGGAACGTACCCGGTCGGAGATGGTTCGCCGAATCGGCGCTCTCGTCGTCGGCATCGCACTGCTCTCGCTCTTCCTCGGCGGCGTCACCTACTCGTCCTATCAGAGCGCGCAGTTCGAGCAACAGACGAATCGGGCGGTCGAGAGCGTCCTCTCCGAGTCCAATTATCAACAGGCGGAGAAAATCGAATTGCAAGTTCAGTACCGTGGGGGGCTTCCAATCGGCGACAGCGCGTACGCTCGCAATCTCCCGTTCCGCCAACCCGATCGCGTGGTCGTAACCGTGGGACGACCGGCGGACGGTCGCTACCCCGAACTCGCGGATCGGTTGCACGACCGAATCGAGCGCCGAACCGGACAGGACGTCCCGGTGCAGGTTCGGTACGTCGAAACCGACGAGTCTGCGGCCTGAGTACTTACCTCCCATCGTCGGGCGACGCGCACTCACCGCGAGTGCGGAGAACCGTCGACAACCGGCATCGAGAACGCCTCGACCGCGGAACCGTCGGTTCCGTCGAAGCCGAGACGACCGCGGGGGCCGACGCTGGCGGGAAGACGGAGGTCGGGGCCGGTGACGGTGGCGGTGACGACGAGGCGCGACCCGAGTAACGGCCTGAACGCTTTTATCTCGGCGTGTGGTCTTGCCTCCGTGCGACTGATACACGTTCTCGTCCCCGAGGAGCGGGAGGAGGACGTTCTCGGGGTGCTCGACGAACGGGACGTGGACTACGTCGTCATCACCGCGTCGGGGGTCGCCGACGGCGGAACGCTGGTCGAGTTTCCCCTTCCGACCGACGCCGTCAGCGACGTGCTCGGGCGGCTCCACGAAGCCGGTCTGGACGAGGAGTCGTACATCGTCGTCGGCACCGCGGAGACCGCGGAAACGTCCACGATGGAACTGCTGGAGAATAGGTACGCGAGCGATTTTTCGCCGCTGGCGACAGACGAACTCCGGTCGAAGTCGCGGGATATGTCGCGCGACCCGTACTCGTTCGTCTGGATGATCATCCTCTCCGCAGTCATCGCCGCCGGGGGGTTGCTCATCGACTCGCCCGCCGTGGTGGTCGGGTCGATGGTCATCGCCCCGCTGGTCGGACCCATCCTCACGACCGGCGTCGGCGTCGTCACGGGCGACCGGAAGATGGTCGCCGACAGCGTCGGATTTCAAGTGGGCGGTCTCGTCGTGGCGGTCGTCGCCGCGACGCTGTTCAGCTTCTTTCTCCGCCTGACCGGGTTCGCACCGGTCGGCCTCGACGTCTCCTCGCTGGAACTGGTGACCGTCCGCCTCGCGCCGACGCTCATCACGGTCGCCATCGGTCTCGCGGCGGGGTCCGCCGCCGCCTTCGCCCTCACCACGGAGGGACCGACGGCGCTGGTGGGCGTGATGATCGCGGCGGCGCTCCTTCCCGGGGCGGCGACGGTCGGTATCGCACTCGTCTGGGGGGCGCTCGTCGTGGCGCTCGGCGCGGCGCTCCTGCTGGCGGTGACCGTCCTCGTCATCAACGCCGCCGTCATCGTGACGCTCCAGTATCTCGGCTACCGGTCGGACGGGGGCGGTTCGAGCGTGCCGTCGAGCGGTACGGGAATCATCGGACTGGTCGTTCTGGTCGTCGTCGTCGGTGGCGTCCTCTTCGGCACGTACCATCAACTGTCGTTCGAGCGGGAGACGACGAGCGCGGTCGAGGACGTGCTCAGCCGCCCGGCGTACGGCGGACTCGACGTGGTTGCGGTTCGAACCGAGTACGACGCGCCCTCCGGGTCTCGAACCGTCACCGTGACGCTGAGCCGAACGTCGAATCGGTCGTATCCCACCCTCGCCCGAGACATTCAACGTCGTATCGCCGCCCGAACCGGTCGTTCGCCCGAGGTTCGCGTTCGCTACCGGGATTATCAGGTCGCCGAACCGCGGTCCGGCTACCCCTCGAACGGGAGTTCGGGTTCGTAGCCGATGGCTTCGACCGCGGCGTCGAGCGTCTCGGTGACGTTCTCGTCCGCCTCGACGCTCATGAACAGGTCCGCTTCCACGTCGGTCGAGAGGTCGGCCTTGTTGCAGACGGTGAGGACGGGCACGTCGCCGAACTGCTCCTCGACGGACTCGCGGAGTTCGAGCTGCGCGTCGAGGGGGAAGCCGCAGTAGGCGCTCGCGTCGACGATGAACAGGATGCAGTCCGCGAGGTGGGTGAGCGCAGAGACGGCTTGCGATTCGATGGCGTTTCGCTCGTCGGCGGGGCGGTCGAGCAGACCGGGGGTGTCGACGATCTGGTAGCGAATGTGGTCGCGCTCGAAGTGGCCGACCCGGACGCCCTTGGTCGTGAAGGGGTACTCCGCTATCTCGTTGCGGGCGCGGGTCACGGCGTTGACGAACGACGACTTCCCGACGTTGGGGTAGCCCGCGACGACGACGGTCGGGGCGTCGGGGGAGATGTCGGGAAGTTTGCGGAGGTCGTTTCGCGCCGCGCCGACCCGGTCCAAGTCGTCCTCTACCTCCTCGACCACGTCCGCCAGACGGGCGAACCCTTGTTTGCGAACTTTGCGCGCGTAGTCGATGTCGCCGCGGAGTTTCCCCTGGTACTCGCGTCCTATCTCCTTCGTCTTTCGGGAGGCCCACTGGATTTCGGAGAGGCTCTTTCGCACCTCGTCCACCTCCACCACCGCGTCCGCGAGTTCGTAGTAGAAGGGGTCCACCTCGCGGAAGTCGGGCCACGACGTGACGACGTTCTGGAGGTTGTCGGAGAGGACGTTCGAGGCGGTCTGGAGCATGGACTGTTGGGCCTGGACGCCGCTCTTGGCCCGCCCCGCCCGCGCCGCCCGCGAGAACGCCTTGTCGATGAGTTCCTCCGACGTGGGCGTCGTCGGCAGGGTCTCGAAAATCATAGTCCTTCGTATGGCCTCCCCCCTTAAAAGGCCGTCCATAGCGTCGTTCGACCGATTTCGGCGGGAAGCTTTTGCTCGTCCGAGTCGTACTTCTTCGTCATGACCGACTGGTACGCGGTCCTCGTCGGATTCGTCGTCTCGGTGCTCGCGGGTATCGTCGCGTTCGCCATCCCCGGAATCGGGCACGTCGGAGCGGGGCTCATCGGCGGGTTCGCGGCGGGCTACGTCGCGGGCGGCGGACTGGGGCGGGGCTTCTGGCACGGCCTGCTCGCCGGGGCGCTCGGCGGAATCGCCGTCGCGCTCTTCCTCGGCCTCGCCGGAACCGTCATCGGCGGACTGATCGGCGGCCCTCCGGGGTCGCTGTTCGGCGGCGTCGGCGTCTTTCTGGCCGCCGCCTTCGTCGCGCTCCTGTTGGCGCTCGACAGCGCGGTCGGCGGCGCGGTCGGCGGCGTGCTGAAAGGACGGTAACGGGGGCGCGGAAGTCGGCGGCGTCGAAAGGACAGTCGTTTTCCGCCGCCGGGTCGAACCACCGCCATGGCCCACATCGACGCCAGCACGGTACTTCCGGCGGAGCGCATCCGGCGAGCGGTCGCCTCGGGACGAGTCTCGCAGTTACACCGCGGCGACCGGTACGCCGACGAGGGCGACACCTTCGACGTCGACGGCGAGACGTTCGAGGTGGTCGAAGTCACCGAGCGAAAACTGGGCGATTTGACGGACGAAGATGCGCGGGCCGAAGGGTCGGAGGATTTGGATGCGTACCGGGAGCGGTTGAATCGAGTCCACGAACACTTCGAGTGGAACGACGACGCGACGGTGTACCGACACCGGTTCGAGCGGGCGGAGTAGCGACGGGCTACCGCCCGAACTCACCGCCGCTCGGCCAGCTCCGACCGCAGGTCCGCCAAGTCCATATCCTTCATCGCCAGCAGGACGAGCAGGTGGTAGACGATGTCGGCGCTCTCGTGGGCGATCTCCTCGCGGTCGTCGTCCTTCGCGGCCAGCACGAGTTCCGTCGTCTCCTCGCCCAGCTTTTCGAGGACGGCGTTCTGTCCCTTCTCGTGCGCGAACAGCGACGCGGTGTACGAGCCCTCGGGGAGCGTTTCCTTGCGGTCCTCGATGACGGCGAAGAGGTCGTCCAGCACGTCGCTCATGGACCGATCTGGGCGACTTCCCGGATGTCCTGTAGTTCGTCGAACTGGGCGCGCTTCTGGTGACCGTGCTCGAACACCTCCTCCGCGACCTCGATGGGCGCGCCCGTGCGGGACGCCAGCGCCAGCGAGTCGCTCGGCCGCGCGTCCACGACCTCGTGGCCGCGCGGCGTCTGGATGTGGAGGTCGGCGATGTAGGTGTTGTCCTTGAGTTCGCTGACGACCACGCGCTCGATTCGCCCCCCGAGTTCCTCCATCACGTCGAGCAGGAGGTCGTGAGTCAGCGGTCGCCCGATGTCCTCGGCCTCCATGCCTCGGGCGATGCTGACGCCCTCCTCGAAGCGGATGAAGATGGGGAGGACGTCGTCGCCGTCGTTCGGCGCGAGCACGACTACGGGGAGCGGGCCTTCACCCGTGGCGGCGACGCGCACCGCGTCGATTGAGACGTTCATACCGGAACCGAAGCGGGCCAGCGCCAAAAACTTGCTTACCGCTCTTCGCGCGTCGCACTCCCCGGTCGCGGCGGTCGCTGGCGAATATTAGTACAACGAGAGGTCGCCGGTCACCCGGTCCACGAGGTCGTCGTCCGCCGGGCCGACCGCCAGCGCCGTAACCGTCCCGGGGTCGAGCTGCGTGTGCCCCGCGTCGCGGACGATCGCGTGCGGCAGGCCCTCCGCCCGCGCTTTCTCCGCGAGACGGAAGAGTTCGCTCTCGCCGTCGGCTTTCAGGACGACCTTCTTCTGTCCCTCTCCCTTCCACCGTTTTCGCGCCTTCCGTCCCGTCTCCTCGTAGGCGGACAGGGACGCGTGAGCGACCTGCGCCGCGAGTTTCCCCTCGCCCATTCCGACGTCGGTGCGGGCGACGATGGCTTGTTTCATGCTGGTGCGTCCGGGAGGATGGGGTAAAACGCTGGCTACTCGATTCGGGAAGAGTCATCATAGCTTACATGAACGTCCGAACGTGCTCCTCGACGCCCTCTTTCGTCCCGACAGCTTCTTCCGAAAGCGCGCTCCCCGTCCGAGCCTCGGGGGCGCGTTCGCCGTCGTCCTCGTCATCTCCCTCGTCACGACCGTCGCGCTTGGCGCGATCGGGTGGCAGATGAGCCGGGGGATGATGGCGACGGGCGTCGACAATCCGAACCGACCGCCGGATTGGGTGTGCGAAGAGCGAACCGGAACGGACGTGGGATTCCACGGCTGTGACCGCCCGAGGAAGGTCCCCCTCGGGGACGTGATGTGGGACTTGGTCGGAAAGACGCTCCCGTTCGTCTTCGTCGCTCCGTTCCTCGTCTGGATAGCGTCGGCCATCGTCCTTCACGCCCTCTCCGCGTTCGGGGGCGGCGAAGGGTCGTTCGGCAACACGGTTTCCATCACCGCGTGGGGGATGCTCCCGTCGCTCTTCCAGACCGCCGTGGGATTCGGGCTCCTCTATCTCACCCTCAGAGACGCCGAACTCGGCGGCAGTCCGGAGGCGGTCGCGGAGCAGTTGCGGTTGCTCGTCTCGAAGATACGGGGAGGCAGCCTCCTCCTGTCCGCGGTCGCCTCGCTCTGGCACTGGTACATCTGGACGTACGGCCTGAAACACGCTCGGAACCTCTCGACCGAAGCGGCTGGGACGTCCGTCGGCGTCGTCGCCTTCCTCGTGTTCCTGTTCGGCGCCGTCTGACGACCGGTGGGTCTTTACTCACCCACGCCCGTTCTACCGACATGATACTCTCTGACGCCGACATCGCTCGCCGCCTCGACGCGGGCGACCTCGTCGTGGAACCGATAGACGAACCGGAGCTACAGATTCAACCGGCGAGCATCGACGTCCGACTCGGCGAGGAGTTCCTGGAGTTCAAGCGCACGAACATCCCCTGCATCCACCCCGACAGCGAGCAGGAAGTCGAGAGCTACGTCACCGAAACCGTCGTCGACGAGGGCGACGAGTTCATCCTCCACCCCGGCGACTTCGTGCTCGGAACGACGAAAGAACGCGTCGAGATTCCCGCGGATTTGCTGGCTCACGTCGAAGGGCGCTCGTCGCTCGGGCGGCTCGCGGTCGTCGTCCACGCCACGGCGGGGGTCGTCGACCCGGGTTACCGCGGCCAGATAACGCTCGAACTGTCGAACCTCGGCACCGCCCCCGTCGCGCTGACGCCCGGAACGCGAATCTCGCAGCTCATCTTCACGGAACTCAAGAACTCGGCGGAGCGCCCCTACGGTTCCGAGCGCGGGTCGAAGTACCAGGACCAGGCCGGTCCGCAGGCGTCCCGAATCGGCAGCGACCACGAGTACGGGGGTGAGCAGATGTGAGGTTCGCCGAGGAGATAGTCGTCGACGAGTTCCTCCCGACGTTTCGCTCGATGCTCGCCGAGGACCTCAGAGAGCGCGGGCTGACACAGAGCGAGGTGGCCGACGCCCTCGGCATCAGCCAGAGCGCCGTCTCGAAGTACGCCCACGGCGACGTGGCGCAGAACGCCCGAGTCCGCGAAGACGAGCGAATCGTGCGCCTCGTGGACGAAATCGGCGACGGGTTGGCGACGGGAAGCATGAGTCGGGTACAGGCGCTCGTGGAGGTGGAGGTGCTCATCCGTCGACTCGAAGACCACGACCTCATCTCGCAGCTTCACGAGGAGCGGATGCCGGAACTCGAGGGCCACGGCGGGGATTTCAACGTCCACGACCCGGACGACGAACTCCGGGCGACGGAGCGCGTCCTCTCGTCCGTGCGCCGGGGGCTCCGCGTTATCGAGCAGACGGGAGGATTCACGTCGCTCATCCCGGCGGTCGGGTCGAACCTCTGCGAGTGCCTCCCCGGCGCGGACGGTATCGACGACGTCGCGGGCGTTCCGGGCCGCATCTTCGACGTGAAGGGGCGGGCGACCATCCCCGCGAAACCCGAGTTCGGCGTCAGCGAACACGTCGCCTCCATCCTGCTCGCGGCGCGGAGCCACGGCGTCGACGCTCGCGCCGCTCTCAACGTTCGGTACGACCCCGACATCGTCGCGCGACTCGAGGACCTCGGGCACGAAACCGCTGAGTTCGACGCCGAGTACGACAACCTCAGCGAGGCGGTCGGCGCCGCCTTGGACGAGACTCCCGACGCGACGGTGCTCTATCACACCGGCGGCTACGGTATCGAACCGATCACCTACGTTCTCGCCGACAGCGCGGAAGAGGCCGCGGACATCGCTCGGAAGCTCGTCTGAACGTCCCGCCCGCTCACACCTTCGTCTTCTCGCCCCGTCGCACTTCGCGGACGATTTCGTCCCCCAGCACCTCGTCACGTTCGCTTCGGAGGCGGTCGACTTGCTCCGCGAACGAGACGAGTTCCGAGACGGCCTGCTCGCGCCCGTCGACCCGGCCGACGGGGTGAACCGTCGAGAACCGATTGTCGATGCTGTCCACCAGCGCGAGCTCCCACTCGCCCGCGATCGTCGCTTTCACCGCCCGCACCGCGAGCTCCGCGTCCCGATGCCGGAGTCCGATCTCGTCGCCGCGGAGGGGCGACCGTTCCCACTCGGCGGGAATGTCTCCGCTATCGGGTAGCGACATACCTTCTCGTTGGTCTGCCGGCCGGGTGTGTACCGTGCCTGCCTATGCGGGTGGTTTATCTGCCGAGGACGAACTGGCACACACAAAGTATATACCGTCCCGGTATCACTGTTCAGACACCTCGGGTAGGGGTACACGAGGTATACTTTTTATAGAACGGACCGCTCAGCCCCGTGCTTCGACGATTATCTCGTCGTCTTCGATTCGCTCGACTCCGTCCTCCGAGAGGGCGAACGTGTTCTCGTCGCTTCCGCCGACGCCGAATTCGGTTTTCATCTCCTCGACCACGGCCGGTTCGGCCTCGACGTGCGCCGTCCCGTGCCGTACGTCCTCGACGATGCCGAGTTGGGTTCCGTCGGCGTCCACGACGCGCTTTCCTTCCTCGTCTTTGGTGAGGGCGACCGTCATGGGAGAAAATCCGCCGCGCGTGGCCTTCAGGGCTGTGGCCGTTTCGCTCGCGCGGCGGACGGTCGCCGATACGCCCGGCCGAAAATCCCCATCCGGCGCTACGAACCCTTCTATGAAAGGGGGCAAGACTTTCGTCCGCTGTGCGCCTGCTTAGCACATGAACCTTCGGGACGCCTTCGACGCCCCCGCCCCCGCGATCGTTCTCGCGGAGGGGGCGTTCGGAACGATGGACGGAAAGACGGCCAACGGGGTCGTCATGCACAGCGAGCTGTTCGACGCGCGGGCGGTCGTCGACTCGACTCGCGCGGGGTCGGACGCCGGCGACGCGCTCGGCCGACCGGACGTCGCCGACGTACCGGTCGTCGCCTCCACGAGCGAGGCCCTCGAACGCGCCCCCGACGCCGAAGCGCTCGTCGTCGGCGTCGCGCCCGCCGGCGGCGCGCTTCCCGACGAGTGGGTCGAAGATATCGAGGAGGCCGTCCGCGCAGGGGTGGACGTGGTGTCCGGCCTCCACGTCTTCCTCTCCGAGCGAGAATCGTGGCGGAACCTCGCGGACGAACACGGCGCGCGCCTCTTCGACGTGCGAAAGCCGCCGGAGGAAGACGCTCTCCGGGTGGGCGACGGGCGGGTGGACGAGGCGGACGCCGACGTCGTGCTGACCGCCGGAACCGACTGCGCCGTCGGAAAACGCACGACGACGTTCGAACTCTACCGCGCCGCGAAGCGCGCCGGACTGAACGCGGGGTGGGTCGCCACCGGCCAGACCGGAATCATGGTCGGCGCGCACCGCGGCGTCGTCGTCGACCGCGTCCCCGCCGACTTCACCGCGGGCGTCGTCGAAGACCTCGTCCACGCCGTCGCCGCGGAGCGCGACGTCGTCTTCGTCGAAGGGCAGGCCGCGCTCACCCACCGCGCTTACTCGGGCGTGACGCTCTCGCTCCTCCACGGCGCGTGGCCCGACGCCGTGGTGCTGGCAGACCACCCGGACCGCGAGGGGAGAACCCACTTCGAGCAGTGGTCGGTCGCGGGCGTCGAGACCGAGATGGACCTCGTGGAGGAACTCTCGGACGCCACCGTCGCCGCCGTCTCGACGTGGGCCGACCCGGCGGAGGTCGACTACCCCGTCCCCGCCGCGAACGTCTACGACGAGGGCGGGCCTGACGACCTCCTCGCCGCGGTTCGGGCGGTGCTATGAGGATCGAGCGCGTCTCGGTCGAACCGCTCGACCTGGCCCTCCGCGAACCGTTCGAAATCTCGCTCGGCACGCAGCGCCACGCGAACAACCTGCTCGTGACGGTCGAGACCGACGGCGCGACCGGGTACGGCGAAGGCTCGCCGCTCACCCCCGTCACCGGCGAGACGCAGGCGGCGGCCCTCGCGACCGCTCGGGCCGCCGCCGACCTGTTAGACGGGCGGAATCTCGCCGACTACCGCGACCTCGTCTCGGAGGTGCGGGCGACGTTCCCCGGCATGGTGTCGGCGCTGTTCGCGGTCGAAACCGCGATTCTGGACGCCTACTGTCGGGAGCGCGGGATGCCGCTCTCGGAACTGTTCGGCGGGTCGCCGAGAACCGTCACCACCGACCTCACCGTCCCCATCCTCCCGCCGGACGAGGCGAGAGCGCGGGCCGAGCGGGCGGCGGCGGAGGGGTTCGACCACCTGAAGGTGAAGACCGGCACGACGGTCGAAGACGACGTTGCGCGGGTCGCCGCGGTCCGCGATGGCGCGCCCGACGCGGGACTGACGGTGGACGCGAATCAGGGGTGGACGCCGAAGGAGACCGCCCGATTCGCTGACGAACTCGAATCGCGGGGAATCGACCTCTCGCTCGTCGAACAACCGGTTCCGGCGGCCGACGTGGTCGGTCTCGCGCGAGCGCGCGAGGCGGTGTCGGTTCCCGTCGCCGCCGACGAATCGGTGTTCACCCCCGAGGACGCGATTCGGGTCGTCCGCGAGGACGCCGCGGACGTGATAAACGTCAAACTCGGCAAGTCCGGGTTGCTGGCGGCCCGGGACATCGCGGCCGTCGCGGAGGCCGCGAACGTCGAACTGATGGTCGGTTGCATGCTCGAAAGCGCGGTCGGCATCCACGCCAGCGCGCACGTCGTCGCGGGCGTCGGGTCGTTCTCGCACGTCGATTTGGACGGAAACCTCCTGCTCGCGGAGGACGTGGTTCCCTCGGAGCGCGGGCCGACCATCGAGGTCTCCGGCCCGGGACACGGCGTCGTCCCCGAGTGACGAATCCGCCGCGACCGGCCCGAGGCCCGCGCGAATCGCTATCATTCGGCAGTCGCGCCGGCGTTTGAAAACCCCTTTACCCGCGGATGGCCGACTCCGGCCCAATGAGCTACAAGATCGGTCTGGTCGGGAAGCCCTCGGTGGGAAAATCGACCTTCTTCAACGCCGCGACGATGAACGACGTGCCGGAGGGCGCGTACCCCTTCACGACCATCGACCCCTCCGTCGGCGAGGCCTACGTCCGGGTGGACTGCGCCGCGCCCGAGTTCGAGGAATCCTGCACCCCCAGCGTCGGTTTCTGCGAGGAAGGAACCCGCTACGTCCCCACGAAACTCGTGGACGTGGCCGGGCTGATTCCCGGCGCGCACGAGGGGAAGGGCCTCGGCAATCAGTTCCTCACCGACCTGAACGAAGCCGACGTGCTGGTGCACGTCGTGGACTTCTCCGGTCGGACCGACATCGAGGGCGAACCAACCGAGGGCCACGACCCCCGCGAGGACGTCGCGTTCCTCGAAAACGAACTCGACATGTGGTACCTCGAAATCCTGGAGAAGGGCATCGAACGCTACCGGTCGGGCTACGACGGCGACGAGAAGCACGTCGAGGAAGACCTCGCCGAGCAGATGAGCGCGTTCAAGACGAACAAGGACGAGATAAAGCAGGTCATCCTCTCGCTCGGGCTCGAACTCGACCCCGAGACGTGGGGGGACGACGACCGCGAGGCGCTGGCCCGCGAGGTTCGCAAGCGCACCAAACCGATGGTCGTCGCGGCGAACAAGATGGACACGCCCGAAGCGCGGACCAACTACGAGGATATCGCGTCCGACCCCGACTACGACCACCTCACCGTCGTTCCGGTCAGCGCGCACGCCGAGAAGGCGCTGAAGAAGGCCGACGAGCGCGGCGTCGTCGACTACGACGCGGGCGACGCCGACTTCGAGATAACGGGCGACGTGAGCGAGGAACAGGAAACCGGATTGGAGCGGATTCGGGAGTTCACCGCGGAGTTCGGCGGGACGGGGGTCCAACGCGCCATCGAAGCCGCGCTGTTCGACGAACTGAACCTCATCGCGGTGTTCCCCGGTTCCGCGAACGGAACCGCTAGCGAGAAGGGCGTCTTCCGCGACTGCTTTCTCCTCCCCGGCGGTTCGACCGCCGAGGACTTCGCCTACCACCTCCACAGCGACATCGGTGACGGGTTCCTGCACGGCATCGACTGCCGAAGCGAGCGCCAGATAGGCGCGAGTTCGGAGTTGGACCACCGCTCCGTCGTGGAGATCGTTTCGACGAACCAGTAGCGCTAAGGGGAACCTCCGACCGTCGTGAGGGGGGTCCGAACGACCTCGAAGTCGGCGCTGCAACCTCTCCTCCCGTCGCTCCTCGAAGCGCTATCGCGAGATGTTCCGCCCCTCGGATTCGATTACCCGTTCGACCTCGTCGAGCGTCAGCACCGCCATGTCGCCGGGGATGGTTCGTTTGAGGGCGGCGGTCGCCGCGCCGTACTCGAGGGCGGTCGGCACGTCCTCGCCCGCGAGTCGCCGGGCGAGGAACCCCCCGACGAAGGCGTCGCCGGTTCCTATCGGGTCGACCGTCTCGGTGTCGAAGGCCGACTGGCGTATCTCCTCGCCGTCGTGGAGCGCCAGCACGCCGTCGGCGCCGCGAGTCACGATAACGGTCTCGAAGTCCCACTCGGCGGCGAGTTCGCGGGCTATCTCCTCGGCGTCGCCCGACCGGTCGAGCACGTCGCGGGCGTCGCGCTCCGCCGTCACGAGCACGTCGACCATCGGGAAGAGGTCGGCCAGGCTGTCGCGCGCTTCGGCGGGCGACCAGAGCTTCGAACGATAGTTCACGTCGAAGGCGGTCGTCGTCCCCGCCTCCTGCGCCGCGGCGAGCACCTCGCCGACGGTCGACTCCAGCGTCGACGAGAGGGCGGGGGTGATTCCGCTGGTGTAGAAGAGGCGGGCGTCTCGAATCGCGTCCAGCGGAACGTCGGCGGGGCGGGTCGTCGTGACCGCGGCGTCGGAGCGGTCGTAGATGACGTTCGTCCCGCGCGGGTCGGTACCGTATTCGAGGTAGTACACGCCCTGTCGGCCCTCGTCGCTCCACGCGATATCGGTGTCGATGCCGTACTGGCGGAGACCCGCGACCACGCGCCGCCCGAGGGGGGAATCCGGAAGCTTCGAGAACCACGTCGCCGCCGCTCCGAGTCGGTGGGCGGCGATGGCGACGTTGCTCTCCGCGCCCGCGGCCCGGAGTTCGAGGGTGGCCGTGCTCTCGATTCGCTCGTAATCGGGGGGCGAGAGGCGTAACATCGTCTCGCCGAACGTTACGATATCGGTCATGTCCACGAGATTGGCCGCGGGAGTCATAGTTCGCCCGGTCGCGGGATTCCAGAAGGAGTGGAATTTTCCACAGCCGCAATCTATATTGTACGTTGCTTAACTAGAATAGCCATTGATCGCCGCATGAGTAACCGGAAATGGAAGCAAACGGAGTATTCCGAAGGGGGGGTGTTCGAGAAAGACCTCTACGACACGCTTCCCGACGTATTCTATGCTATCGACCGTCGGTGGCGGCCGCGACGCTGGAACGACCGCTTACCCGAACGAACCGGGTACACCGACGAAGAAATCGCAGAGATGCATCCGTTGGAGTTCATCGCCGACGAGGAACGCGAAGAGGTGGTGAAAGCGGCCCTCGCGGTGTTCGAACGCGGAGAAACGAGAACGTACGACGCGCATCTGCTCACCAAGGACGGCGACCGAATTCCGTACGAGTTCAACGGGTCGCCCATCACGGACGAGGAGGGAACCGTCGTCGGGTTGGCGGGCACGGGGCGGAACATCTCGGAGCGAAAGGAGCGCGAGCAGGAGCTACAACGGTACGAAACCCTGTTCGAGACCGTCGACGACGGAATCTACGCTCTCGACTCCGACCTCCGGTTCGTCGCCGTCAACGACGCGTTCGCGTCGATGACCGGATACGACCGCGACCGACTGCTCGGCATGCACGCGTCGGTCATCAGCAGCGATGCGGGGTGGGAACGAGGCGTTGAACAGGCGACCGAGATGGTGGAGGGGAGCCGCAAGGTGGCGGCCCTCGAATCGGAACTCGTCCGAGCGGACGGAACGCTGCTCCCGGTCGAAACTCGATTCACCTTCCTCTCCGACGAGGCCGAGGCGGTCGTCGGCGTCACGCGCGACGTAACCGAACGCCGGGAACGCGAGCGAACCCTGCGCCAGCAGCGCGACGAACTGCGGACGCTCGACCGCATCAACTCCCTCATCCGCGAACTCGTGCTGGCGCTCGCGTCGACGGCGACCCGCGACGAGGTCGAGCGAACGGTCTGCACTCGCTTGGCGGACTCCAACCTCTACCGGTTCGCGTGGATCGGCGAACGAGACCGGACGACGGGGTCGGTCGCGCAGCGAAGCCGAGCGGGAATCGACGACGGGGCGTGGGACATCATCGAGGCGGGAACCGAGGACGGAGCGTGGGAACGCCCGGCCAGCGTGGTGCTCCGTACCGGAACGCCGGTGGTCGTGGACGACATCGCCACCGACTCCCGATATCCGGAATCGGTGCAAGAGGCCATCGCCGACACGGACATCCAATCCGGAATCGCGGTTCCGCTCGCACACGGGAAGACGATCTACGGCGTCTTGGTCGTCTACGCGACCCGCCCGGGGGCGTTCAGCGAGCGCGAGGCCGCCGGCTTCGAAGCGCTCGGCGAACTCGTCGGGTTCGTCATCGACGCCGTCGAGAGCAAGCGGCTACTCCACGCGGACCGGGTCGTCGAACTGGAGTTCCGACTGACCGACGAAACGGCGTTTTTCACCTCGATATCGGCTCAGTTCGACGCGACGTGCGTTCTCCAAGAGATGATTCCGTCTCGAAGAGAAACGCTCCTCGAGTACGTTCACATCGAGGGGATACCGGAACGCGAGGTGGTGCGACTCGCGGAGCAGTCGGACGCGGTTCGCCACGTCAGGTTGGTCGGGGGGACGCTGTTCGAGATCACGGTCGCCGGCGCGTCGCCGGTTCTCTCGCTGATCGAACGGGGCGCGTCCATCACGAAAGCGGTCGCGGAGGACGGCGAAGCGCACATCGTCGCCGAACTCCCGCCGGACGCGGACGTTCGTGGCATCGTCGAAGCGCTCGAAGACGAGTTCCCCGACTCCGAACTGGTGGGGAAGCGCGAGCGCGAACGACCCGCCCGAACGGTCGACGAGTCACGGGCTGAACTCGAAGTCGACCTCACCGAGCGTCAGTCGATAGCCCTTCGGTCGGCGTACGTCGCGGGCTACTTCGATTGGCCACGAGAGAGCACCGCGGAAGAGGTGGCCGACGCGCTCGGCGTCACCTCGGCGACACTCCACCAGCACGTCCGCAAGGCCGAGAAGAAGCTGCTCGCCGCGTTTTTCGAGGAGTGACTACCACGGGGCGAACGACGGGTCGACCTCGCGCTCCCGCTCGTCGATACCGTCGATTTTGGCGATGTCCTCGTCGTCCAGTTCGAGGTCGAGGGCGGCGAAGTTGTCCTCGATGTGGTCGCGGCCGGTCGCCTTCGGAATCGCGGCGACGTCCTTCTGCATCAGCCACGCGAGGCTGACCTGCGCTTCGCTGGCGTCGTGCTTCTCGGCAACCTCGTTCAGTTCGGGCACGCCGAACACCTCGCCGCGGGCGAGCGGGGAGTAGGCCACGAGCTTGACGTCGTTCGCTCTGGCGTACTCGACGAGTTCGTCCTGCGGGAGCAGGGGGTGCATCTCGACCTGGTTGGCGAAGAGGGGCGCGTCGAGCGTCTCCCGCGCCACGTCCAGTTGTTCGGGCTCGAAGTTGCTCACGCCGACGTGCTCTATCGTCCCCTCGTCGTACAGTTTGTCGAACGCGGCGAGCGTCTCCTCGGGGTCGTACTCGCGGGCGGGCCAGTGGATGTAGAGCAGGTCGAGGTAGTCGGTGCCGAGTTTATCGAGGCTCTCCCGGGTGCTGGCGAGCACGTCGTCGTAGGCGAGTTCGTCTATCCAGACCTTCGTGGCGAGGAAGAAGTCCTCGCGGTCGACCGACGACCGTTCGATTCCCTCGCCGACGTGCTCCTCGTTGCCGTAGGCCTGCGCGGTGTCGACGTGTTCGTAGCCGAGGTCGAGGGCGTACCGCACGCTCTCGACGCACTCCTCGGGGTCGGTGTTCTGCCACGTTCCGAGTCCGAGTTTCGGCGGGCCGTCGCTGGCGTCGTATGTCATCGTACTCGGAGCAAGGGTCAGCGCGAAAAAAGGGGTTGCGGCGGCGGAAATTCCGGCGGGATTCGCAACCGGCGGAGGCAGCGATTTCGAGCGTCGGGCGGTTCGGAGTACGAAATCTATATCCGAACGATTCGCGGAAACCGCCGTCGAGGGTGGGAGTTCCGGAGAACTTAACCCCGCTCCGACGGACACCCCGTGTATGCGAATCGCACTGCTGGGGGGAACCGGCGATATCGGGCAGGGACTCGCGCTCCGCTGGGCGTACGACACCGACCACGAGGTCGTCATCGGTTCGCGCGACCCGGAGAAGGCCCGCGCGATGGCCGAGGAGTACGAGACCGAACTGGACAGTCTGGGCGTCTCGCGCTCCATCAACGGCTTCGCCAACGGGATGGCCGCCGAACGCGCCGACGTGGTCGTGCTCGCCGTGCCGCCGTTCTACGTCCGCGATACGGTCGAGGCCGTCGCGGACCGCCTCGCCGAGGCGGACGTGCTCGTCACCCCGGCCGTCGGGATGGACCGGGACGAAGGCGGCTTCCACTACAAACCGCCGAAGGCGGGGAGCGTGACGCAACTCGTCGCGGAGTCCGCACCCGAGGGCGTGCCCGTGGTCGGCGCGTTCCACAACCTCTCGGCCGACCGCCTCGCCAACCTCGACGTCGAACTCTCGCAGGACACCCTCCTCGTGGGCGACGACGAGGACGCCAAGGAGACGGTTCGGACGCTCGCCGAGGAGATAGAGGGTTTGCGGGCGCTCGACGCCGGTGGTATCGCCAACGCCGCCGAGGTCGAGAGCGTGACGCCGCTGCTCATCAACCTCGCGCTCAACAACGAGGGGATGCACGACGTCGGCGTCCGATTCGACTAGGTTCGACGCGCGAAAGCTTTTGAAACCCTCAATTGGTGATCGGTTTTAACGGCAGCGCTAAACGCAGGGCGCGTACTCAGCACAGTACCTCTGACGGTCTCTCGGTAGGTCCTTTGGAACGGGCTGAATTGACAGCGCACCGTTCGTAGGCCGACGTTCGATGTAATCGTTGATTAGGAGGATGGCGACTAGTGAAGAGGACTCCGGTGTTGGGCAACTCGTCGCATAGTCATCCAACTTCGTTGTTCGATTCTCCGAAAGGAGATTCCTCGGCGGGCGTTGAAAGCGGCGTAATTGCGGCAGTGCGCTGGGCGACCGTCGCAATCCGCACCACGTGTGAAAAGGGGATTGCAAGTACGCTAAACGCGAGCATCAACACGAACAAGACGAATGCTGGCATTCCCGCCAACGCCACGGCCTCGCTCGGGCCACCAACGTAGAGGAGTGCATCAGGATCGAGCTGCTAATCGTCGGGAGGGCGACGTACAGTAACAGCCGCGAGAGGCGGGCGAGTTCGGATTGGATAGAGGGATACGAAGTACTGCCGGGCGGTATCCACCTGCTCCACGCTGTCTATCAACTCCTCAAGTACCTCCTTAGAACCTTCCGTCAGCTCGTCATCGTGCACCGTCCGTAGGCGGCGAGCCTCGGTTAACCGCTGCGCGAAATCGATGCGCAAGCTGGCTGCGAGCGTAGTGCAAGTATTTTGACCGGCCGTGAGAGAACATCGGTAATTTCGTCGGTGTTCGCCGTGGTCGTCGACACGATCTCGTCACACTCGTCGACGAGTCGGTCATCATGGCCTTTGCCCTTGGTTCTGCCTCCGAACCGTTGGGCGTTCGTTCGGGTCCCGTCAAGCCGAACGGAGAGGAAGCCGGCCGGCGTAGCTGGCATGGTAGCTCTCTGGATTGTCTCTTCGGTGCGGTCGCGATACGTGATGATATTCTGCATTTGTTCGCGCAGTTGTCCGGGCGTATGGAATTTTCGCGAGGGGACTAACTTAATAATCGCAACGGCGACGGAGATCAAGGCCGTGATGCTCGTGAAGCGTCCTTGCGCTAATGGCCAAGATTCACCCCCGACCGCCACTGTTTTTCCCGGTAGGAGCTCTTTATCCTTCCGGTAGAGAATTCATAACAAAGCGGGATTCGAGCAATAATCATCCTCAAGAAACCCTGATGACCAGCTTGATATTCACCACTATTAATTCCGGGAACACTCGCGAACGACCGCGTCTCTCGTCGGAGGCAGCATATAATGTCTGACGGGGCAACCTTCGAGATGCTGGTTTGTGAGACTGGCTGGGTTGAGATCCGGAACCCAGCGGACAGTGATCACCAGTGGTTGATGGCAGACACGACTGTCGAAGTTCGTCAGTGAGGACGTCTGAGAGCGACGACTGCCAGCGGAACGCTCGACGTCTTCCCGCCGGAGGACGAAGCCGAGTCCGAACCGGCGGAGTGCGACTGTGACGGCCTCGGTAATTTCCCGTGCTTCGAACGTGGGCCAAGAGAAAAAATCTCCGGGGCCGATTAACATACTTTCATACACAAGGGATAACAGTGTCTCGAGAAGAGGAGTTCGAAAGATAATCCAAGCCCCGTTTTCTACTATTAGTAGAATACCCCAGAACTATTCGATTCCTCCGTACATACTGGACAAAAACGGGATAATTACATGGTTACTGGAATATATGTAATACATTTGTTAATTATCGGCTGCCGGTATTAATTTTGCTCAGAATGCAATGATTGAAACAGTCGGCGTACCAACAGAATGGTTATGTTTCCACAACCCTCACGGATTAAATCTGGTGGTTTAAAGCTATTTAGCCGAAAAGAATCCCGAATCTAAATTACTCCTGCGGTGAAAACGCAGGAACGTACGATACGAAAGTAAATTAATGCCAAATGTAATATATCAAATACACCTTCTTAGCGGCGAGTGTTTTTTCGTACACTTGTCGGGATGTATGGATTGAGCACCGAGAATGAGCTAAATAACAAAATCGGGGTCTACCCTAAGCAAGGAGTGTCGTTTATGAGACGCAGTGTGTTTTCCCTCATCGTCAATGAAAAACCATCCTGTCGGCCGATTCGGGAGAAAGAACGACATCGGGCATCGAACGGTTCAAACGCGGAAAAATCAAATATCTAAGTATGGTGGGAGAATCAGAGTCGCTCGTCAGGTACGTGCTTCGATCGCGGACGCGTACTACCGTCCTTATAGGGATCTCTAACGGACAGCGTTCAGTCAAAGCATTACTGGAGCACGAGAGTGCAAGCAAGTCCGCAGTGTACAACGCTCTCTCGAATCTAGAGAATCACGGGCTGGTTTACAATTCACAGTCGAAGCAATGGTACCTAACCGGATCCGGTTCACTCGTTGTTAACTTCCTCCATCGACAGCAAAGGCTGGAAAAGCTCATCGAGACGGATCAAACGTATTGGCAGTCACATGATGTTACCGCCCTCCCACATTCGTTTCAATTCGATCTCTCGGAACTGGTTCCGGGATCGATCATTCGAGCGACTGACACACAACCCTCGCGAGCGGTGCGCGAAGTTGAGGATCGTTTCGAAGCGACGACCTCTGCAGATGTTGTTGCACCGATCTACGACCAACGGCAGTGGAGCGCGCTGCTCGATAGGTGCGAGAGTTGTCGACTCATAATAGCAGAGGCTGTGCTTTCCGCTCTCCGGAATGACGGGGGTCCGATCTCCGGTTCTATCGAGGATCTCGACATACGAGTCGCCGACGTGTCGTTCGAATTGGCCGTAACTGACGACTGCTTGCTGCTCTCGCTTCCACTCCTCGACGGATCATACGATGTCCAGACCGTGTTCATCGCGAAGACAGAGCGGGCGCGTACTTGGGGAACGAAGCTGTTCGAACGGATTTGGGCGGATGCAGTACGTATCGACGACTCCCCGGAGTCGCTCGGAACGAACAGCGAGTTGAGGAGTTCTTGATGACTACGCATCGATCGACGAAAATCGTCCTGGCAGCCCTTGAAGTAGCGACCGAAGAAGGAACATTTCGTCTTCCTGATCTCGAAGACTGCCTGAACATTCCAGAAAATCCGCCATCGAATAGCATACTTCGGCAAGTACTCAACCAACTAAAAGAGAGTGGCTGGCTTGAACGCGATCAGCCAGAAGGGCAGATCTGGTATGCAGGTAATCAGTCAGACGAATTCACGAAATAGCGGGAACGATCGTAACCATCCTTACGGACCCACGATATTGTGCCGTAAGCCGCTTCAAGCGCGCGATTTGTAGCGGTTCGTCGTCTCTCTTTCTCGGTTTTGTTGCATCTGTATGAGCAACCGCGTATCCGTAACCTTCACTGCTTTCTTGGGACGTGGATCGCCCCATTTCCACGCGCTCTATCTCCCGAAATCGCGGCCGGTTTGGACTAATCCTAAAAGGAACAGTTAAACCATGGATCGATGTAAAATCTTCAACTCACCTTCTGTTCACACTATTTAGCAAAAGATAATACAAGTGGCATCTTAGCAATTTATGCATGACGACAAGCAATGACACTGTCACGGCGTACCTCGCGGAGAATCCCCGAATGCTTGGTGTCCTGTTCACCATCTGCCTCCTCCTCACACAAACAGGAAATGCTGCTGCAGCGCACGGTACGACGATCTCATAAGGATCGGACATCCGAAACATCGATTTCAGTTGACCAATAAAGATCGTCCCCAAGTAGTACAGGAAACGGTTCTAAACGTAAAAATTGAGAGAGGGTTTCTGTAGAGAGAGGGAATGGAGGGAGGTCTCCTCCCGATAAGAAATAGGTTTGAATCTCATCGATGTATGGCCAATAGTAAGAACCCACTCCTTGCTCCAGTGTTGGATAGGTAGTTAATTTAGTCATGAATCTACTCTCTTTTCCACCCGATCTGATTTCGCACATCATCGGGGTCCCACTTTCACTTTGGGTTATTTCCACACTCCCATCACCGACTATAACATACTGGTTTCCAACGATCTGTTGATTGCGTGCCAGCGTAAGTGCCGACCGAAGCGAAAACCCTCGATTAAGCAACCGGGCAATTAGTCGACCAACTGTAGTTGCGCTCTTGTTCCCGATGTGACTGTAAGTTACGACACCGCCAATACTTCCTGCGTCGATTAACCGCTTGCCTTGTTCGTAAGAGCGACATCCGTTTAACAGGAATGTATCGACTGCGACATCGCCCATCTTTCCGATGTTTAGGCCACCATCCTGACAAACGAATTTATCGTCTGATATGTGTCCGATATAATGGAGGAAATCGGTTTCAGTCGCAAATACAGCCTGTAGTTCCTCTACAGTCAGATTTCGGTGAACGTCGACGTTGAACTCTAATTCGTCGCGTTCGCCGTAGAGGCTATCACCGTCATCGTATTCAGAGCTCATATCCGAATCATTACAAACTACAGTAATTTTGATCCCTTCGGTAGAACCTCTCCTGCAGAGTTTATTCTCGAACGCTTTCTTAATGATTTTATTCACGCCGATAGGGTTCCCGGTTCCTAGCCAGGCTCGTTCTAGAGAGTCCGTCTCGGGAGGTGCTACGTAGGAATTAAACCTCTTGTTGGATTCCCCTCTGTGATCAGTCCCGGTACTTCGCACGAACCCGTTAACCGAGTCGGGTAACTCAAGTGTAGTAGCGTGGTTTCGTTTACTCTCGACCGTTCTAATAAGCGATAAGTTATTGACAAGGAATGGAAGCGATTCGATGTTCTGGACTTCCTCAGTCACAAACGTTGTTAAGGGCCAAGTGGGAAGATAATCCTGGATTGACTGGTACGGAACTTCGAGATACGCTTCGAGCTGCTCAGCGAGCGATTTCTCATACAATTCATCGAACGCCAAGTCAAGATGCTCCTCGATCGCTTGCCGCTCGTAAAGTTCAACTTGATAATACCCCTCAGTCCGCGTAATACAATCGAAAAAGAAAACCTGTCTAAGCACTCGCTCAACTTCGCTTTCAAAGTCCCCGGACGAACGGCGAAGGTCCCGACAAAAGCCGCGGTCTGTGAGTAGCCGAGGACGGGGACCAGGAACAACGTTTGCTCCAAGATAGTATGCAAGGGAACTCACTGGGTAGATCGTTTGTAATTTCGGCGGCACTTCGATACGGACACCGGACGCAGGTGCGGAGAGTTCGTCCGGAATCTGCATTTCATCACCGAGTGTGATCTGTGGAGGATGACCGCGAAGCGAAGGAAGTGAGCGCTCACAGCTCGTTGTCTTTAATGCTGAACCAAACGTGGAGATCGCTTTCATCACGTCGGACGGTTCTTTCGTCGTCGTTATCGTCATTCCCGGTCGTTCATGATATGAACGTGCCCCAATCTGGACTCGTGTCACTGCTCCAAAATCAAGCTCCACCCGATCTGTTGACGATGCAACCGTGAGTTCACTGGTGACACGGAGATACACTTTAATCGGTCCATTAAGTTCGATTAGATACTCGCGTTCTGGCAGCTCCTCGTAGGCAAACTCTTCCGTTTTAACGAGGACATCGCCCGACAGGTTTCGAACGAAGACGCCTACAACATATGGCAACTCGATGTTCTCTGTCGTTACTGATACGGCATTATCGACTGGAAAATAGAACCGGTTAGTATCAACGGGATCTGGATGTGGATTGGTGGATAATTGGAGTGGATACTGGCGCCGCTGAATCGGATCAATGATCGTAAGAGTTGCATCGCCAGAAGCATGGAACATCGGGTTCATACGTATCCCTCCCAGCGATTTTTTGCGGGTGCTCCCCAAAGGAGTTGGTTCACTGGAGGAGAGCTACCACTATGCGAATGCGAACTAACCCCTCGTTCGATTCCTATTATATCGGGAACCACTTTGTCGTGTGATCGGTATCGTGCAGGTGCAGTTGTTGTTCTAACCCGTTAAAACTCAACCGTAGTTCGATGACGATATCAAATTCGGATTTGACTGCTTGCACAGTGTCTGAATAGTATGTATCCGGGAGAAGATAGTGGCCGAGTCCATTCGCGTCTTCGACTGTTTTGGTGACTGTTGCAATGAATCGTCTGGCAGCATCGGTGTCCTCTTCTTCGAGAAGCAATCGAAGCGAGTCGAAACTGAATCGTAGCTCCCCTGGATCAAATCCATTCCACTGTACCTGTAGATCGACTATCTTCTCTTGAATTGCTGCTTGGAACTCCTCAAGGGTCCCAATCACGGATGAAACATTCGCCTGATGCGACTCATTAACGTACGATTGTGCGGCTGAACGTGTACCTGCACCTGCTTCGTACGTTAGGATATGGGCGTTCTCTGCTGGTGTCCCGATCTGCGAGAGCCGTCTTTGTGCGCCCTCGGCTGATTTTCCATACTGGGCAAAGAAAAGCGAGCGATTGAGTGAATGTTCACCCAGAAGGTGCACGCTCAGTTGGTCGAGAACATCCTCTGGCACGCTACCCGTGACCAGAATGTTGCCACCGGTCCGTCTCAAGCGGCCGAGTTCTGACTCAACTCGAACGTGTCCGTCCTCTTGAACGGTGATATAGTGACCTGCAAACGTAAATGATACTGTACTGGCCGTCGGTGGGGTCCCATCCTCCTGTGGTTGAAACACCGCTTCTAAGGCATCTGGATCCACGTTCGCATACAGCGGTTTGGGAACGTCTGTCGGGTCCACACCTGCTGCTTCGATCATATGTTGGATAATAGCGGAACCCAATGAGAGATCCTGTTGCGGGTTGTACTTGAATTCGAGTGGTGTGCTGACACCGCATATGAAGGGGACATCGTCCGATTCTTTCTCCACTCTCATAATCCTCTGTGTCAGTAGAGCCGAACAATCAAAAATCCACGGGATCGTTAGCAAAAAATACGGTTAAACGTATTCTAATGAGGTGAAGAGAATAACAACTCAAATCAACATAGCACCCCGCGTATCTTTTATTGAACTCAGAGGGCTAAAAACGAATCGATGGATTGCAACTATAACTTGTCTCATCACCTGTGAGTTCTTGATTTGAGCGCTATACTGTAATAGAAGGAGATATTATTTTCATATTTAAAACCATAGGTAAATGGTCAGGCGTACATGAATGGAAACGCGACAATTCATATTCACCCCCAGAGTAAGACAGCCAATGACAGACAAAGACGAAGGAGAGATTACTGACGAACTATGTCAACTGATGGAACCGATCGATTCTAAAGTCCTAGAGTCGAAGCCAAACGAAGTTTATAGCCTTCTCGCAAATGAACACCGACGGTATTTGATTCACTACCTGATTGAGCAGGACACTGCTGTTCCGCTTTCACGGATGGCAATGGAGCTTTTCAGTCGTGTGAAGAACCGACCATTCGACGAAGTTACTCCTGCCGAACAGGAACAAATGAGGATCAGTCTCGAACACGAACATCTACCTCGACTTTCAGAATTAGGGATTCTTTTATGGTCGTACGGTAAAGCGATGATCGATCCACTTCCCTCACGAGCGGGGTGAATGACCACAGACGAATGGGGTTCTACGGTATGAGATCTACTGATTCGCACAGAAAACGTGCGTTTTCCCTTGGAGTATGATGGATTGGGACTCTCGTCCATGACTCCAGTTACAAATCCGAGTGTAGCCAAACATGTACACTAGTTTACATTCTACCGTTCTCGAACGAAGATGTCTCGATAAAGAACTATTGTAGAGCCAATCCTGTTAATTAACATTTTGAGATCGACGTGATCGAAGAACTGATGGCCTCTGCGTGTCCGCATCACGTCCACCGCAGCTCGTTCTGCAAACACGTGGCCGCCGTCGAGAACGCGACTGACGAGAGAACGATCCACGGGGGAGTATTCGACACCACCTCTCCGTACTAGAAGGAAACGTTTCTATCAGTCGAAAATACAGCCAAAATAGATATACACTCATCAGGAGACCGGACTTTGGTCAGTATGACCCGAATAGAAGTCAAACAGGGGGTAGAACTGTTCGTTCAGGACTGGGGATCGGGTACTCCGTTCGTGTTTATTCACGGTTGGCCACTGAGTCGGAGGATGTTCGAATATCAGTACATCCGGCTTCCGAGGGAGGACATCCGGTGTATCGGTATCGATCTCCGTGGCTACGGACAATCGAGTAAACCGTGGAGCGAATACGACTTCGACGTGTTCGCTGACGATCTCAAGACGGTTCTCGACGAACTCGATGTCGAGGACGTCACGCTCGCGGGCTTTTCGATGGGTGGGGGAGTCGTCACCCGATATATGAGCCGCCATAACGAAGAACACGTGGCAAAACTGGCGCTGCTTGGCGCTGCGAGTCCCGTTCTGGCCGAAAAACCGGACTTTCCGGAAGGCGCTGATGAGGCTGTCTTCACGGACCTTGCCAAGGGATGCTACGAGGACCGGGCGAAGGTAAGCAGTGACTTCGCCGATTCGATGTTTCACTCCGCACCGAGTCCCGAGCTGAAAGATTGGCTCCAGAATATGAGCATGGAATCGTCGCCGCAGGCCATGGCCGATTCGATCGAAGCGGTCGGCGAGATGGATCTTCGTTCCGACCTCACGGACATCACCGTTCCGACGCTCATCTGTCACGGTGTCCACGATCAGGCCTGTCCGTTCGAACTGACGGCGGAAAAGCTCCACGACGGAATCGCAAACGCGGAGCTCGTTCCCTTCGAGGAGAGCGGTCATGCGCTCTTCTACGAAGAAAAAGAGAAACTCAACCGAGAGTTGATGGAGTTCAGTAAATAACTCCAAACGAACGGTGGTCTCGTCGAACCGGCCTCGTTTTTAACACCGACGTAAACCTACCAATCCGCCGAAAACGAGGGTGCGAGAGATACACCCTCTTTATCTTGCGGGCAGTTCCCGTCTGCTCCCGTAAATTTCGACGAGGCTACGCGCGAGTGGCGTGCGGCGTTGCCGCACCGCTCGCGGGTCGGTGTCCAAAAATCCGAGTTCGCGTTCGCCGGCGAGTTACGCGCCCGCCTCTTCCAAGACGCGCTCCAAGTCGTCGCGCTGCGTGACGCCGACGAAGCGTTCGACGACGCCCTCGTCGTCCTCGATGACGATGGTCGGGATGGAGCGCACTTGGTACTCGTTCGCAACGTCTTGGTGTTCGTCAACGTCCACCTTCTCGAACTCGACGCTGTCGCTCCAGTCTTCCTCCAAGTCCTCAAGGATCGGGTCTTGGGTCTTGCACGGTCCACACCAGTCCGCGTAGAAGTCGAGTAGCTTGACTGTCATGCGTTTCTTTCCTGAATTTCTGTCGCCGCGTGCATAAGGGTTTCTTACTCCGCTAGCTCTGCCGGCAGTGAGCAAGTCCGAAGGACTTGCGAGTTACGGTAGACGTCCATCTATCGACGGTGAGCAGTTTCTTCGAAACTGCGAACGACGTCGAATCCCGTTCGACGGTAGTGAGCGAAGTCGCCTGACGATGTTGCGAAAGGTTTACCCCCGACGCTCTCCGAATCGCAACTATGAGCAGTGGCCAGAACTCCGGCGGGCTGATGTCCAGCGCCGGACTCGTGCGATACTTCGACGCTGAAGACCGAAACACGATTCGTATCGACCCGAAGACGGTCGTCGCGTTCGGCGTCTTCTTCGGCGTCTTCATCATGGTGATGAACTTCCTCGCGCTATAACGAGTCCCTTTTCCCGGCGCTCTCCGTACCCCCGGTATGAGTCTCGACGCTGGCGTCATCGCCGTGCAGGGCGACGTGAGCGAGCACGCCGACGCGATTCGACGGGCCGCCGCCGCGCGCGGCGAAACCGCGGAAGTCACGGAGATTCGCCAGTCCGGCGTCGTTCCGGACTGCGACCTGCTCTGCATGCCCGGCGGCGAATCGACCGCCATCTCCCGTCTCCTTCAGTCGGAGGGCATCGCCCCGGAAATTCGGTCCCACGTCGCGGACGGAAAGCCCGTTCTCGCCACCTGCGCCGGTCTCATCGTCGCCGCCGCGGACGCGGGCGACGACCGCGTCGAGAACCTCGGACTCGCGGACGTGACGGTCCAGCGCAACGCCTTCGGGCGACAGAAGGACAGCTTCGAAGCCCCGCTCGACGTGACCGGTCTCGGAGATCCTTTCCCCGCCGTGTTCATCCGCGCGCCGCTCATCGACGACGTCGGCGGCGCGGAGGTGCTCGCGGAGTGGGACGGGCGGCCTGTCGCGGTTCGGGACGGCCCCGTGGTCGGAACCTCCTTTCATCCGGAGTTGACGCCCGACGACCGCATCCACGGACTCGCGTTCTTCGGCGACTAGCGGGGCGGCCGCCGGGGACGGGCGAGCGCGACGTGAACGTCGCATTCGCTCGTCGCCCCGATTTCGGCGACGTTCGCGTCCCGCTCGTCGCCCTACCAACGTACGTAGGTACAGAGTACTTGGTCGTGACACGCCACTATCCAATCGATGATCGAGCGGGAAACGAAAGTAGACAGGGGAGCACTGCTGGCCGACGAGGAACGCGACGTACCGGTCGCGCTGTTATGCGAGGTGTTCGGGAGTCAGCGTCGCCGACGCATCTGCTCCCGCCTCGACGGCGAATCGACGGCCATCGAGATAGGTGACCTCGCCCATCACATCGCTGCACTGGAAACCGGCACCGCCGCGGACGACGTACCGCCCGACGCGGTGGAGCGCGTCGAGATACTGCTCTACCACGTCGACCTTCCGAAGATGGCGGAGACAGGTTTCGTCACCTACGACCCCGAGTCGGGGCTCGTCGCCCCCGGAGACGACATCGAGTCGGCCGCGACCTACCTCGAACTCGTGAAGTACACGTTTTAATCCCGTTCGGATTCTTCTCCCGAACGAATGCGAGAGGCACACCCCATCGAGAGCGCGGTCGGGATGGAGTTCTACGTCAGCGACGCCGACGGCGTGGGCGGCCGACTCCGGGAGACGAGCGACGACTTCCGAGTGCGGGAGAGAGAACGATTCGACGCCGAACCGCTCGACGCCGACCCGGGTTCGTACCCGCACCTCGTCGTCCGGGCGACCCTCCGCGGGTGGGACACGAACGACTTCGCCCGCAGGCTCTCCGACGCGCTCGGCATCAGCCGCGAACGCGTTTCGTGGGCCGGAACGAAGGACAAGCGCGCGGTGACGACGCAGTTGTTCAGCCTTCGGAAGGTTTCGCCCGACGACCTCCCGGAAATCTCGGACGCCGACGTCGAACCCGTCGGACGGGCGGGGCGGGCGCTTCAGTTCGGCGACCTCGCGGGCAACGAGTTCGAGATAACCGTCTCGAACCCCGACCGTCCGGCGAACGCCGAGCGAATCGCGGACGAACTGCGGGCGTTCGCCGGCGGGCGGGACGCCGAACGCCTCGCGGTTCCCAACTTCTTCGGCCAGCAGCGGTTCGGCAGTCGGCGGCCGGTCACCCACGAGGTGGGTCTGCACGTCGTCCGCGGCGAGTGGGAGGAGGCGGTGATGGCCTACGTCGGCAATCCCTTCGAGACGGAACCGGAGGACACTCAACGAGCCCGTCGGAGGGTCGAGGAGGTCGCGCCGGATTGGAACGCCGCGCTCGACGCCCTGCCGGAGCGACTCGGGTTCGAGCGGGCGATGGTACACCGCCTCGCCGAAAGCGGCGGCGACCCCGGCCCGGAGGAGTTCCGGGCCGCGTTGGAAGCCCTGCCGACCAACCTCCAGCGACTGCTCGTGAACGCGGCCCAGTCGTTCGTCTTCAACCGAATCCTGAGCGAGCGACTCCGCCGGGGGCTTCCGTTCGACGGACCCGTCGCGGGCGACGTGGTCTGTTTCGCCGAGGCGGTCGACGGACTGGTCGTCCCGGATATCGACCGACGACAGCGCGTGACCGAGAAGCGCGTTCGCACCGTCGAGCGCCACTGCGAGCGCGGCCGGGCGTTCGTCACCGCGCCGCTGGTGGGCACCGAGACGGAACTCGCCGCGGGCGAACAGGGCGACATCGAGCGCGAGGTGCTCGCCGACCTCGACCTCGAACCCGCCGATTTCGACTCGCCCGGCGAGTTCCACTCGACCGGAACCCGGCGGGCGGTCCTCGTTCGCACCGATTTCGCGCTATCGCGCGACCCGCTCTCGTTCGAGTTCTCGCTCCCCTCGGGGTCGTACGCCACGGTCTTCCTGCGGGAGTTTCTGAAAGCCGACCCCCTCGACATGGGGTAGGATTTTCCGCCGTCTCCCGTACTCCGGCGGGAGAACGGGGACGACCGCGGAACTAGCTCCTCACTCCCTCGTCGGCATCGCGCGACCGAGGACGAACGCCGGCAGGCCGAACAGCGCGAGGAAGCCGAGGACGAACGCGGCGAACAGGACGGAGAAAAAGATGTCCAACGACGTCCCGACGCGGGTGAGCGGTCGCATCGCCGCGACGGCGACCGCGAGCACCGCCGGCGGGAGAACGACGGCCGCGCGACGGTATCTGGGGTCGGTCGCGGCGTAGCCGACGACCGACATCGAGAGCAACAGCAGGGTGCCGAACGCGGCGAACAGGAGGTCGGTCACGGCGTAGTAGTTCAGTTCGAGGAGTCGCGAGACGAGGGACGGGTCGGTGAGCGCGACGGTGACGGTCGTCACGACGAGACCGACCACCCACGCGAGTACCGCGGCGACGAACGCGCGCTTCAGGGTCGGACGGGCGTCGGAGGTGGCGAAGAGGGCGAGCGCGGCGTACGCGCCCCCCGCGAAGAGGACGCCGAGCGAGTATCGTCCGTCCCCCTGAACGGCCTGCGCGAAACCGAACAGCAGTCCGAGGACGCCCAGACCGCCGACGACCTTCGCCGCCAATTGGACCGTCGCCTCGTTCCGTTTCACGATTCGACCGCCGACCCGAACGAAGCCGACGAGCAGCGCGAACAGCGCCCCCGCTGGCAGGAGTACGTCGAAGAGCACGTTTCGAACCACGTCGTCGCCGAGCGCCTCGGCCACCGAGACGAAACTCCACGTCTCACCGACGACGCCGCCCGATTGGGCGAAGGTGACGAACGGGCCGTCTCCTCCGTCCCGATACTCGGTCAGCGTGAACTCGTTTCCGGCCACCGCCGCGCCGGTCGGTGCGCGCGTGACGACGGTTCCCGGCGGTCCCCGAACCGTCAGTTCGTCGGCACCCAACCCGGAAAATCTCTCGCCCCCTACCTCACGGAACCCGTCGAAGCGGAGGACGCCGCCGCGCGTTCGGGTGGCTTGCTCGTCGCTTCGATACCGGAGGACGACCGTGTCGTTTCCGACGATTCGGGCCGAGAGCAGGGTTTTCTCCCCGTACCCTTCGGCATCCTGGGCAATTTCGGCGAACGCGGTTTCGTTCTCGCGGAAGAACCGAACCGCGCGTTCGCTCGTCAATCGGTTTTTAACCGTCCAGACGGCGGTCTCGTTCCCGTAGACGCGAACCGTGGCGGTGCTGTGTTCGACGCCCGTCCCGGTCTGGTTCTCCGTTCCGTGCATCTCGCCGTACCACGTCGAAGCGTCGACGAATCCGGAGCCGCACGGTTCGCAGACGGGCCGCGGAGGAGGGGCGGCCACAGCGGGCGTCACGATGAGAACGACGAGCGCGAGGAGGGCGACCGTTCGGGGGCGCATGCTCGAAATCGTATGCTATCGGATAAGTTTCTTTCCCTCACAGAATCCGGAGCGGAACGTGGAGACTAAACGCCCCGCTCCGAAAGTGACGCCCATGGAGTGTCGGCAGTGCGCGTCCTCGCTCGAACGTCCCGGCGACTACTGTCTGGTCTGCCGGACGCGCAACGCCGACGCGGTGGTTCTCGACGTGGACCGCGACCACGCGACGATGACGATGCTGCTGGACGAGGACGTGGTGGGCGCGACCGACGTGCGGACGACGCCCGAGGGCGGGGAGCGGGAGGTCGTCGAACTCCGCAACTTCGCCGGGCGGGTCGCGGACGAAGTCCGGCGAAAGCGCCCGGAGGAGGTGTACGCGGCGGGCGACCGCGACGTGATTCGGGCGGTGCGCGCCCAACTGCACCACGATTTCTACCGGGTGGGCGACGAGCGCCCGGTGGAGGAGGTGCTCGAACGCCGAGACGAGCGGTCGCTGGAGGTCGTGGAGACCGCCCCGGGCGACAAACTCGGCGGCGCGCACACCACGCTCATCGGCAACCGGGACGGGATGCGCGCGATTCGGGAGGTCGCTCGCCACCCGCACGTCAAGAAGATAATCCCCGGACCCATCAGCGCGGGCGGGTCGAGTTCCTCGTCCGGCGTCCGGGCCAAGGCGACTCGCGCCGACGAGAACGGGAACGTCCGCCTCCTCCTGCGCGACGGGTCGAGCGTCCAGGAGAACCGCGTCGTCACCACGGCGATGGACCGCGAGCGCGGCGAGCGAGTGCGGGGCGACTTGAACGAGGTGCTCGCGGAGACGGGGTTCCGGTAGCCACAGCCCTTTTGGGCGTGGCTCTAATTACATGTAATTACATGACCTCACGCTACGACGCGGTGCTCGCGGCGATTCCGACGCTCTCGGGCGGTGGATTCGTGGCGGCGCAGTTCACGTCGCTTCCGGTAGCGATGCTCGGACTGGTCGGGGCGCTGCTCGTGGTCGGGTACGCGCTGGCGCGGCCGCCGCGCGACTGAACTCAAAGGGTTTATCAGTCCTCTCGGGTAATTTCTCGGTACTATGGCCGAAGACTCTAAATCACGAACCGGCAGCGCCGGACGGTTCGGAGCGCGATACGGTCGCGTCGCCCGGAAGCGCGTCTCCGAAATCGAGGCGGACAAGAACGAGAACCACACCTGTCCGGACTGCGGAAGCGACAGCGTCGACCGGCAGGGAACCGGCATCTGGGCGTGCGGCCGGTGCGGCTTCGAGTTCGCCGGCGGCACCTACCGCCCGCAGACGCCGGCCGGACGAACCGTCAAGCGCTCCATCCGCGCCGCCCTCGCCGACGAAGAATGAGTTACAAGTGCTCGCGCTGCAAGCGGGACGTCGAACTGGACGAGTACGGCGGCGTCCGCTGTCCGTACTGCGGACACCGCGTCCTGCTGAAAGAGCGAAGTCGCGACGTGAAGGAAGTCAACGTCCGGTAACGCCGTGTCCCACGACGCGCTTCTCGAATTCGACTACGAATCCGACGAGCGTGCGATACTGATTTTTCGGAGCGTCGAACGGGAGGTCGGCGAGATAGCGGGCGACCGTTCGCGGACGACCGTCGAGCGAGACGGTGAGACGGTCGTCGTTCGCGTTTCCGCCGACGACCTCGTGGCGCTCCGGGCCGGCCTGAACACGTGGCAGACGTTGGTGGGGGTCGCGGAGGACGTTTCGGAGTCCGGCGCAGGTCATCTCCCGCTCGGCTCCGGAACGAAGTAGCCGAACGCGGCGGTGCGCCGCGCGACAGTCGCGACTCGGAGGATGAACGAAACGAGGACGGCCACCGGCGAGAGAACCACCGTGACGACCAGACTGACGACGACCACCAGCGCGTCGTACCCGAGCGGCGTCGTCGGGAGGGACCGGTAGCTCATTATCGTCAGTCCCGAGACGACGATGGAGAGGACGCCGGTGTAGAGGATGTATCGGGAGAGCCGTGCGAGTTCGCGCTGGATGAATATCATCTTGAAGTACTGCCGCGCCGTGTCGAGTTGGACGAGCAGGCTCTGAATGTCGTCGAGTATCCGTTCGGTCGCGTCCGACAGCGCGTCGTCGTGTTTCGCCCTGAACCGCCGCGTCTCGTACTGTTGTATCGAATCGTTGTAGTCGAGGATGACCGCGAGCACGACGAAGAGGTCGGCGCGCGGGTCGTCGAGTCTCGCGATCTGGTCGTTCAGCCGGTCGAACAGTCGCACGTACGCTTCCATCTCCTCTCGAACGTCCGAGCCCTTGCACTTCCTCTCGAGCGAACGAACGCGATCGGCGAGCGCCAGAAATAGCTCGCGGAGGAACGCCGGCGTCTCCGGCGGACTCACGAGGGGGTCGATCTGCTCTTCGACCTCCTCCCGGAACTCCACCACCGCCTCCAACTGCCGCTTTTGGTTCCTCACCCCGCCGAACTCCTGCGAGAGGATGAGCTGATTCACGGCCACGACGACCGTGACGAGCGTCAGGATTCCGTTCACCACCCCGTTCATCATCCACATGAGCCGAGCCGGATTGGTCAGCAAGAACAGTCTCGTGACCCCGAAAACGACGTTCACGGCGAATATCCCGAGGAGAATCCCCGTCGCGACGACGAGGCGGTCTCCCCGAAACAGCAGCCACCACAGCGCGCGGTCGAGACGCCCTCTCCGAGCCACGATCACTCACCTCCGCGCGACCGATAGTGTCCGTCAGATTTCATCCGTGCCGTCTACTACCGATTCCGTCACTAACTGCTTAACGGCGTCCGTCGCCCGCCGGAGCATACGGTTCGCGGTCCGGACTATCGCCGACGCGCCTCGGGCGACTCGCTTCTCTCGCCGTTCAGCGGCCACGCTCCCGCGACGACGCCGGCCGCTCCGGCCGCCGCGACCAGCGCGGCGGTCAGGAAGAACGGCCCGCTCCACGGACCGCTCACGGCGCGCACGCTGTCCGGGTTCGGGACGAGAAAGTGAAAGTAGACGCCGAAGGCGAGCGACGCGGCCATCGAGACGACGAACACCGCGCTCCCGAGTCGCTCGCTCCCGCGCAACAGGAGCACGAATCCGACGATGGGTGCGAGCGTCACCGCGGCGACGAACGCCGACTGAAACGGCGTCAGCGGAACCGGGACGGCGGCGTGCGGAACGCCGTGGGCGAGATTGGCGAGCAGGTACGCGCCGAGCGCGACGGCGGCGACCGTCCGCTTTCGCGTCACTCGGGGCTCCCGCCCCCGGACGCGGCCGGTGCGACGGGGGACTTTGCGCCCGCCAACTCGGCGAGCGTCCCCTCCTCGCGCCACGTTTCGACCACGTCCGCCAGCCCTTCCCGATAGCTCGGGTAGCGAGGCTCCCAGTCGAACGTCTCGCGGAATCGCTCGTTCGAGGTCGGCGCGGACCGCGTCAGCAGTCGAAGCGGCTCTCTTCCCACGAAGGGGCGGGCCAGCCACCCCGGAATCCGACGGGGTTCGGGGGCGTTGAGTCGGTCGGCGAACGCGCGCACGAGGGTGTCGAACTCGACCGGTTCGTCGTCGGTGACGTGCCAGAGACCGGTCGCGTCGGATTCGGTCGCCGCGGCGAACGCCCGCGCCGCGTCCCCGACGTGGAGTATCGAGAGGGTCGCGTCCCGTCTCCCGAGGGGACCGCCGCCGAGAATCGGGAACTTCTCGTCGAGCAGTCCGGACGCCATCTCTCGGGTGTGGGACGAGTCGGGCGCGTAGAACCACCCGCAGCGCAGGACGCCGACTTCGAAGCCGCGTTCCTCGCCGCCCCGCCGGACGATTCGTTCGGCGTCGAGCGCGGAGCGCGTGGAACGGTCGGGGTTCGGCGGCGCGTCCTCGTCGAACGGCGCGCCGTCCGGTCGCCGGGCGAGCCACGTGACGCTCTGGAGGAGGAGTCGGCGGGCGTCCACCTCCGCGGCGACCGAGACGAGGTTTCTGGCCCCCTCAGCGCGCACTCGGTCGTTCAGCAGCCACTCCTCTTCGGTCGGTTTCGTGCCCGTCGGAATCGCGGTGGCGGCGTGAATCAGTACGTCGCATCCCGCCGCGGCGGTTCGGAGGGACTCGCGGTCGAGCACGTCGCCGCGACGGGGTTCGCCGCCGCGCTCGACGACGAGTTCGTCGCCTCGCGCGTCGCGCGCGAGTCCGACGACGGCGTGGTTTCTGTCGGCGAGTTCCGCGACGAGTCGGCGACCGAGCACCCCGGTCGCCCCGGCTACGAAGACGTTCATAGGTGGTGATTGGCGCGAATCGGCGATAGTGGTTGTGCCGCAGTCGTCTGGGCGATTTATAAGCATCCCGACCGATACGCCGGTGTGAAGTATCTCCGCCTCACGCTCGACCCCGGCGAAACCACGGTGCACCCCGTGTACGACGTTCTGACCGGTTCCGAGTGCGTCGAGCGAGCGCGCGGCCTCCACGGAAACGTCGCCGAGGATATCGCCACGCTCCTCTTCCACGTTCGGGGCGACGCGGAGCGGTTCTCGGCGAGGCTGGACGGCATCTCGGAGGTGCTGGACTACGAGGTGACGTCCCTCGCCGGCGACGAGTTCTACTGCTACGTCTACAACGAGACGACCGCCGTCGACGGGGCGCTGTTCGCGGCGTTCACCCGCGAGAGCGTTGTCCAGGTGTCGCCGATAGAGTACCACGACGACGGCGAACGTCGCCCGCCCGTCGTCGGCGATTCCGACGACCTCCGCGCCGCGATGGCCGACGCTCCGCCGGGCGTCGAACTCCGCGTCGAGCGGGTCGGGGAGCGGGCGACCGGCGGCGAGGATATCGGAGCGTCGTTGAGCGACCGCCAGCGAAAGGCGGCGGCGGTCGCGGTCGAATTGGGCTACTACGACGTTCCCCGACGAGCGAGCAACGAGGACGTGGCCGACGCGCTCGGGTGCGCCCCGAGCACCGCGGCGGAGCACCTCCGGAAGGCGGAGTCGAAGGTGTTCGAATCGCTGTTCTGAATTCGGGACCGCCGTCGCCGACGAACTGGGCTGTGCCGTCTCCACGGCGTCCGACCTCCTGCGACGGGCCGAGGCGCGACTGGTCGCGGACGCGCTCGGCACGCGAGTCTGACGGGCACGGACCGACGAGCACGGTCCGAACCGACCGCAAGCAGTCGATTCGGCCCCCTGACGCGCGCTCGGCTAAAAGCGTGGCTTTTTCAGTCCCGACCACGAGGTTGGAGGTATGCAGGGCAATCTTCCGCCGGAGGCACAGGAGAAGCTCGAACAACTGCAGGATCTGCAGGACACGGCCCAGCAGGTCGCGGTGCAGAAGAATCAGGCCGAGACGCAACTGAACGGGGCGCAGAACGCGCTCGACGAACTGGACGACATCGACGAGGACACGACCATGTTCCGCGAGGTCGGCGAACTGTTCGTCAAGACGGACTACGACGAGGCGCAGGAGGACCTCCAAGACAAGGTCGACAGCCTCGAAATTCGCGTCGAGACGCTCGAAAAGCAGGAGAATCGCGTCCGAGAGCAGTTCGAGCAGCTTCAGAGCGAACTTCAGAACATGCTCGGCGGCGGCGCGGGCGCGGGACCGTCCGGCCCGACCGGCCCCGGCGGCGCCGGCGGCGCGTAAGCGATGGTCAGCGACGAAGAAGTCGTTAGAACCGCCGCGGAGGCGGCCGAAGACGTAATATTTTCGCGCATCAAGCAGTCGCAGGTGAAGGATTTCGACGTGACCGTCACGTTCGAGGAGGACATCCTCGACGTGGACGTGTACCTCAACGCGTCGAACGCGGACCGCGACGAGGAGAAGGTGGCGAACGACGCCGCGCTGGCGGCCCGCGCGGCGGTGGACGAACTGTTCGCCGAGCGCGCCTAGCTCCTCCCGATTCGTTCGGGGGCGTCGGTATCCTCGGGCCTTTTCGCGGCGGTGTACGCGAGCGCGACGAAGACGACGAGCGCGAGCGCCGCGAGTGCGAGGGCGGTGAGTCGCGGAACCGAGACGCCGAGCGAGACGAGGAAGGTGGCGAAGAACCGCGCGAAAAAGAGCTTGAGAGCGGTTCCGAGGCGCATTCCGGCTCGAAAAAACGTTCTCGAAATCGTAGTCGTTGCGGTCTCACTCGCGGGGTTCGATGTTCCCGTGGGCGCGGAAGACGTCCTCCGGGTCGTACTTCGATTTCACCTCCGCGAGTCGCGCCGCGTTCTCGCCGAACGGAACCCGCGAGGGGTCCTCTTCGAGGCCGGGGAAGTTGACGTACTGGCCGTGCGCTTCCGGGTGCTCGCGCATCTCCGCGATGCTCTCGCGCACCCACGCGACGGCGGCGTCGGTCTCCCTAGGGTCGTCCCAGTTCGCCTCGAAGTTGAGTCCGAACGGGGCGTCCCGGTACGCGAAGGCCGTCTCGTCCCCGTCGACGCGGGCGACTGCGCCGCCGAGTTGCCAGATGTCGACGGTCGAGAGCGGCACCGGACACCGCTCCGAGCAGGCGACGATGCTCTCGATGACCTCGTCGTTCAACTCGTCCAGATAGAGCGATTTCCAGTAGTAGAACCGCCCGTTCGGGTAGTCTTCGTCCAGCATCATCTGGAGTTCGACGTAGGGTATCGTTCCGCTAAGGTCCACGATCGGGTCGGCGAACTCTCGGATCGGTCGGAGCGCCTCCTCGCCCTCGTCGAGGTCACCCACGTAACAGCCGAGGAAGGCGACGGCCGGGTCCCCCCACGACGACTCGGGGAACTCGTCCAGTTCCGGCACCCACGCGTAGAACGGCAGGACGCTCACCTCGTCTGGGGCGTCCTCGGTGTACTGCCGGAAGAACCGGAGTGCGTCGGTCGCCCGGTCGCCGTCGTACCAGACGAAGCAGGTGGCGACCTCCGGCCCGACCGGATGGCAGTCGTACTCGAAGGCGGTGACGACGCCGAAGTTACCGCCCCCGCCCCGGAGCGCCCAGAACAGGTCTTCGTGTTCGTCCTCGCTGGCGGTGACGAACTCGCCGTCCGCGGTCACCACGTCCGCCGAGACGAGGTTGTCGCAGGAGAGACCGTACTTCCGGCGGACGTGGCCCATCCCGCCGCCCAACGTGAGCCCCGCGATACCGGTGTCCGAGATGGCGCCGCCCGGCACGGCCAGTCCGAAGAGTTGCGTCTCCCTGTCGAGGTCGCCCCACGTCGCGCCCGCCCCGGCGCGGACTCGCCGGTCGTCCGGCCGTACGTGCACCCAGTTCATCGGTTCGAGGTCGACGACGAGTCCGTCGTCCACGATGGCCCGCCCGGCGACGCCGTGACCGCCGCCGCGAACAGCGATGGGCAGGTCGTGCTCCCGACCGAAGGTCACCGCCACGATAACGTCCGCGACGCCCTCGCACCGCGCGATCAATGCCGGTCGGCGGTTTATCATCCCGTTCCACACCCGGCGCACCTCGTCGTACGCCTCGTCGTCGGGCGTGACGAGTTCCCCTTTCAACTCCGATTCGAACGACTCGACCGCCGATTCGAGCGTTTCTTCCGTCGATTCGATAGTCTCCGTGGCCATGTTCCCCACCGTCATAGGGTAGGCGCGAAGAGTCGATAAACGCGACTGCGGGACGGTCTGACAGGTCTCAGGGGAGGAAGAAGATGAGGATGCTGATGGCCGTCACCGCGAGGATGACCGCGCCCGCCAGCGCCCCGCCCATGGCGATGACCGCGTTGGCGTGGCTCGCCAGCGTCTCGGTGCGGTCGTTTCCGAACACCGTCACCTCGGCGTACTCGCTCTCCATCCCCGCCTCGACCGGTTCGAGGTCGGCGGCGGCCTCCTCGACCAGCCGATTCACGAGGGAGATGAGTTCGTCGTGGTCGATGGCTCCGCCGACCTGATTCGAGGACTCGACCATGTTGACGACGTGGGTGTCGGTGGTCATCACCTCCACCTCGTCCGTCCCGACCGCGTCTACGATTCGGTCGCGGAGTCCGGGTTCCATGTTGTTGCCGTCCACGAGCACGTAGGCCGTCCGCTGTCCGGCGACCTCGACCACGGCGACTCGGATGCCGAGCGGGCCGATTCCGTCGGCGGGCGTCCACGCCGTCTCGTCCCACGCGACGCCGAGTTGCGGCCGCCCGCGGGCCGCCGCGCCGAGTTCCGTCGCGGCGGCCCGCGCCGCCTGAATCATCTGGAAGGAGCGCTCGCTGCCGGGGTAGACGTGGCCGAGGTCTTCGCCCTGCAGTCCGTTGTTGCAGTTGTGCGCGTCCACGAGCATCACCTCGTCCAGCCCGCTCGACCGGGCTTCCGCGGTGGCGGCGAGTCCGACCGCGTACTCCACGTCGTCGGCGAACTTCGGCGAGTAGGTGGCGACCAGCAGGGCGTCGTCGCCGAACGCCTGCCCGATCAACTTGGCGTCGCCCTCCTGCGTCCGGACGCTCCGGCTCGCGGAGTCGCTGTACTCGATCCGCTCGTAGGCCGATTCTGCGGTTTCGAGGATGGTGTCCACCTCGCGCTCGGTGACGAGGTTGAAGTCGTGCCCGGCGGTGGCGTGGGGCGGAAAGGCGAGGCCTTCGGACTGGCTCGCGACGCGGCGGGGGAGGTTGCCGCCGCCTATCTCGCCCATCGGTCCGGGGTGTATCATCGGCAGGACGAACCGGGCCTTCTCGTTCCCGTCCGTCCGGCGGAACGAGAGCACGGTGACGGGAACGACCGCTTTCTGGCCGATCTGTTCGAAGAAGTCCTCCAGTTCGCGGGTTCCCTCCGCGATGTGGCCGATGAACCCCCTGATGAAATCGAGCGAACTGACGCCGAGGCTGCGCCGCCACGGACGGTCGATGACGGTGAGGAAACCGTACACGCCGAGGGCGTACATCCCGCTGACGATGGCGAGGACGAGAAAATCCCTCGGCTCGATGATGCCGAGCGCTTGGGGGGCCTGGTCCCCGCGGGCGAGCAGCTTCTGCACGAGCGGACCGCCGACTTCGATAACGCGAATCGTCTCGCTGTAGATGAAAAAGAGCACCGCGGCGGTTCCGGTCTGGATGCTGGCGGGGACGGTCGAGACCAGGAACGAACTCCGGGAGACGGCCATCACGACGAGGAGGCGAAAGGCGAACACGGACGCGAGGCTGACGATGAGAGCGTCGAACACGAACTGTTGGTCGAATCCCGACAGGGCCGCGACGGTTCCGGCGATCGTCATCACCGCGACGACGATCACCTCGCACGTCAGCGCCAGCAGCGACGACCGGTTGTACGTCAACTGGCCGCCCAGACGGCGGTCGACCGGCGTCGTCAGGACGCTCGCGGCGACCGTCGGAATCCCGATGAAGAAGACGCCCTCCCACGCGTCCTGCAGGACGTACCGCGAGTCGAACGCCCCGATTCCCGCGATGGCCGCGATGAACAGCGCGAAGGTGACGCTCGCGTACCACCGGGGGGCACGGAAGATGTAGCGAGAGAGGCTCGCCAAGTCGCCTTGGGTCGCTGTCATTGAAGGAAGGCCACGCCGGGGAGAGTTAAAGAATGCTACTCGCAGACGGCGAGGAAATTTTCGAACACTTCCTCGCCCTCGTCGGTGTGCGCCACTTCCGGGTGCCACTGGACGCCGTACAGGTCGCGGTCGGCGTCGCTCATGGCCTCGATGCCGCACACGTCGCTCGTGGCGGTGCGCTCGAAGCCCGACGGGACTCGCTTCACCTCGTCGGCGTGGCTGGCCCACACCCGCGTCTCGGGTGCGAGCGACCCGACGAGCGGGTCGTCGTCGTCGGTAATCTCGATCGTCACGTCGGCGTACCCGCCGTAGTCGCCGCCGCCGACCTCGCCGTCGAGAACGTGCGCCATCACCTGCATGCCGAGGCAGATGCCGAGGACGGGAACGCCGAGTTCGAGGTAGTCGGCGCAGCGGCCGATGTCGTCCATCGACGGCCCGCCGGAGAGGACGAGTCCGTCGGCGTCGATATCTTCGGGGGGCGCGGTGTTGTCGACGAGGTCGGTTTCGACCCCCATGTCACGGAGCGCCCGGTGTTCGAGGTGCGTAAACTGGCCGTGGTTGTCCACGACGAGAATCTTCGTCATTGCCGGGCGCTACGAAGGGCGGGAATAAAAACCGCTCGTCACCGCCTCGCCGCGACCGCCCCGGCGAGCAGGGCGAGCGCGACGCCGACGGTCGTCCACTCGGGGTGTTCGACCAGCACGTCGGTCCCCGGCAGCGCGTTCGGCTCTAGCGTCACCCCTCCGTCCGTCGATTCGTCCGCCGAACCGCTCGTTCGCCCGTTCGACGTGGTGGACGAGCGACCGTCGGTCGTGCCCTCCGCCACCCGAACCGTCGCGTTCGCCTCGTCGGTTTGCCCCTCGCCGTCGACGACAGTCACCCGCGCCGTGCGTTCGCCGGGCGTCTCGTAGGCGTGGTCGACCGTCGATTCGTTCGTCGTCTGGTCCACGGTCCCGTCGCCGTCGAAGTCCCAACGATACGCGGCCACGTCGCCGTCCGGGTCGCTCGTCCCGCTCGCGTCGAACGTCACCGACTCGCCCGTCCCGACTCCGCCCGCGCCCCGCACGCTGAGCGCGGCCTCCGGCGGAGCGCCGCACCCGCCGGGGTGGACGGTCACGGGCGCGCCCATGTCGAGGTCCGTCTCGGTCGGGTCGCTCGCGCTCCCGGAGAGGAACGTCCACGAGTTCACCGGCTCCGACCCGAAGCGCGGGTCGTGGAGCGCGGCGTCCTCGTTCCAACTCGGGGAGACGGTCGTCCGAAAGTCGCCCGATAGGCCGCGGAAGACGGCTCCGTCGATGCGGGAACCGGTCCACGTCCAGTCGATGCGGTTCCGCGACCACCGGTCTTCGCGCCCCTCGTAGGTGTCGTCCATGAGCACCCACCGCCCCGACTCCGGCAGTCCGTCGAACCGGAACGACACCGCGCTCATCGGGAGGTTCTCCCCGGTGCGCCCGGCCCGTCGCCGGTCGTGGAGTATCACGAGACTCACGACCCCGTCGGGGGCCTCGTAGAGGAACATCGTGCTCCCGTTCTCGCGGGTGAGCGACGACGGCGCGAAGGAGCTGTACGACCAGTCGCTCGGTTCGGTGTAGGGGTTCCGGTAGTCGTAGAATCGCACGACGTTCTCGTTTCCTTGGATGGGTTTCACCGCGACGCAGGTGTCGCCCTGTTCGACGGCGTACACGTCGTGCTCGGACGCCGGCGCGTCGGGAAGGTCGCCGCCGGGTAGTCCGGGCGGCGGGAGGGCCGCGGCGGTACCGAGCGTGGAGAGGAGGAGGAGGGCGATTACCGCGGTGCGTCCGCTCATCGACGATACGACCTCGCGGTTCGGTGCGGGCGGCTCGTGGCGAATCGATATCTCATGTTCTCGGCGTCCGCGTCGAGCGGACTATCGTCGCCGAAAACGGGACTTTCCCACTTTGTTATGTTCCGTCTGACACCGCGTAGGGTGCACTTGGACCGGCCGAACCGGAGCTACGCGACGCGCTTCAGCGCGAAGTGCGCCACCGGAAGCGCGACGAGGAACAGCGGAACCACGTACAGAACTTGCGTGAAAGGGTCGGGCGGTGTGAGAACCGCGCCCGCGACGAACGCGAGCAAGAGGGCGAGCAGGACGGTTTTGACGGCGTGTTCGCCGGAGACCATATCACTCGATGTCACCGCTTCGGTATCAGTCTTCCTCCAGCAACGCGGGCAGGTCGTTTATCGAATCGACGACCGCCGCCGCCCCCGCCGCCTCGTACTTCCGGCGGCCTTCCGCCCCCGTCAGTCCGCCCGTCAGGACGCCGACGCCGAAGTACTCGCGGTCGGGGTCGGCCTCGGTCGCGTTCACGGCGGTCCGGATGTCGTCCAGCGTGTCGCCGACGAAGACGACGCGTTCGGCGTCGAATCGCTCGGCCAGCGTCGTCAGCGCGTGCGGGTGGGGTTTACCCTGCTCCCAGTCGTCCATCGTGAAGCGGCGTTCGTCGGCCACGTCCACTCCGGCGCGTTCGAGGGCGATGTCGGCCTCCGCCGCGGGCCTGCCGGTGACGACGCCGACGGGATAGCTCGAGGCGAGTTCGGCGAGCGTCTCCGACTCGACCAGCACGGGCTCGTCGTTGATGTAGCCTCGCGCGTCGAGCGTCGGCTCCGCGCCTTCGATTTCGGCGTACAGGTCCCGCCCGAGGTAGAGCTGCTGGAACACCTCGCGCAATCGCTCGGGACTCCACGCCTCGCGGACGCGGGCGAGGGCGTCGTCGGGCAGGGCGGCGGACTCGACGTCCTCGGCGGCGTCGAGTCCGCCGCCCCGCTCGGCGATTCGGTCGGTGAACTCCTCGATGGATTGGCCGAGACCCTCGCGCGAGGCGAGGACGAACAGCGCCGCGGCGTACGTGAGTTCCCAATCGTTGTTGAACCCGCCCGCGTCCTTGAACGCCTGCACGTCCGGTTTGGGGATGGTGTCGCCGTAAACCCGCGACAGCGATTCCACGATGGCCCGCCGGTAGGAGTCCGCCACGTCCACGAGCACCCCGTCGATGTCCAGCACGACAGCGTCCGCGTTCATACGCTGGCGTTCGCGCGACGCGACAAGGGTCTACCGACTCGCTTTTGTCGGTTCCGCTGCCACGCACGACCGATGAAGGCCGAGGAACTACAGCGACTCTACGGACGCGAGGAGTACTACTGGGGAACGGAGCCCAACGAACTGGCCGAGTCGGTGCCGAAGTTCGCCCCCGACCGCGAGGTGCCGACCGCGGTCGACATCGGCGCCGGCGAGGGTCGGGACGCGGTGTTCCTCGCGGAGCGGGGGTACGACGTCCTCGCCGTCGACCCCGTCCCCAACGGTCTCGACAAAGCCGAGCGACTGGCCGAGGAGCGCGGCGTCGAGATACGGACCCGCGAGGCCGACGTGAACGACCTCGACTTCCCCGCGATGGACGCGGTGTACTCCTGCGGCACGCTCCAGTACCTCCGCCCGGAGAATCGAGTCCGGCAGTTCGAACGGTTCAAAGCCGACACCACGGACGGCGGAATCCACGTCCTGTTCGCCTTCGTCGACCACCCCGATATTCCGACCCCGCCCGACTGGGGGGCGAACGAGCACTTCTACGACCCGGGCGAACTTCGGAGCTACTACGACGACTGGACGGTGCTGGCGGATGACGAGTTCGTCTTCGACGACGACTCCGGCGGCGAACCGCACCGGCACGCGGCGGAGACGCTCGTTGCGCGCAAACCGGACGAGTAAAAACGACGCACGTCGGCGCTCTCCCTCCGAAGAAATTTAAACGAAGGGTGAAATCAATATTTTCGGAAAGTGCACCGGTATTAACTGAACAGCGCCCGTATCTTCGACCGTAGATGGAAGAGTACAACATCGAAGTGACCGGCATGAGTTGTAAAGGCTGTGAGCACGCGGTTCGCGAGAAAGTGACGGGCCTCCGCGGGGTGAGCAGCGTTTACCCCGACGCCCAAGCGGACGAGGTCACCGTCGCGGGCGAACCCGGAGCGGCCGAGCGCGTCCGTCAGGCGATCATCGAACTCGGGTACGAAGCCGAAGCCTAAGCGGTACTCGGTCGCTCTCGACTCCGCGAACCGTCTCTCACCGCTCCGCCTCGGTTCCGGCGCGGTCGGCGCGCGTCTCCCGCGCCCAGAACAGCGTCTCCCCCGGAATCGTCTCCCGTCGCACCGAAATCGCCGGTTGGTCGCCGCCCAGCGTCGTGAACACGAAATCGGCGTCGCAGGCGCTCGCGACCGCCAGCGCGGGGCGGTGCAGTTCCGGCGGGATGTTGAGCGCGTAGAGCACGTCCGCGGCCTCGTACACCGCCGCGTCGGGGTCGGTCACGTCGTCCAGCGCGAACCGAACGCCGCCCGGAACGTCGCGGGGCGCGACGTCGGTCGCGGTGACGGCAACCCCCGCGTCCGAGAGCGCCTCCGCCACGTCGGTTCGGTTGCCGATTCCGACCTCGACGGCGCGCCGGTAGTCGGCGAGGCGGGCGACGATTCCGTCGCGGGTGTCCGGGTTCACGGCGGGATGTTTATGGGCCGTCCCCCCATAGGGGTTGCTATGTTGATTGACATCGTCCCCGTGGGGGACGTAGCGGGACGGGTCAAGCGCGAGGCGTCTGCGGCCCTTCGGACGATCTACGACTGCGACGTGATGGTACACGACCGACAGGAGATTCCGGCGGGGTCGCACGACCCCAACCGCGACCAGTACCGGGCGGAGGATTTCATCGAGTTGGCAAGTCGCATCGGAACCGGAGAGAAGAACATCGCCATCACGCCCCAGGATCTCTTCTACCGCCGTCGAAACTACGTCTTCGGTCTCGCCTACCTCGACGGGAGCGGGAGCGTCATCTCCACGTTTCGGCTTCAGCCCGCGTCGGACGGTCTCTCCTCCGACGGCGGCATCTCGACCAAGCCCGCCGACGAGGTGTTCTCCGACCGCGTGCGCAAGGAGGTCGTCCACGAAATCGGCCACACGCTCGGCCTCGAACACTGCGACAACTCGCGCTGCGTCATGAACTTCTCGCCGACCGTCCGCGAGGTGGACGTGAAAGAGGAGAACCTCTGTGGCACCTGTCAGCGTCAGGTGCTCTGAACGCCGACGAGTCCGATCGAGACGGTCGTCCGAAAAACGTTAGCGCCAGCGCTCGATGCCGCTTCCGACGAGCGCGAGCAGACCGAAGAGGAGGACGAACGACTGCTCCGCGAGGCCGTCCGGCGCGACGTACTTCACCATCGATATCGCCCACGAACTGCGTTCGTGGACGACCGACGCGCCGCTAGTCCGGTTCGGTATCCCCGCCTCGCGCGCGGTCGGCCCGTCGCTACCCTCTCCCGGGAGTCGGTCCGCCTCGTAGGGGAGCGACCCGGTTTCGATGGACCAGACGACGTCGCCATTCTCGTCCAGTTCCACGACGCGGTCGTTGTACGAGTCGGTGACGAGGGTGTGGCCGTTCGACAGGCGGTCCGCGTCGCGCGGCCAATCGAAGACCGCGCTCCCGCCGTACTTCCAGACGACGCTCCCGTTTCGAATCTCCACGACGCGGTCGTTCTCGCTGTCCGCCACGAGCAGGGTGTCGCCGAGCGTGTCCGGGTTGTGCTGTTCGTGGAGCACGTCGCCGCGCTTCGAGAACGAGTCGGGACCGACGACCGGTTCGACGCGGACCGAACCGTTTCGAACGTGCAGGTCGACCACCGTGTCGAAGTTCCGGAGGCTGACCCGGAAGACGCCCGGTTCGATCCTGTCGACGTCGTTCGCGTGCGTCCAGTCGCCCTCCGCGCCCATCTCGGGCGGGCGCTCGTAGCGGTCGGTCGCGTTCCACCGCCAGAGGACCTCCTTCGCGCGGTTCACCGCGAACACGCGGTCGTTACCCATGTCCACGAGCACCCAGCGGGGTTCGCCGTCGACGGTGTAGCGGTCGGCGTCGTGCAACTCGTGCGCGTGGAGTTTCGCGTCGAACCACGCGTACTCCCACAGGGTCGCTTTCGTCCCTTTCTCCACGACGCGGAGCGCGTTTCGCACGCAGTTTCGGTGTCCGTCGTCGCGGAACCGGGGCGGGCACCGCTCGTCCGGAATCTCGTCCGCCACGGCGATCTGGACGCGGTTCGGGCCGAGGGCTTCCACGTCGAACACGTCGTCCGCCTTCGCGTACTCCCAGACGACTTCGCCCCGCGGGGTCACCTCGATGGCCCGTCCTTCGTGTTCGTACCCCTGAAGGGCGACGAGGGTGTTGTTCGCGGGGCGCTCTTCGTCGACCGTCGGGTGGGGGCGGTCGGGTGCGGTGAGCGCCCCGACTCCGGCGGTCGTAAAGAACAGGACGGCGAGGAGGGCGAACAGTTTCGCGCGGTTGTCGGAGACCGAGAGCCACGCGACGAGCGTCGAAATCACTGTCGGGCGCTACATCGGGCCGGAAAAAAGGTGATTCGGTTCGTCGCTGCCGCGGGCCGTTCGCGTGAATCACCGGGAGCGCGACCCGCCGACGCGACCACCGTCGAAGAACAGTGACGATGGCCGAATCGAAGAACCGGAGGGTCGAACGATGAGAGCACTCCTTTCGGTCCTTTCACAGGCAGTTTTATCGTCGAATACGGCGATGTGAAGTCGATGACTTCCGCGAACGGAGGAGACGCAAGCGGAGAGGACGGTTCTCGGCGAGACGTCGGCGCGGGGATGTCGATCGGTCTCGTCCTCGGTATCGCCATCGGCGTCGCGATGAACGAGTTGCCCATGGGAATCGCCCTCGGAATCGTCCTCGGCGCGGGCATGGAAGCCGGTTGGCCTCGAAAACAGCGGTCGTAATTCGTTCGTTAGGGTTTCGCCGGAGAGAACTGAGTAGTTAGCTGTAGTAGTACTCGCCCTCGCCCTTCTGCTGGCGGTCGAGTTGGCTGCCCGGCTTGTTGATGCGCGGGCGACCCACGTTCTCGTCGCGGCGGAACGTGATGTCGAGGTTGGCGAGGAAGTCGTTCATCCCCTCTCGCATCCCCTTCGGGCGGCCCGCGTGACCGTGTTGAGCGGGTTCGCCGTCGAACACCATCAGGCGGTCGGAGACGAGGTCTATCATGTAGATGTCGTGGTCGATGACCAGCACCGTGGCGTCCTGCATCTCGGCGTAGCGCCGGATGGCGCGCGTCGCCCGGACGCGCTGTTCCACGTCGAGGTACGCCGAGGGTTCGTCCAGCAGGTAGAGGTCGGCGTCCTTCGACAGGCAGGCCGCGATGGCGACGCGCTGGCGCTCGCCGCCGGAGAGGTCGGTCAAGTTCTGCTCCATGATTCGGTCGAGCAGCAGCGGTTGGGCTATCTCGGTGTTCCAGTACGAGGAGCCGAAGTCGTCGGTCAACGACGAGAGGAAGGCGTCCACGCGCATCGGCTGGTCGATTTCGATGTACTGCGGTTTGTAGGAGATGCCGAGTTCGAAGTCCACGCTCCCCTCGTCGGGTTCCAGTCGCCCGGCGAGCAGTTTGGCGAACGTCGACTTCCCGATTCCGTTCGGGCCGACGATGCCGAGCACCTCGTTCTCGTATATCGTCCCGCCCTCCACGTCGAGCGAGAACTCGCCTTCGCCGTAGGACTTCGAGAGGTCGGGGTACTCCGCGAGGGGGTCGGCGGTCGTCGCCTCGCGCGGCGCGTGCTCGTCGAACTCGATGGGGTTCGGGCGGATGCGCATGTTCTCGTTGTTGAGGTAGCCCGCGAGGTACTCGTTGATGCCGTTGCGCACCGATTTCGGCGTCGTGATGACGCCGTACGCGCCGGGTTCGCCGTAGGCGACGTGGAGGTTGTCGGCCACCAGGTCGAGGATGGCGAGGTCGTGTTCGACCACGAGCATCGACCGCCCGTCCTCGCCCGCCATCTCCTGAATCAGGCGGGCGACCTTGACGCGCTGGCTGATGTCGAGGTACGGCGTTATCTCGTCGAGGAAGTAGAAGTCCGCGTCGCGGGCGAGCGCCGCCACCAGCGCCACGCGCTGGAGTTCGCCGCCGGAGAGACTGTCGATGTCCTGCTCCATCACGTGCTCGATTTCGAGGCGGGCGAGCAGGTCGTCCAGCACGCCGCGCTCGTCGGTTCGGGAGAGCAGTTCGGCGGTGTTCCCGTCGAACCGGTCGGGAATCTTATCGACGTACTGGGGCTTCCGCGCGACGGTCACGTCGCCGTCCCGCACGTCTTCGAGGTAGTTCTGTAGCTCCGTCCCGCGGTAGCGTTCGAGCACGGCGTCCCACCCCGGCGGGTTCTGGAACTGACCGAGGTTCGGCGCGAGTTCGCCCGCCAGAATCTTCACGGCGGTCGTCTTCCCGCTTCCGTTGGGGCCGAGGATTCCCGTCACCTGCCCCTCCTGCGGAATCGGAAGACCGTACAGCGCGAAGGCGTTCTCGCCGTACCGGTGGGTCGGGTCGTCCTGTAGCTCCTGCGGGAGGTTGATGATTTCGATGGCGTCGAAAGGGCACTTCTCGACGCAGATGCCGCAGGTCTCGCCGAGACAGATCTCCTCGCTGATGTGAATCTGGTCGGGTTGGCCCTCGTCCGCGTCCTCGCCGCGGAGCGTGATGCACTCCTTGCCGGTCCGGTTCGGCGGGCAGTAGTTCTTACACTCGTAGTTGCACCTGTCGGGTTGGCATCGCTCCAGGTCTACGACGGCGATGCTGTCTTCCGCCATGGTTACACCTGTACGTGGTTCATGAGCAGAATCCCCCACGTGATGAACCACAGCGAGAACGTCATGAACGCTACGAAGAGGTGGTCTTTGACCCCGTCGAGTTCGTATCCGATGAATCGAAGGAGCGGAATCTGGACGACCACGAACGCGAGCATGATGGCCAGTCCCATCTGGTCTTTCGCCGCCACGTCCGTCGTCCCCACTACCGCGGCGGAGACGAACGCTGCGACGATTCCAGCTATCGAAGCGAGCGACGTGACGGTGATACTTCGGAGATGGGCCGCCCGTCGCTCTGATGCCTGTTCAGTCGCCATGGGTGCCACTCGGGTACCCTGCCTCAAAAGGCGTTCGTTTGTCCGCATTCCGCGTTCGTCCGAACCGTCGCGGCGAGCGAACGGGAACCACCGCACGCGGCCACCCGCGGTTCCCGTCGTTACCTCAACCCATAAACCTCCGTCGTCCGTTGCCCGACACATGGCGATTCACGTACTCGTCGTCGGAGCGTACGGAAGCGCGGGCGTCGCCGTCGCCCGGAGCCTCGCCGACGAACCGAACGTCCGGTTGACCCTCGTGGACGACGGGGTTCCGGGCGGCGGGTTGTGCATCCTCGAAGGCTGTATGCCCTCGAAGGAGGTGCTGTCGGCGGCGGCCCACCGCTACCACGTCCGCCACGACCCCCGGCTCTCCGGAACGCCCGACGTCGACCTCGAATCGGTGGTCGACCGCAAGGACGAGCACGTCCTCGGCTTCGCGGAGCACCGCCGCGAAGCGGTCCACGACCTCGCGGAGCGCGAGAACGTCGAGTTCCACCACGACTCCGCCCGGTTCGTGGACGACCGCACCGTCGCGGTCGGCGACCGCGAAATCGAGGCGGACTACGTCGTCGTCGCCACGGGGTCGGTCGTGAACGTTCCCGACCTGCCCGGCATCGACGACGTGGAGTACGCGACCAGCGCGGACGTGTTGGACGCGACCGAGTTTCCCGATTCCGGCGTCGTGATGGGCTTCGGGTACGTCGGCATCGAACTCGTCCCCTACCTGAGCGAGGCGGCGGGGATGGACGTCACCGTGGTCGAACACGACGAACGACCGCTGGACGAGGCCGACGACGCGTTCGGGGACGAACTGCTCGACATATACCGCGAGGAGTTCGACGTCGAAATCCTCACCGAAACCCGCGAGAAGCGCGTCGAACCGACCGACGACGGGGTTCGCCTCCACGTCGAGCGCGACGGGGAGGAGCGCGCTATCGACGCCGACCGGCTCTTTCTGTTCACGGGTCGGCGACCGAACCTCGACGGACTCGGACTGGAAAACACCGCGCTCGAACCGGGGACGGGGTGGGTCGACGACACCATGCAGGCCCGCGACGCCCCTCGAACGTTCGTCGTGGGGGACGCGAACGGGAAAGAACCCATCCTCCACGTCGCCAAAGAACAGGGGTTCACGGCCGCCGAGAACATCCTCGCGCACGCTCGCGGGGACGACCTCGACCGGTACGAGAACGTCCACCACCACGTCGTCTTCTCGGCCGCCGGCGTCTACCCCTTCGCCAGGGTCGGCGTCTCGGAGCGCGTGGCTGACTCGGAGGACAGGGAGTACGTGGCGGTGACGCGCCGGGCGAGCGACGACGGCGTGTTCGAGACGAAGTACGCCCCGGAGGGACTCGCGAAGCTCGTGGTCGACGCGAACGACGGGACGGTGCTCGGGTATCAGGGCCTCCACTACCACGCCGACGTGATGGCGAAGACGATGCAGGTCGTCGTCGAACGCGAGATGGACGTGCGCGACGTTCCCGATAGAGCGTTCCACCCGACGACTCCCGAGATTCTCGACGGGCTGTTCCGCGAGGCGAGTTCGAAGATCGAACGGTGACGGGTCGCGGCGTCCGGTTTCAATCGTCCGTCGACTTCGCCTCGTCGGCGACCTCCCACCGAAGCGTGACCGCCCACTGACGGGTGTCGTCCCGAGTCGAGGAGTGTTCGACGAGTTCCACGTCGCCGGCGGGGCGGGGGTGTCCGTCGCCGGCGTCGCCCGCCGGACGCATCCCCTCGTAGCGACCGGCCAGTTCCTCGCGGAGGTCTCGCAGGTAGTCGGCGAGTTCGTCGCGGTCCAGCGACGCCGTGGTCTCGGTGTCGTAGCTCGTCGCGCCCCGTCCGACGCCGCCCGGCGCTCCCGAGGAGTGGTCGCCGACGACCGCGTTGATGACCGCGCCGAGCAGGAGGACGAGCCCCGTGAAGTACAGGTAGGTGACGATGACGACGACGCTGCCGAGGAAGCTTCCCGACCCCGGGTCTTTGAGGACGAGGTAGATCTGGAACAGTCCTTGGAGCGCCGCCCACCCGACCGCGGCGAATATCACGCCCGGCAGCACGTCGTCCATCCCGACCTCGGTGTCGGGAAACCGGTAGTACACGGGGAACAGCGCGATAACGAGGCCGAGGACGAGTATCAGGGGCGTCAGGTAGCCGAGGAAGGGGACGGCGTCGGAGAACCGCGCGAAGGCGGCGCTGACGCCCACCGTCGCCACGATGGCGATGACGAGCGAGACGAAGACGACGAGTCCGTCCACGAGCTGGTCGACGAAGGAGTTGCGCGTCTCGGTCTCGTATATCTCCGAGAAGGCCGTGTCGAGACCGCGGAATATCTTGAGCGTTCCCCAAACGAGAACGATCAGCCCGACGAACGAGGCGCTGGCGGCCGACGAACTCCCTTCGAATATCCGTTCGACGACGCTCGCGATGGGACCGGGGAGCCAGTTCCCGGCGACCGCGGCGATGCGCGCTTCGAGGCCGCCGCCGAAGATGGAGATGACGAACAGGAGCAAGAGGAGCATCGGGGCGAGCGAGACGATGGCGTTGTACGCGATGCCCGCGGCCATGAACGTCACGTTCTTCTCGGAGAAATCGGAGACGACCCGCTTCGCGACCCCCCAAAAGTCGGAAACCCTGACCATACGTCCCGGTTCGGCGGTTACGTTTGAAATCGCTGTGGCCGTTTCCGCCGCGTCGTCGGCCGTCCCTTCGAGCGTCGGTCCGCGACCGCGGTTCGATTTTCCGCCCGAGACCGACGCTCGGAAACGAACGCAGGTAAGGCTAAAAACCGGGGGGACATAGAGACGGATATGAAGGCCAAGCGGGAGTATCGACGCCGCGCGGACATCGAAGTCCGGGTGCTCGACGCCCTCGTGGACCGGAGCGAGGAGGGGATGACGGTCTTCGAACTCCGGTCGCACGTGGAGGCCGACATCGACGACTTGGAAGCCGCCCTCGCGAATCTCAAGGAGGACGACCTCATCAACGCGAAAACGGAGAACGGACGAACCAGAATCAAACCGGACGAGCGCGTCATCCCCGACCCCGACGAACAGGGCGAAGAGCCGTCCATCGTCGACCGAATCATCGACCGCTTACCCCTGTAGCGCATCCGACGTTTTTACTCCCCTCGGGCATCGAATACCCGTATGAACGCTCTCGAAGAGATACACCGCGACCACGGGGCCACGTTCTGCTCGGTCGGTAACCGCCGCGTTCCGCGCGACTACGGCAGGCCGGAGCGAACGCACCGCGCCGTCAGGAACGGCGTCGGACTCGCCGAGATGCCCTACGGCGTCGTGGTCGTCTCCGGCGACGACCGCATCGAGTTCGTGGACAACGTCGTCTCGAACTCGATTCCCACGGAGGACGGGCGGGGGACCTACGCCCTGCTCCTCGACCCGCAGGGTCGAATCGAACTCGACATGTACGCCTACTGTACGGACGACAGCCTCCTGCTCTTTACGGCACCCGGGAGAGCGACCCCGCTCGCGGAGGAGTGGCGCGAGAAGGTGTTCATTCAGGACGTGGAGATCTCGGTGGCGACCGACCGGTTCGCCGTCTTCGGCGTCCACGGGCCGCAGGCGACCGAGAAGGTCGCCAGCGTGCTGAACCACGCCGGCACGCCCGACGAACACCTCTCGTTCGTCCGGGGAAAGATATCCGACGTCGGCGTGACGGTCGTCAGAACCGACGCGCCCACGGGCGAGGAGGGGTACGAGGTCGTCTGCACGACCGGCGAAACGGAGGACGAAATCGGGCGCGCGCGACCGAACGTCGAACTCGTCTTTAACACACTCCTTACTCGCGGGCTGAACGCCGCCCCCTTCGGCAGGCGGACGTGGGAGTCGCTGACGCTGGAAGCCGGGACGCCGCTGTTCGAGTTCGAACTCGACGGCGAGATTCCGAACGTCCTCGGCCTGCGGAACGCCCTCGACTTCGACAAGGGCTGCTACGTCGGTCAGGAGGTCGTCTCGCGCGTCGAGAACCGCGGGCGGCCGAGTCGGCGACTCGCTGGACTGCTCCCCGAAACCGTGCCGGAGCGAGGGGCCGCCGTCTTCGACGGCGACGAGGCGGTCGGCGAAGTCACCCGCGCCGTCGAGAGCCCGTCCCGCGAGGAACCCGTCGCCATGGCGCTGGTGGACTACGGCGTGACGGACGGAACGGAACTGACGGTGCGAGTCGACGGCGAGGACGTGTCCGCGGAATCGGCGGCGCTCCCGTTCGTGGAGGGAAGCGACGCCTCCCGGCGTCTCCCGAAGTACGAATAGAGCGGACGACCCTCGAAGGAATCCCCTTCCGAGTTCCGATTTGCGAACCCCGTCGCGGAACCGCTCAGTACTCGCTCCGGAGGTGGATGGCTTCGTCCGTTATCTTATCGACGGCGTCGTTGCGGAGGGGATAGGTGTCCCGCTCGGTCGACCCCCAGCCGAGCTTCGACTTCAGCTCCGAACTGACGCCCGGATCGGGGTCGACGTACGCCGTTCCGTCCCGCACGTCGTCCACGATGCCGATGTGGTCGCCGTTTCCCGCGACGACGACCTTGGCCTCGTCGTTTTCAGTGACCTCGCTCGACATGGACGATACTGAGAGTTCGAACCGCCGAGAATCTACCGGCCGCGCCCCGGGTGGCCGCCGGGACTATGGGCGGCGACGGCGTATCCCGACGCGAGATGACCGCCGAACTCACCGACGACGACAGGGGAAAGACCGTCGTCAGCGGCACCGAACGAATCGGCACCGTCACCGACGTCAGCGGCGACACGGCGTACGTCGACCCGGACTGGGACCACGTCCCGGACGGCCTCAGGGAGACGCTCGACTGGGACGAGGACGACGACACCCACCAACTCGACGAGTCGATGGTTACGGCGGTGCGGAACTCGGAAGTCCGACTCCGCGACGACTTGGTGTAGTCGGCCAGCCGAGGCGCTCTCGCGGTCGGTTTTTCGTTTCGCGGAAGCGCGGCTCGACCGGTCGGACTCGACCGTCGTTAACGACTAAAGATCTTTTCCGCGGTCGGACGGGCCGATTTTTCCATCACGATAGTGTCATCATCGGACGGAAACAGTTTTTAACCACTTCGTTATACCACTAGGTGATATGCAAGGGTTCGACGGATTCGCGGACGTCAGCGAGGCGGAAGTGACTCGAGCGATCGGCGGCGCGTGGAGCGAGGAGTTCGACGAGTTCTCCGAGAACGAGGTCATCGTCGTCGGCGGCGGGCCGTCCGGACTGATGGCGGCGAAGGAACTCGGCGAGCGCGGCGTGCAGACGATGGTCGTCGAGAAGAACAACTACCTCGGGGGCGGGTTCTGGCTCGGCGGGTTCCTGATGAACAAAGTCACGGTTCGCGACCCGGCCCACTCCGTGCTCGACGACCTCGGCGTCCCCTACGAGGAGTCCGACGAGGCGGAGGGACTGTACGTCGCGAACGGCCCGCACGCCTGCTCGTCGCTCATCGAGTCCGCCTGCGCCGCGGGCGCGAAGATGCAGAACATGACCGAGTTCACCGACGTGGTCGTCCGCGAGAACCACCGCGTCGGCGGTATCGTCATGAACTGGACGCCGGTTCACGCCCTGCCGAGGGAACTCACCTGCGTCGACCCCATCGCGGTCGAGTCCGACCTCGTCATCGACGCGACGGGCCACGACGCCGTCGTCGTCTCGAAACTTCAGGAGCGCGGCGTGCTCGACGCGCCGGGTCTCAGTCACGCGAAGGAACACAACACGGGCATGGACAAGACCGCGGACGATCAGTACGGCGCGCCCGGCCACGACTCGCCCGGCCACGACTCGATGTGGGTCGCCAAGAGCGAGGACGAGGTGGTCGAACACGCCGGGAAGGTTCACGACGGTCTCGTCGCCACCGGCCTCGCCACCGCGACGACCTACGGGCTGACCCGGATGGGGCCGACCTTCGGCGCGATGCTCCTCTCGGGCAAGCGCGCCGCGCAGGTCGCGCTGGACGAACTCGGCGTCGGCGGAACGGTCGAGATGTCGGGAACGCCGTCGCCCGCGGACGACTGAGGGGAGTCGGTCGTCGGCGGTCGATAGCCTATTTTCGGGGGGTCGCTCGGTTCGCCGGAAAGCGATAGCCCGGTTCCGAGTCGCTACGCCAATCGCCCGCCCGCGATTCGAACGATTCCCATCACGTGCTCGCTGTCCCGCGTCTCGACCGCGCGCTCCGAGAGCGCCCGCCGCGCCTCCGAAATTCGCTCGTCCAGCACGTTCCACGGCGGGCGCTCGAAGTCCAACACGCTACCGGGCGTCGAGGCGACGACCAGTCCGCGGAAGGCCTGATTCAGGGGCCACGAGTATGGGTTGGCGCTCTGGCCCGCGTCGAGGAGCGCGAGGTGGCCGCCGGGGCGCACCCAGTTCGTCCAGTGCCCGACCGTCGTGTAGGGGTCGTCCAGCATCCCTACCACGAAGGTGGCGAGCACGGCGTCCACCTCTTCGCGGGGTTCGAACGTAGCGGCGTCCGCCTGCACGAGGTGGACGTTCTCCCACCCCTCTCGGGTCACCCGGTCGCGGGCTCGTTCGAGCATCCCGCGGGTGAAGTCCACGCCGACGACTCTCCCCTCGGAACCGACGCGACGCCGAAGGTGCGGGAAGTTTGCGCCCGTGCCGCAGCCCATCTCCACGACGGTGTCGCCGGGCGAGAGTGCGAGTTCGGAGACCGCGCGCTCGCGCAGGCTCGACAATCCGGGCGTCGTCGACGCGAGCAGGTCGTACAGCCGCGCCCACCGACCGTAGAACCGCTGGGCGGTGGAGGTTCCGCTCCGTGACATGCGCGCTCGTAGGCCGCGAATCGACAAAAGAACCCGGGGCGGAACCCGGTACCGTCGCCGCGGTACTTCCGCTCTCTCGACCGAGTTCTTACTCGAACAGGCCGTCGACGTCGCGTTCGCGCGACGCCCGGCGTTCCGCGTGCTGTCGAAGTCGTCGAAACACCAGTCCTCGATTCTCGTCCTCCCGCACGAAATCCACGACGAGGGTGACGAAATGACTCCCCTCGTCGCCCGATTCGAGGTCGTCGCGGGCGAACTCGACGGCGCGCTCGACGGTCCTCTCGTCGTACCCGAACTCCTCGGCGAGCACGAGCGCCGCCGCCGCGGAGTCGTCGAAATCGAGATCGTCGGGCAGGAGAACGACCCCGCGATGGGTCAACCGCGGCGGCGCGACCCGCTCTGCGTGTTCGGGGTCGTCGCGGACCGCGCGGAGGTAGTCCCGAACGTCGCCGACGTTGACGCCGCGGTAGTTCGCCGGAAGCCCGTCGAGGTACGCCACCGCGCTCTCGGCCAGCCCTCGAACTCCCTCCCAGTTCGATCCGCGGGCGTGGTACACCGCCGCGGTGAACTGGATGAGACCGTGGAGAAATCGCTCGTCGTCGGAGTCGCGTTCGAGTTCCAGCCAGTGGTCTTCCCACGCGTCGTGGGCGGCGTGGAACTCGCCTGCGTTGTAGATGGCGACGCCGGCGCGAAGGGAGTTCTCCATGTCGTCACCTTCTCGTCGGAAGCGAAAATCCCTTCCGAACCGGCAGTTGTTAGCAAACCACAATGACTATTCGGGCGGGTGCCGTACCACTCAAGGAGGGATGTTACAGGGGCCGGTCACGGACGAACGTTCGCTCAATAGGATATTCCGCTTGCTAGCGAGCGAACAGCGACGATACGTGCTGTACTATCTCCACGATCTGGATGGCTCCGCCGAGCTCGACGACATCGCCACGCAGGTCGCGGCGTGGCAACGCGAGAAACCGTCCGAGGAGGTGACGGACGACGAGCGCGAGCGAACGATGATCCGCTTGCGGAACGTCGACCTGCCGAAGTTGGCCGACGCGGGCGTCGTCGAGTACGACGCGAGGACGGGGATGGCTCGGTTCCGCGAACCGGGGAGGCTCTTCGGACTGTTCCTCCTCTTCGCGGCGAAGGTGGAGCGACCGGTCGCCGACTAGCGGTACCGAAACGCTTCGCTACGGGTATCGCTATCGTGCGGAAGAAAAGGTGGTTTACTTCCCCGTCTTCTTCGCGGCCCACTTCTTCGCGTCCTGTACGAACAGTCGGTAGTTCTCAATTTTACTCATACACGAGTAAATACTCGTCAGGGGTTAAAAAGTGTCACGATCGAGGAGACATTTGGCCTGTGGACGCATAGCAGACCGGCGCGCGTTCGCCGTTCGGGAGGGCCAGAATTGACCGAACGGTAACGATCATACCCCCGATAGGCGTCGTTTCGGTATGGACGACCTCGAACGGAAACGACTGACGACGGCGTCGTTCGGCGAACTCGCGGGCGACTACCTCGACAGCGACGTCCACCGAACGGGCGCGGACTTAGAACTGCTCGCCTCGTGGTGCGACGACGCGACCCGCGCGCTCGACGTCGCGTGCGGGGCCGGACACACCGCCGCGGCGCTCGCCGACGCGGGCGTCCCGACGGTGGTCGCCGCCGACGCGACGCCCGCGATGGTCGCGACCGCCGCGGAAGCGTTCGACGTGGTCGGCACCGTCGCCGACGCGGAGCGCCTCCCCTTCGCGGACGACGCTTTCGACGCGGTCACCTGTCGAATCGCGGCCCACCACTTTCCGGCCCCGCGGGCGTTCCTCCGCGAGGTCGTCCGCGTGCTCGCGCCCGGCGGCGTCTTCGCGTTCGAGGACAACGTCGCGCCGGACGACGAGCGACTCGCCGCCTTCTTCGACCGGTTCGAGCGCCTCCGCGACCCGAGCCACGGCGAGGCGGTCTCGGTCGAACGGTGGCTCGACCGGTTCCGCGAGGCGGGATTCGCCATCGACGAATCGACGACCGTGCGGAAGGAACTGGACTACGAAGCGTGGGTCGACCGGACGAATCCCGACGAGGAACGGCGGGAGGAACTTCGCGAGCTCGTTCGGCGGCCGGAGGCGAAAGCGGTGTACGGCGTCACCGTCGAAGACGGTGCGGTTCGCGGATTCGGTAACGAGAAGGTGTTGATTCGGGCGACGAAGTGAGGGGACGACCCGCTCCGCTCATCGCGCCACGCTCGAAAAAGCGTCCTGACGGAGATTTGAACTCCGGTCCCTGGCTCCGCAAGCCAAGAGGATAGTCCACTACCCTACCAGGACTCATTCATGCCTTTCGCGGTTTCGGTTATAGGGGTTACGGTCTGAAGACGCCGTGCGAGTGAAGCGCATCCGGCGCGCACCGCGGGAACCGCGCGAAGGTAACTCAAATCGCTGTTTTCGCCTACGGGAGTATTTTTACGGCGCGGGTGGTGGTTCCTCGTATGCAACGACGGGAAATTCTCCAGCGAACGGGCGCGGCGGCGGCCGTCGGCCTACTCGGCGGTTGTCTCGGCCGGGGCGGCGCTCCGGGCGAGGGGACGCCCGACGACGGCTCGGGCGACGCGGGAGGCGACACCACGACGACGACCGAGAGGCCGACCATCGAGAACCGCTCGTTCAAAGTGCTCGGCGCGAACTGCGGGAACGAGACCCAAACGGCGACGGTCTCGTTCGAACCGTCGAAGAAGAACGTCGTCGTCACCGGCACCATCACCGGCAGCGACTCCTGTGCGAAGCCGGTTCTCGCGGGCGCGAACGTGGGGAAAGACGGAGCCCTCACGGTCAAGGTCGAAACGAAGAAGAAAGACGGCGCGACCGCCTGCACGCAGTGTCTCACCGAACTCGAGTATCGAGCGACCCTCTCGTTCGGGGGGCCGATTCCGGAATCGGTGAAAGTCGTCCATCGGAGCCTCGGCGAGACGAAGACGGTCGCGACGACGAAACGAGACGGTTCGAGCGCTACGACCACCTCCGACGGTACGTAGGCGGCCAGGTGGACGAAGCGTACATTTATCCGAGAGGACGCGGGCAGTATTCTCTGTGAGTAGCACCGCACCGAAAGCGCCCGACAGCGTCGGGCCGCCGACACAAAGACAACGCTTAAGCGACGGCCAACCCACCACCTTAGTACGATTATGGGCGTTATAGAGGACGTGCACGGAGACCTCGACGCCGACATCTCTCTGGAGGAGTTTCGGAGTGCCGTCGAGGAAAAAGTCGAACAGATGGGCGGACTCGCGGACGAGGAAACAGCCGCGATGCTCATCGCCCACGAACTGGACGAGGACGAGGTGAACGGAGTCGCGGACGTCGAACCCGGCATGGAGGAGGCGAAGTTCGTCGCCAAGGTGACGAGCGTCGGCGACCTGCGAACGTTCGAGCGCGACGGAGACGACGCGGACGGCCACGTGCTGAACGTCGACGTCGCGGACGAGACGGGGTCGATTCGCATCTCGCTCTGGGACGAACAGGCCAAGGCCGCGGAGGAGGAACTCGAACCCGGACAGGTGCTCCGCATCAAGGGCCGCCCGAAGGACGGCTACAGCGGTACCGAGGTCAGCGTCGACCAGGTCGAACCCGACGAGGACACCGAGATAGACGTGCAGGTGCAGGACACCTACGCCGTCTCCGACCTCTCGCTCGGCCTCTCGGACGTGAACGTGCGGGCGAAGCTCCTCGATACGGACAGCGTCCGCACCTTCGACCGCGACGACGGATCGGAGGGCAGGGTCGCCAACCTGACCGTCGGCGACCACACCGGACGAATTCGCGTCACGCTCTGGGACGAGCGAGCCGACATCGCCGAGAAGCTCGAACCGGGCGTCTCCGTCGAGGTCGTGGACGGGTACGTGCGCGAGCGGAACGGAAGCCTCGAACTCCACGTCGGGAACAGAGGGGCGGTCGAAGAGATAGAGGAAGATATCGAGTACGTTCCCGAGAGCACACCCATCGCCGACCTCCAAATCGGCGATACGGTCGACATCGCGGGCGTGATCCGCTCGTCGGACCCGAAGCGCACATTCGACCGCGACGACGGCTCCGAAGGGCAGGTGAAGAACGTTCGCGTGCAGGACGAGACGGGAGACATTCGAGTCGCCCTCTGGGGGGAGAAGGCCGACCGCGAACTCGCCCCGGGCGACAAAGTCCAGTTCGCGGATATCGACGTCAAGGACGGGTGGGCGGACGATATCGAAGGCTCCGCCGGGTGGCAATCGACCGTCACCGTCCTCGACAGTAGCTCGCCGACGGATGCCGCGGACGGCGACGCGGACGGCGACGCCACGGGACTCGACGCGTTCGCCGACGACTCCGGAAGCGAATCGACGACCGCGGACGCCGACGAAACGACGCCGACGGACACCGATTCGACCGCCACGGACGCGACCGGCGGAGGCGGCGAACACGTCGAGTTCACCGGAACCGTCGTGCAGGCCGGTAATCCCGTCGTGCTGGACGACGGCCAAGAGACGGTGAGCGTCGAGACGGACGCCGACGTCCACCTCGGCCAAGAGGTCACGGCGCGCGGCGAACTCCGCGACGGAACGCTCGACGCCGACGACGTGTTCTAACGCTCGATCGGCCGACCACTCGACCCGCGGACTCTCGAAAACGGTCGTTCCGGATGCTTAGCTCTGGAACGGCTCTTCGTCGCGGTGATTGTCCACGTTCTGTTCGTCGGCGGCGGCGTCCTCGCGAGCCTGGTCGTTCTCGACCTTCGTCTCGTCTTCGAGTTCTTCCTCGCGCTGCTGTTCGACTTCCTCCTCCCCTTCCGCTTCCTCCGATTCTTCTTTCTCCTTCGCCATCGTTCGGTCGCGTTCGTGTGGGTCACTCATCGTGTTCAAAAATTCGGTTCCGACCTCCTTATTCGTACTGGCGGTTCACAGCCGGCCGAACGCAATTTGCCGCAAACGCCGGTAGGGAAAGATTAAGGGCGACCGCCTCCCGCTGTTGGATTATGAGCGTTGAGCTTCCGTTTGCGCCGGTCGACACGATTATTCGACGGAACGCAGGTGACCTTCGAGTGAGTGCGGGTGCCGCCGAGGAACTCGCGCGGCGCATTCAGGTTCACGGGGCCGACTTGGCCGAGGACGCCGCGAAGCGGGCGACGGCGGACGGACGGAAGACGCTGATGGCCGAGGATTTCGGCGTCGAGCAGGTCGTCGACAAGGACGACCTCACCCTGCCGGTCGCGCCGGTCGACCGCATCGCTCGCCTCGACATCAACGACGATTACCGCGTCGCCATGGACGCGCGAATCGCGCTGGCGGACATCCTCGAAGATTACGCCGACAACGTCGCGGCCGCGGCGGCGATACTCGCTCATCACGCGGACCGGCGAACGGTTAAGGGCGAAGACATCGAGACCTACTTTAGGCTGTTCGAATGAAGTTCGGCTATAGCGAAGTTTGCCTGGCACACGACACGGGGAAGCGTCACCCCGAGAATCCGGACCGCCTCCGCGCCATCCGGAAGGCGCTCACGCGGAAGCACGGCGTCGAGTACGTCGAAGCCGACCCGGCGACGGAGTCCCAGATAACCGCCGTCCACGACGCGGGCTACGTCGACGAGTTCCGCGAGTTCTGCGCGAGCGGCGGCGGCAACTGGGACCCCGACACGGTCGCCGTCGAGGAGACGTGGGACGCCGCGCTCGAAAGCGCCGGGTTGGCGTGCTGGGCGGCGGCCGCGGCGCTAGCGGGCGAAGACGGACGCCGAACGCCCTTCTCGCTCGGACGCCCGCCGGGACACCACGCCGTGGCCGACGACGCCATGGGGTTCTGTTTCTTCAACAACGCCGGCGTCGCGGCCCGGTCGGTCATCGACGCGGGCGACGCCGAGCGAGTCGCGGTTCTCGACTGGGACGTGCACCACGGAAACGGCACGCAGGACATCTTCTACGACGTCGGAGACGTGTTCTACGCCTCGATACACGAGGACGGACTCTACCCCGGCACGGGCGAAATCGACGAGTCGGGGACTGACGACGGAGCGGGAACGACGCTCAACGCGCCGCTTCCGGCGGGGTCGGGCGACCCCGAGTACCGCACGGTCTTCGACGAACTCGTCGCGCCCGCGTTCGCCGCGTTCGACCCGGATTTGGTGTTGGTGAGCGCGGGGTTCGACGCCCACCGCCACGACCCGATTTCGCGGATGCGCGTCTCGACCGACGGCTACGGCATGTTGACGGCGCGCGTTCGGGAGACGGCGGACGAGGCGGGGGCGGCCCTCGGGTTCGTCCTCGAAGGCGGGTACGGACTGGACACGCTCTCCGACGGGGTCGCGATGGTTCACGAGGTGTTCGACGGGATGGAACCGGTGGTCTCGGAAGAGGAGGCGAACGAGGACGTGCGGGAACTCGTCTCGGAGGTGCGCGGCTCACACCCCCTCTTGGATTCGGCTTAAGATTTAAAACTCGGGGGGTGCGCGGGCGACGGACGTACGGGAATCGACCGAACCCTCGTCACTCGGCGTACCGTTCGGGGTCGTTTTCGAACTCGGTTTCGTGCTCCGACGAGCAGAAGTAGTACGTCTCGCCCTCGTACACCATCGTCGCGGGGGCGAACTCCGTCTCCTGAAAGTCGGTCTCTTGCGGGTTCTCGGCGTCGACCTCGGTGCCGCAGACGATACACGTGGGCATACTAGATGGTGCGGTTCGTATCCCCGAGGGATTTGTGGCCCATCGGTTTCAAAGACGTCCCCGAATTTATGTTCTAACGTGGTGTAGGGTCGGCAGACTCCACGGGGTGGACGAATGAGACAGGAATCACGGAACGCGGCGGTGTTGCACGACCGATTTCCCGGAATCGGGGGCGGAGAGCGGTTCGACTCCGACGACTTCGACGCCGCCGAGATTCGGCGATTCGCCGAGCGGTACGACAGGGCGACGTTCGCGGACAGCCTCCTGAACCTCGTCAACAGAACTCGCGCGGAAGCCGCCTCGAAGCGCTCCGCGGTCGACGATGATACGGAAACCCTACGAGTCAGCTGAGCCCCGCGTCTCGGTCGTGATTCCGACCCTCCCGGCGAACGACCACCACCGGGTGATCGCCGACCTGCGCGAACAGACGATGCGCGACTTCGAGGTGCTGGTGGTGGACGACGCGACGCTCGACATCTGCGAGGCGCGAAACGCCGGTATCGAGGCGGCGAACGCCGATACGGTGGCCCTCACCGACGACGACTGTCGCCCTCCGCCGGAGTGGGTGGCCCGCGCGGACGGGGCGCTCTCGGACGGCGTCGTCTGCGTCGAGGGGCGCGTGAAGGGCGGGCGCACCTACCGCGGCGAAGGGAAGTACGTCGGCTGCAACCTCGCGTTCGACCGCGAAACCGCCCTCGCCGCCGGCGGATTTCGAAGCGAGTACGCCGGTTGGCGCGACGACACCGAGTTCGGGTGGCGCATCGAGGGGTACGGCCCGTGTCGCTACGACCCGACGCTGGTGATGCACCACCCCGACCGCACGCGCGCCAGCATCGACGCCGAGAAGGGAGCGCGCCTGCGACGAGAGTACCCGACCCGCTACGAGGAGCGAATCGTTCCGGACACGACGCTCGGGCGCGTCAACGACTGGCTCTGGCGACGCGGGTTCTGGGACGCGGTCGACAGGGTGCGCTACCCCGGAGGGGAGCGATGAGGGTCGCGCTCGTCGTCCTCGACACCCTGCGAAAGGACGCCTTCGACGAGCGGTTCGACTGGCTCCCCGGCCAGCGGTTCGAGAACGCCTACTCCACGTCGCACTGGACCGTCCCGGCCCACGCCTCCCTGTTCGCGGGGAAGTACCCGAGCGAACTCGGCGTCTACGCCGGCGCGCAACTGTTCGACTGCCCGGAACCGGCGCTCGCGGAGTCGTTCCGGGACGCGGGCTACACGACCCGGGCGTTCAGCGCGAACGTGAACGTCTCCCGGCCGTTCGACTTCCACCGCGGCTTCGACCAGTTCCAGGGGAGCTGGCGGCTCAGGGCGCTCTCCGAGAACGTCTTCGACTGGGACGGCTTCATCGCCGAGACGCGGGGGATGGGGCCGGAACGCTACCTGTTCGCCCTGCGCGACGTGCTCGTCGGCGACAGCGATACGCTCCCCTCGCTCAAGCGGGGCGCGCTGCTCAAACTCCGAGATATGGGCTGGGGCCGGACGACCCGCGACGACGGGGCGACGGAGGCGCTCCGGTTCGTCCGCGAGACGGACTTCGGCGACGACGAGTTCCTCTTCGTCAACCTGATGGAGGCTCACACGCCCTACGCGCCCCCCGGGGAGTACCGGACGGTCGAACCGCCCGAACTGAACGGGCTGCGGGCCACGCTCGACGCCCCCGACGCCGACCCGGAGAGGGTTCGGCGGGCGTACGACGACTGCGTCCGCTACCTCTCGGACGCCTACCGGGACATCTTCGCGGAACTCCGCGAGGAGTTCGACTACGTCGTCACCCTCGCCGACCACGGCGAGGCGCTCGGCGAGTACGGCGCGTGGGAGCACCTCTGCGGGCTGTACCCCGACGTGACGCGGATTCCGCTCTGCGTCTGGGGCGACGGACTCGACGGAACCCGCGACGAGACGGTGAGCTTACTCGACGTTCACGGGACGATGGTGGACGTCGCGGACCTCGACGCCGAATCCCGGGGGCGATGCCTGCTCGGCGAACTGGACGGACGGTCGTGGCTGGCGGAGTACCACGGCCTGACGAACCGTCACCGGACGTCGCTCACCGGGGACGGTTTCGACACCGCGCCGCTCGACGCCGAGAGGCACGCGCTGGTCGCCCCGGACTACTACGGCTGGGAGACGCCGGACGGGTTCCGCGAACTGGGCGAAATAGACAAGCCGCGGGAGCGAATCGAAACGCTCGTGGATCGACTCGAACGAAGAGCGGTCGAGAACGACGTGGCCGTCTCGGAGGCCGTCGAGAACCAACTCCGGGACTTAGGCTACGCGTGAGCGAAGCGGCCGACATCAGCCTCAGCAAGGAGACGCTGGGCGGCACGGTCGCCCAGTTCACGATGGCGGCCATCGGGTTCGCCGGAACGGTCATCTTCGCGCGGTGGCTCGGGCCGAGCGCGTTCGGAGGCGTCTACCTGCTGTACGCGCTGACGAAGCTCGCGGATCGACCGATGAACGGCTGGTCGCTGGCGGCGAAGAAACGCCTCTCCGAGTCCGACGCGCTCCGGCCGCCCGCGTTCGGAGCGCAACTGCTGTTCGACGCCGGTTGGGTCGTTCTCGCGGGAATCGCCGCGTTCGTCGCCGGCGACGCCCTCCGGAGCTACACGGGGCTCGCGGCCGCACCCCTCCTGCTCGTCCTCCTGCTCGCCACCGAGTCGGCGTACGAGACCGTCGACAGCCTCGTCCAGGGTCGCGGCCGAATCAGCGTCGCGACGTGGATAGACGCGGTTCGGTCGGTGTTCACCCTCCCGCTCCAGATCGGCTTCGTCTGGCTCCTCAGCACGGCCGGAACGGTCGTCGCCGCCGGGATGGTGTACGGACTCGCGGCCGCCTCGGCGCTGACGTTCCCCCTCGCGGCCGCGTTCGTCGGGGCGCGGCCCGCACTCCCGTCACGGACGTTCGTCCGGAGCCTCGCCGACTACGCCCGGTACAGCATCCCGACGACGGCGTTGGGGACGACCTACGACCGCCTCGACGTGCTCCTGCTCGGATTCCTGCTCGCGCCCGCCGCGGCCGGGTTCTACGAGGTGGCGTGGATGCTCACGCTTCCGGCGGTGTTCGTCGCCGACGTGGCGGGGCGCGGGCTGATGGCGGCGGTGAGCGCCCGCAGGGCGCAAGGTGCGAGCGTCGGACGCGACGTGTCGAACACCGTGGCCTACTCCGGGGTGCTCGCGTTCCCCATCCTCTTCGGGGCGCTCGCGCTCTCCGAATCGCTCGTCGTGACGGTGTACGGGCCGGCGTATCGGGAAGCCGCCCTCCTGCTGGTCGGACTGGCCGGCTATCGCGTCGTCCGCACGCAGAGCGGTCCGCTCCTCCAGGCCGTCAACGGGCTCGACAGGCCGGATATCGCCATGCGGCTCTCCGCGGTCGCGGTGGCCGTGAACCTCGTCCTCGGCGTCCTGTTCACGCTGCGGTTCGGTCCCATCGGCGTCGTCGTCGCCACGCTAGTCGCGGAGACGCTCCGGTATCTCGGCACCCTCCTCTTCCTCCGGCGGGCGGTGTCGGGGTTCGCTCCCCTCTCGCGCCCGATGGTCGCCCAAGTCGGGGCGAGCCTCGTGATGTTCGTCGTCGTGTCGACGGCCCGCGCCTCGCTCCCCGTCCGGTCGTGGAGCGACCTCGCGGTGCTCGTCTCGCTCGGCGGGATCGTCTACGTCGGCGTCCTCCTCGCCGCGAGTCCGGAGACCAGGCGCACGCTCGACGAGGCGGTTCGGGGGACGTTCGCGCCGCCCTGACCAGTCGACTCGACCCGCCGACTCGTTCGCGGTCTCGTCCGGCCCTCCCCGACGGACGTCCGGACCCCCTCCCGGCGTCCGCGAATCGGTCGAACGGACGGAAAGCCAGAAGGTATAATGACGCTTGGCAACGAAGGAACCGTGATGGCGCTCTTCAAAATCAACCTCGAAAAACCCGCGCTCGTCGAAGAACGAGTGTACAGCGACGAGGACGCCGTACCCGCCGGTACGCGGACGAAGTCCCAATCCGAATCGTCCGGAGGTCGGTCGGTCGGAAAGCTGCTCGCCCCGGTACTCGGGCTGGTCGTACTCGCCGGCCTCGGGATGCTCTTTCGCAAGCTCCGCTCGTCGTCGGACGACGAAGCGACGGAAGAGACGTTCGAACAGCCGACCGACCCCGAGACGGACGAATCCGGTTCTCGACTGGCGCGCGGTCGGAAGGCCGCCCGCGCGGTGGGGATTCTGGGAAGCCTGCTGGGTATCGTCGTCGTCGCGCGAAAGGTCCGCGGCGGGTCGCCGGACGAGTAATCGAACCTGACGTTTTTCCGAAATCGGATACCCCAATCGGGCCGTGCCAAGAGTTATATATGGTGAGGGGGTTGTATTCGAAATATCAGAATGACTATCGAACCCGCCGACTACGACCTGCGCGAGTCTCGCAGGATGGCCGACGAGGACGAGCAACCGCTCGACCTCTCCGCGGGGGGCGACGGGGAAACGGCAGCGGAACTCCACCGACTCGGCAGGCGCGAGGAGCTACTGAAGCTCCAGACGAAGTTACTGGCGTCCGGGTCGCTCCCGGAGAAACCCTACCTGACGTCGCTTCCGAACCGGTACGGTGCCGAGGTCATCGTTTTCGAGTGGCTCGATCTCCTCGTCGAGAAAGCGGGATTCGAGAACACCGGCAACGCGCTCTCGTACTACGAGGACGTGGGCTGGCTGAGCGAAGCGGCCCACGAGAGCCTGCGGTCGTACATGTACGGGTTCTCGGAGGCGGACCGGTTCGGCGCGGCCGGCCCGGCCGACCTCGATACGAACGACCACGTGTCGAGCCTCGTCTACATCGCTCAACTCGCGTCGCTGTAGTCACTCCGCGTAGCCGAGGTTTCGCAGCCTGTCTTCTATCACGTCGTCCGTCATCTCCTCGCGCGACTCCGGCGGTTCCGCCGTCACGTCGCGCCGTTCGTCGGCGTCGATCTCCGCCCACGGAACCTCGATGAGTTCGCGCTTGTGGAGTCCGCCGGGGTGTCCGTAGGTCCGCATCGGAATCGGATACGTTCGCTCGCCGATGAGATTGCCGTGGTCGGCCGTGATCACCGACTTGCCCGGCAACTCCTCCACCAGTCGTTCGACGTGCGGGAGCGTCACGTCCAGGTTCTCGACGTACGCCTCGATTATCGCCGACCTGTTCGTCTCCTCGCCGTAGAGCAGGGCGTTCCACGGGTGGGGCTCTCCGCTGTGTTCGTCGGCGTCGAGTTGCATCTCGATGCCGGCGTGGCCGAGTTCGCGGCCCTTCTCGCCGATGAACGGGAAGTGCGGCTGCATGAAGTGCGCGATGATGCGCTTGTCGGGATACTCCTCGAACGCCGCGAGCGTCCGTTCGACCACGGTTTCGGGCATGACCGTCCGGAACTCCTCGTTCCAGTGGTCGTCCAGCAGGTTGACCACGGCGTGGAAGGTGTCGTCGGGGAGTTTGTACGCGTGCGGATTCGACGTGACGTACACCGTGTCGTGGAGTTCGCGGCCGACGAAGCTCTCCTCCATGAACTCCCAGCTCTCGCTCCCCGGCGAGAGCTTGCTCGTGACTCGGTCGCCGAAGTTCGCCCGCGTGGCGAACATGTCGTACCGGCAGGCGTCCAAGATGACGAGGTTGTCCCACTCCTCCGCCATCACGTCCACCCGTTCTTCGTCGTTCAACAGCCGGGATACGTAGGCGTTCGCCCGCAGCGCGTCCTTGCGCAGTCGCCGCGTCTCTCCGCGAACGAGAGACGGGTCTCTGAGAACTCGGAGGGCGTTCCGAAGATTGTACCGACCCCGAATGGACATACCGGAACGCTCTCTCACCGCCTACCTTATTTATGGCCCGTTTAAAGAATCAACTGCCGGAGGTGAGCGAGATGGTATCGCGCCGCTCCGTTTTTCCGGCGGCTCCTTCCGTTTCGGACGGTAACGCCGCCGGGAACGTTTCGAAGGGGTCGAACGTCGGGGTCCTTCCCCGACGCGGAGCCGAACCGGCGATTCGACCGTCGGCTATCCGGCGATTCGAACCTCGGTTCGAGTGACCTCGTCTATCTGGTCGACTCTGACCGGATACGTGTCCTCGTCGTGCTCTTCGATGCCGAGTTCGGCCTTGACGCGGTCGGTGAAACTGGGGTCGGGGTCGACGTAGATGGTGTCCCCTTCGACTTCGGCGACCATGCCGATCTTCTCGCCGTCGCGGTTCACGACCTTCTTCCCCGTGTCGCGGTTGTTGAGGGAGACGGCTTCGCCCTCGTCCTCCGCCGTTCCCGTCGTCTCGGTTTCGGTCGTCCCCGTCTCCATCGTCTCGTCCTCGGTCGTCCCCATCGTTTCGGTCTCCGTCTCGGTCGTCTCCTCCTCGATGGTCACCGATTCGGTCGTCCCCGCGACCACTTCCGAACCGAACTCGCGCTCGACGTACTCCGCGTCCACGATACCGCTCTCGACGAGGTCGGAGGTCGCCGTCGTGGTCTCGACGACCTCGCTCTCGGTCAAGTCGTAGACGTTCTCCACCCGGTCGACGATTTCGTCCTCGACGAGTCGGCGTTCGAACAGCAGGCTCTCGATGATCCTGCCCTCCGTGAACTCGCTCTCGATGTGCCCGGCTTGGATGGCTTCCTCGACCGGCATCTCGCCGAAGAGGTTGCTCTGGAGGAGCGTTCGCTGGACGCCTTCGATGTCGACCACGCTCTCGAGCGAATCCTCTTCGAGAACGTCTCGCTCGGCGACGTCGACGTCGACGACCTCGCTCTCGATTCGCTTGCGCTCGACGACCTCGCGGCGCACCAGTCTCGTCTCGTCGAACTCGAGGACGAGCGTGTCGTCGTCGACGAACTCCGGTTCGGTGTCGGTCAGTTCGCGCCGGATGAGTTCGGTGTCGACGATTCGGTCGGCGACGATTTCGGAGTCGACGACCTCGCTCTCGATGGTCTCGGTTTCGACGATTTCGCGCTCGATGACGCGAGTTTCAGTGATTTCGCTCCGGACGGTTTCGCCGTCCAGCAGCGCCTGTTCGACCTCGGCGCTTTCGAGCGTCGCCCGCTCAGCGACCTCCGAGCGCGGGACGACCTCGTACCGCTCCGTCTCCTCGTCCGTCGCCGGATATCGGATGACCGCCATCTCCTCGTCGTCGAACGCTTCGAGGAACTCCTCCCACTCGGCCTCCTCGACCTCCACGTCGGCGTGTCGTTCCGGCGAGTAGGCGAACGGCGACCGCGTCTCCGCGTCGGTTCGGTACGCGGGCTGCCAGCCGCTCTCGTCGGCCCACGTTCTGATCGTCTCCCGGTCGGTCGTGATGCGCGTCTCGCCGGTGTTTTCTGGATTCTCGGACATTCTCCCCCACCGGTTGGAGGCTAGCCGATGGTCTACTTATATATGTCGGCGATTTTACTAGCGTCGAACGTCGCTGTAATTCAGCGACGAAGCGTTCGGTGATTATTTCCGTCCGACGCGGTCGCTCGAACGCGCTCACGACGAAGGTCGGTAGCGAGTCCGACCGAAGTTCGAGCGGTTGCAAAGGAGTCGTCGCTTCGTCGGTCGGGTTCGTCCGATGCACCCCGTCACCGCGCCCGGCGAGCGGCGCGATGTTACGCGAAAAATCACCCGAGGAGGGTGCCGTGTTCGTCGATCTCCCCGTTCACGATGCGCGTCGACGAGATCGGCTCCCCGTCTTCGGCGTACGCGTACGGAACGACGACGGATTCGAGCGGTTCCATTCCTCGGTCCGTCCGCCGGCGGTTGATCGCGGCGACCTCCTCGTCGGTTTCGGGTGAGACGACCAGCGCATCTAACGACGGATCGTCGTCCGCGAAGCCGTGTTCGTCGCCGAACCGGCGAATTTCGACCTCTCGGTTCCGCTCGTCGAGTTCGTCGAGGGTCGCTTCCACCCGCCGTTTGCGCTCCTCGTACGGTGGAATCGGGCGGGGATTTGGTCGTCGCGTCTCGCGCGCGAACTCGTCGCTACTGAGGCCGACGACCACGCCCTCGTCGCCGCGCTCCAGCGCCGCTTCAAACATCGCTCGATGACCGTCGTGTAACGGGCCGAACGTCCCGGCGACTGCGACTCGCATATTCCATTTCCGGCGGCGAGACGGATAAACCTCAGCCGAACGACGGTCGGTACTCCTCGTAGTCACCCGGAAGCCGGTCGCGTTCGATTCGTCGCGTCGTGGACGACGACCGTAGCCGCCGACGCGATTAAGTCTCTCAGGAAGGTACCCCGAACGGGAACCATGACGGACGAGAACGACGACCCGCTGACCGAAGCGGTCGAGGAGAAAGAACGGAGCGAACCGAACGACGAGGATAGCGAGAGTTTGGTCCAGAAACAGAAGCAGGCGGAGGAACGAGTCGACGAGGAGGGCGAGGAAGAAGCGGCGGAAGCGAACGACGAGGAAGCTGAGTAACTCGTCTCCGGTTCGCAGTGCGTTTCGCCCGTGAACCTATGCGCTTGCGGAGCGTGAACGTTCACGATGGGTACCACGGCTCTCATTACCGGCTGTTCGTCCGGCGTCGGGCGCGCGGCCGCTCGCGAGTTTCTGGCCGACGGGTGGGAGGTCTACGCGACCGCCCGCGATCCGAACGAACTCGCCGCGCTCGGGGACGCGGGGGCCAGGACGGCAGCGCTCGACGTCACCTCGACCGAGGACGCGGTGCGGGTCGTCGAGCGCGTCGTCGAGGAGCGGGGTCGCCTGGACTGCCTCGTCAACAACGCCGGCTTCGGGCAGATGGGCCCCGTCGAGGACGTTCCGATCGACAAGGTGCGCGAGCAGTACGAGGTGAACGTTTTCGGCCCGTATCGATTGATGCGCGCCGCCCTGCCGCACATGCGTGATAGCGGCTCGGGGACGATCATCAACGTCACGAGCATCACCGACCGCTACCCGATCGCCGGCAACGGCGTCTACAGCGGCTCGAAGTCGGCGCTCGCGACCGTCAGCCGGACCGTTCGTCAGGAGGTGCGGGAACACGGTATCGACGTCGTCGTCGTCGAACCGACGGCCATCGCGACGGACTTCTACGACCGAGTGCGCGACGAACTCGTCGACGTCGACCACAAAGCGGCGTACACCGACCTCTACGAGGTGCTCGAACTGCTGCACACCGTCAAAAGCGGCGGGCCGGGAATCGCGTCCCCCGAAACGGTCGCCGAAACCATGCTCGAAGCCGCGAACAGCGACGCCCCGAAGCGACGGTACGAGGTCGGGTCGGCGGCCAAGGCGGGCACGGTTATCGAAGCCCTGCTCCCCGAGTCGCTGCGGACTCCGGCCACGGACTTCGGCGTCCGAATCGCCACCTCCTATCCGGCGAGACGATTCCTCCTGTGGTGGTTCGCGCGCCACCATCGGGCGAGCGAGTATCAGAACCGGTGACCGAACGCCGCGAACGGAACGCCCGAAGGAGCCAGCGGAACGCGCTCCGCCGAGAGCAGCGACCCGACCGGAACCCCTCTCGAGGTATCCGTGTTACTTCGAGAACGAACTACTCCGTCGGAAAAACGGCTTTACGACTCCCTCTCGAACCGTCTACGGAACGTCCATGAGCGCACCACAGACCGAACTCCGAAACCCGGAGGACCTGTTCGTGTTCACCCTCGAGGCGGTCTACGACATGGAGGTGAAGCTGGTCGACGCCCTCGACGAGATGTCGCAACTGGCCACTAACGACAATCTCAGCGCGGGGTTCGCCATCCACCGCACCGAGACGGAGACGCAAGTGAGACGCGTGGAGGAGGCGTTCGAGGCGCTCGGGAAGGAGCCGACCCGGCGGGACAACCGAGTCGTCGACGGTCTGTTGGAAGAGAGGGACCGGTTCGACGCCGGCGTGAAGGACGACGAACTTCGGAATCTCCGCTACCTCGATTTCGGAATCGAGACGGAACGCATCGAGATAACGAGCTACGAGGAACTTCTCAGGATAGCCAAGAAGATAGGCGTCGGGGAGGGCGTGACGACCCCGCTGGAGGATAACCTCGGACAGGAGGGAAAGACCCTCAGGAAGCTTCGGGGACTCGCGGGGAAATCGACCCTCGATACCCTCCGGGACGAATTGAGCGCCCTTCGATACCCGTCGAACGACGGGCGCGGAACTTAGGCGCGACGAGTCAATCCGACGTACGGAAACTCCGCGCCCGCTTCAGTCCGCCGCGAACGAGCGGGATGACGTTACGATCACTCGCCGCGAATACGAGGTGGAAAACGTCATCACCGTCGACTTCGGCCCCGACGTCGAAGCGTCCCTCGACGTCGTCGGTGAGACCGTTATCGTCGTTGCCGGAGACAACCGGTGGGAGCGCCGTCCCCGGACTCCGCTTTCGAACGACGTCGTCCGGAAGCGTTAGCGATATCCGAGTCGTTCGAGTCGGCGAGCGACGTCGCCGGCGACGTCGTCTCGCACGGCCGCCGCGTCGCCGGACGTCGGCCACGGCGGGAGAGCGTCGGAGAGACGCGTCGCCGCGTCCGGCGGAATCGTCGTCTCCGTCTCCGACGGCAGCGAGAACCCGACGGACGCGTCGTCGCCACGAGACACCATCAACTTCCATCCGTCGGCGTAGACCGCCTTCTTCTCGTACCCGTAGCGCGTCCCCTCGACGAGTCGAATTCGGTCGTCCGGCACCGGTTCGTCGAGGGGGACACCCCCCGCGTCCGGGTCGGCGTCGGCCGAGGAATCCCCTCCGACGCCGTCTTCTCCCGTCGCGGCCCGCAGAACCGTCGGCGCGATGTCGACCAACGAGGTCGGGCGGTCCGTCCCGGCGACGGCGAACCCGTCGGTTCGCACCGGAACCCGGGTGACGGCTTCGTGGGGCGCGCCGCCGTGGCCGACGCAGTACGCGGGACGGGGGTCGGCGAAGGTATCGGCGTGGAACCGCGCGCGCTCCCAGAACCCCTCGCCGTGGTCGCCGGTAACGACGAACGCGGCGTCGTCCACCAGGTCGGCGACGCGGCGATGGTGGGCGGCGAGGCGGTCGTCCGCGTATTCGACCGCCGCCTCGTACAGACGCCGCCGGTTCCTGCGGTAGCGATCCGCGGTCGGCGTCGAGGTCACCACGTCCTCGTAGTTCCAGCCCTCGATGTCGGGGATGGAGGTATCCACGTCGTGCTCGGCCGCGTACGGAGCGGGGGGTTCGACGGGTTCGTGCAGATCCGCGAGGTGGAGGTAGGAGAACGTCCGGTCGTCGCGGCGGTCGGCCAGCCACTCGGCGTGGTCGGCGAGGAGTCGGCGGGCGTCGGCGTCGGCGTAGAGCCGGTGTTCGGCGAACCGGCCGCGAAGCGCGAGGAACGGGACGACGAAGCCGAACGCGCCGTACGTGCGGTAGCCGGCGGCGTCGAGGTGATCGGCGAGGAGGGGGACGTCCGACTGCGGCGGTAGACCGGTGACGTCCGCCACCGAGTTCTCGTAGTCGTCCGACCGGCGCATCGCGCCGTGGTCGTGGGGATACGTTCCCGAGAGGAGCGACGTGACCGAGGGGAACGTCCACGTCGCGGGTGCGACGGCGTCCGTCCCGTCCAACGACGACAGGAACGGCGTCCGTTCCGCGTCGAGGGCGTCCGCGCGGAGGGCGTCCACGACGACGAGGACGACGTGGTCGGGCGCGTCCGCCGCCGGTGACGTCGGGTCCCCGGCGTCGCGTCGCTCGAACGACCGGTTCGCGCGGCGCGCTCGAATCCCGCGCCGGGCGGCGGCGTACGCTCCCTCGACGGAATCAGCGACCCCGTCGGGGACGACTCGCCGGACGCCCCGTTCGACTCGCTGGCGCATCGCGTATCGCTTACGAGGAGGCGACGGAGACGAAAAGGCGTAGCGGCCCCGAGCCTCGGTGCGGAGGTGCGAGGCGACGGCGCCGAACTTACTCGGTATCGAGGCGGCGAAGCCGGACGAACGACTGGACGGAGTAAACGGTAGCGGTCAGCACGGCGTGCGCGCCGATGGTGTACAGGGCGAACAGCGGGTATCCCAGGAGGACGAACGCGAGGATGTGGAGGTTGTACACGTTCCGGCGGCCGGTGACGAGTTGGAAGCGCTCCATGAAGGGGCTCGCAACGTCGACGCTGTAGCCCGTCTGGTCGATGAAGCGGTCGTAGAGGTCCCGGTAGAAGGCCACGACGGTGACGATGCCGGCCGCGAGCAGGAGCGGTCGCGCCCCGGCGCTCCGGGAGAGGTAGTATCCGAGCGCGACGATCCAGGAGAACTCGTACAGCAGATCGAAGGAGTGCTCCATGGCCCCGACCCGGGTCTTCATCCCCGTGAGCCGCGCGAGTTTCCCGTCGAACCCGTCGGCGAGTCCGACGACGAACGTCAACAGCGACGCCGGCAGGAGGTAGCCGGTCGCGAATAGCGCGGTCGCGAGGTACGCGACGACGTTGACGAGCAGCGTGATCTGGTTCGGCGTGATCGAACGGTTGGCGAGTCGCAGGACGACCCGGTCCTCGATGGGGTCGTGGACGTACGTCGCCACGAGGTCGGCCGGACTCTTCTTGCTCGCGTCGAGCACCGCCCGTTCGGCCGCCCGGCGGCTCTTCCGGTCGTCGACGCGGTACCAGTGCAGCGGCACGTCCCGCCGCAGTTTGGTGACGTACGTATCGATTTCGGCGACGTCGAACCATCCGAGGCCGTCGGTCGCCGCCACCTCGTCGAGGAACGATTCGGCGTCGGTTCGCGTTTCGTCGACGGCGTCCAGTCTGGCCACGCCCGTCCACAGTTTATCACCGTCTCGGCCGACCGCGGTCACCGCGTCGCCGTCGACCCCGACCGGGATTCCCCCGCGCGGGTTCGGCGCTCCGCCGTCGTCGCGGGGGTCGTCGACGACGAGGTACGTCCCTTGACGGTCGGCGACCGCCTCGAAGATCCGCTCGTCGACGTAGTGGCGGCCGTCCACGTACAGAACCCCGCCGTCCGACGTCTCGCCGCCGTCGGCGGACACGGCGTGCGGCGCTTCCCCCACCGCGTCGTCGAGACCGTAGACGCGGACGTCGGAGATCCCCGCCTCCTCGAGCCCCCGAACCAGTCGCTCGACGAGCGGCACGCCGCTGATTCGTTCCGTCGATGGATTCACGACGACGGCCTTCATCGCTCAGCCTCCCGATTCGTTCGCGAGAACGCGCTCGGCGATCCGCAGGTCGTCCGGCGTATCGACGTCGACCCACCGGCACCCCGCGACGTCGATGGTCTCGACGTCCCGACCGCGGGCGATGAGTTCGCGGACGCCGTCGGTGACGGTCACCTCGTGACTCGACGTCCGCTCCTCGAGGGCCTCGAATATCTCGGGCGCGAGCATGAACACGCCGGTGTCGACCGCGTCCCACTCTCGGAGGTCTTTGCCGATGGCGACGATGCGACCGTCCTCGACCCGCACGGTGGTGGCCTCGTCCTCGTCCTCTCCGGGGGGCGGCGAATCGTCGGTACAGAGGCCGAAGCCGTCGTGACGGCCCGCTCGGCGGTAGATCTCGGGGTCGACGATGTGGTCGGCCATGGCGAGCACGAACGGTCCGTCGACGGTCGCGGCGGCCCGCAGCAGCGAAAATCCGTTCTCGCGCTCGTAATCGGGGTTGACGACCGTCTCGACCGGGAAGTCGTAGCTCGCCCCGTCGAGGAACGCTTCGACGCGTTCGTGCTGATACCCGACCACCACGGTGACCGCGGAGACGTCGGTCTCGGCGATGCGGTCGAGGACGTGTTCGAGCAACGCGCGGTCGCCCACCTCGACGAGGGGCTTCGGTAGCGACGTCCGCTCGCGCATCCGGCTCCCCTCTCCCGCCGCCAACACCACGTACCGCGTCACGGCGATTTCTCCTCCGCGAACCGAGTGAACCGTCGCTCGGCCTCCTCGTCGGTGTACTGGACGGGCGGGTGTTTCATCGTGACCGCGGACGCCGCGGAAAGGGGCCCCCCGACGTCGCGTTCGAGCGCGAGCTTACAGGCTCGGATGGCGTCGATGGCCATCCCGCCGCTGTTAGGCGAGTCCTCGACCGATAGGCGCGCTTCGAGCGTGAGTTCGGCGCCGCCGAAGCCGTCGCCTTTCATCCTGACGAACGCGACCTTGTTGTCGCCGAGCCACGAAACGTGGTCCGACGGGCTGATGTGAATGGCCCGGTCGTCGAGTTTTTCGGTGAGCTGGGATTGAACCGCCTCCGTCTTCGAGATTTTCTTGGTTTCGAGGCGCTCGCGTTCGAGCATGTTCAGGAAGTCGGTGTTCCCTCCGACGTTCAACTGGTAGGTTGCGTCGAGGTCGACGCCGCGTTGGTCGAACAGACGGGCGAGCGTCCGGTGGAGGACGGTCGCGCCGAGTTGCGACTTGATGTCGTCGCCGACGATAGGTAGGCCGGCGTCCTCGAATTCGTTCCCCCACTCGGAATCGGAGGCGACGAACACCGGCATGCAGTTGACCATGGCGACGCCCGCGTCGAGGCAACTCGTCGCGTAGTACTCCACCGCTTCCTGCGACCCCACGGGCATGTAGTTGACGAGAACGTCCGCGTCGGTCTCCCGGAGAACCTCCGCGACGTCGACGGGGTCGCGGTCGGCGACGCGGAACGACTCCTCCGCCGGGGCTTCGTTCATGTGCGACGCGACCCCGTCGAGCGGCGGCCCCATCCGCACGTCGACACCCTGTTCGGGCACCGACTCGCTGATGACCCCCGTACAGTTCGGACCCGCGTAGATGGCCTCGCTCAAGTCGCGCCCGACCTTCCGGCGGTCGATATCGAACGCCGCGACGAACTCCACGTCGGACGGACGATAGCCGCCGAGTTCCGGGTGTGCGAGTCCACTTCTCGTGTCGTTCTCGCGGTAGTACTCGACGCCTTGAACGAGCGCGCTGGCACAGTTGCCGACACCCGCGACAGCCACTGAGATATCTGACATAATTCCTCTTACCACCACGACTGCCGGCCACATTGTTATTGAAATCATAAGAGGAAGCCGTCGAGCGCAGGTACCTCGGTACGCCCTCTGAGAGTTGTTAGGTATATTGAATTATGCGCGGAGGAACGGGTCGGTTGGTTTCCTCAGAAGAGAGGGGGTGAGGCCGCGGTAAACGGTAAAAACGACAGTGTAAGCTCAAATTTCGTCGCGGAAACGTTGCCGACGGTCGCGGCGTCCGCGGTCATCGACCGAGACCGGTTTCCTGACAGTATCGGCAAATTCGCGTACTCCGTGATAGGACCTCGATTCGGAGGGGTGTCGTAAATGCGTCCGCGCCGTCCGAGTCGACGGCCGATAGAGGGGGTCCAGATTGCAACCGGCCGGTGCCGGTCAAGGACGGTGGTTTCCGACGGTCTCCAGGACGACGTCGTGGGCGGTTCCGTTCGAGGCCACGAGGTACTCGGCACCCGGTTTCCACGGACGACCCTCGGCGTCGGTGACGGTTCCGCCTGCGCGGGCGATGAGATGCGCGCCGGCGACGTTGTTCCACGGGTTCGGGTTGGTCGAAACTGCGACGTCGAGAGCGCCGCTCGCGACGTACGTCAGCGTGGTTTGCGACGACCCGAGGCGACGAACCTCGCCGAACCGCTCGGCGAACCCCCTCACCAGACCCGTCGACGGCTCGTCGGCGTCGAAATCGTGCCAGTCGATGATGCCCGCGGCGAACGTCTCGGCGTCGTCGCGTTCGCTGACGGACGCGGGCGTCCCGTCGACGGTCGCCGCGTTTCCGTCGACGAAGCTGTACGTCGTGGCGGCGGCGTTGGCGGCGACGTAGAGTTCGTCTAGCGCCGGCAGCGCGTTGACCGCGGCGACCGGTTCGCCGTCGCGAACGCACGCGACGCTCACGGCCCACAGCGGGAGGCCGCGAACGAACTCGAACGTGCCGTCGATGGGGTCGACGAGCCAAGCGGTTCCTTCGGCGGGGAGCGTCTTCCGCGCCGTTCCCTCCTCGGCGACGATTACGTCGTCGGGATAGTCGTCGCGGATGACCTCCACTATCCGCTCCTGAGAACCGCGGTCGGCCTTCGTGACGTAGTCCGTCGGGCCGGTCTTCGTATCGACGTCGAGGCGCTCCCGGAACCACTTCAGTCCGACGTCGCTGCCGGCCTTGGCGGCCCGCTCGGCGACGGACGCTCGCTCTGCCGGGTCGACGTCGGTCGGATTGGGGTCGCTCATCGGTCGTTCACCGGTTTTCGGGAAGTGGTTCGCTCGTCAACGCGCGTCGGTAGCGCTCCCACGTCGTCTTCTCCGGCGTCCAGCGGTAAATGTTCGACTCTTCACCCGGCGTCGTTCGGGGCCGACGAATCATCGGGCCGGCCGCGGCACGTTCCTCGAGTCGCCCGCTAGAAGGGATACTCCCGCCGCTCGTGTTGCAGGGATATCCACTTCTTCTCGGTGACCTCGTCGAGAATGTCGGTGCTGTTGTAGCCGCCCACGCCGGAGGCCTTCGTCCCGCTGAACGGGACGTGCGCTTCGTCGTTGACCGGTTGGTCGTTGACGTGGACCATCCCCGTGTCCATCCGCTCGGCGATCCGCAGGCCCGCGCCGACGTCGCGGGCGTGGACTGACCCGGAGAGCCCGTACTCGGTGTCGTTGTGAATATCGACGGCTTCGTCGATATCCGAGAAGGGGATGACCGGGGCGATCGGACCGAAGTGCTCGTGGCACGCCGCAGACATGTCGTTGGTCACGTCCGAGAGGACCGTGGGGGCGACGAGCAGCGAGTCGTCGACGCCCTCCATCGGGACGGTCTCGCCGCCGGTTTCTACGGTCGCGCCGGCCTCGACGGATTCGTCGACGTACTCGAGCATCTGGTCGCGCTGCGACTCGCTGATGATGGGCCCGACGACCGTTTCGGGGTCGTGGGCGCTTCCGGTCGGAAGCGCCTCGGCGCGCTCGACGAGGCGTTCGACGTACTCGTCGTAGATATCCTCGTGGACGATGTGGCGATTGATGGAGATGCACACCTGGCCCTGGTGGACGAACGAACCGAACGCGGCCGAGTCGACCGCCGCCTCCACGTCGGCGTCGGCGGTGACGACGTGTCCGTTATTTCCGCCGAGTTCCATCGCCGCCACGGAGAGGTTCTCGCTGGCGGTGGCGGCGACCCCCCGACCGACCGGAGTCGAACCGGTGAACGCGACGACGTCGCTCTCGGGGTGGCCGGCGACCCGGTCGCCGATTTCGGAACCGCGGCCGGTTACGACGTTGAGCAACCCGTCGGGGAGGCCCGCCTCCTCGTACAGTTTCGCCATGAGGAGTCCGCCGGTAATCGGGGTGTTGGTCGCGGGCTTGAGAACGACGGCGTTACCCGCGGCGAGCGCCGGGGCGACGGCCCGTCCCGAGAGGTTGAGGGGGAAGTTCCACGGCGAGATGACGGTGACGACGCCCTCCGGCACGCGTCGAACCAGATTCTCCTTGCCGGGAATGTTCGAATCGACCTGTTCGCCCTTCGCTCGACGCGGGAAGGTGGCCGCCTCCGCCGCTTGGTCGCCGGCGATTCTGACGGACGTCTCGCCCATGATTCGCGATCCGCCCGCTTCGTGAGCCAACAGGTCGATAATCTCGTCCTCGTACTCCCGGAGCAACCGTGCGAAGTTCTGCGCGACCCGTTCGCGCTCGGCGGGCGGTGCCCGTTCCCACTCCTTCTGCGCGGCGACGGCGGCCTCGTAGGCGGCGTCTACGTCGGCTTCGACTCCCGCGGGGACCCGGGCGATTTCCTCGCGCGACGACGGGTCCTCGACCGCGATTTCCTCGCCGCCCTCCGAGGGTACCCATTCTCCGTCGAGATAGAGCCTGTTCCAATCCGCCTCGAGTGAGAGTTCCGGTGCCATCGTCCTCGGTACGTGCCGACTACACAAAAGTCGCCGGGCGGGTCGAGTAGCGCGTCCCCGCTATCGGAGGGGGCGAATAGTTATTATAGAATCGTGCGTACTAGTGTCATGGGATCGACCGCGGGTTCACCTATCGACGACATCGCGTACCTCGCGCGGTCCGAGCACCGTGCTCCGACGCTCGTCGCTCTGACCGTCCGTCCCCGTAGCCGATCCGAACTCTGGGAGATGACCGGGGTCTCGTCGTCCACCATTCGACGGACGCTGAGCGAGTTCGAGGACCGCAATTGGATCCGTCGGAACGGGTATCAGTACGAGACGACCCCGCTGGGCGCGTTCATCGCGGACGCGATGGCGGAACTTATCGAACGAGTCGAAACCGAGCGGAACCTCCGTCACGTCTGGCACTGGCTTCCCGGCGAGGAGAGCGGGTTCACGATCGAAATGTGCGCCGATGCGGTCGTGACGGTCGCCGAAGCCGACAATCCGTACGGCCCCCTCCATCGCTTCCTCACGCTCCTCAGGGAGACGGATCGATTCCGGTTCGTCGGGTCCGACCTCGCCCTCCTCGAACCGTGTCGGGACGAGTTCTGCCAACGGGTCATCGACGGCATGCAAACGGAAATCATCGATCCGCCGAGCGTCGCCAGGTACATCCGCTCGACCTACCCGGAGCTGTCCGCCGAAACCCTCGCGAGCGGGAATCTCACCATCCGGTTGCACGACGACCTTCCGCCGTACGGAATCGGCATCTTCGACCACCGAATCGCGATATGCGGCCACGACCCCGACAGCGTAACCGTTCGCGTCTTGGTCGACACCGACTCGCCGGAAGCGCGCGAGTGGGCGGAGTCGGAGTACTCGTTCTACCGGCGGCAGACCCCGACGGTTCCGCTCGAAACGGTCATGGAGTTGTGACGCGAAGCGGCCGTGGTCGAATCCGCCGCTCTCGGCCCTTCCGATTCGAGCGTAGCGGATTATAGCGCCGTACCGCTGACGCCCCGGTTGGCGTCCGAATCCGACCGGCTGACGAACCCACCGTCTTGCAGCTAGCGGGGTTCTTCCACCCTCTACACGGACGTCAGGGGTCGCACGATTTTCACTAGTTGCCGATATGTTGGTCCCACCCGAATGGCTGCTCGCCGAAAGGCACAGAGTCATGGCTACAGAAACCCGTGCGGAAGACAACCCGATCGACGAACGGAAACTGAACGAACTCGTGGAAACGTCCTTGGTCGACCTCGGCGCGACGGTCCACGCCGCGCTGGCCGTCATCGGCGATGAACTCGGTCTCTACGCGGTACTGGACGACGCCGGGCCGCTCACGTCCGCCGAGCTAGCCGAGAAAACGGACACGGCGGAGCGTTACGTCCGCGAGTGGCTGCGCTCGCAGGCCGCCGGCGGATACGTGACCTACGACCCCGAGACCGACCGCTACGGCCTCTCGCCCGAGCAGGCGTTCGTGTTAGCCGACGAGGAGAGTCCGGTGTTCATGCCGGGGGCGTTCCAGTTGGTCGCGTCGGCGACCAAGATCGAGCCGAAGCTCGAGGAGGCGTTTCGGACGGGCGAGGGCGTCGGCTGGCACGAACACGACGAGGACGTGTTCCACGGCACCGAACGCTTCTTCGGACCGGCCTACGGGGCCAATCTGATGGACTGGATCGCGGAACTCGACGGGGTGGACGCCACGCTGAAAGCGGGAGGGCGCGTCGCCGACGTGGGCTGTGGACACGGCGCACCGACCATCCGCATGGCCGAGGCGTACCCCGACTCGTCGTTCGTCGGTATCGACTACCACGAGGAGTCGATAGCGGTGGCGCGCGAGCGCGCGGAGACCGCCGGCGTCGCCGACCGCGTCAGCTTCGAGGTGGCGACGGCGAAAGAGTACGAGGGAACCGACTACGACCTCGTAGCGATGTTTAACTGTTTTCACGACATGGGCGATCCCGTCGGCGTGGCGGCTCACGTTCGGGAGACGCTCGCCGAGGGCGGCGCGTGGATGATCGTCGAACCCTACGCCGAGGATCGGGTCGAGGACAATCTCACCCCGTTCGGCCGCCTCGCGTACTCGATTTCGACGGTGGCCTGTACGCCGACCTCGTTGAGTCAGGAGGTCGGCTACGGACTCGGCGCGCAAGCGGGAGAGGAACGGACCCGCGAAGTCGTCACCGAGGGCGGATTCACGCGCTTCCGCCGTGCGGCCGAGACGCCGACCAGTATGGTCTTCGAAGCGAAGCCGTAGTGTCACGCGAGAGCGGTCGTACCTCGACCGGTGTTATTCGGGCGACCGCGAGACGCCGACGCGCTATCGCGCGTCCCCGCGTCGCCGTTCTCGAAGCTCGTCGGATGTGAGAGACGGTTCTCTGTCGGCTCCGACCCGCAGCCAGTGAGCACCGTCCACCGTCTGCGCGGACGTCAGCGGTTGCCGGTGCGCCACGAGTTAGCTATCTAACGCTCGGCCTCGCATCGTCTCACGCCGGGTGACAAAGACTACCATGGCATCAGCACACAAACTCGATTGCGAGGCGGCGGCGTCCGATTGCCGGTTCATCATCCAATCGGAGAACGAAGAAGAAGCGGTCGAACTGGCCAAAAATCACATGAAAGAAGTCCACGGCCGAGACTACACGGACGAGGAACTCCGGGAGGAACACCTCCAGGTCGTTTGAACCATGGCTACCGAACGACAGGTCAACCACGGCGTTGACGTCGAACGACTCGGGGAGTTCGCAGCGCGCGCGGCCGAGAACCCCGACGAGGTTCGGCTCGGACTCGGCGCACGCTCGACCTACGAGGGGACGTGCGCCCACAGCCTGGCGAAGATGGACTCCTACAGGCTCGGCGACGAGACCATCGCGCGCGATACCCGGGAGTACACCATCCAGTACGGCGGCTGGAGGGAAGTACTGGACGCGGGCGGCTGGATCGGCCCGACCGACCGAATGGAACCGATCGAGGTCGCGCTCTCCGCGCTCGCCTCGTGCATCAACGTCGGCATCACCATCAACGCCGTCGCGAACGGCGTCGACGTCGAACGCCTCCAGACTCGGGTTCGAACCGACTGCGATCCGGGCGTCCTCTTCAGCTTGGCGGACCTCGGAGAGGCCGACGCCGTCTTCGAGAACCTGACCGCGGAAGTCGAAATCGAGAGCCCGCATCTCGACAAGGATCAGGTCGACGAGTGGGCGCGGCGCGCACCGGTCTACACGCTCGTCTCGCTCGCCCAGGACGTCCAACTCACGGTGAACACCCCGGCCGAGGTGGCGGCCGACGACTAACGAGGTGACGACGAATGGCACGACCACTCGACGTCGAACGCCTCGAACGGGCGGTCAAGAGCGTCTATCGAGACGTCGCGGAGGCCCCGAACGAGGAGTACCACTTCGAGATGGGTCGCCCGTTGGCGGAACGTCTCGGCTACCCGGCGGGCGTTCTCGACCGAGTTCCCGCGCGGGCCACGGAGTCCTTCGCGGGCGTGGGATACCACTTCGACCTCCCCGACTTGCGGGAAGGGGACGACGTGCTCGACCTGGGGAGCGGTTCCGGGACGGACGCGTTCGTCGCAGCGTTACGGGTCGGGGACTCCGGAAGCGTGACCGGACTGGACATGACCGACCGACAGATCGCGAACGCGCGGAAGCTGCGCGACGAGGCGGGACTGGACAACGTCTCCTTCGAGCGGGGGTACATCGAGGACGCCCCGTTCGAAGACGGAGCGTTCGACGTCGTCCTCTCGAACGGGGTTATCAACCTCTCTCCGGACAAAGAACGGGTGTTCGGGGAGGCGAATCGGGTTCTCGCGCCGGGCGGACGGCTCGCCGTCTCCGACATCATCAGCGAGAAACTGATGCCGGAGAGCATCAAGAACAGCGAGGACCTGTGGGCGGCCTGCATCGGCGGGGCCGAGCAGATCGACCGCTACACGGCGCTCATCGAAGCGGCCGGATTCGAGGTGGCGGAGGTCCGGGATAACGCGCAGTACGAGTTCGTCTCGGAGTCGGCCGCGAACGCGTGTCAGAAGTACGGCGTGAAGAGCATCTCGCTCGGCGCACGGAAGTGATACCTATGGCAACAGATCAATCAATCGCAAGTGAACAGCAGCAACGGGTCGATATCGAATCGCAGCTACGGAACGGCTCCCTACTGATGGCGCTCGCGGGCGTCGCGTTCGTCGGATACGGAATCGTCTTCCTCGCGTTGAACTTCGTGGGGGGCGGCTTCGAACTCGGGGTCAGTACACTCGGCGGGATGACGAAAGCCGAACTGAACCCGACGGTCGCGTACTACATCAGCCACCTCCACGTCGCCACCGCAGCGTTCATCATCTCGACGGGGATCGCGGTCACCGCCCTGTCGTGGTACGGCGTGCGCCAGCGGCTCACCTGGGCGTGGGCGACCGCGGTCGTCGTCGCCGTCACCGGCTTGGCGCTCGCGTTACCGATGCACTACACGGCGGACGCGTTCGCCCACGACTGGGTGACCCACCTGGGTCCCATCTACGCGGCGACCGTCGTCTTCGTCGTCGGCGTCGTGATGGCGTATCGCGGCTTGAACGCGACCGAGCGGTAGCGTGCGCCCGACCGAATCGCGGATGGTCTCCGTATCCTTCGTCGTTTTGCACGGCGGCCCCGTCCTCGAACTTACGGCGCTCGAGTACCTACTTCGCGTCGTCTTCTCCCTGCTCGCCGTGGGCGGTATCGCCGTCGTCGTCTTCTGGGGGCTCGAAGTCATCGGTGCCGTCCGCTCAGCGGTCGCGGAAAAACGGGGGCGGTGAGACGAACGGCGGTCGACGTCCCATTCGTTTACGCGACGGTCGCCGAAATAAAACCGCTCGCATGGGCGGCTAAACCGTTTTCCCCCCGACGGCGGGGAACCGTACATGGAGATTACCGGCGTCGACCAGTACCACCTCGCACGCAACTTGGACGGTTCCTTCGACCCGACGTGGGTACCGGGGTACCCGCAGAGCAGACACGAACTCGAACTGTTCGAGATCGAAACCGACGCCGGAATCACCGGCGTTACGGCGAGTCCGAGTTTCCCCGGCGGAATCGATTACGGCGACACGCTTCGACTGCTCCTGCTCGGGGAGAATCCCCACGACGTTTCGCGCATCCGCCGAAAACTCGCCTCGCTCGACCTCCTCGGTCCGCGGCCGTGGCACGTCGAAGTCGCCCTGTGGGACATCATCGGAAAGGACGCCGGTAAGCCGATTTACGAAGTTCTCGGCGCAATGAGCCGGGAAATTCGGTGCTACGCAAGCACCGGCGAGGTGAAATCCGCCGAGGAGCGCATCGAGTACGTCGAAGACCGCCTCGCCGACGGGTTCGAGGCGGTCAAACTCCGCATTACCTCGCGCGAAGACATCGAAATCGTCCGGCGGGTACGCGAGGCGTTTCCCGACCTCACGCTCATGGTCGACGCGAACAAAGGCTGGGCGGTGCGCGCCGTCGGCGAGGAGGAGCGGTGGTCGTTCGCCGAAGCGCTCGCGGTCGCGCGCGACCTCGAACCGCTCGATATCGCGTGGCTCGAAGAACCGCTACCGCGTCACGACTACCGAGGGTACGCCCGACTGCGCGAGCGGACCGACGTTCCCATCGCGGGCGGCGAGTTCAACGACGGCCCTCACGAGGTCCGGGAACTGCTGCGTCACGGGGCGGTGGACGTCCTCCAACCCGACGCGATGCTCGCCACCGGGATTCAGGAGGGCGTCAACATCGCGGCGAGCGCCCGCGAGCGAGGCGTTCGGTTCGTGCCGCACACGTGGACGAACGGCGTCGGACTCGCGGCGAACCTCCACTCGATGACCGCCGCGCGCTCGCCGTGGTGCGAGTTCCCGATAGAGCCCCCTTGGACGGCCGAGGTGCGCGACTTCCCCCTGACAGAGACCATCGCGGCCGAAAACGGGGCGGTCGAAGCACCCTCCGAACCGGGCCTCGGCGTCGAAATCGATCGGAGCGTCGTCGGGCGTTGAGTCTCGACGGAAACCGAAGGACGGTGTTCGGTGCGAGGAACGACTCCGGGGGAGGATGCCGACTCGATACGTTAGCGAGTCGGGACTTCGACGCCGTGCGGATTGTCGAGGGGGTCACCCGCGAGGGGGATGTCCCAGTATTTCTCCGCGTCCACGTCCGCGATGGAGCCGTCGGCCATCGCTTCGAACGTCGCCAGGAAGCCGACGGTCGTCGCCTGAACCATCCGTCCGATACCCTGCTGGCCCCGGTCGTCGGTCTGTCCGGTCACTTCGTAGAGAAGCCCGGCCGCGCCCGTCCGCGGGCAGACCGTATCGAGATACGACCCCCACAGCGGATAGTACCCGTATCGGGTGACGCTGTCGAAGACGCTGTTACCGCGCTCGGCGAGCGCCTCTTCGACGAGCACGTTCAGTTGGAGCGACCGCTCGCTCGTCTCCGCGTCGACGAACGGGTCGACGACCTGCTCGACCGGCGCGTCGGGGTCGTTGAAGGGGGACCGGTTTCGGTACGCCGGGCCGTACGCGGGCATCACGCTCATGACGGTCTGTTTCGACGGTCGGTTCCCGTCACCGGAACCGGGGTAGAGGTACCGGCCCTGATGGTGGTGCGTGATTGCGTAGTCCGGGTCGGCACGGAGCGCGGAGGCGGCGACCGCGCGAACTTCGGGCGAGAGCATGAGACCGCTACTTCGTAGCGTGTATCCCTCGTACTCCACGTCGTAGTACCGCTCCCGGGACCACGACGCCGTCTGGTCGTCGATCGCGTCGGCGTCGAGAGCGACGTTAAAATCGCGGTTCATGTCGTACCCCGGCGGCGCATCGTCGGGAACGGCGTAGTGGTAGTACGGTTCGTACTTCGAGTCTCCCGACTGCCACGCTTGCGTGTTCGTCCGGCGGCCGATCCACTCCCGTCTCCCGTCGGCGTCGATGTCGTACTCGAACATCGCCCCGTCCGGATTCACCCTCGGAACGATGGTGAACGAGAGCCCGTCGAGTAATCGCTCGACTCGGCGGGAGTTACCGAACGCGAGTTCGCGAATCAACTCGAGGGTAACCTCCGTCCCGACCGGTTCGTCACCGTGAATCTGGTTGATGAGGTGAACGCTCGCGTCCCCGTCACCGACGGTAACCTCCCAGAGCGGATCGCCACGGCCGGCCGACCGTCCGATTTCGGCGAGCGCGATGCGGTCGCTCTGCCGGTCGATTTTCTTCAGTTGGGCCGTGAGTTCCTCGTTCGAGTGGAAGGCGTTGAGATTGTACGCCTGCTCGTTGCCCGGCCACGGCCCTCCCGGCCGGTAGTCCCCGCGACGGTCGTTAGCGCCGTTTCCGACCGCCGTACCGGTCGGAACGAGGCCACCGAGTGCAATGCTCGTCGCTTTCAGGTAGGTGCGTCGACGCATACTCCTACGTGATTCTACTCCCGCTAATTATTTTCCCAAACGGTCAGAATTGGATACGGTCGATGGATGATATGGTAAATGTCGTTAGCATTCTGAAGGTTGATCGTTCGGCGATTCACTAACCGGTGTCAGAGCAGAATCCGGAACGTTCCGTCTCGTCCTGCTCGCCGTCTTCGGTGAACTCCCGAGCAAGCTCTTCGACGACGAGGTACGGATTCTCGTGGGCGTTTCGACGACTTCGGTCGACGGAGAAGCGGTCGCAGAACAGAACGTGACCGGTAGCGTGTTCGCGACTGCTGACGTCTCCGTCGTCGGGGTCGATTCGCCACGCGGAGACTCCCGTCTCCTCGGGAACCGCCGATTCGACGACGAACGGGACGACGCGGTCGGCGTCCACCGCGCTCGTCATGCGGATGATATCGCCCTCGGCGAGGTCGGCACGTTCGTTCGAGACGACGTGATTACGGAGTTGGAACAGTCCGCCCCTTCCGTCCGTCCACAACCACTCGGCGAGCACGGCTTCGGCGGCATCGTCGATTTCGTCGGCGTCGACGTGAGCGGTCAGGACGGAGCGAACCGCTCGGACGAACGCCTCGTGGAACTCGTCGCTGTGATAGAGTTCGTGCGCTGTCGCGGCGATCGTTTCGAAATCGGACTCGCTCCCCGCGAACTCGTCGCGACGGTCTAAGAGCACCATCGTCCATCACCCTTCCCGGCGGGGTCGGCGAACCGGACTCCGACGCGAGTCGGTCGGCGAGCACGCTCGACGGTTGCTCGCGGACCCGCATCGCGGGACGTTCGCCGCGCAGTTTCGCCCCGGCCGGCGGTGCGGTCATCGGTCGCCGACGCGTCGGGGGTCGGCGAACTACGGGTGTACTCCAGCGGATCGTCGGCGTCGGACTTCGGTTCGATGTCGTTATTTGTATTCGTTGGTTCGGTCGACATTGCTTTGGGTAGTCCGAAGCGCGGTCGCGGTGTTGCAGCACCGTGGCCCGGCTTTTCGGCCGTCCGCGCCTCTCACCGTAGTCTACGGGTGGCTCCCCTCTAACGGTGTCGACGCGAACTGTCTCTGCTATCGATAGGACCAGAACGCTCTCGCCGACACTCGACGGGAAATCGGTTAAAATTTGGACGGGGCGCGTCCGGAATGTGTCGCCCCATCGGCTAGCTGTTGACGGGCCCACGAACCGCTAAAATCGAGGCCCACCGAACGCTGGCTCGTGCCTTCGATAAACGGAAACCTAGCTACGAACCTCGCCCCGACCACGGCTAGACGGATGTCCCTCGACGAACGACGCCACGAACCTCGGTTTCGATGATCCGGCCGCAGCGTTCGGATGCTCACCTCTCCGTCCGCGGGATTATTTGGCGAATTCCCCACCGAATTAGAAAATACTCGAAAGAACCCGCGAAGATACGTACTAATAACTAACACTGCCGGGGAGGTGGAAAAGGTATGCGAGCATTCAAGTCCCGGTCGATAGCCTTGGTTCTCACGCTGGTCGTCCTCGCAAGTCCGGTGAGCAGCGCCGCCTCCCATCTCCCCCAAGAACCGGTGGGTGTGAACGAGAAGCGCGCGGCTTCCTTCGGTTCGGTCGTTCAAAATAATACCACCGCTGGCGACCAAAAATCGTCCTACGGGGACCCGGATCAGGACGTACTCGGGTGGGAGGACGGCGTCTGGTACAACGAACCGATCGAGGTGAACAAGGACGACGGCCTGACGAAGCGTGAACGACAACTGTACGTCGCTCAGATCAAGGCCCGCGTCGAGCATCTCCGGCAACTCGAGTTCGAACAACCGGTTTCGATCGAGACGATTTCACCGTCAGAGTACCGCACCCGAACGGGCAACCAGCTCCAGTTCTACAATCAATCCGGGGTCAGCGAGTGGCAAAATCAGGTCTGGGAAGCACTGTTTATCGTCGACGAACCATCGAATTTCGGAAGCGAGTACGCGGCGACAGTCGGTTCGACCACTCTCGGCTTTTACGACCCCTCTACTGACACCATGGTTCTACCGGAGTCCGACGAGGGGAACCAGTACAACGACGTAGTTCTTGCTCACGAGTTCACCCATGCGTTGCAAGACCAGCACTTCGGCATCGGGCTCGCTCGCTATTATCGGCACATCAATACTTGGGACGAAGTACTCGGGGAGCAGGGATTGAGCGAAGGTGATGCGACCTACATTCACCAGCAGTACTTGGCGCGCTGTGGCAACATCTGGAAGTGCCACGAAACGCGGAGTCTATTCGATTACTCGAATAACGTTAGCAATCTAAATATCGGTCTCGCTTTGTACGGATTTCAACCGTATTCGGACGGCCCGGTTTACGTTCAGGAGCTCCTCCATTCCGGCGGATGGGAGGCCGTAAACGAAGCGTACCGACACCCGCCGAGGACGAGCAAGCGGATCATTCACCCGGCACAGGAGTCGACCAATACGACCGCACCGCTATCGTTCACGGACACGTCCCGGAACAACTGGACGACCTATCGGAACGCGGCCGTGAGTCAGGTCTGGGGAGAAAACGGATCGGATACCGTCGGAGAAGCCGGGATCTACACGATGTTCTGGTATCAAAGTCAGCGTCACGAGGAGAACGTCATCGACCCGAGATCGAACTTCGTGCCGGAGCAAAGGGGGTACGATTCGTTGAACTATACGAGCGCCCCGTCCGAAGGATGGGTAAACGACCGACTCATCCCGTATCAAAACGGGGCGAAACGAGGCTACGTTTGGCTCACGAAGTGGCGAAGCTCCCGAGATGCGCGCCAATTCCACCGGGCGTATCTCGAACTCCTCGGTCTCAACGACGCTCAGCGCGTCAGCGATAACGTCTGGGTGATCTCGGACGGCGGCTTCGCCGACGCGTTCTACGTCGTTCGTGACGGAAGAACCGTAACGGTCGTGAACGGGCCAACTCCGGAGGACCTCACCGAAATCCGTCCCGGCATCAACGCTAGCTCACGGAACTACTCACGGTAACGGCTCGCCTCAGTGACGGGGGCTCGACTTCTATCTGTTACCGAGGATTGTAACGGAGCCAGACGCACGACGGCAGCGACCCCGTCTAACAGTTGGATGGTCACGCCAACCCCAATTCTACCAACCGACCGCCCAACTGCGAAAATGACCGATACAGCCGCTCACGATCGTGAAACCGGTGGTACAGAATCGACCAAAATCCGGATGGGCCCTGTCGGATTCGAACCAACGACCACCCGGTTATGAGCCGAGCGCTCTAACCAGACTGAGCTAAGGGCCCGCTCGGCAGTCGATAATCTACGGCGCCTCTTTAACGTACCGGGTTTCGGCGACTGCGCGGGGACCCGAGAGAAGCGCCGCCGCCAGGGCTCGAACCTGGGACAACCTGGGTAACAACCAGGTGCTCTACCAACTGAGCTACGGCGGCTTCCGACTGCATCAGTCCATAGATGGAGTTCTTTGATAGGGCTTTCGTTTTCCCCCGGCGGCATCGATACGCTTTCCCGCGTTCGTGGAAAACCATCGCGTGATGGAACGCTTCGAGGATGTCGTCGCGGCGGTTCTCGAACGGGTCGAACCGGACGCCGACGAGCGAGCGCACCTCCGACGCGTCGGCGACGAACTGGTGGAGCGAACCGAGGAAGCGGTCGCCCGCCTGCCGGTCGAGGCCGACGTGAAGCGGGTCGGGAGCACCGCCCGAGGGACGTGGGTCAGCGGCGACCGGGATATCGACCTGTTCGTCCGATTTCCCCCCGACGTCGACCGCGCGACGCTGGAATCCTACGGGTTGGAAGTCGGCCACGCGGTGCTTCCGGACGGGCACGAGGAGTTCGCCGAGCACCCCTACGTCAAAGGCGAGTTCGAAGGGTTCGACGTCGACCTCGTCCCCTGCTACCGCGTCGAGTCGGCGTCGGCCATCCAGTCGGCGGTCGACCGCACCCCGTTTCACACGCGATACCTCGAAGCGCGGTTGGACGACGAACTCGCCCGCGAGGTGCTGCTGTTCAAGCAGTTCTTGAAGGGTATCGGCGCGTACGGGAGCGACCTCCGGACGCGGGGATTTTCGGGCTACCTGACCGAACTCCTCGTCCTCGAATTCGGCGGCTTCCGCGACCTGCTCGAAGCGGCGGCGGAGTGGCACCCGCCCGTCCGCTTCGACCCGGAGGACCACGGGACGCGGTCGTTCGACGACCCGCTGGCGGTCGTCGACCCCACCGACCCGGAGCGCAACGTCGCCGCCGTCCTCTCCGCCGAGAACGTCGCGCGGCTCCAACACTACGCCCGCGACCTGCTCGCGGAGCCGCGCGAATCGCTCTTCTTTCCCGACCCGCCCGCCCCGCTCGCGCCGGCCGACGTCCGCGAGTTCGTCGCCGAGCGCGGAACCGCGCCGGTCGCCCTCCGCTTCGACGCGCCGGACGTGGTGGACGACCAGCTCTACCCGCAACTTCAGAAGTCGCTCTCGGGCGTCGAGGACGTCCTCGACCGGCGGGGATTCGAAGTCCTCCGGGCGGAGCTGTTCGCGGACGACGCGGCGGCGCTCTTCTTCGAACTGGCGGTGGCGGAGCGGCCGACGGTCGAGCGCCACGACGGACCGCCCGTCCACGTGCGTTCACACGCGGGCGGATTCTACGAGAAGTACGCCGATTCCGACGCCTACGGTCCCTTCATCGACGGCGACCGCTACGTCGTGGAACGAGAACGGGAGTTCACGACCGCCGTGGAGTACCTCGAAAGCGACGCCGTCTTCGACGCCGCGCTGGGGGTTCGCGTCGAGACGGCGATGGCGGACGGGTACGAAGTGCTCTCCGGCGACGAGGTCGGCACGCTGGCCGAGGAGTTCGGCGTCGAACTCGCGCGCTACTTCGACCCGACACCCTGACCGACGAACCGCGCTCGTCCGCCGGGCTCCGCCGGAGAGCAACATACATACGAGGAGAGCGTACATCTCCCGCAAGTGAGCACGATATGACGCCGTCCGAAGGTGACGACGCGTCTTCCGAAGTCGCGGCGGTCGAGGATACGGTGTTTCGACGCCTCGTACAGCAGACGACGGACGCCGTCGTCATCGCGACCAGCGACGGCACCATCGTGTTCGCGAACCGCGCCGTGGAGGACGTGTTCGGCTACGCTCCGACGGCGCTGGAGGGCCGCGAACTTACGACGCTCATTCCCGAACGCCTCCGTCAGCGCCATCGTGCCGCGTTCGAGCGGTACGTGCGAACCGGCGAGCGGACGATCCCGTGGAACGCCATCGAGCTACCCGGCCTTCGGGCCGACGGCACCGAGATTCCGCTCTCGATGTCGTTCCACGTCGACGCCGAAACGGACGACCAGCGGTTCATCGGCGTGCTACGCGACGTCTCCGACCGGAAGCGCATCGAACACCGCCTGGACGAGAAGACCGAGCATCTGGACGAGGTGTTCGACGCGAGTCCCATCGCCCTCTCCATTCGCTCGGCGGACGGCGCGGTTCTCCGGATGAACGAGCGCGCCGCCGAGTTGGTCGACATCCTGAGTGCCGCGGAGGACGTCGCGGACGAGACTCGGATCTACGGCCCAGACGGCGAACTCCTCACCGCCGCCGAACTCCCGTTCAACCGCGTGGTCGAGTCGGGACGCCCCGTCCACGACGTCGAGTTCTACGTCGACGGGCCGACCGACGAACGACGCTGGTTCATCGTGAACGCGAAGCCGGTTCACGGCGACGACGGGACGGTCACGCAGGTCATCACGGCGGGGAAGGACATCACGCAGGTCAAACGCTACCAGCGCGCGCTCGAACGCCAGCGCGACGATCTGGAGCGGGAACTGAGCGAGGTGTTCGACCGCATCGACGACGCGTTCTACGCGCTCGACGACGAGTGGCGATTCACCTACGTGAACGAACGAGCCGAGCAGTTGCTCGGACGCGAGGAATCTGCGTTACTCGGTCGCGTGGTCTGGGAGACCTTCCCGGACTCGCGCGGGACGAGAGGGTACGAGGCGTTCCACCGAGCGGTCGAAACCCAGGAACGGGTGACCTACGAGGAGCGGTGGTCTCCCCTCGACGCTTGGTTCGAGGTTCACGTCTACCCCTCGGAGAGCGGCGTTTCCGTCTACTTCCGCGACATCACCGACCGCAAGGAGCGCGAGGGGGAACTCAAACGCGACGAAGCGATGCTCGAAACCGTGCGCGACGGCGTGTACGCGCTCGACGACGACGGGCGGTTCGTCGCAGTGAATCGAGCGTACGCGGACATGACCGGCTACTCCCGCGCGGAGTTGCTCGGGTCGAAAGCGACGATGGTGACCGGCGAAGACGCCGCCGCGGAGTTCGAGCGCGCGCAAGCGCACCTCGAACGTAGCGACGAGGACGTCGTCACGGTTGAAGCGACGCTCGAAACCGTCGACGGCGACTACCTCCCGACCGAGGTTCGGGTGTCGCTGTTTCCGCTCGAAGACGGGCGATACGGAAGGGTGGGCGTCGTCCGCGACATCACCGAGCGGAAGGAACGCGAGCGGGAAATCCGCGACAAGAACGAACGGTTGGAGAGCTTCGCCAGCATGCTGGCCCACGAGTTGCGCAACCCGCTCTCCATCGCGAAGGGGTATCTGGGGTGGGCGTGGGAGGAAGGGTCCGAGTCCGCCTACGAAGAGGTCGACCGGGCGCACGACCGGATGGAGGAGATGATAGAGATGCTGCTGTTCATGGCCCGCGGGAGCGCCCCGGTCGCCAACCGCGAGGCGGTCGACCTCGCGGACGCCGCGGCCGACGCGTGGGCCGCCATCGACGCCGAAACCACCGACGCCGCGACGCTGGACGTCGCGACCGAACGGGTCGTCCACGCGGAGCAGACCCGCATCGAACAACTTCTGGAGAACCTGTTCCGGAACGCCATCGAACACGGCGGAGAGGACGTGACCGTTCGCGTCGGTGATATCGACTCGACGGACGACTCCGCCCGCGGCTTCTACGTCGCCGACGACGGGGCGGGGATTTCGCGGACGAAACGCGAGACCGTGTTCGAGGCGGGCTACACGACGCGCCGCGACGGCATCGGTCTCGGACTCACGTTCATCGCTCAGATCGCCGACGGCTACGGCTGGACGTACGCCGTCACCGAGAGCGAGGCGGGCGGCGCGCGCTTCGAGTTCACCGGTCTCGGCCCCTCCCTCGAACGACGCTGACGCCGCCTACCTCCGGTAGTCCGCGCCTACGAACGGGTCCCGGCATCCGCGCACCTCGAGCGACGAGTCGAAATCAGGCGCATCGGGGCTATTCGCGCGCGATTTCGACGAAAGTCGCGTTCCGAAACCCGTCCAACCACCAGCGTTATATGGGTGGTGTGCCTTACCATAGCACGTATGGCCTCCGCACCAACCGGCAACGACGAGTCCGTTTTCGACCAGTTCCTCGCCGACCGCGGTCACGAAACCGAACGAGTAGACTGGGAACCGGAGTACAACAAAAAGCAGTGTCCGGAGTGCGGCGGACTGCACGACCTCTCGGCGAGCGAGTGTTCGGTCTGCGGGTGGCATCCGTAGACGCGCTCGCTCCGTGGAGGGCGTCGAAGGCGCTCTCCACGCTCACAACGCGGTGATGATACCGGCACCGACGACGACCAGCGTCGCGCCCGCGACGATTCCGCGGGTGACCCGTTCCACGTCCCGGAGCAGGAAGTACGCGAAGACGGTCGTGAACAGCGGCGCGGTTCCGGTGAGGGGGTCGACGATGGCGACCCGCCCGTCGGGGAGCGACAGCGCCGCGAACAGCGACAGCAGCGCGACGGCGGTGAGCACGCCGCTCGCGGCGAACAGGCCGTAGGTCTCCCGCGGCGCGGCGAGCACGTCCCGGCGGTTCCGCGCGACGGCGTACCCGAGGAGCGCGACGAGCGCCGCCGTCTCGTTCAGCGCGACCGCTTCGAGCGGCGTTGCCCGCGTCGTCTCCAGTCCGAACCGTCGGACGACGTTACCGACCGCGAACGCCCCCGCGGCCGCCAGCGGAAACGAGAGATCGCGGGGTTCCCACCCGCCGAGGTCGCCGCCCTTCGCCAGCGCGAGCACCGCGAGTCCCGCGACGAGGACGACGATTCCGACGGCGGTGGCGAGCGAGACCGGTTCGTCGAGCGCGGCGACCGCCAGCACAGTGGCGAAGAGCGGCCGCGTGCTGATACCGGCGCTGTTGACGCTCGCGCCGACGCGCCGGACGCCGCCGAACGCGGCCAATCGGCCGACCGCGGTGCCGACGAATCCCGCGAAGAGGAAGACGCCGACGGTGGCCCGCGAGAGGTCGGCGAGCGGGTTCGTCCCTTCGAGAGCGACGAGGGCCACCCAGAACAGGGTCGAGTCCACGACGACGACGATCAACGACGCTTGGAGCGAGCCGCCTCCGGCGGCCATTCCTCGCTTCGAGACGACCGGTTCGAACCCCCAGAGGACGGCGGGAACGAGCGAGAGGAGGTACACTTCGACGGGGAGCGCCATCACGGGGGATTTTCGGCCGAGGGCTTAACTTTCGTTCGAGTCGATGTCGATAGACATATACTGTAATATTGTGAACCGTTCGCGGGAGGGAAAAATGCCGGAGTGTCAGAACTGTGGTTCGTTCGTAACGGCAGCCTACGCGAGAGTGTTCACGCCGCCGGGGACGGAGAATCCCCGCGTCTGTCCCGACTGCGAGGATAAGATTCGGGACGGTGCCGAGATACGCACCGCGCGTTCGCCGCGCGGCACCTGAGCCGCGAAAATATCCGCTTCGATTCACGTCGTTTTATACGTCATTAGCCCCTGAGGTGGTGTAATGACCGCGCCAACGGCGGAGACGGACGCGAAAGTAACCCGGTTGTTCGGTGGCCCGGGTAGCGGGAAGACGACCGAACTGCTGGACCGAGTGGAGGAGATTCTCGCCAGGGACGGCGTCACGGTGAACGACCTCCTCGTCGTTTCGTACACCCGCGCAGCCGCGAACGAAGTCCGCGAACGACTCGCGGAGCGACTCGACGTCGACCCCCGCTCCCTGCAGGGCAACGTCTGTACGATGCACGCGAAGGCGTACGAACTGCTCAACCTCTCGCGCGGCGACGTGGTCGGCGAGAAGCACAAGAAGGAGTTCTGCGAGGACTTCGGACTGGAGTACGAGGACGAGTACAGCGGCTCCGGTCGCCGAACCGCGCGTTCGACCACGCTCGGGAACAAGATAATCGCCACCTCGCAGTGGCTCCAGCGCACGCGCCGACAGGTCGCCGACTGGTACGACGTTCCCTTCCAGTGGGACGTGGAGACGGTTCGACTCCCGCCGGACATCGATCCGAACGCGCAGGAAGGCAACAAGTACACCCCGACGTGGCCCAGCAGCGACGACCGGTTCGACGTTCCGGAGGCCATCCGGGCGTGGCGAGCGTACAAGGGCGACGAGGGACTCGTCGGCTTCGCCGACATGCTCGAACGGGTGAAACAGCGCTCGCTCCTCCCGAGCGTCGATTACCTCATCATCGACGAGTTTCAGGACATCACGCAGTTACAGTTCGACATCTACGAGGAGTGGAAACCCCACATGAAGAGCGTCCTCATCGCGGGCGACGACGACCAGGTCGTCTACGCGTGGCAGGGCGCGGACCCGAAACTGCTGCTCGGCGAGGGCGGCGAGGACGTGATTCTCGACACCTCGCACCGACTTCCCTCCCGCGTTCTCAAGGTCGTCCAGAAGGAGGTCAGTCACATCGAGGAGCGACAGGAGAAGAACCTCAAACCGCGCAAGGAAGGCGGCGTGGTGGAGGCCGTCACCGACCCGTCGATGCTCGACCTCGTGCGGAACGTCCGCTACACCATCCGCGAGTTCGACGGCACCGCGATGGTGCTGTTCCGCGCCCGCTACCAGATGTTCCGGTTCGTCGACGAGTTCATCGACGAGGGCATCCCGTTCAAGACGCTCACCGACCAGCGGATGTGGACCGACCGACTGAACCAGTACGTGGACGCCGTCGAGCAGATAGACGCGGGCGAACCCATCGACGGGTTGCAGGCGCGCAGACTCGCGGACATGCTCGCGGATTCGACGTTCGGGACGAACGAGCGCGACGAGATGTTCGACGCCATCGACGAGCGCAAGGAGAGAGAAGGCGCGGACGACCTCACCGAACTGGAGTTCGAACCCGACTTCGTGAAGAACTTCGCGCCGTTCATGCCCGGTCCCAAGTCGGCGTCGGACATGGTTCGGAAGGTCACGAGCTACCAGAAGCGCTCCATGGACGCCTACTTCAACGGGAAGTACCGGGACATGGACCGCGACCGCCTCCGCATCGGCACCATCCACAGCGCGAAGGGCCGCGAGGCGGACCACGTCTTCGTCGCCACCGACCTCACCGAGAAGGTCGTCGAGCAGATGGCGGCGACGGTCGAGAACGAAGGTATCGACGTTCCCATCGACGGGGAGTTCACCGCCGGAACCGACCCCGTCCCCATCCTCACCGACAACGAGCGCCGCGTCTTCTACGTCGGGATGAGCCGCGCCCGCGAGCGACTCGTGATAATGGAGAACCTCGTCAGCGGCGCGCCGACCCTCAAACTCGACGTGCTGTTGTTCAACGAACCGAACGGGAAGTCGGTCGAGGACATCCTCGACGAGAAGGACGGGGAAGTCGAAGAGGTCGAAGCGAAGTAGGCGGGTCGAACGCCGTTCGTTTCCGTTTTCCGATACCCGTGCATTGATACCGTCCCGCAGAGCAGTGGGTCGCATGGCGACCACGGAACGGGAATCCGAATCGGCGTACGACGAACTGCTCGACCGGGTGAAACGAATCTCGAACGTCGGGAACGCGACCGGCGTCCTCTACTGGGACCAGCAGACCAAGATGCCGGAGGGCGGGACGCCCGCCCGCTCGAAACAGCTCTCGGCGCTCCAGTCGATTAGTCACGAACTGCTGACCGACGAGCGCACGGGCGAACTGCTCGAAGAACTCGAACGCGAGGCGTTGGACGACGAACGGGCCGCCGTGGTGCGGGAGGTTCGTCGCCGGTACGACCGCGCCGTCGACGTTCCCCGCGAACTGGTCGAGGAACTCGCCGAGACGTCGAGCGAAGCCCAGCGGGCGTGGCGCGACGCGAAAGCGGACGACGAGTTCGAGACGTTCGCGCCCTACCTCGACCGACTGCGCGAACTCCACGTCGAACGCGCGAACCACATCGACCCGGACGAGGATCCCTACGAGGTCATGTTCGAGGCGGGCGAGCCGTACCTCCCGCTCGACACCGTGGAGCGAATCTTCGACGAACTCCGCGAGGGGCTGGTTCCCCTCGTCGAGGACATCCAGGAGAACGGCGCCGACATCGCGGGCGACGCCTTCTCCGGAACGTTCGACGCCGAGACGCAGGAAGCGCTCTGCCGGGACGCGCTCGACCTGCTCGGCTACGACTGGAACCGCGGTCGTCTCGACACCGCGCCCCACCCGTTCATGTCCGGCACGCAGTTCGACGCGCGGGTGACGACGCGGTACAACGAGGACGACCCTCTCGACTCCCTCACCGCGACGATACACGAGTTCGGGCACGCGACCTACCAGCTCGGCCTGCGGGACGACGCCTACGGAACGCCGCTCGGCGAACCGCGGAGTTCGGGCATCCACGAGTCCCAATCGCGGTTCTGGGAGAACCACGTCGGGCGGACGAAGGCGTTCTGGGAGCTGTTCCTGCCGACGGTGCGCGACCGGTTCCCGGAGACGGAGGACGTGACGGTCGAGGAGGCGTACGAGGCGGTCAACCGTGTGTTCACGGATAATCTGATTCGCGTGGAGGCGGACGAACTCACCTACCACATGCACATCATCCTCCGGTCGGAGATAGAGCGGGAGTACGTCGGCGGCGACCTCGACGTGGACGAGATTCCCGGTCGCTGGAACGAGCTGATGGACGAGTACCTCGGCGTCGTACCCGAGACGGACTCGGAGGGCTGTCTGCAGGACATCCACTGGACGAGCCGGTTCGGCGGGTTCCAGAACTACACCGTCGGGAGCGTCTTCGCCGCCCAGCTCTGGGCGACCATCGAGGAGGAACTGGACGACCCGACGGAGCTCGTTCGCGAGGGGAACTTCGACCCCATCCGCGAGTGGCTGACCGAAAACGTCCACGAACGGGGACAGAAGTACACCACCGACGAACTCATCGAGGAGGCGACCGGCGAACCGCTGACCGCCGACTACTTCCTGGAGTACGTGACCGAGAAGTACTCGGACATCTACGACCTCGACTAGGGTTCTATTTCCCGATTTCCGACTCTCCCCCGCCCCGAGTCGCCGCTACTCCTTCTCGTCCTCGGTTTTGGCGACCTTCCCGACCACCTTCTGCGCCGCGCTCGCCGGGACGTCGGTCGGCGTCGTCAGCCACTCGCGGAGGACGACCATGAGGACGGCGACGACGACGAACGCGCCGCCGAAGAGCGTCTGGCCCGCGAGCAGGCGTTCGATACCGAAGAGGGCGATGGGGATGGCGAACACCAGCGTCGCCGCCAGACTGATGGTGTCGAGGATTCCCAGTTTCATGCCGTCCCGTACCCGGCCGCCGACCAAAAGTCCGCCGCCACGGACCGGCGAAAACGTGACCGCCCCCCGACGCGGTTCGGACGATTCGGAACGGTTTTCAACCCCTCGGCGTCACAGTTCCGTTATGTTTACCGGAATTGTTGCGGAGGCGGGCGAAGTGCGCCGCGTCGAAGACGCGGACGGCGGTCGGAGACTCGTCATCGCGGCTGACGAGGCGCTCTCGGACGTGGAACACGGCGCGAGCATCAGCGTCAACGGGGCCTGCTTGACCGTCGAGCGGTTCGACGAAGAGACGTTCGAGGTGTTTCTTGCGAGCGAGACGGTGGCGAAGACCTACCTCGGGGAGATAGCGGAGGGCGACGCCGTCAACCTCGAACGCGCGCTCCGGGCGGACGCCCGCCTCGACGGGCACTTCGTGCAGGGTCACGTCGACACGACGACCGAGGTCGTGGACGTTCGGCAGGTCGGGGAGGACTGGGAGTACGAGTTCGCCGTACCCGAGGGGTACGGGAAGTACATCGTGGAGAAAGGTTCCGTGGCGGTGGACGGCATCAGTCTCACGGTGGCAGACAGGGGGGAGGACGCCTTCACCGTCGCCGTCATCCCGACGACCCGCGACGTGACGAACCTCTCGGAGAAGGAACCCGGCGACCCTGTTCACCTCGAAGTCGACGTGCTGGCGAAGTACGCCGAGCGACTGCTCGCGGAGTAGTTCGAGACCCGACAAAAAACGAGGCCGTTCGATTTCGAGTCAGTTCACGGGCGACTCGACGACGCCCAGTTGTCGGAACATCCCGAGCGTATCGGGCATCACCCATCGCTCGGCTATCTTCCCGTCCTCGACGCGGGTGAAAACCGCGTTCTGTACCTCGAACGAGTTTCCGGTCGGCTCGATTCCCATGAACTCACCCTCGTGCGTACCCCGGAGCGTCACGCGCATGGCGACCGTGTCGCCCTCGGCGACGGCGTCCTCCACCGTCGCCTCGAAGTCCGGGAACGCGCCGATGAAACTCCGAAGCTGTTCCTCGGTCGCTTCCCTCCCCGTCGCGGGCTCCCCGAACGGTGCGTGTTCGACGCAGTCCTCGGCGTACACCTCCTCGACGAGGTCGAAGTTCCGTTCCGTGGCTATCTCTTCCGGGACGCGACGCGCCAGTCGCTTGTTCTCCTCGGTCGTTTCTGTTGCCATCGTAACCCCCCTTTTTCAGCGTTCATCTCGACGCTCCTCGACATCCCCCCCGTCAGCACCGATAACGCTAGCTTCGTATTCGACGCCGCACACGATAGTCGTATCGTACGACGCGGTCCGGGAGTCGCGAGAAACGAGCTACTCGGAGTCGAACTCGACCGAGTCGGCCGACCGCTCTTCGTCGTCGAACGCCACCGACTTCCGCCGGTCCGCCCGGTCGTACAGCTCCCGGTACCGTTCGATCTTCCGGTAGAGCAGGTAACCGAAGAACCCGTCGTAGACGAACACGAACGCGATGTAGGCCATCACGGGCGTGACGGACGGGAAGAAGTACGAGACCACTCCGGGAACCAACCCGACCAGCGTGTTGTACGTCGCGTGGATGAACGCCGCGATGAGGAGCCCCTTTACGACGATGGGGCCCGCGTTCTCGCGGTTGAACTTCGCCAGCCCGAGGTAGTAGCCCGCGAACGCGGAGTAGATGACGTGGCCCGGTCCGGCGAACAGCCGGAAGACGGCGGTCTGGCCGGTCCGAAGGAACTGCTCGGTTCCCGCGGCGCTGAGGTACTCCTGGCTGATGTAGATGGCGTTCTCGATGGTCGCGAACCCCAGTCCGGCCATCGCGCCGTACACCGCGCCGTCGATGACCGCGTCGAACTTGTCGCTTCGATAGGCGTACAGGCGCACCGCCAGCCACTTCACGGTCTCCTCGATCGGGCCGACGACGAGGTAGAAAAAGAGCACCATCCCGACGACCGGAATCCCCGTGAAGAACGGCTGCAGGTACGAGTTGAACACCGCCGCGAATCCGGCGAACAGCACGCCGAGCAGGAACGTGACGACGAGGGTCGGCAGCGGTTCGGACATCGTCACGTCGGCGCGCCAGATGTAGATGGCGAAGGCGAACGCCGGGACGATGGAGAGGATGACGAACATCCCGACCCACGACTCGGTTATCGCCGCCAATCCCCCGAGCGCGAACTGCACGAGGAGGATCGCCAGCGCGAGTAAGACGACGAGTGCGCGCGCAGTCACCACGATGCCCCCGTAAAGCTTCGAGGAGAACCGGTCGAGGCGCGTTCGCCGCTCCCACGTCGAGACCCCGTAGAGATCGACCGAGTCGTCGGTTCCTTCCGCGACCGGGTCGCGTTTCTCGTCCATGGCGCGTATTCACGCGGACGGGGAGTAAAGCGTTCGGCGGCGGAGACCTAGTACACCTTATACGAATATATTTTACATATATTCATGTAGGGGTGGGTTTAATAGCGGCAATCGCCGAGTCGTGATACACGATGACTCCCACGAGCCCGAGCCGAGGAATCCTGTACTCGGCACCGCCGAAGAAAACGACACGAGACGAGAACGCGTCGGCCGAAGACGAATCCGCGGAATCGACCGACGAGGGACCGACGCCCGCGAAAACCGACGCGAACTGGACCGGCACCGTCCCCGCGGACGACTGACCCGGTCGCCGACGACCGACCTCGTCACGCTGAAAACCCCTCCGCGCCAAGCGAGGGGTATGCGAACTACCTTCCTTTCCGCGACGACCGCCGACCGCCGTTTTCTTGACGAGCGCCGCCATCGCGTCCAGCCATGAGCAGGGTTCGCGTTCGCGGCATCTACACCACGGCCCTCACCGCCCTGTTCGCCGAGGAGTTCGACGTGGTGCAGGCTTCGCCGCCCATCCGTCGCCGATTCGACCGCGAGTTCGAGACCGGGGAGTACGACGCGACGGTCGAGACGACCGACGACAGGCAGGGCGTCGGAATCTTCGGCGACCCGGGCGCGGTCGGAACGCTCGCCGAGCGACTGGCGGATATCGGCGTCGACACCTTCCGCTGGGGGGACGCCGCCGCCCGCGGCGCGCTCTTCGACGGCGTCGTCGACGAGACGCTCGGAAGCGGTGCCGTCGTGAACCTCGGGGACCGCGACGGCTTCCTCCCGTACGGGAAGGTCGACCGTCGAATCGACGAGGGCGACCGCGTGCGCGTACAGGTGCACGAACCCGCGCCGCCGTGGGCGCGCGACCGGCCCCTGCTCGGAACCGAGGTGCGTGTGTTCGGCGGCGTCGCCGGCCTCTCGAAAGGCGTTAGTCGCGTCGTCGCCGACGCCCCGGACGACGCCGGCAGGCGCGAACTCGCGCGGACGACCGAGATGCTCCGGACCGACGTCCCCGACGGGTGGGGCGTCCGCTGGGAGTACGCCGCGAGCGACGCGGACGTGAGCGAGATGGACGCCGCGCTCTCTCGGGCCGTCGAGCGCGCCGAAACCATCGACGCAGCGCTCGCGGACGAGGGAGGAGAGGAGAGCGACGCTCCGCGGACCCTCGCAGAACCCGAGGCGACGGCGTGGATCTGGTTCGGCAGGGAGTCCCGATTCGAACTGGACGGCCCGCGCGGGGACGTCACGACCACCATCCCCGGCCACCACCGAATCAAAGCCGCCGACTCGGCGGCGAGCGCGGCGGTCGATTTCGCGGAGGACCTCTACGACTCCGACGGGGAGTTTCCGATGGGCGCGACCCTCCGACAGTTCGGGCCGGAGGAGGGCGGCGAGGTGTTCGTCGACCACGGCAAGCCGGACGGGCGCTGTTTCTCGCTCGGAAAGGGGGAGGTGACCGAGTGCGATCCCGAGGAGGGGACGTACACCGTCCGCCGGGAGATGCGCGGGTCGGGCACCTACGACGCCCTCGGCACCGACCGCGAGTCGGGCGACGTCGCCATCACGAAGTTCCGCGAAGGACGGTGGTGGTACCCCACCGCCTACCGAGGGGAGGACGGCGAGTCGAAGGGAACCTACGTCAACGTCTGCACGCCGGTCGAGTTGTTTCCTCAATCCGTGCGCTACGTCGACCTGCACGTCGACGTCGTCAAGCGCCCGGACGGGAGCGTCGAGCGGGTGGACGACGACGAACTGGACGCGGCGGTGGAGGCGGACCACGTCTCCGAGGAACTGGCCGAGAAGGCCCGGAGCGTGGCGGCGAGCGTGGAGAGGGTGTTAGACAAGTAACTGCGACAAGGAAACCCGGTTTCGCCACGCGACCGCCGAAGGCTAGCACACCCGCCGCGAGTGAGGAACGGAGTGACGAACGAGCGGGCCAAGCGACGACCGCAGGGAGGAGCGCCGTGCTTTTGGTTCGGCTTTTCCAGGGAGCCAGCAGGAACGACAACCGCGTCGTTCCTGCCTGCGACCGTCGTAAAAGGTGGTTAGAAGTGCTCGTTCTCGTTCGAGGTGCCCATCTTTCCGCCCCGGCCGCCTTCGGAGCGGTCGATGCCCATCACGCTCTCCGGCTGGTCGACCTTCCACTCGCCGGTTCCGTCGTCCGGGACGCGAACCGTCACGTCGTCTATCTCGTCGAACTCCGTCAGGAGGTCGGCCTCGATGTTCTGGGACGTGACGGAGCTGATGGCGCAGCCGCTGCAGGTGCCGCCGAGTTCGATGACGACCTCGCCGTCCTCGGGGTCGGCCTTGCGAACCGCGCTCGTCCCGCCGTGCATCTGGATGATGGGCATCTGGGCGGAGAGCCAGCGTTCGACCCGCGATTTGAGGTCGTCCGCCGCGTCCGTGGATTTTGTCTCGGTCTCGGTCATTGGGTGGCCCTAGGTGCTGGAAGTATGGGAATGTTGGGGTTCGCCCGCGAGGCGGCGGGACGTCGCCGGTCGATCGGTCGATTCCGCGGGAGGGTCGGGGCGCTCCGCGCGACGGTTCGAACGCCCTAATCGTGGTGGGCGGAGTTGTCCTGCGGGTCGTACCCCAGCACCTCGCGCGCCCGCTCGATGGAGTAGTACTTCCGGTCGTTGTCGGAGATGCCGTAGACGATTTCGTAGCCGTACTCGGCCGCCAGACAGCGGTCAAACAGATGGGCGCAGTCGCGGTAGGAGAGCCACATCGCCTGCCCGCGCTCGTAGTCCTTCGGCGGGTGGCCCTCGGTGAGATTTCCGATTCTGACGCAGGCGACGCTGATGTCGAACTCGTCGTGGTAGTAGCGCCCGAGTATCTCGCCCGCCGCCTTGCTCACGCCGTAGAGGTTGCTGGGGCGGGGGAGTTCGCTGCCGTCGAGTCGAAACTCGTCGTGGTCCCGGTAGAGGTCGGGCGTTCGCTCCTCGGTTTCGTAAGCCCCGACCGCGTGGTTCGAGGAGGCGAAGACGAACCTCTCGACGCCCACGTCGGCGGCGACCTGCAGGATGGTGTGCGTCCCGTCGATGTTATTGCCGAGGACGCTGTTCCACGGCGCTTCCGGTCGCGGGTCGCCCGCGAGGTGGACGATGGCCCCCGCACCCTCCGCCGCCTCGCGAACCGCGTCGTAGTCGGTGATGTCCGCGACGAAAAACTCGTGAGACGGTTCTTCCGTCGGCGGTTCACGGTCGAGCAGTCGCCAGTCGTACTTCGAACCGAGGTCGCCGAGAATCGCCGACCCGACGCGGCCCTCGGAGCCCGTGAGCAGAACGGGGTCGTCCATTCAGTCGGCTAGAGGCACAAGGCCGATAAGAACCATGCGATTTCGAGGCGTTACGCCAGCGCGCGCCCGAGGACTTTCTCTCGGGCGAGCATGACGCCGGCGACGAGCGCGACGGTTCCCATGTAGATGAGCCACACCGCCAGCACGCTGTCGCCGGACGCGGCGCTTTGGATTCCGTCGTACTCTGCGAGCAGGCCGAGCGCGGTCAGCAGTCCCGACCCGAGGAGGTAGAACAGAAACGCGCCGGCTTCGAGGAGCGGTTCGTACATACCCCGTCTCCGAACGTGACACGCAAGAACGTTTCGCTGGCGTTCGACGAAAACGCTTTTCCTCGACAGCCGCGGAACTGCTTCTATGGGACGATACGGCGACCTCGACTATCCGAAACTCACGAAAACGGGCTTCCTCCTCGGCGTCTCGCTGCTCGCGCTCGGCGCGCTCGGCGAGTTCGTCGGCACCGCGCTGTACGGCTCGCTACCCGGCTGGGAGAACGCTCTCTTCACCGACCTCGAAATCCTCGGCATCCTGCTCGGACTGCTCTCCCCGTTCGTGTTCGGCATCGTCCTCCCGCTGACCGAGTGACGACGCCAGGCGTGAGAGAGAAAGTCGATTCGAGAAAATCGTTCGAGAAATTACGCGAGACGGGAGAACGCGAGGTTTCCGCGCACGCTCTCGATGAAGATGGTGACGACGTCTCCTTCCTGCGCCCCGGGGACGAAGATGGTGTACTTGCCGCGCTCCGCGACGCCGTCGCCCTTGCGCCCGGTACCGGTTATCTTGACCTCGTAGGTGCGCCCTTCCTCAACCGCGTTCTGCTGCTGCGTTCGGCTCGTCGAACTTCGCTTCGTCACCGGTCGAAACGCGCCGCAAGCGTCGCAGCGAAGCATGAGGTTGCGGTTCTCGCGCACGAGGCGGGTGTCCGGCAGGCCGCACTCGGAGCAGATGACGAACTCCTCTACGTACTCGTCCAGCGCCGTATCGAAGTCGGACGGCGAGAACGACCCGCTGTACCGCGCCTGTCCGGCCTCGTACTTCCCGCTCGTCCCCAGTTCGCGCTGGAGCGCGCTGTGGACGTGCTCGCCGTCGCGCGAGAGGGCATCAGCGATGTCGTCCAGATTCGTCAGTCGCGTGAACGAACCGTCCTTCTGTACCGCCGGGTCGGGAAAGCTGAATCGCTCGTCGCTGGTTTCGAGATCGGGAACCGCGTCCATTCCTCTGTCGAGGGCAGAATTGTAATCCATATGCACACGAGGTGATGGATACGTAAAGGTGCTCCGTGTCGCGCGTCACCACGAATTTAACCCCCGACCGCCTCACGGCGGGTATGGAACCCACCGCACGGGACGCCGCCTGTTTCGAGGCGGGAATCAAGTTCGGCGCGCTCTACCACCAGTTCGCCGGGACCCCCGTCAGCCCCGAGAGCGCGCCGAGTCTCGAACGCGCCGTCGAGGAGAGCATCGAAAACCAACCCTTCTGCGAGTCGGTCTCGGTTGACATCCTGACCGAGAAACTCGCGGCGGAAATCGACCACGGGTACACCGAGTTGACGGGTCGGTTCATGGAAGTGGAGATAGCCGTCGAGCGCGAGGGAACGGAAGTCGTCACGCGGATGGCGATGGAGGACGGCTACCCGCTGATGAAGATAGAGTCGGTTCGGGAGGACTGACGAGGGGGGCGCGGCGGATTACCACCGCAATCGAACCGGTTAGCGACCGCCGGGGGCGGTCGCCCATCCGAACTTCGCGGGGGATCGGCGCTCGTACCGCGAGCGGACTCGGCTCGGATCGAAAGAAGTGCCGGGGTTTCACCCCGGATTCCGCCACCGAGCGCGGCGAAAGGCGGGATTTCACTTTCAGTTTCGGGTCACCGTTTAAATGTATTCCCGCCGAATCGTCTCCCATGAGCCAATCGACGTTCGACGACGAACTGTTCGGCGAGGCGGCGAACGAGATGCGCGAGGATGTCGAAGAACACCTCGCCGCCGCCCGCGAGGAACTCCCGCCGGTCGACGCCGTCTGGGAAACCGACGCCGACAACACGCTGGGTGCCCTCAACGCGCTTCGCTCCGCGCTCGACATCGGCGACGCCGCGGAGCACCTCCACGACGCGAAGAAGTGGTACGCGATGGGCGAACGCGCCGACGCCTTCGAGGACGCGGACGACCTCGAAGCGGAGATAGAGACGCTCGATTCGGCCATCGACGACATCGAGGCCGCCCGCGAGCAGGTCGGCGAACTGGCGAGCACCATCCCTAGCCTGAAAGGCGCGCTCGAAGACCTGCACGCCGCGGACGAGGAGGACGACGCGGAGGACGCGGAGGACGCCGAGGAGGCCGAAGCGGACGGCGGCGAAGCGGAAGCGGACGCCGCGGACGACGACGGAGCGGAAGAGGTCGAAGCGGAGTAACCGCGAACCGACGGACGCGGGTGTTCAACGGTAGTCTGGGCGCTCCACGTCCCGCGCCGCCACCGCTTCGAGCAGTTTTACCAGCGATTGCGTCGCCAGTTCCAGCAGTTCTTCGCCCCGCTCCTCGTCTCCTTCTCGCGGGTCGCCGACCACGCCGTTCTCCGTGAACTCCGCGCTGTCGAACGCGAGGTTGGTGTACGACACCCAGTCGCCCCAGCCGTCGCTCGCGCCCTCGCGGGCCTCGTCGATTCGGTCTTCCCGGACGAGTTCCGGGCGGACGCGTCGCAGGAGCGCGGTTTCCAAGGCCCCCGCGTGGCCCATGTCGCTCCGGTGGTCGCCGACCGCCTCGAACCACGTGAACGGGACCGCGTAGGAGGCGTCGTGGCGCGTGATTCGCCCCGCCACTTCCCGGAGCGCGGCGACGTTGCCGCCGTGACCGTTGACGAGTACGACCCGGTCCCAGCCGTGGTGGGCGAGGCTGGCGACCGTCTCGCGGACGTACCGCCGGAAGGTCCCCTCCGAGACCCACAGCGTCCCCGCGAACTGGCGGTGCTCTTCGCTCACGCCGACCGCGACGGGCGGCGCGACTACCACGTCGCCGTCGTACGCCTCGGCGGCCGCGTCCGCGACCACCTCCGCGTTCAGTCGGTCGGTTCCGAGGGGAGCGTGCGGCCCGTGCTGTTCGGTGCTTCCGACGGGGAGGAGCGCGAGGTTCGTCTCCACCGCGTCCGCCTCGGTCCACGTCGCGTCAGCGAGGTGCATACGAACCACGTGCGCGGGCACCACCTTGTAGCCGACGGACCGACCCCTCCGGCGAACTAGCCAGAAGGTCTTACTCGGTCACGGCCTTCCCTTCCGACATGGCCGACGAAGACCGCGAAATGGGCGTGGAACTCGGCGAACTGGGCGACAAACTCGACAACCACGACTACCCCGCGAGCACGGACGAACTCGTCGAGGAGTACGGCGACTACGAGATCGAGTACGAGAACGGTTCCGAGACGCTCGAAGAGGTTCTCGGCCCGCTGAACGACACCTTCGAAGGTCCGGACGGCGCTCGACAGGCGATTCTGAACATGGTGGACAGCGGCGCGGTCGGTCGCCAGCGGTACTCCGACCGCGGCGCGGGGGCGGAACAGAGCGAGGGCCAAGACCCCGACCAAGAATCCTTCTGAGGAGGGAAACGGACCGTTTCCCTCGGTACCGACCGATTACGGCGGCGGTACGCCGCCGTTAACTCCGTTCGTTCGGTCGAACGGAGTTGAACGGACGACTGCCTTATTCCTCGCTGTCGGCAACCACCGACGTACCCGATGAGAGGTGAGTACAGACGTGCAGGTCACTTCCGCGGCCTGCCGACGTTATGACGGGTGAACCGCCCACAGCGGAGACGGTTTCGACGCTGCTCGAAGACCGCGAACTGGTCGTCGTCTCGAACCGCCAACCGTACAGCCACGAGTACGACGGAAACGACATCGCCGTGCAACGTCCCGCGGGCGGGCTCACGTCAGCGCTCGACCCGATCGTCCAGTCCGCCGGCGGAACGTGGGTGGCGTGGGCGAGCGGCGACGCCGACGACGAGGTGACCGACGAGCGCGGACGGGTCGGCGTCCCGCCGGAGTCGCCCGCCTACGACCTGCGGCGCGTCGGGCTCTCCGACGAACAGGTCGACGGCTACTACTACGGCTACAGCAACCAGGTGCTCTGGCCCATCTGCCACGTCGACCCGGCGAAGATGAACACCGACCCCGACTTCTGGAAGCAGTACCGGTCGGCGAACCGCGCGTTCGCCGACGCCGTCGTCGAGGAGACTGACGACGAGTCGCTGGTCTGGTTCCAGGATTACCACCTCGCGCTGGCCCCGCGCATGGTGCGCGAGGAGCGGGACGCGTTCTGCATGCAGTTCTGGCACATCCCGTGGCCCTCGTGGGACGCCTTCCAGACGTGCCCGCAGTACGAGGAACTGCTCGACGGGCTGCTGGCGAACGACCTGCTCGGCTTCCACACCCACCGCTACTGCCAGAACTTTCTCGACTGTGCGGCGATGATACCCGATACGATGGTCGACCGCGCGACCCGGAGCGTCGTCTACGACGGGCGGCGAACGTTCGTCCGCTCGTTCCCGCTCGGCATCGACGCCGACCGCCGGCGGGAACTCGCCGATTCGGAGGACGCGACCGCGTTCTGGCGCGAGTTCCGCGAGCGTCACGACCTCGGCGAGACGCTCGCGGTCGGCGTCGAGCGTCTCGACTACACCAAAGGCATCCCCGAGCGACTGGCGGCGCTGGAGGAGTTCTGGGAGACGCGCCCGGAGTGGCGCGAACGCTTCACCTACGTCCAGAAGGCGAGCGAAAGCCGGAGCCGGATTCCCGAGTACCGGGAGCTACAGGCGGAAGTCGAGGCCGAAATCGAGCGACTCAACGACCGCTTCGGAACCGACGAGTGGACGCCCGTCGTCTACCTGAACGAGTTCCTCCCGCCGGAGGGTCTCGCGGCGCTGTACCGCGAGGCCGACCTCGCCATCGTCAGCCCGCTCCGCGACGGGATGAACCTCGTCGTGAAGGAGTTCGTCGCGTCGCAGGTGGACGACCCCGGCGTGCTCGTGCTCAGCGAGTTGGCGGGCGCGAACGAGGAACTGGGCGACGAGGCGGTGTCGGTGCACCCGCGCGACACGCCGGGATTCGCGGACGCCATCGAACGCGCGCTCTCGCTCCCCGAATCCGAGCGAGCGCGCCGCGTGCGCGACCTCGAACGGGAGGTGCGCTCGAACGACGTGTACGCGTGGATGACCGCGCAGTTCAGAACGGTGGAGGCGATTCGGCGCGGACGCGACGTCGCCGCCAGATCGCAGCAACGAAAACGATACGAGCAATGACCAGTACCGAGACACCCGACCCCCTCGACGAACACCTCTACGCGCTGGTGAATCGACTGTTGAACGCCGACGGACTGCTAGCCATGTTCGATTTCGACGGGTCGCTCGCACCCATCGAGGACCGGCCCGAAGAGGCGACGCTCCCGCCGGAGACCCGAACCGCGCTCGAAGCCCTCCGCGACGCTCCCGACGTGCGCGTCGGTATCGTCAGCGGTCGCGGACGCGAAGACCTCCGAGACCGCGTCGGCATCGACGGCGTCTCGTACGCCGGTAACCACGGACTGGAACTGCACGCCGGCGACGAGCGACGCACCCACCCCGCCGCCGCGGACGCCAGGGACGACATCGAGGCCCTCTGCGACGAACTCGAAGCGCGACTCTCCGCCGTGGACGGCGCGTTCGTCGAAGACAAGGGCGTCACCGCGTCGGTGCACTTCCGACTCGTCGACGACGACGAGATCCCCGCGGTCGAGCGGACGGTTCGGGAGGCGGCGCGAGGGTCGGACGACGTTCGCGTCACGGCGGGCAAGCGAGTGCTGGAACTGCGTCCCGACGTGGACTGGCACAAGGGGCGGGCGATTCGCTGGCTGTACGACCACCACGTCCCCGACGACGAGACGTGGCTTCCGCTCTACGTCGGCGACGACCGAACCGACGAGGACGCGTTCGACGTGCTACCGGAGTCGGGGCTCGCCCTGAAAGTCGGGCACGAACCGCCGACCATCGCGGGCTACCGCGTCGCCGACCCGACCGCGGTCCGTTCGATCATCGAGTGGTTGGCGGAGTACGGCGTCGCGTTCCTCGGGACGGAGTCGGAGGAACGCCCCGTAGCACCCCTCTGAGAAACTCCGCGCTACCGGTTCGAAACCCGGATGCGCGGCGGCGAACGGACTGAACGGTCGCGTCCGTTTATCCCCCGCTTTCGAGTACCGTGCTGGCGAGAGCCAATGGCAACCGACGACACCGACCGAGCGCGCGACGACTCGACGGACGACTCCGCCGCGGACGACGCTGACGTCGCCTCAGTCGTCGGCGTCCGTCCGCGCGGTTCTGCGGGTTGCGCGTTCGACGAACTCCTCCGGAAGTTCGTCGATTTCGCCGGCTTGCACGCCCCAGAGGTGGGCGTAGAGGCCGCCGTCTTCGAGGAGTTCGTGGTGCGGTCCGCGCTCCACTATCTTTCCGTCTTCGAGGACGACGATTTTGTCCGCGTCCTTGATGGTCGAGAGGCGGTGGGCGATGGCGAACGTCGTGCGGTCCTCGGTGAGGCGGTCGAGACTGCGCTGGATGAGCATCTCCGTCTCGGTGTCGACGTCGCTGGTCGCTTCGTCGAGGATGAGAATCTCCGGGTCTTTGAGGATGGCGCGCGCGATGGAGACGCGCTGGCGCTGGCCGCCCGAGAGCTTCACCCCGCGCTCGCCGACCTTCGTCTCGTAGCCCTCGGGCAGGTTCGTGATGAACTCGTGGGCCTCGGCCGCCTTCGCGGCCTCCTCTATTTCCCTGTCCGTGGCGTCGAACGTCCCGTACTCGATGTTCTCCTTCACCGTCCCGTAGAAGAGGAAGGTGTTCTGGCTGACGTAGCCGACGGCCTGTCGGATGCTCGGCAGGCTCACGTCGCGGAGGTCGGTGCCGTCGATGCGGATGGCGCCCTCGTCCACGTCGTACATCCGGAGGAGGAGTTTGAGGACGGTGGATTTGCCCGCGCCGGTCGGGCCGACCAGCGCGAGCGTGTCGCCGCCCTCGACCTCGAACGAGATATCCTCGACGATGGTCTCCTCGTCGTAGCCGAACGTCACGTCGTCGTAGACGACCTCGCCCTCGCCGACCGCGAGGTCCTCCGCGTCGGGTTCCTCCCTGATTCGGCTCGGCTCGTCCATCAGGCCGAAGATGCGGGCGCTGGAGGCGTAGGCGCGCTGGTACATGTTGATGATGGACCCGAACTGCGCCATCGGCCAGATGAATCGCTGGGTGAGGAGCATGAACGTGACGAACTCCCCGGTTTTGAGTTTGCCGGTGAAGAACCACGGACCCCGACCATTGAACACCCACAGACCGCCGACGATGAACGTCAGGGCGAATCCGAGGCCCGACAGAATCTGGAGCGACGGGAAGAACTTGATGCGCGTGATGATGGCGTCCCAGTTCGCGCCGAAGTACTCGTTCGACACGTCGTCCACGCGGTCGGACTCGAAGGACTCCGTGTTGCTCGTCTTGATGACTTGAATGCCGCCCAGGTTGTTCTCCAGCCGGGAGTTCACCTTCCCGACCGACGAGCGCACGTCGGCGTACTTCGGCTGGATGATTTGGACGAACTTGTAGGTGAACAGCGCGATGAGCGGCACCGGCACGAGCGCGACGAGGGCGAGTTGCCAATTGATGGTGATGAGGATGGTCGCGATGGCGACGACCATCACGCCCAGACGGAACGCGGAGTTCATCCCGTCGTTGAGGAACCGTTCGAGGCGGTTCACGTCGTTCGAGAGGATGGACATCATTTCCCCGGTCTGTTTGTCCGAAAAGAACTCCATGTCCAATCGCTGCATCTTGTCGTACGTGTCGGTGCGAATCGAGTGCTGGATGTTCTGGGCGAACGAGTTCCACCCCCAGTTTCGACTCCAGTGAAACGCCGCGCCGAAACCGAACGCGAGGGCGATGACGACGACGGAGAACCAAAACTGGCCGCTCTGGGCGGAGGGAACGAACCCGGCCACCGCGCTCGCGGAGACGAGCGGGAGTTGGTCACCGAGGGCTTCCGCGTAGGGAATTTCACCCTTGAAAAGCGAGTCGATAGCGACGCCGAGAATGATGGGCGGGAGGAGATTAAGCACCCGAGCGAAGATACTCGACACGACCCCGACGACGAAGGCGAATCGGTTCTCGCCCCCGTATTCGAGGAACAGCCGTCGCATGGGATTCTCGGCGTTCTCCCGTTGTTCCTCGAACGGGTCGTCTTCGTCTGCGCGTATGCTCATTATTCTCACTCAAGGGACACGGGATTGATAAGAGTTTCCTACGAACCGAAACACGGCTTCACAGAAAAAATTCACTCGCTCCGGCACGCCGCGGAAGCGCACTTCAGAGCTCTCGGCTCTCGATTTCGGGGTCGATACCCGCCTCGGCCAAATCCTGTCGCACGCGGTCGCGCAGGGGCGCGGGGACCGTGTTGCGCCCGACCGGGACGGCCACCTCCCCGTCGCCTTTGACCTTCCAGTAGAGCACGCACCGGCTGGGATGGTAGTACTCGATGCTGTAGCGGTCGTCCGCGCCGCGGTAGTGGACCCGGGCGGCGAACTCGTCCGCCTTCCAGCCGTCTTGCTCGCCGAGCGCGGAGAGCGAGTCGTCCATACCCGCGGATTGCTAGCAGGGGTGGTAGTCGTTTCGAAACCGAGAAAGTAACAGTTATTCCTGCGGAGTGATTTTCCCCGGACGCGGGTTCGTGGTCTAGTTGGTTATGACGCGGCCCTTACAAGGCCGAGATCGGTGGTTCGAATCCGCCCGAACCCATCGGATTTTGCGAGGAACGAACGTGACGAGTAAATTCGTTCGTGAGGGCGATCGAATTAGACAAGTCGCACGCCCACGCAGTCGAACGAAGTGAGGCGAGTAGGAACGTCTTGGCGTGGTTCGAATCCGCCCGAAACCACTTCTGACGGCGCAACTCGACGAGCGCAGCGAGGAGCCAGCGCCGTCGAATGGTTTTTCGAGGATTCGAAGCAGGGAGTGGCGCGGGGCAGAACGACCGAGGTTCGAATCCGCCCGAACCCACTGAATTTTCGCCTCTCTTCGCCGACGAACTCACGACTCGCCGACGGTGAACAACCGCTGGTAGCCGAGGCTCGCCAGCAGGGCGAGGAAGGGAAGCGGGTAGAGCCAGTACGCCCGGTAGGCGCGAACGAACAGCGGAACCGTCATCGAGAGCGCGAGCAGCGTCGTCGTCACCACCAGCGGCGCGTTCGACGACGGAATCAGTCGCTCGCGACCGCGGTCGGTCAGCGCCAGTTGCACGGCGATCGCCGCGGGCACGAGCAGGATGAGGTGTTTCATTCCTTCCCGGTAGAGGGCACTCAGCCACCTGTCCGTGTCTCCGACGAGCGACGGAACGACCGGGTTGGTCGCGTACTTCCCCGCGACTCCGACCGTCCAGTAGACGGCCCCGTAGAACGACTGTGAACCCCAGACCACGTAGACGAACGCGAACGTCGCGGCGACCACGCTCGAACCGCCGAGTGCGAACGCGGTCGTCCACCGAACCCCCGACCGACGGTCGAGTTCGCGGACGCGGTCGTACACGAGCGCCGGGATGGCGAAGACCGCGTGCTGGGAGAAGAGGGCCGCAACCGCGACGGCGGCCCCGCGACCCGTCGGGTTTCGAACGTACCACGAGAGCAGTATTCCAGCCACCGCGAACGAGCGCACGTTCACCACGATACCCCCGGCGGCGGGGACGCTCACCAGGAATAGTAGGCTCGCGACCAATCCGACGTGGGAGGCGCCTCGCCGCGCGCAGATTCGCCAGAGGAGGATGGCAGAGAGCGCGTTCGCGAGGCCGACCAGGAGGAAGAACACCAGCAGATACCGTCCCGTGGCGGCGACGGCGACGTTGAGAAGTTCGAACAACGGCGGCTTGTTATCGACCGCCGGTCGAACGTAGATCGGCTGTCCGGCGAGCACCGCCTCCGCGAGCGGACGCCAACAGCACCGCACGTCAACGTGCGGTTGCTGGGTGCCGGCCAGAATTCGGACGTATCGATCTGCGGTCCCGTAGATTCCGACGAGGAGAAACACGGGGACGGCGAGGGTCGAGAACGTGAATGTTTCACGCTCGAACGGTAATTTATACATTGTGAACGGGTACGACGAGCTCTCTGACGGGTTCTCTCCGGTTCAGCGGTACACCGGCGGTTTCGAGGGCTTGAGTACCGTTTCGAACTCGGGACCTGGGTAAATACTTTGTCTTGACGAAGACAGTGATTTAATCGACGGCGCGAATTCATTTTGACACCAGAGGACCGACGCTCTAATCCGAGTCCGTCGGAGTGTCGACGCCCAATTCGGGGAAGCGAGCGACCGTCGACGTTTCGAACCGGACGTTCGCCCCGCCCGTCGGTTCGTCGGCGATTTCTCGGACCGCTCGGTTTCCGTTCCGTTCGGGAGAAGTATGCGAAACCGTCCCGGGTTTTTATAGCCATCTGTCTCGACCACTTTCGAGGGAAGAACAATGAGTAGCGAAAACGAACTTCAACCCAGCGATGAAGTCGACGAGCGCCAACTCGAACTCGCACGCAACGCGGGCGACGTGTACTTGGAAGCGGCCGAGTACATGATTACGGAGGTCGCCGAGACGGGGGACAAAACCGAAGCCGGCGACTACATCGTCGGCTTCGCTCAGGAAGAAGCCGAGGGGATGTATCGGATGCGCGACGGCCAGTTCGAGTGGGAGGAACCCGCGGAGAACGAGAACTGCCACCTCGAAGTGCTGGTCGCCAGCGTCGACGACGGCCGATTCCTCCCCGGGGTGTCCGTCCGGGCGACGCTCGAGGACGGCGAAGGGAACACGGTCGGACCGGAGCGAATCCCGTTCGTCTGGCATCCCGGTCTCTATCACTACGGTCGGAACCTCGAACTTCCGGACGAGGGGACGTACACCATCACTATCGAGGTCGAACCCCCCGAGTTCCCGCGCCACGACCAGAAGAACGGCGACCGATACACCGAACCGGTCGAAGTGACCTTCGAGGACGTCCATATCGAGACGGGGCGCGAGTAGGCGGGTCGCACCCCCTCGACGGAATCGGACGTCGGCGTCGACTCGTGCGGCGGTGTAGAACCGAACGTCGGCGTCGAATTCAGATCCGGCGTCGTCGGTCGCCCCTCGGCGTCGACGGTGTCGCCTTCACGGCTGACGATAGGCGGGTTGCCGGCGAAACGTCGCGGCTCTCAGAACGGTGCTTCGAAGGGCGGGATACGCTCGACCCGGGCGGAGTCGGTCGTCGCTACGCCTGTCGTACGAGTTCGACGCCGACGTCAGACCATATCCACGCGTCTTCGTTCTCCGGGTCGTACAGTTCGACGCCGCCGTCGATCTCGCGTTCCAGGCAGTCGCCACGTTGCTCTGTGTTCTCTTGCACCATCGGGTACGTCCGGAGGGCGGGACCGTGTTGAAATAAGCTTTGTCCCTCTGCGGCTTTTCGCCGCTTTCCGTACCGCCGAGGGCACCGTGGCGGGTGAAACTTGCGTTAGTCCGTCGACCGCTCTCGCGCGGGTGCTGGCGGACTGAGCTCGATACCCACGTCGTCCGGCGTCAGTCGCTCCGGCAACGCCTCGTCCCGCTCGCCCGTTATGTCGGCGAGAATCTCCTTCAGGTAGGCGTTGAACAACTCGGGGTGTTCGCTCATCGGGAAGTGACCGATTTCGGCCATCTCGACGGCGACCGCACCGTCGCCGACGCCTTCGGCCGTTTCCCGCCCGTCTTCGGGCGTGGTGAGGTAGTCGTACTCCCCGTTGACGACGTACAGCGGGCACTCGTCGGCTTTGACCCGGTCCAGCTTATCCCGGTAGTCGTGGTCGACCGAGTAGTAGTACAGGTCGCCCTTGAACACGCCCGTCGCGCCCTGCTCGTAGAGGTACATCGTCTCTCGACGCGTTCCTTCCGGACTCTGCGGTGCCATCAGTCCCCAGCAGGAGTAGGCGTTCACCTCCGTGGTGTTGACGTGCGGGTGGTCGAGCCAGTCGATGTAGAAGCCCGGACTGTGTGCGCCGCACTCCAACCCGACGAGCGCGCGGAATCGATCCGGGTACCAGTCGGCCAGTTCGAGCGCGATGTTCCCGCCCATCGACGATCCCATGTAAATCGGCTCCTCGAGTTCGAGCGCGTCGGCGAGCGCGACGAGCGTTTCGGTGAACCGCTCCGCGGTCATCTTGTAGTCCTCCTCCCACCACGGTTGGGTGGTCGGCGGCACCGACTTCCCGTGGAACGGGAGGTCGTGGGCGATGACGCGGAAGTTCTCCGTTATCTCCTCGTCGGCGAGGAGGTGTCGCCACTCCTGACAGTTGTTGCCCGCCGTGTGCTGGCACAGCAGCGGGATGCCGTCCTCGGGGCCGTTCTCTTCGAAGTAGATTCGGTGGTCCACCCCGCCCACCTCCGCGTGAACGTACTTGCCCGTGATGGGCTCGACGGTTCCGGGTTCGACCACGTTAGCTCCCCCCGTCGTTGTGCGCGACGCGCATCAGGTCGAGCGCGCGCTGGAACGGTCGCAGGTTCTGGAAGATTCGCTTGTTGTCCCCCGTCATCTTGAGGTGACCCTCCTCGTTCCTGACCGCGGTGCGGTAGTGCGAGGCGATTATCTCGTGGTTGAACGGCGGCGGCGTCTCCTGAACGAACTCCTCCCACGCCTCGCGGTCGCCTTCGACGCCGAACGCCCAGCGGTCGTTCAGCGTCGGGTTCGGAACCACCTCCCGCACTTTCCCGCCGTCCATCTCGACGAGAAACCGGTCGTCGCCGATTTCGACGTAGAAGTTATCGTCGAACTTGTCGTGCCCCCGGACCTCCATCTCGCGGTCGTCGTTCACTATCTCTTTGTAACGCTCCCACCACTCGTGGCTGGCGAGGCCTGTGTCGTTCATCGTTCCCCCCCGACGAACGCGCGACGCCGACCGTGATAAAAAATAGCATAATCAATCGGGGGTGTCGGCGTCGAAAGGAGCGCCGGGTCGAACTACTCGCGGTCGTCCAGCGCCGCCCCGCAGTCGGGACACTCGTCGTCCACCGTCGTCACCTGCGCGTCGCACTCGGGGCAGAAGTCCAGGTAGCAGGCCGGGTCTCCCATGAGAGGGGATACCACGACGACCGGTAAATGGCTTGCGTCCGGCGGCAGTCGGGGCGTGCGCGTCGCCCGGCCGCCCGCGCGCCGTCCGGCGCATTTCGAAATCCTTTTTTGTCCCATGCGCTTCCTACCGAGTGCGCCGCCTTAGCTCAGACTGGGAGAGCACTCGACTGAAGATCGAGCTGTCCCCGGTTCAAATCCGGGAGGCGGCATCCTGTTTCAATACGATTCATAGTTGAATACAACCGCGCCGTCGTGCGATGAACAATTCTTTCGCTTTCGCCGGTTCGATGGGTTCTAACTCGGACATGGCTTGTTGCTCAAGAATCGCCCGAGTTGACTGAGCGGTCGCGACCCAGCACGTCAAATCCGGGAGATGGCATTTTCCTGCGACCGAAGGGAGCAGCGAAAGTGCTCCCGACAGTGATTCAAACGAGACCGGAAATGCTCGCTTCGCTGCGCGTTTCCGGGCGTAGTTCGTAATCCGGGAGGCGACACCCCATCGATTTTAGCCGCTGAGTTTCCGCTTGAAAAACTAAATCGAACGCAGGTTCTCCGACGGTACCCACCCGGTCTCGCCGGTCGGCTTCTCACACCACTCCCAACCGGCGACGGTGACGTGAGACGCGAGCGTGTCACCGAGTTCGACGGTGAGTTCTCTCGCCACGTAATCCTCGAGACCGATCCACCGCCCATCTCGTCGCTCGACGTACGCGTCCGGTATCCATCCCTCTCGTCCGGTCGTGTCGATGCACCACAGCCAACCCTCCCACTTCGTCGCGCGTTCTTCGATTGTCAGTTCATCCCCTTCGCTCACGCGGATCGGTTCCGGATACGCCGATTCGTACGCTTCGGCGACTCGACGGCGATTCATCTGTGTCGGTGGTTTTCGTTGGCCCTCGCGAAAAATATACGGTATCCGATGGTTCTGGTAGCGGTCGAAGTGCCTGCGGACTCAGATGCGGCCGAAGACGGAGAATCGGCGTAAAGTTCACTGGTTCGAGCCTAAGGGGGAGTACGTAGAAATTCGGGGATGTCGATTCGACCGCAGCGCAAAGTGAACCGTCGCGTCCCGTGATGAACGAAGATTCATTCACGCCGCCGATTCGCTCAAACTTTTTTAGCTTGCATGTCGTACCGATACCCATGGAGATAGACCGCGCCCGCGACGAACTGAAGGTGACCGGCGACTTCGACGAGTCGGCCGCAAAAGCACACCCGACGATCGTTCGCATGATGCAGGACGTGTTGGAACACGGCGAGGTGCACGCGAAGTGGGCCGACTCTGACGAGTACGTGGAAGTCCGGCAGGGAACCGCGACGTTCGACTTCGAGGGCGAGGTCATCCTCATCGACGACGGCATCACGACGCACACGTTCGCGATGGCGCAGGTCGTCAACTGGGAGAAGCCGATGAACGTCTTCGAAAGCGAAGCGTGAGCGCCGTCCGCGCGTCGGTCGCGGACGATCCGTCGACCGACGCGCCGGGCGTTCGCAGAGATTTTTACCGCTACAGCACGGCTGAGCTCGGGGAGCCCGAACGGCGGAACTATTCGACAAGGCGTCACTCGAACGACGGATCGAGCGCGGTGAACGCGGCGAGCGGATCGCTCACCAAACCTATCCCTCTCGCGCTCGTACCCTCGATGGGAGGAAACACGATGACCGATCAGAACTCGGAGTCCCACGACGAAGAGGAGAACGACGAGCGAGACGAGGATACTCAGTACGGTGCGGGAACCGAAAAGGCCGACGCCGAAGAACAGACGGAACTCCGCGAGGGGGAGGCGGACTCCCCCGAGGAAGACGACGAGGACGAAGACGAGGACGGGTAGCCCCTCCGGAAGCGTCCCGACGGCGCACGCGCTCGTCGGTGAGACGCTTTCGTAGGACGCGGAGAGCGTCGCCCACCGATTCGTCCTCCATTTCGGTCGGTGGGCGACGAACACTCGTAAACGATTTTCGTCGCCGAGCGCGTCGCCCGACACCGCTAACTGACGCGACGAGAGACGACGGTACATGGGAGAACGCGACGCTATCGCGGAGCTATCCGACGACGAACGCGCGGCCGTCGAAGAGGTCGAGCGGGCGCTCGAAACGTTTCACCGCGCCCACGGCGCGCTCATCGAGTTCCACCACTCGGTCGGCCGCGCGATGGAGCACGTCGACGAGGCCGAATCGCGCCTGCGAGGCGATCACGACGAACTCGCCGACCGCCTCGAAGAGGAAATCCTTCCGGCCGGCGTCACCGCCGACGGGAAGTTGACGTACCAACTCGTCGCCGAATTCGAGGACGGACTTCTCGCGGAGGTCGAATCGGTCGCCGACTCGACGCTCGAAGAACTCGCCGACGGCGGGCGCTATCCGATAGAGCGCTCCGAGCGGGACGACTCGAGCGAGTGACGAGCGACCGTCGACTCGCGCCCGGTGGACTTTTTCGGCCGTGCCGGCGGTCGCTACCCGTGACCCGCGTGTCAACGTCCGTCTCGGAAGCCTTATGCGTGCCCCGCTATTTTGTTTAGAAGCAATGGCGAAAGGAAAAGTTGATTTCTTCAACGACACTGGCGGTTACGGCTTTATCGACACCGAGGACGCGGACGAGGACGTTTTCTTCCACATGGAGGACGTTGGCGGCGAAGATCTCGAAGAGGGGCAGGAGATCGAGTTCGACATCGAGCAGGCACCGAAAGGTCCGCGCGCGACGAACGTCACCCGCCTGTAAGTAGTCCGAACTACTCGCTGCTTGGGTAGCGGAAACGAATCCAATTTTACTTAGAACCGATTCGAAGAGCGTAGCCGTCGGCTTCTCGTCCCCGATTTTCCCGCCGACGGTGGTTTTCCCCTCTCGACGGCGGCGCTCCCTTTCGAGCCGCACCGGTTTTCACGCTTCCGGGCAAAACTATCAACGCGAATCGCGGGGCGAAACGCCCGATGTAACCATGACTGGCCAGCCAAACCCCGAAAGAACGGCGACTTCCGACGCGGAGATCGGCGCGGGACTGTTCGAGGAGAGCATGGGTCCGAGTTCGGCCCTCGCACACCTCTACCGCGGCGAAATTCACCGGATGAAGTTCTGGCGCGAGCGACTCGACCGGACGAGCAACTGGGCGATAACGCTCATGGCGGCCATCCTGACGTGGGCGTTTTCGAGTCGAGGGAACCCCCACTACATCGTCCTGCTCGCCGTCATAATGGTGAGCATCTTCCTGCTCATCGAGGCGCGGCGCTATCGCGCCTACGACATGTGGCGGTCTCGGGTTCGCATGCTCCAGCAGAACGTGTTCGCGCTGGCGCTGGACGACTCCGCCGGCGTGGTGGACGATCGGTGGCGACGGAAACTGAGTCGGGACTACCGCATGCCGAAGATGAAGGTGTCGATGGAGGAGGCGCTGGCCCACCGTCTGCGTCGAGTGTACGCCCCCCTGCTTCTCGTCCTGCTCGCGGCCTGGGTGTTTCACCTGACCGCGTACGAGTCCGCGTCGGGGTGGCCCGGAAGCGCGGCCATCGCCTGGCTGCCCGGTTTCGTCGTCACGGGGCTCGTGGCCGCCTTCTACGTCGGCGTCCTCGCCGTCGCGTACCGACCGCGGACGTGGAACATCAACGGCGAGATTCTGTCGAGCGACGTGACGGGGTGGGACGCTCCGGAGGAGTGAGTCACTCGGATTCGCTCCTCGCCAATCGCGCGACGAGCACCTCTATCGTGCCGGAGAGCGCGCCGGTTCCGAACAGCGCGACGAGCGCGGCCCCGGCGGCGTCGAAGATGAGGTCGACGACCGTGTCCCGGAGTCCGTACTGGATGAGCACCGGGTCGATTCCCGCGACCTCGGCGAACCCCCGCGCGGCGAACTCCAGCACCTCCCAGACGACGCCGAACGCGAGCGTGAACAGGAGGACGTAGACGAACATGAACCGCGGCGGAAAGTGAACCGCGTCGGAGTGTTCGTCCAACGCCCGCGCCGTCGCGTAGCCGACGCCCGCGACGAGCGTGGCGGAGAGCGTGTGCGTCAGGTGGTCCCACCACCAGACCACGTCGTAGAGTCCGAGCATCCCGACCGCGTGGAAGAAGACGGCGGCGGTGATCCACAGGGTCATGCGGGGGTCGAGCGCGAGGCGGTAGTCGCGATTTAACACACCGGGGAGGACGGTCACGCCGAGCGCCAAGACGCCGTTCACCAACACGCCGACGTTCCGGGTCGCGAGGCCGACGACGACGACGCTCGCGATGGCGAGTTGCATCCCTCGCACCAGGTGCCGCGAGCGGTCGTCGGTCGTCCCCATCGCGTCGAACGTACGGGCCGAACGGAGTAAACGGTCACCCTCGCGGCGCACCTCGGCGGTACTCTCGCGGGCGTTCCTGCACCCTCGGACGTTCACTCCCGTACGCTCCGACAAGCGTTTACGTGAATCTCGCCTACGGTGGATACGATGATGGCAACAACGCACGCTCTCCTCGGCGTGCTCGTCGGGAGTGCGGCGCTGTTCGTCGCACCGGAGTTCGCCCCCGTCGCGGTTTCGGCGGGGCTTGTCGGCGGTCTGTTCCCCGATTTCGACCTCTACTCCGGCCACCGGAAGACGCTCCACTTTCCCGTCTACTACTCGCTGGCGGCGGCGGCGGCGCTCGCGGTCGCGGCGCTCGCGCCGACCGCGCTGACGGTCGCACTCGGGGTCTTTTTCCTCTCCGCGGCGATTCACTCCGCGTCGGACGCCTTCGGCGGCGGGTTGGAGTTGAAGCCGTGGCTCGGCGAATCGAACCGGGCGGTGTACGACCACTACCGCGGGCGGTGGATTCGTCCCCGGCGGTGGATCCGGTACGACGGCGCGCCGGAGGACTTCGCGCTCGGGGTCTTCCTCGCGCTCCCGAGCCTCGTCCTCCACGAGGGGGCGGTTCAGACGCTCGTGGTCGTCGCGGTGTTGATCTCGGGCGTCTACTCCCTGTTCCGCAAGCGCCTCGTGTTCGCGGCGGAGTGGCTGGTCGACCGCATACCCACCTCGATGTTGGCCTACATCCCCGACCGATTCGTCCGAGACCTCGTGTAGAAGGTCGAACGCGCTTCGAAGGGTTTATTCGCGGCCTGACCATCAGACATCAGTAGTAACCATGTCCGACAAACCTGCCTCGATGTACCGGGCCATCAGCAAGCCCCCGTACACGCGACGCGAGTACATCACGGGTATCCCGGGTTCGAAGATCGCACAGTACAAGATGGGGAACGTGGAGAGCGACGAGGACGACTACCCCGTCCAGATATCGCTCGTCGTCGAAGAGGAGTGCCAGATTCGCCACGGCGCGCTGGAGGCCTCCCGCCTCTCCGCCAACCGCTTCCTGCTCAAAAACCTCGGACAGGAGAACTACAAGATGATTCTCCGCAAGTTCCCCCACCACGTCCTGCGCGAGAACAAGCAGGCGACGGGTGCGGGCGCGGACCGCGTCTCCGACGGGATGCGACAGGCGTTCGGGAAACCGGTCGGCACCGCCGCGCGGATTCAGGCGGGCGAGCGCGTGTTCACCGCGTGGTGTTCGGTCGACGACGCGGACGCCGTGAAAGACGCCCTCCGCCGCGCGTACAACAAGATTTCTCCGCCGTGCAAAATCGTCGTCGAGCGCGGTCAGGAGAAGTTGGTCAGCTAAAACGAACTCGTTCTTTCCGTCGGCGAACCTCGCGGAGCGACGGCGACGCGAACGACGGGACGGCGGAACCGCACCCCTCGACTACGCACCTTTTTACGGACTGCCGCGGAACTACCCGTCCGATGCTGAACCTCGCGGTGGCGTACAAACAGGAGTCGTTCGCGCGTATGCGCGACCCCCTCGCGGAGCGCGGAATTCGGGCGCGCCACGCCCCGAGCGAGGCCCGAACCTTCGACCTCGCGGACCCGCCGTGGGACCCCGACGAGTTCGACGTCGGCTTCGTCTACCCCTCGCGGTCGATGGAGGGCGGCGTGGTGGACGCCCTGCTCTCGGTGCCGTGGGTGAACGACCGGGAGGCGGTGCTCACCTCGCGCAACAAGGGGGGCGTCGTCGCCCGTCTCGGGCGGGCGGGGCTTCCGGTCCCGAAGACGGTCGTCGTCTCGAATCCGGTCGAGGAAAGCGACCTCCGAGAGGTCTTCGCCCGGTTCGATCCCCCGGTCGTGGTGAAGCCCAACTCGACCACGCGCGGGACGGGTATCGCCAAAGTCGACGACCTCGATTCCTTCCTCGGCGTCGTCGACTATCTGAACCTCGTCCACGACTACCGCGCCACGGGCGACAAATCGTTCCTCGTGCAGGAGTACCTCCCGAACGCGACCGACTACCGCGCGATGGTCGTGGCCGGCGAGTACGTCGGCGCGGTCGAACGCCGACTGCCGGACGACGCGCTCGCCGACGGTCGGTGGAAGCACAACGTCCATCGGGGCGCGGAGGCGCGCGGAAGAACCCTTCCGAGAGAACACAGGAAACTCGCGGAACGAACCGCGGAGGTGTTGGAGATTCCCTTCCTCGGCGTCGACCTGCTCGACGCCGGCGACCGGGTCGTGGTGAACGAAACGAACGCCCGGCCGACCGTCGACGCGGAGACGAAGTACGAAGACGGGTTCTACGACCGTCTCGCCGAACTCGTCCGAGCTACTCGACGTTGATATTCGCCGACTCGTCCGTCTTCTCCAGCGTGACCTCGAGGACGCCGTTGTTGTAGGTCGCTTTCGCGGAGCGTTCGTCGACGCGCGCCGGAAGCGAGATGCGCTCGTCGTACTCGCGGTGGTCGCTGACGGCGCTGATGGTCAGCATCTCGCCGTCGCACTTGAGGTTGATGTCGCTCTTCTCGACGCCGGGGAGGTCGGCGATGACGCGAACCGTCTCGTCGTCCTCGTGGATGTCGATGTGGGTCTCAGTACCGAACCCCGACGTGCCTGTATCGACCTGCATGTCGACGTTCCCGCCCATCATATCGTTCATCATGCGCTCAATTTCGCGGAAGAGGTCGTCGAAGGGGTCGTCGCGGTCGTCTCGTCGCATGCTCGATACTAAGCCCTTGCCGGGGAAAAGGTTTTGGACGGCCTCCGAATATCCCGTTTCGAATCGGAGAAAATCGATCCAACCGGAAAGTGATTGGTGTTTGAGACCAACGGGAGGCGCGCTGACGGAGTGACGAGGCGTCGTCGTTGCGCTGGGAGCTATCTCGGACCGCAGTCGCGTCACCCTTTTCGTGATTTCTCTCCGGACGGGGGCGTGCACCGTCGGATACGGGAACTTCGAACCGGGAGACGCGGAGTCCGTGTCGTCCGCCCGTTGGATTCGATCGAGCGACTCGTGCGAGACGGTCCGTAGAATAGGCCGAAACGAACGACCCGATTCAGAAGCCGATTCCGAGCGCGTCGTTCGTCGTCTCGACGCTTTCGCGGGCGTCCGCCGCGTTCGTCACGGCGCGAATCGCGTCGACGTTTTCGGGAACCACGTCGCTCTCCTGGTGGATGGCCTGGAAGAGGTAGAGGTCGTTGTCCTCCATCGAGACGGACTCGCCCCAGATGCAGTTCTCCCAGAGGTCGCCCCGCGGCCGACCTCTGTCCATGGCGAACTCCTTGAGTTTCCCCGCGCCGTCGACGTTCATGCGCTCGGGGACGACGAACAGGCGCGACTCGTTTTCGAGCAGTTCGCGCACCTCCTCGGCGTCCGGTTCGGTTTCCAGCGAGACGTTGACGCTGTGCATGTGCATCAGCGTCGCCGGAACCTTCAGCCCGAGCGTGTCGATGGCGAGGTCGGGGAAGATGGTTTTCACGTCCGGTCCGTGGTGCGACGGCAGCGAGATCGGGTTCGGTAGGATGTCGTTGATGGGACCGCGGCCCGTTTGGGCCGGGTCGCCGCCGCGCCGGACGAGCGTCGCCCGAACCTTCTCGACCCCGTACTCCTCGCGGAGCGGCGCGATGAGCCGCGAGAGCCCGGTCGTGTTGCAGGAGACGACGCGGACGTGCCGCGCGCCCGCCGCGTCCTCGAAGTTGGCGCGGGCGTTGAAGCTCACGTCGCCCACGTCGGCGGATTCGCCGCCCTGATACAGCGCGGGCGTGTCGTACTCGTCGTACAGCGACTTGTTCTCCGCGCCGATTCCCGAGGGACAGGCGTCCACGACCACGTCCGCCCGCTCGACCATCTCGTCCACCATTCCGGCGAGTTCGATCCCCGCGTCGTCGAACCGCTCCGCCCGTTCCTCGACGGCGGCGTAGAGCGAATACCCGTTCTCGACGGCCCCCTCGGCTTCGAAGTTGGGCCGGGTCTTCGCGACGCCGACGACCTCCATGTCCGGCTGCGCGCGGACGGCGTCAGCGACTCGCTTCCCGATCGTCCCGTACCCGTTAATGCCGACCTGTAGCATGTACGTTTGGCTCCAACGTCCGCGACCAAAACGGTTTCGAGCCGTTTCGACGGAAAACAACTCGACCGCGAGTAAGTCGCGAAAGGGAACACCTAACCCCGCCGACTGCAACCCCCAAACCATGAGTTTGGACGACGCGGCGCGAACCGCCGTCGAACAGTGCATGGCGCTCCGACCGGACGAATCCTGCGCGGTCGTCACCGACGAGAAGCGGTGGGACATCGGCGAGGCGCTGTACGACGCCGCCCGCGAGGTGACCGACGACGTGCTCATCGCGCGATACCCCGTCGGCAACCAGCACGGCGAGGAACCTCCCGCCCCCGTCGCCGCCGCGATGGCCGGAGCGGACGTGGTGCTCGCCCCGACGACCAAGAGCCTCAGCCACACCCGGGCGCGCGGCGAGGCGAACGAGGCGGGCGCCCGGGTCGCGACCCTCCCCGGCATCACGGAGGAAGTGATGGTTACCGGCCTGGCCGCCGACTACGAGACCATCGACGAGCACTGCCGGGACGTGCTCGAACAGGTCGAGGGCGCGGACGAAATCCGCGTTACCACCGAGAAAGGAACCGACATCACCTTCGAACCCGGCGACCGCGAGTGGTTCGACGACACCGGTCTCTGTCACGACCCCGGCGACTTCACCAACCTCCCCGCGGGAGAAGTGTTCGTCAGCCCCGAGAACGCGAACGGTCGCTACGTCGTGGACGGAACGATGCGCCCTCACGGTCTACTCGAAGGCGGGCGAACCCTCGAATTCGAGGTCGAAGACGGCTACGTCACCGATATCGGCGACGACGACATCCGCGAGCAGGTCGAAACCGCCGCTGAAGAGGTCGGACGGGACGCGTACAACCTCGCCGAACTCGGCATCGGCACGAACGTCGCGGTCACCGAACTCGTCGGCTCCGTTCTACTGGACGAGAAGGCGGGCGGCACCGTCCACATCGCCATCGGCGACGACGCGGGAATCGGCGGCGACACGGACGCCCCGCTCCACTTGGACGGCATCATCCGAGACCCGACCGTCTACGCGGACGGCGAGGAAGTCGAACTGCCACAGCCTTAACGACGAAATTCGACCTTCTCGAATGACACTCGTCCACGGAATCGACGTTCGCGGCGTCGACGTAGACCCTGAAACGCGCTGTTCGCACTACGACACGGAGCGGGACGTGATCGCGATTCGGTTCCCCTGCTGCGACGAGTTCTACCCCTGTTTCCGGTGTCACGACGCGGTGGCCGACCACCCCCGCGAGGCGTGGGCCGAGGACGAACGGGACGCGGAGGCGGTGCTGTGCGGCGTCTGCGGCGCGCGACTGACGATACCCGCGTACCTCGCCTGCGACTCGCGGTGTCCCGAGTGCGACGCGGAGTTCAATCCCGGCTGCGCCGACCACTACGAGTTGTACTTCGAGGGCTGACGCTCAGTCGGTTTTCAAGGGGAGTATTTCGACTGCGCGCTCGCCGCTGACGTATATCTCTGCGGATGCTGCGCCCCAGAATGGACCACCTCCCTTTCGAAATCCGCTGGGCGTTTCGACGATAACGCCGTTACTCGGTTCGATTTCGGCGATTCGAACCCTGTTTTCGGGGGGAACCGTCACCGTCTCTCGACCCCTCTCACCCTCGTCGTCGCGCCAAATCGCGGTGACTGTACGCCTCGCCCCGTCGTAATTCGTGACGAACAGCGGTATCGGGGATTCGTTCTCCCGTCCGACCAACGCGCCGCAACCCGCTACGCCGAACGTCAGCATCCCGACGCCTATCTTCCCGACGAATTCTCGCCGTCTCATTCGAACCGACGACGTTCCCAGTTCGGCATGAGCCTTCTGTTGTCGCGGCTCCTCCCAACTCCGCGCACTTTTACGCCCGCAGTCCATACTACGACGATATGAGCGAAACTTCGGAGCGCGTGGCAGTCCCCTGCCCGTCGTGTTCCCCCGAGTTGGAGACCGTCCACGAGGTGCTCAAATCGGGCGGACAAGCGACGGTTCGCTGCACCGAGTGCGGCCACGTCCACAAGACGAAGCTAGCGGAAGCGAAGACCGAGGAGATAGACGTCGTCGTCTCGCAGGGCGGCGAGTCGTTCAGCGCGACGGCGGACGTCCCGGTGGCGGAGACGCTGGCGGTCGGCGAGGAGTTCGTCCTCGAAACCGAGGAGGCCATCTTCGTCGTCCGAATCACGAGCCTCGAACAGGGCGAGAATCGCCGCGTCGAGGAGTCGGTCGCGGAGGACGTGGAGACCATATGGACGCGCGCCGTGGACAACGTCGCGGTCAACGTCACCGTCCACCCGAACGACGGGCGCAGGGATAACTCGCGGAGCGTCACGGTGAACGTTCCGGGCGACTACGAGTTCGTCGTCGGCGAGACGGAGGAACTCGCCGACGAGGAGTTCACCGTCGACGGCATCCTCGTCACGGACGACGCGACCGGCTACGACTTCGACCGACTCGACCACGACGGCGACACCGTCCTCGCCAAGGACGCGAAGCGAATCTACGCCGAGGACGAGAGTTCGACCGCGTGGTCGGCGTGGTAGCATGTTCGGACGCGGACGCGACGACTTCGAGGACGAACGAACCGCCCTCGTCCGTCGCCTCGCCGACCGCGACCGCATCGAGGACGAGGCGACGCTAGACGCGCTCCGGGCCGTCCCCCGCCACGAGTTCGTCCCCGAGAACAAGCGCCGCGAGGCGTACGCCGACCGCCCGCTCCCCATCGGCGAAGACCAGACCATCAGCGCCCCGCACATGGTCGCCATCATGACCGAGCTGCTCGACCTCTCGCCGGGCGAGCGGGTGCTCGAAATCGGCACCGGATGCGGGTATCACGCCGCCGTCACCGCCGAAATCGTCGGCCCGGAGAACGTCGCCAGCGTCGAGTACCACGAGTCGCTGGCGGCGGAGACCCGAGAGCGACTCGACGACCTCGGCTACGACGAAATTTCGATCCGCGTCGGCGACGGACACGACGGCTGGCCCGAGCGCGCACCGTTCGACGCCGCCTACCTGACCTGCGCCGCCCCCGACTTCCCGACCGCCGTCGTCGAACAAGTCCGCCCCGGCGGTCGCCTGCTCGCGCCGCTCGGGACCGCGACGCAGCGCCTCGTTCTCGCACGGAAGCGCGAAGACGGCGCGCTCGACCGCGACCGACGCGGCGCGGTGCGGTTCGTTCCGATGCAGTGAGCGTAGCTTTTTTCGGCTCGCGCCCGAGCGGTCGGTATGGACTACCGCGAACTCTGCTTGCTGTGGGCCGCCCGCGAGACCGGCATCGTCGACGCCGTCGCGTTCGACGCGGGCACGCCCGACGAGGTCGCCGACGAAACGGGGGTCACCCGGCGCGCGGCGAGGATCACGCTCGAAGCGATGGCCGAATTAGGATTTCTCGAACGCGTCGGCGACGAGTACGAACCCACGAACCGGGCGCTCGGACTCTTCGCCAAGGCGGACGTGCGCTCCATCGGCAGCGTCCCCCACCGACTCGACTGCCTCGACCGGTGGCTGGCGCTCCCGGAGACCATGCGAACCGGCTCGCCGCCCGCGACGCCGGACGAGTGGACGACGAACTTCGCCGGGGCGATGGCGGCCGTGGACGAGACGACGGTTCGAGCGTGCGTCACCGAGGCGGTTCACGAACGCCCCGACGCCGAGCGCGTCCTCGATATCGGCGGCGGTCCCGGCGCTTTCGCCAAGGAGTTCGTCCGTCGCGGGTTCGAAGTGACGCTCGTCGACCGACCCGCGGTCGTCGACATCGACCGGCGATTTCTCGAACGAGAGCCCGTCGAACTCGTCGCCGGAGATATCACCGACGACCTCCCGACGGGCTTCGACGTCGCGTTCTGCTCTCGGGTCGCGCACTCGCTCGGCCCCGACGAAAATCGTGCTCTCCTCCGTAACGCCTTCGCCGCGCTCGACCCCGGCGGCGCGGCGGTTTTCGTCGACCGAATCCGAGGCCGGGCCGACGGCGCGGCGCTGATGGGGGCGCACATGCTCGCGCAGACCGAAAACGGCGACGCGTACACCGCCGAGCAGTTTTCGGACTGGTTCGAGGACGCCGGCTTCGAGGGGTTCGAAATCCGCGACGTTCCGGGGACGAATCAACAAGCCGTCGTCGGGCGAAGGCCGCGCAATTGAAGAACGTCCGAACCCAACGCCAGTTCATGGAACCGGCGGTGTTGCGCGACGACATGGTCGCCAGTTTGGAGCACGAGACCAAGGGGGTCGTTCGAAGCGAACGGGTCGGTCTCGCGCTCCGAACGGTGCCACGTCACGAGTTCGTCCCGATCGACGCCGAGCAGGGCGCCTACTCGGACCAGTCGTTCGACCACCGGGGAACGCGGATACTGGCCCCGAGCACCGCGGCTCGGCTGCTGGAAGCGCTCGACGTGGGCGAGGACGATTCCGTCCTCGTCGTCGGTGCGGGCGTCGGCTACACCGCCGCGGTGTTGGCGGAGATGGTCGGCGAACGTAACGTCCACGCCGTCGACATCACCCGGAGAATCGTCTACGAAGCGCGACAGAACCTCGCCGCCGCGGGCTACGGGGGCGTGTTCGTCGATTGCCGCGACGGGGCCGACGGGCTACCGGAGTACGCGCCGTTCGACCGCATTCTCGTCGAAGCCGCGGCTATCGACCCGCCGCGGACGCTCGTCGACCAACTCGCGCCCGAAGGGCGATTGGTCATCCCCCTCGGCAGCGGCAACCAGCGATTGGTCGCCATCGAACGGTCGGCGAGCGGGGCCGCCGAACCGACCGAGCGGTTCGGCAGCGTCGCCTTCGCGCCGCTGCTCGTCGACGGCGAGCAGTCCGACTCGCTCGAACGGAACCGGACGGCTCGGGAAGACCGCGAGTTCGCGGAGCGCCACGCGCAGACGCGGCGCGGTTGGGAACACGAGTGGATCGACTGGGACGGGTACGGGTAGGCCGGGCGAGCGCGGAAGAACCGGACGTCAACCGGAGACGACCAGTATCCGCGTGTTCTCCCGATTGTCGGCGAACTCGCTTCCAGCGGGCGGTTTGATATCCACGTCGAGCGTGCCGTCGTCCTGATTCGGCCCCAGTCCGGGAGCTATCGAGAGGCTCGCCCGTCCGTCCGCGCCCGTGGTCGCCGTCCCGATGTCCTCCAGCGTCGCGGAATCGCCTTTCACGACGACCGTCGCGTCGGCGACCGGTTTCCCGTCCGAATCGATGACCCGTACCTCGACCGTCTGCCGACCCGGTTCGATGACTTCGGGTTGGGGCTTCGCGTCGAGTTCGCTTACCGCTAGTCCGTTGAGTCCCGACAGCATGTTCATCATGACGCCCAGGCTGGCGACGCCGACGACGAGCGCGATGACGAGTCGAATCGGCAGTCCTTCGATGGCGCGGTCGTCCGACCGAAACCGTTGATACGCGGACATGGCCCCGAACTGCTCCTCCTCTGGGATTTAAACCTTTGCGCGAAGATTCAAATCCGATTCCGAAACCAAGACGCCGCATGACGGTACTCGGACGCACAGGCGACTCCGGCGCGGCGGGCAACCTCGGCACGTATCGGGCGCGCGACGGAAGCCCCGGCGCGCGCGTCGACGTCGACCTCGACGGTCCGCACGTCGCGCTCGTCGTCGGAAAACGCGGCTACGGAAAATCGTACACGCTCGGCGTGCTGGCGGAGGAACTCGCGGCGGCGGAGGGCGTTACGCCGGTGGTCGCCGACCCCATGGGCGCTTTCGTCACCTTCGCCGACGAGACCGGTTTCGAGGTCGTCGAAAGTCCGCAGATCGCTGCGAGCGCGCTCACGTCGCGCGCGTGGTGCGACCTGCTCGGTCTCGACCGCGAGAGTCCGACCGGATCGCTGGTCTGGCGGGCCGCGATAGAAGCCGAGACGCTCGCGGAGATGGTCGCGTACGTTGCGGACGCGGACGCGAACCCGGCGACTCGACGGGCAGCGCGGAATCACCTCGCGCTGGCGGAGTCGTGGGGCGTGTTCTCGTCCGACGGACTCACCGCGGTCGACTGCGCGGCCGCGTCGGGAATTGTGCTCGACTGCTCCGGCTACGACGCGGCGCCGATGAACGCCGTAGTTCGGGCGGTCGCGGACGACCTCTACCGCGCCCGAATCGCCGAATCGATACGGACGCTTCCGTGGCTGGTCGTGGACGAGGCGCACGCCTTCTTCGACGGGGTCGCCGAACCGGCGCTTCGGACCATCGTGACGCGCGGCCGCCGCCCCGGCGTCAGTTTGGTCGCGGCGACGCAGCGTCCCGCCGCGCTCCCCGAGGTGGCGATTTCGCAGTCGGACGTGCTCCTCGCGCATCGGTTGACCTCGCGGCCCGACCGCGACGCCCTCGCTCGCGCCCGACCGGCGTACATGCGAGGGTCGTTCGCCGACCGGATGCCGGAGACGCCGGGCGCGGCGCTCGTCGTGGACGACGCGACCGAGAGCGTCCACGCGGTTCGAATCCGAGAGCGACGGGTGGCGCACGGCGGGGGGAGTCCGAGCGCGAGCGAACTTCGAAAGGGATAGGGTCGGTGCGAACCGCATCGAACACGAGCGACGGGTCTCGCCCGCCGACTCGGTCGAGAACCGCCTACCGGGCCGAGAGGCCCCCGGAGAAACGATGTCGCAGGCCACGCAGAAACTCGAACGGGTCGAACCGCTCCTCCTCGTCGCTGTCGGCGGGTTCGCCGGCGCGGTCCTTCGTTCCGCGACGAGCGCCGCCCTCCCCGGCGGCTTTCCGTGGGGGACGCTCGCGGTGAACGTCGCCGGGAGCTTCGCGCTCGGCGTGCTCCTCTACGAGGCCCGCCTGACGGACCTGCTCGCGCCGGAAACGCGGTTGCTCGTCGGAACCGGATTCCTCTCGTCGTTCACGACCTACAGCACCTTCGCGGTACAGACGGCGGGGCTCTCGCCGCCGCTCGCCGCGGCGAACGTGGCCGCGAACTACGTACTCGGCATCCTCGCTGTCCTCCTCGGTCGCCGGGTCGTCGGGGGTGTCGTCCCGTGAATCCGGCCTTCCTCGTCGGCGTCGGCGGGATGCTCGGCGCGTTGAGTCGCCACCTCGTCGGGCGAGCGCTCCCCGGCGAGCGCCGGGACACGCTCGCGGTCAACGTCGTCGGGAGTTTCGTGCTCGGCGCGCTGACCGCCGGGTTGACCGAGAACTCCGCGATGGTGACCCTGTTCGGAACGGGATTCTGCGGCGCGTTCACCACGTTCTCCAGTTTCGCCTTCGAGACGGTTCGCCTGTACGAGCGGGGGGAACGCCGCCGGGCGGTCGGCAACGCGACGGTGAACCTGGTCGGCGCGCTGGTTGCGGTCGCGCTCGGCGGCACCGCGGCGACCCTGCTTTCGGGATGACGAGTCACGTCCGATCCCGCCTTGCGGACGCGCTCCGGGAAAGGGTCGCCCACGCGACGATAACGGCGGGCGTCACGAGGAGCGCGGTGAGATACGAGTAGAAGATGCTGAGCGCCGTCACGAGACCGAACTGCCCGAGGACGGGGGTGATGGCGAGGACGAGGATTCCGGTTCCGGCGACGGTCGTGAGCATGCTTCCGGTCAGCGCGCCGCCGGTTCCGCGCACGGTTCTGGAGAGGGCGTCGAAGACCTCCGTCTCCCCGTCGCGCTCGGCGTGCTCTTCGCGTTCCTCACGCACCCCACGCTCCTCGTGTTCACCGCGTGCGTCGTACTCGTCGGTGAACCGCTGGACGACGTGGGCGGAGTAATCGATGCCCAGACCGAGGGCGATGGCGAGGACGGTCGCGGTGAGCGCGTTGAACGGTATCCCGAGCAACCGCATCGTCCCGGCGAGCAGCGCGACCGAGACGATTATCGGGACGAGATTAACGACGCCGAACGCCGCGCGCCCGGCGAGGACGCGATAGACGACCGCGAGAAAGACCGCAGTCGCGATCAGCGCCACGGCGAGACTGCGGACCGCCGACGCGAAGATGAGCGCCGCGATGGACTGGAAGACGACGATTTCGCCCGTCGCGGTCGCGTCGAAGCGGTACCGCTCGGCGACGGCGCGGGCGTCGCGCGTGATGGCTTCCTGCGACGCGCCGCTCTTCGTCGCGTACACGACCTGCGCGCTTCGCCGGTCGTCCGAGATGTACTGCAACGCTTGCCCGCGTGCCGGCGAGGAGAGCAGTCGGTCGTAGACCGTTTCGAGGTCGTCGTCGGGGACGCCGTCGCCGTCGATATCGTTCCGCTCGACGAGGCGGCGGAACGCCTCCGATTGCTCGCCGTACTCTTGGATGACGGTGACGATGCTCTCCGCGCTCGCCCGCCTCTCGTCCGCGACGAACGACGCCGGCGGATTTCGGTTGGCCTGCTGGAACGATTCGAGCGCGTAGTCTTCCTCCAGCGGCCCTTCGACGAAGACGGTCACCGCGTCGTCCTCCGCGGTGGCGAAGTTCTCGTCCAGGAATTCGATGGTTCGCGTGACGGTGTAGGTTTCGGGCGCGAGCGGTTCGGGGAGCGATTCGAGGTACGCCGGCGTCTCCTCGGGCGGGAGGAAATCCTCGTTCGAGAACGACGTGTCGATGCCCGTCGCGTAGTACCCCGAGGCGACCGTCAGGACGAACGCGACGACGAGCACCGACCCGGCGCTCCGGCGGGCGAGCGCGACGCTGCCCTGCAGCGTCCGCCCCAGCAGCGACCCCTCCTCCCCGAGCGGACGGTCGCCGAACGCCGGAACGCCGAGCCGAGCGCGGAGTCGGTCGGCCGCGACCTTCGCTGCGGGGAGGAAGATACCGAAGATGAGCAGCGTGAACACGATGCCGACCGCGGCGACGACGCCGAACTCCCGTATCGGCTGGAGGCGGCTCGTGACGTTCGACGCGAACCCGAGCACGGTCGTCCCGGTTACGACGAAGAACGCGACGAGCAGTTGGTCGGTCGCTCGTCGCATCGCGCGTCCGACGCCCCCCTCGCTCGCCCCGTCCTCGATGCGCTCCTCGCGGTACCGATTTATCACGTGGATTCCGTAGTCGATGCCGACCGCGAGCAACAGCGGCGGCACGGCGACGAGCAGTTGCGTGAACGGGATTCCGACGATGCCCATGAACCCCAGCGTCCAGACGACGGTCATCACCAGCGAGGCGACCCCGAGCAGGAGATCGACGGGGTCGCGATAGGCGAACACCAGAAAGACGAGGATGAGCACCGCGGCGGCGGGGACGACGATGACGAGCGAATCGAAGACGACGCTCGATAGCTCGGAGGTGACGATACCGCTTCCGAAGACCCGGATGTCGCTGTCGACGGTTCCGACGACCGACTGCGCGCGACTCTGAATCTCCGCCAGCGGGTCCTCCCCGCTCGCTTCAGCGCCCGCTTGATCGGGGATGCCGCGCGGAATCCGGTGCTCGACGATTCCGACGGTCGCCGACGCCGAGGCCGCGCGAGGGTTGAAGTCGTCGCTCAGCAGCGTCCTGAACTCGGGATTCGTCGCCGCCCGTCTCACCGCGATTTCGATTTCGGTCGGCGTCGCCCGTTCCAGCGCGCGAATCTGCGCTTCGAGCGTCGTCGCGTTCGGGTCGAGCGTTCGCGCGACGATGGCCGCCGCGCTCACCGTGGAACCGACGCGCAGTTCCTCGCGCTGCTCCAGTCGATGCTGGGCTTCCAACATCGCCAGCAGTTCGGGCTTCGACAGCACGTTTCGCCCCGTCTGGATGAGCTGGGTGCTCCCGTTCTCCGCCGCGAAGGGCGGCGTGAACTCGCGTTCAACGGCGTCGAACGCCTCCTGGGCCGGTGTGTCCTCGGTGAACTGACTCGTCCCGGCCTCGGTCGAAACGCGGGTCGCCCCGACGCCGAACCCGGCGGTCAGGACGAGAAAGACGAGCAGAACCGCCCGCGACCGCCCGACTATCCACTCGTCGAGCCGGTCGATGACCGCTTGGTACCGGACCACTCACCGCCACCTCCGAACCGCGCCGACGCCGGCGATACCGAGGAGAACGCCGATGACGACGAGCGGTAGGGCGAATCCGGAACCGGTCGAAAACGGGAGCAGTCCGTCCCCCTCCGGCTCGGCGACTCGAATCGGAACCTCGTACGTGTCGGAGAGCTCTTCGTCGCCGTCGGGGGTCTCGTACTGGAAATCGAGCGACATCGGGTACGTTCCCGCCAGCGTCCCGCCGTTCGCGCCGACCGCGAACCGTATCGTCGCCGATTCGTTCGGTTCGAGTCGCGGCACGAACGCCTGGTCGTCCTCGACGGTCAGCGGGCTGTCGACGAACGCCCGCGCGTCGACGTTTCGGAGCGTCCTGTCGTCGCGGTTCGTGACGACGAGCGAAACCGTCGAACTCGACCCGGCTTCGACCGACGCTCCGCTCGGCCTGACCGCGAACTCGTCCCGCTGCGGGGCGACGCGCACTCGGGCCTCCAGCGGTTCGCTCCGCCGCGGGTCCCCGTCCTGGTTCTGGTATCGGACGACGAGCGATAGCTGGCGCGGCCCGCGAGTCGCGCCGTCGCTCACGTCGATTCGGTACTCGAAGGGGACCGATTCGCCGCGTTCGAGGGTGCCGAGCGCGTACTCCGTCTCCTTCGGATAGACGTTCTCCCCCTGCGACGCGAGGACGAGCACCGCGTTTGGCGCGATCTGCGGCCCCTCGTTCGTGACGGTTCCCGTGACCGACCCCTCGTCGCCGACGCGCAGGGTGCTGTTCAGGTCGCCGAGCGAGAACGACTGCTCCGGCGCGGGGATGACGCCGACGACCTGGGACGGGGTTCGGGTTCGACTTCCGTCCTCCCGATACGAAACCGAGACGAAGAAGGGATAGCTCCCGACGGCGGTGTCGTTGCCCGCCGTCGCCCGGTACTCGAAGCTCACGTCCTCGCCGGTCGGCCACTCCTCGACGAACTGGCTCGCGTTACCCGACCGTCCGAGTCGAACCTGGTCGTTCGCCGAGCGCAGGGTGACGATGGCGTCGCTCACGTCCCGTCCCGTGTTTTCGAGCGTCAGGGTAATCGTCCCCGTGTCGCCCGCCTGCACGTTCGAGGAGATGGCCGTCACTTCGAACCGCTCCAATCGAATCGTCTCGGCGGGCGTCACGTCGAACGCGAACGGCCCGGCGCGCTCCCGCGACCCGCCTTCGCCGGCGTACGAGACGAACGCCTGAAACGGGTAGCTCCGACTCTCGGCGAACTCCTCCGCGCGAAGCCTGAACTCGACGGTTCGGCGCTCGCCGGCCGACCAGTCGCCCACGAACCGACGGGCGTCCTGCGTGCGTCCGAACCGAACGCTCTCGTTCGGCGACTGCACGGCGATACTGGCGTCGGTGACGTCCTCCCCGGTGTTCTCGAACGTGAGCGCGAGCGTGCCGGTTCCGTTTATCGGGACGTTCGAGGAGACCGAGACGAGTTCGAACTCGCCGGCCGTTTGGTCGGTCGTGGTCTGTGCAGTCGTCGTTCCCGCGGTCGTCGTCCGCTGGGCGGACGACCCGCGTTCCGCGACGACGGACGCTCCGCCCTGCGAGACGAGCAGGAGCGCCACGGCGACTCGAACGAGCGCCCCCCGATTCATGCGTCGAGTTCCGCGAGAGTCTCCCCACCCTCTACGAGTTGCGTCATTTCTCTCCCCCAGTCCCGTCACGCGACGGTGATTCGTATAGGTTTGGCCGAAACGTAGATGCCGTCCGCTCGGTCGACGGTAACCGGACGAGCGCGCGTCAACGCTCGGAGCGTTCGTCGGCGTCGCAGTCGCGGAGATTACTCGAAGAACAGTCGGACGTGCTCCTCGTGGTTCGGGTGCGCATCTTCGGGCATCTCTTCGAACCACGCGAACTCCACCTCCTCGAACTGCTCGGCGTCGTCGTCGGCGACCGTCGGTTCCTCCCGAAACGCGCGTTCGCCCTCGGCGAACGACGCGCGGAAGTGAACCCCCGGTGCCGAGAAATCCGACTCGACGTCGCCCTCCGCGGAGAAGCGAACTCGCTCGAAGAGCACCGGCTCCTCGATTTCGATCTCGACGCCGGTCACGTGGTCGAAGGTGTTTATCGCGGCTTCGACCCAGCCCCCGTCGGGGAGGACGCTCCCGCCAAGCGTCGTCCATTTCGGCCCTTGTCGGAGAACCGCACCGTCCTCGACGACGCCAATCGCGACGACGCCGTCGATGGTTTCGCACCGCCGTTCGAGCGCTTCGTACTTCTAGCGGTCGAATTCACGATGCAGGTCGGCGGTGGGGACGTCCTCACGGCCGAGCAGAGTTTCGGGGTCGCGCGGTGATTCCGCGCACACGTGTAAAAATTCCACCATCGAGTACGCTCCGATTCACGCTCCGTCGCACCGGAGTCGGACGCTCGCAGTCGACACCGGTTTGGCGTTCGCTCGGCGCAGACGCCTCGCTCGTGAGTTCGGAAGAACGCCCGAGGCGGGATTTGAACCCGCGTCACGACCGTGACAGGGTCGTATGATGGGCCACTACACCACCCGGGCTTGAGAACGCAACTCCACCTACTCCGCGCCCTTATTAAGGGGTGTCGATTTCGTCAGCTTGTGGGAGGGAATAACGCAGTTTGAATCACTACGTACTTTCCAAGCACCAAAAATCAACCAAACATCGTCGCAATCCTGTACTGGTCAGCCCAGTTAATTTTCGATGTCGGTGCCTTCGGTTGCGACTCGTCCACTCCGATCGCATTTCTCCGTTTCTAGTCTCTTCGATGGGTATCCAGTAGACTTCATCCATTCTCCGCGAGTACACTGCATAACCGTCGATCTCGTCCGCGGCGTAATCCGAATCGACACGTCCCTCCGAACTCACGGTGGAGATGTAGAGATTGAAACGAATTGCGCCGTTCACCCGGCTTCCGGTTTTGCATTGCTCTCGATATAGTTGGCTCCCGTCATCGACTACGAGGTCGTATCTCTCGCCATCTCCGAACGGAACTGAGACCGACAGGCCGACTTCCACGAGTCTGCTCAGAACCACCGCTTCCGTTTCGTCACCTTTTCTCGACGTGTTCATCGCTAGAGTACAGACTACCCGTGGTTCGTTTTTCTATTTGAACATGGGCCTCACTACGAAACTCACTCGCCACAATTGATCTGCTCGTAAGTTCAGAAGAACGCCCGAGGCGGGATTTGAACCCGCGTCACGACCGTGACAGGGTCGTATGATGGGCCACTACACCACCCGGGCTTGGACGCACTCTCTCCTTTCTGGCTTGTAGGCTTAAGGCTTTCCAAACGAAGGAGGCGTGCGGATTCGTACCGAGCGTCGACACGTCGGCCCAAACCATTTATACCAGAACGAAGTAGATACTTGTGTTAGAGAACTGCCCGCACGGATGCGGGGTGCGATAGCCGGGCGTGTGCGCTCTAGTTAGCAAGCCTTAAATGAGTGCCGCCAGTAATACCCTGTAGTATCTCGTGATAGCCATTTCTCCCGCTGGCCAGAAAATCGCGCACACATGGTAGACGTAAGCAAACACAAGCTGGTTCCCGAGCACTCCGTCGTCGACGAGGGCGAACTGGAGGGAGTGCTCGAGGAGTACGACATCAAACGCACCGACTTACCAAAGATAAAGCGGGCGGACCCCGCGCTGCCGGACGACGCCGAGGTCGGCAACGTGATCAAGATCGTCCGTGACTCACGAACGACCGACCGAGCGGTCGTTTATCGACTCGTGGTGGAATAATGCAAAGGCAAGACCGACGCGCACTATCGAAGGAGTATTTCTCGAAAGAACGGCTCGCAGAACATCACTACCGCTCGTTCAACTCCTTCCTGAATCGCGGTATGCAGGAAGTGGTGACCGAGAAGGAGACCATCGACACCGACATCGGGGACAAAGAGGGCGAGGAACCGGTGTACGTCGAACTCGGCGACATCAGGGTCGTCACGCCGCGCGTACGCGAGGCGGACGGGAGCGAAGAGCTCCTCTACCCGCAGGAGGCCCGCCTCCGCAACATCACCTACGCCGCACCCGTCTTCATGGAGATGACCATCGTGAAAGGCGAAGGCGACGACAAGCGGGTCGTCGATTCGACCGAGACGAAGGTCGGTCGGATGCCGATAATGGTCGGCTCCGAGAAGTGTAACATCGCGAACTTCGACGCCGACGACCTGGTCGAGATCGGCGAAGACCCGGCCGACCCCGGCGGGTACTTCATCGTCAACGGCTCCGAGCGGGTCCTGATGACCTCGGAGGACCTCGCGCCGAACAAGATTCTCGCCGAGTACGACACGAAGTACGGCGACGAGATTCAGGTGGCGAAGACGTTCAGCCAGCGCCGGGGTTACCGCGCGCTGGTGTTGGTCGAGCGAACCCGCGACGGCCTGCTCGAAGTGTCGTTCCCCTCGGTCTCGGGGAGCGTCAACTTCGTCACGCTCGTTCGGGCGCTGGGGCTGGAGTCCGACGAGGAGATCGTCCACCGCGTCTCCGACGACCCGGAAATCGTGAAGTTCATGCTCGAAAATCTGGAGGCCGCCGAGGTGCAGACGCAGGAGGAGGCCATCGAGGCGCTCGGAAAGCGGGTCGCCTCGGGACAGGGCAAGAACTACCAGTTGAAACGCGCGAACTACGTCATCGACCGCTACCTCCTACCGCACCTCCACGAGGAGGGCGTCGACGAGGAGGAAGTGCGAATCAACAAGGCGTACTACCTCGCCCGGATGGCAGAGGCGTGTTTCGAACTCGCGCTGGGTCGACGAGAGGCGGACGACAAGGACCACTACGCCAACAAGCGCCTGAAGGTGTCCGGCAACCTGATGAAAGACCTGTTCCGCACGGCGTTGAACAAGCTGGCGCGGGACGTGAAGTACCAGCTCGAACGCGCGAACATGCGCAACCGACAACTGTCGGTGAACACCGTCGTCCGCTCCGACGTGCTCACCGAGCGCCTCGAACACCCCATCGCGACCGGGAACTGGGTCGGCGGTCGCTCCGGCGTGTCGCAGTTGGTCGACCGAACCGACTTCATGGGCGTCCTGTCGCACCTCCGCCGCCTGCGGAGTCCGCTCTCGCGGAGTCAGCCGCACTTCGAGGCGCGCGACCTGCACGCGACCCAGTGGGGTCGCATCTGTCCCTCCGAAACGCCGGAGGGGCCGAACTGTGGACTGGTGAAGAACTTCGCGCAGGCGATGGAGCTCAGCCAGAACGTCGAGGACGAACAGGAACTCAAACAGGAGCTGTCGTCGATGGGGGTCGAGGGCATCCCCGGAATCGAGAGCATCGAAGGGAGCGCAGACTAACATGAGTCAGGGACGAGAAGCGAAAGTGTACGTAAACGGCAGTCTGGTCGGGACGCACCCCGACCCCGAACAGCTCGCAGACCAAGTACGAGAGGCGCGCCGACGCGGCGACGTCAGCGAGATGGTGAACGTCTCGGTCAAAGACCGCACCCGAGAGGTCATCATCAACGCCGACGCGGGACGCGCCCGTCGACCGCTGCTCGTCATCGAGGACGGCGAGACGCTCATCACCGACGACGAACTCGAGGCGCTCAAGCAGGGCGACTTCTCGTTCGAGGAACTCGTCGAGCGCGGCAAGATCGAGTTCATCGACGCCGAGGAGGAAGAGGACATCTACGTCGCCGTCGACGAGGAAGACCTCAACGGCGACCACACCCACCTCGAAATCGACCCGCAACTCATCTTCGGCATCGGTGCCGGGATGATTCCGTACCCCGAGCACAACGCCAGCCCGCGCATCACGATGGGTGCGGGAATGATGAAGCAGTCGCTCGGTCTCCCGGCGGCGAACTACCGCATCCGCCCGGACACGCGCCAGCACCTCTTCCACTACCCGCAGCTGTCGATGGTGAAGACACAGACGACCGAGCAGATCGGCTACGACGACCGCCCCGCGGCGCAGAACTTCACCGTCGCCGTGATGAGCTACGAGGGGTTCAACATCGAGGACGCGCTCGTGCTGAACGGCGGATCGGTCGACCGCGCGCTCGCCCGGTCGCACTTCTTCCGCACCTACGAGGGCGAGGAACGACGCTACCCCGGCGGCCAGGAAGACCGCTTCGAGATTCCGAGCGACGACGTGCGCGGCGCTCGGGGCGAGGACGCGTACACCCACCTCGACGAGGACGGACTGGTCAATCCCGAGACGCGGGTGGACGAGAACAGCGTCCTGCTCGGTAAGACGAGTCCGCCGCGATTCCTCGAGGAGCCGGACGACATGGGCGGGCTGTCGCCCCAGAAGCGCCGCGAGACGAGCGTGACGATGCGTTCGGGCGAATCCGGCGTCGTGGACACCGTCACGCTGATGGAGGGCGAGGACGGTTCGAAGCTCTCGAAGGTGTCGGTGCGCGACGAGCGAATCCCGGAACTCGGCGACAAGTTCGCGTCGAGACACGGCCAGAAGGGCGTCGTCGGCCACATCGCGCCGCAGGAGGACATGCCCTTCACGCAGGAGGGCGTCGTCCCCGACCTCATCGTCAACCCGCACGCGCTCCCGTCGCGCATGACGGTCGGCCACGTGCTGGAGATGATCGGCGGCAAGGTCGGCGCGCTGGAGGGGCGGCGCGTCGACGGGACGGCGTTCACCGGCGAGGACCAGGAGGAACTCCGCTCGGCGCTCGAGGAGCGCGGCTACAAGTCGTCCGGCAAGGAGATAATGTACTCCGGCATCACGGGCGAGAAGATCGAGGCCGAGATATTCGTCGGCACCATCCTGTACCACAAGCTCTACCACATGGTGTCGAACAAGCTCCACGCCCGCTCGCGCGGCCCGGTGCAGGTGCTCACGCGCCAGCCGACCGAAGGTCGCGCCCGCGAGGGCGGCCTGCGCGTCGGGGAGATGGAGCGCGAGGTGCTCATCGGGCACGGTGCGGCGCTGGCGCTCAAAGAACGACTCCTCGACTCGTCCGACCGCGAATGGATCTACGTCTGCGGTCAGTGCGGGATGAGCGCGGTCGAGAACATCGACCAGAACCGCGTGTACTGCCCGAACTGCGAGGAGGAGACGGACATCCACGAGATCGAGATGAGCTACGCGTTCAAGCTCCTGCTCGACGAGATGAAGGCGCTCGGAATCGCGCCGCGACTCGAACTGGAGGACGCAGTCTAACATGGCAACGAATCAAACTCCCAAGGAGATCGGCTCCATCAGCTTCGGGCTGATGGACCCCGAGGAGTATCGAGAAATGTCGGCGACGAAGATAATCACCGCCGACACGTACGACGACGACGGTTTCCCCATCGACATGGGGCTGATGGACCCCCGACTGGGCGTCATCGACCCCGGTCTGGAGTGTAAGACCTGCGGGCAACACTCCGGGTCGTGTAACGGCCACTTCGGTCACATCGAACTCGCCGCGCCGGTCATCCACGTCGGCTTCACGAAGCTCATCCGCCGCCTGCTTCGGGGCACCTGCCGGAACTGCTCGCGGCTTCTCCTGACCGAGGACGAAAAGGAGAAGTACCGGGCCATGCTCACCCGGACGAAGGAACTCGGCAACGACGTCAACGACGTGACGAAGGCCGCCATCCGGGAGGCGCGGAAGAAAGACCGCTGTCCGCACTGCGGCGAGGTGCAGTACGACATCAACCACGAGAAGCCGACGACCTACTACGAAGTCCAGCAGGTGCTCACGAGCGAGTACAGCGAACGCATCGCCACCGCGATGCAGGGTCGCACCGAAGACGGTGAGGAAGACGAGGAGCGAGAACCAGTCTCGCCGCCGGATCTCGCCGAGCAGACGGGCATCGACCTCTCGCGCATCAACCAGATAATGTCGGGCGAGTTCCGCCCGCGCGAGGAAGATCGCAAGGCCCTCGAAAAGGCGCTCGACATCGACCTCACGACCGAGGACATGAACAAGCTGATGCCCTCGGACATCCGCGACTGGTTCGAGGACATCCCGGACGAGGACGTGCGCGTGCTCGGCATCGACGCCGACCGCTCGCGCCCCGAGTGGATGATTCTGACCGTCCTCCCGGTGCCGCCGGTGACGGCCCGTCCCTCCATCACGCTGGACAACGGCCAGCGGTCGGAGGACGACCTGACCCACAAGCTGGTGGACATCATCCGCATCAACCAGCGGTTCATGGAGAACCGCGAGGCCGGCGCGCCGCAACTCATCATCGAAGACCTGTGGGAACTGCTCCAGTACCACGTCACGACGTTCATGGACAACGAGATTTCGGGCACGCCGCCCGCCCGCCACCGCTCCGGGCGTCCGCTCAAGACGCTCAGCCAGCGGCTGAAGGGGAAGGAAGGTCGGTTCCGCGGTTCGCTGTCCGGGAAGCGCGTGAACTTCTCGGCGCGCACCGTCATCTCGCCCGACCCGACGCTCTCGCTGAACGAAGTCGGAGTCCCGCGGCGCGTCGCCCGCGAGATGACCCAGACGATGAACGTCACCCCGAGGAACATCGAGGAAGCCCAGCGGTACGTCCGCAACGGGCCCGAAGGACACCCCGGCGCGAACTACGTCAAGCGCCCCGACGGGCGACGGCTGAAGGTCACCGAGAAGAACTGCGAGGAGCTCTCGGAGAAGGTCGAACCCGGCTGGGAGGTCAACCGCCACCTCATCGACGGCGACATCGTCATCTTCAACCGCCAGCCCTCGCTCCACCGGATGTCCATCATGGCCCACGAGGTGGTCGTGATGCCGTACAAGACGTTCCGCCTGAACACCGTTGTCTGTCCGCCGTACAACGCCGACTTCGACGGGGACGAGATGAACATGCACGCCCTCCAGAACGAGGAGGCCCGCGCGGAGGCTCGCGTGCTCATGCGCGTGCAGGAACAGATCCTCTCCCCGCGCTTCGGCGAGAACATCATCGGCGCGATTCAGGACCACATCTCGGGAACCTACCTCCTGACCCACGAGAACCCGCAGTTCAACGAGACGCAGGCGCTGGACCTGCTCCGCGCGACTCGTATCGACGAACTGCCCGAAGCAGACGGCGAGCAGGAGGACGGAACGCCGTACTGGACGGGTCGGACGCTGTTCTCGGAACTCCTGCCCGACGGACTGGAACTGGAGTTCACGAGCTCGGCCGGCGACACCGTCGTCATCGAGAACGGCCAACTCGTCTCCGGCACCATCGACGAGGACGCGGTCGGCGCGTTCGGCGGGGAGATCGTCGACACCATCTGTAAGGTGTACGGCGAGACCCGCGCGCGCCACTTCATCAACGAAGTCGCGACGCTGGCGATGCGCGCCATCATGCACTTCGGGTTCTCCATCGGTATCGACGACGAGACGATTCCGACGGCGGCCCAAGAGCAGATCGACGAGACCATCGAGAACGCATACGATCGCGTCGAAGACCTCATCACGACGTACGAGAACGGCGAACTCGAATCCCTGCCCGGCCGCACCGTGGACGAGACGCTGGAGATGAAGATAATGCAGACGCTCAGCAACGCGCGCGACTCCGCCGGCGACATCGCGGAGGACCACTTCGCCGGCGACAATCCGGCGGTCATCATGGCCGAGTCCGGCGCTCGCGGCTCGCTGCTCAACCTGACCCAGATGGCCGGCTGCGTCGGCCAGCAGGCGGTTCGCGGCGAGCGAATCAACCGCGGTTACGAGGACCGCACGCTCAGCCACTACCAGGAGAACGACCTCTCCGCGGACGCCCACGGCTTCGTGGAGCACTCCTACACCGGCGGCCTGACCCCGCTGGAGTTCTTCTTCCACGCGATGGGCGGCCGCGAAGGTCTGGTGGACACGGCGGTTCGCACGTCCAAGTCCGGCTACCTCCAGCGCCGCCTCATCAACGCGCTGTCCGAACTCGAAACGCAGTACGACGGGACGGTGCGCGACACCAGCGACACCATCGTCCAGTTCGAGTTCGGCGAGGACGGCACCTCGCCGGTTCGGGTGTCCTCCGACGAGGAGAACCCCATCGACGTCGAGGACATCGCGGACCGCATCATAGACGAGGAGTTCGACAGCGAGAACCGCAAACGGGAGTTCCTCGGCGAGAAGCGCCCGCCGACGAACCTCTCCGAACACGCGGACGCACGGCAGGTGGAATCCGATGACTGAAATCACCGACGACATGGAAGCCGTCGTGGAGGACACCGACCTCCCGCGACGACTCAAGGACGAAGTGTACGAGACCATCGAATCGCGCGACGGGGTTACCGTCGAACAGGTCGACGAGATTGCTCGCGCGGTCGAGACTCGGTACCTGAACACGCGGGTCGACCCCCTCGACCCGGTCGGGACGGTGAGCGCCCAGTCCATCGGCGAACCGGGGACGCAGATGACGATGAACACGTTCCACTACGCGGGCGTGGCGGAGATCGACGTGACCCAGGGGCTGCCGCGCCTCATCGAACTCGTGGACGCCCGCAAGACGCCGGACACGCCGATGATGACGGTGCACTTGGACGAGGAGTACGCCGACGACCGCGAGCGCGCTCACGAGGTCGTCTGGCAGATCGAGGCGACGAAGATCCTCGCCCTCGGCGACATCTCGACCAACGTCGCCGACATGATCGTCTCCATCAACCTGAACGAGGACACCCTCGAAGAACGGATGATAACGCCCGAGGAAGTCGCGAGCATCATCGAGGACAGCCTCGGCGTGGAGACGACCCAACAGGACACCGTCATCGAGTTCGGTCCCGACCAGCCCAGCTACCGCAAACTCCTGCAGTTGGTCGAGGAACTCCGCGAAATCGTCTTCAAGGGTATCGAGGACATCACGCGCGTCGTCATCCGGAAGGAACAGACCGACGACGGCGAGGAGTTCGTCCTCTACACCGAGGGGTCGGCGTTCGGCGACGTCATCGAAATCGAGGGCGTCGACGCCTCGCGCACCACTTCGAACAACATCCACGAGATATACCGCAACCTCGGCGTCGAGGCGGCCCGCGAGGCCATCATCGAGGAGACGATGGACACGCTGGAAGAGCAGGGGCTGGACGACGTGAACGTCCGCCACCTGATGCTCGTCTCGGACATCATGACCAACCGCGGCACCATCGAGTCCATCGGTCGCCACGGCATCTCCGGCAGTAAGGAGTCCGTCCTCGCGCGCGCGGCGTTCGAGGTGACGGTGAACCACCTGCTCGACGCCGCCATCCACGGCGAAATCGACGATCTGAACGGCGTCATCGAGAACGTCATCGTCGGCAAGCCCATCAAACTCGGCACGGGCGACGTGAACCTCCGCATGGGTTCGGTGAGTCGCGGCGCCGAACCCTCCGACTGATGACCGTCACCCTCTCCGACACGGCTCGCCAGTACATCGCCCTCTTCGAGGACGAGACGGGGGCGACCGCCCGCGACTGCGTCGTGCTGGACGGTGACGGCGGCGACGAAAAGCGCGTCGTCTTCGTCGTCAAGCCGGGCGACATGGGTCGCGCTATCGGCCCGGGCGGAAAGCACGTTCGGGGCGTCCAGGACCGACTCGACGCGGACGTGGAACTGATCGAGGACGCGGACACGGCGGCCGGATTCGTCGCCAACGCGCTGGCTCCCGCCGAGGTGCGCCACGTCACCATCAGCGAGAACGACGATATCGTGGCCTACGTCGAAGTGGCACAGGAGGACACCGGCGTCGCCATCGGGGCGGGCGGACGCAACATCGAGACGGCCAAACTGATCGTCGACCGTCACTTCGACGTGGACGACATCCAGTTGACGTAGTCCGCGGTCGACTTTCGGCGCGTTTTCTCGGCGTCGAACCGACGTTACTGCTTTCCAACAAGAGCTGTACGCCGTCGAACTCGACCGATAGCTATGTCTCTCGCCTCCCTCGTTCGCCCCCGCCGAAGGATGGCGTTCCGTTTGCCGCCGCGCTCTCCCCGCTTCTCTGATTCGTCATCCGGGACGCGACGGGTACCGGGAGCGGTCGGTTCGCGACGAACGTCCTTCCGCGAGCGGTCGCGTTCGCCGTCGGCGCGGTGGTTCTGAGCTACGCCGTTGCGATGGCCGTCGCGGCGATAACGACCGCCGAGGAGCGGCCCCTACCGCCGTGGAAACGGTGGTTGTTCGCGCCGTCGTGAACGCGCTCGGGCAGCAGTTCGCGGCGGTCGAGTTCGCCGCGGTCGCGGTCGGCGTCGCCCTCTCCGTCGCGTGGCTGTTCATCCTGCTGGGCTGGCTCACGGACGCGGTCGGACGGTTCGTCGAAATCGCGGCCCTGACGCGGGAGTGACGACCCGCCGCGCTACAGCTCGGCGCGACGCCGAACGATTCGAACGAGCACGGACGGGATCCGACGAACGAATCCGTTGGCTCGGCTTAGAATCACTGCAACGCTCTCAAATCGCTTTATCGACCCCTTTCGAGCGACCTGCGGGCGTTTCGCCGAAAACAAAAGGGGACGCTTAAGTAGCTCCATCGGATAGTTCACACCATATGGCGAACGGCAAGTATGCGGCTCGAAAACTGAAGAAAGACCGCCAGAACCATCGGTGGTCCGACTCCGACTACGCCCGACGCGAGCGCGGTCTCGGGGAGAAATCCGACCCCCTCGAAGGCGCGCCGCAGGGTCGAGGTATCGTGCTGGAGAAGGTGGGCGTCGAGGCGAAACAGCCCAACTCCGCGATTCGAAAGTGCGTCCGCGTCCAGCTCATCAAGAACGGAAAGCAGGTCACGGCGTTCCTGCCCGGCGACGGCGCTATTTCGTTCATCGACGAACACGACGAGGTCACCATCGCCGGCATCGGCGGCGCGAAGGGTCGCGCGATGGGCGACCTCTCCGCCGTCAACTACAAAGTGGAGAAGGTCAACGGCGTGAGCCTGCAGGAACTGGTTCGCGGAAACGCGGAGAAACCGGTGCGATAACCATGTCGGCAGACGAAGAACAACCGGAACCCGACTCGCACGTCGGCACGGAGGGCGAAGGCGCGGCGGCGAAGCTGTTCGGCACGTGGGACGTGACGGAGATAGAGTTCCGCGACCCGAGCACGGAGCGGTACATCTCGGTTACTCCCGTCGCGCACACGATGGGTCGCCACGCCGGAAAGCAGTTCCAGAAGAGCGAGGTCAGCATCGTCGAGCGCCTCATCAACCGCCTCATGCAGACGGAGGAGAACACGGGCAAGAAACAGCAGACGATGAAGATCGTCCGCGCCGCGTTCGACATCATCCACGACCGCACCGAGGAGAACCCGATACAGGTGCTCGTCCGCGCGGTCGAGAACGCCGCTCCCCGCGAGGAGACGGTTCGCCTGAAGTACGGCGGCATCTCCGTCCCGAAGGCGGTCGACGTCGCGCCGCAGCGCCGCGTCGACCAGTCGCTCAAGTTCATCGCCGAGGGTGCCCACAGCGCCTCGTTCAAGTCCCCCACGGACGCCGAGGACGCGCTGGCCTCCCAAATTATCGGCGCGGCGAACTACGACGTACAGACCTACGCTATCAACCAGAAAGAAGAGAAAGAGCGCGTCGCCGCCGCGGCACGCTAACGAATCCGTTCTCTCGCTTCGATTTTCTCGCTTTTCGATTTCCCGAAGAGCGATCGATTCGGTGGTAACGTGCGCGATAGCAATCTGGTTGGCGGGTTCTCGCAGTACATTTCGTTGAGGGGACTTTCTCGAACGCTCTCTATCGCGCTGGTTGTGTCGAGTGAATTACCGCAGTCGCTAGCTTTCCTCGAAGAGAACGCCAGAAATCGTCCGGAGACTGCTAGTCCGCCGCTTGCCCGTCAGTCGAGTTCGAACCTCCAAGGACGTACTCGCGCGTCGCGCCGACCAACTCCTTCCGGTACTCGCTCTCGTCGGGGTCGTCGGTCAGCGAGAGGAACCGATACTTGAACCCCTGCACGTCCACCGTCGGCGCGTCGCGGGCCGCGGCGCGGGCGAGGTCGTAGAGCCGGTGGTCGCGTCCCACGAGGTCGTGGCGCTCGACCAGCGCGAGGGCGAAGGCGGCGTTGACGGCGGTCATCTCGGGGTCGGCGGTGGCGGTGGTACGCCGCCCGCGGGGGAAGGCCGGTCGATCCGCGACCGCCGCGGCGAGTTCGGATTCGAGGAAGGCGACCAGTTTGTCGGTCGGGCCGACGCGCAGCGTGATATCGTCGGCGTAGATGTCCTTCATGTGGTTGGCGATCTGGTAGCAGTGCGTGAGCTTTCGCCGCTCGACCGACCGCCCGGAGAACGCGAGGAACAGCGCCTCGGCGGTCGACTGCGTGTGCGAGGGGTGCGCCTGCTCGTGGCGGGCCATGTGCGAGTACTCGTGGAGCGCGAGTTCGCGGGCCATCGCGCTGGTCGCGGCCTGCTCGGAGATGTTGAGGACGTGGTAGTCGCCGGGGTGGGCGGTCCACGTGCGCTCGTCCGGATCGGAGCGCACGCGCACGTGAACGGGCCGTTCCAAGTCGTGCTCGGTTTCGAAGAGGTCGGAGGCGCTGAGAAACGGGGTCGTCGGTGCGGCACCTTGCACGCGGATATCCATGCGTGATGTTGTCACGGGTTGGACGGCTATTAGATTGCCGGTTGGAGCGATTTATATGGGGTCGCTACGGGTCGGTCGAGTGGTGTCGCGGCCGCCGACCGACCGAGCGTTCTCGTGCTCTATGTGACCGACTCGCAGGGAAACGCGGCGTTTCTCGGCCGTTCGCTGGCGGGCAAAACACTACGCTTTTCAACCTCGTACAGGTAGGGATACCCATATATGGGCAGACGAAAGAAGATCGTCGAACAGTGTGAACGGCTCATGGACAAGCCGGAGCAGATCCGGAACATCGCCATCGCCGCACACATCGACCACGGTAAAACGACACTTACGGACAACCTCCTCGCCGGTGCCGGGATGATTTCCTCCGAGACCGCCGGTCACCAGCGCGCGATGGACACGGAAGAGGACGAGCAGGAACGCGGTATCACCATCGACGCCGCGAACGTCTCGATGACGCACAAGTACGAGGACACCGACTACCTCATCAACCTCATCGACACCCCCGGCCACGTGGACTTCGGCGGGGACGTGACCCGCGCGATGCGGGCCGTCGACGGCGCGCTCGTGGTGGTCGACGCCGTCGAGGGGACGATGCCCCAGACGGAGACGGTTCTGCGTCAGGCGCTCCGCGAGGGCGTCAAGCCGACCCTGTTCATCAACAAGGTCGACCGCCTCATCAACGAGCTGCAGGAAGGGCCGCAGGAGATGCAAGAGCGTCTCCAGAAGGTCATCCGCGAGGTGAACGAACTCGTCCGCGGGATGGACGAGGAGAAGTACAACGAAGGCTGGAAGGTGTCCGTCGAGGACGGCACCGTCGCGTTCGGCTCCGCGCTGTACAACTGGGCGGTGAGCCTCCCGTCGATGCAGCAGACCGGCATCGACTTCGGCGACATCATCGAGCTGAACCGAGAGGGCGAGGAAGGCATCGCGAAACTCCGCGAGGAGTCCCCCCTCTCCGACGTCGTGCTCGACATGGTCGCCGAGCACTTCCCGAACCCGCTCCAGGCACAGCCCGAGCGAATTCCGACCGTCTGGCGCGGCGACGACAGCACCCAGCTCGCGGAGGACATGCGCCTCGTGAACAAGGACGGCGAAGTCGTCTTCATGGTCACGGACATCGGCATGGACCCGCACGCGGGCGAGATCGCCACGGGCCGGCTGTTCTCCGGCACCCTCGAAAAGGGCCAAGAGCTGTACGTCTCCGGGACGGCGGGCAAGAACCGAATCCAGAACGTCGGTATCTTCATGGGCGGCGAGCGCGAGGACGTGGAGCGCGTCCCAGCGGGGAACATCGCGTCGGTCACCGGCCTGAAGGACGCCATCGCCGGTTCGACGGTCTCTTCCGTCGAGATGACGCCGTTCGAGTCCATCGAGCACATCTCAGAACCCGTCATCACGAAGTCGGTCGAGGCGAAGAACATGGACGACCTGCCGAAGCTCATCGAGACGCTGCGTCAGGTGTCCAAGGAAGACCCGACCATCCAGATCACCATCAACGAGGACACCGGCGAACACCTCATCAGCGGACAGGGTGAACTCCACCTCGAAGTCATCACGCAGCGCATCGAGCGAAACCAGGGTATCCCGGTGACGACCGGTGAACCCATCGTCGTCTACCGCGAGCAGGTGCAGGGCGCTACTGAGACCGTCGAGGGAATCTCGCCGAACCGTCACAACCGGTTCTATCTGACGGTCGAACCGCTCAACGACGAAATCGTCGAGAAGGTGCGACTCGGCGACGTGTCGATGGACATGCCCGAGCAGGAGCGCCGCGAGGCCCTGCAGGAAGCCGGCATGGACAAGGACACCAGCCAGAACGTCGAGCACATCCACGGGACGAACATCCTCGTCGACGACACGAAGGGTATCCAGCACCTGAACGAGACGATGGAGCTCGTCATCGAAGGGCTGGAAGAGGCGCTCGACGACGGTCCGCTCGCGGCCGAACCGGTGCAGGGGACGCTCATCCGTCTCAACGACGCTCGCCTCCACGAGGACACCATCCACCGCGGTCCGGCGCAGGTCATCCCCGCGGTCCGTCGGGCGGTTCACAGCGCGCTCATCCACGGGCACGTCAAGCTCCTCGAACCGATTCAGAACGTCCGCATCGACGTGCCGAACGAGCACATGGGCGCGGCGTCCGGCGAGATTCAGGGTCGCCGCGGTCGCGTGGACGACATGTACCAGGAGGGCGACCTCATGGTCGTCGAGGGCATCGCGCCGGTCGACGAGATGATCGGATTCGCCAGCGACATCCGCTCCGCGACCGAGGGCCGCGCCTCGTGGAACACCGAGAACGCGGGCTTCCAGGTCATGGCCGACAATCTCCAACGGGAGAAGATCATGGAGATCCGCGAACGCAAGGGCATGAAGCTGGAACTGCCGCAGGCCGTGGACTACTTCTAAGCGACGTCGCTCTTCTCTGCGATTTTCTCGTTTCTTCCGCTAAAAGTACCTCGACGAGTCGCTCCGTTTCGATACTACCGACGGGACGCCGCGAACTTATCGTTCCCCACGATGGACGATTCTGGCGTCGCACATCGGACAGACCTCCTCTCGGCTGTCGAAGGCCGTCTGGCAGAACGCGCAGACGTGATTCGTTTCCGCACCGTCACTTCCCGCGCCGACCGCATCGGTGAATCGCATCTCTATCACCCGGATTCTCGGTTCCGTCTCCAACGGTATTACTACGCGCTCGTTAACGCCCCGTGTAAGGTCCGGCTAACTCGCGTTGCGGACCGTTGCGCTTCCGTTGCGCCGCGTTGTACCCCCGGAACGGAGAATTTTGTAACCGACTGAAGCTTTATTGTCGCCCGCGCTCGAATCCCGCTACCATGACCGACCACGGCGACGGACGGGTGCAGGCGTACACGGTTCGGCTGGAACTGGCCGACGAACCGGGTGAACTGCTCCGCGCCCTCGAACCCATCGCCGAATCCGGTGGAAACCTGCTCAGCGTCTTCCACGAGCGCGGTTCGCTCACCCCGCGCGGCCACATTCCGGTCGAGGTGGACCTGGAGTGTCCCCCCGACCGATTCGACGCCATCGTCTCCGCGCTCCGCGAGGGGAGCGTGAACGTCGTCCGCGCCGGAGCCGAGCGGTACGACGAGGAGATAACCGTCATCCTCACCGGCCACATCATCGACACCGACATCTCCGATACGCTCTCGCGAATCACGACCGAGGCGCGGTCGTCGGTCGTCGACGTCTCGCTCTCGGCTCCGGAGGGGACGGGCGACGTGTCCAGCGCGCGACTTCGACTCGCCACGGACTCGGCGGAGACGGGTCACGTAATCGACACCGTGAACGCCATCGCCGACGAGAAGGGGCTGACGGTCATCGAACCGCTGACCGACGGGGAGGGCGGCGTATGAGGCTCGCGGTGCTCGGTGCCGGCGCAGTCGGCCGCTCGGTCGCCGAACTCGCCGGCGAGTACGGCCACACGGTGACGGCGCTCGCCGATTCGAAAAGCGCGGTCGTCGACGCCTCGGGAATCGACATCGAATCCGCCCTCGCCCGCAAGAGCGACGAGGGTCGCGTCGGGTCGCTCGACGCGGACGCCGCGCTCGAAAGCGAGTACGACGCGCTGGTCGAGGCGACCCCGACGACGCTCGGCGACGCGCAACCGGGGTTCGACCACGCGCGCGAGGCGCTCCGCGCCGACCGACACGTCGTGTTGGCGAACAAGGGGCCGGTCGCCGAACGCTACGGAGAGTTGCGGGCGCTCGAACGGGAGAGCGAGGGTCGCGTGCAGTTCGAAGCGACCGTGGGCGGCGCGATACCCGTCCTCTCGACCATCACGGACGTCGGAGCGAAGAACGTCACCGCGGTTCGCGGCGTGCTGAACGGCACCGCGAACTTCGTCCTCTCGCGGATGGCCGCGGAGGGGTTGAGCTACGAGCACGTGCTCGCGGAGGCACAGGACCTCGGCGTGGCGGAGGCCGACCCGTCGTTCGACGTGGACGGGACGGACGCCGCACTGAAGTGCGTCATCCTCGCCAACGTCCTCTTCGACGGCGAGTACACACTCGCCGACGCCGAGGTCGCCGGTATCCGCGACCTCCCGGGGAGCGCGCTCGAACTGGCCGCCGAGGACGGCCGAACGATTCGGCTCGTCGGCGAAGTCGCGCGAGACGGGGTCAGGGTCGGCCCGCGCCTCGTCCCCGAACACGGCACGCTCGCCGTATCCGGCACGCGGAACATCGTCCAGTTCGAGACGGAACACGCCGGACGACTCAACATCAGCGGGCGCGGCGCGGGCGGTCCCGAGACGGCGACCGCGGTGCTGTCGGACGCGACCCGATTGGAGCGCGAGGAGTAATCCGCCGCCGGTCGCGCACCACCGTGCCACGTGTTCCCACTAACCGCCAGACGGCGGCGAGATAGCCTGCATGACGTATCGAAATGGTTTTAACCGCTTCTGCCAAATAAATCCGACAGAGCGCATCTGCGCGTGAGATACCAATGAGCGACAAACCACACCAGAACTTGGCCGTCATCGGCCACGTCGACCACGGGAAGAGCACGATGGTCGGACGACTCCTCTTCGAGACGGGGAGCGTACCCGAGCACGTCATCGAACAGCACCGCGAAGAAGCGGAAGAGAAGGGCAAGGGCGGCTTCGAGTTCGCCTACGTGATGGACAACCTCGCGGAAGAGCGAGAACGCGGCGTCACCATCGACATCGCCCACCAGGAGTTCGACACCGACGAGTACTACTTCACCATCGTCGACTGTCCGGGCCACCGCGACTTCGTGAAGAACATGATCACGGGCGCATCGCAGGCCGACAACGCCGTGCTCGTCGTCGCCGCCGACGACGGTGTCGCGCCCCAGACCCAGGAGCACGTCTTCCTCTCGAAGACTCTGGGCATCAACGAGCTCATCATCGCGGTCAACAAGATGGACGTCGTCGACTACGACGAGGGCAAGTACAACGACGTGAAAGAGCAGGTCTCGAAGCTCCTGAAGCAGGTTAACTTCAAGTCCGACGACGCGACGTTCGTTCCCACCTCGGCGTTCGAGGGCGACAACGTCTCCGAGAACTCGGACAACACGCCGTGGTACGACGGCCCGACGCTGCTCGAGGCCCTCAACAACCTCGAAGCGCCGGAACCGCCGACGGACGCGGACCTCCGCCTGCCCATCCAGGACGTCTACACCATCTCCGGCATCGGCACGGTGCCGGTCGGACGTATCGAGACGGGAACCCTGAACACGGGCGACAACGTCTCGTTCCAGCCGAGCGACGTCGGTGGCGAGGTCAAGACCATCGAGATGCACCACGAAGAGGTGCCGAAGGCGGAACCCGGCGACAACGTCGGATTCAACGTGCGCGGCATCGGTAAGGACGACATCCGCCGCGGTGACGTCTGCGGTCCGGCGGACGACCCGCCGAAGGTCGCGGACACGTTCACCGCCCGCATCGTCGTGATGCAGCACCCGAGCGTCATCACCGCGGGTTACACGCCGGTCTTCCACGCCCACACCGCGCAGGTCGCCTGCACCATCGAATCCATCGACGCGAAGATCAACCCGTCCACCGGTGAGGTCTCCGAGGAGAACCCGGACTTCATCAAGTCCGGCGACGCAGCGAAGGTCACGGTCCGACCGCAGAAGCCGCTCAGCATCGAGCCGGCGGGCGAGATTCCGGAACTCGGATCCTTCGCTATTCGCGACATGGGACAGACCGTCGCGGCCGGTCAGGTCCTCGAAGTCAACGAGAAGTAAACGATGCAGCAAGCACGAGTCCGACTCGCAGGAGCCAACCCCGGCGACTTAGACGACATCTGCGACGACGTCCGCGAGATCGCCGAGAAGACCGGCGTCTCCCTGAGCGGTCCGATTCCGCTCCCGACGAAGACGCTGGAGATTCCCACCCGCAAGTCGCCCGACGGAGAGGGCACCGCGACGTGGGAGCACTGGGAGATGCGCGTCCACAAGCGCCTCATCGACCTCGACGCGGACGAACGTGCGCTTCGACAGCTGATGCGCATCCAGGTTCCGAACGACGTGAGCATCGAAATCGTTCTCGAAGACTGAGACGGGCGATATCTTCCGTCACTAATCTATCCGTTTTCTCGCACCGACCAGCGACGGCGTCGGGTCGATTTTTGTAGCTCCGGCGAGCAGTAGGGAGTATGCGACTCTCGCGTTCCCCGACGATACAGACGCTCGCCGTCTTCCTCGTCGTGTTCGCCCTCCGGTCGGCGCTGCGATTCGTCAGTCCGTTCCTCGCGACGAGCCTGTTCGTTCTGGCTCCGCCCGTGGTGGTGCACCCGTGGGCGCTCCCGCTGAGCGTCTACGCCCACCACAACGTCCCGCACCTCGTCTCGAACGCCGTCGCCCTGCTGTTCGCCGGACTGTTGGTCGAGCGCGTGACGACGACCCTTCGATTCCACGCCTACTTCCTGGCGGTCGGGATGCTGGCCGGGGTGGCGCAGATCTGGGTGACGGGACTGTTCTCGCCGACCGTTCCGGGCGTCCTCGGCGCCAGCGGCGCGGTGTTCGGCCTGTTCGGCTACCTGCTCGCGGGCAATCCGGTCGCCGACGCGGTGCTCGGTCGCCTCCGCCTCTCCCGCCGGGCGCAGCTCGCGGCGCTGTTCGTCCTCGCCTTCCTCGCGACCGCGACGACCGCCGCCCCCGGCGTGGCGCTCCTCGCCCACTTCACCGGCTTCGCCGTCGGACTGATCGCGGGACGCTTTCGCATCCTCCGCACCGAAACACAAGCTACAAATAACGACCGTCCGGTATGATAGACCGAGGGCTCGTAGATCAGTGGCAGATCGCTTCCTTCGCAAGGAAGAGGCCCCGGGTTCAAATCCCGGCGAGTCCACTTCCTTCCGCTTCGTTTCACTCCGCTCCAGTCAGCGGACTCGCCGACCTTCGCGAACGAACCGCCGTTCGCTCAGTCCCGGCGAGTCCATCCGAGCGTAGCGAGGATTGACGAGCGGGATTTTAATTAGACGAGTCGCATGCCCGCGCAGCGAAGCGAGCAGGAACGCCTTGGCGTCGTTCGAATCCCGGCGGTCTATTTCTCGGCGAAGGAGTGCGCCGTCCCCTTTCGAACCCCCCCACCGACCCGAATCCCACCGCTACACCTCCCCAACCACCACCGTTTCAGCGACCGAAAACCCGCCTCGCACCCCCTACGGCCCGAACCCGACCAAACCGACCCGATCGACAAAGACCACCGTTTCACACAGTTTTACCCGTGCTCGGCTCCATTATTCGGAATATAATGAAGGGGGTAGCAGTGTTTTGACCAAGTACGCCCGGAGCCCGGGTGTGACAGACCCGGCAGTGTTCGACGTCGCCGGAGGCTCTGGTGGTGAGCTGGCCTCTCGCCGCGTTTCGGCCACGCCTCCCACGAAAGTTTGTCGTCTCGGACGACTGCCGACTTTTTCGGACGAACCGCACCGAGAACCGTAGCTTCGATACAGAGCCATGAGCCAGAATTCACTCGACGAGATTGACCGCGGCATCCTTCACCTGCTTCAGCACGACGCTCGCAACACGACGACGACCGAGATGGGCGAGGCGGTGGGCGTCTCCGCCAGCACGGTCGGAAATCGACTTCAGCGGCTGGAAGACGAGGGGATCGTCAAAGGGTACCATCCGCAGATCGATTACCACGAGGCGGCCTTTCCGCTTCGCGTTCTCTTCGTCTGTACCGCGCCGATTCCGGAGCGCGAGGAACTCGCGGAACGGGTGCTCGAAACGAACGGCGTGGTGAGCGTCAAGGAGATCATGGCGGGCGTCGAAAACATCCACGTCGAGGCGGTGGCGAGAAACCGAAACGACGTGGTCGCCGTCGGACGGTCGCTCGACGATGTCGGGTTAGACGTGGTGAACGAGATGTTGGTGAAGGACGAACACGTCCAACCGTTCGACCACTTCGGAGACGAGGCGACCGACGAGTAACCCCCCTTGTAAAAATTCGTTCGAAATCCGGAAAATACTAGGTTTAGAGTCTGATTCGGCCATATTTATCCGGTATGTTTATCAATTGTCGAATCCATTGGGTCGATACCGTAATGGAACGCACTTCCTACTGTCTGCGAGACGGCGAATCCCCGTGTATCGCCGTCGTCAACGCGATTGCAGAGCACGAGGGGGCGTCGCCCGACGATATCGGGCAGCAGCTGTACGACGTTATCGACCCGGACGCGCTCGACGCGCTCTTTCGCCCGCGAACGAACGGGAAACCGCGAAGCGACGGTAAAGCGGTCTTTACCTATCGCGGCTACCGCGTCACGTACCGGAGCGACGGTTGGGTGTACGTAGTCGACGACACCGCCGCTCCTTCGGGGGCGTCGGAGAAGAAACCCGCGGACGAGTGATCACACGATCGCCGCGAGTTCGGCATCGATAGCGGCGACGTACTCTTCCCGGTCGTAGCCGAGCCGTCCCCTCCAGACGTTCTCGTACGACGGGTGTAAGAGCGGAAGAAGCGTCACGCCGAGTCGCTCGCACTCGACGGGCGAGAGCACCCGGTCGAGAAATCCGTCGAGCGGAATCGACTCGAAGTCGAGGACGGCCTCCGTGGCGTGTTTTCCCGTCGAAACGACGACGGCGGGACGCACTCCCTCTATCTCCGTCCGCAAGTGGGCGAAACACCGGTCGAGTTCCTCGCGCCGAGGTTCCCGGTTCGTCCCGTCGTCGCCTTCCGGAAAACACTTCACGGCGTTGGTGAAGTAAGCGTCGTACCCAAGTTCGTCGAACAGCGCGCGGACCTTCCGTCCCGAGTGGCGGGACGTATACGCCATCCCCGTCCAGTTGCCGCCTCGCCACCGCTCCGCGTCGGGATTCCCTGCGGCGGGCGCTTCGCCGACGACCACCACGTCCGCGTTCGACGGGCCGTTCCCCCACGAGATGCGGTTCCGACACGCGGCGAGTTCGGGACAGCGCGAGCAGTCCGGTTCGAGGACGTTCCGCGAGTCGGGATCTGGAAAGTCCGGCATTCGCCCGGTCAGCGCTTTCACTCCTCCTCGACCACTTCGACGCCACGGTTGTTGACCGCGTTCGGGTCGAGGCCGACTTCCTCCAAGAACTGTTTGTACTCGCGCTCGCAGGCCTCGGCGTCCGCCTGCTTGTCGCTGGCGCGGTCGCAGAGCGCAACGAGGTCCTCCGGCACGTCGTTCGTGTAGACGATCCAGTGGTTGATGAGGTCGGAGAGCCGCCGAATCGGACTGGTGAAGTGGCCGTAAATCTCGAAGTTCAGGGCGTGATGACCGCCGAACGGATCGCTCATGTACCGGGCGCGCGGCATCACCTTCATCACGGCCCACTGAATCTTGTCGAGTTGGCGCGGCGGCGCTTCTTCGAGCGTGGCGTTGACCGCCTTCCGCGGGTCGTCCCACGTGCTCCCCGGAATCGAGACGCCGTCCAAATCCTGTATCTCCTGTAGTGCCTCGCTCCACTCGTCCGGCGTCGGTTGCGGATGGACGCGGTACATCGCTTCGACGCCCCGTCCCCACATCAGTTCGTGCGTGACCGCCTTGTTCGCCTTCAGCATCGACTCCTCGATGATGGTGTGCGCGCGGTCGCGCCGCGGATTGAGGACGAGGCTGCCGTCTTCCTTGCGCTGTTCGTGCATCCGGTCGGCGAGTTCGAAGGAGAGTTTGCACTCCTCGTGGAGCGGCGCGCCCTCGTCGTCGATGCGGTTCTCCGCCTGCGAGTAGGTGAGTCGCTCGTCGCTCCGGATGACGGACTTGTAGATGTCGATGGTCTCGTAGGAGAGGTTCTCCTTGTCCAGGTGCATCTCGACGGTGTGGGCGAGGCGGTCCTCGTTCGGCACCAGAGAGCAGACCGTCTCGGCCAGCATCGGCGGGAGCATGTGTATCGTGTAGGCGGGCAGATACACCGTGTTCCCCCGCTTTACGGCTTCCTCCCACATGTTCGACTCGGGGTGGACGTAGTGGGTCACGTCGGCGATGTGAACCCAGAGGACGTACTCGTCGTCGCGCTCCTCGACGGAGATGGCGTCGTCGAAGTCCTGCGCGTCGACGGGGTCGGTCGTCCACGTCGTCATGTCGCGCAGATCTTCGCGCTCGTCGACCTCGTCCTGAATCTCCTGTTGGATGTCCTCGGTTCGCCTCTCGGCCTCGGTCATCACGGCCTGCGGGAACTCGTCCCGGATCTCGAACTTCTCGAACAGCTGTTCACGCTTCTCGTCGAGTCGCTGGGCGAGTTCCGGCGAGATTTCGACCGGTCCCTGCCCCTCGGCGGTTCCGGCCTCGGCCTGTGCGTCGCTGGTCATGGCCGTCGGTAGGGGAGTCGGCAAGTTAGTCGTATCGACTGGTCAGCCTTCTCGCTCTTCCAGCGGTCCGTAGCGGTCGCGGACGGCGGTTTCGTACCGGGTGAAAAATTCGCCCTGCTCGACACCTCCCGCGTCGATCTCCACGAGGATGGTCTCCAGTTCGTCGCGCGGTTGGTGACAGAGGTCGCGGTGACACGCCTTGCAGAGGTGTTCGAACGACTTCCCGTTCCGCTCCCAGCGGTTGCCCTCCTTGTCGTACTCGCGGGCCGCAGAGCGGTTGACGGCGTCGCCACACGCGATGCAGACTACTGACTTTCTCTCCCGGTTCCGCCGGGAACCCCACATACTTCCCCCTTCGACGCCCTCCCACTTCGCCCTTTCCCCGGCGGGGAGCGACGGGGGTGACTACACCGCGAACTGGTAGAGGTCGTCGCCGACGTGGTGAACCGACTCGACCACCTTTCCGGAGTCGCCGACCATGTCGTCGCCGGTCGTCTTCGCGCGACCGATGGCGAGCACCTTGCCGTGGGTCTCCTCCGCGATGGCGACGAGGTCGCCCGGTTCGATGTCGTCGTCGGCTTCGACGATGCCGGGGCGCATCACGTCGGCCCCGTCGCTGACGAACGACACGGCTCCCGCGTCCACCGTGACGAGGTGACTCGTCGGAGGATGCGCGTTCGCGCCCCGCACCGTGAGGAACGGTCGGTCGTCCACGTACACGACGACGGGGTCGCCGTCGATCAGCACGAGGTCGAACTCGCTTCCGTCCAACTCGACGAGTTCGTAGGTGTCCGCGTCCAGTTCGACGCCGAGCGAGTCCGCGAGCGCGTCCTCTATCTCCCTGACCTCGTCGCTTCGGAGGTGGTGACGAGACTTGACTTCCATACCCGCAGGTGTGTCGCTTTCGGCCATAAACCCATCCGTTTCGGTCGAAAGGACTCGTCAGTCGGCTCCGTCGTCGTCGCCGTCGGCCTCCTCGCCGTAGCGCTCGACGGCCATCTCGAACCCCTCGCGGGCGAGTTCGTAGGTCGCCCGGAGGTCTTCGATAGGCGTCTGGCTCGCGTCGACCCGGAGGTCGTCGTAGTACGGTTCCATCTCGCGGTCCTCCGTCGTCTCGACCAACAGGGCGGCGCTCTGGACGTGGAGTTCCTCCCGCCTATCGCCGCCCTCCGCCTGCCCCGCGGCCAAGGCGTCGACGAGCCGTTCCGCGAGCGGGGCGTCGCGGTCGGCGTTTTCGTACGCGGCGGCGGTCGCGTCGACGACGGACTCGCCGACCAACAGGTTCCCCGCGACGGTGTAGTTCTCCCTTTCGACGTGCCCGTACCAGCCGTTGCACTCCTCGCCGGAGAACGCGAAAGTTCCGTCGGCGTCCACGCCGTGCAGTTGGCGCTGCTCGGCCCCGTCGTCCGCGTTGAGGAGCGCCCGCAGGGCGTCGTCCACCGAGAGCCCGTCGTCCAGATACTCGACGCCCTTTCGTCCGAGTTCGACGTTGACGAGGCTCTGCGTGGCGACCGCGCCGTTCTCGCTGGCGAACGGACACAGCGTCCCGACCGCCGCGAGTCGCGTCGTGACGGCGACGCCGAACCGATGCTGGTCGTTCCCGTCTTCGTCGACGTACTCCTCCCTGACGCAGATACTGAACGTCACGCGTCGGAGCATGGGGGTGTACCGTCAAAAAAGTCCGTTTCGCGGCGAAGCGCATTCGAATTTCGACCGTCTGACGTAAGAACTATACTCGTTCGACGACCCCATCTTCCTATGGGTTTCATGAACAAAATTCTCGGCGATGGGCCGTCCGGAAGCGTCGGGGATTACGTCGAACTCGACCTGGACGATTTCGAGACGGCCTCGGACGAAGCGGGAATGAGCATCCACATCGCGGAAATCGGCGGCCAGCAGGACGTTATCGCCATCAAGGACGCGGTGTACGACGGAGACCTCGTCGTCGCCGACATCACCCGCCTCCGCACCGAGGACACGACCGTCGAGCGAATCACCGACGAACTCCAGCAGGTCGCCCGCGAGGTCGACGGCGACATCGTCCAGAAGGGTGACGACCAACTCATCGTGACGCCGTCGGGCGTCAACATCAGTCGGCAGAAACTCGGACGTAACTAAACGTTGTCCGGCGTGTCGGCTTTGTCTTCGACGGTGCGCTTCAACGAGTCGCGGCGGGCTTTGGCGTCGCGCCCGGTCGCTTCGAGGAGGAACTCGTTTTTCTTGCTGACGGCGTCCGCTGCGGCGTCGGCGTTCCCTTCCGCGATGACGTCTTCGGCGGGGCGCTCTTCGAAGTGGACGGCGAGTTTGTCCTTCTTTCCGCTGTACGACGCGGCACCCGCGATGACCTTCTCGAACACCGGGTTGTCGGGCTCCTCGACCACGTAGAGTTCGTGTCCGTTGAACTCTTCCGTGCCCGATACCGGCCCGAAGTACTCCTCGATACTCGCTTTCAGGTCTGGCATGCGGTCTTCGAGGTGCTCTCCGCGTCGCATCTTGTACTCCTTCATGCGTTGGCACCAGATTAGAGGGGTGGATGTTTACTCTTTTCGCGTCACGTTCGGGGTGCTGCAAGCGGAACGCCTCCTTCTTTAAAAGGGGAGCGGGGACGACGCTCCCCGGTCGAAAATCGAGAGAGGTCCCCCGGCGGTCGAACTCCCACCCCGGCGCGTCGAACGCCGCGCGAGTCGAACGCTTCGAGGAGTCAGTCCCGTTCGCTGAGATACCCGCGGCGACACTCGGGACAGATGTCGCCCGCGCGGAGCGACGACCCCGACGCGTCGTCGACGTGGCCGCACTCGGGACAGACGAGTTCGGCGTCCGGATTCGATTCGGAGGCCTGGTCGGGGCTGGGCGCTTCGCGCGCCCGGGTGAACCCCGTGTCGGTCTGCGGTTCCGGTCGCGTCGTTCTGACGAACCCCGTCTCCTCGCGGGACTCCGCTTCGACGTACTCCGTCTCGTCGCTCGCCTCGGGCGCGCTCTCCGGGGTGAGACTTCCGCCGAAGCTCACGTCGGCGCGACCGCCGTCGCCCGGTTCGGCGCTGAATCCCTCGTCTTCGAGTCCGGTGTCCGGCCACTCGGTCGGCGCGCGGCCGGAGTCGTCCACGTTCGTCTCCTCCGGGTCGGGCCACTCCCCGCGCTCGCGCCCGCCGGATTCGTCGTCCTCCTCGTCTTCGAGGATGATGCCGTCGTCCTCCTCCGCGCTCTCCGGCGGTTCGAAGTCGTCGTCGTTGAATCCGATCGGCTCCGGTTCCCGCACCTCGGCCGGTTCGGGCGTCGGTTCCGGTTCGGCCGGTTCTCGACTCTCTATCGGTTCGGGCGTCGGTTCGGGGTCCTCGAGTGCGGTCACTTCCTTGTTCTCGCTGACGACCTGCTGGTCGCCGCAGCGCGCACACTCTTGGAACTCCCGAACCGACACCACCACTTCGTTGCCTTGTTCTTCTCGCTCGCGCTCGATTTCGGACTCGCCGTAATCGTGCCCCAGCAGCGAACACCTGAGACCCATTGAGTGTGGGTTATTTTCACGGGATGATAAAAGAGTACTGCTTTTCGCGGCGCTATCCGAAGTTCTCGACCTTCGCGTCGTCCGGGTCGTGCCCGGCCGCCGCCAGCGCGTCGCTCGCGTCGTCGAGGAAGTCGGCGAACCCGTAGACGAACACCTGCCCTTCCGCGTCGGACAGCAGGTCGCGCACGTCGTCGCTGTCGGCCAGCGGTTCGTCGGTCACGAACACCGTCGCGCCCGCGGCTTCGAGTCCTCGCAACCGGTCTTCGTGCGCCGGTTCGTCGTCCCGGTAGACGACGACCGCCTCGCCGCCGTCCGCCACCGCGCGCTCCGCGATTCCGACCGCCGGGCCGACGCCCGGTCCGCCAGCGAGGACGACGACGCTGGATTCGTCCTCGTAGTACGAGCGCCCGAACGGTCCCGTCACTTCGAGCGTGTCGCCCTGCTCGCGTTCGGCGAGCCACGGGCTGAGGTCGCCGTCGGGGTCGACGCCGACCGTCATCTCGAAGGTGTCGTCGGTGCCCGGCGACGAGAGCGTGTAGTGGCGAGCCACCTCTTCGCCGTCGACCTCGCCCGCGACTTGGAGGAACTGCCCCGGGCGGGCGTCGAACTCCGGCGGCGATTCCAGAATCAGTGCGACCGTGTCCGGACCGACGGTTCGTACCGACCGAACGACGACTTCGGTGCTTTCCATGGTGGCCCCTTTGGTCGTCCGGCACAAATCCCTTCTTGTCTTTTTCACCCGCCTGCCGAACCTGCTTCAGAAGGCTTTTGATTTGTCACCGGTTAGCTTAGCAACGATGCAAGACCTGAACTGGGCCATCGGCGGGGAAGCCGGCGATGGAATCGATTCGACCGGGAAAATCTTCGCAACGGCCCTTTCCCGCGCGGGGCGACACGTCTTCACGTCGAAGGACTTCGCCTCCCGCATTCGGGGTGGGTACACCGCGTACAAGATCCGGTCGTCTACCGACCGAGTCGAGAGCGTCGTCGACCGACTGGATATCCTCGTTGCGCTGACCCAGCGAACCATCGACGAGAACCTCGACGAACTTCACGAGGACAGCGTCATCATCTACGACGGGGAACGCACCGAGATGGAGGACGTGGACATCCCCGAAGAGATGCTCGGGCTGTCCGTTCCGCTCAAGCGTCTCGCGGAGGACGCGGGCGGAGCCATCATGCAGAACATCGTCGCGCTCGGCGCGGCCTGCGAGGTGGCGAACTTCCCGATAGAGAACCTCGACAGCGCGCTCGACAAGAAGTTCGGAGACAAAGGCGAGTCCATCGTCGAGAACAACAAACAGGCGGCGCGCCTGGGGCAGGAGCACGTCCAGGAGGAGTACGACCACGACTTCGCCTACGACATCGAGACGACGGACGAGGACTACGTTTTGCTCAACGGCGACGAGGCCATCGGGATGGGCGCGATCGCCGCCGGTTGCCGGTTCTACTCCGGCTACCCCATCACGCCCGCGACCAACGTGATGGAGTATCTGACGGGCAGAATCGAACACTTCGGCGGCACCGTGATGCAGGCCGAGGACGAACTGTCGGCCATCAACATGGCGCTCGGTGCGGCCCGCTCGGGCGCACGCGCGATGACGGCGACCTCCGGTCCGGGTATCGACCTGATGACCGAGACGTTCGGTCTCGTCGCGCAGAGCGAGACGCCGCTGGTCATCTGCGACGTGATGCGCTCCGGTCCCTCGACCGGGATGCCGACCAAACAGGAGCAGGGCGACCTGAACATGACGCTGTACGGCGGCCACGGCGAGATTCCGCGGTTCGTCGTCGCGCCGACGACCGTCGCAGAGTGTTTTCACAAGACGGTCGAGGCGTTCAACCTGGCCGAGAAGTACCAGACCCCCGTCTTCCTGCTCTCCGACCTCGCCATGGCGGTCACCGAACAGACGTTCTCGCCGGAGGAGTTCGACATGGACGCCGTGGAGATAGAGCGCGGGAACATCGTGGACGAGAACGACATCGAGGCGTGGACCGACGAGCAGGGTCGCTTCCAGCCGCACTTCCCGACGGCGGACGGCGTCAGCCCCCGGGCGTTCCCCGGCACGAAGGGCGGCGCACACATGTCCACCGGCCTCGAACACAACGCGCTCGGTCGCCGAACCGAGGACACCGAGATTCGCGTCGAACAGGTGGACAAGCGAAACCGCAAGGTCGAGACGGCGAAGGAAGAAGAGGACTGGGACGTCCGCGAGTTCGGCGACCCGGACGCCGACACGCTCGTCATCACGTGGGGGTCGAACGAGGGCGCGCTGCGCGAAGCCAACGGCTACCTCGAGGAGGAGGGCGTGAGCGTCCGATTCCTCTCGGTGCCCTACATCTTCCCGCGCCCCGACCTCACCGGGGACATCGAGGCCGCGGACGAGGTCATCGTGGTCGAGTGTAACGCCACGGGGCAGTTCGCCGACCTCATCGAACACGACGCCCTTACCCGTGTCGAGCGGATAAACAAGTACAACGGCGTGCGGTTCAAGGCGGACGAACTGGCGGACGAAATCAAAGCGAAACTCGGTCAGGAGGTAAAAGCATGAGCTCGGACGTGAGATTCACCGACTTCAAGTCGGACAAGCAACCGACGTGGTGTCCCGGGTGCGGGGACTTCGGGACGATGAACGGGATGATGAAAGCACTCGCCGAAACCGGCAACAGCCCCGACGACACGTTCATCGTGGCGGGTATCGGCTGCTCCGGTAAGATCGGGACGTTCATGCACTCGTACGCCATCCACGGCGTTCACGGGCGCGCGCTCCCGGTCGGCACCGGCGTCAAACTCGCCAACCCCGATCTGGAAGTGATGGTCGCGGGCGGCGACGGCGACGGCTACTCCATCGGCGTGGGCCACTTCATCCACGCGGTTCGCCGGAACGTGGACATGAGCTACATCGTCATGGACAACCGCATCTACGGGTTGACCAAGGGACAGGCCTCGCCGACCAGCCGCGAGGACTTCGAGACGAGCACGACGCCGGAGGGACCGAAACAGCCCCCGGTGAACCCCCTCGCGCTCGCGCTGTCGGCGGGCGGAACGTTCATCGCGCAGTCGTTCTCGACCGACGCCCAGCGCCACGCAGAAATCGTCCAGAAGGCCATCGAGCACGACGGCTTCGGCTTCGTGAACGTCTTCTCGCCCTGCGTGACGTTCAACGACGTCGACACCTACGACTACTGGCGCGACTCCATCGTCGACCTCGCGGACGAGGACCACGACCCGGCCGACTACGACGCGGCCAAGGACAAGATTCTCGACGCGAGCAAGGAGTACCAGGGCATCATCTACCAGGACGAAGACAGCGTCCCGTACCACGAACTCCACGGCATCGAGGGGAACATGGCCGAGATTCCCGACGGCGCGCCCGAAGGCGCGATGGACCTGGTGCGCGAGTTCTACTGACGGCGCGGTTTCGCTTTTTCGACCGACGCGGCTTCCGACCAGCGGCGGGTGCGACCCGACCGTCCCCTCCCGCCGGAAGCGCCGCGTTTCGGGTCGTAACCGTCGTCGAAGGCGACGTACCTCCCGGTCGAACGCCGCTCTCCCCCAACTATTTACCCGTCAGACTCCCCCTCTCGTACCGTGCAAGACTGCCACATCCACTCGAACTACTCCGACGGGACGTTCCTCAGCGCGATGGTTCGCGCCGCCGAGGAAACGGAGTTCACTGGCGTCGGGTTCGCGGACCACTGTAACGTCTCGCCACGCGACGTCATGGCGGACACGCGCGCACTGCAGGGGTTCAACCTCGACGTCACCTACGAGCGCCGCCGCCGCGCCATCCGGCGGCTTCGCGAGGACGCCGCCGTCGAGATACACGACGCGGTCGAGGTCGATTACGAACCCCGCGACGAGACCCGGATTCGGAACTTCCTCGAGGAGGGCGAGTTCGACTACGCCCTCGGGAGCGTCCACTGGATCGACGACGCGAACGTCCAGGTCGAATCGAACTTCTCCGGGAAGACGGCCGACGAACTCGACGCCATCGTCGACCGGTACTTCGAGAAGCTCGTGGCGCTCGTCGAATCGGAGTTGTTCGAGGTCGCCGCGCACGTCGACCTCGTGGAGCGCACGGAAGCGCTCCGCGGCCGCGCCACCCGAGAACACTACCGCCGCACCGCGCGGGCGCTCGCCGACTCCCGGACGATTCCGGAAATCAACGCCGGTCGCGCCCTGACGGACGCGGGCGTCGTCCACCCCGATTCCGGGTTCCTCGACGTCCTGCGCGAGTACGATATCCCGGTCGCCGTCGGAACCGACTCGCACCGTCCCGACGAAATCGGCCGACGAGCCGAGTTCCTCGCCGAACTCCTCGCGGACCGCGACCTCGAACCGGTCGCCCCGCCCGAGTTTCGTTCGTAATCCGTCGCTCCCCGACGAAGACGGAAACGGCGCGTTTCGTCCGGGACCGAACCGAACGAGGAACGGAAAACGGCGGTTTCTGACCTCCCCCCTCCGACGAAAAATCCGGCCCTCGGGGGCGTTTGCGTCTGTTTTTTATGATATGACCAGTAACACCGTATAGAGATGACTGCGGAAACATACGACATCGTCGTCGTCGGAGGCGGTACCGCCGGAGCGTTCGCTGCGGCGACGGCCGCCGGCGAGGGCGTGGATGTCGTCCTGCTGGAGCGGAAGTCCCCCGAGGAGGCGGGCCACATCGCCTGCGGCGACGCTATCAAGGGCAAGAGCACCTTCCCGGACGTTATCGACCGCGAGCGACTGCGCGAGGAGTCCTTTAGCAACCAGAACATCCGACGCGCGGTGTTCGAGAACCCCCTCTCGGGCGAGAGCATCGACATCCCGTTCGGCGACATCAACGGCTCGGTGCTCGACCGGAAGCGCTACGGCGAGGTCATCCTCGACGAGGCCCGGCGCGCGGGCGCGAACATTCACTACGACACCGTCGTCCAGAACGTGATTCAGGACAGCGACGGTCGAATCACGGGCGTCCGCGCGACGCGGAAGGGAACGCCGCTCGCCTACGAGTCGACGGTCGTCGTCGACGCCGCCGGGGCGCTCTCGATTCTCCAGGACAAGGCCGACCTGCGCGAGACCACGTTCGACACGAACGTCAACTACTCGCAGTTCTGTTCGGCCTACCGCGAAATCGTGGAGGTGAAAGACCCCGTCGAGTGGGACGACGCCATCGTCTTCAAGCCGACCGAGGAACTGGGCTACCTCTGGTACTTCCCCCGCTCGGGCACGGAGATAAACGCGGGGCTCGGTTTCCAGATGAACAAGGAGCCGATGGAACTCGTGGAGATACTCAAGCGCGACCTGCGAAACCGCGCGGAGTTCGCGGGCGCGAAGGTGAAGGACAAACTCGGCGCGGCCCTGCCGACCCGACGACCCTACGACTCCGCCGTCGCGCCCGGGTTCGTGGCGGTGGGCGACGCCGCGGGGCACGTCAACCCGACGACGGGCGGCGGGATTCCGGGCGCGGCGAAGTCCGGCGCGTGGGCCGCTCGACGCGCCGTGGAAGCCGTCACCGAGGACGATCCGAGCGAGGAGCGCTTCTGGGGGTACAACCACGAGGTGATGACCGACTTCGGCAAGAAGTTCGCCGCGATGGACGTGTACAACATCTTCGGCGGCGCGCACGACGTGGAGGAACTCACCGGTCTCATCACGGCGCTCCCCAGCCAACAACTCGTTGACGCGCTCGGGTCGAAGGGGACGACCTCGATGGGGCTGGGGCTGAAAATCAAGACGCTGTTCAAGACGTTCGGCCACTGGGACCTGCTCTGGGAGATGTCGCGCGTCCAGAAGAAGGCGGGCGAACTCAAGAACCACTACGAGGACTACCCGACCTCGCCCGCCGGACTCGAAACGTGGCAGGAACAGCGTGACGGCATCATGGACGACATCTACAGCATCACCGGCGCGGAGCCGAAGTACTAGCTGCCGTCGAACGCGACGATTACTCCCGCGTCGGTCGGAACGCTCGAAGCGTGTTCCGCTCGACCGGTTCGGAATCGACCTCGACGAAGCCCCGCTCCGAGAAGACGCGATTCCAGTTCCGATAGTACAGCGGGAAGTCGTCGTCGACGTAGTTCACCGTCGGTTCGGCCGACCGGCGACCCTCCTCCCCCTCGTTTTCCACCGTGACGAGCAGGTCGTCCGTGATTCGGGACAGTTCCTCGAACACCCACTCGTTGTCGGGGTGGAGGTGCTGGAGCGTCTCCACCGAGTACACGACGTCGAAGCGCCCGTCGTCGAAATCCGCGACGACGTTTTCGATGGCGTCGATGTAGAACGTGCCGCGGGCGGCGAGGTCCGGGTAGGCGTCCTCCATCACGTCGAGCGCTTCGTCGTTGATGTCGATGCCGTACAGGTCCTCGTAGCCGTGGTCGCGGAGGTGAGAGAGGTGGCGGCCCGAACTGCACCCGAGTTCCAGGACCGTCGGGTTGGAACCGGCGAGCGAGTCGAGACGGGCGCGTACCGACTCGCTCGCCTCGTTCGGGCCGTAGTAGGCGTAGTAGTCCGGAGAGTACGCTCCCGACCGTTTCGCCCATCGTCGAAGAACTTCGTCGGTGTCCACGAGTATCTACTCTCCGTCCGTCCGTAAAGACCCGGCGGACTCATTCGAGACCCGAAGCGTTCGCGGAGAGATCGAACCGAGGAACGGTTCGATCCCTACAGCCGAGTGAGATTCTTCGCTCGCGGTCCTTTGTCGGCCTGTTCGATGTCGAACTCCACTTCTTGGCCCTCCTCCAAGTCGGGACCGCCGACGTCTTCCATGTGGAAGAACACGTCCTCGTCCGCGTCCTCGGTGTCGATGAAACCGTACCGTCCGCTGTCGTTGAAGAAGTCTACCGTGCCGGTTGCCATTGTAACTAGCTCCACCGTCCTTCAGCGCCCCCGGTCGAATATACTTGTTGGCGGATGAATCGGTCGTCGCGTCCGGCGAGCGCTAGATGTCTCGGATCGCGTTCTCGGCGTCTCGAAGCGCCTCTTCCCGATCGAACTCCGCGACGATGGCTTCCAGTTCCTCACTCGGCGCGTCCGCCAGTTCACGCGCGTGCGCCGTCACGTTCGGCACGGCCCGCACGATGTTGTCGACGATGGGTATCGCGGCGGTTCGCGGCGAGCGCGAGAGCGGATTGAGGTCGATGACGATTTCGGTCTTTCCCATCGCGGCGAGCGCCTCGGCCCGGTCGCCGTCCTCCAAGGGGACGAGTACCACGTCGGCGGCGTAGATGCCGTCTTCGTCCACCTTCCCCCGCTCGTGCTCCAATCCCGGAATCCGAGCGTCCGCGTCGAGTCCCTTCACCTCCTCGGCCCCGTGCTCGCGCAGGTGGTCGGCGATGGCCCGCATACGCTCGTTCGTGCGGTTGAACAGGTTGACCTCGATGTCCGCGCCGGTCGCCTCGGCGAGCGCCACGATTTCGTCGGGTACGAGCGCCGCGACGTTCCCGTTGACGGAGAGGACGGCGTGCTCCGCGAGCAGCAGTTGGGCCGCCGCCGCCCGCTCGGCCTCGTCCGCGCTCCGAATCGTCTCCTCGCCGAGCAGGTAATCGAACGCCTCGCCCCGCCCCTCGGCGATGAGGCCCTGCTTGCTCGTGACGCCCCTTTCGACGCCGTCCTCGATTCGGTGGCGCGTGAGCAGCGACTGGTAGCGGGGATGGTCTTCGGGAATCTCCCCTTCGTCGGTCATGGTCGTCCTTGGGAAGAAGTGGTAAAAATCGGTACGGTTTCGCGTCAGTCGAGCAGCGTCGCCCCGGCGTGGTGCGTTCGGCAGGCGCGCGCGTCGTACCCCGCGTCGCTGAGGCCGTCGTCGAGCGCGAACACCGTCCGGCCGAGCATCGCCATCGACGCCCGCCCGCCGGCGTCGTGTACGTCCTCGATAACGTCGCGGACTTCGTCGGTGAGCAGTCCAGTCTTCTCGGCGAACCTCCGCGATTCGCTCATGAACGTGTCGAGCGTGGGTTCGTTCACGAGCGCCACGAGGGCTTCGACGCCCGCCTTCGATATCCGCTCCGTGCTCCCCGAGAGCACCTCCGCGGTCGAGAGTTCGCCGAGCGAACGGTACTCGATGCGCGCTCGTTTCGGGACGCCGTCGAGGCGGTTGTACTCGGGCGCGCCCGGTTCGAGTCGGACCGGAATCCCGCCGCGCGCCTGCGCGACCACGTCGCCGAGGCCGGTGCCCGCCTCGACCTCCGCGACGTGCGCGACGGTAACGAGTTCGTTCTCCGAACGCCCGCAGTCGAACCGCTCGTTCGCGGCGAGCGCCGTTCCGAGCGCCAGCGCCCCCGAGACGCCGAATCCCGCCCCGAGCGGGAGGTCGGTCGCCGCCGTCACCCGGGCCGTCACGCCGAGCGCATCGAGCACCCGCCGCCCGGATTCGACGAACGACTCGCCGTTCAGTTCGATGCTCGTCTCCTCGGCGGGTTCGACCGCGACGGTCACCCCCTCCGAGAGCGTCACGCCCGCGCCCCGAGACCCGGCCCGCTCGCTGTCGTCGGCTTCGTGGATGCTGAAGAATCCCGTGATGTGTCCGGGGACGAACGCGCGACCTGCCTCGTCACTCATAGGCGGTCCTTTCGAGCGACGGCGTATAACCCTTAAAATTCGACGCCGTTACTCGGCGTCGCGCTCGACTGTCGAAGAACGGTTGCTGTGGATGGCAGTCGCGGCGAGTTCGCTCCACTCCCTGCTCCCGCTCGCCGACTACGGCGAGAGCCGCTGTCGGTCTCGCGGGAACAACACCGCTTCGCGGATGTTGTCGAGTCCGAGCATCGTCATGACCAGACGCTCGCCGCCGAGGCCCCAACCGGCGTGGGGAGGCATGCCGTACTTGAACATCTTCGTGTAGTAGTCGAACGCCTCGGGGTCGAGACCCTGCTGTTCGAAGCCTTCGACGAGGCGGTCGAAGCGGTGTTCGCGCTGGCCGCCCGAGACGAGTTCCATCCGCGGGTGCATCATGTCGAAGCCCGTCGAGAGCTCCTCGTCGTCGTCGTGGTCTTTGATGTAGAACGGTTTTATCTCGCTGGGCCAGTCGGTGATGAAGTAGTGGCTGCCCACGTCCTCGCCGAGCGCCTTCTCGCCCTCGGTCGGGAGGTCGTCGCCCCAGACCAGCATCTCGTCCAGTTCGCCGGTGGCGTTGATCCGCTCGATGGCCTCCTCGTAGGTGAGTCGCGGGAAATCGCCCTCCGGGACTTCGAAGTCGACGCCGAGCGCGTCGAGTTCGTCGCTACAGTTCTCGGCGACGCCCTCGTAGGCGGCTTTGACGACCGATTCGCAGGCGTCCATCGCCTCGGTGTGGTCGAAAAAGGCGCTCTCGAAGTCGATGCTCGTCGCCTCGTTCAGGTGGCGCGGGGTGTTGTGCTCCTCGGCGCGGAAGATGGGACCGATTTCGAAGACGCGCTCGAGACCGGAGCCGACCATCAACTGCTTGAACAACTGCGGCGACTGGTTCATGAACGCCTCGCGCCCGAAGTAGGTGATGGGGAACAGTTCGGTTCCGCCCTCCGTTCCCGTCGCCACTATCTTCGGCGTGTTTATCTCGGTGCAGCCCAGTTCGCGGAACTGCTCGCGCACGGAGCGAAGCACCTCGGCGCGGATTTTGAACGCCGCCTCCACGTCCTCCTTTCGCGCGTCGAGCGTCCGGTTGTCGAGGCGCGTCGAGAGGTCGGCGTCCACCTTTCCGCTGGGGTCGAGCGGAAGTTCCGGCTCTGCGGGCGCGATGACTTCGACTTCCGTCGGAACGATTTCAACGTCGGTCGGCGCGCGCGGCTCCTCTTCCACGTCACCCGATATCTTCACGACGCTCTCGCGGTTGACGCCCAGTCCCGTCTCCACGAGGTCGTCGTCCATCTCGTCCTTCTCGAACTTGACCTGAATCTTCCCGGTCGTGTCGCGGACGATGAGGAATGCGATACCGCCGAGGTCGCGGATTTCGTGCACCCAGCCGGCGACCGTGACGCTGTCGCCGGGTTCGGCGTCCGCGGTGTAGGTACGGTTCTGCATACGGCGCAGTTCTTCCGGGGCGGTCTTAAACGCGTTCGTTTCCGGCCGCCGTGGCTCACTCCGGCGGCCGCGTCAGCCCCGCCGCGACGGTTTCGATGAGCGTGTCGCGGACGGCGGGGTAGTACTCCCCGAACTGCTCGCGGTACAGGGGGAGGAACTTCACGACGCCCATCGCCCCCACGATGGCGTAGGGGTCCCCGTCGCGAATCTTCCCCGCTTCCTGCCACCGTTCGACGTACGGGAGCACGTACGCGAACGAGGCCGCCCGCCGCGCTTCGAGTTCTTCGTCCGAGAGGCCGTCCATCGTTCGCATCATCCGCGCGAGTTCGTCGCCCTCGAGCAACTGCTGGAACAGTTCGTTCTCCTCCATCGTCTCGACCAGCAGGCGGAGGAACCGCCGAATCGCTCGCTCGGGGTCGTCTTCCGCCGCCAGCGAGTTCGCGACGAGTTCGTCCGCGAGTTCGTGGCCCTCCCGCTGGACGACCTCGAAGTACAGCTCCTCCTTCGAGTCGAAAAAGCGGTAGAACGTTCCGTTGGCGATACCGACCGCGTCGGTGAGGTCGGCGATGGTCGTCTTTCGCGGCCCGTACCGCGCGAACAGGTCGCGGCCCGCCGCCATCAACTCCTCCCGGATGCGCTCTCGCTCTTCCTCGTCGAAGCCCCTCATGCGGTATCCTCCGTCTCGTCCACCCTCATCTTTCGTCCCTCACGCGATATCCTTCCGTCGGAACACGGCGCGGCTCACGAGCACCAGCGCGACGGTCGCTCCGAGCAGCACGGCGGCCCCCGCCCAGTCGTACTCCCCGGAGACGAGGATGGCCGTGGGGTCGTAGTAGCGCGTCGGGCTTATCGCGCCGAGCCAATCGACGCCCGCCGATTCGCTGACGGAGTCGAGCAGGAATAGGGCGAACACCGCGCCGAGACCGCCGCGCTGGGCGATGTCGGCACGGTCGAACAGCACCGAGAGGAGCAGTCCGATGGCTCCGCACGCGAGCAGGTACGGTATCGACAGCAGGTGAACCATCGCCACGTCGACCATCGACGCCGATTCGCCGACCGCGACGATGCTCCCGTACACGACCGCTCCGACGACGACGTTGAGGACGAGTATCGTCGGCAGCAGCGAGACGAACTTCTCGACCAGCACCGTCGAGCGCGAGACGGGTGCGGCAAGCAGGACGTCCAGTCGGTCGCGCTCCACGTCGCCCGCGATGAGGCTCCCGGCCACGTAGGCGACGTAGATGCCGAGCAGCAGGAGCCAGAAGAACTGGTAGATTTCGACCGCGAGGAACCCCTCTATCGTGGTCAGCGAGAAGCCGCCGCCGGACGCGCCGAACGCCGCCTTCATCGCGGGCGGCAGGCTCTCCCAGTAGGCGTCGATGTCCGCGCCGGACGATTCGATGGACGGGAACAGGGCGACCATCAACACCGACAGCAGGGCGAGCAGCACGGAGAGGACGACCGCGCTCTTGTACCGCCGGGAGGCCTCGTAGCGCACGATTTCAAGCATGCGCCTCGCCCCCGTAGAACCGCATGAACACCTCGTCCAGCGGCGCTTCCTCCACGTCCAGATCGACGATGTGGAACGCCGAGAGGTGGTCGATGAGCGCGTCGTACTCGCCCGTGAAGGTGAATCGCACCTCCCCGTCCAGCGAGAGGTCGTGGACGCCCGCGATGTCGAAATCGGCCGGGTCGACCGACTCTTCGACGTTCACTCGGACGCGCTTGCCGCTCCGGTCGAGCAGCGTCTCCACGTCCTCGGTCGTGACGAGTCGTCCGTCTCGGATGATGCCGACGCGGTCGCACACCTTCCGAACCTCGCTCAGGATGTGGCTGGAGAAGAATATCGTCTTCCCCCGCTCCCGCTCGGCTTGGATGAAGTCGTAGAAGCGTTCCTGCATCAGCGGGTCGAGCCCCGAGGTCGGTTCGTCCATGATCACGAGGTCGGGGTCGTGCATGAACGCCTGCACGATGGCGAGTTTCTGCTTGTTCCCGCGCGAGAGCGCGCCGATCTTCCGGTCGGTCGGCGCGTCGAACAGGTCGAGCAGTTCGCCGCGTCGGGCGTCGCCCTTCAGCGACGCCTGATAGTCGAGGAACCGCGCGCCGGTCGTCTCCTCGTCGAAGCCGGGGTCGCTCGGCAGGTAGCCGACGCGGCGCTTGGCTTCGATGAGCGCCCGCTCGTCACGCACGTCGCGTCCGAGCACCGTCGCCCCTCCCGCCGTGGGCGCGATGAATCCGAGCAGGGTTCGAATCGTCGTCGTCTTCCCGGCCCCGTTCGGGCCGAGGAAGCCGAACACCTCGCCCTCCTCGACGGCGAGGTTCAGGTCTTCGATACCCCGCGTCTCGCCGTAGAACTTCGTCAGGTTTCGCGTCTCGATCGTCGACATGGTCTCTCACCGTGTATCTCGGTGCTATGAATACATGAACGTATCGTTCATACATTTTCGAAGCGCGAAATCGACAGCGACCGTTCGTCGAAGAAGCGTCTCCGCGTCGCTACCGACCGAAAATCCGCGTAAAAAGTGGCCCTACGCCGATTCGGCGCGCGTCTTCTTCGCTTCGTTCGCCGCTTCGACCGTCTCGCGGACGGCGTCCACGCCCTCGTCGTGGACGAGGTTACCGACGACGACGACGTCCGCGTGCTGGGCCATCGTGTGCGCGGAGTCGTAGTCGTGGATGCCGCCGCCGTAGAACAGCGTCGCCTCGTCCAGCGCGTCCTGCGCCGCCGCGACGACCTCGGTGTCGCCGAACATGCCGGAGTACTCGACGTAGATTATCCGCTGGCCGAGCGCGCGCTCCGCCAGTTCGGCGTAGGCCGCGACGTCGTCGGCGGTCTGGTCGCAGTTGGCCTCGGTGTACTGGGCGACGCTGGAATCCGGATTGAGGATGATATACCCCTCGGTGAACGTCTTCGACCAGTCGATATCCGTGATGCGCACCCACTCCTTGTGGAGGCCGGCGATCCACGCGACGTCGCGCGTGTTCAGCACGGTCGGGACGAGGTAGCCGTCGAGCGCCTCGTTCTCCACGACGACCGCGGGATTGCTCGGTTCCTGATACAGCGGCACGTCGTACTCGGCGCACGCATCGATGACTCGCGTCATCTTCTCCTCGGTCATCCCCAGCGTCCCCCCGATCTCGAGGGCGTCCGTCCCCGTCGAACACACGTCGGCGAAGGTGTCGTCGCCCGCGAGGGTCTTGTCCGGGTCGATTTTGGTGATGTGGCTCCAGTCGTCCCACGGCGCAGTCATAGGCCCCTTTTCAGAATTGCGGGCTAAAACAGCTTCGAAACGACCACCACGACCTTTTACGACGGTCGGGGGGCAGCGCCCGCGCGACGTCGTAAACGCTCGACCAAAGGCACTCCTCCCTCACCTCACCGCGTTCCGCACGGTCGTCGGCCCTCGTCGCTTTCCTCCTCGTTCGCGGCGAACTGCTGGCCTCCGGCGGTCGCATCGCCTGCTCCAGCGCGGCGGCAGGTCGGACAGCCGATTTCAGAAACGAACGACGAGAATCGGACGGGACGAGTGGCTCAGTCCGCTTTCGCCTGCCAACTCCGCAACCGGTCTTCGCTCACGCCGCTGACCCGCTCCGCGACGGTCTCGACCTCCGCGCTCTTCAGGTCGTCTACGTTCTGGATGCCGGCCTCGGCGAGTTTCTCGGCCGTCTTCGAGCCGATTCCCTCGATGGCTTCGAGGCCGCTCTTGGACTCGCGCTCCTTGAACTCCCGGTAGTTGCAGATGGGACAGCCGAGTTCCCACGGTTCGTCGCCGCCGTGGACGACGAGTTCCGGCAGGCCGTGCTCCTCGCAGCGCTCGTCCGTCACTTCGATGTCGCCCCGGCGCGGGAGGGGAAGCGAGTAGTCGCAGTCGGGGTAGCGCGTGCAGCCGACCAGCCGCGAACCGGTCTGGAGGCGCTTTATCGCCAACTCCCCGCCGTGTTCCTCGCCGCACTCCGGACAGTCGCCGATGACGCGGTCCTCTTCTTCCTCTGCCTCTTCCGCCTTGCACAGGGGGCAGCCGTGGACGAAGGTGCTCCGTCCGGCGAGCATCTTCACCTCGCGCAGGCCGTGTTCCTCGCACGTCTCGTCCAGCAGGAGCGGCTTCCCCTTGTTCGGCAGGGGGAGGGTGTACGTGCAGTCGGGGTAGCCGTCGCAGCCGACGAAGTACGACCCCCGCCTGCTCTGGCGGACGAGCAGACTCTCGCCGCAGTCGGGACACGGACCGAGCGTCTTGTCCTCCTTCAGCGACTGCTGGAGGTGTTTGCCGATTTCCTCGCGCGACTCCTCCAGGTCGTCGAACACCTCGGCCAGAATCTCGCGCGAGGAGTCGGCCACGTCGTCCAACTCGGCGTCGCCCTCGGCGATTGCGGTCATGTCCTCCTCGAGTCGGCGGGTCATCGTCTCGCTCACCACGAGGTCGGCGTAGTCCTCCGCGGCCTCCACGACCGCCTGCGCGAGCCGCGTCGGTCGCGGCGGGTCGCTTTCGAGGTACCCCCGGTCGTAGAGCTTCTGGATGGTGTTGTGGCGCGTGCTCTTCGTTCCGATGCCCATCTTCTCCATGGTCTCGATGAGCCGCGACTGGCCGTACCGACGGGGCGGTTGGGTCTGTTTCTCCTCGATCCGCGTGTCGGTCACGTCGAGCGTCTCGCCCTCCTCGACGTTCGGCACGTAGTTCTCGCTGGTGTTGAAGTACGGGTAGACCGCGTGGTAGCCCGATTCGAGCAGTCGCTTCCCGTTCGCCTTGAGCGAGAGGTCGGACACCGCGGCGACCACCTTCAGGTGCTCCCACTTCGCGCTATCGGCGACCGTGGCGAAGAAGCGCCGGACGACGAGTTCGTACACATCCCACTCGTCGTCGCCCAACTCGCCCTTCGTCGGGATATCCTCCGTCGGGTGAATCGGGGGGTGGTCGGTCGTCTCCTCGTCGCCCTCCGTCGGCTCGATGTCGTCCCGCTCCAGCAGGTGCTCGGCGTCCTCGCCGAAGTGGTAGTTCCCGACGAAGGTGTCGAGCAGCTCCTCGGGGTCCAGGTCGTCCGGATACACCGTGTTGTCGGTGCGCGGATAGGTGATGTAGCCGGCGGTGTAGAGGTCCTCCGCGATGCTCATCGCGCGCTGGGCGGAGTAGCCGAGGCTGCCCGCCGCGCGGATGAACTGCGTCGTGTTGAACGGCGCGGGCGGGTCGTCGGTTCGCGTGCGCCGCGAGACGCGCTCGACGGTCGCCCGCGTCGCCTCTTCGAGCGTCTCGTACGCCTTCTTCGCCGTTTCTTCGTCCCAGACGCGCTCGGCCTCGTTGCCGTCCTCGTCGCGGTAGAAGTACTGGGCTTCGAACTCCTCGCCGGCCTTCCGGAGGTCGGCGAACAGCTCCCAGTAGTCCTCGGGGTCGAACGCCTGAATCTCGCGCTCGCGGTCGACGATGAGCTTGAGCGTCGGGCTCTGCACCCGCCCGACGCTGATGAAGTCGTTACCGAGCTGTCTCGCCGAGAGCGAGAGGAAGCGAGTCAGCGCCGCGCCCCAGATGAGGTCGATTATCTGGCGCGCCTCGCCCGCCGCCGCGAGGTCGAAGTCGAGTTCGTCGGGGTTCTCGAAGGCGGAGGCGACCTCGTTCTCGGTGATCGAGGAGAACCGCACCCGGTGAACCGGCACGTCCTCGTTCACCTCGCGGACGAGTTCCCACGCCTCCTTTCCGATGAGTTCGCCCTCGCGGTCGTAGTCCGTCGCTATCGTCACGCGGTTCGCGTCGCGGGCGAGCAACCGCAGCGTGCGGACGATGTTCTCCTTGGTCGGTTGTTTCTCGATGTCGGCGTCGATGAGTTCGACCGGTTCCACGTCGCGCCAGTCGTTGTACTCGGGGGGGAAGTCCACTCCGACGACGTGACCCGACAGGCCGATGCATCGCTTGCCGCCCCACTTGTAGACGTTGACGCCGTTCCGTCGGTCGGCGTCGGCGCTGCCGCCGGAGAGAATGTCGGCGATCCGGCGCGCAGCGTTGTCCTTCTCGGTGATGATGAGTTCCACTCACCCATCACCCCGGTTCGTGTCGGTCATCGCCCTCGGCTACGGTCATCGTGCTGGTAAACGTTTCGCCAGCGAAAATCGCGTGCGAACGACGGGGTTCGGCTCCCGCCGTTCGCCCCCGCCGTCTTCCGATTATCTGGCCTGATAATGGAAGAAACGGCTATATCGCATCTCGTCGTACCGAGAACTATTCTGACATGTTCGAAACCATCACGTTCCCCGCCGGTGTCGTGCTCGCGGGAACCGCGGTCGGGTGCGGCGTCGGGTTCGCGCTCGCACGGTACGCGTGGTCGAACCGGGACGTGCCCGGTGCGAAGTCGTTCTCGTCGCTGACGGTCGCCATCGCGGGCTGGTGTCTCTTCTCGCTTCTCCTCTTTACGAGTTCGACGCGCCCTCGCGCCGTCCTCTGGGTGACGCTCGTCGGCGTGTGCGTGACCGTCGTCCCGTTCCTCTGGCTCACCTTCGCGCTCGAGTACGTCGGCCGGGACGACTGGTTGACCGCGAGGACGGTTCCGCTCATCTGGGCCGAGCCCGTCGTCTACAGCCTCTTCGAACTCGCCACCCCCGGATACGGATTCACGAACGAGAGCGCCCGCGTGGCGTCGATGGGCGGTCTGACCGTCGTGTCAGTGGCCCACCCGCCGTCGTTCTACTTCCACCTCGCCTACCTGTTCGTGGTCGTCGCGACCGGGTTCGCGTTCCTCCTCGCGTTCCTCATGCGCGTCGACCGCCTCTATCGAAAACAGACGGCGGCCATCGTCTTCGCGGGACTGTTCCCGCTCGCCGGTGCCGTCTTTTTCACCTTCGTCGTCCCGCGCTACGTGCTCACCCTGACGCCGGTCTCCTTCGCCGGGGGCGGCGTCCTCGTCGGTCTCGCGCTCTTCCGGTACGATTTTCTCGACGTCGCTCCCCTCGCCGCGGAGGTCGTGCTGGACGAGATGGACGACCCGGTCATCGTCGTCGACGACCGTCGAATCCTCGAGTACAACGCGGCGGCGGAGGCGCTGTTCGAGTCGTCGGACGTCGTCGGCCGCGACCTCGAAGCCGTCGTTCCGGGGCTGCTCGACGCGGTGTCCGCGGACGAACCGTTTTCGCCCGCTCCCGTTCGAGCGGACGGCGGTGCCGTGCCGGAGAATCCGGTGTACGACCCGCAGCGAACCGCGATACGCGACCACCACGGCATCCACCGCGCCGAAATTCTCGTCCTTCGGGAGATAACCGTTCAGAAGCGCCGAGAAAGGACGCTCCGCGCGCTTCAATCCGCGAGTCGCCGGTTCATGGACGCGGAACGCCGCGAAGAGATCGCCGAAATCGCCGTCGAAACCGCGGACGACGTGCTCGACCATCCCCATTCCGGCGTCCTCTTTCCGAACGACGACGGAACCGCGCTCCGGTCGGTCGCCTTGACGGGGACCATCGCGCGCAGAACCGACGGTTCGATGGTTCTGCCCCGCGACGACGGTCCCGTCTGGGAGGCGTTCGAGACCGGCGCTCCCGCCGTCCACGAAACCTCGGCGGAGCTTTCGGAACTCCGGTACGCCGACTTCCCGGTCGGATGCGTGCTGTTGCTCCCGCTGGGCGAACACGGCGTTCTCGGCGTCGGAAGCGACGTGGAGAAGCGCGCGTTCACCGACGACGACCGGCGATTCGCCACCGTTCTGGCGACCACGACCGAGACGGCGCTCGACCGGGCGCGGCGAGAGGCCGAACTGCGCGAGAGTCAGGCGATGGTCGAGGAGCGAACCGAGCAGATAGAGTTCTTCAACGGCGTCCTCCGCCACGACATCCTGAACGGGATAACCGTCATCAACGGGAATCTCGGACTCCTCGACGAACACGTGGACGAATCGGGGGAACCGCTCCTCGAAACCGTCCGCGATTGGAGCGAGGATATCGGACAGTTGACGCAGAAGGTGCGGACCGTCAGCGAGACCGTGACGAACTCCGAGTCGGTGTCGCTGACGACCCGCTCCCTGTCCGAGACGCTGTCGAAGAAGGCGACGAAGATTCGAAACACGTACCCGGACGTCAGCGTCCGAACGGACATCGAGGACGGCCTGCGCGTCTCCGCGAACGAACTGCTCGGCGAAGTGTTGGAGAACGTCCTACTGAACGCCATCGAGCACAACGACGCGGACTTCCCCTCGCTCGCGATACGGGCGCGTCGCTCGGGCGGCGACGTACGCGTCGAAATCGAGGACGACGGTCCCGGCATCCCCGACGAGATGAAGTCGCAGGTGTTCGACCGTAACGTCACGTCCGAAACGTCGGGGTCCGTCGGATTCGGTCTCTACTTCGTTCACGTGATGATGGAGCAGTTCGGCGGAACCGTCCGGTTCGAAGACGCGGACCCCCGAGGCACCGTCGCGGTGCTCACGTTCCCGGCGGTTTCTCCCGGTATCGAACGCGCGTAGAGAAATTCTAGATGTCGTATGTGTGGAGGGAAAGATATTACTGGCGCTGTTACCCATCTCCGCACCGAGGTACTGGCACGATGACCGAATCAGGAGACGTTGGCGTACTGATAGTGGACGACGAGTCCGAAGTCACCGATTTGTACGAAGCGTGGCTCTCCGAGTTCCGGACGTACACAGCCAACGACGGACGCGAAGCGGTCACGACGCTCGACCGGCTTTCGGAGCGCATCGACGTGGTGCTGCTCGACCGAAAGATGCCGGGCGCGGGCGGCGAAACCGTTCTCGAAACGATTCGCGACCGCGGACACGACTGTCGGGTCGCCATGACGACGGCGGTGGCACCCGACTACGACATCATCGACATGGAGTTCGACGAGTACGTCACGAAACCCGTGGACGGCGAGACGCTTCGAGAGACGGTGACGGCGCTCCACGCTCGGGCGGAGTACGCGGACCGGCTGACGCGCTACTACTCCCTCGTCGCGACTCACGCGAACCTGGTGGCCGAACGTCCTCACGACGAACTCCGTGAGAGCGAGGAGTTCGTCGCGCTCGAATCCGAAATCGAGACCGTCCGCCGAACCCTCGACGAGTCCGTCGACCTCGGCGACCACCGCGAGTTTCAGCACGTTCTCCGCGAGTTTCGGCAGTGAACCGACGCTTCGCCGCCCACCGCCGAGCGTCCGCCTCGGTCGGAAATCCGGCAGGGAGGGGACGGAACACGTGCGTTTAAGAATCGGTCGACCAATGTGGCGATAGATACGTGTCCCGACGAGCCGAGAGTCGCGTCGATATGACCGACGGAGCCATCACGCCGAAGCTGATGAGCCTCGCGTGGCCGCTGGTCGTCGGCAACCTCCTCCAGACGTTCTACAACCTCGCGGATATGTTCTGGGTCGGGCAGGTCAGCACCGCCGCGGTCGCCGCGGTCTCGCTCATGTTCCCGACGTCGTGGCTGTTCGTCTCGCTGGCGATGGGGCTCACCGCGTCGTCGGTCGCGCTCGTCTCGCAGCACGTCGGCGCCGGCGACGACCGGGCCGCGGACAACGTCGTCGCGCAGACGACGCTGCTCACCGTCCTCGTCGGCGTCGTCCTCGCGTCGCTCGGTTACGCCTTTCGATACCCCCTGCTCTCGCTCGTCGGCGCGGAGGGTGCGGTGTTCCGCGAGGCGCTCCGGTACATCGAGGTGCTCTTCTTTTCCATCCCGTTCACGTTCCTCTTCTTCGTCTTCCGCGCCGTCCTCCGCGGCGCGGGCGACACCAAAACCGCGATGTGGCTGATGGTGCTCTCGGCGGGGATGAACGTCGTTCTCGACCCGTTTCTCATCCTCGGTTACGGTCCGTTCCCCGAGATGGGCACTCGCGGCGCGGCGGTCGCCACGCTCGTCGCTCGCGTGTTCGCGGCCATCGTCGGCGTCTACGTGCTCCTTCGCGGTGACTGGGGCATCCGACTTCGGCTCGACGACCTGCGCCCGGACTGGCCGGTGTTGAAGAAACTCGTCACCGTCGGTTCCCCGGCGACCGTCGACGGCGCGGCCCGGAGTTTCGCCGCCGTGGCGATGGCCGCGCTGGTCGCCCGATTCGGGCCGGTCCCCACCGCCGCATACGGTATCGGCGTCAGGCTGATGTCCGTCTCGTGGACCGTCTCGGGCGCGGTCGGTCAGGCCGCCGCGACGGGCGTCGGCCAGAACCTCGGCGCGGAGACGCCCGACAGGGCCGCCGAAGTGACGTGGAAGGCGACCGCCGGCACGCTGGGCGTGCTCTTCGCCGCCGGCGGGTTGATGGTCGCGTTCCCCGCCGTGGGGATGCGGGTGTTCACGAACGACCCGGCGGTGGTCGAAGAAGGCGTCGACTTCCTCTACGTCATCGGCCCGTTTCTGGCCTTCTTCGGCGGGCTGATGGTGATTCAGGGCGGCTTCCGCGGCGCGGGCGACACCGGCGTCGCGATGTCGCTCTCGTTCCTCTCGCGCTGGGTGCTCCGCATCCCCGTCGCGCTCCTGCTCGCCTACCAGTGGACCCTGTCGCTCGGGCCGGTCGTCGTCTCGGGACTGGCGTGGGGCGTCGGCGGCCTCTGGTGGTCGTGGTCGCTCTCGGCCGTCGGGTCGTTCGTCGTGGGCGCGCTCTGGTTCAGCCTCGGTCGCTGGCGACGAGGCGTGCTGGAAGACGAGCGTAAACCGGCGACGGCGGACTGATTCGACGATAAGCGATTCGTCGGTCGTGGAGTCCGTCGGGCGCTTACGCGTAGGTGAGGTAGCGTTCGACGGACCAGCCCCAGACGTTGCGGTCGAGCCAGTGGACGCCCCACCAGGTGTAGCCGTCCTCGGTCGTCGGCCCGTTCATGATCTCGCCGACCTCGCCCGGCGAGACCGTGGCGACGACGGGCGACTCCGTCCCCGGCTGCTCCCGCGTGTTCAGGTTGACGGTCGGCGTCACCCGGTCGCCGTCGACGAACCCGCCACCGCCGCCGCTTCCGTAAACGTCGCGGTAGTACGCCGCGGCGTTCTTCACGTCGCTGACGTAGGACCAACTGTGGTTGTAGGCGTACAGCGCGCCGTCCCAGTCCTCGGGCGCGCCGTTGTCGGTCAGGTAGTAGGCGGCGGACGGAATCGCGTCCTGATAGTCGCAGATGTTCGCGTACCCGTCGCCGTCGCCGTCGAGACCGTAGTAGTCCCACGTCGAGGGCATGAACTGCATCGGTCCTCTCGCCCCCGCGGACGACGTATCGCAGCCGGCCTCGTACTGGCCGTGGTGGGTCTCTATCCAGCCGATTCCCGCGAGGTACGTCCAGTCGATTCCCCAGTTGGCACCCGTGTCGCGGTACTCCGCGAGGTAGTGCGACGGGATGGAACCGGGTTCGGCGGCGGCGGAGCCCGACAGCCCCGAGACCGCGACCGCCGCCGTTCCCGCCGCGCCGAGCTTCTTGAGCATATCGCGTCGTGATGGCATGATGCGTTTGTTACGATCATCCACGACGCGATATAATTTGCTGATGGAATAATTAATAAATTAATCGACTATATACGTGGGTAGAATATGTCGCGGAGCGGGCAAGCTGGTTGCCCGTCGGACGGACGAGAACTCGCTTCCGAGTGCGAGGCCGAAAACGGAGCACCGCTTCGCGCGGGTCGGGTACCCGCCCGCTCCATCGATTCCGACTACTCGTCCAGTCGCTCTCGGAGCATCCCGTTCACCGAACCGGGGTCCGCGCTCCCGCCGGTCTTCTGCATGACCTGCCCGACGAGGAAGTTGATGGCGCCGCCCTCCCCTGCGTGATAGTCCTCGACCGTGTCCGGGTTCTCGTCGATGGCCTCCTCGACCGCCCGCTCGACTTCGCCCGCGTCGGCCTTGCCGAGTCCCTCTCGCTCGATGACGGTTTCGGGGTCGTCGCCCTCGTCCAGCATCTCGCGGAGGACGATTTCTTCGGCGTTCTTGACCGTAATCTCGTCCTCGGCGACGAGGCGGATGAGGGCCGTGAACTCGTCCAGTCGGCCCTCCACGTCGGTGATCTCCATGTCGCGGTAGTTGAGTTCGCCGAGCAGGTTGTCGGCGACCCACGTCGCGGCGAGGTCGGGGTCGAACTTCTCGGCCACGTCCTCGTAGAAGTCCGCGACCTGCTTGCTCGACGTGAGTTTGCTCGCGGCCTCCGCGCTCAGTCCGTACTCCTCGCGGAAGCGTTCGCGGCGGGCGTCCGGCAGTTCCGGAATCGCCAGCTTCTCCTTCCAGTCGCTCACCCGCAGCGGCGGGATGTCCGCCTCGGCGAAGTAGCGGTAGTCCTTCTCCGCCTCCTTCGAGCGCATCGAGACGGTCGAACCGTGCGTCTCGTTGAAGTGACGGGTCTCCTGTTCGACCGCCTTCCCCCGCCTGATGAGGTTGCGCTGGCGGCTCTCCTCGTAGGCGAGCGCGCTCTCCGCGCCCTTGTGACTGGAGATGTTCTTCACCTCGGTTCGGTTCGCGTCCGCGTCCTCGGAGATGGTGCCGTCGTCGGCGATGTCCTCGGCGGGGACGATGGAGAGGTTCGCGTCCACGCGCAGACTGCCGTCCCGCGTCGAGTCGAAGACGCCGAGGTACTCCAGCACCTCCTCGAGTTTTTCGAGGAAGGAGACCGCCTCGCCGGGTTCGCGGAAGTCGGGTTCCGTGACGATCTCCATCAGGGGCGTCCCGGCGCGGTTGTAGTTGACGAGCGTGTAATCCGCGCGGTCGATGCCGACGGTGCGGGTTTCGATGTCGCCGCTCCCGTCGCGGACGTGGCGGAGGCTGCCGGGGTCCTCTTCGAGGTGAGCGCGGTGGATGCCGACGGTTCGCGTCTCGCCCTCGTGGCGGAACTCCAACTTCCCGTCCTGGCAGATGGGGGCGTCGTACTGCGTTATCTGGAACCCCTTCGGCAGGTCGGGGTAGAAGTAGTTCTTCCGGTGGAAGCGCGTCTCCTCGGGGATGTCGGCGTCGATGGCCTTCCCGACCTTGACGGCGTACTCGACGGCGGCCTCGTTCAGCACCGGGAGCGACCCCGGAAGCCCGAGGCAGACCGGGCAGGTGTAGGTGTTCGGCTCCGCGTCGTCTTGCTTCGTCGAACAGCCGCAGAATATCTTCGTGTCCGTCTCCAGTTGGACGTGAATCTCGAGGCCGATGACGGTAACGAGTTCGTCCTCCTGGACAGCCTGAGCGGTCATTGTTCGTCGATTGGGGCGGTACGCGTTAAAAGCCTACGGAGACGGCCCGAACGCCGCGCTCCTGCGCCGCGAGGCTCGACTCGCCGTTCGCCCACGCGAACGTCCAGTCCTCCCAGACGCCGGCGATGGCGCTCTCGAACGTCTCGCCGACGGTCTCGACCGGGCCGTCGGTCAACCGACGCTCGCGGAAGTCACCCTCGACGGTCACTCCCAGTCCGTGACGGTCGGCGACCGGGCGAACCGTCTCGACCGCGCGAGCGTACGGGAGACGACGGCGTCGGTGCCCGATTCGGCGAGCAGATCGGCGACGCGGGCGGCGTCGTTTCGGCGCGCGTCTGCCGAGCGTCTGACGCACCTTTATGAGGAAACCGTGACGCATACGTGATATGACGAGCCAGCGCGACCGAATCGAGTCGCTCGAATCGCGGGTGGAAGAATTAGAGGCGACGATTCGCGGCCTGACGGAGGAACTCGTGGACGCGAATCAGCGACTGCGAGAGTTGGAGGCCGAGCGGGAATCGACTCAGGCCGAAGAGGCTAAAACCGACGAGTCCAAGGAAGAAATAGAAGACGACGAGGGTGAATCCGACCTCAGCGACGACATCATCGTGGCGTAGGTCCGCCCTCCCCACGAGCAACTCATGCACATCAAATCGCTCGTCCTCGACAAGTTCAAGAGCTTCGGTAGAAAGACCGAAATCCCCTTCTACGAGGATTTCACCGTCGTCACCGGTCCGAACGGCTCCGGAAAGAGCAACATCATCGACAGCGTCCTCTTCGCGCTCGGCCTCGCTCGAACGCGGGGCATCCGCGCCGAGAAGTTGACCGACCTCATCTACAACCCCGGCTACGACGAGGGCGAACCCGAGCGAAACGGCCCGCTCGAAGCCTCCGTCGAAGTCGTGCTCGACAACTCCGACGGCACGTTAGACCGGTCGCAGATCGTCAACGCCGCCGGGACGGACAACGTCGGCGACGCGGACGAGATAACCATCAAGCGCCGGGTGAAGGAGACCGAGGACAACTACTACTCCTACTACTACCTGAACGGTCGCTCGGTCAACCTCTCCGACATCCAGGACCTGCTCGCGCAGGCGGGCGTGACGCCGGAGGGCTACAACGTCGTCATGCAGGGCGACGTGACCGGCATCATCAACATGACGCCCTACGAGCGACGCGAGATAATCGACGAAATCGCGGGCGTCGCTGAGTTCGACGCGAAGAAAGAGGACGCGCTGGAAGAACTGGAAGTCGTCAAAGACCGCGTCGAGGAGGCCGAACTCCGCATCGAGGAGAAAGAGGACCGACTCGACCAACTCCGGGACGAGCGCGAGACGGCGCTCGAATATCAGGGGCTCCGAGACGAGAAAGAGGAGTACGAGGGCTACCTGAAGGCGGCCGAACTCGAGGAGAAGCGGGCGGACTTGACGGCGACCCGGGACGACATCGACTCCCGCAAGGAGGAACTCGTCTCCCTCCAGCGCGAGTTGGACGAGCGCCAGGGTCGCGTCGTCCGCCTCGAAGACCAGTTGGAGGAGCTCAACACCGAAATCGAGCGCAAGGGCGAGGACGAACAGCTCGCCATCAAGAGCGATATCGAGGAGGTGAAAGGCGAAATCGCCCGCCTCGAAGATCGCATCGGGACGGCGAAAGAGAAGATTCAGGACGCCGAAAACCGCAGGCGACAGGCGTTCGTCGAAATCGACCGCAAGCAGGAGACGGTCGACGAGTTGGACGGCGACATCCGCGACATCAAAATCGAGAAGGCCTCGGTCAAGGGTGACATCGGCACGAAGGAGGCCGAACTCGCGGAGATAGAGGAGGAGATAGAGAGCGTCGACACCGAGTACGACGAGGTGAAAGCCGACCTCGCCGAGAAGAAGGCGGCGCTGGAGGAGGAAAAGAGCGCGAAGAACGAGCGCCAGCGGGAGAAAGACCGCCTGCTCGACGAGGCCCGGCGGCGCTCGAACTCGGTGAACGAGAAGCAGGCGGAACTCGATTCGGCCCGCGAGCGGATCCCCGAACTGGAAACCGAACTGCAGGACCTCGCGGACGAACTGCTCAAAGCGGAGCGGAACGCCGAGCAGATAGAGGACGTGGTCGCCGACCTGAAATCGGAGAAGCGCGAACTCCAGTCCGACCTCGATTCGGTCGAAGACCGCCTGCAGGCGAAACAGCAGGAGTACGCGGAACTCGACGCTCGGGCGCAGGAGAGCGGCGATTCCTCCTACGGGCGCGCGGTTTCGACCGTCCTGAACGCGGAGATGGACGGCGTCCACGGCACCGTCGCGCAGATAGGCAGCGTCGGCCAGCAGTACGCGACCGCCTGCGAGACGGCGGCGGGCGGGCGGATGGCGCACGTCGTGGTCGACGACGACAACGTCGGCCAGCGGTGTATCGAGTACCTGAAGCGCCGAAACGCCGGACGCGCTACCTTCCTGCCCATCACGAAGATGCGCGACCGCGGCCTCCCGTCCGCGCCGAACCTGCCGGGCGTGGTCGACTTCGCGTACAACCTCATCGACTTCGATTCGCGGTACTCGGCGGTGTTCTCCTACATCGTCGGCGACACCCTCGTCGTCGAGGACATGGAGACGGCCCGCGAACTGATGGGCGATTTCCGCCTCGTGACGCTGTCGGGCGAACTGGTCGAGAAGAGCGGCGCGATGACCGGCGGTTCGACCAGCGGGTCGCGCTACTCCTTCTCGGCGTCCGGCAAGGGTCAACTGGAACGCGTCGCCCGACAGATCAACGAGTTGGAGGACGAACGCCGGTCGGTTCGCGAATCCATCCGCGACGTCGAAGGGCGACTGGACGACGCCCGCGACCGCCAGAGCGACGCGGCGGACCAGGTGCGCTCCATCGAGAACGACATCGAGCGCAAGGAGGACGAACTCGAATCCGTCGAGAGCGAGATCGACTCGCTCAAGGAGGACATCGAGGAGCTACAGGCCGAGCGCGAGTCGGTCGACGACGAGATGCAGGCACTCGAATCCGACATCGCGGCGCACGAGGAGACCATCGCGGACATCGAGGACGCCGTCGCGGAACTCGAAGCCGAACTCGCCGATTCGAAGATCCCGGAACTGTCGAGCAGGGCGGACGACGTGAACGAGGAGATAGACGCCCTCGAAGACCGGATGGACGAGTTGGACGGTCGGCTGAACGAACTGCAACTCGAAAAGCAGTACGCGGAGGACGCCATCGACGACCTCCACGACGACATCGAATCCGCGCAGAACCGCAAGGCGGAGCAGGAAGAACTCATCGAGGAGCTGGAAGCGGACATCGAGAACCGCGAGGAGACCCTCGAAGAAAAGCGCGAGGCGGTCGAGGAACTCGAAGACGAACTCGCGGAACTCAAAGCGGAGCGGAGCGACCTCAAAGAGGAACTGCAGGACGCGAAGTCGAAGCGCGACGACCAGCAACAGCAGGTCGAAGCGGTCGAGAATCGGCTCGAGAGCCTCCGACGGAGCGCGAATCGCCTCGAAGCCGACGTGGCCGAACTCCGCGAGGAGGTCGGCGACTACGACCCAGAGGAGGTGCCCGACCACGACGAGGTGCGAGAGAACATCGACCGCCTCGAACGCCGGATGGAGGCGCTCGAACCCGTCAACATGCTCGCCATCGACGAGTACGACGACGTCGAGAGCGACCTCGCCGACCTGAAAGAGCGCAAGACGACGCTGGTGGAGGAACGCGACGGTATCCGAGAGCGCATCGACTCCTACGAATCCCAGAAGAAAGCGACGTTCATGGACGCCTTCGACGCCATCGACGACCACTTCCAGGACATCTTCACGCGCCTCTCCGCGGGGTCGGGCGAACTGTTCCTCGAAAACGAGGACGACCCCTTCGACGGCGGCCTGACGATGAAAGCCCAACCCGGCGACAAGCCGGTGCAGCGCCTCGACGCGATGAGCGGCGGCGAAAAGTCGCTGACCGCGCTCGCGTTCATCTTCGCCATCCAGCGGTACAACCCCGCGCCGTTCTACGCGCTCGACGAGGTGGACGCCTTCCTCGACGCGGTGAACGCCGAACGGGTCGGGGAGATGGTGGACGAACTCGCGGGCGACGCGCAGTTCGTCGTCGTCTCGCACCGCTCGGCCATGCTCGACCGCTCGGAGCGCGCCATCGGCGTGACGATGCAGGGCGACAACGTGAGCAGCGTGACGGGCATTCGACTGGACGGCGAACAGGAGGTGCCCGCCGATGATTGACGGACTCGCCCCCGAGAATCGACCCGACGAGACCGACGACGACGAGGTCGAACCGGTCGAACTGCTCGTCCAACTCGCGGAGGAGGGCGAGATAGAACCGTGGGACATCGACATCGTGGAGGTGACGGACAAGTTCCTCGCGCGACTGGACGAGGCCGACCTCCGAACGTCGGGGCGGGCGCTCTTCTACGCCAGCGTCCTCCTGCGGATGAAGAGCGACGCGCTCCTCGCGGACGACGAGCCCGAGGAAGAGGAACTCGAACCGTGGGAAGCCCCGATGGCGATGGACGACGCGGGCGGTTTCGACCCCGTGGCGTCGCTGGAGGACGAGATGGAGCGCCGACTGGACCGAAAGCACGCCCGCGGCAACCCGGAGACGCTGGACGAACTCGTCCGCGACCTGCGCGAGCGAGAGCGCGGGTCGTGGTGGAAGGAGTCCCGCACCTACGACACCAGCGACTCGCCGAAGGGGTTCCGCCGGGGGACGCAGACCTTGGATTACCACGCGGGCGACGACATGCGGTTCGACGACGAACCGACCGAGTCGGAGGTGACCGGCACGACCCACGACGAGGACATCGAGGCGGTCATCGACGACGTGCAGGCCGCGCTCGTCGCCCAGTACGAGGCGGGGCGAACGGAAGTGCTGTACGCCGAGATCGACGGCGTCGGCCCGACGCGGGTCGAAACCTACCTCGCGCTGCTGTTTCTCGCGCACCGCAGCGCCATCACGCTCGAACAAGACGATCTGTTCGGCGACCTCTGGGTACAGGACGCCCGCGGCGCGGAGAAAGAGGAGGAACCGGCGGAACTGCTCGCGGACTAGTCCGGCTACTCCAGCACCCGCTCCAGCGCGTCCATCGTCTTCTCGACGCGCGATTCCCGCGCGTTGTACCCCATGTGACCGACGCGCAGGATATCGTCGGCCATCTCGCCGAGTCCGGTGGCGACGAGAACGTCCTGTTCGTCGTGGAGTCGCCGCTGGACCTCCGTCGCCCGCCCATCGAGTTCGAGCGCCGTGACGGTCGGCGAGCAGAGCGACTCGGAACCCGGGAACGGTTCCAGTCCTAGTTCGCGGCCCCGCTCGCGGCAACGCTCCGCCGCGCGCCGGTGGCGGTCGAAGACCGACTCAAGCCCCTCGTCCAGAATCCGGTCGAGCGACGCCTCCAGCGCGTAGAGGTTCGAGACGAGGTGGGTGTAGGGGAGAAAGGAGAAGTCCGGTTCCCGCCACGGTTCGAGGCTGGTGTAAAAGGAGTCCTGCTCGGTCGCCTCGACCTTCTCCCACGCCGCGTCGCTCACCGACAGCGTCGTCAGGCCGGGCGGGGAGCTGAAACACTTCTGGGAGGCTCCGAGACAGACGTCGATGCGCTCGACGGGAACCGGCGTCCCGCCGAGCGACGAGACGGCGTCGACGACGGTCAGGACGCCCGCGTCCCGCAGGGTCGCCAGGACCTCGCCGAAGTCGTTAAGCAGGCCGGTCGGCGTCTCGCAGTGCACCATCGTCGCGGCGGCGAACTCCTCTTCCTCGACCAGCGACGCGATTTCGTCCGCGTCGAATCCCTCGGTGTACTCGACGCCGTGGGTGACCGCTTCGCCGCCGGCCATCTCCACGAAGTCCGAGAAGCCGTCGCCGTACACTCCGTTGGCGAGGCAGAGCACGCGCTCGCCCGGCGCGACGAGCGAATCGACGGCGGCTTCGAGGCCGAGGATTCCTTCGCCGCCGAGGACGACCACGTCGTCGTCGGTGTCGTAGACGGTCGCCAGTTTGTCCAACAGGGTTTCGTAGTACGACGCGAACTCCGGGTCGACGTCCGGGTTCACGGCGGGGCGGGCCATCGCCTCCCGCACGTCGTCGGGAACCGCGGTCGGGCCCGGCGTCATCGTGAGCGTTTCGTCCATGGTAGGTAGCTCTCGCGGCCCAAGTTAAATCGTGTCCCGCCGACCGCTTCCGAGTCGTCGACGCCGACGACCCCCGAAACGTCCCCCGAACGGGAGCGGGAACCGGAACCGAGTTAGAGGTACTCGCCGACCAGCAGTTCGACGCGCTCCCGCGTCTCGTCCGAAATCGCCTCGGTCGGCGTGTTGATGGTGCCTTCCAGCGCGCGCCCGCAGTCGCAGTCGCGTTCGTCGGGCATCGTCCGGATGGCGTGCTCGACCACGTCCTTGATCGCGTCCTCGTTCTCCGCGGCGTTTTCGAGCACTTCTTGCAGGGTAACCTCGTTGTCTTCCTTCCACACGTCGTAGTCGGTGACGCCCGCCACCGTGGCGTAACACATCTCGGCTTCGCGGGCGAGTTTCGCCTCCGGAATCGCGGTCATCCCGATTATCTCGAACCCCTGCGCGCGGTAGAACTCGCTCTCGGCGCGCGTCGAGTACTGAGGTCCCTCGATGCAGACGTAGGTGCCGCCCGACTCGCGGTTCGCGTCGGTCGCCGCCTCTCCTGCGTCCGAGAGGTGCGAGACCATGTGCGGGCAGTAGGGTTCCGCGAAGGGCATGTGGACGACCATCCCGTCGCCGAAGAACGTCGGCGTCCGGTGTTTCGTCCGGTCGAATATCTGGTCGGGAATCACGAGCGTCTGCGGCGGTAGCTCATCGCGGAGGCTGCCGACCGCGTTGCTGGCGAGAATCCGATCCACGCCGAGCTGTTTCAGCGCGTGGATGTTCGCCCGGTACGGTGCCTCGGTGGGCGTGTGTCGGTGGTTCGGCCCGTGACGCGGCATGAACGCCACTTCCTTTCCGGCCAGTTCGCCGACGGTGACGGGCGCGCTCGGGTCGCCGAACGGGGTCGTCACGCGCTCTTTGCGGGTGTTCTCGAGCGGCAGTGCGTCGTAGATTCCGCTTCCGCCGATGAAGCCGATCATGGCGGGCACTGCGTCCGGCGGTCACCTAAACGACTCGGGTTCGATTCGTGCCGAGTGATATCACATCATACGAGAGTTGAAGTACCGGCGACGGGTCGTAACGCTCCATGTCCTCTCCCCGTCACGGCAGCGAACTCACCGACGGGTCGCTGGTCGGCCCGATGGTGCGGCTCGCGTGGCCCATCGTCGTCATCCAACTCCTTCAGGTCGCGTACAACGTCGCCGACACGTTCTGGCTCGGCGCGCTCTCCTCGGACGCGGTCGGCGCGCTCTCGCTGGCGTTCCCGCTCATCTTCTTTCTCATCTCCGTCGGCGGGGGATTCACCGCCGCCGGGAGCATCCTCGTCGCGCAGCACGTCGGCGCGGGGAGCGAGGACGAGGCGAGCGCGGTGGCCGGGCAGACGCTCTCGTTCGTCTCGGTCGTCGCGGTCGGCATCGGTCTCGTCGGCTTTCTGCTCGTCGACCCGATGCTCGGTCTCCTCCCCGCCGACGAGCGGACCGCCCTGCTCGTCGTTCCGATGGCCGCCGATTACATGCGGGTGTTCTTCCTCGGCTCGCCGTTCCTCTTCGGCTTCTTCGTCTTCGTCTCCCTGATGCGCGGCTACGGCAATACCCGGACGCCGATGCGCATCATGGCCGTCAGCGTCGTCGTGAACGTCGTACTCGACCCCCTGTTCATCTTCGGCTGGGGGCCGATGGAGGGAATGGGTATCGAGGGTGCCGCGATAGCCACGGTGCTCTCGCGGGCGGTCGCCACGGCCCTGGGACTGTACATCATCTTCGGCACCGACGCCGGCCCGGAAGTGCGAGTGCGCCACCTCAAGCCCGACTTCGCTCGAATCCGCGAAATCGTCCGGCTCGGCGTGCCGACCGCCGCCGAGCAGTCCACGAGTTCGCTGGCGATGGTCGTGCTCACCGGGATGGTGGCGACGTTCCCGCCCGCGGTCGTCACGGCCTACGGTCTCGGCAACCGCCTCTCGTCGCTGGTCTTCCTGCCCGCGATGGGACTCGGACAGGCGACGAACACGATGGTCGGACAGAACCTCGGGGCCGAGCGACCGGACAGGGCGGAGCGCGCGGTTCGGCTGGCCGTCGCGCTGGTCGCGGGCGTGATGCTCGCGGTGTCGCTCGTCGCCGCGCTGTTCCCCGAACCGCTCGTGTCGGTCTTCCTCAGCGCCGACACGCCGCGGGTCGCCGAAACAATCGAGCACGGGAGCGACTATCTCAGAATCATGGCCGTAATGTTCGTCTTCATGGGCGTCCTGCAGGTCGTCCTCGGCGCGTTCCGCGGCGCGGGCAACACGAAGACGGCGATGGCGTTCTCGATGGTGACGCTGTGGGTCGCCCGCGTCCCCGCGACCTACTACCTCGTCTTCGTCGAGGGCTGGGGACCGACCGGAATCTGGGTGGCCGTCGCGCTCGGCGACATCGTGGGCGCTATCGCCGCGGTCGCGTGGTTCCTCCGGGGCACGTGGAAGCGGACGGTGGTTTCGGAGAGCGACCCGACGCTCGCGGACTGATCACCCGGGGGAATCGGTTCCGTCGCGGGCGGCTTCGTACCGCGTTTCGATCGCTTCGAACAGTCGTCGTCCGACGTCGGTTCGGAGACGCGGCTCCGCCGTCGCGAAGAACTCGTCCAAATTTTCGTACTCCTCGAAGTGCTCGCTCTCCCCGTCGTATCGTCGCTCGCGCTCGTAAACGAGCGCCTGCAAGCACATCTCCACCAGGTCCATATCCTTGACGAACTTCGCCTCCGGGGTTTCGCGGGCCTCGTACTCCTCCCAGAGTTCGCGCACGTGGCCGTCGAGCGGTTCGGCGAGTTCGTCCATCGCCTCCAGTTCGTTTCGACGCTTCTCGTCGGCGGAAACGCGCTGGTCGGCCTCGGCCGCCCGCGTGGCGATGTCGCCGGTCTTCGCCTCCGCGAGATCGTGGACGACCGCCATCCCGAGCGCCCTGTCGACGTCGACGCCCGCCTCGTCGCCGTACTGCAAGCAGAGCAGTGCGACGCCCCACGCGTGGTCGGCGACCGATTCCGGGTCGGAGACGTTCCGAAGTTGCCAGCCGGTTCTGCGCTCGTCTTTCAGCGCGAACGCCTCGGCGAGAGCGTCGATGGTCTCCATCTCTCGGTCCGTTACTGCGCGCCGCTCGCGTCTTCGAGCAGCCGCCAGCCCCCGTCTTCGCCCGACTCCTCGCGCGCGAGCTCGCCCCGGCGCTCCATCTCGGCGAGCACTTCGTCCAGTCGGTCGGGTTGTGCGATTTCCATTTGGATGCGCTCTATGTCGTGGTACTCGTTCAGGTAGTGGCGGATGTCGTCCTTCGAGAACACCTCGACGTCGGCCCTGTCCATCGTGCTGCCGGTGATGTCTATCATGTCCTCGATGAAGTTCCACGGGTAGACGATCCACGCCCACTCCTCGAGGCGCTCGCCGATGTAATCGGGTTCGAACTCGCTGGTCTGGAGCAGTTGGAGCGTCCCCGTCCTGACCTCCCCGGCCTCGCGGTCGGTCACGTACTCGTAGGCGCGCTCGATGGAACCGCCGGTGTCAGCGATGTCGTCGATGATGAGCACGTCCTTGTCCTCGACGCTCCCTTCGGGCATCGGGTAACGAATCTCGGGTTCGCCCGACTTCTGGGCCGTGCCGACGTAGTGTTCCATCTTGAGGCTCGTGAGGTCGTCCAGTCCGAGGAAATCGCAGATGCAGCGCCCGGCGAACCAGCCCCCTCGTGCCAGCGCGACGACGACGTCCGGCTCGTACTCCGAGTCTTTCACCTGGTCGCTCACGTCCCGACAGAGGCCGTAGATGTAGTCCCAGTTGGTTATCGTGCATTTGAAATCGTCCGGGAGGTCGCTCATACCAAATCGAGAGTCGCGCGCCGTGCCACTTAACGGTTTACAGGTGGGCGTCGCGCTTGAGACGGTTCGCTATCACCGCCGTCGCGGGTGCCGTCGCCGCGGGTCGTTCTCGCGTGCGAACCCATAGCACTATTACCGTCGAGAGTTAATATCATAGTACAAGGTCGTGAAACGACCCCCCAAAGAGCCATGACTCACACCCAAGACTTCGAAGACCTCCTCGACTGCAAGAACGTGCTCGGCGTCGAGTACGAGGAGGAGACGAACACGCTCACGGTGTTCGTCTCCCAGAAACTCCCCGAGAGCGAACTCGCCGACGAGGACAACGTGGAAAAGCGCGTCGCCGACGCCGACGTCGAACTCAAGGTCGAAGACGCGGGGTACGGCGACGAGCGCGAGGGGTTCGACGCCCTCTCGCTCGTGGAACCGATCCCGGAGGCCGATAAGGACCGAAAAGACCGCCACCGACCGGTCGTCGGGGGCGTCAGCGAGATAAACGCGAAGTCGACCGCCGCGACCGCGGGTCCGTACCCCGCTCGCGTGACCGACGCGTCGAAGGCGAACTGGAGCGACGCCGTCTCGAACGGCGACCTCGTGCGCCTCTCGAACAACCACGTCTACGCTCGCGTCAATAAAGCTCAACTCGGCGAACCCATCGTCCAGCCCTCTCCCCGCGACGGCGGCGGCCTTCCCGACGACAAGACCGGCGAACTTCGGGGGTACGTCACCGTCGAGGACGGCTCGCTGGTGGACGTGGCGGCGCGGTCCGCCGACCCCGAACGGGAGTCGCCGGAGTACCACGAACTGGACGACTCGTGGCCCACGGGCGTCCGACGCGAGGGGTACCGCTCGCTCAAGGGGGAGACAGTCACGAAGACGGGGCGAACGACCGGCGTCACGCAGAGCCAAGTGAGGGCCGTCGGTGCGAGCGTTCGCGTGAACTTCGGCGAGGCCGGAACCCTGACGCTCCGCGACCAAATCATCGCGGGCGCGATGTCGAAGGGCGGCGACAGCGGGTCGCCCGTCTTTCACGATTCGTCCGGCGAACTCGTCGGCCTGCTCTTCGCCGGGTCGAAGCGACAGACCATCTTCAACAAGATAGGCAACGTCGAATCGGAGTTGGGGGTCGAACTGCTGACCGAGGAACCCGGAGGCGGTGGAGGGGGAGTCGGTGGTGGCGGAGACGGCGGGGGGAAGGGCGGCGACACGTCGCCGACCTACCGCGAGACGTTCGACACGACCGTCACCGTCTCGATGAACAGCCCGGAGCTCTCGCTGGAGTCGTTCTCGGTTCGGGGGTCGCCCTCCCCCGGCGCGGCGGTCGACGCCACCGCGGCGGTGTCCGGCACCGCGCCGGGAACCGGATGGTTGGAAGTGCAGGGGACGCGCACCACCTTCGAGCTGACCGAGAAGCACGCCCGCGGCGGGAAGTACCGCCGAGACGTGGCGGTGACGCTCACCGTGCCGGAGTCGCCCGGCGACTCGTTCGAGGTTCGCGTCGAAGGCGGGTACGTCGACTCGGCGTAGGCGGCGTTCGGGCGGATATTTCGTCTCGCGGGTGATAGCCGAGTCCCGTTCGGGAGACGTTCGGATAGCTCCTCTCGGTGCGTTTTACTGCGTCCGATCGTTCGACGCGACGAAAACGATAGACCGAATCTTCGTCTACCCCCGACGTGGAACCGAGAATTAAACCCCTCCCCGAACGAAATCCCGAGCATGCAAACCGTCCGTACCCTCCTGGTGGACGCCTTCACCGACGAGCCGCTGACCGGAAACGCGGCGGGCGTCGTGCCGGAGGCCGACGAGTTGACCGACGACCAGATGCAGGCCATCGCCCGCGAACTCGCCGCGAGCGAGACGGCCTTCCTCCGGGCGAGCGAGGAGGCCGACCGCCGCGTGCGCTACTTCACGCCGACGACGGAGGTGGACCTCTGCGGCCACGCCACCGTCGCGTCGCACGTCCACCTGCTCGAAGACGGCGCGGTCGAACCGGGCGCGCACACCCTCGAAACGAACGTCGGCGTGCTCGACATCGACGTGGCGGACGACGGAACGGTCTGGATGACGCAGGACGACCCCGATATCGAGCGCGTCGAACTGGACTACGACCGGGTTGGGGAGGCGCTCGGCGTCGACCCGGCGGCGCTCCGCGACGTGGGGGCCGACCTCCCGCTCGCGGTGGCCTCCACGGGCCTCCCCTTCCTCGTCGTGCCCGTCAACTTCCTCGAACACGTCGGCGGCGCGGAACCGGACGCGGCGGCCGTCGAGGCCCTCTGCGGGGAGGTCGACGCGGTCGGCGTCTACGCCTTCACCTTCGACGCCGTCGACGCCGACTCGACGCTCCACGGGCGGATGTTCGCGCCGCTCGCGGGCGTCCCCGAGGACCCCGTAACCGGAACCGCCAGCGGGGCGGTCGGCGCGTACCTTCGGGAGTCGGACGCCTTCGACGAGCCCCCGGACGAGATGCGCTTCGAGCAGGGTCACTTCGTGGACAGACCCGGTAGCGTTCGCGTGCGCGTGGACGACGAGGTGCGGGTCGGCGGACGGGCGACCACCGTGTTGGACGGTCGGTTGGTCGTCCCCGAGGCGGAGGACGACGGCATCGTCGAACTCTAGCGTATCCGCCGGTAGTCGTACTCGTCCCTGACGTTCTCGTGGAAATACGAGCCGTGCGACCCGGCGCTGAGCAGTTCCTGGTACACCGACTGCGGGACGTTCCGGTACCGATAGACGCCGCCGCTGTGGAACTCGATTTCCAGCGCCTCCTCGCTCGGGTCGTAGCCGACGCTCGCCAGGTTGGACGAGGTCACCGGCGTTCGCGTCCGCGTCACGTACTCCAACTTCTCGTACGGCACGTACCCCACCACGCCCTGCTCCCGGTCTCTGAGCACGATTCCCCGCTGCGCCTCCTCGAACTCGTCGCATTCGACCGGTTCGCCCCCTTCGATGTGCGCTTTCATCGTCGGATGAACGGCGGCGTCCCGCCTCAAAGCATCGGCCCTCCGAGCGGTTTGTCCGACTCCGCGCGTCGGTTCCGCGAAGTCGCCGGCTAACGATTTACGGTTGTACTCGCCCGCGAGTTAATTATCCCGGTAGTTTTGGTCGGAACATTCTTTATGTGTCTGCTTGTTCCCACCCATACGCACATGGTTGTACTCTGGCTGGAAGATATCAGTGCAGACGACCTCGAACTGGTCGGTGGCAAGGGTGCGTCGCTCGGTGAACTCACGGGCGCGGACCTCCCCGTCCCGCCGGGATTCGTCGTGACCGCCGAGAGCTATCGGCGGTTCATCGAGGATACCGGCATCGCCGACGAACTGTTCGAGGCCGTCGACGTCGATACCGAGGATTCTGCGGCACTGGCAGAAGCCGAGTCGCGGGCGGAGGAACTCATCCTCGGAACCGAGATTCCCGACGATATTCGAGACGGAATCCTCGGCGCTTACGACGACCTGGACGACGGGAAGGCGTTCGTCGCGGTTCGCTCGTCCGCGACGGCGGAGGACCTCCCCGACGCCTCGTTCGCGGGCCAACAGGAGACCTTTCTCAACATCACCCGCGACGACCTCGTCGAGCGCGTGAAACAGTGCTGGGCGTCGCTCTTCACGCAGCGAGCTATCTACTACCGGCAGGAGAAGAACTTCGACCACGAGAAGGTGGACATCGCGGTCGTCGTTCAGCGCATGGTCGACGCGGAGAAGAGCGGCGTCATGTTCACCAGCCACCCGTCGACCGGGGAGAAGAAGATCATCATCGAGTCCGCGTGGGGACTCGGCGAGGCGGTCGTATCGGGGTCCGTTTCCCCGGACAACTACGTCGTCGACCGGGCCTCCGGGGAGACGGTGGACGTCACCATCGCCGACAAGAAGGTGATGCACGAGAAAGACTCCGAGACGGGAGAGACCGTCGAGAGGGACGTCCCCGAGGAGAAACGAAACGCCCGGGTCCTCACCGAGGACGACATCGACCGACTCGTGGAACTCGGCGAGGAGGTCGAAGACCACTACGGAACCCCGCAGGACGTGGAGTGGGCCATCCTCGACGGCGAGGTTTTCATGCTCCAGTCGCGCCCCATCACGACCATCGACGATGGCGGCGACATCGAGTCCGACTCCGAGGCCAGCACGGCCGAGGGCGTCGCCGACGGGAGCGGTGCGGTCGAGGCGACGAGCGCCGAAAAACAGGAGGTCGTCGTGAGCGGTCTGGGTGCGAGTCCGGGCATCGCCAGCGGCGCGGTGCGGATAGTGACGAAACTCGACCAACTCGACAAGGTCGAGGAAGGAGACGTTATCGTCACCGAGATGACGACTCCCGACATGGTTCCCGCGATGAAGCGCGCCGCGGGCATCGTCACGGACGAGGGCGGGATGACCAGCCACGCCGCCATCGTCTCGCGCGAACTCGGCGTCCCGGCGGTCGTCGGCTGTGGCAACGCGACCGACTCGCTGGAAGACGACCAGATCATCACGCTGGACGGCGATAAGGGTACCATCCGGGAGGGTAAAACCGAGCGCGAACGGGAGCGCGAACCCATCGAGGAGGCCCGCCCGAAGACCCCCGTCAAACCGATGACGGCGACGGAGGTCAAAGTGAACGTCTCCATCCCGGAGGCGGCCGAGCGCGCCGCCGCCACGGGTGCCGACGGCGTCGGCCTGCTCCGGATGGAGCACATGATTCTCTCGACCAACAAGACGCCCGAGCGGTACATCGAGGACCACGGGGTGGACGCCTACGTGGACGAAATCGTGGAGGGGATTCGCGGCGTCGCGGAGGAGTTCTACCCCCGGTCCGTGCGCGTGCGCACGCTCGACGCGCCGACCGACGAGTTCCGGCAACTACAGGGCGGCGAGAACGAACCGGACGAGCACAATCCGATGCTCGGCTGGCGCGGCATCCGCCGCAGCCTCGACAAGCAGGACGTGTTCCAGCACGAACTCGACGCCTTCAGCGAACTGTACGGGATGGGCTACGACAACGTCGAGATAATGTTCCCGCTCGTCAACGACGCGGAGGACGTGTACCGCGCTCGTCGCCTGCTCTCCGAGACGGGCATCGACCCCGACAAGCGCTCGTGGGGCGTGATGATAGAGACGCCGGCGAGCGCGCTCCAGATAGAGGAGATGGCCGAGGCGGGCATCAAGTTCGCCAGTTTCGGGACGAACGACCTCACCCAGTACACGCTCGCGGTCGACCGCAACAACGAGAACGTCGCCGGACGGTTCGACGAACTCCACCCCGCCGTGCTCGAACTCATCGGCCAGACCATCGACTGCTGTCGCGAGCACGACATCAACACGAGCATCTGCGGACAGGCGGGGTCGAAACCGGAGATGGTTCGCTTCCTCGTCAACCGCGGCGTCTCGTCCATCTCGGCGAACATCGACGCGGTGCGCGACGTGCAACACGAGGTGAAGCGCGTCGAGCAGAAACTGATGCTCGATTCGGTGCGCTGAGCTAGGTTTTTTTACCGACCGGTTCCCGACGGTCAGTGATATTATATATAGTAACGGACCCAATTCGGGTAGAAATGCACCCCCGACTTCGTGCCGCCCTCCTCGTAGCGATGCTCCTCCTCGCCGATTGCATCGGGTTCCTCTCGACGGGCACCGCATCGACCACGACGGACGGAAGGATTCCCGCAACCACCGTCACGACGCGAACGACCGTCGAACCGACCGACGCGCCCGCGGAACGCATCGACGGCGAGTGCTCGATAACCGTTCTCGACCCGAACGGGAACGCCGTCCTCTCGATGGGTTTCAGCGTCGGTCACGCCGAGAGCTCCGGCGATTCGTCGTAGAACGGAACGAATAAACCCGACGCGTCGAATCTGAGGGTATGCAGGTGGCCGCGCCGCAGTCGTTCCGCCGGGTGCTCTCGTCGATGTGTACCGAACCCCACCCGGCGGCCCGCGACGCCGCCGAGCGATTTTTGGCGTCGAACCCGGGCGACCCGACGACGTACCCCACGGTCTCCGCGCTCGAAGACGACGCGGTCGAGTTGTTGGGCGAGATAACCGGTCTGGAGAGCCCCCACGGCTACGTCGCCAGCGGCGGAACGGAGGCGAACGTTCAGGCGGTTCGTGCGGCGCGCAACCTCGCGGAGACGGACGAACCGAACGTCGTCGCGCCCGAGAGCGCCCACTTCAGCTTCCAGAAGGCCGCCGAAGTGCTCGGCGTCGAACTGCGACTCGCGGCGGTCGACGCCGACCGCCGCGCCGACCCGGAGGCGGTGGCGGAACTGGTCGACGACGACACCGTCGTCGTCGTCGGTATCGCGGGGACGACCGAGTACGGGCGCGTCGACCCGATACCGGCGCTCGGCGAAATCGCCCGCGACGCCGGGGCGCTGTTCCACGTCGACGCGGCGTGGGGCGGGTTCGTGCTCCCGTTCACCGACCGCGAGTGGCACTTCGGGCACGCGCCGGTGGACACGATGACCATCGACCCGCACAAGATGGGGCAGGCGGCGGTTCCGGCGGGCGGGTTTCTGGCTCGGGAGAAACGGGTGCTGGACGCGCTCGCGGTCGAGACGCCGTACCTCGAATCGACCTCGCAGGCGACCCTCACGGGAACGCGGAGCGGCGCGGGCGTCGCCAGCGCCCGCGCCGCGATGGACGCGCTCTGGCCTGACGGCTACCGCGAGCAGTACGAGCGCTCCCAAGCCAACGCCGAGTGGATCGCCGAGGCGTTCGAATCGAGCGGCTACGACGTGGTCGACCCCGTGTTGCCGCTGGTCGCGGCCGACGTGCCGCGGGAGACGGTCGAGGAACTGCAGGCGAGAGGGTGGCGCGTCTCGCCGACGGGGTCGGGCGAACTCAGAATCGTCTGCATGCCCCACGTCACCCGTTCGATGCTGGAGGAGTTCGCCGCCGACCTCGACGCGCTATAGCTCCTCGACGGGTGCCCCGAGCGCGTTGCGTTTGACGCTTCTGACGCCCTTTTTCGCCGCCTGCTTCGATGAGTATCCGCCGCCGCCGTCGGCGATGACGTTCCCGTTCCGGTGGACCAGCCGCCAGCGCCAATCGCCGCTCTTGTCCTCGTACACCTCGAAGGACGCCTGCGCGGGCGGGCGCAGCGCTTCGACGACGCTCCCGTCGTTCTGCGTCACCGAGACGGGCCACGACTCGGGCTCCGCGGCCCCGGTCGCGTCGGTGAGTCTACGGGCGAATCGGGCCAGCGTCGACCCGTAGCGTTCGAGCGACTCAATCGAAACGTCTCGATCGAAGAGCGATTCGCCGTCGGAGGTCATGCTGATGCGCCGTCCTCGGAGTTCGAGACCGCCGGCGGGTTCGTCCCACTCGCCGTCCCGTCGGTAGTCGACGGTGAGACGGAGCGCTCCGTCGTCGGCGTCGTAGGTCACCTTCGCCCGGAGGTTCGGGTGAATGGCGACGCGATATTCGCTGTCCGAGTTCACGCCGGTTCGTTCGTACCGACTCCGTATGAGTCTGTTCGCCAACGCTAATTTCCGCAGACAGTTTCACCGATGTTAAAGTTTACATCGGTCGGCCACCGAAGGACTCTCGTGTCAGGGATTCTCGCCTTGCTCGTCGATTCCGTCGTGAACGCGGTCTCGTTCGGGTCGTTCGGTTGGTTGGAGGAAGCGGTCAAGGGTGCGACGGGGTGGGCCGGCCTGATACTCATCGCCGTCTACTCGTTTCTCATCTCCTTCATCCTCCCGCTTCCCAGCGAGGTCGTGTTGCTCGCGCCGCTCAACCTCGGCGTCGGCGACGTGGCGCAGTACACCCTCATCGTCGTCGTCAGCGGACTCGGCAAGGCCGCCGGAAGCGTGTTCGCGTTTCACATCGGACAGGAAGCGAAACAGTCCGGTCCGGTCATCAGAGCGCTCCGGCGCTCGCGGTTCGACGTGGTCGAGCGGTCGGAGCGGAAGACGGTCGAACTCGCCCGAAAGTGGGGGTACGTCGGACTGGCGCTGGCGCTCTGCGTTCCGTTTTTTCCGGACACGATTTCGATATACGCGTTCTCGATTCTGGAGGAGGATTACCTGAAGTTCGCGGCGGCCACCTTCGCGGGGAGCGTCGGCCGACTGCTGCTGACCTTGGGGATCAGCGCCGGCGTCATCGCGCTGTCCGTTCCGTGACGCCGACGTTCGGAGCGTCGCCGGGGCGATTCGAAGAGTCCCCGTTCGCGGCCAAGAGTTTATATACTGTCACGAACCTATCCGACACCATGCGTCGGACGGCCCACCCCGTCGCCTCGCCTATGCGTAGCCAGCGATAGCGCCGGGTGAATCCTTCTGGGCCGAACGGCGGTCGGTTCTCCGGGGGTGAAACCCGGCGGTTCGAGTATCGCTCGCGAGCAACCGCTGTACCCACCGACCGATCACGCGAAACCCACATGACGAGACAGCGAAACCGGCGGGTTTTACACCCGCACCGAAGGAGATGCTAGTATGAGCCACGACGACTACCCCACGGACAATCCCGCGGTGGTGACCTGCGGACTCCCCTACGCGAACGGGGACTTGCACATCGGTCACCTGCGAACGTACGTCAGCGGCGACGTGTTCGCGCGCGCCCTCGAAACGCTCGGACAGCAGACCGCGTTCGTCTCCGGGTCGGACATGCACGGGACTCCCGTGACGGTGCTCGCCGAACGGGAGGGCGTCTCCCCCGACGAGGTCGCCCTCCGGTACTACGAAGAGCACAGGGAGCTGTTTCCGAGGTTCGACGTCGAGTTCGACAACTACGGCCACACCGACGACGAGACGAACGTCGCGCTGACGAAGGAGTTCGTGCGCACCCTCGACGAGGAGGGCCACATCTACGAGAAAGACATCATGGTCGCCTACGACCCGGCCGAGGAGCAGTCGCTTCCCGACCGATACGTCGAGGGAACCTGTCCCTACTGCGGCGCGAAAGCCCGCGGCGACGAGTGCGACGAGGGCTGCGGTCGCCACCTCGAACCCGGCGAGATCGAAGACCCGCGGAGCACCATCACCGGGAACCCGGCGGAGTACCGCGAACAGACGCACAAGTTCTTCCGCGTGTCGGACTTCCAGGAGTACCTGCAGGGGTTCATCGACCGCCTCGAAGGAACCGACAACGCGCGGAACCAGCCCCGGGAGTGGATCGAGGGCGAACTTCGAGACTGGTGTATCACCCGCGATATGGATTGGGGTATCGAGTACCCCGGAGAGGGAGCGGAAGACCTCGTGCTCTACGTCTGGGTGGACGCACCCATCGAGTACGTCTCCTCGACCAAGCAGTACACCGAGCGCGTCGGCGAGGAGACGTACGACTGGGAAGAAGCGTGGAAGGAATCGGGCGATATCGTCCACATCATCGGACGCGACATCATCCAGCACCACACCGTCTTCTGGCCGGCCATGCTCCGCGGCGTCGGCTACAACGAACCGCGCGCCGTCATGGCCAGCGGATTCATGACGCTCAACGGGAAGGGGTTCTCGAAAAGTCGAAATCGCGCGGTTTGGGCCGAGGAGTATCTCGACGAGGGACTCCACCCCGACCTCCTGCGGTACTACCTCGCCACCAACGGCGGCTTTCAGCAGGACGTCGATTTCTCGTGGGAGAAGTTCCAGGAGCGCGTCAACGGCGAACTCGTCGGAACGGTCGGCAACTTCCTCTACCGTTCGTTGCTGTTCGCCTACCGGAACTACGAGGGGACGCCCGATACCCCCCTCTCGGAGGAGGTCGAGCATCGAATCGAGAGCGCGATAGACGACTTCGGCGAGGCGGTCAACGACTACTCCATCAGGAACGTCGGGAACGCCGCGGTCGAACTCGCCCGGTACGGTAACGAGTACATCCAACGCAACGAACCGTGGAAGCTGACCGACGAAGACCCCGAGCGGGCGGCGCAGGTCATCCGCGACTGCGTGCAGATCGCGAAGGCCATCGCGGTGCTATCGTCCCCGATCCTGTCCGGAAAGGCCGACGACCTCTGGTCGCAACTCGGCGAGGACGGTTCCGTTCACGACGCCGGCATCGACGTCGCGCTGGCCGAACCGCCGGAGGATTTCGGCGAACCGGACGAACTGTTCGGGAAGATAGAAGACGAGCGCGTCGAGGAACTGAACGAGAAGCTTCGGGAGCGCACCGAAGCGGCTGCGTCGGACGACGAGGAAGCGGAAGACGAGAGCGCGACCGACGACTTCCAACCCGTCTCCGACGATCGAATCAGCTTCGACGAGTTCCAGGACCTCGACCTCCGGGTCGGGCGCATCGAGACCGCGGAGCCGATAGAGGGCGCCGACGCCCTCGTCCGCCTCGAAGTCGACATCGGCGTCGAAACGCGCCAGATCGTCGCGGGGCTGAAACAGCTTCACGACGTGGACGACCTTCCGGGAACGAAGATCGTCGTGGTGGCGAACCTCGAAAAAGCCGAACTGTTCGGCGTCGAGAGCAACGGGATGTTGCTGGCGGCGGGCGAGCAGGCCGACCTGCTGACGACCTACGGCGACGCCGAGCCGGGGACGAAGATACAGTAATCAGAGGTCCTCGACGAGGCTCGCGAACTCCGCCATCGGGATAATCTCCATCGTCTGCATGTCGAGCCCGTAGCGCTCGATGCACAGCGACGCCTGATAGGCCGTGTCGCGGCTCTCGGCGTCGATGATGAGGAGGAAATCGTACTCCCCTAAAATCGCGTACGTCTCTTCCAACGTCGCGTCGTGCTGTTCCAGTTCCGTCCGAACGTCGCCCCAGATAGACGCGAGCTCCTGGACGTTCTGATAGTTCTGTTCGACGTTGACGAGCGACGCGTACTTGGACATATTTTCCGGTTTTGGAGGGGACATAAATATCGGTTGTGGCTAGTTTGCACACCTCCTCCCCCTTCCGCTTTCGCCGGCTGTGAACTCGTCCGCGAGTTAACTGCGAGGTTTTTTTGCACGACCGTCCCAATCTACGGCCATGAGAAACGCGAAGATCGTCTGCACCCTCGGACCCGCGTCCGCCTCGCAGAGTCGGGTTCGAGAGTTGGCGGACGCCGGGATGACGGTCGCCCGGGTCAACGCCAGCCACGGGTCGCGCGACGATAGAGCCGAACTCGTCGAGACGATTCGCCGAGCGGACGAAGCGACCGAGAATCCGCTGGCCGCGATGCTCGACCTCCAAGGCCCCGAGGTTCGAACCGCGGCGGTCGACGAGCCCATCGCGCTCGAAACCGGTTCGACCGTCCGGTTCGTGGAGGGCGACGAGGCGACGCCGGAGGAGGTCGGCCTGTCGTTCGGCATCACCGCCGCCGAATCGGGCGACGCCGTCCTCTTGGACGACGGCCGAATCGAGACGAGGGTCGAGCGAGAAGAGGACGACGCCGTCGTCGCCCGCGTCGTCAGCGGCGGCCAACTCGGCGGTCGGAAGGGCGTCAACGTCCCCGGCGTCGAACTCGGTCTGGACACCGTCACCGAGAAAGACCGCGGCGACCTCGAACTCGCGGCCGAGAAGGGGGTCGATTTCGTCGCCGCGAGCTTCGTCCGCGACGCGGACGACGTGTACGAGGTGAGCAAGGTGCTCGAAGAGGCCGGCGCGGACATCCCCATCATCGCCAAGATAGAGCGTCGCGGCGCTGTCGAGAACCTCCCCGCCATAATCGACGCGGCCTACGGCGTGATGGTCGCGCGCGGCGATCTCGGCGTCGAGTGCCCGATGGAGGACGTGCCGATGATTCAAAAACGCATCATCCGCACCTGCCAGCGGGAGGGCGTCCCCGTCATCACCGCGACGGAGATGCTCGATTCGATGGTTCACTCGCGCAGGCCGACCCGCGCGGAAGCCTCCGACGTGGCGAACGCGGTGCTCGACGGAACCGACGCCGTGATGCTCTCCGGCGAGACCGCGATCGGCGACCACCCCGTCCGCGTCGTCGAGACGATGGACCGCATCGTCCGCGAGGTCGAGGAGAGCGAGGAGTACGCCGAGACGCTAGAACAGCGCGTCCCGGCGGGCGACGACACCCGAACCGACGCGCTGGCGCGGTCGGCCCGCTACCTCGCCCGCGACATCGGCGCGAGCGCGGTCGTCGCGGCCAGCGAGTCCGGCTACACCGCGTTGAAGGTGGCGAAGTTCCGCCCCGGCGTCCCGGTCGTGGCGACGACGCCGAACGACCGCGTCCGACGCAAACTCACGCTCTCGTGGGGCGTCAACGCCCAGTACACCGACCTCGGTCGGAGCGTCGAGACCATCATCGAGGACGGCGTGCAGGCCGCCCTCGACGCGGACGTCGCGGAGAGCGGGGACACCGTGGTCGTGCTCACGGGGATGATGAGCGAACTCGAGGGCTCCGACACGGCGAACATGCTCAAAGTCCACGTCGCCGCCCAGACCATCGCCACTGGGCGGAGCGTCGTGCGAGGTCAGACCGCCGGACCAGTTACGCGCAGTACGACGGGCGATCTCTCCGACGTTCCGGAGGGAACCGTTCTCGTGCTCGAACCGGAGTTCGACGGGGAGTTCACCGGCGACACGTCGCGCCTCGCGGGCATCGTCGACGCCCGTCCCGGGATGACCGGATATCCGGCGCTGATCGCCCGCGAACTCGACATTCCGATGGTCAGCGGCGCGCCGCTCGGCCCGGAAGTGGACGACGGCGATACCGTGACGCTGGACGCCGAGCGCGGCGTCGTCTACGAGGGCGACGTTCGTTCGCGCGACCGCTCGTAGACCTTTTGTCGCCGCGCGCCGTACCACGTCGTATGTCCGATTGGAAGTTCGACACGGACGAAGTCGGTGACGACGACGCTCCAAACGGGGAACTTTCGCCGGAGGACGAGACCCTCGAACCGGGGTCGCCGTCGGCCGAAAACGTGCTCTTCGTCCTGCTCGGCGTCTTCACGACCGTCTTCATCTTCCTCCGTCTGCTCGGCTTGGCGTAACCCACAAACCCTTAATCGTTCGACACCAAGACCACGACATGGCATCGCCCCTCGATTCGCTCCCGCTCTTGCTCGTCCTCGCGGGTGCGGGGCTCACGCTCGCCGAGGCGCTCATCCCCGGCGCTCACTTCATCGTCCTCGGCGTCGCGCTCTTGCTCGCGGGCCTGATAGCCGTCGCGTTTCCGCCGCTCGCACAGCCGTTCGTGCTCGCGGCGCTCGTGCTAGGCTTCGGGGCCGTCTCGCTGTACGCGTACCGCGAACTCGACCTCTACGGCGGAAAGGGGACGGGTCGGACCAAGGACTCCGACTCGCTGAAGGGGACGACCGGTCGGGTGACCGAACGCGTCACCCCGTCGGAAGGACAGGTGAAACTGGACGACGGCGGCTTCAACCCGTACTTCGCCGCGCGCTCGATGGACGGCGAGATTCCGGAGGGTACCGAGGTGATGGTCATCGACCCCGGCGGCGGAAACGTCGTCACCGTCGAACCGCTCGGCCACATCGAGGACAGCATCGACCGCGAACTCGCGCGCGAGCGAGCCAAGAACGAGCGCGAGACGGAAGAGTTCTGACGCGAACCTCGTTTTGTACCGACATGTACGACGAACATTAGCAGAATACTTAACAAGTATCTCTCCCAACAACCGGACGTATGCTGCCCCCAGTACCTCTCCAAACGGCCCCCCTCGGCGGCGGGCTGATGATAATCGCGCTGTTGTTCCTCGTCCTCGCTATCGTCACCGTCTGGTCGGCGGTCGAAATCGTGGACGCGACCGAAAAGCGGGCGCTGACCGTGTTCGGCGAGTACCGCAAACTGCTCGAACCGGGTATCAACTTCGTCCCGCCGTTCGTGAGCAACACCCATCGCTTCGACATGCGAACCCAGACGCTCGACGTGCCGCGGCAGGAAGCCATCACGCGCGACAACTCGCCCGTGACCGCCGACGCCGTCGTCTACATCAAGGTGATGGACGCGAAGAAGGCGTTCCTCGAGGTCGAAGACTACAAGCGCGCCGTCTCGAACCTCGCCCAGACGACCCTCCGCGCCGTGCTCGGCGACATGGAACTGGACGACACGCTGAACAAGCGCCAAGAGATAAACGCCAAGATCCGACGCGAACTGGACGAACCCACGGACGAGTGGGGAATCCGCGTCGAGAGCGTCGAAGTCCGCGAGGTCAACCCCTCGAAGGACGTCCAACAGGCGATGGAACAGCAGACCAGCGCGGAGCGCAAGCGCCGCGCCATGATCCTCGAAGCGCAGGGTGAACGCCGGAGCGCCATCGAGACGGCGGAAGGTGACAAGCAGTCCAACATCATCCGCGCGCAGGGTGAAAAGCAGAGCCAGATTCTGGAGGCGCAGGGTGACGCGGTCTCGACCGTCCTCCGCGCGAAGTCCGCCGAATCGATGGGCGAACGCGCCATCATCGAGAAGGGGATGGAGACGCTCGAAACCATCGGACAGGGCGAGTCCACCACCTTCGTCCTGCCGCAGGAGCTCTCCTCGCTGGTCGGTCGGTACGGCAAGCACCTGACCGGAAGCGACGTGGCCGTCGACGGCAAGCAGGACTTAGAGAGCCTCGAGTTCGACGAGGAGACCCGCGAACTGCTCGGACTCGACGACATCGACGAGATCCTCGGCCAGATAGACCAGGACGCCGAGATGGACGTCGAGGCGATGGAGAAGGAAGCGCAGGCGATAAAGGAGGGCGAAGACCCCGCGAACATCAAGAGCGCCGACGAGGTCATCGAGGAGATGGACGCCGAGATGGACGAATCGGAGATGGAGACGGAAGTCGAGTAAGCGAGCCGTTTCCCCTTTTCGGACGCCACGTCCTCAGCGGCTACAGTTACGTCCTCCCTCGTCGTACGGTCGGTCTATGGCGAACGCACGCGTCGACGCGGAAACGACTACCGTCGGGCGGTTACAACCCCTCGTCTTCCCTCTCGTCGCTCTCATCGCCGGGGCGATTCAGGTCGGCGCGTGGGGATACCCGTTCGCGGAGACGTTCCTCCGCTGGTTTCTGGTGGTGACCGTGGGGGTACAGGGTATCTGGGCGTTTCTCGGCCACTACTTTCGGTCGGACGACATCGCGGCCTACATCGGTTGGCCCGTGGGCAATCCGTTCCAGGAGGAGGTCGCGTTCGCCAACCTCGCGTTCGGTACGCTCGGGGTGCTCTGTTTTTGGCTTCGCGACGGATTTTGGACGGCGACCGTCGTGGGGATTTCGGTGTTCATGCTCGGAGCCGCGGCCGTTCACCTCCGAGAGATACGAACCACCGATAACCGAGCGCCGGGAAACGCGGGCGCGATTCTGCTGACCGACGTGGTGATTCCGGTCGTGCTTCTGGCGTTGCTCGTCACCACTCGGTTGTAATTGTCCGCCCAAACGAAGCTATTTTACGTCCCCCAGTTGTATACCTGTACAGATGGTTGAACGCGGTAACGTGGATGAAAATAAGCGCGCCACCCTCCGCCGTTTCGCGGTTCTCGGGGCGGCGACGCCGCTGACGAAACTCGCCGACGCGAACCCCTCGGGTGAGCGTAGCGAGGCCCGCGACGCTATCGCGGGCTACGTCTCCACTACGCCGGGTGCTCACTTCTCGAAGGTGCGCGACGACCTCCAACTCGGGACCGGCGAGACGCAACACCACCTCCGCCAACTCGTCGAGCTGGGCGTCGTCGAGAGCCACCGGGACGGCGACTACCGACGATTCTTCCCCGCCGGGAAGTTCTCCGCGTTCGAACAGGTTGCGCTCGGCTACCTCCGCCGCGACACCGCCCGCGGGATGCTCATCGAACTGCTCCGCAACCCGGCGGCGACCGGCGGCGACCTCGCGGCCGCGCTCGACGTCTCCCGTCCGACGGTGAGCAAGTACGCCGCCGACCTGGAGGAGAAGGGGCTGCTCTCGCGGGAGGACGGCTACGCCGTCCGTCGCCCGGAGACGCTCATCACCCTGCTCGTTCGGTACGCCGACTCGTTCGACGCGAACGCCGAGACGTTCGCCGGCGAGGCGGCGGGTCTCATCTCGTTCGACCCGTAAACCGCCGTCCATACGGGGCGTAAACTGATTTTCTTTGAGTTCCAACGTCGAACCGATGCAACTAGACCACGCCGCCCGCTCGTTTCGGTACTATCGAAACGCCGTCGAACGACATTGGGACCCTCACGACATCGACCTCGCCGCCGACCTCGCCGCCGTCGCCGACCTAGACGACGTCTTCTTCGGCCTCAAGCGGACGCTCGCCCGCTTCGGCGCGGGCGAACGGGCCGTCACGGAGGATCTCGCGCCGCTCGCCGTCGCGCTGGACGACGTGGAAGATCAGTTGTTCGTTACGACGCAGTTGTACGAGGAGGCGAAGCACGCGGACTTCTTCGACCGCTACTGGAACGAGGTCGTCAACGCCGAGGAGGAGCGTCGGGGACAGGAACGGTCCTCGCCGACGGAAGACCGGTGGTTCAACGAGGAGTACGTCGAACTGTTCGAACGCAACGAAGCCGCGATGAACCGATTGCTGGACGACGACACGCCCGAGAACCGGGCGGTGGCGTACTGTCACTACCACCTCACCATCGAGGGCATCCTCGCCCAGACGGGGTACTACGGTTTAACTCGCTCTTACGACGACGAGAGCCACCCCGAGATTCCCGCGTTACCCGGACTGATCGAGGGGTTGACGAAGATTCGCGGCGACGAGGGTCGCCACGTCGGCTTCGGAATGTCGAAACTGAAGGAACTGGTCGCGTCGGGCGCGATCGATGTCGACGACCTGCGGGCGACCATCGACGAACTCCTCCCGCTCGTGCAGGCGACCATTCCGGACCGCGACGAGGACGGGCCGGGGCCGTCTCCGACCGAACTGGTCGGTTACGCGACCGAAAAACACGGCCAGCGGATGAACCAGATAACGACCGAGAGCGAGGAAATTCCCGCGGTCGAGGAGTTGACGAGTATCGATTAAGCTTCGACCTTCCACGTGGTCGACGAGGAGTAGCCCCACTTCTCGACGTCCACGTCGAAATCGCCGTCGGCGATGGCGGTCATGTTCGTCCCGACCTCCTTCGCCGTGAGTCCGAGGTCGCTTCCGATGAGTCGGGATTTGAAGTACGTCTTCGTCTCGCCGTTCTCGCGGAGGTAGCGGAGGATGCGCTGTTGCTTGTCGGTGAGTGCGGCCGTGCCAGCAGTCGTCGTGCTCATGTCTCTACAGAGAACGGATACTCTCTTAGTGAATTTGGTACGAGTGGTTAACACCTCTCCGTCTCGTGATTTCCTCGTCAATGAGGGTGAAATTAACCTGCTCCGCGGGGCGGGTTGGTACGGTTGGTTAACGTCCGCCTCGTGACACCGATTGGCCCAGAAGCTACTTACGGCGTGGCGAAGTGGGATTTTACTAATGAGCGGTGGTTCCGTAGAGGTGAGCGTCGTCCTCCCCGCGTACAACGAGGAGGCGACCATCGAGAACACCGTCGAGACGACCCTCGACACGTTAGAATCATTCCTGCCGTCCGATAGCTTCGAGGTGATCGTCGCCGAGGACGGCTGTGACGACCGAACGCCGGAAATCGCGGATCAGATGGCCGAAAGGGACGACCGAGTCCGCCACTTCCACAGCGACGAACGACTGGGGCGCGGGGGAGCGCTGAATCACGCGTTCGAAGCCGCGAACGGTGGGACGCTGGTCTACTTCGATACCGATCTGGCGACGGACATGCGGCATCTGGAAGAACTCGTCGAGAGCGTTCGCTCCGGCGAGTACGACTTCGCCACCGGTTCGCGGTGGATGCCCGAAAACGTGGCCGACCGACCGGCGAAGCGCGACTTCGCCAGTCGCGGCTTCAACGGTCTGACGCGCTTTTTCCTCCGTTCCGACCTGCGCGACCACCAGTGCGGGTTCAAGGCGTTCGACCGCGATGCGCTGTTCGCCGTGTTGGACGGAGTCGAGGACAACCACTGGTTCTGGGACACGGAGGTGCTCGTGCGCGCACAGCGCAAGGGGTACCGCATCAAGGAGTTCGCGGTCGATTGGACGCCGAAAGGCGACACGAAAGTCGACCTCGTGCGCGACGTGTTCGGCATGGGTAGTCAGATAGGCCGGTGCTGGTGGGAGTTCTCCGTCCAGCCGCGCATCACCCGCCGGGTGTCCATCGCGGTGGGCGTTCTGATGACCGTCATCGCCGTCCTGCTGATGGGTCGATACCTTCCCATGGCGGAAGTGCTCAACCAGATGGCGCGGGCGAACCCCGCGCTCGTCGGCGTCGCGGCGCTCATCTACATCGTCTCGTGGCCCCTTCGCGGCGTCCGCTACCGGGATATCCTCGAAGAACTCGGCTTCACGGAGCAGGTCGGCTTCCTCACCGGGGCGATATTCATCAGCCAGACGGGGAACCTCGTGTTCCCCGCTCGCGCCGGTGACGCGGTGCGCGCGTACGTCGTGAAGGCGCGTCGCGGGATACCGTACCCCTCGGGATTCGCGTCGCTCGCCGTGGAGCGCGTCTTCGACCTGCTCACAATCACGGTCATGGCCGGAACCGTCCTGCTCGGGTTGACCGTGACGGGGCAGGCCGCCGAAATCGTGCCGGCGATTACGGGCGCGGAGAACAAGCAAGCGGCGCGCACGGCGGTGTACGTCGCGGCGGGCGTCGGCGGCGCTGCGTTCGCGGCGGTCGCGGTCATCGTCGCCAGCGCGCGCTCCGACCGGAACCTCGTCCGCGCGGCCGTGACGAAGGTGAGTTCCGACTCCTACGCCGACCACGTGGCCGGCGTCATCGAACGGTTCACGGGCGACGTGCAGACCGTGGCGAGCGACCGAAGCGCGTTCGCCCGCGTCGGAGCGAGCAGCCTCGCCATCTGGACGCTCGACGTGCTGACGGCCATCCTCGTGCTGATGGCCTTCGAGGGCGTCGCGCTCGATCCCGTGACGCTGGTCGCCGTCGGCTTCTTCGCGGTGAGCGTCGGGAACCTCGCCAAGGTGCTCCCGCTCTCCCCCGGCGGCGTCGGCCTGTACGAGGCGGCGTTCACCGTCTTCGTCGCCGGCCTGACGCCCGTTTCGTGGCCGGTGGCGTTCGGCGCGGCCATCTTGGACCACGCGGTGAAGAACATCGTCACCCTCGTCGGCGGCGTCGGTTCGATGTTCTCGCTCAACGTCTCGCTCACGCAGGCGGTCGAGGAAGGGAGGGAAGTGTCGGTGGAGTCCGACCCGGCGTCGCTGGACGACTAACCCGGCTCTCTCCGTCTCGCGGCGGCCCGAACGGGCTCACATCCATACCGATTTCGTGTACGCGAGTTTCAGACCCTGTCGTTCCACGTTGTTTTGGCTAGTGCTGGCGAACCGAGTCGCTCCGACGACGAGGTCGCAGCCCTCCCGTTCGGCGACGCGCATCCGCCGACGCACCAACGGAACGTATCAGCGTGTCGCTCCGCGAATCACCCTCGGTCGTAGAAGTCGGTGACGAACGGGGCGAGCGCACCGGCGACCGCGTGTTCCAGCGCTTCCTGCCGGTCGATGATGCCGTCGGTGAGCGCCCCCGCCGCACCCTGCTTTTTCGCCACGTCCGACTCGCCGAGCGCGTCGTCCATGACGGGACCGAGTTCCTCCCCGTCTCGGATCCGGCGGGCGACCGATTCGGGGAGTTGCAGGCGCGGGCCGCTCCCGCGCCCCGTCGTCTCCCCGTCCGTCACGGCGGCCCACATGGTGAGGTAGAGGCCGTCCGCGTCGGGAACGTCGCTCACGCCGCCTTCGAGTCCGACGCCGAGGTCGCGTCCGACGGCGGCGCGGCGGGCGCGGTTCTCCGCGCCCGCGAGCGTCTCGCGCTCGCCCACCGGTTGTTCGGCGACGCCCGACTCGACCGCGACCGACTCGATGACGACCGGTTCGACCCGCGCCTCGCGGGCGTCGAAGACGGCTTCGACGGCGGCGACCTTCACGGGATTTCGACTGCCTACGCCGACTCGCATGTCCGCCTCCAGTTTCCGACCGGACTTGGCTGTTGCTACTCCGTCGCGTCGGGGTGGAGCGTCGCGGCCATCGTCTCGATTCCGTCCAACAATCGCGGACTCGGCTGGTTCAGCGCGGAGTCGTCCAACACGTGAACCGCGTCGCGTTCGAGCGCGGGTATCTCCCAGTCGCGTTCGGTCACGGCCCGGGGGTCGCTTCGTTCGCCGCGGCCGCAGACGTGGAGGAAGACGTGTTCCGGTTCGGCGTCCTCGACCGTCCCCCGTCCGACCTCCCGCGACCGCTCGCCCGGCGCGCGGAACGGGTACCGACCGCCGGCGACTTCGACCGCGTCGGGAACCCAGTTTCCGGCGGCGGTCGGCGGGTCGGACCACTCCTCGCAGTAGACGACGGGCCGGTCGCGTCCCGCGACCAGTCGGCGGACGCGTCGGATTCGGTTCCGCGCTCGCCGCACGAGGTCGCGACCCGCCCGCGGCTTCCCGACCGCGCGTCCGAGCGCGCCGAACGACTCGACCACCTCGTCGAGCGTTCCCGGTTCGACGTGGACGACGCGGTGTCCGCGCTCTCGAAGTTCGTCGCGCACGTCCGCCTGTAGCGGGTCGACGGTGAGCACGAGATCCGGGTCGCGCGCCTCCACAGCCTCGAAGTCGGGGTTCAGCCAGCCGCCGACGGCCGGCGCGTCGGCCGGGCAGTGGTGCGTGACGCCCGCCAGCCGGTCGCTCGCCCCGAGCGCACGGAGGATTTCGGTCGCGCTCGGGGCGAGCGAGACGACGCGATTCGGAGCCATCGGTACCACGTTCGTCCGAGGAGGAGTAAACGATTCGTTCTGGGCGGGGTAAACGCCTCCTTACCGGCCGGAAATGGGTGCTTAAACATTTCGTTCGCTCGACGCGGGACGGCGATTTCACGGCCCGTGAGACTGTTTCACGAACCCAAACGGAGCCAAAAACGAAGCCTTTAAGTACTTTTCGTCATAACGGCACGTTAAGACTACGCGGAATCCGGGTTTTACAGGTTTTCCCTGCCCGGTAGCCGACGCTCTCCCACACTGGGGGTACTCACCATGCCAAATACGTCAATCCGAACGAGAACCGAGGAAACGGAAGTAGAGGAAGAACGAACCGGAGGACAGAGCTGTCCCGAGTGTAGCGGTAAGCTCATCGCGGACTCGGGCCACGGCGAGACCGTCTGTCAGGACTGCGGACTGGTCGTCGAAGAGGACAACGTCGACCGCGGGCCGGAGTGGCGCGCCTTCGACGCGAAGGAGAAGAACGAGAAGTCCCGCGTCGGCGCGCCGACGACGAACACGATGCACGACAAGGGGCTCTCGACCAACATCGACTGGCGGAACAAGGACGCCTACGGGAACTCGTTGGGGTCGCGCCAGCGCGAGAAGATGCAGCGACTCCGAAAGTGGAACGAGCGGTTCCGCACGCGCGATTCGAAGGAGCGCAACCTCAAGCAGGCGCTGGGCGAGATCGACCGGATGGCCTCGGCCCTCGGGCTACCGGACAACGTCCGCGAGATGGCCAGCGTCATCTACCGCCGGGCGCTGAACGAAGACCTGCTGCCGGGACGCTCCATCGAGGGCGTCTCGACTTCCTGCGTCTACGCCGCCGCCCGACAGGCAGGCGTCCCGCGCAGCCTGGACGAGATAACGGACGTGAGCCGCGTCGATAAGAGCGAAGTGGCGCGCACCTACCGCTACGTCGTGCGCGAACTCAGCCTCGAAGTGAAACCCGCCGACCCCGAAAGCTACGTCCCGCGGTTCGCGTCCGGTCTCGACCTCTCGGACGAGTCCGAGCACCGCGCCCGCGAACTCCTGCGGAACGCGAAAGAGCAGGGCGTCCACAGCGGGAAGTCGCCGGTCGGCCTCGCCGCCGCCGCCGTCTACGCCGCCGCCCTCCTCACCAACGAGAAGACGACGCAGGCCGAGGTGAGCGACGTCGCCGACATCAGCGAGGTCACCATCCGCAACCGCTACCACGAACTGCTCGAAGCCGAGGAAGGAACGATCGCGCTGTAATCTTCTCGGACCGGTTTGAAAAGAGGTTTTTGCGGTGCGCAGATACGTTCAGATAGCAACCGCAATGGAAACCGAGCACGAGATTCACGTCGGCGACGCGAGTCGGAGTTCGCTTCCGGACGATTCGATAGACCTCGTCGTCACATCGCCGCCGTACCCCATGATAGAGATGTGGGACGACCTGTTCGCCGCGTCGAACCCCGAGATCGAATCGGCGCTGGAACGCGAGGACGGCGACGCCGCCTTCGAGCTGATGCACGACGAACTCGCTTCCGTCTGGGCCGAGCTCGTCCGCGTGCTGAAGCCCGGCGGCATCGCGGTGATAAACGTCGGCGACGCGACCCGGAAGGTGGACGGAACCTTTCAGCTGTTCCCGAACCACTCGCGGGTGCTCGGCCGACTGCGGGACTGCGGCCTGCGTCCCCTCCCGGACATCCTCTGGCGCAAGCCCTCGAACCGCCTGACGAAGTTCATGGGGTCGGGGATGCTCCCGCCGAACGCATACACCGCGCTCGAACACGAGTACCTGCTCGTCTTCCGGAACGGCGACCCGCGCGACCTCGAACCGGGGTCGGACCGGCGCTACGAGTCGGCGTACTTCTGGGAGGAGCGCAACGAGTGGTTCTCCGACCTCTGGGTCGAGGTTCGCGGCGAGATACAGGAACTCGACCACGGCGACCTGCGCGAGCGTTCGGCGGCGTTCCCGTTCGAACTTCCCTACCGGCTCGTCTCGATGTTCTCGGTCTACGGCGACACCGTCCTCGACCCGTTCTGGGGGACCGGAACCACCTCGCTCGCGGCGATGGTCGCCGGCCGCCACTCGGTGGGCTACGAACTGGAAGAAGAGTTCACGAGCGTCTTCGAGGAGCGCGTCGAGTCGGTGCCCGAACTCTCGCGCGACGTCGTCGGTACGCGACTCGACGAACACCGCGAGTTCGTCCGCGAGCACGACGGGACGCTGAAGTACGACTCCCGCCACTACGACTTCCCGGTCAAGACGGCGCAGGAGCGCGACATCCGATTCTACGAGGTGACCGACGTGACCCGCGACGGCACTCGGTTCGTCGCCACCCACGAACCGTACCGCGAGTAGTCGGTTCGTTCGAGTAACCTTTTGTTCGGGCGGGCCGACCGTCCGCCATGGAGTTCGACACGTTCGCCCTCGCGGCCAGCACCGCCGACCTCGGGGCGGAACCCCGCGCCCGCGACCACGCCGACCTCGTTGAGTTTCGGATGGACCTGGCGGACGACCCGCTCGACTCGCTCTCGGCTTACGACGGCGACCTGCCGGTTCTCGCCACGAACCGGGCGGCGTGGGAGGGCGGCGAAGCGACCGGCGACGAGCGACTGGACGCCCTCGCCGCCGCGGCGGAGCGCGACGCCGTCGTCGCAATCGACGTCGAACTGGAGAGCCTGTTCAGGGAGCGCGGCGCGGCGGTCGCGGAGCGCGCCCGCGCGAACGACGCCGCGGTCGTCGCCTCGGTGCACGACTTCGATACGACGCCCCCTCGTGAGAAACTGCGCGAACTGCTGGAAGACGCCACCGACCGCGCCGACGTGGGAAAGCTCGCGGTCACCGCCCGAACCCGCTCCGACGTGCTCGACCTGCTTGCGGTCACGGACGACCTGACGGAGCGCGGGCGACGCGTGGCGACCGTGGCGATGGGCGAAGTCGGCAAACACTCGCGGGCGGTCGCGCCGCTCTACGGCTCGAAAATCGGCTACGCGCCCCTCGATTCGGCCGACGCGACCGCGCCGGGGCAGTACGATTTGACGACCCTCTCGCGCCTCGTCCGCGATTTAGGCGGGTGACGAACGGCGGGCGAAACCGGCACGGCGTACGGTTTTCGTGCGGACTGGGGTCGTCGTTTCGTCGAAAACGTATCGGAAGGGTTTAAAACGACTCAACGTCAATCCCCGGCTAGTGACGCGGAACCGAAAGCGCCCGTGGCTCGCGGCCCTGCTCGCGCTGGTCTACCCCGGACTCGGCCACGCCTACCTGCGCCAGTGGCTTCGCGCGCTTCTCTGGTTCGGCTTCGCCCTGACGACGGCGATGGTGTTCATCCCGGAGCAAACGTTCCAGAGCGTCGAAACCGGGGGCTGGTCGGCCTACGTACAGGCCGTGCAAGGCCTCAAGACGAGCATCGTCCTCCCGATTCTCGTCGTCCAACTGTGCAACATCCTCGACGCGTACTGGGCCGCCCTCCGCGGCAACCGGGCCGCCGCCGTCACGGGCGGACGCGGCACGCAGTGTCCGAACTGCGGCCGAGAAGTGGACGAAGACCTCGATTTCTGCCAGTGGTGTACCGCCCCGCTCGAACGCGACGCGACCGCACAGTGAGAAATAGAGACCGACCGCCGGCGAACTACTGTTCGATGATGCTCTCCTCGACGCGCTCGCCGAAGTGCCGAGCGCCGCCTTCGAGGAGGAGTTTCACCTCGTCGCCCTCCGCGAGGTCGGTCACCGCTTTTCGCCCGTCTCGCGTCGCGACCTTGATGGTCTCCGCGTTCTGGAGGAGCGTCTCCACGCGGTCTCCGTCCGCCGTCTCGACCTCGAGTCGGAACATCGGGCGCTTCTCTATCTTCACCCGTCCGACCACCGCCTCGCGCGTGTTCCCGTCGAGATCGGCGACCTGCACCTCGTCGCCGCTCTGCAGTTCCGCGAGGTACTTCGTCCCGCCGTCGGGCGTCCGGACGTAGGCGTGAACCGCCCCGGCGTTCACGCGAAACGGCCGGGATGCGACGTAGGGCGATTCGGCGGTCTCCGCGTGGACGAAAAAGAGCCCCCGCGACATCGACCCGACGAGCATGCCCTCGTCGTGTTCCAGCAGCGACCCGGAGTCGACGCAGACGCGGTCGGCGCTCCCCGTCCGTTCGATGGTTCGCACCTCGGCCCACTCGAGGTCGAGTTTCTCGCGCTCGGCGGCGTCTCGAACGTCGATCGTCGCGCGAATTTCGTCGGGGTCGTCGCTGTCCAGCAACACCGCGTCGGCGCCGAGTTCCAGCGTCTCGAACGCGGCTCGGGCCTCCTCGGCGTTCGAGACGCCCGCGACCAGTTCCGTCTCCTCGCCGATTCGCGCGATGAGGTTCTCGAGCGGGATGATGGTCCAGTCCTCACCGACGATGACGGTGTAGGCCGCCTCCTCGGCCGCCGCCTCGGCGAACGCTTCGTACTTCTCGCTCAGTATTCGGACGTAGGCTCCCTCGGCTTCGCCGTCCCGCCGGAGCGTCGAGAGGTCGGCGGAACCGGAGAGGTCGGACGGGAGGTCGACCGTCCCGTCGCCCTCGCCGTCCTTGCCGACGATGCGCGCGTCGACCTCGGGGCCGTCGTCCGCCTCGACGTCCATCACGTGAACGTCGCCGTCGGAGCGGAACGCCGCGACGTTCACCTCGCCGAGTTCGCGGACGCGCTCTACGTCGTGTTCGTCCACGAGCACCCAGTCGACGCCTGCTTCCAGTCCGGTCGTGATTCGTCTGCGTCGGTCGTCCCAGTCGCCGACCGCCGAGTCGGCTTTCAACCACACGGAGCGTGTCATAGTTCCACGGTCGAATCGGGGTGGCTTCAACGTGGCGGATACGGCGACTCCTTCGAGCGCCGTCGGTCGCTTCGCCCCGCGCCGACCTCAAACCTCCACCGCGAGTCCGGCCCCGTCGAGCGCGTCATCCGCGGAGAGGTCGTCGTGCACCACGCCCGCCACTGCCCGCGCGATGGCCGCCGGGTCGTCGTGCTGGAAGACCGACCGCCCGATGGAGACGCCCGCCGCGCCCGCGTCCATCGCGCCGCGAACCGCGGCGAGCGTCGTCCGGTCGCTCTCGGGCGTGCCGCCGGCGATGATGACGGGGAGGCGCGTCGATTCCACGACGCGTTCGAAGCTCTCGGCGTCGCCGCTGTACGCCGTCTTCACCACGTCCGCGCCGACCTCCTCTGCGAGTCGAACCGCGTGGCCGAGGCTCTCGGCGTCGTGCTCGTCGACGCCCGGCCCCCGCGCGTAGGACATGGCGAGCACCGGGAGACCGAATCGGTCGGCCTCGGAACAGACCCGCGCGAGTTCGCTCATCTGCTCCGGTTCGTGGTTGCTCCCGACGTTGATGTGAAACGAGACGGCGTCCGCGCCGGCGCGGATGGCGTCCTCGACGGTGCCGGTCGTTCGTTTGTCGTTCGAGTCCGGACCGATGGTCGTCGACGCGTTCAGGTGGACGACGTAGCCCGCGCCGTTCTTGTTCGGGTGGACGCGCGGCGCGACGCCCTTCTGCGTGAGAACGGCGTCGGCACCCCCCCGGGTGACCGCGTCGATGGTCGTTTCGATGTTCTTCAGTCCGCGTACCGCTCCGAGCGTGATTCCGTGGTCCATCGGGACGACGACGTAGCGTCCGTCGCGCCCGATGCGGTCGAGTCGTGCCGCAGTTCCTGTGTTCATAGTATGTGAAAGTGTGGCAAGCGGTTTTCAAGTGCGTTCCGGTTCCGGTACTTCGTGCCTCCCTTCTCGCGCCCCGGATTTGAGTTCCGCGGCTTTCGCTTCGAGGCGGTCAGCGACGTTCTCGCCCGACGCGACGATATCCACGAGGGCGCTCCCGACGACGACGCCGTCCGCGCCCGCCGCCACGATTTCGCGGGCGTGTTCGCCCTCGCTCACGCCGAAGCCGACCGCCTTCGGCAGGTCGTCGTCCGCGAGGCGCGAGAGGCTCTCGTGGGTCGCACCGCTCACGTCCGCCTGCGCGCCCGTCGTTCCCAGTCGCGCCTGCACGTAGACGAACCCCGACGCGCGCGACAGGATGCGCTCCCTGCGCTCGTCCGTGGTCGTCGGCGCGACGATGAACACGAGGTCGAGTCCGTGCTCGTCGCAGGCCGCCCGGAGCGGCCCGCTCTCCTCGACCGGGAGGTCCGGGACGATGAGACCCGACAGTCCGGCGTCCGCGCCCGCCTCGACGAACGACTCGACCCCGGCCCCGTCTCCGAACCGGTAGAGGAGATTGTAGTAGGTCATGCAGACGAGGGGTACGTCCACGTCGAGGTCGGCGACGAGTTCGAGGTAGCGGTCGGGCGTCATCCCGGCGTCGAGCGCGCGCCGGATGGCGTTCTGGATCGTCGGCCCGTCGGCGATGGGTTCCGAGAACGGGAGGCCGAGTTCGATAACGTCCGCCCCGCCCCGCGCCAGCGCCCGAACGTACTCCTTCGTCGCCTCCGGGTCGGGGTCGCCCGCCACGACGTACGGAATCAGGGCCGGGTCGTCCGAAAAGGCCGATTCGAGGTTCACTCGAAGACCCCCATCTCCGGCGCGCTCTCGATGCCGCGCTTCTCGCTCTCCTCGATGACCGTGTCGAGGTCCTTGTCGCCCCGGCCGGAGACGGTGACGACGACGAGGTCGCCCAACTCCTCGGCCTCTTCGAGGTACGCGACCGCGTGGCTCGACTCCAGCGCGGGGATGATTCCCTCCAGTTTCGAGAGGCGGTGGAACGCTTCGAGCGCCGCGTCGTCGCCGACGCTCGCGGGCGTCACGCGCCCCGTCTCGACGAGGTGGGCGAGCTCCGGGCCGACGCCGGAGTAGTCGAGTCCGGCGCTCACGCTGTGGGATTCGAGAATCTGGCCGTCGCGGCTCTGGAGCAGCTTCGTCCGGGCCCCGTGGAGGACGCCGTCCTCGCCCGCGGCGAGCGACGCGGAGTGGGGAGCGACGCCCTCGGCTTCGTCCACCGTCAGGCCGGAACCGCCCGCTTCGACGGCGTAGAGGGCCACGTCCTCGTCGCCGACGAAGCGGTGGAACGCGCCCATCGTGTTCGACCCGCCGCCCGCGCAGGCGAGGACGGCGTCCGGCAGTCTGCCCGCCCGTTCTCGAATCTGCTCGCGGGCTTCCTCGCCGATGACCGACTGGAAGTCGCGCACCATCCGCGGGAAGGGGTGCGGGCCGACGACGCTCCCGATGACGTAGTGGGTGTCCTCGACGTTCGCCGCCCAGTCGCGCATCGTCTCGTTGATGGCCTCCTTCAGCGTTCCCGAACCCGCGTCGACGGGGTTCACCTCGGCGTCGTGGGTTCGCATCCGGAAGACGTTCGGGCGCTGGCGGTTGATGTCGGTGCGGCCCATGTACACCTCGCAGTCGACGTCGAGGTAGGCGGCGGCCATCGCCGTCGCGGTGCCGTGCTGACCCGCGCCCGTCTCGGCGACGATTCGGTCTTTGCCCATGTACTTCGCCAGCAGCACCTGCCCGAGCGCGTTGTTCAGCTTGTGCGCCCCGCCGTGGAGCAGGTCCTCCCGTTTCAGGTAGACGTCGCGGTCGTACCGCTCGCTCAGCGCGTCGGCGCGCTGGAGCGGGGTCGGTCGCCCGCCGAAGTCGCGGAGGTGGCGGCGGAACTCGTCCACGAACCCGTCCTCGTTCTCCCGGACGTAGCGCTCGTAGGCCGACTGCAGCTCCTCGATGGCGGGCATCAGCACCTCGGGGACGTACTGGCCGCCGTACTCGCCGAACTTGGTCTCGGTTTTCCGCTCCGTCTCGCTCATGCCTCGACCAACCTCCGCGCGTTCTCGGTCACGTCCCCGTCCATGACGGCGCTCCCGACGAGGAGGCCGTCCGCCCCCGCCGCTCGCATCCGGCGGGCGTCCTCGGGGGTCGAGATTCCGCTCTCCGCGACGAGCGTCACGTCGTCGGGCGCGGCGGGCGCGACCGACTCGAAGGTGTCGAGGTCCACGTCGAGATTGGCGAGGTCGCGGTTGTTCACGCCGACGATCTCCGCCCCCGCGTCGAGGGCCTCGGCCAGTTCGTCGCGGGTGTGCACCTCCACGAGCACCTGAAAGCCGCGCTCGCGGGCGGCGGCGAGCAGTCCGCCGAGGTCGTCCACGAACCGCACGATGAGGAGGACGACGTCCGCTTCCACCGCGTCCAGTTGCTCCTCCCGTAGGACGAAATCCTTCCGGAGGACCGGCACGTCCACCGCCTCCCGAACTCGACGCAGGCTCTCGGGCGACCCGCCGAAGTGCTCCGGTTCGGTGAGCACCGACAGCGCCGCCGCGCCGCCGTCGACCATCTTCCGGGCCAGTTCGACCGGGTCGTCGGTCCTGCTTCCGTCCGTCGTCGGACTGGTCGGTTTCACCTCCGCGACGAGCGGAACCCGTCCGTCCGCCTCCGCGCGAGCGAGCGCGTCCGCGAACGAGCGCACCGAACGCTCGTCCATGGAGACGCGTCCGTCCCGCGCGTCGGGCGTCCCGCGCGACCGCGCGGCGCGAAGGATGGATTCGACCGCGGGCGCGAGTTCACCTTCTGCGTTCATTATCGTACATCAATGGACTAGTTTATACATAAGACTTGCGTCCGGGGGACGAATCTTGAAGTTTCCGAGGGGCGTTTCCCCCGCCATGGACGAGAACGCCGGAATCTACGCGCGGGAGTCGCCGTATCTGGAGCGGTCCGTACAGATTGGGGTGGCGAGCGGGCGCGTTCTGCGCGTGACCTTCCCCCGCGAGGCCGACGAGGACGCCGAAGCGGACCACCCCGTTCTCGACCGAATCGCCGCGTACCTGGAGGGCGTGGAGGACAACTTCGAGGACGTGCAGGTCGCGCTGACGCTCCCGACCGACCGACGGCGCGTCCTCGAAGCGGTCAGGGCGGTGCCTTACGGCGAGCAGGTGAACGTGGAGACGCTGACCCGGATGACGTCCGGTTTGGACCACACGGAGGAGGCTGACCTGCAACTCGTGCGAACCGCGCTGGACGAGAACCCCGCGCCGATTCTGATTCCCGACCACCGGGTGCGCGACGGACCGAGCGCCGCGCCGCCGGACGTGGAGCAGAAGTTGCGGTCGCTTGAGCAGTTGTAGTCGGCGTCCAATCACCCCACCACGGTCGGCGTCGTCCCCTCGGAGTCCCGAATCGCCACACCTTTTTACGCCCTGCCAGCGAATCTCTCACCATGTACGTCCGGGACGCGAAAAACAGAGAGGAGGTCTGGCTACTCGACAACATCGAGGCGATGGGGCTCGACGAGACCGCCTTCCGTTCCCGGGACTACGTCGTCGCCATCGACGAAACGTCGAACGAGAAGGCCGGATTCGGTCGAATCCGCATCCACAAACCGGAGGACGCGCCCGACATCTGCGAACTGACGAGCATCGGCGTCGTGGAAGCGTGGCGCGGGCAGGGCGTCGGCGCGCACGTCGTCGAGCGCCTCATCGACAAGGCGAGCGACGAGGGCTTCGAGGAGGTGTACGCCCTCGTCGGCGTGCCCGACTTCCTCGGACAGTTCGGCTTCGAGGTCATCGACGTCGACGAGTTGCCCGACAAACTGCGCGACCGCCTCGAGACCAAGCGAGAACGCATCGAACCCGACGCGGTGCCGATGGTGCTCGCGGTCGAGGCGTTCGAGATGCCCGACCGCCTGCGCGAGCGATTCAAGAACGCCCGACCCCGGGAGACCGGCGGTTCGGAGGAGACGGACACCGACTCGATGGCGGAGGAGTTCGGCATCGACCCCGAGAGCGCGACCTACAAGTACGACACCGGGCGGCGGTAGGCGGGCGCGGCGTCGAACGCTCGCCTCAGAACTCCACGCCGACGGTCAGGTCGTGTTCCACCAGCGTCTCTCCCTCGGCGTCGAACCGAAACCGTCCGGCGAACGTCTCGCCCGAGAAGAGGTGGGGCATCCAGAGGCGGTCGTCCTCCCACATCTCGTCGTAGGGCACGTCCTCGAAGTCGAACCATCGAGGGACGGCCTCCGCCGTTTCCTCGGGCGTTCCGGCGAACTCCTCGGCGCGGAAGACGTGGACGAACATCCGCGTGTCGTCACCGTCAGAACGGAGTTCTAACGAGTTTCCGAGAGCGGCACTCTCGCGAACACCGAAGACGAACTCGAACTCGCCGACCTTGGTCGGGTCGGTCACCGACACGCGGATCTCCTCTTCGACCTCCCGAACCGCCGCCTCGCGCGGCGTCTCGCCGTCCTCGACTTTCCCGCCGGGGCCGACGAACTTCCCCGCGCCGAGGCCGCGCTTCTTGCGGATGAGCAGGACGCGCTCGTTCCGAACGGGATAGCAGAGCGTCGCGGGTTGCACGTCCGTCGACAGTCGCCGCGCTTCTATCAGTGTTCCGGAAGTTGGAGGAAAACCCTCGTTCGATCCCTCGCGAGACAAGACATTTACGCTCGGTTCGCCAACGGAACGACATGAAAGCGCCGAACGTCAGAGCGCCGAGCGTTAGAGCCCCCACGGGAGGCGTGAAACGGCGCTGGTTCCGGTGGCTCGGGCTGTTTCTCCTCCTCTTGTATCTGGAATTTCTCGTCGGCTCCGGGGGCGACGCGCTGGCGCACGAATTGGCGTTCGTCCGGTTCGCCCTGGGCGCGCTCAGCGGTCTCCTCTTCGTCCTCTCGACCGTCGACCTCCCGTGGCGAATCGAGTGGTACAGACTGGCCGGACTGGGCTACCTCTGTTTCGCGGCGTCGTACCTGCTCACCAACCTCGCCGCCGAAGACGAACTCTGGTGGCTGGCCGTATCGCTCGCCACGGCCGCTTTGTTCGGCTTCATGGGATTCGACATCGCCCGCGGCGGGCGTCACTTCGACATCGACGACGCCGACGCCTGAACTCCGGTCGACGTCGGTACCTCTACTCCGACTTTCTCGTCGTCGGTGCGGACGAAGACGTGTAAAACGCGAGAGTTTTTACCGCAGACCATCGACAAGATCGCATGAAGCGCCGACCATCAGCGCGCCCACCGGAGGGATAGGGCCGCGAGGAGTGCGTTGGCTCGGAGTTCTGGTTCTGTTCCTCAACCTCGGCCTCCTTTTGACGGGCGGCGCACCGAGAGAGGCGGCCGCGCTGGTCCGGCTATCGCTCGGCGTTCTCGGCGGCCTGCTCCTCGTGTTCTCGACCATCGACCTTCCGTGGAACGTCGAGGGGCACCGACCGTCCGAAATCGGTTTCGTCTGTCTCGCGTGGTCGGTCTTGGCAGCCACTCTCGTCGGTTCGAACGAACTCTGGCAAGTCGCTCTCGCGGTCGTCGGCACGCTCTCGCTCGGGGTTATCGGATTCGACATCGTGTGCGGAGGACGCTATTTCGGCTTCGGCGTCGATCCGTAGTCTCACTCCACCGAAAACGGACTCTCGCTCTCCGTCCACGACCACCCCGGTAGTCGCGTCTGAAACCCGGCGGCGAGCGCGGCGTCGAGGTCGTCCAGTCCCGCCGCCTCGTCGTCGGCGTGGTGCATCACGTCCGCGTAGTGGAAGGTCGCCTCGCCGAGCAAGCGCAGGGGTTGGGTGCCGGCGATCATCCCGGCGAGTTCCCGGCCGAGCAGTTCGTCCACGACGAAGCCCGGGTAGTCGTCGTCCACGTCCAGGTCGCGGAGGACGGCGACCAGCGCCGCGACGTTCACCGCGAGGTCGCCGTCCGCGAAGACGGCGTCGACCTCGTCGCGGTACGCCGATTCGGAGACGCTTGCCACGTCCGTACCGAACGCCTCGCCGAGGTCCGCTCGGACGCGGTTGATGAGCGTCACCGCCTCGGTTCGGTTCCGGACCCATTCGCGTTCGTCGGCCACCGCGGACGGGGATAGCTGCATGGGGAAGGCGTCGACGAGCGGGGATTTAGCATTTTTGAGAAGGCTTTTATAATCGCACCGTTTACTGGGTGATAAGCGGGTTTTCCTGCGTCTACCTTGAACGGTTGGCTTTCGGAGACCAGGACTACAGTACGCGCGACCGCGCAATCACACAATCCCGCAGAAAAATCGAGACAATCTATGTTGTGCTGGACGAGTCGTAGTGGTCACGGTGGTCGAACTCACCGTCTACGGCGCCGCCCGACACGTCGGAACGACAGCACCCCGTCTCGCAACGGACGAAGCAGACTGTTTTCACCATGAGTAAAGTAGAGCAACAACTCGAAGACCTCAAAGCAACGATCACGAGCGAACTGCCGAGCGACATTTCGGTGTCGGACGTGAAGTACGAAGGACCCGAACTCGTCGTCTACACGCGCGACCCCAAGAAGTTCGCGCGCAACGGCGACCTCATCCGAAAGCTGGCGAGCCAGCTTCGGAAGCGAATCACGGTTCGTCCCGACCCGGACGTGCTCTCCCGACCCGAGAGCGCCCGGGAGGACATCCTCGAGGTCATCCCCGACGAAGCGGGCGTGACCGACCTCGACTTCCACGTGGACACCGGGGAAGTCGTCATCGAAGCCGAGAAGCCGGGAATGGTCATCGGCAAGCACGGAAGCACGCTCCGACAGATAACGCAGGAAGTAGGCTGGACGCCGGAGGTCGTTCGCACGCCGCCCATCGAGTCCTCCACGGTGTCGAACGTCAGGAACTTCCTGAAACAGGAGCGCGAAGACCGCCGGGACGTCCTGGAGAAGGTCGGCAGACAGATACACCGCGAGGAGATGAGCAACGAGGAGTGGGTTCGCATCACGACCCTCGGCTGCTGTCGGGAGGTCGGGCGGGCGAGCTTCATCCTCTCGACGCCGGAGACCCGCATCCTCATCGACTGCGGCGACAAACCGGGGTCCGACGACGTGCCGTACCTGCAGGTCGAGGAGGCGCTGGGGGCTGGCGCGAGCACCATCGACGCGGTGGTGCTCACGCACGCTCACCTGGACCACAGCGCGCTCATCCCGCTCCTGTTCAAGTACGGTTACGACGGCCCGATATACACGACCGAGCCCACCCGCGACCTGATGGGACTCCTCCAACTCGACTACCTCGACGTGGCCGCGAAGGAGGGCCGCGTCCCGCCGTACGAGAGCGAGATGGTTCGGGAAGCCATCAAACACACCATCCCGCTGGAGTACGGCGACGTGACCGACGTCGCGCCGGACGTGAAGCTCACGTTCCACAACGCGGGTCACATCCTCGGCTCCGCGGTGACGCACTTCCACATCGGCGACGGCCTGTACAACGTGGCGTTCTCGGGCGACATCCACTACACCGACACGCGCCTGTTCAACGGCGCGGTCAACGACTTCCCCCGCGTCGAGACGCTGGTGCTCGAATCGACCTACGGCGGTCGCAACGACTACCAGACCGACCAGGAGGACTCCGAACGCAATCTCAAGCGGATAATCAACGAGACGTACGAGAAGGGCGGCAAGGTCGTCATCCCCGCGTTCGCGGTGGGGCGCTCCCAGGAGATGATGCTCGTCATCGAGGAGGCGATGCGGAAGGGCGACATCCCGACCATGCCCGTCCACCTGGACGGGATGATATGGGAGGCGACGGCCATCCACACGACCTACCCCGAGTACCTGCGCGACGACCTCCGCGACCGCATCTTCCACGAGGACGAGAACCCGTTCCTCGCCCCGCAGTTCAACCACATCGACGGCGGCGAGGACGAACGACAGGACGTCGCCGACGGCGACCAGTGTATCATCCTCTCGACCTCCGGGATGGTCACCGGCGGTCCGATCATGTCGTGGCTCGAACACCTCGGCGGCGACCCCGACAACACGATGGTGTTCGTCGGCTACCAGGCGCAGGGGACGCTCGGGCGTCGCATCCAGAGCGGTTGGGACGAGATTCCGCTCAACGGACGCGGCAGCCGAAGCAATACCCTCAGCCTGAAGATGGACGTCGAGACGGTGGACGGCTTCTCCGGCCACGCCGACAGACAGGGGCTGATGAACTTCGTGAAGACGATGAACCCCCGCCCCGAGAAGGTGCTCTGCGTCCACGGCGACGAGAGTTCGACGCAGGACCTCTCCTCGTCGCTCTACCACGAGTACAACATCCGCACGTTCGCGCCGAAGAACCTGGAGACGTTCCGGTTCAAATAATCCGCTCGTCCGCGGTCGTTTTCGTCAGTGCTCGACGTACTCCACGAGCACGCCGCCCGTCGATTTCGGGTGGAGAAACGCGACGTCGTGACCCCACGCGCCGGGTCGCGGCTCCTCGTCGATGAGTTCGACGCCGTGCTCGCGGGCCGTCTTCAGCGCGCTCTCGATATCCTCGGTTCGAAGCGCGACGTGGTGGATGCCCGGCCCGCGACGGTCGAGATAGCGCGAGACGGTTCCCTCCTCGGTCGGTTCGAGCAGTTCGAAGTAGCTCCCCTCGAAGTCGAGGAAGACGACCTTCAGGCCGTCGAACTCCTCCTCGTGGGCGACGGGTGCGCCGAAGAGCGCGCCGTACCGCTCGGCCAGTTCGTCGGCGTTCTCGGTGGCGACGCCCATGTGGTCGATTCGCATGTTTGCAACTCGTCGTCGGTCGATATAACGTCGGTGAAACGCCCTCGTCGGTTCGAGCGTCACACCGCCGTCCCGGGCTGGTACTCCCCGAACGCGTCGCGGAGCACGTCGCAGACTTCGCCGACCGTGGCGTAGGCTTTCACCGCGTCGACGATGTACGGCATGAGGTTGTCGTCGCCCTCCGCCGCCTCGCTGAGTGCGGCCAGCGTCGCCTCGACCGCTTCCTCGTCGCGCTCCTCCCGGACCTCGTTCAGGCGGTCTATCTGTCGGCGTTCGTCCTCCTCGGTGACCTCCTGGATGTCCATCTCCGGCTCCTCGTCTACCTCGAACTCGTTGACGCCGACGATGATGCGCTCGCCCGCCTCGACCTCCTGCTGGCGGTCGAACGCGACGTCCTGAATCCGGCGCTGCACCCACTGGCTCTCGATGGCCGAGAGCATCCCGCCCTTCTCGTCCACGGTGTCGATGATGTCGAACGCTTCTTCTTCGAGGTCGTCCGTGAGGGCTTCGACGTAGTAGCTTCCGGCGAGGGGGTCGATGGTGTCGGCGGCACCGCTCTCGTGGGCGAGAATCTGTTGAGTTCGGAGCGCGGTTCGCACGCTCTGTTCGGTCGGGAGCGCCAGCGCCTCGTCTTTCCCGTTCGTGTGGAGGCTCTGCGTGCCGCCGAGGACGGCGGCGAGCGCCTGATACGCGACGCGGACGACGTTGTTCTCTATCTGCTGGGCGGTCAGGGTGGAACCCGCGGTCTGCGTGTGGAACTTGAGCTGCTTCGATTTCGGGCTCTCCGCGCCGAACCGCTCCTCCATGATGGTCGCCCACATCCGCCGGGCGGCGCGGAACTTGGCGACCTCTTCGAGGATGTCGTTGTGCGCGTTGAAGAAGAAAGAGAGCTGCGGGGCGAACTCGTCCACGTCCAGTCCCGCGTCGAGGGCGGCTTCGACGTACTCGATTCCGTTGCCGAGCGTGAAGGCGAGTTCCTGCGCAGCGGTCGCGCCCGCCTCGCGGACGTGGTAGCCCGAGATGGAGATGGTGTTGAACTTCGGCGTCTCCTCGGCGCAGAACTCGAAGATGTCGGTGATGATACGCATCGACGGTTCCGGCGGGTAGATGTACGTGTTTCGGGCGATGTACTCCTTCAACAGGTCGTTCTGGATGGTGCCCCGGAGCTGTTCTCGGGGGACTCCCTGCTCGTCGCCGACCGCGATGTACATCGCCAGCAGCACCGAGGCCGGCGCGTTGATGGTCATCGACGTGCTCACCTCGTCCAGCGGGATGCCGTCGAAGAGCGTCTCCATGTCCGCCAGAGAGTCGATGGCGACCCCCGACTTGCCGACTTCGCCGGCCGACATCTCGTCGTCGGAGGTGTACCCCATCTGCGTCGGCAGGTCGAACGCGACCGAGAGCCCGGTCTGCCCGTTGTCGATGAGGTAGTGGTAGCGTTCGTTCGTCTCCTCGGCCGTGCCGAAGCCGGCGTACTGTCGCATCGTCCACAGTCGCCCGCGGTACATCGTCGGGTAGACGCCGCGGGTGTAGGGTTCCTCGCCGGGGAAGCCGAGGTCGTCCTCGTAGTCCGTCTCGGCCACGTCGTTCGGCGTGTAGAGTCGCTCGACCGTCTGTCCGTCCGTGTCGGTCGTGAACTCCTCCTTTCGTTCGCCGAAGCGCTCCAACGTGGGTCCGAGCGTCTCGTCCTCCCAGTCGTCTTTCCCCCGGCGGATCTCTTCGAGGTCGTCCGCGTCGAACATTGTTTGGACTGTTGCGGGGCTGAGTCTTAAGAGTTGAGAGACGGCCGCCCCCGCCGACCGACTCCTCGATTCGCACCGTCCCTCCGGGTCGGTCACTTCAGGGGATTTAAGAGCGCATCCGGACTGGATAGATGTAATGAGCGACAACGAACAGGAACTCGGGATAACCAAAAGCAAACAGTACGAAACCGGGGACTGGTACGCCGAAGTGGTACTGAAGGCGGGTCTCGCGGACTACGCCCCCATGGGCGGGTTCATCGTCACCCGGCCCCGGGGGTACGCCCTCTGGGAGGGCGTGCAGGACCACCTCGATTCGTGGTTCAAGGAGACGGGGTCGCGAAACGCCTACTTCCCCGCGCTCATCCCCGAGAGCTACCTCGAACGCGAGAGCGACATCGTCGAGGGGTTCGACCCCGAGGTGGCGTGGGTCACCCACGGCGGCCACGAAGAACTCGAAGAGCGCCTCGCGTTCCGTCCCACCAGCGAGAGCATCATCACGCCGTTCATGAGTCAGTGGGTGCGAAGCCACCGCGACCTCCCGCTCCGACTCAACCAGTGGTGTAGCGTCATCCGCTGGGAGGCCACCGACACGAAACCCTTCTTCCGCACCAAGGAGTTCCTCTGGCAGGAGGGCCACACCGCCCACGCGACCGAGGAGGAGGCGTGGGACGAGACGATGACCCGCCTCGAGCAGTACGCGCGCCTCTTCGAGGAGGTGCTCGCCATCCCGGTCATGCGCGGCCGCAAGCCCGAACACGACAAGTTCCCCGGCGCGGACACCACGACGACGGTGGAAGCGATGATGCCGGACGGCAAATCCGTCCAGAGCGCGACGAGCCACTACCTAGGACAGGGCTTCGCGGAGGCCTACGACCTCCTGTTCACCGACGAGAACGAGGACGAGCGCGTGGCCCACACGACCTCGTGGGGGCTGTCGTGGCGCGCGCTCGGGGCGCTCATCATGACCCACAGCGACGAACAGGGATTCGTCTGCCCGCCAGCCCTCGCGCCCGAGCAGGTCGTCATCGTCCCCATCTGGCAGGAGGAGAACCGCGAGGAGGTGCTCTCCTACGCGGCCAACGTCGCGGACGACCTCGAAGACGCCGGCGTTCGCGTCGAACTGGACGACCGCGACGAGCGCAACCCCGGTTTCAAGTTCAACGAGTGGGAGCTCAAAGGCGTCCCCGTCCGCTTCGAAATCGGCCCGAACGAGGTCCAAGACGACGAGGTGACGGTCGTCCACCGACCCGACGGCGAATCGGTCGCAGAGAGTCGCGTCGGTATCGCCGAAGCGGTGGAAGACCACCTCGACGCGGTGTACGACAAACTGTACGAATCGGCCGAGGAGAACCTCGAAGCGAACATCCGCGAAGCCGACTCCCGCGCCGACATCCTCGGCACCATCGGTCAGCACGGCGGCTACGTGAAGACGGCGTGGTGCGGCGACGAAGCGTGCGAAGCCGAGATCAAGGACCAGATCGCGGCGGAGATAGTCATGGTGCCCCTCGACAGGGACGAAGAACCCGTCGGCGACGAGTGCGCCGTCTGCGGCGACGAGAGCGAGGAGACGGCGTACTTCGCCAAGACCTACTGAGCCTCCGTCGTTCTTCGTCCCGCACCGCGGTTGAACGCCCGCGCGGTTTCGAAAGTCCTTCGACGGGTCGTGCGACGCCGCGCGTTTCTGCGATCGGTGTTGAAGGACGAACCACGATTCTCACCAGTTCGGGAAGGATAATCGATGGGTGGTTTCCGGGGAAGGTTGGAAAAGAAAATTATATAGCGGTTTGAGTGGATTTTTCGCACGATATCTTGAGGGAAGTTGGGACAATCGTCCCGGCCGACACGTATTGTAATCCGTAGGAACACGATTCATACAACCCGGTAATTCTTAGCAAAGTTTTAGAAACCCGACTACGACCGCTTAGACATGGCAGACGTTAATCTAGACGAAAAGGACTTCAAAATCCTTCGATGGCTCGACAGAGAAGGTGACATCGACGTGGACGAAGTGAGCGACGAACTCGGAATCAGCACTTCGACGGTGTATTATCGACTCGACAAGTACCGCAAACAGGGTATCCTGTCGGGCACCGTCTCGAAACTCGACGCTCGCGAACTCGGACTCGAACTCACCGCCATCACGGAGATTCGGAGCGAGTACGGCCCGGACTACGAGGATATCGGCGAGAATCTGTGCGGCATCTCGGGGGTGCAGACCGTCTACTTCATGCTCGGCGATAAGTCGTTCACCGTCATCGCCCACCTACGCGACCACGACCACCTGCAGGAGTACATCGACAACATCATCCACACCGACGGCATCGAACACTCCTCGACGCAGATCGTGTTGCGAACGTTCAAGGATGAATCGCGGCTTCTCGTCAACTACGACGAAGACGACCTGCAGGCGCTCATCGAACGGGAGTAATGGAGAGATTTGACGATCGACCGCTAATTGCGGAGCTTATCGGTCAGTTAGGCACGAACCAATCGACTAGTTCTCGGTCTTGTCGTTTATTTCCGGGATATTTCACCGTTTGACCACTATATAAGGTGATAGTATTGACAATAGCATTCATTTAGTCCTTCAGGAGTAGTCTCTTATACCGTCTGGCCATGCAGGATGACAATGACTCACGGACTCGCCGACCCGACCGACCAGCGGTCGAACTGCGGCGTCGGCATCGTCATGGACCTCGATGCCGACGCCAGCCACGGGATAGTATCGGACGGCGTCTCGCTGCTCGCCAACCTCGAACACCGCGGAACCACGGGCGCGGAACCGAATACCGGGGACGGTGCCGGCATCCTCGTCCAACGACCGGACTCCTTTTTCGCGGCGGAACTCGACCGCGAACTTCCGGAGACGTACGCCGTCGGTCAGCTGTTCCTCCCCCGCGCCGACGACGCTCGCCGCCGACTGCGACGAACCGTCGAGGAAGTCCTCGAAGCCGAGGGGCTGACGGTGTTCCACTGGCGCGCGGTTCCGACCGACAACGACGACCTCGGCGAGACGGCGCTCGATTCGGAACCCGCGGTCGTCCAGTGTTTCGTCCGGCCGTCGGCGGGACAGTCGACCGACGCGTTCGACCGAAGCCTGTACGTCGCGCGGCGCGTCCTGGAGAAGGAAGTCGAGGCGCGCGACGAGGAACTCTACGTCTGTTCGCTCGACCGGAAGACGCTGGTCTACAAGGGACTGCTAACGGGCGAGCAACTCCCGCGGTACTACCCCGACCTCGCGGACGAGCGGTTCGAGTCCTCGCTCGCCATGGTTCACGCCCGCTTCTCGACGAACACGCTCGGCGCGTGGCACCTCGCGCACCCCTACCGGCGCGTCGTCCACAACGGCGAGATAAACACCATCCGAGGGAACGTCAACTGGATGGCGGCGCGCCAGACCGACCTCGAAAGCGAGCGCCTCGGCGAGGACATCGACCGTATCACGCCCGTCACGCACGCCGACCAGAGCGACACCGCCGTCGTCGACAACGTCCTCGAACTCCTCCTGCAGGACGGCCGCGACCTGCCCCACGCCCTTCGGATGCTCGTGCCGGAGGCGTGGCGCGAGCGCACCGACGGCGACCGACGGGCGTGGTACGACTTCCACGCCTCGCTGGTCGAACCGTGGGACGGTCCCGCGCTCGTCGCCGCGACCGACGGCGAGCGCGTCGGTGCGGTGCTCGACAGAAACGGTCTCCGGCCCTGCCGGTACGACCTGACGGAAGACGACCGACTGGTGATGGCGAGCGAGGCCGGGGCGCTCGACACGCCCGACGAGGAGATAGTCGAGCGGGGCCGTCTCCGGCCCGGACAGCTCTTTCTCGCCGACCCCGAAGCGGGAGGGGTCGTCTCCGACGAGGAGGTGTTCGACGACCTGACCGACGAGCGGTACGCCGAGTGGGTGGAGCGAGAGCAGCTACACCTGCCCGATGTCGCCGACCCGACCCCCGACGAGCGACCGGGGTCGCTCCGCGCCCGGCAGGCGGTCTGGGGGTACACCCACGACGAACTGACCGAACTCCTCGAACCGATGGCGAACGACGGCAAGGACCCGGTCGGGTCGATGGGCGACGACACGCCCCTCTCCGTGCTCTCGGAGTTCGACCGCCCGCTGTTTTCCTACTTCAAACAGCTGTTCGCGCAGGTGACGAACCCGCCGCTCGATTACATCCGCGAGGAACTGGTGACGAGCCTCGAAACTCGGCTCGGTCGGCAGCGCAACCTCCTCTCGGAGTCGCCGGCCCACGCCCGACAACTCGTCCTCGACTCGCCGGTGCTGACCGACCCGGAACTGGCCGCGGTGAAGGAGGCGGGCCTCCCGACCGAGGTCGTGGACGTCACGTTCGACCCCGACACCGACCTCCGGGACGCGGTCGAACGAGTCCGACGCGAGGTTCGAACCGCGGTCGAAGCGGGGGCCGAAATCGTCGTCCTCTCCGACCGCCGGACGAGCGACGACCGCGTTCCGATTCCGTCCCTGCTGGCGACCGGGGCGGTGCACCACCACCTCGTCCGCGAGGGGCTTCGAACCAGAACCGGTCTCGTGGTCGAGTCCGGCGACCCCCGGACCGTCCACCACCTCGCAACGCTCGTCGGCTACGGCGCGGGCGCGGTCAACCCCTACCTCGCGTACCGAACCATCGCCGACCTCGTCGCGGGGCCGGACGGCGCGGACGAAGCGGAGGCCATCGAGGCCTACGTCTCCGCGCTGGAGGCGGGTCTGCTGAAGACGACGGCGAAGATGGGCATCTCGACGGTCGAGAGCTACCGCGGCGCGCAGGTGTTCGAGGCGGTCGGCCTCGACGGCGAGTTCGTCGCGGAGTACTTCGAAGGCACCGAAAACCGAACCGAGGGCATCGGCATCGAGGAGATAGAGGAGGACGCGCTCGCGCGCCACGAGGCGGCGTTCGAGGACGAATCGGACCTCGACCGACGGGGCGAGTTCGAGCACCGCTCGAACGGCATCCACCACCAGTGGAACCCGAAGACGGTCGGCGCGCTTCAGCGCGCGGTCAGACAGGGGAGCGACGAGGAGTATCGGGAGTTCGCCGCCGCGATAAACGATCAGCAGGAGCGACTTCAGACCCTGCGTGGGCTCCTCGAGTTCGACACCGAGGGGCGCGAGTCGATCCCCGTCGAGGAGGTCGAACCGGTCGAGGACATCGTGAAACGATTCTCGACGGCGGCGATGAGCCTCGGTTCGCTGTCGCCCGAGGCCCACGAGAACAACGCCATCGCCATGAACCGAATCGGCGGCAAGGCCAACACCGGCGAGGGCGGTTCGCCGCCCGAGCGGTTCGACACCGAGCGCGAGTGCTCGGTGAAGCAGGTCGCCAGCGGGCGGTTCGGCGTCACGAGCAGGTACCTCCAGGCGGCGGACGAACTCCAGATAAAGATGGCGCAGGGGTCGAAACCCGGCGAAGGCGGTCACCTTCCCGGCGGGAAGGTGAACGAGACGATCGCCCACGTCCGCCACGCCACGCCCGGCGTCGGCCTCATCTCGCCGCCGCCGCAACACGACATCTACAGCATCGAGGACCTGAAACAGCTCGTCTACGACCTGAAGGCGGCGAGCGACGGGGTCGATATCAACGTGAAGCTCGTCTCGGAGGCGGGCATCGGGACCATCGCGGCCGGCGTCGCCAAGGCCGACGCGGACGTCGTCCACGTCTCGGGCCACTCCGGCGGAACCGGCGCGAGTCCCCGCACGTCCATCAAGAACGCCGGACTCCCGTGGGAACTCGGCCTCGCCGAGGCGAACCAGATGCTCCGGCGGACCGGGCTTCGCTCGCGCATCCGGGTGAGCGTCGACGGCGGTCTGAAGACCGGGCGTGACGTGGCCGTCGCCGCCCTGCTCGGCGCGGAGGAGTACGTCTTCGGTACGGCGAGCCTCGTCACCAGCGGCTGCGTGATGGCCCGCCAGTGTCACGAGAACACCTGTCCGGTCGGCATCGCCACGCAGGACGAGGATCTCAGGGCGCGCTTCCCCGGCGAACCCGACCACGTCGTGAACTACATGACGTTCATCGCGCGGGAACTCCGCGAGTACATGGCCGAACTCGGGTTCGAGACGGTCGAGGAGATGGTCGGGCGCGCGGACGTGCTCCGCCAGCGCGAGACGACCCACCCGAAGGCCCGACACCTCGACCTCTCGGCGGTGCTCGCCGCGCCCGACGCCTCCGGCGGGCGAACCAAGACGCGGGAGCAGGACCATGAACTGGACGAGCACTTCGACCGCGACTTGCTCGCCGACGCCCGCCCCGCCCTCGACGACGGGCGGGCGGTCGAACTCGAACGGTCGATTTCGAACCGCGACCGGGCCGTCGGCGCGCTGCTCTCGGGGCGCATCTCGGCGAAACACGGCGCGTCGGGACTTCCCGACGGAACCGTCTCCTGTCGGTTCGAGGGCACCGCGGGCCAGAGCTTCGGCGCGTTCTGCCAGTCGGGCGTCGACCTGTTCCTAACCGGGGCCGCGAACGACTACGTCGGAAAGGGTCTCTCCGGCGGTCGAATCGTCGTGCGGACGCCCGACGACGGGGGCTACGACGCCAACGACGTCCTCGTCGGTAACGTCGCGCTCTACGGCGCGACGGCGGGCGAGGCCTACGTCAACGGCGTCGCGGGCGAGCGATTCGGCGTCCGCAACAGCGGCGCGAAGGCGGTCGTCGAGGGCGTCGGCGACCACGGCTGCGAGTACATGACCGGCGGCGTCGTGGTCGTGTTGGGCGACACCGGCGAGAACTTCGCCGCCGGAATGACCGGCGGGGTGGCCTACGTCCTCGACGACGGGGCGTTCGAGGAGAGCGTCAACGACGGAACCGTGTCGCTCTCGGACGAACTGGACGACCGCGACGAGGCGGTGCTCCGGCGCTTGGTCGAGAACCACGCCGCCGGCACCGGGAGCGAGAGGGCGCGGGCGCTGCTGGAGAACTGGGAGGCGGCGAAAGAACGGTTCGTAAAGGTCATGCCCGACGCCTACCGGCGGGCCATCGTGGAGGGCCAAGAGGACGTTCGCACCTCGCCGCCCAGTTCGGTTTCGGCGGGCGGACGGGCGTCGGGGTACGAGGTCGTCTCAGACGATTGAGGACGGGCGGACGACCGGGACGACGCCGACCGTTCAGAGGTACGCCGCGTCCCACCGCGTCGCCTTACGCTTGTTTCCGCACTCGTTGCACTCGATTCGCTCCATGCTGTCCATCGAGTTGTCGAACGACTCGCAGTTCGAGCAGAAGTACCCGTAGCGGTTCTCGGCCGCCTCGTCGGTGAACACGACGAAAAACGGGGCTTTCGAGCCGCGACTGCTCTCCGCGCGGTTGATGTAGAGGGTTCGCCCCTCGACCTCTCGGGGCTCCAGCACCGTCTTGTCGGTTTCCGCGTAGACGTTCTCCGTGTAGGTCTGACCGCCGATATCGGTCGTCCGCTCGCTCACCTTCTCGAAACCGTGTTGCCGATAGAACTCGTTGCCCTCCTCGTTGTCGGCGAGCACCAGTCCCGAAAGCGTCTTGACGCCTCTATCCGTGAGAACCTCCTGCGTCCGCCCGAGGAGCGACGTTCCGATGCCTCCGCCCCGATGGTCGGGGTCGACGTGCAACCAGAGGATGTTGCCCTCCGGAACGTCCGGGAGCATGTCGCTCTGCGTGAAACCGACCACGTCGCCCCCTTCGAGCGCGACGAGAAACAGCATCCCGCGGCTCTTGAACTCGGATTCGAGGCTCTCGTCGGAGAACCACTCCTCGACGGCGTGGTCGATGACGTCCTCGTCCAAAAAGTGACTGTACGTCGACGCGAGCGACCGTGACGCTACGTCTCGAATACCGGATATGTCTTCGGTTCGTGCTTCGCGTACCTGCATATGTAGGTTACTCCCGCGTGGAAGTTAAACATTGTACCGGCCGCCGTCCTCCGCTTCCGTCCGTCGTCCCCTCGGCCACCGTCCCCATCGTCCATCCGCCGTCTCTCGGTCCTTTCCGCCTTCGGTAGCGTTTTGCCGAAGCACGCGCGTGTCCCGGTATGGACTCCGCACTCGTCATCGGGGGGACGCGGTTCATCGGTCGCCACCTCGTGACGGACCTGCTCGACAACGGCTACGACGTGACGATTTTCAACCGCGGCAACCACGATAACCCCTTCGCGGAGACCGAGGGCGTCGACCACTTCGAGGGCGACCGGACGAACGACGCGGCCCTCGAACGGGCCGCGGAGGCGGTCGACCCGGACGTCGTCGCGGACTGCGTGGCCTACCACCCGCGCGACGTTCGCGCCGCGACGGAAATCTTCGCGGACGTGGACGGCTACGTCTACATCTCCAGCGGGAGCGCCTACGCGAGCGAGGAGATTCCCAAGCGCGAGGGCGAGACGGAGCTCTGCGACTGCACGCCCGAACAGGCGGCGGACGATTCGGCGGACTCCTACGGGCCGCGGAAGGCGGAGGGCGACCGCGCCGTCTTCGAGGCGGCGGAGCGCGGCGTGAACGCGACGAGCGTTCGCCCCTGCATCGTCTACGGTCCCCACGACTACACCGAGCGCCTCGATTTCTGGCTCGACCGCGCGAACCGCTACGACCGCCTGCTCGTCCCCGGCGACGGCCAGAACCTCTGGCACCGCGCCTACGTCGAGGACGTGGCGAGCGCCCTGCGAATCGTCGCCGAGCGCGGCGAACCGGGCGAGGCGTACAACGTCGGCGACCGCCGACTCGTCACGATGGACGAGATGCTCGAACTGATAGCGGACGCGCTCGACACCTCCGTCGAACTCGTCCACGCCAGCGACCGCGAACTCTCCACGGCGGGTCTCTCGGTGGACGACTACATCCTCTACCGCGACTACCCGCACGTCCTCGATACGAACGAACTGGCGTCGCTCGGATGGGAGTCGACTCCCGTCGAGGAGGCGATGGCCCGAACCGTCGAGGAGCACCTGGAGAGCGACCGCGACGGGAGCGAGCACGACCCCGGACGCGAGAAGGAGGAGCGAGTGCTGGGCGTGCTGGAGACGATTTGAGGCGTCGACGGAAACGCGACCCTCTCACGTCGACGGTTGTTCCGACGGCAGCACTCCGCCGATGCCGAGCAACAATCCGAGTTGATACCAGCGGGAGACCATAGCGAAAGTGAACAGTTCACTCACAAAATTGTATCGACAGTTCGGTGCTGTCGCTATCTCCACTGCGGGAACTCGCTCGACGCGAACGGGCCCCTCGAAGGCGTCGCGTCGGAGACTCGTTCGTCGCGGAACGCCCGACCGTCTCGGGAGCGGAACTGGTTTCACAGTCCCCAAACGAGTGAGGGGTATGTTCGAGAAACGGACGTGGATACGCCTTCCGCGAAACGTGGTGGTGGGCCACGGGGTGCTCTCGGAGACGGTGGACGCCATCTCCGAACTACACCTCCACGGCGTCCCCCTCCTCGTGACGAGTCCGACGCCCAACGAGGTGGCGGGCGAGCGCGTCGTGGCGCAGTTCGAGGACGCTGGAATCGACGTCGAGACGGTCATCGTCGAGGAAGCGAGCTTCGCCGCCGTCCAACGAGTGATGGACGCGGCCGGCGAGGTGGACGCGGGCTACCTCGTCGGCGTCGGCGGCGGGAAGGCCATCGACATCGCCAAGATGGCGAGCGACGAACTGGGGCGGGGCTTCGTCTCGATTCCGACCGCGGCGAGCCACGACGGCATCGTCAGCGGTCGGGGGTCGGTTCCGGAGAAGGACACCAGACACAGCGTCGCCGCGGAACCGCCGCTCGCGGTGGTCGCCGACACGGAGATACTCGCCGACGCGCCGTGGCGGCTCACCACCGCCGGCTGCGCCGACATCATCAGCAACTACACCGCCGTCAAGGACTGGCGGCTCGCCAACCGACTGCAGAACGTCGAGTTCTCCGAGTACGCCGCCGCGCTCTCGGAGATGACCGCCGAGATGCTGGTGGACAACGCCGGCTCCATCAAGCCCGGCCTCGAAGAGTCGGCGTGGGTGGTCACCAAGGCGCTCGTCTCCTCCGGCGTCGCCATGAGCATCGCCGGGTCGTCGCGCCCGGCCAGCGGCGCGGAACACCTCTTTTCGCACAAACTCGACCGGATCGCGCCCGGCGCGGCGCTCCACGGCCATCAGGTCGGCGTCGGCTCCATCATCGCGGAGTACCTCCACGGCGGCGACTGGCGCGGCATCCGCGACGCGCTGGCGACCCTCGGCGCGCCGACCACGGCGGACGAACTCGGCGTCGACGCCGAAACCGTCGTCGAAGCGCTCACGACGGCCCACGAGATACGCGACCGTTATACGATTCTCGGCAACGGGATGAACGAAGCAGCGGCCGTCGAGGCGGCGGAGCGGACCGGCGTCATCTGAACTCGACGAAAAAGGAGTCGCGGGACGTTAGCTCAGGTCGGCGTCGCGGAACCGCCAGTAACCGATCGCGACCGGCACGACCAGCCACGCGGCGAGGATGACGAGCGAGAACCACTCGTCGAGGTAGAACGGGACGGTTCCACCCTGCACGAGGTCGGCCAGCGACGGCGCGGCCCCCGTGGTCGTCTCGCCGCTTGGTCCGACGACGACGGACTGGGTTCCGGCGGAGTCGATGAACAGCCCCGACGCGGCGCCGTAGGCGTTCGACGGGTTGAGCAGTTGGAGCAGGAAGTACCACGCGGGAAGCGGCTCAGCGAAGGGGTTCGGGATGCTCCCCTCGAGCAGGTAGTAGATGGCGACCGGGACGAAGCTCCAGAGGAACTGGAAGAGGAAGAAGATGCCGATGGCGCCGGCCATCGCCCGGGAACGCGTCTTCGTGAACGCCGAGAAGCCGATGGCGATGCCCACGAACACCATGGCGAAGAAGAACGTGAGCAGGCCGAGCAGCGCGAACTCGACCAGCGGGAGCGACCCGTACTGCACCAACAAAACGACGGCACCCACGGCGAACGCGACGACCGTCGCCACCGCGACGACGCCGGTTCGACCGACGAGTTTCCCGAGAACCACGTCTCGCCGCGTGTGCGGGAGGCCGAGCAGAATCTTGATGCTGCCGGACTCGCGTTCGCCCGCGATGGCGAGATAGCCGACGACGATAGCGGCGAGCGGAACGACGAGACTCGCGGGGGCGCTCAGCCACTGGACGGCTCCGGTCGCAGACTGCTCGTCGAACAGGAAGTTGAGCGCGTACATCCCGCCCGCCGTCGTCAGCACGAACAGGGCGGTGATAGCCCAGAGCATCTTCGAGCGCGCCGCGTCCTCGAAGTCCTTGCGCGCGACGACCGCCAAACTCATGCTTCCACCTCCGATTCGAACCGCTGACTGTCCGCTTGGGTGGTGTAGGTTTCGAAGAGGTCCTCGAGCGAGGACTCCTTCGTCGTGATGTCGGTGACGGTCGCCCCGGCCTCCTCGACGCGGTTGATGACCTTCGCCTTCGCGCTCGAGTCCGTGTACGACACGGAGAGTTTGTCGCCGTCGACCGCGACGTTCGTCACCCCGCCGATGTCGGTGAGCGACACGTCGGGCACGGAATCGACGGTGAGTTCCATCGTCGCGCTCGAACCGGTCGCCTCTCGCAGTCCTTCGATGGTGTCCACGGTGACGAGTTTACCCTTGTTCATGATGCCGACGCGGTCGCAAACCGCCTCGACCTGCGAGAGGATGTGGCTGGAGAAGAACACGGCGGTGCCGCGGTCCGCCTCCGCGCGGATGATTTCGCGCATCTCGCGGACGCCGTGCGGGTCGAGGCCGGAGGAGGGTTCGTCGAGGATGAGGAGGTCGGGATCGCCGACGAGCGCCATCCCGAGGGTGACTCGCTGGCGCATCCCCTTGGAGTAGTCGCCCGCGGGGCGGGCGGCGTCCTCCGCCGAGAGGCCGACCCGCTCCAAGATGTCGTCCGCGTCCTCGTCGGTGCCCTTCGAGTCGATGGCGAACTGGATGTGCTTGCGCCCGGAGAGGCGTTCGTAGAGGTCGAACGCGTCGGGAAGGATGCCGATGCGCTCGTGGATCGCTTGCGTTTCCGCCTGCGCGTCGTAGCCGAGCACGGTCGCGCTGCCGGAGGTCGGTCGGACGTAGTCCAACAACACGTTGATGGTCGTCGATTTGCCCGACCCGTTCGGGCCGAGGAAACCGAAGATTTCTCCCTCCTCGACGGTCAGGTCGAGGTCGCGAACCGCGACCACGTCGCCGAATCGCTTGGTCAGGGACTTCGTTTGGATGGCGGCCATAGCCTCCGATTGACGCTTCGTCCATTTAAAATTACGCTGACAAACTACAGCACGCTCACCCGAGGTCGGCGCGCTCGAACGACAGGTAGCCGAGCGCGAGGGGGACGACCAGCCACGCGCCGAGCACGACCAGCATGAACCACTCTTCGAGATAGAACGGGACGGTCGCGTCCCGTCCGAGCGTGCGGAAGTAGTAGATGGGGTCTTCCGTGAAGACGAGTCCGGCGGCGCGTTGGAAGGCGTACGGCGGGCTGACGAGGTAGACGAACTCGTATAGCTGCGGGCCGATGCGCAGTCCGAGCGTGTCCTCGGCGACGAACCGGAGCGCCGCCGACGGCGATATCTGCGGTATCGTCCAGAGCACGTTGAAGACGAAGAACACGCCGACCGAACTCGCCATCGCGCGCGACCGCGACGCGCAGGCCGCCGAGAGACCGACCGCGATGCCGATGTACGTCACCGTGAAGAACGACAGCAGCAGGAAGAACTGCGCGAACACCACGAAATCGACGGAGTCGAGCAGCGCCACGCCCAGCGCACCGGCGACGCCGAACGCGAGAACTAACCCGACGGTGACGACGAGGGAGCGGCCGACGAACTTCCCGACGACGAGGTCGAGGCGCGTGTTCGGAAGCCCCAGCAGGTACTTGATGCTCCCCGACTCGCGTTCCCCGGCGATGGAGAGGTACGCGATGACGAGCGCGCTGATGGGGACGATGAAGATTCCGACCATGGAGACGAGCCGAAGGACGTTCGTCATGGTGACGTGCGACGGGGCGACGTAGACGCTGAGCGCCAACACCACCACGTACAGGGAGACGAGCGCCCACAGGCCCTTCGAACGTCGGGAGTCGACGAAATCCTTCTTCGCCACCGAGCGCCAACTCATGCCGACACCTCCGGGGGGGCTTCGGTCGCTCCGTCCGCCGGTTCGTCGTCCGTCGTGTAAGAGGCAAACAGCTCTTCGAGCGACGCCTCCTCCGACTCGATGTCGGTTATGCTCGCCGCGGCGTCGACGCGCTTGACGACTCGCGCCTTCGCCCCCGGGTCGGTGAACGACACCCGAAGCGTCGAATCCTCGACCGCGACGCCGGAGACCCCGGCGATGCTCGTCAGGTCGAGACCGCTCGGGACGCGCTCGACGTCGAGGAGCAACTGCGACCCCGCGCCGGCCACCTCGCGGAGTCCCTCGACCGTGTTCTCGGCGACCAGTTCACCCTCGTTCATGATGCCGACGCGGTCGCAAACCGCCTCGACCTCCGAGAGGATGTGACTGGAGAAGAACACGGCGGTTCCCCGCTCGGCCTCGCCGCGGATGATTTCGCGCATCTCGGCCATCCCGTGCGGGTCGAGGCCGGAGGAGGGTTCGTCGAGGATGAGGAGGTCGGGGTCGCCGACCAACGCGGACGCCAGCGCGAGGCGTTGGGTCATCCCCTTGGAGTAACCGCCGACCTTTCGGTCGGCGTCCTCCGCCGAGAGGCCGACCCGGTCTATCAGCGCCGCCGGGTCGTCGTCCGCGTCCTTCGCGTCGATGGCGAATTCGAGGTGTTCCAATCCGGACAACCGACCGTAGAGGTCGTACCCCTCCGGGAGGATGCCGATGCGGTCGCGGATGAGTCGCGACTCCCGCTGCGCGTCGCGGCCGAGAACCGTCGCCGTTCCCCCGCTCGGGCGCATGAAATCCAACAGCATATTGATTGTCGTGGACTTGCCCGCGCCGTTCGGGCCGAGGAAACCGAACACCTCGCCCTCCTCGACGGTGAAGGTCAGGTCGCGAACCGCGACCACGTCGCCGAATCGCTTGGTCAGGGACTTCGTTTGGATGGCGGCCATGCCCGGAATTTACTCGCCACCTATATGTGTTTTCTGCTCTTTGACAAGTTCGGACGAGGGCCCGCGGGCGACCCGAACCCCCGCCGTCGCACCTCAGCAACGCTTTTTACGGTGGTCGTCCGTTCGGTCGTATGGCCGACGCTACCATCCGCGCCGCGAACCCCGCGGACGCGGCGACCGTCCGCCGAGTCGCCCGCGAGTCGTGGCACGCCGCGTACGACGACATCCTCGGGGCGAACGCCGTGGACGAAACCGTCGACGAGTGGTACGACCCCGACGGTCTCCGCGAGAGCGCGGCCGACCCCGACCACGACTTCCTCGTCGCCGAACGCGCCGAAATCGTCGGCTTCGTTCACGTCGCGCCGATTCCGGACGAGGCGAACGTCGCGCTGCTCGTCCGCATCTACGTCGTCCCGAGCGAGTGGGGAACCGGTCTCGGCACCCGATTGCTGGAGCGCGCGGAACGACGCCTGCGCGACAGGGGCGTCGAACGACTCCGATTGAGCGTCTTCGCCGACAACGAAGTCGGCGTCGCGTTCTACGACTCCCGCGGGTTCGAGCGCGTCGAGGAACGCGAGGCGGAGGGGTTCGGCGTCCGCGAGTGCGTGTACGAGAAGGCGCTGTAGTTCGCCGTCGTCGGTCGTCGTCAGTCATCGCCAGTCGCCGCGGTACCGGGCCGAATTCAGCCGAATCGACGCAAGACGGACGGGTGGGTCGAGAGCAGTTCGTTCGCCCGACCGACGTTCCGCGGATAGAGGTTCGACTCCGTGAGTTCGACGAGCGCGTTCGACATCGCCGACGCGCCGACGAGCGGCAGAAGTCACGGATCGACGAGGACGAGAAAACGCATGGAATTACTAATACGAAAACGGGCGAGAACACGACGTCATAAACCTCGGCCGTCGAGAACGGCGGCGAACACCCCGTCTCAGACGTGTTCGTCCAGGAACTCGGCTATCGTCGTGTACGCCTCGATGCGGTTCTCCAACTTCGAGAAGCCGTGGCCCTCGTCCGGGAAGACCTGCTTCTCGACCGGGACGCCCTGCGCGGCGGCCTCGTCGGCTATCTGCTCCGCCTCACCGACCGGGACGCGGGGGTCGTTCTCGCCGTGGAGGACGAGCAGGGGGGCCTCGATGTTTCGGATGTTGTTGACGGGACTGACCGATTCGAGGAACTCCCGGTCGTCTTCGAGCGACCCGTACTCGGCCTCCCGCAATTCGCGCCGCCAGTCGCCCGTGTTCTCCAAGAAGGTGACGAAGTTGGCGATGCCGACGATGTCCACCCCGGCGGCCCAGAGGTCGGGATACTCGGTCAGCGCCGCGAGCACCATAAATCCGCCGTAGGAACCGCCCATGGCGACGATTCGGTCGGGGTCGACGACGCGCTGGTCGCGGAGCCACTTCACGCCCGCCTCGACGTCGGCGACCGAGTCCATCCGCTTTTCCACGTCGTCCAGGTGGGCGTACGCCTTGCCGTAGCCGGACGACCCGCGGACGTTCGGTTCGAAGACGGCGTAGCCGCGGTTCAGGAAGTACTGTTTGGTCGGGCTGAACGACGGCCTGCGCTGGGACTCCGGTCCGCCGTGGATGTCCACGATGACGGGCGTCTCGCCCGGCGTCGCGTCCGCAGGCACCGAGAAGAACGCCGGTAGCCGCCGGTCGTCGAAACTCTCGAAGTGGACGAGTTTCGGGCGGACGAACGTCTCGGGCGGGATTCCGGCGGTCGAGGCGTCCGTCCAGCGTTCGGCGTCGCCCGTCTCGACTTCGACCACGTAGACGTTCGTATTGGTCGCGCTCCCGGTGACGGTGATGGCGAACCGCTCCGCGTCGGGGTCGAAGCTCACGCCGCCCGCGACGCCGCGCGGGAGGTTCGGCGTCGGGAACTCGCGGATGGTCGTCTCGCCGGTCAACTCGCCGACCGTGAGTTCGGTGTAGCCGTCCTCGTTGCGCGAGTAGACGAGCCGCCCCGAATCCTCGTCGAGCGCGACGCCGTCGACGTTCCAGTCGCCGCCCTCCTCGACGACTTCGACGTCGCCCGAACCGAGGTCGAGACGCGCGAGGTAGGTCGTGTCGCTCCCCTCGTCCGTGACGAGGTAGAGGGCTTCGCCGTCGGGGCCCCAGTTGACGCTCCGGTATCGAACGTTCCCCTCGTGCGGGGTGAGGTGTTCGGCGTCCCCCGATTCGATATCGAGGACGTGGAGGTCCTGGTCGAACGAGGAGTGCGATTCGACCACCGCGAGGCGGTCGTCGTCGGGACTCCACCCGGCGACCGAGAGCCAGCCGTCCCCCTCGTGCACCAGTTCGGCGTCGTTCCCGGTCCCGTCGCGCCCCTGGACGTACACGTCGAAGACGGCTCGGTCCCGACGGTTGGACGCGAACGCGAACCGCGACCCGTCCGAGTTCCACCCGCCCCAGCGGTGCTTCGCGTCCGGCGTCCCCGTGAGGGGCGTGATGGTCTCGCCGTCGCCGTCGAGCCTGAAGAGCTGCTGGCGCTCGTTGCCGCCCTCGTCCATCCCGAAGACGAGTTCGTCCCGTTCGGGCGACCACGACGCGAAGGTGACTCGCTCGCCGTAGAACGTGAGTTGATCGGGCCACGCACCCGGTTCGTCCAGTCGCCACACCTGCGGAACGCCCGTCGCGTCCAGCAGAAAACTCAGCCGCTCGCCGTCCGGGCCGAACGAGCCGCCGGACGCGCTTCGGACGTTCAGGTACCGCTCGAAATCGTACGCCATCGTGCTCCCGTTTCGATTCGGACGTGAAAGTGCTTTGGCAAGCGGTAGCGAGCGACGTTTCGCCGCGCCGAAAAAGGTATGATTGATTACCTCTCACATCATTTAAAGAATGGAGATGCGAAGCCACAGACTTTGAAGAACCGATACCTTGATTTGAACCACGAGGAGTGATATACTATTGAAGTTACATCTCATGATTTGAACACTGATTCGGAGTTGATACATCAGTTCTCGTTCGACAGGGAGCAGGCGGACAGTATCGTCATCACCATCAGCGAGGCGATATCCCGCGTGACCGATACGCCGATGGAAGAGATGCCGCCGCTTCAGGAGACGGTCGATTGCGACGCGCTCGAAGCCCTCATCCACTCGTTCGACACGGACGGGATGGCCGGTATCGGGAAGGTACAGTTCCCGTTTCACGGCTGTACGGTGCGCGTCGATACCACCGGGACGGTGCAGGTGTTCGACGGCAATCGGCGACTCCCCTCCGATGACGCCGGGTGCTAGGTCCGTGACCGGCGAACCGGAACTGCTCTCGTTGGACGAGTTCGAGAAGCGTCTCGCCGAACTCGTCGAGGTGAGCGCCCGAAACGGTATCGGATTCGACCGTTCGTGGACGTTCCGTCGCTCGCTCGACGACGGTCCGGACGTGATGGTCGAGATCACGTATCTCCGAAAAGCGTCCGAGGAATCCGGCCGATAACGTTCTCGTTCGTCCCTCTAGCTCTCGTTACCGTTGGGTATCCGACACCTAACGAGCGCGCGCTCCGTCTCCTCTTTCGCCGGATGACGACGGGTCCGTTCGCTACGGGACGAGTTCGTCCGGTTCGGGATTCCCCCGCGAGAGCGCGACGACCGACGGGACGCCGGACGGACCGGCGGCGGCGAAGGCCGAGGGTATCGTGTCCTCGGAAAAACGGTTCAATTTCGGATTTGCGTGGCCGGACGACCGTTCACGCGACGGCGACATCGGTCGATACGAACTGAACGGAGTCGTCGGTTTAAGCGGCTTCTCGGCGTGCGGACGGTAACCGGGGTGGAGGAATGAACACGACAACGCAAGAGACACACGACCGGACGCCGTCGTCCGAACAGACACGGCCGCGTTCGTTTTCGGAGCAGGAGGTGTACGACGCGGTGAAGAACCTGCGCCGTCGGTACGTACTGTACCACGTCAACAGGGAGCGCCAACCCGTCGAACTGGGGGAACTCGCCGAACAAATCGCGGCGTGGGAGAACAACACGGACGTCGAGGACGTCACGCCGGAACAACGCAAATCGGTGTACAGCGCGCTGTATCAGACGCACCTCCCGAAGTTGGAGAGCATCGGCATCGTCTCGTACGACCGCGAATCGAAGGAGGTGTCGTTCACCGACGGCGCGGAGGATTTCGAACTGTACCTCGCCACGGACTCGCAAACGACGATTCCGTGGCACGAGCTGTATCTCGCCCTCTCGGGGGTCGGCGGGCTGTTGGTCGCCCTCGGATGGCTGAACCTCGTTCCGTTCTCCGGGTTCCAGCTCGCGGTGTTCGTCCTCGGTCTGTTCGGGATGACCGCGATGACGCACTTCTACGACCACCGCTGCTGGCAGCGACGGTTTCAGGATTCGACGCCCGACCTCGCGCTGGGGTTCGGCGACAGTCGATGGTTCCAGTGACGGGGCGGCCGTTCGCGGCGCGAACCGTATGAAAGAAGACTTTTACTTTCGCGTTTCGTGGCGGTGCGTATGCGCGTCGCGTTCGTCGCGGAGGAGACGGCTCAACACGAAGAGACGGGAGCAACGCGCCGGCTTCGGCGCACCGCGGAACTCCTCGCCGGTCGCGGCCACGACGCGCTCGTCTTCTGCGCCCCGTGGTGGGACGGCGACCACGAGACGTTCGAACGGGAGGGCGTGACGTACCGCGCGGTGACGACCGAACCGCCCGGCGAAGTCCCGTCGGGACGGTTCGCGCTCTCGCTCCCCGGCGCGCTCCGCCGCGCGAAACCGGACGTTATCCACGCCGCGGCGGTGCCGAAACACGTGCTGGCGGCGAAGACGGCGAGCAAACTCGCGCGCGCACCCCTCGTCGTGGACTGGTACGAACCGCCGCCCGCGGCCGCGGTGACCGCCTCGAAGAGCCTCCGGATGGCCGCGCGCGTGCCGGACGAGGTCATCGCGCCCTCGGAGACCGTGAAGACGCGCGTCCGGGAACTGGGCGCGAGCGCCGACGACGTGCGCGTGATTCCGAACGGCATCGACGTGGACGCCGTCCGAGACGCGCGGGTGGTCGAGGGGGCCGACATCGTCTACTCGCGCCGCCTCGACGAGGACGCCAATCTGGAGAGCCTCCTGCTCGCGCTGGCCGAACTCCGGGACAAGGGCTGGCACGCGGTCGTCGTCGGAGACGGGCCCGAGCGCGACCGATACGAGCGACAGGCCGCCGACCTCCGCATCGACGACCGGGTGGAGTTCACGGGGACCCAACCCGTCGAAAAACGCATTCCCGTGTTCCGCGGCGCGCACGTCTACGTCCAGACCGCCCGACGGGAGGCGTTCCCCACCGACCTCCTGCGCGCGCTGGCCTGCGGCTGTGCGGGGGTCGTGGAGTACCACGTCGAATCGAGCGCCCACGAACTGGTCGAACGCGAGGAGCGAACGTTCCGGACGACGAGCGAGCAGGAACTCACCGACGCGCTCCGGTCGGCCGCCGACCTCCCGCAGATGACGGAGAACGAGGAGTTCGCGCGGTACGACCACCGGTCCGTGCTGGAGCGGTATCTCGACTGCTATCGGGACGTTCGGGACTCGTTCGGCTTCTTCTGAGATTCGCCGGTCGCCGACTCCCGACCGAACGTAGGAGCGCATCTAAAGAACCTTCCGGACGAAGGCACGACACACCATGGACGCGAAACTCGAAGCCGAAGACCTCACCCGCATCGTCGACGGGGTTCGAATAGTCGACGCCGTCTCCTTCGGCGTCGCCGACGGGGAGGTTCTCGCGATCCTCGGCTCCTCGGGCGCGGGGAAATCGTCGCTGCTCCGACTGCTGAATCGGCTCGACGAACCGACGGAGGGAACCGTGTTCCTCGACGGAGAGGACTACCGCACCCTCCCCCCGCGGGAGCTTCGCCGCGCGGTCGGGTACGTCCCGCAACGGCCCGCCCTTCGCGACGGGACGGTCTTCGAGAACGTGACGGTCGGCCCCCGTCTGCGCGACGAACCGTTCGCGGACGACGCCGTCGAAGACCTCCTGAAGCGGATGGATCTCGGGGGATACGCGGAGCGGAACGTCGAGGATCTCTCCGGCGGCGAGACCCAGCGGGTCGCCGTCGCCCGGACGGTTTTCAACGATCCCGAAGTGCTCCTGCTCGACGAACCGACCGCCAGCCTCGATTCGGCGTCGGAGTCGCGGGTCGAAACGCTCCTCGAAGAACTCATCGCCGAGACCGGACTCGCGACGGTTCTCGTGACCCACGACACGTCGCAAGCGCGCCGTCTCGCCGACCGCGTGGCGCTGCTCGAAGACGGCGGACTGACGTCCGTCGGTCGCGTCTCGGAGGTGCTAGCGTGACGTTTCTCGACCAGTTCAGGGATCCGGCGGTGGCGAAGGGACTCGTTCAGATCGCCGTCGCGTCCGCGCTGGCGGCCGTCGTCCTCGGCGTCTCCTATCTGCGAAACCTCGACCTCGAAACGGAACTCGGGCGGGCGTTCGTCCGGGGATTCGTCCAGGTCGTCGCGATGGGGTCGGTCATCGGGATCCTCTTTTCGGTCGACCTCGCGTGGAGCGGTCTCGTGCTCGTCGCGATGATCGGAATCGCCGCCTGGATCTCGAAGGATCGCGGCGAGGGCGTTCCCGGCGTTCTCCGCGTTTCGCTCCTCGGAATCGCGTTCGGTGCCGGCCTCGTCATCGTCGCGATGGTCGCCGCGGGGGCTATCGAGGCGACCGTCAGGAACCTGATTCCGGTGGGCGGGATGGTCATCGCCAACGCGATGAAGACGAACTCGCTGGCGCTCGATCGGTTCAAGGGCGAGGTGGAGTCCAACCGTTCGGAGATCGAGGCCGTCCTCGCGCTGGGCGCACCCCCGGGGAAGGTGATCTCCGATTACGTGACGACGAGCGTGCGCGCCTCGCTCATCCCGATGGTGGATTCGCTGAAGAGTCTCGGACTGGTGTACATCCCCGGCATGATGTCGGGGATGATTCTCGCGGGCGCGAACCCCATCTACGCGGCCGAATACCAGTTCGTCATCATGGCGATGTTGTTCGCGGCGGGCGGACTGACCAGCATGGCCAGCACGCTGTTGGTGGGGCGGTACGCGTTCACGGAGGCGGAGCAACTGAAACCGTTCCGCGGCGAGGAAGCGGAAGCCGGGTGAGGCGTCGAGCGGGCCCCCGACGACGCCGATCAGTCGCGAGCGGGGTCGTGGCGCTCGAACCAGTCGGTGAGCGTCCGCAGGCGGTGTCGGGTGCGTTCCGGCGCGCCGATGTCGTGGTGTTCGTTCGGATAGACGACGAGCTTCGACGGAACGCCCCGTTTTTTCAGGCTGACGTAGAGCTGCTCCGCCTGCGCTGGCGGACAGCGCCAATCGTTCTCCCCGGCGGTCACGAGCGTCGGGGTGTCTATCTCCCCGACTTCGGTGATGCTCGACATGGCGCGGTAGGCGGCGAGTTCCTCCCACGGTAGGCCGACGTCGTTTTCGTACCAGTGGTGTAAGTCGCCCGTCCCGAACAGCGAGTAGAAGTCATAGATGCCGTGTTCGGGGGCGGCGGCCGCGAACGTATCGGTCCGCGCGATGATGTGGACGGTGTTGACGCCGCCCTGCGAGAGGCCGGTGACGAAGAGCCGGTCTTCGTCCGCCCAGCCGCGACGGACGGCCCACTCGACGCCCGAGATGACGTCGTCGCTCTCGCGCGGTCCCCACTCGCCGCGGATGACCTCGCTGAAATCCCGTCCGTACGACGTGCTCCCCCGGTAGTTGACCCGGAGGACGACGTACCCCTCGCCCGTCCAGTAGCAGTCGTCGAAGCCGAACCCCGGCGCGTCGTAAGCCATCGGTCCGCCGTGTATCGCGGCGATGAGCGGGCGCGGGTCGGGATCGTCGGGGTCGAACTCCGACGGCAGGTACGCGATGGCTTCCACGGTGTCGCCGTCGCCGTTCTCGAAGGTGACGCGCTCGCACCGCGGCGTCTCGACGGCGTCGACGAGGTCGGCGTTCATCGACGTGAGTCGCGTCGGTTCGTCCCCCTCGTCGATGCTTTCGAGGGGCACGGCGTACACGTCGGCGGGTTCGTCCGGGCTGGTGAGACAGAGCGCGACGGTCGATCCCGCGGCGTCGAACGACCGTATCGTCCGGTACTCGCCCTGTCGGTCGAACGCGCGCTCCGGCGCGTCGCGGGCGGCGTCGAGCCGAACGAGTCGCGTCCGCCCGCCGTCGCCGACCGAACAGAGGAGCGTCTCGTCGTCCGTCCACGTCGGCGCGCCGCCCCGCGACACGGTTCGGTCGAGCGACGCGGAGACGGAGCGATACCCCTCGACGTCGGCGACGAACACCTGACTCGGCACGTACCAGTTCGTCGACTCGCTTCCGACGAACGACAGCTTCCGACCGTCCGGACTCCAGCGGAGTTGCGAACACATCAGTTCCCCGTCGGTCACCCGGCGAAGGTCGCTCCCGTCGGGCGCGATGGTGTACGCGTCCATCGCGCTCGAATCGTCCGGGCGCTCGGTGCGATTGGAGACGAACGCGATTCGCTCCGGCCCCCACGCCGGTTGCAGGCCGGTCATCGGTTCGCGCGCCCCGCCGCCGTAGGCGTCGTCCAGTCGGCGTTCCTCCCGGGTTTCCACGTCGACCACGAACAGGTAGGTCGCCACGTCGTCGAGCCATCCCTGTCCGTCGGCCTTGTGCTGCAGGCGCTCGGTTTCAACCGGCGCGTCCTCCTCCCGGCGGGCGTCCAGATACTCCCGCTGCTCCTCGGTCGGGTCGCGCGCCGAGACGACGATGCGATCGCCGTCCGGTCCCCAGTCGAACTCGCGGACGCCCTCCTCGCGGTCGGTGACCTGGCGGGCGTCGCCGCCGCGGTCGAGGTCGAACGCCCACACCTGCGATTTCGGCTCATCGCCGTCGGGCGCGTCGCCTTCGCGTCCGGCCCGGAGCGATACGTCGCGCTCGCGGCTCGCGACGAATCCGAGTTTCGAGCCGTCCGGCGACCACTTCGGCGATCCGACGCCGGGGAGGCGCGTGAGTCGATGCGGGTCGTCGCCGCCGTCCGTCGGAACGACGAACAGCGACCGATGGTTCTCGTCGGCGTCCTCGTCCGCTTCCGTCACGACGAAGGCGACGCGGTCGCCGTCCGGGGAAAGCGAGCAGTCGGAAACGCGCCGAACGTCGTAGAGGTCGTCCAGTTCGAGCGGTCGAACGTCCATGCCCGCCGGTCACGGCGGGCACATATCAGCTTATGGTTCGTCGAACTCTTGGGGCGCTTCGGCCGCCGCCACCGCCCGAACCGCGGCGACGTTCTCCTCGACGTCGTGGACGCGGACGATGTCAGCCCCCCGCTCCGCGGCGATGGTCGTCCCGGCGACCGTCGCGGCGGTTCGGTCGTCCCCGCTCACCGAGGCGAACATCGACTTGTGCGAGTGGCCGACGAGGACGGGACAGCCGAGCGCGCGCAACTCGCCCGTCCTGCCGAGCAACGCGAAGCTCTCGGCGGGCGTCTTCGCGAAGCCGAGTCCGGGGTCGACGATTATCCGACTTCTGTCGAGGCCCGCCTTCTCCGCGAGCAGGACGCGCTCTTCCAACTCCGCGATGACGTCCTCGACCACGTCGTCGTACTCGACCGACCGCCCCGGAACCACGGGCGCGTCGAGGCTGTGCATCACCACGAGCGGGGCGTCGTACTCGGCGGCGACGAAGCGCATCTCGGGGTCTTCGAGTCCCGACACGTCGTTGACGATGTCCGCGCCCGCTTCGAGCGCGGCGCGGGCGACCGCCGCCTTCCGCGTGTCCACCGAGAGCATCGCGTCGAGGTCGCGAATCTCCTCTACGACCGGGACGACGCGCTCTATCTCCGTCTCCACCGGAACTTCGTCCGCGCCGGGGCGCGTGCTCTCGCCGCCGATATCGACGATATCCGCGCCCGCCTCGACCATCTCGGTCGCGCGCTCGACGGCGTCCTCGCGGGCCTCGTACTCCCCGCCGTCGTGGAAGCTGTCCGGCGTGACGTTGAGGATGCCCATCACCGCCGTCCGCCCTTCCCACGGGTAGCCCCGCCCGTCCCGCGTCCGCCGGATGCCGAGGGCGTTCCGGAGTTCGTCCGCGAACTCCGACAGGCCGTAGGGACCCCCCTCGAGTTCGTCGGCGAGGCGCTCGAACTGCGCCAGGGTCCCCATCAGCAGCACGTCGATATTCTCGTCGTCCCGGTCGCTCAGCCCCGACCGGGCGCACTCGCCGCCGAGGCTGAGCATCTCCTCTTTGACGTACCGGGCCTGCCTGGTCTGCACCCGCGTCTTCAGCACCCGGTGGACGGCCTCTCCGCGCATCCGCCAGACGCCGGGAGGAGCGACGTCCGCCCCTTCCAGCGCCTTTCGCGCCTCGTCCAGATCCCCGATTCGCTTCGGAATCTCGTCGCGCGTCCACCGCGACCGCGCCTCGGCCACCGCGAACAGCGACCCGGTGACGAGCACGAGGTCGTTCGGGCCCGCCTCGGCGAGGGCGTCGGAGACCGCGCTCTCGACCGACCCGATGCGCTCGACGTCGTCGGCGCGCTCCTCGAACACCCGCGCGACGACCTCCTCGTCCTCCGCCCGGTCGACGTTCGGGTGGCACGCGACGACGCGGTTCGGCGTCGGGAGCGCGTCGGCCATGCCCCGCACGTCCTTGTCGTGCATCGCGCCGAAGACGAGGTGGAACTCGTCGTAGTCGAACTCGCCGAGCGTGTCCGCGAGCGCCTCGCACGCGCCGGGGTTGTGCGCCCCGTCGAGCACCACGACGGGGTCGGTTCCCATCACTTCGAACCGCCCCGGCCAGAACCCCTTCCGGAGGCCGCGCGCGAGCGCGGCTTCGTCCACGTCGGCGACCTGCCGGGCGAGCGTCGCCGCGATCCCCGCGTTCCGGGCCTGGTACTCGCCGAGCAGCGGGATGGCCGTCTCGACCTCCCAGTCGGCACCCGACAGCGTAATCGCGGCCTCCGTGTGGTTCGTCCGCCCCTCGTAGGCGGCCCGCACGTCGCCCGAGTCGCCCACCACGACGACGTCTCCGGCCTGCTCCCGGACCGCGTCGAGGGCGTCGCCCGACGTTCCGGTGACCAACGGCGCGTCGGCGGGCGCGACGTGCGCCTTGTCGCGGGCGATCTCCTCTATCGTCTCGCCGATGATGCCGGTGTGCTCGAGCGTCACGCTGGTCACCGCCGCGGCGATCGGGTCGACCACGCTCGTCGCGTCGTAGCGCCCGCCGATACCGACCTCGAGGACGGCCACGTCCACGTCCTCGCGCCCGAAGTACCAGAGCGCCATCGCGGTCATCCCCTCGAAGAACGTCGGGGAGTCGCCGTCCGCCGCCCGGTCGGTCGCGTAGTCGTACACCGAGTCCACGAACTCGGCCACCGCGGACTTCGGTATCTTCCGCCCGTCGACCGTGACGCGCTCGCGCACGTCGTCGAAGTGCGGCGACGTGTAGAGTCCGACGGACAGTCCCGCTTCGCGGAGCGCCTGCTCGGTCATTCGAGCCGTGCTTCCCTTCCCGTTCGACCCGGCTACCTGTACGAACCGGACGCCGTCGTGGGGGTCGCCGAGGTGCGCGAGGAGGTCCGCGGTGGACTCCGTTCCCGGCTTCGGGCGGAACCGCCGCAGGTCGAAAAGAAAGTTCGCCGCCTCGTGGTAGTCCATACCTGTGACGACAGATGCCGGGCGCTTTAGATTGTCGAACTCAGACGCCGGACGGAGCGGGTTCGGCGTTATCGCTCGAATTCGCGCTCCGCCCGCCCGCGCTCTCGCCGCGCTCGCTGGTCGTCGGATCCGTCCATCGATCCGTCCATCAGCCGCTTCATCCGGCGCTCGAACTCGGCTTCGGTAATCTCGTCCTCCACGTACTTTCGTTTCAACTCGTCCATCCGGTCCTCGCTCGTCGGCTCGACCCGCTTCGACAGGCCGAGCGAATCGGCTTTGGGGTGCAGTCGCTCGGCCCGTCGGACGAGTCGCGCGAGTCGGTCGTCCCGCGGCATCGACACGCGCCGGGCCGCGGCGACCGTCAGCGCGACGAACAGCAGTCCCGCGACCAGACCGTCCAGCAGGAACGCCACGATGTACGGCGCGGCGGCGTCGAGGGCGACGAGCAGCATCGGCGTGCCGGCGGCCCCGGGGTTGCCGAGCGCCGAGAGCGCCGCGAGCAGTCCGAGCGCGGCGATGCCGACGAGCAGGACGAGCGAGAGCACCAGTCCCGCGAACAGGGCCTTGATTTTGGAGTCACCGAGCAGTCCCATCGTCCGGGTGTTGGGAGCGAGCGTACTTTAATCGTGTCCGGTCCGCTCGGCCGCGACGATTTTGCCCCCGCGCGTCGACCGGGTCGCGACGGCCTCCGAACGGTGCGACGGGGCGGAACTCTACTTCGCGGAGGCGGGGGAGGGAACGCCGATAGTGTTCCTGCCGGGGGTGACGATCGGGATTCGATTCTTCGCGCCGCAGGTGGCGGACCTCTCGGACGACTTCCGGACGGTCGCGCTGGACTACCGGAGCGGCGATTTGGAACGCCTCGCCGGCACCCTCGAACCGGTGCAGACCGACCGTCCGGCGTTCATCGAACGACTCGTCGGGGCGGCGTTCAAGGAACCGCCGTCGGACGAGACGAGAACCCTCGCGCTCGACGAACTCTCCCGCACTCCGCCGCCGATAGCGAGCGCGATCCTCCTCGATTACGCGGCGCGCGACTACCGCGACGCGCTCCCCGACATCGACGTTCCGACGCTCGTCCGCGCCGGCGCGGACGAGAAGTGGCGAACCGTCGCCGCCGTGAAAGACGTCGCGGACCGCGTCCCGAACGCCGAGTTCGAACTGTTCGAGGAGAGCGGACGCTGCATCACGCCGGAAGAATCCGACGAGTTCTCCGGGCGGTGGCGGAGTTCGTCGGGAAACGGTAGGAGACGAGTCGGCGAGGCGGCGATGGCGTCGCTACGCCGCGTCGGTCAGCTCTTCGCCGCAGTAGTGGCAGTCGGTTCGGTCGGCGGGGTTTCGAGCGCCGCACTCGGGACAGCTGCGCTTCGGCTCCGACGGCGCCCCCCGAAAGAAGCCGCTCAGGTCGGACAGTTCGAGGACTGCGAGGAGGACGAGTATCCCGATGATCCAGCCGAACGGCCCCATGTAGAAGAACATCGCGAGGAAGGCCACGACGACGAGCCAGACCGCCAGATAGACGCCGTGTTCCGCTCGCAAATTCATGGGAGATAGTCGGCCGTTCGGGCGATAAGCTTTCTGTCGAGGAACGCTCCTTCGCTCGGTCGCGGCGGAAACCGCGCGGAACGGTCGCCCTTCGGGCGCTGCAACTCGCCGGCTTCAGTCGTGCCTAAAGCACCGACTCCCCGTGAACACCATCGCCATCCCGTGCTCGTCGGCGGCCTCGATGACGTCGTCGTCGTTGACCGACCCGCCGGGCTGGACGACCGCCTCGATTCCGGCCTCGGCGGCCGCCTCGATAGCGTCCGGGAAGGGGAAGAAGGCGTCGCTGGCCATCACCGCGCCGTCGGCGTCCTTGCCCTCGGCGTCGCGCTCGGCTTTCGTCTTCGCTATCTCGACCGCGTCCACGCGGCTGACCTGCCCCGCGCCGACGCCGACCGTCTCGGTGCCCGTCGCGAAGAGAATGGCGTTCGACTTGACGTGCTTGACGGTTCGCCACGCGAAGAGCAGCGAGTCGAGTTGTTCCTCGGTCGGTTCGCGCTCGGTGACGACTTCGAGGTCGTCGCGGGTCGGGGCCTGCAGGTCGCGCTCCTGCACGAGACGACCGCCGACGAGGTCCTTTTCGGTGTGGGTTTCGGTGACCTCGCCGAGTTCGCCCACGGCCAGGACTCGGAGGTTCTCCTTCTCGCGGAGGGTCGAGAGCGCGTCGTCGGTGTATCCGGGCGCGACGACGACCTCCTTGAACGAGTCCGCGATGCGCTCGGCGGTCGCCCCGTCGCACTCCCCGTTGAGGGCGACGATGCCGCCGAACGCGCTCTTCGCGTCGGTCGAGAGCGCGCGGTCGTAGGCCTCGGCGAGCGAGTCGGCGGTCGCACAGCCGGCGGGGTTGGTGTGCTTGATGACCCCGCACGCCGGGCGGTCGAACTCCTTGACGAGGTTCAGCGCGGCGTCGGCGTCGTTGTAGTTGTTGTACGACAGCGCCTTCGCGCCCTCGTTCAACTGCGCCGCGCGGACGACGCTCGCCTCCTCGCAGGCGGCGTCGGCGTAGAGCGCGGCGTCCTGATGGGGGTTCTCGCCGTACCGGAGGTCGGCCGCGCGGTCCGCGGTTTCGACCCGGCGCGTCGGGAGCGCGCCGTCCTCGTCGCCCTCGACGAGAACGCGGTTCGCATCGTAATCGACCTCGACCTTCCCCTCGGCGAACCACCGCACCGCGCGTGGGTAGGCTTTGAACTCGCCCCGGTAGAGCACGCGCTCTTTCAGGGTCTCCTTCGTGTCGTCCTCGTAAACGGGAATCGGTTCCTGCGTGACTATCGGCCCGCTGTCCACCCTTTCGGGGTCCACTTCGCCCGCCTCGTCCGTCGCGTCCGTAACGACGTGCACCGTACAGCCGGTCACGCTCACGCCGGCGTCGAGGGCGTCGCCCCACGCGTCCGCGCCGGGGAACGACGGGAGCAGGGACGGGTGGACGTTCAGCGTCGCGGGCACCTCGTCCAGAAATTCGCCCGTGAGGATTCGCATGTACCCGTCGAGGCAGACGAGGTCGAAGTCGTACCCCGAGAGCGCGTCGAGCACCCTCTCCTCGTGGTCCCGCCGCGATTCGTCGTCGCCCAGTTCGACCACCTCGGTCGGAATCCCGCGCTCCGCCGCCTTCTCCAGCGCCGGCGCGTTCGCGTCGTTCGTCAACACGACCGCCAACTCGGCCCCGCCCGGCGCGAGGTCGTCGACGTTCAGGAGGTTTCGACCGCGGTTCCCGGCCATGCCCGCAATCCGTGTCATGGTCGGAAGACCGGGCGGGGCGGGGAAAGTAGTTGCGGTCGAGCGCCGAGATGTATGCAAATTCGTGCCCATCTACGGTCTAATATCTCCAATCTACGCGTTTTATATGCACGTCCGTGCGTCACCGTACCGACACGCTTTTGCCGAACGGCCCGGCAGGCACACGTATGGATTCCCTGTACGCCGTCTCGCCGCTGGACGGGCGCTACGCCGGTCGCACCGCGCCCCTCCGCGAGTACGCGAGCGAGGCCGCGCTCATGCGCGCCCGCGTGCGAGTCGAAGTGGAGTACCTCGTGGCGCTGGCCGACCTCGACGCGACGCCGTTCGAGATTTCGTCCGACGACCGCGACGCGCTGCGCGACCTTTACGAGGCATTCGACGAGGACGCCGCCGCCGTCGTCAAGGCGCTCGAAACCGAGGGCTACGCCGGCCACCCCGCGACGAACCACGACGTGAAGGCCGTCGAGTACTTCGTCCGTCACTCGCTTCCCGACCGCCTCGACGACCTCTCCTCGTGGGTCCACTTCGCGCTGACGAGCGAGGACGTGAACAATCTCGCGCACCGACTGCTGGTCAAGCCCGCGGTGGGGGAGGTCCTGCTCCCGGAACTCGCCGCCGTCCGCGACGACCTCGCCGGGATGGCCCGCGAGTACCGCGACGTGCCGATGCTCGCCCGAACCCACGGCCAACCGGCGACGCCGACCACGTTCGGCAAGGAGATGGCGGTCTACGCCGCCCGCCTCGGTCGGGTCGTCGGCCGTATCGAGCGGGCCGCGGGGTCCCTCTCCGGTAAACTCGCCGGAGCCAGCGGCACCTACGCCGCCCACGTCGCGGCCTACCCCGACGTGGACTGGCGGGCGTTCTCCCGCGAGTTCGTGACCGGCCTCGGACTCGAACACACCGCGCTCGCCACGCAGGTCAACCCCTGCGACGACCTCGCCGAGTTGTTCGACGCGCTCCGGGGCGCGAACAACGTCCTGCTCGACCTCGACCGCGACGCGTGGCTCTACGTCAGCGACCGCTACCTCGGTCAGGAGGCGACGGCGAGCGAGACGGGGAGTTCGACCATGCCGCACAAGGTGAACCCCATCGACTTCGAGAACAGCGAGGGGAACCTCTCGAAGGCCAACTCCGACCTCGCGTTCCTCGGCGACTACGTCACCACCTCGCGCCTCCAGCGCGACCTCTCCGACTCGACAGTCAAGCGAAACGTCGGCGCGGCGCTCGCCTACTGCCTGCTCGGCTACGCGAAGGCTCGGGACGGACTCGGCAAGGTCGTCCCGAACGAGGCGGTCATGCGCGAGGAACTCGAAGCGACGCCCGAGATAATCGGCGAGGCGGTACAAACCATCCTGCGACGGGAGGGCCACGAGGACGCCTACGAGCGCGTCAAGGACCTGACCCGCGGCAAGCGCGTTACGCTCGACGACTTCCGCGACCTCTTCGACGACCTCGACGTGGACGAGGACGTGCGCGAGGAACTGCGCGCCCTCACCCCCGCGGAGTACACCGGTTTGGCCGACGAACTGGTGGACGAACTCGACTGACCTCGCGGGTCGACTTCGACCGCAGAAAACCCGGTAAGCCGGTCGAGTTACCGACGCCCGTTCCATGAATCATCCTCTCCGACGATTATTTCATCGTCGGAAACCTATCCGGAGCATGGGAAACGACAACGCCCTCGTCCACGCGGTTATCGGAGCCGTCGTAACCATCGTCACCGCTTTCCTCCCGTTCTCCCCCGTTCTCGGCGGTGCCGTCGCGGCCTACCTCGACGACGCCACCACCGACACGGGCGTCCGAATCGGTGCGATTTCGGGCGCGATAGCGACCGTTCCGATGATTTTCGTCGGCTTCCTGTTCGTTAGCCTCTTCTTTTTCGGTGGCGCTCCGGGTGGATTCCTGGTCTTCGCCCTCGTTTTAGGTGTGCTCGCGTTGCTCTACACGATGGGTCTGAGCGCCCTCGGTGGCTACGTCGGCGCGTATCTGGCGGCCGAGTACTGACTACGCGAGCAGTTTTCGCAACGTTTCGGTCACGGCGTCGGCCGCCGTCTCGACTTCGTCCGTGCGCACGTACTCGCGCGGGCCGTGCGCCACCGCACCCTCGTCGTCTGCAAGCACGCCCGGCCCGAACACGACGGTCGGCGCGACTCGCGCGAAGTAGGAGGCTTCCGTCGCCGCGCCGAACGGTCGCACCTCGCCGCCGCCGGCGTCCCGGAGCGTCCGCACCAACCGAGAATCGGCCGGCGTCTCGAACGCTTCGAGAAACGGCGTGTCGCGCTCCGCGAGCGCGACCGTCGCGTCGACCTCCGGAGGTGCGGCCTCCCGGAGGTGGGATTCGAGCGCGGCCCGGAACTCCTCCGCGCCCTCCGGCGGAACGCTCCGCCTGTCCACGACGAACAAGCACTCGGCCGGAACTTGGTTCGTCGCCGTCCCGCCCTCGACCGTCGTCGGCGTGAGCGTCGGCGCGCCGAGTTCGGGGTGTTCGTCGCCGGAGTCGAAGGTGCTCAGCGCCTCCAAGGCGGGCGACAGCGCGCCGACCGCGTTGACGCCGTCCTCCGGATTCGCGGCGTGAGCGTTCTCCCCCCGGAGCGTCACGGTGGCCTGAAACCGTCCGCGGGCCGCGTTGCACACGTCGAGTCCGGTCGGTTCGCCGACGACCACGGCGTCCGCGTCCACGTCGAGCGCCGCCGCGCCCGTCGAGTTAGTTTCCTCGTCGGGCGTCACGGCGAGCGTCACGCTCCCTCGGGCGGGTTCGACAGCGAGGAAGGCGGCGAGGAGCGCGGCGAGCGGCCCCTTCGCGTCGCAGGAGCCCCGCCCTCGAATCACGTCGCCGTCGCGCGAGAAGGGGACGTGCGGCGGCACGGTGTCGACGTGGGTGTTCAGCACGACGCGCGGGCCGCCGTCCGCGTCGCCGCGCTCCGCGAGAACGTTCCCGGCGTCGTCGACGCGGGGTTCCGCGCCCGCCGAGTCGAGCGTTTCGACGAGCAGGGTTCGCATCTCGTCGACCGACTCGTGCGACTCCGTCCCGACGGCCCGTTCGAGGAACGAGATGGGGTCGAACTCGGTCATGCTTCCAGGTCGAGTCGGCCCATCGCGGACACGCTCACGTCCCCCTCGAACTCGCGTTCGACCGGCCCGGAGAGGAACGCGGTTCCGTCGCCGACCGTCACGTCGAGTTCGCCGCCCGGCGGCGACACCGACACCCGTTCGTCGTCGGCGAGGCCGAGTCGCCGGGCGACGGCGGCGATGGCGACCGCGCCGGTTCCGCAGGACCGGGTTTCGCCTTCCACGCCGCGTTCGAAGGTCCGCTGGTCGAACCCGCCCGGTCGGCGCGACGCGAAGGTGACGTTCGCGCCCTCGGGGAACGCGTCGGCGCGACGAATCTCGGGCGCGACCCGGTCGACGTCCACCGCGTCCACGTCGTCCACGAAGGCGACGGCGTGCGGAACGCCCGTGTTCACCGCGGTCACCTCGTGGTCGCCCACCCGCTCCCCGACGAGCGGTTCGTCCCGTGCGACCGGAACGTCGTCGGGTGCGAATCGCGGCGGCCCCATCTCGACGGTCGCGCCGCCGTCGCGCACCCTCGCGTAGCGCGTCCCGGCCAGCGTGTCTATCATCACCTCGTCCGCGCCGGCTCGCTCGGCGGCCCAGACCGCGGCGCACCGCGCCCCGTTACCGCACATCTCCGCCGTGCTTCCGTCGGGTTGGACGAGCGTCATGACGACCCGCGGCGGTCGGTAGTCCGGTTCGAGCGCCAGAAAGAGCACGCCGTCCGCGCCGATTCCCTCGGCCCTGTCGCAGGCTTCGCGGGCGAACGCGGCCCGGTTCGGGATGCAGATGTCCGCGTCGACGACGACGAAATCGTTCCCGGTGCCGTGGTACTTCTCGAACGAGAAGTTCATCGCCACGCCACCTCCCGTTCGGTCGCGGTCACGTCGGCCAGCGTCTCGCGGCGGTCGGCGACGCCCTCGCGGTCGCCGTCCACGACGACGACCGCGGGGCGGGGCCGCGAGTTGTACTGGCTCGCCATCTCGTAGCCGTACGCGCCCGCGTTGCCGACCGCCAGCAGGTCGCCGCGCCGGGGTTCGGCCATCGCGTGTTCGCCGAAGGTGTCCGAACTCTCGCAGATGGGGCCGGCGACGGTCGCCTCGACCTCGGGGCCGTCGCCGGAGACGTTCCTGACGCGGTGGTAGGCGTCGTAGAGCGCGGGGCGCGCGAGCGTCGTCATCCCGGCGTCGACGCCGACGACGGTCGTCTCCGGGGTCTCCTTGACCGTGTTCACGCGGGTCAGGAGGACGCCGGCGTCGGCGACGAGGTAGCGACCCGGTTCCACGACGAGCGTCGCGTCCACGTCGCCGAGCGCCTCGCGGGTCGCGGCCGCGACCGCGTCGAGGTCGAGCGGCGGTTCGTCGGGGCCGTAGGGAACGCCGAAGCCGCCGCCCACGTCGACGAACTCGAGCGGGAAGTCGAGGCTTCGGACGAGTTCGCCCATCCGCGAGACGAGTTCGCGGTGGTTGCCGAGGTCGTCGCCCGAGATGCCGCTCCCGGCGTGGGCGTGGACGCCGACCACGTCGAAATCGCCCGCGGCGTCTTCGAGCAGGGTCGCGGCGCGGTCGTAGGGGACGCCGAACTTGGCGTCCGCGCCGGTTCGAACCTTCTCGTGGTGTCCGGCGCCGACGCCGGGGTTGACGCGGAGGCAGAGCCGCCCGTCGTAGCCGCGCTCCGCGAGTCGGTCGACGGTGTCCCTCGCCCCGACCGTGATCGTCAGTTCGGGGTGTTCATCGGCGAGTTCGACCGCCCCGTCGAGGTCCTCGGCCGGCGGGTTGACGGCGGTGTAGTGGACGCGCTCCCCCCCGAAGCCGGCGGCGAACGCGCGCTCGGTCTCGCCCGCGGACGCGCACTCGACGCTCGACCCCTCGGCTTCGAGCGTTCGGAGGACGGCCCGCGAGGTGTTCGCCTTTGCTGCGTAGTGCACCTCGGCGTCCGGGAACGCGCCCGCGAACCGCCGGTAGTTCTCGCGCACGCGGTCGAGGTCGGTGACGTACAGGGGCGTCCCGTGCTCGTCGGCGAGCGCGGCGAGTCGGTCGGACGACCAGTCGGCGAGGCGGCGTACCGGCGGGTCGTCGGTCGTCGCGCTCATCGCAGGGCCTCCTCCCGCTCCACCTGCGCGAGCGTGTCGGCCTCCACGTCGAGGGCGACCACCGCGGGCTTGTACGCCCCGCCGTCGAACAGGTCGTGGTCGCCGAGTCCGGACTCCACGAACCGGGTGAACGCCCGTCGGTTCGGCGGGAGGTGCCCGTATAGAATCTCCTCGTCCACGAGGTCGTAGACGGGAATCCGCGGCGTGAGCAGGGTGTTCTCCCCGACGATGCTCCCCTCGCCGACGACGAAGCCGGAGGTGACCCGACAGCCCGCGCCGAGCGACACGTCGTCCTCGACGACGACGGGCGTGCTCTCGACCGGTTCGAGGACGCCGCCGACGAGGGCGTTCGCGCCGAGTTTGACGTTTTCGCCGATCTGCGCGCAGGAACCGACCGTGTCGCAGGAGTCCACCAGCGTCCCGTCGCCGACGTACGCGCCGACGTTGACGAAGCTCGGACTCATCAGGATGCAGTTAGACCCGACGTGCGCCCCCCGGCGGAGGACGGTTCCGTCGGGGGTGTTTCGGGTACCTCTGCCGGGGAGGTCGTCGGTCCGCCTGAGCGAGAGCACGTCGTGGTAGGTCACGTCGCCGTACTCGCGCCCCTCGATGTCCCGGAGGCCGAAGTTCAGCAGGATTCCCCGCTTCACCCACTCGTTCGTCTCCCAGCTTCCGCCGCGCTTCTCGGCGGCGCGTACCTCGCCCGACTCCAGCGCGTCCAAGAAGGCGTTCAGGGTCGCGCGTTCGTCGGCTCCGGCGTTCGCCGCGTTCAGTTCGTTCGACTCGTATCGGTGCCACAGCTCTCGTATCTCGTTTCTCATTCGGCGATCACCTCGCTGAAATCGTACCATCCCGGCTCCTTTCCGGCCACCCACGCCGCCGCGTCGAGCGCGCCGTCGGCGAACACCGCCCTGCTCCGGGCGCGGTGGACGAGGCGCAGTTCCTCGTTCTCGTTCGCCAGCAGCACCTCGTGTTCGCCCCTGATTCCGCCCGCCCTGCGCGCGTGGACGCCGACTTCTCCCGGTTCGCGCGCGGCGTCCCCCTCGCGCCCGTGAACCCGCTCTCCGGGCCCGCCCGCGGACGCGATTCGATCGAGGAGCGTCTTCGCCGTACCGCTCGGCGCGTCCCGCTTCCCGTTGTGGTGCGTCTCGGTTAGTTCCACGTCGTAGCCGGGAAGGTCGGCGACCGCGCCCTCGACCGCCCGGAGGAGCGCCTGGACGCCCCGCGAGAAGTTGCTCGCCTTGAGGACGGGGACGTGGTCGCTCACGCTTCGGAGAACCGACTCGCCCTGCTCGTCGAAACCGGTCGTCCCGACGACGCAGGCGACGCCCGCCTCCCCGCAGACCGCGACGTAATTCTGGCTGCTCGACGGGGCGGAGAAGTCCACGAGCGCGTCGGGGTCGTACTCCCGTAGCACCGCCCCGAACTCCTGCGCCGGTCTCGTCGGAACCCCGGCGATCTCCGCGGGCGGGTCGCGGCTCACGCCGGCGACGACCTCCGCGTCGTCCCGCTCCGCCGCCGCCTCGATGACGGTGCGACCCATCCGCCCCGTCGCGCCCGTGACGACGACCCGTCTCATCCGGACTCCTCCAGCGAGTCGAGTACCGCCGCGAGTTCCTCGTAGTGTTCCGAGGAGAGCGGCGAGAGCGGAAGCCGGAGTTCGCCCGGGCCGTAGCCGCGAATCTCCATCGCGGCCTTCACCGGGATCGGGTTCGTCTCCGCGAACAGCGCGCGGAAGAGCGGGCCGAGTTCGCGGTGCAGTTCCCGCGCTCGCTCGTAGTCGCCGGCGAGCGCCGATTCGACCAGTTCGCAGGTGCGTTCGGGTTCGACGTTCGCCGAGACGCTGATGGTGCCGGTCGCGCCGACGGCGAGCATCGGGAGCGTGAGCGCGTCGTCGCCCGACAGCACCGCGAACTCCTCGTCTCGCGTCCGCTCGATTACCTCGCCGATCTGGCCGAGGTCGCCGCTCGCGGCCTTGTAACCGACGATATTGTCGTGCTCGGCCAGCGAGACGGTCGTCTCCACGTCGACGTTGCGGCCCGTCCGCGACGGGACGTTGTAGACGATCTGCGGGAGGTCGACCCCGTCGGCGATGGCGCGGTAGTGTCGCTCCATCCCCTCCGGTTCGGGCTTGTTGTAGTACGGCGAGAGGAGGAGGAGTCCGTCAGCGCCGGCGTCCGCGGCGCGCTGCGAGAGTTCGAGCGCTTCGTGGGTCGCGTTGCTTCCCGCGCCGGCGATAACCGGCACGTCCACCGCGTCCGCGACCGCCGATATCACCTCGACGTGTTCGTCGTGGGTCAGGGTCGCGCTCTCGCCGGTCGAGCCGACGGGGACGAGTCCGTGAACCCCGGCGCGTTCGAGGCGTCGGGCGTCGCTGCGAAGTTGGTCGAAGTCGATACGCTCGCCCGCGAAGGGCGTGGTCATCGCGGGGTAGACCCCGCGGAACGGTGAATCTGTGTCTGTCATCGGTTTCGTGTCGGAAATCGGTCGTCGCGCGGTACAGAACGAGGATGGCTCGAAACGGGGTCGCCACGCCCGCCGCGAACCTGTTACGCCGCGCGTTTTGTGCGTTTTCCGACCGTGCTGCCGCTCTCCCGCCCGAAGAAGCGAGCAGCGAGCGTCACAGCACATGGCATATGGAACAATGGCTGTTCCCCGAGGACTTATGCCTTGCGCCGACGGCAGACGCTGCGACGCCCCTCCCTCCCTATATTCAAATACCTGACAACCGTCCGTTCGGTGATGAACTGGAACCTCGTCGCCCGGTGCGGCGCGCGCTACGCGCTCTGCTACGCCGGGGCGACCGTCGCCGCCGTCTCGGTCGTCACGCGGTCGGGCCTCGCGCTCGTCTCCCTGTTCGGCCTCGGACTGGTCGCCGTACTGCTCGCGCTCGGCGGCACCGGCACCGTCCGGATGGGCGCGGCGATGACGAACCACCAGGCGACGGGGTTCCGAAGCGGCATCGTCGACCCGGCGGATTCGACGCCGAAGCGGATGGACAACGACGTCAAACTTCTCTTCTACGGCGTCGGTCTCCTGTCGTTCTCCGCGCTCGCGCTCGTTCTCCGCGGGTGACCGAAATTCGGCGGTCTTATCACGTTGTCCGAAATACGTCCCACCGATGCTCGTCCTCGGAGACGCCCACGCGGACGACCCCGACAACCGGCGCGCCCTCTTCGCGGCCTACCGAGCATCGGATGCCGACGTCGCGCTCCAACTCGGCGACCTGATGTACTACGACCTCCCGAAGCCGACGTGGTTCGTCGCGGGCAACAACGAGGACTTCGACACCATCGCGGCGCTGCGCAACGGACTGGTATCGAACTCGGAGGTTCGAAACGCCAATCTGCTGGCGAGCACGGCGGTCGACGTAGACGGGGTTCGCGTCGCCGGACTGTCGGGGAACTACGCGCCGACGCAGTACGATCGTCCGCGCGCGAACCTCGTCGCGGAGCGCCGCCGTCACTTCACCCGCGAGGACGTGGAACGCGCGATGGCGCTGCAGTCCGTCGACGTGCTGCTGACCCACGAAGCGCCCCACGGTCTTCCGGTCGCGGAGGACTACGACGTGGGCTGTTCGCACGTCGACGACCTGCTCTCGGTGCTCGACCCCGAACTCTGCCTCGTCGGCCACCACCACCAGCACGCGGAGGCGACGCTCGAGAATACTCGCGTCGTCAGTTTGGCGCCAACGTGGGAGCGATATTACACGCTCGACCCCGACTCCCTCTCGCTCACGTGGTTCGAAACACCAGATGGGTGACGAGTGCAGAGCAGGAACCTCTTTATGCCAGTAGTTATCACACCAACGTATGACCGAGATTCATCCGGACCAGCGCGTCACGGTACTCGCCGACGCGCAAAATCTCTACCACTCCGCCCAAAGCGTCTACAGCCGAAACATCGACTACTCGTCCCTGCTCTCCAAGGCGGCGCAGAACCGGCGGGTGACGCGCGCCATCGCCTACGTCATCCAGGCCGACAGCCCCGACGAGGACCGCTTTTTCGACGCGCTCACCGAGATCGGTTTCGAGACGAAGATAAAGGCCCTGAAGACGTTCGGCGACGGGTCGAAGAAGGCCGACTGGGACGTGGGGATGTGCCTCGACGCCATCACGCTCGCGCCGAAGGTGGACACCGTCGTGCTCTGCACGGGCGACGGCGATTTCGCCCGGCTCGCCACGCACCTCCGTCACGAGGGCGTGCGCGTGGAAGTGATGGGGTTCGAAGAATCGTCCGCCGAAGAACTCGTCGACGCCGCCGACGCCTTCATCGACCTCAGCGAGCGGGCCGACACGTTCCTCCTCTAGACCGGCCGACCGTCTTCGGCGGTTCCGTACATCAGCGCGCCGCCGGCGAGCGCCAGCGTCGAGAGGCCCGCGAGGACGTTCGTCACGAGCGAGCCGGTCATCGTGGAGACGCCGATGATGAGGACGGTTCCCACGATGAGGAGCACGATTCCGAGCAGCTCTTTCGAGTTCATACGCGCTCTTGGGTTTCCCGACTAATAAATCGCTCTCAAATCGATAGCCGGCCCCATGCTACTCGATGGCAAAGGTATGTCAATACGTACCAAAGGTGGGGGAGGGCGGATGCGAAGGGCTTTCACCCGCCCGCTTCGAAACCGAACCGATGACCGACGCCGAGGACCTGTCCGCGCTTCGCGTGACCGCCGACTACCAGTTCGGAGCCGGCGTCGGCTCCGCCCTGTTCCCGCCGGACGACGACCTCGAAATCCGGCGGTCGTCGTCGGGACGACCGCAGCAGGTTCACGCCGGCGGGTCGCGGCTCGTCACCTACGCCACCGACGGGCGGTTCACGCTCGGCCTCGCGGGCGGACGTCGCATCGCGGACGCCCTCGACGCGCCGGCGGGTCGCGTCGTCGTCGGCGACGAGAGCGAACCGTTCGTCCGCGACGGCAAGAACGTCTTCGCCAAGTTCGTCGCGGCGGTCGACCCCGACGTTCGCGCCGGCGACGAAGTGCTGGTGACGCACGAGGACGGCGACCTGCTCGCCGTCGGCCGCGCCGAACTCGACGCCGACGCGATGCTGGACTTCGACACCGGGATGGCGGTGAAGGTGCGCGACGGCGCGGACGAGTAATCCGCCGCGTTTGCGTCACGTTTTTGCCCCTACGCTCCGACGATTCGCGTATGTTCGGAGGAGGCGGCGGTGGACTCAATCCACGCAAGATGCAGCAGATGATGAAACAGATGGGCATCGACGTCGACGACGTCGATGCCGAGGAAGTAATAATCCGCACGAGCGACGGCGAGGAACTCGTCTTCAGCGACCCGGAGGTCACGCGGATGGACGCCCGCGGACAGCAGACCTACCAGATAGTCGGCGACGCCGAGACGCGCGAGGCGTCCGGCGGTGCCGGCGCGTCCGCCGACGAGGGGGGCGAAGCGTCTACGAGCGCGGTACCGGACGCCGACGTGGAGATCGTCGCCCAGCGCACGGGCGCGAGCGAGGACGAAGCCCGCGAGGCGCTGGAGGCGACCGACGGCGACCTCGCGGCGGCGGTCGAGCGACTGGAGTGACGATACTTCTCGTCCACGGCGACCGAGAGTACCTGCGCGACCCCGGCGAGGAACTGCAGACCGACCTCGGAGTCTTGACCGTGCCGGAGGACGTGCGACCCGGGGACGTCCTCACCACCCACTTGGACGAGGAGTTCACGGTTCGCCGACTCCGCGGGCCGGACCTCTTTCACCACTTCGAGCGAACCGGCGCGCCGATGCTCCCGCGCGACGTGGGGTTGATAGTCGGCGAGACGGGCGTCGCCGCGGGCGACCGCGTGCTCGACGCCGGCACCGGAACCGGCGTGCTGGCGGGCTACCTCGGTCGAATCGGCGCGGAGGTCGTGACGTTCGAGCGCAAGGCGGAGTTCGCCGAAGTCGCCCGCGAGAACGTGGCGATGGCCGACGTGGCCGACGCGGTGGACGTTCGAACCGGCGACGTGACCGAGCGTCTCGACGACCTCGGCGGGTTCGACGTGCTCACGCTCGACACGCCGGACGCGGCGGCGGTCGTCGCGCGCGCACCCGATCTGCTCGTCGACGGCGGGTCGCTCGGCGTCTACTCCCCGTTCGTGGAGACCGCCCGCGAGGTCGCGGAGGCGGCGCGCGAGGCGAACTTGGACGACCTCCGGACGATGGAGACCATCCAGCGCGAGATGGACTTCGACGAGCGCGGAACGCGACCGACGACCACCGGCGTCGGGCACACGGGCTATCTGACGTTCGCGCGGAAGGCGTAGCGCCTCGTTTCTCCGACAATCTCACCGATAGCGAGGAGCGTCTTCGTGAGCAACGCGAACGAAGGCTCGGAAGTTCACCCCGCGCAGCGAAGCGAGCGGGAACGTCTTCCGGCGCTTTTGGTCGAGCTTTTTCAGGGAGACGAGCCGAGTCGCTCGCCGCTGGGCGACTCGGCATCCGACCGCAGAAGAAGATCGTGTCTTAGTGGTCGTCTTCGCGCCACTTGTGCTCGCACTCGGTGCAGACGAAAAACCGAGTCTCGCTCTCGTCGGCCGAGCGAATCTGTTGCATGTACCAGTACGCTTCGTCGTTGTCGCAGTTGGGACACTGCGCGCTGGTCGTCGGGAGGCCGCTGCTCTCGCCGCCGCTTTCGATTATCTCGCTGGCCTCTTGGTCTTCGGTGATGACGTACTCGGCGGCGTCGCCTCTCGGTTTCTCGTAGCCGCAGCTGCCGCAGACCCAGAGACCGTCGTCGGCTTTCATCATCGAACCGCACTCGTCACAGAACTCCATCGTTGTCCTCGGTTAGCCGACGCGCCCATTTAAAGGGCCTGCTTCTCAGCCCTCGCCTTCCGACTGGTACGGTTCGCCGACCGCCCGCCGCGGCAGATTGTTGAACACCTCGTTTTCCAGGTCGTCCGCCGACTCGAACTCGGCGTCGCTCATCTGGGAGACGTGCTCGCCGAGGTTCTTCTCCCCCTCGGCGAGCACGAGCGTGACGTCGTCAAACCGTTCGGCCGCGTCCTCGCGCGAAATCGGGTAGGACAGCTCTCGAAGGACGGACTCCACGTGATTGAGTTTGACCTCTCGTGCCATGATAGCACGGACGACGGTCGCGGTATTAGCTGTTATCTCGGCCGCCATCACAATCGTCTTGAACGCGGGAAAGGTACTTCGAATCGAATGTTCAGTATCGACAGACGGGTGCTCGCGCTAGCGTTGGCGCGCATGGCGGACGCGGTCGGAAACTCCTTTCTCATCGTCGTCCTCCCGGTGTACATCGCGAGCGGCGCGATTTCCGGCGACACGTTCGGCCTCGCGGAGGCGATGGTGACGGGTATCGTCCTCTCGCTGTTCGGCTTTCTCAACAGCTTCACGCAGCCGTTCGCGGGGCGCGTCTCCGACCGAACCGGCAAGCGCAAGGTGTTCATCCTGTTCGGCCTCGCCATCCTGACTGTCACGAACGTCGCCTACGCCTTCGCCGGGAGCTACGTCTCCCTCGTCGTCATCCGCGCGCTCCAAGGGGTCGGCGTCGCCTTCACGATTCCCTGCACCATCGCGCTGGTCAACGAACTCGCGACGACCGACACGCGCGGCGGGAACATGGGCGTGTTCAACACCTTCAGACTGCTGGGTTTCGGTCTCGGTCCCATCGCGGCGGGGTCGGTCGTGGACGGCGGCCCCTACCGCATCGCCGGCGTCCAGTTGACCGGCTTCGACGCCGCCTTCTACTTCGCGGCGGTCGGCGCGCTCGTCAGCTACCTGCTCGTCACCCTGCTGGTGAGCGACCCCGAGCGCACCAAGGCGAGCGCGGGGGAGGACTTCGACCTCGCGGTGCGCGGGCGACACGGCGGCCTGGACTCCGTCTTCACGCTCGGGTTGGCGACGCTGTTTCTGGCGATCAGCATCGCCCTGCTGGCGACCATCGAACCGATGATAAACGAACGCCTCGACCAGGGGAAGACGTGGTTCGGCCTCCAGTTCGCGGCGTTCGTCCTCGTACAGGTCGTCCTCCAGACCCCGATCGGCAGGGCGAGCGACCGGTGGGGACGACGACCGTTCATCGTCGCCGGACTCGCCATCCTCGTCCCGTCGACGCTGGTCCAAGGGTTCGTGAACACCTCGGTCCAGATGCTCGTCGCCCGACTCGTACAGGGCGTCTCGGGCGCGCTGGTGTTCGCGCCCGCGCTCGCGCTCGCCGGCGACCTCGCGCGCGAGGGCCAGTCGGGGACGCAGCTCTCCATCCTGACGATGTCGTTCGGACTGGGAACGGCCATCGGGCCGCTCGCGTCGGGATTCCTCGTCGGGTTCGGATTCGCGATTCCGTTCGAGGTGGGCGCGGTGCTGGCGGCGCTCGGGGCGCTGCTCGTCTACACGCAGGTCGAGGAGACCGTCGCGCCGAGCGCCGACGCGCGCCCGACGCCGCAGGACTGATTACTCGAACTCCGCGTCGCGCTCTTCGAGGAACGCCGCCATCCCCTCGCGCTGGTCGTGCGTGCCGAACAGCGAACTCCACAGTCGGCGCTCGTACGTCAGCCCCGCCGATTGGGGCTCCTCGTGCACCTGATTCAGCGCCTCCTTGGCGGCCCGCATGGCGAACGCCGGACGCTCGGCGAGGTCGCTCGCCATCCGCGAAACCCGCTCTTCGAGATTGTCGTGGGCGACGACTTCGCCGACCAGTCCCATCTCGTGAGCGTCCTGCGCGTCCACTCGTTCGCCGAAGAAGACGAGTCGGCGCGCGCGTTCGTCGCCGACGATGCGCGAGAGTCGCTGCGTACCGCCCCAGCCGGGGATGATGCCGAGGTCGATTTCGGTCTGACCGAGGACGGCGTTCTCGCTCGCCACCCGCAGGTCGCAGGCCAGCGCGAACTCACAGCCGCCGCCGAAGGCGTAGCCGTTGATGGCCGCGATGACGGGCGCGGGGAACGACTCCAGCGCGTCGGCGACCTCGTGGCCCAACTCCGCGTACTCCTGCGCCTCGGCGGTGGAGAGGTCTCGCATGTGACCGATGTCGGCACCGGCGATGAACGCCGTCTCGCCTGCGCCCGTGAGCACCAGCGCGCGGGCGTCCTCCGCCTCGGCTTCGGCGATGGCCTCGCGGAGCGCGTGCAGCGTCTCCACGTTCAGCGCGTTGAGTCGGTCGGGCCGGTCGACCGTGAGCGTCGCTACGTCGTCTTCGAGTTCGAGTCGTACCGTGTTCCACTCGGACATGCGTGGGGTGTCTCTCGGCGGTCGGTTAATCGTTGCGACGCGAGGTACCGCCGTCCCGCTCCGGAACTGGCAAATAACACCCCGCCATACCCACCGGACGATGACGCTGTCCGAGGAGGCCCGGGAACGGCTCGCCGACTTAGTCGAACTCCAACCCACGAAGAACAGCGAACTGCAGGAACGCTGGGGGCTGGAGAGCGGGAGCGAGGTCCACCAGTATCTGGAGAACGAGCTGAAAGAGTACTACTACCGCGACGAGAACAGCTACATCTGCGCGACGACGGAGGCGAACGACCTCGTCGACGTGGAACCCGGCATGGTCGCCGACGAGGAGGGCGACGTTCCGAGCGTCGTCCGCGTGCCGACGCTCCAGCGACAGGTGTTCGACGTGCTCGCCGATTCGGACGACCGCTCCGAGAGCGTCGTCTCGGTTCTCAACGAACTCCGCGAGGAGTTCGGCGTCGACCCCGACGTCGAGGACGTGCGCTCGGCGCTCCAGAGCTTGAAACGAAAGGGCGTCGTGGAGGTCGTCTACCGCACCGTCCCGACGTTCAAACTCGCCGCGCCGCGCGAGGACATCTCGGTCGAAGAGTCCGGCTGACGTCCCGGCTAGCCCGGTCGGCTTCGCTCCCTGCGCGATTCGAGCAGTCGCCGAATCGCCTTTCCCGGCCCGCCCTCGATGGGCCACCCCTTCTGTCGCCACGCCGGCGGTTCGGGTTCGAACTTCGAACACCGCCCGGAACACTCCGCCGCGGTCTGGTGACGCTCCTTCGCCGCGCAGTACGGCAGCATCGTCTCGTTTTCGTGCCGCAGTTCGTAGTACCGACAGTCCGGGCGCATCGTACGAGCGTACGACCGCCAACCGCGCTCGTAGGCGCGCTCGGCGATTTCGAGTCGCTTCTCGCGCTTCGCCTCGGGCGAGACGTACTCGAACCGCGCCGCGGACTGGTCGTACGTCCCGCCCTTCGGACGCTCCAGAATCCGCGTTCCCGGGGCGTTCGCGTCGAGCGTTCGAGGGAACCACGCCACTTCGGCGTCGTCACCGTCGAAGGTCAGGATTCCGGCCTCGACGGGTATCGATTCGAGCAGCGCGGGTTCGACTCGGTCGCCCGTCGCGCGCGTGGCGACCCACACCTCGTCGGCCAGCACGAGGGCGACGTCCCGCTCCAACTGCGGTCGCAGGTCGTGGGCGGCGCTGGCGTCCAAGTCGGGTTTGTTTTCGACGGCGACGACGCGTCGAACCCACTCCGGATACTCGTGTCGCCGCCGGATTTCGAGGCGTCGTCCTCGCCTCCGAACGTCCAGGATACCGCGGTCGTCCGCCTCGTGAATCGTCTCGCGGACGTAGCGCCACGGATAGCCGGGGTCGGGGAGGGCGTCTCGGTACCACGCCCACTCGTCCGGCGCGTGGCGCACCACGTGAAGCAGGTCGCTATCCAACCGACGGCGACCGAATCGGGCGCGTCTGGCGAGCGCGTCCGCGTCCACCTCGACGACCACAGTGTCCCATCGCCTGCGCTTCGTGCCGAGTTGTCGGGCGACGAGCGCGGCGCGCTCGCGGCCTTCGGGCGGCCAGTGACGCTCGGCCCAGCGGCAGACGCGCAGTTCGAAGGTGAATTCCGGTTCGGCCATACGCGTTCGTCGCACCGCGGACGGGTAAGCGATTCGACTGAAACTTACCGACAGAAAACATTTATATACAGAATCGAAATATCAGATTACTCCGTCTTGAGACGAACGAACGCGGTCCCACCGCTTTGGCAACCCCGATAACCACGAACGGACGACGTGTCCTAGTATCGCTGGTGGTCGTTTCGCTCCTCGCCGGAACTGCGGTCGCGGGTTCCGCCGGAAGCGCCGCGAACACAGCACCCAATCCCGCCGTACAGTCCCCCCTGCTCTTCCAAGAAGCGGGCGATAGCAACGATACCGTCGCCTTCAACGACTCCATCTACGACGTGAAGCGCGGTGGAACTGCCCCGATAAACCTCAGTCTCAGCGGTCTCGACGGCGTCACCGTCCGGATCGGCGGCGGCCAAGCGACCTGCAAACTGAACGCCACCGTCACCGACGGTAACGGCGACGGACGGATCGTCCTGTTCTTCGACACCTCGAAGGCGGGAAGCGGCGACGGCGCGGCGCTGTCGATGAAAGCCGACGCCGACAGTCTCACCGTCAAGAACGAGACGAAACTCGACGGTAATCTCGGTGGCGGGATGTACGGCATCACCGTCTACAACGGAACCGGCGAGAACGTCTCCGCCATCGCCCACGGCGGTCTCAACGTCCAAGGCGACGGAACGTCCGACGGCACGACCACGACCGACGACGGTTCGAGCGACGAAACGACGACGACCACGACGCCCGGGGACGCGACCACGACGACCCAGAGCGACGGACAACCCGGCTTCGGTCTCGGCGTCGCGCTGGTCGCCCTCGCGGGCGTCGCGCTGCTGGCGCGGCGGCGATAACGGCTCGAAAACGATTTTTCAGATGTCGTCGTTGCCGTCGAGGAACTCGTGCGCATCGCGGAGGATGTCCCGCGGACCGTCCTGCGTAATCGTGTTGATGGCTTGTTCGTAGTCGCGCCACTGCAGGTCGCGGTGTTCGTTCGAGAGTTCCGCGCTCGCCTCGTAGGACTTCGCGATGAACAGGTGGACGGTCTTGTGAATCGTCTTCCCGTTGGCCTCGAAGACGTAACTGTAATCGTCCCGGAAGCCGTCGAGAAGGCGGAAATCGTCGATTCCCGCCTCCTCCTTTATCTCCCGTATCGCCGTTTGCTGTAGCTCTTCGTTCCCCTCCACGCCGCCCTTGGGGAACTCCCAGTCCCCCGGGCGGCTCTTGAGGAGGAGGTACTCCCTTCGACCGCGGGTATCCCGGAAGAGGATAGCACCCGCGCTCGTAGCTTCGACTGCCATTGCGTTCATCTATGAGGTTCGCCATTAAAGGAATGTCGGACCTAGACGGTCGTTATCCGACGCATTCCGGTTTTTGGATTGTATTCTTCGATACAATCTATTATTGAGTATTGAAAACGAGAGAAACATACCGTGCGGAAATCAGAAGCAGACGTTTTACGTAGGGGGACGGTATACAACCTACAGAGCCAACCATGACGTTTATCACGAAAATACTCCTCCAGAGCGGCAACCGACCCGTGCTCGACAGGGTAGTGTCGGATATCCGATCGATGGTCGAGCGAAAGGGTGCCGAACTGCGAGGACCCCACTCCGACCCGCCGGAGCGGATCCGAGTTCCGCAGTACAAGACGCTCTCAGGGGACGAAGGGCGACAGTTCCGAAGTTGGGAGTACACGGTGTACACGCGAAAAATGGAGATAATCGGCCACAACGAGGCGACTCGACGCATCGCCGACATGGAGTTCCCGCCCGGCATCCGCGTCGAAGTGGAACTCGAACAGATCCAAGGCATGGGTACGGCGTAGTCGCTTCGTCTTCTCTTCTACCGTACGGGTCACGAGGTTGGCGCTGCACATCCGGCCAAAAAAGTTCTCACGGTCGTTACTGCCCATCGACTCGGCTGACGGTCGTACTCAGCAGATTGAGTCGGCCGTTGAGGAAGTTCGCCTCCGGCGCGAAGCGATACGAGATGCCCTCTCGGAGCGTTCCCGTCGTGAACACGTAGCTGGCGTCCACGACGTTTCCGTCGCCGAAACTGTACCTGATGGTGTACCCGTTGTAATCGTCCGGTTGGGATATCTCCGGGACGTTGTTCCCGTTCGGTAGGCTCAGCAGTTGAATCGTGATGGAAATAGGCAGTTCGGCGACGACGCGAAACGGCGTTCGTGCGATGTAGTCGTCGGTGTACACCAACGCCTCGATCCGGTCTTGTGCCGCGGCGTTTTCGGTCGCCGTTACTCCCAGCGCGAACCCCGCCGCGAGTGCGCCCCTCTTCACGAAGTCGCGGCGCGAGTGGTTCGGTCGCGCGTTCGTTGGCTCTCCGTTGTAGTTCTCGGTGTTCATTCCCTCTTCACCCCTCCCCGTCCGAGAAGAATCCACGACGGACGATAAAAAACCACTTGAGCCGCCGGTTATCGGGTTACGGGTCGGTAACCCTCTCGGCGGCGAGGAGCGGGCGTCTCACGAAAGGAGTCGCCTCCGACCGGCGTCAGAACGTTCCGCCGTCTATCGACTCGATGAACGTCGCCCGGCCGGTGTGGTCGTTCGTGTCGAACTCCTCGACGCGGAGCAGCACGCGGGTGTCGATCGCGTCGGCGGGAACGTCGTCAACGCGGAGTATCGTATCGCCGACGCGGGCGACCGCGTGCCCGTTCTCGTACCCCGTGATGAAGGCGTCTATCTCCTCGCCCGCGTCGAACTCGGGTTTATTCGTTCGGAACGTCCACCCTTTGGTGTACTTTTCTAGGATGCTCATACCCGAGCCACCTCCTCGGCGCGGCGGTCGGAAACGTACTCCAGACCGAACCCGGTGAGCGCGGAGAGTAAGAACACGCCGAACAGGAACCAGCCGTGGAAGACGAACGGCCAGACTTGGGCGGGATTGACGAGCATCGACTGCGTGAACCAGTCGAACCGCTCCACGAGGCCGATCATCGTGGCGTAGCCGACCAACACGCCGCCGCCCCACGGGAAGATGTACCCCATCGCGGAGGTGTTGGCGTCGAGGATGTTCGCGCGGCGGTAGCCGTTGACGTTGAATCGCTGGCCGATACGGGCGATGTACGGCGCGATGGCGATCTCGGCGGCGGTGTTGATGGTGATCATCGCGTTGACCATCGCCGTGCCGAGCACCATCGTCGTCTCCGCGCGGCGGACGCTCGTGGCGACGCTGTTCAGCAGCCAATCTTGGAGCGCCGCGAAACCGCCGCCTCGGATCATTATCTGCGCGCCCGCGACGATGAGCAGGGTCAGCACGATGAGCGCGAAGAAGCCCTCCGCTCCGGCGTAGAGGCTCCCGCCGACGGTGCCGGCGTTTTCCGCGTCCGGCGCGACGACCTGCACGATCGGCAAGAACTCCAACTGCTGGGCGAACGGACCGTTTCTCGGCGCGTAGAAGATCAGTAGCTTGCCGATCGACGCGAGCCCGAGGGCGACGTTGACGATGACCGCGAAGATGAGCCCCCACGAGATGGCCTCGACGATGTGGCGGCCCGCTATCGCCGTCACGATGACGATGAGCATGGAGAGGAGGTGGACGAGGCCGACGGGATTCCCCTGCAAAACGCCCTCGGCCGAGACGGGTGTTCCCTGCATCATCGACCCCGCGACGACATACCCGACGAGCGCCAGTATCGCCGCGAAGATGGCGTACTTGAACCGGGAGGCGACGACGCCGCCGATGTCCGAGTTCTGCGTTACCGCGCTCACGATGGTCGTGTCGCTGACCGGCGCAAGGTTGTCGCCGAACACCGCGCCGGAGAGTATCGCACCGAACATTAACACCGGGCTCGCGCCGATAGCGACGCCCGCCGGGAAGAACAGTCCCGTGAACGCGATTGTCGTCCCGTAGCCGGTGCCGATGCCCGTCGCCAGCAGCGCGGCGAGGATGAACGTGGCCGCCGGGAACAGCGCGGCACCCACGCTTAGCGCCTCGGCGGCCCAGACGAGTCCCTGCACGAAGCCACCGTCCTGGAGCACCTGCGCGAACATGCCCGCCCACAGCCACGCGACGATGGCCGTGGCCGCGACGCGCTGGGTCATCCCCTCGAAGATCGTATTCGCGTAGGTCTTCCAGTCGCCCTTGGCGAACAGCATCCCGACGATAAGCGAGACGAGCATCCCGATGACGAGTCCCGTCGTATCGCCGACGCCGAGGAATCCGCTCTGGAAGATCGCCCAGACGATGAACAGCCCGATGGGAAGCGTACTCATCCACTTCCCGCCGTAGAACTGTATCTGGGGTTCGCTCCGCGCCTGCTCCGCTTGCATTAGTTCTTCTTCCACTTCTTCATCGACCGGTTCGTCGCGCCTGTCGTCTGCGGCACCCATCTAGCTCACCTCTATCAGTTTGTGCCATGCTGTTCTTATGTTATAAATCATGGCTCGTTTCGACTGATAAGTCCGAAAAACGAGAACGTTCGATCGGTTCGATTCTGCATTTCCAAGACTGGTCGTTCGGCGATGCGAACTCGACCCGCTATCCGAAACGTGCAACCCGTGCCCGCTTTCGAGGACTTAAGGTCGCGCCCTTCGTTCCCCTCGATATGAGCCAGCAGACTCGGCGAGACCGACTGGTCGAACTCCGTCGCGAACTCCACCGCCACCCGGAACCGGCGTGGCGCGAGTTCTACACCACCTGTCGCATCGTGGACGAACTCGAAACCATCGGCGTGGACGAACTCTACGTCGGCCCGGAGGTGCTCGCCGACGACGAGCGCATGGCCGTCCCCGACGAGGACGAACTCGCGCGCTGGTACGAGCAGGCGCGCGAGGCCGGCGCGCGCGAGGACATCCTCGAACGACTCGAAGGCGGGTACACGGGCGCGGTCGCGGTCCTCAACCGGGGCGAAGGGCCGACGGTCGCCCTCCGCGTCGACATCGACGGCCTCCTCCGCGAGGAGTCGACCGACGAGGACCACGCTCCGGCCGCGGAGGGCTTCCGCTCCGAGCACGCGGACGCGATGCACGCCTGCGGGCACGACGCGCACGCGACCATCGGTCTCGGCGTCATCGAGGCCATCAAGGACGGCGACTTCGAGGGGACGCTGAAGGTGCTCTTCCAGCCCGGCGAGGAGATGGTCGCCGGCGGAAAGCCGATGGCGAAGAGCGGCCACCTGGACGACGTGGACTACCTGCTCGCGGTTCACATCGGTCTCGACCACCCGACGGGCGAGGTCGTCGCGGGTATCGACGGCTTCCTCGCCGTGAGCCACTTCCGCGCGGAGTTCGAAGGGGTTCCGGCACACGCGGGCGGTAAGCCCGAGGAGGGCGAGAACGCGGTTCAGGCGATGGCGACCGCCATCCAGAACCTCTACGCCATCCCGCGCAACAGCGACGGGGCGACGCGCGTCAACGCCGGACTGGTCGGCGGCGGCACGGCCACGAACATCGTCCCCGAGCACGCCTTCATCGAGGGCGAGGTGCGCGGGGAGACGACCGAACTCAAAGACTACATGAAAGCGCGCGCCGAGCGCGTCCTCGAAAGCGCGGCGGAGATGCACGGCTGTACGGTCGAACGGAGCACGGAGGGCGAGGCCCCGAGCGCCGAGAGCGACGAGGGACTGGTCGAAATCGTCCACGGCGTCGCGGGCGAGACGCGCGGCGTGGACGACCCGGTTCGCCGCGATACGCTCGGCGGAAGCGAGGACGCGACGTACCTCATGCGGGAGGTGCAGCAAAACGGCGGCCTCGCGGCCTACGTCGGCGTCGGCACCGACCACCCCGGCGGTCACCACACCGCGACGTTCGACGTGGACGAAGACAGCCTCCCCGTCGCGGTCGACCTGCTCTCCGATTCGATTCGGGAGATCGCTCGCCGGCGTCCCTGACCGCTCTCGAGTTCGAGAACGGCCGATCGATTTCGGCGAAATCGGCGGCGACGAACGGACCTAGCACGCTTCCGAGTCGAGGGGTCGTATCGGTACTTCCGCATCCCGCACGAGACCGCGGGGATCGTCGCGTCACTCGAAGTCGCTGCGGGCGGAGCCACGACCGCTGGCGGCGGGGGCGGTGCGCCACCGGCGGTGCCGGCCGGCGCGAAAACGCCGGGCGTTACGACGGTCTCGGCGCTGACGTACTTCTTCCGCGGGTACGGCGGTGATTACGGTCTCGACCGACGACCGGGTCGCATAGGATCAGGATTCCCAACCTTTTCAAATGGAAACGGCAATTTTTATAAGCACCTACGCCATCGCTCTGCATAGACCGAAGCAGTAACGAGGAGCTTAACAGGTTTGATACTTATGAACGGGAACATCAACGACAGCGATACCAGTGATGTCGTCGCGAGCAGCGGTCAGCAGAACCAGTACGTCTCTTACGCGGACGAAGAACCCCTCAGTACGGCCGTGGTCATGGCGCTCGCCGAGGTGGCGGGAGACGACCCGGCGGAGGTCGGGATGCCGCTCTACGACGCCATCGACCCCGACGCGTTGGACAACCTCTTCGGCGACAAACACGACGGTTCGCCCCGGATGGGAGGCGAAGTCGTGTTCACCATCCTCGACTACGAGGTGACCGTCCACAGCTACGGCGAGGTCGTCGTCAGAGAGCGTACCTGAGCGGTAATCGGCGGAAGACTCGATATCGACGTCGCCTCGACGTTCAGTACTTCGGCGCGGCGCCGGTCGTCGCGTACACTTCGTCCATCAGGTCGTCCCGAACCTCCTGCCACGCCGGCAACCCTCGCGGGTCGGTCGGATAGTGATCGTAGTGGTCGATTATCTCGTCGGCCACCTTCTTCGTCTTGTAGAGGTCGTAGATGAGCCGCCAGTGGTCGCGGGCGTCGATGGCGGTCTGGAGTTTGAGCCGCCAGCCGATGTTCGCGCTTCCCGAGTAGAGCGCCTCCGAGAGCTTCTCGGTCGGGAGCGCACCGAGCATCCCCATCAGGTCGTCCACGTCCACGGCGGTCGTGAAGATGTTGTAGACGTCCAACCCGGCGTAGCGCGAGCCGAAGTGGTCCATGACGCGCCGGTTGTACCGCCAGAGCGCGTGCTCGCTCACGTCGCCCGCCTCCAACGCTTCGATGACTTGCTCGCCCGCGTACTTGCCCGCGTAGGCCGCGCCCGCGATGCCGCCGCCCGTCGTCGGGTTGACGTGCCCCGCGGCGTCGCCCACCGCCATGTATCCGGGCGCGACGGCGGAGTCGTAGGGTCGTCGGGTCGGCAGGGCCGCGCCGAGTTTGTCTTCGACGGTCGCGCCGTGGAACTCGGGACGGTTTCGCAGGTCTCGTTTCAGGTCCTCGACCAGCGTCATCGGCTCCTCGTTCATCTGGAAACCGAGGCCCGCGTTTATCTCCGTGCTCGTCCGCGGGAAGTACCAGAGGTAGCCCGCCGCGCGGGAGGTCGGCTTGAAGACGAGCGCGTCGTCCCACTCGACGGGTTCTTCGACGTGGACGACTTCGCGGTAGGCCGAACAGAACTGCGAGTAGGTGACGTTCGTGTCGAACGTCGAGTCCGAGAAGTCCGCCTTATCCTGGAGAATCGAGAGGGACCCGGCGGCGTCGATCAGGAGTTCGGACTCGTACTCCTCCACCTCGCCGTCGCGTTTCGCCCGAACGCCCGCGACGCGGCCGTCGTCGTCCTGCGTCACGTCCTGAACGACGGTGTCGTAGTGGAACTCGGCCCCGGCCTCCTTCGCGCCGTCGATGATGCGTCGTCCGTACTCCCAGCGGTCGATGACCGCGAGTTCGCCCGGGACGGGTATTTCGAGGACGGTGTCCTCCTGCGGGATCTCGAACCGGCCGTGGTCGACGTCGGTGTTCGTGAACGCGGGCTGAATCTTCTCCTTCGGGATGGCCTCGGGGAAGGCGTCCGCCCCCTTCAGCGCGTCTCCGCAGGCGATGTGTCCCGCCTCTTCCTCGTTCTTCCGCTCGACGACGACCACGTCGTACCCCTCGCGGGCGATGGTCGCCGCGGCGTAACATCCTGCGGTTCCCGCGCCGACGACGACCGTGTCGTACTGTTTCGTCATGCGTTTCGATACGAGAGGGAAGCGAGAAAACTCTTTATCCCCTATTGTGTCCCATGAAAAACGACTCAGAACGCCCGAGGGCGTGCATAAAGAGTTTTGTCCGGGTCTTTCGTAGCCACGGAACATGACAGAATACACCGTCGAATTCGTCGGGACCGGCGAGACCATCAAGGTCTCCGACAAACAGACAATCCTCGGGCGATGCATCGAGGAGGGAATCGCCCAGGAGTACTCCTGTCGCGTCGGCATGTGCCTCGCCTGCTCGGCCGAAATCGTCGAGGGCGAGGTCACCCAACCCGCCGCCCGCGGTCTGACCGAGGCGGAGGCCGAGGAGTACGCGCTCACCTGCATGGCTCGCCCGCAGAGCGACCTGAAACTCGACCGAGGCAAGTACCCGCCGAGCATCGAGACCGACGTCGAAGCGATGGACGCGGACGCCGCGGCGGCGGACGACGACTAGCGGGTTCGACCGAACCACTCGCCGGCGAAGTCCACCAGTTCTCGCTGATTCACGACGGCCGAATCGGCGCGCCCGACGCGCCCGCGAGCGACCGCCTCGGGTCGTTCGCGTTCGAACGCCTCGCCCGCCGCTCCGAAATCGCTATCGTCGTAGTCTATCGCTTCGAGCGTCACCCACTCGCGCGCGCCGTCCACGAGCACCGGCGCGCCGCCGGTGACGACCTCCGTCTCGTACCGGCCGCGGTGTTCCGCGAGGTGGAGCGACGTGTTGCTGTCGTGGCCCGCGCCCAGCAGGAGCACGCTCCCGCCGAGGTCGTACAGTCGCGCGAGCGGCGACGACTCGCCGAGGCCGAAATCGTACTCGTGGTCGGCGACGATCCGCTCCGCGTCCGCGCCCCGCGCCGCGAAGGAGTAGTGCGGGTGCCGACTCCGAGCGACGCCGGGGTAGCTTCGGAAGCACTCCGGAATCGCGCCCATCCCCCGCGTCGGCGTCACCTCGGGGCGGTACGGCGGCATCGTCGCCCGGATTTCGTCCAGCCAGTCGTCGGGTACGGGCGGATTCTCCCAGTCCGCCGGGTCGGAGTACCCCGTGTGGGTCGGCATCACCACGGTCCCGTCGTCGGTGACGACGTTCAGGAGGGCGTCCACGACCGCCGGCGCGCCGCCGCACACCCACCCGAGCGACGAGAGCGACGAGTGGACGAGCACGGCGTCGCCCGCCGCGAGGCCGAGGGCGCGGAGGCCGGCTTCGATTCGGTCGGCGGTGACGGGTTCGTCGGACTCCTCGATGGCCTCGCCTTCGCTCACGGCGGTCGCTCCATCGAGAACCGGTCGGTCGTCCGGACGTAGCCGCTACCGGAGAGGCGTCCCACGGCGTCTATCTTCCCCACGTCGAGCTTTCCGCCGGTCGTCACCTCGTCCGCGACGTGCACCCATTCGACCTCGCCGAGCACCATCGTCGACGCGCCGACGGAGATCATCTCGTACAGCGAACACTCGAACGCGACCGGCGAGTCGGCGACCCGCGGCGCGTCCACCGCGGTCGATTCCGCGCGGTCGAGTCCGGCGCGGTCGAACTCGCTCTCACCGCTGGGGAGCGTCGCGCTCGTCTCGTTCATCGCCTCCGCCAGCGGTTCGGTGACGACGTTGACGACGAACTCCCCCGTCTCCCGAATATTGGCGGGGGTGTCTTTCAGCCCGTTCTCGCCGTCGACCGGCGCGAACATCACGACCGGCGGCGCGACGCTCACCACGTTGAAGAAGCTGTACGGCGCGAGGTTGTCCACCCCGTCGGGACTCCGGGTGCTCACCCACGCGATGGGGCGGGGGACGACCGCCCCCGCCAGCGTCCGGTAGAGCGACGGCACCTCCGTCGGATCGAGTTCCATACCGGTGCGTTTCCACGAACCGGCAAACAAGTTCCGGGTGCGGTCGGTTCCGCCGGAGTCGCGCTTGCTCGTCGACTCGTCCGACTCGCCCGATCCAGCCCACGGTTCGTCCTTACGTTCGCGCAACCATCGCTACACATCGACGCCGGGACGGCCGAACGAAACATTACGGCGGGCAGTGACTACTTCCCATGAGCGTCACCGCGACGGCGCGCTCGGTGGTCGACGTCGTCCAGAAGCGAAACGTCACGTTTCTCGCGGCGAGTTTCGCGTACTACGCCTTCGTCTCGCTGTTCCCGCTCGTCCTGCTCGCGATAGCCATCGGGACGCTCGTGGGCGGACAGGCGTTCGCCAACGCGCTCGTCACCCAAGCGGGACGATTCCTCTCCCAAGAGGGCCAGACGCTCCTCGAGCGGACGTTGCAGAACACCTCCGGCACCGGCGCGTCGGTCGTGGGCGTCGTCGTCCTGTTGTGGAGCAGCCTGAAGCTGTTCCGCGGTCTCGTCATCGCGTTCGAGGAGGTGTACGAAACGTCCCCGGACGTGGGCATCGTCGAACAGGTGAAGAAGGGGCTCGCGACCCTCGTCGCGGTGGTTTTCGGCGTCGCGCTGATGGTCGCCATCGGTGCCGTCCTCGGGACGCCGCTCCTCGCGTGGATTCCTTTCCTCGACGTCGCCGCCAGTTTCGTCCTCCTGTTGGGACTCGTCTTCGTCTTCCTCCCGCTGTACTACGTGCTTCCCCCCATCGACGTGACGCTCCGCGAGGCGCTTCCCGGAACGCTCTTCGCCGCGGTCGGTTGGTTGGTTCTCCAGTTCGGCTTCCAGTTGTTCATGAGCAGTTCGAGCAAGTACGGTCTCGGCGGCATCGTCGGGACGATAATCGTCTTCCTCACGTGGCTCTACTTCGCCGGAATCCTCCTGCTGGTCGGTGCCGTGATAAACGTCGTGGTCGCCGGCCGGTGAGCCACCACACCAAAGTACGGGACGGCCGTATCGCCGACCATGGCCGAGGACGACCACGACCGAGCGAGCGAGATGGCAGCGGAGCACGAACGCGAGGTCGAAGAGGAACTCGAACGGGTTGACGAGGAGATGGACTCGGCGGAGCTTCAGCAGTCCGACGCGGAGGGCATCCCGGACGAGGACGAGGACGGCGACGAGGACCGCGCCGACGGGCGGCACGTCGACGTCGAAGAGGACACCGACCGCGCCTAAACCGCGCAGTTGTTCGGTCCGAGTTCCAGTTCGAACGCCGTCTCTTCTTCGACCTCCCGCCGTCCGAGGTTCACCGCCACGATCTCCTCGTAGTTGGCGGGCCGGGGCGGGAGGTCGCCCGCGACGCGCTCCACGAACCGCTCGCGGTCGAGTTCGAGCAGGGGAACCGACTCGCGCACGGTCGCCAATCGCGCGGTGAACGTGCCGTCGTCGGCCCGCGGCGTCCTGACGTGGACGTGTCCCGGCGCGACGATCGTCGTCTCCGGAAGCGCGAGCAATCGCTCGTGGAGCGTCCCGTAGAGGTCGCCCGCGAGTTCGGACGCGCCCGCGGAACCGGTCGCCGGGTCGGCGCTCGCGGGTTCGCCGCTCGACGACTCCTGCGGAGCCCCGTCTCCCTCGTCCGCTCGTTCCGAGGCGCGCCGCGCCTCGCGTTCGAGGTCGGGTCGCCCCACCCCGTCCAAGAACAGCGTGTCGGCGCTGAACAGCGTGTTCCCGAGTCGGTACACCGTCATCTCGCTGGTGTGACCGGGCGCGTGCACGGCGGTCAGCGCGGTCTCTCCGACCCGAAGTTCGTCGCCGTCTTCGACCGGTTTCGCGTCGAACGCGAGTCCGCGCTCTCGCGCCCCGCTCGGCAGCACCGGTTCCGCCTCGCTCGCCTCGGCGACCTCGCGGATTCCGCTGACGTGGTCGGCGTGGACGTGCGTATCGACGGCGTAGCGGAGTTCCGCGCCGCGCTCCCGAGCGTCCTCGACGTAGCGGTCGGCGAACGCCCGCAGCGGGTCGACGACGGCGGCTTCGTCGCCGGAGACGACGAGGTACGACAGACAGCCGCTGGAGGGGCGTTCGTACTGAACCACCGTCTCGTCGCTCCCCTCGATTTCGCGGGCGACGTACACCCGCGCCCAACCGTTCATCCCGCCCTCCAGGTTCACCGCGTCGACCCCGGCGTCGCGGAGTAGGTCGGCGACGCGGTCGCTCGCTTCTCCGCGGGGACACACCGCGACGACCGGTTCTTCCAGGTCGAGCGACTCGGCGAGTTGGGGCACGCCGTCGCGCACCTTCGCGCTCAGGAACTCCGCGTACGGCGTCTGCACCGTCTCCGGCGCGTCGATGCGCCACGTCTCGAACTCGTCGCGGTTGCGAACGTCGAGCAGCGTGAGCGGTTCGCCGCGCCGGAGTCGGTCGTACAGTTCCGCGGGGGAGAGGGCGTCGGCCATACGTCGAATACGCGACTCGAAGGCAAAAGCTGTCGCCCCCGTCGCTAAAACGTTTTGTCTCGCCTCGCCGTCCGGTCGGTATGAACGCGGACGACTTCGCCGACTCGGTGCGGAACGCGAAAGCGACCGAACTCGACCGCCTCGGTTCCCAGCAACTGCTCGTCGCGCTCACGGGAGCCGACCTCGAACCCGAGGTGGTGCTCACCGCGGCGGCGCGAAGCGAACGCACCGCCGCCGAGACGTTCTCCGCGTGGGCGGAGGCAACCCCAGAGCCGTTCGAGCGACTGGCCGAACGGGAGCGGGACCACCACGAGCGCGTCGTCGCCGAACTGGACGCGTTCGAACCGTCCGACCCCGACCCGATGCACGCCTTCCTCCGCGAACTGGACGACGACGTATCGCGGGCGGGCGGTCTCGTCGGGCGCTCGCTCGTCGCCGACAGAACGCTGCTGCAGGTCGTGAACTTCTTCGTCAATCGGGGGGACGAACGCCGGGCGAACCTGTTCCGCGACCTGCGCGAGGACACGCGGGAGAACGTCTCCGACGGCGTTTCGATGCTCGCCGACCGGTGCGAGAGCGAGGCGGACTGGGAGCGAGCGCACGACGTGGCCGAGGAAACCGTCCGAATCGCCTACGACGACTACGCCGGTACGCTGACCGGGATGGGGCTCGACCCGAAGCCCATCTGCTGACGCCGAAAGGGGGCGCCGAAGCCGTGCGTGTCTATAAAATTTCATAAACTGCGTATTCGCGGTCGATGTTGAACGTTCGAACCGATACGACCCGAAACAGAATCTACATCACCCGCTCCGGGGAGATTTCCGAAGACGAAGCGACGCGAGCGTCGAGCAAAGTGATTTCCGGACTCGAAAAGCTCGACCCCGAGTTCGCCGTCGTCAACGATGTGACCGAGTACGAACCGGTGTCCCAGGAGACAAAAGCGGAGATAGCGAAGGTGAAACGCGTTATCGACGACAGCCGGGTCGGCACCGTCGTTCGCGTCGCGCCCGAGTCGACCATCGCCAACGCGCAGATGGACCGGGCGGGCGAAGTCGAATACGACGTGGAAGTTGCGGACGGCGTCGAGGAGCGCCTCCGCCTCCTCGACGCGAGGGAGTAGCCGGTTCACCGCTCCCGTCGTACGCTCTCCCGTCGTGCATCCGGTTTTCCTCTCGTCTCCCGCGAGTCTGTACGTTAGATCCGATCGCGGCTTCGCGGGGTTGACGAGGACTCGGCAGACCGAGAACGGGGGACGGATCGAGCTTTCGCTTACAGGTACTTCCGGACGCTCCAGTAGAGGCCGGAAAGCGCGTTTCGCACGCTCGCAACCGGCGTAAAACCGGCGTCCGGATTCTCCGCGCGTTCGAACTCCGCGTCGAGGGCGGACGGCGCGATACGACGTATCTCTCCGGTGTTGACGCGTCGGCCGTTGCCGTCGGTGACTCGCAACAGCGTCACCTCGTCGGTCGCTCCCACGACGCGGTACACGCAAGGTTCACTCGCGTGATCGATCGGCCGGTAGTGGTCGCCGACGTCGATCATGACGTTCGAGAGGTCGGTCGCGAGTATGAATCTACGCCCTCCGACGGGAGCGGAAATCAGTCGTTTTTCCCGAGGCGACCGCGGAGGTACGCACTGACGCCCGCGAGTCCGCCGACCGCCGCGAGGATGCCGAACCCTGGCTGCCCGTCCGTGGCGGTCGCGGCGGTCGTGGTCGTTCCCACGTTGCCCGCCGAACCGGACGTGGTCATTTCGCTCGTTCCCGATAGTTGCGCCGTAGCGGTCGTCGATCCTGTCGTGGTTTCGGTCGCCTCCGCGCTCGTCTTCGTTCCGCTCGTCGTCCTTGCGGTCGTCTTCGTCGTCTCCGTAGTCGTCTCTTCGGTGGTCGTGTCGCTCGTCTCAGTCGTTTCTTCGACCTGTCCGTCGGCCGAGCGGAGGACGTGGAAGTCGCCGTGCTCGGTGTACGTCCAATCGAGGGTCGAGCCCATCGGGTAGGTCGCGGTAAACACCCTCCCGTCCGCGACGACGGGCGTGTTGGCGGCGGGGCCGTACTCGTCGAACTCCCAGCCACCGAAGGCGTATCGCCACTCGCGTTCGCCGGACGCCGCATTTACGGCGACGACGACCGCATCGCCGGCATCGGACTCGGGGTTCGTCCGGCCGCCGGCGTAGAGGGTGTCACCGCCGACCGTCAGGCCACCGGCGAGTTCCGCGTCCGCCTCGTACGTCCACGCCTCCTCGCCGGTTTCGGCGTCGAGCGCCCGTATCGTGTTTTCGTAGCGAAGGAAGACGCGTCCGCCGGCGACCGCGAGTCTGTCGCCCCGCCAATAGTCCTCGGTTTCGAGCGAGTACGACCACCGAACCGTTCCGTCCGCAGCGGACCGCGCCCGGACGACGTTCGGCGCGTCGCTCCCGTTGACGGTGCCGTACACCAACCCCTCCGCGACCGTCCGTAGTTCGTCGTCGTCTCCGGACACGTCCCAGAGAAGCGATCCGTCGTCGGCGCTCAGCGCGACGCCGTCGCCGTAGAAGAGCGCTCCATCGGCAAAGCACGCGTCACCGCCGGTATCGGCGGTCTTCCAGACGACGTCGCCGGTTTCGGGGTCGAGTTCGCAGGCGTCTCCCGACACCGTACAGTACAACCGACCGGCCGCGACCAGTGGGCTGCCCACCCCGAACGACGCATCTCTGTGCCACTTCGTCTCGCCGGTCGCGCCATCGAGCGCGAAGAAGCCGGTTGCGTCGGCGTCCTCGGAACCGTACGTGTCGAAGTAAACGGTTCCACCGTCGACGGTGGGCGTCCCCGGGCGGGAAACGTCGTCCCGTTTCCACAGCTCGTCGCCCGTCGCCGGGTCGTAGGCGGCGACGTACCCCTCGCTGGTCGAGGGGGTGTGCGAAGTCGCCACGGCCAGAAACAGCGTTCCGTCGCCGACGACCGGTTCGACGGTGTACATCCCGCCGCCCATATCGAACGACCAATCGGTGGTCACGTTCGGCCCCGGACCGCTATCGGCGGTCGCCCCGGTTCGTCCCGCGTTTCCGCGAACGGTCGGCCACGAACCGCTTGACTCGTCGGCACCCGTCGCGCTGTGTGCGAACTCCGCGCCGAGCGTGGCTGTCGCGCCGAGGACTCCGACGGCTTTGAGGAACTCCCGCCGATGTGTCCGGCTCATGGCAGATTTGGAGGAATCGCCACCGAATAAGTTTTGCGCCCAATCTTTCTTAAAATTTCTTTCGGGACCTAACCGTCTACCAATGTATCCGCCGATTGACGGCGAGGGATGAAAACGCGCCTCTCACCGAACGACCGGCGTTCGTAGTCGTTTTCGCAGCCTGTCGGAGTTCGGCAATTTACCGCCTGAATACCCGTACTCGGGCTTTCTATTGTCAGTGCCGAGTCGGTTCCTCGACGAGGCTCACTCCTCGTCGAACAACTCCTCGCCCGCGACCATGTGCTCAGAGACGACGTCCATATCGAGCGTGACGCCGAGCCCCGGCCTCTCGGGAACCTCGATGTAGCCGTCCTCGATGACGGTCTCCTCCACGAGGTCCTCCCACCAGCCGAGCTGGTAGGAGTGGTACTCGACCGCCAGCGAGTTCGGGATGGCGGTGCCGACGTGGGCGCTCCCCATCGTCGCGACTGGCGAGGAGACGTTGTGCATCGCGACCGGAATGTAGTAGGTGTCCGCGAGGTCGGCTATCTTTCGCGTCTCGCGCATCCCGCCGACCTTGGGCATGTCGGGCGCGATGATGTCCACGGCCTGCTGTTCGATGAGTCTGCGCTGGCCGTGCTTGCGGTAGACGTTCTCGCCCGCCGCGATGGGCGTCGAGGTGTTCATCGTCACCTCGCGCTGAACGTCGTGGTTCTCCGGCGGAACCGGGTCTTCAAGCCACCAGATGTCGTACTCCTCGAGTCGGTCCGCCAGTCGCCTCGCGCTGCCGGCCGAGAACGTCCAGTGGCAGTCGAACGCCACGTCGGCGCGGTCGCCGACGCGCTCGGTCACCGCCTCCACGATGCTCGCTTTGTGCTCTATCTCCGGATTCCGGAGGTGGCGGTTCGCGCGGTCCTTCTCGTGGCCCGAGGGAACGTCGAGGTCGAACTTCAGGGCGTCGTAGCCCAGTTCGGAGACCACGCGCTCGGCCTCGTCGGCGCAGGCTTGCGGGTCCGCCTCCTCCGCGGTGTGGCAGTCGCAGTACACCCGGACCTCGTCGCGGTACTTCCCCCCGAGCAGTTGGTATGCGGGCACGTCGAGCACCTTCCCCGCGAGGTCGTGGAGGGCGACGTCGATGCCCGAGATGGCCGTCACGGTGACGCCCTGGATGGAACCTTCGCCCGACATCTTCTGGACGAGGTGCTCGAACAGGCGGTCGATGTCCAGCGGATTTTCGCCGACGAGGAAGGGTTTCATCCGAGCGATGAGTTCGGGCACGCCCGCGCCCCAGTAGGCTTCGCCCGTGCCGACCACGCCGGCGTCGGTGTAGACCCGCACGAGCGTCCACGGGAAGTTACCCTCGACCATCGTCGTCTGCACGTCGGTTATCTCGATGTCGCGCGCACCGCTTCGATCGGCCGTGAGGTCCATCGACTCGGTCGAGAGGTCGCGCATCGTGTACTCCGCGTTGGGGTCGTGCAACGTCGCGTAGTCGCGTACCATGCGTCCGGGTACTTGGCCCGTAGTAAAAGTTCGTCTGGTATCGACTGCTCTTACTGGAGCGCGCTCGTCGAGTCTCCCCCTACTGGAGAACGTCCACCGGGTTCTCCGCGCTGATCCACGCGTGGACGGAGTCTTCAGCCCGGAGTTCGTACCGACCTCGGCGGTAGTAGCCGACGACCCTGAATTCGGTCTGCTGGTCAGGCATCTCGATTACCCCTTCGGTATCCGTCGTCCTTACTATTGACCAGTTAACTCGTCGCACGGTCGGATAGGGGAACCGTTCCCGTCCGTTCGCCGACGGGTTTCCGATCACGCGCTCTCGGGGAATCACCGCTTCTGACGGCGATTAAGCGGTGTCTAAAGCGTCTCGGTCCGGACGAAACGTCCGCGGATCGGCCGTCGGAGCGGCGGCTACGCCCCGTCGAACACGAGGTAGCCGACGGACTCGCCGCGGTGGGTGACCTCGTCGTCGTCGCTCCGTTCCTCCTCGATGCGCACTTCGACGCCCGACGAGGAGAGGTTGCGGTAGCGAACCGCCGACGTGTTCCAGCCCTTGTACGTCTGGACGTCGGCGACGAACCGCGGGTTCGAGTACGACCCGTCGAAGGAGATTCGGTGCCATCCGTGGGTGACCGACTCCGGCGTCCGGCCCGCTTCGAAGGCCGCACCGCCGAGCGTCCCGCGTCCTTCCTCGACCGCGAGGTAGCCGACCGATTCGGTCGTGTGCGCGCCGTAACTCTCCTGCTCTTGGAGCCGAACGCTCATCCCGCTCGTCGAGACGTTGCGGTGGCGCGTCACGACCGCGTGGGAACCGCGGTAGGACTGCGGCTGACTGAAGACGACCGGCGTCGCGGAGAAGTTCGCGCCGAATTCGAGGGAACGGAAGGTGTGGTCGGTCGTCACTCGCCCCGCTTCGGCGCTCACGCCGTCGAGCGAGTGCGTCCCCGATTCGAGCACCGCATATCCGAACGTCTCCTGCGTGTGCCAGCCGTCCTTGTAGTCCCACTCTTCGAGCGCCGCGTCGAAGCGGTCGCTTCCGACGTTTCGAAGTCGGACGTGAGTCGGGTGGTTACCGTTGTAGGACAACGACGTGGCGATGGCGGTCGGCGAGTCGTACGACCCCGAGAGGCCGACGCGCGACCAGTCGTCCCCGCCCTGACCGACGGTCGCGGAACCGGACTCGCCGACGGGGGCGCTGCTCGTACCGGCCCCCGGCAGGCGGTTCTCGATCCAGTTCAGGATATCCTGCGTGTCGTGGTGCGGAGGCGTCGTCTCCCCGTTCAGTTCGAACGTCGGCGTGAACTCGACGCCGTGGTCGCCGGCGGCGTAGCGCGTCTGGTAGACGGGGTCTTCGTAGCGCCCGTCTTTCGCCCGCGAGATGGCGGTGTCGCGTTCTTCGAGGTCGGACTGTCGCATGCGGGCGCGCATATCGTCGTAGGTTACGTCGCCGGACACCCGATTCTCGAACATGTCGCGGAAGAACGCCCAGTACTCGTTCGGCTCGGCGTTCCACGCGCCCATCGCGCACTCCGAGATGCGCGGGTCGCTGCTGGAGATGTAGTAGTACGAGGAGCCGTGCGAGGACTCACCCGGGGGTTCGTAGGCCAACGCCCGGTAGCGGATGTCGAGGCGTCCGGGTTCGACGAACTCCCGAATCACGTCTTCCAAGTTGTTGAGGACGAAATCCTTGGTGTACGGGCACTTGAAGTTCCCGTACAGCGTCGCGGTCGGGTTGCTTCCCTCGCCCATCGTCGCGTAGGTGTACTGGCCGGGATCGTCGGGTACCGGCGCACCGGAGACGGGGTCGCTCGTCGTGCGGTTCGCGCTCGCAGCGCCTGCAAAGCCGAAAAAGGCCGCACCGCCGGAGAGTTGCATGAACTGTCGTCGTGTCGTCTTTCGCGTCACGTTTCCTGCCAGAAGAGTGTTTAATATAAAACGGGTGAATCGTTTAGTGTTACTAGACGCGGCCTAATGCGTTGCATACCGTTGCGAACTGTTGATTTCACCGTTCTCACACGACGAGTGAAATCAACTATAAACTTATGTGATGTTTTATCATTTTGTCGGCGAACGTACCATCACTTTGAGGTTGGTCGGCGTCGTCGGGTCTCGTATGAGTCGTCGGTGTACGAGACGAGGATTTCTCGCGGCTGGTATCGCGTCCGCCGTTCCGCTCGCCGGGTGTACGACGCTCGCCGCCGATCCGCCGGTGGACGTTCGCGGCGCGATGTACATTCCGGCCCGCGCGTTCAACTTCTTCCAGATGTGGCACACCTACGAACCGGGCGTCACGGAGCGCGACATGGGCTTCGCCTCCCGACTGAACCTGAACGCCCTCCGAACGTGGCTCAGTTACGAGGCGTGGCTAGAAGACCCCGAAGGGTTGCGGAAGTCCATCGACCACTTCCTCTCGACGGCGGACTCGCACGGGATTCGCGTCCTGTTGGGCATCTTCGAGGGCGTCGGGCGGAAGCCGACGCCGAGGAACCTCCACAACACCGATCCGTGGACGGCCACCGGCGTCTACTCGCCGAGCGAGGAGGTGATGAAAAACCCCGACCGGTGGGACGAGCCGCGGCGGTTCTCGCGGTGGGTGATGGAGCACTACGGCGACGACGAGCGACTGCTCGCCGTCGAGGTGATGAACGAACCGGGGTGGGTACCGTGGAAGAAGCGGTTCGCACGCGAGATGTTCGGCGTCATCCGCGAGCACCGTGGGAGCGTTCCGCTGACTGTCGGCTCGACGAGTTTGGCGAACGCCGCCGATTACTTCGACTGGGGAATCGACGTGGTGCAGTTCCACTACAACTTCCCGAACACGCCGGACATCTACCGCAATCTGCTCCGGCAGGCGACCGACCTCCAGCGGAGCGTCAGCATGCCCGTCTGGTTGACGGAGTGGCAGCGCGTCGCCAGCTTCGGCTGGGGAAATGGGGATATCTCGCGGGAGCAGGCGACCCCGAACTACGCCTCGCTCGCCCCGGTCATCCGGGAGTCCGGCGTCGGGAACTTCTTCTGGTCGCTCATGCTCCAACCCGCGTACTCGCTCACGCAGCGCCGACGCGGCGTCATCAACGGGGTCTTCCACGAGGACGGCGCGGTCTGGAGCGCGGACGACGCCAGCGGCATCAAGTCGATGTCGGGCGACGCGGACTTCGACGGAACCGAGCGTCAGCGGTGGCCGGCGTGGGCGAAGTCGGTCAAACGACGCTCCTGAGCCCGGCGTAGGCCAGCACGTCGCCGTGGTCGAGGCCCCCGTCGCCGTCGAAATCGAGCGCGTTCCGCTGTTCCGTCGGCACTTCGCCGATACCGACCGCGTCCGTCACCACGACGACCGGGAACGCCACCGCGTCCCAGACTCCCGTCTCGCCGTTCCCTGTCAGGTCCTCGTAGCGCCCGTCGCGGTCGGGGTCGAGCGGCGGGCCGAGCGTGAGGCGGACGCCGAACACGTCGACGACAGTGAGCGGCGCGTGAACGTCGACGCCGTGATTCCGGTGGATGACGTTGTTCCGGAGTTCGTCGTCCCACGGGTCGGCGAGCGCGACCCCGTGAAGGTCGCCGGTGACGGTGTTACCGACCAGCCGCGCGTTCGAGTTCTCGACGTCGATGCCGATGGCGTTGTTCGTGGCTTTCACGCCCCGAATCGTCACGTCCGAGGCGTTTCTGACCGCGACGCCGCGGTTCCAGTCTTTCACGCGGACGTTCCGAACCGTCACGTCCGAGGCGTTCTCGACGAGTATACCGCTCGTGTCGCTGACGCCGAACCCGTCGAGCGTGTGCCCGCGTCCGTCGAGCACGACGTCGTCCGCCCGGATGACGACGCAGCCGGTCGAGATGCGGGTCTTTCCGTTGTGGACGTCGCTTCCGAGGACGTAGTGGCCGGATTTCGATATCGTCGTACAGGAGTCGACGGCGGAAGTGGGCGCACCGGATTGCGGGCCGACGGCGGCGGTGACGCCGCCGAGGACGCAGACGAGAGCGAGTCCGACCGCGAGAACGGCAGAAGGCTTCATGCTTCCATCCACACCGTCCTTCTTGTTATAGGCTATCCCCGACGAACGATAGTATCGGGGAGCCGACTAGAGCAGGTCGAGCGCGCGGAGGTCGGACTCCAGCGACGCCCGATCGGCGTCGTTCATCTTCCGGAGGGGGCTCCGGAGCGGGCCGGGCGAGAAACCCACGTCCCGCAGGTCGAGCGCCGTCTTCACGCCGGCCATGTACGACCCGCCCTTGAAGGCGTCTCGAACCGCGAACACCTCGCTCTGAAGCTCTCGTGCGCGGTCCTCGTCGCCGGCGTCGTAGGCGTCGTAGAGGTCGACGACCAGTTCCGGGAAGGCGTTCGCGACCGCGCTGACCATGCCCGTACAGCCGACTTCGAGTCCGGCGAACAGCAGCGAGTCGGAGCCGGCGAGGAACGTGAGTTCGGGGTGCGCGTCGATAGCCTGCGCGAGCCACGGCACGTCCTTGCTCGAATCCTTGACGCCCGCGATGTTCGGGACGGCGGCGAGTTCGGCGAGGGTGTCGAGCGACAGCGAGTTCCCGGTCTTGCTCGGGATGTGGTAGACGTACACCGGCAGGTCGACCGCATCGCAGACGCGCCGATAGTGGGAGAGTGCGGCGTCGTGGTCCAGCGGGTAGTAGTACGGCGTGACGACGACGACGCCGTCAGCGCCGACCGATTCGGCGTGTTCGGCGTGGGCCACGGTCTCGTGCGTGCTCGGCGCGCCGACGCCCGCGATGACCGGAACCTCGTCCACGGCGTCGACGACCGCCTCGACGACGCCGCGACGTTCCTCGCCCGTCAGGAGCGGAAACTCCCCGTTGGTTCCAAGGGGGAACACGCCGCGCGCGCCGCCATCCACGACGAACTCCGCGTGCGCCGCCGTCGACTCGTAGTCGACCGACTCGTCCTCGTGGAACGCGGTGATGGTGGGCGGGATGATTCCGTGCAGCGAGAGCGGGTCGTCCGACCCCGGCTCGGGTGCGTGTGCCATGGCGGAACATCGTCGCCCGAGCCAATAAGGAGTTTTGCTCCGAGAGTTCTTTTTCGGTAGTGAGTAAACTTTTAATCCCGGGGCTCCTACGTACGCGTATGAACGTCACAGTTAAACTCTCCGGCCCGCTTGTGGCGCGAACCGGTACCCGCGACGCCCGCGTCGCGGTTCCCGAGGAGGCGACCGTCGAAGACGTGGTGAATCAACTCGGCGAGAAGTACGGACCGCAGGTTAGCGCCGGAATCGCCGACGGACTCGGCATCCGTTCGGACACCCGCATCCTCCGCGAATCGGAGCGCGAGGCCGAACCCCTCTCGGCCCGCAGCCCCGTCGAAGCGGGCGACACGGTGCGCGTCCAACCGAACGCTTAAATCGCGCTCGTCGTCTCCTCTCGGTTCTTTCCGTTCACCCGAACGTAAATTATATATCACTTTCTGGCGGTGTTGCGGTGTGTCCCTCCGACGAGAGGCGTCTCCGTGAACCGACGACTGAAAGGCCTCCTCTGTTTCGCGTTCGCCGCCAACGCACTCTGGCTGTTTCCTCGCGCCGACGAACCGCGGTACGAGTACCGGGCCGTGGAGCTGAACGAGTCGAACGCGCATCGGTACATCGCTGCGCATCCGTCCGTCCGTCCGTCGGTGCTTCTTCGAGGCGTCTCGCACCTGCGGAGTCGAGATGCGAGCGAGAAACGACCCTATCGCACTCGACGCTAAAAACCGGGAACTGTACGCGGACTACCAGTACACCGCCACCCCCGACGGGTACTTCGAGCCGACCGCCGAGAGCCGGAACGGGACGGTGTTCGTCTCGTCGCAAAAAGTATCTCGAACGAAGGTCCTCTCGGATATCGCGTACTCTCCGACTCCCTCGGTCACGCGGTACGACGAAGCGATACGGAACGCAGTCGAGGGCGGCCGCGCGGTATCGTCCAGCGAAATCGACGCGGTGCACCGCATCGTCCGCGACGACGGACGATACTACGTCGTGCAGGACTCGTGGATATCGGACCCGCTCTCGTCGCTCGGACGCCTCGCTCTGCGCGTACTCCTCTGGCTCGCCACCGTCCCGCTCTCGGTCGCCGGTTTCGTCTACCGGTACGGTTAAGCGCCGACGTACTCGCCCGGCGCGTTCTCGAACTCCTCGCGGTGCTCCGCCGAGCAGAAGCGGTACTGCTGTCCGATGTGGCGGGTGACGAACTCCGTCTCTCGATTCGCGTAGAGGTTCGTGCCGCAGACTGGACATTCTTGCATGGATGCGATTTCGGGGTCGGGACGAAAGGGTACTCTGCCTGCGAGGGCAGGCTACCCGAGGCGGGCCAGCCGGTTCAGCGCGTACACCGCCCTGAGCACGTCGCCCGCCTTCCCGCGGTCGAAGACGAGTTCGTCGGTGCGGACGACGTGGTCCAGCGCGTCGCGGGAGGCGTGTTCGGGCGCGGCGGCGATTCCCCGGTCGTTCTCCGCCGCCCACCGCATCACGCGGAGGTCGCTCTTGCTGTCGCCCATCACCAGCGTGAAGGGGTCGTCCACGCCGAGCACCTCCAGCGCGGCCTCCACGCCGACGACCTTGTTCAACTCCCGACTCCCGATTTCCGCGGCGTCGCCCTCGTAGTAGGCCACGTCGATTCGTTCGAAGGTGTCCCGCACGTCCTCCGGAATCGCCGCCGCGTCGCGCTCGGACGTCTCGCCCTGCGCTTCGAGCACGCCGCGAATCTCGGGGTCGCTGTCGGCGTAGTAGGCCCGCGCCCAGTCGCGTCCGTCCTCGGCCACCGTCTCCCCGAGCAGGTCGAGCAGGTAGACCAGCGCGTCGTCGACGACCTCCACCGCCCGCGAACTCCCCGTCTCGAAGTTCGGCTTCATCGTGACGTTGAACTCGTTGCCCTGCAGGTGGGTGCACCGCCGGAGTTCGTCGGGGGAGGCCGAGAGCACCCGCGAGCGAATCGCGTCGAAGACCGCCCGAATCTCGTCGTCCAACTCCTCGTACAGCAGGCGCTTCGTGTCCGCGCCGTGACCGGGCGTGAACACGCCCGTCCCCGCCTCGTAGACGATGCTCAGGTCCCCGGAGTGGACGATTTCGTTGCCGAGACCCTGAATCGCGAACCCCTTGACGTTCTCCAGGGTCTGGCCCGTGCAGACGACGATGGGGACGCCCTTCTCGTGGAATTCGGTGAGCAGGTGGAGCGTCTCGCGGGGTATCTCGTTGTCCGTCCCGCCCGCGGAGCGCAGCGTCTCGTCCACGTCCAGCACCAGCGCGTTCACCGCGCGCCCGTACTTCGAGTAGAGGTCGAGCGCCGTGAACGCCTGGTCGCGCGTGGCGTGCGCCGCGATGTCGGCGTAGGTCTCGCCCGCGTCGAACGCGCCGCGAATCTCGTCTTTCTTCGCGTCGAGTTCCTCGCTGGCTGACTGCCAGTGTTCCAGCGCCACCCGCGAATCGACCGGCGGGAACAGGTCCACGAAATCCTGGTACGCTCTGAGGGTCTTCGCGTCGAACTCGTCGTAGAGCCGATAGAGGGCGTCGTAGCGTTCCATAGTGGACGTGGGTCGTTTTCCGGGATAAAGCTCGGGGAGGGAGTCCGACCGCGGCGTCCGCGACCGAGGCCGGGAGGGACACGCGAACCTTGAAGACGCCGGGCCGAAACGATTCGAGGGATGACCGACGGCGAGACGACCATTCGCCCGCTCTCCGAGACGACCGTCCAGCGAATCGCGGCGGGGGAGGTGGTCGAGCGACCGGCCTCCGTGGTGAAGGAACTGGTGGAAAACAGCCTCGACGCGGACGCATCGCGCATCTCGGTGCGCGTCGACGGCGGCGGAACGGAGCGAATCGTCGTCACCGACGACGGCGCGGGGATGAGCGAGGCGGACGTGCGGGTCGCGGTCGAAGAGCACACGACGAGCAAGATTCGGGATATCGACGACCTCGAATCGGGCGTCGCCACGCTCGGGTTCCGGGGCGAGGCGCTCTACACCATCGGCGCGGTGTCCCGAATGACCATCCGGACGAAATCTCGAGGTGGGGAGCGCGGCACCGAACTCCGACTCGTCGGCGGCGACGTGGAGCGCGTCGGGCCGGCGGGCTGTCCGGAGGGTACGACGGTCGAGGTCGCGGAGCTGTTCTTCAACACCCCGGCGAGAGGGAAGTACCTGAAGACCGACGCGACCGAGTTCTCGCGCGTCAATCGCGTCGTCACGCAGTACGCGCTGGCGAACCCCGACGTGGCGTTCTCGCTGGAACACGACGGGCGCGAGGTGTTCTCCACGACCGGACGGGGGGACCTCCGGTCGACGATCCTCTCGGTGTACGGGCGGGAGGTCGCCACCGCGATGATTTCGGTCGACGGGTCGGCGGAGGTGGACGTCTCGGGGTACGTCAGCCACCCCGAGACGACCCGGAGCACCCGCGAGTACGTCGCCACATACGTCAACGGCCGGTACGTCCGCTCCGCGGTCGTCCGCGAGGCCGTGCTCTCGGCCTACGGAAATCAGCTCGCGCCCGACCGCTACCCCTTCGCCGTCCTCTTTCTCGACGTGCCGGGCGATTCGGTCGACGTCAACATCCACCCGCGAAAGTGGGAGGTCAGGTTTTCCGACGAGGGAAGCGTCCGCCGGAGCGTCCGCGACGCGGTGGAAGACTCCCTGCTGGAGGAAGGCCTCGTCAGGTCGTCGGCACCCCGCGGTCGCTCCGCGCCCGCCGAAGCCGACGTGGTTCCCGAGGGGGTGCAGTCGCGGTTCGACGCGGGAACGGACGGCGACGAGCCGGATAGCGACGAATCGGCACCCGACGAGTCGAGCGCCGAGCGGGAGACGTCGCACGCCCCGCGGACCGAACCGGCCGAGACGCCCAGCGCGCGGAACCGGTCGACCGAATCGAAACGACGCGCGGGCGGTTCGGCGTCGCCTCGCCCCGCTCCCGACGGCGCGACCGACGCGACCGACACCGCGTCGACCGGCCCCCGGAGGCCGACCGACGGCGACGCCGCGAGCGAACGGGGCCGGACGAACCGAACGTCCACCGCGCCCGACGAGAATTCCTGCCAGACGTCCGCGCGCGATTCACCGCCGGCGCGGGGGACCGCGGATTCGCGCTCCGAACCCGATCGCAAGTTCCGAGCGCCGACGGAGGCGGGAACGCTCGCGGGGTCGTCCGGCGAGGAGCGCGCGGAGTTCGACAGCCTGCCGCGGATGCGCGTCCTCGGACAGCTACACGACACCTACGTCGTCGCCGAGACCCCGGACGGGTTGGTGCTCGTCGACCAGCACGCCGCGGACGAGCGCGTGAACTACGAACGACTCCGCGAGCGGTTCGCGGGCGACACCACGACGCAGGTGCTCGCCGCGCCGGTCGAACTCGAACTGACGGCGGCGGAGACGGCGCTGTTCGACGAGTATCGGGAGGCGCTGGCGCGGTTGGGATTCCACGCCGCGCGCGCCGGAGAACGCACGGTCGAGGTGACGACGGTGCCCGCCGTGCTGAGCGAGACGCTCTCGCCCGACCTCCTCCGGGACGTGTTGAGCGAGTTCGTCTCGGCCGACCCGGACGAACGCGACGGGAATTCGGCGGAGGCGGTGGCCGACGCGCTCATCTCCGATCTGGCGTGTTACCCCTCGGTCACCGGAAACACGTCGCTTCGGGAGGGCGACGTGGTGCGACTGCTCTCGGCGCTGGACGACTGCGAGAATCCCTACGCCTGCCCGCACGGGCGACCCGTCGTCGTCGAGTTCGACGGAGACGAGATAGAAGACCGGTTCGAGCGCGATTATCCGGGCCACGCCGGGCGGCGATCGGAGTGACTGTCTCGGCGTCGACTCCGCGCGGAAAATAATCCGTGTCGGACGTTCGCCGAACTACAGCCCGCTGTAATCCCTCTGAATCGCACCGCCGGCGCTGACGGTCTGCCCGTCGCTGCCGGGAATCGGCTTGGGGTCGTTGTTCTGCTCGATGCCGAAGTGGAGGTGCGGCCCCGTCGAGTTTCCGGAGTCGCCCATTCCGGCGATGTGCTGGCCTCGGCTGACGCTCTGACCGTCCGAGACGGCGAAGCTGTTGACGTGGCCGTACTCCGTCTCGTAGCCGTTTTCGTGGACGATGTAGACGTAGTTCCCGTAACCGCCGGAGTCGTAGGCGGTGTAGGCGGTTCCGGCCCGCGCCGCGTAGATGGGCGTACCGATTTCGCCGTTGTGACCGATGTCCACGCCGTAGTGGTAGCCGCTGCCGCGCGGCCCGTACGGCGACGTGATGTAGCCGTTCATCGGCCAGACGATGTCGGTCTCCGCGCTCCCGGTGGAAGCGAGATATCGTTCCACGGACCAGCCCCAGACGTTGCGGTCGAGCCAGTGGACGCCCCACCAGGTGTAGCCGTCCTCGGTCGTCGGCCCGTTCATGATCTCGCCGACCTCGCCCGGCGAGACCGTGGCGACGACGGGCGACTCCGTCCCCGGCTGCTCCCGCGTGTTCAGGTTGGTCGTCGCTTCGACTCGCTCTCCGTCGCTGAAGGCGCTGGCCGAACCGCTGAGTGCTGCTGGAACGGCCAGCCCCGCCGCCGCCGTTCCGAGTGCTTTACCGAACGTTCGTCGATTCAATTTGCGCGTCATGGTTGTTGACCATCCGAGTTTCGTCGCGTTCTGTCGGTCGCGTTCGCCGCGATGGTCCCTTCGACGCGCGAGGGTTCCCGAAACCCACTGTATCGACAGCCGGTACACGTTCGAGGCGAGCCACCGCGGGAGGACTCCTCGGTATTCGTCCTCGACATGAACAATGTAACCAAACTCTAAATAACTTACTATAAATGAAAATGCGAGTGAATTAATGTCCCGTCTCCGTATTCATCGGCGTCCGTCGGGGCGGTCGTCTCCGGCGTGACGGGCGGCGACCGTCGGCGAGAAGCGAGTCGGTTCGGAAGGTAACAGAAGGGAGACGTCGACGGTAAAGACGGTAATCTGACACGTCGCGGTTCGAAGCCTGCGCGTCCGTAGCTGCTAACTTTCAAACCTGCCGCTCATCAAGGGGAACATTCATATCGGCGTGTCGAATCAATCAGCAGTATGGCACGCGGAACGAGTCGGGGCGGACTCATCGGCGCGATACGATACGACATACAGCAACTGCACGTCGGGTGGATGGCGCTGTTTTTTCCGCGACAGCGACAGCAATCGCACTCGGTGCTCGGAAAGTGGACCCCGCAGAGCGCGACGGGGAAGGCGGCCTACCGCGGGTGGAGCGCGGTCGGCGCGCTGACCGTCGCGCTGCTCTACCCGTTCGTCCTGTTCGGGTTCGCGGCGCGCTACTACACGAGTCGCATCGACCGGACGGCGGCGAGCCTCGGGATACTGGGCGTCGTCCTGCTCTCGGTGGTCGTGTGGGGCGGTCTCGCGGCGCTGGCGCGGATGCGCTTCTCGACGGAAGGGTTCCTCGCCGTCACCGCGGCGGGGGGCGTCGCCACCGTCGCCGCGGCGTTGGCGTACCTCACCAGCAAGCACGGCGGTCGGATAACGACGGTGCTGTTCGCCTACCCGTTCGGCATGACGGCGCTGTTCCTGCCGCCCGTGGTCGCGGCGCTGTACTCGCCGACGCTCTCGAACGTCGTCTTCCCGAACAGCGAGACGCTGGCGGTGTGGTTGCTCGACAACGTGCTCACCTACCGCGGAATCGACGAGTTCCTCCGGGCGCGGTTCGACCTCGAGGGACTCGCGTACGTCGGCATGTGGTTCGGCATCGCGGTTCCGATCGGTTGGCTCCTCGGGTTCTTAGTGACGCTGGCGAATCTCATGCGCCCGAAATCGGAGTAAGCCTTTTTATCGCGTCGGTTAACGCTCACGTATGAAGTTCGACGAAGTCACGACGGCGGTCGCGTTCCTCGTCCTCCTGGCGATAGTACTCGGCGGGACGTTGACGAGCGGCATGCCACAGACGATATCGATGATGGTCAGCGGCGGACTGGTCGTGTTCGGCGTCCTCGTGCTGGCGCTCGGCGTGAAACACGGCGAACACCGGGCGTCGCGGTAGTCACTCGCCGCGACCGACCGCGAGGATGTGATTCGTTTTAAATCCGTCACCGATAACACTACCTGTCGAACGGCGACCGAGCGAAACGAGGGAGCGATAGGCGGCCCGACCAACCGCCAGAAACTCCGCGAATTTTCACCGACAACCTGAACCAGCAGGTGACGCAACCGCCAGACCTGGGCGATTTCACACTCTCCACCTCCCAGCGGACGACACAGCCGCCAGAGCCGGCTCACTCTCCGCAGGTGAGGAGCGTAGCGACGAGCGAGCGGGCCGACGACTAAATGGAGTTCGGCGGACTCACGGTGCGAGTCGTCCGCGTAAAATGAAGGAGGAGTGTTTTCGCGAGCGACGCAACGAACGACTCGTCAGAGCATTGCTCTGACGGTGCTTTTGGTCGAGCTTTTCTCAGGAAAGTTGGCCGAAACCGGCGTCACAGTGACGCCGGTTTCGGTTCCCGACCGCGGGAAAAGCTCGTGCTCACATGTACCCGAGGTCGCGCAGGCGCTCCATCAGGTCCTCTTTGTCCTGGGCGCGGCCCGCGCGCTCGGTCGTGTTCTCCATGTCCTGCAGCCACGCGGGGTCCTCGTCGCTCTTCTCGGTGCTGACCTCGCTGCCGAGCGAGCGGAACCCTTCGAAGTACTTGGGCGAGACGGGGGTATCCTGCTGCGAGAGTCCGTTCGGCAGGTCGTCGTACCCCTGCGGGACGTAGCCCTCGTCGGGGTAGTCCTCGACGGTGTCGGGCACGACGAAGTGCCAGAAGGCGTCCCAGACGGCGGCCTCGTCGAACTGGAGGATGGGTTGGATGCGGTCGTGGGGCGGGTAGATGTCGGGGTCGTGGCGCGGGCTGAAGAACGTCTCGTCGGCGCGGGCCTCCTGTTCGTCCCAGCGGACGCCGGAGATGACGCCGTCCACGTCGTACTCCTCGAGCGCGTCGTTCAGCGCGACCGTCTTCAGCAGGTGGTTGCCGACGTAGGTGTCGAGCAGGAACGGGAACGTGTCCTCCTCGTACTCGAGGAGATCGCGCACGTGGTGCTGGTTGTGCTCCGACAGTTCGGAGACGGGAATGTCGTCGCCCGGTTCGAGGTCGTGTTCGTCCACGTACCCGCCGACGTCCTCGTTACGGGCGTAGATGACGTCCAAGTCCCACTCGTCGGCCCAGCGATCCACGAAGTCGTGAATCTCCTGGAAGTGCTGGTAGTGGTCGATGAACACCGCGGGCGGAACGTCGAGGTCGTGCCGCTCCGCGACCTCCTTGATGAAGTAGAGCGTGAGCGTGGAGTCCTTCCCGCCGGTCCACATGACGACGGGGTTCTCGTACTGCTCGAGACCCCGCCGCGTCACGTCGATAGCCTTCTCGATCTTATCTTCGAGCGAAGGGTAATCCTCGGGATTCTCGCCTTCGCCGTCGGTGTAGTCCACGTCGAGATAGTCTGGGAATTCGTCCGGCATGACTCGTAATTAGATATAATTAGGGGAGTAAAGTGCTTTTCGGCTCGGCGTGGAGAATCGTGACGGTAGGCGAGACGACGCGCGAGTCGCCGCGGTAGCGTTACTCGTCGGCGGTGACCTGCAGTTACGGTCCGTGAACGACGTTCTAAGAGCGGGCGCGCCGCGAGTCGAACAGTGGTGACGCGCCGAAAACTAGCGAGCGACGTAAGAGCGCGGGTCGAGTCTCCGCAGTCTGCGACCGATCCCGGGTCGCGTTAAGAGATGAATTTGTTGTCGCGCCAGTTCACGCCGCTGGACGAGGAACTCTCCTTTCGCGGTCCCTCCACGACCTCGATGGAGGCGGGTCGGTCGTCCCCGTCGACGATGCGGGTCGCCTCCAGGTCGCCGTCGACCTCGGCGATCGCGGTGAGCGTCCCCTTCTCCGCTTTGCGGGCGAGCGCGCAGAGCACTTGGAACATCGGATACTGGACCGCGCTGTTCTGGAGGACGGTCTCGCGGTCGCCCTTGAACGCGGCCATCTCGATGAGTTCGCCCGTGGGTTCCTCCTCGTCTTCGTCGTACTCCTCGCCCCATCGCGGGGCGTTGCGCCGCGCCTCCTCCTCTTCCGTGAAGACGCGCGTCTCCGAGACGCTCGCTTTCAACTGGGCGGTCGGCGTGTACTTGCTGATGCTTTCGTCCGTCGACACCGCGCTGATGATGAGCGTGTTGTTGCGGCGAGTGATGTCGACGCTGTCTATCTTCTCCGGCAGCTGAGGGTCGCTTTCGAAGTAGTCGTAGACGGTCTCAAGCGGCAGTTCGAGCGTCGAATGCAGTCGGTATACCTGGCTCATTTGTGGTCGGTGGTTCCGTCTCCCGGCGGCTGTCGGTTACCTATACGCGCCCCGAACATATAGGGTCTACTCTTTCGGTTGCGGATTCAACCGTCGAAACGACCCTATTCGGTTCGGAGCGTCTCTCCCAGTTCGTCGCGCTCTTCCATCTCGGCTAAAACGTCGCTTCCGCCGACGAACTCGCCGCCGACGAACGTCTGGGGAATCGTCTCCCAGCCGCTGTGGCGCGAGAGCGCCTCGCGGTAGGCGTCCAAGTTGTCGAGCACGTCGACCGTCTCGAACTCGTCGCGGTGTTTGCCGATGAGTTCGAGCGCGCGCCGGGAGTACCCGCACTGCGGCATCATCGACGTTCCTTTCATGAACAGGACGACTTCCTCGTCCTCGACGGCCGAATCGACTCGTTCCGCTACTTCCTCGGCGGAGAGTTGTTCGCCGGGTGTGAACGTCATACGCTTGCGTAAGAACCGACGCCGCAAAGAAGTTGCGACTGTCACTCCTCGCTGCCGACGCCGATGACCTGCACGAGCGAGTAGACGGGGACGCCCTTCAGTTCCTCGAATCCCTGCTTGTCGGCGAGGACGATGCAGGCGACCGGTTCGCCGCCCTGGTCCTCGATGGCGTCGATGGTCTCGCCCATCGTCGTTCCGCTGGTGATGGTGTCGTCCACGACGTAACACTCGCGGTCGCGAATCTGGGCGAAGTTGCGCGAGAAACTGCCGCCGTACTCGTCGATGTCGCCCTCCTCCCACTGGTGCTTTCGCGGGGCGTACGTGCCGAGGTCGGTGTCGAGTTCGCGCGCCACCACCGTCGCCAGCGGCGCGCCCGCTTTCTCGATGCCGATGGTCAGGTCGACCTCCTCGCCGTGTTTCGACAGCATGTCGGCCATCGCCGCGCCGACGTAGGAGAGTCGGGCGCTGTCGCGCCCGACGGCGCTCCAATCGACGTGGATGTCCTGCGGGCCGCCCTTCGGTTCGGGGGTCGGGGCGCTCCCGCTGCGCTCGACCAGCCAACTGGCGGTCTCGCGCGACACGTTCAGTTCGTCCGCGATTTCGCCCTTCGAGAGGCCGCGCTCCGCGAGTTCGGCCGCGCTCTCGATGAGGTCGTCTACGTTCTTCATTGGTTGTGGAATTTTACCGCCGTCTTTATTGTCGTTTCGTCGTCCGCAAAGGCGTCCGCGAAGTTTGACAGGTCGTGGACGCCGGTGACGAGGTCGTCTTTCAGCCAATCGGGGAGTCCGGAAAGCGTCTCGACCGCCGCCTCGAAGTGCCGGTAGTTGGAGTTGACGCTGCCGACGAGCGCCTTGTTCCCCATCACGAGTTCGCGGTGGAGACGGCCACCGTCGACCTCGAACGTCCACGACTCCGGAACACCGAGCAGCGCGGCGACGCCGTTGGGCGCGAGCGCCGACACCGTCTCGAAGGCGTGCGGGGCGTAGCCGGTCGCCTCGTAGACGAAGTCCATCGGCTCGTGGGCGTCCGGAATCTCGGGGACGGGCGTCTCGCGCGAGTCGACGTACGTCGCGCCCAGTTCCTCGACGATGTCGATGGTCGCGTCGGGCCGGTCGCGCCGCCCGAGGCAGTACGTTCGCTCGAACGAATCGCCGAGCGTCGCCAGCGTGAGCAGACCGAGGCTTCCGTTGCCGAGCACCAGCGCGCTCTCGGGTCGCCACTCGAACGCCGACCGCGAAGCGCGGGCCGTCTCGACGGCCTTCTCGGAGATGCTTATCGGTTCGACCAGAAAGCCCCACTCGGCGAGGCCGTCGGGGATCGGAACTAGAAACTCGGCGGGGCTGGTGAAGTACTGGCTCATGAAGCCGTGTGCGCCCGAGATGCCGCGCTCGGCCACTTCGTCCGCCGGGGCCATGTCGGGTTCGCCGCGCTCGAAGAACTCGGTCGCGCCGTCCGCGAGCGGTCGGCGCACGGTCGGAACGACCACGTCCCCGGCCTCGAAGGCGGTTCCGTTCGGGTCTTCGACGACGCCGACCGCCTCGTGCCCGAGGACGAGGTGGTCTTCTCCCGGCGGGAAGTTCCCGTGGCGTCCGGCGATGACCTCGTGGTCGGTGCCGTCCACGCCGACGGCGAGCGTCCGAACCAGCGCCTCGCCGGAGTCGGGTTCCGGGCGCGGCTTCTCCAGAATTTCGGGGGCGTCGGCCCCGCGCTTCAGCGCGATTGCGTCCATGCTCCACCCTTTGTCGACGCTCGCTCAAAACATTTATTCTTTCCCGAGTAAATCCTTCAATCGCGGGAGGCCGACGGCCGGGTCTTGCACTCACGTTCGAACTCGAACGCCTGTCTGGCGCGCCGCACCGCCGCTCGGCCCACCCGCGTTTCGATTCGATATCGACGCTCCCCCGCTCCGACCGGCGCGCCCCTATCGCCACAACACCTGTTGTCCTCCGTCCCGTGGTTCGCCACATGCGCGCCGCACGACTCCACGAGTACACCGATCAGATGGACGACGCCCTCGCCGTCGACGACGTGGACCGACCCGAAGCGACCGAAGGCGACCACGTCGTCGTCGAAATCGAAGGCGCGGGCTGGTGCCAGACCGACAACCACGTCATCGAGGGGATGTGGGAAGAGCAGATGAACCAGTCGCTCCCGATGACGCTGGGCCACGAGAACGCCGGCACCGTGGCCGAGACGGGAGAGGACGTGACGGTCGTCTCGGAGGGCGACCCCGTCCTCTGCCACCCCGCGATGACCTGCGGCGTCTGTCGGGGCTGTCGCCGCGGGCAAGATATGCACTGCGATAACCTCGTCTTTCCCGGCCTCTCGACCGACGGCGGTTTCGCGGAGTACCTCCTGACGAACGAGCGCGCCGTCGTTCCGCTCCCGGAGGGCGTCGACACGACCGAAATCGCGCCCCACGCCGACGCCGGAATCACGGCCTACCACGCGGCGAAGAAGGCGGCCCGGGAACTGAACCCCGGCGAGCACGCCGTCGTCGTCGGCGTCGGCGGTCTCGGACACATCGGCCTCCAGGCCCTGCGAGCGATGACCGCGGCCGAGATCACGGCCGTGGACGTGAAAGACGAGGCCCTGAAACTCGCCCACGACCTCGGCGCGCACCACACCGTGAACTCGCGCGAGGAGGAACTGGCGGACGAGGTGGACGCCCTCACCGACGGTTCGGGCGTGAAGCAGATCCTCGACTTCGTGGGCGCGGACGAGACGTTGGACTACGCGCCGACCCTGCTCGCGGCGGGCGGCGACCACCACGTCGTCGGCTACGGCGGCCACGTCCACGAACCGGCGCAGGCGCTCGTCAACGGCGATTTCGACTACCGGGGGACGCTCGTCGGCACCTACCCCGAACTCCAGGAACTCGTGTCGCTGGTGGACAGAGGCGACGTGGAACTGCGCACCTCGCGGTACGAACTGGACGAGATAAACGACGTGGCTGAGATGTTGGAACACGGCGAAATCGAGGGACGAGCCGTCATCACGCCGTAACCGGAGCGCCGTCGCTACTCCCAGAGGTCGTACAGGTCGTCGCGCGGCGGTTCCGTGACGACCTCGCCGTCAAGGACGAGTTCGCCGTCGCCCTCGCCGACCCGCCCGATTTCCGCGCCCGCGATTCCGGCGTCGCGAAGTTCGCCGAGCGCCTCGTCCACCGAGCCCTCCGGAACCGCCGCGAGGAGCGCCCCCGAGCCGAAGATTCGGAGGGGGTCGACGCCCATCGTCTCGCAGAGCGCCCGCGTGGCGTCCCGAACCGGAACGTCGTCCCGCGCGACGTCCAGCCGAACCCCCGCGGCCTCGGCCATCTCCAGTAAGCCGGTCACGACGCCGCCCTCGGTCGGGTCGTGCATGGCGGTCGCGTACCCCCTGAGGATTCGAGCGTCCTCGACGACGCTTATCTCCCCGAAGAACGACTCGCCCCGTTCCGCCGCCGCGCCGACCTCGTCGCGGAAGTCGGTGGCGAGGATGGCCGTGCCCTCGATTCCGGCCCCCTTCGTCAGCAGGAGTCGGTCGCCCGGCTCCGCGCCGCCCGTCGGGACGAACTCGTCGGTCAGCCCCATGCAGGTCATCGAGACCGTCGGACGCGAGAGGTCGGGCGCGTACTCGGAGTGGCCGCCGACGATTGCCACGCCGAGGTCGGTCGCCGCGTCGTCTATCTGTTCGGTCACCGCGTCCAGCGTTTCCGAATCGTCGTCCGGGAGGAAGACGACGTTCGTCAGCCAGCGCGGGTCGGCCCCTGAGGCGGCCACGTCGTTGCAGGCGACGCTCACGGCGAGGGTTCCGAGTCGCTCGCGGGCCAGCGAGAGCGGGTCTGAGCTGACGACCAGGGTTCGGTCGCCCACCCGAATCGCGGCGGCGTCCTCGCCGTACGTCGGGCCGACGAGCACGTCGTCGTCTCGCGCGCCCGTGCGCGAGACGACCGTCGCGAGGTCCTCGGGGTCGAGTTTTCCGATCATGACCCGACGTTCTCAGGGCGGCCCAATGTGCGTTTCGCCGCGCCGAAGCCGATTTGGCGATCGGTGGCCAAGGGCGAACGGGGGTGGAGCATGGAGTACATCTACGCCGCACTCGTCCTGCACGAGGCGGGTGCAGACGTGACGGAAGAGAACCTGACCGCCGTCCTCGACGCTGCGGGCGTGGATATCGAGGAGACTCGCGTGACGGCGCTGGTCGCCGCGCTGGAGGACGTCGACATCGACGAGACGCTCGCTCAACCGGTCGCCGCGCCCGCGGGCGCACCCGCGGAGGCGGAAGCCGCACCGGTCGAGGCGGAGGAGGAAGAAGCCGAAGCGGAAGAAGAGGACGAGGACGAAGAGGACACGACCGGCGAGGGACTCGGCCAACTGTTCGGCTGAGCGCCGGGACCGTTTTTCCGAGCCGAACGGAGGCTCCTACTCGACGCGAGCGAAGAGACTTCTAAAAGCTATTCGCGCCGCTCTCACGCCGTCGCGGCCTCGTCTTCGCGTTCCAGTATCTCGTTCGCCTGCCGGAGCACGTTCCGCTTCCACGCGTCGATGTCGTTCGCTTCGACCTGTCGCCGCATCGTCGCCATCCGGGAGGAGCGCTCGGACGGTTCCATCGCCAGCGCCCGCTGGATGGTGGCGGCGAACGCTTCGGTGTCGTTCGGGTGCACCGTCAGCGCCGATTCGCCGAGTTCCTCGTGCGCGCCGACGAGTTCGCTGAGAACCAACACGCCCGGCTCGTCCACCTGCGAGGCGACGTACTCCTTCGCCACGAGGTTCATCCCGTCGCGGAGCGAACTCACGAGACAGACGTCCGCCTCGCGGTACAGCGCGGCCAGCGCCGACAGCGGAAGGTAGTCGTCGACGTAGACGATAGGCTGCCAGTCCTCCGTTCCGAACCGGTCGTTGATCCGCGCTATCTTCTGTTTGACGTTCGTCTGCACCTGCTGGTACTCCTCGATCCGACTCCGGCTCTCGCTGGCTTTCTGCACGTACGTGAGTTGCTCGCGGTGCTCCGGGTACCACTCCCAGAGGTGTTCGAGGGCGTCTAACCGCTGCTCGATTCCCTTCGTGTAGTCGAGCCTGTCGACGCCGACGACGAGTTGCCCGTCCTCGGGTAGGGGGTACGACTCGCGCAGCGAGTCCCACTGCTCGTCCGCCTCGGCGGACCGCGCGAGGGCGGTTCGTTCTTCCGCGTCGATGCTGAGCGGGAACGCCGCGACGCGAATCGTTCGCCCGTCGTAGCGGATGCGACCGTTCTCCCGGTCCACCTCGGCGTCGAGCGCGTGGGAGACGCAGTCGAGGAAGTTCTGACAGTACTGGTCGAGGTGGAAGCCGAGCAGGTCGTTGGCCAGCAACCCGTCGAGCAGTTCCTCGTACTGCGGACAGCTCTGGAACACGTCCCACGAGGGCCACGGGATGTGCCAGAACTGCATACAGAACGCGTCGGGCGACGCCTCGCGCACGTACCGCGGCGCGAGCGCGAAGTGGTAGTCCTGAAACCAGATGACCGCGTTCGACGGGTCTCCCTGCTCTCGAATCGCCTCGGCGAACTGCCGGTTGGTCTCACGGTAGTGCCGCCAGAACTGGGCGCTCGTTTCCATCTTGGCGGTGTCCGAGTGACACAGGGGCCACAGAACCTTGTTGCTGTAGCCGTAGTAGTAGTTCGTCACCTGTTCGTCGGTGAGGAACACCCGTTTCAGTTCGTAGGACTGCGATTCGGGCGGCACGCGAACGCAACCGTTTCCGTCGCTCGCCTCGTCGTCCGCGTCGCCGCTCCCCCACGCCACCCACGTACCGCCGGTGCTCGCCATCATCGGGTCGAGCGCCGACGTGAGACCCCCTTCCGGTTTGACGACCTGAATCTCCCCGTCGTCGTACTCGTGGACGTAGGGTTCCCGGTTCGACACGAGAACCAGCTCGCGATTCTCGAACGTTTTCGTCGACGTGGATCCGTTCGATTTTGGAGTCGCTCCTATGGATTTGTCCATTGGTTTAGTTCGCTCTTTTGTTAGTGGGTTCGACAGCCCATTCACAGCATGGGTTGCACTCGCAAGTTCTTTTATGGCGAGAGGATGTTCGGCGCGGGAGAATCGCCGGACTGAACGACCGTCGTTCGAACGTCGCCGGTCGAGCGAACGACCGGTCGCCGCCGACCGAGGCGCGAGTCGCCGGCTCCCTCCGAACTCCCCGGTTCGAATCGCGGAACGATACGGCGGGCGAGACCAAAGCCCTGACGGGAGTAGTTTTTACCCGCTGAAACCCGTCTTCGCTCACATGTACAAAGCGCAGATCTCCGACGGCGAGCAGATATCGTGCACCGACTACGAGGGCGGCGAGTTCGGCGTCAAACTGTTCGACGAGGACCGCGAGTTCCTCGCGTTCGTCCCCTACACGCACCTGCTGTGGGTCGGACGCGTCGACGACGCCGGACGAACCCTCTGGTAGCAGGGGACGACGTTCGGTCGCAGGGCAACCGTCCGCACGAACCGAAATCGACGGTCGGTTTTTTAACCGATGACGACGAAGAAACGGGTTATGCCCGGGATAACCTACGAGGACTTCCTGGACCTCGACTACGACCCCGCCGCATCGGAGTTGGTCTGCACCTTCCACGTCGAACCCGCGGAGGACATGAACATGGAGGAGGCCGCGTCGCGCGTCGCCAGCGAGAGCTCGAACGGCACGTGGGCGGAACTGCAGGTCGAAGGGGGAATCACCGACCTCAGCGCCACCACCTTCGACATCGACGGCAACCAGGTGAAAGTCGCCTACCCCGACGAACTGTTCGAGGACGGCAACATGGCGCAGGTGCTCTCCTGCATCGCGGGCAACATCATGGGCATGAAGGCGGTCGACCGCATCCGCCTGGTCGACTGCGAGTGGCCCGAACCGCTCACGACCTCCTTCCCCGGCCCGCAGTTCGGTTCGTCGGTGCGAAACGACATCTTCGACGCGGGCGACCGACCCATCACCGCGACCGTCCCGAAGCCGAAGGTCGGCCTCTCGACCGACCAGCACGCCCAAATCGGCTACGAGGCGTGGCTAGGCGGTATCGACCTCCTGAAGGACGACGAGAACCTGACCGACCAGTCGTTCAACCGCTTCGAAGACCGCCTCACCCAGAGTCTAGCCCGGCGCGACGACGCGCAGGACGAGACGGGCGAGAAGAAGAGCTACCTCGTCAACATCACCGCGGACGCGAACACCATGCTCGAACGCGCCGACATGGTGGCCGAGCAGGGCTGCGAGTACGTGATGGTCGACGTCATCACCACGGGTTGGGCCGCGGTCCAGACCGTCCGCGAGCGGTGCGAGGAACTCGGCCTCGCCATCCACGCCCACCGCGCCATGCACGCCGCGTTCGACCGCGTCGAAACGCACGGCGTCTCGATGCGCGTGCTGGCGCAGATCGCCCGCGTCTGCGGCGCCGACCAACTCCACACCGGCACCGCGGACCTCGGCAAACTCGAAAACGAGGACACCGTCGGCATCAACGAGTGGCTGTACTCCGACCTGCACGGGCTGAACGACGTGCTTCCGGTCGCCTCGGGCGGTCTGCACCCCGGACTCGTCCCGGAACTCATCGACCGCGTGGGGACGAACATCTGCGTCCAAGCCGGCGGCGGCGTCCACGGCCATCCCGACGGAACGCGGGCGGGCGCGGCGGCGCTCCGGCAGGCGGTGGACGCCTCGGTGGAGGGTACCTCGCTCGAAGCCTACGCCGAAGACCACCCCGAACTCGCCACCGCGTTGGAGAAGTGGGGCACCGAGACGCCGCGGTAACGGGGTTCGGCGACGAACTCGCAGCGAGGTCGCCGACCGTCGCGCTTTCACCGGGAGCGTGAGGCGTTTATTCTCTGAGAACCTATGAAACGTATGAACTTGGACGCCCTGAAACCCGACATTCTCACGCCGAACTGGAAGTGCAGCGCGTGCGGAAAGAAATACTGGCGGAACCGACGGCAGTGCGGTCGGTGTCAGAACACCGTGTTCGACCGCGTTCGGTAGGCGGGAGTACCCTCGTCGTCTCGGGAATTCCGCGCAACCCATCACGGCGGTAACTTTTTCGGTCGACTCCCGCGAAAGAGAGCCACAACGTTTACTCCCGTTCGAGCGATGCGAATAATCACCATGGGATCGTTCACCGAGACGCTGGAAGTCGTCGACTTGGGCAACCGGGTCAGAATCGAACTCGCGGACGGGACGGCGTTCGAAGGCCCCGCGAGCCCGATCGATTACGCGCCGGACGACCGATTCCGACTGGAGATAGAACCCGAACACGAGGAGATTCGGCGGTGCGAGGTCAGCGCGGAGTGCGTCGACGGCGAGTGGACGACGCCGGAGGTTCGCCGCTTCGACCTCGGCGACGACGACTGGACGGTCGTCGGGGAGGCCGACGGCATCGACATCGTCCGGTAGTTCGCGCGTCTCGTTTTCGGTCCGGCGGGTGGCTCCCGCGAATCGTTCGGCGACCCCGCGTGGTCGATCCGTTGGCCCCAACCCATAACCCGCTCGCAAAGTAAAATTAGAGCGTGAGGGACAACGACTCGACTACCGACGAGACGTACGAGGCGGACGACCGCGCCGATTCGTTCTTCCCGTTCACCGGCTCCGCGTTCCCGTACGGGCTGTCGCCGCTGTCCCGCGAGAACGTGGGCGGCGAGACCGTGGACGAGGGAACCGCACCCGCGAGCGAGACGAGCACCTCGGACGCGACCGAAGACGACGGCGGTAGTTGGTGGGACGAGGGGCTGATATCGCTGCTCCTCATCGCCGGCGTCGTTCTGTTCGTCATCCCCGAACCGGCGACTTCGGCGTTCGGGATACTCCTCATCAGCGTCGGCGTCGTCGCGTGGCTCGTCGATTGGGCGCTGTAGTCCGATTCCGTCGACGGGTCGACGCCGTCCGAGGGGCGCTATTTTCTGACCAACTCACCGACGCCGCTCTCGTTGACGAGCGCGGTTCCGACGAGATTTTCGTGGCCCCGCCGTAGCCGTTCCGAGAGCGCCTGGTGGGTGATGCCCAACTCGTCGGCGAGAGCGGCGGCGGTCGTCTCTCGCGGAATATCGTAGTAGCCGCGTTCGTACGCGAGTATGAGCGCCTCCTGCTGTTCGTCCGTCAGCTCCAAGCGCCCCTGCTGCCCGTCTTCGAGCCGATAGATGTTCCGAATCTCCAGCGTCAGTCCGTTCTCCTTGAACCGCTCGTAGGTTCTCGATAGCGTCTGGCGGTCGGGAAACAGGGTTCGGAGGCTCCACCCCTCCTCGCTGCCCGTCACGGCGAGAATCGCGCTCTCTTTCGTGAGGATACCGACGAGCGTCTCGATCTGTCCGACCCACTGCATCCGGTAGAGCCAGCGGTCGGAGAGGTCTATCAGCAACTCCGTCTCGCTGACGCTCGGGTCGTCGCTGAGGAGCGTTTCGATTCTCGCGCGGTCGGCGTCGGCGCTGCTCATCCACACGAACGGCATCACCTGACCGTCGTCGTGGGCGACGACGCGTTCGACCTCGCACCGAACGCCGTCGAGGGCCGACAGCGTCTCGCCGAGTGCGAACTCGTCGATGGGAATCTCGGCTTCGACGACGGTCCCGTTATCCCGCGTTTCCGTCATGATCGGCAGTGAACGACATCGGCGTTCGCGTGCGGTTCTCGTAAGGCGCTTTCCACGTCCGTTCTTGCTCACCGTCCGCGCAAGAGGCCGCGGGCGCACAATTAACGTCTTTTATAAGTAGGCGGTACCGTACCGAACTGGCGGGCGGCGGGACGAGGGACAGGCGGGTCGGTCCCGAGACGGTTCACTCCTCGTCGCGCTCTCGGTCCGCGGTGATCGTCAGCGTGTTCCGAACGAGGTTGGCGGAGCCCCGACGTATCCGCTGGGAGATGGCGTTCGCCGAGATGCCGAACTCGTCGGCCAGTTCCTCGATCGAGATGTCGCGCGGTATCTCGAAGTACCCCTTGTCGAGCGCCGTCACCAGCGTATCGCGCTGCTCCGGAGTGAGGTCGTACTCCCGCTGTCGCGGCGCGTCCGGGCGGTACAACTGGTTAACCTCGAACGTGACGCCCGTATCAGAGAAGTGTCGCTGGAACGACGAAACCTCCCCCTCCTCCGTGAACCGCAGTTTCAGACGCCAGCTTCCGGCGCGGGCGTCGGCCTCGACGATGGCCGCGTGCTGGTCTATCATCTCGTTGATGAGGTCGACGAAGTTCTGATTCCACTTGAGTTGGTACAGGACGCTCCCGCTTCGCTCCGCGGCGACGGTCGCGCTCTTAACCGTCGAATCGTTCCGCAACGCTTCTCGGAAGGTCTCGAAGTCGCCCTTCGTCGCCCAGAGAAACGGGAGCACGCCCTCGGTGCTGTGCGAGGCGAGGCGGTCGGCCCGGACTATCATATCCGGCGCGTCGGCCAACGCCGCGTCGAGCGCGAACGACTCCGCCGGAACGGTGAAATCTCCGATGACGGCCATACACCCCTCGATTCCGTCTGGAACTCTTTATCAGTTCTTGCCGCTTCATCGCGCCCAGCCGAGACGAACGCGTCGCTACTCGTGCGGAAGCGAGAGAACGACCGCCTCCCCGGAGAGCACCGATCTGTCCGTCTCCGCGTCGACCTCGATTCCGAGTCTGTCGTCGCCGAGATCCTCGACCACGGTGGCGGTCGCGGTGACCGTCTCGCCGGGTCGAACCGGGTTCTCGAACGAGAGGTTCTGCGAGAGGTAGACGATGTCGCCGTCGAGGCGTACGAGCGCCGCGCTGACGACGCTCGCCGTGAGCGCGCCGTGCGCCACGCGCCCGCCGAAGAGTCCGTCTTCCGCGTAGTCGGCGTCGACGTGCAGCGGGTTGTCGTCGCCGGTCAGGGCCGCGAACCGGTCGATGCGTTCCTGCGTCGCTTCGAGCGCGCTCTCTGTCGAATCGCCGACGGATGCGATTGGCATACGCGAACCACGGCGTTCGTCCGGATGAATCGCCGGGTTAACATGTGAAACAAGGGGTTGATTACGCGCTCTCGCGTCGCTTTACCCATGCCATTTGCTGACAACGGCGGCGTCTCGCTCTACTACGAGGAGAGCGGGCCGCCGGACGCCGACCCGGTCGTCTTCGTCGAAGGGCTCGGCTACGGCCGGTGGATGTGGCGCTGGCAGCGAGCGCGCTTCGAAGCGGAGTACCGCGCCGTCGTCTGGGACAACCGCGGGACGGGGGACTCCGACGCGCCGGACGGTCCGTACTCCGTCGCGGAGATGGCGAACGACCTCGAGAGCGTCCTCGCCGACCTCGGCGTCGACTCGGCGCACGTCGTCGGGGCGAGCATGGGCGGGATGATAGCTCAGCGGTACGCCGTCGAGTACGACCGGGCGAAGTCGCTCGTGCTGTTGTGCACGTCGCCGGGCGGCGACGACGCCGCGCCGACGCCCCCGGAGACGCGGGCGCGGATGTTCGACGTTCCCGAGGGGTACGACGAGCGCGAGGCGATTCGGTACAAGATGGCCCCGGCCCTCACCGACGAGTTCGCCGAGGCGAACGACGACCTGCTCGCCGACATCGTGGACCGGCGACTCGCCGGCGACGCGTCGGACGACGCCCGGAGAGCGCAGGCGGCGGGCGTGGCGAACTTCGACGCGAGCGACCGACTGGACGAAATCGACGTTCCGGTGCTGGTCGCCCACGGCACCGACGACCGCGTCCTGCCCGTCGAGAACGCCCGCGTACTCCGCGACCGACTGCCCGACGCCGAACTCGAACTGTTCGACGGAGGCTCGCACCTCTTTTTCATCGAGCGAGCCGACGCCGTCAACGACCGAATCGCGGAGTTCCTGAACGATGCCTGAGCACCCCGGGCGACCGTACGACTGGGTCGGCGCGTGGAGCGAGAGGCGCGCCCGACTCTCCCCCGAGCGGGTCGGCCTCGTCGACGCGACGACGGGCGAGCGATACACCTACCGCGAACTCGACCGGCGCGCGAACCGCGCCGCCCGCCTGCTCCGCGACGAGGGCGTCCGCGACGGCGGGCGGGTCGCCGCGGTCTCGCGCAACCGCCCGGAGTTGGTCGACCTGTTCTTCGCCGCGGGGAAGACGGGCGGCGTGCTCGCGCCGCTCTCGCACCGCCTCGCCGCCCCCGAACTGGTCGAGTTGCTGAACGAGGTCGACCCCGCCTCGCTCGTCGTCGAGGAACCGTTCGCCGACCTGGCGGCCGCGGCGCTCTCGCACGACTCGCGCGAGTTCGACTGTTCGGTGTACTCGCTCTCGACCGGCGGGACGAGCGGCGCGGGGGAGGACGGCGCGGCGGAAGACCGCGCCGAGTGGCCGTCGTGGGACGACGCGCTCCCGGCCGACGACTCGCCCGTCGAGACGGCGGCCGCGTCGATGGCCGACCCGCACCTCCTTCTCCACACCGGGGGTTCGACGGGTGTGCCGAAGGAGACGGTCGTCACGCACGGCTCGATACTGTGGAACTCGTTCAACACCATCACCGCGTGGGGTCTGCGCCCCGAGGACGCGACGCCCATGGTGTTCCCGATGTTTCACACCGGCGGCTGGAACGTCCTCACGGTTCCGCTCTTCCACCTCGGCGCGCGGGTGATCGTCGCCCGCGAGTTCGACCCCGAATCGGTGCTCCGCCTCGTCGAGTCGGAGGGCGTCACCGTGCTCGTCGCGGTGCCCGCCGTCCTGCGGATGATGTGCCGGCACGACCGCTGGGACGACGCCGACCTCTCGACCTTGCGATTCGCCAAGAGCGGGGGCGGCCCGTGCCGCCGCTCGGTCATGGAAGCGTGGTGGGAGCGCGGCGTCGACCTCTCGCAGGGGTACGGTCTCACCGAGTGCGGGCCGAACAACTTCACCATGCCGGACGGCTGGCCCCGGGAGAAAGCCGATAGCGTCGGCGTTCCCGCGATGCACGTGGACGCCCGGGTCGTCGACGACTCGGGCGACCCCCTCCCGCCGGGCGACGTCGGCGAACTCGAACTGGCCTCGCCGCACGCCGCCGACCGGTACTGGCGGAGTCCGGACGAGAGCGAGGAGACGTTCGGGAACTGGGTTTCGACGGGCGATTTGGCGCGCGTTGACGACGACGGCTACCTCTACATCGAGGGGCGCAAGAAGAACCTGTTCGTCAGCGGCGGCGAGAACGTCTACCCCGCCGAGGTTGAGGACGCCGTCGCCGACCACCCGAAAGTCGAGGAGGTCGTCGTCGTCGGCGTCCCCGACGAGAAGTGGGGGCACGTCGGCAAGGCGGTGGTGGAAGGCGACGAGTCGCTCACGCTCCCGGAACTCGAATCCTTCCTCGACGGGCGACTCGCCCGGTTCAAGCGCCCTCGACGCCTCGCGTTCGTGGACGAGATGCCGACGAGCGGTCCGTCGAAGATCGACCGCGAGGCGGTAAAATCTACGTTCGGTGAGTAGGAGGGAAAGTATTTTATCCTGACTTACGTATGTTCACCGCTAGCAAGGATAACGAGCATGATAGATATCACGATGGACATGGAGCAGTACGACTGCCCGTTCATCGATACGTCGGACGACTACGAGGTGGCGTACTCGGCGGTTCACTGGGACTTCGACCGGGCGGCCGAGACGCTGGAGACTCGTCTCGTCGTGGAGGGCGACGACCGGAACGAACTCGAACAGGGGTTGCGGGCGCTCCGCGACCACGACAACATGCGCGATTGCACCCTGCTCTCGAAGCGGGACAACGTCGCGCACATCCGGACGACCATCGGCCAGACGGAGGCGATGCGAGCCATCCGCGACCACGACGGCTACATCACTGGACCGTTCTACATCGAGGGCGGCCGCGAACTCTGGCACGTCGGGTTCGACCACGAGGACGTCGCCGACGACGCCCTCTCCCAACTCGAGTGGAAGAACGAGTTCGACGTCGTCTCGCGGGAGAACCCCGACCTGCCGGACCTCCGGAACTTCGTGCAGAACGCGGGCGCCGCGATGGCGCTCATCGAGGGCTGCCGCGACCTCTCGGACGTGGAGCGCGAAACGCTGGAACACGCCGTCAAGGACGGCTACTTCCAGAGTCCGCGCTCGGCGACCCTCGGCACGCTGGCCGACGAGTTCGGCGTCTCGAAGCCCGCCGTCTCCAAGAACCTGCGCCGCGGCCAGCGGAAGATGATAGAGCGCGTCGTGGAGGCGCTGGAACTGCTCGACTGACTCAGCCATAGGTCAGCGTCATCCCGCCGTCGAACAGCAGGTCGCCGCCGTTCAGGTGCCGGGCGTGCTTCGAGAAGCCGAAGACGAACAGGTTCGCCACGTCCAGCGGCGTCATCATCTCCTTCGTGCGCGACTGACCGAGCATCACGTCTTCGACGACTTCGTCCACGGAGATGCCGCGCTGCTCGGCGGTGTCCGGAATCTGCTCGGTCACGAGCGGCGTCTTCACGTACCCGGTGCTGACCGAGAACGCGCGAACCGCGCCCTCCCCCTCGGCCGCGATGGACTGGGTGAGGCCGCGAATCCCGAACTTCGAGACGTTGTAGGCGACCTTGTCGGCGGTGACGTAGCGGCCGTGCACCGAGGCCATGTTGCCGATGCACCCGCCGTCGCTCGCGCGCATGTGCGGGAGGCAGGCTTTCGCCAGCAGAAACGGCGCGCGCACCATCACGTCGTGGAGCAGGTCGAACCGCTCGGTCGGAAACTCGTCGATGGGGTCGATGTGTTGCAGTCCGGCGACGTTGGCGAGGAACGTCACCGCCCCCGCGTCCGCCGCGCGGGCGACGACTCGGTCGACGTGCGCCGACTCGGTGAGATTCGCGGCGACCGTCTCGACGCGCCCCGCGAGACCCAGTTCGTCGGCCCGGGCGACCGTCGCGTCGAGTCCGTCGTCGTCCACGTCGCAGCCGAGGACCGTGAGGTCGTTCGCGGCGAGCGCGAGCGCGGTCGCCCGCCCGATGCCGGACGCCGCGCCCGTCACGATGGCGACGTTCTCCGGGTCGAAGCGGTCGTCGTCGGGGTGCAGTACCTCCTCGGGGTCGAAGTCGGGCGGTGTTACGCGGTCGTCTGTCACGTTCTCGTAGGCGGCCGGAACGGTGGAAAATTGGCGGGTTGATATGTGAACCGCGGGGTCGCGGCGTCCGTTCACATGTTAACCCAGCAGTATTTGCCGTTTCTGGTACCGATTACACACGTCATGGCAAACCATGGACTCCGGCGGCGGGACGTGCTCGTTTCGGCGGGTACTATCGGGGTGGCCGGACTAGCAGGGTGTACCGGAAACAACGATGGCGACGACACGACAACCAACGGAGGAACCGGCGGTATGACGAATCGGACGACGACGAAGAACGTCTCCGGCGCGGTCAAGGTCGGCGTCTTACAGCCCATCTCCGGCGACCTGAAGTACTACGGACAACAGAGCCTCTGGGGGTTCCTCTCCGGCCTCGCGTACAAGGCGAACGCGACGCCGAAGACGGGCGTGAAGAGCGGGAAGACGACCGTCTCGGTCGGCGACGTGGACTTCGAACTGTACGTCCGCGACACCGGCTTTTCGGCCCAGAAGGCCCAGCAACTGGCGACGAACCTCGTGAAGGATCAGAACGTGGACGTCCTCTTCGGCTGCGCGTCGTCCTCGGCGGCGACCCGCGTCATCAACACGGTGGCGAAGACGGCGGGCGTCCCCTACGTCGCGGGGCCGGCGGCGTCCGCCGACATCACCGCGAACGGCGAGACGTGCGGCGAACTCGTCTTCAGGGCGAGCGAGAACACCGCGATGGACGCCCGGAGCGGCGGGAAGTACGTCGCGAAGCGGACGGACGTGAAGAAGGTGTACCTGTTCGGGGCGGACTACAGTTTCGGCAAGGCCGTCGTCAACAACTACGAACAGGTCCTCGAAGACGAGGGCGTGGAGATAGTCGGGAAGAAGTTCGTCCCGCAGGGTCACCCCGAGTGGAAGGGGCTGCTCGACAACGCCCAACAGGCGGGCGCACAGGGTATCGTCGGCGGATTCACCGTCGCCACGCTCCCGAACCTCTTCACCGAGTTCCTTTCCGGCGACTACGACTTCCGCGTCTTCGGCGGCTTCGCCACCCAGATAACGAACCGGATCGTCGGCCAGACGATGGAGAAGGTGCTCGGGAAACCGCTCACGAAGGAGAAGATACGCTCGGCCAAACTCGGCCCGTTCACGACCCGATACCACTGGAACCAGTACGACAACGAGATCAACTCGAAGTTCGTGGACGACTACACGAAGGCCTACGGCGTCGTCCCCGACCTGTTCACCTCGGGGACGTTCACGGCGGCGTCGGCCATCGTCCAGGGCGTCCGAGAGAGCGGTTCCACGAAGGGAACCGACGTCGCCGAAGCGATGCGCGGCATGACCGTCAGGGACACCCCGAAGGGCGAGGGCGGCTACGTCTTCCAGCGGTACAACAACCAGGCTCGGTCGTCGATGACCGTCGCCACCCCCATCCCGACGACCGACGAGTGGTCGGACAACTGGAACGCCGCCGTCATGCCCGGCGAACCCCTCGCCACCATCGAGGGCAAACAGGCGACGATTCCGAAGGGAACCGACGGGATGTCGTGCTCGCTCTAGCATGCTCCGAACCACGGGGCTAACGAAACGATTCGGCGGACTGGTCGCCGTCGACGACGTCGATTTTTCGCTCGGCGAGGACGAACTCTGTTCGCTCATCGGTCTGAACGGCGCGGGAAAGACGACGTTCTTCAACCTCCTGACCGGCGTGCTCTCCCCGACGGAGGGAACCATCGAGCTTCGAACCGGCGGCGAGTGGCGCGACGTGACGGCGACGCCGCCGCACGAAACCGCCGGTCTCGGTCTCCACCGCTCCTACCAGATAACGAACGTCTTTCCGACGAGCACCGTCCTCGAAAACGTCCGCGTCGCGGTGCAGGCCCACGGCGACGGGTCGGCGAACTTCTGGCGAAACGCGGGCGCGTTCGAGGCGCACGTCGAGGAGGCCCGCGCGATTCTGGAGCGCGTCGAACTCGCGCGGTACGCGGAGACGACGGCGCAGAATCTCAGCCACGGCGAGTTGCGCCAGTTGGAGGTCGCCATCGCGCTCGCGGGCGACCCCGACGTGCTCCTGCTGGACGAACCGAACGCGGGCGTCTCCTCGGAGAGCGTCGGCGGGATAATCGACCTCATCGAGGACGTGGCGAGCGACCACGCCGTCCTGCTCGTCGAGCACAACACGGACATCGTGATGCGCGTCAGCGACCGCATCGTCGTGTTGAATCAGGGGTCCGTCATCGCCGACGGGTCGCCGGACGACGTGCGCGACGACCCCGACGTTCAGAGCGCCTACCTCGGCGGCTACGAGTCCGGGCGGGAGGGCGTCGCGTGAGCCTCCTCGCCGTCGAAGACGTCCACACGTACTACGGCGAGAGCCACGTGCTGGAGGGCGTCTCGATGGAGATCGAGTCGGGCGAGGTGGTCGCCCTCGTCGGGCGGAACGGCGTCGGCAAGACGACGACGCTCCGAACCGTCCTCCAACTGACGCCGCCCAGAACCGGGAGCGTTCGGTTCCGCGGGACGGAACTGGTCGGCAAACGAACCCACGAGGTCGCGGCGATGGGCGTCGGCTGGATTCCCGAGGAGCGCCGCGTCTTCACCCAGCTATCGGTCGAGGAGAACGTCCGCGTCGCGGTGCCCGACGGAAACGACGAGGCCGCCGCCCTCGAACTCGCCTTCGAGACGTTTCCCGACCTGCGGGAGCACCGCTCGCGCGACGCCGGGAACCTGAGCGGCGGGCAACAGCAGATGCTCGCGCTGGCCCGCGGCCTCGTCGGCGAGAACGAGATACTGCTGGTGGACGAACCGAGCGAGGGACTCGCCCCGCTCGCCGTCGAGGCGGTCGCCGAGGCGCTGTCCGAGGCGGCCGCCGACACGACGCTCCTGCTGGTCGAGCAGAACCTCCCGCTGGCGTTCGACCTCGCGGACCGGTTCTACGTCCTCGACAACGGTCGCGTCGTCGACGAGGGGAACGCGGACGGCGTCTCGGCGGACGACGACCGCCTCCGGAGGTATCTGTCCGCATGACGGGCGTCGTTCTCGCCGGACTCGGGGCCGCACTGGGGGAGTTCGTCCGCCCCTCGACCCTCGCGTCGGTGGTCGTCGACGGACTCGCCAAGGCCGCGCTGTACGTGATGATAGCGAGCGGGCTGACGCTCATCTTCGGCCTGATGGGCGTGCTGAACTTCGCCCACGGTTCGCTGACGATGCTCGGGGCCTACCTCGGCGGCCTGCTCGTCGTCGCGCTCGCGGCGTCCGGGGCGGTCACCCAACTCGCGGCGTTCTTCGTCGCCGTGGTCGTCGCGTTCGCCGCGTTGGCAGCGCTCGGCACCGCGGTCGAGGTCGGCCTCATCCGCCGACTGTACGACCGCCCGCCGATATACCAGATACTGCTCACGTTCGGGCTGACGCTCGTGCTGGACGAACTCGCCCGAATCGTCGTCCTGTTCTACGGCCTGCAACCGCAGAGCGACTGGCAGGCCGCGTTCGGCACGAAACCGGCGTTCCTGACGACCCGGGTCGGCATCGGGCCGATATCGGCGAGCGGTCTCGCGCTGTTCGAAATCGCGTTCGGCGTGCTGACGGTCGCCGGCATCTGGGCGTTCCTCACCCGAACGCGGTACGGTCTCGTCATCCGCGCCGGGAGCGAGGACGCCGAGATGACGCAGGCGCTCGGCATCGACGTTCGCCGGGTGTTCACCGTCGTCTTCGCGCTCGGCACCGGACTGGCGGGCGTCGCCGGCGTGTTGCTGATGTGGGACCCGAAGTGGGGCGCGAGCGTCCCCGTCGCGTCGGAGACGCTGCTTCCCGCGTTCGTGGTCGTCATCGTCGGCGGTCTCGGAACCTTCCGGGGAACCGTGGTCGCCGCGCTCCTCGTCGGCCTGGTGGACGCCGCGATGTCGTGGTGGTTCGTCAACGCCATCGACTTCGCGGGCCTGCCGGAGATGACCGTCTTCCTCATTCTCGTGGTCGTGCTCGTCCTGCGGCCCCGGGGACTGTTCGGCGTCGAGGAGGTGGGCGGCCATTAGCACCGAAACCGAGTCGTCGGTCGCGGCGGAGACGGCGGACTCGTGGGTCGCGGAGTACGCCCGCGACCACGCGGTTCACCTCGCGGTCATCGCCTTCCTCGCGGCCTACCCCGGCCTCTACACGGTGTTGCAGAACTCGCCGTTCGGGACGGAGGCGGTGACCGTTCTCCCGCAGGTCGAGACGATGATCGTGGTGCTCTACTTCGGCCTGTTCGCCATGTCGTTCGACTTCGTGAGCGGCTACACGGGGTACCTCTCGTTCGGCCACGCCGCGTTCTTCGGGACCGGCGCGTACTTCGTCGTCCTCGTGACGAACGGGAAGATCCCGCTCGTCCCCGAGACGACGCCCTTCATGGTGTCGCTCCCGTTGGGTGCGCTCGTCGCCGCCCTGCTCGCGCTGGCCATCGGCGTCGTCTCGTTCCGACTCGCGGGCGTCTACTTCGCCATGATAACCCTCGGCTTCGCGCAGGTGCTGTACGTGTTCGTCCGCGGCTGGGACTACGTCGGGTCGAACCCCCGCGACGGCGTCTTTCTCGGCGGGTCGTCGGGACTCGACGTCGGGGTGCCGGGCGTGGACGCGCTGAATCTGGCGATCGGATCGCTGACCGGCGACGAGGTGTCGGTGGGTTTCGTCCACCTCGGCCGGACCGAGGTGTCCTACTACATGGTCGGCCTCGTCGTGCTGGTCTGCTACTTCGCCATGCAGCGAATCATCCACTCGCCCTTCGGTCGGGTGATGGTAGCCATCCGCGAGAACGAGGAGCGCGCCGTCGCGGTCGGGTACGACACCTTCCGCTACAAACTCGGCGCGTTCGCCATCAGCGCCTTCTTCGCCGGCATCGCGGGCGGGCTGTTGGCGGGCTACCAACGAACCGTCTCGCCCGACGAGTCGTTCCACTTCCTCGTGGCGGGCGACGCCCTGCTGGCGTCCATCATCGGCGGATTCGGCACGCTCGCCGGCCCGCTTTTCGGCCACCTGTTCGACGAGACGGTTCGGGAGTTCCTCTCGAAATCGGGCGAGGGAGGGGGTCTCCTCCCCTACCTTCGAACCCACCTCGGCGAGGGCACGATGAGCACCGAGATATTCAACGGAATGACCGTCCAGCAGGCCATCGAGACGTTCCTGAACGGCCACGCCAGCCTCTACGTCGGGGCCCTGTTCGTGCTGTTCGTCCTGTTCGTCCCGAACGGGCTGCTCGGCACGCTCCGGGACCGACTCGGCGGTCGCGTGGCGAAAGAACTCCCCGCGCGTCTCCGGAGGTACCGGTGACGGTCGGACTCGCGGGATACGGACTCTACCTCCCCGACGAGACCGTCTCGGGCGAGGAGATAGCCCGACGAAGCGGCGTCCCCGAGGCGGTCGTCGTGGAGAAGATGGGCGTCCGGGAGAAGCGCGTCTGTCACCCGGAGGAGGACCACGTCACGGACATGTGCGTCGCTGCCGCCGAGGACGCGCTCGCCGACGCCGGAATCGAGGCGACCGAACTGGACGCCGTGCTCTATCACGGGAGCGAGTACAAGGACTACGTCGTCTGGAGCGCCGCCGCGAACGTCGCGGAGCGGCTCGGGACCGACGGCGCGTTCGCCAGCGAGAGCTACGCGCTCTGCGCCGGCGCGCCCGTCGCGCTCCGCCAGGCCAAGGCGACGCTCGTCGCCGACCGCCCCGAACGAATCCTGCTCGTCTCGGCGAGCCGCGAGGAGGACCTCGTGGACTACGCGAACGAGGACTCGTCGTTCATGTTCAACTTCGGCAGCGGAGCGTGCGCGATGGTGCTGGAGGCCGACCCGGACGACCCGCTGGCGACCGTCCGCGAGAGCGCGGCCGTGACCGACGGCGGTTTCTCGGAGGACGTGGTGATGCCCGCGGGCGGGTCGCGCAACCCGCCGAGTCGCGCCACGGTCGACGCGGGGCTTCACGCGCTCGACGTGCCCGACCCGGAGGGGATGAAAGAGCGACTGGCGGACGCCAGCCTCTCGAACTTCCTCTCGGTCGCGGACGACGCCCTCGAACGGTCCGGCTACGGACGCGACGACCTCGACTTCGTCGCGCTCACCCACACGAAGCGGTCGTTCCACGAACTGCTCCGTTCGAAACTCGGCGCGCGCAGTTACTATCTGGACGAGTTCGGCCACGTCCAGAGCGTCGACCAGGCGCTCGCGCTGGACGCCGGACTTCGGGAGGGGCTGGTCGAACCCGGCGACGTGGTCTGTTTCCTCGCCGCCGGAACCGGCTACACGTGGGCGGCGACGGTGCTCGACTGGCGCGGCTGACCGCGACCCGTCGCCGGAACCGGCCGATTCTACGACGTCACCTCGGGGAAGAACTCGCCGTGGAATCCGAACGGGATGTGGTGCGGAACGTGCGCCCGCCCGCGCTCGGCGAACGTTTCGCCGTCGAGGACCAGCAGCATCGATCGCTCGGTCTCGACGTCGAGGACGGGCGCGAGGACGACGCCGCGGTCCTCGTCGGACGTCCCCTCCGTCTCGGGGTCGGGCACGAAGATCGGCTCGCCGGCGTACTTCGCCTCCCCCCACCACTCCCGCGACTCCCCCGTCTCGACGTCGACTTTCGCCAGTCCGTTCCCCCCTCGACGCCCCGTCGCCTGCCCGTAGGCGTACCGATAGGGGCGCGTGCGCGCCGCCGGGGCGACGCGCGGCAGTTCGAGTCCGCGGTACGTCGTCCGTCGCTCGACTTCGCCGCCGTCGAGCGGAACCCGAAATCGCGCCAGCACCCCTTCGGCCGCGTTCGGGAAGGGTTCGGCGTCCCGCGACGCGCCCGACCCTCCCTCGACCGCGGCCATGAAGAGGTCGTCCACGATGGCGGCGTCGTCGTACGCGACGAGGTCGACGACGACCCCGTCGTCCGATTCGAACGCGTTGACGGTGTGGAAGAAGAAAAACGGGTTCGTTCTCGGTTCGGCGACTCGCTCGCCCGACGACCGGTCGAACACGAGGAACCGGGTGCCACGCTCCGGTCGCCACTCGAAGTGGTCGACGAACCCGCCGCCGCCGGGCAGGAGGAATCGAAGCGGATTCACGACGTACGGCGGTTCGACGAGCACGACGTGCCGGGGCGTGAGCGCGAAGCTGTGGAGGTACGCCGGTCGGTCCACCTCGACGGACGCGAGGGGGACGCGCTCGGGTCGGTCGTCGGGAACGCCGTAGACGTGGTACCGGTTCCGGCGGCCGAACTCGGTCATGTAGCCGACCGTCTCGCCCGCCTCCCGGTCGTGCTGGAGGTGGGCGGTGACGTGGTGGCCCGCGAGGTCGTCCTCGTAGGCGAGGTCGCCCCGGGCGGACAGCGTCTCCGGGTCGAACCGAACGCGCCGCGGCGTCTCGGTCAGCGCCACGTACTCGCCGTCGAGTCTGGCGACGTTCACGTTCGCGTTGTCCGTCGGCTTCCCGACGAACGAGCGGAGTCGCTCCAGATAGCCGCCGGACGTCGCGAACTGGTTCGACAGCGTCCCCTCCTCGACCGCCTTCCGGTAGGCGTCGGTTCGCAGGAACCGATTGCTGTAGACGACGTCGCCGTCGGCGAAGCGGAACTTGTGGAGCATCGCCAGCCCGTCGAACCAGTGCTCGACGCGGCGGCCCCCGACCTCGAACATCGCGGGGCCGTTGCGGACGAGCGACCCCGAGAGCCACGCCGGTATCTCGCCTTCGACCGCGAGTTCGAGTCCGTCGCGTTCGGCGTCGAGGGAGCGAAACCCGGGACTGTACGCCGGCATCGGTCGAACGCCCAATCGGGCGGACGGTACAAAAACTGCCGGGCCGGACGCCGTCTCGCCCGACGCCGTCTCGGACGCCGACCGGAGCGGGGGTCGCGGTGGCGGCATCGAAAGAGATAGACGGCTCCTCCGAGTGCTTCGACGCATGCGTCTGGCACGAATCCGCACCGCGGACGGCGTGTTGACCGGCGAGTACGAGGACGGAGCGGTGACCGTCGACGGGGCGTCCTACGCCGTCGGCGAGGACGCCGAACTGCTCGCCCCGTGCGAACCGTCGGCGCTGTACTGCGTCGGGCGGAACTACGCGACCACGAACGACCAGATGGGGTACGAACGACCGGAGCGCCCCGACTGGTTCATCAAACCCCCCGTCTCGGTGCGCCCCCACGGGGCGGCGATACCGTACCCCTCGTGGACGAGCGAACTGACCTACGCCGGCGAACTCGCCGCGGTCATCGACGACCGGTGTTCGAACCTCGCCGTCGACGAGGTGGACGACGCCGTCCGGGGGTACACGATACTGAACGACCTCGACGCGCTCGACCAGGACGGACGAACCGCCCGAAAGGCGTTCGACGGGTCGGGACCCCTCGGACCGTGGATAGAGACGGACGCGGATCCCGACGACCTCGACATGACGACCCACGTCGGCGGCGAGCGCAGACAGGAGGCGAACACCTCGGAGATGCTGTTCTCCCCGCGCGAGGTCGTCGCGTTCCTCTCGGAGCGGTACACGTTCCGACCGGGCGACGTCGTCTCGTTCGGCAGCCCCGCCAACCCCGGCCTCGTCCAACCCGGCGAGGAGGTCGAAATATGGTACGAGGACGTCGGCACCCTCCGGAACGCGATAGCCGACGCGGACTGACCCGCCTCGTCGCGGGTGTCGTCGAGTGAGTCGGCGACGGATTGCGATCCCTCTGCGCGGAACTTCCTTCTCCGAGGCGGTACGGTTTACCCGGCGTGAGAACGTCGCAGAGGGTTCAGTTCTCGAACCAAAGTGATCAACGAACACGTTAGAAAGATAATATTAAGTTGGTGTGAGGGTATACCATACCGAGATGCCTCGAAAAACTGATCGAAAGCCGGTATCGGAATCGAGACGGGACTACCTCAAGGGCCTCGGCGCCACGATTTCCCTGAGCGCGGCGGCGACGTCCGGAATCGCGGGCGCGTCGGACGCGGACCGGTTCACGAGCGACCTCGGCGAGATAGGGGACGCGACGCTCTCGGCGGTCGCGGACGACGCCATCGTCGTCGAGCGGGATTCGACGCCCGTCGCCCCCGGCGTCGAACTCCGATCGTTCACCCGCCTCACCGAACGCGGGTGGCTCGAATGCGACCTCCTCGCGGCGGCGCTCGACGAGGGGTCGAACGACGCGACGCTCCTCTCGCCGGGCGTCACGAGCAGGGAGACGGTGTCGAACCTCGCCGAAGCGGAGGACGTCGTCGCGGGCGTCAACGGCGACTTCTTCGACATCGGAAACACCGACGCGCCGGTCGGGGCCGAAGTCGGTGCCGGCCGACTTCGGTCGTCGCCCGCGCCCGGTCGGGAGAACGCGGTCGCCGTCGGCCGCGACGGTCTCGCCCGCATCGCGCGCGTCGCGCTCGACGGTCGCGTCGGACTGCCGGACGGAACCCTCCGGTTGGCGGCGCTGAACCAGCCGTCGATTCCGGCGGACGGCGTCGGCCTCTACACGCCGCTCTGGGGCGACGCCGCCCGCCCGGGGACGGTCGAGGTGCTCGTCCGCGACGGCGTCGTCGCGTCGGAACCGTCCCCGGTCGGCGACGGCGCGATTCCGGGGGGAGCGTCCGCGCTCGTCGGCCGCGGCGCGGGTGCGGACGCGCTGTCGGCGCTCTCGAAGGGGGATCCCGTCTCGATCAATTACGCTCCGAGGACCGACGCCGACTCGCCCCTCCGAGCGGCGGTGGGCGGCGGAACGCGGCTGCTCCGCGACGGCGAACTCCTCGCCGGCCTCGACGACGACCGACTCGAACCGCGAACCGCCGCGGGCGTCTCCGCGGACGGAACGACGCTGTACCTGCTCGTCGTCGACGGTCGCCAGCGCGACAGCCGCGGCGCGACCCTCCGCGAACTCGGCGAGGCCATGCGGGAGTTCGGCGCGAGCGACGCGCTCAACCTCGACGGCGGCGGCTCCTCGACCGTCGTCGCGCGCGAACCGGGCGAGGCGGGCGTCCGCGTGCGGAACGACCCCTCCGACGGTTCGGAACGTCCGGTCTCGAACGGGCTGGGGCTGACGACCGCTGCCGGCAGCGGCACCCTCGACGGCTTCCGCGTGACCCCCTCGCTCGACGGCGAGAACACCCGCCGCGTCTTCCCGGGGCTCTCGAGGCGGTTCGAGGCGAACGGGCACGACGAGACGTACGCCCCGGTCGACGCGACGCCTCGACGCTGGCGGGCGGTCCCCGCGAAACTCGGCCGGTTCGACGACGACGGGCGGTTCGCCGCTCGGAAGTCGGGCGCCGGCGAGGTCGTCGTCCGTCGGCGGGGTGCGGCGGGGACGACCCGACTCCGCGTCCTCGACGAACTGCGGCGGGTCGAGACCGACGCCGAGCGACTCGGACTCGCGCCCGGGGATTCGGCGACGTTCGCGGTGCTCGGGTTCGACGCCCGCGGGTACGCGGCCCCGGTGGAGCCGCGGGACGTGTCGCTCGACTACGACGAGTCGCTCGTGACGGTCGAACCGACCGACGAGGGGACGTTCCGCGTCGCGTCGACCGGGGAGAGCGGTTCGACGCTCGTGACCGCCTCCGTGCTCGGCGAGGAGGCGTACCTCCCCGTGGCGGTCGGGCTGACGACCGAACGGGTCTCCGGCTTCGAGGACCCGTCGGCGTGGTGGTTCATGCGCTATCCGAGCGAAGTCGAGGGGTCGATGTCGTTCGTCGAGGGACGCTCCGGGAAGGGACTGAAACTCGACTACGATTTCACCACGACGACCGCCACGCGGGCGGTGTACGCCAGGGCCGAGTCGAAGATCGACCTCCCCGGCGAACCGCAGCGCATCGGACTCTGGGTCAAGGGCGACGGGAATGGCGCGTGGTTGCGGGGCGTCGTCACCGACGCGGCCGGGGTCGCACACCGCCTCGATTTCACCTACAGCGTCGATTGGACGGGGTGGAAACACCTCGAAGCGACCGTTCCGGCGGGCGTCGAGTACCCCCTTCGGTTCTCGCACTTCTACCCGGTAGAGGCGTCGTCCGACCAGCAGTACGCGGGCAGTCTGGCGTTCGACGACCTGACGGTGAAGGTGACCCCGCCGGTTTCGGTACCCGAACGACCGACCCGCCGCGACCCCCTCGTCGTCGAGAACGACGCGCTCGACGACGACCGCTGGACGTTCGCGGTGATGGCCGACAGCCAGTTCGTCGCCGACGACCCGGACGGTCTCACCGTGAAATTGGCGCGGCGAACCCTCCGGGAAATCGTGGCGGCCGATCCCGAGTTCCTCGTCATCGCGGGCGACTTCGTGGACACGGGCTACCCTCGGGACTTCGAGTTCGCCCGGCGAATCCTCCGCGAGGAGGTCGGCGACGCGCTGCCCGTCTACTACATCCCGGGCAACCACGAGCGCGTCGGCCCGGACGACCTCTCGAACTTCAGGGCCGCGTTCGACGAGACGCGGTACTCGTTCGACCGCGAGGGGACGCGCTTTTTCCTGCTGAACTCCTCCACCGGTTCGTTCCGAACCGCGGAGTTCCGGCAGTTGCGAGACCTCCGGCGCGGCCTCGACGAGGCCGCCGAGGACGACGCGGTGGAGAACGTCGTCGTGGTGGCCCACCACCCCCCGCGCGACCCCCTCCCGACCGACAACAGCCGACTCGGCGATCGCATGGAGGCCGAACTGATGGAGGAGTGGCTGACCGCCTTCCGCGAGCGCTCCGACGGCAAGGGAGCCGCGTACGTCGCCGGACACGCCGGAACCGTGGACGTGAGCCGCGTCGAGGGCGTCCCGTACGCGGTCGTCGGAACGACCGGGAAAGACCCCTACGGTCCGGCCGATGAGGGCGGCTTCCGCGAGTGGACGCTGTTCGGCGTCGACCCGACCCCGGCGCCGAGCGACGAACCGGCCGAGCGAACCGACTGGCTCCGCGCGGAGGTCCGACCCCTGCTCGACGGCGTGGAGTTAGACGCGCCGTCCTCGGTGTCCGTCGACGAGGCGGCGACGGTTTCGGCGACGGGCCTCCAGGTCGGCGGTCCCTCGTTCCCGCTCGAGTACCCCGCGACCGTCCGGTGGAGCGGAAGTTCGAACCTGCTCGTCCGCGACGGGGGAGGCCCTGAACGCGAAGACGGACGCGAGGAAAACGGCGGGGCCGGTGAGGCCGGCGGAGCGGACGACTACGTCGCGGCGTTCGACCCCGCGACGGGCGAGTTGACCGGGCTCCGACCCGGAACGGTGACCCTCCGCGTCGCGTCGAACGGCGTGTCCGGGGAGACGACGGTCACGGTGCGCGACTGAACGGAGACCGGTTCGGTCGGGGCGCTCCCGACGACCGTCCGCCCTCGCGGTCCCGCCGACGAGTCGTCAGCCTCGTCAGCCGCGGTCGGCCGCGAACCGCTGCGCGAGGGACGCTAGCTCCGAGCGAAACGCCCGAACGTCGACGCCGCGGTCGTCGCGGAACGGTCGGCCGCGCTCCTCTCGGGCGATGGACTCGAAGACCCCGTCGCGCAGAGCGTCGACGGTCGCCGGTCGGCCCTCGCGTTCGAGTTCGCTCGCGATTCGTTCGAAGCGGCTGTCGGTCGCGTATCGCCGGGCCAACTCCTCCGCGGGCGCGTCGACCAGGGGCGCGTCGTCGGTCGCTTCGAAGTCGGGGTGCACCAGTTCGGCGCGGCTCCCCGTCTTGTTCCGGAGGACGACGCCCTTCGCCGGCCCGTCGTACCAGTTCGACCGCGGAACCTCGTAGGCGTCCGGGTCGAAGTCGACCGCCCGCACCTCCTTTTCGAACGCGTTCACCGGCGCGAGACCGAGTCGGCGGAATATCCCCTCGACGGCGTCCGGCGGGAGGAATCGCTCGTCGACCGCCGACCAGACGTCGACGCCCAGAAACGAGGGCGTGCGCTCCCAGTCGTAGTCGATGTCGCGTCGGTGGGTCGCCACCCCGAGGAAGACGATAGCCTCGACGCCGTCGACGGCGGTTCGCAGCGCCGACCGGTCGAGGTTCTCGCGGACGCGTCGGGCGGCGTGCCGGTAAGCGGGCGGTATCTCGTCGGCGTCGTACGTTCGCCTTCGGTCGCCGAATCGAATCGCGCCCGACTCCCGCAACCGAAAGCGAACGCTCGCCCCGTCGATCAGTTCCTGAATCCAGAGGTGTCCGCTCTCGAACAGTTCGGGCGGCGCATCCTCGACTCGCGGACTCGGTGGAAACGTCTTCACCTGCGCCTATCGTCGCCCCGTCCTCTTAACGGTTGGAGAGCGCTCCGGTTCGGCGTCCCGCGTCGTCACAGTCGGTCGACGCTAGCCGACGACCGTTTCGGCCGAAGACGGCGAATCCGCGGGGGAACGCGCCGGTTCCGGACCAACCGCCGGGCGCGGCGGGGCAGCGTCCGCGGGGCGGTGCCGCTCACGAGTACCCATCGGCCGACGAGAACCGTCACGCACGCGTTGAAGAGACCGACGAGGAGGAGGTCGGTGCTGACGAACACGACGAACAGTCCCGTCAGCAGCACCCGGACGCTCAGCGCGAGCGAACCGACGACCGCGGCGGCGGTGAGCAGCGCCCTCGTCCGGCCGTAGTCCCGTCGCATATCCCCGCGTTCGAAGTGGATCGGAGAACGCGCGGTGACGGTCGCCTTCAGATCGTCGACGCCCACTCGCGGCGGCGGCGATACTATCGTCGAGTCGTAACAGCGTGCGAGCGACTCTCGACGGCGGCGAGTGCGTCGCAGCATTCGTCCGCGGATAGGTGGCGGGGTGCCTTCAAAGTCCGTCAGACGGAAGGCAGACGCCGGGCAAAAGAATTAGCGTGGAGCGCCACCGACGACGACTCGATGCCCGACGACCGAGAAGACCTGTTACAGCGACTGAACGAAATGCAAGCGGTCGACGGTCTCGATTCCGAAACGCGGGAAATCATCGGACTCCTCGGCGGAACGATTCGCTCGCTCGGCGCGGAAATCGACGACCTCCAGCGACGGGTGGCGGAGTTGGAGGAGGCCGTCGACGAGGACGACGACCGGCGAAAACGAATGTGGTACTCGGAGCGAGACTCGTCGGAGTGAGGCGACCCCGTCGAAGGGTCGTCCCCGCGAGGGGACGGTGCGACCGCACCGTCCCCTCGCCGGAGCGGCGCGACCGTCTGCGAACAGTGGGGTTTTGTTCGTCGGTTCGCTACGGTACGGTAATGAGCGCTCTTCGCGTCGTCGAACGACCCGCGTTCCTCCCGTCTCCCGCCCCTCGCGTCGGCGCTCGTCGGGCGGTGATGCGACCGTGATGCCGTGGGGTCACGCCGCGTTCGGCTACGTCCTGTACTCGCTCGGACACCGCCTCGCGACGCGGAAGCCACCGACGGCCGCCGCGGTCGTCGCGGTGCTGTTCGGAACCCAACTGCCGGACTTGGTCGACAAACCGCTCTCGTGGGGGCTGCACCTCTTCCCGCAGGGCTACTCCGTCGGCCACTCGCTGTTCGTGGCGATTCCGGTCGGACTGCTCGTCCTGCTCGTCGCGGCGCGGCGCGGGCGGTCGACCGTCGGCGCCGCGTTCGCGGTGGGTTACTGGTCCCACCTGCTCGGCGACATGCTCCTGGCGATTCCGAAACAGGACGTCGCGCCGCTCGACCGCGTCCTCTGGCCCGTCGTGACGCTCCCGCCGTACGACCACGAGACGACGCTGTTCGGCCGGATCTTCGACGTGCTCGGCGCGTTCGCGCACTCGCTGACGGCGAAACAGCAGTTGGTCTTCCTCGGCGTCTACTCCGCCCCGTACCTGTTCGCGTTCCTCCTCTGGCTCGTCGACGGAGCGCCGGGGGTCGGCGAACTTCGACGCGCCATCGCCGGCGAGTGACGGCACCTCTCCCGCCGACTCACGCGCCGTCGAGGCGCTTTTGCCACTCCTGTACCTTCGACATCAGCTCTATCGGCGAGACGTCCGCGACCTCCGTCCCGGCGAGTTCGTCGAGCACGGATTCGGTCTCCGGGTCGAGCGCCGGCGCGGAGTCGGCGGACGCGCCGGCACCCGCGTCGTCGGTTCGCCGAAGTTCGCCGCTCCCGAGGTCGAAGACGGCCTGCACGGGGTCGCTCGACCCGCCGCCCTTCGCCTCGATGGCCTTCTCCTTCCGCAACTTGTCAAGCACGTCGCGCGACCGTTCGACCACGGGGACGGGAACGCCCGCGAGGTCGGCGACGTGGATGCCGTAGGAGCGGTCGGTCGGTCCCTCCCGAACGGTTCGGAGGAAGGTCACGTCGCCGCCCCGTTCGTCGGCGGCGTCGGAGCTCCGATTCCGACCGGCGGACGGCGGTTCGCCGTCGACGGCGACGTGGACGTTCTCGACTCGGGGGAGGTGGTCGGCGAGGGTCGTGAGTTCGTGGTAGTGGGTGGCGAAGAGCGTCTTCGCCCGAACCTCGTTGTGCAGGTACTCCGTCGCCGCCCACGCGATGGAGATGCCGTCGTAGGTCGCGGTGCCGCGGCCGACCTCGTCCAGGATGACGAGCGAGTCCTCGGTCGCGGAGTGGAGGATGTTGCTCAACTCCTGCATCTCGACCATGAACGTCGAGCGTCCCTGCGCCAACTCGTCCAGCGCGCCGACGCGGGTGAAGATGCCGTCGACCAGCCCCACGCGCGCCTCGCGCGCCGGGACGAAGCTGCCGACCTGCGCGAGCAGGGTGATGAGCGCCACCTGCCGCATGTACGTCGACTTCCCCGACATGTTCGGCCCGGTGACGATGAGGAACTCGCGGTCGTCGTCCATCCGCACGTCGTTCGGGACGAACTCGGTCGTCTGCTCCACCACGGGGTGTCGTCCCTGCCGGACGTCCAGCCCCGACTCGGCGAGTTCCGGGCGCACCCACCCGTTCTCGACGGCGTGCACCGCCAGACTCGCCAGCACGTCGAGTTCCGCCAGCGTCCGCCCCACGTCCTGCAGGAGTTCCGCGCGGTCGGCCACGCGCGCCCGGAGTCGCCGGAACAGGTCGTACTCCACCTCCCCCCGGCGCTCTTCGAGGCGCAGTATCTCGCGCTCTCGCTCCCGGAGTTCCTCGGTGACGTACCGCTCGGAGTTCTTCAGCGTCTTGATGGCCTCGTACTCGTCGGGGACCTTGCCCGTCTCCGACTTCCCGACCTGCAGGTAGTAGCCGTCCGTCTTGTTGCGGTCGACCTGCAGGTGCGCGATGCCGGTTCGGGACTTCTCGCGCCCCGCGAGCGCGTCGAACCACTCCAGATTCGACTCGTGTTCGTCGATTATCCCGTCCAGTTCCTCGTCGTAGCCCCGTTGGAACAGGCCCCCCTGCGTGACGGTGTTCGGCGGGTCGTCCGCCAGCGCGTCGGCCAACTCTCCGCACAGGGCGGCCGCCCGCTCCCTGTCGGGTCGCGCCGCGAGGTCGGCGAGGGGCGAACTCGCCAGCGAGGGCGCGTTCTCGATGGCGTCGGCGACCCTCGGGAGGACGGCGAGGCTGTCCCGAACGCGGAGCAGGTCGTGGGCGTCCGCGCTCCCGGAGGCCGCCTTGCTCGCCAGTCGTTCGAGGTCGTACGCCTCGGACAGCGCGTCCCGGATCTCCTCGCGGGCCAAGGCCGACTCCGCGAAGGCGGCGACGTTCGACTGGCGTTCGCGGAGCAGGTCGAGCGACCGCCGGGGGCGCTGGAGCCACTCCTTCAGCAGGCGGCGACCCGCGCTCGTCCTCGTGTGGTCCACGGTGTCGAACAGCGACCCCTTCCGGTCGCCGTGCATCGTCTCGGTGAGTTCGAGGTTCCGCTGGGTCGTCGCGTCGAGTTCGACGTGGTCGTCGGCGCGGTACGATTGGAGGCGCGTCATCGACCCGAGGACGCCCGCACCCGTCTCCTCGACGTAGGAGAGCACCGCCCCCGCCGCGCGGACCTCGGCCCCCTCGTCCGAGTCCAACCCGAGGCTCGCCAGCGTCTCCTTCCCGAACTGCTCGCGCGTTCGGTGGGTCGCCCTCCCCGGCGCGAAGGCGTTCGCGTCGTGCACGGACAGGGAGGCGTCGGTGCGCGAGCGCACCCGTTCGAGGAACGAATCGTCGTTGCGAACCTCCGGGCCGGGCAACACCTCCGCCGGGTCGAACCGATACAGCTCCGTCAGCGCCCGGTCGTCGGCGTTCGGGCCGAAGACGGCGGTGACCAGAAATCGCCCCGTCGTCACGTCCGCGAAGGCCAGTCCGTAGCCGTCATCGACGCGGACGACGCCCGCGAGGTACCGGGCGTCGGCGGACGCGGTTTCGAGGAGCGTGCCGGGCGTCACGACACGCGATATCTCGCGGGCGTGGCCGTTCTCGGTCTCGTGCTGGTCGGCGACGGCGACCCGATAGCCCCGCTCGACCAGTTGTTTCAGGTACGGCGTCAGCTCGGAGAGCGGGACGCCGGCCATCGGATAGCTGCTGCCGTGGCTCGACTTCTGCGAGACGTTCAGGTCGAGCACGTCGCCGACGAGTTCGGCGTCGTCGGCGAAGAACTCGTAGAAGTCCCCGACCTGCATCGTCAGCACGTCCGCGTCCGTCTCGGCCTTCAGCGAGAGGAACTCCCCGACGATGCCGCCCTCGCTCACGGCGGACACCCCCGGAGACGGGCAACCGAAATCATGTACGGAGGAAGTTCGAGCGCGGATAAAACGGTGTGGATTCCGCGGCGGCGGTCGCGTCCCGCTCGGACGAAATCGGTCGCTATCGTCGGTCGTCCACGACCGCGGCGAGTTCCTCGACGGCCGCCTTCAGCGAGTCGATGTCGTCGTCGAACCGGGCGAGGAATTCCTCGGCCCGGTCGGTCGTAACCGCGCCGTCGTCGGTCGGTCGCAACAGCCCCGCCGCTTCGAGTCGCTGGAACGACCGCCTGACTCGGTGCTTGGGGTAGTCGGTGAGCGTGGAGGCGTGTCGGGTGCCGAGCGGTTCTTCCGCTTCGACCAGTTGGAGGAGTTCGACCGCTCGGGCGACGAGCGCGAGTTCCTGCTGCAGTCCTTTGAGCACTCTCTCCGAATGACGACGGGTCGGTCAAAAATGTTACTTTTCGGGAAATCCGCGTCGGAGCGACGCGCGGAATCGCGCGTTCGACCCCGCGGCCGCCACCGTTTTGCTCCCCGCCGACGTTTCCCGCCGGTACGTGGTTTCCGTGGTTCCTCGGTCGCGGCGCGAACTCGGCGTTCGGTTGATGGGGTTCGCCGTCGTCGGCTTCGCGCTCGTTCTCGTCGTCAGCGCCGCCGTCGCCCCGCCGATTTCGAACACCTCCCTGCGCGACGCCGACGCCGAAACCGTCGTCGGCGTCCAGTCCACGACGACCAAGGGCCGCATCGCCGTGCTCGACGCCGACGGACGGGAGCGCTGGGACTACGGAAACGCCACCAGCTATCACGACGTGTCCCGGCTTCCGAACGGCTCCGTCCTCGCCGCGTTCGCCGCGGACGGCTACAGCGACTGCGGCCGGTACGACGCTCCCTGCGCGCGGACCGGCGTTCGAATCGTCGACCCGACGCCCGAACCGCACGTCGTCTTCGAGCGGTCGTTTCCCGTTCGAACGAGCCAGGACAGCGAGGTTCACGACGCCGAGTTCCTCCCCAACGGTGAACTGCTGGTCGCGGACATGGACAGGGAGCGCGTGTTCACGGTCGCGCGGAACGGGAGCGTCGCGTGGCAGTGGAACGCGAGCGAGTTCTACGACGCGCCGCCCGACCCGACGAGGACCGACTGGCTCCACATCAACGACGTGGACCGAATCGGCGACGGGCGCTACCTCGTCAGCGTTCGGAACGCGAACCAACTGGTCGTCGTGGAGCGCGGCAAGGGCGTGGTCGAGGTGATAAACGAGAACCGCGACCCCACGGTGCTCAACAGGCAACACAATCCGCAGTGGCTCTCCGAGGACGCCGTCCTCGTCGCCGACTCCGAGAACGACAGGGTGGTGGAACTCCACCGGGAGGGCGGCGAGTGGCGGGTCGCGTGGCAGGCGCGCGGCGCGGGCGGCATCGCGTTCGACTGGCCCCGCGACGCCGACCGCCTGCCGAACGGAAACACGCTCGTCACCGACAGTCGGAACAACCGCGTCGTGGAACTCAACGAGTCCGGGGCGATGGTCTGGAGCGCCCGCGTCCCCACGGTTCCGTACGAGGCCGACCGCGTCCCCGGCGAGTATCCCGCCGGAGCGCCCTACGACTCGGGCGGCGACTTCGGCGAGCGGCCGACGAAACTCCCCGTCTTCGGCTACCTGCTCGCCAGCGCCCGGCACGTCGTCGAACTCCCCTACTGGCTGGCGGGGTGGCACCTCGCGGTCGGCTCCGTCGCGTCGCTGACGTTCCTCGTCGGACTCGCGCTGTTCGTCACCGGAGCGGAAAAAGGGGCTGAGTGAGCAACCACAGTTCCCTCCCACGAACGGGTCGTTCCTTCGAGTATGGCACTCCGAGAGATAGACCACCTGTCCGACGAGATGGCCGACTGCGTAGACAACTGTTTCGAGGCGGCGCAAGCCTGCGAGTGGTGCGCGGACGAGTGCGCCGGCGAAGGCGAGGAGATGGCCAAGTGTCTCCGGCTCTGTCGGGACGTGGCCGACCTCGCCACCCTCCACGCCCGGTTCATGGTCCGGAACTCGAACTACAGCGAGGAGCTCGCGGAGGCCTGCGCGGGCGCGTGCGAGGAGTGCGCGGAGGAGTGTTCGCGCCACGACGCCGAGCACTGTCAGGTCTGCGCCGACGTGCTCGAAGAGTGCGCCGAGAGCTGTCGCACCATGATCGCGTCGTAAACCGGTCGCACCGGTCGAATCGCCGATTCTCCGCTTCGCGGTCGATGCGCGGTTCGAAGCCCGACCGTTTCTCAGAACAGTAATGTCGTTCCGGTCGCGTCTCCGAACTATGACCGACGAGTGCGAAGCGTGCGCCGACCGCGAAACCGGGGAAGACGACCGCGAGGAACGCGGCGAAGGTGACGGCGACCACGATGCGCACGACCACGTCCTCCCGCTCGAAAACCTCCGGTATCCGGAGTTCGTCTTCGAGGAGGGCGACATCGCCGCCGACGGGTCGTTCGACCTCGGAGCCGACCTCGACCGCGAGGGGATGGCCGACTGGCTCTCCGACCTCGCCGGCGGGATGGCGAGCCACGACGTCGCGGTCGAATCGCCGGAGGGCTACGTCACGTTCGGCGTCGGCGCGTCCGGCGTGCGGATGTCGTTCGACCCCGGCGAGGACGGAATCGGCGACCTCGAGGTGACGTTCGAACTGCGAGCGAAACCGATGTTCGTCGCGGACGACCCGGAGAAGCCGAAGGTCGGCGCGCGCGGCGGAAAGGGGTTCGTCCCCGTCGAGATGCTGACGACCGACCGCGAGACGTTTCGCTGTTACAACTGGCTGGACGACTGAGTCAGGTCACCGCCTCCGCCAGCAGGGCCAGACTATCGTCCTCGGGGGCGTCGGGGACGCTCAGCATGAACGACTCGATGCCGACGTCCTCGTAGCGCTCCAACTGCGCGCGGACGTCCTCGGGCGTCCCGACCAGCGCCGTGTCGAGGTATCCCGCGAGGAAGAGTTCCCGGGGCTCGCTCGGCTCGTCGGGAAGGAACCGGTCGGCGAACCCCTCGCGCTTTCGCTCGGCCGCCTCGCGGTCGTCGGCGACGAACGCGAACAGCTCCGCGGACTTCGTGATATTCCGGTACCGCTCCTCGGTTTCGCAGTGGTCTCGGAGCACCGCGAGTTTCTCCGCGAACCCGTCCGGGTCGAGGGTGCCGTAGTTCCACCCGTCCGCGAGTTCGGCCGCGTACCGGAGCGTGAACCGCTCGCCGCCGCCGCCGATCCAGACGGGCGGGTGCGGCTCTTGGACCGGTTCCGGCCGACAGAACGCCCCGTCGAGGTCGAAGTGCTCCCCGCGGTGGGTGTACGTCTCGTTCGTCCAGAGCCCGCGCAGCACCTCGACCGTCTCCCGCAGCCGCCGGATTCGCTCGGCCGGCGGTTCGCGGAACTCGTAGCCGAACCGCTCGAACTCCGCCTCGTACCACCCCGCGCCGAGGCCGAGGTCGAGGCGACCGCCGCTCGCGCGGTCGACGCTCGCGGCCATCTTCGCCAACAGGGACGGGTGGCGGTACGCCTGACAGGTGACGAGCGATCCGATTCGAATGCGTTCGGTCGCCTCCGCGAGCGCCGACAGCGTCGTCCAGCACTCGTAGGCGTCCCGCTCCGGGTCGCCGATCCACGACTGGAGGTGGTCTTCGAGCCAGACGCCGTCGTAGCCGTACCGCTCGGCGTCGGTCGCCGCGTCGCGGATGGCGTCGTAGTCGCGACCGTACTGCGGGAGGATGACGCCGACGTCAGCTTCCATCCTGACCCCCCAACGCCGAGAGCACCGCGAGCGTCCGGCGCTGTAGCGTCTCGTCGTCTTCCGCCAGCAGTTTCACGATGGCTTCCTTCCCGACCTCGCCGCGGTCGATTATCGCCACGGGCGTCTCGCCGGCCGACTCGAACGCCGTTCGCGCGCCCCACTGCATCGTGCTCCCCTCCCGCGCCTTCACGCCCTCGGGCTCCGCGCCGCGGTCGAACTCCGCTATCTCGCCGTTGAGCGTCGAGAGCGCGCGCTCCACGTCGTCGTCGAATCGGCAGTTGACGGCGAACCGCAGGTCGGGGTCGAATTCGCGCGCCGCCAGCAGGAACCGGGCGACGTGGCTCGACGCGCCGAAGCGAACGCCGCGGTTCGGGTTCACGCCCGACATGGTCCTGGTGATTCGGCCCTCGACCGCGGCGGTTTCGCCGACCCGCTCGGCGTAGCGCGTCGCGCCGACGACGTTCATCCCGACCTCGGGTACGAGGTCGCTCACGTCTCGCTCGACGAACGACCGGACGATTCCCTCGACCGCCTCCGCGGTGGGGTGGCGGTCCGCCCGCTCCCGGAGCGCGGCGAGGTGGTGGACGGACCCCGGCCCCTCGCCGACGTCGAGCGGGTAGCGCACCGCGCGCTCCATGAACCCGGTGGCGGCGGCGACCGCGTCGCGAAGGTCGTCGCCGTGGGCCAGTCGGGCGGCTATCGCGCTCGCCAAGGTGCACCCCGACCCGTGCGTCGCGTCCGTCTCGACCCGGTCGTGTTCGAAGATTTCGATGTCCTCGTCGGTCACCAGCACGTCACGGACCGTCGCGCCGGGGACGTGGCCGCCCTTCACCAGCGCGGCGTCGGCGCCGAGGTCGAGCAGCGCGTCGGCCGCTTCCCGCGCGCTGTCGTCGTCTTCCGGCAGCACGCCGGTCAACACCTCGGCTTCGTCGGCGTTGGGCGTCACGAGTGCCGCGCGCTCGAGCAGCGACTCGTAGGCTTCCTCGCCCGCCGAGTCGAGCAGTCGGTCGCCCGACGCGGCGACCATCACGGGGTCGACGACGACCGGCGCGTCGAGGGATTCGACTCGCTCCGCGACGCTTCGCACGACCGGTGCCTCCGCGAGCATGCCGGTCTTGACCGCCCGAACGTCGAAGTCCGAGAGGACGGCGGAACACTGCGCCTCGATCTCCTCGACCGGGAGCGTGAACGCCCGTTCGACGCCGCGCGTGTTCTGGGACGTGACGCTGGTGATGACGCTCGTTCCGAACGCGCCGTGGGCCTCCATCGTCTTCAGGTCGGCCTGAATCCCCGCCCCGCCGCCGGAGTCGCTTCCGGCGATGGTCAGCGCGACGGGCGGTTCGACGGGCCCCGGTTCGCGGGTCATTCCAACCGCCCCATGAACTCCTCGAACGTTCCCCAGAAGGGATCGACGTCGGGATGTTCGATTCGCTCCCCGTCGACGGTGACGCCATCGCCCTCGCTCACCTCCCCGATGTCCGCGGCGGGAACGTCGGCGTCGGCCAGCGCGGCGAGCACGTCGTCGGCGTCATCGGGCGCGACCGAGAGCAGGAGCGTCCCCTCGCTGATGGACGACCACGGGTCGATGTCGAAGAACTCGCAGGCTTCCAGCACGCCCGGCAGAATCGGAATCGGGTCGCGGGAGACGTCGAGGCGGACGCCGCCCGCGCGGGCCATCTCGACCAGCGCGCCGTGAACGCCCCCTTCGGTCGCGTCGTGCATCGCGGTGACCGCCCCGGCCTCCGCCGCGACGAGCGCGTCCTGCACCGGACTCATGTCGTAGAACCGGTCTTTCGCCTCTTCGACCGTCTCGTCGGGCAGTTCGAGCAGTTCCTCGAACTGGATGGAGAGCAGACCGATGGCCTCCACCGCGGGCCCCTTCGTGACGAGGACGCGGTCGCCGGGCAGCGCCCCGTCGGGGCGGACGACGTCCTCGGGGTCGCCGACGGCCATCGCGTTCGCGCCGCCGACCATCGGATAGTTGCAACCGGCGTATCGGGCGGTGTGACCGGTGACGATGCTGACGCCCAACTCCCGGGCCTCCCGGTCGAACGTCGTCCAGACGGTCTCGAACTCCTCGTCCGTGATCTCCGGCGGGAGGTTGAAGTCCACCGCGAGGTGCGTGGGGCGCAAACCGCTCACCGCCACGTCGCTCATCAGGATGTGGAAGGCGAACCACGCGGCGCGCTCGAAGCCGAGCGAAGGCATGACGAAGACGGGGTCCGTCGCCGTCACGACCGCCTTCTCGCCGACTTCGAACACCCCGAAATCGACGCCGTGTTGCGGCCCGAGCGTCACGTCGTCGCGCTCCGCCCCGAGGTGGGGGTAGATGTACTCCTCGAAGAACGCTCTGTCTACTTTGCCGAGGTTGCTCATGTGCGGGTTTATTACCCGGTAGTACTTACCAGTGGTGTTCACTCCCGGTCTGCGTACTCGGCGAACACCTGCCACGAGGGGTCGACGTCGGGATGTTCGATTCGGCTCCTATCGACGTACACACCATCGCCCTCGCGCACCGTACCCATTTCGGCCGCCGGAATCCCGGCGTCGGTCAGCGCCGCGAGCACGTCGTCCGCGTCCTCGGGCGCGACGGTCAGCAGGAGGGTTCCCTCGGTCGTCGATTCCCACGGGTCGATGTCGAAGAACTCGCACGCTTCGAGCACCCCCGGCAGGACGGGCGCGTCGTCGTGCGACACGTCGAACCGAACCCCCGCGGCCCGCGCCATCTCGACCAGCGCGCCGTGGATCCCGCACTCCGTGGCGTCGTGCATCGCGGTGACCGCCCCGGCCTCCGCCGCGACGAGCGCGTCCCGGACCGGACTCATGTCGTAAAATCTGTCCTTGGCGCTCTCGACGGTGTCTTCCGGGAGTTCGACGTGCTCCTCGAACAGCGTGACGAGAAAGCCCGCGGCCTCGACCCCCGGCCCTTTGGTGACGAGGACGCGGTCGCCGGGCCGCGCCCCGTCGGGCCGCACGAGGTTCTCGCGGTCGCCCACCGCGAGCGTCGTCGCGCCGCCGACCCACGGATAGCGACACCCCGAGTATCGGGCGGTGTGACCGGTGACGACGCTGACGCCCAACTCCCGGGCCTCCCGGTCGAACGTCTCCCAGACGGTGGCGAATTCCTCGTCCGCGATTTCCGGCGGGAGGTTGAAGTCCACCGCGAGGTGGGTGGGACGCAAACCGCTCACCGCCACGTCGCTCATCACGACGTGAAAGGCGAACCACGCGGCGCGCTCGAAGCCGAGTTCGGGGAGGAGCGAGAGCGGATCGGTGGCGACGGCGACGACCCGCCCGCCGACCTCGATAACGCCGAAATCGACGCCGTGCCGGGGTCCGAGCGTCACGTCGTCGCGCTCCGCCCCGAGGCGGGGATAGATGTGCTCGTCGAAGAAGTCGCGGTCTACCTTCCCGAGGTCGGTCATACTCGGGCTATCTCCCGGTGGCACAAATCGGTGGTGGTTCCGCCGAGCGGGAGTCGGCCACCCCGGACGGCCGGGACTTATACGTCGCCGGCTGCCCACTTCCCCGACATGACGAGAATCGCCGTGACCGGCGCGGCGGGCAACGTCGGACGCCAGTCGCTCGCCGCCCTCGAAGGCTACGACGTGACGCCCGTCACGCACAGCGAGCACGAGGACATCGACGGCGAAGTGTGCGACGTGACCGACTACGACGCCCTCTCCGACGCGCTCTCGGGGCACGACGTGGTCGTCCACCTCGCGGCGAACCCGTCGCCGGAGGCCGACTGGCGGAGCACCGTGGACGTGAACGTCGAGGGGACGCGAAACGTCTACGAGGCCGCCCGCGAGCGCGGAATCGACCGCGTCGTCTTCGCATCCTCGAACCACGCGATGGGGATGTACAACGCCGACGACCCGGCGGAGACCGAGACGATGGTCACCGGGGACGCCCACCCCGTCTACCCGGACGACCCGCCGCGCCCGGACTCCTACTACGGCGTGAGCAAGGTGACCGGTGAGGCGCTCGGCAATTACTACGCCGACCGCCACGGAATCGAGGTCGTCAACCTCCGAATCGGCTGGCTCCTCTCGGAAGACGCCCTCCGCGAGGAGCAGGACGAGTCGCCTGAACACGCCAGATTCGCTCGCGCGATGTGGCTCAGCCCCCGCGACTGCCGGGACGTGATTCGGGCCGCGTCGACCGCGTCGCTTCCCGAGCGAGTCGTCACCGTCCACGCCGTCTCGCGCAACGACGACCGGTTCCTCTCGATTCTCGAGACCGAACGGGCGCTCGGCTACCGACCGCGGGACAACGCCTCCGAGGTTCTCGACTAAGCGCCGACCTGCTCCGCTTCCGCTTCGGCTTCTTCCTCCTCCATCATCTTCAGATACACCGACGCGTTGACGAGTCCGACGTGGCTGAACGCCTGCGGGAAGTTCCCGAGTTGTCGCTCGGTCTTCGGGTCGATTTCCTCCGCGAGCAGTCCGAGCGGGCTCGCGTGCGACCGAACCGCGTCGTACACCTCGCGCGCTTCCTCGACGCGCCCCGACAGCGCCAGCACGGACACCAGCCAGAACGAACAGAAGACGAACGCGCCCTCGTCGCCCGGCAGCCCGTCCTTCCCGTCGTACCGATGGACGAGGCCGTCGGTTTCGAGGCGGTCGCGGACGGCGTCGACGGTTCCCTGCACGCGCTCGTCCTCGAACGGGAGGAAGCCGACGAGTGGGATGAGCAGTCCCGTCGCGTCCAGCGCCGTTCCGTCGTACGACTGCGTGAAGCTACCGAGTTCGTCGTCGTACCCGTGTTCGAGCACCGACTCGCGTATCTCGGCGCGAACGTCCCGCCAGCGCGCGCGCGGCGCGTCGAGCATCCACTCGTCGGCCATCTTCAAACCTCGGTCGACCGCGACCCAGCACATCACCTTCGAGTGGACGAAGTGGCGCGGTCCGCCGCGAACTTCCCAAATTCCCGAATCCGGTTCGTCCCAAACGTCGCAGACGTACTCGACGATTCGACGAATCGCGCCCCAGTCGTCCCCGTCGAAGCTGCTGCCGTCGCTCGTCTCGTACACCGCCAAGAGGAGCTCGCCGAACACGTCGAGTTGTCGCTGGTCTTTCGCCGCGTTGCCGATGCGGACGGGGTCCGAGCCGCGATAGCCCGAGAGTCCTTCGAGAACCTCCTCTTCGAGGTTCGGGTCCCCGTGGAGCCCGTACAGCGGTTGCATCTCCTCCGGCGGCACGTCCCGACAGAGGTCGAGGAACCACTCGACGTACGCCTCCGCTTCGTCGAGGTGACCGAGGTTCCCCAGCGCCTGAATGGTGAACGCGGCGTCCCGAATCCAGTTGTACCGGTAGTCCCAGTTGCGGACGCCGCCCACGTCCTCCGGAAGCGACGCGGTCGGGGCGGCGCAGATGGCCCCGGTCTCGTGGTGCGTCAGGAGTTTGAGCACCAACCCGGAGCGCACGGCCAGGTGGTGGTCCGTTCCGTCGAAGATGCACCCGCTCGGACAGTCGTGCGACCACTCCCGCCAGTAGTCGACGGTTTCGTTCAGCGTTCGCTCGCGCTCCTCGTCGGTCGCGTCGGGCGCTTCGCCGTGGCGGAGCACGAACCAGCGCGTCTCGTTCTCGGAGACCGTGCAGGTCGCGTGCGCGGTAGCTCCGTCCACCTCGAACGAGGCGTCGCCCGCGAGGTGGAGTCGCGTACCGTCCCCGGCGGCGCGGACGCCGTCGTCGGTCGCTCGAACGTCCGTCTCCGCCCGGGCGTAGTCGAATCGCGGTCTGAACGCGAGTTCGAGGTCGACGCTCCCCTCGACGCCGTCCACCTTTCGGTAGAGCGCCCGTTCTCGCCCGTCCTCCCAAACCGGCATGAAATCGAGCACGTTGACCGTGCCGGAATCGGTCTCGAACGAGGTTCGGAGGACGTTCGTCCGAACGAGGTACGACTGCCCGGAGTCGAACGGTTTCGACGGGCACAGTTGAAATCGCCCGCCGTCCTCGGCGTCGAGAATTTTGGCGAAGACGCTCGGCGACTCGACGTGCGGGAACGGGAGCCAGTCGACGCTCCCCTCGTCGCTCACGAGCGCGCTGGTTTCGAGGTTTCCGACGATACCGTATCGTTTTAGCGGCAGATAGCGGGTCATGCTGGAGATGTTCTTGTCGGAGTCGCTCCGTCGAAGCGCACGATTAAATTATTGTGGAATCGCCCGGTTCAGTGTTACGGGCGTTCGTCTCGTGGAACGCGTCGCGCGTCGATATCCGCGACCGGCGCGAAGGTTTATATCCGAAACCGGAACCACTCCGGCCTACCCGTGGGACACCGAGCACTCGTCGCCTACGAGCGACCGGACGGACGCTACGACCGGCACTACGCGCACTGGGGAGCCACGTCCTTCGCGCTCCGCCACCGAATCGCGCCGGAGACGCCCTTCGCCGACGACGTCGGCGACCGATGGACGCCCGCCGTCGAACCCGTCCCGGAGGCGACCGAGCTCTCGATCGAGGACGCCGTGACCTTCGATTACCGGCAGTTCGAGGCGTTCTACGTCGTCTCGCTCGCGTGGGTCGTCGCCGCGTACCTCCCGCTCTGGTTCGGTTCGACGGCGGACGGCGACGGAGACATCGATACCGACGTCGGCGCGCTGGTCGCCATCCGCGACGACCGAGACGCGGCGCACGTGCGCCGGTGGTTCCGCGCCACGCGGGCGGTGGTTCGGGACGTGGTTCGCCGCGGTGCCGTCGACGAACGCGAAGCGACCGACTACCTCGACGCCCGCGTCGCCGAGTGGGCGGGCGACTACCGGGAGGTGATTTCGACGGTCTGACGGCGGTCGGTTTTTATCCGACCGCCGTCTACCAAACGGTAGTGACGCAGACGGACGGTAGGGGAGAACCCGCCACGCTCCTGACACCGACGCACCGCGAGGCGCTGGTACACGTCGAAGCTGCGCTCGAACGGGGCGACCTCGTGACCCTGTTCGGTCGCTGTACCGTGGAGTACGACGGACGGGCCGAGAGCTATCTCGGGTCGGGCGACCGACTCCTCGTGCTCAAACCCGACGGAACCGCGCTCGTCCACACCGAGGAGGGACAGAAACCGGTCAACTGGCAACCGCCGGGCGGGACGTTCGACCCCGAACTGAACGACGAGCGACTGCTCGTCACGAGTCGCCGGCCGAACCCGGAGGAGTCGCTGAAGGTCCACTTCGAGCGCGTGATACAGGCGTCGGCGTTCGACGTGGCCGACGCGAAGGAACTCTCGCTCGCCGGGACCGAAGAGGACCTCCGTCGGCGCATCTTGGACGACCCCGACCTCGTGGAGGAGGGGTTCACGCCGCTGGCGACCGAGCGCGAGACCGCCGCCGGAGCCGTCGACATCTACGGAAAGGACGCCGCCGGGACCACGATGGTCGTCGAACTCAAGCGCAGGCGCGTCGGGCCGGACGCGGTCGGCCAACTCCGCCGATACGTGGACGCGCTTCAGCGAGACCTCCACGCGGGAGCGAAGATACGCGGCGTGCTGATCGCCCCGTCGGTGACCGAACGCGCCCGGAACATGCTCGCGGAAAGCGGTTTGGAGTTCGTCTCGCTCGAACCGTAGAACCCGTCGAGTCGCCGTAAGCGCGCGGCCAGTGGCGACGCTGAGAGCGGACGGAAGGCTCCGCTCTGTTGGTCGGCGGGGGAGACGGTTCCCTCGTCCGGAGGAGTCGGCGTTCGAAAGCTACTAATCAATCGAATAACATGTTGTCCCATGGAAGTCGCAGTCCTCTCCGACACGCACATCCCCGGCCAAGAGCGACGGATTCCGGACGATTTCCGTCGGCGGATTCGGAACGCCGATCACGTCATCCACGCCGGAGACTTCGGGTCGAGAGACGCGCTCGACGACGTGCGAGCGCTCGCCTCGGATTTGACCGCCGTCTACGGAAACGCGGATCCGAACGACATCGACCTCCCGGCGGTGGCGTCGGTCGAGGTCGGCGGCGTGACGTTCGTCGTCGTGCACGGCATCGTCAACGTCGTCGAGCGGGCGGTGTCCAGTTCGGAAGGGGTGGTCATGAACCGCGACGATTGGTTGGACGCCGTCGCCGACGCGACCCGGGCGAGGGCCGACGAACCGATGGTCGGCGTCGGCGGCCACACCCACGAAGTCGAGGACACGGTTCACGACGGCGTTCGGTTGTTGAATCCGGGGTCGGCGACGGGGGTCGGGCGGGCCGAGGGTGCGACGATGATGACCGTGGAGGTCGTCGATAGCGACCCGAGCGTGACCCTCCACGAGGCGTGAAAGAGCGCGACCGTAACTGGATTCCATGGCCAACCGAAGCGAATCGTGGAACGAACTCCTCGCCCTTCCCCACGTCGCGCTTCCGGTCGCCGCGGCGTCTCCCCGTTCGATCTCGGCGATGCGCCGATGTACGCCGGCGTACGCACGGGAGCGATTCCGCCGAACCCGCTGAATCCCTCGGGTACGGCGCGGTGGTTCTCGTCGATTTCGCGGTCGTTCTCGCCGCCCTCGTCCCGACGGTGATCGCGCTCAGGTTGGCGGAACGATTCGCCTGACGGGTCACTCCAACTGGCGTTTCAAACGGTCGAGCAGTTGGAGCGCCTCCAGCGGCGTCGTGTCGGCGACGCTCGTGCGCTTCAGTTCGGCGAGCGCGCCCTCCGTCGCCGCGTCGGAGGGCGGCGAGCGGGCTTCGTCTTTACCTTCGACCCGCTCGGCTTCGTCTCCGTCGCGCTCCGCTTCGAGCAGTTCCTTCGACCGTCGGATGACCGGCTCCGGAACGCCCGCGACCTGCGCGACTTCGACGCCGTAGGACGCCGTCGTCGCACCCGGTTCGACGCTGTGCTCGAAGACGACCTCGCCGTCGTGTTCCGTCGCGCCGAAGTGGAGGTTGACGGCGTTCGGCAACTCGTCCGCGACGCCGGTGAGTTCGTGGTGGTGGGTGGCGAACAGGGTCTTCGCGCCGAGTTCGTCGTGGACGTACTCCGTCACCGCCCGCGCGATGGCGAACCCGTCGGTCGTGCTCGTGCCGCGTCCCACTTCGTCCAGCAGGACGAGCGACCGCTCCGTCGCGTTCCGGAGGATATCCGAGAGTTCGGTCATCTCGACCATGAACGTCGACCGCCCGCCCGCGATGTCGTCGCTCGCGCCGACGCGGGTGAAGATGCGGTCGACCAACTCGATTCTCGCCTCGTCTGCGGGGACGAAGCTGCCGACCTGCGCGAGCAGGGTGATGAGCGCCACCTGCCGCATGTACGTCGACTTCCCGGCCATGTTCGGGCCGGTGATGACGGCGAGCGCGTCGCGGTCGAGGCGGGTGTCGTTCGGCACGAACGACGTTTCGGTTCGTTCGACCACCGGATGCCGGCCGTTCCGAACGTCGATTCCCTCGCCGCCGATTTCGGGCCGCGAGTAGCCGTGTTTCGCGGCGACCTCCGCCAGCGCGACGAGCACGTCGAGTTCGGCCAGCGTGTCCGCGAGCGCCTGCACCCGCTCCGACTCCTCGGCGACCGCCTCGCGCACCTCGCGGAACAGTTCGTACTCGAGGTCGTCGGCGCGCTGTTCGGCCCGAACGATTTCGTCCTCGCGCTCCTTGAGTTCCGGCGTGTAGAATCGCTCGGAGTTCTTGAGCGTCTGTCTGCGGGTGTAGTCCTCGGGCACCTTATCGAGGTTCGGGTCGGTCACCTCGATGTAGTAGCCGTGGACCTGATTGTAGCCGACTTTGAGCGACCCGATTCCGGTTCGCTCGCGCTCCTCCGCTTCGAGGTCGTCTATCCACGCTTTCCCCGACCGCTCGGTCTCGCGGAGTTCGTCGAGCTCGTCGTCGTAGCCCGACTTGATGACGCCGCCCTCGGTGACCTCGATGGGCGGTTCGTCGCAGACGGCGCGCCCGATTCGGTCGCGCACGTCGGCCATCTCGTCCAGATTCCCGCGGAGGGAGGTCAGCTTCTCCGATTCCACGTCAGCCATCGCTTCCGCGACGTGCGGCACGACGTCGAGCGTCTCCTTCAACGAGCGCAGGTCGCGGGCGTTCGCCCGACCGCGGGAGACGCGGGAGATGAGTCGTTCGATGTCGTACACGTCCCGCAGGAGGTCGTGTACCTCCTCGCGCGCCTGGACGCGCGTCGTCCACTCCTCGACGGCGTCGAGTCGCGCTTCGATCCGGTCGCGTTCGAGCAGCGGTCTGCGGAGCCAGTCCTTCAGCTTTCTCCCGCCGAGCGCGCAGGCGGTCTCGTCCAACACGCCGACGAGCGTGGCGTCCTCCTGTCCGTGGACGGCCCGCGGTTCGAACAGTTCGAGGCTCGTGAGAGCGACGGCGTCCAACAGCATGTACGACCGGGGATCGTAGCGGGTGAGGTGGTTGAGATAGTCGAGGTGCCCCTCCTCGCCGCCGCGGACGTACTCGGCGTACGCGAGGAGCGCGCCGCAGGCTCGAACCTCGGCGTCGGTGGCGAGGAGGCGCTCCGGCGGACCGAAGTAGTCCGCGACGAGGGCGCCCGCGTTCTCGACGTCGAAGGCCGACTCGTCGTACCCGGTGACCATGCAGTCGGCGTCGAACGGCGACTCGGGTGCGTCGGGCGCGACGATCGCCTCCCTCGGCGCGAAGCGATCCACCTCGTCGCGGACCGCCCCCTCCGTCCCGACCGTGGTCGCGTAGAAGTCGCCGGTCGAGACGTCGAGCACGGCCAGTCCGTAGCCGTCGCCGCGGGCGAGACAGGCGACGAAGTTGTTGTCGTCGGTGTGGAGCAGTTCGTCCTCGGTGAGCGTGCCCGGCGTGACGACTCGCGTGACGGCGCGCTCGACCACGCCGGACGCGTCCGCGGGGTCTTCGACCTGGTCCGCCACGGCGACGCGGTAGCCCGCGTCGAGGAGCGGCTCGATGTACGATTCGACGTTGTCGACGGGGATGCCCGCCATCGGGTAGGTTCCGGTGCTGTCCTCGCGCTTCGTGAGCGTGATTTCGAGTAAACGGGAGGTTCGCTCGGCCGCTTCGCAGAACGTCTCGTAGAAATCGCCCACTTGAAACAGCACCAGCGAGTCCTCGTACTGCCGACACAGCTCGAAGTACTGCCGCATCATCGGCGTCAGCTCCTCGCTGTGTTCGGCCATCTTCTCGGGTGCCCCTAGCGCCGCGTCCATGCGAGAAACCCAGTGCTCGCGCGGCAATAAGCGTCCGGAATCGAGTCGGCGACCGCGGGCGGTCGGGCGTTCGACGCGCTCGGGTGACCGAGGCGGTCGGACCGGAAGCCGGGGGATAGCGGGACCGGAGAAGGCGGACGTTTTCAGTGAAGTTAAGTAGCGTCGGTCACTCGGAAGGGAGGGTTACCGATGGATATCAGGACCGGTCTCTCGTACGACGACGTGCTGCTGGTTCCGCAACGCTCTCCGGTCGATAGCCGGAGCGACGTCTCGCTCGCGACGAAGCTCACGCCCGACCTCAACCTCGATGCGCCGCTTCTGAGCGCGCCGATGGACACCGTCACCGAGGCGAATCTCGCAACCGAACTCTCGAAGTTGGGCGGTCTCGGCACGATTCACCGTTTCATGAGCGTCGACGAACAGGCCGAGCAAGTCCGCGCGGTGAAAGAAGCCGACGGGCGCGTCGGCGCCGCGGTCGGCATCGACGAGGAGTTCATCGACCGAACCGAAGCAGTCCTCGAAGCGGGCGCGGACTGCGTGATGGTCGACGTCGCGCACGGTCACATGGAACGCTGTCTGGACGCCGTCTCGCGCATCGACTGGGAGTTCCCCGACGCCGAACTCGTCGCCGGAAACGTCGTCACGCCCGAGGCCGTCTCCGACCTCCACTCGGCCGGGGCGGACTGCGCGAAGGTCGGCGTCGGCCCCGGTTCTCACTGCACGACCCGCCGGGTCGCCGGGGCGGGCGTCCCGCAGTTGACCGCCGTGAACGACTGCGCGGAGAAGGCCCGCGACCTCGGCATCACCGTGGTCGCGGACGGGGGCATCCGGACCTCCGGCGACGCGGTGAAGGCGCTGATGGCCGGGGCCGACACCGTGATGCTCGGCAGTTTCTTCGCCGGCACCGACGAAGCGCCCGGCGAGACGGTCACCGTCGACGGTCGCCGGTTTAAACGCTCGCGGGGGATGGCCTCCACCGCCGCGAACGAGAACCGCACCGACAAGGATCTCACGCCCGACGCGGACGAGGGTATTGCGGGGCTGACCGAGTACACGGGGTCGCTCGCCGCCGAGGTCGCAACCTTCCTCGCGGGTATCCGGTCGGGGCTGAGCTACTGCGGCGGCCACGACATCGAGGCGGCCCGCGAGAACGCCGAGTTCGTCCGCGTCGCGCCGGGCGCCCGCGAGCGGGAGGGTGCCCACTCGGTCTTCGCGAACGTCGAGGAAGAAGACGAGTCGGCGTTGGCTCCGCTGCGGTGAACCGTTTCGGGCGGTAGACCGCGTTTTCGGCGAGCGCTCGTCCACCCGCCGAAGGGCTGTACGACGCTGCCGTCAGACGCCTTCGACGAGTCGCTTCAACTGTTCCGGCGGAACCGCACCGCGCGCCGCGTGGCCGTCGTAGGCGAAGGTGGGGACACCCGTCACCCCGCGTCGCTGCGCCTCCGCGAACTTCTCTTCGACCTCCGCGCGGAGCGTCTCGTCGTCGAGGGCGGACCGAATCTCGTCGCCGTCGATACCGGAGGCTTCCGCGATCTCAACCAACGTCTCTTCGTCCCCGATGTCCTCGCCCTCCTGCCACAGCGCCTCGAAGACGGCTTCGTCGAACGCGAGCCACGTCCCGTCGTCGTAGCGCTGTTTCACGTAGTAGGACGCGATCTGTGCGGGTAGCGAATCGACGTCGGTTGCTATCTCCTGTTCCATCTCCACGTCGTACCGCTCCTGCAGGCGCCGGACGTTCTCCCGCGCCTGTTCGTAGTAAGCCTCGTCCTTCCCGTCGTCTACGTCGTGGTTTATCTCGCCGTCGGGACCGCGCTTCCCCGAGCGGAGGTCGAAGGGATGCCAATCGATGGCGAGTTCCTCGTCCCTCGATTCCCGGTACCGCTGCAGCGAGCGACGCCCGAGGTAACAGAACGGGCAGACGTAGTCCGAGAAGACCGTCACGGTGTCTTCCGTGGTTGCGCTCATACTCCTCCCTTACGGTCGGAGTGGCAAAAGTCCGTCACCCGGAGCGAGGTATTCCGGTATCGAGCGCGTCGCGGGTATTCCGTCCGTCGTGTCACCGGAACCGTCCTCTAGTATCGGATTGACTCCGTTGAAATTCTCGACCAGCGATAGGTTCGAAAGGACGTGCCGAAAATAGGGCGCATATCGGTCACCGATGCTGTATCGTCCGCGGGTCGACAGTACCCCGAGTTTACTTACCTGTAGGCGGTGACTGAGGGGTTATGTCGGTCGTCCAATGCAACGGAGCCGATCTGTACTACGAGGAGCGAGGTAACGGACCGACGATCCTATTTCTCCACGGCGCGTTCGCCGGCCTCAGGTATTTCGAACCCCAGTTGACCGGCCTCAGCGAGGAGTTTCACACGGTGGCGCTCGATTTTCGAGGGCACGGGAGATCGGAGAAGACGGAGCGAGGTCACACGCTCTCGCAATACGCCCGCGACGTTCGAGCCTTTCTCGAACAGTTGGAGCTAACGGACGTCGCGGTCGTCGGGTGGTCGATGGGCGCTCTCGTCTCGTGGGAGTACGTCGATCAGTTCGGCACCGAGAGGATACGCGCTCTGGTCGATGTCGATATGGAACCCTCGACGTACCAGCAGGAGGATTACGAATTCGGGACGTACACCGTGGACGGAACGCGGGAGACCCTCGGGAGGATGCAAACGAACCCGCTGGAGCTCACCGACGAGTCGATAGAGGCACTGCTGAAAGAGCCACCGTCGAGGGAATTACGGAACATGATGTTCGACGAGGGAACCCGAACTCCACCTTCGATTCAGGGCGCGATGCTCCTCGATCTGCTGTGTGATTACCGGGACGTGCTTCCCGATATCGATGTCCCAACCCTCGTCTGTGCCGGGGCGGATGAGAAATGGCGGGGCGTCGCCAATGTCAAATACGCGGCTGAATTGATTCAAGACGCTCGATTCGAACTCTTCGAACGGAGCGGGCACTGTATAACCGTTGAGGAACCCGAGCGTTTCAATCGAGTCCTCGGCGAGTTTCTCGGCTCGATCCGATAACCGGCGGACTATCCAACGGACACCGTCACGCGACGATCTCGGTGTCGCGTATCGAGCAAGTGAACACACGATGACCGGGCTAAGATACACGGAATAATTCCTGATATCAGAAGATACTTACAGGTTATACCGGTACAGTAACTATGGCTTCCCCGCTCGATACCCGCCGTCTGCTCCGAGAGAGTGCGCCCGTCACGGTCGTCTTGCTGTTCTGGGTTGTTCTCTCGTCGGTCGTTCGGCCCACCATCGCCACCGGGTTGCTCCGCGCCGGCGTCATAATGGCACTCCTCTACACCGTCGTACGCGGCGTCGCGCTGGCACGGACGCACCAGCCAACTCCTCAGCCCGACGACTTTGCGGGAATCCTGCGGGAGAACGTGAGAGTGGCGCTCCCAGCAGGCGTCTGGTTTCTCGCCGCCTATCTCGTCTATTTCGTCGAACAGGTCTGGGACGAGCTTGGCATCCCCGGGTGGGATACCTCCCCCGCGGAGGGACTCGCATTTGTATTCGTCGGGGCCGGCGTCGCCGTCGTCCTCCTCTACGCCATCTCGGTCGGTCTGCCCCGCATACGCGGTAACGCACTCGCCACGGGGAACGATGTGACCGGTGCTGCCCCCGCTGACGACTGAACGACGTCACCGAGATGACCGTGAGCGTAGCCCGATAGGCGACCTGTTGTACACGCACACCGACCTGACGGCTCTTTTCGTCGACGTGCCGGAACGATATTCGGCTCCTGAACGCATCCTCCGTATTCAGCACGCGGTTTTTATCAGCCGCTGAGCGGTTCAACGAGGACTCGGATTCTACTTTCCTGTTACCGCTGGAGTTCCGCTCGGAGATTCAGTTAACTGATCCGCGGAGAGTCGGAAACCGAACGTCTCAGGTACGTGGAGCACCAACCTCGGAGCAGATGACCGCCGCGTCACAGCCGCTTCACGCGGTCGCGTCCGGCAGCGACCTGCTCCTTCCGACCGTCATCGCGCTGACGGCGGTGGGGTCGGCGCTCGTCCTCGCGCTCGCGCTGGTCGCGTTTCGGCGTCGACGAACGCTCCCCTACCTGCTGGTGACGCTGGCGTTCGCGGCGCTGGCGGGGCGGGCGCTCGTCGGCGGACTGACGACCGCCGACTACCTCGCCATGAGCACGCACCACCTCGCGGAGCACACGCTGGACGTCGTCGTCGTCGCCCTGCTGGTCGGGGCGGTGTACTACACGAGGACGGTGGAAACGCGATGACCGAGACGCGAACGCGGATCGCACGGCAGGTCGAATCCCGTCCCGGCGTTCACTTCAACGACCTCGTCCGGCGGTCGGAACTCGCGCCCGGGCAAGTGCAGTACCACCTCCGGGATCTGCTCGCCGAGAACCGACTCGCCAGCGAGCACCTGTACGGAAAGACGCACTACTACCCGCCGGAGTACGACGAGTGGGAGCGGTCGGCGCTCGCCCTGCTCAGACGCGAAACCGCCCGCGACGTGCTCGTCTCCCTGTTGGAACGCGGAACCGCCCGACCGGCGACGCTCGCGGACGACATCGATATCGCCCGGAGCACGCTCGAGTGGCACGTCGGACACCTGGTGGAACAGGACCTCGTCGAGAAACGGCGGGACGCGAGAAATCGGGTGACGCTCGCCCCGACCCGCCCCGAGGAGACCGCTCGGCTGCTGGCCGCCGTCACGCCGTCGTTCCCGGAGCGCATGGTCGATCGGTTCACGCGACTCGTGGACGACCTCCTGGCCGAGTAGCGTGGAGTCGCTCGGAATGGACTACCCGTTTTACACGCCGAACCACGCCAGATTCCCGGCCAGCAGGGCGACGCTGGCGACGAAAAAGAGCGCCCCGACCGGCGAGGAGAGGTCGACGAAGAGCCAGTAGAGCGGCGCCGCCGCGGACGGCCCGACCGACACCACGGCGAGTTCCGAGATGATGGGGCCGCAGCAACAGCAGGCGTTGGGAGCCGCGACGGCCGCCGTGCCCGAGGTGACCTCCGTCGTGCCGGGTCTCGCCCCGCCCCGCCACTGGTAGGCGATGACCGCGCCGTTCAGGCCGACGAGCGTGGCGACGAGTCCGATTTGGAGCAGCATTCCGAGCGAGAACACGCCGGCGAACGGAACCTGCGGGAAGTTGAACTCCACAGCCGTCCAGTAGACGAGCGGGTTGGCGACCGGAACCGTCACGACGAACGCGCCGTCCGGCACGCCGACGCCGTGCTCCGGGACGAAGGTGAGCATCCCCATCGAGAAGGCGAAGAAGAGTCCGGCGAGCACGCCCGTCCCGACGCCGAACCACCGGGCGGGACGGTCGCGGACGACCCACGAGAGCGGTTCGCGAGCGTCGCGCCAGAGGAGGTAGCCGACGCCCAGCGGGAGGCCGAGGACGAGCAGATAGCCCAGCGGATGCGTTCGCGCGCCGAACGCGCCCATCGCGGCGGGGTAGGCGACCCACGCGCCGAGCGCCATCCCGAGTCCGGCGTAGCGGGGGCGCTCCGGCCACTTCAGTCGGCCGGCGACGAAGCTCCCGACCGCGATTACCGTCCCGGCGGCCAGCGTCAGCGGCCGGTACCATTCCCTGCCGAGCGGTGCCCGCGACGCCCGAATCGTCTGAACCGGCGACAACTGCACCAGCCCGACCGCGCCCGCGGCGGCGACGAACAGCCCCGCGAAGACGCCCCAGAGCGCGAGCGTTCGTCGGCGTTCCAGCGCGGTGCGTCCGAGGAGGACGCTTCCCCCGACGACCGCGACGCCCGCGAACAGAACGACCAGCGCGAGCCGCTGCGGATACGGTGGTGCGTGACCGCCGCCGTGGGCGGAGACGACCGGAAGCGTCCCGATCGCCGCCAGCGAGACGAGTAGCCGACTGCTCCACGCCCCCGCGTTCGATTCCATGCCCGACCCTAGCCGTTCGGGGCGCCATGTATGCACTGGATTCGTTCGTCTCGAACGCGATCCGACCGCCCGCGTCGCTCCGTCAGTCCGCCCGCACCGCACAGGACTCTTCCGCGTACTCCACCGCGTCGATGGAGTCGATGGGGTTCTCGCCGCACACCGGACAGTCGGGGTTCCGCCGGAATTCGACTTCCTCGAAGCTCATGTCCATCGCGTCGTAGAACAGCATCCGGCCGTCCAGCACCTCGCCGATTCCGACGAGGTACTTCACCGTCTCGGTGGCCTGAATGCAGCCGACCGTGCCGGGGAGCACGCCGAGGACGCCCGTCGTCGCGCAGTCGGCGACCATCCCCTCCGGCGGCGCTTCGGGGAACAGGCACCGATAGCACGGTCCGTCGGTCGTGAACGTCGTCACCTGTCCTTCGAACTTGTATATCGCGCCGTGGGAGAATGGCGTCCCCGTGAGCGTACACACGTCGTTGACGAGGTAGCGCGTCCGGAAGTTGTCGCTCGCGTCCACGACGAAATCGTAGTCCGCGACGAGTCCCTCCGCGTTCTCCGGTTCGACCCGCTGGTCGTGCGTCTCGACGCTCACGTCGGGGTTCAGTTCCGCGACGAACTCCGCCGCGCTCTCGACCTTCGGTCGCCCGATGTCGTCGTCGCCGTGGATGACCTGTCGCTGGAGGTTGTTTCGCTCCACCGCGTCGTCGTCCGCGACGCCGAGGGTTCCGACGCCCGCCGCCGCGAGGTACTCGATGGCGGGCGCGCCGAGACCGCCCGCGCCGACGACGAGGACGGCGGAATCGAGGAGCGCCTTCTGGCCCTCCGGGCCCACTTCGTCCATGATGATGTGCCGTGAGTAGCGGTCGAGCTGTGTCGCGTCGAGCGAGAGGCCGCTCATAGCTCGGGATTGGGCGTATCGGGCTATAAATCCGCGGTTCGAGTCCCGATTCACCGGCGGTTCGTCGGCGACGGTCCCCGCTCGTGGCGGCCGCGGCGGTCTTCTCGCCGCGCTATCGGCAAACGCGACTCCTGCCGAAGTACCCTTGTCCGAGGGGTCTGTACGTCCGCGCATGGCGACCAATCGAAAGTTCCTGTTGTCGAAGCGGCCCGAGGGAACGCCCGACCGCGACACGTTCGAACTGGTCGAGGAGAACGTCCCGGAGCCGGGACCGGGCGAGGCGCTCGTCCGAACGCTGTACCTCTCGGTCGACCCGTACATGCGCGGACGGATGCGCGCCGGGGAGTCCTACGCCGAACCGTGGGAGGTCGGCGAACCGCTTCAGGGTGGCGTTGTCGGCGAAGTCGTCGAGTCCAACGGCGCGGGCTTCGAGGAGGGCGACGTGGTCACCGGAAACCTCCGATGGGCGGAGTACACCACCGCCCCCGGCGGCTCCCTCCGGTCCGTGAACCCCGACCTCGCACCGGTTTCGACCGCGCTGGGCGTCCTCGGAATGCCCGGCAGGACCGCCTACTTCGGGACGCGCGAGGTGGTCGAACCGAAGGCCGGCGACACCGTCGTCGTCTCCGGGGCGGCGGGCGCGGTCGGCTCGGTGGCGGGCCAGATAGCGAAGCTCTCGGGAGCGCGCGCCGTCGGCTTCGCCGGGTCGGACGAGAAGGTCGCGTTCCTCGAAGACGAGTGCGGCTTCGACGTCGGAATCAACTATCAGTCGACGGACGACTACGGGGCCGCGCTGGACGAGGCCGCGCCCGACGGCGTGGACGCTTACTTCGACAACGTCGGCGGCGAGATAACCGACGCCGTCTTCTCGAGGCTGAACGTGGACGCGCGGGTCGCGGTGTGCGGGCAGATCGCGCTCTACAACGAGGAGTCGGTTCCGACCGGCCCGCGCAAACTCGGCAAACTCATCGAGAAGCGAGCGCGGGTGCAGGGCTTCCTCGTCGGCGATTTCTCGCCCCGGTTCGGGGAGGCGACGCGGCGGTTGGCCGAGTGGGTCTCGTCGGGCGAACTCGCGTATCGGGAGACCGTGACCGAGGGCTTGGAGAACGCTCCGGACGCCTTCTTGGGGCTGTTCGAGGGCGAAAACATCGGCAAGCAGTTGGTGAAAGTCGGCGAGCGCGGGGAGTGACGGTCGGTTCGGGCGACCGCCTCCGAGACGCCGGCGGTTCGCCGTTCAGCCTATCCGAACAATCGCTTTTGGATCGAGTCGGCGAAAAACAGGAGAAACCACGAGTACATCGCCCACCGCGCGCTCACGACGGCTATCAGAACGGACCCGGCGAAAACGGCGGACGGGATGAGAATGCCGAAGGTGACGTCGCGCATCCGTTCCTCGTCGACCGCGTCGTCGAGTAAGTCGTTCGACCACGCGTACCGCCACAGGATGGTGAGGACGACGCCCGTCAGCGTGAGCGTTCCCGCGTAAACCATCACGGGGAAGCCGCCCGGAAAGTCGCCGATCAGCGAGGTCGAAAAGGGGATGAACGCGATGAACATGAGATAGACGATGTTCAACCAGAGGAGTCCCCGGTCGTACCGCCTGACGTCCTGGAAGATGTTGTGGTGGACGATCCAGTAGTTCCCGATGACGAGAAAACTGATGACGTAGCTCAGGAAGTCCGGCCACTCCCGGAGCACTCGGTGCACGCCGACCGCCGCCGATGCGGTCGAATCGGGCAGTTCGATGTTCAGAATCAGCAGCGTGATGGCGATGGCGAAGACGCCGTCGCTGAATCCCGCCAGTCGAGCCAGTCCCTCCAGTCGCCGCCGCTCCGACGCCCCCGAGTCCCCCATCGGTTTAGATAACTATCTCCCCGTTGATATCGATTGTGCAGGGTCCGGGTTCGACGCTCGGCGGCGGTATCCCACGTCCGGGGCGCGAACGACGTCGTCCCGACGGCGAAGCGCCCCTTTCCGAGGTGCCCTCCGCCGCCGTTTCCGTACTTCGGTGCCCGCCGGTCCCGTCCGCGGTCGTCTCCCGGCGGTAGTGTTTCGTTAGGAGAGAGGGCGGTAGGAGGGCTGATTCGGAGGTTTACGGAAGCCCCCGCGACCCCTTCCGAATTCCCACCCGAGAGTGCTTGGTTGGCCGGTTGTCGCCAGTCTTTGTCCGGTGAGCGCTTAACTAAACACTGCCCGCCGCTCCGCCACAGGACTTTCCCGTCGAGCCACCGCCCGTTCCAAGGGAACGTCTCACTCGGACACGGTTCTCTGCCCCCACTGCGACTGGACGGGAACGGCATCTGAGTTGCTCGGAGGGGAAGCGAGCGCGGAATGTCCCAGTTACGGGAAGGACATCCAACGGTAACCGGTTCGCGTCGTTTCGGAGCGCGACACGGCGTCGCACGACGGGTTAAGCGCGACGCCCGGGTCAGCGTTCCCGGCGGAGGATCAGATCCGCACCGCCCCACCAGTTGACGACGGCCTCGTCGAGGTCCCACCCGTCGTGAGCGAGTTCGTTCAGTAGCTGCTCGGTCTCATCGTGCTTGATCCGGAACCAGAGGAGGCTGGAGGGCGCGGGGACGACTTTGTACTCGTACTCGCCGCTCCGAGACGACTCGCCGCCGAAGCGGTCAGTGAGACTGCTCATCGAGCCGAGGGACGAAGGGGCGACTCATAACCGTTGTGGCGACCCGTGACGGTCGTGTTTAGTTAAGCGTGAAAAGTGAGGCAGTGTGATCTCTTGCTGGTCTATGGCGGAAATCAGCCGCCTCGTCGGGTGTAGTAACCGGATCGGCGTGGAGTTTGCGGAGCGAGAACGGACCCTCGAACCAGCGATGAAACTCGGTGGTTCAATTCCATCTAGCGGGGCTCTCGCTGTCGAATACCGTCTCGTTGCTCGCGATGGCGCTCAACACCTCCAAACTGGGCTTCGATTTCATCCTGAACGACACGGAAATCGGAACGGCACCGGGCGCATCTTCCGCGAATTGAAACGCCGAACGTCTTCGTTCTCGAACTGCTTCAGCCACGTTTTCCCTGAAACCGCTGAAAACTGGCTCCAAACGTTCGCTCGCTGGTTCAATGAGACGAACTAAACACGACCCTCCCGACAGCACGAAGAATTTTCCGTGTCGCTGTCGTACCCCTGTCGGTCAGCATGAAACTACAGGTGGGGGAGGAAGTCGTGAACGAAATGGAGTGGAAGATAGACGCGAAACTGGCCGAGTTCGAGTTCGAGTGGGGGCCGTTCGAGTTGGAAATCCAACTCGGGGGAGACGCGGAGGTCGAACTGGAACTGAAGTCGGACGACTGACCCCGCGCGGTGGTCGCGGTTCGACTTCGGCGGACGGGGCGCGGGACGGCGAGCGGGTGAAACGCCGCGGTCGTCTCGGCTACAGGTCGGCGTAGTTCTTCGCGACGCCCGACTCCGAGTGTACCTCCTCGCCCGCGGTGCCGGAGACGTACACCTCGCTCCCGTTTCGGTTGACTTCGAAGTGGACGTGCGGGCCCGAGGAGTGGCCCGAACTGCCCATCGTTCCGACCTGCTGGTTTTGTTCGACGTACTCGCCGTGGGAGACGCTGAATCCCTGCAGGTGACAGTAGAGCGTCCGGTAACCGTCCTCGTGGTCGATGTAGACGTAGTTCCCGCAACCGCCCTCCTCGTACGCTCTGTAGGCCGTGCCGTTCAGCGCGGCCTTGACCGGCGTGCCGTAGTCGTTGGCGATGTCCACGGCGCTGTGGTAGCGCCCGCCGCGGTCGTCGTAGTAGTCGGAGGAGATGTACCCGAGGGACGGGTAGGTGATGTCCGCCGGATCGAAGTTTCGGTTCGGTATCCAGCCGGCGACCCGACCGTTGTCGCCGTCGCCGTTCATCTGGCACCGCCACCACCTGAACCCGTCCTCGTCTACCGGTCCGTCGACGATGCGGCCGCCGGTGTACTTGTCGGCCGTCGCTCGGACGCCGTTCTCCGTTCCGGGACCCGTCCGAACCCACGTGTTCTCGGTCGTGTAAATCGGCTGTCCGACGTAGCGAGCGGACGCGGTCCCGCTCGTCGCGGCCAGACCGACGCCTCCGACGATTGCCGCGCCCGATGCCTTTAGCAACTGCCGCCTGCTCGTTTGGTTCGTCATCGTAAATCTCAGATTATAATGGGGATGCCAAGGATTTAAATTTTTATTCTAGAAAGGTATAAATTAGCACCTCGTTCGCTCCCCGGCGAAACCGGTTCGGCGACTTCGACGCTCCTCCGAAGGAACGCGGTTACTCGCGTCGGGAAACGCTCGACGCTCGCGGCGGTCGGGGACGAGCTCAATAGCTACCGCTCATTTCATCAGTTCCTGATGATTCTCGATGATTTGAACGTGGTTGGGACGAACACACCGGGTTCGTCGATCTACCGGCGACCTCAGATCTCCTCTCACGCTATCGGGCGTGACCTACAGATCACCGAACTATAAGAATTTTTACCCTTATTTTCAGGATTTGTATTCCTACACTACAGAGCCTGTAATCAGCGAATACCGTGTTATTCACCCACCATGGTACGCCTGTAACATGATTAATGACAAACATTATCTGGTTCGACGTTGAAGGGGTGGTATGGAGCGAAACGGAGCTCGGAATAATCACATCGAGTTAACAGGAGTCCGGGAGAACAATCTTCGAGACGTATCGCTCAAGATACCGAAACGGAAGGTCACTGTCTTCACGGGAGTCTCTGGAGCTGGCAAGTCTTCATTGGTGTTCGATACCATCGCGGCGGAGTCACAGCGCCAGCTCAACGAACTGTTCTCTACATTCACTCAGTACGGCTTGGCAAAGTACGGATATCCGGAGGTGGATTCAATCGAGAACCTCTCCACAGCCGTGGTCGTCGAGCAGAAACCGATTCAGGCGAACTCACGGTCTACAGTCGGAACGTTTACCGATATTTTCGACCTCCTCAGAGTCCTCTACTCACGATTCGGTGAGCCGGACATCGGACCAACTTACGCCTTCTCATTTAACGTCCTACCGTCGGGGGACGTTCCCACCGGCATGTGCCCGGAGTGTGACGGCCTCGGAAAAACGGTGACTCCCGACCTCGACAAGTTTCTCGACACATCGAAGTCCCTCGATGAAGGTGCCATTCGATTCTCTCTGCTGAGTCAACAATGGCAACGGTACATCGATGCGGGCCTCTTCGACGGGGACAAGCCATTAGCAAACTACACCGGCGAGGAATTGGAACTGCTTCTCCACGGCGAGACGACGTTCGAATCGACTGCAAACGGAAAGACCGTCGATGTCAGTTACGAGGGGCTCATCGACACATTCGTCCGTCGCTACATCAATCGAGACACGAGTTCGCTGAGCGAACAGACCCACGAAGCTATCGAGCGAGTCACATCAGAAGGTGTCTGCCCTGCGTGCAACGGAACCCGCCTCAATGAAAGGGCTCGCAGCAGCGAGATTAACGGACACAATATCGCTGAACTCGCCGCGATGGATGTTGATAAACTCATGGACGTCGTCTCCAAGATCGAAGAGCCTGGGTCCGAAAAGGTGGTTGCCGAGATCTTGGAGCGGCTCCAGCATCTCCAAACGGTCGGTCTTGAATATATCACGCTTGACCGGGAAACTCAGACACTTTCTGGTGGCGAATCCCAGCGGGTCAAGATGGTGAAGTTCCTCAATAGCAGTCTCACCGATTTGACCTATATCTTTGACGAGCCGACGATTGGGCTCCATCCCCGCGACGTTCACGGAATCAACGAGTTGCTTAAAGAGCTACGAGACGACGGGAACACGGTTCTGGTCGTCGAACACGACCCATACGTCATCGACATCGCCGATCATATCGTCGACATCGGTCCAGAAGCCGGTGAGAATGGTGGGGAAATCGTCTACCAAGGTGACGTGGATGGTCTCTACGAAGCAGATACACTCACAGGACGGCATCTGAACCAGAGAACGCCGGTTAAATCGACGTTCCGCGAACCAACTGGGCAACTGACGATATCAAACGCGTCACGGCATAACCTACGTGATATTACTGTCGATGTCCCGGAAGGTGTTCTCACCGCTGTTACTGGGGTAGCTGGTGCGGGAAAAAGTACCCTCCTTGACCTCTTCTTAGAGGAGCATCCGGACGCCGTTAGTGTGGATCAAACGGCGGTTAGCACCACTACGCGGTCAGTGGTCGCAACATATACTGGAATGATGGGTGAGATTCGGGAACGTTTCGCGGCGGCGACTGGGACAGACGAGTCCCTCTTCAGTTTCAATTCGGACGGAGCTTGTCCCGAATGTGATGGGCTGGGAGTCGTCGAGACTGACTTAGCCCTCATGGATACAGTCGAATCGACCTGTGAGGCGTGTGAAGGGCGGCGATACAAGGACGAGGTGCTTCGATACACCGTGCGCGGCCAATCCATCGCCGATGTTCTCGAAATGACCGTGAGCGAAGCGCTGGAGTTCTTTGAGAGCACGACGATTCAGGGGACTCTCGAAGCCCTTGACGATGTCGGACTGAGCTATCTCTCACTAGGGAGATCGCTTCCAACATTGTCAGGAGGCGAATGCCAACGTATCAAACTAGCGGGTGAACTGCATAAAACGGGAAGCGTCTACGTACTGGACGAACCAACGACTGGACTTCACATGGCTGATTTAGAGCAGTTACTATCGGTTCTGAACCGGCTAGTAGATGAAGGAAACACTGTCCTCGTGATTGAACACAACTTAGATGTCGTGAAGAACGCCGATTGGGTCATAGACCTCGGTCCCGAAGGTGGCAAACGCGGAGGAGAGGTCATCTTCGAAGGAACACCAGAACAACTCCTCGACGAAGAGCAATCGTTCACAGCGGAGTATCTGCGAAAGGTATTGAAATAAGTCAATCTCGTAGGGTCGTTTCGTCGTTCGACCAGCCTGCTCGTATCCTAGTTTTCGCCTTTGGATCTGCCAAGACCCACTGAGGAAAAAACCGGAAGTCTGTGCTACTACCGACCCCATCAATGTCGGAACCAAACGACTGCTACCTGCGGACTGGTCGTGGTTATAACGGTGACGTCTGACGATCCACCAGCAGCGGGAATTGTAAACTACGGGGTATTTGACCGCTTACTCGGTCGTGTACGTGGGCGCGTACCCGCGTACACACACTAAATAGGAGGCACGAACGTACATGAGTCCAAGAGTAGGATTACGTCGGCCTTGATCCCCCCGACTAACCCATTTCTTCTCCGGGTTCGCTTTTCTCCTTGAGTGGCTACACTACGATCTAACCGCGATTATTCAATTTCTCCACCCGGATCCGCAAGGTAACAGCGAGGATCTCCTGACCAGACACATTTTCAGGAAGTTAACTAGTGTTATAATGTCTTGGCAAGAGCAGTGTTTCCCCTCGCCTCGTGAAATCACCCAACATCAGGTCGGGGATTTCGTGTAGTTGCACGGAGTGTATCGCGTCCGAAACGGTCGGTGCCCGCTCGCGGTTTCGCCGTCGACGCCGCCGATTCACTCGCTCGGGAGGACTCCGACGAGAGCGGTGGCTCTCGGGACGAGGCGTAAGGACTCGAAGCGCGGCTAACTCTGCGCGAGTCGTCGAAAACGAGTCGAGGAGGAAAACGGCGCGTTACTTACCGCGGCCTTTGCCTTTCGAGTTGCTGGGGCGGGTGTGTTCTGTCCCCTTGCCGCGCTGTTGCAGGCCGCGATTGCTCTGACCCGCGCTCGTGAGACCGCGCTGGGCGCGGCCGCGGTGCACGTCGTCGCAGATCCAGTTCAGATCGTCGTCGTTCTGGATGGCGGGGTGTTCGGGGTCCACGAGGATGACCTCGTGCCACTTCTGGCTCCCGTCTTCGCCGACCCAGTAGGAGTTGAGGACGCGGAGGTTCGGATACTTCTTGCTGACGCGCTCCTCGGCGATGCGCTGGATGTTCTTGCGCCGCCCGAGGCGGTTGACGCCCTGTCGCTTGGAACGGCGGCCGGCCTTGAACCGCTGCTTGCGCGCACCGCCCTTGCGGACGCTGGCGCGCACGACGACGACGCCCTGCTTGGCCTTGTAGCCGAGTTCGCGGGCGCGGTCGAGTCGGGTCGGGTGCTCGATTCGCTCGATAGCGCCCTGCTTGCGCCAGTCCTGTTTTCGTCGCCACTGGAGTTCGGCGAGTTTGCCGTCGTCCGGGTCTTTCCACGCTTCTCGGATGTGTGAGTAGAAGCTTTTTGCCATGGTCTATCACCACGGGCGTCGAGTGGTTCAGCGCGTTCGGCGGAAGACCGCCTTCGCGCGGTTCGACGAACCGCGCACGCCACATTCCGGCCTGCGTTCGCAGGTGCCCGCTGGTGCCCGTCGTCCAGCGAGTTACCCGGGATTTCCCGGTTCACGGGTTTAAGGGCTTCGTCTTCGCTCCGGCCGAACTCGGCGATTTCTCGGCGGGATGAGCGCTCACCGCGAAGACGCGACTCTGATAACCTCCTTGCTATGACATGCCACGGTGAAAAGTCGTTCGACGCTGTAGTTCAGCTATGCACTTCGTAACCCGATACGAAACCGACGGGGTGACTCGCTGATGGCCATCCTCGAACTCGCGGTCGCGTTCTTCGTCCTCGCGATAATCGCCGGAGCGATGGGCGCGGGCGGCGTCGCGGGGCTGTCGATGGACGTCGCCAAGTGGCTGGTTCTCATCTTCCTCGTGCTGGCGGTGCTATCGTTCGTCCTCTGAGTGGTCGCGCACCGACTCGAACCGTCCGTCCGCGATGGCCCGCGCGACGCTCGGTACGTCCACGTCGCCGACGAGACGGGGGTACTTCCGGCGGAAGTAGCTCACCACGTTGCGCACGTCGCGCTCTAGGAACTCCGCCGCGTTCTGGTGGTCGGTGGGGACGGCCTGCGGCCAGTCGAAGACCGTGACGCCCTCGCTGTTGACGAACACGTTGTACTCGCTCATGTCCGCGTGGACGTATCCGCGCTCGTAGGCCTCGCTCACCTCGCGGAGCACGAGATTTAACACCGGCACGACCTGTTCGTCCTCGAACTTCGCGCGGGCGAGTTCCACGCCGTCGACCTTCTCCATCACGATGGCGTGGCGATTGTGGTCTATCGGTCGGGGGACGCTCACGTCGGGATACAGCGCTTCGAGCGCGCCGTGTTCGCGTTCGGCGGCCTTCCGCGCCGTGTAGAGCCACGAGACGTGCTCGTGTTCGGACGTGTAGTCGCGCTCTTTCATCACCTCGCGGAAGTTGGTGTACCCCTCGCGGTGGTACTTCAGCGCGAGCGGGCGGAACGACTGCACCTCGTACACGTCGCTCTCCTTTCCGACCCCGAGCGGCGAGCCGACGCCCTGAATCGTATCGCGTTCGGCGAACGCCCGAAGCGCCAGCGCGTCGTACCCCTCGAAGGTGAGGGTGTACCCCTCGTACTGGATGGTCTTGCGCTCCAGCAGCTCCCGGTCGATACAGCGGTCGATTCGGTAGTCCACCTCCTCGGCCGTCAGTCGCGAGAACTTCGGAATCTTCTCCTTTTGCACCCACTCGCTGAAGCGCATCCCCTGCTCGACGCCGGAGAGGAGATAGAAATCCTCCGGCTCGAGCTCGGCCATCTCCGGCGCGACGTTCCGAACCATCACGCGCAACTAGCTGTCCGCGGCGTAAGGCATTTGCGACCCGGACCGTGACGATAGCGATACCGCTGCTTCGATTTCTCCCCCGCTTCTCGGCGTCTCCCGTCTCGCGATGCGGCGGTACTCCGTCGGGCGTCTCGGGCGACCGAGGCGAGGGGTGCACTCCCGGCGTCTTCTCCGGGGAGCCGCCGAGCGGATTCGGCGACCGGAGGAGCGCGATGGCGCTCCGCACGACCCCCGCGAGGATCGCCCCGAACGCCGAGAGCGTCACCCCCAGGGTGGCGAAGGCCGTTTCGTAAATCGGTCCGATGACGGCCGACGGGAGGGCGGTTCCGAGCGGGATGGTCGCCATCTCGTCGCGGTGGATCGGGACGAGCACGACGAGCGAGAACACGTTTCCGGCGAGGAAGACGAAGTCTCGCCAACTCATCGTATCACCCGAGGCGGCTTAGCGCCCGGACGTTTTTCAACACCACGACCGAGCTGAGACAAGCGATTTTCGCCCGTAAACTCCACGCGTCACGTCCGCTTCGAGCTTTCGACGTCGCCGCGGTTCACCGGACGCGATGCGCGAACGCCGACATCGACGCCAAAATCGGCGGACGACTTCGACCGCAAATCGGGGGCTCGCGGGCGAACGGCGCGCTTTTCGGCTCGTCGTTCGCTGTTCGGAGATAGCGCGGACGAATCGTACGATAAATTCCATGCCGCGATATGGAATCCGGCGGTGCGGCGATATCCGACCGCCGTTCGTCGCTCCGCCAACATCGTCTTCGCGCAGGATTGGCAGGTGCGGCCAGATTCTTGTGCCCGGCCCCGAAAGAGGAACGCATGGACGCGAAACGGGAACTGCTGAACGTCCTGTTGTCGAACGCCCGCGAGAGCACCCCCGACCTCGCGCGACAGACGGGCCTGTCGGAGTCGGAGGTCGAATCGCTCGTCGCGGAACTCGAATCGGAGGGAGTCGTCCGCGGCTATCACGCCGTCGTCGACTGGAATCGGCTACCGGAAGAGCACGTGGAGGCGGAGGTCGAACTCAACGTCGAACTCGACCGCGAAACGGGGTACGAGGAGATCGCGCGACGAATCGCCAAGTTTCCGGAAGTAGCGTCGCTGCGTCTCGTCAGCGGTGATTACGACTTCGCGGTCGACGTCGAGGGCGAGTCGATGCACGACGTTTCCAACTTCGTCTCCGAACAGATCGCGCCGATTCCGGAGGTGACGCAGACGGTGACCCACTTCGTCATGGAGACGTACAAGAAGCGCGGCATCGAGTTCGACGACCGCGACGAGGACGACCGCCTCTCCGTCTCGCCATGAAGCCAGCCGACAGGGTCGACCGAGTGCCGCCGTCCGGAATACGGCGCTTCTTCGAACTCGCGGAGGAGCGAGACGACATCATCTCGCTCGGCGTCGGCGAACCGGACTTCTCCGCGCCGTGGGCCGCCCGCACCGCCGCCATCGACTCGCTGGAACGCGGGCGAACGTCGTACACCGCCAATCGCGGGCGACGCGACCTGCGCGAAGCGATAGCGAATCACGTCCGGCGGTACGACCTCGATTACGAACCGGAGGAGGAGATTCTGGTGACGGCGGGCGCGAGCGAGGCCGTCGACCTCTCGATGCGGGCGCTGGTCGACCCCGACGACCGCGTGGCGGTTCACCAACCGTCGTACATCTCCTACGTCCCCGGCATCGTCTTCTCGGGCGGGGAACCCGTTCGCGTGCCGACCCGTGCCGCCGACGACTTCGCGCTCACGTACGAGGCGCTCGAAGGCGCGGGCGCGGCGGACGCCGAGGCGCTGGTGCTCTGCTATCCCAACAACCCGACGGGCGCGACGATGACCCGCGACGAACTCGGGGAGGTCGCCGATTTCGTCCGCGACAACGACCTGTTCGTCCTCTCGGACGAGATTTACGCCGCGCTCACCTACGACGGCGACCACACCTCCATCGCCAGCCTCCCGGGGATGCGCGAGCGAACGGTCGTGTTCAACGGATTCTCGAAGGCGTACGCGATGACGGGGCTTCGACTGGGGTACGCGCTCGGCCCGAAGGAAGCCATCGACGCGATGAACCGAATTCACCAGTACTCGATGCTCTCGGCCCCGGTGACCGCCCAGTACGCCGCGCTGGAGGCGCTCCGCGGTTGCGGGGAGAGCGTCGCGGAGATGCGCGACGAGTACAACCGGCGGCGGCGATTCGTGCTCTCGCGGTTCGACGAGATGGGACTCGACTGCTTCGAGGCGAGCGGCGCGTTCTACGCCTTCCCCTCCTGCGGCGGCGACGACGAGGCGTTCGCCGAGGACCTCCTCCGGGAGGAAGGCGTCGCGGTCGTGCCGGGGAGCGTTTTCGGCGCGGGCGGTGCGGGCCACCTGCGCGTCTCCTACGCGACCGGGATGGCCGACCTCCGCGAGGCGATGGACCGCATCGAGGCGTTCGTCCGACGGCGGTGACCGGGCGAGGCGCTCCGCGACCGAGGATGCGTTCACGTTCACCCGGCGGTGAACGGTTATCCCCGCTCGAGGAGTGACGGAGATCGAGGATAACGGAAATCGGACGGACGACGCTCCTCGTCGAGGACTACGACGATGCGATAGAATTCTACTCGGGGACGCTCGGATTCGACGTGCTGTACGACGAACTCGAAGACGGGTTCCGCGCGGTTCACGTCGGACTCCCCGAGACGTCGTCGGTCGGCATCTGGTTGATGGAGGCGGTCGGCGACGAGGAACGGGCGTTGGTCGGAAACCAGACGGGACGTGAACCGACGTTCGTCTTCTACGCGGACGACTGTCGGGAAACGTACGAAACGCTTCGGACGCGAGGCGTCGAGTTCCTCGGCGAACCGGAATCGAGCCAGAGCGGCGTTCACGTCCACTTCGAAGACCCGTACGGTAACCGGATCGTGCTCGCCGAACTCCCCGAGTGACGAGCGGTGGCGACCCGCTTGGAGCGGTTTCTCGTCGGCGCGAGCCGAGTCGGCAACAACGCTTTTCCGCGGATGTCTCGCAGTTTCTCGTTGCTATGGAACGAGTCGAACACGGTGACACCGTCAGCGTCTCGGAGGCCGTCGAGGCCGAACCACGGACATGAGAGAGGAAACGCCAGACCGCGGCGTCGAACTCCGACGCCGCAGATGGGAGCCGCGGAACGGTGACGACGAACACGAGGTGCTGGAGGTCGCTGTGCCGGTCGTCAACCCGCAGTCGACGACCCGCGACTCGGCCGTCGACGGCGACGCGCTCGTCGGCGAGATTCCCATCTCCAACGCCGAGGTCCCCCCGGCCGACGATTCGCTGGACGCGGCGGCCGTCACCATCCTCGAAGAGCGCGTCACCGTCTACTACCCGCGGGAAAATCGACTGTTCACCCTGACGTGGGTCGCGAGCACCGACGACTGGGAGTACGACGAACACGACCTGCCGACCGGCGAGTTCGACCTCGAAACGTCGACCCTCGACGCGGGGGAGGCCGTCCTCTGGGAGCGCGAATAGGGGACGGCGTCGAAAGCGACCGACCGCGAAACGAGCGACTTCGCATCACTCGGGCGCGGCGAGTTCGAACCTCTCGGGCCGCGCTCGCAGATCGACGAACCGTAGCGGTCGACCGTAATCCCAAACTCGAAATTATAGGGCCGTTGTAATTTCATATCTATTATACTCGATGGACGCGTAACCGTTGCATGCGTCTCGTTCAGGTGCTTATTCCGGAGGGGGATCGGTCGGACGTGCTCTCCGCGCTCGACGACGAGGGGATCGATTACGCGGTCTGGGAGGAGACGGGTCGTGGCGACTTCGAAGCGCTGGTCTCCTTTCCAGTTCCCGAAGCCGGCGTCGAACCCGTGCTCGACCGGTTGTACGCGGCGGGCATCAAGGAAGACTCCTACACCATCGTCATGTCGACGGAAACGGTCGTCTCCGAGAAACTCGGCGGCTTGAAGGAGCGATACGGCGGCTATCGAATCTCGCGGGACGAACTCGTCGCTCGATCGGAAGACCTCGCGCCCGCGGCCTCGACGTTCTTCATCTTTCTCACCGTGAGCACGCTCATCGCGACGACCGGTCTGTTACTCGATTCGGCGGCGACCATTATCGGTGCGATGGTCATCGCGCCGCTGATGGGACCGGCAATCTCCGCCAGCGTCGGGGCGGTTCTCGCGAACTCCGACATGACGTCCAGAGGTGTAACACTTCAGGTAACCGGTCTCCTCGCGGCGATCGCCACGGCCGCCGTCTTCGGACTGCTCTTGAAAGATACCGTCCTCCTCCCGCCCGTCGACATACGGACGATTCCGCAGGTTCTCGAGCGGACGACGCCGAATTTTCTCTCCCTCTTTCTGGCACTGGGTTCGGGTATCGCCGGTGCCGTGAGCATCATGCGGGGGGCAGGGTCGGCACTGGTTGGCGTCGCCATCGCGGTGGCGCTCATCCCGCCCGCCGCGACTTCGGGTCTCGGGTTGGCGTGGGGGTACCCCGACGTCACCATCGCTGCTGGCGTGCTCGTTCTCGTGAACCTGCTCGCCATCAACCTCTCGGCGTTGATCCTGTTCTGGGTCGCCGGATACCGCCCCGAAAGAGGCGAAAACGCGGAGCAAGCTCGCCGGATAGTCCGCGTCCGCATCGGTGTCATCCTCCTCGGTATCGCCCTGTTGTCGGTCGTCCTCGGTGCCGTCACGTGGGCGTCCTTCGAAGTCGGTAACGTCGAGCAAAGCACGAAAACCGAGGTCGAAGCGATGTTCGACGACGGACTGTTCGGTGAGATGAAAGTCGAGTCGGTTCGCGTCGACTACGACGTGGACGACGTGCTTCTCGATAGGCCCGCCGAGGTAGTCGTCGTCGCGGAACATCGACCGAACGAACGGATACCGCCCGACGTCGCGCGACGAGTAGACGATCGACTGACGCGAGAGACCGGACGAGACGTCGCCGTCGACGTCGTCTTCGTTCCCGGCCAGACGACGGGCTGATCCACCGCGCGATTCCGTCGGAGAACGCCGCCCGTGCCCGACCATCGCGGTGAACGACTGCCCTCGAACTCGCCGCCACGTCTATTAATATCGCCGTCGAATCGCCGCACATGACCGACCTCTCGATTCGAACGTCGGCGTTCACCCACGGCGAATCGATACCCGAGAAGTTCACCTGCGAAGGGGAGGACGTCTCGCCGGAGCTGACCGTCGCCGACGTCCCCGACGAGGCCGAATCGCTCGCCGTCATCGTGGACGATCCGGACGCGCCGGACACGACGTTCGCCCACTGGCTCGTCTGGAACCTGCCGCCGAACACGGTCGAAATTCACGAGGACGTTCCGCAGACCGAGACGGTCGGCACGCTCGACGGCGCGCGCCAAGGGCGGAACGACTTCGGCGAGGTGGGCTACCGCGGCCCCTGTCCGCCGGAGGGACACGGCACGCACGAGTACCGGTTCCGACTCGTCGCCGTCGAGGAGACGCTGGATCTCGAACCGGGTCTCCCCCGCCGCGAACTGGACGACGCGCTCGAAGACGTCCGAATCGCCGAAGCGCAGTTTACGGGGACGTTCGAGCGCTGAACCGAGGGAGCGGGCGTCTGCATCGCCGACGCCGCCCCGTTCCGAGGGACCGTCGGACGCGCCGGAGACCGACCGCTCGGCGAAGCGCCGTCCGCAACCCACATTACCCGCCTCCTCCATTCTCCGCACATGACGCTCGCGGACGAGGAGTGGCGGCTGATTCGGGAGGAGTCGCGGGACGGGCCGCCGAACATGGCGCTGGACGAGATCGCGGCGGAGACCGCCGCCGAAGGGGGACCGCGCACCCTCCGCGTGTATCGCTGGGAACCGAGCACGCTGTCGCTCGGCTACCGACAGGACTCCGAGACGGTGGACTGGGAGTTCTGCGAGCGCGAGGGCATCACGGTCACCCGACGACCGACCGGCGGCGGCGGCATCTACCACGACAACGTCGGCGACATCTCCTACTCCATCGTCGCCCCCGCCGCCGAACTCCCCGGGAATCTGATGGAGACGTACGAACTGCTCTGCGAACCCGTCTTCGACGCCTTCGAGCGCATGGGAATCGACGCGGCGTTCTCCGACGAAAAGCTCCCCGCCATCCACCAACCGGCGTGCTACCTCCGGGAACTGCACCCCGCCCACGACGTGGTGGCGAACGGTCGGAAGATCAGCGGAAACGCCCAGTATCGGCGGAAGGACGCCGTCATCCAGCACGGTTCGCTGAAGTTCGCGCTCGACGCGGAGCGCCACCTCGCCACGTTCGCCGACCCGCGGACGACGCCCGAGGAGTTCCGCGAGCGCGTGACGACCGTCCGAGAGGAGGCCGGAATCGACCGCGAGGAAGCCGTCGCCGCGGTCGAGGAGGCGCTCCGCGACTGGGGGGACGCCGACGAGGGAGCGTGGACGGACGACGAACTGTCCCGCGCGCGAGAGCACGCGCGCGAGAAGTTCGGGAGCGACGAGTGGACGAGGCGGCGCACCGACCCTACCGCGTGAACCGCCCCGTCTCGGCCCCGCAGTCGGCGCACTCGGCGACGATTACCTCGTCCTCCCGCGCGAGTTTCGCCCCGGTTCGCTCCCCGCACTCGGGACAGTCGCGCCGGAGGTCGACCCGCTCGTCCTCGACGCGCGGCGCGCCGAGCGCCAGCGCGACGACGCGCTCCGGCCCCCGGTTCGTTCCGCGCTGAAACTCGCCCGGCGCGAACCGCACGAGTTCCCCGGCGTCGACGGTCGCGAGTCCGGATTCGGTCTCGAACGTCGCCGTACCGGACTGGACGTAGAACACCTCCTCTTGCTCGTGGTGGCGGTGATAGCAGAAGCCGAAGCTATCGCCGGGGGCGAGTTCGTAGTAGTTGACGGCGACGCGTTCGGTTCCGAGGGCGGCGGAGAGGGGTCGAAACACGTCCGCGGCGCTGACGAACGAATCGACCGCCTCGACGGCTACCTTCCGCATCGAAGAGCGTCGCGTCGGCTCGTCGATGGTTCCATCGATTTTCCCCGACTCGACCGGTTCCGGTTTCGCCCCGGCGACCGCTAGTCGAAGTGCATTTGACCCCCGGATTATTAGTCAGCGTACATGCGAGTCGGAGCACACGTTTCCGTTGCGGGCGGCGTTGACAACGCCGTGGAGCGCCAGTTGGACGTCGGCGGCAACTGCGGACAGATATTCACGCACTCCCCGCAGGTGTGGCAGGACCCGAACATCGGCGACGAGGAAGCGGCGTCGTTCCGCGACGGGACCGCGACGCACCTCGACGGCCCGTGGGTCATCCACTCGTCGTATCTCGTCAACCTCTGTACGCCGAAGGACGACCTCCGCGCGAAATCCATCGACAGTATGCAAAAGGAGGTGGACGCGGCGGCCAAACTCGGCGTCGAGTACGTGAACGTCCACCTCGGCGCGCACACCGGCGCGGGCGTCGACGGCGGCCTCGACAACGCCGCTAGCGCGCTGGACGAACTGGACGTTCCCGACGGCGTCACCGTCCTCATCGAGAGCGACGCCGGAAGCGGGACGAAACTCGGCGGCGACTTCGAGCACCTGAAGGAGGTGCTCTCCCGGTCGGAGCAGGACCTCGACGTCTGCCTCGACACGGCCCACGCGTTCGCGGCGGGTTACGACCTCTCCACCCGCGAGGGCGTCGAGGGGGCCGTGGCGGAGTTCGACGACGTGGTCGGACTGGAGCACCTCCGGTGCATCCACCTGAACGATTCGAAACACGAGTGCGGGACGAACAAGGACGAACACGCCCACATCGGCGAGGGTCGCATCGGCGAGGAGGGGATGGACGCGCTCATCAATCACCCCGACCTCGAAGACATCCCCCTCGTCCTCGAAACGCCGCACGAAGACGGGAAGGGATTCGAGTGGAACATCGCCCGCGTGAAGGAAATCCGCGAGAACGGCGACTGCTGAGCGGCTTCGGCATCCTCCTAATATTTTTATCGTCTCGGCGGCAAGTATCGGTATGCGTTTTCAATCGCGACCCCTCCAACTCGTCGGTCTGCTGGCCTTCGTCGTCGGTCTCGTCGGCTACGTCGTCTTCGGCTGGCGGTTCGACTCCTCCGGGAGTTCGATCGTCACGGCGCTGGGAATCGCCGGCGCCCTCGTCGCGATCGCGCTGACGGTGCTGCGAGCCCGGTGAGGGAGTTCGTTGCGGGGAATTTCCCGAAAACGTATCGCCGTATCGACAGCATCGAGGAAGTTCTTCGACGAAATCTAACGCCGCCGACGGTTCACGCCAGCGCGAAACTCAACAGCCACATCGCGCCCATTCCGACGGCCAGCGTCGCCAGGATGTCCTCGGTTCGCCACGCGACCAGCGCCGCCAGCGCGCCCGCGAACAGGCGGGCGTTGTCCGGCGAGAGCGAGACGCCACCGTCCGCGTAGAGCAGTTGCGGAGCGACGAGCGCCGAGAGCACCGCCGCGGGGACGAATCGAAGCGCCCGCTCGACGCGCTCCGGCACCTCGTCGAACAGTCCGAACAGCGCGATGAACGACAGTCGGATGAGGTACGTTCCGACGCCCGCCGCGAGGATGATGAGCCACAGCGTGCCCCCGCCGAAATCGGTCTGGGGCACTCAGGCCACCTCCTCGACCAGCAGTCCGGCGGCGATGCCGACGATCGCGGCGACGACGAGTCCGAGGTCGAACGGGAGTCCGTCGGCGGCGACGGCCGTCGTTCCGCCGACGAGCGCCGCGACGACGGTCGGGCGGTCGGTGACGGCCGGAACCAGCACCGCGAGGAAGACCAGCGGGATGGCGAAATCGAGGTGCCAACCCGCGGGAACGTTGGCTCCGAGGAGGATTCCGGCGACGGTCGCGGCCTGCCACGTCACCCAGAGGGGCGCCGCCACGCCGAGGTAGTACCACCGCCGATTCGTGGTCTCGTCGCTCTCGAACTCCACCAGCGAGACGGCGTAGGCCTGGTCGGTGAGCAGGTACGAAAGCGCCGCCTTCCACCTCGTCGACAGGCGTTCGAAGTGGGGCGCGATGGACGCGCTGTACATCATCATCCGGAGGTTGATGATGAGGACCGTGAGCACTATCACCGCGGCGGGCGCGCTCTTACCGATCAGCTCCACGGCGGCGAGTTGCGACGCCCCGGCGAAGATGACGACCGACATCGCGAGCGCGTGCACCGCGGGGATGCCGACGCTGACCGCCGCGACGCCCGCGACGGTCCCGAACGGGACGATTCCGAGCGTTATCGGGAGGGATACACGGACTCCGGAGAGAAAGTCTGCGCGTGGTGACGACACTGTCTTCCCGTAGGTTCGCTTTCGGGTATCAACCTTGGTATCGCGGCGAGCCTTCACCGGAAACCGTCCCGCTTTTCCCGCCGACGCTCGAAAGGAGGCCAACTGCCCATGCGCGAGTTCTCCGAAGACTACCTCCGACGGACGCGAGAGGGGCTGTGGGAGTCCCGCGAGGCGCTCCGCGACCTCGAACTCGGCTCCCGCCGGCGCGTGCTGGACGTCGGCTGTGGTACGGGAGAACTCGCCCGCGTCCTCGCGGATGAGACGCCGGGCGAAGTCGTCGGCGTCGACGCCGACCGCGACCTGTTGACCGTCGCGGGGGAGTCCGTCCCGGTCGTCGCGGGCGACGCCCACCGACTCCCCTTCCCCGACGACAGCTTCGACCTCGTCGTCTGTCAGGCCCTCCTCATCAACCTCCCCGACCCGGAGCGAGCGGTGCGGGAGTTCGCCCGAGTCTCGTCCGACCTCGTTGCGGCCGTCGAACCCGATAACTCGTCGGTGGCCGTCGAATCGACGGTCTCCGCGGAGAGCGACCTCTCCCGACGCGCGAGGGCGGCGTACGTCGCGGGCGCGAACACGAACGTCGCGCTCGGCGGCGACGGAACGCGGGAGGCGTTCCGCGCCGCCGGACTCGACGACGTGTCGACTCGGACGCACCACCACGCGAAGACGGTCGAACCGCCGTACTCGACGCGCGACCTCGAAGCCGCGAAGCGAAAAGCGACCGCGGGTGCGCTGACGGACAGACGCGAGACGTTGGTCGGCCCGCTCGCGCCGGACGAGTACGAACGACTGCGCGCCGACTGGCGCGAGATGGGCCGCACCGTCGTTAACCAGATGCAGGAGGGTGAGTACCGACGGGCGGAGGTCGTTCCGTTCTACGTCACCGCGGGCCGAGTGTAACTGAAAATCGCTACCGCGCAAACTATCGAGCGTGTACGGGCGAGACGGGTCCTCCCTCACGAGAATTTAAATACCGAAACGCGGCCAAACCCGGCGTGACGTGAGACTCACCGCGCGGGCGGCCGAGGCGTTCGTGCGGCACACCCCCGCGCGTGCAGCGTGCCGCCCGTTCGCCCCTACACCACGTCGCCGCGAACCGTCGTTCCTTCCTGCCGCCGGCGATAGGACTCGACCGCTTCGGCGGCCTCGACCGTCTTCTCCCCGTCCAGGCCGAGCATCTCCAGCGCGTCGGGGAGCGTCGGGAAGGCGAACTCGCTGGCGCGCAACTTCCGGAACGCTTCTTCGCTCCGTTGGCCGTCCACCCAGAGACAGACGCCGCGCGGGTCGAGGATCTGTTCGTAGGCGTCGCGCGAGATGGCACCCTCGAGTCGTTGCGTAACGTTGTCCTCGAAACTCGAATTGCAGACTTCGAGGTGGACGGGTTCGTCAGCGGGCAGGAGGTGCGCCGCGAGACACTTCTCCGGGGCGGCGTAGCCGTTGTCGTTCGCGCGGAGCAGATCGGGGTTTTCGTCGGCCCATTCCGCACGAACCGTCTTCCCGACGCCTTTGACGCCGAGGGAGTCCACGAACTCGGCTTCGCGGTCGGCGTCGTCATCCCGAAGCAGGATGTCCTTCGTCACGTACACGTCGAGTCGGTCGATGGGATCCAGTCCGAGCGCCACGTCGCCGTACACCCAGATTTCGCGGACGGGGACGGGCATGGTCTCGTTCTCCACCGTCTCGACTATCCCCTCGATTCGTTCGATTGCCACGCTTCGCTCCATCGGTGTTCTGGTCGTGGTTCGCGTTTGGCGCGGATAAGTGCGCTGGAACGCCGACTCAGCGTCGCGAAAATCGGAACTCGCGTCGAAGCGGCCGACGCCCGTGGAGCGGAGGTACCTCCGGCGCGGAGGACGGTTTACTCTCTGGCGCTCGACACCGGGGCACGACGCACCTCCCGGTAGTATTGTACTGCCATCCCAATATCCAACGCGATTATGGACGTCGGTGTCCAACCGACGTCCATGGTCACGGAGATGACTCCCGAGGAGTTGGCGGACAAACAGGACGCCGGGGAGGACTTCGCGCTCCTCGACACGCGACCGGAAGAGAGCTTCGAGTCGTGGCACATCGAAGGGGCGCGGAACTTCCCGTTCGAGGCGGACGAATCGCTCTCGGAGGAGGGCGCGGAGGAGATTCGGTCGATGCTCGACGGAGTCGACGAGATTCTAACGGTCTGCGCGAAAGGAATCTCGTCGGGTCATTTCGCCGACGAACTTCGAGAGCGGGGCTTCGAGGACGTGAAAGTCGTCGAAGGCGGCATGGAAGCGTGGAGCCGAGTGTACGAACGCGTCCCGATCGAGACCGACGGCGATTCGGATATCGTCCAAATCCAGCGCCGCGCCAAAGGCTGTCTCGGGTACATCGTCGGAAGCGACGGGGAGGCGGCGGCTATCGACGTGAGCCGTCACACGGACGAGTGGCGCGATGCGGCGGCGGCGAGCGGTTACGAGATTACGCGCGTTTTCGACACGCACGTTCACGCGGACCACATCTCCGGCGGGCGAAAACTCGCCGACGAACTCGGCGTTCCCTACCACCTGAGCGAACGCGCCGGAGAGCGCGGCGTCGAATACGAGTACGACGCGCTCGCTCGAAACGAGGTGGTTTCGGTCGGCGGCGCCGACATCAAGGCCGTTCCCACGCCGGGCCACACCTCCGAAATCGTCAGCTACCTCGTGAACGACGAGGCGGTATTGACGGGGGACACCCTGTTCGTGGACTCCATCGGGCGCACCGAACTCCAGTTCGGCGAAGCGGACGCGGCGACGGGGGCCGAAATGCAGTACGACTCCCTCCACAAGGTGCTCATGAGCGACCCGGACGACGTCGTCGTCCTCCCGGGGCACGTCACCGTCACCGAGGACGGGCGCTTCGCTCACGGCAGTCCCGGCGACCCCGTCCAGTCCGCGATCGGCGACCTCCGACGCGAACTCGACGTGCTCCAACTGAACGAGGAGGAGTTCGTCTCGCGCCTCTCCGAGAACACCCCCGACAAACCGCCGAACTACGAGACGGTCATCGCCATCAACCGCGGGGCGGACGAACCGGAGGACGACGCGGCGGCGACCGAACTCGAACTCGGCCCGAACAACTGCTCCGCCTGATTCCGGGTCGGTTCGGGCGTTTCACTCGCGAAACGCGTACACCGCGTCGCTCGAGGCGTACACCCGCCGGCCGACGGCGACGCTCTCGACTTCGCCGCCCGTCTCGAATCGTCGGCGTTCCGTCCCGTCGTCCGCAGAGAGGGCGTACACTCGACGGTCGCTCGCGCCGACGTAGACCGTTCCGTCCGCGACGACCGGCGCGCAGAGCGTGCCGAACGGGAGGAACTTCGGATGGAACGTCCACGTCACCTCGCCGTCGTCGAGCGAAACGAGCCACTCTCGGCGACCGGTTCCGGTGCTCGTGGCGCTCGTCGTCACCGCGTACACGCCACCGTCGGCGACGAGGCTCGACACGGTCTCCCCGCGGTCGAGCGCCGCTCGCCACCGTTCGTTTCCGCCGAAATCGTAGGCGACGACCTCGTTTTTAGCGGTTCCGACGTACACCCCGTCGTCGACGGCGACGGTCCGAACGTCACCCCCGGCCGACCACATCGCACCGTGGGAACCGAGCGCCACGACTCGGCTGTCGACGACCGCGAACGCCCGACCGCCGTGCGCGGCGAGGTCGTCGACCGTTCCGAGGCCGTCGCAGTTGCCGCGGTACGTCCAGAACCGCCCGCCTGTATTGAGGTTGAACGCGCTGACCCACCCGTCGCCGCCGACGAACACGCGCCCGCCTTCGACCACCGGGTCGGTGGTAACGTCTTCGTCGCACTCCGCTCGCCAGCGTTCGGTTCCGTCCGGTTCGTAGGCGACCACCGCCGATTCGTCCGTCCCGACGACCGCTCCGTTTCCGACCGTCTGCGACGCTCCACCGTCCACCGTCCACCGTTCCGCCCCCGTCCGCGCTTCGAGCGCGACCAGCGTGCCGTCCGACGCGTAGACGTTCTCGCCGACCGCCAACGACCCCGTCGCTTCCGCCCGCCAGTCCAACCAGTCGGGGTCGGCCAGCGCGTAGAGGAATCCCTCGCGGTCGGTGACGTAGAGCGCATCGCCGACGGCGGACGGGAGCCACGAACCGCCGAGGTCGCGGATCGGTACCCGCCAGCGCCGGTCGCCGGTCGCCGGGTCGAGCGCGACCACTCCGTCGTCGTCGCCCGATATCGGGACGTAAACGGCTTCGGCGATGGTTGGCGTTCCGGCGGTTCCCGCTCCTCCGTCGAACGTCCACCGGGTCGTCCCGTCCTCGCGGGCGAGCGCCCAGACGCGCGCTCGACGCCCGTCAGCGACGACGACGGACTCGTCGGTGACCGCCGGCGACCGGGTGAGATTCGGCGACTCTCCGACGGCGGCGTTCCACTTCGTCCGTCCGTCGCTCGCGGAGAGGGCGAACACGCTCTCCCCGCAGACGTAGACGGTGCCGTCGGCGACCGTCGGACCGTGTTCGATGAACCCGTCGGCGTCCGCCCGCCACTGCGGGGTTCCGTTCCTCGCGTCCAACGCGTACACCGTCTCGTTGTCGGCGAAGTACGCGACGCCGTCCGCGACCGCCGGGGGGACGTTCTCCGCGCTCGGAGTCGACCCTTCCTTTCCGGACGGAACGCCGACGTGCCAGCGCTCGTCCCCCGTCTCGGCGTCTACCGCCCAGCAGGTACCCTGCCCGTTTACGTCGCTCGTCTTGAAAAAGAGGGTGCCGTCCGCGACCGTTATCGGCGACGTCTCGGCACCGTCCACCTCGAAACGCCAGCGCTCGCTTCCGTCCGCGGTCGAGAGGGCGAACACGTCGGCTCCCGACACGTAGACGGTGTCCCCGACGACCGTCGGAGCGTACTCCTGTCCTCGGAGTTCGGCCGTCCACCGGGTTTCGCGGGTTTCCGCGTCGAACGCCGTCAACACGCCGGAAGCGTCGGAGACGTAGACGGTTCCGTCCGCGACGACGGGAGCGTACAGCCGTCTGTCGCTCAACTGTACGCTCCAGTCCACCCACGTATCGGAACCCGAATCGCCGCCGACCGGGCTGTACCCCGTGTTTCCGGCGTCGTGCTGGAACGTGGACCAATTGCGATGCGGAGGGTCGCTGGCGTCGGACGTCGCAGTCCCCGTCACGCCGGTCGCTCCGATGGCGATACCGGTCAGTTTGAGGAACGTTCGTCTCGTCTCGTTGGAGGGGCTACCCATGAACGCAACTCACGGCTACCGGTACGATTATTATTAGTTCGTTAAGCCGATCGTACCGCCCGCCCCCGGCCGATCCGATGGTACCCCTTACCCCCCGTCTCGGGCCCGCTACCGGTCGTTAACCGCCGCTTATTGCCGCCGCGGTAGCCGAAGTCCGTCGGGACGAACTCCGGCTCGGAACCGGCCTAAAATTGTCGATATGGATACACCTTCGTCCCGCTATCGTCCGAGCTCGAACGAAGACGACCGCGGAGGGGCACGATTCAAGGCCTCGATTCGAACGCGTTCGTGACTGTCCTTCGATTTATTATAGCGATACGTGATTTATCGCGGAACGAAACGATGAAACGGCCTGCGACGTAAGCGACGGGTAATGGACTGCGACAAGTGCGACCGAGAGGCGGTCATGCACGCTGCGTACTCGGGGCTTCACCTCTGCGACGATCACTTCTGTCGGTCGGTCGAAAAACGCGTCCGGAGGCGCATCCGCGACGATAACCTGCTCCCGGCGTCCGCCACGCCCGACGACCCCCAGACGTGGCTCGTCGGTCTCTCCGGGGGGAAGGACAGCGTCGTCCTCACGCAGATTCTCCACGACACGTTCGCCGAGGACCCCCGCGTCGAGATAGTCGCGTTGACCATCCACGAGGGAATCGAAGGCTACCGCGATGAGAGTCTGGACGCGTGCCTCGAACTCACGGACGACCTGGACATCCGCCACGAAGTCGTCACCTACGAGGAGGAGTTCGACGTGCGGATGGACGACGTGGTCGAGAAAGACCCCGAAAACATGGCCGCGTGCGCCTACTGCGGCGTGTTTCGACGCGACCTGCTCTCGAAGTACGCCGAGGAGTACGGCGCGGACAAACTGCTCACCGGCCACAACCTCGACGACGAAGCGGAAACCGCGCTGATGAACTTCCTCGAGGGCGACGTCGCTCAGATAGCCAAACACTTCGACGCGAGTCTGGGGAGCTTCGACGAGCGGAGCGACCAAGAGGCGTTCGTCCCGCGCGCGAAACCCCTTCGGGACGTGCCCGAAAAGGAGGTCGCGCTGTACGCTCACCTCGAAAATCTGCCCGCTCACATCACCGAGTGTCCCCACTCCAGCGAAGCGTACCGGGGGGAGATACAGCGGTTGATGCTCTCGCTCGAAGAGAACCACCCCGGAACGCGCCACTCCATCATGGCCGGATACGAGGAACTCGCCCAACTCGCCGCGGACGAGTTCGGCCCCGGCGAGGGGAAGCGCCAACTCGGCGAGTGCGAGCGGTGCGGCGCGTCCACGACCCGCGACGTGTGTCGGAAGTGCGCGCTCGTGGACGCGATACACGCGGTGTAGTTTCCGCCGTTTCGACGCGCCCCGTCGGGTATCTTTCACGCGGTCGAGAAAACTTATTATCCGCAATTACGACTCCGTAGGCATGCCCTCCAGACGACGGTTTCTCGCGCTCGGTGCCGCCACGGCGCTCGCCGGCTGTACGACGGTGGCGGACGAGCCGCCGAAACCGGGTTCGACGCAATCGACGAACCCCGACAGGCACATCTACGGAGCCGACGGTGAGTGGTCGAGTTTCGGCTGTAACGCCAGTAACACGCGCGGAGTCGGCGACGGAAAGGCTCCGGTGGACGGCGTCACCGAAAAGTGGAGGGTCGAGGTTCCGCAGACAGCGTACTACGAACCGCTCGTCGTGGACGGACGCGTGTATCAGCCGACCCCCGAGGAACTACGAGTGTACGACGCGGCGGACGGCTCGAAGCTGTGGTCGAAAGCGCACGTGTACGCGACGCCGCTCGTCCGCGACGATATCGTGTACGTCGGCGTTCGCAACCGATTGCTCGCCCTCGATTCGAAAACCGGCGAGACGAAGTGGGAACGGGCGTTCGGCGAGAACGCCTCCGTTCGAACGCCATCGATGTACGACTCGCGGTGGCTCTACGTTCCCGTGGGAGAAACCGTCCACCGGGTTAGTTCGCTTACCGGCGAGGTCGAGTGGTCGCGCCGGCTGTTCGGCGATATTCTCGGCTCGTCGCCGATTTACATCGGGTATTACGTCGCGCTCGCCACGGAGGCCGGGAAGCTCTATCTGCTCGCCCCGGACGGCACCGGCGCGGGTGAATGGAACCTCCCCTCGAAACCGCAGACTCCGCCGACCGCGGACACCGACGGCGTCTACGTCAACTGTCTCGACGGGACGACGTACGGAATCACGCTCGAAACCCAACCGCGTCTGAACGTCGACTGGAAGGTAGAGACGGGAGTAGCGAGCGGTGGATTGGCGGTCGAAAAGCACCTCTACGCGGCCGGAGCGCGGGGATTGTACGCCGTCGACCCCGAGGACGGCGAGCGGGTGTGGAAACACGACGTCGGCGACTGGCGGTGGACCGCCCCGGCGCTGGGTCGCGACACCCTGTTCGTCGGCGGCGACAAACTGTACGCGTTCGACCCGACCCCCTCGGTGCGGGTGCCGGGAACCGGACCGGCGAAACGGTTCGAGAAATCGTTTTACGGTCGCGTCGGCCCCGGTCCGGTGTTGAACGACGGCGTTCTCTACGTCGTGGCACAGACCGGGAGACGGAGATGGGATCTCCTCGCGTTAGAATGATGTCGTTCGGTCGTTCGGTCGCAGAAAACGAGAGAGTGTAAGACGGCGAGTTTCGACCGTCTACCGGATGACGTCGAGACCGTTGTTCTGCTCTACCTCGTCGCGGCCGCCGTCGCTCTGCGTGCCGAAGGTGCCGCTGACGCTGTCGACGTTGTCGCTGGCGTCGTACGATTGCGCGCTCACGTCGCGCATCTTCTCGCGCGAGCGGTCGGCCTGCTTCTGCGTCGTCGGGCCGAGCACCTGCGCGCTCTGGACGCCGGTCATGATCGCCATGACGCGAACCTTGCTCTTGTAGTTCTCCTGAATGCGCGCCCCCCAGATGACGTTGGCGCTCGCTTCCAGGCGTTCGGTGATGTTGGCCGCGATGCCCTCCGCCTCTTTCAGCGTGAGGTCGGGACCGCCCGTGATGTGGACGAGACCGCCCGACGCTCCGCGGTAATCCACGTCGAGGAGCGGGTGATTCATCGCGTCGCGCACCACTTCCTCGGTTTTGTTTTTGTCCTGCGTCTCGCCGACGAGCATCACCGCAACGCCGCCCTGGTTCATGATAGACGTCATGTCGGCGTAGTCGAGGTTGATGAGACTGGGCTGGGTGATGGTCTCCGAGATGCCCTTCACCGTCTCGGCGATGATCTGGTCCATCACCGAGAACGCCTTGCCGATGGGTAGATTCGGGACGTAGTCGAGGAGACGGTTGTTGTCGAGGACGATGATGGAGTCGGCCTCGTTGCGGAGGTTCTCGAGGCCCTCCTCCGCCTTCACGGTCCGTGCGCGCTCGACGTTGAACGGCGTCGAGACCATGCCCACGACGATAGCGCCCTGGTCTTTGGCGATCTTCGAGACGACCGGTGCCGCACCGGTGCCCGTTCCGCCGCCCATGCCCGCGGTCACGAAGACGAGGTCGGCGTCGCCGAGCACTTCTTTGACGGTTCCCTGCGCCATCTCCGTGGCGCGCTCTCCCATCTGCGGGTCGCCGCCCGCGCCGAGACCGGACGTCAAGGATTTCCCGACGAGAATCTTCGTGTCGGCCTCGATCATCTTCAGATGTTGTTTGTCCGTGTTGATGGCGACCGTGTCCGCGCCATCGACGCCGATGTTGTACAGGCGATTGATGGTGTTGTTCCCCGCGCCGCCGCAGCCGACGATGACGATTCGGGGGTCACCGAACTCGTCGCCCGTCGTCGCGGCGTCCATCTCGCGCTGCTCGGATTCTGCGTTCTCCAGCGCTTCTTGAACGATATCCTGCATCGTTCACACCTTCGCCCACGTGCGCTTGTTCGTGGTCTCAGTTCCCGCGCCGTCGTGCTCGTTGAGCATATCGCGGACGGCGGCTCGGATCGCTTCGCTCCGGTTCGGGAACTCGCCGGTTTCGACCATCTGTTCGACTTCTTCGATTTGCTGTTTTGGGATTCGTAGTGTCACGCGCTCCATTGGTGGATTCCCCTTGTATCGGTAAGACGACACGCGGCGAACGATATCGTCCGTCTTACGCCGTCGTGGTGGCCGAGACGCCATATTTCGACCGGGTAGTTGCTGGCGTAAGACAATCGTCTTACGTAGAAGTATCCACAAAGCCACAGTATATATAACTTACGGCGGGCGTAAAACAATCGTTTTACGACGAGTCCAAAACGTCCGCCGAAGGCGTCCTACGTCCGCAGCCCGGGCAGAACGCCCAGTCCGATCGAATCTCGTCGCCGCAGTCGCAGAAGACGCGGTGGGTCGCCTTCTCCCCACAGTTCGGACAGTAGACGTGTCCGGTGTCCAGCGTCTCGCCGCACTGCCCGCACGTGTTCGATCCCTGATGGGTGTCGGCGGTCGTCCGACGCGCGGATTCCGCTTCGTTCGGCGTCGCGGTTCCTTTCGACTCCGACTCGCGCCCTCGAACTTCGCCCGCTCCTTCGACGGTGACGTTGACGTTGATGTCCTGCGCGCGGTCGCCTCCGCGCGCGCCGCCGAGTCGTCGGTCGATGAGCGCGTCCACGCGCTCGTCGAGGGCCGCGTCGAGACTTCCCTCGGCGCGGCCTGTGGAGTCGCCGTGGCCGTCCAGATACTCGCGGAGCGCCTCCCGCATCACCTCGCTCTTCGAGGCGTCGAGCGATTCTATCCGCTCGACGAGGTCGTCGTCCGCCCGAAACGTTATCTTGCTCATATTGGCCACCCGGTTATGTACGTGTTCCGATACACACATCCTACCATACTTGAACCTTTCTGTCCTCCTTCTGCGCGCCCCCGAATAATAATTCTTAAGTCCGACAGCGGGATAGGTGTGAGTGCCCGCCCTTAGCTCAGACTGGTAGAGCAGTCGACTGTAGATCGACTTGTCCCCCGTTCAAATCGGGGAGGGCGGACTTTTTCCGCGAACGACCCGAGCAGAAGCGTCTCTCCGACGCGATTTCGTCCACGGTGCCGCGGTCGCGGAAGGTGACCGGTCGTCCGTATTACGCCGAGGGTGACGCCGAACCGGCCGACGAACGCGCCGAGGATTCCGCCGATGGTCGATTTCGGCGGCCGTCGGCGCCCCCGACCGACCCCGATCCGAACGAGGTCGTGAGAGCACCGGCTCCGCCGCCGTTTTTGAACGGATGCTGATAGTAACTCCCCTCGCGCGACCTTCGACATCGACGAAGCCGCGTAAACGCCCGTATAACGCCCTCTACCCCGACCGTGCTCGAGCGTCTAAAACGTAAAATATCGGATGGGAGACGATGTAATACGGCCCTCACACTCCCCAGAAGAGGGCGATTCCGAGCACCGTCGCCACCGACAGGAGCAGTTGTAGCGGCGCGCCGACGCGGAAGTAGTCGGTGAACTTGTACCCGCCCGGCCCGTAAACGAGGAGGTTCGTCTGGTAACCGATGGGCGTCATGAAGTCGGCGCTGGAGGCGAACGTCACCGCGAGGACGAACGCAAACGGATTGCCGCCGACGCGGCTCGCCGTCTCGACCGCGACGGGAAGCATGAGGATGACGCTCGCGCTGTTGCTGACGACCGCGGTCACGAGCGTCGTGATGATGTAAAACAACCAGAGCACGCCGATTACGGGGAGGTACTCCGCGCTCGTCGCGACGAGCGCGCCGACGAGGTCCGCCGCGCCCGTTCGCTCGAACGCGATGCCGAGCGGGATGAGTCCCGCGAGCAGGAAGATGACGTCCCACTCGACCGAGTCGTACAGTTCGTTCGGCTTCACGATTCCCGTCAGTATCATGGCGACGACGCCCGCCAGCGCGGTGGTGAGGATGTCGAAGAGACCCAGCGCGGCCAGTCCGACGACGCCGAGAATGATGGCGACGGCGACGGGTATCTTCGACCGCCGGTAGTCGGGTTCGCTCGGCACCTGCGCGACGATGAAATCGCGGTTCGTCGCCAGCCGGTTGATGCTGTCCTTCTTCGCCTGCACCAACAGCGTGTCACCGCGGCGAATCTGCGTCTGCTGCATTCGCTCGCGGAGTAGCTCCGCACCGCGCCGAATCGCGAGGACGTTCGCGTCGTAGCGTTCGCGGAAGGTCGAACTCTCCAGCGTCTCCGTGACGAGCGACGACCACGACGGGACGACGAGTTCGACGAGGTCCTGTTCCGCTCGGTCGGCGGCCAGTTCCTCCTCGGTCACCTGCGAGAAGGCGACCAGAGACAACCCCTCGGTTATTATCAGTTCGCGGAGCGTGCTGAAGTCGGCGCGAACGACGAGCACGTCCCCCGGGTGAATGATCTTCCCCGCGAGCGGTTCCATGAACGTTCCTTCCTCCCTCACCAACTGGACGATGTCCACGTCGAGATCGATCTCCGCCAGCGTCTCGTCGACCGTTCGACCGACGAACGCCGAATCCGAGTCCACGACGACCTCGGTCAGGTACGGCGACATCTCGTAATCCTCGAGGATGTCCTCCTCGGGGCTGATTCGCTCCGGAATGAGTCGGCGTCCGATAGTCATGAGGTACGCCGTGCCGACGACGAAGACGATGACGCCGAGTTGCGTGAACTCGAACATCGAAAATCGGTGGAGCGAGGGGTACTCCTCGGCGAGTCGCGCTGTGACGCTGCTCGCGATGAGGTTGGTCGAGGTCCCGATGAGCGTGAGCATCCCGCCGACCATCGAGGCGTAGGACAGCGGGATGAGCAGTTTGGACGGCGAGGTTCGTCCCCGATTTGCGACGTCGGAGACGACGGGTATGAGCATGGCGACGATGGGCGTGTTGTTGAGGACGCCGGACGGGATGCCCGCGAACGCGAGCGTCGCACCGAGTTGTTTGCGCTCGTCGGTGCCCGCGAACGACGCCATCCGCTCCCCGAGCTCCTGCACCGCCCCGGTTCGACTGATGCCCGAACTCAAGACGAGCATCGCCAACACCGTGATCGTCGCGTCGTTCGAGAACCCCGAGATACCCTCCTCGGGCGAGATGCCGGTGACCGGCCCGAGGACGATGAGGACGACCATCACGACGATGGCGGTGATGTCCGGCGGGAGGATCTCCGCGGCGAACATGACGAACGCCGCCACTGCGATGGCGAACACGACGACCATCTCGAGCGTCAGCTCCGGAATCGGCGGGCCGGTCTGGACGGGAAGGAGGGCGGCTGTCACCATCCAGTACGAACCGCGACGCCCACGAAGTAAAGAATGAGGTGTGAAACTGTCGTAGTCGCGTCGTACCGCGTCGATTCTCCCCCGCCGTCCGCCCTCGCGTTCGCGACCGACCCTCGGGTGCCGAAACCGGCGACGCTCGCCGCGGAGATTCCCCGGTCGAGTCCGTCGCCGAGGCCGTCTTGCTGGCAGGTCAATACTTTTGATACGTCGGGTCAACTTCGGGGTATGCCGACACGCGTTCCTGATTCTGAGTTCGAAGGCCGCCTCGCCGACGTGCGCGAGAAGATCGCCGACGCGGGTGTCGACGCGGGCGTCTGGTTCGGCGCGACGAGCATCGAGTACCTCACCGGCTTCGACCACATCCAGACCGAACGGCCGGTCGTTCTCGCCGTGACCGACGACCGAATCGAGATAACGGTGCCTCGACTCGAAGTCGAGCGCGTCCAATCCAACCCGCGCATCGACGCGGTGCACCACTACTTCGACTACCCGGGCGGCAAGCCGCTCGAAGTCGCCGCCGAGATGCTCTCCGGTCTCGACGCGCGGACGGTCGCGGCGGACGCCGACGGCGCGCCGGGGACGATGGGCTACGACGGTCCGCCCCTCTCGGAGTTCGTGGAGGTTCAATCGCAGGACTGGGTGGGTCGGATGCGCTGGGCGAAGTCGGACGCCGAAGTCGCGCTCATCCGCGAATCCGCGAGGTGGGGGAACATCGCCCACCGGTACCTCGCGGACTACACGGAACCCGGTGCGCACCCGGCCACGGTCAGCCAGCGAGCGTCGATGGACGCCTCCCGCGCCATGCTCGACGCGCTCGGCGAGCGGTACGCCACTCGCACGCGCGGGGACGGTCCCGTGCGCGCGGGTTACATCACCGGCCCGCAGACCGCGCTCCCCCACGGACACACCGCGAACCGCCGAATAGAGGAGGGCGACGTGCTCATTACGGGAGCGTCCGCCAACGTCGACGGGTACCACTCCGAACTTGAGCGGACGATGTTCGTCGGCGACCCGACGGACGAGCAAGAACACTACTTCGAGTTGATGCTCGAAGCTCAGACCATCGCCATCGACGCGCTGGGGCCGGGCGTTCCCCTGTCGTACGTCGACCGACAGGTGTGGGACTACTTCGAAGAGCAGGGCGTCACCGACCTCGCGCAGCACCACGTCGGCCACAACATCGGAATGGGCGGGCACGAACCGCCCTACATCGACCGCGGCTGGGGAGAACACGTCGACGACGGCGACGCCGAGATGGAGCCCGGCCACGTTTACACCATCGAACCCGGACTCTACACGGACACGTACGGGTATCGCCACTCGGACACCGTCGCCGTCACTGAAGAGGGGACGGAGACGCTGACCTACTATCCCCGCGACCTCGAATCGAACGTAATCACGTGGTAGTTCGCCGCTGACAGGACGACGAGCGGACCCCTAACTCTTATTTTACGCCGAAACGTTCCCCTTATCAATGGCTTCTCGCCTCGAATTTCGGACCGGGTCGGGCGAGGGTTCGAACGATTCGGACGTGACGTTCACCGAGTGGCTCGCCGGGCTGAAATCCCGGGGGAGCAATCTGCTCGTCACCGGCGACGTGCCCAGGGAGACGAGCGCCGAGTTCAGTCGAACGCTGTTCGGCGAAGGGCGACGAACGCGCGTTCTCGCGCTCACCGACCCGACCGCGCTCGACGCCGACGCGCATCTCCCGGTCCCGTCGGACGACCCGAACGCCCGCGTCATCGACCGGCGAGTCGACCGGCGAGCCACGGCGGCCTCCGGAATTACCGCCGCGTCGGAGTTCGACCGAGAGACGCTCCGAACCGAGGTTATCTCCGCTATCGGACGCTACGACGTCGAAGTCGGGGGATTCGACCCCGCCGAACTCCGTCTCGGCGTCGACTCCGTGGAGGCGCTCTCCGGCGGCGACGACCTCGTCACGCTCGAACAGTTCCTCCGCGGTCTCACCGCCGTCGTCCGGGGGAGTTCCGGCATGGCCCACTACCACCTTCGCCTGCCGGACGACGACTCGCTCGTGGACGATCTCTCGCCGCTGTTCGACGCGCGAATCGAACTCCGGAAGCGACCCGGACGGGCCGAACAGCGGTGGCACGTTCCCGCGCTCGGCGAAACGACTTACTGGGTGGAGTTGTCGTAATCGAAACGGTAACCTGCTATGGAACTTCGGCGGCATCCCGACCGCGCCGGACTCGACATCTACGACCCCATCGAGAACGTCCGATTCGCGCTGTTTACGCCCGAACCGGTCCGCCCGACGCCCGTCGAAACCACCTCGTTTTACTTTCCCGTCGACGCCGCCGTCGCCATCGAGACGACGGCGCTCGAGATACCGAAGCTCGCTCCGCTCACGATACGGCGGCGGGACGGGACGATGGTCGCCGAAACCTCCGACGGGCGCGACCGAACCCTCGACGCCGATTCGTACCTCGTCGAACTGAGTACCGCCCCGATGAAACTGTACCTCGCCGTCGAGAGCGCCTCTCGGGTCGAACACACGGACGCCGACATCGTGTTCCGTTTCGGCGAGGAGACGACGGTTCGCGTCGGGGCGCGCTCCTACCACGAACGCCCGGCGGGAACGATAACCGTCACCGACGACGTCGAGGACGCGATGCGCGCGATATCGCTGTTCGGGTCGGCGCTGAAGACCACCAGCCCCGAGCGGTCGTTTCCAACGCTGCGCGGCCACCCCCCGCTCGTGAAACTGGGAGAGTCGTTCTCCGCTCCCGCCCGCATCGAGCGTCCGGAGACGGGCGTCGAACTCGTCGTGCCGCCCGACCGCGAACACGTCTATCCGGCGGCGTCGCTCGCGTACTATCTCGGAGCGAAACTCGTCCCCGGCACCGATCCCCGCCTCGTCGCCGACGGCTTCGAACGCTCGCTCGACGGCCCCGGCGGCTACGAGGCGACGGTCAACCGCGCGTTCCGGCAGACGTTCTTCCTCGACTGTCTCGTTCGAACCGAGGGCTACTATCGGGTCGACCTCCACGAGCGCCAACGGGTCGAACCGCTGGTCGATCTCGATTTCGCCGACCTGTACGACGCGCCGATGCCGGAACGCCTCGAACGCTACCTCTCGGTACCGTTCGAGACGCTCGAACCGTACGTGCCGAACTGGCGACTCGGCGTCGACGTTACGCCGACGGTCGAAAACGTCGAGTACGCGCCGTACCTCGCCAGAGACCTCGCGCTCGTTCGAATCCCGGAGCGTCCGAACCCGCAATCGGTGTCGCCGATGTCGGACGCCCAGACCGAGTTCTTCCGCGCGCCGCCGTCGGGCGCGTTGGCGCGCGGATCGGATGGCTGGGACGCCGTGGACGACCGCGACGTGTTTCAAGTCGATTCGATTCCGAACGTCATCGAGCAGGCGTGGGCCGGAATGGGCTACCCGCTGGAGGTCAACAAACTCGACGTGCGCGCGCTTCGACGGCGCGTCGACCGCCAGCCCTCGTCCGACACCATCGACATCCACGTCGTCTGCAACGACGAAAGGATGCAAGACGAGGACGTGGTGCGGGACCTCTACGGCGTTCGCGACCTGCTCCGGTTCGAAGTCACCGCCCACTACGACCTCACGCGCGACGAGTTCGCGGAACTGCTCGGCGAGACGGCCGACTTCCTCCACTACATCGGTCACGTCGACGGGGACGGGTTCCTGTGCGCCGACGGCTCGCTCGACGCGCGGTCGCTCGACGACGTTCGCGTGAAGGCGTTCCTCCTGAACGCCTGCGCGTCGTACGAACAGGGTCACGAACTCGTCAAAAAAGGGAGCCACGGCGGCGTCGCCACGCTCTCGCCGGTCGGCAACCCGATGGCGACCGAACTCGGCCAGATTCTGGCCCGCCTCCTGAACTGCGGCTTTTCCCTCCGAGCGGGACTGGCTATCGCACAGCGGCACGCGGTGCACGGCTACCAGTACATCGTTCTCGGGGACGGCGGCGTGACGCTCGTACAGAGCGAGAGCGGAGTGCCGCTCCACCTTCGCGTCGAACCGCTGGACGACGGTCGGTTCGACGTCGAAGTGAACGCCTATCCGAACGACCTGTACGGGATGGGGACGATGAACGTGTTTCACGCCGACTCGTCGAACACCAGATACCTCTCTTCGGCACCGCTGACCACCGTCCGACTCTCCGCCCAAGCGTTCGATTCGAGTCTCGAATCCGAGACGATGCCCGTCGAAGTGGAAGACGGGTTGTACTGGAGCGACGAGTTGTCCGCGTGGGATATCGACGGTTGATTACGGTCCGCCCTCCGACCCGCCCGCGTTTGCGAGGACGTTTCCTGCGTGCATCAGCGCGACGCTGAGCGCGAACAGCGCGCCGATCACTCGTGGGTGCTTTGCCAAGTAGTCGCCCGGCGTGTTCTCCTGTGCCATCGCGAATGAAAGATGAGTCTCTCACGAATTATAATTTTTTAAATAATACATAACTAATAACAATTATAGCAAACAGTCGAACAAAATCATTAACCGGCGTCGCGTGCTCTCATCGGGGAACGCCGCCGATGACGTCCGACAGTAGGTCGCTCGGTTCGTGGAGAATCGCGTTCCGGTCCTCGGACGATCGCCGAAGCGGTAGGGCGTAGGCCGTCGAAGCGAGCGTGTGCCCCGGATGCGCACCCCACGCCTCGGTCTTTTCGGCCGGTTCGAGGCGGTCGTCGCGGCGAGCCGCCCACGTACTCGCCGCGTTTCCGGCGCGGTTGACGAGTTCGGTCGGGCCAAAGTTCTCGCCGAGGTTGTCCGCGAGAACGCCGGCTAACTCCGCGCGCCGGATGGGTCGGCACGCGCGCGAGCGGTGGGGCCGTCGGGTCCCTTTTCGGGGACCCCATGCGATGTGCTACCGTACTGCCGCTTGAAAACGATATCGAATTTCGTCTCGACGCTGACGGATTAAATACGCGATTTATATACTATCGAACTCTCGTACGGCGAGAATCGCAGACGGATCGGAGGGAAGCGCGCGGACGGTCGATTCGAACCTTCGACCCTCGGACCGGTCGCCGCCGCTCGACCGGTGTGCGGACGGTGCGTTACGGCGCACCGTCCGCGTCGTCGCACCTCTCGATGGCCGAGGGCGGTCTCCCTTTCGTGCGCGTCCGTCCCACCCGGTCGACGGTCACCGTCTCTTTCGCGGTCGAAGGGCACGAATTTTTAACCGATGACGACCGGAGTCTAAGACGATGGTCGAGGCGTTTGCGATTGCGAGCGGCAAAGGTGGCACCGGGAAGACCACGAGCACGCTTTCGCTCGGGATGGCGCTGTCCGAGGAGTACGACGTGACGGTCGTGGACGCCGACACGGGGATGGCGAATCTGCTCTTCCACGCCGGACTGACCGACGCGGAAACCACGCTTCACGACCTCCTCGTCGACGAGTGCGGCGCGGAGGTCGAGGACGCCGTCTACGAACGCTTCGGGATGCGGGTCGTCCCCTGCGGAACGAGCCTGTCCGCGTTCGAGCGCGCCGATCCCGACCGTCTGCAGGACGTGGTCGCCGACCTCGCGGCCGAGACGGACGTGCTCTTGCTCGACTCGCCCGCGGCGCTCGGAAGCAAGAGCGCCGTCCTCCCCGTCGTCCTCGCCGACCGAGTCGTCGTCGTGCTACAGCCGACGATTCCCTCCCTCAGCGACGGCTTGAAAGTCCAAGAGTACGCGCGGTCGTACGGCACGGAGACGGCGGGCGTGCTGTTCAACAAGGTTCACGAGGACGAGAACGTGGCGGCGGTCGCGGACAAGAGCGAACGGTACTTCGGCGGCCCGACGCTCGCCGCGGTTCCCGACGACGACGCGGCGCGCGCCGCGCGACGGGCGGGCGAACCCCTCCTCGCGTACGCACCCGAGAGCGCGGCGGCGCGCGCCTACCGCGAGGCCGCCGCCGCGCTCGACGTTCGGACGGGCGAATCGGCGGACGTCGCCGAGCGCTTTCGGAGCGCGGTCATCCCCGACTCGCCATGAGGCTCCCGCGTGGCGAACTCGTTCGTTCCCGCGTCGTCAGCGACCCGGCGGCCGCGCTCGTCGCCGCCGCGGAGCGCGAACTGACCGGCTACGCCGTGTTCGAACCGCAGGACGCGCTCCTCCTCGACGCGGACGGTCGGGGCGTGCTGACCTTCGAGGCGGGCGTGCCGGTGCTCGCGTACCACACCGGAACCGATCGCGGCGGCCCGGAGGCGCTGGCCGACCTCGCGGTGCCCGGCCCCTACAGCGTCGACCTCCGGCGACTGCCCTCGGACGAACTCGCCGCGGTTCACGAAGCTGACGAGCGACGGGTTCCCCCGGGGATGCCCGCCGAGCGATTGGCGGGAGACCCGGAACTGGCCGAGCGGACGCGCTCGCGCGCACCGGCGGAGCGGTCGGCGTCCGGCGACCGCTCCGCTCCGCCCAGCGCGCTGGAGGCGTTTCTCGACGACGACGAGAAAATCGCCGCCATACAGGAACAGGCGCGGGAGGAGGCGGAACGCCGGGCCGAGAAGTGGGGACTGGACGACCAGTTGCGCGGCTGAGCCGCCTCTTCCGCGATTTTCGCCTCCCGACCGTTCGGGGGCGAAAGCTACAGTAGTAACGACGGCGTGGCGATTACGGTCGGTAGCGTCCGACGTGACTCGACATGAGTGAGGGAGAGAACGCGAACGAAGGGAGGGCGACGGACGACGAAGGCGGCGGAAGCGGTCGTCGGTTCCGTCTCGGACTCGGCGGGTTGTCCCTCGACCTCTCCGGCGTGACGGCGGACGTAGACGACCTGTCCGTCGGTTTGGACGAAGTGGAACTGAGTCTATCGACGCGCTCGGGCTCGCGGGGCGGCGAGACCGAATCGCGGTCGGCGGAGCGTCGTTCGGGCGGGAGCCTCGGAGCGCGAATCGGTTCGCTCCTCGGCCGCGAGTTCGGTCGCCTGCTCGGACGCGCCCTCGAAGACGAACTGCGCGCCGTCGCGAGCGGAGAACGTTCTCGCCGGGGCGATTCCGCCGACGGGGGCGATGGTAACGCGTCGGACGACTCGCCACGTTCGGACGAGGAACTGCTCGAACGACTGGAGCGTGTCGTCGGCCGCGAGTAACGTTCGGTCGGCGACGCTTCGGGGAACGCCCCGAGCACGGCCGAGGGACGCTCGTCCGTGATAGTCGATGTCATGCATCCGTCTGATACCGTGCCGGAAAGATTAACCTCCCGCTAGTGAAGTGTGTCGTATGGTTTCGAGGTCTCGTCTTCGCGCCGCGTTTGCGGTGCTACTGATACTCTCCGTTCTTCCGGTCGGATACGGGTACGCAACCGCGAAATCCGATACGACGTTCGAACAACACCTCGGCGCGGACGGGGTGACGACGCGCGAACCGATCGCCCCGCCGCGCGACAACATCACGGTCGTCGCCACGGACTCGAACTCGTGGCGCGGCCAGCAGAGCGAGGGACCGCGGGCGCGCGCCGAACTGGTCGCGTTCAATCCCGACGGAAGCGTCCTCTACTACAACGACTCGCACACGCGTTACTGGGACGTCGACCCCGTCCCCGGCACTCGGGCGACCGTCGAGTACTCATACGCGGATCACCTCGACCCGGAGGAGTGTCCCACGACGTGGAATCACAGCGCGTACGCCGTCGACAACGAGACGTGGAACGAGTACTTCGAGGTGCACGGCGACATCGGAGCGTGCACGCGAAACGGATTCGAGCGCGTCAACCTCACGACCGGCGAGGTGACGCGGGTGTGGTCGCAGCGAACGCCGGGCAAGGAGGCGTCCCGCTACCACGACGTCGACCGCATCAACGAAACGCACGTCGCCGTGGCGGACATCTACCTCGACCGCGCCTTCATCGCGAACACGAAGACCGACGAGATAGTCTGGACGTGGAACGCCAGCGACGCGTTCTCGACGTCGAAGACCGGCGGTCCGTATCCCAAGGACTGGAGCCACATCAACGACGTCGAAGTGCTCGAAGACGGGCGGTTGATGGTCAGCGCGCGTAACCACGACCGCGTCGTGTTCCTGACCCGCGACGGACTCGTCAGGAACTGGACGCTCGGCGAGGAGAACAACTACAACATCCTCTACGAGCAGCACAACCCCGACTTCATCAACTCGTCGAACGGCGGCCCTGCGGCCATCGTCGCCGACAGCGAGAACAACCGCGTGGTCGAGTACCAGCGCGAGAACGGCGAGTGGACGCGCACGTGGACGTGGCGCGACGCGCGGATGCAGTGGCCCCGCGACGCGGACCGTCTCCCGAACGAACACACCCTCATCGCCGACTCGAACGGGAACCGGGTCTTCGAGGTGAACGAGAAGGGGGATATCGTCTGGAGCGTTAACATCGCCTTCCCGTACGAGGCCGAACGCCTCGGAACGGGCGACGAGAGCACGGGCGGCGAGAGCGCCAAGAGCGCCGGATTGGCGACGAGGACGGGGACGCTGGGCGACCGATTCTGGATCACGGTGAAGTCGTTCATCCCCGGAAAGTACCTGAACGGCCTGATGTACATCACGCCGGTCTGGCTCGGCGTTCCGGAGCTGTTCGCCATCGTCATCGGACTCGTCGTCGCGCTCATGTGGGCCGGCGCGGAGATGCGCTGGTTCGTCCTACGACGCTTCGGATCGCCGACGGAACGCCTCCGCGAGAAGTCCTCGAAGGAGGACTGAACCGCCGCTAGCGACCCGCCGGGCGCGGAATCGGTTTTCCGCCGCGCCCCTCGGCGCGTCCCGACGAGTGAGGACGCGTCGGATTCGGCGGGTCGCTGGTTCGCGTCGCAACGACGGAAAACGAGTCGGTCGGCGTCGCCACTGACCGGCGTTCTGCTCGGCGTTCGCGCGAAAAGGCGCGTCGTGCGCTACTCCTCGTAGGCGAGGTTCATTATCCACTGCGAGAAAGCGTCGCTCTCGGGGTCGATCTCCTCCTCCCCGATGAACGGCGAGAGCATGTCGCCCGCCATCAGCAACGAGAAGTCGAGGTCCCTCGCGGCGGGCGTGACGAAGTAGGTGTTGTGGCCGTCGTAGACGGTCTCCTGTCGCTGGACGAGTTCCTTTTCCACCAGCGACTCGATGATTCGACTCCCCTTCCGCGACGAAACGTCGAGTTGCTTCCAGAAGTCGCTCTGGTGGATACCGCCCGTCTCGCGGACGAGTTCGAGTCCCGCGTACTCGTCCTCGGTGAGGTCTTCCTCGGACGTTGCCGTGCTCATGTTCCCATACTGGGATGGGCGGGCGTTTAAAGGTGACTTTCCGCGTCCTCGTACGGCGTCTCGCAGGGCGGTCCGTCGGCGAACTCGTACCTTCCGTCGCCGTCGGCGTCGACGGTGACGATGGACGACGAGCGAGTTCCGTACCCGTCGCCGTGGACGCACGCGCCGACGTCGTGGTCGCGGAGCACCGCTTTCACCCGGTCGCGCCACTCGGGGAGCGACACGTCCTCGCTCGGTTCGGGATGGGCCTCGGCCCGGATGCGCTCGGCCTTCGGCGCGGCGTCGTTCAACCCCTCGTTGACGACGACGTGGATTCCCGGATCCAGGTGCGTCGTTTCGAGGATGCCGTCCCACTCCAGCAGGGTCGCTTCCTCCGCGTCCGCGATGAACAGGTTGAACCCCGCGAACCGCCGCTCCGCGAGTTCGTCGTGGACGAATCGGAGGGCGTCCGCCGCGGATTCGCGGGCCAGCGTATCACGAACCAACAACCCGCGCGAGCGTTCACCCTCGATATCGCTCCGGCGGTTCGTCACCCCGACGAACAACCCGTGCTCGTTGTAGCCGATCCACGTCCCTCCCGCCTCCTCGTCCTGCGGCGCGACGACGGTCGGGTCGCGGTCGAGAATTCCGGGCGGACGCGACGGGCGCGAGGGGGCTTCGTCCCGGTTCGCGGCGGCGACGACCGGCGCGCCGTCGAACACCCGCCACGCGACGATGAGTGTACACACGTGGTACGGTAGGAGGGCACCGAATAAAAGATTCGTCGCCGGTCGTCGCCGCCGCTTACGCGTCCCCCGCCGACAGCGAGTCGACGTGGACGCGGAAGACGGGGTCTGCCTCTCCCGCTCCGTCGGTCCGCGGGTTCAGGAGTCGTGGCGGAGTCGCTCGCGGACCGCCTCGCGGTCGACCGTCCCCGACGCGGTTCGGGGCAGTTCCTCGGCGGTTTCGAGCAGGCGCGGTCGTTTGTAGCCGGCGAGTCGCCCGTCGCAGAAGGCGCGAATCGATTCGAGCGTCACCTCCCCGTCGGCCTCCGGAACCACCAGCGCGCCGACCCGCTCTCCCCACTCGTCGTCCGCGACGCCCGCGACCGCGGCCTCGCGGATTTCGGGGTGTTCCAGCAGCACCTCGACGACCTCGCCGGGATCGACGTTCTCGCCGCCCGTGACGATGCGGTCGGAACGCCGATTCAGCACCCAGATTCGGCCGCCTTCGTCGCGGTAGCCCACGTCTCCCGTGCGCAGACCGTACTCCCCGAACGCCTCCTCGGTCGCGCTCGGATTGCCGTAGTAACCCGCCATCACGGTCGGCCCGGAGACGACGAGTTCGCCCGGTTCGCCCGCCGGAACGGGGTCGTCGTCCCCGTCCACGACCGTCACCTCCGTGAACAGCAGCGGTCGTCCGACCGTGCCGACGCGGGAGAACGCCTCCTCGGGGCGGGCGGTGGCGATCTGCGAGGCGGTCTCGGTCATCCCGTAGGTCGGGCAGACCGGCACGCCCCGCGCTTCGCACTCCTCGACGAGGTCGTCCCGTGCGGGCGCGCCGCCGAGGAGGACGAACCGCAGCGAGTCGGGGAGGTCGCCCTCCTCCAACAGTCGGCGGAGCATCGTCGGCACGAGCGAGACGCCGGTCGCCCCGTGCTCCCGGAGGTGCGACAGCGTTTTCTCGGGGTCGAACCCCTCCTGTACGACGACCGTCGTTCCGTACAGCGTCGAACGCAGGAGCGGCGCGAGACCGCCCATGTGGTACGTCGAGAGGCAGAGGTGCCAGCGGTCGTCGGGGAGAACGCCCAACCGGAACGCGGAGGCGACGGCGCTCGAAAGCAGGTTCCCCGTCGTGAGGACGACGGCCTTCGGATTCCCGGTCGTCCCCGACGTGAACAGCATCACCTGCGGGTCGTCGCGCGCCCACGCCGCCGGGTCGAAGGTCGCTCGCTTACACTCGGCGAGCGTCGCCCCGTCGGAGGGGTCGACCGAGACCACGGGTACGTCCCCGGCGACGTCTCGGGCGACCGACTCGGTGTCGGTTTCGCAAACGAGCGCCGACGGGTCGGTCGCCGCGACCTGCCGCCGGAGTTCGGGCGCGGCGAGTCGAACGTTCAGCGGGACCAGCACGCAGCCGAGTCGCATCGCGGCGTGGACGAGTCGGACCGCCGCCATCCGGGTCTCCATCAGGACGCCGAGGTGGTCGCCCGCGCGGAGGCCTAGCCCGGCGAGCCGTCCGGCCGTCTCCTCGACCGCCGAATCGAGTTCGGCGTACGTCCGCTCGGTTCCGTCTTCGGCTTCGACGACGGCGGTCGCGTCCGGCGAGATTCCCGCCCGGTGCGCCAGCCAATCTTTCGTCTCCGTTCCGTCCGTCTTCGCCCCTCTCATAGCTTCCCCCACGTATCGGCGACGCCGTTGCCCGGTTCCTGCGGGACGCTCACCGCCCCGTCGACGATTCGCGTGCGGTCGGGGCCGAGGTCGCGGGCCAGCAACGCTCCTGTGGCGAGGCCGCAGGCCGGGCGGTCGGGGAGGGCCGCCGCGACGTGTATCGCCGCCGTCCGGGCGACGACCCCGTCGACGGTCGTCGTCACGACCGGGGTCGCGCCGGCGTCGCGGGCGCGTCTCGCCGCTTCGACCGCCCTGTCCGGGCCGCCGAGCACCATCGGTTTGCAGACGAGCACGTCCGCGGCTCCGGCACCGAGCACGTCGTCGACGGAGGTTTCGGCGATCGACTCGTCGGCCGCGACGCCGACCGACCGATTGCGGAGGTCGGCCAGTCCGTCCAGGTCGTCCGGCGGGAGGGGTTGTTCGACGTAGGCTACCCTGAGGGGGTCGAGTTTGTGGAACGCTTCGCGCGCCTGCGCGCGCGACCACGCGCCGTTCGCGTCCGCGCGGAGTTCCACGTCGGAGCCGACCTCGTCGCGAACCGCCCGCAGTCGAACCACGTCGTCGGTGACCGAGCGCGCGCCGACCTTGACCTTCACGCACTCGAACCCCGCCGCGACCGCTTCGCTCACCGCCGCCGCCGTGTCGGACGCCGGGCGGTCGCCGACGGTCGCGTTGGCGGGGACGGCCTCGACGCTCTCCGGCCCGCCGAGGCGTCGGTAGAGGGGTTCGCCGGCGCGCTTCGCCCGAAGGTCGGCCAGCGCGAGCGCGAGCGCGTGGCGGGCCGCGGGCGTCGATTCGAGGTCGGTCAGCGCGGCGTCCGGGTCGTCCACGTCGGCGAGCGCCGCCTGACAGGCGGGGAGCGATTCGGTCCACCCCGGCAGGGGCGTCGCCTCGCCGATTCCGACCCCGTCCCCGTCTTCGATTCGGACGAGCACGCCCTCGCGTCGCTCTATCTTCCCGCGCGCCGTGTCGAGCGGCGATTCGAGCGGAAGCGAAAATTCTCTCGTTTCGATTCGCATGGTTCGGTTCTCAGAGCACCATCCCGAGGGCGAACAGGAGCGAGTGGACGGCCAGCAGTTTGCCGGTCCGTTCGAGGGCCGGATTGAGCGCCTCGCCGGAGGTCTCCGTGAGCACGGTTCCGGCGACCGTCGCGGCGTAGGGTACCGTGAGCAGCGGGAGGAGGACGACCGCACCGAACGCGCCGCTCGCCCAGAAGTACGCCGGAACGAGGTACGAGAGCGCCAGCATACCGACGTACTCCGCTCGACTCGCCCGGTAGCCGACGAGCACCGCGAGCGTCCGTTTGCCGGCCTCGCGGTCGGTCTCCAGGTCGCGGACGTTGTTCACGACGAGGATGTTCGTCGAGATGGCCGCGACGGGGAGGCTGGCGAGGAACGCCTGCTGCGTGACGGTTCCGGCGGGGACGCCGAGCGAGAGGGGCGCGGCGAGCAGCGCCGCGGCCTGCACGTAGAACGTTCCCATCACCGCGACGACGCCGAAGAAGACGAACACGAACAGGTCGCCCAGTCCGTGCGAGCCGAGGGGGTACGGTCCGCCCGCGTAGGCGATGCCGCTGGCGACGCTGACGAGACCGACGACGAGAATCGGCAGACCGCCGACGTAGACGAGGTAGACGCCGACGAGGACGGCGAGCAGGAACGTGGAGTACATCGCGCGCTTGACCTCGTCGGGCGGGATGAGTCCGGACTGGGTGACGCGGGTGAACCCCGTCCGTTCGTCGGTGTCGACGCCCTTCACGGCGTCGTAGTAGTCGTTGGCGAAGTTGGTGCCGACCTGGATGAGCGCCGCGCCGACGAAGGCGGCGAGCGCGGGGAGCGGGGCGAACAGCCCCTCGTGAACGGCGAGGCCGACGCCGACGATGACGGGCGCGGCGGCGGCGGGCAGGGTGTGCGGTCGGGCCGCCATCAGCCACGCCTCCGTGCGGGAGATCTCCGTCGCCGTTTCGGTCATTACTGCAGTAGTTTTGACGTGAGGGGCATAGCGTCTGCGGTTTCGGCAGGGGGGAACCACCGTCCGGAATGAAGGATGAAAGTCGCCCGCATCGGCAAGACCGAATCGACGCCGGAAGTCCCCGGCGGAGCGCGATCCGGAGGGTTTACGAAAAAGGTAAACTATAACCGCGGCGGGCTCGATGGGACGAGCACGATGACGCGACTCGCCGAAGGCGCACCGATTTCGACGGATATCGTCGGTGAGGCAGCCGACAGCCACGCCGTCAGCGCGACCGAGCTGAGCGAAGCGCTGGCGACGATCCACGACGACCTCGTGGACGGTGCCGACGCCATCCACGAACACTACGTCGGCGGGAACGGCGAACGGTCGGCCCCGCTCGTCGCGAACGGGGGACTCGTCGAAGTCATAGACGTCGATTCCGGGACGTGGACTCGGATGGCGGAGCGCCTCGGTCTCTCGGACGCCGTCGGCGCGGCCGCGAGGAGCGCTCACGCCGACTACGCGAGGAGACTCGGCGCCGATGAACGGGCGCTCGCCGAACGCGATGCGCTCGTTATGCCGGCACACGTCCTGTCGGGGTTGACGCGCGCGGGTCTCTCCCCTCGCCAGTCCGAAGTGCAGGTGTTGCGAATGCGGGGCGAGACGCAGGAGGAGATCGGTGACAGACTCGGAATGGAGGTCGGGACGGTCAAGTCCCACTGCCATCGAATCGACCGAAAGATAGACGAGGCGAGACGCCTCCTCGGCCTCGTCGGCGAGTGAGGTGAGCGCTTCGATGGAGTTCGAAGCGACGCCCGTCGGCCCTCCCGCATTCGTTTAAGTGGTTCTCGCGATAACGGGTAGATACGAGGAAGGTTACTTCGGGTTCCTTTCTTCTCTTTCCGCCGTCGGGACGCTCTCTCCGCCGAGATTCCTCTCCGCGCCGCGACCCTCAATCCCGCCTCTCCCCCCGACTCGTGAGGCTCGGGAGGTTCGGGTCGCGGTGGGGGTTTCGGCCGTGGACGGCGAACTCGATTTCCCGTTCTTCTAGCTGCTCTTTGAGCACCCGCCGGAGTCGGTTGAGGCTCGTGACGTCGAGCCCGTGTTTCTCCGCGAGTTCGCCGAACCGCTCGTCGTCCGTGAGCGAGTCGAACTGGTCGTAGAGGTCGTCCAATCGTTCGGGGGGCAGCCGACCGATCCAATCGCGGTCGTGCAGTCCGAGGTAGTGCTCGCGCTCCCGGTCGACGACGTGGCGGATGACGACCAGCGCGACCTTCGGAATGGCCCGCTGGCTTCCGAAGGCGGTGAGGTCGAGTTCCGCCATGATACCGATAACGCAGTCGCGTTGCCACGGGGTCAGCGCGAGGTCGTTGCAGAGCGCGTGGCTGACCCGCAGTTTGTCGAGGTGGTGCATCCGGCTGCTGTGACCCGCCATCGCCGAGTGGCGCTCCTCGTGGAGTCGACGAAGGCTCTCGCTCACGTCCGACTCTGGCGACTCCGCGCGTCCGATGAGCGTCGCGCTCGGCGTCACCGGCCCCCAGCGACGGACCGACTCGTCGCGCTGGAGGTCGGCCCGCCGTACCGCACCGTCGCCCGGAAGTCGGCTGAGCGCTCGGTTTCGCGGGTCGTCCGGCTCGGCGGTCGCTCCGGACCGCCACTGCCAACTGGCCGCTCGCGAGTCGCCGTCTCGACGCATCGCTCCCCATTACTCGGTCGAGGTAGTTGAAAGGTAGGTTCGAGGCAGGTCCACTCTGGGCGAGTGCCATCGCACGTTGTCGACACTATCAGTCCACCGGCACTCCATCGACACCAGCACCCGCGCTATCGACACGCGGTGCTCACGAAAAGTCGACGACCGTCAGAACCAGCCTCACTCCGTCCGTATCTCTACCTTGTCACGAGAACTACTTAAAGCGAAAGCGAGCCTCGGAGTACGGCCGCCACGAACGACCACGTCCGCTCGAGTGCAGTCGCTACGCGCGGTACCGTTGCAACCGCGAAAATACCGTTCAACCGCGAAAACAGCGACACGAGAGACGGGCGGAGATAGCCGCTGCTTGCCAGAAATTGAGTACGCCAGAACGAACCTCGCTTCCTCCATATCTCTCCCTTATCGCGAGAATCACTTAAAGCGGGGTCGGACGCGCCGGGGAAACTGTCGACGGACGATGCCGTCGCTTCAGCCAGTACGTTTCAGTGCAACTCCGAATCGGCCGGTCACGATTCGTGCTCGAATCGTCGAGGGAACGCCGACTGCGGCCGAAACGCACCGACGAACGCGCAAGTCATTCGTCGTACTACCGCCGTCGAATGTCGAAGTAGAGCATCGCGGTCGTCAGGAGCAGACCCAAGAAGAGGACAGTCGGGCGAATATCGAAGTTCGTGCCGCACTGTGGCGGGCTCGATGTCGCACAGTATCCCGACGGTCCGAGTCCGATGATCATCACGACGAGACCGACGACCGACGCGAGGGCGGCTCCGCGTCGCTTCCAGTCGTCCATCCCGACGCTCCGAACGAATTGGAAGACGAGGATGATTCCGAGGAAGTAGAACGATCCGGGGATGTCGAACGGGAACTCGGTGAACGCGAACAACTTCCAGAACGGGACGACCGCGACGACGAGTCCGACGGTGATCGCCAGCGCCGCGATTCCCGCCCGTAGCTGGTTTGAGTGTTCGTTTCGACTCAGCGATTCGCTCATTCACTTTCCACGACGCGAACCCCGAACGTGACTGTTCCGTAAACTAAAACGAGCGACCGTCCCATCCGTCGCGGTCCTTCGGCATCCGCGATTCCCGAAGGACCGGCCGGTACGAGCGGTGTCGGTGATGGCGGTGAAGCGACTCACCGCGAGCGAGAAGCGAAGCGACGAGCGAGCGGGCCAAGGCCCGACCATCGGGAGGGCCGCAGTGGTGTTGGTGCGACTTTTTCCAAGGGGGCGACCGAGGCGAGTGCCACGTGGCACTCGCCTCGGCATTCGACCGTGGTCCGAAAATCGAAGATTTCGTCATCACGAAAGAGGTTCGCTCTTTCGAACGACGGAAAAAGGTGCGTTAGTAGTGCCAGGGGTACTCCGAGAAGTCCGGGTCGCGCTTCTCCACGAAGGCGTCCCGACCCTCCTGCGCTTCGTCGGTCATGTAGGCGAGGCGGGTCGCCTCGCCCGCGAACACCTGCTGGCCGACCAGTCCGTCGTCGGCCATGTTGAAGGCGTACTTCAACATTCGAATCGCGGTCGGACTCTTCGAGTTGACCTCCGCGGCCCACTCCAGCGCGACCTCCTCCAACTCCCCGTGGGGCACGGATTCGTTGACCATGCCCATCTCCTCGGCCTCCGCCGCGGAGTAGGTCTTCCCGACGAAGAACACCTCGCGGGCTTTCTTCTGGCCGACCTGCTTGGCGAGGTAGGCCGACCCGAACCCGCCGTCGAAACTCGCCACGTCGGGGTCGGTCTGCAGGAACTTCGCGTGCTCCTCCGAGGCGAGCGTCATGTCGCAGACGACGTGGAGGCTGTGCCCGCCGCCCACGGCCCACCCCGGCACCGCGCAGATGACCGGCTTGGGGATGTGGCGGATGAGTCGCTGGACTTCGAGGATGTGCAAGCGCCCGGCCTTCGAGGCGCGCTGCGCCTCGCGCTCCTCGTCCTCGCCTCGGTACTCGTACCCCGACTCGCCGCGAACGCGCTGGTCGCCGCCGGAGCAGAACGCCCACCCCTCGTCTTTCGGCGACGGGCCGTTACCGGTGAGGATGACGCAGCCAACGTCGGTCTGGCGCTTGGCGTGGTCGAGCGCGCGGTAGAGTTCGTCCACCGTCCCCGGTCGGAAGGCGTTGCGAACCTCGGGGCGGTCGAAGGCGATTCGAACCGTCCCCTGGTCGGTCGCCCGATGGTACGTGATGTCCCGGAAGTCGAACTCCGAAACTTCCTCCCAGCGTTCCCCGTCGAAGAGTTCGGATACCATGCTCGGAACTGAAGACGGAGCGACCTAATAGGTTCCCGTCCGCCTTCCGGACCGGGCGCGTCCGACCCGGCAAACTACGGGGGGACTGCGAAACTACTTGCGCCGAAGGGTCGAGGGTTGGTACCATGACCAAGATTTCCGCGCGGGCGGCCGCGTTCGAACGCTCGCGGATTCGCGTAATGTTCGAACTCGCGGAGGCCCACGGCGGCGACCTCGTCAGGCTGGAGGTCGGCGAACCGGACTTCGACACGCCCGAACACGTCATCGACGCGGCCGCGCGGGCCGCCCGAGACGGCGCGACCCACTACACCTCCGGCGCCGGAATTCCGGAGCTTCGCAGGGCCATCGCCGACCGAACCGAGCGCGAGACCGGCGTTTCCCCGAACCCGAAAACGGAGGTTTCGGTCACGAACGGCGCGATGGAGGCGCTGTCGCTCGCCCTCGCCGCCGTCGCGGGACCGGGCGACGAGGTGCTGATACCCACGCCGGCGTGGCCCAACTACAGGAATCAAGCGAGGCTCGCGGGTGCCGAACCGGTCGAGGTACCCCTGCCGGCCGACGATGGGTTCGACCTCGCGCCCGACCGCGTCGTCGAGGAACTGACCCGCGACACCGCCGCGGTGGTGTTGACGACGCCGTCGAACCCGACCGGACGGGTCTACGACGAGGACGCCGTCCGGGCGGTCGTGGAAGCCGCGGCCGACCGCGGCGCCTACGTCATCGCCGACGAGGTGTACGCGCGCCTGACGTACGGCGGCGACCACCGGCGCGTCGCGTCGTACGCGGATTACGATGGACTGTTGACGGTCGATTCCTGTTCCAAGACGTACGCGATGACGGGGTGGCGAATCGGGTGGCTCGTCGGCCCGAGCGACGTGGTCGAAGCCGCGACGAACCTCGGGGAGAGTACGACCGCCTGCCCGTCGAGCGTCGGCCAACACGCCGCGCTCGCGGCCCTGACCGGAACGCAGGAGCCGGTTCGGGAGATGCGAGCCGCGTTCCGCGACCGCCGCGACCGCCTCGTGAAGCGCGTCGAGTCGATCCCGAACGTCTCCTGTCCGCGCCCGGAGGGCGCGTTCTACGCGTTCCTCGACGTGAGCGCGCTCGACGGAACCAGCGTCGACGTGGCCGAGCGACTGCTCTCCGAGTACGGCGTCGTCGCGGCGCCCGGCGCCGGGTTCGGCGACGCCGGAGAGGGGTACCTGCGGCTGAGCTTCGCCAACAGCGCGGAGCGCATCGAACTCGGCCTCGACCGCATCGAGCGGATGGTTCGAGACGAGCGCGACCGATAGAACGGACCGTCGCGGTCAGAACAGGTTTTCGAGCCGGTCGTTCTGGAAGAGTTCGGCGGGGTCTCCCTTCCGCTCTTCCTGCTCGTTCGCCGCCTTCGCGCGCTCCATGAACTCCGCCATCCGAGGGGAACGCTCGACGCCGCCGAGCAGAATCAGCGACGCGAGTCGGTCGCTCTCCATCGGGAAGTCCCCGCCGCGAACCTGCAGGCTCCCGGTCTCCTTTTCGACCCAGCTCCGCGCCCGCTCGACGCCCTTCCGCGGAATCCGGTCGGGGTCGCCGGCCACGACGACGAGGGCGGAGTCCGCGTCCGTCGCGTTCGGCATACTCAGGTTGCTCAGGATGGCCTGTCGGGTGTTGCTCGTCACGGCGTTGATGTTCTCGCCGCTCTCCTCGCCGGCCTCCGAACTGGCGTATCCGAGCGCGGCGATACCGCCGGACCGAAGCGTGTTGATGACCTCGCTCGAATCGACCACGCTCTCGCCGACGCCCTCGACCGCCTCGCCCGACGCGAGGAGGAGCCCCACGCGCTGGGCGATCTGTCGGTTGATGGATTCGAACGCCTCGCCGACGCTCTGGCCCGTCTCGTGCCACGCGTCGTTGTCGATGAGGAGGGTCGCGTCCGCCTCGCGGACGACGGTCTTCAGCGACCGCCCAGCGTTGGCCTGATACATCGACCCCTCGCCGCGCCCGGGGAGGACGCCGAGCGCGTAGACGGGGATCTCGTAGATTCGCTGGAGTTCGTCGACGATGACCGGCGCACCGCCGCTTCCGGTGCCGCCGCCGAGGCCCGCGACGACGAAGATAGCGTCCGCCTCGGCGGTGATGCGACCGTCCAAGGCGTTCATCACCTCGCCCGAATCGCTCCGCATCACTTCCGCGCCGAGTTCGTTGTCCCCGCCGACGCCGTGGCCCTTCACTCGGTCTTGGCCGACGAGCACGGTATCGAGGTCGAGCGATTGCAGGTCGGCTTTCGCGGAGTTGATCGCCAGTGCGCCGCGGACGGCACCGAACTCCATCCGCGCGTCGAACTCGACGAGTCGCTGCGTGAGTTTACCGCCGGCTTGACCGACACCAATCAGGACGACTTTCATGCACCAGTCCACCCATCCACTCGTAATGAATTTTCTGTCACGAAATTCCTCCAATTTTAAATACGAAGGGGGAACCAACCCCGGCGATGTCCGACCGCGAAACACTCGACGAACGCCTCCGCGCCGTCGAACGCGCTCTCACCGACCGAGACGAACGTCCCGACCGAAGCGACGAGGCGGAACTCCGCCGGACGGCGACCGACGTCGCCGCGCGCGTGGACGACCTCGAAACCCGACTGGATGAGCTCGATTCCGCCGTGCAAGCTCTTCGGGGCTACGTGGGTAACATCCGCGCCGTCAACGCCGAGGTCGAGCGGCGCGCGGACGCCGCGCTCGCGAAAGCGGAGACGAATCGGCGCGACGTCCGCCCGCCGAAGTCCGTCCCCCGAAGGATCGAATCGGAAACGGAACCGAAAACGGACCGACGGGCGGGGTCCGACCGCGAGCGACCGGAGCCGGACGACTCCGACGACTCCAATGACTCCTTCGCCGCCCGCATCAGGGAGGTGCTGTGAGCGTCCGCACCGTCCTCGCCGTGATGCTCGCGGTCGCCGTCTGTAGCGTCTCCTATCCCGCGATCGACGACGCACGAACGACCCGCGCGGAGTACCGCGCCGAGGGGGAACTGGCGAGCGTCTCGCGCGCGCTGTTCGACCTCGAAGACGAGAGCGCGGTTCCGCTCGGCGACCCCGGCGCTCGTAGCGTCGTCGCGCTCTCGCTCCCCCGTGCGTCCGCGACGACCGCCGGAATCGAGTACGTCGCCATCGGCGGCGTTCCCGAAACCCGCGAGCCCCACGGCCCCCGCGACACCCCCCAAGCGAAGGACGACTACGGCGACGTGTTCGCCTACCGGGTCGAAGGCGGTTCGACCCGCGTTCGGCACGTCCCGTTCGACCTCCGAGTCGCCGCGTCCGCACCGGACGACGCTGACGGCGGTTGGCGACTCGCGCCCGACGGAACGCCGCTCGTCGTCCGCGGCGAGCGGGCGAGAGTCGCGCTCGTGCCGGTCGAACACCGCGGAAAGCGTATCGTCGTCGTCGTCCGGGCGGCTGAACTTTAAGGCCGAAGACGCGACCACGGCGGCCCATGTGGAACCCACTGTCGAAAACGGAGTCCGGCGACCGCGACTGTCGGTGCGAGGCGTCGTTCGACGGCGACGCGCTGGTCGTCGACGCGAGCGACTGCCCGGGCCGCGGCGACCTCGCCGAACGTCCGCCCTGTCGAGCCACCGTCGTCGACGCGCTCGCGGACCGCGAGGCCGACCGCGCGTTGACGCGGGCGAACGGAGTCGAGCGCGCCTACGAGGGCGACGAAGCGGCGTTCCTCGTGGCCGCCGGTCGGTTCGCCGACCGAGTCGCGTTCTACGACGACGGCCTCGCCGCCCGCGCGCGACGCGATCCGATTCGGGCGGGAATCGACGCGGCGGGGCGAGCGGGGGCGGTCGCGAACGTCGCCGCGGAGACGGGACTCGCCGAGGGAATTCGCCGGTTCGAGTCGTACTCCTCGTTCCGTCCGTTCGTCGCCCCGACCATCGCCCGTTCGCGCGTCTCGGTTCGACCGCCGCCGAACGCCCGATTGGACGACCGGTACGAGCTTTCGACCGGGGCGACGGTTCGACACTACGACACCGACCGCGCCCGCCGAACGTACCACCTCGAACCGCGGGAGTCCGCCTTCGACGAGGACGCCCTGGAAACCCTCGACCGGGCCGCCGAACTCCTCGCGAGCGGCGGCGTGTCCGGCGGGGAACGAGCGTCCGGACGGGCGGTCAGAACGGTCGCGGGCGAGGACGACCCCGTCGAAGCGCTCGCGGCGGTTCTCGAAAAGCACACGCGAGGGTACGGCGTTCTCACCGATCTCTTCGCCGACCCCGCCGTCTCCGACGCGTTCGCGACCGCTCCCGTCACGGAGAACCCGCTGTGCGTGCGAGCGAACGGCGAGCAGATGCGGACGAACGTCCGTCTCACGACCGAGGGCGCGGCGTCGCTCGCCTCCCGATTTCGACTGACGAGCGGTCGCGCGTTCTCCCGCGCGAGTCCGACGCTCGACGCCGTCGCGAACGTGAACGACACTGCCGTTCGCGTCGCGGGCGTGACAGACCCCGTCAGCGACGGTCTCGGGTTCGCGTTCCGCGCTCGGTCGGAGGAGACGTGGACGATTCCGGCGCTGGTCGGAAACGGAACGCTTCCGGCGGACGCAGCCGCCGTCCTCTCCCTCGCCGTCGAACGCGCCGCCGCCGGACTCGTCGCGGGAACTCGCGGCGCGGGGAAGACGACCCTCCTCGGCGCGCTGCTCCGTGAACTTCCGGCGAAGACGCGAACCGTCGTTCTCGAAGACACGCCCGAACTGCCGGTCGAATCCTTACAGGAAGACGGCCGAGACGTACAAGCCCTCCGGACGACCGCGACCGACGACGAACCCGGCCTCCGACCGGCCGACGCGCTCAGGACGGCGCTCCGACTGGGCGAAGGTGCGCTCGTCGTCGGCGAGGTTCGCGGGGAGGAAGCGAGCGTTCTCTACGAGGCGATGCGGGTCGGAGCCAGCGGGAGCACCGTCCTCGGAACCATCCACGGCGACGGGGGCGGGGCGGTGTACGAACGCGTCGTCACCGACCTCGGCGTCCCGCCGTCGTCGTTCGCCGCCACGGAGTTCGTCGTCACGCTCGAACCGTACGAGGCGGACGAGACCCGCAAGCGACGGGTGAAGTGCATCGAGGAGGTCGTCGGCGACGGGGAGGCGGTTCGATTCGAACCGTTGTACGAGCTCGACGGCGGCGACCTCGCGCCGACCGGTCGAATCGACCGCGGAAACAGCGCGCTCGTGGCGTCGCTCGCGGACGCTGCGGAGACCTACGCCGACGTTCGGGCGGCGCTCGCCGAACGAACGGACGACGTCGAAGCGCGCGTCGAACGAGCGAACCCCGATTTCGCGGTCACGACGACGGAGATGACGGGTGACTCGACGTGACGCTCTCACGCCCGACGGCCCTACTCCGTCGGCTCGCGGCCCTCTATCCGCGGGAGGTCCCACCGGATGACGACGTCGACCGCGCGCTCGGTTTTCTCGGCGTCGACGAGGAAAGTACGGTCGTCGTTCGCGCGGGAAACGGCGCGGCGGTGATCGTCCTCGGCGTCTCCGTCGTCGCCGCGGCGCTCGTCCCGGCGTCGATACGGCTCCCGATAGTCGGCGCGCTGGTCGCGCTCGCACTCGCCGCCCCGCCGGCGGTTCGTCGTGCGCCGGTCGCGCTCGCCGCGGCCGAACGAACGCGCGCGCTGGGCGACGCCCCGGCGCTCGTTGCCAGAGCCGCGCTCCGGATGCGAATCGAGCCGACCCCTGAGGCCGCCGCGACCTTCGCGGCGCGAACCGGGGACGGTCCGCTCGCGGCGAGTCTCGACGACCACGTTCGACGCGCGGTCGGTTCGCCGTCTTCCGGACTGACGACGTTCGCGGCGGAGTGGGAGGCGTGGAACCCGGCGCTCCATCGGGCGATGTCGTTGGTCTCGGCGGCGGGCGAAGCGCCGGCCGCCGAGCGCGACCGGACGCTTGACCGCGCGCTGACCGCGGTGCTCGACGGAACGCGCGAGCGCATGGCCGAGTTCGTCGTCCGGATTCGAGAACCGGCGACCGCCGTGTACGCCTTCGGCGTCCTGCTCCCGCTCGCGCTGGTCGCGGTGCTTCCGGCGGCGCGGGCGGCGGGCGTGCCGGCGTCGCCCGCTCTGATAATCGCCGTCTACGACTTTTTGCTACCCGCGGCGCTCCTCGCCGCGAGCGCGTGGTTGCTCGTCCGCCGTCCGGTCGCGTTTCCGCCGCCCGAGGTGACCGCCGCGCACCCGGACGTGCCGAACCGGCGCTGGCCGGTGGTCGTCGCCGGTCTCCTCGCCGGCTGCCTCGCCCTGTTCGTTTCGGGTGCGCTCTTCCCTCGGTGGACGCGCTGGGTCGCGTTCGCCGGATGTACAGTCGGCACCGTTCTCGTCGGGGTCACGCGAGGGACCGTGCGGATTCGAAACCGCGTCCGAGCGGTCGAAGCGAACGTGACGGACGCCCTCTACCTCGTCGGTCGGCGGGTGAACGAGGGGACGGCGGTGGAGGCCGCCGTCGCCGCCGCCGCGGACGAAGTCCCCGGGGAGACGGGAGCGGTGTTCGAGCGGGCGGCCCGCGTCCAGCGACGGCTTCGGGTGAGCGTCCGAGAATCGTTCCTCGGGGAGTACGGGGCGCTTTCGGACGTTCCCAGTCCGCGCACTCGAAGCGCCGTCGCGCTCCTCGCGCTCGCCGCGCGGGAAGGGCGGCCCGCCGGTTCCGCGGTGCTGGCCATGGCCGACCACGTCGACGACCTCCAGCGGGTCGAACGCGAAGCGCGACACGAACTCTCGCAGGTGACCGGGACGCTCCGACACACCGCCGCGATGTTCGGCCCGCTCGTGTCGGGGGCGACCGTCGCGCTCGCCGGCGGGATGGCGGGGCGAACGTCGTTCGGCGGTGAGTTCCCGGCGGACGTTCTGGGCCTCGCGGTCGGCGCGTACGTCCTGTTCCTCTCGGCCATCGTCACGACGCTGGGGGTGGGACTCGAACGCGGCCTCGACCGAACGCTGGTCGGCTATCGAGTCGGCCGGTCGACGCTCGCCGCGACCGGCGTCTACCTGCTGTCGTTCGCCCTCGCCGGGACGCTGACGTAGGTTTAAGTGGGAGAACGGGACGAATCCGGGGCATGTTCGACGCACCTGTCGACGCGTGGTACGTTTGGCTCGGAGTGACGGCGGCGAGCCTCGTCGCGTTCGGCGTCGCCGCCGAGTTGCCGACCGCACCGCCCCCCGACGCCGCCAGCGTCGCCGACACGGTAGACTCGGTCGCCGGCTGTGAGTACGCCGCGACCGCCGAACACCCGCTCTCGGCGCGGCAGATCAAACTCGGTTCGCATCGATTGGGACTGCGCGGAGACGGCGGAGCCGCCCACGCGACCTTCGCGTACGGGCCGGTCGCACCGGTCGAAGGCTTCGCACGACTCCGGCGCGTGCTGGACGGAACGCCGCCGAAAACGGTGTTCGATTCTCCCGCCGAACTTCGCGCGGCGGTGGCGGACGCGCGCGAGACTCGATCGAGGTGGAAACGCGCGGAAAACACGCTCCGAATTCGCTGCGTCTCGTGGGAGGGAGTCGATGCGACGCTGGTCTCGGGGTAGGGCGCAGACCGAACCGCTCGCGGCCATCGTGGCGGTGTTCGCCGTCGCCGTCGGACTCGTGACCTACTCCGGTTTGCTGTCCGACGCGATGCCGGAATCGGAGCGCGAGATCGCGCCGGCGACGCTCTCGGAAGTCCGCGATGCGGTCGGTTCGAACGGCGTCCTCTCCCCGTCCCGACTGGCGGACGGACTGGAAACGAAACCGGTCGGATACCGGCTGAATCTCACGCTCACGACGGAATCGAGGGCGTGGCACGCGGGACCGCCGGCACCCCCGGACGCCGACTCCGCGGCGACGGTCGTGAGCGTCCGCTTCGCGCCCGGGGACGTTCGTCCGGGCCGTTTGCGCGTGGAGGTGTGGCGATGAGAGCCATCAGCACCGTCCTCGACGCGACGCTCTGTCTCCTGCTGGTGAGCGCCAGCGCGTTCGTCCTCGCGGGCGCGGAACCGTCGAGGGACGCGCCGGACGCGAGAACCGCCGAATCGACGGCGGACGTACTCGCCACCAGCACCGCACGGGTGAACTACACGATTCCCTCCGAATCGCGGTCGCTTCGACGGACGACCCACGACACCCTCGCGGGGCTACTGGCGGACGCCGCGGTCGCCAACGCGACCGTGCGCGACGTCGAACTCGCGCGGACGAGCGACGATTTCGAACGGGCGGTCGCCCGCCGCGTTCGGGGACGGCTCTCCGACTCGACCAACGTGCAGGTGGTCGCTCGCTGGGAACCGTATCGGAACGCGCACCTTCGCGGCCGGTTCGTCGTCGGAGGGTCGCCGCCCCCGAAGTCGACCGTGCACGCGGCCGTCGTTTCCGTTCCGAGCGGGCTGCCGACGGTTCGCGAGGAGGCGGTCGATGCCGCGCGACGGCGGGGGTATCGCGGCGTCGCCCGCGTCGTGGCCGCCGGAGCCGTCTCCGGGCTCGCGCCGCCGCGCGCGACGGAGTTGGCACTCGACGATAGGAATCGGGTGGCTACGATAGTCGCCGCTCGATTCCGGCGGTTCCTGTGGCTGTACGACGGCGGCTCGACGCAGTTCGGAGACGATGGCGTGCAAACGAGGGGGGAACTCGTGCGCGCAACGACGTTAGCTATCGAAGACGAACTCCGCGCGACGTACGAGACGCCCCGTGCCGCCGCACGGTCGGTGTCGGCCGGCCGAGTCGAACTCGTCGTCAGGACGTGGTCCGGATGAGACTGGCGGACGACACCCGAGGTCGGGTTCCGTTCGCCCTCGTCGGGGTCCTGTTACTGGTTGGAAGCGCGACGCTGGCGGGAACGTTGGCGTCGCGCCCTCCGTCGCGGACGAACGGGAGCGTCGATCGCGCAATGAGCCACGTCACCGCGGGCGCGCAGACCGCGCTTCGGGACGCCGTTCAGCGGGCGGGGCGCGACGCGGCGGCTCAACCGCTCGTCCGGCCGGCTAACACGACCGCCGGGAGCGTCATCGACGGCTCGGAGCCGTTTCGCGACTATCTTCGGCTCAGAATTTATCTCACCGCGCGTACCAGCCTACGGGCCGTATCGGTTCGCGTCGGCGACGTCCGCGCGAGCGCTCGCCTCGCCCCGACCCCGAACGCCAGCGCGCTCCGCCGAGCGAAACGACGAGTGCACGTCGAACCGGTCGGCAACGCGACCGATGCGGGACTCCGAGTCCGTATCGAGAACGTTTCCTTGCGGGCGTCCCGAGACGGGTCGGTCGTCGCACGAACCTCCCGCAACGTGACGCTCGTCGTGGCGACCCCCGTGCTCGCGCTTCACGAGCGAGTCCGACGGTTCGAACGCCGACTCGCCCGCGGGCCGCTCGAACCCGGTCTCGGACGCCGGCTCACCGCTCGCCTCTACGCCGTGGCGTGGGCGCGAGGCTACGCCCAGTACGGCGGCGCACCGATCGGGAACGTCGTCGGGAACCGGCACGTCGAACTGATGACGAACGGAGCGATCCTCCGCGAACAGCGAAGCGCGTTCGGTCGGAGCGATCCCGCCGCCCGGCGAGCACTCCGGCGTGCGACGGCCCGCGTCGGCTTGACCGACCTCCTGGTGCCGACGACCGAACGCGGGAAACTCTGGGCGGACACCATCCTGAACACGGCGGGGCCGCTTCGTGACGAACCGGCGGACATCTCCGCACCGTCCTCGACGCACGCGCCGGGGAACGAAACCGTCGTCGGCGTGAACGAGTCGGCGGACAGAGCGCTGCTCGACCTTATCGGCGACGGCGAGAGCGACGAGAAGAGCGAGTTCGACGCCGCCGTCGCGTCCGCGTACCGGGTCACCGTCCGACCGGCGGCGACCGTCCGAACGGTTCGCGACGAATCGCGTCCCGAACCCCGCCCGCCGGGCGCGAACTGGACGCTCGTCGAACGACACGCGGAGTCGCGGTCATCGGTCGATTCCGCCGACGGGAGGCCTCCCGGAACTCCCGAAGGATGGCATCTCCTCTGGACCGACGCTAGGCGAGTCGTTCGAACCCACACGGTCGTCCGCCGATGGAAACTGGGGAATCGAACGACGCGCACGACTCGCCGCTGGACGGACGAGTTCGTCGTTTCGCTCGGCGTCGCGGGCGACCACGTGACGACCGAGTACGCTCCGCCCCGCCCGCTCCCCACGGCACACGAGCCGAGCGGTCCGGAGAGCGGGCCGAATCTCGCGGACGTCGGTAAGGCGGCGGTCCAACGACTCGTTCACGAGCGCGGCGGGGCGGACGAACTCGCACTGCGCGCCGTCGACGAAACGCTAGACACTCGCCCGCAGACGATTCGGGGTCGCTTTCCCGGCGGACTGCGTTCGCGTACGTACCGGGACGTTCGCGCGCTTCGAAGCCGAATTCGAAACCTCTCGGTGACGGTTTCCCGCGGCGACGTCGCCACGGGGAGGGTGAATCCGGCGACGGAACTCGCTCGGAAACTTCGGGTGCGACGGAGCGACTTCGTCGGTGCACCCGCGGCCTACGACGGCGCGGCCGAGCGAGCGCGATACGCGGTTCGAGCGGCGTACGTCGACTCGGTTCTCGAACGGCTCGACGACAGGGCGGAGCGCGTCCGACGAACTCGGAAGGGACTCGGGAAGGCGGTTCGAGACGCGACCGGCGTTCCGCTCGAACGAATCCGACGAATACTCGCGGCCCGCGAGCGAGTCGAGACGTCGACGACGAGTCGACTTCCCGCGAGCGGTCCCGGGGGGCGAACGAACATCAGCGTCGATGGCGCACCGCCGTACCTCACGCTCACCGCGGTCGAGCATCGTCACGTCTCCACGGTGCCGAAAGGGGAGCGCGTTCATCCGATGGCGGCGAGAAACATCAACGTGTTCACCGTCCCGTCCGCGGACGTGCGGGACGGTATCGTCGCACTGCTTCCGGGTGCACGCGACGCGACGCGCGTCGGCGTTCGAACCAGCGCACGAGCGCTCGAAGCCGCAAACCGAACGCTCGCCGCCACCGCGAACGAATCGCTACGAAAGCGGCGCGACGCGCTTCAGCGTTCGCTCGCGCGTTCGCTCGACGGGATAGAGCGGGGGTTACTGCGCGAACTCGGCGCGACGGGACTCGCTCGTTCCGAGCGACGTGCCGCCGTTAGACGCGGACTAGCGCACTGGAACACGACGACGGCGCGCGCGCTCGCGGTCTCGAACGGCTCCGCGGCGCGACGCATCGCGCTGGTCATCGAGAGCCGAAAATCGGGTCGGTGGAATCGGATGCGCCGCGACAGGGTGGCGCTCCGCGTTCGGGCTGCGGTCGAAACGGCGCGCAGGGAGGCTAGCGGAGTGAAACAATCGGTGGTCGCGCCCGCGGTGAAGAACGTCGAGCAAATCGTCGCGTACGAGTTGAAAAAGGCCGTGAAGCGGGGCGTGGAGAACGGCGTCGAACTCGCGCAGAAACGGTGGGTCAACGAGACGATGTCGAACCTCGCGGCCGGAATGCCGGTTGCTCCGGTGCCCGGCTACTGGTACGCGACGGTCAACGTGTGGCGGGTGGACGTGTCGGGAACGTACGCCCGGTTTACGGTTCGGGCGCGCCAAGGCCCCCCGACGTCTCCCGGCGCGTCCGTCGCGTACACCCGGCGGAACCGGACCGTTCGGATGGACGTCGACGGCGACGGAGCGGCGGAGACGCTCGGTCGAACGACGCCGGTCGCGTTCGACACGTGGACGACCGTCGTCGTCGCCGTGCCGCCGGGGAAGACGGGCGTTGGCGACGTGAACGGCGACGCCGACGAACGCTCGCCGGGGTGGACGAACCGGAGTGACAACCCATTTGGCTCGCGCGCCCGTCGTGGCGAACATGCTCTACGACGAGATAGACGATCCCGGTGAGACGACGCCGGAGGAACTGCGCGCGCAGTACGTCGACGAACTCGCGGAGACGGTCGCGTCGGTCGGGATCGACGAGGTGGCGGCGGAGACGGAACTCGACCGCGAGACGGTGACGTCGCTCGCGGACGGCGACTCCCCCGAGATAACGCTGGAAGACGCCGCCGCCGTGCTCGCCACCGACGACGACGCCCCATCGAAGGACGCGATCCTCCTCGAAGTCCGCGACCACCTGCTGATGGGGATGACGACCGGCGTGCTCGACGTGGACACGCTCGCGTCCGACATCGACAGCGACCTCGGCCCGAAAGCCATCCAGCAGAAGATCGAGGGGCGAGCGCCGATGACGCTCGAAGAGTACGCGCTCGTCCACCACTACATCGCCGAGCGAAACGACCGATAGGCGGCGGAGTTTTCCGCGCTCCGACCGAACGAAGCGTATGAACGTCGCCATCATCGGCTGCGGCTACGTCGGTCTCGAACTCGGTCGGCAGTTGGTTCGGGCGGGCCACGACGCGGTCGGCGTCCGGCGGTCAGCCGACGGGGTGCGGGCCGTCGAGAACGCGGGACTCACCGGCGTGCGGGCCGACGCGACCGACGCGGATTCCCTCGCCGCGGTTCCCGACGCGGTCGCCGTCGTCTACGCCGCGAGCGCGGACGGCCGCGATTCGGACGCCGCGCGCGCCGCCTACGTCGACGGGCTTCGGACGACGCTCGAACACTTCGCCGGGCGCGACTCGCCGCCCGAACGAACCGTCTACACGTCGAGCACGGGCGTGTACGGCGACCGCGGCGGGGCGTGGGTGGACGAATCCACGCCGCTGGAGCCGACGACCGAGCGACAGGAGATTCTCGCCGAAGCCGAACGAATCGCCCGCGATGCGAGCCCCGGGAACTGGACGATCACCCGATTCGCGGGGCTGTACGGCCCCGACCGCTACCGGCTGGAGCGATATCTGGACGGGCCGGTGGGCGAGCGGTACCTGAACCTGATACACCGGGACGACGCGGCGGGTGCGGTTCGATACGTGCTGGACGAGGGGGTGGCGCGAAACGACACCCTCCTCGTCGCCGACGACGAACCGGTCCGGAAGCCGACGCTCGCCGGTTGGCTCGCCGAGCGGTGCGGCGTCGAACGTCCATCGACGGAGCGAGAGGCGGAGACGGAACCGACCTCCGAACGGACGCGAGCGGGCAAGCGGTGTTCGAACGAAAAACTCCGGAAGACGGGTTACGAACTCCGATATCCGACGTTTCGGGACGGGTATCGCGACGCCGTTTCGTCGTACGGAGAGCCCACAAGCGTCTGACAACTGTAACCGTTGGGAAAAGTTCTTGTCGTCGGGTATCGACCACGGAGTATGGAGTTTCTGGCCGACCAGTCGGTTCGGGGACTGTTCCGGGCGGCCGAGGTCTACGGCTCCGAAAATCCGCTGCTCATCGTCGGCGGCGCGCTCGGGGCCGTCGTGCTCGCGGTGTCGCTCTGGCTGGTCGTGCGCTGGATTCGGCGGCCGATGGGTGCCAGACTCAAACGGGCGCTGGCGAAACGGGACGAACTCGTCGTCCTGATGCATCCGAACCCCGACCCCGACGCGATGGCCTGCGCGATCGCGGTCGCGTATCTCGCCGAGACGGTCGATACGGAGACGACGATTCAGTATTCCGGGCAGATTCGCCACCAGGAAAACCGCGCGTTCCGAACCATCCTCGACCTCGAACTCGAACGCGTCGACCACGTCACCGACCTCGCTGTTTCTACCATCGTTCTCGTCGACCACAACACGCCCCGCGGATTCGACGGCGCGGAACGAATCGAACCGTACGCGGTCATCGACCACCACCCCGGAAACGGGTCGGGCGAAGTGTTCACCGACAAGCGGACGAACTACGGTTCGTGTTCGACCATCGTCGCGGAGTACTTCGCCGAACTGCGCGCGACGCCGGTCGGTCCGGACGACGCCGCGGACGAAGACGAGTTCGTCCTCCCTTCCGACATCGCCACCGGACTCCTGTACGGCATCCAATCGGATACGAAACACCTCACGAACGGCTGTATCGAGGCCGATTTCGCGTCGAGCGCGTACCTCTACCGGGGCGTCGACGAACACCGTCTCGACCGAATCGCGAATCCGCAGGTGAGCGCCGAAGTGCTCGAAGTCAAATCGCGGGCCATCACGGAACGCGAGGTTCGCGGCTCGTTCGCGGTCTGCAACGTCGGCGAACTCACGAACGCGGACGCCATCCCGCAGGCGGCGGACGAACTCATGCAACTCGAGGGGGTCACCGCAGTCGTCGTCTACGGGCGGCGCGACGACACGCTCCACATCTCGGGACGATCGCGCGACGACCGGGTTCACATGGGCAAAGCGCTCCAGACCGCGGTGGCCGACATTCCGGGGGCCGACGCGGGCGGCCACGCGCGCATGGGCGGCGGCCAGGTTCCCGTCGAATCGGCGGTCGTCGCGGGCGGGATGGAGAACAGTCTGTGGACCGACCGGGAGTTCACCGACGGAATCTTCGACGCGCTGAACGGCAACGTCTGACGAGACGCGACGGATAGTTACACCAAAGAGAGATTTTTATCCCCCGACCGTCTGGATTGGGATACCGAATGAGTACGCTGGTGGTGTGCGTCGACCGAAACAACGACATCGGGCGTAAGACGGGACTGGAGATGCCCGTCGCCGGGTGGGAGGCGGTTCGGTCGCTCGCCACCGACGTGGGGCTCGAAGACCCGGAGGACTCGAGCGTCAACTGTCTGCTCGAAGCCCTCCGCGTCGCCCGCGACCTGCGGGACGAGGACGAGGAGACGACGGTGGCGGTCATCTCCGGCACCGCCGAGACGCGGGTGGGCGCGGACCGCGCGGTGGCCGCGCAGACGGACGAACTCGTGGCGGAGCTCGACCCCGACTCGGCCATCGTCGTCATCGACAGCGCGGAGGACGAGCGCCTCGTCCCCATCGTCGAGAGTCGCGTCCGCGTCGACGCGGTCGACCGCGTGGTCGTCCGGCAGGCCCGCGACATCGAATCCACCTACTACCTGCTGAAACAGTTCCTCGCGGACGAGGAACTCCGACAGACCGTGCTCGTCCCGACCGGTATCGCGCTCATCGCCTTTCCCGTTCTGCTCATGCTGTCCGGCCCGGCGCTGGCCGCGGCGGCCATCACCGCCGTCATCGGGCTCTTCACGCTCTACAAGGGACTCGCTATCGGCGATTACCTCCGCGACCTTCCCGCCCAGGCCCGCGACGCGCTGTACTCCGGTCGGGTGTCCATCGTCACCTACGTCGTCGGAGCGGGGCTGTCGCTCATCGGCGTCTTCACCGGGGCGTACCGAGCCGCGCCGATGGACGCTTCCGACGGCGTGCTCATCCCCGCGATGGCGTTCACCTTCGAGAGCGTCCCGTGGCTCGCGGTGGCCGCGCTCACCGCGAGCGTCGGTCGACTGCTGGACGAAGCCATCCGCAACGATCGCCTCCGCAACTCCTACCTGAACCTCCCGTTCGGCGTGCTCGCGGTGGGGCTCGTCGTCCGCGGCTTCTCGGCGTACTTCCTCCAGCAGGCCGAGGAAATTCCTCCCGTCACGGTGCCGGAGATTTCGGTCGGGCAGACCACCGTCGACCAGTTCACGGTAGACCCCGGAACGCGGCTGGCGGTGTACGTCCTCCTCGGCGTCTTCGTCAGCCTGCTCGGGGTTCGCGTGGCATCCTACGTGAGCGGGACGACGCTGGAAGAGGAACTGGTGGAGTAATCGGGGCGCATTTATCCCCCGAACCGCAACCCGAGTTCATGAACCAGCAGGCGTGGGTCAGCCTCTTCTCCGGCGGGAAGGACTCCTCGTGGGCGCTCTACCGGGCGCTCGAAGACGGTCTGAACGTCGAGCGACTGCTCACCGTCCACCCGGCGGGCGACTCGTACATGTACCACGTTCCGGCGACAGACCTCGCGGCGCTCGCCGCCGAGAGCATCGGCATCCCGCTCGTCGAGGTTCGGGGCGACTTCGACGCCGAGTCGGCCGAGGACGCCGGCGAACAGGGCGACAAGGAGGTCGAGACGCTCGAGACCGCCCTTCGCAACCTCGACGTCGACCTCGCGGGCGTCACGGCGGGCGCGGTCGAAAGCGAGTTCCAGACGAGCAGGATTCGGGCGCTCTGCGACCGACTCGGCGTCGAACTGTTCGCCCCTCTCTGGCGGCGCGACCCCCGCGAACTCGCCCGCGAGATGCTGGACGCCGGGTTCGAGATTCGAATCGTGCAGGTGGCGGCCCGCGGACTGGACGAATCGTGGCTCGGTCGGACGCTGGACGCCGACGCGCTGGCCGACCTGGAGCGACTCAACGAGGAGTACGGCGTTCACATCCTGGGAGAGGGCGGCGAATTCGAGACGTTGGTGACGGACGCGCCGCACATGGCCCGTCCCATCGAATTGACGTACGAGACGGAGTGGGACGGAACGCGCGGCCGGGTACGGATTACCGACGCTCGGTTGGGGTGAGAATCGTCGCCGCGAACGTTATCGCTCGTGGAGACCGAGTCGGTTCGAAAATCGGGCGGCGACCGTTACTGCTCGTCCCGTCCGTTCGTAATCTGCGTGTGCGCGCCGATGAGCGCGCCGGCCAGGTCCATGTTCTCGATGTGCGTCTCCTCGTCGATGATGGAGTCGCGCACGTCGCAGTCCCGCACCGTCGCGTCCGAGAAGATGATGGCGTTGTTGAGGCTGGCGTTGGCGAGTTCCGCGCCGTCCATCACGTGGACGTTCTCGCCGACGGTCACGTCATCCAGCGCGGCCGACTCGGCGATGTAGGATTCGCCGTCGAGGTACCAGGCGACGGCGTCGAGGTAGCTCTCGGGCGTGCCGATGTCGAACCACGCCTCCTCGAACGTGTAGGCGTACACCGATTCTCGGGCCTGTAACCACTGGACGAACCAGCCCGGTTCGTCCGGGTTGTTGCCGTCTTCGAGGTACGTCTCGAGCAGGGGGAGGTTCTCGCGAGTGAAGGCGTAGCAGGCGATGGAGACGAGCGTGGATTTCGGGTCGGCGGGCTTCTCCTGGAAGTCGACGACGCGGTCGCCGTCGAGTTCCACCAATCCGTAGGACTTGGCCAACTCTCGGCTCCCCACGTCGTAGGCGGCGAGGGTCGGTGCGTCCTTGGCTTCGAAGAAGTCGACGAAGTCGGCGACGTCGAAGCTGATGAGGTTGTCGCCGGCGATGACGACGAGGTCGTCGTCGACCCCTTCGCGCTCGACGAGTTGGGCGAGCGCCCCGACGACGCCGAACTTCTCGTCTTCTTCCGACGTGTCCTCCACGCTCAACTGCGGTTTCTCGAATCGGCTCTCGGCGAGGTGGGTTTCGAAGTCCTCGGCGAAGCGTTCGTTGGTGCTGACGTAGACGGTATCGATGCGGTCGTCGGCTTCGAGGTCGGCGAAGATGCGGTCGATGACCGTGGTCTTCCCGATCGGCAGGAACATTTTTGGCCGGTGTTTCGTGATCGGCCACAGGCGCGTCGCGTATCCGCCCGCGAGGACGACGGCTTTCATAGCCGCATCGTCACGCCCGGCCCGTAAGTCCTTTTTCATCTCCGCAGGCGGACCCGCTCGAACCGGTACCCTTCCCCGACATTTCGGCACTCGCGCGCCGAGCCGAACGCCGTTTTCCGCCGACGCTCGCTTCGCGTTCGTCTCGCGCATCCGTCTGCCGCGTTTCGCGCTCGGGTTCGCCCTCGCGCCGCGGTGCGCTACTCGTCGAAGAACGCCGCGAGCAGTTCGTACTGCGCCTTCCGAAGGTGGTAGTGGAGCGTCGGCGACGCGATGTCGAGCGACCCCGCGATCTCCTCCGCCGTGCTTCCCCGCGGCCAGTCGTAGTACCCGGCGAAGTAGGCGGCCCGAAGCGCCGTCTCCTGTCTATCGGTGAGGCGGTCGGTGAGCGTCTGTCTGAACTCCTGGGCGGTCTGCGTGGGCCGATCTACCGTGCGCTTTCCGACGAGTTCCGACTTCGGGTAGGTCGCCTGGAACGTGTCCACGACCCTCCGAACGTCCGCGTCGTGCGGCACTTCCGCGACGAGGGACACCTCGCCTCCATCCGCGGTGGCGGACTGGACGGCGGCACCGGCCTCGACCAGTCGCTTGACCGTCGATTCGGTCATCACGGTTTCGAGCACGAACCCCGTATCGTCGGTGTCGATGAGTCGGCACTCGGTGACGTGTTCCGAATCGGAGACCATTTCCTCGACGCGTTGCGGCGGCGCGCCCTCGATTCGCACGTAGTGCAGCAGCTGTCCTTCCGAGGCGGGGACGAGACCGTGTAAGTGACACGTGCAGCCGAGCCGACGGGAGACGGACAGAAACACCTCTCGGGAGTCGGTCACCCGAAACTCGAGTTCGACGGAGGTGTCCGACAGCAGGAGCTTCTTGTTCTTCGCGGCGTTGATGGCGAACCCGATGGTGTCCCCGAGGATTTCGAGGGCGGCCTGCGCCCGCTCGCTCAGCACGCCCGTCCGCGTCGAGACGAGCGAGAGCGACCCGTACATCGTGTTTCCGTACGAGAGCGGGATGGAGATACCCGATTCGATTCCCCGGTCGACCGCCTCCTCTCGAACCGCCCGCGGGAGCAGGTCGGTCTCCCGAACGTCCCGAATGACCTGCAGTTCGTCGTTCCGCATCGCCCTCGTGGCGGGGTCGTCGCCGACGTCCCCTCCGAGCGAGACGAGCGTGTCGAGATAACCGTCGATACCGCCGGCGCGGGTTCGCGGCGCGATGCCGTCCCGGCTAACCTCGCTCTCGTCGATCCACGCGAGTTCGTACAGCCCCGACTCGACCATCCGCTTGCACGCCAACTGCTCGATATCGTCGCGGGTCGCGGCGCGGACGAGTTCGTGGATGACCTCCTGAATCAGCCGGTGTATCTTGTTCAGCATCTCCAGCTCGTCGTGTTGCCGCGCCAGCGTGCGCTCGCGCTCCCGGCGCTCCGTCACGTCGCGAGCGACCCAGACGACGGCGTCTCGTCCGTCGATGCAGGTTCCCAGCGGCGTCGTCCGCGCTTCGAACCAGCGCGTCCCCTTCGCGACCTCCAGCGGGTACTCCATCGTCCGAACGCCGCCCGTCTCCAGCGTTCGGTGAATGTGGGTGAGGAACCGCTCCGCCGTCTCCTCGGAAAACACGTCGTGGAGTCGCCGCCCGACGAGGTCCGGCGGGGCGGCGGCGGCGAGGCTCTCGGTGTTCGGGCCGACCAGCAATTCCCGGTAGCGCCCCTCGTCGTCGAGGAGGAAGGCGACGTCCGGAAACGCGGTCATCAGCGCGCTGATGCGGCTCTCGCCGCGACCGGCGAGGTGCCTGTCGACGGCGCTCTCGATTCGCTCGCGGAGGTCGTCCGCTCCGTCGACGGCGTCCCGGGGGAGATAGTCGCTCACGCCCGCCGCGACGGCCTCGCTGGCGACTCGCTCGTCGCCCGCGCCGGTGAACAGCACGAACGGGAGGTTCGGGTGCTCGTCGCGCACCGATTCGAGCAGGTCGAGACCGTCGTCGTCGGGCAGGTCGTAGTTGCTGACGATGCAGTCTATCGCTTCGGCTTCGAGACGGGAGAGACAGTCCGCCGCGGACGATTCGATCCAGACGGTCATGTCGTCGTGTTCGCGGTCGAACCGCTCCGCGATGTCGGTCTCGTGTTCGACGAAGAGGACGGTCCGATCGCTCGACGTGGCGGGTTCGTCCGGGGAGCTTTCGTTCGCGGCGTCGTGCGTCTGGAGCGGTCGGTCCCCCATCGTAGCGTAGCGCACGCACTCCGACGGGAAAACGGTTTACGTTGTCACTTTCGTCGCGGTAGAAATTTGAACGAGTGCCCCGAAGCCCGTAACATGCGCGACGACGAAACGACGCGCGAGCGAATCGCCGCGTTTCTCCGGTCCGAATCCGCCACGCCGAGCGCCATCGCGGCGGAGTTCGACGTCACCGCCGGCGCGGCGATTCGCCACGTCAAACACATCGCGCGGTCGGTCGAGTCGGGCGGCGAGCGGTTGCTCGTCGCCCCGCCGGAGTGTCGGAACTGCGGGTTCGACGACTTCGACGACCCCGCCAACCGCCCCTCGCGGTGTCCGGAGTGCAAGAGCGAAGCCGTCGAGGAACCCGCGTTTACGATTCGAGAGGAGTGATCGTGTCGCGCTCTCGCTACCCCGTCGCTAGTCGAAACCGAGCGACCGGTTCGAGGAGAGGTCGTACTCGATCGACGACCCGCGCTGGACGAACTCGTAGTCGGGGTCGGTGAGGTACACCGCCCCGTCCTCGACCGCGACGTCGATCGCTTCGAGCACGGCACCCTCGCAGGGTCCGTAGGTGCAGAGCCCCGAGTCGGCCTCGAACAGCGCGCCGTGTTTTCCGCAGACGAGTTCCCCGTCGCGCACCGTCGCACCCTCGCCCTTGTCGAGGCGAACGTCCGTCCAGTGCTGGCAGTAGTTCCGCCACGCCCGTATCTCGCCGTCCCGTTCGACGAGGATGGCTTCCTCCTCGTCGAACCCGCTCCGAACCGTGAACAGCAGGGTCGAGTCGTCCGGAACCTCCGAAACGGCGGCGATTCGGCTGTCTTCCTCCATCGGCCGGGGGTAGCCGACGCGGACGTTTGAGGCTTTTCAATAGTGGCGCGACTCGACCAGCGCGTCGAACGCGTCGGCGAGTTCGCGGGTGACGGGGCCGACCCCGAACTCGACGCCGTCCAGTCGGGCGAGCGGTCGAACCTCCCACGTCGTGTTCGTCAGGAAGGCCTCGTCACCCCGGCGAACCGCCGTGAGGTCGTAGCGCCCCGTCTCGGTCGGAATCCCGGCGCCGTCAGCGAGTTCGAGGACGACCCGGCGCGTGACGCCGGGGAGAACCGGTCCCTCGAGCGACGGGGTGTGGAGCGCCCCGTCGCGGACGAAAAACAGGTTGCTCGTCGCGCCTTCCGCGAGTTTCCCCCGCGAATCGAGCAGGACGGCCTCGTCGGCGTCGGTTTCGAGTCGCGCGAGGATACCGTTCAGGTAGTTGTGGGTCTTCGCGTGCGCGGGGAGCGCGGCGTCCGGCGCGCGCCGGGTTTCGACCGTTTCGGCGGTCGCCGGGGCGTCCCACACCGGTTCGCCGTCGACGCCGCCGCGCGGCAGTTCGGCGACGACGACGACGACGGTCGGTTCCTCGACGGGGCCGGGGGTGAGCTTCCCCGGTTGCACGCCCCTCGAAATCGAGAGTTTGACGTAGGCCTCCCGCAGGTCGTTGGCGTCGAGGGTCTCGCGGACGCGCCCCCGCAGATCGTCGTCGCCGAGGCCGTGGTCGAGCGAGAGCGCGTCGCAGGTCGCCCGCAGGCGGTCGGCGTGGGCGTCCCATTCGAACGCGTCGCCGCCGTACGCGCGCAGGGTCTCGAACGCGGCGTCGCCGTACATGAATCCCCGGTCGCGCACGCTCACCGTCGCTTCGTCGGCGGGGACGAGGTCGCCGTTTACGTGGTACAGCATCGTTCACAGAAGTTCCGAACGAGGCGTTTTCCCTCGCCGGTGAGGATGCTCTCGGGGTGGAACTGCACGCCGACGTGGGGGCGCTCGACGTGCCGGACCCCCATCACGGTCCGGCGCTCGTCGGCGGTCCGAGCCGTCTCGACCAGCGCGTCGGGGATGTCGCGTCGCTCCACCGCCAGCGAGTGGTAGCGCCCGACCTCGAACTCCTCCGGGAGGCCGTCGAAGATACCTCGCCCGTCGTGGCTCACCGTCGACGGTTTCCCGTGGACGACCTCGGGCGCGCGGACGACCGGCGCGCCGTGGGCCGCGCAGAGCGCCTGGTGGCCCAGACAGACCCCCAGCGCGGGGTAGGTCGTCTCCGCGAACACGGGAATCGAGACCCCCGCGTCGGCGGGCGTTCCGGGGCCGGGCGAGACGACGATTCCGTCCGGGTCGAGGTCGCGGATGCCGGCGACGTCGACGGCGTCGTTGCGCCGGACGACGACCTCGTCGGCGAACTCGCCGATGTACTGGACGAGGTTGTAGGCGAACGAGTCGTAGTTGTCGATGACGAGTATCATTTTCGCGTGACTGCCTTTCTGGGTCGCGTCGAATCGTTGGTCGACGTTGGAAGTGTCACAGGTAAAAGGTGCTGGTCGTCCTTCGGGACGTTCGTCGAGTTTCCGCAACGACGGCGTCTTCGAACGTCCCCGGTCGCTCTCTTCGAGCGGAAGCCGACGATAAGGGGGCGGCGTCTCGGAACGCACTCGTGGGAGTACACTCCGGTACGAATCGAGGCGGACGATACGAAGAGACGCCGGACTCCTACTCCGCAGAGAATCCGGCTTCCCGATCGAGCGCCTCGTCGATGGCCCGCACTAACGCCTTCCCCTTCGCCAGCGTCTCCTCGTACTCGCGCTCGGGCACCGAATCGTGGACGACGCCCGCCCCGACGCGCAGGTGGTACTCGTCGCGGTGGCGAACCAGCGTCCGGATGGTGATGTTCAGGGTCGACCGGTCGTCGAACCCGAAAACGCCGATGCTCCCGGTGTACGGTCCCCGGCGGGTCGCCTCCAGTTCGTCGATTATCTCCATCGTCCGGGGTTTCGGCGCGCCCGTGATGGTGCCGCCGGGGAACACCGCCGCGACGGCGTCCGTCAGACCCGCATCGGGGCGACGGCGCGCCGCGACCTCGGAGACGAGGTGCATCACCTCGGAGTAGCGGTCGACGCGGCGGTACTCGGCGACGTCGACGCTCCCGTACTCGCTTACCTTTCCGAGGTCGTTTCGTTCGAGGTCGACCAGCATCGCGTGCTCGGCGCGCTCCTTCTCGTCGGCCAGCAGGTCGGCTTCGAGTTCCGCGTCCTCCTCCGGAGTCCCCCCGCGCGGTCGGGTTCCAGCGATGGGTTCGGTGACGACGCGGTCGCCGTCGACGTCGAGCAGGAGTTCGGGACTGGCGCTCACGAGGTCGACGCCCGGAAACTCCAGCAGCGCGGAATAGGGCGCGGGGTTCATCCGCCGCAGGGCGTCGAACGCCTCGACCGGGTGGACGCTCGCGGGCGCTTCGAGTCGCTGGGAGACGTTCGCCTGGAACGTCTCGCCGTCCCGGATGTGGCGCTTGACCGCCCGAACGCGCTCCGCGAACGCCTCGGCTCCGCACGCGCTCGCGAACGACCCTCGTTCGTCGGTCGGCGCGCCGCCGACTTCCTCGTCCCCGCGCGCGGCCGCCCGCGCGAGAGCCAGCGCTCGCTCGCACGCGGCGTCGTACGTCGCGTCGACGTCGGCGTCATCGAGCCGCGGGCACGCGGTCACTCGGAGCGTGACGCTCCCCGAATCGGTTCGCGCCCGCCACGCCGCGACCCGGTCGTACAATCCGAACTGAAGTCGCGGCAATCCTCGGTCGTCGTCGGCCGACCCCGGTAGCGTTTCGAGTTCCCGCGCGAGGTCGTACGAGAGCCAGCCGAACAGGCCGCAGGGGTACGGCACGTCGCACTCCCCGCGCACCAGTCGCTCGTCGTCCAACGCCCCGGCCAGCGCGCCGAGACTCGGCCCCGGCGCGTCCGTGAGCGACTCCGCGCCGGGGTACGCTCGCAGTCGCGCCGTCGGTTCGACGCCGAAGTACCCCCAACCGGACTGTCCGCCGGTCGTGGCGAGGTAGAACCCGCCGGGGCCGTCCCGCGCTCGCCGATACGCGAGGAAGGGGTCGTCGACTTCGACCCGCGCTTCGACGGGAACCCGCGCCCCCGGCGGCGCGTCGTGAGCCGTCCCGCGATACGACGCCCGCGGTGTGACGACCGCCGGTTCCTCACATCGATTTCGCACGCTCTATCCAGCCCTCGACCCGCTTCGGCGATAGGTCGGTCGCCTCCGCGAGTTCCTCGGCGTCCGCGGTCGCCAGCGCCGCCGAGTCTTCGACGCCCGCGTTCCGCAGTCGCTCGGCGTACGCCGGGCCGATTCCCTTCACGTCTTCGAGGGGACGCCCCGCTTCGGCGGTCTCCTCGGATTCCGTCTCTTCTTCGAGCGCTTCGTCTTCCTCGGTCGCCGCCTCGGTTTCGTCTTCCCCTTCGACCGCCTCGTCGGAGTCCTCGTCGACTTCTTCCGGCCCCGGTTCGGGTTCGGTCGCCTCCGTCTGCGCCGGTTGCCCGGCCTCGGGTTCCGGCCCGGTGGCCTCCGACGGTTCGGCGGCGGTGTCCGGTTCGGCCTCTTCGATGTGGTCCGTCGGTTCGCCCTCGTCCACGACGTCCTCCGTCGAGACGCTCGCGTCTTCCGCGGGGGACTCGTCGGTCTGCTTCACTGCTTTCTCGTTCGTCGCGTCCGGTTGCTCGCTCGCCTCGGTCGGTTCGCGCTCTATCGTCACGCCCGAGTCGCTTCGGCGCGTCTGCGACCGTTCCTCGCCGAGACCGAGCAACGATTTCAGCCGTGTGATAAGCCCCATTGTGAGACAGTACAGAGCCCCTTCACTTAAAGGCGTCTTCGCAGGACGGCGTTCATCCGTTCCACGGGAGCGTTCCGACCGGTCCAGAGTTCGAACGCCGCGACCCCTTGAAAAAGGAGCATCCACGCCCCGTCGATGGTCGTCGCCCCTCGCGCGCCGGCCTCGCGGAGCAGTCGCGTTTCCAGCGGGCGGTACACCGCGTCCATCACCGCGAGGTCGCCGTGGAGCGCGTCGGCGGGTACCGGGGAAACGTCCTCTTCCATCCCGACGCTCGTGGCGTTGACCAACACGTCCGCGTCCGGGAGGAGTTCGGGCAGGGAGTCGAGTCCGTGCGCGCTCGCGCCCGGCACGTCCGCGGCCAGCGACTCGGCGCGCGGGACGGTTCGGTTCGCTATCTCGACCGCCGCCCCGTCGTCGGCCAGCGCGAAGGCGATGGCGCGGGCCGCCCCGCCGGCCCCGACGACGACCGCCGACCGCCCGTTGAGGGGGACGTCGTGGCGTGCGAACGCCCGCCGCGCGCCCTCGCCGTCGGTGTTGTGGCCGGTGGGCGTCGGCGTCGAGAAGTCGACGGTGTTCACCGCGCCGATTCGCTCCGCGAGCGCGTCGGGTTCGACGTGCGCGAGAACGTCCTCCTTGAACGGGATCGTGACGTTCAGTCCCCGAACGCCGAGCGCCCGCGCCCCCTCGACCGCCGGGCCGATCGCCTCGGGTTCGAAGGTGACGTAGCGCGCGTCCAGTCCGAGTTCGTCGTAGGCCGCCTCGTGCATCGGCGGCGACAGCGAGTGGCCGACCGGGTTGCCGAGCAGCCCGTACACGTCCATAGATGCTAGCTATTCCCTCGGACGATTAATCCCTTCCGTCCGATAACGCAAAACCTACTTATACGAGTACGCTACAGGTGAGAAGAGACATGTCTAACCGATTACGACACCCCCTCGTTGCAGTTCTGTTTTCGGTACTTCTGACAGCGCCGTGGATGGTTCTGTGGGCGACCGGACACAAACACGCCCCCTCGACGCTCGGAACGATAGCGATCACCGGAATCTCCGTCCTCGGCGCGTCGTTCCTCCTCGCGTGGGCCGCCGAAACGGCGGAGGAGGACGTTCCGCGCGCGTTTGCGCTCGCCATCCTCGCCGTCCTCGCCGTCGCCCCGGAGTACGCGGTCGACGCGCTGTACGCGTGGGAGGCGGGCATCAACCCCGCTTCGGCCGCGTCGAAGGAGGCCGCCGGGTACGCCGTGGCGAACATGACCGGAGCGAACCGCATCCTCATCGGACTCGGTTGGTCCGCCATCGCGCTGTTCGCCATCTACAAAGCGCGCTCCACGAACGACCCCGCGGTCGAGTACCGAAGCGGATTCCTCGCCGACCGGGTTCGGCTCGACCGCGACATCTCCACGGAAATCCTGTTTCTCTTCATCGCCACGCTGTACGCCTTCTTCGTCCCGTTCGGCGGCGGTATCGGGCTGGCGGACACGGTGTTCCTCGTCGGCCTGTACTTCACGTACATCATCTTCACGCTGAACGCGCCCCACACCGACGAGGAGCAGGTCGGCATCCCCGCCTACTTCCAGTCGTTCAAGAAAAACATCCGGGTTCCCGTCTACCTCGGCATGTTCGTCTTCTCCGGACTGGTCATCTTCACCGCCGTCGAGCCGTTCGCGCACGGCTTGGAGGAGTACGGGAAACATATCGGCGTTCCGCCGTTCCTGATGATTCAGTGGGTCGCACCGCTCGCCAGCGAGAGTCCCGAACTCATCGTCGTCGCCTACCTCGTCAACAAGGCGCGCTCGACGGCGGCGTTCAACGCGCTCATCTCCTCGAAGCTGAACCAGTGGACGCTGCTCATCGGCACGCTCGGCATCGTCTACAGCATCTCGCTGGGACACCTCGGAACGCTCCACCTCGGGCAGAAGCAGGTCGGCGAAATCTGGCTCACCGCCGCGCAGAGCTTCTTCGCGCTCGCCATCCTCGTCAACTTCAACATCAGCATCCGCGAGGCGCTCGCCTTGCTCCTGTTGTTCGTCGTTCAGTTGTACCCGGAGTTCCACCACTACGAAGCGCTCATCGGGTTCAGCGCCATCTACATCGTTCTCGGCCTCGCGCTCCTCGCGATGCGGCGGGAACAGCTCCAACTCCTCGTCGGTCGCGTCTACCAGCGCGTCAAGGGGACCGAGCGAACCGTGGCGGAGCAGGTCTAACGCCATCGACGCCCTTTTTCCGGATTAGCGCGGAGTCGAAGTCGTGATAGCCGTCGTCGTCAGCCGCGCCGACCACGCCTCCGAACACATCGGCGAGCAACTGCTCGCCGAAACGGAGTGGACAGCACGCGAAGACGAAACCCGTCCCGACGCCGAGGGCGGGGGTCGATACTACCGCACCGACGGGTTCGAACTCCGGGAGTTCGACGCACTCCACCTCGACATCGAGGACGCGGCGGACGCCTTCGCCGACCCCGATATGCTCGTTTTCGCCTCCCGGCACTCCGGAGACACCGGGCCGTTGCTCACCGCGCACTTCACGGGGAACTTCGGCCCGGCGCAGTTCGGCGGCGAGGACGGCGAACTGGCTCGGGCGTGTCCCAACGCGCACGCCCGTCTGCTCCGGGCGTTCGACGAGCACGCGCCCCCCGGGTACGACGTGGGCGCGGAGTGCACCCACCACGGCCCGAGCGGCGTCGGCGTTCCCTCGATGTTCGCGGAACTGGGAAGCGACGAGGAACAGTGGCGCGATTCCGATGCCGCCCGCGCCGTCGCTCGCGCCATCCTCGACCTCCGGGGGGTCGAACCGACCCGAGAGCGACAGTTCGTCGGCTTCGGCGGCGGCCACTACGCCCCGCGATTCGAGCGCATCGTCCGCGAGACGGACTGGGCGGTCGGACACGTCGCGTCGGACTGGAACTTGGAGGCGATGGGGTCGCCCGCGGAGAATCGAGCGACGATTCGGCGAGCGTTCGAGCGGAGCGACGCCGAGTACGCCGTCCGCGAGGGCGACTACCCCGAACTCGAATCGGTCGTCGCCGACCTCGGCTATCGAACCGTGAGCGAGACGTGGGTTCGGGAGACGTCCGGCGTCCCCCTCCCGCTCGTCGAGCGACTGGAAACCGACCTCTCGCCGGTCGAGTCGGGGCTTCGGTTCGGCGACCTCGCCGGCGCCTCGGAGGAGTTCGAGGTCGTCGAGCTTCCGGACGACCTGCTCGCCGCCGCCGCGGGCATCGACCGCGAACGGGTGCGCGGACTCGTCGCCGAGCGCACCCTCGCGTTCGAGACGGAGGAAGGCGGCACGCTGGCGGCCGGGAACGCGGCGGTCCGCGGCCCGAGCGATTACGACGCCGTCGTGGACGAACTGGCGGGGTTGCTCGGTGAGAAGTACGACGACGTGGAACGCGCCGCGGAGGAGGTCGTGGTGCGGGAGAGCGCCTTCGACCCGGAGAAAGCCCGCCAACTGGGCGTTCCCGAGGGGCCCGAGTTCGGAAAACTCTCGTCCGGGGTCGCGGTGACCGTGAACGACGAGACGATTCCGCCGGACGCGGTGCGGACGGAACGCGTCCGGCGCTATCGAGTGTGAATTCTGACCTGTCGTCAGACGTATGCCATCTAGAGGGGAAAGATAATTAATCTGCGTTCGTAATTCAAGTCTCAAGGATGGATTCAATTGTCGAAGACGCCATTGAGGAGGCGGAAGGGGAGCAACAGCCCCCCGAGCAGAACCAGATGGGTGGTGCCACCAAGAAGGCATCTCCGTCGGGCACGATGACCGACGAGGAGCTTCAGGACGTACTCAAAGACCTACAGACCAACATCACCGTCGTCGGTTGCGGCGGCGGCGGCGGAAACACGGTGAACCGGATGGCCGAGGAGGGCATCCACGGCGCGTCGCTCGTCGCGGCGAACACCGACGTTCAGCACCTCGTGGAGATAGAGGCGGATACGAAGATACTGATGGGCGAACAGAAGACCAACGGGCGCGGCGCGGGGTCGCTCCCGCAGGTCGGCGAGGAGGCCGCCCTCGAAAGCCAGGAGGAAATCTACGACGCGATCCAAGGGTCGGACATGGTGTTCGTCACCGCCGGACTCGGCGGCGGCACGGGAACTGGGAGCGCCCCGGTCGTCGCCAAGGCCGCCCGCGAGGCCGGCGCGCTCACCATCGCCATCGTCACGACGCCCTTCACGGCGGAGGGCGAAGTCCGGCGCACCAACGCGGAGGCCGGACTCGAACGACTGCGCGACGTGAGCGACACGGTCATCGTCGTCCCGAACGACCGACTGCTCGACTCCGTGGGTAAACTCCCCGTCAAGCAGGCGTTCAAGGTGGCAGACGAGGTGCTCATGCGCTCCGTGAAAGGTATCACGGAACTCATCACCAAGCCGGGGCTCGTCAACCTCGACTTCGCCGACGTTCGCACCGTCATGGAGAAAGGCGGCGTGGCGATGATCGGTCTCGGCGAGAGCGACTCCGACTCGAAAGCGCAGGACTCCGTGAAGAGCGCCCTGCGCTCGCCCCTGCTCGACGTGGACATCAGCGGCGCGAAGTCCGCGCTGGTCAACGTCACGGGCGGCAACGACATGTCCATCGAGGAGGCGGAAGGCGTGGTCGAGCAGATATACGACCGCATCGACCCCGACGCCCGCATCATCTGGGGAACCTCCATCGACGAGAGTTTGGAGGGCACGATGCGCACGATGATAGTCGTCACGGGCGTGCAGTCGCCCCAGATTTACGGCCGCAACGAGGCCGAACAGGCGAAAGCCAAGAGCCGGATGGAAGACATCGACTACGTCGAATAGTCGCGGCCCGGAACCTCGCGACCGTCTCGGACGGTTCGTCGGCGACCACCGCCCGTCTCTCACCTTCACGTCGTTTCTGCCGACGTGCGGATTCGCACCGGACGCACCTTCGATAGCTCCGACCATCGACGTTCCTCCGAGCGTCCGCTGGGTTACCTTGGAAAGATAGAAAAAGCCCGATGGCTAAGCACAACTAACAATGGACGTCAAACTCGACCTCGCGTCGTACGTGCGCGTGCTCAAACTGGCGAGTACGCCCTCGTGGGACGAATTCTCGAAGATATCGAAGATCGCTGGCGCGGGCATCCTGCTCGTCGGGCTGCTCGGCTTCGTCATCTACGCGATCATGAGCGTCTTTCCGGCGTAGGTGAAACAATGGGAATCTACGCAGTAAAGACCACGGCAAGTCAGGAACGCACCGTCGCGGACATGATCGTAAACCGCGAAGAGGAGGAGATTCACGCCGTCCTCGCCCCCGACTCGTTGACGAGTTACGTGATGGTCGAGGCGGACGACGACGCGGTCATCAGGCGCGTGCTGGAGGAGATTCCGCACGCTCGAAGCATGGTGCCCGGCATGAGCAGCATCTCCGAAGTCGAACACTTCCTCTCGCCGACGCCGGACGTGGAGGGCATCGCGGAGGGGGACATCGTGGAACTCATCGCCGGCCCGTTCAAGGGCGAGAAGGCGCAGGTGCAGCGCATCGACGAGGGCAAAGACCAGGTGACGGTCGAACTGTACGAAGCGACGGTTCCGATTCCGGTGACGGTGCGGGGCGACCAGATCCGCGTGTTGGACTCGGAAGAACGGTAGCATCGGAACGACCGGTGGAATCGCGAGTAGCGAGGAACCACCGCTTCTCGGAGGGTGAGCCGACGGCGGAGAGCGGTCGCTATTCCGATTCTCGTGCGGGTCTCACTCCCGCCCGGCGTGAACGACGAACTCCAGCGCGTTGACGAGGTAGTGGGCGACGACCACGACCAGCAGGCTCCCGGAGAGGACGAACGCGACGGCGAGGACGCCGCCGAGCGCCCCCGTCACGAGGATACCGCCCGCCCCTTGCGCGCCGTGGCCCACCGCGAACGCGACCGTCGACCCGAGCGCGAGGAGCCACGGCGAGACGCCGTACCCCGCGGTCAGCGCGCCGACGAGCGCCGCGCGAAAGAGGAACTCCTCGAACCCGGCGATGACGGGGAGGACGACGCCGAGTAGGAGGAGCCACCCGCCGGGCGTGTCCGGCGTGAGCATCTCGCGCAGGCCGTCCTCGTAGTCGATGCCCAGCGCGTCCGCCCCCCGCTGGCCGAGTTCGTTCGCCGCGAACAGCGCCGCGCCGAGCGCGACGCCGAGACCGAACTCCCGGAGGGTCGGCGACCCGACGCCGAGCGCGGCGGGCGGAATCGCGGCGAGCACCGCCGCCCCGACCAGCACCGCGCCGAACAGTCCCTGACTCAGCGCGACGTTGAGGAGGAGCCTCCCCGGCGTGAGCTTCTCGGCCGGTTCGACGGCGGGGGTCGCCCGTTCGGCGGCGCGGCCGGCGACTTCAGGTCCGTCCGCGCGCACCGCCCCCGGTTCGGCCGCGTCCGCGTCGGTCGCCGATTCGACGGATTCGTCGGGACGCGGGGCGTCCTCGGGACGGTCGATACCGTCACCCTCCGGCGGGTCGGCCAGCATCGCCTGCGACGCTCGCGCCAAGGCTATCAGGATGGCGAGGACGAGGAGCGCGACGGCGGCGAAGGCGTTCCAGTTCGGCGCGGGCATTCGAACGCGAGTTCGACGCCGTGCGGTGAAAAGTTGTCTACTCCGCTTTCGGCGTCGGGGTGACTCTTCGGCGCAGTCGTTGCCCGACCCTCTTCGGCGCGAAAAACGACGGAAAACGAAGGCGTCTTGGGGGTCTTACTGCGGACTGGGACGACCGGAGGTGCCGCCGATTTCGTGCTCGAGGGCGCTTCCGGTGATGTTCTTTAGTCGGTCGATGAGGCTGTCCTTCTCGGGTTCGCCGGCGAGGGCGACCTCGAGGACTTCGCTGATGTGCGAGACGGGGATGATTTCGACCATCTCCTCGTACTCCTCTTCTATCATCACGTCCTGTTCGTTGGACTTCGGGATGATGACCGTCTCGATGCCGGCCTTCGCGGCGGCCTCTATCTTGTGGGTCACCCCGCCGACGGGGAGCACGTCGCCGCGCACCGACAGCGAACCGGTCATCGCCACGTCCTGTTGCACGGGCGCGTCCTCCAGCGCGCTGATGACGGCGGTGGCGACCGTGATGGACGCCGAGTCGCCGTCCACGCCCTGCTGGCCGGCCTGCACGAACTGGATGTGCACGTCCTTCTCGCTGATGTCCTCGTCGCTGAACTTCTTGATGATGGCCGAGACGTTCTTCACGGACTCCTCGGCCATCTCCTTGAGTTGGCCGGTGGCGATGACGTTACCCGGCCCCTGCGACGGCGTCACTTCTGCCATCACGGGGAGCATGATGCCGCTGTCCTCGCCCATGACCGCGAGACCGTTGACGCGCCCGATGACCTCGCCGTCGGAGACGGTGAGTTCGTAGTCCTTGCGGCGCTCGATGTAGTCGTCGGCGATCTGCTGCTCGATGGAGCGCGAGCGGCGCTTCGCCTGCAGCACGTGGTCGCGGGTCGTGTGGTCCGCGTCCTCCGCGCGGGCGATGTCGCCGGCCACGCGGACGAGTCCGCCGAGGTCGCGCAGTTTGAGCGTGAGGTGGTCCTTCCGCCCGGCGCGGCGCTGGGCTTCGAGGATGACCTCCTCGACGGCGTCCGCGTCGAAGTGCGGGAGACGGCCGTCCTTCTCGACTTCCTGCGCGACGAACCGCGAGTACTTGCGCCGCATCTCGGGCGTGTCCTCGATGGTGTCGTCCATGTACACCTCGTACCCGTACCCCTTGATGCGCGAGCGGAGCGCGGGGTGCATGTTCTCCATCGCGTCCAGGTTCCCCGCCGCGACCATGATGAAGTCGGTCGGGACGGGTTCGGTCTGCACCATCGCGCCCGAGGACCGCTCGGACTGACCGGTGATGCCGAACTCGCCTTCCTGAATGGCGGTCATCAGCTTCTGCTGGCTGCGGATGTCGAGCGTGTTTATCTCGTCGACGAACAGCACGCCCTTGTTGGCTTTGTGGATGGCCCCCGGCTCCACGCGGTCGTGGCTGGGCGTCTCCATGCCGCCCGACTGGAAGGGGTCGTGGCGCACGTCGCCCAGCAGCGCGCCGGCGTGGGCGCCCGTCGCGTCCTCGAACGGCGCGCTGGTCACGTCGCTGTTGTTGACCAGCAGGTTCGGAATCATCGCATCGCTACCGCGGGAACCGTAGCGGAACGCGAGGTAGATGACGCCCGCCGCGAGGATGCCGAGTAGCGGTCGCCCGGCGATGAGCAGGGCGTACCCCACCACGATGGCGATGATGACCCACATCAGGAACGAGCGCATCTGGTTGCGCTTGCGCGCTTCCTCCTTGTGAGCTTCGATTATCTGCTCGCCCTTCCCGGCGGGAACCGTCCTGACTTTCGGCTCGTTCCCGTCGTCGGGGTTGTGGTAGACGAGCACGTCCTGCAGGTCCTCCTTCGGGAGGAGTTGGCTCATCGCCTTCGCCAGCATCGACTTCCCGGTACCGGGCGTGCCGATCATCATCACGTGGCGGCGCTGCTTCGCCGCCTTCATCACCACGTCACGGGCGTGGTCTTGACCGATGACCTGATCGACCAGTCGGTCCGGTATCTCGACCTCTTCCGTGCTTTCTATCTCTAGTCCACCGAGCAGGTCGTCTTCGGCGACGTCGCCGTCGACGTCCACTTCGCTACCGAGGCTATCGACCTCTCGCTCGGTTTCCTGCTCCGGTGGTGGTGCTTCGGTGTCGTTACTCATAGAATTCGGTCAGTGTAATCGAAAACAGGGCAGGCGAACTGATATACTTTCTCCCTCCGACTGCGCGTGCCCCTTCTCCCGTCCGCGTGTCACGGCGTAAGTCCGCCGTTGCGCTTCGACCGGGACTCGTCATCCTTATAAAAACGTTCCCCGTCGGTTCGACCATGACTCGCGGGTTCTACATCGGGCGCTTCCAACCCTACCACAACGGCCACCACAGCGTCGTCGAAAACATCGCCGAAGAAGTGGACGAACTCGTCCTCGGAATCGGGAGCGCGGGCGACTCCCACACCCGGCACGACCCCTTCACGGCGGGCGAGCGCATCATGATGATAACGAAGTCGACGAGCGACTTCGACCTCGTCACCTACGCGGTCCCCATCGAGGACTTGGACAGGAACTCCGTGTGGGTGAGCCACGTCCAGAGCATGAGTCCGGACTTCGACGTGGCGTACTCGAACAACCCCCTCGTCATCCAGCTGTTCACGGAGGCCGGCGTCGAGGTGCGCCAATCGCCGATGTTCAACCGCGACGTGCTCGAAGGCACCGAAGTTCGCGACCGGATGATAGACGGCGGCGACTGGCGGAGGCTCGTCCCGGAGTCGGTCGCGGAGGTCATCGACGAAATCGGCGGCATCCAGCGCATCCAGCGCGTCAGCCAGACGGACGCGAACGGCGGGTGACGCGACCGACTCATCCGAAGTCGTCAATCGCCGCCAGTACCTGCTCCGCCCCGGACGCCCGAAGGAACGTCGAGTCGGACGGCTCGGAGACGATCTCCGCCCGGGACCAGAAGCGCGCGGCCGCGGCGTCGTCGCCCGCCCGAACGTCTCCGCCCGTCGCCGCGGCCGAAACCGCGTAATTTATCGACACCATCGTCGCCCCGCTCTCGAACGTCAGAAACCCCGTCCCGAGCAGCGAGAGGTCGTCGGGGGCGACCGTCGCGTTGGTCTCCTCCTCGAGCTCGCGGGCGGCGGCGACGGCGGGCGGTTCGTCGGCCTCGACGTGGCCGCCCGGAAGGGCCCACGCTCCGACGTCCGCCCCGCGCCCCCGTCGAATCAACGGGACGCCGTCGTCGTCCACGACGGCCGTCCCGGCCATCGGAACCGGGTTGCGATACGTCGTCAACTCGCACCGGTCGCAGTGCGGGAACGTCCGTCCGTCCGTCCCGCGTTCGCGCCCCCAACTCGTCGCCGCACCCCGGACAGTAGACGGGACGCGCCGTTTCCAACGTCCGTACCACGGTCGCTCCTTTCGGCACGACGACGTAAGGCTGCCGACGCCGCCGTTTTTACGCCCGCGTTCCTACGTCGTCCCATGATAACCCTCTCGTCGGACTTCGGCGCGCCGTACCCGGCGGCGATGAAAGGCGTCATCCTCCGGCGCAGCGACGCCCGGCTCGTCGACGTCGCGCACGATTTCCCCCGGCAGGACGTTCGAACGACCGCGTTTTGGCTGCGCGAGGTGCTCCCCTACTTCCCGCCCGCCGTCCACCTCGTCGTGGTCGACCCCGGCGTCGGCACCGACCGCGCGGCCCTCGCGGTTCGAGCGGGCGACCACGCCCTCGTCGGGCCGGACAACGGCGTCTTGCTTCCGGTCGCCCGCGAACTCGGCGACCCGGAGGTCTTCCGAATCGAGTACGAGGACGCGGACAGTTCGACGTTCCACGGGCGGGACGTGTTCGCGCCCGCCGCCGCGCGAATCCACGAGGAAGGCGTCGGTTCGCTCGAAACCCTGTCCGACATCGCGCCGGCGGACGGGTTCGAGGACCTGCGGTTTCCGGAACCGACGGTCGGCGAGCGCGAGGCGACGGGCGAACTCCTCGTCGTGGACGACTTCGGGAACGCCGTCACGAACGTCCCCGGCGAGTTCGTGGACGACGCGGAGGAACTCGAGGTCAACGGCGCGTCCGCACCGGTCGCCCCGTCGTACGCGCACGTCGAACCCGGCCGGCGTCTCGTGACCGTCGGCAGCCACGGAAACGTCGAACTCGCGGTGAACCGCGGTCGGGGCGACGAGGCGTTCGGCGTCTCGGTCGGCGACGAGATTCGATTGGAAAAACGATAGGCGCGAGCGCCGACCGGCTACATCCGTTTCTTAACGTCGCTGACGCCTTCCAGCACCGACTTCCGCTCGAAGTAGAGGAGTTCGAGCAACAGCACGACGACGGCGATACCGACGACCAGCACGAGTATGTCGCGCTGGGCGGTGTAGAGGTGCCAGATCAACAGCGGGAGGAAGGCGGCGCTTCCGACCAGACCGACCGCGGGAACCGCGGCGCTGATCTCCTCGCTGTCGCGTTCTCGGAACGCGAGGTAGCTCATCGCGCCGAACACCACGATGAACGACAGGGACGCGAACTCGGTTATCGCTTCGAGGCTGCCGTACACCGTGAACGCTACCGTGAACAGGCCGATGACGAGCAGCGTTCGCGTCGGCGGCCCCTCGGCGGAGGCGTCCCCTATCTCGTCCGGCAGGAGGCCGTCGGCGAGCATTCCCTTGGAGAAGAGCGCGGTGCTGAACATGGTCGCGTTGATGGCGCTCGCGGTCGAGAACAGCGCCGCGACGCCGATGGCGAGGTAGCCGATTTGCCCCGCGAACCGCCGGGCCGCGATGGCGAGCGCGACGTCCGGATGTTTGGCGACCTGTCCCTGACTCACGAGGCTGATGGTCACGAGCGCGACGGCCACGTAGATGAGCGTCGCGACGGGAATCGAGACGTAGACCGCCTTCGTGATGTTCTCGACCGGATTTTCGATGCTGTCCTGGTCGTACATGAGCAGTTGCCACCCCTCGAAGGAGACGAACGAGACGGCGGCGGCGACGAACGGTCCGACGGGGTGGCGCACCGCCTCCGAGACGCCGAGTTTCAACTGGCCGTGCGAGTAGGCGAACCAGATGCCGACGACGCCGAACAGCACCACGATTCCGACCTTGAGCGCGACGAGCACGTCCTCGGCCACGCCCGACTCGCGCGCGCCGAGGACGTTGAGGCCGACGAACCCGACGACGACGAGCGCGGACACGACGGGGCGAGTCGGCAACCCGAGCACCGGAATCGTGGATAGGCCGAACACCCGGCCGAAGTACGCGCCGAAGGCGAACCCGTACATCGCCATCGTGCCGATGTAGCCGACGACGAGCGCCCAACCGACCATCCCGGCCAGCGTCGGCCGACCGACGAACTCCTCGATGAACGTCACCGACCCGCCCCGCGAGTCGCTCAACTGGTTCAGTTTGACGTAGGAGTAGCCGGTGCACATCGCGACGATACCGGCGGCGAAGTACGCGAGCCACGCGGTCGGCCCAGCGACCTTGGCGACGACGCCCAGCACCGCGAAGATTCCGCCGCCGATGATTCCCCCGAGCGCGAACGACACCGACTCCCCGAGACCGAGCGTTCCCTCTCCCATACGCCCCCCTTTCGTCCCCGTCGGTTTTACTGTTCTCGCCGAACCGGCTGCCGGTTCCGCCGCGCACCCGCCAGCGCGGGTCCGAACGCGAAGAAGACGATGCCCGTCCAGAGCACGGCGAAAACGAGCGCACCGCTCATGGTGGTCGCGGCGTGCCGGAGAAGCCCCGCGCTCGCGGAATCGGACGTGTCGAGCACGACGTAAAATGCAAACTGCGTCGGCGTGTTCGCCAGCAGGACGGTCGCGGCGACTGCGAGCGCGTCGCGGGTGGGAGTTCGCCCCCGCCGACTTCCGAGGGCGGTGCGGGCACCCTTACGGCGGTCCGTCATGGAAATCGGGTTCAAAACGCGGCGGCTTCAACGCTCCGATGCGAGCGCGGCGTTCCGCTTCGCTCACGCCGTCCGTTCGCTGTCGAACCGCGACGCGTACGAGACCAGTCCGAACAGGAGGACCAACACGCCGGTCGTCACTGCCATGCCGAAGACGGCCATCACCGCCGGGGACATCTCGAACAGCGGGACGCCGAACAGGTCCATCGTCGTCCCGCGGTTCTGTCCGGTCGTACCGACGACGAATCCGATGCCGCCCGCGACGAGGACGACGACCGCGGCGGTGGCGAGGAAGATGGGGCGTCCGGAGACGATACGGTCGTTCATCGTCCGGAGTTGACGTTCCGGAGGGTTAGGGTTTGCTACTCGGGGCGCGAAAACGGAGAACGGTCGAGTCGAAGGCGCTTACTCCGCGGCGATGACGTCGTCGATGCGCGCGATCATCGTCGCGGCTTCGGTGGCGCTCTCGACGGCCTCGCGCTTGACGGCGGCGGGATCGATGACGCCGGCTTCGACGGGGTCCGCGATTTCGCCGGTCTCGCCGGAGGAGATGATGCCGGCGCGTCCCGGCGCGTCGTCGTTGCCCGCGCGGAGGTCGACCAGCGCGTCGATGGGGTCCATGCCGGTGTTCTCCGCGAGGGTGCGCGGGAGCACCTCGACCGCGTCGGCGAAGGCTTCGACGGCGAGTTGTTGGCGGCCCTCGATGCCCGCGGCGTCGTCGCGGACGCGCCCCGCGATGTTGATTTCGGTCGCGCCGGCCCCGGGGACGACGTTGCCGGTGTCGACGGCGGAGGCGACCACGTCGAGGGCGTCGGTCAGCGCGCGCTCCAGTTCGTCGACGACGTGTTCCGTGCCGCCGCGGACGAAGACGGTGACGGACTTGGCCGCCGCGCCGCCCTCGACGAACGCGAGGTCCTCGTCGCCGTACTTCTCGACGCGGATGCGGTCCGCGTGGCCGAGTTCGTCGTCGTCGATGTCGTCCGGCTTGCCCGTGCGTTTGCCGCCCGTCGCTTGCGCGATGGCGGTCGTCAGGTCGTCGTCCACGTCCTCGAAGGCGAGGATGCCGTGGTCGGCGAGGTACGAGGCGGTTCGGTCGTCGATGGAGGAGTGCGAGAAGACGACGTCGACGCCCGCGTCGGCGATGGCGTCGGCGAGGTCGCGGAGCTGACGGTCTTCCGCGTCCATCGCGGCGGTGAGCTGGTCGACGTTGTCGACGGAGTACTCGGCGTCGATGTCCGTCTCGCGGACGCCGAAGTTACCGTCGGTGGCGAGGATGGTCGCGTCCTCGACCGAGCGCGGCATGTTCTTGTTCGCGGGTTCGGCGTCGGTGACGATGCCCTCGATGAGTTCCGTCGCGCTGGAACTCGACCCGACCTGCGTGTGGACGCGCACGTCGTCGCGTTCGACGCGGTCGTCGCCCTCGACGTGGCGGATGGCCCCGACGACGACTTCCGCGAGTCGCTCGGTCGCCACGTCGCCGGTTCCTTTGCCGGTCATGCTCGATTCGGCGACCTGTCGCAGGAGTTCGTCGTCGATGTCGGCGTCGAGCGCGAGTTCGTTGATCGCCTGCAGCGCGATGTCGCGGGCGCGGGCGTAGCCCTCCACGATGGTCGTCGGGTGGACGTCCTGTTCGAGGAGGTTCTCGGCCTTGGCGAGGAGTTCGCCGGCGAGCACCGAGGCGGTGGTCGTCCCGTCGCCGATCTCGTCTTCCTGCGTCTGGGCGACCTCGACGATCATCTGGGCCGCCGGGTGCTCGATGTCCATCGAGTCGAGGATGGTCGCCCCGTCGTTCGTGATGACCACGTCGCCGGAGTCGGAGACGAGCATCTTGTCCATTCCTCGCGGGCCGAGCGTGGTGCGTACGGCCTCGCTCACCGCCTTCCCTGCCGTGATGTTGGAGGACTGAGCGTCTCGACCGTGCGTTCGCTGCGTCCCCTCGCTGAGGATGAACATCGGTCGTCCGCCCATGCGTCGCTGTCCGAAGCCTGATTCTGACATCAGTATAACGAATGATTGATATTCTATATAAATGTTTCTACTAAGTTCGCAGGACGCGACGGAACCCCGCGCTCGTCGGCCTCCCGACCGATAGATTCAAACCGGATTATCTCCGAAAGATGGTGCGATGCTGGAACTGGAGCACCGCTTTCGCGTCGTGGACGTACACGCTCAACTTCCCGTGGAAGAACCCGTCACGGCGCGGGGGCGGGCCATCTCGCCCGAGAAGTTGGAGCGCGAGATGCATCAAGCGGGCGTCGTCGCCGCCGTCGTCTTCCCCGGCCCGCGCGAGGGCGAGAGCTACCTGCGGGCGAACAACGCCGTCGCCCGGCGGAGCGTCGAGCGCCCGTTCGTCGCGTTCGCTCGCATCAACGGGCCGCGCGACCCGACGGGGGGCGCGACGGCGCGACTGCGGAACTTCGGCGCGAGCCGAAAGGACTGGCACACCGCGCCGGACGACATCGAACAGTACGCCTACGACGACCGGTTCCACGGCTTCAAGATAGACCCCACCTGCGACGGCCTGCCGGACGACGACGTGCTCGACCAATTGGAGGACGTCGGCCTCCCGCTCATCGTCCACGCGGGCGAGGGATTCCCGCCCGGTGCGGCGGCGGAAACCCTGCTCGACCGGTCGTTCCCCGTCGTCCTCTCGCACTTCGGCGGCTACCCGTTGAACCGCGACCTGATGGACGAGGCCATCGACACGCTCGATTCCTACGACGACTGCTATTTAGATACGAGTTTCGTGCGCTACCGCGAGCAACTGGAGCGCGCCGTCATGGAACACCCCGACCGCGTGCTGTTCGGCAGCGGCGCTCCGAACGCCCACCCGAACGTCGCGGTGATGGAGGTGTTGACCCTCGACGTGCCGGAGGACGCCATGCGGAAGGTGTTCTCGAAGAACCCGTCGCGGGTGGTGGCGGCGCTCGCGTCGGACAGCGACGACTGAGAGAAGACCGGCGGATTTCGGACGGTCAGAACAGCAACAGGAAGTTGTGCACGCCCAGGAATCCGTACCACGCGCCCGCCGCGAGGTACGTGGTCGTCCGGAACGCCGCCGGGTACCCGTCCGGCACCCACGAGTCGGGGAGCAGACGCTCGACGAGGAGACCGCTTTCGGCGAGGAGCGCGACGCCGACCACGGCGAGGAGGAGCGTGATGAGCGACCCGCCGACCATCCCGAACTCCTGCATGAGTTTTCGCGTGAGCCACACGGACTCGAACACGTCGTCTCGGAGGTGGAGGACGGTGACGGTGCTCACGGCGTCGAGCGTCTTTCCGGCGACGAGCGCCGCCAACAACCACGCTCGGTCCGGCGCGAACGACGGCCACTCGACCGCCGCCCCGTACCCCTCGGCGGAGCGGTTCGACATACATCCGTCCACGACCGAGTCCGACTTTGTTATGGCACGGTTAAGCCCGAAGAAGGGTGACGTTGCCGGAGGCGCATCGGCTTGGTCGACCGGCAGCCGCCGACGGAACGGTACGGGAAAACTACTTGAAACGCTCCGCCGAACCTATCAGCGAATGAGCGAGTTCGTCGTTCCGCCGGCGCTCGAACCGGGAGACAAGGTCGCCGTCGTCGCGCCGGGAACGAGCCACGCCGCGCTGTTCCCGCACGTCTACGAGTTGGGACTCGAACGCGTCCGGGAGTTCGGACTGGAACCGGTCGAGTTCCCGACCGCGACCAGATCTCCGGAGTGGCTGTACGCCCACCCCGAGGCGCGGGCGGAGGACGTGATGGACGCCTTCGCGGACCCCGAAATCGGGGGCGTCGTCGCCGTCATCGGCGGGGCCGACCAGGTGCGAATCCTCCCCCATCTCGACGCCGACGTACTCCGCGAGAACCCGACGCGGTTCTACGGGACGAGCGACAACACGAACCTCCAGACGGTGCTCTGGAACGAGGGAATCGTCTCCTTCTACGGCGGCACCCTCTTCACCGAGTTCGCCGTGCAGGGGTCGATGCACGACTACACCGCGGAGCACCTGCGCCGGGCGATGTTCGAGGAGTCGTTCGGCGAACTGCGCCCCGCCGAGCGGTTCACCGACGAGGACCTGGACTGGGAGGACCCGGAGAATCTCGACCGGCACCGCGAGATGGAACCCAATCCAGGTTGGCGGTGGCGCGGCGGGAGCGAGCGAGTCACGGGCCGGACGTGGGGCGGCAGTCTGGAAGTCGTCGACCTCCAGTTGTCGGTGAACCGCTACCTGCCCGACCCCGACGAACTCGACGGGACGGTGCTCCTGCTCGAAACCTCCGAGGAACTGCCGAGCGAGTTCGACGTTCGCTGGACGTTGCTGGGGATGGGCGAGCGCGGCCTCCTCTCGCGCTTCTCGGCGGTGCTCGTCGGGCGAGCGAAGGCGCGCTCACACGAGGTCGAGCGCCCGCCGGAGGAACGCGAGGCCTACCGCGAGCGCCAGCGCGAGGCGATCGCCGACCTCGTCTCCGAGTACAATCCCGACGCGCCGGTCGTCTTCGACCTCGACTTCGGCCACACCGCGCCGGTCGCCCCGGTCCCGGTCGGCGGCGAAGCGACGGTCGACCCCGGACGGGAGCGCATCGAGTTCTCGTACTGATAACAAGGTTCTAATAGCGAACGGGGCCTGCGTTAATACATGACCGTCGTCAGCGTCTCGATGCCGGACGAACTGCTCGACCGAATCGACCAGTTCGCCGACGAACACGGCTACACCGGTCGAAGCGAGGTCGTCCGCGAGGCCAGTCGAAACCTCCTCGGCGAGTTCGAGGACCGCCGACTCGAAGACCGCAAGCTGATGGGTATCGTCACCGTCCTCTTCGATTACGAGACCACGAACGTCGAAGAGCGGATGATGCAACTGCGCCACGAGCACGAGGGGCTCGTCGAGTCGAACTTCCACAACCACGTCGGCGACCACTACTGCATGGAGCTGTTCGTCATCGAGGGGACGCTCGACGAGATATCGACCTTCGTCGGCAAGATTCGCGCCACGAGGGACACGCTCACCGTCGACTACTCCGTCACGCCGGTCGACGCGTTCAACCCCGTCGCGGAGACGGACTGAGCGGTTTCGAGGGGGTCAGTCGGCCAGCCGAACCGAATCGCCGCTGGACACGCCCTTCGCAGTTCCGGCGGGGAGTTCGAACATCACGTCAGCTTCCGCTTTCGCTCGCCCGAGCCACGGACGCAGGCGTTCGACTCGCCGGACTTCTCCGCCCCGCGTCCACACCACGTCGAGCGGAAACGGGACGAACACCATGTGGACGTCGCGCGCGGCGACGCCGTCGAACCGAAAGGCGAGGGCGTAGTCGTCGGGAACCGACCGCCGAAACATCAGCCCCCGCGCCTGCGAGAGGAACGAGTCGGCCGTCTCGACGTTCGTCGCCAGCGTCCTCGACGCTCCGTCGGATTCGTGTACGACGCGCACGCCGCCAACTGCTCGCGGCGGAGACAAAGCTTTTGTGCGATAGCGTCCCCACGAACAGAGCATGGAGAAGACCCCGTCGGGAACCGCGGTCGGCGTGGACGACCCCTACGACCACGCCGGACTCTGCGACCACCTGACCGACGAGGGATTGTGTCGGTACGCCTTCGAACACCCGCAACACGACCCCGAGTTCGCCCGCGAACGCCGGGAGGACGAGTTCGCGTGTCCGGTCGCCGACCCCGACGGCGACTGGAACTGGAGCGACTGTCCGCACTTCCGGTGTCGCAACCGCGACCGCCGGTGCATCCGATGCGGCCTCGAAGAGCGTCGGATGGCCCACTCAGACGAGCGGCCGCTGCTCGAAGAACACCACCTCTCGTACGCGAGCGAGGGGGAGACGCTGAGCCACGAGATAACGGTCTACCTCTGTCGGTGGTGCCACGCGAAGGTCCACAAGTCGTGGGCGCGCATCGACGACGACGTGAACCCCGACCCGGAGGCCATCGCCGAGGCGGAAGGCCGTCGGAGCAGGGAGCAGGTCGAAACCGCGTTCGAGACCGCCGCAGAGCGGTACGACGACTCGACGGAGTAATCCGTCGTCGCCTGTAGCGGGTCGCTCAGCCGCTCGTGTCGGGCCGTTTCTGCCCCGCCTCCGACTGGCTCACTTTCTTCGACTCGGCGCGGTCGACCGCCCGCTTCAACAGCGACGGCGTCAGCAGCACCGAAACGATGAAGACGACCAGATACGCGACGAAGATTTGATTCCCGACGATTTTTTGCGAGACGCCGAGCGCGACGATGGCGATGCCCGACTCCGAACGCGGCAGCAGTGCGAAGCCGAAGATCAGCGAGTGTTCCCGGGGTCCCCCGGCGAGGAGGTTTCCGACGTAGCCCGCGACGAAGTTGGAGAGGAGACCGAGTACCGCGAAGACGACGATGAACGAGTTGAGCGTCAAGTCTCCTAAGTTCATCCGCGCTCCGATGGCGACGAAGTAGAGCGGGATGAACACCCCGTAGGCGATACCGTACACGTTCGACTGGAGGTCTTTCCCCTCGAGTCGCTCGTTCGTCGAGACGATCAGTCCGATGGCGAGCGCCCCGATGAAGTACGAGAGGTTCACCGCGTCGGACGCGTAGCCGAAGACGAAGAGGAGGCCCAAAATCGCGATGAAGTCCGCTTCGTCGACGTCGGACTTCGCGAGCAGGTTCGCTATCGGACCGAGGAGGAACCGATAGAAGACGGCCACGACGACGAAGAAGAGCGCGGCCAGTCCGAGCGCGGAGAGCGTGGCCCCCGTCCCGCCCCCGACGAAGAACAACGGGAGAATCGAGATGCCGAGTAGGCCGATGACGTCGTCGACCGCCGACGCGCCGAGAATCCACCGACCGTACTGCGTGTCGAGTTTGTCGAGCGAGAGCAGCGTCCGAACGACGATGGAGACGGACGTCACGGAGAGGATGAGACCGAGGTACAAGCTCGCTTCGAGCTTGAAGCCGAACCACGTTCCGATTCCGTAGCCGACCACGAAGGGGAGTATCACGCCCGAGAGTCCGATTATCAGAACCGGTCGAAACGCGGCGAGCAGTTGGTCTAAACTGATCTGTTGGTATCCCGCGTCGAAGAACAACAGGAGTCCGCCGATGGTCGCGATGAGGAGGAACGGATTGTTCTGATTCGTGCCGATGAGCATCAACACCGACGGGCCGAGCAAGATACCGGCGACGATTTCTCCGAGGAATCCCGGCTCGCCGAGCCGTTCGATTACTTCGCTCAGGACCAGCGAGAGCAGTAGGCTCGCCCCGATGACGAGGAACAATTCGAGCGAGGCCATCTACGACAACCACACCCCGGTAGCCGTCCCCTTGTCGTGCCCCATACCGTGCTCGTTGTCGTTTCAGACGGCCATAAGTATGCGGCGCGTATGCTCGTCAACGAGCCCTTGTCCGCGTCGCGAGGAAGGGGAAAACGACGCGGGCGTCGACGCATCTGAACCTATTCCGACCGTTCCGCCGGAGGGTACATGCCCTAGCGCGGCGTCGAACCGAACATGGAGAGTCTCAACCCCGCGACGGGCGAGGTGCTGGAGACGGTGGACGGGGACGACGAGGGGACGGTGGACGAGAAACTTCAGCGCGCACGCGAAACGTACGAGGAGTGGCACAGGCGGCCCATCGAGGAGCGTCAGCGACTCCTCTCGAAGGCGGGCGAAGTTCTGCGCGAGAACGAACGGGAGTACGCCGAACTGATGACGAAGGAGATGGGGAAACCCATCGACAGCGCGAAGTCCGAGGTCGAGAAGTGCGCGTGGGTCTGCGACTACTACGCCGAGCGCGCGGGCGAGTTCCTGCAGGACGAGCGCGTCGGCACCGAACCCGACGTGGAGAGCTACGTCTCCTACGAACCGCTCGGGCCGGTGCTGGCGGTGATGCCGTGGAACTTCCCCTTCTGGCAGGTGTTCCGGTTCGCCGCGCCGAACCTCACGGCGGGCAACGTCGGCCTGCTCAAACACGCCTCGAACGTCCCGCAGTGCGCCGTGGCCATCCAGGAGGTGTTCGAGGAGGCGGGCTACCCCGAGGGGGCGTTCACCGCCCTGCTCGTCGGGTCGGACGAGATAGCGGACGTGATCGAGGACGAGCGGATCGAAGCGGTGACGCTGACGGGGAGCGACCGAGCGGGCCGCTCGGTCGGCGAGACGGCCGGGAGCAACTTGAAGAAGACCGTCCTCGAACTCGGGGGGAGCGACCCGTTCATCGTCCTCCCCGGCGCGGACATCGAGGACGCGGCGACGACCGGCGCGCAGGCCCGGTGTATCAACAACGGTCAGTCCTGCATCGCGGCGAAGCGGTTCGTCGTCCACGACGACGTGTACGACGAGTTCATGGAGCGGTTCACCGAGGAGATGGAGTCGATGACCGTCGGCGACCCGATGGACGAGGACACCGACGTCGGCCCGCAGGCCCGCGAGGACCTGATGGAGGGCCTCCACGAGCAGGTCGAGGAGACGGTGGACGCGGGCGCGACCGTCGAACTCGGCGGCGAACCCCTCGACCGCGAGGGGGCCTACTACCCGCCCACCGTCCTCACCGACGTGCCGGACGACAGCCCCGCCGGGTACGACGAGATGTTCGGCCCGGTCGCGTCCGTCTTCCGGGTCTCCGACACCGAGGAGGCCGTCGACCGCGCCAACGACACGAAGTTCGGTCTCGGCGCGAGCATCTGGACGAAGGACGAAGCGGAGGCGAAGCGCCTCGTCCCCGAGATAGACGCCGGGATGGTGTTCGTCAACGAACTCGTCAAATCCGACCCCAGACTCCCCTTCGGCGGCGTGAAGGACTCGGGGTACGGACGCGAACTCTCCCGACAGGGGATTCGGGAGTTCACGAACCAGAAGACGGTGTGGGTGACGGACGTGTCGGGGAGAGAGGGGAAGGTCGAGTAGCTAGTCGGCGTCCGCCGGATCGACGACGTCTCCCGATTCCACGTCCACGCCCACCCGCTCGCAGAGGTCGGACAGCGGACACGCCTCCGGCCCGTCGAGACAGGCGGGCGTCCGGGCGGAACAGAACTCCCGGCCGAACTGGATGGAGGCCGTGTGTCCGAACCCGCACTTCGCCGCCGGAACCTCGCGCTCCAGCACCGCCCGCACCTCCTCGTGGTCGGCGTCCGGCGGCGCGACACCGAGCCGACGATAAATCCGGTGGACGTGGGTGTCGACCGGGAAGACGCCGGCCCGTCCGCCGGAGAAGAGGAGGACGCAGTCGGCCGTCTTCGGGCCGACGCCGTCCATCTCGAGCAGGGCGCTTCGCACGTCGCTCGGTTCGCCCTCGGTGACGAACCGGTCGAACCCCTCGGCCCCGCCGTACTCGGCGACGACGCGTTCCCCCGCTTCGACGAGCACGTTCGCTTTCTGGTTGTAGAGGCCCGCCGAGCGGATCGTATCGGCGAGTTCGGCGCGCTCCGCGCGGGCGAGGTTCTCCGCCAAGTCGCCGTCGCCGTGCCGCTCCATCAGCGCGTCGTGGGCCGGTTGGCTGGCCACGTCGCTCGTGTTCTGGCTGAGGACGGTGCGAACGAGGCAGGTGAAGGCGTCCTGGCCGCCGTAGGTCTTCCGCCAGTACAACTCGCCGAGTCGGTCGACGACCTCCTCGGCGCGCGTCTCGGCGTCGGCGGGTTCGAACTCGGCGGCGACGCCGCCGCCCTCCGCGCCGCCGCTGATGTTCTCGGCGGGTTCCGGGTCGTCGCTCATGGGAACCGATTGCGGCGTCGGGCTATAGAATCCGTCGGTGGTCGGCGCGCACCTCGCGCATCCAGTCGTTCAGCTTCTCCCGGTATGCCCCCTTGTCGACGCGACGCGGTGGGTCGATATCGTCGAACAGGCGCGCGATGTGCTCGTCGGCCCGCTCGGCGAGCGAATCGTCCACGAAAGCCGACTCGTCGCTTCGCTTGGCCGCGACGAGTTCGTCGACCAACTCGGCGTCGCCGAGAGCATGCGTCGAAAGCTCGCGGACGTCGGCGGTTATCGCGCGCCGATCGAGGACGTACCGCGCACCGAGCAGTCCCCGGAGCGCGTAGAGGTAGTTCTTCGCGGTCGGAGCGTACGACTCCCGGTTCGGGTCCAACCGCTTCCGGTAGTTCGTCTTCGCCATCCCGTGGTACGTTCGCGGCACGTCGAGCGGCAACTCGCCTTCGACCAGTCGCTTGAGCGCGTCGAGTTCGGACGGCACCTCGTTCACCACCTCGATGCCGTCGAAGACGACCTCCAGCGCGTTGAAGTTCGCGTCGTAGAGCAGCGAACCGAACTTCTTGAGTTCGTAGCTGACGAGGTCGACGTCCGCGTACTCCTCGAATCCCGGCGTGACCGCTCCTTGGTTCACGACGACCTGATCGGCGGGTTCGTCGAGGAGCGCGTACCGCTCGCCGTCCGCGAGGTGGAATCCCCGCACGTCGACGTCGCCGCCCGCGCTCGGAAATCCGTAGATGTGACTCCCGGCGACGGCGTAGAACGCGGGGCGATTCCTCTCGTCGTCGCGTCTAACCGCCGTCTCGACCACCCGCTCGATTCGCTCGGTGTCGGGTTCCATGTACGTTCTCCCGTTCCGGTTCGCCTCTCGCTCCCGTCTCGTCCCGGTTCGACGAGTCTACGCCTCGACTCGAATCGTCACGACGGCCTCCGCACCTTCGCTCAGCGCGGCGACGAGTCCCCGGTCGAAGCCGTCGGCGGCGAACTCGGCGCCGGTCAGGACGGTTCGGTCGTCCACGTAGTCGCTCGTCCTGCCGACCGCGCTTCGGTCGCTCTCGAAGGTGAGGTCGGAGTGCCCCCGTCCGGTGACGGTCTGTTCGTGTCCGCCCGCTTCGAAGGTAACCGAGATCGTCGCGTCGGGGTCGCGGCAGGCGTCCGCGAACTCCGGGGCGAAGTCGGCGGGCGCGCGGTCGGCCTCGACGGCGAGGATGCAGTCGCCTGCGGGCGTGAGGTAATCGTCCGTCGTCACCTCGAACGTGCTCGCGTGTCGGGCGGTGACGTTCTCGTGCCCGCGTGCGCGAATCGTCTCCTCCATGTCCTCCCTTTCGCGCCGACCCACTTCAGGACGGCTACTCGCGTCGGCGCTCGCCGGTACCGATTCAGGCGGCTACTTCGTGACGGTGACGGTCACCGCGCCGCAGTCGCACTCGTACGCGCGCCGCGTTCCTCCGGGGGTTTCCATGACGAGCATCAGGTTCGACTCCCGAAGTTCGTGCTCGCAGCCGTCCGCTTCACACGCGCATCGCAGGGTCTCTATCATACGTTCCCGTCGGTGCGCCGACCACGTTAAACCGACCCGTCCCCGGAGTGAAAGTGAAAGTGGCAGCGGGAAGGTGGTCGCGGCGGCGCTTCGAACTTCCGTCACCTCCGACGGGCGACGATAACGGCTTGCGATAGCCACGAAGCTATTTATATACCCCCCTGAACGAGGTATGCTAAGCGTTTCCACGGGTTTCGGGGCGCGTGCTAAGCGTTTCCACAGGTTTCGATGGCACAAGGTTTAAATAGCTATGCCGAATATTTGGTAATACCTGAACGCTTCCGGCGTCACGGTAGAACCGCGCGTCAACCAATGAAACGGGAATATTGTAACCGGCTGGTTGGTATTCGAAGACGAGAGTTGCGACGCTCGCGTGCGCCGGAGCGGAAGGAACCGAGGTATAACTAAGCATGGTAAGCGTAACGGAAGAGGAACTTCAGAACAAGTCGAAAGGTGAACTCATTAAACTCGCAGGACAGCTCCGCGACCGACGAAACGAGCTGAATCAGAAAGCGAGCAAGCGCGCGTCCAACCGGGACGAACTCAACGCGAAGACGCGCGAGAAGGTGGACGAGGCGCAGGAACACCGCGAGAAGCGCGACGAACTGAACGAGCAGGTTCAGGAGCACAAGAAAAAGCGCAACGAGCTCAACGCCGAGGCGAACGAACTGTTCGAGCGCGTCGAGCAGCGCAAGTCGGACCTCGAACTGGACGAGGGAAAGGACTTAGAGCAGCTCAAAAAGGAGATCGAGGAGCTCGAGTTCAAACAGCAGACCGAAGTGCTCTCCACCGAGGACGAGCGCGAACTCATCGAGAAGATCGAGGCCAAGCGCGACGAGTACCAACAGCGCAAGGAGAAACTGGACCAGAGTGACGACCTGGAAAACCTCGTCGAAGAGGCCGAGGAAGTTCGCGCCGAGGCGAGCGAGCACCACGAGAAGGTGACGGAACTCGCCGACAAGGCCCAGCAGCACCACAACAACATGATCGAGGCCTACCGCGAGGCCGACGACATCCGCGACGACGCCGACGAGATGCACGAGAGCTTCGTGGAGGCGCAGGAAGCCGCCGACCAGCACCACGAGGACTTCGTGCGCGTCCAGAAGCGCCTGCGCGAACTCGACAAGAAAGAGGAGAAAGAGCGCAAGTCCGAGAAGGCCAAGGAACGCGAAGAGGCCAAGAAGGAAGCCGAGGAGATCTACCAGCAGTTCAAGGAAGGCGAGACCCTCGACACGGAAGACCTGATGAAGCTCCAGAAGACGGGGCTGCTGTAAGCTCGATTCTACCGTCTCCCTTTTAGCGAACGTTTAACGGCGTCGACCGCGCAGTCGTGAGTATGGCAAGCGGAGACGCATCCGACAGCGGTAGCAGCGCCGCGCGCAGAACGTTCGTGCTCGTCGCCGTACTGCTCACCGTGGCGGTCGCGTGGTGGCTGTTCGTCCTCGTCCCCGACTCGCTCGAGGACCTGCTCGGCGTCGCGCTCGTGCTCGTCGTCGGCCTGTTCGGCGCGCGACTCGCCGCCCGGATCGCCGCCCGACGCTATCCGGACTACGACGTGGCCGAGGTCGCCGTGGAAGGGCCGATAAGCAGGAGCGGACGCGGGCCGGTTCCCTCCTCGGTCGGTACGCCGGCCGACGACATCGTCGAACAGATAGAGCGGGCGGACGACGACTCGAACGCGAAGGCGCTGTTGCTCCGGCTGAACACCCCCGGCGGCGAGGTCGTCCCGAGCGACGACATCCGCCTCGCCGCGCAGCGATTCGACGGACCGACCGTCGCGTACGCGACCGACGTGTGCGCGAGCGGCGGCTACTGGATCGCCAGCGGATGCGACGAACTGTTCGCGCGGGACGCCAGCCTCGTCGGGAGCATCGGCGTCATCGGCTCGCGGGTGAACGCCGTCGACTTGGCCGACAAACTCGGTCTCGCCTACGAGCGGCTCGCGGCGGGCAAGTACAAGGACGCGGGCGTCTCCCTGAAGGAGATGGGCGACGACGAACGCGACTACCTGCAGGGCATCATCGACGGCTTCTACGAGGATTTCGTCGAGCGCGTGGCGGCGGGGCGCGACATCGACCCCGCCACGGTGCGCGAGACGGAAGCCCGCGTCTACCTCGGCGACGACGCGCGCGAACTCGGCCTCGTGGACGAACTCGGCACGCGCGAGGACGTGGAGGATCGAATCGCCGAGCGACTGGGCGTGCCCGAGGTGTCGGTACGGGAGTTCGAACCGCGCCGCGCCCTGCGCGAGCGATTGAGTCTGGGCGCGCAGGGCGTCGCGTACTCGCTCGGCGCGGGCGTGGCGAGCGCGTTCGGGGACGACGGGGACGCCGTGCGCGGGTTCGAGTTTCGCGTTCGATAGACGGAGGACTCCCCGCGCTTTTACCGCGGCGCGGAGTATCACGACCATGGCGACCGAATCGGGCACCCACGAGTATCGCACGGCGCACGGCGACGAGTTCGGGCGCACCTACTTCCGCCGACTCGGCGACTGCGCGGTCTCCAGCATCGGCCTCGGAACCTACCTCGGCGACCCGACCGACGAGGTCGACGCGGCGTACCGCGACGCCGTAGAGGCGGCGCTCGAAGGCGGTATCAACGTGGTGGACACGGCCATCAACTACCGCTGTCAGCGAAGCGAGCGCGCGGTCGGTCGAGCGATCGAAGACGCCGACGTCGACCGCGACGCCGTCTTCGTCGCCACGAAGGGCGGGTTCGTCCCCTTCGACGGCGAGCGACCGGCGGACCCGGGCGCGTTCGTCAAGGAGGAGTACGTCGACACCGGCATCGTCGACCGCGACGACCTCGTGCGCGGGAGCCACTGCATCGCGCCGGAGTACCTCGACGACCAACTCGACCGGTCGCTCGACAACCTCGGACTGGACGCCGTCGACTGCTACTACGTCCACAACCCCGAGACGCAACTGCACGAAAAGTCGCGCGAGGAGGTTTACGACCGACTCGAAGCCGCCTTCACCCGACTCGAGGAACGCGCCGCCGACGGCGACATTCGACACTACGGCGTGGCGACGTGGACGGCCTTCCGGGTGCCGAAGGGCCACGACGACTACCTCTCGCTCCGGGAAGTCGTCTCGCGCGCCAGGAAGGCCGCCAAGGCGGCGGAGAACACGGCGACCCACTTCCGCGTGGTGCAACTCCCCTTCAACGTCGTCATGGCCGACGCCTTCACCGTCGAATCGCAGGACGGTCCGGAGGGCGAACAGAGCGCGCTCTGGTTCGCGCAGGAGGCGGGCCTGAACGTGATGACCAGCGCGAGCATCGCGCAGGGGAGCCTCGCCGAGGAACTCCCCGAGGACGTGGCGGCGCGACTCGACGGCGACACGACCGCCCAGCGCGCCATCAACTTTGCTCGGAGCGCGCCCGGCGTGACCTGCTCGCTGGTCGGCGCGAGCGACCCGAATCACGTCCGAGAGAATCTCGACGCCGGCCGCTTTGACCCGATGGGCGCGAACGCGTTCGACGCGGTCTTCGAGTGACGAACTACAGCACCTTCCACTCGCCGCCGCACTCCGGGCACGACCGCACCGAGAACACTTCCTCGGGGTCGTTGTGCGTCTTGAGCGATTCCCCGCACGTCGAGCACGACAACCGCCCGTAAGTGTCCTTCTCGACCTCTCCCTTTCGTAGACCACTCCGGACTGATTTCATCGCCCTGTCATACACTCGCATGTAACAAAAAGTCATCGCCGAACCGACTCGATACCGCGCCGACCTCCGCGAGCTATCTAGCATGATACTAATTGTCATCTGAATATATTAATACACAAGACATTTATCCAATCGGTAATCCCAGATACTATGACACGACGCTCCGACGGTCGCCCGCTCTCCCGAACGTCCCGCCGCGGACTCCTCGCGTCGGCCGGTCTCTGCGCGACCGGGCTGCTCGCGGGGTGTCTGGACGGTACGCCGGAGACGGCAATCACGACGACCACGACGACCGAGACGACCACGACCGCTCGGCCGCCGTCGCGCACTTCTACCGAGGAAACGACGACCACGACGACGCCGTCCCTCCTGACCGAGTACGACAGCCGGGAGCGGTACGGCTCTCCGGGGACGAGCTTCGACGCCTTCGAGAACCCCTCGTTTTGGCGCGCGCTGGAGGGGACGATGACGCCGGACTCGACGATAAAACGAACGGGCCGACAGAGCCTTCGATTGGTCGGGCGAGACGGCCACCACGTCATCCTCGAACGCGAACTGACCGAGCCGATGGATTTCACCGACCGGGACGTCTCGGCGACGATTCGAACCACCACGCCGGAGAAGATCGGGTTCTACATCTATCTGGTCGATTCGAACGACAACCACGCCGCGCTGGAGCTTCGGGATATCACCTATCGAACGCCGGACGTCGGGTGGTTCCGAATCTGCCCCGGCGTCTTCGAGGTCAGCGACGAAGCGCCCGACCTCACCAGCATCGACCGGATTCTGTTGCAGGTCACCAACGCGACCGCCGCCGACGTCGAGGCGTGGGTCGACGACGTTCGATTCCACCCCAAACCGGAGACGGGGTACGTCGTGCTCAGTTGGGACGACGGGAAGCGAAGCTACTACGACCACGCAGCGCCCGTCCACGACCGCTACGACTTCCCCGCCGTCCTGACCCAGCCGCCGCACCCCGACGACGTGCAGTACGACCTGTTCATGTCCATCGAGACGTTGCAGGAACGACAGGCGGCGGGCGACGAAGTGGTCGCTCACGGGAGCGTCGACAATCCGTTCTCCCGGATATCCGCGTCGAAGCTCGACGGCATCCTGAAACGGAACAAGCAGTGGCTCATCGACAACGAGTTCGAGGGCGCGGACTTCATCGTCTATCCCGGGAACAACTTCGACAGGACGGCGTTGGACGTTATCGGTAAGTACCACTACATGGGCGGGATGAACCAGTCGGGCAACGTCAACACGACCGGCGTGTACGGCTTCGACCCCCTCGTCCTCCCGCGAACCATCGGTCACGACCTCAGCATCGCCCGGAACGTCGTCGACCGCGCGGCCGCCTACCGCAACTGCGGCATCCTGAACTTCCACGATTTCGAAAACGACAACACGATGTCCGTCTCCGAGTACGAGAAACTCCTCTCGTACATCGACGATACGCCGGGCGTCGAAGTCATCACCTTCTCCGACCTCTGGGAGATGCGAACGAGCCGCACGTAATACCGTCTTCTTTGCCCGTTTCGGAAGCTTTGACTGCTCGCTCTCGAAACGCTCGGGCGTGTCCCGTGGACGCCTCTTCGCGTCGCTCAGCTCGATGGTCTTTCTGGTCAACTTCGCCCGCGTGGTGTTCGCGCCCCTCCTCGAACCGCTCAAGGACGCGTTTCACGTCGGCGACGCCACGGTCGGTCTCGTCGCCACGATGGTCTGGCTGGGGAGTGCTCTCCCGCGAATCCCGACCGGCTACCTGCTCACCCGCGTTCCGCGCCACCGCGTCGTCCTCGGTACGGGCGTCGTGCTGACCAGCGCGGCCGCCTTCACCGCGCTCGCGGACTCCGTCCCGATGCTCGGCGCGGGCGCGTTCCTGATGGGCGTCGCCAGCGGCGCGTACTTCATCGCCGCGAATCCGCTCGTGAGCGAACTCTACCCCGACCGCGTCGGGCGGGCGCTCGGCATCCACGGCACGGCCAGCCAACTCGCGGCGGTCGCCGCCCCGCTGTTCGTCGGCGCGGTGCTGGCGACGGTCGGGTGGCGAGGCGTCATCGGCTTGGTGGCGGTGGTCGCCGCGCTCACGACGGTCGTCTTCGTCGTCGTCGCGCGGCGAGCGAACCTCCCCGAGGCGGGGGCGGCCGACCGCGACCTCTGGACGGCGTTTCGCCGCCAGTGGCCCATCATCCTGAGCGGCGTCGCCATCATCGGCGCGACGGGGTTCGTCTGGAACGGCCTGTTCAACTTCTATCCGACGTACCTCCGCGCGGAAGGTCTCGCCCCCGGAACGGCGAACCTCATGCTCACCGTGACCTTCGCGGCGGGCGTCCCGGCGTTCTGGCTCACCGGGCGACTCGCGGACAGACTGCCCCACGTCCCGCTCATGCTCACCATCCTCGGCGCGTTCATCGCCTGTCTGCTGGCAGTGACCGCGGCCAGCGGAGTTCTCGCGTTCGTCGCGGTGTCGATAGTGCTCGGCTACGTTGTCCACAGCATCTTCCCCGCGCTCGACACGTACCTGCTGGACTCGCTCCCGGACGAGAACCGCGCCAGCGCGTACGCCCTCTACAGCGGCATCATGATGGTCTTTCAGGCGGCGGGGAGTTCGGTCGTCGGCGCGCTGACGGACGCCGGATTCGCCTTCGACGCCGTGTTCCGGACGTTCGCGTTCGGTCTGCTCGCCATCCTCTCGGTGCTCCTCGCGCTCCACCACGTGGACCGCCTTCCGACCGAGGCGGCCACGGGTCGAGAGGGAAGAACGGGATGAATCTGCGTCGCCGACGGTTCGTTTCGTCGCCCGTTCTATCTTTCAACGGTCAGTTTCCTGGCACGTGAACGCATGTTTAATTACCTCCCGTGCCTACGATTACCATACGCGCGGGGTAGCCCCCGAAGGAGTGCGCGATGCCACCATCAAACTCAGACGAACGCGACGAGGACGAACCGTCGGACCCGGTCGCCGACGACGATTCGATGCGTCGAGGTTCGGGCGTTCGGCTCGGAATCGGACTCCGACCGGTGACGGACGTGTTGAAAGGACTCGTCGACGCGGGCGCTTCGAACCCGCCGCCCGAACCGGACGAGGGACGAGACGGCGACCGCCAGCGCCGAACGGACGGAGAACCGACGCCTCGGTGGTCGAAGCCGATACGGGCGCACAGAGAACGAGCGCGGGCGGAGACCGACGAGACGCGGCACGAATCCGATGTCGATTCGTATTACGTCACCGCCCATCGTGCGGACGACGAGGTGACCGTCGTCGCCGACTTGCCCGGCGTCTCCGAGGACGACCTCTCGGTCGGACTCGCCAGGGATTCCAACGAGTTCGTCATCGCGGTGCGCGGAGCGGTCGTCCGGCGAGTGTCGCTTCCGTGGAACCGCGCCGCGGTGGACAAGGCGCGGTTCAACAACGCCGTCCTCGAGGTTCGTCTCCGTCCGCCCGGCGACGCGGGCGGCTCGGTCGAAACGTAACGTCCGGCGCTCCGCATCCGAACGCCTCCGTCGAGAACGGAGAGCGAGTATGGTCCCCTTCTGCCGACTTCACGCCCTTTTTCATCCCCCTCTTCCAAACCCCACCAATGGAGTACGTGCAGGAGCGGGTGACGACGCTTCACGACCTGACGGGGCGGGTTCCCGACGCCCCGACCGACCGCGCCGCGGTCGTCGTGCCGATGACCGAGCGCGAGCATCGGTCGCGAACCGCCGGGCGCGTCCTCTCGGAACTCGAAGCGGTCGCCCCGGGCCGCGTGGTCGTCCCGCTCCGCGCGCCGACCGACCGCGTGGGGGACGTCCACCGCTGGCTCTCGGAGTTCGACCTCCCGCTCACGGTGCTCTGGTGCAACAGCCCCCGCGTCGTGCGCCTGCTGGAGCAACACGACCTGAACGGCGACGCCGGCAAGGGCCGCGACGTGTGGCTCGCGCTCGGCGTCGCGGCCGCGGAGTCGGAGTTCGTTGTCTGCCACGACGCCGACGCGAAGACCTACGACGCGGGGGTCGTCCCGCGACTGCTCGCGCCGCTGGGGTTCGGATTCTCGTTCGCCAAGGGGTACTACGCCCGCGTCGAGGGCGAGCGACTGTACGGTCGCCTCTTCCGGCTCTTTTACGCGCCGCTCGTCCGCGCGCTCCGGGAGGCGCACGACGCGCGCGTCCTCGAGTACCTCGACGCCTTCCGGTACGCGCTCGCGGGCGAGTTCGCGGTGACCGCCGACCTCGCCGCGTCCCTGCGAGTCGAGCGCGACTGGGGGCTGGAAGTCGGAACGCTCGGCGGCGCGTTCGAACGCGTCGGGTTCGACGGGAGCGCGCAGGTCGACCTCGGCCGGTACGAACACGACCACCGAACCGTCTCCGGGCCGGGCGGCCTCTCGGCGATGAGCGAGGGGGTCGGCCGCGCGCTGTTCCGGGTGTGCGAAACTCACGGCGTCGAACCGGCCTACGGGACGCTCCCCGAACGCTACCGGGCGACCGCGCGGGAGTTCGTCCGCCGGTACGCCGCCGACGCCGCGTTCAACGGACTGCGGTACGACGTGACCGCGGAGCGCGAACAGGTCGAGACGTACGCCGAGGCCATCGAACCGCCGGGCGGCGACGCGGTGCTTCCGGCGTGGACGGACGCCCCCATCGACCCCGCGGAGGTTCGGGCTGCGGCGTCCCCGACCCTGCGCGAACGCCAACACTGATATCGGTTGCCCGACGCTTCCCGATAATGAGCAAGACGAAGGACGAACTCGCCGGAGTGGTGGACCTGTTCGGGGCGCTCACGCGCGACGAACTGGCCGAGGCGCTCGCGGAACTGGCGTTCAAGCAGGGCAAGGAGGTGGACGAGTCGGCGTTCGAGGCCGTCATCGAGGACGCCGTGACGGACTACTACCTCGTCGAAGCCGACGCCGACGGGGAGCGGGTGCTCGTCCCCGGTCCGGTCGCGTTCCCCGCGCTGCCCGAGAACGGCGAGGACCTGCCGCACATCATGGACGTGCCCGGGCGGAGCGTCGACCGGGAGGGGCTCGGCGAGCGCGTCAAGGAACGTCTCGCGGCGGAGGCCGAAACGGTCGACGGGACCGACGAGGAGCGCGCGAGCTACCTCATCGACGTGAGCTACGACCTCGAAGCGTGGTCGCCGGTCGAGGCGGACGACGTGCGCTCTCGGCTGGACGAAGCGACCGGCGACCGGGCGAATTAAGGGCGAACGGAGCAATCCATGGGCATGAACCTCGGTCGGGTGGCCGACCACGAACCGCGGTCGGTCACGGACGAGAAGCGCGACGCCGCCGTGCTCGTGCCGGTCGTCGCCCGCGAGGACGGACACCACCTCCTGTTCACGAAGCGGGCCGACCACCTCGGCGAGCACCCCGGCCAGATGAGCTTCCCCGGCGGGGGTCGGGAGCCGAGCGACGACGACCTCTGGGAGACCGCCCTCCGGGAGGGCTACGAGGAGATCGGCCTCCGGCCCGACGAGGTCGAATCCGTCGGTCGGCTCGACGACATACGGACGATAACCAACTACGCCGTCACGCCATTCGTCGTCCGGATCCCCGACCGGGAGTACGACCCCGACGAGCGCGAGGTGGCCGAGATCGCCGTCCTCCCCGTGGCCGGACTCATCGACCCGGCGAACTACGAGAACGAGCGGCGCGACCACCCCCACTACGGCGACATCGTCATCCACTTCTTCCACGTCGACGGCTACACCGTCTGGGGCGCGACCGGACGCATTCTGGTGCAGTTGCTGGAGTTGACCACCGACTGGCGCGCGCCCGAGCGGATAGACCGGTACGTCGACACCGACCCCGACTTGGGGTGAGAGCGAGTTCGGCGTTCGCGTTTCTACTTCGGTCCAGAACCGTATCGGCGCGGCCGTACTCGAATCTCACTACCGGTGTTCGCGAACGACTACTCCTCCGTCGCACTCGTTGCCGTCGCCGACAGCCTTTTGCCCGCAACCGAACTACGGGAAGGCACATGGTCGCACAGACGATGGATCGCGTTCCGCGAGTACAGTAGACGACTAGTTCTAAGTACGGGGGTCGAACGCAGATGCTGACCAGTAACCACGCCGTCGCTCGCACGGGGCTCGACGCCGCCGCGCTGAAGCCCGCGGAGTGCGACGTGCGCCGCGCGCTGGAGTTGCCCTTCGACGCCGTCACCATCGACTACGAGGGGCGAGAGCACCTCCCCGACACCGAGACGCTGGCCGAGTTGGCGGTCGAGAAGGACGTTCGCCTGACGGTGCCGGTCCGGGCCGACGGCTTCGACCCCCTCGGCGACGACTCGCTCTACGACCGACTGCCCGAGGGGGTGAAGACGGTGCTCGTCGCCGGCCACCCCGCCTACCTCACCGAGGACGAGCGGCGGCGGGCCGTCGCACCCCGGTTCGGGGCGGCGCTCGACCGCGAACCCGACGCGTGGGTCGGGACGGAGGGCGTCGAACGAGTCGCCACCGCGACCGGCGCGGCGCAGTTCGAACTCCTCACGCGCTCGACCGCCCGCGACCTGCGGGCGCTCCGGGCCGCCGGGTTCGACGCCACCGTCGCGGTGTACGCGCCGACCGTCCTGACCGACGACGAGGACGCCGTTCTCGACGCCGTCGGCGCGTACGTCGCCCGGCGCAAACCCGTCGCTCGGGCGCTCCCCGAGACCGCTCAGCCCGACGCTCGCGCGGCGGGACGCGCCCGCGAGGTGCTCTCGGCGGCGAGCCGCGACTTCGCGCTCGTCGGCACGGCGGCGGAGGTCGGCGAACGGGTCGCGGAGTTGAAAGACGCCGGCGCGGACTGGGTGGTCGGCTACCCCGCACGGGGCGTCGAATCGTTCCTCGGCTGACCGTCGGCCGTTCTCGTTCTCGTTCTCGTTCTCGCGTTCGCCGCGACACTCGGTTTGAAATAGCGCGAACGCGACCCCCCGTCCGTGAGTCTACTCCACGAACACACGACCACGACGGCGGCGGACGTTCTCGCCGACGCGAAGGTCGCACTGTTGCCGACCGGAAGCGTCGAACAGCACGGACCGGCCCTGCCGTTAGGAACCGACTTCATGGCGGCCGAAGCGGTCGTGCGCAGCGTCGACGACCGCGGAGGCGTCGTCCGCCTCCCGACGATTCCGGTCGGAGTGAGCGAACACCACCGGCAGTTCGACGGAACGCTCTGGACCGACCCGACGACGTTCGAGGACTACGTCGCGGACGTCGTCGCCAGCGTCGCCAGCCACGGCGTGAAGCGGGTCGTCGTCGTGAACGGTCACGGCGGTAACAGCGGCGCGCTCCAGCGCGTCGCGCGCCGCCTCCGACGCGAGGAGGTCGCCTTCGCCGTCCCGTGGAACTGGTGGAGCGGCATCGACGACGTGCTCGAAGACGAGTTCGGGACCGGCATCACCCACGCCGACGAGATAGAGACGAGCATGATGCTCGCCGTCGCGAACGACCTCGTGCGCGAGGCCGCGCTCGCGGAGGCGGAAGCGGGCGCGGGCGGCGCGTGGGGCCACGACGTTCACGGCGCGAACGTCGGCTTCGACACCATCGATTTCTCCGACAGCGGCGTCGTCGGCCGCCCGACCGAGGGCTCGCGCGAGGCGGGCGACCGATTGCTCTCGGCGTCCGGCGAACAACTCGGCGCGCTGGTCGAGTGGCTCGCCGAACAGAACGTGGCCGACCTCTGGCCGCAGGAACACCGATGACCGTCGCGGTCGTCGGGGGCGGCGCGGTCGGTCTGACGGCGGCCCGCGACCTCGCGGCGCGCGGCGCGGACGCGGTGCTGTTCGAGAGGGACGAGATTCCGAACCCGGACGCGAGCACGAGTCGGGCCGCGGGCGTGCTGTACGACGCGTTCGCCGCGCCCGAGGACGCGCGCGTCGGCGACCGAGCCATCGAGCGGTTCCGCGAGTTCTCCGGCACGGGGGGCTTCGAGTTCGAGGAGACGCCCTACGTCTGGTTCGCCCGGGACGGCGACGAGAAGCGCGCGGCGGCCATCCGCGAGCAGGTGCCGCGGATGCGAGAGCAGGGTCGGGACGTGTCGCTCGTCGACGCCGCGGACTTGGCCGACCGCTATCCGGCGCTGAACACGGCCGACGTGGCCGTCGCAGCGGTGGCCCGGAACGCTGGACGAACCGACCCCGGAAGCTACGCCCGGGCGATGGCCGAGGCGGCGGCGCGCGAGGGCGTCGAGATTCGAACCGGCGTCGAGGCGCGCGTTCGAACCGACCCGCCCCGCGTGCTCACCGAGGACGGCGAGGAGGCGTTCGACGCGGTGGTCGTCGCGGCGGGCGCGCACACGAAGCGCGTGCTCGCGGACGCCGGAATCCCCGTCGCGCTCAAACCCTACCGGGTGCAGGCGCTCACCTGCGAGTTCGGGGGCGACGTGCCGATGGTGTACGACGCCACCGAAGGGTACTACCTGCGCCCGCACCCCGAGGGCCTGCTGGCGGGCGACGGCACGGAGGAAGTCGAGAGCGACCCGGACGAGTGGACGCGGGAAGGCGACGCGGCGTTCCGCGAGGCGATGGAAGCGCGCCTCGCGCACCGCCTCGATTTCGGGCCGGACGCCGACTCCGGACCGACCGTCGAGCGCGCGTGGGCCGGGCTCTGCAACGCCACGCCCGACTACGACCCGCTCCTCGGCAAACTCCGGTCGGGGCTCTACGTCGCGGCGGGGTGGCAGGGCCACGGGTTCATGCGCGCGCCGGCGCTCGGCGAAGCGATAGCGGAGGACGTGCTCGGCGAGGGCGGGATTCCGGCGTTCGACCCGACGCGCTTCTCCGGCGACGAGGAGTTCGATATCGTAGAAGGGATGGCCGTGGAGTAGTCCTCGTCGCGTCGGTCGTCGCTACTTCGATTTCGGCACGTACACTTCGAGCGTCCCCGAGTCGGTCAGCGTCGCCGTCGAGCGCTTCGCGTCCACCTCGGCGTCCGCCGGGAGTTCGACGCGCCCGTCGAGCGACATTCCTCGGCCGGGGAACACCATCTCGAAGCCCTCGTGGAAGTCGCGGAAGCGGTCGATGCGGACGAGCACCGCACCGTCGGCGAACCGAACCTGAACGTCGCTCCCGGTCGCGCCCGCCGCGTCGAAGACGACGAGGTAGGCGTCCTCGCTTTCGAGCAGGTCGGACGGGATGGGTCGCTTCTCTTGCACCTTGCTCGCGGCGCGACCGACGCGCTCCGCGACCGCCGTCACGGTCGAGCGGCCGAGGTTTCGGAGCGTCATAGTTCGATGGCTTCGAGACAGTCGGTTCCGGCGCAGTACGGACACTGGAAGTCGTTCACGCCCACGTCGTCGGGCATGTCGTAGGTGTAGTGCATCTCGAACATGTCGAGTTCGCAATCGCCGTCCGTACATTTCACTTCGAGCGTCGCGGGCATGTGCGGCGGTACGTTCCGGACGAAAATAAACGCGCGGACTTCGGCTCTAGTTCGATTTTCGCGCGGAGGTATCGTTCGTGGGGTATCGCTTTCGTCGCTCCCGTCGCCGAGGGAGTGTAGTCACCGTTTTACCCGTCGAGCGGGTACGAGAGGACATGACCGACCCCGCGACCCTCGACGTGACGCTCGTGGACGGCTACGTCGACGAACCGGCGCACTTCGGCGTGCCGCCGTACATCTCGACGTACCCGCGGTACACCGCCGGGGCGCTCGTGGACGCGGGGGTGCCCGAGGAGCGAATCACGTACCACACCATCGACGAACTGCGCGAGGACAACGCGAAGTGGGGCGACGTGGCCGACGCCGACCTGTTCGTCTACATCGGCGGGATGACCGTCCCCGGCAAGTACGTCGGCGGGACGCCCGCCGAACCCGAGGAGGTGCGGAAGTTGGCGTGGACCGCCGACGGGACGAGCCTGATGGGCGGCCCCGTCAAGTTCGGCGTCGGTGAGGAGAACGCCGGCGGAACCGAGACGGCGCGCGACGACCTCGATTTCGACTTCGTGGCGAAAGGCGACGTGGAAGCGGCGGCCTTCGACCTCGCGGCGAGCGGACTGGAGGGTTTCGGCGACCGGATGCGCAGCAACGCGGAGATAGACCGCTGGGCCGAGACGGGCGCGTTCGTGGTCGAACAGCACCCGAACCACCCCGACTACCTCATCTGCGAGATGGAGACCTCGCGGGGCTGTCCGTACCGCTGTTCGTTCTGCACGGAACCGCTGTACGGGAATCCGTCGTTCCGCGAACCTCAGTCGGTCGTGGCGGAGGTCGCGGGGCTCTACGACCGGGGTGCCCGGCACTTTCGGCTGGGGCGACAGGCCGACATCCTCGCCTACGGCGGCGACGGCGAGAAGCCGAACCCCGACGCCCTGCGCGACCTGTACGGGGGCATCCGCGAGGCGGCGCCCGACCTCGGGACGCTCCACCTCGACAACATGAACCCCATCACCGTGGTCGAGTGGCCCGAGTTGTCGCGGGAAGGGATTCGCGTCATCGCCGAGCACAACACGCCCGGCGACACCGCCGCGTTCGGCCTCGAATCGGCGGACCCCGTCGTGCAGGAGGAGAACAACCTGAACGTCACCGCGGAGGAGTGCTTCGAGGCCGTGAAGATAGTCAACGAGGAGGCCGGCTGGCGACCCGGCGAGTCCCCCGAGTCGGCACCCACCTTCGGTTCCGACGCCGAAAACCGGCTGCCGAAGCTCCTGCCCGGCATCAACCTCCTCCACGGATTGAAAGGGGAACGCCGGGAGACGTTCGACCACAACCGGGCGTTCCTCCGACGCGTGTACGACGAGGGCTTGATGCTCCGCCGGGTGAACATCCGGCAGGTGATGGCGTTCTCCGGCACCGAGATGAGCGAGGTCGGCGCGGACATCGCCCACGACCACAAGAAGCTGTTCAAGCGGTACAAGCGCGAAGTGCGCGAGGAGATAGACAACCCGATGCTCAGGCGCGTGGCTCCGTCGGGAACCGTCCTGCCGAACGTCCACCTCGAATACCACGAGGGCGGACGAACGTTCGGGCGACAGCTCGGCACCTACCCCCTGCTCGTCGGGATTCCGGGGGAGCGCGAACTCGGTCGAACCATCGACGTGGCGGTCGTCGACCACGGCTATCGCTCCGTCACCGGGGTTCCCTACCCCCTCGACGTGAACAGCGCGACGATGGACGAACTCACCGCGATTCCGGGTCTGGGAAAACAACGCGCCGGGAACGTCATCGTGAACCGTCCTTACGAGACGCCGGACGAACTCGCCGAGACGGTGGACGTGGATCTGAGCGAGTTCGCCGGAGCGCCGGTCTCCAGAAACGCGGACTGACGAGCGCGGTTTTCATTTTCACAGCGACCGAGCGTCGAAGGGGAGCGAAGCGAGCTTTCGACGTGAGGGAGCGATAGGTCAGCGATGCAACCGTCAGACGCGGCAGGCGGCGTAACCGCCGGAAGTCGGCGATCGACACAACCGTCCGAATCCGCCGATGACGCAACCGCTAGTCGCTAGCGTCCTCTCCGGAAAATCTCGATTCTCCGGGCCGAGGAACCCCGAACGGGGGTGACGCAGGCTTTCGGTCCAAATTTTGCCGGGGAGCCAGCGGAAGCGACGGTTACCGTCGCTTCCGCCTGCGACCGCAGCAAAGGTGGTTTTAGAACTCCTCTTCGATGATTTCGCCGACGGCGAAGTTCGATTTCACTTCCGTGATCTCGACCTTCACGCGCTCGCCGATCTCCGCGCCGGGGACGATGATGACGTAGCCCCGTTCGACGCGCGCGATACCGTCGCCCTGCTTTCCGATATCCTCCACTTCGACGTAGCGGATTTCGCCGGCTTCGACGGGTGGCTGCGGTTCCGACGAAACCGTGCCGGTGCTGGTCGTGCTCTCGTTCGTGGCGGTCGTCTGGCTTTCTTCCGATTCGGTCTCCGTTTCGCGCGAGATGAGCGCGACGCGGTAGGTTTCTCCCGATTCGACCGACCCCGTGTCGATTTCGCGTCGTGGGACGGTGACGACGTACTCGTCGTCTTTCATAGTAACATCAGCGCTGAACAGACACAGGAGCTTGTCAGAGATTTCCAAGGGTCGTAGACCTCCAAATGATACCAAGTAGTCAACCATTAAAGAATTATCGAACACGACCGTTTGCCGCGGTCGAGTGCCAGAAGCAGCGCGACTGGCGCTGCTTCTGGCGGTCTCCCTGGCAATAGGTCGATCAAAAGCACTTTCCTTCCCTCCGGTCGGTCGTCGGCCCGCTCGCTCGCTACTCTCCCCTCTCGTACTCGGTTCCGTCGGGGCTCTTCGCGCCTTCGGAGTCGTAGACGACGATATCGCCCTCCTCGGAGTTCGCGTACTCGTAGTTGTCGCGCACCCCGATGGCCTCCTCCAGTTCGCGGACGGCGCGGGTTTTCAGCGCGTCCGCGAGGTCCTCCGCGTCTTCGCGGTCGATGTCGCGCCCGAGGCCCTCGCACTCGTGGGCGCGGACGACGCCGGACTCGTCCACCGCCTCGCCCATCGGTTGGCTCGTCCCGCCGAGCGCGACGCTGAAGGGGTACGTCCGGCAGATGAGCGGGCGGTCGGGGTGCACCGAACACGCGCCCTCTCCGTCGTCCTCCTCGTAGAATCGGCAATCTCCGCAGTCGTCGGTCTGGAGCGCCCACTCGAACGTTTGGCCCGTTCCGTCGGTCAGACCGTAGGGCATGGGCCGCGCCACGTCGCGGAAGTCGTACCCCGTCTCGGCCTGCAGTTCGCGCACCTCCCCCGGAAAGACGGTCGCGGTGTGGGGGTCGTCCGATTCGCTCTTGCAACAGGCCCCGCAGCGCGTACACTCGAATCCGATGTCCTCGATGGCGTCCGCGAGGGCGGACGCGTCGAGTGCTTTCGCGCGCTCCAGTTCGGCTTCGAGACTCTGCACGGACGCTAGTTCGCGTCGTCGGGGAAAATCATTGCGGCGCGGCGCGCTCGCCGTCCCACGTCACGTCCCCCTCGACCGCCAGCTTTTCCAGGTGGGCGGCGACGGTTCGCTCGGCGAACTCCCTGACGGCGGAGATATCCTTGTCGTACGCCGCGTCCGTCACCTCGGCGACGGTGCGCGCGCCGCCGCGCACCGCGGCGCGCACCTGCTCCTCGCGGGCGAGACGGTGGTCGATGACTCGCCGAATCGTCGCCCGCGGGTCGTCGATGACCGGCCCGTGCCCCGGATAGAGGGCGCTCGGATTTCGGGCGTACAGCCGCCGGAGCGAGGTCAGGTACGCGCGCAGGTCGCCCTCCCCGGCGGCGACGACGACGCTCCCCTCCGCGACGACCAGGTCGCCGGAGAGCATCTCGTCTCCGACGGCGAGTGCCACGTGGTCCGGGGCGTGCCCGGGCGTCTCGACGACGGTCAGCGGGCCGACCGCGGTTCCCTCGCGGACGGTTCGGTCGGGGGTGATTCCGGTGAGGGCCTCGAGGCGGTTTTCGCGCCCCGCCCGCCCCCAGACGGTCGCGTCGCAGGCGTCGGCGTAGTGTGCGACCCCGCCGACGTGGTCCGGGTGGGCGTGAGTGACGACGACGTGGTCGACGTCGTCGACCGCGCGGTCGAGTTCGTCCGTCCTTCCCGCGGGGTCGACGAGGACGTTTTCGACGACGTAGGCGTTCGTCGCTCCGTGCGGGGAGAGCGTGTCGGTCGGGACGGGGATGGGGTTCATGCGCGAGGTGAGGAACCCCACCGGGAAAGGACTCACGCCACCGTCGTCACTTGCGGAGGGGCTTCGGGAGAAAGACGATACGGAAAACGGGCGCTCAGTCGTTGAGGAGGTAGACCTGCTTTCGCGCGTCGCGGAAACTGTGGCGCGAGACGACGAGGTCCTGGTCTTCGAGGCGGGTCAGGGCGTATCGGACGGTTCGGTCGGGGAGGAGCGACTCTTCCGCGAGTTGGCCCTGGGTCAACGGTTCGCCGGTCTCTAACACCTTCGCGACGAGCTTGGCGCTGGGAGGAAGCTCCCTGAGTCGTTCGCGGAATTCGCCCGCCGGTCTGCTTGCGGTCGTGCTCATACTACCACACGACCGCGGTGAGATGGTAAAACTTGGCTATATGCGTGTCTATACAATACCAACACCTTAATCGTGATTATATTGCTCCGGAGCGGTTCGACACGTCGGGCGGACTGCTCCGCCGTTCGGTCGCTCGTCACGCTCCGGTTCGCGGCGAAGCGGTCGAGAGGAGTACCCGAACCTCGGCGAGGAGCGGCCGTGCGCCGTCCGAATTCGGTCCGCGTCGCGGCGAACGGCTACACTCGTCGGTCGGTTTTCGGCGGCTCGCTGTGGCGGTTGTACGTCCCGAGGACGTAGCCGCAGTCGGGACAGTGGACGATGACCGTTCTCTCGTACTCGTGGCGGACGAGGTCGTCCGCGCTGAACTCGCCGCCGCAGTGATTGCACGTTGGCATCGAAAACCCCGACACTCCGTATGCCAGCGATACCCAAAGTCGTTCGCCCTCGCCCGGCCGCTTAACCGCTTTCAGTATCGTTTTATGCACCGGGGGAAGTACACCATTGTGAGAGAAGTGTGAAGGGGCAGGAGTGGTACCAAGCGACCGAGGTGGCCGAGGAATACGAAGAGAAGCGATTTTCCCGCGGCGGACGGCTTATCGACCGGCGCGAAAAGCAAGCCGTCCTCGACGCCGTCGGGCGGGTCGACGGTAAGCGCGTCCTCGAAATCGCCTGCGGAACCGGCCGGTTCACGGTCATGCTCGCCGAACGCGGGGCCGACATCGTCGGTCTGGACATCTCGTCGGCCATGCTCCAGCAGGGACGCCACAAGGCGCGGAACGCGGGCGTCGCGGACCACTTGGAGTTCATGCGCGGCGACGCGGCCCGACTCCCGTTTCCCGACGACCACTTCGACACCGTGTTCGCCATGCGGTTTTTCCACCTCGCCGACGCGCCGGTGTCGTTCTTGAGCGAGATGTGCCGCGTCTCCAACGAGCAGGTCTTCTTCGACACGTTCGCCGGGCCGAGCACGCGGAGCATCTACAACTGGCTCCTCCCCATGGGCTCGCGGCTCTACTCGCTGGACGACGTGGAGAAACTGCTGGCCGACACCGGTCTCGCGCTGGTCGACGCCGAACACGACTGGATACTCCCCTACGGCTTCTATCGCAAGATTCCGGACGCGGTCGCTGAGCCCATCAGAGACATGGACACCGCCATCGGCGAGACGATCCTCGGCGACCCGCTCGCGTCCGTCTCCTACTGGAACACCCGCGTCGAGTGATTCCGGCGAGGGGGGCGCGTGCCGAACCGCTTTTACGTACTCGGTATCTGAAAAGCGGGTATGAACCTGTCCGTGGTGGTTCCGACGCTGAACGGTCGCGAACCACTGAGCGACTGCCTCGACGCGCTCGCTCGTCACGCGCCCGACGCCGAGGTGGTCGTGGTCAACGGACCCTCCGCGGACGGGACGACCGGGATGGTGTGCGACCGCGACGACGTGAGCACGCTGGTCGAGATATCCGACCGAAACCTCAACGTCGCGCGGAACGCCGGTATCGCGGAAGCGACCGGCGACGTGATCGCGCTCGTCGGACAGGACGTGACGGTCGAGGCGTCGTGGTACGACGGCGTCGAGGAGGCCGTGACGGCGGACAGCGACGTGGTGACCGGACCGATTCACCGACCGGTGCGGGCGGGCGTGACGACCCAGACGGTCGAGACGCGGGCGATCGCAGGGCGGGACGTGACCTACTTCGCGGGCCAGAACGTCGCGTTCACCCGCGACGCCGTTGAGGCGGTGGACGGGTTCGACGAGAACCTCCGAACCGGCGGCGCGCGCGACTGCGCCCATCGGCTCGCAGGACTGGGGCGAACGGTCGCGTGGAAACCGACGGCGAGCGTGCGCCACGACGAGTCGGCCGACGACGGAATCGAGCGCGAGTGGGACGTGAAGTATCGGTCGCTCGCCTACCGCATGGTCAAAAACTACGGGCCGCGCCTGACCGTCTTCCGGCGGACGCTCCGCGACGCCGCCACCGACGCCCGCAAGACCGGTCGGGAGGTCGCGTCGGGCGACGCCGAACCCTCCTTCTGGGCGAGTTGCGGAAAGCGCGTCTGTAAGGGCATCGCCGTCGGCACCAAGGACGGTGCCCTCGCCCGCGTCCGCGACCGGAGCGACGCTCGAAACCCCGCCGGGCTCTCGTCGCGGGCCGACCGCGCCGTGGAGCGCTACGACTGGCGCGACGAAGCGTAACGGAACGTCGGGACGGCGGGGTCTCGACGGTCGCTCACCGTGGCTCGCGAAGTTTCGACTGGTCGTTTTACGCTCGGAGAATGACGCCGAGAGGGAGATTTGAACCACCCGAAGAAGCTTCCTCGCCGAGGGCGAGACTGCCTCTTCCGTCGTTCGAAATCTCCTCGTGCGTTTTCTCACTCGACTCGGGCGAGCACGCGCTACGCGGTGCTCGCCGGATTGTTCCGAGAGAAACGCCGAGAGGGAGATTTGAACTCCCGTGTCCGTGAGGACAGCAGATTTCGAATCTGCCGCCTTGGCCGGGCTAGGCTATCTCGGCTCACCCAAACCTACCCCGCTGTTCGTTTTATGGGTTTCGATTCGCGGAACCGAAATCCCTCCGACCATCAAATTAAAATTGATGGCCGTTGGGAAAGATATCATGGACGTTACAGACGCGAACGCGAAGAGCGAATCCGTCCTCGACGCGGTCGGTACCGCCGTCATCGCCGACCGCGAGTTCCTCGAAACGGTCCTCCTCGGCGTCATGGCCCAGGGCCACGTTCTGCTGGAGGACGTGCCCGGAACCGGAAAGACCCTCACGGCGCGGAGTTTCGCCTCCGCGCTCGGCCTCTCGTTCAGCCGCGTGCAGTTCACGCCCGACCTGCTCCCGGCGGACGTGACCGGCACCCACGTCTTCAACGAGCAGGACCGCCAGTTCGAGTTCAACGAGGGCCCCATCTTCGCCAACGTCGTCCTCGCGGACGAGATCAACCGCGCGCCGCCGAAGACGCAGGCCGCTCTCCTCGAAGCCATGGAAGAACAGCAGGTGACGGTGGACGGCGACACCCGCGAACTCCCCGACCCGTTCTTCGTCATCGCCACGCAGAACCCCGTCGAGCAGGAGGGGACGTTCCCGCTCCCCGAGGCGCAGGTCGACCGCTTCGCCGTCAAGACGAGCCTCGGCTACCCCGACATGGACGGCGAAATCGAACTCCTGCGCCGCCGGGCCGACCGCCACAGCCAGAGCCCCAGCATCGAGAGCGTCCTCGACAACCGGTCGGTCACCGACCTCCAGTCCGTCCCCGAGTCGGTGCGCGTCGAGGAGGACCTGCTGGAGTACATGGCCGCCGTCGCCCGCGAGACGCGCGACGACCGCCGGGTCGAGGTCGGCGTCTCCCCTCGCGGAACCCAGCGCCTCTTCGAGGCCTCCCGCGCCCGCGCCGCCATGCAGGGTCGGGAGTTCGTCACCCCCGACGACGTGAAGCGCGTCGCCTACCCCGTGCTCACCCACCGCGTCGTCCTCACCCCGGACGCGAAGGTGAACAACGTCCGGAAAGACGAGATAATCGAGGCCGTGCTGGACGGCGTGCCCGTGCCGACGGTGGAGTGAGATAGAACCGAACGCGCTCGAATCGCCCGCCGCAACGACTATTCTCGTTCCCGCTCGCGCCACTCCCGACGGAGGAGTCCGTACTGAACCATGTCGCGGTGCTCGCCGTCGACGAACATGTACTTCCGGCGGCGGCCCTCCTCGGCGAACCCGAGCGACTCCAGCAGGCCGCGGGAGGCGTCGTTGAAATCGAAGGCTTCCGCGCCCACGGCGGGGGTGTCGTACGTTCGAAAGACGTACTCGATGACCAGCGAGACGGCCTCCTTGCCGTAGCCTCGGCCGTGCACCTCCGGGACGAGCCAGTAGCCGAGTTCCGGGCGTTTCCAATCGGCGTCCGTGACGGTCACTCCGCCGATGCGCGTCACGTCGGCGTCGGCCTCGTCGGGTTGCCCCGGACTCGCCGCTCCCTCCTCCAGACAGACGAGGAACCGGTCGGAATCGTCGTCCTCGACGTGTTCCTCGAGTCGCTCCCGATTCATAACCGGGTTGCCGATCGGATAGCGGAGTTCGGGGTTCGTCAGCGCGCGCTGGACGAACGAAATATCCTCCCGTTCGACCGTCCGGAGTGTGATGCGCTCGCCGCTCTGTGCGTATGCTCCGGGCATGAATTCCGTGTCGGCGACACCCGTCATACGTCTTCTGCAACCTCGGACGAGTAGGGTCGTCTCCGTCGAAATCCCCTCGTCGAAAGCGTCTTCGGAAAAGACGATTCACGCCCGGAGCGCCGACGTGAGCGCCAGCGCCGCGATGAGCAGGGACACCAGCGCGGTCATCGGTTGCCCGCCGCTTCCGAGCAGGTACATCCCGTAGCCCACGCCGCCCGCCGAGACCGCGACCACGGTGCTCGCGGCGGCGTGGGTGAGTTCGAGGCGCTGGGTGTCCGCCTCGCGGCCCAGTTGCTCGCCGACGTTGATGGCCTGCTCGCCGAAGTCCCACGCGAGCACCGTCGCCATCGCCCCGGGAATCAGGAGTTCGGCGGGGGCCGAGACGAGTCCGCCCGCGAGCACGCCGCACAGGAGGGCGAAACTCCCGACGGTCACCCCGCGGCGCGACCCTCGGACGACGCCGAGGGCGACGAGCGCCAACCCGAGCAACCCGGCGAGCGCGCCGCTTCCGCCGACGAACGCGCTCGCGCCGAGCGCGACGGAGCCCGCGATGACGGCGAGCAGTTGGCTCGCACGGGCGGGCGAGCGGTCTATCTCGCTCATCGGAGCCACCTCCGGTTCGCACGGGCCAGCGCCACGCCGAGCGACTCGTCGGCGTCCCAGTCGACGACCCGCAGTCCGCCGGCCCGGAGCGACTGGAGTCGGCGGAGTCGCTCCGCCCGAGCGAGTCGCTGTCCGGGGGTCGCGTCGCCGGTCGGGTCGGGGCTGATGACGGTCACGGCGTGGCCGCCGGCGTCGATCCGCCGAGCCACTTCCGGCGCGAAGCGGTCGCAGAGCGGCGAGAAGAACACCACCTGCGCGTCCGTCGGAAGCCGCCGAAGGAGCCACCGCATCCGCAGCGTCGAGTAGAACGTCCCGGTCGGCGGTTCGAGCGCGAAGGCGTCCGCGTGCGAGAGGAGTTCCCGCGCTTCCGCCCGGTGGTACGTTCCCGTGCCGGGCGACAGCCACGCCTCTTCGGGGCCGAACGCGGCGATTCCGACGCGGTCGCCGTTGTCGAGCAGGGCGCTGAACGCGTCGCCGGCGGCGCGGACCGCGTGCTCGACCGCGCCGGGGTCGTCGACGTCGGTCGCGAGATACGCCTTCGCTCGCGTGTCCACGAGCAGAACGACGGTGGCGGTCTGCTCCTCGCGGAACTCGACCGTCGTCAGTTCGCCCGTCCGCGCCTTTCGGTTCCAGTCGATGCGCGAGAGTGGGTCGCCGGGGCGGTACTCGCGGGTGGCGTGGAACTCGACGCCCGTTCCGCCTTCGCGCGTCGCCACCCGCCCGGTGTGGCGAATCGTCTGTTCCCTGAGCGGAACCGACTCCGCCGTCGCCGCGAGCCGGGGCGTGCACGTTATCGCCGTCTCGTCAGCTAGCTCGAACTCGCGCTCGACGGCCCCGCTGAAGTCGCGGGCGAGCACCTGCGCCGGTTCGAAGGCGTGTTCGCCGCGAACCGCCTCGACGCGGTAGGCGAACGCCGCCCGCTTGCCGGGACGGAGCGCGGTTCCGAGTCGGGGCGACCCGGAGGTCACCTCCAGCGCCTCGGGCACGCCGTCGATGACGCGGAGGTCGGGGACGGTCGCGTCTCCGACGTTCTCGACCGCCACCTCGACCCGAATCTCGTCCCCCGGTTCCGGGGTCGCGTCGCTCACGGTGCGCGTCAGTTCGAGGTCGGTCGTCGGGGGCGTCGCGGTTCTCGCGTAGGCCGCGAACGCGACGCCGACCACGCCCACGAGGAGCGTGACGGGACTGCCGACGAACACGCCGACCGCCGCGGCGAGGAGCGCGACCGCGCTCACGCCGTGCCAGCGGTTCGTCTCGCGGACGGTCATCGGTCGTCCTCCACGTAGCCGGTGACGGCGTCGGCGGTTCGGCGCGCTCGCCGCTGGAAGGTCGTCTCGCCGCCGAACGACTGCCGAAGCCACTCGCCCCACGAGCGGCGAGGCGCGGACGGGCCGCCGAGGAACGCGGCGGCGTACGGGTCGTCCGTCCAGTCGCCGGTCTCTACCCGCGCCTTCGCGTCGTCCTCCGAGCAGCCTTCGCGCTGGACGATGGCCTCGAGGAGCGACCGTTCGAGGTGCTGCCTGAGCCGTTTCTGCGACCGGAAGCGCTGCGACCGCGACCCGGAGTGGACGGTTCGCAGGCGCTCGTCGAACTCCTGGCCCGGCGTCGGATGCGTCACGTTCGTCTCCGGGTCGCCCGTCGCCGCGCCTTCCACGTCGCGGCGGCGTCTGCTCTGGACGACGCGGAGCCCTTGGACGAGCGCCAACACCCCGACGAGATTCAGGAACACATCCCCGGTCGGCACCACCGCCGCGAGCTCCGGCGCGAACGCGACCGCGAGTCCCCAGCCGACGGCGAGGATGCCGGCCGCCGTGAGGATCGGTCGGTCCTTCATCGCTCGTCCTCCGCGTAGCGGCGTTCGATTCGGCGGAGCGCGGACACGGCCCGTCGCTCGCGGTCGCCGGTCGCGTCCTCGCCGCCGTACCGGACTTCCTCGAAGACGGCCGTCAGTTCGGACACGTCCTCCCGGCCCATTCCGGCGTCGACCGCCGCCGCGGCGAACTCGCCGGGCGTGCTCGATTCGGGGGCGCGCACGTCGAGGTGGCGGGTCATCTCGCGCCACGCGCGGTACACCTCGTTCTCGACGCTCGCCTCGGACTCGATGCGGTCCGCCGCCTCGCCCGCCGCCCGCCCGACTGCGGCGACGTCCTCCTCGCCGGGCGTCTCCTCGCTCGCCGGCGTGTCGGGTTCGCTACCGCCGGAGCTCTTCACGAGGAGGACGACCGCCCCGACGAGCGCGATTCCGAGGACGACGAACAGCGCGAGCGAGGGCGTCATCACGGTCGACGCGCCGTCGCCGAGGCCGCCGGAACCGCCCCCCGGGAGCGAGAAGTTGCTCCGGTTGAAGGGGAGTAAGCGGCCCTTCGACCCGCGGGGAGCCGAGACGGTGCACGCGGTCAACAGGGCGTGAACCAGCAGTATCGGAACGCCGACGGGGCCGACGATGGCGAAAGCGCCGAGGAGCCCTTTCCGTCGGTAGGCGACGCCGACGAGGAGGAGAAACGCGCCCGCGATAGCGAGTATCGCGGGGCCGCTCGCGAGAACGGGGTAACAGGGGAGTTCTATCGGCACTGACAGGGCCGCTCCGCGTCCCCCGGACGGGGACGACCGGTTTTCCTCGCCGAATCCGGTGCCGCCGGAACCGGAGCCGAACCCGGTGCCGCCGGAGCCGTCCTCGGTCACGGCCGAGTTCAGCGTCGCGGCGGCGAGGGAGATGGCGAGGACGCAGAGGAGCGCGATGACGACGGGACGGGCGGTGTCTGTATCCACGCTACCGAGTAGCGGGATTGAAAACTTAGTTTTTCTGTCTTCTCTCAGGAAGGAGTCGGCCTCGGCCGAGCGGAGGGGCGCGTCCCTCTCCCGCCGTCGTTCGCCCTAGAGGTACGACTCGTCGTACTCCTCGTTCGAGCGCGAGGCGTGGGTGTTACCGCACTCGGCGCACTCGATGCGCTCCACGTTGTCCATCGTCGTGTCCAACGAGCCGCAGTTGCTACAGTAGTAGCCGAACTGCTCGGTGTGTTCCTCGTCGGTGTAGGCGGCGTAGAAGGGTCCATCGGTTCCCGACTCCACCTCGTCGCGGTCGACGTACACCTCCTCGCCGTCCTCGGTCGTCGCGGTCGTCACCCCGTCGCGCGTCTCCGCGTTCGGAAGGTCGTCCCCCTCCTCGGCCGCTTCGGTCGGCGCTTCGTCGGCAGCCTCCGACTCGACGTAGACGTACTCCACGAGCGACTCGTCGCCGATATCGACCCGCCGCTCGTCCGTCCGCTCTAAGCCGAACTGCTCGAAGAAGTCGTGGCCCTCCGTGTTCGCTTCGAGGGTCGTCGCCGAGACGTGCTCCGCGTTCTCCCGAAGCGATTCGACGGCGGCCTCGAACAACTGGGTGCCGACCCCCGCGCCGCGGTGCTCGGGGTCGACCATCAGCCACCGCACCTCGCCCTCCGACCCGTCGCGCTCGCCGACGACGAAGCCGACGACGGTGTCCCACTCGTCGCTCTCCGCGACGAGGACGACGGCGTCCGAGTCGTCGAACGTCCGCGTCAGCCGTTCCTCGCCGAACTGCTCCTCGGCTATCGTCTCGATCTGCTGCGGGCTGAGCGCGTAGGAGGTCGTCATCGCGCTCTGTGCGACTTCGCGCATTCGCTCCGTGTCGTCCGAAGTGGGTTCGCGGAGTTCCATGGCGTAGCCTTCGCCCGCCACGTCGATAAATCCGGTGACGGATGCTCCGATACTACTCGGTTTCGTTCGGAGTCCGGTTCGCGGCGCGGTACCGCGCTCTCGTCGTTCGGCCCGCCGTCCGGGATAAAACCTCCGTCCGGGTCCGAGCAAATTCGAGCGACGCGGCGCGGTAACCAACGGCGAACCGTTATGCTCCCGGCGTCCGTGTCGCCTGTATGCGAGGTGTGGGGGTAGTCGTCGTCGTTCTGCTCGTTTGCGTCGCACCGGCGGTCTGCGTGACCGATAGCGCGGCCGGCGAGCGCGGAAACGTCGGTCCGCCGCCCGACCCGGACTCGGACGTGCTCGGTTGGGAGAACGGCTACTGGCACAACGAGAGCATCGCCGTCGACCAGAGCGACGGGCTGACGGACGCCGAACTCCGGGCGTACGTGGGTCGGGCGATGGCGCGCGTGGAGTTCATCCGCGAGGAGGAGTTCGCCCGGAACGTGACGGTCGAATCGCTCCCGCGCGAACGATTCAGCCGAATCGTTCGGAGCCAGTTGCGAGCGCAGTCCACGCCCGCACAGCGGGCGTGGGAGAACCAGATATGGGAAGCGATGTTCGTCACCGACGAACCGACCGACGCCGTCCGCGAACGGACGCGGCTCTCGCAGGAGCGCATCGCCGGATTCTACCTACCGGGCGAGGACGAGATATTCGTCATCTCCGACGGTGAACTCGTGGTGGATAACGCGACGCTGATTCACGAACTCACGCACGCGCTCCAGGACCAGCGGGGCGACCTGAACACCTCGCAGTTCGAAGCCCAGACGATGGACGGACAGCGAGGCCTCCAAGGGCTGACCGAGGGCGAAGCGTCGTACGTCGAAAAACGGTACGTGCAGCGCTGCGGTGCGGAGTGGGAGTGCGTCGAGACGCCCGGCCCGGAACCGCGGCGGACGCCCTACGGCGGCGGCCCGCTCCCCCCCTACAACCTCGCCATGCAGGTGGCGACGATTCAACCGTACTCCGACGGCCCCGCGTACGTCGCCTCGATCGTCGAATCGGACGGCTGGGACGCGGTCGAGCGAGAGTACGGGAATCCGCCGAAGTCGTCCGAGCAGGTCATCGACCCGGAGACGCGAAACGCCCCGCCCGCGTCGCTCCGGCTCGACGGACGAGCGAGAAACGGGTGGCGACTCTACGGCGAAAAGGGAGAAAACGGGTCGGAGACGGTCGGGGAAGCCGGAATATACGCGATGTTCTGGTATCAGGGCCGGGTCTACGACAACCCGGTCATCCGGTGGCGGGAGTTCGAAGACCCCGAGGCCGGCGAGTTCGACGTTTTCAACTACACCAGCGAACCCTCGGACGGGTGGGCGAACGACCGACTCTGGCCCTACCACAAGGGCGACGAGCGAGGCTACGTCTGGCGGACGAAGTGGGATTCGTCGGCGGACGCGACCGAGTTCGCGCGGGCGTACCGCGACCTCCTCCGCGGTCAGAACGCGACGCGCGTCGCCCCCGGAACGTGGGTCATCGAAGGCGGCGGGTTCGCCGACGCCTTCCGAATCGTCCGCGACGGGCGAACCGTGACGATAGTGAACGGACCGACGATCGCCGATCTGGGTGAGATCCGACCCAGTTCCGGGGCCGACGCTCGTCGGTCTTCGTCGTTGCGCGAAAATCGATGATTACGCCGTGACTCCGTCGATGGAGACGTTCGACGGGAGCGCCTGCGTCTCGTCGGCGGCGGCCAGCAGGTCGTGGTAGCGGTTACGGATGGTGACCGTGCTCACGCCGCTGATATCGCTCACCGCGTCCTGCGTCAAATCCTCGCCTTCGAGCAGCGCGGCGGCGTACAGCGCGGCGGCGGCGAGGCCGATGGGCGACTTCCCGCTGGTGACGCCCAGCTCCTGTGCGGTCGCGAGCAGTTCGTGCGCGCGGCGCTTCGTCTCCGCGCCGAGTTCGACTTCGCTCTCGAACCGGTTGAGGTACTGCGCGGGGTCGGCGGGTTTCACTTCGAGGCCGAGTTCGCGCACGATGTAGCGGTAGGTGCGCTTGAACTCCATCTCGTCGATGCGGCTGACGCTCGCCACCTCGTCCAGACTTCGGGGGACGCCGGTCTGGCGGGCGGCCGCGTAGAGCGAGGCGGTCGCCACGCCCTCGATGGAGCGTCCCGGCAGCAGGTCCTCTTTCAATGCCCGGCGGTAGATGACGCTGGCGGTCTCGCGGACGTTCTTGGGGAGGCCGAGGGCCGAGGCCATCCGCTCGATCTCGCCCAGCGCCTGCTTGAGATTGCGCTCCTTGCTGTTGCGCGTGCGGAAGCGTTCGTCCCACGTGCGGAGTCGCTGCATCTTCTCGCGCTGGCGCGACCCCAGCGAGTTCCCGTAGGCGTCCCTGTCCTGCCAGCCGATGCTGCTCGACAACCCCTTGTCGTGCATCATCTTCGTCGTCGGCGCGCCGACCCGCGATTTCGAGTCGCGTTCGGCCGCGTCGAAGGCGCGCCACTCCGGCCCGCGGTCGATGGCGTCCGCTTCGACGACGAGACCGCACTTCGCGCAGGTCGTCTCGGCGTGTTCGTCGTCGGCGACGAGGCGACCGCCGCACTCGGGACAGACGTCTCGTTCGGCGCTCTCTCGCTCTCGTTCTCGTTCGGTGTTCGATACTGTTCGGTCTCTCTGGTGAACTGTCGTACTCGTCATGATGAGGATGAAAACCGGCTCTCAGAAGTGAGATACCGTCGGCTGGGAGTCGGCTTACTAACCTATAGTTAGGTCCGGAAGTACTTAAATGCTTCGCGGGAGGCGTGCCACCGTTCGTCGGAGCGTAATGACGCTCCCTCGTCACGACTGGAAACCTCGGTTGAATCCCGAACGTGTCTGCTCACATTAAACTCTGCATAAGAATATACGGCCGGTTCTTCCAACCCGCCAGCGATGATGCGACAGACGCGACGAGCGTTCCTCGCCGCGACCGGCGCGGCCGGACTCGCGGGGTGCTCGTCGCTTTCTATGGAGGCGGCGAAGAGCGACGATGCCGGAAAGGTGAGCGGCTCCGGAGCGCCGAGCGTGGCGGTCGCCGACGATTTCGAGTCCCTCGGCCACTGGCAGGCGGTCGAACGACGGGGGTCGCTCTCGAAATCGACCGACGCCTACGAGGGGTCGCGGTGCGCCCGCGTGACCGGAAGCGAGGAGACGAAGGAGGGGCACATCGTCAAGTCGCTCTCGAGCGCCGACCTCCGCGGGACGAACTTCTCGATGGCGGTCAAGTTCACCTCCCACGAACGGGCGAAGGTCGCCGTCGAACTCCTCGCGCCCGACGACGAGCGAAAGGTGGTCCTCAAGCGAACCGTGCTCGGCCCGAGGAACCGGTGGATGCGCGTCAACTTCGGCGTCACCGGCCGGACGGCCGGGGCGGACCTCTCGCGCGTACGGAAACTCCGCGTCGTCGGGCGGCCGCTCGACCCGAACGCCGAGACGCCCGTGGAGTTCCTCGTTGACGACCTCCGGACGGTCGCTGGCGCGGACGGAGGTTACGTGACGTTCACCTTCGACGACAGCTACGCCAGCCACTACCGCGCGTTCGAACTGATGGAGCGGTACGGATTCGCGGGCGTCGAGGGCGTCATCCCCGGGAGCGTCGGGGACGACGATCGGCTGACCGAAGACCAACTGTCGGCGATGGCGGAGGGCGGGTGGGATATCTCGGCCCATCCCAACGTCGGCGCGCGCTTCCTCCCGGAGTACTCCGCGGACGAACAGAGAGCCCTCCTCAAGGAGGCACGGGGCTACCTCGAATCGCGGGGGTTCGACGACGGGGCGCGCCACCTGCTCGTCCCAAAGAACCTCGTCGGCTCGGAGACGTTCGACCTCGCCCGGCGGTACTACGACACCGTCTTCAGCTTCGGCGGCTGTCCGAACGGGATGCCGTTCGTGCGCGAGGACGCCATCGTCTCGCGGGTGTACGGCAAGGACGTGGCGGTGGTGAAGGAGTTCGTGGACTACGCCGCCGAGTACGGCCAGTACGTCGTTCCCCTGTTCCACGAGGTCGGGACGGGAGGCGATATCGGGGAAGGCGAGTTCGAGGAGCTGTTGCGGTACGTGAAAGAACGGGACGTGAAGGTCGTCACCGCCTCGGACTTTCTGGAACTGTGATTCGGGCGGCTTCGTCGCGTCTCTCCGTGCGGTTCGAACCCTCGACCGGACGAACAGTTTAAACGACCGTTCTCCGAAGTGGAAACTCCGATGAATCTCTCCGACGAGTGGAGCGCGGACACCGTCCGCGCGAACGGGGTCGACCTACGGTACTACCGAATCGGCGACGGGCCGCTGATAGTGATGGCCCACGGATTCTACGACGGCGGCCGGCGGTGGGTGCCGCTCGCCGAGGACCTCGCCGACGACTACGACGTGGTTGCCTACGACGCCCGCGGACACGGTCGCTCGGACGCCCCGGCGACGGGCTACGACGTCGAAAACCGGGTCGCCGACCTCGCCGGCGTGGTGCGCGGGTTGGAACTCGAGAATCCGGTGTTGTTCGGGCACTCGATGGGCGGCGCGACCGCGGCCTGGACGGCCGCCGAACGCCCCGGCCTCCCTCGCGCGCTGGTGCTCGAGGACCCCACGGGGATGCACGAGACGCCCGACCTCGCGCCCGACGAACTGGCGGCCATCGTCCGCGAGCGGCTCGAAGGGGTGGACGGAAAATCGGTGGAGGAAGTGGTCGCGGAACACTACGAGGAGCGGGATCCGGAGCAGGCCCGACGCCTCGCGACCGCATCCCTGGAGTGCAGTCCCCGAGTGGCCGAAATCGCGCGCGAGGGCTACCCCTCCCCGATCGTCGACGTCTTCCCCGGAATCCCCTGTCCGACGCTCGTGCTGCGCTCCGACGGCGACGTCGAGCGGCGGGTTCGAGACCTGGACGCCGCCGACCTGCTGCCCGACGGACGGTTGGTGCACGTCCGCGACGCCGGCCACTACGTGCTGGAGGACGAGTACGACGACGCCTACGCCGAGGTACGAACGTTCCTCCGGCGGGTGTAGCCCGGCTCGCGTTCGCCCGAATCGCTACTCCGCCTCGTCGCTGCGGTCGACCACGGTCGGGTCGGCGTCGAGCTGTTTCATCATCCCGTACACGTCGAAGTTCGCCCATCGCTCGGCTATCTTCCCGTCTTCGAGTCGCACGACGCCGATTCCCATGATGTCGATGCGGTTCCCGGTCGGCGGGACGCCGAGGAACTCGCCCTCCTGGGTTCCGCGCACCCGACCCCAGAAGGCGACGTAATCGTCCTCGGCGACGATTCCCTCGACGTCGTACCGGAGGTCGGGGAACGCGGCGCGGTAGCCGCGGATGAACTCCTTGAACTCGTCGACGTGCTCCGCGCCGGAGAACGTCGGGTCGTGGTACACCTGCTCGGGCGTCAGTAACTCGTCCATGGCGTCGACGTTCCCCTCCCCCCACACCTCGTCGGCGTACCGACGAACGACCGCTTTGTTCCGCTCTTCCCGCGTGGACATGGTGACACCTACGCCGCGCGGCGGATTCACCTTTGCGCCCCTATCCCGGCCGCTCCGTCGCGTCCCGGCCGACCGCCGGTAGCGTCGGCCGCCATCGGTGCACCTTAACGCCTCGACCTCCTACGACCTCCTATGACGAAACGAGCGACGCTCGCAGGCGGATGTTTCTGGTGTCTCGAACCCGCGTTCGAGGAGTTAGAGGGCGTAGAATCGGTCACGTCGGGGTACGCGGGCGGGTCGGTCGAGTACCCGAGTTACGAGGAGGTCTGCTCCGGCGGGACGGGCCACGCGGAGGTCGTGCAGGTGACCTACGACCCCGAGCGGGTCGGCTACGACGAACTGCTACAGGTGTTCTTCACCATCCACGACCCGACGACGCTGAACCGACAGGGGCCGGACGTGGGGTCGCAGTACCGCTCCGCCGTGTTCTACCACGACGACGAGCAGAAGGAGACCGCCGAGCGGTTCATCGACGAACTCGAAGCGGCGGAGGCGTTCGACGGCCCCATCGTGACGGAGGTGGAACCGCTGGAGGCGTTCTACGAGGCCGAGGAGTACCACCAGAACTACTTCGAGAAGAACCCGAACGACGCCTACTGCACGGTGAACGCCCAACCGAAGATTCGGAAGGTGCGCGAGAAGTTCGCCAAGAAAATTCGAGAATAACGAGACGGCGGTGGAGCGATTATGAGCCGTCTTCCCTCAGCCGTTTTTCCGTCGAAGCGGTCGCGGTCCGGTCCGTTTCGGAACCGCGCCGAATCCGGGACGAACCGTACCCGAGTAGGTACAACGCGCCGGCACCGACCAGCGCGTAGGGCGTCCGCGAGTACAGAAAGAGCACGCGCCCCGGCGAGAGGGGCGCGCCGGCGAGCGCGTCTCGAACCAGATAGGCCGTCATATCGGCGAGGAGGGGCGACGCTCCGAGGACGAGGCTCGCCGCGAGCGAGCGGCGGCGGTAGCCCGCACCGACCACCAGCGCGCCCGCGACGAGGGTCAGTCGAGGGCGGTCGGCGAGCGCCGCGCCCGCCGCCGAGTTCGATCGTTCCATTCCTCCACAGAGGCGACCGCCGGTTAAATCGACGTCGACGGGGTCGAGCGTCATCAATCGTTTTACCGACCGCCGTGTTCAGTACCGGTACCGATGCCAGTCCGTCCCGCGTACGTGAAGAAAGTGGGGAACATCCTGCTGGAGCGCTACCCCGAAGCGTTCACCGACGACTTCGACCAGAATAAAGAGAGCGTCGAGAAGTTGACGAACGTCACGTCGAAGGACGTTCGCAACCGAATCGCCGGATACATCACGAGAAAACGGGGGCAAGGGGAGGAAGAGCGCTACCTGTGACGGCTCGGCGAGCGCCCGTTATATAAAACTATTGTTACTTCCGGATAGATTCAGGCGTCTGGAGCGCGTAGTCGCGAGTATGGAACTGTACGCCGCGATGCGGAGCGGACTCCTCGTCGCCGACGAGACGGGGACGAAGGGGGTACGACTGGACGATCACGACCTGGAGTGCGTCGCCGCGACGGCGGACCGCGTCTTCTGCGGGACGTTCGACGCCGGCCTCTTCCGGAGCGAGGACGGGGGCGAGACGTTCCACCCGGTCGGCGAGGAGACGATTCGGGAGTCGGTGATGTCGCTCGCCGTCGATCCGGACGACCCGGAGACGGCGTGGGTCGGGACGGAGCCGAGCGCGGTCTACCGGAGCACCGACGGCGGCGATTCGTGGGAGCGACGCGAGGGGCTGACCGACCTGCCCTCCGAGCCCCAGTGGTCGTTCCCGCCGCGCCCGCACACCCACCACGTCCGGTGGGTCGAACCCGACCCTCACGACCCGGAACACCTCTACGTCGGCATCGAGGCCGGCGCGCTCGTGCAGACGCACGACGCGGGCGAGACGTGGGAGGACCGGGTTTCGAGCGCCCGTCGGGACAACCACTCGCTGACGACCCACCCCGACGCGGCGGACCGCGTCTGGTCCGCCGCGGGCGACGGCTACGCCGAGTCCGACGACGGCGGCGAGACGTGGGAGTACCCGCAGGACGGCCTCGACCACCGCTACTGCTGGAGCGTCGCCCTCGCGCCGGACGACCCGGACACCGTCCTCCTCTCGAGCGCCAGCGGCCCTCGAACCGCGCACAACGCTAGCGCCGCCGAATCGTACGTCTACCGCAAACGGGACGGCGAACCGTGGGAACGACTCGACGGACTGCCGACCGGCGAGGGCGTCACGCGGACGGTGTTCGAATCCGGAACCGCCGGGGGCGAGCTGTACGCCGTCAACAACCGCGGACTCTACCGCACCGAGGACGCGGGAACGACGTGGGACGAACTCGACGCGGAGTGGCCCGCGGAGTTCGAACGAGAGACGGCGCGCGGGTTGGCGGTGCTCCCGTAGGCCGGGTGCGTCGGTCGAACGGGACGCCGGCGATTTACTGCGCCGCGACCCGCCGGTCGAGGAAGTCGTCGAGGAGTTCGAACGAGCGAATCTTCTGATCGATGTCGGTGCTCCCGTGGCCCTCCGCGCCGAGCTCCTCGTACTCGTAGTCAGCGCCTTCCTCGAACCCGACGTCGTCAAGCGCGTCGCGGAACAGCCTAGCCTGCGAGACGGGCACCCGGCGGTCGTTGACGCCGTGCACCATCAGGAGGGGCTTGTCCAAATTCTCGGCGTACTCGACGGGACTGCGCTCCCGGTAGAGGTCGTGGTTCTCCTCGGGGTCGCCCAAGTACTTCTCCATGAGTCCGGTCCGGAAGTGGGGCATCGTGTTCTCGTACATGTCGTGGAGGTCGGTGACGCCGACCCACGCGATGCCCGCCGCGTACAGCTCCGGATACCGAACCATCTGCCAGTAGGCGCTGTAACCGCCGTAGGAACCGCCGTAGACGACGATTCGCTCCTCGTCTATCCGCTCCCGCTCGCGGAGCCAGCGGACGCCCTCGGCGATGTCGTCCTGTTCCGCGCCGCCCCAGTCGCCGACGAGGCTGTTCTTGAACTCGCGCCCCCGGCCGAGCGAACCGCGGTAGTTGATTTCGAGGACGCTGTACCCTCGGTTCGTCAGGAACTGCGCGCGCTGGTCGAACCGCCGGAGGTCGTGCGACGCCGGGCCGCCGTGGACCTTCACGACCGCCGGAGAGGGTCGCTCGCCCGAGTCGTACAGCAGGCCGCCGATTTCGAGCCCGTCGTGCGATTCGAAGGTGACGTACTCCGCGTCCGCGAACGAGTCCGGGTCGACGTCGCCGTACTCCGGTTCGATGAGCGTCCGCGTCTCGCCGGACCCGACGTCGTGGACGAGCAGCGCGGGTCGCTGCGTCGGCGTCGTCTGCTCCACGAGCACCCGTCCGTCGCCGAGCAGGGCGGCGTCGCCGTACCGGGGGAACGACGCGACGCCGACGGGGAGGTCGAGTTCGGTCGCGTTCCCCTCGACATCGTAGACGAGGGGGACGACAGCGGCGCGGCGCGTCAGGAGCGCGAGGAAGCCGCGTTCGTCCGGAAGGAAGGCGACGGGATTTTCGACGCGCTCGCCCGCTCCGAACCACTCTATCTCGTCGGTTTCGAGGTCGTAGACGCCGCAGCGCGTCTTGTCTTCGGTGTCGTCCGAGACGAGCAGTTCGGTTCCGTCGGCCGACCAGTCGGCGAAGCGCGATTCGCTTCCGTCGACGCCGATTTCGAGGTTTCGAGGGTTCGACCCGTCGGCGTCGGCCACGTACACGTCGCTGTTTTTCAAGTCGTCCGACTCGTTGGTTCCGTACGCGATTCGGTCGCCGTCGGGGCTGAACGACGCGAAGTGAACCCCCAACTCGTACTCGGTGAGTCGGTCGCTCGTCCCCGTCTCGCGGTCGTAGCGGTAGAGGTTCATCTGCCCGCCCGCGCTGCTGCCGTAGAGGAGTCGGTCGCCGTGGACGTCGAAGAGGATGCACTGACCCGAATCCTCGACGACGGGCGAGGCGTTCCCGTCGAGGTCGAGTTCCCAGACGTCGTTCTGTTCGTCGCCCGCGTCGTCGTTGTGGAAGTAGATGCGCTCGCCGTCGGGCGCCCACATGAAGGGCCAGCGGGCGTTTCGGGGCACCTCCCCGTCGCTCACCCGCCGCATCTCGCCCGTCGCCACGTCGACGACGTGGAGTTCGTTGCGACCGGTCCCGTCGTAGTAGACCGCGACTCGCTCGCCGTCGGGCGAGGCGGCGGGGTGGTGAAACTCGGGGAGACTGGCGAGGTCTTCGAGGGAGAATTCCTCTGTCATCGACTCAAGGTGAAATATATCAACTAATAAGTGTTTCCCGAACGACGCTTCTGTAATCTCGGAATCACGTTCGTCGGCCTCGATCGGTTCGTCGCCGACCCGCCGCGTCCACTCGCTCGGCCGCCCGCGCGTTTATGGAAACCGACGCCGTGAGTGCGCGCATGCGACACCGAGACGCAGCGGCCGTCTGCGCCGCGGTCTGCCTCGCGGTTCTCGGCGCGCTCGCGATACCGTACCTCGTGACGAACCCCGAGAGCGTCGCCGTCTACTACCGCGCGCCGCTCGCCGGGGTGCGGTTCGCGGGCGTGCTCACGCTTCTCGTCCTCCTCGCGCTCGTCCTCGGCTACGCCGGACGCGTCGACCGGACGGTACTCGCGGCCGTCATCGTCGTCCTCGGCGGCTACGCGTTTCTCATCACCGTCTGGTGGGCGGTCACCCTGTCGCCGCACGTCGCGATGGAGCTCTCGACCGCCGACGAGTTCGCGTACCACCGGTGGCTCCTCGTCGGTCTGACGCTGCTCGTTCCGCTCGCCGGCCTCTGGTACGCGCGGTCGGTTCGGCGCGCGACCCGAACGCGAGCGGTCGAGGCGTAGACGAGGGAACCCGGTCGTGCCTTGGTCGACCCCGAGCGGCGCTCGGGCCGACACCCATTTGCGACCGGCGAACCTCTTGGACGACGATGGTGCCGGCTACCGACGGCGACCCGTCCGGCGGTATCGACGTGGTCGAGAGCGACGCGGAGCGCGTCGAGAGCAGCGAACACGAGTTCGCCATGCGGGCGACAGCGACCGTCGACGGCCCCGAGGGACGACTGACCGTCCGTCGGCAGTACGACGCGCTCCCCTACCACAACGACGTGGTCTACCCGGACGACCCCGACTCGAACGACGAGCGCGTCGAGCGCCCCGACGAAATCCACGTCCACACCAAGTTCTACGCGGCCTCCGACGACCCCGACGAAGCCGACGAGGCCGACTACTTCGCGGACGTCCACGAGACGTGGACGCCCGAGGATGCGGCGGTTCTGGGCGACGAGGACGAGTTGGCGAGGCGCTGTACGGAGCATCACCTGGCCGACCCCGCCGCCCTCTACCGGGACGCGATGGGACGGCGGTAACGGTCGCCCGAGCGAAATCCGAACCGGGCGACCGCGGACGACGAACCGCCCCGTAATTTCCCTCGACGCTCGTGCCAGACGCTACGCGATATACGGCTTTGCTCGTGGCGTGCTAACACAGAACCGGGGAAGAACGATGGGCACGAAAGACCTTCTAACCGACGAGGTGCGGGTCCTCGAAGACGGATTTCGGGGGGAACTGCTGCGACCCGGCGACTCCGGATACGAGGGGGCGCGCCGGATATGGAACGGGATGCGGGACGCGCGTCCGGCGGTCATCGCCGTCTGCTCCGGCGTCGCCGACGTGAAAGCCGCCGTGAACTTCGCCCGCGAGCGCGACGTTCCGGTCGCGGTTCGCGGCGGCGGGCACAACGTCGCCGGAACCGCGACGTGCGACGGGGGCGTCGTCATCGACCTCTCGGGGATGCGGAGCGTCCTCGTCGATCCGGAGGAGCGCCGGGTCAGGGCGCAAGGCGGCGCGACGTGGGGCGACGTGGACTGGGAGACGCAAGCCTTCGGTCTCGTCGTTCCGGGCGGCGTCGTCTCCGAGACGGGCATCGCCGGCCTCACCCTCGGCGGAGGATACGGCTGGACGCGGCGCAAGTGGGGGCTCACCTGCGACGCCCTCGTCGCGGCGGACGTGGTGACCGGCGAGGGGGAGTTCGTCAGGGCGAGCGAGGAGGAAAACGAGGACCTGCTCTGGGCGCTCCGAGGCGGGGGCGGCGGGGTCGGCGTGGTCACCGCCTTCGAGTACGAGTGCCACCCGCTCGGCCCGGAGGTGTTCTTCATCGGCGCGCTCTACCCCCTCGACGACGGGGAGGAGGTGTTCCGAAAGTGGGACGAGTTCATGGCCGACGCGCCCGACGAGATAACCGCGGACGTGTCCGTCTGGAGCGTTCCGGAGCACCCGATGTTCCCCGAGGAACTCCACGGGACGCCCTTCGTCGGCGTGCTCGGGATGTACGTCGGGTCGGTCGAGGAGGGGGCCGAAGCGATGCGACCGCTCCGCGAGTTCGGGACGCCGCTGCTCGACCTGAGCGGTCCGACGACTTACCTGCAGGTGCAGTCGATGCTCGACCCGATGTTCCCGGACGGCGACCGCTACTACTGGAAATCGCACTACCTCGGCGACTTCGGCGACGAGGAGATCGGGACGATACTCGACTTCTGCCGCGACCGACCGTCGCCGCGGTCGGTCGTCCCGATTCGGTCGCTCGGCGGGGCGATAGCCCGCGTCGGGGCCGACGAAACCGCCTTCGGCGACCGGGACGCGTCGGTGCTGCTCAGCATCGACGGGACGTGGGAGGACCCGGCGGACGACGAGGCGAACGTCGAGTGGGTACAGGAGTTCTGGGACGCCACGGAACGGTACTCGACGGGCGCGACCTACGTCAACTTCTCGATGCTCGAGGAGGATGAAGCGATCCGCTCCTCGTTCGCCGCGAACGAGGAGCGGTTGACGATGGTGAAGCGGCTGTACGACCCCGACGGCGTGTTCGGGCGATCGTCCCCCGTCAGCGCGGCGGACTGACTCGGTCGGGGCGGTCGGCTCGATAGATGCGACCGGGCCGGTCTGGACGACCGTCGAGCGCCAGCAGGAGGCGCTCTAAGTCGGCGTCCGGGCCGTCGGTCCGGAGCAGTTCGACGGCCCGCCTGCCGCCGTCGACTCGCCGCCGGAGCTCCGCGTATCGAAACCGGAGTTCCCGCTCGGCCTCGGCGACGGCGATTCGACCGTCTCGAATCGCCTCCCGCGATTCGTGGAGCGTCGCAACGGATTCGCGAATCGTGTCGAGAGCCATGCGACGACCCACGCGAGCCACGCGATTAGAGTTGCCGGCTCGCGGCCGGGAACGTTTTGCTCCTCGGCGTCGTCCACGCTCCGATGCCCGAGTACGAAAACGACGTTCTGGTTTCGGCGGACTGGGTGGAAGAGCACATCGAGGAGTTCGAGAGCGACGACCCGGAGTACCGTCTCGTGGAGGTGAACAGTCCCGAATCGCCCGACGAGGATTTCCCGTCGCGCTACGACCAAGGGCACGTTCCGGGGGCCATCGGCCTGCAGTGGGACGAAGACCTCTCGGACGAGACGGAGCGCGACATCCTCAAGAAGGAGGACTTCGAGCGGGTCGTCGGCGACCACGGCATCGGCGAGGATTCGACCGTCGTCTTCTACGGGGACGGCTGGATTCCGAACTGGTTCGCGCTGTTCGCCTACTGGGAGTTCAAATACTACGGCCACGAGGACGCCCGCGTGCTGAACGGCGGGAAGGACTACTGGGTCGAGAACGACTACCCCCTGACCGACGACGTGCCCGACCACCCCTCGGTGGAGTACCGCGCCAAGGGGCCGTTCGAGGGGATTCGAGCGTACAAGGACGACGTGGATAAGGCGATGGAGTCGGGGCTCCCGCTGGTGGACGTTCGGTCGCCCGAGGAGTTCAAAGGGGAAATCATCGCGCCCGAAGGGCTGAAAGAGACCGCACAGCGCGGCGGCCACATCCCCGGCGCGAGCAACGTGCCGGTCGCGAAGGTGCTCGCCGACGACGGCCGGTTCAAGTCGGCCGACGAACTGCGCGACCTCTACGCCGAGTACGACGTGGACGGCGACGAGTCGGTCATCACCTACTGCCGGGTCGGCGAACGCTCCTCCATCGAGTGGTTCGCGCTCCACGAACTGCTCGGCTTCGAGGACGTGCGCAACTACGACGGCTCGTGGACCGAGTGGGGGAACGCCGTGCGCGCACCCATCGAACGAGGCGAGTAGCGACACTCACTTTTCCCGCCGGCGCGAACGGGCGACCATCACAGACGTACACGAACTCGTCGCCGACCTGCACGCCCACCTCGAAGCGACCGCTTCCTTGCCGGTGGCCACGAGGGAGAGCCAGTACCTCGGCGAAGCCCAAGCGGTTATCGCGGACGCGAGGGGAGCATCCGAACGGGTCGTGGAAAAGCGCGTCTCGCAGGCCGACGAACTGCTCTCGCACGTCGATGGAACCGGCGATTCGGAGGCGGACGAGCACGTCGAGCGGGCGCGCGAGTTGACGACCGAGATTCTGTCGGAACTGGACTGAGGAAGACGTTCCTCAGTCGGTCACGTCGAGCGAAAATCCCCAACCGAACCCCTCGTCCATCCACGACGGTTCGAATCGGCTCTCGAACCGGTATTCGCCGACCGGAAAACAGCCTCCGCGAGTCGGGGTTTTTCGTCGCTCGCGCTCGTGACTCGGGTTCGCAGAACCGCCGAGCGCTCGGCGGTGATTTCGGCGTGCGCGACCTCGATTTCGAACTCGGCACCGTAGGAATCCGGCACGGAATCGACTTCCCTCAGGGAGACCGTCCGTTCGTACTCGTCCGCCGGAACCGGTTCGGACGAGAACGCCCGACCGAGACAACCGGAGGAACTTCCGACGAGCGCGCCGACGCCCGCGAGCAGGATTCGGCGCGTCGGGTTGGAGGACATGGACGACTCTCACTCGTCAGGTGTGAAATGCTTTCCGTGCGAGCGAACCGACTCCGTCCTGACCCCGTCCCGACCGATTCGACAGCAAGGTCTGTCGCTTCGGGAGCCTTTAACCCCCGCGTCACCCTTACCCAGAGTCATGAGCGACACTGGCGAGAAAGCCGAAGGGTTGCGAAGCCGCGAAGTCACCGAGGGGCCGGAACGCGCCCCGCACCGGGCGATGTTCCGGGCGATGGGGTTCGACGACGACGACCTCTCCTCCCCGATGGTCGGGGTCGCCAACCCCGCCGCCGACGTCACGCCCTGTAACGTCCACCTCGACGACGTGGCCGAATCGGCCGTCGAGGGGGTCGACGCCGCGGGCGGGATGCCCGTCGAGTTCGGCACCATCACCATCTCGGACGCCATCTCGATGGGTACCGAGGGGATGAAAGCCAGCCTCATCTCCCGCGAGGTCATCGCCGACAGCGTCGAACTCGTCGCGTTCGGCGAGCGCGTGGACGCCCTCGTCACGGTCGCGGGGTGCGACAAGAACCTCCCGGGGATGATGATGGCGGCCATCCGCACCGACCTGCCGACCGTCTTCCTGTACGGAGGGTCGATTCTGCCGGGCGAGCACGACGGACGGGAGGTAACGGTGCAGAACGTCTTCGAGGGCGTCGGTGCGGTGGCCCACGGCGACATGACCGAGGAGGAGTTGGACGAACTCGAACGCCACGCCTGCCCCGGCGCGGGGTCCTGCGGCGGGATGTTCACCGCGAACACGATGGCCTCCATCAGCGAAGCCCTCGGCCTCGCGCCCCTCGGTTCCGCGAGTCCACCCGCCGAGTCCGAGGAGCGGTACGAAGTCGCGGAGCGGGCGGGCGAACTCGTCCTCGACGCGATCGAGAACGACCGCAAACCCTCCGACATCCTCTCCCGGGAGTCGTTCGAGAACGCCATCGCGGTGCAGGTGGCGATGGGCGGGTCGACCAACGCCGTCCTCCACCTGCTCGCGCTCGCGGCGGAGGCCGACGTCGACCTCGCCATCGAGGACTTCGACGAGATTTCGCGCCGGACGCCCAAGATAGCCAACCTCCAACCCGGCGGGACGAGGGTGATGAAGGACCTCCACGACGAGGGCGGCGTGCCGGTCGTCCTCCGCCGCCTGCTCGACGCCGGACTCGTCCACGGCGACGCGATGACGGTGACGGGCCGCACGCTCGCGGACGAACTCGACGAACTCGGCGTCACCGGCGAGGCGGACGCCGATTTCATCCGGCCCGTGGACGACCCCTTCAGCGACGAGGGCGCGATAAAGATTCTGACGGGGAACCTCGCCCCGGACGGGGCGGTGTTGAAGGTCACGAAGGACGACAAATTCCACCACTCCGGCCCGGCGCGCGTCTTCGAGAACGAGGAGGACGCGATGAAGTACGTGCAGGAAGGCGACATCGAATCGGGGGACGTGCTCGTCATCCGTAACGAGGGTCCCCGCGGCGGCCCCGGCATGCGCGAGATGCTCGGCGTCACCGCGGCGGTGGTCGGACAGGGCCACGAGGACGACGTGGCGCTCGTCACCGACGGGCGCTTCTCGGGCGCGACCCGCGGGCCGATGGTCGGACACGTCGCGCCCGAGGCGCGCGACGGCGGCCCCATCGCGACGCTGGAGGACGGCGACGAGGTGACGGTGGACATCGAGAACCGGGAACTCTCGGTCGCGCTCCCGGACGAGGAACTCGCCTCGCGCTTGGACGACTGGGAACCCGACGAACCGCAGTACTCCGCGGGCGTGCTCGCCAAGTACGGGTCCGCGTTCGGGTCGGCCGCGAACGGCGCGGTGACGAATCCCGGCGCGAAGCGGGAGTGACCGTTTTCGTCGGCTGGCGGGCTCGCCGGGTGCGCGCCCGAGACGACGCCGGCGAAATCCGATTCGCCATTTATATGCGGACGAGGACGACGGCCGGTGCGAGGAGACCGACGACCGACGGGGCCGACGACCGTCGACGACTCGAATCGTCCTTCGTGACTGGACGGACGGGACGAAATCGGCCGCCCGCCCCCGTAAAATACGACACAACGTAAATACATAAAATTGGAAACGGAAGCAAAAATACTGTAGAATATGGGTTCTTCTCACGAAAAACCGAAACAGTTTTTGAATAGTTTTTAAACACAGTGTTAGTGTATGTCGTATAGCGCACAGCGACTGTGGCGGCGATATCGGTCGGTGCCGATCATCTATCGCATTGCAGTCGCGTTCGTCCTCGGCTCTCTCGTCGGAATCGTCGTCGGAAAACCGGCAACGTCCCTCCAACCGCTCGGCGACCTGTTCGTCAGGCTCCTCAAGATGGTCATCGTTCCGATCGTCGTCTTCACCCTCATCATGGCCGCCCGGAACCTCTCGCCGAAGAACCTGGGGAAGATCGGCGCCGAGGTCGTCGCGTTGTACCTCCTCACGACGATGGTCGCTATCGCCATCGGACTCGGAATCAGCAACCTCATCGACCCCGGCGTCGGCATCGAACTGGCGAAGAACGCGAACGTCAACGCTGAAAAAGCCCCGCCGCTCGGCGACGTTCTCCTCGGAATCGTCCCCGAGAATCCCGTCCACGCGATGGCGGAGGGGAAGATGCTCGGCGTCATCTTCTTCTCGCTCGTCTTCGGTATCGGACTGACCGTCGTACAGGACGAGGCCGAACCGGGATCGAAACTCGCCGACGGCGTCTCGGCCATCTTCGACGCCGTCGAGGTGGGCGCGGAAGTGATGTTCAAGGTCGTCTGGGGCGTGATGGAGTACGGCGTCATCGGCGTGTTCGCCCTGATGGCCGCCCTGTTCGGCCAGACCGGCATCGGGGCCATCGTCTCGCTCTTGAAGCTCTGTGCGTCGCTAGCCATCGCCATCGGCATCCACATCTCCGTCGTCTACCTGCTCATCATCATGGTCGGACTGGTGAGGAAATCGCCCGTCGACTTCCTGCGCGGCGGGAAGGACGCCATGATGACCGCGCTGAGCATCCGTTCGTCCAGCGGGACGCTCCCGGTTACGATGTCGAACGCGGACGAGAACCTCGGCGTCGACGAGGGGGTCTACAGCTTCTCGCTCCCGCTCGGCGCGACGATCAACATGGACGGAACCGCGATGTACCTCGGCATCGCCGCCATCTTCACCGCCAACGTGGTCGGTAAGTCGCTCACGCTCGCCGAGCAGTTGAGCGTCCTCCTCACGGCCCTGCTCGCCAGCGTCGGGACGGCGGGCGTGCCCGGCGCGAGCCTCATCATGATGTCCGTCGTGTTCACGCAGATCGGTCTGCCGCTCTCGGCCATCGCCATGGTCGCCGGCGTCGACCCCCTGCTCGACCGGCTACGCACCATGAACAACGTCACGGGCGACCTCGCGGTGACGACGCTCGTGGCGAAGTGGAACGACGCTATCGACTTCACCACCGGCGTGTGGGTCGACGCCCCGGCAGATGCCGGCGGCGTGGCGAGCACCCCGACGACCGACGACTGACCCCCTTTCCGATTCGATACTCATGACATCCGAACCAACCAGCGACGCGATGCGGAGCCGCGAAATTGTGGAACGCGCCCGCGCCGTGATTCCGGGCGGCGCGCAGACCGGTCTCCGGGCGCAGGCCTACGACACCGGCGACGTCGCCTTCGAGAGCGCCGACGGGGCGACCCTCACGACCGTCGACGGCGACGAGTACACCGATTACCACCTCGGATTCGGGCCGATCATCCTCGGCCACGCCCACGACGCCGTCGACGAGGCGGTCCGAAGAGCCATCGACGGCGGCGTTCTGTACGGCGCGGGGACGACACCGCTCGAAGTCGAGGTGGCCGAGCGACTGGTCGACCTCCTGCCGAGCGTCGAGCGGGTCAACTTCTGCAACAGCGGGAGCGAAGCGACCTACCACGCGATCCGCCTCGCTCGCGCGCACACCGGCAACGAGAAGATACTGAAATTCGAGGGCTGCTATCACGGCTGGCACGACTACGTCGACGTGAGCGTCTACCCGCCCGAGGAACGCCTCGGCGAGCGGTATCCGGAATCGGACGGCATGCTCTCGGCGGCCGTCGAGAACACCCTCGTCGCCCCGTTCAACGATCCCGAAGCGGTCGCCGAGACGGTTCGAGAACACGGCGACGACCTCGCGGGCGTCATCCTCGAACCGATCCCGCACTCGGTCGGGTGTCTCCTCCCGGAGGAGGAGTTCCTCGAAACCCTGCGCGAGGCGACCCGCGACGCCGACGTGCCGCTCATCTTCGACGAGGTCATCACCGGCTTTCGTCACTCGACCCGCGGCGCGCAGGGGGAGTTCGGCGTCACGCCCGACCTGACCTGCGTGGCGAAAGCGCTCGGCAACGGCTACCCGGTCGCGGCGGTGGGCGGTCGGGAAGACCTGCTCTCGCAGGCGGGCGGGGACAACGAAACCGGCGTCGTCATCAGCGGGACGTACTCGGGCAACCTTCCGGGGTTGGCCGCGGCGCGCGAGACCGTCGACACCCTCGTGGACGCGAACGTGCAAGACCGCGTTACCGACCTCGGCGAGGCGTATCGCGCCGGACTCGGGGACCTGCTCTCCGACCGCGGTATCGAGGGGCGGGTCGTCGGCCACCGGAGCATCTTCAGCGTGCAGTTCGGCGTCACCGGCCAGCCGCGGAGCTACGAGGACGTGCTCGGACTGGACGAAGCGAAGTTCCGCGAGTTCGCGGCCGGAATGCGAGAGCGCGGGCACTTCTTCACGCCGAACCCTTACAAGCGACACCACCTCTCGTTCGCGCACGGCGAGGAACACGCGGAATCGTATCTGGACGACGCGGTCGCCGTATTGGGGTCCCTTTAACCGGGTTCAGCAGGCTTAACCGCTCCCGTCCGTTACGGGACTTCGAATGAGTTCTGCGATACGGATTCGGAATCTGGAGAAGGAGTACGGGGAGGTGCGAGCGCTCGACGGCGTCTCGCTCGACGTTCCGCGAGGGTCGTTTTTCGGACTGCTCGGTCCGAACGGCGCGGGGAAGACGACGTTCATCAACATCCTCGTCGGCCTCGTGAGGAAGTCCGGCGGGACGGCGGAGGTGTTCGGCGCGGACGTGGAGGACGACTACCGCGAGGCGAGAAACCGCATCGGTCTCGCGCCGCAGGAGTTCAACGTCGACCGATTCTTCCCCGTTCGGGAGGTGCTGGAGCACAAGGCGGGCTACCACGGCATTCCGAAGGAGGAGGCGAGAGAGCGGGCCGACGAGGTGTTGAAGCAGGTCGGCATCTACGACAAGCGCGACACGCGCTTCGACTGGCTCTCCGGCGGGATGAAGCGCCGGTTCATGCTGGCGCGGGCGCTCATCACCGACCCCGACCTGCTCATCCTCGACGAACCGACCGCGGGCGTGGACGTCCAACTCCGCCACGACCTCTGGGAACTCATCACCGACCTGAACGAGGGCGGGACGACCATCCTGCTCACGACCCACTACATCGAGGAAGCGGAGCGCCTCTGCGACGAGGTCGCCATCCTCGATTCGGGGGAGATAGTCGAGGTGGCGAGTCCGGAGGAGTTGATGGGTCGCGGGCCGGACAACATCACGGTCACGCTGCGGAATCCGCCCGAGTCCGCCCCGCACCTCTCGACCGGCCGCGACCGAATCGAGGACGTGGAACTGTCGGGCGACGACCTCGTAATCACGGCGCGGGAGGGCGGCCTCCTCGCGCCGGAACTCGTGCGCGAACTCGACCGGAAGGGCTTCGAGATAGTGAACTTCGACATCTCGCGCACCTCGCTCGAAGAGGTGTTCGTGGCGATGACGCGCGAGGACGACGGTGAAGAACGGGTGTCCGCGGTCGCGAACGGGGGGCGGACGTGACCGATCTCACCGGCTTCGTCACGCTCACCCGCCGCGAGATACTGCGATTTCTTCGCAGGCCGCGGAACACGTTCGTCCCGCCGCTCGTGACGAACGTGCTGTACTTCTCGGTGTTCGGAGTCGTTCTTGGTAGCCGCGTGGGGAAGATGAAGTTCGACGGCGTAACCGTCGATTACATCGTCTTCATCCTCCCCGGTCTGGTCGTCCTCGGGGCCATCTCGAACGCCTTCGAGAACTCCTCGTTTTCCATCTTCCACGGGCGCTGGAACCGCTACATCGAGGAGGCGCTCACGTCGCCGATGTCGTACTCGCGGATGGTCGTGGCCTACATCGTCGCTGGCGCGACGCGCGGCCTGCTCGTCGGCATCCTCATCGCCGTCGTCGGCGCGTTCTTCACGCCGGTCGGCGTCGCCCGACCGTTCTACCTCGTAGCGTTCGCGCTGGTCATCACGCTCCTCTTTTCGAGCGTCGGCGTGGTCGGCGGTCTCTGGGCCGACGACTGGGACAACCTGACGATGATGAACCAGTTCCTCGTCCGCCCGCTCGTCTTCTTCGGCGGCGTCTTCTACACGCTGGACAGCCTGGATTCGGAAATCTTCCGCAATCTCACCCTGCTCAATCCGATGGTCTACATGGTGAACGGCATCCGGTACGGATTCCTCGGCGTCTCCGAGGTGAACCCCAACGTCTCGCTCGCGGTGCTGTCGGGGCTGACGCTAGCGTTCATGCTCCTCGACACCTACCTCTTCCGACGCGGCTACGGACTGATGGACTGACCGATAGGAGTTCGGCGTACCGCGAACCCCCTCCGATCTTTTCATAGCTGTCTCACTGAAGACGAATTCCCTTGTTCGCTCGCCGGGAGTCGTCCGTATCGATGAACGCGATAACGGGTGCGGCGGCGCTCGGTTGCTTGCTCGGCAGTATCGCGGTCGGCGTCTGCGTTCACGAGACGTTACACGCCGGATTTCTCCGGGCGATAGGCGTTTCGTGTCGGATGGAGTACCTTCCGAATCGCACGACCGGCGTCGATCCGCTCGGCGGCGCGGTGGCTCGCGTGACGCTCTCGGAGATTCCCGAGAAGACGTCGGTACGGGGGATTCGACTGGCGGCGTTGAGTCCGGTTCTCATGCTGACCCCGTTCTCGCTCGTGGCGCTCGGCGCGGTTCCCGACCCGACGACGCTCGGGAGCGCGTCGCTGCAACTGGCGACCGTCGGGTGGTTCGCGACCGCGATTCCGAGTCCGCAGGATTTCGCGATGTTCTGGCGGGCCGACGATCTGCGCGGATACACCGACGCCCGTCGGGGCGAGTGGTTCGAGGTAGCGTGAGCGAGTTCGCGTCCGGTCGGGACGCGTACCACCTCTCGCGGTTCGGCGAACAACTGGACGCCATCGGCAGCACGACGCCGGTGGACGAGGTCGAACCGGCGAACCGGCGGGTGGTTCTCGCGCAGTTCTGCTTCCTCTTTTTGGCCGCGCTCGGCGCGTTCACGGCCCTCTCCGGCGCGTTTGCTCCGTAATCGAGAAAAGTGATCCGCTCCGGTCGCCCGAATTACAACCGCCCGAGAACGGCCTCGGTGACCTCTTCGGTTCCCGCGTCGCCGCCGAGGTCGGGCGTCCGCGGGCCGTCCTCCAGCACCCCTTCCGTCGCCCCGCGAACCGCCCGCCCCTCGTCGTCGTAGCCGAGGTACTCCAGCAGCATCGCGGCGGAGAACAGGGTCGCACAGGGGTTCGCCACCCCCTCGCCCGCGATGTCCGGGGCGGTGCCGTGGACGGGTTCGAACAGGGCGCGCTCCGGGCCGACGTTCGCGGAGGGGAGGAGTCCCAGACCGCCGACGAGGCCGGCGGCGAGGTCGGAGAGCACGTCGCCGGCGAGGTTCGGGCAGACGACCACGTCGTACTCTTCTGGGTGCAGGCAGAGGTGGGTCGCCAGCGCGTCCATCAGGGCCTCGTCGTGGGTCACGCCGCGCTCGTCGGCCACGCGGGCCACCGTGTCGCGGAACAGCCCGTCCGTCTCGCGCATCACGTTCGCCTTGTGGGCGACGGTGAACCCGTCTTCGTCGCGCTCGGCGACGTACTCGCAGGCGAACTCGGCGAGTCGCTCGGTGGCGGATTCGGTGACGACGCGGGTCAAGGTCGAAACGTCGTCGCTGAGCCGCGACTCGTGGCCCGCGTAGACGCCCTCCGTGTTCTCGCGGAGGAAGACGAGGTCGGTCTCCGGCCGGAGCGCGTCGGTGCCGGGGTAGGCTCGCGCGGGCCGGACGTTGACGAACGAGTCAACCGCCCGGCGGAGCGGGAGGATGACCTCCGCCGCCGTCTCGCCCGCCGCGCCGAACAGGGCGGCGTCCGCGCCGGCGACGACGTCGCGCGTCTCGTCCGGGAGCGCGTCGCCGGTCTCGGCTTTCACCGCGTCGCCGGCGTCGGCCGTGACGAACTCGAACTCCGGCCCCGCGGCCTCGAGGACGCGGCGGGCGGCGGGGACCACCTCTCGTCCGATTCCGTCGCCGGGGACGACCGCGATTCGCTCGGTCATGTGTCGACGTAGGGGAGGCTCCGGGCCGTCTCCTCGATGGCCCGTTCGTTCGATTTCATGAGGGCGGTCGTGTCCCAGATGCCCTCCACCAGCGCCTTCCGCTGGGCGTCGTCCACGTTCGCCTCGATCTCGCGGTCGCCGTAGCGCACCGCCTCGTCCGCCACGTCCACCTCGATTTCGTCGTCCGGGTTCGATTCGACGTGGTTCTGGAGGTCGGCGATTTCCTCGCTCTCCGCGGTGACGGTCGGAATCCCGAGCGCGAGGCAGTTGCCCGCGAATATCTCGGCGAAGCTCTCGCCGACGACGGCGTCGATGCCCCAGCGCGCGAGCGCCTGCGGCGCGTGTTCGCGCGAGGAGCCGCAGCCGAAGTTGGCGTTGACGACCAGCACGGACGCCCCCCGGTGGTCGTCGTCGTTGAAGGGGTGTTCTTTCTGCTCGTCGTCCTCGTCGAATCGCTGGTCGAAGAACGCGAACTGGCCCAGTCCGTCGAAGGTGACGACCTTCATGAACCGGGCCGGGATTATCTGGTCGGTGTCGATGTCGTTGCCCCGAACCGCGATGCCGGTTCCGGACGCGCGTTCGACCCGCTTCACGCCGTCTTCGCTCATGCCGTCGCCACCTCCGACAGTTCGCGCACGTCGGTCACCTCGCCGCGAACCGCGGCGGCGGCGACCATCTCGGGACTCATCAGGACGGTTCGGCCCTCCGGACTGCCCTGTCGCCCGACGAAGTTGCGGTTCGAGGAGGACGCGCAGGCTTCGTCGCCCGCCAACTGGTCGGCGTTCATGCCGAGGCACATCGAACAGCCCGCGTCGCGCCAGTCGAAGCCCGCCTCGCGGAAGACCTCGTCCAGCCCCTCCCGCTCCGCGGCGGCTTTCACGCGCTGGCTCCCGGGGACGACCATCGCCCGCACGTCGTCGTGGACGTCGCGCCCCCGGACGACGTTCGCGGCTTTACGGAGGTCGGGGAGGCGAGCGTTCGTGCAGGAGCCGAGGAACGCCACGTCGACGTCGTACCCCTCCATCGTCTCGCCGGGTTCGACGCGCATGTGCTCCTGCGCTCGGCGGGCCGTCTCCCGCTTCTCCTCGGGCAGGTCGTCCGGCTCCGGAATCGGCTCCGTGACGCCGACGCCCTGCCCGGGCGTCGTGCCCCACGTCACCATCGGTTCGAGCGCCGAGCCGTCTATCTCCACCACGTCGTCGTAGGCGGCGTCCTCGTCCGACCGCACGGACTCCCAGTAGGGTTTCAGGCGTTCGAACTCCTCGGGGTCGTCGCGGAAGGCGTCGGTGTCGCGCAGGTACTCGAAGGTCGTCTCGTCGGGGTTGACGTAGCCCGCGCGAGCGCCGCCCTCGATGGACATGTTGCAGATGCTCATCCGCCCCTCCATGTCGAGATTTTCGACGGCCTCGCCCGCGTACTCGTAGACGTAGCCGACGCCGCCGTCGGTTCCCAGTCGGCGGATGATTTCGAGGACGACGTCCTTCGCGGTCACGCCCTCCCCAAGATCGCCCGTCACGCGAATCTGGCGCACGTCCTGTTTCTCCATCGCCACGGTGCCGGTCGCCAGCACGTCCCGGATCTGGCTCGTGCCGATGCCGAACGCCAGCGCGCCGAACGCGCCGTGCGTGGCGGTGTGGCTGTCGCCGCAGACGACGGTCGTTCCGGGTTGCGTGAGACCCTGCTCCGGGCCGATGACGTGGACGATGCCCTGGTCGCCCGTCTCGGGTTTCGAGAACTCGATGCCCGACTCGCGGACGTTCGTCTCCAGTTCGGCCATCATCTTCTCCGCCGAGTCGTCGTCGTAGGGCCGCGACTGGTCGGCGGTCGGGACGATGTGGTCGACCGTCGCGTGGGTGCGGTCGGGGTAGGCGACCTCCATGTCGCGCTCCCGGAGCATGCCGAACGCCTGCGGGCTCGTCACCTCGTGGACGAGGTGCAGACCGACGAACAACTGGGTCTGTCCGGTCGGCAGGTCGGCGACCTTGTGGTTCTCCCACACCTTGTCGTACAGCGTTCCCTCGCTCATCGCTGCTCTACCCGTTCCTCCGTCTCCGCCCGCTTTTCGTAGCCGCGTTCGAACACGCCGTCCGCGTCGCCCGCGCCCTCCGGCGGGGTGTGTTCCACGTCGGCCATGGTTTCGCCGTCTTCCTCGACGTCCGCGTCGTCGTCCGCCGTCTCCCGTCGGTCGCCGGACTCGGCTACCTTTCCGCCGTCCGCGGCGACCGGGCCGCGGTCGAACACGCGCGTCATCGCGCCCTCGTCGGCGTAGGGGTGGGTGTGGCTGATGTCCCGCATCGACCGTCCGCCGTCCGATTGCTCAGTCATCGGCGGGCACCTCCGCTTTCTCCTCCGACGACTCGGACGCCTCGGCCCACGCGAACAGGTCTCGGAGCTTCTCGCCCACTTCCTCGATGTCGTGGCTCTTCTCGGCCTGACGGCGCTGGCGGTAGCCCGGGCGTCCGGCCTGATTCTCCAGAATCCACTCGCGGGCGAAGTCGCCGTTCTGCACCGCTTCGAGCACCCGCTCCATGTTCTCGCGGGCGTGGTCGTCCACGACGACCTCGCCGCGGGTGAGACCGCCGTACTCGGCGGTGTCGGAGACCGAGTCCCACATCTCGCCGAGGCCGCCCTCGTACATCAGGTCGACGATGAGCTTCATCTCGTTCAGACACTCGAAGTAAGCCATCTCCGGGGAGTAGCCCGCGTCCACGAGCGTCTCGTAGCCCGCCTTGATGAGTTCGGTGATGCCGCCGCAGAGCACGGCCTGCTCGCCGAACAGGTCGGTCTCGGTCTCCTCGCGGAAGGTGGTCTCCACCACGCCCGCCCGGGTGCAGCCGATGGCTTTCGCGTAGGCCAGCGCCTCGGCTTTCGCCTCGCCGCTGGCGTCCCGGTAGACGGCGAGCAGCCCCGGCGTTCCTTCGTCGGCCTCGTAGTTCCGGCGGACGAGGTGGCCGGGCGACTTGGGCGCGACCATCGTCACGTCCACGTCCTCCGGCGGCTCTATCTGCCCGTAGTGGATGTTGAAGCCGTGGGCGAACTGGAGGGTGTCGCCCGGTTCGAGTTCGGGTTCGACGTCGTCGTACACCGCGGGCTGGACGGTGTCCGGCACGAGCACCGAGACGATGCTCGCCTCGCTCGCCGCCTCCTTCGGCGTCGCCACGCGCAGGCCGTCGGCCTCGGCCGCGTCGCGCGAGGACGAATCCTCGCGGAGGCCGACGACCACGTCCACCCCGCTGTCCGCGAGGTTCTGGGCGTGGGCGTGGCCCTGGCTGCCGTACCCCAGTACGGCGACCGTCGTGTTCGCGAGTCGTTCCTCGTCCGCGTCGTCGTCGTAGTATATCGTCGTGTCTGGTTCGTCTGTCATGGTTTCAGTCACCTTTCGCGTCGGTCTTCTCGCGCTGTTCCTCGCCGTCTCGCTCCGCCGGTTCGGTGGAGTGTCCCGGCTCCTCGCCGGGCGTGGTCGGCGTGTCGCCGCGTGCGAGCGCGGTCTGGCCGGTTCGGGCGATTTCGATGATGCCGAACTGTCGGAAGGCGTCGACCGCGTCGTCTATCTTCTGCTGGTCGCCGGTGATCTCCACCGTGATGGTTCGCGGCCCGGCGTCCAGCGTCCGTCCCTCGTACATCTGCGTGATGGCGTGAACCTTGTCCGGCTCGTCGCCGCGCACCTTCAGGAGCACCAACTCGGCCCGCACGGCGTCGTCGTCCAGTTCGCCCACCTGGATGACGGGCTTCAACTTCGCCAGCTGTTTTTTCACCTGGTCGATTCCGGGGTCGGTCTCCTCGACCACGAGCGTGATGCGGGCGTGGCCCTCGACCGTCGTCGGGCCGACCGTCAGGCTCTCGATGTTGAACCGCCGCCGGGAGAACAGCCCGGAGACGCGCGAGAGGACGCCCGGTTCGTGCTCGACGAGCGCCGAGACGACCGCGGTGCGGTACCGCGGTTCGGCCTCCGCCTCGGGGTCGACCCGGATGCCCTGCTCGTTGCGGCGACCGTCGGGATGGGGTCGCTCCTCCGGCGCGGGGCCGGGCATCCCGGACGACGGAACGTCCGACTCGGCTTCCGCGGCCGACTCCGGCCGGTCTTCCACCGAGAAGTCCGACCGGGAGTCGTCCGAACCCTCGACCGCGTCCTCGCCGCTCATAGCTGCTCCTCCGAGAGGGCGAACTTCCCGTTCGCGCCGCCGCTGGCGACCATCGGGTAGACGTTCTCGGCGGGGTCGATGTGGAAGTCGATGACCGCCGGACCGTCGTAGGCCAGCGCCGACTCGATGGCGTCGGGCACCTCGTCGTAGGTGTCGACCCGGTAGCCCCGCGCGCCGAACGCCTCGGCCAGCTTGTCGAACTGCGGACACCAGTCGTAGTCGGCGGCCATCCGTCGGCCCTCGAAGAAGGCGTCCTGCCACTGGCGAACCATCCCGATGTACTCGTTGTTGAGCACGGCGACCGTGATGTCCATGTTCTCCCGAACCGCCACCGACAGCTCCTGCATCGTCATCAGGAACGAGCCGTCGCCGTCGACGCAGACCACCTGTTGGTCGTCGTCCGCGGCGAGGCGCGCGCCGATGGCGGCGGGGAGGCCGTAGCCCATCGTGCCGAGACCGTGCGAGGAGACCCACCTCCGGGGGCTGCGGAACGTCCAGAACTGCGCGGCCCACATCTGGTGCTGGCCGACGCCGGTCGTGACGATGGTGTCGTCCGGCGTCGCCTCGTCCAGCGCCTCGACGACGAACTGCGGCTTGAGCGGTTCGTCCTCGGGCGTCGCGTAGGCCAGCGGGTACTCCTCCTTCCACGCCCGGCACTGCTCGCGCCACTCCTGCCAGCGGTCGCCCGGACCCTCCGGCGAACTCGACATCGCCGTGTGGAGTTGGTCGACGACCGTTCCGGCGTCGCCGACCAGCGGGTAGTCGGCGTGGACGTTCTTCGATATCTCCGCGGGGTCGATGTCGACGTGGACGACCTCCGCTTCGGGCGCGAAGGTGTCGACGCCGCCGGTCAGCCGGTCGTCGAACCGACAGCCGACGGCCACCAGCACGTCGCAGTGGGTGATGGCCATGTTGGCGTAGCCGGTGCCGTGCATGCCCGCCCACGACAGGCAGAGGTCGTGGTCCTCGGGCATCGAGCCGATGGCGGGCATCGTCGTCACGACCGGGACGCCGTGCTCGACGGCGAAGCGCCGCGCCTCCTCGCAGGCGTCGCCCTTGACGACGCCCCCGCCGAACAGGAGCAGCGGCTTCTCCGCGCGCCCGATGGCGTCGGCCGCGGCCGCGACCGCCTCGGAGTCGGCTTCCTCCCGCGGCGAGTAGGTCGACGGCGTCTCGGCGGGTCCGGGTTCGCGGTCGGTCTCGCCCATCGTGGTGTCCTTCGGTAGGTCGACGAGCGTCGGACCCGGCCGCCCCTCGTCGGCGAGGGCGAACGCCTCGCCGACGACGTCGCCGACCGTGTCCGGGTCGCTCGCGAAGTAGTTGTGCTTCGTGATGGGGGCCGTGACGCCGGTCGTGTCGGTCTCCTGGAATGCGTCCGAGCCGACCATGGTCGAGGGAACCTGCCCCGTCAGCGCGACCATCGCGTCCGAATCCATGTTGGCGTCCGCGATGCCGGTGACGAGGTTCGTCGCCCCCGGTCCGGAGGTGGCGAGGCAGACGCCCGGTTCGCCCTTGACGACGCCGTAGGCGTCCGCGGCGTGGGCCGCGCCCTGCTCGTGGGCCATCGTGACGTGGCGGATGTCCGAGTCGAACAGCGCGTCGTAGACGGGCATGATGGCTCCGCCCTGGACGCCGAACATCGCTTCGACGCCGACCGCTTCGAGCGCGGCGACGACCGAGCTCGCGCCCGTCGTCGCCTCCGCCTCGGTCGCCTCTCCGTCGGTTCCGTCGCTCCCGTCCGCCTCCCGAGAGACGGCGTCGACGACCGGTTCGCTCACGGTTCGCCCACCCCCGTTCGTCGGTCGTTCGTCGGTCGATACGTGCTGGCTGTCGTTCGTGTCGTTGACATCGGTTTCTGCGCGTGCTCTGTGCTGTTCGGTGGCGATTCGGTCGGGGTCGGGGAGAAGGGATGGTGAGGGGCGGCTATGCCCCTACAATAATGAGTACGCGCTCGGCGGCGACGTCGCTCGACGCCTGCGGACTCGGAGTCGTGCGCGACCGTCGCATCTCTGGTTGTACGTTTCCCACCCCGACGGAAATAGCCCTTACGCGGCGGGCAATACTTGCCTCGCGATAGCTCGTCCCGTGGCAGTTGCTCACGGGGTGTCGCGCGAACGCGGGAGGACATGGTCAGGCCGTCGCCTCCTCCCGAGAATCGACGCCCAGTTCGCGGGCGTAGCGTCGAACGTCGCTCACGGTGACGCGCTCTTTCTCGGCACCCCGGTCTTTGACGCGGCGGGTGATCTGCCGGACTTCCGAGTCGGTGGGGTCGAACCCGTCCTGTCGCAGGTGCTTGCGGACGGCGTGGGTGCCGGTGTGCTTGCCGAGGACGAACTCCCGGTTCGCGCCGACCATCTCCGGCGTCATCACGCCCGTCTCGAACGTGTCGCTGTTCTCGATGACGCCCGCGGCGTGGATGCCGCTCTCGTGGGCGAACGCGTTCGCGCCCACGACCGGCTTGTTGACGGGGACGCTCACGTCGCTGCAGCGCTCGATCAGTTCGGAGACGGTGGCTATCCGCGGCGTGTCGATGCCGGTGTCGACGCCGTAGACGCTCTCGGCGGCCATGACGACCTCCTCGAAGGCGGCGTTCCCGGCGCGCTCGCCGATTCCGTTTACGCTCACCTGCACCTGCTCCGCGCCCGCTTCGAGGCCGGCCATCGCGTTCGCGGTCGCCATCCCGAAGTCGTCGTGCGTGTGCACGTCGATGCGAGCGTCGGTGTGCTCGCGGATTCGGGCTATCAGGTCGGCGAAGCGACCGGGCGTGGCCACCCCGCAGGTGTCGGGGACGTTTATCCACTCCGCGCCCGCGTCGGTGACGGCTTCGACGACCTCGCCCATGTACTCGGGGTCGGTTCGGGTCGCGTCCATCGGCGAGAACATCGGAATCGCGCCCGCCTCGGCGACCCGCTCGACCGCCGTCACCGCCCGCGATTTTACCTCGTCCCGCGTGGCGTGCATCGAATCCTCTATCTGCACGTCGCTGGTCGAGGCGAAGACGTGGACCATCTCCGCGCCCGTGTCGAGCGCGGTCTCCACGTCCCCGTCCACGACGCGAGCTAACGCGCAGGTGGTCGCCCGCGTCGAGTCGGCGATGTCGCTGACGGCCTCGAACTCGGCGTCGCCGTTGGCGGGGAACCCGGCCTCGATGACGTGGGTTCCCATCTCGTCCAGCGTCGCCGCTATCTCGCGCTTCTCGTCGAACGAGAACGATGTTCGTGGCGTCTGCTCGCCGTCGCGGAGCGTCGTGTCGAAAATTCGAACTGTCTCAATCTCGTCGGTGTGGGCTAACGTGCCCTCGAAGAACTCGATCCCCCCTCTCGGAGGAGGTGTCGTGGTGTGACATTGCACTCGTTTCCAGCGCCGAACTCGTATTTAAGCGTTGCGCTCAGACAGGTCGTTTCAGCGGACGAGAACGACGACTCGCCCCGTGAATTCGGGAAATCGCTCGCCATCGTCGGTGCGGTGTGTCATTAGATTGTTTAAGGAACCCCGTACGGCGGGCGGCGTCGTCGCGTCGGCGGACCGCTACGGGACACCTTCGAAGCCGAACCGCGGCGATATTTTCCGCGCCCGCGGTTGCGAAGCCGTCCGCGCGAGGTCGTCGCACGAAAAAACGGGTCGGGTACCGTCCGCCGACTTAGCCGCCGGACTGGTTGCCGCCCGTCTGATTGCCGCCGGTTTGGTTACCGCCGCCGGTCGTCTGCGTACCGCCACCGCCGCCCTGTTGTTGCTGCCACCAATCGTCGTTTTCGAGGACGCTGGTCTCCTCGTTCTCGGGGATCGTGCTAAAGTTGGCCGTCACGAGGAACCCGGAGTCGCCGAAGACGGTGAACTCCCGGTCCATCTCGTAGACGTTCGGCTGCTGTGCATCCTGCTGGTCGGTGACGAAGCCGAGATTCTCGTTGAACTGGCCGATGTTCGCGTCCCGCGCGACGAAAAACGGCACCTGTTCGTTCGTGTTCAGATACCGGATCATGCGCGTCTGGTAATTCGTCCAGACGTTGTCCTGTACCTCCGGCACGTTCGGCACCCACTCGACGACGCCCGAGGTGAACACGAACCGGGCTCCCGGCCGGAACGAGTTCTGGAATATCAGTCCCTTCGCTTGCTCCTGGAGCGCCGCCGCGTTCGTTCCCGTCTCGGCGCTCGCGGCACCGCTTCCGAGGGCGAGCGCGGTGCCGACCGACGCGAGGGCACCCGTCTTGAGGAACGTTCGTCGTGTCGATGCGTCTTGCTCGTCTGCTCGCTGGTTCTCATCCGTAGGCATCGTGTCCCTCCGAGGACGGTCAGTTCCTTCCGGTCGCGTCCCAAAAAGACGGGGTGACCGTTTTTCGCCCCGCTCCGCGCGTAACGGTCGATTGCGTTCGCCGCCTCGTTCGTAATCGACTTTTGGAACCGGCGCGCCGAGTCACCCGTCCCGTAATCGAAGGTTAGCCGAGCAGTCGACCGGAGTAGTGGACGTTTCGCGCGTTAACCACGGCGTTCCACTTCGTCGCGGAGCGGTCTCGAGGGCGGCTACCGCTCGCCGCGGGGTATTCCGCGCCCTCTTCGCGTCCTATCGCTCGAAGACGACCGGCGCTCCCCGCTGGATATCGAACGAGGCGCGGTCGCCCCGCGATATCGGCGTGTCGCGTCCCTGCGTAACGATTCGCACGTCGGAGACGGCGGCGGAATCCGGCTCGACGATGTAGTTCGTCTGGTCGCCCTGGAAGTAGCGTTCGGTGACGACGCCTCGGAGGGTGCCGCCGTTGCTGGCGAGCGAGAAGTCCTCCGGGCGAACCGAGACGGTCACCGGCCCGTCGTTCACGCGCTTTTCGAGCGGGAACGAGACGGTTCCGTCGCCGATCTCCACCGTCGTCGTCCCGTTCTCGGTTCGCGCGCGTCCCTCGAACAGGTTGGTGTCGCCGATGAAGTCCGCGACGAAGGCGCTCGCGGGTTCGCGGTATATCTCCTCGGGCGTCCCGACCTGCTCGATGCGGCCGTCGTTCATCACGGCCATCCGGTCGGAGAGGGTCATCGCGACCTCCTGGTCGTGCGTGACGTAGAAGAACGACCCCTCGGTCTTCTCGTGGATCTTCCGGAGTTCCACCTGCATCTGCTTGCGCAGTTTTCGGTCGAGGCTCGACAGGGGTTCGTCGAACAGGAGGACGCTCGGTTCGTTGACGAGCGCCCGGGCGAGGGCGACGCGCTGTTGCTGGCCGCCCGAGAGTTCGTTCGGATTGCGGCCCTCGAACCCCTCCAAATCGACGAGTTCGAGGTACTCCTCTACCTTTTGCTCTCGGGTCGCCGAATCGACGCCCGCCTTCTTCAGCCCGTACGCCACGTTCTCGCCGACGGTCATGTGCGGGAACAGCGAGAGGTGCTGGAAGACGAGGTTCGTGTCCCGCTCGTTCGGCGGGACGCCGGCCATGTTCACCCCGTCGAGGGAGACGGTCCCCGCCGTCGGCGTCTCGAATCCGCTTATCATGCGCAGCGTCGTCGTCTTTCCGCAACCGGACGGTCCGACGAGCGAAAAGAACTCCCCCCTTCGGATGGTGAAATCGACGTCCTCGACCGCCGTTACCTCGTCGTATTCCTTGCGAACGCCCCGAAGCTGGATGAGGGCGTCGTCAGCGCCTGCCATGGGTCGTGGTTGACCATCGCACAGTATAAAGCTACTGGGAGGAATTAAATAAATGACGCGCTTATAATTAGTTCCTTTCGAGTATTTTGCTGTTTTCTACCGAAGATTTAATGATACGGCGGAGGGTTGCTCCGTTATGGGTATGGATGACAAAGGCAAGCGTAGTGCTGGGACGAAGAATCGCGGTTTCAGGAACCGTCGGACGTTCCTGAAGGCGGCGGGAACCGCAGGTGCGATCGGTCTCACGGGCCTCTCGGGATGTCTGCTCGGCGGTAGCGGTGGCGGCGGCGGGAACACGATTCGCATCCTCACGTGGGAGGAGTACGCCGACCTGAAAAAGGAGATAGAGAATCGGCTGGACGTGACGGTCAAGTTCACGAAATCGACGTCCTCGTCGGACATGTTCACCGGCTGGAACTCCGGTAAGGACAAACAGTTCGACATCGCCGTCCCCAACAACAACTACGTGCCGAAGATGATGGACGCCGGACTCGTGGACTCGGTGCCGAGCGACGTCGTGAAGAACCAGAAGGACGTCTACGACAAGTTCCGACAGTTCAGTAAGAATCAGTTCACGAAGGACGGCGAGACGTACGGCGTCCCCATCCGATTCGGGTGGTACGGCTACTCCTACGACTCCCGGAAGATTCCGGAGAGTCACGACCAGAGCTACGAAGTGCTGTTCAGCGACGAGTACAAGGGGACGAACCTGAAGCAGAAGGTCGTCATGTACGACAATCACTTCAAGGCGATGAGCGCGACGGCGCTCTACCTCGGGTACGAAAAGGCCTTCGAGGGGAGCAAGGTCACCCTCTCCGAGAAGCAGATAAAGAAGGTGAAAGACACGCTCATCAAGCAGAAACCGAACGTACACGGGTACATCGCGGCCGACCCGTCGTACATCAAATCGTTCAAACAGGGGAACTTCATCGTCGGCCAATCCGGCCGGAACGAAATCGTCGAGATGTGGGCGAACGGCACCGACTGGCCGAAGATGGCGGCACCGAAGGAGGGGTCGCTCGCGTGGTTCGAGTCCGCCGTCGTCTCGAAGAAGTCGAAGAACAAGGAACTCGCCTGGAAGGTCGTGAACGAGTTCATCGCGCCGAAACTCGGCGCGCAACTGGCGAAGGTCGGGTACTCCCCGAGTTGCAATCCGAAGACGCAACAGCACCTCTCGAAGGAGCAAAACGACATGTACGGCTCCATCAAACCCTCTCGGCTCGAGAGCTTCATCCCGTTCAAAGCCGTCGAGAACGAGACCGCGTGGCAGAACGCGTGGGACGAAGTTAAGACGGCCTAACGAACAGAATGTCTTCCGATACTTCCGGTTCCCGACGCGGGTTTATCCGAACGTTCGCCTCGCGCTTCCGGCGCGGACTCATCCGAGCGTTCGCCTCGCGCAGGCGAAAACTCGGCGTCGAGCTCGGGCCGAGTCTCGTCTGGCTGTTGTTGTTGCTGATGGCACCGCTGACGTTCATGGTCGTCGTCAGTTTCATGAGCGTCAACGACGCCTTCCAAATCGTCTGGCAGCCCACGGCGAACAACTACTCGGAACTGTTCGCCGGCTCCGGACCGTTCTGGGAGACGCCGTTCTTCGACGCCCTCATCCTCTCGTACGTCGTCGCGGCGGCGACGACGGTGCTCTGTTTGGTGATGGCGTTTCCGCTCGCGTACTTCCTCGCCCGGCGAGACGGTCGGACGTTCAAGGTAGTCATCTTCTTCGTGTTGCTTCCGTTCTTCACGATGTACCTCGTCCGGGCGTACTCCTGGTATCTCATGTTCGGTCCGAGCGGCGTCATCAACCGGACGCTGATGAAGATCGGCCTCGCGAGCGGACCGGTGTCCGTCTTCAACTACGGCGTCCCGGCCATCGTCATCGGGCTCACGCACGCCTACTTCCCGTACATGCTGCTGTCGCTGTACGCGAGCATGGAGGGTATCGACTTCTCGCTCATCGAAGCGGCCCGCGATTTGGGGGCATCGCGAACCGAGACGCTGCGGGACGTCATCCTCCCGCTGACCCTCCCGGGCATCATCAGCGGCGGACTGTTCGTGTTCGTCCCGGCGCTGGGCGCGTTCGTCACGCCGCGATTCCTCGGTCAGGGGAAGGTGTTGATGATCGGCCAGCTCATCGAGAATCGAATCACCGGGCAGTACGCGATAGACTACGGAAGCGCGGCCTCGATGTTCATCGTGGTCTCCATCGTCGTCGCGTTCGCACTCGCGTTCCGGTACGTCAGCATCGAGGAACTGGGGGGTGTCTGAGATGGCGACCGAAACCGGAACCACGACCGACCGAACCGAGGAGACGACCGGGTCGACGCTGCTCGACCACGGCGCCAAACAGCGACTGCTGCGGCGCGGGCTGTACGCCGTCGTTGTCCTCCTGTTGGTGTTCCTGTGGATTCCGCTGTTCGCGATGATGTTCCTCTCGTTCGCGGTCAACGCCAGCACGTTCTTCCCCTTCCGCGGGTTCACGCTCGCGCATTACAGCGCGACGTTCGCCGACGCGGGGCTGATGATGTCGCTCTTCAACAGCATCCAGGTGGCGACGTTCTCGGCGACTATCGCGACGGTGCTCGGCGTTCTGGCGAGTTTCGCGCTGGTTCGCTACGACTTCCCGCTGAAGGAAGCCTATCGAACGTTCGGCATCCTCCCGATGGTGATTCCCGGCGTCGTGTTGGGCATCGCTCTCCTCATCTACTTCCAGACGATTCTCGGCATCACCACCGGCCCCCTCACGCTGATTCTCACCCACAGCATCTACGGCTTCCCGTTCGTCGTGCTGATGGTGACGGCGCGCCTCTACACCTTCGACCGGTCGTTGGAGGAGGCGGCCCGCGATTTGGGGGCCGACCCGCTCACGACGTTTCGGGACGTCACGCTCCCCATCGTCGCGCCCGCCATCGGTGCCGGCTTCCTGTTCGCGTGGATTCGCTCGTTCGAGGACTTCATCCGCGCGCACTTCGTGAGCGGGACGCTGGACGTGCTGACGGTGTCGATGTACTCGATGATAAAGTACGGAACCGCGCCGAAGATGAACGCCATCTCGTCGTTCATCGTCTTCCTCATCGCCGTGGTCCTGGCGGTCGCCATGAACGTGGGCAACGTCGCCGGCTACGTCGCGGGAACGGAAGAAGAGCCGTAGGTCTGCGTCTCTCCGACTCCCCCTCGTTTTCGACCGTCCGCGGTCGTTCGCGGACGGTACGCGTCCGCGGTAATCGGAATCGGTTCGAATCCGACGGCGGTGAGCGCGTTCGACGCGCGGCGGCTCCGCCGAAACCGCCGGTCGCTGCGGCCGTCCCGGTCCGCTCGCTCGCGCCTCGGTGATACGTCGGCGAATCGTCGTAACGCGTTCCGGTTACGTCAGTTGCACAATCCTTATCACCCCCTCGCGCAACGTTGTTCCCATGTCGATACAACGGCGACGGTTCGTGCGTGCGGCGGGCGTCGGTGCCCTTGCCGGACTCGCGGGCTGTACCGGTTCGCTCGGCGCGCGGAACGGAACGAAAGGGAAGGACGACTCCGGCGGCGGGAAGATAGGGGACGGCGAACTCGTTCTCGCCACGACGACCAGCACCTACGACACGGGACTGCTGGGCGAACTCAACCCGAAGTTCGAGCAGGCGTTCGGGGTCACCGTCAAGACCATCTCGAAGGGGACGGGCGCGAGCATCCGAACCGCCCGCGACGGGGACGCCGACGTCATCCTCGTCCACGCGCGCGGCGCCGAGGATACGTTCCTCCAGGACGGCCACGGCGTCAACCGCCGTGACGTGATGTTCAACGACTTCGTCATCGTCGGACCGAAGGACGACCCCGCCGGTATCAACGGCACGGAGAGCGCGACGAAGGCGTTCTCCACCATCGCTACGAAGGAGGCGACGTTCCTCTCGCGCGGCGACGACTCGGGGACCCACAAGAAAGAACGGAGCATCTGGCAGGAAGCGGGCGTCCAGCCGAGCGGGAAGTGGTACCGCGAAATCGGCAAGGGGATGGGCGACACCCTGACGCAGGCGAACCAGTCGAACGCCTACACCCTCGCCGACCGCGGCACCTACCTCTCGATGAAGGACGAACTCGACCTCGTCATCCACGTCCAAGGACCGCTGAAGGGCGGGCCGGTCATCCTCAAGAACCCCTACGGCGTCATCCCGGTCAACCCCGCGAAACACGGCAACGTCAACTACCGGGCCGCGATGGCCTACGCGGGGTTCCTGACCAGTCCGAAGGGACAGAAGCTCATCGAAAACTACACCGCGAACGGGTCGCAACTGTTCTTCCCGAACGCGCTGTCGAAGCAACCGAACTTCGGCCAGTACGTCCCGCAGGGCTACTCCGCGAAGCAGGCAAAATCGCTCTCGCGCGAGGATAAGCAGTTCCTCTACTGGGTCGAACGGGAGGTGCCCGCGAACTACTGACCTCGGCGCGCCGAACCGCCGTCGTCAGCCATCGAATCGCCACCATGCTACAGGAATTCGCTTCGGGTGCCGACTGGCAGTACTTCGTGAGCGTCGCCCTCGTCTCGCTGTACGTGAGCACGACCGCCGTGGCGCTCTCCACGCTGGTGAGCGTGCCGGTCGCGCTCGCCATCGGCTTCACGGAGTTTCCCGGGAAGCGCGGCGTGACGGCGGTCATCAACACCGGGATGGGGTTTCCGAGCGTCGTGGTCGGATTGCTCGTCCTCCTCCTCCTGTCGAATCAGGGACCGCTCGGCGAGTTGGGGCTGGTCTTCACGCCGACCGCGATGATCGCCTCGCAGTTCGTGCTGGCGACGCCCGTCGTCACGAGCATCAGCCTCTCGGCCGTCGAATCGGTCGGGCGCGACGTGCGCGACGCGGCGTTCACGCTCGGCGGCACCGACGGCGACGTCGGCCTCCTCGTCGTCAAGGAGGCGCGGTACGGCATCGTCACCGCCGTCCTCGCCGGCTACGGGCGGGCCATCAGCGAGGTCGGTTCCATCCTCATCGTCGGCGGGAACATCGTCCTGACCGATACGACCGGCGCGAAGACCTCCTACACGCGAACCCTCACGACCGCCATCACGGTCGAAGCGCGGCAGGGCCGTTACGAGGCGGGGCTGGTGCTCGGCGCGATGCTGTTGGTGCTCGTCCTCTGCGTGAACGTCCTCGGGTCGTGGGTCCGCAGTAGGAGTCGCGGACGCGGGGAGGTGCGCCGATGACGCTCGCCGCCGCGAGCGTCTCGCACGGGTTCGACGGCGAGCGCGTCCTCTCCGACGTGTCGCTCTCGGTCGGACCGGGCGAGGTCGTCACGGTCGTCGGCCCCTCGGGAACCGGGAAGACGACCCTCTTACGCCTCCTCGCGCTCTTTCGCTCGCCCGAGGCCGGCGCCGTCCGGTGGCGCGGCGAGGACGTGTGGGAGCTCCCCGACGACGACCGTCTGGCGGTCCGCCGCCGCGTCAGCATGGTGTTTCAGGAGCCGTCGCTGTTCAACGCGCCGGTCGAGCGGAACGTGACCTACGGGCTTCGCGTCAGGCGACCGTGGTCGGAGCGCCTCCGCTCGGCGGCGGCGCGGCTGGTCGGTCGTCGGGACGCCGCTGCCCCGACCGAGGTGCTCGAAACCGTCGACCTCGTCGGCAAGGACGACCAGAACGCCCTCTCGCTCTCCGGCGGCGAAGCCCAGCGCGTCGCGTTCGCGCGGGCGCTCGCCACCGACCCCGCCGTCCTCCTGCTGGACGAACCGTCGTCGAACCTCGACCCGCGGAACACGGCGCTCATCGAGGACGCCGTCGCCGACGCCGCCGAGCAGGGGGTTGGCGTCGTCGTGGCGACCCACGACATGCACCAGGCGGAGCGCATCTCCGACCGCGTCGCCGTCCTGCTCGACGGGACGATAATCGAAACCGGCCCGCCGGAGCAGGTGTTCGAGACGCCGGAGGACGACCGAACGCGAAAGTTCGTGGCGGGGGAATTGATGTACTGATGGGGACCAACGAGAGGACGACGCGACGATGACCGACGACACCGAGACGACGGAGGACGGGAGAACGGAGGACGACTCGCCGCGGGCGGCGTTCGACGCGCAACTCGTCGCCGGAGGCGTGAGTTTCGGCGCACAGGACGCGCGCTTGCTCCGAACCATCGACGACGCCGGGTCGCTCAACGCGGCGGCGACAGCGCTCGGACGGTCGTACGCCCACGCGCAGCGACGCGTCGTGGAACTGGAGGGCGGCTTCGGGGCGCTCGTGGAACGCGAACGCGGCGGGGCGAGCGGCGGCGGGAGCACGCTGACCGAGAACGCCCGAAGCCTGCTCCAGCGCTTCCGCAGGCTCGCCGCGGAGTCGTCCGGCCTCGCGGAGGTCGACGAGACGGTGCTCGACGGAACGGTCGTCGAACGGGACGGCGAGTTCGGCCTCGTGCGGACCGACGCGGGGGTCGTTCGGGCGCTCGTCCCGCCCGATTCCGACGCGGTCGAGGTGTGCCTTCGCTCGGACGTGATAACCCTCCACAGCCCGGAGTCGGCGCCGCGGGGCGACGAGACGAGCGCCAGGAACCAGTTCGTCGGCGAGATTCGAGGGGTCGATCGCGGCGAGAAGATAGCTCGCGTCGCGGTCGACGTCGGAACCGGCGCTCCGTTTCTCGCGCTGGTCACGACCACGAGCGTCGAGCGGCTGGGCCTGGAACCGGGCGCGGAGGTCGTCGCGTCGTTCAAGGCGACCGCGACGCGGGCGGTTCCGCGTTCGTCACCCGAGTAGCCGCGTCACGTCGCTTCGACGACTTCGAGACACGTTTCCACGAGGCTTCTCGACGCCGACTCCCACGAGTAGCGTCTCGCCACGTCCCTCCCGTTCGCTTCGAGTCGCGCGCGGAGCTCGGGCGACGAACGCAGCGTTTCTAGCGCGTCGGCGAGTTCGCTCGGCGAGTTCGGCGGGACGAGTAGGGCCGTCTCGCGGTCGACGGCGTACTCCGTGATACCCTCCAGATTCGTGGTGACGACGGGCGTGCCGCAGGCCATCGCCTCCACGTTGACCATCCCGAAACTCTCGTACTGAGACGGCAGACACAGCGCGTCCGCGGCGGCGTAATAGCCCGGTAACTCGTCGTGCGGAACCGGCCCTTCGATCGTTATCCTCGACTCGACGCCGCGGGCTCGGACTCGCTTCGCGAGCGCGTCGGTGTCGCCGCGACCGACGATACGGAGGTGCGCGTCGTCGGATAGCTCGGCGACCGCGTCGACGAGGTCGAAGATTCCTTTCGCCTCGACGAACCGACCGACGAACAGCATCGTCCACTCGTCGCGCTCGAACGCGGGTTTCGCCGCGGGATGGAATCGGTCGATATCGACGCCGGGGTAGACGATACCGTCGGGTTCGTACCCCAGATGGTCGACGAACTCCCGCCGGGTCTGCTCCGAGTTGACCACCGAGCGACCGGTCGAGAGCAGTTCGCGCACCCGCATTCCGACGCCTGCCCGTTCGAAGCCGTGAAACACGCGAACCACGGGGACGTCGAGGAGATTCGAGAGGACGAGGTCGTCCAGAAAGTCGTGCGTCACGAGAACGTCGACGTGCTCGTTCATGTGGCGAATCGTGCCGTCGCGGAGCGCACCGAACAGCGGAAGGAGTTTTTCGTTCACCACCGACGGGGAGTCCATCGCCGGAAGGCCCTCGAAGAGTCTTTCCACGGGTTCGAGTTCGGTATCCATCTGGACGACCTCCGCCTTCGTGTCTCGCATCTTCGGCGTCAGCTCGCCGGATTCGGTGTAGAGGTACGCCGGTTGGTGGTCCGCCAGCGCGTCCAACAGCTGCTGGACGTACATCACGACGCCGCCCGCGTCCCGCGTTCCGGCTTTCGTGAAGTACATCCCGACGGTCAGCCGTTCGTTTCGGGCGATTCCCCGCTCGGTCGCGCCGTCGTCTTTCCTCCCCGTTTCCTGCCGGTCCCCGACGTGTCGGTGCAATCGAGTTCCACCGTTCATTCTCGAATACGAGCGTGCGAAATAACTTTGTTATGAACGGGGAGGGCGAACGCTTCGATTCGGTACGGACGCCCTGAACGGGCGCGAACGGACCCGTTCGACGATAAAAACGGTTGGCGGTGGGAGCCGAACGCCACCGACCGGCCTTCAGATGCGCTTCAGGAGCGTCGAGAGGTCCCCGAAGTCGAAGCAGTACGTGCGTCCGCCGTAGTCGACGCAGTATCTATCGGCGAACCCGGGGGACGCGGAAATTCGCTGTTCTTTCACCGCGTCGTCGCTCGACGGCGCGTTCCGCGAGGAAGCGCCGGTACCGTTTCCGGCGTCTTTCGAATCGGCGTCGGAGCCGGAACCCTTCGCGGAGCGCTCGGAGCGGGTTCCGCCCGAGGAACCGCCGTTACCGGAACGACCCGAGTTGCCGGACCGACCGCCGGTCGATTTCGCTCCGCTCGCCGCTTGCTCGGCGGTCGTCGGCGCGCCCTTCGGCGGTTCGTGCTTCGGATTCTCGCCGACGTTCGTCGTTTCGACGTTGCCGATGAGTTGGCCCCTGATCTGCGAATCTCGAACGCGGAACGTCGTCTTCGTCGCGGCCAGCGCGGACGCGCCCCCGTTCGTGTTCGAGTCGGTGCAGTCGATGTGACAGTTCTCGAACTCGATGACGTTGTCCTCCGTTCCGTAGCCGTCGTACACGCCGCGGGAGTTCACGACGCCGCCGTTGATGGGGTGGAGCGGAACGTCGTTCGTGTTGTAGATGACCGTGTTTTTCACGGTCGTGCCGTCGGTCGCGATGCGGAGGTGGCTGATGTTGTTGTTCTTCAGGAGACAGCGGTCGAACGCCAGCGACCCGCCGCCCGATTTCGCCGCGCCGCCCGCGTAAATCGCGTTGCCGGTCCAACCGTTCATCGTGACCTCCGTGAGGTCGATGTGACCCGAGTGGGAACTGGAGACGCCGATGGCGCCCTTTCGAACCATGTCGCCCGCGACGCCGTCGCCGAGGTAGACGTGCTCGATGGTGCCCGTCCCCGACGCGGTGATGAGGTTCGGATACCCGCCGAGGTTCTTCCCCGGCGAGTGCGGACCGCTCATGTCCGCCGTTCCTTTGAATCCGACGTTGCGAATCGTCCAGTCGGAACCGCTCGCGACGATCTGAACGTCCGCCCCGCTCGCGCTGAGGTCGATGAGTTTGTTCTCGAACGTTTCGCCGCTTCCGACGTCGAACTGCCGCTGTTCGCCGGAGGAAATCGTGATCGTCTCGTACTCCGCCGCCGATGCGGCGCCGGAGAGCGCCCCCGCACCGATGAGCGAAAGGGCGGTCGAACCCGTCAGTTTCAGATACGAACGACGGTCGAACGAGTCGCCGTACGTACGTTTTTCGCGTGCCTTACTGCGATTGCGTGCCATGCGGTCTTCAATGCAGATTGCTCTATTAATATTCTTACGATGTGCGTCCGGTTCGCTCAACCGATCTCGCGGTATCGTGAATACGACGACCCTCCGTCAATAATGTTATTTCGTGACGTTCGAGCGGATGCGATAAACCGGTGATTTCCGGAGCTTCGGACGGTAATCGAAGCGGATGGGTGCGATTACTCAATCGTACGAGCAGTATAACAAAGTCCTTCAGACGCCTCGCTGGTCTCACCGTGAGTACGAGAACACGCTCGGGACGCCAGCATCGGGTTCGTCCGACCGAGACCGCCCGCCCCGTTACGAATGGCCGCGAGTAAGAATCACCTGTCGGAACTCCTCTCCAGTTCGGTGCTCATCGTCGTCGGCGTCGCCGTCGCGTCGGTCGGCCGACTGGCGGAGCGAATCATCATCGCACAGCAGTTCTCGACCGAGATGTACGGCGAGGTCACCATCGGCTTCGCCATCATGACCATCGGAACCACCGTCTCGCTCGTCGGCCTGAACGACGGAATTCCGCGATTCGTCTCCCGGTACGACGACGACCGCGACGTTCGCGGCGTGTGGTTCGTGGGATTGGTCGCCTCCCTCGCCGTCAGCCTCGCCGTCTCGCTCGTCCTGTACGTCAACGTCGACGGCATCACCGGCGCGCTCTTCGAGACGAAGGCGTCGAGCGACCTGCTCCGACTGTTCGTTCTCACCATCCCGGTCAGCGTCTGCCTGACCGTCGGCGTCAGCGCGCTTCGGGGACTGGAGAACACGCGCTACAAACTGTACTCCAAGGACCTCCTCCACCCCGGACTGCGAATAGTGCTCCTGACGGCGCTCGTCGCGGGCGGATTCGACCTGCTCGCGGTGGGTTACGCCTACTTCGTCGCGACGCTCGGGACGCTCGTCGTCGTCTACCTCCTCTCCAACCGCCTCGTCCGCCTCGTGGGGCCGATACGAACGCACTCCCGGGAACTGCTCGCGTACTCGGCGCCGCTCATCGTCACGATGGTGCTGTCGATTCTCCTCACGCGGATGGACACCCTCATGCTCGCCCACTTTCGAACCTCGGACGAGGTCGGCGTCTACAACGCGGCGTATCCCCTCGCGAACAGCCTGCTGATGGTCATCTCGTCGTTCGGCTACCTCTACCTGCCCCTGACCTCGCGGTTGGACTCCGAGGGCGAGCGCGAGGAAGTGACGAGCATCTACCAGATAACGACCAAGTGGATATACGTCTTCACGTTCCCCGCGTTTCTGGCGTTCACGGTGTTCCCCGGCGACGTGCTCTCCATCTTCTTCGGCTCGAAGTACGCGAGCGGCGGGGCGGCGCTCGCCGTCCTCTCGATCGGATTTTTCACCAGCGCCGCCGCGGGGCGCAACCGGACGACGCTCGCCGCGCTCGGTCACACGACGGTCATCCTCTGGGTGGACGTCCTGACCCTCGCGCTCAACTTCGTCCTGAACGTCGTCCTGATACCGCGGTACGGATTCGTCGGCGCGGCGGTCGCGTCGTCGGCGGCGTACGTCGTCCGCAACGTCGCGCTCAACGCGATGCTCTGGACGAAGTGCGGCATCAGCCCGCTGTCGAAGCACACGAAGACGACGTACCTCGTCCTCCCGGTCGTCCTCTTTCCCGTCTGCGTCGCCGCCGCGAACTGGGTGTCGCTGACGGCCTTCACGCTGCCCGCCTTCCTGGTGCTGACCGGTCTGCTCACGCTCGTCGTGGTCGCGGTGTCGGGGTGTCTCCAACCCGAGGACGGTACCCTCATCGAGTTCGTCGAGGGGGCGGTCGGCGTCGAGATTCCGGTCGTGCAGCGGTACCTCCGAGCGCGCGGCGAGTGACGGCGGGTCGAGCGCGGGAACCGCACGATTCGCCGAAACCGATACTTCCGAGTCGCTGCCGGTTGGAGCACGACGCATGTACGACGCCATCGTCGTCGGGGGCGGCATCGTCGGCGCGTCGACCGCGTACCACCTCGCCCGCGGCGGCGCGGAGACGCTCCTGCTCGACCGTCACGACGCCGGACGGGCGACCGACGCCGGCGCGGGGATACTCTCGCCGGCGACGAGCAGTCGCACCGACTCGACCGCGTGGTTCGAGTTCGCGCTCGACGCCGCGAACTACTATCCGACGCTGGTCGACCGACTGACCGAGGAACAGGACGGCGAAACCGGCTACGCGCGCTGCGGCCTGCTCTCGGTCGCCGTGGACGAGGACGAGCGGGCGGCGTTCGAGGCCGAGTTCGAGCGAATCGCCGACCGGCGGGAGACGTACGGGCACCCCGCTCCGGGGTCGGTGTCCGAACTCGACTCCGACGAGGCGCGAGCGCGGTTCCCTCCGCTGGCGGAGACCGACCGCTGTCTCGCGTACGACGACGCCGCGCGGGTGGACGGGAGGACCTTCACGGCGGCGCTCCGTCGGGCGGGGAGGAACCGCGGGCTCGCCGTCGCCGAGGAGGACGTCACCCGCATCGACCGCGACGACGGCTCCGTTTCCGGCGTGAGAACCGCGTCCGGCGACCGGTACGACGCCGACGCCGTGGTCGTCGCCGGCGGGGCGTGGTCGCGGGCGTTCGAGGAGTCGCTGGGCGTCTCGATTCCGGTCGAACCCCAGCGCGGCCAGATACTCCACCTCGACCTGCGCGACGCCGACACCGAGGCGTGGCCCATCGTCGGCGGGTTCCGCGGCCACTACATGGTTCCGTGGCCGGACGGCCGCGTCGCGGTCGGCGCGACGCGGGAGACCGGTTCCGGGTTCGAGCCCCGAACCACGGCGGGCGGCGTCCGCGAGGTGCTGGACGAGGCGCTCCGCGTCGCCCCGGGCCTCGCGGACGCCGAGATTCGGGATATCCGGGTCGGCCTGCGACCGCGGTCCGCCGACCGGTTGCCCGTGTTGGGGCCGATTCCGACCGTCGACGGCGTCCACCTGGCGACCGGGCACGGCGCGACCGGACTGCAACTCGGGCCGTACAGCGGAAAGATCGTCGCGGACTCCGTTCTGGGCGAACAGGGGGACGAACCGACGGAACTGGAGCGGTTCGGCGTCGAACGATTCTCGAGCTAGAACCGGACGCCGGTTCCGCCCGCTTCGACGGGGGGACTCCTCAATCGTCCCGCTTTGCGACGCTCGATACCCCCGAAAAAAGCCACTTCGGCGTATCGATAGCGGTATAACCTCGAGGTGAATATCGGCGCGAAAACGGACACGGTGTGCAACGTGACGGGACAGACCGACTACATCGACGACGACATCGCGGACGTGATACTGAACGGCTCGGCGTACGAGCGACTCCGCGTTCACCGGCACAGCCACTTCGACCAATCGATTCCGACGAAACTGGCGTGGCAGAGCGCCCTCCTGCTCGCGCTGGCGCTCGTCGCGCCGCTGACGCTCGCCTATCCGTCGTCGGTCGTCGCGCTCTTTCCGGGCGGCGACCCCTTGGCGGCCTCGCCGACCGTCCTGATGCCGGGCGCGCTCGTCCTCGTCCTCGAACTCGGCGCGGCGGTCGGACACGTCTCGGTCGCCGTCGCGGTGCTCCGGGGCGAGTCGGCGCTGAGCGAACGCCGGATGCGACAGCTCCTCAGCGTCGAGGAGATGTCGTCCTTTTACGGCTTCGTGGGGGGTGCCCTCCTCCTCGCCGTGACGCTCGCGTTCTTCCTGCTCGGCTATGCGGGCGTCGAGACCGTCCAGCAGTATTCGGCGGGCGGAGGGCAGGGACCGTTCGACCCCTCGGGCACCGGACTGAGCGTGGCGACCGTCGCGCTGACCGCGTTCGCGGGGAGCGTCGCGCTCTTCGCGGCGAGCCGCTTTTTGGACGCGAAACTGGACTGAGCGGCGGGACGAGCGGGCGGAATGCACTCCCGCGCTCCCCGGTTCGTCTCCGCGTACGGGAGGGGTTTCTTGGGGACCCCGTCGTTCGCTTCTCGACTACCGGGAAACGCCGGTCTGTCTCCCGACCCAGTTGAGGAGGTCGCGAGCGAACGGCCGAGCGTCGTCCAGTTCGAGGTAATCGAACCGCGGGTGGGCGTAGAACGACGTGACGACGTCCCGCAGCGCCGCGGGGAACGGCGGCGGGTCCACGAAGGGGACGTCCTCCTGCAGGACGCTGTAGAGGTACATCGCCTCGCCCCCGATTCGGTGCGTCGCGACGCCTTCCTCGTACTCGGCGTCGACACGAACCGGCTCGTTCCCCGCGAGTCGCCAGTAGTAGTACGGAAAGTCCACGCCGGCCCGGACGGCGCACGCGACGGACACCCACACCCGCGGGTTGATCTCCATGAGTTTGAACTCGCCCGTGTTCGAATCCCGCTTGAACTGCACCGACGCGAATCCGTGCCAGTCGAGGCGGTCGAGCAGCGCCCGTCCCACCCGTTCGAGTTCGGGGAGGCGAACCGTCTCCCGAAAGATGCTCGTTCCGCCGGCGTAACTGAACGCTCGAATCTGGTGTTTTTGACACGTCGCAACCGGTTCGCCGCGGTCGTAGAGCGCCCACAGCGCGTACTCGGAACCCGGGACGTACTCCTGAACGATCGGCACGTGACGCATCTCCTCCCGAATCGCTTCCCGGTCGGGCTCCCGACCGGGTCGGAGGTACCGCGTCGAGCCCCCTCTGGCGGTTTCTCCCGACGGAATCGAATCGACGTAGTCGTTCGAGAGTATCGAGTACCGCGATTTGACGATGAGTTTGCGGTTCCAATCGTCGACTTCGTCGAGCAGTTGCGTCTCGGGCACCGGCACCCCGGCTTCCTCCGCGGCCGCGACGAGGCGCACTCGGTCGTGGACGTCCCGAAGCGTATCGAACGTCGGCCAGGGCGTCGCGACGTGCTCTCCGAACTCCGTTCGATACTTGGAGAGCGCGTAGATGTTCTCCTCCCGCATCGGGACGACCGTGCGAACGTCGTCCCTTCCAGCGAGCATCAAGAGCGCGTCCTTGTATCCCTCCAGGTCTTCCGCGGGAGACGGTATTGCGACCGCCTCGTCGCAGTAACGCGACGCGAACGCCGCGGCGTTCTTCCGTTCGGAAAACGCGACCGTCCGGACGCCGCGGCGGCCGAGCGAACGCAAACAGGTCGCGGCGCTGGGCGCGTCGACCGCCGGTACGAGAACCGTGTTCCCCTCCCCCGTGTCCATGCGAGGCCTTTCTCTGCGGTAGCGTATCAATATGGGCCGATTACGACCGAAACGGAGGACGGTCCGTCTCGGCGTAACTTCCCCCGCGCGGCGAGTTGGAACCTCTTAACCCGACGAGGCGGGCCATCCCGACTCCGGGCGACGAGGGGGTGACCGGCGGACGGCGACCGCGTCCCCCGACGCGAACGGACGATGCGCCCCCTTTTCAACAGCCTTACTGCAAAAGCACGACTTCCGTGCCCCCTCGCTGAAAGGTACGACCATGGCAAACGACAGACCAACCGAGCCGACCCCGACCGCGGACGGAACCGCTCCGACGGAGAGCGAGGAGACGGTCTGCGACGCGCTGTTGGACGCCCTCTCGTACTCGCGACGGCGCCACCTCCTCTCCCATCTCGGCGGCTCCTCGGCGCCGGTATCCTTGGCGAACCTCGCCGACGAAATCGCCGCCCGAGAGCGGGACGCGCCGCTCGCCGACGTCCCCTCCGAGGACGTGAAGCGGGTGTACGCGTCGCTCTATCACTCGCACGTTCCTCGCCTGGAGGACGCCGACCTGGTCGAGTACGACCGAGAGCGGGACGCGGTCTCCCTCCGAGAGCGAAGCGCGGCGGTGGAGCAGTACGAAGCGCTCGTCGCGCGGTGCTAAGCCCTCTTTCGACGGACGGCAGACGAACCGGAGAGCGGTAACCCCGTCGGCCGCAGCGGGCCGGACGCGGGCGGAGTCCCCTACGCGAGCGGGCGAACCCCGCGCCAGTTCACTTAACCGCGTTCGCCCACTTCACCGATAGTAGATGAGCTACCGAGACGCAGTCAAGGCGGCGAAGTACGCCGGGGGGTCGAACGAGCAGGCGACCGCGCTCCACGAACGTCGACTCGAAACCGTCGCCGCCGGCGGAGGGTACTTCGGCTTCGACGAGCCGCGAGGCATCGTCCTCCACGTCGTCCCGACGGGCGTCTACGACGACGGGTACGCCATCGACCTCTCCGAACGCGGGGTGTTGCCGGAGGCGAACCCCAGCCGACCCGCGCAGCTACCGGTGCTCGGCGGCGACGACGCGCGCGGAACGTGGACGGCGGACGGGTTCGGGGCCCGCGTCGCGGCGAGCGACCGAGACGAGCGGTGCGCCGGCTACGCCCACCTCTTCTCGAACGGGGTCGTCGAATCCGTCTCGGCGCTCCCGTTCGACGGTTCGTCGTCAGACGCCGGGGTGCCCCGCCTCGACGGTCGAACGGTCGAACTCGACGCGGTGGCGTGCGTGCGTCGCTACCTCCGGGTGCTCTCGTACCACCGGGCGACGGCACCGATTCACGTCGCGTTGAGCGCCTACGGAACCGAGGGCTGTCCGCTCGACTCGGGAGGCGCCGCCGAACCGCGGGAGATACGCGAGGACGTGCTCGCGCCGTTTCCGGTCAGCCTCCAAAACTTCGACGCCGACGTCCGAGCCGAACTGGCCGACCCCATCGACGCGGTCTGGCGGGCCGCGGGCCACCCCGGATCGCCGTTCTTCGCCGACGGCGAGTGGACGCTTCGCTCGGCGTACGAGGAGTCGCGCTGAGCCGTCGCGCGGCGGACACAGTCGGACGACTCGTTGTGCCGCCCGCCTTCCGTCTCCGCGCGGCGAGCGGCCGTAACGAACGCGAACTCGGCTGTCGTCGAACCGAGCGGTCGACGGAAACGAAACCCCGTTCCTTTCGTCGTTTTTCAACGAGATCCGAACTCGGTAGGGGGAGTCTACCGATTCGAACGGGACGTTTCAGCCACCGAATAACAATGGTTGGTTCGGTCAAAAGACGCGACAGTTGTTCACAATCGACAACTTTCGAACGGGCGACGAAGACACGAACTAACCACGATACCGAAACCATGACCCAAAAAGAACCCATCCCGGACTCGATCAAGCGACGACGGCTCCTCCAAGGGCTCGGCGCGACGGGCGTCGCGGCCCTCGCCGGCTGTACGGGTAGCCAACAATCGAACTCCGGCGGCAATCTGAAGCTCGCACAGGTGAAGAGCCCGCTCGAATTCGACCCCATCGTCCTCAACGACGTTCCCTCGGCGCAGGTGGCGGACCGCGTGTTCGAGGGGCTCTACACGTACGACAGCGGAATCAACGTCGTTCCGCACATGGCGACCGGCAAGCCGAAGGTCAGCAACAACGGCAAGACGTACGTCGTGGAGATACAGCAGGGCGCGAAGTTCCAGAACGGCGACCCCGTCACGCCCGAGGACGTGAAGTACTCGTTCGAAGCGCCGGTGAAGGAGGAGACGGAGAACGCCGCGGAGCTGAACATGATCGATTCGATCACGAAGACGGGCGACCGGACGGTCAAGTTCGACTTGAAGTATCCGTACGGTCCGTTCATGAACTCTCTGACGTGGTCCATCGTTCCCAAGAAGGTCCGGGAGAAGAACAAAAAGAGGTTCAACAAGAAAAAACCGGTCGGCTCCGGCCCGTTCAAGTTCGACGACTGGCAGGAAGGGAAGTTCGCCCGCCTCTCGCGCTGGGACGACTACTGGGGGAAGCCGATGCCGAACCTCGCGAAGGTCGAGTTCACGCCCATCGAAGAGCCGACGACGCGGTTGACGAGCTTACAGACCGGCGAGAGCGACGTCATCGAGGAAATTCCGCCGAAGCTCTGGCAGCAGGTGCAGAACATGAGCGACGCCAGCATCGCGTCCGTCATCGGGATGGGGTACTTCTACCTCGCGTTCAACTGCAAAAACGGCCCGACGACCGACCCGAAGGTGCGCGAGGCCATCGACTACTGCTTCGACATGGACCAGGCGGTCTCGAACTTCGTCGAACCGAGCGGGGTCCGCCAGTACAGCCCGCTGCCGAAACAGATCGCCGAGAAGTGGGGGATGCCGCTGAACAAGTGGAAGCAGATCCCGCACGACAAGAACGTCGATAAGGCGAAGACGATGCTCGACGACTCGGACAAGGTTCCGGACAACTGGAACGCGAACATCATCGTCCCGCCGGACGACAAGCGCGAACAGCTCGGCGTCACCGTCGCTAACGGACTGAAGGAGGCGGGATACAACGCGAACGTTCAGCGGCTCGACTGGGGCGCGTTCCTCGAAAAGTACGTCTCGGGGAAGCCGAGCGACTACAACATGTACACCCTGGGTTGGTCGGGGACGCCCGACCCGGACGCGTTCACCTACTACTTCTTCACGAAGGAGGCGCACGGAACGACGGACGGCACCTTCTACAACGGGGTGAACAAGCAGATCGTGAACGCGCGACGGTCGGCCGACCGCGCCGAGCGAAAGAAGCTGTACACGAACGCCATCACGAAGCTACTGCAAGACCGGGCGCACATCCCGGCCTACAACATGAAGAACAGCTTCGGCATGAAAAATAAGGTGAACGGGTTCAAGGCGCACCCCGTCTCGAGCTTCGTCCTCTCGACGGACTACACCAACGCGTCCATCGGGTCGACGTAAGCGCTCCACCCCGGTTCTGAACGATTCGAAGACACACTCATGGGAATCCTCCGCTACACGATACGGCGACTACTGCAGGCCATCCCCGTCCTGATCGGGATCGTCACGATAACGTTCCTGCTGACGAACGCGATACCGGGCGACCCCGTTCAGATAATGCTCGGCCCGTCGCCGAGCGCGGAGATGGTCGAAAAGATACGCGCTCAGTACGGGCTGAACAAGCCGCTCCCGGTGAGATACGTGAACTACCTCGTCTCGGTCGCGCAAGGGAACCTCGGTGAGAGCATCTACTACGGAACGCCCGTGCTGACGAAGATAATGGAACGGCTGCCGGTGACGCTCCTCCTCATGCTCTCCAGTTTCGCGTTCGCGCTCGTCGCCGCCATCCCGCTCGGCATCGTCTCCGCGAGACGGCGCAACCAACCGACGGACCACGTCTCGCGGGTCGTCGCGCTCGTCGGCGTCAGCACGCCGTCGTTCTGGATCGGGCTGATGCTGATCATCATCTTCGCGTACCACCTGAAGGTGCTCCCGGCGACGGGTCTCGTCCTCCCGTGGGCCGCTCCGAGTTCGGTCGACGGGGCGTCGTCGCGGCTCGACGTGTTGCGGTTGACGGTGATACACCTCCTCCTGCCGACGCTCTCGCTCGGAACGCTCCAGATGGCCGCCATCATGCGCATCGAGCGGTCGTCGATGCTCGAGGTGCTCCAGCAGGAGTACGTGAAACTGGCGCGGGCGTACGGCGTCGCGGAGCGCAAAATCGTTCGAAAGCACGCGTTTCGGAACGCGCAGCTCCCCGTCATCACGGTCGTCGGGCTGCAACTCACGTCGGCGCTCGGCGGGGCGGTGTTGACCGAGACGGTGTTCAACATCAACGGGATGGGGCGGCTCATCATCACGGCGATCAACAACCAGGACTATCCGCTGGTCATGGGGACGACCATCTTCTTCGGCCTGACGTTCGTCGTCGGGGTCATCCTCACCGACCTTTCGTACGCGTACATCGACCCCCGCGTGACCTACGACGAGGTGGACTGACGATGGGAACGACAGAAACGCAGACGGACGAACTCCGCGAACCGCAGACGAACGACCGATACGAGGGCGGCGACCGAGTCGAGGCCAACGTCGGCTGGCGGTACGCCGTCGAACAGATCCGCCGCGATACGACGGCGCGAATCGGCCTCTACATCATCAGCGCGATGACCGCGATGGCGGTGTTCGCGTACGTCGACGCCACGGTGTTCGACTACGCCATCGCGTCCCGGTTCTGGTACAATCCGGTGAACGACCCGGCCAACGCCAGAATCCTGCTGCCGCCGGTCGGAATGGAGAACACGTTCGGCACCGGGACGTGGAAGTATCCGCTCGGAACCGACCACCGCGGGCGGGATATCCTCGTCCGCCTGGTCTACGGGTCGCGGATAGCGATGCAGGTCGGCATCGTCTCGACCGGGTTCGGACTGGTGTGCGGAACGCTCGTCGGTGCGGTCGCGGGCTACTACGGCGGATGGACGGACGACGCGCTGATGCGCCTCGTCGAGACGCTGTACGCGATTCCGTTCCTCGTGCTGGTCATCGCGTTCATGGCCGCGTTCGGGCGCGACATCACCTACGCGATGATCGGGGTCGGCATCACGACGATCCCGGTGTTCGCCCGGCTGATTCGGTCGCGCGTGGTCAGCGTCCGCGAGGAGGAGTACATCGAAGCTGCCCGGGCCGCCGGCGTCCGCGACCGGAACATCATCCTCAGACACGTCATCCCGAACAGTTTCGCGCCCGTCCTCGTCCAGGCGACGCTGCAGGTCGGCATCAGCATCCTCATCGTGGCCGGACTCTCCTTCCTCGGCTTCGGCGCGCAACCGCCGACGCCGTCGTGGGGACAGATGCTGAACCAGTCGCGGGGGTACATGCTCCCCGACCCGTGGTTCAGCCTGTGGCCGGGAATCGCCATCCTCGTCACGGTGATGGGCTTCAACCTGCTCGGCGACGGCCTGCGAGACGCGCTCGACCCGCGAATCAAGAACTAACATGACCGACACACTACTCCAGATAAACGACCTGAAGACGCAGTTTTTCACCGAAGAGGGCGTCGTCCGCGCGGTCGACGGCATCTCCTTCGACGTGAACGAAGGGGAAATCGTCGGCCTCGTCGGCGAATCGGGGGCCGGAAAGAGCGTCGCGGCCCAGAGCATCCTCCGACTCGTCGACCACCCCGGCGAGATAGTCGCCGGGGAAGTTCGGTACAAGGACGACGTGCTGTTCGGCCTCGAGGAGGGGCCCGACGGCGAACTCCGGGAGCGAGACGAGATGCTCTCGAACGAGGAGATGCGCCGCCGAATTCGCGGCAACGAGATCGCCATCATCTTCCAAGACCCCATGGAGAGTCTGAACCCGGTGTTCACCGTCGGGAGCCAACTCCGGGAGTTCATCCAGATAAATCGCGACCTCTCGAAGGGAGAGGCGAAAGCGGAGGCGATTCACATGCTCCGCGAGGTCGGCATTCCCGAACCGGAAGTGCGCTACGACAACTACCCGCACCAGTTCTCGGGCGGGATGCGCCAGCGCGTGCTCATCGCCATGGCGCTCGCGTGCGAGCCGAGCCTCATCATCGCGGACGAGCCGACGACCGCGCTCGACGTGACCGTCGAAGGGCAGATACTCGCGCTCGTCGACGAGCTACAGGAGAAGTACGACACGAGCTTCATCTGGGTCACCCACGACATGGGCGTCGTCGCCGAGCTCTGCGACCGCGTCAACGTGATGTACCTCGGCGAAATCGTCGAGCAGGCGGCGGTCGACGACCTCTTCTACGACACGAAACACCCCTACACGGAGGCGCTGTTGGACTCGATGCCGCGACCGGACCAAACCGTCGAGGAACTCTCCCCGGTTCGGGGCGTGATGCCGGAAGCCATCGACCCGCCGCGGGGCTGCCGGTTCCACACGCGCTGTCCGGACGCCCGGGAGGTCTGCACGGAAGTCCACCCCGACTGCCGCGAGGTGTCGGACGCGGACGAACGCTCGCACCGCGCCGCCTGCCTGAAACACGACGAGTTCGACGTCGGCTACTGGGTCAGCGAACCCATCGACGTTCGCGCGAAGGCCGGCATCTCCGGCGACGTCGTGAACCGCTCGGGGGGAGGTGACTGAGGTGAGCGAACCGATGTCCGTCGACCGGGCCGCGGCGGACGACGCGAAAACCGGGGAACCGCTCCTCGAAGTGGAGGGGCTCACGAAACACTTCGCCGACGGCGGCGGGTTCCTGTCGGGGTTGTTCGGCGAACAGCAGCGGGTTCGCGCCGTCGAAGACGTCTCCTTTACGATACGCAAGGGCGAGACGCTCGGACTGGTCGGCGAGTCCGGGTGCGGGAAATCGACGCTCGCGCGGTCGATACTCCGACTCCTCGAACCGACCGCGGGCACCGTCTACTTCAAGGGCAGAAACCTCACCGAGTTGAGCGACGAGGAGCTGCGAGCGCAGCGCAAGGACATGCAGATGATATTTCAGGACCCGCAGTCGTCGCTCGACCCGCGGATGAAGATCGGCCCCATCGTCGAGGAGCCGATGAAGGCCCACGGGCTGTACGACGCCGACGAGCGCGAGGAGCGCGCGCGGGAGCTGTTGGAGAAGGTCGGCCTCGACCCGCAACACTACAACCGCCACCCCCACGCCTTCTCGGGGGGTCAGCGCCAGCGCGTCAACCTCGCCCGCGCCCTGAGCGTGAACCCGGATTTCATCGTCTGCGACGAACCGGTCACGGCGCTGGACGTGTCGATACAGGCGCAGGTGTTGAACACCATGCGCGAGCTACAGGACGAGTTCGGGCTGACCTACCTGTTCATCGCCCACGACCTCTCCGTCATCCGCCACATCAGCGACCGAGTGGCGGTGATGTACCTCGGCCAACTGGTCGAACTCGCGGACAAGGAGGAGCTGTTCGAGAATCCGCAGCACCCCTACACGGAGGCCCTCCTCGAGTCGATTCCGGTGCCCGACCCGCGCGCGGAGGGAACCCGCGGCGTGCTCGAAGGCGACGTTCCCTCGCCCATCGACCCGCCGTCCGGCTGTCGCTTCCGAACGCGGTGTCCGAAACTCATCGCACCCCCCGAGTACGAGTTCACGCAGGAGGAGTGGGCGAACGCGCGTCGGTTCATGCGCGAAGTCCAGCGTCGGTCGTTCGAACCGACCGACGGAGCCGACGTGGAAGCGCGATTCTTCGCCGACGCGAAACCGGGCGGGGAGGCGGGTCGCATCGTCGACGACGCGATAGACCGCGTCGTGGGCGACGACTGGGAGCGAGCGGCCGAACTGCTCGACGAGTCGTTCGCCGAACGGAGCGTCTGCGCCCGACTGATTCCCGAGTACGAGGTGCCGACGGAGTACGGCACGTCGCCCCACGACGCGGCGTGTCACCGCCACCGCGACGACGTCGTCGGCGGACTCCAGAAGGAAGGTTAGCGGAGCGTGACGGTGGTTTCGTCCCGCGGTCGCCCGTCCTCGGTGGCGAGGTAGGCGGCTATCGTGTGTTCGCCAGGTTCGGCGGGGACGCGCCGGGACGACCGGTCGGTTCGTTCGAATCGCCCGTCCCACGTCGCGCGAACGCGCTTTCGTTCCCGCGCTCGGAAGTGGAACGCGTTCGGACGGTCGCGGACGTAGTAGGACTCGTCGCTCGCCTCGAGTTCGCCGTCCACCTCCCAGCCCCAGAGTCGCCGTCGCGGCGTCTCGACCGACACCGGAAACGGAAATCGGTTCTCGAACTCGACCGATATCCGTATCTCGTCGCCGACCGCGTACCGCGTTCGGTCGGTGCTCACGGTGACCGCGATACCCCGCCGCGCGACCCACTGCGGCACGACGGCTCTGACCGCGCGTCCGAGGTAATCGACGTTCTGGTCGAACCCCATCGGGTCGTCCGAATCGGTGGGTGACATGGTTCGCCGTTCCTCGCCGGTAGGCCGCGATTCGTGGTGTTTCTTGCGGTTCGACGCCGGCGAAACGCGAACGCGAATCGGTGCGGTGGCGTCGGCGAGACGGCGTTCCGCGCCCGAATCTTTTTACCGGTGCGTGATTTAGGTTAGCCTAATATCGGTGCTCGGCGGCCCAGTTCGGCGAACGAACCGGCGAACCGACGCGGACGAAACGGAGGGTGTACGAGAATGACCGGACCGAGAACGAAACGGGCGGAAGCGTGGGCCTACGTCCACCTCGCGCTGTTCGACAGTTCCGACGAACCGGAAGAGGATTCGGTGGACGAACGGTAACGGTGTCCCACCGCCTTCGTTCGAATCTTCGAAGCGAGGAGGGTAGTCGCGTCGAGTGCGAACTCCCCCCTCCGACGGCCGGTAACCGAATCGGAGTCGTCGCGGCCGCGAAAGTCCGCGAGCGCGGTCCACCTCGTCGGGCGTTTTCGCCCCGTTATCGCGTCTCGGCGGGCGAAACGACCAATACCCCTACGTGTGAATCATAATTCAGGATGATTAAAGCGAGTGGATTCATGAGCATCGGTATCGTTTTCGTCGCGTTTACCGTCGTCCTGTCGAGCGTCCCCGTCCTGCCCTACCTCTACGATTCACCCCTCTTGAAAGCGACCGGCGCGCTCGGCCTCGGATTGATTCTACTCTCGCTCGGGTTGCAAACCTACCGCGAGACGGCGTGAGAACGGTACTCAGCGACCGCTGCCGGATTCGACCGGGGTCCGGCCCTCCCTACCGCCGACACCGTCTCTCACCGCCGGGAATAAATGTGGGACGCTCGGAATTATTAACAATCTTTCTCGGAAAAGTATGTCTTTACCGTCGTACATTTAGATGAAATCTCAATATTCGTAACTGATTTTAACTGTTGCCGAAAATCGACGCTCGGCGGCTCATGTTTCCACACCGCGCGCTCCCCTCGCCGACTCGAACGCTAGTCTGCTTGCTCGTCGCAGGACTCCTCGTCGCCGGAAGTCTCGCCCCGTCCGCGAGCAGTACCGCCGATGCGCGAACTCCGTTGCCGATTACGACGGACGACGGGCAAGAACCGAACGTCACGTTCCGGTGCTACCAAGCGACCGTCGAAACGAACTCCAGTGCGACCGTCATCCTGCACTTCCCCGACGGTCTGGAACAGCGCGTGCTCCCTCCGGGGACGCACACCGTTCGGGGCACCGGCGTGAACCGGGGGAAACCGCTTACGGCCCTCACCATCGAAACCGGAGTCTCCATCGAGAGGTACGAGAACCCGCGGTATCCCGAATGCGACCGAGAGCAGACCACGACGACAGTGACGACGACGGCGACGACCACGGTGACGGCGACGGCGACCACCGCCACCAGTACCTCGGCCGCCACCAGTACGACGGTCACTCGTACGACGACCACCGGCGCGACGACCGCCACGACGACTTCGCCGCCGTCGACCACCACCGCCACGTCGACTACCACCGAGACGACCGCGACGCCGCCGCCAACGACGACGCGGACGTCCGCGGCGACTTCCGCGACGGCCGGCGAACCGGCGACGGCGACGACCAGCACGTCGACGTCCGGACCGACGCGGGACGCGACGAGCACCGCCCGAACGCCGGCGTCGGCGGAACCGGAGACGGAATCGACACGGCGGACCAGCGCGGGCGGCGGTGCGGACGCGACGGAAACGGCCCCCACGGCGACGAAAACCGAACGGACGTCGTCGACCGAGACGAGGGTGCCGAACGGTTCGCACGCGAGTGCGGGCGGGGGAAAGTTCGGCCCGCCGGTCCGCGACGACGCCCCGAGAAACGAGTGGACGGTCGGGGATTCGGTGGCGGTCCTGCTCGTCTGTCTCGGCGGAGCGCTCGTGGCTGGACCGAGATTACGCGTCGCGAGTTCGAACGCGGTCTCGCGCGTGACCGCGCCGCGGGAACGATAACGACGCCACGAGGCCGGAGCCCCGTTCGACGCGACGCCGATTCGGGGCAATCGTTAACTTTCGTGAGGTACGAACGTCGAGTGGAGGCGTTACCAATGGCTCCGGTTCCACACTTCCCGACGGACGAATCGGACGACGAAGGTGCGCCCGACATCGGCGACATGGTCGACCGCATCCTGAACCGCGGCGACGGTTCGACGCTGACATCGCCGGACGCGTGACCACCGATGCCGGTCGTTCTCGATTTTTTTCGCTCGCCGAGACCGCCGAGACCGAACCCCGAGAGCACCGACGCTCTCCGTCCGCCGAACGTTCGCGAGGGGAAGACGCTCGCCCGGCGAACCTGCGGTTTCCCGATCAGGCTCCGTCGAACGACACCTCGGCGATGCGCGTGTGGTACGGGTCTCGCCCCTCGGCGTCCGGGTCGACGTCGACGTCGGGCGAGTACTGGCTCACGGTCCAGAAGCGCCCCGAGGTCGGGTCGACCGAGACGCCGTTGTAGTCGCCCCACCGCATCACGTCGTACCCCTCGCCGTAGTCGTACCGCGACTCGCCGTCCTGTACGACGACCGAGTCCTCCAGTTCGTTGGGCGCGTGTTCCGCGGTTCGCCCCGCCACTTCCATCCGCGGGAAGGTGTCGGGGCCGCTCACGTTGTGCGCGATGATCGTGCTGTCGCCGTCCGACCCGACCGTCGGGATGAAGTAGGACGTGCCCGGTTCGCCGTAGACGCCGCTCTGAACGACTTTCCGCGCGTCCGCGTCGATTTCGTACCACTTGATGGCCGCGACCGCCTCGCCGTCGCCGTTCCAGTCGTACCGGATGGAGTGGGCCGCCCAGAGCGACCCGTCGTTGTAGTCGAGGTTCATCAGCCGCGTGCCGAGGGTGTCGATTAGCGCGTCGGAGTCCGGTTGGCGCGCGGCCGGCGGGTAGCCGAACTTCTCCACGTCGACGGTGAAACACTCGAGCGTCGGGTCGTCGAGCGGGTCGGTCACCTCCCAGAGCGTGAGCGCGTCGGCGGTCGGCGACGGAAAGACGCTGTTCAGGAGGTAGAACGTCCCGTCGCTGCCGCCCGAGAACGGTTGGAGCGCGGGCTGTACCGTGAAGTCGTCGTTTTCGACCTCGGGATTGTCCATCGCGGTGAAGTGGTACCCCGTCGCGGCCTCGCCGGCGTACAGGGCCGCCTTGTCGAGGGTCACCATCGTCACCTCGAACCGCTCGCCGAAGAAGTTCTGCGAGAGGTAGACGGCGTCTCGGTCGAGTCCGAGCGTCGGATAATCGACGAGTCCCTCGTTGTTCACCGGCGGAATCCGGTAGACGTGCCACTTCCCGTTCGGGTTGCTGCCGTCGGAGACGGCGAGACACCACCAACCCTGCGGGGGTCGTTGGAAGGGTTCCGCGTCGCCCTCTTCCCCTTCTTCGGCCCGCTCTTCCAGTTCCTCCCGGTCGACGATTTCACCGCTCTCGGTGATGCCGGGTTCGTACTGCGTCGCGGCGAGGACGAACCGCTCCGCGTTCCGGTCGTACCGCGCCCGCGGGTCGAAGACGAAAGGGTAACCGTAGGCGAAGCCGCCCTCCGGTTCGTCGATGACCGGTCGGAAGATATCCTCCAGTCGTACCTTCAGCTGCTGGTTTCCGGAGCGTTTGTTGAAGATGGCGACCTGCTGGTTGAGCGCGTGGACGACCTTCCCGCGACCCGCGGCGATCTGCGAATCGGAGGGGACGCCGCCCCGCGTCCCCTCCGCGTTGACGCCGTCGTACTCGGTTCGGATCGATAGCTCGTCGCCCGTCCCCGCGGCCCGCTGCGCTCGCCCCGACGGTTCGCTATGCCCGCCGCGCTCGGCCTCCGCCCGTAGCTTCTCCAACTCCTTCTCACCCGCCGGGGATTTCGCGCCCGAATCGACCGCTCGCTTCCCCTTCCCTCGCTTCGACTCCAACCGCGCCAGATTCACCGTCGCACCGGAGTAGGTGCGTTCGAACGGCCCCTCGGCGCACTCCGACGCCGCTCGAACGTCGATCGATCCGAACCCCGGCACCGCCACCCCTCCGACGCCGACGCCCGCGAGTTGGAGCGCGCGCCGCCGAGTCGTCGACCACTGATCGTCCGCCTTGTTTTGTTCGGTACCGAAGTCACTGTTTTTGTCTCCCATACAAACGAAACATTGTCGATCGATACCTTATAATTAACTCACAACAAGTCGGATGATAATGTCGATTCTTCGTTCGAAGTGCGGTGAAAACGGAGTTCTCGAAACTTTACAGAAAATGGGAGAAAAATCGAAACATCGCGATTAGAATCCGTCGATACAGGAGAGCAGGGATGCGACCACGCCCGCGACTCGGCGAGCCGCGAGCGGCGAACGCCGCCGCTCGCGGGTGACGGATTTCCGACGTCAGTCGCGCTGACCGCGGCCGACTCCGCCGGTTAGTCGCCGCCTACTCTCGAGCGAGTACCCCGGAGTCGCACCTCTCCCTGTCCCGTGAACGATGCGTCAAGTGAGTGTAACCGATAAATCGCCCGTCAAAACCCTGTGCCTGAGCGTTTCACCGGTCGTCGCGTCGAAGATACTGATGGCGTCCTCGGGGATGTGCACGGTTGCGGGCTGACCGGCGCTTATCTGCTTGAACCCGTCGACGGTGGCGATGAACGTCTCGGGGTTCGTGTTCTCACCGTCGAACGTCAGGTAAACGTTGTTCTCGTTGCCCATCGGCTCGACGACGTCCACGACGGCCTCGAACGCGTGTCTCCCGTCGGCGTCGTCTGACACGATGATGTCCTCCGGACGGACTCCGAGAACCACCTCGGCCCTATCGCCGATGGTCTCCCTCGTTTGCTCCGAGACGTGGTACTCGAACCGACCGCCGACCGCCCGCGAGACGAGCCGCGACCCCTGCACTTCCATCTCGAAGAAGTTCATCGAAGGGCTACCGATGAATTCGGCGACGAACCGGTTCGCGGGCGTGTGATAACATTCCAGCGGCGTTCCTATCTGTTGGAGTTCGCCGTCGCTCAGCACGGCGATGCGGTCTCCCATCGTCATCGCTTCCGTCTGATCGTGGGTGACGAAGACGGTCGTCACGCGTAGCTCCTCTTGGATGCGCTGAAGCTCAGTGCGCATGTGCGCGCGAAGCTTCGCATCGAGGTTCGACAGCGGTTCGTCGAGCAGGAACACCGCGGGGTCGCGGACGATGGCGCGGCCGAGCGCCACGCGCTGTTGTTGACCCCCGGAGAGCTCCTTGGGCTTTCGGTCGAGCAACTCGCCGATGTCGAGCAGTTCCGCGGTCTCTCGCACCTTTCGTTCCATCTCCGCGTCCGGGATATCCGCGGATTCCTCGAGACCGAACCGCATGTTCTCGCGCACGGTCATGTGCGGATACAGCGCGTAGTTCTGGAACACCATAGCGATGTTCCGGTTCTTCGGAGATTCGTCGTTGATGACTTTCCCGTCGAGACGAATCTCGCCGTCGGTCGGCACTTCTAACCCCGCTATCATCCGCAGCACCGTCGTCTTTCCGCAACCGGACGGGCCGACGAGGACGAGGAACTCACCGTCGGCGATGTCGATCGACACGTCGTCGACGGCGACGACGTCTTTCTTGCTACCCGTGAACGCTTTCGTGACGTGTTCGAGCGTGAGTACTGCCATGATTAGGTTTCTCCCGTTACACCTTCCGCGAACTGTTCGCCGAATAGAACGTAGACGAGCAGCGTCGGAAACGCGGCGATGAACGCGCCCGCCATCTGGAGATTGTACTGTTGCACCATCGACCCCTGGAACTTGTTCAGCGCGAGGGTGACGACCTCGTTCTGCGGATTCGAGACGAGCACCAACGCGAACAGGAGGTCGTTCCATATCTGCGTGAACTGATAGATGAACACGACCGCGAACATCGGCGCGGAGAGCGGGAGGATGATCCGTCGGTAAATTCGGAACGCTGATGCGCCGTCCAATCGGGCCGCCTCCAGCATCCGCTCGTCGAAGTTCGAGTAGTACGAGCGAAAGAGGATCGTACAGATCGGGATGCCGTACGCCGTATGGGTGACGATGAGTTCTATCAGCTCCGTCCGGCTCGCGAGGACGGGAATCGCGGAGAGGAGCGACGGCGTGTCGACGATGGTCCAGAACCGCGTCAGCGGCACCAGCACCGACTGGTACGGAATGAACACGCCGGCGACGAAGAGCAGGAACACTCCCGTCTGGCCCCGCCAGTCGAGGTTCGTCAGGCCGTACCCCGCGAGCGAACCGAGCAGTCCCGAGAGCACCGTCGCCGGGATGGCGAGTACGAGGCTGTTCACTATTGCTCCGCGCGCGTTCCCGAGCGGTCCCTGCAGCCGCCCCCAGGCCTGATACCACGGTTCGAGGGTGAAACCGGCGGGCGACGGCGGTACGAACGGAGTCGACTCGAAGAACGCTGCCTGGGTCTTAAACGCGGTCACGAACCCGCTCTCCAGCGGCGCCAGGTAAAACAGCACCATCCCGAGGAGAAACGCGTAGAGGGCGGCGCGCCATGACGCGACGAACGAGAACCGCTCTCGAAGCCGTGTCCCCCCGCCGAACCGCTCGCCGAGGCTCATAGCTCCCCCCGCTGGTACTGGTACAGCAGATAGGGTCCGATGATGATGAGCGCCACGACGAACAGGACGGTCGCGATGGCGGAGCCGTAGGCCCAGTTCGTCGAACTGAACGCTTCGCGGAACATCATTACGGCCAGAATATCCGCGGACGGCCCCGGCGTATCTCCGAACATGACGAACAGGAAGTCGAACGCCTTGAGCGCGAACACCATCAGCACGATGGCCCCGCTCAGCGTCGACGCTCGGAGCTGCGGGACGATCACCCGTCGATACATTCGAATCGTACTCGCCCCGTCTATCCTGGCGGCCTCGAACTGTTCGTCCGGAATCGCTCGCAGGCCGGCCAGATAGACGACCATGCAGTAACCGCTGAACTGCCACATTAACGCGAAGATGACCGCCGCGAGCTTCGTTCGAGGGTCGCTGATCCAATCGTTCGCGAAGAAGCCAAGTCCGACTGAACGGAGCAGGACGTTGATCATTCCGCTCGTCGGATTGTACATCCACGCCCAGAAAATGGCCGTAACCACGAACGAGAGGCTCATCGGCAACAAGTAGATCGTCCGGACGGCGTTCTTCCCTCGGATGTCCTGATCGACGAGAATCGCGAGCACGAGACCGACCGCCAATGACACCGCCGTGAACGCGACGAGCAGCACGACCGTGTTGCGCGCGGCGCTGATAAACGAACCGTCCGAAGCCATCCGACCGTACATCTCGAAGTCGAGCGAGCCGTAGTCGGGCGTTCCGAAACCCGCCCAGTCCGTAAGCGAAATGAGCGCGTTCCAACTCACCGCGCCGTACACGAACAGCCCCATCAACAGGGCAGGCGGGAGCCAGAAGGCGAGTCCGCGGACGAAATCACCCTTGGTTCCTCCTCGTAGATTCGAGAGTCGCGTCGACTTCGCGGGCGCCGTCCCGCCGTCGGGTCGAGCACCGTCGGGGTCGGAGAATCGGGTACGCAGCCGAGCGAGTATCTTTTTCATCGCGATAGCGGGAGTAGGGGTTACGCTTGGAACGCGTCCCGGATGCGCGTGGCGGTGGAATCGACGTTCCAACTCTCGGTGAACCCCGCGAACGCTTCTTCCATGTTGCTCTTCACCTCGGGGACGACCGCCGACCCGTGCGCAATGGTCGTCGGCTGACTCTGCGAGTTCTTGAAGTCCTGGATTTGCGACCGGAGGAACGGGCCGAACGGAGCCGTCGGGACGTCCGTTCGAGGCGGAATCGACCCCTTGACGGGGTTGAATCGACGCTGCGCGTCGACGGTCGAGCAGTAGTCGAGGAACTTCTCGGTCGCGTCCGGCGAGGGATTGTTCTTCGGGTATACGAACGAGTCCATCACCATCGAGTACACGCCGTTCGTTCCCGGGAACGGCACGTAATCCCACTGCTGTTGGTAGCCGAAGTTTTGTGCGGCTTCGTACTGACCGGCCGCCCAATCTCCCTGCTGGACGAACGCGGCCTCCCCGTTTATGACCTTGCTGTTCGCCTGGTCCCAAGAAATGGAGCCGGCGTCCCGGTTGAAGTGTCTGCGGTACTGCTTTACCTGCTGCAGCGACTGCCTGATCTGACCTTGGTGCTGCCCGGCGTTCCCGCCGACGAGGTCGAGGAAGGCTTCGCTCCCGTGCTGACCGATGAAAACGGTCTCCCAGAGCTGGAGCGTCGTCCACGCTTCCTGGGTCGAGTGGGCCAGCGGCGTCGCGTTCGTCTGCGAGGACACCGTATCGAGCGCGTTGCTCAGCGCCGCCGGGTCGTTGATCGATCCCGGATCGACCCCCGCTCGCTCGACGATGTCCGCGTTGTAAAACAGGTTGTTCAGGCGGTGGATGTTCAAGGGAACTGCGACGTAGTTGCCCGCCGGCTTCGCCGCGTTCCTGACGCTCTCCAGGTACGCACTCTCGACCTGCTGCGTCCACACGCTATCGCCGATATCGTTGAGGACGTTTCCCTGTACGTACGGTGCGAGCGATTGCCCGGGCCAGATCTGGAACGTGCTCGGTGGATTCTGGTTGAGCACCCTGTTTTGAATCACCGTGTCGAGGGCGCTCCCTGCACCCCCTGGAGCCGGGTTGTTCTGCACTTGGACGTCGGGATACTTTCGCTTGTACCCGTCGAGCAGCGCCTGAATCGCCTGCTTTTCCCCGCCGGCCGTCCACCAGTGAACGATCTCCAGCGTGTTCGAACCGCCTCCCTGTTGGGCTCGAACCCCGGAACCGGTGAGCGCGGCGAGTCCGAGGGCGCCGCCGGTGCCTTTCAAATACGTTCTCCGCGTGATGCCGTTTCTCTCGGTGGCTGGTCGAACCATCGTGGAACCCCCTTCCCTACCCCCTAGGGAAATGATAACATAGAAACCATCTTAACAACCTAATATCTTTTGGCCATCGCGTCGGAACGGTCGTCGTCGGGTCTGGGTTTTCCGTTTCCAGCCTCGACGCAAGGGGTCGTTCAGTTCAAGCGGCCGGTTGACTCTGAATAGTACATACCGACTTTAGAACGCCTACATACCGTTCATCCCCTACCACGACCGCCCTAACAGCATCGGCGAAGGGTCGCGCAAGGTCCGCCTGCCGCACGGGACGGGCGTCTCGCTCACCACCCGCGACTACGAGAGCGACTACAAGCGCGTGACGATGGTCGAAACCAGCTATAGGAGTTGATAGATTTCTTGACGATACACTGCTTCGATATCCTCGTAGTATGTGTGAATGTAGTCGTCAATCCCAGCACAATCAGTAATTGACTCACTATCAGGTCGATCACCACGCAGATACTTCACGAGGGGACGTGGCAAATCCTGTTTAATACGCCAAAAGGTCGTAAATCGATGTCGTCCGTAATGGCTCAAGACAGGACGATGGTGTTCTGTCTCAGCATACTCTGGATGAAACACATTCCGCCAAATCTGATTTATATCGTTTCGATTCAACTGGTGGCCCTTTTCGCTGAGAAACACCCACGGTGTGCCATTGTCAGGACGAACGAGCAGATACCGCGTGAGAACGTCTTGGACTTCCGTATCGAGTGGTAATACTCGAGGACGACCGGATTTGTTCCCGTATCGGTCGTGGGGGATGTACACCCCATTCGGGCGTCCGTCTAGCATCCAATGGCTACTGAGGGTGTAGTGATTCCGAAGATTATCGTCTCGGAGATCCATTTCACCGAGAACCAGATTGCAGACCTCCGTAGCGCGAAGTCCGAGTTTGAGTTGTACGAGGATGATGGCTAAATCACGTAATGTCCCGATACGACCGACGAACTCTCGAAGTTCCACAAGTGGAATTCGCGGGAGTGGCTTCTTCTCGGGAGCATCCAGCGACACTGTCTGCTTGATGATGGTGAATGGATTGTACTCCGAAGAGTGTGGAAAGCTCGGAGCGGTCTGCCAATACCGATACACCTCTTCGAGTTTACGGAGTTTCTCCTGCACTGTATCCGGATGATTTCCCTTCTCATCACGCTCTTGCTCGATAAACGACCGGAGATGCTGTGCAGTCGGGCACGCAGGATGACGATCCTGCCCCTGCATATGCGATCGCCACTGCCTGAACACTCGGTGATAGTCGTCGCACGTTCGTGGTGCGACAGCCTTTGCGTCAAGAACATCATTGACGAACAACTCGAACGGATCAACGCCTGCTGATTCAAACATCTGCTCGTACTCCGCTAGTGGATCGAGATCCAATTCGAACGCATCGGCCAGCCGCTTTCGCTTCGCGTCTAAATCGTCGGTCATTCGCGTTTTCTCCCGCGGCTGATTTTCTTCTCCCAGACGATACCAGCGTGGTCGAAATTCGCAGCAGCCATCAAAACGGGATGATACGTATGCGGGTGATTAGGATGGTTCTGAAGCCATTGATAGAACCGTTCAAGCTTCACCCAGTAGATGTTGTACACCGTATTGAGTGATACTTGATCGAGCAGGTCGGCCATCCACGCTTCCACATCGGCAGGACGTGCGAGTGCGTGGTGTCGTCCGCGTGTAGCGATATGTGCCTTCCACCGTCGTCCAGCCAGTCGATACTTCTCTTTCGTCCGGTCTGAGTCGAATTTCTCGAAGAGAAACTCGGTCAGAAAGGTTTCATAGGTATCGTTGCCTTCGTATTGGTCGTAATACTGTTCGAACCGTCGCTCAGAAGGAACGTCGTCCAGTTTTTTGTAGACGCCCATCCGATCCATCGGGTCTGGTGATTGTGTTCGAGACATGGTTCACCGGCCACTGTGTCGCGGCCGTCAACAGGTGACGGCCGCAAATAAACGTGGTACGCGCTAGTGGCCTCGGTTTCCTATTTCAACTTCAGTGTGAACAACAAAGAGTGGTGTTTGGAATTGGAGGTGCGATTTAGTAAGAATGATTCTCATTCGCGTTGGCCTCATCGGAACCACGCACGCCGAGAACGTCGAGAAGCTCGTCAATCGGGTGGTCGAACAGGGACTGCCGGCGTATCTCCTGCGCGAAATCGACCTCGTCGTCTTCCCGCGGCACGTCGACGGGAAGCGATACGTGGGCGAGGTCGTCGAAATCGTGAGCGAATCGACGTTCGAGACGCTCGACGGTCGCTGCGGAACGATTCGCAAGGACGGGACGACGATTCACTGGAACACCATCGCGTGGCGCGACCACGACGGTACGTTCCACGTGGAGTACGACCACGCGCAACTCGGGGACGACGAGCGCGAAATCGGATTCCAGTTCTTCCGCCGACTCGCCGACCGAACCGACAGGAGCATCGAGGCGGTCGAAGCGGAGTTCCACCGCAAACATCGCTACGTTCAGTATCTGGAACGCGAGGGCGTGACCGACTTCGAGGACCTGTTCTCGTTCCTCGCCGACCTGCAGAACAACGAGGCGGCGACGGTCGAACGCGTCTCGCGGGAGGTGCGCGGTTGAATCTGGCGATACGCCCCGTCTCGAACTCGAAAACACCAGAATCCGACGGTCGGGGACGCAACCTCCGGTCGCCCGACGGCCCAAGCCGCCAGCGGCCGTAGGCGACGAACGCCGCGAGGGGCCTCGAGGCCGACGGGACGAGCGCCGGCGCGCCACCGCCGCCCGCCGGCTTACCCGTACCCCCTCGCTTTCGCTCCCTAGCCGAAGGGGCGCGACCGTCCCCCCGTTCGGGTATAAATATCGCTTCGGATAGCCGCCGATAGCTACTCGCGCCTCGTCTCTAATCTACGGTTGTAGGGAGAACGCGCGGACGCGGTCGAACCGTAGCTCAGCACTTTGTGACAACCCACCCATCGACGCTCTCCCTGCGCCATGCAGCTTTCGTTCGAAACGCTCGGGCGTCGGCTCTCGGGTTTCCGGCGCGAACAGGAAGTCAGAGGCGTGACGAGGAGGGGGTCAGCGTGATGGCGCCGGACCCAACCTCAATCAGGGGAGCAGGCTTCTCGTCACGAGAGTTACGTTCGTCGGGTTCGGTAAATGCTTTGTGGGGAGCTAACACGCACAGAGGAGGAACTCGTCGATACCCGACCTGGCCGTCGCGGCGTTTCGGCCGCGGAAGTCGAAGACCGCCGGAGTCTCGCCGACCGACGCGAGGGTCGCCTTCGCCGCAGGAAGGCGCATCTCGATACGTTCCGTCCGCGTAGAGAGGAGCGCCGGAGCGTGTCCCTACGGTAGTTCACACGGTGAGTTCTTCCAGTCGGTCGTCGCTGATCGCTTGGTCGAGGAGTATCTGTCCCGTGCCGCGCATCGCCGCGCTCACGATTTCTGAAACGTCCACGTCGTCCTCGTCGAACTCCTCGTGGAGTTCCATGTACTGCGCGACCGCGTACAGCGTGATACCGGTCTTGTACACGCGTTTCACGTACTCCTTCCCGGCGTCCGTCAAGGTGTGCGCCGTGAAGAACTGCCGGAGCGGCGCCGCGTCCATGTTGATGTGGAGGTCCAACTCGTCGTCGTAGTCCATCACCTGGACGACGGTGTCCTCGTCGAAGGCGCGGTCGTACGAGTCCCAGTCCTCCTCGTGAATCGGATGCGTGTTCGGCAGTATCATGTCCTCCGGGGCCGCCCCGTGCGCGTTCGCCGCGGCGCGCGTTCGACCGCGGTCGTCGTTCGCCTCGACGTACTCGACCGCGAATCGCCGTTCGAGCGTCTCCTCGCCGTCGGTTCCCGCGGGACGCGCCTCGACGCGGACCGACGTTCGCTCGCCGGGCGTCGCGTCCTCGCCGGGTTTCAGCGTGAGCGTGAGAACGCCGTTGAGCAGTCGCGTGGATTTGACGACATCGCTCGGGGAGACCGCGACCGAACCGGGGTCGTCCCGTATGAGGAAGTCGTTCGGCGCGTCGAGGACGAGTCGCTGCCTCGCCCGTCCGTCGACCGGCACCTCCTTCACGAACTCGGCGTCGCCGCTGGAATCGGGGTCCCAGACCTCGTAGTCGTTCGGCCCGTGATACGTTTCGATGAGGTCGAGCGTCTCCGGGTATCGGTGGTCCGGTTCGTCGCCGACGGCGGCGTCGCGAACCCGCGGCGGTTCGATGCGGTCGCCGGTGGCGAAGTACCGTTGGAGCGCCGGATTGCGCTCGAGAATCGTCATCAGCACGTCCTCCACGAGTTCGTCGGAATCGTCGCCCGGGAGTCGTTGCCGCCGACGCTGCTCCTCGTCGACGAGGATGTCGTTCGACGCGACGAGCGATTCCAGTTCGCGTTTCAGCGTGCGTCCGACGGAGCTGTTCCGCAGTCGGTCGCGCGACGCGGGGAACAGGTCGACGACGCTCGAATCGTCGAGGTCGGAGAAGTCGACGAACACGAGGACGTCGCCCGCGACGTGCGGTAGACTGCACCGATTCCTGATGAACGTTCGACCCTGGTCGCCGTGCGTCTGCCCGTTGATGGCGAAGAAGACGGCCTGCTCGCGGTGCTTCTCGCCGCCGACGAAGTGCCGGTTTTTCGCCGTCACGGGGTCGTATCCGCGTTCGTGTTCGAACTCGTCCGCGCTTCCGAGGTCGTCCAGCGCGTCGTCGTCCTCGAAGAGGACGATGCGAACGTCGCGGGTGCCGAGCGTCGGGTCCTCGAAATCGTACGCGATGGTCTGGTCGGCGGCGATCAACTCCTCGTACGCGTCGAGCGTCGAGAACAGGCCGCGCGTGGTCGCCGCGTCCGGCGACTCGCCGCGGTCGTCCTCGAACGTCAGCGGCACCGGCGAATCGAGCAGGTACCGTTCGAGCCGGTATCGAAACGTGGTGGTGAACCGCGACCCCGCCTCCGCGTTGTAGTCGAACAGCTTGATGACGGTGCCGGCGGAACGGCCGTCGACCGTCCCGCTGAAGGTCGGCACGTCGCCGCCGAGCGTGAGGTACTCGTAGCGGTCCTTCGCCTTGTTCTTTCGAATCAGCGTCCAACTCCACTCCTCGGGGCGCTCGACGCCCGCCGACAACACGAGCTTGTACCCCTGCGTGCCGCAGAAGGGGAGGACGCCGGAGCTCCCCATCCCGTACTTCCCCTGGAGGAACTCGTACTCCTGTTTTATCTTTCCGGGCTGGAGGAAGCCGAGGAACGTCTCCTCGAACCGCTCCGGCGGCTGTCCGCAACCGGTGTCGGAGAGCGTCAGCGAGACCGACTCGTCTCCCGCCCCGTCGGCCGCGAGTCGTATCTCCTCCTCGTTAGGGTCGACGAGCGCGTCGGCGGCCGCTTCGAGCGTCCCGAACTCGTCGCCGGTGTACTCGTCGCCGACGCGCTCGTGGTAGTTCTTCAGGAGGATGGCGTCGATGCTGTTGACGACGAGTTCCGTCATCGCGGCCATCGGGTCGGCCTGCTGGTTCTCGACGATTCCGTAGTTGTTCTCGATGCCGCCGAGCGGCTTCCAGACGGCGGTCTCGAAGGGGAACTCGGTCAGCGCGGCCGTCACGTCGGCTTCGGTCTCGGCCGCCAGTAGCTGTGCAGCGTCGTCTTGCGTGGTGTTGTACTGAATCGACATGGTATCGGTGCAGCAGTTGTATTTCGGGATGCTGCGGGTGCGTTTTCGCGCCTCTCGAACGCTCCGTATCGCGGTTCTGCGCCGTCGTACGAGCGCTCTACCGCGCTACCGTTAGTAGTAACTTGACGTGGTTAAATATCTCGGTCGTTTCCCCGAGGAAACGCCGGAGGAACGGTCGAAGTCGGCGATTATCCTCGAATTCGATTCCCGAAATCGTCGATGGTCGCGAGGGTCGGAACCGTACCGTTCGCGGACCGCCGACGGACTAGGTTAGCGCGTCGACGACTCGCAAACCGGGCCGACCGAACAGCGACGCGACCGCGTCTCGAACGTACCTCGGTTCGTCCTCGGGCGTGTGGTAGGCCGCGCGAGCGAACGAGTCGACGGCGGCGCGCTCGCGGTCGAAGCGCTCGACGACCGACCGGGCTCGCGCCTCCTCGGTTCCGTCGACGACGATGACCTCGGCGGGTCGGTGCGTCTGGTCGGCGACGCTGTCGAGGGCTTCGCGAAGTCGGTCGTTGCGGTGGTACGTCGGTACGACGACGGACACCGTTTCTCCACCCATCTGACTCCCCCGGCGGTCGTTCGGCCGAGGAAAACTAAACGGCTGTGCCCCGACGGAGAGCTAAGGAGACGGCGCTCGAACGGGATTCATGAGCAGTAAGGAGCGCAAGGACGCGATGTACGAGCACCACCCGTTCGGGGAGGCCGCCGTCGAGGAGCGACTCGAATCGGCCAAAAAGTACCGCGGCCGAGAGGTCCTGGTCGCGGGGTGCGGTGCCGGTACCCGGCTGTTCGACCGCTACTTCGAGGGGGCGAACGTGACCGGTCTCGACCAGTCGTCTCGCGCGATCGAGTTCGTCCGGGCGCAGTTCGACTTCCTCTGTAACCGCCGCGGTGCGGGCGTGTACACGCTGACCATCCATCCGGACGTCCACGGCAAGCCCCACATGATTCCGCTCCTCGAGGAGTTCATCCAGCACGTGAAAGACCACGAGGACGCCGAGTTCCAAACGCTCGAAACCGTCGCCCGAAAGTACGAGGACGACCCGTCCGTCTACGAGAGCGACGGCGAGTACATCTAGTCCTCGAACGGCGCTCGAATCGATTCGAGGTCGTCGCGTTCGGACAGCGCGAGCGTTAGCTTGAGGCGCGCCTTCTGCGCCGACAGGTCCGCCGCGAACATCGCGCCGTACTCCCGAAGCTTCGCCCCGCCGCCCGTCCCCCCGTAGACCGGCGCGGTTCGGCCGGCGACGCACCGCGACGTCACGACGACCGGAACCCCGTCGTCGACCGTCGCTCGGACGAACCCCCCGAGTTCGGCGGTGACGTTTCCGAGTCCGGTCCCTTCGACGACGAGTCCGTCCGCCCCCCGGTCGACGGCCGCCTTCCCCAGCGTCTCGTCGACGCCCGCCCCGCTCCGTAGCACGTACACCGACGGGTCGAGCGATCCGTTCTCGAGAGGCGTCGTTTCGCTTCGCGGTCGGCGGAGGATTCGAACGCCCTCGCGGTCGACCGTGGCGACCGGGCCGACGCCGGGGGAGTCGAACGCGTCGAGCGCGGACGTGTGGACTTTCGTCGCGAATCTGGCGGCGTGAATCGTCCCGTCGAACGCGACGAACGTTCCGCCCCACTCCTCGTTCGCGAAGGTTCTGGCCGCCTCGAACGCCGTGACGAGGTTCGCCGGCCCGTCCGCGGACACCTCGTCCGGACGCCGCTGCGCCCCGGTGAGGAACACCGGCGTCTCCGGTTGCAAGGTGGCGTCGAGGTAGTACGCCGTCTCCTCCATCGTGTCCGTGCCGTGCGTGACGACGACCGCGTCGACGGCCGGGTCGCCGACAGCGTCGCGGACGCTGTCGGCGATCGTTTTGAGCGTCTCCGCGTCCATCTCGTAGCTCGGGATCTGGGCGACCTGCTCGACTTCGAGGCCGTCGACCGCGTCCAGTTCGGGTGCGGCCTCGACGAGTCGGTCGCCGCTCTCCGTCGGCACCGCACCGTCTTCGCCCGACGTACTGGCGATCGTCCCGCCGGTGCTGAGCACGGACACGTTCATGAGCGACGGTACGTCTCGCAGGGGAAAAAGAATCGGTGCGGGGTTTCAGCGCGCGTCGGTCGTGGCGAGGCCGTTCGAGTGCTCGGCGTTCCTCTCGATTCGGTTCTCGGGTCCTGTCGACGCCGCGGGAGCGTGACGATATCGGTGCGCTGCCTGCAGAGCGTGCGTTTGCCATCTCAGAAGTGCGCTTCGTGCGCGAGCAAGGGGATACTCGCGCATCGGGGCTGGGGAAATCAGCGATGTAATCGATAGCCCGCGAGGGAGAGAGGACGGGTAGTGGCGATCGCCAGTCGCACGTAACGGGTGCGCTCGTGCGAACCCCGTCGGTAGGAACAGCGTCGCGAACCCGTTAGTACGTCTCTCGGTCGTGATCTCAGCTCGAATCGCTGAGTGAGCGATAGGGTGGAACGGCGTGCTGTGTCAGCGAGTAATCTCGTCAGGGGGCTGGTAGACCCCTGTAACCAACGTTATCCGTGCGGACAAAGAACGTTCGAGCGTGTTCGACCGAATTCTCATCCCGACGGACGGTAGCGACCCAGCCAAGCCCGCGGTGGAGATGGCGCTCGATCTCGCCGAAGCCCACGACGCCACGCTTCACGTGCTCTACATCGTCGATCAACCGACGTCCGTCTCGGGAATGGGAGAAGGATTCTCCGGCTTGGACGATCTCTTGGAGGCACTTGAAAAGCGAGGGCAAGAGGCGACGAAAGCTATCGTCGAACAAGCTAGGGAACGGAATATCGAGACGGCAGCGGCCGTTCGCCGCGGAAACCCGCACGACGATATTCTCAGCTACGCAGAGAACCACGATATCGATGTTATCGTTATGGGAACCCACGGGAGAACTGGCGTCAAACGAGCCCTCCTCGGAAGCGTCACCGAAAACGTTGTGCGTCATTCCGAGATCCCCGTGCTAACGGTTCACCGAGACCCCGAATAATAAGGGACGGACAGGGACACCGTACTCGTTCCCTAGGTGAGAGGAGCGTGATTAGTGGAGAGCCGCTTCGGCAGCGGTTTCTTCGGGCTCCGAAATCAGCCATTTGAGCGCTGCTGCAGCGACGACGCAGAGTACACTCAGGACGATGAAGACGGCAAAGCCTCTCGCGTAGCCGATGTGTCCGTACGTGTCGACAAAGAGTCCCATTAGCGGAAGGATGACGAGCGTGCCACCGCCCCCGATGCCGCTGATCCAGCCCGAGGCCCCACCGACGGCCTCCGGGACGAACTTCGGCACGAGCTCGAACACCGCCGCGTTGGCAAAGCCCATCCCGGTCCCGAGCACCATCATCCCGAGGATAGCCGGCCAAAAGCCGGTGGCGACGGTCATGATTGCACCGCCGAGCGCCATCACGGCGAAACTCACGATAGCGACGATTTCACCGCCGAAGCGGTCACTGACGCTGCCGGCAGGAACTCGGATGAGCGAACCGTAGACGATGAAGATTCCCGCTAAGAGGCCCGCCGTGGTGAGCGTGAGTTCGTGGAACTGTTCCCAATAGGTCGGGAACCAGGCTGAGAGGGAAGTGAACCCGCCACCGAAGGAGACGGTGTAGAGGAAGACGAGGATCCACGTTCGGCGGTTTCTCGCGGATATCTTCAGCGAGTCCCACGCGCCTCCTGAGGGGAAGATATCTTGACCGAGCTCCTCGGCTATCTCCTGTGATTCCTCCGGAGTTTTGCCTCTCTCGCGGAGTTGGAAGTAGTACGGGTCGACGGCGTACACGGCATAAATTGCGGTGACAACGAGAAGGAACACCAACCACGCCGAGTACGCCATGGTCAGCCCCCAGATACCGATGAGGACGGGAAGGACGTAGACGACCATTCCCGGACCGATGTTGCCGACACCGGCGAACGCGCCGAGTGCGAACCCCTGTTTGTCACTGGGGTACCAGTAGGAGGTCTGTGTGATTCCGGCGGAGAACGTCGCACCGCCTGCACCCGCCAGGAATCCGAAGATCACCAGGATAGGGTAGAGACTCATATCGAAGTTCTCCGGATAGGTCAAAAACAGCGTGATGACCAGGCCCACTGTCCCCACGATCGTCGAGGTCATGAGGATGAGAAGCGGTTTCCGTCCGCCGACCTCGTCCACCCACGCACCGAACGGAATTCTGAGGATGGCTTTACTGAGATGCGGTGAACCGAGCAAGAGTCCGTGGAGTACACCTGCGAGTGCCAGGTGCTCTTCTAGTATCGGTCCTGCCGCGCCGTAGAAGACGATGGTGGTGAGGCCCGCATAGAAGACCAGTGTGGACATGACGAGGCCCCGTTTGGGCGTCCCCGTAACGTTGAGGTCGTCCGCTGATTGCCCTGCTTCGGTCATTATTCGGTTCGGATGGGCTTCCGTTGTCTCCGATACGCGACTGGACCTCCATCGGTACCTTCGGGCGTGCAGCATTGCCATCGCTCTCTATGGATATTTCTTGGAGTCATCTTCGTACATTTTGATCACGGCGACGGCCCCTTGTCTTTGTCGAATTATTTTTTGAGTGTCAGTTTGTCAGAACTCGAAATCAGCATTTTCAGTTCCTCGTCGGTAGTGATAAACTGGCGTAGATTGGCGCTTTATCAAATGGATTATCCTTCGACGGCTAGGGGAACGACGTCCAGAGACGTTACTCTCCCCCCGCCGATTCGAGAGTCCGTGGTTGTGCACCCTGCCTATCGACGGAGGGTGCACGGTCGTCGACGGAGCGTCTCTGTGAGGAAGTCGCTCCCAACGTCGATCGGAGGAACGATTCAGTCGTATTCCTTTGTCGTCTCCTGAGGACCCACTTTCTCCCCTTCGAAATCGACGCGGGGTACGAACGGACCAAAGTCGGCAGTTCGAGCCGCGATTGAAGCAATCCGGAATGTGTACACTAGGAGGACGATAAATGGGAGGAAGACGAAGGTGACGGCGACGCTGACGATAAGCACGAGCAGTGCCGGCGCGCCGATGGTCTGGACGATCGATGGGTAGGTCATCATGAAAATTCCACCACCGAGCAACGTCGGGAAGCCGACGATCAGTAGCACCTTCGAGAGATTGGCGAGTTCGTGCTGCATATACAGCGTCTTGAACGTCTGGCGAGCGATCGCGAGGTAGCCGAGCAACTCAACGAGTTGGTCGAACGTCTCGAGGGCGTCCTCCGAAAGCTCATCGGTGTAGTGTGTTCGAATCCACCGGGCTGCGTATAGGTGCGTACCGTTGAAGTGACCAAGGATCGACGATAGCGCGTCGAACGTGCCGAAATCAGCGCCTTCGAGCGATTCGGTGACGAGTTCGCCTTCGGTCGTGACTGCTTCGACAAAATCATTGACGGCTGTAGCGCGATTAGGATCAGTCATTCGATCCGAAACCGAGCGCAGTTTCTCAGACCGATCGATGACGGTATCGACGATGAGTCGAAGAAAGTCAGCGGGTGCCGCCGGACTCACCGGCGTTTCAGTTAGCGTTTCGATCTCTCGGCGAAACGTCGTCATCCCTTCGAACCGCTCCGCAAGATCGCCCGGCCAGCCGAGTTCCTGGGAGAGCACGAGCTGATTGATCGCGAGCACGATCGTAATGAAAGGCAGCGTCCCGCCGACGATCGCGGCAACAAGCGTCGTCGCGGTGTTAGATTCGGTGACCGGAATGTAGCCGGCCAAGCCGATTATCGTACACGTACCAAAGACGATGATCGAGAATAACCCCGCGATCGTGTACCGATTTCCGTCGAGTAACACCCACCGTTTCATCAGCGACTCGCGGGGGCGTTCATGGACGAGATCGCTTTCACTCACCTGCTCGTCGATCCGCCCGTTAGCGCCGGAACCGTACTCGTCCGCGCTCATGTTGGTGATACCAAGGGGACGACGGATAAGTATGCAATGCGCCGCTGATTCTGTGGCTGGCTGCACGAATTGTACGCGCTAATTCGTCAGCTACCCGCAGTGAATCAGAGTCAACGGATTCCAAAGAGAACAGAGTTAACGACGCCGACAACTTCGCCATCAAGCGTGACGGGTGGGCCGCCGCTGTTACCCCAGGTTCACCGGTACATCTGTTCGAATTGTATCGGGTATAGCGAAGTTCGCATTCGGATTCGGTAAGGGTAACGGGAGCTTCGGACTAACGGAGGCGATTTCAATTGTACTGGGAGGGATGATTGGCGGTGGAATTTTATGCAGTTCTCGGTGTTGTTACTCAAATCGCGGGCGGTTTGACGCGGTTTGCCGTCCTTCTAGCGGGCATCACCGCGATATGCCTGGGATACTCGTCTATCGAGTTGAATACACTCGTCACCGACAAAGAGGGCGAGAACGGTGGTAGGTCGGTGACGTTTGTTCGGGCGTTCACTGGCAACTCCTCGCTCGCTGGGATGGTCGACTGGACGCTACTCGTCGGTTATACCGAGTCAATGGCGATGTACGCCTTTGCGTTCGGAGAGTTCACCCTCGCACTCCCTTTCGTGCCTGAGTCGCTTGGAGGACTTCCTCTGTGACCCGCTGTCTCCGTGTTCGTCGCTGCGGGGGTCGTTGGACTGAACCCTTTACGTACACCTTCTCGAAGCAAAAAGTCCAGTACCAATTGTAACTGTGGTGACGAACCTATCGTTTGCAGCGTCCGACTGATCCTCGATGCACTCTGCAAATATTTGAAATACTGGTAGTAATGTCGCGAGAGACGATCTGTTTGAAGTAGAATGCCGAAAAACCAGGGCGAAACTACCGAAATTGTCCCCTCGCTGTTCGATATCATGGTATTTAATTCACGAGTTAGCGTATGACGCAGTATATGAGCAGCAACACGGACACCGTCTCACGACCAGCCGATACGATGCGTGAGCGCGTCGGTGAAACCCGCGTAAAGATATGGTTCCTAATCAGCGCGAACCGCTGGCTCGTCACCGGTGTCATTCTCGTAAGCACGTATATACTTCTCCTTGTTTCCCACCTATTTGGCCCCAGTACACCGCAGAAACTTGCTACGACCAGTGGAGTAGTGTCACTGTTCGGCTCGATGGTTATTGCCGTTGTTACGAGTGTTACCCTCGTCCTATCCATCTCCCAATTCGTACTCGCCGAGGAGATCGGTCCACTCGGTCAACAGCGCGAGCGTATGACGAATGAAACCGAATTTCGCGAGGACGTAGAGGAAGCGGCGGGAATCGGCGTGGCTCCGGTCGAACCCTCTCGATTCCTCCGGACGCTCATCGAAACGGCTGATACGCGTGCGAAGACGCTCAACAATGCGGTCACTGGAACCGCCAACTCCGAACAGCTTGAAGAGGTTACTGAATACACGGATGGACTCATTGAGCACAGCCAAACTATCACTGACGACCTAGCAGATGCAAAGTTTGGCTCGTTCGAGACGCTCCTCCCCGTCCTGAACTATAATTACTCGTGGAAAATATTCGCTGCGCGAACCCTCCAGAACAAGTACGCAGATTCGCTCTCAACCGAGGCGAACGAGGCATTTGACGACTTGATCGAATCGCTTCAGTTTTTCGGCCCAGCGCGTGAACACTTCAAGACCCTATACGTCCAGTGGGAGATCATCAATATCTCGCGAGGCGTACTGTATGGAGCGATGCCAGCGCTGGCGATCGCGGGCTATATGATGCTCGAGTTCGACGCCTCGAAAATTGTTGGCACGGTGTTCGGCGTCAGCACCGCTTACCTCGTCGTCAGTGTCCTTTTTGTACTCACACTCGTCCCATTCGCCGTGTTGCTCGCCTACCTCCTTCGCGTCTTAACGGTGATGAAGCGTACACTCGCGATCGGGCCGTTCATTCTTCGGGAAACACAGCAGTTAGAGAAAATTCGCCACGAGGAGTCAAGCGAGATTCGATCGGAAAAGTGATATTTATGTCGAAACGGGCTTGCGAGCGCGAACTGAAAGCTGCGGGAGTTTTTCAAAGTAGGAATACACGTTCTACGACCGAGGAAAGGTCAAACAGAGCGCGATGAGGATAGCGAGATCCATGCTTTCCTAGCGGAAATCGAATTTATACTGAATTAATAGCCGGACGATGAATAACGGGAGACACTTGGTCGAGAACGGGGTGACACCGTCGGCGAGCGCTGAGAAGGGGACTAGCGTCGTAGCAGAAATGAATCAAAATCGGCGGCGGTCCCTTGGGCACTCGTAGAGCGAAAAACGAGGGTACGGTTCATTTGAAGCGGTTCTTCCGATTCTGAACCGCGGTTATTTCTACGGAAGTTATCTCGACGATAGGGGGCGTCGTTTATCGAATACTTTTGCCTTTTCAGTCATTACATGAGATATGGCGAACCAGCAGTACGAGTATCGGGTGGAACCGGTGTCTATTTCTCCAACAGAACTTCAAGATGAGCGACGAAAAATCAACGAAATACTCAATGAATACGCGAGTGAGGGATGGGAACTGATCGATTCGATCAGAATTGACAGTTCATCGTTGCTTTTCGTGTTCTACCGTCCAACCGACTCGTAGCGAACGCATTTGTTGAAGAGAGTTGCGGAGATCACTCCCATTCGATCTCGGAAGAACGCTCAGAGCTACGGAGGATGAATGGACCAATCGCGAGTGTACGCTTTGCGATTGTCGCGAGGCGAAGGATGTAGGCTGAGAGAAAGAAAAACGGAAATGTCCCGATCGCCGCGCCAGCGCTGACGATCCAAATGAGATTATCGATACCGAAAGTTATGCCGGAAAACGATGCCGGTGCGAGGTACAGCGCAATTGTCCCGGTTACTGCAATTGCAGGAATTGACGAGTAGATGATGCCTCGGGAAAGGTCAACCAATTCCCATTGAAAATACAACGTTTTGATGTGTTCTCGAGCGGAACCAAAAAACGTGAAGATTTTGAGGAGGTCAATAAGCAAAGACAATTCTTCATCAGAAAGATCGTCGGCGTATTTATCTCTGAGGCGTCGTATCTGATAAATCTTATACGAGTAGTTGTAATCAAGGGCTGCTTTGACAACTGCATATTCACCGAAATCCCTATCCTCTAGCTCATCGGTTACGACCTCTGCGTTCTCGATGATGTCGTTGGTGACCTGATTCGTGTACTTGACGAGATCGTCGTTCGGATTCTCGGAAACGGTCTCTCGGAGCGTTTGTGCTCTCTCACGGCTATTGTCGATGAGTGCCTGGAGAAATGCCTCCGGTTCGGGTGGACTAACCGATTCGAGGATACCTTCGACGTCTCCTCGAAACCCCATCGCTCCACTCATGCGTTCCCGTTGACTTCCAAGCGGACCGAGTTCCTGCGAAAGGACGAGTTGATTGATGGTGACAACGAGTGTGAGGCCGGTAATAAGCGCCCCGACGAATGCTTGGAAGAGATACCGAGTTGGCCCCATACTCCGCATATACATCCGAAACGGAGGAACACTGTATTCACCAGCTATGAGGAACACAAGGAACAACCCGCCGGATAGTGCAACTGTTAATATTCTACGGTCGAGATTAAGCAAAATGTAGAGATATATCCGATCCCGACGGCTACCGATCCGCTCTCGCATCGTGTTACCTGATCCACTCATACGATCTGTATTCACTATTCAACCGGAAAGGTCATTCGAAGGAGATGACTCTAACTGTTTGATCACTGACAGAATTCACTAACAGAGGGTTGTCGGTGAAAGCATAACACTCGTGACGATGGACCTGTTATTTAGAACCGAGAGGAAATCACGATGTTTGGTTTTGAAGAAGATGCCGTCTCTAAGCGATGTAATTCGATGAACCGACGCCAATTCCTCGCAGCGGGAGTACTTATGGGAGAGATCTTTTGTGGGGGCTGTCTCAGTATTTCTCCGACGATTAAGGCTCCTGCTCTTTCAGAATCACGTGTGTTCAAAAGCTTAAAGCCAGCAGAATCGTGGACAACTCAACATGCGACGATAAGCATCGGTTTGACGCAGGCCGCAACGACTAACCTCGGTGTGCGAGAATTGGCAGTAATTCAATCGAGTGGGTCAGATTATTGGTCAGAGCCGGTCAAGGCTGGGCAGACAAGCGTTACCGGTTCATTCCCTGTCGGGGAGACAGCATTCCTCACTGCTACAGACTACGATGACAAGTTTGTCGAGCGTCTCGCTGTGAACGTAGATTCCAAGTCCATCATCTGATCTCAATTTTCACCAACGATGTGAAGATGAATCGGGATATTTGTAAACATATTCGAAAAGTATGCGGAACTGTCGTGACGGCTAAATCCAGCTGCCAATAGAGCGTTGTCGATTTTGTGCCGCCAGTAGCGGCAACGATCAGACTATCATCGATGTTGAGTATACATCGGATCGGCGCTTCGGGCTACGACGCATCCTACGGCAGTTTTTCACGGAACGGTACCGCGACGATGTGTTCACGACGCGAGGATTCACAGTCGTCGAGCGCGACGCACACTTCGGTCTCTGAACGCGCTTTTTGATGTATTCACGCTCCGTATCGACCAAAGGTAGGAAGCACGTTCGATGTTTCCCATAGCAGTAGGTGCGAAATCAACCTCCGTATTGCTGGAGTAAAACCCACCCCACGGAAGGATTCCAACTGACACGAAACCGACAACGAAGAACGTGCGCTGAGTTCCGAGACGGCTGGAAAGACCGAGGAGATCGGTTCGGTTGACGTAACCGAGACCGAAGAATACGCCCACGACGACTGCTGCAGCACCGAGTCGCGCACCTAACTCCTTCAGGAAATTTTCGAAGGACAGCTCACGAGCCATACCGCAGTTTCCGACCGAATATATTCCATACTGTTTATTTTCTGAGGTATTTTCTTCCGGAACCCAACGGGGAGTAGTTCACCTATACACCCCAAGTTGGTCGGCCACCACCTCCTGCCACTTCGCGTTCTCCATTCGGTAATGAGTGAATGGACTGCCGAAGTACCGTCACAAACGGCGTGGTGTAGAGAGAACGCACTCGTTATCGAGAAGGCGGTAATCGCTGCGACGTACGTACGGGAAGACACGAACTATCCGATCAGAGGGAGGGTGCGAACCCGACTATTTCCGCGAACAACAGCAGTCCGACCCCGATGCTCGCCACGCCCGCCAGGATTCGTAGCTTCCGCGCCTGCCCGATTGCTCGGCCCCAAACCCACGCGCCGACACCCATTGCAACGACGCTCGCAATCGAGAATCCAAATAGGAAGGCCGCACCACCAGCGACCGTCGGGGATGTTGCTGCGAGGGCGACAACGACACCACCGCTCCCTGCGAGTCCGTGTACGATTCCGACGGCCAACGATTCTTCATTCTCGTGCGAGTGGAGGAGTCCTATCCGTTCGTCACCTAGCGCGATATGGCGATGGGCGCTATCCGGGCGGTTCCCGCCGCTGTGTACGTGTCTTACGATCGTGATCCCGAGCGCCTCGCGCCCGGCGAGAACCCGAAGGCCGAGCGCGACGAGGATGACGACGACGAGGAGTTCGAACGCAGTCGCGATGTCGTCCGAAATCCGCAGATCCAGCGCGAGGAAGAGGGCGCCCAGAAGGAGAATCGGAAGGGAATGGCCGACCCCCCAGGCTGCGCCGGTGGACGCCGGGTGCTGTCTATCCTCGACGAGCGTGGCCACAGCGGCAACGTGGTCTGCCTCGAACGCGTGTCTGGCTCCGAAAATCCCCCCGACCAGGAATCCGGTACCGATTCCTCCGACGAGTAGTGGAGTTTCTATCATGCGTGTTCGCTCGAACGCTAGGCGAAAGTACCTTCCGAGTCACTTCCGTGCTCCGTACGCACTTTTTTACTCGGCGCGACTGTCGGTCTCCGTCGACTATCGGTGAGTTCAGCGAGGCCAGTTCTTGACATCTAGGCAGCGGGGCGGGCGGGTCGACTCAGCGACGGTTCCGTGCTCGCCCATCCGGTAGAATCCCGCTCTCTCGACCTCTCTCCCGCTATCCGTCTTCGGACGCGGAGGCAGCGTAGCGCGGATACCGAGCGCGATAGCCCGCCAGTCGTCCGACCGGCGCGACCGCCGCAGTGAGGGCGTTCTGGAGCGGAATCGGAACGCGGCCGAAGCGGAACTCGTCCCGAAATTCGTTCGCGATCACCGCCAATTGGAGCGGGTGCGGAAGCCCCATCCCGTTCGTCTTCCCGTCTCGAGCGAGGCCGTACATGGTCTCGAAGAACGTTTCGATGGCGAGCGCCGGACGAATCTCGACGACGGCGTGCATCTCGTCCGGGCCGTCGTTCCAGACGGTGTGGGGCGTCCCGGAAAGGACGGCGAAGCGAGTACCGGGGGTCGCCGTCCACTCGTCGCCGTCGATGCGAACGCCGAGTTTCCCCGCTCGAACGTCGAAGCGTTCTTCCTGTCGGGGATGAACGTGGTCGATTTTTCCCACCGCGAACCCGCCCGGGCGAAGGTAGTAGTCGAACGCGACCCCGTTCCCGGCCGAATCGCCCGCGGTCGTTCGCAGTTCGATTCGTTCCCCAGTCGCCGGATTTTCCAACGCCGTTTCTGGCCCTCCCATTCTCTGCTCCTCCGACTGTGGTAGGTTCGACGCCACCATAGATTCCGGTGGCCGCCACGTCGACCTGGTTCGGGGAGTAGCAGTTCGTCGGTGGGGAAGTTACGGGGTCACCGGCGATACGCGGCTGGCGGTTCCAATTTCTACCCGGTCGAATCCGAACCCCCCACTCGTATCCGATACCGGTCGTCCGCCGAACGGTCGATCAAGCCGTGATCGACGAGTCGCGGAAGCACGTTGTGCCGGAGGTCGAGTTCGACGTTCCGACGACCGTCGGATCGAGGCGGCTGAGAGGAGACGAGATGGTCACGGAGTTCGTCCACGGTCGCCGTTCCGGAGCGGGAGCGAAGGTAGGCGAGGACGGCGCGACATCGCTCGTTCGACCAGACGCCGCTGAGCGCGTCTATCGACCGGGACGTCGAATCGTTCGTTTTTGCGAGCGCGTCGCGAAACATCTCGGTTTCGGGATGATTCTGAAGACTCATACTGCCCGATGGTTATCAGGGCGAACACAAGAGCGGTCGGGAAAATTAATTAGCCCCGCGTCACCGATGGTCCGTTCGACCCGTGAGGAGCCCTCGCACGACCGTCCGTTCGGCCTTCCGCAGGTGCTTGTGGAACGTCGGCGGTTTGATATCGAGCGAGCTGGCCACGTTTTCGCCGGTGCTCACCCGCGGCCACTCGAAGTAGCCGGCGAAGTACGCGGCCTCGAGCGACGCCCGTTGGCGCTCGGTCAACTGCTCGAGGAGCGATGCGCGGTTGGTCTCGCTCTCGGAGTGCGGCTCGGTTTGCGACCGCTGCGCGACGACTTCGATTCCCTGGTACAACTTCTGTACGGTGGTGATGACGTGGCGAACGTCCGCGCTCTGCGGAATCTCCACGGTCATGTGATAATCGCCGTTCCTGATGCGCGCCCTCAGAACCCGCCCCCCGTGCGACGCGAGCAACGAGATGACGGGGGGCCGGGTGAGGCGGAGTTCGAAACGGGGACGGTCGTAGTCGCCGTCGAAAACGGTGACGGACTCGAAGTAGGGTAGCTGGTCGACGAGCGCGTGGAGCGTTTCGAGGGCGTCCTCGGTAACCGTTCCGTACTCGAGAAACGCGTCGTCTCCGAGCGGAACCACGCGGTCGAAGGTGATCGTCCCCTCGGTTTCGGGGAGGTCGAACTCCCGAAACACGTCTCGAAGGTAGAACTCCAGTTCGGCGCGGTCGTCGGCCATCAACGCCTCTTTGCGATCGAGCGCGCTGAGCGTGTGCCCGGTGATCTCGCCGAGTTGTTCGATTACGGTCCGCTCGTACCCGTCGAATCCGTCCGGTCGCTCGGTGGCGACGCCCAAGACTCCGTAAACGGTCTCGTCGTAGACGAGCGGCATGACGGCGACGACGTTATCCCGAAGCTCCGGAAACCGATCGAACATTCGGGACGCCGTCGTGCGCTCGTCGATAACGCGCACCTCCCGGTTCTGGATGACGTTCGGAAGTACGCCGTCACCGTCACCGTCGGCGAACGAAAACGAACGGTCGTCCCGGTCGGCGCGGAGTCCCGCTTCCGAAAGCACGTTCACCTCCTCGGCCACCCAATCGACCTGCCCGATCCACGCGGCGCCGTAGGGCTCGGCGGTTGCGAGGCGCTCGCAGATTAGACGGCGCATCTCCTCGCGCGTCGATTGCTGGACGAGCGACTGGATGATCTCCTGGACGACCCGATGGAGATGGTTGAGCGCCGATAGCTGCTCGCGCTGCCGTTTCAACCGCCGTTCGCGTCGGTTCCGTTCGGTGACGTCGCGGACGACGCCCACGCGCCCGCCGCGCTCCGCGTCGATCGGAGACGGGCCGAACTTCGCTTCGACCGGGACGGTGGTTCCGTCGGCGCGCTCGAGATCGAATTCGAGCGTGGCCGCGTCCTGCGACCCCGTCTCGACCGCCGCACTCAGTTGGGTAGCGGCGTCGTCGATGGTCTCGTTGTGGACGACCGTCGCCGGCGAGCCGAGCAGTTCCTCCCGGGAGTAGCCGGTTAGGTCGGCGTAGGCCTCGTTTACGAGCGTGAAAGCGTGATCCGAATCGAGCGCGTACACGCCGTCCCAGAGCGTCTCGACGATGGCTCGATATCGGGAGAGGTTCTGTTCTCGCCGTTTTCGGTCGGTGATGTCGCGAAGCTGCACGACGAGGGCCGCCTCGAACGGGTAGAGGGTCTGTTCGAACCAGGTGTCGAGCGCGGGGTGATAGGAGTCGAAGGTCGTCGGCGTCCGCGTCTCCATCGCCTCGCGGTACTCCGCCCGAAACGCCTCCTCCGGACGGGGAAACGCGTCCCAGACGCTCGCGTCGCCGAGTTCGTTCGCGGCGTCGCCGAACACCTCTTCGGCCCGTTCGTTCACGTACCGGAACTGCCACCTGCGATCCAAGACGAAGACCGCATCGAGCATCCGGTCGAAGAGCGCGCGGTTGGATGACGAAAGCGGCGGACGGCGGTTCTCGGACGCCGCGTCCGGGGCGAGCCACCAGACTCGGCTGTGAGCGCCGACCTTCTTGGTTCGGAGCCGTCCTCGATCGGTCAACTCCCGAAGCTTTTCGTACGCGGTGCGGCGGGCGCACCCCACCTCGGTTGCGACTTCGGATGCGGTGAGCGGCGTCGTCGGGTCTTTTCGCTCGGTGAAGACGGAAAGGACGGTTTCTACCGGAAACCGCTCGTTAGCGCCTCGATTCGCCATACCCCGTAGTCAGCGTCTCCGAACTCTTAAATCGTGCCGTCGACGGCATCGAAAACGGTGTGAGATAAAGGGCGCTCCGGTCGACCGCGGACGGAGACGCTCTCCGTCGTTCGATGGTCGTTCAGTTGCGGTGGATCGCGTCGCCGTCGGGGGAACCATCGGTTCGATGGTGTGGCTAAACTATTACTATCGACGACTGTTCGTTCGGAGTGGTCCCCAAATGAAACGCCCTTCCGTCTCTATCGTCACCGCGGCGTACGACGCCGAGAAGCACGTCGAGCGGGCGCTCCGGAGCGTCCGACGACAGACCGTCGACGCGGCTAGAATCGAGCACGTCGTCGTCGACGACGGTTCGACCGACGGAACCGCGGCTATCGTCGAGGAGTTCGACGCGTCGTACCTGCGCCTCGTGCAAAACGAGCGAAACAGCGGCGACGGAACGATAGCCTGCAACCGCGGAATCGAGGAGGCGCGGGGCGAGTATCTCGTGGTGCTCGACGCGGACGACGAGTTCCTTCCGTCGTTGGTCGAGCGGCAGTCGGATATCCTCGCGGCCGAACCGGGTATCGATTTCGTCTACAGCGATTACTACGAGCGATTTCCCGACGGCGAACGAGTCCGCGTCGATACGGGGGCGAACGTCCTGAACACCGTCAAAGTCGGGACGATGCACCGAACCGAACAGCTCCGAGAGTTCGGCCTGTACGACCCGGAGATGATATTCGCGGAGTACGATCTGTTGCTGCGGTACCTCGACGCCGGCCTCGACGGCTATCACGTCGCGGAGCCGCTGTTCGTCTATCATCGACGACGGGGCAGCGTAACGAGCGACGGCGCGAGGGTCGAGGCCGGCAGGGAAGAGTTAAGAGCGAAACACGGCCGGGAGCTTCGGATCCGCGACTACGAGTTCTGAGCGGGTTTCGAAGGAGCCGAGGAGGGAAGCTCCCGCCGAGTCGCGGGGCGACTGACGAACGTGACGGTAGTGTCTTCAAGCACACCTCCCAAGGAGGAATCGAGCACCATGTCCACCCGTCGAAATCGTATCGCGCTCTCCGGAACCATCTTCGTCATCCTGCTCGCGCAGGTGCTGCTGTACCCGGGCATCGATACGCTGGTCGTCGTCTTCGGCGGAGGGGAGGCGCTTCGGGCGAGCATGTGGTTCCTCGCCGCCGAGTTCGCAGCGTTCGTCGCGTTCGCCGGTCTCTGGGGTGCGGCGAGCGACGCGACGGGGCGGCGCGTTCCGTTCATCGTCGCCGGGGCGGTCGGCGGCTTCGTCGGGTACGGCCTGCTCGGACTGCTGCCGACGCTCGACGCGGCCACCTTCGGGACGGCGCTCGGGCTCAGAATCCTTCAAGGTGCGGCGACCATCGGCGCGTTCTCGCTTTCGATTACGATGCTGATGGACCTCGACGGCGGCCACGGGCGGAACATGGGTGCGGCCGGCATCGCCATCGGCGGCGGAACCGCGCTCGGAGCGCCGCTCGGCGGCCAACTCTACGAACTCGGCCCGCTCGTCCCCGTGTACGTCGCCGGCGGACTGTTGCTGGCCGTCGCGGTCGTCGCGGCGGTCGTCCTCGAGGACGACGGGACGAGCACCCGCCGGGAGGGGTTTTCGGCCGCCATCGTCCGGATTCGGGAGACGCCGTTGTTGCTCGTCCCGTACGCCTTCGGCTTCATCGACCGCCTGACGGCCGGGTTCTTCGCGCTCGTCGGGACGCTGTACTTTCGGCAGGTTTTCGACCTCGACCCCGGGGCGACCGGCCTCATGCTCGCGCTCTTTTTCGCGCCGTTCGCGCTCCTCCAGTACCCATTCGGCGTCGTCTCCGACCGCATCGGGCGAACGATTCCCGTCGTCGCCGGGTCGACGCTGTACGGCGTCGCGGTCGTCGGCGTCGGCGTCGCGCCGTCGGTGGGCGCGGCCGCGCTGGCGATGGTTCTCGTCGGAATCATCGGCGCGATGATGGCTCCGGCGACGATGGCCCTGGTCACCGACTTGGCCCCGAGCAGCGATCGGGGAGTCGCGATGGCCGGGTTCAACGCGTTCGGAAGCGTCGGGTTCTTGGCCGGCATCCTCGTCGGCGGCGCGGTGGCCGACCGGTTCGGCTACGTCGCCGCGTTCGCGGTCGCGGGCGGCGTCGAAATCGCCCTCGCGCTGATCGTCCTCCCGGTCGTTTTTCGAGTCGACCGGTTCGAGACGCCGAGTCCGCGGTGGTGAAAGGGCGGACGGCGGAGCTCCTCGCCTCGCACCTCGGCCTGCGAGCTGCCACGGTCGTGGTACGACCGCTTCGGCGAAACGGTGACGAGCACGCGAGCGGATTCTCTCAACGGGCGTCCGCGTCCGCATACCACGGATCGGTTCGACGGTCCTTCCGTCTCGTTTCGGAGCCGGCGGAGTCGCCGACGTTCTCCCCGCGTCGCGAACCGCCGCGCCGGGTTCCGACGAGTAGGCCAATACCTCTTTTCCCCCGAGGGAAGAGTGATGACGCCGATGTCGACGGTGTGAACGCGACGTACTTCCGCTTCGAGCGCGCGCCGTTCCGTTCACTCGCGCCCGTTAAAAATAGGTCGTGCTCCGGCGTCGACCTTATCGCGGCTGATACGACTCTTCGTCGATGATGATTCCCTCGTCGTTAGCGACGACCACGGTGTCGGGATCGCCGTTGTTTAAGACCGCTCCGTCGAACCCGGTGTAGAGGGTCGACCGAGTGTCCTCGCCGCTTCCGTTTCGGACGGTGACCGTCTCGCCCGCTCCGAGGGTGAAGTCACCGAACGTGTAGTTTTGCGCCCGACCGCCTTCGAAGCTGAGAACGAAGTCCGACATATCGATGTCGTCGTCGCCCTCGTTTTTCAGCGCGACGTACTCGTTGGTGAGATCCCCGTCCTGATCGGGGCGAATTTCGGCGATTTCCACGGGTTCTTCCTCCGGTCGTTCCGAAATCAGTTGTGCGCCGGGATTACCGGCCTCCGTTACGAACGATGCGAGGGTGTCGACCGTCGCTGTCGGTTCTTCGACGGTCGAGACGACGCGGTAGTCGGTCCGCCATTGCTCGGGCGTGAGCGTACAGCGGACGTAGCCTCGATCGACGTTGAAGAACTCCTGCCAAGGTTCCCCCGCTGACGAACCGTACTGGGTGAGCCCGGACGTGTCCCCGAACGAGGAGATCGACGTGCCGACGTACTCGGTTCCAACCGTTTCGGAGTCGGGATTCGAAAAGTCGGCTTTGAGATTGTAGGCGTAATTACGGTGAACGTCGCCGGTGATGACGACCGGGTTGAGATCGTCGTTCTCGGCCATCGCATCGAGCAGCGTCTGGCGATCGGCCCGGTATCCGTCCCACTTGTCTCCGCCGCCGAAGTCGACGTCGTCCGGATCCGCGTTTTCGTCGGTCGCCGCGACGGGAACTTGGTTCGCGAGCACGTTCCACCGGGACGTAGCGTTCTCTAACCCGTCCAGCAGCCACTGTTCCTGTTCGTCGCCGAGGATGGTTCGTTCGGGATCCTTCGCCTTCTCGGTGGAGGAAGTCTGGTCGTCGCGGTACTGGCGGGTGTCGAGGATGTTGAATTCGGCCAACTGTCCGAACCTGAACCGACGATAGAGGGGCATATCGGGCCCGTCGGGCATTCGAGAGCGGCGTATCGGCTGGTGCTCCCAGTAGGCTTGGTAGGCCGCGGCTCGTCGCTTGCGGAACTCCTCCGGTGGCGTTCCCTCATCGATTTCGTCGGCGTAGTTGTTCACGACTTCGTGGTCGTCCCACGTGATGAACCAGGGGAACGCCGCGTGGGCGTCTTGGAGGTTCGGATCGGTCTTGTACTGCGCGTGTCGGATGCGATAGTCGGCCAGAGTCTCTATCTCTCGCGGTGGTTCGTGGGCACGGCCGAACGGCCCCTCCGAGTCTCCCTCGTAGATGTAATCGCCGAGGTGGAATACCACGTCGAGGTCCTCTTCGGCAAGGTGCTGGTGGGAGGTGTAGTACCCGTGCGGATAGTTCTGACAGGATGCGAACGCGAAGTTGAGTTCGTCGACGTTCGAGTCGGGTGCCGGTGCGGTCTTCGTCCGGCCGACCGGACTTTTAGCAGCGCCGACCTGAAACTGGTAATAGTATTCGGTGTTTGGCTCGAGTCCCTCGGTTTCGACGTGTACGGAGTGGGCGTGCTCGGGGCGGGCGTACGCCGTACCGGCTTTCACGACCTGCCGCATGTTTTCGCGAGCGGCTACTTTCCACGTGACGGGCACCTTTGTATCGGGCATTCCGCCGTCGGCCTCGAGGGGTTCGGGTGCGAGGCGCGTCCAGAGTACGACCGAGTCCGGGAGGGGGTCGCCGGAAGCGACGCCGAGTTTGAACGGGTCGTCGCCGAATCGACCGGCGGTGTCGCGGTTCGCCGCGGCGAGTCCCATCGTTCCGAACGCCGTAAGCCCGACCACGCCCGTTGCCGTCTGGAGGAACTCCCGACGCTTGGAAGAGAGGGATTCGTTTTGTTGCGCGCGCGTCTCACTTCCGCTATCAATTTCCGTCATTTTACGCATTCGAGGAAATTGATAGTAGAATCATGAGCCTTTATAATATGCTTCTATCGTCGAATTTCCAATCATTGACGGAGTTTGAAATATATTTACATTATAGTGGTAAGATCGCTATGTACGTCTCGATAGACGATGATTCTACCGTCCGTTCGGTTTTATATTCGATACGGATCGCCTTGCTGCGTCGTTGATCAACGACGCAACGATCGACCTCGGAGAGCGTGACGAACCGCGGGCGTCGAAAGACGCAACGGTCAAACCGCTGAAGCCCCAAGCCAGCGCATGGACGAACAACCGGGACTCTCCGACCAGTACCGAAAATCCAGCCCGTGGCCGCTGTTCGTCGCGTTCGGTCTCGCGCTGTTCGAGGTCGGCATCGTGATGGCAGAGGTTCTCTTTCCCGTCGCGGTCGGCGGCATGCTGATGTTCGTCGGGAGCGTCGTCGGCATCCTCCGCGAGTCGGAGTACATCCGCAATCCGTGGAAGGGACTCGTCGTCTCGGCCGGGGTGGCGTTCCTGGTCGGCGGTGCCCTCTGGACGCTGACGACCGGATCCATCAGGCTGCGCGGCACGGCCATCCTCGTCGGCGGCGTCGTCCTGCTCGTCGGCGGCATCGCGGGGGCGCTCTGGCAACCGCAGGCGATCTGAGTCGAATCACAAACCTATTTGACGCCCTGTTCTCTACGTTCTCACACTATGGCAGAACGAGTCTTCGACCGGGAAACCATCCTGGACCTCACGGTCAACGTCGTCCCACTCGGAATCATGGCGTTCTTCCTCGTCCTCTTCATCGTCGTCACCCCGTGGAAGGGAAGCTTCTTCATCGACGTAATCGGCTGGGGACTGCTGGTGGTCCCCTTCGTCGCGCTCGCCCTGTTGACGTACGTCGCGGCGATCAAAATCGAGGGCCCGGGCGGCGCCTAATCCTTTTTTTGCGCCAACGACGCGCACCGAGCCGCGCTCGGAGCGATGCGCGCGGATTCGTGACTCTCCCGGTTCGGTACGGTCGTACTTACGGTTTCGCTAGAGCCGTTTCCGTCGATAGTCTCGGGAGTAATCGACTCGCCTCGCGCCCGCCTCGCTCGTCGGTACTCGCGCCGGGCACCTCGGCCGTGTCGTGCGGTATCAGCTGTCGTATGCTATCGTTTCCGCTCCCCGCCGAGCCGTAACCTAACCTTTCTTTACCCTGTAGTCCCGACGCTCTCGCATGGCAGCTACTGGGCAAATAGCGCTCACCGTCGTCATGGGGGTGTTTCTACTCGCAGTCGCCACGTTCATCGCCCGTATCGAGGACTGGCGGTCCTACACACCCCTCAGCGGAGGGGGCTACGGATACGGAGACCGAACCGGGCAGGCGCACGAGGAGAAGCCCGCCGGAATCATTCGCTGGCTGACGACCGTCGACCACAAGGACATCGGAATACTGTACGGGACGTACGGTATCCTCGCCTTCGCGTGGGGCGGTCTCGCGGTGCTCCTCATGCGCGCCGAACTCGCCGCACCGGGGATCAACATCTTCAACGCGAACTTCTACAACTCGCTGCTCACCACGCACGGCATCACCATGCTGTTCCTGTTCGGGACGCCCATCATCGCGGCGTTCTCGAACTACTTCATCCCGCTGCTCATCGGAGCGGACGACATGGCGTTCCCGCGCATCAACGCCATCGCCTTCTGGCTCCTCCCGCCGGGAGCGCTGCTCATCTGGGCGGGCTTTTTCATCCCTGGCGTCGCCCCGTCCCAGACGAGTTGGACGATGTACACGCCGCTATCGGCCTGCGGACAGGGGGCTAGCTGTCAGGCGATGGCGAGCCCCGGCGTCGACCTGATGCTCCTCGGCCTCCACCTGACCGGCGTGTCGGCGACGATGGGTGCCATCAACTTCATCGCCACCATCTTCGCCGAGCGAGGCGAGAACGTGGGTTGGCCGAACCTCGACATCTTCTCGTGGACCATCCTCACGCAGTCGGGACTCATCTTGTTCTCGTTCCCGCTGCTGGGCAGCGCGCTCATCATGCTCCTGTTGGACCGCAACTTCGGCACCACGTTCTTCTCTCCCGAAGGCGGCGGGCCGATTCTGTGGCAGCACCTCTTCTGGTTCTTCGGCCACCCCGAGGTGTACATCCTCGTCCTCCCGCCGATGGGCCTCGTCAGCCTCATCCTGCCTCGGTTCGCGGGGCGGAAGCTGTTCGGGTTCAAGTTCGTCGTTTATTCGACGCTCGCCATCGGCGTCCTCTCGTTCGGCGTCTGGGCCCACCACATGTTCGCCACCGGCATCGACCCGCGCCTGCGGGTGAGCTTCATGGCGGTGTCGATGGCCATCGCCATCCCGAGCGCGGTGAAAGTGTTCAACTGGATCACCACGATGTGGAACGGCCGGCTCCGCCTCACCGCGCCGATGCTGTTCTGTCTCGGCTTCGTGCAGAACTTCATCATCGGCGGCGTCACCGGCGTCTTCCTGGCGTCGATTCCCGTCGACCTCGTGCTCCACGACACCTACTACGTCGTCGGCCACTTCCACTACATCGTGATGGGTGCCATCGCCGTCGCCGGCTTCGCGGGCATCTACTACTGGTTCCCCATCTACACCGGCAAGATGTACCAGAAGAAGCTCGCGCACATGCACTTCTGGCTGACCATGGTCGGTTCGAACCTGACGTTCTTCGCCATGCTGTTCCTCGGCTACGGCGGCATGCCCCGGCGGTACGCGACCTACCTCCCGCAGTTCGCCACGTGGCACCAAGTCGCCACCCTCGGCGCGTTCGTCATGGGTATCGGTCAGCTCATCTTCGTCTGGAACATCGTCCAGTCGTGGCTCGAAGGACCCCCAGTCAAGAGCGCCGACCCGTGGCACCTCGAAGACGACGGCTTGCGCTCGAACGAGTGGACGTGGTTCGAGAAGAAGCGCGAGACCGCGCTCGCGGACGGCGGTAGCGAGCAGCTCGAACCGGAAGAGTAAGCGAATCGAACGCGTTTTTCGTCACGTCGTCGCGAGGATGATTCCCATCGCGAACATGAGCACGGCGATGCCACCGAGGACGACCAACAGCAGTTCTTTTTCGGACATACGCCACCTAGGTGCGAGCGGATGAAAAGGCTAATCCTTGCCCCGTCGTAAGATTCGTCCGTGCCATCTCGATTCCAGGGTCGTACCCTCGTTCTCGGGTTGTACGTCTTTTTGGTTTCGTTCGCTGGGGTCGTCGGCGTCCTGCTCGGAACGTTCGGCCCGGACGACCTCCGACCCGTCTCCCTGCTCGGTCTCGTCGAGCTACAGCCGACGCCGGTCGGGTTGGCCATCTTCGGGATGGTGACCATCGGCCTGTTCCTCGGCGTCCTGCTCTCTCTGGTCGTGCTCGTCGCAGAGCGCTACGACGACCACCCCAAGGGCTAAGCCGAATCCGACGGACGTTCCACTATGTATCACGTCCTCATCGCGCTGGACGAAAACGAATCGCGCGCGACGGCACAGGCCACCGCGGTCGCCGACCTGCCGGAGGCGTCGTCCGCTATCCGAGCCACGCTCCTCTACTCGTTCACCGACAACTCCAGCGGCGCGTCCGCCTTGCAGGTCGCGAGCGTCCGCCGAGCGCAGGAGACGCTCGAAGAGGCGGGCATCGACACCGACTTGGTCGAGACGAGCGGCAGCCCGGCCGACACCATCCTCGACGTGGCCCAAGAGCGGGACGTCGACTGCATCTGCGTCGGCGGTCGCAAGCGGTCGCCCGCCGGGAAAGCCCTGTTCGGAAGCGTCGCGCAGTCGGTCATCCTGAACGCGAAGCGGCCGGTGCTCGTCGCGGGCGAAGGACAGCGGTAGCGGCGGTCTCCGAGCGATAGCAAATGCGGAGCGTACCGGTATCCGACACCACCGGTAGATGGTAGCGCGGTATCGTCGTCCGAAACCGGGGCGCTCGGTTCGGTGGGTTCGCGCTTCCGTAACGTATTTTCCCGGTGCCACCTTCTCGTTACTATGGCTGCCGTGAAACGTCTCTACAATCGCACTGATGAGTGGTTGCGGGGACTTTCGCGCGTGAGGTATGCGATCTTCTTAGGGACGTCGGGAGGCGTCGGCGTTCTCGCAGCGGGTCTCCTGTTGGGTGACGAGTTCTTCCTCGTTCAGGCCCTCACGATGGCTCTCGTCGTGTTCGGTTTGGAGTGCGCGTTCGGGCTACACCAGACGACCGACGAGTGACTGTCACACCGCTCATCGCGAGTTCCGCGGGCGTCTCCGAATAAAGAACTCGCGCTACTGTCCGCTGCTACTCGCGCCGCGAGCGCGTGGCGGTGAGGTTGCGACGCCGGAGAAGACGCGTTTTCGTCGAACCGGATACGGAACGTCGAGAAAAAATACGTCGCCCTTCGAAGTTCCGCGACGCGCTAGTCGCCCTGCACCTTCCGCTGGATGTCCTCGACCACGTCCGGGTTCCGCAGGGTCGATGTGTCGCCCAACTCGTCCTCGTTGGCGATGTCCTCCAGCAGTCGGCGCATGATCTTGCCGGAGCGCGTCTTCGGCAGTTCGGGCGTGAAGACGACTTCTTCGGGACGGGCGATGGGACCGATTGCGTCCTCGACGCCCGCCACGATGCGGTCGCGCATCTCGTCGTCGCCGTCGGAGCCCTCCTCGGTGATGACGTAGGCGTACACCGCCTCGCCTTTCACCTCGTGGTCGCCGCCGACGACGGCGGCTTCGGCGACGCCCTCGACGCCGACGATGGCGGATTCGATTTCCATCGTTCCGAGGCGGTGGCCCGAGACGTTGAGCACGTCGTCGACGCGCCCGAGGACGGTGATGTAGCCGTCCTCGTCCAACTTCGCCCCGTCCTCGGGGAAGTACACCCACTCGTCCGCGTCGGGGTCGGAGTACTCGGCCCAGTACTCGCTGATGTAGCGGTCGTCGTTCTTGTAGACCGTGCGGAGCATCCCCGGCCACGGCTTCTGAATCGTGAGGTAGCCCGCGCGTCCCGCGCCGACCTCCTCGCCCGCGGTATCGACGACTTTCGCGTCGACGCCGGGGAGCGGCGGGCCGGCGCTGCCGGGTTTCATCGTGTTGATCCCCGGGAGGGTCGTGACCATCATGCCGCCGGTCTCGGTCTGCCACCACGTGTCCACGATGGGACAGTCCTCCCCGCCGATGTGCTTGTAGTACCACTTCCACGCGCGGGGGTTGATGGGCTCGCCGACCGTGCCGAGCAGGCGCAGCGAGGAGAGGTCGTGCTGTTCCGGATACTCGCTCCCCCACTTCATGAACGCGCGGATCGCCGTCGGCGCAGTGTAGAAGATATCGACGTCGTACTCATCGACGATCTCCCAGAGGCGGTCCTTCTCGGGGTAGTCCGGCGTCCCTTCGTACATGACGCTGGTCGTCCCGAGCGCGAGCGGCCCGTAGACGATGTACGAGTGGCCGGTGATCCAACCGATGTCCGCCGAACACCAGTAGGTATCGTCGGGTTTCACGTCGAGCACCGCTCGCGAGGTCCACGCCACGTAGGAGAGGTAGCCCGCGGTGGTGTGCTTGACGCCTTTCGGCTCGCCGGTCGTCCCCGAGGTGTACATCAGGAACAACATGTCCTCGGCGTCGCGCTCGACCGGATCGACCGTCGCACCCTCCTGTTCGGCGACGAGGTCGCCGTAGTCGTGCTCGCCGTTATCCATCGGGTGGTCGTACTCGTCGCCGAGTCGGTCGACGACCACGACGCCCGCCACGTCGTGGTCGACTTGCGAGAGCCCCTCGTCCGCTTTCTCCTTGTGGTGGAGCGGGTCGCCGCGGCGGTAGTAGCCGTCGCAGGTGATGAGGTACTCGGACTCCGCGCTCTCCATCCGGGTCGCCAGCGCGTCGGCGGAGAAGCCGGCGAACACCACCGAGTGCGGCGCGCCGATGCGCGCGCAGGCGAGCATGGCGACGGGGAGTTCGGGCACCATCGGCATGTACATCGTCACCACGTCGTCCTCGCCGACGCCCAACTCGCGGAGCGCCGCCGCGCACTCGTTGACCTCGCGGTGGAGCTCCTCGTAGGTGTAGGTCCGCGTCTCGCCGAGTTCGCCGATCCACTCGATGGCGGCTTCGTCGCCGCGCTCGTCCAGGTGGCGGTCGAGGCAGTTCGCGGAGGCGTTCAACGACCCGTCCGTGAACCACTCGTAGAACGGCGCGTCGCCGTCGTCCAGCACGGTGTCGTACTCCTCGTCCCAGTCGAGCAGGTCCGCCGCGCGCTCCCAGCACTCCGGCCAGTTCTCCTCGAACTCGTCGTAGATTCCCTCGTCGGAGACGTTCGCCTGCTCGACGAACGATTCCGGTGGCTCGAACGATTCCGCCTCTTCGAGCCGAGCTTCGAGTTCCACGGTATCGTCTGGCATGTATCCATGCTATCGTGCTTTCAGGAGCGGCATAAAGATTTGCAACCTTCACCGACTCGCACCCGAAGAATAAGTCGTCGGACCGATCAGACCGCGTCTCGACCGTCGACGGCGCGGTTCGACGACGTCGACGAAATCGCGCCGTCGACGGTCGGGCGCGACCCCGGCGACGGGGTTCATCCGCCGTCCGAGTCGTCTTCGACGGGCGCGACCACTTCGAGACGATCCCGAAGCCACTCGGTCGCGGCGGCGACCTCGGCGGAGTTCTCGGCGGTGACCTTCAGGCGACCCGGGTCGTCGTCCCGCCCCGGGTAGCTCCCGACCGTCACGTCGAACCGCTCTCGAACCGTCTCGAGGACGTCGCCGAGCGCGCCCTCCGGCGTCGGCGTGTAGAGCGTCTCGGCGACCACGTCGCCGGCGAACTCGTCCGCGACGAGGTCGAACATCGCCCTCATCTCGCGGGGGACGCCGGGCAGGACGTACACGTTTTCGACGACGCAACCGGGGGCCCAGCCCGCGTCCGTGGCGAGCGGACGACCGCCCGCCGGGAGAGCGGCCGCCGCGTCGACATCGAAGTCGAAGTCGTACTCCTCGGCGAGTTCGGGGTTCTCCGTTTCGAACGCGCGCGCCTTCTCCAGGAGTCGCTCTCGCTCTGGCTCGGACACGACGAGGGTCAGGTCGAGGGCGTTCGCGACGGCCTCCATCGTCACGTCGTCCGGCGTCCCGCCGATTCCGCCCGTGACCACGACGGCGTCGAACGCCGCGCGCCAATCGCGGACGCGCCGGGCGATGACCTCGGAATCGTCCGGTACGGTCAGGATTCGCCGAACCGACCCTCCCCGCTCGTGAATCCGCGCGGCCAACCACGACGCGTTGGTGTTCACCGTGTCCCCGGCGAGAATTTCGTCGCCGACCGTGAGAAGTGCGACCTCCATAGCTAGTCTCGAGAGTCGCCCTCGACGCATAAATCTCCCGCGAGCGTCGCGTCCCGTAAAATCGCGGGCGGTTCAGGCCAGTCCGATCTTCTCCTGGTACGAACCGTGTTCCGCCTCGAACACCCGCATTATCTCGCCCATCGTCGCGTAGGCTTTCACCGAGTCCACGATGGCGGGCATGACGTTCTCGTCGTTCTCGATGGCGTCGCGCAGGTCGTCGAGGGCGGCGTCGACCGCGTCGTCGTCGCGCTCGTCTTTGACCTCCGCCAGCCGCGCGAGCTGTCGGTCCTGGGTCTCCTCGTCCACCTGGAGGATGTCGGGTCTCGTGTCCTCCTCTATCTCGTACCGGTTGACGCCGACGACGACTTCCTCGCCCTCCTCGACGCGCTCCTGGTACTCGTAGGAGGCTTCCTGAATCTCGCGGTGGAAGTAGCCCCGGTCGATGCCCTCGAGGACGCCGTCCCGCACCGAGCCGTCGCCCATCTCCTTTATCTCCTCGATGTACGCCATCGTCTCCTCCTCGACCTCGTCGGTGAGCGATTCGACGGCGAAGCTCCCGCCCAAGGGGTCGATGATGTCCGCCGCGCCGCTCTCCTCCGCGATTATCTGCTGGGTTCGCAGGGCGACGCGAACCGCCTCCTCGCTCGGGAGCGCGAGGGCTTCGTCGAAGCTGTTGGTGTGGAGGCTCTGCGTGCCGCCGAGGACGCCGGCGAGCGCCTGAATCGTCACGCGGACGATGTTGTTGAGCGGCTGTTGTGCGGTGAGCGACTGCCCGGCGGTCTGCGTGTGGAACTTGAGCTGCTTCGATTTCGGATCCTCCGCGCCGTACCACTCGTCCATCACGGTCGCGTAGATGCGCCGCGCCGCGCGGAACTTGGCGACCTCCTCGAACAGCGAGTTGTGCGAGTTGAAGAAAAAGGAGAGCTGCGGGGCGAACTCGTCCACGTCCAGTCCGCGCTCCATCGCGTCCTCGACGTAGGCGAAGCCGTCCGCGAGCGTGAAGGCGAGTTCCTGCACCGCGGTCGAACCGGCCTCGCGGATGTGGTAGCCCGAGATGGAGATGGGTTTGATGTTCGGCGTCTCCTCGACCGCGAACTCCACCGTGTCCGTGACGACGTCGAGGCTCGGCTCCGGCGGGACGACCCACTCCTTCTGCGCGATGAACTCCTTCAGCATGTCGTTCTGGAAGGTGCCGCGGAGCTTCTCGCGGGGGACGCCGCGGTTGTCGGCCAGCGCGACGTACATGGCGAAGACGACCGGCGCGCTCGGGTTGATGGTGAAGCTGGTCGAGACCTCGTCCAACTCGATGCCGTCGAAGAGTATCTCCATGTCGCGGAGGGTGTCGACCGCAACGCCCTCCTTGCCGACCTCGCCGTCCGAGAGCGGGTCGTCCGAGTCCTTACCCATCAGGCTCGGCATGTCGAAGGCCGTCGAGAGCCCGGTCTGTCCGTTGTCGATGAGGTAGTGGAACCGCTCGTTCGTCTCCTCGGCCGTGCCGAAGCCGGCGAACTGGCGCATCGTCCACGTCCGCCCGCGGTACATCGTCGGGTAGACGCCGCGGGTGTAGGGTTCCTCGCCGGGGAAGCCGAGGTCGTCCTCGTAGTCGAAATCGGCCACGTCCGTCGGGTCGTAGAGGCGGTCCACCTCCAGATTCGAGACCGTCGCGAAGCGGTCTTTTCGCTCGCCGAACCGCTCCAGCACGGGCGAGAGGGTGTCGTCCTCCCACTCCTCTCGGTCCTGCTGAATCTCCCGCAGGTCGTCCTCGTCGTACATGCTCGTAATTTCTGCCGGGGAATCCATTAAGGATTCGGTGGGCGGTTTTCGACTATCGGTCCGCGGAACGACTCGATTTCGGCGACGACCGCGTCCACGTCCTCGTCGCTCGCGTCGAACTCCCGCAGGGCGTCCGCCAGGTGCACCTCGATTCGACTGAAATCGACGTGTCCGACGTCGAGGTGGTCGTGCGCCGCCTCCATGTCTTCGCCGTCGTACAGTTCCGGGCCTCCCGCGGCGGTCACGAGGAACCGCGTCTGGTGGCCTCGCTGTTCGCGCATATCCACGTCCTCGAAGAACGGTCGCAGTTCCTCGTCCGACAGCACTCGCTCGTAGAACTCGTCCACGACCGCTCCGATTCCTTCTCGTTCGCCGAGTCGTCGGTAGAGCGATTCCGCGGCCATACCGACGCAGTGGTCGCGTCGATAAAAAGAAACGGCGGCGGTTCCAATCACCGGGGAGTCGGCGAAGAATTTATAACGGCGTTCGCGCCTGCGACGGGTCGAAACGCCCCAGTCACCACAAAGGGTATGCACCGCGGCGAAAAACCAACGTCGATGACCGCCAACTCGAAGTTTCTCGCCGCATTCTGCTACGCGTCGCTCGCCCTCGGCGCGCTCGTCGGACTCGTCGGGGTTCGATTTCTCTCGGAAGCGCTCTTCTGGCCGTCAGCCCCGCTCGGCGCGTACGTCCCCGCGCTTATCGTGACCTTCGGCATCGCGATCCTCGCCCTCGGCGTCGGGCTGATGGTTCGATACACGCTGCGCAATCCCCACACGTACGGGGCCAGTGACACGGTTATCGGTAAGTGGAAACAGTGGTAGAGTCGCAGGAGCGATTCTCCCGCCGGTTGAGTGGGCATCCAATACCCGTCAGTAGTGCCCGATGACGCCGTTCCACGTGCGTGACGTTCCCCTCCTCTCGTTCGAGACGACTCCCTGACCGAGGTGGTTTCCGAGGAACCCACCGAGTACGAGTAGCTACTGCAACCGCTTCGTCGTCTCCACGAGCGGGTGGCGGGCGTAATCGACCACCTTGATGTCGTCGATGGTCTCCAGTCCCTCCTTCTCCGCCGTCTCGGCCATTCCGAGTTCGACCCGGTGGTCGGTGACGATGACGTAGGCGTCCATCTCCCCGATGTCGAGCCTGTCGGCGGCCTTCGCCCGATGGTGTCCGTCCGCCAGCAGGAGGGTTCGACCGTTCTCGATGACGACGAGCGGTTCCGCCAACCCGCGCTCCATCTCGTACACCCGGCCCTCCAGTTCGTCGGCGTAGACCTTCGACTGCGTCGGCACGAGGTCGGCGAGGCGCACCTTCCGCCGCTTCTGGGACACCTCGGTGTCGTGGATGGATTCGAGCGTGCGCATCAGCTTTCCCACCTTCTCGGGCGTGACGCGCTCTATCTGGCTGCGGATGACGTCCGTGTTGCTGATGATGCCGACGAGGTTGCCCGCGTCGTCGACCACGGGGAGCTTCTGGATGCCCGACCGGAGGATGACGCGCGCCGCGTCGTTCACGTCGAGGTCGGGATGGGCGACGATGAGTTCCTGACTCATCACCTTGAATATCGGCTCCTGGTCGTCCGCCAAGAGGAGGTCGCGCGCGCTCACGAACCCCTCGACGCGCCGCCCGTCGCACACCGGGAATCCGTTGTGTCCGTCGCTCTCCGCGATGCGCCGGGCGACCTCCTCGACGGTCGCATCGGGGGAGACGGTCGCCACGTCGCGGGTCATGTACTCTTTGACCTTCGGTTTGATGCCCTCCGTTCCGCCGTCGGAGATGGTTCGAACGTCGGGCGACGTGCGGCGACGGTCTTCCTCCTCGGCCTCGTCCATGCGGATACGCACGCGCTATCGGACAAAAAACTTCCCGACCGCTACTCGTCGCTCTCCGCGAGTTTGATGTCGAAGGAGGCGACCCGTTCCCGGTCGGTGCCGTACTCGTCGACGTCGGGACGGGAACGAACCGTCTCGAAGAAGCGGTCGATGACGATTTCGCTGACGATGCTGGTGAGCGACACCTCCTCTTCCTCCTCGACCTCGCCGAGCAGGCCGAGCGGAATCTGCGCGCCGGCCATGTCGGCGTGCCCGCCCGCGCTGCCGATCTGTCCGAAGGCGGCCCGCATGGTCTCGCCGAGGTCGATGTCCGTCCCGCGGGCGCGCGCCGAGATGTAGACGACGCCGTTCGTGAACCCGAAGACGAGCGTGACGTTGACGCCCTCCATGTCGAGCAGGCGATCCGCGGCCTGCGCCAAGGCGTCGCGGTCGGAGAGCGCGCCGACGCAACTCGCCAGCACCGTCCTGTCGAGCTCCCGGTTCCGAATCGCGCGAGCGATGGTTTCGAACGTTTCGGGGCTGATGGACGGACTCTCGACGCGCTCCAGGACGCTCGTGTCGGCGTGGGGGAGCAGGAACGCCGCCGCCTCGAAGTCGGCCTCCGACACTTCGCGCGTGAAGTCCTTCGTGTCGACGCGGATGCCGTACAGCAGACCGGTCGCGACCCGCTCGTCGGGGTCGCCCCCGATGTGTTCGAGGTGGTCGGCGAGCAGGGAACTCGTCGCCCCGACGCCGCTGCGGAGGTCGACGAACTCCGCCTCGACCGGGTGGTTCGGCGGGTGGTGGTCGATGACCACGTCGACCGGCGTGCCCTCGGGCAGTTGGTCGTTGACGCTCGGACTCGAGTGGTCGACGAGCGCGATGCCGGCGAACTCCGAGAGGTCGTCTTCGGGGTCGAGATTGCGGAGGTTCAGGTCGAGGAGGTTGACGAACGCTCGGTTCTCCTGGTGGGAGATGGCCCCGTAGTAGCACGTCTCGGCTTCGGTGCCGACCGCCTCCGCTATCTCCGCCAGCGCGACCGCGCTGGCGATGGCGTCGGGGTCGGGATTGTCGTGCATGAAGATGCCGAGTTTCCCGTCGATATCGCGGAGCGCGCGCTGGAGTTCGTGGGTTCGAAACGCCGCGTCCTCGCTGGTCATCGACAGCAGGCGCTCGACGATGGCCTCGCCGGGGTCGATCAGTCTGTCGGCGAGGTCGGCCAGTTCGTCGCGCGCCGCGTCGGACGGCCGGTCGCCCGTGTAGGCGACGAGATAGGCGTTCGGGTACTCCTGTCGGAGCGCTCGCGCCGCCCGCCGGTTCCGCTCGGGGTCGTCTCCCGCGACGAACGCCACGTCCACGAGCGGGCGCTCGGCGATGACGTCGGGGTCGGTGGGGTCGCCCCGAGTCGCCGAGACGCCCTCGGTTCGAAGCGTTTCGACGCGGCTCTCGCTGTCGTCCACGACGACGATGCTTCCGGGACGTTCCGCCACCGACTCGACGATTGCATGCCCGACGGAACCGCAGCCGAGCATGAGCCGCGAAACCATTCTACCACCGATTGCTGTCCGGAGGCCTAAAACCTGTTGGGAATCCCTCTACGCGCGATTTCGAGCGCGACGGAGACGAATCCGAAAGGGAGCGAAGCGGTGGAAACGGCGTCGAACGCCGCCGCTCGCGGTTCGACGCTAAAAAATCGAGAACGGTGTTTCGCGGTCGTCTCAGGCGAACAGCGTCGCGGCGGCGTCGATGGCCGTGTCGGCCACCGGGCTGAACGCCGGGAGCAGGAGCACCGTCGCGAGGGCGGCGACGAGCACCGCGACGTAGAGGCCGGTGGGCGTGCTCCGGATGTTGAACTCGTTCACCGGTTCTTCTATCCACATCGCCCTGACGACGCGGCTGTAGTAGTACAGCGACAGCGCGCTGTTGACGGCACCGATCGCGGCGAGCCACCAGAAGCCGGCCCGCACCGCGCCGGCGAACAGGACGTACTTGCTGAAGAAGCCCGCGAACGGCGGGAGTCCCGCGAGGCTGAACATGAACGCGGTCATGGCGACGCACGCCATCGGCGCTCTCGTCGCCAGTCCGTTGTAGTCCTCGAAGGTGCGTCCGACCTCCCAGTGCTCGACCAGCGCGATGAACAGGAACGCGCCCGTGTTCATGAAGCCGTAGACGAGCAGATGCATCATCGCGCCGCCCATGACGAAGCCGTTCGCCCCGCCGTCGGCGGAGAGGGCGGCCAGCCCGATGAGCGCGTAGCCCGCGTGTCCGATGGAGGAGTACGCGAGCATGCGTTTGACCGTGTCCTGCGTCGCGGCGGCGAAGTTGCCGAGCGTCATCGTGACGACGGCGAGAATCTGGAACGCCAGCACCCAGTCCACCGTGGTCGCCACCTCGGCGATGGGGAACGCGGTGGTGAACACGCGGAACGCGACGGCGAACCCGGCGGCCTTCGAGGCCGACGAGAGGAACGCCGAGATGGGCGCGGGTGCGCCCTCGTACGCCTCGGGGGCCCAGAAGTGGAACGGGACGCTCGCGGTCTTGAACGCGAAGCCGCCGAGCACCATCAGCACGCCGATGCCGAGGACGCCCGCGAGGTCGGCCCCGCCGAGGTTGGCCGCGACCAGACCCAACTGCAGGTGGCCGGTGACGGCGTAGACGAGGCTGATACCGTAGGCGAAGATGGCCGACGAGAGCGCGCCGATGAGGAAGTACTTGAGTCCCGCCTCGACGCTCCCGCGGTTCTTCTTCAGGATGGCGACCAGCGCGAACGACGGGAGACTCGACAACTCGATGCTGACGAACACCGTGGCGAGGCTGTTCGCGCTCGCCATCAGCGTCATCCCCGTCGCCGCGAGGATGACCAGCGTGTAGTACTCCGCCTGATAGGCGTGACCCCTCAGGTAGTCGTAGCTCGCCACGCACACCAGCGCGGTGACGCTGGTGAAGATGACCGCGAAGAAGAGGCTCATCGTGTCCACGACGAGCGCGCCGTCGTACAGCGAAATCGGATCCTCGCCCGTCCCGGCGAGGAGGAACCACGCCGCGAGACCGCCGGCGATAACCGTCCCGGCGGTCGAGATGCCCGCGAGGAGCGGGCGGTTCGTCGAGTCGGGGTGGACGCTGTCCACGACCAACAGCAAGAGCGCCGTCAGACCGAGGACGGTGGCGGGAGCCATCGCGGACCACGTCGGCCACGCGAGCGGTTGCGCCATCAGTGACCACCTCCGGAGACGAGGGCCATCTCACCCACGGCGTCCTGGATCATCGTGTAGAAGATGTCCGGCTGGACGCCGAGCAGGATGACGAGCAGGATGAGCACCACGAGGGGTGCCACGTCGTGGAACGCGGCGCGTCCGACCTCGTAGTCGGTTTCCACGTCGAACGAACCGAACAGGGTGCGCTGCATGGCGAAGAGCAGGTAGCCCGCGACGATGACGATACCGAACATCGCCGCCGCCGTGAACAGCGCGAGACCGTGGGTTCCCAGCGCGGTGCCGGCGAGCACGGTCGACTCGAACGCGCCGACGAAGATGAAGAACTCCGCCGCGAAGCCGGCCATCAGGGGCAGTCCCATGTAGCCGAACGCGCCCGCCACGAACACCGCGACCGTCACGGGCATCTTGTCGGCCAGCCCGGACATGTCCGAGACCATCCGGGTGTGGGTCGTGTTGTAGATGACGCCGACCGCCATGAACATCAGCCCCGAGATGAGACCGTGCGCGATCATCTGGAACGTCGCGCCGCCGACGCCGTACATCGTGAACGCAACGAGTCCGAGGATGACGTACCCCATCGACGACACCGAGGAGTACGCGACGATGCGTTTGAGGTCGGTCTGCGCCAGCGCGAGCATCGCGCCGTAGATGACGCTCACGACCGCCACGACGGCGATGAGGAGCGCGTAGTCCTTCGCCACGCCGGGGAGCATCGTGAAGTTGAATCGGAGCAGCGCGTACGTCCCCATCTTCAGCAGGACGCCCGCCAACATGATGGACACCGGCGTCGGCGCTTCGACGTGGGCGTCCGGCAGCCACGTGTGGAACGGGACGATGGGCACCTTCACGCCGAATCCGGCGAACATGGCGAAGAACGCGACGACCTTCAGGGTGTTCGCGTCCACCCCGCCGAGTCCGCTGAGTTGGCCGTCGTTCAACGCCTGCGCGATGGCGGGCATGTCCAACGTGTTCACCGAGTCGCCCAGTCCGAAGACGAGGGCGATGAAACCGATGAACATCACCAGCGAGGCGATGTTCGTGTAGACGAAGAACTTGATCGCCGCGTACTTGCGGCGCGGGCCGCCCCAGACGCCGATGAGGAAGTACATCGGCACCAGCACCATCTCCCAGAAGACGAACCAGACGAAGAAGTCGAGCGCCGAGAAGACGCCGAGGAGGCTCGTCTCCATGAACAGCATGAGACCGTAGAACTGGCTCTGTCGCTCGTCGATGGGCGTCCACGCCGCAAGGATGGCGAGGGGCGTGAGCACCGTCGTCAGCACCAGCAACGGCATGCTGATGCCGTCCAGTCCGACGTGCCAGTTCAGCGAGTAGGGGCCGAGCGTGACCCACCTGAACGTCTCTTCGAAGGCGAGTTCGCCGTTCAGCAGGGCGTTTCCGCTCCCCTCGAAGGCACTGTACATCCAGAGGCTCCCGCCGAGCGGGAGCAGACTCAGTACGAACGCCAGCTTTCCCGCGACCTTGTCGGGCGCGAGGAACACCGCGAACGCGCTGAGCAGTGAAACCGCGATGAGTGCTTCGATTATCATCTAGAACCAACCTCCCGTGAAGCCGACGACGAGCAGCAGGACGACGAACCCGAGCACCAGCATGAGCGCGTAGTTCGTCACGACGCCGCTCTGAATCCGTTTCACGCGGCTGCCGCCGAACAGGCTCACGCTGGAGACGCCGTTGACCACGCCGTCGATGATGCCCGCGTCGAACTTGTCCGCCGCTCGCGCGAGCGGGAGCGTGAGGCCGCTCGCCAGCCAGACCTGATACTCGTCCTGGTAGTAGTTGTTGAACAGGACCGTCTTCGCGCCGCCCAATTTGTCGGTGTGCTCGACGGGTTCGGGGACGTTGTAGAGCGTCCACGCGAGCCCCATGCCCGCGAGGGCGAGGGCGAGCGACACCGCGCCGGGAATCAGCGCCGAGACGTCCGCCGGTTCGCCGTAGGCGAACTGGGAGACGAGTTCCTCGTAGTGGTGCGCGCCGGTCGCCTCGACCGGACCGTTGAGCCACGAGTGGAGGAACTCGATGTGCGCGTCAGTCAGCTGCGCGACCGGCGTCATGTTGACGAGACCGGCCGTCGCCGCAAGGATGCCGAGCACGACGAGCGGGAACTTGACGTTCCAGCCGACGCCGTGCGGGTCGCGCGCCGTGTCGGTGCGCGGTTCGCCGTGGAAGGTCAAAAAGACCATCCGGAACGTGTAGAAGCCGGTGAAGAACACCGCGAGCAGTCCCATCGCGTACGCCGCGAGCAGGACCGGGTTCCCGATTCCGTGGACGAGCGCCTCGTAGAGCACCTCGTCTTTCGACCAGAAGCCAGAGAACGGAACGATGCCCGCGAGCGCGAGCGACCCGGAGAGGAACGTCCAGTAGGTGACCGGCATCTTCTCCCTGAGACCGCCCATGTCCCACATGTTCTCGTTGTGGTGCATGGCGATGATGACCGACCCCGCTCCGAGGAACAGGAGCGCCTTGAAGAAGGCGTGGGTCATCAGGTGGAAGGTCGCCGCGACGTAGCCGCCCGCGCCCAGTCCGAGCATCATGTAGCCGTACTGCGAGATGGTGGAGTACGCGAGCACCTGCTTTATCTCCCGCTTGACGACGCCCATCGTCGCCGCGAACAGCGCGGTGAATCCGCCGATGAACGCGATGATGGCGAGCACCTGCGGAAGCAGGGCGTAGAAGCCGTACATCCGCGCGACGAGGTAGACGCCCGCCGCGACCATCGTCGCCGCGTGGATGAGCGCGGAGACGGGCGTCGGACCTTCCATCGCGTCCGGCAGCCACGTGTGGAGCGGGAACTGCGCGGATTTGCCGACCACGCCGCCCAGCACGAGCAGGCCGATGACGGAGAACCACGCCCGCGGCCCGAGGCCGAAGAACGTGGTGACGTCGCCGGCGCCGCCCTCGGCGAGCGCCTGCTCGGCCACGTGCGCGAACGAGTGGTCGCCCGCGAACTGCGCCGTCCCGAACGTGGCGAGCACCGCCACCACGCCGATGAGGAAGAAGTAGTCACCGAAGCGGGTGACGAGGAACGCCTTCTTCGCGGCGCTCGCCGGGCCGGGGTTGCGGAACCAGAACCCGATGAGCAGGTACGAACACAGCCCCACGAGTTCGAAGAACATGAACGCCATCAGCAGGTTGTCCGAGAAGACGAACGAGAGCATGCTGAAGGTGAACAGGCCGAGACCGGCGTAGTAGCGCGGCAGGCCGGTTTCGCCCTCGTCGTTCATGTAGCCGAGGCTGAAGATGTGGACGAGGAACGCGATCAGCGAGACGATGACGAGCATCATCGCCGACAGCGGGTCGAGGAAGATGCCGAAGTGCAGGTCGAACGTTTCGAGCCCGTTCACCCACACGATGGTCTGATGGTAGCTCCGTCCGCCGGCCACCGTGAGCAGCACCCACAGCGACAGGAGGAGCGAACCGCCCGTGGCGGCGATGCCCGGCAGCGCGCCGCCCTTCGGCAGCATCTTGCGGGCGAACTCGCCGCCGAACAGCGCGATCAGGAACGATACGAACGGCAGGAGTGCGATAACCGGTGCCAGTTCGAATGCTGTTGCCGCCATCTTACCACCTCATTGTCGTCGCTTGGGTCACGTCCACGTCGTTGAAGTTGCGATACAACACGAGGATGATGCCGATACCCACCGCGACCTCCGCGGCGGCCAGCGCCAGCGTGAACAGGCTGAAGGTCTGGCCGGTCAGGTTGCCGTGGTAGTGGGAGAACGCGACGAGGTTGATGTTCGCGGCGTTCAGCATCAACTCGACGCTGATGAGGAACATCAGCGCGTTCTTCCGGGTGAGGATGCCGAACAGCCCCGTGCAGAACACGGCCGCCGAGAGCAGTAGGTAGTACTGGACCGGCACCGCCATCACTCGTCACCTCCCTCGTCTCTTCCGCCGTCGGTTCGGATCGACTCCGTGATGCCGACGCCCTCGCGACGGGCGAGCATCACCGCCGCCGCCAGCGCGGCGACGAGGACGAGGTCGATTATCTCGAACGCGATGAGGAATCCCTCGCTCGGAACGATGCTCTGTCCGCCGACGTTGAAGATGTTGAACATCGCGTAGCCGATGCTCGCCGTGATGTTGGCTCCGTTCGGGAAGCCTTGCGGCGCGCCGAACGACGCGCCGAGGAACACCGCGGCGAGGACGACGAACAGCGCGAGCGCGCCGATGCCGGGAAGCATCTTCGACGGGTCACGCATCCGCGGCCGCGACGTCATACGTTGGTCACCTCCTCTGTACTTGCTCGACGTGTGAGCATGACGGCGAACGTTATCAGGATGAGAACCCCGCCCACGTAGACGAGGATCTGCATCGCCGCAACGAACTCCGCCTGCAACATGACGTAGTGCACCGCGAAGCTCAGCAACGAAACGCCGAGCAGCAACGCGGCATGCCACACGTCCCGCACCAGGACAGCGCCCAAGCTACTCGCCACCGTAATGGCGGCGAACAGCCCGAACGCGATCATCTCGTATGCCATTTCAGTCACCTTATGGTTTGGAGAAACGCCCTTTTAACATTTCGAGACGGGCGTGTTCACTGATAGTCGACCGCTCCCTCGCCCTCGCCGATCCACGCGCCCCTGTCGGGTTCGCGCGACTCCAGCGGGTCGATGTCTTTGTACCACGGAACGTTCTTCAACTGTTCTTTGTTGTAGATCAGATCGTCCTTCGTATCGCCCGTGAACTCGAAGTTCTGGGTCAGGAGGATGGCGTCGACGGGACAGACCTCCTCGCAGAGTCGGCAGTAGATGCACTGGCCGACGTGGAGGTTGTACTGCTCGCCGTTGCGCTGGTCGTCCTGCACGATCTGGATGGTGTCGTTCGGGCAGACGTTCTCGCACTGGCGACACCAGATGCAGCGCTCCTGGCTGAACTTGTGGATGCCGCGGAAGCGCGGGCTCACTTCGGGCGCGACGTCCGGATACTCCACCGTGAACGTCGACCCGTCCAATGCGTGTTTCATCGTCGTTGCCATTCCTTTGAGTAGTCCGATCATAGCATCACCCCTACGATGATGGCCGTGAGGACCAAGTTCGCGAACGAAAGCACGAGCATGCCCTTCCAGCCGATCTCGATGAGTTGGTCGATGCGAACGCGCGGAATCGCCGAGCGCGCCCACTGCGTGAACAGGAACACCGCCCAGATTTTGACGGTGAACCAGACGAAGCCGATGGAGCCGGAGGCGGGACCGTCCGGCCCGCCGAGGAAGACCGTGGCGATGATGGCTCCGCCGAGGAAGATGTGCAGGAACTCGCCGAGGTAGAAGAGGACGAAGTACACGCTGGAGTACTCGGTCTGGTACCCGGCGACGATCTCCGTCGGCGCTTCCGGGATGTCGAACGGGTTGCGTCCGACCTCCGCGAGGTTCGCCGCCATGAACAGCACGAACGCGAACGGATTGACGAACGCGTACCACGCGGGAATGCTGACGCCGGCGATGGTCACCAGCGTCTGTTGCTGCTGTGCGACGATCTGGCTCGTCTGGAGCGACCCCGCGAAGATGACGACGGACGCCGCCGTCACGACGAGCGGAATCTCGTAGGCGATATTCTGCGCCACGGCGCGGAGCGCGCCGAGAAGCGAGTACTTGTTGTTCGACGCGTAGCCGCCCATCGTCAGTCCGAGGGTGGCGATGGACGCCACGGCGAACACGTACGCCAACCCGGTTTCGGGGTCGGCGAGCTGCAGATTGATGCCGAAAAGGGAGCCCATCGGGATGACCGCGAAGCCGAGAAGCGCCGACCCCGCCATCACGAGCGGCGCGAGGTCGAAGGCGGGACGGTCCGCGCCATCCGGGATGATTAGCTCCTTCGACAGCAGCCGAACCGCGTCCGCGACGATGATGAGCAGGCCGAACGGACCGACCCGGTTGACCGCGATGCGGTCGGTGAACGCCGCGGTGATCTTCCGCTTCGCCCACGGTCCCGCGAACGCCGTCATCGTCAGCATGATAGTGCCGACGACGGCCGCCGCGATGAGCGCCGAGAGCAGCTCTATCGGCGCGCTGGGGTTCTGGCCGCCCAGCGCGCGGGCGATCTGCTCGGGGAGGAGCACCGGACTATCGCCTTGAAGCGGAACGAAGTTCATCGGTCGACCTCCCCGAGAATCACGTCGAGACTGCCGAGCGTGGCGACGAGGTCGGGGATGTACTCCCCTCTGGACATCTCGCCGAGCGCCGAGAGGTTACAGAAACACGGACTGCGTATCTTGAACCGTCCCGGCTTGTCCGTCCCGTCGCTCCGGATGTAGATGCCGAGTTCGCCCTTCGCGGCTTCGACCGCGCGGTACACTTCGGTGTCCGCGTCCGGCTTGAGCGTCCGGGGGACGTTCGACTGGATCTCGCGGTCGTCTTCCGGCCAGTCTTCGAGCAGTTCGACGCACTGTTCGATTATCTTCGCCGACTCCTCGACCTCGCGCATCCGGACGAGGAAGCGCGAGTAGTTGTCGCAGCCGTCCTCGGTGACGACGTTCCAGTCGAGCTGGTCGTAGTAGCCGTAGGGGTCGTCGCGGCGCAGGTCGTAGTCGATGCCCGACCCGCGGGCGACCGGCCCCGTCGCGCCGTACTCCTTCGCGGTCTCGGGTTCGAGGATGCCGGTGTCGATGGTTCGAATCTGGAATATCTCGTTGCTCGTGACAAGGTCGTGGTACTCGTCGAGCGCCTCCGGAAGCCCGTCGAGGAAGTCGCGGATCTTCTCGAAGAACTCCTCGCGCGGCTCCGGAATGTCCCAGACGACCCCGCCGAGGCGGAAGTAGTTGAACATCATGCGCTGGCCGGTGAGGTCCTCCAGGATGTTCTGGACGACCTCCCGGTCGCGCATCGCGTACATGAAGATGGCGGTGAAGTCGCCGTAGATGTCGAGCGCGAACGTTCCGACCGCGAGCATGTGCGACGCGATGCGACACAGCTCCGCGCCCATCGTCCGGATGACCTGCGCGTACTCCGGCACGTCGAGACCGTTCAAGTCCTCGGCCACGCGCGCGTACGCCCACTCGTTGAGCAGGCCCGCCGACGCGTAGTCCCACCGGTCGGGGTACGGCATTATCTGGTGTCGGTACGTTCCGTTCTGGGCCATCTGCTCCTCGCAGCGGTGGAGGTAGCCGATGTCCGGGTCGACGTCCGCCACCTGCTCGCCGTCGAGGGTCGTCTTGAGGTGGAGCACCCCGTGCGTGGCCGGGTGGTGCGGCCCGATGTTGAGGAACATCGTGTCCGTGTCCTCGTCGTGGTGGCTCTCGCCCGGAAGCGGATTCTCGTGCGCTTGGAACGAGACGAGTTGGGGCCTGTCCTGGTCGTAGTTTCGGGACAGCGGGTGGCCCTGCCACGTCTCGGGCAGCAGGATGCGACGCAGGTCGGAGTGTCCGTCGTACTCGATGCCGACGAGGTCGTACGCCTCTCGCTCCTGCCAGTTCGCGGTGGCGTAGACGGGTTCGGCCGTCTGGCTCTTCGGCGCGTCAGTGGGCGTCGGCACGACGACGCTCGCTTCCTGCGTCGGGTCGTCGTACTTCTTCAGGTGGTAGATGGTCTCGTAGCGGTCCTCGTAGTCCTGCGCGGTCACCATCGAGAGGTGGTCGAATCCGGCCTCGTCGCGCAGGAGGGCGAGCGCGTCCTGCACCTCGTCGGGCCGGATCACGAAGCCCGGCGCGTTCAGGTGCTCCTCGCGTCCGACGACGTGGTCGCCGAGCAACGCCGCGAGTTCGTCGCCGTCGACGCTCTCGACCGTCGACGGTACTTCTTCCTGCGAACTCATGGCGAATCAGCCCAGTTGTAGCGCATGACGAGGGAGTCCTCGTCGATCTGGTCGGCGAGCGATTCGACGAGTTCGTCGCGTTCGAGGTCGCTGAACTGCTCCAGTTCGTACGGCTTCACGACGACCGGACTGCTCTCGCCGTTGGCGATGCGCTCTTGCAGTTTCACGACGCCGTAGACGAGCGCCTCGGGGCGCGGCGGGCATCCGGGGACGTGGATGTCGATGGGGATGACCTCCTCCGCGCCCTTGATGACGTTGTACCCTTCCTGGAACGGGCCGCCGCTGATGGCGCACGACCCCATGTTCACGACGAACTTGGGTTCGGGCATCTGGTCGTAGACGCGCTTCATTCGGGGCGCGAACTTCGAGACGATGGTGCCCGGCACGATCATCACGTCGGCCTGTCGCGGCGACGCGCGCGGCACACCCGAGCCGAAGCGGTCCAAGTCGTGTTTGACGGCGTAGGTGTGCATCATCTCGATGCTGCAGCAGGCGATACCGAACTGGAGCATGAACATCGACGACCCCCGCACCCAGTTCATGAACTTGTCGAATTTCGTGAGGATGAACGGCGACGCGCCGAACGCTTCCCGCAGTTTCGAGTTGAAACGGTTGTCGGCGTCTCCTTTCCGCGCCTCACGGGTCTTCGTCTGCGGGACTGTGCTACCCTGTATAAACTCCCGTGGTTCGTTGCTCATTGTTCAGCACTCCGTTGTGTTCCGCGGGGGCTGCGAACCCACCGCACCGCACCGTTGCGCCAGGCCCACGCGAGCCCGACGGCGAGAACGCCGATGAAGACCAACATTGGGACGAGTATCGTCGCCAGATCGACACCGCTTTCGATGGCGTTTCGATAGATGACGGTCCAAGGGAAGATGAGAACCGTCTCGATGTCGAAGACGACGAACAGCAGCGCAACCATGTAGTACTGGATGTTGAACCGGATGCGCGTCGTCCCTGTCGGGACCTCACCGCTCTCGTAGGTGGCGGATTTGCCTTGTTCTGGTACGCTCGGCCTGAGGAGGCTCGAAATCGCCATCATACTCAACGGGATGGCGATCCCCACCAGCGCGAGCGCGCCAATAGCTACCCATGGATTCATACCGGTATTCTCCTAGCAGGCGGTGTTTTGTGAGCGCACCCCTATAAGCGTTGATTCTTGCGATTTGGGCCGGTCAGCGGCTCTTCCGACCGTCTCGCGGCAACTGACGCTTTCTTTTCCGTAACGGAACATTTCTCGCGACGAACGGTACGGCCGTCAGGGCGGAGGAGAAAGAAGATGGATACGCTACGACCGATCGCGGAACGCCGGCGTCCCCGTTTCGTGTAGATCTCTTGACACCTCTCCGACGCTCTCTCGCAACTCGTCGTGGTACGCAACCAATCGTTTCCGGAGTTCGTCGTGCTCTCGGGCGAGTACCTGCACCGCGGAGAGCGCGGCGTTGAACGACTTGCCCGCGTCCACGGCGACGATGGGCGCGCCCGTCGGCATCCCGATGACCGACGAGACGGACTTCTCCTGCACCGGAACGCCGACCACCGGGAGGGGGTACGCGAGCGAGGCGGTCATGTTCGGCAGGTCGGCCGACTTTCCGCCCGCCCCGGCGATGACGACGTCCAACCCGCGGGCCTCCGCCGTCCTCGCGTAGGCGTACATCAGTTCGGGGGTGCGGTGGGCCGAGACGACGTAGGTTTCGAAGGTGAACCGCGATTCCGGCGGGTCGTCGTAGTCGGTCACTTCCTCGAAGCCGAGTTCCGTGAGGGCGTCGTGCGCCCCCGACATCACGTCGAGGTCGGAGTCGCTGCCCATGACGATACCCACTTCCGGCGTCGCTTCGGGGGGGCGGTCGCGCTCCGCTTCGGCTTCGAACTGTTCGACGAGGCTCGTTACTGAGTCAGGGGTGGTCATCGGAAGGTGAGCGAGTCGGTGAGCGAGCGTACTTCGGCCAGCAGGTCGCTGACGGACGGTTCGGCATCGGACTCGGCGGACGACCCCCCGGTCGGCGATTCGCTCGCGAGCGAATCGCCGACGAGGGTGACGTGTCCCATCTTCCGGAGGGGGCGCACCTCGCGCTTGCCGTACCAGTGGAAGGACGCGCCGCGCGCGGCGAGAACCGCTTCGAACCCGGAGCAGTCGGCCGGGCGGGGTTCCGCCACGTCGCCGAGCACGTTCGACATCGCGACGGGACACCGGAGGTCGGTCGCGCCGAGCGGATAGCCGAGGACGCCGCGGACGTGCTGTTCGAACTGCGAGGTCAGCGCCCCCTCGATGGTGTAGTGGCCGGAGTTGTGGGGGCGGGGCGCTATCTCGTTCACCGAAATCGCGCCGTCCTCGCGCTCGAACAACTCGATACCGTACACGCCGCGCCCGGACAGCGCCGAGAGCACGTCGCGCGCGACCGCCTCCGCGCGCTCCCGAACCCGCTCGGACGTGCGCGCCGGAACGACCGTTTCGCGGAGGATTTCGTCCTCGTGGACGTTCTCGCCGACGGGGAAGGTCGCCACCTCGCCGTCGCCCTTGGCGGCGATGACCGAGAGTTCGCGCTCGAAGGGGACGAACTCCTCGACCATCAGTTCGCCCGACATCTCCGCGAGCGCGTCGTCCGCCTCGTCCGGCGACTCGACGGGGAGGTTTCCGCGCCCGTCGTAGCCGCCGCGGCGGGCTTTCAGCATCATCGGGTAGCCGAACGCCTCGCCCGCGTCGAGCAGGTCGTCGCGGTCCTCGACGGGGCGGAAGTCGGGCACCGGTATCCCTCGCTCCCGAAGCGCGCGCTTCTGGACGAGTTTGTCCTGTATCGTCCGGAGCGTGTCGGGGTCGGGGTGAACCGGCACGTCGTACTCCTCGGCGACCGCGTCGAGCAGGTCGGGGTCGGCGAGTTCGATTTCGAACGTCAGCGCGTCGGCGCGGTCGGCGAGTTCTCGAACCGCGTCCGGGTCGTCGAAGTCGCCCACGATCTGGTCGCGGACGACCGGCGACGCCGGACAGTCGGGGGTCGGGTCGACCACGACCAGTTCGACGCCGAGCGGGGCGGCAGCCTCCGCCAGCATCCGACCGAGTTGTCCGCCGCCGACGACGCCCAGCGTTGGCGGTGAAGCCGTAACCATGTCGTCCGTCGGTTATCGCTGTGGGTGCATAAAATTTGCCAACCTCGACGGAGAATATGCACGTTTATGCGGTCGAGTTCGCCTCGCGGAGCGCGCTCCGCTTGATGTAGATGGTCGTTTCGCTCCCGTGGAGCGTGAGTTCGTGGTCGTAGGCCACGTACCCGCTCAGATACTCGTCGATATCGGGTTTCTTCTTCGTTCGAGTGATGACGACCGGCGGCCGTCGGGTTTCGAGCGTCTCGCTTTGCATCGTGCTGTCGACGCTCGCGTTCGCCAACTCGGTGTACCACGGCAGCGGTAAGCGATTGTACCAGCCGCTCGCGGCGGGCCAGCGGTCGTTATCGCTCTCGTCCGGGACGAAGAAGATGTAATCGCTCTGCTCGTTCGCGTATCCGTAGTAGAGCACGTCCGTTCCGTTCTCGTTGGCCCTCGCGGCGGCCTGCATCTTCTCCAGCGCCGGACCGATCCCGTCCGCCGGTTGGCCGTACTGCACGATGTAGTTGTCCTGCTGACCGCCGAGCAGGCCGGGGACGTGCCGGTCCTGCGGGTGGAGATACGCGAAGCTCACCGCCGGAAACGCGACCTGCGCGACGACGAGCAGTGCGACGAGCGCGGCGGCGGCGGCTCCCGCGTCGTCGCCGTCCTCGTAGGCCTCCTGTCCCCACCGGTAGAGGAGCGCGGCGCCGACCGCCGCCGGGATCGCGAGCGGGGCGACGACGTGGGCGGTGACCCATCCAGCCTTGATGTCGGTGACGAGGGGGTAGCCGAGGACGCCGACCGCGCCCCAGTAGAACGCGAACGAGACGAGGTCGCGGGGGCGTTCGTCCACGTACCGGGCCGCGAGGAATCCGACCACCGAGAAGACGACCAGCGGAAGCGCGCCCTGTTCGAGCACGCGCACGAAGTGCTCGAAGTAGGGGAGGTACGAGTGGCCTTGGCTCTTGACCCAGTGACCGGTGAACTCGCTCCACGAACCCACCGTCGCTTCCCGCACCACGGCGCCGAACATCGCCGGGTTTCCGAACGCCTTCCACAGTCCGGGCCCCTCGACGCCGCGCGCTCGGGGCGCGTAGAAGTAGACGACGATGGCGAAGAACTCGACGACCGCGAGCGCGATGTGCGGGGCGAACCGCGCCAGCCACCGACCGCTTCGAGTCGCGCGCTCGACGAACGCGCCGGTCCATCTCCGGCCGTGGTTGCGCGCGAGGAACAGTCGGTGGTCGAGCAACAGCGCGCCAGCGCCGAGCCACGAGAGGACGTAGAGGAGGACGTTCTCCTTCGTCGTGAACCCGAGGGCCAGCATCGCCGTCCCCGCGTAGATGTACCGAGCCCTCCCCGTCGCGCGTGCGCGAAGGAAAAACCCGAGGGCGAACAGCATGAACGCCGCGAGGAGCACGTCGTTGCGCATGAACCGCGAGTAGTAGAGGAGAATCGGATTCAGGGCGAGAAAGAGCGCGAGCGCGACCATCTCCGATTCGCGGAGGTGGTCGCGGTAGAGCCACGCCGCGAGCGGGAGCAGTCCGGCGACGAGCGCGACCGGTAGCCGGGCCGTGAAATCGCTCGCGCCGACCAGTTGGAAGAGGACGCTGTTCACCTGCGGGAAGAACGGCCCGTGGATGACGGCGTGGTACTCCCAGATTCCCGTCTCCTGGTAGCGGAGTATCCAGTAGCCGACGCGGGCTTCGTCCCAGTGGGCGACCCGATTTCCGAGACGGAAGAGCCGCAGCGCCAGCGCGAGCGCCGAGACGGCGAGGAGGGCGGCGAGAGTCCGGTTGGAAGCTATCCACCCGGAGGGCGCTCGTTCGTCTGAACTCATCGTTTCCTTTCAAGACGGAGGGGGGATACAAGCGTTGCGGAGAGCGGTAGTTCTTTTAGCCGCGCTGGCCTCCCGCCACACATGGTAACGCTCGGACTCGTCGTTGCGGAGTTCAACGCTCCGATAACGGAACAGATGGAGGCGTCGGCGCGCGAGGCTGCCGCCGAGCGAGGCGCGGAGATAGTCGAAACGCTACACGTTCCGGGGGCGTACGACACGCCCCTCGCGGCGGACAGGCTCGCCCGGCGGGACGACATCGACGCGGTCGCGGTGCTCGGCGCGGTCGTCACCGGCGACACCGACCACGACCGGGTCATCACGACCGCGGCGACCCAGAAGCTGACGGACGTGAGCTTGAACCGGGACACCCCCGTCGCGCTCGGCATCACCGGCCCGGGGATGTCGGGCGCGGAGGCCCGCGAGCGCACCGACTACGGCGCGCGGGCGGTCGAAGGAGCCGTCGACCTCACGGAGGAACTCGCCGCATGAACTTCTCCGAGCGAATCCAGCGCGTCGAGCCGAGCGCGACGCTCGCCATCAGCAGTCTCGCCTCGCAACTCGAAGCCGACGGCGTGGACGTCATCGACCTGAGCGTGGGCGAACCGGACTTCGCCACGCCGGAGAACGTCGTCGAAGCCTGCGAACGGGCGATGGAAGCGGGCCACACGGGATATCCGCCGTCGAAGGGCGTTCCGGAACTCCGCGAAGCCGTCGCCGAGAAACTGCAGGCCGACGGCCTCGACTACCGGGCCGAGAACGTCGTCGTCACGCCCGGCGCGAAGCAGGCGCTCTACGAAACCGTACAGACCGTGGTGGACGAGGGCGACGAGGTCGTCCTGCTCGACCCGGCGTGGGTTTCCTACGAGGCGATGGTGAAGCTAGCGGGCGGCGACCTGACCCGCGTGAACCTCGCGCCCCACGATTTCCAACTCGAACCCGCGCTCGACGACCTCGGCGATGCGATTTCGGACGAGACCGAACTGCTCGTCGTCAACTCGCCGTCGAACCCGACCGGCGCGGTGTACTCGGACGCCGCGCTGAAGGGCGTCCGCGATTTGGCCGTCGAGCACGACGTGACGGTCATCAGCGACGAAATTTACGAGCGGATAACGTACGGCGTCGATCTCACGAGTCTCGCCGCGCTCGACGGGATGTTCGAGCGCACGGTCACGATAAACGGCTTCTCGAAGGCATACTCGATGACGGGCTGGCGGCTCGGTTACCTCGCCGCGCCCGAGGAACTCGTCTCGGAGGCGGCGAAACTGCACTCGCACTCCGTCTCGTCGGCGACGAACTTCGTCCAGCGCGCCGGAATCGAAGCCCTGCGCGACACCGACGCCGCGGTCGACGAGATGGTGGAGGAGTTCCACGAGCGTCGAGACCGACTCGTCGCCCTGCTGAAACAGCACGACGTGGACGTCAGGACGCCCGACGGAGCGTTCTATCTGATGTTGCCCGTGGCCGACGACGACCAACAGTGGTGCGAGGACGTGCTCGAAGAGGCCCACGTCGCAACGGTGCCGGGGAGCGCGTTCGGCGCGCCGGGCTACGCGCGCATCTCCTACGCGGCGGATATCGAGCGAATCGAGGAGGCCGTCGAGAGACTGGTCGAGAAGGAGTTCCTCTAGTCGGTCGCCGACGCCGGTTTCGACGTTTCTTCCGCGAGGAGGTGCCCGCCGACGAGCGTCAGCGCCGCCGCGCCGACTCCCGCGATGGTGGGCGGGATGCCCGTCGGGCTCCCTGCGAGTCGCAGGCCGACGCCGACGACGGTTCCGAAGACCATCGACGCGACGAGCGCGCGCCCCGCGACGCCGCGCCAGTAGAGGCCCGCGTACACGGGCAGGAGGAACGCGCAGGTGAGCAACACGGCGCGGAACTCGTAGAGGGTGATGATGGCGCCCGGCGGGTTCACCGCGACCACCGTCGCCGCGAGGCCGAAGAAGACGGTCGCGTAGCGCGAGACGGCGAGCTGTCGGGACTCGTCGGCGTCCGGTTCGAAGTAGCCGTAGATGTCGCGCGCCGTGGTGACGCCGGTCGCGTGGAGGCGGGTGTCGGTCGTCGAGAGGATGGCGCTCATCGCGGCGAGGATGATGACGACGCCGACCTCGGTGGGGAGGTACTGCGTGATGAGCACCGGGAAGGCGCGGTCGGTGTTCTGAATGGTGAGCCCCGCGTTGTGGAGGGCGACGCTCGTCGCGCCGCCGAGGAGCACGAGGACGACCTCGAAGACGCCGAGCAGGACGCCCGCAGCCGCGAGGTGGAACTTCGCCGTCTTCACGTCGCGGGTCGCGTTGATGCGGATGATGTTACTCTGGCTGGTGAACACCGTCCCGAAGAACGCGACCATGGAGCCGACGATGCCGACGACGGTGTAGACGCCCCTCCCGAGCGGGGCGGTGTTCGCGGCGTCCAGGGCGGCGAACTGCGCGTTGATGGACGCGATGCCGCCGAGGTCGAACGAGAGGTAGACGAGCGCCAGCACGACCATCGCGTACATCACGACCCCCTGCATGAGGTCGGTCCACGCGACGCTCACCAGCCCGCCCATGACGGTGTAGGCGATGAACACGAAGCCGATGACCCACACCATGTAGCGGTAGGGGACGCCCGTGATGGTCGTCACGAGGATGCTCGCCCCGACGAGTTGCATGATGAGGTAGAGCCACGCGTTGCCGAGCAGGACGACCGCGGCTATCGGGCGCGACCACTCGCGTCCGGTCACGTCGGCGATGATGTCCGGCAGCGTGACGTGGTTCAGCGCGCGCACCCGGTGGACGACGAAGTAGAGACAGCTGATGCCGAGCATCAGCCCGAACGAGATGCCCGCCATCACGGCGTAGCCCACGTCGTATATCGCGCCGATGAAGCCGACGACGGCCACCGCGCTGACGAAGTTGGCGACGTACGACCACGTGGCGAGCCACGGACCCAAATCGCGCCCGTACACCCAGAAGTCCTCCACGTCGTTCGTTCGGGTGTAGCCCCACGCGCCGACCGCGAGGACGACGAGGAGGTACGCCGCGAAGGTGGCGAGGTAGACCGCGTTTATCGCCATCTACGTCCCCTCCGCGTCGTACCGGTCGAACGACTCGCCCCGGAGGACGTGCACCACGAGGTAGTGCACCGCGCCGAGGCTCCCGGCGACGAACGTCGCGACGAACACGAGGAACGTCGAGAGCGGTAGCCCGAGGACGGTCATGGCTCCGCGGTCGTCGTCGTCGGTTCGGTCGTGCGGTACCCCGCTGCATCGAAATCGAAACGTCGCATCGTCGGTCGGTATGCGGGTCGCACCTATACCGAGACCGCTGGCGGCGAAAACCCCCGCTCCCTCGACGGGGCCGAAGCGCGGTCGCATCGCCGACGACGGTCGATTCAGCGACGGAGCGGCGCGTCCTCCGGTCGCCGTCGCGTCGGAGTTGTGGGAAAGACTTGCCGAGGGAGCCTCGTCCGACGAAGTCCCCGACTCCTCGGCGGGGCGGCGCTCACCGCGGACGGGACTCCCCGCCTACCGGTTCCGCAGGAAGAACCGATTCGCGAGGTAGACGCCGATGACGACGCCGACCGCCGGGGGAACCGACGAGAGGAGGCTCCGCTGGAGGCCGTAGTCGAACGCGAAGAACGCGAGGAGGAACACGACCAGAAATCCAACGAGTCCCGCGGCGAGCGCGCGCTTGAGCGGCGAAGTGGACATTCGAACCGCCTCAGACGCCCATGCCCATCAGGTGGCTGCGGAGCACGTCGTCGTCCTTGTTTCCGGCGCCCGTGTTGAGCAGGACGACGGTGTCGTCGTCGTCGAACTCCCCGCGCTGTGCGAGTTCCCACGCGCCGCTCGCGGCGGCGGCGGCGGTCGCGCCCATCTCCAGTCCCTCCTTCTGCGCGACGGCCACGGCGGAATCGAGGATGTCCTCGTCGCTCGTCGCGACCGCCCCGCCGTCGCTCTCGCGGAGGGCGTCGAGAATCATCGGACTCGCGCCGGGGTCGGGAATCTCGATGCCGCCGCAGATGGTGTCGGGCGTCTCCCACGCTTCGTGCGCGTCTTCGCCCTCGTCCCACGCCTCCACGATGGGCGCACAGCCCGTCGACTGGGCGGCGTACATCGCCGGGAGGTCGTCGGTCAGCCCGAGGTCGCGGAACTCCTTGGCGGCCTTGTGCATGCCGACCAGTCCGACGCCCCCGCCGGTCGGATACACCACGGCGTCCGGGACGTCCCAGTCCAACTGCTCCGCGATCTCGTAGAACATCGTCTTCTTCCCCTCGTGGCGGTAGGGCGTGACGAACGTCTTGACGGAGTACCAGTCCTCGGTTTCCATCGCGTCGGCGTAGGCCGCGCCCGCGTCGCCGATCCGCCCCTCCACGACGGTCATGTCGCCGCCGTGGACGTTGACCATCGCCTTGTTCGTGAACCCGGCGCGCGCCGGGAGGAAGACGTGCGAGGCGAGTCCGGCGCGGGCGGCGTAGGCCGCCGCTGCCTGCCCCGCGTTTCCGGCCGAGGCGAGGGCCACGTCGGTCGCGCCGTGCTGCGCCGCCGCGGTCACCGCCACGGTCTGCCCGCGGTCTTTGAACGTCCCGGTCGGGTTGCGCCCCTCGTCCTTGAAGAGGACGCGCCCGACGCCCATCTCCTCCGCGAGGGCCGGGCACTCGACGAGGGGCGTCGCGCCCTCGTCCATCGTCACCGCCGAGTCGCGCGCGAAGGGGAGCAGTTCCGCGTACCGCCACATCGTCTCGAAGGGCCGCGATTCGAGGTCGCGCCGCGAGAGGTCGATGGCGTCGTAGTCGTAGTCCGGGTCGAGGATTCCGCCGCAGTCGGGACAGCGGTGGGTCCCCGTCTCGGCGTCGAACGTCTCGCCGCAGTCAACGCACGTCAGACCGATGAACGCGTCCGTCGTCTCCATAGTCGGACGTTCGCGGCCGAACACTAAGCCCTGTTCATCCCCCGTCCTTTTTGCTCCTAGCCGCGAAGCGACGGCCATGGAACCCGACGTCGTCGCGTCGGAACTCGCCGACCGCGCCGAGCGACTTCGCGCTTCGCTGACGGACCGCTGGGGCGAGGTTCCCCACCGGGTGCGCGAGCCGATTCGCGTCCCGCAGCACGACTTCCCCGAGACGCCGGACGACCTCTTCCCGTGGGTCGCGGTCTGTTTCGTCTCGGACGACGGGCAGATTCTGTTGGTGCGCGATTCGGGACACTCGTTCCCGTGGGAACCGCCGGGCGGAAAGGGCGAGGCGCGCGACGCCTCGGAATCGGAGAGCGGCGAACGCCGCGAGCGCGGCGGGGACGGCGAAACGGTCGCCGGAACCGCGGAGCGCGAGACGCGCGAGGAGACGGGGGTCGAGTGCGAGGTAACCGATTTGCTGTTCACCGAGACGCTCCGATTCGACTACGGCGCGCCGGCGTTCGCTCCCGTCCTGCAGGCCGGCTTCGTCGCCCGACGGGTGGGCGGGCGGATACGCGCGGACGAGGAAGATATCGTGACCGCCGCGTGGTTTCCGATGGACGAACTGCCCGACGGTACGCAGTTTCGTGGGAACATCTCGTCGCTAGCGTCTGATTAGCGGTCCGATCGGAAGTCGCGTCTATCGCCGTGAATGCCCCTCCGGATAGGCGATGGCCGCGATTTCCCCGAATTCGTATCCGCAAAAATATTTATCCCTCGATGCCGTCCGCTGAAGCAGCTACGATGAGTTTCGTTTTCTAACCGGACGCCGAAGATTCAACGAGGACCTCGGCGGATAACGCCGACAGTCGTCGGTCTTCGACTCCGGTCTCCGCCGGACGACCGCTCCGATAGCGTCGTCTTCGGCGGCGTTTTCGATTCAGGTATCGAACGTCGGTGAACTGTCCCTCGGTTCGACCGATGGAACGTGCACGAACCGCCGCACCCGGATGAGACACGAATCCATACCACGCACCGCCAACCGGGCGAACGCGCTCCTATCGAACGAACGACCGCAGACGGTACGCGGAACGGGGTCCACATGATCTACGACCGAACGATTTCACACGAGACGATCACGGAGATGGTACAGCACATCGAACCGACGTGGGAGGTTCAGAAAGCGACTCCCGCCGACGACGGACACCACATCGTCTACCACCTCGACATCGAGGCGGAGATTGGACGTCGGCAGTGCGTCCTCAAGGCAACGCCGCCGGAGAAGTCGCCGACGTGCGACGACGAAGCGCGACTTCTCGCCATCCTCGATACCCACACGTCCCTGCCGATCCCCGACGTTTTAGGGGTGGTCGACGAACACGAGTACCTTCCCACGCCGTTTTTCCTCTCGTCGACGCTCCCCGGTGCGAACCACAACCGGATCGACTTGACCGAGTTTTCCGAGACCGCCGTCGAGCGACTTGCCCGCTCGACGGGTCGACACCTTGCGGAACTTCACAGTCTCGACGCGGTCGATTCCTACGGGTTCGTCGGCGTCGACGCCGACGAGACGCTCTCCGGTGAACGGCCCAGTGCTCGTGTCGAGCAAATCGTCGTCCAGAACCCCACACACTCTTGGGTCGACTACCTCACGGCCGAGGTCGACCGAGTGGTCACCGGTCTGGACGCAACCCGGTTCGGGGATCTGGGCGCGACGGTTCGCCCGGTTCTCGAAGCACGAATTCACGCCCTGTCCGGCGAGTTCGATTCCGTCATCGCTCGCATCGACCAGTCGTTAGACAACGTCCTGCTCGACTCGGAGACGAGCGCTGTCACCGGCTTGCTCGACTGGGAGTTCTGCATCGCCGCGACGCCGGCTTACGACCTCGCGTTCGTCGAACACAGCCTGTCCGGCGGTAACTGGAAGTTCGTCCCGGAGGTCCCGGATCACCAAGCGACGATCCGATCAGCCATGCTCGACGGCTACTCCGAAGCGAGATCCTCCCGTATCGTCGAACAGTTCCGCGAGAGCCGCGACTGTTACGCGCTGCTCGCGAACCTCCACTCGATGCTCAACTTCGAAGACTGGTTCGACCAGGTCGACGCGACCGACGAACAACGTAGGGCCGCCGTCGATCCGCTCCGCAAACGGGTCGAGAGCTTCTGCTGACGGGACTCGAGCGCCGCCCCAACGGCGTTCGACGACCTACAGCATCTTCCGGAACTTCCCCAGCGCCGGAAATCGGTACGTCTCGTCGGCGTCCTCGTCGCGGACGACGGGTCGGAACGGATCGGAATCGACGACCAGCGGCGTCTGGAAGTCGCGTCCCCGCAACCCGTTTACCACCGTCCCGCTGGCGAGGCGGGTGAACGCCGGGAGGACGAGCACGTCCGAACCCCGGTACGTCCCCGGCCCCCAGAGGTAGCAGGGACGTCGTTTGCCCTCGATTTCGATGGCCGGGTGGTCGTGGCCGACGACGTAGCGCGGGGCGGTCCCCTCGGGTTCCGCGTGGCCGTGACAGACCAACGTGTCGTCCGCGAGGCGGTGTTCGTCGGGGCAGTCGGTCAGTTCGGCGAGCATCGAATCGTGGTTGCCCGCGACGGCGACGAGTTCCGCGCCCGCCTCGTCGGCGAGCGTCGCGAGGTCGGCGACGGTCTCCGGAGCGCCGTCCGGCAGTCGGTCGAACGCGTGGAGCACGTCGCCCGCGAGGACGGCCTCGCTCGGGGAGAATCGGTCGAGCAGGGCGTCGAACCGAGTCGTGAGGTCGCGCCGCTCGCCGAGCGGGAGTTCGACGTCGGAGGTGGCGTCCTTACCGACGTGGAGGTCGGCGAGGACGAGCGCGTCCGCGGCGGGGAGGTAGACCGCCCGGTCGGCGAACTCAGCGTCCTCCATCGGCCCTGACCGTGGCGTCGTCGCCCCGAGCGTTGTTGTCGTCGCCGACGGCGCGGGAGAGGTCGTACTCCCTGCCCGTGACGAGGTACGCCACGTCCTCGATGACGGTCAGCAGTTCCGGCAGGTCGCGGACGACCAGCCACAGGATGCCGACCAGCGCGACCACCGCGAGCAGTTGGGAGAGCACGCGGTCGGCGATGAAGAAGGACACCATGCCGGGGTCGCTGTAGCCGACGAGGTCGGTGATGGGGCCGACGAAGAACTGGAACCACTGGTTGCCGAACGCCAGCGCGATGAATACGTTGCGGGCGACGTTCAGCACCCAGATGACGGAGACGGCCGTCGCGAACGCTCGAAGCTTCCGGCGGAGGGGCGCTTTCACCGCCGCGATGAGGCCGCCGAAGATGCTCATGCTCCCGATGCCGGTGCAGGCGAGCACGAGGTACGTGTAGTAGGTGTGGCCCGTTCGGTCGGTGAAGACGAAGGCGCTGTGGTAGCCGTTCTCCTTCGCCGTCGTGAACTCGGGGTCGTAACCGAGCAGTTCGATGACGGCGTTCGTCTGATAGCTCACCGTCTCGACCAGCCACTCGCGGAGGAAACCGACTTCGGTGAACGGGAGGTAGATGACGCCCATCGCCGCCACGGCGCGCGAGAGCACGAACAGGGAGTCCCGACCAGCGTAGAGTTGGTAGCCGGCGTAGACGCAGAGCGGCACCGCCGCGAGGCTGAGCGCACCTTCCACGAAGCTCTTCATCTCGAACGCGAACCGCGGAAAGAGGACGCCCCAGAACGCGCCGAACAGCACCCACGCCCCGGCTCCGACGGCGCGTGCGATGCGGCGGTCGAACCGTTCGAGCGCCGCGGTCGCGACGAACGCGACGACGACCAGCCACGCGAGCGCGTCGGGGAGCCACGCGGGCACGTCGAGGAGGGCTTCGGGGAGTGCTGCGATCACTGTTCGCCAGTTGTCGTCACGAAATATAGACCTGACGCTCTTCCGGATTACCGGAAGACGGCGAAACACCGCTGGTATTTTTATCGCTCCGCCCGAGAATTCGGGTATGGCCGACGTGCTGGAGGACAAGCGTGCCGCGACCCGGTTTCGCATCCTCTCCGAGATCGCGGACCGCCAACCGGCGGTGAGTCAGGGCGAGATAGCGGACGCCGTCGGCGTCACGAGTCAGGCCGTGAGCGAGTACATCCGAGGGCTCGTCGACGACGGGCTCGTCGAGAAGGAGGGTCGCTCGCGCTACAGCGTGACGAAGGAGGGCGTCGATTGGCTGTTGCAGTCGGCGGCGGACGTGCGCCGGTTCGCGGAGCACGTCACCGACGACATCCTCGGAAACGTCGGCGAGGACGCCGCGATAGCGACGACCGACGTCGAGGAGGGGTCGGCCGTGACGCTCTCGCTGCGGGACGGACTGCTCCACGCCCGACCGAGCGACGAGGGTCCGGCCACGGGCATCGCCACGACCGACGCCGAGGCCGGCGAGGAGGTCGGCGTCACGGAGTTCGAGGGAATCATCGACCTCGAACCGGGCCGGGTGACCGTGTATCAGATTCCGCCAGTTCGCTCCGGCGGGAGTCGAGCGGTCGATTCGGACGCGCTGGCGGCGGCGTGCGAGCGGGGCGACGTGCTCGCGGCGACCGGCGTCGAAGCCGTCGTCGCCCTCCGCGCCGCGAACGTCGAACCGGACACGACGCTCGCGGCGGGCGAAGTCGCCGCCGAAGGGGCGGAGCGCGGATTGAACGTGGTCATCGTCGCGACCGCGGACAGCGTGGGGCGCGTGACGGACGCCCTCCGCGACGCGGGCGTCGCGTACGAAGTGGCGAACGTCAGCTAGCGCGTCGCTTCGCGGTCGTGTACGCCTCGCGCACGCGCTGGAACTCCTCCCGCGTGCCGCCGTGGTCTGGATGCACGTCTTTCACCTTCTCGCGGTAGGCCGATTTGATCTCCGAGAGCGTCGCGTTGGTCGGCAACCCGAGCACGGCGAACGCGGCCCGCGTGGTGTCGACTTCCTCCTCGTCGCCCAGTTTCGGCGTTTCGAACGGGAGCCGGTCGCCGAGGTGGTAGCCCGGCATCTCGTGCTCGACGAGGACGGCGTACGTCTCCGATTTCTCGATGCGGAAGAACGCCCGAGCGTCGAAGGTGATGGCGACGTCGCGTTTCGGAAGGTAGAACGCGACGTGCTGGCCCGCGACGAAGTGGTCCTCCGCGAAGTCCTCGCCGATGGCGCGGAGGTACTGGCGGATCTCCGTTCGGCGTTTCCCCTCGCCGAACACGTAGGTGGCGTTGGTCGCTCGCCGCGTGGGGAACAGGCGCGCCCCCACGAGAAATATGCCGGTGATCACTACGGCCACCGCCACCGACAGCCATAAGCCCAGAACCAACCAGTCGGGCATGGTGTTCCTGTAGGACACCGATAATAAAGAAACTCCCGCCGAGAATTCCGAAGCGAACTGACCTGTACTCGCTCCACTACGATTCGCGCTCGCCGATAATTCGTTCCAAGATTAGAATCCTGAAATAATGGCAAACTTAATACCCGTCGGTTATGATGTGTATGAGTAACGAACCACCTCGAATCAACATCGATGCCTCCATCATGAAACTCACTCAACCGGAGGACGGGCGAGAACTCGACGAGAGCGAGATTCACAACGTCCTACGGAACGACCGGCGACGCGAGACGCTTCGATACCTCCGGGAATCGGACGGCTCGCTGTCGGTCGACGACCTGTCGGAGCACATCGCCACGCTAGAGACGGGTGAATCGCCGCCGCCGCGGAACGTCAGAAAGAGCGTATACGTCTCGCTCCACCAGACGCATCTCCCGAAACTGGACGACCTCGGTATCGTGGCGTACGACCAGCGGTCGAAGGAGCTCACGCTCGAAGACCGGGTGCGGGAGGTGGAAGTGTACATGGAGGTCGTCCCCCAACACGACGTGTCGTGGGCGGCGTACTACTTCGGTCTCGGCGTGCTCGAACTGGTCGTCCTCTTCGCGGCGAAGCTCAGCCTCTTCTCGGCTGAGCTACTCGATTTCGAGTTCTGGACGTGGTTCTTCCTCGCGCTCTTCGTCCTCTCCGCGCTCTACCACGTCTACAGCGAACAAGAGACGGCGCTGTTTTAACCGATGTACCGGAGGTCGTCGTCGGACGGCATCGCCGACTGCTGTGCCTCCATCTCCTCTATCTTGCCGACGACTTCCTCCATCTCCTCCGCGCGGTCTTCGAGCGAGCCGAAGTCCACTTCGAACCCGAGCACCTCCTGGAGGATTTCGAGCACCGCTTGCGCGCTCTTCGGGTCGACGAGGTAGCCGCTCGTCTCGCCCATCAGGCAGGCCACCTCGACGCCGCGGCGCTGGCCGAGACCGAGCAGGAGACCGCTCGTGCCGACGATACCGCCCGCCGGTTCGTCATCGCGGAACTCGACGCCGACGTCTTCGAGTTCCGCGACGAACTCGGAGGTCGTCGCCGCGCCCAACACGTCGTACTCCTCGATGAGTTCGCCGGTCGGCACGCCGCCGAGGGCGAACGCGCGCTCGACGCCGAACTCCTCGGCGACGTCGAGGAAGGCGTCGGTGAGTCGGTAGTGACCGACGTTGTCCTGCGCCTGATAGTCCCCGGTCAACAGGAGCACGTCCCGCCCGTCGAGCGTCAGGGCGTGGAGTTCGACGCAGACCAGTTCGGTCGTCCCGTCGTCGCCGACGCTCACCTGCGGGGGTAGGTGTTCGGAGTACACCCGCCGGACGAGTTCGCACTCCTTCTCTTCGAGGAGGTGTTCGGTGACGAGTTTGCCGACGTGGCCGACGCCCGGCAGTCCTTCGATGAGCACCGGAGACTCTACGTCCGGATTGGCGACGATTTCGATATCGACTTCGTCCATGTGGCTTATTCGCGGGCGCGCCGCTTAAGAGCGCGTCGGTACTCGCCGTAGGGGTCGTCCGGGTCGAACGGGGCGGGGGCGCTGTTTACGGCCTCGGCTCCGCACTCCGGACAGGTAGAAGTGAGGGTGTACACCGGGCGGTCGTGTTTCGCCTCCCAGGCGGAACACACCCGGATGTCGGATTTCATTCGTCGTCGGTGTGACGGTCGCGGTGGAAGGCGGCGGTACCGCCGACCTCCTCCATGACGGCCTCGGCGCGGGCGACGCTCTCTTCCAGTTGCGCCTCGGCGGTCTTGTAGTTCGGTGCCTTGACCCGAATTCGGTACTCGGGCGCGCCGACGTACGTCACGGAGAGTTCGATCTCCTCGGGGATGTCGCCGTTCCCTTCGGCGGCTTTCAGCGCCTCCTTGATGGCGTCGACGCCGTTCTTCCCCGCATTTCTGAGGTCGACGTAGCCGGTGACGTTGACGTAGGGAACCGAGACGTTCTCGCGGGCGGTCTCGACCAGCGACGAGACTTCGTCGTCCGAGAGGTCGGTGTCGGCGAGCGCGTCCGGGCCGTGGATGGCCGCCTGCTCGAAGCCGCCGTAGATGCTGCCGAACTCGGCGAGGAGTTCGTTGGCGACGTTCGTGTACTGCTCGTCGGTCATCTCCTCGCCGAACGCGAGGGCCATCCACTTGTCGGCCTTCTGCTCGTTCTTCCAGTCCTGAATCTTTTCGCTGCGCTGGTGTTCGTTGACGTCCTTGATGGAGAGGTCGATCTGCTGTGACCCCTCGTCCACGTCGAGCACCTTGCAGACGACCGTCTGCCCCTCGCTGACGTGGTCGCGGACGTTCTTTATCCACCCGCTGGCGACTTCGCTGACGTGGACGAGACCGCGTTTGTCCTCGTACTCTTCGAGGTCGACGAACACCCCGAAGTCCTCTATCTCGTCGACCTTTCCGACGACGAGTTCTCCGGTCTCGGGCCAGCCACTGTACTTCATCGGGATTGGATCGTTTCTACGACGTCGCCGTCGATTTCGGCCTCACCGCCGGTCGGGGAGGCGAGTCGGTGCCCGCAGACGACGCAGTTGACCTCGGTCGCCGCTTTTCCGAAGAGGGTCTGTTCGTTCTCGCAGTCCGGACACTGGACGGTGTAGAAGTTCCCTGCCATTGTTACTCCTGGAACTCGAGTCGGCCGGCGCGCCATCCCTCGCGGAGGTGGGCCTTGCCGCACTCGCTGCAGCGGTACTTGAGGTCGGTCTTCTTCGTCGGCTTGTCTCCGCCGGGCACCTTCGAGAAACCGCCGGCGTTACCGATGACGGCCTTGCCGCGTCGCTGCTGGCGGGCGTTCCACTTCATACCGGTCTGGCGGCCGGTGCGAACCTTCACGACCTCGACTTCTTGGTGTTCGTGACAGTGCGGACAGTACGTGTTAAATCGGCGTGGCATCTGCATAGATATCGACCTTACGGAGAGTTTGTAGACCGGGACTTAAAACCCGTTTGGTTTCGCGTCCGGCGGCGGAACCCCGCGCCCGCGCCGGACGGCCAACCCCGACCGCCCGGTCCGGAGGGATATCTATCCGCCGCAGGCTCCGGATATTTTATTGTATGAGCAGAATAAAAATTTTGAAGTGGTAACGGCTCGAAACATACTTCGTACCACCCATGGTAGACGTTAACCGACGACGATTTCTTCAGCGAACGGGCGTCGCCGCGACCGGACTGGCGACGCTCGGCATCGGCACCGCCGGCGCGGAGCGATACGGCATTCCCATCGTCTCGACGCGCGGTCACTACAACGACGACGGGGGTCTCGTCGCGGGCGAGACGCAGACGAGTTACGACACGACGGGCGACGTGCCGGGCGTCGACACCTACTGCGCGAACGACCTGACCGTGTTCATCCACGGCTGGCACAAGAAGGGCGACAATCCGGAACAGGACGCGAAGGACAAGTTCCTCGACGCGAAAAACACCCTCGAAAACGCGGGTTACGGCGGAACGCTCGTCGGCTACTCGTGGGACAACGACGCCGGGAGCGGCGACGCGGACTACGGGTGGGGGACGGCCCAGACCGTCGCGCAGGAGAACGGGCAGAAGCTCGCGCAGTTCGCGGTCGACTTCAAGTACTACTGTCCGAACGCGACGCTCCGATTCGTCAGTCACTCGCTCGGCGCGCAGGTGCTGTTGAGTTCGCTCCGCTCGCTCGACGTGACCTCGTGGTGGGACGAGCAGGGCCACCGGGTGTACTCGACGCACATGCTCGGCGCGGCGCAGGACAACGAGGCCCCGACCCAGGAGTGGTCGGACACGTACAACGCCATCGCCAACGAGACGGCGGCGACGTTCAACTACCACAGTCACGAGGACGACGTGCTCCAGTGGATCTACAACTCCTACGAGGTCGACCAGGCCCTCGGCGAGACGGGCTACGAGAGCGGCAACACGCCCGCGCCGAACTACAACGAGTTCGACGCCACCTCGCAGGTCGGTCACGACCACTCGGGCTACCTCGACCACCTCGGCGACGAGCTAGTGCACCACATGAACAACGTGCCGTCCTACGACTGAATTCGACGGCGCGTACCACCCTTCGAAGCGCTTAATTGACCGCCTTCCGAACGCTCGGGTATGAAGCGGCTCATCATCCACGGCGACGCCGGCATTCGCAAGAACGCCATCATCGAACACGACGGTGCCGAGGTCGTCTGTTTCTCCGTCACTCGACAGGGCGACTGGCACGGCCCGGACGAGCCTCAGCTCTGGTGCGTCATCGGCAGCGAAGAAGAACGCGACGATTTCGAAGCCCGAAACTACGTCCCCCACTGGCTCGACACCGAGGCCGTCGACGCCGAGACGGTCGATGTCATCAAGCACGCGGACGACGTCGCGGTGTCGTAGTCCGTCGGCCGAGGTTTTCGTCGCTCTCTCGTCTTCGAGCGTTCACCGAAGCGTCGAGCGGAGCGTGAGCAACACCGTGAGGCTCCAGAGGAAGAGCCCGAGACCGTAGAGGAACAACAGCGCGCGCACGGGGACGTCCGACGACCCCGGTCGGAGTCCCATATCCTCGACCATCAGGCCGAGCCCCGCGCTCTCCGCGTGTTCCGCGCCCGCGGAGCTGACCGCCCCCGGCGCAGCGCCGCCGAGGACGACGAGCATCAGTCCGAAACCGGCCACTCCGAGTACGAGCGCCCCAGAGTGGGTGGCGACGTACACCAGACCGACCGTCACGACAGCGGCGAGCCCGGAGTAAACCGCGAGCGGTTTCCAGAGCCGTGTAACGTTCATCTCGACCGGTAATCGTCGGAGAATATTTAAGTAGATATTGTAGGGATTTTTACATCTATGCGCGCCCCTCGGAGCCGCGCCGCCGAATCGTCTCGCCCTTCGCGAATTCAAAAGGAGTGGCTTACTTAACTCCGTATCTCGTAGGCGCTGGTATGACAGGCGTTCGGATAGCGGGAGTCGGGCTGACCCGCTTCGGGAAGCACCCCGAGCGGACGGGGCGAGACCTCTTCGCCGAGGCGAGCGCGGCGGCGTTCGACGACGCGGACGTCTCACGCGAGGACATCGAGGCGCTCTACTACGGCAACTTCATGGGCGAGTTGGCCGAACACCAGGGCCACCAGGGACCGCTGATGGCCGAGGCCGCGGGAATTCGCGCCCCGGCCACGCGCTACGAGAGCGCGTGCGCCTCCAGCGGCGCGGCGATTCGGCAGGCCGTCAAGGACGTCCGGAACGGCGAAGCCGACGCCCTGCTCGTCGGCGGCGCGGAGCGCATGAACAACCTCGGAACCGCCAAGACCACCGAGGCGCTCGCCATCGCCGCGGACGACCTCTACGAGGTTCGGGCCGGCATGACGTTCCCCGGAGCGTACGCGCTGATGGCCCGCGCCTACTTCGAGCGGTACGGCGGTTCGCGCGAGGATCTGGCCCACATCGCGGTCAAGAACCACGAGCACGCCCTTCCGAACGAACACGCCCAGTTCCAGAAGGAGATAACGGTCGAACAGGCGCTCGACGCGCCGCTAATCGCGGAACCGCTCGGGCTGTTCGACGCCTGCCCCATCACCGACGGGGCGTCCGCCGCCGTGCTCGTCAGCGACGAGTTCGCCGAGGAGCGCGGTCTCGACGCGCCGGTGTCCGTCGCCGGCACCGGACAGGGCGGCGACCGCATGGCCCTCCACGGTCGGGAGTACCTCGCCCGCTCGCCTGCCGCCGAGGAGGCCGCCGAGGAAGCCTACGCCGAGGCGGGCGTCGACGCGACGGACGTGGACGTGGCCGAGGTGCACGACTGTTTCACCATCGCAGAGGTGCTGGCGCTCGAAGCCCTCGACTTCTACGCGCCCGGCGAGGGAATCGACGCGGCGCGGCGCGGCGAGACGACCCGCGACGGCGAGCGCCCGGTCAACCTCTCCGGCGGCCTCAAAGCGAAGGGCCACCCGGTCGGCGCGACGGGGACGAGCCAGTTGGCGGAGCTGACGCGCCTCCTGCGCGGCGACCACCCGAACAGCGACGCCGTGCCGGACGCCAGAATCGGCGTCGCGCACAACGCGGGCGGCACCGTCGCCAGCGCCACCGTTCACGTTTTGGAGGTGGTCTCGTGAGCGAGCACTGCGAGCGAACGAGGGTACGCCGGGACCGCGCTCCGGAGGTGGAAGAATGAGCGAGCACGCCAACACGGGCTACGACGAGTGGCTGGACGCCGTCGCCGATGGGGAGGGCTACTACCTCGAGTGCGAGAACGGTCACGGCTCGCTCCCGCCGCGTCGAGTTTGCCCCCGGTGCGGCGCGACCGACCTCGAAGAGACGCCGCTTCCCGAGACGGGCGAGGTGGAGACGTACACCGTCGTCCACGTCGCCGCGCCGTCGTTCGCGGACGACGCGCCCTACACGACCGCCGTCGCCGACTTCGGCCCGGTTCGGCTGACCGGCGTGGCGGACGACGACGTGGAGGTCGGCACGGAGGTCGCCGCGACGGTCGGCGAGACGGAGACGGCGGGCGAGCGACTACTGCTGTTCGAGCGCCGTTAACTCGTCGAACAGCACTTCCAAGAAGGGGCCGGGGTGTTCGGCGTGCGGGAGGAGTCGCGCTTCGTCGAAGACGACGAGTCGAGTATCCCCTTCGTCCGCGAGTTTCTGGCCGTCTTCGAGCGGCGTGACCTTCGCTTCCCGTCCCCAGACGAGGGTCACCGGCACGTCGACCCGGGCCAGTTCCTCGCCGAGGTCGACGTCGGGGTCGAGGTAGTTCGCCACGAACGACGCGGGCGCGAACCGAGCGCCGGGCTGGTGCGCGGTCTGCCACTCGAACTCCACGTCGCGCTCCGTGTACGACGCCTCGCTGAAGTAGCCGTCGCGCTCGTTGAACCGCCGAATCGAGCGCTTGCTGGCGAGGGCGTTGAACAGCGCGGTGCCGACGACCGGCGCGCGAAGGAGCGCCCGGAGCCACGGCCGCCGCGGGCCGGTGTCGGCGGTCGGACAGATGAGTTCCAGCCGGGAGAACGCCCCCGTTTCGTTCTGCGCGAGCGTCGCGTAGGCCCCGGAGAGCGACGACGCGAGGCAGATGGCGTCGTCGGTCATATCGTCCGCGAAGTCCACGACGAAGGCGGTGTACAGCGACGCGGAGTACTCGACCGGCGGACGCGACGAGCGACCGAAACCGGGGAAGTCCGGCGCGAGGACGTGGTACCGCGTCGAGAGCTGTTCGAATATCCCGTCGAACTCCTTGTTCGAGGCGGCGGCGTGGATGCCGTGCAACAGGAGCACGTCCGGGTCGTTCGGGTCGCCCGCCTCGGTGTAGGCCACGTCGAACCCGCGCCAGTGGTACGTACCCTGCTCTCCGGACAGCGGCGGGTCGATCGGTTCCGCCCGCCGGGCCAGCGTCCGATTGGCGAGCGCGGTCAGTCCCAATCCGCCCGCCGCGGCCGTGGCGAGTCTGCGAAGTTTCATATCTACCAAGGCGGCGCGGACGGGTTTATCGGTTATGCCAGAAATCAGTCGTGTAGGCAGTCTTCGACGGGCGCGACTATCTCGTCGGCCACGGAGTAGGGGTCGGTCTCGCGTTCGAGCACCCCGTCGACCAACTCCCGCATCCCGCCGCGGGCCTCGATTTCCTCCGCGACGAGTTCGTTCACGTCCTCGCGCAGCAGCGTTCGAATCTCCTCGGCGTAGCGGGTTCGGGCCTTCGCTTCCAGCATCCCCGTCGATTCGAGCAGGTCGCGGTGCTCGTCCAGCACGTCCACGAACTCGGCGACGCCCCCGCCGTCTTTCGCGACCGTCTCGACGACGCGGGGCGTCCAATCGTACCCTCCCACGCCGTCGGCGAACTCCAGCGTGGGCTGGTGGCCGCGCATCTCTATCATCTCCGTGAGTTCCTGCACCGCCCGGTCCGCGCCGGGGAGGTCGGCCTTGTTCACCGCGAACACGTCGGCGATTTCGAGGATGCCCGCTTTGAGCATCTGGACGGCGTCGCCGCTCTCCGGGGGGACCAGCACCGCGACCGTGTCGGCGGTTCGCACGATGTCTATCTCGTTCTGTCCCGCGCCGACCGTCTCGACGATTATCTTGTCCTTCCCGAAGGCGTCGAGGGCCTTCACGGCGTCCGTCGTCGCGGTGGAGAGCCCCCCGAGGCTGCCGCGGGCGCTCATCGACCGGAAGAACACGTCCATGTCGCCGACGTTGCTCGCCATCCGGATGCGGTCGCCGAGCACCGCGCCGCCGGTGAACGGCGAGGAGGGGTCGATGGCGATGACGCCGACCGTCTCGCCGCGCTCGCGGTAGCGGTTCGCCACCTTGTCCACGAGCGTCGACTTGCCCGCGCCGGGACTGCCGGTGATGCCGATGACCTCGGCGTCGCCGGTGTGGGCGTGCAGTTCCGAGACGAGTTCCCGGTAACCGGCGTCGCGGTTCTCTATCTTCGTGATGACGCGCGCCAACGCCCGGTGTTTTCCGGCTAAGAGGTCGTCCAGCAACTCCGCGTGCTTCGCGCTCATCGTTCGGGCGCGTTTTCGCGGACGAATCGGATAGTCTCTTCCATCGGCGTGCCGGGACCGAACACCTCCGCGACGCCGAGTTCCTTGAGTTTCTCCTTGTCGTCGTCCGGCACGACGCCGCCGACGAGGATGAGGGTGTCCTCGAAGGCGTCGTACTCCTTCAGCCCGTCAATTATCTTGGGGACGAGAGTGTTGTGGGCCCCGGAGAGGATGGAGATGCCGAGGACGTTCACGTCCTCCTGAACGGCGGCCTGCACGATTTCGTCGGGGGCGTTGTGGAGACCGGAGTAGACGACTTCGAAACCCGCGTCGCGGAAGGCGCGGGCGATGACGTGCGCCCCGCGGTCGTGGCCGTCCAGTCCGACCTTGGCGACGAGGCAGCGAATCGACTGCTGTTCCTGATCTGCGCTCATACATCACCCTTCCCCGCGTCCGGGTTTCACTTTAACGGAAATACGTGTGAAACCGCATTTGATAATAGGCAATTTCGGTTGTGAAACGCGGGCGAAACGACCGACCCCCGGAGTTCGTGACGGCGGATGACCGAGCGACCGAGAGGGAGCGACGGAACCGGTCGAGGGCGCGCCCGATGCGGTGCGGTTGCGGTTTTCGTCCGAGACCCTCCGAGTCGCGTCGGAGGCGGTCGAGGGGGAGCGTCGAGCGAATCGAGAACCTCGAAGGAGAAACGAAGCCACCTTACCGCGCCGCTCCCTACCCCCGCGCATGGCCACGGCGACCGCGCGACAACGCGCTCGGGAGAGTCCGGCGAAGGTGACCGCAGCGCTCTCGGCGCTCGGATACGTCCTCGTCCTCGGAACGTTCGCGGGCGTCATCCCCATCTATCCGGAGATCGGCATCGGAACCATCAACCTCCTCTCGGACGCCATCGCGGTCGTCAACAGCGCGGCGACCGTCTCGCTCGTCCTCGGCTGGTACTGGATTCGCGAGGGCGAAGTTCGAAAGCACCGCGCCGCGATGCTCACCGCGTTCGCCCTCATCCTCGTCTTCCTCGCGCTCTACCTGACGAAGGTCGGCGGCGGCGGGGAGAAACACATCGACCTCGCGGCGGGGCCCGTCTACTACGCCTACATCGCCATGCTGGCGATACACATCGTGCTCTCGGTCGTCTCCGTTCCGGTCGTGCTGTACGCCCTCGTGCTCGGACTCACGCACACGCCCGCCGAGCTTCGGAACACGAGCCACGCGAGAGTGGGCCGAATCGCGGCCGCGGCGTGGATTCTCTCGCTCGTGCTGGGCGTCGTCACGTACGTGATGCTGAACCACGTCTACGGCTGGACGCACGTCACGATGTGAACACCCCACTTTTAAACCCGCCGCCGGCGTCGCCCCGTTCGATGCGAGACCAACGGCGCGTCCGAACCGAGCGAGGAGCGCTGTCGGTGCGCGACGGCCGACTTCGGGTTCGGACGACCCCTCGGAGCGTTCTCGGGGGGATACGCCTGCAGAAGTGGCGGCGAGCGAGCGCGATACGACGCGCGCTGTTTCTCCTCTCGCTACTCTCGACGGGGTGGGGGTTTTACGGACTGGCGAGCACCGCGATGCGCGGCGGGCCGGACGAGTGGTTGCCGTACGCGCTCCTCTGGGGTGGATTCGCGTTCGTGGTTCTCGGGTTCTTGGGCGACGCGAGGCGTCGCAACGTGACGATTCCGCTCCGCACCATCTCGCGGGTCGAGCGGAGCGCCGACGGTTCGACGCTCCGCGTCGTCCACGCCGAGGACGGGGACGCCGAAACGACCGATATCGAGTTCGTCTCGGATTCGGGCGTCGAGAAGGCGGCCGAACGGCTCCGCTGGAAGGGGGTTCGCGTATCGGAGACGTCTTCGGACCGTCGCCCCGCGGCGGAGGGGTATCGCGAGCGATTGCGAGAGGGGACCGCACCGGAAGAATGACCGACCGCGAGCGCGTTCCGACGGAGGGCGGACGGTTCGTCGCGGAACGCGGCGTGTTCCGGGTTCGAACGACGCCCCGGGGCGTGGTCCGGAACGTCTACCTCGATGGCTGGAAGGGAAAGGACAAGCTGCAGCAGGGTTGGTTCGTCTTCTCGGCGTTCTTCGCGGTGATGACGCTCGGACGATTCGTCAGCGAGTGGCTCGGGTTCTCCGGGCGACCGCTATCGGTCGGGTTCGTCCTCTCGGCGCTGCTGGTCTACGCGCTCTTTCTCGCGCTCAAACTGGCGCTCGGGCGACTCCGGGACGGCGTCTCGATTCCGCTCCGAACCGTCCGCGAAGTCGAACGAGGGAACGACCCGACGAAACTCGAGGTCGTCCACGGCGAGTTCGGGAACGTCGAGCGGACGACTATCGCGTTCCCGGGCGAGTCCGACGCCGACGCCGCCGTCGAACTGCTCCGCTGGAAGGGGATCCGAATCGCGGAGGTCGGAGAGCGAAGGGCGAACCTCCGCGAGGATATCGAACGGCGGCGGAAACGGGAGGTCGAAACGAACTGACGGATTTCGGCGGCGACGCGCCCGAAGACGATTCAGTTCGTCCCCGTTTCGCGCGCATCTTCGGCGTCTCGGGGGGACGCGCCCGTTCGTTTTGCAACCGGTCGTCGGCGTGAAGGAGGGTGTCGAGGCGTCGCTCGAACTCCGATTCGGAGACGTTTCCGGCCGCGTACTCGCGTTTCAGTACCTCCGTCGGGTCGGTTTCGTCCGGTTCGTCCGGCGGGGAACCGGACCGCCGCGAACGCGAAGACGCCCCCCGCGGATACTCCTTCGCCGACTCCACGTATCCGATGAGGGAGAGGTACACCGGCCAGAGCGTAACGACCGCCAGGACGGCGGCTCCGAGACAGAATTCGGTCCAGAGAAGAGAGAGCAGTAACGACAACGGATTGCCCCCGACCAGGCTCGCGACCGTCGCGTAGAAGAACAACAGGCTGACCGACCCGGACGCCGCGGCGAGGAGGACCCCCCCGAGGGCACCGTCGGGCGTGTAGTGTTCGACGAGTCGATGCCATCGACGGGCGTTCGACCGCGAGGAGGGGCGACCGACCATGCGCGAGAGTGACGCCAGTCCGTATATTCGTTCCGAATACGATTCCGCCGGGACGCGGGGGGAACTCAGTCGGTTTGCGGAATCGCGCTCGCACCGGCGGCGAAAAAGAGCGCCGCGAGCACCGCGAGGACGACGAGGTCGAGTTCCCACCCGCCGAGGGGATTCGACCCCCCGACGACGGCGGCGGAGGGCGCGTCGTAGGTCAACTCCCGCACGCCGCGGGCGAAGTAGGTCAGCGGCGAGAGGTTCATCGCCGGTCTGAACCACGCCGGCAGGAGGTCCGGCGTGACGAACGTGTTCGACAGAAAGAGGAGGGGGAGGGCGATGGCGTTGCTCGCCGCGATGACGCCGTCCTGCGACCCCGCGAAACTGCCGAGGAGCGCGCCGACGCCGCAGAACAGCGCGACCGCGAGCGCGACGAAGACGGCGACGAGCGGCAGCGCCGCGAGCGAGACGCCCGCGTCCGTCACGAGCGCCATCAGCGCGAGGATGACGAGACCCGCCAGCCCGATGATGACGACGTTGACGAGGGTGTGCGCCAACAGCCACTCCGCGCGCGTGAGCGGGGTCGTCGCCAGCTTCTCGTAGCGGTTGGACTCCCGGTGGCGGGAGACGGAGCTGCCGACGCGCGAGAGCGGCGTGAACAGCACGACGACCGCGAGGTACCCCGGCAGGTAGTACGCGGGCGGTTCCGCGAAGAGGCCGCCGCCCGAACCGCCGTCGCCGGGGTTCGTCTGCACGAGCACCGCGAAGATGAGGATGAGGATGACCGGGAAGAAGAACGTGAAGAAGACGGCGGTGCGCCGCCGGAGGAACGACCGCCACGCCGCGCCCGCCTCCGCGCGAACTCGCCGCGTCGCGGTCGTCGCTCCGGTCATCGCTCTCCCTCCGCAACGGCGGTTCGGCCCGCTTCCCGCGTCGCTTCCGGGCCGAGCGCCGCCCCCGTCAGTCGGAGGTACGCGTCCTCCAAGTCGGGTTCGGTCCACGTCAGGGCCTCGTACTCGATACCTCGGTCGTTCAGCTCCGACACCACCGCGCCGATGTCGGCCGGGGTGACCCCGTCGAAGACGAGTCCGGTTTCGGTCTCCTCGACGGTGAACCCGGTCTCGACCGCGACGCGCGACGCGGCGGTCTCCACGACGAGTCGGCTCTCCCCGCCGTGCTCCGCGACGAGCGACTCGGGCGTGCCGACGGCGACGAGGTTGCCGTCCGCGAGCAGGCCGACCCGGTCGGCGAGACGCTCGGCTTCCGCCATGTAGTGCGTGGTCAGGAAGACGGTCGTGCCGCCGGCCGCGAGTCCCTCGACGAGCGACCAGAGCGCGCGCCGTCCCGCGGGGTCGATGCCCGTGGTCGGTTCGTCGAGGAAGAGCACGTCGGGGTCGTTGACCAGCGTCGCCGCCACGCAGGCGCGACGCTGCTGCCCGCCGGAGAGGTTCTCGTACCACGTCTCACCGGCGTCCGCCAGTCCGACCTCCGCCAGCGCCTCGTCCGGGTCGCGGGGGTCGTCGTACAGCCCCGCGTAGTACCGCACGAGTTCCCGCGCCGAGAGGCGCGCGGGCGGGTCGAACGACTGCGGGAGCAGGCCGACCCGCGATTCGTCCACCTCGGCGGGGGGGACCCCGAGGACCGATACCCGCCCCTCGTCGGGCGTCGTCGTCCCGGTGAGCGACCGAACGAGCGTCGTCTTCCCCGCGCCGTTCGGCCCGATGAGCGCGAACACCTCGCCCGCACCGACCGAGAGCGAGACGCCGTCGAGCGCCACGGTGTCGCCGTATCGCCGTCGAACGTTCTCGGCGACGAGTGCGTCGGTCATGCTCGGAACTTACCCTCGTCCGCAGGTAAGCGGTTCGATTCGGCGCCCGGGAAAGTATATCAGGACCCTCCCCGTCGCCCGAAACGTGAATGTCGGGAGATAGTTCGGACGAACCGTCTCGTTCGCCGGACGACCGGCTCTCCGACGGCGAGATTCGCGACGCGATAGCGGCGGTCCTCCCGGACGCGCGGATCATCGACGTGGAACCGATCGAGCACGGAAAGAACGCGGTCTACTCGCTCGTCGCGGAACGGCCAGCCGAGGGAGAATCTCGGACGACCGAAACGGAGCGGGTCGTACTGAAATTCGCCACCGCCACGGACGACGCCGCGTTTCGAGCCGAACCGCGCCTGCTCGAACTCGTCCCTCGGCGGACTTCGATTCCCGTTCCGCGCGTGCTCGGGTCGGACGCGGGCGACGCGCTCGGAACGCCCTGCTTCGTCGCGGAGGCGGTCGAAGGGCGGACGCTCGAACTGCGCCCCGACGAGTTGCCCCCCGACATCCTTGAACGGGTGTGCTTCGAAGCGGGCCGAAACCTCGGCGAACTCCACGCGGAGTTCTCGTTCGACGGGTTCGGTCCGGTCGCACCGGACGACGCCGGGACGCTCCGCGTGACCTCGGCGTTCGACAGCTGGCCGAACCTGTTCGAGACGGCGGTGAAAGCGAACGCGAACCGACTCGCCGGAACCCGATTCGGCGACCTCGTTCTCGACCTCGAATCGCACGCAGAGACGGTCGCCCGGCGACTGGACGGCGAGTTCGAACCGGCGCTCATGCACCAGGATTACCGGCTCGCGAACCTCCTGCTCGATTCCGACGCGGTGAGCGGTTCGTGGGACGGCGGGCGGGTGACGAACGCGGTACTGGACTGGGGCGAACCGGCGACCGGCCACGCCGAGTACGAACTCGTCCAGACCGAAGCCGTGCTGATAAATCGACCCGAACTACCCGAGTCGAGGCGGGAGCGCCTCCGCGAACGACTGTACGAGGGGTACGACCGGACGAACTCGCCCGCGCGAGATTCCGGCTTCTCCGAACGCCGTCGCCTGTATCGGCTCGCGGTACTCGTCCGACTGATGAAGAACTTCGAGACGATAGTGGCGAAGACCGACGCCGACCCGGACGTCCGTGCCGACGAGCACCGCGAGACGCTCGACCGGTGGGCCGATTCGGTGTGAAACGTCGGGAGCGCTCGCGGGCCGAGGTCGACCGGTAGGAGGCGAGCAGGGGGCTGACGAACCGGAACGCGCCGGAGACGTGCAGGACGGGTATCGGCGCGGCGACGAGGCAGAGCGCGAGCGCCATCCGAAGTTGGCGGTTTCGATCGTATTTCCGACTCACCCGACCGAGAAACGTCAACCGGCCGTAATCGCCGCTTCGGTTACCGTATCGTCGGCCGCCAGTACAGCAGCGCGACGGTCACGACGAACACGGCCGTCGAGATGTCGTAGGAACCGGACGCGACCGTCGCGGCGAGTCCCGTTCCCGCGCCGGCGACGCCGGTGACGACGGAGGCGACGACGGGGAACGTGCAACTCACGCACGAGAACAGGCCGAGGAGTCCGGCGACGACCGACCCCGCGGCGTCCAACACGGTGGCGTAGACGAGGTACGCGAGGGCGAGGTAGCCGATCAGTTTGAACGGGAGGAGCGAGAGGCGGAGCAGGTCGCCGTTGTAGAGCAGGGCGGGACCCCACCCCGGCGGGAGCCACGCGATTCGGACGGAACTCGTCGACACCCCCGGTATCGTGTGGCCGGGACCGAACAGTCCGCCGACGTAGCCGAGGACGAGGAAGTAGCCCGCGGCGATGACGATTCCGACGACCCGGTCGCGGTCGCTCTCCGCGACGGGGTTCGTTCCCCACACCGCGAACAGCGCGACGTTTATCCAGACGAACGGGTAGAAGAGGTAGCGGAGGTCGCCGGAGGGCGGGCCTTCGACGGCGAAGTACAGCAAGAACAGGAGCAGTTCGGCGTTGAGCAGAACCGCTCCCCACAGCAGGGTTTCCCCCTCCGGTCGGAATCGCGCGATTCGTGTGCTCATAGTGCGAGTGCGTCGACGACGATGGCGACGAGGAGCGCCCCGAGGTAGGCGTTCGAGGCGTGGAACGAGCGGAACGCCGCCCGCTCGTCGCGGTCGTGGTGTAGTTTGACGACCGCGACGATGAAAACGGCTCCGAAGACGAGCGTCGTGAGGGCGTATAGCCAGCCGAGCGTCGTCACCGCGGCGAGCGCGCCCGCCGCGAGGAGCGTCGCGCCCAGCCACAGCACGATGTGTTTCCGGGTCTCGACCTCGCCGCGGACGACCGGCATCATCGGGAAGCCCCCGCGCGCGTAGTCGTCCTTGTACGCCAGCGCGAGGTTATAGAAGTGCGCCGGCGTCCAGAGGAAGATGACCCCGGCGAGCACCAGCGCGGGCAGGCCGAAACCGTCGGTGACGGCGGCCCAGCCGATGAGCGCCGGGAGCGACCCCGCGAACCCGCCGATGACCGTGTTCTGTACCGTGTTCGGCTTCAGCAGGAGGGTGTAGACGACGCTGTAGTAGACGATGGCCGTCAGCCCCAGCGCCGCGACGAGGAGGTTCACCGAGAGGAAGACGGCGATCGAGGCGATCGCCAACGCGACGCCGAAGGCCACCGCGTTCCGAACCGGAATCTGCGCCGTCGCCGCCGGCCGGTCGGCGGTTCTGGACATCCGCCTGTCGACGTCGCGTTCGAGGACGTGGTTGAACGTCCCGCTCGCGCCGATGGAGAGGACGCCGCCCGCGAGCGTGGCGACGACCGTTTCCACTTCGAGGTTCGGCCCCGCCGCGAGCGCCATCCCGGCGGACGCGACGAGACAGAGGAGCCACATCAGGCGCGGTTTCATCAGTTGGAAGTAGGCGTAGGCGGTCGCCTTCGGTCCGGACGGGGTTCGTCCCTCGTCCGGAGTCGCGGGCACGTCCGAGGCCCGGATGCCCGTCTCGACCGGGCCGTCGCGCTCCGCGGGTTCGAGCGCCCACGCGAGCGCGAGCACGCACCCCGCGAAGATCGCCATTCCGACGACGAGGTGGACGGCCGCGAACGTCGCGGTCGTTGCCGTCGTCGCGGCGAGCGCGCCGAGTCCGATCTGCACCGGGTAGAGCACCGCGGCGGCCGAGAGGGTCGCTCGAACCCGCGGCCGAGAGTCGCGCAGCCACGCGAACAGCGTCGTGGCGGCGAGGAGCAGGCCGACGACGAGCGCGACGACGCGGTGTCCCCACGCGATGGCGAGGTTCGTATCGTCGAAGGGGACGACCCAACGACCGTTACACGCGGGCCACGTCGGGCAGGCGGCCGCCGCGTCCGTGAGCGACGTGGTCGCACCGACGACGACCAGCAGGTAGACGCCGACCGCCGTCGCCGTCAGTGCGCGTTCGAATCGGTCCGAAGAGATGTGCTGCGATGCCACCGTTGTCCGACGGTTGCCTTCCCGCGTACTTAGACCATCCGACTTCTCCCGAGGACGAAGACAGCACATATTTATGGAGTACTTCCCAAGCCTAAGGTAGTATGGATTCGAAGCGGATAGCGTTCGTTTCGGTGCTCGGCGCGGCCCTCCTCGCGGTCGCGGTGGACCCCGCGCTCGCGCAGGGGTACGATTCGACGACCGAGAACCTCATCAAGACGCTCAACACCCAGTTGCTGTACGCCGCGATTCCCATCACGGTGCTGGTCGAGGGCATCCTCATCTACACCGTGTGGAAGTTCCGCAACAACGAGAACCCGCTCCCGACGAAGGAGAACCGTCGGCTCGAAATCACGTGGACGGTCGCCACCGCCATCGTCCTGCTGTTCGTCGGCTACGCCTCCTACGGCGTGATGGCGAACGAGTACGTCACGACGACGCCCGAGCAGGCGCAGAACGTGGAGAAGAACGCGGTCGAGATAGAGGTGGTCGCCGAGCGATACGCGTGGACGTTCAACTACAAGGGTCACAACGTCTCGGCCTCCACGAACGCGGTCATCCCCAAGAACCGTCCGGTCTACTTCAACATCACCTCGAAAGACTGGCTTCACGCGTTCCACGTCCCCGGTCTCGGGTTGAAACAGGACGCCATTCCGAACCAGCACAACGTCATCAAGACGAAAGCGACGGAGGAAGGGACGTATCAGCTCTACTGCGCGGAGTACTGCGGCGTGGGGCACTCCAGCATGTTGGGCAAAGTCAGGGTCGTCAGTCAACCCGAGTACCAGCAGTGGCTCCAGAACCAGGAAGGATACCAGCCCAAGCCGGGCGGTAACAACGGCACGGGCAACAGTACGGCCGGCAACGGCAGCTCGGGCGGAAACAACAGTTCGGCCTGAGACCGACTTTTCTCCCTTCGACCGCGAGATACGTCAGCGACGCTACCGCTTCATCCGACGCGGCGCGACCGTTTGAGACAGCGGAGGCTTTTGGGTGCATTTTTAGTGGTCGGACGGTAACCGTCCCAGTATGACGGTAACGGACGATTCGACAGAGGAGCACGGCCATCACCTCCCGGCCGTCGAGGACTGGCCGAAGGGCTTTGGCGAGGCGTCGTGGTGGCCCTTCGTCACCGCTATCGGCGGCGCCGGATTCTACGTCGGTGCCGCGCTGTTCATCCTCGGACACGGAGGAAACAATCTCGTCGGCCCGACCATCGGCCCGACGGTGTTCATCGCCAGCACCGCCGTCTTCCTCGCCGGGTTGTACGGCTGGGTGTACCACGCCTTCGTCAAGCACTTCTGGAGCCGCGACACGCACGAATCCGGCGCGAACGCGCTCCGCTGGGGCATGATCACGTTCCTCGGGTCGGAGGTGGCGACGTTCGGCGCGGGGTTCGTCTACTACTTCTTCATCCGGACCGGGACGTGGGACACGAGCCACCTCCCCGACCTGACGACCAACCTCGTCCTCATCAACACGGCCCTGCTGATAGTGAGCAGCATCACGCTCCACTGGGCGGAGGTCGAACTCCGGAAGAACAACCGCAGTCGGTTCCTCGCCGGACTGGGAGCGACGCTCCTGCTCGGCATCGTGTTCATCGGCGGGCAGATTCTGGAGTACTACGAGTTCATCGTCCACCACGACTTCACGCTCACGGGCGGCGTGTTCAACAGCGCGTTCTACGGCCTGACGGGACTGCACGGTCTGCACGTCTCCATGGGCGCGGTCCTCATCGGCATCGTCTTCGCGCGGGCGCTCTACGGCCAGTACTCCGCCGAGCGCCACCTCTCGGTCACGACGGTGTCGATGTACTGGCACTTCGTGGACGCGGTCTGGATCTTCCTCGTCGTCGTGCTGTACTTCGGCGCGGAGATGAACATCTGAGCTACGCTTCTTTTTCGTTCGAGCGCCGACCGGCGAGTTCGCCCCGTCGACGTTCGGAGACGACGTTCCGCGAGAGCCGCCGCGAAACGCGCGCTTCGCAAGATTGAAACGCGACAACGCAGAATTCGTGGGCATGGAACTGCGGGTTATCGAGAAGAGCGACACCGAACTCCAGATAGAAATCGGGGGCGAGAACCACACGTTCATGAACGTGCTCAAGGGTGCGCTCCTCGAAACCGAGGGCGTCGCGGCGGCCACCTACGACGTGAACCCCGAACAGTCCGGCGGCCAGACCGACCCGATACTCAGCCTCAAAACCGAAACCGGCACCGACCCCCTCGACGCGCTGGAAGCCGGCGCGCAGAACATCAAGGACAAGACGAGCGCCTTCCGCGAGGCGTTCGAGACCGCGGCCTGATCTCTTCGACGCTTCCGCCGCCGACAGACACAACCGTCGGTCCGGACTAGTCCTCGTGAGACCCAGCGGTCGGGCGAATCGAGGAGGGGAAACTCATGTCAGGAACCGATTCTGCGGTCGACCGTCGCACGGTGGCGAAGGTGCTCGTCGGCTTCGTCGTCGCCGGCCTGCTCCTGTACCTGTTCGGTCGCGTCGTCGGGTGGAAGGAGATAGGACGGGCGTTCGCGAAGGCCGACTGGCGGTGGGTGGCCGTCGCCTGCGCGTCGAGCGTCGTCAGCCTCGTCTTCTGGTCGAGGGCGTGGGACATCGTCCTCTCGGCCGTCGACGTGCGGATTCCGTTTCGGTCGCTCGTCGTCACCTACTTCGCGGCGACGTTCGCCGACTACGCGACCCCGTTCGGCAAGGCCGGCGGGGGTCCGTTCATCGCGCTCGTCCTGTCGTCGGACGAGCGCGCCACCTATCAGGAGAGCCTCGCGGGCGTCGTCGCCGCCGACCTCCTGAACCTCGTTCCCTTCTTCACCTTCGCCACCGTCGGGGGAGTCGCGCTCGCGTTCCGAACCGACATCTCCGGGCGGGCGAACCTCCTCGTCGCCGGACTGGCCGGACTGGCGGTCGTCGTCCCGGCGGTCGCGTACGCGGGCTGGCGGAAGCGAGGCTTCGTCGAGCGAGTCGTCACCCGCCTCCTCGAACCGCTCGCCGCTCGCACCTCGCGCGTCGATACGGAGTCGGTCCGCGAGCGGATTCGGGAGTTCTTCCTCGGAATCGACGAGATACGAACCCATCCGACCGCCGTCAAGCGGACGCTCCCGTACGCCTACGTGGGATGGGTGTTCTTCGCGCTGCCGCTGTACGTGGCGGGGTTGACGTTCGGCGTCCGCCTCAACCCCGTCGTCGTCCTGTTCGTCGTCCCGGCGAGCACCGTCGCCGGAATCGTCCCCACCCCCGGCGGTCTCGGCGGCGTCGAAGTCGCCATCGTGGCGCTCCTCGTCGCCCTCGCGTCGGTGACGGCCGACACCGCGGCCGCCATCGCGCTCGTCTACCGGGTGGCCAGTTACTGGTTCGTCCTCGCTATCGGCGGGGTGGCCGCGCTCTACGAGACGTACTCCGTTTGAGCGCCGGACGCCGCGTCCTCCCCGGTTCTCGGCGTTGTCATCTCCGTAGTGAACGGCGCGTTACGTCGGCAGTAATGACAGTCACCTTAAACGTGGGCGGCCCGTACGGCGGGGTGATGGATACCGAAAGCGACGTTCGAACGGTCGAAGAAACGCTACCCCTCGACGCGCAGTTCGACATCGTCGCGAACCGACGCCGTCGTTGCCTCCTCCGGTGTATCGAAGCGCACGACTCGCCCATCGCGCTGGCCGACCTGGCGGACGAGGTTGCGGTGCGGGAACACGAGTCCCATTTGTCGGACGTTCCGGCCGAGGAGGTGAAGCGAACCTACCTCTCGCTCTATCACAAACACGTCCCGAAACTGGCCGAAGCGAACATCGTCGAGTACGACCAAAAGCGGGATTCGGTCTCGATGTCGGCGAACGACGGACGAGTTCGGGCGCTCCTCCGCCTGGTCGAACCGCAGCGATAGTCCGCCGATACGGGTTTATTCGTCGCCCCGCTACTCGCCCCATGACTAGTGAGAGCGAGGCGGTCAGCGCGTTGGAAAACTTGGGTTTAACCGAGTACGAAGCGAAGTGTTTCGCCGCGCTCACTCGCGTCACCAAGGCAACCGCGAAGGACGTCAGCCAACTCTCCGAGGTACCCCGGTCGCGCGTCTACGACACGGTCGAGCGCCTCCACCAGCGGGGGCTGGTGGACGTCCAGGAGTCGGACCCGCGTGAGTACAGGGCGGTTCCCAAGGACGAGGCGTTCGACGTGCTCCGACGAAACTACCGCACCAACATCGAGGCGGCGGACACCGCGCTCGACGCGGTGGAATCGGCTGAGATACGGGAGGACGAGGGGGTGTGGGCGGTCGCGGACGCTGAACACGTCACCAACAGGGTGATGGCGCTGCTTGACGACGCGGAGGTCAGCGTCGCGTTCATCGTCGCCGACGAGACGGTGCTCAGAGACCGGGTGCTCGACCGACTGGCGGCCGCCACCGACCGCGGCGTCGCCGTCACCGTGGAGGTACCGTCGGAGTCGGTGAAGGAACGCATCGAGGAAGCCGTACCGAACGCGCACGTTGCGGTCACGGAAAAGCTGGAGCGGACGACCCGAGTCGAGAAGAAGTGGCCGGGACAGTTGGCGCTGGTCGACCACCACTCGGTTCTCGCCAGCGGCGTCGAGGAGAGCGACCTCCCGGAGGTGACGGAGGAGACGGGGGTGTGGACTCGGGGGCACGACCACGGGTTCGCCACGTGGATACGCGAGCTGCTCGCGGAGCGGGTCGGCGGAACCGGGGCGACCGAGTGAGGGCGGGCCGCGAAGCGGTCGGGGGTAGGGTTCGAGTTTACAGCCGAACCGGCACGTCGCGCTCGGCGAGGTACTCCTTCACTTCCCGAATCGAGTACTCGCCGTAGTGGAAGATGGAGGCCGCCAACGCCGCGTCCGCGTTCGCCTCGGCGAACACTTCGTAGGCGTCTTCGGGGCCGCCGCAGCCGGAGGAGGCGATGACCGGCGTCGAGACGGCGTCGCAGACCGCCTTCGTCAGGGGAACGTCGTAACCGTCCTTCGTCCCGTCGGCGTCGATGGAGTTGACGAACAGTTCGCCCGCGCCGCGCGACTCGGCCTCCGTCGCCCACTCGACCACGTCCACGCCGGTTCCCTCGCGACCGCCCTTGACCGTGCACTCGAACCAGCAGGACTCGCCGTCCACCCGCGCGTAGTGCTCGCCCCCCTCGTCGAACCGCCTGCGGGCGTCCACGCTGATGACGATGCACTGGTTGCCGAACGCCTCCGCGCCCTCGGTGACGAGTTCAGGGCGCTCCAGCGCGGCGGTGTTGATGGAGACCTTGTCCGCCCCGGCGCGGAGCGTCTCCTTGATGTCTTCGCGCGTGCGAATGCCGCCCCCGACGGTGAGCGGGATGAACACTTCGTCCGCCACCGCGGAGACCACGCCGAGCATCGTCTCGCGCCCCTCCGCGCTGGCCGTGATGTCGAGGAAGACGAACTCGTCCGCGCCCGCCTCGTTGTACCGCCGGGCCATCTCCACCGGGTCGCCGGTGTACCGGAGGTCTTCGAAGTTGACGCCCGTGTAGACCGCGGGGTTCCCGTCCTCGTCCACGTCCACGTCGATGCACGGGACGATTCGCTTGGTGAGGGTCATCGATTGGGAGACGGTAGGGAGTCGGGCGTCAAAAGGGGTCGGTTTGTGGCAGAGGTGATCGGGGAACCGGTCGCGACGCCGATGGATCGATCGGCTGCGCGGGCGAACCGCTACGCGTGCGGCGGTTCCTCTCGAGGGCGTCACCCTCGAACTCGACAGGAACACCGATACACCGAAGTACCGGGCACGCACACCTCCGAATATGAGTGGTCACGAGTACGACGCCGAAGAGAGAGACCGAGTGACGGCACCGCAGCAGGACTTTACGATGAGCCAGGTGACGACCGGATTCGTCATCCTCGTCGTCGGGTTGGCCATCACGTTCGGCGTCCCGCTCCTGTTGTTCGGCTGAGTTCTCTCGCCCTATCGCTCCAGTTCTCGCGCGAGCACGTCCCGAAGCCCCGCGATTTTATCGGCCGAGCAGCGAAGCCCCCCGTCGCCGACTTCGATTCGGAGCACCCCGGAGTCGTTCGCCGCGCCGATTTCGGCGACCGGCGCGACGCCGTCGAACGCGCGGAAGGCGTCCTCGGGGGCGGTCGTCTCGACGACCGCTCGACCCGGTAGTTCGCTGAACAGCAGTTCCGCGGGGGTCGCGTCGCCGTCGAGCGACACCGACGCGCCCGCGTCCTCGGAGACCATCTCGGCCAGCGTCACCGCGAGTCCGCCGTCGCTCACGTCGTGCACCGCGAGCGTCCCCTCCTGCGTGGCGACCTCGCGCAGGCGGGCGACGCGTTCGCTGGGGTTGTCGAGGAGTTCGGGGAAGCGGTCGCTCCCGCCGAATCGCGCGAGGTACTCCGTCCCGCCGAGCGGTGCGCTCGGTTCCCCGACGAGGAGCAGGGTGCCGTCGCCCGAGAGTTCGGCGGGCGGAGCGTCGTAGTCGGCGGTCGTCCCCGCCATCGCCAGCGTCGGCGTCGGCGGAATCGGGCCGCTCGGGGAGTCGTTGTAGAGCGAGACGTTTCCGCCGACGACCGGAACCGCGAGGGCGCTGCACATGTCCGCGAGACCGTCCACGATTCCCTCGAACCCGCCGTACACCTCCGGCTTTTCGGGGTTGCCGCCGTTCAGACAGTCCACCGCCGCGAGGGGTCGCGCTCCCTTCGCGGCGAGGTTCGTGGCGTTCTCCAGCGCGACGGCGCGTGCGCCGTCGTAAGGCGCTACGGTCGTCCAGTGCGGGTTCGCGCCCGCGGAGAACGCGAGGCCGAGGTCCGCGTCCCTGACGGCGAGCACCGCCGCGTCGTCGCCCGGCGGGGTCGCGGTTCGGGTCTGGACCTCGTGGTCGTACTGCCGGTAGACCCACCGCTTGCTCGCGCAGTTGGGCGACCCGACCACCGCTTCGAACGCTTCGCGCAGATCGGCGTCCGGCAGGTCGCGCTCGGGTCGTTCGGGCTCCTCCGCGGGCAGGTCGTTCGTCGGCGCGCCGTCGCCGAGGAACTCGGCGGGAACGTCCACCACCGTCTCGTCCTCGAACGTGCAGACGTAGTTCCCCTCGGTCACGTCGCCGATGACCGAACAGCCGAGGTCGTACTTCTCGACGATGTCGGCCACCGCGTCGACGTTCTCCGGGCGAACCTCGTAGCACATTCGCTCCTGCGATTCGGCGAGCAGGATTTCGAGCGCGTTCATGTTCGGTTCGCGCTGGTGGACGCGGTCGAGGTCGATGGCGGCCCCGAGACCGCCCTTCGCGACCAGTTCGCTGGACGCGCCGCCGAGACCCGCGGCTCCGAGGTCGCGGGCCGATTCCACGAGGTTACCGTCGACGAGTTCCTCGTTCGCCTCGATGAGCAGTTTCTCCGTGTACGGGTCGCCGACCTGCACCGCGGGGCGGTCTTCCGTCTCGGCGTCCTCCGAGAGGTCCTCGCTGGCGAAGCTCGCGCCGCCGAGTCCGTCACGACCGGTCGCGTTGCCGACGAGGACGAGTTTGTTGCCCGCCTCTCGCGCGTTCGCCGTGACGAGGCGGTCGGCCGGGAGCAGTCCGATGCAGGCCACGTTGACGAGGGGGTTGCCCTCGTAGTCGGGGTGGAACTGCGTGCTCCCCGTCACCGTCGGAACGCCGATGGAGTTCCCGTAGTCGGCGATGCCTTCGACCACGCCTTCCAGCAGGTAGCGGGAGTGTTCGCGGTCGAACCCGCCGAAGTAGAGGCAGTCGGCGAGCGCGACGGGGTAGGCCCCCATCGAGAGCGTGTCGCGGACGATGCCGCCGACGCCCGTCGCCGCGCCGTCGTAGGGGTCGACGTAGGAGGGGTGATTGTGACTCTCGATGCCCATCGTGATGTAGGTGTCGTCGTTCAGCGCCACGACCGCGGCGTCGTCGCCGGGACCCACGACCACGTCCTCGCTCTCCGACTCGAACGCCGACAGCAGCGTGCGCGACGAACGGTACGCGCAGTGTTCGCTCCAGAGGTTCTCGAACAGCGCTTCCTCGGCCGGAGTCGGGTCGCGGCCGAGTTCGGCGACGACCAACTCTCGGTCGGACTCGGACAGGCTCATTCACTGTCCTGTACAGACAGGGCGGATTAATGCCTTTCCATGTGCACGAACGTGCTACTCCTCGAACGCCGACGCTTCGAGGTACCGCGACACGAAGAAAACGGTGACTCCGACCAACTTTGAATTGAGTCGGGAAGCGACTGCCCCTCGCCGTAGGAGACTTTTCTATCCAACAATCAAGAGACCTAGCACGCCGCTGACTGCTATATACACGGAACGTGGGAATGAGCAGTGAGCATTGAGTTGGATGGTTCCTTTGTTGCGCGCTGTCCACGTTCGTCGGGTACGCACGTTCTTAGCTTGACAGAACCCGACAAATAATATTATGAACTATGGTTGCTTAATGACTCGGGTTGCATACGCCTGTAATAGTTCTCTAGCTGCATCGAACGTGGGGACGTTGGTAGGTGTTTGGCTGCACCGTGCAACCCACGTTCGTCGGGCATGCTTATCCAATAGCCTTCCAATCAGCCTTCACGCGTGCCCGACACAAAAAGTATGCTAGTCGCTCACTTAGTCCTTGGGTTCACTATGACGTAACTACTCGCGTCCCCCATACACTAAATTAACCTCGTAGACTGTTGTCCCGACAGGCAGTAGAGACATCGAGAATCGAAAGATGTGTAGGTATGCAATCCACCACTCTACTCTCTTGAGACAAGTTTAGAGAGTACGCGCTGATCCTTGAGGTACTGTTGTCCATCTCATATTATTTTCTACTAGAGAAGAGACGAAAACATGACGCAAAGGATGAATTCAATCGTGAGGATAACATAGAAAATTAATAAAAAATAAAAAGAGGTCGAGAATTAACCCGATAGCATGGGAAAGAAATCGGACGCTGACGTTAGAAGAAGTACTACATTTAGTAGCGAAGAAAAAACTAACTTTTCACGTCGGACGACCCTCGCATCACTACTCGGAGTAGGTGGTGGAGTCCTCTTCAATAGTAATTCTGCGTCAGCCGAATCCGCCGCTCAACAGCAAAAATGTGATCAGTATATCCCCCTCTACCAGACTGAAACCGTTCCTTCTATTTCTGCCGTCCCTCCTTCTTCGGAGTTGTCACGGGAGTATACTGTAGAAGATCATCCCGAATCATTCGGCATTTTCCCGTTCGAAAGTTTTGATTACGGTGTTCCACTTTATATCTCGGTGATTGGTGAGTTACTGCACCAAGGATCTGAACCAAATTTAGCAAGCGTTTCACTAAGGCTATATGACAAGACTAGCGAGGACCCAATTAAAGGGACAGAAGTGACACTCTCATCCCCGAACGAAATGACAGAAGTTGGGGGAACTCAGTTATTCGACGGACCAAAAGCAGAATACGATCCAGGTGAGGCACGGAAAATTGGTTTCCAAATCAAACAACAATATTCAGACCCTGACCTACTAAGAAACGCATTTGTCTTTAGAAATGTATCGATTGGGATTTGGATGAAGTTGCCATTACAATCTTAAGAGTTTCCGACTATTCTGGCCACTGCCTTCGGAGAATACACTGACGCGCCAGAGACGGTCATCGCGGAGATCAAAGAGAAAGATGACCGGCTAATAGACGACGTTGAACAGCTGGAGAATCAAGTGGGAAGACCGAAAACAAGTCCAGTCACAACGTGAGGTCGACCGATGGGTGAGCGTCCGTCCGACGGTACGAAATTAGCCGACGGCTCTCGCTACGTTCGCCACCGAAAATCAAAACGGAGGGAGGTGAAGCCCATTCTTTCCTTGTCCGTCTGCCACGGCCACTGGCTATCGTTTTTTGCCCTTTAGAGGGGCAGTTCGGTATCCTCTCCGGCCGGATATAAAATTAACTAACAAAATTAGAAAATAACACGCGGTAATCAATATCTGTAGTTCGGTTCGACCGTGGATGGGTTCCGTCCGTACGGGGTAAAATATGCGCGAACCGCACGACGAAGTCGAACCAGCACGCTTACGCGGCGGCTACGAAAAACACCGTCCGAACTCCTCTCTCAATCTCTCGAGACGGATAATCGAGTTTTCCACGTCGTTTCCGAACCCGAACGCAACTTACCACGGCTCCGCGATCGCCGGTCTACGCCCCGCTATCCGTATCTTCGACGGCGATGCACCGTGTTGTCGCCGTTATTCGTGCGATACCTACCTTTCGAGTCGTTTCGTGAGCGACGTCGCCGCTTTCGATACCCGTACTCGACGCCAAAGATCGAACGATAGTAGGTCGACGCCGTTTTGCGAAATCCCGTCCGTCGTCGCAGACCGAGGCGTTTTTCCCCCCACTCGCCCAACGGTCGGTCGTGCTTTCGGTCGAGTTGCACTGTCACTCCGCGCTCTCTCACGATGGCCGCGACCCGGTGGACCTCATCCTCGAACAGGCGAAAGCGGTCGGTCTCGACGCCATCGCCGTCACCGACCACGACCACATCGAGGCGAGCCTCGAAGTCGCGGAGCGCGCTCCCGACTACGGACTGGTCGGCATCCCCGGCATGGAAATCACGTCGCGGGCCGGCCACGTCCTCGGAATCGGCGTCGAAGAGCGCGTTCCGCCGGGGTTGTCGTTCGCGGAGACGCTCGACCGAATCAGGGAACAGGGCGGCGTCGCCGTCGTTCCCCACCCCTTCCAGAAGTCGCGGAGCGGCGTCGTCGCGAACATCGACCGCGGGGAACTCATCAAGGCGGACGCCATCGAAGTGTACAACTCGCGCCTGTTGACCGGCCGGGGTAATCGCCGGGCGAAGGCGTTCGCCCGCAGACACCGGATTCCGATGACGGCGGGAAGCGACGCCCACATCAGCGAGATGGTCGGACAGGCCGTGACGAGGATCGACGCCGCGCCCGACGTGCGGGACATCCTCGACGCCATCGCGGAGGGGCGAACCGAAGTGCAGGGGAAACGAACGCCGTGGCGCATCAGCTTCCGCCAAGCCGCGGGCGGCGCGAAACGCCGGGTCGTCAACCGCGTCGCGCAGTTCTTCGGCTGATGCGGGGCGCGGACCCCGACCTCGTTCGCCGAGCCATCGACGAGGGCGATCCGCTCCCGGGCGGGAGCGGGTTCGCCGGCGAACTCGACGGGCGACTCGTCCGGGACGTGCTCGGCCGCCATCCGCTCTTCTCCGAAGCCGGCGACCCGACGACGTGGCGATACGACCCGACCGAACTGGACGACCCGGACCCGGTCCCCGCGGGCCACGCCCGGACGCGGGACGGGGACGAACGACTCTGGACGCTCCCCGACCCGTCGGTCTTCGAGGACGAGGCGGAAGCGGTTTCGGCGGTCGGCGACGCCGTCGACGCGAGTTTGAGAGACGTCTCCGACGCCGACCTCGCGGTGGCGTTCTCGGGCGGCGTCGATTCGGCGGTCGTCGCAAGCGCCTTCGACCGCCCGCTCTACGTGGCGGGGTTCCCCGACAGTCACGACGCGGAGGCCGCCCGAACCGCGGCCGAGCGGATGAACCGCGAGGTGCGGGTGGTCGAACTCGCCCACGACGATATCGAACGCGCCGTCCCCGAGGTGGCCCGCGCCATCGGACGCACCAACGCGATGGACGTGCAGATAGCGCTCCCGCTGTACCTGACCGCGGAGCGAGCGCGGGCGGACGGCTACGACCGCCTCGCGGTCGGACAGGGGGCGGACGAACTGTTCGGCGGCTACGAGAAGGTCGCCCGCGCGGACCACCGCGTCGCGGCCGAGACGGTGCGGGGTGCGGCGCGCGAGACGATTCGAACCCTGCCCGAGCAGTTGACCCGGGACGCGCTCGCGCTCCGAGCTGCGGGCGTCGAACCCGTCGCGCCGCTGCTGGACGACCGAGTGGTTCTGGCCGCGCTTCGACTGCCCGGACGCATGCTCGTCTCCGACGACGGGGTCCGAAAGTGGGCGTTCAGGGAGGCGGCCCGGCGGTTCGTCCCCGACGAGGTGGCGACGCGGCGGAAGAAAGCGGTTCAGTACGGCAGTCTCGTGGCGCGGGAACTCGACCGTCTCGCGCGGCGGGCCGGGTACAAGCGCCGGATGGACGACCACGTGACGAAGTACGTTCGCTCGCGGGCGGAGTGACTCCGCCCGGCGGTTCAGTACGTCCGCGACCGCGACGCCCGCTCGCCCAGTTCTCGTTCGAGCCACGAATCGCGGTACCCGATGCAACAGCCGCCGCACTCCGCGCACACCTGCCGGTCGAGTTCGTACGGCGTCCCGCAGCCCTTACACTCGAATCGCGCCGAGTCCGGGCTCCCGAAACCCAAACCCAAACTCCTGACAAATCTCATCCCTGAATCGTTCGACACGGAGAGCCCCCATTATTATGGACGGGGTAAACGGCCCTAAAACGCTACTGTGGGCGTAAAGTTAGATTCCGACGAAATACCTCCGAGGTAATAATCAGAAATCGAACATCGACAGGTGCGAATTCTGTCAGTGTCGCGGCGTCACGACGTTCTCGCTTCCGCAGTCGGGACAGCGGTCCCGGTCCGCGTCGAACGCCTTCCCGCAACCGGTGCAGACGTAGGTCGGTCGGGGGTCTTCGTCGTCGTCGCCGCCGAGTCGTCGTTGGAGTCGGTCGATGATGCTCATGGGGTCGGCCATCCACCGGACCGACCTTATTATACACCGCTTAATCACCGCGTTCGGGCGGATTCGACGCGCTCTACGGCTTCGATGCCGAGCGTCGCGACCTCCTCCGTCAACCCGTCGCGGTCGCGCAGTTCGTCGGGGGAGAACCACCGCCACTCGTCGGTCCCCGCCTCGCCGTCGGCGGGCGAGAGGGTTCGGTTCGGCGCTTCGGCGTAGTAGACGAAGTCGATGTGCTGGTGGGCGACCTCGCCGTCCGCCACGTCGACGTCGTAGAGCATGGTGTGCTCGGCGGGCGGGAGTTCCCGCCCGAAATCGGCGGTCACGCGCGTCTCCGGTTCGAGGAGGGTCGCGTCCAACCCCGTCTCCTCGCGGAGCTCCCGGAGGGCGGCCTCGCGGGGGAGTTCGTCGCGGGCCAAGTGACCGCCCGGCGGGAGCCACATGCCGAGTCGGTCGTGTTCGTGGAGCAGGCAGTCGCCGTCGTGGACGACGTACGTCGTCGCGGTGAAGTGTCGCGTCGTCTCCATGTAAAGGAGGATGACCGACCGCAGTTCACGGTTTCGGTCAGGGCGTGACGGTTCCCTCTTCGGCGTCGAGCAGTTCGTGGTAGCGGTTGCGGATGGTGACCTCGCTGATGTTCGCCACGTCGCTCACCTCGCTCTGGGTCACCTTCTCGTTGGTGAGGAGGGCGGCGGCGTAGACGGCGGCGGCGGCGAGGCCGACCGGCGACTTCCCGCTGTGGAGTCCCTGCTTGATGGCCGAATCGAGCAACGACCGGGCGCGGCGCTCGGTCTCGTCCGAGAGGTCGAGTTCCGAGGCGAACCGCGGGACGTAGCTCTTCGGGTCGGCCGGTTCGATTTCGAGGCCGAGTTCGCGGGCGACGTAGCGGTACGTGCGGGCGATTTCGTCCTTCTCGACGCGCGAGACGGCGGTGAGTTCGTCCAAACTGCGGGGCGTTCGCGCCTGTCGGGCGGCGGCGTAGAGGGCCCCCGTCGCCACGCCCTCGATGGAGCGTCCCGGGAGGAGGTTCTCGTCGAGCGCCCGGCGGTAGATGACGCTGGCCATCTCGCGGACGTTGTCCGGTAGCCCGAGGGCCGAGGCCATCCGGTCGATCTCGCCCAGCGCCTGCTTGAGGTTGCGCTCCTTCGAATCGCGCGTGCGGAACCGCTCGTTCCACTTTCGGAGTCGCTGCATCTTCTCGCGCTGGCGCGACCCCAACGAGTTCCCGTAGGCGTCCTTGTCGCGCCAGTCGATGTTGGTCGAGAGCCCCTTGTCGTGCATCATCGTCGTCGTCGGTGCGCCGACGCGGGACTTCTGTTCGCGTTCGGCCGCGTCGAAGGCGCGCCACTCCGGCCCGCGGTCGACCGCGTCCTCTTCGACGACGAGACCGCAGTCGGCGCACACTCGCTCCCCTCGTTCCTCGTCGGTCACGAGCGAACCGCCGCATTCGGGGCAACGCTGTCGCTCGTCGGTTCGCTCTTCCGTTCGCTCGTCGCTGGTCTCAGTTTCGTCGTTCGTTCGGGTGCGTGTATCAGTCATGGGCGCGTGCTGTGTTCGGTTGTTGCGTCCTGTCGGGACCGTGTGTTAGTCGCGTATATAGCACTCAGAAGCCGGTCGATAGGCCGAGATTCGAAGTAATCGATAGACATATCATGTAGCACTTCCACCTACTTAAGTCCAGTGGGTAGACGGGCGATTTTCTCGGACGAAAAACCTCGGATTCATCCGGTCTTCCTCGGGGAAGAAGACAGTATTCGAAAGATATACACGACTCGGTTATCGCTCGCTTTATGATACTCGACGACCCGGTAGGTGGCGTATCGAAACCCTTACCGCTCGTCCGCGGGTTCGTCAACACATGAGCGATACGTCTCCCGGCCCCGACGAGGTTCGGTACGTCGCGCGGTTGGCCCGCGTCGGTATCTCCGACGAGGACGCCGAGCGGTTCGCCGACCAGTTCGCGGACATCCTCGGCTACTTCGAGACGCTGGACGAGGTGCCCGAGGTCGAGCGCGAGTCCGACCTCGCGAACGTCATGCGCGAGGACGAAGTGCGCGACGGTCTCGACCAGGAAGAAGCGCTGAAGAACGCCCCCGAATCCGAGGACGGCTACTTCAAGGGGCCGAACGTCTCATGAGCCACAACGCGTTCATCACCGAGGAGACCATCGACGGCGAGGGGGACGGCCCGCTCGCCGGGAAGACGGTCGCCGTCAAGGACAACATCAGCACCGAGGGCGTCCGAACCACCTGCGGATCCGCGATGCTCGACGACTACGTCCCGCCCTACGACGCCACCGTCGTCAGGAGGTTGAAGGACGCGGGCGCGACCATCGTCGGCAAGGCGAACATGGACGAGTTCGGGATGGGCACGACCACCGAAACGTCAGCCTTCGGCCCGACCGAGAACCCCGCCGCCGAGGGGCGCGTTCCGGGCGGTTCCTCGGGCGGAAGCGCCGCCGCGGTCGCGGCGGGCGACGCGGACCTCGCGCTCGGCACCGACACGGGCGGTTCGATTCGCTGCCCCGCCGCCTTCTGCGGCGTCGTCGGCATCAAACCGACCTACGGACTCGTCTCGCGGTACGGACTGGTCGCGTACGCCAACAGCCTCGAACAGATCGGCCCCATCGCCCCCACGGTCGAGGGGGCCGCCGAACTGCTCGACGTCGTCGCCGGGCCGGACGAGCGCGACTCCACGACGAGGGAGGAGGGCGCGAACGCCGATTACGCGGGTGCGGCGGACGGCGACGTCTCCGGACTCGACGTGGGCGTCCCCACCGAACTGGTGGAGGGTGCGGACGGGGGCGTGGTCGAGCGGTTCCGGACCGCCATCGACGCCCTCGAATCGCAGGGGGCGACGGTGCACGAAGTCTCGCTCCCCTCCGTCGAGCACGCGGTCGAGGCGTACTACGTCATCGCCATGTCCGAGGCGTCCTCGAACCTCGCGCGCTACGACGGCGTGCGATACGGCCACTCAGGCGGGTTCGACGGCAACTGGAACGAGGTGTTCTCGGAGGCCCGCGAGGAGGCCTTCGGCGACGAGGTGAAACGCCGCATCCTGCTCGGAACCTACGCGCTCTCGGCCGGCTACCACGACAAGTACTACAAGAAGGCCCAGGACGCCCGGGCGTGGGTCAAACAGGATTTCGACGCCGCCTTCGAGGACGTGGACGTGCTCGCCAGTCCGACCATGCCGACGCCGCCGTTCGAACTCGGCGAGAGCCTGGACGACCCGCTCCAGATGTACCTCGCCGACGCGAACACCGTGCCGGTGAACCTCGCAGACCTCCCCGCCATCTCGGTTCCGGCGGGCGAGACCGACGGCCTCCCGGTCGGCGTGCAGTTCATCGGGCCGAAGTTCGGCGAGGAGCGCGTGATTCGGGCCGGAAGCGCGCTGGAGTAGCCGAACGGTCGAACCGAACGGTCAAACGATTCTTTCAGTCTTCCGAACGCTTAGGAACGAACGGCGAGTACGACCGGTATGAACCGTCGTACGCTCGTCGCGAGTCTCCCCGCCGTCTTCGTCGGCGGTTGCCTCGGTCGGTCGACGCCGGCGAGCGCGCCCGAAACGACGAAACGCGAACGACCCGGGGAGCGCGAGAAGACCGGAAATAACGAGCCTTCGTTGACCGACTGGGAGCGGTCGACCGACTGCGGGGAGACCCACGACTCGATGCACGACAGCGTCATCAGAGTCGAGCGAGTTCGTTCCGAAATCGGCGACGGGTACGCACCCATCCGTTTCTCGACGCTCTCGTCCGCCGAGAAGGCGATCCTCCGAACCGTCGTCGAGGAGGGGGGATACGGGACGTGCGACCCCTCCGACGCGTTCCATCGGTTCGTCGAGCGCGTCGGAAACCGCGCGGAGCGACAGGCCGAGGATAGACACGCGTACCTCGAACGGGACGGGACCTACTACGGCCTCTACGTCGAACTGTCGGATCAGGTCTTCGTGTACTGAGGGGGACGACGAAGATTCGTCGGTCGTCAGCGAACCGTCGGCGGGTCGAAGTGCGGTCGTCGGATGCGGCCGTCGACGGTCGGGTCGAGTCCGCGCTCGCGGGCGTACTCGACCAGCGCGTCGTGGACGGTTCCGCAGGTTCGAACCGCGTCGTTCCGGTCGAACGACGTGAAGAGGTTGTCCGCCTCCGCGAAGTACTCCGAGACGGCGACCTCGTACCGTCTCTCGGGGTCGAGCGGTCGGCCGTCGACGGTCGCTTCGGACAGCGTATCGTCGCGGTCGTCCCACGTCACGGTCGCGCCGGAGACGTGACCGAACATGTATTGCGGCGAATCGGGGTATCGGTACGATAGCGACAGTTCCCTGAACGCTTCGGCGAGGCGTTCGCCCGGGAGTTCGACCGCGAGGAGGTCGTTGCCGTAGGGCATCAATCCGACGAGGTCGGCGGCCGTGACGGTGCCTTCCAGCGGGTCGCCCGGACGGATTCCCCCGAGCGCGAGGGCGACGTCGGCGTCGGCGCGCCAGCGCTGAGCGTCGACGACGAGGTTGCCGAGGCGACTCTCCCCGGCTTTCCGAGCGCGGTCGTGGCGGAGTACCGGTTCGTCGAGCGTCCCGACCGTCTCGGTCAGGCCGGTCTCGTCCAGCAGGTTTCGGAGGGCGGCGACCACGTCGGCGTCGGGGGTCGCATCGGCGGTGTCGTGGTGCGTCGCGGTCGGTCGCCCCTCGCCGAGTTCCACTTCGAGCAGCGTTCGTCCGAGGTCGCCCGGGCGGGTGAGGAGCGTCCCGTCGACGCGCTCGATTCGCTCCTCGTGCTCGTGACCGCCGAGGACGACGTCGACGTCGAGTTCCGCGAGGTCGGCGTCGTCGCCGCAGTGCGAGAGGACGACGACGTGGTCGGCGCCGCGGTCCCGGAGGTGCGCCGCCGCGTCGCGAACGACCGGCACCGGGTCGAGAACGGTCAGTTCTTCGGCGGCGGGGTTGATGTCCGGCGTTTCCGGGGCGGTCACGCCGACGAACCCGATTCGGCGACCGTCCCGTTCGACCAGCGCGGTGGGGGCGGTGTGCTCCGCGGCGAACCGCTTCCCGTCGCGTTCCACGTTCGCGTTGAGCCACCGCTGCGGCGACTCTCGAACGATCTCCCGGATGGCGTCGAACCCGTGGTCGAAGTCGTGGTTGCCGAACGTCTCGAAGTCCGGCGAAGCGGCGTCGAAGAACGGGAGCGATTGTCTCCCTCCGGTGACGAGCGAGAGGACGCCGGGTCCGGTGTCGTCCCCGGCCCCGCAGACGAACGTTCGCTCGTCGCGCAACTCTTCGATACGTCCCGCGAGGCGACCGATTCGTTCGGGCGAATCGTACGCGTTTTCCACGTCGGCGTACTGTAGGAGGCGAACGACCATTTAGTGACAACGTCGAAACAATACGAGGTAAGTCTTCGGAAGTGGGCCGGTCCCGTTCGGTCGGGGGCGATATCGCCGGTGGAACGGACGTTCCGAACTCGGACGGACGACGATGGTACATCCGGTCGTTCGTCGGTAACTATCGCTTTTCTTTCTTTTAGGGCTGCCTAAAAACCGCAAGCTTTTACTCGGTTTAGGCGAGCCTAAAACCCGTGATGCGCCGATGCAAGCCCCAGGACGGACGAATAGCCGCGGCTCCGCGACTCGATTCGACGGAGGGGTCGCCGTGAGCCGAACCGAGAACGAGCGCCTGCTCGAAAAGCAGGCCCGCCGCGAATCGAACGCGCGAACCTACCCCCGCCACCTCCCGATGGCGATTCGGCGCGCGGAGGGGGTCGAAGTCGAGGACGCGGACGGGAACGTCTACTACGACTGCCTCGCGGGCGCGGGAACCCTCGCGCTCGGACACAACCACCCCGCCGTCGTGCAGGCCATCGAGGAAGTGCTGGACGCGAGCGGGCCGCTGCACGCGCTCGACCTCGCGACGCCGACGAAAGACGGGTTCGTCGACGCGCTGTTCGACAGCCTCCCCGACGAGTTCGCCGACTCGGCGCGGGTGCAGTTCTGTAGCCCCGCTGGGACGGACGCCGTCGAGGCCGCGTTGAAACTCGTCAAGACCGCGACCGGTAACCGCTCGGTTCTGGCGTTTCAGGGCGGCTACCACGGAATGACCCACGGCGCGCTCGGCCTGATGGGCGACACCGACCCGAAGGCGGACGTGCCGGGGACGATGCCCGACGTCCACCACCTTCCCTACCCCTACGACTACCGCTGTCCGTTCGGCATCGGCGGCGAAGAGGGCCGCCGAACCGCCAGTCGGTACGTCGAGCGCGTTCTGGACGACCCGGAGAGCGGCATCACCGACCCGGCGGGGATGGTGCTCGAACTCGTGCAGGGCGAGGGCGGCGCGATTCCCGCCCCGGACGAGTGGACGCGGGAGATACGGCGGACGACCCGCGAGCGAGATATCCCGCTGGTCGTGGACGAGATACAGACCGGACTGGGTCGCACGGGCGAACTGTACGCCTTCGAGCACGCCGACATCGTCCCCGACGCGGTGACGCTCTCGAAGGCGGTCGGCGGCGGACTCCCGCTGGCGGTCGTCGTCTACGACGAGGAACTCGACGCGTGGGAGCCCGGCGCGCACGCCGGAACCTTCCGCGGCGACCAACTGGCGATGGCGGCGGGGCGCGCGACCATCGAACACGTCGTCGAAAACGACCTCGACGCCCACGCCGCGCGGATGGGCGACCGACTGCGAGGTCGTCTCGAAGCGACCGCCGAGGCGTTCGACTGCGTCGGCGACGTTCGCGGACGCGGCCTGATGCTCGGTGCCGAAATAGTCGACCCGACGGCGGAACCGGACGACCTCGGCAGTTACCCCACCGACGCCGACCGCGCGTCGGCCATCCGGACGGCGTGCTTCGAGCGCGGTCTCGTCGTGGAACTGGGCGGGCGACACGGCAGCACCGTCCGGTTCCTCCCGCCGCTCGTCGTCACGAAGGACGACGTGGACGCCATCGCGGAACGCTTCCACGAAGCGGTCGGCGAGGCGGTCGCCGCGAACGAGGTGACCGCCGCGTGAGCGAAGCGACCGAACTCCGGCGCTCGCTCGACGCCCGCGCCGAGTCGCTGTTCCTCGGCGGCGACGGGAGCGCGGACGCCTACCGGACCGCGATGGAGCGGGCGACGGACGCGGTGCTCGACGCCTTCGTCGAGGACGCGACGCCCTACTCGGGCGAGAGCCCCGAATCGCTCCGCGAGCGCCTCGAAGGCGAGGCGATGATTCCGGAGGACGGCGAGGGGGTGGACGCGGCGCTCGACGCGGCGGAGCCGATACTGCGACACTCGGTCGGCGTCTCCGACCCGCGCTGCGTCGCGCACCTCCAGTGTCCGCCGATGGTGCCGGGGCTCGCCGCGGAGGCGATGCTGACGGCGACGAACCAGTCGATGGACTCGTGGGACCAGAGCCCGGCGGCGACGGTGCTCGAAACCCGGATGGTCTCCGAACTCTGCGACCTGTTCGGCTACGACGACGACGGGGACGGCGTGTTCACCAGCGGGGGGACGCAGTCGAACTTCATGGGACTGCTCCTGGCCCGCGACTGGTACGCCCGGGAGCGCTTCGGCACCGACGTTCAGCGGTCGGGACTGCCCCACCGGGCGAAGGCGCTCCGCCTCCTCTGCTCGGAGGACGCCCACTTCACCGCCCGGCAGGCCGCGTCCCACCTCGGACTCGGAGAGAACGCCGTCGTGACCGTCGAAACCGACGAGAAGCGACGGATGAGCCCCGACGCGCTCGACCGAACGCTCGCGGAACTGCGCGAGCGCGAACTGCTCCCCTTCGCGCTGGTCGGCACCGCGGGGACGACCGACTTCGGGAGCATCGACCCCCTCGACGAACTGGCCGACCGCGCCGAGGAACACGGACTCTGGTTCCACGTCGACGCGGCCTACGGCGGCGCGCTGGCCCTCAGCGACCGCCGGAGCGACCTGCTCGCGGGCATCGACCGCGCGGACTCCGTCGCCGTCGACTTCCACAAGCTGTTCTACCAGCCGATAAGCTGCGGCGCGTTCCTCCTGCGCGACGGCTCGCGGTACGAACTCATCGCGCAGAACGCGTCGTACCTCAACCCGGAGGGCGACTCCGCGCCGAACCTCGTCGCCAAGTCGGTGCAGACGACCCGGCGGTTCGACGCGCTCAAACCGTTCGTCGCGTTTCGGGCGCTCGGACGGCGCGGACTCGCGGAGTTGGTCGACGGAACCATCGACCTCGCCGAGGAGGTCGCGACCCTCCTCGCCACCGACTCGGCGTTCGAACTGGTCGCCGAGCCGACGCTGAACGCCGTCGTCTTCCGCTACCGACCGGACGACCTCGACGCGACGGACGAGCGCGTGGGGTGGATAAACGAGGCGATACGCGAATCCCTGCTCCGAGAGGGCGAGGCCGTCGTCGCTCGCACCGAGGTCGACGACGTCGGCGCGCTGAAGTTCACGCTGCTCAACCCCCGCACGACGCTCTCCGACGTCGCGGCCGTCCTCGACAGGGTGGAGCGCCGCGGCGATTCGCTGCGCGCGGTCTCGCCGGGGGTGGAACGATGAGCGACGAGGCGAGCGCCGCCGCCGAGTCGGCGACGCTCCACGCGTTCCTCAACTCCTACCTCCGGGAGACGGGGAACTACGAAATCGTGCGGGACGAGTCGGCGTCGGCGGGCGAGACGGTGGCGTTCGACCTGCCGACCGTCGGCGTCAAACTGCGCGCGCCGCTGTCGTACCGCTCGCCGACGGGGCGACACCTGTTCGACCTCCCGGTCCGGTTCCGGGCGGGCGGCGACTGGAACGACGCGGACTACGCGACGCTGGCGACCCTCGTCACGAAGGAACTGTCGCTCGAACGGTCGGGCGACAACGTCGCCGACGAGTTGCTCCGGCGCGTCCTGTCGAGCGAGCGAGCCACCGAGCGGTTCGTCGCGGCCCGCGCGGACGACCGCGACCGACTCTACGGCACCGAGTTCGACTTCGTAGACGCGGAGCAGTCGCTCGTCTTCGGTCACCTCCTCCACCCGACGCCGAAGAGCCGGCAGGGAATCGCCGAGCGCGACGCGCCGACGTACGCCCCGGAGCTCCGCGGCTCGTTCCCCCTCCACTACTTCCGCGCCGACCCCGCCGTCGTCGCGCAGGAGTCGGCGCGCGAGGGGAGCGCCGCCGAGTGGGTGAAGTCGGAACTGCGCGCCGACCCGGCGGTTTCGGAGTCGTTCCGTCGGGAGCACGTCGAGAGCGGTGACGCGTTGATTCCGGTTCACCCGTGGCAGGCCGAGCACCTGCTGGACCAGCCCCACGTCGAGTCGCTGCTGGCGGACGGGACCCTCGATTACCTCGGCGGTCGCGGGCGTCCCTTCCACCCCACGTCGTCGGTTCGGACGCTGTACTCCCCGAACTCGTCGTTCATGGTGAAGGGGTCGCTCGCGGTGAACATCACCAACTCGGAGCGGACGAACAAGCGCCCCGAACTGGAGCGCGGCGTCGCCATCACCGAACTGCTGACCACCGACCTCGGCTCCGAGTTGCGGTCGCGGTTCCCCGACTTCGACGTGGTGCGCGACCCCGCCTACCTGACCGTCGAGGCCGGGGAGGGGCCGGAGTCAGGATTCGAGGTCGTGCTGCGCGAGAACCCCTTCCGCGGCGACGACGCGAAGAACGCGACGCCCGTCGTCGGCCTCTGTCAGGACCACGCGTTCGGCGGAAACTCGCGGCTCGCCAACGTGGTCGAGGAGATCGCCGACCGCGAGGGGCGGGCGACCGACGCCGTGAGCGAGGACTGGTTCCGGCGGTACCTCGCCGTCTCGATTCGGCCCGTGCTGTGGCTGTACCTGACCTACGGCGTCGGCCTCGAAGCGCACCAGCAGAACGGCGTCCTGACGCTCCGCGACGGCTACCCCGCCGAGTACCGGTACCGCGACAATCAGGGCTACTACTTCGCGGAGTCGACGCGCGATGAGGTGGACGACCTCCTGCCGGGCGTCGCGGAGCGCGCGGACACGCTGGTCGCGGACGCGGTGGCGGACGAGCGAATCCGGTACTACGTCGTGTTGAACAACGCCTTCGGCGTCGTCAACGCCTTCGGAACCGCCGGACTCGCGGACGAGCGCGACCTGCTCGCCGTCCTCCGCGAGGAGCTCGAATCGCTCCGCGAGTTCGACCGCGAGGAGTCCTCGCTGGTGTCGAGCCTGCTGTCCGACCGGCGGCTCCCCTGCAAGGCGAACCTGCTGACGCGGTTCCGCGGCATGGACGAACTGACGGGGTCGCTCGAGAACCAATCCGTTTACACGGAGATTCCCAATCCCCTCGTACGGGAGTTGGAGGTGAGAGCATGACCGGCCCGGCCGGAATCGTCGCGTCGGACTACGACTACCAGACCCGTGACGCCGACATCGGGAAGACCATCTCGTTCCGACGGGCGTCGATGGAGCGCGACCTCGGTCGCCTCCACCGCTGGCTGAACGAACCGCACGTCCTCCCGTACTGGCGATGGAACGACCCGCTCCCGGCGTTCCGGAGGAAGCTCGCGGAGAAGCTGGCGGACGACCACCAGACGCTCTACGTCGGCCACTTGGACCACGTGCCGATGAGCTACTGGGAGTCCTACTGGGCGGCGGACGACGACCTCGCGGAGCACTACGACGCCGACCCCGCCGACCAGGGGATTCACCTGCTCATCGGCGTGCCCGAGTTTCTCGGGCACGGTTACGCGGAACCGCTCCTCCGGGCGATGACCGCCTTCCAGTTCCGCCACGACGAGACCGAGCGCGTGGTGACGGAACCCGACGTTCGCAACGGGAAGGTCATCCACGTCTTCGAGAAGTGCGGCTTCGAACCCCGCCGCGAACTCTCGCTGGACGAGAAGGACGCCCTGCTGATGGTCTGCGAGCGCGAGCGGTTCGAGTCGGAGGTGATGGGTCGATGACGGGCGGAGCGCGGGCCGACGAGGCGAACGCGGACGGGACGCCGAGGACGTACGACGTCGTCGGGATCGGTCTCGGCCCGTTCAACCTCGGCCTCGCCGCGCTGTTGGACGACGTCGACTGCGAGGCGGCGTTTCTCGAACAGAAGCCCGAGTTCGAGTGGCACGGCGGGATGCTCATCGAGGACGCGACCCTCGAAGTGCCGTTCCTCGCCGACCTCGTGACCCTCGCCGACCCGACAAGCGAGCACAGCTACCTGAACTACCTCCGCGAGCGCGACCGCATCTACGAGTTCTACTTCTACGAGACGTTCCAGGTTCCGCGCCGGGAGTACGACGACTACTGCCGGTGGGTCGCGGAGAACCTCGACAGCACGCGGTTCAATCGGCGCGTGACCGACGTTCGGTACGACGGGGCCGAGGAGGTCTTCCGCGTCACCGCCCGCGACCCCGGCGGCGAGACGTTCGAGTACCGCGCGGACGACGTCGTCGTCGGCGTCGGAAGCGTCCCGTTCGTCCCCGAGTCGCTCCGGGGACACCCGGACGAGGACGTGTTCCACTCGGCGTCGTACCTCGACCGCCGGGAGCGGTGTCTCGACGCCGACTCCGTCACGGTCGTCGGGTCGGGCCAGAGCGCCGCCGAGGTGTTCCTCGACCTGCTCCGGGAGCAACCGGAGGCGGACTATCGGCTGGACTGGCTCACGCGCTCGGAGGGCTTCTTCCCGATGGAGTACTCGAAGCTGGGACTCCAGCACTTCACGCCGGAGTACACGCGGTACTTCCACGACCTGCCCCAGGAGACGAGGGACGACGTGCTGCCCGAGCAGGACCTGCTGTACAAGGGCATCGACGAGGGCACCAGCGAGGAGATATTCGACCTGCTCTACGAGCGCTCCGTCGGCGACGCCGACCCCGACGTCGGCATGCTCGCCACGACCGAGGTGGAGGACCTCGAGCGCACCGGCGACCGCTACCGCCTGACCTGCGAGCAGTGGCAGGAGGGCGAGCGGTTCGCCCACGAGAGCGAGGTCGTCGTCCTCTCGACGGGCTACCACCGCCCGACGCCGCCGTTCCTCGCCGGCATCGAGGACGCCATCGACCGCGACGCGAAGGGTCGACTTCGCATCGACGAGAACTACGAGGTCGAGTTCGACGCGCCCGGCCGCGTGTTCGTCCAGAACGCCGGCCTCCACGCCCACGGCGTCGGGACGCCCGACCTCGGACTGGGCTGTTACCGGAACGCGACCATCATCGAATCGCTGGTCGGGGAGGAGGTGTACCCGGTCGACGAGGACACCGTCTTCCAGGACTTCTCCGTCGAGCGGTTCGTCTCGAACGCGCCCGACAGCGAGCGATTACGAAACGCATTCCCGCTGCAGGAGGACTGACCATGCAGGAACTCACCACCACCGACGACGGAATCGAGTACGAACGACTGCGGAGCGCGCTGACCCCGGACATCTGGGCGGCGGTCGGTCGGCGACTGCTGGCGAAGATGCTGGCTGAGTTCAGCTACGAGGAGCTCGTCGCCCCCGAGCGAACCGAGGACGGGCGATACCGCATCGGATTGACCGAGGGCATCGAGTACCGGTTCGAGGCCGAGGAGCGGCTGTTCGACTGGCTCAGCGTCCGCCCCGAGTCGATAGCGCGCCGAGGGGCGGGCGACTGGGAACCCGCGACCGACCCCGTTCGATTCCTCCTCGACGCGCAGGAGACCGTCGGCGTCTCGGACCTGACCGCGGGCCACCTGATTCGGGAGTACCGGAACACGATGCTCGCCGACGCGCACGTCGAAGCGAGGGCGCGCGAGCGAGACGAGTTCGACCCGACGGAACTCGACTACGCCGAACTCGAGGGCGAGATGACCGGTCACCCGTGGATAACGTACAACAAGGGTCGCCTCGGCTTCGGCTACGACGACTACCTCGAGTACGCGCCGGAACGAAAGCGACCGACGACGCTTTCGTGGGTCGCCGTCTCCCGGGACCGGGCGACGTTCAGCGCCGTCTCGGGACTCGACCACGAGTCGCTGGTCGAGGGCGAACTCGGCCGCCACCGCGAGCGGTTCCGGGCGAAACTCGAATCTCGCGGGCTCGACCCGGACGACTACTACCTCCTCCCGGTGCACGAGTGGCAGTGGGACGACAGCATCGTCCAACTGTTCGCCGACGAGATCGCGTCGGAGAACGTCGTTCCGCTCGGCGAGGGGCCGGACGAGTACCTCCCCCAGCAGTCGATTCGGACGTTCGTGAACGTGGACGAGGAGGAGCGCCACCACGTCAAGGTGCCGATGCGCATCCTCAACACGCTCGTCTACCGCGGCCTGCCGGGCGAGCGCACGGAGGTCGCGCCGCTTGTCACGGAGTACGTGAAGGGCGTCCGCGACGGGGACGAGTTCCTGCGCGAGGAGTGCGACCTCGTCCTTCCCGGCGAAATCGCCGGGCTGAACTACGACCACCCCGATTTTTCCGAACTCGACGGGTCGGCCTACCAGTACGACGAACTGCTCGGCTGCGTCTGGCGCGAGAGCATCTACACGTTCCTCGACGACGACGAGCGAGCGGTCACGCTCTCGGCGCTGATGCACGTGGAGGACGGAACGCCGTTCCTCGAATCGCTCGTCGAACGGTCGGGGCTGACGACGGAGGAGTGGCTCGACGAACTGTTCGAGACGGTGCTCCCGCCGCTGCTCCACTACCTCTATCGCTACGGGACGGTGTTCTCCCCGCACGGGCAGAACGCCATCCTCGTGCTGAAGGACGGGCGGCCGCACCGCCTCGCGGTGAAGGACTTCGTGGACGACGTGAACGTCAGCGACCGGCCGCTCCCCGAACTCGAATCGCTTCCCGAGGAACTCCGGGGCGTCCTCCGCGCGGAACCGCCGGAGGGGCTCTGTCAGTTCATCTTCTCCGGGCTGTTCGTCTGCGTCTTCCGGTACGTCGCGGACGCGCTGGAGACGCACTCGGACTACCCGGAGGAGCAGTTCTGGGCGCAGGTTCGGGGGGCGGTGCTCGACTACCAGTCCCGGTTCCCCGAACTCGAAGACCGCTTCGAACTGTTCGACCTGCTCCGCCCCGAGTTTACGAAGCTCTGTCTGAACCGGAACCGACTGCTCGAGTACGGTTACGAGGACGCCGACGGTCGCCCGCACGCCTCCGAGCACGGGACGGTGCCGAACCCGCTCCACGAGGTCGCGGAGGAGTAAGCGCAGCGGAACGAGGTGCGGAGCAGGTACCGGGCGAGGCGGCGGCCGACCCCTCACCGGGGTCGGCGAATCTCGTCCCGCCCCGGAAACTCGCGTCCGAGCGCCGACAGCAGCACCTCCGCGGTCTCCTCCGCGTCGCGCATCGAGAGCGTCTCGACCGGCGAGTGCGTGTAGCGGCAGGGAACCGCGATGGCTCCGGCGTGGCGACCGCCGCGCACCTGCTGGAGTTCGGTCGCGTCGGTCGACCCGGAGAGCATCACGTCGTGTTGAATCGAAACGTCCGCCGCGTCCGCGGCGTCGCGGAGCCACGTTCTGGTCTGCCTGTCGACGATGACGCCGCCGAAGAGGTACTCCGAGGTGCCGTCGGCGAACTCGACGACCGGACCGCCGTCCAGCGTCGCGTTCACGCCGTCGCTCCTCCCGGCGGGGTAGTCGTCCACCGGGAAGATCTCGAGCGCGACGCCGACGTCCGGGTCGACGTCGTGTCCCGCCGCCCGCGCCCCGCGGAGACCGACCTCCTCCTGCACGGTGGCGACGTAGTGAACCGTGGGGTCGACGTCCTCCTCGCGCGCGACGGCGAGGAGGATCGCCAGCGCGATGCGGTCGTCCAGCGCCCGCCCTGAGACGCGGTCGTTTGCGAGTTCCGAGACGCCGCAGTCCCACGTCGCGTAGTCGCCGGGTTCGACGTTCAACGCCGCTACCTCCTCGCGGGAAGCGGCCCCGACGTCGATGCGGAGGTTCTCCGGTAGGGACTCTTTCTCCTCGCCGCTCATGTAGTGTCGACACCGCGGACCGACGACGCCGAGGACGCCGTCGGGACCGACGCGAACCCGCTGACCGGAGAGATTCCCCTTGTAGTGCCCGCCCAGCATCCGGAACCGGAGGAAGCCGTCCTCGTCCACGTCGTCGACGAGGAAGCCCAGTTCGTCGGTGTGGGCCGCGAGCATGATTTCGAAGTCGCTTCCCTCGCTCGTGGCGACGACGTTCCCCATCGGATCGAACGAGACGTCGTCCACGTGCGGCTCTATCAGTTCGGCGAACCGGTCGGCGACGGCGTACTCGTTTCCGGGCGCACCGGCCGCTTCGACCAGCGTTTCGAGGTCATCGAGCGAAACGTGCATGGGCTATGCGTGTCCGAGCGGGGGTTAACCGTTCGGGTAACCGCAATCCGGACGCCGAGACCGGACTGCGGCCACGACCGTCCCGAACGTTTTCCAATTCGGCAAACCATACTGCGTTGAAAATGTACGGAACACCAACGTAATATTTCCGATAATTATGCATAATTATGTGAAAGGACCTTCTTTTTTTGGACGAAAACCAAAAAAACATAACCCAGTACTTCAACGACCAACTGGACAGCAATGACAACACGACGCACGTTTTTGACGGCGGCCGGCACCGCGGGACTACTGGGACTCGGCGCGGTACAGACGAGCGGTCAGAGCGAAACGTCGTCCGTTTCGAGGGAGTCGTTCACCCTCATGAGCGGGACCGACAAAGCGACGAAGGTGTACGTGACGAAGGCGGATCAATCCGGGCCGACGGCGCTCATCGTCGGCGGGATGCACGGGAACGAGGAGGCGGGATACAAAGCCGCGGCGAAGATCGCCGAGTGGGACATCGCGCGCGGGACGCTGGTGACGATTCCGAAGGCGAACGCCGAGGCCGTCGCGCAGGATTCGCGGACGTCCGACGGCGACGGCGACCTGAACCGCCAGTTCCCCACGGGCGAAGCGCCGGAGACGGAACTGGCGCGCGCAATCTGGGGCGTCGTCGAGGAGTACCAACCGGACGTGGTCGCGGACCTCCACGAATCGGTCGGCATCTACGACGGCGACATGGTCGGCGGCGTCGGGCAGGCGATCTTCTACAACTGGGAGGAGGCGGCGTCCGCCGAGGCCAAGGAGACCGCGAACTACCTGAACGAGAACTACGTCTCCCGCGACGGGTACGAGTTCTCGACGGACGCGTTCTCCCCGTCCTCGAACGAACCGAACGGTTTATTCACCCACAAGGCGGCCCGAGACGCCGGCGCGCGCGCCTACCTCGCGGAAGTAACGTCGAAGGACACCTCGCTCGACAAGCGCGTGCAGTGGCACACGAACCTCGCCCGGCAGCTCGTCGAAGAGGAACTCTTCGCGACGTCGGGCGACGGCGGGGACGGCGGCGGCGGAGACGACGGCGGCGAGGGTAACGACGGCGGGGACGGCGGCGAAGGGAACGACGGCGGAGGCGGCGGTGGAAACGACGACACCGGCTCCGGCGACGAGAAGAACGAACCGCCCGTCGCGCGGATTCGGACGAGCCCGAGCAACGTGAGCGACGGGTCGCTCGAAAGGGGCCAGACCGTCACGCTCGACGCGTCCAAGTCCGAGGACGGCGACAGCGAAATCGTGGAGTACATGTGGGACCTGGACGGCGACGGCTCGTTCGAAACCGCCGGGAAGAAGACGAAGCTGACGGTGAACAAGTGCGGAACCTACCAAGTCGTCCTGCAGGTGACCGACGACAAGGGCGCGAAGACCACCGACGAGGTCACCATCACCACGGTGAAGTAGACGAACGCAGGACCTTTCGCTTCTCTCGCGTTGAAACGCGGACGACTACGAGGTGACCGCTCCTTCGAGCGCCCGCAATCGCTCCACCCGCGCCTCGACCGGCGGATGGGTTCGCGTGAGGCGCGCCACGAGAGGCCACTCCGTCGCGAATCGTGACGTTCGGGGATGGTAGGAGTCCAATTCGAAAGCGAAGGGGTCGTCTCCGTCCGAAGACCGCTCCTCGGGGACGATACAGAACTCCTGAATCGACGAGTGACGCGACCGGAGGTCTCGGGTCGGCGACGCCTCGACACCGTCCAGTTTTCGAAGCGCGGTCGCGACGACGGCGGGGCTTCCGGTTATCCGCGCCGCCGCGCGGTCGGCGGCGTACTCGCGGTACCGCGTCAGCGCGCTCACGAGGAGGTAGCTGACGAACCACGACGCGGTGAAGAAGACGTGGAACGCGGCCACGACGATGTCCACCCCGTTGGCGTTCCGCCGGCGGTTCGTGCGTCCGGCGCGCGAGTTCGGTTCGAGGTGGGCTTTCGTTATCGACGCGCCTCGACCCGCGAGCACCGCGCCGACCGCGGCGACGGTCATCACGGCCCCGTCGCGATTCTTGACGTGCGCCATCTCGTGCGCGACGACGGCTTCGAGTTCGTCGGTCGAGAGGAGCGCCACCAATCCTCGGGTCACGACGAGTCGACTTCGGTTCGGGAGGACACCGACGGTGTAGGCGTTCGGGACCGACGAATCCTCGATCGCGACGGTCGGCATTGGGAGGTCGAGTTGGCGCGCGACTCGCCCGACGACCGCCGACAGTTCGGCGGCCTCCTCGCTCGAACGCTCGTGAACGGGGGTGAGACGGAGTTCCAGCGGACCGCCGACGATCACTTGTGCGGCGACGAGGAGGCCGACGACGGCGACGAAGAGAGCGAGACCGGCTTCGGTGCCGAGGAGGAGAACCAGCGCCCGCGCTAACGCGACGCCGAGGAGTGCGGTGACCGCGAGGCTCAGACAGAGGGTCGCCACCATCCGCACCACGAGGCCCCAGTCCCGGCTCGCGCCGTTTTTCGGTGACATCTACCGCGTGGGAGCGTACCGTGTACGGATAGTTCCACCGCTACGACGGCCGATCGGACGGGGGTCGGCGCGGAAACGTTCCGGTGAGGGCTCCCGTTGAGCGATCCGATTCAACCGACGTGGAGCGGAATCTCGGTCGCTTCGGTGCGGACGTTCGCCATGTCGGGAATCGTCGTTCCGGGAACCCCGACGACCCGGGAAGCGACGGTGACGCCGACCCTGATCGCGATCCTGTCCGTCTGTCCGCGGGCGAGCGTCGAGAGCACGCCTGCGAGCAGTCCGTCGCCCGCGCCGACGGTATCGACCACGTCGACGTCGAGCGATTCGGCGTGAAAGACGCCGTCGTCCGAAGCGAGGAGCGCCCCGTCGTCGTCCAGCGAGGCGATGACGCGGTCGAACCCCCGTTCGTGAAGCGCCGCCGCGGCTTGAGCGCACTCCTCGACGGTGTGTACGGGCATCCCGGTCGCGCTCGCCAGTTCGTCGCGGTTCGGTTTACAGAGCGCGTACTCGGCCGCGACGCCCGTCAACAGATCCCCCTGCACGTCGACGACCGTCTCCCACGACCCCGCGTTCGCGATGCGGTCGACGGCCGCCGGGCCGAGGTTCGGCGGGAGGCTTCCGGCGACGACGACGATCTGGGGGTCGTATTCGCGTATCTTCCCGACGAGTTCGCGGACGGTTTCCGCTTTGACCCCCTGCCCCGACTGGTTGAGCTTGTACTCGGCGTCGGGGGCGAGTATCGTCGTGTTGAGCCGCGTGCAGACGTCCATCTCGACGAAGTCGTTCGGAACCTTACACCGGGTGAGCTGATCCTCGATGTACCGGCCGAGAAACCCGCCGACGAGTCCGGTGGCGAGCGTCTCCACCCCCAGCTCGGCGAGGTACTTCGAGACGTTGATTCCCTTCCCGCCGGGGTCGTACTGCTCCGTGCTCGACCGGAGCACCCCGTCCGGTTCGACCGGGGAGTCGACCGTCACGGTGTAGTCCACGGCCGGATTGAGCGTCACCGTCAGAATCATGTTCCGACCCCGTCCACGAGTTCGACGTTCGCCGCCTCGAACGACTCCCGATACTCCGACGCGAGCGAACCGTCGGTAACGTAGGCGTCCACGTCGTCGAACTCCGCGAATCGGAAGAAGCTCCGCCGACCGAGTTTGCTCCCGTCGGCGACGAGCACCACCCAGCTCGCCCTCTCGCACATCAGCGATTTCACCCGCGCCTCGTCCTCGTTCGGCGTCGTCAACCCGGCGTTCGGGTGGATACCGTTCGTCCCGAGAAAGAGGAGGTCGAAGTTCGTTCGTTCGAGGAACTGTTCGCCGGTCGGCCCGACGAGCGACCACGTCGAGCGGCGGAGCGTTCCCCCGGTGACCTTCACTTCGACGCCCGCCTCAGCGAGCTGCATCGACACGAGCGGCGAGTTCGTCGCCGCGGTGACGGACGCGGTCGGGGGGACGTTCTTGGCGACTTCGATGGTCGTCGTTCCGGAGTCGAAAAAGATCACCTGATTGTCCTGTATCTCGGCGGCGGCTCGTTCGCCGATCGCGCGCTTGGCGTCTCGGTTCTGAACCTGTTTCTGTCCGTAGGTTCGTTCTTCGCCGACGGTTCTAGCGGGGAGCGCGCCGCCGTGCGAACGCTCGAGGCGGTCGTCGTCCTCGAGGTCGCGTCGGATGGTCGCCTCCGAGACGTCGAGTCGGCCGGCGAGGTCGGTGACGGTACAACCATTCTCTTCGGTAACCAGGTCGACGATCTTCCGCTTGCGTTCGTCGGGCAACATGTGTTCATTCGATCCGACTCGGTGGCGAGTCGGTGGCGTATCCTTCATTTTTCGCGGGTTGTCAGTTATTATAACGTCTGCGTCGGGGTCGTTAGGGCGGTCGTCTCAGTCCGAGAGGAGGACGAGAAACGCCAGCGCGATTCCGGCCCCCGCGGCCGCGGCCACGGTTCCGCCGTAGGCCTCGATTCGGTAGTTGTACGCCGCGAGGAGCGCCATGAGACAGCAGACGACGACCAACAGGAGTTCTCCGTCGACCGTCGGTCGGGTCGGCGTCCGCGTCATCGAAGCGTCGCCTCCGAGGCTTCCGAGCGTTCAGCCGGCGTGTACGTCAGCGATTCGCCGGTGTCGGCGTCGAAGTAGTGGAGCGACCGCCGGTCGAATTCGACGTTGACGCGGTCGGTGCGTTCGACCGGAACGTCGGGTTCGACGGAGGCTTTGATGCTGACGTCGTCGCCGAGGTCGAGTTCGAGGACGGTCTTTTCGCCCTGCGGTTCGACGACTTCGACGAGCGCCGGGAGTCCGTCGGGGCGGAGGGTGACGTTCTCCGGCCGGATGCCGACGATGATTCGGTCGCCGAGCTTTCCGTCGAGCGCGTCGCGGTACGAGTCGGGGACCTCGTGTTCGAACGGGCCCGCGTCGACGACGAGCGACCCGTCGCGGCGCATCAACGTCCCTTCGACGAAGTTCATCGACGGACTGCCGAGGAAGTCGGCGACGAACAGGTTCCGCGGGTTCGCGTAGACGAACGTCGGATCGCCGACCTGTTGGATCTCCCCGGCGTCCATGACGGCGATCTGGTCGGCGAGCGTCATCGCTTCGATCTGGTCGTGGGTGACGTACACCGTCGTCGTCGACAGCTTCTCGTGGAGCTTGTTGAGTTCGGCGCGCATCTGCACCCGGAGCTTCGCGTCGAGGTTCGACAGCGGTTCGTCCATCAGGAACACGTCGGGTTCCCGGACGATGGCGCGGCCGAGCGCCACGCGCTGTTGTTGTCCCCCGGACAGCTCCGCGGGACGCCGGTCTAGCAGGTCGGATATCTGGAGGAGCGCCGCCGTCTCGGCGACCCGCTCTTCGATGATCGACTCCTCGACCCCGTGTTGTTCGAGGCCGAAGCGCATGTTCTCCTCGACCGTCTTATGCGGGTACAGCGCGTAGTTTTGGAACACCATCGCGATGTCCCGTTCGTACGCTCGGCGGTCGTTCACCACCTCGTCGCCGATCTTGATCTCGCCGTCGGTCGCGCGTTCGAGGCCGGCGACGAGCCGAAGGGTCGTCGTCTTCCCGCAGCCGGACGGGCCGACGAGCACCGTGAACGACTCGTCGGGGATGTCGAGCGAGATGCCGTCGACCGCGACCACGTCGCCGAACCGCTTGACCAGCGCGTCGAGCGTTACTTCAGCCATCGATACCACGTCCGTCGTTGGTGTGTCCGCAGTGCATGATGTAGTCGGTGTGCGTCATTCTTTCACCGCCCCTTGCGTGAGTCCGCTGACGATGTACCGCTGGAAGACCAGCCCGAACAGGATGCCCGGGAGCGCCGCGATCATCCCGCCCGCCGCGAGGTGCGCCCAATCGATGAAGTCGTCCGCGACGAACAGCGATACGCCGATGGGAAGCGTCTGGGCGGCTTCCGACGACGTGAGCACCAGCGCGAAGACGAACTCGTTCCACGAGAAGATGAACGCCAGGATGGCCGTCGCGGCGATGCCCGGCTTCGCCACCGGGAGGATTATCTTGAAGAAGCCCTCCCACGTCGAACAGCCGTCGACTTTCGCCTGTTCGTCCAGCGACCGCGGCACGCCGTCGAAGTAGTTCTTCATTATCCACACGGCGAAGGGGAGGTTGAAGAACGTGTACGTCAGGATGAGCGCTATCTTCGTGTTGTAGAGGTTACCCGTGAGGCCGCCGATGAGCGGCGGTTCGGACATGATCTCGAAGAACGGAACGATGAGCGCGATGGGCGGAATCATCCGCGCCCCGACGATGGACAGCAAGAGCGCCTTGTTTCCGAGGAAATCGTACCGGGAGAACGTGTAGCCCGACAGCGTTCCCAGCGTGACGCAGATGAACGTCGTCGTGGAGGCGACGATGAGGCTGTTCAGCGTGTACGTCTCGAACGGTCGGTTCCGAAAGATCTCGACGTAGTTCGAGATCGTCGGGTCGTGGGGGTAGAACGTGGGGGGAAACGACAGCGTCTCCGCCGGCGCTTTGAGGCTCGTGATGAGGATGTAGTAGATCGGGAACCACACCACGAAGACGTACAGCCCGAGCACGCCGTAGGCGACCAGTCGCTCCCGAACCACGCTCGACCACTCGTCGTCGGTACTCAGTCCGAACTCCTCTCGAATCCGAGTCAGCGCCGTCGTTTTCGTGCTCATGTTTCGTAGGGCGTCCCTCCGAATACCTTGTAGAGAACCGCGACGATGGCGAACGTGACGGCGAGCATGACGACGCCCAGCGCGGCGCCCTCGCCGGTGTTACCGAACACCATGGCGGTGCGATAGAGCCACGACGCCCACACTTCGGTCGACTTTCCGGGACCGCCCTGCGTCATCACCCAGACGAGGTCGAGCGCCCGGATGTCGAAGATGATGCGGATCGTGAGCGCCACCAGAATCGAGGGTTTGAGGAACGGGTAGGTGACGTTCCAGAAGCGCGACCACCGACTCGCACCGTCCACCTCGGCGGCGTCGTAGAGCTGCGCGGGCACGTTCTGCAGACCCGCCAGCAGGATGATGATGATGAACGGCGTGAACACCCAGACGTCCGCGATGATGAGCGCCATCATCGCCAGCGTTCCGTCCGAGAGGAACGCGATCTGGTTCGAGACGATTCCCGTCCGGACGAGCACGCCGTTGATGGCACCGTACTGCGTCTGGAACATCCAGCGCCACATCAGCCCGCTCATCACGTAGGGGAGAATCCACGGCACGATGACCGCCGTTCGAATCCACCCCCGACCTTTCAGGTCTTTGTTGAGTAGCGTGGCGATGCCCAGCCCCAACAGGAACGACATCGAGACGCTGCAGCCGACGTAGATGGCGGTGTGCTTCGTGAACTCGACGAACGCGGGGTTCAACACCCCGCCGTCCGAGAGCAGAAGTTGCTCGAAGTTCCGGAGGCCGACGAAGGACTTCTCCTGCGTGATCGGGTTCGTGAAGAAGAGACTCGACCAGAGGAGTTGCGCCGTCGGATAGACGATGATGCCCGCGATCCAGAGAACCGTCGGGCCGACGGTGAGCGGGACGAACAGCTTATCGAGCCGTCGTCGTAGTGAAGGTGTGTTCTCTGCCATATTGAAACGATGATCGGTACCCGAACTACAGGATACCGCTGTTCTTGTACAGCTCTTTGATGTTCTTCTGAGCCGTCGAGAGAGCCGACTTCGGGTCTTTCTTGCCGAGGAACGCGGGGGTGATCTCCGAGGAGAGGGCGTCGTCGACCTGCGGCTGCAGGCGGTACACCTCGCTCTTCGCGTTCTCGAGGTTGAACTTCATGTTCTCGCGCAGCTCCTTCGGGAACTTCTTTTTCACCTCCGAATCCTGGTACACCTCCGGGATGACGGCGGGATTGCCCTCGACGATCATGTCCGTCTTCGCCGATTCGGGGGTGCTCATGAACTCGGCGAACTTCTTCGCCGCCTTCTTTCGCTTGGAGAAGGCCGAGACGCCGATGGCGTTCGAGTCCTGGAACGTCGCCCGCGACGACGGTCCTTTCGGCGGTTTGGCGATGCCGAGCCGACTCTTCTTCCACCCCTCGTTGAGCGCGCGCGACCCGAGCGGCGTCCAGCCCTCGACGGTGGCGAACTTCCCGCCGATGAAGGAGTCGCCGATGTTCCCCTCGTTCATACTCGACATGCCATCGGGGATGAGACCCTTCTTCCGCAACGGCGTCAGGAAGTCGTTGAACACCTTCGCCCCCGTCTCGGCGAAGACGGGCTCGTTCTTCTCGTTGAACAGTTGACCGCCCGCCTGCCAGAGGAACTGCTTGAACATGAACACGTCCTTGTTCGCCCACGTGAACGCGAACGCGGACTTGTCGTTCCCGACCGTATCGCCCAGTTTGAGCACGTCATCCCACGTGTCCGGCGGTTTCGAGATGCCCTGTTTCTCGAAGTACTGCTTATCGTAGAGGAAGTTGCCCCATTTGCCGAGCTACGGGGCCATGTACACCTTCCCGTCGAACGTGACCAACTTGCGGAGGTTCTTCGGATACTTCTTCATGTGCGAGTCCGAGAGGCCGAGCGGTTCGACCCAGTTCGCGGCGACGAAGTCGGCGAGCCACCACGTCGGTCCGTTGAAGGCGTCTACCTTGGTTCCCTCGTTGCGCCACTGCGTGATGAGCGTCGTCTTCAGGTTGCTCCACGGAACCTCGTTGACGTCGACTTTGATCCCCGTCTTCTTCTGAAATCGGTCGATGTTCTTTTTCGTCCCGGGGTCGTCTTTCAGGCTTCCCGCGTTGTAGAAGACGATCTTGTCGGCGGTCTTCCCGCCCGAACCGTCGCCGTTCTTCGAGGAGGAACAGCCGGCGAGGGCGGCTATTCCGCCGACGCCGATTGCACCCACCGAGCGAATGAACGTACGTCGCGAGTGGTTGTATTTATCTACCATGACATCTACAACCATATAGAACGTACGTTATAAATGTTCTACAAAAACATCAGATTCGAACAGAAACAATCACCGCGTCGTCGGGAGGTCGCTGGAAGAACAGTTCCAGTTTTCCACCGGAACGACGGTGTATGCTCGGTATCGGAGGGATATCACTCCGTTTTTCAGCGATCGGGATGTGCTCGTATCTGATTTTTTCTGCCCTCGACCATCGAGTTCGTATTCGAATCCGTTCGCACGAACGACGCAGCGTCGACCGAAACGGTCTCCGAACCGCCGTCGCTCGGCCTAATAAAGCCCCGTCGATGCGACGGAGAATCTTGATTCTCCTCGCTGCGCGACTATTCGGACGAATTCGCATGGTAGATAATGACTATCCAGAGCCGTTGTACTTCCCCAGTCAAGCGTGGTTCTCCCGGTACGAGGAGACCATCAACGACGACGACGAGTACAACGAGATGAGCGAAGGGTGGGGCGTCGGGTTCGACGGCGACATCGTGTTCGAGATGACCGACATGCCGGTCGACGAACTCGATGTCGCGGCGATGCCGGAGTACCTACAGGACGAACTGGACGAGTACATGACCGAGACGGAAAACGGCTACACGGGGTACGCGTACCTCGGGCTGGAGGACGGTCGGTGTACGGGGTCCGACCTGATAACCGGGCCCGAGGCCGTGGACAACGGCTTCCACCTCACCGCCCACAACGAGGACTGGGAGGCGCTCCTTCGCGGCGACACCGACATCATCCAGGGGCTGATGAGCGGGAAGTTCGAACTCGACGGCGACATGCAGAAGATACTGCAGTACTCGGACTCCGCGCAGCGACTCACGTCGCTCGCCGCGTCGATAGACGCGCAGTTCGCGCGCGAGAAGTACATAATCGAGTAGCGAACGTCCGTCGTCCGTTCCGAAACCGTGCGGAGTCCGCGAGCGTCCGACAGTCGTCGGCGTCGGCGCCCGTGAGCGTCGCGCGGGGGAGGTCACCGCATCGGAGCTCCGCCGGCGCGAGCATCGTCTCCTCCGCGTCTTCGCGCGTATCGTCCACGTGTCGCGGTCGTTACGCTCGGAGTTCGGGGCCGCTAAAAGCTCGGCAAGGGCCCCGTCCGGGGCGTTTTAACCGGTCGATGCGGTTGCGAAGGAGACGCTCCGTGTCGCGGACTCGGCTCACTCCGGCCGGATGTTCCGGTTCACGCGGAACACGTTCTCCGGATCGTACTTCCTTTTGATCTCGACGAGACGGTCGTAGTTGTCGCCGTAGGTCGCTTCGATTCGCTCCTCGCCCTCGTCGGCGGTCTGGAAGTTGATGTAGTTGCCCCCGGTCGAGAAGCGCCGGAACCGCTCCCACGCGTCGCGGACCCACTCGCGGTACCGTTCGCCGTCCGGGTCGTCCGGCTCCCACATGCCGGCCGCGCCGTACGCGAACCGGGCGTCGCGATTACCGACGGCCCCGTCGTCCCGGTCGTGCTCGTTGAGCGCCCCGCCGATGTGCGCGACGATCATCTGGCCGCTCCGGACGGGGTTCTCCGCGGCCAGGTCGCGCATTGTCGACAGGAAGTCGTCGCTCGACTCGGCCGTGAACTCGGTCTTCCAGTAGTAGTGCTTGCCCTTGGGCTGGGTGGCGTCGAGGAAGGACTGCAGCTGCGTGAAGGGTTTTTCCCCCAACAGGTCGAAGACGGGGTCCCCGAGCGCTCGGATGGGGGCGGTCACGTCGTCGGTATCGGCCAGGTCGCCGCTGTAGCAGACGGCCATGGCACAGATCCGCCTGCCGTGCCACTCCTCGGGGACGAAGGGTGCCGGCGGGGCCCGACGCATGACCAGGAACGCGGTGAGTTCCCTGGGCGCGTCGGCGGTGAGTCCCCGGTAGGTCTCGATGACCTCGTCGGCTCGCTCGAAGGGCCAGGCGACGAGTCCGCCGTAGACGGTCGGGCCGACCTCGTGCAGTCGGAAGGTGAACGACGTGACGACGCCGAAGTTGCCGCCGCCGCCGCGAACCGCCCAGAAGAGGTCCTCGTTCTCCTCGCGGTTGGCACGGCGGACCTCCCCGTCCGCGGTGACGATCTCGACTTCGAGCAGGTTGTCGACCGTGTACCCGAACCGCCGGGTCAGGTAGCCGAACCCGCCGCCGAGCGTCAGGCCGGCCAGGCCGGTTTCGGAGACGAACCCGGCCGGCGTGGCGAGTCCGTGGAGTTGCGTCTCCCGGTCGAGATCGCCGAGGAGACAGCCGCCCTGGGCTATCGCGGTCCGCTCCTCGGGGTCGACGATGACCCCGCGGAGTCGCGACATATCGATGGTCAGGCCGCCGTCGGCGAGCGCCGTGCCCGCGATGTTGTGACCGCCGCCCTTCACCGAGAGCAGCAGGCCGTGGTCGCGGGCGAAGTTCACCGCGGCCACGACGTCCGCCGTCCCCGTCGGCTGGACGACGAGCGCCGGCGTCCTCTCGATCATGCCGTTCCAGAGCCGCGTCGCTTCACGGAAACCCGCGTCCTCCGGGGCGAGGAGCGGACCGCGCAGTCGCTGGCGGAACGCCTCGAGCGCTTCCTCGATCAGCGTGGTCGTCGCTCCGTCTCGGGTGGTGATGGTAGTCCTGGCTAGGGTCATCGATGAGAACACCAATTATGACATACGTTACCAAACACCAAAAAGATGGCCGACGACCGTCGGTCGAGAACCCGAAATCGGGTCCTCGACCCCACCGAACCCCCGTCAGTAGGCGGCCATCCCCGTCAGCTCCTTTCCGACGATGAGTTTCTGAATCTCGGTCGTCCCGTCGGGAATGGGCATCGTCCGCGCGTCGCGGTAGTAGCGTTCGAGGCGATTCTCGGTCTTCAGCCCCTCCCCGCCGTGAATCTGGATGGCGTCGGAGGTCGCGTCGACCGACTTCTCGCAGGCGTACCCCTTGGCGAGCGACGACATCATGCGCGCGTCCGGACTACCCTCTTCGAGCAGCTCGACGACGCGGTGGGCGAGACACCGCGACGTTTCGAGGGCGCACTTGATGTCGTAGAGCTTCTCCTGAATCAGCTGGTGTTGCCCGATGGGCTCGCCGAACGTCTCGCGTTCTTTCGCGTAGGCCAGCGACTCGTCGAACGCCGCCTGCATGATGCCCACCGCCATGAACGCCATGCCGGTTCGCATGAACGAGAACGTCGCGTTGAGCGGCTTCTGGTCGAGGAACAACTGCGTGACGCTCTCGGGGAACGGAACGATGTCCGAGATGTCCTTGCCCTCCATGATGGCGTTCTCGAACATCATGGAGAGGCGGTTGTCCACCGGGACGCGCACGTCGTCCAGGTAGATGTGACCGTTCGGCACCGCCTTCCAGCCCAGCTTGCTAATTCCCTCCGTCTCGAACGGCGCGGTCTCCTGGTCGACGAGGAACATGTCCTGCGAATCGGTGCTCTCGTCGTGGGCGACGACGAGCGCCACGTCGGCGATCTGCGCGTTTCCGACCCACGTCTTCTCCCCGTTTATGACGAACTCGTCGCCCTCCTTTCGCGCCGTCGTCCGCGGGCGGGCGGTGTCGCTTCCGCCCCCCGGTTCGGTCACCGCGAGACAGCCGATGCACTCGCCCGCGTTCAGCTTCGGACGCATCGCGTCCCGCGTGGTCTCGCTCGCGAACTGGGCGAACAGCGACGGAAACGACATGTTCAGCGCGACGTTGAGGCTCGGCCAGACGCGGCTCATCTCCTCGGAGCAGATGGTGTAGCGCCGCAGGTCGCCGAAGTACGACTCCGCGGTCTCGGGGTCGAACCCGACGCCGAGTTCGCGCAGGTCGTCGACGTACTCCAGCAGTTCCGCCCTCGTGAACGGCTCCTTGTCCTGCTCGTCGACGACCGGTTCGACGTTCTCGTCCAAGTACTCGCGCAGTTCCTCGCGGAACGCCCGCTGCTCGTCTGTCAACTGCATTAGCTCGGGATGTTATCGGAGACGGAGTTGATGACCGGCGCGAGGCGCGTTCCCTTGTTGACCGGTCCGTCCATCTCGTACTTCTGTTGCATGAACCCCTGTATCGGGTCGACGTTGCCCGTGACCAGTCCGACGAGCGTGTCGGCCGGGCCGGTGATTTCGAGCATCGGGTCGTCCAGCGTTCCGGCCCCGCCGCGCATCGTCTGCGCGCCCTTGTCCACCTCGAGGTGGCCGTCCATCTGGCAGTCGGTCGCCGAGAAGTTCACGGTGATGTCGTCGTTTATCTGTTCTTGCACCTCCGGCTGTTCCTCGACGAGCACCTCGACGCCGGCCCAGAGGAGCTCCTGGAACTGGTCCGCCGTCTCCGGATTCTCCGAGACGAACTCCGCGGTGTCGAGCGTCTTCATCCGGTCGACGACGCGACCGAACGTCACCGGGTGTTCCCGGACGAGTTCCCGCTCCCGCCCGTCCAGTTGGTCGAGCAGTTCCGGCAGTTCGCGTTCGAGTTCTTCGTCTGACTTTTCCGTCGCGGCTTCGATGCGTTGTATCAGATCGTCGGTCATGGGTGTCACCACTGTGCGACCCGAAACTCCGTCTCGGGTGCTCCGGGCCGTCTTCACCCGATGGTTCGGACGAAACGCCGAAGGGTTTACTTCGTCGCATACACGGGGGTTTTTATACCCGTCAGCCCCCGACGCGACCCCGGTCAGCGGGGCGTTACCTCGGTGAGGATGGTCGATTCGACCTTGCGGAGGAGTTCGCCCACGTTGCTCGGGGAGCAGTCGAGTTCGCTGGCAAGGTCCTCGTGGGTCACGCGACGCGGAACCGAGTAGTAGCCCAGTTCCACCGCCGTCTTCAGTATCTCCTGTTGGCGCTCGGTGAGCACGGAAAAGAGCCGCTCGTTCTGCGGTTTGTAGTCCCCGGTCTGCTCCAACTTCGGGCGGAGCGACGCGGGAAGTTCGGGGATGGCCCGTCGAACCATCTCCTCCTCGCCGACGACCGTGAGTCGGAGGCCGCCGCGGTCGGTGAACTCCAGCGGCGTGTCGACGATGAGTTCGTACTCGCGCGGAATCTCCAGCAGCGTCTCGATGACCTCGTTCGGTTCGAACTGGACGTAGACGTGGACGCTGTCACGCGGCTGCGAGACGTGCGACATCACCACCTCGTCGTGTTCGGCGAGGATGTCCTCGACCACGTCGGCGTCGCCGGACAGCTGATAGATGGTGATCGCCGTCCCGTCGTTGAGCAGCGATATCTCGTGGATGAACTGCCGCGTGAGCGACGGCTCCGACGCGAACGCTTTGTCGACCGGGTGGAGCCCACCGTCGTCGGGGATGAGGACGAACTTGACGTACCGCATATCAATAGATGAGAAGAATAATCTTAAATGTTTTTTCGGTTATATCCAGACAGTTTCGTCGCGGCTTCAGAACGAGAAGAGGTCGACGCCGCCGGTGACGCCGACCACCTGTCCGGTGACGTAGCTCGCCTGCTCGCTGGCGAGGTAGGCGACGAGGTTGGCCACGTCCTCCTCCCGGCCGAGTTGGCGCATCGGCGTCGCCTCCGCGATGCGACCGAAGTACTCGTTGACCTCCTTCAACTGCTCCAGCGGGAGGTCCGCGAGCGCGCCGACGACGATGCTCGGCGCGATGACGTTAGAGGTCACGCCGTGCTGGGCCCCTTCGAGCGCGAGCGTCTTTCCGAACCCGATGAGGGCCGCCTTCGTCGCGGCGTACGACGACTGCCCGTACCCGCCCTGCCAGCCGGCCATCGAACTCATGGTGACGATGCGACCCCACTCGCGCTCGCACATCGCCGGGAACACCTCCTTCGTCACGTTGTACGTCCCGGTGAGGTTGATCTCCATGTCGCGGTCCCAGATGTCGTCGTCGTAATCTTCGAGTTTCGCCTGCGCGTCGACCATGCCCGCGTTGTTGACGAGCACGTCGATTCCGCCGAATTCGTCGCGTATCCCCTCGACGGTCGCCGACACTTCCGCCCTGTCCGTGAGGTCGCACTCGACCGCGACCGCCGCGCCGCCGTCGTCTTCGATGTCGTCGACGACCGACTGCGCCGCGTCCGCGTCCACGTCGAGGACGACGACCTCCGCCCCTTCCGCCGCGAGCGTTTCGCAGTCGACGCTTCCGATTCGTCCGCCGCCGCCCGTGACCAGCGCGGTTCGGCCATCGAGTCCGAAATCCATCTCGTTCGTACCGTCGGAAAGCGGGCGGAAGTCGCTTGTTCGCCGGATGCGCGGCGCTTTATATCGAACGGGGTCCCGTCGGCACCTCTCGACCGCGTTCCGAATCGGTCGGCGACGGCGGTTTCGCGGGCGCAGCCAGCAGTTTTTAGTGCGTTTCGAGCGACCGTCCTCCAGCTATGCAATCCGTAGTCCACCTCATCTCGGGCGACGAGGACGAACGGCAGACCGCGCTCGCCATCGTCGAGAACCTCCTAAACGACGAGAGCGGTGCCATCGACGACGTGGCGGTCGTCGCCCAGTCGAAGGGCATCGAGTCGGTCACCGCCGGGGGAGACGGCGAGGAGCGTGTGCGGTCGCTGTTGGACGAGGGCGTCGCGTTCAAGGCGTGTAGCAACACGCTCGACACGATGGACTTGGAGGAGTCGGACCTCGTCGAGGGCGTCGAAACCGTCCCGGAAGGTGCCGTCGAAGTCACGCGATTGGAAAACGAAGGCTACGCGTATCTGCGTCCGTAGGGGCGGCGTCTCCGTACTCACGGCGTCGACTCCTCGGAGTCGGCGGGCGCGTCCCTCGGCGAGACGGTTCGCGGCTGACCGGTGTGGCGACCGAACAGCCACTCGGACCACGAGAGTTCGAGCTGACGGTAGTTCCGGTTCGGGAACCGTCGCTCGCGCGTCATCCCGTACACCAACAGCGCCACCAGCACGACGCCGCCGACGGTGTTCCCGAGCAGCACGGGGACGAAGAACTGGAAGAACGCGCCCGTCAGCTCCGCGCTTCCGCGGAAGACGAGGTAGAACACCTCGCACGCGCCGATGATGCAGTGGAAGAGTCCCCCGGCGGGGACGAGGAACATGATGACGTAGACGAGGAAGAATCGCGTGATGGTGTCCCGCGCGGCGTGCGTGAGCCAGACCATTCCCGCGACCAGCCACCCCGCGAACACGCCCTTCCAGAAGAGCGCCGACCACTCCACCGAGAGCGCGTGCTCGCCGAACTCGTCTGCGACCGCGCCGACGCCGGGGTCGAAGACGCCGGTCGTCGCCAGCAGGTACGCGCCGACGGCCGCCCCGAGGACGTTCGCGAACAGCACGATTCCCCAGACGCGAAGGAGGATGGGAACGCTGACGATTCGAGTCAGGACGAGCGTGACGGGGGTCAGCGTGTTCTCGGTGTAGAGCTGCGAGCGACCGAGGACGATGAAGACGAACCCGATGGGGTACGCCAAACTGGCGAGGAGGTCCGTGGGGCCTCGCGGGACGGCCGCGGCGATGACCGCTCGCGCGAAAAAGGACAGCGTGATGACCAACCCCGCGGCGAGGCCGTTGAAGAACAGGAGTCGGGCGCTCTGATTCACCTCCTCGTCGGCGGTCGCGGTGATGCGCTGGAATATCTCGTCGGCCGAGAACAGGTCGCGGAGCGCCTGCCCCGCCGCCGGAGCGCCCCGCTCCGAGCGGTCGATGGTGTCGCGGAGTTCGAGGTTATCGCGGCGAACCGACACCTGCATCTCGGCGATGCCGCCCGCGTCCGCCAGCGCCAACAGCAGCGGTTCGAACTCCAGCAGGCCGTCGTAGCGCTCGCCGTTGATGAAGAACGTGGGAGTTCCGTTGACGCCGCTCCGCATTCCGCTCGACAGGTCCTCCTGAATCCGCTCTTCGTGGACGCCCTCCGCCAACTCGCGCTCGAACCGGTCCGTGTCGAGTCCCAACTCCGCGGCGTAGCCCACGAGGTCGTCGCGGTCGAGCGCGCGTTGGTTCTCGTAGAGCAGGTCGTGCATCCGCCAGAACGCGCCCTGCGCCGCGGCGGCCTCGGCGGCCTCGGCGGCCTGCTGCGCGTGAGGGTGGCTCTGTCCCAGCGGGAAGTGGCGGAAGACGAATCGAAGCTGATTGCCGAGGCGGTCTCGAATCCGCTTCAGGACGGGGTACATGTCGCCGCAGGAGGGGCACTCGAAGTCCCCGTACTGGACGAGCGTCACGGCGGCGTCGACCGGCCCCCTGACGTGGTCGCGCTCGCTCACCGGCTCGGTGAGAACCGACAGTTCGGATTTACTCACCGTTCGACCCCCCGGTTCTCCCCCTGTTCACTCATGGTTGACTCCCCCGAGTCGTAATCGCACCGCGGAGCCGCCCCGCGACGCCCGCGGCGTGCAACCCGTACCCCGCGAACGGGGTTAGTTATTCCGCCCGTTCGACGGAAGCGCCGAGAGCGGCGTGCGCGACCGAACGAGGCCGAGCGACGAGCGTCGCCTTCAATGGCTTTCCATGCGGGGCGTATCGACTTAGGCGAAGCTTGAGAGAATCCAACGTATGACACAGTCGGAGATGGGGAAACCGTGGTTCCGGGAGTACCGCGAGTTCGGCATTCCGGAGTCGCTCCGCCCGTATCCGGAGACGCCGGTGCACGAAATCGTCGAAGCGGCCGCGACCGACTATCCGGACGCCGGGGTCGTCCAGCGGGGGCGCACCGTCCCGTACCCCGAACTGCACGACCACGTCGAACGCCTCGCGACCGCGCTTCGGGAGCGCGGCGTCGAGAAGGGGACCCGCGTGGCGACGGTGCTGCCGACGTCCGTCCAGTTCATCGTCACGGAGCACGCCATCACGAGGGCGGGCGGCGTCCACATCCCGAACGACTTCCTCGACGCCGAATCGGACCTGAAGTACCGACTCGAACGGGGGGACCCGCAGGTGCTCGTCGGAAACGCGGAGCACAGCGAACTCCTCTACGACCTGTACGACGAACTCGACATCGAGCACCTCCTGCTCACGGAGATAGACGACTACTCGGCCGACCCCCCGGCACACGACGAGGCTCCGAACGCCGAGTGGCTCGTGGACGTCATCGAGGACACCCCACCGAACCCGCCGGACGTGGAGTTCGACGTGGAGTCGGACGTCCACACCATCCTGTTCACGGGCGGGACGACCGGGCGACCGAAGGGGTGTCTGCTCTCGCACCGCAACGTCCTCGCCAACGCCAAACAGGGGGTGGCGAGCATGTCGCAACTGGCGACGATGCTCCGCGGGAGCGAATCCGCGCTCCTCGCGCTTCCCATCTATCACGCCTACGGCTACTCGGTCGCCCACTCCCTGCTCGATCTGCCGGTCACGGTGTTGCTCGCTCCCGACCCCCGGGACACGAAAGCGATGGTCGACCTCATCGACGAGCGCGAACCGGTGTTGCTGTTCGGCGTGCCGACGCAGTTCATGGACATCGTCGACGAGGAACTCGACACGAGCGTCGTCGGCATCTCCGGGTCGGCACCGCTGGCGAGCGAGACGAAGGAGTCGTTCGAGCGCAGCAGCACCGGCGTCTCGCAGGGGTACGGGCTCTCGGAGATGTCCCCCGTCACGCACTTCGACATCCGCGGCGTGTACGAGATGATGCTCGGCGGCGACCCCGACGACGCGGGCGGTCTCGACCGGCCGACCATCGGCGTTCCGGTGCCCGACACCGAGGTCAAACTGGTCGATATCGACTCCGGCGAGGAGATTCCGATGGAGCGCGCCATCGAGGACGGACTGGAAGGGGAGATGTACCTGAACGGCCCCCAGCGAATGCTCGGCTACCTCGACGCCGAAACCTCGCCGTTCGACGACGACGGGTTCGTGTCCACCGGGGACGTGGTCAAGGTCGACGAGCAGGGTCGATTCTACGTCGTCGACCGCGTCAAGGACATGATTAACGTCTCCGGACTGAAGGTGTACTCCGAGGAGGTGGACGAGATACTGTTCGGCCACGAGGGCGTGCGACGACCGGCGACCGTCGGCGTCCCCGACCCCGACCGACCGGGGAGCGAGCTCGTCAAGGTGTACGTCGAACCCGACCCCGCCTACGACGGCGACCTCACGGCCGACGACATCCGGGAGTTCCTCGCGGACGAGATACCGCGACACGCGCGACCGGAATCGGTCGAGTTCGTCGAGGAGATACCGCTGACGGCCATCGGGAAGACCGACAAGAAGCGACTCAGGGAGCGACACGGCGACGAAGCCGCCGCGGAGTAGGACCCGACGCCCGCTTTGCCGCGGCGACGCAAGCGACGCCGAGGGTCGAACGGAACGGGCGCGAACGACGGGAGCGAGTCGGAGGCGGGTTCGCCGAGTTCCCCGGGCGCGCCGGACCGGGGATAAAAACAGCCGTGCAAACGGTGCGGTAGCTTCATCGAGAACTGTGAACACGTAACAATCATGTCCGTACGACTGCAGACGCGAACCGCCATCTCCAGGGAAGAAGCGCACGCGGCGACGTTGGCGGCGCTCGCCGGGGCGATTCTCGTCGGAATTTTGCTCCAAGTGACGAACAGCAACGTCGGGGTGACGGAGTTCGGACGCCTCGTGGGCGCTAGCTACTCGACCGGGTGGATAGTGTTGCTCGTCGCGAGCGCCGGGTTCGCCCTCGCGTTCGTCGAGTTTCTCTCCCGAACGGTCAACTCGTTCGTCACCCGGGTTATCACCATGTCGAGCCAACAGGAGCACCTCCGAAAGCTCCTGGTGCCGCTCCTCCGACGGTCGGCGCTGACGCTGACCGCGGCCAATCTCGGACTCGCGTACGGACTCGCGCTCGCGGTCGTCTTCCACGCGCTGCTGTTGCCGGTCTGGTTACGGTACGTCGCGAACGTCCCGGTACCGGTTCCGAACGTCGACGTCGGCCTCCTCGTCTGGGTGCTGTACGGCGGGGTTTTGGGCGTCGTCTACGGCCAGATGATGGAGAAGTGACCCGTCGGGTCACGAACGCCGAGACGCGGGGCTTCCGACCGCCGAAACCGCGACCGTCCGGCCCCGCTCGACCGTCGCAGGCACGAGCGGGGATGACCGCGGTTCGTTTCACGCTCTACCGGAACGCTTCGAGGAGTCCTCGTCCGAACCTCAAACATCATTTATAAATTAATGATTATGATTTGAGTGATGGTTAAATAGTCGAACCTTGTTAGTTGACAGCATGGCTTCGCCGGGCACGGTTCGGTTGTTGACCGCCCTCTGGGACGATTCACTCGACGAGATTCGGCCGACGCTCGATACGGAGACGGGAGAGGTCACGTACCCCGACGCGGACGAGCGACTCGACGAACGCGACGGTGAAACCTTCGACGTGCTGGAGACGCTCGCCGAACGGGACCTCCTCTACCGCGAGTTTCAGGAGAAGCAGTACATCTGCCCGCGGTGCGAGACGAAGGGGATGCAGTACACGACGGCGTGTCCCACCTGCGAGTCCCCGCAGACGATTCGGACGGACCGGTACCGGCATCCGGACTGCGGGTACGAGGGAATCCGGGAGCAGTTCGTCGAGGAGGACGGCGTCGCCTGTCCCGAGTGCGAGACGTCGCTGGAATCGCTTCAGCACCTCGAGTCCGACGCCGCGCACGTCTGCGAGGACTGCGAGGCGATATTCGAGACCCCGGAGCACCGACTCCGCTGCCGCGACTGTCGCCTCGTCTTCCCGCCGTTGCAGACCGTCGAGCGGATTCTCTACCGATACTACCTGAGCGACCGGGGGGCCGAGTGGGTCGAAGAGCAGTTGACCGCGCGCCAGTCGATGGCCGAGATATTCGAGGACAGGAAGTTGAAGACGGAGATAGACACCACGGTGACGGACCGAGCGGGCGACGAGGTTCCCGTCCACGTCTACGCGCGAGACGAACTGTTGAACGACCGCGTGATCGCCGCCGTGCACGAACGACCGGACGAGAGCGACGTGGCGGCGCTCCGGTCGATCGCGTCCGACGCTGACGCGCGCGCGACGCTGGTCACCACTTCCGGGACGGTGGTCGGGGAGAACGTCGGAGAGCTCGTCTCCGGTGACGGGATGGCCGTCCTGAGTCTGCGAAACGGCTCCCTCCGACGCGAGTACGAGGTCGCGGAGGGAGCCGAGGCGGGGAACTCGTTCGTCGGACGTATCGCCGACATCTTCAAACCGCAGAACGGCTAGACGAGAGCCGAACGTTCTCGGAAAAATCTAACCGGGCGCCGCCACTTCGCTCACGTCACGCGCCCCTGACGCCGACGAAGCCCGTCGACAGCAGTCCGTCGTCGGTCGTGGTCGTCCCGTCCGTCTCTCCGGTCGTGGTGTTCGTTCCCGTCGTCTCCGTCGCGTTGGACGTCGTCGTATCGAGTAGGTCTATGCCGTCGTCGTCGGTCGTCGTCCCGGCGGTCGTCGCGCCGGTGGTCTCGTCCGAGGAGGTCGTGGTGTCGGGAGTCGTCGTCTCGGTGGCGGTCGCGTCGCCGAGGCCGTCCGTGACGCTCCCCGCCGTATCCTTCACGCCGTCTTTCACGCTGCCGGCCGTCTGCGTAACGCCGTCGGTGGTGTTCCCGACGCCGTTTTTCACTCCGTCGGTCGTGTTCTGGACGCCGTCGGCGACACCGTCCGTGGTGTTCTGAACGCCGTCCTGGACGCCATCGGAAGTGTTTTGGACACCGTCACGTAGCCCGCTCGCCGTTCTCTTGACCCCGTCCGTGACGCCGTCGGTGGTGTTCTCGACGCCCTCTTTCGCCCCGTCGGTCGTGTTCTGAACGCCGTCTTTGACTCCGTCGGTCGTGTCGTCGACGCCGTCGGTGGTGTTCTCGACGCCGTCTTGGACGCCGTCCGTGGTGTCCTTCACCCCGTCCGTGACGCCGCCGGTGGTGTTCTCGACGCCGTCTTTCGCCCCGTCAGTCGTGTCGTTGATGCCGTCTTCCACCCCGTCCGTAACGCCGCCGGTGGTGTTTTCGACCTCGTCCGTGGTGTCGTTGACGCCATCGTTGACGCCGTCCCGCACGTCGTCGGTCGTATTATCGACGCCGTCCGTGACGCCGTCGGTGGTGTTCTCGACGCCATCCCCGGGAACGCTCGTTCGGTTCTCGATGTCGTCGGTCGAGTTCGGAATCGGCGTCCCGGTCCCGTTATCGACGTCGCCCGGAACTCGTTCGGTCGGGTCGGTCGCGTTGCCGCCCGTACCGGGGAGTCCGTCGGTTCCGTTCTGACTTCCGTTCCCGATGAACCGGGAGAGGAGTCGGCGACCGACGTCCTCTGGAACGTCGAAGCTGATCGAGTCCGCCGTCGCCCGCTCGAACAGGAGGTTCGGTCCGCGAACGGTCGCGTTCTCCAACTCCGCCCGCTTGAACGTGAGGTGGACTCCCGGCGTGCCGTCAGAACTGTTCGCCTCCAGACACACCTTCTCCGCGTGGAACCGAGCGATTCGAATCGTTATCGGTGCGTCGCCCGAACTCCCGTTGGAATCGAGGTATCCCGAGACGGCCCCTTCGACTTGCAGATCGCGCGCGCTCTGCCCGTGGGCGGGAAACCGGACGTTTCGGTACGTCACGTCCTGGTAACACCGTAGCTCGCCCGTGAGGGTTTGGTCCGCGGCCGACGGAACCCCGTCGGAGCCAAACGTCGCCGACGCGGGAACGACCGAGGCGAACGCGACACAAAGTACCACGGCGATGGTGATCGAGTGCCCCATGAATTTTCACTGTCAATTATGACTACTGCTAGCATGCACCTTCAGCAGTAAATTAATTCCCTTGTGCATTTCCGGTCATTTATATGCCGACGAGCGTTGTCGCACGTCGCGCCGCGGATAAACTATCCGATGAGCGTCGAAAAGAGGTGTTGCTCGCACTTTCGGAGGTGTTCGTCGACGGTGCTGGGGGCGCACTCGAGTCGTTCCGCGATGTCCGCGTGCGTGACCTGCCGCGGAATCTGATAGTAGCCGAGTTTGACCGCCGTTTCGAGAACTTCGTGCTGTCGGTCGGTCAACTGCGAGAGCAGGTAGCCGGAGTCGGGCGCGTAATCGCCGGTCTGTTCGACTTCGATGTCTATCCACTGTGGCAACGCTCGGAACGCCCGCTGGATCATCTCCTCCTTGCCGACGACCGTCACCAAGATGTCGCCGGAGTCGGTGTACGTGAGCGGCGTGTCGATTATCAGGGCGTACTTCTCGACGATGTGCATGAGCGTCCCGGCCGGTTCGCCGGACTCGACGTAGATGTAGATGTGGAACTGCGATTTCTGTCTGTCGAGGATGTCGTACGCGAGCACCGAGTCGTGGGCGTCCAGTTCCTCGGCGAGCGCGTCAACGTCGCCTCGAAGTCGGTAGAAGAGCACACCGTCCCCGCTGTAGAGGGCGTTGACGTGGATGAGTTCCTCCCGCTGGATGGCGGGGTGTCCCGCGATGAGATCGCCGACTGGATGGATTCCGTCGCCGTCCAGCATCAGCCTGAGGGTGAGATATCTCATCGTCAGTGTTCCTACAACTTTGGAGACGTACATTATTATACGTCTCCTAATCTCGGGCGGGAGACGCCCTGAGACCGCTGAAACCTCTCTTATCGATACTGCCGTTCGGAAGCGGGACGGTTCGCGGGTCGGCGGCGCTTGCGAGTCGTGCTTCGAACGAAAAGCGGGTCGAGTCGGCGAGCGCCGAGCCTCACGTCACCGTCGCCTGCTCGTCGGAAGTCGAGTCGGTCTCTCGGGATTCCGTTTCCCGGGGGTCTTCCCACGCGACGCACATCGCGCCGCCGAGCACGCCGAACATCATCCCGATTCCGAAACCGCCGAGCGCCCCGACGATGGAGGCGATGGAAAGCAGGATGGCGGCGGCCCCGAAGAACTCCGCGAAGTCCGGGCGCAGCAGCGCGAAGATCCCGCAGAGGATGACGAAGATGGCGAACACCAGTCCGGCGAACATGAACATGCTCGGGACGAGCGCGAAGGTGAGCGCCAGTTCGGCGGGGATGATGCCGATGATGAGTCCGCCGAGGAGGACGAACACGCCTCCCCAGAAGGGACGGTCGTGTCGCCACGACGCGAACCGCGAGCGGTACGACCCGAGCTGTGACCCGTACGTTGTGGACATCGTTGGATTCCTCTCGGTTGGTTTTCTCAGCTATCGTTCATCAGGCCGCACATTGATTCGCCGGGAACTTGGTGTCGCTCTCGGGGTTCACCTTGGTCTGCACGTGCGTTCCCTTCAGCGTGATGCTCCGCAGGAACTGGCTCTGGGCGTGAATCTTCCCGTCCTTGATGACGATGGAAGGAGCCGAGAGCGAGATGGCGCTCTTCATGCTCGCCGGGTCGGAGGTTATCTGCTGGTTCTTCATCTGGAGGTTCCCTTCCAGATAGGTGAACTTCTGTGTCAGCCCGGTGAACTTCACCGGTTTGTTCGCCGCGATGAGAACTCTCACCGTGTTCCCGCCGCCGGGCATCTCCTCGGGAATCTTGATGTCCTTGTAGAGTTTCATGTTGTGTATGGTTCCCTTATCTATCTTCGCGACCGCCGACGGGTAGGCCGGACACTCGCTCGAGTTCTCGATGGACGCGTACTGTGTGAATCCTTGCCCCTCTAACTTGTCGAACGTCACCGTGAAGCCGCCGACGCCCGCCGTCGGAACCGCGACGGCGGCACCGCCGGTCATGATTGCGCCGACGACGCCTGTCTGGAGCACGAGCGCTGCGACCATCGTTATCGCGAACTTCCTGGTATCGATTGCCATACCCGGTTTATCACTATTTAATATATTAAGGATTATCGCGGCTAAAACCGGGGATATAAGTGGGCAACGATGTTGAATCAGATTTTTTACTATGAAACAATCCGGTTACTACCAAATACGTTTTATTTTAATAATACCGTACAGGTCGGGGGACGACGCCACCGGAGACGAGCGACGAAACGGAAGGCGGTGAAAAAAGAACGCGACGAAGGGTGACTCGTCGGGGTCAGTACAGGTTCGCCTGTTCGGCCCGCGCGACGATGTTCTGCGCCATCTTGTTCGTGGCTTCGTCCACCATCTCGCCGTCGACGGACACCGCACCGCGACCCTCCGCGGTCGCTCGCTCGTACTCTTCGACGATGCGCCGCGCCTTCTCAGCCTCCGTCTCGCTCGGGGCGAACACCTCGTTCGCCGGTTCGATCTGGCTGGGGTGGATCGCCCACTTGCCGTCACAGCCGACCATGCTGGCGTGGCGGCAGGAGTCGCGGAAGCCCTCGGTGTCCTCTATCTCCGCGAACGGACCGTCCATCACCTGCAAGCCTTCCGCCTTCGCGGCGTGCGCGATGCGAGCGAGTTGGTAATGCCAGTAGTGACCGGGGTAGCCGTCGCCGCTTCCGATGGTGAGACCCGCCGCACCGACGCTGGCCGTGTAGTCCCCCGGACCGAACACCAGCGACTCGATGCGGTCGCTCGCCTTGGCTATCTCGACGACGTTGTTCATCCCCTCGGCGCTCTCTATCTGGGTCTGCAAGCCGATTTCGCCGACCGGGAGGTCGTTGTTGACCTCGACCTGGGCGAGCAGGTTCTCGACGGTGTGGACGGTGCTCGGACCGTGCACCATCGGCACCATGATGGTGTCGACGTACTCGCCGGCCCGACCGACGACTTCGATGACGTCGTCGTACCACCACTCCGTCTCGACCCCGTTCATCCGGAAACAGGGGAGCGTCTCGCTCCAGTCCCCCTCGACGAGGCCCTCGATGACGTTCTCGCGGGCGTCAACCTTCTCGTTCGGTGCCACCGAGTCTTCGAGGTCGAGGAACGCCTCGTCGGCGCCCGAGGACGGCGCTTTCGATATCATCTCGGGGTCGCTTCCGGGCGTCGCCAGCTGACTCCGCCGCAGTTTGACGCCCTCCGTCTCAGTCATCGGTCTCGGACTTGATGGGGTCGGTCTGGTCTTCGCTGTAGCCTTCGGAGCCCTCGATGCGCTCGCGGGCCTCCGGGTCGAACTGGGTCTCGATGTCCTGATACCGACTCACGAACGAGAGTTCGTGGTGCGACTCGGTCGGGTGGTCGAGATACCGCCCTTCGAGGTCGAACTGCGCCTGCTCGTCCGACTCCGACAGCTTCTTGAAGTCCTCGTAGACGCTGTGCGCGCCCGAGTGGAGCGCGAACAGGGTGATGAAGATGTACTTGTAGCCGAGGTCGCCCAACTCCTGGAACGTGAGCGGGTCCTCTTCCTCCGACCACGCGAACGACGACGAGTAGTTGAACGCCAGCTTGAGGTCGGGGTGGGTCTCGTGGATGGTTTCGGCGTACTCGACCGCGTCCTCCCGGCTCGGGTCGGGCATCTCGGGCCAGACGATGTCGACGCCCGCGTCCGCGTAGATGCGACCGCGTTCGAGGTGCTCCTCCCAGTCGCCGTTCGCCGATCCGTACGCGTCGGTTCGGGCGATGATGACCGTGTCGTCCGACTGCTTCGCGTCCACCGCGGCCTCGAACCGGGAGCGAGCTTTCTCGCGCGGGATGATTTGCTTGCCCGCGATGTGGCCGCACCGCTTCGGCGTCGTCTGGTCTTCGATGTGGATGGCGGCGACTCCCGCCTTCTCGTACTCGCGGACGGCGCGGCGGACGTTGTGGACGCCGCCGTAGCCGGTGTCGCAGTCGGCGATAACCGGAAGGTTGGTCGCCTCGACGATGCGCTTCGCGTTCTCGACCATCTCGGTCATCGTCACCATCTCCAAGTCCGGGAAGCCGAACTGTCCCAGCACCGTCGAGTAGCCGCTCATGTACGCGGCGTCGAGGTCGGCCATCTCGGCGAGTCGGGCGTCGAGCGCGTGGTAGAGCCCGGGCGCGAACACGTAATCCTGGCTGTTCAGCATGTCGCGGAACTCTTGTGCGGCGCGGTTCTCGAGGTTCGTCGTGGTAACGTTTTTGTCCGGAATCATCGGTCGTCAGCGGTCGTAGTCTGTAGCGTGGCTTCGATTCGTTCGAGTCGAGTCTGGATCGTCACGAGCTCTCGCTTGAGCGCGTCGACCTCCTCGGTCGAGCGCGGTCGTCCGCCCGTTCGCGAGACGTTCGGAACGGTCGGTCCTTCGACTTCGGTGCGGTCGTATCGAGTCGGCTTTGTCATATCAGTCGGGTCGTCTGTTGTGGTAGCTGAGGGGCTATTCTACCGCGGCGTCGGGGGTGGTCTACGGATACTGGCATTTATTTCACCACATCGGGCTTGACCAGCGTTCGGGATATAAACATTATGATTTATAATGTTAATATTCATTAATGCGTATCTACGCTTGGGTGGGGAATAAGGGCCTTTAATTGATTGTGATTGTCTCCCAATGACGGTTCGCCGACCGGTTCGGGAACGCGGCGCTCGCGGCTATCCAAGGACGACGAGAAAAAGGAGAAAGACCTATGATAATCCATCCGAGAAGAAAGCCTAATGAGTTCCAAGCGGATTACGCTCGCGGAAGCGTTCGCGTCCCTCGAGAACCTCGGGGCACCGGACGAACCGATTACGGCGAGCGAACTCGCGACGGAACTAAACTGCCCTCCGCTCGTCGCCTCCAAGACGCTCGACGAACTCGTCGAGCGAGGCGACGTGAAGACCAAGACGGTCGGCGGTGGGACTCGCGTATGGTGGGTATCGAGCGACCCAGAGTCGTCCAACCACGCTCAGTTCCGCTCGCTAGTCGGAACCGTCGAGGAGTACGCCATCTTCCTCCTCGACCCGGACGGATACGTCGTCACGTGGAACGAGGGCGCGAGGCAGATAAAGGGCTACGACGCCGAAGAAATCGTCGGGAAGCACTTCTCGAAGTTCTACACCGAGGAGGATACCGAGCGCGGCATCCCCCAACGAAATCTCGAACAGGCGCGCGAACACGGTCAAACCGAAGACGAGGGGTGGCGACTCTGCGAGGACGGTTCGCGATTCTGGGCCAACGTCACGATAACCGCCGTCCGCGACGACGACGGGACGCTCACGGGATTCACCAAAGTCACCCGCGATATGACCGAGCGACGGGAGTACGAGCAGCAGCTGCAACAGGAACGCGACCTGATCAAAGAGATACTGAACACGGCACCTGTCTCGCTGTCGGTGCGGGCGGAGGACGGGACGATACTGCACGCGAATCAGCGCGCGCAGCGATTCTTCGGACTCTCCGAGGAGGAGATCAAGGAGGGACCGGAGGACCCGGACGGGTGGGACTTCTACGACGGCGACGGCGAACCCGTCACTCCCGAAAACTCGCCGACCGCTCGCGCTCTGGCGAGCGGGGAGCCGGTGTTCGACGAGGAGATCGCCGTCGAGAAGCCGAACGGCGAGCGCAGGTGGTTCTCCGTGAACGCCGCCCCTGTTTACGACTCGGACGGGAATCTCGAGCGAGTCGTCACCGCCAGCGAGGACGTCACGTACCTGAAAGAGCGCGAGCAGCAGCTCGAAACCGAGCTGAGCGAGATTCTCGGGCGAGTGTCGGACGCGTTCTACGCGCTGGACGAGGAGTGGCGATTCACGCACGTCAACGATCAGGCCGAGGAACTCATGCAGTTGTCCGAGGCGGAGGTGCTGGGGAAGAGTATCTGGGACGTGTTCCCCGACACCGCCGACACCGCGCTCTGGGAGAACTTCCACGAAGCGATGGAGACGCAGGAGTCGACCAGTTTCGAAATATACTACCAGGCGCTCGACACCTGGGTCGAGTTCAACGCGTACCCCTCCGAGACGGGACTGTCGGTCTACTTCCGCGACGTCAGCGAACGCGTCAAATACGAACGGGCCCTCGCGGAATCCGAACGACGCTACCGCACGCTCGCCGAACACTTCCCCAACGGCTCCGTGGTGCTGTTCGACCACGACCTCCGGTACACGCTCGTCGAAGGGACGCTCTCGAATCAACTCGGCATCGAGGGCGAGGAGATGGTCGGGAGCAGAGTCGGCGACGCGCACCCGTCGGAGGTCCGCGCGACGTTCGAGTGCCACTACCGCGCCGCGCTCGACGGCGAGGAGAGCAGTTTCGAGGTCGACTACGGCGACCGCATCCTTCGAGTGCAAGCGATACCGGTTCGTGACGCGGACGGCGAGGTGTTCGCGGGGATGGGGATGTCCCAGGACGTCACCGAACGGGTCGAACAGCGGCGGGCGCTCGAAAAGTCGGAACAACGGTACCGCGTGCTCGCCGAGCACTTTCCGGACGGTGCGGTCGGCCTCTACGACGACGACCTCCGGTTCTCCCTCGTGGAAGGGGCCATCTTCGACGACCTCGAAAGAACCGCCGGTGATCTCGAGGGGCACACCGTCGCGGAGGTGTTCCCCGCCGAAACGTCCGACGCGCTAGAACCCCTCTTCCGGAACGCGCTCGACGGCGAGACGAACTCGATCGAAGTCGAGTTCATCGGTCGTACCTTCGAAATCTGGACGGCGCCCGTGCGGGACGCCGACGGTGAGATATTCGCCGGGTTGAGCTTCGCGCAGGACATCTCCGAACGGGTGGAGCGAGAACGCGAACTCGAACAGTACGAGACCATCATCGAAACCGTAAACGACGGCGTGTACACCGTGGACGAGGACGGCTATTACACGATGGTCAACGAGACGTACGCGAGGATGACGGGCTACTCGCCGGAGGAACTCGTGGGGTCGCACGTTTCGCTCGTCGTCGGGGGCGAGATACGAGAACGGATCAATCGACTCGAACGCGGCCTTCGGAGAGGGGAGCGGGACACCGGCAAGGTCGAGATGGACATCCTCCCCAACGACGGCGAGGCGATTCGAGCCGAGGCGACGTTCGCGCTCCTGCCGTCCGGCGAGCGCGTCGGCGTCGTTCGGGACATCACCGAGCGCAAGGAGCGCGAGCGAAAACTGGACCGGTTCGCGAGCGTCGTCTCCCACGACCTTCGAAATCCGCTGGGAATCGCGCAGGGCTATCTGACGATGGCGCGAGACGAGGGCGACTCGGACGATTTCGACGAGGTGCAGCGGGCGCTCGACAGGATGGAGACCATCATCCGGAACCTGTTGACGATGGCGCGGGAGGGACAGACCGTCACGGAGTCGAATCCGGTGTCCCTCTCGAACGTCGCCGAAAACGCGTGGCGGTACGTGGACACGGCGGAAGCGACCCTCCGCGTCGACGAGACGAGTCGGACGATTCTGGCCGACGAGAACCGACTCCAGACGGCGTTCGAGAATCTGTTTCGGAACGCCGTCGAACACGGACGGGACGACGTCGAGGTCCGCGTCGGACTCCTGACGGACGACGGAGACGGGGCGACCGGAACGTCGCCCGACGGACCCGTCGACGGTCTCTACGTGGAGGACGACGGAAGCGGCATTCCCCCCGAGAAACGGAGCGAAGTGTTCGAGTACGGCTACTCCCCGAGCCACGGAACGGGACTCGGACTCGCCATCGTCCGGGAGATAGTCGAGGCGCACGAGTGGGAGATAACCGTGACCGACTCGGCGAGCGGCGGTGCCCGGTTCGAGATTCGAGGCGTCGAGACGGCCGGCGACGCGACCGACGACCGTCGGTGAGGGAACCGGGTCGAATCGACGGCCGACCCGACCCCGGGATCGGACTCCCTATCGAACACCGGAGGTAGCGGCGGGAGTTCGTCCTCGAAAGCGGTACTCCCCTTCGACGAGGTGGTCGTACGCGACGATGTCGATTCCGGAAGAGCACCGGCGCGTTCGCGCCGCTACTCCGCCGCGTCGTCCAACGCGAACGAGCCGTACTCGACCTCCCCCGCTCGCTCGTATCGGAGCATTTGAACCCCCGTGCTCGACGTCTCGGCGCTCGTCAGTTCGAGGGCCGCCGGAATCGTGCCGTCCTCGAACAACCGCTTCCCGTCCCCCAGAACGAGGGGGAAGACCCAGAGCCAGAACTCGTCGACGAGGTCGTGCGCCAGCAGCGTCTGGATCAGATCGCCGCTCCCCTGCACCGTGATCACGTCCCCGCGCTCCCGCTTGAGATCCTCGACGGCCTCCGCGACGTCGCCCGAGAGGAGCGTCGAATTGTTCCACTCCACCGCGTCGAGGGTCCCGGAGGCGACGTACTTGGGCATGCTGTTCAGTTTCGCCGCCGTGGGGTCGTCGTCGACGTTGGGCCAGTGCGCGGCGAAGATTTCGTACGTCTTCCTGCCGAGCAGCAGCGCGTCGCCCTCGGCGAACTGATCGTCCATGACCTCGCCCATCCGCTCGTCCCAGTAGTCGACCGACCACCCACCGTGTTCGAAGCCGCCGTCGCGATCCTCCTCGGGGCCGCCCGGTGCCTGCATCACGCCGTCGAGCGTCAGGAACGTTCCGACCACGAGTTTTCCGGTCGCTTCGTCTTCGTTCGTCTCACTCATCGTAAGCACTTCAATCGCCGAGTCCGATAAAGACCGTTTCGGCCCCTCGAACCGGTGTCCGTCGAAGTTTCCCCTCCTGTTTGGCGCGGGACTCCCGCCGGCGTGACGGTTCGAAGGACGTCGAACCTCCGGATCAGTCCGAAACGGCCGCGGCCGTCGGCGGTTCGCGGACTCTGAGGTCGAGCCCGATTTGCGCGACGCAGACGAACGCCAACAGCGCGACGAACCCGAGCGGGGGAATTCGACCGCCCGCGACACCGATGGCGAGGACGACGCCCGCCGTTCCGAACCGATAGAGCGACTGCACGCCGCCGGTCGGCCGTCGACCGGCGCACGAGACGGTCGTCCGGTGGAGGAACCCGAGCGAGGAGAGGCAGACCGCGAGCGACCCGGCGAGGAGCCAGCGCTCGGCCATCGGAAGCGGAGCCGCGAGGTCGCCGGTGAACACGCGGAACACGCCGACGCCCGCCGCCGCGATGCCGATCACCAAGGGGAGGTGGACGTAGATCCACTCCCAGTACGCCCGAATCCGCTTCCCTTCGCGGGCCGCTCGAATGGCCGCCTCGTCGTGGTTATCGAAGTATATCCACCAGAGGCTGAACGCGATCGCCGTGCTGAAGACCGCGATCAGCCCCGACGTGACGGTCCACTCCTGCGTCGAGATGCCGGTCACGACGCTCACGATGGTCTCGCCGAGGACGATGATGGTGAACAGGCCGAACCGCTCGGGAATGTGCGTCGGGTCCACGGGTATCTCGACGTGCAGCCTCCCGGCGGTGATCGGCGTCCCGAAATCGATCGCGATTCCCAGCCCCCACAACAGGAATCGGTACGGCGGCGGAACGAACGCCGAAACGAGCCAGACGCCCGCCGCGATGGTGTACCCGGTGCGTATCCGAACGGTGAGCGCGCGAGCTTCCGGGATGTGACGCTGTGCGCGAACGTACTTGAAGATGAGCACGCTCCGGACGAGAACGTACGCGAGCGCGAACCCTCGCGACGTTTCGGCGAGACCGCCGTGGACGTTGACCGCGAGCGCGATGACGCCGAACATCTCGACCGCCGTCAGGAGCCGGTACTCCGCGTCGTCCGTATCGAACCGCGTGGCGTAGAACGTCGACCCCACCCACGCCCACCACACTGGGACGAACAGCGCGACGAACTCGAGCACTCCCATCCAAGTGAGCTGGTCGCGCAGCCCGTGGGCGAGTTCGGCGATTGCGGCGACGAAGACGAGATCGAAGAACAGCTCTAACCAGGTGGCGTGCCGGTCGTCGTCAACCGAACCGGCGGTGCGCAGTTTCGGGGGCCGAAGCCATGCGTCGGGCATCTCTCGATAGAGGTATCGCCGGGCAACGTGATACCGCTGCCGCCGGGTGCGATCGCCGACACGTCGGGTATCTACCACTCTCGCGATTCCGCGGCGGTCGGTTCACAGAAAGCATTTACCGGTTGGTCGAACATGTCAAATCGTGAACCGTCGCGCACTCCTCGCTTCGCTCGGTTCGACCGCCGCCCTCGCCCTCGCGGGATGCGCCTCGACCGGGTCACCCGCGAACGCGACCGATTCTCGGACCGCCGCGAACCGAACCGTCCCCGAATCCTCGGCGGAATCGTCGAACGATTCCGCCGACGCCGAACCCGTCGGCGCGGGCGACGTCGTCTCCGGGGAGCGAGACGACGTCGAACTCGGTTCGCTCTCATTGCAATCCTCGTTCCACCACCAAGTCTCCCTCGCGTGGGATATCGTCGGCCGGTGCGAGGAACTCGTCGTCGTGCTGGACGTCGGCGTCTTGAAGTACGGCGAGGACGTCCGCCGACTCCCCGTCGGCGTCGAAGTCGGCTGCGAGACGAACCCCGCCGGCGACGAGTTCTTCGTCCGCGCGCCGAACCGCCCCGACGCGCAAGTTGGACTTCCGGTTCCGGCCGGGTCGAGCGCGGACGTCGCCGTCGTGTTCGCGGGCGCGGACACCGCGTACCGCTACGCGCTCCCCGACTCCCTCCGGAAGCGAATCGAACACCCTCCCGCCTGGAACGTCGACGTCTCGTTTCCGGAGACGGTTCGGAGCGACGGCGAATTCGACGTCGCGGTCATCGCGGAGAACGCCGGTTCGAGCGAGGGAACGCTCGTCGGCGCCGTCACCCACGACCGTATCTACGACGGATTCTGGAAGTTCGCCGTCGACGTCGCCGCCGGCGAGACGGTCACGGAACCCGTCACCGTCGATTACGTCGGGGGCGATGCGGGCGGCCTCGGCGTGAGCGCGTCCTGGGGACTGGGGACGGCGAACGGGACCGTGACCGTCGTGACAGACTGACGGGACGACGTACGACCGGGCGACCGCGGCCCCGGCCTCACCGCGACCCGCCTCGCTTCCGGAGGAGGCGCTGCACCCACTCGTTCGACACGACCCCGATACCGAACCGCGACGCCGCGTCGCGAATCCGTCCCCGCACCGCGCCGCCGGCGTAGGTTCCGAGGGTCGCGACCGGACCGACCCGGTACGTCGGACGCGGTCGGTCGGCGGTCGCCGCCTTCACGATGGTCTCGGCCACCCGCTCGGGTCGGTTGACGCCCGGTCCACCGCGCTGGACCACGCCGATGGACTCCAGCGCGCGGTACAAATCGGCGTAGGCCGGCGCGTGGTCTATCGACTCGATTTCGTCGAGCGCGCGGTCGTAGAAGTCCGTCGCCACGATACCCGGTTCGACGATAACCACGTCGACGCCCGACCGGGCCGTCTCCTGGCGGAGCGCGTCGGTGACCGATTCGAGCGCGAACTTCGAGCCGGTGTAGACTCCGATTCCCGGGAGGGTGAGCCCCCCGACGCCGGCCGTGACGTTGATTATCGTCCCGTCGCCGCGCTCTCGCATCCGGGGCAGCGCGGCGTGCACGAATCGAAGCGGTCCGAACGTGTTGACGTCGAACTGTTCGACGACCTTCTCCATCGGCACGTCCTCGACCGGGCCGAACTGACCGTACCCCGCGTTGTTCACGAGGCAGTCGAGGCGACCCCGCTCCTCGTACGCGCGCTCCACGGCGGCCCCGACCGACGCGTCGTCGGTGACGTCGAGTTCGACGATGCGACACCCGCGGTCGTCGAGGTCGGCGACGTCGCTCGCATCGCGCGCGGTGGCGTACGCCTCCCAACCGGCGTCGCGGAACGCCAGCGCCGTCGCGCGACCGATGCCGGTCGAACAGCCGGTGACCAGAACCGTTCGTTCCATACGAGTCGTTACACCGCCACCCAGTTAATCGTGGGGCGGTCCGTTCGCTCCGCTCAGTCGAGCAGGCGGTAGTACCGGTCGAACACCGCCCGGTCGTACACGAGTTGGATGTGCTCCTGATAGCCGGTGTTCATGTTTCGCGCCGCGTCGACCGACGAGAACTCGGGGGACGGGAGCCTCGCGTACTCGCTCGGAACGATGAGTTCGTCGGCGCTGCTCCAGAGCGCGGTGTAGTTCACCCCCTCGGCGAGCGTCCCGTCGTTCAATCGTTCTACGAACGTACTCCCGGGAAGCATATCCCTGCCGCCCTCCGTCAGGAGACCGAGGTATGCCGCGTAGGTTCCCTGGTGCGGCGTGCCGAGCGTGACGAGGTCGTCGACGTACCGCGCACCGCCCTGTTTCTCGACGCACCACCGCGAGTCGAGTCCGCCCATCGAGTGGGCGACGATATCCACGCGACTTCCGTGCGCTTCGCTGATGGCCTTCAGGCGCTCGCCCACCGCGTCCGCGTACTCGGCGGGCGAATCGGTGGTCGTCCCGGGAACGTCGCCCAGACTGAGGACGTAGACGTCGTCGGGCGAGTAGCCGACGTCGACCAGATAGCCCCTGACGACGTCCCACCACGGCGTCTCGCCTGTGTCCCCGTACCCGTGGACGAGCAACACCGGTTCGGAACCGGGCGGCGTCTCGGTCGCCGACGCCGCCCCGACGGCCGCGACGCCGAGCGCCGACCCCCCGAGCGCCGATTTTCGGAGGAACGACCGCCGCGTCGACGTGGTTTCGAATCGCGACATACGATGTACGTTATCTTTCGTGATGGACGTGCCTTTTTTGCCGTGGATATCCGCCCGTTTTTACCCGCGTTCCCGGCGCGGTTCGGGGAGCGGAACGGGACTGCGGGGCGTCCGTTCCGACGAGCGACCCGGTCGGCGTGCGTCGCCCGCGCCGGGAGTCCGGAACGAGCGGGAACGCCCACCGGCGACGCGACCGGCGTCCGGAGCGCCGCCGTTTCCGCCGCCGATTTGGGCGTTGACCGGCGCCGAGAGGGCGTCGAGCGCTCCGGGTCGCCGGTCACCACTTATGTTCGAATCCGTCGTACCTTCGGGACGACGTAACCACCATGTTCGACCGAATCCTCATTCCCGTCGACGGAAGCGAAGGGGCGCGCCGCGCCGCGAAGTACGGACTCGAACTCGCGGAATCGTACGACGCGGCGGCGGACGTGCTTCACGTGATAGACCACGGGCGATTTCGGTCGCTCGAATCGCAGGAGGAACGAGCCTCCCGAAGGGAGCGCGCGACCGAGTTCCTCGAAGACGCCGAAGCGACGGCCGCCGCCGTCGGCGTTCCCGTGGATACGCACCTGCGGGAGGGCAGGACGCACGAGGTCATCGCCGCGTTCGCGGCCGAAATCGGCGCGAACCTCCTCGTCATGGGTCGACAGGGGCGACGGGGACTCGGCGACCACCTCCTCGGGAGCATCGCCGACCGCGTGCTCCGCACGACCGACGTCCCCGTGTTGACCGTTCCGAGCGGCGACGTCGCGGACGACACCGGGACGACCTACGAGGGGGTGCTCGTTCCGACGGACGGGAGTTCGAACGCCGAACGCGCGACGCCGTACGGCGCGGACGTCGCGGGACGCTACGACGCGACCCTCCACGTCCTCAACGTCGTCGACGTGCGGACGGAGGGCGGACTGTTCAGCGCTGGCGGCGTCTCGGAGGGGTTCATCGAGCGATTGGAGTCGGAGGGCGCCGAGGCGGTGGAACGAATCGCGGACGACGTTCGAGACGCGGACGCGAGCGTCGACGTTCGGACCGCGGTCGTGCGCGACACCCCGTACGCCGGTATCCGCGAGTACGTCGCCGACAACGACGTCGACCTCGTCGTCATGGCCTCCCGCGGCGAGGCGAACCTCGGCGGACAGCTCCTCGGGAGCGTCACGAACCACGTCATTCACTCGGTCGACGTTCCGGTGTTGGTCGTGACGGCCACCGGAGAGGCGGAGACGTAACGCTCACCGTCGAATACGGTTCGCGTTGCGATACGACAGGCGCGTTTCGTTAGCCGCGAACTCCGGTTGCGGGCACCGCGACGCGGTTTTGGCGATGACGCTCGCCGCAGCGACGGGTTCACGAAGTGGGCGAGGGACTCCAGTTCTCCCCAGCCGCCGGCGCGAACGTCTCGGAGAACCGCGTGGTGCTCCTCGCCTATCTCGTACTCCTCCTCGTCGCCGGCTCGGTCGGCCTTTCGGAGATTCTCGGCTTCCACGTAGAGGTACGGTCGTTTCCCCGGACGAGCGGACGAACGCCGTCTCGGTGTAGACGCCTTCGTGTCGCAACGTTTCGACGACTTCCGACTCCCGTTCGCGCAGTTCGTCGAACCAGTCGCGGAGTCGGGATTCCCGTCCGGATTCGATGGGGGCGCGGGCGAGTTTGACTTCGGGCGCGGTCGTAGCTCCCCCGCTCGCGACAAAACGGTTCCCCCGCGGACGGAGTCGCCGGCGAGTCGTCGGGCCGTGAAGGCTATCGAAACGGACGACGATTCCATCACCGTGGATAGAAGAGAGTTCCTTCGACGGGCGGGTGGAATCGCGGCCATAGGGGCGGGCGCGGGTGTCGCCGGCGCGCAACAGGGCCGGTATCGCGCACCGGCCGTCACGTCCCCGGCGATTCAGGAGTGGGAGGTCGAAGCGACGCTGACCGACCGCATCCCGATTCGAGCGCGGGGGTGGACGTTCGGCGACGCGTACTCGACGACGGTCATCTACAAGGATTCGCGACTGACGGACGCGCTCGACGAGCGACTGCGCCGGAACTTCGACGGAATCGTCGGCGCGTTCGCGCCGACCCGCGTCACGTTCGACTCACCGCTGTCGGTCTTCGCGCAACCGTCGCTGGTGGCGGGGCTGGCGAAGCGACGCTTCGAGCGGACGGCCCGGAGACGCGGCTTCTCTGCGCTTCGGGAGCGTTCCCCGGCGGAGCGCGAGACCTCGCCGCGACGGGTGACCGCCGAGTACGAGGCGTACTACGACATCGGGTACGACGTGGCGCACTCGCTTCCGTCCGTCTCCGAACTCCCGCACGTTCGTCCGGACGGACGCGTGAAGACGATACTCTACTTCGACGTTTCGCGCCCCCGCGGGTCGTTGATTCTAACCTCGGCCGCGCGGCCGGCCGACGCGATGTTACGGGACGTCTTCGGCCGGGACGGCGACGCCTATCGAGCGGAACTGCTCCGACTGATGCACAGCGTTCGGTGACTGACCCGCGACGCTTTCCGCCGCCGGCGAACGCGGGGGGCCGGCGGGTCGAACCCCGCCCGTCACTCGTAGGGCGGTCCGGCACCAACGGGGGAGACGACCGGTGATCCTGATCGTTTGCGGCCCGGCGGGCGTCGGGAAGACGACGGTGGCGACGAAACTCCGCGAGCGACTCGCCGAGCGCGGGTGCTCGTTTCGGATACTCCACTCGGACCAGTTTAGCCGGAACACGTACGACCGGATGTACGAGCGGGTCGAGAACTCCGACGACGATTGGCTCCTCGACGGGACGTTCTACAAGCGCGAGTGGTTACGACGGTTCCGCGCGCTCGACGACGCGGTCGTGGTGCTCCTCGAAGCGGACTTGGAGACGTGTCTGGAACGGAATCGAGCGCGCGACGACCCTATCGAGGAACGGGCGGTCCACATCATCTGGCGCGAGTTCGAGGAACCGGACGCGGACGTGACGATAGACGCGGCGCGAACGACGCCGGAGCGAGCGGTCGAGCGAATCCTCCGGGAACTGCCCGTCCCGACCGACTGACGCCGACCGCGACGAATCGGCGGGACCGCGTCTCTCGCTCGGCGCTCCCCGTCCCGCCGCTCATCCCCAATCGTGCTCGCGCAGGTACGTCTCGAGTCGCGTGAGGTCGACGTCGTGTTCCGCCCCGAGGGCGTCGATGTCGGCTTGGTACCCGTGTTCGTTGAACCACTCGAACATCGTGGCGGACTCGTCGCCCATCCGCTGGCGGACGTCCTCGATGGAGAGGTGTCGGGCCTCGACCTCGCGGCCGAGCGCCTCCGAGAAGGCGTCCGCGGCGCTCTCCAACGTGCGCTCGTCGCTGGCGAGTTCGAACGCTTCGCCCCGGTATCGCTCGGGGTTCTCGAACGCCCGCGCGGCGAACGCGCCGACGTTATCCACGTCCACCATCTGGAGGGAGACGCCCTCGTCGAGCGCCAGCGCCAGCGTGCCGTCCTCGATGGCGTCGCGCTGTCCCTCGAAGTTCTGCATGAAGAAGACGGGGCGGACGACGGTCGCGGGGAGGTCGAGTTCCCGAATCCGCTCTTCGACCTCGTACTTGGAGTCGAAGTGCGGGATGCCGGTGTCTCGCTCGGCCCCGCCGACCGAACTGAACACGAAGTGTTCGACGCCGACGTCGGCGGCGACCTCCGCGAGGTTCGTTCCCTCCCTCACCTCGCCGTCGTATCCCGCTTCGTAGAAATTGGTCACGCCGAAGACCGCCTCCACGTCCTCCACGATGGGTTTGAGCGTGTCTTTCTCCTCCAAGTTGCCTTCTTCGACCGCGACGCCGCGGTCGGCCAACCGCCGGGCGGCGTCGCTCTCGGGGTGCCGCGTCAGTCCGTGCACGTCGAACTCCGCGTCGGAATCGAGCAGGTTATCGACGACGGCACCGCCCTGAGTCCCCGTCGCGCCGACGACGAGGACGCTGGTCGGAGTGGATTGCGGCATGGCACCGGAGGGACGTCGTCCACTCACTTAGGCGTGAGCTACGGGCGGTTTCCGTCTCGAAGTCGCTCGGTCACCCGTGTCGAAGGCGGACGAGACCGGCTTCGACTCGGGCGAACCTCTCGCTCTTCCGGTCGTAGCGCTCGAGGTCGACGTCGTGGCGTTCCGCGGCCTCCCGTACCGCGTCGAGCGGTTCGGGGTCGCTCTTCTCCCAGACGGAGCGGAGTTCTCGGAGGAAGATGTTCACCGTCACCGGACCGACGCCGTAGAACGCGTCGAGTCGGTCTTCGAGGTCGGCCTCGTCCTCGGCGGCGTCGTGCAGTTCGTTTAGGCTCCCGTCGTACTCGTCCATCAGCGTGCGACAGTTGCGGAGCACCTGTTCCGAGCGCCGGTTGTCGTATCGAACGTACCCGCCCTCCCGCATCACCGGGTCGACCAGGAAGTCGAAACCGGCCTCCTCGATGTCCTCCGGGGTGAGGAGGTCGTGTCGCTCGAACGAGCGGTACGTTCGCTTGGCGATGTCCTCCGATATGCGTCCTCCGAAGAGGACGCTCGCGAGGAACCACTCGAACACCGCGTCGTCGTCGCCCGACCGGAGGTCGACGTCGAGTTCCTCGGAGTAGAGTTCGCTCGATTCGAGGTCGGCGGCGTCCATGGCTCCCGTAGGTCGGTCACGTCCATAAACCCTCGACGCCGCTCGATGCGGCGCGTTCGACGCGCGTGCGAGGGCCCGAAAGCGCCCCGCGCTCCGCGAACCGTCCGCCCGTCGCGTACCGGCGGTCTCAGAGGTAACTGCGGAATCCGCACACGGTGCAGCGAAGCGTATCGTCCGTTCGGACGATGACGCCGACCCCGCAGTCGGCGCAGGTTCCTTCGTACGTCATCGAACCAGCCGGGACGGTTCGAACCGCGTTCTTCACCCGCTCCAACTCGGCGATTTTGCGGCGCTGTTTGTCGATCTGACGCTGTAACCGATGCAGTTGCTCTAACTGCCGTCGTCGTTCGTCTCCTCTCGTGGTTCTGCTCCCCCACGTTTTCATGGTCGTACCCCCTCCCTAAAGGGAGGACTCCGGCGAGCATGAATCTCTTGCCGGAGTCGTCCGGGTCGCCGACTACTCGGACAGCACCTGCTCGGCGAGCGCGGGGACGAACGTCCCCACGTCGGTCACCATCCCGATTGCCTGCGCGCTCCCGCGGTCGAGCAACTGCGTGACCGTCGCGGGGTTGATATCGACGCAGACGACGCGCGTGGTCGACGGGAGGCAGTTGCCCACCGCGACCGAGTGGAGGAGCGTCGAGAGCATCAACACGAGGTCGGCCTCGTGGGCCTGCTCGCGGATGGCGTTCTGCGCCTCGACCGCGTCGGTGATGGTGTCCGGCAGCGGTCCGTCGTCGCGTATCGACCCCGCGAGCACGAAGGGCACGTCGTTCGTCACGCACTCGTACATCACGCCCCCGTCGATGCGGCCGGCTTCGACGGCCTCCTCGATACCCCCTTCTCTGATGACCTCGCTGATGGTGTAGATGTGGTGTTTGTGGCCTTTGCGCGGGTGTTCCAGCGTCTCGATGTCCATCCCGAGCGACGTGCCGTACCGCCCGTGTTCGATGTCGTGGACGGCGAAGCCGTTGCCCGCGCTGAGCATGTCGACGTATCCCTCGCGGACGAGGCGCGCGAGGTCGTCGCCCGCGCCGGAGTGGACGAGCGCCGGGCCGACGACCGCGAGCACCTTGCCGCCGTCCTCTTTCGTCTCGACGACGGTCTCGGCGATTTCCCGGATGAGCGACTCCGACGGGCGCTCGCTCGACACGCCGCCCTGCATGAACCCGAACGGCCCGCCCGACCCCCGCGGGCGCTCCGGCGGGTCGACGCGCACCCCGGCCTCGTCCGCGACGACGAGGTCGCCCTCCTCGACCGCGTTGAGCACCTTCGTCCTCGCCGTCCGCTCGTCGGGGTCGACGACCACCGCGCAGTCCATCTCGATGTTCTCGACCGGGAGCCACTCCCCCTCGTAGCGCACCTGCGTCGGGTGGTTCGTCGTGGAGTAGAAGCCGTCCGGAACCACCCGGTCCTCGGGGGCCGGTTTCAGGGTCGCGTCCGGCGGGTTCGCGAGGTGCGCCCCGTTCTGGTGGAGTTCGTGAAGGATGGAGCGCAGCGTCTCCTCGTCGTCCGCGGTGACCGTCATCCGGGCGTAGGACTCCTCGTCTTTGTGTTTGCCGACTCGGAACTCCTCGACCTCGAATTCGCCGTCGAGGTCCATCACGACTCCGAAGCACCGCTGCATCATGCCGGAGTCGATGATGTGCCCCTCCAGCTCGACCGTGCGAGCATCCACCATGCGAAGGAGGACGCACGTGAACGCAATCAGCGTTACGTCGGCGTCAACCTGTGACGAAATACGGGCGTTCTCAGGGTTCGAGCAGCACCTTCGTGACGCCCTCTTCGCGGTTGTCGAATCGTTCGTACATCTCCGGCGCTTGCTCGATTTCGACGCGGTGCGAGACGACGAAACTCGGGTCCGCTCGTCCCTCGATTATCAGGTCGCGAAGCTGACGGTTGTACTCTTTTACGTTGCACTGGCCGGTGCCGAGCTTGAGTCCCTTCTCGAAGAGCGTCCCGAAGTCGATGCCGAGTCGGCCCTGTGCGGCCATCTCGTCCGGCGCACCGGGGTCGGAGGGGACGTACAGACCGGGCACTCCTAGCTGACCGGTCGCGCGTACGACCTGGATGAGTTGGTTGAGCACCACCGCCGGGTTCTCCCGTGCCGGATCGTATGCGTCGTCGCCGGTGTCGGTGTCGGGGTCGATGGCCTGGTAGCCGACGGCGTCGACGCCCTTGTCGACGCCGCCGCCGTGAGCGTCCCTTATCTGCTCGACCGGGTCGGCCTCCTCGAAGTTGATCGGTTTCGCGTCGCAGTACTCCTCGGCGAGTTCCAGTCTGCTCGGCACCCTATCGACCACGTATATCTCCGCCGCACCCCTTATCTTCGCGCTGTAAGCGGCCATCAGCCCGACCGGACCGGCGCCGAAGACGGCGATCGATTCGCCGGGCCGGAGGTCGGCGAGTTCCGTCCCGTGCCAGCCCGTCGGGAAGATGTCCGCGAGCAGGATGAACGAGTCCTCGTGTTCGTCCCCTTCCGGCAGGTGGAGGGCGTTGAAGTCCGCGAACGGGACGCGGAGGCGCTCCGCCTGGCCGCCCTTGTACGGACCCATCGCGACGTAGCCGTACGCGCCGCCGGCGAAACCGGGATTCACGTTCAGGCAGAACCCCGTGTAGCCGTTCTCGCAGTTCCGACAGAACCCGCACGCGACGTTGAACGGGAGGACGATGCGGTCGCCCTCCTCGAGCGTCGTCACGCCCTCGCCGACTTCGTCCACGATGCCCATGTTCTCGTGACCGAAGACGATTCCCGGTTCCGCGTCCGTCCGCCCCTCGTACATGTGCAGGTCCGACCCGCAGATGGCCGTCGTCGAGATGTCGATGATGACGTCGTCGGGATGTTCGATTTCCGGTTCGTCGACCGATTCCACCGCTACGTCGTGCGGTCCTTGATAGACGACCGCGTCCATTGGCATACGTTCCCACCCCACAAACCATACACTGGTGATAGATATGTCGTTATTCGATTCCATATGGTAGCTCGAGGCTAAATTGAGCCGTCAGAGCGTTTCTTCCCGAATCATTCGTGTTGAACGCTGGCGCCGTACCGACGACGACCGGGCGGACGAACGATACTTCCGCCCGACGTCGTTCCCCATTCCCTCCCTCGCTCGATAGGTGTTCGGAGGTGAACCGTTGGACAACGATTATACGCGCCGCCTCCGACTATGAGCGTGATGTCTGCTCACAATCTACACGATTACGACGACGAGCGGGAGACGTTCGACTGGGACGACATCTACGCCGAGGCCGACTGGAACGCGCCCGAGCGGTTGAACATCGCCCACGAGGTCTGCGACCGACACGCGGAAAACCGCGAGAAGGTCGCGCTCTACTACGCGGGCAAGGACGGGGAACGCGAGACGCTCACCTTCTGGGAACTCGCCGAGCGGTCGAATCGGTTCGCCAACGTCCTCGACGACCTGATCGAATCGGGCGACCGGGTGTTCTCCTACATGCCGCGGATCCCCGAGCACTACGTCGCTCTCGTCGGGACGCTCAAGGCGGGCGGCGTGTGGGGCGGCGTCAACGAACGGTTCGGCCCCGACGGCATCTCCTACCGACTCGACGACTGCGACGCGAAGGTCGTCGTCACCACGCCCGACAACCGGGACACCATCTCGAGGGCGCTCGACGACGCGCCGTCGGTCGAACACGTCGTCGTCGTCAGCGACGACGGAACCGGGATCAGGCGCGGGGACGTCAGCTATCGCGCCGCGCTGGCCGACGCCGACCGCGAGTACGAGACCGCGGCGACCGGCGGCGAGGACGACGCGCTGCTGTACTACACGAGCGGGACCACGGGACTGGCGAAGGGCGTCCTCCACAAACACCGGTGGGTCGCGGGGGTCGCGGCAACCCAGCGGTTCGCGGTCGACCTCCGACCGGGCGACCTCTACTGGTCGACGGGCGACCTCGGCTGGCTGACCGGACCCATCAACACCCTCGGCGCGTGGTTCTGGGGTGCGAGCCTCTTCACCTACGAGGGCGAGTTCGACCCCGAGACGTGGGCGGACCTGCTGGACGAGTTCCCCGTCTCGGTGCTGTTCAGCGTCCCGACCGCCTACCGGATGCTCCGCGAGAAGGAAGCGGTGCTGGAGGACGCCGATCTCGACCTCCGCCACGCGCTGTCCATCGGCGAACCGCTCTCGGCGGGCGTGGTCGAGTGGGGCGAAGAGACGCTCGGCGTCACCATCCACGACACCTACGGGCAGACCGAGACGGGCAACATGATAATCAACAACTACCCGACGATGGAGGTTCGTCCGGGGAGCATGGGCAAACCGCTCCCCGGCATCGAGGCCGCCGTCGTCGACCCGGAGACCGGCGAACCGCTCGAACCGGGCGAGACGGGCGAGATAGCCCAGCGCGGCGACTACCCCTGTTTCTTCGCCGGGTACTGGAACAAGCCCGAGAAGACGGCGGAGTGTTTCGTCAACGACTGGTACCTCTCGGGCGACCTCGGCCACCTCGACGAGGACGGCTACTTCTGGTTCGAGGGGCGCGCCGACGACGTCATCATCAGCTCCGGCTACCGCATCGGCCCCTTCGAGGTCGAGAGTTCGCTGGGCGAACACCCCGCCGTCGCGGAGGCCGCCGTCGTTCCGAAGCCGCACGACGAACGCGGCACCATCGTCAAAGCCTACGTCGTCCCGAGCGAGGGGACGAACCCCACGCCCCAACTCGCGGAGGACATCAAACAGCACGTCAAAGAGGAGCTGTCGGCCCACGAGTACCCCCGGGAGATAGAGTTCCGCGACGACCTCCCGAAGACCGTGACGGGCAAGATTCGCCGCACCGAACTGCGCGACGAGACGAACTGAGGGACCGCTCGTCCGCGGCGATTTCGAGGTCGAGGCGCGTCGGCGCATCGGTTCACCTCGCTACAGACGAATCCGTCAGCTATCGTTAGAGGAGATACGATAGTTGCCAGTTCGAATATCTCCCGGAATGGGATTCCGCAGCTCCTAATTTCACAGCTCCTATAACACCTAGGAGCCACCCTCTGATTACATTCGATGGCTCGTGAATTGGATTCGCTCGCTCGAAAGTTGTCGTTGCCGTACTACGAGGATGCCCTCCCGGCGCACGATAGCTTCCACGCCAAGCGGGTCCGCGATTTGGCGATTCGGTTAGCGAACGAGTGTGAGGGTGCCGTTGATCGGGACGTTCTTTCCGCAGCGACGTGGTTACACGACATCGGCCGGCCGCGAGAACGAGTCGGGAAAATCGACGACCACGACCGGTGGGCGGCGGTAAAAGCCGGAGAGCTTCTGGAGAGAGAGGGTGTGGCGACTGACACGATCGAAGCTGTCGAGCACTGTATCCGAACGCACAGTATTCGATCCGGCTCCCCCGAGCCCGAGACTCTCGAGGCGAAATTACTCTTCGACGCGGACAAGCTGGATGCCGCCGGAGCGCGCGGTATCGTCGGCGAGAGATCCGGTAGGGCGGGGGAACGATACGCGGTGATCGACGACTCGTCGGTTCCCGGCGCGGCTACATCGGACCTTCCCGACATCGATTTACTACGAGAATGGGCCAGGGAGCGTCTGGATTTGTTGTACACCTCGCCGGCCCGTCGGCTCGGAAAGTCCCGATGGGATTTCATGGACGAGTTCTTCACGCAGTTCGACGGAGAAATCGGCATAGAAGGGGAGCGGTAACTCGTTTCGCGCCCTCGTCATCCACGGGATACGAACCGTCGTTGGGGACTCGCCGACGGTCCTCGCTCGCGGTCGGTGACTCCCTCAACCGGCCTGCCACGGGTATCGTTTGTTGGGGAACTGCTGTCGGCGAATCGCCTCGACGACCGCCACGAACCCACCGAGAATCAGCGCAATCGCCGCCAATCCGGCGGGCTCCGTCCAGACGACCATCAGTCAGTAGGTGAAGACGTAGTACGCGTCACCTTTCCGTACCACCACTTCCTGCTCGCTAAAACTGGGCCTCGCGCCGCCCGGAATCGGACTGCTCCCGTCGAGCGTGTAACGAGTTCCGTCTATCGCGCCGTCCACGATGCGCTGTTCGCTCGCCGGCAGATTCCCGTACTCGTAAGGGGGGTGAGTCGTAGCGGGCGGATTCTCCGTCGAGGAAGCGAGCGCGAACTCGTAGTTGAGCGCCCCGACCCCGGCGACGACCGCGCCGGCGATCATGAACACGCCGAGGAAGAACAAGCCGTAGTTTATCCATACAGGTTTAGACATAAAGTGAACTCCCATCCGGGATATTTAAATGTGCGGCTTCGAACGCCCATCCCGAACGCGAAGTTTACGCCGCGAATTCGCCGGGCTTTCCGACGAGGTCGCCGGAGTTCGGCGGCGCTCCGAACTCCGCTTCCCCCTCAGCGCGCACTTACGATCGGACGGTCGTTTTTTCCGCCACGTCCTCGCGCTCGACGCCGTCGAAATCGAGGACGAAGTCCGGGCCGAACGCCGACGCCGGGGTCTGGAAGCCGGGGTCGACCTCGCCCGCGAGCGTGCGTCGGGCGGCCTCGACCGCGGTCCGTGCGGTCAACTCGTACGTGTCGGGCGTTCGCATGCGGGCGGCGACGTGGCGACCCTCGTCGTCCTCGACGCGACCCCAGATCCGGGTCACGCTCCGCGCTCGCCGCTCCGCGGTCGGGCCGGAGACCACGGCGTCGGCCGCGCGCTTCGCCGCCCGTTGCACCGGTTTCGCGCCGAACAGCGGGGTGAGCGCGCGCGTTCGCTTCATCACCCCCACGGCGTACTCCGGCACCGTGGCGTACACCTCGATGTTCGGGATGCCGGTCGTGTAGTACCCCGTCGAAACGTCGCCCCACGGGATGGTGACGGCGGTCTTCGTTCCCCGTCCGAAATCGACCCGGCGGGTCTTCCACGCCGCCGGAACCGCCCGAATCTCGCCGTCCGCGCGAACCGCTCCCGGTCTGGCGAGTCCCTCGATGATGGATTTCACGGTGCCGGGCGAGAAGGTCCCGAGGCCGTCTATCGCCAGCATGAGGCGGGTCGCGCTCGGTAACCGTCCTTCTAAGTGTCCGGCCAGACAGTCCGTCGGGACCGTATCGAACCCCATGGACGGAAGCAGGCTCACGTCGGCCCGCTCCGCGTCCCGGTCGCGTTCCGCGGTGGCTTCGAGGGCGTCTATCTCACCGTTGATGTCGAGGTAGTCGGTACCGGCCCGCAGGCACGCCGAAATCAGGGGGTCGGCGGTGTTCGAAAACGGCCCGGCGCAGTTCAACACCGCGGCGGCGTCCTCGACGTGCTTCTCGACGACCTCCGGGTGCGCCAGACTGAACACCCGGTGGTCGCAGTCGAGTTCCATCGCCTGTTCCTCGACTCGCTCGGCGTCCCTCCCGGCGAGCGTCGGCGACAGTCCCTCGTCGACCGCGGTTCGCGCGACCAGCGCGCCCGTGTATCCGTACGACCCGTAGACGAGCAGTTCGTCCTCCATGGTGGGCGTTTGCGTACCGATGGACAAAACTGGCGGGGCCGCGGTCTCCGCCGGTAGCTTGATGGGCATGTCGGCCGTTGGTCGTTGGCGATCGACTCGGCGGCGTTCGATAACCGACGAACCCGTCGGGTCGCGCCACTCATGACTTCGAACCGACGACCCATCTACATCGGTACCGACCCGGAGGACGCCGTGTGCGACCGGCACGGGGCGATGGAGCGGCGAGCGCCCATCGTCACCTTCGACGGGCACGTCCACGCGCTCGCGGACGCCGTGTCCGTCTACAACTGCCCCGAGTGCTGTCTCGAACTCGCCCGGGAGAGCGGCGGGCCGACGGAGACCGAGCAGGCCGCCTTCGAGGCCTGCTGGCGGCAACTGGTGGATACGCGCTGGCGGAGCGGTCTCCGGCGACTGTTCGTCGACCTCGGTCGCGGCGGGGTGGACGACGGGACGATTCACGTCCGCGAGCGGTTGGACGACGACGAGATTCCCGACTACCTCCGCGAGGCCGACGACTGGGAGGTGAAGACGCTGGGGGACGCCGGATCCGAGTGACGCGGTCGCGAATTCTACGGTAACGGGCTTCCGCCGTTGTCCAAGCGTCGTCCGTCACTCGAGCGCGATAACCTGTCCGCCTAGCGTCGCGGCGAAGACCGCCCCGTCGACCGGAGCGATCGACCGGACGTAGTCGTCGAAATCGACTCGCCACATTTCGCTGCCGTCACGGGAGCGGAGCGCTCGGACCGTCCCGAAGGGCACTTCCGTCGCCCCGTCGGGGGCCGCGGTCGCCACTACCACCGTCTCCGCGACCACGGCGATGTCCGTGATTCGTTGTTCGACCGTGTGGTGCCATCGCCGCCCCCCGTCGGAAAGCCGTCGACTGGCAACGGCGTACCGGGTGTTCTCACCCTCTCCGCGAAGGAAACCGAAGAAACAGTTCGCGGTGTCGGTCGCGAGCGCCCCCGTGAGGAGGGGCATCTCGGCATCATCGTCGAAAGGGAATGCGCTCCAGCGAACGGTGCCGCCTCGCGGGTCGACGCCGACCAACGCCGAACCCCCGTACGGCATCGAATGCCAGAATCCGGCAACAAGTCGAGAGTCGGTCGCTGCCAATCCCGTGGGATAGCCGAACCGCACTCCGTAGTAGTCGGTTTCCCAGGCTGTCTCCCCGGGCGAACCGATGCCGACGGACAGCAGACTTCGACGGCGGTAGCGAGCCACCGACCCGGTCGAGGCGTGGAGTCGTCCGCCGCTGACGAGCACGTGTGTCTGCGGACCGCCCTCCGTCGACCATCGCTGGCGGCCATCCGTCCCGTAGGCGCGCAGTATTCCTTGCCCGCCGACGAAGAGGGTATCGTCGGCGACGACGAGCGAATCGACGTTTCCGGCTTCCAGTTTCCGACTCCAACGTTCGACGCCGTCGGTTCCGATCGCCCGGAGCGCGGCACCATCGGCAGATACGTCGTACCCGGGTGCGATGAACGTGGTTCCATCGCGGACGGCGAGCGGTCCGCCGGGGCGGTCCGACCGCCATCGTACCGTTCCGTCCGTGCGGTTGAGTGCTGCAATTCCGTTCCCCGCCGCGTACGCTGTCTCTTGATCGACGACGACGGCGTTATCTCGGCTCACTCCAAGGGGAGCGACGGCCCACGCGACCGACGGGTTCGTCGGCGGGGTCGCGTCGGGATTGGCGGCGGTGTTCGCGGGGTCGTACCGCCGGAGCGGCCACGTGTCGGGGCGGGGAGTCCACGACTCGACGGGGCCGAGTCGGAGCCGCGAGACGGCCCCGACGCCGAGACCGGCGATGCCCGCGGCGGCGAGGACGTCCCGTCTGGATGGCATCAACGGCGAACTGTTCTCCGAGCGTAAATACTTTCACCGCGCGACTCCGCCGTCGATAGCTTCGGGAACCGCGCCGCAAGCGAGCACGAGAACGACGCCGGCCAGAAAGCCGCTCCTTTTCGGGGGTTCCCCTCCGCGATTTCGGCCAGCATCGACCCGACGACCCGCCGTATTCAGCCGCCGCCGTTCGCCGTCCGGTAACTGCTCCGCTGCGAGAAAGTGACGATCACCGACGGGACCCTTCGACCCGTCGCGTCTCGTCGGAATCGGCCACCGCCGGTTTCGATAGCGGGAGAAGTGAATATCGGAAACGGTTCAGACCACGGCGCTCCAGAACGGTTTGATGAAGCTGAACAGGCTGAGGTACGCCACGTACAGGAACACGACGAAGGACGCCGTGAGCGCTCCCTTCGGCTTGTCGAGCGGGACGCCGCGGCGCATCTCGACGGCGCGGGCCTCGACCTCGAAGAAGTCGGTGATGAAGAGTCCGAGCACGAGCGACGAGAGAACGATTCCGGCGTGGTGGTGCGTCGTCAGGAAGTAGAACGACCCGAGCACGAGCAGGAGGTTCGACAGTTCGTGCGGAATCCACCGGTCGAGCGTCTCGCGGTCGTCGTCCGTCGCCTGCTTCGAGTAGTTCCGGTACGCGAACCACCGCGTCCCCATGTTGAGCAACACGAGCGCGAGGACGACGTACTCCACGAACGGTTCGATCACGTCGATCGGCCCGAGCAGCGATAGGAGTTGCATGTCCGGAACTCAGTCGGACAGCGTATTATATTCTTTCCAATTCGCTCGCCGGACCGCTACGCGAAGAAACTCCGACTCGCGTCCACGGACGCGAGTTCGACCGTTCCGTCGAACGCCATCTCCACCGGTTCGTGCGGCTCCACCGGACACACCTCGCGGTCGTCGGCGAGCAGCACCACCGCGTCCTCGTCGCGTTCGACCGCGAGCGTGACCGGGTCGCGGAGCACCCAGTCGTCGACGTGGATCGCGAACGGCGCGACGGGGACGACGGAGACGACCTCCGTTCCCAACTGGACGACCGGACCGCCGGCGTTCCGCGCGTAGCCCCGACTGCCGGCGGGCGTCGCGACGACGGTCGCGTCCGCCCGGAACTGGTCGACGAACTCGCCGTCCGCGCGAACGCTGTACTCGGAGATTCGAGCCGGTTCGCTCGTCACCAGCGTCGCGTCGAATAGCGCGTCGGCGACGCGGTTGCCGCCGACCGACGCGGAGAGGAGCGGTCGATTTCTCGTCGTCCACTCCTCCGCGAGAAGGTCCTCGATTCCCAGTTCGACGTCGGACTCGGGGACGCTCTCCAACCCCGGCCCCGCGCCGACCGGAAGGATGGGGACCGACACCCCGGCGCGGACGAGGCCGGTGACCGCCGCTTCGCCGGGCGCGACGACGACCGACGGGTTCGCGTCGAGGACCGCCCGCGGGTCGTCGTTCGTGGCTCGCTCGACCTCGTCGCCGATCGCCTCGTCGATTCGACGGACGAGGTGCGCGTCACCCCCCGTCACGACCCCTATCCGCATCGTCTTCCCCCGTGTGCTCGCTCGCTTCTCATCACCCGAACAGTCTCGTCCCGTCCTGAAAAGGATACCGCGCTACTCGTCGTAGGGCCAGTCGCCGATCACCTTCATCCCCGCCGCCTGGTCTTCGGCTTCGAGCGCGGCGACTATCTCCTCGGGGTCCTTGTGCGCGACCGCGAACTCGTCGCTCGCGAGGTGAACCGCGAGGTCGGTGAGCAGGACGGCCTGTTCGCGGAGGTCGCGGACGTCGAGTTTGTCCAACGTGTCGGCGAACGTGTGACCCCACCCGCGGCCCTCGTCGCCCGTCTCGCTCATGACGTGGTAGCCCGGAACGCCCCACTGGACGAACGGCCAGTGGTCGCTGTGGGGCCCCTGCTTCGGAATCGTCGTGACGGGGTGGTCGAGCGTCTCCGCGACGTCGTGGGCCGCCTCGTCCAACTCCTCGAAGCCGTGCGTGTAAAACGACAACGTGCGCCCGCGAACGACGCCGTCGTTGTTCACGATGGCCTTGATGCTGTCGTGGTCGGTGACGCTCGCCATGTGGTTCGACCCGTCGAGGCCGACCTCCTCGGCCCCGAAGGCGACGAAGTGGACGCGCGTGTCGAGTTCGTCCTCCCGCTCCGCGAGCGCGCGGGCCATCTCGACGACCATCGCCGTTCCGGCGCCGTTGTCCATCGCCCCCTCGGCGATGTCGTGGGCGTCCACGTGGCTGGTGACGAGCACCCGGTCGTCGGTGTCCGGTCCGAGTTCCGCGTGGACGTTCCGGCTGGTCGCGTCGTAGATTTCGGCGTCGACCTCGACGACCACGGTTTCGCCCTCCCACCGCCGGGCGAGACGCGACCCGACCTCCTTGCTCACGCCGACGGCGGGGACGTCGCCGATGGGGTCGTCCTCGGTGCCGACGCTCCCGGTCGGCGGGAGACAGCCTTCCACGTGGTTGCGGAAGACGAAGGCCGCCGCGCCGCCTTCGACCGCGTAGTAGTACTTCTCCCGGCGGTGGATGAAGCGGTCGTAGTGGCTCGGCACGTTCGAGGCGACCATCACGACCTTCCCCTCGACGTCGTTGTCCTCGAAGTCGGACGGCAGACCGTAGCCGAGGTCGACGAACTCACCCTCCGCGCTTTCGGCGGGACTGCGGGGGAGCGCGATGCAGTCTTGCGTCGAGTCGCCCGCCCGAATCGCGCTGTCGCCGCGCGTCCACCCCTGCACGTCGAACTCCTCCAATCGGGCGTTCCGCGCCCCGACCGATTCGAGCGCGTCGCGCGTCGCCTCCGCACCGCGTCGTTCGCCGTCGCTCCCGGCCATCCGGTCGCCGATATCGACGAGTGTTTCGAGGAGATTCCATCCCGCGTCGCTCGTGAACGTCCGGCCGATCCATCGTGACATACGCTTCCACATCTCGCGGGGGTCGCCTAAGCGTTTCGAACCGTAACATTCCAACGATTCGTCGATTCTCTCCGCGTGCTCGCCTCCGAAATCGGAGATTCGTAATCCGGGTATTTAAACCGTCTTGGGACTATCGGCGATTTCATTAGTGTAGCGATGTTTTATGATGAACGAGGTTGTTTCACCGAGAGACGGTCGGAGTTTCACTCAAACATGGCTTCCCAAGCACCTGATATGGCGCGCGTAGTCGGACTAGACGGGAGCGTCAAAAGGGACGTGAACCTCTCGGCGACGGACGTCGAGAACATGTATCGATTACAAGTGCTCGCGCGAACGTTCGACCGAAAAGCGGTTTCGCTCCACAGACAGGGGCGCATCGGAACGTACGCGCCCCTGCACGGACAGGAAGCGGCGCAGGTCGGAGCGGCGTACGCGCTCTCGCCGGACGACTACTGTTTCCCGACCTACCGCGACCACGCGATGTATCTCACCCGCGGGCACGCCATGCGAGACGTCCTCCTCAACCTCTCGGGAGCGGGGAACTACGTCGACCGCGAGGACGCCGACGGCCTCCGGACGTTCCCGCCGACGATTCCCATCGCCACGCAACTTCCCCACGCGGTCGGCGTCGGCATGGGTGCCAAGTACAAGGACGACGACTGCGCCGTGCTGGCGAGTTTCGGCGACGGGGCGACCAGCGAGGGTGACTTCCACGAGGCGATGAACTTCGCGGGCGTCTTCGACGCGCCCGCCGTCTTCTTCTGCCAGAACAACCAGTGGGCGATATCGGTGCCGCGCGAGCGCCAGACCGCCTCCGAGACCATCGCGCAGAAAGCCCAGGCCTACGGCTTCGAGGGCATCCGCGTGGACGGAAACGACGTGTTCGCCGTCTACAGCGCGGTTCGCGACGCCCTCGCGCGTGCGAAGGACGGCGAACCGTTGCTCATCGAAGCCGTCACCTACCGACGGGGCGCGCACACCACGACCGACGACCCCACGAAGTACCGCGACGAAGCGGAGGTCGAGTCGTGGGCCGAGAAGGACCCCCTCGAACGGACCCGCGAGTACCTCGAATCGGAGCACGAGTGGACCGACGAGGACGAGCGGGCGCTCCGCGAGGAGGCGACCGACCGCGTGGCCGAGGCCGTCGAAGCCGCCGAAGCGCACGACGGGTACGACACCGACGCCATCTTCGACCACGTGTACGACGGCGAACACCCCCGATACGCCCGCCAGCGCGCCGCCGTCCCCGAGAATCCCGACGTGGAGCGGTAGTCGCCAGCACAGTTATGTGCCGGGCTGTGGTATTCGGTACGGGGTGTCACGATGGAACGCCAAGACGCGCGGATGGGGGAGTACGGGGCCGAGACGGAGGAGATAGCGGACATCGCCGAGATGGATATCACGGAACCGACGCTGACGTGGCTCGAAATTGCCCATCCACAGCAACCGATTCCGATCGGCGAAAACGATAGGGTGTTGAACAGCTACTTCAACGAGCAACAGGACGTGTGGGAAGTGTTGCTCGTCGCGCTTCCCGACGATGAGTCGGACGCCGACGAAGAGTAATTACAGCATATCCTTCCGCTTCATCCCCTCGATGAGGTCGTCGACGAGCGCGTCCACGTTCTCGTAGGGGAAGTCCTGCGAGTCGTTCATCTTCGTCGACAGCTCCATCGCGGTGAAGCTCGTATCGCCGGCCTCGAAGCGCGTGCCGGGGCCGTTAGGGAGCGCCGGAACGAGGTCCATCGGGTTGCTGACCGGGTAGTCCGCGCCTTTAAATGCGTCGTGGAACTGCTGTCGGAATTCTGCTTCCTTGTCGGCCATATCGTTTCGTGCGTGCGTATCCGGCAAAAACGTTCCGGAACAACGAGAAACGAGTTGTGAGTTTAACGCCCGCCGTCGGAACAATTGAGCGGGCGAAGCGGGCTTTCCGCCGCGTTTTTTCCGGAGTTCCGACGCGAGGCCGTGCCGAGACCGGCGAGCGCGACTTCCGGCGACGAAACGGCGAGCGGAAGGGTCGTTTCGAGCGACGAGCGGGTAACTGAATGAAGGAGGGTCGGTCGTGGTGAAACCAAAGTATTCAGTACCCGTCGGTCCTAACCCTCTCTCATGACAGATGGGGAAGCGGACGGATCGGTCACTCGTCGCGGGTTTATCCTCGGCTCTGCGGGTGCAGCGGCCGCCGGTGCGGCCGGTACGGCGGCGGCGCAGGAGGGTGGCTCCGGCGGACACGGTAGCTCCGGTGGCAACAGCAGTTCCGGCGGCGGTGGCGGTCCGACGAAGACGGTGAAGGTCGGCCCCGGCGGGAACCTGACGTTCGAACCGTCGGAAGTGACGATTCCGCCGGGCGGAACGATCAAGTGGGTCTGGGAGTCCAACACCCACAACGTCGTCCCCGAGAGCCAACCGAGCGGATCGAGTTGGCAGGGGTCGCCGGGCGCGCCGAGCAAGACGTACGATTCGGGCTACACCTACTCGCACACGTTCGACACGCCCGGCGAGTACGCGTACTTCTGTCAGCCGCACAAATCCGCCGGCATGACCGGCACGATAACCGTCGGCAGCACCGGCGGTGGCGGTTCGTCGGCCCCGGCGATTCCGTCCAGCGCCAAGACCCTCGGCGTCGCCACCTCCGGCGCGCTGGCGTTCACGCTCGGACTGGCGTACTTCTTCATGAAGTTCGGCGGCGACTACGGCGAGTACGGCGAGTACGAGTAGCTACTCCTCCTCTTTCGGCGTATCGAAGTCGTGGAACGCGCGACCCTTCTCCGCGCTCAGGATGTCCAGCCCCGCGGCCGCGCCGCCCCCGACCGAGATGGCCGCCTGAATCTTGTCGGCGCGCGCCGTCCACCCGGCGGCGTAGGCGTTCTCGACCGTCGTCGCGTTGTTCGTGTCGATTTCGACGGTGCCGTCGTCGGCCAGTTCGCAGCCGAGCCCCTCGGCCAAGTCGCGGGAGCGTCCGGTGGTGAAGACGACGTACTCGGCGTCGTACTCCCCGGAGTCGGTGGTGACGGTGAAGCCGTCGTCCGCTCGCTCGACGTCGGTCACTTCCTCCCCTTGCCTTCGCTCCGCGCCGTGGTCGTCCACCTGCTTGCGGGCGATCTCCATGAACTCGTCGCCCGCGATGCTCTCGATGCCGAGGTAGTTGTAGAGCCACGCGGCGTGCATCGCCGTCTCGTCCGTATCGAAGACGACCGTCTCGAGGTCGTTTTTCGCGGTGAACAGTGCGGCGCTCAGGCCGGCGGGACCGCCGCCGACGACGGCTACATCTGGCATACGGTGTCGCGTACCACCGATGCGCGCATAAAGCTCACCGCTCCAGTAACTCCTTCGTCTTTCGGTGGCGGTAGCGAAACATCGGTTCGAACCCGACCTTCGCCAGCGGACTCCCCGCCGTCCCCAGCGCCGGGAGCCGATACTTCACCCGGTCGCGTACCAGCGTCCGCCCGTCGCCGTCGTAGAACTGGTGGGTGTGTCGCCACTCCGGAAACGGTCCGTCCCTCATCTCGTCCCGAAACAGGGCCGACCCGTCGCGCTCTTTGCGGCGGGTGATTTCGGACGTCCACCGCTGACGCAGGCCGACGCCGAACGGTCGGAGCGACAGGCGAACCTCCGTGCCCGTCTCCAGCACGTCCGGTTCCGGGTCGCCGTCCGGTCCTCGGATCCCTTCGACGCGGAGGTGCATCCATTCGGGGGTGAGCGCCTCCAGTCCGTCGATGGTCGAGTAGAACCGCCACACGTCCTCGAACGGTGCGTCCACCCAGACCTCGCGCTGGTAGGTGGTCATCGTCGGGACTTTCGTCGCCGCCGTAAAGTCTCTTGTGCGCGGTCGACGGGACGACGATTTATCTCGGTTCGACGCGCACGTCGAAGCGATGGTCACCGTTCGACTCGCCGAGGCGGACGACGCGCCGCGAATAGCGGCGATTTACGCGCCAATCGTCCGCGAGACGGTCGTCTCGTTCGAAACCGACCCGCCGGACGACGAGGAGGTAGCGGAGCGAATCTCGAAAACGCTTCCGACGTACCCGTGGTTGGTCTGCGAGCGCGACGAGGAGATTCTGGGGTACGCCTACGCGTCCGCGCACCGGACGCGGGACGCCTATCGGTGGTCGGTGGACGCGTCGGTGTACGTCCACGACGGCCACCGTCGTTCGGGCGTCGGGCGAGGACTCTACGAATCGCTGTTCGCCCTCCTCCGGCGACAGGGGTTCTACAACGCCTACGCGGGAATCGCGCTTCCGAATCCGGCGAGCGTCGGTCTCCACGAGTCGATGGGCTTCGAGGAGGTGGGCGTCTACCGGAACGTGGGCTACAAAGACGGAGCGTGGCGCGACGTCGGTTGGTGGCACCTGCGATTGCGGCCCGGCGATTCCGACGCGTCGGGCAACTCCGACTCCCCGGACGACCCCGAACCGCCGTCGTCGCTGACCGAACTGGAATCGAGAACGAAGGCCGAGGCGTTACGACGAGGCGTGCGGTCGATGCGAATCACTTGAGGCGCTCTTGGAGGAACGACGGGTGGGCCGCGGAGACGCCGTCGATGACGAGAATGTGGTCGCTTATCACGCCGCCGACGGCGTCGCCGTTCGGCGCGCGAACCTCAGCCATCAGCATGTGGTCGCCGCTGCACGTGTACAGCGTCTCGATGTCGTCGAGTTCCTTGAGCGCCCGCGTCGCCTCCACGTAGCGTTCGCTCTCGACGTCGATGCCGACGAGCGCGATGCTCTGGCTGGAGAGTTTCTTCGGGTCCACTTCCGCCGAGTAGCCGACGATGACGCCCTCGTCTTCGAGCTTGTCGATGTACTTCCGGACGGTCGGCTTCGAAACGCCCGCGCGGTCCGCGATCTCCGAGTACGACGCCTGCGCGTCGTGCTCCAAAACGCGAAGAATACGGTCTTCGGTCGATTCCGTGCTCATGTTGGTGGGTAGTTTCCCGCACAGGAAAAAATACCTTGCGAAGTGGAAAACACATTGTCGGCCGCGAAAAGCTTGTACGAACCGCCGACGGAAGCGAAACGAGATTACTTGTGGCGGTCGAGGATGTCGTAGCTCCGCTCCCACTCGTACTCGTCGTCGAAGTACCGCTCCGCCAGCGGCGTCTCCGGCATGTCGCCCGTGGCCTGCTTTTCCTGCTGGTAGGACGGGCGCTCGTCGTCGATGTAGAAGCGCCCGGTGAGCACCGTGCCCTCGTAGAGCGCGTCCTCGGCTTCGTGCATCATCTCGGCCGCCTCGCGTCGGTCGTTCACGTCGAAGTCGTAGTCGTCGCTGTCCTGGACGTCGATGTACGGGACGTACTGCTTCGCGTCCTTGTTCCACGTCGGACACTGCGTGAGGAAGTCGACGTGCGCGAACCCGTCGTGCTCCATCGCCTCGGCGAGGATCTGTTTCGCCTGGTTCGGGTTGACCGCCGCCGTTCGGGCGACGTAACTCGCGCCCGACGTGAGGGCGAGCGAGAGCGGTCGAATCGGGCTCTTCGCGCTGCCGTGGGGCTGGGTCTTCGACTTGTGACCCTTGGGGCTGGTCGGGGACGTCTGGCCCTTCGTCAGCCCGAAGATCTCGTTGTCGAAGACGATGTACGTCATGTCGTGGTTCTCGCGGGCGGTGTGCATGAAGTGGTTCCCGCCGATGCCGTACCCGTCGCCGTCACCGCCCGCGGCGATGACTTCGAGGTCGGGGTTGGCGAGTTTGGCCGCGCGCGCGACCGGCAGGGCGCGCCCGTGGATGGAGTGGAAGCCGTAGCTCTGGAAGTAGCTCGACAGCTTCCCGGAACAGCCGATGCCCGTGACGAGCAGCGTCTCGTCCGGCGTGCGACCGACTTCGGGCATCGCCTGCTTCAGCGCCTTCAGCACGCCGAAGTCGCCACAGCCCGGACACCACGTCGCCTGCGGTTCGAGGCTCGGCGTGAACTCGTTCGTGTCTATCTCTCTTTCCTCTCCGATTGCGTTGAATACACTCATGTTAGTCACCCGTTGCGGATTCGATGTGCGTGTTGTAATCGGTCTCGACGTTTTCGTCGAGTCTCGACTCGAAGCCGTCGACGATTTCGGCGGGTTCGAACGGGTTACCGTCGTACTTCAGCAAGCTGTACATCTTCTCGCCGAAGCGTCCCGTCTGACCCTGAATGTGTCTGCGGAACTGCGCGGTGGCGTTCATCTCGACGACCAGCGCCTCGTCCACGTCTTCGAGGAACTCGCTGACCTCGTCCTTCGGGAAGGGCATCATGTCGCTGACGTTCATCGCCTTGACGGAGTGGCCGTCCTCGTTTAACACGTCCACCGCCTCCTCGACGGCACCCTTCGTGCTGCCGAAGTTGAGGATGGCGTAGTCGGCGTCGTCGGGACCGTAGACGGTCTGGTGCGACTCGTCCATCGCGTCGAGTTCCTCGCGGATGGCGTCGAGTTTGTCCATCCGACGGTTCATCTGCGTGATGCGGTTGTTCGGATCCTCGCTGATGTGCCCGGCCTCGTTGTGCTCGTTCCCGGACGCGAGGAAGTTGCCGCCCTTCTGTCCCGGCAGGGAGCGCGGACTGATGCCGTCCTCGCCGTCGTAGCGGTAGCGCTTGAACCGTCCCGCGAGGCGCTCGCCCGCCTCGATGTCCTCCTCGGTCACGACGCTTCCGATGTCCGGGTTCGGTTCGCGGTCGAACACGGATTCGGGCACCGTCTCGTGCCCGCCGGAGAGTTTCTGGTCGTAGAGGATGATGGACGGGATCTGGTACTCGTAGGCGATCTCGAACGCCTTTCGGGTCTGGATGTACGACTCGCGCGCGTCACCCGGAGCGAAGACGACGCGGTTCGAGTCGCCCTGACTCGTGTAGAGTACGTGTTCTAAGTCGCCCTGCTCGGGCTTCGTCGGCATCCCCGTCGAGGGTCCTGCGCGCATCGATTCGACGAGCACGACCGGCGTCTCGGTCATCTCGGCCATGCCGAGCGGTTCGGACATGAGCGCGAACCCGCCGCCGGACGACCCGCTCATCGCCTTCGCGCCCGCGTGGCTCGCACCGACGGCGAGACAGGCGGCGGCGATCTCGTCCTCGACCTGCTCGGAGATGCCCCCGAGGTCGGGGAGGTGCTGGGTCATGATCGTGAACACGTCCGTCCACGGCGTCATTGGATAGCCCGCGATGAATCGGCACCCTTCGTCGATAGCGCCGTACGCGATTCCGTGGCTGCCGGAGAGGAGCACCGGCTCCTCGTCGTGGTCGCTCTCGGGGACCGTCACGCCGACGTCCGTGTCGTAGTTCTCAGAGACGTCCTCGTAAGCTTCTCGGAGGATCTCCAGGTTCGGTTCGAGAATCTTCTCCGGCATCGCCTCGGTCATCAGATCTTCGACGACGTCGAGGTCGAGACCGATGATGGCGCAGGTCGCCCCGACCCCTGCGGTGTTTCGCATGACCTCCCGGCCGTGCTCCTTGGCGAGTCCGCGGAGATCCAAGTCGAAGACGTGCCAGTTGTTCTCCTCGACGCGCTCCTCGAAGTTCGGGATGTCGTCCGTGTCGAGCAGTCCGGCGTCGTAGATGATGACGCCCCCTTCTCGGAGTTCGTCCAAGTTCTCCGACAGCGGCTTGATCTCTTCGTTGCCGTAGTAGGCTTCTTCCTGCGGATTTCGCGCGAAGCTGTCGCCGAGCGCGAGGAGGAAGTTGTAGTTGTCTCCCCGCGATTTCACTTCGTGATCGGCCGCGCGAATCTCCACGTAGGTGTGGCCGCCGCGAATGCGCGACGGGTAGTGTCGATGCGTGAATACGTTCAGCCCCGATCGCATCAGGGCTTTTGCGAAATTCTGGCTCGTCGAGTCGATTCCGTCCCCGGAACCCCCTGCGACTCGCCAGATTAGTTCTTCATCCGTCATAATTGTAACTCCTGGCCTCCCCGGCCTAGTGTATTACGGTAGTAGCGCAAGGTGGTAAAGCCTTTGCCATAGATTAGCAAGGGTTTATCGTGATAGATGCGGTCTAACGGTTGGTTTCTAAGATTTCGAGGAGGGAAATGTATTGTTTCTTACTCCCTGTTTAAAACTTGGCGAACGCCCTCCTATTCTACGTCCTCCTCTCCGAATTTTCTCGTAGTATATCGTTAGTATTCATAATAAATAAAATATCTTAGAAAAGTAATTTTTTAAAGGAAAAGGTGACAAGATCCGCCGAACGAATGAGTCGAATCACCTCGAGCGCTCTCGTACTCCTACTGCTAACTACTTCGTTGATCCCGGCGATAACTGCGGCGAACGAACCACCCCTCGCGGATGCCGGACTCGACCAGAACGTCACCCGGGGGGCGACGGTTCTCCTCGATGCAACCGGTTCACATGACCCGGATGGAAACGTCGACCGGTACGAGTGGTCGATAACGGGGCCGGATGGGCGGCCTCTCACGCCGGACTGTACGACCTGTCCCCGGACCCAATTTCGCCCTCCTACGGTCGGGACGTACACCGTCTCTCTAACCGTAACCGACGAGTTCGGCGCTACTGCTCGTGATACCCTCTACGTAACCGTTACACCGGGGGAAAAACCGACCGTAAGCGTTTCCGGCCCACGGAGGCCTCGTGTCGGGGAGCAAGTGATCTACTCTGCGACCATCGATGCAGGGGCGGCGTCGCTCGACCGTGTCGTTTGGTCACTGGACGGAAAGAAAGTCGCGACACGTTCGATATCGGGAGCTGACTCCGTAGATACGTTCGAGCGAACGTTTCCGAGCGCCGGGAAACGTTCGCTCACCGTCACGGTGTACGATTCGGATGGACAAACGGCCTCCGATACGTTGGATGTATCGGTACGGTCGTCACCGAGTCCGCCGTTACGAGGCACCCTCGCCGATCGATACGCGCCGACCATAGCTGGCGACAGTCTCATCACCGGCACGTCACCGCTTCGCGGTACGTACGACCTCCAGTCTCGGGCTGACTCTAGTGAGATTAAAGAGGTGAGATGGATCGGTGATGGGCGGCACCTCGGTGGCGGTAGTGGGCTGACGACCGACTGGCAACCGGGTGATCACTCCCTCTACGCAGTCGTCGCCTACGCTGACGGGTCGCGCGACGTTGCTCGGTTCGCTGATGGTTCGACGACGGTCGCCGCAGACCCGAAGCCGATGGTCGAGTTATCGTCGCTTGACACCTTCGATACTATCTCCGGACGCGCTACTGCGATAGATCGATACGAAAATCTACAATCGATAACCGTGCGACTCGATGGGACGGTAATCGGCACCGCAGCGATAGACCCGACTATTTCTGGGGATATACAACGACGGCAGGAATCGTCGTTTAACCGCCGTGATTTCGAACCCGGGAAGGCGTATACGCTGACGGTGATAGCAGTCGATACACGCGGTCAGAGAAGTACACTAACGCGTGAGATTACGCCCGCGAAGAAACCGAAGATCATCGAATCGAGGTTCGTCAATGGACCGGTGGATTCGTATCACGAACGTATCGATCCGGAGAGATACACTGCTCATCACGTGATGAAAATCGATTTGAACGGAGTTGATCCGAGTGATCTATATATTAATAGACGGGAAATAAACAGTCAACATAGAGTTCGTTTATTAGAGTCACCAGCTTGGTCAACAAACGGTGGGTTATTAACGATTTCCTCTAATTGGGTGGCGGAAGTACCTGGAGAATATAGCCAAGTGCGGGAGATAAGAATTGAACAGGACAACTTTGAGCGAATTAATATCACTGATGAATCAATACTTAACGTAACTCCTAGCCATCCAGAATTGAGAGTCGAAGTGACAAACGACGGTACAAGTGGATATAGAGCGTCAAATTGGGGGATTGTTGTGGATGCAAGCGACTCGTTTGATCCAGACGGTTCAAAACTCAAGTACATCTGGCAAATGGGTGCTGAACCGATTACTCCGGACAACAAAACGGGGAAATTCCGGTCTGTCAACTTCGCCAAACTGGTGTTAGAGGACAGGTACAATCTCCGTTCGTCCAAGCAATTCAATTATCTCAAGGATTTCTCACCGAAGATTGGGAATATTAAGGTACTCTCGGAAGGCCCGTACAAACCGAACGAAACGATACGTCTTCGAGTTACTACCGAAAAGTACCGGTTTACGAAGGAAACGTACCACGATCAGTTCAATTTGGGTGTCTCAACGGACGGAGTATCCAGTAACGTCGTTAGCTGGCGAAAACAGGTGGTGACCAGTAAGGGGGATACCAATTACGTTGGAGACCCGAGGAGGTATTCGGGTATCATCGAAATCGAAGCTGCTGAACTGGCGCAGGCTACGGACGACCCGAAGATACGAGTCTTCAACGAAAAGGACCCGTCGACGTACGAAGAACGAGGGATTCCCACCCTTGAGGTGTATAGATTGCAGGGAACTCTCTGGACAAACGTCTCCATTACGAACACCGACTATCTGGTAAAAAGACCGATCTACGATTGGAAAGTCACCGGTTCACAAAAAGAACGCGACCACTATCTCGCAGAAGGATACTCGGTGGATAAAAAAACGCGCGACGGTTTCGAATACATACTCGAAGAGCGCGTAAAAGTACGCGATGCGAAGTACGAGAAGAAAACCAAGAAGTTCTCCACCGAACTACTTCGTTCTGCCTTCTTACGAAGCCATTCAGACTGGTGGTCTGCAGGTCACGAAAATAAGGAGCGTACGTGGACGACGACCGAACGAGAGTGGCGCGATTCGAGGTCCGGTGAGGGGGCGTTCACCGGAAACACACGCCGTGTAAAGACAGAACCGGCGGAATATCGGACGCTGAAGCAGTATCGGTACCGATACGAAGTAGAAAAAACCGGTACGAGAACGGTCACTCGGACGAGAGAAGTCGAGGTGACGAGAACGGATACAAAATACGTCACCAAGTGCGGTAGACACGACTTCTGCTTCGAATTCCCGAAGACGTACGCTTACACGACGACGATAGAGAAAACGTACACCACGACGGAGCAGTACACCTACACGGTTACGAGGTACAATACGTACTGGTCGTATCAGAAATTCAGTTGGGATCACTGGGCTACCGGAGAGAAAAAGCGAGTGAAAGTCGAGGATGCCGAGTACGAAACGCAGTACCAGTTCGAGTATCGAGAGGAACACACCGAAGTTATTCAGAAGTACAAAGCGCAGACGCGCGAAAAGGTTCGCGCTGCAAAGTACGAGTGGCGAAAGGAGATCGTGACGAAAGACGATCAGGTGGTGCAGTCGCTGATCAGCGATCGCGATTGGCGAATTGGTAGCCATCGACCAAACGTCAGATGGAGCCTCAAGAAACGTACCGGTACGGAAACGACGACCGTCAACATGTATCTGAAAGAGAATTGGGTCGCCACCACGTACGTAACTGCCGAAGTAGATGTGACAAAACAGTATTTCACCGGTGATAGAACGGTGAACGAAACTATCGGTACGAAAATCGTCAATACTTCGTATAGAAAGCTCGTGAGTCCATCGGAAATTAGGAGTAAGCTTAGAAAGCATCTCGAATACGGGGGAAGCAACTGCGAAAACGAGCTGCGCTGTTGACCGAAATTCATTAAATTTAAAATATAATAGATAAGAAAACTCGTTGTGAATCAAAAGATACAGTTAATAATCGCGGTACTCTTCACCTTTTCATCGCTAGTCGTGCCTACCGTGAATGCTGAAAATAGCACTCATAAGCACCCTAGTTGCCGTATTACGGATCAAGAGAGCACTAGGATAATCCAATCGTATCGAGATATCTGCATTATATCAGAATCTATAGATAATAGTATAAAATTGACTATCTCAAACCCTACATCAAAAAATGTAGAAAATGTCGGGGCGCTTATTTCAGTCGACGGAAAAGAATTATATGAAAACCGATTCGACATCCAACCGGGAGAATCCTTCCAACGAAAGATCAACATCACTCAAGGACTTCACGCCTTTAAGGACAATCATTCCGTTTACGTTTCCACGTTCGGGGACAACACCAGCTACAATTTTACTAAAGAGATTAACGCATCGAACTCCCCAGAAGTCCTAACGCCGTACATCGAGAACGTCACTGTAGCAAGCGGAACGATAAACGGAGAACAGTCCGCTGTCGCCTACGTAACTCTGGTGAACCCGTCGATACAGACGTACTCGTCGAAATTGTTCGTCCATACGGTCGGAACAGAAGGAAGCTTCTACCCCGCATCCGTCCGTCCGGGCGGGAAGCGAACGATCAAGGTCGAACTCCTCGATAAACGCGGTACGAAAATCGCCGGCGAAGCTCGTCTGTACTCGGGTAATCTCACGGAACGCGAAGGTGCCCTCGACCAAGTCGGTTTCGTCGGGAAAGCGGGTGAACGGACGAGGACGTGGAACGAATCGTTCGAGCCGGTTCGACCGACGTGGATGGACAACCACTACCAGTACAAAAACGACACGTACTCCCGAACCCTCGGTGAGAAACTCAGCGGAGGATACGAAATCGGCGAAATTCCGATCGTGTATCCGATGCTCGCACTCCTCGGTGCTGTCGTGCTCGTTCGACGACTACGATAAAAGACGAAGGATCTTCACCTTCCCTTTCCACCGGCGTCTTTCGTCCGAAGAATCTCGCGCATGTTGATGTAGATGTCCCTCGGAGACGTGTCCTCGTCGGGGTCGAACAGGTCGCTCACTCGGTAGAGTATGGCCGCGACCTGCTTGCTCTCGCTGCTGTCGCCGCGGATCTCGTCGGCGATTTCGCGGAGAACTTCCACGCGCTCCGCGTCCGGTTCGAACGATTCCGTCTCGCGCGCCATACTCAGGATTGCTTGCGGCGGTTGATAATCCCGACGTTGTTGGCGACGTTCTCCGTCATCACGCGGAAGGAGTCGCCCGTCTCGCTCTCGTCGTCGAGGACGATGGGCGTTCCCTCGTCGCCGCCGGTTCTGACGGACGGGTCGAGCGGGACGGCGCCGAGGAACGGCATGTCGTGCTCCTCTGCGAAGGCCGCGCCGCCGCCGCGTCCGAAGATGTCGTGTTCGCTCCCGCAGTCGGGGCATCTGAACGCGCTCATGTTCTCCGCGATGCCGAGAACCGGCGTCTCGTGTTTCCCGAACATCTGGAGACCTTTCTCCGCGTCGTCGAGCGCGACTCGCTGCGGCGTGGTGACGATAACCGCACCGGTGACGGGGACGCTCTGGAGCAGCGTGAGCTGCGTATCGCCGGTTCCGGGCGGCAGGTCGACGACCATGTAATCGAGCTGTCCCCACTCCACGTCCTCCCATAGTTGGGTGAGCACCTTGTGAACCATCGGGCCGCGCCAGATGACGGGGTCGTCCTGACCAGTGAGAAACGCCATGCTCATCAGTTTCACGCCGAACTTCTCCGGCGGGACGAGTTTCCCGTCCTCGGTCGCTCGCGGTCGTTCGTCGGCGTCGACCATCCGCGGAACGTTCGGCCCGTACACGTCGGCGTCGAACAGACCGACGCGAGCGCCGAGTTTCGACAGTCCGGCGGCGAGATTGACGGCGATGGTGCTCTTTCCGACGCCGCCCTTTCCGGACGCGACGGCGATCACGTTCTTGACGCCGGGAAGCACCTGCTCGTCCGGCGAGAGACCGCTGTCGACGCGGGCCGAGAGCTGCGCTTCGAGTCCCTCCTCGGCGAGCACTTCGCGGACGCGGTTCGCGATCGCGGTTTCGTGGGGCGCGTACGGCGCACCGAGGGCGAGCGAAACCCGTACGGTCTCGTCCTCGACGGTTACGTCGTTGACGAGACCGAGGGAAACGATATCCTCGTCGAGGTCGGGGTCTGTAACGGCTCGGAGGAGTTCTCGAACGTCGGCTTCGTTCATGGTGACGGTTAGGACGCGACCCGTCGATAAGACTTGTGAACCGGAGGAAAGACTGATAAATCGGATGAGTCCGTTCTGCCGTCGGCGGTTCCACCGCGCACCTGGCGTAACCGTATCCAGTTACGTCGGTGCGTCGTTCTCCCACGAGTTTAAGAATACTCGTCCGAAAGAAGTGTGTGATGCTCGAAGATTCGTTCGGGCGCGAGGTGTCGGGCGTGCGCGTCTCGCTCACCGACCGGTGTAATTTCGACTGCGTCTACTGCCACAACGAGGGACTCGGGGATACGCGCGGCCCGATGGAGGCTCAGGACGACGAGATGAGCGCCGACGACGTCGTTCGGTTTCTGGAAGTCGCCCGCGAGTTCGGCGTCGAGAAGGTGAAGTTCACCGGAGGAGAGCCGATGCTCCGCCAGGACCTGGAGGAGATAATCCGCCGGACGCCCGACGAGATGGAGGTCTCTCTGACGACGAACGGAACCTTCCTCCCCGGGAGGGCCGAACAACTCCGCGACGCGGGATTGGAGCGGGTGAACGTCTCGCAAGACGCCCTCGACCCCGAAGCGTTCGCCGAGGTGACGAAGAGCGGCGCGTACGACAAAGTGCTCGAAGGCGTCGAAGCGGCGCTCGACGCCGGTCTCGACCCGGTGAAGCTCAACATGGTCGTCTTCGAGGCGACCGCGGGGTACGTCCCTCGGATGGTCGAACACGTCGCCGAGAACGACGGACTGCAGTTACAGCTCATCGAGTACATGCCGGAGCTGACCGGCAAGCCGGAGTGGTCAATCGACATCCAGCGCGTCCACGACTGGCTCGAAGAACAGGCCGACGAGATCGAAGTTCGGGAGATGCACGGGCGAAGGCGGTACTGGGTGAACGGCGGGATGGTCGAAATCGTCGACCCGGTCGAAAACCCGAGCTTCTGTTCTAATTGTCATCGCGTACGCGTCACGCACGAAGGATACCTCAAAGGCTGTCTGAATCGCAACGACGACCTGCGGTCGATGGGCGAGATGACGAAACCCGAAATCCGCGAGACGTTCCGCGAGACGGTCGCGAACCGCGTCCCCTACTACGGCGAGTACATGGTTCGGGACGCCGAGGGCGAGTGGGAGATAAACGACCGATACATCGACGCCTGAGTCGGCGACAAAGTTCATAGGGTCCGGCTACGCCCACTCTCGTATGCGACGACGGGCATTTCTCGCGAGGTCTGGTGCATTGGCCGGCGGGTGCGCCGCGACATCGGTCGTCGGAGGCGGACGGTCGGAGGGGAAACCTTCGTCGTACACGATTCTCGCCGGGACGAAGTACGCGACGGAGGTGTTCGTCCGAAAGGCGGGTGACGGACCGACGGCACTCGTCGTCGGCGGGATGCACGGCGACGAACCGAGCGGCTATCGCGCGGCGAGCGACGTCGCGAAGTGGCGGATCGACGGCGGAACGCTCGTCGTCCTTCCGAAGGCGAACCGCGTGGCGATTCGAAAGAGCCGGCGCGAAGGTGCGAACGGGGACTTGAACCGACAGTTCCCCGTCGGCGAGAACCCGGAGACGACGCTCGCGCGAGCTATCTGGAACGTGGTCTCCCGCCACGACCCGGACGTGGTGTTCGACTTGCACAGTTCCATCGGAATATACGGCTACCACCAGTCGTCGGTCGGACAGATGATCTGGCCGACGGACGTAGGAGACGCGAGCGAGTACGCGAAACGAACCGCCGAGCGACTGAACGACGACGCCGTCCCGTGGTACATGCCCTTCCACGCCTACCGTCGCGGTGACGGCCTGGAGGGGTCGAGTCCGATGCTGATGCACAAGGTGGCGGGCGACCTCGAAAAGCCGGGGTACATCGTCGAGACGACGAAGTTCCTGCTCGACTTCGATACGAGGGTTCGGTGGACGAAACGGGCCACCGCCGACCTCCTCTCCCGCCACGGAATCGAACGGAGGGAGAACCGATGAACCTTCGAGAAGTGCTCGCTGGGCGGGCGGTGTGGGGGTCGTACCTCGCGCTGGTGGTTCCGCTCGCGCTCGGCGCGCTGGACAATCGACTCATGACGCCGCTCGCACTGCCGGGCTACGTCGTTTTCACGCTCGGGAGCGCAGTCGGCAGTCGACTGTTTCCGACGCTCGAACTGTGGGTGTTCTGGGCGCCGTTTCTGGCCGGGTCGTACGCCGTCTCCGTGGCGCTGGCGGCCGGATACCGCGCGCTCCGGAAGACATTCGTTGCGTTTAAATACTAACCTCCGGTAGGATGAGTTGCAGACAACTGTAGGGATACGGCGTCCCGAGTCCGCGAGGGCGAACGTAAGAGTACGTGTCGAGGTAGCCTAGTCTGGCCCACGGCGCAGGGTTGCTAACTCTGTGGCGTCAAGCCTCGAGGGTTCGAATCCCTCCCTCGACGCTCCAACCTATCAACCATGAGCACGGAACAACCACAGGACGAAGACGACGACCTACGGTACTTCGTCCGCATCGGGCAGACAGACCTCGATGGGACGAAGTCCGTAGAGCGGTCGCTTTCCGAGATGAAAGGGATCGGTCGTCGCACGGCACGAATCATCGCGCGGGAGGCGGGCATCGACCGGACGGCGACGTTCGGTCGACTCGACGACGACGAGATCGAGAGCGTCGTCGACGCCGTGGAGAACTACACCGAGCGAACCCCGGAGTGGCTCGCGAACCACCGCAAGGGGTACTTCTCCGGCGAGACGACCCACGAGACCGGTAACGACCTGTCGATGACCCGCCGACAGGACATCAACCGAATGAAGATGATCAACTCGTACAAAGGCGTCCGTCACAAGCGGGGACAGAAGGTTCGCGGTCAGCGAACGAAGTCCACGGGCCGTACCGAAGGGACGGTCGGCGTGAACGTCGAGGAGATCAAAGAGGAAGCCGCCGCTGAGGGTGGTGAGGAAGAATAATGTCGCTTCCCGGTGAGAACACGAAGTTCTACGAGACGCCGAACCACCCGTTCCAGGGCGAGCGAATCGCCGAGGAACGCAGTCTGATGGACCGATACGGCCTGAAGAACAAAGAAGAGCTCTGGCGAACCCAGAGTCAACTTCGCAACTTCCGCCGCGAGGCCCGTCGACTGCTCGGTAGCATCACGGGCGACGAGGCGGAAGAGAGCGACGAGTTCCTCTCCCGACTCAAGCGAATCGGCGTCCTCGACGAGGGCGACGAACTCGGCGACGTGCTGCTCCTCGACATCACCGACGTGCTGGAACGCCGTCTCCAGACCGTCGCGTACCGAAAGGGACTGGCGCACACGCCGCAACAGGCGCGGCAGTTCATCACCCACGGGCACATCACCGTGGGCGACAGCCGAGTGTCCATTCCGTCGTACAAGGTCGAAGTCGACGAGGAAGATTTCGTCGACTTCGACGAGAGAAGCCCGCTGGCGGACGAACTTCACCCGGAACGCGCGGAGGGTAACGAATGAGCGACAACGACGAGAAGTGGGGAATCGCCCACGTGCACGCATCGTTCAACAACACCATCATCACCATCACCGACCTCACCGGTGCGGAGACCATCGCGAAGTCGTCCGGCGGGTCGGTCGTGAAACAGAACCGCGACGAGTCCTCGCCGTACGCGGCCATGCAGATGGCCGAGACGGTCGCCGAGGAGGTCAAGGCCGCCGGTATCGACGGCCTGCACGTTCGCGTGCGCGGCCCCGGCGGCAACCTGCAGCAGAACCCCGGTCCCGGCGCGCAGGCGACGATCCGCGCGCTCGCCCGCGCCGGGATCGAAATCGGTCGTATCGAGGACGTCACGCCGATTCCGCACGACGGCACTCGCGCACCGAAAGGTAGTGGGTTCTAACACATGACCGAAGACTTCGACGTAGAGTTCATCGACCGCGACGAACGCGAGGCTCGGTTCCTCGTCCGCAACGTCACCCCGGCGTTCGCCAACGGAATTCGCCGGGCGATGATAGCGGACGTGCCGACGCTGTCCATCGACACGCTCCGAGTCATCGAGAACTCCTCGGTGATGTTCGACGAGCAGATCGCGCTGCGCCTCGGTCTCGTCCCCTTGACGACGCCGCCCGGCGAGTTCGAGGAGGGTGACACCGTGACGCTCAGTCTCGACGTGTCGGGGCCGGGAACCGCGTTCTCGGGCGACCTCATCAGCTCCGACGAGATGGTGCGGCCGGCCGACGACAACGTCCCGATAATCGACCTGAAAGACGGTCAGCGACTCGAACTGGAGGCCGACGCGGTGCTCGGCTCGGGCAAGGACCACGCCAAGCATCAAGGTGGCGTCGCGGTCGGCTACCGTCACCTACAGCGCGTCGAAGTCGTCGGCGACCGGGACGAGTTCGGAGAGGAAGAACCGCAGATTCTCCGCGGCGTCATCGAAGACGACGGCGAACTCGTCCCGACGGAGACGTTCGACCACGACCTCACCAACCGGTTCCCCGGAAAGGAGGTCGCGGTTCACGACGTACCGAACGCCTTCGTATTCCACGTCGAAAGCGACGGGTCGTTCACCGTCGAAGAGCTGGTGACGCAGGCCGTCGACTCGCTGTCGGCGCGCGCGGACGAACTCGCACAGGCAATACGACTATAACCATGACAGGACCTTCGAACCTCCCTGACGCGTCCGCCGGTTCGACGCGGAGTACCGACTCTCGAAACCGGCGCGCTCGCGGGCGGTTCCCGCTCGCGGAATCCGAGGCGCGGAGCGCCTCGCCAACCGAAACAGGTTTGAAGGGCCATCGACAACACTGTGTTGCCCGCGAGGGTACGCACGTGTTCTCAGCGTGCAGGGATAGCCAAGTCTGGCCAACGGCGCAGCGTTCAGGGCGCTGTCTCGTAGGAGTCCGCAGGTTCAAATCCTGCTCCCTGCATCCGTTCTCAGAATTGGAGGAACAATATGAGTAAAACTAACCCGAGGCTCAGTAGTCTCATCGCCGAACTCAAATCGGTGTCCCGCGATTCGGACGCCGACGTGTGGAGCGACGTTGCGACACGCCTCGAGAAACCACGGAGCACGCACGCGGAGGTCAACCTCGGCCGCATCGAGCGGTACGCGCAGGAAGACGAGACCGTCGTCGTGCCCGGTAAGGTTCTCGGGAGCGGTGTCTTGCAGAAGGACATCACCGTTGCGGCAGTCGATTTCTCCTCGACCGCTCAGACGAAGATCGAGCAGGCAAACGGCGAACCGATCCGACTCGAACAGGCACTCGAACAGAACCCCAGCGGCTCGAACGTCCGGGTGATTCGATGAGTATCGCGGAGTTCGACGCGGACGTTATCGTCGACGCCCGAGACTGCATTCTCGGTCGCGTGGCGAGCCAGGTCGCACAGAAGGCGATGGACGGCGAGCGAGTCGCCGTCATCAACGCCGAGCAAGCTATCATCACCGGGAGCGAAGCGGACGTCAAGGAGAAGTTCGAGACGCGCTTCAATCTCAGCTCCGACCAGGGTCCGTACTACCCGAAACGTCCGGACATGATAGCCAAACGTTCCATCCGCGGCATGCTCCCGTACAAGAAGCCGCGCGGCCGCGAGGCCTTCGAGAACGTGCGCGTCTACGTCGGCAACCCCTTCGACGAGGACGGCGAAATCCTCGACGGTACGTCGCTAGACCGACTCTCGAACATCCGCTTCGTCCAGCTGGGCGAGGTCAGTAAACACCTAGGTGCTAACGTCACATGGTAACGAACACGAGCGGTAAGAAGAAGACGGCCATCGCCCGCGCCACGGTCAAGGAAGGCGAGGGTCGCGTACGAATCAACTCGAAACCGGTCGAACTGGTGGACCCGGAGATGGCCCGCCTCAAGATGCTCGAACCGTTCCGCATCGCGAGCGACGAGCGCGAGGGCGTGGACGTCGAGGTCACCGTGTCGGGCGGCGGAATCACCGGACAGGCGGACGCGGTTCGCACCGCGATCGCCCGCGGACTCGTCCAGTACACGGGCGACGCCGAACTCCGCGACGCGTTCATGGAGTTCGACCGCTCCCTGCTGGTCAACGACGTTCGCCAGTCCGAACCCAAGAAGTGGGGCGGCCCCGGCGCTCGCGCCCGCTACCAGAAGTCCTACCGCTGAGGTGGTCCAACCATGATGATCCCAGTTCGATGTTTCACGTGTGGTAACGTCGTCGGCGAGCACTGGCAGGAGTACAAGGCTCGCGCCGAGACCCAGATGGGCGACGAGGACCCGGCGGAGGTTCTCGACGACCTCGGCGTCGAGCGTCACTGCTGTCGGCGGATGCTCGTCTCGCACAAAGACCTCGTGGACATCGTCGCTCCTTACCAGTGATGGCTCAACAACACTACTCCCGGTACGAGAAAGCTCGAATCCTCGGCGCGCGCGCGCTGCAGGTGTCGTACGGCGCTCCGGTGCTCGTCGATACCCAGGAGTCACAGCCGATCCTCATCGCGGCGGAGGAGTACGACGCTGGGGTGCTACCGTTCACCGTCCGTCGTGGTGAGGAACAATGACGCTCATCGAGCGCGTTCGCCTCCGGCAGGTGCTCGATTCGCGCGGCAACGCGACCGTCGAAGCCGACGTGCTGACCGAGAGCGGCGGGTTCGGTCGGGCCGCCGCGCCGAGCGGGGCGAGCACGGGCGAGTACGAGGCGATAGAACTCGAACCCGGCGAGGCGATCGCATCGGCCCGCGAACACGCGGTACCGCGTCTCGAAGGAACGGTGTACGTCGGCGACCAGCGCGACGTCGACCGAACGCTTCGCGTCGCCGACGGAACGGACGACTTCTCGGAGATCGGCGCGAACAGCGCCGTCGCCATCAGCATGGCCGCAGCGAAGGCGGCGTCGGACGTGCTCGGCGCGCCGCTCTACCAGCACCTCGGCGGCGCGTTCCGGGGCGAGAACTTCCCGATTCCGCTCGGTAACGTCATCGGCGGCGGCGAACACGCCGCCGACGCGACGGCGATTCAGGAGTTCCTCGCGGTTCCGGTCGGCGCACCGAGCGTGCAGGACGCGGTGTTCGCCAACGCCGCGGTTCATCAGGAGGTCGCGGACATCCTGGACGACCGCGGTATCTCCGCGGCGAAGGGTGACGAGGGCGCGTGGGCGCCGTCCATCGACGACGACGAAGCGTTCGAGGTGATGGAGGAGGCCGTCTCGACCGTCGCCGACGAGTTCGGGTTCGACGTGCTGTTCGGACTCGACGTGGCCGGTGCCGAACTGTACGAGGACGGCGAGTACCACTACCGCGACGAGACGCGCTCGACGGACGAGCAGATCGATTACGTCGCGGAACTCGTCGACGAGTACGACCTCGTCTACGTCGAAGACCCGCTGGACGAGAACGACTACGACGGGTTCGCGGAACTCACCGACCGGGTGGGCGATCGGACGCTCATCTGCGGTGACGACCTGTTCGTCACGAACGTCGAGCGACTCTCGGAGGGCATCGAGCGGGGTGCCGGAAACAGCATCCTCATCAAGCCGAACCAGATCGGAACGCTCTCCGACGCCTTCGACGCGGTCGAACTCGCCGTCGAGAACGGGTACGACCCGGTCATCTCGCACCGGAGCGGAGAGACCGAGGACACGACCATCGCACACCTCGCCGTGGCGACCGACGCGCCGTTCATCAAGACGGGCGCGGTCGGCGGCGAGCGAACCGCCAAACTGAACGAACTCATCAGAATCGAGCAGAACGTGACACGACTATGAGCGAAAACGAATCCGAACAGGTAGAAGACGAAGCGGACGGTCTCGACGCCGCGGAAGAGAACGTCGACGCGGAGGCCACCGGACAGGCCGGTGCGGAACCCGAAGTCGACCCCGACGAAGACGTCGCCGCACAGGCGGACGAGACCGAAGAAGAACCGCGGTTCGACGAGGACGTGCTCGGCGACGAGGAGGCGGACCTCCTCATCCCCGTCGAGGACTACCTCGGCGCCGGCGTCCACATCGGGACGCAACAGAAGACCCAGGACATGGAGCGGTTCATCCACCGCGTCCGAACCGACGGGCTGTACGTCCTCGACGTGAGCAAGACCGACCAGCGAATCCGCACGGCGGCGGACTTCCTCGCCAACTACAACCCCGAGCAGATTCTGGTCACGTCCTCGCGCCAGTACGGTCGCTTCCCGGCGGAGAAGTTCGCCGACGCCGTGGGGGCGCGCGCCCGCACCGGCCGGTTCATCCCCGGAACGCTGACGAACCCGAAGTACGACGGCTACATCGAACCCGACGTGGTCGTCGTCACCGACCCCATCGGCGACGCGCAGGCGGTCAAGGAGGCCATCACGGTCGGCATCCCCGTCATCGCCATGTGCGACTCGAACAACAACACGAGCAACGTCGACCTCGTCGTCCCGACGAACAACAAGGGTCGCAAGGCGCTGTCGGTCGTCTACTGGCTGCTCGCCAACGAGACGCTCGACCGACGCGGCGCCGAACCCGCCTACTCGCTCGACGACTTCGAGAGCGAGATTTAATCGCCGATTTTGGATTTGCGCTGTTTTACCGAACGATAGTTTCACGGGCAGCGTGGGCTGACTCGCTCGGAATCTGTGGCCGCCTGCTCGAATCGGGTCGCATCGCGGTCGGGTTCGAGATGGGTGCCTTGTCGAAACTCACGCAGTGATAGGTTTCGGTAGCAGTGCCGGATAGGGAGCGCACATCGACGAGAAGCGGCGATTGGGGCTACCGGCGCTCCTGTGACCTACAGCAGGTCGGCGGCGAGTTCGAATCGATTGCCGAACCGGCACTCGTGTCCCGTTACTACCCGTCAAAGAAGTAATCAGGCTCCGAGTCCACCGGTACGGTATGAGCGGTGACATTCGAGTCGTCGATCCGGCGGATGTGGATCGGACCGCACCGGTGGCTGGCCTCGTCGAGCGGACGGCGTTTCACGTCGGTGACTATCGACTCGTCCTCTTCCGGATCGACGAGAACTCGTCGTGGCACGTCCGGGAAGGAGCCATCTACGGCTGGGTTCGCGCCGGCCACGGACGGATCGCGCACGGCGGGGAACGAGCCACGGACCTCGGGGCGGGCGACTTCCTCAGCGTGCCCCCGGCAACCGTTCACAGGTACGTCGCCGGGCGCGATCGGCTGGAGATTCTTGCAGTCGTCACCGGCGACCCCGACGTCACTCGGGTTGCCGCACCGACTACCGCTGACGAGGACGCCGTGCCGACCATCGTCGGTCCCGACGACCTCGTTCCGACGGTCGAGAGTCCGAACCTGATTCGAGAGACGCCGTTTCCCGGAGCCGAAGTCCTCCCGATGCGCGTCCGAGCGGCCGGGGGGGCCGCCGCCGGCTGGCACCACCACGGAGATAACGTCTATTTCGGCTACGCTGTCGACGGACCGAGCGAGACCGAGTACGGTCCGGCGGGCGAGAAGAGCTCGCGGATCGAGATCGGCGAGTGTTTCCACGTCCCGCCGAGACTGATTCACCGCGACACCAACCCGACCGACACCGCACACACCGGGATCATCTGGCTCTGCGGTGGCGAACCCTGGGTCGTGAACGTCGAGGGGCCGGAGTAACGCCGTCCTCGCTCGATTGCGAGTCGAGTTCGAGACGAAGCGCCGAATCCGCCCGCTGTGTTCAGCACGCTACTCGGCGGACTGTTTTTGATCAGCGGCGCGTACACGACCGATTCTGCATCTCCCGCAGGTAGACGCACTGTCCGGTGATTCGATTTCTCGCGACTCGGATAACGCAAGCAGTCGCCGAGGTACACGAACCTCCCGAAAACGCGTCGCGTCCGAAGCCGGGGAAATCGAAGATTTCCTCGGCTCTCGCTCACTCCGTTCGCTCGTTTTTTCGGCCGACCCGGTAGCGTCGAGCGTTCGAAAATCGGTAGTGATCGCCTCCGGGGTCGGAGTTCATTCGAAAAAAGTGATACCCCCGGCTCACCGAGAGTACGACATGACAGTTTCGAGCGCCCCGGGGAAGATATACCTCTTCGGGGAGCACGCCGTCGTCTACGGCGAACCGGCGGTTCCCTGCGCCATCCAGCGACGGGCGACGGTGACGGTCGAATCGCGCGACGACGACCGGCTTCGAGTCGACTTGAAAGACCTGAGCCTCGAAGGGTTCACGGTCGAGTACACCGGCGGAACCGACGAGACGCCGGACGTGGACGCCTCCGAATCGCTCGTCCGGGCCGGGGTGGGGTACATCGACGCCGCGGTCGAACAGGCCCGCGACGCGACCGGCGCGCCGAACGCCGGCTTCGACATCACCGTCGAGAGCGACATCCCGCTCGGCGCGGGGCTCGGCTCCTCGGCGGCGGTGACGGTCGCCGCCATCGACGCGGCGAGCCGCGAGTTGGGCGTCGAACTGTCGACCGACGAGATCGCGGACCGGGCGTACCGCGCCGAACTCGCGGTGCAGGAGGGCGAGGCCTCTCGCGCGGACACCTTCTGCTCGGCGACCGGCGGCGCGGTTCGCGTGGAGGGCGACGACTGCCGGGCCATCGAAGCTCCCGACCTCCCCATCGTCGTCGGCTTCGACGGCGGCGCCGGCGACACCGGTAAGCTCGTGGCCGGCGTTCGCGCGCTCCGCGAGGAGTACGGGTTCGCCGACGCGACGGTCGAGAGCATCGGCGACATCGTCCGGCAGGGCGAGCACGTCCTCGCCGAGGGCGACGTCGACGAACTCGGGCGACTGATGAACTTCAATCACGGCTTACTGGAGGCGCTCGGCGTCTCCTCGCGCTCGCTCGACAACATGGTCTGGGCGGCTCGCGACGCGGGCGCGCTCGGCGCGAAGCTGACGGGCGCGGGCGGCGGCGGCTGCATCGTCGCCCTCGACCCCACGGACGAGACGAAGACCGCGCTTCGGTTCACGCCGGGCTGCGAGGACGCCTTCCGCGCGGAACTCGACACCGAGGGGGTGCGCGTCGAGTGAACCCCACCGTGCTCAAACTCGGCGGAAGCGTCATCACGGACAAAGACCGCGCCGATACGTTGGACGGCGCGACCCTGAACCGCGTCGCCGACGCGGTGAGCGAGGGCGACGCGGAGAACCTCGTGCTCGTCCACGGCGGCGGGAGTTTCGGTCACCACCACGCGAGCCGACACGGCGTCTCGACGACGGCGGGGACCCGCGACGCGGGCGCCGCGGTGGATATCCACGGCGCGATGAAGACGCTGAACGAGTTCGTTCTCGCGCGCCTCCACGAACGCGACGTTCCCGCCCTCCCGGTGCATCCGTTCTCCGCGGCCTCGCGCGATTCGGATGCGACGCTCGTGCTTCCGACGCGACAGGTCGAAACGATGCTCGGCGAAGGGTTCGTCCCCGTCCTGCACGGCGACGTCGTGGCCCACGCCGGAGCGGGCGTCACGGTCGTCAGCGGGGACGAACTCGTCGTCTCGCTCGCAGACCAACTCGACGCCGACCGCGTCGGCTTCTGCTCGACGGTTCCCGGCGTCCTGGACGAGGACGGCTCGGTGATTCCCGAAATCACCGCCTACGAGCAGGCCGCCGACGTGCTCGGCGAGAGCGAATCGACGGACGTGACCGGCGGAATGGCCGGGAAGGTTCGCGCGCTCCTCGAACTCGGCGCGCCGGCGTCGATATTCGGTCCCGACGACGTTGCCGCGTTCCTCGCCGACGAGACGCCGGGAACGCGCATCGACGGGTAGTCGGAACGACGGTCAGTCGAGACGCGGATGCCGCGGAGAAGAAGTCGTTTTACGTCCGCGCCTGCTGGAACTTCCGCATGGCGGGGACGAGAACCCAGAAGAACACCATGGCGGAGATGGCGAACCAGAAGAACGCCTCGCGCAGGAGGATGGCGAAGCTGCCGTACATGTCCAAGTTACCCGGCACCTCGCCGATGAGCTGAGTGTCCTCGAAGCCGGGGGTCGTGTACCACCCCGACAGAACCATCCAGGCGAGACCTGCGGTCGTGGCGATACCGAGTCCCTTTGCGAATTCGTCAGCCATTGTTCGAAGGTTCGTCGGAGTCGTCTTTAGGCTTTCCCATTCCCTCGGCGCGAAATCGCGTTGAGAAGGCGTACACCGCGGCTCCCGCCGCGATGAGCGCGAGTCCGAAGATGGCGAGCGGGAAGTCTATCTTCGGGAGCGGGACGGTCGCTCGCTCGGTCGCCACGTCCAGCGCGATGAACCCCCCGACGACCGTGACGACCGCGAACAGCGTCGAAAAGACCGTCACCGCCTTGTACACGCGAAGCGGGACGACCACGTCGCGGGAACGGAGTCCGGAGGAATCGTCGCCGTCGTCGTCGCTCTCCTCGCTTCCGTCGTCGAACATCGAATATCTGGTCTCTAACTCGTCGTCGCGACCGGACATGAGAAAAAGCTCGCTCACTTCGGCGGTCGCAGGCGGTAGTACCGGCGATTGAGGCTGAACATGTAGCCCTCCCGCATCGACTTCAGCACCGCGTACGCCATCGTCCCCGCCACGATGGGCAGGAGGAACGTCAGGTCGAACGCGAGGTGCGCGTTGATGGGTAGCAGGTTCTTGATGGACAGCGCGCTGATGGTAATCGCGAACGTGACGCCGAAGACGCCGACCGCAGCCCAGAACGGCTCCTCGACCGGGCGTCGAGCGCTCCCCTTGTTCAGGAAGGGGACGATGGCGATGATTCCGACGACGACGACGTTCGCCACGACGCCGTAGGTTCGGTCCGCCATCAGTTTGTCACCGCCGAGGATGGTGAGTTCGGGGTTGAGCGGCCCTAGCTTCAGCAGACCGAACGACCAGTAGAGGTACCAGTCGGGCAGGATGATAGCCGGGGTCGAACTCGGGTCGGCGGGCGGGCCGAGGTGCGGCGGGAGCGTCGCCGAGAGAAACAGGATCATCCCGACGAAGAAGCTCGTGATGGAGAGGTTGCGAATCATCTCGTGGGGCCACGTCGGGAACGCCAGCACGTCGCGCTCGACGTAACTGGACTCCTGTCGGAGGTCCTGGTCCTCGCGGCGGGCCCGCTCGAAGTACTCGTAGGTCAGCCGGGAGAGACCCTGCGTGCGCTGTTTGCGCTCCAGCCACGAGGGGGTCTCGTCGTCCGGCGGGACGATGCCGGTGCCGCTTCCGTCTGTTTGTGGTTCGTTTTCGTCGGTCATTTGTATCAGTGTGGTTCGGCGATGCCCTGCATCCAGACGATGCCGATGTGAACCGCGACGAGCGTCGTCACGACGAACGGCAACAGGAACACGTGCAGGATGTACATCCGCTGGAGCGTCGATTGGCTCAGGCTGAAGCCGCCGAACAGTAGTTGGGCGACCCACTCGCCGATGAGCGGAACGGAGAGGCTCATCTCGACGCCGATCTGTCCGGCCCAGAACGCCAACTGGTCCCACGGGAGCAGGTAGCCCGTGTACCCGAACACCATCGTCAGGCTGATGAGGATGATGCCGATTATCCAGTTGACTTCCCGCGGTTCCTTGTACGCGCCCGTGAAGTAGACGCGGAGCATGTGGAGGAACACCGCGGCGACCATCACCTGCGCCGACCAGCGGTGGAGACTCCGGAGCATGAACCCGAAGTTGAGGTCGGTCATGATGAACGTCAACTGCTGGTACGCCGCCGACGGGTCTCCCTGTGCGGCCGCCGTGGATGGCGCGTAGTAGAACCCGAGCAACGCGCCGCTGATCGCGGCGACGACGTACGCGATGGTCGAGAAACTACCGAGCGCGTACAGCGGGTACCAGTACCAGAATTTGTTGTCCAGCCCGTACTGTTCGGTGTGGCTCTTCGGCATCTGGAGGTTGACGCGGTAGTACAGCGTTTCCAGAATCTCCAGGTAATCGACGATGCGGAACCGGCGGTCCATCCAGATGAGCGTCGTGAGGAACGTGCTCTCGATGGGCGTGAGGTCCTTCTCGCGGAGCCACTCCCCGTGGTCGTACTCGTCTTTTCGTTCGATACTCATTTACTCGTCCTCCGGTCGCGGTAGCGCCACGAACGATTCCTCGATGATGCTGAAGGGGTCGTACACCGACTGGTGGCACGGGCAGTAGATTTCATCCGCCGCGCCGAACTTCGCGGATCCGGCGATGCCTTTGAACGAGGGCACGCAACAGAAGTGCGTACATTTGTTCAGATGGGCGATGAATCCTTTCTGGGTGGTCGCTTTGAGCCACTCGCTATTATTCGCCATCTCTTCGACGTTCGTGCTTCGAATGACTTCGACGGTCAGGGTCTGGCTCGCGGGTACGTCCTGTGAGCGCCATGTCACACTCGCGGGCTTCCCTAAACCGGATTTGCCGATTCCATTGCCCCACGTTTTGTAGTCGCTGAAGTCGTCGACGTGGACTTTGTTACCGGCCTCGACCTCGCTAGATTGCCAATCGTACCCACCCTCCTTGTACCGGAAGTAGTTGTCCATGTCGGCCTCAGGGTCGACCCCCTTGTACGTCTGGACGCCGCAGTACTGGAACCACTCCACGGAGTACGTGTGTCCTGCGATTTTCGTCTCGGCGACCGTCACTTCTCGCCCTTGCACCGTCTTCTTCTCGGGCTTCGGGAACAGTCCCTTGAGGTATCCTTCGTCGTCTATCTCGATCGGAATTTGGGGCATCCCGCGCGGCGCGGGGCCGTCGATGTTCTCTACACCCATGAACTTCGTGATACCGCCACCTTCGCCGGTCGGGGACGTCGCCGACTTGAGCGCGGCGGCCGTGGCGGTGCCGAGGCCGGCGAGCGTCGCGCTTCCGACGACGCCTTTGACGAAACGGCGGCGACCTGTGCTTTCCGGGTATTTGTCGTCTTCTGCCATTGTTTATCGTTTGTAGTAGGGGTACACTGCTCGTTTGAAATGGTCCCACGCATCACCGAACGACTCGGTTCCGTACTGCTCTTCTTCACGAACGTAGAGGTCCTCCCACTTGCGCCGGCGCTTTTTGACGATCATCACGTCCGGGAGGAACTCCTTTCGGTACAGCATGAGCACGAACGCGAGGTCGATGAAGATGACGGCGAGGATGCCGCCGAGGTACATGTTGCCGACCTCCGAGAGCCCCCACCCGTTGAGCAGGCCGTAGGTGAACAGGCCGACGAACACGACCTCGATTATCGTCAACAGGACGATGGCGATGGCCGCGGTCGTGCTCTCGCGGGCCGGTTCGTATCGGTGAATATCGCCGTACGTGCTTCCTGACGATGACATCTATCTGTTCCCTCCGCTGGTGTGTGCCGATTCGCCGTACTTCAGGAAGAAGAACGTGTAAATGAGCGAGACGACCATCATCAGAATCGTCGCGATTCCGACGTAGTGCGCCTGAAACGGCACGCCCATCTCTTCGGGGTCCGCTTCCTCGGCGGCACCGCCACCGCCGCCGCCGGCCGAGCCGACGGTTATCGTGCCGGTCATGCCGGCGGATTTGTGCGGCTGACAGAAGTACGCGTACTCACCGGGCGTATCGAACGTGTGCGAGTAGGTGTAGCCCGAATCGTACGTCTTGCTCGGCGCGCCCGGCGACCCCTGCCAACTCGATCCGCTCGGTTGGCTCTCGGGGACGACGTTGTGGGTGTTGGACTCCCAGACCCACTTGATCGTCCCGCCCGGCGGAATCGTCACTTCCGACGGTTCGAACGTCAGATTCCCGCCGGGGCCGACCTTCACCGTCTTCGTCGGACCGCCGCCACCGCCGCCACCGCCGCCTTGTGATTTGTTCCCGCTAGACTGGTTTCCACTCGACTGGTTGCCACCGCCCGACGTCTGGTTTCCGCCAGTCCCGTTCCCGCCGGACTGGTTTCCACCTCCCGACGTGGTCGTCTGCTGCGCACCAGCGGGTGCCGCCGCCGCGGCGGTTCCGCCAGCAACGCCGCTGGCCGCCAGTAGAAAGTCCCGCCTCTTCATACACGTGATTCTCAGGATGGGACTTGCTTAAAGCCACCGATGCCGTTGGATTGCCCGTATCGACGGTTTCGAGACTCCTATCGACCGTTCAGTCGTCCTGCTCGTTCTCGTCCAGCGGGAGAAAGTCGGGTCGTTCGCCCGACTCGACGCCGGCGGACCGGAGTCGATTCCGATACTCCTCCGACCGGAACCGGTCCGAGAGGCGAGCGTTCGCCACGAGGAGCAGGACGAACAGTCCGAAGACGAGAAAGCCGCCGCCGACGATGGCGAGGAGCGCCGCCGCGTTCTGCACGTTCTCCGGAACGCCGAGAACGCGGAGCGTGATGAGGAGCCAGCCGAGTAGCAGACCGATTCCGGCGAGGATGTGGATGACCGCGATGGCCTGCATCAGTTTGTTGCCCAGTTCGCCGCTCCCCTCCGGAACCTCGTCCGGTTGCGGGAGTTGGTCGCCGTCGGGCATCTCCGGCACGTCGTACTCCTCCATCGACGCCAGCGCCACCGTCGGTTTCACGTCGCGGAGCACCGTTCCGCGTCCCTCGACGCTCCCGTCGGGGTAGACGATGGCGTACCCCTCGTCGGAGTACGCGAGCAGTTGTGGCTCGCCGTCGCGGGTGATGCGTTCGACGACGGCGAACACCTCGCGGACGGCGATTCGGTGCTTCAGGTCGGCCTCGACTCGGTCGAGTAGCTCGCGCCCCGTAATCCACGCGTCCGGGTCGAACGCGACTTCCCACTCTTCGAGCGACATCTCCTCCATATCCTCGGGGCCGAAGTTCTCGAAGTCGTACTTCTCCTCGACCTCGCGGCGGAGTTCCTCGCGGGATTTCTCCTGCGCGTCGTCCGCTCCCCGCGTCCCGCTGTCGGAGTCGGCCATTGGACGAGAGTTACGCTTCGACGGCTAAACATCTTCTGTCCTGCCGGGAGTTTCGCACGCTTTAACGCTCCCCGCTCCAACCACCGGACATGGTCAGCGACGCGGCGATTGCGACGGTGGTCGCGGTAGTCGTGACGGCGAGCTTTCCGTTCTACCTCTACGGCGCGTGGGTGATCATCGAATCCGAGACGGTGACGTGGGACGTGCTCACCCACCACCTGAAGTTCATCCTCGTCGGACTCCTGCTGACCACGGTTCCCGTTCTCGGGTGGATGGCCCCGCGCCTCTTGGATCAGTTGGGCGGACTGGCCGCGGTGCACGTCTTCCTCGGTCTGCAGGCCTACGCGATGCTGGTGCTCGCGCTCACCGGAATCGTCAGGATATTTCAGGTGAAGCGCGCCCACGACCTGTACGGCAACCCCCGGGACGACGTGGACATCGGCGAACTCCACGAGGACATGGATTCGTGGCGCTGGCGGCTGCGGGTCGGCGTCGCGGGCTACGTCCTCTTCTGGCTGCTCGCGTGGGTGCTCGGGATGATTCGATTCCTCATCAAGTACACCGACTACTTCTGACCGCCGCGGCGGAGCTCAGTCCCACGGCTCGCCGCTGGCGAGGTCGATCTCGTGGTCGAGTTGCGACGACGGACAGACGTCCTCGACGATGCAGTCGTCGCAGTCGGGACTCCGGGCCGTGCAGGTCGCCCGTCCGTGGCTGATGAACAGGTGGGTCAGTTGCTGCCAGTCCTCCTCGGGGACGAACGTCATCAGGTCGGACTCGATGGTCTTCGGACGCTCCTCCTCGGTCAGTCCCAGTCGGCGCGACAACCGCCGGACGTGCGTGTCCACGACGATACCCTCCACCGTGTCGTGACCGTGCTGAAGCACCACGTTCGCCGTCTTGCGACCGACGCCCTTCAGGTCGGTCAGTTCGCTCATCGTGTCCGGCACCTTCCCGTCGTGCTCCTCCACGATGGTCCGACAGGAGCTTTTTATCCACTTCGCCTTGTTGCGGTGGTAGGTGATGGAACTCAGGTCTTCGTCGAGTTCATCCACGTCGGCGTTCGCGTAGTCCTCCGGGGACTGGTACTTCTCGAACAGGTCGGCCGTCTCCTTGTTCACGCGCTCGTCGGTGCACTGCGCGGAGAGCATGACCGCGATGAGGAGTTCGAGGCGGTTCGTGAAGTTCAGCGAGATGGTCGCGTCCGGGTACTCGTCGTACAGCCTGTCCAGAATTTCGTCCAACTGCTCGTCCCGCGTCGCCAGTGGCTCGCCCATACCGCTCGTATCGGGCGGGCGGGGTTTCAGTAGTTCGATGTTCGCGGGGACGCCGGCGGACGCGGTGGCGCGAGCTTTAGTCGCCCGCCACCGCGTCTCCGACCTCCGGCGCGGGGTCGGTGCTGTAGAGGACGACGAAGGCGGCGGACGAGACGACGATGAACGCCGCGGCCGACCAGAACGCCACGAACACGCTCGTCGCGTCCCAGATAGCCCCGATGAACACCGGGCCGCCGACCTGCCCGACCTTCCACGCGATGGAGCGCAGCGAGAGGCTTGAAGCCACCGCGTCGAACTGCTCGCCCTCCTCCACGAACAGCGACATGCTCGCGGGGAGTCGGAGGCTGTCGCCGATTCCGAGCACCGCGTAAGCGGCGAAGAGGACGAAGAACGCGCCGGGGAGCGCCATCTCGCCGCCGAACGCGCTGACGGTCGTGCCCGGGATGTACCGGTGGGCCAGACCGGCGAACGGGATGAGCGCCGTCCCGAGCGCGTACACGAGCGCGCCCGCGAAGATGAACCTGTAGGTGTCGTCCACGCGGTCGGTCCAATCGCCGACCTTCCCCTGCGTGAGCGATTTGGTCAGCTTTCCGCCGGCCATGATACCGCCGACGACGAAGATGTTGATGCCGAACTCCGTGTGGGCGTATATCGGGAGGAACGTGATGACCGCCATCTTCCCGACGCTGAACGAGAGGCGGAAGAACACGAGCGCCTTGATGGCCGAGCGACCGAGGAGCGTTCGAATGGTCTCGCGTCCGCTCACCTCGCTGGAGTCTTTCCGGCCGCCGGGGTCGTCCCGGAGGAAGAGGAGCACCGCGACGAACGCCCCGACGGTGATGGCGGAAAGCACGACGTACGTGAGCTTGAAACCGTAGAGGTAGAGCAGGAGCCCGCCGAAAACGTCGCCGGCGAGGCTGGAGAGCGCGCCGATCTGATTGTACGTGCCGATCCACAACCCCCGCGAGCCGTCCTCGCTGATCTCCCCGATGACGGTCATCCCGGTTATCCAGAGGATGCTCGCGCCGACTCCCTGTAGAACCCGGACGAGGATGACGTGCCCGACGCTCTCGACGTGCATGAATCCGACGAAGACCGCGACGTTGAGCAGGAGTCCGACGAGCAGGATGCGCTTCGAGTTTCGCGTGTCGATGTAGCGCCCGAGCGGGAGGACGATGAAGAGTTGCACCACCGCGAACGCCGTGCCGAACAGCCCTTCGACGGTGCTCGACGTGTGGAACATGTCGGCGTACAGCGCCAGGGCGATGAGGATGGTCGAGTACGCCTGACTCCGGGCGAACGCGGTGCTCGCCAGCGCGACGAACTCCCGGTTCTCGAACAGACGGCGCGAACTGCCGCTACTCGACTCTCCCGCCACTGTTACGAATCGAAATACGGGCGTGAGCTATAAGAATCTCAGCTTTCCGCCTGCGATTTGCCGAAAGCTGAGTGACAGTTTCAGTCCTCGAGCGCGTCCGCGATTCGCTGAAGCTGACGGGTGGCGTCGCGGACTTCGTCTCGAAGCTGTCGGACCTCGCGGACGAGTTCCTCGTTGCCGCCGGACTCGCCGCCCGGGCCGCCGCCCATCGAACCGGGACCGCCGCCCATCATGCCGCCCATCATCTGGGCGAACGGGTTACCGCCCATGCCGCCGGGGCCGCCGCCTCCGCCCGGGCCGCCGCCGCCGAGCGCCTCCTTCAGTCGCTCGTCGCGGTCCTCGTCGCCCTCCTCCGCGCGCTTCTCTCGAATCTCCTCGACTCGCTCTCGGAACGATTTCTCCTCCTCGTCGCCGTTCTCGTTTGGCTCTTCGTCTGGCATACGTTCGAGTTCTCTCGCCCGCCCGAAAAGAGTTGTGTCCCGCGCCGGCGCGAAGCGCCCCGACGAATCCGCTCGGCGAGGCTCTCGAACGAGAGCTTATCCCCCAGAATCGGTCGTTACCGCGCGTTCACCCCCGAGGAAACGGCCATATCCGAATTCGCTCCTCGGACAATCGGACGCGTAACTCGGTCGCGCTCGACTCACCTCGCGTTACAGGCGGTAAACGATGGAAACGGTTGGCAGGGTTAAAATTCGCTCGCGACGACAGTGGAACGACGGATGCCCCGGGGTTCTGTCGGTTCGGTGCTCGCTAGCCTGTCCGAGCGTCGCAACCGCTACGTGCTCTACTCGCTCGACCGGCACGCCGGAACCGCGCCGATGGAACTGGAGGCGCTCGCGAGGGAGGTCGCCGCGTGGGAGCGGGGCGCGCCGTCCGAACCGGTGCCCGACGAGGCGTTCGAAGCGGTGCTCGCCGACCTCTCGCGGACTCGCCTCCCCACGCTCTCCCGGCGCGGTCTGGTCGAGTACGACCCGCTCAGCGGACTGGTCGGGCGACCGCGGTACAGCGTCCCCGCGGAGGCGCTCGTCGAACTCCTGGCCCGAACCGAACTCGCGCCCAGATTCTGAAACCTTAAACGCACGCGGGAACTTTCGACGTGTATGACCGAGGAGGAGGCCGCCCAAACGGCGGACGAGCAGCCAGTCGAACCGGACGCGTCCGACGTGGACGACGCGCTCGGCCCGGAGGGAACTACCCTGGTCGCGCGCGTCGCCGTGGCCGACGAGAGCCTCGCCGACGACGTGGAGGAGCGCCTCGTCGCCGCGGAGTCGGAGCGACGGGAACTCGAAGCGGAAGTGGACGACCTCAGAGCGCGACTGAAGCGAAAGCAGGCCGACTTCCAGAACTACAAGAAGCGGGCGAAAAAGCGCCAAGAACAGCTCGAAAAGCGCGCCACCGAGGACCTCGTCCAGCGACTCATCGACGTGCGGGACAACCTGCGTCGCGCCGTGGAGGAGGAACACGAGGACGTCGAGAGCCTCCGCGAGGGGGTCGAACTCACGCTGAAGGAACTCGACCGCGTGTTCGAGGACGAGAACGTCACCGAGATACGCCCCGACCCCGGCGAGGAGGTCGACCCCCAACGCCACGAGGTGATGCTCCGGGTCGAGAGCGACCGGCCCGAAGACACGATCGCCGAGGTGTACCAGCCCGGGTACGAGATGGCCGAGAAGGTCCTCCAGTCCGCGCAGGTCACCGTCAGCGACGGAAACGGCGACGAAAACGAGGGCGGCGACGCGGACGACGAGGAGTGAGGAGACCGGCGGGTCCGACGACGGACGGACCCGGCGGCGGGGAGCGGGCGGCGGTCTCCGACCCGCCGTTTCTCGGCGGGTGGGGTATCGGTTCGTCATAAAGTTCCCGAATGTGAGCGGCTACCGCACCCCGAATCGAAGGCGGGCGTCGGGGCGTCGCTCGGCGACGTGTCGTGACATCTAGTAACCTTTAACCGGCGCAAACGGGTAGGTTGGCCCAACAATGGCGAGTAACAAGATACTGGGTATCGATCTCGGTACCACGAACAGCGCGTTCGCGGTGATGGAGGGCGGCGACCCGGAGATCATCGTCAACGGCGAGGGCGACCGGACGACGCCTTCGGTCGTCGCGTTCTCCGACGACGGCGAGCGTCTCGTGGGGAAACCGGCCAAGAATCAGGCGGTGCAGAACCCCGAAAAGACCATCCAGTCCATCAAGCGCCACATGGGCGACGAGGACTACACGGTCGAAATCGAGGACGAGGAGTACACGCCGGAGCAGATATCGGCGATGATCCTCCAGAAGATAAAGCGCGACGCCGAGGAGTACCTCGGCGACGACGTGGAGAAGGCCGTCATCACGGTTCCCGCGTACTTCAACGACAAGCAGCGACAGGCGACGAAGGACGCCGGAGAGATCGCGGGCTTCGACGTGGAGCGCATCGTCAACGAACCGACCGCGGCGTCGATGGCCTACGGACTGGACGACGACACCGACCAGACGGTTCTCGTCTACGACCTCGGCGGCGGCACGTTCGACGTTTCTATCCTCGATCTCGGCGGCGGCGTCTACGAAGTGGTCGCCACGAACGGTGACAACGACCTCGGGGGGGACGACTGGGACCGCGCCATCATCGACTACCTCGCCGAGGAGTTCGAGAACGAGCACGGAATCGACCTCCGCGACGACCGTCAGGCGCTCCAGCGACTCAAGGACGCCGCGGAGGAGGCGAAGATAGAACTCTCCTCGCGCAAGGAGACGGACATCAACCTCCCGTTCATCACGGCGACCGACGACGGTCCCGTCCACCTCGAGGAGAGTCTCACCCGCGCGAAGTTCGAGTCCCTGACCAGCGACCTCATCGACCGCACGGTCGAACCGACCGAACAGGCCCTCTCGGACGCCGACTACAGCAAGAGCGACATCGACGAGGTCATCCTCGTCGGCGGTTCCACCCGGATGCCGCAGGTGCAGGAGAAAGTCGAGGAGATGACCGCACAGGAACCGAAGAAGAACGTCAACCCCGACGAAGCCGTCGCGCTCGGCGCGGCGATTCAGGGCGGCGTCCTCTCCGGCGACGTGGACGACATCGTCCTGCTCGACGTGACGCCCCTCTCGCTCGGCATCGAGGTGAAAGGCGGCCTGTTCGAGCGCCTCATCGACAAGAACACGACCATCCCGACCGAGGAGTCGAAGATATTCACGACGGCCGCCGACAGCCAGACCTCGGTGCAGGTGCGCGTCTTCCAGGGCGAGCGCGAGATAGCCAACGAGAACGAACTGCTCGGCGAGTTCCACCTCTCGGGCATTCCGCCCGCGCCCGCCGGCACCCCGCAGATCGAGGTCGCGTTCAACATCGACGAGAACGGAATCGTCAACGTCTCCGCCGAGGACCAGGGCTCGGGCAACCAAGAAGAGATAACCATCGAGGGCGGCGCGGGCCTCTCGGACGAGGAGATCGACCGCATGCAGGAGGAGGCCGAACAGCACGCCGAGGAGGACAAAGAGCGCCGGGAGCGCATCGAGGCCCGTAACGCCGCCGAAGGGGCGGTGCAGCGCGCCGAGACGCTCCTCGAGGAGAACGAGGAGAACGTCGACGACGACCTCGAAGCGGACATCCGCGCCGAGATCGAGAACGTCGAGGAGACGCTCGGAGACGACGACGCGACGAAAGACGACCTCGAAGAGGCGACCGAGAGCCTGAGCAAGGCGCTACAGGAGATCGGCAAGCAGATGTACGAACAACAGCAGGCCCAGCAGGCCGGTGCCGCGGGCCCCGGCGGCATGGGCGGCATGGGCGGCGCAGGTCCCGGTGCGGGCGCTGCCGGCCCCGAGGGTGCCGGCGACGGGGACGCCGACGAGTACGTCGACGCCGACTTCGAGGACGTGGACGACGACGAATGACGTCCTCGCTCGCCGACCGCGGCGGGGCGGTTCCGGCGACGAGGACGACGAGTAGACGGACGATTCAAGTACCATCCTACGTTATCAACGATAACTGATGAGCGAGGACTTCTACGACGTGCTCGGTGTGAGTCGGGACGCCGACGAAGACGATATAAAGCAGGCGTATCGGAAGAAGGCCACCCAGTACCATCCGGACGTGAGCGACGACCCGGACGCAGACGAGAAGTTCAAGAAGGTGAAGAAGGCGAAGGAGGTGCTCACCGACGAGGAGAAGCGCCGAGCCTACGACCAACTCGGTCACGACCGCTTCGAACAGGCCGAGAAGCGCGGCGGTTTCGACGGTGCCGGCGGTGCCGCCGGCGGCGACCCCTTCGGCGGTGGGGGCGGCATGGGCGGCATGGGCGACATCTTCGAGCAGTTCTTCGGCGGCGGTGGCGGCGGTCGAAGCCCGAACCGACCCAGACAGGGGTCGAACCTCCGTACCGGGCTGGAGATCGACCTCGAGGACGCGTTCGAGGGCGTGAAAAAGCAGGTGACGGTTCGGCGTCCGGAACGCTGCGACGCCTGCGACGGGGAGGGTCACCCGCCGGGAGCCGACGTGCAAACCTGCCCCGAGTGTCGCGGACAGGGACAGGTCACGCAGGTGCAACAGACGCCGTTCGGTCGCGTCCAGCAGTCGCGCACCTGCCCGCGCTGTCAAGGCGAGGGGCAACTGTACGAGGAGCGGTGCGGCGAGTGCGGCGGCGACGGCGTCGTCCACCGCGAGGCGAAACTGACCGTCGACATCCCCGCGGGCATCGCCGACGGGCAGACGCTCCAGATGGAGGGCGAAGGCGCGCCGGGCGAGAACGGCGGCCCGAACGGCGACCTGCTCATCGAGGTTCGCGTGCGCGAACACCCCGATTTCGAACGGGACGGGGCCGACCTCTTCTACCGGACGCCGGTCTCGTTCCCGCAGGCCGTGTTCGGCGACGACATCGAGATTTCCACGCTCGACGGCACCGTCGAGATGGACGTTCCTGCCGGAACCCAGAGCGGCGAGACGTTCCGCCTGCGCGGAAAGGGGATGCCCCACCTCCGGCGGCGCGGCCACGGCGACCTCTACGTGCAGGTGCAGGTCGTCACGCCCGAATCGTTGAACAAAGAACAGCGCGAGGCGCTGGAGGCGTTCGCGGAGGCGGGCGGCGAGGAAGTGGAAGTCGGACAGGGCTTTTTCGAACGGATCAAGAACAGCTTCTGAGTTCCGTCAAGCCGAACGAGCTAAAACCGCACGTCTCGTTACAATTAGCGTCCTCGAATGACTCGGATTTCTCGGAGGCGGTTCGTACAGGCGGTGGTTGGAGCGAGCGCGACGGTCGGGCTCGCGCGCGGACAAGCGACGACGTTCGAACTCGGCGGTCGGCTGTCCGGTTGGGTAGGACAATCGCCGGAGTCCATCGCGAACGAGACGAACCCGACGCTCCGGATGCAAGTCGGCAAGACCTACGTCATCGCGTGGGAGAACCTGGACGGGGAACCGCACAACATCGCCATCGGCGACGGAGACGGAAACGTGTTGAAGCGGACGGAGCGCGTGAGCGAGATGGGAAAGACCCAAACGCTGGAGTTCACAGTGAAACCGGAGATGGTGACCTACTTCTCGGAGTTCGACCCGGAGACGATGCGCGGGAAGGTCGTGACGAGGCGGCCGACGACGACCGCGAACGGAACCGCGAACGCGACGGCCACCGCGTCGGTCACGACCGCCCCGACCTCGACCTCGGCGACGACGAACTCCGCGACCGGTTCCACGACGGCGTCGGCGGAGGGGACGACCGCGACGGACTCCACGGTGACCGACGGCGGACTACCGGGGTTCGGGTTCGCGGCCGCGCTCGGAAGTCTGGCGGGGATCGGGTACCTGCTTCGGCGAAGCGACTGAGCGCGCCGCGCGCCGACCGCGGAAACGGTCGCGTCACATCGGCAGGACGGTGATGCCGACGGCGATGATGAGGCCGCTACCGAGCAGCACCATCACGCAGTAGCCCATGATGTCGCGGACGGAGAGTCCGCTGATAGCCAGCAGCGGGATGGCCCAGAACGGTTGTATCATGTTCGTCCACGCGTCGCCCCACGCGGCGGCCATGGCGACCCGGGGAACGCTCGCGCCGCTCGCCTGCGCCGCCGTGACGAGCGTCTCGCCGACGACCGCCCACTCGCCGCCGCCGCTCGGAACGAAGACGTTGACCAGTCCGGCGGTAAGGAACGCGACGGCGGGGAGCGTCCCTTCCGGGGAGACCTGCACCATCCCCTGCGCGATCTGCGTGGCGAGGCTGGTCGACCCCTCCGGCGCGTAGCTCATGATGCCCATGATGCCGGCGTAGAAGGGGAACTGGAGGATGATGCCCCAGACGTTCTCGACGGCCTCCTTCATCGCGTCGATGTAGGCCGCCGGGGTGCCGTGAAGCAGGAGGCCGAGGAAGAGGAACGTGAAGTTGACGATGTTCAGGTTGAGGTTGTTCCACGGCATGGTTCCCTCGGCGATACCGCGACCGAAGTAGCCGACGATGGCCAGCAGCCCCCCGAGGCCGATGGCCCACGCGAGGGGACGGGAGTGTTCGATTCGCTCCGCGAACGTCATGCTCCCGGTGGTGATAGTCGGGGCGGCGGTTCCGCCGTCGGTCGCGGTTTCGAACTCGCCGGGGTCGATGGGGCGCTTTTTCTCGTCGTTCTCCGGGTACATCAGCGTGAACAACAGCGGGAGGAAGACGAACCCGACGACGACGAACAGGGCGAGGTTGGCGACCGTGAAGATGGTCTGTCCGGTCGAGATGGTCGAGTTCAGCACCCCGTCCGCGAGGAGGAAGTTTCCGTTCTCGGCCGACGAGTTGAGCACCAGCGGTATCGACCCCGCCAACCCGCCGTGCCAGACGATGAACCCCGAGTACGCTCCGGCCACGATGATCGGGAAATCGACGGTTCGAAGCTGCTCCGCGACCTTCCGCGCGAAGATGGCGCCGACGACCAGTCCGAGTCCCCAGTGGACGAACGAGGCCGCCGCGGCGACGACCGGAACCAGCGCCGCGGCGCGCCGCTCGCTCGACGGGACGGCCGCCATTCGCGAGAGGAGTCGGTCGACCGCGGCCGACTGCGCGAGGGCGTACCCCGTCATCAGGATGAGCGTCATCTGCATCGCGAAGGTGAGTAGCCCCCAGAATCCGCCGTACCAGCCGTCGACGATGAGGTTCTCCGCGTGGGTCAGGTAATCCGAACGCGGTTCGACCGCCCCGAACGCCAGTCCGTACGCGACGAACGTGAGCAGGATAGCGAACAGGAACGCGTCCGGTAGGTAGCGTTCGACGAGTCGTGAACTGCCTTCCGCCATTCGACGAATTACGTTTGCCATAGCTCCGCCAGAGTGTGTCTAGCAAGAAAGCATAAACGTTCGTCAGACGGTCGAACCGTCGGACTTTTGCGCGCACCGGGACGAGGGTTCGCATGGACACGTTCGCCGACCTCGTCGCCCGCGAGCGACGGAGCGACGACCCGGCGCTGGCGGTGCCGGACTCCCGGGGGTACGACTACCACCGGCTTCTGACGACGGCGTGGAAGACGGGGAACTTCCTGCGCCACCTCGGGGTCGGAGAGGGCGCGACGGTCGGCGTCGTCGCCGCTCCCGCGGCCCCGCCCGTCCTCGGCTTCCTCGGGAGCGCGTTGCTCGGCGCGGGCGTCAGATTCGACCCGCCGAGGGAAGTCGACGCCCGCGTGCTGCTCGCGCCCGGCGCGATCGTCGGCGAGTACGACCTCCCGCCCGGCGGCCAGTACGCCTCCTACGGCGGGGCGGTGGACGACCCCCGCGTCTCCCACTTCGAGAGCGACGTGTGGAGCGAGAACCCGGCGTTCCCCGAGACGCCGATTCCTCCCGAGACGACCGCGCTCGCGGGGGACCGCGCGGTGTCCCGCGCCGACCTGCTCGACGCGGGGGAAGCGGTCGCGGAGGCGCGGCACCTCGAAGCGGGGGACTCGGTCGTCGTCCGCGCCCCGCTCTCCGACCCGCGGGCGGTCGCCGCCGGGGTCGTCGCTCCGCTCGTCGCCGGAGCCGAAATCCGCCTCGACGCCGACCGAACCGGCGATTTCGCCGTGGCCGTGGAGGACGCGCCCGAGAAGGAGGTCGTGCGGTTGGCGGACGTTCCGCTCTCGTTCGACCGCCCGAATTAGCTCGCCTCTTCGAGTCTGTCGAGCGAATCGGGGTTCTCGATGCTGCTCATGTCGCCCAGTTCCTCGCCGGTGTAGGTCGCCTCGATGGCCCGGCGGATTATCTTCCCGCTCTGGGTCTTCGGGAACTCGTCGACGAACAGGATTTCGCGGGGCCGGAACGGTTTGCCGAGTTCGTCGCCGACCTGCTCGGTTAGCTCCGCCCGGAGGTCGTCGGTCGGTTCGTAGCCGGATTCGAGGATGGCGTAGGCGACGACGGCCTGCCCGGTCGTGTCGTCCGGAACGCCGACGGCGGCGGCCTGGTTCACCGACTCGTGGTCGATGAGCGCGCCCTCGACCTCGGCGGGGCCGACCTTGCGTCCGGCGACGTTGATGGCGTCGTCGGCGCGCCCGTGCAGGAACCAGAAGCCGTCCTCGTCCTTCTGCGCCCAGTCGCCGTGGTTCCACATGTCCTCGAAGGTGGACCAGTACTCGTTCAGGTAGCGTTCGTCGCCCGACCAGAGGCTCTTGGTCATCGACGGACAGGAGTCGCGGGCGACGAGGTAGCCTCGCTCGTGCGTGTCCGCGATGGACCGTCCCTGCGAGTCCACGATGTCGATGTCCATCCCGAGTCCCGGCCCGCCGAGCGTGCAGGGTTTGAGCGACTGGATGGGCATCGGCATGAGGAAGCAGCCGCAGATTTCGGTGCCGCCGGAGATGTTGATGATGGGGGCGCTGCTCCCCCCGACGTTCTCGTAGAACCAGAGCCACGATTCGGGGTCCCACGGTTCGCCGGTCGAACCGAGCAGGCGGAGCGAGGAGAGGTCGTGACCGTCCAGCCACTCGTCGCCGTACTTGCGGAGCGCCCGAATCGCGGTGGGGGAGATGCCGAACACGGTCAGGCCGTGGCGGTCTATCATCTCCCAGAACCGGTCGGGGTCGGGGTAGTCCGGCGCGCCCTCGTACATGAAGATGGTGCCGCCGAACGCGTGGTTGCCGATGAGCGTCCACGGCCCCATCATCCAGCCGATGTCCGAGACCCAGAAGAATCGGTCCGAATCCTTGTGGTCGAAGCCGAAGTATATCTCCTTCGCGCACTGCATCAACTGCCCGGCGTGGGTGTGGACGATGCCCTTCGGCTTGCCGGTCGTCCCCGAGGAGTACAGCAGCATCGCCTCGTCGCTGGCGTCGAGTTCCTTCGTCTCGTACTCGTCGTCCTGCGGGAGGACGGCCTCGTCCCATCGCTCGTCGCGCTCGTCGTGCCACGCGACGTCCGCGCCCAGTCGGTCGTAGACGATGGTGTGCTCGACGTGGCCGACTTGCTCTACGGCCTCGTCCGCCGTGTCCTTCAGGAGAACTTCGCTTCCGCGGCGGTAGAAGCCGTCCCCCGTGAAGAGCACCGAACACTCCGAGTCCTCGATTCGGGTCGCCGTCGCGTCGGTGCCGAACCCGGAGAAGATCGGGACGGCTATCGCGCCGACTTTGAAGATGCCGTAGAGGATGGAGATGACTTCGGGCACCATCGGCATGTAGAGGCCGACCGTGTCGCCGGTCTCGATTCCCCGCGCTTCGAGGGCGTTCGCCACCTTGTTCGACTCCCGGCGGAGTTCGTGGTACGTGATTTCGCGCACCTCGCCCGGTTCGCCCTCCCAGATGCAGGCGACCCGATTCCGGTTCGGACTGTCGACCCGCGCGTGGCGGTCGACCACGTTGTGCGCGATGTTGATTTTCCCGCCGGGATACCAGTCCGAGAACTGCGGCCCCTCGCTGTCGTCCCGAACCGTCTCGTAGTCCTCGTAGAACTCGATGCCGAGGTGGTCCACCAGTTCGTCCCAGAACCAGTCTACGTTTCGACAAGTTCGCTCGATGAGTTCGTCGTAGTCCGCGATGTCGTGTTCCCGCATGAACCGCCAGACGTTCGTGGATTGGACGAACTCGGCGTCGGGTTCGTGGACGATTTCGTCTACGTCAGCGAGCGTATCCGTAGCATCCTCCATGTGACAAAGATGCGTACCCGCCTCAAAATAGTTTACTTCGCCGCGTCAGGGGAGTTCGCTGCTCCTGTGTTCGTCCAACCGCTCGACGACCCGCTGGAGATTCGCCGTCTCTTCGATTTCGTCCCGGATGCGTTCGCGCGTTCGGACGTCGTTCGAATCGGCGTCGTACGCGCGGACGTACTCGGCGCGCGAGTGCTCGTCGAACGCGTGGCGGATGGCGAAGTAACCGTCCGGAACGACCGACCCGCACACCTTACACTCTCGGCGCTCGTGCTCCGACGTCTGGTGGACGATGGCGTCCTCGACGCTGTCGAAGCGTTCTCCGCAGCCGTCGATATCACATTCCCAGGCGGGCATTCGTACGTTGACTCTGTAATCCCGGTGATAAAACCTTTTCCTGCTCGTCAGGCGACGATATCCCGAACCGCCGAAAGCTCCTCGACGGTACTGTCGGCGCGCGAGTCGTCCGATTCCGAGAGCCAGACGCCCGCGAATTCCGCCTCCTGCGCCGGAAGCACGTCCCGTTCGAGGTCGTCCGCCACGAAGACGTGTTCGTCGTCCGGGATGTTCGCTTTCGCTCTCTCGAAAATCTCGGGGTCCGGCTTCCCCGCGCCGACTTCGCAGGAGACGACGACCGTCTCGAAGTACTCCGCCAGCCCGCAGACTTCGAGTTTCTCCCGCTGGACGCGTCCCGCGCCGTTCGTCAGCACGCCGAGTCGGTGGTCCGCGGCGAGTTCGGCGAGCAGTTCGGGCGCTCCGTCCGCGACCGCGACGCGCGACAGTTCCGTCTCTACGAGCGTCTCGGCGAACGTCTCCCCGTCGGTCGGGATGGCGAACTCCTCGCAGATATCGGCCATCGCGGCGCGGTACGGCTCCGGGTGACAGTCACCGAGGTAGTCGAGAAACGTCCCCGTGTAGCTCTCGTAGAGCCCCGAGCGGGCGGGGAGGTTCAGTTCCCGACGCGCGCGTTCGAACAACTCCTCGAACGGGATGGTGTGGCGAACCAGCGTCCCGTCGAGGTCGAAGTAGAGAGCGGTCATCGAGGGTAACTTTCCGTCTCCGTTACTTCTAGCTGCTGGAATCAGAACCCATATCGTACACCCTTCGAAACGATACATTGTGACCGACCGCGACGAGTTCCGGGTCGATATGCACGTCAAAGTGCTGGACGAACAGGTCGTTCGACGAGCGAAAGACCGCGGTCTCGACGCACTGGTGTACGCGCCGCACTTCGTCCCACTACCGGAGATTCGCCGCCGCGCGGAGCGGTTCTCGGACGACGAGTTGCGCGTCGTCCCCGCGCGCGAGGTGTTCGCCGGGACCTGGCGCAACAGAAAGCACGTGCTCGCCGTGGGTCTCTCCGAGCCGGTTCCGGATTTCATCACGCTCACGGGGGCGATGCGGGAGTTCGACCGGCAGGGTGCCGCCGTTCTGATTCCGCACCCCGAGTTCCTGAACGTCGGCGTCTCGGAAGCGGACGTTCGCGTCCACGGCGACGTCGTCCACGCCGTCGAGGCGTACAACCCGAAACACCTCGACCGACACAACCGCCGGGCGAAAGAGATAGTCTCCGACACCGGAAAGCCCGCGTTCGGGTCGTCGTACGCGCACCTGCGACGAAGCATCGGCGAGGTGTGGACCGCGCTCGACGCGCCCGTCGAGACCGAAGCCGAACTGGTCGACCGACTCAGAGCGGGCGAAATCGCCCGCGTCGTCCACCGCCGAGGGCGCACGCACGAGTTCCGACGGCGGTTGGAGTTCGCGCACCTCGGTTGGGAGAACACGTGGGGGAAGTTCGACCGACTCGTTCTCTCGGGGACGGAGCCGACCCACCCGACCGACGACCGTTACGACGGGCGGTTCGAGGACGTGCGCGTTTACTGAAGGCCGACGGCGGTGAGGCCGGCCTCCGCGACGAACCGCCGGTGGACGACCAACGAGGCGACGACGAGTTCGAACGCCGTCACGACGAGCGTCACCACCGTCGCGTACCGACTGCTCACCGAGACGCCGAACGGCGCGCCGAACTCCTTCTCGTAGGGGTAAAACAGCGCGAGTCCGCGCTTGCTCCCGAGCATATCCAGCGCGTAGTGGGTGAGGATTCCGATCCAGACGAACCGGAGATTGTCGAACACCAGCGGGAAGTAGGCGAACAGCGCGAGCACGGGCAGGTTGTGCAGGGTCTTCCTGTGTTTTCCGAACGCCGTATCCACGTCCGGAAAGAGCGCGCCGAGAACGACCGGGACGCCGACCTCGACGATGGTGTAGAAGGTGGTGGTGTCGCCCGACGGATGCAGGACGTAGCCGAGCCCGATGCTCAGGAGGGCGGCGTTCAGGACGTGCTCTTTCCGGTTCATTCGGTCTCACGTCCCCACCGGGACGTATCAAGGTTTTCCCTTTCGCCGCGTTCGGTTTCGCTCACCGCAGTTCCGAGAGGAGGTCTTCGAGGGCTCGCCGAGCGATTTTCGTTTTTATCTCCCGGCGCGTCCCGTCGAACTCGTACCGTTCGACGGTCGAGTAAGAGCCGCCGCTTCCCCACTCGTCGGCGTGGGCGACCGCGACGAAGACGGTGCCGACCGGTTTCTCCTCCGTTCCCCCGGTCGGCCCCGCGATTCCGGTCGTCGCGACGCCCCACGTCGCCCCGGCCACGTCGCGGACGCCGCGGGCCATCTGGCGGGCGACGGGTTCGCTCACCGCACCGTGTTCGTCCAGCGTCTCGCGGTCGACGCCGAGGTGCTCCATCTTCGCGTCGTACGAGTAGGTGACGAACCCTCGGTCGAAGTAGTCGCTCGACCCCGGTACGTCGGTCAGGAGCGAGCCGATGAGTCCCCCCGTGCAGGACTCGGCGGTTGCGACGGTCGCGCCCGCGTCGCGGAGCGCATCCCCCAGTCGCTTCTCGACCGGCGTATCGTCGGCGAATTCGTCCATATCGGCGGTACGTGCGAGCCGGTTATGTAGCTACTCCTCACCGCGAGGGAATCTCCTCGAGCATCCCGGCCTGCACGCCCCAGAGGTCGGCGTAGAGACCGTTCTCGGCGAGCAGTTCCCCGTGCGCGCCTCGTTCGACGACCCGGCCGTCTTCGAGGACGAGGATGGTGTCCGCGTCCTTGATGGTCGAGAGGCGGTGGGCGATGGCGAGGACGGTTCGGTCCGCGAGGAGCGCGTCGAGGCTCTCTTGGATGTGGAGTTCGGTCTCCGTGTCCACGTCGCTCGTCGCCTCGTCGAGTATGAGCACCGCGGGGTCCTGAAGGAGGATGCGCGCGATGCCGACCCGTTGGCGCTGGCCGCCCGAGAGCTTCACCCCGCGCTCGCCGACCTCCGTGTCGTAGCCGTCGGGCAACTCCTCGATGAACTCGTGCGCCTTCGCCGCCTTCGCGGCCGCTATCACGTCCTCTCGGGTCGCTTCGAAGGAGCCGTAGGCGACGTTTTCGGCGACGGTCCCCGCGAAGAGGAACGTCTCTTGGCTGACGTAGCCGACCACCCCGCGGAGGCTGTCGAGCGAGACGTCGCGCACGTCCTGACCGTCGATACGGACGGCTCCCTCGTCCACGTCGTAGAGCCGCAGCAGAAGCTTCAACACGGTGGACTTACCCGCGCCGGTCGGGCCGACCAGCGCGAGCGTGTCGCCGCCCTCGACCTCGAAGCTCACGTCCTCCACGACCGGATCGTCGTCGTAGCCGAACGAGACGTCCTCGTACTCGACGTCGCCCGCCGAAACGGCGAGGTCGGGTGCGGCGTCGTCTACGTCCAGCCCGGTCGGTTGATCCATCAGTCCGAACACGCGCTCGGCGGACGCGACCGCCTGCTGGTACATGTTGATGAGTTGGCCGAACTGCGCGAGCGGCCAGACGAACCGCTGGCTCAGGAAGACGAACGTGACGAACTCGCCGGCCGTCAGGTCGCCCGAGAAGACCAGCGGCGCGCCGCCGAACACCCACAGTCCGCCGACGACGAACGTGAGGACGAATCCGAGTCCGGCGCTCAACTGGAGTCCGGGGAAGAACGTGATGCGGGTGCGGATGGCGTCCCAGTTCGTGTCGTAGTACTCCTGCGAGGAGTCGGTGACGCGACCGAACTCGTAATCCTCGGCGCTGCTGGCCTTGATGACTTCGATGCCGCCGAGGTTGTTCTCCAGTCGGGAGTTGAGCCGTCCGACCGTCGAACGAACCTCGGCGTACTTCGGCTGGATTATCTGAACGAACTTGTGCGTGAACAGGGCGACCACCGGCACCGTCGCCAGCGTGACGAGCGCGAGTTGCCAGTTCAGGTAGACGAGGATGCCGGCGACGCCGACGACTGTGACGCCGATCATCGTCAGAACGTTGAGTCCGCCGTTGAGGAACTGTTCGAGGCGGTTCACGTCGTTGTTCATGATGCTCATCAGTTCGCCGGTCTGCTTCTCGGCGAAGAAGCCCAAGTCGAGGCGCTGCATCGCATCGTAGGTGTCGGTGCGAATTTCGTGCTGGATGGACTGCGCGAACTTGTTCAGTCCCCACCCTTTCACTAGCGCACCGACCGCACCGCCCGCGAACGTGGTGGCGATGAGCACCGCCGACAGCCAGAACTGTCCGACGTGTCCGTCGGGGATCCACGCCTGCGGCAGCAGCGGTAGTTCGTAGGGTTTCGAGCTTCCCGTCGGAAAGATCGCGTCGACCGCGACGCCGAGGATGAACGGTGGCACGAGCGAGAGGAAGTGGGCCGCGACGCTCGCTACCACGCCGACCGAGAGCGGGAACCAGTGTTTGCGACCGTACGTCGCGAACAGTCGGCGGATGGGAGCGTCGACGCGGTCGCGTTGCGCGCTGAAGGTATCGTCCGAATCTATATCGTCTGTCATGGGGGTGTGTCGAGGGTATCTCAGGCGGTTCGTCCGACGGCCGAGACGGGTCGTCTCGGCGTTCGAGCGTCGGCGGACGGTCGGAACGCGTGTCGCGGCGGCCGACTCCCCGGACTACGAATCCGAAACTCGCGGATAGAGGGGGGAGTCGATTGCCGGTATCGCTGGCTCGGTGCCGTAGCTACGGCGGTCGGACACCGGACGTGAGTCGGCAGCGCGGGAACGGTCGGACCCGTCGCAAGACGGAGTCGAACCGTTTCAGTTGGGCGCGAAAAGGGTCATTGTCGTTAGTAGCCAGAAAATTAACATCTTCCGACATAAATCTTTGCGAGTATCGGTAACACACCTCCCGGCTAGTCACCTAGAGAACGACTGCCTCCTTCGAGCGCGTCCTCCTACACTTCGTCGCGATCGGTGTACGTGATGCGTTTCGCTATCCGGCCGTCTTCGTCGAATCGATGGAAGTCGGCGAAGCCGAACGAGACGCGCTCGCCGTCCTGCACGCCGGAGAACCGCCCCCGGACGGCGACGGTGTCCTCGCCGACAACCAGTTGGTCGACTTCGTGTTCTCCGTCTTCGAGCGGTCGATCTTCGAGGTAGAACTCCCGGAACTCGTCCATCCCGCTCAAACTTCGTTGGCCGGGACGTTCGTAGACGACGCCTTCGGCGAACAGTTCGAACACGTCCTCGTACGCCTCGGCGTCGATGTAGTCGTAGTACGACCGAACGGCGTCGGGGTCGACGCTGGGTGTCATCGCTAGATGGTACCGACGCGACGACTAATCGTTTCGGGGCGAAAGAAAGACTTGCCAGTACTGCGACCCCTCGGTATGGACTACGAGACGCCGTTGTTCTTTCACGTGATGTCGTACGCGATGGACGCCGACCGCGACGTAATCGACATGGTGAGCGGCAACCCCGACTGGGGGTCCCCGCCGGGAATCGCAAACGGACTGCGCGAGTACGCCGACCTCGGCGGCGCGGATTTCCAGTATCCGCCGAGCGAGGGGCTCCTCGAACTTCGCGAGGAGATCGCCGCCCGACGAAACGTCGATTCGTCACAGGTTATCGTGACGTGCGGCGGCGGCGAAGCGAACTATCTTGCCATGGCGCGGGCGATGGAACGCGACGCCGGCGACGAGTTCGTCCTGACCGACCCGGTCTATCCCTACTATCCGGGCAAGACGAAGATGCTCGGCGCGACGGCGCGGTTCGTCGCCACCGCCGCCGACGGCCAACTCGACCCCGAAGCGGTTCGAGCGCAGGCGAGCGACGACACCGCAGCGATCGTCGTAAACTCGCCGAACAACCCCACCGGCGCGGTGTACGACGGGGACACGATGCGCGAACTCGTCGCCATCGCGGAGGAGTACGACGCGCTTCTGGTGAGCGACGAGGTGTACGACCACTTCGATTTCTCGGGCGAGTTCACCAGCGCGCTGGCGTTCGACTCGTCGCACCGCGTGGTGACGAACTCGTTCTCGAAGTCGCTCGCCATCACCGGGTTCCGCGTCGGATACGCCGTCTTCCCGCCCGAACTGGTGGACGTGGCGAAGACGCGGCACATGTTGACGAACGTGGCCGGCAGTCGCCCCTCGCAGTACGCGGTGCTCCACGCCCTCCGCGAGACGGAGACGGACTACTACGAGGAGAACCGTCGACTGCTCGAATCGCGGGTGGAGACGTTCACCGAAGCGCTGGACGAAGCGGGCGCGGACTACACGCGACCGGACGGAGCGTTCTACGTCATGGCGCGCTTTCCCGACTTTCCCGGCACGCTGGCGAACGTCGAGCGACTCGTCGACGAGGCGGGCGTCGCCGGGATGCCGGGCGAAGCCTTCGGCTCGTCGCGCGACGACTGGATCCGTTTCGCGCTGGTGACGCCGCGCGCGGAGGAGGCGGCGAAGCGACTCGCCGCACACTTCGAGTAGGTCCTGATTCGAGGCCGGACGAGCGTCGAATCGCCGTCGAATGGGCGCACCCTCGCGGGTTAGGCAGACTGTCGGTCTCGGCTTACGAGTTTTCGGGCTTCGACCGGGAGCGTCCGGCGGGTCTGGTTCCGGCTTCGTACGTAAACCCTCGTGTAAGGTGCGGGGTTCCCGATACGCGCGTCTCTCGGTGTTCGCTCCCGCCGTGACGCGCGTTGGCGGTTGCGGTTGGGCGGCATTGAAAAGGACCGGGGACCATCCGGGATACGCGACGACGGCCACTCGCTACTGACGACGAGAGCGCCGCGATAACACGCGCTGAACGCTCTCCTTCCTTCGAAGCTGTCGAACCCAAAACCACAAAGAGGGGTCACTTCCTTGCTCCGTCCATGGAACGACGAACGCGGATTCTCTTCGCCTCCGGTCTGACCATCGCCATCTTCCTCGGAGTGCAACTCGGGGCGCTGGCGCTGGTCGAACCGTTCGAATCGGCCGGATACCAGACGGTCGAGGACCCGTCCGACCCGACGAACAGCCTCCTCTACGTCGCGGTCATCCTCGTGTTCACGGCGGGGATGCTCGCCGTCATCAAGCTCGGCGTCGAGTGGATTCTGCGGGGGGTCATCATACTCACCAGCGGGATGCTTTCTTTGTACGTGTTCACCGTCGTCGTTCCTCCCGTGATCGAAATCTCGGTCGGCGGAGCGCCGGTGAACGTCCTCGCGTGGGTCGCCGCCGCGCTGGTCGCGGTGGCGCTCGCCGTCTACCCCGAGTGGTACGTCATCGACGCCGCCGGAGTCGTCATGGGCGCGGGCGCGGCGGGGTTGTTCGGCATCAGTTTCGGCCTCCTTCCGGCCGTCATCCTCCTCGTCGTCCTCGCCGTGTACGACGCCATCAGCGTCTACGGTACTGAGCACATGCTCACGCTCGCCTCCGGCGTGATGGACCTGAAGATACCCGTCATCCTCGTCATTCCGCTGACCCTCTCGTACTCGTTTCTCGACGAGACTGCGCAGGCCACCAGCGAAGGGGCGGTCGACGAGGACGCGAACCCCGGCGAGGACGACCGCGACGCCTTTTTCATCGGTCTCGGCGACGCCGTGATGCCGACCGTGCTCGTCGCCAGCGCGGCCTTCTTCTCCCCCGCCGACGCGCTCGTCTCCGGCACGGCCATCAACCTCCCCGCCCTGACCGCGATGCTGGGGACGCTCGTCGGGCTGGTAACCCTCCTCTGGATGGTGCTCAAAGGCCGGGCGCACGCCGGTCTCCCCCTGCTCAACGGCGGCGCTATCTGCGGTTACCTCCTCGGCGCGCTGGCGAGCGGAATCTCGCTTGCGCGGGCGCTCGGCGTCGAACAGTACCTGGCGTAGGTCGCGCGACCGGACGGCCGGAAGGTCCTACTGTCGCCTCCGAGTAGACCGACCCATGCCCGACATCGGCACGGCAACCATCGTCTACGACGACCCCGACGAGGGGACGACGGAGCGCGAAGTCGAGAACGACGACATCGTCTACTTCGACGACCACTGGCTCGTCAAGGTCGACGAGACCGACGAGGGCGACGACGTGGTTCGACGCATCCCCCGCGAGCGCGTCCACCACGTCGAACGCTCCATAGACGAACTGGAGAAGAAGGTCCAAGGGGCGATAGAACAGGCGAAAGAGCAGTTCGGCTGGTGGAGCTAGTCGGCGGCGAGTCGCCGCCAGCACTATTCGTCCGTCGTCCGTAGTTCCGCCGCATGAGTTCGAACGCGAAAACGGGGTTCGTCGGCGGTCTCTTCGGCACCGTCATCATGACGGCGTTCCGCGAACCGGTCGCCCGGTCGCTCCCTCCGACCGCGGCGTTCCTCTCGAAGTTCGTCGGCGGCGAACCGGACGACCACACGGTCGGCGCGCTGTTGCTCCACCTGCTGTACGGCGCTGGCGCGGGGAGCGTCTTCGCTCCGGTGCTGGCGGCGCGGTCGACGGAGTCGTCGTCCCTCGAACCGGAGACGGAAGGACTGCTCGCGGGCCTCGTCTACGGACTCGCGCTCTCCCTCTTCGGAGAACGCGTCCTCCTCGAGTGGCTGTTGGAGATGAACCTCGAACAGGACGAGCGGGCGGTGTTCCACGCCGGGCACGTCGTGTACGGGCTCTCGCTCGGCGCTTGGGTCGGCTCTCGCGCGGAGTAGGCGGTCCGGCTCACTCGCCCGTCAACGCCTCGCTCGCGGGCGAGAGCGAGACAGGCGAACCCAGCCCCTTCGCGTCGGCCTTCTCGTAGAGCATGTACGCGGAGGCGACCGTCTCGATGGCGGTTCCGCCGCTGTCGAAGACGGTTATCTCGTCGGCCGACGCGCGTCCCGGCTTCTCGCCCGCGACCACCTCGCCGAGTTCCGCGTGGACGTGGTCTTCGGTTATCGCACCCGACTCCAGCGCGAAGCGGAACGACCCGGCGTCCCGCGTCATCCGTTCCCGCAGGTCCGGAACGTAGGTCGCGCGTTCGACGGTCGTCGCGTCGAGTTCGCGTTTCTTCGGGTGGTACTGGCCCATCGCGGTGACGTGCGCCCCGTCTTCGAGCAGGTCGCCGTCGAACACCGGTTCGCTGGCGGTGGTCGCGGTGACGACGACGTCCGCGTTCTCCACCGCGGCGGCGCTGCTGGCGACGGCGGCCACCGAGGCGTCCAGTTTCTCGTTCATCTCGGCGGCGAACGATTCGCGGTTCGCCTTCGTCGGCGAGTACACCCAGACGGTTTCGAGGTCGCGAACCGTCGCCGTCGCCTTCAACTGACCGCGAGCCTGCGCCCCGCTTCCGATGACCGCGAGCGTCGTCGCGTCTTCCCGAGCGAGCGCGTCCACGCCGACCGCACCCACCGCGCCCGTCTTGAAGGGGTTCATGCTCGCACCGTCGACGAGCGCGAGGGGTTCGCCGCTCTCGGCGTCGAACAGCGGCGTCACGAACCACGCGTCGCCCGCGCCGAATCCGGCGGTGTACATGTAACCGCCCATCGCGCCGGTTTCGGGGAGGATGGCGGAGTACCCCGTCAGCATCCCCGACGGGTCGTCGTTCACAAGCGTCGTACGGGGTTCCGCGGGCGCACCCGTCCCTCGCTGGCGGTACCCCTCGCGGACGGCGTCGACGTACTCGCCCGGCGTCGCCAATCCCGCAACGTCGTCGCTCGTCAGAAACAGCGCATCTGTCATGGCCGGCAAAACGGATGCCAGCGACAAAACCGTTGAGGAAAGAGAGAGTTAGTCCGCAGGGTTGACTGGAGTCGATGACTGAAGTTGAGACGATTCGTCGACGGGTCCGTTGATGAACAGCGCGTGTCCGATGAGCAACACCGACGCGGTTGCTCCGAGGGGAACTGCCATCGTCATCGTAAGTCCAGCGACGCTGAACGCTCCGGTTACGCCGATCAGTGCGAGCGGAATCAGGCCCAGAATGAGGTCATAGTATCCAGTCATAATCCATTATAGAATATGCGGACAGGGTATAAAACTCTTTCCCATATGCGCGACAGTCGTTCTCTGTATGTCTTCGGTATTCACTATCTCATAGACGCATTGGTTCTCCATAAGTTATAGGTATTAACTCAGGATATGGACGCCGTGTGCCGGTTTTTCGAGCGTTTCAGGGGGTCGGTAGTTAATCGGCTGAATCCGTCGCCGCTCGCCGATGGAGTAACGATAATCGTACGATGAATAGCACGAAATCGGGGCCGGAGATAACCGGAGGTAATCATCCTTAGGCGCGCTTCCGTCGACGCGGCGACGACTGTGCGACGACAGGAGTCGCGTTTCGGGTCTCTCACGTAGATTTATACGTCGAAACGCGAAACAATCGGACATGAAAGGGCGAACGAAATATCTCGCCGCGCTCGCGCTCGTCGTCGTCGCGTTCGGGGTCAGCGCGTACTATTATCCGCAGTTCCCCGAGCGGATGACGACCCACTGGAACGCGAGCGGCGACGCCGACGGTACGACGCCGAAGGTCTGGGGGGCGTTCTTTCTCCCCGCGCTGGCCGCGGGTCTCCTCTGTCTGTTCGCGGTGATTCCGAAGATCGACCCGCTCGGCGAGAACGTCGAGGCTTTCCGCGAGCACTACGACCTGTTCGTCGTCCTCCTCGTCGCGTTCGTGCTCTACGTCCATCTGCTCGTCGTCCTCTGGAATCTCGACTATCGATTCGAGTTCACGGCGGTGCTCGCGCCCGCGATCGGTGCGCTGTACTACTTCGTCGGGACGTTGATGAACCGCGTCGAGCGTAACTGGTTCGTCGGCGTCCGGACCCCGTGGACGATGACGAGCGACGAGGTGTGGCGGAAGACCCACTCCCGCGCCGGACCGCTCTTCAAACTCGCCGGGGTCGTCGCCCTCCTCGGCGCGCTCGTTCCGGCGTACGCGGTCTATCTCATCGCCGGCCCGGCGGTCGTCGTGGCCCTCTATCTCGCGGTCTACTCGTACGTCGAGTATCGACGCGTATCGGCGTGACGATGGCGGGTACGGCGACTCCGCTCAGTCGCCGCCGTGCGCGATGACCTCGTCCGGTCGAATCTCGAGAAGCACCCTCGCAGTTTGGATGGTCGGCTGGTACTCGTCGGCGTCGGTGTACCGCCGCGCGAGTTCGTCGATGTGCTCGCGGGCTCCCTCCTCGGTTATCTCGTCGACCTCGCCGAGGATGGACAGCGCCCGGTACGGGTTTTCGGGGTCGATCATGCTCACCCCGACCCTCGGATCCTGCTGGACGTTTCGTTCCTTGCGCCGACCGCGCTCCGTGTTAACGAGAACGCGGTCCGCGTCCGCGTCGTAGTCGATCCAGACCGGCGTCACGTGCGGGAGGCCTTCCGGCGTGAGCGTCGCCACGTGCGCGAACACCGGCTTTTCGAACAGGTCGTGGAAGTCACTGGGTATCGACGACATCGACCGACGATTGCTTCGCGACTCACTTCACGCTGCTGGGCACCCGCCGATTCGACCCTGACCGCGGTCGGAGACTACGGCGTTCCCTCACGACACCGCCGCCGCCAGCCCCCGCCAGACGACGAAGAACACCAACCCGATACCCGTCACGACCGCGACGAACGTCAGGGGGGCGTTCCCGTGGAACAGCGGGGTCGCTCTCAGTCCGGCCCCGATGAGCGATGCGACGATCCACGTTCCTCCGCCGAAGAGGGCCGCGTCGCGAACCGACCGCTGCGCTCGTGCGCTGTACGCGCCGACGATTACCGACGCGACTATCCAACCGACGAGAAACGGCGCGACCGTGTCGGCGAACAGCAGCGGTACTTCGATCGGATTTTCGTTGTGGCGGAGGCTTCCCATTCCGAGGAGTATCGACAGCACCAGCAGATCCCCGATGGCCAGTCCCGCCGTGGCCGACGAGCGGTCGAAACGCCGAGCACCGAACACGCTGCTCATGTCCTTCACTCGGCGCGCCGGGGTTATGTCGTTCCCGGTGTGCGCTTGACGCCCGCGACGGTGTAATCGAAGCCTCGGTTCCGAACTCGGGGGACGAGATCCACGTCGGAGAGCATTCGAACCAACTCCTCGGGCGCGAAGAAGGTCGAGTCCATCCCGATGAGATGTTCGCCTCGGACGAGCAGTTTCCCTCGAATCGTCGCCGGATTGTACTCTCGGACGACGAGGACGCCCCCGGAACGGAGGACCCGGGCGATTTCGGCGAGGGCGTCCGCGACGGCCCCGACGTGGTGGAGGGCGTCGGAGACGACGACGGCGTCGACCGATTCGGAACGGAGGGGCAGTCGGGAGGCGTCCCCCCGAACGCAGTCGAGTCCGCGAGCGCGCGCCTGCGCGAGCATCTTCCCCGAGGCGTCGAGCACGATTCGCTCGTCGGCGTCGAGCGCCCTCGCGGCGCGTCCGGTTCCGCCGGCCACGTCCACGACGCGCTCGACGGGGCGCTCCGCCTGCGCGAGTCCCTCCGCGAGAATATCGGCGTCGGCGTCCGGCGAGAGGAGGTCGTAGAAGCGCGCGAAGCGGTCGAAGTGGTGGACGTCTCCGTTGGAACTCGGCATGGCGCGACAGACGGCGGCCGACGAGTAAAACCCGACGGATGGATGAACCTCGCGTTCGAACCGTTCGGCATGGAGTACGCGGTACTGGGGTGGCCCGAGGACGAACCGACCCTCCGCCTCGACCACGAGCGGTTCAGCTACGCCGGCAAGTTCGTGATGTCGAACACGGGGAAGGCGGTGGCGAGGGTGGAGGTAGGCGAGGCGGAGAGCGAGGACGCGGAGGACGCCGACGGCGGGATCATCGCCGCCGTCGCGTTCAACGAGGACCGCACCGACGAGGAAATGATGTGGCTCCGGTACGTGACGGTGCGCGCGGAGCGGCGCGGCGAGGGAATCGGCCCGCGGCTGATTCGGTTCGCGACGGAGCGGATTCGCGCCCGGAACTACCGGCGGGTGAAAATCGCGGTGAACAACCCCTTCGCGTACCAGGCGCTCTACCGGGCGGGGTTCGGGTTCACGGGCGAGGAGACGGGTATCGCCGAGCTCGTGTTGACGTATCCGGGAGACCGGTCGCGGGAAACGTATCAAGCGGGGTTGGACGTGTTTCGGGAGCGCGACCTTTCGACGGACGAAGAAGCGTTCCTCGCCGAGAGGGAGGGTGAGAAACCTCCCTCGCCGCGGTAACCGACGACGAGTTCCACCCGTTCTCGTTCGGTTCGTTTTACCGTTTAACTGCCGATTAACGAAGTCCTTTTGGGACGGAAAAAGCGTATGAAAACCAGTCGGCGGAAGATGCTCGGTCTCATCGGCACGGGACTTTCGGTCGGCGCGCCCGGCTGCGCTGCCTTTTCGAGTCGATCGACCCACGAAGGGACGCCCGCGTCGAGTGGAACGTCGAACGGTGTGGAAACGTCGACGGCCGTCGGGAGCACCGGCGAACGTAACGATTCCGCGACCGAATCCGAGGTCGCGGAGATCGAGTCGCCGCCCGGAGTCTATCGATCCGCGACCGTTCCGGGCCGCCCGAGCAAGTTCACCTACGCGACGATGGGAACGGACGACGCTCCGGTCACGGCGACCGTCTACGGGGCGTGGAAATGCCCTCACACGGCCGATTTCGTGTTCGGACTCATGCGCGACATCGTCGAACGGTACGTCGAATCCGGCGACGTGGCCCTCGAATTCCGCGCCGTCGCGTACAGGAACGGCGAGGGATTTCACGGCTCGGACGAACCCCGAGCGGCGCGAGCGGGACTGTCCGTCTGGAACAACGACCCGGCCTCGTACTGGAACTACTTCGAGTACATGTTCCAAAATCGAAGCGGCGTCGACGGGTGGGCGACGACCGAGACGCTCCTTCGAATCGCGAAGAAGGCGGGCGTGACGAACCTCGGTACGATCGAATCGGAGATCGAGAACGGAACGCACCAGAAGCGGATCGAACGAACGATGGAACGGGTTCGGGAAATTCCAATCGGTGCCGTGCCCCGCGTCGTGGTCGGTGGAACGGTGACCGCGCCGACGGTGAATCCGAATCGGACGGTCGCGCAGTTGGACGCCGCGCTCGGGAAGGGGTCGGGGACGTCGACGCCCCACGGGACGACGACTCCGACGAGCGATGGCAACACCACGACTGACGGGACGGCTACGACCTCCGGAACGACTCCCGACACGACAACTGGGACTACCGCTCCGGCCTCGAACGCGACCGCGGGAAAGACGACTACTAACGCCACGACCGCCAGCGGTTCGACCACCAGCACCGCGTCCTCCGAGTAGCTCCGTTTTCCGTCCCCCGCCGGACGATTTTCCGGAAGTCCTCCGTATTCATCGGCGCTCCGAGAAACCTCGTTCGAGGACGTCGTCCTCGAATTCGGTACGAACGCTCCCGTTCGACCTCGATTCGTTCTCGATCGGCAAAAATCGCCCCTCGGGTTCGTTTTTCCCGTCCTCGTAGTGGCGAGCGTTAGCCTCCCCGACGTCGCCGGACCGTTGCCGACGTTCGTGATTATCGACGCGAACGACCTCGCCACCCTGCTGCCGACTGTCGTCGCTGGCGGGTTTCCCGTCGGTCGTTCACGGCGCGCCGTTGGTCATCGTCGTCGCCGTCGCGCTCGACCCATCGACTCTCGGAAGTCCGAACGCCCGAACCACGATGGATACGGTGACGCGCGGTGCGTTTTGGTCTCTTCTCCCACGATTCGTCGTCCCGCCGTTCGCGCTCTGGGGGCCTCCATCCGGGCTGCGGGCGTGCAGCACGTTCGGAGCGTCACCCGCAGGCCGTCGTCTCGGTCGGTGTTCCGGTCACCCTCTTCACGACTTCGAGTTCGGTCGGCGTCGCGATTCCGCCGTAGGACGACAGCCTTCAAGCCCACCCCGCCCTTACTCCCCGCAAATGGGTAACTCCGCACTGCGGCAGCTCGCCGCCATCGAGGAGGTCGGCTTCGACGAGTTGGACGGGTCGCTGGTGGCGGTGGACGCGCACAACTGGCTCTATCGCTACCTCACGACGACCGTGAAGTGGACGCGCGACGAGGTGTACACCACCGACGACGGTACCGAGGTGGCGAACCTCGTGGGCATCGTGCAGGGGCTTCCGAAGTTCTTCGAACACGACCTGACCCCGGTCTTCGTCTTCGACGGGCGCGTGACCGACCTGAAGAGCGACGAGATAGAGAGCCGGCGCGAACAGCGCTCGAAGTTGGAGGATCAACTGGAGGAAGCGCGCGAGGAGGGCGATACGATAGAGATCGCCCGACTCGAAGCACACACCCAGCGGCTCACGCCCGTCATCCAGGAGACGACGCGGGAACTGCTCGACCTGCTCGACGTGCCGGTCATCGAGGCTCCGGCCGAGGGCGAAGCGCAAGCGGCGCACATGGCCCGGAGGGGCGCGGTCGACTACACCGGCACCGAGGACTACGACGCCCTGCTCTTCGGCTCGCCCCTCACGCTCAGGAAGCTCACGAGCAAGGGCGACCCGGAGCTGATGGACTTCGACGCTACGCTCGAAGCGCACGACATCACGTGGGAACAACTGGTGGACGTCGCCATCCTCTGCGGCACCGACTTCAACGAGGGCCTCTCCGGCGTCGGGCCGAAGACGGCGCTCTCGGCGGTCAAAGAGCGCGGCGACCTCTGGTCGGTTCTCGAAGACCGCGGCGAGTACATCGAGTACGCGGACCGCATCCGCGAGCTGTTTCTCGACCCCGACGTCACCGACGAGTACGAGTTCGACGCCCAGATGGACCCGGACGTCGCGGCGGCGCGCGAGTACGTCACGGAGGAGTGGAAGGTGCACGAGGACGAGGTCGAGCGCGGCTTCGAGCGAATCGAGGAGAGCGTCGCGCAGACGGGTCTCGACCAGTGGACGTAGGGCCGACACGTTGACGGGTGCCGAGACGGTACGCGGAGTCGTGACCGACGAACTATCGCCGAACGACCTCGCGGAGGGGATGACCGTTAAACTCGAATGGTCGCCGAAGAAAGCGGCGGGCGGCGGGGCCTCCGAGGGGGAGGTGACCCGCGTCTGGCGACCCGACGACGTTCGGGAGTTCACAGTCCGGGCGGACGACACCCTCTGGAACGTCTACACAGAGTACCGAGACCCGCCGGTCGAGCGGGTGGACGAGGGCGGCGAGGAACCGGAGACGAAGACGATCGGCCGGCTCGATACGATTCACCTTCTGGGTCGCTGATTCGGGTTCGGTTCGCCGGCCGCGTCGGAACCGGTTCCGTCCGTCTTTTTGTCCTTCGACAAGAAACGTCCCACCATGAACGCGGACGAGGTCGCGGAACTCATCGAATCGGGACTCGAGGACGCCGACGTGACGATCACCCATCCCCGCGGGAGCCACGACGAGGACCATCTCGCCGCGCTCGTCGTCTCCCCGGCGTTCGAGGGGAAGACGCTCGTCGAACAGCACCGGATGGTGTACGACGCGCTGGGCGACCACATGACGACGGACATCCACGCCCTCGAAGTGAAGACGTACGCGCCCGAGGAGTACGAAGAGTACGAGGGCTAGCGGTTCGGAATCGACACTTCCGAGGCGTCGAGCCTGCGATTTCGCAGCGTCTCGCCCGTCTCGGCGTCGAACAGGTGTATCGCCTCTTCCGGCACGCGAGCGACGACCTCCTGTCCCGCCTCGACGGTTCGCATCCCGCCGAGCGTGACGACGAAGGTTCGGGGCTCCTCCGCCGCCCCTTCCGTCACCGATGGCTCGTCGTCCGCGCCGGCGAACCGGAGGTAGACGTTGTTCTCGTTGCCCATCGGCTCGACCACGTCCACGACGGTCCGAAAGTCGTGGTCGCCGTCGCCGTCGCGGACGAGTTCCACGTCCTCCGGTCGGACGCCGAGGGTCACCCGCTCCGCGTCGCCCACCTCGGAGCGCGTCTCGTTCGAGAGCGGATACTCGAACCGTTCGCCGACGAGCGCGTCGCCCTCAAGCGTCGTTTCGAAGAAGTTCATCGAGGGCTCGCCGATGAATCCGGCGACGAACCGGTTCGCGGGTCGGTGGTACGCCTCGATCGGCGTGCCGACCTGCTGGAGTTGCCCGTCGTTCAGGATGGCGATGCGGTCGCCCATCGTCATCGCCTCCGTCTGGTCGTGCGTGACGTACACCGTCGTCACGCCGAGGTCGTCCTGCAGTCGCTGGAGTTCGGTACGCATCTGCGAGCGCAGTTTCGCGTCGAGGTTCGACAGCGGTTCGTCCATCAGGAACACCTCCGGGTCGCGGACGATGGCGCGGCCGAGCGCCACGCGCTGTTGCTGGCCGCCGGAGAGTTCGCCGGGCTTGCGGTCCAGCAGGTCTTCGATGCCCATCATCTCGGCGGTCTCCTCGACGCGGCGGTCGATGTCGTCGTCCGCGAGGTCGGTCGACTCCTCCAGTCCGAAGCGCATGTTCCCCCGGACGGTCATGTGGGGGTAGAGCGCGTACGACTGGAACACCATGGCGATGTCCCGGATCGTCGGCGGTTGGTCGTCGATGACCGTCCCGTCGAGGCGAATCGAGCCGCGGGAGACGGTTTCCAACCCCGCTATCATCCTGAGCGTGGTCGACTTCCCGCACCCGGAGGGGCCGACGAGGACGAGGAACTCCCCGTCGTCTATCTCGACGGTCGCCTCGTCGACGGCGACGATCCGGTCGCCGTCGTCGTCGAACCACTTGGTCACGCCGTCGAGCGTGAGCTTAGCCATCGTTCCGATACCTCCGTTCCGTCGTGTGATTTCGTATCATCAGCTTGCCACTCCTTTTGCGAACTGTTCTCCGAACGCGATGTAGACGATGAGCGTCGGTATCGCAGCGACGAACGCGCCCGCCATCTGCAGGCCGAACGACTGGATGATGCCGCCGCTCAGGTTCGTCAGCGCGACCGTCACCGGTTCCCCCGCTCCGGCACCGCCGGGGAGGATGACCAGCGCGAACAGCAGGTCGTTCCACACCTGCGTGAACTGGTAGATGAGCGTCACCGCGAACATCGGCTTCGACAGCGGAAGCACGATGTTTCGGTAGATGCTGAACACGCTCGCCCCGTCCAACCGGGCCGCCTCCAGCATCTCGTCCGAGAGGTTCCGGTAGTACGACCGGAACAGCAGGAACGTGATGGGTATCCCGTAGGCGGTGTGCGCGATGATGAGGTTGACGATGTTCGCGTAGTGGGGGTGCATCAGCGGCAGACTCCACACCGGCGCGAGCAGGGCCCGCGTATCGACGATGGCGAACAGCCGCGAGAGGGGCACCAGCACCGCCTGGTACGGGATGAAGATGCCCGCGACGAACAGCGCGATGACGGGCATCTGGTACTTCCACTCGACGTTCGTAATTCCGTACGCCGCGAGACTCCCCAGCGTCGCCGACAGGAGCGTCGCCGGAACGGCGAGCATGAGGCTGTTGACGATTCCGTGAGCGAGTTTGTCTATCGCCACCCGCCACGGCTTCAGGGTGAATCCGCCGGGGCCGGGCGGCGCGAACGGGAGCGTCTCGTTGAACGCGCTGCTCGTCTTGAAGGCGGTCATGACGGCCGACTCCAGCGGTGCCAGATAGAAGCCGACGAGCGCGAGCAGCACCGCGTACAGCGCCAAGCGTCGCGGCCCCGCGTTCCGGAACGCGGCGGCGGCCCGCTCCCCGCGAGTGTGATTCTCCGGGTCCGGAGTCGCAGGCGGGCCGCTCATCGGGACCACCTCGCCGTCCCCGTCCGACACCGTATCGTCGCTTCGGTCGGGATCATAGCTCACCCCGTCTGTACTCGCTGTAGAGGTACGGGCCGACGACCGCGAGCGCCATCAGGAAGAGGATGATGGCGATGGCCGACCCGTACGCCCAGTTGTTCGACGCGAACGCCTCGCGGAACATCATCGTCGCCAGGATGTCGGCCGCGGGGCCGGGATTGTTTCCGAACATCACGTACAGGAAGTCGAACGCCTTGAGCGCGAACACCATCAGCACCACCGCCGCGCCGATGGTCGACGCGCGCAACTGCGGGATGACCACCCGCCGGTACATGCGCCACGAACTCGCGCCGTCCACCCGCGCGGCTTCGAAGTGATCGTCGGGAATCGCCCGCAGGCCCGCGAGGTAGACGACCATCGCGTAGCCGCTGAACTGCCAGATGAGCGCGAAGATGACCGCCGCGAGCTTCGTCGACGGGTCGCTTATCCAGTGGTGGGCGAGGAAGTCGAGACCGAACTTCCGCAGCGTGATGTTTATCATCCCGCTCTGGAAGTTGTACATCCACGCCCACACCTTCGCCGTCACGACGAACGAGAGGCTCATCGGCAGGAGGTAGATGGTTCGAAACGTGTTCTCGAACCGAATCTCCCTGTCGACGACGATGGCGAGCGCCAACCCGACCACCAGACAGAGCACGGTGAACGCGACCAGCAGAGCGAGCGTGTTCCGCGCCGCGGCCCAGAAGTTCGGGTCGCCAAGCGCCCGCCGGTACATCTCCAGGTCGAACGCCGCGGGGTCGTACGTCGGGAGCGTGAGGTCCGCGAAGTCGGTGAAGGAAATTATCAGGTTCCAGCCGATAGCGCCGTAGACGAAGAACCCCATCAGCAGGAACGGCGGCAGCCAGAACGGGAGGCTCTGGACGAACTCGCTCTGGAGTACGGACCCCTCCGTCTCGCGGCGCTTCTCGGTCACCGTGCCCCCGTCGGCTCGAACCTCCCGGTTTCGACTCGCACGGCGCCGCAGTTTTTCCAGTGATTCGCGTATTCCTTGCATGGAAAATCGAGCGTCGTGTCTCAGTTCGATTTGAACGCCTTGGCGAAATCGTTGTACGCCTTATCGACGTTCCAACCTGAGTTGAAGGACGTCGCGGCGTCTTTGAGCTTCGTCAGCGTTCCGGGTTTCGTCGCCAACCCGTGCGTGATGGACGGCGGTTGCGATTTCGAGTTCTTGAACTCGTCCATCTGCCGCGAGAGGAACGGTCCGAACTTGTCCTTCGGCACGTCGGTGCGCGGCGGAATCGACCCCTTCTTGGGGTTGAACCGCTCCTGCGCGTCGACCGACCCGACGTACTGCAGGAACTTCTTCGTCGCGCCCTTCGTGGGGTTGTTCTTCGGGAACGGGAACGAGTCCATGACGAGCGCGTACATCCCCTTCGTGCCGGGGAACTGCACCATATCCCACTGTTTTCCGAACTCGAAGTTCTTCTGACTGCGGTACATTCCGGCGGCCCAATCGCCCTGGTGGATGAACGCGGCTTCCCCGTTGATGAGCTTCTTGTTGGCCTGCTGCCAGTCGAGCGACCCCGCGTCGCTGTTGAAGTGTTTCTGGTACTGCTTCACCATCGAGAGCGAGTTCTTTACGGCTTGCTGGTTCTCCTTGACATTCCCTTCGGTAAACGCGGTGTACGCCTGCTCGCCGTGCTCGCCGAGGAGTATCTGCGCCCACAGTTGGAGGGTCGACCAACCGGACTTCGTCTGGTGGGCCATTCCGACCGCGTTCGTCTTGCTCTCGACCTGTTTCATCGCGCCGACGAGGTCGCTCGGCTTCTCGATGCTCTTGGGGTCGACGCCCGCTTTCTCGACGACCTCGACGTTGTAGAAGAGGTTGTTCAGGCGGTGGATGTTGAGCGGTACCGTCACGAACTTCCCGCCCGGTTTCGCGGCCGCTTTCGGCCCCTTCAGGTACGCCTTTTTCATGTCGTTGTTCGACCAAATCGAATCGCCGATATCCCGCAGTTTGTCCGCTTCGATGTACGGTTGCAGGTTCTTCCCCGGCCACGCTTGCCACGTGCTCGGCGGGTTGTCGTTCAGGATTCGCTTTTTGATGACGGCGTGGAGGTTCTGGCCCGCCCCGCCGGAGACGGGATTCGCTTTTATCTTGATGCCGTGCTTCTTCTCGAACCCTTTGAACAGCGCCTTGATGGCCGCGCCGCCGTCGCCCCCCGTCCACCAGTGTTGCACCTCGACCTTGTTTCCGCCGCCTCCGCCTCCGCCTCCGCCTCCGCCTCCGCCGAGACAGCCGGCGAGCCCCGCGGTTCCGGCGGCACCGGTGACTTTCAGGTAGCTACGACGCGATAGGTCTCCGCTGCTATTTCTTGTCATGGGTACACCTCGTTAACGTACCCTGACCATCTCGGAAGAACCACTTAACCATTGTCACTAAGTTAATCCCTCGGCGAGTAAATTATTACATATGGTAAACTATTGAATCAATCGCGCCGTCGTGTAATCACCGCGAACGGATCCTTATCGATGGGTTTTACGCCCGCCCGAAACCACCCTCCGGACGCATGAGCGACGAGGATTATCGAATCGAGGAGGACAGCCTCGGGGAGATGCGGGTGCCCGCCGACGCCTACTGGGGCGCGCAGACCCAACGCGCGGTGGAGAACTTCCCCATATCGGGCATCACGTTCGGACGGCGGTTCGTCCGCGCGCTCGGCGTGGTGAAGAAGGCCGCGGCGCAGGCCAACCGCGACCTCGGGATGATAGAAGCCGACGAGGCGGAGGTCATCGTCGAGGCCGCCGACGAGGTCATCGCCGGCGAACACGACGACCAGTTCCCGGTCGACGTGTTCCAGACCGGGAGCGGCACCTCGACCAACATGAACGCCAACGAGGTCATCGCCAACCGCGCTGCCGAAATCTACGGGAACGAGGTCGGGAACCGCGACATCCACCCGAACGACCACGTCAACTTCGGCCAGTCGAGCAACGACGTGATTCCGACCGCGATGCACGTCTCGGCGCTGGAGGCCGTCGAGAAGGACGTGCTCCCGGCGCTCGACACCCTGCGAGAGGCGCTCGAGGAGAAGGCATCGGAGTTCGACGGCGTTGTGAAGACGGGTCGGACCCACCTGCAGGACGCCACGCCGGTTCGACTGGGGCAGGAGTTCGGCGGCTATCGGACGCAGGTCGAGAAGGGTCTCGCCCGCGTCGACGACGTCAGGAACCACCTGAGCGAACTCGCGCTCGGCGGAACGGCGGTCGGAACCGGGCTGAACACCCACCCCGACTTCCCCGAACTCGCCGCGAAGTACATCAGCGAGGAGACCGGCGTCGAGTTCCGCGAGGCGGACGACCACTTCGAGGCGCAGGCGGCCCACGACGCGATGGCCGAGGCGCACGGCGCGCTCCGCACGGTCGCGGGGTCGCTCAACAAGATCGCCAACGATCTGCGGCTGCTGGCGTCCGGTCCCCGAAACGGGCTCGGCGAAATCGACCAGCCCGAGAACCAGCCCGGTAGCTCCATCATGCCCGGGAAGATAAACCCCGTCGTCGCGGAGGCGGTCAATCAGGTCCACAAGCAGGTCGTCGGCAACGACACCGCGGTGGAGTACGGCGCGGCGGAGGGCCAACTCGACCTCAACCTATACAAGCCGTTATTGGCGCACAACTTCCTCCAGTCCGCCGAACTCCTCTCGAACGCGAGCGAGGTGTTCGCCGAGAAGTTCGTCCGGAAACTGGAAGCCGACCGGGAGCACTGCGAGGAACAGGTCGAAGAGAGCATGGCGCTCGCCACCGCTCTCAACCCGCACATCGGCTACGACAAGGCCGCCGAAGCCGCGAAGACGGCGCTCAAGGAAGGAAAGACGGTTCGGCAGGTCGTCGTCGAGAAGGGCTACCTCAGCGAGGAGGAGGCGAACGAAGTCATCGACCCCGAAGCGATGACCCACCGCGGCATCCTCGGGCGGGACGAGTAGCGCGGTCGGCCGTCGTCCCTCGACCGCCGGCAGAAAACGGGGACGCGACGACGAGCGGGCGGTCAGAAGAGGTTGGTGAAGAACGACACCACGGAGTTTATCGCGGAGGCGAAGCCGCTCCAGAGCTTATCGAGGAACGACTCGTTCTTCTTCGCGTTCACGCCGGACGTTCCAGTGGTGGTCGTTGTCGTCGGCGTTTCACCTCCCCCTCCGTTGCCCTCTCCCGCCTTCTTCGTCGTCGTGGTCTGGTTCGACCCGGACTGGCACTTGTTGGCCGATATGGTTATCGGCTTGTTCATGTTCAGTTGCGTCCGGGTCGGGTTGTTGACGTTCCCGGAGAGCACCTGCCACTTCTCCACGTTCCCGCTGTAGTTCCCGCTCGCGTCCGAGAGGAGCGCCTTTTTGTTGAACTTCGGGTGGATGGTGAACTCGAACTTGTCCCCGAGTCCGCGGTACACGGCGCCGTCCGCCCGACCGCCCTGCCACGTCCAGTGGATGGTGGCCGTCGCCGTCTCCTTTCCGTTCCAGTTGCGGTGTTTCGAGTAGTCGAACGTATCCCGGTTCGTCGAGCCGTCGTACTGGTCGTCCCTGACGACGAACTTCCCGTTGACCGGGAGGCTCGTGATGTTGAACGAGACCGCGCCGCCGTTTCCGGCGTCCAGTTTGTCGTGCACCATCACGAGGCTCAGACCCTTCGGACCCTCGTAGAGGAAGAGGATGCTGGTGTTCTTGCGCTGGAGGCTCTCGGTGCCGAAGGAGGCGTACTTGTACGACGACGGGTCGGTGTCGGGCGTTCGGTAGTCGTAGAACTGCTCGACTGGCAGCCCCGACATCGAGAGCGGTTGGATCGGAATGCACTTACCGTCCTGTTCGATGCTGTACTGCGCGTTTCCGTCAGATTGGAGTGCACCTGCCGACGAGACACCCCCGAGTAACGCGGTGGAGGCGACGGTCGCCGAGACGAATCGGCGACGGCTGATTGTTGGCGAGTTCTCGGTCATGCTGTCCACGAAGGATACGGCTTCCCGGCGTCTTTGTTCCACGCCGTCTGATTCGAATCAGTGTGGGGCGAACGAAGCGGTAAGCGCGCCTTTCCTCGCGGTAAGGCGACGCTAATCCGAAATCGGTGACCGCTCCGGCACGCCTACCTTTATACGGCGTCTGTCTCGTAGTGTGGGTATGGAGACACTCGATTCCCGCGTCCGAATCGTCTGGCTCGCGGGCGTCCTCGTCGCCGCGGCGTTGGTCGGCGGTGCGCTGGTCGGGGTCCGACGATTCCTCGTCGACCTCGCGGTGTGGCTCGTCGCGGCCGCGACGCTCGCCGTGATCGGCCTCGGCGCGGCCTACGTCGTCTTCAAGTACCGCGTCTGGCGGTTCGAGATACGCGACGACGACCTCTACCTCGAGCGCGGCGTGTTCACCCGCGTCACCACCGTCGTCCCCTTCGTCCGCGTCCAGCACGTTGACACGCAGCGCGGACCCGTCGAGCGACTCGTCGGTCTCGGGAGCGTCGTGGTGTACACCGCCGGGTCGCGGGGAGCCGACGTGACGATACCGGGCCTCACGCCCGAGCGGGCGAGCGACCTCCAGCGTCGCCTCCGGAACCTCGCCATCGAGAGCGAGTTCGAGGACGCCGTATGAAACTCCACCCGCTCTCGCTACCCTACCGGGCGGTCACTCGGAGCGTGAGCGTCGGCTCGACCGTCCTCTTCGCCGGGCTGGCGCTGGCCGGAGCGGTGGATTCCCTCACCGTCGGCGCGGTCGCCCTCCTGGTCGTCGCCGGACTGGCGCTCGCGGTCGGGTGGGAGTACGCCTACTACCGGCGGTTCGAGTACGCCCTCACCGCCGACTCGCTCGACATCGACTCCGGCGTCGTATCGCGCCGCCGCCGCGAGATTCCGCTCCGGCGCGTGCAGAACGTGGACATCCGACGAAACGTCGTCCAGCGCGCGCTGGGACTCGCCGCCGTGAGCCTCGAAACCGCGGGCGGCGGCGAGACGGAGGCGAGCCTTCGGTTCGTCTCCGACGAGGAAGCGAGACGCCTCCAGCGCGAGATACAGCGCCGCAAACGGGGCGTCGTGGCGGACGAAGGAGGCGAACGACCGGAACCGGAGGCCGACCTCCTGTACGAAATCAGTTCGACGGAGCTACTGCTGCTCTCCGCCGTCTCGCTCGAACCGCGCGTTTTCGGTCTCGTGTTCCTCGTCGTCCCGCTGTTGACGGACGCCGCGAACTCGCTCGGCGGACTGACGCTGCTGGTCGGACTCGCGCAACTGGCGGTCTCCGCGCTGGTGCTCTGGGTGGCGAGCGCGATGGTCACGTTCGCGCGCTACTACGATTTCCGGCTCGCGCGGGTCGACGACGAACTCCGGTACGAGCGCGGCCTGCTCCAGCGGTACGACGGGAGCATCCCGCTCGACAAGGTGCAGACGCTCACGCTCCGCGAGAACCCGCTCATGCGACTCGCGGGCTACGCGACGCTCTCGGTCGAGACGGCTGGCTACGCGCCCGGACAGGGCCCGTCCGGCGGGTCGGAGGCGGCGGTTCCGCTCGCGGTCCGCGAGCGCGTCCTCGCGCTGGCGCACTCCATCGAGTCGTTCGACGACCCGACGTTCGAGCGACCGCCCGCGCGGACCCGTCGCCGCTACGCCGTTCGCTACGCGCTCGCCGTCGTCGGTCTGACGGCGCTCACCTACGGCGTCGACCGGTTCACCGGCTTACTCGATTTCTGGTACGCACCCCTCGCGCTCGTCGCGCTCGCGCCCGTGGCGGGACACTACCAGTGGAAACACCGCGGCTACTTCGTCGGCGACGACCACGTGCAGACGCGGAACGGGTTCTGGCGCAGGACGACGCACGTCGTCCCCTACTACCGGGTGCAGACCGTCATCCAGCGGGAGACCTTCTTCCAGCGTCGCTGGCGACTGGGGACGGTCGTCGTCGACACGGCGAGTTCGGTCGGCCTCGGCGGGCGGGACGCCCGCGCCGCGGACGTGGACGAGGGGAACGCGAGCGACCTGCGCGAACTGGTCGGCCGGCGACTGGGCCGACAGGTTCGACGCCGGAAGGCGCAGTCCCGCCGGAGGAACGCCGAATCGAAACCCTCCAGCCGCGAGTGATCACTCCTCGGCGGTGTCGACGCCGCGAACCTCGAAGCGCGCGCCGCCGAGTTCGTCGTCGCCCGCGGTGAGCGTCCACTCGTGGGCGTCGGCGATCTGTTTCACGATGGAGAGTCCGAACCCCGTCCCTCTTCGCTCGGTCGAGAACCCGTCTTCGAATATCCTGTCGCGCTTCTCGGGGGGGATGCCGTAACCGTCGTCCCCGATCGCGAATCCGTCGCGTACCGCTTCGACGCGGACGTGCGGGTCGTCCCCGGCGTGGGTGACCGCGTTGTCGAGCAGGTTTTCGAGGAGTTCGCGGAGACGGCTCTCGTCGGCGCGAATCGTCGGGAGGTCGTCGGCCACGTCGAGGGTCGCCGTTTCGCTCCCGGTTATCGACCACGCGTCGCGAACCGCGTCGCTGAGGTCGAGCGATTTCGTCTCGCCGACGACGCGACCCTGCCGAGCGAGCGTCAGGAGGTCGGTGATGAGCGCGTCCATCCTGTCGAGCGCGAGCGAGATTTCCTCCAAGTGCTCCGAGTCCCGCTCCCGGCGTTCGAGGTCGGTTCTGACCTGCGCGACGTCGAGCGGATTCCGGAGGTCGTGGGAGACGACGCTGGCGAACTCCTCGAGGCGCTCGTTCTGCTGTTCCAGTTCCTGCTGGCGGTTCCTCCGCTCGGTCACGTCGTCGACGGTGACGACGACGCGCTCCAAGTCCCCGTCCGCCGACCGTATCGGTGCCGCGCTGATGGAGAGGAGGCGCCAGTCGCCGCTCGGACCCTCGTACCCCATCGACACGTCCCGTATCGTCGTTCCCTCTTCGAACACCTCCAAGAGCGGATTCTCGCCGTCCGCGAACGGGTTGCCCTCCTCGTCCGTCGTCGTCCACTGGGAGGAGTCGTAGGTGCGGTTCGTGATCTCTTCTTCGGTGACTTCGAGCAGTTCGACCACCCGTTCGTTGGCGCGCGTTATCTCGCCCTCCGAGTCGATGACGAGGATGCCGACCGGACTCGTCTCGAACACCCGTTCGAGCAGTTCCTTCTCCCGGTGGTGTTCCTTCCGCATCTCGTTCGCTTCGGTCACGTCGCGGAAGTAGACGGACAGCCCCTCCTCCGACGGGTAGGCGTGGACTTTGAACAGTTTGTCGAGCGGCGGGTAGTGCGCCTCGAACATCGTCGGTTCCTGCGTCTCCATCGCCTCGCGGTACTCGTCCTCGAACTGGCTGTTGAGCGCGTCGGGGAACTCCTCCCAGACGACTTCCCCGAGTAGCTCCTCTTCCGTCCTGCTCAGCAGTCGCTCGGCTCGTTCGTTGAGGTACGTGAACCGCCACTCGGCGTCGAGCGCGAAGAAGGCGTCCCTCACCCGCTCGTAGACGTTCCGCATCCGCTCTTGGTACTCCGTCGCGGCGCGTTCCGCCCGGTAGCGACCGACGACGTTCTCGATGCGATTCGCCAGCACCGCGTACTGGTCCGCGCCGCCGCCCTTCTGGAGGTAGTCGGTGACGCCCGCGGAGATGGCCTCGCTCGCTATCTCCTCGCTTCCCTTGCCGGTGAAGAGGATGAACGGGAGGCGCGGAAAGCGGTCTCGGACCGTCTCCAGAAAGTCGAGCCCGTTCGTCTCGCCCATGTCGAAGTCGCTGACGACGCAGTCGACGGCGCGGCCGTCGTCGAGGCTGGCGAGCGCCGCCGTCGGGTCGGTCTCGGTGTGAACGACCGCGTCCGCGAGGTGATTCGTCAGAAGGGCTTCGGAGAGCCGAACGCGGGCGGGGTCGTCGTCCACGTGAAGTACCCGGATGGGCGTATCGTCGCCGAAATCGCTCGCCCCCAGGAAACTAGTCATACGGGAGTAACGATTTTCTTTGCTTTTAAATCTACGGGCTCTCCGACGACCGTCGCGTCTTCCCGTCGTCACCGCGCCGAGACGGGAATTATCGCTGACGTTCGACACTTGCGCGACGAGAAGTGGATTGAATGAGGCGACGGTGTGATAGTATTTAGTACGTGTACGATATTCCATCGTTCGAGAACCTCGAGCGGCGCGGTCGACGACGTTACCGACGGGGGAAACTCGCCCGAACTGGACGGTTTTTTACCCCTCCGCGTCCCACGTGCGACCAATGAGCGAGTACGACTACGCGGATCTCGGTCTGGTGGCGGGGCTGGAGATTCACCAGCAGCTCGACACCGAGACGAAGCTGTTCTGCGAGTGTCCGACCGAACTGCGCGAACCGGAGGACGCGGCGCGGACGTTCACCCGGTACCTCCACCCGACGCGGAGCGAACTCGGCGAGATAGACGAAGCGGCCCTCGAGGAGAGCCAAATCGACCGCGAGTTCGAGTACCTGGCGTACGACACGACCTGCCTCGTGGAGGAGGACGACGAACCGCCGCACCGACTGGACGAGGAGGCGCGGGACATCGTCCTCGAAATCGCACAACTGCTCGACATGGACGTGGTCGACCAAGCGCACGTCATGCGGAAAATCGTCGTGGACGGCTCGAACACGTCGGGGTTCCAGCGGTCGACGCTCGTCGCCACCGACGGCGAGATAGAGACGAGCGACGGCCCGGTCGGCGTCGAAGACCTGATGCTGGAAGAGGAGAGCGCCCAGCGCATCGAGGAGCGCGAGGACGGCGTCCTCTACAGCCTCGACCGCCTCGGAATTCCGCTCGTGGAGATCGGCACGAGTCCGGACATCCGGTCGCCGGAGCAGGCCCGCGAAGCCGCCGAGCGAATCGGGATGCTCTTACGCTCGACCGGGCGGGTCAAACGCGGCCTCGGCACCATCCGTCAGGACGTGAACGTCTCCATCGCGGAGGGCGCGCGCGTGGAGATGAAGGGCGTCCAGAGCCTCGACGACATCGACGACCTCGTCCGACTCGAGGTCGGACGGCAGGTCGAACTGCTCTCCATCCGCGACGAACTCCGGGCGCTCGACGCGGCGGTCGGCGACCCGCGGGACGTGAGCGAGGTGTTCGCGGACACGGACAGCGGCGTCATCCGCGGCGCGCTCGACGGCGGCGGGACGGTCGCGGCCGTCCCGCTCTTCGGCTTCGACGGGCTCGTCGGCCGGGAGATTCAACCCGACCGCCGCCTCGGCACCGAACTCTCGGACCACGCGAAGCGCCACGGCGCGGGGGGTATCTTCCACACCGACGAACTCCCGGCCTACGGCGTGACAGGGGACGAAGTCGACGCCCTCCGGGAGGCCGTCGGCGCGGGCGACGAGGACGCGGTCGCCATCGTCGCCGCCGGTTCCGAAGTCGCCGAGAACGCCATCGAAGCCGCGGCCGCTCGCGCCGAGGTCGCCATCGAGGGCGTGCCGGAGGAGACCCGCGGCGCGAACGAGGACGGCACCTCGCGCTACCTCCGACCGCTCCCCGGCGCGGCGCGGATGTACCCGGAAACCGACGTGCCGCCGGTCGAGTTGGACCCGACCGAGGTGGAGACGCCGGAACTGCTCACCGAGAAGGTCGAGCGCTACCGATCCGAGTTCTCGCTCGACGCCGGCCTCGCCGAGCAGGTCGCCTACGGTCGTCGGATGCCCCTGTTCGAACGGGCGGTCGAGACGGGCGCGGACCCGACGTTCGTCGCCGGACTGGTCGAGAGCACGGTGACGGAACTCCGGCGCGACGACGTGCCGGTCGAGAATCTGGACGACGACGACTTCCTCGGCGTCGTCGAACTCGTCACGGAGGGCGACCTGGCGAAGGAGGGCGTTAACGACGTGCTGACGCTGCTCGCCGAAAATCCGGAACTCTCCGCCGAGGAGGCCGTCGAGGAAGCGGGCCTCGCGGGCGTCGGCGAGGACGAAGTCCGCGACGCGGTCGTCTCGGTCGTCGAACGCAACGAAGAGCAGGTCGAATCCGAGGGGATGGCCGCGTTCTCGGGCCTGATGGGCGAGTGCATGGGTCAACTCCGCGGCAAGGCCGACGGCGACCTCGTGAGCCGGATTCTGCGCGAGGAGATTCAGCAGCGGGCCTGATTCCGGTTTTCCGCCGGCAGGACTCTGGCGGACGGGACCGATGCTCCGACCGAGAATGGTCGAGCCGAGTCGGACTCGTGGTGGTGACGGGTGAGTTCGGATTCGAACGTCGACCCGTCCGGGGCGACGTTGTCCTACGGTAACATCCTCGAACGCGAGATAACAACGCGCTGAAGGAGATGGATCGCCCCTCGAAGGGGCTGTTCATCTCGGGACTCGCCGCCAGCCGAGACACGGCGAGCCGACTCCTGTTCGTGGTCATCGTCACGACGGGTATCGGGTTCGGGCCGTTTCACCACTGCCTCCTAGGGACGACGGAGGTGCTGTCGGCGATGTTCATGGGGAAGGGCGTTACGCTCGGCGAGTTCGGCCACTTCCCCGTCTGGACGACGCCGGGGAACGCGGTCGGCGGCACCGTGTTCGTCGCGCTCTCCGAGGAGTACCGCACGCGGCGGGACGACGCCGACGAGGGGGACGCTACCGACGACGGCTGACCGCACTCGAAAAGATCCGCTATCGGACGGCTATCGTCCGGCGGTTCGACGAACCGCCGCCATCGCCTCGCGCGAGACGACGGACCACCGGGGTTCGCTGACCTTCTGGGAGAGGTAGTACGCGCAGGCGACGAGCACCACGGCGAAGGCCGCGTCGGTCAGCCAGTGAACGCCGAGGTAGATGGTCGAGAAGACGATGGCCACCGCGAGGACCGCCGTCGTGTAGGCGTACGCCGCGTCCGCTTTCCGAGCGTACAGCGCCGCGAGCACGGACAGGCCGGTGTGGAGGCTCGGGAACGCCTTCACCAGCGTGTCGGTCGAGTGGATGCCGTACTGGATGGCGGGGCTGAGTTCGTACATCAGCGGTTCGACCGTCGTCAGGTAGAGCGACGACACCTTCACCGGGAACAGGAGGAAGAAGGGCACCGCCAACAGGACGAGGAAGACGTACGCCAGCGCGTATCGCTGGGCCTCCTCCTCGTCGTGCACCTTCAGCTTGAAGTACGTGAAGAGCACGACGAACGGGAAGCCGACGAGGTAGACCGCGGTGAACGCGACCGTAAGCGGCGTCGAGGCGATGCCCTGAAAGGTCGCCACCGTCGCTCCCTCGATGGCGTACACGACGCCCGTGAACGTTCTCCCGACGTGGAAGTGGAGGGCGAGCGTGTTGACGATGTTCGTGACGACCCACGCGACGCCGAGGTACTTCCAGTCCGTCTTGAGGAAGTCGCCGAACAGCGTTCGGAGGCGTTCTTCGGGAAGGAACACCTGTTTGCCGACGAGCAACAACAGGACGCTCGGTACCGCGACGAGCAGCGTGAACTGCGTCCCGAGCGGGAGGGAGTGGAAGTGGAGGGCGGACACCATGATTACTCGTTACTGAGGCGACACGACATAAAGTAGTTACCTATCTCCTCGAGTACTTCCGCGCGAGTCGGACGACCGCGCGCGTCGACTCGCCTGTCGAACGATACCGCGGAGCGTGGCCACCTCTCGACCGGTCGGGTGCGCGCGCCCGACGAGTCGACGTATCATCCGCATGGCCTTCTCCCGCTTCTCCTCGGGGTGGTCGACGCTCTCGAGGAGATCCGCGAACGTCTCGTAGAGACCCTCTATCTCCCGCTCGTCCGCGCGTTCGCGCTCCACGTCCGGAAGTTGGCGCTCGTCGACCGTCAGGTCGCGCAGTTCGTACAGCGTGACGGTGGCGGCCTGCCCGAGGTTCAGCGAGGGGTAGGCCGCGCTCGCGGGAATCGCGCACACCTCGTCGACGCGCGACAACTCCTCGTTCGTCAGGCCGTCCGACTCCCGCCCGAAGACGAGGACGGTGTCCGTCTCGACCGCGGCGAGCGTTTCGGCCAGTCGGCGGGGCGTGGTGAACGGAAATCGGACGTGGCGTCTGTCGTCCTCGTTCGTCGTCGCCGTCAGTCCGACCGTGTGGTAGTTCGCGACCAGTTCGTCGAACGTCACCTCGTCGTAGTTCGGAAGCACGTCGTTCCGGGCCCGCCCGGCGAATCCGTACGCTTCGCTGTCGCGCCCGAACTCCGGCGGGTTCACCAGCTTCAGGTCGTGGAGACCGAAGTTCTTCATGGCCCGCGCGATGGTACCGATGTTGCCCGGCGTCTTCGGCTCGACGACGGCGACGGCCGGTTTCATCCCGGGTAATCCCGCGAGAAGTCCACGTCGCGGAGGTCTATCTTCTCTTTCTCCTCCGCAGGAAGCTCGACGTTCATCGCCTCGAGGTCTGGTTCCGGCGGCTCCGGTAGGTCGTCGGGGTCGGTGTCGACGTGCTCCATCTCGCCGTACCCCTCCGGGGCGCGTCCGCCGTCGGCGAACCACTCGTGGAACTCGTCCTGAAGCTCCGCCTCGCCCCGAAGCCGTTCGCCGCCCTCCTCGAAGTACCAGTAGAGGAAGTCCGGCTCGTGTTCCGCGCAGACCGAGATCTCCGCCAGGGGTTCGCCGTACACGACCTCCGTCACGTTGCACCGTCGGACGTTCTCGTCCCCGTGAATCAGCCAGCAAGCGTCGCAGGGCGACCCGACGAGGGCCGACAGGCGCGCGAGTCGTTTCTGCGTGTCGGCGGACATCTCGCCCATCGGTCGGAAGTTCCCCTCGTCGGTGAACACCTCCTCCTCGTCGAACCGCCAGCCGCGAAGCCCGATGCTCACTTTACCCATCACGTTCCCGTAACGACCGGAGGACCAAAAAGTGCGTGTCTGCGCCGCCGACATCGATACGGCGCTTCTCGCGACGAATCCATCCCCGTACCGCTCTCCGCGGCTTCCGTTCCCCCCGTCGCTCCCGGGAATATATATGGGGAATTATGTGTTCGATGGCTGTTAGAGCGTGGCACAACCGGCGTCCCGAGACGGGGGTCGAAATAGAACTGGACGAAACGGTCGAAGACGAACTCCTCGATGCGGAGTACGGCGACGACGCGAACGGAGCGCGCGGCGGACCGCTCGAACTGTACGAGTCCTCGGAGGAGATCGCCGAGAGCGTCGGCGAAATCGCCGCGCTCTCGACCGACCAGTCCACCGGGATGCGAACCGTCGCGACGGAGGTGTCGGAACTGAGCGCGGCGATTCAGCGGGTCGCGGCGTCGGCGGAGCAGGTGTCCGCCGCGAGCGAGCGGAGGACGGACAGTCGTCCGCCGAGGACGTCGGTGCGGCGATGGAGAGCCTCGACGAGATGAGCGACGCGGTCGAGGAGGCGACGCTCGGCATCGAGGAGGTCGCGGACGCGACGGACGAGCAGGCCGCGGGCGCGGAGGAGGTCGCGTCGGTGATAGACCGGACCGCGCAAAACGCGAGCGATATCAGGGACGAGACGGCCGAATTCGCCGCCGTCGAGGAACGGACGACGGCGATTCGGGGCGGGAACGACGCGATGAACGACGCGGTGGACTGAAACCGGCGAGCGGAACGAACCGAATTTTTATCACCGGCCGCTTCCATCGGTTTCTCATCGATGCGTCCCGCAGAGATCTCGTTCCGCGGCGGGAACGACTCGGTCGAGTTTCGCGAGGTTCTCGCCGACTTCAAACGGCGAGGGTGTAACATCCTCGTCACCGGACGAGTCTCCGAGACGACCACGAACCGAACGACGATACAACTGCTCGGCGCGAGCACGGAGGAGCGAAAGCGCGTCCTCGTTCTCGCGGACGCGACCGCCCGGTACGCCGGGGCGAAACTCCCCGCGGGCACGAGGACGGACGACGCCGACGTGTGGATAATCGACTGGGGGAACGACGAGCGCGCCGCCAGTTCGAGGCCGACCCCGACCGTCCCGGGACCGAACGCCTCCGCCGAGGTCGGTCTCCGCGACCTCCGGTCGGACATCGTCACCGCCGTCAGCTTCTTCGACGAGTGGGCCGACGGTCTCGCCCCCTCGGAACTTCGACTGTCGTTCGATTCGCTCGTCAAACCGCTCGAACGGTACGACCGCGACACCGTCGAACAGTTCCTTCGAATCGTCACGGCGCTCGTCCGCGGCGTTCGCGGCATGGCGCACTACCACCTGCCGCTTCCGGACGACGACGCGCTGGTGCGGGAACTGTCGCCGCTGTTCGACGCGCGCATCGAAGTGAAGCAGGGCGACGGATTGGTGCCGAAACAGCGCTGGCACGTTCCGGAGTACGACCGGACGACGAACTGGGTTCAGATATGAATCGATTTGATTCGGACGACGAGTCGTCAGTCGCTCCGAGATTCGACCGGATTTCGAATCCGTCGGGCGTAGCGATATTCGATCCGATCGAGAACGTTCGATTCGAACTACACACGTCCGACCCCGTATCGCTGCGGTCGGTCGATACGGACGACTTTCCGTTTCCGATGGACTCGGCGGTGGCGTTATCGACGCGACGGATTGTTCTACCGGGCATTTTCACGGTTGATTTCTGGAACGGAGCGCAAACAGTCGTGGAACGGTTCGACCTGAACGCGGACGAACTGTCCGTTGCTCCGAACGAGTACTACCTGCAGGTCTCACCGACACCGATCAACCTCTATCTCGGCGTCGAATCCGCGGTTCGGGTGAACCGCGACGACGAAACTACCGTCATCGAATTCGACGACGAGCAGACGGTGCGTTTGGGCGCTCGATCGCTACACACGCGCCCGGCGGGAACGATCACTGTAACGGGTGATGTCGAGGACGCGATGCGGGCGGTGTCGCTGTTCGGGTCGGCGCTCAAGACCACCAGCCCCGAGCGCGCGTATCCCACGCTCAGGGGACATCCGCCGGCTATCGAACGCGGTGAGGAGTTTTCGGCTCCGAAAGAACTCGAACCGCCGAACACGAACGTCCACCTTGCGCTCCCGCCGAAGCGAGAGTACGTGTATCCGGCCGCGTCGCTCGCGCACTACCTCGGGGCGACGCTCGTTCCGGGAACCGAACCCGCCCTCGTGGGGGACGGATTCGAGTACTCGCTAACGGGTTCGAACGGCTACGAATCGACCGTCGGTCGCGTACTTCGACAGGTGTGGTTCCTCGATTGCGTGGTGCGAACCGAGGGTTATTATCCGATCACCCTGCACGAGCGCGACGCGATCGAACCGTCGGTCGATCTCGACTTCGCCGCACTCTACGACGCACCGTTATCCGAACGTCTCGGGACGTATCTCGACGTCCCGTTCGAAACGCTCGAACCGCACGTACCCGAGTGGCACTTGACGACCGACGTCGTGCCGACGAGCACGAACGTCGACGTCCTCCCGTTCGTGGCGAACGACCTCGCCCTGATACGGTGTCCGTCACGGGTGAACGACGCCACCATCGACGCACCCCCGCGGACTCTGACCGAGTTCTGTCGAGACGCGGTCGCGGAGTCCGGCGATGACGAGTCGAAACCGCCGATAGTCGAACCGGAACCGGTCGAGAGCGCCGAACACGCGTGGATCGGTGACGGGTATCCGATGGGGAGCAACAAGGTGACCGTCGAGTCGCTACGGCGTCGAGTCGAGTTCGACCCGACCGACGATCCCACCGTTCGAATTCGAGTCATCTGTAACGACGCGAGCATGCGCGAGGAAGGGAGGGTCGAGGAGCTGTACGGTTTCCGTGACATGATCGACTACGACGTCGAACTGGCGTACGACCTCACCACCGACGAGCTTCGCGAGCAGCTCGCAACTCCCACCGATTTCCTCCACTACGTCGGTCACGTCGACCATCGGGGAATCCGGTGCGCCGATGGCGTTCTCGACGCGCGGCGTCTCGACGCGGTGAACGTGCAAACGTTCCTCCTCAACGCCTGTCGCTCGTACGAACAGGGTGCGGCGTTGGTCGAGAAGGGAAGTCACACGGGCGTCGTCACCCTCTCGGAGGTGTCCAATCAGGTTGCCACGAGAGTCGGACGAACGCTTGCTCGCCTCCTTAACACCGGATTTCCGTTTCGAGTCGCGCTGTCCATCGCGCGCGGACAGACGCTCGCCGGATACCAGTACATCACCATCGGCGACGGGGGAACGACGCTCTGTCAGTCACGCTCGGGCGGGTGTTCCTACTTCCGCCTCCGTCGAGTCGACGAGGAGACGTTCCGCGTAAGACAGGAGTGGTACGTCGACCACCACTTGGGTATGGGTAGTACCATCGGAATAAACGTCGATAGCGTGACGAAGCAGTATCTCGGTCCCGGGACCATCGAATCGTTCGAACTGACGGAGGACGAGCTCGACGCGTATTTCGACCTAGAAGCGGCTCCGGTAGAGTACGAGGGCGACCTCTACTGGAGCGACGACATCTCCGCCGCCGACCTCGACTGAAAGGGCCGCTTTTTATCCCTCCGCTCCCCTCGTCCGAGTATGCAGAACGTCTCCGCCGCGGGGCTCGGAATCGGGCCGGCGCACCCGCCCCGAATCATGGGCGTGTTGAACGTCAGCGAGGAATCGCCGTACGACCCGAGCGTCTACGACGACCCCGAAGACGCCGCCGAGTACGTCGAATCCGAACTCCTCGCCGAAGGCGCGAACATCGTGGACGTGGGCCTCGAATCGGCGAACAAGCGGTTCGAAGTGCTGACCGCAGAGGAGGAACTCGACCGCCTCGACGCGGCGGTCGAGACGGTCGAACGGGTCTCCGGCGACGCCGTCTTCTCCATCGAGACGCGGTACGCCGAGGTGGCGGACGAGGCGCTTTCGCGCGGATTCGACATGGTGAACGACATCTGCGGCTTCGCCGACCCGGAGATGGCGTCGGTCTGCGAGCGCCACGACGCCGCCGTGGTGAAGATGGCGAGTCCGCCGGACGTCCACCGACCCGGCGCGATAGAGCGCCCGGACGACATCTTCGACGCGCTGGCGAGCGAGCCGCTGACCGACAAGACCATCCTCGACCCCGCCTTCGGCGGGTGGAGCGAGGAGAAGACGCTGGCCGACGACCGGGAGACGTTCCGCCGACTCGCGGAACTGCGCGAACTGGGCCGGCCCGTCCTCGTCTCCGTCAATCGGAAGAACTTCCTCGGCGACGTGGTCGGCAGGGACACCGACGAACGACTCCCGGCGAGCCTCGCGGCGACGGCGCTGGCGGTCGAGCGCGGGGCGGACGTGATTCGGACGCACGACGTGGCGGAGACGGTGGACGCAGCCACCATCGGGCACGTCTTCGGACGGGATAGCGAATGACGGGAAAACTTATACCGGACGACATTCCAACGGGAGGTAAGCCGGAAGTGCTTCGATGGGTAGGGGTACGCATCGGACGCACTTCTGGCGCGGACACTCGACTTTCTCGGAGCGACGCATGAACTTCGACGACTGGGAACCGGCGTACGCGGCCATCCTCGAGGATTTCGGTTTCTCCCGCGCGGGCGACGAGCGCGCCCGCGACGCGCTCGCGGCGCTCGCCGTCCCCTTCGACCGCGCTCGATTCGACGACTTCGCCGGGCGGACGATCGCCGTCGCCGGGGCGGGGCCGTCGCTCGACGACGAGGTCGACCGGGCGCGCGAGGCCGACTTCGTGCTGGCGGCGTCAACCGCCGCGGACGCCCTCCTCGACGCGGGAGTCGCCGTGGACTGCATGGTGACGGACCTCGACAAGAACCCCGAGACGGCCCGCGAGTTGACCGAGCGGGGGGTTCCGGTCGCGGCGCACGCGCACGGCGACAACGTTCCGGCGATTCGGGAGCACGTTCCGACGTTCGACGCGGAACACGTGCTGGCGACGACGCAGGCCGAACCCCGCGGCCCCGTCCGCAACTTCGGCGGGTTCACCGACGGCGACCGGGCGGCCTTCCTCGCCGACCACTTCGGGGCGGGGAGGCTCGTCTTCCTCGGCTGGGACTTCGACGACCCCGCCGTCGGCGCGGCGAAGCGCAAAAAACTCGACTGGGCGGAGCGCCTGCTCCGCTGGCTGGAACTGCGGCGCGACGAGCGATTTTCGGCGCTCGACGGGCGGCGCGATGGGATCGATACGAGCGCGCTCCCGTCGTGAACCGCGTCGCCTCGTTTCGTCCTTCGTTTGCACGGGGGAGTTTTTATCGTCCGCGTTGACCATTGCCAGCGTATGCCATTCGACTGTTCGTTTCTCCGCGACCTCCCGCTCGCCGACGACCAGCTATCGTTCGGCGACTCCCAGCGCGACGGACACGCGGGGGACTTCGGAACGCCGGAGTCGGAGCGGGTGCGCCCGGACGCGGTGGTGTGGCCCGAATCGACGGGCGACGTGGCGAGCGTGCTCGCCGCGGCGGACGACCGGGGAGTACCGGTCACGCCCTACGCGGCGGGGACGAGCCTCGAGGGGAACGCGACCCCCTCCCGCGGCGGAATCAGCATGGATACGAGCCGGATGAACGCGGTGCTCGACGTGCGTCCGGACGATTTTCAGGTGGACGTGGAGCCGGGCGTCTTCGGCTCGGTCGTGGACGAGACCGTCGCCGACCACGGCCTCTTCTTCCCGCCCCTGCCCTCGTCGGGCGACATCTCGACCATCGGCGGGATGATAGCCAACGACGCCAGCGGGATGAAGACCGTGAAGTACGGCGAGGTGGGCGACTGGGTGCTCGAACTGGAGGCCGTGCTGGCGGACGGGTCGGTCGTCACGGCGGGGAGCAAGGCGGTCAAGACCTCCAGCGGCTACAACCTGAAGGACCTCGTCGTCGGGAGCGAGGGCACCCTCGCGGTGGTCACGCGGGCGACGCTCGAACTCGCCGGGCGACCCGAGCAGATTCGCGGCGGGCGCGCCCTCTTCGACACGCTGTCGGACGCCGTCGAGGCCGTCTCCGACGCGGTTCGCTCCGGCGTGGACGTGGCGACCATCGAACTCGTGGACGAGACGAGCGCCGCGATGGCCAACGCCTACACCGGGTCGTCCCTGCCGGACTCCCCGATGGTGTTCGTCGAGTTCCACGCGAACCACGGCGTCGAGAACGAGATCGAGTTCTGTCGCTCGGTGTTCGACGCGCACGACGCGGCGCGGTTCGACGTGGCCGATGGCGACGAGATGGACGAACTGTGGCAGGCCCGGCGGGAACTCGCGTACGCGGTGCAGGCCTACGACCCGGAACTCTCGCCGCTCCACCCCGGCGACGTGACGGTGCCCATCAGCGAGTACCCGAACATCGTTCGACTCGTGCGCCGACTCGCCGAGGAACACGACCTGTTGATTCCCTGCTTCGGTCACGCCGGGGACGGCAACCTCCACTACTCGGTGCTGGTGGACGAGTCCGACGACGACCACGTCGAACGCGCCCGGCGGGTGCAGACCGAAATCGTCGAGCGGGCCATCGAAGTGGGCGGCACCTGCACCGGCGAGCACGGCGTCGGCCGCGGGAAGCGCGAGTACCTCGAACTCGAACACGGCGAGGCGAGCGTCGAAGCGATGCGCCGGGTGAAACGCGCCCTCGACCCGAACGACACGCTGAATCCCGGGAAGATATTCCCCGAGACGAGGAACGGGGGGCGGATGCGGTGAGCGTCGTCCCCGACGAGCGCGACGCGGGAACGGAACCGCCGCTTCGCGGCTCCGCCCCGAATCGCGGCGCGAACCTCCCTTCGCACCCCTCCCTTTTGCCGCCCGGACGCGTATCGGCGGACATGAAGCGGCGACGCTTTCTCGAAGCGACGCTCGCAGGTTCGCTGACGGGACTGGCCGGTTGCGGGCGACCGGCCGGCCGGAACGCTCGACCGAACACGACCGGCGCGGAAGCGACCGGGACGACCGGCACGTCGGGAACGGACGCGACGGGGGGTAACCCGCCCGACTCGGTCGGTCTTCGAACGCTGGCGACCGGCATGGAGGCACCGCTGGACGTGGCCTTCGCGCCCGACGCCGACCGTCGCTACATCGCCGACCAGGTCGGTCTCGTCCATCTCCACGACTCGAACGGCCTCCGCGACGAACCGTTCCTCGACCTGCGCGACGCCGTCGAGGCCGGCGGCGAAAAGGGACTGCTGGGGATGGCGCTCCACCCCGATTTCGCCGAGAACCGCCGACTGTTCGTCCGCTACACCTCCCCGCCGCGACCCGGAACGCCGCCGAACTACAGCCACACGTTCGTCCTCTCGGAGTTCGCGGCGACCGAAGACGGCGGGCGAGCGAAGCGCGACTCCGAACGCGTCGTCTTGGAGATTCCGGAGCCACAGAGCAACCACAACGCCGGGGACATCAAGTTCGGGGCGGACGGCTACCTCTACGTGGCGGTGGGCGACGGCGGCGGGGGCGGCGACCAGGGGACGGGTCACGTCCCCGATTGGTACGACGCCGTCGACGGGGGCAACGGACAGGACGTGACCGAGAACCTCCTCGGGAGCATCCTCCGCATCGACGTCGATAACCGAGCGAACGGAAAGGGCTACGCCGTGCCCGACGACAACCCGCTGGTCGATGCCGACGGTCTCGACGAACACTACGCGTGGGGGTTCCGGAACCCGTGGCGGATGTCCTTCGACCGGGGAGACTTCTTCGTCAGCGACGTCGGGCAGAGCCGGTACGAGGAAGTGAGCCTCGTCGAGAAGGGCGGCAACTACGGGTGGAACGTCAAGGAGGGAACCCACTGCTACGAGGCGGACGACTGCCCGGGTCGGACGCCCGGGAGCGTCCGTGGCGGCGAACCGCTCGCCTCGCCCATCATCGAATACCCCCACTCGGGCGGTCCCGTCAGCGGAATCTCCGTCATCGGCGGGTACGTCTATCGCGGGTCGGCGCTTCCGGCGATGCGGGGGACGTACGTCTTCGGCGACCTGCAGGCCGAGGGCCGACTGTTCGTCGCGACGCGCCCCGACGACGGCGGTCTGTGGCCGACGCGGGTCGTCGCGGTGGCCGGAAACGCCGGAAGCAAGGTGGAGCGAATCTTCTCGTTCGGCCGCGACGATAGCGGGGAGATGTACGTGCTCGGCACCGGAGCCGACGGCGGCGGACTCCACCGCATCGTCCCCGCCGGGTGAGGAACTCGCCGGCGAACCGCGGCTCGCGCCGAGTCGGCGGACGCGACGTCAATCGTGAATCAGCACGTCGACGACGCTCGGGCCGTCCTCGGCGAGCGCGGTTTCCACCGTCGCCTCGATGTCGTCGGGCGACTCCACGAGGTGTCCGGTCGCGCCGTGGCTCTCCGCGTTCTTCGGGATGTCGACGGGCGGGTCGAAGTCCATCCCGACGAACTCGTGGTCGTCGTCCGTCCCGCCGAACAGCTTTATCGTGTTGTCCTTGAGGATGCGGTAGTTGCGGTTGTCCGGAACGACGACGGTCAGGTCGACGTCGTACCGGGCCGCCGGGTAGAGCGCGTGGGGGTAGTAGAGGTACGACCCGTCGCCGACGAAGCCGACGACCGGTCTGGGGTCGTCGCGCTCCGCCTCGGCCATCGCGGCGCCGACCGCGGCGGGGAGGCCGTAGCCCAGTCCGCCGCCCTTGTTCGAGATGTACGATTCGCGCTCGAAGTCCCAGCGCGTGAGCAGGGCGTACTTCGAGGTGACGCCCTCGTCCACGATGTAGGCGTCCGGAACGACCGAGCGCAGGGCGTCCACGAGCTCGGCTTTCGAGGCGCGGGGGTCGTCCGACTCGTCTTCGCCCATCGACGCCATCTTCTGTTGCGCGAAGGACTTGAACTGTCGGACGCGCTCCAACCGCCCCGCCAGTTCGTCGTCCGGGAGTTCGACCCGCTCCGCGACGGCGTCCATGACGAGGCCGAGGTCGCCCACCGCGGCGACGTCGGCGGGCGCGTTCTTCCCGACCTGCCACGGCTCGTCGTTCAGGTCGACGATGGTCGCGTCGTCGGGAACGAGGTCGCGGTCGTGGCGGGTGAGCGTCGTGTTGGTCGAACAGCCCGCGAAGACGAGCGCGTCGGCGTTCATCACGGTGGCGGCCAGATTTTCGTCCGGCGGGATGTGGGAGACCCACTGCTCGTGGTCGGTGGGGAAGGCCACCTCGCAGGAGAGAATTTCGGCGTGGACGCGCGCGCCGGTCGCCTCCGCGAGGCGGACCGCCGCGTCGACGGGGTCGGTCCGCGACCGCGCGCCGTGACGCGGGACGTGGTCGCCGACGACGAGCACGGGGTCGTCGGCCTCCCGAAGCGCGTCGGCGGCCCGCGCTATCGCCTCGGGGTCGCCCGCGCCGGGGTTCTGGATGCGCCCCAATCGCTGGGGCTCGACGTCCGTCTCGGCCATCATCACGTCCAGCGGGAGGGCGAGGAAGACCGGACCGGTCGGCGGCGTCAGGGCCACGCGGAACGCTCGCCGGAGCATCGTCGGGAGCGCGGTGACGTCGGTCACCTCCGCGCTCCACTTCGTGAACTGGTCGGTCATGGCGAGCAGGTCGCCGGAGAGTATCGGTTCCTCGTGGCGGAAGTCGAGGCTGTGCGCCCCCGCGGTCACGACGAGCGGGGCACCCGCCACCGACGCGCCGTAGAGGTTGCCGAGTCCGTGCGCGACGCCCGGCGCGACGTGGAGGTTGACGACGCCGACCGGACTCCCGTCCCGCGCGTCGTACCGGCGGGTGCTGGCGTAGCCCGCGGCCATCCCGACCGCGATGTCCTCGTGCGGCGCGAGAACGTACTCCAACTCGCTGTCCCCCAGCGCGCGCATGACGGGCAGTTCGGTCGTTCCGGGGTTGCCGAAGACGTGCTCGACGCCGTACGTTTCGAGGGCGTCGGTGAACAGCGCCGCCCCCGTGCGTGAATCTACCATGGCGGTGACTGAACGCGAGGGACTAAACAATTTCCGGGATTCGCGGACCTACCGGCCGGGGCGTGCGACTCTGTGAATTGGTATCTCAGCCCCGACAATTTTGAAGTGTCGGGGGCTGTTAACGGTAATACCCGCTCTCCGAGGTGTTCGAAACGCATGAATCTATCACGGTATCGAAACGCAGCGTCGTTCCTCCTGCTCGCGGTCATCTGGGGGTCGTCGTTCGTCGCCATCGAGACCGGTCTCCGCGCCTTCCCGCCCGTGCTGTTCGCCGCGCTCCGGTACGACGCGGCGAGCGCGGTGCTGTTGGTCATCGTCGCCGGACTCGGCCTTCGTCGGGACGACTTCCGGTGGCGACCGGCGACGCGAACCGACTGGGCGAACGTCGCCGTCGGGGGCGTCTTCCTCTTCGGTCTCTACCTCGCGCTCGTCTTCACCGGCCAGCAGTACGTCACGAGCGGGGTCGGCGCGGTCATCCTGAGTTTAAAACCGGTCGTCACGCCGCTGTTCGCGCTCGCGCTCCTGCCGGACGAACGGTTGGACGCGCTCGAAATCGCTGGCGTCCTCGTGGCGCTGGTCGGCGTCGTCGTGGTGGCGAATCCGAACCCGTCGGCGCTCGGCGGCACCGCCGTCGGCGTCGGCCTGCTGTTCGCCGCGGCGGTCGTCTTCGCGCTCGCCTCGGTGCTGACCCAGCGGATGCGGACGACGCTTCCGACGCTCACGCAGCAAGCGTGGATGATGTTGGTCGGCGCGCTCTTCCTCCACGTCACGAGCGCCGCGCTTCGCGGCTGGCCGACGGTGTCGCCGTCGCCGATGGCGCTGGCCTCGCTCGCCTACCTCGCGATCGTCGCCAGCCTCGCGGGCTACTTCATCTACTTCGACCTGCTGGGGCGCGTCGGCGCGAACGAGGTCAACCTCGTGAACTACGTCGTCCCGGCCGTCGCCACCCTCTTCGGGTGGCTCCTCCTCGGCGAACCCATCACCGGAAACACGGTGCTCGGCTTCCTCGTCATCCTCGCCGGATTCGTCCTGCTGAAGTGGGCGGCGCTGAAGCGCGGGGTCGTCGCGGCCCGCAGGCCCTCGCGCTCGCTTCCGGGGGCGTCCTCCTCGGAGACGGTGGTCGTCTCGGGGAACGTCTACTACCGGTAGCGATTTTCGATAGCTCGCCCGAACGTACAAGTGAAGTTCCGTCGTCACGGACTCCATGGCCATCTGTCCGTACTGCGAGTCCGACATCACCGAGTGGGCGCAGCGACTCGAACGCGCGTCGGCCGCGAGCACGCCGAAGGTCTGGACGTGTCCGGAGTGCGACCGCGTGCTCGGTATCTCGGATTGGGGGTCCCGGTGATGTCGATTTCCGGGTGGCGACGCCGCGAGGATCTGGAAGGCGGCAAGCAGATTCGCGTCTGGCTCCGCGAGGACGATAGCGAAGAACTGTACGTCGAGAACCTGACCTACCGCGACGAGGGGTACGCGGTCTCCGTGTACGACGTGGAGCGCGACGAGTGGGAGACGGTCGCAGAGACCGACTCGAGGGCCGACGCCGTCGAGCGCGCGACCGAGTGGGCCGAGCGTTAGAGCAGCTCCCGAAGCTCGTCGCTCGGTTCGAGCGCGGCGAGTTCCGCGTCGACGTCGACTCCCGAGAGGGCGTCCCGGCCCGCGTCGGTTCTCCGCACCGCCTTCGCGTGGCTCAGGTACGAGAGGCGCAACAGCCAGAGCGCGCCGTCCGCGTCGTCCTCCTCCTCGACGCGGAACGTCGTCCACCCCGACTCGGGGTAGACGTGGTGCGGTTCCGCGCGCCCTTCCTCGACGAGTCGGTCGCGCACCCGGCGCGGAAACGCGACGTCGACGATGCCCCAGCGGTGGACGTGACCCACTTCCCGCGGGCCGAGGCGAAACTCGGCGCCGCCGAACCGGTGGTCGCCCGCTTCGACGCCGTCCCACGTCGACACCTCCGCGACGATTCGGTCGATAGCTTCGGTCACGCCTTCCGCCCCCAGAACCCCGCGCGCTTTCGCACCTCCACGTCGCCGAGCACGCGCGTCCGGCACGCGAGTCGAAGGTCGGAGTCGGGTTCGTGGGGCGGTTTCGAGAGGCGGCGCGTCTCCTTCGGTTCCGGGTCGCTCACAGCCCCGTCGACTTCGACGGCGCAGGTACCGCAGGCCGCCTTCCCCCGACAGTTCAGGTAGCGCGCCGCGCCGTTGTACGGCGTCTCGTCGGCGTCGAGGAGCACGTCGCGGAGTATCGCGCCCTCCTCGCACTCGAACTCTCGGCCGCGGAATCTGACGGTCGGCATGGGAGGAGGGTCGCCCGCGACCGAGTTACGTCTTTCCACGGCACGACGAGGGTTCGGCGGACGTCCGGCTTCGGCTCAGGGAGCTAACGCGGCCATCGTCTCGCGGGCCTCCTCGACCGTCGCGCCGCGGGGGAAGCCGACCGCGACCGCGTCGACGCCGTCGATGGCGGCGAACCTCTCCAGTTTCTCGCGCGCGTGTGCGGGCGTCCCCGCGGCCCCGAGGTCGTCGAGCAGGTCGTCGCCGACGAGTTCGGTCGCCCGCTCCTTGTCGCCGCTTCCCCACGCCGAGGCGATGTCGTGCGCGAGTTCCTCGTACCCCTGTCTGGCCAGCGAATCGCGGTAGTAGGTTCCCATCCCGCCGACGTAGAAGGCGGCGTGCTCGCGGGCGAGTCGCCGGGCGCGCTCGCCGTCCTCCAGCGCGCAGCAGGTCAGCGAGAGCGTCACCCGCACGTCGTCGGGGTCGCGGTCGCCGAGTTCCGCCCCGCGGCGCAGGTCGTCGAGTCGGTCGCGCAGACCGTCCGGCGTGAAGACGATGGCGTGCCAGCCGTCCGCGAAGCGCCCGGCGAGTTCCACCGACTTCGGTCCCATCGCCGCGGCGTCGATGGGCGGCGGCGTCTCCGGCGGGTCGCAGCGCAGTCGGAAGCCGCCGACCGTGAAGCAGTCGCCGTCGTAGTTCACCGTCTCGCCCGACAGCACCTTCCGGACGATGTCGATGGTCTCGCGGGTGCGCCGGAGCGGGCGGTCGAACGACTCGCCGTGCCACCCCTGAATGACCGCCGGGCCGCTCGGCCCGAGGCCGACCCGGAAGCGACCGTCCGAGACCTCCTGCAGCGTCGCCGCGGTCTGGCCGATGAGCGCGGGCGACCGCGAGTAGACGTTCCAGATGGACGGGCCGAGACCGATGTCCTCGGTGCCGAGCGCCATCGCGGTCAGGCTCGTCACCGCGTCGCGGCCCCACGTCTCGGGGAGCCACGCGTGTTCGTAGCCCAAGTCTTCCGCTCTCTGCGTGAGTTCGACCAGCGTGTCGACGCTCGGCTGTGCCGCGACCGGGAGGTGAACCGTTCTGTCTGCGGGCATTTGCTTCGAATGGTTCGTGTGGTCACCTATCAGTACCGATGTTCGCGGTTCAGACCTCGGGCGTCTCCACGATGTCGGGGACGCCGGCCGCGGTGATCGTCTCGCCGACGACGAACGACGACGCCGGGCTGGCGAGGAACTGCGTCACGTCGGCTATCTCCTCGCTCAGCCCGACCCGGCGCTCCACGTCCTCGCGGTCGACGTCCTCGGCGGAGACGCCCATCTGCGATTCGAGTCCCGGCGTGGCGACGAAGCCGGGTGCGATGCAGTTCACGCGCACGTCGTCGCCCGCCCACTCGAACGCGAGCGTCCGCGTGAGGTTGATGATACCGGCCTTCGCCGCGCCGTAGTGGCTCATGTACGGCGAGCCCTGCTGACCCGCCACGCTGGCCACGTTGATGACCGACCCGCCGCCGTCTTTCAGGCGCTCTCCGGCGACCTGCGTGCAGTGGTAGGTTCCGGCGAGGTTGATGTCCACTATCTTCGCCCAGCCGTTGGGGGTGATGTCGTCGAAGCCCGCCATGAAACTCGCCCCGGCGTTGTTCACCAGCACGTCCAGTCCGCCGAACTCCTCGACGGTGGCCTCGACGAGCGCCTCGACCGCGTCCCTCTCGGTCACGTCGCACTCGACCGCGAGGGCGTTCTCGCCGATCCCCTCGGCCACCGGGTCGACGTTCCCCTGCTCGCGCGAGCAGACGACGACGTTCGCCCCGTCGTCCGCGAACCGCTCCGCGATCACCTTCCCGATACCGCTCGACGCGCCCGTCACGATGGCCGTCTTCCCCGAAACGCCGAACTGCTCTCTCACGTTCCTTCTCCTCCCGTCACGCCGTTTTCCGTCGCGTTCCGCTCGGTAACGCCGTCCATGCCCGGCGATACTCGAACTCGAAGGATAGTTCTTGTCGCGGTCATCCGAAGTACCCTCGACGGTGGAGGGTCGCGGAGAGCAACCGAAATCGGTTTCCAGTTCGGCCGTATGTCGCCGAATTCCGTTTCTCAGTAAATCTATACCGGTTGCGTCCGTCACAACCTCCGATGGCCGAGAACACGTTCGAGAGCGGGCGGCGACTCGACTTCTCGCTCTCCGAGGCGACCGGAGCGGTCGGCGATTCCATCACCGTCCTCCCCGTCGCGGTCGCGGTCGCCGCGCTCACCGACCTCGAACTACCGGTTTTGCTCCTCGGCTTCGCCGTCTTTCAGGTCGTCTGGGGGCTCCGCTACGGCGTCCCCGTCTCGGTCGAACCGATGAAGGCGCTCGCGGCCCTCGTCGTCGCGGACACCCTCACGACCGGCGAGTTCGTCACCGCCGGACTGCTCGCCGGGGGCGTCCTCCTCGTCCTCGGGGCGACGGGGTCGCTCGGCCGCCTCGCGGCGCACGTCGGCGACCCCGTCGTTCGGGGCGTGCAGGTGGCCGTCGCGCTCCTCCTCGCGCGAACCGGCCTCGAACTCGGTGTCGCCGCTCCGACGACCGCGCTGCTCGCCGCCGCGGTCACGGCGGTCGTCGCCGCGCTCGGGTACCGACGGGTGAGCGCGCTCGCGGTGCTCGCGCTCGGACTCGTCCTCGCGGGGTTCGACGTCGGCGTTTCCCCGCCCAGCCTCCCCGCCGTCTCGATCGGTTTCACGCCGGTACTTACGTCGGGGATGCTCTCCGCGGCCGCCGGACAGTTGGCGATGACGGTCGGCAACGCGGCCGTCGCCACCTCGCTCCTGCTCTCCGACCTGCTCGACGCCGACGTGTCGCCGGACGAACTGGCGACCAGCATGGGCGCGATGAACCTGCTCGCGCTGCCGTTCGGCGCGATGCCGATGTGCCACGGAAGCGGGGGCGTCGCGGGGAAGTACGCCTTCGGCGCGCGAACCGCCGGCGCCAATCTCGTCTTGGGCGTGCTGTACGCGCTGGCCGCCGTGTTCGCGGCGTCGCTCGTCGCGGCGTTCCCCCTCCCCGTGCTCGGCGTCGTGCTCGTGCTGGTCGCGGTCGAACTCGGGAAGTCGGGGCTCGACACCGACCATCCGTGGCTCGCGGTCGGAATCGGCCTGCTCGGCCTGCTGACGAACGTCGGCGTCGCCTTCGTCGTCGGGGTCGGCGCGAGGCGGCTCCGGAACAAGATATAATCCGACTGAGAATCTCTCACGAACCATGGACGACTCCTCGGAGGACGATTCCTCGGAACCGTTCGGCCCGAACCGCCAGCGAGAAGTGTACGCCGCCGGGATGCTCGCCGACCGAACGCCCGACCTGCCCGCGTCGCCCGAAGACCTCGCCGAACTCGCCCGCGAGGAACTTCCGCCCGAGGCCCACGCCTACGTCGCGGGGTCGGCGGGCGAGGAGAGCACCGAGGACGAAAATCGCCGCGCGTTCGACCGCTGGCGAATCGTCCCTCGGATGCTCCGCGACGTGGAAGAGCGCGACCTCTCGGTCGAACTCTTCGGACGAGAACTCCCGGTGCCGGTGGTGCTCGCGCCCGTCGGCGTCCAGTCCATCATCCACGAGGACGGCGAACTCGCCACCGCGCGCGCCGCCGCCGACATCGACGTGCCGCTCGTCCTCAGTTCCGCGTCCTCGGAGACGATGGAGGACGTGGCCGACGAACTCGGCGACACCCTCGGCTGGTTCCAACTCTACTGGAGCGCCGACCGCGACGTGAGCGCCAGCTTCCTCCGTCGGGCGGAGGAGGCGGGCTACGAGGCCGTCGTCGTCACGCTCGACACCCCGATGATGGGCTGGCGGGAGCGCGACGTGGACCACGCCTACCTCCCCTTCCTCGACGGGGAGGGCGTGGCGAACTACCTGAGCGACCCCGCGTTCCGCGACTCGCTCGACGCCCCGCCTGAGGAGGACGAAACGGGCGCTCTCTGGCGGTTCACGGAGATATTCGGCGATCCATCGCTGACGTGGGACGACCTCGATTTCCTGCGCGAACGCACCGACCTCCCCGTCGTGCTGAAGGGCATCCTCCATCCGGACGACGCCCGCGAGGCGGTCGAGCGCGGCGTCGACGGACTCGTCGTCTCGAACCACGGCGGCCGACAGGTCGACGGCGCCATCGGCGCGCTCGACGCCCTCCCCGGCGTCGTGGACGAAGTCGGCGACGAGGTTCCCGTGCTCTTCGACAGCGGAATCCGCCGCGGGGCGGACGTCGTCCGGGCCATCGCGCTCGGCGCTGACGCGGTCATGCTCGGACGTCCGTACGTCTACGGGCTGGGAATCGACGGCGCCGACGGCGTCAGAGAGGTGCTCCGGAACTTCCTCGCCGACCTCGACCTCACCCTCGCGCTGTCGGGCCACGTCTCGTTAGCGGAGGTGGACCGGTCGGTGCTGGTGGAGACGGGCGAGAGGCGGGTCGGTCGGTGAGCCGGCGCGACCGGCGGCGGCCGCGAATCGAACGTCCGCAGACCCGGGCGACGAACCGTGGTGAACGGTTCGGATAAGCTTCAGAACGGCGCGCTACGATTCAAAGGATTAAGAGAATTTATAAGTATCACGGTGCTACTCGGCAGAAGAACCATGGATGGAGAGGACGGTAGTGGCCGGTCATCGGAATCCGGCGTCACGAAGGTACACGAGCCGAATGCATGGCGAAGCGACCGAATGCTCGGCACGACGGTGGTCGAGACAGTCGCCGAAGCGGCCGGCGTGACCCCTGCCGATATCGAGGTACCGTTGTACGACGTCATCGATCCGGACGCGCTCGACGCCCTGTTCGCCCCGAGGCCGGACGGGAGGGACCGAACCGCCGGAACGGTCTCGTTCGCGCTCCACGGGCACTACGTTACGGTTTCCGCGGACGGCGTCGTGGAAGTCGAATCCGAACTCGCCCGGATCAAGCAGACGGGCGGAAACCTCCTGCTCACGGGGCTGGTGCCCGATCGGGTCGTGGACGCGGTCAGCGTCCAACTGCTCGGACGCGACGACCCGGATAGGACGCAGGTCGTCGCGCTCCACGACCGAAACGTGACCACGGCTAACAGGAGGCTTTCGGGGGTCGGGACGGCCTCGAACGGGGGTTACGTCCTCAACTTCAGCGCCGAAGCCCGGTCGGCGGTCTCCGGTACGCCCGACGCGTCCGCTTCGACCGACCGTCGAGTGACGGAGGTCGTCGGCGACCTCTTCGACTTCCAACGAGAGATCGACCGAACGCTGCGGAAGATAGACTACGAACGCCGCGGAATGGACCCCGCCGAACTTCGCTTCTGTTTCGACTCCCTCCGGCCGGTCGTCGACGAGCACGGAGAGGGCGACGCGAAGCAGTTCCTCGAGGACTGTTTCGACACCGTCGAAGACCTCTCCGGAGTGGCCCACTACGTTCTTCCGGCGGAACGGAACACGCCCGAGGTGGCCGCCATCGAACCCCTGTTCGACGCCACGGTCGAACTCCGCGTCGGCGAAATCGGCCCCGAACAACGCTGGCACCTCCCCGACACGGAGTTTACGACCGACTGGTTCGGTCTGGAACTCGAATAGAATGGACAGGATTCGCCCGCTCGCCGACGTATCGGCGAGCGGTCGCGGGACGGGAGTGGAACGGGGGCGGGGGGTGCGCGCGTGAAACCGACGTTCTCGCCGGCCGCCGGCCCTCGACTGTCGATATTCGACCCCATCCACGACCGGCGGTTCGAATTCAGAACGTCCTCGCCGGTTCGTCCGGAGCCGGTCGACACCGACCGGTTCTCCGTTCCGACCGACAGCGCGGTCGAAATCGACACCGCTCGACTGGTGCTTCCGTACTTCGTCGAAGCCCACGTCCGCCGGGGAGACGGCACCCTCGTCCGCGAAATCGAACGGGACACCCGGGAGCGACTGCCGGCGGCGGAGTACTGCATCGAACTGCACGCGCCGATCAAGCTCTTCGTCTTCGTCGAGAGCGGGGTGACGGTCACGTCCGCGCTCGAACACGTCGCGTTCGATTTCGAGGACGAGACGACCGTGCGAGTCGGCGCGCGGTCGTATCACGAACGCCCGGCGGAGACGGTGCGGACGACGGCCGACCCGGTCGACGTGATGGCGGCGATTTCGACGTTCGGGTCGGCGCTCAAGACCACCAGCCCCGAGCGGTCGTTTCCAACGCTGCGCGGCCACCCGCCGACGATCGAACTCGGCGACCGCCTCGAAATCCCCGACGGAGTCTCGCCCTCAGACACCGGCATTCGAATCGAAGTTCCCGCCGAGCGCGAGCGGGCGTACGTCGCCGCGCCGCTCGCGTACTACCTCGGTGCGACGCTCGTTCCGGGGGAGCGGTCGCGCATCGTCACCGATAGCGGGTTCGAACATCCCTTGGACGCCGACCGCGGATTCGACGCGGAGGTCGAACGGGTCCTCAAGCAGGCGTTGTTCTTCGACTGTCTGGTCAGGACCGAGGGGCTGTACCCGGTCGAACTCCACGAGCGTCGCGCCGTCGAGGGGACCCTCGACCTCCCGCTCGCCGACCTGTACGACGCGTCGCTCGGGGAGCGACTGGAGACGTATCTCTCCGTACCGTTCGACGCCGTTCGGGACGCGATTCCGACGTGGCGGCTCACGGTGTCGGTGACCCCGGAAGCCGATAACGTCGCGTTGCTCCCGTACCTCGTCGACGAACTCGCCGTCGTGCGGCGAGCGACGGCGGGAGCGGCCGCGCGAACGCGGGCCGCGGCACCGTCGTACGTGGACGAGTTCGTCCGGTCGGCGCCCGCTCGTTCGGCGGAGTTCGCCCGCTCTGCGGAGTTCGGTCGGTCGACGGACGCTCGTCGCGGACGGGAGGGGACCGACGAACCGTACGTCGTACCGCCGGCGACGGACGCGCTGGAGCAGGCGTGGCTCGGAACCGGCCGACCGTTCGGCGCGAACAAACTGCTCCGGAGCGCGTTCGACCACCGCTGGGAGCGAACCGCGTCCGACGGCGATATCGACATCGACATCGTCTGTAACGACGACCGGATGCGCGCCGAGTACGACAACGACGACAGCGCGCTGTACGGCCAGCGGGACGAGCTTCCGTTCGACGTCACCGTCCACGAGAACCTCTCCACCGAGGCGCTGGAGCGACTGCTCGCGTCGGAGACGGACTTCCTCCACTACATCGGTCACATCGACGAGCGGGGGTTCGTCTGCGCGGACGGGACGCTCGACGCGCGATCGCTCGACGGAACCGGCGTCGAGACGTTCTTCCTGAACGGCTGTAACTCCTATCGACAGGGGCTCGGCCTCGTCGAGAACGGGAGCGTCGGCGGTATCGTCACGCACGGCGACGTCGGCAACGACGGAGCCATCGCCGTCGGTCGGCAGGTCGCGCGCCTGCTCAACGCGGGCTTCTCGCTCCGCTCGGCGCTGGCGGTCGTCGGCGAGCACCGACTCGTGGCGAACCAGTACGTCGTCATCGGCGACGGGAGCGTCGAGGTCGCGCAGTGCGAGAGTAGCTTTCCGGCGCTGTATCGACTCCGCACCGGGGAGGCGGACGACGAGTACCGCGTGAAAATAACGACGTATCCGACGGCGAACAGGGGAATCGGTTCCCTCTATATCCCGTACCTCGACGACGTCGACTCCTACTTCCTCGCCGGCGGTTCGATTCCGGAGCTCTCCGTTTCGACCGCCGAACTCGTCTACATCTTCCAACTGGAACAGCTGCCGGTCTCCGTCGACGGGGAACTCCGCTGGTCGACGGAACTCTCCTTCGACCTCCTGTCCTAGGGTCCGGAGATGCCGCCGCCGTGCGCGGCGGCGGTGTTACCCGCTTGCGTCAGCGCGAGCAGGATGGCGAAGGCGACGCCCATCATTCGCGGATTCTCGGCGAGGTAGTTTCGTAACGCTTGGTTTCTCTGCGACATGCAGGCTTACGAGGGCCCCCGGAGGGCATATAGTTAACTTAAGGTTTAATATCCGGAAGCAATTACCGCTTGCCACTTCCAGCCGGAGATAATAAATTTCTAGCTCGACGGTACACTCCGATTACTTCGCGGTAATCGCCTCTTTCCCCGTTCCGATCGGGTAAACGACAAATTTCCGCCGAGTAACGGGTCCGTTTCCGTTCGTACGGCCCGTTCCGCGCATACATTTTCACCAACTGCTCTCTGATGAAATTATCGTGTGGTTTTATTCGTCGACCGACCTAGAACCGGTGACCATGGCGAACGACGCGTTCGAGTTGCTGGTTCGAGAACACGACTCGGTTAAACCGCTCGACGACGTTCTCGTCGGTGCCGACGTTCCGCTGGAGGTGATTCTGGACGTACTCGCCAACCGTCGCCGTCGATACGTTCTCTACCATCTCCGCGAGCACGAGACGGCGGTCGTCGAATCCCTCGTCGAGCACGTGCGAACGATGGAAGAGGAGGCGGCCATCGCGCCGTCGCCGTCCAAACAGCAGCGACTCCGCGTCGAATTGCTCCACACCCACCTCCCGAAACTCGCCAGCGCCGGCGTCGTGCGCTTCGAACGGACGGGGGAGTTCGTGGAGTACGACGTGCAGTCCGAGGCGTTCGAACTGTTCGTGGAACTCGCGGCGAACGTCGAGGAACACTCGTCTCGGCAGTAAACGAAACCGCGAAAAGACGCCGGCCGTCCCGACTACGACTGCTCTCGAAGTTCGAACTTCTGCACCTTCCCGGTGGTCGTGCGGGGCAGTTCCTCCACGAACGCGACTTCGCGGGGGTGTTTGTACGCGGCGAGGTTGTCGAGGCAGTACTCTCGAATCTCGTCGGCCGTCACGTCGGCGTCCGGAACCGGCACGATGACGGCTTTCACCGTCTCGTTCCGGCGCTCGTCCGGAACCCCGATGACCGCCGCGTCAGCGACCGCCTCGTGCTCGAAGAGCAGTTCCTCGACCTCGCGGGGGTAGACGTTGTAGCCCGCGGTGTTGATCATGTGTTTCTTCCGGTCGACCACGTAGAAGAAGCCGTCCTCGTCCCAGTAGCCGATGTCGCCCGTGTGGAACCAGCGTTCGCCGTCCGCCTCGGTGAACGCCTCCTCGGTCGCCTCGGGCAGTCCGGCGTAGCCGAGCATCACGTTCGCCCCGGCGACGACTATCTCGCCGGTCACGTCGTCCAACTCAGCGTCGTCCTCGGCGAGCGGCCCTTCCTCGACCGGCGGAAGCTCCTCGAAGTCGTCGTCGACCACGCGGGAACTGACGCCCGGTACGGTCCTTCCGATGCTCCCGACGCGCCGCCCGTCGTCGGGCGTGTTGAAGTGCGTGACGGGGCTCGTCTCGGTCAGGCCGTAGCCCTCGTAGATCTTCGCGTCGTACAGCTCCTCGAATCGTCGGAGCACCTCGATTGGAATTCCGCCGCCGCCCACTCCCGCGAGCCGAATCGAGGAGAGGTCGAACTCCTCCGCGTTCGGCTGGTTGATGACGTCGTTGTACATCGCGGGCACGCCGTGCATCAGCGTCAGTTCCGCGTCCTCGACGAGCGAGAGGGCCCGCTGGGCGTCCCAGGAGGGGAGCGGGTAGAACGTCCCGCCGCGGAACAGCGTGGCGTTCATACAGACCGTCATGCCGTAGATGTGAAAGAGAGGGAGGACGCCCAACTGCGAGTCGTCGGGGCCGATTCCCCCCGGAATGAGGTCGGCCGCCGCGGCGGCGTTCGAGGCGAGGTTGTGGTGGGTGAGTCGCACGCCCTTCGGCGTGCCGGTCGTTCCGCTGGTGTACGGCTGCACCGCGAGGTCGTCGTCCGCGCGCTCGGCGATTTCGGGGTCGCCCTCCCCGAGGAACTCCTCGAACCCGCCGTCGCCCACGGACGCGACGTGCTCCACGTCCGTGTCCTCGCGGACTTCGTCCACGAACGGGACGAGATCCGGAAGCGTCACGACGACCCGCGCGCCGCTGTCCGCGAGCAGGTGGCTGATCTCCCGCGCTCGGTACTGGGGGTTCATCGGGACGACGACGCCGCCGGCCCTGAGCGTCCCGTGGAACGCGACGACGAACTGCGGGACGTTCGGCAGGTACAGCGCGACTCGGTCGTCGACGCCGACCCCGCGCTCCGTCAGCCCCGCGGCGAAGCCGCCGATGCGTTCCCAAAGTTCCTGATACGTCAGCGTTCCGTCGTCGGTGACGATGGCCGGGTCGTCCGGATGTTCGCGTACCGTCTCCCTCACGGCGTTGACGAGATTCGCCATGACTGATGATAACGAAGAGCCCGGTCTAAAGTGTTTGCCACGAAGCAGCACGGAACGTCCGTCCCGCGGGTGCGCGAATCGTCGCCGCGCGGCGACGCGATGGGAAGACCGGAGGGGAACGGTCGAACCGTTCGAGTCGCCGTCACCGCAAAGTTCGAGGGCGCTGTCCTCCCGACCATGAGCGACAGCGAAAAGGGGGACTACGACCCCGAAGCACCGGAACACCGAGGAATCGGGCGCGGGGTGGCGACGGAGGACACCGAGTTCGGCACGGCGCTCGCGCACTTCTACCGGGGCGAGATGGACAGGACGAACACGTGGCGACAGCGCCTCGACCAGACGACGTACTGGGCGATAACGCTCATGGCGGCCATCCTGACGTGGGCGTTTTCGAGTCGAGGGAACCCGCACTACCTGCTGCTCATCGGGATGCTCGTCGTGGCCGCGTTCCTCGGAATCGAGGCCCGACGCTATCGCGGCTACGACATCTGGCGCTCCCGCATCCGCGTGCTGCAGGAGAACGTGTTCTCCACCGCCCTGAACCCGGCCGAGGACGTCGAGTCCGTCGACTGGCGCGCCACGCTGAGCGACGACGTTCGCCGCCCGACGCCGAACATCTCCACCGTGGCGGCGCTCGCCCACCGCCTCCGGCGGGTGTACCTCCCCCTCCTGGGTCTCCTCCTCGTCGCGTGGGTCATCCGCGTCTCGACGTTCGAGCCGAACCAGCCGTGGTCTCGAACCGCGGCGATAGGAGCGATTCCCGGAACCGCCGTCACGGCCGCAGTCGCCCTGTTCTACGCCGGACTGCTGGCCATCACGTTCTGGCCGGGGATGCACCACGTGAGGGGCGAAATCTACGACGACTAGCGGGTTGGTGCGGTCGTCGATTCCGTTCTCCGTCCCCCGCGAGACCCGGCGGGATTCGGTTCGTCCTCGAATCCGAACGCCGGACCATCGAACCGCGGCCCGAATCGCCAAGTGTATCCGGCACCGGGGTCGAAACGAAACCGACGGCGTTCGAACGGAGGCGCACGGCCGTACGCCGCCGATCCGAAGCGCCTTCGACGAACCCGGAGCAATCGAGAGCGCATGACCGGACACGAGCGACTCCGCCGACGGAGCACGAAGCTGAAAGCCGCGTTGACGTACCCGACGACCTCCGCACCCCGAATCGTCGGCACCGCCGTCGTCGCGGTCCTCACCTACCTCCTGCTCGTCCTCTCGACGTTTCCGGAGATGTCGATGCAGATGCTCGGCGCGGGGCTTCACTGGCTGGACGAAACCCTCGTCCTGTTGATGGAGAACGTGCTGGCGACCAACGGTTGGCTCGGTCTCGGACTCATCGTCGCCTACGCGCTGCTGACGGGGGTCGCCGTCACCAACACCGCCGCGCGGGTGAGCGCGACCGGCGCGTCGAACCTCTCGGAGTTGACCGGCGTGCTGCCCGGACTGCTCGCCTCGGGGTGCGCGAGTTGCGGGGCGGGACTGCTCGGTTTTCTCGGCTTCGCCGGGGCGCTGGCGGCGCTGCCGTTCCACGGCGACCTGCTCAGAGCGGGCGGTCTCGTGCTCCTGCTCGGATTTCTCGCTCGGGCCGGCGACCCCCGGGAGTGTCGACTCGACGCCTAGGGCGACGACCGGACGTGCGCGGCCGGGCGAAACCCGTTGCCGACCGAATCGCGGTAAGTAAAACGCACCGACCGACTTCAAACTCCGAAATCGGGCAGTGAAGCTTTGTCCTTGGCGCGTCTCCCTCGACACGAGCGACAATGTTCGACAGCGACTCCGAAATCGCTCGGCGGGCGTTCCTCGGAACGACCGCCGGCGGACTCCTCGGACTGTCCGGTTGCACGAGCATCACCGACAGGCTAGACGGTAAAACGACGAAGCAGAACGGTTCGTCCGGCGGAACGACGACGGGAACGGAGACGACCGCGGAGACGATGACGAAAACGGAGACGAAGACGGAGACGGAGACGGAGACGGAGACCGAGACGGAAACCGCCCGCTCCCGGACCGAGGGAACGACCGCCACCGACGAATCGTCGCTCCTGTACGCGACCGACGAGACGACGGGCTACGGCATCGACCTCCGGGGCAACCCCGTTATCGGCGCTCCCGACGCGCCGGTGGACGCGTACTACTGGAGCGATTACCAGTGTCCCTTCTGCAGGAAGTTCGCGCGGGAAACGCTCCCGAAACTCGTCGACGACTACGCCCGTCCGGGAACGGTGCGTATCGTCGTTCTCGATTTCCCGTACCTCGGTGCCAGTTCGAAGACGGCGGCCCGGATGGCCAAATGCGTCTGGCGACAGGTCCGACGCGAGAATCCGAACGCGTTCAAACGCTGGCACGAGGCGGTGTTCGACGCGCAGGGCGAGGAGAACTCCGGATGGGCGTCGAAGAAGAACCTGCTCGACATCACCGAAGACGTGGAGGGCGTCGACGCCGACGCAGTCGACTCGTGCCTGCGAAATCGCGCGAACGCCGTCCGGTCGAGCGTCGCCGACGACGTCTCCGCCGCCAAGTCGCACGGCATCCGAGGGACGCCGGGGTTCATCTTCTACGACCGCGACTCGGACGAGGCGCGGAAGCTCATCGGCGCGCAGCCGTATCCGCTGTTCGAGAGGAAGATACGGAAGACGAAAAACGCGTGATCGAACGACGGTCGTTCCTCAACCGTCGAGCAGTTTCGACGCGGTAACCCCGTGGTGCGGGTCGACGCCGTCTCCCGGTGCGTCCCCTCTCGGTCGCGGTTCGTCGTTCGCCTAAACGTTTAACACAACCACCGTTGACCAGCACACGGGGGATTTCGAATGGCGACGTACGAACTACCAGACCTACCGTACGACTACGACGCACTGGAACCGAGCATCGACGCGCGCATCATGGAGCTGCACCACGACAAGCACCACCAGGGGTACGTCGACGGTGCGAACGCCGCGCTCGATAAACTGGAAACGATGCGGGAGAACGACGAGTGGGGCGACGTGAAGGGGGTCGAGCGAAACCTCGCGTTCAACCTCTCGGGCCACGTCAACCACTCCGTGTTCTGGGAGAACATGTCGCCGGACGGCGGCGGCGAACCCGGCGGCGAACTGGCCGACGCCTTGGACGAGCACTTCGGCGGGTTCGACCAGTTCAAGTCGCACTTCTCCGAGGCCGCCAAGGGCGTCGAGGGCTCCGGGTGGGGGCTGTTGCTGTACGACCACGCCGCCGGAAAGCCCATCGTGAGCATGGCCGAGAACCACCAGAACCAGTCGCCGCAGGGGGCGACGCCGCTCCTCGTGCTGGACGTGTGGGAGCACGCCTACTACCTCCAGTACGAGAACAACCGCGGCGAGTACGTGGACAACTTCTGGGACGTGGTGAACTGGGACGACGTGGCGGAGCGCTACGACCGGGCGAGCACGTGGACGCTCTCCGGAACCGAGTGAGTCTGACGGACGCCCACAATCGGACTATTTTGCCGCAACGTCGTGCCGTATGCTATCAACCATCTCCTCAAAGTTTAACAGCACTAAGTGAGATAGGTGAGGTGGAGGAGCAAACTATGCCAGAACAATCCAACGCGGAACTACCACCGCTTCCGTACGACTACGACGCGCTGGAACCGCACATCTCCGACCAGGTGCTCACGTGGCACCACGACACGCACCACCAGGGCTACGTCAACGGCCTGAACAAGGCCGAGGAGACGCTCGCTGAAAACCGCGAGAACGGCGAGTTCGGCTCCTCGGGGTCGGCCATCCGAAACGTCACCCACAACGGCTGTGGACACTACCTCCACACCCTGTTCTGGGAGAACATGGACCCGAACGGCGGCGGCGAACCCGAGGGCGAACTGGCCGACCGCATCGAGGAGGACTTCGGCTCCTACGAGGGCTGGAAGGGCGAGTTCGAGGCCGCCGCGAAGAACGCCTCGGGCTGGGCGCTCCTGGTCTACGACCCGGTCGCCAAGCAGCTCCGAAACCTCGTCGTCGACAAGCACGACCAGGGCGCGCTCTGGGGGAGCCATCCCATCCTCGCGCTCGACGTCTGGGAGCACTCCTACTACTACGACTACGGTCCGGACCGCGGCGACTTCATCGACAACTTCTTCGAGGTCGTCGATTGGGACGAGGTTGCCGACCAGTTCGAGAACGTCTCGTCGCGGGTCGAGTAGAGCCCAAACTACCGATATTTTTCGGACGGAGTTCGAAGGTGAGCGACCGCCATCCTCGTTTCCGCGCGGTCAGTCCTCCGCCGGCGTCACCGACGGAACGTCGTATCCGGAGGCGATGTCGTTCACGTGTCGATAGAGCGATTCGTAGTCGTGCCCGCCGGGCCGTTGGTCGAGACTGGCGAACACGCCGACGTTTCGCTCGTCGTCCGCGAAGAACGTTCGAAACTGTTCGAAGTCGTCGAACCCTCGGACCGTGTACTGGTAGGAGGCGTAGTACAACTGGTCGTACGTGTCCCGAGTGATGAACCCGAACCGCTCGTTGTCGACGAACTTCCCGACGTCTATCTCTTCGAGTTTGGCGGCGACGTCGTCCCGGAGGTACAGCATCTCGAAATCGGTTTGGTCGAACAGCCAGATATCTCGAAGCTCCTCGCCGCCGAACTCGGCGAACGCCGACACGAGTGCATCCTTCGTCTCACTGCCCTGTTCCTCGCGCATGTCGTCCACTATTTAGAAGCAGTCACATAAAAACTCGGTTACAAGTATCGCGAACTCCGGTTACGCGTCGGCGGGTCGAGTATTTCTCGCCGGCAGTGCGACGACTCGATTCGTGAGGTTTTACGCTCGTTCGCGCGTACCACCGGGTATGCCGAGACCGAAATCGGAGTTCGAGGAACTGTATCCGTGCGACTTCTACGAACCCGACGAACTGCTCGACTCGGACTCGATGTACAGCGTCTACGAGATCGCGCGGCTCCTGCAGGGGCTCGACCCGGACGCGGAGATCGACGTCGAGACCGAGGACATCCTGCTCGACTGGGCGATTCCGTGGATAATGGTCAACGCCGACGACCTCGTCGTCGCGGAGCCTCCGAGCGAGGAGGAACCCGGCTACTACGGACTGAAGACATGACGACTCTCGTCGCCGGAAGCGACCGGGTCGACGCGGGGAAGACGACGTTCACGGTCGGTCTCCTCTCGCACCTCGACGCCGTCGGGTTCAAACCTCGCGCGGGCAACGACTTCTGGTTCGACCACGACGACGCCGCGACCGCCGTCTCCGCGGGGGGACTGTACGGTAAGGACGCGAGTCGCCTCGCGGACGCGAGCGCGGGCGACCTCGCGCCCGAGGACGTGAATCCGGTTCACCGGCTCTGGCGACCGGCACCGGGGAACGGGCAAGGACTGCTCGGTCAGAAACGTCGGGAGTTCCTCGTCGACCGCGTCGGCGAGGGGTTCGTCGTGAACGGTACCGTCTCCCTCCCCGACCTCGTGCGGGAGCACCTCCCTTTGGGCGACGCCGTGACGGTCGAGTCGCTTCCCGAACTGAACGACCAGACCGAGCGACGCTACCTCCCCCACTTCCGGGCGCTGGCGGAGCGAATCCGGAGCGAAGAGCGGGCGGTCGTGGAGTCCTACGGGGACATCGCCCGCCCGATTCGGGGCGTCGAGTTCGAGACGGTGGCGGTCGTCGAACCCCGACGCGTCAGGGTGTACGACGGGGCGCGCTACCTGAAAGCCTGCGAAATCGCCGACAGCAGCGTTCGAGACGGAACGATGGAAAAGCGCGCGGAGGACGTCGTGGGCCTGCTCGAACCGCGCACGACCCACGCGCTCGAACCGCTGACGAAGGCCGAGCGAAACGACCCCGAGAAGATCGCGGCGGTCTACGAGAGCGCCTACGAGGCGCTTCGGTAGTCGGATTTCGCCGGTGGTCGAACCGCGTCAGTACATCCGCGCGGCCTGCGACGCGAGTTCGAGGTCGTGGTAGGGGTTCGTCGTCACGCTCGGGCCGTGGCCCGTGTGCATCTCGCGCAACTCCTCGTCCGCCGCGGCGAGCACGCGGTCGATGCTCCGGACGAGGGCCTCGCGGTCGCCCTCCTCGAGGTCGGTTCGCCCGAAACTCCCGTTCTGGAAGACGAGGTCGCCGGCGAAGAGCACGCCCGCCGACTCGGAGTAAAAACAGAGGTGGTCGTTCTTGTGCCCCGGCGTGTGGAGCGCGCGGTAGTCGTCGTCGCCGAGCGCGACCGTCTCGTCGTCCTCGATTTCGACGTCGACGCCGTGCTGACTCGCGTCGAACCCGAACGCTTCGACGCCGAATGCGTCTTTCACCGCCTCGACGTTGCCGACGTGGTCCGGGTGGGTGTGCGTGAGAACCACCGCGTCCAAACCGCCCGCCAGTTCCTCGATTCGACCCGCGGCGTCGAAGTTCGACCCCGCGTCCACGAGGACGGTTCGCTCCCCGACCACGAGAAAGGCGTTGCTGGTGAACGACTGGACGCCGGCCGCGATGTTGCGAATCATGGCTCGGCGTAGGGGCGGGTGGGGCTTCCGGTTTTCGTTCGCGCCGAGTAGACAGAACTATCCCGGACACCCCCGAACGCCGACGCGTGAACCGTCGTCGGTTCCTGGAGGTCGGAGCGGTCGGCGCGCTCGCCGCGACCGCCGGGTGTACGAAAGCGGTCCTCGGCACGAACCGGGGCAAGGTCGTCGCGAAGGCGGTCCGCGGCGGCGGCGAGACGCTGGTCTCCGCCGGGCCCGAGGGAGTGACTACCCGCGACGACTATCCGAGCAACGCCAGCGCGGGAAACGTCTCCGTGAGCGGCGAGACGGCGAAGGAACTCCGGCGGACGTACGGAAATCCGACCTACGAGGTGACCATCGACCACTATCGAGTGGCGTGGCCGAACGACGCGGAGGAAGGCGGGCGAAAGCGGTACACCACCTACCGGTCGCTGTTCAACCGGATACGGGTCGGCGACAGCGTGACCTTCCAGCCGGAGCCGACGAACACCGACGTCATCAGCTCCGTCTCCTGTATCGCACCCGACCGCGAATCGCTCTCGGTGCGGTGTTCGACCGGGAACAAGGACGGCGCGCCGATCTAGTTACTCCTCGGCGAGTTCGTCCACGAGCGTCTCGAGGCTGTAGCTCTGGAGCACGCGGTGGGAGTCCCGAAGCGTGGAGATGACGAACGTGGAGTTCGTCCGCTCGACCTCCTCGATGCTCTCGAAGTCGCTGATGAGTCGTTCGACCATCTCGCGTCCGGTGAGGTGGGCGACCACGATGAAATCGGTCTCGCCCATCGTGAAGTACGCCTGCGTGACGCCCTCGATGTCGAGAATCTTCTCGCCGAAGTCCGCGTACGATCCCGTGTAGTCGGCGAACACCTCCACGACGACCGTGACGCCGAGTCCGAACGCTTCGAGGTCGATGTCGTAGAGGTCGTTCTCGATGATGCCCGCGTCCCGGAGGTTGTTGAGGCGGTAGTGGATGGTGGAGACCGGTATCCCGGTCTCCTCGTGCAGTTTCTCGGGACTGCCGGTTTCCAGGTCGGAGATTGCCTTGAGCAGGGTGACGTCGCGTTCGTCCATCGGCCCGACGTTGGGGAGTCCCGATACTTAATCTCTGGATTTCGGTCAGGACGGCGAGACGATAGAAGCGCGCGGATTCCTCGAACCGCCGATTTTGGAGAGGAATTCCATTCTACGCTCGAAATCCGACTGAGAGACGGTGGCAAACGAATCCGTTGTAGAAGGGTTTAACAACCGGCGTCAAGTAGACTTGGATAGAAATCCATGCTATCGTCTAAATCTAGCAGATTGCTCCCACGGAACGGGGTGATGTTCGTACTGCTCGCCAGCTTCTGGGGCGCCTCGTTCGTCTCCATCGACGTCGGGCTCCGCTACTTCCCGCCCCTCCTGTTCGCGGCCATCCGGTACGACGTTGCCGGGTTGGTTATCCTCGGATACGCCGCGGCCGCGACCGACCGCTGGCGTCCCCGAAGTCGGGCCGACGCGCTGGCGGTGGCGACCGTCGGCGCGTTCGTCATCGCGGGTCACCACAGCCTGCTCTACCTCGGTCAGCAGCACGTCCCCGGCGCGCTCGCGGCGGTCGTCGTCAGCCTCTCGCCGGTGCTCACCGCCGTCTTCGCCAGCGGGCTTCTCGCGGACGAGCACGTCACGCCCCTCGGCGTCGTCGGACTCGCCTGCGGCGTCGTCGGCGTCGCCATCGTCGCCGACCCGAACCCCGCGGACGTCCTCTCGGCCGACGTGCTCGGCATCGGACTCGTCTTCCTCGGCGCTGCGAGTTTCGCCCTCGGTTCGGTGCTCGCCCGGCCCCTCCGAACCGACCTCTCCGTCCCCGGACTGCAGGGCTGGGCGATGGTGTTCGGGTCGGGACTCCTCCACGTCGCCAGCGTCGCCCGCGGCGAGTCCGTCGCCGCGATACGCTGGTCGCTCCCCGCGGTCGCGTCGCTCACCTACCTCGCCCTCGTCTCCGGCGTGGTCGCGTTCCTGCTCTACTTCCACCTGCTGGACCGCATCGGTCCGACCGAACTCAACCTCGTCGGCTACCTCGAACCGGTCGTCGCCACGCTCCTCAGCTGGCTCCTGCTCGACGAACTGGTGGCCGAAACGACCGTCCTTGGCTTCGCCGCCATCTTCGTCGGTTTCGCCCTGCTGAAGCGGGACGCCCTGTTCGCGTTCGCGCGATCGGTCTCACCGACCGCGCGGCGAATCTGACCCCGCATCACTTTTCGGGTTCCCCTCCCTACGCCCCCGCATGGCAACACGTGACGCGGGCGAGACGGACGACCCGGCCCGCGACGACCGGGCGAACTACGACTACCGCTCCGACGACGTGACGCGCCCCGGGCTCGTCGCCGACCTCCGGAAGCGGGTCGAGGGCGAGGTGCGCTTCGACGAGTACTCCCGCCAACTCTACGCGACCGACGCGAGCGCCTACGAGGTGACGCCCATCGGCGTCGTCTTCCCGCGCTCGACCGAGGACGTGGCCGCGGTGATGACGTACTGCGCCGAGCGCGAGATACCGGTGCTCCCGCGCGGCGGCGGCACGAGTCTGGCGGGGCAGTCCGTCAACGAGGCGGTGGTGCTCGACTTCACCCATCACATGGACGCGCTGCTGGATTTCGACCCCGAGGGCCGGACCGCGCGCGCACAACCGGGCATCGTCCTCGGCGACCTGAACCGGGCGCTCGCCGACAGCGACCTGAAGTTCGCGCCCGACCCCGCGTGGGGCGACAAGAGCGCCCTCGGCGGCGCTATCGGCAACAACTCCACGGGGGCGCACTCGCTTAAGTACGGCAAGACCGACGCCTACGTCGAGGAGTGCGAGGTGGTGCTCGCGGACGGGACCGTGACGCGGTTCGGCGAGGTGACGATGGACGAACTGCGCGAGGGGGCCGACGGGGACTCCCTGAAGGCGCGTATTTACGCGGAAGTCCTTCGAATCCTCGACGAGGAGGCCGAGGCGGTCCGCGACGCGTTCCCGCGACTCAAACGCAACGTCTCGGGGTACAACCTCGACAGATTGGTCGAGGAGGCCGAAGACGGCGCGGTCAATCTGGCGCGCCTCCTCGCCGGAAGCGAGGGGACGCTCGCCATCGTCACGGAGGCCACGGTGAGTCTCGAACCCGTCCCCGAGACGAAGTCGATGGCGCTCCTGACCTACGGGAGCCTGAACGACGCGATGGAGGACGTCGCGCCCATCCTCGACCACGACCCCGCCGCCGTCGAGGTGCTGGACGACGTGCTCGTCGAACTCGCCCGCGACACCGAGGAGTTCCGCGACGTGGTGGAGATGCTGCCCGAGGGAACCGACTCGGTCCTCCTCGTGGAGTTCTACGCCGAGGACGACGCGGACGGGCGCGAGAAGGTCGCCCGCCTCCGAGGCGACCGCGAGGGCGACCGGGCGCTCGCCGCGATGGAAGCCCACGACGAGGCCGAGCGCGCCCGCTTCTGGAAGCTCCGGAAGTCAGGCCTCCCCATCCTGCTCTCGCGGACGACCGACGCGAAACACATCTCGTTCATCGAGGACGCCGCGGTGCCGCCCGAGCACCTGCCGGAGTACGTCGCCGAGTTCCAGCGCGTGCTCGAGGAGAACGACACGTTCGCCAGCGTCTACGCCCACGCCGGGCCGGGCTGTCTGCACATCCGCCCGCTCATCGACACCAAGAGCCCGGCGGGTGTGAACCAGATGGCGGCCATCGCGGACGGCGTGACCGACCTCGTGGTGGAGTACGGCGGGAGCGTCTCGGGCGAGCACGGCGACGGGCGCGCCAGAACGCAGTGGAATCGAAAGCTGTACGGCGAGCGCGTCTGGAACGTCTTCCGCGACCTCAAGACCGCGTTCGACCCCGACTGGCTGCTGAATCCGGGGCAGGTGTGCGGGGACGTGAGCACGACCGAGAACCTCCGCTTTTCGCCCGATTACGGGTTCGACGCGGGGTTCGACCCGGCGCTGAACTGGGAGAACGACAACGGCTTCCAGGGGATGGTCGAACTCTGTCACGGCTGCGGCGGCTGTCGCGGCGGGCAGGAGACCACCGGCGGCGTGATGTGCCCGACCTACCGGGCCGCCGACGAGGAGATAACGAGCACCCGCGGCCGGGCGAACATGCTCCGGCAGGCGATGAGCGGGAGTCTGCCGGACGACGAGCAGTTCGACGTGGAGTTCATGCACGAGGTGATGGAACTCTGCATCGGCTGCAAGGGCTGCGCCCGCGATTGCCCCTCGGAGGTCGACATGGCGAAGCTGAAAGCCGAAATCGAACACGAGTACCACCGGCGACACGGGGCGAGCCTGCGCGACCGACTCTTCGCGAACATCGGGCGACTGTCGGCGCTCGGAAGCGCCCTCGCGCCGCTTTCGAACTGGGCGACGAAAATTCCGGGGTCGCGGATCCTCGCCGAGAAGACCGTCGGCATCGCCAGCGAGCGAAGCCTGCCGACGTTCCACCGCGAGAGCCTCGAAGACTGGTTCGAGAAGCGGGGCACCCGCGTCGCGGAGGCCGACGCCGACCGGCGCGTCGTCCTCTTTCCGGACACCTACACGAACTACAACCACCCCGAGGCCGGCAAGGCGGCCGTTCGGGTGCTCGAAGCCGCGGGCGTTCACGTCCGACTGCCGAGCGGGGTGACCGCGAGCGGTCGCCCCGCCCATTCGAAGGGCTTTCTCGACAAATCGCGCGAGCAAGCAGAGCGGAACGTCGCGGCGCTGGCACCCTTCGTCCGGGACGGGTGGGACGTGGTCGTGGTCGAACCCTCCGACGCCGTGATGTTCCAGTCGGACTACCTCGATCTGCTCCCCGCGAGCGAGGCGTCCGGTTCGTCGAGCGGCCAGTACGCCGAACCTCGCTCCGCCGACCCGGAGGCGGGCGGTATCCGAACCGAAGCCGAACGCCTCGCGGCGAACACGTACGGCGTCTGCGAGTACCTGGACACCTTCGACTTCGACCTCGCGTTCGGCGGGAGCGGGTCGCTGACCTACCACGGCCACTGCCACCAGAAAGCGACGAAGAAAGACCACCACGCGGTGAGCGTCCTCCGGCGCGCGGGCTACGAGGTCGACCCCCTCGATTCGGGCTGTTGCGGCATGGCGGGGAGTTTCGGCTACGAGGCCGAGCACTACTCGATGTCGCAGGCGGTCGGCCGCATCCTCTTCGAGCAGGTCGACGCGAGCGCAGGGGCTGAAGTCGTCGCCCCCGGCGCGTCCTGTCGAACGCAACTCGGCGACTGGCAGGGGGAAGAACCGCCCCACCCCATCGAGAAGGTCGCGGAGGCGCTTCGGTAGCGCGCTTCGAGGGGCGGGAAGCGTTTTGTCGGTCGTGTCCGTCACTGTAAGCGGATCGGCCATGAAGGTTCCACCTCAGCACACCGAACACGAACGAGCCGAGGAGTTGCCGCTGATAACGGATTCGGCGACGGTCGCTGGCGTCGGACACATGGGCCACAACCGCACCGAGGAGGTCGTCGAGCGCGTCACCGACCTGCTCGCGGGACGCGGGTACGACGAGTGGGTCGAGGAGGTCGAACGCCCCGGAGCGAACGACGTCGATTGGGACCGACTGAGTACCCTGCTGGAGAACGAGGAGGGGAGTCACGAACGCCTCTACGCCGTGCTCTCGACGCTCAAAGAGCGGTACGACCGCGCCTACCCGGCCCTGCTCACGGCGCGAATCGACGTCGAGGACGAGTTCGGTTTCTCCCCCGGCCAGTACGTCACGCTTCGGTACCGGCGAACGCCGCGACCGTACTCAGTCGCCAGTTCGCCGAACGAGGACGCGCTCGAGTTCTGCGTGCGGCGCGTCCCGCGGGGGCGACTCACGACGAAGCTGTTCGACGACCTCTCGGAGGGCGACGAGGTGACGGTCCGCGGGCCGAACGGCGAGTTCGTCCTCGAAGAACCGTCCGGGCGCGACATGGCGTTTCTCGCCACCGGAACCGGCGTCGCACCGCTCCGGAGCATGATTCGATACACGCTGGAGGAGGGACGGGACGAGGTCGGCGGCGACCGACGCGATCTGTGGCTGTTCCTCGGCGCGACGTGGAAAGACGACCTACCGTACCGCGAGGAGTTCCGCGAACTGGACGACGAACACGAGAACTTCCACTTCGTACCCACCTGCTCGCGCGAGGAGTACCTCACCGACTGGGAGGGCGAGACCGACTACGTCCAGCAGACGCTCGTGAAGTACCTCGCCGCGTCCTCGGCGAGCGACCTCCCGGAGGGAATCGCCCGGTTCGCGGACGACCCGGCGTACGACATCGACGCGCGAATCCACCCCGACGAACTGGAGGTGTACGCCTGCGGGGTCAACGCGATGGTCTCCCGACTCGCCGGAACCGCGCGACTGCTCGGCGTCCCGGACGAACACATCCAGTACGAGGGGTACGGATAGGCGGCGCGGCGGGCGCGGAGACCACCGGAGAGGCGAGGCGCCGGAGAGCGGGGACGGTCAGAAGTGGGCGAACTTATCGCGCCGATAGACGTCGAGTTCGCTGACCGTCGACACCTCCTGTCGCGCCGCGAACGCGATGGCGGCGGCGACTTCCTCCGGTTCGGTCACGCTGCCGGGGTCGAACCGCTCGGCGAACGACTCGCCGTACTCCGACCCGAATTCGGTGCGGACTTCGGACGGGTTCACGACCGTTATCGCCACGCCGTCCTCGCCAACCTGCCCCTCGAGGCTGTGGGCGAACCCGCGGACCCACCACTTCGTCGCTGCGTAGACGGGGTTGAACGGTCGGGGATACTGACCCGCGAAGCTCCCGAGAAAGACGAGGTTGCCCGACGATTCGCGGAGGTGCGGGAGCGCCGCCCGCGCGGCGAAGAAGACCCCGTCCACGTTCGTCTCCTGCATCGTCCGGAACTCGTCGGTCGAGAGCTCTTCGACCGCGTCGCCGCGCGCCAACCCCGCGTTGTTCACCAGCACGTCGAGGCCGTCGAACGCGGCGACCGTCTCCTCGACCATCGACGCCACGTCGTCCTCGTCGCGCACGTCGGTCGGGACGACGAGCGTCTCCGCGTCGTACTCCGATTCGAGCGACTCCGCGAGGTCGGACAGTTTCGATTCGCGGCGCGCCGCCAGCGCGACCCCCGCGCCGTCGCGGGCGAGCGCGTGCGCCGTCGCCCGTCCGATACCCGAACTCGCGCCGGTAACCAACGCGCACTTTCCGGAGAGCGGTGTCTCTGCCATACGCCCGCGTTCGCCCTCGGGCGTGTTCGCTCTTTTGCCCGCGATTTCCCCGTCTGCCGCGACCCCGACAGTTATCTCCCCGGCGCGTCTCACGCCAGCCATGCTCGTACTCCGTGGTGGCGACGTGGTGGACGCCGCCGGAATCCGGGAGGCGGACGTGGCGGTCGAAGACGGGAGAATCGTCGCCGTCGGCGACGTTCCCGACGCCGACGAAGAGATAGACGCGAACGGGCGGTTCGTCGCGCCGGGACTCGTCGACTCGCACGTTCACCTGATGTTGGACGGCCGACCGGACCCGGCGTCGACGGTCGGTGAGACCGAGACGATGCTCGCCTATCGAGCGACGGCGAACCTCGCGGCGGCGCTCGAATCGGGCGTGACGACCGTCCGCGACCTCGGCGCGCCCGCGACGCTCGCCCTCGACGCGGCGCGAGCGGTCGAGGAAGGCGTCGTCGACGGCCCGCGAGTGCTCGCCTGCGGGGAGAACGTCGTGATGACCGGCGGACACGGTCACTGGTTCGGGCGGGAGGCCGACGGGCGCGCGGAGGTCAAGAAGGCGGTTCGGGAGCAGCTCAAGCGCGGGGCCGACGTGATAAAGTGCATGGCGACCGGCGGCGTCCTCACCGAGGGCGCAATCACCGGCGCGCCGGAGTTGGACGAGGAGGAACTGACCGCGCTCGTCGAGACCGCCGGCGCGAAACGCGTGCCGACGGCGGCCCACGCCCACGGGACGGCGGGCATCAAGAACGCCGTGCGCGCCGGAGTTTCGAGCGTCGAACACGGAACGTTCATGGATCGGGAAGCGGCGGAGCTCATGGCCGAACGAGGGACGTACTGGGTGCCGACCGCGAAGGCGCTCCACGGAATCGTCGACGCCGGAACGGACGCCGGAATCCCCGAGTACGCGGTCGAGAAGGCCGAAGAAACCGCCGAGGCGTTCGCGGAAGCGTTCGAGCACGCCGTCGACGCCGGGGTGTCGGTGGCGATGGGAACCGACGCCGGGACGCCCTTCAACTTCCACGGCGACATTCCGGAGGAACTCGAACTGATGGTGGAGTACGGTCTCTCGCCCGACGATGCGCTGGAAGCGGCGACCGTCAACGCCGCCGACTTGCTCGGTCTGTCGGACGTTGGATTGGTCGAGGACGGCTATCGGGCCGACCTCGTGGTGCTCGATTCCGACCCACGCGAGGACGTTACCGCGTGGCAATCGCCAACACGTGTCGTGTCGTCTGGGAGCATAGCGCGCTGACGACCGCACGTCACAAGGTCTTTTATATCCGGGCATGGACGAATTAGGTACATGAGACGGCTCCTGGCTGTCGGCCTCGTCGTGGTGCTACTCGTCGGGTCGTTTCCCGCTCTCGGTACGACTCAGAGTAGCAGCCAGGAAACTCCGCAGACGTTCACCACTCCTCAGGAGTTCGACGACGTCGAGTTTCACATCACCGTCTACGGAAACTACTCCGCGCGCTGGACGTTTCGGTACGAGAAGACGCTGAACAACGACACCGAGCGACGACAGTTCCAACAGTTCAAAGAGCAGTTCAACAACGGAGAGACGGAACTCTACACGGACTTCAAGAACAATGCGAGAAATCTCACCAAAACGGCGGCCAATCGAACGGGCCGGGGAATGGTCGCGGAGAACTTTTCGAAACGGGCCTACATCGGCGGCGGCGGCCTGAACGAAGACGCGCGGCGAGGCGTCGTCGAGATGTCGTTCAGGTGGACTTCGTTCGCGGACAACAACAAGGGGTACCGCACCATCGGCGACGTGTTCAAGGGAGGACTTTATCTCGGAGAACGGCAGACGCTCGTCATCGAACCAGCGGACGGGATGAAGTTCAAGTCCGCGGAACCGCAGGGGAAGAAGTTCCACATGACGGGGGAAACGCTCGCGGGGAGCGACACCGTCTCGTGGTCGGGGCCGCGTGAGTTCAACGACCAGCGACCGATGGTTCAGTTCACGCCGCCGCCGGACGACGGAACGACCACGACTACATCCCCGCCGAACGGCGGAGAGAATCCGCCGGGAAGCGGCGGCGAACAGCCCTCCGAATCGCCGATGATGCTGTTCGTCGCCGCCGTGGTCGTTCTCATCGGCTTGGCCGCGGTGTTCGCGTGGCGACAGGGGGGTTTCGGCTCGCTCTCGTCTCCGCCGAGCACTCCCGGCGGCGGTGGCGGCGGCGGTGGTTCCGCGCCGGCGACGGCGAGTAGCAACTCCGCCGAACCCGCGGTGAGCGACGAGGAGTTGTTGACCGACGAGGCGCGCGTGAAGAAACTGCTCCGCGAAAACGGCGGACGGATGAAGCAGGTGAACATCGTGGAGGCGACGGGCTGGTCGAAATCCAAGGTGAGCATGCTCCTCTCGGAGATGGAAGACGACGGCGACATCAGCAAACTCCGGGTCGGCCGCGAGAACATCATCAGCCTCGACGGTCACGAGCCCGACGCCGCCGGCTCGCCGCTCGACCGGGAGTGACCGTTTCTTCCCTCCGAGCGCGAACCCCTGCCAGCACGTGTCAATTTGGGCCACGGCGCGGCGAAAACGCAACTGTTAAACGGTCCCTACGACTATCGAAAAACGCGCTCCGTTGGTGTAGTCCGGCCAATCATCTTGCCCTCTCACGGCAAGGACCAGGGTTCAAATCCCTGACGGAGCATTTTCCGAGTGTAACGAGGAAAAGCGGACGCTCAGGGGTTCGAATTACGGAAGAGGCAGTCTCGCCGGAGGCGAGGAAGCGTCTTCCGGTTGTTCAAATCCCTGACGGAGCACTCCTTCTTTCCCTCCGATTTCTCCCGGTTTTGAGCGGTGGCAAGAGACGAATCTCGAAGCCTCCCGAGGGCAATCACGCTTCGACGTCGGGGGGTCACCTCCGATTCCGGTCGTTCGACGACGGTCGGAGATTCCCCCACGAGACGACCGTTCGCGGGTCGAGAACGACGAGTGGTCGGTCCTCCAATCGGTGGTCGTCGTACTGGGGGTACTTCGTTCGGAGCGAGGAAACGGCCGAAGCGAACGTCGAATCGCGGGGCTCTCGAATCGAGGCTTCGCCGCGAATCTGCACCCACCCCAACCGCGACCAGTCGTCGGAGTAACGATCGACTACGACCGCGGCGCGCGGGTCGTGCCGGACGTTTCGTACCCGCGTCAGCGCGTCCGCGTCGACGGATTTCGGTTTTTCGTCGATCGGGGAGACGAGTCGGTCGCCGACGAGCGCGAAACAGATCGGGACGACGTGCGGCCGTCCATCACGGTCGACGGTCGCGAGGCGGGCGACGCGCGCGTTCGATACGAATCGGCGTTCTCGTTCGGAGTACATACGAATACGAACGCGGTGCTCTGTACCGAGCGTTTCGCCGCTATCCTCGCTCCGCCGTCACCATCGCCTCGATGCGATCGAGGCCGAGTTCGATGCGTTCCAAACCGGTCGCGAAGCTGAGTCGCAGGTACCCTTCGCCCGCGTCCCCGAATCCGTCCCCCGGCGCCGTCACGACGCCGTAATCGTAGAGCAACCGTTTTGCGATCTCGAAGCTCGACCCGTCGAGCGCGCTCACGTCGACGAAGGCGTAAAACGCCCCCTTCGGACGGGGGCACGAAATATCGGGGATGTCGGCGATCCGGTCGACGACGTAGTCGCGGCGCGTCTCGTACGCGTCTTTCATCGCGCGGATCGGCTCCTGCGGTCCCGTGAGCGCCGCGATCGCCGCGTGCTGCGAAACGCTCGGCGCGCACGCCGTCGTGCTCTCGTGCGTGACCGTGGCGGCCCGAACGACGTGCTCCGGTCCGGCCAACCAACCCAATCGCCAACCCGTCATCGCGTACTTCTTCGAACACGAATTCACGCTCACGACGGCGTCCGAGTGCGCGGTGTCCGCGGCGACGCTCCGGGGCGAACCGTCGAAGATGAGTCCCTCGTAGACCTCGTCGGCGATGACGTACGCGTCGTGTGCGGCCGCCGCCTCGACGACGGTTTCGAGTCGGTCGCGGTCGTACACGCGACCGGTGGGATTCGACGGCCTGCAGACGATCACCGCCGCGGTCTCGTCGGAGATGGCGTCGGCGACGGCGTCGGCGTCCAAATCGAATCCCCGCTCCGCTGGCAGCGGCACGTACACCGGTACTCCCCCCGCGAGACGAATCTGATTTCGATAGTTCGGCCACGCGGGAGTCGGGACGACCACCTCGTCGCCGGGCGAGACGACGGTTTGGAGCGCGAGGTACAGGGCCTCCATCGCGCCGTTGGTGATCGTGATCTCCCGACGGGGGTCGAACTCGACCCCGTTTTCCGTGGCCGTCTTCGCCGCCACCGCCTCCCGAAGCTCCGGAAGACCCGCGTTCGAGGTGTAGTGCGTAGCGCCGGCGTTCGCGGCGTCCGCCGCCGCTTCCACGATGTGCGTCGGCGTATCGAAGTCGGGTTCCCCTATCTCGAAGTGGACGAGATCCTCGTCGGCGACCTCCAGCGCCAGGTCGTACATCACGCGGATCTTCGAGCGGTCGATGGCGCTTACTCGCTCCGAAAGGCGCGAATCGGAGCGCGAGTGTGGCTGCTCCCCGTTCATCGTGGTCGTGCGTTCGTCGTTCGAAAGCAAGTACGTTGGTGCCGCCGGTCCGAACCGACGCCCCGCCGAGACCGACCGTTCGAGGTCGAACGGCGACATGGACTCGGAAAACGCTCGAAATCCCGTTTCAGGCGAGCAAGCGGCGGATCGCCGACTCGTAAACGCGGGCCGTCGTGACCACGTCGTCGACGGCGACCGATTCGTCGACCGTGTGGGCGTCCTCCTCGATGCTCCCGGGACCGAACAGCACCGTCGGAATCCCCGCGTCGCGGATCAGAAATCGCGCGTCGGTCGCCGCGTCGAACCCGACCGCGTCGGCGTCCGCGTCCGAATCCCGCGCAGCCTCGACGACGGTCGCGGCGAGGGGATGGTCGGACGGGATCTCCGCCGCGCGAGCGAACACGAGACGCTCGGAGGAAACGTCCACTTCCGTCCCGTCGACCGACAGGCCGTCGAGCGCGCTCTCGATTCTGCGATCGAACGCGTCGACCGACCCGTCGCGTCCGGGGAGCGTCCGCCAGTCGACCGTGGCGACGACGCGGTCGGGAACGACGTTCGGCCCGATTCCGCCGTCGATCTCGGTGACGGTTATCGTTTCGGGCGCCAACAGCGAATGCGACGTCGTCCGGCGGACGTCCGGGTCGAGTTCTTCGATTCGGTCGAGCGCACGACGCATCCCGGTGATGGCGTTCACGCCGCGATCCGGTCGGCCGGAGTGGGCGCTCTTCCCCCGGACGGTGAGTCGGTACCGCGCGACGCCCTTCTGTGCGACGCACACGTTCAGATTCGTCGGCTCGCCGATGATCGCGTAGTCGGCCGCGATTCCCCGATCGACGAGCGCTCGCATCCCCGCGCCGTTCCACTCCTCGTCGACGACGAACGCGAGGACGACCTCCCCGTCGACCGCGCCGTCGGCGAGCGCCGATTCGGCCGCGAGCACCTTGGCGGCGAGGGCGGCTTTCATATCGGACGCGCCCCGGCCGACGAGTCGCCCCGCGTTCCGACGGAGCGCGTACGGGTCGCCGGTCCACTCGTCGGGGGTCGCGGGAACCACGTCCGTGTGGCCGGCGAGGAGCACCGTTCCGCCGTCGGCGTCGCCGGCGCGAGCGACGACGTTCGGACGGTCGGGTTCGACCTCGTACCGCTCGACGTCGAACCCGACCGGCGACGCTCGAAGTCGCTCCGCGAGGAAGTCGGCGACCGCGCGCTCGTTTCCGGGGGGATTCTCGCTCGCCCGCTCGACCAGTTCCGCGGTCAACTCGACCAGTCGTTCCTCGTCGACGCTCATGGTTCGATTTCGGTAACGTCGCTGCGGAGCGACCGCAGCTTCGTTCGGTCGACCCGCACGCCGAGGCCGGGGCCGGAGGTTTCGATTCGCGGAACGTCCGCGCGCAGGTCGGTGATTCCCTCGGTCGTCATGAAAGGGCCGACCATCTCGTTCCAGATCACGTTCTCGAAGGCCGACGCGAAGTGAATTCCCGCGGCGGTTCCGACGTGTCCCTCGACCATCGACCCCAACTGCGTCGGACGGTCGTCCGCCTCGGCGACCGCGTTCAGTCGGACCGCCTCGGCGATGCCGCCGGTCTTCATCAGTTTGATGTTGAAGACGTCGCCCGCCCCTCGCTTTATCAGGTCCAACGCGTCGGTCGCCGTTTCGACGCTCTCGTCGGGCATGACCGGGACGTCGAGTCGGTCGCGGAGGAAGGCGAGGTCGCTCACGTTCTCCTTGGCGACGGGTTGTTCGATCACGTCGAGGTGGTGGGCCATTCCGGCGAGCGCCTCTACGGCCGTCTTCGCGTCGCCCCATCCCTGATTCGCGTCGGCTTTCAGGCTGGTTTCGTCGGGAACGGCCGCCGCGATAGCGGTCACGCGTTCGATATCCGTCTCCGGGTCGCGTCCGAGCTTTATCTTCAGTTGGTCGTAACCCTCGTCGACGGCGGCCGCGGCGTCGGCCGCCATCTCGTCGGGAGGTTTGATGCTGAGAACCTTCGGGACGGTGAGCGTCGGCTCTTCGGCGTTTCCGCCGAGCAATCGGTACAGCGGTTGCTCTGCCGCCTTTCCGCGGAGGTCCTGAAAGGCGATTTCGAGCGCCGCGTGCGCGCTCGGCGCACCGTCGACGAGCGCCCGCATCCGTCGAACGAGGCGTTCGACCGCCAGCGGATCCTCGCCGAGAACGGCGGGGGCCAGCACGTCCGCGAGGACGGCGGCGGTCGAGCCCTGCGTCTCGCCGGTCACCTCGTACGCGGGTGCGCCCTCGCCGACGCCGGTGAGTCCGACGTCCGTCTCGACTTCGACCAGCACGCGTTCGAGGGCGGGAATCGGCCGGAGCGCGGTGACGAACGGCTCTTCCAGCGGTATCTCGAACCGGTGGATCGCTACGCGAGTGATCTGCATGCGCGTGGTACGGCGGAGTGGGTCATCAACTTGGCGCGCTCCGAGCCGTTCCGTCGGAGACGTATCGGAACGATTCGAGAAAACGATAAGCGACGCGCTGGCGTCCATCCAACATGGACTTCGCGTTGTGGGCGTACCCGTGGGACGTGCTCGACGAGGGCGTCGACGCCGTCGTCGAGCGACTCGACGACATCGGCATCACGGAGATCAACCTCGCCACGAACTACCACGCCGTTCAGGCGTTCCTCCCGCACAACCCCGCGCGGAAGACGTTCTTCGCGCGGGCGAGCAGTTACTTCCGGCCGGACGCGGAGTACGCCGATCTGAAACCGGTTCCGAACGAGACGATGGGCGATGGCGATTGGGTTCGTGAGATAGTCGACGGCGTGGAGGGGTCGGAGGTGTCGCTCAACTCGTGGACGGTCGGTTGTCACAACTCGCGGCTGGGACTGCGCCGTCCGGAGGCGACGATTCGAACGCCGTTCGGGGATTCGCTCGCGTTCGGACTCTGTCCCGCGAATCCGACGGTTCGGCGGTATCTCCTGGACGTTCTCGGAGAGCTCTCGGCGCTCGGCGCGTTCGACCGCATCGAACTGGAGTCGTTCGATTACATGTACGGAACCGGGTTCGGCTGGCACCACCAGAAAATCCACGCCCGACTCGGCACCCTCGGGGAGTTCCTGTTCGGGCTCTGCTTTTGCGACCACTGTCGGGAGAACGCCGCGAACGACGGTGTGGACGTCGACCGCGCCCGCCGCGCGTGCCGAGAGGCGATTCTGCGATTGGCCGAGGGCCGCCTCCCGTCGACCGTCGACCCCTACGGCTGGCTCGCCGCGCACCCCGAAGTCGAGGGATACGCCGACGCGCGCACGGACGTTCTGACGACGCTGTTCTCGGACTGTCGGGCGGTCGTCGACGCGAAGATGGGCTACTACGTCGGCCTGCTCGACGTCGAAGACGCGTGGATGCAGGGTGCCGACTTGGCGCGACTGGCCGACTCGCTCGATTACTACACCGTTATCGCGTACGAGTCGTCGGGAACCGCGGCCGCGGACCGACTTCGAGTGGCCGACGATCTGACGCCCGACGTTCCGCTCCACGCGGGACTGCTACCCGGCCACCCAGCGGTTCGCGACGCCGCGACCGTCCGAGAACTGGTCGACGCGGTCGTCGACGCCGGGGCCGAGCGCGTCTCGTTCTACAACTACGGGCTGCTACCGGAGCGCAACTTGGACTGGATACGGGAGGCGATCAGCGAATACGCGTAGCGCGGCGCGGCCGAGGCGAGCCTCGTTACCGGAACTGCGGCATCACGTCCTCCCCGAACCGACGGATACTTTCGAGCGCCGCCGACTGCTCCATCCCCGGGAACTGCGTTCGGAAGATGAGGTGGTCGACGCCGATATCGCGGTAGCGCGCGACCTTCTCGGCGACTTCGTCCGCCGTCCCGACCAGAACCTGCGCTTCGACGTCCTCCCACGTCGGTCGTCGTCGGAACTCGGGGTTCCCCCACTTGATGTACTTCTCGTGGAGGTCGAACATGTACGGTTCGAGCGCCTCCCGGGCGGCGTCGGTGGATTCGCCGACGTACCCGTCCACCATGATCGTGACCGACGCGTCGTCCGGGTCTTTCCCCGCTTCCGCCACCGCCTCGCGGTAGCGCTCGATATCGTCGGCGAGCGTCTCCGGGACGGTGACGGCGGCGGTAAAGCCGTCGCACCGGTACGCCGCCCGCTTTATCGCGACGGGCGAACTGCCGCCGCCCCAGAGCCGCGGTCGCGGCTTTTGAACCGGTCGGGGTCGAACGAACGCGTCGTCGAACCGGAAGTACGCCCCGTCGTGGCTGAATCGCTCCCCCTCCAGCAACCGCTTCACGATATCGATGCTCTCCAAGAATCGCGGAACGCGGTCGTCCATCTCGACGCCGAAGTTGCGAAGTTCGCTCTCCCGGTAGCCCAACGAGACGCCCCACCGCGTTCGTCCGTCGATCAGGTGGTCGAGCGCCGTGATTCGCTCGGCGAGGTGAATCGGGTGGTAGACGGGCAGGATGAGGATGTTCGCCATGAGATCGAGGTCGTCGGTTCGCGCGCCGAGCGCGGAGAGGAAGGTCAGCGGTTCGTAGAACCCCTCCTCGTAGAAGTGTCGCTCGCCCACCGCGGCGGTGTCGTATCCCAGTTCTTCCATGAGCGCCGCCTGTTCGAAGGCGTCCTCGAACGCGAAGGGGTGGCGCTCGTCGCCGTACTGGTTGAGGTAGATCCCGAATTCCATGCGAGGAGTAGGCGGGATAGAACCTAAAGGATGACTCAAAATTGCTTCGGTTCCACACCCTCTCCGGATTATTTTTTGATATTGGTTGGGAAATTGGCGAAATAAACAAAATGCTTACAACCATGCCAGACAATCACAAACTATGGGGTTTATCGAAACGGAGGGGATCGACGTCATCCCCGAGGAAAACAGAACGAGGGGGTTCTGGAAGATCTTCACGATATGGGCGGGGTTCGCGATCGTCATCACGAATTTCCTGCTCGGATCGCTCACCCTCGGCGCAGGAGTGCTCGCCGGCCTCGCCGCAGCGGTGATCAGCATCGTCCTCATCGGGGTGCTGGTGTACTTCGGAACGAAGATAGCCGCGGCGGAAGGCACGGCCGGAACGACCGCGATGCGCGCGCCGTTCGGCGTGCGAGGACGGGTAATTCCCTCCCTCGCGATGGTCATCGCGACGGTCGGGTGGTTCGGCGTCCAGACCGGAATCGTGGCGCAGAGTTCGAAGGCGATACTGGCGAACTTCGGCGTCGACGTCTCGTTCGCGCTTCTCGCTGGCGTACTGGGCGTCCTCATGGCTTCGGTCGCCGTCTTCGGTTACCGGTGGATCGAGTGGTTGAACCGGCTCGCCGTACCGATAATGACGGTTCTCCTCGCGCTCGTCGTCTACCAAATCGTGACCCAGTACTCCGTCACCCTGAGCGGCGCGGGCGGCGGACGGCTCAGCTTCTGGGCGGCGCTGAACATCTTTCCGGCCGCGACCGCGGCGTTCCTCATCGTCGCGATGGACTACGGACGGTACGGTAATCCTCGGCGACCGGAAGGTCCGGGCTGGGGAGCGGCGCTCGCGTGGGTCATCTTCGGCATCGTTCTCGCCGGTATCGGCATCCTCGCCGCCGCGGCCGCCGGGACGTGGAACCCGGTGACCATCATGGTCGAACTCGGCCTCGGCTCGCTGGGACTCGTCCTGCTGATCGCCGGGTCGTGGACGACGAACGTCACCAACGTCTACGCCGGCGGTATCGCGCTCTCACAGATAACGGGGTGGAATCGAGTGTACATGACGACGGTCACCGGTCTCATCGGAACGATCCTGGCGATCGCGGGCATCTTCAGCTACGGGGGAATCCTCGGTTTCCTCGAGGCGCTCACCGTAACGCTCGTCCCGACGACGGGGATTTTGCTCGTTCACTACTACTTGCTCGAACGCGACTTCGACGCGAGCGACCTGTTCGAGCGAGGCGGTCGGTACTGGTACCTCCGCGGGTGGAATCCCGCGGCCGTCATCGCCTGGACCATCGGCGCGGCGTACGCGATCCAAGCCCCGGACTGGCTCGTTCCCGCGCTCTCGAGCGCCGCGATCGCCGGCGGGATATACTACGCGATCAAGTCGCCGGTCGACGCCTGGATCGCCCGGCGAACGCCGACGAGGGCGACGGAGACCGCCGACTGAAAACCGGTTCTCAGAGCGCCGTCAGGCGTCGTCGAACCGCACAGACTCGATGACAACCCGCTCGGCCTCGATATCCTCGAGGATCGCTCCCCACCCGCCGATGCCGTACTCGCCCTCGTCCGTCTCCAGCACGAGCGTCGCCTGCCCGGCCAAACTGGAGAGCGACGGCGTCGCACCCTCGTCGGCCTCCGGGTTCGCGTAGAGGACGTCGGTCACGCGCCCCCGGAGGTCGTGGGTCCGCTTCCGCCCGGCGTCCTTACCGCGGACGGACGCGTCGATGATCGCGCCGTCGGCCAAGAGCGGGGCGATATCGCGGATGCACTCCCGGATGTCGACGTACTCGGCCGGGAGGCCGTCGTCGCGGGTCGTGTAGAAGACCGGCCACGACTCCCAGAGCGCCGCCTGAAAGTACCAGTGGAAGACGTACGTCAGCGTCGTGTCCTCGAACACGACGCCGAACTGTCCGACCGGCCGCATGTGGGGGGCGTAACACGTCACTTCCCGGTCGACCAGCACGAGGAACGGCGCCGGGAGGTCCCTGTGCCGGGCTTCGGTCACGACGCCGCGCATCTCGTCGTCGGTCGGCGGGGAGGACGGCTGTTCTGGCGACGTGTTGAACGAGACCGTGACGAACACGTCGTTCTCGACGGCGGTACGGAGCGCCGGCTTCAGACGGTCGAACTGGCCGGGTCGGATCGAGAGTTGTACCTGATTTTCCGCGTCCCGTATCGCCAACTCCGCCCGTTCGAGCACCGTCTCGACCCGCTTGAGGACGCTGATTCGGTGGCCGCCCACGCCCGTCTTCTGCCACCGCTCCCTGATCTCCTCCGCCGTGTCGCTCAGCACCTCCGCGCGCGCCTGCAGTTCCTCGAATATCTCCGTCGGGTCCCGCGCGCGGGCGCGCAACGAATCCTGTTCGTACGTCTCGACGTACCCCTCGTCTTCGAGGTCGCGGAGGATGTCGTAGATTCGCGACCGCGGAACGTCGGCCTTCTCGGCCAAGTCCGTCGCCGCCGCGCTCCCGAGTTCGAGGAGCGTGACGTACGCCTTCACCTGGTACTCCGACAACCCCGCTTCCATGAGCCCGTCGCGCAACTCCGCTTCGTTCATTCGTCGCACCCTCGCGTCTCCACCGATAAAGGTTCCCAGAAATCGCGCGGCGGAATCATAAACGTTCGTTCATACACAACCATATTCACTACAGTATCAACTCAGAGGGCAAATTTTATATATTTTGTCTATGAACCTTGGTGCGAAGCCATACCATGACAGACGACATCGACGCGGCCTCGAAATCCCGACGTAACGTTCTCAAGGCGGTCGGCGGGGCCTCCGTTGCGACGTCCCTCGCGGGGTGTCTCGGAAGCCTCTATGGTGGTGGCGACGACGGAACGCAGGGGAAGAAGGGCGGCAACAAGGGCGGTAACGGAGGGTCGTCGATAACGTTCTGGACGACGCAGGTCGAGAACGACCGGCAACAGGTCATCAAGGAGCTCATCAAGGGGTACGAATCGAGCCACGGGACGAACGTGCAGATGCGAACCGTGAAGGAGGACGAACTTCCGACCCGCATCTCCTCCGCGCGGGCGTCGAACACGCTTCCGACCGTCGCGGAGTTCGGCCTCTCCCCGATGCAGAAGTTGGGTAGCGGCGGACTGCTCTCGAAGAGCGCAGCGAAGGACGTCATCGACTCCATCGGCAGGGAGAAGTTCTACGACGGCGCTCTCGAACTCACCCGCGCCCCCGGCGGCGGCCACTACGCCGTGCCGATGCACGGCTGGGTGCAGGGCTTCTGGTACCGCAAGAGCGTCCTCGAGGAGAACGGTCTGAAACGACCCACGACGTGGGACGCGCTGTTGAACGCCGCGAAGACCCTCCACAAGCCGAACGAGAATCAGTTCGGCGTCGTCGTCGGGACGAAAAAGACCTCGTTCGCTCGCCAGTGTTTCACGCCCTTCGCGCGGTCGAACGGCGCGCGCGTGTTCGACAAGCAGGGCAAAATCGTCTTCGACAGCAAGGAGATGATCGAGGCGCTGGAGTTCTACGGCAAGTTGGCCCAGTACACGCCGCCGGGAAAGGACACGTGGAAAACCGCCAACCACACGTACCTCAACGAGCAGTGTCACCTCGTCGAGTACTCGTCGTACCTCATGGGAGACGCCGCGAAGGCGGGGTCGAAGATGGTGAAAGACACCGGATTCGCGCCGCACGTCGAGAAGAAGCGCAAAAGCTCCTTCGGACAGGTCGTCACGCTCAGTCACTTCAGCTCCGCGTCGAAACAGAAGCTCGAGGCCGGAAAGAAGTACGCCGAGTACCTCATGACCGGCGACCACTACGTCAAGTGGCTCCACATGGCCCCCGGCGGGATGAACCCCGTGCTCAAACCGACCGCCCAGAGCGAGCGGTTCAAAAACGACGAGACGCTGAAAGCGTGGGGGTCGACCCTCAAGGACATCTCCGGCGCGTTCGAGAACATCGAGCGGTTCGGCTACGTCGAGGGGAAATCGTTCCCGAAACTGGGTCAGATCACGAACAAGTATCTGATCGCCGAGGCCGTCTCCCGCGTCGCCTCCGGCGACGACGCCGCCACCGTCGCCAAGGAGCAGGCGAAGAAGATGCGCGAGGCGGTCGGGCAGTAGCCGATTCGCCGCCCGCCAGCGGTGACTTTCATCAATGTCAACGAAAACTACGTCGAAACTGTTACCCGACGGAGAGTACACGATAGAGCAGAAAGAGGCCATTCTCGGTTACTTGCTCATCGCGCCGGCCATCGTGCTCGTCGCCGCGGTCATCCTGTACCCGGTGGCGTACAACGTCTACCTGAGCTTCACGCGGGTTCCGATATCGCCCGCCGAATCGCCGACGTGGGTCGGACTGAGCCACTACGAGACGCTCTTTTCGAGCGCCGCGTTCTGGTCGGCGCTGAAGAACACGGTCGTCTTCACGTTCTTCAGCGACAGCCTCGCCACCGTCGGCGGACTCGCCGTCGCGCTCCTGTTCAACCGCCAGTTCCGGGGTCGACGGGTCGTCAGAGGGCTCATGTTGCTCCCCTACGTCGCGCCGCTCATCGCGGTGGCGTACATCTGGCAGTGGCTGCTCGATCCGCTGTACGGGCTGGCCCCGTACCTGTTGACCAACGTTCTCGGCTGGTCGAGCGGGCAACTCGACCTGCTCAACAACGCGGAGACCGCGCTGCCGATGGTCGTCCTGTTCGACGCGTGGCGGTACTTCCCCTTCGCCTTCCTCATGATAATCGCGCGACTGCAGGCGATTCCGTCGGACATGTACGAGGCGGCGAAGATAGACGGGGCCGGACGGCTCGCGCAGTTCAAGGACATCACGCTCCCCGAACTGAAGTACGTCCTCGGCACCGTGTTCCTCCTGCGCTGGATATGGAACTTCAACAAGTTCGCGGACATCTGGCTGCTGACGCGGCAGGTGCAGACGCTGCCGATCTACGCCTACCAGACCGCGTTCGCCAACTACAACCAGGGGCAGGCCGCCGCCATCGCGATGGTGCTGTTCCTCGCCCTCATGGGGTTCGTCCTCGTGTACGTCAGCTGGATATTGGAGTGGTGATACATGATAGAAACGATTTACACGACGACGGTCGACGGATTCAAGAGCGCGTTCGGACGCAATCACATCGAGACGAGTCGGTGGGAACGGCTGGTGTTCTACCTCTCGATAGCGGTGACGCTGTTCGTCTCCCTGTTCCCGTTCTACTGGATGGTGATGACGAGCTTCATGAACGAGAGCGCCATCTACTCGCTACCGCCGACGCTCGTCCCGCGGGACCTGACGCTCAAACACTACGAGAGCGTCTTCAGTCCGCAGACGTTCCCGTTCGTGACCTACTTCAAGAACAGCCTCATCATCTCGGTGATCACCGGCGGCCTGTCGGTCGTCGTCGCCACGTTCGGCGCGTACAGCTTCGCGCGGCTGGAGTACCGCGGCCGGGGACTGTTCTCCCGCGGGGTGCTCCTCGTCTACATGTTCTCCGGCATCCTGCTCGTCGTCCCGCTCTTCCAGATCGTCGTCTGGCTCGGGCTGGTCGACAAGCCGGGGAGCCTCATCATCACGTACCTCGTCCAGACGCTCCCGGTGTCGCTCTACATGCTCGGGAACTACTTCCGGAGCGTCCCGCCGGAGATAGAGGAGGCCGCGATGATGGACGGCTACTCGCGGCTCGAAGTGATATTCCGAATCACGCTCCCGCTCTCGGCGCCGGCCATCGTCGCGGTGTTCATCTACACGTTCATGATCGCCTGGAACGAGTACCTCTTCGCCAGCATCTTCCTCCGGAGCCAGAGCAACTACACGCTCCCCATCGGGCTCGAAGCGCTCTCGACTGGGTTCCATCAGGTCTGGGGGCAGATCATGGCCGCGTCGCTGATGACGAGCATCCCGATCATCGTCATGTTCGTCTACCTCGAAAAGTACATGGTCGAGGGCTTGACCTTCGGCTCGGTGGAGGGGTGACGATGGCGGCGAACGCACACGTCGACCGGAACGCCGCCGACGAATCGAACGAGGCGGCGGGCATCTCGCTCGACGGCCTTCGGAAGGAGTACGGCGGTATCGTCGCCGTCGACGACCTTTCGCTCGAGGTCGAATCCGGCGAGTTCCTCGTCCTGCTCGGCCCGTCCGGCTGCGGGAAATCGACGACGCTCCGGATGATCGCCGGACTCGAAACGCCGACGGCCGGCACCATCGACATCGGCGGCGCGGACGTCACCAGAACCCTCCCCCAGAAGCGGGAGCTCTCGATGGTGTTCCAGAGCTACGCGCTCTACCCCCACAAGACGGTGCGGGAGAACCTCGCGTTCCCGCTCGGGAAGATGGACCTCTCGAAGGACGAGAAGGAGCGGAAGATAGAGGAGACGGCCGAACTGCTGGAGATCGGCGACCTGCTCGACAAGAAGCCCGGACAGCTGTCGGGCGGCCAGCGCCAGCGCGTCGCGGTCGGGCGGACGATAATCCGCGAGCCGAAGGCGTTCCTGTTGGACGAACCGCTGTCGAACCTCGACGCGAAACTGCGCGTCCAGACGCGGTTCGAAATCCGGGAACTCCAACAGCGGCTCGGCACGACGACGGTGTACGTCACCCACGACCAGGAGGAGGCGATGAGCGTCGCCGACCGCATCGCGGTGATGAACGACGGGGAGCTCCAGCAGGTCGGCACGCCAGAGGAGATCTACAAGCGACCGACCAACGAGTTCGTCGCCGGCTTCATCGGCAACCCGCCGATGAACTTCTTCGACGTGGACGGCGGCCGGGATGCGCGTCTCTTCCCCCACGGCGAGCCGGTCTCGCTCGGAACGTCGCTCCCGGCCGGCGCGGACACCGTCGGCATCCGCCCGGAGAACGTCCACCTGACGGACGGCGGACGAACGGGGTCGAACGCGGCGTACGGCGAATCGTTCGAGTGCGAGGTCGCCGTCGTCGAACCGCTCGGGAACGCGTACGAACTCGCGCTGGTTCGAGGCGGCTCGCGGTTCACCGCGCGGCTGCGCGACCTTCCCCCCGGGCTCTCCGAGGGGGACCGCGTCGACGTCGCCTTCGATATCGACGAACTGCACGCGTTCGACGACGGGGAGGCGGTGCGATGAGCGCTCGCGTACGCCGGTCGAACGACGAGACGACGAACCCGCGAGGTGATACCGATGGCGACGCTTGAAATGAACGGTCTCACGAAGATCTACGACGACGCACAGGGCCGGGAAACCGCCGTCGATGACCTCGAACTCGCCGCCGAGGACGGCGAGTTCGTCGTCTTCGTCGGTCCGTCCGGCTGCGGGAAATCGACGACGCTCCGGATGATCGCCGGACTCGAAACCGTCACGTCGGGAACGATAGAAATCGGCGACCGGGAGGTGCAGGAGCTAGCGCCGAGCGAACGTTCCCTCGCGATGGTGTTCCAGAGCTACGCGCTCTACACCAAGATGACCGCCCGGGAGAACATCGAGTACGGCCTCAAACACTCGACCGACCTCGACGCGACGGCGCGGGAGGAGAAAGTCGAGGACGTTGCGTCCTTGCTCGACATCACCGAACTGCTCGACGACCTCCCCGACGAGATGAGCGGCGGGCAGAAACAGCGCGTGGCGCTCGGCCGCGCCATCGTCCGCGACCCCGACGTGTTCCTGCTCGACGAACCGCTGTCGAACCTCGACGCGAAACTGCGGGCGCGGATGCGGACGGAGCTTCAGCACATCCAGGACGACCTCGGCGTGACGACGGTGTACGTCACGCACGACCAGACGGAGGCGATGACGATGGCCGACCGCATCGCCATCATGGACGACGGGAAACTCCAGCAGGTGGCGCCGCCGGAGACCGCGTACGACCACCCGGTGAACGAGTTCGTGGCGACGTTCCTCGGCAGTCCGTCGATGAACACCTTCGCCGCCCGCGTCGACGCGTCGGGCGGCGAGGCGGCGCTTCGACGGGAGGGGGTCGCGTTCGCCACGCTCCCCGCCGACTCGGTTCCCCGCGACGACGGGGCGGAGGTGCGCGTGGGGCTGCGACCCGAGGACCTCCGAGTCGACGCGGCCGCCGACTCGGCGACGTTCGAGGCGACCGTGACCGTCGCCGAGTACCAAGGCAACGACAACTTCCTCCACCTCTCCGCCGCCGATCAAAATCTCACCGCGCGGGTACCGCCGGACGTGTACCCGAACCCGGGCGAGACGGTCGGCGTTTCGGTCGACCCCGCCGACGTCTACCTCTTCGACCCCGGGTCGAAGCGAGCCCTGAAGACCAGAGGTACCGCCGCACAGTCGCACGAAGAACGGCCCCTCACGCGATCCGAATGAGCGATAATCGATCCATGACCGACGATTCAGTTCAGCAGGCGAGCGCCGTCGAACAAGTCCCCGACCACATCCTGACGCCGGAGTTCCACCTCGACGTGTTGGACGAGTTGGTGTACCCGGCGGAGCGTCGCGGCGCGGTGCCGCTGGCCAGTTCGCCCGACAACCGATACCCGTACGCCTATCCGCGCGACATCGCCTCGATAACGCGGGCGTGGTTGACCGCGGTCGAAGCCGACGTTCGGCCTGACGACTGCACGCGACGCATCCTCGACGCGGCCAGATTCGTGCTCGCCGTCCAAGACGAGACCGGCGCGTGGCAGCAGCGATACGCGCTCGACGGGACGGACAAGAGCATCTACGTTCAGGAGGACAACACCGGACACGGGCTGCGCGTCCTCGCGCACGCGCTCCTCGCCCTCGACGCGACCAACTCGACGGAGGCCGTCGACGACGACTTTTACGCGACCGCCGTCGACGCCGTCGAGCGCGCCGTCCCGTTCGTCCGGGACGAACTGTTCGACCCGAACGCGCAGTTGGTCGAGAGCACGACGAGCATCCACGAGGGCCGCATCGAGTCCGGCTACACGCTGTGGGTGAACTGCACCTTCGTCGCCGCGCTTCGATCGACGGTCGACGCGCTGTCCACCCTCCGCGAGACGCCCGCCGTCGTCGACGCCGTCGAGGAGTTCCGAACGCGACTGGAAGGCGGCGTGCGACGGGCGTTCACGAGCACGCGGCACGTCCCCCGTCGGTACTCGCCGACCGGCGATATCGACGCGCGGCCGGATATCACCCTGCTCGCACCCTACTACTTCGGCCTCGACGACCTGTTCGGCGCGAGCGTCGAGGAGGCCGCCGAACGGGCGGTCGCCGCGCTCGACGACCCGGAACTCGGGGGGCTCCAGCGGTTTCTCGGGTTCTACCGCGACTACGAGGTGCAACAGCACGGCGGGAACGGACCGTGGATGCAGTACACGGCGTGGCACGCGCAGTATCGGTTCGACCGCGGCGAGGTCGAGCGCGGGGACGCCGTCCTCGAAACCATCGCCCGGTACGCCGACGATTCGGGCCACATCCCGGAACACCTGACGACGCGCGACCGCTTCGAGTCGTTCATGGAGAACGAGTGGCACACGAGGCGGGACTTCGAGAAGGAGTTCGACGAGGAAGTGCTCCGGGACGTGCCCTTCGACCTCGTGGTCGAGGAGTTGGGGCACATGAAGGACGCGTACCGCGACCTCGCGGAGCAGACGGCCGAGCGGAACGTCGTCAGCTTCGCGCTGCCGCTGGCGTGGAGCCACGCCGAGTTCCTGACCGCCCTGCTCCGCCGAGCGGACGCGCGGTGAGACGCGAACCGAACCCACCCGACATCACCCACTCATGAACTACGGACTGAACCAAGCCGGCTTTCCGACCGACGACTTCGAACGAACGTGCGACATCGTCTCGGCCGCGGGCTACGACGGCGTCGAACCGAACTACACCGCGGACGGCGAAATCACGACCGACGCCGGCCGCCGGAAGATGAAACGGGCGGCGGCGGCGCACGACCTCGCCATCCCGGCGGTCTCGACCGTGCGCCACTGGGAGTACCCGCTGTCGAGCGCCGACGACGAGGCGCGGGAGCGAGGTATCGAAATCGGAAAGGAGATGGTGGACGCCGCGGCGACCCTCGGCGCGGACGAGGTGCTCGTCGTCCCGGCGGTGGTCGAACCGTCCGCCGACTACGACGCCTGCTACGACCGGGCGCTCGACGCCGTGCGCGAACTGGTCCGGTACGCCGCCGAGCGGGACGTCCGCGTCGCCGTCGAGAACGTCCAGAACGACTTCCTCTACTCCCCGTCGGAGTTCAGCCGATTTCTGGACGCCGCGGCCGACGCCGGGCCGGTGACCGCGTACTTCGACGTCGGCAACGGCTTTCGGTGGGGGCTCCCCGACCGATGGATACGCGAACTCGGGGGGCGCATCTCCAAGGTACACGTCAAGGACTGGCTCACGGACGCGCACCGACCGACGTACCCGCTGCAGGGCGATATCGACTGGGAGAGCGTCGTCGACGCGCTCGCGGACGTCGGGTACGACGGGTGGATAACCGCCGAGGTGCCGCCGTACCCCTCGCACCCGGAGCGGATGCCGCCTCAGGTGCTCGAAAACGTGCGATATCTGTTCGACCGCGGAGAATCCGAAGCGTAAACTCGAATCACAGGAGACACAGGAGGATACACACCGATGTCACGCACCATCGTCGTCGACCCGCTGTTCGAAGACGTCTGGCCCCTCGCGGCGGACCATCTCCGCCGGCTCTGGGAACGCGACGGGCCGGTCGAGTTCGTCCGCTTGAACGACCAACGGGAGACGCCCCTGACGGACGCCGTCGCCGACCCGAGCGGCGTCACGCAACTCGTCTCGCTGGGCGCGAGGGTGGACGATACGCGGCTGTCCGCCTTCTCGAACCTGCGCGAAGCGTTCGTGATGACCACGTCGATGTACTCGGCGGACGGGACCGTCGCGGCCGCGCTCGAAGACCGCGGGGTGACCGTCCACGACCACACGAACGAGGGCTTCTGGAGCGAGTCCGTGTCCGAGTTCGGCATCGCGCTGACGATAAACGCGCTCCGAAAGCTCCCCCAGAAGTACCGGGGGATGATCGAGAGCCACGACCCGTGGGACCTCGACCAACTCGACAACGAGATTCCGGAGGCCAGGGGCCACCAGTTCGCCGACGACCCCGCGTTCGTGAACGGTACGGTCTCGGGCAAACGCGTTCGCGTCGCGGGCGTCGGCAACATCGGCAGCCGCTACGCGAGCGTCGCCGACTTCCTCGGCGCCGACGTCGCCGCCTACGATCCGTACGCCGACGAGCCCTGCTTCCACCGCTCGGGCGCGCGGCGGGTGTACGACCTCGACGCGCTCGTCCGCGACGCGGAGGTATTCGCGCCGACCGTGCCGCTCACCGAGGCGACGCGGGGGCTGATCACGGCCGACCACATCGACCGCCTTCCGGAGGGCTGTCTGGTCGTCCTCATCACGAGGGCGGGCGTCTGCGACACGGCGGCGCTTCGGGAGCGCGTGCTCGCCGACGAACTCCTCTTGGCCGCGGACGTGTGGGACGAGGAGCCGCTGGCGCTTGACGACCCGCTCCTCGGCCGGGACAACGTCGTTCACACGCCGCACATCGCGGGGCGGACCGAGGACGCGAACCGGCGGTGGGCGGAGCGTCTCGTCGCGCACTTCGGCTGAAGGGCGGCCGCCAACCGCGAGTCTCCTCGTCCGCGCTCTCGTCGCGTCCGCGGGTTCGTCGACGGCGGCGAAATCCGCGACCCGTGCAACGTCGCTCCGACGTTTGCGAGCGACCGCGGGGCGGAGTAGTTGGATGGCTAGCACAACGCTAAGAAACGGCGTACCGAAGCGTCCGATATGGACCGAACGCTCGAGCTTTCGCCCCCGCGGACGGACGACGTGGACCTCGAAAGCGGCTCGATATTCTTCGTCGGAACCGCCACCCTGATCGTTCGCTACGCCGGATTCGCGATTCTGACCGATCCGAACTTCCTCCACAGCGGCGACCACGTCCACCTCGGATACGGTATCACCTCGAAGCGAAGAACCGACCCGGCCATCGATATCGAGGAGTTACCGCCGGACATCGATTTCGTGCTCCTCTCGCACTATCACGGGGACCACTTCGATCGCGTCGTCGAGGAGAAACTCGACCGGAGCCTTCCTATCGTGACGACGCACCACGCTGCCGGCGAACTCGCGGACGAGGGATTCCACGAAACGTATCCGATGGACACGTGGGAGAAAACGCGCGTTCGGAAGGGAGAAACGGAACTCACCATCACGGCGATGCCGGGGACTCACGCGCCCGGTATCCTCTCGAAGGCGCTCCCCCCGGTGATGGGGAGCATGCTCGAGTTTCGAGCGGACGAGGAACGAACGCTTCTGCGGCTCTACATCACGGGCGATACGCTCGTGTACGATAAACTGAAAGCGATTCCCGAGCGATACCCGCACATCGATATCGCGCTCTTACACCTGGGCGGGACGAAGATCCTCGGCATCCTGTTGACGATGGACGCGGAACAGGGCGTCGAGGCCGTGAAACTGTTCGACGCGGACACCTCGATTCCGATTCACTACAACGATTACGAGGTCTTCCGGTCGCCGCGCGCCGACTTCGAGGACGCGATCGCGGAAGCGGGGCTCGAAGACCGAGTTGCGTACCTCGACCACGGCGACACCTACACGTTCGAAATACCCGCGAATCGGCGATAGCGGTGCGATACTCGGTACCGTTCCGGAGCGGTTCACCGGGTACGGGGGAGCGATGCCGTTTCCACCGGCCCGATTCCCTCGTTCCGCGCGTTATTCCCCCACGAACTCCCGCAGAACGTCGTCCGAAACGCCCTCCCTGGAGAACACCGTCACGACGTCGTCCGGGCGAATCCACGTGCTTCCCTTCGGAGTGAGGACCGTATCGTCGCGCTCGATGGCGATGATGAGGAGTTCGTCGCCGATGAGCCCTTCCCGTCCCGCCTCCTTCAGCGTCTTGTTGGCGATCGGCGCGTCGGAGTCGATCACCAACTCGACGACGTCCGCCTCGCCGGAGAGGCTTACGAGGTCGGCCATGGAGACGTGACCCCGTCGTTCGTCCGGTCCGAACTGGTGATAGGGGTGGAACCGCTCGTTCTGGACGAGGTTTTCGTTCTCGATTTCGAGTCCGCGATTCGAAAGCTCGTTCGCGATGCGGGAGAGGTCGCTCGTGTCCTCGCTCACCGCCTTGACCTGTAGATTCCCCCGCCCGGTCATGAGTTCGCGGACGTTCACGACGCCGGGGATGTCGAGGATACTCTGCGCGAGTCCCTCCCGACTCGGAACCTCCGCCGTGCAGGTGAACAGACTCGTCAACCTCCCGTCGACGCGCTCGAAATCGATGTTCGCGTGGAACCCGGTGATGATTCCGTGTTCCCGCATCTTCTGCACGCGATTCCGTATCGTCCCGGCCGAGACGCTCACTTCGTCGGCTATCTGGGGCGCGGAGGTGTCCCGAGCGTTCTGCATCAGTCGGTAGATAATCCGCTTGTCGATTTCGTCGAGCCGATATCCCATGGCTCGATTTAATCAGAGACGCGCTAAACCGTTTTTCGTCCCCGGTTCCGCGACCGACTCCCCCGCGGACGATCGGTCGTCGAGGAGCGTGGACGGGATACACCTTCCGACCGCGCTGAAAATCGTCCGTGAACTCCCCTGACGAAGACGGACGACGGTAATCCACGCTTGCATTTGCAGCCACAAGCGACAGCCTTCTTTCCGACGAAAATTAAACCATGCTCTCGGTGCTCGCACCCATTCGGTCGGTGCTTCGCTCGGCCATCAACCTCGTCATCGCGATAATCACGCTTCCGCTCCGAATCCTGCGCCGGCTGCTGTAGCCGGCGCGTTCGGAGTGGTACCGTTTAAGTATTCTCTCGATAAGCTTCGGGTATGTCCGAGCCTATACTGGAATCACCGCACGAACGAACCCTCCACATCGGACGCGACCGACCGATTCGCATCAGTTCCGGCCACCGGTTGCTCCACCACGACGGAAAATGTAGCAGGCCGCACGGCCACAACTACGAAATCGAGGTAACGGTCGTCGGCGAACTCACGGACGAGGGATGGGTCGTCGACAAGGGAGATATTACCGCAGTCATCTCCGAGTGGGACCACCGGTTCCTGCTGGAGGCGGGCGACCCGCTCGTCGAAGCGTTCGAGCGAAGCGGCGATTCCGACGCCGTCGTCCTCTTCGACGCGCCGCCGACGGCGGAAGTGATGAGCATCGAACTCGAACGCCGACTCCGCGCGGAACTGCCGGACACCGTCTCCGATGTTGCGGTGCGGGTCAGCGAAACCGCGGAACTCTGCGGCGGCCCGATTTGACCATGCCGGTGAACGCCGACGCGAAGGAGAGGACGGGGACGGAAACGGACTCCGGCGAACCGTCGCTCCCCGTCAACGAACTGTTCTACTCGCTTCAAGGCGAGGGGAAACTGGTTGGCACGCCGAGCGTCTTCGTCCGAACCAGCGGTTGTAACCTCCGGTGTTGGTTCTGCGACTCGTACCACACCTCGTGGGAGCCGACCCACGCGAGGATGACGCTCTCCGAAATCCTCGCGGAGATAGAATCGCACGACGCGAACCACGTCGTCGTCACGGGCGGCGAACCCCTGGTTCACGACGAGTGCGTCGCCCTCCTCGACCGACTCGCGGAGGCCGGCTACCACACCACGGTCGAAACGAACGGCACGATATTCAGGGACGCGCCCATCGACCTGGCGAGCGTCAGCCCAAAACTCGCCTCCTCGACGCCGACCGCCGAGAGGGACCCGAAAGGAGACGGCGAGTGGGCGGCGCGCCACGAAGCGCGGCGAATCGACGCGGCGGCGTTGGCGAAGTTCGCGGACGCCTACGAAACGCAGTTGAAGTTCGTCGTCACGGACGACTCCGACCTGAGGGAGGTCGACCGGCTCGTTTCGCGGATTCGCGACGCCGCCGACGCGACCGTCCGAGACGCGGACGTGCTCCTGATGCCGGAAGGCGCGACCCGAGACCGACTGGACGAGACGCGCGACCGAGTCGCCGAATTGGCGATGGAGCGCGGCTACAGGTACACGCCGCGACTGCACGTCGACCTCTGGAACGACGCACCCGGAACCTGAACGCATGACACGAAACGAGACGACCGCGACACGAGAGAGGACGGAACCGACGGACGAATCGACGACGCAGAACCGGGCCGTCATCCTCGCTTCGGGCGGGATGGACAGCGCGACCGCGGCCTACGAGGCCCGCGATCGAGGGTACGAACCGTACTTCCTGCACACCTCCTACGGCCAGCGAACCGAGGGCAAGGAGTTCGACTGCGCGAAACGACAGGCCGACGAACTCGACGCCGAGTTCCTCCGCGTCGAGACGAGTCACCTCGCCACCATCGGCGGGTCGAGTCTCACGGACGACGAGATGGCGGTCGAAGACGCGGATCTGGAGAGCGACGAGGTGCCGGACACCTACGTTCCGTTCCGGAACGCGAACCTGCTCTCGATGGCGGTCTCCTGCGCGGAAGCGAACGACTGCGACGCCGTGTTCATCGGCGCGCACAGCGAGGACTTCTCGGGGTATCCAGACTGCCGACCCGCGTTCTTCGAGGCGTTCCAGCGGGTCGTCGACATCGGGACGAAACCCGACACGACCGTCGAACTCGTCGCGCCGTTCGTCGAGTGGAGCAAGACCGACATCGCCCGCCGCGGGGTCGACCTCGACGTTCCCTACGAACACACGTGGAGTTGCTACCGCGCGTCGGAACCCGCCTGCGGAACCTGTGACGCCTGCGCGTATCGCCTGCAGGCGTTCCAGAACGTCGGCGTGCGGGACCCCATCGAGTACGAGGAGCGTCCGAACTACTGACTCAGCGCGCCGTCGACGTGACGTAGATTCCGCCGAGAACGACGAGACCACCCGCGACGGTCGCGATCCCCGGCACCTCGCCGAGGATGGCGAGGGCGAGCAGGGTACTCCCGACGGGTTCGCCGAGCAGCGAGACGCTGACGACGCTCGATTCGACGTACTTCAGCGCCCAGTTGATGACCGTGTGGCCGAAGATGCCCGGTCCGACGGCCATGGCGAGGAACAGAAGCCACTCGGTCGGTCGATAGGCGGTGAGCGCCACGGGAGCATCGCCGGCCAGCGCGACGCCGAACAGGACGACCGTGCAGACGCCGTACACGACCGTCACGTACGGAACGAGGGAGACGCGCTGGCGGAGCGACCGCCCCGCGAGGACGTACCCCGCCGCGGCGATCGCCCCGACGACCGCGAGCGCGTTTCCGTAGAGCGGGCGCTGCCCGGCGACTACCGCCCCCGAAAGCAGGCCGCCGAGCGACATCGCGACCATCCCGACGAGCGCGACGAGGATCCCGGCCACCGTTCGTCGGGTAACTCGCTCGTCCAACAGTGCCCACGCGCCGAACGCGACGAACAGCGGTTGCGACTGCACGAGCGTCACGGAGGCGGCGACCGTCGTCCATTCCAGGCTCTCGAACCACGCGACGAAGTGACAGGCGAGCGCGCCGCCGGTGACGATAGCGACGAGCAAGTCCCGGCGCGAGAAGGTACGGAGGTCGGCGCGGTAGCGCGTGACGGCGAGCGGGGCGAGCAGGAGCGTCGTGAAGAGCACGCGATAGAACGCCTTGATGATGCTCGGCGCGTAGCTCAGTTCGACGAGGATGGCGCTCGTGCTCACGGCGACGACGGCGACGGCGAGGGCGACCATCGGAGGCACTTCGTCTTCGACCCGCTCGACGACGTGAAACATCGCTCGTCAGGGAGTGGTCCCGGCATCCGATTTAAAGTTCCGGGTAGGGTTCGTAACGAACCCCCGGTTCCGTTCCTCCGTCACAGCGGTATTCGAAGCCACGAGAGCCAATCGACCACCGTCTCCGTGCGGATGAGCGGGTCGTGAAGCACCAGCCAATCGAGGAGGACGAGACCGAGTCCGTGCGCGACGACGGAGGGGAGCAGCGAATCGCAGTCGTAGTCCACCGCGCCGAAGAGCACGTCGGTCGGCCCTGAGAGGAGGAGTTCGATGGGCGGCTTACCGAGGTGGTGGAAGGCGTACACGACCGGGCTGATGAACACGCTCTTGAATCCGATTTTCCGGACGCCGACGCAGAGCAATCCGCGGTAGTACGTCTCCGCGGCGACGACGACGACGAACTGCTTCGCGGCGTGCGGCAGGAAACTCCCGAGGTCGGCGGTCGTGCTCCACATCGGATAGTACGTCCGAATCGACGGGAGCGACGACCCGACGACGTAGAACGGAACCACGAACGCCGCGAGAACGAGCGTGTTTCGTATCGCCTTGCGGTCGATTCGATAGCCGAGGTGGCGTCCGTGGGTCACCGCCAGCGCGCCCGGAATCGCCACGTACAGCGTCACGTCGCGGACGACCCGCGCGTTCAAACTGTCGCGCGGAACCTCCCACAGCGACCACGCGACCGTCAGCGCCGCGCCGACGAGCAGCGATAACTGCACCCACGTCAGTCCGAACGTCCGCCCCTCCACCGACCGAACGAGGCTCACGAATCGTCTGCAGTCGGAACCGGCCCCGTACCGACGACGTCGCGGACGTTCCGCGTGAACTCGTGTTCGCTCTGGAAGTAGGTCTCGTCCACGTCTTCGAGCACGTCCGAGAGTTTCCGCGGTCCGTCCGGCGTTCGAACCGTCTGGTCGCCGACCTTCCGGACGATTTCGCTCTTCTGAATCGGCCAGAACAGTCGAGAGGAGATGCGGGCGACCGGCGCGCCCTCGACGCGCTCGCGCTCGCCGAGTTCGACGGCGGGGCCCTCGTCTTCGTTGTCGTCAGCCATACTCGCCCGTTTGACACCCCGGGGATTAGGCTTTTCGACACGACCTTTTGCCGCGGTCGGGTGCCGAGACCAGCGCTACGTGGCGTCGGTCTCGGCCTGCCTCCTTGACAAAAGCTCGACCGAAAGCGCCGTCGGAACTTCGCTCGCGGTGAGTTGCGTCGAGAGGACAACAATCGTATCGGTTATGATTCCGAAATTCGAACGGCAGCTATGAAAGCGGACGGTCTCGCGGCAGCGACCACCCTCCTCATAGGATGTCTCCTCGTTGCCGTTGCCGCTCTCTCCTTGCGGTCCGGGAGTCGAACTCGCCGTTTATACGGAGCCGACGCGACCGACGAGAGCGCGGTTCGAGCGAATGCAACCGTGGTCGGGCTGTGTGGAATCGGGATGTGCGCCTTCGCCGCCGCGATCCGTTTCGGCGTCTCGACGCGTCTCGTCGGGACGGTCACGGTCGTCGTCAGCGCCGGCCTCTGTATCGTTCTGGGGTGGCTCATCCGCTACCGAGACCGGCGGGAACTGCTCACCACCCCGAACGTCGACCGCGCCGCGGCGCGACGACTCGGCGGGGCGGCCATCCTCTGCGGGGCGTTGGTCCTCCCGCTCGCTCCCGCGATTTGGTTCCGGGCCGGTCCCGGTCTCCTCCTCGGTATCGCGCTCGGGGGTTCGTTCGTCTCCCTCTTCGCGGTTGCGTACGCCTACAGGTGACGGTGTTCGTCGACCCGCCTTCCCGCGATACGGTCGCGAAGTTGTCATTCAGTAAACGCCGCTACTGCACGCCTTTCCCGGCCGATTTCTCCCCTACAGGTACTGTTTATGATACTTGTCTGACGCAGTAGTTTAGTAGGTGGCCTCCAATGACGGACACATGACAAGCCTCGGGGAAACCTACGAAGGGCGCGACGGCGTGAAAAAACGCCCGAAGCGACTCTACCTCGGCGTCGGCCTGTTTCTCGCCGGGTCTCTGCTCGTCGTCGTCGCCATCCTCGCGGCGACGACGAGCCTCTTTTCGGCGGTCGGGGTGAACCGCTACGGCTCGTATAAACTCGCCGGCGTCACCGCGGGTTTGGGCGTTCCGTCGGTGTTCGTCGGCATCTTCACCGTCCTGCCCGCGACGAGCAATCGCGTCCGCGCCGCGGCGGCCATCGGGTCGAGCATCTCCGTCCTCGGCGTTGCGATGTTCTGGTACGCCTATCCGCTCCACTGGCGGGGACACGGCGAACAACTCACCCTCCCGGTCGTCGCGGTCTACTTTCTCGGCCTCGTCGTCACGTTCTGGTGTCTGTTCACCGCCGTCGTGAACTTCAAGACGCGCAACGACCCCGGCGGAACCGTCACGATGGAGGTCACGCGCAAGGGCGAGACGAGGGTCGTGGAGGTCGAACGCTCCGGCGGGTTCGGCAGCGTCGGCGTCTTCGGCGACCGGCCCGACGGCGAAATCGGCGCGGCGAGCGACCCCGTGAGCGACGGGGGCGCGACGAGCGACGACATCTCCTCGCCGATTCCCCCGCAGCACGAGCGAGCGCCGGAGACGACCGCCACCCCGACCGACACGTACTGCGGGAACTGCGCCCACTTCGATTACGTCCGCACCGACGACGGGATGACGCCCTACTGCGGCCTCTACGACCGGCGGATGACCGACATGGACGCCTGCGACCGGTGGACGCCGAATCGCTGACGTCGACCGCCGACCGCCGATTGCTCACCGACGGATTTCTTCGAGCGTCCGTTCGACCGACGCCCAGTGGCTCCCCTTCCAGAACCGTTTTCCGCACTCCCGACACCGCCAGACCGCCTTCCCGTCGGGCGCGTGGTCGGGCGGTCGCCCCGCGTCGCGCACCAGCGTCCCGTTACAGTCCGAACACCGCGAGGGCTCGGAGAGCGAGAGGTCGAGACCCTTCCCCCGAAGTTCGCGCAATTGGTCGCTCACGTCGAGCGATTCGACGAGAATGGAGTCGTCGGCCCGCGCCGCCAACTCCCGGTCCCGCGTCAATAGCGTCCGCCCCTCCGCTCGCGTCAGTTCGAGAATCTCGTCGTCGTCCTCGATACCCCTGTCGAGGGCGTAGGCCGCGTCGTACCCGCACATCCGGAGGTAGGTCGCCAGCTTTCCCAGCATCACGTCGAGGAGGAGGGCCATCAGTGGCAGAAGTCCCGAAGTCCCTCCGCGTCGCGGGCGTTGAGCACGTCGTCGGCCTCGGCCCACCCGCGTCGGGCGGTGTGAACCCCGTACCGGACGTTTCGGTACTCGTCGGGACCGTGGGCGTCCGTGTTGATGGCGACGAGCGCGCCCTCATCGACCGCGACCTGCACCGCCGCCCCCCAGAGGTCGAGGCGGTGCGTGTTGCTGTTGATTTCGAGCGCGACGCCGTGTTCCGCGGCGGCTTTCGCCACCTTGCGCACGTCGAAGTCGACGCCGGGACGGCGGTTGATGAGGCGACCGCTCGGGTGGCCGAGCACGTCGACGCTCGGGTGCTCGATGGCTCGAATCAGCCGTTCCGTGGCGTCGCCGTCGAGTCCGCTGTGCGGCGAGGCGACGACGATGTCCAACTCGGCCAACACGTCGTCCGCGACGCTGATTCCCCCCTCCGCGTCGATGTTCGCCTCGACGCCGGCGAGCACGTCGATGGGCGCGTCGTCCGCGACCGTTCGAATTTCCTCCATCTGCTCGCGGAGTTCGTCGTCCGAGAGGCCGACGCCGCCGACCATCCCCGGCCCGGTCGCGTGGTCGGAGACGGCGATGTAATCGAGACCGAACTCGGCGGCCCCGTCGACCATCTCCGCGACGGTGTAGCCCCCGTCCGACCAGTCGGTGTGCAGGTGGAGGTCGCCGCGAACGTCGTCCGCTTCGACGAGGTCCGGAAGTTCTCCGGCGATCGCGGCGTCGATTTCGCCCCTGTCCTCGCGCATCTCGGGCGCTATCAGCGGCAGTCCGAGCGCGTCGTACATGCTCGCTTCCGTCTCGCCGGCGATTCGTTCGCCGACTCGTTGCCCCGCGTCCGGGTCGTCCACCTCCGAAACGTCGAACACGCCGTACTCGTTCACCTTCAGGTCGCGTTCGATGGCGTAGTTCCGCAGGGTGATGTTGTGGTTCTTGCTCCCGGTGAAGTACTGGAGCGCGCTCCCGAACTCCTCGGGCGCGATGACCCGGAGGTCGACGCGCACGTCCGAGACCCGGATGGCGGCCTTGTCGGTGCCCGCCTCGATGACCTCGGTCGCGCGTTCCCAGTCGGTTAAGGCGTCCACGACCGCCTGCTTGTCCTCGCTCTCGGCCAGCACGTCCACGTCGCCGATGGTCTCGCGCCATCGCCGCAAGGAACCCGCGAGTTCGCAGCGTCCGACGCTCGGCACGTCGTCGACGAACGCGAGCACCTGTTCGCCCACCGGGCGGGCGTCGCCGAGCAGTTGCCGACCGCGGACGGTGCGGGCGAACTCGATTCCGTCGATGATGTTCTGCTCGGTCTTCTCCCCGTACCCCTTGAGTTCCCGAATCTCCCCGTTTCGGGCGGCCTCCTCCAAGTCGTCCAGCGTCTCGACGCCGAGTTCGTCGTAGAGGTCGCCGACCGTCTTCGGTCCGACGCCTTCGACGCGGGTCAACTCCTCCATCCGGACGGGCAACTTCTCGCGTTCTTCCTCGAGCGCCTCGATTTCGCCCGTCTCGAAGTACTCGACCACTTTCCCGGCGATGGACTCGCCGACCTGGGGAATCCGCCCGACCTCGTCCGGGCCGCCCGCCGCCATCTCCTCGATATCCTCGGGGTAGTCCCGGATGTTGTCCGCGGCCCGGCGGTAGGCTTGCGGTTTGTACCCCACGTCCTGCGCCTCCAGCAGGTTCGCGTACTCCTCGAACAGGTCGGAAATTTCGGCGTTTCTGCTCATAGTCGTGACCGTTTACCGGCGTTTTCGCGCCCGAGCGCTTTCTTCAGGAACGACATCCAGCGCTTCTTGTCCGCGGTCTCCTTCGCCCGCTCCTCCGCTTCGAGGTCGGTCGGCCCCAGACTCTCCAGCGCGTTCAACGCCCGGTCGATGCCGATGATGCTCTCGACCAGTCGCTCGCCCTCCTCGCGGGAGATGTCTTCGTTTTCGAGGCGCTGCCTGCGCTGGAGGCGCTCCCGCCGCAGGTTCGACTTGGCCCGGTCCACCCGGTCGCGCTCGCCCGGCGGAATCGTCTCCCGGCGCTTTATCTCGAAGACGAACTCGCGCAGGTTGATGTCCTCCCCCTGCACCGTTATCGCCTCGGGGATGGTCGCGCCGATGGTCGCCCCCTCGCGGTCGACGCGCTCCAGCAGTTGTTTTCGCTCGTACCCTTTCACGGGTACTACTCGTCGGCGCAGACAAAAAGGTCCTGCCCCCTATGCGTCGCGGGCATAATCCCCGGCCCGAGATGAGGCCGGAAAAAGCATTAATCGCTCGGTCCGCTAGAGGGGGCATGAAGAAACCCGGCGAAGTGTTCGAGGATTCTCGCGTCTACGACCCCGGCATCGAGGCCATCGTCCCGCGGTACGACGAACTCCACGACGCGATCTTGAACGCGCCGCCGCAGGAGCGCACCGACGAGATTCGCGTCCTCGAACTCGGGGCGGGAACGGGGGAACTCACCGCGAAACTCCTCACGCGGTTCTCGGAGAGCAGCGTCCTCGCCGTCGACCACAGCGAGAAGATGTTGGCCGAGGCCGACCGCAAACTGGAGACGTTCGGCGACCGAGTCGACATCGAACGCGGTGCGTTTCCGGACGACCACCCCGCCGCCAGCGAGGAGTTCGACCTCGTCATCTCGTCGCTCGCCGTCCACCACCTCTCCGCCGAGAAGAAACGCGTCCTCTTCGACGCCGTCTTCGACGCGCTGGTCCCCGGCGGATGGTTCGTCAACGGCGACGTGATTCGCTTCGACGCGCCGCACCTGGAGACGCTCTCGGACTCGATGATAAAGAACTGGGTTCGCTCCAAGGGCTGGGAGGAAGAGGAGTTCATGGCTCGCTGGCAGGCCAGCGACGAGTACGACGACCCCGACACGCTCACCGACCAACTGGTGTGGCTCCGCGAGTCGGGATACGACTCGGTCACGTCCATCTGGCAGTACTACAACTTCGCCGTCTTCGGCGGGCAGCGACCGGAAGACGCCCGATAACGACGGTCGCCGAATCACCCAAACCCATTTCTGCTATCGGTTCAAACGACAAACAATGGCGAACTGCGACGTGTGTGGTCAAAACGAGAACATGCCGTACAAATGCCGGATGTGCGGCGGGACGTTCTGCGGCGAACATCGTCTGCCGGAAAACCACTCCTGTCCGGGGCTGAACGAGTGGAACGACCCGAAAGGGGTCTTCGACAGCGGGTTCGACGACAGCGTGGAGAACCGGGGTCGGAGCGGTACGTTCGGCGTGAGCACCGGAACCGGCGGTCCCCTCGCGTACTTCCGGGGGAACATGACGTTCGTCTTCCTCGGGCTAATGTGGCTGACGTACGTCGCCCAGATAGCTATCGCGCCGTTGTTCGGTATCAACCCGCCAACGCAGGGGCAATTCGACATGCAGTGGTTCAACATCTTCACGCTGAACACCGCGCACCCCTTCTACGTCTGGACGTGGTTCATCTCCATCTTCGCGCACGGCAGCATCGGCCACATCGCGATCAACAGCATCGTGCTGTACTTCTTCGGCCCGGTCGTCGAACGACGCATCGGGAGCAAGAAGTTCACCGTCCTCTTTCTGGCGACGGGCGCGCTCTCGGGGCTCGCGCAGGTCTGGGCGACAATCCTCACCCAACCGGGACAGCTCGCCCCCGTCCTCGGCGCGAGCGGCGCGATAGCGGCCATCATGGGCGTGCTCACGGTGCTGAACCCCAACCTCCGCATCTACCTCTACTTCATCATCCCGATGCCGCTCTGGCTGGCGACGCTCGCGTTCGCCGTCTACTCGGCGTTCACCAGCGTCGCCTTCGGCGTCGGCGCGGGCGGCGTCGCCCAACTCGCGCACCTCACCGGCCTCGGTCTTGGGCTACTCTACGGCGCGAAGCTCAGGAAGGAGGGCCAACGCGCGCCGAAACAGCTCGAGTTCGGCGGCGGTGGCCGGGGCGGAATGGGTGGCGGGCGGTTCTGATGACCCTCGCCCATCCCGAGTTCGCGCCGGACGCCTCGCTCTCGCGCGAGGAGATGGAGGCGCTCCAGCACGAGGTGGCCGAGACGGCGGTGTTCGAGGACGAGTTCGCGTTCGACCCGGCCGCGATTCGGACCGGGGGCGACGACGGGCAGACCCGACTCCCGACCGGGGGTGGCGACCTCGGAGGCGTCGAAGAACGGGACGGAGCCGACGCGCCGGTCGTCGTCGGCGTCGACCAAGCGTTCGTCGGCGACTACGCGGTGAGCGCCCTCGTCGCGCTCCGCGACGGCGAGGTCGTCGAGCGCGCCCACGCCGCGGTCGAGACGGAGATTCCGTACATCCCCGGCCTGCTATCCTTCCGCGAGGGCGGGGCGATTCTGGCGGCGTTCGAGGAGCTGTCGGTCGACCCCGACCTCGCCGTCGTGGACGGGAGCGGACGCATCCACTTCCGACAGGCGGGCATCGCCACCCACATCGGCGTCATGCTGGACGTGCCGGCCGTCGGCGTCGCAAAGAGCCTGCTCTGCGGGACCCTGCGCGACCCGCCGCAGGGCCACATGGACGAGGGCGAGCGCGTCCCCGTCGTCGCGAACGGTCGGGTCAGCGCGCCCGACGGAACCGTCATCGGCTACGCGCTCCAGTCGCGCCAGTACGACAACCCCGAAAAGCGCCACGTCAATCCGCTGTACGTCAGCCCCGGCCACCGGGTGAGCGCCGAGACGGCGGCGGAACTCGTCTGGAAACTCTGCGCGGGCTACAAACTTCCGGAGCCGACCCGGCGGGCGGACGCCTACGCCGGCGAGGTGAAAGAAACCGTTGGTACTTAGCCACCCCCCTTCGAAGGAAACCCCATGGCCGAGACTGTGCTGATCACGGGCTGTTCGTCGGGAATCGGCAGGGAGACCGCCCTCTCGTTCCTCGCGGACGGCTGGGAAGTGTACGCCACCGCCAGAAATCCCGCCGATATCGAGACGCTCGGCGAGAAGGGTTGTCACGTCGCCACGCTGAACGTGCGGGAGGACGAGGACGTCGACCGCGTCGTCTCGCGCATCGTGGACGAACACGGGCACGTCGACTGTCTGGTCAACAACGCGGGCTACGCGCAACCCGGCCCCGTCGAGGACGTGCCGATAGAGCAGGTGCACGCGCAGTTCGACGTGAACGTCTACGGGCCGCTCCGCCTCGTGCGGGCCGCCCTCCCCCACATGCGCGAACGGGGGAAGGGAACCGTCGTCAACGTCTCCAGCGCGGTCGGGCGCGTCGCGGTCCCCGGCATGGGAATCTACAGCGGGTCGAAGTTCGCGCTGGAGGGCATCTCCGACGCGCTGCGCTCGGAGGTCGAGGAGTACGACGTCGACGTCGTGCTGGTCGAACCCGGTCCGGTGGACACGCAGTTCTACGAGCGGGCGAACGGGGAGATCGAAGGCGTCGAACGCTCCGGGGCCTACGAGCGGTTCTACGAGATGTACGACGACCGGCGGGCCGTCGACGGCGGCATGCCCGGCGCGGTGCATCCGAAGGAGGTCGCCGACACCATCCTCGACGCGGCGAACGTCCAACACCCCGAAGCGCGCTACCCTGTCGGCACCGTCGCGGAGTTGACCGATTACGCGCGAATCCTCCCGGCGGCGTGGCTCGATAAGCTCTACGGGACCGTCTCGGAGCTCTCGACCAGCAACTGGGCGAAGAAGTACCTCGGATGATAGCGAATCGGGAGGCGCTCGCCGCGACGCCCGCCCGCGACGCGGCGCTGGCCTGCATCGAAGCCGGAATCGAGGCGGCTCACCCCGACACCGTCGTCCGCGAGCGGGTGGCGCTCGACGGGGAGACGCTCCGAATCGGGGACGGGAGGTACGACCTCTCCGCGTACGACGAGGTGGTCGTCGTCGGCGGCGGGAAAGCCGCCGCGCAGGTCGCGGTGGCGGTCGAATCCGTTCTGGGCGACCGCGTCGCTCGCGGCGCGGTCGTGACCGACGACCCCGAGGAGACGGCGACCGTCGACGTGCTTCCGGGCGACCACCCGGTGCCCAGCGAGGAGGGCGTCGAGAGCGCACGGCGGGTGCGCGAACTCGTCGACTCTGCCGACGAGGGGACGCTCGTCCTCGCGGTCGTCACCGGCGGCGCGAGCGCCCTCCTGCCCGCCCCCGCGGACGGAATCTCGCTGGCGGACCTGCAGGGGGCGACCCGCGACCTGCTCGATTCGGGCGCGGACATCGACGAGATAAACGCGGTTCGCAAGCACTGCTCGGCGCTGAAAGGCGGGCAACTCGCCCGCGCGGCGTCCCCCGCGACCGTCGTCGGTCTGCTGTTCAGCGACGTGGTCGGCGACGACCCCGGCGTCATCGGAAGCGGCCCGACCGCGCCGGACGGAACGACCTTCGGGGACGCGCTGGCGGTCCTCGACCGGTACGGCGTCGAGTCGACCGTTCGAGACCGACTGGAGCGCGGCGTCTCCGGCGAGCTATCGGAGACGCCCGAGGGAGACGACCCCGTCTTCGACCGCGTCGCTAATCACGTCCTCGCCAACGGGTTCACCGCGCTGGACGCGGCCCGCGAAACCGCCGAGGAGCGGGGGTACGAGGCGATGATTCTCTCCTCGCGCGTTCGCGGGGAAGCGCGCGAGTCCGCCGCGACCCACGTCGCCGTCGCCGAGGAAGTGCAGGCGAGCGGGAATCCGCTGGCTCCGCCGGCGATACTGCTCTCGGGCGGCGAGACGACGGTGGCGGTCCGCGGAGCGGGCGAGGGCGGCCCGAATCTGGAGTTCGCCCTCGGCTCCCGCCTCGAACTCGACGCCGGTATCACGGTCGCCAGCGTCGACACCGACGGACGGGACGGGAGCACCGACGCTGCCGGCGCGCTCGTGGACGACGGGACGCCGGTCGAGGACGGTGAGGAGGCGCTTCGGGAGAACGACGCATACCCGTTCCTCGATTCCGCGGGGGCGCTCGTGGAAACCGGCCCGACGGGGACGAACGTGAACGACTTGCGGGTGTTGGTGGTCGAGTAGCCGAGCGACCGACGAGCGCCGTCGGGGCGGTCACCCGACCAGCGACGCCGACACTTGGACCGCGTTTCGGAGTACGACGATCCAGACGATGCTGGCGAGTCCGAGCGCGAGCGTCGCCAGCGTCCACGCCTGGTAGGCGGTCTGCGGTTCCATATCGGTGAACTCGGTGATGATCCAGAAGTAGGAGTCGTTGGCGTGGCTGACGGTCATGCTCCCCGCACCGATGGCGAGGACGGCGAACACTTTTCCCCACTGCGACGCGAGGCCGAGCGACCCGAGCAACGGAGCGACGAGGCTCGCCGTCGTCAGGATGGCGACCGTCGAGGAGCCGAGCGCCGTCTTCAGCGCAGCGGCGATGACGAACGCGGCGAGCAAACCGACGCCGAGACCGCCGAACGTGTTCTGCACGAACGCCTTCAGCGGGAGCGCGGCGAGCACCGAACCGAACGCGCCGCCGGCACCCGTCACCGCGAGGATGACCGCGGCGTTCGTGATACCGTCGGAAACCCACTCGTCGGTGATCTCGTCTTTGTACGTCGGAACCATTCCGAACGCGACGAACGCGCCGATGACGAGTGCCACCGCCGGATCGCCGAGAAAGAGGAGCCACCGCTGGGGCGCTCCGGTAACGAACGCCGGGTTCCCCGCTTCCGGGTAGGAAGCGATGCTACCGAGCGTGATGAGCGCGATGGGAACGAGCAGCGGTGCGAACGAAGCCGTCGGCGACGGCAGGTCGCCGTACTCCGATTTGATGTCCTCGATCGTCGTTTCCGGGTTCGGATCGATGTGGTAGTTCGAGGCGACCGCATCGGCCCACTTCGCCGCGACGAACACCACGGGAACGCTCACGAGCAGTCCCGTGAGCATGACGAGGCCGACGTCCGCGCCGAGGATACCCGCGGCGGCGATCGGGCCGGGGGTCGGCGGAACGAAGACGTGCGTGACGTAGAGCCCCCCCGCGAGGGCCACGCCGAGCGTCGAAAGGGAGAGCGAAGAGCGCTCGGCGACCGCGCGATTCAACCCGGAGAGGATCACGAACCCCGAGTCGCAGAAAACGGGAATGCTGACGATGCTCCCCGTGACGGCCATGACCTCGGTCGTGTGCTCTTCGCCGACCAGGCCGAGGATCGTCTCCGCGATGACGATCGCCGCGCCGGATCGTTCGAGCGTCGTTCCGATGATCGTCCCCGCGAGGATGACGATGCCGATGTAGCCCAGCACGCTTCCGAACCCGTCGGTGACGAGCGTCGCAACCTTCTTCGGGTCGACGCCCGCTATCAATCCGGTTCCGTACGCGGCGACGAGTAGCGTCAGAAACGCGTGCAACTCCAACTTCGCCGTTGCGACGATGATGAACGCGACCGCTCCGATCAGGAGCGCAACGAGTGCGAGTCCCTGTAACATGCACCCTACTCGATAGCCTCATCGGAGAAAACGGTACGAGAACCATCCGTAATTTCCTGTTTCTGTATTATAATCTTATATGTATTATACTTAGACCGAATCTCGGTCGTGACGGTCGCCGAAGTTCTCCGCGCCGATTTTCGTCGACACCGAAGCCGGTCCCGAATGCGTCCCCGAACCGCGAGTGCGCCTCAGTCCAGGCACGCCGCGACGACGCACAGCATCTCCTCGCCGCGCACCTCGTCGGCGAAGAGGGGAACGCGCTTGATGTCGTGGCCGCGGAACACGTCTTGGGCTTCCCGAAGTGCGCGCTGTTGCACCTGCCACCGCTGCTGGCAGAACTCGCAGGTTTCCAAGTTCGGCGCGACGAACTTGCTCGAATCGACCGCCTCCGTCACGTCGGCGAGATTCTCCATCACGCGGTTGACGACGACGGTCCCCACCGGGATGTCGAACTCGTCGAGCTGCGAGAGCAGGCGCTTCGACTCGAAGACGCTCATCTCCTCGGGAATCATCACGACGCGGAAGTCGGTCTGTGCGGGGTCGCGGAGGGTCGTCCGCAGGCGCTCTATCTGTCCCTTGAGCGCCTCGAGGTCGTCGATGCCCTCCGACGAGTCGCTCTCGCCGCCGAACACGCCCTTCACGCCGTCCATCATTCCCTGCAATCGCTGGCGGAGCGACACCATCCGCCCGACCATCGTATCCATTATCTCGGGGAGTTCGAGCAGGCGGAGGGTGTGCCCGGTCGGCGCGGTGTCCACGACCACGCGGTCGAACCGGTCGTCGTCGAGGAACTCCAGCAGTTTTTGCATCGCGGCGGCCTCGTCGGCCCCCGGCATCGCCCCGCCTAACAGGGAGGCCATCGGCCCGTCGCCGTCGTCGCCGAGCATCCCGCCGAGGGGACCCTCGCCGCCGAGCATTCCCGCCTGCTCCTCCAGCGCGGCGTCGGGGTCGATTTCGGCGGCGAAGAGCGGGACGTCGTCCCGAATCCGCGTCGCCTCCGCCGGAATCTCGCGCTCGAACGTGTCGGACAGCGAGTGCGCCGGGTCGGTCGAGACGACGAGCGTTCGCGTCCCGTCGCGCGCGCTGGCCAGCCCCGTCGCGGCGGCCATCGTCGTCTTGCCGACGCCGCCCTTCCCGCCGTAGAGGACGTACTCCGGGGCCTCCACGCCCGCGGGCACGTCCGCTTCGTCGATTCGCTCGACGGGTTCCACGTCGATTTGACTCATGGCAGTGGGTATCGGGCGCGGACACGTGTACCCGTCGGTCTCTACGCGACTCCGTTCGGAGTCGATGGAAAGCGGAGTACGGCGATGTCTCGGCGGAGTGCGGAACGATTCGCGGTGAGACGGTTTCGCAGCGGAACTCCTCGAAACCCCGTCGAATGCTCTCGTCACGCGACCTTCGGAGAAACGACGTGACGGGGTTCCGGAAAGCCCTCCCGAGTCGAGACGGCGGGAGCTTTCGAGAATGCCAACTCGTCGTCACCAACGATCGACGGTCGGCGAAGCTGCTTCCCGAGACGCCGGCCCGCCGGCGACGGAGCCGAGTCGCTATCGCGCGTACAGCTTCGACCCGACGAGGGCGGCCAGTCGCGTCCCCTCGTCCGGCGACACCGCGAGGTACGGTCGCTCGACCGGGCCGAACACGTCGACCACGCGGCCCACGGTCCGTAAGCTCTCGTCCACCGCCTCGGTGCCGAGGTCGGGGTGTTCCTCGCCCGGCGACCGGACGATGGCGAGCCCCTGCGCGGTTCGAACGACCTGCCCGAGTCGGCGCATCAGTCGCGCATGGCCGACACGTAGGCGGCGACGGCCTGGATGAGGTCGTTCTTCGAGGAGTCGTCGGCGTTCTTCACCAGCACGCGACCGCGCTCTTCCCACCCCTCGCGCGAGTAAGCCTTGTCGCGTTCGATGACGGTGTCGTACCCGACCTGCTGGACCGCGCGGGCGATTTCGTCCACCGTCGGCTCCTCGACGGCGGCGCGCTCGGGCACCCGCCGCCCCTCGCTCCGAGTCAACCCCGCGTCGAGATACGCGGGCCAGATGACTATTTCGACCATACTTCTTCTCCGCAGTCCCCCGTTAAACGCCTTTTCGTGTCGCTCGCGCCGAGTCCTCCCCCGCCGAATCGCCTCACTCGCGCCGCGCGAGGAGGGCGACCAACGCGAGCGCCGCCAGCGCGGCGGACGTTCCGAAGCCGGGTTGACCGCCGGAACCGGTCGCGGTCGTGGTCGTCGTCTTCCCGGCGTTCGTCTCGGCCGCCGCGGTCGTCTCGGTCGTCGTACTCGTCGCGTTCGCCTCCGCGTACGCTTCGGGGTGGAGTTTCTTCGCCAGGGTGGCGATGGGGTAGACGATGCGCGGAGCGGGCTGATTCACGTAGTTCGAGTTCAGCGACACCGTGTTGTTCCGCTTCGCGGCGGGCGTCTCGCCGTAGGCGTCGGGGACTTGCATACCGCCCGAGAGGACGAACCACTCGGGCTGGCGTTGGACGACCACCTCGTTGCTGACCTGTTTGTACCCCTCTATCCCGGCTTCGGCGGCGACGTTCGTTCCGCCCGCCGTCCGGATGATGGTGTTCACGAACGTTCCGTTTCCGGCGGTGAAGCCGCCGCCCATGACGTACAGCACCTTCGGACGGTCTTCGCCTTCGACCGCCTTACGGACGGTGCTCACGCGGTCTTTCATCCACGAGACGGTCTCCGTGGCCCCTCGACACTCGCCCGTCAACTGGCCGGTCAGCTTCGTCTTCGCGTAGATGTCCTCGATGGACTTCGACTCGCGGAACTTGTAGACGGTCAGCCCCGCGTCCCGCAGCTTTTGGACGGTCTGGTCGGGGATGATGTTGGGGGCGAGCACGAGGTCGGGGTTCTGCGCGACGACCTTCTCGGGGACGACGGTCGTCATCCCGGCCCCCGAGACGTTCACCTTCGCGCTCGCGCCGTCGAGGTACATCGCGTACTTCGTGACCCCGACGACCTTCTCCTTCCCGCCGATCTCCCACATCGTCTGGGCCGCGCTCGGCGAGAGCGTGACTATCCTCCGCGGCTCCTCTTTCACCGTGACCTCCGTCCCCGTCGCGTCGGTCTTCGAGAACGGGAACGAACAGGAGTTCTGCGCCAGGTCGGCGGCGTCGTCGGTCGCACCGACGACGCCGCCCGAGCCGAAAATCGCGGCGACGACGAGCATCGCCGACAGCAGTAGGTGTCTCATGCCACTCGGCACGTCGAGCGTGTTCAATAAATATTTACCTAAAGCAACCAGACTTGGATACAGATGCGATACGGGACGCGCGTGACGACGTGGTGCGGCGGACTGACGGCGGCGTTGATACTCGTCGTGTTGGCGAGCGCCGCGATCGGCCCGACTTCCCTCTCGCCCGTCGTGGTGGCGAAGACCCTCCTCAACGCGCTGGCGGTGCCGACCGGGGTCCGACTCTCCCAGCAGACGCTGTCGGTTCCGGGCGGCCTCTCGCTCGGCGTCCCGTTCCCGGACCTCTCGTACGACCCCCTCTTCTCCTTCGCGGTGCCGCGAACCGCGGCGGTCATCGTCACCCGCCTCCGACTGCCGCGAATCGCGCTGGCCGCGGTGGTCGGCTTCGCCCTCGCCACCGCGGGCGTCGTGATGCAGGGCTTCTTCCGCAACCCGATGGCCGACCCCTCCATCATCGGCGTCTCCTCGGGCGCGGCGGTCGGGGCGGTGGCGACCATCGCGTTCTCGATTTCGCTCCCCTTCGCGCTGCCCCTGTTCGCCTTCGTCGGCGCGATGGCCGCCGCCTTCGGCGTCTACCTGCTGGCGACGCGGGACGGGCGGACGCCGGTCGCCACGCTCCTGCTCGCCGGGGTCGCGGTGCAGACGCTGCTCGGCGCGGTCGTCTCCTTTCTCCTCCTCGAAAGCGGGGAGAGCCTGCGGGAGGCCGTCTTCTGGTTGATGGGCCACCTCCACTACGCCTCGTGGGGAAAGGTCGGCGTCGCGCTCCCCGTCTCGCTCGTCGGCTTTCTCGTCCTCGCCGCGTTCGCGCAGGAACTCAACGTCCTCCTGCTCGGCGAGGAGGACGCCCACAACCTCGGCGTCGAGGTCGAACGCACGAAGCGCCTCCTCCTCGCCGTCGCCAGCGTCGTCACCGCGGCCGCGGTCGCGGTGTCGGGCGTCATCGGATTCGTCGGCCTCGTCGTGCCGCACGTGATGCGCCTGCTCGTCGGCCCCGACCACCGAATACTGCTCCCGACCAGCGCTCTCGCCGGGTCCGTCTTCCTGGTGGCGACCGACACCGTCGCCCGCTCCGCCGCGGGCGCGGAGCAACTCCCGGTCGGCATCGTCACCGCCTTCCTCGGCGCGCCCTTCTTCCTCTACTTGCTCCGCAAGCGGGAGGTGCACGCGCTGTGATCCGAATCGAGGACGTGGCGGTGCGACTCGGAAACGCCCGCGTCCTCGACGGCGTCACCGCCACCGTCGACGGCGGACGGTTCGTGGGACTCGTCGGCCCGAACGGGGCGGGGAAGACGACCCTGCTCCGGGCGGTGAACGGCGCGCTCTCGCCCGACGAGGGGCGCGTGCTGGTCGACGGCGACGCCGTCTCCGACCTCTCCTCCAAGGCGGCCAGTCGCCGCGTGGCGACCGTCCCGCAGGACACGTCGCTCTCGTTCGACTTCCCCGTCCGCGAGGTGGTCGCCATGGGTCGCAACCCCTACCGCTCGCGGTTCGGCGGTCGCGCGGGCGAGAAACGGACGACCGAGACGGTCTCGGACGCGGACGTCGTCGAGGGCGCGATGGAGCGAACCGACGTGACCGCGTTCGCCGACCGCCCCATCACCGCGATAAGCGGCGGAGAACGCCAACGGGTCCTGCTCGCCCGCGCGTTGGCGCAGGACACGCCCGTCCTCCTGCTGGACGAACCGACCGCGAGCCTCGACATCAACCATCAGGTGCGAACGTTCGAACTCGTCCGGGAACTGGTTCGGGAGGGAAAGACCGTGGTCGCGGCCATCCACGACCTGAATCTCGCCGCGCACTACTGCGACGAACTCCTGCTCCTCGATTCCGGGTCGGTGCTCGCCTCCGGCCCGCCGACGGACGTGTTGGCCGAGGACACCCTCCGCGAGGCGTTCGACGCCCGGGCGGTCGTCTCCCGCCACCCCGTGACTGGGTCGACGTACGTGACCGCGCTCCCGGACCGAACGACCCCCGCCCGCGAGGGGCGCGTCCACGTCGTCGGGGGCGGCGGAACCGTCTCGCGCCTGCTCTACCTGCTAACCGCGGCGGGGTACGACGCGTCCGTCGGCGTGCTGAACGAGGGCGACTCCGACCTCGAAACCGCCCGCCTGCTCGGACTGGACGCGGTGGTCGAAGAACCCTTCGCGCCCATCGGCGCGAGCGCGCGGGAAGCGGTCGAGGCGCGAATCCGCGACGCGGACGCGACCGTGCTCGCCGACGTGGAGGTCGGCGCGGGGAACCTGGCGAACCTCGAAGCCGCCGCCGAAGCCGACTCGGTCATCATCGTCGAGGAGCGTCCCTTCGAGGAACGGAACTACGCCGGGAGCGACGCCGCGGCGCGCTATCGGACGCTCCGCGAACGCGGGACGGTCGTCTCGCCCGACGAACTGCTGTCCGCGGTCGAAGCCAGCGTCGACGCGGAGTCCTGACCGTTCAGGTCGCGTGTCGCTTGCGCACCAGTTCGAACAGCATCAGCGCGGCGAACGTGCTGGCCGCGAGCATGACGATGGCCGCGACGCCGACCGGAACCGAGGGAGCGAGTACCGCGCTGACGCCGAGCAGAACGCCGGACACCAGCGCCATCGCGAACCGTTTCACGCCCGAGAGGGACACGAACCCCTGCGCGAGCGTCGGGTCGAGACCGACGATTCGGGACCAGACGACGTACAGCGTCACCACGACGAGAAACGAGAGCAGGGCGACACCGAGTAACAGTAAGAATGCGTCGAGTTGCACGTCTGATTCGTCCGTTGGGTACGAGCGCGGCGCACGCCGACATAAATCTATCGAATATCGCACATTTTCGCGAGAGTAAAGAGGTGCAGCGTGGAATAACGGTACTCCGAGATGAGAACTTTCGTGAGAGGGTTGGTGACACTTTGGAAGGAGGCCAACCTTCCGCCAGAGCCTCTGGCACCGTCGGACTACCCGAGTTCACGGCTGCACGCTTACGCGCCCGAGTCAGGAAGGGCGCGGTAGATGATACGGGCTTTACTACCTTTGTTATACGCCAGCTAAACGTACGGAGAAACGACCTTATGCATCGACAAAGCCTCCCCTTCGTCGGGGTGTCGTTTTTATCACCGTCGCGCTCGCACGGGACCTATGAACCTCGTCGACCAGTCCGTCGTCGTGGTAGGAAGCGGGTTCGGGGGACTTTCGACGGCGTGCTACCTCGCCGAGGCGGGCGCGGACGTGACCGTGCTGGAGAAGAACGACCAGCTCGGCGGGCGCGCCAGTCGCCTCGCCGCCGACGGCTTCCGGTTCGACATGGGTCCGTCGTGGTACCTCATGCCGGACGTGTTCGAGCGGTTCTTCGGGCACTTCGACCGCGCGCCGGACGACTACTACGGGTTACGGCGACTCGACCCGCACTACCGTATCTTCTTCAAGGGCGACTCCTCGCCGGGCCGCGCGACTGGCCGCGGGCCGCGAGCGGACGGTAACCGGGTCGATATCGTCCCCGACCTCGAACGGAACAAGGAGACGTTCGAGGCATTCGAACCGGGCGCGGGCGAGGAACTCCAGCGGTACCTCGACCGGGCGGAGCGGAACTACGGCGTCGGGATGGAGTACTTCGTCTACGCCGACCGCGCCCGCTTTCGGGACTACCTCTCGTGGGACGTGGCGAAGAACGCCCGCGGCCTGAACCTCCTCGGGTCGATGCAGGACCACGTCGAGAGCTTCTTCGACCACCCGAGGCTCCAGCAGATACTGCAGTACACGCTCGTCTTCCTGGGCGGTTCCCCGAAGAACACGCCGGCCATCTACAACCTGATGAGCCACGTCGATTTCAACCTCGGCGTCTACTACCCGGAGGGCGGCATCGGCGGCGTCGTTGACGGTATCGCCGAACTCGGCGAGGAGTTGGGCGTCGAGTACCGAACCGGCCGCGAGGTGACCGCCGTCACGGGCCACGAGGGGGATTTCCTCGTTCACGTCGGGGACGAAGCGACCGCCGCAGACCTCGTCGTGAGCGACGCCGACTACGCCCACACCGAACTGGAACTCCTCCCGCCGGAGATGCGCCGGTACGGCGCGGACTACTGGAACTCGCGCACCTACGCCCCGTCGGCGTTCCTCCTCTACCTCGGCGTCGAGGGCGACGTCGACCCGCTCGCCCACCACACCCTCGTCCTCCCGACCGACTGGAACGCCCACTTCGACCGGATTTTCGAACGTCCGGCGTGGCCCGACGACCCGGCCTACTACATCTGCGCGCCGAGCCAGACCGACGACGCCGTGGCTCCCGACGGGTACAACAACCTCTTCGTCCTCGTCCCAATCGCGCCGGGCCTTCCGGACGGCCCCGCCGTCCGCGACCGATTCCGCGAGAAGATGCTGGCCGACGTCGCCGAGAATACCGGCGTCGAACTCCGCGACCGAATCGTCTTCGAGGAGCGGTTCTGCGTCTCGGAGTTCGCCGAGCGGTACAACAGCGCGAAGGGAACCGCGCTCGGACTGGCCCACACGCTCCGGCAGACCGGACCCTTACGCCCCGGCCACCGCTCGCCGAAGGTCGACGGACTGTACTTCACGGGGTCGTACACCACGCCCGGCATCGGGGTGCCGATGTGTCTCATCGGCGGACAGCACGCCGCCGCCGCCGTCATCGAAGACCGCTGAACCGAGGCTCCGATGATTCGCCAGCTACTGAAACTGTCGCGCCCGCGATTCTGGCTCTACCTCGCCGGACCGGTGTTGGTAGGGCTATCCTACGGAGCGTCCTCGGTCGACGAACTGCTCTCTCCCCCCGCGCTCGCGCTGTTCGCCTACTTCCTCGTCCCGGCGAACGTCTTCCTCTACGGCGTCAACGACGTGTTCGACGCCGACGCTGACGAGCGAAATCCGAAGAAAGACGGCCGCGAGGGCAGGTACCGCGGGGGCGGAGCGGTTCCGATCGCGGTCGTCGTCTCCGCCCTGCTCGGACTCGCGCTCGTGCTCGTCGCGCCGCCCGTCGCGCGGCCGTGGCTCCTCGGCTTCCTCGTCCTCGGCGCGGGGTACTCCGCGCCGCCGCTGCGATTCAAGGCGACGCCGTTCCTCGACTCCGTCTCGAACGGTCTCTACGTTCTCCCGGGTGCCGCGGCCTACGCCGCGCTCGCCGCGACACCCCCGCCCCCGTTCGCCGTCGCCGGCGGGTGGCTCTGGGCGATGGCGATGCACGCCTTCTCAGCGATTCCCGATATCGACCCGGACCGCCGGGCGGGAATCCGGACGACCGCGACGGTGCTCGGGGCGCGAGGGACGCTGGCCTACTGTGCGGTCTGCTGGCTCCTCGCGGCGGGGACGTTCGCCCTGCTCGACCCCCGCGCCGGCGCGCTGTTGCTCGCCTACCCCGCCCTCGTCGCGGCGTGGGTCGTCGGCGACGTGGCCATCGACCGCGCCTACTGGTGGTATCCGGCCATCAACGCCGCCGTCGGGGCGGCGCTAACGCTCGGCGGCCTGTGGGGTGTCGTCCGTGGATAGACGCGACGCGGAAGCGGGGCTGTCGACGCTCGTCCGGAACAACCGGTTCACCATCGCCGTCGTCTTCCCCCTCGTCGGGGCCCTGCTGTTCGTGGCGGGGCACGAGGGGTGGATTCCGGCGCGACTCGCGCGCGACCCGCTCCTCATCCTGTTCGGGACGCTCGTGATGCGGTCGCCGCTCGTCGCCGGACTCGCGCCGCTCGTCGACCGCCGCGCGGGAATCGCGCTCCTCGCGCTGGCGGCCTACACCTACGCGGTGGAGTTCGTCGGCGTGACGACCGGCTTCCCCTATGGCGAGTTTCGCTACGGGGTCGAACTCGGCCCGATGCTGTTCGGAACGGTTCCGGCCGGCCTCCCCGTCTTCTTCTTCCCCCTCGTGCTGAACAGCTACCTGCTCTGCCTCCTCCTGCTCGGCCCCCGAGCGGGCTCTCGGCTCGCCAGATTCGCGGCCTCGCTCGCCGTCGTGCTGCTCGTCGACCTCGTGCTGGACCCCGCCGCCGTCGCCCTCGGCCTCTGGACGTACGCCGAGGGTGGCGCGTACTACGGCGTTCCCCCCTCGAACTACGCTGGCTGGCTGGCGAGCGGGGCGGTCGCGGTCGGACTGGTCGAACTCGGCTTCGACTGGCGCGCGCTCCGCGAGCGACTCGACCGGTGCGAGTTCGCGCTGGACGATATGGTGAGCTTCGTCGTCCTCTGGGGCGCGACGAACGCCTACTTCGCGAACTGGATTCCCGTCTGCATCGCCCTCCTGCTGTTCGTCGGCCTCCGCAGGAGCGACCGGTTCGACTTCGCCGTCCTCCGGTCGTCGCGCGGAGCGCCTCGCTAGCGCGTCGGCGACGACGACCCGGTTCCCGCGCGGCGACCGGCCCCCTCGGAAACCGCGCTCACGGCCTCGAAGACGGTTTCGGGGTCGCGGCGGAACTGCCAGCGCCAGCGCGTTCGGGCGACGACCCACGCCGTGCGTGCGAGGCCGAGTCGCGGCGTCGCGGAGAGCACGTCGTACCCGCGCGCCCGGATGAGTCGGTGGTGTTCGGCGTAGAGCACGGCGGCGAGCAGGACGGGAAACCGACAGTCGGCGGGGAGGTACCGGATGCCCCTGACGCCGTGCCAGTACAGCGACTCGGCCCGACGGAGTTCGTCGTGCACCGCCGCCGCGAAACCCTCGGAGAACTCCAACCGCCGGATTTGCTCCTCGGTGACCCCGTGGCGCTCGAGCGTCGTCCGGGGCAGGTAGATACGGTCCTGCTCCTCGATGTCCTCGCGCACGTCGCGGAGGAAGTTGGTCAACTGCAACGCCTCGCCCAGCGCCGTCGCGTGCGGTCGAGCGCGCGCGCGGTCGTCGGCACCGACGACCGCGAGCATCATCCGACCGACGGCGGCCGCCGACCCCCGCATGTACGCTTCCAGTTCGGCGTAGTCCTCGTACCGCCCCTTCTCGACGTCCGTCGCCATCGCGTCCACGAACGACTCTATCTCGGCGTCCGGGATGTCGTGCGTCTCCGCCACCTCGCGGAAGGCGACGAGAACCGGGTCGTCGGTCGACTCCCGACCGAGCGCCTGCGCCCGAAGTCGCTCCAGCGCGGCGTACTGGTCGTCCGACGGAACGCCCGCCGCGTCGTCCACGACCTCGTCGGCCGTCCGGAAGAACGCGTAGAGGACGTACGTCGGGTGTCGCACGCGCTTCGGGAGGAGTCGAGTCGCGACGTAGAACGTCCGTCCGGTTCGGCGATTGATCGCCTTGCTCGTTGCGAGTTGTCGGTCCGTGACCATTCGAGAACCCCGCCCCCCGACGACGTTCCGTCCGAGTACGACGGTGAGTCCCATAAATCGTTTGCGCGAACGGGTCTCTTCGGAGTCACTTCCGTCCGAAGAGCACTCCGAGGACGAACCCGACGACGAGGGCGACGCCGACGCGACGAGGGTTCGAGAACCGGACGAACCGCGTCCCGTCCGGCGTCAGTTCGAGCGCGCCGACGGGCGTCGCTCCGACGCCCCCGCCCATTCCGCCGCCGTCCTCGTCCCCGCCTCCCCCGAACCCGTACCCGACGCTCGCCACGGGGACGACGGTCCTGTCCCCGACCGAAATCGGGTCGCCGTACACCGCTTCGACGCTCGCGCGCTCGCCGAGTCGCTCGGCCATCGATCGTATCCGTTCGAAGCTCACCGTATCACCGGACGCCGAGTACGCCGGGCAGAGACAAGGTAGTTCGGGGCGATTCGGCGCGCCGCACCGTCTCCTCACCGCTCGGTTCGGCCCTGTAACAGCAGGCCGACGCCGAGTAGCCAGCAGCCGACGCCGACGCCGAGAAGCCCGAGCGAGAGCGTCCCTCCCGATTCGCCGAACGCGGACCCCCCCGCCGCGAGCGTCCGAACGAGGACGGACACCGCGTCCGTCGTCGTCGCGGCGTCGCCGACGACGTCCGCGATTCCCGCGAGAACGACGGAGAGCGAGAGGACGAGCACCGCCGCTCCCGACGCCATCGAGAGCGTTCCGACGGTGTGGACGGTTCTGCTGTCGAGCAACGGTTGACAGATGTTAGCACTCGACCTCCATCAAGGTTCACGCTCGCGCCGCGCCCGGACGTACCAGACCGCGAATGCGAGCGCGAGAACCAGCGCGCCGCCCGCGAAGAAGAGCAGTCCCGGCGGGAGGTCGACGCCCGCCGTCCCCTCCGCGACCGTCCGCGTCACGGTCGTCGTCGCATCACCCACCGCCGCGGTGGTGCGGTCCGCGACGGTCGTCGTCGTTTCGGCGGTCTTCCGCGCCGCGCTTTCCGTCGTTCCGCTGCCCGTGGGCGACTGCGTCGCGCCGATCGCATCGCCGCCCGCGCTATCGCTGGTCGTCCCTTGAGCGACGTCGCCGCCGCCCGCTCCGTTCGACGATTTCCCTCCGTCGTTCGAGTCGCCGCTCGTCAGCGTCATCCCGCCGGACGAGAGTCGCTGGACGACGAGGCTCGCCAGGCCGAGGACGCCGAGACCGCCGAGCAGGTTCTTCAAGGCGGATTTCAACCCCGCGGTGTCCGACTCGTTTCCGGCGAAGAGCACGAGGGGTTCCGCGACCGGGGCGTACACCTTCATCTCGCGGCCCTTGCTGGAGTACATCGTGTCCGCGACCTCGACGAGATTTCCGTCCGCCAGCTTTCCGAGGTGGTACTGGGCGTTCTGGAGGGACGTATCGACCCGCTCCGCGATGGCCGCGGGGGTCGCGGGTTCCTCGTAGAGGGCGGCGAGGATGTCCCGACCGGTCTGCGAGGAGAGCGCCGCGACGAGGTCGTCGGCGTCGTCGCTGTCGACGCCGACGACGCGAGGATCGCGGTCTTCGTCCGCGACGGCGTCGATGGAGGAGGGAGGGAAATCGACCATACCGTGACATTCCGTGCGATTACTATAACTCTGCCCGACCCAGCGATTCCCGGCGTTTTATTACATCGGGCCGGAAACCCACCGTTCGTCAACCGAGAACTCATGGATGGGGAGGAGGATTCGCTGCGAACGCTCTTACAGATACTCGCTGAGCCGCGGCGACGCTACGCTCTGTACCATCTCCGCCGACGCGACCGGACGACGGTGACGCGCATCGCGGACAACGTCGCGGGGTGGATGGCCGCGGGGCGAGACGAACCCCTCTCGGCCGAGACGCTCGTCAGGATATACACCGACCTCCACCACACCGACCTCCCGAAACTCGCCGCCGCCGACATCGTGGACTACCGCGGCGACGAGCGGGTCGAGGTCACCCGGTTCCCGGACGTGCTCCACGCCTTACTCGACGTGACGCTCGAATTCGACGACGGGGCGACCTGACCGACCGCCGGACGATTTAGTCCATCACTAATAAAGTCGACGGTCGCCGAATCCCGCGGACGATGAACCGAATGCAGCGGACGCTGACGCTGGTCGGTGCCGCGTTCTTCGCGGCCGGTATCGTCGTCACGGTCGGCGTGGTCGACCCGCCGACCCCCGGCGCGAAGACGCAGTCGTCCGACCCTCTCCCCACGACCGTCGCCGACGGAGGCGCGAGCGACGTCGACGACGCGACGAGCGCGGGGGACCGGACCGGGGCGAGCGCGGACCGGACGAGCGGCGGTGGGAGTGAGCGGAACGAGGGTGCGCGAGAAAGGGAAGAACGGGAGCGGGAAGAGCGAGAGGGGAAGAGAGACGAGAAAGGAGAGGCGAAAGAGCAGGAAGACGAAAAAGAAGAAAAAGACGAGACAGAGGAAGAGGAAAAAGAGGCGGACGAGAAAGAGCGGGACGAAGACCGCGATACGGGCGACGAGGAATCGAGACGCGAGGATTGACGCGAAAAAGACGAGTCGGACGGGGACGACGTGAATCGAGGAATCGAAAACGGGCGACGGCCCGCTATCCGCCCCACTCGCCGCGCATGTCGCCGCCGATTCGGTCGCGCCACGTTTCGAACTCGTCGTTACACGGCTGATTCTCCCTGATGTGTACGATGAACCCCCAACCGCCGTCGTCGAGGGGAGCATCGCAGAACGGACAGCGTTTCGGGTCGCTCCATTGGGAAGTCGTCTGCGCGGGCGAGGACTGGCTCGACATACTATGTTATTCGGTAGCATACTATAAAATTTTTCGGGAAGTGATAGACGTTCGGAATCGATCTAAGGAATTTAGTGAATATATATCCACGAATGCTCCTATTTCAGTAAATATTTCCACTCCACGACTCCGGCTCGTCGGTCGGCGGATTGAAGGCCCGCTTCCGCCTCGGTACCCGTATGAGAGCGTTCGCTCCGGGGAGCATCACGGCGGTGTTCGCGCCGGCGGAGTCCGGAAACGGGTCGAAGGGTGCGAGCGTGGCCATCGAGGACGGCGTCGTCGCCGACGTGCGGGCCGCAGATCGAACCGAAGTGTTCCTCGACGGCGACGCCACCGACTTCGAACCGGTCGAGGGCGTGCTCGACGACCTCGGCGTCGCGGCGCGCGTCGAACTCGACGCCGAGGTTCCCGTCGGCTGCGGGTTCGGCGCGAGCGGCGCGGCGACCCTCGCAACCGCGCTCGCGGCGAACGAGGCGTTCGAACTCGGGCTTTCGCGGGACGGACTCGTCCAAGCCTCGCACGTCGCGGAGGTCGAGGCGGGCACCGGCCTCGGCGACGTGTTCATCCAGTCGGCGGGCGGGTTGCTGATGGACGACGGGTCGGGACGCAGGCGCTGGGAGCCGAGCGACGCCGTCGAGTACGTCTCGTTCGGCGGCATGGCGACGAGCGACACCCTCGGCGACGACGAACTCATGGCCCGAATCGAGGCGGTGGGCGGTCGCGTTCTCGACTCGCTCCCCGACGAACCGTCGCTCGAACGGCTGATCCGCGATTCGTGGACGTTCGCGCGCGAAATCGGACTGCCGACGGACAGGGTTCGGGAGACGGTGGCCGAAGTCGAAGCCGCCGGCGGCGCGGCGAGCATGGCGATGCTCGGCGAGACGGTGTTCGCCGTCGGCGTCGAGGGCGTCCTCCCCCACAGGACGGGCATCTCGTTCGACGGGGCGACGCTCCTGTAGGTATCGCCGGCTTCGTGCGTAACTTCATATAGCAGACCGGCCATCAGTTTCGGGTATGGAGTACGAGATCACCAACGGACCGAGCAACGCGGTTCTCACGGCGACGCTCGACGAGGGGGAGACCATCGAGGCGAAGACGGGCACGATGGTCAGTCGGAGCGCGAGCACGAACGCCGACGCGCGGGTCGGCGGAGGCGACGGTCTCAAGGGGATGCTCTCGCGGGCCATCAGCGACGAGCGCGAGACGGTCTCGAACGCGTTCACGGCGGAGGTCGACGGGGCGCACGTCACGCTCGCGCCGGACGTGCCCGGCGACGTCGTCGCCATCGACCTCGCGGAGACCGGCCGCATCAAAGCCCAATCGGGGTCGCCGCTGGCGTGGACGCCCGAGGTGGAACACGAAACCGCGCTCAACGACGCGCGGAACTTCTTCTCGTCCAACGAGCTAACCGTCCTCGCCATGAGCGGTGACGGTATCGCGTTCCTCTCGTCGTACGGGTCGATTTACAGCGTCGACATCGCGGACGACGACCCCCTCATCGTGGACGAAGACCACCTCGTCGCGTGGACGGACGGTCTCGACCTCTCGCGCGAACGCGACGGCGGCATCAAATCTTCGGTGCTCGGCGGCGAAGGGCGGGTCACGCGGTTCTCCGGCGCGGGAACCGTCTGGCTCCAGACGCGCAACCCGCTCGTGTTCGCGAACGCGCTCTCGGCCGACAACCGATAGGTCGCCGTCGGTTTTTTGCCGTTCGGCGGACTGTCTCTATCGGTACCATGTCCGACCCGACGGCCGGCGCGGACCGCGCCGCGGAGCAGCGCCAGCACGAGTCGAGTCACCACGAGCGGAGTCGCTGGCCCTTCGTCGCCGCCGCCGGCGCCGGAACGCTGTACGCCGGCGGCGCGCTCGCGCTCCTGGGTCGGGCGACCGACGTGTTCCCCACGGTGCTCGGAATCGCCATCGCGGTCGTCGGCTTCGGGGTGTTCGTCGCCGGACTCGCGGGGTGGCTCGATTCGGCCTACGTCCGCCGCTACTGGCGGGAGCGGGCGGACGCCCGGAAGCGACGTTCGTATCTGACGACGATGGTGTTGTTCCTGCTCACCGACTTGGGGACGTTCGGCGCGGGGTTCGCGTACTACTTTTTCATCCGCGTCGGCGGGTGGCCGCCGGGCGACCTCCCCCACCTCCTGAGTTCGCTCGTCCTCGTCAACACGGTGCTCCTCGTGCTCAGCAGTTTCACGCTCCACTTCGCGCACCTCGCGCTGGAAGACGAACGCCGGGGGCGGTTTCTCGCGCTCCTCGGACTCACGGTGGCGCTCGGCGTCGCGTTCGTCGGGGGGCAGGTCGTCGAGTACCACGAGTTCATCGTCGGGGAAGGGTTCACCCTGTCGACCGGAATCTTCGGAAGCGCCTTCTTCGGCCTGACCGGCCTGCACGGTCTCCACGTCACGCTCGGCGTGGTGTTGCTCGGTATCGTCCTCTGGCGGGCGCTGCGCGGGCAGTACGACGCCGAGCGAGACACCTCGGTCTCGACGGTGTCGATGTACTGGCACTTCGTGGACGCCGTCTGGATCTTCCTCGTCGTCGTGCTGTACGCCGGGGCGGCGATCACCGGCTAGTTCACCGCGGCCCCCGCCCCGCCCGCTCCTCGCGTTCGAGCACCATCCGGTAGAGCGGCGGCGTGAGGATGCCCAGAACGCCGAGGAGGATGGACACCACCCCGAGCGGGAAGAGCAGCGGGTCGACGGAGAGACACGAGTTCGTCGAGGCGACGGTCGCGTAGCGCACCGTCCCGCCGTCCGAGACGAGGACGCCGCGGCGGAACGCCCGCCGGTGGACGAACCGCCCCCGTACCTCGGCTTCCCCCCTCACGCTTTCGACGGCCTCCTCGAACGCGCGCCGTTCCGCCGGAGCCAGTTCGGAGACGTCGAAGCGGCGCAGCGTCGGATCGGCCCGCGGGTTCGTATACTGCTCCGACTGGTCGGGCGTGTAGACCACGATCGTCGGATCCCCGCACAACCCCAGTTCCGCCTGCACCGCGGCGTACCCCCCGAGGATGCCGCCGGCGATGCCGACCGCGACGAGGAGCGTCCCGAGGAACGGCGCGCCGTAGGTCAGCAGGGTCGAGACGGTCGGTCGGTCGTCCCTAACCGGCGCGGAAGAACGCTCGTCGCCGCTCATCTCTCGACCCGCCAGCGCGACCCGACGTACTCGAACGTGACGGACAGGCCGACGCCGTAGAACCAGTGGGCGACGAGGACGAACACGAGGTAGCCGAGGAGTCGCAGTCCGGTTTGCCCGGTGTAGAACGCCAGTCCGAACCCGACCGAGATTATCGTCGCGTACGCGATACCAGTCACGATTCGCGGGCGGCCCGGCAGGAACTCCGCCAGCGTGGCGAACAGGAGCGCCCACGTCGTCATTCCGCCGACGAGAAAGAGGAGGTAACCCACGGTGACGTTGCGCATTCCGACGAGTTCCGCGAGTTCGGCGAACGACGAGAGGTCGAACACGCCCAGAATCGTCGCGGTGAGCAGAACGCCCGACATCATCATCGTTCCGACGAATCCGCCGGTCGCGGCGGCGGCGGCGATTCGCGGTATCGTGGTGAGGAGCGGTTCCACGCTTCGGAGGATGGTCGGGCTCCCCTCGCCGGGAACGGTCGTCGAGGACGCGCGCGTAACCTCGGGCTCCGTCGGTTCGATGTCGTACCGCTCCTCCAGTCGCCGCTCGAACCACTGCCACTCGCGGGTGAACTGCCGGGTGCGCTTCAGGCCCCACACGTCCGCGGTTCGTACCGGCTCCCCGCTCCAGTACGACCAGATCATGTTGTACAGCCACAGGAGGACGCTGATGCCGATGACGAACGCGCCGACGGTCGCAATTCGCTGGGGCGTCGCGAACTCGGGCGGGTAGACGGCGTACCGCCGCGGTAGGTGCGATAGTCCCATGGCGATGAGCGTCCCGAACGTCACGACCGACCCGAAGACGAGCAGCACCGACTGGAACAGCGCAAGTTGGCGGTCGTACATCCGCCCAGTCAGGATGGGGTACCAGAAGTAGCTGGCCGCGACCATCGTGTACGGGATGATGCCCATGACGATCATGTGGAAGTGGCCGACGACGTAGTACGTCGCGTGGTAGACGATGTCGACGGGAATCGTGGCGAGGAACACGCCCGTCACGCCGCCGACGACGAACGTGCCGATGCTGGCGATGCAGAGCACCATCGGCGCGGTCAGCCGGACGTTGCCCGACCAGATGGTCGTTATCCAGTTGAACGTCTTGATGGCGCTCGGCACCGCGATGGCGATGGAGACGGCCATGAAACTCGCCCGCAGGCGCGGGTCGAGGCCGGTGACGAACATGTGGTGGGCCCAGACGCCGAAGCTGAGCACGCCGATGGCGAGCGTCGAGTAGACGATGTACTTGAACCCGAACAGCTTCCGGCCCACGAACTTCGGGAGGATGAAACTCATCAGCCCCGTGGCGGGGAGGAAGATGATGTACACCTCGGGGTGGCCGAAGAACCAGAACAGGTGCTGCCAGAGGATGGGGTCGCCGCCCACCGGCGCGTAGAACGTGGTGCCGAAGTTCCGGTCGAGCAGGAGCATGATGAGCGCGCTGCCCAGCAGCGGGAACGCGAAGAGGACGATGCCGCTCGTCGTGAGGATGGTCCACGAGAAGATGTCGAGGTTCTCCCAACCGACCCCCTCACCGCGCTCGTAGAGTATCGTGGCGATGAAGTTGATCGCGCCGATGGTCGTGGCGATGCCGGAGAGGTGCAGGCCGAGGAGGAGGAAATCTATCTGCGGGTTCACCGTCTGCACCGACAGCGGCGTGTACAGCGTCCAGCCGAGTTCCGGGTCGTGGAGCGTCCAGAAGAACTGACGGACGTCGCCTCGAAATCCGAGCAAACCGAGTATCTGCCCGACGATCTGCGCGGGGAGGCCGCCGCGGACGAGGAACAGCGAGGGCGGAAGGAGCCAGAAGCCGATGGCGTTCAGCCGCGGGAACGCCATGTCGTCGGCGTCGAGGAGCAGCGGGACGAAGTAGTTCGCGATGCCGAAGAACACCGGCGTCACGAAGAAAAAGAGCATCATGAGGCCGTGGGCGGTGAACAGGGCGTTGTAGGTCTCCACCGACCAGATGTCGGCGGAGGGGGTGAGGAGTTCGGTGCGCATCATCATGGCGTCGGTGCCGCCCCAGAGCGCCGCGAAGGTGCCGAAGACGATGTACAGTATCCCTATCTCCCGGTGGTCGGTCGTCGTCGTCCAGCGGGTCACCGACTCCTTGAGCGTCCCGACGTCGACGCCGAACCCGCGCCGCGTCCGGTACCCGCCGTCCGGTTCCGCGCCGTTTCGACGGGACAGCCACGCGACGAGCCAGCATCCCCCGAGCAGCAGTCCGAGGGCGGTCAGTTCGACCACCGGTCGATTCACCGCCGATACCCTCCGTTGCGTCCGCTCGCTCCCCACCCCGCGTACATGCGTGGTCTACCGTGTCGGTATCGATTACGATAAATCCGGAGGTCGGTTCGAGGGGCGGTCGATCCGCTCGGGGCGTTTCGGCGAGCTGATACGCGAACTGACATCTCACTCCGCCCGCGATAGCTATATTGACCCGACCGTTGACTCGGGAACGATGCGACTTCGTCGCGCGGGGGGGTTCGCCTTCCTCTTGGGTGCGGTGGGAATAGTCGCCGTCGCTCCAGCGGCGGCCCAGTCCGTCAACAAGCGGCTCATCGAGCAGTTGAACTTCCAACTGCTCTACGTGGCGATTCCGCTGACGCTCTTCGTCGAGGTCATCCTCATCTACGCGGTCGTCCGGTTCCGGAACAACGACGACCCGCTTCCGACGGCGGAGGACCCGCCCCTCGAAATCACGTGGACCATCGCGACCGCGATCATCCTCCTGTTCGTCGGTGTCGCGGCGTACACGGTGCTCGCCAGCCCGTACATCACGCCGGAGCAGCCGAGCGACTCGTCTCAGGCCCCCGGGAACGCCACCGCCTCGGGGTCGGGCCCGGTGACGGTTCGCGGCCTCGCCTACCAGTGGGGGTGGCAGTTCAGCTACCCCGGCACGAACGTCACGACGCAGAGCGAACTCGTCGTCCCCGCGAACACCGACATCTACATCGAGATGACCTCGGCGGACGTCATCCACTCGCTGTTCGTCCCGAGACTCGGCGTCAAGCAGGACGTGTTCCCGCGCCGAACGACGATTATCCACACTCGCGTCTTCGAACCCGGAACGTACCGCGGCTACTGCACGGAGTTCTGCGGTTCGGGACACGCCCTGATGCGAACGACGGTCAGGGTGCTGCCGGAAGACGAGTACCGGCGGTGGCTTCGAGACAACGCGGGCGCGACGAACGGGACGGCGAGTAACGAACCCGCACCGAACGCGACCGCCGCGAACGCACCGTCGTAGCGAACGTCGGCGGTTCGCCCCGCTCGACCTCTCCGTCCCTCGGTCGTACCGTCCGTGTCGTTCGTCCGATCCGCCGGTTCGCGGTCGGTCGCGCCGCTACCGAGTCGACGGTCGATAAAAACGGGGTCGGAGCCGAAAATCGGAACCCGAGAACCGGCGGTTAGCTACCGCTCGAGAGTCGGACGTCGTCCAGCGTCACGCCGACGTTCTGGACGGTGATATCGATTTCGCAGATTTCGTACGTCTCACCGTTTACCGACACCGTCAGCCCGTCGACGGTCGTCTTCGACTCCTCGACGGTGTACGTCTGGTCTTCGATGGTGGCGTCCGGGAGTCCCGGTCCTTTGACGTGCGTGTCCTCGATGGTTATCGTCGCGTCGCTGATGGTGATATCCTGGCTGCCGATTTTGTGAACGCTCTCGTCCGCGGACTGCCCGTCCGCGAGGGCGACGGTCGTACCGCCGCCGATGAGCAGTACGCTTACGAGTACAGTCGCCACGAGTTTCCGAGATAGTGGTCGCATGGTACGGTCGTCCCTTTGGAGCCCCAAGGAAAAAGCAGGGGTGATGGTTGGGCGGAGTTTTACCGGATTGTAGGAAGTTCATTTCGTACAAATATAGGATGAACGAACGCGCTAAAATCGTTGGAATCGTTCATCGCGGCTCTGATGCGGTTTTTGAAGCGCCGAAAATAACCGGCCGTTCGACCCGTCGGTCGAACCGTGCGCGGTCGCCTAGGCTTGCCCAAACGCGGACTAAGCGAGGCCTGTCCCTCTTCGCCGAAGTTCCGTGCTCCCGCTACTCAATATCCTTTCGGTTTTTCGACTTCTCGGCGGGGAGCGTCCCCCTCGGCCCTCCGCTCGCGCGGCCCGGGACGCGACCGTCGCGGGGGGAGAGTTGCGGCGAACCGCCGTCGTCGGGTCGCCCGAAACGGACAAAACGCAGTTCCGTCGGTCGTCCGAAAACACTTCGCTCGCGTCCGTCGGCCCTCCGGCGACCGCTCGGACTCGCGTCACTCGGGTGTAAAAAACCGGCGGCGGAGCGTCAGTCGTCGGCCTGCCCGCCGAGTTCGAACCGCTGTACCTTCCCGCTCGTCGTTCGGGGAAGCGTCCGCACGAACTCGATATCCCGCGGGTGTTTGTACGCCGCCATCGTCTCCAGACAGTGCTCCCTGAGTCGGTCGGCGTTCGGGGACGTCCCCGCGACCGGGACGACGTAGGCTTTCACCGTCTCGCCCCGGCGGTCGTCCGGAACGCCGACCACGGCGGCGTCCGCCACGTCCGGGTGTCGGTGGAGCACCTCCTCGACCTCGCGGGGGTAGACGTTGTACCCCGCGGTGACGATGCGGTCGGATTTGCGCCCGAGCACCTCGTAGTAGTTGTCGTCGTCCCGGCGAACCACGTCGCCCGTCCGGAAGTAGCCGTCGTCGGTGAACGCCGCGGCGGTCTCGTCCGGGCGGTCGTGGTAGCCCGCCATGACGTGCGGGCCGCGGAGGAGGAGTTCGCCCGCTTCGCCCGACGGCACTTCCCGCCCGTCCCCGTCGACGACCTTGCAGTCGGTGGCGCGGAACGGTTGGCCGATGGTACCGCGACGCGGGCCGAAGGTGGCCTTGATGCCGGCGTGGGTTCCCCCGCCGGTCTCGGTCAGGCCGTACGCCTCGAACAGTTCGACGCCCGCGCCCTCCTCGAACCGCTCCTGCACCGCGGGCGGCATGCTCGTGCCGCCCTCCATCGACTCCTGCAGACTCGACAGGTCGTACTCGCCGAACGACTCGTGTTCGATGATGTCGACGTACATCGCGGCGACGGCACCGAACTTCGTGATGCGCTCGGACTCGATGGTGGCCATCGCGTCCTCCGGGTTCCACGATTCGGGGTCGCGGAGGTGGACGGTCGCACCCCGGACGAGGGGTTGCCACGTCCGGTTGACGAAGCCGGCGATGTGCGACAGCGGGAGCGCCGACAGGAACCGCTCCTCCTCGGCGTCGAGGGCGGTTCGCTCGAACCCGATGAACGACTGGGCTCGGAGGTTTCGGTGCGTGAGCAGGACGCCCTTCGGCTCCCCCGTCGTGCCGCTGGTGTAGGGCTGCATCGCGACGTCGTCGTCCAACCGGTCGGCGACGAGCGGGTCGTCGTCCACCTCCTCGAACCGAACGAACCGCCCCGCGCCGTCGTCGCGTCCGCGCCGCCCGCCCCACCCGTCGCCGCACCCGATGACGAGCGGGTCGACGTCGACGGCGGCCACGGCGTCTTCGACCGTCCCTCGGAGGGAGCCGTCGGTCACGACGGCCGCGACGTCGCCGTCGTCGAACCGATAGGCGACCTCCCGGGTTCGGTACTGGGGGTTCATCGGGATGAACGGCGTCCCCGCCTTGAGCGCGCCGAGCGCGGCGACGACGAACGCGGGGCTGTTGGGGAGAAAGAGGGCGATGCGGTCGTCCGGTTGCAGGGAGAGCGCGCGGAGACCGCCGGCGAACCGCGCGGAGCGGTCGCGGAGTTCGCCGTGCGTGTACGTCTCGCCGTCCATCTCGAGTGCCAGCTTTCGGAGGTGCACCTCCGCGGTTTCGTCGTACAGTCTCGCGACGTTACCGGAGCGCGCCGCGGCTGAAAACGCGTCGGCCTCCATGCGGACACCGGCGTGACCGATCGGGAAAAGCGTGGTAAATCGTTCATCGAGGGCAGCGTCGGACTAGCCGGTTAACGCGAGTCTTCGCGGTCGATAGGCGGAACGTGCCCGCCGCTCGTCGTTTCGAGGGGCGACGTTCCGCGCCGCTTAACGCGCGAACGACCGCCGCGATTTACGGTTTTCGCGGGCGTCCGTCCGGCGATGGTAAACAGGGAGTACGGGGCGTCCGCGGTCGACTCGTATCGGGTTCGGCAGTACGAGCCCGGCGACCGAAGCGGCGTGTTGGCGCTGTACCGGACGGTGTTCGGCGACCGTCGCGGTCGCGGCGACTGGTTCGACTGGAAGTTCGTCGAAAACCCCTATCGGTCGCGGGTGCCCATCTGCGTCGCGGAGCGAGACGGACGAATCGTCGGCGCTCGCCCGAGCCTCCCCCTGCCGCTGTCCGTCGGCGGTCGACGGGAGCTCGCGCTCGTGCAGGTCGACCCGATGGTGCACCCCGACCACCGAAGGCGGGGGTTGTTCACCCGAATGGCCGAGCACGTTTACGACCACTACGGCCCGCAAGAGCCGTCCGTCGTCGTCGGATTCCCGAACGAAGCCGTGAAAGCCGGACTCGAAAAGATGGCCGAGAAGCTCTCGCTCGACGACGGTATCATGGCGGCGTTCACCGAGTTCTACCGGGTGCAGAACCCCGCGGCGCTGTCGAACGCGCCGTTGGCGGGCGCGGCGTCGCCGGGTCTCCGAGTCTACCTCGCGGCCCGCGACCGAACGACGCCGAGGGCGCCCGACGGGGAACTCGACCGCTACGCCGGCGTCCCGGCGGCGCGCGTCGCGGAGATAGCGGCCGACCGGTCCACCCCCCGCGTTCACGCGGTGCGCGACGAGCAGTTCTTCGAGTGGCGCTACGACAACCCGCGCTTCGACTACGCGACCTACGTTTTCCGGGGGGAGGGCGGCCCGGTCGCCATCGTCGTCGGCGAACAGAAGGACGCGGACGAGCGCATCGTCCACCTCTCGGACGTGCTCCCGGTGGCGGGCGGGGAGGCGCGGACGAAGGCGCTCTCCGCGCTCCTCGGCGCGGTTCTCGAGGAGTACCGGGACGCCGACGTGGTCGCGGCCGCGGGGACGACGCTTCCGCGGTCGATGCTCGCTCGGCACGGCTTCCTCGGCACCGACCGATTGCCGCTCTCGCGGTTCGCGTCGGCGTACTGGTTCTCCGCCCGTCCGCTCGGCGGGTCGGGCGGCGAGTGGGTGGTGAACGGGCAGGCGCTCACGGACGAGGAGAGTTGGAACCTGTCGTTCTGCGAGCTGGAAGTCGGGTGAGACGGTCGGCCGCGTAGCCCCGGCGACCTCGCCGTCCCCCCGGGTCAGTCGCTTCGTCGCGCTTCGACGGTTCGCTGGCGCGGCTCGGAGACGTAGTCGTCCGGCGTTCTGCTTCCGACCCCGCGTCGACCGACGGCGGTTCGAAGGAGTCCAATCGCGGTCTTGGTCGCGTAACGAACGGCGTCGATTCCCCGCGGAACGGTGTACAGCGCGCCGAGCGTGTCGGGCGACCTCGGTTCGTGCTCCGGGTCCCGGAGCGACCGAACGCCGGCGGCGAGCAGTTCTTCGCACGCGGCGATCTGCCGCCGCTCGACCTCCCGCCACGTGCGTGCGTCGGCGATGTCGACCGTCTCCTCGGCGACTATCCGCCCGCCGTCGAGCGTGTCGTCGATTCGCTGGAGCGTGACGCCGACGGTCGGTTCGTCGTTGAGGAACTCCCAGAGACCGCCGGGCTGTCCGCGGTAGGATTCGAGATCCCCCCGGTGGAAGCTCAACACGCCGTGCGTCGGCATCGTCAAGAACTCCCCCTTCAGCACGCCGAACCCGAACCGAAGGACGACGTCGGTGTTCGCGCCGACGTCCTCGGCGACGCGTTCGGGGAGTCGATTTCCGAAGTCCGACGCGGGAAGCGCTCGGCACCGAATCCGTTTCGCATCCGAGAAGTGGTCGATCGAATCGACCGGCATCGGCTTCCGGTACTCGGGGGTCCTCGCGAGCTGCCGAACCGCTCCCAACAGCGACCAGAGCGCGTGGGAGCGGAGCCGGTCGAAGCAACACGAGAGGTACTCGGGAACGTCCGCCGGGGTCGACCGCACGAGGAACTCGCTGAGGTCGGTCGGAGAGGACGCCTCGTGGATGACGAGGTGCGTTATCTCGACGTTCGCCGCTTCGACCGTGCGCTCTATCGCCCGCTTCACCCACGCGGGCACGGTTTCGCCGGAGAGGAGGACGCCGACCCGAAGCGGCTCCTGCCGCACCGGGCGAGAGCGGTTCGGCCGTCCGTCGACCCCCTCCGAACGATCCGGTCGAGGACGAGAACGGCTCTTTTCTGATTGTACGTCAGTCGTCGAGCTAATAGTTCATCGACCTCTACGCCCTTACTCTCGATTCACACCATTTGTTATAGGGAACCTGACGACTGTGAGGCACGATACAGAGGCGAAATACTGATAGGGGCGGTATCCGCGGGAGCGACCCGGTGGAGGGCAGCGGCGGACGGCGTCAGTCGGTCGCAATCCAGCCGGTGAGACCGGTACCGAGCAGAACCGAGAGGAAGACGACGGGTGGAAGCCAGTAGTACGCCAGCGATTTGACCAGCAGCGTCGCCGTGAACAGCGCCGCGAGAACCGTCGCCTTCGTGAAGGCGTCCCACGTCCACCCGCTTCGAAGCGTCCGGTAGGCGACCGCGCCCGCGGCACCGACGAGTAGAACGAGGAGTTTCTGTGCGACTTCGAGCAGATGCACCGCCCACATGCGGGGCCGGTTGTACGGCGAGAAGTTATCGACTTTCTCGAACGCGTAGTGGTTGAACTCGAGGAACGTCGCTTTAACCCCCGCGACGGCCGCCTCGGGCGACCAGACGAGAACGAGCGGAAGGTACGCCACGACGCCGGTCGCCGCGCCCGCGACGAGATACCGGCACGCCCAGTCGTACCGCTTCCCGGAACGCCGCCAACCGTCGTACAGCAGGACGGGGATGGCGAGGACGGAGAACTGCGAGAACAGGACGGCGACGGCGGTGAACGCGCCCCGTATCGCCGCCCTCCGGGTGAGAAGCGCGAGAAGGACGAAAACCATCGCGAACGACCGGACGTTGGTGACGGTGCCGAGCACGACGGGACTCGCCGCGAGATACGACCCGCCGGCGACGATTCCCGCCTTCCCCTTCCCCTCCCTGCGGAGCCACTCCCACAGCAAGTAGGCGATGGCCGCGTTTGCCAGCCCGACGAGGAGGTAGAAGACGACGACGTAGTGACCGGTTCGGTAGACGAGGAAATTGAGCGCGTGCCAGAGCGGCGTTTTGTTGTCGAAGGTCGTGGTGAGGTAGAGGACCCTCCCGTTCGCCAACTGCTCGGCGATGGGGAGCCACTTGACCTTGACGTCGTAGTGGACGGTCCGAGCCGACAGTCGAACGAGGAGATACTGAACGGCCATCGCGACCTGACCGACGACGACGAAAAAACAGGCCGGGACGATTCGAGAATCCAGATTTCGGGTGAAATTCGCGACTCTCGTTTCTGATTCCATCGATGAATTATCACCGACGAGGTCTTATAAAGTGTATTCGCGGATGAGTTACCAATGATTCGTTTAATAACGAATGTCCAATTCTTTTGACAAACGGGTTCGAGCGTTCGACGGTGAATCTACGGCGTTTCCGAGCGGTCGGCTCTCGGACTTTGAAAGGTGAGAGAAGAGCCGGTGGAGGGATTTGAACCCTCGGCCTATTCCTTACGAAGGAATCGCTCTAGCCAGTCTGAGCTACACCGGCGCGGTGCCTCTGCATTCGAACATACAATCCACTGGAAGCATAAGGGTTCCGGAATCGCCGCGGGCTAGCGGGTTAGTCGCACGTCGAGGCAGACGTTCAGTTCGTGGGGTGCGTACGACCGCACGACCCGTCGCGTCTCGACCGAAACGTCGTACTCCGGTTCGGCGGCGGCGCGGACGGCTCCCTCGCCGGGGCCGAAGGGGTCGTCCTCGTGCTGGATGTCGTAGTAGTGGAGCGCGCAGTCGTCGCCCGCGAGCGCGACCGCCGTATCGAGGAACTCGTCGGCACTGTGCGGGAGGTTCATCACGAGGCGGTCGGCCCAGTTCTCGTACTCCGACGCGACCTCCCGAACGTCCCCGCGGACGGCCGTCACCCGGTCTTCGACCCCGTTCCGGCGCGCGTTCTCGCGGAGGTACTCGACGGCGACCTCGTTCACGTCCACCCCGACGACCTCCGCGCCGCGCTTGGCGAAGGGGATGACGAACGGGCCGACGCCGGCGAACATGTCGAACGCCCGCTCGTCCGCCTCGACCTGCTCCGCGACGCGGTGGCGCTCGGTGGCGAGGCGGGGGGAGAAGTACACCCGGGCGACGTCGAGGGCGAACTCGCAGCCGTACTCGCGGTGGACGGTCGTCGTCTTCCCGCCCGCGAGCACGTCCCACTCGCGGACCCGGGTCTCGCCTTTCACCTTCGACGCGCGGTTCAGCACCGTCTCCACCGGGAGGGAGGAGTCGACGACGGCGTCGGCGATGCGTCGCGCGCGCTCGGGGTCGTCCTCGTCGACGAGGACGATATCGCCCAGTCGTTCGTAGCTCGGGTCGAACCCGAGCAGGTCGGCGGGGGTGTCCTGCGTTCGTCGGGTCGGAACCTCGCGTTCGACGACCGTGAATCGCTCGGGCACCGCGTCGGCGTCGGTCACGGGGACGTAGAGCCGGTCGTCTTCCACGACGATTTCGAGGTCGTCGGCCACGAGGTTCGCGTCCGCGAGTTCGCGGCGCGTCGCCTCGCCGCGCTCCCGTTCGACGCGCACGCAGGGCGCTTTCATACCCTCGTCTTGCCGGAAGCGGGCGTTAACGCTGACGCTTTCGGTCGCACCGCTTAAGCGTCCCACCTCCCAAGGACGGCTATGCTCACCTTCATCGGTCTCGGCCTGTACGACGAGCGTTCCATCACCCTCGAGGGCCGCGACGCGATCGCGGACGCGGACCGCGCGTTCGCCGAGTTCTACACCAGCAAACTCGTCGGGGCGGACGTCGCCGACCTCGAACGGTTCCACGACGCGACCATCGAGGTGCGAGATCGACCTGGCGTCGAACAGGACCCCGAGGAAATTCTCGCCGCCGCCGAGGCGGGTCGGGCGGCGTTCCTCACCGCGGGCGACACCATGATATCGACCACCCACGTCGACCTCCGACTGCGCGCCGAGGAGCGGGGTATCGACACCAGGGTCGTCCACGCTCCGACCGCCGAGTCCGCGGCGAGCGGTCTCACCGGCCTCCAGAACTACCGCTTCGGGAAGGCGACGACGCTCCCGTTCGACTACGCCCACGGCGCGGAGGGCCTCCCGGCCAGCGTCACGGACGTGCTCGACGACAACCGCGACCGCGGCCTCCACACCCTCGTCTACCTCGACATCAAGGTCGGCTGGAGTCCGTCCGGCGGTCGGAGCGGCGACGCGGAGGACGAGTACATGACCGCGGACGAGGCGAGCGGGATGCTCGCCGAGGGGTACGAGGACGTCTTGGCGGTCGCGGTCGCGCGCGCCGGCAGTCCGAATCCGCGGGTGGAAGCCGACCGACTGTCGGAACTCGCGGAGCGGGACTTCGGCGACCCGCTCCACCTGCTCGTCGTTCCGGGCGACCTCCACCACATCGAGGCGGACGCGCTCGAATCGCTCGCGGGCGCGCCGAGCGAACTGGTGACCGTCGAATAGGGTTCGGATTTCACCCTCCGCCACTCCCGACTCGACACGGCCCGCGGTCGGTGCGGCGTTCCGCGGAGGGCGACGCGACGTCGGTCCCGGCGGATACTTCCCCCGGCGGGAAATATAATCTGAACGGAATGGACATTTATTATCGTGGTATGATATAACACATCGTAGAACGCGGTCGAGCGGCGACCGCTAACAGACCACCCATGAGCCAAACAGAACCCGTACGGGATTCGGAGGAGTACCAAACGGAGGCCGCCGGCCGGGAATCCGGGCTCGACCTCTTCGCACCGGGAACGCCGACCAGCAAACGAAAGCGGTACTGGCTCCACTTCATCGTGTACGCCGTCTTACTCAGTTTCACCGTCTGGCCGGTCTTCGTTCCGTTCAATCGCGTCACGCCGTACGTCCTCGGGCTTCCGTTCAACATATTCTGGGACTCGCTCGTACTGGCGTTCGTCGCGGTCAACACGTACCTGCTGTACCGGGTCGACGAGGGGCCGCTCTTCGCGAAGGGCGACGCGGAGGACGGACCGTAGCCATGGTCGCCACGAGTACCCTCATCGTCACGGCGATTCCGCTCCTGTACCTCGCGTTCGCGCTCGGACTGGGGCTGTGGAGTCGGGGCGAAGCCGACCAGGAGACCACGGAGGGGTACGTCGCCGGGAATCGGGGTATCGGACTCCTCGTGCTCTATTTCATCATGGGCGCGAGCATCCTGAGCGGTTTCGCGTTCCTCGGCGGTCCCGGGTGGGCGTACAGCCGCGGCGCGGCGGCGCTCTACATCCTCGTCTACGGCGGGTTCGGGATGTTACCGTGGTACCTGTTCGGCCCCAAGATTTCGCGGCTCGGCCGCGAGATGGGCTACGTCACGCAGGCGGACTTCATCACCGACAGGTACGACAGTCGGCTCCTGTCGGGCCTCATGGCCGTCGTCAGCGTCGGCGCGTTCATCCCCTACCTCGTCATCCAAATCAAGGGCGTCGGATTCGTCCTGAACGAGGCGAGCAACGGGCTCATCCCGTTCTGGCTCTCGGCGCTCCTCCCGTTCGCCGTCATCGCCGTGTACGTCTTCACGAGCGGGATGATGGGCGTCGGCTGGTCGAACGTCCTCCAGGGCATCATGATGATCGTCCTGGCGTGGGGGCTCGGACTCTACCTCCCGTTCGAACTGTACGGCGGGCTCCAACCGATGTTCGAACGCATCGCGGCCGAACAGCCGACCCACCTCGTCGTCGGCGCGCCCGAGATGCCGATGCTCCGGTACTCCAGCTACATCGTGGTCTCGGCGCTCGGATTCGTGATGTGGCCCCACCTGTTCATGCGGGCGTACACGGCAGACAGCGAGCGGACGCTCAAGCGGACGGTCGTCCTCTACCCGACGTTTCAGTATCTCCTCATCCCCATCTTGCTCATCGGGTTCTCGGGCGTCCTGTACGTCACCGACCTCAGCAATCCGGACCGCATCCTGCCGCACCTGGTCACCACGCTGGATCTCAACCCGTTCCTGGTCGGATTCTTCTTCGCCGGCGCGCTCGCGGCGGCGATGAGCACCGCCGACGCCATCGTTCACGCGGCCGCCAGCATCACCGCGCGCGATTTCTACAAACCCCTGTTCGACCCCGGCATCGACGACCGGCGCGAGGCGCGACTGATGAAACTCGCCGTCTTTCCCATCGTCGGCGTCGCCTACTACTTCGCCCTCTTCAGTCCGGTCGAAATCGTGCAGCTGCTGGCCGGAGCCTACGGCGCCATCATCCAGTTCCTGCCGCTGGTCGTCGGCGCGTTGTACTGGCCGCGGGCCACGCGCGAGGGAGCGTTGGCGGGACTGTTCGCCGGCGCGAGCGTGACGGTGCTGTTCACCTTCTTCGCCGCGTCGCCGCTCCAACTCCACGCCGGGCTCTGGGGACTCCTCGCGACCACGGCCGTCTTCATCCCCGTGAGCCTCGTCACCGAAGTCGACGATATCGAGTTCGCGCGCGAAATCATCCGCCTCTCCCGGCCCGAATCCGTTCGCGACCCGCCCGGGTCACCCTCGGGCGTGGCCACCGACGGCGGGACGGACCCGGACGCGCCCGGCGACGAGGGAGAGGGACGGTGTTCGCGATGACCCACACTCCCGTCCGCGACCGCCTGGTCGACCTCCGGCGGGAACTCCACCGCTACCCGGAACCCGCGTGGCGAGAGTTCTACACGACCTGCCGACTCGCCGAGGAGGTCGAGGGCATCGGCGTCGACCGACTCCACCTCGGCCGGGCGGCGATGGATCCGACCGAGCGACTGGCGGTTCCGTCGTCCGCCGATATCGCCGCGTGGCGCGACCGGGCGCGGGAGGACGGTGCCCGCGAGGACCTCCTCGACGCCCTCGACGATTGCACCGGCGCGCTCGCGGTCCTCGACCGCGGCGAGGGGCCGACGGTCGCCCTCCGCGTCGACATCGACGGTCTCCTCCGCGACGAATCGACCGACGAGACCCATCGCCCCGCGGCCGAGGGGTTCCGCTCCCGGCGCGACGGCGCGATGCACGCTTGCGGGCACGACGCGCACGCGACCATCGGCCTCGGCGTGCTCGAAGCGGTGGCGGAGAGCGACTTCTCGGGAACGTTCAAGGTCTTCTTCCAGCCGGCGGAGGAGAAGGCCGGCGGCGGCCGACCGATGGCGAAGAGCGAGCACGTCGCCGACGTGGACTATCTGTTCGCCGTCCACGTCGGTCTCGACCATCCCACCGGCGAGGTCGTCGCCGGAATCGTCGAACCGCTCGCGGTCAGCAATCTCGGCGTCACGTTCCGGGGGGAGTCGAGCCACGCCGGCCTCGCGCCGAACGAGGGCCGAAACGCGATGCAGGCCCTCGGCACCGCCATCCAGAACGTCTACGCCATTCCCCGCCACGCCGACGGGGCGACCCGGGTCAACGTCGGCCGAGTCGAGGGCGGGACGGCGTCGAACGTGACGGCCGAACGAATCGAGGCGGAAGCCGAGGTTCGCGGCGAGACGACCGCCCTGATGGAGTACATGAAAACCGAGTTCGAGCGGGCCGTCCGCGCCGCCGCGGACGCGCACCGCTGCGACGCCGAGGTGACGGTCGAGGGGCAAGCGCCGCGCGCCGACAGCGACCCCGCGCTGGCCGCCCTCGTCGGCGAAGCCGCGCGGTCCCACTCGGCCGTCGACCGCGTCGTCGACGACGCGCCGTTCGGGGCGAGCGAGGACGGTACCTACCTGATGCGCGCCGTCCAGGAGCGCGGCGGCCTGGCGACGTACGCCATCGTCGGGACCGACCACCCGACCGGCCACCACACGGCGACGTTCGACATCGACGAGTCGACGCTCCCGACCGCGGTCGAGGTGCTGACCGACGCGATCCTCACCGCGGCCGCTCGCGACCCGCTCGGTCGCGCCGGCGGGGGCTCGGCGTCCACCGGGGGGGCCGATTCGACGTGACCGCGTCCCCGGCCGTCGACCTTCGACCGGTTCGAAAGGCGGATTTACCGTACGTCGAAGCGCGCCTCGAACGAAACGGACTTCCCGCGGCCGACGTGGAGGCCCATCGCGAGTCCCTGTACCTGTGTTACGCCGGCGACGAGCGCGTGGGAATCGGCGGTCTCGAACGTCACGGTCGCGCCGCGCTCCTCCGCTCCGTCGTGATCGACTCGTCGGTTCGAGGCCGGGGGTACGGTCGCGCGCTCTGCGAACGCCTCCTCGACCGCGGCCGGGAGTCGGGCGTCGAACGGGTGTTTCTCCTCACGACCACGGCGGCCGACTTCTTCCGGCGCTCGGGATTCGAGGAAATCGACCGCGACGCCGTCCCCGCCGTGATCCGGGAGACGAACCAGTTCGCGGATCTCTGTCCGTCGTCCGCGGTCTGCATGTCCAAGGCGCTCTCCGCCGACGGGTGCGGGTGATCCCGGCATCGACGCTGAACGGTCCCGATTGGCGTTCGCCGTAGCGAGGTGCCGGTCGGCGAGCGCGCCTCGGATTTCGGCGTCGTCGCTCCGACGCGAACCGTCACGACTACGATCGCATCGCGACCGTACCGGCCCCGCGCGGCAACGGGTCTCAGCGCACGCCCGGTCCGGGTTCCTCGGGCGCGGCGACGCTGCGGTCGCGGTGAGTCTGACCGGTCAGGATCACGATGAGGAGACCGCACCCGAGGGCGACCACACCCGCCGCGAGGAGGAGGGCGTGGTATCCGGTCGTCATCGCCAACGCGGCGAAGGCTATCGGTCCAGTCGTCCGCCCGAGAAACGTCGTACTGTTTCGGAGGCTCAGCGCCCCCGCGCGGAACCGCGTCGAAACCACGTCGCTTATCGCGGCGTCGACCGACGGGAGAATCAATCCGATCCCCGCGCCGAACACGAGCACGGCGAGTCCGACGGACAGCGGCGAGGGGGCTAACCAGGCCCCGAGAAGGCTCACGCCGTAGCAGCCGAATCCGACCCCGATGAGTCCGTGGTTCGACAGGTGTCGCGCGAAGCGCCCGTTCTGGGTGGAAACGAGCGCCGAAGACACGCCCACCGCGGTCACTATCAACCCGACCGAGACCGGAGATAGTCCGAACCGCGCCGTCAGGAAGAACGGCAGCGACGTCAGGATCGCGCCGAACGCCAGGAACTCGACCATGAACGTCGTTCCGTAGAGCACGGCCGCTTCGCGAGCGGCGAGCGCGCTCACCGCGCCGCGAAGGTACGCGAGGCTGCGCGTCTCGCGTTCGCTCGGCGGGTCTTCGAGTACGAAAACCGCGAACAGGCCGACTGGAAGGGCGGCGAGGTAGGTGAAGAACGGGACGTCCCACGCGATGGTAGCGAGCGCGCCGCCGACGATCGGAAAGATCGCCGCGCTCGCCGTCAGCACGGCGGTGTTCATCCCGAGGACGGTGTTTCGCTGCACGCCCTCGAAAGAATCGCCGATCAGCGTCACCGTCGTGATGAAGATACCCGCTGCGGCGGTTCCCTGCAGGAGGCGCAGCACTAGCACGGTCGAATAGTCGGGCGCGAATACGGTCGCACCGCCGGTGAGACCGAACGCGAACAGGCACGGGATGAGGACGCTCCGCCGACCGACCCGGTCGGCGAGCATCCCGATGAACGGGGAAAGGAAGATCCCCATCGCGAAGTACGCGCTGATGAGGAGGCTCGCCTGCGCGTCGGTCAGCGCGAACACGTCGCGGAACAGCGGCAACACCGGACTGACGAGCGGCACCCCGAGCGGAGCCAGGAACGTGCTCGCGAGCACTACTTGAACCAGCGGAGAACGCCACGGGACGGCTACCGATTCGCGCGAGTCGGGGGCGTCGCCCCCTTTCGGTGATCGGAAGTTCGTCATGAGTTGGCTCCCGTCCCCCGGACACCGGCCCGGAGTTCTTCGATCGTTTCGTTCGATAACGGTCGTCGCGCCGCGGGAGCCATCTGGAACACCGAGTTCCTAGTACGCCCCGGGCGGAGATAACCTAGGCTGGCGGTCGGTCCGACAGTTAGTCGATAAGTCTTTCCCCTCGGTTCTGTCGGATAGTATGGAGCTTGGACCGGCGGCGGTCGGTGAGCCGCCGCGAAGGGGTGCCCGGACCGTTCACCGCTCGTCGAGTATCTCCCGAAGTTTGGTCGTGGAGAGGTTACTGCCCGATATCGGCAGTACGACGGTCTTTCCCGCGAGTTCGTCGCCCAGTTCGAGCGCCGCCGCGACGCCGGTGGCCGCCGCTCCCTCGGCCAAGACCGCGTCGTCGGCGAGTACCCGTCGGATAGCCGCCCGTATCTGGTCGTCCTCGACGAGCAGCATCTCCGCGAGGTGCTCCCGCATGATCTCCAACGGAAGCGCGAACGGCGTTCGCGTCTTGATTCCCTCCGCGAACGTGTCGGCGCTCTCTTGGAGTTCGATCTCGCCCCCGCTCCACGCTCGGTGGACGGCGTCGGCTCCCGCCGCCTGCACGCCGATAACGTCGGCTCCGAGGAGTTTGCCGACGGTGAGCGCGTAGGCCGCGGCGCTGCTCCCGCCCCCGACGGGGTTTATCAGGACGTCCACCTCGGGACGGTCCTCCATCACTTCGAGGCCGGCGCTGGCGCGTCCGGCGATCAGGTGAGGTTCGTTCCCGCCGTGGACGTACCGGTACCCTTCCTCGGCCGCCCGCCGCTCGGCGTGCTCGCGCGCCTCGTCGACGTCTCTGCCGTGCGCGACGACGGTCGCTCCGAGCCGTTTCATGCCGTTTATCTTGGTCGGGTTCTCCAGCGTCTCGGGGACGACGATCACCGCCGGAACGTCGAACTCCCGCGCGGCGGTCGCCATCCCTTGGCCGTGATTCCCCATGCTCGACGTGATCAGTCCTTTCTCGCGGAACTCCGGGTCGAGGTCGGCGACGAGGTTGTAGAACCCGCGAATCTTGAACGACCTCGTCGGGAGCGTGTCTTCCCGCTTGAGGTAGACGTCGGCGTCGAGTTCGGCCGAGAGGCTCTCGCTGCGCACCAGCGGCGTTCGCGGAAGGTACCGCCGGACGACGGCCCGCGCCTCGTATACGTCCCGCGTCGTCGGCGGTGTGAGGTCGTGGTAGGGGAATATCGTCGTCTCGTCGGGGGACTCGATGGGATCGTACGATGGCATCTCGCGCCGATATGGGCCCGCTCGTGTTAAGTGTTCACGACGGACATCCGACACCGACGACGCGTTTGTATAGGAAAAATCGGGGACGACGCGATTCCGTGTCCGATGACCGACAGTGAACTGCATCGATGCGTCGTGATCCACGATGTCCGCGTCCTCCAGTCCCAGTTCATCCCGGACGAGGTCAGCATCGGAGTGCGGAAGCAGAAGAGGATGTCTCGACCGAAGAACTCCAACCGCTCTGTGAGTCTATTGACCCCGATGCTTTGAACGATCTCCTTACCCCTCAGAACGAGGACGACCAGCAAAGCCATATCCGTGTTGTATTCACTTATTCTGGCTATCGAATCGCTGTCGCAAACGAGGGGCAGATTCAACTCACACCGCTAGACGAGGAATAGCGGCTTATCACTCCTCATCACTGATTTCGAACGTGACGGCGATCGGCCGAACTGCGTTTCCAGAAAGCGCTTCGAGTGTTGCATCGTCAACGTTGAGGAGAACACCATCAATGCTGAATGCAATTTTCCCTTCTTCAGCAGCGATGCCGACATCCTTTAGTGCCAACTGTGCCCCATCGTTCAGTCGAATTGTGACCTCCATACTCCGATGAAATTTCCCACTGGGAAAATTTTTACGGCTCGCGGTATTTTGCCGCAAACCCGAAAGAACCGCGGCTGATCTTCAGATATTAATAATCGAACGAGGTCAGAAGGCCCACGATTCCAATCTTCATATTTAGGGTAAGTCTAAACAACTTTCATGAGTGCGTACTAAAACTGGGACGTGAACGAAATTGACGCAGACGAGCTGGTGGAGTTTGCGTTGGATCGGTCTGGTAATTCCCTTCGCGGTATCGCCTGCTACTCTGAGGATGCTTTCGAACTCACGTACAGGCGTGAGGATATTCCAGCGGGTGAACTCAGGCAGCGCATTGACGAAATCATCCATATATTCTTTCATCGCATTCAAATGAGTCGAGGATGGAACATTACCGACTCGTGATCGCCGAGGGAAGAATCGCGCCCGCACGTGCCGACTTCGCTAGCCGAGCCCTCACGTCCGTTCATCCGGCGGCCCGGCGAACGATGGCGAGCCACGCTTCGACGCTATCGTCGTTCGACGGGTCGATTCCCTCCTGGTCGGCGTTGACTTCGAACTGGGCCGGCTCGATGGTTTCCACGACCCACCCATCGGTAAACGTCGTTCGAAGCTCCGCTTCGCTGATTCGCCGTGGCCCCCACTCGCCCGGTTCCCGGTCGCTGAAACAGAGGATGATGACGCGACCATCTGGCTCGACGACGCTGCCGACCGATTCGACGTAGGTTCGTCGGTTCTCATCGTCGAAGACGTGAAATAGGCCGCAGTCGAGGGCGACGCCGAACGTTTCACCGAGTTCATCGAGCGAGAGCGCGTCCTGAATTTGGAAGCGGACCTGTCCCGCTACGTCTCGCGTTTGCGCCTTCGCTCGCGCCTTTTCGATGGCGCGCGGAGAGGCGTCGACTCCGAGAACCGAGTACCCCTGAGCCGCGAGGAAGAGCGCGTTCTCACCCGTTCCACAACCGATATCGAGGATTGGCCCCTCGAACGATTGCGTCTCGAACAGCGAGCGAACGGCCGACTGAGGGCGGCCGATATCCCACGGCGGCGTTCCAGTGTACGCATCGTCGAATCCATCTTCGGGCGAACTCATCGTCAAAATCCACGGACGGTACGCCCATAGTCTCCTAGGCCGTTAGTGCAGTCTTCGAGTGCCGGAACCCCCCGCCGAAAGCAGTCGTTCAAGTCTGCGAGTGTGGTGTCGCCGCTCGAGTGGCGACCTCGGATACTGAATGCGGACTCGCGGCGCACGATGAATTCCGCTCGCAATCTTTCACCCAAAGTCGGTATCCAACCGACGAACTTCACGATCCGTTTTGGTCGTGTTTGCGACGATAACCAGCTGTAGCCGAAATCATCGACAGTTTCTCGTATTGGATGAGCGAACTACCGTCCGTCATCGAGATATCGTGATAGCTGCTACCATTGGACGAAGAGCTATAGCCGGGGAGCACCTACGGGCAACTACACCGCCGAATCGCCATGGCTGCCCGTTCACCGTCAACACGACCGATTTCACTGTCGCTCCCGCCGGCTGAACAGTGGACGCTCCATCACGTGCTCCTCCACCGAATCGAGCGAGAAGCTTCCGCTGACGAGACGGCTACCGTCGAACCGCCGTCACTCGAGATTTTCCACGCATTCGAGCGACTCGACGCTGGTACTACGCAGTTTACCATCGCCCAGTTCGAGGCGATACAAGAGGTTCTCGCGGAGTACCATCACGCAACCACCTGGTGGGAGATCGAACGATCCCGGCTCGAACACCTCCTCCATCGCGTTGCGACGATCCTCGAAGCGAACCGGGCTCCGCAATCACACTAAATCCCCTCTCTCGGCCATAAGCACCTGTCCGTTGAGGTCGAGGGTGTGTAACGAGACGCCCTCACGTTACCGGTATAGCTACGGAAGTCGAATCTCACCGCGCACGTCGTAGAGATACCCCTTGTTCAGAAGTTCATCGAGGGTGGTACGAGCGAGTTCTGCCTCGAAACCGATCTGCCGAAGATGAGACTGTGCTTCGTTACGGGAGAGGTGGTCGTTCTCCTCGATGAGCGGGGCGAATTCGTCGAGCGCTTCGCGCGCGGAGGGACTGAGTGGCGTTCGTGAACCGTCGTCCCCGTCTGATTTCTGCATTTGTACGTTCTTCAGCGGTTTATATTATGAGTCGATGGCATTAATATGCAAGCACTCTTCACGTCCACGTGTCCACCTCGCGTCGATGAAGAACGGCGTCGAGTAGCATCGGACAATCGCTGGAATCATCTTCGCCGCGGCCGAGAGCTGAGTACGTTCTGCGAGGTCCGGCGAGCGAGCGAAAAATTACTCACGGGGATATCTGTCACCCATCTATCAATCTGCGGAGCGAAGTGAGCCAATCCGAGAGATTGATAGCACTCCGGTTAAGCCATACAGAAAATGAATTTGCAAGGGTTACGTGAAAGGACGATATATCTCGAATACTATCACGTATTTTTTCTCTTCCTCGTCTGCGCTTTCGGTGGTGCGCTGCGCCTTCACTCGCTCGGATTCGATAGCTTTTGGCTCGACGAGACGATTACCATGCATTTCGTCTCGACCATGAGCTACGTTGAGCTCCTGACCGAGCTTCCGAAAGTCCAACCGCACCTGCCGCTTTACTACGTCCTGCTCAAGGGATGGATCGCTCTCGTCGGCACCGAAGAGCAGGCGGTACGGCTCCTGTCCGCCTGCCTTAGCCTGCTCACCATCCCCCTGATTTACGCCGTCGGAAAACGTCTGTACGGATTCCAAGTCGGAGCCATCGCTTCCCTCTTGTTCGCGATCAATCCGTTTCAGATATACTTCGCGCAGGAAGCGCGGATGTACGCTCTCTTGGCGTTTCTCACCGTTCTCTCCTACTACTGTTTTCTCGATACGCTGCAGACTCCGACGACTTCGAACACGGTGGCGTACACCGTAACTGCCGTGCTCCTCGCTTACACGCACGTTTACGGGTTTTTCATCATCGCGGCGCAACTCCTCTACTACGGTTGGTTTCTCTACCGTGAGTGTAACGGCGTTCGTCCGTGCCTCTCCACGTGGGGGCGCGTCGCACTGCCGACGGTAATCGGCAGTGCTCCCCCGGTCGGAATGATCGCCGCAAAGGTTTTCATCCCGAACACGTACGGAAGCGGGGGGCAAGTCCGTCACATCGCTGCGCCGCCGAACTGGCACGATATAACGACGACCTTCGTTCAGTTCATAGTGCGGGTCCCTCACTCGCCGTGGAATACCGTCGTTTTACTGGGTATCTTCGTCGGCGTTTTCGGATCGTTTTTCGTTCCCCACAGCGTCCTTTCGAGGCGCAAATCGGCGTTTCTCTGGAGTTGGCTCGTACTCCCGATCGGTATCGCGATCGGTTCCTCGTATCTGGTTCAACCGATCTACTCACCGAAATACTTGATCGGTTGTTCGGTCGCACTCTACATCCTCTTCGCTCGCGGAATTACGCTGATCCCGCGCCCGAACGTACAGCTGGCACTACTGACCCTCATTTTGGTGAGTACCGTCGCGCCCATTAATCACCAGTACACGCGCCATCAAAAGCGAAACTTCGAGGCGGCGGCGGATTTCGTCGAGCAACAGTATTCGCCACGGGACCTCGTTATCGTCGACAAACGCAAAATCACGTCTCCCTTCGGGTACTACTTCGATAAACGAGGGATGAAAACGATCGGTGACATCGCCGGACCGCTTCGTCCGGCGATTCGAAAGCAAGTTCGACGGACCGACACCGTGTGGACGATTTTTTCCACTTCGAAGCGCTCACATCGAGCGAAAGTGCTGCAGGTCGTCCGACGAACGCACACCCAGACGACGGTTCATCACTTCGCCGGAATCACCGTTTATCGGTTTGTCGAAGAGAGCGGGAAACGGCTGTCGAGATCTCCGCTACCGACGCATTAGCCGACATCGGTTCGCGGAAAACCGAGGAACCGCCCTCAACATGCGCATTTTGCGTACCGTCTCTCGAACGGTTTTCGGGTTCCGCGAGAACCGAGATAGGCGCGTTCCATGCCGGTCTAACCCGTGGTCGACCGATACCACTTCCGGGCGACGTGACCGTTGGCAGGTCGCCTCACCGCGCGTTCCGACTCCGAATCGGGGTTCCGCCTCGTCGAGTCGACGTCGAACACGGTACTTGAGACCGTCGTTGCCGTTCTTCACCCGCCGCAGCGAAGGTTGGTGAACGCTCCCGGGTTTCACACGAGAGTTCACGGTCCTTCAAAAACGAAGGCGCTCGTCCGTCGATCAGTACGACCTGACGAGGTCCATGTAGTAACCCCAGTCCCAGTTGGAGCCGGGGTCGGTGTGCGTGCTGCTCGGTACTTGCGAGTGGGCGATGACGCCGCCGTTCGCCGGGTTCGCCGCGTCGTACGGGACGCTCGACGGGTGCTGTTTCGGGATGCCGTACTGGTCGCAGAGCCAACTCGTCAGTTTGGCCGACGCCCGATACTGCGCGTCTTCGTAGGTTCCGCTGACGTAGCCGCCGTGTTCGATGCCGACCGAATACTGGTTGTAGTCCCACTCGCCCGCGTGCCACGCGATGTTGATGTCGCTGACGCTCTGGTACTTGTACCCGTCCTGCGCGACGGTGTAGTGGGCGCTGACGTCGGCGTCGGGGTCCTGGAACCAGTTGACCGCGCTGCTGGCCGACCCCTGAACGGTGTGGATGATGACCCAGTCGATGTACCCCGCGCCGCGGTCCGCGGCCGTGTAATTGCTGGAGTGAGCCGGTTCCCAGTCCACCGTCGGTTTCGCCGCCGCGGTGCCGCTCGTCAGCGCGGCGCCGCCGAGACCGGTCACGCCGACCGCACCGATACGCTTCAGGACGTCGCGTCGCGTCGAACCGCCACTGTTGTTTTCTTGCATCGCATCTTCATTATTAAGACGCATATGCTTTAATTCATAGTCTAGTATGATTGGTATATGTCTACGAAATGCGAAGAATCCATCGTCGGTCGCGAGCGAAAACGGCGTCGACCGCGGGGGTCGTTTCGTCCGGCCGTCGGGAAACGTTCGCCGCGGTCAGGTCTCGTCCGGGTTCGCCTCCTGCACTTCGACGATTTTGGCCTGCGAAACGAACGTTTCGCCGCCGCCCGTGCGAATTTGGATGGTCCGTCCGGGGAGGTCGGGATCGTCGTCGTCGGCCGGTTTCTCCGGAACGGAGATGGCGACCACCTCGTCGATGGTGACGGACCGACGTTGAATCGGGTCGCCATCGTGTTCGACCGTCTCCCACGTTTCGGCGTCGAAGTCGTCCATGCTCCTGCCGAAGTACTCCTCCGCGTCCTTGTTGACCGAATCTTCGGTCTGGGACTCCCCCGCCGTCCGGTTACCGTCTTCGACCTCCTCGTGCTGGTACTGGTGCAGGTGTGCGAGCATCGTCGCGGCTACGACCGCTAGCGACTAAAGAATTCGGCATGAATAATTCTGTAGGACAACTGGCGTCCGTTCGCGCTCTACGAACCGCTGCGGGGATTACTCCGAGATCACATCGCCGACTCGCCTTCGGTGCGGATTCGGACTTCGTCGTGCGTTACCGTGACCGAACACTCTCCGAAGGTGAACGACAGTTCGACGCTTGCCGTGCCGTCCGTTTCGGCGAAGAGTCCGTCTAGGTGATCGGGGTCGATGGTATCGTACAGCGGATCGAAATCGATCGACGGCGTATTCGTGACCGCCGCGACGGCCCGTACGACGATCACGCTCGGTCGTTCGCCGCCCTCGGCGTCGTATTCGAACCGATATGTCCGCTCTGAGTGATCGAAATCAGTTCCACCGTCGGTGCTGTGGTGTTTCGTCATGGTTAGAATGGAAGTTCGCTCCGAAACTCGTCGCTCTGGTAATCGAGATGGTCGAGTCTCGGACCCAGCAACTCGCGGACGAGGACGACCAACGGATTGTTCCACCCCTCCCCGATCATCGCGGTTTCCCGTCCGGTTCCGCTCGCCTCGTCCCCGTCCAACAGTGCGAGCATGACCTTTTCGCGGTCGGCGAGCACGAGTCGACCGATTCTCCTCCCCTTTTCCCTCACCCAATCCGACTGGGGTTCCCAGAGGGTCGCTTCCGGAAGCCGTCGACGGGCGAGGTCGCGGACGGTCTCGTTTTGCGACCCGAGGTAAATTTTGACGTCGCGAGCGACGGCGTCCTTCGCGTGACAGATGCAGTTTTCCTCCAGTAAATCATCGGAGATGTACATGCAGAACAGCTCCTCGTCGGCCTCGTCCGCCAAGACTCGCCCGTGCTCGATGATACTCGCTCTATCCTCGAGCACTCCGATCGCGTTCTCGTCCGACTCGCTTTCGGGTTGGAAGCGAGCGAGTAATCGATCGATTTTCTCGCCATCGACCCACTCGGCGTCGACCGCCGCGTCGGTTCGATAGCGCACAAGATTATCTTCGCGGTCGTATTCGACGAGTCCGGCGTCGGCGAGTTTCGGAAGGTGGTTGTGGTGAAGTGAGATGAGGACTCGTTCGAACCGTCCTTCGTACTCGTCCGACTCCAAAATTCCCGCGTGACGCGACGCGATCCGGTCGGCAAGTTCGGAGATGTGGAGCGACCCGCCGGCGTTTTGGACAAGGTGCGCGATCGTCCGATTGCGTGCATCGGCCAGCAAACGGGTCACATCGTTCTCCGGCGTGCGTTCCCAGTCCATCACAGATTAAGCGTGGTAGACACGTTTAAACCCAGTGGCCAACGGGATCGCGTCTCACTCCTCGTGAATCGTCGGCTACGTTTAGGACGAGGATCCACCAAACAGCGCTTCTACCGTCCGTCAATAGCGAATCTGACAGCGGATTAAGTCGATCGAGTCAATCGCGTCCGCTCGCACGTCGCGTTGAGCACTCGAAAACGGTAGTCTACACCCCCTCTCGTCCGGTGAATCACCGGAATAGGGATAGTTTGTACACCGTGTTTGGGGTCACTGGTGAGGTACTTGGCGACTCATCCACCGGCGCTATCGTCGATTCGGTAGCGCCGTCGCTCGGCGGTCGAGTGCGCGAAAAATGAATTGATTAGTCGAAATCAGACGCGGTGTCTGAGTTAGTTCTCTCGGCGGAGCGCGAGGAGCGCAGCGGCGAGGAGTGCGATGACGGAGATGGCGACGCCGAATCCGGGCTGACCGTCGTCGTTCGTCGTGGACGTCTTCTCCGTCGTGGACGTCTTCTCCGTCGTGGACGTCGTGGTCGACGGCTCGGACGAGGTCGTCGTCGTGGTCGTGGTCGTCGTGGTCGTCGTGGTCGTCGTGGTCGTCGTCGTCGGCTGACCAGCGTTCTGGTCGAGGACGCCATCGACGGAAGCCGACAGACCGCTGGCGATGGCCTTGGCGGTGAACTCGGTGCCGTTGTCGTAGCCGCTGAAGTCGATCGTGCCGCTGAAGGTGCCGTCGTCGTTGACCGTGAGGTCGTTCACGTTTTTGAAGAAGACACCGGAGCTAGCTTGGATGGTCACCGGCGTACCGGGCGCGAGGTTGGTCGTACCCGAGATGGTCTGGTTGTCGCCGGGTGCGACGCGCACGTCGTCACCGCTGTTCACTTCGATGGTTGCCTCCTCGACCGAGAACGCGGTCGAGACGGACTGGTTCTCGTCGGGCGTAACTGCGAAGTTCTCGTCAACCGTGAAGGTGGCCGTCCACTCGCCCATGAGGTCCTTTTTGTCGACGCTGACTGCGGACGTGTCGACGAGGACGTAGAGCGACTTGTTCGCACCGTCAGTTATCAGCGAGACGCCGCTGTCGCCCGTGGTGAACGAATCTGCGTCGGTGTTCGGCTCGGGGTTGTCCTCGGTGACCGTCAGCGAGAGGCCGTTGATGTTGGAGAGGTCGTCGTGACCTGCGCCCTCCTCGTTGATGGCGCCGAAGATACCGGTCGTGTCCTTGACCTGAACGACGACGTGGTCGCCGTGGGCGACGTTGCTACGCTGGGTGAGAACGTCGGTCAGTTCCGTCGCGTTGCTCACGTCGTTGAGATTGTCGGGAGCGATCCACGTCTGGGCGCTACCGGTGCTGCGCGGGTTGACGTTGAGCGCGGCGGCGTTGTCCGGAGTGCCGTCGTCGTTAGCGTCGATTCGCAGCTTGTAGATGTTGTCACCGGACGTGACTGCGACCGGAGCGTCGAGACCATCGGACGAGGGAGTCTTCCACGTGGCGTCGACGGAGTCGCCGCTGCTGGATGCCGCGTAGATGACATCGTCAGCGTTGCCGCTGGTGGTCTTGTACGTGTTCAGGTAGAAGGTGACCTTACCGTCGTTGGCGTCACCGCTACCGTCCGTAACGTCGACGGAGATGTTGAAGTTCGACTCGTCGCTGCCGACCTGAACAGTTCCCGAGTTGGTGTTCGTGAGTTCGACCGTAATCGGGACGATGTCGCCGCGCGGGACGCTGTAGGACGACTCTTCGAAGTTACCGCTGATGTCGCCCGCGTCCTTGACGGTGACCTGGAACGTCTCGCTCGCGGTCGTGTCGTTCACGCCGAGCGTGATGTTGTACGTGCCGGGGTCGACGCCGGTGAAGTCGAGCGTGGCTTCGTCGCCGTCGCTGCTGTAATTACCGACGTACTTCGCAACGTCCTCGCCGAACGCGTCTTCGGACGTGGCGGAGACGTTGAAGTTGTTGCGGTTCGAGTCCGCGAGTTCGAAGGTGATGACCGAGTCAGCGCCACCGTTCTTCACCGTGGTGCTGCTGGCCTCCAAGTCGAGCGTCTGCTGGACGACCTGGAATGTGACGTTGGTGGAACCGTCGTCAAGACGGTACTGACCTTCGAGGTTGGACGTGTCGACGGTGACGTTACCGTTACCGTCAGCCGTGTACTGGTCTTGGTAGATCCAGTTACCGTCCACTTTCTTCTCGAGCGTTACTTCGCCACTGAAGCCAGTGGCGTTAGCCTGCTGACCCTGGAAGATCGGCGAGTCAACGCCAATCTCAGCGTCAGCCTCGGCCGCACCAACTGATCCTGCGAACGCGGTCGCGCCGGCGAATACCGACATAACCATCAGCGCCGTCAGGAGCAGGCTGCGAACCTTTGTCGTATTTCCTGTCATGCTTTATCGTTTTTTATTTCTTGTACGGCGACAGTCCCTTTCCCACGACCATTCGCACGCTTTGTGCAACCCGAGCGATTCGAGCATGGAAGTGGTACTCCGTTTGCCACCATGGGTAGGGGTACAGATTGTACGTTATTCCTTTATTATAAATGCTTTGTGGTCTGGGAACGGGCTGATACGCTCTCTTACGCCCGAATTCGGGCGTGAGAGGGCTCGGTGGAAGTTTTCGAAAACGGTAATAGAACTGACCGAAATCGACGAGCGCCGTCCGTTTCGAGGCGGGAGTACCACCATCAACCGAAGGATTCACAGTTCCACGCTTTAAGTGGCATCGGATCATTTTTCCAGACGAAGACATGATCAGAAGCCGATTATGAAATTTATCGATGACTGAAACTCTATCGACAGAACAGTATCGATTCATTTACTCACTAACTGATTCGGAGGGGTCGAGCCGACCGAGAAAACGGGAGAGTACGGGCGATTCAGGCCCTCTCACGCCAGTTCACTGTTTGCAGCGCTCGGTCGCGTTTCGTCGCGCCGGTCCGCGCTTCGACGTGCCCCGTCGTACTCCGTCGCGTCCGGTCGCACCCGAGCGCGTTCAGTCGCGCTCGACGAGCTCTATCTCGTGTCCGTCCTGGTCTTTGGTGAACGCGTAGCGGTCGTCGCAGGACTCGGGGTCGCGGTAGTCCTCGGCTTCGCGCTCCATCAGCGTCTCCCAGTCGTCGTGGAGGTCGTCCGCGCGCACCGCGAGGTGTCCCCACGCGTCACCCATCTCGTACGACCGGCCGTCGTAGTTGTAGGTGAGTTCGACCGCCATCGCCTCCGGCGCGGCGTCCTCGGGCTTCACGAAGTAGTTGGCGAAGGTGTCCGACTCCCAGCGTCCGGTGTGTTGGTACTCGAACTTGCGCGTCCAGAAGCCGAGCGCCTCGTCGGCGTCCTCGACGCGGATCATGGTGTGGTCGAGACTCCAGCGCGCGCCGTGGTCGCGCTCCACGATTTCGACTTCGTGCCCGTCCGGGTCCTTCACGAAGGCGTAGCTCCCGCCGCAGGAGTCGGGGTCGCGGTAGTCCTCGACGCCCGCGTCCATCAACTCCTCGTAGGCGTCGTACACGTCCTCGACGCGGACGGCGATGTGCCCCCACGCGTCGCCCATCTCGTACGACCGCCCGTCGTGGTTGTAGGTGAGTTCGAGCACGGCGCCCTCGTCGTGGGCGTCCGCCGGGCCGAGGTAGACGTTGGTGAAGGTGTCCGCCTCCCAGCGACCCTGCTCCTCGTAGTCGAGGTGGGTCCGGTACCAGTCGAGCGACTCGTCCAGGTCCGCTACTCGCATCATGGTGTGGTCGAGCGTCCCGTTCATGCGTTCGAAACCACCCCCTCCGGCGCGTTAAGAGTACCGCCCGCGGAAAGTTCGTTCGACTCCGTTATCTTCGATTTCTCCGGTTTTAGTGTCTTTTCGCGTGTGTGCGAAGGAACACGAGGCGCGATCCGCGGAAGTTCCCCGAGCGCCCGGCGGTTTCACCCCCGGTTCAGCGCGCCGCGCAGGTCGGGCCAGTGAAACCACCACGCGACGAGCCAGAGCGCGACCGGGCCGACGGGAACCACCAACCCCGACCGCGAGACGCCGGTAACGAGTCCGAGCGCGAAACTCGCGTGGCTCGCGCCCGCCAACACGAGCAGCCCCGCCGTCACGCGTCTGTCTTCGAACCGCCCCGCGAACGCGCACGCGAGCGCGAGGAGGTAACAGAGGACGCTCACCGGCCACGCGAGGAGTCGATCCGGCAGGCCCGCGGTGTAGACGAACAGGTAGTCGGGGAGCGTCGTGACGTGGAGCGTCGTCGGTTCGACCAGTCCCCACGGAAAGACGAACGTCGTCCCGCCGCGCGCGACGAGAACCGTCCACGGAACGAGGCCCAGCGCGAGAAGCGCGAGACGGCGTCCCGAGAGGGAGGATGAGAGGGAACGACCCGCGAGAATCGAGGGGCGTCTCACTTCCGAAGAACCAGCCGAAGCACGTCCTCGTCCGCGAGGACGTGCTCCGTGCCGACCTGCTGTTCGTCGTGCTTCGCGCTGGGGCCGCTGACGCGCGCGAACCGGAATCGCTGCTCGAAGTCGCCGCCGAGTTTCTCGCAGGCGTCCGCGACGGTGCTTCCCTCGGGGAGGACGAGCGGTTCGTCGTAGTCGATGCCGCGCCCCGGCTTGTCCATGTAGATGCGCATCAGGCCGAGGTTCGACCAGATCGATTCTTTCAACGATTCGAGCCCCTTCTCCTCCTCGGCGCTGATGAACACCGCATCGGCGGGGGCGATGTCGTGCGCTCGGAGCCGTTCGCGGACGGTTTCGGCGTACTCGGGGTCGATGAGGTCGACCTTGTTCACCGTCACCATCGAGGGGATGTAGACGCGATTGTCCATGATGCCGTCGATGAGGCGGTCGATGTCCAGGTTCTCGCGCAGGGTCACGTCCGCGTTCACGTACCCGCGCTCGCGGAGCACCTCCTTGATGACGTCCTCGGACATTTCCTGTTCGACGCTGGAGGTGACCTTGATGCCGCCCATGCCTTTCTTCGAGACGGAGATGCTCGGCGGCTCCTCGTCCAACCGGATCTTGTTCTCGTACAGCTCCGCCTTGAGGCGTTCGTACTGGTCGATTTCGAAGACCGAGAGGACGAACACCGCGAGGTCCGCGGCGCGGACGACCGACAGCACCTCGCGTCCGCCGCCGCGCCCGTGAGCGGCCCCCTCGATGAGTCCCGGCACGTCGAGCAGTTGGATGTTCGCGCCGCGATACTGCAACATCCCCGGGTTCACGTCGAGCGTGGTGAACTCGTACGCGCCGACCTCGCTGTCGGCGGCGGTGAGCGCGTTCAACAGGGTCGATTTCCCGACGCTCGGAAACCCGACGAACGCGACCGTCGCGTCGCCGGTTTTCTCGACGGCGTAGCCGTGGCCGCCGCCCGCGGAGGACTGGTTCTCCAGCTTTTCTTTCTTCTCCGCGAGCTTCGCCTTCAGCCGACCGATGTGCGACTCGGTCGACTTGTTGTATGGCGTGTTGGAGATCTCCTCGCGGAGCGCTTCGATTTCCTCCTCCAGTCCCATTGTGGACACGTCCGCCGTGACCGCCGAAAAACCTGTTCTTTCGAATCAGAGGGGCACACATCACTTTCGACACGTTAATAGGTTGCGGCCATCGAAGCGTTTACACGTAATGCCGGATCCCGCCCATCTACGAGATAGCACGCAGATCGTTCTTCACCGCGACGTGCTCAACGGGATTCGGGCCGACCTCGAACGGGAGTTCGTACTCACCATCGTGCCGTTCGAGGACGAGTACCTCCGCATCATCGGCAGTCCGGTGGAGATAAAGGAAGCCAGCGAGTTCCTCGGCCGCCACGGCGTGAGTCTGCCGTAATCTCGCTCGCGGGGCACTCGGTTCGTTGCTGGAAACGCCCGGCGCTCGCGGGTCTTCCTCGCGGCGACCGGTTCCGTCGAATTCGTCCGCGACACCGTCCCCCGACGAACTCTCCTCGTAACGTTTAAAACTGCGGCGAGATTCCGTGTACGTATGGCTGATACAATCGAAGTCCTCGTACCCGGAGGGCAGGCCAACCCCGGCCCGCCGCTCGGACCGGAGCTCGGCCCGACCGCGGTCAACGTGCAGGAAGTCGTCAACGAGATCAACGAACAGACCGCCGCCTTCGACGGCACGGAAGTCCCCGTGACCGTTACCATCGAGGAGGACGGCAGCTTCGAGCTCGAAATCGGCGTCCCGCCGACCGCGGCGCTCATCAAGGACGAGGCCGGATTCGAGACGGGAAGCGGCGAACCCCAGAAGGATTTCGTCGCCGACCTCTCCATCGACCAGGTGAAGAAGATCGCGGAACAGAAGAAGCCCGACCTCCTCGCCTACGACACGAAGAACGCGGCGAAGGAGGTCGTCGGGACGTGCACCTCGCTCGGCGTCACCATCGAGGGGAAGAACCCCCGCGAGTTTAAAGAGCAGATCGACGCCGGCGAGTACGACGACGCTCTCGCCGCCTGATCCGGGTCTCTCCTTTCGATTTTCGTCACACCGTGAGCAGCAGCGCGGTGTAGCCCGCGGCACCGAACGCGAACGCCCAGAAGCGACTCTCGCGCTCCTCGGGAAGTTCCTCTTTGATGACGTTCAGAACGATGCTCCCCGCCAAGAACGCGAACAGGGTGTTCACGGCCGGTTCGTGTATGTGCGTCGTGCTACCGACCGCCCACCCGACGATCACGGCGACGGCCAGCAACCAGCGACCGATTCGGTCGTAGGCGTCCTCGTGGTGCTCCCGAAGCCCGTAATCGTTGACGACGAAGTGCAGCCCCATCGCGGCGGCGAAGAACGCGAGACTGGTCAGTCCCGTCACCTCCCGGTGGACGAGCAGGTAGCCGATGAGCGCGTTGTACGCGGTGAACGAGCCGATGTGAATCCAGAACACCCAGATGCCCGTCCCCTCGCGACCCCCGTCGCGACCGAACTCGCGCGCGAATCGTTCCAGCCCGTAGAACAGAGCGAATCCGATGAGCGCGACGAGGTACACGTGGTGTTCGAGGAACCGAGCCAGGAACACCACCCCTTCGAGAACCGTGTCGCCCTCGCTCAGCTCCGGCAGGATGTGGACGAAGACGTACGCGACCGACGCGCCCCCGGCCATCGAGAGCCAGTAACTCCGCGGAATCACCTGAAACGACCGCACCCTCCCCGCGAAGATGTGGACGGCGGCGAGCGCGAGCGCCAGCGCACCCGGAAGAAGTGTCATTGCTTTCCTTCGTCGATTCGTCGCCGTAACTGAAACCGGTGTCGGCCTGCGGTGCTCCGCCACGGTGCGCCGCCGCCGGTACCGCGGACGCGCGGTAGTTCGACGGGTTTAAGTTGCGCATGCGTCAAATTCGGGTGAGACAGGCATCACCTGTTTCACTGACCCGTAGGAGCATTCCTGCGTACTACGGAGGTGAACGATGGCAGATAATGAGATAGAGCAAGCAGTCTCTCGCGCACTCGAGGACTCCCCGCCGCGGAACTTCCGCGAGACGGTGGACCTCGCGATCAACTTGCGCGACCTCGATTTAAACGATCCGTCGAATCGTGTGGACGAGAGCATCGTGCTACCGTCCGGCACCGGCCAAGACACCACCATCGTGGTGTTCGCGGAGGGCGAAACCGCCCTTCGCGCCGAAGACGTCGCGGACGACGTTCTCGGCGGTGACGAACTGGAAGACCTGGGCGACGACAGCGACGCGGCGAAAGACCTCGCCGACGACACGGACTTCTTCATCGCCGAGGCGTCGATGATGCAAGACATCGGTCGATACCTCGGTACCGTGCTCGGTCCGCGCGGGAAGATGCCGACGCCGCTTCAGCCCGACGACGACGTCGTGGAAACCGTCAACCGGATGAAAAACACGGTTCAGCTCCGGAGCGGCGACCGGCGGACGTTCCACACGCGCGTCGGCGCGGAGGACATGTCCGCGGAGGACATCGCCGAGAACATCGACGTTATCCTCCGCCGTCTCCACTCGAACCTGGAGAAAGGTCCGCTCAACGTCGACACCGTCTACGTCAAGACGACGATGGGACCGTCCGTGGAGGTGGCCTAACGTGTCCGCAGAAGCAGAACGGAAGACCGAGACGATTCCCGAGTGGAAGCGCGAGGAAGTCGACGAGTTGACCGACTTCATCGACGACTACAACAGCGTCGGCGTCGTCAACATCACCGGCATTCCGAGCAAACAGCTCCAGAACATGCGCCGCAGTCTCCACGGGAGCGCGGAACTCCGCGTCAGCCGTAACACGCTCGTTCGGCGCGCGCTCTCGGAGGTCGGCGGCGGCTTCGAAGACCTGGAGGAGTACGTCACCGGCCAGATCGGTCTCATCGGGACGAACGACAACCCGTTCGGTCTGTACCGCGAACTGGAGGCCTCGAAGAGTCCCGCCCCCATCTCGGCCGGCGAAATCGCGCCGAACGACATCACCATTCCCGAGGGCGACACGGGCGTCGACCCCGGACCGTTCGTGGGCGAACTCCAGCAGGCAGGCGCCGCCGCGCGCATCATGGACGGCTCCATCCACGTGACCGAGGACAGCCTCGTCGCGGAGGAAGGCGACGAGGTCTCGGAGGAGCTGGCGAACGTTCTCTCCGAGCTCGGCATGGAGCCGAAGGAGGTCGGTCTCGACCTGCGCGCCGTCTATTCCGACGGCGTCATGTTCGAGTCGGACGAACTCGCCATCGACGTCGACGAGTACCGCGCGGACATCGAGCGGGCCGCGGCCTTCGGTCGCAACCTCTCGGTCAACGCGGTGTTCCCGACCGACCAGACCGTACCCCTGCTCGTCTCGAAGGCGACCGGCGAGGCCAAGAGCCTCGGTCTACAGGCCGCCATCGAGAGCCCCGACCTTGCCCCGGATCTCGTGAGCAAGGCGGACGCGCAGGTGCGGACGCTGGCCGCCCAAATCGAGGACGAGGACGCGCTGCCCGAGGAGCTTCGCGGCATCGAAGCCCCCGCCGCGGGCGGTGCGGCCGAGGAAGAAGAATCGACTGACGAAGAAACGGAAGCCGAGTCCGAAGACGAAGACGACGAAGACGATGACGACGACGCGGCCGGAGAAGGCCTCGGCGCTATGTTCGGATAACAACCATGGAATACGTTTACGCTGCACTCATCCTGAACGAATCGGGCGAAGAGATCAACGAAGAAAACCTCACCAACGTCCTCGACGCCGCCGGCGTCGATGTCGAGGAATCCCGCGTCAAGGCGCTCGTCGCCGCGCTGGAGGACGTCGACATCGACGAGGCCGTCGAACAGGCCGCCGCCGTTCCCGCCGGTGGCGCCGCCGCCGGCGGTGCCGCGGGTGGCGAAGAAGGTGGCGAGGAAGCCGCCGAAGAAGAGGAAGCCGCCGAAGAAGAAGAGGACGAAGACGAAGAGGACGAGGCCAGCGGCGAAGGTCTCGGCGAACTCTTCGGCTGAGCGACGACACCAAACGAGATTTTCTTTCGCGCCGGTTTCGCGGAGCGACGGCTGTCGACGGGACAGCCAACGTTTAAGTAGGAAAACGGGACCACTCCGCCTCGATGGAGGCGTTCGGAACGCGGTTGGTGGTAGCTCCGACGGCGACGGCGACGGCGCTCGCGTTCGTCTTCGGCGGCGTGGCGCTCGGGACGGTGAGCGGACTGACGCCGGGAATCCACGTCAACAACCTCGCGCTGCTGCTGGCGTCGGTGGCCCCCGCGGTGCCCGGTCCGCCGAAATTCGTCGGCGCGGCGATGTTGGCCGCCGGGGTCGTCCACTCGTTTCTCGACGTTGTTCCGACCCTCGCGCTCGGCGTCCCCGACCCCGCGATGGCCGCGACGGCGCTTCCCGGCCACCGCCTCGTCATCGAAGGCCGAGGGCGGGAGGCGATACGACTCTCCGCGCTGGGCAGCGGTCTCGCGGTCGCGTTCGCGGTGCCGCTCGCGGTTCCGGTGACCGCGGCGATGACCGCCACGTACCCGCTCGTGCGAGCGCGGCTTCCCCTCCTGCTCGTCGCGGTCGCGGGTCTGCTCGTCGTCACTGAGCCGACGGTGCGGGGAGCGGTCGGCGGGATCGTCGCCTTCTGCGCGAGTTCGGTTCTCGGCGTTCTCACGCTCGACCTGACGCTCGCCGCGCCGCTCGATTCGGGCGGCGTCCTCACGCCGCTGTTCGCGGGGCTGTTCGGCGCGCCGGTGCTCGTCGACGCGATGGACGGTTCGGGCGTTCCGGAACAGGCGGACGCGACGCTCGCCGTCTCCGGAAAGACCGTCCTCCTGACCGCGCTCGGGGGCGCGCTCGCCGGAGCCGTCGTCGGCTATTTGCCGGGTGTTTCGAGCGCGATCGCCGCGGTCTTCGCGCTCGCGCTCGTTCCGGGGCGCACCGGCGCGCGCGGCTTCGTCGTGACGACCAGCGGCGTCAACACCGCGAACACGGTGTTCGCCCTGTTCGCGCTGGTGGTGCTCGGAACGCCTCGAACCGGCGTGATGGTCGCACTGCGGGAAACGGGCGCACCGCTCGACTTACCGATCTTGCTCGCGAGCGTCGCGGTCGCCGGGATCGTCGGATTCGTACTCGTGTTCGTGCTGGGCGACACCTACCTCCGGACGGTCGGTCGGATGGACTACCGACTGCTCTCGCTGGTCGTGCTCGCGCTGCTGGTCGCGGCGTCGTTCCTGTTCGCGGGCGTCGCGGGAATCGGCGTCTTTCTCGTCAGCACTGCGCTCGGTCTGTTTCCCCCGCGGGTGGGCTGTCGGCGCGTTCACTTGATGGGGGTGTTGATGGGCCCGCTCGCCCTCGGCGGGTGACCGCGAGGCGGGAGTCCCGGAAAACGGAGTTTCTGCTCCCGGTGAACGGAGGGACGGCCGGCGTCTCACTCGTGAGTGAGTCGAGAAACTCCCCAAATTCGTTAAATAGACACGCGACTTTCCCTCGAAGGAGAACGATGACCGACCAGTCGTCCCGTCCACCCCCGGAGACCCTGTCGGAACTACAGGAGTTCTCGACCGAGGACTTTCGCGCCGTCGAGGAGTATCACTATCAGGGCGAACTGTCGCCCAAGCGTATCATCCACTCGATAGCTCGCCTCTCGGTTCCCGAAGTCGAATGGCGCGGACCCTCGAACGCGAACAGCCTACGGGATTTCTGGTACAACCCCGTGAAACCGATCCTCGAACGGGCGTTCCCCGACCAACTCGCCGATCCGGAGTTCGACTTCGGGCGACGAATGAGCCAGTACCTCAGCGAAACGCTGAGCGAGATGGTCAAGGAGGGCGAACTCACCTACAGCGACCTGAACATCATCGACGCCAGCCGCGAACGCGCGCTCGCGGACGCCGAGAGCGTCGAAGCGGACAAAATCCTGTTCGTCGAAAAGGACTCGGCGTACCTGAAGGTGAAACCGCTCGCGGATCGGTACGAGCTATCGGTCGTCTCCGGAAGCGGGTGGCAGGCGACCGCGCTCATCGAGGACCTCGCGCGCGAACTCGACAGCGATACCGAGTACACGCTGTACCTGCTCACCGATTACGACCCGACGGGGTTCGAAATCGCCGAGGACTTCGCGTCGCGCTCGGAGCGACTCGGCGTCTCGCTCGACGAGGTTCGTCGAATCGGAATCGACCCCGAACACCTCTCGGACGACCAACTCGAAACCCAGCGATTCACGCCGCCGGCGCAGAGCGAGGCGGACCGCGAGTGGCTCGAAACGCACGGTATCGAGGGACGGTACGGTATCGAACTCGAGGCCGTCGGCGAGGACCTCCAATCGAAGGGCGAAGCCCTGCAGCGACTCGTCGTCGACGAAATCGGCGACGAGATCGACGAGCGCGAGCGCCGCCGACGGACCCTCCAGCGCGCCGTGAACGAGATACCCGAGGAGGCGACGAACAGCATCGTCGAGTCGATAGTCGGCGACCTACGACGCGAACTCGTCTCGCGCGGACGAGCGATGTATCTCGACGCTCCCGGCGTTCGCGAGAACGGCGTCGACGACGAAACGGGTGCGCGACGCCTCGACGTCGATATCGACGAATTCGATTCGGAGGGGGCCACCGACCACTCCCCCGAACTCCCCGCGTTGCCAGCGGCGGGCGACCTACACGAATCGGCCGTCGGCGAGGACGAGTGGGACGTCACCAACAGGGAGAGCGCCTCGCGGGACGTGCGACGGCGACTCCGCGAAGCGATGCACAACGGCGAGATCGATATCGCCGATCTGCTCAACCTCGACGAGACGGCCGACGGCGGCGAGTCGTCCTCGTAACCGTCGGCGGTCTCCGCGGGCGAATCGAACGAGGCGCGGCGCTTACGCCGTGTCGAGGTTCGCCCACGCCTCGTCCACGAACGCCCCGGTCTCGGCGACGATGTCGTCCCACGCCTCGTCGTCGGGGGCCATGCCGACGAGTCGGGCTATCTTCATGATGCTGACGTGGTAGACCGTCTGCCGTCCAGGTTCCTCCTCCCAAACGACGACGTTGCAGGGAAAGAGCGCGCCGATTCGGTGGTCGCTCGCGTCCAGCGCGCGGTTCGCCATCGCGGGGTTGCACGCGCCGAGGACGTGGTAGTCGTCCCGGTCGGCGTCGATCTTCTCGGCGAGCAGCGCGGAGGGGGAGAACTCGGTGGCGACGCCGAACCCGGCGTCCGAGAACGCCTCGCGGACGTGTTCGACGGCTTCCTCGTGTTCCATCGCCAGCGTCGCGCGCTTTTCGCCGATGTCCTCTCCGTCCAGCTTCGACGGGTCGATTGCGAGGCTCATACGTCACTCACTCTCCCGGCCGAGTAAAAACACCACGCTTACCCGGACGCCGTCACTGCCGACCCATCACTTCGAGACAGCGACCGACGAAGGTGTTCTGTACCGCGAACACCTCCCCGTCGAGCGCGACCGCCGTACCCGATTTCTCGCCGTGGGCGAAGTGCATCTCCACCGCGTCCTCGAAGCACCTGATGGTGCAGTTCAGCGTCCCGTGGACGTAGAGGTCTTCCTGATGGGATTTCTCGATCGCTTCGAGGCGCATATCGCGGAGGATGTTCACGCGCTCCCGTTCGTCGTAGGCGTCGGCCACGTCGTCGCGGACGAACAACACGTCCCAGTCGCTGTCGTCGTAGTAGAGGACGCTTCGAAGGTGCTCACCGACCTGTTCTCGCAAGAACGCGACGAGTTCTTTCGATTCCTGAGCGGTTTCCGTCATCTTCTCTCCCGCCGTCTTCTCGCGGCGATAGCTTCAATCTTACCGAGATTATTCCAGATGAAAATTAAGACGAGAGCGCCCGAACGACGCGCTCCCGTACCGACTCCCGCGTTCGGTGACTGGCTTCGGCGTCCGTGACGACTTCGACGACCTGCGTCCCCGGCGCGTCGAGGGACGCCCGGAAACGCTCCCGAAACGCGGAGAGCGCGTCCACGCGCTCGAAGTCGAACCCGTAGAGGTCGCCCGTCGGCTCGAAGTCGAGTCCGTGCGGCGTTCGGAACTGTCCGGTGAACGGCGGGTCGAACGATTCGATGGGGAGCATGTGGAAGATACCGCCGCCGTCGTTGTTTATCTCCACGACGGTCGCGTCCACTCCGCAGCGCCCGAGCGCGAGCAAGCCGTTCATGTCGTGGTAGTACGCGAGGTCGCCGGTTACGAGCACCAGCGGGTCGTCGGTCGCGCTCCCGGCTCCGAGCGCCGTGCTGACGATGCCGTCGATACCGCTCGCGCCGCGATTTCCGAGCACCGTCAGGTCGGCGGGGCGCGGTTCGCCGAACCGGTCCAAGTCGCGCACGGGCATGCTGTTGGAGACGAACAGCGTCGTCGGGTCGGGGACGAGTTCCGAGACGGACGCGAGAACGCCGCCTTCGAAGTGCTCGTCCGTGTCCGCGACCGCGTTCCAGTGGCGCATCTCCGCGCGGTCGAAGCGCCGCCGCCACTCCTCGCCGGCGGTCGCGCTTGAATCCGCGAATCGCCCGGCGAGTTCCTCCGCGAATCGGGTCGGGTCGGCCACCACGAGGTCGGTCGCGGTGAACGACGCCTCGCGCCACCCGCCCGCGGAGTCGACGAGGTACTGTCGAGCGTCTGTTCGTTCGAGGTACCGCCGGAGCGCCTTCGAGGTCGGCGACGCGCCGAACCGGAGGACGACCTCCGGGTCGGGCCAGTCGTCGGTCACGTCCGGGACGAGGTACGAGTCGTAGCCGCCGACGACCGGCCGGTCGTGACCGAACCGGTGGCCCGACAGGGGGTCCGCGAGTATCGGGAATCCGGTCGCGTCGGCCAGCGTCGCCAGCGCGTCGCGGTCGGGCGTCGGCGCGTCCGCGGGGCCGACGACGAGCAGACCGCGCTCCGCGTCCGCGATCCGGTCGGCGATCCGCCCCAGCGACGAGGCGTCGAGTTCCGGTACCCCCCGCGAGACGCGAACGAAGGGGCCGTCGCGTCCCCGGACCGCGAGGGGGTGGCGCTCCGCGAACGCCGCCGGCACGTCGCCCGGAACCTCCGTCGGTTCGAGCGGCTTTCGGAACGGGAAGTTGAGGTGCACCGGCCCCGGCGGCGTGCCGACGGCCGAGTCGATCGCGCGCGCCGCCGCCGCGCGGAGCGAGCGAAGTTTCCGCGCCTCGGCCTCCGGTTCGGCGAGGTCGGCGTACCAGCGGACGGCGTCGCCGTACAGCTTCTCCTGGTCGACCGTCTGGTTCGCGCCGCTGTCCCGGAGCTCCGGCGGGCGGTCCGCGGTGAGGACGAGCATCGGCACGCGGGCCCTGTCGGCCTCGATGACGGCCGGGTGGAAGTTCGCCGCCGCCGTCCCCGACGTGCAGACGACGGGCGTCGGCGTCCCGGTGCGCTTCGCCCGACCGAGCGCGAAGAAGGCCGCCGAGCGCTCGTCCAAGTACGAGAACACCTCGACGTCGTCGTGCGCCGCGAACGCGACCGTCAGGGGCGTCGACCGACTGCCGGGCGCGAGACAGACGGCGTCGACGCCCCCGGCGGCCAGTTCGTCCACGAACGTCTCGGCCCACAGGGTGTTTCGGTTCGGGTGGCTCATTCGAGTTCGTCCAGAATCGGCAGGAACTTCAACTGCACTTCCTCCCACTCGGCGCTCGGGTCGCTGTCGGCGACGATGCCGTTTCCGGCGAACAGCGTCGCGCGCTCGCCCGCGGCGACGCCCGAGCGAATTCCGACCGCGAACTCGCCGTCGCCGTCGGCGTCGAACCAGCCGACGGGCGAGGCGTACCAGCCGCGGTCGAAGGTCTCGGTCTCCCGTATCGTTCGCATGGCTTCGTCCGGCGGGAGGCCGCCGACGGCGGGGGTCGGATGGAGCGCCTCGACCACCGAGAGGGCGTGTTCGTCGCCGTCCAGCTCCGCCGATATCGGCGTCTGGAGGTGTTGGATGTTCGAGAGTCGTTTGAGCCGTCTCTCGCCGACGGTCACCGACGAGGCGAGCGGTTCGAGCCCGTCCCGAATCGTCTCGGTGACGAGGTCGTGTTCCTCGCGGACTTTCTCGCTTTCGGCCAGTTCGGCCGCCAGCCCGTCGTCCTCCTCGGGCGTCTCACCCCGAGCGACGGACCCGGCGAGCGCCTCCGTCTCGACGGTCTGCCCGCGAAGCGAGACGAGTCGCTCGGGCGGTGCGCCGAAGAAACTGCCCGTCGAGGCGGGTTCGACGAGAAATCGGTAGCACTCGGGATACGACGTTCGGAGCCGTTCGAGCGTGTCCGGGACGGAGACGGGGTCGGTCAGCTTCACGTCGAGCGCGGTCGCGAGGACGACCTTTCGGAGCGTCCCGTCGCGAATCTGGTCGGTCGCTCGTCGAACCTGCTCGCACCACTCCCCGCGGGACGCGGCGTGGCGCGTCGCCTCGATGCCCGGCGGGTCGGCGGTCGGGCGCATCTTCGGGAGCGTCTCCGTCTCGGCGCGCGTCTCCGACAGCGTCTGCTCGACGGACCCCGGCGACGTCTCGCGCGCCGAGACGGTGAGCCACGTGTCGCTTTCCGTTCGCGTCAACTGGACGCGGGGAAGGACGAACTCCGCGCCGGGGAAGTCGTCCCACGGCGGATTGGCGTCGTGCTCGGCGTGAAACGAGAACCCGCCGAAGAGCCGCGGACGGGTCGCTTTCGGACAGTCGCCGCCGTCGGGTGTGGAATCGTTCCGGTCGACGGAGGCGAAGAGGTCGCTCGCCCGCGCGCGGACGTCGTCGAATCGACCCTGACCCTCGGCGGTGATGCGCGCGACCGCACCGCTCGCGGCGATTTCGAGACCGTCCGGGGTGGTCCAGTAGATTCGCGGTGCCGGCCGCCCGGCGAGAAACGAGCGAAACGAAACGTCGGATATTCGGCAGGTACGGGTCACCAGCGTGGAACCCGCCGACAGTTGACCGTCGCGGTGCGGTGGCATTGCGATACAGTTCGGAAGCGGTGACCCTTCAGCCTAACTATATCGCTCCTCGTTCCACGGATTCGCGGTGTCGGAATACCCGCGTTTCTCCCAGTAGCCGCGTTTCGGCTCCGTGAGGAATTCGACGGCGTTCACCCACTTGGCCCCCTTGTAGGCGTACTTGTGCGGCGTGACCACCCGGAGCGGCCCGCCGTGCTCCGACGGGAGCGGGTCGCCGTCGTACGCCCACGCGAGGAGAACCTCGTCGCGCATGCACTCGTCGAGCGGGAGGTTGGTCGCGTAGTCGTCGAGGGCCGAGAACATGACGTGGACGGCGTCGTCTCTCACGCCCGCCCGCTCCGCGAGGGTCGGAAGGGTGACGCCCGTGAACTCGCAGTCGAACTTGCTCCAACCAGTCACGCAGTGGAAGTCCTGTCGCTGGGTCTCGCTCGGCAGGTCGCGGAACTCGTCCCACGAGAGCGCGAGTTCGTTCTCGACCGCGCCCGTGACCGAAAACTCCCACGTCTCCGGGTTCCACTCGGGCGTTCCGCTCTTCGAGAGAACGGGGAACTTGCTCGTCTCGCGCTGTCCCGGCGGCAGTCGTTCGCCGTCGAACTCCCGGTGGAGGTTCGTCACGTCCCTAACGCGCATGGTCGCACTCAGGGAGCGAGGGCACGTAGGGTTACCGGACAGGAACGGGCGACGGCGGCCGTCGCCCGGCGAAACGGTGCCTTACTCCCGAGTAATCGTCGTATCGCAACCGACCGCGATCGCGCTCGGGAGTAGCTACTGAATAACAAAGGAAAGCGCCGACGCTATCGGTTGACGCATGTCTCAGACAGAGCAACAGATGGGGATGGAGGAGAGTCCGACGATGGGAGCGGCACAGAAGTCCACGACCGACCTCGCGATACTCGCGTCCGCCGCGTCCGTCCTCCTCTCGTGGCATCAGTTTTTCCTCAGGGGGAACCGCCAGCGCGGTCTGTTCATCGGCCTGTGGCCGCCGACCATCCTCGCGTTCGCCAGCTACTTTAACCAAAAGCGGATGGAGGAGCGCCTCAACTCGCTGAAACCGAGCAGCATCATCGACTCGCTCGACCAGATGTTCGGAAACCGGTGACGACGGACTGACGGCTGTTCCTTTCTTCGGCGTCGAACCCGACGGTTACTTCACGAACGTGAGCGGTGAGCCGATATTCTTGGAAATAAATTTTTGAAATGGCGACTTCTCGTTCGTGACCGCCGTATTATCTACCCGTCAGACTTAAGAACACCCCTCTCGAAGCCTGCAACGTTCCAATGCCAAAGGTAGAGATCACCGTACCGGAGCACCTCGAAATGCAGATCGCCCAGTTGGTTGACCAAGGGGAGTTCGTCAACCGGGAAGAAGCCATCGAGGACTTGCTCGCCACCGGTCTCAAGGCATACAAGACGAGCGGGCCGATGGACGATGAGCGCGAGCCGGGTCTCGAAGAAGAGGGGATGATGGGGCACGAAGACGAGTACGTCTTCTGACGCTATCTTCGTCAGTGTGCGAACCGTTCTCAGAAACCCTTAAACCACATAGCTACTAAACCGCGGACATGCATAAAGACGATCTTCTCGAGCTTCACGAGCAGATGGTGACCATCATGGAGTACTTCAGGGAGCAAGAGGACGTTCCCAACGACGCGTTCGACGCGTACGACCAACTCGACGTCGACCCGTCGCACGTCCACAAATCCAAGAGCGAGCACAAGCACGCCGTCTTCGTGCTCGGCAACTCGCTGGCGACCGTGATGAGCGAAGACGAGTTCAGCGAGGCCGGTCGAATCGGCAAGCGCATGGAAGAGCTCGCCGACGACGCCGAGAGCAAAATCTGAGATCCGTCTGACGGGCGTATTACGCCAACCCGAAAGTATTTGAGGGGAATGCCGTTTTGACGTAAGTATGGATACACGTACGGACGAGAAGATATCCGAGTGGGATTCTCGCCCATTCACCGGCGGCTTCGACGCGCTCCGCGACCTCGCCGACGCCGAGTTTTCCGGTGCCGTTCGGGCCGGCGGCGCGCAGCTGTTCATGTTGAACGGTCGCGTCGTCGGCGTGTTCGGCGGCGAACTCGACGATTTCGAGGACGCCGACGGAACGGTTTTCGAGGCCCCACACGCCTCCCTTCCGCTGTTGTTCAGTATGCGAGAGCGGGGCGGAAAGACGCAGGCGAAGTACTACACCAACGACACGCCGCTCGCCGAGGCGAGCGACACGCTGGCGGGGAAGAACTTCACGGGCTACGTCGAACTCAGCGAGAACGTCCTGAGCGGCGATTACTACGTCGTCTACCACGCGGGGCGGTCGATGAGCGTCGCGTACGTCGGCGAGAGCGAACAGCTCGTCAGCGGCGACGAGGCGTTCGAACGCGCGAACGACGAGGTGGGAATCTACGAAGTCGTCGCCGCGGACGTGGACGTCATCGATATTCCAGAGCCGAAGACGCCCGACGAAACGCCGACGGCCGCCTCGTCCTCCGATTCGGAGGGGGACGAACCCGGATCGGAGTCCGAATCGGAACCGGACCAGCCGTCGGAGCCGGATTCGGAACCCGAGACGACCCCGGGATCGGCTGAGCCCGCCGCGACGGCCCCGGAGACAGAGCGGACGCCCCGTCAGCCCACGCAGGAGCCCGACCAGCCCTCGCCTCGGCGGGCGGCCTCCGAGGCGAACCAGCAGTCGGAAGAGCGGGCGACCGCCTCCGAAACCGAGTCGAACGGGGGCGCGTCCGACCCGCTCTCCGACGAGAAACAGTGGCGCGAGACGTCGACGATTCCGTCGCTCGACCCGGACAAGAGCAGCACGTCCAAATCGCGCGAGAGGGGGGTCAAACAGCGCCGGACGACGCGACGACCGCCGCAGCAACAGTCGCAAGCGCGCGCCGCGTCCAAGCGAACGAAGGAACTCGAAGCCGAACTGGCGGCGCGCGCGGAGCAAATCGAGACGCTCCGAACGAAGCTGTCGGAGTCGGAAGCGGAGCGCGACGAGCTTCGACAGGAACGCGATCGGCTTCAGAGCGAGGTCGAACGGCTCCGAGACGAACTCGAGACGGTTCGGGAGAGCGCCCCCGGCGCGGTGGCGGAGCGACAGCTGACGCCGGAGCAGGCGTTCGCGGGGACGAACCTGTTCGTCCGCTACGGCTCGAAGGGGAAGGGAACGTTGACCGACGCGGCGGCGGGCGAAGTCGACCGGGAGGCGGTCGAGTCCAACCTGAAACTCGAACACCACACGCAGTTCGAATCCGACGGCGTCGCGGTCGAGGGGCGCGAGTACGAGGCGTTCCTCCACGATTCGATGGAGTTCCAATTCGTCTCGTGGCTGGTCACCGACCTGCTGTACGAGATTCTGGAGACGGGCCACCAGCGCGGGATGAAAGACCTCTTCGAGGCGATTCAGGAGGTCGACCGGGCCGAACTCCACGGGGCGGTGACCGCGGCGAGCGAGGAGGACGAGGAGCGAGAGCTGTCGTTCGACGTCATCCTGCGCGACAGGATGGGAAACCCCCTCGCCGTGGCGAACATCAACGACTCGCGAGAACCGGCGACCGGCGAGATGATGGGGTCGCTGGTGGACGCCGCAACAGACGTCGTCGCGGCGAACGACGAACTCAGCGCGGCGTTTCAGGTCACGAAGAGCTTCTTCGAACCCGCCGCGCTGGAGACGACGGAGGACGCGACCAGCGGCGGGTTGCTGACGCGGGAAAAGAGGGAGAGTTTCGTCAAGCTATCCCGTAAGCGGGGATACCATCTCTGTTTGGTCGAATCGCGCAACGGGCAGTTCTATCTGACCGTTCCAGAACTTTAACTCTCGGCTTCGGGCTTCTCGCCGATCTTCATCGTATCGAGTTTGTCCGTAATCTCGGCGAGTTTCTCGTCGAGTTCCGCGACGAACTCCTGCGTTCGCTCGGTCGTGATCGCTCCTTGGTTGGAGGGCGAGATGAGATTCTCTTCTTCGAGGACGCGGAGGGAGTACCGAACCTTGTGGTGCGGGTACCCCGTCTCGTTCGACATCTTCACGATGCCGATGGGTTCGTTCTCGATGACCATTTTCAGAACCTGCAAATGGCGTTCTAGCATATCGACTTCCTTTTCAAGTCGGTCTATCATGGCACGTGTTAACTTGTCTTTGAACCTTTTAAAGATTGTTGTCGACACCGCAAGTAGAACCGTCGGAGGTTGGTTTCTAATGAGACGGGTTAACACTTGCGACTCGTTCGCGACGGTATCCACGGACGTGTCGGTGTCGGCGGGGTTCGCGCCGCCTAGTGCACACGAACGTGTCACGGTCGCTCCGGGGAGCGCGCTCGATTCTCCGTTCCGCCTCCTCACTCCACCGTCGTCAGATAGATGGCGAGCAGCGCGAACCCGATTCCCGCGGCCTTGCGGGCCGTGAGCGGTTCGTCCAGGAGCGCGATGCCGAGAATCGAACTCGTGGCGATGAAGAGGCCGAAGATGGGGACGACGACGCTCACCGGGCCGGACGCCAGCGCCCGATAGTACGCGAGGATGCCGACGGCGAGGGAGACGCCGGCGAGGTACATGTAGGGCGCTTTGTCGCTCGTGAGGTACGGGACGATCTGTTCGCCCTCGTACACCGTGATGGCGAGCGCCGCGGCGACGAGCATCCCGTTCGCCACCAGCGCGGCCACGGTGTCCGGAATCTCTCGCGTGGCGATGCTGACGAGCGGCGGCAGCGCCGTGTATCCGACGAGGGCGACGATGGCCCACCCGACGTAGTTCATGCGGGGTGGTTTCGCGCCGGGGGTGAGAGGCGTTTCGAAAGCGAAAGGCGTCGAACCGTCGAACCCGTCACGCTTTTGCCCCACCCCTTCGTCCACCCGGGCATGAAGAAGTCCCTGATGGACATCATCTGCTGTCCGCTGGACAAGCAGGAACTCGATTTGGACGTGCGACGGGAGGACGACGGAGAAGTGCTGCAAGGAACGCTCACCTGCACGGAGTGCGGCGAGCGATATCCCATCGAGGACGGCATCCCGAACCTCCTCCCGCCGGACATGCGGGAGGCCTGAACGTCTTTGTACACTATACAATAAAGGGTGAACCGTGCCGGGCACGCTACCGATTCACATCAACCGCGACGGCCTCCACGATATAGAGGTAGCGCAGTCGTTCGAGGCCGACGACTCGTTCACCGTCGCGCTGGAGAACCACGGCGCGCCGGTGCACGCGTACGTCCACCTCGACGACGACCTCTCACGGGGCGCGTCGCTCGCGGCGACGAACCACTACGTCGAAGGCGGGACGACGCGGTACGTGACCGTCACGGTCCACGACGCCCCCGCCAGCGGGAAACTGAAGGTCGCCACGGGGTACGGCGCGGAGACCGCCTACGTGGACGTGGACATCACGGAACCCGACGAGCGAGGCGACTCGGTTCGGGTCGACGAGTCGCTCTCGAAGCCGAAGCGCCGCCCCGCCGACTCCGACACCGAACCGTCGGAACTGACGAAGAACCTCCCGCTGCTCGTGCTCGGCGTCCTCGCTTTGTTCCTCGTCATCGGCGTCGGGGCCGTCGTCGACGGGGTCGTCGCGGTGTTCGGCGCGCTGGTCGTGCTGGCCGGACTGGGCGCGGCGGCGTACTTCCTCACCCGCTAGCACCCTCGTCCGACGATCGCATCGCTTTTTTCCGTCCCGTGCGTCCCGGTCGATGATGTCACTCGCAGCAGCGACCCGCGAGGCGGTTCGGCGACGACCGTTCCTCCACGCCGCGCTCCGGGCGGGCGTGGTGAACTACACCGCCGCCGCCCGGTTCCTCGCGGACGAGGTCGGCGACGACACCGACGCGGTTTCGACGGCGCTGAACCGATTCGCCGACGAGATGCCGGACTACCGCGCCGACGCGCGCGACGCCCGCGTCGTCATGCGGAGCGGACTCGGGGAGTCGGACGACGACCCGTTGCTCGTCGTCGGCGACGTCGGCTTCTCGCCCGACCGCGGGTCGCTCACGGCGGTCGTCGCCACGGGCGACGTGGACGCGGCGGCGCTCTCGCACGTCGTCGCGCGCCTCGCGACGACGGAGGTCGATATCGTCGCCGCCGCCGTCGCCGAATCGCTCGTCGTGGTCGTCGAGCGCCGGGACGGTGCGAACGCGGTGCGAGCGGTCGAGGACGCGCTGGATTCGGTGCCGGAATTCGGCGGACCGTGACGCTTCCGACGATTTAAAACGGTTGCTGACGCTACCCTTTGCCATGACACTCTCCGTTACGAACACGCTCACGGGAGAGCGGGAACCGTTCGAACCGGGCGATCCCGATTCCGTGCTCCTCTACTACTGCGGACTGACCGTCTCGGACTACGCGCACCTCGGCCACGCGCGGGGATGGGTGCACACGGACGTGATGCACCGATGGCTGGAACACCTCGGCTACGACGTGCGCCACGTCGAGAACTTCACCGACGTGAACGAGAAGATCGCGGCGCGGGCCGGCGAAGACGACCTCGGCGAGGACGAGGCCGAGGTCGCCCGCACCTTCATCACGCAAACGATCCGCGACATGCGCGACCTGAACCTCCTGCGGGCGGACGTCTACCCCCGGGTCAGCGAGCACCTCCCGGAGATAATCGACCTCATCGAGACGCTGGTCGAGGCGGGGTACGCCTACGAATCGAACGGCTCCGTCTACTTCGACGTGACGACGTTCGACGACTACGGCAAACTCTCGAACCAGCGCGTCGAGGAGATGGAGGCGCAGGGGGAAGAGGAGGAGCGCGGCGACAAGCGCCACCCCGCGGACTTCGCGCTCTGGAAGGCGGACGGGGTGAGCGAGGACGCCATCGAGGAACACCGCGACTCGGACACCGACTACGCGGTCTCCCGTCCTTCCGGTCGGACGTGGGAGTCGCCGTGGAGCGAGGGCCGACCGGGGTGGCACATCGAGTGCTCGGCGATGAGCATGAAACACCTCGGCGAGACCATCGACATCCACGTCGGCGGCCAGGACCTCGTCTTCCCGCACCACGAGAACGAGGTGGCCCAGAGCGAGGCGGCGACCGGCCACCGGTTCGCCCGCTACTGGCTCCACGTTCGCCTGCTCGAAACCGAGGGCGAGAAGATGAGTTCCAGCCTCCAGAACTTCTTCACCGTCAGGGACGCGGTGGCGGAACTCGGCGCGAACGCGGTTCGGATGTTCCTCCTCTCCACGTCGTACGGCAACCCCCAGACGTACAGCGACGAGACGGTGAGCGAGGCCGTCGACCGGTGGGAGCGACTTTCGGGAGGGTACGACCGCGCGGTGGAGGCGCTCGACGACCCGGACGCCCGGACGAAGGTCGCGGACGACGACCTGCGCGTGGCGGTCGAGGAGACCCGCGCCGATTTCGAGAGCGCGATGAACGACGACTTCAACACCCGTCGCGCGCTGGCGGCCCTGCTCGACCTCGTGACCGCGGTCAACCGCCACGTCGACGACCGCGAGGAGTACGACTACGAGGGGCTCAGGAGAGCGGTCGAGACGTTCGGGGAACTCGGCGGCGACGTACTCGGATTCACCCTCGGCGGCGAGACGGGCGGCGACGTGCGACTCGCGGAGGACCTCGTGGAACTCGTCCTCGACCTGCGCGAAGGGGAGCGCGAGGCGGGCAACTACGAGCGCGCGGACGCCCTGCGCGACGAACTCCGTGCCCTCGGCGTCGACGTGCAGGACACCGACTCCGGGGCCTCGTTCAAACTCCCGTAGCGCGCTCGAACCGTCGCTCAAATTTCCGTTTTCGCAGTCGTCGGGTTTATACTGGATGGTCGTGTACGGATGGTTCATATGGCACGCAAAATACTCGCTGGCGCGTTTCTGGCGGTTCTCGTCCTCTCGAGCGGCTGTCTCGGTTTCATTCTCGGGGACTCCCTCGCCTTCAGCGCGAACAAGGCGACGGTCGGGAACGAGGCGCTCTCGGGGGCGGGGTACGAGAAGGCGAGCGTCGAGCGGAAGACCGCGAAACGAACGTTCGAAGCGGCCGGACAGAGCCGCGAGGTCAAAGTGACGAACTGGGTCGCCCAGTACGAGAAGTCGGTCGGAGTGTCGGGAATCGCGGAGGGAACCGTCTCGAAGTTCGTGGTTATCAGCAGCCCGAAGGTCGAGGTCGCCGGGAAGACGTTCAACCCGCTGGCGAAGTACGACGACCGAAAGCTGGTCGAGCGGTTCGTCTCCGGCTACGCGAACGTCGACGACCTCCGAAAGACCGGTTCGAAGCGAGTGACGATGCTCGGAACGAAGACCGAGGTGTCGGAGTTCACGACGACCGCGAAGTCCAACGGCGCGACGATCGAAGTGTCCATCCACGTGGCGAAGGTCAAACACGGAGACGACATCGTGGTGGCGATGGCGATCTATCCGAAGCAGCTAGACGAGTCGGAGGGCGTCTACCGCCTCGTCGAGGGCGTCGAACACGAGAAGTAATCGGGTAACGTTTTTTCTCCCCTCTCCGGTACGGAGACTATGAACCGCACCCTCGCCGTCGGCCTCGCGCTGACGGTCCTCGGACTGGCGGGTTACGTGTTCGGACTGGTCGCATCGTACCCCGGTCGGGCGTTCTCCATAACCGGCGTCATGGTCGGCGTCACGCTCCTCGCCATCGGAAACGCGACGCCGTCGGAGGAGCCGCGATGACGGTCGAGTCGCTGGCGTTCTCGGACGAGACAGTCGAAACGTTCCGCGATATGGAGACCGCCCGGGCGGAACCGGGGAGCGTGTGGGTTCGGGCGACCGGAGCGACGCCCGTCGAACTGGAACGGGTCGCCGAGGAGTTCGGCATCCACCACCTCTCGGTCGAGGACATCCGCAACGGCGTCAGGCCGAAAACCGAGGAGTTCGAGGGGTACACCTTCGTCCTGCTCAAAACGGCCGGTCTGGCTCGCGGCGACACCACGTTTCAAGGGGAGATTCGGGCCGAATCGGTCGGCCTGTTCGTCGGCGAGGACTGGTTGGTCACGCTCTCGGAGCACGACATCGATGCCGTCGAGCGCATCTGGCGGGCAGCGCTCGACGGCGACCGGCGCATCCTCGGGCGCGGCGCGGATTTCACGGCGTACCGCATCTGCGACGGAATCGTGGACAGCTACTTCGACGTCCTCGACCTGATAGAAGATCGGATCGAGGAGGTGGAGGACGCCGTCATCACGGAGACGGACATCGAGACGCTGGAGTCGATAAACAGCGTCCGACGGGAACTGCTCTCGTTTCGCAAACTCGCGTGGCCGACGCGAGAGGCGGTGGGCTACCTCGCCCGCGGCGACCCCGAGGAGGTGCGCCCGGAGACGGAGAAGTACTTCCGCGACGTGTACGACCACCTCGTTCAACTGGTCGACCTGACCGAGACGTATCGCGACCTGGCGAGCGGCGCGCGCGACATCTACCTCAACTCGCTCTCCGTCTCGACCAACGAGGTGATGAAGAAGCTCACCGTCGTCGCCACCATCGTCCTCCCCCTGACGTTCGTCGTCGGCCTGTACGGGATGAACTTCGCGGACAGCCCGTACAACATGCCGGAGTTGGGCTGGACGTACGGCTACCCCGCCGTGATGCTGGGTATGTTACTCGTGACGGTGGTTCTGGTCGTCTACTTCCGGCAGGAAGGCTGGTTGTGACGGTCGGGGCCCGGTGCGGGGGTGTGACTTTCGCTCCCGATACACTTATCACGAAACCGGAAAAACATCGGTCCATGTCGAACGCGGCGTGACACTCCGAACGGAGTCCCACCGACGCGACACCGCGCAGTGACGGGTGTAGCTCCCGGCGATACCTCGCGGTGACTAGCGTTGTGACTGTTATCCCATCCGTCACGCCACATGTTTCGACGATCCACCCGCAGTTCAGACCGACAGAACCGTTTCGCGTGCCCTCTCCTCCGACGAGAGGGACCCGTCCATCGATTCCCCGGCCGCCCCGCCCCCCGGCGTCGCACCCGGAGGTGGTCGCGGTGACCAACCTCCGTCGGGCGGTGGTGACGTACTACGCGTACCGCTGTGTCAGCGCTATCGGCTTCATCGGGCCGTTCTTGAACGTCTTTCTCGTGAGTCGCGGAGTGACGTTCACCGACCTCGCGCTCGGGGGGTCCGCGATGGCCGCGGTCGCCGTCCTCGGCGAGGTGCCGAGCGGCTACGTCGGCGACCGTCTCGGTCGCAGGAGGAGCCTCCTGCTCAGCCAGACGCTGTTCGCGGTCGGCGTCTCCTCGTGGGCGTTCGTGCGCTCGACGACCGCCGTCGTGAGCGTCTTCGTCGTCTTCGGTCTCGCCAGCGCCTTCCAGTCCGGGAGCACCGAGGCGTGGCTGTACGACGCCCTCGACGAGGCGGACGAGGCGGAACGATACACCGAAATCGAGAGCCGCGGTGCGGCGCTGCGACTCTGGGTTACCGCGACGACGATGGTCGCCGGCGGATTCCTCTACGTGGTCGAACCGCTGGCTCCGTTCGCCTGCGCGGCCGCGCTCAGTTGGTCGGGCGTCGCTATCGTCGCGTCGCTCCCCGCGAACGCTCGGTATCGAGGAGCGAGCACCGACGAGGGTGGGGATACTTCCCTCGGCCCGCGTCGCGCGCTTTCGCTGATTCGTCACTTCCTCGGTCGTCCCGGCCTCCGCGTCGTCATCGCCGTCGTGGCCGTCTTCGTCGGGTCCCTGTCCGCCGCCGGCGACTACCTTCAACCCGTGGTCGTCCGGACCCTGCCCCGAACCACCGCGACGGTCGCGGGCGCGCCGCTTCCGGAGTTCGTCGTCCTCGGTTGCCTCTACGCGACGTTCACCGCGCTGTCGGCCTTCGCCGTCGACCGGGCCGACGCGCTCCGCGAATCGCTCGGGTCGGTCACCGCGTTGCTCGCGCTGGTCGGTGTCGGCGGGGCCGCGATGCTGGTGCCGCTCGTCGGAACTCGGCTGTTCGGCGGGTCCCTCGCCGCGGCCGCGACGCTCTCGGCCATCGTCGGTTTTCGGACCTGCGGCGACGTGGTCCGTCCGATCCACAGCGCCTATCTGAACGACCGCGCGGACTCCGCCGGCCGGGCGACGACGCTGAGCGCCGTCGCCTTCGTCGGTGCCGTCGTTCGCGTTCCCTTCCTGCTGGTCGGCGGCCGAGTCGCGGACGCGACGACGCCGGCGGTGGCGCTCGCGCTCGTCGGCGTCGTTCCGCTCGGCGTTGCACTCGGTGTCACCGTCTCGAAACGTCCCCTCGTAGCTGGAGTGTCGTTGAAAGCGGCATTCGACGACCGATAGATTCCGCGCGCCGCTCTCGACGGACAAGAGGGGCGCGCTCTCCAGCGAGGGGACGCCGCTCGAAATCACTCCGTCGAGGCTTCGGCGGTCGTGGCGGTCGTTTCGCAGCGTTCGCTCGGGTTACTGGTGCGCCAAACGGTGAGGTTCGGCGTGTCGCGTCGACCGGGGTTCGCGTCGGGAGGGGACGCCCCCACGATCGAGTGACAGCCCCCGCCGGTTGCGGCACCGAGCAGGGTGAGGAGGCGACGGCGGCGCATGGGTTCCAGCTCTACTCGATTTGGTAAGTCTCGTCCCGGTAAAATGCGTTCCGGGACGCCCGGGGACCGCGTTTCAACGAACCGATCGTCGACTCACCGCCCGAAATCGAACAGGTTCGCCTGCACGCCGGAGACCATCTCGGACTTTCGGCGGAGTCGGTTCATCGAGATCGGAAGCTCCGGCACGATGTTCCGAACCGCGGCGTGGAACGATTCCGATTCGCCGAACTCCCCGTCGAAGGCGTTTCTGACGCTCTCTCGCACCTGCCAGACGCCGACGGGGGCCCAGTAGTCGTCGCTCACCTCGCGGAGCACGAGGGCTTTCGCCTGCCGGCCGATGCTCTCCAAGTGTTCCAGCACGCCGAGCCGAGAGGCGTAGTACGCCCCCGACGTCTCCTCGACGTACTGGGTTCTGCCCTCGAACCCCTCGTGGGCGCTCCCCATCCAGATGTCGTCGTCCCGGGAGGGGTTCCAGATGCTCCCCGGCGCTTTCATCTCCACGAGTTCGAACTCCCACCGTCCCGGCGCGAGGACGACCCAGTAGCGGTTACCCATGTACTCGTTCACCCAGACCTGCGTCTCGTCGATGCTCGGCGCGTCGCGGATGCGCCCGCGGAGGTACTGCCCGACGGTGTCGTCCACCGCCGTTATCGACCAGCGCGTCGGGACGAGCTTTCGGTTCCGCCCCCGTCCCAGCGCGCCCGCGGAGAGGATGGTGTTGATGTCGTACACGTCGAACCCCCGGCGGTAGAGGTAGGTCATCGCGCCCTGAGCCTGCCAGTCGTCGTCCTCCAGCGTCTTCTTGACGGGGCGCGGGACGTGCGGATTCTCCGCCAGCGTCGCCGAGTCCGCGCGGGCGGAGGGGCCGGTCGGGGTTGCGACGTCGTCCACGCTCACGTCCAAGTCGAGTCTCTCGGCGAGGCCGATCTCCACGTCCACCGGGCGGTCGGCGATGGCGATCTCGCGCTGGACGCCGACGAATCCGTCCCACACGTCGTCCACGTTCACCTTCGCGGAGCGGTTCGAGTTCAACAGCCCGGTTCGGTACTGGAGCACGTTGTCGATGTCGAGGCCGCGCCGGTACCAGTCGCCGCTGGTGGCGAACTCCGACGCGCGCTCTTCCTCGCCGACCGGCGAGAGGATTCCGGTCGAGACGTTGGGGTACGACGACCGGCCGACGAACACCGAGGGCGACGTGCTTCCGAACAGAGAATCACCCTGCGCCACCTCCGAGAACCGCTCCTCGAAATCGTCCACGTAGTCCAGAATCTCGTAGGACTTCTCCTCGGCGAGACGGCGTCTGCGCTCCTCCTCGTCGGGCCGCAGGTCGTCGATGTACTCGTCCAACCGCATTCGCTCGCTCTAGGGTCGCGGACGGCTTGAACGTTCGGTCGTCCCGCGGTTACGGTCGCGGGCGACGGACCGGGAACGACTTCGGCGACCCGCCGAGGACGACTCGCGGAACGGGCGACCGCGATAGCTGACACTCGGCGGGCGGGGGCGATAAAATAAGCTGGACGAGTCTTAGCTGTGGATTCCCATCGCTTCGATCTGTTCTTGGTACCGGTTGCGGATGGTGACCTCGGTCACCTGCGCGACGTCGGCGACTTCGCGCTGGGTCTTTTTCTCGTTGCAGAGCAGCGACGCGGCGTAGATCGCGGCCGCGGCGTACCCCGTCGGCGATTTGCCCGAGAGCAACCCTTCTTCCGCGGTCGTCTCGATGATGTCGTTCGCTTTCGACTGGACTTCTTCGCTGAGTTCGAGTTCGGAACAGAACCGGGGAACGTACTTCTTCGGGTCGACGGGTTTCATCTCGAGGCCGAGTTCCTGCGAGATGTACCGGTACGTTCGACCGATCTCCTTTCGCTCGACGCGAGATACCTCGGAGATCTCCTCGAGGCTCCGCGGGATGCCTTCCTTTCGGCAGGCGGCGTAGAGCGCACTGGTCGCCACGCCCTCGATCGAGCGCCCGCGGATCAGATCTTCCTTGAGCGCGCGACGGTAGATGACCGAGGCGACCTCGCGGACCGAGCGCGGAACGCCGAGCGCGGACGCCATCCGGTCGATCTCCGAAAGGGCGAACTGCAGGTTGCGCTCGCCCGCGTCCTTCGTTCGGATACGTTCCTGCCACTTGCGCAGTCGGTGCATCTGACTGCGCTTTTTAGAAGAGATGGATCGACCGTAGGCGTCTTTGTCCTTCCAGTCGATGGTCGTCGTCAACCCCTTGTCGTGCATCGTCTGCGTGGTCGGCGCGCCCACGCGCGATTTCTGCTGGCGTTCCTGATGGTTGAAGGCACGCCACTCCGGGCCGGGGTCGATCTGCTCTTCCTCGACGACCAATCCGCAGTCGTCACAGATCAGTTCGGAACGGTCGTTACTCTTGACCAGATTATCAGATTCGCACTCAGGACAAGATCGCTCTCCCTCTCGTTCGTTCGCCGTTTGCTCCCCTTCAAGTTGGCGCTCCCGCTGGCGAGTGGACCGTGTCATCGCACTTTTATAGTAGTAGCTTCGAAGCACTTAAACCCTTGGACAAAAGCTATATATATCTGACAGACGGTAGCACGCACGTCGAACGTATCGGAACCCGTTTACTTACACGCGGACGAGTGCCGACCAATGCCAGTCATCGAGTGCGACGTGGACGAGGCGCGCGAGGCGCTCGCCAGCGCCGGGGTCATCGTGTCCGAGGGGAAGAACGAGTACGAACGCTGGCGAGCGAAGCGCGGCGACGCCGTCGCCGTCGCGTACGACGATAAAGTCGTCATCCAGGGCGCGAACCCGCAGGATATCGAGGCGCTGCTGAGCGACGCGGGCGGCCACGCGTACGTCTACTTCGACGGGGGCAGTCGCGGGAACCCCGGCCCGGCCGCGACCGGCTGGGTCATCGTCACCAGCGACGGTATCGCCGCGGAAGGCGGCGAGCGGATCGGACGCGCCACGAACAACCAGGCCGAGTACGAGGCGCTCGTCCAAGGCCTCGAAGCCGCCCGCGATTACGGGTTCGACACCGTGGACGTGAAGGGCGACTCGCAGCTCGTCGTCAAGCAGGTGACCGGCGCGTGGAAGACGAACGACCCCGAACTGCGCGAAAAACGGGTTCGAGCGCGGGAGCTGCTCGACGAGTTCGAGACGTGGTCGCTCAAGCACGTTCCGCGGGAGGTAAACGAGCGCGCCGATAAACTGGTAAACGAGGCGTTAGACGATGGCTGAACTGCCGAACGACACGATTTCGGAAGCGGAGCGACTGACGCACCTCGCGCGCGAAGCGGGGGACGACGAAGCCGAGGCGTACCGAGCGGAGCGCGAGCGACTGCTCGCCGAACACGATTTTATCGCGCGCATTCGCGAAGACGACGCGCGAACCGTCCTCGTCCTTCACCCCGCGGAGTGGGTCGAAGACGGCGCGATTCGGGTCGAGCGAATCGAAGATACGGGTCGCGCCGTCGAGATTCCGCTCGACGGTCCCGGCGACCCGGACGACTGGGGCGAGATAGACGAACACAACCGGGCCGTCGCGAGGACGGTTCGCGACGCCCACGGCGAGGTGCACGGCGCGAACGCCGAGGCGTTCGCCGACTTCATGAGCAACCACTACGCCCGGCCCGTCGAGTCGGCGACCGCCGCCGAAGTCGACGAGTTCCGCACCGACTACTTCCGACGAAACGCGTGGCCAAGCGACGCTCAGAAGGAGGTCGTCGAAAAATCGATCGAGCTCGTGTTCGAGTCGGTTACTCGTGCTTCTCGATGAGCGAGCGAACCTGCTCCGCGCGCTCCTCGTTCGTGACGAACTTCGAGAGCGACCACGCCAGCGAGTCCTCGACTGCGCTCAGCCCGTCCTGCGTCAGGCCGTACTCGTTGGTGCGCTTGTCCAACTCGCTCTTCTCGACCAGCCCGCGCTCGACCAGCGTGTCGAGGTTGGGGTACAGCCGACCGTGGTTCACTTCCGCGTCGTAGAAGTCCTCGAGTTCCCGCTTGATGGCGAGACCGTACATCGGCTCCTCGGTGAGGACGATGAGGATGTTCCGCTGAAACGCGGTGAGGTCGCGGGCGGTACTGCTTTCGGTGAGTGTTTGTGCCTCTGACATTGGCTTTGACACGACGAGATATGTAATCGAGATATTTAACCCTTCTCAAGTTTCTTGGTGTTTCTCTTCGCTTTCGTTCGATTTTATTACTGAGTGGTCACTCTCGACGGCGGTGACGTGTGCTCTTTCGGGATGACCGAGCGAGTGAGTAACGGGGGGTTTGCGTCGATGCCGAAAGGACTTTTTGGTCTTCCCGTCGATTCGCAGACGACCCATGACGAATCTCTGGGAAGACCTCGAAACGGGGCCGAACGCTCCCGAGGAAATCTACGCAGTCGTCGAGTGTCTCAAAGGTGACCGGAACAAGTACGAGTACGACAAGGACATCCCCGGCGTCATGCTCGACCGGGTGCTCCACAGCAACGTCCACTACCCGGGTGATTACGGCTTCATCCCGCAGTCGTACTACGACGACGAAGACCCATTCGACGTGCTCGTTCTCGTCGAGGATTCGACGTTCCCCGGCTGCGTCATCGAAGTGCGCCCCGTCGCGCTCATGAAGATGGACGACGACGGCGAACAGGACGACAAGGTCATCGCCGTCCCCGTCGAAGACCCGCGCTTCGACCACATCGAGGACGTGGACGACATCACGCAACAGCAAAAAGACGAGATAGACGAGTTCTTCGCCACCTACAAGAACCTCGAAGCGGGCAAGGAAGTCGAAACGCAGGGCTGGGAGGATCGGGAGGCCGCGTTGAACGCCATCGAACACGCCCAGGAGCTGTACGCGGAACACTTCGGATAGCCGTCATCCGGTCGATACGGTCAGAAATTTGTATCATCGAATTTTTCCGCAGTGCTCCTCCGACCGCCAGATGATAGGCGTATTTACTCGTTAGCAAACTCTCCAACCGAACTAGTCTTATAACTGTCACAGTCGCTCACCCGAAATTATTTACGCTAGCGCGGAGCTATGCGATAGCAATGCTCCTCGGTTCGGTCCTCGAAAACGCGCCGGTCGTGCTCGCCGCGCTCGCGCTCGTTCTCTCCAGCGGCGGCGTTCTCTACGCCGTCCAACTTCGCTCTCTGCGCCGCGGCACCGATCGGTCGCCCGTCGACTCGCTCCGCGAGACGGTGGCCGGCCAGAACCGCGTCGCCCTCGTCGTTCCCGAGAGCGCGAGCATCGACTCGCTCGCGGCGGCGGTGGGCGTGCAAGCCCTCTGCAAGGACTGGGGCGTCGCGGGGCGCATCGCCGCGGAGGGGGAGGTGACGGGCGAGGACAGCAAGGCGTTCTGCAACATCTTCGACGTCGACCTGACGGTCATCGGCGAGACGGGCGATGGACTCCCCGACTGCGACGCCGCCATCGCCATCGGCGGCGGCGGCGCGGTTCCGCGCCTCTCGAACAACCCGCCGGTCGTCGGCGTCGTCCGACACCGACCGACCGCCGAGGAGAACATCCTGACCATCACGCGAACGGACGACGGCGCGACCTCGACCGTGGTGACCGACCTCGTCCGCGACGCGGGCCTCGTCCCCGACCAGCGCGTGGCGACCGCGCTCCTCTACGGCGTTCGCGCCGGAACGCGGGAGTTCCGCCGGGCCAACGGCGTCAACGACTACGACGCCGCCGGGTTCCTGCACGCCTACGCCGACCTCGGACGCATCGAGGCCCTGCGGTCGCCGGGCGTCAGCGGCGACACCTTCGACGTGCTCGGCGAAGCCATCGCCAACCGGGAGCGCCGGGCGAGTTTCGCCGTGTCGAACGTCGGGGCGGTTCCGTCGGTCAGCGCGTTGGAGGAGTCGGCGGACTCGCTACTCCGATTGGAAGGCGTCTCGACGGCGGCCGTGTTCGGATTACACGAGGAGACCATCGTCATCTCCTGTCGCGCGGAGGACGTTCGCACCAGCGCGGTGGACATCCTCGACGGGGCGTTCGACGCGAGCGAGACGACGGGCGGGAACGCGGACGCCGCGACCGCGCGCGTCCCGCTCGGTATCTTCGCGCAGGTCGACAGCCGACACGCCGGGACGCTGGATTCGCTCATCGACGCGAGCACTCGGAAGGCGTTGTTCACTGCGTTTGAGAGTTCGTAGGTTCGATAGTCCGTAGCATGGAAACGAAGGTTCTTGTAGCCGCCTGTGGTAGGGCGGCGTATGGGTCTCTTCGATAGGCTCCGTGGAGGCGACGACCCCCGGGTAGCCTTCTTCGGCATCGACGGCGTGCCGTACAGTTTTCTCAAGGAGAATGCTTCGGAGTTCCCGAACATCGCATCGCTGGCGAGCGAAGGGAGCGCGGGAGCGATAGATAGCATCGTACCGCCGGAATCCTCGGCCTGCTGGCCCTCCCTCACGACGGGCGTCAACCCCGGCCAAACTGGCGTCTACGGCTTCCAGGACCGCGAGGTCGGTTCGTACGACACCTACGTTCCGATGGGACGGGACGTGCAGGCGACGCGCATCTGGGACCGCGTGACAGACGCGGGCCGAAACGCGACGGTGATGAACGTCCCGGTCACGTTCCCGCCCCAGCGCAACGTCCAGCGCATGGTTTCGGGGTTCCTCTCGCCCGGCGTGGACAAGGCGGCGTACCCCGACGAACTGCGGGACTACCTGCAGTCCACCGACTACCGCATCGACACCAACGCGAAACTCGGACACGAGGCGGACAAATCGGAGTTCCTCGAGAACGCCTACGCGACCCTCGAAGCGCGCTACGAGGCGTTCCGTCACTACGTCGACCAGGACGACTGGGACCTGTTCTTCGGCGTCTTCATGACCACCGACCGGGTCAACCACTTCCTCTTCCGCGATTACGAGGAGGACGGCGAGTACAAAGAGGAGTTCATCGAGTTCTACAAGAAGGTAGACGAGTACCTCGGAAAGCTCCGAGAGGCGCTGGCCGACGACGTGACGATGGTCGTCGCCAGCGACCACGGGTTCACCGGTCTCGACTACGAGGTGCACTTCAACCAGTGGCTCGCGGACGAGGGGTGGCTCTCCTACCAGGACGACGACCACGAGGAACTCGGCGACATCGCCGACGACACCGCCGCCTACTCGCTCATCCCCGGGCGATTCTACATCAACCTCGAAGGGCGCGAACCTCGCGGAAGCGTTCCGCAGGACGAGTACGAGGAAAAGCGCGCCGAACTCAAGGGGATGCTCGAAAACCTCGAGGGGCCGAACGGGAAGAAGGTGTGCGCTCGCGTGGTCGAGAAGGAGGATGCCTTCCGCGGCGACCACGAGGACATCGCGCCCGACCTCGTCGCCATCCCGAACCACGGCTTCGACCTCAAGGCGGGGTTCAAGGGCCACGACGACGTGTTCGGCGCCGGCCCGCGAAACGGGATGCACAGCTTCGACAACGCCTCGCTGTTCGTGGACGCCGACGTGACCATCGACGAGGGCGTCGACCTGTTCGACATCGCGCCGACCATCCTCGACCTGATGGAACTCGACTACCCCGCGAGCGAATTCGACGGGCGTAGTCTGGTCTGAGCCACACCCGCCTTCCGTCGGTCGGCGCGCGACCGAACGACGACGATATTTCCACCGTCCTTCGTCCCGAACCCCTATCACGGTGGACGAAAAGGAACGACCGAGGTCGAAGACGTGACGCTCACGACCCGAACGCTCGACGCCCTCGCTTCGTACTGGACGAACCGCCTCGGCGTCGAGAACGGTGCGTTCGACGAATCCGGCGTGGCCGTCGGCGCGGCCGACGAGGGCGGCGTCCAGTTGTTCCGGAGCGGAGAATCGCTCGTCGTCGGTGCTCCCGAGTCGCTGGTCGAACCGCTCCGTCGGCACGCGGACGGCTTGGAACCGCTCGACATCGGCGACGAGGACGCCCTCAGAGAACGGTTCGAAACGTTCGGAACCGTAACGCGAGCGCTCGGCCCGGCGTTCTACGGGTACGCGGACGGGGAATCGTTCGCGCCGGTCTCGTCCGACGCTCGTGTACTGACGTCCGCCGACGAATCGGCCTACGACCGATTTCGCGCGGCGATTCCCGACGAGGAGTGGGAGCAGGGTGCTCCGCGATTTTCGCCCGGCGAGACGGTCGGACTGTTCGTCGACGACGACCTCGTCGCGACCGCGGGCTACGAAGGCTGGGACGACTTCATCGCGCACATCGGCGTCGTTACGCACCCGGACCACCGGAACGAGGGGAACGGCCGCGCCGTCGTCTCCCGGACGACGGAGCGCGCGCTCGCGGAGGGACTCCTCCCGCAGTACCGGACGGCGGACGAGTGGCCGTGGTCGGTCGCGCTGGCGCGGGAACTCGGTTTCGAGCGGTTCGCGACGGCGGCGCTGGTCCGCCTCGGCTAGTTTGAAATCGAGTCGATATTTTTGAGCCGAACAAATACACGTATTTACCGCAGAAATGCGAACCCCCGGACGAATGACCGACCGGGTCGGCACCGCGCTGGTGGTCGTCTCAGCCGTGGGCTTCGGCACCCTCGGCATCTTCGGCAAACTCGCGGCGGACGCGGGGCTGTCGATACCGACCCTCCTCTTCTTTCGATTCGTGTTCGCCACCGCGCTGGTCTGGGCGGGCTTGGCGGTTCGCGGCCGACTCCATCGTTTCTCGGGGCGCACCCTCCTCGTCGGTCTCGGCCTCGGTGCGTTCGGCTACGCCGTGATGAGCGGACTGTACTTCTGGGGACTGACGTTCATGACCGCCGGACTCGTCGGCATCCTGCTCTACACCTACCCCGCCTTCGTCGTCGCGCTCTCCGCGCTCCTGTTGGGGGAGCGCGTGACCCGCCGAACCGGCGCGGCGCTCGTCCTCGCGCTGACCGGGGTCGCGCTCATCACGGGCGGCGACCCGGCGGGTGCCGACCCGCGCGGCGTCGTCATCGTCCTCGGGGCCGCCGCGGTGTACGCGAGCTACATCACCGCGAGCAGAATCGCGCTGGACGTCGTTCCCGCCGATCAACTCACCGCGCACGTCCTTCCGGCGGCGGCCTGCGCGTACTTCGTCTTCGGTTCGACGACGGGAACCATCTCGATTCCGACGACGGCCGCCGAGTGGTCGGTCGTCGCCGGCATCGCCGTGGTCGCCACCGCGCTACCCATCTTCACCTTCTTCGCCGGGCTGGGGAGAGTCGGCGCGAGTCGCGCGAGCATCGTCAGCACCGTCGAACCCGTGGTCACGCTCCTGCTCGGCGCGGCCATCCTCGCCGAACCGATAACGCCCGTGACCGTGGTCGGTGGAGGGCTGGTGCTCGCGGGCGTGTTGCTCGTGCAGGTCGAATGAGTCGCCATAAGGCCGCTCGAACGCTCAGACGGAGTCCGGTTTCTCGTGAATTACGAGGTTCACGTCGCGCGTTTCGCCCTCCAAGTCCGCGACGATTCGCGCGACGACCCGCTCCGCTTCCTTCAGCACCAGCGGTTTCACCTTGTTCACGACCCAGCCGAGCGAGACGAACATCGGGAGGTCGAGCATCCCGGAGTCCGCCGAATCGGCGTCGAAGTTGATGGAGAGCCATACCCGCGAGGCGGTCTCCTTCCCCTCCGGTGCCTCCTCCGGCACCTCCTCGACCCGCCAGTGGCCGTGGGCGCTGAAGTCCTTGGTTATTCGCCAGTCGATACGGTTCGGGGGGGCGAGTTCCGTCACCTCCGAGCGGACGGTGTACCCTATCTTCCACCATTCGAGGTGGATGTCGTACTCCGTCCTCGGCCCGCCCTCGCCATGTCGCGTGACGCGCTTCAGATGTTTCGAGTAGTTGGCGTAGCCCGGAAAGTCGATGAGGAACTCGTAGGCCTCCTCCGGCGGCACGTGAACGACGGTGCTGAGTTCGACGCGATCCACGTCTCTTCGGTTTTACGCGGCTGAAAGTAAGCATTCCGGCGGACGGCGAGCGAACGGCTCGCCCCGTTCGCGAGGTCTCGAACGAAGTCCGGCGCTGGCGGCTCGGACGACGCGCCCTCGCCGCCCCGGCGCGTACTGGGCGGTTCGTCCCAATCGGGGTGGTTCGCACCTATCGAGGCGGTTCGCCCTCCATCGACCGCCCGACTCCGTCCGGAAACGTCTCCCTCCGATTCGACTCAGTGCCCGCCGGAGGAGAGGTGGAGGCCGACGATGCCGACGACGATGAGACCGATGAACGCCACGCGGAGCAGGTCGGCGGGTTCGTCGAAGAGCACGACGCCGAGCGTCGCGGTTCCGACCGCGCCGATACCCGTCCAGACCGCGTAGGCGGTCCCGACCGGAAGCGTCTCGATGGCCTTCGCCAGGAGCACCATGCTGATCACGAGGGCGACGACCGTCGCCGCCGAGGGCCAGAACTTCGAGAGACCGTCGGAGTACTCCAGCCCGATGGCCCACGCGACTTCGAACACCCCGGCGACGACGAGCAGTTTCCACGACATCGCTCTCCTCTCGGGAAGGGCGAACACTATGCCTTCCGTTTCGCGTCTCTCAGTCCCCGTCGTCAGGTTCCCGTCCTGCCGAAATTCAAGTACCTTTATCAAGTACGACACGCGGGTCGGCGAGCGCGGGGTGAAGCTCTCGGGCGGTCAGCGACAGCGCATCTCCATAGCGCGCGCCATCCTCAAAGACCCGGAGATTCTCATCCTCGACGAAGCGACCAGCGACGTCGACACCGAGACGGAGATGCTCATCCAGCGCAGTCTCGACCGCCTCACCGAGGACCGCACGACGTTCATCATCGCCCACCGCCTCTCGACGGTGAAGGGGGCGGACACCATCCTCTCGGTCGAAGACGGCGAGATAGTCGAACGCGGCACTCACGAGGAACTGCTCGAAAACGACGGCCTCTACGCCGACCTCTGGCGGGTGCAGGCGGGCGAAATCGACGCGCTCTCGGAGCGGTTCGTCGAGGAGGCGGCCCGCCGGGCGAGCACGAGCAGGTAAGCCGCGGGTCGAACCCGTGACTTTTTATCGGATTCCGCACCCAATAGCGGATAATGCTCACCGGAGTGAACGTGGCGTTGGGGGTGACGGGAAGCATCGCGGCGGTGAAGGTCGTCGAGTTGGCCCACGAACTGCGCAGACGGGGCGCGAGCGTGAGGGCGGTGCTGTCGCCGAGCGCGCAGGGTATCATTCACCCGTGGGCGGTCGAGTACGCCACCGACAACCCCGTCGTCACCGAGATAACGGGGCGGGTCGAGCACGTCGAACTCTGCGGGCGCGAGGGGTGGGCCGACGTGTTTCTCGTCGCGCCCGCCACCGCGAACACGGTCGGTAAAATCGCGAGCGCGGTCGACGACACTCCGGTGACGACCTGCGCGACGACGGCGCTCGGCGCGGAGGTTCCCGTGGTCGTCGCGCCGGCCATGCACGAACCGATGTACGACCACCCCGGCGTGCTCGACGCCATCGAGCGCGTGGCGTCGTGGGGCGTCGAGTTCGTCGAACCGCGAATCGAGGAGGGGAAGGCGAAGATAGCCGCCGAGGACACCATCGCGCTCGAAGTCGCCCGGGCGGCGACCCCCGGCCCGCTCGACGGAAAGAACGTCGTCATCACCAGCGGGGCCACGAGCGAACCCGTCGATCCCATCCGCGTGCTGACGAGTCGTTCCTCGGGGAAGACCGGACGGGCAGTCGCCCGCGCGTGCTACGCCGCCGGCGCGAACGTCGCCCTCGTCCACCCGGGCGAGAGCGTCCCCTACGCGACCGACGTGCGGGTGGAGACGGCGGCGGAGATGCTCGACGCCGTCTCCGACCTCGTGACGGCGTTTCCGGCGGACGCGCTGGTTTCGGTGGCGGCCATCAGCGACTACACGACCGACGCCGCGGGGGAGAAGATTCGCTCCGGCCGGGAACTCTCGCTGGATCTACACCCGACGCCGAAGCTCATCGACGAGATTCGAGACGACTACCCGAACCTCCCCATCGTCGGATTCAAAGCCGAGACGGGCGGGGACGACGCGGCGATGGTCGCCGCCGCGCGCGAGACGCTCGAACGCGCCGGCCTCTCGTTCGTCGTGGCGAACGACGCGAGCGTGATGGGCGAAGACGAGACGCGAGCCGTGTTCGTCCGCGAGCACAGCGTTCGGGAGTACGGCGGAAGCAAGGCCGAACTCGGCCGACGGGTGGCGGAGGAACTCGCCGCCGAACTGGCCGAGTGAGTTCAGTCCTCGTCCGGCCACTCGGCGTCGCCGAAGAACTCGATACCCATCTTCTGGGCCGACCGGGAGATCATGTGCGCGCCGGTCGGCGCGGTGATGAAGAGGAAGACGATACCCACCAGCGAGGTCAGCCCCGCGCCCCGGGGGCCGTACTGGACGAACCCGGCGAGGAAGAGCGAGGCCGCGCCGAGCGTGGTCGCCTTGCTGGTCGCGTGCATCCGATTGTACACGTCGGGGAGTCTGAGCAGGCCGAACGTTCCGACCGCGAGGAAGAAACTCCCGACGGCAACGAGCAGTCCGACGACGATTTGCTGGACGGCGCTCATTTGATGATATCCCCCTCGATGACGTACTGCGAGACCGCGATGGTGCTGATGAACCCGATGATGGCGAGCACGAGGCTCACCGTGACGAACAGCCCTTCGCCGGTCTGGAGCGCGTACAGAACCGCGATGGCGACGACGTTCGTTCCGATGGTGTCGAGCGCCACGACCCTGTCCGGAATCGTCGGCCCCTTGATGACGCGGTAGCCCGCCAACAGGGTGAGTCCGCTGGCGACGACGAGTCCCGCTTGGAGCACCGTGGCGAGCAAACCCTCAGTCGCCACGTTCGACACCTCCGTCCGCCGACTCGTATCCCGCGTGGGCGAGCGGAATCTCCGGCACGGGGTCGCCGGGTTTGCGCTCCTCGTCGAAGATGACGAGGGCGTAATCTTCCCACGTCCGAATCGGTGCGACGACGGACTCGGGGTCGCGGGCGTCGATGCTGTGGACGTAAAGCGCGTTTCTCTCCTCGTCGTAATCCATGGTCAGGGTTCCGGGCGTGAGCGTGATGCTGTTGGCGATGGTCGTGATGGCCGCGTCCGTCTGCACCCGAAGCGGGACGACGACCACGCCGGGTTTGATGGGCATCCCCGGCGCGAGCACGCGGTACGCGACGTCGACGTTCGCCGTCGCGAGTTCCTTGAGGAAGACGCCGACGTACAGCGCGGCGTACGGTGCCGCCTGCAGGTTCCGTACGACGCTCGTCTCCGCGGCGTAGAAGCGCCGAAAGGCGAACGCGATGAGCAATCCGACCGCGAGGCCGATGAGAAACTCGCCGAGGATGGCCGTCGGTTCGAGTGCGACGCCGCGGACGAACAGCCAGAGGACGGCGAGCGCGAAGCCGATGACGGGCCACTTCTTCACGCCGCACCACCTCCGAGCACCGCGTCGACGTAGCCCTGCGATTCGGTCGCCGCCCGCGCAGCGGATTCGGCGGCCCGGAACACCGGGTCGAAGCCGACGCCGACCAGCAGGACGAGCACCGCCAGCGCGGCGACGACGACCACGCCGGTCGCGGGAGCGCCCCGTTCGACCATCGCGCTCTCGGGGCCCCAGAATCCGCGGTTCCACGCGCGGCTGAAGTACGCGATGGTCAGGATGGCCCCGGCCAGCGCGAGGGCGAGAGCGAGCGTCGCCCCGGCGCGCCCTGCCACGTCGAAGACGAGGAGCTTTCCGAAGAAGCCCGACAGGGGCGGGATGCCGATGAGCGAGAGCGCGCCGACGAAGAAGACGCCCGACAGCACGGGGTCTTTCCGCGTCAGGCCGCCGAGGTCGGCGAACCGGATGGAACCCACCGACGAGAGCACCGACCCGGAGACGAGAAAGAGCAGTCCCTTCGCCAGCGCGTGGTTCAGCGCGTAGACGAGCGCCGCCGCGATGGCGAGCGTTCGAACCTCGGGGACGGTCGCGCCGACGGCGAGCGGCAGGACGATGAAGCCGACCTGTCCGATGCTCGAGTAGGCGAGCAAGCCGTCGATGTCGTCCCTGCCGACCGCGCCGAGGCCGCCGAGCAGGATGCTCGCGGCGGCCATGACGAACATGACGGGTCCGAAGAAGGAAAGCACGGAGTTCCCCCCGAAGCCGGGGAGCGCGAGTTCGCCCAGTTCCAGCGCCGAGAAGACGGTGAAGTAGAGGCGGATGATGGCGTAGACGCCGACCTTCTTCACCACGCCGGCGAGCATCGCGGAGACGGGTGCCGGGGCGGCGCGGTACGCCGGGGGCACCCAGAACTGGAAGGGGACGATGCCCGCCTTCAGCGCGAAGACCGCGAAGAGGAGCGCCGACAGGCCGAGGACGGGGTAGACGCTCGCCGGGTCTTGTAACCCGTAGGCGGTCGGGTTTGCCAGCCGTCTCGCCAAGTCGGCCATGTTGAGCGTCCCCGTCGTGGCGTAGATACCGCCGATTGCGAGGAGCATGACCGCGCTCCCGATGAGGTTGAGGACGACGTACTGGAGCGCCGCGCGGGTGTGTTCCGGCCCGCTGTAGAAGACGACGAGGACGTAGCTCGACATGAGCATCACCTCGAACCAGACGAACAGGTTGAAGATATCGCCCGTGAGGAACGACCCAGTCACGCCGACCAGCATGAAGTGGTAGAGCGGGTGGTACGAGAGGCGCTGGCCGAACTCGTCGACGTACCGTATAGAGAACGCCAGCGCGGCAAGCGAAACGACCGCCGCGAGCGCGAGCATGAACACCGAAAGCGAGTCGGCGACCAGCGTGATTCCGTACGGCGCTCGCCAGTCGCCGACCTGGTAGGGGACGACGTTCGACGCGCCGAGCGGGTCGACCTCGGCCCAGAGGGCGGCCACCGCGACGACGTAGCCGACCCCGCCGAGCATGCTCGTCCCGCGCTGGACGCTCGGGACGCTCCGGACGAGGAGCGTCAGAATCGCCGTCACGAGCGCGACGAGCAGCGGTGCGATGACGAGTTGGTTCACGCCGACTCACCCAGTTCGTTCATGTCGATGGTTCCGTGTTCCTCGTAGACGCGGTACGTCAGGACGAGCGCGAAGGCGGTCGTCCCGAACCCGATGACGATGGCGGTCAGGACGAGCGCCTGCACGAGCGGGTCGGTGACGGCGTGACCGCCGCCGTGGCCGAGTATCGGAACGCGACCCTCCACCCCCCCCATCGTGACGAGGTAGACGTTGGCGGCTTGGCTGATGATGGCGACGCCCCAGACGACCCGCACCACGTCCCGGCGCAGGACGAGGAACGTGCCGAGGGCGAACAGGAAGCCGAGCACGGCCGCGAGGGCGAACTGCGTCATTCCGCACCCACCACCGAGAGGATCGTCAGCAGCGCCCCGACGACGACGAGGTAGACCCCCGTGTCGAACGCCAGCGCGCTGGCTACGTGCAGTTCGCCGTAAATCGGGAGGTGGCGGACGTAGTCGTGCGTCTGATAGAGGAAGGCGTGATCGAACGCCATCGACACCAGTCCGCTTCCGGCGGCGAGCGCCAGCCCCAGCGCGAAGAGGGCGCGGTAGTTCTCCACGATACCGTGCTGGAGGTGTTCGACCGGGCCGCGGACCATCCGGTGGAACAACTCCTCCTCGAGGTATCCCAGCCCGTAGACGATGTAGACGAGCGCGAACGCCGTCGTCGTCAGGACGCCCGCGATGAACCCGCCGCCGGGGAGGTTGTGCCCCTGCAACATGAGCGCCACCGATGTGACGAAGATGAGCGGCACCACCGTGCGCGTGACGGTTCGGGTGATGATCGTCGTCACTGTATCTCACCCCGTTCGCGCATGGCGATGAGCGTCAACACCGAGAGCGCGGCCATCGCGATGACCGAGATTTCACCCATCGTATCGAAGCCACGGAAGTCCACCAGGATGACGTTGACGATGTTGTGGCCGCCCGCCTTTTTCACGGTCACGGCAGGTTCGGTGAAGTGCGACGCGATGGAGTCGGGATGCGCCGCCGTCGAGAGGAGCACCGTGACGAAGACGGTCGCGCCGACGGCGACCGAGAGCGCGCCGTCGCGGATGGCTCGACCGCGGTTCATCTCGCCGTAGAACGAGGGGAGACGGTCCAAGACGAGCAGGAAGATGACGAGCGACAGCGTCTCGACCACCAGTTGCGTGAGCGCGAGGTCGGGGGCGCTCGCCAACACGTAGAAGACGGCGACCATGAACCCAAGAATCGAGAGGGTGAGCACGCCCGCGACGTGCGAGGGCGCGACGCTCACCGCGACCGCGCCCACGGCCGCGACCAGCAGGACGAGCAAAATCGGATAGGTCATGCTCGGGTTCAGACCCTCGAATGCGGGGAGCGGGACGCTCGCCGCGGCGTATCCGCCGAGGGCGAGGGCGGTGACCGCCGCGAGGGTCCACGTCGCGTAGGTTCGGAGCAGGCCGGTCTGGATGCGGGGAATCGCGGCCACGCTCGCGTCGTTCAGCCCGAAGACGGCGTTGTCGTACCACCAGTTCGCCCGGAGCGGGTCGACCGATAGCAGGCGGTTGATACCGTCGTGGAGGCGGTCGTAGAACGGGTAGGCCGCCGCGCCGAGCGCGATGGTGGTCGCGCTCATGACGGCTGGGGGCGTGACGTGATCCGGGAGGTGGTAGTGGAACGGCTCGTGTTCCGCGCCCGGCGGGAGGACGCTGCCGACGACCTCCCCGACGAAGTGGTCGAGCGGGGCCGGCGCGAGGTGGAGCGACGAGGTCACGCCGCCGAGTCCGATGAGCGCCGCGATGGTCCCGAGGATGGCCGGCGGAACGAGCATCACCGCGGGCGGACGGTGGACGTGCCCCAGACCCTCCGGTTTCTCGCCGAAGAAGAGCATCATGAACTTGACCGAGTAGAGGAACGTGAAGACGCTCCCGAAGACGGCCACGACGGGGTAGAGCCACGCGAGGCCGCCCGCGGCTTCCGCGGCGTGCCACGCCGCATCGAACAGGAACTCCTTCGAGTAGAAGCCGTTGAAGGGCGGGACGCCGGCCATCCCGAGCGCCGCGACGACGGTGATGGCGGCGGTGACGGGGAGGTCGCGCCCGAGGCCGCCGAGGTGCGCTATCCTCCGGGTACCCGCCTCGTGCGCGATGATTCCCGCGACGAGGAACAGCGCGGCCTTGAACACCGCGTGGTTCAGGATGTGGAACGCCCCCGTCTCGGCACCGAGTTCGGAGGCGAAGCCGAATCCGGCGATGATAAGACCGAGGTGGCTCGCCGTCGAGTACGCCAGCAGTTCCTTGATGTCGGTGGCGGCGACGGCGAGGATGGCCGCGACGGTCATCGTGACGAGGCCGAGCACGGTGAAGAGCAACGACCACTCGGGGATTCCGTGGACCCCCTCCGGTAGGAGGATGGGACGGAAACGCCCGACGAGGTAGACGCCCGCCTTGACCATCGTCGCGGAGTGGAGGAACGCCGAGACCGGGGTCGGCGCTTCCATCGCGTTCGGCAGCCAGATGTGGAGCGGAACTTGCGCCGACTTCGCCGCCGCGCCGATGGCGACGAGCGAGAGGACCGGCAGGAGCATCCCGGCTTCGACCAACCCCTCGTGCACCTCCGCGGGGTGTTCGACCATCCACGCGAGGTCGAAAGCGTGCGGCGCCGGCACCGTGTTCGCCAGCAGCAGGAAGCCGATTAACATGAACAGACCGCCCGAGACGGTGATGAGCATCGATTTCCGGGCGGCGTACTGCGACGACCGCTGGTCGGAGTAGTGGCCGATGAGGATGAACGACGAGAGACTCGTCAGTTCCCAGAAGACGAACAGGGAGACGAGATCCGCCGCGAAGGCGACCCCCAACATCGACCCCATGAACGCCAGCAGCGCGGTGTAGTACTTCGCCTTGCCCGGTTCGTGGTGCATGTACCCTCCCGAGTAGGTGAGGATGAGCACGCCGACCCCGCTCGCGAGAAAGCCGATGAGGAGCGCGAGGCCGTCCACGTAGAACCGGAGGGAGACGCCGAGCGATGGAATCCACGCGAAAGAGACCGGCCCTTCGGTGCCCAGTTGGCTGGCGACCATCCCGAAGCAGGCGAGCGCGACCGCCGCCGCGTAGTAGGCGGTGCGCTCGCCCAGCACGCGGTAGACGACCGGGGTCAGCGCCGCCGCCGCGAACGGGAGCATCACCAGCGCAAGGACAACCGCGGCTACCGGGTCGGATGGTGATTGCACACTCGAAGTGAGCGATGGACTCACCTTAACAGTTCTCAAACCGGTCGGGTAACTCGCCGAAAGCGGCCGATGGCTCGAGCGTAAAATCACGGGTCTCCCGGAGCGAATCGCGAGGCCCACCGCCGAACTCGACCGGCGGACGGGGGAGACGACGCCGTCGGCTCGAACGATTTCCTTCTCGTCGCACCCGGGCCAACAATTGTCTCGAAGTCGCCAATACCGCCCGATAGATAATTACACGCACCGATACTATTTAAATACGAACTCTTGAGGGAAAATTATCAAAAATTGATATTTATATATGTACAGCCATATATTTATTAGGGCCGAGTAGTAACGGCTGTTGTAACGCGCACATCGCCGGAAGAAATCGGAATCGAGTTGGGAGCAGGACGATCAAATTTCCGACATCTGAATCCAACTGTCGGGATATTTATCTCTCCTAGCCGGTCCCGGTGATGGAAACGCGCGTCGAAGGAGAAACACAAAACATGACACTCAAAGAAAAGTTCGAAGAAGCTACCGGACGGGACTTCGAGCGTGCGGTCAGTCCCGTTATCGGCGTCATTCTGATGGTCGCTATCACCGTGATACTGGCTGCCGTGATTGGAGCGTTCGTGATGGGTCTTGGAGATAGTGTTCAAAAGAACGCTCCCCAAGTATCGCTTGAGATTAGCCAAAAGTCCGCCACTGAGATTGAAGTTTCCCACGTCGGCGGTAGCCCGCTACAAGAGGGAGAAATCTCTGTGGTCTTTGAGCCTAGCACCGACGATGACACTATTGACAGTGACACTAATGTTAATTCATGGGGTGATTCATTGGGTGATCAAGCAGAAATTACAGGTGGTGAATCTGTTGTGTTAACACCTACTGCAGGAACGAATGGTAATGGACAATATGATTCCGGAGACGTCATCAAAATTGTTTGGAACGCTGATGGTGGTTCTAATTCCAACGTGCTTGCAACGTACGAAGTGAATTAAAACCTCTAGCTGTCAAATTATACCGTTTAATTTTCTATAGCCAAAATTCGCCAATAATTAGATGTGATGGTTGATGGCTGGAATCCAACTAACCGCATAACGCCATTAGCCGAGGCTCACTCCCGCAAAAGGGGAGTGGGGGAACTATTCAAACCTTGCTGGGGTAGGGGGTCTTGGCAACCGATCGTCGGAGTGCGGGTCTCGCCCACCCGCACTTTCTCGTAGTACGGGCGGGCTAAAAGCGGTGAGCCTTACCCGGAGCGAAAGTGAAAGTGGCCGCGGTCGGAAGACGATTTTGTGGCGTTGGGTTTGGTAACCGCCGGCAGAAAATCCCGCATTTGTCGCGTTTCGACACGAGGCGTTGAAGCAACGACGCTAGCTGCGACTAGGCACAGGCCACGCCCTCACTCGGTCAGTCGCTCGTGGCTTCGCCACTCGCTCCCTCCTTCGTTCGCCCGTTGCCACCAGGACAGCCGGCCGTGCGGGCCGGCGGCCCGCACGGCCGATTCTAATCCGGCCAGCCGCTTTCGGCGGACGTTCGCCCTAGCGATTCACGGCGGCAGGCTGACCAGCCGCCTTCAGGACGAATGCGCCAGACGGCACATTCGTCCTGGCGGTTCCTGGTGGTAACGGGTGAACGAGGATGCGGCGCGAGTGGACGCGAAGCGTCTGCGAGCGAGCGTCCGAGCGAGGGCGTGGCCTGGGCCTAACATCAGTGAACGATTCTTCGCCACAAGAACTGGTTTCGCTCCGGAGAGGACGCGGTCCGTTCTCGCTTGAACCGCTCCGTTCGGTTCCAATGTTGCTTTCGATTACTCCGCTAGTCTTCTCCGCGAACGACGATACCGGCATCTTTTACTGATGGGTCGAAAATCACCAACATGGACCAGTTGAAGCAGTCGCTTCTCGAAGCGCCGATTATCGAGAAAAACGGGTACCACTACTTCGTCCATCCCATCAGCGACGGCATTCCGATGCTCGAACCGACCCTCCTGCGCGAAATCGTCATCAAGATCATCCGGAAGGCGGACCTGGAGAACGTCGATAAAATCGTCACGCCCGCCGCGATGGGCATCCACATCTCGACCGCCGTCTCGCTGATGACCGACATCCCGCTGGTCGTCATCCGCAAGCGACAGTACGGACTGGAGGGGGAGGTCGCGCTCTCCCAGCAGACCGGCTACTCCGAGAACGAGATGTACATCAACAACGTCCGCGAGGGCGACCGGGTGCTCCTGCTGGACGACGTGCTCAGCACCGGCGGGACGATGAAAGCCGTCACCGAGGCGCTGGAGTACATCGGCGCGGACGTGGTGGACGTGTGCGCCGTCATCAAGAAGGTCGGCGCGAACGAGTTGGACGAGACCGACTACGCGGTCAAGACGCTCATCAACGTGGACGTGCAGGACGGCGAAGTCGTCATCGTGAACGAGCACGGCGACGGGTGAGATGTTCTCTCGACGGTTCCTGTCGATGGTTTCGACGTTCACGCTCGTCACGGGCGCGCTGCTCGTCGGCGACTCCCTTCACGGGTCGGTCGTCACGGGTGCGTACGGGGTGACCTCCCCGGCCTTCGTCCTCCGTATGCTCCCCGGCCTCGCGCTCATCTGGGTGGGGTACACCCTCCGCGAGCACCACGAGAAGTTCATCTCCTCCTACTTCGCCGGGCGGGACGCGGCGGCGAAGTCCGACGAGGACGAGTTCGACGAGCGAATGTCACCGCTCGCCGGAGACGGACTGGAGAACCTCGAAGCGAGCGAGAGCGAACGGGACGAATCGAATTAACCTTCGTTGCAGAACACTTATGATTGTGCCGTAGTAGCACAAACCATGGCGTTAAAGAGTCGCGTTCCGAAACCGCTGCGCGGTCCGATAGGACTGATATCGATAGTCGTGGCGCTGCTCAGTGTCATCGTCGGCTACATCTACTTCCTGTTCGGCCTCTCGCTGTACTTCAAACTGATTCCGCAGATGGACGATACGATGACGACTTCCGAATCGCTCGTCGTCATCGCGGCCGGCGTCGCCCTTCTCGGACTCGGCTACGCCGGTTGGCGCGGCTTCAACTACTTCGCGTACTGAGCCATGGACGTTCGGAATCACCCCGACGCACCCGACTTCGAGGAACTCCGAGATATCGTCGTCGAACCGGTCCCCCGAGCGGAGATAGAAACGCGCAGAGCCGACGGCGGCGTGTTGGTCGAGGACAACGTCCGCGAACGAGACGACCTGAACGTCGTCGCGTACATCGGCCCCGAAACCGACGGGACGGAGGCGGAGCACGTCGGCATCCCTCTCTACCGCCTCGTCCAGTTGTTCGGCACGCCGCAGTTCCCCGAGTTCCAGGCGGGCGAGGACATCGGCTGGCGAACCGACGAAACGTTCAAATATCTGTTACGGGTGAAGCATAAGGGGACCCGCGGCGAACTTCCACCGAAGTGGCTCATGACGATTCACGATTCCCACGTTCGATTCGCCGCGAGCGTCGCCGAGTGGCGCGACGATGACGCCGAGTTCACCGCGGATTCGACGCTCGCGCTCACGACCTACGCCCTCGCCCAGCAGATCGTCCTCGAACCCGTCGAGTGCGTTTACGAGGGTATCCGTTTCTGAGATACATGGACGACCTTGGAAACCGAGTCTTCTACTGGTTGACCGACGAAACGAACGTCACGGTGCTCATGTTCACCGCGGCGACCCTACTCGGCGTCGCCAGTCTCCTGCTCTTTTTCCTCTCCGGGCAAGGATCGGCGACCCAGACGGAGTTCGTCCTCCTCGTCGCGGCGATGGTACTCGTCTTTTTCGTGACGATTCGGAGCAGCACGTTCTGACGGGAACGCGTTTCAGCGAGTCGCCACGTGCATGATGGCGAACGCGAGCGCGATGGACCCGACGAGGAGTCCCGCGAACACCGGGATTATCGCCCCGTAGGCGTACAGGTCGTACCAGTAGCCCGCGTACGCGAGCAGGACGAACGATGGCACCGAGAGGAGCAAGAACAGCGACGAGAGATAGCTGGCTATCGTCGGGTCGTCACCGTGTTTTGCGAAGGTGCCGCGTTCGCGGACGGAGCGTTCGCGCGTCGGGACGTCTTTCGACACGGAGAAAGGTAGCGACGCTCGTACCAAAACGCTCACGGTTCACGTGGACGCGTAGGCGTCCACCGTCAGGGTGGTCAGGTACGCCCCGAGGTACACCGCCGCGTAGACGAAAAGCGCGGCGACGACCGCCGTTCCGGCTACTCTCGGGAGCAAGATGTCGCGGGCACCCGACGCGAACGGAAGTATCCAGAGCGGAGCGATCCAAACGCCGACCATCGTGAGTCCGCCGAAGATGAACCCCATCAACCCGACGCGGATGCTCTCGCGCAGGTCGTGTGCGAGCAGGTGTGCGTAGGCACCGGCGAGGGCGACGAGTCCGAGCACGAAGGACGGGTCTAGCGACGCGGTCATCAATCCCGACATGCTGTACGTAAACGCCGCCAGTCCGGCGATGCCGCCCGACACGAGGCTCTTTCCGAGAACCGCGATTCGGTATCGACGCCGCGCGTTTCCGTGGGTGCTGTCGCTCGCCCAGCCGTTCGTGTTCGCTTCCGTCATCGGTCCGACCCCGCGGTATCGACGGGAACGGTGACGCCTTCGTTACCGATCTCCCCGCGAAGTTTGCCGGAGAGCGCGACCGACCCCGATTCGACGGCGCGCCTCGCTCGCGAGACGCGCTCCGGGGCGAGGTCGATGTTCGCGGTGATTTCGACCGTTTCCCCCGGAGGAACGGTCGCTTCTCCGAGTCCGGTCGTCGTCCCGTCGGATAGCTGCGTTCGGCCGTCGGCGGCGTGTAACAGTCCGCTGTAGAACACGACCGCTCGGCGCGTCGGGTTGTGGACTTCGAGCGTGGCGGAGAGGTGTTCGCCGCCGTCGGAGACGGCGTACTCCGACACCGTCACGTCGACGCTTCCGACGTTCATCGTGGCGATGTGGCCCGACATCGTCGGGACGAACAGCCACAGCGTGACGACCGCCGTGGCGACGACGAGCGCGACGAGGAGCGGACGGTCCGGTCGTAACACGGAACGGGCGGAAGACATGATGATAATCGGAACTTTGTGTATCGGTACCGTAAGGGTTTCTCTCGGCAGCGGACGAACGAGAAACCGCGCCGGGAATCAGTCGGAAGCGTCCGGCGTGATGGTCTCCGTATTCGACGCCGACGATTCGTAGAGGTGGCAGGCCGTAATCTGTTCGTCCGCCCGTCGGAGGTCGGGATGCTGCTGCTCGCAGATGGTCTGGAACTCCCGGTCGAGTTGCTCCTCCGCCGCTTGGACGTCGCCCTCGAGGAGGTCGCGGGCGGCGGATCGAAGCGCGTTCTCGGCCCGTCGAGGCATGTCGAGCGTCCGCACGTCGACCGACCCTTTCCCCTCTCCTTCGAGGCGGTGTTCCTCCGGTAGCTCCAACGCGAGACCGGTTTCGAGCAATCTATCGACCGCGACGCGCTGCTCTACGTGGTCAGTTTCCACGTCCTCCACGTCCAGTTCGCCCGTCGCGACGCTTCGTTTGAAGTTGAACGCGCGCCGGAACGCGTCCTGACTGCCCGTCCAGTCCTCCGGCGGGATTATCTTGGAGCAGCGCGGGTGGAACCGACAACCGCTCGGCGGGTTTCGAGGGTTCGGAACCTCGCCGGTCACGTTCGCCCGGTGTCGTTCGGCGTCGGGCGAAATCTCCGGCACCGCATCGAACAACGCCTGCGTGTAGGGGTGTTTCGGCTTTGTCACGACGTCGGTTGTCGGCCCCTGTTCGATGACGTCGCCGAGGTACATGATGGCCGTCCGGTCGCACATGTACCGGATGAGAGAGAGATCGTGGCTGATGAACAAGTAAGTAAGGCCGTACTCGTCCTGCAGTTCCTTCATCAGGTTCAACACGCCCGCTCGAATCGACACGTCGAGCATCGAAACCGGCTCGTCGCAGACGACGAAGTCGGGGTTGACGACCAGCGCGCGGGCGATGGCGACGCGCTGGCGCTCGCCGCCCGACAGTTCCTTCGGGAACTCGTTCAAGTACGCCTCCGCGGGCGAGAGCCCCACGTCGTTCAGCACGCGGGTGACCCGCTCCCGGCGGTCCCGGTACCCGTCACCGATATCGTTTATCTGGAGCGGTTCGACGACCGATTGGAACACCGTCATTCGAGGGTTCAGACTCTCGAACGGGTCCTGGAATATCATCTGGACGCGCTGGCGGAACATCTTCTCGTCCTCCCGCGAGAGCTCGGTCACGTCGCGTCCGTCGAACGTGATCGTTCCGTCCGTCGGTTCGTACAGTTTCACCAGCAGCTTTCCGAGCGTGGTTTTCCCGCAGCCGGATTCGCCGGCGATCCCCATGATGTCTCCCTCGTTGATGGTCAGGTCCACGTTCTGAACCGCGCGAACCGGCTGCGGTTCTCGACCGAGGACGCGGTCGACGACGCCCTGCGATAAGTCGAACAACTTCGAGACGTTCTCTATCTCAACTAGTGGGTCTGGGTCGTGTTCTGTTGCCATGTTTCCTCCTTTTGCGCCTCAGTGCGCATCGTTTCGAGTTCGTCGACGCGATAACAAGCCGAACGGTGGACGTGGGGCGTGTTCGCTTCGGTGCGCTTGCCCATCTCCGCCTGCTCGACGTCGTACATCGGGGGGTGCGCCGAGTGACACTCGTCCACGACGAACGGACACCGGGCCGAGAATCGGCATCCCGCACCGGGGTCGAGGAGCGTCGGCGGCGACCCGGGGATGGAGATGAGTTTCCGCTGCTCCTCTTCGACCGTCGGGAACGAGTTTTTCAGCCCGAGCGTGTACGGGTTCGCCGAATCCGTGAGCACCTCGCCCATCGGTCCGCTCTCCATCATCTTTCCGCCGTACATCACGGCGAGCTTATCGCATATCTCGGCCATGACGCTGACGTCGTGACTGACGACGAGAATCGCGACGTTGAACTCCTCTTGGAGCGCTTCGAGTTCCTCGAGGATGCGGTCTTGGATGATAACGTCGAGCGCGGTCGTCGGCTCGTCCGCGATGAGCAAGTCCGGATTGCACGCCATCGCCATGGCGATGACGGCGCGCTGTTTCATCCCGCCGCTGAACTGGTGGGCGTAGTCGTCCGCGCGTTCCGGTTCGATGCCGACGCGTTCGATGAGGTCGCGGGCGCGAGCGTCCGCCTCCTCGCGGGTCGTCGCCGGTTCGTGACGCAGGATGGCCTCGACGATCTGATCGCCGACCTTGTACACCGGATTGAGCGCGTTCATCGCGCTCTGCGGGATGAGCGCGATGTCCCGCCAGCGAACGTCGCGAATCTGCTGGTCGTCCAGCTTCGTGAGGTCGGTCATCCCGTCCTCGCGCACCGGGTAGCGGTCGTCGTCGATTATCTCCCGGCGCGCGTTCCCGTTCTCGTCCTCCCACTGCGGGAGCGTCCCGTCGAACCACACCTCGCCGCTTTCGACGTAGCCGTTCGCGTCGAGGAGGTGGATGAGCGACTTCGCCAGCGTCGTCTTTCCGCAGCCTGATTCGCCGACGAGACCGTACGTCTCGCCGTGGTCGACACTGAAACTGACGCCGTCGACGGCGTGAACCTGCTTTTCTCCGGCGTCGTACCGAACGCAAAGCTCGTTTACTTCTAACAGTGACATTGTTACTCCTGTGGATTCGCAACGTCCTCCACCGAGAATCCGATGAAGTAGAACGCCGCGGCGATGGACGTGATCGCCAGCCCCGGCGGGATGAGCCACCACGGCGCGTCGAAGACGTAACCCTTAGCGCTGACCCTCTCGATCATTATCCCCCACGAGTTGGCCGTGAAATCGGCCAACCCGAGGTACGCGAGCGCCGCCTGCGCGAGAATCGCTCCCGCAGCGTCCTGCGCGAGGAACACGAAGGCGAGGGGGATGACGTTCGGGAGGATGTGTCGGAACACGATTCGCGTATCGCTCGCCCCCGCGACGCGGGCCGACTCGATGTACGCCCGCTCCTTGAGCGACAGCGTCTCCCCGCGGATGAGGATGCAGTTGTTGAGCCACGACGTGATGGCGATGCCGAAGATGATGTTCGTCGTGGTGATGCCGTTGATGGCGACGAGGACGACGAGGAACGGGAGGAACGGCATCCCGTACATCACGTCGACGATGCGCTGGATGAGTTCGTCGATCCACGTGTCGCCGTAGAATCCGCTGATGAGCCCCAACGGAACGCCGACGAGGCTGGAGAGGAGTCCGGCGGCGAAGCCGATGTACAGGGCCGTCTTCGCCGAGTACACCATCTTGGTGAGGATGCCGTGCCCCAGGTCGTCCGTGCCGAGGGGCGCGAAGAACGGATCCCCGAACGCGGGCGGATGCGGGAACTGCTGTTTCTGTTGCAGCGTCAGATAGGCGTGCGGGTCGTTGCCGACGAACGCCCGCCACTGTAAGGTGTGCGGAGCGAACACCGACGGGAACAGCGCCCAGAGGACGTACATCAGCAGGATGAGGAGCCCGAGGACGCCCATCTTGTGCTGGGTGTATCGATTCCACCCTCGGCGGAAGCGTTCGATGCGCGGCTCCCATCGCTCCTTGAACGAACCGGTCGCCGACGCGGTTTTGGATTGTGTCGACATCTATGATTTCCCCTCGAATTTGATCCGCGGGTCGAGATACGTGTACGCGACGTCCGTGAACAGCCGCATCGTGATGATGAGGACGGCGAGGATGAAGAACGCCGCCTGCGTGACGGGGTAATCATGCTGTAACACCGCGCTGACGATCAGCTCCCCGATGCCGGGCCAACTGAACACTTGCTCGATGAGAATGCTCCCGTCGATGAGGAACGCCAGTCCGACGATAGCCTGCGTCGCGACCGGAATCAGCGCGTTGCGAGCGGCGTGTTTCATCATCACCGTTCGCTCGCTGAGACCCTTCGCTCGCGCGAGGAACACGTAGTCCTCGCCGGTGACGTTGTTCATCGACGGACGCATGACGAGCATCGCGCCGACCCAGCCGACGAACGCGATGCTGAACAGCGGGAGAGCGATGTGGTGTAAGATGTTCGTCATCGCTATCGTCGGCGTCCAATCGGCGATTCCGAACTGGTTGACCATGTACTGGCTCTTCAGCCAGCCCAGTTCGTAGTCGAACAGCCAGATGAACAGCCACGCGATCCAGAACGCGGGCATGGAGTACATCGTCAAACCGACGGTGTACGTGAACTTGTCCTTCCGCGTCCCGCGCCACCAGCCGAGGTACATCCCGACCAGCGGGCCGACCGTGTACGCGACGACGAATCCCGCGCCGAACAGGATGATGGTGCGCGGAAGTCGTCGGACGATGAGCGACCAGACGGACACCTTTCGGATCGGCGAGCGTCCGAACTCGCCGACCTGGTAGTTGAGCATGAAGTTCACGTACTGTTTCCACAACGGCTCGTTGAGTCCCCACGTCTCCCTGAGTCGCTCGATCTGCGCCGGCCTCATCTCCGGCGTTATCATGCTGTTGATGAACGACCCGGGCATGCTTCGGACGAGCACGAACAGGATCGTCATTATCACGAGCAGGGTCAGGTAGGAGACGACCAGCCGCTTTGCGAGGTAGCGGGCGCTGATCCTACTCATGGCCATCCTTCTTCGACGTCGGTGTGATAGTTACCATATCGCTTGGTCTTGCGAATCCATGCGGTGCATGGCACACATTCGTTATCAATGTGGTGTTCTCGCATCGTTCTGGTACGAAATTCGGTCGGCATCCCTACGAGTCGGTAAAATCCAGTACCGAGGGTCGGAAGACGACCGTTACTGCTTCAAGTTCTCCTTGAGGTAGAGGTTGCCGTACTCCGAATCCCAGTTCGCGTACGCGGGGTCGACGATGTTGCCGACGACGCCGCCGAACTTGGCCGTGTTCATGGGCCAGCGGTACTTCGCGTAGTCCTGTACCATGTACGGCATGTCGAGGTATACGCGCTCGATGGCCTTCGCCCACTTCTTGTTCCGCGTCTCGGGGTCGGTCTCGCTGTACGCGTCTTCGATGAGCGTGTCGGCGCTACCGCCGGCGACGCCGTAGCCGGTGGAGTTGTAGGCGAACTTCTCGTGGTCGTCGCCCGCGTTCCGCGAGTGGAAGAACGCCTCGATGGACGTTCCGTACGCGCTGGTGCCGCCCCAACCCATCGGATAGATGTCGTAGTCTTCCTGGTTGTACACCAGGCCGGACAAGGTGTTGAACTCGACGGGTTTGGTTCGAACCGGGATGCCGAGCTGTAGCAGGTTCTTCCGCCACTGGTCGATGGCCTTCGCCTCGTTCGGCTTCTCGCTCGGCGGGTCGATGAAGATGACGATCGCGTCCCCGTCCATCATCTCCGGAACGGTCTGCCCGTCGATTCGAATCTCCTTGTCGACCGAGACGTTCGCATCTTTGAGCGCCTTCGACTTGATGGAGCCGAAGGAGTACTCGTACTTCGCAGTCGAACGGCTCGCTTTGACGCCGGAGAACGTTCCGGGGAACTCCTTGCCGACGTAGGTCCCCTTACCGCTGACTACCTTTCTGTCCGTCAGGAACTTGCGAACGCCTTGGACGTCGGGCTTTTTATTGCCGGACGCACTCCGGAAGTCGAACGCGTTCGTCCGCGGGTCGGTCAGCAACTCGCCGCCGTGGACGGTCTCCGGACGGACGGCCCTGTAACCGGGCGACTGGGCGTAGTCGCCCTTGATGACGTAGCCGCCCTTCAGGGACCGGACCCAGTACTGGTCGTCGAACATGAACGCCATCGCCTGTCGGAACGCCACGTCGTCGAGCGGGGCGCGGCGACAGTTGAAGCCGTAGTAGGAGAACCCGCTGTCGTACCCCTTGATGAGGCTGCTCTTGCTGTCCTTCTTGACCTTCGGAATCTGCGCCGGCGAGAAGCTACCGTAGTGTGTGTCGATATCGCCGTTCAGGAACGCCTGCGTCATCGGCGACGTCCCGCCGTACACCTTGAAGTTCACGCCGTCGAGGAACGGACCGCCGTGGATGAGCGACTTGTGGTCTTTGATCCACTGGAGGCTGTTGAGCGCGTAGGTGTTGTCGATGTAGTCGCGGCGGAACTTGACCTGCATCGAGGTGTCGGGGTTGAACTGGGTGAGTTTCCCCGGCCCGGTTCCGACGGGTCCTTCCTCGTTCTTCGCCATCGGGTCGTAGTTGTTGTAATCGACGCCCTCCCACTTGTGTTTGGGAATGATGGGCGCTCCTTGGAGGATGGTCGTGTCCCACGTACCGACCTGCTGGGACATCTTGATGTGGATATCCCAGTCGTTGCTCGCCTCCTCGACCTTCTCGTAGTCGTTCCACGCCGAGAACTCGCCGGGTTCGTGGTCCAGCAGGTACTGGTACGAGAACACGACGTCGTCTATCGGCTTGAACTTCTCACCGTCGTTCCACTCCAGCCCTTCCTTTCGGACGTTGAAGTAGACGTCCGGTTTCTCCTTGTCGGCGTTCTTCAGTTCCCAATCGGTGAAGACGTTCGGTTTGACCTCGAACGTCACCGGGTCGGTGCTGACACCGTAGTTGTACACCGGTGCTAGCCCGACGGCGGAGTACACGTTACCGGACAGGAAGATATTCGGACTGTCCGGGGCTTCCGGAAGACCGTACCGCAGCGTTCCGCCAGGCGTAATCTGGTCGGGACCGACGCTGACCGTACCCGCTTCCCCGTTCGTCGTCGAAGTGTCCCCGGTTCCCGTCGTACTGGTTCCCGGATTTTTTTCCTGACCCGAACAGCCGGCGAGCGAGAGCGCGACCGCACCGGCCCCGCTCGCCTTTAGAAAGTTCCTTCGGCTATCGTCGTTACCACTTCGGTTGCGTCGCCGTGGCATACCAAAGACTTGTAGAAGATGTATTTAAAGTTACTGGTCACCAGAAGGATTTAGTTTTCAGCGGTTCATAGAAGTCGATACTACCTATAAAGAATTTTAAACGGTTTATCGGAAAGGTCAATGTGCGGTATCTTACCTGTCGTTATCGATATCTGTCATCATCTTTGGCAAGCATTCCGTAGTAAATCGTCCCGGCGACCGCGGTCGTCCCCAAGAGGAGGAACGACTCGTCGGAGAGCGCTGCTCGACCCGGATACGTCTGCGCCCACGCGATACTCAGCGCGGACCAGATGCTGGCGACGAAAAACCCCGCCGTCAGTAACCAAAACCCCGTCCGTCTCCGCCCCGACCGGAGGAAGACCACGGCGACGGTCATCGTGACCCCCGCCAGTATCGCCAGCACGCCGCGCGTCCCGAGCATTCGTTGGCAGTGCGGACGATGACGGCATAAATCGTCCGTTTTTGCCGACGGTTACTTGACGCCGAGGTTCTCGAGGAGCGTCGTCGCCGCTTCGTGGGACGATTCGGGGCCGCGCGCGGTGAGCAAGTCGCCGTCCACGCGCACGCTCGTCTCCGAGTCGAGTTCGGCGTCCCAGTTTCCGCCCGCCGCGCTCACTTCGTCTTCGACGTAGTACGGGAGTTTTCGTCCGTCGGGCATGCAGTCGTGCTCGTCGACGATATCCTCCTCCCAGTCGTTCGGGAAGCCGGTCACGTCTCGCCCTTCGACGAGGAATCCGCCGCCGCCGTCCCGCGTGAACGCCAGCAATCCGACCGCGTGACAGACCACGAGCGCCTTCCCGTCCTCCCCTTCGACGGTGTCCCGGAGCAGCCGTCGCGCGTGTCGGTCTTGGTTCACGTCCCACTCCGTCCCGTGTCCGCCGGGGAACACCACCGCGTCGTACATGTCGCCGTCGACGTTCGCCAGCGGTATCGGATTCTGCATTCGCTCGTCGTTCTCGTGGACGTCGCGGACTCGCTCCGCGGTCTCTTCGCCGACGTTCTCCGGGTCGATGGAGCGCTGGTCGACGACCGCTTTCGAGCCGCTCGGCGTCGCGACGTCGATGTCGACCCCCGCGTCGGAGAGGGTCTGAAGCGGGTCGACGCACTCTTCGCCCCAATACCCTTCCTCGCTGACCACGAACAGCGCGGTTGTCATACGACGTTCTTGCGTACCGCGGTCAATAAATCGCGTGGCCGGTCGCGGAAGCTAGACCGAGAACGAACTCTCGCGTATCGGCGGACCGTTCGCAGAACGGAGGCGACGCTTCGAACCGGAGATAGTGTAAAAGTAGCGGGAGGTAGATTTGAACTACCGATCTGCGGGTTATGAGCCCGCCGGAATCTCCTGGCTATCCCATCCCGCTACACTCTCGTACTGTCGTTCGGTAGTTAAGGATTGTGATTCGACCGCCGTATGTGAGTTAGTACCGCCGCGCCGCCGGGCGGAGAACGTGTCCGCTGCGTATCACGACCCCAAGACGTATACCTTTCCGGCGCACTCACCAAAGCAGAAGATATGGAGTTCGCGCTCGTCGCCTTCTGGCTGCTCGTCTACTACGCGTTCGCTCTCGCGGGTCTTCCGGCCGCTGCCGCGCTCTTTCCGCGATTCCCCGACCGGGGGGCCGCGTTCGCACTCCCCGCCTCGCTCGCCGTCGTGACGATAGTGGTGTACTGGCTCGGACAGTTCGCGTTCACCACCGCCACCGTCGTCGCGGCCATCGCCGTGCTCGCTTCCATCTCCGTCCTGCTGTGGAGGCGCGATATCGAACTCGACCTCCGAGGGTACGCGGAAGCGATGGCCGTGTTCACCGCCGCGTTCTGCTTTCTGATCGTCATCCGGGCCATCGACCCGGCGATTATCGCGACGGGCGGCGAGAAGTTCCTCGACTTCGGCCTGTTGCAGTCGCTCATGCGCGCGCCCGCGCTCCCGCCCGAAGACATGTGGTTCGCGGGAGAACCCGTCCGCTACTACTACGGGGGCCACCTCGTCGCGGCCATCCTGACGAAGCTGACGGGGACGCTCCCCCGGTTCAGCTACAACCTCGCGCTCGCGGGATTCTACGGCATGCTCGTCAGCACCGCCTACGGACTGGCGAGCGCGATCGCCGACCGACACGGAACGCCCCGGCGGCTCGCGGGCGCGCTCGCCGCGTTCTTCGTCGGCTTCGCCGCGAACGTCTACACCCCGATGCGGTTGCTCGCGGGGGCGCTTCCCCGCTCGCTCGTCGAGGCGATAGCGACGCCGTTGGAGATGAACCCGGCGGACGTCCCGCTCACCCCGACCGAGTTCCACTACTGGGACGCGAGTCGCGTGATGGTCGGAACGATAAACGAGTTCCCCTTCTTCGCGTACCTGAACGGCGACCTGCACGCCCACATGATGGGGCAACCGTTTCTGTTGTTCGTCGCCGCGCTCGGCTACGCCGTCTACCGCTCGGACGCGCGGTGGCGTCGGGCGCTCGTCTTCGGCGCGCTTCCGCTCGTCGTCGCCTTCGTCAGCACCGTCAGCTCGTGGAGCTTCCCGACCGCGCTCGGCGTCGTCTGGCTCTCGCTTACCTTCGCGGACGAGCATCCGGCGACGCTCGTTCCCGGCGGCGAACGCATCGCGGGAGGGGAATCGGTCGTCGTCCGTGAACTCGGGCGGACGACGACCGCGATGGCGATAACGGTCGTCGTCGGCGCGCTATCGTTAATCTGGGCGGCTCCGTTCGTGGCGAACGTCCTCCTCGGTGCCGCCGGGAACCGGAGCATCGCCTTCTTCCCCGACCGAAGTAGCCTCGTGGAGGTGCTCGTCGTCCACGGGGCGTTCCTCGCCCTCTTCGCGCTCTACTTGGGCTCGCACGTCCGCTGGCGGGACAGGGAGGCCACGCAGGTCGGCGTTCTCGGCGGTCTGCTGGTCGTTGCGGGATGGCAGGGCGGCGTCGCGGCGGTCGCGCTGGTCGCACCCCTCCTCGTCGCCGGGTGGGCGCTCCTCCGCCTCGACGCCGACCTCGACTTCGAGACGGTCCTGCTGGTCGGGGGTGCCGGTCTCGTCCTGCTCGTGGAGTTCGTCTACTTGCAGGACAACGCGATCGCCGGGCGGTTCAACACCGTCTTCAAGGTGTACATGCAGGTGTGGGTGCTCTGGGCGGTCGCCGGCGGCGTCGCGCTCGCGCGACTCCTGACCGACGCCGCGCCCGACCAACTCTCGGGAACGCTTCTCACGCCGCGACAGTGGATGGCGATTTTCGCCTCGTTCCTCCTGCTGTCGACGTCCGTCTACGGCGTCTTCGCGCTCGGCCAGCACGTCGGTTCGGACAGCGCCATCCACAGAACGGAAGACCCGACGCTCGACGGAATGGCGTTCATCTGGACGGTTCACGCCGGCGAGGCCGGCGCTATCGAGTGGCTCGGCGCGAAAGAGGGGCGGCCGCACATCGTCTCCGCGCCCGGCAAACCCTACCAGTGGGGGAGTCCGGCGTCGTCGCTCACCGGCCTGCCGACGGTTCTCGGCTGGTATCAGGAACGAATCTACCGCGGCGACGCGGCCTACGAGGAGCGAAAGCGGAACGTCGAACTCATCTACAGCGCCGACTGGGAAACTCGCGCGAGGCTCTTCGACCGGTACGACGTGAGGTACATCTACTACGGACCGCGCGAACGGGAGTGGTACGGACGGTCGACGTTCTCGAACTATCCCGGCGTCGAACTGGCCCACCGTTCCGGGTCGGTGTCGATATACCGCGTGAACCAGACCGCCGTCGACCGGCAGACCGACGTACCGGGTTAATCTAACGCCAGTCCGGGGTGCCAGCGTTCGACGCCCGCCTCGGCCTTCAGTTCGTCCATCTCCGCGAGCAGTTTCACCGCCAGACTGGCGGTTTCGGCGGCGCGGTGTTCGCCCTCGGTTCTGAACTCGCCGGTCTCGCGGTTGGCGTACACCGAGCAGACCGCCCCCGCCCGCAGTCCGTAGACGTTGGCGATGGTGAGAATCGCGCTCGCTTCCATCTCGATGTTCTTCACGTTCGCGTTCTTCAGGTGTTCGACCAACTCGTCGCCGCCCTCGGCGCGGAACCCCTCGAATCCGGGGCGACCCTGCCCGGCGTAGAAGCTATCGGCGCTCATCGTGATGCCCGCGTGGTAGTCGTGGCCGAGTCGCTCCGCGGCGGCGACGAGCGCGGCGACGACCTCGTAGTCCGCGACCGCCGGGTACTCCTCGCGGACGTACTCGTCGCTCGTCCCCTCCTGTCTGACCCCGCCGGTCGTGATGACGAGGTCGCCCACGTCCATCTCGGGTTGGATCGCGCCGCACGAACCGACGCGGATGAACGTGTCCGCGCCGACTCGCGCCAACTCCTCGACCGCGATGGCGGCGGACGGACTGCCGATTCCGGTCGAGGTGACGCTGATGGGCGTCCCGTCGTAGGTACCCGTCGCGGTTCGGTACTCGCGGTGGAAGGCCACCTCGTCCGCCGAGTCCCAGAACTGCGTTATCTTTCCGACGCGCTCGGGATTGCCGGGCAGGAGGACCGAGTCGGCGACGTCGCCCTCGCCGACTTCGATGTGGTACTGTACCTCCGCGTTCGGGTCTTCGCTGTCGTCCATGGCTGACACGTTTATCGCCGCGGAGATAGGTGCTTCGCGTCGTCCGTCCAACCGCCTCAGCCGAGCATCTCCTCCGTGATCGTGTTCGGCAGCAGTTCGCCGAGGCTGTACTCGGTCGCGTCGTCGCCCTCGTCGCAGACGACCGCGAAGTCGTCGCCGCAGAACTCCGCGAGCGTCTGCCGGCACATCCCGCAGGGCGTCACGCCGTCGCGTCGCGCTGAACTCACCGCGATGCGGTCGAACTTCCGGTGGCCTTCCTTTATCGCCTCGGCGATGGCGACCTCCTCCGCGTGGAGCGAGTTGCTGTAGTTCGCGTTCTCGATGTTACAGCCGACGTACACCGTTCCGTCCGCGGTTCGAAGCGCCGCACCGACCGGGTAGTCGGAGTAGGGGACGTGGGCGCGTTCCTGTACCTCGCGTGCTCGCTCGACGAGTTCGTCCATACGGAAGTGGTGCGCGGCGACGGTTCAAATAAAATCCGAAGGTGAATCGAGAAGCGAGGCTTCGAACGACGCGGCCGGTCGCCCCGTCCGCCCATCGAGCGACGTCCGAACGCCGTACGTTTTTATGCGAAAACGGAACCAGACTCGCCGTGCTTCGCACGCTGCTCGTTTCGGTCGTTTTCCGGTCGCTCGTCTTCGAACCCCGGAGCAGGTCGAGACCGCCGACTCCGCTCCGAGAGACGACCGAAACGCGTGACGAAAAGCGACCGCCGATGGCGGCGAACGACCGCCCGCCGCCTCACTCCTCGCCGGATTCGTAGTGTTCGCCCGCGGCGTCCGGCGTGCGCGTTCGTCCGACGAACGTCAGCACGACGATGACGACGACGTACGGAACGAGACGGACGAGGGTCTGCGAGATGTCGAACCCGAGGGTCTGGAGCCGTATCTCCAGCGCCGAGAGCGCCGCGAACAGCAACGACGCGCCGAACGCGCCCAGCGGGTTGTAGTTCCCGAACAGATACGCGGTGATGCCGATCCAGCCCCGCCCATCCACCATCGTCGCGCCGCTGCCGATGAACTGTCCCAGCGAGAGGGACAGTCCGGCACCGCCGATGCCGCAGAGGACCCCCGAGAGCAGGACGCTCGCGTACCGCACCCGCCGCACGTCCACGCCGGCGGTGTCCAGCGCCTGCGGGTTCTCGCCGCTGGCGCGCACCCACCGGCCGAACGGCGTCCCCCGGAGCACGTACCACGACAGCGGTACGGCCACCAGGAGCATGTACACGGTCGGGTTGGCGTTGAAGAACACCGGTCCGATCACCGGTATCTCGACCAGTCCGGGAATCACCCAGTTCGACAGCGACGGGACCGTCTCGCTGGTGGTGCTCCCCCAGATGACCCGACTGGCGAACGGAGCCAGTCCGAGCGCGATGAGCCACACCGCCAGTCCCGCGATGATCTGGTCGGCCTGTAGATCTATGGTGACGATAGCGAACAGGAGCGCGAACAGCGTGCTGACGGCGACCGCCGCCACGAAACCGAGCCACGCGGCCGTCGCCGGCGAGGCGAATCCGGTCGACGCTCCGCTGACGGCGATGCCGGTGAACGCGGCGATGATGAGCAGGCCTTCGAGGCCGATGTTGATGACGCCGCTCTTCTCCGCGAAGATGCCGCCGAGCGCGGCGAAGGCGATGGGGACGGTCACCCGGAGCGACGCGCTGAGGTAGCCGACGTCGATGATACCGATGACCGCCGCGGTCGGACTCGCGGGGAAGAACACTTCCACGACGAGCGCGCCGACCACGAGTAGCGCCGCGAGCGCGACGAGCAGGGCGTGTTTCCTACGCATCGTCGTCACCTCCGTCGTCGCCGTCCGACGGAGACGGTTCGCCACCGTCGGCGGCGACGCGCTCGCGATTCGCGACCCCGAGTCGACCGCCGACCATGCGGAAGAACTCCGGCATGGCGACGAACAAGATGATGAGACCGCGGAGCACGCCGATGAGCTGCGGCGGAACGTCCGTCTGGAAGCCGACCGAGAGACCGCCGCTCTTCAGGACGCCGAACAGAAACGCGGCCGGAATCACCGCAATGGGGTTGTTCCCCGCGAGTATGGAGACCGTGATGCCGTCGAAGCCGAGCGCCGGGGGTTCGATGTATCGGCCTTCGACCATCAGCACGAAGATGGCCCCGGCCACCCCGCCGATGGCTCCCGAGAGCGTCATGCTCGTGACGGCCATCCGCTTCGCGTTCACGCCGGCGTAGGACGCGGCCTCTGGCTGGAGACCGCTGGTTCGCAGGTCGTAGCCGAACGAGGTGTTCTTGAACAGGCGGTGGACGCCGCCCGCGAGCCCCAGCGCCCCGAAGAACACGAGCAGCGAGAAGCTCGAACTCGGGTGGAACACGAGCGGTTTGAACGTCGCGTAACCGGGGACGCTCTCGGTGGCGACCGTCGAACTCACCCGGAAGTAGTTGTTGACGAGGTAGAACGCGATTCCCGTGGCGATGAAGTTGAGCATGATGGTGGTGATGACCTCGTTGGCGTCGGCGTACGCCTTCAGCGCGCCGGGAATCGCCCCGTACACGCCGCCCGTCACCGCTCCGGCCAGGAGCCCGAGCGGGATGAGCACGATGGCACCGACGACACCGCCCGGAACCAGCGGCGCGACGGCGAGGACGGTCAGCGCCGTCGCCAGCGAACCGAGCACGAGCTGTCCCTGCGTGCCGATGTTGAACAGTCCGGCCCGGAACGACACCGCGACCGCCAGCCCGGTGAACAGGAGCAGGGTCATCTGCTGGAGCGTGAGCGCCACGTTGAACGGCGTGCCGACCGCGCCGTAGAACAGGTACACGTACACCAGCAGCGGATTGTAACCGGACGCCGCGAGCAGCACCCCGCCGACCACCAGCGCCGCGAGCAACGCCGCCACGCTCAGTACCAGCCGTTCCAACGCCGACGCGCCGACGAGGCGTTCGAGCGCTGTCGCGGCCCTGCCTCGCAGTCCGTCGCTCATCGAGACTCACCTCCGACGGGCGCGCCGCCGTCCGCGGCGCGCGCGGCCATCCGGGGCACCGAAGCGGGGCGCTCGCCGGCCATCAGCAACCCGAGTTGTTCCTCGCTGACCGTATCGGGGTCTACCACGTCGACCAACTCGCCGTCGTGGACGACGCCCAGCCGGTCGGAGAGCTGCTGCACTTCGTCGAGCTTCGAGGAGACGAGGAGGACGGCTTTGCCGCCCCGTCGAAGCTTCAGCAGGCGGTCGTGGATGAACTCGATGCTGCCGATGTCCACTCCGCGGGTCGGGTGGGAGGCGACGACCAGCGACGGGTCGCGGTTGAACTCCCGACCGACGACGAACTTCTGCTGGTTTCCGCCGGACAGGGAGTGCGCCTCGGCGTCCACGTTACTCGGGCGGACGTCGTACTCCTCGACGAGAGCGTCGGCGTGGCCGCGGGTCGCCTCCCAGTCGATGCCGCCGCGCTTGGCGTAGGGAGGGCTGTGTTGGCTCCCGAGAAGGGCGTTCTCGACCAGATCGAACTCCATGACGAGCCCTCGTTCCTGACGGTCCTCGGGGACGTACGCCATGCCGCGCTCGATGTGTTCCTGGCGCGAGCGCCGGGTCACGTCCTCGCCGTCGAAGACGACGCTGCCGGCGTCGGGCGTGCGCATCCCCGTGATAGCTTCGACCAACTCGTTCTGCCCGTTGCCGTCGACGCCCGCGATGCCGAACACTTCCCCCTCGCGGACGTCGAAGCTCACGTCCGAAACGCGCTCGATTCCCGCCTCGTCGGTGATGCCGAGATTTTCGACCGAGAGGACGACGTCGCCGGGGTTTCCGGGCTCCTTGTCCGCTTCGAGGATGACCTCGCGTCCGACCATCATCTCCGCGAGGTCTTCGCGGGTCGCGGCGGCGGCGTCCACGGTGCCGACGTTCTCGCCGTCTCGAAGGACGGTGATGTCGTCGGCGGCCTGCATCGCCTCGCCGAGTTTGTGCGTGATGAAGATGATGGTCTTCCCCTGGTCGGTCAGTTCGTCGAAGACGGCGAACAGGTCCTCGACTTCCTGCGGGGTGAGCACCGCGGTCGGCTCGTCGAGGATGAGCACGTCGGCGCCGCGGTACAACGCCTTCAGTATCTCCACGCGCTGCTGGACGCCGACGCCGACCGACTCGATGTTCGCGTCGACGTCCACGTCGAAGCCGTACCGTTCGCTCAGTTCGACAACCTGCTCGCGGGCGCGGTCCTGGTCGACCGCCAGTCCGCCCCACTTTCGCGGCTCGTTGCCGAGGACGATGTTCTCGGTGACGGTCATCGGGTCGACGAGCATGAAGTGCTGGTGTATCATTCCGATGCCGGCGTCGATCGCGTCCCGGGGTGATTCGAACGCGCGCGATTCCCCGTCCACCCGAACCGTCCCTTCCTCGGGGCGGTACAGTCCGTAGAGGACGTTCATCAGCGTGGTCTTCCCTGCGCCGTTCTCGCCGAGGAGCGCGTGGACCGTGCCGTTTTCGACGACGAGGTCGACCTCGTCGTTGGCGACGACTCCGGGGAACCGCTTCGTGATTCCGTCGAGATGTACAGTAGGAGTACTCATTAATGTATGACGACGCGGTTACTCCGGTAGTCGACGCGTTCTCCGTCGTCGCTGTCCACCGTCCCCGGCGGTTCGGCGACGGGATGTGCCGACCGTCGTCGGCAACGCCGTCCGGGAATCCGCGTCAGATCGGGTGTGCGATTAGACGTTCTTCGGATCCTTCGGAACCGAGATGTCGCCGTTGATGATGGCCTGCTTGGACTTTTCCAACTTCGAGGTGATCTTCTTCGGGATCTTGCCTGTGAAGCTCTGACCGATGACGGCCTCGACGCCGTCTTTCCCCAGTCCGAGCGAGTGCGTCTGTCCGCCCTCGAAGTTGCCGTTCACGACGTTCTTCACGGAGTTGTAGACGGCCGTGTCAACGTGCTTGACCATGCTGGCGACGATCCAATCCGCGTAGGATTTGGCGCTCTTGGACTGGTCGGAGTCCACGCCGATCGCGTAGCGGCTCTTCTGCTTGGCCGCCTTGAACACGCCGTTTCCGGTTCCGCCGGCGGCGTGGTAGACGACGTCCGCGCCCTCGTCGTACATCGAGAGGGCTATCTCCTTCCCGCGCTGGATGTCGCTCCACGAGCCCGCGTACGCCGACTTGACCTCGATGTCGCTGTCGGCGTGCTTCGCACCGGCCATGAAGCCGGCTTCGAACTTCTTGATGAGCGGGTTCTGCTTCCCTCCGACGAAACCGACCACCTTGTCGCCGTTCGTCGAGCCGCCGCCCTCGCTGAAGTCGCTGGTCGTCAGCAGTCCCGCGAGGTGACCGACCTGGAACGAGCCCTGGTGTTCCTTGAAGACGAAGTTGGAGACGTTCTTCCGCTTGACCTCGCTGTCGACCAGCATGAAGTTCTGCTTCGGGAAGTTCTTCGCGGTCTTCTTCAGCGCGTCGGTCTGTACGAAGCCGATGCAGCAGATGAGTTCGAAGCTGGGACTTTTCTGCGACGCGAACTTGCGCTGGTACGTTTGGAACTGGCTCGCGTCCCCCGGTTCGACCTCCGAGAGGGAGACGTCCATCTCCTTTTTGGTCTTCTGCGCACCCTTGAACGCCATGTCGTTGAACGAGTTGTCGCCCTTGCCGCCGAGGGCGTACACCATGCCGACGTTCGTCGTGTTGCCGCCGGTGCCGGGGACGCCGCCGAGGCACCCCGCGAGGCCGGCGATGCCGAGCGCGCCGCCGGTTTTCACGAGTTGTCGTCGCCGTTTTTCGATGTCCGTCATCTATGTATAGTCCACCCTGATTGTTCCTCATAAACGCTCCGCTTCGCGGCTATAGCGGCGAACAACTGGATTCTAGGGCGTTTCGAGTTACCCTCGAGAATCCGACACAGCTCCCTCGACGACCGCTTCCGCCTCGGCGACCAACCCGTCCACGTCCTCGCTTTCGGCGTAGATTCTGACGTAGGGTTCGGTGCCGCTCGGCCGAACGAGGATCCACGACCCGTCCGGCAGTTCGGCCCGAACGCCGTGCTCGGTTCGCACCGCGGCTTCGGGGAATCGATCCGGAATCGTCGCCTCGATTCGCTCCATCGCTTCCTCCTTCGCGGCGTCGGGACAGTCGACGCTCACCTTTCGATACGGGCGCTCGGTCACCTCGCCCCGAAGCGGTTCGACGCCGCCCGCGTCGGCGACGAGTCGCGCGAGCACCGCCGCGCTCGTGACGCCGTCTATCCAGCCGCCGAACCGCGTGTGGATGTGTTTCCACGGTTCGGCGGCGAACACGACCTCCGTGTCGTCGTCGCCCGCTTCGAGCGTCGACGCGATACCCTCGTGGAGCGCGCCGAGCCGCACGCGCTCGACGCGGCCGCCCGCCGCCCGAACGCGCTCGTCGATGCGGGCCGAGGCGTTCGGCGTCGTCACGACGACCGGGTCGGGCGCGTCGCTCTCTCGGGTGTAGTGCTCCGCCAAGACGGCGACGACGGTGTCCTCGTGGACGAACTCCCCGTCGCCGTTGACGAGGACGATTCGGTCCGCGTCCCCGTCGTGGGCCAGTCCGAACGCGAAGTCGCCGTCCGCGACGAACGATTGGAGGTCGGTGAGCGTCTCCGGCGTCGGCTTGCTCGCGCGTCCGGGGAAGTGCCCGTCCACGTTCGCGTTGAGCGTGACCGCGCGCGCACCCAGCGCGCGAAGCACCTGCGGCGTGGCGAGGCTTCCCATCCCGTTTCCGCAGTCGACGGCGACCCGGAGTCCGTCCAGCGGCGCGCCGTGCGCTCGGGCGTACTCGATGACGGCGTCCCGGTACTCGTCGAGCACGTCTTCGCGGATGCTCGACCCCCACTCGTCCCACGGGAGGGGCGGGTCGTCGTCCGCCACGCGCGATTCCACGTCGCGCTCGGCGGCGCGGTCGTACTCCACCCCGTCGTCGAACAGTTTGATGCCGTTGTCGGTCGGCGGGTTGTGGCTCGCCGTGAGCACGACGCCGCGACGACCGCGCGAAGCGAACGCCAGCGCGGGGGTCGGGAGCATCCCCGCCCGGCGAACGTCCGCACCGGCGCTCTCCAGTCCTGCCTCCATCGCGGCGGCGAGCGCGGCACCGGTTTCGCGCCCGTCCCGGGCGACCACGAACTCCTCGCCCGGCCGTCCCGCGGCGCGACCGACGGCGAGGGCGAGTTCCGGCGTCACTCGCTCGACGACGCTGCCGCGAATACCCGCGGTTCCGAACAGCTTCATACGGAGTCGTTCGTTTCCGGATACTTAGGTTCACTCGATTCTCGGCGCATCCCCCAATAAAAATAAGCGGCTCTCCGGCGTAGGGACTGACATGAACCTGCCAAAGCTGACGACGCCAACCGGCCTGTTCGATTATCTCATCGGACTCCTCATCACCCTGACGGTGCTCTTCGGTCTCTATCTGACCGCGGTGGCGATGGACGTCATCCCCCCGCTGTTATAGCACGCGGGAAGGTTACCGGAGAAAAGGAGGTCGAGTGCCACGGTGCGCGATCCCGCGGCGGTTCACAGTTCGACACCGCTCGGGATGAGACTGTGTTGGCGGAGGAGGTTGCCTTCGCTGTTGTAGATGAGGAACGTCGCCTTCTCGTAGGAAACCACGTGGTCGCCGTTGATGGCGATGTCGACGTGATACCGTCCCTCCGTGTCGTCGGTCTCGGACCCGTACGCGCGAGCGGCTTTGATGAACCGGAGTACGTCCGCCGCTTCCTGATTGAGTTCGAGTATGAAATCGCCGGTCGTGCGGTTCGTCACGCTCACGACGCCGGTCGCGTCGGCGTCGTCGATGCTGGCTTGGAGGCGGAAGGTTACGTCCGTCTCGTCGGCGTCAAGGAGGTCTCCATCGGGTCCCGAGAGTCGTTCGCGGAGCGTCGAAGACGGCCCCTCGAAATCGATGAGTACCGTCGGCTTGCGGGGCGTCCCGTCCGCCTCGACCCAGTCGATGTTTTCGACCTCCAGTGTGAAGTAGTCGCGCCTCATTCCGTATCTCCGCCTACGTTCTCGCGTCTCATGAACGTAACGCCACGCGAACGCAAGGACGGAAGCGATGCGCGCTCGCCGGACGGTCGATGGGCTGACACCTCCGCCGCGCCGAAAAATATTTCGGAATTGAAACTACCCAGCCATTGATTTAAATACTCGTGCTACAAAGGGCGTGACGAAAGCGCGCGTCACGCGCGGAACGGAAATCCCGACCGGGACGCGTCCGAACGCCATCGAAGAGACATGTCGAGCTTGGAGCTAGACGACCTGACCGTCCGCGTCCGCGAGGTCCGGCGAACGATTCGTCGGACCGCCGAGATGCTTCGCGGTTCGACCGTCTCGGTCGGCTACTACGACCCCGCCGCGCACGGTTCGCTCATCTCGTTCGCGGGTGCGCCGGGCTACCGGGAAGTGGAACGCTACTGGGTGAACGCGCCGTTCGCGTTCGTCACCATCTACCACGACCCGGACGCGAACGAACACCTGTACTACGTGGTCGAACCCGAACTGGACGAGTTCGAAGCCGATCTGCTCGACCGCCTCTTCTCCGATTTGCGCGAGTCGCTCATCTACCGGCGCGAGATGGGCGGTAACACCGCCGAAGACGTCCTCCGCGACGAACTGCGCGAACTGCTGGAGGTGTACGGCGTCGACGTCGACGCCGCCGGCTACTACCGCCTCTTCTACTACCTCTTCCGGGCGTTCCGCGGCTTCGGCAAACTCGACCCGCTCATGCACGACCCGCACATCGAGGACGTCTCCTGCGACGGGTACGACCTCCCCATCTTCGTCTACCACGACGAGTACAACGACATCGAGACGAACGTCGCCTACGCGGAGGACGAACTCGACAGCCTCGTCGTCCGACTCGCCCAGCAGTCGGGACAACACGTCAGCGTCGGGGAGCCGGTCGTCGAGGCCACCCTCCCGGACGGGAGTCGCACGGAACTCGCCCTCGGGAAGGAGGTGACGCCGCGCGGGTCGGCGTTCACCATCCGGAAGTACGCCGACGAACCGTTCACGCCGGTCGACTTGGTGAACTACGGGACGTTCTCGCTCGACCAGATGGCCTACCTCTGGTTGGCCATCGAGAACAACAAATCGCTCATCTTCGCGGGCGGGACGGCGTCCGGAAAGACCACGTCGATGAACGCCATCTCGATGTTCATCCCCCCGCGCTCGAAGGTGCTCACCATCGAGGACACGCGGGAACTGACGCTGTACCACGACAACTGGCTCTCGTCGGTGACCCGCGACCGACCGGACGAAGGGACGGACATCACGATGTACGACCTGCTCCGCTCCGCGCTCCGCCACCGCCCCGAGTACATCGCGGTGGGCGAGGTTCGCGGGCGGGAGGCGATGACGCTGTTTCAGGCGATGAACACGGGACACACGACCTACTCCACGATGCACGCCGACAGCGTCCAGACGGTCATCAACCGGCTGGAGAACGAGCCGATCAACGTGCCGCGGGCGATGATTCAGTCCCTCGACATCCTCTCCATCCAGACGCTCACCTACGTCGGCGACGAGCGCGTCCGCCGGAATCGGACGGTCGCCGAAATTAACGGCATCGACCAGCGGACCGGCGACCTCGATTACACGACCGCGTTCGAGCGGGACGCCGCGACCGACGCCGTTCGCAGGCGCGACAGCGACGTGCTGAGCGATATTCAGGAGAACCACGGCTGGTCGCGTTCGCGGCTCCTCTCCGAACTTCGCGACCGAAAGCTCGTCCTCCAGTACCTCCGCGAGAACGGCGTGACGGACTATCGCCGGTTCACCGCGATGATAAACGAGTACTACGCCGACCCCGACCGGGTGGTCGAGACGGTCGAGCGAACCACCGACGCCGAGGTTTCGGAGTTCGACTGATGGGACTGCTGAACTACGTTCCGCTCGTCCTCGCGCTCCTCCTGCTCGCGCCCGTCGTCCTGTCGCCCGTCAGCAGGACTGCCTACCGAACCGTCACGCGCGTCGCGTTGCAGGTGTTCGGAACCTACGTCCAAGCCAGCGGGAGACGACGCTCGAAACGAAGCGACCACCTCCGGGCGGCTCACGTCGGCGAGACGTACCGGCTGTACGCTTCGAAGACGTGGATGTACGCCGCGCTCGCGGCGGTGGCGGGGAGCGTCCTCGGCGTCTACCTCGTCGGACTGGTGCTGGCCGTGTTGTCGGTGTCGCCCGAGACGCTCCGCGGGACGCTCCCGGCGCGGCTCGGCTTCCTCTCGAACGTCCTCGCAGTCCCCACCCTCTCCGCGGGCGAACTGTTCGTCCTCCTGCTGTTCAGCAGCGCGACGGTCGGACTGCTCGGGGGTGCGACAACCTACTGGCTCCGCTGGGAGACGCTGTCGCACCGCGGGAGCGCCCGGGCGAGACGGATAGACGCCAGCCTCGCGCGAACCGTCGCGTTCGTCTTCGCCCTCTCCCGAAGCGGGATGGCGTTTCCCGAGATAATGCGAACCTTGGCGCGCAATCGGGACGTGTACGGCGAGGCCGCGGAGGAGGTCGCGGTCGGCGTGAAGGCGATGGATCTGTTCGGCCTCGACGTGCTGACGGCCATCCGCCAGATGTCGCGCCAGTCGCCGAGCGAGAAGTTCGAGGAGTTCGGCGAGAACCTCGCGAGCGTGCTCCAGAGCGGCCAGAGCCTCCCGGGGTACCTCCGCGAGCAGTACGAACGCTACCAGCGGGACGCGAAGGCCGAGCAGGAGGCGTTTCTCGAACTGCTGGCGACGCTGGCCGAGGGGTACGTCTCGCTGTTCGTCGTCGGCCCCCTCCTGTTCATCACCATCCTCGTCGTCGTCGGACTGATGGGCGTCGCGGACACGCTCTCGTTCCTCCAGCTGATGACGTACCTGCTCGTCCCGCTCGGCAACGTCGGATTCGTCGTCTACCTCGACAGCATCACGGAATCGCTGCGCATCAGCCGGGACGAACGCGCGCCGGTCGAGAGCGGCTCGCACGACGTTCGCCGAGCGAGCGACCCGGACGCGGGGCGAGCCGTGGGCGACGGCGGGGTCGCGACGAACGCCGAGCGACTGGCGGCGTTCGACCGGTTCAGGAGCGTGCGGAGCGCCCTCGCGGACCCCCTCCGAACCGTGCGCGAGCGACCGGTCGCGGTGCTCTATCTGACGATTCCGCTCGCGGCTCTGTTCGTTCTCGTTCGCCTCGGTCCCGAAGTCGCGGCGGGAACCGCCACGCTCGCGTCGGCGGACGACGCGGTGGCGCAGGCCGCACTGTTCGTGTTGGCGACGTTCGCCGCCGTCCGGGAGCTCAAGCGACGGCGGCTCGCCGCCATCGAGGCCGCGGTTCCGGACCTGCTCGACCGGCTCGCCAGCGTCAACGAGGCGGGGATGACCGTCGTCGAGAGTTTCGGTCGCGTCGCCGACAGCGACCTCGGCGTGCTGAACGCGGAACTGGGGCGCACGTGGCGCGACATCGAGTGGGGAACCGACGCGGCGACGGCGCTCCGGCGATTGGAAGACCGAATCGACACGCCGACCGTCACGCGCGTCGTGACGCTCGTGACGAACGCGATGCACGCGAGCGGCGACATCGGAAGCGTGCTCCGTATCGCGGCGGACGAGGCGCAGGCCAGTCGGCGGCTGAAGCGCCAGCGCCGACAGGAGATGATGACCTACCTCGTCATCATCTACCTCTCGTTCTTCGTCTTCCTGTTCATCGTCGCGTCGCTCTCCGGCATCCTCGTTCCCGCGCTGGAGAACTTGCCGTCCGCGGACGCGGCCGGGAGCGGACCGGTCGGTCTCGGCGGCGTCGGCGACGTCGGGGCGGTCGACATCGACGCCTACACCCTCGTTTTCTTCCACACCGCGCTGGTGCAGGCGCTCTTCTCGGGGCTCGTCGCGGGGAAGATGGGCGAGGGGAGCGCGAAAGACGGCGCGAAACACGCGACGGTCATGTTCGCCGTCGCCTACGTCGTCTTCCTCGCGCTCGACCACTTCGTTCACCCGTAGGACATTTGGCGTCCGGCGCGAGAGTTCGGGTATGGAACCGACCGGCCGCGACGTCAGGGCGACCTACGACCGCATCGCGGCCCACTTCGCCCGAACTCGGGAGCACGCGTGGCCCGAAGTCGAGTCGTTCCTCGACGGTCGGGAGGCGGACACCGCGCTCGACCTCGGCTGCGGCAACGGACGCCACGCGGAGCTACTCGCCTCGCGCGCTCGGCGCGTCGTGGGAGCGGACGCGAGCGGGGGACTGCTCGCGGAAGCGCGAACCCGCGCCCGAGAGCGCGCGTTCGAGGTCGAGTTGGTGCAGTGCGACGCGGCGCGCCTGCCCTTCGCGGACGACTCCGTCGACCTCGCGGTGTACGTAGCGACGCTCCACCACCTCCCCACCCGCGAGGCCCGCCTCGACAGCCTGAACGAGTTGGCGCGGGTGCTCGGCCGGGATGGCGTCGCGCTGGTGAGCGCGTGGAGCACGGCGCACGACCGGTTCGACCGCGAGGAGGGGTTCGATACGACCGTCGATTGGACCCTCCCCGGCGGCGAGACGGTGCCGCGGTTCTATCACATCTACTCGCCCGAGGAGTTCCGCGAGGACGTGGCGGAGAGCGCGCTGGTTCCGGACGACGTGTCCGTGTCCAGCGGGAACTGCTACGCCGAAGTCCGCGGGCGAAAACAGTAACACCCTTAAGCCGTCGCCCACAATCCGGAGATACACTCGTATTCGCCGCACCACGAATCGCACCGGTGTCTCACTGAACGAAGTGAAGCGAGGCTCGGTGCGCGGTGCGAGCGAAGTGAGCACCGCGCACCGGTGGTCTAGTGGCAGGACCTGAGCCTTCCAAGCTCATGGCACGGGTTCAAATCCCGTCCGGTGCACTACTCCTGCGAGGGATCGGAGACCGTCCGCAGTTCCCACCGAACCGCTTTGTCCCGTCGCACCGCTAGTTCTCCCGATGGATTCCGACGGCGTCTCGCCGGTTCGCTTCGTCGCCGCCCAGCTAGCGGTCGTCGTCGCGGTGATTCACCTCTCGCTGGGCGCGCTGAACTGGACCCGGTGGATGATGGCCGGATTTCTCGTTCCGCGCGACCTCCGGTGGCCGCTGTTCGTCGTCTCCGGACTGGCGATGGTCGTCGGATTGTTCCTCGCCGCGGCGGGAGCACCGCGTCGACCGCTGTACGCCGGCGGAATCGTCCTCGTGCTCGCGTACCTCGTCGGCTACTTCGGGTGGCACGCCGGCGGACACCGGCCGCTGTTCCTGTTCGGCCCCGGTACCCAGCACGCCGGCCCGCTATTGCCGTTTCTCCTCGACCACCTCCTCGCCGGTCCGGTGGAGTTCGTCACCGTCGTTTCGGAAGTATCGCTGCTCGTGCTGTTGGCGTACCTGCTCGTCGCGGAGTCGGTGTGAGTCCTATCGCGGGTCGTCGAAGCGAGCGCGTTCAGACCAGCGCCCGCGCCAGTCCGCCGACGGCACCCGCGACGAGCGGAATCGCCGCGGTCAGCGCGGTGATTCGACCCATCTCGACCGCGGGAACGAGCGCCCCGCGGAGCGCGAGCAGTCCCGCGAAAACCAGCAGCGCCAGCGCGCCGAATCCGAGTCCGGCCAGAACGCCGCGCTTCGGGTCCGCGGTCGGGAGACTCACGAGGACGCCGCCGACCAGCAGGCCGAGCCAGTGAAGCCACGCGAGGGCGAGGCCGAGGAGCGCTCCGAGGCCGACCAGCGTCCAGCGCCGAGCGCCGTCCCCCCGAAACTCGCCGAGTCGGCTCATCGCTTCTCACCTTCGAACGTGACGGCCACGTCGCCGCGAATCTCGCGCGTCATCGGTTTGTACTCGGCGTTCGCCCACGCCCGCAGTTGGTCGTCGTAGTGCTCGGAGAAGTAATCGCCCGAGTTGCCGCCCGGCAGAATCGCCGCCGATTCGCCGCCCATCGGGCAGATCATCCGCCAACTGCTTCCGACGGCGTCCTCGACCCGGAAGTTGTTCACGGTGTGACTCGACCCGTCGGTCGGCAGGCGGGGGTAGTTCAGGAACGACTGGTCGAACGGGTGCGCGATGGCGCGGCTGGTGTTGTAATCGCCGTACGTCTCGTATTCCCCCTCCTCGATTCGCCGAACGGCGGTTCGGAGCGCCCGAACCATCGCCGCGCTCCGGCCCTCGCTCCCGAACCATCGTTTCCCCCGGAGGCGGGCGAGCACCCAGTCGCGGGGGTAGTAGCTCTCGTCCAACCCCGCCCGCTCGAACTCGTCGCCCAGCGTCTCCTCGCGAAAGGCGTCGAACCAGTGAGCGAACAGCAGGGCACCCTTCGAGTCGCGGCGCATCCGGAAATCCCACCGGGAGAGCGTCTCCACCGCCGAGCGAACCCCGTCTTTTCCGCGCGCCGCGCCGAGCAGTTCCGGCACCAACCGCTCGGCGCGCTTGTCCAGCGCGTCGTCCTGAACGGCTTTCATCGTCGCGGCGTCCATCCCAGAACCGGACGCCGCCGCCGCGTCGAGCAGTTCGTAGATTCGCTGCCCCCGGTAGGGGCTGGAGTACGCCTCCGCGAGGTACGGGTCGTCGGTGACGCGCTGGTTCGCGGTGGCGAGGAGGTCGGGGTCGACGACGTGGGGCTTCTCCTCGAACGGAACGAACCCCTCCCACGACGAGACGCCGAAGGGTTCGAAGCCCGTCCACTCGGCCTCCCCGGCGGAGCCGTCGAAGATTCGGTCGCCCCGCACCCGCTCTCCGTCCGCGGTTCGCATCGGAATCCGACCGGTGACGTAGTAGAGCGTGTTTCCGTCGCGGTCCGCGTACACGAGGTTCTGCGTCGGGAGGTCGAACCGCCGGATCGCCGCGAGCAGGTCGTCCACCCCCTCGCTCCTGCCGTATCGGTGAACGGCCAGCGTCGTCTCCGTCGCGGTGTGGCCCGTCCACGCGACGCCGACGCGGTGGCCCTCGCGCTCGAGCATCGGCCCGTGAACCGTCTTTCGAACCGTCACTTCGCGGTTCTCGCCGTCCGCCACCTCGATCTCCCGCGTCTCGGCGTCGAACTCGCGCCACCCTCCCCGGTAGCGATAGCGCCCGCCCCGCGTCTCGTACTCGTAGAAGTCGATGACGTCAGCCCCGGTGTTCGTGAACCCCCACGCCCCGGCGCGGTTCTCGCCGATGACGACGAACGGGACGCCGGGGAAGGTGACGCCTCGAACTCTCGTCTCCCCCGCGCGGAGGTTCATCTCGTACCAGACCGGCGGGGCCATCAGGCTCAGGTGCGGGTCGTTCGCCACGATGGGCTTCCCGCTCTTCGTGTGTTTCCCGGAGACGACCCAACTGTTCGACCCGATTCCGCGGCCGCGCTCGAACTCGCCCGCCCAGTCGAGCAGCGGCGTTCCGACCGCACCCCTCGGCGGTTCGTACCGGTCCGCCTCGTCGCCCGCGCTCTCGTTCTCCCGCCCGCTCCGTCCTCCGTTTCGGTCGCCGTCGTTCCGGATGATGGGCGAATCGTGGTCGAGACGCGCCGGGTAGAGATCGCGCGCGGCCCGCGGGCCGAGTTTCTCGGCGACCGTCGCGCGTCGGAGCGTCAGAAAGCTCCCCGTCAGGTTCCACGATATCTGTTTCTCCATCAGCATCGTGTCCGCGGGCGTCCACGGCGCGGGTTCGTACTCCAGCAGCGCGAACTCCAGCGGAAGCGATTCGTTTTCGACGTGCGCGTTGACGCCCTCGGAGAACGCCCGGACGAGTTCTCCGGTGTCGGTGTCGGAGACGTGGTTCCACGTCACTTCCGCCGCGCCCGCGAAGTCCATCTGCACGTGAAACTCGTCGCTCGAAAGCGCCGCCTCGCCGACCACCGCGGACACCTGTCCGCGCATCAGTCGGCGCTGGAGGTCGAGTTGAAACAGTCGGTCGCGGGCCTGCGCGTACCCCACCGCGAAGTAGAGCGCCCGCTCGTCGTCCGCCGTGACGTTCGGCACGCCGTCCCCGTCGTAGCGGAGTTTCGCCGCTCCGTAGGGGCTTTCGACGCGACGGTCGGTGCGGTCGGTCGCGCCGTCCCACGCCGTTCCGCTGAGGGGGGCGAATCGTCGGAGGTAGCTCCGAATGGGCGAGAGCGACCCGCCGACGGCGCTTCCGCCGAGAATCGCCCCGACGAGCGCCCGGCGAGTGATATCCGTGTCCATACGAAAACCTGTGCGCCGCTCGATATAAAATGACTGTCGACTGGTCGGCCTCGGTCGGCTCGACCGCTACGAGCGATTCGCGAACGGACTGACGGACGAGCCGCCGGGTCAGTCGGCTCCCGCCGCGGCCCGTTGTTCTTCGACGTGTTCGACGATTTCGGTCGTTTCGTCGACGAACTCGTCCACGTCGACCTCCGCCCCGTGGAGAATCGTCGAGAAGTACTGCGTCGTGCTGGCGAGGTTGACGGCCTCCGCGAGTTCGTCCTCCGTGACGTCCTCCATCCGCGCGTCTTCCTTGTGGAAGTGGATGCAGTACGGGCACTTGATGGCGGCCGCCACGCCGACTCCGATGAGCGCCTTCTCCCGCGCGGACAGGTCCGTCTCCCCGAATTCGAGGTCCCGGACGAGTTCCCAACTCTGGTCGCTCGCCGGTTCCGCGAGGTTCTCCACCCACGTCGGAACCTGCCCGAGGTACTCCTCTATTTCCTCCCGTGTTTCGGTCGATACCATGTTCTTTTCCCCCTTCGAGTCCCCGGACGCGTCCCTGACTCCCCGTACCGCCGTCGTCGTCACGCCGGGAACTCGTCTATAAAATACAACGTCCGGAGTAATGAGAGTCGCCTGATGAAGTCTGATAGTACGGAGTATAGCGTTAGCGTCGCCGTCCGCGAATCCTTCCGTCGCGAAGCCGGTCGTGAAACTCGCCGCGGTCAAGGTCGGCGCTACTTCCACGGGTTCTCGACCAGTTCTTTCTGCACGTCGACGCCGACTTCGATTCGGCAGTCCGCCCTCGCTCGTGCGATACAGAGCAGGACGTACCCCTCGTCCAGAAATCGCGGTTTCAGCGCACTCGGCGGTCGCGCGTGTTCGATTCGCCCGTCGAGCAGTCGACCGGTGCAGGTGGCGCACGCGCCGATTCGACACCCGAAGGGGAGACCGATTTCCGCCCGCTCCGCGGCTTCGAGTATCGATTCCTCGCCGTCGGTGCGGACGGATTCGTTCCGGCCGTCGCGCCGGACGAGTTCGACGTCGTGGCGGCGGCTCACTGCCACACGTCGCTCGTGCAGTCGCCGTCCGGCCACCGTATTTCGTGCGCCCTCGCCGGACCGTTCGGCATCTCGCCGAAGTCCACGAGGAAGTCCTCGTCGAGGGTCATCGTCCCCTTCCGCGGGTTCACGTCGGCCTTGAGCATCACGGAGCCCTTCTCGCCCTCCTCCGGATAGAACTGGTTGTCCCACGTGGAGAACAGCGAGGTCGTCCAGTAGAGTCGCTCGCCGTCGAGGGACAATTGGAGCATCTGCGGGCCCGCGATGACGGGACGGTCGTTCTCGCCGGTCGGATGGCGCGGGCCGAACAGCCCTCCGGCCCACACGCGGTCGGCGAGTCGCGGGTTCTTCGGGTCGCTCACGTCGTACATCCGCACGTCGCCGTGGAGCCAGTTCCCGAAGAACAGGTAGCGGTCGTCCATCGAGACGACGAGGTCGGTGATGAGCCCCGGCACTGGCATGTCCCAGTCCTCGTGCTCGCGCGGTTCGACGTCGATGACCTTCTCGGCGCGCCACTCGTCGTCGTCCTCGTAGAAGTGGAACAGGTTCGAGGAGAGCGCCGCACCCACGTAGCCGTGGACGGCCTCGGGGCTGTGGAGGAATCGGACTTCCAGCGGAATCAACCCCTCCTCTCCGAGGTCGATGGTCTGCTCGACGGTCCGGTTCGTCCAGTCCCAGACGTGGATTTCGTGGCCGTACTTGCCTGCCTCCACATCCTCCAGGTCGAAGCCGGGGTAGTACGTTTTCGGCGCGGCCCACTCGCTCGACACCATCACGTTGTGCCGGGGCTGGTACCAGAAGTCGTAGTTCATATCGATCTCGCCCGGCGCGTCCCACCGCCCCTCGATCTCGAAGTCGTCGTTCAGTTCGAGGAAGCCGCCCGGCAGGTCGCCGTCCTCGTTTCCGAGCATCGAGATGAGAATCTCGCCGTCGGGGATGCAGTGGACGGTGTGCGGCGCCGAGAGGTCGTACTCGTGCACCTCCTCCGGTTCGATGACTTTGACGATCTCCGGATTCTCTCGGTCTTTCGTGTCCACGATGTGTAGCCGCGATGATCGCTGGCCCGGAACGACGAGGTGGCGGCGCTCCAGGCCCCCGACGTGGCAGGACGACGAACAGGCGTTCCAACCGAAGTGGTGGAGTTCGTCGCCCTTGTTCGGCATCTCCACGCGGTCGACGACCTGACAGTACGTCTCGGAGTCCGGGTCGACGTCCACGATCGACAGGAAATCCGGCGCGTCCACGTCGGTGCCGACGTACAGCGACATCACGTAGGCGATCTTCTCGCGTTCGGCCTGCTCGATGGCCGCCTGCGGCGTGGCGTACCCCGGTCCCTCCACGTCGTGGTGTTCGTGGTGTTCGTGCGCTCCGCTTTCGGATGATTCAGTGTCGCTCACGGGTTCTCCCTCGACCGTGTGGTTAGATACCGATTGTCGTGATGGGGCGCGTAGCGGCAAATTTTGCCTCTAATTGACGATGGCCTCGGCCGTCGTATCGGAAAGAACGAAAAATCGGTCTTCGGTGGTCGGTTACTCGTACAGCCACTCGTTGTCGACTCGTTCGTAGTCGACCAACTCGTCCTCGTCGAAGAACAGCGAAATCTCGCGCTCGTTGGAGCCTTTCTCGGTGTCCGAACCGTGGACGACGTTCCGACCCAGGTCGAGTCCGAAGTCGCCGCGAATCGTTCCCGGCGCGGACTCGGCGGGGTCGGTCTCGCCCATCATCGTTCGGACTTGGGCGACCGCGTCCTGCCCCTCCCAGACCATCGCGAAGACCGGTCCGGAGGTGATGAAGTCCACGAGGCCCTCGAAGAAGGGCTTGCCCTCGTGTTCGCCGTAGTGTTCCTCGGCGAGTTCCCGGTCAATCTGCGTGAACTTCCCGCCGACGAGCTTCAGACCGCGGTCCTCGAATCGGGAGACGATCTCCCCGATGAGGCCGCGCTGGACGCCGTCGGGCTTGACCATCACGAAGGTTCGCTCGCTCATTCTCCACCACCGCTACCTTCCTCGGTCCACTCGAGGTCGCGGGGTTCGCGCCCGAGGTCGGCGTTCTTCTCGCACTTCGCCGAGCAGTAGTGGATGGTCGTTCCGTCCGTGCGGACGAACATCGTTCCCGTGCCGGGTTCGATGTCGCCGCCGCAGTAGTCGCACTCTCGCGTCTGTGGCATTATTGTCCTCCGATGGAGTCCGCCTCGCGTGCGGTTTCGCGCAACTGAAGCACGTCGCCCTCGCGAACGGGGCCGAGACAGTTGCGCGTGATGATGCGCCCTTGGTTCTCGCCCTCTCGGATGCGGCACTTGACCTGCATGGCCTCGCCGTGCATTCCGGTCTTGCCGACGATTTCGATGACCTCGGCGGAGGTGGAGTCCTCCTGTCCGGTCTCTTCAGCACTCATCGTCTACCACCTCACCGCAGTTCCTCGACCTTCGAGGCGATGTCGTCCACGTCCTCGCCGGCCTCGCCCGCATCGACGATGGCCGCGGCGGCGCTGCCGACTTCCAGTCCGGCGGCGTGACCGACGTCGTCCTGCGTGTCGACGAAGACGAAGGGGATTCCCTTCTCGTCGGCGAGCTCGGGCAGGTGCATGACGATTTCCTCGGGCTGGACGTCCTCGGCGACGTAGATGAGGGACGCGTTCCCTCGTTCGACCGCCTTGGTCGTCTCGTTCGTTCCTTTCTTTACGCTTCCCGTGTCCCGCGCGACTTCGAGCGCCTCGAGCGCTCGGTCTTGGAGGTCGGCCGGGACGTCGTAGTTGACGTATACTGGCATGGGTTGTTCACCTCCCCGTGCGTTGGCTCAGGCTCCCCTGCCAGATGAATCCTGTATGGCTAGGAGCATCATCAACCCCGCACGGGTTGTACCCTTCAGTAGAATATGCCCCCATAAAAACGCTTTCAAATAGACGACGGAATGCTACGCTAGCGCACGCCGCCGAGTCGGGCGATTTCGATTCCGCTCACCGGTCGCGCGACGAGTTCCTCGCGCAGAAGACCGTAGAGCGACACGTCGCGGTACTCGCCGCGCAGGAAGACGTGTTCCCGGAGTCGCCCCTCCTCTTCGAATCCGTAGTCGTTTCAGGAGCGCGTGCGACGCCTCGTCGAAATTCACGACCCTAGCGACGACCCGGTGGAGGCCTCGGGTGTCGAAGGCGTAGTCCAACAGGAGCGACACCGCCTCCGTGGCGTACCCCTCCCCGCGTTCGTCGCGGTCGAGCCAGTAGGCGATTTCGCCGCGGTCGGCTTCGACCCGAAACAGGTTCGCCTCGCCGACCGGTTCGCCGTCGACGCAGACGACGAAGTTCGAATCGCCGCTGTCCGCCGAGACCGTGTTCTCGTAGAACTCCTCGACCTGTTCGCGGGTCTGCGGTTCGGTGAACGTCATCGGGATACGGAGTTCGGGGTCGGTTCGCACTCGCTGCAGGAGGTCGAGGTCCTCCCGCTCGGTCACGCGGAGTTCGACGCGGTCGCCTTCCGGAAAGACGGGGCCGAGCATACCGGAGGCGAGACGGATGGGTGACAAAAACGTTTCACTTCCGTCGCGGCAAATTACCGACCGGAACGACTCCGACGAATACGAATGAGGGTTTTGTCGGTTCGGCCCGTACTTCGAGCTATGAATGGGGAGGTGCGGAGACCGTGAGCGGGGGAGAAGTGGAGGAGCGAGAGCACAGCCACCACCCGGCGACGGAGGACTGGCCGCGGGGCTTCGGCGAAGCGTCCTGGTGGCCCTTCGTCTCGGCGGTCGGTGCGACGGGACTGTACACCGGAGCGGCCCTGTACGTGATGAGTCAGGGCGGGAACGGCACCGTCGCGCCGATATACGGCCCCGCCGTCTTCGTCGCGGGGACGGTCGTGTTCCTCGTCGGCGTCTACGGCTGGCTCTATCACGGCTTCGTCGACCACTACTGGAGTCGCGAGGCGGCGGGAGGGACGAAACTCCGGTGGGCGATGATACTGTTTCTCGGAACCGAGGTGGCGACGTTCGGCGCGGGGTTCGTCTACTACTTCTTCATCAGAACGGGCGCCTGGCCGCCGAGCGGACAGACCATCCCACCCCTGTTGAACTCGCTCGTCCTCGTCAACACGCTCATCCTCGTCACCAGCAGTTTCACCCTCCACTTCGCACACACCTCGCTGTTGAGCGGAAAGCGACGCCGGTTCGTCGGCCTCCTCGCACTGACGGTCGCGCTGTCCGTCGTCTTCCTCGGCGGGCAGATATTCGAATACTACGAGTTCATCACCCACGAGGGCTTCACGCTCACGTCCGGCGTCTTCGGAAGCGCCTTCTTCGGCCTGACCGGCCTGCACGGCCTGCACGTCACGCTCGGCGTCGTCTTGATGACGATTCTGCTGGCGCGCGCGCTACTCGGTCAGTACGACGCCGAGCGAGACACCTCGGTCTCGACGGTGTCGATGTACTGGCACTTCGTGGACGCCGTCTGGCTCTTCCTCGTCGTCTCCATCTACGCCGGAGCGACGCTCGCCGGGTGACCGACCGAGCGTCCCCGACCGGTTCGAGATACCGCCACCTCCAGAAAGCATTTAACTAATGACGATGTCGCCGTAAGTGGCGAGGTCCCCGCGAAACGCGAGCGGGTCTGGCGCCATCACCCGACCCCACCTCGCCACGACTCCTGACCTTCTCACACCGAAGAGAAACATCCTTGCGACGCCCTTTCTAACACCGAGTATGGACGTAGCGTCGGTGGCGACGGCCCTGCGAGAGGAGGCCCGACGGTCGAACGAGCGTCGGTTGCTCGTCCTCGCGGGCGACCGAAGCGAGGGGGACGCCGCCGCCCGCCGCGCCCTCGACGCGGCGGGGATTCCCCGGGCGGAAACGGTACAGGTCGGACCCCGGCGCGCGCTCGACTGCGAGCGGGTCGCGCAGCGCCGCGCCGGAACCTTGCTCGGAACGACCCGCGAGGCGGTCGTCTTCGACGCGCACGGCGAGCTCCGGCCGAACGCGCTGGGGCGGGTCGTCGGCGCGGTCGACGGCGGCGGCCTGTTCGTCCTGCTCGCGCCGCCGCTCGACTCGTGGCCAGCGCGGCGGGACGAGTTCGACGAGACGCTCGCGGTGCCGCCGTTCGACGTCGAGGACGTAACCGGAAACTTCCGGCGACGCTTCGTCGCCACGCTCCGCGCGCATCCCGGCGTCGCCATCGTCGACGTTGACTCGGGAACGACCGAGAAAGACGGGCTGACGCACCCCGCACCGAGGCTGCGACCGCGGGGGCGCGACCTTTCGCGCCGCGATTTCCCGCGGATCGCCTACGAAACGTGTCTCACCGACGATCAGCGAACGGCGGTGCGTGCCTTCGAGGATCTTCGAAGACGGGGACGGAACGAACGCGAAGAACGCAGCGAGCGCGACGAGGACGACGAACGCGAGCGGGCGGTCGTCGTGGAGGCCGACCGCGGCCGGGGGAAATCGAGCGCCGCCGGAATCGCGGCGGGCTGTTTCGCCGCGGACGGCGACGACGTGCTCGTGACGGCTCGGAGCTATCGAAGCGCCCGCGAGGTGTTCGCCCGCGCCGGCGAAGTGCTCGACTCGCTGGGCGAACTCGCCGGGACCGACGGCGACCCGCCCGCGCGAATCTCGTCGGAGTCGGGCGGCGTCGTGCGGTTCGAGAGACCGACCGCGGCGGTCGAAGCCGACGCCGACGTGGTGCTGGTGGACGAAGCCGCCGCGCTCTCGGTTCGCCTGCTGGAACGGTTCTTGGCGTTCCCACGCGTCGCGTTCGCGACGACCGTCCACGGCTACGAAGGCGCGGGACGGGGCTTCTCGGTGCGGTTCCGGGACCGACTCGCCGAGAGCGGCCACGACGTGACCGACGCGAGCATGGTCGAACCGATTCGCTACGCGCCGGGCGACCCGGTGGAAGTGTGGGCGTTCCGCGCGCTCGCGCTCGACGCCCGCCCCGCGGTCGAACCGCTCGCGGCGGACGCGACCCCTTCGGAGGTCGAGTACCGAGCGCTCGGCCCGGGCGAGTTGCTCGCGGACGAGAACCTGCTGCGCGAGACGTTCGGCCTGCTCGTCCTCGCGCACTACCGAACCGAACCGGCCGATCTCGCGCGACTGCTGGACGCGCCGAACGTCGCGGTGCGGGCGCTCTCGCTGGACGGCCACGTCGTCAGCGTCGCCCTGCTCGCCCGCGAGGGAAATCTCCCCGCCGACGTGCGCGAGCACATGTACGACGGCGGGCGGGTGAAGGGCAACATGCTCCCGGACGTGCTCACGACGCAACTCCGGGACTTCGACGCGGGGGTCCCGGAGGGGATGCGCGTCATGCGAATCGCCACCCACCACGCCGTCCGGTCGTCGGGCCTCGGGTCGCGCCTGCTCGGCGAGATTCGGCGGGAGTTCTCGCACCTCGACTGGCTCGGCACGGGGTTCGGAGCGACCCCCGAACTGCTCCGATTCTGGCGCGAGAACGGTTACCGCACCGTCCAGCTATCGACCACGCGCAACGACGCCAGCGGGGAGTACTCGGCGCTGATGATGGCCCCCCTCTCCGACGCGGGCCGCGACCTGTACGACCGCCACGCCCGGCGGTTCGCGGGGCGAATCGCGTCGGTGCTCTCGGACGCGCTCGGCGACGTGGAATCGGACGTGGTGCGGGAGGCTCTGCGCGCCACCGAGACGCCCGTCTCGCCCGCGCTCACCGACTGGGAGTGGCGACTGGTCGCCGCCAGCGCCTACGGTCCGGGGCAGTTCGACCACGGCCCGGCCCCCTTCCGGCGACTGGTCGTGAAACACTTCGTGGACCCGGCCGACGCCGACGCGCTCTCGCCCGAGCAGGAACGCCTGCTGGTGCGGAAGGTGTTGCAGGCCCGCAGGTGGCCCGCCGTCGCGGACGAACTCGGCTTCCACTCGCCCGGAGAGGCCATGCGCGCGCTGGGAAGGGCGTTTCAACCGCTCGTCGACCGCTACGGGAACGCCGCGGCGCGGGAGGAGGTCGAGCGGTACACCGATTAGGGACGAACCCCTCCCTCCGGGCGATGGAGTGCGCCGAGAACGACTGCGAGAACGAGGCGGCGGTTCGGTTGCACGTCCCGTGGGCCGAGAATCGGGAGGTCTGCACCGCTCACGCGAGGGTGCTGGCCCGGCAGGACGGCGTCGTGGCCGAACCGCTGGAGGACGTCGAGTGGCGGTGAGCGGTCGAAAAACGTCCCTGTCGATACCATCGCTCACTCGCGGCCGCGGACGCGGAACGAGCCACTGCGGCGAGTTCCGCGTTCGCCGGGGAAGGGCAGGGCGGGGCGGTTTCCTGGCAGATGAAGGGCGAACGAGCGAAGCGAGTGAGGGCTTCACTCACGTGCTCGAGCATCAGCTAGCGACTAACCCACTCTAGCGACTTCCGAGGACCAAACTGCTGCATTCCACTAGTTCGGCTCGAACTATCGCTAGGGCCTATGAACGAAACCCTCGGTCGTCGCTCCCTCCGGTCGCTCCTCCCTCGCCCTTCATCCGCCGAGGGACGCCTACCCTTCCCCGGCGAGGACGAAACTCGCGGTTTAGCTCGTTCCGTCCTCGCGGCCGCGTAGTCGGTCGAATCGGACGAAAAGGGGAATCGGGCGGTGCTACTCGTGCGCGAAGTAGGCGACCGTCTCGTCCTCGTCGTGCCGGTCGACGCGGGCGAACCCGACGCGCTCGAACTGGACGACGTCGTCCGCGTCGGTCTCCGCGAACTCCGGTTCCGCGAACCCGTCCACGTCGCCGTCCATCGTCCGCAGTCGAACCGGGACGTTCTCCTCGGCGGGCACCCAGTGGATGACGTCGACGCCCTCCTCCCGGACCGCGTCGATGTCGTCGCCCGTGTACTGGAGGGCGTCGCGGGTGTGCCGGAAACAGCCAAGCCCCTTCAGCCAGACGCGCTCCCCGTGGTCCGGGATGTCGCCGGGTTCGATTAGCACCGCTTCCCCGGCAGGGATGCGGCGCGTCCCCCTGTCCTCGTGGTCGGGGTGAACCGGCGGCTCCGCGGTCGGGGGGTGCTCGCCGACGAGGGGGTACTCCACGCCGTCGCGGACGAGGAAGTACCGGGGCGCGACGTCGTCCACGAGGTCGCGGTTCTTGGCGTAGACCGTGCTCATCGCCAGGTCGACGTTGCTCGTGGAGGTGCCGAGTTCGGCCATCGCCTCGGTGATGGCCTCGCCGCGAATGCCCCGCCTGCGGACGCTCCGGAGGGTTGGCGCGCGCGGGTCGTCCCAGCCGTCGAGTTCGCCCTTCCGGATGAGTTCGGCGATGGTCGAGGTGGACATCTTCACGTCGTACTCGTCCACCTGCACGTGCCCCCAGTGGATGGTCTCGGGGTACTCCCAGTCGAAGTAGTCGTAGACGAACCGCTGGCGCTTCGCCGAGTCCTGCAGGTCGATGCCGCGGATGATGTGCGTGATGCCTTTCATGTGGTCGTCGATGCCGGACTGGAAGTCGAGCATGGGCCAGCACCGATACTCGGCCGCCTCCGGTCGGGGGTGCGGCGTGTCGACGATTCGGAAGGCGACCCAGTCGCGCAGGGCGGGGTTCTTGTGTTCGATGTCGGTCTTCACTCGGAGCACCATCTCGCCGGAGTCGTACTCCCCGGCGACCATGTTCTCGAACTCCTCCAGCGTCGTCTCGGGGTCTTTGTCGCGGTGCGGGCACGGTTTCGCGTCGTTCTTGAGATTCGAGAACTCCTCGCCCGAACAGGAGCAGGTGTACGCGCCCCCCTCCCCGATGAGGTCGCGGGCGTGGTCGTAGTAGATTTCGAGGCGGTCGCTGGCCCTCATCACCTCGTCGGGGTCGAAGCCGAGGTACTCCACGTCCTCCAGGATGGCGTCGTAGGCGTCCAGGTCGGGACGTTTCGTCTCCGGGTCGGTGTCGTCGAACCGGACGAGGAACCAACCGTCGTACATCTCCTTGTAAGTCCCAATGACGGCGGGCATCCGACCGTGTCCGATATGCCACGGTCCGTTCGGGTTCGGCGCGCAGCGCATTCGAACCTGGTCGTACTCCTCGGCGTTCGGCAGGTCGGGGAGCACGCGCTCTTCCTCCTCGTCTTCGGCGTCGAGTTCTTCGACCAACTCCGGGTCGAGTTCGGCGAGGCGCTCCCTGCGCTCTGCGGCGTCGAGCTGGTTGACCCGCGCGACGACCTTCCCCGCGACCCCGGGAACCTCGTTTCCGTGCTCGCGGAACGCCGGATTCTCGCCCATCAGCGACCCCATGATGGCCCCGACGTCGGCGTCGCTGTCGTGTTTCAGCGCGTTGAACAGCGCGTGTCTCTCCGCCTCCGTCTCGACTCGGGCGCGTAACTCGTCGTCCATCGTCTCGTGGTTTTGAGAGTCTCGATGAAAAACCTCGCTCTTCCGAGCGGGGGCTTCCGCCGGCGGGAATCGCCGACTCGCGAGAATCTTCGAGAACGCCGCGGAGGCTCGCCGGGTCGTCGACCGACTACCGCCCGCCTCGGCGACAGCCGAACGCGTCCGTCGAACGGAACCGACGGACGGTCAGTGGCCGCGTTCGATGAGGTAGTCCGCGATCTGCTCCAGCAGGTAGCGCGACTCGTTCTCCGGAAGCACGTCGAGGTGATCCTTCCCGCGCTGGACGAGTTCCTGCGCCTTCTCTTTCGCGTAGTCGATGCTTCCGGCGTCGTCCAACACGTTCACCGCGGCGTCGATTTCCGCTTCGCTCACGTCGCCGACCTCGTCGGCTTCGACCAGCGAGTCCACGTCGACGCCCTGCTTGCGGGCGTGGAGCGTGATGATGGTCTGTTTGTCCTCCACGAGGTCGCTCCCGCGCTGTTTCCCGAGTTTGTCGCTCGGGACGGTCAGGTCGAGCACGTCGTCCTGAATCTGGAATGCCCGGCCCACGTCGATGCCGTACCGATAGAGCGCCTCCGCGGTATCCTCGTCGGCGCCGAGCAAGACGGCCGGAACGGTCGCCGCCGCCCCGTACAGCACGGCGGTCTTGTTCTCTATCATCTCGAGATACTCCTCGGGGAGTACGTCCGGTCGTTCCTCGAACGCGACGTCGAGCGCCTGTCCTTCGCAGATCTTCGTACAGGTGGATGCGAGCACGTCGAGCGCGCCGACACACCGCTCCGGCGTGGCGTCGGTGTCGAGCATGATCTCGAACGCCTTCGAGTAGAGGGTGTCACCGGCCAGAATCGCCGTCTCGGTGTCGTAAGCGCGGTGAACCGACGGAACGCCGCGGCGCAGGTCGTCGGCGTCCATGATATCGTCGTGGATGAGCGTGAACGACTGGATGACCTCGATGCTCACCGCGGCGGCCATCACGTCCACCTCCGTCCCGTCGAGCGCAGGGAACTTTCGGTAGGCCTCCGACATGGGTTCGACGTCGGCCAGCGCGTCCGCGACCAACAGCAGCACCGTCGGTCGAAGGCGTTTCCCGCCCGCGTCGAGCAGATACCGCGACGCTTCGTAGAGGCGCTCCGGTTCGACGATCGGGAGTTCCTCCTCGATGGCCTCGTTGACCAGTTCGCGGCGCTGTTCGACCGTCTGCGTGACGAGTTCTTCGCGTGATTCCGTGCTCGCGTCTGTCATATCAATCGACCAGCTGGATGAGGTTACCGTTCCGCGAGGCGTGGAGGTCTCGACCGAGGCGGTAGCCCCGACTCTCGCAGAGGTCGACGTACGGCGCGTACCCCTTCATGTTCTGGTGGGCCGGGATGACGTTCTGCGGCTGGAGCGCGTCGAGCATCTGGTAGTGCCCCTCCTCGCGGAGGTGGCCGGAGACGTGCACGTCGTCGTAGATTCGCGCGCCCTGCATCTTCAGGAGGCGCTCGGACTGGTAGCGCTGGCCCTCGTTCGTGGGTTCCGGGATGACCCGCGCGGAGAAGATGACCTTGTCGCCGTCGTCCAACTGGTACGGCGTCTCGCCGCGCCCCATCCGGGTCAGCATCGCGCGGGGTTCGCCCTGGTGGCCGGTCACGATGGGCAGGTAGTTCTCCTTGCCCTCCTTCATGATGCGCTTGAACGTTCGGTCGACCGACTTGCGGTGGCCGAACATGCCCATGTTCTCGGGGAAGTCGACGAAGTTCAGGCGCTCCGCGGTTCCCGAGTACTTCTCCATCGAGCGTCCGAGCAACACCGGAGTGCGGTCGATGTCCTGCGCGAACTCGACGAGGCTCTTCACGCGGGCGATGTGGCTGGAGAACGTCGTCGCCACGATGCCGCCGTCGTAGTCCTGCACGCTGTAGAGCACGTCTTTCAGGTGACGGCGAGCGACCGCCTCGCTCGGCGTGCGACCTTTGCGGCCCGCGTTCGTGCAGTCCTCGATGTACGCGAGGACGCCGTTGCCCTCGCGCCCGATTTCGCGGAACCGCTTCATGTCGATGGGGTCGCCGAGCACGGGCGTGTGGTCCATGCGCTTGTCGAGTCCGTAGACGATAGCGCCCTCGGGCGTGTGAACGACGGGGTTGATGGCGTCGATGATGGAGTGAGTGACGTTCACGAACTCGAGTTCGATGTCGTCGCTCAGCTGGGTCGTCTCCCCGGCTTCCATCTTCACGAGGTCGTTCTCGACGCCGAACTTCTCCTCGCTCTGAATCTGCTGTTTCACCAGTTCGATGGTGAACGGCGATGCGATGATTGGCGCGTTGTACCGGTGAGCCAGTTTGCTGAGCGCCCCGATGTGGTCCAAGTGACCGTGCGTGGGGACGATGGCCTTCACGTCGCCTTCGAGGTCGGACATGACCCGGTCGTCCGGAATCGCGCCCATGTCGATGAGGTCGAGACTGTGTAGTTTCTCGGTTTCGACGTTGTCGTGAAGCAGCACCTTCGACAGGTTCAGACCCATGTCGAAGATAACCACGTCGTCACCCGCGCGCACGGCAGTCATCTGCCGTCCGACTTCTTCGTAGCCGCCGATTGTTGCGATTTCGATTTCCATAGTTTGCTTTCCTCGAGCACTGAAATGCCACGCGTCGTGGCGGTTGCGTTGCTCACTGAAACTCTCGCGGGGCCGCGAGCGTCAGACCCCGGCGTCTTACAGCACGTCGGTCCAGCACTCGCGCGCGGCGGGGGCCGCAGACCCGCGAGTTGCCCAGTCTAGCCTCACCTACGCCCCCGGGTAATAAAAACTGCCGGGATTGCGCTCTACGCGAGCAGCTAGCAGGCGAAAAACGGTGCGTTTCCGAGGAACGAGCGTCGTTCGAACGTCGATTCGCGGGTCGCTCCCGCTAGTCGTCCGCGCTGACGACTTCGCGGCCGACTTCGAGTTCCCCGGAGTCCAACTCCGCCTCGACCTCCCGCGCGGCCTGCACCATGTTCGCCATCTTTCCGTAGGCCACCTCGCGCGGCAGCAACTTCAGCCCGCAGTCGGGGCTCACGGTCAGTCGCTCCGGCGGGACGATTTCGAGGCCCTTGCGGATGTTCGCCTTTATCTCCTCGACGCTCTCGACGCTGGCGTCGTGGGCGTCCGTCACGCCGAGCGCGAGGTTCGCCGTGAACTCGGGGTCGCGGAACACGTCCAGTTGGTCGTAGTCGCCGTTGGCGAGTTCGAGGTCGAACTCGTCCACCGGGAACTCCAGTATCTCGGGGTAGATGCGCGAGTAGTCGCCGTAGCAGACGTGCAGGCCGAGGTACACGTCCTCGGGGATTCCGTCGGCGATGCGCTCCAGACACTCCCCGACGATGGCGTGGTCGTCCGGCGTCGTGGCCAGCGCGGGTTCGTCGATCTGGACGTAGCGCGCGCCGGCGTCGACCAGTTTCTCTATCTCCTCGTTCACGAGGTCGGCGAGGTCGTAGGCCAGCGACTCCTCGTCGTCGTACGCTTCGTTGAAACTCCAACTCGCCAGCGTGTATGGGCCGGTGATGGGCACCTTCACGGGGCGCTCAGCCACCTCGCTCGTGAACTCGTACTCGTCCACCAGCCACGTCTCGTCGTACTCGACTTCCGAGACGACGCTCGGCTTGTCGAAGTAGTTGTGGCCCCACACCTTCACCGGACCGTTGAACTCGTAGCCCTCGATGCGGTGCGCGAAGAACTCGACCATCTCGTTGCGCCGCATCTCGCCGTCGACCACCACGTCGAGGCCCGCGCGCTCGTGTTCGCGGGTGATGAGCCGCGAGGCGTCGTCCTGCGCCTCCTGCAACGCTTTCTCGTCGAAGTCCGCCTCGTCGTCTTCGTACAGGTCGCGCGCCCTGTCCACCCACTTCGGCTTCGGATAGCTCCCGACGACGGTGGTCAGGATGAAGTGGTCGTTGTCGTGGTCCGCGGGGCGGAACTGGTCGCGAACCTCGCTCCGCTCGCGCGTCGTTTCGTCCGAGTCGGCTGTTGGGGACTCCGCCGGCAACTCGTCGCTCATGCTTTCACCTCCTGCACCCGCGCCGCCTCGGCCAGCGCCGCGAGTTTCGCCTCGAACTTGTTGTACGGCAGGTAGAACGGTTCCGTGTTCGTCGTGAGGTAGGCGGTGTCGAACTCGTTGACGTGCGTGTTCTCCTCGAACCACTCGACGCGCTCGGCGATGGTCTCCGGCGACTCGACCAGCGTGTTCTGGCCGTCCGCGAGACCGAGCGCGACCGAGTCCTTCGTCCCGTACTCGTTGACGTTGTGCAGCGTCCCCTCGTGGTCGGTGACGAGGTCGTAGCCCACCGCGTCCACGTCGGCGTCGAGCAGGTGGGCGTGCACCTTCTCGTCCAGCGACCCCCAGTAGGTGTGGACGACGACCTCGGCGTCGGTCGCGTCGGCCACCGCGTCGATGGCCTCGCTAGCGCGGGCGTCCTCGCCGTCGACGGGCGGATTCTCCACGAGCGACGGTTCGAGGAGAAACAGCGTCTCGACGTCGGGGAACGCCCCCGCCTCGCCCGCGAGGAACTCGGCGACCCCCGCGAGGAACTCCTCGTCGTCGCCGTAGAACTCGTCGGTCGCGAGGTCGGCCAGCGAGTAGGGACCGGGGAGAACCGCCTGCAGGTCGTCGGTGAGTTCCGCCGCGGCCTCCAGTTCGGACGCCACGTCGCCGTCGAAGGTGAGTTCGTCCACCACGACGGGGTCGCGGTAGAAGTTGTTGTTGTCGTAGTAGCGGACGATACCCCGCGTCTCCACCGAATCGTGAACCGCGAGGGGGTGCGCGAGCATGTCGTCCCAGCGGAGTTGCCCCTCCACGACGCGGTCGAGTCCGGCGTCCTGCTGTACCCCTGCGACTTCGGCGCGGGCCTTGTCGTATATCCCCGCGAGTTCCGGCCCCTCGTCGCCGGAGATGAGGTCGTCTTTCTGGTGTCCCTTCACGTCGGAGAGGTCGTCTTTCGCCCAGTCCGGGAGGGGGAAGATTCCCGGAGTCGTGGCGACGCGTTCGGTCATGGTACCCGACCGTATGGTATGCCGGTGTTTAATATTTTCCATCCCAGAAAATTATCTACAGTAATCAGCGAACCAGCTTCAGCACCGACAGCGTCTCGAAGGGGAACGATTCGTCCCGGAGCGCGACCGCACCGAACCCGTTCTCGCTCGCCCGCTCGACGACTTCCTCCACGCCCGTGAGACTGCTGACGAGGAGGAAGACCCTGCCCTCCGGCGCGAGCACCCGCCCGACCGAGTCGAGGAACGGGTCGATGACCTCCCGGCCCGACTCGCCGCCCGAGAGCGCGCGCTCCATCCAGTCGTCGCGCTCCTCGTCCGGGTCGGTCGGCAGGTACGGCGGGTTGAACAAGACGGCGTCGAAGACGCCGTCACGAAAGGGGGCGACCAGGTTCGCTCGAACCGCCTCGACGCCGCGGTCGCGCGCACGCTCGCAGGCGTGCGGATTCACGTCGGACCCGAGCACTCGGGCGGTCGTCTCGTCGGCGACGTACTCCGCCACGTAACCCGACCCCGTCCCGACTTCGAGCACGAGTTCGTCCGCGGAAATCTCGCCCGCCGCCGTCTCGGCGAGCAGGTGCGAGTCCTCCGCCGGCTGATACACCGCCGTCTCGACGCCGCGTCGCTCCGCGAGGTTCGTCACGGTCGATCGTCGCCCCCGTCTTCCCCGCCGTCCCCGCCGGACGGTCGCGGGTCGTCGGTATCTTCTCCGCCGTCGGCCGTCGCCCCGAGTTCGCGCCGAGCCCGTCCGGCGACCCGAAAGCCGCCGGTCTCCTCGCGCCCCGAGAGTTCGCGCTGCGGGTAGGGTATCTTGATTCCCTCGCGGTCGAACGCCGCCTTGACCGCCCTGATGACCTCCGTCCGCGCGCGCCACTTCCGGCGGGCGCTGGGCTTGTCGATCCAGAACCGCAGGCCGAGCAGGACGGCGGAGTCGGCGAGCTCCTTCGTCACGACCTCCGGCGACGGAACCGACAGCACGTCGTCCGGTTCCTTCATCGCTTCCTTCGCCAGTTCGCTGGCCCGTCCGACGTCCGTCTCGTAATCGACGCCGACGTCGACCTCCAGTCGCAGGCGGCCCTTCCGACTCCGGTTGGTGATGGTGCTCCCGCCGACCACGTCGTTCGGAATCATCACGTACTCGCCGTCGAACGTCTGGATTCGCGTGTTGACGATGGAGATGTCGGTCACGATTCCCTCTCGGTCTTCGATCTCCACCCAGTCGCCGATCTCGAACGGCCGGGCGAACATCAACATGAACCCCGCCAAAAGCGACCCGAGCGTCTGTCGTGCGGCCATCCCGACGACGATGCCGAGGAATCCCGCGCCGACGAGCAGACCGGTGAGGTCGACTTTCCAGATGCCGAGAACGGCGGTGAAGCCAACGACGTACACGGAAAGCTGCGCGACGCGTATGAACACCTGCGTCTGGTGCTGGGAGAACGCGTCGCGCTGTTTCGTCACCCGCTCGACACCTTGGCGGGTGAATCCGGCGATAACGTATGCCACGGTGAGCGCGAGCACCGTCATCGTGACTTGTACTGCATACTTCGTATCGTGGGTCCACTTCTCGGGGATGATGAGCCCCGTGTTGATCACCCTCCAGAGGAAAGCGAGCGTCGCACTCGCCAGCAGAAGGTAAACGCAGACGCCGCCGACGGTGATGACGTTCGCCAGCGCGTGGGGCATTTTCTCCTGCAAGCGCGGGCGTCCCCGCCACGCGAGTACGAGAACCGCGACGACGGAGAGGACGACGAACGCCGTGATGAACAACCGCACGTCGAGCATGGTGAGGTTGCCGATCTGCTTGACCCACTCGACCATCAGCCACCACCCCGTCCGTGCTCGTCCGCAATCCGCGCCATCGCGGCGAACTGCGCGGGCGCGACCTTCCCGGCGCGCCTCCGGAGGATGTCGTCGTCGAGAACGTCGGAATCGGGGGATTCGAGCGCGTCGACCACCGCGTCGGGGTCGTCCAGCCCCGAGATGTGGGCCGTGTTTCGGATCGCGTTTCGAATCGTCTTCCGGCGCTGGGTGAAGACGGCCTTCACGAAGTCGAGGAAGAACGCCTCGTCGTCCACCTCGTAGTCGGGTCGTCGCGGCGTCGTCCGCACGACGGCGCTCGACACCTCCGGTTGCGGCGCGAACGCCTCGCGCGGGACGCGCTCTACGACCTCCACGTCGGCGTAGTGCTGGGCCGTCACGGAGAGGCGTCCGTAGTCGTCGCTCCCCGCCTCGGCGGCCATTCGCTCAGCGAACTCCTGCTGGAACATCAGCACCATCGGATTCCCACGGGGGAGCAGTCGAAACGCGATTTCGCTGGAGATGCCGTACGGGAGGTTGGCGACGCAGGCGGTGAAGTCGGGGAGTTCGACGTCCAAGGCGTCGCCCTCCACGACCGTCAGCCGCCCCGCGTCGCGCTCCTCTCGGAACTCCCGACGCAGGAACTCGGCGAACTCGGCGTCGCGCTCGACCACCGTCACCCGGTCGGCGACCGCGAGCAGGCGGTCGGTCAGCACGCCCGGCCCGCCGCCGATTTCGAGGACGTGGGAGAGGTCCATCCCCTCGGCGTACTCCGGTATGCGGTCGACCACTCGGTCGTCCACGAGGAAGTGCTGGTCGCGGTTCGGGTCGCCCCGGACGCCGGCCCGTCGGATGAGGGCGTCGGGGTCTCTCGTGCCGTGTTCCTCGCGTGGCGCGCGTCCCATCGTTGTCGCGGTGTAACGGAGCGAATGGCGTAAACCCACCGAGTCGCGCTCGGAACCGGCCGCCATCCTTACTAAGTTAACGACCGAACGTCCGAAACGGAGAGGATAACGAATGGGCCGACGCGATCCCGTAACCCCGGAGTACGATACGTGGAACATCGACCACGACGAGTACAATCGCGCCGAATACGTGGGCGTGATGGGCGTCGGCGAACCCGTCTTCTACGACCCGGAGACGCGCTCGACGTTCAGGGGGAGGGCGCACCCCGACGACGAACGAATCACGCCGATCGAAGGCTCGGAGGAGTCGCTCGGCGCAGAGGAGACCATCGGGCAGGCCATCGAACGACTCGGCGAGAAGACGGGGTGGGACTCGCTCTCGGAGTTCGCGCGCGAGCACTTGGAGAGCGACGATCAGCAGAACGAGTCGAACTGAAAACGCTACTCGCGTCGGGCGAACGTCCGATACTTCAGGTCATCCGCCCGAATTTCTTCGATGATACGCTCGACCAGCACGTCCTCGGGATTGTGGAGTCCGGCGACGCGGTCTTCGAGGTCGTCGAAGCTCTCGAACGGTTGGCGCTTTCGCGCTTCGAGCACGTTGTTCCGCAGTTTCTTCCCGATACCCGGAAGCAGGTTCAACTGGTGGAGTCGGAGGGTGATGGGCTGTGCGTCGTTGTAGAAGTCCACGAACCGCCGTTCGTCCCTTTCGACGACGTCCACCACGGCGTGTTCGAGTTCCGACTGCGCGGCCGCCGAGAGGTCGTCGTACTCTATCTCGCGCACCTTTTCGATGCCCTCGCGGTCCTCCGGCGGTTCGACGGTGACGCTGTCGCCGATTCCGATACCCCCGTCCCGTTCGAGCGTGAGTTCGAGCAGGCGAAAGTCGGACTCGGTCAGCGCGTACGCGAGCGGCTCCTTCTGGTACCGAGGACGGTCGTCGTCCGCTCTGCCGTGCGGCAGAAAGTCGAGCACCACGGCCACCGCTTCGCGGCCACTCTCGGATTCACTCATTGCCCCGTGATACGGTGACGAGTAACTTAAAGAGTCGGTCAGGTTACTCGTACTTCGCCACGACGTTCAGTATCTCGTCCAGTTCCTCGCCGGAGAGGGTGAACCGTTCTTGGGCGTAGATGGCCCGGAGTTCGTCGCGGTCTTTCGGCAGGAGGTCGGTTATCTTGAACGCCGTCGGCTCGTCCACCTTCTCCAGTTCGAGCAGTTCCGTAACCAGTTCCCGGGACTCCTCGGCGTCGAGCACCGCGAACCGATTGACGTGTTCGATGGCGCGCGAGAGGTTGTACGGCATCTCGCGGGTCTCGTCCATCGCGCGTTCGTACTCGATGTCCGCGAGCAGCTCTTTCGCCTCCGCGGTGGTGAGATACTCCTCGCCGAGCTTTTCCTTGAAGATGGTCATGGAGTTACTCCTGTGCGCGGAGGTGTGCGGGCTTGACGATGAGGGTCTTGTCCTTGCCGCCGTCGTTGATGACGACCTTGTAGGCTTGCCCCTGCCGACCCTCGACCTCGCCCGTTCGACCGTCGAAGCGCGGGTGGAAGCGACCGTCGCGGACGCTCGGGTCGATTTTGAGGTGGACCTTCTGCCCGGCCTCGAACTGCTGGACGGCGCGCTGTGGCGGAGAGGTGCCGCGTTCTCGGGGGTTGTTCGATAACTTTTCGCGGGTGCTGTGGTACGGTCCGTGCGAGCTCGGCATAGTCGTACGACGCTCTTGTTCGGTGACGGTTATAAAACGTACGTTCTGCGGTCGCCGCGACGGCTTTTTCGGAGCGCTCGCGGACGCGGCTCCGTCGTCGCGGTTCGAGCCGGTGCGGCCGGTCGTCCGTCAACCCGATTTCAGCGCTCAGTTGACGGCCGCAACCCCGAGATAAGAACCGACAGAATGAGGTAACCCACCCGAATACTCTCCCGCAAGGATGTTCGACAAGGTTCTCGTCGCCAATCGCGGGGAAATCGCGGTTCGCGTGATGCGCGCCTGCGAGGAACTCGGAATCGACACCGTCGCCGTCTACAGCGACGCCGACCGAAATTCGGGACACGTCCGCTACGCCGACGAAGCGTACAACGTCGGCCCGGCGCGGGCGGCCGACTCGTATCTCGACCAGGAGGCCATCATCGACGCCGCGGAGAAGGCCGGCGCGGACGCCATCCACCCCGGCTACGGCTTCCTCGCCGAGAACGCCGACTTCGCCGCGAAGGTCGAAGCCACCGACGGCGTGACGTGGATCGGCCCGACCAGCGACTCGATGGAGCAACTCGGCGAGAAGACGAAGGCCCGCAAGGTGATGCGAGGGGCCGACGTTCCCATCGTTCCGGGGACGACCGACCCCGTCACCGACCCCGAGGAGGTGCGCGCGTTCGGCGAGGAACACGGCTACCCCATCGCCATCAAGGCCGAGGGCGGCGGCGGCGGGCGCGGGATGAAGGTCGTTCGGACGGAAGACGAGGTCGAAGACCAACTCGACTCCGCGCAGCGCGAGGGCGAGGCGTACTTCGACAACGACTCGGTCTACCTCGAACGCTACCTCGAACGGCCGCGCCACATCGAGGTGCAGATAATCGCCGACGAGCACGGCAACGTCCGCCACCTCGGCGAGCGCGACTGCTCGCTCCAGCGCCGCCACCAGAAGGTCATCGAGGAAGGACCCTCGCCCGCGCTCTCCGACGCGCTCCGGGAGGAGATAGGCGAGGCGGCCCGACAGGGCGTGAAGGCGTCCGAGTACGTCAACGCCGGAACAGTGGAGTTCCTCGTCGAGGACGGCGAGTTCTTCTTCCTCGAAGTGAACACCCGCATCCAGGTCGAGCACTGCGTCACCGAGGAACTGACGGGCATCGACATCGTGAAGTGGCAGATTCGGGTCGCGGCGGGCGACGAACTCGACTTCGCGCAGGAGGACGTGGAGCTGGAGGGCCACGCGATGGAGTTCCGCATCAACGCCGAGAACGCGGCGGAGGACTTCGCGCCCGCCCGCGGCGGCACGCTCGACGTGTACGACCCGCCGGGCGGAATCGGCGTTCGCCTCGACGACGCGCTCCGGCAGGGCGACGACCTCGTGACGGACTACGACTCGATGATCGCGAAACTCATCGTCCACGGGGCGGACCGCGAGGAGTGTCTCGCCCGCGGTCGGCGCGCGCTGGCGGAGTACGACATCGAGGGCGTCGTCACCATCATCCCCTTCCACCGTGCGATGCTCGAAGACGAGGCGTTCGTCGCCGGCGAGCACACGACGAAATACCTGGACGAGCACCTGGACGAGCGGAAGATAGCGGAGGCGCAGGAGAAGTGGGGGTCGACCGAAGCGTCGAGCGACGACGAGGAGACCGTCGAACGCGAGTTCACGGTCGAGGTCAACGGGAAGCGATTCGAAGTCAATCTCGAAGAGCGCGGCGCGGCGGCGGTTCCCGCGAACGCCAACTCGGGCGGCCAGAAGCCCGAACCGGCGGGCGGCAGTAGCGGCGGCGGCGGCGAATCCGTCGTGGACGCCGAGGGCGAGACCGTCTCCGCCGAGATGCAGGGAACAATCCTCGACGTGAGAGTCGAGGAGGGCGACGAAATCCAGGCCGGCGACGTGGTCTGCGTCCTCGAAGCGATGAAGATGGAAAACGACGTGGTCGCCTCGCGGGGCGGCACGGTCACGCAGGTCGCGGTTAGCGAGGGCGAGAGCGTGGACATGGGCGACGTGCTCGTCGTCGTGGACTGAGCGAGCGAACCCTTACCGTTCGGGCTCCGTCACCGGCACCGACTCCGGAAGCGGTTCGACGCGAAACACGTACTCCGCGTAGACGCCGTCGAGATTCGCGGGGCGCTCCTCGGCGGTGTGGGTCCGACACAGGAGGGCTTTCGCCTCGACCGCGCCGTGCCCCGTTTCCTCTTGGTACCGTTCGAGGACGACAAACGCCGCCGCCTCGTCGCAACCGCGTCGGTGACACCGACGCGGGGAGTCCGCGTTTTCGTCCGCGTCGTCGCGAACGTCGCCGGACTCCTCTCGTTCGTCGCGCGGCGGCTCGGTTTCGTCGGCACGCTCGCGCGCTTCGGAGAGTTCCCGCTCTCGCTGGCGCTTCTCCGCGTCGTGAGCTTGCTTGTTCCGACCTTTTTTCGTGTCTGCCATGCTCTAACATGGGTGGCCGAGGGGGATAACGCTGTGGTCGCTCGCCGGTGTCCGTCGAAGTGCCCCGAATCGACTCGCAGCACCGGCGCGGATATCGTCGGTCGCGGCACCGGGGCCGCGGTTTCGGACGGTCTCTCCGTCGAGGGTCTTTCTCCACCTTCGCCGCCGCGAAACGCACGACTCTTGTCGCGACCCGCCTTATCGCGCGACATGAACGACACGCGCCGAGCCGTCCTGGACGCGCTCGCCGACGGTCCGGTTTCCGGTCCGGAACTCGCCGAGCGCCTCGACGTGTCCCGAAACGCGGTCTGGAAGCACGTCGAGGCGCTCCGCGAGGCGGGGTACGAAATCGAGACCACGAACAAAGGCTACGTTCTCGGCGAGGCTTCGGAGTTCGGCCCCACGGTCGAGTACGGTCTCGACGCCCCCTTCGAGGTCGAGTACCACGAGTCCATCGGGAGCACGAACGACCGAGCGCGGAATCTCGCGGCGGACGGAGCGAAAGACGTGGTCGTGCTGGCCGACGAACAGGTCGGCGGGCGGGGCCGACTGGACCGCGAGTGGGTCGGACCGTCCGGCGGCGTCTGGATGAGTATCGTCCTCCGGCCGAACCTGCCGCCGGCGCACGTCCCGCTGCTGACGCTCGCCGCCGCGGTCGCCGTGACGCGCGCCGCCCGCGAGGCGGGCGTTCCGGCGGAGATCAAGTGGCCGAACGACGTTCTCGTGGGGGAAGAGAAACTCGCGGGAATCCTCACCGAGATGGAGGGCGAGGCGGACCGCGTCTCGTGGATCGTCGTCGGAATCGGCGTGAACGTCAACGTCCCCGGAGCGTCGCTTCCCGAGGGCGCGACGAGCGTGCAGGAGGCGGCGGGGAGCGTGAACCGTCGAATATTCGTCCAGCGCCTGTTAGAGGAGTTCGACGCGCTCCGCGCGAACACCGACGACGTGCTCGGCGCGTGGCGCGAGCGAGCGGCGACGCTCGGACAGCGAGTAAGAATCGAAACGCGGGACGGAGACGTGATAGGGAACGCGGTGGACGTCGTGACGCCCGGCGCGCTGGTCGTGGCGACCGACGACGGCGAGGTTCGCGTTCACGCGGGCGACTGCGAACACCTCCGACCCGTCTGAGCGCCCGCGCCCGCGCCGTCTAACTGCTCCCCTTCGCCCCCTCGCTCGCCTCGGTTTTCGGCGAGTTCTCGTCCGCGCCGACCCGGACGGTGAGCACCGGGACGGTGGAGGCGCGGACGACGCGCTCCGCGACGCTCCCGAGCAGGAGTCGGTCGATGCCGCCGCGGCCGTGGGTACCCATCACGATGAGGTCGAAACCGCCCTGCTCCGCGTATCGAACGATTTCCCGGTTCGGCGGCCCCTCCACGAGGTGGGTCGTGAGCGACACGTCGTAGCGATCCGCGACGCGACGCACGTCTTCGAGCGCGGACTCGCCCTCCTCCTGAAGCATGTCGTTGATGCCCTCCCACGAGGTTTCCATCGGGAGGCTGGCGAACGTCGCCGAGTTGACGACGTAGATCGCGTGCAGTTCCGCCCCGTGCGCCTCGGCCAGTTCGGCGGCGTGTTCGACCACTCGTTCGGTCTCCGCCGAACCGTCGGTCGGCACGAGAATTCGATCGTACATGATACGTTACCGAATAGCACGGTTCGCGCCTTCTTAACTCGTTTGGTGTCTTCGGCCTTCGAACCGAAAGTCAGCCGGGACTACAGCAGCACGTCCTTCACGTCGGTCGCCCCCGCGCGGCGGACGACGGCGCGAATCACGTTGCGACTTCCGACGAGGTTGTCCGAGTCGCCGTCGAGGACGAGCAGTTTCGCGTCCCGACCCGGTTCCACGACGCCGCAGTTCAGCCCCGCGATTTGCGCGCCGTTCCGCGTCGCCATTCGGAGCACCTCCCGCGGGGACGCTTCGGTCAGTTTCGCCGCGAACTCCATCTCCCGAAACATCGACGGACTGTTCAGCATCACGTTGTCCGTCCCGAGCGCGACCGTCGTCCTGTCGAGCAGTTCCCGAATCGGCGGCAGGCCGACGCCGGTGACGAGGTTCGACCGCGGGCAGACCGCGACGGGAATCTCGCTGTCCTCGATTCGGTCGAGGTGGATCGGTTCCGGGTGGACGACGTGGACGAGGAAGTTCGGCGAGAGGTCGAGCGCCGGGTTGATGTCGCTGGAATCGACCTCCCCCGCGTGGATGCCGAACAGCTTTCCGGCCCGGGCGGTCGCGTTGCGCTCGTGGCCGAAGTCCGCGTCGTTCGCGCCGCTCGCGCCGAATCCGTCGCCGGCCTCCATCGCCTCGACCGTCTCGCGTCCGAGGATGACCGGGTCGACGTCGAGTCCTTCGACCGCCTCTCGCAGCGCGAAGACGCCCTCGACGCCGCCCTCGCGGAATTCGAGAAACGACGCCGTCCCTGTCCGCTGCATGAACCGCACCGACCGGCGCATCGCTTCGACCGTCTCCGCTCGGGTCGCCTCGCGGAGCAGTCGATGTTTCAATCCGTCGGGCGGCGCGACGAGTTCTTCGAGCGAGAGGCCCGCACCCGCCTCCTTCGCGATCGAATCGCCGATGTGCGTGTGGGCGTTGACGAACGCGGGGAGGACGACGTCCGACGACGAGACGGACTCCTCTTCGACAGCCGTTATCGTACCGTCTTCGACCACCACGCGACCCTCGACGGGGTCGAAGTTCGGGCCGCGCAGTATCGTACCCTCGACGAACATGCGAGGAAGTTGTTAGCAGCGGGTCTTAAACTCCTCGTCGCGGTTCGAGCGGACGCCTCACTCGAAGTCGTCCAGCGTCGTCCTGACGCCGGTCCGAACGTCGCTGACGAGCGCCCCGTCGGTGGCGAGTCCGAGCACGCGCTCCGCCGCGAGTCCGACCCGCTCCGTCTCCTCCGCCGGCGCGTAGACGCCCAGTCGCCACTGGTCGCGCTGGACTCGCTGGAGCGCCCTGACGAGCGTCGACTGCCGGGCGAGGGGCCTGACTTCGCCGTTGACGATGACGCGCGACGAGGACTCGGTCATCCGCGGGCGACCCGGAACGTCGAGGATGACCGAGTCCGGATCGACCCCCGCGCTCTCGGCGATGTCGGCTTCGTGGTCGCGGACGGTCTCGTGGTCGGCGTCGATGACGTCGTCGGGCACGTCCGCCATCTCGGCCCAGACGGCGCGCTTGTAGAGGTCGCGGTCCGAGAGGCAGCGCGCGAACTCGGCGGTGTTCGGGTTCGCACGGAGCGCGACGAGCAGGTCGTGGTCGTCCATCCGGCGCAACTCCTCGGCGTCGATGTCCGGCGCGTCGAGGAGTCGCTCGCTCGCGCGTTGGAGCATGGATTTGCTGATCCGCGTGACGTGGTGGTTGTACACCGTCGGGTTCATCAGCGCGCGAGCGACCAGCAGGCTCTCGGCGGTCTGGACGTTCCCCTCCGCGAGCACCAGTTCGCCGTCGAGGAAGGTCAGTTCGCGGACGAGACGCTGGTGGTCGATGGTGCCGTACGGAACCCCCGTGTGGTGGGCGTCGCGGACGAGGTAGTCCATCCTGTCCACGTCGAGTTCGCCGGAGACGACCTGTCCGAGTTCGCCGTCCCCCGCGATGAGTCCGGCGACGGTGTCGGGGTCTAAGTCGTGCGCCCGGAGCACGTCGCCGACCTCCGACCCGACGAGCAGGTCGTGCACGTCGTCGTGGTACTTGCCCGTGCGGCGGTGGATGAGGTCTTCGATGGTGTGGCTGTAGGGGGAGTGCCCCACGTCGTGGAGGATGGCGGCGGCGCGGACGCGCTCGGCCTGCACGCCCTCGATGCCGAGGTTGGCGAGGGCCTCGCACGCGAGGTGGTACACCCCGAGGCTGTGTTCGAATCGCGTGTGGTTCGCGGAGGGATAGACGAGGCGGGCGGTTCCGAGTTGCGTGATGTGGCGGAGTCGCTGGACCGCGGGGGTGTCGAGCAAGTCCCGCGCGACGCCGACCACGTCGATGTGGTCGTGGACGCTGTCCTTGATGGTCTTCATTGTGACGTGTTTCGGTCGTCGTGGTATAAAAACCGAAGGACGAGGAGGGCGATTACCGCGTCAGATACGACCGGGAGCGACAGACGTTCGTGCGGCTGGAGACGACGGTCGACGAGGAGGCGAACGTCGCTCGCGCGAACGTCGACGGCGACGGCACGTACCTCGCGTTGCACGTCGAAACGTGGCGATCGCTCTGGGAGTAACCGAGCGCAAGAATTTACACGACCCCGCGACCATCTCCGAGCATGGTAACGTTTCTCTCCGGGGGAACGGGCACCCCCAAGCTTCTGGACGGCGCGCGCTCGGTCTTCTCGCCCGCCGAGACGACCGTCGTCGGGAACACGGGCGACGACGTCGAGTTGGGGGGACTGCTCGTCTGCCCCGACATCGACACCGTGCTGTTCCAGCAGGGCGACGTGCTGAACCGCGAGACGTGGTGGGGAATCGCCGACGACACGACCGAGACCCACGACGAACTCCACCGACTCGCCGAGTCGGCGGGCCTCTCCGACGGCCCGCGCTACCTCCCAGACGAGTTCCAGACCGACGGGAGAGACATCGCTCGCTGGCGGCGGTTCTCCGGCGTCGCGGAGTTCATGCTGCTGGGCGACCGCGACCGGGCGGTTCACGTCACGCGGACGGGGTTACTGGACGAGGGCCACACCCTCACCGAGACGACCCGTCTCCTCGCCGACGCCTTCGACGCCCCGGTCGACGTGGTTCCGATGAGCGACGACCCGGTGGCGAGCATCGTCCGCACGCCGGGCGGGGAGATGCACTTCCAGGAGTTCTGGGTCGCGCGCGGCGGCGACCCCGAAGTCGTGGACGTGGAGTTCCGGGGCGCCGACGAGGCCGACCCGTCGCCCGCCGCGCTGGACGCGATTTCGGACGAACCGGTCGTCGTCGGCCCGTCGAACCCGGTGACGAGCATCGGCCCGATGCTCGCCGTCGACGAACTCCGCGAGGCGCTGGAATCGACCACCGTGGTCGCCGTCTCGCCGTTCGTGGAAGACCGCGTCTTCTCCGGGCCGGCGGCGAAACTGATGGCGGCGGTGGGCTACGACCCGAGCACCGCGGGCGTGGCGGCGGCGTACCCCTTCGCGGACGCCTTCGTGCTGGACGACGAGGACGGGACGAACCTCGACCGGCCGGTCGTCAGGACGGACACGGAGATGAACGACGCCGCGGACGCGGAACGCGTCGCGCGCGCGGCCGAACGCGCGCTGGAGGTGGCTTGAGATGTTCGAGCCGCGGGTCGCGCTGGCGAGTCTCAGCGGCGAATCCGACGCCGAGTGGGCGCTTGCAGGTGCGGGACACGTCGGGGCGGCGTTTCTGGGCGGTATCGCGCTGGACGAAGAGACGCGCGAGGCGGCCCGAAAAATGGTCGACCGCGACCGCGAGGAGTTCCTGCCGGACGACCCCGTCGCCTTCGCGGACGACCAACTCGCCGCGCTCGCCGACGCGCCGCTCCGTCCGGGGTTCAACGTGCGCTCCGCGACCCTGCCACCGATTCGCGCCGCCGCCGAGGTGTGCCGCGCGCACGACGCGATTCTGGAGGTGAACGCGCACTGCCGACAGGACGAGATGTGCGCGGCGGGCGCGGGGCAGTCGCTGCTTCGAAACCCCGACAGACTCCGCGAGCAGGTTCGGGCGGCCGCCGAGACGGGCGCGGCGGTCGGCGTCAAGGTTCGAACCGAGATGTCCGGCGTCGACCTCCCGGAAGTCGCCCGCGTCGTCGCGGACGCCGGCGCGGACGTCGTCCACGTGGACGCGATGGACTCGGAGCGCGCGGTCGCCGAAATCGCGGCGGCGACCGACTGCTTCCTCGTCGCGAACAACGGCGTCCGGGACGGGGAGACGGTCGCCGAGTACCTCGACTACGGCGCGGACGCGGTGAGCGTCGGGCGACCCAGCGACCGTCCGGCGGTCCTCTCGCGGGTTCGCCGCGCGACCGACGAGTGGTTCGCGGAGGCGGTCGCATGACGCCCGCGGAACGAGCGCAACTCGCGCTGTTGTTGGAGGTCGCGGGGACGCCGAAACCCGGCAACGTCGACCGCGAACGGGACTTTCCCGACCTCCGGTTCGAACACTTCCTCGCCGGGGCGGTCGGCGCCGGGGCGGGGCTTCGGGCGGCCGAAGACGGCGCGGCGGTCGGCGAGGCGTTCGAGGAGGCCGTCGCCGGGATGAGCGGGCAGTCGGGGGGCAACACGCAGTTCGGGGCGCTCTGCCTGCTGGTTCCCCTCGTGAAGGCGGACGAACCCGCCCCCGACGCCGTCGCCGAGGTCGTCGAGTCCACGACGGTCGCTGACGCCGAGGGGTTCTACCGCGCGTTCGAGCACGTCGACGTGTACGTCGACGACCCGCCCGAGGGTGCGGACGAGTTCGACGTGCGCCGGGGGAGCGACGCGATTCCGGCCGTCAGGGACGCCGAACTCACCCTCTACGACGTGATGGAGCTCGGGGCGGACGAGGACGGCATCGCCCGCGAGTGGACGAACGAGTTCGAACGGACGTTCCGGGCGGGCGAGCGAATCGCGGAACTCGAGGGACCGCTCTCGGGTCGCGGCGCGCGCGTCTACCTCGAACTGCTGGCCCGCGAACCGGACACCTTCGTGGCGAAACAGCACGGGAGGAGGGTCGCTGAGAGCGTCCGCGTTCGCGCGCAGGAGGCGCTTCAAGGGGCGCGCAACGGCGACTTGGAACTCCTTCGCGCCTTCGCCGACTCGCTGGTCGAGGACGGTATCAACCCCGGAACGACCGCGGACATCGTCGCCGGCGGGTTGTTCGTCGCGTTGGCGCGGGGAGAGACGCCGTGACCGAGTGGCCGGTCGAACTCCGGGGCGTGACCGAGTCGGTCGTCACGACGCTCGGCCCGAACGACCTCTGGAACGCGGCGGCGCTCGGCCTCCGCGCGGGCGACCCCGTGACGGCCCGAACGTGGGGAAACACCCGAACGCGGCGGAACTTCCGCCGGAGGGGCGGCGGCGTCGTCCAGTTCACCCGCGACCCCGTGGACTTCGCGGACGCCGCGCTCTCGATTCGGGAGGAGTCGGGAGCGGTGCTCGACTCCGCCGACGCGTGGGTCGAGGTCGAGGTCGAGCGGGTCGATTCGGGGGAGTCGGGCGGAACGCGCTGGGAGGAGTGGGCGCTGACGCCGGTCGACTCGGAAATCGTGCGGGAGGCGGTTCCGACGACCAACCGGGGGTTCGCGGCGGTCGTGGAGGCGACCGTGGCCGCGTCCCGTCTCGGCGTGGAGGGCTACGACGCCGACGAACTCCGGGCGCGACTGGACTACTTCGAGGACGTGGCTCGCACGTGCGGGGGCGAGCGCGAGCGCGAGGCCTTCGACCGGATTCGAGACGTCGCCGAGCGGTGAGTTTCGGCGACGGCGTATTTTCCGCCTCGAGCGTGCTTTCAAAAGACGTATCAAGCGCGCTCGCACTACTCGCCGGGTATGAAACCCCGGTTCGTCGGTCGGCTGTCGCTGGCCGACGCGGTGACCGTCTCGAACGCCGCGCTCGGCTTTCTGGCGGTTGCGACGGCGACCGCGAACCCCGAACTGGCGGCGCGCCTCATCCTGCTGGCCGCGGTGGCGGACGGACTCGACGGCGTGCTGGCCCGCCACGTCGGGAGTTCGGCGGCGGGGCCGTACCTCGACTCGCTGGCCGACATGGCCTCGTTCTCGGTCGCGCCGGCGATGCTGGTCGTCGCCGTCGTGCGCGAAGCGTGGGGATTCGACGCGCTCCGCGTCGCGGTGGCGCTCGCCGGCGGCGCGCTGTTCGTCGCGATGGCCATCGTCAGGTTGGGGCTGTACACGGCCTACGACACCGACGACGACGTGACCGAAGGGGTTCCGACGACGCTCGCGTCGGTCATCATCAGCGCCGGGGTGCTCGCTGGGTTCACCGACCCGTTCGTCCTCGTCCCGCTCGCGTTCGTCCTCGCGGGACTGATGGTGTCGACGATTACGTACCCCGACCTGTTGGCCCGCGACGCGCTCATCATGGGAATCGTCCACTCGCTCGCGGTGCTCGTCCCGGACTTTCGGGGACGAGCGTTCCCCTACGCCCTGCTGACGCTGGCGCTGGCGTACCTCGTGCTCTCGCCGCAGTTTTACTGGCGGACGACGGACGGGAAAACCGCGCCGACGACAGAAGGGAAACGCTCTTGATGGGCACGCACCGATTTTTCGGCATATGAGAGCAACGGCTTTCCCGGGGGTGGACGCATGAGCGACGAAGACGCCGAAGGGACCGAGGAGGAGCAGACCGAGGAGACGGAACCCGAATCGGAGACGGAACCCGTCGACGCGGCCACCGTCGAGGAACAACTCGACGAAGCGGAGTCGGAACTCGAAGCCGCCGAGACGGAAGCCGACCTCGACGTGGTCGAAGCGAAACTCGACAAGATAGAGGGGCTGCTGGAGAGCGCCGATATTCCCGAACCGGAAGACGAGGACGAGGAAGACCCGCGAGAGGAGTTGGAGACCCGACTCTCCGACCTCCGCGACGAACTCGAGGACCAGCGCGGGCCGTACGCCGCGGACGTTATCGGCGACATCGAGGACGCCGCATCGACCGTTCGGGACACCCGCTGGACCGACGAGGGGAGCGGCGAACTCGTCGACGTCGTCGAATCGTTCGTCGAAACGGTGCAGGACACGCTCAACACCGATTTCGGCGTCACCCTATCCCGGAACTCGGACGACCTCGCGGAAGTACTCGAAAACTCGGCCGCCGCCGTCGGCGACGCGGATCTCGACCCGGACGAGGACGCGGACACCATCGAGGCGCTGGTCGCGGCGACCGAGGAGCTGAAACAGGGTATCGACGACGCCGAGGAGTGGAGCGACCTCGAAACGCGCGACCAGCTCGAAGCCGAAGGGTTCTACGAGGTGCTCGACCACCGGAAGGACTACCCGCCGGAGTGGCACGCCCTCAAAGTCTGGGAGAAGAAAGACCGGGCGGACATGGTGCTCCTCGCGCTCGATTCGCTCCAGTCGAACTTCATGGAGCGTCACTGCCTCGACGCGCTCGAACGGATGGGCAACGAGGAGGCGCTCGAACCCATGCTCCAACGAGCGAACCGGCGCGATAAGGACGCCATCCGCATCCTCGGTAAGATCGGGAGCGACGAAGCCATCGACGCCATCGTCGACTACGTCGACGCCGACCCCGGGATGGCGAAGACCGTCATCAAAGCACTCGGCGAAATCGGAAGCGACGAGGTGACGCAGGAAATCGCGGATCAACTCGTCGCGGACGACGAAGGCGTTCGCAGCCACGCCGCTCGCGCCCTCGGTCGCATCGGCGACACGCGGGCCATCGACCCCCTCGCGGACACGCTCGAAAACGACGAGTCGGACTCCGTCCGCGCGAGCGCCGCGTGGGCGCTGAACCAGATCGGAACTGCCCGGGCGCTCGACGCGGTGCGCGGCTACGCCGACGACCGCGCCTTCCTCGTCCAGAGCGAGGCCGAAAAGGCGCTGTAGTCGGCCGGTAAGGAGTCATTACCGTCCTCTAATCGGTCAATAACAAAGGTTATTAAGCGACCACTTCCGGCCGAGAGGTAAATGGCGACCGAACCCGTTCGACTCGGCGCGTGCCCGAACTGCGAGAGCGACATTCCGAGTGGCTATCTTCTCATCGAATACGAAACGGAAAACGGTCGCGCGCAGTTCGCCGAATGTCCCGACTGCCGAGAGGTCGTTCACCCGAGACTCTGAGCGAGGAGAACCGCCAGAAATTCGAGCGCGAACGCGAGCGCGACGAGAAACGCGCCGACGCGACCGATCCACGTGTGTTCCGTCACCTCCATCGGCGAGATGTCGATGGTGTAATCGTTGTAGTCCGGGTCGTACTCGATGTAGTCCGGAATCTGAAAGAACTCGAAGAAGACGAGCACCGCGCCGAGCGCCCCCAGCGCGTACCCGGCCAGTTCGAGCGCGATCGGTATCGAGACCATACCGAGAGACCGAACGTCGCTGACAAAAATCCACCGTTCCGAACGTTTAAACCCGAAGCCGGAACCACTCCGCCCCGTGTTGGCCAGAGTCGCGCTCGCCGCCCTGGTTATGTTCGCGCCCGTTCTCCCGGTTCCCGCGGTAGCGACCGCGTCGGCGGCCGTAGCGACTCCGCACCCGAAAATCGTCGCGGTGTATCCGAACCCGGTCGCGGACGAGGACGCCGGGGAGTTCGTCGTCGTGTCGTTTCCCCGCCGGACGAATCTTTCGGGATGGAGGATATCGGACGGCGAAAACGCGGTCGAACTCCCGAACGAGACCGTCTCGGGGCGAATCGCGTTCTCCACCGCACCGAACCTGACCGAGAATCTCACGTCGCTTCGCGCGCTCCCGATAGCCGGGCTCTCGCTGGCCAACAGCGGCGAAACCGTCGTCCTGCGTCGAAACGGGGCGGGTGACCGTCGGACCGCGACCGTCGATTCGGTCGCGTACGCCGACGCGCCGGAGGGCGAACGGTGGCGACCGAACGGAAGCGAGTGGCGGCCGTTAGGAGCGACCGAGCGGCCCATCGTCCGCACCGACGCCGCGACGGTGCGCGCGTTCGTCCTGCCGGACGACCCCACCGTCCCGGTCGAAACGCTCCGGTCGGCGGACGACCGCATCCTCCTCGCCGGGTACTCGTTCACCTCCCGCCGCGTCGCTCGAACCCTCGTCGCCGCCGCGAATCGAGGCGTCGCGGTTCGCGTGCTCGTGGACGACGCACCGGTCGGCGGAATCTCGCGGCGCGAGGCGGCCGTCCTCGACGCGCTCGCCGAGCGCGGTATCTCCGTCGAGGTCATCGGCGGGGAGCGAGCGCGTTACGCCTTCCACCACGCGAAGTACGCCGTCGTCGACGACCGGGCGATGGTGCTAACGGAAAACTGGAAACCGTCAGGTACGGGCGGGCGTTCGAATCGCGGATGGGGCGTCGTCGTCCGCGGTGCGGCGGCGGCGGAACTGGCCGAGGTGTTCGAGGCGGACGCCGGTTGGCGCGACACTCGCTCGTGGGAAGCGTTCAGGCGCGGGCGGTCGTTCGCCCCCGCCGCTCCGGCGAACGGAAGCTATCCCGGCCGATTCGAACCGCGAGTCGTGTCCGTCGAATCCGTCACCGTGCTGACCGCACCGGACAACGCCGAGAGAGGCATCGTCTCCCTCCTGCGCTCCGCGAACGAGTCGATACTCGTCCAGCAGATGACGGTCGGCGGTCCGCGACAACCGTTCGTCCGCGCGACCCTCGCCGCGGCCCGCCGCGGCGTCGAAGTCCGCGTTCTACTCAGCGGGGCGTGGTACGCCCGCGAAAACAACCGAAAAGTCGTGCGCTGGCTGAACGAGCGCGCCGACGCCGAAGGACTTCCGCTGAAGGCGAAACTGGTGGAACCGCGGGGATACGAGAAGATACACGCGAAAGGCGTCGTGGTGGACGAGCGACACGTCGTCGTCGGCAGTCTCAACTGGAACAATCACTCCGCCCGAGAGAACCGCGAAGTCGCCGTGATTCTCCACGGAACGGAGGCGGGCGCGTACTACGCGGAAGTGTTCAGGGCCGACTGGAAGGCGGGCGGGCGACGCGTTCCGGTCGGTCTCTGCGGATTCGTCGCGGTCGGCGTGGCTGGAGCAGTTTGGCTCGCGAGGAGGGAGGTGGCGTTCGGTTAGTCTTCCGCGCGCTGGTGGCCGATGGTCGTGCTCTGGAGGTCCTCGTCGAGTTCCGCGTCCGCCATCTTCTCCACGAGGGCGTCGAGCACCTGTTCGCGCATCCCTTGGACGAACTTGATGCTCCCGACGACGAGGTGACCGCCGCCGTTGACGCCGCCGCCGACGATTTCGTCGTTGAGTTCGGAGACCATCTCCGGGATGTCAAGGCGGACGCCGTCGCTCCGGAGGACGGCGAAGTCCGGCCCGTAGCCGATGGTGATGACCGGTTCGCCCGTCTCCCGTACCTTCCGGTCGTGAATCTCGCCGGTCGTCTTCCCCGGCGGCGGGTAGGTGAAGCGGTAGGCGTGATTCTCCACGTCGACCCGGTAGAGGTGGGCTTCGCTCGCCAGTCGCTCGTGTTTGACGTGGGGCATCGCGGCGTCGAGTTGCTGGTCGGTGTCCGCGCGGGCGCGCTCCGCGAGGAACGAGACGAGTTCGCGGTGGCGTTCCTCGTCGTCGCAGCCCACGTTGAGCACGTCGTTGATGAGGTTCCGTCCGGGGTCGTACTTCAGCCAGAACGCCTCGTAGTCGAGGGCTTCGCCGACGTCCGTGAGGAACTCCTCGTCGTACCCCTCGGCCTCGGCCAGTTCGACGTAATCCGTCATCGCGTTGGCCTTCGAGCGGTCGGAGATGCCGGCGACCGCGGGAACGTGCCGAAGTTCGTCGGTCACGTCCGGCGATATCATCCGGGCGAGTTCGACGCACATCATCCCGGTCGTGATGCGGTAATCCTCGTCGTAGAGGTACGGGTTGACGTGCCCGTCGGTGTACGGTTCGACCGCTTCGGGGTCGGGGTGGTGGTGGTCGACGACGAGAATCGGGATGTCGTAGTGCGCCAAGTTCTCGTAGGCGGGCACGTCCTCCTCCGTGCTCCCGTTGTCGAGCATGAGCAGGAGGGGGAGTTTCTGGCCGTGGCGGGCCTGGTCTTCGAGCGCGAAGTTCAGGTCGCGCGTCACGTCCTCCATCTCGTAGAAGGGTGCCTTGCTCGGCAGGCGCTTGAACAGGTGGCGCTTCGCGTCGGGGTCCTGGTGGGTCTCCTCGATGAAGCGTTTCAGCGCGAGTTCGACCGGGATGCTGGCGCACATGCCGTCGCCGTCGGCGTGGTGTCGGACGCGAATCGGGCGGCTCTCGAGCACGGTTCGCCGGAGCTTTTTGGCGATTTCCCGCAGATCGGGAAACAGCTGTTCGAGCGCGGGCCACTCGACGAGCGGTTCGGTGTCGTGCGGTTCGGCGCGCTCGTCGAGCGCGCTCTCGATTCGGTCGCGGACGACCGTCTCCTCCTCGCCCGTCAGCGCGTCGAGGGAGGTGACTTCGACTTGAAGCGAGCCGTCGCGCTCCTCGACCGCGCCAACGAGGTGGACGACGTCACCGATGTCGATGTCGGGATGTGCGCGCACGCCCGCTTCCTCGAACGCGGCGCAGGGAACGACGCCGGTGTCGTCGCTGACGTGGAAGATGGTCGGGCCACCGGTCTGTTTTATCTGGACCACTTCACCTTCGATGTGGACGGTTTCGCCGATTTGCTCGGAGAGCGTGCCCGTCTCGGCGACTTCGTACTCGTGAGCGACGGCGACGGTCTCGAAGTCGTCGGACTCGACCGGCGTGAAACTCAGGTCGCCGTTCTCCCGCACTTCGAGCAGTTCGACGACGAGGTCGTCGCCGACCTCGTACTCGCCGGAGAGATTCGATTCGTGAACGAGACCGGATACGGAGTCGGATAGATCGACGAACACGCCGTAATCGACGACGCCGTTGACGGTGGCGTGATATCGTTCACCCTCGGAGATATCGGAGAGCGTACAGTCCGCCGCGAGGTCGTACACGACGGAATCGTCGGTTCCATCGACGGAACCGGTATCGGGGGGAGTCATCTTGTCCCCACTTTCGGGGGCGCTATTTTTAACGCTTTGCAACTTGCGGCCGCTCGTGCGGAATCGCTTAAAATTATATTCGATATCGACGGGATTCGGTACCCGGCGCGTTCGCAACGTTTAGAACGCGGGGAATCGGAGTGTGTGGTATGCGGCTGTTCCGCTCGAACGAAATCTTGGGCATCGCGGCGGAGACGCTGGAGTTCGCGCTCGAAGCCTCCCGCGACACCCACCCGAACGAGTACATGGGATTCCTCCGCGGCGAATCCGCGAGTCGACTCGGACTCGACCGCGAGGGGACCGTCATCACCGACGTGCTCGTCATGCCCGGCACCGAGTCGAACAGCGTGAGCGCGACGGTGAAAACGAGCACCGTGCCCAACGATACGCGAGCGATCGGCTCGGTCCACTCGCACCCGAACGGGGTGCTCCGACCGAGCGACGCCGACTTGGCGACGTTCGGGCAGGGCGACGTGCACATCATCATCGGCGCGCCCTACGACCGGAACAGTTGGAGGGCGTTCGACCGGGACGGCGACCCGCGAACGCTCGACGTGTTGGACGTCGAACTTCCGGACGCGGAATCGTTCTTCGATTTCACGCAGGCGGACATCGACGAGGAGTTGAGAGAGCAGTGACCCACGTACTCGCGCAGGGAACATTCGACATCCTCCACCCGGGCCACGTCCACTATCTCCGCGACGCGGCGGCGATGGGCGATAGGCTGTCGGTCATCGTCGCCCGCCGAGAGAACGTGACGCACAAGCAACCGCCCATCCTGCCGAACCGTCAGCGCCGGGACCTGGTCGGCGCGCTGGAGGTGGTCGACCACGCGCGCGTCGGCCACTCCGAGGATATCTTCGTGCCCATCGAAGAACTCGACCCGGATATCATCGCGCTGGGGTACGACCAGCACCACGACGACGCGGCCATCGAGGCGGAGCTAGACCGGCGCGGAATCGACTGCGAGGTCAGACGCGCCTCGCCGCTCGACCCCGACGACGCGGAGGAACTGCTTTCGACGGGACGAATCATCGACCGAATCTGCGAGGAGCGGTGCGATTAGAGCCCGACAGAGGGCGACTGTCCGATCCTCGCCCCGCACCCGAACGCGACACCGAGCACACGACAAATTGAAGGTTTAGAAGCATCTAAATCGAACCAGTGATGTTGAGCGACGTGATGGAGGATTACCTGAAGGCCATCTACACGCTCCAGAAGGAAAGCGAGGAGCCGGTGGCGACATCCGAAATCGCCGAGTACCTCGGCGTGACGCCGCCGACGGTCACCAGCATGGTCGAGAAACTGGCCGACCGCGGCCTGCTCCACCGGGAGAAGTACAAGGGCGTCGAACTCACCGAGGAGGGCGAGACGGTCGCCCTCGAAGTGCTCCGTCACCACCGCCTGCTGGAGTCCTACCTGACCGAGCACCTGGACTACTCGTGGAGCGAGGTCCACGACGAGGCCGACCGCCTCGAACACCACATCAGCGAGGAGTTCGAGCGCCGCGTCGCCGAGGTGCTGGGGAACCCGACGGTCGACCCGCACGGCGACCCGATTCCGGACGCCGACCTCACGCCCATCGAGGAGGACGACACGACGCGCCTCAGCGAACACGACGTGGGCCAAACGGTCGTCGTGGCGCGCGTCAGCGACCGCGACGAGGAGGAACTCCGCTACCTCTCCGACGCGGGAATCACGCCCGGTACGGAACTCGAAATCACGGACGTGGCCCCCTTCGGCATGGTGACGGTCGCCATCGACGCCGACGAACAGAGCCTTCCCGAGAGCGTCGCCCGGTCGATTCGAGTCCGGGCGGTCGCCGAAGAAGTGGCGTAGATGGTGGGCGCGCCGACTCCCGCCGCGACCGGCTTACAGTCCGTCGTCGAGCGGTACGCCGAGTACGGTCCGCTGCTGGCGTCGTTTCTCGCCAACATGCTCGCCACCTTCGGCGACAAGGGACAGCTCGTCGTCGTCACGCTGGCCTCCCGATACGACGCGAAGAAAGTGTTCGTCGGGTCGATGGCCGCCTTCTCGCTCTGGAGCCTCGTCGAGGTCGCGATGGGCGGTTGGATAGTCGCCGTCCTCCCGGGCGGCGTCATCGCGGCGACGACCGGCGGCCTGTTCGTCGCCTTCGGCCTGTGGACGCTCCGGAGCGCGTCCCGGCGCTTCCGCGGCGAGCAGAACGAAAGCCCGCTCGTGACCGGCGGCGGAGTCGACGTGGGGCTCTCCGGTCGTCTGCTTCCCGATAGCGTGCTGACTCGGATGGGCGCGTACGGCGGCGTCCTGACGAGTTTCGTCTTCATCGCGTTCGCCGAGTTCGGCGACAAGACGCAGCTGCTGACCATCGACCTCGCGGCCACCTTCCCGCGCGCTCGGGCGTCGGTCTTCGTCGGCGTCGTGGCGGCCCTCGGACTCAGAACCGGCGTGGACGCGCTCATCGGCGAGCGGTTCGAGCGCCGGGTGCCGACGAGGTACATGGAACTCGTCGCCGCATTCGTCTTCCTCCTGTTCGGCGCGTTCGTGTTCGCGGAGTGGGGCGGGTTCCTCTAACCGCGGTCTTTTGGTTTCCCGGCGCGAAGCCGCGTTCGATGCTGGAAGTGCTCGTTTCGGCGGTCGCGGGGGTCGTTCTCGGCCTTTCGCTCGCGGCCCCGCCGGGACCGATGAACGCGGTCATCGCCGAGGAGAGCGTCCTCCGCGGCTGGCGGTCGGGGTTCTTCGCCGGACTCGGTGCGATGACCGCCGACGCCTGCTTTTTCGTCCTCGCGCTCGCGGGGGTCGTCGCGGTCGTCCGAGACGCCCCGCTCGTCCGCGGACTCATGGTCGGCGTCGGCGGGTTGCTCATGCTGTACTTCGCCTACGGAGCGGCGAAGGACGCGACAGCGACGTTCACCGCCGACGCGGTCGAGGAGGACGCGAAGGGGTTCAGAAAAGCGTTCGCGCTCGCCATCACGAACCCCTATCAGATAATCTGGTGGCTCACGGCGGGCGTCGGACTGCTCGACCCCGGACGGTTCGGCGCGCTCGCCGGCCTCCCCGGCGAACTCGCGGTGACGACCGGCGGTCCCGTCATCGTCGCGAGCTTCTTCGCGGGTATCGCGCTCTGGATCACCGGCTTTCCGGCCGCGCTGGTCGCCGCGGGAAAGCGGGTCGATTCGTTCGCGCCCGCGGTCGCGTATCTGAGCGCGGGCGTGCTCGCCCTCGCGGGCGCGGCGTTCGTCTACGACGCGGCGACGACGCTCGCGTGACCTCGGCGACTCGCGGAGCTCAGAAGTCGCCGTTCCGCGGCGACCCCGACGGCTCCGCGTCCATCTCCGGCACCTCGTCTTCCAGCCACTCGCGGAACCACTTCACGCGTTTCAGTCGGCGGTGGGCGATGTCCCGCGCCGTCTCGCTCTGCACGCGGGCGGAGGCGTCCTTCCCGCGTTCGAGCACCCTGTCGACCATCTCCGCGGCGGCCATGTGCGTTCGTGCCTCGTAGCCCATCCGAAGGAGCATGAGGGCGGTTCCGTTCGCGCCGACCTTATCGAGCATATCCGCCTCGATGAGTGACTGCGTCTCCTTCGAGAGGCGCGAGAGGTCGCCCTGATACGAGTGGTTCTCGACGGCCTTGCACACCTGGTCGACGAACGACTCGGGGAACTCGCCGTGCGATTCGAGGTACTCGCGGGCCACCCGCGCCCCCTCCTCCGCGTGCACCTCCTGGTCCGCGTCGAGTTTGGCGATGTCGTGGAACAGCCCGGCGACGCGGGCCACGTCCACGTCGGCACCTTCCCGTTCCGCGATGGTTTCGGCCAGACTCACGACGTTGAGGATGTGGTTGAACCGGTAGTCCGCGGAGTGCCACGGGTACCAGCGCATACGCCCGCCACCCTCTTCGTTTTTCACGCTCGCGGAGAGATACTCGTAAACGAACTCTTTCATCTCCTCGAACTCCTGTTCAGAGACCGGCGAACCCTTAATTTCGACACCCATAAACTCTCCTCCGTTGTCCGTAGTTCGTACTCATTACTGATACAAACGCACGATTCGCTCTTTAGCGTTACGACGAGTTCATTAAGTGTCGCCTGTTCTTCTACCGGCATATGACCGAGGCGCTGTATCTCGACGCCACGTACGATCGAGAGTTCGAGGCGACGGTCGAGCGCGTCGCGGGCGACCGCGTCGTACTCGACCGAACGCTGTTCTATCCCGAAGGTGGCGGACAGCCCGCCGATACGGGCGAGTTCGAAACCGACGGCGAAACGTGGCGAGTCTCCGACGTGCAGAAGAAAGATACCATCTACCACACCGTCGACGGAACCCCGCCGGAAGCGGGAACCGTCGTCACCGGACGAATCGACTGGAAGCGTCGGTATGCGCACATGCGACATCACACCGCACAACACCTCCTCTCGGCGGTCTTGCTGGACGAGTTCGACGCGCCGACGACGGGAAACCAGTTGTACGCCGACCGCGCCCGAATCGACTGCGCCTACGAGCGATTTACCGACGAGGAGTTCGCCCGCATCGAGGCGGAGATGGAAGAGCGCATCGAGGAGGGACTGGCCGTCGACTGGTACGAGATGGCCCGCGACGAGGCGGAATCGACGCTCGACCCTGAACGAACGCGGATTCGCCTCCTTCCGAAGAGCATCCGAGAGATTCGCATCGTGGAGATAGACGGGTACGACCGAACCGCGTGCGCGGGAACGCACGTCGAAAACACGGGGGAAATCGGCGAGTTCCGAATCACCGGACGAGAGACGAAGGGAAGCGACGAAGAGCGGCTGAAATTCGTGCTCGACTAGTCGACCGCCGTTCGAGAAGCTCTCAACGGGCGTGTCGCATCTTCGAGTGGTTTATTTCCGTTCAAGTCACGTTATACACATATGTCTGACTGACTTTCATTACGTCGCGCGTCGAAACGGCGTGTGGGTAGATGAGTACGACAAACCTAAACGGCATCGAGCAACCAACGACGGACTCGTCGTTTCGGTATCTCAACAGGGGGTTACAGCTCCTCGGGCTGTTCTTCTTCGTGAACGGCATCTACGTCGCGTTCTTCTCGGCGAACATCATCACGACCCTCGGATACTACTTCGTCGTCATCGCGGCGGTCTGCGGGGTGCTCTCGCAGGCGTTCTCGCCGGACAATCCCCTCATCTCACCGGAGACGCAAGCAGCGGCTCGGCGGTTGCTGAACCGTCGGAACCGAGAACCGTCCCGCCGCTCACGCTCTCGACGGGGGCGCACGAAACGACGAACGGGGTTCGACGTTCGTCGCTACCTGCGGACAGTTTCGCGAAAATTCGACGAGTTCGAACTCGGACGCTCCGTGTCGCGTCGTAAGGGGCGCGACCGACTCTAAACTGCTTCAAGAACCGACCGGTACCGACCGCACCTCGCCAGAAAACTCCGCTTTTTCGCCGATCGAATCCGCTCAACAGTGAATACGGTTGTAGAGGGCCAGCGTCCCGCTCTCCGCGAACTCTCCTCTGTCGTACACGCTCAGTTTGACGTAGCTATCGGTGAGTAGTTCGTCCAGCGGGGGCGTCTCGTTCGGGTCGAAGCGCACCGAGAGATTCAAGGAACCGTCGTCGTCGTACTCCGCATCTGTAACTGTCATCTCGTACCGATTATTTTGTTTATATTCCATGAATATCGCCAAACCGATGGTAGATATTACGGATGTGTCCGAAGCGTATATATGTCTTGTTTCTACCCGTCAATCAAAAATGATAAAATAACGCAGCGTCAACGTCGTCCGTCGAAATCGAAGCGTTCGGATCTCCTATCTGTTATCGGACGCGGTCGGCGATAAGTCGATCCTACGCGTCGCTTTCCGTTCGCCTCGCGCGTTTTCACGCCGCCCGTCGGGAGCCGTACTCTCTCGTTACTCTCGATTCCGACGGCGTCGATATTAGGAAACGGACGCTTGAAAAGCGGCAAAAGGATATTAACGAATCATCTCCATTACCCACCTATGAATCGTCATCAGTTATCCGCGCTCGTCCTCGTCGTCGCCGTCCTGTTCGCCGGCTGTAGCGGCATCGGCGGGTCGGACACGACCACGACGGAAACGACCTCGACGTCGACGAGTCCCGCCCAGACGACCACCGCGACCACCTCTACGACCGGTACCACGACAACGACGACAACGACGACGACGGAAACGACGGAGACGACGACCGGAACGACGACGACCCAATCGTGGTCGCCGCCGAAAGCGCCGAACACGCCGATAGACGTCAAGCGGGAGCCCGGACGAATCAAGAGCGTGACGTTCACCAACAAGGTCGAAGCGAAGAGCGGGAACGGCTACTCCGACTTCGACGTCGAGGTCGTGGCGAACACCAGCATGTCGGGCGTCGACCCCGAACCGCTGGTGGACGGCGACCCGTACTTCCTCGTGAGAATCAACGGCGAACGAGTCGCGCGCGCCGGCGTTCGATTCCAGCACGACGAGGGAACGCACCAAATCGAGATCGACAAGGCGGCGCTCCGGCAGTTCAACTCCGGGACGCTGAACGTCGAAGTACTCCTGCTGGATAAGGACAAACAGACCGACGACATGTACGGAAAGTGGACGGGAACGATTCAGCACGGTTCGAAGTAACCGCATCTCGGACCGTTTCGAACGATGGCGGGCGGCACGGCGGTCCTCTTATCTTGCCGGTCCCGTCAGAGGGTACGGTCCGCGTCCTCGTCGGCGGGGGTATCGAGAACGACCTTCTCGAGGATTCCCTTGGTTCCCCGCCGGAGCCGTTCTGAAAGCGCTTGGTGTGACACGCCGAGTTTTTCGGCCAGTTCGGACTGGTCGACGTCCCGCGGGACGTCGTAGTAACCGTGTTCGACGGCCATGGCGAGGGCTTCCTGTTGGTCGTCGGTGAGGTCGAATCTAACGCGCTGTGCGCTGTCGACGTCGTAGATCCGCGAGACGTCGAGGGAGAACCCGTGCTCGTGCGCGTACTGGCTCGTTGCCGAAATCCGGTTCTGCTCGGGGAACAGCACGCGTAGATCCCATTGGTCGTCGTGCGCCGTTGCGCGCTGAACGGTCGCGCTCTGTTCGAGCAGCATGTGCCCGATTATCCGGGTCTTGTTGACCCACTCCATGCGGTAAAGACGCTCCTCGTCGAGGTCGGTGAGAAGCTCGACGTTTCCCACGCTGGGGTCGATTTCGAGCGCCGCGGTCAGCGACTCGAAATCGCCGTCGGATGCCCAGACGAACGGCATTACGTAATCCGTATCGTGCGCCACCACGCGGTCGATTTTGAACACCATCTCGGGCAGGCGCTCCAACGTCTCGGACAGCGCGAACTCCTCCGCCGGAATACTGAATTCCGCGATCGTACTCATATCGCCACGTGGATTTTAGATGGTAATGGGAGTTACGGGCGGAGAGTCGCGGCAAATAGCGCGCTCGCCTCGGGTGCGGACATCGCCGCACCCGCCGTCGTCGGACGCGGAACGAAACGCCGTGAGAAGGTTCGAGTCAAAATCGGTGTAGTCCCGGGCGGAGTTTGACAATTACTCGATTCGCTCGGGTTCGATTCGCGCCAATCGTAGCGCGTTCGTCGTCACGCCGAGACTCATCCCCATGTCGCCGACGATAACGGCGATCGCGACGTTCACCAGTCCGAACGGGACGCCGACCGCCAACAGCGCCTTTACACCGACGCTCGCCCAGATGTTCTCCCTGATGACACCGTTGGCTTTCCTCGACAGCGCGTACAGATAGGGAACTTTCAGTAAATCGTCACCCATCAGGGCGATGTCCGCTGACTCGACCGCCGTGTCCGTTCCTGCTGCACCCATCGCCACGCCGACGGTAGCAGTCGCGAGCGCGGGTGCGTCGTTGACTCCGTCCCCAGTCATCGCTACACCGCCGTACTTCTCGTCGAGCGCCGCGATTACGTTCACCTTGTCTTCCGGAAGCAGCTCCGCGTGGACCTCGTCAATATCGGCCGTCTCGCCGACGGCGCGGGCAGTGGTCTCGTTATCTCCGGTCAACATTACCACGTGCTCGACGCCGATATCGCGAAGGCGCTCCACCGCCCGTCTCGCCTCGGGGCGCACCTCGTCCGCGACCGCGATCACGCCCTCGATCTGCTTCTCGGTTCCGACGAGAATCACGGTCTTCCCCTCCGCCTGCAGGTCGGCGATCGTATCACCCTGCGGCGGGAACGGTTCGTCGCGGTCACCGGACCCTTCGAGTTCCACACCCCCGTCGGATGCGGCCTGAATGCGGTCCAGCGAGATTCCCAGCTCCTCGAAGAGGGCGGGCTTGCCCACGTAATGCGCTTCGCCGTCCAGCGCGGCGCGGACGCCTCTTCCCGTTAAGCTCTCGAACGCCGAGACGTCCTCGCGTTCGACGCCCTCTTCGTCGGCAGCCTCCACGACGGCCTGCGCGATCGGGTGCTCGCTTCGCGACTCCAGACTCGCCGCCGCTGCCAGTACCGACTCCCGGGATTCGCCGCGGACGGGCACGATGTCGGTGACGGTGAGTCGTCCGTGCGTGAGCGTTCCGGTTTTGTCGAACGCGACGGCTCCCACGGTACCGACCGATTCGAGGTGAGTTCCGCCCTCGATGAGAACGCCGTTGCGCGCTGCGCTGGTGATTCCGGATACGACGCTGACCGGCGTGCTGATGACCAACGCACACGGGCACGAGAGGACGAGGAGCGCCAGTCCGCGCTTGAACCACGTCGCCCAGTCGCCGGCGAAGGCGAGGGTGGTACCGCCGAAGCCGACGGTTACGGTAGCGTCGATGAGGAGCGGTGGGACTGCGGCGATGAGGACGGCCAGCGAGACGACGACCGGCGTGTACTGACCGGCGAACCGATCGACGAACCGCTCGTGTTCGGTTTTGTCCCGCTGGGCGTCTTCGACGAGTTCGATGATGCGGGCGAGCATGCTGTCCTCGGCCACCGCCGTGACTTCGGCTTCGAGGTACCCCTCTTCGTTGATGGTCCCGGCGTACACCTCGTCACCTTCCGCTTTGTCGACGGGAACGCTTTCGCCGGTGATCGGTGCCTGATTGACCGCGCTCTCGCCCTCGATGACCGTTCCGTCGGCGGGAACGCGGTCGCCGGGCCGGACGATCACGCGGTCGCCCACGCGCAGTTCTTCGACGGGGACGGTCGTCTCCTCCCCGTCGCGCCGGACGGTCGCGGTCGTCGGGGAGAGGTCCATTAGTTCGCGCAGCGAGGAGCGAGCGCGGTCCATCGCGTACTCCTCCATCAACTCCGCGACGCTGAACAGCACCGCCAGCATCCCCGCTTCGAGATAAAGCGCCTCGGCGAAGACCAAGCTGGCCGAGATCGCACCGAGAATGCCGAGGCTCATCAGCAGGTCGATGTCGAGCGACCGGGTTCGAGCGGAGTAGTACCCGTTGCGGATGATTTCCTCCCCGCTGATCGCTGCACCGGCGAAGTAGAGCAGCTCTGCCGCGCCGAATTCCCGTCCGAGAAGCGCGAAGAGCGTCACGTCGAATCCGGAGAGCAGGAACTCGAAGACGAGGCCGAGTAGCAACAGCCCACCACCGATCCAAGTCTTGAGCGCTCGTGGACTCAGCCAGACGGCTTTCGCCGAACTCTCCCCGTCGAAGCCTCCTCCGTCCGCTTCCGTGCCGGTCTCTTCGACTTCGTATCCCGCGCTCTCGATGGCGGCGACGAGATCGGCGCGGGAGGTTCGTTCGGCGTCGTAGGTGACGATGACTGTTCCGGTCGTCGGTAACGTCTCTCGCTCTCGAAGGCCCTCGACGGTATCGAGTGCGTTCTCGATTTTACCCGCACAGGACGCACAATCCATCGTGGGGACGTCGAAGCGCACTGTCTCGAGGTCGCTCCGCGATTCGACGTCGTAGCCGGCGGAGTGGACGCGTTCGACGAGGGCATCCACGCCCACCCTTCCGGGGGCGTACTCGACGTGGACGGTTCCGGTCATCACCTGCGGTTCGACGGAGACGACGCCGTCGAGCGCGGAGACGCTGTTGACGATCTTCTCCGCGCAGGAGGGGCAATCCATCCCGGGCACGTCCAGCTCCACGGCTCGGGGCGGAGTTCCCTCCGGTCCCGCGGCGTTCGTAGTCATTACGCGTTCGAAGGTGACTGACGGACAAACCGCTTCGTTTGGTGCGTACCGAATGCCGCGTTAGGACTCGGAAGCCGGCAATCGAGAGGATGGTGGACTATCGTCGACGTAGGCCGTCGCCAGTTTACTCTCGGCGCGACGCAGTCGGTACCCCAGCGTCGACCCCGGAACGTCCAGCTCTTTGGCCAGTTCGTAGGTCTCGATCTCGCGCGGTGTCTCGTAGTAGCCGCGTTCGACGGCGGCGCGGACCGCCGCGTCCTGCTCGGGCGTGAGGGTTTCCGCACTACCGTCTTTCGTCGTGTCCGCTGCCGTGCCACCCACTCGGACGAAGTCGACGCCGGTCGTCCCGTCGATCTCCCCTCCGATGGCCTCGCGGAAGGCACGAAAGGCGGTGTCGCCGGGAGCGATGATTCGCCACTCGTAGCGGCGGCCCGTCCACGTGGTTTCGAAGATGAGCCCGTCGCCGAAGTGGTCGAGTGCGAGGTGCGGGATGGAGGTGCAGGAGGGAGTCCTCGTCCAGTAGGAGTAGAGGACGAGCACGTCGTCGGTACGATCGAGCACCCGCGTCTCCCAGTCGGCCCCGCAGTCGCGACGAGCCAGGCAGTCGGTGTAGTACTCGGCGTCCGCGACCGTCTCGGCGAGTTCGTCGAGCGCGTCGTCGTTTCCGCTTACGTGGTCAACGCGCCAGAGGTTGTCGGACGTCACGTGGCAGGAGAGCGACCGAATCGTCGTCTCGGGATTGGCGGCGAGGATGTCGGCGACCGCGCTGCTCTCCGGGTCGTATTCGAGAGCGAAGACGAATTCTCGCATGCTCTGCTATAGCGGCGAGACGGCTATGAACGCGTTGATGAATTGACGGTCCCTGAGCGTCGGTCGACTCACCGCCACGACCAGTACGACTTTTACTCGGTTCACCAACTGCCGACGATCATCACCGCGTAAAAGGGGAATCGTACCGTTTTGGGTATAGTCCCGGGCGGATTCGAACCGCCGTCAATGGCTCCAAAGGCCATTATGATTGGCCGCTACACCACGGGACTTCGTTCGCCTCATTCGCACGGTCCCGCGAGGCTCACGTTCTTTCGACGCTGCTCACCACCGCGGGACTCGGCGGTAGATGCGAGGCTTCGTCGTCACGTAATCTGGGCTGATACTTGAACGTACCGCAAACGACCGGCGGGGAAAACCGCAGTACGCCGATTCGATTCGCCTCGTTTCACCCGGTCAGTCCGCCTCGCCCTCGTCGACCAGATACGCACACATGTCCGCGTCGGCGCGGAAGCAGTCCGGACACTGCGGTTCGCGGTCGATGATGGTGTCCAATCGCTCCGCGACCGTCTCGTCGATGACGCTTTCGAGCTGTTTCGCCTCGGTGCGGAACTCCTCGACTTCGAGCACGTTGGCGAGGAAGCGTTCGAGGATGCAGTACGTCTGGAGGGCGTCGCGGGCGCGGGTCTCCCCCTCGTCGGTCAGCGTCGCGCCGCGATACTTCTCGTGTTCGACCAACCCGCGGTCTTGGAGTTTTCCGACCATCTCGTTGACGCTCGCCGGGCTGATGTCGAGTCTGTCCGCGAGCGCGCCGGTCGCGGCCGGTCCGTCTTCGATGCGTTGGACGAGGTAGATAGTTTTCAGGTACTGGTCTGCGGTGTTCATTCTGCGGCCTCCATCAGTTCCGCCACTTCTTCGACGCCTTCCGCCTCCTCCGCTCGAATCGCGGTGAGCGTTTCGAGCAGTCGCTCGCGGTCGAGCGCGAACGTCGCGTCGCTCGACTCGATGGCGACGATGAGGTCGTCGTAGAACTTGTACGCCGTCTCCTCGCCGTGGAGTTGGTCGTAGAGCACGCCGTCGAAATCGTCGGGGGCGGTCTGGGCGTACTGCTCGCCGACCAACATCTCGATCTCCTCGAACGGGATCGTCTTCGCGTCGAGTTCGTCGATGAGCGATTCGAGGCGCTCTCGGTGTTCGGCCGACTCTTCGCGCGCTTCCGTGAGCATCTCGCGAACGTCCTCGTGAAGCTCGTTTCGTTCCTCGGAGGGGAGCGTCTCGAAGTGGCGCGCGGCCCGCGCCTCGACGACCTCTTCCAGCACGACACCGATCTGAAGCAGGCGCGCCAGTTGACGATCGGACGAGACGCGCTGACCCACACTCATGCGTGAGGGGTAGCGGCGGGGAAACTTAACAGTCCCTGATGCGCTCGCGCGCGACGGAAGACGAAAGAAGGGCTCGTTCAGTTCTGCAGCCGTTCGGTGATCTTCGATTCGAGGTCGTTCCGGAGTTCTTCGACTTCGACCTCGTCCAGGACGGGCACGAAGAACCCTTCCACGAGCATGTCCTTCGCCAGTTGCTCCTGCACGCCGCGCGAGGTCATGTAGAACAGGTCTTCCTTGTCGATCTGTCCGACCGTCGCGGAGTGGCTCGCCTCGGTGTCGTGGTTGTTGATGATGAGCTTCGGCGACGCGTCGGCCTCGCTCCCGTCCGAGAGCATCAGCGTGTTCTCGCGCTGGTAGGAACTGGTGTCCCACGCGTCGGTGCCGACGTCCTGTACGCCCTCGTAGACGGAGCGCGCCTCGTCGTCCAGCACGCCGCGGGTCACGAGGTCGGCCGTCGTGTGCGCCGTCTTGTGCCAGACCCGAGCCGCCACGTCGAAGTGCTGGTCGTCGTGACCGAAGAACGCGCCGACGGTCTTCGTCTCCGAGCCTTCGCCGTCGAGCGTCGTCTCGACGGAGGACTTCGTGAGCCGGGAACCGAGGTTGCCCTCGATCCAGTTGACCGTCGCGTAGTCGGCGGCGCTGCCGCGCTTCAGCGTGTAGTTGTACGTCTCCTCGTCCAACTCCTGTAGGGAGCCGTACTGGACGTGGCTGTTCTCGCCGGTGGCGATTTCGACCAGTCCGCTGTAGTAGCGCTCCCCCGACAGCGGTTCGCAGTCCTGTCGCTCGAGAATCGTCACCGAGCTCGAATCCTCGGTGACGACGAGCGTGTAGTTGAACAGCGACTGGCTCTGCATCGTCGTCCGAATGGTCACGTCCTCGGCGTCGACGCCCTTCGGGACGTAGATGAGCGTGCCGCTCGTGAAGAGCGCCGTCGAGAGCGCCGTCAGGTAGTTCTCCTGCGGGTCGATGACGGAGCCGAAGTGCTCTTTCACGACGTCTCCGTGCTCGTCGAACGCCTCGGACAGCGGGAGGACGTGAACGCCCTCGGGTTCGACGCGATCTTTTTCCTCCTCGGCCCCGAGCGGGTCGACGAAGCTGTCGTAGTCCAGCGCGTCGAGGTTCGTCCAGTCGCGGCCCGGCGTTCGGATGACCTGCGGCATGTCCAGGTCGTCGAGCGCCGACAGCGCCTCGAGGCGCGTTTCGAGCAGCCACTCGGGTTCGCCGAGGTCGCTCGAAATCTCGCGGACGGTCTCCTCCGAGAGGGTGCTGTGCACCTGCGTGCTCATCCGAGGCTTCCCTCCATCTCGAGTTCGATGAGGCGGTTCAGTTCGACCGCGTACTCGATGGGTAGCTCCTCCGTGATGGGCTCGATGAACCCGCTCACGATCATCTGCTTCGCGTCGTCGTCGTCCAGTCCGCGGCTCTGGAGGTAGAACACGTCCTCGTCGCCGATCTTGCCGACGGTCGCCTCGTGAGCGACGTCCACGCGGTCTTCGTTGATCTCCATGTACGGCATGGTGTCCGACGTGGACTCGTTGTCGAACATCAGCGCGTCGCACTCGACCGAGGTGGACGAGTCGACCGCACCGTCGCTGATCTGGACGAGACCGCGGTAGTTCGTGCGGCCGCCGTCCTTGCTTATGGACTTCGACTCGATGGTCGAGTTGGTGCGGGGCGCGTTGTGGTACACCTTCGCGCCTGTGTCGATGTTCTGGCCCTTGCCGGCGAATGCGATGGAGATGTGGTTGGCGCTCGCGCCGGGACCCTTCAGGATGGAACACGGGTAGAGCATGGTGGACTTCGACCCCATGCTGCCCGAGACCCACTCCATGCGGCCGCCCGCTTCGACGATGGCGCGCTTGGTGTTCAGGTTGTAGGTGTTCTTCGACCAGTTCTGCACGGTCGAGTACTGGACGTGGGCGTCCTCGCCGACGAACACCTCGACGCCGCCGGAGTGGAGGTTGAACGCGGAGTACTTGGGCGCGGAACAGCCCTCGATGTAGTGGACTTCGCTCCCTTCCTCGGCGATGATGAGCGTGTGCTCGAACTGCCCCATCCCTTCGGAGTTCATGCGGAAGTACGCCTGCACGGGCATCTGAACCGTCACGTCCTCCGGGACGTAGACGAACGACCCGCCGGACCAGACGGCCCCGTGGAGCGCCGCGAACTTGTTGTCGCTCGGCGGCACGCACTTCGTCATGAAGTACTCCTTGACGAGGTCTTCGTGTTCCTGGACCGCTTGGTCCATGTTCATGAAGACGACGCCCTTCTCCTCCCACTGCTCCTGCATGTTCTGGTAGACGACCTCGGACTCGTACTGGGCGCCGACGCCGGAGAGCGCGTTGCGCTCCGCCTCCGGGATGCCGAGTTTGTCGAAGGTGTCCTTGATGTCCTCCGGCAGGTCGTCCCAGCTATCCGCGCCGCCGCGGGTGTCCACGTCGGGGCGGATGTACGGGACGATCTCCTCGACGTCGAGTTCTGTGAGGTCGGGCTGGCCGGGCCAGTCCGTCGGCAGGGGCATGTTCTGGTAGTGTTCCAGCGCGCGCAGGCGGCGCTGAAGCATCCACTCGGGTTCGTCCTTGTCCTCGCTGATGAGGCGGACGACCTCTTCGGTCAGCCCCTTGTCGGACTTGACGGCGGCCCGTTGTTCCTTCTTGAACTCGAACCGTTCTTCCGTGTCTGTCTCTTTCAAGTGATCCTGTTCTGAGCTCATAATTTCACCTTATGCGGTTTGGTAGACTTCGTCGCGAACCCAGTCGTATCCCTTGTCTTCGAGTTCTTTGGCGAGTTCCGGACCGCCTTCCATGACGACTTCCCCGTCGAGCATGATGTGAACCGTGTCGGGTTCGACGTAGTCGAGGATACGCTGGTAGTGGGTAATCTGCAGGATTCCGGTCCCCTGCTCGTCGCGCAGGGCGTTGATCCCGTTCGATACGTCTTGCAGTCGGTCGATGTCCAGCCCCGAGTCGATCTCGTCGAGCACTGCGACGGACGGTTCGAGGAGGGCGGCCTGCAAGACTTCGTTCTGCTTCTTCTCGCCGCCGGAGAAGCCGGCGTTGAGGTAGCGCTGGGCGAACTTCTCGTCCATGTCGAGCAGTTCCATCTTCTCTTTCAGGAGCTGTTGGAACTCCGCGACGCTGATCTCGCCCTCGTCGGCGGGACCTTCCATCGGGCTGGTGTCGTAGCCCGCTTCTTCCTCCTCTTCCTCGTCGTCGCCCTCTTCGAAGAGCTCTTCGCGCTCCTCGAACTTAGCGTTGACCGCTGTGCGGAGGAAGTTCGACATCGTGACGCCCTCGATTTCGGCGGGGTACTGGAAGCCGAGGAAGACGCCGAGCGCCGCGCGCTCGTTCGGCTCCAGTTCGAGGAGGTTCCACGTGCGCTTGTCCTCCGGTATCTCGACGTCGCCGAACTCGCCCTCTTCGAGGTGGACGAGCACTTCGCCGTCGGTCACTTCGTACGCGGGGTGTCCGGCGATTATCTTCGCCGTCGTCGATTTCCCACTTCCGTTCGGCCCCATCAGCGCGTGAATCTCGCCGGAGCTAACCTCGAGATCGACGCCTTTGAGGATTTCCTCACTTTCTTCCACGACCTCCGCGTGGACATTTCTTAGTTCGAGCGTTGCCATAGTTAGGTTCACCTAAGTCGTTTGGAGCAAGGGTCGGTCGTCCCATAACGGTTTCGCATTCGTATGCAATCGATTTCCGGAAAGTAAAGATTCTTTTCGCAGACCGGAAAACAATGGTGGTTCCTTACGGGGTTTCGATAGTTTCGTCGGCGCTCACACGAAGCTCCCGAGCCCCGTCTGTTGTTGGCCGGATTTCACTTCCTCCCACGAGATGTCGAGCGCTTCGAGCACGCGCGCGATGGGTCCTTTCAGCGTCTTGTCGAGCATCTTGTCCCAGTCTACCTCGAACTCGTCGGGGATCTGGTCTGCGTACTCGAAGCAGATGACGTCCTGTTCGCGTTTGAACTCGCCGTACAGCGCGTCGGTCCGCGCGTCGAAGTCCTTCTCTCCCTCCATCCGCTCGAAGAACGTCGGGTGAACCTTCTTCAAGTAGAGTCGCTTGGGCTTGCTCCCGCGCTGGAAGTTCGTTCCCAGGAGGACGTTGGCGTACTTCGCCCCGCGCACGTGGGCCGTGTCGGTGTCGTAGTCGTCGAGTCGCTTCCCGATACCGCCGGGGATGGCGACCTCGTCCAGATCGACGTTCCCCTCCCGGAAGTCCTCGATGACGTCGTGGACGTACGTCTTCACGTCGTCCAACTCCTCGCCCGTCACGATCATCTCGATGACCTCCCGCTGGACCTCCTTCGTGATGGGCGCGATGTCCGACCGTTTGTACTCGAATCCCGTGATGTCGATGTCGTCTACGTCCTTGCCCTCCTTCCAGACGATGTACCCGGCGTACCGCTTCTTCTTGCCCGCCTGGAAGAAGCGGCGGTAGAGCTTCTCGAACTCGATCTGGAAGCGGTGGTCCTCGGCGTTCAACTCCTCGCGCGCGAACTCGTCGTAGCGGGCGTTGATGTGCTCCTCGATTTCGAACGACTGCTCGATGGCCTCCGATTTTTCGACGTCTCCGCCGAGTTCCAACATGATCGAGTCCGTGTCGCCGTACGCCACCCGGTAGTCGAGTTCGTTCGCCGCGGTTTCGGTGAACTCGATGACCTCCCGCCCGGTCGCGGTGATGGCCGCGCCCATCTCCTTGTCGTAGAGGCGGAACCTGTCCCAGCCGAGCACGCCGTACAGACTGTTCATTATCACCTTCACCGCGGCCTGCTGGCGGTCGAAGACCTCGTACTCGTGGCTGTCGGGGTCGTGTTGGTTCCGGAGCTCTTTCTTCTCCTCGCGTTCGGCCAGCGTCTCGTTGATGATCGCGCGCACGACGCCGTCCGGTTCCTTCCGGAAGTGGGTTCCGTTCGGCGCGCGGTAGGTGTCCCCGTCGTACTCCTCCGGGTCGACTTTCGTCTCCGGCGAGGCGTTGATGGTCGACATCGACATCGGGTACAGAGACTTCAGGTCGAGCACCGTGACGTTCTCCTTGACGCCCGTTATCGGGTCGAACACCGCGCCGCCCTCGTAGTCCTCGCTCTCGACTTGCCCCTTCGAGGGAAGCGCGAACTGGCCGTGGGCCTCGTGGAGGACGTACACGTCCACCGCGTCGCCCGGCGTCGTCGCGTCTTCGAGTTTACAGCCGACGAACGACGCGACCTCCTGCCAGAAGGCGATGATGTCCTGCTTGCGGTCGAGTTCGACGCAGAGCTCCACGTCCCTGACGTTGTACTCCAGCAGGCGCGGCGGATTCCGCTCCCAGAGGTCGCCGATGTCGCCGGCGTAGCGTTCCTTGCCGACGCCGAGTTCGACTTCGCCGACGGCGTCGAGGCGGTAGGAGTCGAGCTCGCTGAACTGCGTGCGCTTGTAGGCGTACAGCAGGTCGAAGACCACGCGGCCCTTTATCGTCGGGCCGCCCCAGTCGCTCCGCCACACCTCGTTCACGCGCGAGAGTCGCTCGTAGTCGAGGTCGTAGTCGTGGTGTCTCCCCGCCAACCGTTCGAGGCGGTCCAGGAGGTACGGCGCGTCGAAGTCGTCGAAGTTCCACCCGGTGAGCACGTCCGGGTCCGTCTCCTCGATGTAGTCGAGGAACGACGCCAGCATCGCTTCCTCTTCCGCGAAGGTCCGAACCTCGATGTCGGAGTCGTCGCGGAGCGGTTCGTAATCGGGGAGGTCGTCCGGCGCGTCGACGCCGCCGTCCGGGGCGTCGTACAGCCACGCGACGTACTCGTCGCGGTAGGAGTCGTGACTGGTGAGACAGATGATGGACTCTTCGCCGTCCTCGGGGAATCCCGAGCGGTCGTCCACCTCGATGTCGAAGGTGTGGACCCGAAGGTTCGCGTGCACGTCGGCGGCGACGACTTCGTCCTCTCGAACGACGATTTCGCCGTCGTCCCGGCGACGCTCCGGCACGCGAACGCCGCTTTTTACGTCCTTGTCGATGAGAAACCTGTTTGGAAAGAGGATGTCCGCTTCGTAGTGTTCGAACTGGTCGCGGATGTTCCCCACGTCGCGGGGCGTCCTCCCGAAGATTTTCGTCAGCCGCTCGCCGCGAATGCTCTCGTACCCTTCTTCGAAACCGGTGATGCGCGAGTCGCTCAGTTTCTCGTCGTCCAAGGTCTCGGTCGGCGCGTAGAAGTACGGTCGAAAGCCGACGACGCGGACGTGTTCGAGTTCGTCGTCCGGCGTCCGCCCGAAGACGTGGATAATCGGCTCTTCGTCCTCGCCGCTTCCCTCGACGGTGTAATCGACCTGCGTCACTGCCAGTTCGATGTCACCTTGCGAGTCAGGAAGCCACTCCGCGTCGGCGTCCACGACGCGTACCGTCGTGTCGTCGTTTCCGGCGACGGCGCGGGCTTCCGCCGCGGGTCGCTCGTCCCCGCCCGCGAAGTCGCCGAGCCCCGATTGAGTCATGTCGATTGTTTTTGGTGCTTCCCGGTAAAAACCCTCCCGTTTGTGCGAGTCGCCGGAATGGAAAGGGATTTAATGTGTTAGCGCATAGCATACTCCGAGGTCAAGTCAATGTCTGACCGTGCCACCGAAGACAGTAAGCTGGACCGCGCAGAAACCGGGCTCCCGGCTCCGGACGAGCCGACGGGTTCGATAGAGGCCTACGAGACGGACGACGGGGTGGTATTCTACGACGCCGAAAATCCCCTCGGCTGGCTCAAAGCATCCAGCACGGTCACGCTAGAGAAACACGTCTGAAGAGACACCGAATCGACTCCGAACGCTTTTCACTTCCCGCACGATTTTTCGATTACGGTGTTCGATAGATTCGGTCACGACGACGAAGGGTCCGAAGACCCGGGTGACGCCCCGGAAGCCGACCTCGTCCCGGAGGTGAACGACCCGTCCGAAAACCTCAAAATCAAGGCACCGTCGGTGCGCGACTACAGTCAAGTAGACGCCGACCCGGAGCTACAGAAGGAGTTCTGGGCGCAGGTCCTGCTCTTCAACGTCGCCCTATTCGCGCTCAGTCTCGGACTCATGCTCATCTGGTTCGAGCGACGGTGGACGTTCGGCGGCGGACTCGTCCTCGTCGGTCTCGTGGCGTTCGCGCGCGGCTATCAGCGGTACCGCGCCGTCCAGAAGGACTAACCGCGTCGCCGCGCTATCTCGACTCATGCGAACCGTGCGCGACGAATCGGGACGGCGGTATCTTCTCCTCAAGCGATCGGACGAATCGAGCCTCGTCCGCGACCCGCGAACCGGAGACGAAACCTATCTGAAAAACGACCGACTCCGGTTCGCCGACGGCGAATCGCCGCTGGAAACGGCCGCCCGGCGAGTCGGTCCCGCCACCCGTCGCGTCCTCACCGCGGTTCCGAACGAGCGCGCGCTCGGACTGTTGGTCGAACTCCACGACCGAGGGCCGCTCTCCGTCCGCGAACTGCTCTCCGCGTACGACCTTTGCGAGAGCGACATCCACGGGTACCTCGCCGAGTTCCGCGCCGCCGGACTCGTCGAAGAACGCCGAGTCGCCGGCGAACGCGGGTACGGTCTGACCGACACCGCGACCGACGGACTGGAACCGTTAATCGGCGACTTCGGCCAGTGAGTCCCGGTGTTCGACGTGGGAGCGGTTCGTCGTCGCGTCCTTTTCCACCCGCACGAGGTCGTCCGCGGCACCGACCAACTCCTCGTCGTGGCTGACGACGACGATCTGTTCGACGCCCAGTTTGCGCATCGACTGCACCAGCTCGACCAACTGCGAGACGTGGCCGGAGTCGAGGAACACCGTCGGTTCGTCCAGAATCAGCGGCGGCATCGGTGCGCTCCCCTCGATACCTTCGGAGAGGAGTCGATAGATGGCACAACGGAGGCTGAGGTTGAACAGCGCCCGTTCGCCGCCGGATAGCTGTTCGGGGTCGAGCGGTTCGCCGTCCTTCTGGTAGACGGTCAGTCGGTACTCGCCGTCGAGCGCGATTCGGGAGTACGAGTCGTTCTGATAGACGAGGTCGAACACGTCGTTCAACATCCGCTCCAAACTCTCGACGTTCCGCTGGCGGAGTTCCGCCCGGAGGTCGCCGTACATCGCCTGCAGGTCGGCGGCTTCGTCGTACAACGATTCGAGCGCGGAGACGCGCGATTCGATGCCGTCGCGGCGGTCGCGGAGTTCTTCCAGCTCCTCGATTTCGCCGCGAACGCCGCCGATTCGGTCGATGAGGTCGTCCCGCCGTTCCCGGAGGGTCGACAACTCCTCTTCGACCCGTTCGAGGTATCCTTCGGCCCGTTCTTTGTCCTCTCGAGCCTTCTCGACGCGAGACTCGTCGTACGCCTCCTGCAGTTCCGTCCGGCGCGACCGCTTCTCGTCGAGGCGGTCGCGCCGCTGGCCGTTCAGTTCTTCGAGGTGGTCCCGATTCTCGCCGAGGCGGTCGAGTTCGCTCTCGGCGTCGTCCACGTCTCCTCGAAGCGACTGAATCCGCTCGATCCGCTCCCGCCGTTCCGCGAGCGATTCTCGCTTCGCTTCGAGGTCGGCGACCGTCTCTCGGTGCGTCTCCGCTTTCGCTTCGAGTTCGTCCGCGTCCTCGCGCCGTTCCCCCGAGTCGGCCATCAGGTCGTCGGCGTCCTCGCGGAGCATTTCCGCCTGCTCGCGCTTCTCGCCGACCGCTTGCTCGCGGTCTTCGACCAACTGCGCGACGTTCTCGCGGTTGTTTCGTAGCTCGTTTACGCGGTTTTCGGCCGCCACGAGCGATTCGGCACCTTCGATTTTCGTTTCCAACTCCTCCCGCTCTTCGCGGCACCGCGCGACCCGCGCTTCCAACTCGGACACCCGCTCGCGGTTCTCGTCCACCGAATCGACGTGCGGAGACCCCTCGACCTCCTGTCCGCACTCCGGGCACTTACCCTCCTCCAACAGCCTCTCGGCCTCAGCGACCTGCTCTCTCGCCGTTTTCAGTTCCGCCCGCCGCTCCGTCTCGTCCTCGCGGCGGTCGGCGAGGTCCGAGCGAAGCGATTCGAGGTGGTCGCTCGCGTCGCCGAAGTCGACCGGCGCGTCCGCGAACCGCTCGCGGAGCGATTCGACGTCGGCGTCGATCTCCGTCAGCTTCTCGCGGCGGTCTTCGAGTTCCTCCGTCGCGGCTTCGGCCTCCGCGTCGAGCCGTTCGGCTCGCTCCCGTTTCTCCCGCGCTCGCGATTCGAGTTCGCCCGCGCGCTCGGCGAGGTTCGACGCCTGATTGTCGAACATCTGCGCTTTCATGCGAGCGTCTTTCAACGCTTCCGCGACCGATTCGTCCTCGTCGTCGAGTTCGTCGAGTCGGCTTTCGAGCGCGTCCTCGTCGGCCGAGTCGAGTTCCGTCTCGGCGAGCGCGGCCGCGATGTCCGATTCCAACTCCGAGATTCGTTCCCTGTTTTTCGCGGCTCGGGTTCGAAGTTCCTCGCGCTCCTGTTCCGCCTCGGCGATTTGGGTCCGGAGTTCCTCGATGTCGTCCTCGATCGACCGGAGTTCCTCGCGTTTTTCGTCGTACGTTTCGAGCACGTCTTCGGCATCTTCGAGCGTCTGCCGCGCCTTGTCGCGGTTTTCTTCGAACCGCTCTATCTCCGACTCCGTCTCGTTGCGCTTCGATTCGAGGTCGTTCAACGACTCGTGGAGGTTCTTCTCCTCTTTCGTCGCTATCTGCGATTCGAGTTCCGAGAGGCTCCCGCGTCGGTCGTCGAGGACGCCTTTGACTCCGAGGCGGGCGTCGCTCGCCCGCTCGCGGTACTCCTCCAGTTTGCCCAGTTGCAGGAGGTCGTCTATCATGTCCTGCCGCTGGGCGGGCGTCGCGTTGATGAGTTTGTTCACCTCGCCCTGCCGGACGTAGGCGCAGTTGACGAACGCCTCGGCGTCCATTCGAAACAGGTCGCTGACGTGGTCGCGCACGTCGCGGGAACCGTCGACGCTTCCCCCCGGCGTCTCCAGCACGCACTTCGCGGTCTGGGCCGACTCACCCGTCGCCCGAACTCGACGGTGGAGGTGGTACTCCCCGCCCGCGTGCGTGAACCAGAGTTCGACCTCCGCGTCGTCCGCGCCGATGGTGACGATGTCGTCTAACGTTCTGTCGAGTGCTCGCGCGCCGTACAGCGCGAAAAAGCACGCTTCGAGTAGCGAGGATTTGCCGCTCCCGTTGAGGCCGTGGATGACCGTGACGCCCGCGTCGAGCAGCAGGTCGGCGTCCTCGTAACACTTGAAGTTCGAGAGGCGGATTCGGTCGAACCTCACAGGAAGTCCTCCATCGATATCTGCTCGTCGGCGTCGCCCGACTCACCTCGGTCGGCCTGCGCGAGAGTCGTCGGTTCGTCGAACTCGTCCGACGCGCTCGTTTCGGCGGACGCCTCGGCGGTTTCGCCCGCCGACGGCGCTTCCTCGACAGCTTCGTTCTCGGGAGTCGAGTCGGTCGGATCGGTCGAGTCCGTCGCGTCGGGGGCGTCCTCCGGAACCGCTTCGCCCGCCTCGTCGTCCGCCGGTTCGAAGGCCGCGACGCCCTCTTCGATGCGGTCGGAGACGTGCTCTTCCACCGCGGCCCGGACGTTCGAGTCGGCCACCTTGCTCGCGCGAACGATCTCGTCCACGTCGTGGGCCGTCTCGCTGAGTCCCATCTCGCGGACCCGCTTTCTGACAGCGTCGTCGGGGTCGGCGAACGAGACGGAGAGGTCCCCCGTCTCGGCGTCCACCTCGCGGCGGTCGTTCACGCGGGCGACGAGCGCGCCTTCGTCCAGCGCGAACGCCTCGACGCGAGCGGGGGTGACGTTCTCCCCCTCGCCGGTAACCGAAATCAGGGCGACCGAATCTTCGAGGTCGTACTCCCGAACGACCTCGCGGACGCGGTCGATGCCCTCGCCCTCGCCGAGTCCGACCGAGATGAACTCGAAGTCTCGGGTCGGGATACCTCGCCGGGTGATGGTTGTGTCGCCGTCGAACGTGACGATGTTGTACCCCCGGTCGTCGCGCTCGCTCGCGCTCGCGCGCTCGGTCGAACCGCAGTACGTGACCCACGTGTCTTCGACTCGCTCTTTTCCGTGCTGGTGGTTGTCGCCGAGCAGCATCGCGTCGAACTCGACCGACGCCTCGGTGAGCACCTCCTCGGCGTCCCAGTTGCCGAACTCGAACGGCTGGAAGAGTCCGTGGGCGACGAGCGCGGCGTGGTCTTGCTCGTGGGGGACGAAATCGTAGTCGAGGTCGTCCCGCTTCGACAACGGGACGTGGTCCAAGCCGTAGAAAGCGGTGTCGCCGACCGCGACCGGGTCGGGACCGAGCCGCGTCGCGAGCCCCAGTTTCTCGAAGAGGTCGAGCCACTGGTCGCCGCGCGTGCTCTCGTGGTTGCCGACGATGGCGAGAAACGGGATGTCCACCCGACTGAGCTTTCGGAGGACGGAGATGGTCCCGAGGAGGTCGGCGAGTCCCGGGCGACGGTCGTGAAACAGGTCGCCGGCGTGGACGACGGCGTCCACGTCGTCCTCGATGGCGTCGTCGACGACTCTGTCGAACGCGGAGAGGAAATCGTCCCGTCGCTCGGGCGAATGATACTGACGATACCCGATGTGGGTGTCGCCGGTGTGAATCACCCGTGTCATTGGTTGCGTACTTAGCATACTGGCCTTAAATGATTTCCGTGAGGAATCGCGGGGGCTCGCACGCGACGGACCGGTCGAGCAGCGGGGAGTTCGGGACGTCGACTTCGAGAGCGCATGGCTACGATTGGCCGCGCTCTTACTTATAAGAGTTCGCTCTATTCGAGGTCGAGCGTGTAGAGACGCTTGCGCGCGTCGGAGAACGAAAAGCGCGAGTCGACGAGTTCCTCGTCTTCGAGACGGTTCAGCGCGTAGCGAACCGTCCGGGGCGGAAGGAGCGTCTCGTCCGCGAGTTCGCTCTGGGTCATCGTTTCGTTGTATTCGAGCACCTTTGCGACCAACTTCGCGCTCGGCGGCAGGTCGCGGATGGTGTCGGTCGAGTCCGCGTCTCGCAAACGAGTTCCGTTCGTGTGTGATAGCTCTGGAGCACTCATCAATCACCCATTTCGAATACAGCCTAATAATATTTCCCATTCAGAAATATTACCATTGGGAATTATATTTCCTCGGTGAGAGAGGCGGACGAAACGGTCGCTCACCCGAAGCCTCTTAAGAGACAGGCGCTTATCGGGTACTGATGACCGACACTGTGGAAGACGTTGATCTCCCCTACGACGAGGAGAACACGTCCCAACAGGATAAGATAGAGGCGCTTCAGGAACGCCTCGAAGTCCTCGAATCACAGAACGAGGAGATGCGGGATAAGCTCCTCGACGCGAACGCAGAGAACAACAAATATCAGCAGAAGCTCGAACGACTCACCCACGAGAACAAGAAGCTGAAACAATCGCCGCTGTTCGTCGCCACCGTGCAGGAGATCACGGAGGAGGGCGTCATCATCAAACAGCACGGTAACAATCAAGAGGCCGTTACCGAAGTGACCGACGAGATGCGCACCGACCTCGAACCCGACTCGCGCGTCGCCGTCAACAACTCCCTCTCCATCGTGAAGACGCTCGACGACGAGACCGACGTGCGCGCTCGCGTGATGCAGGTCACGAAGAGTCCCGACGTGACCTACACCGACATCGGTGGGCTGAAAGAGCAGATGAACGAGGTCCGCGAGACGGTCGAGATGCCGCTGGAGAACCCCGACATGTTCGAAGACGTCGGCATCGAACCCCCGAGCGGCGTGCTCCTCTACGGGCCGCCCGGAACCGGGAAGACGATGCTGGCGAAGGCCGTCGCCAACCAGACCGACGCCACGTTCATCAAGATGGCCGGATCGGAACTCGTCCACAAGTTCATCGGCGAGGGGGCGAAACTGGTGCGCGACCTCTTCCAGGTAGCCCGCGACCACGAACCCGCCGTCATCTTCATCGACGAGATAGACGCCATCGCGTCGAAACGCACCGACTCGAAGACGTCGGGCGACGCCGAGGTGCAGCGCACGATGATGCAACTGCTCTCCGAGATGGACGGCTTCGAGGAGCGGGGCGAGATTCGCATCATCGCGGCGACCAACCGCTTCGACATGCTCGACCGCGCCATCCTGCGCCCAGGTCGGTTCGACCGCCTCATCGAGGTCCCCAACCCGAACGAGGAAGGCCGCGAGCAGATCTTCCGCATCCACACCCGCGACATGAACGTCGCCGACGACATGGACTACGAGAAACTCGCGAACGAGACGGGCGACGCCAGCGGTGCCGACATCAAGGCCATCTGCACGGAGGCCGGGATGTTCGCCATCCGCGACGACCGCACCGAGATAACGATGCAGGACTTCCTCGACGCGCGGGAGAAAATCGAGGAAGAGGACGAGGACGACGAAGTCTCCAAGACGTTCGCCTGAGGTTCGGGTCGGTCGATTTCTCTCCGTTCGCGTTTTCGACTTTCGTACACGAGAGCCCTGCGGAACCCGTTTTTATGGAGCTATTCGTTTCGCTCGGACGCGCCGGTAACCGATGCCAGCGTGCAACCGGGAGGGTGTGGGGTTCCGTCGGGCGCTAGCGGTCGTCAGAGCCGACTCACAGCGCCGTGAAAAGCAGGTACGGAACGCCGAAGAGCAGGACGGTCATCGCCGCGAGCACGAGCAGGTAGGACGCGACGGTGCTCACCGCGGTCAGCCACGCGGGGTGATCGAAGTCGGCAGGGAGGTTCATGTTCCACGGTTTCGGTTCCCGCACCTAAATCCTACCGGATGATATCACCGATTCGACGTGCTTGCCCGCCGAGGGAGGGATTCTTCTCGACCAGTCGGAGCACCTCGTGGTCGGTCACGTCGTAGTACGACTTCTGAGTCGCCTCCTCGATGAGGTCTTTCGACATGCGAAACTCGGTGCCCTCGTAGACGACGTCGACGCCCTCGTCGTCGAAGGAAAGCGTGGTCATGCGCCAGCGTTGGCCGCGACCGAATAAAAAAGCTACAGAACGCGACGGCGCGGTCGGCAGACGCCCGTCAGACGCACGCGGGAGGATTTATTACCGGTGACTCGCTGGTAGGATGTGTGCCGCTCCGCTCCGACTCATTGGACACCCTCTCGATTCCCGACGGGACGACCGTCGAAGAACACGACCTCGTGACCGACGGCGACGTCATCGTCGGCGCACAGAGCACCGTCGAGTTCGGCGTTCGCGGGAACCACGTCATCGCGGGCGAGCGAGCGACCTTCGGGGGACACATCGAAGCCGAGGCCGACTGCCGCCTCGACCTCTGGAGCGACGTGGACGGCGACGTGCTCGTCGGGCAGGACGCCTACCTCGGCGAGCGCGTCCACGTCTCGGGACGGCTGATGGTCAGCGGCGACCTCGACATCGGCGACGACGTACAGATAGACGAGGGGTTCGAAGCGAACGGGTGGATCGTCATCCGCAACCCGATGCCGACCGTCGTCTTCCTGTTCGTCTACCTCTCGCAACTCCTGCGACTCGGCGAGGAGGAGGCCGCTCGGAACGTCATCGACGAGATGTTGGACGAGACCGAGGCCGACCCGGCGGTCATCCCGCGGAACGCCCGCGTCAGCGACGACGCGTGGCGCGTCTCGACGCCCGCGACCATCGGCGACGACTGTCGCCTGCACGGGAACATCCGCGCGGAGGAGATCGAGATGGGTTCGGACACCGAGCTGTTCGGCAGTCTCCGCGCTCGCGGCGACATCGTCGTCGGTTCCGGAACGCGAATCCACGGGGACGTGACGACCCGGAACGGGACCGTCGTCCTCGAAGACGGGACGGAGGTGCTCGGCGACGTGTCCTGCACCGACCTCGAATTTCACGAGGACGCCACCGCCGACGGGACGATGCGCGCCCGCGGCGAGATGACGATGATACGCACGGAGAAGCGCAAACCGACCGACGAAGTCGAGCGAGAGGCGGACGACGTGGACGAGTCGGTCGAGACGACCCGCCAGCGGGAGCGGAACTCCTCGGACGGTCCCGCGCCGCAGGCGTAACGTCCGATTTTCCCGACGATTGATAATTTTCGCCGCCGATTTCGACGGAGCCATAGCTGTCGGCTACCGGAGGTAACGCGCTCGTATGTCGGTTCTCTGTTGGTTCTCCGACAGTATAATAATGACTGGGGGAATGGTACAAAGTGACGTATGCCAACTAAACACATTCACGTTAGGAGGTACCGATGCACTCGGTCGTGTTGACCAAGGGCGTTCCCGACTTCCGCGAGGGACAGGTGTCGTTCGACGAGGACGGCCACCTGGAGCGCGGAAAGACGCCGACGGTGATGAACCCGAACGACCAGTTCGCGCTCCGGGCCGCCCTCCAGACGAAGGTGAAACACGGAGGGCGGGTGAGCGCGATGAGCATGGGGCCGCCGGGGTACGGCGACGTGCTCAGAGAGGCGATGACGGTGTACGCCGACGACCTCTACTTGCTCTCCGACCGCGAGATGGCCGCCGCGGACACGTGGGCGACCGCGATAACCCTCTCGTCCGGCATCGAGAAGATCGGCGAACCCGACCTCGTGTTCGCGGGATTCAAGACCGCGGACGGCGAGACGGGCCAGACCGGACCGCAGACGGCGTGGTGTCTCGACTACCCCATCATCACGCACGTCATCGCCATGGAGGTGGACGAGGAGGAGCGACGCGTCCGCGCGAAGCGACTGGTGGAGGGCGACGTGGACGAGATAGAGACCGTCGAATCGCCGCTCCCAGCCTTCATCGTCACCGACCCCGAGTACGAGTCGTCGTACCGGAAGGCCTCCCACCGACTCCAGCGCAAACGGCTGAAAGCCGAGACGGAAGAACGCGCCGAGGAGCACGAGGACCACATGACGACGTGGGACCACGCCGACCTCAACCTCGACCCGGACTACATCGGACTGGACGGATCGCCGACCATCGTGTCGTCGGTCGACCCGATTCCGAAGGCCCCGGCGGAGCGGGAGGCCACGATGGTCACGCCCGACGACGAGGAGGGGATGTCCGAGGTGCTCGAAACGATGCGACCCTTCGCGGCGGGTGACTGACCGTGACGGACATCGACCCCGGCGAGCGAACCGTCGAGGAACTCGAAGAGGACGTGAAGACAGTCGAAGACCCCGGCGCGCTGGACGACCTGCTCACCAGAGAGGAGGAGGGCAAAGACCGAACGACGGCGAAGGAGGCCATCCAGGCTCGAATCGAGGAGGTTCGGGAGCAGACCGAGGGCGAAGCCACCGAGGACACCGAAACCGAAGGGAAGTACGAAGCGACCGAGGAGGACGTGGAAGACCCCGACGAGGCGGAGGCCACCGCCGAGGAACCTGACGAATCGGACGCCGAGGGCGACGAGGAGGAAGCGGAAGACGACGGACTCGCCCGCCCCACCGCGGACAAAAAGCACGTCAGGGCGCTGGAGGACGGCGTCTACCGCGACATGTGGGTGTACTGCGAGACGCAGGGCGGCGAACTCCTCGACGTGTCGCGGGAGATGCTCGGCAAGGCCCGCGAACTGATGGACGACTACGCCGAGGAGTACGGCGACGAGGAGCGCGTCGTGGCCGTCCTCGTCGGCGACGACATGGGGGACCTCGCCGAGGAGTGCATCGCCATCGGCGCGGACGTGGCGGTCTACCACGACGACGACCGACTGGAGCGGTTCCGCCACAAGCCGTACACCGAAATCGTCGCCGACATGGCCCGAACCGAGGCCGACTGGAAGGACTACGACAAGCCGCGCTACTTCCTCTTCCCGGCGACGAACAACGGGCGCGACCTCTCCGCGCAGGTGCAGGGCGAACTCGACTCCGGCCTCGCCAGCGACTGCTCGGGGCTGACCATCGAGAACGAACTCATCTCCAACCCCGTGAAGACGGGGACGCCCGGCGAGAAGGTCGAGTTCGAGCGCGTGCTCCACATGAAACGGCCCGATTTCTCCGGGTTCGAGTACTCGACCATCCTCTGTCTCGACAACCCCGACAGGGAGTTCCACCCGCAGGGCTGTTCCGTCATCCCGGGGAGCTTCGAACCGATGGAGGCCGACCCGGAGCGCGAGGGCGAAATCGTCTCCCACGACATCGACCTGCCGGACGACTGGTTCCGCGTCGACGTCTCCGACTGGGACGTGCTCGACACCGGCATCGACCTGACCGGACGCGAGGTCGTCGTCGCCGTGGGACGCGGTATCGGCGACGACCCCACGAAGGGAATCGAACTCGCGCTCGACCTCGTGGACGCCTTCAACGACGCCGACCTCGGTCTGTCCCGCGGCGTCGTCACCGCCTCCTACAGCGTGGAGGGACACGTCGAGCAGTACGTCACCGAGGAGCGCCAGATCGGCGAGACCGGGCAGATCGTCCAACCGCCCCTCTACATCGCGGCGGGTATCAGCGGCGCGATTCAGCACAAGGTCGGGATGGACGAGTCGGACACCATCGTCTCCATCAACACCGACCCGGACGCCGACATCAGGGACTTCAGCGATTACTACATCGAGGGTGACCTCTTCGAAGTGCTCCCCCGCCTCACGGACGCGGTCGAGGCGGGCGAACTGGACGCGGTCGCGGCGGAAGGCGATGACTGAGACGATGACGGACGAATACGAACACTACGAAGCTGTCGTGGTCGGAGCGGGGCCCGGCGGGGCCGCGGCGGCCGCGACGCTCGCACGGAACGGAATCGAAACGCTCGTCCTCGAACGCGGCGTCGAGGCAGGGTCGAAGAACGTCTCCGGCGGACTCATCTACGCCGAGGAGTCGGCCCCCTACACCGTCGACTCGCTGTTCCCCGACTTCCGCGAGGAGGCGGCGGAACGCCCCATCACGGACTACTACATCCACAACGTGGCCGACGAGAAGGTGAAGTCGTTCGACATCACTCGCCTCCACGAGCACGACACGGAGTGGGCCGACGCGGTGCTCCGCCGGAAGATGGACTCGTGGCTCGCCGACCGGGTCCACGAGATGACCAGCGAGACCGGCGGCGGGTTGTTGGCCGGCGTGCGGGTGAACGGACTGCTCCGCGAGAACGGTCGGATCGTCGGCGTCACCTGCGACGAGCTCGACCCCATCACGGCGGACTTCATCGTCGCGGCGGACGGCGTGAACAGCGAACTCGCCCGCGACGCGGGACTGATGAACTGGGAGGAACCGGACGAGTGGTTCCAGGGCGTGAAAGCGGTCATCGACATGCCTCAGGACGTCGTCGAGGAGCGATTCGACGTCGACGACGACACGGGGAAGGCGCACCTGTTCTCGGGGAACCTCTTCGACGGGGTGCGCGGCGGCGGCTTCCTCTACACGAACGAGGACTCGCTCTCCATCGGGACCGTCTTCCACCTCGACAGCCTGGTCGCGGAGGAGGCGGAGCCGCACGAACTGCTCGACAACCTGCTCACCCACCCGCTGCTCGGCCAGTGGTTGAACGGGCACTACGACGAGGTGGAGTACTCCGCGAAGCTCGTCCCCGACTCGAAGAAGGTGGCCCACCCCGCGCCGCACCGCGGACGGCTGGTGCTCGTCGGCGACGCCGGCGGGCAGATGCAGGCGCAGGGGCCGATAATCAAGGGCATGAACCACGCCGTGACCGCGGGCGCGCTCGCCGCGGAGGCGTTCGCGGAGGCGCGCATGCGCGGCGAACCGGAGCGGGCCGGCAAGCTCTACACGAAGAAGTTGAAAGACGAGGGCGTGATGGGCAAACTCCGCCCGAAGCAGTACCAAACCCTCGGTCGGCTCGGCGAGAACGAGCGGGCGGCGGATCTCACGGACAGCCTGCTCTCCTCGCGGCTCGGACGGGCGGTGCTCCGATCGGGCGTCGTGGAGGGACAGCTCGAACGACTGTACGGTTCGCCGTACCTCTCCTCGATGATTCCGGACACGCAGACGCCCTACGTCACGCTTCCGACGGTCATCGCGGAGGAACTCGGAACGCCGGTTACGGACGAGAACGAGGTCGAGCCGAAGAGCCTCGCCGACCGAATCGGCGACCTGACCTACGACACCGACGTGGGCAACCCCCACATCCGCCTGCGAAACGACTCCTACGAAGCCAGCGGCGCGGCGGTCTCGGCCTGCCCGGTCAGCGCGAAGGACTTCGGCGGCGGCTGCTACCGCGAGGAGACGGTGCAGGTGAACGGACACGAGGAGCGGATAGTCAGCCTCGACACGCAACCCTGCGTCGAGTGCGGCACCTGCGCCATCGTCGCGGAGACCGAGTGGGAGCATCCGCGCGGCGGGAAGGGCGTGGAGTTCAGAGAGGGATGACCGAGCACCGCGACCGCATCGCCGCGCTGGCGGAGCGCGCCCGGAGCGACCGCGAGTCGTTCGACCCGCCCGCCGACCCGCCGGACGAGGAACGGGCGCTGTCGTACCTCCGGGACGGCGTCGGCGACGTCGTCGCGGTGTACGTCGAGGGGCGAACCGGCGAGTTCGCCCGATTCGACGGGTCGGAGATGGCGGAACTGGAGCGGGCGCTCAACGACTGGTTGGCGCTGTACGCGCGGTGTTACGGTCGCGAGATGGAGACCGACTTCACGGTCCGCGAGGTCGCGGAGATGGTCGTGAAGACCCACGACGTCCACGACGCGGCGCAGTTGTTGACTCACGTCCCGAGTCCGGAAACCCGGCGGGCGCGGAGGTAGCGCGTCGAGCGTCAGTCGAATTCGACGCCGACCAGTTCGAAGAGCGGGTCGTACTCCTCCGGCAGTTGTTGGCGAACCTGCCGGAACTCTCCTTCCGGAACGACCTCGGCGAGGAGCGACACGATGGACTGCCCGTAGAAGTTCGCCTCGTTCCGCTCCACGCTCGCCCGGTCGGCGACGCGCGAGACGAACTCGTCGTAATCGAACCGCTGGCCCGACTCCGCGTTTTCGAGATACCAGTCTATTTCCATCGGCAGCGGCCCGGCGAGGTCGGTCGCTTCGCCCTCCTGCAATCGCTCGCCGAGCGTCGTCAGCGTGGCTCGAATCGCCCGAACCGTCTTGCCTTGGGTCCCCAGTTCGAGTCGGTGCTGCACCTGTCCGATGAAATCGCTGTAGTCCATGTTCTCCCCCCGTCGGGTAAACGACGCCACCGTACAAGTATCGACCGGCGGTTTCGCCCGGTTCGCGGGTCGGCCACAAGAGGCTATGTCCGGCGCGGCGTATGACGCGTGCCATGACGGCAGTGAAGATAATCAAAGTGCTCGGCACCTCCGACGAATCGTGGGAGGACGCCGCCCGCGAGGCGGTCGAACAGGCGAGTCAGACCATCGACGACATCCACGGTATCGAAGTCGAAGACTGGACGGCGGACGTGGAGGACGGGGAGATAACGGGATACAAGACGACCGTCGAAGTCGCGTTCCCGGTTCACCACCAGCAGTAACGCGGGGGGTGGCGGGCGACGGACGAATCGCGCTCCGGACGTCGATTTTTCGCTCGCGTCGAGTGCCGGTAGCCGATGGATCCGAGCCTCGATCGTCACGGGCGGCGGTCGCGAGTTCCGCGACCCCGGCCGCGAATGCGAACCTATTTCCGACCGTCCCCGTCACCATCGACTAGTACTCATGACGGGAACGATGTGGCGTTCCGCGGCTCGAAAGGCCGAGCGCGGTATCAAGCTCGCGACCCTCGGCGTGTTCGTCGAGGGGCTTCGCCGACGGCACCCGGGCGGGATCGTGAACGCCGTCCTCGCGCTCGCGGCAACCTTCCTCCCCGACGTCGTCGAGCGCAAGTACGACGTCTCGTTCCGGCCGTGGCAGCGCGTGTACGCGGGGACCGCGATGCTCGCCCACGCCGTCGGGATGCTCGGCCCGTACGACGAGACGTGGTGGTGGGACCACGTCACGCACACCCTCTCCGCGACGCTCCTCGGCGGATTCGTCCACGCCGCGGCCGACCGCCGCGGCGACGACCCCAGACCGCGCGTCCTCGCCGCCATCGTCGGCGTCGGCGTCCTGTGGGAACTCACGGAGTACGCCGTCCACGCGGTCACCGACCGCCTCGGCATCGACCCCGTGCTCATCCCCTACAGCGCGCGCGACACCGTCCTCGACCTCTGTTTCAACCTCCTCGGGGCGCTCCTCGTGCTCGCGTTCGGCGACCGCCTCCTCCGGAACTTCACCCGGCGCGGCGACTGACGGCGCGGTCGCTCGGTTCGAACGACGGACGCCGTCGGCGAAAAACGGAGCGTCGACGGGTTACAGTTTCACCGCCATCATCACTTCGTCCACGTAGTCGCCGTTCATCTTGTAGTGGTCTTCGCGCACCGCCTCCGTCTCCCAGCCGTGGGCTTCGAGGAACTCGATGGCGTTCTGGTTGGTCGAGGGGGCGCTCTGGTACACCTTCTCGTAACCGTTCGACCCGGCCCACTCCAGTCCGCGTTCGAGGAGGTGGCTGCCGATACCGTGGCTGCGGTACTCCTCCAGCACGCCGACCGTCAACTCGGCGGTGTGGCTGAGTTTGTCAATTTCGGGGGCGTGGAGGTGCACCCAGCCGACGACTTCGTCGTCCACCGTCGCCACGAAAAACATCCGCGATTCGAGTTCGTTGTGGCGGAGCAGGGCGTCCTGGTGGTCGATTTCGTCGGCGACGCTCTCCGCGACGATGTACGTTCCCTCCTCCGCGACCTGTCGAATCGCGCCGACGATGCCGGAGAGGTCCTCCTGTCGGGCGGGGCGGATGACGAACGCCACGTCCTCGGTGTCGTACTCCTCCTCGGCGCCGGTTTCGAGGGAGACCGAGAGGACGCCGTCGTCCTCCGTGAGGTAGCCGTCGCGCCGGAGGATGGCGACGTGGTGGCGAAATCCGCCCGGGTCGATTCGGAGCGTCTCCTGCACCTCGTCGGCGTCCGCGGTACCGTGCCGTTCCACGTACTCGTAGATTTGCTTGCGGTCCTCGTGGCCGAACTCGAGCTTCTCGGAGAACTCCATGCACCCTGTTACCACTCAACAGCACTTATTTTTATCGACGGCGTCGCCCGTCCCCGGAAGGGTCGTTCGATTCCGGCCGTCCGCGCCCCGGGAACCGAAAGGTAGTTCCACGATACCCTGATATGAGTACGCATGATTTCCATCGCGCTGGCGGGCAAACCCAACGCCGGGAAGTCCACCTTCTACAAGGCGGCGACGCTGGCCGAGGTGGACGTGGCGAACTACCCCTTCACCACTATCGACGCCAATCGCGGGGTGAGCTACGTTCGCACGGACTGTCCCTGTCTCGAACGCGACGAGCGGTGCGGTAACGAGAACTGCCGCGACGGGAAACGCTACGTTCCCGTCGAACTGCTCGACGTGGCCGGACTCGTGCCGGGCGCGCACGAGGGGCGCGGCCTCGGCAACCAGTTCCTGGACGAGCTGACGAACGCCGACGCCATCGTCAACGTCGTGGACGCCTCCGGCGGGACGAACGAAGAGGGCGAACCCGTCGAGGTCGGCACCTACGACCCCGTCGAGGAGGTGAACTTCATCGAGGAGGAGATGGATCAGTGGTTGACCGGCATCATCGAGCGCAACTGGGAAGGGGTCGAACGCCAATCCCGCTCGCCCGGCTTCTACATCGACGAGGCCCTCGCGGAGCTGTTGACGGGGTTCGGCGCGACCGAACACGAAGTGGCCGCGAGCCTCCGCGAACTGGACTACCCCGACGACCCCCAACAGTGGACGGACGAACACCGCGAGGAACTCGCACGCGACGTCCGCGCTCGAACCAAACCCATCATCCTCGTCGCCAACAAGGCCGACGTCGCACCCGAGGAGAACATCGAACGGCTCCGCGAGACGGGCAAACTCGTCGTTCCCGCGACCGCGGAGGGCGAACTCGCGCTCCGGCAGGGTGCCGAGGCCGACGTCGTCGACTACGACCCCGGTGACGCCGACTTCGAGGTAATCGACGACGTCAGCGACCAGCAGCGGGCGGGGCTCGAACGAATCCGGGGCGTCATGCGGGAGTGGGGCGGCACGGGCGTCCAGCAGGCCCTCGATTCGGCGGTGTACGACCTGCTCGACCGAATCACGGCCTACCCGGTGCAGAACGAGTCCAAGTGGACGGACGGGAAGGGGAACGTCCTTCCCGACGCCTTCCTGCTCCCCCGCGGTTCGACGCCGGTGGACCTCGCTTACGCGGTCCACAGCGACATCGGCGACGGCTACCTCCACGCCGTGAACGCGAAGACCAATCGCGACGTCGGCGACTCCTACGAACTGGAGGAGGGCGACGTGATAAAGATCGTCAGCGCGGCGAAGTAGGTTCGAAGGCTCCGTCGAAGCCCTCGTGATGCGACGCCGGTTCCGTGCTGAAAGCGGAGGGCGAGCGGAGGTCGTCTCGAACGGCGGCGGGTGCGTTCGCGTGCGGTTATCGATCGGACGTGGACTGCGAAGGTAACCCGGTCGGCGGACGCGGTATCGACGCGCTAATCTCCTCAATCGCTGTATTCGATGTCCTCGACGACGATGCGGTCCGCCTCGACGTCTTCGAGCGATGCGCCGTGTCCGCCGATCGTGTACCGCTCCTGATCCGCCTCGATGACGAACGTAGCCTGCTCGATCAAGTGGAACAGCGACGCCGGGCCGTCGGTCGCCGGTTGACCGGCGTACTGGATGTCGGTGAGTCGCCCCGAAAGCTCGCAGGAGCGTTTCGTGCGGGTCCACCGCCCGTCGACCCGAGCGATCACCGTCGCGTCGTCCCGCAGTAGCGGTTCGACCATGCGAATACAACCGCGGATTTCCCCGAAGGCGATCGGTAGCTGCGTCCTGGAGTTCGTGTACACCGATTCGGCGATCTCCGATAACCCCGCCAGATAAAACCAGAACACGAACTCGTGAAGGGGATCGTCGACGAGGATGCCGTACTCGTCGGGAGAACCGATGTAGAGCGCGAAGCCGACCTTCCGATGGTCGATCAAGACGGCGAACGGCTTTCCCCAACACGGAACCGTCCGTTGCGCTTCCGCGCAAACGCCTTCGAACTCCTCCGTTTCGATCGAGAACTCTTCGTCCGGCTGCGGCTGGATCACGACGTGGGTGTAGACGCCGCGCTCGTGAGCCTCGCGGAGCACGGGCCGGAGTTCCCGAAACTGGTTCGGAGTTATCGACATGAGCACGTAATCCTCGGCGTTCCGAATGTCGCGTTTGGTTTGTTCGAAGACCGTTTCGAACCGCCGAACGATGGTGATTTCGTGGTCGTGAGCCTCCGGCTGGTGCCAGCGGGATTCGATCTCCTCGACGGCGGTTTCGAAGCGTCCGATGCGAGTCCTGATGGTCGCGAGTGCGTCCGCCGGATCGGTCGCGCGGGCGTACAGCTGATCCTGTTCGTAGGTGACGATGTACCCGCCGTCTTCCAGGTCCCGCAGTACGTCGTAGATGCGCGGTCCCGGAACACCGCTTGCGGTCGCGAGTTCGCTCGCCGACGCCGCGCCGAGTTCTAGAAGCGTGACGTAGGCGTTGGCCTGATAGGGGGATAAACCAGCGTCTTTCAGCACTGAAACGAGTTCACCGGTTTCCATGGTCAGTTCGTACGATGTACACGGATAAATTTTGAACGTCGGTCGAATCGACAGGAGCGATCCGGTATCGCTCCCGTTTCCGTAATGTTCTTTTCGGTGCGCTCAGGCGCACCGGCGCGGTGCTTATCCGGTGCCCGCCGCAGAGGCGACGCCGGCGATGAACCACCAATTGGTGCCGGAGCGCGTCTCCCGGTTCTTCAATTTTTCGTTCGGGCGAGTTCGGTGATGCTTCCAGTTCATCACGGTAGGAAGTCGGATCCGAGAGTAGATAAGAATTATCAATTTTCTTAACAATAGCCGTTGTAGGACAACGCCCGTTGTAGTCGGAAATCTCGTTCGTCGGTGTCCCGTCAGACAGTGAAGGGCGCTACGGAGAACGATCGAGGACGTACCCGTGCGCGGCACAACGACCGCGAGAAGACGGCTCGCGAGGTCCGCGACCGCCGGCGCAGTTCGCGGTGGTCTCTCGGGCAACCACGGGACGGGTCAGTGTTCGTCCGCCAGTTCGGCGAAGTTCTCGAAGACCCGCTCCGACGTCACGTCCCCGAACGAGAGGTCGTTCTCTCGCCAGTCGAAATCGGCGGCGATTCGCGGCAACAGCGCCGCCGTGAACTCCGGGTGGAACTGGGTCGTCCAGAGGGGGGCGTCCCGGTGTCGCGCGGCGAAAATCTCGCAGTGTTCCGTCGCGGCGACGGTCTCCATCCCCTCGCCGAGTTCGGTCACGTGGTCGCCGTGAATCGCCGGAACCACGCCCTCGACCCCTTCGAACAGCGGGTCGTCCGCGAAATCGGCGCGCACCAACTCCGCCGTCAGCCCGCGGTGTTCGACCGACCCGCCGAGCGAGCGGTTGACCAACTGGTGGCCGAAACAGACGCCGAGCGTGGGAATCCGGCGTTCGACGAGTTCGCGGATCAGCGCGGCCTCCGCGTCCATCCACGGGTACTCCTCGCGCTCGTACACGCCCGCCGTGCTTCCGGCGACGACGACGCCGTCGACGCCCGAGAGCGACGGCCGGCCGCCCTCGTTCGCGTAGTCGTAGACCGCGTGCTCGGGGAGGAACTCGGACATCGCGCGGACGAAGTACCGAACCTCCGGCTTCACCTCGTTCTCCAGTACGAGCAGCATCGAGCGGCAATCGGTCGGGGGCGACGAAAAAGCTACTCCCGCAGAAACTCGACCAGCAGTTCGTTCACGCGGTCGGGCGCGTCGTTTTGCACGGCGTGTCCCGCGTCCGGCAGTCGCTCGACCCTGAGGTCGGGCACCCATCGCTCCAGTCCCTCCGTCAACTCGACGCTTAGCGCGGGGTCTCGCTCGCCCCAGATCAGCAGGGTCGGGGCGCGAACGTCGAACGAGCGTCTCGTCCCGCCGAGGCGGGCGCGAAGCTCCTCTGGCGCGTTCTCGCGGAACGCCGCCCGGTAGTAGTCGAGGGCCGCCGTCAGCGCCCCCGGTCGGGCGGCGGCCTCGACGTACCGACGGATGTCCTCCTCCGTGAAGGCGTCCGGGCTCTCGGCGCTCCCGCGGAGCATCCCCTCGATTCCGGCGTAGTCGCGGGCGGACAGCAGTAGCTCGGGCACCTTCGGAAGCTGGAAGAAGAGCGCGTACCACGACCGCAACAGCTGTTCGGGCGAGCGAATCGCCTCCCGATACCTGCCCGGGTGCGGGGCGTTCAATACCGCGAGTCGGTCGACGCGCTCCGGGCGGCGAATCGCCGTCTCCCACGCGACCACTCCGCCCCAGTCGTGGCCCACGACGCTGGCGGACTCCTCGCCGAAGCGGTCGACGAGCGCCGCCGCGTCGCCGACCAGTTCGTCCGTTCGATACCGCTCGACGCCTCGCGGCTTCTCGGAGGCGTTGTAGCCCCGCATGTCCGGCGCGACGACGCGGAACCCGGCCTCGGCGAGCGCCGGTATCTGCTCGCGCCACGAGTACCAGAACTCCGGAAATCCGTGCAGGAGAACGACGAGCGGGCCGTCCCCCGCCTCGACGTAGTGGAGCCGAACGCCGTCGACGACCGCCTCGTGGTGAGCGAGTTCCGTCACGGTCGAACCGACGGGGTTTTCGCGGATAAGCGTTGACGTGGGAGCGTGTCCGAACCGTTCGTCGTTCCGCTGGCCGAGGTTCGGCCGAGTCAGCTCTACCTGAACGCGGCGAAACTCGCGTCGGTCGCGGCGTGGTTCGACTTCGAGGGTCCGAACTACGATCCGCTTCCCGTTCGGAAAATCGGCGGCGAGTGGACGCTGACGGACGGTCACACCCGCGCGTTCGTCGCGCACCTCGCGGGCGCGGAGGAGCTTCGAGTCGTGCGGGACGCCGACGATATCCCGATGCCCGTGTACGAACGGTGCGTCTCGTGGTGCGCTGACGAGGACGTGACCGAAGTCGCCGACCTCGCGGGACGCGTGGTCTCCGAATCGACGTTCGAGGAGCGCTGGGTCGAGCGGTGTCGGTCGCTCGACGTCTAACGCGCCGACTACAGCACCCGCTCGACGTAGTCGTCCATGTCCCGCGCGAGCGACACCGCTTCGGGGTGAACCCAGAAGTACTTGTAGACGACGCCCCGGTCGTCACCGTCGCCCGTGACGGTGTGTCGCCACTCGTCGCGGCTCTCGCCGGCCTCGATGTGGAAGAAGTGGCGGCGGTACGCTTTCGGCTTCTCGTGGTGGTGCCACACGTCCGTCGTCAGCCGGCGTATCGACTCGAACTCCGTCAGCCCGCTCTCCTCTTTCACTTCCCGAACGACCGCCTCGCGCGGGGCCTCTCCGTCCTCGATACCGCCCTTCGGAACCTGCACGCCCGCCTCTCGGTCGGCGTGTTCGAACACGAGTAGCTCCGTTCGCGCGCAGTCGCGGGTGACGTAGGCGTAGGCTTTCTCGGCGGTTACGGCGGGTTCGGTCACGCGTATCTCCCCCAAACGATGAGGAGGGGTGTAAGTATTATTTCGGCCAGCTGTCCGATTCGGTGGTCGTCGCGGCGTTCCGGCCGTCGCTCGGTCTCGGTACGTCCGCGCTCGGCGAACCCTATCCGGAAGCGACGAGCATTCCGACGCCCTTCGAGACGCGGAAGACGCCACCTCGAATCGATTTCCGAACGCCTCGCGGAGTTCGTCGACGCGGATTCGTCCGCGTCTTCGCGCGAGCGGGCGTACGCGACCAGCGGTTCGGCGGCGGTGACCGCGAGCGCGTCGGGGCAGTCGGGCACGCGACCTCCTTCGCTCGCGGGGAACGGTGTTAGGAAAGCGGACGGAACCACACCGCTGCGAGCAGCAGCGCGAGGAAGACGTACGACCCGCGGATGAGCAACATGGTGGCGAGTTCCGGCCCGGTTCGGTACGCGATACCCGCGACGACCGCGAACGCCGCCGCCGCGAGGACGGAACTCGGTGGGAAGACCCGCGCCGCGGCGAAGCCGAGGACGCCGAGCAGGGCGACCACCATGAGGGCGAACGCCGCGACGCGAGCGCGCTCGCGTCCGAGCGCGACCGCGACGGTTCGCTTCGCGATGGTGCGGTCGTACTCGTAGTCCTGCGCGTCGTCGACGACCTTCACGCCCGAGAGGAGCACGAGGAAGACGAGGGCGAACGCGGCGGCGACGGGCGCGAACGTTCGGGTCTGCACGTAGTAGCCGCCGAGGATGGCGAGCGCGATGCCGAACGGATAGCCGCTCGTCGCGGTGACGGGGTTCGTGTCGAGTTGCGGCGCGTGGAAGTAGCCGATGAACCACGTCGGGAGCGTGACGAGCGCCGCGCCGAGGCCGACGACCGCCCAGAGTCCGGCGAGGGCGGCGGAGAAGAGGGCGGTCGCGGCGGCGAGCAGGAGTTTGCACCCCTTCGCGGTCAGGGGATGGTCGTCGTCCTCACCGCGGACGTGAAAATCGACGTAGCCGTCCTTGACGTGGGCCGTGTAGACCGCGGCGAAGATGGCGATCATGTGGAGCGCGCCCGTGGTGAGCGAGAACTGCTCGGCCAACATGCTCCCGAACCACGAGGCGGCGACGGGCGGGAGCATGAACACCGGGTGAACCTGCGAAGCGACGGCGCGGGCGGCGGGAACGACGCCGGAACCGCGGCGCGAGAGAGGCATCGAATCGAATCACGTTTGCGACGAAGATAAAATCACAGGCCGACGAGGGGAGTCCCGCGCGAGCGGCCGAAAGGAGGGGCGGACGAACGGTCGGATTACCGGGACGCGGTTCCGACCGTCGGACAGCGAGTCGTCTCCGTCCGCGTGTCGGTTCCCGGCGTCCCGGTCGTTCCGGTTTCGAACGCGCCGGTCGTTTCGGTTCGCGTCGTTTCGTTCGCGGTGACCGTCGTGACGAACTCCCCCTCGGTGGTGTCAGTCGCGGAGACGTCCGAATCGGTCGTCTCGGTGGTCCGGGTAGTCTGGGTCGTCTCCGTGCGGTCCCCCTCGGTGAGGGTACCGACCGTCTCCGTCTCGACGGTCACCGTCCCGACCGTCGTTCGATTCTCGTCGAGTCGTCCGTCCGTCGTTTCGGTCGTCGGACAGGGGGTCGTCGTTTCCGTGCGGTTCTGGCTCGGGTGAACGCCGTCCGCGCCGAAAAGCGGGAGCGCGTGTCCGCCGACGCTCATCACGAGTCCCGCGACGACGACCGCCACGAGGGCGTTCGACGCTGGTGATGACTCCATGTCGGCGGGAGAACGGCAAGGAGCGATTTCAGTAGCGGCGGTCGTTTTATCCGTTCAGTCGATTCGAGAACTTGATTCGTAAACGCGGAAGGTGATTTCCACCGTCCCAACGACGGATGTCCGTCCGCGGCGTCGAATCCACCGGCGATTATCGTCGCGCGACCGCACCGCATCGCCGCGACGGCGAAAGCGGGGGACCGCTCGCAGAAGGGGAGGGGTTCGATTACCGAACCGCGCGCGCCGCCTCACCCATCACTTCGAGCGCCGTTTCGATCTCTTCGATACCGGTCGCGTAGGAGATGCGGGCGTAGCCCGCGCCGCCCTCGCCGAAGGCGTCGCCGGGGACGACGATGACGCCGCGCGAGAGCACCTCGTCCACCCACCCCTCGGGAACCTTCGGCATGGCGTAGAACGCGCCGGAGGGCGTCGGCGTTTCGAGACCGATGTCGGAGAGACCGTCCAAGAGCACGTCCCGGCGCTCCTCGAAGGCGGCGACCATCTCGTCGACGGGGTCCTGCGGACCGGTGAGGGCGGCCTCCGCGGCGAACTGCGCCGGGGCGCTCGCGCAGGCCTGCACGTACTGGTGGACGCGGAGCATTCGCTCGATTCGGCGCTCGCTTCCGGCGACCCAGCCGAGTCGCCACCCGGTCATCGAGTAGGATTTCGAACAGGCGTTGACGACGACGACGTTGTCGGACTCGGCGAACTGCATGGGCGAGTGGTGGTCGCCGTCGAAGACGATGTGTTCGTACACCTCGTCGGAGATGCAGAGCACGTCGTGCTCGTCGGCGATGCGGGCGAACTCCCGCATATCCTCCTCGCTCTGGACCGCCCCGGTCGGGTTCGCGGGGCTGTTGACGACGAACGCGGCGGTGTCGTCCGTGATGGCGTCCTCGACCGCCGCGGGGTCGAGCGTGAGGTCCTCCCGGAGCACGACGGGTCGGGGTTCGCCGCCCGCGATCTTCGTCAGCGCGTCGTAGGAGACGAATCCGGGGTCGGGAAAGATGACCTCCTCGCCGGGGTCGACGTGCGCCTCGATCGCGATGTGGAGGGCTTCGCTCCCGCCCGCCGTGGCGATGACGTTCTCCGGCGGGACGTCGAGGTCGTTGTCCCGCTCGTGTTTCGCGCTGATGGCGTCCCGAAGCTCCGGGAATCCCTTGTTCGGCGTGTAAGCGTCGGTCGCGCCCGATTCGATGGCGTCGAGCGCGGCCCGCCGGGCGTGGTCCGGCGTCGGGAAGTCGGGTTGTCCGATGCCGAGGTTGATGGCGTCCTCGCCCGCGGCCTCGAACACCTTCCGGATGCCGCTTATCGATACGCGTTCGACCCTGTCCGAAAAGCCGGTCATACGCCCGAAACGACGGAACCCGGTGCGATAATTCTTCTCCTCTCGGGGCGACCCCGTTCGGTCACTCGACCTGCGCTCGGAGCGCGTCGAGGTGGTCGCGGAGCACCGACAGGGCGGCGTCGGCGTCCATGTAGCCCTTCTCGTACTCGGAGTACACCTTGTCCGCGTCGCGGAGGAACTGCTGTAGGTCGGCGTCTTCGCTGTCGGTCATGGTCGTTCGAACGCGGTTGGCGTGGAAAAGACCGACGCTTTCCGCCGAGCGAGCGACGAAACGCGCATCGCGCGACGTACCGATTTCGTTTGGAAAATGGCACGTATTCGAACCGGTTCGAAAAAACCGCCTCATGAAACGTCGCCGCCTGCTATCTACGGCCCTCGCTTACCCCGTGCTGTCCGGCTGTGCGAAGATTACGAAGGACGCGGAGAAACCTCGATTTACGATCGAATCCGCGGAGGTACACGGATTCGAGCCGGGACGTTTCGTGCTGATCGCCGAATTAGAGAGGCGAGGAGACCGAAACGGCGCGCGTTCACCTCCGGTGGGAGATAGCGTTCCGAGGGGAGGGGTTTCGACGCGCGATAGAGCAGCGATTCGTCGTTCCGGCGGACGAGAACCGCACGTTTTCGTTGGTGTGCGAAACGAGCCGCGATTTCGACGGCGACGACGTCCGCGAATCGAAGGTGAAGGTAGTCCGGCGCTCCGCGCCGGACTCGGAGTGGGTGACCGTCCCGCCGAACGCCAGCGGTGAGTGAACCGCGACCGGAGGTTCCGATTCGCTACGCTCGACCGTCGTAAAAGGTTCAGTGGAACATCCGAAGCGGTTGCGCCTGCGAACTCTCCTCCGACTCGGCCTGCTGCATCCGCTGGGCGAGTTGCTCTTTCTGCTCGCGGATGTCCTCGGCGCGCTCCACGAGGTCGTCCGTGTTCACCTCGACGTCCGCGAGGGGACCGATGCCCTTCTCGATGAGGATGCGGGCCGCCTCCGGGTCGGGGAACTGCGGGTCGGACTGCACGACGAGGCCGACGGCGTCGAGTTCCTCCTTCCCGGCGTGGTGGAGGAGCGCCCCGGTCGGGCCGCTGACCGCGCCCGTCTCGTCCGGCGCGCCGATGTCGTGGTCGTCGAGCAGGGTTCCGGCGTCGCCGGTCGCGACGCCGTACAGGCTGGGCACCTCGTCCGGCTGCTTCTGGTGCGGGAGACCGCTCAGGAACAGCGGCGTGGCGTCGTTCGACTCTATCCACGAGGTGACGCAGCTGGCGAACTCGGGCGCGGCGTCCGACGAGACGGGCACGTCGCTCCGCAGCGCGACGAGGTCCCGCTCCTCGTCGGCGTAGAGCCGAACCGGCGGGAGTAGCTCCCGGTCGCCGCCCTGGTACACCGCTATCTGCGGGATGCCGTCGCAGTCGATTCCCGCGTAGTAGGTCATGTCGAACTCCTCGACGAGGTGGTCCGTGGCGATCTTTCCGACCAGACCCAGCCCCGGCAGTCCCTCGACCAGCGTCGGCGCGTCCAGTTCCACGTCGTCCGCGACCACGGTTACGTTGGTCATACGCGATAATTCGGCCGGATTCCACTTAATTGCGCGGGCGGAGTCGCGAGGGACGCTCCGAAACCCACAAACGCCTCTCGCTCGCACGTCCGAGTAATGGACGCACTGGAGCGTTACGAACCCATACTCGACGACTTCGAGGCGTTCCGCGCCGCCTGCGAGCGACCGCTTCCGTCCGTCGTCCGGGTGAACGGCATCAAGGCGACCCGGGAGCGCGTGACGCGGGCGCTCGACGCGGAGGACGTCGAGTGGACGCCGCGCGAGTGGAACGAGAGCGTGCTGGAGATCGACGCCAGCCCCGGCAACACGTGGCCGTCCTTTCACGGCTGGACGCACGGACAGGAGGAGGTGTCCTCGATTCCCGCGGTCGTCCTCGACCCCCGACCGGGCGACCGCGTGCTCGATTCCTGCGCCGCGCCGGGCGGGAAGACGACGCAACTGGCCGCGCTGATGGACGACGAGGGCCTCGTCGTGGCGAACGACAGCAACCTCGGACGCCTCTCCGCGCTTCGGTTCAACGCCGAACGACTCGGCGTCACCTCCGTCGCGGTCACGAACCAGGACGCGCGGAACTTCTCGCTCAAACCGTTCGACTTCGCGGCCTTCGACGCCGCGCTCGTGGACGTCCCCTGCTCCTGCGAGGGGACGGTTCGGAAGAACCCGACCGCGCTGGACGACTGGAGCCTCGACCACATCGAGGGCGTCTCCGGCGTCCAGAAGGGCATCCTCCGGCGGGCGGTGCAGGCCACCAGAGAGGGCGGGGAGGTCGTCTACTCCACCTGCACCTTCGCGCCCGAGGAGAACGAAGCCGTCCTCGATTACGTCCTCGCGTCCGAGGACTGTCGCCTCGTCGAGTTCGAGGTCGGCCTGCGCTCCGAACCCGGCGTCACGGAGTGGCGGGGCGACGAGTACGACGAGAGCGTCCGAGCGGCGAAGCGATTCTACCCGCACCACAACGACACGGGCGGGTTCTTCTGCGCGAAACTGGAGGTGGGCGCGTGACCGACGAACCGACGAACGACGGCCAGCGATTCGACCGCCTCCCCGCCACCGCGGACGAGCGCGAGGTGTCGGGTCGCGCGACCAGGGAGGAGGTGCTCGACTGGTGGGACGAGCGGTTCGGTATCCCCCCGGAGACGTTCGACGACTGCTCGTTCTGGGAGAAGGGAAAGGGGAAGGTGTGGGTGCTCCGCGGCGACCTCGACTCGCCGGTTCGCATCGAAGCGCTCGGGATGACGTTCCTCCGCACGCGACAGGAGCACTGGAAGCCGACGACGAACGCGGCCCAGCGGTTCGGGCGGCGCGCGACGAGGAACGTCGTCGAACTCGACCGCGAACGGGCGCGGCGCTTCGCGCGCGGCGAGGACCAGGAACTCGACTGGGACGGCGACTGGGGCTACCTCATCGCGGCCCACGAACTCGCGGGCGAGCGAGAACCCCTCGGCGTCGGGCTATTCCTCCACGGCGAACTCCAGTCGCTCGTGCCGCAGGGACGACGGCGCGACATCTAACGCTCCCTGACCGTCCCGCCGCTCAGCCCCTCCCACTCGACGGAGTAGCCCAGTTCCGAGAGCACGGCGCTGGCGTCTTCGATGCCGGAGTCGGCGAGTAGTCCTTCGACCTCCGAGTACGCCATGCCGTCCTCGATGTCGTCGGCCAGCGCGGCGAGGACGGCGGGACGAACCAGCGTCCGCCCGACTCGCTCGTGCTCCGGAAACTCCTTGTCGGCGAGCGCGTCCTCGCTCACGCCGTGCCGGGCGGCGAGGTCGGTCAACGAAATGGCGTCGGCGTCCGGCGCGAGTTCGTCCGGGAGCGAGTCGGCGCTCTCCGCGACGAGTTCGTCCTCGTAGCGCCGGAGTGCGTCGCGCACGTCCTTGACGCGGATTCGCCCGCCGGAGTAGGGGATGGCCCGGTGGTCGCGCGCCGCTATCTCCTCGCCCACGCCGAGGGACTCGTCCACAGCCACGAGCAGTTCCACGTCCTCGACCGTGTCGAGTTGGGAGAGCTTCTTCTCGACGTACTCCGGCGTCCAGAAGCCCATCACCTCGAAGAAGAGCCGAAAGTCGGCGTGCTCGTAGTCGAACGCGAAGTCCGGAATCATCACCTTCGCGCCCGCCTCGAGCGGTTCCGGTTCGCGCACGAGGTTCCAGTCCAACCCGAGCGCCTCGAACCGGGCGGCGAATTCCCGTTCGACGCCGCTGTCGAACGACACGTCGCTCACCGGTTCGGTTCCGGGTGCGCGCACGGGGTCGGCGTCGGTGAGGACGAGTTCGCGCTCGGTTCCGTAGTCGTCGACGGTCGCCGCGAGGTGCCACTCGTTCGCCTTCGCCACGGTTCGGAGGAGGCGCGCGAACCGGGTTCCGTACCGGCGCGTCGAGCGAAAGAGCGCGTCGGGGCCGGTGACGATCACCTCGCGTCCGGCGTCGGTCTTCCGAATCTCGTACATCAGCCGCAGTCGTTTGACGGCGGAGACGAGCGCCTTCGGGTTCGAACTCCGGACGCGGAGTTCGGTCGCGTCGAACAGCGCGGTCTGGGCGAGCGAGAGGTTGTACTGGGCGACGAGTTCGTCGGGACTCCAGCGCGGGTCGAAGGCGGCGAGGAGTTGGCGCTCCTCCAGGTCGGCGTACAGCGACTCCGAAATGTCGTCCGGCGTCGAGCCGAGGCGCTCCGCCGCCCGACGAAGCGCGGTCGTGCGGTCGACGTCGTCGGCCACGCCGACCGCTTCCGCCTCCTCGAACGCGACTTTCCGGGCGCGCTCCGGCGGAACGGCGGCCCGCGTTTCGAAGACCGCCTCGCGTTCGAGCAGTTTGGCGAATCCCCGGACGAGTTTGAAGTCCGGGGCGTCCGTTTCGAGGTCGGCGAGCGCAGACCGAAGCCGAGAACGCGGTTCGCCGACGTGACCCTGGTACGTGCCGAGGACGCGCGCGGCCAGCGGGCGGTGTTCGCGCCCGGCGAACTGCGGGTGATAGCCTCCCCCGGCGCGCGAGACGCGGAGCAGGTCTTTCGTGAGCACGATTCCCGGTAGGCGCGGAGCGTACAAAAGGAATCTGAATGAGAAGATTCATTCCGGTCGCCCGAGAGGAGGGGGTATGCGAAGACGAAAAGCCCTCCAGCGGTTCGGTCTCGCCGCGACGCTCGCCTCGACCGGCGGGTGCGCGACGATTCTCGGCGGCGGCGGTCAACGAAGCGGCGACGGCGACAGAAAGCGGTCCGGAACGCTGGTGAACCAGGATATCAGCGTCGAGAAGGGGGAGAAAGGAAAGCTCGTCGTGGTCGTCACCGTGCGGAACAAGGGCGAGAAGAAGGACTCCGCGACGCTCGAGACGTCCGTCACCATCGACGACTCGGTCCACGAAAAGCGGACGAAAGTGACCGTCCCGGGCGGCGAGTCGAAGGATATCTCCGTCGTGTTACCGGTCGACTACTCGAAGTACGACAACGCCTCGCGGACGAGCGTCGACCTCGACCTGAAGTAGCTATCGCCGTCGGTTAGCGACGCGAACTTCCGCGGTCTCCTCGGTCACGACCTCGTACAGGATGGCGCGCCCGCCGTCTCCCTTCTCCCGCAGAATTCGCCCGAGACGCTGTGTGAACTCGCGCTCGCTCCCGCTCCCCGAGAGGACGACGGCCACGTTGGCGTCGGGCACGTCCACGCCCTCGTCCAACACGTTCGACGTGACCACGCGCGAGTACTCCCCGCGCCGGAATCGGTCGAGTACCTCCCGGCGCTCCGCGGTCGGCGTCTGGTGCGTGACGGCCGGAATCAGAAATCGCTCGGAGAGGCGATAGACGAGGTCGTTGTGCGCCGTGAAGACGATGACTCGGTCGTCGCAGTGGTTGTCGAGGATATCGGCGAGCGTCGCCACCTTCGCGTCGCTGTTCATCATGATGTCGCGCGCGCGCTGCTTGGCGAGGAGGGCTTCGCGGGCCTCCGGGTCGTTGCCCGACCGTTTGACGAGTTCCTGATAGTCGCTTCCGCTCTGCATCCGGATGTTCGACTTGGCGAGGTAGTCGGTGAACACGCCCTGCTCTCGCTCGTACCGGTCGCGCTCCTCGGGCGTGAGTTCGACCGTCATCCGTTTGACGTCGTACGGCGCGAGGTACTCGCCCGCGAGTTCGTCCACGTCGACGTCGAACACCTTCGGGCCGACGAGGTCGCCGACGACCTCGTGTGCGCCGTCCGGTCGTTCGAACGTCGCCGTCAGCCCCATCCGGGCGGGGGCGGCGAGCAGGCGGGCGATTTCGCGGTAGCCCTCGCCGCCGAGGTGGTGAACCTCGTCGAAGACGGCGAGGCCGAACCGGTCGCCGATGTCGTCCGCCCGGAGGTACGCCGAGTCGTAGGTCGAGACGGTGAGGGCTTCGACGTTCTGTTCGCCGCCCCCGAGTTGGCCGATGGGCGTGTCGAACTCCGTTTCGAGCACCCGCCGCCACTGTTCGAGCAGATCGATGGTCGGAACGACGACGAGCGTCGGAGTCTGACACCGCTCGATGGCCTTCACCCCGATGACCGTCTTTCCGCTCCCCGTCGGGAGTTCGAGCACCCCTCGTCGGCGAGCGTCGTCCCACGAATCGAGGGCGTTCGCCTGATACTCCCGAAGTTCGTAGGCCGAGAGCAGTCGCGGGAGTTTCGGTAGGTCGAGGACGGAGTCGTCGGTCGAAACGTCGCGTTCGTCGAGAAAATCGCGGAGGGCGGCGTAGCGGAAGGCGGGGGCGCGCCGGGTCTTCGAGCGCGGGTCGGGTTCGGTGAACGGCAGGTCGCGTTCGGTCTCGACCCGCAGGGTGCCGCCTTCGTACGAGATGGTCACGTCGGCCACACCGAAAATGGGGATTCCGCGGCCTAAAAGGTGCCGAGGCTGGACTGGAGGCTTCGGTCGGTCGCGCCGCGCTCCAGTTCGTAGCCGACGAGGTCGCGCATGTCCGTCGCGTAGGCGGTGCCCGCGCGTTCGAGCACGAGCACGCGACCTTGCGTTCCGACGACGGTGCCGCTGGCGAGCGTCTCGCGGACGGGCGCGGACGCCAATTCGAAGCCGTACTCGAATGCGAACGTGTCGAGCGGGTCGAACGGCGACAGGGCGTCGCGCCACGCGGATTCGTCGACGGTTCGGTGGAGGTTCCGAATCTTCGCGGGGACGCGGACGCGGTCGGTGAACGTCTCCGCGAGTTCGGCCTCCAGTTCGCGGGCGATCCGCCCGTCCTTGACGGTTCGGAGGTGGGCGGCGCGGTCCGCGCCCTGCTCGCGGAGCCGCGTTCGAAGTCGCCACTCGCGGGTGACGCCGACCTTGAACGTCGCCGGCGCGAACGCGGCGAGGTAGACGGCGTGTTCCTCGTAGCAGTCCATCTCGTCTTTCAGACACGTCCCGGTGCAGCGGGCGCAGACCCACGTGCTGGTGTGGGCGTCGCAGTACGGCGTTCCGGGGCGAGCACAGGGGACGTGGGTCTCACCGTCGAACGTCCCGGCGCAGTGTCGGTCCCCGAGCGTGTATTCGAGTTCGGTTCCGGGCGGCAGTTCCTCGCGCGCGAGGGAACCGTCGCTCACCAACAAGGAAGGGGGACCGTCCCCGGACGCACCAGTTTCGTACCCGACGACTTGCACGAACGGGAGTACGCGCCGACCGAGTAAAAGTCGTATCGTTCGTCGGGAAACGATTTCCCCGAGGGTGGTTTCCGGACGTTCGCGGGGAAATACATCGCGTTATTCGGTTGAAATTGGGTTGAGAGGAAATATTTGAACGTAAGGAAAAGCTTTTAATAATCATTGCCTCGTAGTAACGTACCGTGCCGGACCGTGACACGGAGGAATCGGAGCGGGACGCTGTCGAGGTGAACGTCGGATTCGACGGCGAGAGTGGCCGAAAAGCGGCGTTAGACTGCGCCGTGGAGGTGATACGCGAGTTCGAATCGCTCGACGTGGTGACCGTCACAATCCCGCGCGAACGGCGGTCGGAACTGGAGGCTCACGCGGCGATTCGGTACGTCGAGGAGAACGGGACGGCAGGCACACTCGACGCCTAGGGTGGCGTTTGCGGTGGCGCGCTAGTTCGTCAGACCAATCTATCTCTAAATATTAATTTATTCGAAAAGAAAATTATTTAAATACGTAGGAGATTATTACAAGCTGCATGGCAAGGAAAGACAATGGCGTTTCGCGGCGGAATGTACTCAGACTAACGGGCGGTTCGCTGGCAGCGACCGGCGCGAGCGGCCTCGCGGCGGCGAAGCCCACCGACAAGGTCGAAGTCAACATCGGGTTCAAGAGCGGACGCGGTCGCTCGGCGGCGCTTAGCGCCGCGTCCGACGTGGTTCGGGAGTTCAACTCCATCGACGTGCTCACGATTCGCGTGCCGAAGAAGGCCGTTTCGGGCCTACAGAACAATCCGAACGTTCGCTACGTCGAGGAGAACGGGACGATGCACGCCCTCGCGGAGACCGAACCGTGGGGCATCGAGCGCGTCGACGCGGACGTAGCTCACGCGAACGGCGAGACGGGCGCGGGCGCGGACATCGCCATCATCGATACCGGCATCGACTCCGACCACCCCGACCTGCAGGCCAACCTCGGCGCGGGGAAGGCGTTCGTCTCCTGCAAGGGCGGACCGAAGAAGTGCCGATACAGCTGGGACGACGACAACGACCACGGCACCCACTGCGCCGGCATCGCCGACGCCGTGGACAACGGCCAGGGCGTCATCGGCGTCTCCACGGAGGCGACGCTGCACGCCGTCAAAGTGCTCGATTCCCGGGGCAGCGGATACTTCTCCGACATCGCGGCGGGCGTCGAGTACGTCGCCGACCAGGGCTGGGACGTCGGGAGCATGAGCCTCGGCGGGTCGTCGGGGTCGCAGGCGCTCCACGACGCGATTCGGTACGCCTACGACAACGGCGTCTCGCTCGTCGCGGCGGCCGGCAACAGCGGTCAGTGCACGGACTGCGTCGGCTACCCGGCGGCCTACCCCGAGACCATCGCGGTCGCGTCCTCGAACGAGAGCGACGGCCAGTCCTCGTTCTCCAGCCAAGGCCCCGAAGTGGACATCATCGCGCCCGGTAGCAACATCTACTCGACCGTGCCCGGCGGGTACGACACCTTCTCGGGAACGTCGATGGCCTGCCCGCACGTCGCCGGTGCCGTGGGGCAACTCATGGCGCAGGGCTACTCGGCTCGCGACGCGGAGAGCCGGATTCTGAGCACGGCGAAAGACCTCGGTCTCTCGTCGAACGTACAGGGGCAGGGCCTCCTCGACGTTGCGGCCGCCCTCGGCTACGATTCGAGCGACAACTGAACGTCCACCGCTCGGCGATCCTTTTTTCGGAACTCGACCGCTCTCCGGGAGCGACTCGATACCGACCGAGGGACGTCTGCGAGACGTCTCTCCGCCGCGAGAGTGTATATCCACGGATTTAAAGAATATATTAATAGTTCCCAATAAGTAAAATTTAATACCTAGGCATACATTGTTTCAATCGCAATGATACGCAACAAAGGTGGCGTTTCGCGGCGTAGCGTACTCAAGACGACGAGCGGTGCGGCGGGCGGCCTCGCGGTCACCGGTTTCGCGAACGCGAAACCGGACGACTTCGTGCGGATCAACGTCGGTTATCAAGGAAATGGTGGACGGAAGGCGGCGCTGAACGCGGCTTCCGCCGTCCGTCGCGATTTCAGTTTCGACGCGCTCTCGCTCGAAGTTCCAAAGCGAGCAGTCGCGGCGCTCGAGCGACGTCCGGACGTGCGCTACGTCGAGGAGGACGGTCAGATGCACGCCCTCGCGGACTCCGTCCCCTGGGGCGTCGACCGCGTCGACGCGGAGCAGGCGCACGCGGACGGCTACACGGGTGCGGGCGCGGACATCGCCATTCTCGACACCGGCATCGACTCCGACCACGCCGACCTCGACAACGTCGGCTACAGTCGCGGATTCGGCTACAGCACGTGGGAGGACGGCAACGGTCACGGCACTCACTGCGCCGGCATCGCGGCGGCGGAAAACGACGGACAGGGCATCAAAGGCGTCGCTCCCGACGCGACGCTGCACGCCGGGAAGGTGCTGAGCGACAGCGGCAGCGGGTCGTTCTCGGACATCGCGGCCGGCGTCGAGTGGACGGCGAATCAGGGGTTCGACGTGGCCAGCATGAGCCTCGGCGGGTCGTCCGGTTCCTACACGCTTCAGGACGCCTGTAACTACGCCTACAACAGCGGCGTCTTCGTCGTCGCTGCGGCGGGCAACAGCGGACCGTGTTCCTACTGCGTCGGCTACCCGGCGGCTTACTCCAGCGTCGTGGCGGTCAGTTCGACCAACTCCAGCGACGGCCTGTCGTACTTCTCCTCGACCGGGCCGGAAGTCGAGATCGCCGCACCCGGCAGCAACATCTACTCGACGTACAACGACGGCGGCTACAACACGCTCTCGGGAACGTCGATGGCCTGCCCGCACGTCGCGGGTGCCGCCGGCGTCCTGATGGCCGCGGGTTACTCGAACTCGGGCGCACGCAGTCGCCTCAAGAACACCGCGGAGAACATCGGTCTGTCGAGCAACGAGTCCGGCGCCGGCCTGCTGGACGTCGCTGCGGCCGTCGGTTCGCCGACCGGCGACAACTGAAGCGACTCGCTTCCGTTTCGCGCACGCCGTCGAGGTTCTCGGACCGCAAAGCGACGAACGGGGCAACGGGTTCCTCGACGCGCTGGCCGCACCATCACATCGTTTTCTGACGTTTCGCCGAACGAGCGACGGGTCCCGAGTGAAAGCCCGCGAACACCGCCGCCCGGACGAGTAGGACCGTCGGATCGTCGCCCATCCGATAGTAACGGCGCGAGCGACGAGAGTTCGCCGGGCGGTTCGCCGCCGTTCGCCGATTACTTTCCGACCGATAGATTCGGAGACTGATTCGAGCAGTTATGAAAACCGCTCAATTAAACGTGAGCGTAGAAATCTTTTATAGTTCCACAGTATTTTATTTTTGACTCGATGGCACAGAAATTCGGTATTCCATCGAGGCGAGACGTGTTGAAACTGACCGGCGGTTCGCTCGCCGCGGCGAGTGCGGGTGGTTTGGCGGCGGCGAAACCCGACGATACGGTCGAGGTCAACGTCGGGGTCGCGTCGAACAGCAGTCGGAGTGCGGCCCGTAGCGCGGCGACCGACGTAATTCGAGAGTTCGACTCCATCGACGTGCTCACGATTCGCGCGCCCAAAAAGGCCGCCTCGGGGCTTCGGAATCGCGCCGACGTTCGCTACGTCGAGGAGAACGGAACCGTCGAGGCGCTGGCCCAAACGCTCCCGTGGGGCGTCGACCGCGCGGACGCCGAAGTCGCCCACGCGAACGGCGAGACGGGTGCCGGCGCGGACATCGCTATCATCGACACCGGCATCGACAGCACGCACCCCGACCTGCAGGCCAATCTCGGCACGGGTCGGTCGTTCGTGACCACCGGAAACTACCCGGCGTGGCAGGACAACAACGGTCACGGCACCCACTGCGCCGGCATCGCCGACGCCGTGGACAACGGCCAGGGCGTCGTCGGCGTCTCCACGGAGGCGACGCTGCACGCGGTGAAGGTGCTCACCGGCTCCGGTTCGGGCACCACGTCGGACGTGGCGGCCGGTATCGAGTACGTCGCCGACCAAGGGTGGGACGTCGGAAGCCTGAGTTTGGGAAGTTCGTCCGGTTCGCAGACCCTCCGCGACGCCTGCCAGTACGCCCAGAGCAACGGCGTCCTGCTCGTCGCTGCGGCGGGCAACTCCGGGCCGTGTACGGACTGCGTCGGCTACCCGGCGGCTTACCCCAGCGTCATGGCGGTTAGCTCGACCAACAGGAACGACGGCCTCTCCTCGTTCTCCAGTCAGGGTCCGGAAGTCGAGATCGCCGCGCCCGGTAGCGACATCTACTCGACGTACGTCGGCGGGACGTACACCAGACTCTCGGGGACGTCGATGGCCTGCCCGCACGTCTCGGGTGCCGCCGGGCAACTGATGGCGAACGGCTACACCAACTCGGAGGCGAGAAGTCGGTTGAAATCCACCGCCGAGGACGTCGGCCTATCGAGCAACGAATCCGGATCGGGACTCCTCGACGTTGCGGCCGCCCTCGGCTACGATTCCGGCGACAGTACGTAAGCTCGTCGAGGACCGTAAACCGCCGTCGACGCGGCGGAACTCGGCGTTCCGGCCGCCGCCGCGAAACCGTCGGTCCTCGACAGAGACGCGGGGACCGCCGCAGGCATTTTCCTGCCTATTATTTCCCTCTAGATAAATTTATTATAATGAAAATCAGATGGTAATCATGGAGGATTCACGAGAGTTCGTCTCCAGACGGACAGTTCTCAGAACAACCGGTGCCGCGCTCGCGCTCCCAACTGTGAGCGGTTTCGCGGCGGCGAGCCCCGACGAATTCGTCGAGGTCAACGTCGGCTACGACGGTCGCGACGCGCGAAAAACGATCCTCGATACGGGACACGAGGTCGTCCGCGAGTTCAACTTCGACGCGCTCACGATTCGCGTTCCGAAGCGAGCGGCCGAAGCGCTCGCGCGGAATCCGAAGATTCGGTACGTCGAGGAGAACGGCCGGATGCGCGCGCTCGGCCAGCAGACGACGTGGAACATCGACCGAGTGAACGCCGACAGGACGTACCACTGCGGCTACGATGGTTCGGGTGCGGACGTCGCCATCATCGATACGGGCATCGACGACGACCACCCGGACCTACGGGCCAACCTCGGTTCGGGTGCTGGGTTCGTCACCTGTGGGAGTAGTTGTAGCTACGGCGGTAACGACAACGCCTGCAACCAGTCGTGGTCGGACGACAACGACCACGGCACCCACTGCGCGGGTATCGCGGGGGCAGCGTACGACTCGCAGGGCGTCTACGGCGTCGCTTCCGGAGCGACCTTGCACGCCGTCAAAGTGCTCAGTTGCTCCGGCAGTGGTAGCTACTCCGACATCGCGGCGGGCGTCGAGTACGTCGCCGACCAGGGCTGGGACGTCGGGAGCATGAGCCTCGGCGGGTCGTCGGGGTCGCAGGCGCTCCACGACGCGATTCGGTACGCCTACGACAACGGGGTCCTCCTCGTCGCCGCGGCCTCGGGATCGTGTTCGACGTGCGTCGGCTACCCCGCCGAGTACTCCGAGGTTATCTCGGTCGGCGCGACGGACAAGAGCGACGCCGTCTCGTCCAGCAGTACCACGTCGGCGGAGATCTACGCGCCCGGTAGCGACATCTACTCGACCGTTCCCGGCGGGTACGCGACGTTCTCCGGTTCGTCGATGTCCGCGCCGCACGTCGCGGCGGCGGGCGGCATCCTGATGGCTCAGAGGGGGTTCAGCCACCAGAGCGCGCGAACGCGGCTCACGAGTACGGCGGGATCCGTCTCCGGTTGTTCGAGTTGCAAACTGCTCGACGTTGCGGCGGCGGTCGACTGCTGAACCGACGCCGCGAGGGCAAGCTTTTCTACTCGTTCCGACGAACGGTGAATCAATGGTACTCGAAAGCGACGTGACCGCGACGACCGGCGGCGATATCGTCGAATTCGAACTAACGGTGCGGAACCCGGACGACGACCCGGCGGACGTGACCTTCCGAAGCGGCCTCGACGCCGACTTCGCGGTGCTCGACGACGACGCCGAAATCTGGCGGGCGAGCGACGGGCGGATGTTCACGCAGGCGCTCAGGTCGGTGACGTTCGACCCCGGCGCCGAAAAAACCTACACCGCGGAATGGCCCGACCCGGCACCGGGTCGGTACACCGTCGTCGCGACGCTCGAACTCGTGGAAGAGGACGTGGAAGCGAGCACCGATTTCTCGGTGTAGTTCGCGGGGGCGTGTCGCTACGGAACGCTACCTGCGCAGTTCGTCGTACAACTGTTCGGCCGCTCTCCGAACCGCCTCGTCGCTGCTCCGAGCGGGGTTCCAACCGAGCGCGGACAGTTTCTCGATGGAGAGGCGCATCTTCGGCACGTCGCCCGTCCAACCGCGGTCGCCGCCGGTGTACTCGTACTCGGGGTCGAGACCCATCACGTCGGCCACGATGTCGGCGATGGCGTTGACCGAGGTGGTCGTTCTGGTGCCGAGGTTGTAGATGTTGAGGTCGTCGTCCGCGGTCTCGACGACGTGGCACATCGCGTCGACGCACTCCTCGACGTGCAGGTAGGATTTCTCCTGGAGACCGTTTCCGAGGATGGTCAGCGTCTCGGGGTCGGAGAGGAGTTTCTCGATGAAGTCCGGGATGACGTTTCCGCGCTGGTGCGGCCCCACGATGTTGGCGAACCGATACACCCACGACGTGATGCCGTGCGAGTGGGCGTACGTCGAGACGATGCCCTCGTCGGCGAGTTTGCTCGCGCCGTAGATGCTGATGGGTTCGAGCGGGGCGTAGTCCTCCGGCGTCGGCATCGGCGCTTCGCCGTACACTGTCGAAGAGGAGGTGAACGCGAGGTTGGTGACGCCGACCTCGTGCATCCGTTCGAGGACGTTGTACGTCATCGCGCCGTTCTCCTCGAACAACCGGCGGGGGTCGGAGTAGTTAGTGTCGGTGTACGCCGCGAAGTGAAAGACGACGTCGAGGTCTTCGGTGACGACCTCGGCCACGTCGTCCTCGTCGGTCATGTCCGCCCGCGCGAACTCGACCCCTTCGGGGACCCGGTCCCGGGTTCCCTTCGAGAGGTCGTCGGCGACAGTCACGTCGTTTTCTTCCGACAGTCGCTCGGCGAGGTGAGAGCCGACCAGTCCGGCGCCGCCGGTTACGAGCACTCGTTTCCCGGATAGTTGCATGTGCCAACCTGTGCCGGTGGCGCGCAAGTGTTTTCCGGTCTTCGCCGGTACGCGGGAAGTTTCGGGAATCCGAACCGAAACGTGATATTCCAATAGAAATTCAGATTTATGATTTCAATCGACGCCAATAACGCTTATTTTCGTGACCGATAGTGAGTCTCACCATGCCTTCAGAGACGTACGGCCTCATCAGCCTGTTTCCGGCGCTGATCGCCATCGTGCTGACGCTGGTGTCGCGGCAGGCGTTACTGTCGCTGTTCGCCGGTATCTGGCTCGGTGCGACTATCCTCGTCGGGTGGAACCCCGTGGCCGGTGCCGCCCGCGGTTTACAGTTCGTCGTGACGAACCTCACCGACGCGTTCAACGTCAAACTGCTCCTGTTCACGTTCCTCATCGGCGCGATGCTCGGGATGATATTCCTCTCCGGCGGGATGCGTTCCGTGGCGGACGCCATCGTCAAGCGGGTGAAGACGGGACGGCAGGCCCAACTCGGCACCTCGATTCTTGGCATGCTCATCTTCTTCGACTCCTACGCCAGCACGATGATCTCGGGGTCGGTGATGCGTCCCGTGACCGACCGCTTCGACGTGAGCCGGGAGAAACTGGCGTACATCCTCGATTCGACCACCGCACCCACCGCCAGCATCGCCGTGGTCTCGACGTGGCTCGGCTACGAGGTGGGGCTCATCCAACAGCAGTTCAACTCGCTCGGCATCCAGAAGAGCGCCTTCGTGGTGTTCATCCAGTCCATCCCGTTCCGCTTCTACAGCCTGTTCGCGCTCGCGCTGGTCTTCATCGTCGTGCTCGCCGATTGGGATTTCGGTCCGATGCGGGCCGCCGAGCGTCGCGCCCGCCGGGAAGGGAAGGTGCTCCGCGACGACGCCAACCCGCTGATGGAGACGCAGGCGAGCGACATCGAGACGCCCGACCACGTCGACCCGCGCTGGTGGTACTTCGTCTCGCCCATCGTCGTGCTCGTCGCCGTGACCGTCTTCAGCCTCTGGTTCACCGGCGGCGGCGTCGGGAAGACCGCCACGGCGCTCGCCGGCGCCGACGGAATCTTCGAGTCGATATCCGCCGTCTTCGACGCGTTCAGCAGGGCGCTACGGAACGCGGACACCGCGAGCGCCATCCTCTGGGCGGCGTTCGCGGGCTGTGCGACGATCCTCGCCATCCTCGTCGGCCACGCTCGCATCGGGCTGGACAGGGTCAGCGACTCCATCTTCGAAGGCTTCAAGATGGTGATGTTCCCCGTCGCCATCCTCTCGCTGGCGTGGAGCATCGGCTCGGTCAGCGAGGCGCTGAACGTCGGCGACTACGTCGTCAGCGTCTCGAAGGGCATCATCACCCCCGAACTGCTCCCGGCGGTCGTGTTCCTGAGCGCGGCCATCATCAGCTTCTGTATCGGCACCTCGTGGGGGACGATGGGAATCCTGTTCCCGGTCGCAGTCCCGCTGGCGCACAGCCTCGGTACGCCCCTCGCGCTGGCGATCGGAGCCATCCTCACGGGGTCGCTGTTCGGCGACCACTGCTCGCCCATCAGCGACACGACCGTTATGTCGAGCATGTTCGCCGCCAGCGACCACGTCGACCACGTCAACACGCAGATTCCCTACGCGTTGCTGGCCGCCGGAATCGCGACGGTGGCGTTCCTCGTCAGCGGCTACACCGGACTCCCGGTCGGCCTCACGCTCGCGCTCGGACTCGCCACGCTCGTCGGCGGGACGTACGTCCTCTCGGAGCACCTCGGCACGACCGGCGAGTTGGGCGTCGCGCAGGTGTTCGAGTGAGTCGAGATTCGAAACCCCCTAACTCGTCCCGCTCGTTCGTCCGCCCATGCAGAACGAACCGGAGGTCACCGTCGTCCGACTCGGCCACCGACCCGGGCGCGACGAGCGGATGACCACGCACGTCGGACTCACGGCCCGCGCGCTGGGGGCGGACCGCGTCGTCCTCCCCGACAACGCGGGGAAGTCCCGCGACACCATCGCGGACATCACCGACCGCTTCGGCGGTCCCTTCTCGGTCGAGTGTTCGGGCAGCCAGAAGGCGCTCATCCGGAACTGGGAGGGTCGCGTCGTCCACCTGACGATGTACGGCGAGCGGATTCAGGACGTGGAGGCGGACGTTCGGGCGGCGAGCACCGACGCCCCCCTGCTCGTCGTCGTCGGCGCGGAGAAGGTCTCGTTCGACGTGTACGAGGCCGCCGACTGGAACGTCGGCGTGACGAACCAGCCGCACTCGGAGGTCGCGGGGTTGGCCGTGTTTCTGGACAGACTGTTCGAGGGTCGGGAACTGGAGCGCGAGTGGGAGGGCGCGGAACAGCGCGTGATTCCGAAGGCGACCGGAAAGCGGGTGGAGTCGGTCGACGAGGGGTGACCGACGAACGACACCGGGACGAGGGTCGACCGGGAACGCCGAAAGTACGCGTTTCGGCGCGTCCCCCGACCGACGGCGTTCGAGCCGAAACGACGCACACCGACCGTCTCCCGATGGTTTTAAACGGCTGAACAACCCGGTATAACGTATCAATGGCTTTCGAGGACCTACTGAGCGACCCGGTGATACAGAAGTATCTCCACGAACTGGTCGGCCCGAAGGGAATGCCGGTCGCCGCCGCGCCGCCGGACGGCGAGGTCACCGACGAGGAACTCGCGGAGGAACTCGACCTCGAACTCAACGACGTTCGCAGGGCGCTCTTCATCCTCTACGAGAACGACCTCGCGTCCTATCGGCGTCTCCGCGACGAGGACTCGGGGTGGCTCACCTACCTCTGGACGTTCGAGTACGACAAGATACCCGAGAACTTGGAAGAGGAGATGTACCGCCTGCTCGACGCGCTGAAGCAGCGCGAGGAGTACGAGCGGAACCACGAGTTCTACCTCTGTGAGATCTGCTCGCTTCGCTTCGAGTTCGGCGAGGCGATGGACTTCGGCTTCGAGTGTCCCGAGTGCGGTTCGCCGCTCGAATCGATGGACAACGCGATGTTAGTCGATTCGATGGACGAGCGTATCGAGGAACTCGAACGCGAACTCAACGTCGAGGAACTCGGCGCATAATGGTCGTCCTCGCAACCAAAGTGTACGTCGACGGCAACGCGAGAGATCGCGCGCTCGACGGTCTCGGGTCGCTCATCGAGAACGCCCTCGGCGACCTCGACGTGACGTACGAAATCGGCATCCGCCGCGACGACTTCGTCACGGTCACGGTCGAGGGCGACGACGAGGTCATCGCTCGGAACGTCCTCCGCGAGGAGTGGGGCGAGGTCACGCCGGACCTCCGCGAGGGCGAAACCTACGTCGGAACGCTCGAATCGTGGGACGACGAGGGGTTCGTCCTCGACGCCGGGCGGGACGTTCGGATTCCGGCGTCCGAACTCGGCCTCGGCCCCGGCGCGCCCGCCCAGATAGTCGAGCGGTTCGGTCTCGTCCAGCACCTCCCGATGCGATTCGTGTTCGGCGGCGACGGCGACCCCTCGCGCCTCGCCGACGAGGAGCGCGACCGCCTGTTCGACTGGTCGCGGGGCGACGGGCGCGTGAACGTCAACAGCGCGACGCGGGGAGAGGTTCGCGCGACGGTCAACCGCGCCGGACACGCCCGCGACATCGTGACGGTCGAACGCCTCGGCGTGCTGGAACAGAGCATCGTCTGCACGGAAGACACCGACCCGCCGGGACTGCTCGCCAGCATCGGCGAGTACATCCCGGCCGAGATTCGTTGCGTCATTCCATGAATCGGCGACTCGTACTCGCGTTCGGTCTGCTCGTCGTGCTCGCGGCCAGCGCGGGGTGTTCGTCGGTGTTCGGACCGGACCAGATAAGCCAAAAGAAACTCGCCGCGAACGCGTCGTACGAGTGGGACACCGAACAGGACGTGACCTACAACGTCTCCAGCGACGAGTACCAAGCCATCTACGACCTCAACGGAAAGACGACGCTCGAAATCCACAAACAGGAGGCCCTCGGCGAGAAGGCACCCGTCGAAATTTCCGCGGTCAAGTTCCAGTACCCGAACGGAACGGTCGTCGGTGCCGAAGAGATTCGGGTGAAGAAGACGAAATCGAAGACCATCATCACGCCGCCGAAGGGGAAGGGAAAGCTGGCGTACACCGCCCCGAGGCGCGGAAAGACGTTCTCGGTGCCGACCTACCTGAAAGACCGAACCTACGAGGTCGTCATCCCTCGCGGGATGCGCGTCGACCTGTTTCTGCTGAGCGACGTGCGTCCAGGCAAGTACGAGACCGAGATGCGCGACGGTCGGGTTCACATCGTCTGGGACGAATCGATAAACCCGGACGCCATCTCCGTTCGCTACTACCTGGCCCGCGATAAGTTCATCTTCGGCGGGGTGGTCGGCGTGGCGCTACTGGCCGGCCTCGGAGGGTTGGCGTACTTCCGCCTCCAGATTCGCCAACTCGAACGCGAGCGCGAGGAGCTGGGGCTGAACGTGGACGTCTCGGACGACGACTTCGGCGACGGCCCGCCGCCGGGGATGCGATAGCCCTTTTCGTCTGGCGGTCCACCCTCCGGTATGCGAGTTGCGTTGGTCACCGTCGGAGACGAGATTCTCTCCGGCGACACCGTCAACACGAACGCCGCGTGGCTGGGCGAGCGACTGACGGAGCGCGGCGTCTCGGTCGAGCGAGTCGTCGTCGTTCCCGACCGCGTGGCCGACATCGCCCGCGTCGTGAACGAATCGCTCGCCGAGTACGACGCCGTCGTCGTCACGGGGGGTCTCGGGCCGACCCACGACGACCTGACGATGGAGGGGGTCGCGGCGGCGATCGGCGTCCCGGTGGAGGAACACGAGGAGGCGATCCGCTGGATAGACGAACACACGGATTACGAGCGCGCCGACCTCGTCGCGGGGACGACCCACCTCCCGAAGGGAGCGCGGATGCTCCCGAACGAGGTCGGCGTCGCCCCCGGCGCGGAGATCGAGAACGTCTACGTCCTGCCGGGCGTGCCCAAGGAAATGCGAACGATGTTCGAACGCGTGGCCGACGAGTTCGACGGCGGACCGCACTTCGAAGAAGTCGTCCCGGCGGACGAACCGGAGAGCGCCCTCGTCGACCGATTCGCGGAGCTACGCGAGCGATTCGACGTGAAGGTCGGAAGCTACCCCGGCGACCACGTCCGCGTCAAAATCGAGGGGTCGGACGAGGAGACCGTGCGAAACGCCGCCGACTGGTTGCGCGGGCGCGTCGAACGACCGGAGCGATAGACGACCTCAGCGGTAGAGGTACGCCATCCACGCGGCGACCGACGCGAGTCCGACGACGAGAACGACGATACCTGCCGCGTTCGTGGGGAACGTCTCTGCGAGTGGGAACATACTCGGCGGTAGCCGGTCCGCACTCTTAACTCTTGACAACCCGGCGCGGCGGATTCCGAGGGCCGCCATGCTTATTGACGCAGTGAGTGCAGTCGGACGCGGTGGTACCGTGTTCTACCACGACGGAGGAAAACTACAGTACGAGGTGGAGGTAGAGGAACCCGACCCGGCGTTCGCGAAGATGCTCCAGCAGGCCATCGGCGGCGTCGAGGGGGAGATGCGGGTCGCGCTCCAGTACCTGTTTCAGGCGTGGGCGCTCCCGCAGAAACACGACGAGTACCGGCACGCCCTCCTGGAGACCGCGACCGAGGAACTCGGTCACATCGAGATGCTGGCGACGGCGGTCGCCAAGAACTTGGAGGGCGCTCCGGTCGAACTCCGCGAGCAGATGAGTCAGGACCGGGCCGTGAACGCCGCGATGAGCGGAATGCAGCCGCGCCAACTGCTCTCGTCGGGACTGCACGCGATGCCGGTGGACAGCAACGGGTTCCCGTTCAACGGGAACTACGTCGTCGCCAGCGGGAACCTCGCGGCGGACATGTACGCCAACGTCATGGCCGAATCGACCGGACGACTGCTGGCGACGAGGCTGTGGGAGGCGACCGACGACGAGGGGATGAAGGACATGCTCTCGTACCTCATCGCCCGCGACACCATGCACCAGAACCAGTGGCTCGCCCTCCTGCAGGACCTGGGCGACCCCGAAGACATGTTCGACCACCTGCCGGTTCCGGACAGCTTCCCCGACGACAAGGAGAACGAGGAGTTCAACTACTCGTTCATGTCCACGGACGTGAACGAGCCGCAGGACCCCGAGAAACGGTGGACGCAGGGCGAGTCCGTCGACGGCGAGGGGACCTTCTCGTTCATCCGCGAGCAGGACCAGGACGGGCCGAAGGCTAACCTCCAATCTCCGAACCCGAAGACGCACAACGAAGTGAAAGAGCAGGGCGAAGACGACTGATTCGCCGCCGCCCACACGCCTTTTATCCGCGCCGCCGAACCACCAGCTATGCGAGTCGGCGTGGTCGTCAACCCCATCGCCGGGATGGGCGGGCGAGTCGGTCTGAAGGGCACGGACGGGAAAGTCGCGGAGGCGCGGGAGCGCGGCGCGGAACGACGCGCGCCGGACAGAGCGGTCGCCGCCTTGTCCGCGCTCGCCGAGCGAGCACCCGACGCGGAGGTTCTGGCCTACGGGGGCGAGATGGGCGCGGAGGAAGCGCGGCGCGCGGGGTTCGACCCCGAAATCGTCGGCGAACCCGCCGGGAGCGAAACGACCGCCGAGGACACCCGCGAAGCGGTTCGCCGACTGGCGGCGGAGGACGTCGACCTGATTCTGTTCGCCGGCGGGGACGGAACCGCGGTCGACGTGGCGGAGACGCTGGCCGAGTTCGACGCCGCAGTTCCCGTGCTCGGAGTTCCCGCCGGCGTGAAAATCTACTCGTCGGTGTTCGCGGTGACGCCGAAGGCGGCGGGCCGAATCGCCGCCTCGTTCGACCGCGTCGAGGAGCGCGAGGTGAACGACATCGACGAGGCGGCCTATCGCGAGGGAGAGGTTCGAGCCGAACTGCGGGCCGTCGCGCGGGTGCCCGTGGCCGACGCGCTCCAGTCGAGCAAGCAACTCGGCGGCGGAACCGTCGAGAGCCTCGCGGCGGGGGTCGCGGACGACGTGGAAGACGGCGTCACCTACGTCTTCGGACCCGGAAGCACGGTCGGCGCGATACAGTCGGAACTGGGATTCGACGGGTCGCCGCTGGGCGTCGACGTGTGGCGCGACGGGGAGGTGCTAGCTTCCGACGCGAACGAGGAGGAGATTCTGGCCCACCTCGGCGAGCGAAACGTCATCGTCGTCTCGCCCATCGGCGGGCAGGGGTTCGTCTTCGGGCGCGGGAACGACCAGATTTCGCCCGCCGTGATTCGCCGGTCCGACGTGGAGGTCGTTGCTTCGAAGACGAAACTCGACGGAGTCGGCGTTCTCCGGGTCGACACCGGGGACGAGGACGTGGACGACTCGCTCCGCGGTTGGCGAAAGGTGCGAGTCGGGCGCTTCGAGCGACGGCTGTTGAAAGTCGTATGAGGCATCTAGTGTCATACGGTGAGGCTTAAGGGTTCATGCGAAAATAGAAGGGTATGGAAACACGGAAGGTGCAGCGACTGGGACCGTCGACGCTAGCGATGACCCTGCCCGCCGAGTGGGCGCAGGAGCACGGGGTCGAGAAGGGCGACGAGGTGTCGCTTCGAATCAGCGGCAAAGGCTCGCTCACCGTCCTCCCGGAATCGGCGCACGACGACGAGGTCGAAGCGACGATACACACCGAGCAACTCGACGCGGACGCGGTGGAGCGGGCCATCGTCGCCCAGTACGTGCTCGGGCGGCGGGTCATCCACGTCGAGAGCGACGGGACGTTGGAGAGCAGTCACATCAACGCCGTCTACAACGCGGAGACGCAGTTGATGGGACTCGGCGTCATCGAGGAGACGCCCGCGAGCATCGCCATCCGGTGTTCCGTCGACCCCGAGGACTTCGATCTGGACAACCTGCTGGAGCGACTGGAGAACACGGGGAGCACGATGCGCGGCGAGGCGGTGAAGGCGCTGGCTCACGGGAATCCGGATCTCGCGCAGCGGGCGCTGAACCGCGAGCGACAGGCGAACAAGATATTCGTCCTCCTCCTGCGCCTCATCTTCACGGCCCACGAGAACCCGAACCTCGCCCGCGCGGTGGGACTCGACACCGGCTTCCCCCTCATCGGCTATCGCTCGATAGCGAAGAACCTCGAACTGACCGCCGACAACGCGGAGGACATCGCGGACATCGTCCTCGAAGCCGACGGCCACACGCTCGAAGTGGACGGAAGCACCATGCGCCGCATCCGCGAGTTCACCGACCAGGTGGACGAGGTGACGGCGCTGGCGGTGCAGGCGGCGGTCGAGCGCGACTACGACATGACCCTCGAAGTCCGGCGGAAGTTCCACGAACTCGGCGACCGCGAGTCGGACATCCTCTCCGACCTCCCCGAAATGTCGAACGAGGACCTCCTGCAGGTTCGCGACGTGCTCGTCAGCCTCCAGCAGACGGCCCAGTACGCCATGCGGAACGCCGAGATAGCCGCGAACCTGGCGCTGAACGAGGAGAGCGAACACACGACGATCACCTGAACGACGACCCGTTTTCTCGGCGGGCGGCGACCGCTCAGTCAGCGCCCACCTCCGCCGTCGCGTCCTCGCCGAGGACGTCCGTCTCCTTCCTCGCGGTCAGCGGATTCCGCGAGCCGATTCGACAGGCGAAGTCGGGGTGTTCCGCGAAGTGGCGAACCAGCAGGTGTCTGCGCGACCCCGTGATTCCGGTTCGACCCACGTCCTCCGCGGTGAACTCGTCCGGCAGGCGGTCGAACAGCCGAGCCATCGCGTCGAAACTTTGGAACACCTTCGCGTTCCCCGCCGAGTCGGCGCTCCGGCGGGACACCTCGTAGCTCCCGTCCTCGCGGAACGTGCCCGCGGTGCGGAAGAACTCGCGGCGTTCGGTCAGGGCGTCGCCGACCGCGTCCTGCAGGTCGGTCGCCGCCTCGCGCGACAACTCGTAGGACTGCCCGTCGATGTCCAGAACTATCGATTCACCGTCTCGCATCGCCGTTACGGCACTCTCATCGCCCGAGAAGAACTCGACCAGGAGAGTGACTACTCCGTGGCATACGCAGAAATGGTCACGCCGGATTCAAAACTCTATCGGTGAGGGAAAGTATCGCGCCGCCCGGGCGTCCACCGACAGGCTCCCGAGAAGCCCACCGTCGTCCGTGGTGGTCGTCTCACCGGCGGTCGTCTCTGTCGGTGGCGCGTCCGTCGTCCGTCCGTCGGTCGTCTCCGTCGTCGCGCCCGAATCGCTTCCCGTCGTCGCCCGCGTCGTTCCGGCGGGCCGGGTCGTTCCGTTCGACCCCTCGACCGCGCCTTCGATCGAGTCGTTCTCGAAGATGTGCGTCTCGATTCGCTTCTCGTAGGTCAGCGGGCGAAGCGGCACGCGAACCGTGCTCCCGGTCGGGAGGTCGACCTTCGCGTAGAAATCGATTTTCAGGTGAGTCGTTTGGTCGTTTTCGAGGTGGCTCACCCACCACTCGTCGAGTCGTTGGTTGCGGATGACGGTCCGCATCTTAACCGTCCGCTCGGAGTTCGCCGGGATGGTGTACGGTCGTGCGGTCGTTCCCTCCCCGACCGGAATCCCGTTCATCGTCACCTCGTACCCGATTTCGGAGACGGTGTACGGCACCTGTTTCGGGTTGTACATTCGCATCCGCATCCGGATGGGCGTCCGATCGCGCGTCGGGGAACCCCAGTTCGCGCTCGTCTCGTTGACGTAGAGCACGGGGTCGGAGACGAGCGGGGCGCTCGCGTTCACCGGGCGCGTCTCCGTCGAGTTGAACTCGTCGATGATGTTCGTCTCGATTCGCTGGCTGTACGGAACGCGCACCGACCGACCGACGAGCGACGAACTGACCTTCGACCGGATTCGAAGCGTCGTCCGCTCGTCGTTTCGGATGTGCGTCGCCCACCACTCGGGAATCTTTCCATTCTCCATCCGCGTCGAGAACCGGAGCGTCGTGTTCCCGGGGTCGAGTCCGAGGTTCGACCGCTCGCCCGTGGCCATCGCCACGTCGTTCATCTCGACGGTGTAGTTCACCGAGGTGTTCCCGACCCGCACGCCGAACGGGTTGGGGTTGTCAACGACGAGCGCGGTTCGTATCTCCGTCGTCTCGTTCGTCACGTCCCCGAACTCGTTGTCCACGCCGACGACGCTCGGCGCGCCGAGCACGCCCGAGAGCACGCCCGCCCCGGCGAGCGCGGCGACGAGTACGATAGCGAGAAACCCGCGCTTTCCGACAGGTAACAGCGTCTTAAGCGGTCCCACGACCATACGGATGTTCCGGGAGAGCGGTACCAAAAAACCCTCGGGTCGCGTATCTGTCATCGAACCCACCGAATCGGAGTAGAATGAACTAAGTCGAAGGTCGGGAAAGGGTGTCACATGGCAGGAAATCAGGCAGTTTCGACGGACATGGGGGTCGGCCTCTCCGTGTTGTTCGTGCTCGTCGCGGTCGTCGGGGCGGCGGTGACGTTCGCCACTCCGGGGACGGAAATCGCGGCGTGGGGCTTCGCAACCGCCGTCGTCGCGGGCGTGCTGGCGATAACGGCGACGCACCTCTACTCGAATTGACGCGAAATTAACACTTGTTCTTCGGGGGGATAATGGTTAAGACCGTCAGGCGCGTAGTGTTGGTGAGGATGACAGATTTCAGCGACGAGGAACGGCGAATCCTCGAGTTCCTACGCGATAGCGTCGCTGGCGGTGAGCGGTACTTCCGCGCGAAGAACATCGCCAAGCACCTCGGCCTCTCCTCGAAGCAGGTAGGGTCCCGACTCCCGAAACTCGCCGAGAAGTCCGAGGACGTGGACATCGAAAAGTGGGGGCGCGCCCGTTCGACGACGTGGAAGGTCAGTCCGAGCTAAGTGGCTGGATTTTTACCGCCGCACGCCAATCTTTTCGTATGACAGTCCGGGTAGAGCGAACCTTCGACCTCCCCGTTCCCCCGGAGGAGGTCTGGGAGTTCATCGCCGACCCAAAGCGGCGAGCCAGCGCCATCAGCGTCGTCGCGGAGTACGACGCCGAGGCCGGGAGCAGGCGCGCGACGTGGCACATCGAGCTTCCGATTCCGTTCGTGAGCCGAACGATTCCCGTCGAGACCGAGGACGTCGTCCGCGAAGAACCGAGGTACGTGAAGTTCGTCGGGCGCTCGTCGGCCATGCGCGTGACCGGGGAGCACGAGATTCTCCCCACGGAGGGCGGCTGTAGGCTCGTCAACCGGTTCGTCGTCGAGGGTCGCATCCCCGGCATCGAGCGATACTTCAAGAAACACCTGGACGAGGAGCTATCGAACCTCGAAGACGCGCTTCGAGACGAAGTCGGAGTCAGGTCATGAGGCTCGCGCTCGCACAGCTCGCCATCGAAGGCGGCGACGTGGAGTCGAACCGCGAACGGGCGGCCGAGGCCATCGAATCGGCGGCCCGACGCGGCGCGGACCTCGTCGCCCTCCCCGAGATTTTCAACGTCGGCTACTTCGCCTTCGAAACCTACCAGCGAAACGCCGAGGGGTTGGACGGGCCGACGCTCTCGGCGGTGAGCGACCTCGCCGCGGAGCACGGGATCGGCGTCCTCGCCGGGAGCATCGTCGAAGACCTCTCGCTGACGGACGACGGGACGCCCGCCGACGAAGGCCTCGCCAACACGTCGGTCTCCTTCGACCGCGACGGACGGCGGCGGGCGGTGTACCGGAAACACCACCTCTTCGGCTACGAGTCCGCGGAAGCCGAACTGCTCGTCCCCGGCGAGTCGCTCGGTATCGCGGAGTTCGAGGACGTGACCGTCGGGATGACGACCTGCTACGACCTGCGATTCCCAGAACTCTACCGCGACATCGCGGAGGCGGGCGCGACGCTCGTGCTCGTCCCGAGCGCGTGGCCCTACCCCCGCGTCGAACACTGGACGGTGCTCTCACGGGCGCGCGCCGTCGAAAACCAGTGTTTTCTCGCCACCATCAACGGCTCCGGGTCGTACCAAGACGCGACCCTCCTCGGTCGGTCGACGGTGTACGATCCGTGGGGAACGCTCCTCGCGAGCACGGGCGACGAACCGGACCTCGTCGTTACCGACATCGACCCAGCACGCGTCGAACGCGTGCGCGAGGAGTTTCCGGCGTGGCGCGACAGGCGACGCTAGTCGAGCGGAGAACGAGAGAAAGAGGGGCGATTACAGCGCTATCGCGTGGCCGTCCGAGAGCGTCTCCGGGACGCTGTGATGGTACGTCATCGCACCCGCGGACGTGACGATCTTTATCGTGAAGTCCTGGCGCTCTTCGAGACCGCCGGTGATCGCACTCGCGTTGAGCACGATTCGGAAGCGGTCTTTCTTGCTGACGAGCACCGGGAGCGAGTCGCCTTCGTCCCGGATCTCTTCGACGGCGAACTGCGTACCGTTGGCGCTGTCGCCCATCGTCAGGATACGTCCGTCGTCGGGGCCGAGCCACTCGATGGTCGCCGTCGAGAGGTTGATGTCGCCGGAACCGGAGCCTTTCATCACCGTGAGGTTGACGTAATCGACCACGTGGCTGCCCTTCGCCCCGCTGAAAGTCACGTTGCCCATCGTGCTGACGACGTGTACGCGGTCGGTCACCTGTGCGCTGCTCTCCGTCCCGGTCTGTTCGGATTTCGATTGGAGGAACCCCGCCGTGTTGATGAGCACGCCCGCTGCAATCGCAGCGACGAGCACCATCGCGATGAACACGATGAGCGTTCCGATGCCGACTTGACCGCGGTCCGAACGCCGTCCGTTTGTGTCGTTTTCGTTCATGTTTATTTTCTGTCTCCCGTGACATTCTGCCGATTCGGTAGCGTACAGTTCGAAGAGAGTTGTATTAAATCCCGCAGCCCGTTATCACGTCTGAGAATATTACACAGTACTGACTCTGACACATTAAATTAGAAGCGCAGCGTTACCACTCGGGAATTTTCTAACTGCGGGGAGCCAACGCGCTGTTGTTCAGTCTGCTCGGGGTGCGACCGTTTCGCGTTCGGTCGCACGCATCTCCGTCGTTATCGCACCAGCCAACGCAAAAACAGCCGCCTTGTGGTCAGTTTTCGATTTGTGAATGGATGTTGGCCGTACGCCGAGTGCGTCGTACTCGTCCAGTCTAATCGTCTCCCCGTTTCTGTTCTCGAAGTGATTACCGACCTCTGCAAGCAGGCCGTGAAGGTGGATAAGCTCCTGCTTCTTCATAAGCACGCTGATGTAGTGGTTGCAGGGTTATATTATTATCTTGAGTCCCGCTAGCACGCCATACGGTCCGTTTTCGAGTTTGAAACGCTTTTATCGGCAGAGGCGTTGGATACGGGTATGGTCGATTACGACGAACAGCTCGAACGAGCGCTGGACGAGACGCCGGACATCGAAGGAAGCGGCGACAGGTTCGACGTACCCGACCCGAACGTCCGACAGGAGGGCAACGCCACCGTGTACGAGAACTTTCAGGCGACGCTCGACCGACTCGGGCGCGAAGAAAAGCACGTTCTCAAGTTCGTACAGAACGAACTGGGGACGAGCGCGCAGATCGACGAGAAGGGTCGTGCCCGTCTGACCGGGTCGTTCTCCGCCGAGCGTATCGCGAACGCCATCGAGGAGTACACCGAGCAGTTCGTCCGCTGTCCGGAGTGTGGGCTGCCGGATACGCAACTCGAACGGGAAAACGGTGCGCTGATGCTACGCTGCGAAGCGTGCGGCGCGCGGGCGGCGACGAGCGGCTGATTACTGGAGCTGTTTCAGCGTCTCCAGGTCGCGTTCGGTCCGCGTGAACTCCGACGTTCGCCGTGTCGCGTGGCAGTTCGGACAGTTGAACTGCCGGTCGGAAGCGGGCAGGTCGTCCGGACTCGATTCCCAATTTTTTCCGCACTCCGGGCACAACAGTCGAACGTACGTCTCCACCATATCGTGGATGTCGATGGGAACCGGGAAAAATCTTGTTGGCGACCGAGTGAAACAGAGCCGTCGCTCCTCGCCGAACTAGCCCGTCCGGAACTAGCTCAGATTCGTTGGAGGTTCGTTGCTCGCGGCCCTTTGTCGGCCTGTTCGATGTCGAACTCCACTTCTTGGCCCTCCTCCAAGTCGGGACCGCCGACGTCTTCCATGTGGAAGAACACGTCCTCGTCCGCGTCCTCGGTGTCGATGAAACCGTAACCGCCAGTGTCGTTGAAGAAGGTGACCGTACCTTTCGCCATTGCGACCGTACAGAGTATGGTAGAGCGAATAAGAATTGTGGCTCTACCTCGTCCCCGCCTCGAATCGTTCACGAACCGACCGGCAAGAATTGCACCGGCGAAACGTATAAGTTCCCCCCTACGAAAATAGAGTTTAGATGAGTCTAAATCTGCTGGCGTCTCTGGAAGGTGTGCGGAAACGATGAACGAACTCGTGGAGGTGTTTCTCACCTCGGTGCGCGACGGCTACGTGCAGGTGAGCGCGTTCGTGGCGGTCACGGTGCTCCTGTTCGGCGTCGTCCAGTACCGGACGAACGGCGCACTGGTCGAACGACTCTCGGACAACGAGCGACTGCAACCGCTGTTCGGCGCGCTCATGGGTCTCACGCCCGGCTGCGGCGGGGCCATCGTGATGATGCCGCTGTACGTCCGCGGGACGGTCAGCTTCGGAACCGTCGTCGCGACGCTCATCGCCACGGCGGGCGACTCCGCGTTCGTCATCCTCGCGCTGGCCCCAAAAGCCGCGCTGTACGCGTACGGTATCGCCTTCGCCACCGCCATCGCCTCGGGCTACGCCATCGACCGCTTCGGCATGGGCGTCGGTCGCGTCGACCGCGCGGTCGCCACTTTCGGACGGACGGCGACGGACGGGGGATCGGTCGCGGCCAATCCCGGCGGCAATCCGGCGCACGAGTACGACTGCTGCGAAACGACCGCGGCCCGGGAGTCCCCCGTTTTGACCCCGCTCAGCCACGCGGTTCACGCCCTCTGGTGGGTGTCGGCGGGTGTCGCACTCGTTTTGGGCGTGCTGTACCTGCTCTCCGGCGCACCGGACGTCCCGCTGACGCTCGGCGCGTCGTACGCCGGCGCGTTCACGGTCGTCGGGCTGACGGGGACGACGGCGTCGTTCTACCTCTACTTCGTCGGACGACGCTACCTCGGCGACGGGCGAGTCGGTCGCGCCCGCGACTCCTTCGCCGACCTCTACGACACGCTGACGCACGCCGCGCTGGAGACGAGTTTCGTCACGGTGTGGGTGCTCGCGGCGTACCTCCTCTACGAGTACGGGGTCGTCCTCCTCGGCGTCGACGTGGGATCACTCGCCGCCGCCGTCGGCGTGCTCGCCCCCGTCGCCGGCGCGGTCATCGGACTGATACCCGGTTGCGGCCCGCAGATCGTGCTGGCCAGCGTGTACGCCGAGGGTGCGATTCCGTTTTCCGCGCTCACCGCGAACGCCATCAGTCAGGACGGCGACGCCCTCTTTCCCCTTCTCGCCATCGACAAGAAGGCCGCCGTCGTCGCGTCCATCTACACGACGATTCCCGCGCTCGTCGTCGGCGTCGCCCTGCACCTGTTCTTCGACATCGGCGCGAAAACGGGGTTCGGCGTCCTGGGGTGAGACGTCGAATTTTCGGCGTTACGTCGTGAACAGGTGTCCCTCTCGGGGCGCGTCGAACAGGCCGATCCGAACTCCGGCGTCGAGCCACGCGTGACCGTAGGAGAACGAGGCGAGCGCGTTGACGAGGTCGTCGTCCTCGCGGAAGTGCCGTCCGTCTTCGAGGTACGACCGCGCCATTTCCTTGCAGTCCGCCGCCGCCTCGCCCATCGGCGTGTCGGTCGGCGGAGCGATTTCGGCGGCGTCGAGCGCCTCAGACAACAGTCGCTCGTAGCGGTTCGTCTTCTCGTCTATATCCGCGGTCATAGGCGTGAGAAGCGAGGGGAAGGGGGTAAGGGCTTCGGACGATTGCGAACGGTCGACGTCGGGGAGTCGAACGGAGTCGAGGGCTGACGATACCGGAAACGAGGGAGGACAGCGCAAGGTAAATACGCGATGGGAAGTGATATTGCACCATGACCGAACATCCTCACGTCGAGATTTATACGAAGGAGGACTGTCCGTACTGCGATAAAGCGAAAGACCTCTTCGACGAGAAAGGCGTCGAGTACGAGACGTACAACGTGACCGGCGACGAGGAACTGTTCGAGGAGATGGTCGAGCGAGCGAACGGTCGCAAGACGGCACCCGAGGTGTTCATCGACGACGAACTCGTCGGCGGATGGGACGAGACAAGCGCGCTCGACGAAACGGGCGAACTCGACGAGAAGCTCGGAATCGCGCGCGCCGACGGGGGGAACGGCGACGCGAAGGGACGAAGCGAGGGAGGCGGCGGCGACCCCGAGCACCGAAAGCTCATCGTCTCCGGAAGCGGCATCGCGGGGCTGACCGCGGCCATCTACGCCGCGCGGGCGAACAACGACCCGCTCGTCCTGCAAGGCGACGAACCGGGCGGTCAGTTGACGCTCACCACGGAGGTCGAAAACTACCCCGGCTTCCCGGAGGGCATCAGCGGGCCCGACCTCATCAACAACATGCAGGAACAGGCCGAGCGGTTCGGCGCCGACGTCGAGATGGGCATCATCGAGGACGTGGACGACACCTCGCGCCCGTTCCGGGTCGAACTCTCGAACGGGAAGGTGTTCACGACCGACGCGCTCATCGCGGCCAGCGGCGCGAGCGCCCGAACGCTCTCGATTCCGGGGGAGGACGAACTGATGGGCTACGGCGTCTCGACCTGCGCGACCTGCGACGGCGCGTTCTTCCGCGACGAGGAGATGGTCGTCATCGGCGGCGGCGACGCCGCGTTCGAGGAGGCCACCTTCCTCACCAAATTCGCGGAGAAGGTGTACCTCGTTCACCGGCGCGAGGAGTTCCGCGCCGAGGACTACTGGCAAGACCGCGTCCAGGAGAAGGTCGAGGACGGCGACATCGAGATAATGAAGAACACCGAGGTAACCGAGATTCACGGCTCGCCCGAGGGCGGCGTCAGCCACGTCAAGATGGTCACCCACCCCGAGGGTCGCCCCACCGAAAAGCCGGACCACCCCGAGACCGAGGCCTTCGACTTCGACGTGGGCGCGGTGTTCCTCGCCATCGGCCACACGCCGAACACGGGCTACCTCGAAGGCACGGGCGTCCGATTGGACGAGGATGGGTACATCCGCACCGCGGGCGGCAAGGGGGGCGGCCAGACGAAGACGGACGTACCCGGCATCTTCGGCGCGGGCGACGTGGTCGACTACCACTACCAGCAGGCCGTGACCGCCGCGGGCATGGGCTGTAAGGCCGCCATCGACGCGGACGAGTACCTCGAAACCGCCGAGGTCGGCGGTGCGAGCGCCGCGCAGGAGAGCGCGGCGCTCTCCGACGACTGAGTTCGACGCGCTTCGTCGCGCCGGGACGTCGTCCCAACGCGCCTACCCACAGACCCTTTACCCTTCACGGTGAACTGACGGTATGGCAGACGCAGACGACATCGAGACGGCGACGTACACCATCGAAGGACCGGACGGCGAGACCGACGACCTCGAACTGCCGCCGGGCCTCATCGACCTGCTCCGCGAAGGGACCGAGACGCAGTCGGAGGTCATCGGCGACATGGCGCTCATCTCGTTCGTTCAGCAGGCCCACGCGGCGGTTCACCACAGTCAGGGCGAGGCCGACCCCCAGATAGCCGCCATCGAGGAGAAGTCGCGCGAACTGTTCGAAGAACGACTCGGCATCACGTTCGAGGAAGCGACCGGCCACTCCCACTAGAGGTCGATTCGGTCCCCGATTTCGACGATTTCGAGCGACGCCGGATAGTCGTAACTCCGGACGTGGTCGTAGAGCGCGGTCGGGTCCGCAGTGAGACCCTTCCACATGTCCCAGTGGCTCGGTAGCAGTCGGTCGATCCGGAGGGCGTTCGCGGCGGCCGCCACCTCGTTCTCGTCGCTGTACCACTTCGTGTACTTCGGTTCCCCGGTCTCTTTGTCCGGGATTCGTCCGTCGGACCCGAACGCCAGCACGCCGAGGTCGATGTCGTACCGCTCGCCGACGGATTCGAGTTCGTCCCCCGGTTTCGTGTCGCCGCCGTGGAAGAACGTTCCCGCCGAGTGTTCGACGACGTACGAAACGGGGTGCGTCGAATCGGAGTCGTGCGCCGGTTCGACGTGGACGGTGAACTCGCCGACGTCGAACGAATCGCCCTCCGCCACCGCCTCGAGTTGGTCGTCGGAGACGTTCCACTCCTTGGTCCAGCGTTCGTCCTCGCGCGCGACGGCGATGCCGTCGTCGGGCGCGTAGAAGGTCGCCCCAGTCGATTCGAGGATGGGTGCCTGACTCGGTCCGTGAACGTGGTCGGTGTGTTCGTGCGTCGCCAGCACCGCGTCGGCCTCCGTCACGTCCGCCGGGTCGAACGGCACGGGAACCATGCGAACGGTTCGCGGCGGGTCGCCCGTTCCGAGGTACGGGTCGACGAACAGCGTCGTTCCGTCGCTCGCTTTCAGGACGAATCCGTTGCAGCCGAGATACCAGATGCCGACGCCCGAGGGCGTTGCGTCCTCGACCGCGCGAGGGAGCCAATCGCCCCAGTCGCTGTGAATCGCCATGCGAACTACTGCCCGTCAGACCCGCCTAAAGGTTGCGTTCGCTCCATCCGCCGATCGAGGGAAACGTTCGAATTCCGCATCGATGAATCGACTAATATGGGTCGTTAACCAAAGACATATATTCGTTCAGTCAGATTCCGAGAACGCCCACCGTCGATGTCTTCACCGGCGGCGGGCGTCCGGTACCGCAATGTGCCTCTGACAAGTGCGGCAGTAGTGCCGCACTCACATTCGGACGGGGCGTTATCGGTCGGAGACGATGGTGAGGAGAGTTCGGACGACGGCGGCGTCGGGGATTCGCTCGACGGTGTTCTCTCGCAGATCGTAGGTGACGACTCCGTAATCAGCGAGTCGCGGGAGGTGCACGTGACGTAACGCGATAGCGATTCGTTCCGGTTCTCGCACCGATGCGCCGTCGTCGACACAGCACGCCGCGAGTTCGGTCACGGAGACGGGGCCTTCGTGTTCCGCGAAAAATCGGAGGAGTGACCGACGGAGAGGTGCTGCGAGAATGTCGAGCGCCGCGGTAAGCGACCACGGTAGCGTTTCTTCTCCGCCGTCCAGTGTCGAGTTTCGAATCATCGGTTGCTGACCTCCGTGTGCCGACCGCGTTCGAGCGGAGAGCCGATTGCGCTGGGGGACGCGGTTCGAATCTCCGATTCGGGCGTGAGAGTAATGGAAATGAACGCTCATTAATTTAGTTCATCAGACACGATTCGACCCCGGAACGGAGTACGACGATCGAAAGCGTGGTTCGAACCTCCGAACCACCTACATAACTGTTGTGTCCGTTTAAGACAAATTTATGCTCGATGCGCCAAAAAAGACGAGTAACGCATGACTGAGACGGGAGACGATTTGAACGACACGATCGCGACCGTGACGAAACGGTCGCAGTTCCTCTCCGCGCTCTCGTCCGGTCCGATACCGAAACGGGACCTCGGCGACGAACTCGGGGTCTCCCGTTCGACGGTGTACAAAGCGGTGCGGGAGTTGCGCGAACACGACCTCGTCGAGCGAACCGACGCCGGACTCGAACTGACGCTCGCCGGGCGCTTGCTCGAAGCCGAGTACGACGCGTTTCGCGGGTGCGTGGAAGACGTGCGCCGAACCCGCCAACTCCTATCCATCCTTCCGACCGACTGCGACCTCCCGATGGCGCTCTTAGACGACGCGACGGTCGCCCTCGCGGAGCGCCACGCGCCGAATCATCCGGTTCAGTACGTCGAGGAGATAGTGTCGGAAGCGGACGTGACGCGAGGTTTCTCGCCGGTCGCCCTCCCGCAGTACGTGGAGTTGTTCCACGAGCAGGCGGTGCGAGGGGATCTGTCGGCGGAACTCGTGCTCGAACGTCCGGTCGTCCGGTACCTCGTCACCGACTACGGCGACCGACTTCAGGAGGCGTTACGGTCGGGGGGACTCTCCGTCTGGGAGACGACCGACACGCTCCCGTTCGGACTCATCGCGGTGGAAGGGGAGCGCGACGGCGTCTGCGTCGTCGTGTACGACGAGCGGGGGGAACTTCGCGGTCTCGTCGCCAACCACACCCGGGAAGCGACGGCGTGGGGCCGCGAACTCTTCGAGTCGTACCGCGACGGCGCGGACTACATCGGGGGCGGGTGACTCCGAGTCGGAGCGCGGTTCACCGCCGCTGCCACTCCGGTTCCCGGTCCTCGAAGAAGGCGTCGATACCTTCGTTCTTGTCCTCCGACGCGAACAACAGCGCGAACAGCTCCGCCTCGTACTCGATGCCCGCTTCGAGTTCCATCCGACTGCTCGCCTTGACGGCCTTCTTCGCGAGTTCGAGCGCCGCCGGACTCTTCTCTGCCATCCGTCCGGCGAGTTCGTAGACGCGGTCGTCGAACTCCTCGTCCGAGCACACCTCGTCCACGAGGCCGATGTCGCGAGCCTCCTCCGCGTCGATTATCTCGCCGGAGAGAACGAGCCGCATCGCCTGCCCCTCGCCGACCAGACGGGGGAGGCGCTGGGTGCCGCCGCCGCCGGGCATGATGCCGAGGTTGATTTCGGGCTGGCCGAGCTTCGCGCGTTCGTGCGCGATACGCACGTCGCAGGCCTGCGCGAGTTCACACCCGCCGCCGAGGGCGTGACCGTTGAGCGCCCCGATGACCGGCTTCTCCAGGTCGTCCACGTACTCATAGACGCGCGGGCGCTTGCTCGCCTCGCGCTGTTCGAGCGCGTCGCGCTCCCGGAGTTCGTTCACGTCGGCTCCGGCGACGAACGCCTTCGCCTCGTCCGCCCCGGTGAGGACGACCACGCGAACGTCCGGTGACGCTTCGACCGCGTCGAGCACGTCTTTCAGTTCGGAACGGAGCTGAGCGTTCAGGGCGTTGCGGGCGTCCGGCCGGTTCAGCGTGACCGTGGCGACGCGCTCCTCGACGGCCACCTCGACCGTCTCGCACTCGGCCGCGACTTGCTCGGGACTGCCGGGCGCTTCGCCGGTTCGGCTCGTCTCGTCCGATTCGTCGCTCATTCGCCGTCACCTCCGCTCACACCCGCTATTTCGCCGTCCTCCCAGACGTAGAACCCCTCGCCGGTCTTCTTGCCGAGCTTCCCGGCCCGAACCTTCTGGCGCAGAATTTGGGGCGGACGGAATCGCTCGCCAAGTTCCTCGCGGAGGTGTTCGAGGATGTCGAGGCGAACGTCCAGTCCGACCACGTCGCCGAGTTCGATGGGGCCCATCGGGTGGTTGTACCCGAGTTCCATCGCGGCGTCGATGTCGCGGGGACTCGCCACGCCCTCCTGGAGCATCCGGATGGCTTCGACGCCGAGGGCGACCCCGAGGCGCGAGGAGGCGAACCCGGGCGAGTCGCGCACTTCGACCGCCACCTTGTCGATGTCCTCGACGAACTCGGCGGCGAACTCGACCGTTCCGTCGTCCGCCTGCTCGGGGACGACGACCTCCACGAGCTTCATGATGTGAACCGGGTTGAAGAAGTGGAGCCCGATGGCTCGCGTCGGGTCGGAGAGCGCGCTGGCTATCTCGGTCAGCGAGAGCGACGAGGTGTTCGACGCGATGACGGTCTCGGGGGAGACGAGTTCCTCCACGTCCGCGAACGTCGCCCGTTTGATATCCATCTCCTCCGGCACCGCCTCGACGACCAGCGCCGCGTCGCCGACCGCGGTTTCGAGGTCGGTCGTCCCCGAGATTCGGTCGAGCGCCGCGGCCTTCTCCTCCTCGGTCACCTTGTCGCGTTCGACGCCCCCCTGCAGATTCGCCTCGACGCTCTCGATACCGTTCTCGACGAACTCCTCCTCGATGTCGCGGAGCGTCACGTCGTGGCCCGCCATCGCCGCGACCTGCGCGATTCCGTGTCCCATGGTTCCGGCTCCGAGTACGCCTACCTTCATATCCGAGAGCGCGCGGGGACGAAGGAAAAGCGTTTTTCTACGCGACGCGCCAGCGGCGGCCGGGGAGGACGAGCGCGAGTCCGGCGAGGAACACCGCACCGCTGACGATGCTCTCGCCGGTTCGATCCGAATCCGGCGGGGCGTAGCCGACGCTTCTGAAGACGTAATAGTCACCGCCCTTTCGAACGACCTCGTCCGCCTCCGGGAGCGGGTCGCCGCGAACCGTCACCGTCTCGCCTCGCATCGCTTTTCGGGCGGGTTTCGACAGTTCGCTCCCGTTCAGCGCGATTCTCGAAAGGAGCGTCTCGGGCGCGACTTTCTCCAGTCGAACCGTCACTCGCCCGTCCGATCGATTCACGATCCGGCGATAGAACGGTGCGGGGCCGTCTTCGGCGTCGTCCAGCGCGACGTACTCCGCGCCGGTCCGGTACCGCCGAAAACCCGATGCGTTGATGGTGACGGGGCCGTGTTGGGCGATTTCGACCGCCAGCAGACACCCCCGTTCGTGTTCGACGTAGCAATCGACCCGCGCGAGTTGGCTGTCCGCGCGGAGGTAGGTTCGCGAGTAATCGATCTTCTCGGCCTCGTATCGATAGGTCGCATCGCCAGCGTGCGGAAAGAGGTAGAACGGATTCGCCAGCAGGAGAATGCCGAGCGCGATTCGAAGCCGGAAACGCCAGTCGCGGTTCATCACCGTACGTCTCCGAAATTACCGTAAGTGCTTTCTGCTATACTGGCCGCGTGTCGTCGCTCTGGTCCCTACCACGGCGTCCAGTCGGCCGTACTGATTCGCTTTTCGTCCTCGATGGCGTCGATTCGCTCGACGTCCTCGTCCGATAGGTCGAGGGACAGGCTGTCGAGGTTGTCCGCGAGGTGATTCTCACCGCTCGCCTTCGGTATCGCGGCGACGCCCTTCTCGCGGAGCCACGCGAGACCGACCTGCGCTTCGCTCGCGCCGCGCCTCTCGGCGACGGCACTCAGCTCCGGGACGTCGAACGCCTCGCCGTGAATCAGCGGCGAGTAGGCGACGAGTCGAACGCCGCGCTCGGCGCAGTGCTCGCGGAGTTCCGCCTGCGGAAGGAGCGGGTGCATCTCGACTTGGTTGGCGACGATAGGCGCGTCGAGAACCGCCCGCGCCTCGTCCAACAGGTCGGGCGTGAAGTTGCTCACCCCGACGTGTCGAATCGCGCCTTCCTCGCGGAGGTGGTCGAACGCCGGAAGCGTCTCCTCGGGGTCGTAACTGAAGCAGGGCCAGTGGACGTACAGAACGTCGATGGCGTCGACTCCGAGCCGAGAACGGCTGTTCTCCGCGCTCTCGATGACGTCGTCGTAGCCCAGACTGTCGTGCCAGACCTTCGTCGCGACGACTACGTCCTCGCGCGGAACGTCGGCGCGGGCGATTCCGTCGCCGACGGCCGACTCGTTGCCGTACATCGCGGCGGTATCGACGTGTCGGTAGCCCAGTTCGAGCGCCGTCCGAACCGTCTCGGCGCAGCGGTCCGAGTCGGTGTTCTTCCACGTTCCGAGTCCGATCGCCGGGAGTTCGACGCCCGCGTCGGGGGAGTCCATCGAGCGACAAGCTCGTCCTGCGAATCAAATCAGATTCGGTCGCGAACAGATCGAATTTCCGACTCGTTACAGAAAGCTTTTATCGTAACCGCGAAATCGGATAGTTGTCTCGGGTAGGGGTACACGAGACAGAATTTTTATGGGTAATTCGCGGAGCGGTAGGTCTCCCGAATACTGCCGGAATCACACGAGGAGCCGAATCGCTCCCGATTCGAAACTCGGTCGACCGGCCGAATTTCGAACCGCGCGGATAGCTGTGCTATCCTCTCATTCGAAATCCGACCGAATCGGTCGGATTTTGAACCCGTACCTCGTCACGCCCTCCTGCGTGTAGATTCGGCGCATCGTCGTCGTCACCCTGTCGCCGATTTCGAGGGTTCCGGGGTCGGTGCCGGTCACCTGCGCGGGGGCGCTCGCCGAGTCGCCGTCCGGCCCGTCGAGCGCGACTATCGCCACGTCGAAATCGCCCGACCGGGCCTGCTCTTCCGCGAACTCCGGCGGGGCACCGCCCTGCGAGATGGTCGTCGCGGCTTCCACGGTTCCCTCGCCCGTCAGTCGCACCTCCTCGTACTCGACCAGCGATTTACACGCGCTGCACGCGCCCTCCGGCGGGAAGTTCAGCGCGCCGCACTCCGAACACCGCCCGGCGAGCAGTCGGTGGCGCTGGTCGAGCGTGCGCCGCCACGACGGGACGCTGACGTAGGCCCCGCCGCCGCTCGGCGGGCCGGAGGTGAGTTCGCCCCGCTCGCGGAGGTACTCGGCGTAGGAGACGCTATCCTCGCCGTCCAGCGCGAGCGACGTCGGTACCTCGTCGGCCTCCACGAGCAGGGCGTCGGCCCCCGCCCCGCTTCCGAACGACGCGGCGAGGATTCGCTCGCGGCCTTCGCTCAGAGCCTTCGCCAATCCGAGCGGAACGCTCGCCGCGCCCGCGTCGCCGAGTTCGTGGACGAGCGTCCCGGCCCGAACCTCGTCCGCGCCGACGCCGAGCGCGCCGGCCGCGCGGTAAGGGAGTTTCCCGTCCGGGGCCTGCACCGCGGCGGCGTCGACGCCCTCGAAATCGAGTTGCTCGACCGCCCCGGCGAGCGTCTCGGTGAACGCGCGTCGGTCGTAGCCCGTGACGCCGAGTCCGTCGACGGTCCCGTCGCCGGCTCGTCGGAAGCGCGTGCCGGGAAACTCGTCGGCGTACTCGGCCCGCTGGAGGATGCGGACGGGACCGTCGTCCGCGAGGACGAACGCCGCCGCCCCCGCACCCGCGGCGTGTTCTTCCGCCGAATCGGGTTCCCCCCGAGGGCAGTCGGCGGCCACGACCAATCCGACGCCGTCGTTCCACGGGCCGGCGGTCAGTCCGGCGAACAGCGCCCGGGTTCCGGCGCGGGTGCTCCCCGTGAAGACGTGCCGGGTCGCGTCGCTCGGGACGCCGAGCATCCCGCCGAGTCGGGCGGTCAGGTCCTCCTCGGCCAGCGGCGGGGTGGTGGAGGCGAACGCGAGGAAGGCGACGTCGGGGTCTCCGGCGGCGTCGAGCGCCCGCGTCGCGGCCTCGTGAGCCATCGTCAGCGCGTCCTCGTCGGCTTCCGGCACCGCCTTCCGCTCGACGCCGGCGGCGTGGAACCGCCCCCACGCCTCGCGGAACTCCTCGGCCGAGACGCGGAGTCGCGGGGCGTAGGCTCCGACCGCGACGATGTCCGTCACGCTTCCACCCCCTGCTCGCGTTCCAGCACGTGGACGACCGCCGCACCGCCGCTGCCGCCGACGTTGTGGGTCAGCCCGCGGGTCGCGCCCTCGACTTGTCGGTCGCCCGCCGCGCCCGAGAGCTGTTTGTAGGCCTCGACCAGCTGTCCGGCCCCCGTCGCGCCGATGGGATGGCCCTTCGACTTCAACCCGCCGGAGGTGTTGACCGGGAGGTCGCCGTCGAGTTCGGTCGCGCCGGATTCGACGAAGTCTCCGGCCTCGCCGGGTTCGCAGAAGCCGAGGTCCTCGTAGGCCAGCAGTTCCGCGATGGAAAAGCAGTCGTGAACCTCCGCGAAGTCGATGTCCTCGGGCGCGACGCCCGCCATCTCGTAGGCCCGCTCCGCCGCCTCGCGCGAGGCCGGTACGGAGGTGTACGACTCCCGCTGGAACAGTCCGACTCGGTCGCTGGCCGCGCCGACCCCCGCGATTCGAATCGGGTCGTCGGTGTACTCCTCGACCGCGTCCTCGGAGACCACGAGGGCGCAGGCCGCCCCGTCCGTGGTCGGACAGCAGTGGTAGAGCGTCAGCGGGTCGGCGACGACGGGCGCGTTCAGGGCGTCTTCCAGCGAGCACTCGAAGCCGAGTTGGGCGTGGGGATTCTTCGCCCCGTTGGCGTGATTCTTCACCGCCACGCGCGAGAGGTGCTCGCCGGTCGTGCCGTACTCGGCCATGTGCGCGTCGGCCATCTGGGCGTAGACGCCCGCGAAGGTCGTCCCGGAGAGGCGCTCCCACTCGGTCTCGCCGGAGACGCCGAGCCAGTACTTCGTCGCGTCGCTCGAGGCGTCGGTCATGATCTCGACGCCGCCCGCGAGGACGACGTCGGCCATCCCGCTTTTCACCGCCTGCACCGCCTGTCGAACCGCGTATCCGCTGGCCGCGCAGGCGTTCTCGACGCGAGTGCAGGGGATCCCGTCGAGGCCGACGTGTTCCGTCACCGCGGGCCCCGAGAGGCCGAGTTGCCGCCCGCCGACGCCGAGCGTGCCGACGAACGCTTCGTCCACGTCGTCCGGGTCGATGCCCGCCGGAACGCTGTCGCGAGCCGCCTCGAAGGCGGTGCGGAACAGCGACCGATAGCTTTCGTCGGGGAACGACCCGAAGTCGGTTTGGGCCGCGCCGACGAGGTACGCGTCTCGCATGTATCGAACTGATGGTTCTGCGGGCAAATAACTGCCGTCACTTTCGTGCTCCCTCGAACGAGGAGGCGTTCCCGAAGGCCCTCGTCCGCGCCGACGCGCTGGCTCGCACTCCCTTCGCCGTAACGAGCGACGTTCCGAAACGACGGCGAGTACTCACCCGAAAGCGTTTCAGCTGGGTCCTCGATTCCGCGTCCCCCGGAAATCATCGAAACCGCGAGGGGGGCGGTGCGAACCTCGAAACTCGTTACGGCTCGCGTCCGTCCCGCTGCAGCGAGGAGCTTCGGCGACGAAAATCGGCGTAATCGGCCATTACCCTTGTACTTGCGTCGATTAGAGAATTACGGACCGATGGAAATGACCCCGTCGAAAGCGGTAACCTCCCCTTTCGTATCCCGCCTCCCCGGGTACGGTCTGGTTTCTCTTGCGAAATGAAACGATATTCCAATTTATTTCCCGTCTAAATCATTTAGGAAAAGTTAACCTTCTCCTCTCCCACGTAACGGATGCGATGACGAAAAGTAATGACTCGCTAACGGCTTACCTCGCAGAGAACCCACGAATGGCTGGCGTCCTGTTCACGATCTGCCTCTTGCTCACTCAGACGGGCAACGCGGCAGCAGCGTGCGGCGGAACGATCCGGTAAATCAGTTTTATAGCGATTCGAAGTCCAGATCGGTCGACCAAGTAAATTCTCCGTCGACGACGAGAGGGATCTGTTCTAAGTTGAGAAAACGAGTCAGCGTGTCCTTCTCTACGCGGAAGCTTTCGATATCTCCCCCGCTCAAAAAGTACTCCTCGGTATCGCCGAGGAAGGGGGTGAACAGGGAACCCATCCCCGAGTCGACCGTCGGATACGTCGTCAATTGTAGGTCGTACCCTTCGTCGTCGGTGTCGAGGAGACAGAGAATCGGCGTTCCGCTTTCGCTTTGCGCGATTTCGATGCTCCCGTCGCCGACGACGATGTACTGATTCCCGACTATCTGCTGATCCCGTGCTATCGTAAGGGCGGATCGGAGCGAGAACCCACGGTTTAACAGGCGGGCGATCGTGCGCCCGATCTTGATGGCGCTCTTGTTCGCTATCTCGCTGTACGTGACTATCCCGCCGATACTTCCGGAATTGATGAGTTTCACCCCCTGTTCGTACGACCGACAACCGTTCAGAAGGAACGTGTCGACCGCTACCTCGTCGATCGATTCCGCGTCGAGGCCACCGTCGCGGCAGATAAACTCCCCGTCCTTGATGTGGCCGATGTAGTGGACGAAGTCGGTGGGTGACGCGAGCACCGATTCTAACTCGTCGACGGATAGGTTTCGATGAACGTCGATATCGAATTCGAGTTCGTCTCGTTTTCCGTAGAGATTATCCCCCGCGTCGTACTCCGGACTCATCTCCGGCTCGTTACAGATCACCGTTATGTCGATCCCTTCGGTCGACGACGACCGTTCGAGTTTGTTTTCGAACGCTTGTTTGATTATCTTGTTCGCCCCGATCGGCATCCCTCGTCCGAGCCACGCCCGTTCCAAGGAGTTCGTTCGGCCGGCGGCAACGTACGAGCCGTCCTCCTCCCGTCGCTCACCCCTTCGTTTCGTGCTCGCACCTCGAAAGAAGCTGTCGATGGGTTTCGGCGTTTCCGGTCTCGGTTCTCGCCGGTGTTCATCGCGCTTCGTCGATATGATGGAGAGGTTGTTTACGAGGTACGGTATCGCTTCGAGGTTACCGGCGTCGTCGGTGACGGTCGTCGACAGTAACCACGTCGGCATTTGCTTTCGGATATCGCCGTACGGGATGTTGAGGTAGGTCTCGAGTTGTTCCGACAGATCCCTTTCGTACAGTTCGTCGAACGACAAATCGACGTACGGTTCGATCGCCTGCCGCTCGTGGAGGGGGATCCGATAAAATCCTTCCGTACGCGTTACGCAGTCGAGGAACAACACCTGTTTGAGTACGCGCTCGACCTCGCCTTCGAATCCCCTCCGCGAATGGTCTAGAGGGTGAACGAATCCTCGATCCGTGACGAGTTTCGGGTCGTCGCCCGGAACGACGTCCGCGCCCAGATAGTAAGCCAGGGAACTCACCGGATAGATCGACGACAGTTCGGGCGGGAGTTCGATCCGAACTCCGGTATCGGGTGCCGAGATTTCGTCGGGGATGCGAAGTCTATCTCCGACCTCGATTTTGGGCGGGTGACCCCTGAGCGACGGAAGCGACCGCTCGCAGCTCAGCGTCTTCAGCGCCGAGCCGAACGTCGAAAATGCGGTCATCACGTCGCGCGGTTCAGTCGTCGTAGTCACCGTCGTTCCGGGCTGTTCGTGGTACGACCGCGCCCCGATTTTAACGCGCGTTTTCGTACCGAAATCGAACTCCATCCGGTCCGCTGACGAGGCGATCGTTAGATCGCCGGTGACGCGGAGGTATATTCCGATCGGAGCGTTTAATTCGATCACGTAGTCTCCTTCGGGAAGCTGTTCGTATGCGAAATCTTCGGCTTTCGTGAGAACGTCCCCGCGCACGGTGCGGACGTGGGCGATGACGGTGTGGGGTAAAACGAGATTGGTCGTTGCGATTTCGGTCGCGCTGTCCACGGGAAAGTAGAACTGATCGGTGTCGATCGAAACCGGACGGACGGGCTCCGACGTTCGAATCGGAAACTGCCGACGCTGAATCGGATCGATGACCGTTATGCCGGGTCGATCAGTATCTGAGCGAAATATCGGTTTCATGTGCTTTCAGTGGGTAGTTGTTGGAGCATTTTCCGCCAACGCGGAAGCAAATTCGTCACCGCTTAGTCGAGTCGCGTCCATATCCCCTCTATACGGGGAACCACGTCGTCGTATACTCCGTATCGTGCATGTGCCACCGTTGTTTCGGCCCGTCCTCGCTGATTTTCAGTTCGATAGCCACGTCGAACAACGAGCTGACGGCCTGGACGGGTTGGGATCCGTACGCTCCCGGGAAGATGTAGTGGCCCAGACCGGAAACGTCCTCGATCGTTTCCGTGATCGCTCGAAGGAACTCCTCCACCGTTTGCGCGTCCTCCTCGCCGGAAAGTAGTTGCAGCGAATCGAAGCAAAACCGTAGTTCACCCGGTGCGAACCCCATCTGCTGACGCTGCAGTTCGAACGTTGTTTCCCGAATCGCCGTTCGAAAGTCGTCTATCGTTCCCACTACCGACGAGAACGACGCCCGCCTCGAATGCTCGTTCGTCCGCGCTTGTGCGGTCGATCGTACCGCTGCCTCGTACGATAAGAGGCGTGCGTTGTCCAAACTCGCGTTCGCTTGGGAGAGTCGCGTACGAACGACGTCCGCGTTACGTCCGTAAAGCGCGAACAGATGCGTTCTGTCGTACGCCGTTTCGCCTATAAACTGCGCGCTCAACTGCTCGAAAACGTCCGTCGGGACGTCACCGGTGAGGAGGAGATTCCCGCCGGATCGTTTCAATCGACCGAGCTCCGATTCGATTTCGACCGTTCCGTCGGCGTGAGCGGTGATGTAGTGACCGGCGAGCTTAAAGGTCACTTTCCCGCTCGTTCGAGGGGTTCCGTCCCGGAGCGGACGAAATAGATCCTCCAACGCGTCGGGATCGATGCGCTGATAGAGCGACTGCGGGACGTCAGTGGAGTCGATCTCCGTTTCCTCTATCATCCGCTGGATGATAAACGCGCTCAACGCGTCCTCGCTTTCCCAATCGTACCGAAACGTTATGGGTGCCTCCACACCACATATAAACGGCGAGGTTGCATCGTCGTCTTGGACACTCATACTCTCGTATCGTTAGTAGCTCTAGCGTGAAAAGTTCATATGTCGCCTCGGAATGATGTTGGACGATAATAATGATGGTTTGAGGCGTTCGGGCGCGGTTCCCCCTTCGCACCAGAGGTGATCATTCGTAATTACCTCCAAATTGCGAACCCCGGGTCGGGAAGCCGTCTTCCCGTAAAACGATACCCGAATTGAAAATTTCGAACGAGGCGTCCAACCGGGTGATTCATACGCTACAGAAACGGTAAATAGAACATGGGCGAGACACCGGACGATGGGGAACGGACGCTTGCCGAACTATTGGAGTTCTTGGAAGCGGTCGACTCCGACACTATTACTTCTACTTCGAGTGCGGTGTACAAACTGCTGGAAGACGAGCAACGTCGCCATCTCGTACTTTATCTCGCCGAGCGGGAAACCGCGACGCCCCTCTCACGGGTGGCGCTGGAGATCGCGAGTCGCTGTAACGATACGTCGTTCACGCACGTTACGCCCGCCGAGCAAGAGGAAATCCGCATTCGCCTCGTACAGAAGCACCTCCCGCGACTCGCGGATTACGGCGTCCTCTCCTGGTCGTACGGTGACGAGATCGTGAAACCAATTCCGAGAGCTCCCTTTTCCGAAGAGTGAACGGCCTTCGTGGTCCCTCGAAGAAGACTCGTTCGGTGTCCGCCGACGAAATCGGTTAGAACCTCCGCCCCCAACGCCAGTTCAGTGCAGGACACCATCGATTGGCTCCGAGGACGCCCCTACTACGACGGACAGATAGCCCGCCACGAGACGCTCCCCGGCGACGACGGCGAGTTTCGGGACGTGACCCTCGAATCGCGCCTCGAATCGGCCCTCCGCGACCGGGGAATCGACCGCCTCTACCGCCACCAGGCGGAGGCGATCGAAGCGGTACGAGACGGCGAGAACGTCGTCGTCGCCACGCGGACCGCGAGCGGGAAGAGCCTCGCCTACACCGTGCCCGCCTTCGAGCGCGCGATGGAGCGCGGCGGACGAACCCTCTATATCGCGCCGCAGAACGCGCTCATCAACGACCAAGAGGAGACGCTGTCGGAACTCGCCCGCGATTTAGGGTTCGGCAGTCGCGTCTCCGTCGCGCAGTACACCGGCCGACTCGACAAGAACGAAAAGCGCGACGTGCGCGACCGCCGGCCGACCGTCGTGCTCACCACGCCCGACATGCTCCACTACGCCCTCCTCCCCTACGCGCACCGCCTCTGGGACTGGTTCTTCAAGGGGTTGGAGACGGTCGTCGTGGACGAGGTCCACGAGTACCGCGGCGTGTTCGGGAGCCACGTCTCGCTCGTCCTCCGCCGACTCGCGCGAATCTGCGACCGGTTCGACGCCTCCCCGCAGTTCGTCTGCTGTTCGGCGACCATCGGCAACCCGGTCGAGCACGCGAGCGCGGTGACGGGGCGACCTGAATCGTCGTTCCGCCTCGTGGACGAAGATACGAGCAAAACCGGGCCGACCCACTGGCTGCTCTGGAACCCGCCCGAGTACGAGGACGACCGCCGCGGCGGGGCGAAGCGGCGCAAGTCCAACCACGGGGAGACGAAGCGACTGTTCGCCGACCTCGTGAGCCGCAACTGCCAGACGCTGGCGTTCACCCGCGCCCGACAGGCCGCGGAACGCTACGCGATGGAGAGCGCGGACGAACTCCGGCGGCGCGGCGAGCGCGACCTCGCCTCGAACGTCGCGGCGTACCAGGCCGCCCTCAAGAACGACCGGCGGCGGGAACTCGAATCCGGTCTCCACTCCGGCGAGATTCGCGGCGCGTGGAGCACGAACGCGCTGGAACTCGGCGTCGACGTCGGCGGCCTCGACGCCGTCCTGCTCGACGGCTACCCCGGCACCCGCATGGCCGCGTTCCAACAGGCCGGACGCGCGGGCCGGGGCACGGACCCCAGTCTCGTTACCCTCGTCGCCGGCGAGGACCAGTTGGACCAGTATCTGGTGGCGAACCCGGACGAGTTCTTCGCGGGCGACCCGGAGCGCGCGGTCGCGAATCCCGAGAACGAGGAACTGCTCCCGGCGCACGTCGCGTCGGCGGCCCGCGAGACGTGGCTCTCGCCCGACGACGAAGCGCACTTCGGCGCGGGCTTCCCCGAACTCGTCGCGAAACTCGAATCGCGCGGCGAACTCGAACGCCGGCAGACGAGCGGGGGAGTTCGGTGGGTGTACGACGGCGACGGAAGCCCGCAACACGAGATGAGCCTCCGAACCATCGACGAGCGGGAGGTCGACCTGCTCGATCGCACCCGCAACGAGGTCATCGCTTCGCTCCCCTTCGGAGACGCGCTGAACGACGTCCACCCGGGGGCCGTGTACCACCACCAGGGCCAGTCGTACGAGGTCGTCGACCTCGACCTGTCGCGGGACGTGGCCGAGCTCTCCCCGACGTGGGCCGACTACCACACGAAGACGCTGCACGAGAAGGAGATCACGGTCGAAGCCGACCTGCGGGAGAAGACGCTCTCGACCCGCGACGACTGCCTCGTGCGGTTCGCCGACGTGACGATGCGAAAACGAATCACGGGCTTCGAACGCCGGGACGCGAAGCGCGACGAGACGCTCGGGCGGGAGTCGCTCGACCTGCCGGAGCTCAGGCTCCGAACGAAGGCGCTCTACTTCACGATACCAGGCGAGTTGGAGCGCGAAATTCGGGCGATGGACGGCGATTTCGGCGGAGCCATCCACGCCGCCGAACACGGAATGATTTCGCTCTTCCCGCTGGAACTGCTCTGCGACCGTGGCGACATCGGCGGCCTCTCGACCCCGCTCCACCCCCACACCGGGGCGAGCACCATCTTCATCTACGACGGCTACCCCGGCGGCGTCGGTCTGACCCGCGAGGGCTACGAAACCGTCGAGTCGCTTATGGGGAACACGCGGGAGATGATTCGCGCCTGCGACTGCGAATCCGGCTGTCCCTCCTGCGTCCAGTCGCCCCACTGCGGAAACGCGAACGACCCGCTCGACAAGACCCTCGCCGCCCACCTCCTCGCGGGGCTCACGGAGTGAGTCGCAACGTTTTTAGGACGGCCTAAAAGAGATTAGGTCGACCTAAACATGGACGAGACCCTCCGGCGAACGCGGCGCGAAATCGAGCGGCTAGCCGTCGAGAACGGACGATTCTCCGTCGCGTGCGCCGACACCGGCGAGCGCCCGATGCCGATAACGGGCGCGCGGTTCGAAACCGACGAGGACGCCCACCGGGCCGCCGAACTCGCCCGCGAGTATCGGGACGCTCTCAGAGAACACGACCGCGACGTGCCGCGGTACCGGTTCGTCGTCAACGAGGAACCGCCGCGACCCCTCCAGATGGCGAGCGTCAGGGAGCGAACGTCGGGAACCCGGGCGAACGGTCTCCCCCGGACTCGGCGCTTGGTCACCCTCGCCGGCGACGGGGGCGGCGAATGGATCGAGATGGAAAACGCGCCCATCGTCCACCTCTCGCGGGACGGCGGGCCGGTCGGGGACGACGCCGTCTCCCGCCAGCTGGACTCGAAGCTCTAGCGAATCTCCGCTCGAAGCTCCGGGACGAGGTCGAACTCCCGGTTCGTATCGCCCAGCACGAGCAGGGCGTAGTAGCCCAGGTACGACTGCACGGGGACGCGAATCACGGCGAAGGCGGACAGGAGGAGCAGGCCGTACACCACGACGAGGAGCCCGAACGAAGCCAGCGCCAAAGCGCCGGGACTCGACAGGACCGCGGCGGGCCCCCCGAACGCGACGAGGAGCAGTCCGCCGAGGACCACGAACGGAATCAGGAGGACGAGACCGACGATTCCGCCGACGATCGAGGTGACGATTCCGCCCGCGATGGTGAGGACGACCCGGAGCAGAACGTACGCCACGTACTGCTTCCACTGGTCCCGGAGCGTCGGCCAGAACGCCCGCCAGCCCGCGAGGACGCCGCCGCCCCGGAGCACCATCACCGGGACGACGAAATTTCTCGTCAGGCCGTCTACCACCGCCACGACGAGTCCGAACACGAGCAACACCGGAACGAGCAGAAGCAGGACTCCGATACCGATGCTCGGCGTCCCGCTGAGAACGGCCGGAACGAACGCGAGAATCACCAATCCCGCGACCGGGAGGACGAACAGGAGGAAGAGGGCGAAACGGAAGCCGAACAGGCGAAGTCCCTGCCCGAGGTGGTCGCTCGCGTATCGCCGGACGTGAACTTCGCGCGTTCGAAGCGCCTCGACGAACGCGAACTCCATCACCGACCCGACGAGAGTGAACAGTAACCAGAGCAGTATCGCCACCGCGGCGATGACGAGGGCGACGGTGACGAGGGTGCCCTCCGAAATCGGGACGTCCGAGGTCGGTCCGCTCGGTTCACCCGTGAATTGGAAATTTCCGCCTCCCGTCGGCGGTGACGCGCTCGCACCGCCGAGGAAGAAGACGACGACGGCGAGTTTCAGCCACGTCCGAACCTCGACGGGGAGCAGGAGGGCTTTCGTGGTTTCGATGGCGTCGTCCAGGGCTTCGACGGCGTACCACGGCATACCGGACGTTTCTGCGCCTCGATATTTAAATCATCGTGCGAGGTTCGACGCGTTCGGTCGGCAGCCGAGTTAGATCCCCCTCGCGTCCTCGATTCGCGCGTCGATGAACTGACTGAGTATCGCCGCGAAGCCGGTCTGCGAACTCCAGATGGCCGTCTCGCCGCCGCCCAGCACGCTGATGAGAACGGTGTCGTCGTCGACGACCAGCACGCGCCCGGCGCGGTTCTCCGGCGGTTCGTCCGGCAGGCCGACTATCGGAAGTTCGTCGAATCGGTCGCGTATGACCGGGTCGTCGGCGACCAGAAGCACGTCCACGCCCGCTTCGGCGCGTTCCCGCAGGGCGTCCGCGATCGTCTCGGGGAACAGCGAGGCGTCGTGGACGCCGAAAACGACCCGCGATTCGGCCTCCTCGACCAACTGCTCGACGCGGCTATCGATGGCGTCGCGGCCGTCGACCGTCCACACGTCTTCGCGCTCCTCGTCGCCCTCCACGAACTCGTTCTTCGCGGTTTCGAGGTAGTCGAACGCCTGCTCCTGCCTGCGTTCGAACCGCTCTCGGAGGTGGGATTTCGCGGCGTCCAAGCTCACGGGGCGGTACTGGAGGGGCTTCGACTGCTGGACCTCCACGAGGCCGCGCTCCTGCAAGTTCTCGGCCGCGCCGTACACCTGCGAGCGCGGTACGTCGGTGACGCCGTGGATATCCCTGGCCGTCCCGGTTCCCAACTTCTGGAGCGCGACGAACACTTTCGCCTCGTAGTTCGACAGGCCGAGGCTTTCGAGCGCGTCGATGGCGTCGTCCTCGTTCATGTCAGTCCTCTCCCGACGCGGGGGCCGTCGATTTGGTCTCCATGGCTCCGTGAGCGCCCGGCCCGAGATAGCGCGTCCAGACGACGAGCAGACTCGGGAGCACCAGCACGCTGGCGAGGAAGGCGTAGATGATGGTCAGCCCCGTGATGATGCCGAACTGCTGGAGCGCGGGCAGGATGGCGAAGGCGAGCACGCCGAACCCGCCCACCGTGGTCGCCGCGCTCCCGAGCAGCGCGCCGCCGGTTCCGGTGAGGCTGACGCGCATCGCTTCCCACGCCGAGCCCCGTCGTTCGAGTTCGACGTTGTACCGCTCGGAGAGGTGGATGCTGTACGCGACGCCCAGCCCGACGGTCAGACTCGTTATCATCCCCGTCAGGACGTTGAACGGCATGCCGAGCAGGTACATCGTGCCGAGAATCCACGTCACGCTGAAGAGGACGGGAAGCAGGGTCACCGCCCCGAGGGTCGCGCTGCCCTCCGTGATTCGGTAGACGAGCATCAGGAACGCGAACACGGCGACCATCGTGAGGACGAGACTCTGGATGACCGTGTCGAGCAGCTGTTTCTGCACGATTTCGAAGACGATGGACTGTCCCGTCGCGGTCGCTTCGAGGCCGTCGAAGCTGTCGGCCACGTCGCGCATCTGCTCGGTGACCGCGGCGCTGGACGCGCCCCCGTTCACCGAAATCGTCATCCTGAGCGCGCGGTACTCGCCGTCTTCGCGGTACACGACGCTCGCGGCTTGGTCGGGCGCGACGGCGTACAGTTTGTCGTACACCTTCTCCAGATTCCTGTCGGGAACGTCGTTTCCGTCGGTGTCCGCCGCGACGAACGTCCGGTTGAACGATTCGTTCTGCGCCGCCACCCGCTCCATCACCGAGAGCGGGCTCGAAATCTCGGGTTCGCCGTTCGAGAGGACGAGGGTGGCGTTCTTCGTCGCGGCTCGCTCGCGGGCCCGCCGAACCTGTTCGAGCGCGTCGTCTCGCGTCACCTCGCCCTGAATCAGTATCTGGGCCTGCGAGTCCTCGCGCACGAAGTTCTCGTTCACGTAGTCGAGGTGCTTTTTCGCCGTGTAGTTGGCGGGCTTGAACGGCTCCGGCAGTTGCTTCGTCCACTGCGGCGGGTCTTCCGCGAGGAAGTCCTCCTGCGCGAAACTGGTGTCGACCTTCGTCGCGCCGTACGCGCCGCCAGCGCTGACGAGCACCGTGACGAGGATGACTATCATCGGCGCTTTCCGCGCCGCGACCGCTCCGAGCGAGAGGACGCGTCCGAGCGCGCCGCCGCCCGTCCCGAACGCTCGCTTCCGCCGGTCGAAGCCGCGCGATTCGAGGAACGCATCGAGTTCGACTTTCAGCGCCGGAATCAGCGCCCCGAAGACGAGCAGCGCCGCGACGATGCCGACCGAACTCACGACGCCGAAGTCCCGAATCGGCGGAAGCGGACTGACCATGTTCGAGAGGAAGCCGATGACCGTCGTCGCGGTCACCCACGTCAGGGCCGCGCCGACGCTCGCGAGGGCGACGCGCATCGAACCCCTGACGCCCGCGTCCGGGTTCTCCTCCCGCTCCTCCCGGTTCCGCATGAACACGTGAATCGCGTAGTCGATGGACAGGCCGATGAGGAGGACGGGCACCGCGATGAATATCTGGTTGAACGTTATTCCGGCCCAGCCCATGAAGCCGAACGTCCACACGAGCACGAAGACGATACCGGCGACGCCGAGCAGGATGTCCAGCAGGTCGCGGTAGGCGACCACCAGCGTCAGGACGACGAACAGCAGCGCGAGGGGGCCGACGATGGCGAGGCTGTCGGCCATCGACTGGTCGATCTCCTCGCTGATGATGCCGCTTCCGAAGACGACCGCCTCGCGGCCGAGTTCGTCGCGCGCGATGGATTGCATCGCTTTCTGCGTCTCGACGAGGCTGTTGGACGCCTGTCCGTGCATCGACTGCGACTCCTGTTTCTGGAAGACGACGATCATCGTTGCGTTCGCCTCGGCGCTCCCGGGTTCGTAGGAGGTCGGCATGAACGCGAACGCCCGACTCGACGTCCCGCCCGAACTGGCGTTCTCCGAGAGCACCATCTTCGTCGTGGCGTTGAGCTCGGACCGGTTCATCGAGCGCAATTGCTCTAACTGCTCCGCGAGCGTCGGCATCGAGCCGTTTTCGAGGGCGGCGCGCCGTTCTTGCAGCCGCTCGCTGCGCTTCTGGAGCTGCTCGTACTCGCTCGCCAGGACGCCGCGCGTGCCGAGTTCGTACACCTGCCGGAACTGCGACCGAACCTCGCCCGCGCGCTGTCGGTAGGTGGACCGATTTATCTCGCCCTGCTGGTACGAGGCGTTCAGCCGGTCGAGTCGCGTCTGCAGCTCGCGGGCCTGCTGGGCCGACCGGTTGAACGTCGCCGACTGGTTCGCGGTGAGTTCGGCCGTGGCGTTGGCCCGCACCTGCCGGAGTCGCGTTTCGAGTCGTGCGGAGCGCTGGCGGTACGTTTCGTTGTCGATTTCGCCCGCCTGCCGCGAGGCGTTCAGCCGGTCGTACCGCCGCTGTAGCTCCCGCGTCCGGTTCAGGGCGTCGCTCAGCCTCGACGCGGTCTGATTGAGTTGCCGACCGCGTTGTTGGAGCTTCGCGCCCTCGGCGCGAAGTTCGGAGACCTTCTCCCGCTGTATCGCGGCGATGGCGACGACGTTCGAGACGCCGCTGGTGGGCGTCTTCGCCACCAGCGTATCGTTTATCGTCTCGTTCTCGCGGAGTCGCTGCTGCAGTTCGAGGGAGTTGACGAGCGCCTCCTTCGACAGCACGTCGTCTCCGCGGACGATTATCTGGACGACTGTGGTGTTCTCGCGTCCGGTCGTGAAGTTCGACTCGATGTAATCGAGCTTTTGCGCCGCCTTGCTGTCGCTCTGGAACTGGTCCAGCGAGGACGACTGGTCGACCTGCTGTGCGCCCGCCCCGACCAGCACCGTGAGAACGAGCAGGACGGCGATAACCGCCCGACTGTGCGCCGTGACGTTCTCGAAGAGTCGTTCGAGGAGGCTCATCGACTGCCTCCGGGATCGCTATCGTGGGGGGTCATCTGTTGGTAGAATACTACTGACAGCCCTGCCAAAAAGATGGAGGTTCCGCTTCGCGGCGTGACAGGAAAGCACAAACCGGTCGCTCAGCGGGAAGACAACCGACGAAATCGCATCGGCATCGAAAAAAGGGGCGACCCTACTCCCGAACCGCGGCGTTGGTGTCGAGGTGGCCCTTCCCGTGGTACGCCCTGTCGCCGACGCGGTTCGCCGCGTTGCGGAGCGTCTTCCGCACCCGATTCGCGTTGTAGTTCGGGTTGACGCCCTTGACGAGCGCGGCAGTCGCCGAATCAGAAACTGGACCATCCCGTCTAGCTATTTCATCCCGTTTGACTCCGAAAGTTTCCGCGGGGTATCGGCGACCCATCAGAGTTAGGACGGTTACCGGCGAAGGGACGCACGATGGTCGAAGTTCTCACCGTCCTCCGTCTTCTCGGCGGCGCGTTCCTCCTGCTGATGAACGCCTACTTCGTCGTCATCGAGTTCGCCATGACGCGGGTACGGCAGTTCAGCGAGGACGAGTTCGGCGACTCGTCCGGACTTCGACGCGCGTGGGAGATGACCGACCGCCTCGAAATCTATCTCTCGGGCTGTCAGGTCGGCATCACCATCGCCAGCGTCGGACTCGGCGTCGTGGCCGAACCCGCCGTCGCCCACATATTCGCGCCGGTCGTGAAGACCGTCGGACTCGGCACGGGGTCGACGCACGCGCTGTCGGCGATTCTCGCGCTCGCGCTCATCAATCTCTTACACGTCATCGTCGGCGAGCAGGCCCCGACGTATCTCGGCATCGAACGGACGAAGTTCGTCGCCCGGTACGGTTCCGGTTTGCTCTACTGGTGGACGAAACTCATGTCGCCCGTCATCGTCGTCGCCGACAAGGCGGCCAAAGGGTTGCTCGGCCTGTTCGGCGTCGAAATCACCCGCTCGTGGACGGCGGGAGAAGGCGGCGAGGGCGGCGAAGACGGCGAACGAGAGATCGTCAGCAGGGCCGACCTCCACCGCCAGATGGGTGACGTGCTCGGTCGGGTTGACGACCTGTCTCGGGAGCGCGAAGAGGAGATTCTGGCCGCCCTCCAGATCGAGATGCTCCCCGTCCGCGACGTCATGGTTTCCCGCGACGACATCGTCGCGCTCTCCGCCGACGTCCCGTTCGACGAGAATCGGAAGCGGATGGCATCGAACCCGCTCGTCCGGTATCCGGTCATCGGCGAGTCGTTCGACGAGTACCGCGGAATCGTGTACGCGCCGACCGTCGTCAAACACTACGACGCGCTCGAATCGGGGGACGTCTCGCTCGTCGATATCGCGCACGACCCGATGACTATCGCCGCGGACACCAACGTCAGCGACGTTATCGACCTCTTTCAGGCCCAAAATCAGGAACTCGCGCTGGTGCTCGACGGAAGCGAGGTGGTCGGACTGGTGACCGCGACCGACGCGTTCGAGGCCGTCCTCGGCGATTTGGAAGATCCCATCGACAGGGAGCTCTCCGTCTAATCGTCGTCGAACTCCAGCGCCTCTTCGGGACTCATCGTCTTCCACTCGCCGTCGTCGGTTCGAATCTGCACGCACCCGTCCGGGACGTCCGTCTCGACCGCCTCGACGTGCTCTCGGAGGACGTGCGCCTCGTACTGTTTCCACGCGGCCCGCTCCGAGGGAGCGATGGCGACCCAGCCGCAGTCGCGCTGACGACACCGTACCATCGAGCGTCGATCGCCCGCACGAGCGAATAAAGGTTGAGAAACGCCCTCGCAAACGTCAGTGATTCCGATAAAACGACCGAGTTATCCGGTGACGACCCGGGACGAGAGTTCCGCGATGGTCCCTTCGACTTCGTACTCCGGCGTCTGAACGGTGATGACGCTGTCGGGCGTCACGTCGTAGAACTTGAGGTGCATCGAGTACGAGCCGTCGTTCTGAATGCCGGTCGCTTCGTTCTGTCCGGAGGCGATGTGGCGCGCCCACGCCGTCTCGCCGACGAAAGTCGGGTCGGTGACGCCCTCGATGACGTAACTGTTCGGCGTCGCCTCGGTGTTCCGGCCTTTGACGGGGTAGCCCTTCTCGTGCCACGCCCAGTACCCTTCGTCGATGACGTACACGTTCTCGTACCCGTTCTGCAGCAACTTGCCAGCGCGCATCGAGGAGAGGTGGTGCGGACAGCCGCAGTAGCAGACGATGCGCTGGTCTTTCGGCCACGAGGCGACGGGGTCGTTTTTCTTCTGCCCGTTCGGTGCGGGACTGAGCACCGCGCCGCGAATGTGCGATATCACGTACTGCCTCTCGGTGCGGGCGTCCACGAACCGAGCCTTGTCCTGCTTGTACCACTTGTGGGTGACGGACAGCGGTGCGAGCGGAACTTGTTGTCCGTACTGGGAGACCGTCTCGAACCCCTCCTCGGATTTCGAACCCGGGCCACCACCGAGGCCGAGACAGCCACTCAGTCCCGCGACCGAGACCGCACCGGCCGCGAGAAACCTTCGTCGGTTCATTGCTAGCCGTCTATAGTAACCACCTCGCTATCAACCTTATTATGCCGTTGACGCGACACGGTTCGGCGGGAAAATTCGCGAGAAATCGTTCTTTCGTCCGTTAATCGCCGGTGACGGCGGATTTTCGGGCAGCGCGACCGCCGAATCGGTTCCGGTCAGGTGGAGGGACCGCGCAACTGGGACGATTATCGCGCTCGCCGAAACGAGACGCGTCGTGCGATTGAGTAACGGAATCCGTACGAGAGTCACCACCGTGCTAACCGCCCTCATAAATTTTTACTCGGAAGTGAGTAAGACTTATCAACCACCCTCCCCTACCACGAGTTGATGAATGAAACAGCCTTCCAGCAAACGATTACGGTCGAGGTGAAGAGATAATGTGGCAAGATATCGTGTTCCTCTGCGGTAGCGTCTTCTCCCTCCTCGTCCTCGTGCCGACCCTGCGCGATTCGATGGCGAACATTCCGCTCGGAACCTCCCTCCCCTCCGCCACCATCGGCATCATCTACGGAACCGCGTTCTTCACCCTCGGAATGAACCTCTCCGCCGCCGGGTCGTTCCTCACGGGAATCATGTGGAGTCTCATCGCCATCCTCCGCTCGCCGAACCCGCTCAACGACTCCGCCGACCCCGAAGTCGAGACGCAGTCGCCCCGGTACTCCGGAGCGCAGCACGCGGACTGATCGGTTCTCGCGGAACGCTCTCGCACCGGTTCGTCTCCCGGAGTCGAGAACGCTCTCCTTTTTGCGACCTCCGTTCGAGAAAGCGGCGGAAAGACCGAAATGCGCGAGCGGGAGCGCTCGCGGCGGGGCTCACGGCGGGGACTCGAACGCCGCGGTGTCCACCGATACGGGCTCCGGCCCGAGCGCGAACGTCTCCCACGTCCGTCGGAACGACGCGGTCTCGGGGAGCACCGCGAACAGCGCCCTCGTCAGCGGGCTCCCGACCCACGCCGGAATCGAATCGCGGTGACGGACGTACCACGACAGCGCCCGTTCTCCCCGTCGCTGGAGGCGCAGGACTTCTTCGACCGCGGGGCGTCGCCGCGATTCGAACCTCGCGAGTCGTTCGTTCGGAAGCGCGCCGTCCGCCCCCTCCAGCGCGGTCACCACGGTCGAGTGGGCGACCACCGCGTCCTGAATCGCGAGTCCGTTGCCCTGTCCGCCGACCGGCGAGGCGACGTGCGCGGCGTCGCCGAGCAGGAGGAGGCCGTCTCTCGTCCACGTCTCGCTCAGGCCGGGTTCGATGCGGAGGAGCGAGCACTGGTCGAAGCTCCGGAGGTGGCGGGCGATGGTCGGGTCGACCGCCGCGATTCGTCTCCGAAGGGCGTCGATGCCGCGCTCTCGAATCGCCGGATACGTTCCCTTCTCGACGAACCAGCCGGCCTGCGCGTCCTCCGCGCCGAGTCCGAAGTAGAGCAGGATTCCCTCGCCCTCGATGCGCCCCTGCGCGGCGGTGCCGACCGCGTCCGCCGGAAGCTTGAACCACAGCAGTTCCACGTCGGAGTCGAACAGTCCGGGGTCGATTCCGGCGGCCTCCCGAACCGTGGAGTACCGCCCGTCCGCGCCGACGACGAGGCGGCTCCGGAGTTCGAGTTTCTCGTCGCGCTCGCGGTCGGTCGCGCTCACGCCGACGACTCGGCCGTCCTCGCGCAGGAGGTCGTTCGCGGTCGTCGCGGGTCGAAACTCGAAGGCGTCGAACTCCCTCGCCCGGTCGATGAAGAAACGGAGCAGCGGCGGCTGTTCCATCAGCAGACCGTAGTCGTGGGACGCGGGGAGCGTCGAGATGTCGACGACGTCGTAGGAGCGTCCGAACGCGGTCACTGCGGGGCTTCGAATCTCGTCGTGGTCGAGCGCCAGCACGTCGCTCAACACGCCCATTTCCTCGAACAACCGGAGCACGAGCGGTTGGAAGAAGTACCCGCGGAACTCGCGGTCGAGGTCGGCGTGGCGTTCCAGCAAGACCGTCTCGACGCCGCTTCGAGCGAGGAGGTAGCTCAGCACGCACCCGCCCGGCCCGGCCCCGACGACCACGACGTCGGCGGTGGCGGTCGCGGTGCCCTCGTCCTCGGTCACGCTACTCCCCGTCGGTCCCCGACTCGCCCACCAGCGCGTCCACGTCGGCGTGGTCGTGCAGGAGCTCCCGCATCCGTTCGACGGTCTCCTCGTCTCGGGTGCGACCGCTGCGAATCACGTCCTCGGCGCGCTCGACGGTCGTCAGGGTGTCCCCCTGCACGAGCAGGATGGGGACGCCCTTCTCCTCGGCCTTTCCGATGACGGCCCCCGGGGGGCGGAACCCGCCGGTCAGCACGAGGCACTTCACGCCGGGCGCTTCCAGCGCGACGGTGTGCAGGTCGGGGCGGTCGCCCCCGGTGACGAGCGCGGCGTCCTTCGTCCGGCGGAGGTGGCGCAGCGCCTTGTCCCCGCTCATCGCGCCGACGACGAATCGCTCCACGAAGGCGTCGGTGTCGGCTCCGGTCAGCAGGTCGGCGCTGAGTTCCTCCGCGAGGTCGCCGACCGTGACGCCCGCGAGGTCCTTCTGGCGCGGGAGGACGCCGAGAACCGGGATGTCGCGCCCTTCGAGGAAGGGAACGACGTCGGTCTCGAGCGCGTCGAAGTTCGCGTTCGCCACGGCGTTGAACAGGACGCCTTCGAGTCGGTCGCCGACGTCCCCGGTCGCGGCGAGCAGGTCGTCCACGTCGCTTCCCCGCTCGTAGTGCGAGAGGAGGAGCACGTCGGCGTCCAGCAGGTCGGCGACCTCCGGGTCGGTGAGATTCACGATGCCGCCCGTCGTGAGTTTGCCGCCGCCCTCCACGACCATCAGGTCGGTGTCCTCGGCCAGCGACTCGAAGCTCGTTCGAACCTCCTCGCGGAGTTCGTCGGGTTCGGCGCGACCGCGGATGGCCTGCTCGATGAAGGTCGGCGAGTAGACGACGGGTTCGAGTTCGTGCATCTCCGCGTCCAATCCGAGCAGTTCGCGGGCCAGCATGGGGTCCTCGTCCAGCGTCTTCCCCACGTTGCTCTGGAGGCGGGTTCCCTTCGGTTTCATGTAGCCCACCGACAGCCCGCGCTCCTGTGCGAGCCGCGCCAGCGCGAGGGCGACGGCGGTCTTGCCTGTGCTTTCTTCGGTTGCGGTGACGAGTATCGTGTTCATAGTTCGTCCGTGTCCACGGTCAGTCTGATGTCGATGGCGCGCACGCCGTCGGGCGTGGCGACGAGGGGGTTCACGTCCAGTTCGAGGATCGCGGGGAAGTCGGTGACGAGCTGCGAGAGGCGCTGGATGCTCTCGACCACTCCCTCCACGTCGGCGGGGTCGCGGCCCCTCGCGCCCCGGAGCAGCGGCGCGGCCTCGATTTCGTCTATCATCTCGCGGGCCTCGCGCTCGCTCACGGGCGCGACGCGGAAGGTGGTGTCCTCGAGAATCTCGACGAAGATGCCGCCGAGTCCGAATAACAGGAGCGGCCCGAACTGCGGGTCGCGGTTCATCCCGATGATGGTCTCGGTGCCCGAATCGAGGTCGACCATCGCCTGCACCTGCACGCCGAGGATGGTCGCGTCCGGCTGGTAGTTGCGCGCTCGCGTCACGAGGTCCTCGTACGCGTCGTACACGTCCTCGTTCGAGACGCCGACTCGCACCCCCCCGATGTCGGACTTGTGCAGGATGTCCGGGCTGACTATCTTCATCACCACGTCACCCTCGATGTTCTGCGCGGCCGCCACGGCGTCCTCCGGCGCGTCGACGACGGTTCCGTCGGGCGTCGGGATTCCGTACGCGTCGAGGAGCCCCATCGCTTCCACGCCGAGACGGTTGTCGCCGCGGTCTTTCGCCCGCGAGAGGATTTCCTCGGCGCGCTCCTCGTCCACGTCGAACGTCGTCGGCTCCTCGTACTCGCGCCGACCGATGTCGCGGTACGAGACGAGCGCGTCGAGGCTCCGCACCGCGCGCGCCGGGTCGAAGTAGTTCGGAACGCCGCCCTCGCGCAGCACGTCCTTCGCCTTCTCGGTGCGCTCTCCGCCCATCAGGGTCGCCGCGACGGGCTTACCGTGTTTCGCCTGTAGCTCGACTATCTCCTCCGCGAGCGCGGGATAGTCGATGACCGCGGTGGGGGCGGAGAGCACCACCGCCGCGCCGACGTTCTCGTCGGCCAACGCGAGGTCGATGGCCTCGCGGAACCGGTCGATATCGGCGTCTCCGATGGCGTCGATGGGGTTGTAGATGTTCGCCTCCTCCGGCATCGCCTCCGAGAGCGCGTCGAGCGTCTCCTCCGAGAACGACGCCAGCGAGAGGTTCGAATCGCCCACGGCGTCGGTGGTCATCACGCCCGGTCCGCCCGCGTTCGTGACGATGGCCACGTCGTCCCGCTCTGGAAGGGGTTGGCCCGCCAGAATCTGGGCGAAGTCGAACAGCTCTTGGACGTTCTCGACGCGGAGAACCCCCGCCTGCCGGAGACCCGCCTCGTAGGCGCGGTCGCTACCCGCCAGCGTCCCGGTGTGGGAGGAGACGGCCTGCGCACCCGCCTCGGTTCGCCCCGATTTCACCATCACGATGGGGGTGTCGTCGGTCGCCTCGCGGGCGGCCGAGATGAACGCCTCGCCGTCCTCGACGCCTTCGAGGTAGGCGAGGATGACGTCGGTGTCGGGGTCGTCGGCCCACGCTCTGACGAAGTCCGTCTCGTCGAGCACGGCCTTGTTGCCGAGCGACACCACGTCCTTGAACCCCAACCCCTCGTCGTTGGCCCAGTCGAGCACCGCGGTGATGAACGCCCCCGACTGGCTCATGAACGACATCGACCCCGGCAGGGCGTTGTCCGGCCCGAAGGTCGCGTTCATGTCGACGGGCGTGCTCATCACCCCGAGGCTGTTCGGACCGACGAGGTTCAGGTCGTACTCGGCCGCGACTTCCTGCAGTTCCTTCTCTCGCTCCGCCCCTTCGCGTCCCGTCTCGCCGAACCCGGCGGTGACGACGACGACGTTCCGGACGCCCGCCTCGCCCGCGTCGCGCACCACGTCGACTGCGACGTGCGGCGGCACGACGACCACCGCGAGGTCGACGTCCGGGGCGGACCCGAGGTCGGGGTAGCACCGCAAGCCGAACACCTCGTCGTATTTCGGGTTCACGGGCACCGTTTCGCCGTCGAAGTCGTCGCGCAGGTTCGTCACGATGGCGCGACCGATGGAGCCTTCGCTCTCGGTCGCTCCGACGACTGCGACTCGCGACGGCGCGAAGAGATCGGAGAGTACGCGGTTACCCATCGTTCGGAAGTCGGTCAGCGCGGGATTAAAAGTAGTGCCCGTTTCGCGTCCCGCGAGAATCACCGCGGTCGTGCGCCCGTCGAACCGCGCGTTCGAGGGCGTCTCGGTCGGGCGCGAAGTGGAGGTGCGTCCCGCAGTCGCAGTCGGACGCCCCGATTCCCGAGACCGACCGGAGTTCGTCGCCGAGTCTCCGGGCGACCGCGCACTCCACGTCTTCGTCCGCGGTTCGCACGTCGTCCGCGAGTCGGGCGTCGGGGTGGCCGAGCAGGTAATCGACGTGCCAGTGGCGGGCGTCGTTCTCCCCCGCCGCGACTCGCGCGTGGCGGTCGACGCGCGAGAAACCGCCCCGACCGAAGGCGCCGCCGGTGTAGGCGTACCAGCCGGAATCGAGGTCCCTCGTCCCTTTCGCGCCGAACTCGATTTCGGCGGCGGAGACGAGTTCGACCAGCAGGGTGTAGGTTCCCGTCACAGGTGAGAGAGAACCAGTCCGCCCGCAACTGCGAGCATGGCGACGCCGTTCAACAGCACCGACTGTCCGTGATATCGTGCGAAGCCGTCGTCGCCCGCCTCCTTCATCCTCGGGACGAGCACTGCTCGGGAGTAGATGGTCGCGGAGAGCGCGACCAGTAGCAGCACTTGGATCGAAAGCGACAGCGTCGAACCGAGCATTCCTTCGCTTCCCGCGACGAGGACGGCGGTGAACGCCGTAAACCCGAGAATCTGACCGAAGGCGTAGTATTTCGGGAAGATGGCGTTGACCACCCGTCCGGCGTCGTCACCGAGTACGTCGAACGTCGTCGGCGCGGCGATGAACGAGAAAAATACCATACTCCCGAGCCAACTTCCGAGGGTCGTGTCGACGACCATCGACAGCGTCGTTTCGAGGAGCGCCATGGCGGACGGTTGGAAGGGAGCGAAAATCGGCGTTTCGGTCACTCGCTCACGGCGACGACGGTCGCACCCGAGAACTCCCGCAGTTTTCCCGGCGAAATCGGAAAGACGGCCTTCGGCGTTCCCGCCGCGGCCCACACCGTCTCGAACTCCGTCAGCGTCTCGTCCAGGTAGACGGGAAGTTCGGCGTCGTGACAGAAGGGCGGCACGCCGCCGATGGACCAGCCCACGGTGTTCCGAATCTCGGCGGCGTCGGCCATCTCGACCTCGCCCTTCGGGACGCCTTCGACGTCGGCCAGTTTCGCCTCGCTCACCCGGTTCGCCCCGCTGGTCACGACGACCACGAGGTCGTCGCCGGCGCGGAAGACGAGACTGCTCGCTATCTGCGCCACGTCGCAACTGATGGCGTTCGCGGCGTCCGCGGCGGTCTTCGTTCCCTCCGGGAATTCGTGAACGTCGATGTCGAAGCCGTACTCCGTATCGGCGCGCTCGCCGAACTCTCGCGCTCGCTCGTGCATGGGAGTACCTCTCACCGAGGCGGTAAATCGGTGGCGGTGCCGTCTTCGTTTGTGGGCGGCGATCCGGCGATTACGCCTCGCCGTCGGAATCGGCGCGTGGGCCGACGCGGAAGCTATCGACCGTGGCGGCGAGCGATTCCGCCTGTCGCGAGAGCGACTCCGCGCTTCGGGAGACCTCGCCGAGCGAGGCGGTCTGTTCTTCCGTCGCGGCCGCCACGTCCTCCGCCTCCGCGGCGGTCTCCTCGCTGATCCGCGTCACCTCGTCCACCGCGGCGACCACTTCCTCCGTGGTCGCGGCTTGGTCGTCGGTCACGTCGTTTATCTCGCTGACGCCGACGCTCGTCTCCTCGACGTTGTTCACGATCTCCCGAAGCGACTCCTGGGCCTCGTGAACCGTTTCGGTACCGTCGGCGATGGCGTCGCGCGTCGTCCGGATGTCGTCGGCGGTCAGTTCCGCGTGCTCCCGGACGGTGTCGATGCGGCGTTCGATATCGCCGACCGCCTCCTTCGTCTCGTTGGCGAGTTCCTTGACCTCGTTGGCGACGACTTCGAAGCCTTCGGTTGAGCCGTCGGCGCTCGCGGCTTCGATATTCGCGTTCAACGCCAGCATGTTCGTCTGGTCGGCGATGGAGCGGATGAGTTCGACCACGTCGCCGATGCGCGCGATCTCCGACTCCAGTTCCTCCATCTGTTCGACCGTCGCGTCGGCGCCGGATTCGATAGCGGTCATCTCCTCGATGGCCGCCTGCGCGGCGGCGCGACCGTCCTCTCCGAGCGTTTCCGTGTGTCGGGCGGTCGCGGTCACCTGATCCGCGGAGGCGGCTATCTCCTCGATGGTCGCCGACAGTTCGCTCATCTCTCCGGCGGTGCGCTCGAGTCGCTCCGACTGCTCGACCGTCCCCGACGACATCACCTGCGTCGATTCCGTCACCTGTTCGCTCGCCCGTTCTATCTCGTGCGTGCTCGCGGTGACCTCCTGACTCGCCGCGGCGACGGTTTCGGCGAACTCGTGGACGTCGCGTATCGTCGATTCGAGTTCCGCCATCATCGCGTTGAACTCCCGGGCGATTTCGGTCATCGACTCCGTCGGGCTTTCCGTGGACATCCGCTGGGTGAGGTCGCCGTCGGCGGCCCGTCCCATCACTGCGCCGAACTCGGTCGACTTGCGCCGGAGCGCCGCGTTGAGTTCCTCGGCCTCCGCCTGCGCCGACTCCGCTTCGGCTTGCGCGGTCTCGGCTTCGGCGCGCGCTCGTTCGATGTCTGCGACCATCGTTCGGAGATCGTCGCGCATCCGTTCCAGCGTCTCGCCGAACTCGCCCGGAACGGATTCGTCGAACGCCGGCGCGTCGAACTCCTTTCGGGCGAGGGCGTCGGCCTGGTCGGCGACCGTGTTCAGGTACTCGTGCATCGATTCGAACGAGTCGAACAGCCGCCCCATCTCGTCCTCGCGGGTCGTCGCCGGCAGGTCGACCGCGAGTTCCCCGGACGCGATCCCGTCCGCCGTCTCCGAAACATCGGACAGGGAACGAGCGGTTCCGCGACCGATGGAGAGACCGACGACCACGAGCGCGAGCACGGCCATCAGGACGAGCAGCCCGATGTTCCGGGTGACGTGGGTCTGGAGCGCGAACGCCGAGTCCACGGGCACCTGATACAAGAGCACCCAGTCCGTTCCGACGACCGGCGTGTACGCCATGACCGAAGATTCGTCGTTCGCGCCGGACACTCGCCGGATGCCGCTGTTCCCGGCGAGACCGTCCTCGATGATCGACGACTCGCCCGCGTACGAGTCCAGTACGCGGGTGTTCCGGTTGTCGAGGAGCACCGTCCCCTTCCCGTCGACCACCGTGATATCGCCGGTCGCTATCGGCGCCGAGAGCGCGTGAGAGCGTTCGGCGAGCGAGGCGGTCATGACCACCATCCGATCCGGGTTCGAGGTCGGCGCGACGAACGCGGTGACCGGCTCGCCGCCCGTTTCGTACGGCGACGTGACCCGGACGGCGTCGTCGTCGGCGAACGATATCGATCCGTTCGACCACGCCGCGTCGATCGCTTTCGGCGTCTTCCCGACGAGTTCGTCGGTCGTGCTGGCGAGCACCGTTCCGCTCTTTCTGTCCACGTAGTGGACGGCCTGCACGTCGTTCGGCAGGGCGATGAGTTTTCGCTCGACGAGCGCCTGTCGTTCCGCGTTCGACCGGTTCCCCGAGAGCGATTCGGCGAGGAAGCGAGTGGTCGACCGCTTCTTCGCGACCCAGTCGTGGAGCGCTTCGGCCTCGCCCTTCGCGGCGTTGTTTATCTCCGAGCGCGTCTCCCCCTGGACGAGTCGCTTCGTGTCGAAGTGGATGTAGAAGCCGATGGCGGCGATGAGGAGCAGGATCGAGAACAGGATGACCCCGAACTTCGCCGCGTAACTTCGCCTGATGCGGGTGGGCAGCAGTCGTTCGAATCGCCCCGCGAGCGTTCGGCCGCGGGAGTCGTCGGTCATCGTTCCTCCCTCCCCTCGAAAAAGGAGGTCTGTAGCAGTTCGAGTTCGTCGGCCGCTCCGTTCTCGACTCGCTCGATGACGTAGGCGTTGAGCGGTTCGAGGTTCGCGTTCAGGTCGACGGAACTCGACGCTCCCTGGTAGTTCACCGCTCGATTCGCGTTCAGGAGGGTCGCCGCGCGGTCGAAATCCCCGACCGAAACGGTCTGTCCGCGGCCGCCGGAGACGGATACGAGGTTCTCGCTGATAGCGCTCGCGTCGGCCTCGCCGGCTTGCTCCGTCGCGAGCGCGAGCAGGAACAGCGCGTCGTACGCGTGTCGAGTGTACGGGGCGAGCGGGGCGATGTCGCGCAGCTTCTGCCGGAGTTCCATCGCGCCGGTCGTGCTCTCGGACGCCACGGACGCGCTGTACATCCCCTCCATGTGCGTCGGAATCTCGCTCGGAAGGAGACCCGCGCTCAAAACGTACTCGCCGTCGTACGATCCGTCGGCCAGCAGTTCGAGCACCTTCGTGTTACCGGGTTCGCTGGCGAACGCGACCGCGTCCGCTTCCGAGCGTTGAACTTCCGCGACCTGCCTGGCGTACGTCTCGCGCCCCGGCGGGAACGGAACCGTGGCGACGACGTCGCCCGAGACCTCGGCTCCGATGGTCTCGGCGAGTCCCGCTCCGAAGCGGTTGTTCACGTGGACGATGGCGACCTCGTCGGCGCTCGCGTAGCGGTCGCTGTTGAGGATTTTAGCCATCACGAGCGCCTGCTGAATGTCGTTCGCGGCGGTGCGGGCGAAGAACTTCGTTCCGTTCGCCGCGCCCGCCGACGCGAGCGCCGGGTGCGTGCTGGACGGGCTGACCGCGATGACGCCCTCGCGTGCGAGTCGCTCGGAGAGCGCGAGCGAGATGTCGCTGACGACCGGCCCGACGAATCCGACGACCCCCGCGTCGACGAAGGAGTCGAAAGCTCTCTTCGCCTTTTTGGGGTCGAGTTCGCTGTCCTCGACCGCGAGTTCGACGGTTCGTCCGAGCGGTCCGCCCGCGCGATTGACGTCGGCGACCGCTCGTTCGACCGCGCGGCGGTGGTGTTTCGCGACGGTTCCGAGAAAGCCCGAGGCCGAGAGCGGCATCAGCGCGCCGAAGCGTATCGGCGACCGACCTAACTTGCCGCCGAGGCAGCCGGAAAGGGCACCGGCCGCCGGGAGCGTCTCCCCGGCTAAGCGTAAATATCCTCTCCTCGATACATCAATTGTCATTCATAGCAATGGATAGCCAAGCTATGGATAGTTCTTTCGATCAATCGCTATCAAATTTGATAATTTCCGGAGTCGACGCCGTCAGTTCGTCCGTCGCGGAGACGGCCGCGAGCGTTCGGGTCAGCGTCGCTCGGAGCACCCCGTCGGACGGGAACCCACCTCACCCCGTTCTTCGATTCGGGATTCGTACTTCGCCAGCGCCTCGTCGAGGGCCGCACCGGCGTCGATGTCCAGCGATTCGGCGAGCGACAGGAGCGAGAAGAGCGCGTCCCCCAGTTCGTCCGACTCGACCGAAACCGCGCCGGGGTTCGAACCGTAGGCGGTCGATTCGTTCGCGTCTTTCGCCAGTTCGCCGACTTCCGACGCGAGGTCGAGCAGTCGGTAGGCGGGCGGCGCGTCCAGTTCGTGTTCGGCGAGGAACCGCGCGACGGTCTGCTGTTCTTTCACGATAGTTTCATTTCCGACCGGGGATTTAGACCCCGCGAGTCGAAGTCGGGGACGATGGAATTCGAAGTGAGAACCGAGGAGCGCGTGGACGTCGTGAACATCACCGACCGCGTGGCGGAGTGCGTCGCCGACTCCGCCGACGCCGGCACTTGCACCGTCTTCGTGCCGCACACGACCGCGGAGGTGGTCGTCAACGAGGACGAACCGCGCCTGCTCGCCGACCTCGAAACCGCGCTGTCGCGTCTGATTCCGGAGAGCGACGACTACCGACACGACCGAACGGACGACAACGCGGACGCGCACCTCCGGGCGACGGTGCTCGGCGAGCACGCTACGATTCCAGTCGAGGACGGCGAACTCCGACTCGGAACGTGGCAGTCGATACTGTTCGTGGAGTGCGACGGGCCGCGGACGCGCCGGGTGGTCGTCCGTTAAACGAGTCGCTCCCCGCACTTTCGACACTCGACTTTCTTCTTCCCCGTCGCGGTTCGCTCGACCGTTAGCGCCCCCCCGGAGTTGCACTGCGGGCAGACGCTCTTTCCGGTCTCCGTGGCCTGCTGTTGTGCCATCCACCGCAGGTTCTTCTCGGCGTCGCGGAGTCGTTCTTTCGTCGCTTCGAGTTCGTCCCGAAGCGATTCGATCTCCGACCGGTCGCTCTCGGCGGGCCGGTCGTCGGTGGTCGACTCGTCAGTGGACGATTCCGTCGTGGTCTCCGAGTCATCTACCGTCATTGGAATCTAAAGTGCGATGTGCTATCGCTACGCACGACAGGAGAGAACAAAAGGTTGTGGGTGGTTTAGGACGATCGACACCGCGACGCAGCCGGTGACACTTCGGAGCGAGCGCGCCGACCGTCGTCGAAACCCCCTTCCGCGCCGCGAAGTCCGACCCGTTCGAACGCGTCAGTCGGCCCGCGAGGAGTCGGTGCCGCGCTCGGAACCGAATCGTTCGAAGGCGCTCCGGAACTCGCCTTCGTCCTCGGTGATGGCCTCCCACGCTTCGAGGCCGCGCTCTTCTCGAGTCCCTTCGACCGTGTTATCGAGGACGAACGCGACGATGCCGCCGACCGCCATGCCGGTTCCGAGGATGACGTAGAGGGTGTTGGCGACGAGGTCGGTGCCGAGCACCGGACCGACCACGGCGACCCCCCTCAAGCCCGCCTGGAACACCTCGGCACCGCTCTGCTCCACGCCGACGCCGATTTGGCCGATGTAGGCGGGGATTGCGAGGCCGGCGAACAGGGCGAGACCGACGATGAAGAGGTTGCGCGAGGAGTCCATATCGACGTACTTCAGGTTCGACAGGCCGACCGCGGCTATCTGCCCGAACATGGCGATGAACAGCCCGCCGACGATTGGTGCCGGGATGGTCGCCACGAGCTGGCCGAAGTAGCCGACGAAGCCGACGACTAGCATGACGACCGCGCCGATCTGGACGACGTAGCGCGAGGCGACGCCCGTCAGGCCGATGGCCCCGATGTTCTCGGAGTAGGAGGTCGAACCGTTGCCGGTGCCCATGATTCCGGCGAAGACGCTGGCGAGGCCCTCCATCCCGATCCCGTGGTCGATTCGCCTCCTGCTCGGCGCGCCGACGCCGGAGAGGCGCGCGACGGCGTGGTAGTCGCCGAAGCTCTCGACCATCGAAGCGACGACGCCCGCGAACATCCCGATGATGTACGGGAGCGTAAACTGGGGTATCCCCCACTGGAGCGGCATCACGGGCTGGATGAGATCGGCCCGCACGACCTGCCCGTAGTTCACGTAGCCCGGCGCGCTCGGGGCGTAGAACCCCGTCCACGACAGCACGAACGCGATGAACCACGCCGAGACGACGCCGAGCAGGACGGGGAACAGCCGGAACGCGCGGCGATCGTTCAGGTACTGCGAGAAGAGGACGATGAGGCCGAGGGTGAGACCGAGGAGCCACCAGTCCTGCTGCGCTCCGGCGACGCCGGCGTTCACGTCGGTTATCTGGGGGACGCCGAACAGCGACAGTCCGATGAGCGCGATGGTCGGCGCGATGACGACCGGCGAGAGGTACTTCTTCAGCCGCCCCATGAGGCCGAGGTAGCCGACGACCACTTCGACGGCGCAGGCCGCGATGACGGCCCCCTGCAGTTCGAGGAGCGTCGTTCGCCACCCCGCCCCGATGACGGCGATGATGGCCAGCGCGGGCGCGAGCATCGAGAAGGTCGCCCCCTGCACGATGGGGTAGCGGTTGCCGAACGTCGTCTGGGCGAGCGTCGCGACCCCGGAGACGACGAAGAAGGTGCCGACGAACTGGGCCGTCTGCCCCGTCGGCATGTTCATCGCGCTGGCCAGCGCCAGCGGGACGGCGATGTTCGCGCCGATCATCGTCAGGTAGTGCTGGAAGCCGAGGAATATCGCCTCCAGCAGCGGCGGTTTGTCTTCGATGCCGTACTCCACGAACGACGCCTCTTCGAGGCTCGCGGGGCCTTCCGGCTCTATCGTATCAGTCGTCGTATCGCCTGTCGTGTCGGTCATGCGTTCTCAGCCACGGTTTGTTTTCGGATTCCTCGTAGACGGCTTAAGAGTGGCGTTACGAATCGCGTCACCGAAGCTACGAATCTCGTAGCTCGGCGACCGCGTCGCGCGTCGGGAGCGCCGTCATCGCGCCCGGTTCGGTCGTCGTCAGGGCGGCGACCGCGTTGGCGAACGCGAGCGCCTCGTCGAGCGGTTCGCCGCCGGCCAGCGCGGCGAGCGCGCCCGCGGTGAAGGCGTCGCCCGCGCCCGTGGTGTCCGCGACCGAAACGTCGTACCCCCCGTGTCCGGTCGACCCGGCACCCCACGGAGCGTCGGCGGTCGAGCGCGCGTACGCGCCCGCGCCGCCGAGCGTGAGCAGGACGGTGTGGGGACCCTCCTCGCAGACGTCGGCCGCGAGGGCGGCGGGGTCGCCGGCGTCGGGCGGGTTGGCCGCCGCGGCGAGGTCGGCGGAATCGGCGAGTTCGCGGGGGTCGAAGCCGGCCATCCCGAGGTCTTCGGGCGTCGCCTTCACGACGTCGGCGAAGGGCAGCATCTCGCGGACGGCCTCGGCGAACCCCCCTTCGGGCCAGAGTTCCGGTCGGGCGTTCGGGTCGAATATCACGGTGCAGTCGGCTTCGCTCGCGCGCTCCGCGAGGTCGAGCGTGGCGGAGCGCGCGGGGTCGGCCGCCAGCATCACGCCGCCGACGTACACCCACTCCAGTTCGGCGAGCGCGTCGTCCGGCACGCCGCCGGGTCGAAGCCGGGTGTCCGCCGTCCCGTCGCGGTAGAACGAGAACGCCCGGTCGCCCGACTCGTCGTGGGTCACGAACGCCAGCGTCGTCTTCGCGTCCGGGTCGCGCTCGACGAATCGGTCGGGCAGGCGGTCGGCGAGCGCGTCGGCGAGGAAGTCGCCGAAGGGGTCGCGGGCGATTCGCGTCCAGAACCAGGGCGTCTCGTCCAACCGCGAGAGCGCCACCGCGACGTTCGCGGGCGCGCCGCCCGCCCTGCGCTCGAAGCCCGAGACGTCGGAGAGCGGGCCGGGTCGCTCCGGCAGGAAGTCCACCAGCGTCTCGCCCGAGACGAGGATCCGCGGCGTCGGCGAGTTTTCCGTCATGGTTTCGCGTGGGCGAGCCAGCGCCAAAGGATTTGCTCACCCGTCCTCGGATGACGTCACTCGGGCTTTCTACCGGCGGCACCGCCCCAGGAGCCCGTTCGACCGCTCGAACCCCGTCGGACTCACCGTCGTTCGTCGGGCGAGGCGCTCGCTCTCGAACCCTTCACCGCACCGTACCAGTACGCGAGCAGAATCACCGCGACGAGCACGGGGACGTACGTCGCGACGAACCCCAAAACCTCGAATATCTCCGCCGCGTCGAACTCGTCGCTCAGCAGTTGAATAACGACCACTAACTGCAACGAAATCAGGGAGAGCAACCCGACGAGCGCCCCCCGGTAGATATCCTCACGAACCATCTTTCTCGCAGAGGGGTGTCGACGAGCGAAAAATGCTGTCATTTCGACGTGTCGGGCTGCCGCGACTCACAGCAACTCGTCCAAGTACTCCTTACTGGTCTCGATGTAGCCGTAATCGAGCGTGAACACCTCCAGCGAGAGGGTTCCCTCCCAACCGTCGGGCAGTGCGCCGAGTATCGCACCGAAGTCGAGGGTTCCCGCCCCGAACGGGAGGTGTTCGTCCTCCGCCAGTCGCGTGTCGTTCAGGTGGAAGTGCGAGATTCGGTCGCCGCGCTCGCCGACGAACGCGGCGATGCCCTCCGAGTCCAGTCCGTCCATCCTCGCGTGACCGGTGTCGAGGGTCATCGAGGCGTCCGTCTCCTCGAAGATGCGGTCGAAGTCCTGAATGGAGAACCAGCCGCCGGGGATGTTCTCGACGCAGATTTCGAATTCGCGCTCGCGGGCGAACTCGTCGAGGGTCGCCACCGAATCGATCACGTTCGACCGGATCACCTCGGCGTTCCACGCCGGTTTCCACGCGCTCGAACTGGCGTGGACGACCCCCTTCGTCGCCCCGAACTCGCTCGCAGTCTCGATGGCCGCCCGCAACTCCCGGACGGCCCCGTTCCGAACGTGCTCGAACGGCGTCCCGACGTCGAGGGCGAACGGGAGGTGGACCGCGAGGTCGATGTCGCACTCGTCGGCCCGCGCTCGCACCGCGCCCGGGTCGAGGTGCCGGCGTTCGGTCGGCCCGTCCATCATCAGTTCGACGTAGTCGAAACCGAGGTCGCCCGCGACTTCGAACGCCTCCTCGTAGGCCATCCCCACCTGCGTGACGAACCCCGTCGTCGCGTTCATATCGGTCGCTCGGCGGGAGGCGTGTTAGCTCTGGCGGGGAGGAATCTCTCACGAACTGATGGCCGACGGCGTCGGGAATCCGTCGTCACGACCGAGCGCTCTGGTTCTGCCCGCCGGTGAGCGTGATTTGCGCCGTTTGATTGCTGGCGAAGGCGTACACGCCGTGGTCGTAGGTTCCCGGTTCGCCCGCGATCTGGCCCGAACTGATCTCGAAGGTCACCGTCTCCGATTCGCCCGGCCCCAGCGTCACCGGCCGACTCTGAACGACAACCCCGCCGAATCGGTACTGCACCACCTCCGCTCCGGCCCTGTCGCCCGGATTTCGAACCTGCGCCGAGACTTCGAACGACTGGCCGACCGAGACGTTCTCCGGCGCGCTGATGTTCGTCACCTCGAAGGACCCCTCTCGCGGGCCGGCGAGTTCCCCGCCCGGGGGAACGCGCGGTTCCCCGACGCTCGTATTGACGTTCGTATCGCGGAAGACGATTCCGTTCGCTTCGACCGCGACGAGACCGAGCGCGAACCGGGCGTGGGTGACGCCCTCCGGCGGGAAAACGGCGGGATTTCCGCGTTCGATTCCCCGCCGAACCTGCCGCGCCTCGGCGGGCGTCACGTCGTCACCCACCGCGAACCGCGCGTTCGTCACCGCCGCCGACGCGTCCCCCGCGACCACCGCGCCGCGCTTCACGAACAGCGACAGCGTCCCGTTTCGGAGCGTCAACAGTCCCTGTTCGACCCGGAGCGGAACGCCGGCCACCGAGACCGTCTCCCCCTCTATCTGCACCGGTTCGAAGGTAGCGTTGTTCTGCTGCGTTCCCTGCGCGTCGTTCCGTTGCTCGACGGCACCGAATTGCTGGTCGACGCCGGGTCGCTGGTCGGTCAACTCCCGTCCCGGAACGCCGTCCGCTACCGCAGCGTCCCCGACCGCGACACCTCCGACCGCGGGACCGGCGGCGAGCGCGAGCGTCATCAAAACGACGGTGATATGATACGTCTGCATCACACTTGGCGTACTTCGGTCTGCGCGTTAAACCGACCAGACCGTTCGCGTCGTTCGCCGGTGACACGAACGATTACCGCCTCGGATACCGCGGCAAACGTCGGAATACTCCGTGAACTGTCCATAACGGTCGATAGTTACTATTCGGTGGCACTGGTCGAACCACCGGGATACGATGTCAGAAGAGCAACCAGAGACACGATTCGACTTCACTCGGCGCGGATTCCTCGAACAGTCCGGGTTCGCGGGGGGCGCGATGCTGCTCGCGGGGCAAGCGGCGGACGTCGCCCGCGGCCGGACGCAACAGGACGCGCCGGAGGGGGACGCGGGGATAGACGAGGACGCGCTCGTCGAACTCGATATCGACCAAGCGCGCACGGTGCAGGCGATGGCCGCCCGCGTGTTTCCATCCGACGAGTTCGGCCCGGGCGCGGTCGAACTCGGCGTCGTCTACTTCATCGACCGCCAACTCGCCGGACTGTCCAACGGGTGGGGAGAGGGGGCGAACTGGTACATGAAAGGGCCGTTCATCAACCAATTCGAGGGTGCGATTCCGAACCAGGGGTGGCAGTCGAACCTCGTCCCGCGGGAGGCCTACGATTTGGCGCTAGGGTGGATCGAGGAGTACACGAACAACCGCTACGGTAGCAGCTTCGTCGACCTTTCGGCCGACCAGCAGGTCGCGGTGCTCGAAGCGCTCGAAAACGACGAGGTGGACACCTTCCGGTCGGTCAAGCCGTCGGAGTTCTTCACGCTCTTTCGCACGAACGTCTTCGAGGGCGCGTACTGCGACCCGGCCTACGACGGCAATCGCGGCATGCAGGGGTGGCGGATGAAGCAATTCCCCGGGTCGCCGGGGGCGCTCGGGAGCTACAAGCAGTTAATCGGCAGGGAGGGATTCATCCGGATTCCGCCGCGAAGCGTCGCGGACGACGTGGAGTCCGTCGGCATCGAGACCGGCGCGGGGTCGTCCGGCTCGTCGGGGTCGCAGGGCGCGGTCCACAACCACGACCACGGTTCGCGCTACGAACTGAAGAGGGACGGTCGGAACGACGAGAACGGGAGCGGCGGACACCACTCCCACGAAAGCGGAGAGGACGAAGGGGGTGACGCCGATGCCTGAAGTGTTGGACCCCGTCGACGTGGTCTGCGTCGGCGTCGGGTGGACGGGCGGTATCATCGCCAAGGAACTCGCCGAAGACGGCAAGCAGGTCGTCGGCATCGAACGCGGCCAAGAGCGCGGCCCGGAGGACTACCTCACGATGCACAACGAACTGCGTTACGCTCTGCGCTACGAGATGATGCAGGACCTCTCGAAGGGAACGCTCACGTTCCGGAACAACCCGAACCAGCGCGCGCTACCGATGCGACAACTCGGGTCGTTCCTCCCCGGCAAGGGCGTCGGCGGCGCGGGCGTCCACTGGAACGGACAGACGTGGCGATTCCTCCCCTACGACTTCCAGATTCGCTCCGAGACGCTCGACCGGTACGGCCCGGGGAAGATCCCCGAGGAGATGCAACTACAGGACTGGGGCATCACCTACGAGGAACTCAGACCGTACTACCTCGAGTTCGAGAAGATGACCGGCATCTCCGGCGCGGCGGGCAACCTGAACGGCGAGATTCAAGACGAGGGTAATCCGTTCGAGGGGCCGCGAAACGAGGACTTCCCGACGCAACCGATGATTACTTCGCCGGTGCTGGGCCGGTTCATGGAAGCCTCGTCCAGCGTCGGCCTCCACCCGTTCATGGCACCCTCGGCGAACCTCTCGGAGGCTTACACCAATCCCGACGGCGTCGCCCGCGGACCGTGCCAGTACTGCGGCTACTGCGAACGGTTCGGCTGCGAGTGGGGCGCGAAAGCCGACCCGACGGTCACCGTGCTGCCGGTCGCGCAGGAGACCGGGAACTTCGAACTGCGAACGCAGTGCGACGCGCGCCGCCTCGTCTACGACGAGAAGGAGGGGCGCGTGACCGGCGTGAAGTACGTCGACACCGTCGACAACACGGTGTACGTCCAACCGGCCGAGGTCGTCGCGCTCACCGCCTACGGCCTGTGGAACGTCAAACTGCTCTTGCTCTCGGACATCGGCGAACCGTACGACCCGGAGACGGGCGAGGGCGTCGTCGGGAAGAACTACTGTTACCAGAACTTCGGCGGCAGCGCGGCGGGCTTCTTCGACGACGAGGAGTGGAACCTCTACATGGGGGCGGGCGCGCTCGGGGCGGCGGTGGACGACTGGAACGGCGACAACTTCGACCACACCGACCTCGACTTCCTGCACGGCGGCAACATCGCCATCAGCCAGACCGGAAAACGACCCATCGCGAACAACGACGCGCCGCCCGGCGTGGACAAAGAGTGGGGGGCCGCGTTCAAGCGCGCCAGCGTCAAGTACCACAACAGCACCGTCAACATCTCGGCGCAAGGGGCCGTCCTCCCCCACCGGACGAACTACCTCGACTTGGACCCGACCTACACCGACGAGTGGGGCGACCCCCTGCTCCGGATGACGTTCGACTGGACCGAGCAAGACCGCAAACTCGCCGAGTTCGAAGGGCGGCGCTGCGCCGAAATCGTCGAGGCGATGAACCCGACGAAGATGGGCGTCGGAACGAGCGTCATCGGCGAGAACGGCCACTACGACATCCGCCCGTACCAGTCCACGCACAACACGGGCGGAGCCATCATGGGGGCGAACTCGGACGACTCCGTCGTCAACTCCTACCTCCAGTGCTGGGACGCGGAGAACCTCTTCGTTCCGGGGGCGTCGGCGTTCCCGCACAACAGCGGCTACAACCCCACCGGGACGGTCGGCGCGCTGGCCTACAGGGCCGCGGACGGTATCAAGCAGTACTTCAAGCGACCGCGGATGCTCGGCTGAGCCCTCGGTCTCGCCGAACTTCTCCGGCCTGCGTCGCGGAACCGACGCCGGAACGAACCGTCGAGTCGGCCGCGTTCGACGTCGTTCGTCGCTACCGTTTTGGTACGTGACGAACTACGATTAGGTATGCTCAGCTCCGCCGAACCGGACGGCGATCTCCGTACCGTCACCGACGCGCGCGGCTCCCTCGACCTCGGACCGAACGTTCTTCACGACCATCCCACGCCCGAACCGCCGAACGCCGGCGCTCCGCCCGACGGCGCGTCGGGTAAGGACGACTCACGGTTACCGAAACGATGGTAGACCTCGCCGTCTCTCTCTTTCAGCTTCTCGTCGCGTTCTTCTTGGTGTTCATGAACGGGCTCTTCGTGGCCGCGGAGTTCGCCTTCGTGCGAATACGCCCGACGAGGGTCCGCGCCCTCGTCGACGAGGGGAGGCGCTCCGCGAAACTGGTCGAGGAGGCGACGCGGAACTTGGACGACTACCTCGCTGTCTGTCAGCTCGGCATCACCCTCTCTTCCCTCGGACTGGGTTGGATCGGAGAGCCGGCCGTCGCGGCGCTCATCGAACCGGTTCTCGGGTCGTTCCTCCCGGCGAGCGCCATCCACGTGGCGGCCGTCGCGCTGGGATTCGGGTTCATCACGTTCCTCCACGTCGTCTTCGGCGAACTCGCGCCGAAGACGTTCGCCATCCAAGAGGCCGAGCGAATCGCGCTCGTGGTCGCCCCGCCGATGAAGTTCTTCTACTACGCCTTCGTCCCCGGCATCATCGTGTTCAACGGGACCGCCAACTTCTTCACCCGTCTCGTCGGCGTCTCGCCGGCGGCCGAGACCGAGGAAGTGCACACCGAGGAGGACGTGCGGATGGTTCTCTCGAAGTCGCAGGAACAGGGCCACATCGACACCGAGGAGGCGGAGATGATAGAGAGCGTCTTCGAGTTCGGCGACACGGTCGCCCGCGAAATCATGGTACCGCGGCCGGACGTGGAAACCGTCTCGGCGTCGATGCCCCTCGAAACGCTTCGGTCGGTCGCCGCCGAGGGCAGCCACACCCGGTACCTCGTGCTCGACGGCGAAACGGGAGAACAGCCGACGGGGTTCGTCCACGTCAAGGACGTGCTCCGCGTCACCGAGTCCGGCGAGAGCGCGTCCACCGCCCACGACATCGCGCGCGAAATACTCGTCATTCCCGAGGACAGGCGCATCGACGACCTCCTCGCCGAGTTCCAAGACCGGGAGATACAGATGGCCGTGGTCATCGACGAGTGGGGCGCGTTCGAGGGAATCGTGACCGTCGAAGATATCGTGGAGGAGATCGTCGGCGATATCCGCGACGAATTCGACGCCGAAGAGCAAGAGCCGTCCATCGAGAAGCTCGACGGCGGTGCGTACACCATGGACGGTCGCGTCGCCATCCAAACGGTCAACGAGGTGCTCGGCGCCGACTTCCGGAGCGAGGATTTCGAGACCATCGGCGGCCTCGTGTTGAGCCGGTTGGGTCGCGCCCCGGAAGTCGGCGATAGCGTGGAGGTAGACGGTTACAGCCTGCACGTCGACCGAGTGGATGACAATCGCATCGCTCGCGTCACGGTCGAGGGTCGAACGCGGGAGGAGACGGAAACGTCCGATTAGCGCCCCCTCTTTCGAGCGAACCGCCTCACTGGCCGCCGCCTTGGTTACCCGCCTCCGCCACCGCCCTGCTGGTTCACCTGTCCGACCATCGTCGTCGGGTGGACGACGCAGATGTACCGCGCGACGTCCTGCGTGGCGACGAATCGGAGCGTCTGGGTCGCACCCTGCTGGGAGACGGTTTCCGTCACCTCGATGGCGTCCTGCGGCGGCTGTACCTGTCCGCCGCCTCCGCCGCCTCCGCCACCGCCGCCACCGCCTCCGCCGCCGGTGTTCGTCTGGACGTCCGGGAAGATGACGGCGAGGTTCTGTCCGTCGGAGTTCTGTAGCGCGAAGTTGTGCGGCTGGCCGTCCAGGTTCTCCCACGTCACCTCGTACACCTGCCCCGTCTGGAGCTGGAGCGTCGGGTTCTCCTGCCCGGAGATGGACTGCGGTGCGCGCCCCTGCCACGCCTGTACTTCCCCGCCGAGGCGGAACGATTCCGCGGGTTGTGGCGTCTGCTGGGCGCTCGAAACCGCGGAACCCGCGGTGACTCCGACGAGCGCACCCCCGGTGAGCGCGAGAAATCGCCTCCGTGTCTGACCCCGGCGGCGGGTTCGGTCGCTTCGAGTCTGGTTTCGGTGACGCGTTCGGCCGTCGGTCGTTCTGTCGTTCCTCATACCACGGAGGCCACTTCGGGCACGCCAATAAACGGAGTTCATCGTTCGCGGCGCGGGAGGATGAACGGGGACGAATCAGGTGACGTTTCGCCGCGGTAATCGGGACAACCCCGTTCCGAAATCCGCCTCGAACCGGCGTAGCGAGCGATTAGCTCGCCGCGATCTGCGGGGCGAGACGGGCGTCCGCAGCGAGTGCGGTGAGACGGACGTGACGACCGGGCGTCGGACTAAACGTACCCCTTGACGCTGGTGTGGACGCCCATCGCTTCGAGCGTCTCTTCTAAGGCGTCGAGCACGACCGCCAGGTCCTGCTGGAGGGCGTACTCGCGGTACTTCCCGCCCGCGGAACCTTCGTTGATTTCTGAGACCGAGAGGATACCGAGCATCGCGAGGTCGTCCAGGTGCTCGCGGAGCCAGCGAGCGGTGAGGGCTTCGCGCCGGGCCGCCTCCGAGAGCGCCTTGTACCGGGAGTAGATTTCGCGAGACCGAGCGGGCGTCTCGCCCTCGGCTTCGAGCGTGGCGAGGGCGTAGACGACCAACCGCTCGTGATCGTTCAGGTCGGCGATGCCGCGGGCTACCTGCTCCCGTTCGAGCAGGTCGCGGCCCCGGCGGACGTGCTCCTCGGAGACCTTCTCGGCGTTCTCCTCGCGGGCGAGGTCGCCCGCCTTGAGCAGGAGGTCGAGCGCCTTGCGCGCGTCGCCGGACTCCTGCGCGCCGAAGGCGGCGCAGAGCGGAATCACGTCGTCCGTGAGCACGTCGTCCTTGAACGCGACTTCCCGGCGCTGTTCGAGGACGGCCCGGAGTTCGTTCGCATCGTAGGTCGAAAAGGAGATGGAGCGTTCGCAGAGCGACGAGCGAACCTTCGGCGAGAGACCGTCACGGAACGTGAGGTCGTTGCTGATGCCGATGAGACCGATCCTGGCTTCGGTCAAATTCTCGTTCTCGCGTGCGCGTGAGAGTTGATAGAGGATGCTGTCGTCCTTGAGGTGGTCGATCTCGTCCAGCACGAGGAGGATGATGCCACCGTGGCTGTCGAGTTCGTCCCACATCAGTTCGTACACCTGCGACCGCGAGTAGCCGGTTTCGCTGATGCGATTGGCGGGGTCGCGGAGGATGTTCACGAGGTGGCTGGCGACGCGGTAACTGGAGTTCAGCCCGTCGCAGTTGACGAGTTCGGTGAAGATGTCGAGGTCGTCGTAATCGTCGGCGTTGTTCTCCAGTTTGTCGAGCAGGAATCGCGTGGCGGCGGTCTTCCCCACTCCCGCTTTCCCGTAGAGAAAGATGTTGTCCGGTTGCTCGCCGTAGATGGCCGGCTGGAGGGCCCCGTGGTACTCCTCCAACTCGGAATCCCGTCCGACCAGCGTGTCCGGCGTGTAATCGTCCAACAGCGCCTCCCGATTCTTGTAGGGAGAGTGTTCGCGGACGAACTCGAATGAAGCCATTACTCCACCGCAAACGGAGGAGTGCCATAACCCTTCCGAACCACCCGTTCCGCTGATTCCTGTGATTCGTGAGAATCGTCTGTGTCAGACGCACAGCGTTCGTGGCGGGGGTCTGCGTCCTACGGTCGTCGGTGGAAAACGAGGGGGACCCGGGGAAGCCACCCGTTCCTTTGATTCCGTTGTTTCTTCTGACTCGGATGTTTAAGTACCACCCCCACCCCGTCGTTCCGCTGTGTCGGCGGAGAGAGGGTGGGGAGGGGTCGCAGCGGCCCTTGGAACTGGAAAGATTGAAGACACCATACTCACAACCGTATCCGTAAACCCGACTAAATCGACTATTTCACCGAAGTAGTCGATTGATATCTCCCCGGAACCGGCGTCACGCGACGGGCGGGTCGTCACCGACCCTCGCCCGCGCCGAAAGACAGAGGAACGGAGGGGTGGGGGTCTTTATAGGATATACGGACACCGGAAACACCGGAAACGACTCCGATGGCGACGGCGGCGCCCGTCGTCGTCGGCCGACGGAACGGCAGGGCGACGAAAACGGCGGCGAAAGCGGACGACTGCGGGATGCGGCGAACGAACTCGATGGAGAAACAGCGGAACGACGGTGTGTGCGCCGTGGGACACAGTGTCGTAGAACCGGGGACCGCTCGGAAGACCACTGACCGGAACAGCTATCGGGGCGTCCGAGGGGGTCCGAGGAGCGAACGATCGAGGAGCGGACGATCGAGGGGCGAACGATCAAAGAGCGAGGAGCGAACGAACGAGGAGTGACCGAGGGACCAACGAGGAGCGACCAAAGGACGAACGAGAAGAACAGCGGAACGACGGGGTCGGCGGACGCGCCAGAGGCGTCGAGGAGGGGCGACGAAACAGCGGAACGGCGGGGTTCCGAGGTAGCCTACTCCACGGCCGGAAACACCGTAACTAAGCGTTTCGGCGCCGCTATCGTCCGAGAAACAGCGGAACAGTGGGGTCGGAATCCGCTCGCCGTTAACTGGTATCTGCTCACCGCTAGCGAGTGTGGTATCGCGCCGAGTATCGCGTCAGACACAGCGGAACGACGGGGTTCAACCCCTCGCCCGGGCCTAAAGACAGCGAAGACAGCGGAACGACGGGGCCGAACGGATGGACGAAGCGATCGAACGAATAAACGACGGGGTCGGGCGGGCGAGAGTAACTCAAGACCGGTACCTACGGAGAAACGCCCCCGGAGAAACGGCAGTTAGAGGATGATACTCTTTTTCCGCACCATCTCCTCGATGGTGAGGTGAAGCCCCTGCCGGCCGATGCCGGAGGCTTTGTTGCCGCCGAAGGGAATGTCGCCGAGTCCGTGGCTCGGCGCGCCGTTGATTCGAACCGCTCCCGCGTCGAGTTTGTTGGCCATCCGCCGCGCGCGGTCGTAGTCCTTCGTGAAGACCGAGGCGTCGAGCGCCAGATCGCTGCGGTTCGACAGCTCCAACGCTTCCTCCTCGCTCTCGAAGGTGGTCACGGCCGCGATGGGGCCGAACTGCTCTTCGTCGATGATTCGGGCGTCGTGGGGGACGTTCGCCAGGAGGGTGGGCTCGAAGAACTGGCCGTCGCGCTCGCCGCCGCGAACCAAGTCGGCACCCTTCTCGACGGCGTCCTCGACGAGTTCCTCGACCCAGTCGGCCTGCTCCTCGCTGATGAGCGGTCCCATCTGGGTCTCCTCGTCGAACAGGTCGCCGACCGTCCACTGGTCGACGGCCGCGTCCAGTTGCTCGACCACCTCGTCGTGGACGTCCGCGTGCGCGACCACCCGGCTCACCGCGGAACAGCGCTGTCCGGCGTACTTGAACGATCCCTTCGCGCATGCGCCGGCCACGTCGGAGAGGTCGGCGTCCGGGAAGACCACGGCGGGCGCGTTCCCGCCGAGTTCCATGTGCAGGTCGACCATCCCGCTCGTTCGCGAGACGTGTTTGCCCGCCGCGCTGGAACCGGTCATCGCCACCATGTTGATGCGGTCGTCGCCGACGAGCAGGTCGCCGATCTCGCTCGCTCGGCCCGGCGTGAAGTTGAACGCGCCGGTGGGAACGTCGACCTCCGAGACCACCTCGGCCAGAATCGCGGCGCTCACCGGAGTCTTGCTGGCCGGTTTGATGATGACGCAGTTGCCCGCCGCGAGCGCGGGAGCCACCCAGAGCGCGGTGGTCGAGAGGGGGTAGTTGTACGGCGTGATGGCGAGCACGGTTCCGATGGGTTCCGGCTTAATGATGGCTTCCCAGCCCTCGTGACCCTTCGTCGTCCCCTCGCGGTACTCGCCGCGGAGGTTGTGGGCTTCCTCGGCGGCCCTGCGGAACCGCTCGGCGGCGCTCTCGACCTCGCCGCGCGCGCTCGAAATCGGCTTTCCGGCCTCGCGGACGATGACGTCGGCCAGCTCGTCTTTCCGTTCGAGGAGACCGTCGGCGATGGTCTCCATCCACTCGGCGCGCTGCGGGATGGTCGTCTCGCGCATTTCCGCCTGCGCGCGCTGTGCTGCGGCGAGCGCTCGTTCGGCGCGTTCGGCGTCCGCGGCGGCGACCTCGGCGAAGACCCCGCCCTCAGCGAGGTCGGTCACGTCGAGCGCGTCGTCGGCGTCGAGCCACTCACCGTCGATGTAGAGTCGTTCTCGTCGGTGGATGCGTTTCTGTGACATAGTTGCTCTTTGGTTCTCGGCAGGTAAATTATTTACTCACATTCGGATTAATGCCGGTATGTTGCTTTTACGCTGTTCGCCCCTGGAACGCTCTCCTCGCCTCCGGACGTTTCGCCCGAGAACGTATTTTTATACTGGCCGCGAACGTACCTCGGTCGGGGGTTCGATGAGTCAACAGCAACAGGTTCGTCGGCGGGCGGGCACCGTCGACGCCAATCCGGTTCGATTGGACGTGGAGAAGCCGAACAGATAATCGAGGCGCTGAACGCCGACCTCGCGGCGACGTACGTGCTCTACCACCAGTTACGAAAACACCACTGGAACGCCGAGGGGCCGCAGTATCGCGAACTCCACCACTTCTGGGGCGAGGCCGCGGAAGACGCTGAGTACGCGGCGGACGAACTCGCGGAACATGTGCAGGCGCTCGGCGGCGTCCCGATAAGCGGGCCGGCGATGTTAGAACAGCACAGCACCGTCCCGTTCGAAGGCGAGGACGTGAACGGCGTACGCACGTCGATGCGAAACGACCTTGAAGCGTACGGCGACCTCATCGAGAGCGTCAGCAGCCACATAGAACTGGCCGAGAGTTTAGGCGACCACGCGACGGGCGAGATCCTCCGCGAGCGACTGGTGGCGTTGGAAGAGTACGCTCACGAGGCCGATAGCTTCCTCGCCCACGACTCGCTCACGCTCTGGTAACGGACGCCATCGCCCGAATTTTTCCGCCCGGCTCGCTCGCCGAGATTATTTCTGATGATAATCCCATTGAAAGTTTTATGCCGCATCACCCGAAGGAGACGACGACTATCGCATGGTTTCGAAGCGCTTCTTGCGGGAGTCTCGGGAGCTGATCGAGCGAGGCGATGGCCGCTACAAGTTCCTCCAGCACCGCGACGAACGCTGTCTCAGCGCGCTGGTCGCGGCGGGTCGGGGAGTCGTCGCCGTCCGGGGAGTTCCGTCGGCGGACAAAGCCGCCTACCTCGACGCGCTCGGCGAGATAAACGACCACTACTTCGAAGCGCGCGCGTTCGAACGCGACGTTCGCGGTAAGTTCTATCGCTACGACGAAGAGGCGGAGCGGCGGTTTCGGTCGGCCGTCGCCGAGAGGCTGTCTCGCTCCGTCGAACAGCTCCGCCGTCTGCTGTCGGCGCACGACGCGCTCCTCGAATCGGCCGACCGCGTCGGTGTGACGAGCGCGTCCGGCGACGGTGCGGCGAAGACGGTGGACCGCGACGGGTCGGAAGCGTCGGGCCGAACCGTCTCTCGAAAACGGGGGACGACCCTCGCCCGGCAGACGAACCGCGCGGTTCGAGGGGGCTGGTATCCGGTCGTCGAAGCGTACGACCACGCGCTCGACCCCGGGGAACGAATCGCCGAAGGGAAGCGACGACGTCGCCAGCGTCTGTACGGCCAACAGAGCGTTCCCGGCGTCGTACAGCTGCTCGACACGCCGCTGTTCGAACGAGTGGCGGGCGACGACCTCGCTCGGCTTCGAGAACTGGATCGGTTCGCGCCGGCGGACGCGCACAAAATCGCACACCGGTTGCGCGACCGTCACCGGTGGTTGCTGGCCGAGTAACGATTCGACGCTCGTTCGAAGCTCTCCGTTTTAGTTCGAGCCGCCCGCACTCAGAGCGATAGCCACCCAGTCGTCACGTCCTGTCGAACGAGATGCCACCGCTGTTCCGCCACGTCGCCCTTCGCGCGCACCTCGACGACGGCGTCGAACGCGGGCGACAGCGCGCGGACGACCGTCGAGTCCATCTCCGCGGGGAGGTGGAAGTGAGCCATCCCGTTGACGTTCCGGATGCGTGCGGTCAGCACGTGCAGGAACCGGAACACCGACTCGCGGCTGTGCTCCTCCAAGAGCGGGGTGAGCGAGTCGAAACACACGCGGAGCTCGCCCGAGGTCAACCCGCCGCTCTCCCGCTCGAACTCGTCTATCGCCTCGGCGATGGCGATACCGAGCGAGGGAAGCGACGGGCTCGTAACGACCGTCGTATCCGTCCCGCACCCGCCGCTCTGTGTCGCGGTGGCGCTCCGAGTGTGGGTCGCGCGCTCGACGACCTTCACACCGCCCGCGCTCGGTTCGTGCAAACAGGCGTGACCGCCGCGCGTTCTGACGAACAGCCGACGACGCGGCTCGGTTTCGGACTCGCCGAGGAATCGGCCGCAAGCCCGCTCCATGACCGGCTCCGGCCCGATCAATAGGAGTCCGCTTCCCCGGCGTTTCAATCCTGCCAGCGTCCGCGTGAACACAGCCGCCGTTTCCGGCTCGTGGACGCTGGTTTCGCCGCGATGTTCCATTGTTTGAGTAACATTATTGGCCGTATAATAAATTTTTTGGGTCGGCCGTTCGGAGACATCGGCAAGTTCGACTGTGTTTGTAGCAGTTTTCAGGGCCGAACGCGTACCCGACGGCGATGACCGACGATCTGTTCAGTTCCCTCTCGCTCCGCGAATGCACGGCACGGAACCGCGTGATGGTCTCGCCGATGTGCCAGTACTCCTGCGACGACGACGGACTCGCGACCGATTGGCACCGCGTCCACCTCGGAAGCCGCGCCATCGGCGGTGCGGGTATCGTGATGACCGAGGCGACGGCGGTCGAACCGCGCGGCCGAATCTCGCCGAACGACCTCGGCATCTGGAGCGACGACCACGCGAACGCTCTCGCTCCCGTCGCGGAGTTCGTCGGCGAACAGGGCGCGCTCCCGGCCATCCAACTCGCCCACGCGGGTCGGAAGGCGAGCAAGACTCGCCCGTGGGACGGGAGCAGTCCGTTGCAACCGGACGAAGGCGGGTGGGAAACCGTCGCCCCGAGCGCGGACGCGTGGCCGTACGACGGAAACCCGCCGGAGATTCGGGCGATGACCCGCGAGGACATCGCGGGCGTGGTGGACGCGTTCGCGGCGGCGGCACGGCGCTCGCTCGACGCCGGGTTCGAAATCGCGGAAGTCCACGCCGCCCACGGCTATCTCCTCCACGAGTTCCTGTCGCCGATTACGAATCACCGCGAAGACGAGTACGGCGGGCGATTCGAGAACCGAACCCGCATCGTCCGCGAGGTGACAGACGCCGTTCGCGCGGCGTGGCCCGACGACAAACCGGTGTTCGTCCGCATCTCCGCGACCGATTGGCTGCCGGACCGCGAATCGTGGACCGTCGAGGACTCCGTCCGCCTCGCCGGCCAACTCGCCGACGCGGGCGCGGACCTCGTCGACGTGAGCGCGGGGGGTATCCACCCTGACCAGCGGATTCCGAATCCCGGTCCCAACTATCAGGTTCCGTACGCGGAGCGAATCCGCGAGGGGACTTCCCTCCCCGTCGGCGCGGTCGGGGGTATCACCGAACCGGCGCAGGCCGACGCGCTCGTCCGAAACGGCCGCGCGGACCTCGCGGTCGTCGGTCGAGAACACCTCCGCGACCCGTACTTCACGCTCCACGCCGCGAAAGAACTCGGCGCGGAGGACCGCGTCGACTGGCCGGTGCAGTACCGGCGAGCGGTGTAATCGCGCCGCGCGGGCTACGACACCCACTCGCCCTCGGCGTACTCTCTCACGGTCTTGCTGGTGTCGGATATCGACGGGAGCGTCGCCGCCGTCGTAACGGCCGTCGTGGTGGTCGTCCTACCCGCGTCTCCCCCGTCGACGACGCGCTCGACGATGGTACCGCCGGCGCCGACCGCGACGTCGACGCCGTTCGACCCGCGGGAGACGCCGCGGAACTGCGTCTCGACCGAGGTCACGGTCCGACGCCACTGCCCCGCGGACCGTCGTTCGTAGACCTTCCCTCCGGAACCGGCGGCGAGTCCCTTCTCCCCGTCGCGGTCGATGGAGCGGATGGCCTGTCTCCCGTCGTCGATAACGTGGGGCGTCCAGCGAAACCCGTCGTATCGATAGACGATACCGCCGCCGCCCGCGACGTTCACGTCCTCCATTCCGACGCTGGCGATGTCGAAGAAGTTCTGCCCGGCGAAGTCGATGCCGATTCGCGTCCACTCCACGCCGCCGTCGGTCGTCTCCGCGACGAACTGACTCGTGCTACAGACGTGACCCTTCGTTCGGGTGTGGAAGTCGATGCCGGGGATGGTCGAGCCGCCCCCCGGTTTGCGCACGTCCTCGTACTTCATCGCGCCGCTGCTCTGCCGGACGCCGACGAGCAGTTCGCCGGAGCCGTTGACGAAGTAGAGTCGCTCGCTCTCGCCGCCCTTGCCCGTGACCGCGACGTCCTCCCACGTGCTGGTCTTTCCCTTCGGCGCGGAGTAGTTCGTCAGAGTTTCCGTCACGACGTCGTACTCGCCGATGACGCCGCTCCCGCCGACGAACCAGATTCGCGTTCCGTCGTCGGTCACGCCGACGCCGGTCAAGGGTCGACTGCGCGCCTGCGGCCCGTACTCGACGACCTTCTCCCAGCCGCTCTGGCGACGCGCGAGCACGTCGCCGCCGCCCCCGACGGCGAACGGCCCTTCCGCGGTATCGACGACGCCGTTTAACGTCTTGTTCGTCGGCGATTCGACGGCGCTCCACCCGCTCGTCGATTCGGTCCGCGCCGACGCTACGAAGCTGATTCCACCGACCGAGGCGACAGCCGTCGTTCCTCCCGCTCGAAGAAACTGACGTCTCGTGTGTCGCGTCATTTCTACGCACCACATCATTATTCGTTTTCGACGAATAAATAATATGTAGAACGTATTGGAAAATAATCTGTCGTCCGAATCTATTCCGCGCACACGTCGGCCTGACTTGCCGACGTGTCCGACTTTCGCCGCGCGAAACGGAGCGGGCGGGTCTCAGACGGAGCGGGCCCGGGCGAGCAGTTCGGCCTCCGAGATGAGCGTCGCACCGCACAAGTCGCATCGATAGTACGCGTTCATACCGTCGTCACCGACGTGCCGGAGGTCGTCGTTCGGATGTGCGCACCGGTTTTCGTTCGACGCGACGACCCAAACGTTCGTGCGAATCCCGTCGGTTCGGTCGTCGCGAGCCTCGTCCACTGGTGTAGTACGGTTCGTTCGTGACACGAGCGAATGTTGGCGCTCCGATTCCAAATACGTGTCAGTACCGTGTAAGGTTGGTGGTACCTCGATAGGTACCACCCCACTCAAGTAGAAGTGACCCGTACAGAGAAACGGAATGCAAGGGGCGGAGCACCTCGACTGGCAACGCACGTGGCACGGCCTCTGGGACATTCTCGGCTGTAAGTGGACGTTTCACGTTATCCGACTCCTCTCGACGAACGAACGCGGATTCAACGAGATGGAACGAACGCTCGACGGAATCACTTCGACCATGCTCTCCCGACGACTCAAGCAACTCGAAGCCGAGGGTATCGTCTCGAGGGAGGTCGAACGGACGTCGCCGCCGACCACGACGTATCGACTGACCGAGACGGGGCGGGAGTTGAGCGGAATCCTCCGCGAAATCGAGGAACTGAATCCGACCGGCGACCGAGACTGAGCGGCGTCCACCGCCTCCCGCCGTCCCTCTCGCGCACCGTTGCTTTCGTGCGCATCTCGGCGGAAAGCCTGCGGTTCGAACTGTACCGTCAGCCCGTTCCACGACCGATTCTGCGCTTCGACGACCGAAGGCGACACTCGAACTCTCCCCTCCACAACCTCGGAAGATGAGTTTGATGCGTGGCTCACTTACAACGCTGTCAGGAATGCATTAGCGTACGAAACCGACAGCGCTCTATAGGAGATGCGGTGGGACTCCCATCGGAGTATAGCCGTTCTATCGGTCAGCCTCTCTCGTCCACCCGTTCTCAGCGAGATACGTCTCGAAGCCGGTGAGATCGAGACCAGCGTCGCGCCGAAGCCCCGCGATGTCGGCCTCGTAGCCGTGTTCGTTGATCCACTCGAACGTCAGCGCCTGATCCTCGCCCATCCGTTCCCGGGCTTGCTCGATCGGGACGTGTAGTGCCTCATGACGGTGCTCCGCAACGCGAACGTTCGACGCATCGGTGTTACTGGTCCTCTTGAGGGTCGTAAACCGGCTCTTCATCACTCCGTTCGGCGACCAAGACGCCCACCTGGTCATGCACACGCTCGACTTCCGTGACCACGAACCCGACGTCAGTGAGTATGTCCACGAGCATCCCGACGGTAGCCCCGTCGACCCCGTGGCTGAATAGCGGTTCTTCAGGGTCGGGTGATCCGAAGAACATCGCGTCACCGAGGACGAATCGACGCGGGCCGAGGTCGGCGATGGCCTCGATAGCCTCGCGTTTCTCCTCATCGGGGAGGTGGTGCAGAGCGAAATTCGAGACCACGACGTCTACTTCGCCGTCGTAGTGCGGGTCGCGGAACTCGCCGTAGCCGAACTCCACGTTCTCGAGACCCCTATCGGCGGCTTTCGACCGCGCCTGCTCTATCATCCCGTCGCTGACATCGCGACCGACGACGTGGCCAGCATCCTTGGCCAACGCAAGCCCGATCAAGCCCGTCCCCGTTCCGAGGTCGAGGACGACATCGTCGGGACCAGGGTTGGCGTGTTCAGTTACAAGTGTGGCGCACGCATTGTAGATCGGCTTCTCTTCGCTGCCGTGTTTGTCGTCGTACCGATTGGCAATCCGTGAGAAGTGATCGGCGAGGTCCTCAAGGGGCTCGTCCATTATTGCCACCCTCCTTCGAAGTCTTCCGTGGAGAGTTCCCCATTCACGGTCGCGCCGACTGCGTATCCATCGGCGACGGCGGACGGTATGGACGGAGGAGATCCGCTAGAGGCGTCACCAGCAATGAACAGCCCCTCAACCGATGTGAACCCGATTCCACGCTGGGATCGCGTTGCATCGACGAGTCCAGCCTGGTTCACTTCGAGACCGAGCCGTTCTGGTATCTCGCTGTGTTGCTCCATCGGCGGAGGGTAGAACAGAGCGTGGCGAGCTACGTTGCGACCATCCGCGAGGGAGACGCTTTCGAGCTCACCATCGGAGCCGTTGAGGGCGGTAATCGGTTCGTCTTCGATTTTGATTCCTCGTTCGACGAACACCGACCGCGATTCGTCATCGAAGACGTCCTGCCCGTCGGTAAATACGACGAGGTCCTCACTCAGGTTGTAGATGAGCTTCGCGTAGTCGACCGTGTGTTGGTCCGTGACCATCACGCCGAGGGGTTCACCACGTACTTCGTAGCCGTGACAGTAGGGACAGTGATGCACGCCACTCCCCCAGAACTCCTCGAATCCGTCGGTATCGGGAAGGTCGTCCCTGACACCTGTCGCTAGTACAACCTTCCGACTTGTGACCCTCTCGCCGGAATCCAGAGTGCTGGTGAATCCGTCGTCGTCGTCTCTACTGACATCCGTTACTTTCGTATCGCGGAACTCGCCTCCGTACTTCGCTACTTCCTCACGACCGAGACGGCGGAGTTCACCCGGTGGGATGCCGTCCCGCGTCAGATATCCGTGCGCCTCAGCTGCGGGACCGTTGCGGGGTTCGTCGTTATCGCAGACCAAGACGCTGCGGAGCGAGCGCCCTAACTGGAGGGCCGCGCTCAAGCCCGCTGGCCCGCCACCGATGATGAGAACGTCGAAATCCAACTCGCCGCCGCCAGTTGTTTGCATAGATAGTGCAAGTAGGGTGGCGGTGATAAGGCTGTCGCTGTCGGAGATGGCAGTACCCAAATACAGTTAAACGCAGCCGTGAAGCTTTAAACGGCGAGTTCTACACATTTTGGTGAGTCCGTCCGGATCTCACTCAATCCTCGGTGGTCGATCCAAGCGTGCGGGGTGTATGCACTCAGAATGCAAGACTTATCTGGCCGGAGCACCAAAGACCAATAACAATGCCAGACGCTGTGCAAAAGCAACTCAACGAAGAGCGGGAGTGTGAGGGTCTCCTCGACTGTATGTTAGGGCTGAATGAGATGGACAGACGTGTATTTAGACTAATGGTGGAATGCCCCGAGCCACTTACCATAGATCAGGTCGCGAAGTTTATCGACCGCGAACGGACGACTGCGTACCGTTCGGTCAAACGGCTTCTAGAAGCAGGAGTGGCTGTTGAAGAGCAGGAAAGTTGCCCGAAGGGGGGCTATCACCACGTGTATCGGGTCTCCGATCCCGACGAGATTGCAGATGAACTCCAACGAATGCTCAATGAGTGGTACGCCACCACTGGACAACTAATTCAGGAGTTCCGAGACACGTATGGAGAGGATCGTTCACCTGAAATGAACCGATAGTTACACATTTTTGTTATCTACTATCTATTCAAACTGATGACGCAGAGTGACCGCCGATCGACCGACGCGTCGCCGCTGCTCTCGAACTCCACAAACACCTCCGTGATCATAACATCTGGCGGCTCACTGGTTTCCTGCCGAAGGCTGGTGTCGGCGGTGAGATGGACTGTGCACCGGTTCTGACAGCTGGTGAGTGTGGAGTTCGTTTGCTCAGCACCGATCCCGCCCGACAAGCGCTCTACACCAGCTCGGACCGCCTATTGTGAGTGGCGATACTCTGCGGGACGTATGGTCTTGGCCAGTTTTCGCGGACTCGATGAAATCTAACCGAAAGAAGTGGTCGGGACTTCACCCTTGTCATCCAGCTGAGCCACGATTAGGTCTGAAAACACGAGAAAATAGCCCATCCTCCGAAACTGTGCCCCCGAACCCGGGCACATTTAGTATAGCGATATATGGTTCACGCGGTCGATACGAAGCTATTTGATAACTCCCGTTCATCGCCAACTATGCCCGAATATCGGCCGCTTCCCTCCGAGCGCACCGATGAGTATCGCCGATTCTTACGCTACGCGTTCCGACCGGAGGCGGGACCGGAGTTGGACAAGGACGACGGCCCGGACCTCGGCGACCGGCGCGGTCTCTTCGAAGGCGACGACTTGCTCTGCGTCTGCAAACACCACTGGTTCACCGCCCGCGTCCGCGGCGAGTGGCACGGGGTAGCCGGACTGTCCGCCGTCGCTTCGCCCCCCGAAAACCGCCGGAGAGGGCTGGTAGCCCGGATGCTCGCGGAGTCGCTCTCCGAGTACCGCGAGAAGGGGGTGGTCTTCTCCGCGCTCTGGCCCTTCGACTACGGTTTCTACCGGCGATACGGCTGGGGGACGGTGACCAAGTACACGAAGTACGAGACGACGCCGGACGCGCTGGCCCTCGACACCGAGCCGACGGGCGAGTTCCGCCGCCTCGACGCCGACGATTGGGAACTGCTCGGACCGGTTTTGGACGCCCACGGCGAGCGGTACGCGCTCACGCTCGACCGAACCGAGGAGTGGTGGCGGCACCGCGTGTTCGAAGGCTGGTTGAAAGATCCCTACGTGTACGCGTGGATGCGGGACGGCGAAGCGCGAGGGTACATCGTTTACACAGTCCAGGAGGACGGCGACGACAAGCAATTCCGCGTCTGGGAACTCGCCCACGTGGACGACGAAGCCTACCGCCACCTCCTCCGGTTCGTCCAGTACCACGACTCGCAAGTCGAGCGAGTGCGCCTCTACGAACCCGAAAACGCGGCGCTGCTCGACGTGGTCGACGACCCCCGCGAGGTCGATTGCGAGATTCGGACCGGACCGATGTTCCGACTCGTGGACGTGTCCCGCGCGCTCGAGCGGCTCTCGTACCCTGACGGTGCGGACGGTCGAATCGTCTTGCGGGTGAGCGACCCGCTGGCCGAGTGGAACGAGGGAACCTTCGAACTGGTGACCGGCGACGCGGTTCGCTGCGAGCGCACCGACGCCGACCCGGACGTGACGACCGACGTCAACACGCTCTCGCAACTCGTGGCGGGCTATCACTCGGTCGAGGACGCCGAGCGATTCGGCGGCCTCGTCGTCGAAACCCCTCGCGTCAGCAACCGCCTCGCCACCCTGTTCCCGAAGCGGGACGTGTTCCTCCGGGAAGGCTTCTGAGCAACCAACGCTTTTGTTCTGCGGTGCCAACGTTCGGGTATGTCAGACGACCGGAACGGTCGAGGCGACCGGGACGACCTCGAAGAACGCGTCGAGGAGTTGGAGACGACGATTCGCGACCTCCGGAGCGAACTTCGTCAGCCACCCCGCGGCGCGTTCGGTCTCCCGCGCCCGCCGACGCCCCGCGAAGTGCTCTCGTTCACGGGCGAGTACGCCATCCCGACGCTCGTCGCCATGCTGGAGGCGAACGTTCGCGCGCTGAAGGCGCTCCAGCAGATACTCCGCCTCGTCGACCCCGAGCGCGGCCAAACGCGGGAGGCGCGCTCCGAACTGGGCTCTCGCGCGAATCGGGTGAGTCGAGCCACCCTCGACCGCCTCGAATCCACGCTGGAGGAAGTGGAGGGCGCGCTCACCGAGGGCGGACTGCCGCGCGAACCGGCCGCGAGACGACTGCTCGAAGACGCGCGCAAACTCAGCGAGGACATCCGCGAGGAGGTCTCGGCGGGGCGCGAGCGTGCCGACGCCGAGCGCGACGCCGCCAGAGCGATAGATATCGAGGATGCGGGCGGCGACGAAGGCGGGGAAGACGAGAGCGCGATGGAAGACGGCGAGGACGAGAAACCCGAGGTGGACGTGGACGCCGAACTGCGCTCGATTAGAAAGGAACTCGGCGTGGGCGAGGGGGACGCGGACGACGCGGCCGGTGACGATGCGAGCGATACCGATTCAAACGCCGGCGATTCGGACGATTCCGACGAGTAGGAAGTCAGGGAGGTTGTGAGGGTCGCGCGGGGGTGGAGCAGAGAAAGGAGGCCTTCGAGCCTCAGACCGGTTCGAACCGATACCCGTCCCAGTCCTGACTCGCGGCCTCCCGTATCCCGGCCTCGGGGTCGCGCAGTTCGTCGACGTGAACCGGACGAACTTCGTCGCCGATCTCCACGTCGCCGGTCGTCAGTTGGCCGATGGTTCGCACCGACTCCCCGTCCACGTCGAACGCCACGATGGCGAGGTGGTTCGGTTGGCGGACGCCGGGCGGCGTCGCGGTGCTGGTCGTCCACGTCACGATTTCCGCGGTGCGCTCGGTCAGATCGACGGTCTCGACCTGGGGTTCCGCGCACTCCGGACAGCGCGGGTGCCCCGGATGGGTGAGGTGGTCGTTCGGACAGCGGTGTGCTTCGAGGGTCATTTAGGGTGCCTCCATGATGGTGGTGGTGACGCAGTTGCCGAACCCGCCGACGTTGCAGGCCAGCGCGACCTCCGCTTCGACCTGTCGCTTCCCGGCCTCGCCGAGCAACTGCCGGTGGAGTTCGTACGCCTGCGCGACTCCGCTCGCCCCGAGCGGGTGTCCCTTCGATTTCAGCCCGCCGGAGGTGTTGATGGGTAACTCGCCGTCGCGGTCGGTGACGCCTTCCTCCACGGCCTTCCACCCCTCACCCTGGTCGAAGAAGCCGACCGCCTCGCTCTGGAGGAACTCGAGGATGGTGAACATGTCGTGGAGTTCGGCCACGTCCACGTCGTCGGGGTCGCGCTCGGACATCTGGTAGGCGAGTTCGCTGCTCTCGTAGGCCGCGCCCATCACCGTCGGGTCGTCGCGCTCGTGGACGACGTGGGTGTCCGTCGCGCCCGCGATGCCCGAGACGACGGTGTACTCCTCGGCGTACTCCTTCGCCGTCGACTCGGGACAGAACAGAAGCGCCGCGCTCCCGTCCGTGATGGGACAGAAGTCGTAGAGGCGCAGGGGGTCGGCGACGACGGGAGAGTCCATCACCGTCTCCAAATCGACCTCCTTGCGGAACTGGGCGTGCGGGTTGTCCAGCCCGTTTCGGTGATTCTTCACCGCGACCTTCGCCAGACTCTCGCGCGGCGCGCCGTACTCGTGGAGGTACCGCCGGGCGGTCAGCCCCGCGAAACTCGGGAGGGTGACGCCGTGTTTGTACTCCTCGGGATGGGTGAGCGAGGCGATAACGTCCGTCGATTCCGCGGTCGACTTGTGAGTCATCTTCTCGCCGCCGACGAGCAGGGTGAGGTCGCTCGCGCCCGAGGCGACCGACTGCCACGCGGCGTGGATTCCGGCCCCGCCGCTGGCGCTCGTCTGGTCGACGCGTTGGGCGTACGCCGGAAGCGCGCCCAGGTCGTGCGCCAGCGCGTTCGGAACTCCGGTCTGTCCCTCGAACTCGCCGCTCGCCATGTTGGAGACGTACAGGTGCTCCACGTCGAGCGGCGAGACGCCGGCGTCGTCGAGGCAGGCCTCCCCGGCCTCCGCGAGCAGTTCGCGTATCCAGGCGTCGCGCTTTCCGAACTGCGTCATCGACGCCCCGATGACTGCGACTCGGTTCATACCCCAGACGACGCAGCGGTGGGTTTAGAAACTTGAGATTCGCGGAGCGGTCGGGAGCCGATGGCTGTTTCCCCGCTGACGTGAGACAGACCCAAGGTGTTCGGTACCGTACCTCCTCCTGCCGTGGCAAACGACAAAGACGACCTCAGTTCCATCACGGGACTGCCGGAGGAACTCGGCATCGACGAAGATCTGGGAAGAACCGAACAGCGCCTCAGTATCCGCACGGAGAAGCGTCGGTACGACAAGCCCGTCACCATCGTCGAGGGGTTCGACCCCGGCGAGGTCGACGTGAAAGAACTCGCGTCGGAACTGAAACGGAAGATGGCGACCGGGGGGACGGTGAACGAAGGGGCGATCGAACTACAGGGCGACCACCGCGAGCGCGTGGCGGAGGTACTGCGGGAGAAGGGGTACGAGGTCGCTTAACCGATTCGTACCTCGTGGATTGTACGATCGACAGTACGAGTATTCGACTACTGAATAACGTGTCGTAGTGTAGAAAATAAAATAGAATGCGGTATGATTACGTTGTAGATATATCTCCGCGACGTGATTTTTCGATTCCTAACGCAATCAGATACAGCCCAACTCCTAGGAGTAACAGCGGAAACGCTACAATAGCGACCCATCCCATTAGGCCTGCATTAGCCGTTAACGCACCGGCAATAAGGATATAGCCGATAACTGGTGAAACAAGGAGCAGAGATACAACAAATAGTAGTTGTATTCTTCTCTCGCTAATTTTTGGGACCATCACGCGTTTATTCGAAATTTGAATACATATGCTTTATTATTTGATTGGACATATTATATTTTAGCAGTCGTTACACTCCCCGTGATCGCCATCGTCAGTCCAGCTACCATCTCCATAAACGTCGTGCTCAACCCACGGATACGCGTGATCCCATTCCATACCCACTCCACTCGATTCGAACTCGCCTTGAGTCCAAACGTTGTAGTGGTACGATCCAACTCCACCGACCTCATCCAAGCCGATATGACCGTTAAACGACCAAGCAACTCCGGGAACTTCTGCCCAGCGTCGATACCGCTTGGAGGTGATATCGTCACCGTCGTAGCAGAAGTCCGTTTCCAAAAAGTATCTCCATTGCTCACCGAGGTAGCTAGAACCTACAATTTTTGTCGTTATTGTTTTACAGCCCGTGGCTCTGATACCAACGTCCCCGTCTGAATCCGCGCCCTGCGTCGTGGCGGTAACGTCACGGATTGTGACTGCTTCCTTTATCAATTCGAGGTCTTCTTTCGACATTTGTTTCCAGACTTGCTCTGGATTCTTTGCATTTTCAACCTTACCGAGCAACTTCTCCGCGCGTTTTAGATCTGCCTTGTCGAGCTTTGTTTTTTCCTTCGCAACGACGGTCCCGATTCCTCCAGCGAGCGCGCTTCCGGTGACCGCCAATGTCTGTAACCATTTCCGGCGTCCAATTCGCCGTTCGATTGTTTCTTTGCCAGGCATTGCAATTAAATATACGTTACTCATTATATATAAAATTTCCTACCTATAATAAATTTGTCCCCAACACAAATTTGCTGAACGACTTTCACCAGGCAATTAATTCTATAATCATGATCAATTTTAACGCTATTGTCAAAGTAAACACCGCGGAATTTTAAGGCGCTTACTTCACGTCTCGTCACGAATCTACGCGACGACCAAACAAATTTAAGACGAATAGAGTCTCACTAAGAACAGGATGAGAGACTCGCATCTATTTTCATGGTAAAAGAAACGATGCCCGCACCATCCGAGTTTAAATTGACTTTTTCTACGGTCGGCAGTTACGACGAGCGAGGATTTCTAATCAGGGAGGAGCGCAAAATACGAGGGAAGTAAGAAGATGAGCAAGGAGTTTATCCGCAGTATCGTCCTGACGATCTGACAGCACTTCGACAAAGCTCGTAAGCAGGGATTCAACTACGCAGCGTGCTGATCGCCGAAGACTTCCGTGACGCCTGTTAGACGGAAGTAATGATTGTATCAGAGGATGTCCCGGACGAAGTATTCGACGGTGTACGCCTATAGAAGGATTCGGCCGGCGATACCTGCGCGCAGCGCCGCCGAAGCCTTATCTCCGCTCGGCACTCAGAAACGGTATGGAAACTCGGTGGGAGGATGCGGAGTAGGCTCTTCGGCGGTCGATTTCCGCGAATACTCGTTCTGCTCTTACTGCTGGGACTCGCGCGGCGACTGTTCTTCTCCGGCGACGGCGGTGGCGGTGCCGGTGGAGGGAACGGCGCGGTGCTCCCCGGCGTCGACGGTGCGACACTCGTCGCGGTCGCGGTCGTCGTCCTCGCGATCGGCGGCGTGCTGGCGTACCGCGCCGGAACGTTCCCGTGGGGCGCTCGCTCGGAGTCGCTGACGGAGCGACCGGACGGCGATTACACATGCCGGTACTGCGGCGAGAATCTGGACCACTACCGGAGTCGGTGTCCGTACTGCGAGACGCGAAACCCGGTCGGCGACCCCGAGAGCGATGCGTAACCGACGCGAACGACTCGCGTTCCTCCCCGCTCGTCGACAGGTAGCCGTATCGTTATGCTAATCGATACCGTACTCGCGCAAGCCATGGACGGGAAGAAACTCCTGATGATAGTCGGCGACTTCGGCGAGGACTACGAGATGATGGTACCGTTTCAAGCCCTGCAAGCGGTCGGTCACGATGTGGACACGGTGTGTCCCGACAAGGACGCGGACGACACGGTGAAGACCGCGGTTCACGACTTCCGGGGCGACCAGACGTACATGGAATCGAGGGGTCACGATTTCGCGCTCACGAAGGCGTTCGACGAGGTTGACCCCGCCGACTACGACGGACTCGTCCTCCCCGGCGGGCGCGCGCCGGAGTACCTCCGGACCCGCGACGAGGTCGTCGAGACGGTGCGCCACTTCGCGGACGAGGACAAGCCCATCGCCGCCATCTGCCACGCCGCGCAGATTCTGGCGGCGGCGGACGTAATCGAGGGCCGGACCTGTTCGGCCTATCCCGCGCTCAAAACGGACGTGGAGGACGCCGGCGGGGAGTACTACGACGGCGTGACCACCGACGGGAATCTGGTGACCGGGCGCGACTGGGGCGACCACGTCGAGTGGCTGTCGCAGTTCTTGGACGTGCTCGGAACGACGGTAGAACACGAACGAACCGTCACCGCGGACGACTGATTCTCCGTCCCCGGCTCGCGGTCGCCGGGTTCACCGAACGCTACGCCTCCGGGTGCATCGCCTCGAAACGCATGCGGTACAAAAACGGTGGTTGGAGCGGAGTTCAGGACTAGCTTTGGGTGGTCGTGGTGGTCGTGGTACCGCCGCCACCGCCGCCGCCCTCAATACTGGTGCTGAGCAGGTTGAGCGTGCTGCTGAACACCGACGCGTCGCCCGAGAAACTGCGAGTGGAACCGGTGTTCAACGACAAGTCGCGGCCGAACACGAACGTCGTGATCTGACCCTGTCCGCCGTCCCCACCCCCCAGCAGGTAGCGGATGATGTACGCGTTGTAGTCGTCCGGTTGGCTGATTTCGGGAACGTTACCGCCGCCGGGGCGCGAGAGGAGTCGAACCGTCGTCGATTGCTCCAGCGACTGGATAACCCGGAACTGGACGTTCGGGTGGTAGTCGTAGGTGTACACCAGCACGTTCTGTCCCTGCGCCGACGCGCTGCCGGCGCTGCCGAGACCCAACGCGAGCGCCCCCGTCGCGAGCGCGCCCTTCTTCATGAACGACCGACGTTCCTTCGATTCGACGTTTTCTGTGTCTCGTGGTTCTCGTTCAGTCATCGTGACTTCACAACCCCGTAAGCCGGACCCCTTGATAAAGGGAGAGGACGTTTCAATTTTCCAATTCGTACCTACCTGTACGTGAACTTCGGTAATCCCCGTGGGCGCGAAGGTACTGCGGATTACGGTGCGTTACTTCCCGGATCGCCACCGTTTACGGCCCTCAACTTTCCGTTGACCGAGCGGTCCTCTCCATCGGTCGGAAGAGCCGTTTCACCAATCCGGTTGATATAGCGATATACGATTTATTAGTTCGGTGCGGAACGGACACGTGAAATTCGGGCGACATTTTCCACCGGCCACGGTGAACGTCGACCCCTGAACGGTTCACCTTCGATGCTCCGTCGGGGCGCGTCGCCGTCGATGAGCGGAGGAAAACCGGCTACCGGCACCAGGCGAAACGGCCGAAGCGCCGAAATCGCCCCATCGATTCGCGGCGAGGGAGTCCGACGGCATCCGAGAAGGCGGGGCCGCGACGGCGGCCGAGGAGCGGGCGTTCGAATCAGTCGACACTTCGGACGCCGATTCCGTGCGAGAAATCGCTTCCTCGACCGCGCGCGTACCGACGGTCGCGTCGAAAACGAACCGAACGGGAGACGACGGTTCGAGACGAGTCCGCGGCGCGGATTCACAGCAAGGAGTAGACGTTCGCCTCGTACACCTCTCGCACCCGGTCCCCCCAGTTGTGGGTGTAGGTGTCGATGATGTCGCTCGCCACGTCGCCCCGGAGGTACTTGACGATGCCGCGGTCGCCGGTGCGGTCCCGGAGGTGCGTGGTGAAAAAGTGGCGGAAGTAATGGGGCGTGACGTTCTCTTCCGCGCCGCCGCCGGTTCGGTACCAACCGGCATCGCGGGCGTGGCGCTCGACGGCGTTTCGAACCATCTTCGGCGTCAGGCGTTCGCCCCAATCGCCGCTCGTGCTGACGAACAACGGCTCCGCGCGGGAAATCGCGTCCGGTCGAATCGCCAGCCACCGAACGAGCACTCGACTGAGTTCGTCGTCCACCGGGACGACGGTCTCGCGCTTTCGCTTGTTCGACGCGGTGCGCTCCTCCCCGTTGACGACCTGCCCGCGCACCGGGTCCGCGGCGACGAAGATGGAGTCGGGGCGTCCGTCCAACTGCGGTCGCTCCCCCAGCGCGTACGCGGATCGTACGTTCTCGTCCGCGATGTTCACGTCCCGGAGGTCGAGGTTGCACGCCTCGCCGACGCGCATCCCGGTCTTCAACAGGGTGAGAACCACGGCGCGCTCCAGCGGGTGGGTGACGTCGGCGACGAACTCCCGCATGCTCGCCACCGAAATTTCACGACGGGTCGGGTCCTTGTCGACCGATTCGTGCATCTCCTCGACCACGAGCGCCATCGGGTTCGAGTCGAACGCGCCGACCTGCGTCATGTAGGCGTAGAATCGGTGGAGGTAGGAGGCGTAGGTGGCGACGGTGCTTTCGGCGCGGTCGCCTCGGAGGGTGTGAATCCACGCCATGCAGTCGCGCTGCGTGGCCGCTCCGGGCGCGACGCTTCGCCCCGAAGGGTTCCGGCCGGGGTCTCTCAGGAACGCCTCGAAGCGCCGCAAAACACGCTCGTAGGCGTCGCGCGTTCGTTCGCTCTTCCCGTGGTAGAGGAGGTCTTGGAGGAAGTAGCCCACCGGGTCGTCGGGGTTCGGATCGGCGGGGCTACTCGTCGCCATCGTCACCTCCGACGAGGACGTACCCGCCGCGCCGCCCGCTGTACTGCACTCGGTTCTCGGACTGGAGTTCGTCGAGCGCGCGGTCGAGTCTGTCTTCGAAGTCCCCGGCGAGTCGTTCGACCAGTTCGTCCCACGACAGAGTACCCTCCGAGGAGAGGAGGTCGAGCAACCGCGTTTCCAGCTCGTCACCCCCGGGGTTCGACCCCTCGGAATGGGTCTGCGCGGGGGCGAGTTCGAAACCGCGTCTCCCGGCCTGTACCATGGCCCTGACGAACTCGCTCTGGCTCATGTCGAGGTCCTCGGCGTGCGCCCGCCACTCGTCTTTTTGGTACTCGGGAATGTACGTCTTCACGACAGTTCGGCTCGACTCGTCGCCCATGGTTGCGCGTCTCGCCCCCGGTATATCAATTTGTCCCACGTGGGGTGATAAGGGACTTTATCCCCTTCGATAGGCCCTTCCTCGCGCCCTCAATACTCGAATATCGCTCTTCGTGGTACCGCCAGCAGGCCATGCATGGTGCTTTACAGGGAGATATCTCGGAGCCGACTGAATCTACACCGAATCCGTTCCGCGTGGGTCGAAAGCGCGAGGTCGTTTCGTCCGAGAGCTCGCTTCGAGAGATCGCCCCGCTACTCGTCCGGTTTGTTCGCGACCCGCGTCGAACGATCGGCGGCGGAGCCGCGACGGTTTCGAAACGTTCCGAAGCGGACCCCGGCGGTCGCCAGCGTACGCCCCGGCGCTTCGAGACCGGTCGCACCGTCGAATGCGCTCCCCTCGAACGACGCCTCCGCTCTTGGTCGCGGAAGATTCTCGGCCGCCGGACGGACGATAAACTGCGTGTCGCTATACGTTACCGCCAACCCGATCGCGGACGATTCGGCGGCCGGTTCGAGTTCGACGGTGACGAACCGGCCGTACTCACCTCCGGTATATCCTCCCCCACTTCGTTAACGGAAACATAATCCGAGAATTTCATTCCTTGTATCTGTCTAATAAATTAATCCGTCTAAGTATATTGTAGTGATATTTTTAAGCGAACAGCCCCGAGTATGTTATGTCAGTGCGGTTCGGGCGACGGACCATCGAGGTGCGGATGACCCCCAACCGAACAGTCCGCTGTTTCTCGTTCGACAGAGATGAAAGGTAACTACGCGTTCTGTCCGAAAAGCGGTGCACCGCTATCAGAAGAGCTTCACTACGACGACGAAGGCCGTTCGCGCAGGTGCGTGGAGAGCGACGAGTATTCGGCGGTGCGTTCACCGGACGGCGAACTGACCAACGGGTCGCTCCGCTCGTCCAAGGTCGCGGTATTCAATCACTTCCGACGCTGTCACCAGCGTCACCACGGGACGGATTCGCGACTCTACTCGAAGGCGACTCTCGCGCTGAGACGCCTCAAACGAACGGCGAACGGGCGAGAGGCGTGGGACATGTACGTCTGGTACGCGCTTGCCGAACGCCTCGACCGCCTCGGATTCGACGTTCGATGGATGAGCGTGCACGTCGAGCCGCGCTGTCCGCGGTGCGCGGGCAGCCTCAAGTACGAACGAACGGCGGCGGACGAACTCGTCGCCCGCTGCGGTACGGACTGCACGGACGACCGAAGCGACCGCCTCGCCGAAATCCGCGAGACGGTCGTCGGCCTCTACGGTCGAGCGTTCGATGTCGACGCGAGCGAACGGCCGTCGGTGGACGACCTCGAATACCTGTGATGCATCCTCAGTCGTTCGGACGGGGCGACGACCGCCGTAACCGAACTCGCCGACAGTGAGTGCCATGGCACGGAAAGATATGAGATTGGTGGACGTGATGGCGATGTCGAAACGAGCGCGGGAGCGAACCGTCGAGTTCCTCGACCGGGAGGAACTCGATTACACCGTCTCGGACCACACCGCCGATTCGGCCGAATCGAACGAATCGGCGCGCATCTCGTTTCCCGTTCCGGCGCACCACGTCGAGTCCCTCCGCACCGCGCTGGAGGACCTCGGCGTCGAGGACGACATCTACACGGTCGTCACCAAGCCCGAGGCCATCGTGTCGTCCAGATTCGACCACGTCGAGAAGCAGTACGAAACCGTCGGGACGTTCGGACACCGTCGCGTCGCCCGCGGCGAACTGCACTCGAAGGCGGCCGACCTCATCCCCGACGATATCGTCTTCGCCATCATGACGGCCATCAGCGCGATCGTCGCCACCGCGGGCGTGCTGCTCGATTCGGTGTCGGTGATGGTCGGGTCGATGGTCATCGCCCCGCTGCTCGGCCCGTCGATGGCGACGAGCGTGGCGACGGTCATCGGCGACGAGGACCTGTTTCTCACCAGCGCGCGCATGCAAGCCATCGGCGGCGCGATATCCGTCGCCAGCGCGTTGGCGTTCGCCCTGTTCGTGAGATACGCGACGGGCGGAAAGAGCGCCATCGACGTGAGCGCCAGTCTCCAACTGAGCATTCACAGTTCCCCGACGCTCCTGCTCGTGGCGGTCGCGCTCTGCGCGGGAATCGCGGGCGCGGTCAGCCTCTCGACCAGCGGGCTAACCTCGTTGGTCGGCGTGATGATAGCGGCGGCGGTGATGCCGCCCATCGGCGTCATGGGCGTCGGCATCGCGTGGTTGCATCCGACGGTCGTCCTCGGGTCGGCGGCGGTGGTGTTGGTCAACGTCCTCGCCATCAACCTCGGCGCGATCGTCACGCTCTGGTACTTCGGCTACCACCCCGGCGACTGGTCCGACCTTCGTAGAACCCGGAGCGTGATGCTCCGGCGCATCCTCGCGCTCATCGCGCTCATCGGGGCGCTCGTGTTGTTCCTGACGAACGTGTCCACCATCCACTTATGACCGACGAAGACGACCGACCGCTGGTTCGCATCCTCCGACTGCTAGGCGCGTTCCTCCGGGTGACGCTCCGAACGCTGTTCGTCGGCCTGCGCCTGCTCGTTTCGGTGCTCCGAAGCACGAAGAACCGCCGACGGGCGAGGCGATGGCTCCTGCTCGAAGCCGACCGAAGGACGATCGAGCGCGGCCTCGTCGGCGGCGTCTTCGCGGCGACGCTCGTGCTCGGTCTCACCGACGTCATCGGCGTTCGGGAGAGCGGCTTCGTGACGACGATGTTCAGCACCATCATCGCGGGGCTGTTCTCGTTCGTCCCCCTCGTCATCGCCATCAACCAACTGACCGTCTCCCGCGTGCTGGGCACGCCGAAGCGACTGCGCGAGCGCGTCCTGAGCGTGCGGTCGTTCCGCGCCGACGTCGAGGAGATGCTTCCGAACGTCGCGGTGAGCACCACGGACCCGGCGGGGTTTCTCCGGTTGATATACAGGGCCATCGGCGACCGTGCGGCGTCGCTGGAGGCGGCCTGCACGGGGTGTCCGGACGCGGTTTGCCGCGAGGAGGTGAGCGAGTACGCGGCCGCGGTCGCGGGACGCGCCGATTCGGTCGAGACGCACCTCGACGGCGACGCGCGCATCTGGAGCGTTCTCCTCCCCGTGATGAACGACGACTACTCCGAGCACTGCAACGAGGCGCGACGAATGCGGACGACGTACGACGACTCGTTACCGCCGGAGGCCGACGACCTCCTCTCGGAGCTTCAAGAGCTGTTCGTGTCCGTGGACGTCACCCGCCAGTACTTCAAGACGATGTACCTGCAACAGGAACTCGCCAAACTGTCGCGGCGGATCGCGTACAGCGGCGTGGCCGCCGTCCTCGTCTCGACGCTCGTCATCATGATATACGCGACCGGCTACCCGCCCATCGTGGGGGAACTGCCGTTGCTGTTGCTCGTCACCGCCTCGCTGGCCATCGCGTTCAGCCCCTTCGCCATCCTGTTCGCGTACGTGATTCGGGTCGCGACCGTCCTCAAACGAACCTCCGCTCCGGGAGCGTTCACCCCGAAGGGCGAGCGCCCGCCCGGCGCTCGAGAGCGATGACCACGAGACGCCGGTTCCTGCGAGCGGCGAGCGTGGGCGTGCTCGCGCTCGGCGGTTGCACGAGAAACGACGGAAACGACGGCGAGTGGATCGCCGTCGAATCGCCGACGGAGATGACGCTGTACGACGTCGTCATGACGCGAAAGGGGCCGTACGCAGTCGGCGAGGGCGGTCGCATCGTCGCGCGCCGCGGCGACGGGTGGCGGGTCGTCGTCGAGGCCGGCCCGTCCGGCGCGCGGAACGCCCTCCGCGGCGCGTCGGTCACCGACAACGGACGCCACCTCTGGGTCGCGGGCGACAGCGGCGTCGTCGGCGTCTACGACGTGGACGCCGGTTCGATGACCGACCACTCCGCGCCGAAGGGGATGACGAGCACGTGGGAAGCGACGGGCGTCGTCGGACTCGCCGGCGCGGAGGTGGTCTCCCTCGCGAACGGTTCCGGGGAGGTAGTGCGGGCGACCCACGCGGACGGACGGGTCGAGTGGAGCGACCCCGTGAAGCCCGGCGGCGGATCGAGCATCACGAGCGTCGAGTTCACCGGCCGCGGCTTCGGGTTCGTGACCGACACGTCGAGCAACGTCTTCCAGACGGTCGACGGCGGCGAGACGTGGCGGCGAATCGGCATCCGGCGGGGAAGCGTCAACCTCCACGATATCGCGCCGCTCCGGTCGAACGAGATCGACGTGGTCGGCGATGCGGGGTCGATATTCGGCTACAACGGGTTCACGTGGACGCGCTCGCGGGCGGGCGAGAACGCCCTGCTGGCCGTCGAGCGCGAGCGTCACCGCGGCCTCGCAGTCGGCGATTCGGGCGGCGCCTTCCGACTGACGCCCGACGGGTGGCGGCGCGAACGAGCGTCGAACGGCGAATCGCTACACGGCGTCTGCCTGGGGACGACCGAGCACCCCGCTATTTCCGTCGGCGAAAGCGGAACCGTTGTGGAATATCACAAATAGGCGACTAAACGATTAAAAATGAGTTTTATTTCTAGGAATTGTAAATAAGATTTTTACTATTAGAGACAGAACTAGACGGTGAGCGCCCGCCTGGACGACGCGCCTCCCGCGCGGATGACCTCCCGGCGCGACAGTGTCTTCTTTGCCGTTCGAGCGAACAACAACAATGTCAATCATCACTTCGTTACTGCACGGTATCGGACTCGCCATCGGGATGGCGTGGGAAACGTGGTGGGCGCTCGTCCTCGGATTCACGCTCACCGGCGCGGTCGACGAGTTCGTCACCGAGAGACAGATGAGTCGCTACCTCGGCGACGACGGTTGGCGCGAGGTCGGCCTCGGAACGCTGTTCGGCATCGCCTCCTCCAGCTGTTCGTTCTCCGCGATAGCGACCGCGAAGACGCTGTTCAAGAAGGGGGCGTCCCCGGTCGCCAGCTTCGCGGCGTTCCAGTTCGCGGCCACCGACCTCGTGGTCGAACTCGGGCTGGTGATGTGGATTCTGCTCGGCTGGCAGTTCGTCGCCGCCGATTTCGCCGGGGGACTCGTCGCCGTGGCGGTGCTCGCGCTCGTCTTTCGGCGCGTGCCGGACGAGTGGTTCGAACGCGCGCGACGCCACGTGTACGAACTCGACGGAGCGACGTGCGCCGCCTGCGGCATGGACGCGTCGCCGGACGACGGGGAGACGGTGACGGCGAAGGTGGACGACGAAACGCGCCGCTTCTGCTGTTCCGGCTGCGAGATGGTGTACCGCAACCGGGAGTCGGCACCGTCGAAAACGGATCCGACGGAGGAACTCACGTCCCTCGAAGCGTGGACGCGGGCGGCCACCAGCACGGTGAAGGAGTGGGACATGCTCTGGAAGGACATCGCGGTCGGCTTTCTCATCGCGGGCCTGCTGGCCGCGCTCGTCCCCCGAACGTGGTGGACGACCCTGTTCAGCACGGGCGGTTCCGGGTTCCTGTGGGTGGCGTCGAACTCCGTCATCGCCGTGCTCATCGGCGTCCTCACGTTCGTCTGTTCGGTCGGTAACGTTCCGTTCGCCCTCGTCCTCTGGCAGAACGGCATCGCCTTCGGAAGCGTGCTCGCGTTCATCTTCGCCGACCTCATCATCCCGCCCATCGTGAACGCGTACCGACGATACTACGGCGCGCGAATCGCCGCGGTGTTGTTCGCCGCGATGTTCGTCGCGGCGGTCGTCGCCGGCATCGTCGTGCACTACCTCTTCTCGGGACTCGATCTCGTTCCGCCGCAGGGCGCGGTCGGCGGCACGGCCCCGAGCGAGTACACCGTCGTCCTGAACCTGCTCTTCACGCCGCTCTTCTTCGCGCAGGTGACCGCCGCCTACGGCACCGAGCGAGTCGGTGACGCCCTCGTCGCGTTACCCGGCGTCGTCGGCGACGCGCTGGTCGACGTTCGCCGCGCGGCGGGTCACGTCGCCGCCGCCCTCCGAATCGCGGGCGGCGCGACGGTCGGTCTGGTCCGCGGACTCGTCGACGCGGCGCGACCCCTCCGGCGCGCGGCGGCGAATCTCGTCAGGGCGCTCGGTCTCGTCGGCGAGGCGTTCCGTCGGTTCGGCGGCGCGCTGGCGCGAATCGTCGAAAAGCTCCGGGAGGCGTACCGAACCCTACGATGACCGGGAGAACGTCCGCGTTCACGGTCGGTTTCGGGGCGCTCGTCGCGGTGGCGCTGCGGTACGTCCCCGAGTACCTTCGACTGCTCGGCGCGCGAGCGTGGTTGGTCGGACTGTTCGGGAGCGCCGCGCTGGGGCTGTCGCTCGTCGCGCCCGCGGTTCGGCGCGACGTGGAGCGGGCGGTCGGACGACGAACGACCCTCGTCGTCGGCGCGGTGGCGACCGGGGGTCTCGTCCTGTGGCTCTCCGCCCCCTTCTTGGGCGCGTTCTCCGCGATAGTCGTCGCGTTCGAACCGTGGGTCTGGGTGCTCGCCGGTCTTCCGTTCCTGTGGCTCTGGCGAACCGACTCGTCGGCGTTCCTGTCGCGGCTCCGTCGGACGAACTCCTTCGAAACGGATGGAGGGACGAACCGGCGAGCGCCGTTTCTCGCGGCGCTCGCCGTCGCGGGCGGTCTGTTCGTCGGCGCGCCCGATTTCCTCGCGGGTTATCAGGTGCTGCTCGCGCTCGCGGCGAGCGCCGGTCTCACCGCGGCGGTGGCGGCCGAGATTCGCGCGGTCGACGACGCGGACGAATCCGCCGCGGAACGCTCCGACGGCGGTTCGGATCCGCCGGACGTTCCGTCGGCGTCACGAGCGCGCGCCGCGCTGCGGGAACTCTCCTCGACGAATCGCTCCCTCCTGCTCGGCGACGTTCTGGTTCGGTTCGCCGTCGGCATGGTCGCCTACTTCCTCGTCATCGTCGTCGTCCACCACCTCCGCCTCGAGGCGACCGCGTTCGGCGTCCGATTTCAGCCGGAAGCGACGTTCGCGCTCCTGCTCGCGGTCGAGACGGCGACGGCGATGGCGGGCGGACCCCTCGCGACGAGGCTCGCGGCGGAGGTGAGCGCGAAGGGCGTCGCGGTTGCTGGTGTGCTGGTCGCGGCGCTGGTACCCCTCCTGGTCGCCACCGCCGAGAGCGTCGCGGTCGCCGTCGCGCTGTTCGCGTGCCTCGGCGGCTCGCTCACCACCCGTCCCGTCCGCGAGCGGCTTCTCGCCGAAGCGACGCGGTCGAACGGCGTCTCGGACGCCTACCTGGTCGCCCGCCGCGCGGCGGTCGTCCCCGCCCCGCTCGTCGGCGGATTGCTCTACGGGTTCGGCGCGGAACTGGCGTTCGGACTCGCCACCTGCGTCGGCTTGCTCGGCTGTCGGGAGTTTCTGCGGTTCGTCAGGAGGTCGAGGGCGTGAATGTCCGCCGAACGACCGACGGGGGTGAGACGCTGGCTCACGACCGTGAATCACCGGGACATCGGCCTGCTCTACCTCCTGTTCGGGACCGGCGCCGGACTGCTCGGCGCGTTGGACGCCATGATGCTCCGCACCGACGCCCTGTCGCCGCGCCCCGGCGTCTGGGGCGCGGCGACCTACGACGCACTCTTTACGACCCACGGGCTGACGATGCTCTTCCTGTTCGCCGGGCCCGTCGTCTTCGGCGTGGGGAACTATCTCGTCCCCATCCTCGTCGGCGCGGACGAGATGGCGTTCCCGCGTGTGAACGCCGTCGCGTTCTGGGTGCTCCCGCCCGCCGCGCTGCTGATGCGGGCGGGAATCGTCGCGGACGTCCTCGGCGTCCCCGGCGTCGGTCCCCCCGCCGTCGGCTGGACGATGTATCCCCCGCTCTCCGCGGAGATGCCGAACCCGGACATCGACCTCCTGCTGCTGGGTCTCCACCTCTCGGGACTCGGCACGGTCATGTCGGGCATCAACTTCGTCGTGACCGTCGTCGCCTGTCGGGAGGTCTCGTGGGCCGAGTTGGACATCTTCTCGTGGACGATGCTGGTCACGGGCGGACTCGTCGTCTTCGCGTTTCCGATGCTCGGCAGCGCGCTCGTCATGCTCCTGCTCGACCGGAACTTCGGGACGACGTTCTTCACGACCCCCGGCGGCGGCCCGCTCCTCTGGCAGCACCTGTTCTGGTTCTTCGGTCATCCGGAGGTCTACATCCTCGTCCTGCCGCCGATGGGTATCCTGAGCTACGTCATTCCGCGGTTCGCGGGGCGGAAGCTGTTCGGGTTCGAGTTCGTCGTTTATTCGACGCTCGCCATCGGCGTCCTCTCGTTCGGCGTGTGGTCGCACCACATGTTCACGACCGGCCTCGACCCGCGCATCCAGGCGAGTTTCATGGCCGTGACGCTGGCCATCGCGGTGCCGAGCGCGGTGAAGACGTTCAACTGGATGGCGACGCTGTGGAACGGGCGAGTTCGCCTCGAAGCCCCCATGCTGTTCTGCGTCGGCGCGATAGCGAACTTCGTCGTCGGGGGCGTGACGGGGGTCTTTCTGGCGGCCATCCCGGTCGACCGACTGCTCCACGGCACCTACTACGTCGTCGGCCACTTCCACTTCATGCTCGTCGGGATGTCCGCGTTCGCGCTCTTCGCCGCCTGTTACTACTGGTTCCCGCTGTTGACGGGACGGTGGTACGACCCCCGCCTCGCCGAACTCCACTTCTGGCTCTCGGCGGTCGGCGTCGTCGGCGCGTTCACCGTCCTCGTGCTGCTCGGGATGGACGGCCTCCCGCGCCGGATGGCGACCTACCCTCCGCGCTTCGCACCCCTGCAGATGGTCGCCACCGTCTGCGCCTACGTCCTCGGAATCGCCCAACTCGTCTGGCTCTGGAACGTCGCGCGGTCGCTGTCGCGCGGCGACCGCGTCGAGACCGACGACCCGTGGAACCTCCGCGAACTCGGCTTCCGGTCGCGGGAGTGGGAGTGGTTCGCGGAGCGACGAGAATCCTGACCAATGTCATTTCCCGCCGAATCGATACCCGACGGCGCGCTGTTCGCACCGCACCACTTCCTGTACGGACTGTACATCGTCCTGTTCGCCTGCGCCCTGCGGTGGGACGACTACCCCCGCGAGGAGCCGACCGCGGTCGCCGGGAGCGCCCTGTTCGCCCTGTTCGGGTGGGCGCACGTGTGGCGGTACTACCCCGCGCCGGGCGCGACGGCCTGCCTGCTCGGCACGGTCGGCGTCCTCCTCGGCGGCGCGGCGACGACCCGGTACGGAACGCGGTGGCGAGGGGTCGTCGTCCTGTTCGCGCTGGTCGCGCTGGACGACGTGCTCTCGCACGCGTTCGGCGTGTGGACGCCGCTCGACTGGCTCTGGAAGACGTACCTCCTGCCCCTCGTAACCCCATGAAAGTGTACGAAACCTCGATTCCCGGCGTCGGCCGGAAGTACGAACTCGACCGAGGAACGGATCGGCTCGTCGTCCTGCTGCGACACGACGGCGAACGCGAGCTGTACCGCCGAATGGACGACGAAAACGAGAAGCTACTCGACCTCGCGGGAGCGGAGGCCCGGAAGCTGGCGACGATTCTGGCGGGCGGCTACTTCCAGCCGGTGGAGCACGACGCGGTCGAACTGCCCCTCGGGGACGCCATCATCGAGTGGGTGGACGTGACCGACGCCTCCCCCCTGTCCGGTTCGACGCTCGACGAGGCGGCTATCCGAGGGGAGACGGGAGCGACCGTCATCGCCGTCCAGCGCGCCCGCGAGACCCACCCCGCGCCCGACTCCGACTTCGAAGTTCGCGGGGATGATGCGCTGGTCGCCGTCGGAACGCGCGAAGAGTTGGCCGACCTCGCCCGACTCGCCGAGCGATGACGGCGTTCGCGGAGGTCGCCGTCGTCCTCGTGGTGGTGGCGCTCGCCGGAACGGTCGCCGCTCGCGCCGGCCAGTCGGTCATCCCGGCGTACATCATCGCCGGCGTTCTCGTCGGTCCGAGCGCGCCGACGTCGGTCGGCGGCGTACCGATAGCGATAGTCGCCGAAACGGAGTTCCTCCGCGCCTTCGCAGACCTCGGCGTCGTCCTGCTGCTGTTCTTCCTCGGCCTGCACGTGGACGCCGATCGGCTGCTCGACGACTGGAACCGCGTCGTGGGGAGCGGCGTCGTGGACTTCGTCTGTAACTACGCGGTCGGCGTCGCGCTCGGCGTGCTGTTCGGATTCTCGCCGCTCGAAATCCTCTTTCTCGCCGGAATCGTCTACATCTCCTCCAGCGCCATCGTCACGGAATCGCTGCTGAATCAGGGGTGGATAGCCGGTCGCGAGAGCGACCCCATCCTCGGGTCGCTCGTCTTCGAGGACGTGGTCATCGCCGTCTACCTGACCGTCGTCTCGTCGATGGCGCTCGACGGGGGGTCGTTCGCGGACGCGCTGCTCTCGCTCGCCACCGGATTCGCGCTGCTCGGGGCCGTCGCGGCCGTCGGGTGGTATGCGACGGGGGTGCTCGAACGGCTGCTAGCGGGGGAGTCGAACGAACTGTTCGTCCTGCGGGTGCTCGGAGTCGTCGCGGCCGTCGCGGCCGTCGCGGCGACGTTCGGGGTGAGCAAGGGGATCGCCGCCTTCTTCGTGGGCGTCGCGCTCGGCCGGACGGGACACGATGAGCGCATCGAACGCACCCTCGAACCGGCGTGCGACCTCTTCTCCGCGATTTTCTTCTTCGCCATCGGTCTCGCCACGAAGGCGTCGGTTCTCGCACACATCGCGGGGCTGCTCGCCGTCGCGCTGGTCGCGACCATCGCCAGCAAGGTCGTGAGCGGGGCGGTGAGCGGTCGCATCTACGGACTCGGCCGACGCCGCTCGCTCCGCGTCGGAATCGGGCTGATAGCGCGCGGCGAGTTCTCGCTGGTGCTCGCGGCCATGGCGCGGAGCGCGACCGTTCCCGTGAGGTTCGTCCCGGAGTTCGCGGTCGGCTACGTGCTGGCGACGAGCGTCCTCGGGACGCTGTTCGTCCGACACGAACCGCGAATCGCACGGCTGTTCGAACGTCTCGGCCGCGTCCGGTAACCAGGCCGGTCGGCGGGTTCGACCCCCGCGCGCGGCTCTCGGCGGCAACCGCCGCCGGTAAAACAATGGATGCCAGTGAACCCGAACCCAACCCAGGAATCGACCCCCGTCCGCTCGCGGGCGTGACGGGGTTCAAGCGCGATCTGCTGTTGACGGTGGCCCGTCTTTCGGGAACCAACCCGAACGGACAGGCCGTCAAGCAGGAGCTCCAGGAGCACTACGGCGAACCCGTCAATCACGGTCGACTCTACCGGAACCTCGACGAACTCGTCGATGCGGGCTTCGTCAGAAAGCTTCCGCTCGACGGTCGAACGAACGTCTACCGGCTGACGAGCCGGGCCGACGAGCGACTGCGGGCGCACCGAGAGTGGGAGGACGAGTGCCTGCTCGCGCTGGAGGGCGACGGCGAGGAGTCATGAGCCGGGGCATCGCGCTCTCGGTCCTGCAACTGCTCGCGCTCGCCATCCCGCCGATAGCGGTGCTCATCAAGATGCTCCGCCGGTCGGAGAACCTGCCGTGGCGCTACCGGAAGTGGAGCTTCGGACTCGCGCTGACGAGCATCGTGTTGTTCCTCTCGTCGGGCGTCGCCGTGTTGGGGTACCTCACGACGACGTTCGGGATTCCGTTGGTTCTCAGACTGGCCCTGCTGTTCGCGCTCCTGGGACTGGTACCGTTCGCGCTGTTCACGGGCGTACTGTACAAGGAACACAAGATGACCTTCGGACCATGACCTCCGATTCGACCGACGACGCAGCATCGACCATCGACGAAACCGCAGTGACCTCCGCCTACCGCGAGGCCGTCAGGCGCGCGCTGGCGGACTACCGGGTGACCTTCGGACCATGACTACCGATTCAACCGACGACACCGCGCCGACCGCTGACGAGACCGCATCGATCGCCGACTACCGCGAGGCCGTCAGGCGCGCGCTGGCGGACTACCGAGAGAAGCTTCGCGCGCTGCTGTCATGAGCCGCGACGACGGCGAGATGGTGCGGGACCCGGACGGCGCTCACTGCGGCGTCTGGGTCGGGCACTACGGAAACGACCCGGACAGCGAGGCGCTGGAGATTCAGAACGTCTGGGGGAGAAAGCGGCGCACCCAAGTGACGATTCCGAAGGACGTCGTCGAGGACGTCGTCGCCGCGCTGGAGGAGCGGACGTGAGTTGGGCGGAGACGACGCTGGGCGTCGCCTTCCTGGTGTACGTCTTCGTCGTCCTGCCGGTGGCGACGGCGTACGTCGGCGCGCGATTCACCGTGCCGACGTACTTCCCGGCGCTCGCGCGGCGGCCGCAACTGACGACCGCCGCCGCGGTTCTGCTCGGCGGGACGGTGCCCGTCGTCTTCGCCGTCGCGCTTCGAATCGGCTGCCGAATCGACTGATTTCGGAGACCGCATGAAATTGCTTTCATCGATACGAAACCGACTCGACGACCAGCAACGACGCTCGAACGACGGCTCCCCGTCCGATAGCTCGCCGCCCGATAGCCCGTCCGACGGCCCGACCGATTCGGGCCGTTCGAGCGGAGCGAGAGAGTGGCGGGAGGCGGAGTCGCCCACCTCGAAGGCCCTCTACGACGTCGTCTCGACTGCGAACGGTCCGTTCGCCGTGGGAACCGGCGGGAACGTCCTCAGCGGGCGGAACGGGGAGTGGCGATTCGCGGTTCGGGACGGCCCGGCGACGCGAAAGAACGCGCTCACCTGCGTCGACGCGACCGAAGACGGTGAGCGAATCTGGTTCGCCGGGTCGTCGGGCGCGCTCGGCTGCTACGACGTGTCCGACGGGAGGAAGTACGACTACTCCGCCCCGAAGGAGAAGACGAGCACGTGGGAGGCCATCGCGGTCAGCGGCGAGCGAGGGGACGAAACGCTTCGAGTGGCGAACGGTTCCGGCGAGGTGCTCCCCGTCACGACCGACGAGAACGGCTGCCCGCAGTGGGGCGAGGTCGTGAAGCCGGGGAGCGGGTCGACGGTTCCGGCGCTCGACTTCGGCGACCGGCGCGCCTACGCCGTGGACACGAGCGGAAACGCCTTCGAGGAGCGAGAGGAGGGGTGGACCGACATCGGCGTGAAGAACGCGCAAGTGAACTTCTTCGACGTTCACGCCGGCGGCGGCCGGTTGCTCATCGCGGGCGGCGGCGGTCGCGTCTATCGCTACGACCGCGCGTGCGAGAACTGGACGCCCATCAACGCCGGGGACGGAGCCCTCCACGGACTCGCCGATGGCGAGTCGAAACTCGTCGCCGTCGGGGCCGGCGGTCGCGTCTACGAGCGCGCGTCGGACGAGGGCTGGAAAGAGTCGACGACGCCCGTCGAGTCGGACCTTCGGGGTGTGACCGTCGGAGAAACGGACGTCGCGGTGGGTGCGGGAGGCACCGTGATCGAACGATGACCGACCCCGACACCCGCGAACTCTACTGGTACGTGCTCGCGGCGTACCTCTTGGCCGTCGGATTCGGGGTCGCCGCGTTCCTCGCGTTGGTCGGCGTCACGAACCGGGTAACCCTCATCGGGATCGGCGCGATCGCGGTCGTCCTCGCGCTCGGTCTCGCCAGCCTGGCGACGTTTCCGGCGCTGTACCGGGACGCGACCCACCTCCGCAGACGCGGGGAGTGGAACCCCCACTGGTGGTTGTACGTCGGCGGAGGTGCGCTGACGCCGATAGTCGGCTATCTCGGCGGCGGCTACGTCTTCGGCCCCAGGGTCAACCTCTCGCTGTCGGTGCTCTCCTGGCTGGGAAGCGTCGCGACGATGTGTGCGGTCTATCTCTACCGTCGCCACCGGGCCGTCGGTGTCCCGTGACGACAGGTTATTTTTCTGTACTAAAATGGGGAATAAAGTCGGCGGAGGACGATAGTTCGGTATGGAACGATACGAGTTCCATGTCGACGGGATGCGGTGTGAGGGCTGCGAACGAATCATCGAACGCGAACTGGCTGGAACGAGCGCGGCGAGCGCGGTCGACGCGGACCACGAGCGAAGCGTCGTCGTCGTCTCCGCGAACGACGGAGCGAAGGGCGACCTCGCCGCCGCGATTCGAACGCTCGGCTATGACGTGGACGGGTAGCGCCGCACGGCGGGGGACGACGCAGGTCGGAGTGCGACGAGTCGACGCGAACCGAGCGTTCCGGACGGTTTCGGACGAACATCGAGACGCGATACGCGTAAGGCACTAACCAATGTCGAAAGCGAGTCAATTCAGCACCGAAGCGACGCATCGAACGCACCCCTCGTGGGGTTCCGACGGTGACGAGTCGTCGCGGTTCGTCACCTGCCGGAACGAGGGCTGTGACAACGAACACGTCGATCCGAAGTTCGCCCGCGTGCTCGGCGACCGTGACGGGCGCGTCTTCGCCTGTCCGGAGTGTACGTCGTGGGTCGCGCTGCGGAAGGGAGCGGCCGCGAACGCGGAGTCAGTGCGCGACGTTCGACGCGGAGCACTCCGCGACCATCGATGAGCGCGGAGGTGGCGAGCGAGCGTCGGTTCGCGCTCGCCGACCGCGTCGATCGCACCACGGCGGTCGTCGTCGCCATGGTCGCGCTCGACGCGCTCTGGTGGACGCTCCTGTTCACCGGTCGAGTTCCGATGCTGGGGATGACGTGGCTCGCGAATCGGGGGATCCCGATGGCCGCCCCGGGTGCGATGGAACTCGCCGCCTTTCACGCCGGCACGAGCGCCGCGTTCGCCGGCTACGTCGTCACGTGGGGGGTGATGATGATGGCGATGATGTACCCGCCGATGACGCGGTTCACGCGCGACTACGCCGACGCGCTCCGAGGGTCGACGGCCGTCGTCGCGGCGACCGTCGTCGCGTTCCACGTCGGATACGGGGTCGTCTGGTTGTTCTCCGGGGTCGTCCCTCTCGGTTTGCACGCGCTCCTGCCGGGGGGTATCTACGGCTTCGCGCAGGCGCACACCCGGTTAGCGGTCGGCGGCGCGCTCGCGCTCACCGGTTGCTACCAGCTCACGGGGTTCAAACGGTCGCGGCTGCGAACCTGCTGTTCGCGCGTCCTCCCCCACAACGCGCGCGTCGCGGACGGTCTCAGGAAAGGCGTCGAGCACGGCGTGAGCTGTCTCCTCGTCTGTCTGGGGCCGTTCTTCCTGGTGATGCCCTTCTTCGGCGAGATGAACTACTTCTGGATGGTCGCGCTCACGACCGTGGTCACGGTCGAACGCCTCCCGGCGGCGTGGGGGCGGGAGTTCTCGGTAGCGACCGGCCTCCTCTCGCTCGCCGCGGGCGTCGTCGTGCTCTTCCTCGGGCCGCCCCTCCCCATCGGGTTCGCGACGTAGCGTTCGACGCACGGCGGACCCTCCCCCGTGCGCTCGACGCGCGGAGGGGGGTCGACGCCCGGCGGACGACCGCGAAGCTCACTCGGCCGACTCGGGGACGTAACCGCGCAGGAACGGTAGTTTCGTATCGGTGACGCTCTCCACGAAGTCGACGACGACCCTGTCCTCGGGTTGGAGACAGCCGAGCGTGGAGACGACGACGAGGGTTCCCGCGGCGGCCGCGAGCAGCGCGAGCGGGAGCGTGAACGCGGTGAGCGAAACCGTCCGCGCTAGCAACGCGGTCGGCGGAATCAGGAGCAGCGGCACGCGCGTCATCGTTCGGACCGTCCACCGGGAGAAGGGCGTGATGCCGAACTTCGACCACAGCACGGCGAACATGAAGGCGTTGAGGGCGACGTTCGCGGTCGCGGATGCAACCGCGGCCCCGACGAACCCGTAGGTCGGAATCAGCACGAGATTCATGAGCAAGTTGAGGACGAACGCGACCGCGTTCCCCGCGAGTATCAGCTTCGTGTGGCCGAGCGCCGACAGCGTCTCGCGATTTCGACCGCCGGCGGCGTTCGTGAAGAAACCGACCGAGAGGATGGCGAGCGCCAGCGCGCCCTCGGCGTAGCGGTCGCCGAAGAACACCGACAGGATGTCGGCGGGGAAGGTCACGAAGAGGAGGAACGCGGGGAACGTGACGACGAAGACCCACTTCGTCGTGAGTTGGTATATCGTGGTTATCTCGTCGCGCTCCCCGTTCGCGTCGAGTCGCGAGGCGAGCGGGAGGTACAGAAATCCGAACGACGCGAGCGCGATGAGGAGGCTGTTGGCGAGGGGGTACGCCGCCGAGTAGAGGCCGACCTTGCGGGAGGTCGTGAAGTAGCCGAGCATCACCGTGTCGGTTCGGGTGAGGAGGTCCGCGAGGACGGACGAGACCACCAGCGGGGCGGAGAACGTCGCCATCTCGCGCACGTGCAGTCGAAACGGACCGACGAGCGGCAGCAATCTGTTCAGCAGGTAATGGGCCGCAAGGACCGCCGCGGCGGCGCTGAGGAGGTAGGCGTACCCCGCCGCCACCGCCCCGAAACCCAGCGACAGCAACCCGCCGAGCAGGAGCAGCCTGCCGAAGGGGTAGAGCAGGTCGCCGACGTACGTCTTGTAGATCGTGTTCTCGAATCCGCGGATTCCGCCGACGCCGACCTGATAGCCGACGACCAGCGGAACCGCGAGCGCGAACAACGGGAGCAGGCGGCTCGAATCGGGGCCGTCGAACAGGTTCGAGGCGACGAAATCGGCGTTCAGATACAGGATACCCGCCAGCGCCACGCCCACCGCCCCGGTGAAGAGGACGCCGGTCAGCCACGCGCCCCGCACGTCCCGCTCGTCGTCGAACCGCGAGATGTAGCGCGGAACCCCCTGTCCGAACCCGACGAGCGCGAACGTGACGCCCAGCGACATCGTCGTGAGCGCGATGTTCACCTCGCCGAACGCCGCCGTCGAGAGGCTTCGTCCGAGGATGATGCGTTCGAGTAGCTTCGCGACCGACGCGACCGCGGCCCCGACGAACACGAGGCTCGCACTCGAAAGGAGGTTTCGAAGTTCTCGTTCCGTTCCCATGGATTACAGGTAGCCGAGGTCCTCCAGCCGCGACTCGACCCGTCCCTCGTCGCCGCTCTCTCCGGCGGTTCCGTACTCGACGTCCGCGTACTCCCGCTCGTTCACTTGAACCGTCAACAGCCCCTCCGGGACGGTTCCGGTCATCCGCTCGGGAACGGGAAGCCCCGCGGCCGCCATGGCGACGGGCGCGACGTCGGTCAGCGAGAGTCGGTCCGGTTCCGCGGTCGCGTCGAACGCGGGCCCCGCGCCGATGAACACGCCGTCCCGCTTGTGGTTGTACTCGTCGACGGGGAGGAATCGTTTGCCGACGAGGCTCGGAAGCACCAGGTGGTTCATCCCGGCGGGCAAGAACACCACGTCGGGGCCGCTCAGCGGGTCGTCGCCGTCGGACACCTCCTCGGCCCGCTTCACGAACTCGAACGCGGGTTCCCCGTCCGGCGTTCGGAGCGCCGAGAGGAGGTCGATTATCTCCGACCGAACCGCCTCGTACTCGGACTCGGGGACGACCCCCTCGGGGTCGCGGCCTTCGAGGTTGACGCGGACGCCGAGTTCGCCCAGCGCGCGACAGTACGCCGGCGACCGACGCCAATCGACGGTTCGTTCGGCGGCGTCGAGCACGTTCGCCGGAAGCGCGCGTTTCAGCAACGAGTCCGCGCCGACCCGCTGCGCGGCGGCGTACACCGACCCCGGCGTGATGCCGACGGCGTCGAGTCCGGCCACCGCCCGCGAAAGTGCGGCTCGCGAGAAGTCTCGGTTCGCCTCGTCGTCCGTTTTCTCGCCGGGATTCACGAGTGACCCCTTCACCGCCGAGAGGCCGGTTCCGTGGGCGTCGCCGTCCCCGGTCGCCTCGACGAACCCGTGTTCCCGGAGCACCTCGTTGACGAATATCTTGTAGCCGTCGGTTCGGCCCATCCCGTGGTCGGAGCAGACGACGACGTTCGCGTCGCCCGCCGTCTCCAGCACGGTTCCGACGAGGTCGTCCGCCGCCCGGTAGACGCGCCGGAACGCGGCGGGGTCGTCGAAGTTGTGGAAGACGGCGTCGGTTTTCTGGACCTGCACGACCGCCACGCGCCAGTCCCAGTTTTCGAGGAGGTGCCGGGCGGCGCGCTCGCGCAGACCGACGATTTCGACGTATCCGTCGAGCTTCGCCCCCTCGTCGCTCGACATCTCGTCTTCGGAGTAGATGGTGTACTCCTCGCCGAGCGCGTCCGACAGTTCGTCCCTGACGTCCGGGGGATACCCTTCGGCGTCCTCGCTCGCCAGATATCCCGGGACGAGCGCGCCGGAGAGCGGTTCGGCGGGGTGGGTGACGGGGACGTTGAGAACGACGGACGGTTCGTCGATGGCCGTGAGATAGTTCCAGAGGGCCGGCGCGCTCACGTCGTTGCGCGTGACGATGGCCGCGTCGTCGGGGTACGCGTCGGTGTAATCGAAGAAGGCGAACGCGTTGTGGCGAGTCGGGTCCGTACCCGTGTACATCGACGGCCACGCGCTCCCGGTCCACGGCGGGTGCGTCGAGCGGAGGGGTGCGGCGACGCCCTCCGAACGGAGGCGACCGAAGTTCGGTAGGTCGTCCTCGAACGCGTCGAGGTGCTCGAAGTCGAGCGCGTCGAACCCCAACACGACGGTTTTCGACCTCTCGGTCATCGTCCACGCTCCGAATCGACGGCCGCGACTCGCCTCGTCGGTCCCCCGGTCGCCGATGCCGCGGCGAACGTTCGCCGGCGACGTTCGCCGGAACGCGCTTCGAATCGTTTTTCCCTCACTCCCTCGTTCATATCGTCTGAAACGCCCCCTCGGAAACACTTTGTTATACTCCGGATCAGCGAACGACAGGAGCCTCTTACCGGTCGGCGAACCCCCGCCAGCGCTCGTCCGTGACGGCGCTCCGGCGCTCCCGAGCGATAAACGTAGACGAGCCGACAGTACGCCGCGCGTAACCTCGGCGGTCACCCCGATAACGAGGGATGGCGACCCGTTATCGGGACGTTATCGCGGGATACGCGCCTCGACGCGGCGATTCGCCCCGGTTCCGCGAGTCGACGATACCGCCGGGCAACAAGCGGTTCTTATAAATTACTAGCACAACATTGAACCTGAATCGACGCACTTTTAAGTTGGCAATCTCTCGTTGAGCCTGCATGGCACGCGAACTTGAGAACGAAAAGACCGACAATGCATCGTTACTCGACCGGCGTTCGTATCTGAAGATGGCCGGCGCCGCGGTCGCCGCGACGGGTGCCGCGGGCGTGAGCGGTCTCGCGAACGCGGCGGAGTACGAGACGATCACCGTCTCCGCCGGAGAGCACAAGGCCATCGAGGTCGGCGACGGGCAGACCTACGAGAACAAGCTCATCGACGTGTCCGCCGAGGGCGCGGGCGTGGCGTTCACGACGAGCGGAAGCGGCTGGACCATCCGAAACATCGGTATCAAAGGCGAGCACAGCGGCGAGAGCTTCATCATGATGCCCGGCGTCGAGTCGTCGGACGGCGAGGGGCTCATCGAGAACGTCTACATGGGCGACGGTATCAAGCCTAAACAGAGCGGCGGCGGCGTCTGGGTGAACGCGAACCTCCCGCACCAGGGCGTCATCACGGTGCGTCGCACGCACATCGCCAAGACCGTCAACAACGGTCTCTACGCATCCGGTCCGGGAAGTCAGGGCGCGACCGGTATCACGAACGTCGAGGACTCGTACTTCCACTCGAACAACATCTCCAACATTCGGACGAACGCAAAGGGCGACCGCACGCCGTACGTGAAAAACTGCGTGGTGAAAGTCGACGAGAAGACGCCGCCCTGCGGCGAGAACTGTTCCAGTCCCGGTGCGGTCAACAACCGCGGCGTCTGGTCGTGGTACGGGACGACGAAGGTCATCAACTCCGACATCCAGGGCGGTCTCGTCAGCACGCACGGCGGCGAGGTCGAGACGAAGAACACGAGAACCGGCGAACAGGCGAACCTCAAACCCCCGAAGGGCGTTCCGATGTCCGCCGAAGAGGCGGCCAAGGGCGGCAAGTAATCTCGCGTTTCGAAACACCCTCCGGCGCGAGCGGCGAATTCCCCCATTTCTTCTCGGTAACGAGGCGTTGACCGGCCGAAATCGACCCTCGGAGCGCGAGTTCTCGATTCGAAGCGCGGGCGATTTTTTCGCCGCTCCATGTGGTTTGCTATCAAAATGCACGCCTCGATGCGGCGTCGGGTGACGAACTTATGAATCCCATATCGCTATACCAATTACGGTGGGAGTAGTCGCGGACGAGTTGCTCGGAGGGCCGCGACGCGAGCGCGTCCGACCGGACGCATCCGGCGCGAATCGGACCGCCGAGACGAATGAAGCGAGACGCGCGAGAACCGCCCTACGCCGGATTCGTACCATCGCCTCCTCCGTGTCGCGGTTGATATTAACCGTCGACCGGGCGGAACGTTATAGTTTCAGCTATCCAAACGGGCATCATGTCGCTCGAAGTCCGAACCCGCGAAGCGGTGGCCCGCAGTCTTCGTCGCCTCAGACGAGCGTACGGGATGTTTCCTCTCCGCGACGAGCGAGTCGAGAACGACCCCGATTTCTTCGAACGCGGTCGTCGGAAGGCCGACTCCGGTTGGCTCGGCGACGCCGGCGTCTGGGTGACGGACGCCGACGACCGCGTCGTACTGATTCGTCACCCGGACGCTCCCGACCGGTGGGGAATCCCCGGCGGCGGTCACGAACCCGGCGAAACGCTCTCGGAGACCGCCCGCCGCGAACTGCGCGAGGAGACCGGCCTGCGATGCCGACTGACCGACGTCGTCCACGCCCGCCGGACGGAAATCGCGCTCGAAACCGACCCGAGCGAACGTCTCTACGTGCTATCGGTGTTGTTTTCGGGGGTCTGCGTCGGCGGCGAACTTCGCGTCGCCAACGAACTGCTCGACGCTCGGTGGTTCGATTCGCCCCCCGAACCGGTCGCCGATTTTCTCGAACCGCAGGTCGAACGATGGCACGGGTGAGCATGGTTGGGTGCTCGCGGCCTGAACGGACGATACTACCACCGCCGCGGACGACGCCGGATTCCGGACGCCGTGCGCGAGAAATCGCTCGAACTCACGGCTATCTCATCGGACCGATGGGCGAGAAACCCGGACGCCGCCGCTGGTCGGCGAAACGCCGCACGGAACCGTTTCGATCCGGGTGTAGAATTCGACCGCAACAGCGGCGGCGTGATAGCCGTAGCACGTATTGTTTTGGCTCACGATTCCTTACGTATGAGTACGATCGCGGAGATCGAAATTCCTGCACAGGAATTCGCGCTCCGAACGACGTTAGAGCAGGTTCCAAACGCCGAATTCGACGTGGTTCGCGTCGTCGCCCACGACACGAAGCACGTACTTCCCTACATTTGGGCGACCGCGGACGACTTCGATGAGCTGGACGACGCCCTCAACGACGACCCCAGCGTCGAGCAACTGACCTTGCTCGAAGACCTGAGCGACGAGCGACTCTACCGAATGCAGTGGGTGGACCAGATTCGCGTCGTCATCCACATCCTCCTCGAAGAGAAAGCGACGATACTGAACCTCCACGGGAAAGGAAACCGTTGGCGGCTTCGAATCCTCTTTCCGAACCGCGACTCGCTCTCCGCGACCTACGATTTCTGCGAGGAATCGGGCCTCTCGCTCGACGTGCGAAACATCTACGAGATGAGCGAGACGCGCCACGGCCTCTTCGGCCTGACCGAGGACCAACACGAAACGCTGCTGATGGCGTTGGAGGCGGGGTACTACGACGTTCCGCGGGGATCGACGGCTGACGAGCTCGCCGACAGTTTAGATATCTCGCACCAGGCGGTTTCTGAGCGACTCCGCCGCGGCCATCGGAGCCTCGTCAAGAACGCCCTCGCGGTCAATCCCGGCGACGGTCGTCCCCGCTAAGCGTCGTTCGCCCGCCGACCGTTCGCTCGCCGCACGCGACGCGGGTGCTGACGCGATAGGGTTCGCGCGAAAACGCGCTGGTGGTGGCGCGCTCGTTCTCGGTTCGAATCTCGATGGGGACGCGGTGGGCCGTCTCGCGCGAACAGTTCTCAGTGTTCGACGACACCCTCGGCCTGCGGCGACGTCACGGTTTGGCTTCCTCGGAACGCATCCCCTCCGGGCCGACGACGCGTTCGAGCAGGAGGAGTTCGAAGTCGTCCTTCGACTCGCCCGTCTCGTGCTGCGGCGTTCCGTACATCCGCTCGTCCGGTTCTGGCTCGTCCCTGACTTCGTGCTGTGGCTCTCCGTACCGTTGACGCTCGTACTCGGGACTGTCTTCGCCTTCTTCCTCCGGACGCTCCCCTTCCGGACATCGTTCCGGCTGTGGTGTCGTCATGGCTGTTTCTCCTTATCGAGAGGTGTACGTCCGCGGGCAGGTGGTTCCTGCCTGCGACCGCAAGCGAGTAAAAAAGGGGTAGTTAGTTACCGCCGAACACGGAGCCGAGCTGTTCGCGCCACTCGCGGAACTCGGTCAGTTCGCCTTCGATAGCTTCGAGGTCGGAGCGCAGGGCGTCGAGTTTCTCGTCCAGTCGCGCCTCCGTCGCGGACGCCGAGTTCGAGAGGTCGGCGACGTCGTCCGACAGCGTCTCCAGTTCATCTTCGAGGGTTTGCACGTCGTCCAAGTCGTCGCGGATGTCTTCGACTTCGTCGTCCAGCGCGGCGGCTTCCGCCGTGTTCGTGGCCACCAGGTCCTCCAGATCGTCGAGTTGCGACCGGAGGTCGTCCACGTCGGAGCCGAACTCCCCGAGTTCGTCGAGTTCCGTTTCGAGGGCGGAGAGGTCGCCTTCGAGATCGGCGACGCGCGCGCGTGCCTGCGCACCCTCGTCTTTCGCGCTCTCGATATCGTCGTTCATCGCGTCGAGTTCGCCGCGGACGGCTTCGACCTCGTTCTCGAACTCCTCGATGATGGACTGGGCCGTCCCGTTGTCGTCGATGAACTCCTCGAGCGCCTCGGTGTACGCCGCGAGGTCGTCGACCCGCGATTGGAGGTGTCGGATGCGGACGTTCGTGCTCTCCGGCGCGTCGAGGTCGAGTTCCCGCTGGATGAGCGCGAGGTCGTCGTCGTTCACTTCCCCCGCGCGTATCTCGTCCGCGAGGGCGGCGGCGACGCTTCCCGGTCGCGGCGGCGATGCGACCCGCTCGGCGGACTCGACGTCGTCCGCGGGGGGTTCGAGGACGCCGTCCGATTCGTCCCATCCTTCGTCCGCGACCGCTTCCGCGAACTCCGACGAATCGTCGTCCGTCGCGTCGGTCGATTCGTCGAAGGGGTCGTCGGTAAGCGGGTCGTCGGTCGCCTCCGCGAGCGGGTCATCACCCGACTCGGCGAGGGGGTCGGGGGCGTCCTCCGCATCCCCGCCCAATCCCGGGAGGCCGCTGTCGCCCGCGATAACGTCGCGGACGACCTGACTGCTGTCCTCGGAGACGATGTCGGTGATGGTGTGTTCTTCCATCGGCTGTTCCGTCTCGTCCTCCGCGTCGCCGTCGACCGGCGCGACCTCTTCGAGTTCGGGTTCGCTCAGGAACAGTTCGGCGTCCTGCCAGTCCGAGAGGCGAATCCCGTAGACGGTCGTCAACGCCTCGCCGGGTTCCAGCGTCCGTTCGAACTGGACGCGGTGGTCCTTGTACGCCGTCCAGTTCTCGTTCTCGTACTCGGGGTGGAAGCCGACGTTGTCCATCGGGAAATCGTTCGGTATTCGGTCGGTGATTCGAACCGTGACCGCATCGTCGCGGTCGGAGCGAAGTTCGAACCGGATGGCCGGAACCGCGAACTCCTCGCCATCGAACGACTTTTTAACCGTGACGCCGCTTTCGGTGTTCGATACCGTTTCGTTTCCGTCGCCGAAATCACTCATACAGTTCACATCTTAGAAGGGATATATAAAACATGCGTCGAGATGTCGCTTCGGCCGAACGTCTTTCTTCCCGTTCGCTTCGACGGGGGACTACGTTCCGCCGCGGCCGCCTTCCGTCTCGTCTCGTTCCTCGTCCGAGCGGTCGTCCACTTCGATGCTGACGGGTTCCGTCTCGGACGCCTCGTCGTTCAGGTGGCTGTCGAGGTTGAACACCGTGTTGAGTTCCTGCTGTACCTGGTCGACGATGCCGCCGACGAGTTCGCTCGGCGCTATCGCGGTGTACTCGTAGGGGTTGTTCCCGGCGCCGGCGCTCTCGCGCTTCTCGCGGACGACCTTCTCCTCCTCGTGGAGTTCGGCGAGCGACTCGCGCACGGTGCTCGGGTAGAGACCCGTCCCCTCCGCTATCTCCTCGCTCGTGCTTCCCGGGTGCTTGCGGAGGTACACGTAGATTCGGGCGCGCGTCTCCGTGTCGAGCACCCACGAGAGGAGGTCGACGATGCCCTGGTCGAATCCTTCGACCGCTCTGTCGGCCTCCTCTTCGAGGCGTTTTCGTCCGCGCGAGAGGCGTTCCTTCCCCGATTCTTCGACGGAGATGTCCTCCTCGACGACCGTCTTCTCCTCGCCGGACTCTTCGACGGTGACGCGCTCGGTCACGGTCGATTCGTCCTCCGCGGTCAGTTCCTCTTCGACGTCCACTTCCTCGTCCACGTCCTCAATCTCGGCCTCTTCCACGGTGTCGTTCTCGACCGAAATCTCTTCCTCGCGGTTTTCGTCGTTCGCGTCTTCCCCGGACATTGTCGTTCCCGAGAGGACAAAAGCCATTGTCGCGTAAAAAAGTTGCCTACAGCAGGAGCGATTGATAGAGGGCTTCGACCCCGTCTTCGTCGCGGATGCGGCGCTGGCGCTCAGCGCCGCTCTCGCAGTCGAGGACGTCGCGGATTCCGGTGACCCCGAGTCGGTCGCACTCGCGTTCGACCGCGTCCGCGAGCGATATCTCGCCGTCGAGGTCGCGGCGGATGAACGAGGCGTCGTGCCCGTAGCGCATCGCGCGCCACTTGTTCTCGTCCAGCAGTTCCCGGCGGTGACAGTAGCCGCTTTCGCCGTCCTCGTACCGCTCCACGAGGTCGAGGACGAGCGCGTGGACGTACTCCACGAACGCCAGCACGTACTCCGGGTCCGCTTGCCCGTCCGGCGTTCGAATCTCGACCGTCCCGTGTTCGGAGTGGGGGCGCACGTCGTACCAGAGTTCCCCTCGGTCGTTTATCGCGCCGTTCTCCACCATCATCTCCTCGAACCGCGCGAACGTCTCGAAATCCTCGAAGTCGGTGGGCATCCCGGTGTTCGGCAGGCCTTCGAAAATCTTGGCGCGGGCGGACTCCAGGCCGGTGTCGTAACCGTTCCAGTACGGCGAGTTCGCCGAGAGCGCGAGCACGACGGGGAGATACCAGCGAATCTCGTTCGCAACCCAAACCGCGGCGTCCGCGTCGTCCACCCCGACGTGGACGTGCAGGCCGGCGGTGGTGTTGCGGTGCTGCGGATACTGGATGCGGTCGAGTTGCGCCCGGTAGCGCGACTTCTCGGCGTGTTCCAGCTCGCGCCACTTCGCGCCGGGGTGGAGACCCGCCGCCGCGATACCGAACCCCCGACGGCCCGCGTGTTCGACCAGCGCCTCGCGAACCGCACGCACGTGCTCGTCCACGTCCGAAGGGGTGGTTTTCGGCGTCTGGGTTTCGATGACGCACTTGAACAGTTCGTGGTCGAGTCGGCCTTCGAGGACGTCCGGCGGATCGGTTTCGTAGACGAGTTCGTCTGTGCCCGCGGTCGGGACGCCCCGCTCGTCGACGACGTAGAACTCCTCTTCGACGCCGAGCGTTCCTCGTTCCGTGAAATTCTCGGCCGAACCCAGATCCATTTTTTGGGAGTTAGCAATCGGGCGGGTAAATACTTCCGGAGACGGTCATCGCTACCGGGGAACCGCGACGACGGCGAGGTGGTCCGCGTGGAACGGTTCGAGCCGTCGCGTTTCGAGCACCTCGTACTCCTCGCGGAGGGATTCCAGGGCGCGGTCGAACACGTCGCCGGGGTCGCTCGCCACGTCCTCGCTTCTGGCCTTGACGGCGAGGAGGAGTCGCCCGTCGTCGCGGAGGAACCGGCGATTCTCGCGGGCCACGCGGGCCTGTCCTCGGGTGGCGACGTCCTGCACGACGACGTCGAGGTTCGATTCGACCACGTGCGCGTACGTCGACGGTTTGCGGGCGTCCGCGAGGAGCGGGAAGAGGTTCTCGCGCGCCTCCGCCACGTCGAGCAGGTCGCGGGTCGGACGGGGCGCGAATTCGACCGCGTAGGTCGCGCCCGAGAAGTCGGCGACGTGGCTCACGGTCGTCCCGCTCGCCGCGCCGAGGTAGAGCACCCGTTCGCCGCCGCGAAGTCCCGTATCCATTCCGCGTTCTATCATCGCGGCGAGTTTGGAGCGCCGGGCGTCCCAACTCCGCCACTCGCCGTCGGTCGGCTCACCGTACGCTGGCGTTCCTCGCGTCGCAAGTCGGTTCTCGCCGTCGAACGTCCGCCGTTCGACGCCGTCGGGGAGCGTCTCGTCGTGGGGACGATTCATTCGTCGTCACCCCGCGACCGAATCGTCGCCATCCTGCGGTCGAGTTCCTCCTTCAACTCGGGTTTGCGTTCGCCGGAGTAGTGGTCGACGCGCGCGGCGATGACGAGTTTGCCCGAGAGCGTGCGGGCCGCGGAACCCCGTTGGTCGGGCGCGGTTCCGCGGACGTACTCGTGGGTGTAGATGACGCCGTGTTTCGGCGAGGACGCCCTCCCCCGGAGGTGCGCGAACAGGGCGTTCTCCGCGCCGAGGACTTGCACCGTCCCGGCGGGCATCTTCGCCAGCGGTTCGAGTCCGCCCGCCAGCGCGACCAGTCGCGCGGCGAGCACCGGCCCGGCGAGGTCGGCGAGGTTCGGCGCGACCGCGGGTGCCTGCCGCTCCACGAACGAGCGGAGGTCGTCGCGCTCGTCCGCGAGATCCGCGACGCGCCGGGCGAGCGCGACGAGGCGTTCTTCGACCGGCGACTCGGGTTCCCGCTCGGCGAGTTCTCGGGCGTACTCGATCCCGGTCCCGGCGTCCGGGTACAGCGTCCCGGCCCACTCCGCGACGCGTTCGGCGAGTTCGTTCGCCTCCGACTCGCAGTCGTCCATGGCCCGAACGGCGTGAACGAGTTGGCGGTCGTCGGCCCGTTCGCGCTCCGTCACCGCGTCGCGGGTCGCCCGGATGCTGGCCGCCCGGAGCTTCGCGTAGTAGTCGGACTCGTCCGCGGCGAAATCGGATTCGACGGCTCGCGCGGGCCAGTCCGCCGGAGCGTCGGCGCTCCCCTTGCGGATGGCCCGCGCGCCCGCCTCCGCGTCGTCCGGTTCGACGCCCGCGAACCATCCTTCCTCGGCGTCCGATTCGGTCATGGTCGTGGGTTGTGCGGCTTCTCGTTTAAACCTACGTTTACCCCATCTCGGGCGAGCACCGCGTCGAAGTCGAGCGGCGCGATTCCGGAAGCGATCCGACCATATCTCCTAAAATCGGACGGTTCGAGCCGCTCAAACAACCGTTTCCGCGGCGATGAAAGTCGTTAAGACCCCCGCCGCGAGTTGGCCCCTATGGCCGGTCTCTACGCGCATCCGAACTACTACGAAATCGCCTTCGATTTCCGCGACGTGGCGGCCGAAGTGGACTTCTTCGAGACCTGCATCGACCGATTCGGCGAGCGGTCACACCGCGCGAGCTCGGTGCTCGAAATCGCCTGCGGGCCGTCGCCGTACCTCCTCGAATTCGACGCTCGCGGGTACGAGTACGCGGGTCTCGACAACTCCTCGGAGATGATTTCGCACTCGATCGAGAAGGCGCGCGAGCACGACATCGAGGCGACCTTCCTCCGGCGGGACATGGCCGACTTTTCCCTCCCCCGGCGCGTCGATTTCGCCTTCTGCGCGCTGAGTTCGCTGTACCTCGGTTCGAACGACGCGCTCCTCTCGCACCTCGACTCGGTCGCCGATTCGCTGACCCCGGGGTCGCTCTACTGCATCGACGGCTCCATCGACTTCTGCGGCGGCACGTCCTCGGAGAGCGAGTGGGAGTCGACGCGCGGCGACACGACGGTTCGGTTCGGTATCGACCGCGAACCGGTGAATCCGGCGGAGCAGTTGGTGCGTCAGACTATCACGACGCGGGTCGAAACCCCCGACGGAACGCGCCGATTCCGCGAAGCGCATACGATAAAGACCTTCGCACCCCAAGAGTTCCGCATGATCGCCGAAGACTCCGAGTTCGAGCACGTCGGTTGGTTCGATAGCTTCGACCTCTCGAAACCCGTCGAGGAGTGCGAACCGGGAACGCTCCACCGACCCGTGACGGTGCTCAGGAGGAAGTGATGTTCGTCTCGCTCTGGGACTGGCGGTCGGAACTCGACGAATCGCTCGTCGCCGCCTCGTCCGACGAAATCCGCCGGCAAGTGCGCGAGTACGCCGACGGTGACCGCCGCGAGTTCGACCTCGCCGTTTCGTACCCCGACACCTTCACCGGGCGGGTCATGGCCGCGATGGCGGAAATTCCGCGCGGCGAGACGCGGACCTACGGCGACCTCGCCGACGCGCTCGATACGTCTCCCGTCGCCATCGGGCAGGCCTGCGGGCGCAACCCCGTCCCCGTCGTCGTCCCCTGTCACCGCGTCGTCGCGGCGGACGGACTCGGCGGCTACTCCGGCGGTGAAAGCGACCGACTGGAACTCAAAAAACGGTTGCTCGACCTCGAATCGCGGTAATCACTCGTCCGGGGCGACGCGCATCACTCGCCCCGTCACGCCCGAGTCCAGTTGGACCTTCACGCCGCCCGGTTCCGTTCGCTGTCCCTCCTCCGTGAGAATCTTGGCGATTTCGCCCCGGAGCGGTTCCGCATCGTCCGCGTTCTCCGCGTTCGTCTGCTCTATCTCCACGGTCATCCCCTGGCGAACTTCCTCTCGCGTCGGTCGATCTGCGGACATACGTCGGGGTACGCCCTTCGAACCAAAGAGGATGATGGCCTACTCGAACTTCTCGAAGGGTTGTTCGCAGGCGTTGCAAAAGTGCATCGACCGGCAGAGCGACGGTCCCTTCGGGTGCTCTCGCTCGGTGTCCGTCGAACCGCAGTAGGGACACTCCGCGCCCATTTCCTCGCCGCTCGTCGTCACGCTGGGGTCGAGTCGCCTCATACGCTCAGTCCGAACTCCCGGAGGTCGTCTTTGCCCGTTTCTGTCACCATCTCGATGGACCACGGGGGATTCCAGACGAGTTCGAGGTCGGCGCGCTCGACGCCCTCGACGGCGGCGACTTCCGCCTCGATTTCCTCCGTGAGCATCTTTCGCGCCGGACAGCCGGTGTACGTGAGGGTCATGACGACCGTCACCCTCGTTCCGGCGGCATCGCCTCCGCGGGACTCCTCCGGGGGTTCGCACTCCACTCCGTATATCAGTCCCAGGTCGACGATGCTGATGGGCATCTCGGGGTCTTCGATGCCGTAGAGGGCGTCCCAGACGCGCTTTTCGAGCCCGGTCGCTCCCTCCCCCGTGGCGGGAAGGTCGTCCGGAGAGCGACCGCTCTTCGAGTAGTCCGTGTACGCGCAGGCCGTGGGTTCGGATTCGAACTCCTGTGGTTGATTACTCATCGTCGGGGTCCGGCATTATTCGGTGGGCTTCGGTTCGCCCGAGCTCGCGGTACGACCGGGTCATGTCCTCGTGCAGGTCGAACCAGTCGTCGGTGTGGCTGCCGTCGCGTCCGACGCGCTCGGGGAGCAGTTCGTCCGGGTCGTCGCTCCGGAGTTCCTCCGGTACGTCGATATCCAGCGAGACGAGGAACGGCACGACGATGTCGAGCCACCGTTCGCGCATCGCTTCGAGCGACTGGGTTCGTATTCCGAGTTCGTCTATCCGCTCGTCGGCGTCGCCCGCCACGAACAGCGTCAGCGCGTAGGGGAACAACCTGTCGACCGCCGACTGCACGCGCTCTCGCCCCTCGTCGTCGTCGGCGAGTCGTTCGAGCCAGTTCTGGGCGTGCTCGCGGTGGTAGTCCTCCTCGCTCAGAATCTTCGCCACCCTGTCCCCGATTCGCGGGTACGACGTCCCTTCGAGGGCCTCGAGGCGCAATTGTTCGGCCACGTCGTAGAAGTACCCGCGGACGATGGCGTCGGCCCAGTCTCCCGACTCGAAGGGGAGTTCCACGAGCGTCGCGTGCCGGAAGTCGCTCGGGTCGCGCTCGAAGATGAGTTCGGATTCGGTGCGGCCGAAGTCCTGCAACAGGTCGTACCAGAGGCGGGCGTGCCCGAGTTCGTCCTGCGCGATGTTCGAGATGGCGAGGTCGGACTCCAGCGTCGGCGCGCGAACCTGCCACTCGGTGTAGCGTTCCGCGAGGACGAGTTCGTCGTCCGCGAGGCGGTAGAGGAGCGATTCGACCGCCTCTCGCTCCTCGTCGCTCAGTTCGTCCGGTCCGGCGAGCTGCGCCGACATCAGGCTTCACCCCGCTGTCGGTCGGCCTCCTCTTGCTCGGCCTCGCTGTCCTCTATCTCCTCGGCGAAACTGGAGTCGATGCGGTTGTACGCCATCACCCAGCGGTAGGATTTGTCCGTCGTTCCGCCGAAGGCCGCCTCGTCGGCGTCGACTTCGCCGATTTCGTCCTTCGGAACGACCCAGAGGCTGTTCGTCGGCTTGCGCCGCCCGTGTTGAATCTGAGCGAACATGAGCGCCATGTCGCGGTCCGGCGCGTGGACGTTTCCGCAGTGGGTGTGGTACTTGCCCGCTTCCTCCTGTCGGAACACTTCCCAGATCATGTTAATCAGCCGCCACCGGCGAGTTGGAACCGCTCGTTTCCCAGTCGTCCAGCGCGTCGCGAACCCACTCGACCGCGTCCTGCGCGCGCTTACGACCGTTTATCTGGCCGACGCCGGGTTCGTAGCTGTTCTTGGCGATTTGGAAGAACTCGTCCCAGTCCAAATCGTCCTCGCGCACCTTGTACGTGCCCGTCTCCTCGTCGCGCTCGATGCGCGGTTCGTCCGGAATCTCCAGCCCGTACTTCTTCGCCTTCGGGATGTAGGCGTTGAGGAAGGCGTTACGGAGGTCGTCGTTCGTCATCGTCTTCAGGCCCACGTCGGCGGAGAAGTCGTGGTGCGTGCTCTTGTCGTTCGTCGGCCCGAAGAACTGGATGATGCGCGGCCACCACTCGTCGAAGGCGTCCTGTAGTAGTTCCTGTTCCTTCTTCGACCCCATCGAGAGTTCGCGCATGATGTCCTCGCCGTGTTTAACGTGGAACCCTTCCTCGAAGCAGACTTTGTCCATCGCGTGGGCGTAGGGTTCCCAACTCGTGCGCTTCAGGGTCGCCTGTCGGCGCATCGCCGCGCCGTCCACGAAGAAGGCGATCATCGGCGTCTCCCACCACTCCGTCATCTCGTAGTGGAAGCAGTTCAGGAACTTCCCCTCGCCGTTCGCCAACTCGTCCAGCATCTGCTCGCGGGTCTTCACGCCGAGCGATTCGGCGGCGCGGTAGAGCAGCTGTCCGTGGCCGATCTCGTCCTGCACCTTCGCGCTGAACGCCAGCTTTCGGTCGAGGCTCGGCGACTGCCGGATGAAGGGTCGCTCCAGGTACGCCCCCATAATCTCCGAGTTCGCGTGGAACTGAATCATGCGGGTCGCCGCCTTCCGGTACTCCTCCGGCATGTCGTCCTTCGGACTGAACTGCCGGGGGCCGGCCCGCTCTTTGACGGTCTCGATGTCCATGGTCGATAGTTATGCATCCCGACCTATACTATTTCACCCGTCCATAGGCTGGCTTTAAATACTGCCGCCGCGTACACGCCGTCGATGATAGACGAGTGCCTCGTCGTGGAGTTCACCGTCACGGGGGACGACTGTCCGCTCGCCGAGGCGTCGGGGGCGACGGGCGCGCGAATCGACTGTCAACCGCCGCAGCACCGCGACGACGGCTACGCACTCCTGCGGTTCAGCGCTCCCGCCGGAAGCGACGGACTCGCCGACCGTCTAGACGCGGACGACCGAATTCGCTACCTCCACGTCTCGACCACCGACGGGAGGCAGAACTACAGATGCCTCTCGAAACACCCCTGCGTCGTTCACGAACTGACGAACGTCGGGTTCATGGCCGAGTCGCTCCGGTACCACGGCGGCAGCGGAAAGTTCACGGGCGCGGTGGTGGGTCACGACGTGCTCCAGGGCGTCCTCGAAGCCGCGGGGGAGACCGTCGGGATGCGGTTGGAGCGCGTCCACCAGCTCGGCTCCGAGGACGAGAACGTCGTCGCGCAGCAGTGGGACGTGACGCCGGCGCAGGAGCGCGCCCTGCGAACCGCGCGGGAGATGGGCTACTTCGGCGTCCCCCGCGAGGCGACCGCGAGCGAGGTGGCCGACGAACTCGGCATCAGCAAGTCGGCGTTTCTGGAGCGAATCCACCGGGCCGAGCGATCGCTCTTCTCGCAGTTGTTCGCGTAGCGGACGTCGACCCTCGTCCGCGGTTACTTCGGCGCAAGCTATTCGTCACTCAGTCACCATTTTTCTGCCGTGCCCGCACTCGTCGTCCCGTTCCGGCTCGAAGTACCCCTTCTCGTCTTCGGCTATCTCTTCATCGCGCAGGCTCGTCATCTCCCGGACGGTCTCGCGGTACTGGGTTACGCGACGGGAGTCTTGCTCCTCGTGTTGATTCCGCTCCTCGCGCTGGACGACGCCTTCGTCTCGTCGACCGACGGGGGGTGATGAAGACGGATGAACGGCGGTGGAGAAACGCGGCCGCGAGCGGACGTGGCGAACAGACGGCACCGATCGCGGGAAGCTAGGCGTGAAGCGGCGTGCCGTGCGACCGCGGGGCGCTTCACGACTCGAATCAGGTCACGTCGGCGATGGCCGCGCTTTCCCTGATAACGTTCGGGGTCGGTCGAGGCGACGGCAAATCGTTCGTGTTCGGTCGATTTCGTCGCCGTTCCGTTTTCGAACTTGGCCGTGCCCTCACCCAGTCTTGTAGACGCCGCGGGCGTCCGCGACGTGCTCGCCGTCCTCGTCGTAGACGCTCACGTCGACGGTGCCGACGTCGCTCCCGTTTCGCACCACGTCCGCTTCGGCGTACAGGTCGCCCGTTCCCGCGCTGAGGTAGTCGATGCGCATGTCGATCGTCGGCACCGGCTGGTCGTTGAGCGAGACGAGCGCCGCGCCGCCGACGGTGTCCGCGAGGGTGAACGTGACGCCGCCGTGCGCCATGAGTCGGTCTCGGTTCCACGATAGCTCGTCGCGCATCGCCACTTTTCCTTCGGCGTGGCCGTCCGCGGCCTCGGTCACTTCGACCCCGAGCAGGTCGGCGAAGGGCATCCCCTCGAAGAACGCTTCGATATCCATACGCCGACTGCACACGGGGAGTAATTAAATGTGCGTGCGGCGACCCAGTTTTCGTATGCACGTCTCAGACGACGACGGAGTGCGCACGGTGACGTTCGACCGCCCCGAGGTTCGGAACGCCTTCACGCCGGAGGCGGCGGGCGAACTCGCCGAGATACTCGCGGAGAGCGACCCCGAGTCCATCGACGCGGTCGTGCTGACCGGCGAGGGCGAGGCGTTCAGCGCGGGCGGCGACATCCAGTCGATGGCCGACCGCGAGGAGAACGTCAGGGACGCCTACGAGCGCGTACGCGACACGCTCTCGCGCGTCGTCAGCGAGGTGCTGTCCGCGCCGGTCCCGGTCGTGGCCAAGGTGAACGGCGACGCGGTGGGCGCGGGCATGGCGCTCGTCACCGCGTCCGACTTCGCCTACGCCGGCGAGTCGGCTCGGTTCGCGGCGTCGTTCATCAACGTCGGTCTCGTTCCGGACATGGGCGGAACGTTCCTCCTGCCGCGACTCGTGGGGTTGCGGAAGGCCAAGGAACTCGCGTTCACGGGCGAGATGATCTCGGCCGAGGAAGCCGCCGAACTGGACGTGATAAACGGTGTCGTGCCGGACGAACAGCTCGACATCAGGGTCACGGAGCTGACCGACCAACTCGCGGAGCAACCGACGCGCACCATCGCCCTCGGTAAGCAAGCGCTCCACGAAAACCTCGGGAAAGCGTGGCGCGAGGCGCTGGACTACGAGACGATGATTCAGTCGCAGGCGTACGACATGCCCGCCCACGAGGAGGGCGTGTCGGCCTTCCTGGAGGGTCGGGAACCGGAGTTCGAGTGAAAGCCCGGTGGAACGGGTCGAATCGCTGCGGCGAGAGAAGTCGGATTGCTGACCGAACTCTCTCGTTCGAGTTTCGTTTTTCTCAGGAGCAGGGTCGAATACCGAACCCGTAAATCGTATTTCGCTCTATGGAATCGGACGAATTCGCCATCACGCCCCCGAGAGATGCACGTGAATCACGCGATTGCAGTCCTCCTCGCCACAAACTGCACATTCGTCGCTTTCCTCGGTGCGCGCTTCGGCGAACGCGGCGGTACCGTCCGCGTCCAGGTCGGCGGTTGCGAGCACTACGCGCTCGCCAGCGTGACCGAGTTCGTACTTTCCGTCGGTTTCCCGGACGAATCGCCCGCGGAGCTTCGAGAGGTGGTAGTTGAACTGGCCCGTATCCCGGATGCCCACGCGTTCGCGGAGTTCCGAGAACGCGAGCGGTTCGTCCGCGGTCGCGAGTTCTCGGAGAATTGCGATACGGTGTTCGCTCGCGAGCGTTCCGAGCGCGTCTATCGCCGTTTCGGGGATGTCGGCTGTGGAGGATTCCGTCGGCCGCATGGACCGTCATCGATCAGTCTCCGTGACATACTTTCGGGAAACGGTCACTATTTCTACAGAAACAAGCTTCGCGGAAACGATATATTCCTCTCGCCCGGCAGTCGAGACATGGCAGGCGCAGATGTCGAATTTCGGCTCGAATCGCTCGAAGACGAAGAACGGTTCGTTCGAGAGTACCTCCCGGACGCGTGGAATCGCTTCGAAGCGGGCGACTTCTGGGAAACCGGGTGGTTCTGGGCGTACCGGCAGTTCGCAGAGTACGACTCGGGGCCGGACTGCGGACTGGTTCGAATCGTCTTCGAGGGCGACCCGGACGCCATAGTCGAGAGCGAAGCGAACCGCTGGAACCGATTCGACGGACTCGAATCGTGGAACCTCCGGCGGTACGAGGAGACCGAAGAGGGATACGAAAGTCTCCTCGAACAGCAACGGGACGTGAAAGGGGAGATTGGCGGTGAGTGGGAGTATCGGCTGAAGCCACTCACGGCGCACTTCGCACTCTCGTATCTCCGCGAGTTCGGGGAAGAGCTACCTGCCGTCGCCGAACACTCCGACGAAAATCGCCCGGGTATCGGGTTCTGGACGATGTACCACGACGCTATGGTTCAGTGTGGTTACAACTGGTACGACGAAAACGAGGCCTGTTTAAAAGGAATGAAAAACCGACTAAAATCGCTCGCCAGCTACGAAGGAGCCGACACTGCCCGCGAGGAGTACGACCGCCTGCTCGCCGAGTGGGAGGCCTATTGGGAGGAGTTGGAAACGTGGCTCGACGAAAACCCCACGGGTGAGGCGTCGGAACCCTGATTTCCTCGTCCTCGACTATCTGAATCGGAATCACCGTCTCGTTTCGATGAATCGCGATACTCCGGACGATATTCTACCAAGTCAATTAACGGAATGCAACACCAGTTTGCGATACGGAATCGATGGTCGCGGATTTCCCCACGGCGGCGGTCGTGGTACTGGCGCTAGGGCTCGGACTCGCGTTCACGTGCTTCGGCTACTCGTTCGTGACACGACTCACGTCGCTGGTCGGCGGATTAGCCGGTGCCCTACTGGGAAGTTTCGTCGCTCAAACGCTCGTCGCGCCCGCAGTCGGCGTCGCTTCGCCCGATTTGCTACTCGTTTCGCTGGTCGGTGCCCTCGTCGGCAGTATCGCCGGAAGCCGTGTCGCCTACTCCGCACAGCGACCTGCCATCGTCGCGCTGTGTGTCCTCCTCTCGTCGTCGGTCGTCTACTCACTGCTGGCATCTCCCGACCGACCGGGGGCGATTCCCGTCTCGGCGCTCGGTTCGATCTCTCCGGTCGTCGAGTCGGCGCTCGTCGGCGGTGCGGTGGGTATCCTCGTTTGGCAGTTCTACCTCCCGTTCTTGACCGTCGTGACGAGCCTCTTCGGCGCGAGCGTCCTCCAGCATCTCGCGATCCACTGGAGTAGCTTCCTACCGATCCTTCGGAGTGACGTTTGGGAAACGCTCGGCACGAGCTACGCTCTCTGGCTTCTCATCGTCGGATTCGGTATCGCGGTTCAATACCGACGGTACCGGAGGCGAAGGTCGAGGGGTCGTCGTTGACGCGCGAACCGCGGCCACCGGCTACGGTGACTTACCGGGACGCCGCACCGATACGCGTGCGACGTCAGCCTCACAAGAAGCTGTACCGCTCCTCCCGCCACGGGTTCGCGGCGTTCGAGTAGCCGCGTTTCTCCCAGTAGCCGCGTTTCGGCTCCGTGAGGAATTTAACGGCGTTCACCCACTTGGCCCCCTTGTAGGCGTACTTGTGCGGCGTGACCACCCGGAGCGGCCCGCCGTGCTCCGACGGGAGCGGTTGGCCGTCGAGTTCGAGGGCGAACAGCACGCCCTCGCGCATGCACTCGTCGAGCGGGAGGTTGGTCGAGTAGCCGTCAAGCGATTCGAACAGGACGTGAACGGCGTCGTCCGCCACGTCCGCTCGCTCCGCGACGGTTCGAAACGGGACGCCGGCGAACTCGTTGTCGAACCGGCTCCAACCGGTGACGCAGTGGAAGTCCTGTCGTTGGGTTTCCTGCGGAAGGTCGGTGAACTCCCGCCACGAGAGCGCGAGTTCGTTCTCGACCGCGCCCGTGACCGAAAACTCCCACGAGTCCATCTCCCACCGCGGCGTCCCGCTCTTCGAGAGGACGGGAAATCGCTCCGTCCGGCGCTGTCCCGGCGGCAATCGCTCGCCGCCGTACTCCTCGTGTATCGCGGTAACGTCTTCCACCCCCATACGAGCGCCTTCGACGACCCCGTAGATAAAAAGCCGGGCCGGGGAGAGCTTTCTTCCCGTCGCGGGTCGTACCGGTTCGCGGGGGTTACCATGCCACGCGTACGATTCGAAACCGCGGATTCGACCGAACGAACGCAGATCGGCGAGGGGCTCGTCCGGTTCGCGGTGGCGGCGGGACGATTGGAAACCGGCCAGGAGGAGGGGAAGTACTTCCTCGACCACTCGGACGGCTGCGGCGTCGACGGGAAGCGAATCATGCCGGGGGACGCCTTCGTCTTCGACACGGAGACGGGCGACATCCTCTGCGCGGAGCACGGCGACGAGCGATCCGAGTAGTTCGGCACCGTTCGATGCCAACACAGCTAACTACGTCGCCGGCTGGAACTGGAGACGTGATGAGCGCGAGATCCGCCGGAAAGCCCACCGCACCGACCACGCCGGCGTTCCCCCGCCCCGTCCGCCGATGACTCCACCGAGTCCGGCGTTCGACGACGTCCTCGGTCGCGTCGATTACGCGGCGTTCCTGTTGCAGCTCGCCGTCTTCGTCGCGACGTTCACCGTGACCTACGGTCTGGGTCGTCTCGTCGCGGTGCCCGTCGGTCGGCGTCTTCTCCGGAGTCGGCGCGTCACGCCGACGGTCAGAAAGCCCACGCTACGGTTCATCCGCGTGTCGACCCTCGTCGTCGCCTTCTTCGCGGGGCTCTTTTTCGCCAGATTGGAGACGCTGTTGTCCGTGATGGGGGGGTTCGCGGCCGCGCTCACGCTCGCCGTCGGGTTCGCGTCCCGGGACATCGTCGGCAACCTCGTCGGCGGCGTGTTCATCATCAGCGACCCGAAGTTCAACATCGGCGACTGGATCGAGTGGGAGGACAACGAGGGTATCATCGAGGATATCAGCTTTCGAGCGACCCGCGTACGAACGTTCAAGAACGAACTCATCACGGTACCCAACTCCGTGCTCGCCAACACCGTCGTCGTGAACCACGCCATCAAGGACGCGCTTCGAATCGACTACTCCTTCAGCGTCGAGTACGGCGGGAACATCGACGAGATGCGGCGCGTCCTCCTCGAAGTGGCGGAGCGCAATCCGGAGATTCTGGCCGAGCCGAAACCGGAGGTGACGGTGGACGACGTGACCGCGGCCGGAATCGGACTCACGTCGCGGTTCTGGATAGACGACCCGAGTCGCCGGCGGTACCTCGCCGTCCGGTCGGCGTACTTTCAGGCGGTCAAAGAGCGGTTCGAACGCGAAGGCTTCGAGATGTCCCCGGAGTTCCTCGAACTGACGGGCGAACTCGACGTGCCCGACGTCGCGTCCGACGAGTAGCGAATCGACGCGGCGAACTCACTCCGCGTCCTCGAACGCCTTCAGCACGACCTTGCTCAGCGCCGGGTGAATGTGAATCGTGTCGGTCACGTCGCTCACCGTTCCGGAACCGCTCGCCAGCGCGAGGAGGACTTCGTGAATCAGCGTCGAGGCGTCCGAGCCGACGATGTGACAGCCGAGGATGTCGCCGTCCTCGGGGTCGGCGAGCACCTTCACGAACCCGTCCCGAACCTTCTGCGCCTTTCCCATCACGGTGTCCTCGTAGGCGCACCGACCGACGACGTACTCCCGTCCGGCGTCTCGGAGCTCCTCCTCGGTCTTTCCGGTCGCGGCCACCTGCGGCGAGGTGAAGACGGCGTGACCCATGCTCGTGTAATCGACGGCCTCGCGCTCCCCGTCGAGGGCGTTCTTCACGACGTACTTCGTCTCGCGGTCCGCGGCGTGCTTGAACTGGTACCCGCCGGCGATGTCGCCCTGCGCCCAGACGTTCTCGGCGCTCGTCTCCAGAAACTCGTTCGTCTCGACGTACCCCCGGTCGTCGGTGTCGATTCCCGCCTCCTCCACGTCGAGTTGGTCGGTGTTCGGCCGCCGACCCGCGGCGACGAGCAGACGGTCGCCGGCGACCGTCACCGTCTCGCCGTCGCTCCCCTCGGCGGTCACCGTCACCTCCCCTCCGTCCTCTGAAACCTCGGTCGCCTCGCATCCGACGTGAACCGTGTGGCGGCGACGCGCCGCCTCGGTGAACGTCTCGGCGACGTCGCGGTCTTCGTTCGAGAGCAGGACGTCGCTCCGTCCGACGATGGTCACGCGCGTCCCGAGCGCCTCGTAGAAATAGCCGAGTTCCGCGGCGATGTACCCGCCGCCGACGACGACGAGGCGTTCCGGCTGGTCCTCGAGCCGCAACGCGTCCGCGCTCGTGAGGTAATCGACGTCGTCGAGACCGTCGATCGGCGGAACGACGGGACGCGCTCCGGCCGCGACGACCACCTTCTCGCCCTCGATACGCTCGTCGCCCACCTCCAACGTTCGGTCGTCGACGAAGCGCGCTTCGTCCCGGTAGAGCGTGACGTCGTCGCGTCGGCGATGCGTGCGCTCCATCTCGTCGGCCTTCTCGTCGACCGTCGTCGTGACCTCGCGGACGATGCGCGGAAAGTCGACGTCGGTTATCTCGGCGTCGACGCCGAACTCGTCCGCCCGCCGTATCGTCTCGGCGACGTCCGCGCGGCGGATCAACGACTTCGACGGGTTACAGCCGCGATTCACGCACGTTCCGCCGAGCGGTCCGCGTTCGACGAGCGCGGCGTCCATCCCCCGGTTCGCCGCGGCGAGCGCGACCTTGTTTCCGGTACCGCCGCCGACGACGACGACGTCGAAGTGTTCCACGTTCTATCACCACCTCGGCCTACGGTCGATAGCCACAAAAACTCCGTCGCCCCGATTCGACCGATTTCGGCCGCGACGCCGAGCGCTCCGGTCGGCGGAGCGCGCCGTTTCACCGCTACTGTTTGCGAGCGATTTCGACGCAGTTCTCCCCCTCGCCGGTTTCGGCGACCATCTCGAACATCGACGAGTCCGGCGCTTTCACGATGTATCCCAGCAGGCTACCGAACCCGTTGCTCTCCGGGTGGAGGCCGAGACCGCTTCCCGCACCCACCAACCCCGGCGGTTCCCGGTCGAGGGTCGCTCGCCACCAGTCCGCGTCGAAAAAGAGGGTGGAAATCTCCATGTGTTTGACGTCGTGGGTGAACAGGTATCCGCCCGGTCGCAACCGCGGCCAGAGGTGACGGAGGCACGTTTCGGCCGATTCGCGCAGGCCCACGTCGAGGAAGACGAGCGCGCACGGCTCCTCGAACGACGGCATCGTCTCCTCGAAGTAGCCCTCGTGGAACGTGCAGACCGAGATGTCGCCGTACCGCGCGATGTTCTCCTGCACTTCCTCTATCGGCGCGCCCCACGCGTCCTCGTCGTACGTGTGAATCTGCTCCGACTTGACGAGAACGTGCTCGCGGTCGTCTTCGGCGGGGTCCGGCATCCCGTCGAACGAATCGAAGACCTCCAGCGGGCGGTCGCAGAGTCCGGCGACGAGCGAGAGGTTCGCCGTGCTTCCGCCCTTGTAGCACCCGCACTCCACCAGACACCCCTCCTCGTCCGCGGGAATCGTCAACGCCTTCGTCGCCATCACGAGGTGTTCCAGAAACGTCGACCCCGTCTGAATCCGGAGGTTATTCCGGAGCATCTTCGCGGCCAGCGCGACCTTATCGACGAATCCGACGCCGTACTCGCTCCCCGTCTCGCTCCGAAAGTACTCCGCGAGGACGACCGGAGCGCTCGCCGCCAGGAGCGCGAACCGGTACAGTCGGGCGACCGACGCCAGCGCGTTTCGAGTTCTGCTGTCCATGTCTCGGCGTGGATTCCCCGTCTGGACGTTTTGTTATGCCCCGACAGATCGACCGGTATCGAGTTCCTACGCGGTGTCCCGTTCGGCGAACGAGACGTGCCAGTTCGAGCGGTGGCTCAGCCGTTCCCCCCCGACCGTCCACCCGGTACCGCCGAGCGGTAACGCGACGAGGCGGCAGTCGAAGTCCGACATCCACGAGAGCGGCGGCGTCGCGTCGCCGACGAAGCCGAACTCGGTCAGTAAGCGCCGGGGAACACCGCCCTCCGCGACGGCGAGGATATCGGAGCTCGCGTGGTCGGCGACGATGCGCTCTACGAGTCGGGCGAGGGCGCGGGTTCGTCGCTCGGTTTCCGCCAGCGGAACGACGTCCGCGAGTTGGGTGACGGAGACGCCTTCGGCGGTCGTCCGGTTTCTGACGACGATTCCGGCGACGGGCTGGCCGCCCTGCGAGGCGACGTACGTGGCGCGACTCCACGCCGGACTGGCGAAACGCCACCGATAGAACGTCTCGTCGCGCAGCGCGTGAAACCCGTCCGGAGGACGGGTTTCGTACAACTCGGCGAGAATCGATGCGCGGGTTCCCGGGTACCTGTCGACCGAGAACTCTCCCGCCGCGTCCGCCGGGGTGCGGCGAAACTCGCGAACGTCGCCCGTGAGCTGGACGGCCAGTTCGGCGAGGCGCGACGGAATCCGGCCGTCGCCGCCGAAAAACGCCGCCGGATTCTGAATCCGGTAGTACGTTACCCGGTCGCCGACGATCTGCCATCCGAGCTTCAGGTACCCCGGTCTCGACCGCTGGTTGGGGAAGTTGAAGAAGAAGGCCGGTTCGCGGTTCGCGTAGTGGTCGATAGCCCGCTCGGTCATGCGGGTGAACAACCCCCGACGGCGGTGTTCCGGATGGACCATGGTATCGGCCGGTTGGAGCGCGAGTACCGTCTCGGCGCCGGCGCGCAGTCGGAACGCGATAAACGGTCGAGCGCCGACGATGTCGTCCTCGTTTTCGACGACGAGTATCGGGACGTGATCGACGTAGGGGTTGTCCTCGTACTTCCACTCGAACCAGCGTTCGTCCCGTTCTCGTTGAAAGACCGCACGGTCGAGTGCGAGGAAATCGGATACGTCGCCGTCCTCGAACCATCGCACGACGTACGCATCTCCGGCGCTACTGTTTAGTGCGGACATCGCATCTCGTCCACGGAATTACGTATTTTCATCCATAGTTATGCGGTGGGAAGCGGCTCGCTGGTCGACGTTACTGCGCTCGACTCGGTCGTTCGGCGAGTTCGGAATCGGGTTCGTCCTCGCCGAGACGACGATAGGAATCGCGTTCGAATCGAACGTCGTCGCGTTCCCGCAGGATTCGAAGCGCGCTGTACAGCTCCATGTATCGGATTCCTAGCGCTTCGTGCAGCTCCTCTACGGTCGCCTCATCGACGACGTTAAGGTAGAGGTACACCAGTTTCGTCCGCGGCGAAGAAAGCTCCGCTAGCGGAGCGACTGCCGAGTCGTGTCGAGCGCGGCGTGCGACCATTGATAGACGCCAATCTCCCGCGCCGCTCCTTGTTATACGCCGTTTGAAAAGCGCGTTCATCGCCGCTTACCTCGGATTCGCCGATTAAGCCGAACCGACGGCGACGGATGGCGCTCGTTACAGGTCGAGGAACTCCTCAGCGTTCTCCCAGAGTATCTTGCGCTGTACCTCCTCCGGGAAGTCGAGTTCCTCGAACTGGCTCAGCCACTCGCCGGGTCGAATCATCGGGTAGTCGGTGCCGAACATCACCTTGTCCTGCAGCAGCGTCCGCGCGTAGTGGAGCACCTGGTCGTCGATGTACTTCGGCAGCCAGCCCGAGAGGTCCATGTAGACGTTGCCCTTCTGCTGGCAGATGGCGAGCTGTTCCCGCTCCCACGGGAACGCCGGGTGCGCGAGGAGAATCTGCAGGTCGGGATGCTCGGCGGCGACGTCGTCGATGAGCATCGGATTACCGTACTTTATCTTCAGCCCCCGGCCGCCGGGACTGCCGGCGCCGAGCGTCGAGTTGCCGCCGTGGAAGACGACCGGAACGCCGAGGTCTTCGATGGTCGAGAAGAGTTCCTCGTGGTCGGGGTCGCTCGGGTCGAACCCCTGCGCGATCTGTTGGAACTTGAACCCGGAGAGGTCGAGGTCCTCGACGACGCGCTCCGCCTCCTCGACGCAGTCGTCTTTCAGCGGGTCGACGCTGCCGAACCCGACGAAGAAGTCGGGGTACTCGTCGCGCACCTCGGCGACGTAGTCGTTCGGAACCGGCGGGTTCCCGGTGTTCGTCTCGGCGTCCCACCCTAGCAGCACCGTTTTTCCGATTCCGGCCTCGTGGTACTCCTCGACGAGCGAGTCGTAGGTGTCCGTCTCCATCTTCGCGCCGAACTTGTTCGCCGCGTCCTCCATCATCTGCCCGCCGGCGTCCTCCAGGAACTCCTTCGTCGGCTGGTGGGCGTGCGTGTCGATGGCGCGCGGTTCGTCCTCCGCGGCGAGCACGTCGATTGGCATACCGGACAGTACTCGCATCGTCCTCAAAAAGATAGGCGAACCGTACCTCGTTCAGATTCGAAGTGATTTTGAGTAATTGGATACTGAATTTAGTAACTTTTCAACTAATATCATTTATTAATTCACGTGGTCGTACGTCAGAACATGTCCGGACCACCAGAACGGGCGGCCGACACGTCCGCGACGAACAGACGGTCGTACCTGAAGCTCGCGGCCGGAGCGCTGACCACCGGCGTCGCCCTCGGCGGCGCGTCCGCGGCGACCGGCGGGTCGACGAACGGAGGAACCGTCGACGCGGCGGTGACGACCGACGACTTCCAGTTCGACCGCACGTACGACGTCGTCGACGACCTCGGAATGGACCCGACCGGGCAGGAGCCCATCGACGACGCGCTTCAGAACAACGTCCGGAGCAACACGAAGCTGGAGTTTCCGCAGGGCGAGTACCGGGTCACCGACCTCACCTTCGACTTCGGGAACGGGCTCCACGACTTCGGGATGGTCGGCGTCGAGCCCGGCGCGACCATCGTGCTCGACACGACCAACGACGTCACCGGAAATTCCGGCGCGTACTGGTTATCGCTCGGCGGTGCGGGGTCGTCCAACATCCTCTACGAGGGGCTCCGGCACGACGCGGGCGGCGCGCCGGAAGCGCCGCGGATGCAGCTCATCGTCGACGACGGGCTCCTCGTTCGGGACGTGCTCCACCGCGGACGCCACGGCGGTTCGAAGGGGCCGTTCCTGTTCGGGGTTCGAACCTCGTCCGGAACCGGGCTCGTGGAGAACCTCCGCGCGCCGGACGGGGCCCCCGACGGAAGCGGGGCCGTCGGCGTCTTCGTCGAGATGAACACGACCGGGGAGTTGGAATTCCGGAACTGCCACCTCGCGGGGTTCCCGAACAACGGCCTCTACCAATCGGGCAAGAGCACCGGAACCGTCCGCGTCGTCGGCGGACTGTACCGGAACAACAACATCGCCAACGTTCGCCTCGCGGGGACGGGGGGCGAGGTTCGCGACTGCTGCGTGGTCGTCGACGCGCCGCACTCCGACCCGGAGTTCCCGACGAACATGCGCGGCGTCTGGTTGCGCGGACGGGACGCGACCGTCGAGAACTGCGACGTGACGCTCGCCGCGGACACCGTCAGCGACGGCGGCGTCCTCGTCGGCGGGAGCGGAACGCACGAGATACGGAGCACGCGAATCAGGGTCGACACGGACGAGACCGCGGCGATGTACGCCGCGCCGCCTGAGACGACGCCCGCCCCGGTTCGCTGCACGAACGTGCAGGTGACCGGCGACGCGTCGCACACCACCGGCGGATACCCCGGCAGCGCCGCCGTCCGCGCGTACGGCCGTCCGGGATCCGTGTTCGAGTCCTGCTGCGTCGAACAGACCGGCGCAGACCGGGACGGAATCCTGTTACAGTACTGCGACGCCAGCCGAATCTCGGGGTCGTCGTTCGACGTGACCGGCGAACCCATCGTCCTCGACAACTCCAGCAGCGTCGCTCGCCGAAACAACGATGCGGGTTCGGCGTCGTGTGCGTCGCCCTCGTGTTCGTACTCTCCGACGACGACGGTCGACGGGTTCGAGGACGGGACGCTCGCCGAGTACGAGTTCGACCGGGGCGAGTCGGGCGCGCGGGTCGTTTCGACGCCGACCGAGCGGGGCGGGAACGCCCTCGAAATCGGCGGGACGAACACCGAGATGATCAGCACGTCGGGGCTGCCGACCTATCCGCGTGCGGGCGACACGTTCGGCTACTGGCTCCGCGGGGACGGCGGCGCGGCGGACAGCAACCTCTCGTACGGCGTGCAGGGACACGACGACCGCTACTTCGTTCGGGTCGATATCGCCAACGACGACCTCGTACTGTTCCGGTACGAGAACGGGACGGCGCACCGACTCGACTCCGATTCGACGGGGTACAGCCTCTCCCAGGGGTCGTGGTACGAACTCGTCGTGGATTGGGCCCCGAACGGCGGTCACATGGTGACGCTCCGCGGCGCGGACGGAAACCGCATCGCTCGCGTTTCGGCGAGCGACTCCGCGTGGTCGGACGGAGGCGTCGGCTACGACGCGTACCTCGGCTGCGGAGAGCGTCTCCTCGTCGACGCGGTCGGTATCAAGTAATCCGAGGGGGAGAACGATTATTCGCGGCGCTTGATGAGGAACTTCATATCGCCCTCGAAGACGACGGTGTCCTCCTGATTCGTCATCGTGGTGTCGATGACGACGAGGCCGGAGTCCTCGCGGCTGGAGAGTTCTTTCGTTTCGGTGACCTCCATGTCGAGCGAGATGGTGTCGTCCATCTTGACGGGCGCGGGGATGTCCATGTAGTTCATCCCGAGGAACGCGAGGACGGTGCGCTCCAAGAACCCGCACCGGTAGACGAAGCCGGTGGCGAGCGAGAACGTCATCGGGCCGTGGGCCACGCGCTCGCCGAAGTACTCGCCCTCCGCGTAGTGCTTGTTCGTGTGGAGTTCCGTCCAGTCGCCCGTGAACGCCGAGTGCATCACGAAGTCGTACTCGGTGACGGTTCGACCGACGCTCTCGAACGTCTGGCCCTCCTCGAAATCCTCGAAGTGGTGGGGTTCGTAGCTGTAGGGCATGGGCGAACCCACTCGGGTAGAATATAAGTAACTACTGCACCGACGCCATCTATGGCCGATATCCCGGACGACCGCCACGAGAAAATCGCCGCCGACCCCTTCTGCGCGACGCTCGGAATCGAACTCGCGGACCTCGGACCGGGCACCGCGCGAACCGAACTCGCCGTCACCGAGGAGCTGTTGAACTTCCACGGGACGCCCCACGGCGGCGCGGTCTACTCGCTCGCGGACGCGGCGTTCGCGGCGGCGTCGAACGCCGAGGGCGAGACGGCGCTCGCGCTGGAGACGAACGTCTCGTACCTCGCCGCGGCGGAGGTCGGCGAGACCCTGGTCGCGGTCGCTGAGCGGGACCACGAGAGTCGGCGCACCGCGTCGTACCGGGTGGACGTGACCGCCGGCGAGGAGACCGTCGCCGTCTTCCGAGGGCGCGTGTACAAACCGTAACGAACCCGTCACTTCTCGCGTCGTCGGCTCGCTCCCGCCCGCCTCGAACTCCCCGTTTTCGTCGTGCGAAACGCTCGTACCCTCGAACGAGACGGCCTCGCGCTCGGCGCGTTAGATTCGGGAATATGAAAGTTAACCCTACGATTTATACGGTATCGACAAGAGCCATAGGGTATGAATGTGAGTCCCGCACCGTGGACTCCTTCGCTCCTGTACGCGGGGGGCGGTAGCGAGGCGACCCGGCGAAACGTCGTCGTTCCGCTCCTTGACGGAACGGCCGACGAGCGAACCGTCAAACTCGCCGCGTCCCTCGCCGCCGCCCGAGGCGGCGAAGCGATCATCGTCAACGCCGTGGTTCGACCGTCCGGAACGCCGCTCGACATCACGGACGAACTGCTGGACGAGCACCGGACGGCGGCCCGACGGGTGCTTCGAACGTCGCTCGACTCGGAGACGGAGGTTCGAACTCGGGGCACGGCCCGCGCGGGGCGCACGTTCTCCGCCATCGTCGAGGAAGCGAGCGAGGACTTCTCCGCGGGTATCCTCGTCTTGGACGAGTCCGAACCGGTCGTTCCCTTCGGACGACCCGCCTCCGCGCGCGTCGCCGGAAACGCCGACAGCGACATCGTCACCGTCGGTGGAAAACACGCCTCGTCTACCCTCTCTTCCGTCCTCGTTCCGGTCGCCGGGGGTCCCCACTCCGGGCTGGCCGTCGACGTGGCTCGAAGCATCGCCGAGGTGCGCGGCGCGTGGATAGAGCTCCTCCACGTGGTCGAGGAGGGTTCCGGAGACCGAGAGCGCGACGACGCGGAGGAGTACGTCGCCGCCGCCCGCGAGCGACTCGGCGAGTTCGAGGAGGTGGATTCGTGGGTGCTGGAAGCCGACGACCCCGCGGACGCCATCGTGGAACAGTCCCGGTACTACGACGCGACCGTGATGGGCGCGCCGCGAAAGAACAGGCTTCGGGAGTTCGTGTTCGGCTCGACCACCGGAGAGGTTCGGTCGGAAGCGTACAACACGGTCGTCACGGTCGAACGCCCGCACGAGCGCGATTCGCTTCTCGACGGGTGGCTGTAGGGTCCTCGCCGGTCCGTCAGCGGTGGTCGTACACGCGCTTTACCTTCCCGACCTCGGTTCGCTCGATGGCACCCGGCTCCGCCACTTCGAGTTCGTCGGGCGTCACGTCCAGTATCTCGTCCAGTCTGACGCGGATTCGCTCGCGGAGTTCGTCGGGCGAGTCCTCGAACTCCTCGTGGTACTCGACGGTTATCTTCATGCGGTCCAGGTTTCCGTCGCGCGTCAGGTCGATGCGATAGTGCGGCGCGACGGCGTCCAGGTCGACCATCACGTCCTCGATCTGGCTCGGGTAGACGTTCACCCCGCGGACGATGAGGAGGTCGTCCGCCCTCCCGGTGACGTTGCCCATCCGGACCGCGGTGCGCCCGCAGTCGCACGGCTCGTAGTTCAGGCTGGTCATGTCGCCGGTTCGGTAACGCAGGACGGGCAGCGCCTCCTTCGTCAAACTGGTGATGACGAGTTCACCCTCCTCCCCCTCGGGTAGCACCTCGCCCGTCGCGGGGTCGATTATCTCGGGATAGAAGTGGTCCTCCCAGACGTGGAGACCCTCCTGCACCTCCGCGCACTCGATGGAGACGCCCGGGCCGATTATCTCCGAGAGGCCGTACACGTCCACGGCGGTCACGTCGAGCGCGTCCTCTATCTCATCGCGCATCGGGTCGGTGAACGGTTCCGCGCCGATGACGACCGTCGAGAGCGGGAGGTCGCGCGGGTCGATGCCCCGCTCCTCCGCGGCCTCGGCGAGGTAGAGGCAGTAGGAGGGCGTGCAGGCGAGCACGTCGCTCTCCAAGTCCTGCAGCATGTCGATCTGTCTGGCGGTGTTCCCGCCCCCGACCGGGATGACGCACGCGCCGAGTTCCTCGACCCCGTCGTGGAAGCCGAGCCCTCCGGTGAACAGCCCGTAGCCGTAAGCGTTCTGGACGACGTGGCCGGGTTCGACGCCCGCCGCGGCCAGCGAGCGGGCCATCACTTCGCGCCAGACGTCGAGGTCGGACTCGGTGTAGGAGACTATCTTCGGCTTCCCGGTCGTCCCCGAGGAGGCGTGGATTCGGCGTATCTCCTCGCGCGGTACCGCGAACATCCCGTCGGGGTACTCGTCGCGGAAGTCCTCCTTCGTCGTGAACGGAAGTCGGGAGATGTCTTCGACGCCCTCGATGTCGTCCGGCGAAACGCCCGCCTCGTCCAGCGCGTTTCGATAGAACGGGACGTTCTCGTAGGCGCGCTCGACCGTTTCGGCGAGCCGTTCGTCCTGGAGCGCCCGCAGTTCGTCCCGTGACGACATCTCGGTGTCACTGTATGCCATGCTTATCGACCCTTCGAAGGGGGTTGGCAAAACTGTTTCTCGATTTTTTCGCCGGACGCTTCCGCCAATCGACTGAACGTTTATCCCATCTGACGTTGCACGTCGAACGGATGTCAGCTATCTCGGAACGGTTGTTGTGGGGTCGTCCGGAGCGCAGAACGCGCCACTGGTCGGTCTTCGTCGGCGGGTTCGCCGGCGTCGTCCTCGTCCTCCTGCTCGTGGTGACGTTCGGGGGCGGTCGGGGTTCGGGTCTCGTGTACGACCACCTGCTCCCGGCGGCGCTCTTCTACGCGCCGCCGGTCGTCGCCGCGCTGAGCGCGGTTCGCGGCGGGGGACTGCTCGTGAGCGTCGCGGTCGGTCTGGTACCCGCGCTCTCGTTCGGAGTCGTGGCGCTGCTTCGGCGTGTCGTCACCGGTGCCGCGACCGGGGAGTCGCCCCTCTGGACGCTGGTGGTCGCGTTCGGAATCGTCGGTCTGGTCGGCGCGTCGGTCGGGTTCGCGCTCGGACGCGGCGCGGTGCGACTTCGCGAGCGCTGACGCCGGGGGCACTCCGATTGGCATAAGAAAAACTCGGACCCGAGTCATTGAATCGCCTCGAGGACTCGCCCTTCGGTTCGACGCCGATCGAGTTGGCGCGTATCATTCTCGTCGAGGCGGTCACTACTGTCTCCGCGTCGATGTCGTCACAACGTGCCTCCGATACGGCAGCGAATTCGCCCTGTAAGATGTCGAAAAGTGCCGTACCACGGAGCACGGCCACACTTCGTCTTTGATCGGTCACTCGCTGGTGGCTTCCCCGGCTATGACGTGTCCCACCCTTCTTCGGCCACGAAGTGCTCACCACGCAAATCGGAGGCAGGTTTATATCCAATACCTCTGACAATCAACTCGAATGATCCCGAACTACGGTGATAAGTACGACTCGAAGGCGTTGTTCTCTCCATCGGAAGCCATCGAAGAGTACGGAGGGGATACCGAGGCCGACGTTCCGCCCGTCGTCATCCTGACGTTTCAGTCGAAACTCTTCGAAACGGTCGTGCCGGAAAAGACGGACGACCCGATCCCCATCGTTCGCGGGCAGAAAGTACACCCCGTGAACGACACCGTCGGCGTCGTCGGGAAATTCGGAATCGGCGCGCCCGTGACGGCAACGATCGCCGAGAATCTCATCGCGGCGGGGGCCGAGGTGCTCTGTATCGTCGGGGGTTCCGCCGGTTTACAACGGTCTATCGAGCCGACGGACGTGATACTCGCCGACCGAGCGATTCGGGACGAGGGAGCCTCGTACCACTACCTTCCGCCGGAGACCGATGCAACACCGACGGAGGAACTCGTCGATCACCTCGAAGCGGCGTACGCGGATGCCGGCTTCGATGTCCACAGAGGAACGACGTGGACGACCAGTGCGTTCTATCGGGAGACCACCGACGAGATAGCAGAGTACGTCGCCGATGGTGTCGTTTCCGTCGAGATGGAAGCGGCAAGCCTGTTCGCGGTTGCCGAGTATCGCGGTGTTGACTCGGCAGCAGTCTTTGACGTCGGTGACCTCATTACTGAAGAGGAATGGGATGCGGGGGTCGAATACGAAAACATCCAACCCGAGATGTTCGACCAAGCGGTCGAGACACTCGAAGTGTACTTCGACGGGAAGTAATCTGAATTCTCACTCGTCGGACGTAGCCGATGTCGGGTTGGCTTTTGGTAACCTGCGTCGACGTGTTACTGTTAACGCTGGGGCAGAAGCTCTCTTTCTGACAAGTACGCACCACGAATTTACCGGCCGGTGGATACGGTGTGGAAGATATGCGCCTCTATCCTACAGCGGCGCAACGGATTGCCGAGCTTTTGTCACAAACGGTGTGCTGCATACAGTGGATGAGTCCAGCGCAGCGTTACCGACAGATGAGATAGCCAACGACAGAATCGTTCGTATGAACTGTTAGAACGGTCGAACTGTATACTAGGCGCGTGTCGGGCCAGAATATTTCCAGTTACCGTCGAAAGCGACTGTTACCCGTGTTGGGGGTAGCGCATAACTAATAGCGAAGCGGAGTATGTACTCGCCGGCCAGATTACCGTACGCTGGATTGACCTCGTTGAAAACTCTCCTGCAGGTAATCGCATAGCAAATCACCCGTATCATGTCTCAGAATGTGCCGGCCGAATACGAACCTATCGAGTTCACTAGCGAGGGAACGCGCTGTGCGGGCTCTCTGTACCGCCCGGACGAATCGCTCACGACGGGCGATCCGCCGGTCGTGGTGATGGGGAACGGCTTCGGACTGCCCCGTCAGGCAGGCCTCCCTGCCGTCGCACAGCGGCTCACGGAACACGGACTCGCGGCGATGACGTTCGACTATCGATCGCTGGGTGAGAGCGGCGGCGAACCGCGAAACGTCGTGATCCCGTTCCGACAACTCGTCGACTGGCGGGCTGCCGTCGGTCATGCGCGTACCATCGACGGCGTCGACGGAGACCATATCGGCGTCTGGGGGTTTTCGATGGGCGGTGGCGGGGCATTCGTTACTGCTGCGAGAGAAGATGTTGATGCGTACGTCGGGCAAAATCCAGTGCTTGACGGGATGCGAGCCATCCTCTACATCACGCGACAGATGGGTCCGGCCTATGGACTCCGCACGACTGCGGCAGGTATCCGGGACCTAGCCCGAAAATGGACCGGACAGGAGCCCTACTACATCCCCATCTGGGGCAATTATCCCGAGGACCTCCCTGCGTTACCGACCAAGGGCTCGAAGAAGGGTCACGAGGCCGCCGTCGGACCGGAGGCAGACGATCCGTTGGTGAACCGCTGTGCCGCGCGCGTGTTCTTGACCTTCGGCCTGTACCGGCCTGTCTCGGAAGCCGGCCAGATCAATTGTCCGGCGCTTCTCGTCGAGGGAGCTGGCGACCAGATCGCCCCGAGGAGTGCCATCAAAGCAGCGGCCGCCCATCTCTCTGATCTCAAGTGGGTCACCTACGATATCGATCATTTCGGAGCGTTCGTCGGCGATACGGCCGATGAGATTGTCGAGGAGGAGGCCGCATTCCTCGAACGACACCTGACCGAGGCCACCTGAAGTCGTGCGTTAGTGATTCTCTCACGAGAACTACGCGGGTATCGTTACGGCCCGATTCTTCGAGTCTGATCGTGCAAGATACGCGTCCTGTATTCAGCATCACTTCGATAAACTATCACCGAACAAGGGTTTCTCACAGAGCCAAATTAGCTATTTTGTGGAGTCGGTGGGTGCCCGAAGTCGTAACGAACCTTTTCTGTCGCGTACCAAGCGGTACCAAACACCGCACCAAAGTGGTGGACTTCGACAGCAGTCCCAGCCGGGAGCGGTCCGATAGCGCCGATACTCCAGAGGACGAACACAACAGAAAGTGTGAAATCAGGGATGTTCTTCATCAAACGGACGGTAGAGTCAAACAACCTCTCGAACGCTCCCAGAGCGATCATCATTCCCAGTCCGGTCGTGATCCCGCTGATTCCTGCTCCAGGAACTTGGAAGAAGAGAGCAGCAGCTACGTTCGCACCGATTCCGAGGACAACAGCAACGCCGAGAATAAATCGGTCGTCATCTACTCGATTCTCAACCCACCATCCCGTGAGAAGGAAGATGGCGAGATTTTCCGAGAAGTGTATGTGCGTGGAATGGAACAACCACGAAAATACGACCGATCCATTGCCAACGGTGTTTTTCACCATCGTCGCAGTCTGGTATCCGGCGTCTTTTGACAGACTCCCGTCTATGAGCAGTTGCCCCGAGTACACAACTGCGAACACAACGCCAAAGGCGAGCGTTAGCGTCGGCCAGTACTTTGTTTCTCTCTGTGTCATTATATCCTCCATACACAATAATGGTGACTTATTCGATATATATAACGACGAGCTACAAACCGAAAGTGAAGGTAATGGCCCCAAATATGTATACGGACACTTAACCGGCGTTTCGAGCAACTTCCGTAACGTGTCTCCGTCAAGTGTCACGGTCACGTCTTTCGGTCATTATACGTCAACGGGTTCATCGTAAATCCGAAATTCCACTGGGTGCGCGTCATAGGCCGTTCAATATATCCTCTGCGTCTATCACCCCATTCCACTCGCCAGGCTCTAAGTAGCCGGTGACCGAGACGCGCCTTGTATTCAGCACGACCAGTGAGAACGATCACCGGTTGAGGGATTCATCAGAGCCGGATGAACCGACGACTTGGAGTTACAACTGAGTTAGCGTCGTCCGTTTCGCGAGGTTACACGAAGGAAGCTCCGGCGAAGCAACCTTGTCTCTCAAAAATTTCTGTTAATTATAATACTAGGTACATTGTTTATAGTCGATACTTACGTTGTATATACGGATGACAAACGAAAACGTGAACGCTGGCCGACGAAGATACCTGCGGAGCGCCGGACTGCTGGCGACGACGCCGTTCGTCTCCCGAGCGGTCCGGGCGACCGACGACGACGGCGAAGCCGCGACGAACAAACGGGTCGTCGGATACTACCCCTCGTGGGCGGGCGATTACACGCCCCGAGACGTCCCCTACGACGACCTCACGCACCTGAACTACGCCTTCCTCGAAACGGAGTCGAACGGCGAGGTGAAACTCGCCGTCGCCGGCGACCGCGCGCCCGAAGTGCTCCGGCAGTTCGAGACGGTGACGCGCGAACGACCGAACACGTCGTTCATGCTCTCCGTCGCGGACTTCGGCAGCAACATGTCCGACGCCGCTTCGACGGTCGAAGGCCGCGAGCGGTTCGCTCGAACGGCCGTCGAACACCTACGGGAGTACAACTTCGACGGCATCGACGTGGACTGGGAGTATCCGAACGGATCGGTTCGGGAGGACGACCCCCGGAACTTCACGCTGCTCCTCCGCGAACTCCGGCGGCAACTCGACGTCGCGGGGCGCGAGGACGACGGAAGCTACGAGTTGAGCATCGCGGCGGCCCCCATCCCGCCGAACATCGACCCGCTGGAAGTCGAAAAACTCGACGAGGTGCTGGATTTCGTCAACGTGATGAACTACAACTTCTACGGGAGTTGGAGCGCCGCGACCAACTTCAACGCGCCGCTGTACGCCGCCTACGACGACCCGACGTACTGGCAGCGCCTCCTCACCGTCGACCACTCGATGCGGTACTGGGCCGACCAGCCGATAGCGCGCGACAAGGTCGTCCTCGGAACGCCGTTCTACGGGTTCGCCTTCGAGGGCGTGCGAGACGAAAATCGGGGACTGTTCCAGTCGTTCGACGGCGCAGACACGCGGACGTACGAGGACATTCGGAGCCTCAAGACGGAGGCCGGCTACGAAAAATACTGGCACCCGCGGGCCCGCGTGCCGTGGCTGTACTCCGCGGAGGACGGCGTATTCGTCACCTACGACGACAGACACTCCACGATGGAGAAGGCGAAGTACGTAGAGCGAAACGACTTCGGCGGGATGATGTGCTGGGAACTCTCGCAGGACCCCAGTAACGCCCTCGTCGGCGCGATAAGCACCGTTCTGCGTCGATAACGCGAACCGCGAAACGGAACGTCCGTGGCGAAGGCGGGAGGATACCGCCGACCGAATCGCCTCGACGAAACCGCCGTCCTAGAGCGCAAACCGTTTTTCCGCCCGCTTCGAACACCGACGCATGAATCCGAAGCCGATAGCCGACCTCGGGCCGGACGAGCGACGCGCGCTGTTCGACCGGGACGCCGGAATCGAGAGCGTTCGCGGCGACGTGCGCGACATCATCGACCGAGTGCGCGACGAGGGCGACGTGGCGGTTCGCGAGTTCTCCCGCGAGTTCGACGGCGTGGAGGTCGGGAACATCGACATCACCGACGACGCCGAACGGGCCTACGAGGAGGTAGACGACGAGGTGCGCGAGGCCATCGAGGACGCCGCGGCGAACGTCCGCGAGTTCCACGAAGCCCAACTGCCCGAGGACTGGCGCGCGGACTTCGACGGGCGCGAACTCGGACGCCGGTTCCGACCCATAGAGCGCGTCGGGGTGTACGCCCCCGGCGGAACCGCCGCGTACCCCTCCAGCGCGCTGATGGGGGTCGTCCCGGCGAAGGTGGCTGGCGTCGAGCAGGTGGCGGTCGCCACCCCGCCCGGCGACCCTCAGAATCCCATCACGCTGGCCGCGATTCACGCCGCGGGAGCGGACAGGGTCTACCGCGTCGGCGGCGCGCAAGCGATCGCCGCGATGGCCTACGGAACCGAGCAGATAGACCGGGCGCAGAAGGTCGTCGGTCCCGGCAATCGATGGGTCACCGCGGCGAAAGCCGAGGTGCAGGGCGACGTCGCCATCGACTTCCTCGCCGGGCCGAGCGAACTGCTCGTCGTCGCGGACGACTCCGCGAATCCGAAACACGTCGCCAGCGACGCGGTCGCGCAGGCCGAACACGACGAGAACGCCTCGGCGGTCGTCGTCACCGACGATTCCGACGTCGCCGAGGCGGTCGCCGAGGAAATCGACCGACAGGCGAGCGAGCGCGAGCGCGAGGAGGTCATCCGGAACGCGCTGGGCAACGGCGCCAGCGGCGTCTTCGTCGCGCGGTCGATGAGCGAAGCCGTCTCGTTCGCCGAGGAGTACGCGGCGGAACACCTCTCGATTCAGGCCGAGAACGACGAGGAACTTCTGAAGCGCATCGATAGCGCGGGAAGCGTCTTCCTCGGTTCGTACACCCCCGTGGCGGCGGGCGACTACGCCTCCGGGACGAACCACGTCCTGCCGACGACCGGACTGGCGAAGATCACGGGCGGACTGTCGGTCGATACGTTCCTGCGCTCGACCACGGTACAGCGATTGGACGAGGAATCGCTGTCGAACCTCACTGAGACGATTACGACGCTGGCCGAAGCCGAGGGGTTGGAGGCGCACGCCGAGAGCGTCAGAAAGCGGTTCGAGTAAAATCGGCGGGCGGTTCCTCGTTAGGCCCCGTCCACCGCCGCTTCGAGACGGAAGATACTTATCAAGCATTCTACTCGATGTACCCATGCCAGGAGCACTCATCGAGCGCGGCGAGCGAGTTACGCTCCGAACGCTCGAACGCGAGGACGTCTCGTTCCTCCAGCGCGCCTACGCCAACCCCGAGATTCGCTACCCGCTCGGCACCCCGCTCAAGAACGAAGAGCAACTCGCGGAGTGGAACGACGAGGAAGTCGATCAGTTCCTCGTCTGTCTCGACGGTGACGACGCCGCGCCCGGCCACCCCGACGAAGACGACGTGCGACCCATCGGTGCGGTCTTCGTCGAGGACGCGAGTTGGCGGCGACCCGAACTCGTCTACTGGCTCGTCCCGGAAGTTCACGGCGAAGGCTACGGAAAGGAGGCCGTCTCCCTCGTCATCGATTACGTCTTCCGGGTGTACGACCACCCTGCTGTGGGCGCGGGAGCGTACGATTTCAACGTGGCTTCACAAGGCCTGTTGAAGTCGCTCGGATTCGCGGAGGAGGGACGCATCCGCAAAGATCGGTTCATCGACGGCGAGTACGTCGATAGGGTCAACTACGGATTGCTCCGCGAAGAGTGGCGAGCGCGCGACGGAGCGTAGCAGAACTCCACTTACTCGCCGAGCGCCCGACTCGTCGCCGACAGACCCGCGTTCACGTCCACGTCGGCCCCCTGTTTCTGCAGCGCGTCGCCCAGCGCGCTCACGAGGTACGAGACCGTCTCGGGACGCGCGGAGTAGCCCATGCAGCCGATTCGGAAGATTTCGCCGTCGAGGTCGCCCAGTCCGGTGGCGATTTCGAGGTCGTACTGCTCCAGCAGGTACGCCGTCACGTCGGTGTCGGTCACGCCCTCGGGGACGCGAACGGCGTTGAGGCTCGGGAGCCAGTACTCCTCGGGCGCGTTCATCCGGAGGCCCATCGCCTCGACGCCCGCCTTGAGCGCCCCGGCCATCCGCCGGTGGCGTTCCCAGCGCGCTTCGATGCCCTCCTCGCTGACGAGGCGAAGCGCCTCGCGGAGGGCGTAGACGTTCGTGACGGGGGCGGTGTGGTGGTACGAGCGTTCGTCGCCCCAGTAGCCTTCGAGCAGGCCGAGGTCGAGGTACCACGACCGGGGCGACTCCTCGCGCGCGAGCACCTTCTCCATCGCGCGGTCGGAGAGTGTTAGCGGACTCGCGCCCGGCGGACAGGAGAGACACTTCTGCGCCCCGGCGTACGCCACGTCGATGCCCCACTCGTCCACCCGGAGTTCGACGCCGCCGAGGGACGTCACGCAGTCCGCGATGACGTAGGCGTCGTGGTCGTGCGCGATGTCGGTCAGCTCCGGGACGTTCGGTTGCAGGACGCCCGTGCTCGTCTCGGCGTGGACGAACCCGAACACGTCGGGTCGGTGTTCTTCGAACGCGGCCTGCACGTCGGCGGGGTCGAGCGGTTCGCCCCACGGCGCGCCGACGCGGACTATCGTTCCCCCCGCCCGCCGCGCCATCTCCGCCATCCGACCGCCGAAGTAGCCGTTGGTCGGGACGAGCACGGTGTCGCCGGGTTCGACGACGTTGCCGATGGCGGCCTCCATCGACGCCGACCCCGTGCCGGACACCGGAATCGTCCACTCGTTGTTCGTTCTGAACGCGTACCGGAGGAGCGCCTGCACCTCGTCCATGATGTCGACGAACGTCGGGTCCAAGTGGCCGACCAGCGGCGTGCTCATCGCTCGGAGCACGCGCGGGTGTACTTCGCTCGGGCCGGGGCCGAGCAGCGTCCTGTTCGGCGGTGTCAGCTCACCGACTGTCGGTTTTTCCATGCCCCTTCGTATCACATGGGGTCACAAAAATCCCGTTGTCCCGGCACCGCGCGACCAACGAACCGTTGAATCGGACAACGCGCCGTTTCCCCGGTCGAATGCCCGGCAAACTGTCCAAACGGTCGCCCCGGTTTATTCGAGCAATCGGCGTATGCCGGGACGACCCAGCGCGTTGCTGGGTGGAGATTACCATGGCACGACAGGGACCGATGCAACACTCACAAGCACAGACCGGATACCAGCAGTCCGGCCACCCGCAGCAGGGCGGTCAGCCACAACAGAGCGGTCAACCGTCCACGGGCCAACAGGGAATCGGTCAGCAAGGCGGCCAACGGGGAGGCGGTCAGCAGTACGGCCAACAGGGAGTCGGCGGCGGGATGATCCAGCAGGGCGGAGGGATGACCCAGCAAGGCGGTCAGCAGATGACGCAGCGGGGCGGCCAGTTCGAAGACCAGTTGCCGGGCGAGATGCGGATCGCCCTCGAAGACTTCGAGAAGGCCGCGCAAGTGTGCGACTGGTGCGCCGACCAGTGCATCGACGAAGGACCCCAGATGGCCGAGTGTATCCGGCTCTGCCGCGACGTTGCGGACCTCGGTACGCTGAACGCGCAGCTCATCGCCCGCGATTCGGTCTTCGGACCGGAACTCGCGGAGGTGTTCGCGCACGCGGCCGAGGAGTGCGCGGACGAGTGCATGCGACACCCACACGCGCACTGCCAAGAGTGCGCGTCCGTGCTTTCCCGAGCCGTCGATTCGACGTATCGGCTACTCGACCAAATCCAATCGGGACAGACGGGACAGACGGGAATGTCCGTCCAGCAGTCGTCCGGCCAGCAACCGCAGCACTAACGCTCGGTCTCTTTTCGGAGAGAGAAGCTTATATCCGCCGAACCCGAAGTCGCAATCCATGATGGTCGGTCACGCCCTGTTAGCCTTCGCCTTGGCCGCGCTCGTTGCGGCCCGGTTCTGGCCCGCGGAGCGCGCGCTGGCGTTCGGCGCGGTCGCGGGGGCGTTCGCCACGGTCCCCGACGTGGACATGGTCTACGCGCTGGTCGGACTCGCGCAGGCGGGATTCGGCGGCGTCTGGCAGATGACCGCCGCGTTCTGGGCCAGTTCCCATCTCGTCCACCGAGCCGTAACGCACTCGCTCGTCGTCGGCGCGATAGCCGCCCCGGCGTTCGTCTGGGCGACCGGCGACCGCCGCCGAAAGGCGCTCGCGGCGGTCGTCCTCGCGGCCCTCGTCTGGCTCTCCCTCGCGGAGAGCGGCGTCCTCGGCGCGGGCGTCATGCTCGTCTTCGTCGTGGCGGGCGCGGCGGTCGCGCGGGTCGCCGCCGCGCGCACGGACCTCGGCCCGCGCGCGCTGGTCCTCGCCGCGGCGTTCGGACTCCTCTCGCACCCGTTCGGCGATCTGTTCACGGGCGAACCGCCGCAGTTCCTCTACCCCTTCGACGCGGTGCTCCTCGACTCGCGCCTCGCCCTGCTCGGCGAGCCGACGTTGAACCTGCTCGCCATCTTCGCGCTGGAGTTGGCGACCGCCTGGCTCGCGGTGGTGACGTACTTCCGCCTGCGCGACCAGAGGCTGCGCGAACACGTCCACGGGCGCGCCGCGCTCGGCGCGGGCTACGCGCTCGCCGCGCTGGTGTTACCCGCGCCGACGCTCTCGGTGTCGTATCACTTCGTATTCTCCGTGCTCGCGGTGAGCGTCGTCGGCGTGGGACCGCAACTCCACCCGCGGCGTCCGTTCCGCCCGGTGCGCGACCCGCGGGCGTGGGCGTGTACCGGGCTGGCGGCCGTTACGCTCGCGATACTCGGCTACGCGGGCGCGTATCTCGTCGCTTAACCGGTCGGGAACGACGACCGGTTCTCCCCTTTCCGACCTTTCTTATCGGTGGCTCACCTATCGAACGGTATGGCACAGCGAACCGGTCGGTTGGACGCGCTCGTGGAGGACGAGCGCGTCAATGCCGGGTTGTCGTGGCTGCTCGTCACCTTTCTGCTCGTCGTCGCCGCGGAGAGCCTGCTGAGCGCGGACCTGCTGTGGGCCGTGTTCGTCGGGTTCGTCGCCGCGCTGGCGGTGGTTCCCCCGCTCGCCTTCCGGAACGCGGAAGCGATGCTTCCGTGGGAGGTGCTGGTGCTCGGGGCGCTTCCAATCCTCGGACGCGCGCTCGCCACGCTCGCGCTGACGAGTCGGTTGGCGACGTACCTCTCGGTGGCCGCGCTCGCGCTCGTCGTCGCCGTCGAACTCCACGTCTTCACCCCGGTTCGGATGACTCACTGGTTCGCCGTCCTCTTCGTCGTCATCACGACGATAGCGACCGCGGGCGTCTGGGCCATCGTCGAGTGGCTGTCGGACGTGTACCTCGGCACGCAGTTCATCGAGAGCGAGCACCTCCTGATGTGGGACTTCGTCTACGCGACGGTCGGCGGCCTGCTGGCCGGAATCGTCTTCGAAGCGTACTTCCGGCGGGTCGTGCCGGTCGAAGCGCGCCTGCCGACCGACGTACGGGAGCGGATTCAATGAGAATTCGCCGCCGCCTCGGTATCTCGGACCGGAGACAGCGACAGTTGACCCGCGCGATGGAACTGAGTCTGATCGGCATCTTCCTCGTCGGACTCTACTGGCGCAATCTCGGAATAATGATCAACAGCGCCATGGCGTTCGCCATCACGCTCGTTCCGGCGATACTCGAACGCGACTACCAGATTCCGATGGACGCCGGGCTGACGCTGTGGATTACGACCGCCGTCTTCTTACACGCGGTCGGCACCCTCGGACCGTATCAGGACGACGCCTGGTTCTGGTGGTGGGACCACGTCACCCACGTCCTCTCGGCGTCGCTGGTCGCCGCGGTGGGCTACTCCACCGTCCGGGCCATCGACGCCCACTACGACGACGTGTATCTCCCGCCGCGGTTCATGTTCGTATTCATCCTCATGTTCGTCGTCGCGTTCGGCGTCATCTGGGAGGTCATCGAGTTCGCCGTGAGCGGACTGGCGGGCGTCCTCGGCGGGCGGACGGTGCTCACGCAGTACGGACTCGGTGATACGATGCTCGACCTCCTGTTCGACACGGCGGGCGGTCTCATCACGGCGATTTGGGGAACCGCGTATCTCGCCGACGTGGTGGGGGCGCTCACCGAGCGCCTCGACGGTCGCGGGTCGAAGACGGACTGACGGCCGATGCGATTTTCACCCGCGGCGAGCAAATGGGGACACGCCATGGTGTTCAAGAAAGTCACCCTCATCGGAACCAGCAGCGAGAGCTTCGACGCGGCCGCCGACGACGCCATCGACCGAGCGGAGAAGACGATCTCCAACATCAAGTGGGTCGAAGTGGAGCACCTCGGGGTCGAACTCGCGTCCGTCGAGGGCAGGGAGTATCAGGCCGAGGTGAAGGTCGCGTTCGAACTGGAAGAGTAAGGCGAGGAAGAAGAGTAGCGGCGAAACGGAAGCGTCGGACGAACCCCCGCGAACCGTTCTTCGGCGACGCCGGCCGACCCGGCGAACCCGATTCAGGTGCGGAAGCTCTCGCCGCAACCGCACTCGGAGACGACGTTCGGGTTGTCGACGTGGAAGCCCGCGCCCTGTAGCCCCTGTTCGAAGTCGACGACGCTTCCCTCGATGTAGTTCATGCTCGCCGGGTCGACGAACACCCGCAGGTCGTGGTGTTCGTAGACGGTGTCGTCCTCCTCGGGTTCCCCGTCGAACCGCATCCCGTAGGAGAGACCGGCGCACCCGCCCTGCTGGACGAACAGCCGCAGCCCGGCAACCTCCGGGTCGAGACCCTCGCCGTCGAGCAGGGAAAGCGCCTGCTCGGCGGCGTCCTCCGTCACCTCTATCTTCGGGAGTTCCTCCCCGTTCGGTGCGGCGTCTGTGCTCATGGGTACTGGTTGTCGGCCCGGCCTCATATAACGTTCGCCTACGACACAGGATGCGGATTGGATTTTCGTCGCTCGGATGCTGCTAACTCGACCGTGCCGACTCGGGCAAAATCGTGGTAGCTGTGTCCTCGAAGGGCTCGTCCTTTCAGTCCGCCCCAAACAGACCGCGACCGCACCTCGTCCTCCCCGATCTCCTCACTCCGGAAGCGGCAAGCTCTTCCGTGCTTTCGCTCGACGAGAACTTCTCCCGTCCCTCGCGCGAAGACCGACCGACCGGCCGCCGAACGCACACACCGGTTTGACACGAAAGCGCGCCAGCCCGTCCCTGTCACCCCCTGGCGGAACGAAGGGGCGAGGGCTTTCGAGGACGCCGTCACTGCGGAAACTCGTTCGTCTCGAAAAGCGCGTCCAGAGGATCCCAAATACGTGACAACTTCGTCACCGGAGCTACCTCGAAACGAACGACATCCTTGACACACCCCCTATCGAATCAACGACGTTTCTCACCGTCTCGCGCTCGTCAGAAGGTTTTTGCGAGAGCCTGTATGGCCCTTTTGAGGTTTTGCGAGGGAAGAGCGCTCCGATGCGGTCTTCCTGCACTCGTGGTGAGTGCGAGGGAAGGGATTTGAACCCTTGGACCTCTACAGGAGCGGATCTTGAGTCCGCCGCCGTTGGCCGAGCTTGGCTACCCTCGCACGCGTCTCCTACTCCGACGCGGGTAAGTTAAAACGTTCCGAATCCGAAAACGACACTCCTTTTCCGTCCCGTTGCGCCACTCGAACCATGACCGACGCCGAACGCCGAGTCGAACTCGCGGAGCGAGCCGCGAGGGCGGGCGGCGAAGTCGCCGCCGAGGGGTTCCGCGGCGACCTCGCCGTGGAGACGAAATCGAACAAGACCGACGTGGTGACCGAGGCCGACCGCCGGAGCCAGCGCCGCGTCATCGAGGTCGTCCGCGAGGAGTACCCCGACGACAGCATCGTCGGCGAGGAGGAGGACGAACTCAAGGAGGTTCCGCCGGAGGGAGACGCGTGGATCATCGACCCCATCGACGGGACGAACAACTTCGTCCGGGGATTCCCGTCTGGACGACGAGCGTCGCCGCGGTTCGCGACGGCGAGGCGGTCGCCGCCGCGAACGTCTGCCCCGCGCTCCGCGACACCTACACCGCCGGGCCGGAGGGAGCGTTCCTGAACGGCGACCGACTCGCGGTCAGCGACCGCACCGACCCCGAGACGTTCACGGTCGCCCCGACCATCTGGTGGGACTTCGACCGCCGGGACGAGTACGCCGCTACGGTCCGGGCCATCGTGGAGCGGTTCGGCGACATGCGGCGGTTCGGATGCGCGCAGATCGTCCTCGGGATGGTCGCCAGCGGCGCGCTGGACGGCACGGTGACGAACGTCGTTCCGAATCCGTGGGACACCGTCGCCGGCGTTTACGCGGTTCGACAAGCGGGCGGGACTGTCACCGACATCCACGGCGAACCGTGGACGACCGAGAGCAGGGGGCTCGTCGCCTCGAACGGGAAGGCTCACGACGAGGTGCTCGCCGCGGCCCGCGCGGCCGAAGCACATTGTGGAAAATAGGACGACCGTCGTTTCTCATTTGGAATACTGCAAGAGGACCCCGCCTAGTGTGTAAGGATATTTATTACTGGGCCGTATCGGTAGCGATATGAAGCTGGATGATACGGACCGCGCCATTCTACGCGCGCTCCAAGCAGACGCCCGAACCCCGTTCAGCGAAATCGCCCGTCAAATCGATATGTCCAGCGCGACGGTTCACGACCGGGTCAACCGGATGGAAGAGGCGGGGGTCATCACCGGATACCACGCGAGCGTCGACCCGAAGGAAGTCTCGCTCGGCATCTCCGCGTTCGTCGGTCTCCGGGTCGAACAGGGCCGCGAGAAGGACACGCTCAAGAAACTCGAAGATATCGACGGAATTCAAGAAGTCCACCTCACGACCGGTTCGTGGGACGTGATGGCCCGCGTCTACGCCCGAGACGCCGAGAGCCTCCGCGAATTGATGTTCGACACCATCGCTCAGATGGACGGGTTCGCCCGGTCGCAGACCATGGTCGTCCTCGGCTCGCCCTACGAGAGCAAGGAACTCCCGCTCGACGGCATGGTCGAGGAATAGCCAGACCGGAAATATAAAACCCGCTCGCTCCGGTGCGTGCGATATGAACACCGCAAGCGAGGGTTTCGACAACGAGCGCGCGTGGGCGGGGGCGGTCGCCGCCGCCGTCGTCGCGCTGGTGGGCGGCGCGCTCGTCTTTCCGAAACGGGTGTACGACGGCTTCATCTGGCACTACTTCTGGGGACCGGTCGTCGCCGACGCGAAAGGTGCGTCGTGCGCCGTCCGCCAAGGCGGAACGACGAGATTCCTCGACGACGCGACCGCCTGCGCGACCGCGCCGGAACCCGTCGCCGTTCCGGGGTACACGCTCGTCTCCGAGGTCGGGTACGCCGTCACGCTCATCGTCGCGCTCCTCGGCGTCGTCTTCCTCCTCCGACGACTCGACGTGGGTCGAAACAGGGGCCTCTTCTACGCCCTGTTTCCCTTCATGCTGTTCGGTGGCGCGCTCCGCGTGGTCGAGGACGCGAACGACGCCCTCCGAGAGGTCGGTGCCGAGGCGATTCCGTTCCCGTGGAACACGCTCATCATCAGCCCCATCATCTACTTCACCGTCTTCTTCGTCACGCTGGGGGCGCTCGTCGCGAGCGTCTGGCTCGCCCGGCGGGACGTCTTCGAGAACTACGAACGTCCGCTCGCGGGAATCGGAACGCTCGTCCTCGTCGCCACGATGGGCTACCTATTCTTCTTGGCGTTCACGACCCGGCGGGTCGGCTTCTACCCGCAGGTGACGGTCGTCGTCCTCGTCGGCGCGACGCTGGTCACGGCGGTCGTGTGGAAGGGAATCGACCGCTACGCCCCCGAAATCAACGCCGGAACGGGGTTCATCGGTGCGGTGGTCATCTGGGGTCACTCGGTGGACGGGGTCGCGAACGTCGCGGTGCTCGACTGGGCGGGCGCGCTCGGATTGAAGGGCGAGTACGGCGCGAAGCATCCGGTGAACGCGGCCATCATCGACGTCACGTCGGCGGTGCTCCCCGAATCCGTCACGGCGGTCATCGGCACGGCGTGGCCGTTCCTGCTCGTCAAAATCGTCGCCGCGCTCGCCGTCGTCTGGGTGTTCGACGAGCAGATCTTCGAGGAGAGTCCGCGCTACGCCATCCTGTTGCTCGTCGCTATCCTCGCGGTCGGTCTCGGGCCGGGAACCCGCGACATGCTCCGAGCGACCTTCGGAATCTAAGAGAGCCGCTCGAGCGTCGATTCCGGAAAGTACCGCTCCCCGCAGTTCCGACACGTCGCCACCTCGACTGATTCCGCGTCGGCGAAATCGAGATGATCGACGGAGACGCGCTCTTTCGACAGCGGTGACCCGCACGTCGCACAGGTCAGGTCGTACTCCGTCGTCATTCCGTCACCTGCGCCGACGCATAATATAACCTATACATTAATTGTCCACCTCTACGTGAAGTAGGACGTTCTCTCGATATAAATACTATGTGCCTCGATAGCATATTTCGGGCGGCGGACGCTACGGATACGGGTGCGCTTCCCGGTCGGGTCGGGGCTCGAACCCGAGTTCCGCCGGCACGGTTCGGGCGCGCTCGCCGAAGAACGGCTCTCCGGTGAACAGCGGTTGCGCCTCCGGCGCGAGCACGCGAACCGCCTCGAAGCCGAGCGATTCCACGTCGCGAGTGGTGAGGCGAGCGCCGTACACGTCGAACGCTTCGCTCGCCCGCGAGACGACCGTCTCCAACTCCGCGACGCCGTCCGGAACCGCGTCCTCGACGCTCGCGCTCGGAATCGTCGTCTCCGGGGTCACGAACCCGCGGGCCGCCTCCGGAAAGTCGGCGTAGTCCGCGATGGCACCCTCGGCGTCCCCCGCCTCCTCTCTCCCCATCAGTTTCAGCTCCGTCCAGTTCTGGAGCGCCTCCGCGAGCGCGGAGCGAGCGGCGGCGTCCGGGTCGAGATTCGCACCGGAGCCGAGCGCGAACCTCGGCCAGTCGCCGTCACGGTGCACCGCCGCGGCGACGACCGGAACGTCCACGTCCTGCGTCACCAGCAGGACGGTCACGTCGAGGGACTCCGCCCGCGCCCGCGTCACCAGCGTCTCGAAGCCCGCGTCGTCGACCCGCAACCCGAGCGGTTCGAAGGTGGAGTACCACGCGAGCATCGTCGCGTCGCGTTCGATGACCTCGTACAACCCCGACAGGAGGGCCTCCGTCGTCGAGTTACCCAGCCCCAGTCCCGTGGTTATCGGGGGTTTGAACCGCCGGGTCGGCGGCGGGAAGTGGACGAACTCGGCGGGGAGGTGAACCGGCTCGCCCGTGGCGAGATTCCGCCCCGCCGCCCACGGGAGTTCGTCGTTCCCCGGCTCAGCCCACCCCCTCGGTCGGACGAACGCCGTCGGCGGAACCGCGTCCCCGAGTTCGGCCGAGCGCGCCGCCGCGAACTCTGATTCGCGGTAGACGCCCGCGCAGTAGCGTTCCATCGCCTCGCCGAGCGCCTTCATCAACGCCTCGTCCCACTCCGCGGAGACGCCGGCCGCCTTCTCGGCGGCGCGCGCGTCGCTGAACCCCGTCGTATCGCAGGTGGTGGCGAGGTAGTACGGCACCGGAAACGACGCCACTTCACCGAGCGACCGGACGACGCCGATTCGCTCGTCCAGCGCGATTTCCGCGCGCGCCACCGCGTCGTCCAGCGGACGCTCCGCGTGGTCGATGCCGAGCGTCCGGTCGCGGGCGTCGCCGCAGGCCGAGCACCCCGGAACCGGTAGCAGTCGTCGCTCCGCGTAGGGGAGTTCCACGACGCCGCCGAGCGCAGCCGATTCGCCGCCGGAGCGGAGCATCGCCGCCTCGCGCCCTGCCAGCGCCCCGGCGAGGCGTTCGGTCGCCTCGTTCGCGTCCGGACTTTCGGCGTCGGTCGGGTCGGCGACGCCGTCCGCGTCACCGTCCAAGTTCGACGCGACTCGGGAACGCAGGCACTCGAAACACGCCGTCCCGGGGGCGAATCCCGAGACGGCGGCGTCTACGTCCGGGAGCGCGTGACCGCCGACGCCGCCGAGTTCGACGGCCAGCCACGGCGTCCCCGACCGGTTCGCGCGCGTGAAAACGTTCGAACCGACGCCGCCGACGACCACGGCGAAATCGACGTCGCCCACGTCGTCCGGACCGAGTTCCGTGACGGTGTCGTCCGCGAGCGCCGCGACGACCGCGTCGGCCGCGGGGCCGGTGCCGACGACACCTAACGCGTTGCTCATGTGCGGGACGAGACGGTCCGGTGGCAAAAACGCGACGGATAGCCGCCGCTGGTGGGGGAAGCGAAAATGGAAAACTGCGCGTTCAGTGGAGAATGCCCTGCGCGACGCTCGCGAGTTGGTCGGTGTCTGCGTTCTGGAGGTCTTCGTTGGCGAGCTTCAGGCGCAGGCGCGGACGACCGACGTCGATGGGAACCTTCTCCGTGCCGATGAGGCCCATGTCCTCGAGCTTGGTCTTCGTGCGCGAGAACGTCGCCTTGCTGGCGATGCCGACGTCCTCGCCCCACTTGCTGATGTCGTAGAGCAGGGCTTCGTTCTTCGCCGCGACGAGGAGGCTGATGGTCACTTCGTCGAGTCCGTCGCCGTCACCGCGCGCGGTTTCGAGCGAGGAGAGCACGCTGTTGAAGTCGTCCTCGGCCTCGGGGCTGATTTCGTCGCCGAGCGTCTCGCGGACGCGCGAGATGGGCGGCGTCCGCAGCGAGAAGTCGGCCGCCTCTTCCCAGTAGTTCGCGTACGTGCCGTAGGCCGCGTCGACGAACTCGTCGTCGTCCGAGGTTAGTCCGCCTACGCGGTCGCCCGCGGTGACGAGCGCGACGACGAGTTCGTCGGTGACGAGGAGGGAGTTACCGGACGAGTCGTCCGTGGTGCGCAGCGAGAGCGCACCCTCGTCTATGAGATCTGCGGTGTTGCTGGCGATGATGAAGTCTTCCATCACGTCCTTCAGGACGGCCTCGTCCGCGAGCATACGCATCTCCGGGAGATCGCCGTCGTACTCGGTTGCGGCGTCGATGAGCTCCTCGATGGCGTTCACCGACGGATTGACGACGAGCATAATATCTGGCGATTCGTCGATCACCGTCCGGAATATCTCGTGGACGCTTTGGTTCAAGAGATTCGATTTTGTTTCCATACACGTAGGGACGGCGTTCAGCTATTTAATTTTAACGTTCATAGTCGACGGAAATCATTGGTTGTGTTCCGTGAACAATTGGTCAATGCCGTAATTATAATCGACCGAGTCGTATAATATCCGCCTGAACCTGGCTGACTCTTCGAGAGTTTCGAATAGTAGAAACCCGCTCGGAGAGTCGTCACGATACGCGATGACGCCGGCTTATCGGACGATGCGGACGGTGTCGAACCGTTACCGCGAGATAAATTCGAATAGTAATCAGCAATTACCAACTCCACCTTGCGTGAACAGTCCGAAAGAATGAAGTAAGAATGTGGGTTACCAACATGTGTCATGCGAGGTAAAATTCGGACGTGGCTAGCAGGACACCCAGCAGCAATGAGCGCAGTGTTTACTTTGATGGTGGGCTACACGTATATGCAAGGAAGTGCCATCGACCCGCTCGCGGCAGCTGGAGCGACCACCGGGCCTTAATCGGCTCTAACGCGAGCGATCAAGCTCTCTTCCTCCGACCAATACAGTTCACCACCGTAGCGAACGGGCATTTCCGCTCGTTTTAAAAACGAACAGAGTTCGTCCTCACCCATCGTGAACGAGGCGTCATTTCCTTGTAGATACAACTTATCGTTCCCGGCGATGTACGGTTGGTAACAGCCGCCGATCATCGACATCGAGACCGATAGCGATTCGTATGTGAGGCGGAAGTCGTCTCCATCGGTTTCGATCCGGCCGGCGATCGGCATATGATTATCGCACTGCGTCAGCGTGTGAGTCCCGTCACCGACGACGGAGTAATCCTTGTTCATCATGATCCGCCGTCGCGCGAGTTGGAGGGCGTGCTGGATGCTGAACCCGTTTATCAACAAGCGCGCGAACGAGACGCCGACTTTCGCGGCTTGCTTGTTCAGCACTTTGTTGAACGTGACCGCGCCCGCGACGCTCCCCTTTCGCACGAGCTCCAGCCCTTCGTAGTACGAGCCGCAGGCGTTCAGGAAGAACGTCTGTACCCTGCTCCGCGCGATATCCTCGACGGAGAGGTTCCCGTCGACGCACCGCAGGCCGCTCTCTTCGCAGTGGCCGATGTAGTGGACGAAATCGTACTGCGACTCGAACACTTCGGCGAGTTCGGCGCGGGTCAAGTGGTCGCGCACCGTGATGTTGATCGGCAGGTCCTTCGCGCGGTCGAGATAAATGTCCGACACGGTTTCCCGCTCGTCGTCCATCTGCTTGTCGTTCAGGATGAGAACGACCTCGATGTCGCCTTCCTCGCGGTTGAAGTAGTCGAATCGATTCCGGTACGTGCTCGGTTCGACTTTGAACACGTCGATGGGGACCCCGTCGGCGAGCCAGCCGTGGACGCGTCCGCGGTGTAACTTGGGCTTGATTCTATCGACCGACGTGACGTTCTCGGCGCTCCTCGCCCGGCACGGGTCCCCGCCCGCGACTGCACGCTGCGGGACGTTCGGCGCGCCCGGTGCGTCCCGGTAGAAGTCGCCGAGCGACGCGTCCAGAAGCTCATTTCGATTGAGATTGGACGACTCCGGGAGGTAGATGAGACCGAGGTTAGAGAGGAGATAGGGGAGCGCCGAGACGTTTTCGATGCTCGGCTCGACGTACATGGACAGGTGCCAGTCGGGTAGCTCGTCCTCGATTCGCTCGAATTCCGTGAGGTCGTAGGTGACGAGCTGTTCAGCGGGCGTCGAGTTATAAACCGCCTCCGGGTCGATATCGACCTCGCCCAGAAGCGACATCTCCGCGAGGTTCCAGCGGTACGGCCCCGCGTTTCGAACGAGGCAGTCGAGGAAGAACACCCGTCGAAGCAGTTCGGCGACTTCGTGCTGGTAATCGGGAAGCGGACTGAAGTGATACGTGAAGTTGATCGAGGGAGCGCGCAGAACCGGTGCGGAACGCTGTTCGACTATCACCTCCGCCTGCAGGTAGTACGCCAGCGGTGCCGTGACGAACAGGATATCGAACGCGTCGGGGACGCGTATCTCGATACCCGTCTCCTTCTTCCCGTTCCGTACTTGCCGGGGAATGTCCACCTCCTCGCCCAGCTCGATTCGCGGCGGATGCCCTCGAAGGGACGGGTACGAGCGGTCGGGACCGGCCGTCTTGTGCGACGAAGACGAGTACGTTATCGCCGTCGCCAACCCGTCCGTCGTCGGCGGAACCGTTATCGTGTCGACCGGAACCTTGTGGTGGCTCCGAAAGCCGAGCGTGATCGGAACGCGGTCGTGGAAATCGATGATTAACGCGTCGTAATCCGACGTTTTCCGGACGGTTGCCGCCCCCGAGAATCGGAGGTACGTCTTGACGTTACCGTGGATGTTCGCCAAGTACTCGCCGTCGGGAAGCGCGAGCATCTCGGTGTCGCTCCCGTGTTGGTGTCGCTCGTCCGAGTTCAGTTCCGTGATGCTGACCAGATTCGGAGGAAATCGGAGCCTCGACGCGTACCCGGCGACGGACTGGTCGACGGGTCTGTCGATCTCGTGTACGTGTTCACCCTCGCGCCAATCGGGCGCGTGAACCGTAATCTCGGTTTTCGCGCGGTCAAACGCACGAATTCCGGATTCCGTTTCCTCCCACTCTATCATGCCGGTAATAGAATCGTTATCTCACTGTTAGTTTATATTTCTATCGGGGAGCAAAACGTACTGCCCGAAAGGTAAACTTATACGCCGCGGTGTCCCGAATTTGTACATGGAGTACGACCACGTCCGGGCGGTCGATCCGGAAGTCGCCGACGCGCTCGAAGCGGAAGTCGAACGCGAGCGCGACACGCTGGAGATGATCGCCAGCGAGAACTTCGTCAGCAAGGCGGTGCTCGAGGCGCAGGGCAGCACCCTGACGAACAAGTACGCCGAAGGGTACCCCGGCGAGCGCTACTACGGCGGGTGCGAGCACGTCGATACGGTCGAATCGCTCGCCATCGAACGCGCGAAGGAGCTCTGGGGGGCGGAACACGTCAACGTCCAGCCGCACAGCGGGTCGCAGGCGAACATGGGCGTCTACCTCGCCGCCCTCGAACCCGGCGACAAGATACTCTCGCTCGATTTGACCCACGGCGGCCACCTCTCGCACGGGCACGCCGTCAACTTCGCCGGAAAGCTGTACGAGGTCGAACAGTACGAGGTCGATCCCGAAACGGGGTACCTCGACTACGACGCGCTGTACGACCACGCCGTCGAGTTCGAACCGGACATCATCGTCTCCGGCTACTCCGCCTACCCGCGGCAGGTCGAGTGGGAGCGAATCCAGGAGGCCGCCGACGCCGCCGACGCCTACCACCTCGCGGACATCGCCCACATCACGGGCCTCGTCGCGGCGGGCGAGCACCCCTCGCCGGTCGGCGTCGCGGACTTCGTCACCGGGTCGACCCACAAGACGATTCGGTCGGGTCGCGGCGGCATCATCATGTGCGACGAGGAGCACGCGGACGCCGTCGATTCCGCCGTGATCCCCGGCATGCAGGGCGGTCCCCTGATGCACAACATCGCCGGCAAGGCGGTCGGTTTCAAGGAGGCGCTCGAACCCGAGTTCGAGGAGTACGCCGCCCGAACCGTCGAGAACGCGAAAGTCCTCGGCGAGACGCTTCAAGGACACGGCTTCGGTCTGGTCTCCGGCGGTACGGACACTCACCTCGTTCTCGTCGACCTGCGGGAGTCCCACGAGGACGTGACCGGGAAGGACGCCGAACGCGCCCTCGAAGACGTCGGCATCGTCCTCAACGCCAACACCGTTCCGGGCGAGACGCGCTCGCCCTTCGTCAGCAGCGGCATCCGCGCCGGAACCCCCGCGCTCACGACTCGCGGATTCGACGCCGAGGACATCGAGGCCGTCGGCGACCTCATCGCGCGCACGGTGAACCATCTCGACGACGAAGACGTGAAGGCGGAAGTCGCCGAGCGGGTGCAGAACCTCTGCGAGGCGAACCCGCTGTACGAGTAGCTTCGAACCCTCGATTTTCGCTCCGGCGACGCGGTAGACGTAACTGCACGCGACTGGAACGCTACCTATGCCCGAGCAGATTGCCGGTTTCAAAAGCGCGGACATCGTTTTCACCGACGGAAAGACGCTCACCGACGTGCGCGTCGCCATCTACCCCGGGTGGGTACGAATCCAGACCGACGCGACGAACCAGTTTCACCCCCGAGAGCAGATAGACCGGATTCGGTCGAGTCGGTGACGGACCGGTTCGCCCGCCGTACTACGCATTGATGTGCATAGAAACGAGCAGAGAGGGCACAAAATAGGCACGAACCCGAATATTGAAGGGGCTTCGCGCCGGAAGATTCGTCGATGACGGACATCATCGACGGGAAGGCGGTCGCCGAGGGGATTCGAGCGGAGCTCGAATCGAGCGTCGGCGCGCTGAAGGACGCGGGCGTGACGCCCGGTCTCGCGACCGTGCTCATGAGCGACGATCCAGCGAGCGAGACGTACGTCTCGATGAAACAGCGCGACTGCGAGGAGGTCGGCATCGAGGGAATCCACGTCGAGATAGACCCCGACGCGCCCGCTTCGGAGCTGTACGACGCCATCGACGAGTTGAACGACGACCCCGAGGTCCACGGGATACTGGTCCAGATGCCCGTCCCGGAGCACGTCGATTCTCGGCGCGTCCTCCGGGCCATCGACCCGACGAAGGACGCGGACGGCTTCCACCCCGAGAACGTCGGGATGCTCGTCGCGGGTCACCCGCGGTTCAAACCCTGCACGCCCCACGGCGTCCAGAAGCTCCTCGCCTCGGCGAACGTCGACACGGAGGGCAAGGACGCGGTCGTCGTCGGACGGTCGAACATCGTCGGCAAACCGATGGCGAACCTCCTCGTCCAGAAGGCGGATGGCGGCAACGCGACGGTGACGGTCTGTCACTCGCGCACGGCCGACCTCGCCGCGAAAACCCGCGAAGCCGACATCGTCGTCGCCGCGGCCGGCGTCCCCGAGATGATAGACGGCGAGATGCTCTCCGACGGCGTGACCGTCATCGACGTGGGCGTCAACCGCGTCGACGCGGACACGGAGAAGGGCTACGAACTCGTCGGCGACGTCGACTTCGAGAGCGCGAAGGAGAAAGCAAGCGCCATCACCCCGGTTCCCGGCGGCGTCGGCCCGATGACCCGCGCGATGTTGCTCTACAACACGGTGAAAGCCGCCGGGATACGGGAAGGGGTCGAGGTCGAACTGCCGTAACGAGGGGCGAGGGGGCTACCAGAGTCGGGAGAGCGTGTCCCGCGTGCTGACGAGCGCGTCCTCGTCGCCGTCCCGGAGGTACCGGGAGAGGTCGCGCGCCGCGGACACGAGGCCGTCCGCGGCGTCGATATCGAGACCGGCTTCGAGCGCGCGAGCGCGACGGACGTGTTCGCCGAGCGTTTCGAGCGTGGTCCGACCGTCCCGGCCCACGTCGTGTTCTCTGACCCACTCGCGCATCTCCCCGTGGTACTCGTCGAGCGCCTCGGCGTAGGCGAGTCCGCGAACGTCGTGCATGGACTCCGGAACGTCCGCGGTCGCGGGGCGCTCCCCCTCGTCCGCCCCGCGAAGCAACGAGAAGAAGTAGATCTCCTCGTCGTCGGTCGTCTCGAACGTCCGTCCGACCACGTCCGCGACGTGCCGGAGTTCCTGCGCCGCGAGGTAGGTGTCGTCCAACGGTCGGAGTTCGCCGCCGTTGATGAACCCGCGCTTTCTGACGTACTCGCGCGCAGCGTCCCCTGCGAGGTCGGCGGCTTCGCGCAGCGGGCGGTCGTCCGTCGCCTCGCGCGCTTCGGCTAGTTCGAGCGTTTCGGGGCTGTCCGTATGCTGAACGCGACTCGCTTCGAGTCCGACGCTCCGCATGCTCTCGCACTCCGGACAGGTGACGCTCCCCGTCTCGTAGTACGACCACTGCGCCCCGCAGTCCTGACACTCGCGGGTTCCGCGAACCTTCATACCCGGTACTTGTATCGCCGGGGTGAAAACTCTCACGCGACCGTTGAGAGTGACAGAAGATCGATCACTGCGGCGTTCGACGGAGGACCGCGACCGATTCCCGAGAGCCGCTCTTGAAGCTTCGCGTTCCCGCGTCCACGACCGCGTGGCGCGATTACGCGACTCCGATAGCGTTCACGGCGGGACTCCTGAGCGCGCTGTTGGTCGCGGTGGTCGGAGTCGACGCCTTGGCCGTCGTCGCGCCCTTCGTCGGATTCCGTCTCGGCGCGCTCGTCGCCGGACTGGTCGCGTACAACCTGCTGACGGTCGCCCTGCTGTGGCTTCACCGCCGGCGACCCACGGACAGACTTATGAGGGTCGTCCAACAAGTGTGGCGTATGTCGTCACAGTATCCGTCGTCGACGACGGAGGATAGAGTAAGTCGCCCCGCGGCGACTGGTCGAGAAATTCTCGACCACGCGTAGTACCGACTGTTCTGACGGTTCGTTCGCTTCCGCCGAGACGCCCGTCTCGGCGGCGAGCACGGACGCCGGCGTCTCGGTGACCGTCGCCGGCGAGACGCACGAACTCTCCAGAGGCGACGCCGACCGATTGCGAGAGGCCCTCGGACGGGCGCTGACTGAGCGCCGCGAGTTCTTCAACACGGTCGGCGAACGCCGCGAGGACGGGAGCTACGTCGTCTCGCGCCGAGGTGCGGACTCGGCGGGCCACCGAAAGGTGTTCGAACGGTTCGAGTCGGTGGCCCGACTGTACGACCGACTCCCGGACGAGTTCACCGCGGACGACGTGGGCGAACGCGGCCTGACCGGCGGACGACGTCACATGCTCGTCCACCACTTCGCGGAGCACCCCGAGTTCGACTGCGAGTTGGCCTCGCGCCAACCGCTCACGGCGAGGAAAGGGTGACTGCGGGCCGAAAGACCGACCCGTCTGGAGGGGTGAACGCTTTTCGGGGTGGCCTCCCTCGTCCCGGGTATGCCACGACCATCGACGTTCTCCATCGCCGCGCGCGACCCGGAACGGAACGCCGTCGGCATCGCCGTCCAGTCGAAGTTCGTCGGCGTCGGGGCCGTCGTCCCGTTCGCCAGCGCGGACGCGGGTGCGGTCGCCACGCAGAGCTACGCGAACGTCGCCTACGGCCCCGACGGACTCGACCTGCTTCGGGCGGGAAAGAGCGCCGACGACGTCGTGCGGGAGCTCACCGGAGCGGATCCCGAGTTCGAATCGCGGCAGGTCGGCGTGGTTGGACGGGACGGCTCCGTCGCCGCGTTCACGGGGTCGGAGTGTTTCGACTACGCCGGCGACATTCAGGGAGACGACTACACCGTGCAGGGGAACATCCTGGAGAACCGCGAGACGATAGAAGCCATGTCCGAGGCGTTCGAGGAGACGGACGGCGGCCTCCCGGAGCGACTCATCGCCGCGCTCCACGCGGGCAACGACGCGGGCGGCGACAAGCGCGGCGAACAGAGCGCGGCGCTGTACGTCGCCAAGCCCGAGGGCGGGTACGACGGGCGCAACGACCGCTGGGTCGACGTGCGCGTGGACGACCACGAGAAGCCCATCGACGAACTGGAGCGCGTGTTCAAGGTGTACGACGTGACGCTCCTCGAACGCGCGGAGCCGGACGAAACGAGGGAGCTGTCGGGAGCGACCGCCGAAGCGGTGGCCGAAACGCTCGTAGACCTCGGCTTCTTCGAGGGGACGCCCTCCGAGGACTTCGGCGACGACGAGCGCGACGCCCTCGAAGATTTCCGCGGGATGAACAACTTCGAGAACCACCCGCTTCCCGTGCTGGAAGACGCCCTCTCTCGGGGGTGGGACGACGCCGAGGGCGACGGCGAGGACCGGATGGTCGACGCCATCTGGCACGGCCTGTCGCGGTTGGAGCGGAAGTAGCGGGACGAAAGGACCTCCCCGTTCGAACCGGCGGTGCCGACCACGCGGGCGCGTTTCGGCGACCGAGTCAGCGTCGACCGGTCTTCGAATCCTCGTTTCGCGTCCGTTCGTCCCGCGCTTTCCCGCCTCGACGGTTTCTGACCTCTCGAATCAGCGCGGCGGTGCCGACCGCCAGAACGCCGAGCGCCAGCGCCCACGGCCCGAACTGTCGGTCGGCTTCCCGGTCCGTCGCGTCGCGCCCCATCACTCCACCTCCGCGTCCCGCCACGCTTCGAACGGTTCGGACATCGCGCGCTCCTCGAATCGCTCGACACACGGAACGTCGTAGGGGTGTTCGTCCTCGACCCGGGCGACCAACTTCGCCCACGCCTCGTCGGTCGTCTTCGCCAGCAGGACGACCTCCTCGTCGCGAACCACGTCGCCCTCCCAGCGGTACACCGAGGTGCACGGGAACCGGTTCACGCACGCGGCCAGTCGCTCTTCGACCAGCAGTTCCGCGAGTTCGCCCGCCGCGTCCGGCGGCGCGGTGATGTACGCGGTCGGCATCTCACTCCGCGATGGGGTTGTGCGTCCCGTTGATGTCCCACTCGTGGATGCAGAACGGTCTGCCCTGGTCTCCGGCTATCGCCCAGTTGCGGTTCGACTCGTTCCACTCGTCTTCGCGTCCGCACCGTACGCACCGCCGTCGGTCGGGTCGGTTGATTTCCGCCATCGGGCAGAGAGAAGGACGGGAGTACACTTAAACGAACGGCAACGGGAGTACGCTGCCGCCTCGCCGAGTTCGAACGACAGTCGATACAGCAAAGTCGGCCGGATGCGCGAATTCAGGTGCCATGATAAAGATGGTCGATCTGCTGGTTCGCAAAGACGGGACGACCCACGAGGAGTTCGTCGATTACTGGCTGAACGAGCACTCGGAGATTGCCAAGGAGCTTCCCGGTCTCCGAAAGTACGTCACCTCCGTTCCGAAGGACCCGGAGAAGGCGGGCTACGACGGTCACCTCGAACTGTACTTCGACTCCACCGCCGACATGAAGGCCGCGTTCGACTCGGAGCAGGGCGAGCGCGTGATGGCGGACGCCGCGGAATTTCTCGATTTGGAGCAGGGTCCGACGCTCGTCGTCGAAGAGACGGTTCAACTGGACGAACTCGAATAACCGGCTGCCGAGAGCCGAAGTAGGCTCGAATCGCCTCCGCTCTCCCGACCCGGTTTTGGTCGACTTCAGACTTCTGAACTCCGGACGCCGGCGAACGAACCGACCGCGCGGCGCGCCACGCTTTTGCCCGTGCGAACTGTTACCAATCGTATGAAGTTCGGGGTGCTGGGAACCGCGCGAATCGCACGGCAATCGTTCGTTCCGGCGGTCGAGGCGACCGACCACGAAGTCGACGCCGTCGCGTCGCGAACCGAGGAACGAGCCGAGCGGTTCGCCGCCGACAACGGGATTCCGCGGGCGTTCGGGTCGTACGAGGAACTGCTCGAATCCGACGCGGTGGACGCGGTGTACAACCCGCTTCCGAACGCGCTCCACGCCGAGTGGACGAAGCGCGCCGCCGACCGCGGTCTGCACGTCCTCTGCGAGAAACCGCTGGCGGTGGACGCCGCCGAAGCCCGCGAGATGGGCGACCACTGCGACGACCGCGGCGTCACGCTGATGGAGGCGATGATGTACCGCTACCACCCCCGAACGGAGCGAATGGCGGCGGCGGCGACCGAACTCGGCGACGTGCGCTCGGTCGACGCCGGCTTTCACTCGTCGCTTCGCTACTGGCCCGAAGGGACGCGCTTCGACCCGGACATGGGCGGCGGTTGCCTGCTCGACGTCGGCGTCTACGCCATCCAGGCCGCGCAGCTCTTCCTCGGCGAACCGGAGCGGGTCGTCGCGCGAATCGCCGACCCCGAGGAAACGGGCGTCGAAACGCAGGTGTCGGGAATACTCTCGTTCCCCGGCGGAAAAACCGCGCAGGTCGACTGTTCGTTCCGCCTCGAAGACGCCCAGTACTGCCGGGTCGAAGGAACGGAGGGTCGGATTCACGCCGACCCGGCGTTCTCGACCGGGAGCGACCCGACGACGTTCGAACTCCGCGCGCCGGGGCGACGCGTCACCGAGTCGTTCGACCCGACGAATCCGTACGCCATCGAGGTGAAGCGGTTCGCGGAGTACGTCGAACGCGGCGATCGGCCGCGAACCGACGCCCGCGAGGCGGCGCGGACGCTCGTCGTGGTCGATGCGCTTCGAGAAAGTGGTGAGGTCGGCGAGTGGGTGGCCGTCGAAGACTACTCGTCCTGACAGCAGCCGCCGGCCTGCTGGCCGAAGTCCACGGCCAGCGGGGCGGAGACGGCGCGGTTCAGGTCTTCGAGTCGCGCGTCGAGTTCGTCCTGCGCTTCGAGGTACTCCTCCATCACCGGAAGCGAGTGGAGTTCCTGCTGGGCTTCCTGCACCTTCGTCACGTCCTCTTGGGTCGCCTCGCCCGTCTGGCGCGCGAGCATGAACTCCTGTCGGAGGCGCTCGAACTCCCGAATCTTCTCCTGCGCGTCCTCGTCGGCCTCGACCGCCGCCTTCGCCTCCTCGAACTGCTGATACTCCGGCGTGTCGGCGATGGCTTCGCCGAGTTCGGTCGCCATCTCCTCGACGCTGGCTCGCTCCTTGCCCGTCTCCGCTTTGGCGTCTACGCTCATGGGAGTGGATTCGCACTGGAGGCGTTTAGGTGTGCCGAATGGCGAGGTGGCCGACGGGTCCGCCGCGTGCCGCGCGCGGAAACGAGGGGCAGGAGACCCGGAACGCCGGGGTTAAAAGTTCTCGGCCGCAAGGAGTGGTAATGAGCCAGCAGAGCGAGTACAGCGAGGGGGACCTGCGGAAGACGGGGATGTCCCTCAAACACGACCGGGAGTGGGATTACGAGCTCGACCGCATCGTCGACGCGGTCGAAGAGCGCGACGCGAAGAAGGTGGGCCTCCAGTTCCCCGAGGGGCTGAAACGCCGCGGGCCGAAGGTGGCCGACGACCTGCGCGAGCTGCTCCCCGACGACGTGACCATCCTCATCTCGGGACAGCCGTGCTACGGGGCCTGCGACCTCGACACCTACCTGATGAAGCGCACGGACGTGTTCGTCCACTTCGGCCACTCCCCGATGAAGAACACGGACAAGGTCATCTACGTCCCCCTGTTCTCGAACGTGGACGTGTTCCCCATCGTGGAGGACGCCCTCGACGAACTCGAAGTCGGCGACGTGGGGCTGGTCACGACCGCCCAGCACATGAATCGCTTCGAGGAGATGCGCGAGTGGCTGGAAGACCGCGGCTTCGACGTCCACACCCGGAAGGGAGACGACAGACTCACCCACGAGGGGCAGGTGCTCGGCTGTAACTACGCCTCGGCGGACATCGACGCCGACCAGGTGCTCTACGTCGGCGGCGGGAAGTTCCACCCGCTCGGACTGGCGATGGAGCACCCCGACAAGACCGTGGTCATCGCCGACCCCGTGAACAACGTCGTCACGGTCGCCGACACGGAGAAGTTCATGAAACAGCGGTACGGCGCTGTTCACCGGGCGATGGACGCGGAGAAGTGGGGCGTCATCTTCTGCACGAAGATCGGACAGGGTCGCTGGGAGGTCGCGCAGGACATTCTGGACGACAACGACGACGCCTACCTCATCACGATGGACGAGGTGACGCCAGACCGCCTCCGGAACTTCGACATGGACGCCTTCGTCAACACGGGCTGTCCGCGCATCACGACCGACGACGGGCCGCGGTTCCACAAGCCGATGCTCACGCCCGGCGAGTACGAGATAGCGGTCGGAAACAAACCGCTGGACGCGCTCGAATTCGACACCTTTCACGGCACGTGGTAGGAAAATTCTTGTAGTCGACCGGTCTCATTCTTCTCATGTTCCGCCCCGATAGCCCGCTCTCCCGCAGGCGACTCCTCGTCGGTTCCGCCCTCGTCGGCGGTTCCGCCCTCGGCTTCGGTTCGCTCGCGTTCGCCACTGACACGCTCCCCGCCTCGATAACGAGCGCGCGGACGCGCCGCGCCGAAATCCCCACGATACCGCCCCGAATCGAGATTCCGGCGGCGCACGTCGAAGCGGCGCGAAGCCACGTGGAGCGACTGACGACCGAGGCCGAACGGGCGTGGGGGCGGGCCGACGCGTCGACCCTCGGCAGCACGGACCGTTACGTCCTCGAAGACGGTCCGAAACAGGCGCGAAACGCGCTCGACGAGGTGTCGAAGGGTTCCGGAACCCTCCGAACGCTCGAAAAGTTCCAGTACGCCGCGGGAGCAGCCGCCAAAACGCTCGGTGCGGCTCAGTACCTGAACGGCGAGTATCACGAGGAGAACCCCGGCACCGAACAGGCCGACCTCCGATTCGGTATCGAATCCCTCCGGGAGCGAATCGCGCTCGAGTGCGACGACCCGAGCGAGTTTCTCGTGCGGGTCGGCCGGGGCGAGCACCACCTCCAACAGGCGTCGGGTTTTTTCCGCCGCGTTTCACCGCCGGAGGACGCGATGGACGCGGGGGGCGTTCGTCAGAGCCTCGCGTCGGCGCGCCGCGACTGGGACGACGGACGGCGCATCTACCGGCGATACCGCGACGGACTCGATTCGCCGCGGTCGTTCGGCGAGTCCCTGCGGCGGAACCGGCAGATGCTTCGACGGCAGGCGGAGGAGTTGCGCGACTCGCGGACCGAAGACGCGTCCGAGGAACTCTCGGAAGGGTCGTACCGGGGGGTCAGAGTGCGCATCTTCGTCCACGGGTTTCGCTTCGGACGAAACCTCCTCGACGATGCGGAACGCCACCGCGAGGACGGCTTCGAGGTGCTCTCGGCGGTCGAAACGGCCGACGCGCTCCGGCACCTCCTCGCGTGGCGCGACGCGACGGCGCGAACGCCGACGAGAAGGAAGCGGAGATGGGGTCGAAACTCGTCTTTCGCACGAAACGCGGGGCGCTCCGCGAACTCCGCGACGCGCTCGCCGAGAGCGACGGCGACCCCTTCGCCCGCGAACTGCTCGAAACCGCGCGGCGACGAATCGAATCCGGCGACGATTCGCTCGAAAGCTCGCTCGACGAGACCTACGCCCGCTATCTCCTCGGGTGGGCGCACGCGAAACACGCCCGAACGACGGCTCGGCGACTCGCCCGGCGCTAAGCCTCCTCGATTCGGTAGGTCGCACCCTCGTACTCGATCACCCGTCGTTCGAGACCGAGCGAAGCGGACTCCCTCCCGTCGAGGCGGACCCGACGCACCCCGTCCTCGAACGAGGCGAGCAGGTTGCGGAGCGGCGTAACGCGGACGACCTGCTCCGGAATCTTTCGAATCGGAGGCGATTCGACGCCCTCGACGCGCGTGGCGACGTAGACGGCGTCCGCCGAGGACGAACGCACGCGCTTCTCGTCGCCGTCCCGCCCGACCACCGTCAGGTCGTCCGTCGGCGCGAGTCGAAGGGGGTCGCCGGCGAGTTCGAATCGGGCCGCGACGCCGACGCCGTCCTCGTAGCTCTGTCCCTCGAGCCAACCGGAGATTCCGAAGGCGTAGGTGCCCCCGCCGAGTCCGGCGAGGGCGACGCTCTCGGTTCCCTCCGCCCGCGGCAGCGCCCGCCCGAGGTCGGTGTTGTCGACGGTCACGTTCCACGCGTGGGAGTTCCCGGTGTCGAGCATCGTGGCCGGTTCGGGGACGATTCGCGGCGCGATGCGGAACCACTCCTCGTCGACCAGTTTCCACACCGACCAGTCGTAGTAATTCGTCGTGAACGTCGCACCCGTCTCGTTCGTCAGGGTGAACGAGAGGGTCGCCTTCGGGAGCGTCGCCCGCTCCGTCGAGGGTTCCGCGAGCAGGGTCGCGTCCGAGTCGGCGTTCTGGTAGCAGACGACGCGTTGATCGCCGAACGGGGGACAGCGATTCTCGTCCGGGATTCGGAGGGTCGGTTCCGTCGCCGTCGTGGGCGTTCCTCGGGTCGAGGTTTTTCGCGTCGGGGTCGTGGAGGACGGTTCCATGCCGACCCCGCCCGGCGTCGATTCGGAGAGGCAGCCTGCGGCCAAGACGGAACCGACGGAGGCGAGGACTGCTCGGCGGTACATGGTTCCGTCTTCCGCCGTCTTCGGTAAATGCTTTCAGTTGGGTGAAACGGTCGCTTTACCTATGAGATTACTACTGGACATACACAAACCTTTTTGTATGCTTAGCAGATATGGTGTGGTACGATGAGCGCCACTCGCCCCACGTCGATCGAAACCGCTATCGAACGCTGCCGACCCACGGACAAGACGCCCGTGACGCTCGAAGCGTCCGCGCTGCCGAGCGCGCGCCACGAACTGCGGGAACTCCAGCGCGAACTCGACGCTAACGATTTCGTCCCCGCCGGCGTGACGGTCGACGCCTGCTTCGACGCGGACTGCTCGTTCGCCACGCAGGACGAGGCCGACCGCATCCGCGAGTACGTCAGAACCGCGGCGTTCCTCGGGGCGGGCACCGTCACCGTCCGGTTCGACGCCGTCGAGGACGAATCGAAGGTCCGTCCCTCCCTCGCCGCCCTGCGAGAGCGCGCCCACCGGGAGGGAATCACGCTCGAACTCGACGGCCCCATCACGCTCGAATCCTGATTCTTACGTCTCTCCGCCTCGTCCACCCGCCACATGGGGAAACGCGCGCTGGAACGCCGCCTCTCAGAAGTCGCCGATTTCGCCGACCCGCGGGTCGAGTGGGAGCAGTATCCGACGCCCGCGGACCTCGCGGCCCACCTCGTCCATTTGGCCGACGTTCACGGCGACGTCGCCCGGAAGACCGTCGTCGACCTCGGAACCGGAACCGGCGTGCTCGCGCTCGGGGCCGCGACGCGCGACCCCGAACGCGTCGTCGCGCTCGACCGCGACCCCGCCGCGCTCCGACGAGCCCGCGAGAACGAGCGACGCGTCGCGCCGGCCGTCCCGGTCGAGTGGCTGCTCGCCGACGCGACGCGCGCACCCCTCTGCGCCGCGAATCGCGCGACTGACGGCGTGACCGTCGTGATGAACCCGCCGTTCGGGGCGCAGAAGGGGAACGAACACGCGGACCGAGCCTTCCTCGAGACGACCGCCGGCGTCGCGGACGTATCCTACTCCATCCACAACGAGGGGAGCGAGAACTTCGTGGAGGCGTTCGCCGCCGACGCCGGCGGCGACGTCACGCACGCGTTTCGCGCGGAACTGGCGCTCTCGCGGCGCTTCGACTTCCAACGGCGGGAGCGAACGACGCTCGACGCCGAAGTGTTCAGAATCGAGTGGCGCTAGTTTCGGTACGTCTCCTTTCTCGCCACCACGACGCGGGTGTCGTCGACCGCGGCGACCAACTTTCCGCCCTTTCGGGTGAACTCGGTACCGCCGAGCGTGACGGAGGAGTTTCGGTCGGGCAGCGGTGCGGCGGCGAGCGTGGCGTTGTTCTTCTCCGTGAGTCGGATGGCGAACCGCCCGTTCCGCGGGACGATGGAGACGTTCTTGCCCGCCAGCACCGGGGTCGCGGTCGCGGGTCCGGACGCGAAGGCGTGTCGCCACGACCCCGATTTCGGGCGTAGCCAGACGTGATAAGCGGTTCCGCCGCCGTCCGCGCTCCAGCCGACGCGCCGCACCTGCACGGCTTCGGTCCAGCCGAGGCCGCCGACCCTGACCGTGGATCGTCCGACGTGCGCGAGTCGTCCTTTCGACACTTCGCGCGACCAGATTTCCCGGTCCTCGTTGACGACGATGACGCCGCTGGTGTTCACTTGCGTCGTCTCCCCGCCGAGCGAAACGTCGACGACGGACACCTTCTGGTTCGGCACGTTCTCCGCGTACATCACGGTGTAGTCCCGAATCGACACGCCGGAATCGACGCCCGCCGTCCCGTCGCCGTCGACCGCCGTGAGGTTGACGGGGATGGCGACGCCAGCCATGACGACCAGCGGAATCAGGAACAACACGGTTCCCGCCTGCCGCGCCCTGGGACCGAACGATTTCCGGTCGGTCGTGCGAATCGCGACCGCGAGGAGTATCGCCAGCGCGAGGACGAAGACGACGCCGAGACCGCGAAAGAGGACGTACTTCTCCAGCCCGCGGTACCACCACAGCGCCCACAGGGAGAGGGACATCAGGAGGACGAACGCGCCCGCCCACGTCCGGAGGGCGCTCACCCGAACCCGTCGCCGTCGGAGGAGGTACAGTCCGGCGAGCGCGCCGAGGAAGAGTCCCAGCGTGTGTCCCTGCACGGCGATGCCGAACCACCACGGATTCGAGTAGGAGGACGAGGCTTGCCCGGTGATCTGCGGCTCCTGGAGCGCGAGATAGATGGTGTGAACCACGCCCTGCGCGGAGAGGGCGACCACGGTTCCGAGCGGGTAGCGGACCAGCGCGAACCCGACGAACGCGAAGAGGACGCCGGAGAAACCGATGACGGGCCCCCAAGCGAAGACGCTCGTTCCGAGACCGCAGAGGACGACGCCGATGGGGAACAGCACGAACGCTCGAAACCACGGGTTCGTCCGCCACGACGAGAACGACGATTCGCCGCGCTCGGTCGGGAAGTGGCTGAAGTAGTACTCCGCCAGCGGCGCGACGACGAGCGTGCTCGTCACGTTCCCGAGGAGGTGACTCGGCCCGGCGTGGGAGAACGACCCGAGCGCCATTCCCACCGGGTAGAGGTACGACCACGACGCGAACGCGACGGTGACGGGATTTCGCCAGTGGTTCCAACCGCCCTGCACGAACAGGTAGACGGCCAAGACCCCGACGACCGAGACGAGGGTCCCCCACGGAACGCCGAGGAGGAATCGCTTCCTGAGCGCGATACCCCAGCGTCCTCGCGGTCTGTCCAACCCCCAGACGATGAGAAGCGAGAGCGACAGGCCGAGCAGGATTCCGACCCGCACCGACCACCCATCGAGCAGCGACACCATATCCGGTGTGTGTGACCACTGTGGTATAAATGAACCCGTCCGCTTCGGTCGCGGACGGTTCGAAGGCGCGGTCGTCCGGATAAAAAGTTACCTCGGTCGGCGAGAAAACCTCTCGCATGGCCGACGCTCCGACGGAAGGCGAGACGAAGCGGTACTCGCGGACGTTCACGAACGAGGACGTGGTTCGGTTCGCCGACGTCTCCGGCGACCGGGGACGCCACCACGTCGAGGGAGACTCGCCGATGGTTCACGGACTGCTGACGGCGACGCTCCCGACGAAACTCGGCGGCGATATGGACTACGTCGCCCGGACGATGACGTTCCAGTTCCGCGGACCGGTGTACGTCGGCGAGGAGATCACCTGCGAGGCGACCGTCGAAGCGGTGACGTCGCGCGAGGAGCGCCACGAGATGACGGTGTCGTTCGTCTGTCGAAACGAGGAGGGCTCGGTCGTCCTCGACGGGGAGACCGAGGGCGTGATATTCCGATAGTACCGGTCTAACGCTCGTCGAAGTTCGGCAGGTCGTCCGGCGCTTCGAACTCCGCCTCCCAGTTCACGTAGTCGCGTTCGAGCACGTCGCAGACCACCTGTCCGAGTTCGGTCAGCGCGGCGTTGATGGACGAGACGGCGTTCCACGAGTCGACGTCCGGGTGGATGTCCCGCTCCTTCCAGTCCTCGGGGAGGCCCGGCGCGTGGTATCCGACTCGGTCCGCGAAGTCGTCCCAGAAGAAGTCGAACTCGTCGAACAGTCCCAAATCGAGCGCGGTCTCGAATTCGCGTTCGTCCAAGTCGGTGTGCTCCGCCCACTGATTGAACGCCTCCTCCCACGCGCCTTCGCGGAGGAACGTCTCCAGTTCGTCGCGCCGGTAGTTCGTCTCCCCCTGAACCGACACGTCGTCGTACTCCTGCACGTCCGCCTCCGGGCGCAGGGTCGGTGCGTCCGGGGCTGACACGTCGAGTCCCATGGGCCGTGATAGGGCGACCGCTCAGATAAGGGTTCTTCTCCCGCCGACGAGACCCTCGCGGACGCCGCGGTAGGCGGATATTTCTCCGGACGAACGGCGGGTCGAGACGACCGGAAACGAGCGTTACCGTTTTCTCCGAAATCGTTACGGGTATGGACGTTCTAACCGTTTTAAGGAGACGCTACCCGGACTGTACGCCGGAATGTGGGGGACAAAATCAACGCGGACGCTGGCGGTCGGAGTGGTATCGCTAGTTCTCGTCGCGTCCGTCGGCATCGGCGCGATGGCCGGTGGAATCGGCGCGATGACGGGCGACGGCGGTAACGAGGGCGGCGCTCAGGACGGCGGCGACGCGCGCGTTCGAATCGCGCACATGTCGCCCGACGCGCCGCCGGTGGACGTGCTCGTGGACAACGAGACGGTGGCGTCGAACCTCTCGTACGGCAACGTGACCGAGTACGCGAACCTCTCCGCGGGCGAGCACAACGTCACCATCACCGCGGCGGGCGACCGGAGCGCGGTCGTCTTCTCCGGGAACGTGAGCTTCGAGGCGGACACGAACTACACGGTCACCGCGACGGGCGAGATTTCGGAGGACGCGAACACTTCCTTCGAACCGGTCGTCTTCGAGGACAACTTCACCGCGCCCGGAGCGGGGAACGCCTCCGTCCGACTCGTCCACGTCTCGCCGGACGCCCCGCCCGTGGACGTGACGGTCGAGGGGACGAACGCGACGCTCTTCGACAACGTCTCGTTCCGCAACGCCACCGCCTACGAGGAGGTCCCGGCCGGCAACTACACGCTCGAAGTCCGCCCCGCCACCGAGAACGACGACGGTCCGGTCGTGGCGACGTTCGACGTGACGTTGAACGAGAGCACGGCGTACTCCGCGTTCGCGGCGGGCTACGTCAACCCCGCCGACGCGCCGGAGGGCACCCCCGACAGACCGTTCGAACTCATCCTCGTGGAGGACTTCGTGTTCAAAGGAGCGCAGAAAACGACGGCGGCCGACCACGAGACGACCGCGAAGGAAACGACCGCCGAGAAGAAAACGACCACCGCGAAGGAGACGACGCGGAAGACCACGGCCGCGAAGACGACCACCACGGCCAAAGCGACGACCACCGCGAAGGAAACGACCGCCGCCAAGGAAACCACGGTGAAAGAGACGACCGCGAAGCAGACGACCACCACGACCGCGAAAGAGACCACGCCGAAAGAGACGACGGTCGTGAAGAAGCGGACGACGCCGAAGGAAACCACGGCCAAAGAGACAACCCCGAAAGAAACGGTGCGAAAGAAGACCACCACGCCGAACGAGACGACCACCGCGACGACGGTGAGGGAGACGACCGCAAACGAGACGGTCGTGAAGAAGCGGACGACCCCGGAGACGACCGCCGCGAACAAAACCACGCCGAAGGAGACGGTGAAAGAGACGACCACGGCGAACGAAACGACCACCACGACGGAGCGGAAGAAAGCGACGCCGAAGGAGAAGGGGAAGCGAACCACGACCACCACGACCACGACGACCACCGCGACCACGACCGCGAAAGGCGATAAAGGAGCAAAGACCACGACCACCACCACGACGACCACGGCGAAGGACGGGCAGAAGAAGACGGCCGAGAAAAAGAACGGCGGGAAGAAGAAGGGAAAGCGCACCGCCCCGCGAAACCCGTAGATAAGTAGCTACTTTTTCTCGGTCGGACGACTCGCGACCATGGACGAGCTATCGGACATCCGCGGTCGGGGTGACGTTCGTGAGGGAAGCCGCACGCTCTCGCTCGACGCCGACGAGTTCGCCGGCGTGGAGCGCGCCATCGAGTCGGGGTACGACCGTTGGGTCGGCGCGGCCGTGACCGACGACGACGGGCGCGTCCTGTTCGTCGAGAACGGGTGGAGCGACGGATGGATAGTCCCCGGAGGCGACCGCGAGATTCGGCGCGTCTCGGAACCGGCGGGCGACGACTGCGGCGAGACGATCGAACCGGCGGAGACCCTCGAAGAGGCCGCCGTCAGGGAAGTCGCCGAGGAGACGGGGGTGGCGGTCGAACTCGACCGACCGCTCGCCGTGGAGCGCCAGACGTTCGCGCACGACGGGGACGACGTCTCGGGCTGGTTCGTCCTCTTCGGCGGCCGCGCGGCGGAACCGACGATTAGCGACGACCTCGGCGTCGACGGCGAGACGATCCGCGACGCGCGGTGGTTCGCCGAGCTACCGGAGACGCCGTACCGCGACGATATCGAATCGTTCCGCGACTAGTCGATTCGCTCGGCCACGGCGCGAAGCTGCTCGACGCGCTCCGTCCGCGCCGAATCGCGGAGTGACTCCTGATTCTCGTCCGGGCACTCCAGTTTCGGCACGGGGGTCGGGGACCCCGACTCGTCCAGCGCGACGAAGGTGAAAAAGGAGGTGGTCGTCTCCCGCTCCTCGCCCTCCTTCGGGTCTTCCGCGCGAACGTTCACCTTCACGTCGATGCTCGTCCTGCCGGTGTCGAAGACGAACGCCTCCACGGTGGCCACCTCGCCGAGGTCGATGGGCGAGATGAAGTCGACGTGGTCCATCGACGCGGTGACGCACTGCTGGTTCGAGAACCGCATCGCCGAAATCGCGCCGCAGATGTCCATCCAGTGGAGCACGGCGCCCCCGAGCGCCCGTCCGAGGTTGTTCGTGTCGTTCGGCAGGAGGAGTTCGGTCATCTCGGTGTACGAGTCCATTAGGGTCGCGGTGTCCGCCATGTTCGCGGGTTGTCCGCCGCCGTACTTAGTTCGACGCGGTTCGTCCGCCGCGCCAGAGTTATCGTCGTCGAACGATTGTCTACCTCAATGAGTCGGGAGCAAGGAAACGGATTGCTACCGGACGAGGCGGTCGTCTCGACAGTCGGGGACGGGGTCTATCAACTCGACGAGGACGGCCGCTTCGTCGCGATCAACGACGCCGTGGTCGAGGCGACGGGGTACGACCGCGAGGCACTGTTGGGAGCGCACGTCTCGCTCGTCGTCGACGAAGACGACGTGGCCCGCCTCGAAGCCGAAATCGCCGAGCTGCTGAAGGACGACCCGGACGGGGTTCGAGCGACGGAGCTACCGATTCGAACCGCGGACGGGGAGACGCTCGCCTACGAACTCCGATTCTCGGTCGTTCGAGAGGGCGACGACTTCGCGGGGACGGTCGGGGTCGCCCGCGACGTTTCGACGAAGGAACGGCGCGACGCGGAGTTGAAAGCACAGCGCGACGAGTTGGAGCGACTCCGCCGCATCAACGCCGTCATCCGGAGCATCGACCGCGCCGTCGTCCGGGCCGACACCGTCGAACGGATAGAACGGGCGGTGTGCGACCGCATCGCCGCCGACCCGTACCGGTTCGCCCTCGTCGTCCGTTTCGACCCCCAGTACGAGGAGTTTCAGCCGCGAACGTGGGCCGGTATCGACGAGGAGTACGTCGACCTACTCCAGCGGGCGAACTTCGACGTCTCCGACGGTCCGGGCGCGACGGCGGCCCGAACGCGGACGGTGCAGGTCATCCAAGACATCGAGGAAGGGGAGTACGACTGGAGCGAACCGGCGTCGGAGTGCGGTTTCCGATCGCTGGCGGCCATCCCGCTGGTTCACGAGGAGACGGTGTACGGCGTGCTCGGAGTCTACTCCGACCAACCGTACGCGTTCGACCAACCGGAGCGAAAGGTGCTGGGAGAACTCGGCGAGATGGTCGGCTACGCCATCTTCGCGGTCAAAGCGCGACGGGCGCTCCTCGCGGAACAGGTCGTCCAACTGACGTTCCGAATCGTCGACGAGGAGTACGTCTTCACCGCGCTCTCCGCCCGAGAGAGTTGCACCGTTCGGTTCGAGGACGCGGTCTTCCACCCCGACGGGGCGTTGCTGCTGTACGTCTCGGTCCGCGGAGCACCCCCCGAAAAGGTGGTCGAGTTCTGTCGGAACTTCGCGAGCGTCTCCCACCTTCGAGTCGTCAGCGAGCGGGACGAGGAGTGCCTGTTGGAGGTGCGGTACGACGAACCGATGGTGCTGACGACGCTCACGCACCACGGCGGTGTCCTCCGCTCCGCGGTCGCGGAGGACGGCGTGGCGGACGTCCACGTCGATCTGCCGGACGAGGGAAACGTCCGCGAGATAGTCGATGCGTTGGCGAACGCCTTCGACTCGTCCGAACTCGTCTCCCGCCAGACCGTCGAACGCCCCGTCGAGACGCGCACACAGTTCCGCGACGCGCTCGACCGGCGATTGACCGACCGCCAGCGCGCCGTCCTCATGGCGGCCTACCACGGCGGCTACTTCGATTGGCCGCGCGGGAGCACGGGCGAGGAACTCGCCGAATCGCTCGACATCTCCGCACCGACGCTCCACAAGCACCTTCGACTCGCGGAGAAGAAGTTCCTCTCGACCGTCTTCGAATAACCGAGGGGAAAGCTAATCGTTTAGCCCCGCCGCTCAATGCCCTTCGGTTACTGCCTCCGAACATGCCATCCGACGTCTGCTCCGAGAAGGACCCCGGCGCGGAACCGGGCGGGACCGCGACGCCCGAACTCGACGCGCTCTTTACGGTACTTTCGAACGAACGCCGACGCGAGACGCTACTCGCGTTACGGCGCGAAGACGGTGCGCTCTCGCTATCCGACCTCGTCGGTCGCCTCCAGGGCGGCACCGACGAACAGATTCGAACCTCGCTCATCCACGCCCACCTTCCGATGCTGGAGGAAATCCAACTCGTCAGATGGGACCGAGCCCGGGAGTCCGTCGAGATGGAGCGGTTCCCCGAACCGTACCGCGAACTGTTCGCCACCATCGACCGAACCGTGTGACGGTGTCCCTCCGCATCCTCGCCCTATTTAAAGACGCAACATCTGAACGCACAGGCGGATGGCCGAGCGCGCGGTACCTCCGGTGAGCGTGAACGAATCCGTGTCAATAGACAGCCCCGAACCAGTCGCGTCGGCGCAGTACTCGTGGGACGGCGAAGCGACGCTCCTCCACACCATCGTCGAGACGCTCGCGTCGGCGACCGGACAGGCCCCCGAAGACCTCCCGCCCCTCCACCGCGCCGTGGACGTGGACGCCCTCGAAGCCCTCTTCGGCCCGCGCGCGGACGGACGTCTCCGGCCCCTCACCGGGACCGTCTCGTTCGTCCTGGCCGGCCACGAGGTCGAAGTGCAGAGCCACGGTCGCGTCGTCGTCCGAGTCGCGTAACCGACCGAGTCCGAGGTGCTTCCGGAGCGTGAGCCAGGACGCTCCCCGTTCAGTTTTCGAACCGCGCGGCGACCTCGTTCGAGGGGGACGGAGCGGGAAAAATTGTCGCGTCACCGATAACGGTAAAAACGGAGGGTGAGTAACGAGAGTGATGACCGACCAGAACCCGCCGCCGTCCGGAGGCGGCGCGGGAAGCGTGCGAGTCGTCGGGACCGCCCACGTCTCGGCGAAGAGCGTCGAGCGCGTCGAGGAGGCGGTCGAGGAGGAGCGACCCGACGTGGTCGCCGTCGAACTCGACGAGGGGCGATACAGACAGATGCAGGGCGAGATGGCGGACGACCTCGAACCGTCCGACCTGCTCCACGGCAACACCGTCTTTCAGTTTCTCGCTTACTGGATGCTCTCGTACGTCCAAGCGAAGATGGGCGAGGAGTTCGACATCCAACCGGGCGCTGACATGAAGGCCGCCATCGAAGTGGCGGAGCGGACGGGAAGCGACGTGGCGCTGGTCGACCGCGACATCCAGATGACCATCCAGCGATTCTGGGCGCGGATGACCCTGCGCGAGAAGTTCCGGATGGTCGGCAGCCTCGCCCTCGGCGTGACCGACCCGCTCACGCTCGGCCTCGTCGGCGGAGCCACGATGGGCGTCTTCTTCGCGATGCTGTTCGGAATCCTCGTCGCGCCGATTCTCGGACTGAACGAGGCGCTCACCCTCGGCGCGGGCGCGGAAACGTTCCGACTCGTCGGCGGGTTCGCGGGCGGCGCGTTCGCCGGCCTCGCGCTCGGGGCGGTGGCCCTCTCGTTCGGCGCGACGAGACGCTACGACGTCGCGCTCGGCGGCGGCCTCGTCGTCGGCATCGTCGCCGGTCTCGCGGTCGGCACGGGCGCGATCGACGCGAGCGCGGGCACCGCGCTCGACGCGGCGACGCTCGAAGCCGTCGGCGCGGTCTCGCTCCGGGTGCTCACGTCGCTCGCGGTCGGCGTCGGCGTCGGCGTCGTCCTCGGACTGCTCGGCAGCCTCTTCGTCGGCAGCGTCGACGAAGCGGAGTTGGACGAGGAGTTCGAAATCGAGGAACTGACCGACGGCGACGTGATAACCGCGATGATGGAGGAGTTCCGGCGCTTCTCGCCCGGCGGTGCGGAGGCGCTCATCGACGAACGCGACGCCTTCATCGCCCACCGACTGGTCGAACTCCGCGAATCGGGGAAGAACGTCGTCGCGGTGGTCGGCGCGGGCCACCGGGCGGGCATCGAGCGCTATCTCGCCGATTCGAGTACGCTGCCGCCCATGGAGTCGCTGGTCGGGACGGAGAAGGGACGGCGCTTCTCGCTGTTCAAGGCGTTCGGCTACTTCGTCACCGTCGCCTTCGTCGCCTTCTTCGTCCTGCTGGCGATGGCCGGCGTGCGACAGACCTTCCTCATCGAGGTGTTCGCGGCGTGGTTCCTGTTCAACGGCATCTTCGCCTTTTCGCTGGCGAAACTCGCCGGAGCGCACTGGTCGAGCGCCACCGTCGGCGGACTCATCGCGTGGCTCACGAGCATCAACCCCCTGCTCGCGCCGGGGTGGTTCGCTGGCTACGTCGAACTGAAGTACACGCAGGTTAACATCGGCGACATCGCGGAGCTGAACGACATCATGAGCGACGAGGAGAGCCCCCTGTCGGACATCATGTCGCGGATGCTCGACGTTCCGCTCTTTCGCCTCATCGCCGTCGTCGCCATGACGAACGTCGGGAGCATGATAGCCACGTTCCTCTTCCCGTTCGTCGTGCTCCCGCTCCTCGGCCCGGAGGTCGGCGGCGTCGAGGGCATCACCCGGTTGATGGTGGAGGGCGCGCGGAACAGCGCGGACATCATCTGGGAGGCGCTCGCATGAAATTCAGCGCGCACGAGGTTCGAGACCTACTGGTCGCGTGGCTCGCGCTCGGCGTCGCGTTCGCGCTGTTCTTCCGGCCCGAACTCGTTCGGGCCGTGCTCCAACCCGGGGGCGGCGTCTCGTCCGGCGAGTTCGTCGGGGCGTTCGGCGTCTCGCTTCTCACCGCGGGCGTCGGCTTTCTCCTCCACGAACTGGCGCACAAGGTGACGGCGGTGCGGTTCGGTCAGGTCGCGGAGTTCCGCGCGGACTACGGCATGCTGTTTCTCGCCGTCGTCAGCGCGCTGGCCGGGTTCCTGTTCGCCGCGCCCGGCGCGGTGTACCACCGGGGGATGGCGACCGAGCGGGAGAACGGACTCATCGCGCTGGCCGGTCCGCTCACGAACGTCGCGCTCGGCGCGCTCTTTTTCCCCCTCGCCCTGGTCGGACCGTCGATCGTCGGCGATATCGGCGGCCTCGGCGTTCAGATAAACTTCCTGCTCGCCGGGTTCAACATGCTCCCGTGGGGCCCGCTGGACGGAAATACGGTTCGAAAGTGGAGCACCGCGGTCTTCGTCGCGGCGTTCGTCCCGTGCGTCCTGCTCGCGCTGTTCGCGCTGTTCGTGACGCCGTCCTTCTGACGCGAGAACGGCACACCTTTACTCGCCCGGTGCGCGCGTTCGACCATGAGCGAGGAGGAGGAGGAACTGACTTACGCGGACGCCGGCGTGGACATCGACGCCAGCGAGGCGGCGACGGCGGCCCTCGTCGGCGCGGTTTCCGACATCGACGACACGACCGACTACGCGGGCCTGCTCGACATCGGCGACCGGTATCTCGCGCTGGCGACCGACGGGGTCGGGACGAAACTGCTCGTCGCGGAGGCACTGGGCGACTACTCGACGGTCGGCATCGACTGCATCGCCATGAACGCGAACGACCTCGTGGCGGCCGGCGTCGAACCGGTCGCCTTCGTGGACTACCTCGCCGTCGACGAGCCGAGCGAGGAGTTCTCCGAACAGGTCGGCGAAGGACTGGCCGCGGGCGCGGAGGAGGCGGGCGTCGCCCTCGTCGGCGGCGAAACCGCCGTCATGCCCGAGGTCGTCTCCGGCCTCGACCTCGCCGGTGCCTGCGCCGGACTCGCGCCGAAGGACGCCGTCTTCCCCGGCGAAGCCGAGGTCGGCGACGCGCTGGTCGGCTTCGAGTCCGACGGCATCCACTCGAACGGCCTGACGCTGGCCCGGCGGGCCGCGACGAAGAACCACGACTACGACGACCCCTTCCCCCGCGGCGATGGGACGGTCGGCGAGCGGTTGCTCGAACCGACGCGCCTCTACACTTACCTCCTTCCGGCGCTCCGGTCGCGCGACGTGCACGCCGCCGCGCACGTGACCGGCGGCGGGTGGACGAACCTCCTGCGGATGGGGGAGCGTCGCTACGAGGTGACCGACCCCTTCCCCGCGCAGCCGATTTTCGACTTCGTGCGGGCGGAGGGCAACGTCTCGGACGAGGAGATGCACCGAACCTTCAACATGGGTACCGGGTTCGTGGTCGCGCTACCGGAGGACGACGCCGAGAGCCTGGTCGAGGAGACGGACGGGCGAATTATCGGCTCCGTGGCGGAGGGCGAGAGCGTGGAGATTCGCGGGTTGAGCCTCCGGTAACCGGGTTCACGGACGAAACTCGGGCCGATATTCGGACCGGATCGTCTCGAACCCCGCGAGCGCGACGAACAAGGCCGTGAGGCCGCCGAGAACGACGAGGGCCGGGACGAACGGCGCCAACGGAACCAGCAGGCTCGCGGCGGCGGCCGCGACGGCGCGCGGGACGCTGACGGTGCCGTGGTCGCGGTATCGGTAGGCGTTGTGCCCGCAGAGGTAGAGCGCGCCGCCGCCGCAGAGCGCGACGGCCGAGACGAGACGGAGCGGTTCGTTCACGTGCGCGAGCGTCCGCTCGATTCCGAGGGCGACGAAGACGATACCGCCGACCATCGACAGGTGGATGTAGCTGTACGAGTCCCGCGCCAGCACGGCGCGGTCGTGGCCGTGAATCGCGGCGAGTCGTCGCTCCGCGGCGAGCGTGGCGTAGTCGAAGTAGAGCCACCACAGCATCGCGATGAGGACGAATCCCGAGAAGACCGCGAGAACGCCGTCCGCGTCGAGGACGAGACCGGTCGCGCCGACGCCGACCGCCACGATGGACTCGCCCAACGCGATGATGACGACGAGTCGGTGGCGCTCGACGAAGTGGCCCGCGCGGACGTGGAACCCCTCGACGCCGCGGACGCGCGCGACGCCGAAATCGATCGCGATGGCGACGGCCCACAGCGCGCTTTGGTACGGGGTCGCGACGAATCCCGCCGCGACGAGCAGGAGGGGTGCGCCCAGGAACCCCGGCGCGAGTCGGAGGACCGCCTCCCTCGTTTCGGGAGGCGTGACGAGTCCGTAGAGAACGACGTGCGACGCTCGAACCGCGAAGTAGGCGACGCCGAACGACACCGCGTCGTCGCCGAACGCGCGGGGAATCGAGAGCGCGACGATGAGCATGGCGGCCATCGCGAACAGAACCACCAGTCGCGCCGGGAGGACCTCCTCGGCGGGAACGGCGTTCGTCAGCCACGAGTACCCGACCCACGCCCACCACACCACCGCGAGGAGCGCCACGCCGCGAACCATCCCGCCCCACGTCAGGTTCCGAATCAGAAACCCGGTGATTTGGGTCACCGCGAACACGAAAACGAGGTCGAAGAACAACTCCAGCGGGGTAACGCTCCGTTCCCGTTCGTCCGCATCCTCGTCCGAGAGGGATGCCGAATCGGTCGTGCTCATGGTGGCTCGTCCGCCCGCCGTCCTTGACGGCGACGCTCGTGACCCAACTAACGACGCGGAAGTATTAGTGGCTTGGTGGAAGACGGCGTCGGTCGACAGCGGACAGGAACCGAGTAAACGCTCTGATCCGCCGGTACTCCCGAAGCCCGAACGACCGACTTACGACAACCGCGCCGCGATGTCGGCCTCGGTCACGATACCCGCCGTCTCACCCTCCTCGGTGACCATCACGGCCTTGTAGTGGTCCAAGAGGTTGCTTATCTCGTTCAGCGTCGCCGACTTCGAGACGGTCGGAAAGCTCTCGCCCATGTGCTCTCGAACCGGTTCGTCGCGGGCGTCCGAATCGACGTGAACGAGGTCGCTCTCGCTGATGGAGCCGACCGGAACGCCCTGCTTGATGACCGCGAGTTGCGAGTAGCCCGCCTCCTGCATCTTCTTCACCGCCGCGCTGACCGGATCGGTGGGGGCGACGCTGATGACGTTCTCGTGCATCAGGTCGCTGGCGCGGACGATGTCGCCCTCGGATTCTTCGAGCGCGTTGACGATTCGCCGGAGCGTCGAGAGCCGCGGGTCGACGTCGCCGCCCTCGATTCGGGCGATGAGCGGCTGGGAGACGCCGGCCCGCTGGGCGAGTTCGCTCTGCGTGAGACCCAGGTCCGTCCGGCGTTCCCTGAGGTCTTGGGGCGTCGGGAGTTCCATACGCGAAATAACCGGCGGTTATGTCATAAATCGTTCGCCTCTTCAGGCGTCGCCGAAGTCGATATCCTCGTCGTCCCCGAACTCGATGGTCTCGACCACCGAGAGGGGAACGTCGCGGAGCGCGCCGCCGATTTCGCTCTTGGCGATTCGCTGGGCGTGCTCCTCGCTGTCGGCGTTGAACACCTTCATCTCGAGGACGAGTCCGACGAGCGCGGTGTGCGCAGCGATGAACGCCGAGTCGAACGGTTCGCCGCAGGCCGGACAACCCGTTGCGCCGACTTCGACCTCGACGTAGTCCATGTTCTTCTGGTTCAGCCGTTTACCGGCTTCGCTGACCGCGACGCCGATGGCGTCGTCGATATCGCCGACGTCGCGCACCAACCAAGCCGCCTCCATCGCAACGAGGTAATTGCTCATACGAGAATCGAGACGCCCGAGGGTTTCGTGTCTTTTGGTTTCCGACCCGAAAATCGGCCGGGTCGAGGGTTGAGGGCGAACAGCCCGCGGCGATGTCAAAGCTCGCGGGTCATCTCGACGCAGGCGAGTTCGACGCCGCCGGTCGTCTCGTGTTCCACCGTGGCGACCCGCTCGTACCCCGCCCGCTCGTAGAACCGCACCGCGTTCAGAGACGCGCGGAGGGAGAGCGAATCCAGCCCCGCCTCCGCCGCCCGCGCTTCGAGGCGCGCGAGGAGCGCCGACCCGACCCCCTTCCGCGCGAAGTTCGGGTGGACGTACACCGCGCTCACCACCCCGGAATCGAGTTCGACGCGGCCGAACCCCGCGAGTTCGCCGTCCACCTCGGCGACGACGACGTATTCCGACTCGTCGCGCATCGACTCGCAGTACGGCGCGCTTCCGAGTGGCTTCGTCGCCCACGCGTCCACCTGTTCGTCGCGGTAGCGCTCGGGGCCGAACGCCCGAATCGAGGCGACGTGGAGTTCAAGGATGGCCTCGGCGTCGGACTCGTTCGCCGGACGGATGGAAGGCATACCGTTCGAGACGCCGGCGACGGTCGTAGTCCTATCGGACGTCGGGATCGCCCGTCTCAGGTGACGAACGAGTACGTGAAGAGGAAACCGAAGTACAACAGCACCAGCAGCGCGAGCGCCTTGAGGCGGAACAGTCGCAGTTCCTCGCTCTCCGCCTCGTACGCGTCGCGGAACGCGGCGACCTCCGCTTCGGACAGGTCGTCGCCGTGTTCCAAACCGCGGTGGAGCACGAGGTGGTCTTCGTGGCGGAACGGCATCCCGCAGCGCGAGCACTCGTGCGGCGATTCGCCGGCCGGAACGGAGGTGTCGAGGGTCATGTTGACGGGGGGACGAGGGACGGTTGCGAGACGATCCACATGCTGGTCATCGTGTACAGAATCATCACGGCCACGAGAGGGTACTGGCTCCGAACCGCTTGCAGTCGCCCCGGAAAGACGTCGTAGGCCGTCGCGTGGGCCACCCACACCGCGAGTAGGTGGCCGAGCAGGACGAACGCCATGTTCAGCCCGCCGAACCACGAGGGGAGGATGAGCACCACCGCCTGCGGCGGGTCGAGCGGACTCGCCAAGACGCCCAGCAGGGTCGGCGACAACTCGAGAAAGTAGCCCAGGTAGTGGGCGAGGTGGTAGCCCGCCGCGATGGGGAGCAGCGACGGGGCGAAGCGCCGGGCGATTTCGTCGGGCGTGAGGTAGGTGTCCGCGGTCCGACGGGCGAGTCGAACCGCCGCCCGGTAGACGCCGAGGAAGAGCGCGTAACCGCCGAGCAGCGCCCCGACGTAGACGAGCCGCAACGGCAGTCCGACCCCGCTCGCGGCCCGCGCGATATCCGCCCAGAGGGGGGTCGCGACGAACCCGTCGTAGGTCGTCACCCAGAGGAGCGCGACGACGAACGCCACCTCGTCGCGTCCCGTCACCAGTTTCGTCTCGGTCAGTCGCGCGCCGGGTAACCGGAACTCGAACCCCGAGTCGGTGCGCCGAATCGGCGCGACCCGACCGTAGTAGCGGAAGACGCGCGCCACCGGGTCGACCGTCGAGAACCAGCGGTCGGGGCCGAACGCCAGTGCCCCCGCGAGCGTGACGACCGAGTACAGGAGAATCATGCCGACCAGCAGTTCCGCGTCGTCGGCGAGGGGACTGACGACTTCCACCCACACCAGCGCCAGCAGTCCGACGACGCTGGGCCACGCGCCCAGTCGCTCCGGGTAGTCGAGGCCGCGCGAGGGGAGGAACCTCCGGACAAAGTCGGCGATGGTCCGCCACGGATTCAGGACGGTCCACGTGTTTCCGACGAGGTACACCGAGGTCGTGTACCCGGCCCACCAGCCGACCCAGACGACGATGATGGCGAGGTTTTGCCGGGCGTCCGCGGGGCCGAGCACCCCCCCGACGACGATTCCGACGAGCGCGATGACGCCGGCCGCTCGCGCCGCGAGGACGATTCCGTCGGCCGACGCCCGCGCCAAGCGACGCCACTCGTGGACTCCTCGAACGAGCGCCCGGTCGGTGACGAAGCTTGCGAGCAGGAACGACGCGCTCACCGCGCCGCCGCCCGTGAGCAGGAACAGCCAGAGGGGGACCGACAGCGACTCGGACGTCCCTCGAAGACTTCCGCCGTGCGCCAGCGCGTGCCCCGAAACGGCGGCGACGAGCCCCAGCACGGCGACGAGACGGGTCGCGCGGCGGGTCGCGGTTCGACGGTTCATCATCGAGGCTAGGAGCGTCCGTCGATAATACCTTCCGGAACCGAGTCGGAGTGGGAGTCGGAGAAAAAGAGCGGCGTTCAAAACGAATCGTTTCGACGATTCGACGGCGCGGGGGTTCGCGGTCCGGCGGGCGGACGGTGCGAGGTCAGTGCTCGGGGTCCTCGGTGGGCGCTTGCATGCCGGTTATCTTCAGGATGACGATATTTCGGGTGTCGTCCTTTCCGTCCACGACGCCCTCGACGACGAGTTTCGACAGCGGGGTCGGGCCGACGGTGATGTCGTCCCCTTCGTGGATGTTCCGAGCCGATCCGCGCAGGTGAATCTCCGCGCGACAGAGTTCGGGGTGGTGGACGCTCGTGAGGTCGATCTCTTCGACGTTGCCGTCCTCGACCGGCTCGCCGTTGTGGGTCAGGGGAACCTGGGCGGCGCTGTCCAACTGGTGGATATCGAGCGCTTCGAAGGCGGTCGCGGTCGGTTTGTACCCCCCTTTCGGGCCGGGAACTCCCTCGACGAGTTGGAGGGCTTTGAGGCTCTGCATCTGATTTCGAATCGTACCGGGGTTGCGGTCGACTTCTTGGGCGATGTCCTCGCCCTTTACCGCGTCTTCGGTCTCCCGGTGGAGGTTTACGAGTGCCGTCAGAATCGTCTTCTGACTGGGCGTCAACTCAATACTCGACATTGGTGGAATCTTCGTAATTGATTTCCTTAAATGCGACGAATATCGCAGGAGAATCTCGGAACGACGAACGAGGCGCGAACGAGGTTTAAATGCGGCGTCGCCGGGCCGAAAAGGGGGGATTTGAAACCCCTTCGACTCGTCCCCGGTCGTATGGTCGAAACCGTTCAGATAATCGGAGCGCCCATCGATTACGGCGCGAACCGACGCGGGGTGGACATGGGACCGTCGGCGATACGCTACGCCGGACTCGCCGACGAACTCACCGCCGCCGGGGTGACCGTTATCGACAGCGGAGACTTGCTCGTCCCGCGCGCGGAGGAACGCGACCCGGAGACCGACGAACCCGCGGAGGGGAAAGCGAAGTTCCTCCGCGAGACGGCGGACGCCTGCTCCCAACTCGCCGGGGAAGTGGCGGCCGCGCTCGAAGACGGTGCCTTCCCGCTGGTGCTCGGCGGCGACCACTCCATCGCCATCGGCACCCTCCGCGGGTCGGCCCGCGACGCCGATATCGGAGCCATCTGGTTCGACGCGCACAGCGATTTCAACACCCCGAAAACCTCCCCGAGCGGGAACGTCCACGGGATGCCGCTCGCCGGGGCGCTCGGCATCGACGACTTCGCCGACACCGAGTGGGCGAACGTCCCGCGCCTCAGCGAGGAGAACGTCGTCCTCGTCGGCCTACGGAGCATCGACGCCGCCGAACGAAAGGCCATCCGCGAGAGCGACGTGACCGCCTTCACGATGTCGGATATCGACGAGCGCGGAATCACGGAGGTCGTGGAAGAGGCGCTGGATATCGCCTCGGACGGCGTGGACGACATACACGTCAGCCTCGATTTAGACTGGCTCGATCCCAAGGAAGCCCCCGGCGTCGGGACGCCGGTTCGCGGCGGCGTCAACTACCGCGAGGCTCACTCCGCCCTCGAAACCGTGGCCAAGCGTAACGAGCGCGACGGAATCCTGCGCTCGTTCGAACTGGTGGAGGTGAACCCGATTCTGGACGAACACAACGAAACCGCGGCGCTGGCGACCGAACTCGCCGCCAGCACGCTGGGAAAGCGCATCCTCTAAACGCACCATTTTCTGCGGTCGGGTGCCGAGACGCGCACCACGTGGTGCGCGTCTCGGCCTCCCTCCCCGGAAAAATCTGCACCAAAAGCCTGCGCTCATCCCTTGGCTCGCGGTGAGTCCGCTAGCCGCTGGCGGTTGTGTCGCCTGCTGATATCGGGAGATCGATCGATAGACGAGTTTTTGGCGGCTGTGTTACCTGTTGATTTTCGACTCGCCCGTCGAAGCCTCCGCGTAGTTCGGAGAATCCAAACGCATATCGTCCTCGTCTCCGTCCTCTCGCAATCCATGATGCACCTACTCGCGGCGGGCGTCGTCGTCCTCCGCGGCGATTCCGTGCTGGCGGTTCGCGAACACGGTCGGTGGAGTCTCCCGAAAGGCGGTTGCGAACCCGGCGAACGGTTCGCCGACGCCGCCGTCCGCGAGGCACGCGAGGAAACCGGGCTGGCGGTCGAACTCGGCGACGTCGCGTTCGTCACCGAGATTCGAATCGACGAGGCCGAACACCACTTGCAGGTGTTCTACGAGGCGGCCGCCGAGGGTACGCCCCGGCCCGAGGATCCGGACGGCGAGGTCGAGCAGGCGGCGTTCGTCGCGTTCGACGCGCTCGGCGAGACGCTTCGCTATCGTCCGCGAGTGCTTCCGCTCCGGGAGTGGCTCGACACGCGAACGACCGGCTATCACTCGTTCGACCTCGAAAAAGAACCCGCGGAAATCGAGTAACTACTCCTCGTCGGTCGACGACGCGGGAATCACGTCGACGCTCGCGACGCGGTCGTTCGCGGCGACGTCCATCACCGTCACGCCCATCGTGTTGCGGCCGACCTCCGAGATGTCCTCGGCGCGGATGCGCATTATCTGTCCGCGTTCGCTCATCAGGACGAGGTGGTCGTCCTCGGTGACGTTCTTCACGGACGTAACCGGGCCGTTTCGTTCGCCGGTCTTGATGTCGATGAGGCCCTTCCCGTTCCGCGACTGGGAGCGGTACTTCGACAGCGGCGTGCGCTTGCCGTACCCGCGCCGGGTGACGGTGAGCAGGTTACGCGATTCCCCGTCCGCGGCGACCATTCCGACGACTTCGTCGTCGCCTTCGAGCCGGATGCCGTGCACCCCGCGCGCGCTGCGGCCCATCTCGCGCGCCTCCGTCTCGTCGAATCGGATCGTCATGCCGTTTTTCGTGGCGATGACGAGGTCTTTCGTCCCGTCGGTGACCTTCACGTCCACGAGTTCGTCGCCGTCTTCGAGACGCGCCGCGATGATGCCGGTCGAGAGGATGTTCTCGAAATCCTTGGCTGCGGTGCGCTTGACGTAGCCCTGTCGGGTGACCATGCTCAGCGACTCGTCCTCGGCGAACTCGTCCGTCGTGATGACGGCGGTGAGATCCTCGCCCTCGTCCAGGTCGAGGAGGTTCACGGCGGATTTGCCGCGCGCCGTGCGCGACATCTCGGGGATTTCGTACGTTTTCAGGCGGTAGACCTGCCCGTGGTTCGTGAAACAGAGCAGGTAGTCGTGGGTGTTCGCGCGGAACACCTTCGAGACGCGGTCGCCCTCTTTCACGTCCGCGCCGATGATACCCTTTCCGCCGCGGCCCTGCGCGTCGAACCGGTCGATGGGCATCCGCTTGACGTAGTCCTGCTCGGTGACGACGACGAACACGTCCTCCTCGGCGATGAGGTCTTCGCGGGTGACCTCCGAGGTGTCCTCGACGATCTTCGTCCGGCGCTCGTCGGCGTACTCGTCTTTCATCTCCAGCAGTTCCTCTTTGATGACTGCGAACAGTTCCGACTCGTCGCCGAGGATGGTTTCGAGGCGCTCGATGCGCGCCGTGACCTCCTCGTACTCCGCCTCGATCTCCTCGGATTCGAGCGAGGTGAGGCTGCCGAGCTGCATCCGGACGATGTGTTCGGCCTGCTTCTCCGAGAAGTCGAACGTCTCCTGCAAGCCCGTTCGCGCGCCGTCGCGGTCGTCCGAACTGCGGATGAGTTCGACCACGTCGTCGATGTTGTCGAGCGCCCGCAGGCGGCCTTCGAGGATGTGCGCCCGCTCTTCCGCCTCGCCGAGTTCGAACTCGCTCCGGCGACGGACGACCTCTCGACGGTGGTCGAGGTAGTGCTGGAGCAGTTCCTTCAGCGTCAACACCTTCGGCTGGCCGTCGACCAGCGCGAGCGAGATGATGCCGAAGGTTCGTTCGAGGTGGTGTTCGAGCAGTTGGTTCTCGACCACCTCGGCGATGGCGTTCTGCTTGAGTTCGACCACGACCCGAATCCCGTCGCGGTCGGACTCGTCGCGCAGGTCGCGGATGCCGTCGATGGTGCCCTCGTTGACGTGGTCGGCGATTCGCTCGATGAGGCGCGCCTTGTTCGTCTGGAAGGGGAGTTCGGTGATGACGATGCGGTCGTCTTCGACCTCGTACTCGGCGCGAACCCGGACTCGACCCCTGCCCGTCTTGTACGCCTGGTGGATGGCGTTCCTGCCGACGATGTTCGCGCCGGTCGGGAAGTCGGGCCCTTTGACGTACTCCATCAGGTCTTCGACCGTCGCGTCGGGGTTGTCGATGAGTTCGACCGTGGCGTCGATGACCTCGCCGAGGTTGTGCGGCGGGACGTTCGTGGACATCCCGACCGCGATACCCGACGAGCCGTTGACGAGCAGGTTGGGCACCGCGGCGGGCAGCACATCGGGTTCCTGCAGTCGGTCGTCGTAGTTGGACTGGAAGTCCACCGTGTCCATCTCGATGTCGGCGAGCAACTCCTCGGCGATGGGTGCCATCCGGGCCTCCGTGTACCGCATCGCGGCCGGCGGGTCGCCGTCCACGCTCCCGAAGTTCCCCTGTCCGTCGATGAGCGGATATCGCATCGAGAAGTCCTGCGCCATCCGCGCCAGCGCGTCGTAGATGGACTGGTCTCCGTGCGGGTGGAAATCGCCCATCGTGTCCCCGACGATGTTCGAGGACTTGCGGTGGCTCGCGCCGCTCGTCACGCCGGAGCGGTGCATCGCGTAGAGGATGCGCCGGTGAACCGGCTTCAGCCCGTCCCGCACGTCCGGGAGGGCGCGACCCGCGATGACGGACATCGCGTAGTCGATGTAGCTCTGTTCCATCTCGTCCTCGACGCGGACGGTCTGGATCTGCTGTGCAACGTCGTCTGGTACGTCTGGTGTCTCCGAACTCATCAGATATCCACCCACTCGGCTTCCGTGGCGTGGTCTTGGATGAACTGCTTTCGCGGTTCGACGGCGTCACCCATCAGCACCGAGAACATCTTGTCCGCGGCGGCGGCGTCCTCGATGGTGATCTGTTTCAGGATGCGGTTCTCGGGGTTCATCGTCGTCTCCCAGAGCTGCTCGGGGTTCATCTCGCCGAGCCCCTTGAACCGCTGAACCTGCGACGGGTTGCCGTCGCACTTCTCTTCGACGATGCGGTTGCGTTCCTCCTCGGTCATCGCGTCGTACGTCTTCCCGCGGTAGCGGATGCGGTACAGCGGCGGTTGGGCCGCGTAGACGTAGCCGGCCTCCAACAGCGGCCGCATGTAGCGGTAGAGGAGCGTCAGGTAGAGGGTTCGGATGTGCGCGCCGTCCACGTCGGCGTCGGTCATGATGATGATCTTGTGGTACCGCGCGTCCTCGATGTCGAACTCCTCGCCGACCCCCGTTCCGATGGCGGTGATGAAATTGCGTATCTTCTCGTTCTCCAGCACGCGGTCGAGGCGGTGTTTCTCGACGTTCAACACCTTCCCGAACAGCGGGAGGATGGCCTGGAACTTCCGGTCGCGGGCCTGCTTGGCCGACCCGCCGGCGGAGTCGCCCTCCACGACGAACAGCTCCGACTCGCCCGGGTCGCGCGACTGGCAGTCGGCGAGCTTCCCGGGGAGGGCGCTCGTCTCGAGGGCGTTCTTCCGCCGAGTGAGCTCCTCGGCCTTCTTCGCGGCCTTCCGCGCCTTCGCGGCCTCCACCGCCTTGCGGACGATGGCCTGCGCCGTGTTCGGGTGCTCCTCGAAGTACACCGAGAGCCCCTCGTGCACCGCGCTCTCGGCGATGCCGCGAACCTCGCTGTTGCCGAGTTTCGTCTTCGTCTGCCCCTCGAACTGCGGGTCGGGGTGCTTGACGGAGATGACCGCCGTCAGCCCTTCGCGGATGTCCTCGCCCCGGAGGTTCTCGTCGATGTCGCCGAGGAGGTCGTTCGCGTTGGCGTAGTCGTTGATGACGCGCGTGAGGGCGGTCTTGAATCCCGTCAAGTGCGTCCCGCCTTCGCGGGTGTTGATGTTGTTGGCGAAGGCGTGAATCGACCCTTGAAGCTCGTCGGTCGCCTGCATCGCCACCTCGACCTGGATGTTCTCGGCCTCGTCCTCGAAGTAGATGACCTCCCTGTGGAGGGACGTCTTCGTCTCGTTCAGGTACTCGACGAACTCGCGGATGCCGCCGTCGTAGTGGAACGAGTCGCTTCGCTCCCCGTCGCGCTCGTCGTCGAGCGTGATTTCGACGCCCGAGTTGAGGAAGGCGAGTTCTCGGAGTCGGTTCTCGAGCGTCGAGTAGGCGAACTCGGTCGTCTCGAAGATGTCCGTGTCGGGCCAGAATCGCTGGTACGTACCCGTTCCCTCGTCCGGTTCGAGGTCGCGGACGCGCTCCAACTCGCCGTCGGGTTCGCCGCGCTCGAACGCCTGTCGCCAGACGGCACCGTCGCGTTTCACCTCGATCTCGAACCGCTTCGAGAGGGCGTTCACCACGGAGATGCCGACGCCGTGGAGACCGCCCGAAACCTGGTACGATTTGTTGTCGAACTTCCCGCCCGCGTGCAGGACGGTCAGGATGACTTCCAGCGCGGGTCTGTCGTACTCCTCGTGGAGGTCGACGGGGATACCGCGTCCATCGTCTTCGATGCTGACCGATTCGTCCTCGTGGATGGTCACGTCGATGGTGTCACAGTATCCGGCGAGTGCCTCGTCGATGGAGTTGTCCACGACTTCGAACACGAGATGGTGTAGCCCGCGAGTGTCGGTAGAACCAATGTACATTGCCGGGCGTTTTCGAACGGCTTGGAGCCCTTCGAGCACCTGTATCTGCCCAGCGCCGTACTCATTTCCGTCGCTCATAAATCCTGATTTATCGTAGACGCCGACCACTGATAAAGCTCACGCACGCGCGCGTGCGGAGAGTCAAATATTACCCGGCGATAGGCTGTACGAATCGGAGACGTGATGGAAAAAGAGAACTAGCCGAAAAAGGGAAAAAACGGCTCGAACTGACGGTCGATTTCACCCGCGCGTTCGGGTACGGCGCGCGAAGCCGAGGAAGTCACCCCCGCGGCGCGGTCGGAAACGAACCGGGCCGGACACGTCCGAGATGCGCCAGTTCGAACGGCGGCGCGAACGATGCGGCGCTGGTCGACCCGCGTCCGGACGGGCCGCGGCGGTATGCATAACGGTAATTGCGAGCGCGGACGAGGAAGGGGTTCGAGAGGGGGTCGTTCCGGCGTCCGACCCGCGACGAGCGGCGGCCGGAAACGACCTAACCCGTCGAATCGGGCCTTCTTCCGCCTCGATTCGGCTACTTTCACTTTCACTCCGCCTCACCGGGGCAGTTTTAACGTACCCGCCGATAAATACTGGCGAAGAATGCCTTCGATGCAGTCTACGCTCGGCGACGAGGGGATCGCCGAAGAACTGGCCGAGAGCCAGCGACAGATCTCCATTGCCGAGTTCTTCGAGAAGAACAAGCATATGCTCGGGTTCGACAGCGGTGCCCGGGGGTTGGTCACCGCCGTCAAGGAGGCGGTGGACAACGCCCTGGACGCCTCCGAAGAAGCCCGATTGAAACCGTTCGTCCGCGTCAAAATCGAGGAGAGCGGCGACTACTACCGTCTCATCGTCGAGGACGAGGGGCCGGGAATCACCCGCGAGCAGATTCCGAAGGTGTTCGGAAAGCTGCTCTACGGCTCTCGATTTCACAAGCGCGAACAGTCGCGCGGCCAGCAGGGTATCGGTATCTCCGCCGCCGTCCTCTACTCGCAGTTGACCAGCGGGAAACCCGCGAAGATTACGAGCAAACCAAAGGGGAGCGACGGCCAGCGATACTTCGAACTCATCATCGACACCGACGAGAACGAACCGGAGATACAGTCCGAGTCCGACACCCCGCCGGTCGGGCGGGAACTCGTCGGGACGCACGGCACGCGCATCGAACTGGAGATGGAGGCGAACATGCGCGCTCGCCAACAGCTCCTCCGGTACATCAAACACACCGCGGTCGTCAACCCCCACGCGAAAATCGTCTTCGAGGAACCGGGGATGGAGGACGGCGAGGAACTCGTCTTCGAGCGCGCGGAGGGTGCCTCCCTCCCCGCCGAAACCGAGGAGATTCGTCCGCACCCGCACGGGGTCGAACTCGGGACGCTCCTGAAGATGCTCGCCCAGACCGACTCCCACAGCGTCTCCGGGTTCCTCCAGGGGGAGTTCACCCGCGTCGGCAAGAAGACGGCCGAGAGCGTCATCGAGAACTTCCGCGACCGCCACTTCGGGCGCGAGGCCGCGTGGCGACCGCCGCGCCCCCACGAGGAGGCGGACGTGAAAGCCGCCGTCGAGGAGGCGGTGGCGAACAAAGGCGCGGACGCGACCGCCGCGTTCGCCGAGCGAGTCGCGGAGAAGCTGGGCGAGAGCGACCGAATCCCGCACCATCAGGTGCGCGCGGTCGTCGCCGTCGCCGCCGAGGAGGTCGAAGACGAGTCCGGCACCGCCTTCGGCGACACCGTCCGGGAGAACGCTATCGACGCCGCGTGGGACGCCATCACGGACGACCGGGTGAGCGACCTCTACGAACTCGTCGACGAGGCCACGAGCACCCGGAAGGACGACGAGACGGTTCGCGCCATCGCGGAGCGAATCGCCGCCAAGTTCGACGGGGACGAAGGACCCGACCGCGCGACCGAAAAACGCCTGCGGGAGTACGTCTCCCGCGCGGCGGACATGACCGAGGAGCGCGAGGACGCCACCGTCGGCGAGACGGCCCGCGAGAACATCGTCGAAGCCGTCTGGGAGTCGATGGTGACCGTCCCGGACGACGTCCCGAAGATTCGCGACGTCGCGAACGACCGCGACGCCGCGAGCGAACTGCTCGAAGCGATGAACGTGACGGACATCATCGCGCCGCCGACGAACTGCCTCTCGCCCATCACCGCCGACCTCGTTGAGGCCGGACTCCGGAAGGAGTACGACGCCGACTTCTACGCGGCGGCGACCCGCGACGCGGACGTTCACGGCGGCGACCCCTTCATCGTCGAGGCCGGCATCGCATACGGCGACGAACTGGACGCCGAGGGTTCGGCGGAGGTCCTCCGGTTCGCCAACCGCGTCCCGCTCGTCTACCAGCGCGGGGCGTGCGCGACGACCGACGTGATAAAGTCCATCGGCTGGCGCAACTACAACCTCGACCAACCCGGCGGACGCGGGATTCCGAACGGTCCGGTCGTCATCATGGTTCACGTCGCGTCCACGAACGTTCCGTTCACGAGCGAGTCGAAGGACGCCATCGCGAACGTCCCCGCCATCGAGGACGAGATCGAGTTGGCCATCCGCGAGGCGGCGCGCGAACTCAAATCCTACCTCAAGAAGCGCCAGTCGCTCAAGAAGCGCCAGAAGAAACAGAACGTCATCGCCTCCATCCTCCCCGATATGGCCCGGAAGCTATCCGAGGTGACCGGTCGAGACGAACTCGTCATCGAGGACTCGATGGCGCGCATCATGAACAACGTGCTCGTGGAGCGCGAGGTCGAAGACGACACGGTCACGCTCGTCGTCGAGAACCACGGCTCGACGAACGAGTCGCCGAAGCTGACCGACATCGTGGCGACCAAACCAGAGAACCTCTCGAACGGCGCGAGCGCGGTCGAGATGGACGGCGAGTGGTTCGTGACGTGGGAGCCGACCGTGGGCAGCGGCGACGAGGCGGTGCTCGAGTACACCGTCGCCGACGACGTATCGTTCGACCCCGTGTCGGTCGAAGGAATCGAAGACGAACGACTGACCAACAACACATGAGCGCAGACATCGACACAGAAGCCCGAGAGAAACTCATCGACCTCGCGGCGGAGTTCTACGACCAGTTCGCGGGGGGACAGATTCCCTCCATGTCCATTCCGACCCGGACGAAGAGCAACATCGAGTACGACGAGGCCGAACGCGTCTGGGTGTACGGCGACCGGAAGAGCACCCGAAGCGCGAACAGCGTTCGCGGGGCGCGGAAGCTACTGAAGGCGGTCTACACCATCGACTTCCTCTCGAACCAACTCGAAGAGGACCGCTCCTCGACCCTCCGTGAGTTGTACTACCTCTCGGAGTCGTGGGACGCGAAGGAAGCGCAGTTCTCCGACCAGGACGAGTCGAACCAGCTCATCGAGGACTTGGAGATCGTCTCCGACGTGACCCGCGAGGACTTCCACATGCGCCCGGAGGAGTCCGGCGCGACCATCATGGGGCCGCTCCACCTCCGCGAGCAGACGCGGCGCGGCGAGCGCGACATCCACTGTCAGGAGGACGTGGGCGAGGGCGGTTACCAGATTCCGAACAACCCGGACACCATCGAGTTCCTCGACCACGACGCGAAGTTCATCCTCTGCGTGGAGACCGGCGGTATGCGCGATCGACTCGTCGAGAACGGATTCGACGACGACCACAACGCCATCATCGTCCATCTGAAGGGGCAACCGGCGCGCGCGACCCGGCGTATCACCCGCCGACTCCACGAGGAACTCGACCTGCCGGTCACGGTCTTCACCGACGGCGACCCGTGGAGCTACCGAATCTACGGCTCCGTCGCATACGGTTCCATCAAGAGCGCGCACCTGAGCGACTACCTCGCGACGCCCGACGCGCAGTTCGTCGGCATTCAACCGGAGGACATCGTGGAGTACGACCTGCCGACCGACCCCCTCTCCGACTCGGACAAGAACGCGCTCGAAAGCGAACTCGAAGACCCGCGCTACCAGACCGACTACTGGCGTGAACAGATCGAACTGCAACTCGACATCGAGAAGAAGTCCGAACAGCAGGCGCTCGCATCGCACGGTCTAGACTTCGTGACGGACACCTATCTCCCCGACCGCCTCGGCGAGATGGGAATCCTGTAACGACGTCGAACCGCAGCGACGCGGTCGGCCGAGCCGACGAACCGGTCGTTCGTTCCGTTATTTCGTCTTTTCCCGCGGTAATTTGTATCCCGAAACCGTTCGTTATACTATGGATCCGAGACGATGGGTCGACCTGAAGTTGACGGGAATCGGTGCGACGGTGTTCGCGATAATCTGGGCGCTCACCCATTACTCGGTTCGAGTTGCGAATCCCGAACTGCGCGCGTTCGCCGGGGTTTCCGCGGTCGTCCTCGCCGTCCTCACGGTCGCGGACGCGCTTCGCGGCGGCATCTCGGATTGAGCGCGCGACCGACGGTCGCGGACGAACTCGTCCGATTCGAACCGGCGTTTCGCCGCCTTCCGTCTCACTTCTCGTCCAACACCACCGGCACGCCCCGCCTCGCCACGTCCGCCGCGAACGCGCCCGAGTCGGTCTCCAGCGCCGAGAACGTGTCGTAGTGTATCGGCAGGACGAGTTCCGGGCCGAGTCGCTCCGCCAACGCCGCCGCCTCGCGTCTGTCCATCGTGAAACTGCCGCCGATGGGAGGGAGAAAGAGCGACACGTCGAGTTCCCGGTGGTCGTCCAACACGTCGGAGTCGCCGGGCCAGAAGACCGTCTTCCCGCCCAGCGAGAGGAGGAAGCCGACGCCGAACCCCTCCGGGTGGTACGGTTCGCCGTTCGCCCGGGTGTGCGGCCCGTCGAGTTCGTTGTGGGCCGGGACCGACCGGACCTCGCACTCGCCGACGGTGACGCGGTCTTCCGCCCCGATTCGCCGGACGTCGTAGGGGAGGTCGTCCACCGCCGTCACGTCCCGGTCGATGGCGTCGGCGTCCACGCCCTCGTAGACGACCACGGTGGCGTCCTCGGCGGCGACGCGCTCGATACCGTCCGAGTCGTAGTGGTGGTCGTGGGTGACGAAGACGGCGTCCCCGTCCTGCGCGCGGTAGTCGACCGGTTCCGGATGGGTCGCGTCCGGACTGTCGGGGTCCCACTCGCCCGTCAGGACGCCGTACCGTCCGGGGTCGACGTACGCGACGAATCCGTCCGGGGTCTCGAGTCGCACCGTCGCGTAGCCGAACCACTCCACCGTCAGGCCGTCGTGTCGAACCGTCATACCCGTCGGTAGTCCGCTTTCGGGGAAAAGGGTTCGGTCGCGGAAAAGGATCAGGCGAAGAATCGCCAGAGCGCGTACCCCGCCAGCAACCAACCGGCCACCACGAGAAGGGCCGCTAGCCACCCTATCGCACCGCCGTCCCCCTGCTCCTGGCGCGTTTCGGCTTCGGCGCGCGCCTCGGTCAGCGCGTCGTCCGGAATCCACCGACGGGCGAGGTACGCGCCCGCCGGAACGAAAAGGAGGTCGTCGGCGTAGCCGAGCACCGGAACGAAATCCGGAATCGGATCGATAGGACTGACCGCGAGTCCGACCGTCACGAGGACGACCGCTTTCGCGTACCACGGCGTCCGGGGGTCGCGGGACGCTATCGCCAACGCCGTCACCTCGCGGCGGAGTTCCCGGGCCCGGTCGCGCAAGTTCGTCATTATCGTGACGGTCTAGGGAAAGTCGTTTTTTCACTGCGACTCGGCGAGTCGTTCCACGCGCTCCAGCGAATCGGCGTCCTCGGGGGTTTTATCGTCCCTGACGCCGAGGAATCGGGGGAACCGCAGGGCGTAGCCCGACGAGTAGGTCGGCGACCGCTGTATCTCCTCGTATCCCACCTCGAAGACGATTTTCGGGGAGATATCGACCGCTTGGCCGTCCTGCGCGGCGATGTGCGGTTCGAGCAGTTCGGTCAGCTCGGCCAGTTCCTCGTCCGTGATTCCCGTGGCGACCTTCCCGATGGTCTCGAAGCCGTCCTCGGTCCACGCCGACAGCAGGAAGGTCCCGAGGAAACTCGCCCTGCGGCCCTCGCCCCACTCGGCACCGGTAACGACGAGGTCGAGGGTCTCAACGTCCGGCTTGCGCTTGAGCCAGTTCTTCCCCCGCCGTCCGGGCGAGTACGTCGACTCGGGGTTCTTCAGCATGATTCCCTCGTGGCCCGCATCGAGCGAGTTCGCCTCGATGTCGGCGATAGCGTCGGCGTCGTCGGTGACGGTGAGCGCGGACACCCCTCCGGAGAGTACGCCCCGCAACCGGTCGTGGCGCTCCGTGAGGGGTGCCGAGAGCAGGTCATCGCCGTCCGCGTGCAGGCAGTCGAACGCTCGGAGTTCGAGGCTGACCTCCTCGCGGGCGCGGGCCACGTCGTGCTTGCGGCGGAAGCGCCGCAGTATCTCCTGAAACGGAAGCGGTTTTCCGCCGTCCATCGCCACGACCTCGCCGTCCACGATGGCCGGTGCGGCGAGGTGCTCGCGGGCGTACTCCACGATTTCGGGGAGCGCGTCCGTCACGTCCTCCATGTTCCGCGAGAAGATACTGACGTCGTCGCCGTCGTAGTGCAACTGCACTCGCGCGCCGTCGAACTTCCACTCGACGCCCGCCTCGCCCCAGTCGTCCAGCGCGTCCGTGACCGTGCCCGCCTGCGCTAGCATGGCTTGTACGGGTCTGCCGACTTCGAGTTCCATCGCGTCGAGTCCGGCTTCGCCCTCGTCGCGGGCGACCCGGGCGACCCGGCCGTAGTCGTTCGACACCTGCAGGGCGCGCTCGACCGACTCGACCGGTGCGTCGAACGCGCCCGCGATGGCGTCCCGGACCGTTCCCTCGCCGACGCCAATTCGCATCTCCGAGAGGACGAGGCGGGCGAGATACCGCGCTTCCCGCGAACCGGTGCGGTTGAACAGCCCGAAGAGGATGTCTATCTTCGTCTCCCGACTCCCCGACCCCTCGGCGCGGGCGACCGCTTCGAGTTCGTCGGCGACCTCGGCGACGGTCAGGTCGTCCCGCCCGCCGCCGAACGCGGCGAGACCCTGTTGGCCGCCGAAGTCGTAGCTCGCGGCCACCGCGCCGATGTCGCCCAGTTCGGCGAGTTCGTCCTCCACGTCGTCCGCGGAGACGTTCTGCCCTGCGGCGCGCGCGATGGCTTCGTAGCAGTAGTTCGGCCCGATGTCGAGGGTCGTCGAGTCCCACGCCGGGAACACCCGGCCCTGCACGAACCGAGCCAGCACTTCGAGGTCGTCGTTGGCCGCCGCGAGGAGGTCGGTGACGGCCTCGATGATGTCCGTGTCGGCGCTCAGTTCTTCGATGTCTCCGGCGCGCTCGGCGAACTCCGCGAACTCCATTACCGGAAGTTGTCGGCGGTCGGAGTTAAACGCACGGCTTTCGGTTTCCGGGGCGTTCGCGGCTCGAACGCTCGTTTTACCCTTCCGACAGTTTGTGAAGTCCGGACGCGAAATCACGGGTACGCGTCGGCGCGAACCGCCGACCGCGGTCGGGAGCGCGCTACCGAAAGAGACGGGAAACCGGAACGAACGACGGCCGCGAGGCCCGTGGATTGAAACGTCTGGCTCGCTCATCACTCTTCAATGACCGACGACCTCGTGTCGCAGGTGAAGGACGTGCTCACCGTCGATAGTCGGGAGTTCCAGGCTCGCGTCGAGGAGGACGCGGAGGTCATCAAGCGCGAACTCGCGGAGGGAACGTTCGACAACCCGCAGGCCATCATCGGATTCGAGTACGAGTTCTACGCCGTGGACGCCGAGACGAAAGCCCTCGCCCGCGTCCCCCGTCGACTGCTCTCGCTCATCGGGTTCGAGAAGGAACTCGGCCTGCACAACGCCGAGATGTCCACCAGCCCGCAACCGCTGAACGAGTACGGACTGGCCGCGCAGGAAGCCGAGGTGAAAGCCCGCCTCTCGGCGGCGGAAGAGCGAACCTTCTCCGAGGGGATGCGGCTCGTCAGCGACGGCCTCTGGACGATTCCGCCGGAGGGCGAGACGGCCACGGGGTACCTCACCGACAGCGTCGACGACGGCGGCGTTCGAGTCGCGTCGAACATGAGCGACTCGGTGCGCTACCACGCGATGGCGAACGCAACCGACACGGCGGGGATGGAACTCGACGCGCCGCACGTCTCGCTGTCCGCGGAGACGGTGATGCCCGAGAGCCTCATCACGTCCATCCAGCCGCACTATCAGGTACCCCACGCCCGCGACCTCCCGGCGTACTTCAGGTACGCGATTCGAATCGCCGCGCCGCTGCTCGCGCTCGGCGTGAACTCCCCCTTCTTCCCGCCGGACCTGTACGACGACGCGCCGCCGGACGACATCGTGGACGAGGCGTGGATGGAGAACCGAATCGGCGTCTTCGAATCGGTGCTGAACGGCGGCGACCCCGGCAAGGTACGGCTTCCCGAGGACGTGGAGTCGGTCGAGGAGGTCATCGACGACATCGCGGCGGACCGCACCATGGTTCCCATGCCGGTGGCGGGTTCCGCCCGCTTCGACGACGAGTTCGCCCACTTCCGGCTGAAACACGGAACCTACTGGCGGTGGGTTCGCCCGGTCTTCGGCGGGGCGACGCGCTCCGACGCCAACGCTCGAATCGAGTTCCGACCCATCGCGGCCCAGCCGACGGTCCGGGACTCCATCGCGTTTCAGGCGGCGTTCGCGGGGTTGCTGGAGAGCACGTTCCGCAGGGAGCACCCCGTCCGGCACCTCGACTGGATCGTCGCGCGGGACAACTTCTACGCCGCCATGCGCGACGGTCTCGACGCCGAACTCTACTGGATAACGAACGACGGAAAGGAGACGACCGACGCCGAGGAACTGTTCGCCGACCTCTTCGCCCACGCGAAAGACGGTCTGCAGGCGCGAGGGCTGTCCGACGAGGAGGCCGCGAAGTACCTCTGGCCCCTCCGCCAGCGCGCCCGCCACGGCGTGACGCCCGCCGGGTGGAAGAAACGAGAAGTGCGCGAACGGTTGGCCGACGGTGCGACGTTCGAGGACGCGATAACCGGTATGCAACGCACGTACATCGACCGGCAGAAAGAGACGCTGCTGGAAGGAAGCTTCGCGGACTGGGCTTAGAGGACTTCGTCGAAGTCCTTGTGCCCGGTGATTTCGACGCCTTCGTCCGTGATTTCCGCGAGGAACACGCCGTTACCGCTGCCCGTGTCGCGCTCGACCGCGCTCTTGATACCGCGGGCGGCGATGGTCTTCGCCTCCTCGTTCGAGAGCCCCTCCTCGTACTCCTGTTCGAGCACGCCGTAGGCGAGTTGCATCCCGCTACCGGTCACGGTGTAGTCGTCCGACATGACGCCGCCGGCGGGGTCGAGGCTGAAGATGTGGGACCCTTCCTCGTCGATACCGCCGAGGATGGGCGAGACGAGGAAGAACGGGCCGCCTCGGAGGAGGTTTCCGGCGAGCGTCGAGAGCGCCTGCATGCTCATCTCCTCGCCGCGGCGGGCCTCGTAGAGGTTCGACTCGATGCGCATCGTTCGGATGAACGACTGCGCGCCGCCGACCGACCCGGCCATCGTCAACGCCGCGGTCGGGTGGATCTGTTCGACCTTCTGGACGTTCTTGTTGGAGACGAACCGGCCGCCGAGGCTGGCGCGCATGTCGGTCGCCATGACGACGCCGTCCGCGGTCGTGAGACCGATGGTCGTCGTTCCGGTCTTGTTGACGTTCTGGAGGTCGTCCTTCGAGAATTCGCTCTCCGGAAGCGAGCCGATCTCCGGCTCGTACGGACTGCTATCGGTGCCATCGAGGCGCTCCGTATTGCGCGAGAATTCGGAACCGTGCATTGGCGTACGCATTACCCGCACGTAGTCCGCCAGCACTGATAAAACCAACCCTTCCGGGGTGTGCGACGACGCCGGGAAACGGGGGACGGTGTTATGCGCTCGATTCTGCGGCCTCTTCGTACGCTTTCGCGAGCGTTTGCATTACACGGTGCATGGGGAACGGAACTCCCGCTCGTCGGGCCACGAGGGCGACCGGGAGCAGGAAGATACCGGTCAGGACGCTCAACTGGTACAGGGCGAACAGGGTCGCGCGCCGTAACGGTGCGAACATCTCGTACCTCGCGCGTGGCTGAGACATCGCTATATAAAAGCGTTTCTAACACTAAGTTTTCATAATAATCTATAATAGCCGATGATGGCGCTCCCGTCTCCCGATTCAACTCCGGTTGTTCTCCGGACAATTCGAGGCGGATTACCCCGCGGAGCGCCGTAGGAACTAGGTTGGCAACGCCGGCGGTATGCGTAAGTTATGCGCATCATCGGCGTCTCGTGCGCACGGACTAGCCGAAACAGTTGACACGTCGCGCGCCGAATCGACGTTCGTGAACGTCGTCGTCGAGCTTCGGCTTCCACCCGACGAGTTCGCCCTCGGCGCGCTGTTCGCCCACCGCTCCGAGGCGCGAATCGAACTCGAGCGCATCGTTCCGACCGGGGAAGGAGCGATGCCGTTCTTCTGGGTCGCCGCCGCCGACCCGACGTTCGTCACCGACGTCACCCTCGAGAACTCGCCCGTTTCTTCCGTCGAAGTCGTCCGCGAGATCGGAAACAGCGCCCTCTGTCGGGCCGTCTGGTCGTCGGAGCAACGCGGAATCCACGGGATACTTACCGACCACGGCGTGACGCTCCTCGACGCCGAAGGGTGTAGCGACGGTTGGTCGTTTCGCATTCGATTCCCCGACCACGAGGCGACGACGCGGTTCAGGAAAGCCTGTGACGAACAGTCGATATCGTACGAAGTACACCGAATCTACTCGCTCACCGAACTCTCCACGGGCGGACACGGCCTGACGGACGAGCAACGCGAAGCGCTCGTTACGGCGTTCGAACGGGGGTACTTCCGCGTTCCCCGCGAAACCTCGCTCTCCGAGTTGGCGGAGCAACTCGAGATATCGCCGCAGGCCGCGTCCGGTCGCCTCCGGCGCGGGTTGGAGCGGATGCTCGACGGGACGCTGTTTCCGCAGGCCGATCGGACCGGTGATAAAGATACGAACTGATAAACCCCAAGGACTCCGTTCGTCGTCCGCCTCTTGTAGGGATATATCGATATCGACCCGTCCGTTTCGGAGTCCGAGGTCACCGAGGTACCAGACATGAATCACGAACCAGACGATACGCGTTCGGAGGGGTATCGGGCCAGTCGAACCGCCCTCCAGGAACCGGAACACCGCTACGAACCGATGACGGAGACGATCGTCGAAACGATAGCCGAGGCGGCGGACGCCGACCCGACGCAGTTGGAACCGCTGTACGAGAGCATCGACCCCGACGCGTTGGACGACCTGTTCGACCGACGCTCCGACGCGAACGTTCCGGCCCGCGTCACGTTCCACCACGAAGGGTTCGAGGTCGTGGTCGAACGCGACGGTCGAGTCGAGGTACGCGACCCGAACTGACCGGCACGCTTTTGCTCGCACTCGACGTACGAGGTTTCCATGCCCGACAAGGTGTACGACGTGTATCTCGTCCCGTCCGGTAAGCGCGCCGGCGAGCAGAACATCGTCTCGCCGGTCCAGGGCGACGAACTGGAGTTCTACGACACGGGGGTCTGGTTGTCGCGAACCGGGGGTCGAAATTTCTTCCCGTACGAGCAAATTCGAACGATCAGGGAACACCACGGCGACGAGTGAGCGCCGCTACTCGGAGCGCAGTCCGACGATTTCGCGGGAGAAGATGTCGGCGTAGCCCGAGAAGGAGAGCTTGAGCGACGGCACGCCGGGGAAGGTGAGCGTCTGGAGCGCGAGCATCGGTCGTTCGACCTCCGCGCCGAGCGTTCGGAGGGCGCTCTCGATGGCGCCGTAGAGCTTCGCCGTCTCCTCGACTTCGAGGTCGGAGCACACGCCCCCGACCCGGGTCGGAAGCTCCGCGACCACGTCGCCGTCCTTGACGACGGCCCAGCCCCCGCCCATCTCGTTGACGTGGGCCACGGCGCGACGAAGGTCGTCGCCGCTCCCCGCCGCCAGCACGCCGGGGACCTCCCAGACGAGGCTGGTCGCGACCGCGCCCTCGAACGCGCCGTACCCGGTCAGGAATCCCGTGAAGCCGGTTCCGTCGCCGTCCGGATGACGGTCGAACAGGGCGACTTTGAGTAACCCGTCCTCCGGCGCGGCGACGAGTTCGCCGTCCTCGACGGGTGGTTCGACCGTCGTTTCGGCGGACAGCAGCCCGCCCCGGTACTCGATGGCTCGAACCGCTCCCTCGGCGGCGGGCACCCGGAACTCGTCCGGGTCGGTGCTGACGTTCACGCTGTCGTAGAATCGTTCGGGGTACTCGTAGGAGCGCGGCGCGACGGTCGTCTCGTGGTTGTTGTAGACGACCTCGCCCCCGCTGATGACGGTCGTAACGTTGACCGTCTCCAAGTCGTCGATGAGCAACACGTCGGCGACGTTGCCGGGCGCGAGCGACCCGAGGTTCGGCAGTCCGAAGTGACGGGCCGGATTGAGCGTCGCCATCCGAATCGCGTCTGCGGGCGGGACACCCTCTTCGATGGCCCGGCGGACGACCACGTCCATGTAGCCCTCGCGGACGAGCTGGCGCGGCCACATGCCGTCGGTCGAGAGCGAGATTTCGCTCGCGCCGATCGCCTCGTACGCCTCGCCGACCGCGCTCATATCGTCCCGAATCGACCCGTACCGGCCGATTGCGTGGATTCCGTTCTCGACTCGCTCGACGATCTCATCGCCCGTGATGGCCTCGTGGTCGTCGTCGACGACGGACGCGAACGCTTGGAGTTTCGCACCCGAACAGCCCGCGCCGTGACCCGAGACGGTCTTGCCCTCCCGATTCGCGCGGTCGTAGAGCACCTCCGCGTTCGTGTCGCGCCCGACCGCGTGAATCCAGTCGGTTTCGCCGATGCCGACGATTCGCGGGTCGTCGACGAGTTCCGCGAGCGCGTCGACGTCGGCCCGCGCGGGCTCGAACGTGTCGATGACCGGTTGGGGCGGAACGGTGGCGTACACGCGAATCGGGAGGTACGAGGTCGCCGCGAGCAGCTGTTCGACCCCCTCCCGGCCGAAGGCGGGGCCGAATCCGGTCACTTCCGTGACGACGGTCGTCGTCCCGCCTTCGAGCGCGTAGTGGTAGGCGTTCTCGAACGTCTGGTGGAGGTCGATGTGGGTGTGGGCGTCGATGAAGCCCGGAACGACGACTCGGTCGCTCGCGTTGATGACCTTCGTGTCCTCGCCGACGGCGTCGGTCGCGTCCTCGGGGAGCGCGGCGACGCGATTGTTCTTTATCGCCACGTCGCGGGCCTGAAACTCGCACGGTTCGGGGAGGAGAACGCGCCCGTCTCGAATCACGAGGTCGGCGGGTTCGTCGCCGAGCGCCACCGGTTGCAGGTCGTTCACGCCGTCACCTCCTCGTACACGATGACTCCGCCTCGCTCGCTGTGTTCCACTTCGTTCCGTTCTTCGAGCACGTCGAGGTGGCCGACCGCCTCGCTCATCGCCGGGAAGTACTCCGTCGCGGGCAGGTCGCCGAAGAGGTCCTCCATCACGTCGAACGGCGTCGTCGGCCCGTTCACGAGGTTTCGGACGTTCTCGGTTCGTTCCTCGTGGGCGGCGAGAATCTCCCCGATTCGCTCCGACGGCGTCGAAATCTCCTCGCGGTGCCCCGGGAGGAAGCGGTCGAACTTCCGGTCCCGGAGCCGTTCGAGCGAGCGATTGAACGCCGGAAGGACGCGAGGGCGACCCTCGCCCTCCTCGGCGGGCGGTTGGAGGAGCGGATTCGGCGTGATGTCGGGGAGGACTTGGTCGCCGACGATGGCGTGGGATTCGCCGTCGACCTCGTAGGTGAAGATGGTCTCGCCGGGTGCGTGGCCCTGTACCGCCTCGGCGGTCACGTCGATTCCGTCGACGGTGACCGATTCGCCGTCGGTGAGTTCGACGTCGGTTTCGACCTTGGGCGAGACCGAGAGGAAGGCCGCCGGGAGGTCGGTCACCGTCCGGGCGGTGGTTTGAGCCATCCCGCATCGGTCGAAGAAGTCGGCGAAGTACGACTGTTCGTACTCCAACCGACGGGCGAAATCGCGGATTATCCCCGCCGTTCCGGGACTGGCGACGACGCGAGCACCGGACTCCTGAAGCCGCGCCGCCAGTCCGAAGTGGTCGGGGTGCGGGTGCGTGATGAGGACTTGCTCGACGTCGGTCGGTTCGAGGTCGGCGTCCTCTAACGCTTCGAGCAACACGGTCCAAGCCTCCTCGCTCCCCGGTCCCGGGTCGACCAGCGTTCGCCCCGCGAGGTAGGCGTTCACCGGACCGACCTGGAACGGCGTCGGAATCGAAAGCCGCGTGAACATACGTCCGGTTTCTTCGCCCGGGGTAAAACCGTTTTTGAACCGACAACCGGTCGCGTATCCTGACACAACCATTATATCTGTCCCTAGCGTAAGGACACAATCAGGTGGGAGAAATGAACAAACACTTCGAAGACGGATGGTACTACCTCCGACGCGCCGCGAGGCACTTCGGGCGCGGTATCCGAATCGAACTGGAACCGGTCGAGCGACGAGTCCGCGAGCGGTTCGGCGAGGGGTCCGACCCCGAACCCTCCCGACGCGAACGGGTGCGCTCGAACCTCCGCGAGGCGGAGCGAGCGGCCAAACGGCGCTCCCGCGACGCGATGCGAGACGTCCGAAAGCGCATCCGAACGAGCTAAGGTTCGAAGCCGACGCACTCGCAATCGGTGAAATCGCAGTTCTCGAACGTCGGCGACGCCGCGTTTTTTCGATCGACGTCGACCCGTCCGCGGAACGTCGAGTTCCGGAATTCGACGTGGTCCGCCTTGACCAGCACCGTCGTCCGGTCCGCCGCGTCGTGCGCGGCGGTCACGCCGTCGAAGCGTATCCTCGGCCCGAGCAGGTTGATTCCGTTCCGGTCGTTCGCGCCCGACCGGAAGCCGAGTCGACAGTTCCGAAGCGTCGTCCCCTCGCGCCAGAGTTCGGCGCAGTAGGCGTGTTGCGAACCGTCCCCGCGGTCTTCGAGTTCCACTCCCTCCAGCAGAACGGTCTCCGGGCCGTCGTTGACCTTGATAGCGCGCGCCGACGAGTCGCAGTCGATGGTCAGGTCGCGCACGCGGGCCGACCGACTCGACACTCGCAGGCCGTCGTTGTCGCAGTTCGGCAGGGAGAGTTCGCCGCCGGCGACGCGCACGTCCCCCTCCTGTAGCCAGAGGCCGCACCCGGTGTACGCCGTCTCGCCCGCTTCGATTCGGACGTCGCGGGCCACGTCGCCGTCGCCGAGTCGGAGGTTCGCGTTCCCGTTGTCCTTCCAGCGTCCGCCCTCCACGACGCACGGGCCTTCGCCCCCGGCGAGGTAGCCGCCGTTGTTCACCCACCCCTCGACGCGGCAGTCGCGGAACGTCAACTCCCCGCGGTGGTCGTCGGTGACGCTGATGCCGATGGGGTGGCTGGTCTGCGATTCGACGGGCGATTGGTCCGGGTAGGCGTCGGGGCGGAACTCGCAGCCGTCGGGGAGCGAGACGCTCACGACGCCCGACCCCTCGGGGTGCGTGACGGCGGCGTAAATCGCGCCGAGGGCCTTCTTGCCCGCCGAGGCGCACTCGCCCTCCACGACCACGTCCTCGATGCGGAGGCTGCGGGCGGCCCGCGCCGAGACGGCCTGCGCGCCCACGCCATCGGCGGTCATGTCGAAGGTGAGGTTCCGAATCTCGACCGAATCGGCGGACGATTCGGGGGTCGCGCCCCACCCCCCGCCGACGTCGAGGCAGTACTGCTGGTCGGGGTCGGTCACGACCAGCGTGGCGTGCGGGTCGCCCACCACGGCGATGGCCTCGCAGTCGTTGTGCTCGAACCGCCCGTCGAGGCGGTAGCGCCCCGGCGCGAGGACGAACTTCGTCCGAGCGCCCGCGTAGGCGTCGAACACTCGATTCAGGGGTTTCTCGCCGCTGGCGACGGCGGGGTCGATTTCGGCAACGTCCACCACGTTCCAGTCGGTCACGTCCGGGGGTCGGTATCGGCGAACCTTGGTCGTAGTGGCCGCCCGCGGTTGAAAGCAAGCCTTAAGTCTCGGGCAGGGAAACGGATTATTGCGAGGGTCGGTAGTCTAGTCCGGTTATGACAGCTCCTTCACACGGAGCAGATCGGCAGTTCGAATCTGCCCCGACCCATTCTCCGAAAAATCGATTCGAAAGTCGTTACGCTCCCTTCTTCGACACCACCGGTTCGCACGGGTGCGCCAGCGTCACGAGGTTGAACACGGCGGAGCGCCGGGCCGCGCGCCGGATTCGCTCGAGGGTGTCGTCGTCCACGTTCTCGCCGCCGACGGCGATTTCGACGCGGAGGTCGCCGAACTGGTCTCTCGGGGTTCCGTCCTCGGTTTCGACCTCGGCCAGGTCGAGCGCGACGAAGGGATCCCACGGAACGCGCACCCTCGTCTCCAATTCCTCGACGTCGATTCCTTCCGCCATCAGGCGAAGCGAGATGACGTGATTGAGACACCCGCTGAGGGCTGCCAACGCGCCCTCGATGACCTCCGGTCGGTCGTCGGGGTCGACGAACCCCATCGCTTCCTCGACCTCCTTGTGCGCGCCCCAGAGGAACGAGTAGTCCCGAGTCCCCCGGTCGATTTCCGCCCCGCCGAGCGCGTAGGGGCCGACCTTCGAGAGCGTGTGGAACGCGCGACCCTCCCAGCGACCCGTCGCACTCAGTTCGAACTGGACGTCGTCCGGGTTCGCCTTCGCGTACTCGACGAACTCGCCGAACGTCTCGCCGTCCACACCGTACCTGACCGCTTCCCGTTGTTCTACCGTCATCTGTTTTCACTCCGCGACCGACGAGAGGCGCGGAGAGGGGATATAAATTCCTTCTGAAAACACTTGCAACGAACGAAATCGTTCGGGCGGTCGTTACGATTTCACGACCGCTCGGTCCTGCACGGCGTGAGCGGGCTTTCGTCGCCTGCAACGCGCTCGCCTTCCGTCGGCGACGAGACCACGTCGAGCGGAGACGGTTCCGGTTACGTTTCGGTCGACCGCGCCGGCGCGAAGGGTCGAGATTTCGCCCTGTACGATTCGTATATCTTCTCGGCTTGAGCGAACGCGCCCGGATTCTCGGTGTCGACGACGACCCGCAACAGGCCGGTGTCCTGCGCGTATCCGGTGAGCGCGATGCGGCCGTCGAACAGCGTGAGTCCGCACGGGAGCGCGTCGTACAGTAGGATTCGGAGATTCCCGCTCTCCGCGGCTTCCGTCGCCGCGGCGGGGTTCCACGCCGCCACCGCCTCGATTATCGGCGGCGGATAGATTATCTCCGTCTCCATCCCGTCGACGATGTTGCGGTGGAGCGTGTCGACGTTCGCCGATTTGAGCGTGGCCGTCCCGAACGCCCGCATCGTCTCCGCGCCCTCGATGAGTTCGTCGAAGCGACGAACCGCCCGGTAGGGGTCGGCCTCGTCCGCGACCGTCACCGTCGCGTCGGTGAACATGTCGAGCGTGAAGCCGAGCGATTCGGCGGGGAGCAACTCCAGCACGTCGCGGAGTTTCTGCTCGGTCTCCATCCGGGTCAGGAGGTTCCCGAACCCCTCCAGCACGAACCTGCCCTGCGAGGTCAACTCGTACCGATAGCCGGATCGGACGACCCACTTTCGCTCCTCGAAGTCGCTCAGGATGCGTCCCAGCGTCGCCGAGGACGCGCCGGTCGCTTCCTGCAGCGCGGGGCGGTCGCGCGGGGAATCGGAGAGCGCGTCGAGCACGTCGACCCGGTGCTCCGAGCGGGCGAGAAACTCTACGTCGTGTATCGGCGAATCCATGACACGAGTACGCACACCGAGGTAATAGCTTTCGCTGACGACGGATGGTCGTTCCGCGCACGAGCGGTCAATTCGGTCGCTATCGGTTCCGCCGTACCTCCGCTCCCCCGACGACGACCCCGAGAGCACCGAGTCCGACGAATCCGGCGGGGGTGAGCGTCCACGCGCAACTGCCGTACTCGACACCGACCGCGTGCCAAGCGACGATGACGCGGTCGATACCGCCACCCCGACCCAGACAGACGGTCCCGGCGCTCGGCTTCGACAGCACGAGAACGAGAAGACCGAGGAGGGCCACCGCGAGACCGACGTTCCGACGCTTCGCGGAGCGGGTTCGGATCATCCGGTTCGGAGTTGCCGCGACGAATTAAACGCTTTGTGGCGCGATCGCTCCGCGCGGTGAACCACCGCCCGAGAACGAGAACACTACGAAAGAAAACGAAACTCGCGAAACCGCCTTACAGCAGGTCTTCGATGTTGTCCGCGACTTCCTCGGGCGTGTCGCCGACCGGAACGCCCGCGTCGTTCAGCGCGTCGATTTTGCTCTCCGCGGTGCCGGTGCCGCTACCGGAGACGATGGCTCCGGCGTGGCCCATGCGCTTGCCCGGCGGGGCGGTTCGCCCGGCGATGAACCCGGCGACGGGGGTGTCCATGTTCTCGGCGATGAACTTCGCGGCCTGCTCTTCGTCCTCGCCGCCGATTTCGCCGCACATGACGACCGCGTCGGTGTCGGGGTCGTCCTCGAACAGCGAGAGGGCGTCGATGAAGTCGGTGCCGATGATGGGGTCGCCGCCGATGCCGATGGCGGTCGTCTGGCCGAGTCCGCGCTCGGTCAGGTTGTCCACCACTTGGTAGGTGAGCGTCCCGGAGCGTGAGACGAGACCGACGTTACCGGCTTCGAAGATGTTGCCGGGCAGGATGCCGAGTTTCGCCTCGCCGGGCGTGATGATGCCGGGGCAGTTCGGCCCGATGAGTCGCGTTTCGACCTCCGAGAGGCGCTTGTACACCTTCGACATGTCCTGCGTCGGAACGCCCTCGGTGATGGCGACCACGAGGTCGAGGTTCGTATCGAGCGCCTCGAAGATGGCGTCCCCGGCGAACGCGGGCGGCACGAAGACGACCGACGCGTCGGCGTCTTCCTCCTCGACGGCTTCGTCCACGGTGTCGTAGACGGGCACGCCTTGAACTTCCTGCCCGCCTTTGCCGGGGACCGCGCCGGCCACGACGTTCGTTCCGTACTCCATCATCTGCTCGGTGTGGAAACTTCCCTCTCCGCCCGTGATACCTTGGACGACCACTCGGGTGTCGTCGTCGACGAGAATGCTCATTGTTCTACCTCCTGGGCGTTTTTGACGGCGCGCTGCACCGCGTCTTCCAGCGTCGCTTCGACCTGCACGAGGTCGGTGTTCAGTATCTCCATCCCTTCCTCGGCGTTGGTACCCGCGAGTCGGACGACCACGGGTTTCGGAATCTCGTCCAGGGATTCGAGGGCCTCGTTGATGCCCTTGGCGACCTCGTCGCCGCGTGTGATGCCGCCGAAGATGTTGAAGACGACGGAATCGACGTTCTCGTCCGAGAAGACCATGTCCAGCGCGTTCGTCACGCGCTCCGCCTTCGCGCCGCCGCCGATGTCGAGGAAGTTGGCGGGGCTCCCCCCGTAGTGGTCCACGAGGTCGAGCGTCGTCATGACCAGTCCGGCCCCGTTGCCGATGATGCCGACGTTCCCGTCGAGTCGGACGTAGTCGAAGCCGTAGTCGTTGGCCTTCGCCTCCAGTTCGTCCTCCGCCGCCTCGTCCTCCATCTCGGCGAGGTCGGGGTGGCGGAAGAGCGCGTCGCCGTCGATGTTGAGAACCGCGTCCGCGGCGACTACCTCGTCGTCCGCCGTGACCATCAGCGGGTTGATTTCGGCGTCGCTGGCGTCCTTGTCCTCCCAGAGGTCGTAGAGCGTCGTGAGGACGCTCGCCGCGTCCAGCGCGACCTCGCGGTCCACGCCCGCGTCGTAAACCGCCTTCCGGGCCTGATAGGGGTGCATCCCGAACGCCGGGTCGACGTGCTCGCGCGCGATGGCGTCGGGGTCCTCCTCGGCGACTTCCTCGATGTTGACGCCGCCCTTCGAGGAGACCATGGCGACGGGCTTGCCCTCTCCGCGGTCCATCGTCACGCCGACGTAGAGTTCGTCGGTGAAATCGACGGCCGCTTCGACCAACAGCTTCTCGACCGTGTATCCTTTGAGGTCCATCCCGAGGATGGAGTCGGCGGCGTCCTCGGCTTCCTCGCGGTTCTCGGCGAGTTTAATGCCACCGGCCTTCCCGCGGCCGCCGACGTGTACCTGCGCTTTCACCGCAACGGGGTAGCCGATGTCCTCCGCCGCTTCGACGGCCTCGTCGACGCTCTGAGCGAGCGCCGAATCGGGCGTCGGAATCCCCGCGTCGGAGAACACCTCCTTCGCTTGGTACTCGTGTAGTCTCATAGTGGGCTCGCACGAAACTTCTGGAGAAGGGCGGATAGTACTTCCGAAAAAAACCGGGACGACCGCACCCCGAGTGCGCGCCGTCCCGACACGCGAACGGCGCGCTATCGGCGGATTCGGTCGTACGGAACCCCTCCCCGCAGATCGTCACGAGCCGCTTCGTTTCGAGCCCGCACGTCGGCTACTCGAAGGCCTCCCTGAGCGCATCGCCGGCGCGCTCGCGCACGTCCGCGGCCGCTTCGATGCCGGGAAACGGCTCAGCGAGACGACGCATGTTCGCGAAGTCGTGAATCATGCCGCCGTAGTGAGCGTGCTCGAGGGAAACGCCCGCCTCGTCGAGCGCCTCGGCGTACGCGAACTGTTCGTCGCGGAGCGGGTCGTATCCGCCGGTGAACAGGGTCGCCGGCGGTAGTTCGGCGAGGATTCGCTCGGGGGCGCGGAGCGGCGACGCCCGCGGGTTCGCCCCGTCGATATCGTCGCGGAGGTAGTGGTTCCAGAACCACACCATCCCTCGGGTGGTCAGGAAGTAGCCGTCGGCGTTCTCCTCGTAGGAGGGGGTGTCGAACGAGTGGTCGGTCACCGGGTAGAACAGCACCTGATGGTCGATGTCCGGCGGGTCGACGTTCTTCTCGACGGCCATCTGCGCGACGACCGTGGCGAGGTTGCCGCCCGCGCTCTCTCCGGCGACGGCGAGTCCCCCGCCGGCCCCGATTCCCTCCGCGTTGTCGGCGACCCACTTCGTCGCGAGATACGCGTCCTCGACGGCGGCGGGGAAGGGGTGTTCCGGCCCTTTCCGGTAGTCGACCGAGACGACGACGCAGTTTCCTTCGTTCGCGAGCGAGCGCGCGACTCCGTCGTGGGTGTCCAGGTTTCCGACGACCCAACCGCCGCCGTGGAAGTAGACGACCGCGGGCAGTTTCTCGTCCGGTTCGGGGTCGTAGATTCGCACCCTGATGTCGCGCGCGTACGCCCTGATCTTGCGCTCGTCCACCTCGGCGACCGGTTCGGGTTCGACGTCCGGAGTGAACAGACCGCCGAGCAGCGCGCGGCCTTGTTCGGGCGAGAGGTGGCTGAGGTCGGGGGCGTCCGCCGCGGCTAGCTCGTCGAGGAGCGCCCGCGCGTCCGAGTCGAGTTTCGGAGCGCGTCGCTGGTCTATCGGTGTGCTCATCGAACGCCGTACGCCACAGATCGGCATAAACACATTCGCCAAATGTCATGTGTGTGGCGGGGTACGCGGTTAAATGCGGGCGTTCGGCCCCTGATTCGCGACCCGGTATTACCTTCGGGGGCGCACGCGGCGCGTGTCGGCGACCACCCCGTCCACGCCCGCGGCGGCCAGACGCTCCGCCTCCGTCCTCGTTTCGACGGTCCAGGCGTTCACGCGCAGTCCCTCATCGTGCGCCCGCGTCACGAAAGCGGCGTCGCAGATGTCCGCCGAGGGGTGGACGGCCTCGCAGCCGAGGTCGAGCGCGGTTTCGATGCAGTTCGGTCCCCGTTGGCTGATGTAACCGAGCGACGCCGCGGTATCGCGCTCCCGGAGTTCGCCGAGCGCCCGCGGTTCGAACGACGAGAACGACAGTTCGTTTTCAGCGCCGTCGACGGCGTCGAGCACCCTCGCCGCCATCCCGCGGTGTTTCAGTTCGACGTTGACCCACACGTCGTCGGGAATGGCGTCGAGGGCGGATTCCAGCCGCGGAATCGTCTCGCCGGAGTCGAGCACCGTCAACTCGCGGAGTTCCGACCACGGCGTGTCGGCGACCAGTCCGCTAACGTCCGTCAGTCTCGAGAGCTTCTCGTCGTGAAAGACGACGAGTTCGCCGGACCCGCAGCGTCGGACGTCCAATTCTATCGCGTCCGCGTGCTCGGCCGCGCTCTCGAACGCGAGCAGGGTGTTCTCGGGGTACTCGTCGGCGAAGCCGCGGTGAGCGACGAGCGCGGGAACGTCGGACTTGGTCATACCGCAACTGCACTCCCTGCGGACTTATCTGCTCGCCCGTCCATCTCCCGCCCATGCGCGCAGTCCGATTCCACGAACACGGCGGGCCAGAGGTACTACAGGTGGACGATATCGACCGACCAGAACCGGACGACGACGAACTGCTCGTGTCGGTTCGCGCCGCCGCGGTCAACCCGGTGGACACCTACTTCCGCGAAGGGTCGTACTCGCCCGGCGACCTCCCGTGGATTCCGGGCTCCGACTTCGCCGGAGCGGTCGAAGCGGTCGGCGCGGACGTCGATGGCTTCGCGGAGGGCGACCGCGTGTTCGGCACCGGTCTCGGCAACGACCGACCGGGCACCTGCGCCGAGTACGTCGCGACGCCGGCCGACCGCGTGGCACGCCTCCCCGAAGGCGTCGGCTTCGACGAAGGCGCGGCGGTCGCGCTCGTCGGGGTCACTGCGTGGCGGGCGCTGGTCGATCACGCCGGACTCGAACCCGCCGAGAGGTGCCTCGTTCACGGCGGGAGCGGCGGCGTCGGCCACGTTGCGGTCCAGTTGGCGGCGGCGACCGGCGCGCGCGTGACGACCACCGCGAGCGAACGGTACCACGACCGAATCGACGCGCTCGGCGCGCGAACCGTCCTCGACTACGCGCGCGACGACCTCGCGGACACGGTGCGCGAGGCGGGCGAACCCGACGTCGTCCTCGACCACCGACTGGACGACTACCTCCAGTTCGACGCCGACGTGGCCGCGCGGGGTGCGCGCATCGTCGGCATCGGAAACGAGGACGTGGCGGCGGGCTTCGACAACGTCCCCGCCGCGCGCTCGAAGGAGCTCACCGTGACGCTGATGAGCATGTTCAACACGCCGGACATCTCGGCGGTGTTGGCTCGGTTGGCCCGGTCGGTGGCCGACGGGAAGATCGCCCCCGAAATCGCGCGGAGTTACCCGCTGGACGAGGTCGACGCGGCGCAGCGAGACGTGATCGGCGAGAGTTTCCTCGGAAAATTAGTCGTGGAACCGTAAGGCGGGCAAACGACGAGGAGGGTCGCGACGAGCGCCGCATCCGATTTTATGGTGTTCGAACCCGTCGTCCGAGCCATGGACGCGAACTTCGACTTCACCGACGACGTGGCCCTCGTCACGGGCGCGAGCGGGGCGCTCGGAAGCGCGGTCTGCGCCGCCTTCGACGACGCGGGAGCGACGGTCTGCGCGACGGACGTGGTCGAACCGAGCGACGAGGACGCCCTGCTCGACGGCGACCGGGTGGCGTTCTACCGGGGCGACTTCACGGACGAATCGGAGGTCGAATCGGTCGTCTCCGAGGTCGTCGCCGACCACGGCGGCATCGACTGTCTCGCCAACGTCGCGGGGACGTGGAAGGGCGGGTCGCCCGTCGACGAGACCGACGAGGGGACGTTCGACCTGCTCTTCGACGTGAACCTGAAGACGATGTTCCTCGCGTCGAAGCACGCCGTCCCGCACCTCCGCGACCGCGAGGGAGCCATCGTCAGCGTCAGCGCCCGGTCGTCGCTCGAAGGCGGCGAAGGCGACGGCCCCTACCGCGCCTCGAAGGCGGGCGTCCGCCTGCTCACGGAGACCATCGCCGAGGAGAACAAGGGCGTCGTGCGGGCGAACGCCGTTATGCCGAGCGTCATCGACACGCCGGCGAACCGGGAGATGATGCCCGACGCGGACCACGATTCGTGGGTCGCTCCTGCGGACATCGCGGAGGTAGTGTTGTTCCTCTGCAGCGACGCCGCCAGCGTGACGAGCGGGGCGGCGGTGCCGGTGTACGGCGAAGCGTGATTCCCGGCAAAAAATGGCCGCTACCGGTACGGTAGTCACGCGAAACCTGTCGCTCGACAACAGTTCTCACGATCGTAACGTTTCGGATTCGACGGTCTGAGCCGCCGAAATCGCAATTTACGCCCTCGGAATACGAATCAATATGACAGGAGTCGTCTGGTTAATATACATCGCACCGTTTATAACTGATAATTAAGAATGCCACGTACAAGCATGTCACAAAGAGAAACGTGGACATCCCGACTAGGGTTTATATTGGCCGCCGTCGGTAGCGCAGTCGGTTTGGGGAACATCTGGCGATTCCCGTACATGGCGGGTGAAAGCGGCGGTGCCGCCTTCCTCGTCGTCTACCTGATCGCGGCCGTCTTCATCGGACTGCCCGCGATGCTCGCGGAGTTCGTCATCGGGCGACAAACGAAGAAGAACATCGTCGACGCGTTCCGGAATATCGGCGGTCCGGTCGCCGGACTCATCGGCGTCCTCGGCCTGTTCACCGGATTCTGGATCCTGTCGTACTACAGCGTCGTCGGCGGCTGGGTCATCCAGTACGTCATCGGGAGCCTGAACGGCGCGTACTTCGGCGACCCCGGAACGTACTTCACTCAAATCTCGGCGGGAACCGACGCGATACTGTTCCACGCCGTCTTCATGATCCTGACCATCGGCATCGTCGCCGCCGGCGTCGAGAAGGGTATCGAGGTCGGCACCAAGCTCATGGTCCCGTCCATCGCCGTGCTCATGGTGGGTCTCGCCGCGTGGGCGTTCACCCTCGACGGCGCTAGTGCCGGCTACCAGTACTTCCTCAACCCGAACTTCAGCGTCATCGTGGACAAATACCAGACCATCATCCCGAACGCGGTCGGGCAGGCGTTGTTCTCGCTGTCGCTCGGCATGGGCGCGATGATAACCTACGCGTCCTATCTCGACGGCGACGACAACCTCGTCGGCGACGGTCTCAGCATCGTCGCGTTGAACACCTTCATCGGCATCCTCGCCGGACTCGTCGTCTTCCCGCTCCTGTTCGCACAGAACATCGACGTCGGCGAGGCCGGTGCGGGCGCGATCTTCGTCACGCTCGCGCAGGCGTTCGGCCAGCTACCGGCGGGAGGAATCATCGGCTTCGTGTTCTTCGTCATCCTCCTCATCGCGGCGCTCTCGTCCGCGATCAGCCTCCTCGAAGTCGTCGTCTCATACTTCGTCGATAACTACGGCGTGAGCCGTCCGGTGCTCACCGTCGGCATCGGCGTCGTGGTGTTCGCCCTGGGCGTCCCCTCGGCGCTCGACACCAACACGCTCACCCTGTTCGACAAGATCGCCAACAACATCCTGCTCCCGCTCGGCGTCGTGTTGACCGTCATCTTCGTCGGTTGGGTTTACAGCGCCGGCGCGGTCCGCGAACTCCGGCGCGGCCTCGGCAACACCAGCAACATCGGTCCGTTCTGGCTCTGGCACGTCCGCGTCGTCGTGTTGGTCGCGGTCATCGGCACGCTCGCGCTGAGCCTGATGTCGTTCGTTGGCTAGCACCGACGGGCCCGTAGCACACGAACGATTCCGGTAACACGCTATTTTCTCGTCCGACAAACGGCACGATGCTCGGCGTTTCCTCGCGCGAAATTTGCGGTTTCGGACGATAGGCGCTCCATCGAATCGTCGCCTGGTATTTGAACGCTCGCATCATCGACTGAAATATCGTAACCCGACGAGCGGATTCACCCCCGATTCACTCTCAAAAATCCGCGTTGTGCGGCCCATCGACTCTATTCACAACGCTTTGACGATTTCCGATCTCGAAACCCTCATAACCCCGCGACGGACGAGTGCAGAGCAATGGCACGCGAATCATGGACGAGTCGGCTGGGTTTCATCCTCGCGGCGGTCGGAAGCGCGGTCGGACTCGGAAACGTGTGGCGCTTCCCGTGGATGACCGCGGAGTACGGCGGGAGCGCCTTCCTCGTCGTCTACCTCTGTATCGTCTTGCTCGTCGGCGTCCCCGGACTGCTCGCCGAGTTCGTCATCGGTCGGCGCTCGAAACGAAATCCGGCGGGCGCGCTCGCCCGCCTCGCGCCGGGCACGAAATCGTGGGGGTTCGTCGGCCTGTTCGGGGTCGTGACCGCGCTCGTCCTGCTCTCGTTCTACAGCGTCGTCGGCGGGTGGATTCTCCGGTACTTCGCCGCGAGTTTCACCGGGTCGTACTTCGGCCAGTCGGGCGCGTACTTCGAGACCATCAGCTTCGGGTGGGAGGCCGCGGCCTTCCACGTCGGCTTCCTCGCCCTGACCGCCGCCATCGTCCTCGGCGGGGTTCGCGGCGGCATCGAGACGGCGACGAAGGCGATGATGCCGCTCATCGTCGTCCTACTCGCGGTACTCGCGGGGTGGGCAGTCACGCAACCCGGCGCGGGCGAGGGGTTATCGTTCTACCTCGACTTCGACCCCGCGCCCATCGAGGAGAACCCCATCGGGATGCTCCGGGCCGCCGCCGGACAGGCCCTGTTCACGCTCTCGCTCGGCGTCGGGACGATGATAACCTACGCCTCCTACCTCGGCGAGGACAACAGCCTCGCGTTCGACGGGAGCGTCATCGCCGTGCTCAACACGGGAATCGGCGTTCTCGCCGGCTTCGTCGTCTTCCCGCTCCTGTTCGCCCTGCAGGGCGGTCTCACGGAGGTGACCGCGGGCGGCGAGGCGGGCGCAATCTTCATCGGCGTGGCGGGCGCGTTCCAGCAGGTTCCCTTCGGGCGGGCGGTCGCGGTCGGGTTCTTCGGCGCGATTCTGTTCGCCGCCCTGTCGAGTTCCATCAGCATGCTCGAAATCCCCGTCGCGTACCTCGTCGACGAGCACGACGTTTCGCGCCGAAACGCGACCGCGGGACTCGGCGCGCTCGTCCTCGTCACCGGTGCGGTCTGCGCGCTCGACCCGGGGCTGTTCGACTTCGTCGCCGGAACGCTCGTGGACTTGATGCTCACCGCCGGACTCGCGGGGTTCCTCGTCTTCACCGGCTGGATTCTGGGGACGGACGCGCTGGCGGAGTTCGACTCGGGGGCTGGCGGGGTCGCTCGGTCGCTCGGAACGCCGTGGCTCTGGAGCGTGCGAACCGTGCTCCCGTTCTTCCTGCTCGCCACTTTGGCCCTGAACCTCTACTCGCTGTTGTAGTACGGAACTCTTTTCCGGTCCGTCGTCCTGCAAACGCGCAATGAGTCTCCGGAGGGTTCGACCGTGACGATGGACGAGCGGATCGACGAACTGCGCGAGAAACGCCGCGAAGCCGAGAAGGGCGGCGGCGAGAAGCGAATCGAGAAACAGCACGAGAAGGGGAAGATGACGGCGCGCGAGCGCATCGACTACTTCCTCGACGACGACACCTTCAACGAGTTCGACCAGCTGCGCACCCACCGAAGCCACAACTTCGGGATGGAAGAAAAGCAGGTTTACGGCGACGGCGTGGTGACGGGCTACGGCGAGGTGAACGGACGCACGGTGTTCGTCTTCGCCCACGACTTCACCGTCTTCGGCGGGTCGCTCGGCGAGGTGTTCGCCGAAAAGGTGACCAAAGTGATGGACAAGGCGATGGAGGTCGGCGCGCCCGTCATCGGACTGAACGACTCGGCGGGCGCGCGGATTCAGGAAGGGGTCGCATCGCTCGCGGGCTACGCCGACATCTTCCACCGCAACCAGCAGGCGTCCGGCGTCATCCCCCAGATATCCGCCATCATGGGTCCGTGCGCCGGCGGGGCGGTCTACTCGCCCGCCATCACGGACTTCATCTTCATGGTGAAGGACACGAGCCACATGTTCATCACCGGCCCGGACGTCATCGAGACGGTGACGGGCGAGGAGGTCACCTTCGAGGAACTCGGCGGCGCGACGACCCACACCGCGGAGAGCGGGGTCGCGCACTTCGCGGAGGACAGCGAGGAGGAAGCGCTGGACGACATCCGCCGCCTGCTCTCGTACCTCCCGCAGAACAACGTCGAAGACCCGCCGCGCGTGGAGCCGTGGGACGACCCCGAGCGCAGGGACGAGGAGCTGGAATCGGTCGTCCCCGACCAGCCGCGAAAACCCTACGACATGACGCGCGTCGTGGAGGGCGTCGTCGACGAGGACTCCTTCTTCGAGGTGCAGGAGGGCTACGCCAAGAACATCGTCGTCGGATTCGCCCGCCTCGACGGGCGCTCCGTCGGCATCGTGGCGAACCAACCCCGCGTCAACGCCGGCACCCTCGACATCGAGGCCAGCGAGAAGGGGTCGCGGTTCGTCCGGTTCTGCGACTCGTTCAACGTGCCCATCCTCACCTTCGTGGACGTGCCCGGCTTCATGCCCGGTACCGACCAGGAGCACGGCGGCATCATCCGCCACGGCGCGAAACTGCTCTACGCCTTCTCGGAGGCGACCGTTCCGCTCCTGACGGTCATCACCCGGAAGGCCTACGGCGGGGCCTACGACGTGATGGCGTCGAAACACATCGGCGCGGACGTGAACTACGCGTGGCCCACGTCCGAAATCGCGGTGATGGGTCCGCAGGGCGCGGTGAACGTGCTCTACAGCTCCGAACTGGACGAGGCCAGCGACCCCGAGGCGCGCAGGGAGGAACTCATCGACGAGTACCGCGAGCAGTTCGCCAACCCCTACACCGCGGCCGACAGGGGCTTCGTGGACGACGTCATCGAACCGAAAGACACCCGACCGCGCCTCATCGACGACCTCGAAATGCTGATGAACAAGCGAACCGACCAACCCGAAAAGAAGCATGGCAACATCCCGCTCTGAGGGGTTCGCGGACGTGAACCTCGACGTCCCGCCGGACGCCACCGACGAGGAGGCCGCCGCGATAGCCGCCGCGATCAGCGCCCACCTCCGAGCGCAGGAAGCGGCGGCGGCGGAAGGCGAGGAGCCCGATTGGGAGGGCGGCCGCTGGCGGTTCGCCGGAAAGATATCGCAGTTGCAGAACCGCGACGTTCGCGTGCCTCGGGGCGCGCCGACCGACCCGTGGGCCGCGGCGGGGCGGACGACGCGGTTCTGAGTCGGAACCCACCTGTTTTCGCTACGCCCGACAGACCGCCAGCATGTGCTCGGAGAAGTCCACCGCGGTTCTGTCCTCGCGGAGCATCCGAACGAGGTCGCGCACGCTCTCGACGGCGTCCTCGTCGACCTCCGCCAATTCTGTTTTCATCCGGTTGGCGACGCCCTCCAACCCGACCAACCGCTCGACCTCGAAGCCGGCCGCCTCCAACTCCGACTCGAACTCGTCGGCGCGGAAGAAGTGACACTCCGCCCAACCCTCGCCGTCGCCGTACTCCTCGACCCGCGCTCGGGTGTACTTGCCGTCCTCGGCGATGGGAGCGAGCAGGCCGTGTGAGGCGTCGAGATTGAACTTCAGGATGTCCACGATGGCGGCGAATCGACCGATGACCGACACGAAGACGGGCGCGTCGGGCGCGGCGACTCGCCGGAGTTCGCCGACCGCCTCCCGGCGCTCGGCGTCGTCCACGACGTGCGAGAGGGGGCCGCCGAGACAGCAGACCGCGTCGAAGGCGTCGTCATCGAACCGCAGGTCGCGCACGTCGCCGGTTTCGGCGGCGATTCGAGCGTCGAGACCTCGCTCTGCGGCCTTCTCGCGTGCGAGTTCGACCTGTTTGGGCGAGAGGTCGACGAGCGTCACGTCGTAGCCCCGCTCGGCGAGCCAAATCGAGTATCGACCCGCCGCGCCGCCCGCGTCGAGGACGCGACCCGAATCGGGGAGGCGGCGGTCGAGGTACGCGACGGTGTTTTCGAACTCCATCCTGGTCACGGGGTCGCGGTCGAGGCGTTCCCACTCGCCCTCGGCGAACTCGTCGTAGTAGCTCCGAGGGGTCATGTCGCTCATCGTCGGACCTCCGCGGGGACCGCTTCGTCCGCGTTTCCGGCGGCCGGTCGGCCGACGGGGACTCGGTCGACGGCGATTCGGACGGTGGTTCGACTGGCGGTGCGTCGGCTGAACTGCGTGAGTGCTCGCATCTGTGGTTGGATTCGGAATCGTTCGGCGGGCGGTGCGCGGGTCGTCGGGTTTCGTCCCGACGCCGCGTCAGCGGCCGAACCGAGACTTCACCCGACGAAAAGTAGGTACTGGCCCGTGATTGCGGCCAGCGCGGGGCGGAGCCACGTGTTTCACGACCGAGATGTCATTCCCACGTGTCATAAAGGTTCGGTTTAGAACGGCGACCGGCCGCCGGAAGCGAGAATTCTGGACGACGTAACGGATTCCCGCTTCCGGTCGCGGCGTTCTGTGGCGATTTCGACCCGTGCGCCGCGGAAGGACAAGAGTAACCTGCCCGCGCTACGTCCCCTCGCGCATGACCGACAGCGACGACTTCAGGTTCGAAACGCGCTCCATCCACGCCGGACAGGAACCCGACGAGGAGACGGGGGCGCTGATGACGCCCATCTACGCCAATTCGACCTACGTGCAGGACGCCCCGGGCGACCACCGCGGGTACGAGTACTCGCGGACGGGTAACCCGACGCGCACCGACCTCGAAGCCAACCTCGCCAGCCTCGAAGGCGGCGAGTTCGGACGCGCCTTCTCCAGCGGGATGGGCTCGATAAACACCGTCCTGAACCTGCTAGACGCCGGCGACCACGTCGTCACCAGCGAGGACGTGTACGGCGGCACCCATCGCATCTTCACGCAGGTGTACGCCGACTACGACGTGGAGTTCTCCTTCGTGGACATGACCGACCCCGACGAGGTGGCGGCGGCGGTCCGCGACGAGACGAAACTCCTGTGGGTCGAGACGCCGACGAATCCCCTGCTCAACGTCGTGGACATCGCGGCGATGGCCGACATCGCGGCGGACGCCGACGCCCTCTGCGCGGTGGACAACACCTTCGCCACGCCGTACCTCCAGCGACCCCTCGACCTCGGCGCGGACATCGTCTCGCACTCGCTGACGAAGTACCTCGGCGGTCACTCCGACGTGGTCGGCGGCGCGCTCGTCACGAACGACCCCGAACTGGACGAGCGGCTCGGCTTCTACCAGAACAGCGTCGGCGCGACGCCCGGCCCCCACGACTGCTTTCTCGTCCTGCGCGGGACGAAGACCCTCGGCGTCCGGATGGACAGGCACTGCGACAACGCCCGCGAAATCGCCCGGTGGCTGGACGACCACGAAGCGGTCGAGACCGTCTACTACCCCGGTCTCGACTCCCACCCGGGTCACGAACTCGCCGCGGAACAGATGGACGACTTCGGCGGCATGGTGAGCTTCGAACTCGACGCCTCGCTCGAAGAGGCCGCCAGCGTCGTGAGCGAGACGGACGTCTTCACACTCGCGGAGAGCCTCGGCGGCGTCGAATCGCTCATCGAACAGCCGGCGACGATGACGCACGCAGCGATTCCGCGTGAGGAGCGCCTCGCGGCGGGGCTCTCGGACGGCCTCATCCGCGCCAGCGTCGGCATCGAACACGTCGACGACTTAAAGGCGGACTTGGAGCGGGCGTTCGAGACGGCGCTGAACTGAAATCGGAACCGGACTCCCAAAAGGGAACGCTCGACCGAAGGTACACGGCGCTGGCCGCCGTACTCCGCCGCATGAAACTCGACCGACACGCGTACTCGTTCCCGCTCGCGTTCGACCGCGGCGACCGCCGCGTGACCATCCACCCCTCGGGCGTCGAAACCGACGACGGACTCGTCCTGATAGACGCCGGCTATCCGGGTCAGACGGACGAACTGGCGGCGGCGCTCGCCGAGGAGGGGTTCGACCTCGACGACGTGGAGACGCTCCTTCTAACGCACCAGGACGGCGACCACGCCGGCGGCGCTCGCGAACTGGTCGAGCGAACCGACGCGACGGTGATGGCCCACCCCCGAGACGCGCCGGCCATCGAAGGGGACGAGGACCCCGTCAAATCGTCGGGCGACCGCTACCCGCCGGTTCCGATGGACGTGCGGGTGGTCGAGGGCGTCGCGTTCCGGACCGAGGTCGGTCCCATGCGGGTCGTCGAGACGCCGGGTCACACGCCCGGACACGTCTCCCTGGTGCTCCCCGACGCCGACCTGCTCGTCGCGGGCGACGCCCTGACGGCCGACGAGGACGGTCTCGCAGGGCCGAGCGAGCGGTTCACGCCCGAGATGGACGAGGCGATAGACTCGGTCGGCAAACTCGCGGAGTTCGACGCGGGGCGAACGCTCTGCTATCACGGCGGCTACGTCGACGATTCGGACGTCAGAGCGGTGTACGAGTCGCTGTCGGAGTGAGGCTACGAAACGCGAAAAGAGCCGAATTCAAATCCGACCGACGTTCTGCACTTCGACGCTCTCGACGCCGTCGACGGTCGAGAACGACTCCTCGACGGCTTCCGTGCCGCCGGCGTCGTCGGGGACGATGACGGTCGGCAGGAGCGCGACGAGCCCGAACGCGACGTCGTCGCGCTCGAAGCCGTTGATCTTCGCACCCTCGGGGAGCGAGTCTTCGAGTTTCTCCTGAAGATCGTCCAAGTCGATCTCGGGGCTCTGCGGCATCACTTTGACTTTGGCTGCGACTTTTCCCATTGTTACGGTCCGAGGAACCCACAGTCGGGGCACTCGTAGAGGTTGCTCTGTTTGCGGCACTTCGCACAGCGGTAGATGGTCTGCCCGCAGTCAGGGCACTTGAACGACGCGGCGTTCGTGCCGGAGATGTTAATCCCGCACGAGACGCATTTTCGCGCCTGCTTCTGGGTCTGACTCATACCCTACCGTTCCGCCGCGCGACTTTTAACGCTTCCCTTTCCGGGTTCGGGAAATCGAGACGCGACGTTAGAACGCGCCCGTCTCGACGGAGGCGTCCGCGTGGAGGCTGTCCTTGAGCGCGTCGTGAACCTTGCAGAGTTCGAACGCGCGGTCGATGACGTTCTGAGCGGTTTCGTCGTCGGTGTCGGCCTCCCATCGGATGTCGAACGCGACGGATTCGAGCTTATCGTCGTCGTTCAGGTCGCCGCTCACGTCGATTTCGATCTTGCCGAGGTCGCCGGCGTCGCGCTGTTCGCCGCCGACGCGCAGGGCGGGAACGTAGCAGGAACCGTACGCGGCCAGCAGCGTCTCGAGCGTGTCCGGCGCGTCCTCGCCGGTCGCGTCGATGCTGATGGAGAAGTCGCGGATGTCGTTCTCTGCGCTGTACCCCTCTTCCGACGTAGTGGTGACTTCTGGCATTGCGTTTCGACTGTTTCCCGCGACGCTCCTAAGTATTGTTCTTCCGGTCGCGCTTGACGGAGAGAAGCGGTAGAAAGGACGGACGTCGGTGGTTCGAGAGCGGACGTGACCGATTCCCGGACCCCGCTCGTCGCCGCGGATCGTCCGAACGACGGGGGAAGTACTCGTAAGCGACGTACGACCCCGAGGGCGGAGCGCGTCGACGCTCTCGGTACGTCTCGGTCGGGCTCAGCGACTCCCCGCGTTCCCTTCGACACCCGAACCGGTTTCGTCGGCGCGATTCTGGCGATGATCCAGACAGATAAGCCCCGCGCGAGCCTGAATCGCGACGAGCTTCCAGATGGGAATCGTCTCGTAGTCGAGATGGTCGCGCATCTCCCCGATTCGGTCGTGAAAGGCGTCTTCGAGCCCGGCTTTCGCCTCCGTGAGCGTCCGGTGAGCGTCCTCGTCGCCGCTCATCGCGGCGCGGTCGATGGACCGCAACAGCATGCCGAGGTACGTCAGCAAGTGATACTGCCGGAGGAAGCGCTCGTCGACGCGCTGCGCTACGGTCGCCGACTCGTCCGTCTCGGGGACCGATTCCGCCCACTCGAGCTTCGACTCGTACTCGTCCTCGAAGTAGTCGATGGCTCCGACCGCTTCCCGAGCCATCGGCGTGTCCGGTAGGTACTCGGCGACGGAGTCGATCTCGCGCTGCAACTCTACGGCGAGCGTCTGCCGGTTCCGCACTCCGTCGCGGATCACCTCTTCGCGGGAGCGGTTCAGTCGGGTCCGCTCCTGAATCTGTGGGTCGTGGAAGTACGGCAGTTCGACGATGAACTCGACTACGTTTTCGTCGAATCGGCTGGCGTAGTCGTAGGCGTTGCCGCCGAGGAGCACCGCTTCGGGTTCGACGTCGTCACGCTCGCGTGCGTCGTCGAACTGATCCGCGAAGGTCGGGAGTCGATAGATAGCGTCGTGTAGTGCCTCCGTACGGAACCCTTCTGGTTCGCCGCGATGGAGCGGAACGCCGTACTCCCCGGGGAGCGACGAAAGCACATCGTACAGCGGTTCCAGTGGTTCGGTGAGGTAGTAATAACACCCCCCGAATGCGGTGTTGTGGAAACTGTAGATGAACTCCGGACGGTGGTCCTCTATCAGCGCGACCACCGCCCGCGTCGCCGGCGCCGGATTATCGAAGGAGTACCCCTCATGTTCGACCGGGAACGTGGCTTCGACCTGTTCGTCCGGCGGCGTTCGGTAGAAGTTCAGCGCGTAGTTCGTGAGCGTGAACGGGCCGTCGAACCAACCTTCGTTCAGTCGGACGCCGTCCACGTCGGCGACCGGCACGCAGACGAACTCGTAGTCGAAGGACGCCCGCATCTCGTCGTTCGTCGCGAGTTCGCGGACGAGGAAGTCGATCGTCATCGAGCCGATCGGTTCGTTCGGGTGCGGCGCGCCGACCAGCAGCGCGCTCCGACCGCCGTCGCCGACGGTCACCGCCCACAGCGTCTCACCGTCCGAACTCTCGCCGAGTTCCGCGTACTCGACGTGGTCGTGTTCGGCCGCGAGCGTTCGGTCGCGCTCGCGGTGTTCGTCGACCGTAAAGAACGATTCGTACCGGGGAATCGCGTCGTCAACCCACCCGAACGTGCGCGTCGGTGTCGACGGGGAACTCGTCATGCATCGATAAATTTCATCAGCTCTGTCATAAACGCTACCGTTAGGCGCACGGGTGATTCGCTCGGCGGCGCAACCGAGCGCGCGGCGCTCGTCCGCCGGACCACCGCGAAAAAACGACGGTAGTCCCGAACTCAGTAGGACAGCTCGTCCGTCAGGTCGAAGGTCTCGCCGCCCTCCAGTACGCGAACTTCGGCGTCACTTCCGGTCGCCTCCACTTCGCGCACGAAGTCGTCGGTGTCCTGCTCGATGGGCGGGAACGTGTCGTAGTGCATCGGCAGCGCGTAGTCGACGTCCAGCCAATCCACCGCGATGGCGGCCTGCCACGGACCCATCGTGAAGTGGTCGCCGATGGGAACTGCCGCGGCGTCGGGTTCGAGGTACGGGCCGATGACCTCGCGCATCTCGGTCATCAACGCCGTGTCGCCGGCGTGGTAGAACGTCGTGGACTCCTCGTCCGACACCTGCGTCGGCTTCGTGTCGGAGACCACGTAGCCCGCGGGCATCCCGCCGGAGGCCCCGTACCCGGTGTCGAGACCGTTGGTGTGGTCGGCGCGAACCATCGTGACGAAGGCGTCGTCGGCCTCGAACGTACCGCCGATGTTCATCCCGGTGCCGTTCTCGACGCCGTACTCGTCCGTGACGTAGCCGATCACCTCCGGCGTTGCGACGAAGTGAGCGCCCCGGAATCGGTCCGCGTCGCCGATGTGGTCCGCGTGCCCGTGCGTGAGGAGCACGTAATCTGGGTCTAACTCCTCCGGGTCGGTGTCCGTCTTCGGGTTATCGAAGAACGGGTCGATGAGGAGTTCGGTGTCGTCGACGACGACGTGCCACGTCGAGTGTCCGTACCAAGTGAGTTCCATGGTGCGGTCGTAGGTTGTGCGTAATCGTCCTTAAAGGATGTTGGCGGTCGCGGACGAGGGCGTTACCGGAGACCGAACGATTTTGGCGCGCGACTTCGACCACCCGGTATGAAACGCGTCCGATTCCGCGACCCGGCCGGTTCGATTCGAACCGGCGAGTGGAGCGACGGTGAACTCCGATTCGGCGAGGACAACTACGACCCCGACGAGGTCGACGTCCTCGCGCCGAGCGACCCCACGAAGATCGTCTGCGTCGGCCTGAACTACGCCGACCACGCGGCGGAGCGAAACAAGGACGTGCCCGAGCGTCCCCTCCTGTTCCTCAAGCCGCCGAACGCGGTGGCGTCCCACGGGAGCACCGTCGCGCTCCCCGCCGGGAAGGAACGCGTCGACCACGAGGCGGAGTTGGGCGTCGTCGTCGGCGAGCAGTGTCGCCACGTCGCGGAAGAGGACGCCATGGACGTGGTCGCCGGGTTCACGTGCGCGAACGACGTCTCGAACCGCGACGATCAGGACCGCGAGCAGAATTGGGTGCGCGGCAAGGCGTTCGACAACTCGTGTCCCCTCGGCCCGGTTCTGGCGACCCCCGACGAGGTGCCCGACGACGCAGCGGTCCGACTGCGCGTGAACGGCGAACTCAGACAGGAGTCCTCTCGCGACCAGTTCATCTTCTCCGTGCCGGAACTCGTCGCCGAAATCACGACCTACCTCACGCTGGAACCCGGCGACGTGATCATCACCGGGACGCCCGCGGGGGTCGCACCGCTCGAAGACGGCGACCGCGTCGAGGTCGAAATCGAAGGAATCGGGACGCTCTCGCACGACGTGCGGGGCCACTGAACGCGACTCGGTTCGGGCGGATCGATATCGAACACGGCGGAGCGTTCGGGAGCCGTCTCTCGGAGGACGAGCGCTCGACGAGAATCGGCGGACGCTCGGAGAACGGGGACGAGAAGGACGCTATTTCGGGATTACAGCGAGTCCCACGCTTTGACCGCGCGGTTCCACGACCCCACGTCGGCGATCCAGCGCGCGGCGATCATCTTCTTCAGGAACTTCGCCGCGTGGGAGTTGAAGGTGCTGACGGGGAACTCGACGCCGACCGCCTTGACGCCGTGGGCGACCGCGTCGTCGCCGATGGAGATGACCGTCCCCTTGTCGTCGTACGTCCACGTGGCGAGCGGCTGGCCGCGGATGGAGCGGGCGATGTTCTCGCCGACGACCTCGGCGGCCTGCCACGCGGCCTGCGCGGTCGGCGGCGCGGGGTTCTCGCCCTGGTCGATGATGGCGCAGTCGCCGATGGCGAACACGCGCTCGTCGCTGGTCTGGAAGTTCGCCTCGGTGGTGACGCGGTTGTGCTGGTTGTCGAGGTTGCAGTCGTCCATCGCGTCCCTGCCGGTGACACCGCCGGTCCAGACGAACACGTCGTAGTCGAGCGGTTCGCCCTCGTCGAACTGAATCTCGTCCTCGGTCGCCTCGGTGATGGGGTCGCCGGTCAGGACGTTGATGTCCTTCTCGAGGAGGTACTTCTTCACCGTCCCCTGCAGTTCGGGGTCCTGCCCGGGCATGATCTCGTCCAGCGCCTCCACGAGGTAGATGTCGATGGGCGCGCGGTGTTTGTCGCGGTACTCGGCGATCTCGCCCGCGCTCTGGATGCCAGACAGGCCGGCCCCGCCCACGACGACCTTCGCGGGGTCGTTGCGCGACGCGGTCTTCGCGGCGTCCTTGACCGCGTCGTGGATCTGGAGCGCGTCGTCGAGTCCCTTCAGCGTCAGCGAGTTCTCCGCCATGCCGGGGATGCCGTAGTATGCCGTCTTGCTTCCGAGGGCGACGAGGAGATAGTCGTAGTCGATCTGGTCGCCGTTTTCGAGTTCGACCGACCGGTCGTCGGTGTCCACGCCCGTGACGGTTCCCTGAACGAATCGCGTACTCGGCGATTTGATGTCGTGAACCGGGAGCGTAATCTTCTCCTTGACGCGAGGGTCGCGGATAACCCGGTGGGCTTCGTGCAGCACGAGGTGGTAATCGGTGTCCGACACCCACGTGATGTCGGCGTTCTCCAGTTCTTCTTCGAGCTGCCGTATTGCGCCAGCACCGGCGTACCCAGCACCGAGCACGACGACCTTCGTAGCCATGTGCGAACCTCGGGAGTCATCCGATACAAAGGCTTTGAAACCCGTAGCGGGATGTGAGTTATTCACTCTCTCGGTGTCACGTCCGGCGGGCTGCAAGTTTTAAAGGCAATCGCGCGCAACTCACTCGCCATGGACGAACAGGAACTGCGGAAGGAAGCGCACGACCTCGACGTGACCGTCTGGGTCGGCAAGAGCGGACTCTCCGCGGTCACCGACGAACTGAAGAACCAGCTACGGAACGAAAAACTCGTGAAGGTGAAGTTCCTCCGGGCGGCCCGCGGCGGCACCTCGACCGACGAACTGGCGGAGGAACTGGCCGACGAGGCGAGCGCCGAACTCGTCGAAACCCGGGGGAACACGGCGGTGTACCACTGATGGTCAATGCGCTCCCGGGGTTCGGAATCTTCGGGAAGCAGGCGGGTCTGGTGACGCAGGCCGTTTACTTCGTCGTCTCGTTCGTCGTCCTCTACCTCGTCGGACGCGCCGTCGTCCTCCCGCTGGTCGAGCGACTGCTCGACAGGCGCGGCTACGAGGAGAGCGTCAGGAAACCGCTCGGTAAAGTCGCCCACTTTATCGTCCTGTTCACGGCCGTCGCGCTGGCGTTCGGATTCGCCGAACTCGGCGATTTCCTCACCGCCCTCGCAACCGTCGCCGCCGCCGCGACGCTCGCGGTCGGCTTCGCCCTGCAGGACATCATCGCCAACTTCGTCGCGGGGGTGTTCATCTTCACCGACAAACCGTTCAAAATCGGCGACTGGATAGAGTGGGACGGGGGAACCTACTCCGGAATCGTGGAGGACATCGACCTGCGGGTGACCCGCGTCCGAACATTCGACAACGAACTCCTGACGGTGCCGAACTCGGTGCTGACCGACGGCGTCATCAAGAATCCCGTCGCCAAGGACAAGCTTCGCATCCAGTTCCTCTTCGGCATCGGCTACGACGACGACATCCATCGGGCGTCCGACATCCTCGTCGAGGAGGCCGAGGAGCACCCCGAGATTCTGGACGAACCCGACCCGTCGGTTCGACTCACCGAACTCGGCGACTCCGCGGTCGGTCTCAAGTCGCGGTTCTGGATCGCCGACCCGAAGCGGGGCGACTTCGTGAAGACGCGCGGCGAGTACGTCACCGCCGTCAAGGAGCGATTCGACGCGGAGGGCATCGACATCCCCTACCCGCACCGCCAACTCACGGGCGGCGTCGAGGTCGCCAACCCCGCCGAGTTGGCCGAAGTTTCGAGCGACTGACGCCCGGTCGTTTCGAGCGACGAGGAGGAGCGTTGAAGTCGGCCGAGCGATTATATTTACGGCGTGAACGAGAGCAGACGCGCGTTCCTCTCCGCCGCGGGGGCGGTCGGGGGAGCCCTCGCGCTCGCCGGCTGCGCCGGAGACGACCCGCAGGACGTCGAAGCGGGAGCGGTTACGACGACGACCCGAACCGAATCGTCGACGCCGACGTCGACCGCGAGCGGCGGCGACCTAAAACCGACCGTCGCCACGTCGACGATTCGCGCTGGGACCGAACAGGAGACCACGGTGTACGAGATTCGTTCGGGGCGGCCCGGCCCGACCGCGTTCGTCGTCGGCGGGATGCACGGCAACGAGGAGAGCGGTTACTGGGCGGCCGACGACGTTCGAAACTGGAAGATCGACGCCGGGACGCTGGTCGTACTCCCGGAGGCGAACGCGCCGGCGGTCGAACAGCACCGCCGGGAGTGGCCCGGGGAGATGGACTTGAACCGACAGTTCCCGATAGGCGCGCCGCCGAAGAACGCGCTCGCCCGGGAGATTTGGGGAGCGATTCGTCGCCACGAACCGGACGTGCTCGTCGACCTCCACAGTTCGAAGGGCATCCTGCGACGGGAGAACGACGAGGGCGTCGGACAGAACGTCTTTCACTCGAACCACGAGAGCGTCGTTCGGAGCGTCCAACGCGCCATCGAATACCTGAACGACGAGTTCGTCACCGGGTACGAGCCGATTTACGACTTCGTTCGGACGCCCGCGGACGACTCCGAGTACGCGACCGCGCCGATGCTCGTCAACAAGGCGCGACGGGATCGTGATATACCGTCCTGTCTCTTCGAAGTTACGCAGGACGGCGTGAAACCGGAGAAACGCGCGCGGTGGACGAAGGCGTTCGTCGCCAGCGTGCTCGACTCGTGGCGTATTCGAGCGTTGTGACTCGCCGACGAAATGACGGTATGAATGGTGGACGGCCGGATTTGCCCGGCGTTCCGGGCCGGGGAATCCCGGTTGCCTTCTCCACCCCGCGATCCTGCGAGCGACAGATGTCCGATGGTCCGCTGCTCACTTCCGTGCCTGACGGATTGCCACCGGTTAACTGCGACGAGACACCCCTGCGAGTGTTCGTCGCAGACCGCTGTCCCCGCAGGACGAGGCTTCTGCGTTGGCTTCCGGGGCCCGGCCCGGTCTGACCGGACGCATCCGAAGTTCGGTCCCCGCTCAAGACCGTAGTGCGGGTTGTGAGCAGGGCCTAACTGCCCGACCTAGTCCGTTTTCACCTAACCGACTCTGCCTTAAGGACCTTTCGGGTCTCGTCGACCCGGCGTCGGAACGGCGACGGTCGCGGCCGCGTCCCCTTGCCGCCGGTCGTCTCTAGCCGACGGTCACGATGGCGACGACGTTCGAGAGGACGACGAGCGTTCCGACGACGAGGTAGACCAGACTTCCGAGTCGGAAGGTTCGGTGGGAGCGCCGCGTCCACCCGGAGAGGACGACCAACAGGACGACGGTGATCGCTTTGACGAGCACGAGGCCGGCGATACCGACCTCCGCGAGGAGATGCGCGACGAAGGGGTTCCCCTCTTCGAGTCCGAGTTTCAGCCCCACTCCGGTGGTCACGACGTCGCCGAGCATCACGCCGAGGACGGCGACTAACAGGGGCAAGGAGACGTGCGACCACGGTCGGGAGTGAGCGTCCGGCGACACGGAACGGTCTCCGCCGTCGCGCCACTTTGTTATAGGCCGACTGAACGGGGGTAACAGGCCGCTGAGCCGCGAAAACGAGGGACTACAGCACGCTCCTCGCGTACCAACCCGCGCTCGCGGTGACGGCGAGCGTCGCGAGGAAAAACGCCCAGCGATGGTAGCCGATGGAGTCCATCCGGGCCGCTTCAACGAGGGCATCCGCGGGAGTCACGACGGCCCACCAGAGCGTAACGACGGCCATGAACGCCCCGAGGGCGAGCGTGACGCCGGCGACCGTCGCCGGGTCGGAGCGCCGCCGAAGTCCGGAGCCGAACGCGACGACCGCCACGAGCGCGAACAGCGTATCGAGCAGGTGAACGGGAACGGGAATCGTGTCGTAGTAGACGCCGACCGCGGCCGCGGGAGCGAGAAAGTACGGCAGGGCGAGGAGGACGAGCACCGCCAGAGACGACGCGATTCCGAGTTTCGGCGCGAGTCGCTTGCTCATGTCGGTGGGCACTCACGCGAGCGAGTTAAGCGCCCCGCTTGAGTCGGAAAAATCACATTACTTCGGAACGAATCCCCCGAACATGGGACTCGGAAGCACGGCCAAGAAGATCCAAAAAGTAGCCGACACCGCGGAGAAGCTGTACGCCAAACTTAACGAACTGCGAGAGCAGGTACTCGCCATCCGCGACTCGCTGGAGGCGACGAACGAGCGCGTCGAACGACTCGAAGCCGAGAACGCGAAACAACGCGCGCTCGTCGAGGCGCTGGCCGAAGAACGAGGAATCGACGTCGAAAGCGTCCTCGACGGTGCGGAGACCGAGAGCGCGGAAGGCGGGACGGCGGAGGGGGAGCCGAACGCGGACGACGAGACGACGGAGGCGTCCACATAACAACGACTAACAGCCCCGCCTTCCTTCTCTCGCGCATGACGACACATCGGGAGCCGCTCGATTCGGTGCTCGACACCGTCGGGCGAACGCCGCTCGTCCGCGTCCACGCCGCACCCGACGAGGTGCCGGTGTACGCGAAGTTAGAGTCGTTCAACCCCGGCGCGAGCGTGAAAGACCGCATCGGGCTGTACATGGTGAAACTGATGCTCGAACGCGGCGACCTCGTCCCCGGCGGAACGGTCGTCGAACCGACCGCCGGAAACACGGGCATCGGCTTCGCCATCGCGGCGCAACAACTCGACGTGAACGCCGTCTTCGTCGTGCCCGAGCGGTTCAGCGTCGAGAAACAGCAGCTCATGCGCGCGCTCGGCGCGGAGGTCATCAACACGCCGACCGAGGACGGGATGGGTGGGGCCATCGAACGCGCTCACCAGCTCGCGGAGGAGACCGAGAACGCGGTCGTCCCCCAGCAGTTCAGCAATCCGCTTAACGTCGAGGCGCACTACGAGACGACGGGGCCGGAGATATACGAGGCGCTGGACGGCGACGTCGGAGCCGTCGTCGCCGGGTGCGGCACCGCGGGAACGTTGATGGGCATGGCGAAGTACGCCCGCGAGCGGGATCCGGACACTTACGTCGTCGCCGTCGAACCCGAAGGGTCGCTTTACTCGGAGACGGTGGGCGCGGACGTGGACGAGGAGGAGTACAAGATTGAAGGAATCGGAACGCACGACCCGACGACGAACGAACTGTTCGACCCCGCCCTCGTCGACGAAATCGTCCAGGTGTCGGATCGCGCCGCTCACGACGAACTGAAACGCCTCGCGCGCGAGGAGGGTAACTTGGTCGCCTCCAGTTCGGGCGCGGCCAGCGTCGCCGCCCGGAGAATTGCCGAGAGAATCCGCGACGGCGAGGTCGACGCACCCGCCGACTCGGTCGTCACCATCTTCCCGGACTCCAGCGAGCGATACCTTTCGAAAGGAATCTACCGCTCCTTCGAAGAGTGGAGTTCGTGACGAGAGAGAGAGAACGCACGAACGCCCCGCGTCTCCGCGCGGAAGCCGAAGCGGTGACGCTGCCGCGACCGCGGCGCTCTCCGACGGTTCATTCCCCTCTCGTTGACCCGTCACTTGGTGTAAAATACCTTTAATAGGAAAGCTACTAGTTCATAATCCGTATGGCGAAGAGCACTGACCCAGATAATCACACCAAAATTATCACGGAGTGTTCTGGTTGTGGAAAATCGGCACTCTCCATCTACCTCGAAGACGGCTACTGTCGAAAGTGCCGTGATGACTGACGTATCCTCGCAGGCGGGTAATCCGATCTCGTAACTCGCCACAGTTGCCGTACCGCAAACGACTCGAGAATTTGAACCACGTCGCCGGCTTCGGTCGTCACTCCATCAATCGCTGATGCTCGACTTTCATACAGCGGTCTTGGACTACCCGTTTTCCGGCCGCCTCGGCCCGTCCCGCCGCCTCGTCGTCGCGGATACCTAACTGGAGCCACACCGCGTCGACGTCGTCCCGGTCGAGAACGGCGTCGACGATCTCCGGCACCTCCTCGCTCGGGCGGAACACGTCCACGATATCGACGTCCTCGTCCACGTCCCCGAGCGAGTCGTACGCTTCTCGACCGAAGATTTCGTCGGCGAACGGGTTGACCGGGATGACGTCGTAGCCGTGTTCGCGGAGGTACTTCGGGATCTCGTGCGCGTCCTTTCCCGGCGTCGAAGAACAACCGACGACCGCCACGGTGTCGAGTTCGAGGACGTCTCGGAGTTCGTCGTCGCGTTCGAGTGGCATGGTGGAGACGATGCGACGCTCGCGCAAAAGATTTCGGACGACCCGGCGTGTCGCCTCTCTCGGCTTACAGCGGTCGCCAATCGCTCGTCGGGCCGACGCCTTTTATTCGCGCCTCGGACCGGTTCTTCTCCGCTTCTCGAACCGCTATCTCTCCGTCGAACAGTTGCCGGAGCGTGCTCATCGTCTTGTCGTCGTGCGCGGTCGAGTCGATGACGAACAGTCCGAGCGCTTCCGCGCTCTGGACCCGCCCCGTGAACACGTGCAGGAATCGAAACACGGTCTGGAGGTTCGAGTACATGAGGAGCGTCGACAGCGAGTTGAACAGGATGCGGTTCGTCCGCACGCCGGCGTCGTAGAACCGCTGGAGATTCTCCGAGAGCTGAATACCGATTCCGGTCATATCCACCGGGGAGGACGTGTACTCGACGCCGTCGACGCGGCGCGGGGTCATCCCACGCTGCTTCGAGACGCAGTCCACGACGCCGACGGCCGGTGTGGAGCCGTCGAGTCGAGATTCGTACTCGGTGAGCACTTGCTCGCCGTTGTCTTTCGTCGTCACGACGATTGCGCCGTCGCCGGTTCGTCCGCCGGAGGCGAGAATATCGAACGCGAGGTTCCGCTTTCCCGTCATCGGGGGTCCTGCGATGAGCAGATTCGTCCCCGGATCGACTTCCATCCCCGAGAACGTATCACCTATGTTGTACATGATGGCTCCTCGCGGCGACGTGACGGACGCGGGGGACACTGACAGGAGTGTCGACGTTCTCCCCCGATGTCATCTGGGATTAATATCCAGGGAGCCACTTATATTCTTTTTGATTGCTACCCTGCTCATCGGACGAGGTCACAGGAGCGCGGCGACCCTGCCGACGACGAACGCGATAGCGGCGAGGAACATGCCGTACTTCAAGTGACGTTGGCCCGCGGTCGGGTCGTTCACGCTCTCGTACGTCGCGTAGAGCATGAGGACGTCCGCCGGGAGCACGACGACGAGGTACGCGACGCCGAACGTCTCCCAAAAGTACGGGAGCGGACTCGCCGCCACGGCGACGACGAGGAAGGCCGCGCCGACGGCGATGGCGGGTCGCGCACCGATGGCCAACGGGAGCGTGTTCAAGCCTTCCTCGCGGTCGCCCGCCATGTCCTCCACGTCCTTGACGACTTCGCGCGTGAACGTCGATAGCGCGGCCAGCAGAAAGAGGACCCCGGCGGCGCGAATCTCACCGAACGAGGCGCCGGCGTTTCCGGCTCCGACCGCGACCGCCGCGCTCCCGAACAGGAACGTGCTCCCGCCGAGATACGCGACCACGGCGTTCCCCACGCCCGGCAATCCCTTGAACAACTTCGTGTAGGCGACCAGCGCGAGGAGGTTGACCACCGCGATGGCGATGGCGAGCGGGGGGAGGGCGAGCACCGCAACCGTCGCTCCGGCGAACAGCACGACGCTGAACACGAGCGCCCCTCTCGGCGAGACGGCACCGCGCGGAATGGGTCTGTCGGGAGCGTTGATTCGGTCGATATCCCGGTCGAAGTAGTCGTTGATGGCGTTGCCCGCGCCGGTCGCCAACCACGTCGCGAGCACGGCGGCGACCACTCTCACGAATCGCGAATCGGCGAAGACGCCGCCGGCGACGAACGCCCCGATGAACGTGAGCACCCCCGCCGCGAACGCGTTGCCCGGGCGCGTGAGTTCGAACAGTCCCTTCGCGCGCCCGTCGATAGCCATACGGCGACGTACTCGGGCCACCCGGTATAAATGGATTGAAAGTCCTCTCCCCGTCGGTGAAAGGCAGTTCTATCGCGGTGCCGGTTCGGTCGCCGGCACCTCGCCCAGACGCTGCCGTAGGGAGCGCCCGATAACGATCCAGGCGGGTCCGTAGAGGAGCATCGGCCCGGCCCACGGGTCCGCCCCCTGTCCCATCACGTAGGTAGTGAAGCCGAACGCGAACGGGAGGCCGAACGGGAGCGCAGCGGCGAGGAGCCACGCGCCACGACGCGGCACCGTCGCCGCGTCGGTGCGGAGCGCTGCGATGCCGAACGCGAGCGCGCCGATCATGGCGACGAGCGCCCCGAGCAGGTACGGGAGAAATGCCACCCCCGGGCCGTAGATTGCCACGGGGAGCGCCACGGTCGCTACGATCCAGCCGACGCTCAGGAGTCCGAAGCCAACCTTCGCGAGGCGGCCGAACCAGCGTCGCTCGCTCGCGTACAACGTCGAGAGTGCGAGCGCGAGAAGGATCGTTGCCACCGCACCGAGCGGATCGACGATACCGAACTCCGCCTCGTTCAAGACGCTGAGCAAGGCGAGTCCCGCGATGGTCATCAACATCCGCCGACGAGACCGCTGAGAATACTTTCCCGCATCCACCGCCGGGTAGTCGGCTGGGTCAATCGCTGCCGTTCGTAGTGTGCCATGTTGTCACCCGATTTTCGCGGAGCGTGGTCGGAACAATGCCGGCTCGAACAGAATCGGAGATACATTAGCAGACCAACATCTTAGCCTTTGCGTCGGACGAGAAAGCGACGTGCGATTTTCGCAACCGGACGGTCGCCCGTGCATCGGCAACCAGTAGCAGACTAGTGGAAACGGTAGGTAGAGATAGAGAGTTTTATAAACATGGCTAAGCACAGTTTGGATGTGGAACGCCGGAAACTCCCGGAGGGCGGGAGTTACGACGGCTGACCAATGGGCACCCGAGGGCGCTTAGCTCAGTCTGGACAGAGTGCTTGGCTTCGGACCAAGTTGCCGCGGGTTCAAATCCTGCAGCGCCCATCCTGCTGCGTCACCATCCAAATCCAATAGGCGCGCGTACACCCCTTATATACTCCCGCTTGCGTTTTCCAGCTGATTTGAACCCGCTGCGGGTTGCCATCGGTGCCGTCCCTCGATTTGCAGAGAGCTAAACGTGAGATGGCCGCATAAACGTATCGTCGCCACCGGCCATTCCACCAGTGCTTTTCATCACCCACGGATAGCATCGCTGGTGGCTCTGTTAAAACCATCAATGACTGATAGAACTGGCGTGCTGAATAGAGAAGATATATCGGTCATGGCCGGTCTCATTGCCGGCTTCGTCCTCAATGCTCTTGACGAACGTCCCATGCTCACTGTGGTGAGACGTGTGGTCCAGGTCTGACTCGTCTTGGATATTAATCTGGATGGGGTCACAAGCGTAGAGCGGCGACAGGTTCGTCCCCAGAAATTACTATATCATATGAGCAATCAGCCAGAATATGATAATTGACGCGCTTGTCCGAGCGTTCGGACATAACCTCCCAGTTCTTGAACTCCTACTCGTCGGGTTTGCCGTCGAGAAACACTACGTGAGCCGAGTCACCGTGTTCACGAACACAATCGCCCTCAACGTCTATTTCTTGTCGCTGGACGCGGCTCCCCGTGCACTGGTTTGGTATGGGGACCTCGGACTCCTACTCGGACTGTACGGCTTTGCAGCGTATCTACTCAACTGGAAAACCGGTATCCTGTACAACCTCCCGGCGTACACTCTGTACTCGTCGCTCCCAGTTGCGCTTGTAATCCTCACCGCTCCGACTGGGTGGGTTGCTATGTTGATTCTCGCGTCACTGGGCAGCTTCGGTGCATCGTACGTGTTGGAAGAGGAACTCGGAATTGAGGTCGCTCACTGGGGGCCGCGGCATGGTGAGCTGAGTCGATTCATTCAAACCGCTCAAATGACGTACCAGGACGGGGCTGTACTCCGGAAGGTGGATTTAGCACTCGGAAAGTTCGAATGGTGAACTTTGTGCACTCCCACTAAAAGGAATGGTGTCTACCACTCTGTTCTCCGCCAGATGACGACTGGCACGTAACCGGTACGTGCCCTGTATCTTGCAGCGGTTCACCGAGGTACGAATATCTGTCACAAACATCGTGCTGAATACAGAGGATGTATTCCGCAACGGAACGACCTTCTATTCTCCACATCCAGGGTGAAATAACCGTTAGACTGTCCGTGCGTGTGAATCGGTCAGTGACAAAATCACCTGATAGGCTTACTTCTGACGAGTGAGTTCCCGGAGAAGAACGTATACTCCGATTCCAATGAGTGCAATGGCGCTAGCGAGACAGTGCGGACAGTCGGACCGAGTACGTGCCGGTGTCTCTGGTGTCTTTTCTACATCCCGTGGTTTCTGTGTTCGTTCCCGAAGTCGTCTCAGGAGGAACGGTTGTTCAGGCTCTGCCTCCTCAGGCTCTTCTTCCTCAGGTTCCACCGGTGGAATCTCCGGTGGAACGCCTACGATGTCCTCAAAGTCGAGACCGTGTATGAGTACGCATGTTACAAACGCAACTATGAAAATTAAAGTTAGGAAAATGATGTTAGCAATGTGAATGACATAGTAAAATAATGTGCAAAGCCATCGGAGAGGATTCCACCAAGACAGACTCTTACAACGTTTTTTATGGACAGTAATCAGTTCTTCCCATTGATACATTACATTTAAAAATACTGCATATAAAAAACTACTACAACTATTGACTGGCTCTTTTACTGAAGGTGGACTTGACATATTGTCGTGTTCCTGTATTATACGGTGTTAACCAGTTATGGCCTCTATCCACTTTGTTAGAAGGGCCCTACTAACCGGCTGAAGGGCGTCTGTCTGCTTAGGGCTGAATACGCGCGCTGTATTCAGCACATACACTGAAACCAATCACCGGTCGCGGGGTTCACCACGGTCTCGCTGGTGTGGCACTCCGACACTTTCACGCGCTATCCACATTACCGGTCACGATACTATCGCCGATAGTTACGGCGTCTCATGCGTCGTCTTCGTGTTCTTGGTCGTCGTCCTTCGCCGGGTCGTAGAACTCAGCCTCCTCGGGCGACACATGGACATGGTCTGCCACGGCGAACGTCCCTTTCCCGGTCAGGTTCTGGTAGGCAGGGTCAGCTTCGCGGTCACGAGCGTCGGTGGCTGTGCCGGGCGTTATCGTCAGAAACCGCGTAGCATCATCGTGTGCCACAACAGGAGGAGGGTGATGTGGGGAGCGACGCGTGCTCGTACTTCTCCAAGTACGCGATGACAGCGTCGGCCTGCTTGGTGTCGAGCATCACGTCCCGGGCGTTCTCGCCGGGGGCAAGACTCGGTGGTTGCACTTTCATCGAGAGGTCGGGCGTGACGGCATCTACGGCTTCGCACCACCGGATGAATACGCGCAGAGTATCCTTCTGGGTTTTCACGGTGGCCGGGCGCAGGTCGCCTTCGTTGCGTCGCCAGAGTTTGTAGCGGGGCAGGTCACGCCCGGTGAGCGTGTTCAGATTGTCGATGTCCTATTCATCGCACCATCGCAGGAAGTGGCCGAGTCGCGATGAGTGGCTGTAGATGGTGGCGTTCGAGAGTTCGGTGCGTTTTTCGTCGAGGTACAGTTCGACGGCGTCGGTCGGCTGTATCGGTTCGAGGTCTGTGGTGTGCATCGGTGCCTCGCAAACCGAGTGGACGGTACCGGTGAGCGGTTCCGTGGCGAGTGGGTGGCTGTTGGTGGTGTTTCGGCCGGCCCTTCGCTCCACGTGGTATCGGTGGCCGCTTGGCCCATGGTGTTGCCGCGGGTGAGCGCGAACGGTTGTGAGCGCGAGTCACGGAAGAGGTTCTGGAACTTGTTTTCAGGTTCTCTTCCGGTGGTTCCCAAATCCTGCAGCGCTCATCACGATTCGTGACGATCTGCATCTCGCCGAGAGCGTCGAGTTCCTTATAACTGACTGGGCGCTCCAACTTGAGAGTTCGTCATGCTGTATGACGCGGGTCGCCGCTGTGGTGTGATTCGCAAGCACCAAATTATCGCAAAGGCACTTATTGATGACTGATAATAATATGCCACGAAGGATGTGACGCCGTCATTCATACCGAGGTAACAGCCATTATTGTCAACCCTGTCGTTTGCCGTGAGAAGCCAACCCAACTCACCGCATCAACCGACGTTCGAATAGAGAATCTTACAGTTCGAAATTGGGGATTCGGAGCCGTTCTACACGAAACGGACAATGTCGCGGTTGACGAGACGACCGTAACGGATACTAACGTCGGCGTTCGTGAACTGCGCACGGCCAGCACGCGTCTGAACGAGGCCACCCTGTTGGGTGGAGGTACCCTTGGCGTGTCTAACTTGGGATGCTTTGAACATCCAACTGTGTGCTGTAGTCGACGTAATCTCTTCTGCGCTACCTTCAGAGTTCGGGCTTATTACTATCGTTAATGCTCCGTGTTGCTATTGATCCGTAATCGAATCAGTCCTTGAATCTAGAATCCCAGACGATACATACTTATTTTATGAAATAATATTAAGATATTCAGAGACTATATATTGCTGGATCATGACCTGGATTCGAGTAACCCAAACTGACGCAAACGATCGTCCCGTCCTTCAATCACTCAAGACACCGCGGATAGAATCTCCCGTAGAGTTCTCCCAAGAGGGGAAAGCAGAGGCAGATCAGGAGCTTTCAGAGCTTCTCGTCGACGAATTTGAGATGATCGAATACGCAGAGCCCTCGGATCTAAAGAAGCCGTGTTCTCGACGAAGATCATCCGGGCGAAATTCAGAAAAACCGAAGCGGAAGCATCCAGCCAGAGGTGATGGGCAGGCCAAAGCACCGAGATATCGTCGGAAACAACTGAGGTTACCGCAGATACTATCACGGCAACGCAACAGGCAAACCTCGCTGCCATCAATCGAACATTCGATATAGCGACGACTGAAGCAGAACTTCGAACGGCACTCGATACGTTCGCTACCGGTACACCGCAACACGGAGGTCGCCCACGGAGCCAATATCGAACTCACGCAACCGCTCCGGTACGATTTTGGCGAGACAGACCTCTACCTCTGGGCTGGACCCCATACGCTGAGAAAGGCGGATGGTATGAACGACCAAATGATCGAATGGACTATTAATGGATCCATTACGATCGACGGTGGAACGTTCGACGCAAATCGATCTGGGCAAAACTTCCCAGCGAATACGCCAAAAGAAGTACGACTCGTTGGCGACCCGAACTCCGGAGGTGACTTCGCTCGTATCCAGGACAGCACCGGTTTCGAAAATAGCGATTTCTTCTTCGAGATTCGGGATTTCGACCAAGCGTCGGTAGAAAACCTGACGGTCGATTCCCGACCCGAGTTGCTTTCTGACCCGGCCCTCGGCTCAGGACTTGATGGACTCCATATCTACGATGTTCGGCGGATCACCGTCGCCAATCCCCAGATCCGGAGTGGCGATGATGCAGTTGCGATCGGCGTTTTCGACACCACGATCGAACAAATCTCTATCATCGGTGGAACCCTCTCATCACCGATCCATGCCAATGAAATTCGCATCCATCACGAGGCAGAAGCGACGACGGCAGGAAATATCGGTTACGCATTTCTTGCGACAAATATCAACGATTGTGCTGAACACGGCATCCGCGTCACGGATGATCCCGGCACCGGGAACCGCATTTCCGACTTACGGATTTCGGGAGTGATACAGCAGTGCGGGCAATCCGGTATTTCAGTCGAAGCAAAAGCCGATCGCGTGTACTGTGATGCATCAATTCAGGCTGTCGATGGACACGGAATCGCGCTACACAACGAAGGATACGATGCCAGGGTCGATGCACTGATTCAGAACTTCGGAAGCAATTCCAATGGTATCTTTGCAAACTTCTACGACACGATTCGTGTTGAAGGTGAGATCGCACAGGGCGGTGTCGGTGTCCGAGCGATAAATTGTTACGAACTCTACGTGTCTGCAACCATCCGATCGCTGGGAGGGCGAGCGATATGGGGATCGGATGTCCGTCATGCCCTCGTGACCGGCTCGATGATGAAAGGAACGGCGCGGCCGATCTATAGCGAGGGTACGAGCGATTACTGGACCATCGTCGGCAACCACGGCCGCGACAACGCCACTAGAGGGATGCAACTCGCCGGGGCGAATAATCTCCGCGCAAATAACCAATTCCTGTAGCGTCAATGGGCTCATGAAGGAACTGAAGCGAATACACTGCTCGACTTTGGGGCAAGCTCAAAAGGATCACTATCGATCTACTATTCTACTACTGTCCGATGCATCAAGCTATCAGAAATAGGAGTGACGCCGTCTCGGAATCAACTAGCAAAATAGGAGCGTGCACTCCCCATTCTGAGATGCTCGAATGATAAAAATGCCATCGATAGTCTGCCACGAAATATCGCACTCCGTCGCTACGGAGTGACGCTCTGTCTCTAACGGGATGGTTTACGGGGAAATATCGATCGTTTTCCCTCGCTTCATTCCTAAACGATACTGATCGACGGGCATCCCGCCTCCGCTTGTCGTTAGTGAGAGAGGAAGGGAAGTTCCGTTGGCTACCCCCCACCGGAATATTGTACCTCGTAGGTTAGAACCGCAAAAACCTCACCATACTTTTCAACGTTAGTTAATTTCAGAGGCGGATCGATGATCCTGCGCGGCAATAGTGGTGCACCCGAAGCGAGCGTGACTGGAGCGACGCTGAGGATAATCTCGTCGAGTAGACCGTGGTCGTGAAACTGCCCTACAAGGTCACCACCGCCGACAAGCCAGACGTTCTTGCCATCTGCAGCCTTCGCCATCTCAGCATGGACGGGCGCAACGTCGCCCTGCACGAAGTGAATGTCCGCGTCTTCGACCACCGGCAATTTCCGAGTGCTGAACACCCAAGCCGGAATCTCGTACGGCCACTTTTCCGGGTCCTCTAGAAGGTTATCGTGTTCGAGTATCCATTCGTACGTCGTTGAGCCCATGGCCAAGGCACCGACCTGATCGACGAACTGTGGGTAGTCGTCCTTCGCGCCCTCGATCTCCTCGATTTCCCCGAACTGGAAGAGCCAGTCGAGCGAGTTATCCTCATCGGCGAGATAACCGTCGATGCTCGTTGCCGTGTAGTATTGGGTCTTCATCCTTTCAATCGCCGTTTAAGAAGCGTTCTGGCGGTAAAAGGGTTGCACACCATCACCCCGGCACGCTCTATCTTACACCGCGACCTCCTAGAAGAGAGGATACGTTCAGCAGACCAGTAGTGGCAGAGGACGTCTTTTCGAAGCCGCTAGCGCTCGTGGTGCGGACTCCGGTAGGAACCGTCATCGGTTTGTGCGTCTCAGCCCCGCCCTGCCGATTACGATTCCCACGAACAGGGCTAATACGCCGATGACCGTCCACTGCACCGATCTTCCGGTGATCGGTTCGCAGTTTGCGACGCACAAAACGGGACCTATCCGGACGATTCCGAGGCCTTGAACCAACCATAACATTCCGAGTAGCGCCACGATAGCGCCGAGGATCGTCAATACAGTCGCTTTCGCGTTCCACGTGCGGATATTTCGATTCTCCATCGAGGAGGGAGAGGGGCCGCGTATCCTCGGGGTTAACGCCGAGCATGCACGCTATCTTTATCACTGGCTACGGTCTTACATCCTCGTACGATGGCGGCAATAACGCTTCATCCTGGGACACGATTCGAGAGGGACCGAACAGTGCGACCGAGTGTATAAAATCGACGGTAATGAGATACATAACCGTCGTCATAGCACTGGAAGAATACATCCGGTCGAAGAACGACCGGCAGATGCAGCGGGGAGTCAACGATCCGAGGGAGGTCTGGATCGATGGCACGCTCGTAGCGACACAGGAAGCGATACACTACGTCAATCTTCTCGACGATGGGACCGTTGTTGGGGTCGCTCGGTTCAGAGGCGATGCTGATAAGCTCGCGACGATAGAAGACGAGATTCCGGAGATCATCTCTTGCACTGTGACAGGTGGTGAGACGTGGCTGGCGTATATGCACTACGAGCCTGACGAATTTGAAAGCGCTATTCTCGAGCGTATCGATGCCGAAGCGATCAGCATCGACTGGCCGATGAAGGAGACTGATGATGGGTTGCGAGTCACGCTCTTTGGTGAGGATGCAGCCCTTCAGCAACTGATCGCGGGATTTCCTGACGAAGTAGACGTGACTCTCGAACGCGCAGGAGAGTATCAACCGGACGGGAGTGACCCGGCGGGGCAACTCACCGACCGACAGAAAGAAATCCTCCGGGCAGCACTCGCCGCAGGATACTACGACATCCCTCGTCGTGCGACACAGCGCGACTTAGCCACCGAGCTTGGACTTTCGCGGGGAACGATCGGAGATCATCTTCGGCGGGCGGAAGCGAAGATCATCCGGTCGGTAATCGTGTGAAGCAGACGTCGTTTTATCTAGTTACCGCTGGAATAGGAGAGGGTGTGACGACGCTCGTGCTACGTTTCTCTGGTCCCCTCGCGTTCTTCCAAGAACCGCTCCGTGCCCTTCCTGACGAGGTACGGGAACCGTTGAGCGAGAGACAGTCCGATCTTCGTCGCCCAGTCGGTGTAGATGACGGGACGGTCGATTCGATCTTCCCGGCAAGCTTGCGACCCACGTACTCCGGGTCGCTCATCTGTGACTTCGGATAGCCGAGCGTAGTCGCCGACCGAGTCTTCGCCAGTCGAGGGTGCATTATCGTACACGCCACGTTCTCGTGTCGCAGTTCGAGCCGCAGCGAGCGCGTGAGCGATTCGATCGCGCCCTTCGTGGAAGCGTACCCGGAGAGCCCCGGGTTGCCGACGCGCCCGACGCCTGACCCCACGTTGTGGATGATTCCCTCGTCCCGAGCCCGCATGTGCGGTAAGACGGCCCGAATCGTCCGAACGTATCCGAAGTAGTTCACCTCGAACACGCGTTTCGTGTCCGCGAGCGTCTGGTCCTCGAAGAATCCGAAGTCCAGTATCGCGGCATTGTTGACGAGGACGTCTATCCGACCCCACTCGTCGACGATTTCCCCGACCGCCGCCTCGACGTCGGCATCCGAGGTCACGTCACACTCGATAAAGCGTACTCGCTCGGGGTGCGTTTCGCGAAGCGACTGGACGTGTTCCCCGTTGATGTCGAGTCCGGCTACTCGGTAACCGTCCTCGAGGAGCGCGGTGAGCATGTGGTAGCCGATTCCCTCGTTCGCACCGGTGACGACGACTCGTTTCTTCCCTGGGGACTGCATCGCCGGTCACTACGACCGTGTGGGGTTTTACCTCGGTGGTAAATCGACCCCGTTGGTGGCGAGTACGCGCCCGCTGTACGGTACCGATGCCGAAACGCATCGAGTAGTGTGATTCAACGACCAAAACAGCTACCGTGTTAGCCATCTAACCGTTAAAGGGTGGCAGGGAGCGCGGTTTAGATACGCGGTCTGATAACACCGTGAAGGGGGTCGCGATGAACGAGACGAACTCGGAGGTCGAGCGTGTTGGAGACCGGCGGCGCGACCGCCGAGTCGCAACTCGGAGTCGCGTTTTTCGGATGGGAGCGGAGCCGTGAGTTCGCTACCGCTGCTCCCGATGGCGATCGTGATGATCGCGGGTCCGCAGATACTGAGCGCCGTCTTCCTCGCCACGAGTCGGGACTGGCGGCGGAACTCCGTCGCGTACATCCTCGGCGCCGCACTCTCCATCACCGCCGTCGTCACGATAGCCTACCTCCTCGGTAGCGGCGCGACCGGGCAACGCGGTTCCAACGACGCGCTCTACGTCGTCGTCCTCGTCCTCCTCCTCGCGGCCATGGTGCACGTCTACCTGAAGCGGGGGGAGTCGGAGCCCCCGAAATGGATGGGCAAACTACAGACGGCGAGGCCGAGATTTTCGTTCAAGCTCGGTTTCCTCCTGATGGGATTCTTCCCGACCGACATCCTCACCTCGTTCGCCGTCGGTTCCTTCCTCGCGGCCCACGGCGACCCGTGGACGGACGGTCTCCCGTTCGTCGCGCTCACGGTACTGTTGCTGGCGCTTCCCTCGCTGACCGTGTTCACGTTCGGCGCGCGGGCGGAGGCCGCCCTTCCGAAAGTTCGCGACTGGATGAACTCGAACTCGTGGATCGTCAACGAGGTCGTGATCGCGTTCTTCGTCGCGCTGACCGTCAACAACGTCGTGGGGTAACCGGCGTTGGAAACCCGCTTCCGTGGCTTTCGGAGCGCTTCGGACGAGCGTTGAAATCGCCCGAGAACGCCCGCCCGAGAGCAACGCGGTCGCGGTTCGAACGACGCCTCGCCGGGTGACGGCGGTGATAGCGAACCGTTATGCCACTCGCTACCATCCGTCTCGCGTATGGTGTGTCCGTATCTCGAGTATCGAGATGGAATCGAGGAAACGGAAACCGGGGAGTCGAAGTCCGACGCGACGAGGTTCGACGAGCCGCGAGCCTTCTGCACAGTCGTCGACGAGTTCGTACAACCGATGCGCGCCGACATCTGCAACGACCGGTACGAACTGCGCCACGAGCGACACTGCGAGATATACCGCGGACGCGCCGAGGGTGACGAATGAGCTACGGGGCGTACCTCGCGGGCGAACCGGTCATCCTCACGGCTGCGCTGACCGGGGGCGTCCACGGAAAGGAGGCGAATCCGAACGTACCGGAGACGCCGGAGGAGATCGGGCGGGCCGCCGCCGCGGCGGAGGAGGCCGGTGCCGCCATCGTCCACCTGCACGCCCGCGAGTCGAACGGCGAGCGTTCCTTCGCCACCGAGCGATTTCAGGAGATAGACGACGCGGTGAGGGCGCACGCGGACGACGTCATCATCCAGCACTCGACGGGGGGGACGGCCGCGCCGGCCGAAGACCGCCACCTCCCGCTTCGAACCGACCCCGCGCCGGAGATGGCGTCGCTCGACATGGGACCGCTGAACCGGTACGACCACCTCACGAGCGAGAACACGCGGGCGATGGTCGACGACCTCTACGACGAGATGGATGAGCGCGATATCAAACCCGAACTGGAGGTGTTCAACGACGGCCACCGAAACGAGGTGTACGGACTCCTGGAACGCCGCGACCTCGCCGACCCGGTGTACGCGACGCTCATCTTCGGTCCTGGAACGCTCACGCGACCGACCCCGAGGAACTTCCTGAACGCCGTCGACGATTTGCCCGACGACGCGCTGTTCAACACGCTCGGCTTCGGCAGACACCAGCTCCCGTTCGCGACGATGGGCATCCTGTTCGGCGGACACGTCCGAGTCGGTCTGGAGGACAACGTCTACTATCGGCGGGGCGAACTCGCGGAGAGCAGCGCCCAACTCGTCGCGCGCGTCGCGCGGCTCGCCGACGAACTCGGGCGGGAGGTCGCGTCGCCCGCGCGGGCGCGGGAGATTCTCGGTCTGTAACCGACGCCGGTTCCGGAATCACGACCTTCAAGCCGCTCGCCTCCGTCCTCTCGAACGAATGCTTCCCCTCTTCCACGATTTCGCCGACGAAACGGTGCTCGTCTTCGGCGGGGGGAGCGTCGGCCTCCGAAAAGCCCGCTTTTTCGCGCGGGAAGCCCGAACCGTCGTCGTCGGCGGGCGGTTCGAAGCGGGTTACGACGAAGTCGGCGAGGCGTCGCTGGTCAGGGCGCACCTCGACCCCGAAGACGTGCGAGGGTGGTTCGACCGCGCCTCGCCCGCGCTCGCCGTCGCCGCGACCGACGACGGCGCGCTCAACGACGCCGTCGAGGTGGAAGCCCGCGAGCGAGGCGTGCTGGTCAATCGCGCCGACCGAAGCGGCGACCGCGAGGCGGGGAGCGTCGTCGTTCCGGCGACGGCGAGGGACGGGGGGGTCGTCGCGGCGGTCGCGACCGGGGGACGGAGCCCCGCCCTGAGCAAACGCCTGCGGGAGCGAATCGAACCGCTGCTCGACGGCGCGGACGCGATGGCGGACCTGACGGCCGACGTCCGGGAGGAGCTACGAGAGCGGGAGACGTCGCCCGAAGCGCGACGGCGGGCGGTTCGGGCGGTGGTCGAATCGAACGCCGTTCGGAACGCGATTTCGGCCGGAGATGACGGACGTGAGGAAGCGGAGGCCGCGGTGAAAGACGCTCTCGACCGCTCGCTCACCCGAGACTGAGGGTTCCGTCGCCGTCGGGATTCGGCGCGATCTCCTCGCCCGTCCGGCGGTCGACGACGTGGATGACGCCCGCGTCCTTCTTCGCGGGGCAGACCTCCGCGGCGCGGACGTTCTCGGGAAGTTCGTCGTCGTCGAGGAAGTACGTCTTCGGGCTTCCGAGTCCGGTCGAGAGGTCCATTCCCCAGTTCTCGGCGACCTCGGCGCACTTCCCCGCGCCGAAACACCGCGCCCCCTCGAAGAGTATCTTGTACGGCTTCTCCTCGACCGGCGGCGCGTTCGTCACGGTTCGAACCCCCGAAGGGCGTCGAGCGCCTCGGCGGCGTCCCCCTCGGCGACCGTCTTCCGCGCCAGCGTCAGCCCCTCGTCGAGCGAATCGGCGTCGCCGCCGGCGTAGATGCGGACGGCGGCGTTGAGCGCGACGGCGTCGGCGAACTCGTCCTCGCGCTCGCCGGACAGCACCGACTCGGTGATTCGGGCGGAATCGGCGGGGACGTCCCCGACCCCGAGGTCGTCGCGCTCGAAGTCCATCCCGTAGTTCGCCGTCTCTATCTCGTACTCTTCCAACTCGCCCGCCCCGTCGTTCCACTCGGCGACCTTGGTGTATCCCGGCCTGATGTCGTCGTACCCTTCCAATCCCTGGAAGAGGATGGCCCGCTCCACGTTCGACGTTCGGCTCTCTCGGAGCGTACCGACGATTCGCTCGGCGAAGGAGAGGTGGAAGAAGCTCCCGAGGTGGACACCGGCGTCGGCGGGATTCGCCAGCGTCTCGACCGTGTTCACGAACGTCCGGACGCCGACCGCGGCCCGGCGGTCGCGGAGTGCGTCGACGCCGGAATTGAACCGCGACTGGTCGTAGAATCCGAAGCCGACCGAGTCGACCATCTCGGCGCTCGCGTCCGGCGCGAGGTCGGTTTCGACCCCGAGTTCGGACAGCACGTGGCGGTACGCACAGCCCTCCGAGACCGGCACGCGGTCGCCGCTGTGGACGACGACAGGCGTCCCCGCCGCCGCCGCGACCAGCCCCGCCGCCACGCCGAGCAGCGCGGTCTCCCCCTTGCCGTCGTAGTTCGCGCCGCAGTCCACCGGGTCGGCGTCCGGACGGGCGACCTCGACCGACCCGTCGCGCATCGCGTCGAGGAAACCGGCCAACTCCTCGGGGGTGTTGCGCTTCCACCGGTTCGCCACCCAGAACCCGCCGAGCGTCGTCGGGTCGGCGTCGTCCGAGAGGATTCCGTCGAACGCCTCGTAGGCTTGCTCGTAGCTCATGTCCTCTGCCGACTTCGGCCCCGAACCGACCCGCGACATCAACTCTCGAAGCGCCATCACTCGACCCCCTTGTCGGAGGCGACCGTCTCGGGCGCGGGGGAAAAATCGACCGACGGCGCGCCTTGCAGGAACTCGGCGACGCGGTCGCGGACGGCGACCACGTCGCCGACGACGGTCACCGCGGGCGGTTCGATGCCGACGTCATCGCGGCGTTCCACGATGGTTTCGAGCGTCCCGGTGACGGTGAACTCGGACTCGCGGGTCGCGTTCTCGACCATGGCGACCGGCGTCTCCTCGGCGACCCCCCCGGCCCGGAGCGCGGCCACGTAGTCGGGGAGGCGACCGACGCCCATCAGCACGACGAGCGTTCCGCCCGCCCGCACGTTCGCGGCCAGCGCGTCCCAGTCGAGGGCGCTCTCCGGCTTCGTCGGGTCCTCGTGGCCGGTGACGACGGTCACGCTGGAGGCGTGCTCGCGGTGGGTGACCGGGATGCCGGCGACGCCCGGCGCGGCCACCGCGCTCGTGATCCCCGGGACGACCTCGAAGTCGATCCCCGCGGCGGCGAGGTGCTCCGCTTCCTCGCCGCCGCGACCGAAGACCGTGGGGTCGCCGCCCTTCAGGCGAACCACGTCCTTGCCCTCCCGGGCTTTGCAGACCATCATGCGGTTTATCTCCTCCTGCGTCGTCCGCTCGCCGTTCGGGCCGGGGCGCTTGCCGACGGAGACGACCTCGGCCGTCTCGGAGCAGGAGTCGACGATGCGCTCGTCCGCCAGCCTGTCGTGGAGGACGGCGTCCGCCTCGTCCAGTAGTTTGCGTGCCTTTACCGTCAGCAGTTCCGGGTCGCCCGGACCTGCGCCGACCAGATAAACTGTTCCATCGTGCATCGAAATCACCTCTCGTCCGCGACGCGCTTCGCGCGGCGATACCGCGCTCGGTAGCGGTTCGCGGGGTCGCTCACTTCGCCGACGCGCACCGTCGCGCCGTCGCGCCTCGATTCGCCGTCGGCGTCTCCCCGCTTCGATTCGTCCTCTCGCTCGGCCCGCAAAAACTCCCGGGCCGCCGCCACGAACAGCGAGCACGGCTCGCGGCAGGGGAACTCGCCGTCGCCGCGGGGGACGGCGAGTTCGTCGCCCTCGCCGACGTCCCACGCGCGTCGTTTACGACACTGCGAATCGACGCAACAGGACTCGACCGCTCGTTCCAGCGCGTCCCGGTCGAGTTCCTCGACCTCGGCGTAGATGCCGGTCTGGCGCGCGGCCGCCTCCTCGAAGTGGGTCGCGTCGAGGTCGCCCTCGCGCTCGCGGTGCCAGTTGGCGACCGTCGCCGGGTAGACGTACTCGACCGCCCGGTAGAGGTCCTCGCCGCTCGTCGTGACGAACGACCACCCCGTCGGGAGCGTCGGAGCCGCCCTCAGCGGTCGGTACTCGCCGTCGTCTGTGAACCGCGACAGGTCGCGGATCGCGGTCGGGTCGTGGTACGTCGCGAGGGCCGCGTCGTCCGCTTCGCGGTCGTCGACGTGGCGAACCTCGTAGCGTCGCTCGCCGCCGTCTCCGAGCGAGACGGCGAGCGCGAGCTGTCCCCACGTCCGGGTGACGCCCCCGTCTCCCCGCTCGGTTCCGGCGAGCGCGTCGTAGCGCTCCGGAACCGGACGGTTCGCGTTTTCCAGCCAGCGCAGGAAGGCGCGGCGGTGGGTGTCGCGTCCCCCGACCGCGCGCTCCCAGTGGTGCCAGTTCGAGACGTACCGAGGGTGGTCGCGCGCGAACGAGCGGAACGCCGACTCGCTCAGCCCGGCGCGTCGCGTCTCCGGCGTCTCGAAGGTGAACTCGCCGTCGAACTCCGCGCGGAGGCCGTCGAAATCGACGCCCTCGGTCGCGGCTTCGACGAGTTCGTCGACCGGCGAGTCGCGCGCCGACGCGTTCTCCCCCCGCGGCGCTCGCGCCCCCACGTGTTCCACGTCGGCACCTGCGTCCGCCGCGCGCTCGACGACCACGTCGGCGACCAGCGGTTCCGTCCCCACCGCCCCCGCGTACCAGACCGTCCGCCCGGCCACCTCGGCGGGCACGTCGTAGCCGGGGCTCGCGTCGTCGGTCAGCCCGATATCCTCGGGGATGTCCTCCTGCGTGTGGTAGCCGTCGGCGACGAACAGCGGGACGACGACGATTTCGTCGCTCTCGAAGTGCGCGGTGAGGTCGTCTATCTCGGGTTTCTCGTCCATGAACAGCGCCCGAACCTCGTCGAATCGACCGCGCTCGCGGATGCGGTCGGCGTGCGCTCGCGTCGCCCGCGCGCTGTTCTCGTTACGCTCGGTGCCGTGACCGACCACGGCGAGTCCGACCCCCGGCCCGACCTCGGGGTCGCCGGTCACGCGTTCGGCGCGCCGGACGACGACCTCCGTCATCGCGTCGTGGGTGCCCACCGGGTCGGTGTACGTCACCGATTTCTCCACGTCGAGGTTCCACCCCTCGGCGAGTCGGAGTTCGCGCGGAATCACCTGCTCGGTGAAGTAGCCCTCGCTGGTGAACAGCGGGACGACGTACACCTCGTCGCTCTCCACGGTTCGGAGCACCTCGCGCGGCGACGGCTCCTCCTTCCAGAACGCCTCGTGAACCGCCGCGAACGACCCCCGCGAGCGAATCTCGTCGGCGTGGTCGTACAGCGGTCTGGCCGACTTCGGGTCGAGGTGCGAGCCGTGGCCGACCAGCACGAGCGCCGCACGGGTCATTCTTCTCGCGTTTCGTCCTCGCCGCGGCGCTCCGAGAGGTGCTCCCAGATTTCGGTGCAGCCGCTACCGTCCGGCACGTCGTCCAAGTGGTCGTCCTCCGGCCGGTCGTTCACCTGTCGCTCGCTCACTTGTCGGTCACTCACCCGCCGTCACCTCCCGGTCCGTCGGGTCGACGAACTCGCCGTCGATATATCGGCGAGCGTCTCCGTCGAGTCGTGTCATCACCACCACGTTTACCGCACGTCCCCTAAACGGTGCGTCTTCGCGTAATTCCGGCCGATGCTCCCACGTCGCGGTAAGATTCGTCGGTTTCTCTGACGGGCGAGAAAGGGGAAGTCGCCGCCCGAACTCCGGAACGGATGCGGTGCGAACCGTATCGCCGAGCGCGACGCGTCATACGATGCGGCGGGGGTTGCGACTGCCGACGCCCTGAGGTGCGCGGACTCCGACGTACCGACATGGCGACCGCGATTCGAACGCTGGACGAGGGCGCGTGGGTGAACGTGAACAACACCAGAACCGTCGGGGTGAGCAACGTCTGGAAACTCGCCGACCATGGCGTCTGCGGTTGCGACACCGCGTTCTTCCTCGTCGAAGTGTTCGCCGACGTCGGGGTCGACGGGCGGTGGGTCGAAGCCCGCGCCGCCGGACAGTGCATCGGCTGCGGCGAACGCTCCACGACGGGGTGGCTCCGGGTCGGGCGCGTCCGCGACGGAGAATTTCGGCCCGTCGCCGTGGAATCCGTCCATCGACCGCGGTGAGCGCCGTCGTCCGCCGAGGTCGGTCGATTCCGGCGCGTCACGGGAACCCGAAAGCTTTGCCTCTACGTTCGACCTCCGGCGGGGATTGACGCGGAGGGCGTCTGTTTACGGGTGGGTTCTCTACGGGTACCCACATGCCGACCGACGTGGAGAAGTGGAAGGACGAGGTGTACGGGAAGGAGATACGCGAACACATGCTTCGGTTCGCCGAGGAGGGGTGGGACGCGATTCCCGACGACGAACACGACGCGTGGTTCGAGCGGTTCAAATGGTGGGGACTGTATCACCAGCGCGACGGGCAGGAGAGCTACTTCATGATGCGCATCGGGCCGCCCAGCGGCGTGCTCGAACCGGGCCAACTGCGGGTTATCGGGGAGATCGCACGCGACTTCGCCGTCGGCCCGGCCGAGAACCCCGAGTTCGGCAACGGCTACGCCGACGTGACGACGCGGCAGGCGGTCCAGCTTCACTGGATAAACATCGAGGACGTTCCCGCCATCTGGGAGCGACTGGAGGACGCGGGGCTCTCGACGATGCAGGCCTGCGGCGACTCGTGGCGCAACATCGTCGGCTGTCCGGTCGCCGGAAAGGACGAACGGGAGTTCGTCGACGCGCTCCCCGTGGTCGAAGACCTACAGGAGAACATGAAGGGCAACCCCGAGTACGCGAACCTCCCGCGGAAGTGGAAGGTGTCCGTCACGGGCTGCCGCGAGGGCTGCGGGCAGGGCGACATCAACGACATCGGCATCGAACCCGCCGAGAAGGAGATAGACGGCGAGGCGGTTCGCGGGTTCAACGTCCGCGTCGGCGGCGGACTTGCCGGGCGCGAACCGCGCTTCGCCCGCGACATCGACGTGTTCGCCGAACCGGACGAGGTCACGCCCGTCCTCGGCGGCCTCTCGGGGCTGTTCCGCGACCACGGCAACCGCGAGAACCGACGCCGCGCCCGCATCAAGTTCCTCGTGGACGAGTGGGGACCGGAGAAGATTCGCCGCGTCCTGCAGGAGGAGTACGTCGATTTCGAACTGAAGACGGCGGGCGACGACCTCCGCGAGGAGTACTCCTACAACGCCGGGGTGCCCGACGACCACGGCCACGCCGACCACGTCGGCGTCCACCGGCAACCGGACGAGAACTACTACGTCGGGTTGAACGTCCTCGTCGGCCGCGTCGGCGCGGAGGACATGATAGAGATGGCCGACCTCGCCGAGAAGTACGGCTCGGGCGAAGCCAGGCTCACGCAGCGCCAGAACGTCATCCTGACCGACGTTCCGGAGGAGAACGTGGACGCGATGCTGGACGAACCGCTGTTCGACCGGTACAGCCCCGACCCGCACCCCTTCCAGCGCGGCTCCATCGCCTGCACCGGAACCGAGTTCTGCTCGCTCTCCATCGTCGAGACGAAAAACAGGCAAGTGCGCCTCTCGCGCTGGCTGCGAGACAACGTCGACCTCCCCGAGGACGTGGAGAACTTTCACATCCACCTCTCGGGCTGCACCGCCTCCTGCGCGCAGCCCCAAATCGCGGACATCAGCCTCCGGGGGATGAAGACGCGCAAGGACGGCGAACCGGTCGAAGCGCTCGACATCGGCCTGGGCGGCGGACTCGGCGAGAACCCGAGTTTCGCGTCGTGGGTGCGACAGCGCATCGCCGCCGACGAGGTGCCCGGCGCGATTCGGAACCTCATCGAGGCGTTCGCGGAGCGCCGGGAGGGCCGGGAGACGTTCCGCGAATTCGTGCAGCGACACGACGAGGAGACGCTGGCCGAGTTCGCGGAACCGGAGGAGACCTCCTACGACGACCCCTACATGCACAACACGAAGAAGACGTGGTACCCCTACGCCGAGGACGACTCGATGGACGCGAGTCCGGCACCGAACAGCCCGAACGACCCGATTCCGGGTGACGATTGAGATGGCGGATCGCGTGCTATCGGTCACCGCCTACACCACGCTCGACCTCGTCGACGCCGTCGCGGAGGGCCACGGCTGGGACGAGGAGGCCGTGGCGGTGCTGAACGTCACCACGCCGAAGGGCGAGGAGGCCCCCGAAGAAGTGCTGTTGCAGGTGGAGTTGGACAACGCGGAACTGGAGCACCTCCCCGCGCACGCCGAGACGGTGTCGCTGTCGCCCGAGCAGGCTCGGGAGGTCGCCGCCGAGTTGGAGCGGTACGCCGACTCCGTCGAGGAAGCGTGAACGACGCCGAATAGCGCTGATCGACCTCGCGGGCGGCGCGCATCGTTTCTGCGGAACGGTCGGTAACGGTTCCCTTAGCGTCCGCATAACTTTAGGCGTCAGCGTCTTCCGTTTCGCCGGGGACGATACCATGCCCCAACCACAGAACGGCGGAGACGACCGTAACGATAGTCAACGAACCGTTACGAACGAAACCGCTGGACAGAGCGGTGCGAACCGACGGCACGAGCGGACGGAACGCGGTCGCGAGAGGGAGAGCACGTCGGACTGGCTGGCGAAGACCGGACTGCTGTCCGGTCTCGCGGTCGTCGGTTTCGCGCTGTTGTTGTTCGCACTCGGTCAGGTCGTCGGTTTCGACCTGCTGGGACTGGTCGTCGACGCGCTCAGTTCCCAGACGGGACGCTGGCTCGTCGTCGCGCTCTTCGCCCTGCTACTCATCGGAGTGGCCGAGCGGGGACTCCGTGGCACGTTCCGCCACGGCTGACTCCCCGACCCGATTTTGTTGCGGTGTGAACGCTGGCACGCGGTGTCCGGTCAGTCCATCCTGATGTTGCTGGTCGCACAGGAGCAGGTCACGACCGGGTCGAGTACGTCGTCGATCGGCATCGCCTCGCCACAATTAACGCAGATGATATGTGGATCCGAGAGTCGCTTCCGTTCGCGATAGTATTCGAGTGCCCGTCGGCCGATTACCGCCGCAGTGCCGACGCCGACTGCACCCATCAGTACCGTGTCAAATGCGCTTGCGCGTGCCATGCTCGGGCAAGGTCGGGCCAGTACCTTAAAACTGGTGCTGGAATTATCCATGATAAGTTTTGTGGGAAACGAACTCTCTTCCGAGATGCAAGCGGTTCTTATAAAAACGGGTTCGTCGTAGAACGCCCCGTATGGTGTACCTCATCGGCTCGGTCGTCGGGTTCGTCGTGAGCCTGCTCATCGGTGCGCTCGGAATCTACATCGGTGCGCGGGTCGTCACGGGAACCGACGACTACGGCTACGCACTCATCACGGCCATCGTCGGGTCGTTGGTCGGAGGTATCGTCGCGGTACTCATCGGTTGGTTGCTCGGCTGGCTCGTCGTGCTCGTCGCGTGGGTATGGGTCATCAACTGGCGCTACCCCGGCGGGTGGGGCAACGCCATCGGCATCGGCCTCATCGCGTGGGTCTCGGTGGTCGCCATCACGTACGCGCTGGCCATCCTGAACGTCCTGACGTTCAGGATGCTCGGCATCCCGAGCATCTGACCCGTTCGCTACTCGCCCAGTTCCTCTCCGATCAGTTCGACCGCGTTTCTGACGGCGCCGACCGAGGAGAGGTATCGCACGCCGACGGTCGCCTTCAGCGCCTTGGCGGCGGTGCCGGTCACCACCGTCGGACCGATTTGGGCGACCGCCCCGTCGCCGACCGAGACGAGCCAACCGGGCGAGTCGAAGGTGAACTGGTCGAGTCGCGGGTCGAACACGTCGTCGCCGCCCTCGACCAGCCGCGCGATGTTCTTCGCGACCACCCGCGCCTCGCGCACGGCGGCCTGCGCGCTCGCGGGCACCGACTCGCCGTCGCCGTCCACCACCCGCGCGGCGTCGCCGACGACGAAGGTTCCGTCGCCGAGTCGGAGCGTGCTATCGACGCGGGGGCGGTCGCCGCCCAGCGCGTCCGGGCCGCGGATTCCCCCGGTCCAGACGAACTGGTCGTAGGCGAGCGCGCTCCCGTCGGCGAGCGCGATTTCGTTCCCGTCGGCGCGTTCGACCGCGGTTCCGGTCCGGACCTCGACGTCGCGCGCTTCGAGTTCGCTCCGCACCGCCTCCCGAAAGTTCGCCGGGAACTCGGGCGCGACTTCGGCGAACTGCTCCAAGAGGACGATTTCCGCGTCCACCGCCTCTTCGCGGGCGAGCGCCGCGAGTTCGCCCGCGACCTGCACGCCCGACAGCCCCGCCCCCCCGACCACGACGCGACCGCCGTCGAGCGCCGTGAAATCGTCCCGAATCTCGCGGGCGTGGTCGAGTCGCTTCAGGGGCGTCGCGTGTTCCTCGACGCCCGGGAGGTCGTAGAAGGCGGTCTCCGCGCCGAGGCAGACGGCGGCGTAGTCGTACGCCAGTTCGCCGTCGTCGAGCGAGACGCGGTTCTCGGCGGGGGCGACCGACTCGACGCGCGCCTCCCGAATCTCGCAGTTCAGCACCTCGTCGAGGGGAACGACGATGTCGTCGGCGAGCGAGGGTCTGCGGACGACCCGGTGGAGTTCGTGCTGGACGAGGTGCTCGCCCGTTCGCTCGACCACGACGAGGGTCGCGTCGTCGGGGAGGGAGCGTTCGAGCTTTCGAGCGAGCGTGAGACCGGCGTAGCCCGCGCCGAGGACTGCCACCTGCATGGTGCGACGCTACGCGCGGGAGGGCTAAAGGCGTACTCCCCTCAGAACAGGGCTTCGCTCTCGGGGAGGACTTCGGCGGGGCCGCCGACCCTCCAGCGCATGGTCTCGACGCCGCAGTCGGCGACGACTCCCTCGACGTACTCCGCGTGCTCGGCGGTGGTGTTGACGTACACGCTCGCGCCGGTGTCGGTGGAGAAGTAGACCGGCACGTCCTCCTCCTCGCGGAGGCGGCGAACCGCGTCGAAGACGGAGAGCGTCTCGGGTTTCCAGTACACCCAGCCCGCGGGACCGGTCATCGTCGTCGCCGCGAGGGAGAGCGAGTCGTGCTCCGCCGTCTCGAAGATGCGGTCGAAATCCCCGGCGCGGAGGGCGTCGCGCATCTCCACGAGTTGATCCTGGACGTGCGCGATTCGGGCCTCGAACATGTGGCTGTCGGCGGCCTCTCGGTGTGCCTCCTCCGTCTCCTTGTAGGCGGGAACGAGACCGGCGACGATGCGAACGTCGTCCTCGACGGGCGACTCCAGTCGCTCCGAGCGACAGTCGTGGTCGTTCAGTCCGGCGTGCAGGTCGGAGAAGCCGCCCGTCACGGCGCGCGCCGCCGAGGAGGAGCCGAGGCGCGCGATGGTCGATATCTCGGGTCGCGCGAGGTCGAGACCCGCCGCCTCGACGCAGGCCATCGCCGCCGCCGCGAAGCCCGACGACGAGGAGCCGAGGCCGACGTTCGAAGGGAAGCTGTTCTCGCTCTCGAACCGGACGCGGGCGTCTATCTCGGCGAGTTCGCGCACGCGCGAGACGACCGTGCTGACGCGGTCGGCCTTGCGATCCGACAGTTCCTCGCCGTCGACGACGAACACGTCGTCGTCCAGCGTTTCGTCGAACTCGACGGTCGTCTTGGTGTGGCTCGGGGCGGTGCAGACGCTGATGCTGTCGTGGTACGGAAACCTGCGCTCCTCGTCGCGCATCCCGTGATACTTGACGAGCCCCTGAATCGGGTGGGCCTTCGCGGTCGCTTTCATACGTCGATGGGTGCGGGACGCGCGTTTAAACGCTGTGGAACGCCGCGCGGGCGACGGGTCGACGACTCGTCGCCGCGAAGTCGCCGTCAGTCCTTGCGCTTGACGACGTCGCCGAGCGTGGTGCCGCCGGTCGAACTGCCGCCGCTCCACTCCTCGTCCTCGGCGCCGCCGCTCCCGGCGGTGAGGCTGATGCCGAGTTTCCGCTCCAGTTTCTTCTGGACGCTGTCGCTCGGCAGGACGTCGCCGCGTTCGAGTTTGCGGATGAGGCTCGCCTTCTCGTTGAGTTCCTTGGCGAGGTCCTCCTGACTCAGTCCCTCGGCCTCGCGCGCGTTGCGGATGCGGTCGTCGTAGTCCTGCGCGATTTCGTCCATGTCGTCGAACATGTCCGAGCGCCGCCGGGACGACGCGCCCGACGACCCCGAACTACCCGAACTCGCGCTCGACCCGCCGGAAGAGGAGGAGGTCGAGTACTTCGTCGACGTGGACGACGACTGCTGGGTTTTGACCTCCGTGCCGAAGTCGGCGCAGTTGTCGCACACGTCCAACTCGGCGCCTTCGACTTTAATCGTCCTCGGGGAGGTCGTCTCTGCACCGCACATCTCACACTGAACCATGTGGTATCGTTTACCCCCTCGACTGATAAATCGCACGCCGCTTCACGCCAGCGCGCGCCACGAGTGGTAGAACCGCTGCAGCGCCGTCACGTGCCCGACGACGGCGAACAGAGCGAGCAACAGCGCGGCCAGCGGATAGCCCCCCACCGACTCCGCGAAGGCCGCGAGACCGGTGACGACGCCGATGAGCGCCAGCCTGTCCGCCCGCCCGAGCAGGCCGCCGTAGACGCGGTCCAAGCCGACCGCCTGCGCCTGCGTGCCGAGGTAGGAGGTCATCAGCACGCCCGTCACCGCCGCCAGTCCGAGCGCGTACCGGCCGAGTCCCGCCGCGAGACCGACGATGAGCACGATGTCGGCGTAGCGGTCGAGCACGTGGTCCAACAGGTCGCCCGCCGCGGAGTCCGTCCCGAGTTCGCGCGCCAGCGCCCCGTCGAGCAGGTCGAGCCACCCGTTCAGGAAAACGAGCACCGCGCCGACCAGGTACCAGAGTCGAGCCTCGGCCCCGAGGTAGAACGCCCACCCCGCGCCCCCGGCGAGCGCGAACGCGACGACGCTCACGGCGTCCGGGGTGAGGCCGAGTCGCACCGACGCCGAGACGAAGGGGCGGAGCGCGCGGTTCGCGACGGGGCGGAGTTGGTCGAGCGTCATAGGTACTCCAGGTAGTCGACGGTGCCGGCGGAGGGCGCGCGCTCCCCCCGGATGACCGCTTCGATGTCGCCCGCCACGGCGTCCGGCGTTCGGTCGGTCGTGTCGATTTCGTAGACCGAGTCGACGCCGCGCTCGGCGACCGCCTCCGAGAGGATCACGTCGAGGGCCTCGCTTTCCGCGTTCTCGCGCGCCTTCGCCTCCGATTCACCCCGCTCGACCAGTCGCTCGCGCAACCGCTCGGGGTGGCACCGCAGGACGACCACCCTGTCCGCGTCGAAGTGGTGGGCGAGGTGCGAATCGACCAGCAGGTCGTCGCCCCGTTCGGCCAACCACTCCCGAATCGCGTCGAAATCGGCGAGCAGGCTGTCGCGCTCCTCGTCGGTCCCTTCGTCCAACCCTTCCTTCCGAATCGCGTCGTTCAGGTGGACGACGGCGAGGTCGGATTCGACCAGTTCGGTCGCCGTCGTCTTCCCGGTGCCGGGCGTCCCGGTGACGGCGACCCTCACTCCGCCAACACCTCGTTGAGTTCGTCGACGGCGCGCCGCGTCTCCGGTTTCGTCCCGCAGGTGATGCGCACGCAGTCCGGCAGGCCGAAACTCGTGCAGTCGCGGAGGATGACGCCGCGCTCCTGCACGGCCGCCGTGACCTCGCTCGCGGCGCCGACCTCCGCGAGCACGAAGTTTCCGTGGCTCTCCCACGTCGGGGCGTCGAGGCGTTCGTAAATGTACTCGCGCGCCCAGCGCGCCGTCTCGACCGACTTCTCGACGTGCTCGTCGTCCGAGAGCGCGGCGAGGCCGCCCCGGCACGCGAGTTCGCTCGCGGCGAAGGGCGTGTTCACGCGGGCGTAGGCGTCTGCCCAGTCGTCGGGCACGACGGCGTATCCGAGTCGGACGCCGGCCAGTCCGTAGGCCTTGGAGAACGTTCGGAGGACGGCCACGTCGTCGCGGTCGTCGAGGAGGGAGACGGCGCTCGGCGCGTCGGCGTACTCGCCGTAAGCCTCGTCGACGACCACGAGGGTCCGGTCGTCGGTCCCGTCCGCGATGGCTTCCACCGCGTCCAGCGAGAACCGCCCGCCGGTGGGGTTGTGCGGGCTGGTGAGGTAGACGATTCGCTCGCCGTCGTACCGGCCGAGCACGGCGTCGGCGGTGAGCGCGAACCCGTCGTCCTTGGAGAGGGGATACTCGCGGACTTCCCCGTGGTGGTAGCGCGCGCTCATCCCGTAGTAGGCGAACCCGGGCGTCGGCACGAGCACCGCATCGCCGGGGTCGAGCGTGGCCCGGGAGAGGTAGTCGAGCGCGCCGTCGCCGCCGTTCGCCAGCCACACCTGCGCCGGTTCGACGTTCCACCCGTCGGCGAGTTCGGCGGTGAGGTCGGTGTGCGACGCCTTCGGGTAGGAACTGGCGTTCCCCGCCGCCTCTCGGATGGCGTCCACCGCCGCCGGACTCGGGCCGAAGGGGTTCTCGTTCGACGCGAGTTTCACGAGGCCCCCGGGGTCGATTCCGTGCTCCCGAGCGACCTCCTCGATGCCCCGTCCGGCCTGATACGCGACGTGCGCGGAGAGGTCTCGTGGTTCCATGTCGGGACCGAATCGCCGACCGCTCTTAAGCGTGGCCACCCGGGCCGGCACGATTAAGGAATCCGCTGGCGACCCCACGATGGGGTAACCAATGACACACCATCAGCACGACCAGTCAGGTCGCGGCGACGAGGGCGAGTCGCGGACGCAACGCTACGGCGGCCCGCGGCGGCGCGAGCGGGAGCAATCGCAGGGTCAGGATCGGGGACGGGGAGGACGAGAACACCGACAGGAACGGCGACGGCAGCGACAGCAGCAGCGGCGCTACGGCGGGCGACGAGGGGGACGACAACGAGGGGAAGAACAGCACGAGCAGCAACGCGGCCAACCGGAACGCGGACGGCAGGGCGGGCGACAAGGGCGACAGCGTCGGTACGGACGACGGTCGCAACGAGGGGGAGAACGGTCGCAGCAGCAGGAGCAGAACCAGTACGGCGGTGGCTCCGAGGGCCAGTACAGCTCCGTCCAGCAGACCGCGATGCGCGAGGGGCAACAGAGCCGCCAGAATCGACGAGAGCGGCGACAGCAGGAGCGACGCTACGGGCGACGAAGGGAGCAGGGCCAGCAACAGGGTCAGCAGTTCCACGAATCGCAGGGACAGGAACAGCAGGAACATCAGGGCGAGCGCCTCCAGGAGCAGCAGGGACGACGGCAGGGTCCGCGACACTGACCGCTCGAACCGACGATTTCGAAATCGGCGAACCGTCCGACCGCCGTTCGTTTCGGCCGGAGGCTTCATGCCGACGACCGATGTAGCGCCTCCGTCATGGCTTTCGAAATCACTCGACGGAGGGGACGATGACGCAAATCGGCTACACGCTGTCGAGCGAGGAGCACCATCCGAACGACCTCGTTCAGCACGCCGCGCGGGCCGAGGAGGTGGGCTTCGACTTCGCGTCCATCTCCGACCACTACCACCCGTGGATAAGCCAGCAGGGACACAGTCCGTTCGTCTGGTCGACGCTCGGCGGCGTCGCGCACGCCACCGACGACCTCCCGGTGGGAATCGGCGTGAACTGTCCCATCATGCGATACCATCCGGCCATCGTCGCGCAGGCCGCCGCGACCGCCGCGGCGATGTTCGAGGGCGATTTCTTCCTCGGCGTCGGGACGGGCGAACGACTGAACGAGCACGTCGTCGGCGAGCACTGGCCCGAGCATCCGATTCGGATGGAGATGCTCGAAGAGGCGATAGAGATCATCCGAAAACTGTGGCAGGGCGGCCAGCAGAGCTACTACGGCGACCACTTCACGGTCGAGAACGCGCGGCTCTACACGCTGCCGGACGAACCGCCGGAAATCGTCGTCTCGGCCTACGGCGAACGGGCGGCGAAGGCCGCCGCGGAACTGGGCGACGGGTTCTGGAGCGTCGGGCCGCAGGACGTGGTCGAGACCTTCGACGAGGCCGGCGGCGAGGGGCCGAGGTACAGCCAGATGTCCATCTGCTACGCCGAAGACGAGGACGAGGCCATCGACACCGCGCTGGAAAACTGGCCGAACACGTCGCTGCCGGGCGAACTCGCCGCCCAACTCGCCACCCCGACGCACTTCGAGCAGGCCAGTAAGATGGTTACCCGAGAGGACATCGCCGAGGGGAGCGTCGTGACCGACCCCGACCCGGACACCCACGTCGAGAACCTGCGCCAGTTCTTCGACGCGGGCTACGACCACGTCTACGTCCACCAGATCGGCCCGAACCAGGAGGCTTTCTTCGACTTCTACGAGAACGAGGTGTTGCCGGAGTTCGAGTGAGCGCGCGAGGAACCGACCGTCCGCGAAAGCCGGCGTTTTCGGCGCACCGGCGGGACGAACCGATGTCGGAAGCGCGGTGAGTGAAACGGGTGTTTCACTCTACCCAACACCTTTGTTATCCGAATGACCAGTGAGGCGTATGACAGCACGCAGCAGTCGCCTGCTCGTCCTCTCGCTGGTCGTCCTCGTGGCCCTCGCCGGTTGTTCGGGCTCCGGCGGAGACGACGCGAAGAACTCGGCGAACGGTCCGAACGGGGCGGCCACCCGATCGAGCGGGAACACGGCCGATAACGGTCAGCAGCGAACCGCGCTCGTCGTCCAACAGCGGGCGCTCATCCGGACGGGGAACGTCACGCTTCGGGTCGAGAACTTCGACCGGTCGAGCCGAAATCTCACCGAGGCGGCGCGCGCACGGGGCGGGTTCGTCAGCGACTCGAACCGGCGCGTCCACCGCCGAGGAAACGAGACGTGGACGTCCGGGCGCGTCGTCTTCCGGATTCCGAAGGGGAACTTCTCCGCGTTCTTCGAGCGGGCGAAACGGGTGGGCGAGGTTGAGGAGTCGAGCACCGGAACGCGGGACGTGACCGACCGACTCATCGACCTCGAAGCCCGCCTCGGGAACCTCCGGGCGCAGCGCGAAAAGCTCCGCGAACTCTACCGGAACGCCAACGACACCGAAGCCGTGCTCGCCGTGCAAAAGCGCCTCTCGAAGGTGCAGTCCGAAATCGAGCGACTGGAGGCGAAACAGCAGTCGCTCCAAAAGCGCGTCGCCTACTCGACCGTAACCGTGACGATGCAGGAACCGCGACCTGACGCGGCGACGAAGACGGGTGACGAGAAGTCGTGGTACGACGCGGGCGTTCTGGCCGCCTTCCTCGACTCGGTCGACGGCACGTTCGTCGTGCTCCGGGCGATGGTCGTCGGCGCGGCGTACGTCCTGCCCTACCTCGTCGTCCTCGGGATTCCCGTCGGCGGAGCGTTCGCACTGTGGCGGCGGTCGAACTCGGAGGCGTCGACCGCGAACGAGTCGGAGCCGGCGTCGCGGTCGTCGGAATCGGACGAGGAGTGAGTCCCGACGGTCGAACACCTCCGACGGGGGGCCGATTCCACGACCGCTCCCGCTTTCGCTCTCGCAATCTATTTGGGCGCGCCGACAGTCGCTCCGGGTATGTTCGTACTCGTCAATCTGAAAGCCTACCCGTGCGACCCGATCGAGATAGCGGAGGCGGCGCGCGACGTGAGCGAAGAACGCGACGTCGACGTCGCGGTGGCGCCGCAGGCGGCTCACCTCTCGCGGGTCGCGGAGACCGGCGTCGAGACGTGGGGGCAACACGTCAGCCCCGTCGAACGCGGGAGTCACACCGGAAGCACCCTCGCGGAGGCGGTCGCGGACGCGGGCGCGACCGGCACGCTGCTCAACCACTCGGAGCGCAGGCTCAAACTCGCCGACATCGACGCGGGGCTGGACGCCGCGGAGCGCGTCGGACTGGGGACGACCGTCTGCGCGAACAACCCCGAGCAAGTCGGCGCGGTCGCCGCTCTCGGCCCGGACGCGGTCGCGGTCGAACCGCCGGAACTCATCGGAACCGGCACGCCCGTCAGCAAGGCCGACCCGGACGTCGTCACCGACGCGGTGGCGGCGGCCGAGGCGGTGGACGACGACGTGAGCGTCTTCTGCGGCGCGGGCATCTCCACCGGGGAAGACCTCGTGGCGGCGCGGGAACTCGGCGCGGAGGGCGTCCTGCTGGCGAGCGGCGTGGCGAAGGCCGACGACCCGACGGCGGCGCTCGAGAGCCTCGTCGAACCGCTCTAGGCGGAGACGACGACGAAGTGGTCGTCGTCCTGCGCTTCGAGCACCGACCGCTCCCGCATCCGGACGACGTAGCCCGTGACGGTGGGGTCGAGTTCGTGTTCCGCCCGGACGCGGACGAGGTTCCCGATGACCTGCGCCGACGGCGGTTTCTGCGCGGCCCCGCAGTCGTAGACGGTGATGAGCTGGTCGCCTCGCTCCGCCTCGTAGACGATGATGTGGGCGTGTCGCGGCAGGTGCCAGCGACCCTCGCCCGCTCGCGCCAGCTTGTTCATACCGCGGGCTTGGAGGTCCACGGTTATCAGAAGTCCGAAAGCGACACCTGCCCGGAGCGGGTCCGATCGCGCGCTCGCTCGTCGGTTCCCCTCTCTTCACCCGTCTCGCAGCCCTCCGCCTCGCTACGGTCGTCCGGCGTTCGCTCTCCCGTTTCCTTCCCCGCTCGTTCTCCCGCCGCCTCCGGCGCGTCGAAGCCGTCGAGGCTGGTCTGGTCGCTCTCGGTGAACTGGAGGTTCGAGACGCGCACGCCGACCTTCCGCACCCTGTCGTCGTCGAACTCGGCGAGCAGGTCGAGCGCGACCTCCTCGACCAGTTCGGGGTCGTCCACCGGGCCGGGCAGCGACCGCTCGCGGGTGTGAACGTCGAACGGCGGCGTTACGACCTTCACGCCGATGGTGCGGTACATCGCGTCCCGGTCGCGGGCGCGGTCGGCGACCGCGGTCGCCAGCGTCGAGACGCGCGCTCGTTTTTCCTCCGCGTCGCTCGTCGCACCCGTGAACGCCGACTCGCGCGAGAGGCTCTTGGGGCGACCGGTCGGCGTCACCGCTCGGTCGTCGTCGCCGCGCGCTCGCCGGTGGAGTTCGCGCCCGCGCTCGCCGAATCGTTCCGCGAGTTCGTGCGGGTCGGCGTCCGCGAGGTCGCCCGCCGTCCCGACGCCCATCTCGCGGAGTTCGCGGGCGGTGACCGGGCCGACGCCGTGGAGTTCCGCCGCGTCGAGCGGGGCCAAGAACTCCTGAACGGTGCCGGGTTCCACGACGACCAGTCCGTCCGGTTTGTCGTGGTCGCTGGCTATCTTGGCCGCGCTCATGTTCGGGGCGACGCCGACGCTCGCGGTGACGCCGACCTCCCGCTCGATTCGGTTCTTGACGTGACGGGCGAATCCCTCGGCGACTTCCCACGCGGTGCGGCCGGTCACGTCGAGGTACGCTTCGTCGATGCTCACCTCGCGCACCGTGTCCGCGCAGTCGTGGAGGATGGCACGAACGTCGTCGCTGACCGATTTGTAGAACGCCATATCCACCGGGCGGTAGTAACCCGCGTCGTCACCGTCGCCGTCGTCGTCCGACTCGGAGTCGGCGGTCGTTTTTCGGGGGAGCCGTTCGAGCGCCGTGCTGATGGCCTGTGCGCTCTCGACGCCGTACTCGCGGGCTTCGTAGCTCGCGGTGGCGACCGCACCGTGGGGTTCGCCTTCCTCGTACCCCATGCCGACGACGACCGGTTCGCCTTCGAGGTCGGGGTCGCGGAGTCGCTCGCAGGACGCGTAAAAGCAGTCCATATCCACGTGGAGGACGATACGCTCCTCGCGTTCGTCTTCGACGCCGGGCAAGCGTCCGCCGCGCTTCGACATCGGCGAACCGTTCGAACGCCATCGGGATTAACCTGTGCAAAGCGGGACGAAAGTGAACAACTACGTGGAGCGATACCCGCTAGGGGTTGCCGGAGACAAAAGAAATTAATGTAGGGTACAGTTCCGTTTGCGCCATATTTCGCTATATTTATTGATGGATGTGTGGTAGCGCCGGGCAAGATGGGCACTTCCGACGACCGCGACTCTAGCGGTGACGAACGGCTTAGTCTTCGGGTCGTTCACGCCATCGCTGAGTACGAAGAAACCGATCCGACGGAGATCAGACCGGTTCTCTACGATATCATCGACCCGGACGCGCTCGACTCGCTGTTCGAGGATACGCAAAACGGAACTGCTCGTGCGAGTGGCCACGTCGCGTTCGGCTACGGGCGACACGAAGTTACCGTCTACAGCGACGGGCGAATCGAACTCGTCGAGAAGGAGTTCCCTGAATCGGTCGCTTCGACGAAGTCCACGTCGAACGACAGCTGAACGGGGACGCCGAGACGACGGGTACGCGCTCCAGCCTGGGTTATCACCGAGTGATATTTTGTCATCGTATCGTTCGTTAGTGGTAGTGCGAAACTCGCCGATAGCTATATGTTCGTCACCCTCTGAGACGGTAGTAGCACACCGTGCGCGATTCAAACGACTCCAGGGATTTCAATATGGACATCGAGATCGAGACCGTTAGCGACGACGATTCGACCGAGGCAACGTCGAGGTACGTATTCGACATCGAACGCGAAATGGCCGACGGACACGCGTGTGCGGGCATCGTCCGCGCTCTCGCGGAGGTTACGGACGCAGCGCCGCACGAGATGACGCCGCTTCACGCGGTGGTAAACTGCGATGCGGTCGAAGCGCTCTTCCGTACCCGCCGGTACGGCGAGGCACGAGATAACGTCTCTCTCACCTTCCACTACGACGTGTACGAGGTGAGCGTCGACGCGAGCGGAAAGGTAATCGTGAAAGAGTAGCGCGTTTTCCCGCCGACGCCCCTCCGTGTACTTTTCGGCGAACTTCGTTTCGGTTCACACATCAGTTGGACGGCCAATAGTTTTTCTGAAAACGGGCGGAAAACCGCCGACCGAGAGATGACCGACAACAACTACCCGTCCCGACGCTCGGTTCTCCGCCTCTCCGGAAGCGCCCTCGCCGCCACGACGCTCGCGGGGTGCACGGGCGGAGGCGGCGGCGACTCGGGAACGACCACCACCACGACGAAAACCGACGACGGCGGAACCTCGACCACGACGAGTGGCGGTTCGAACGGCGACCGCGAGGAGATACGCCTGGGGGCGAAACAGAGCGGCTGGGTCGGCCGCAAACCGCAGTCCATCGCGGGCGAGAAGAATCCGACGCTGTCCCTGAAGGCGGGGCAGAAGTACAAACTCACGTGGGAGAACTTGGACGGAATGGAACACGAACTGCTCATCGTCGACGACAGCAACGGGAAACTCGAAGAGAGCGACAAGAAACTCGTCAAGAGCGACGACGCGAAGAAGAAAGGCGAGACGGTGACCGTGACGTTCACCGCCTCGAAACAGATGGCGCAGTACTTCTGCGAGTACCACGCGCAAACGATGAAAGGGCGGGTGAAGCTCGAAGGCGGGTAGCGAAACGGACAGGTGAACGAGTCGCGGTGCGCGAACGGAACCGTCGATATTTCGCCGCGGATGCGGTCCGAACTACCGCTCGATTATCCCCCGCCGTCGGCCAGTTCGAACGTGTAGAGTCCGGTGAACGAATCGCTCGCGACGACGAGGTCGCGCGTCGCGTTGTACGCCGCCCGCCACGCCATCGGCGGCGAGCCGAGTTGCGCGACCTTGTCGTTCGGCGTCAGCGCGTTCGCGCCGTCGTCGGTCGGATACCGGTCTATCGGCCGCGGGTTCGTCGGGTCGGTGATGTCGTACGCCACGACGCCCTCGTGCCAGTCGGCGCTCACGACGAGCGTCGCGTTCCCCAGCGGAACGATACTGAAGTGATGTCCCGTCCAGTCGAACCGCTCGGCGTAGTCATCCCCCATGCGCTTCGCGTTCGGCGAGACGGTGAACCCGACCGGAATCGGATTCGAGAGCGATCCATCCTTCCATCCGACGTCGAAGACGTGTTTTCCGCCCGGTGTTCCCGTCGGTCGCTCGTCCCCGAGGACGAGCAGGTCGCGCCGGGGGTCGAAGTGACCGTGGTGTGCGCTCCCGAACGCTTCCTCGCCGACTCGCGCCTCGCCGTACGATTTTCGCTTCGTGTAGTCGAAGCGCCCGATCTCGGTCGGATTCCGCGGGTCGCTCAGGTCGTAGATGACGAATCCGATGAACTTCCCCGCCTGAAACGCGGAACAGAGCAACTCCCGCTTCGGGTCGACGGTGATGTCGTGGCACGCCCCCTGCGGGCCGTGCTGGCCGACTTTGCGCGGAGTCGTCGGGTCGGAAACGTCGTACACGTCGAATCCGTTCGTCTTCAGGTCGTAGTTGACCGTGTAGAGCACCGGCTTCGTCGGGTGCGGCGTCAGGTTGTGCGATTTCCCCTCCGAGACGGTGCCGACGACTTTCGGGTTCTTCGGCGTCCCCGAACCGTGACCGTAGTCGACGATTTCGAAGTTTCCGTCCCACGTTCGCTCTATCGCTCGGTGGTAGAGCCCGTTCCGAGCGTCGAACTTGACGTCTAAATTCGGCGCGTCGTTCGCGTTGCCGAGGTGGTGAACCCGCTTCGGGGCGGTCGGGTCGGAGAGATCGACCAGGTAGCTGCCGCTCACCCCCCACTTGGTTCCGACGACGGCGTAGCGCCCGTCGGCCCGAACCGACACCTCCGAGATACCACCGCTGGGGGACGACCGCGCGGAGGGGTGTAGCTGCCCCCGCTTTCGTAGCGTCAGTCGACTCGGGTCGACGTTTTCCTTATCCGCGGTCGTGGTGGTCGTCGTTTCTTCGTTGTTCTCGGTCAGCGAACTCGAACATCCCGCGAGTAACGTTCCCGCGAGGGCCGTACCGGTACGTACGAGCAGCCGACGGCGGGTCGATGAATCACGCAGGCGGGTCATCGGTGGTCACTGGGCGTTCGATGCGATGCCCTCGCCGTTTGTTATGCGCCATCTGAATTAAATACGGAACGAGCAACCGCTTCCTACTCCTCGATTTTGGTTAGTTCAGCCACATCTTCGTTTCATTTTTCCGCTCGCCGACGGGTGAGCGTACGCCGCGCGGTGCGCGGCGTGTCGTTCGCGGGAAAGGCGGCGGAAATCGCGGATGAACTGTACGGCTCAATCGACGAAGGGATCGGACTCGTAATAGGAGCGACGGATTAACTGCCGCGGCTGCTCGGATTTTCGCTTCCTCGTACTTCGATCGCGTAGTACAATCCGCCGACGAGTAGACTCCCTAGGAGGTTCCCGAAGAGGCCGCCGATTATCATGCCCACGGTCCACGCGTAGACGTGATCGCTCCCGCGCTCGCTGGCGTCGCGGTAGACGAGATAGGCCGGCGCGACGGCGATGAAGAGTATCAACAGGATGACTCCCAACTCCATCCCGCCCGGAACCGGCCCGAATAGCGGTACCATGCTTTGATTACCACGGTTTCGGGTTTATTTCTTGTCATCGCGGCTGCTGATCGAAATAGAACTGAAGCGTACGCTCGTCGGTGGACGAGTACGTGCTACGCAGCGCTCACGCCGATTACGGAAAAAGAGTTCGTTAGGTACCCGTGATGGTGCTCTCGATGATGTGTCGTCGCGAAGCAAAACTCGCTCACCGACAATATTTCGTACTGTTTAATGGAGTATTCTAGCAGCCTAGACTCAATATTTATGACACTCAGATTCGGATAATAAGTATGGGAAGAAAGAACCCTCCGCCGAAAACGCAAACCTCCCGCGAACGCGGTCGATGGCATCGGTTGTTCGAAGACTCGACGCGGAAACGACGCGGTCTCGCGGTAATTCTCTCCGCGCTAGTCGTGGCGTCGTTGGTGACGAGTGCCTCGTTGTTCGCCGTTCGACCCGCCAGCGCCCAAACCACCGCCATCAGTTCCTGCACGACGATCGACCGACCCGGCCAGTACGAACTAACGCGGAACATCACCAATTCGACGACGTACGCCTGTATTCGGATCACCGCCAGCGACGTCACGCTCGACGGCAACGGCCACACCATCGACGGTTACCCGCAGCGAAGCGTGGAACAGGGCATCCGCGTGTACTCGTCGGAGCAGCAGTTAACGAACGTTACCGTCGAGAATCTCACCCTCGCTAACTGGCACACCGCGGTGAGCTTCGAACAGACCGCCGACGCGGTTCTTCGTAACAACACCGCGATTTCTATCGGATTCGGGTTCTCCCTCTCCGGTTCCCCGAATTCGACGATCGAGAACAACACCGCCAAGTTCGGTGAAATCAGCTATCACATCGTCGGGTCCGCCGCCGCGACGCTTCGGAATAACACGGCGAACGACACCCGTGACGGCTTCATCATCGAGTCGTCTCGGAACGCGACCCTCCGAAACAACACCGCCCTCAATCAACGCGGTGACGGCTTCATTATCGAGTCGTCTCCCAGCGCGACGTTGTTGAACAACACCGCGAACGAAACCAGATATGGCGGCTACAACCTCGTCGAATCCGTCGCGGCGACGCTTCGGAACAACACCGCCATCAGAACCGGTCAAGGCTTTGACTTCGAAAACTCCTCGGATTCGTTCGTCCGCAATAACACCGCGACCGACAACGACGTCGGCTTCAGTGTTTATGCGTCGAATATAACCCTGTTGAATAACACCGCGAGTAACAACTACGGCCGGGGCTTTTACTTTGCCACCTACACGGATGGAATCGTTCAAAACAACGTTGCGACCGACAACACTCAGGACGGGTTCTCCGTCGTCGACAGCTTACCGAACGCGAAGCTAATCTTCCGAAACAACACTGCGACCCGTAACGGAGAGGGTGGCTTTACGCTCTTCAGATCCTCGGCCGTACACCTTCAGAACAACACCGCGACCAACAACAGCGGTGGCTTCGTGGTTTCTGATTCCTCGAACATACACCTCCGGAACAACACGGCGACCGACAACGATAACGGAGGCGGTGTTACCGTCGCCGACGGAACCGGAATCGAGCTCGTCAGCAACGAGTTCCGTCGGAACGATGACGGCGTCCGTACGCGCAACGTTAGCGATCTTTCCGTTCGTCAGAACGCGATCGTCAACAACAGCCGGCACGGGATCGACCTGACGTCAGCGACGAACGCGACGGTTACGAACAACGCGATCGCCGCGAACGGTGAAGTCGGGCTGCGGCTCGAAAACACCTCGAACGCGACCGTTCGACGGAACGTAATCGCCCGAAGCGGCGCCGCGGGCGTCGCGGTGACCGGGTCGAACTCAACGTCGAATCTCCTCTTCGACAACGCGTTGAACAACAGCCGCAACGTCGAGTTGACCACCGGCGCACCGAACGCGTGGAACGTCTCCGAGCAATCGGGTCCCAACGTCATCGGCGGGCCGTTCCTCGGCGGAAACTACTACGCGACGCCGAACGGAACCGGATTCAGCCAAACGTGCGCCGACGCCAACAACGACGGGTTTTGCGACGAACCGAACGACTTCGGCGTCAACAACACCGACTTCCTTCCGCTGACGCGCCAGCCTAACATCACCGTCTCACCTTCCGCCGTCGACTTCGGCACCGTCCCCACCGGCGATACGGCGACCGCGAACGTCACCGTCACGAACAGCGGTACCGCCCCGCTCGACGTCAGCGCGACCGACATCGTCGGCCGCGATGCGAGTGATTTCGACATCGTAGGCGCTGCCGCACCGTTCAGTCTCGAATCGGGCGAGAGCCGCAACGTGACCATCGAGTTCGCGCCGACCCGCCCGAGCAAGAAGACGGCGACGCTCCGGATAACGAACAACGATACGGACGACCCGACGATTACAGTCGCGCTCTCCGGGAGAGCCGTCAAAGGGGAGAAGACGGTCTTCCCGAACCCGCTAGTCATCGAAAAGCGCGGCGTCGTTCTCTTCAAATTCGATCCGCCACAGGATCTCACCGGCGACGGACTCTACGAAGACGCCAACGGCGACGGTCGATTTACATCCGGGGACGTGGCTGCGTTGGCGATCATCGCGACCTACCAGCGCGATCACCTCGATCTGAACGACGAACAGGTCGCGGCGCTGGATTTCGACCGGGATGGGAAACTGACCCAAGGCGACGTCGGTGCGCTCGCCCGTGACCTCTTCTCCGAAGACCGGCGCGATAAAAACGGGGACGACCGGCCGGAGTAGGTGTGCCAAATCGTACTGGATAGCGGAATTCGCTTCTACGAAGCCGATTTTCAGGACCTGAGAATCGGTACCGGTATTTTTTACCAAAAAGATGTTAGTCACCAATGGACTTCACCCATGAACCACGATCTCGACCGCCGCACGTTCCTCACGGTCACCGGCGCAACGCTCACCGGTGCAACGCTCGCTGGCTGTCTCTCGTCAGCGAATCCCGGTGGGACGAACGCCGAGACGTCGACTACCACCACAACCACCGAACCCGATGCGACCGTTAAGGTCGGCCCGGGAGGGACATATACGTTCGAACCGGCGGAAGTGACGATTCCGCCGGGCGGAACCATCGAGTGGATCTGGGAGTCCGACATCCACAACATCGTCGTTGAAACGCAACCGAAAAACGCCAACTGGACTGGGTCGCCAGGTGATCCGGCGAAAACGTACGACACCGGCTTCAGCTTCACGCACACCTTCGAAACTCAGGGAAGGTACGAGTATTACTGTCAGCCCCACTTAGCTGCGGGAATGACCGGCGAAGTCGAAGTGACCGATTCGCCGACGAAAACCGAAACGCACACCGAATCGGAGGAAGAGGGGGAGCAGACGGCGTCGGAAGAACCCCGCACGGTCACGGATCTGACCGGACGGAGTGAGATCACGGTAGCGGTCGGCCCGAACGGTGATCTGCTATTCGAACCCAAGGCCGCCAAAATCTCCCGCGACACGACCGTCACGTGGAAGTGGGAATCGGACCTCCACAACGTCGTTCCCGAAACCCAACCCCAGGGAGCGAACTGGAAGGGGGCGCCGGGCGGCAAGACCAAGACGTACGATTCCGGCTACACGTACTCGCACACGTTCACCACGCCCGGAACGTACGAGTACTTCTGTCAGCCGCACAAGGCCGCCCGGATGACCGGAACGTTGGTCGTCGAATAATCCGCCGGTCGTTGCTTCCCCCGCTGACGAGAAGCCCTCCGCGGGATGGTCCGGAGGACGGTTCCTCCAGTCTTTTTGCCCCGTTGAAATCATCTTCCATCCCGCGAAGTGGAATTACCGAGTTCGACACCTGCCGAGGTAGTGGAGGTACTGGTCCGCACCCGCAACCTAATCGAACGATCCACTGCAATTCACGGGTGTGAGGAAACCGTAGAGAACGAGCAGCCCAGCAGCAACGAGAACTTCGACGCCACCAAGAACGTACATTCCCTCCAACAGCGAGAATATACCAGCACTCAATATCGATGCAGCCACCGCCAAGGTCGCTGCCTTGTTTCTGTATAGCTGAGTGACGAATCTGAGCAGTAATAGAGGGAGAAGATTTGGGACGTATTTACTCACTTACTGGTCGAGAACGCCGCCATCCCCAAGAGCAGCATTATGAGTGGGGGAAACAACCCTTTTGTAGGATAACATTTATAATTCTACAGAAAATATTTGTATGTAGGTATGGGTTATGGAAAATCAATCGGATGGGGATTAGCGGTGATTGCACTTTTCGTCATGGTCGGGCGCTTCATGCGCTTTACGAGTGGGCAATTGACGCTTGAGCAGTTTCTGACGCCGGGATGGATTAGCTGGGCGGGCGCTCACCCGACGGCGGCTGGTTTCATCTTGGTGTTTGGGACGCTCGTGTTTGGAAAGGGCTTCGTCATATTCATCGAGAATATCTGATCGTCGGTGTGGTTTTGGGGCGTGGCGGCGTTCTCGTCCAGTGGGTGTTTTGCGTACCGGTGTTTCTTTTGGGTAGCGGTTACGCTGATTCTTGGCCGTGTCAACTATCCTGTTCTTATACAAACTATTTTACTTTCAGGGAGTTTCCGTAAAACTAATCACTCGACTGGAAGGCGGCCAACCCCACCTGCGCCGCACAAAGTGACGTAACACCCAACCACGCACACGCGACCGCTTCGGCGCGTCCGTGCGTCGGTAGTTCTATCGTTTCCTTCTCACAGTCGGCCATGCAGAACACCCGCAGAGGTTGTCCGCTAACAACCGTATTATCGAGCATCGTTGCTTAGCACAACATGCTAAGTTACGAGAACGAGTGGTTCCAGATGATGTTTTAAAGACAACACATATTAACAAGTACTATATCAGATAGTGGTGATTTACTATCTAACTATGGAGAGAAGTACTAGTAAAATCCGGATAATCCATGTGTGGAATTACAAAGCAGGTACCACAGGAATTGTAGACGCTCAAAGGAGTAATTTAGACGATGAATAACATAGCAATCGCACACAAAGACTACGACGTTCGGGGCGGCGGTGAAATCCTCGCCGAGGAACTCGCGCGCACCTTCGACTGCCCCCTCTACATCGCTCATGGCGACCCTTCGAACCAACCCGAAGGAAGCGACCTCGACATCCGCATCATCAAACCCAACAGTCGCTACCACGGGCTGATGAATCGAGGAGGGATTATGCGGGCAATCGGCCACTGTTTCCACTGGCGAGACAACGCAGACAGTGAGCTGGCCCAGTACGACACGATCATCACAAGCGGAAATGAACCGCTATGGTGGCAACCCCGGGACCACCAAACGGTAATTGCGTACACACACTCTCCGCCACGCTTCTTCCGGGATCTCTACCATGAAGTAGACGGGTTTATCGGTCGAACGGCCACGCACATCCAACGGGCACTGTACTTCCCGCGGACACAATTTCCAGACTTACATATCGCAAACTCCGACCGCGTTGCGCGTCGGATTGACCAGAACTGGAACATCCCAGACGACCAGCTCCGCATCGTCTATCCACCGATACCCACCCGTGAATACAGTCCCACGGACGCGCCGACACAGGACTACTATGTGACGGTCTCTAGATTGGATGGGCCAAAGCGGATTGAAGAGATCGTCCAGGCGTTCAACCGCTCCGGACACGAACTGCGCATTGCTGGAAAAGGCCCGGAAAAAGACCGGCTCGAACGGATTGCCGAGGAGAATATCCACTTTGAGGGCTTCGTCACGGAGACACGAAAACGAGAGTTGCTCGCCGGCGCGAAAGGGTTCGTCTTCGCCGCACTGAATGAGGACTTTGGCATGAGTCCCATCGAAGCAATGGCCGCCGGAACGCCCGTTCTCGGGGTGAACGAGGGATTCACGAAATACCAAATTCTCGATGGTGAAAACGGATACACATTCGAACGAGGTGTCGGCCACCTTCAGGAGTGTATCGATCACTTCGAAGCGGAGGGTGTCGAGTGGTCTGACACTGAAATTGCTCAGTTCGCAGACGACCGCTTTAGTGTGCATCAATTCCGACGAGGGATGCATGAGGCTGTCAAAGAGGCTCAAGACCGCACAGGAATTGTCCCTCCGTGGATGGATGCAACCGAGGTTGATAGTGCAGCGAGCACAGGACAGCAACAGGTCGTGTCTGATGGTGGGGCTCGATGAGTCAAGCCAAACAACAACCAATCATCGACCTTGGTGCGGGCGAAAAGCCAGATCCCCGGGCAACAGAAACCCACGATATCCGGCCATCCGATGTACACAACCATCAATTCGATTTAGAAGGAGAGTGGCCGCTCGACGAGGCAAGCGTTCGTGGTCTCGTCGTCAACCACTGCTTCGAGCATCTGGAAGACCCAGAGCACTTCTTCACCGAAGCAGGACGAGTTTTGGCTGACGGGGGATGGTTAGAAGTCACCATTCCGCTCGGAGAAAATGCCCGGACAGATCCCGACCACAAGCAATTCTGGACGTACACTACTCCCGAGATTTATTGTCGAAAGAACCGGCGACCGTGGGATCCAGAAACCGATTTCGAACTCGTTAATCGGGATATCGACGTGTGGTTTCTACCCCCACTCCGGCGATTTTCCGGCCTCCTTCAGGTAATCGCAAACGGCTTCCCGAATTTTGCAGTACATCGATGTGGTTCTGGCGAATTGACGGCGCAGTACCGGAGAATCCACCGATGAACCTTCCACAGATAGACCAGTGGGTGAATACTGGCACGCTTCGGTGGATTGGCGGTCTGCGTACCTACGGTCAGCGATTGCAGTTCTACTTGGGAATGATGAACACGACAACGCTCATGCTCGTACTGTACGAGACGAGTCCTGCCATCAGTAGTCGCTTTCCGAGTGTGCTGGCGTGGTTGGGGTTCGTGGCAGTCATCCTCGTCCCCGCGATTATCGCAATCGATTATGTGATCATGCACCCATCTCAGATTACGTACGATCAGCACCAGAACGGCCACGAGAACCGATCCCCCAACTTCCGCGAAACGATGGAAAACCAGCGAAAGCTCACCGAATTACAAGACCAAATCGAAATGCTTCGTGAGGAAGTTAATGACGAATCCATTTGAGAGATAGGTAGGGCGCACTTAACGAGAACAGCCGCCATTTGCTGAAGATGGATCAACAAGAAACGGACTTTCCACGTCTCGCCTCGAATCTGGAACTCAAGTTCGTCGGCATAGCCATCGTACTGGTTGATGAGCAACGAAGAGAGCGCCCAATACGGTGAGGGGCCGTGTTTGACGAAGTTGAGGTTGGCTTTGAACTCGTGGGGAGCGGGCGCGACATGGGTCACGCCGTCTCACCCCCTTCGAAGTCGTCGAGAGTAGCAGGCTAATTCTTAGCGAACTCTTGTTCCGGCAGCTCGTGTAACTCGCTCCAGTGCGTCGGTGAGCTCCCACGCACCCGCGCCGCGAGCAGTCGGCGGTGACAGAACGTGTCGTCTTTTTCGAGACAGACGAGCCAGACATCTTGGCCGTCGTCGAGGCGGTCGCGGATGCCCTTGATACACTGCCGAGGGCCGGGTCTTTCGAGGAACCCGAGGTACCGCTCCCAACAGGATACGGAGGCCCAGGCGGCGCGTGCTGGGTCTGGAATGCCGTCGGACTCGGCGGCTTTCTCGACCTTTTTGAACTGGTTGAGCAGTTTGCGGGGCGGTGCGAGCGCTGGGCAGTTTCTGTCAACGGTGCGCTCGAAGAAGTCGTATTTTGGCGGATAACGCCAAGGACGAGGTCGTCGTCGTGCGGCTCGACGACAGAACCAATTGCGGACACGTAGGTCGTTCGAAGGTCGCCTTCGAACTCGTCGGAACTCACGCCGAGTCACCTCCTCGGCGTTGGGCAATACACCCGTTGCTGTCGGATTTACCTTTGGTAAGTAGCGGCAGAAGTCTCCGCAGTGCTTTTTTACAGTATGGGGTCGGAGGGATTTGAACCCCCGATCGACTGATATCTCCGGTGCGCCTCGGAACTCCAGAGGGTCGTCAACGCGAGCGATGATCAGTCACTCGCTCGGTATATCAGTCTGGAGTTTCGTCCCGGGCGCGTAGCCTCTGGAGTCAGTCGCCATCCCTGGCTTGGCCACGACCCCGCAAACCTTCGTAGGTGGAAACTACCTAAAGGGATTTCGATTTCTACTCCTCGCGTTCCTGCCACTCGCAGTCCTGACACTTGTAGCCGGTGACGTACGCCGTCACGCTCGGCATGTAACCGACCTTCAGCACGTCGCCGCCGCACTCCGGGCACTCCCGCTCCGCGTCCTCGATGCGTTCGGCCTCCATCACCGACTCGCCTTCTATCATCTCGGCTAACCGCTTCGGCGTGACCATTCGTCCCTGAACGACGCGATTCTCGGTCATCACCGAAACACGAACGCGAGAACGGAAAAACGTTGCAGCCGTGACGCCCCGAGCGGCCGAACGGCGTTACAGCCACGGACGGCGCTCGTCGCCGTCCTCCTCGCCGGGGTAACCGTAGGCCGAGTCCGAGTTCTCGCCGCCGTCGGTGACCGCGGCGGCACCCTCCAGCGCTCCGGGGTCGCTCGTCGCGTCCGACGAACTCGACGGTTCCTCGGGCGCGCCCTCATCGGTCGTCGCTCGATCGCCCGGGTCGAGCGCCAGCAGGCTGGTGACCGCGAGCACGAACAGCGGCGCGGTTCCGGGCGCGAAGCCGAGGATGGAAAGCGGCAGGACGCCCAGCGCGACGGCGCTCCCGAACCGGAAGCGGTCGATGTCGACGACTTGGCGGAGCCACGGCCCGAGCAAGGCGACCGCGAGCGCGAACGCGACGCCGCTTCCCGCCGCCGCCGCGGCGTGGAGGATGCGAGTTTCGTCGAGCGTCGTCACCAGTTCGAAGCCCGCGGGCTGGAGGCTGGCGAGCATCCCGAGGCCGATGATGACGCCGGGTCCGGGCAGGAACTCGCCGACGCGCGCGCTCGCCGTCTTGGCGGCGATGGCGGCGATGACCAGCGCGGCGAACCGCTCGAACACGGCCATGTCCAGCGCGCTCGCGATGGTCGGTGCGAACGCGGCTTCGACCGCCGCCAGCGCGATGAGGCCGACGCCGACAGCGAGCACGGTCGTCGCCTGCTCGCGGGGCGTTCCGTCCATCTCCGCGAGGATGACGGCGACGGTCGCGCTCCCGCCGAAGACGAGCAGGCCGACCTGCACGATGCCGACCCACGAGTCGAGCGCCCCCGCGAGAACCATCGCGGGGAAGATTCCGTCGACGAGGGGCAGACCCATGACGGTCGCCAACAGCTTCGTCGTACCGCCCACCTGCCGCTCCAACCGGTAGGCGATCGGGTGTTGAGAGCTACTCATCGACTAGCGACGATACCCCTGACCCGTGGGAGAAGGGCGATGATACCTGCGGTGCGACCGACGCCGCGATACCGGTCGAAGATTTCCCGCGAGGAGTTTCCCTACCAGTGTAAATGTGGCGCGCATTTTCCCAAAAATCGCGGTCGGACTGGAAGAGTCGTCGCTCGTCCGAACAGCAATGCGCTTTGCAATGGGACTGGTAGAGTCCATACACGAGTTTATCCCCGTTTATTGCTTAAGTGTTGCGTGACAGGTGACCCCATGGACCGCAAAATAGCAGCGAAAATCGGCATCAGGGTTGACCATCTTTTACCGGATTCGTCCATTCGCCGGCTGTTTTTCAGTTACCGCCGCGACGATACCGGACGCTCGGCGGCGATGCGCACGACTGTGTACAGAAGACGAGCGTCCTCGTACCAGAGTAGCACAATCTCGCAACGTTTTTCAGGGGCCGCCTCGTTCGCGTTACATGGCGAACGATTCTCAGAACGACGGTCCGTTTTCCGAGAAACTCAACGTACCGGAGGCGCTCACCTTCGACGACGTGCTGTTGCGTCCGAAAGAGAGCCGCGTCGAACCCGACTCGGCCGAGGTTCGGTCGCGCGCCTCGAAGAACGTCGAACTCAACGTTCCCGTGCTCTCGGCGGCGATGGACACGGTCACCGAGAGCGAGATGGCCATCGAGATGGCCCGACAGGGGGGTCTCGGCGTGCTCCACCGCAACATGGACGTCGACCGGATGGTCGCCGAGGTCGAGCAGGTCAAACGCGCCGACGAACTCATCATCCGCGACGTGGTGACCGCGAACCCCGAACAGACCGTCCACGAGGTGGACGCGATGATGGAACGGGAAGGCGTCAGCGGTGCCCCCGTCGTGGACGACGGAGGCGGGGTGCTCGGCATCATCTCCGGCACCGATATCCGACCGTACCTCGAGGTCGGCGAGCGCGACGAGGTTCGGGAGGCGATGACCGACGAGGTCATCACCGCCAGCGAGGACGTGACCGCGCGGGAGGCGCTCGAACTCATGTACGAGCACAAGATAGAGCGCGTCCCCATCGTGGACGACGAGAACCGCCTCACCGGTCTCGTCACGATGCAGGGCGTCCTCCAGCGCCGGGAGTACGGCGAGGCGGTCCGCGACGACGACGACCACCTCCGGGTCGGGGTCGCCGTCGGCCCGTTCGAGACCGACCGCGCGGTCGCGGCCGACGAGGCCGACGCCGACGTGCTGTTCATCGACTGCGCCCACGCGCACAACATGAACGTCATCGACGGCGCGCGGGAGATAAAGGAGTCCGTCGACGCCGACGTGGTCGTCGGGAACATCGGCACGCGCGAGGCGGCGGAGGCCATGGTCGACTTCGCAGACGGTCTCAAGGTCGGAATCGGTCCGGGGAGCATCTGCACCACCCGCGTCGTCAGCGGGTCGGGGATGCCCCAGATAACCGCCATCTCGCAGGTGGCCGACGTGGCGACAGAACACGACGTGCCCGTCATCGCGGACGGCGGGATTCGCTACTCCGGCGACGCCATCAAGGCCATCGCGGCGGGCGCCGACGCCGTCATGCTCGGGTCGTACTTCGCGGGCACCGACGAAGCGCCGGGTCGCGTCATCACCATCGAGGGGAAAAAGTACAAGCAGTACCGCGGCATGGGGAGCGTCGGCGCGATGAAGAGCGGCGACGGCGACCGCTACCTCAAGGACGACCCGGAGGACGACGAGGAGTACGTCCCCGAAGGCGTCGAGGCGGCCAAGCCGTACAAGGGGAGCCTCGAGAGCGAACTCCACCAGCTCGTCGGCGGCATGCAGTCCGGCATGGGCTACGTCGGCGCGGAGACGATTCCGGCGTTCAAGGAGCGAGCCGAGTTCGTCCGCGTCTCCCCGGCCGGCCAGACCGAGAGTCACACCCACGACGTGATGATCACCGACGAAGCGCCGAACTACAGCCCGCACGAGTAGCGCAATCGCCACCGTCGGCGCGAGTGGAACAGCTTTTTCTTTCGTGACAGAAAAGCGACTACCCATGCAGACGTTCCGTCGGTTTCGCTACGAGAAGTCGGACGAACTCCCGTCGAAATTCGGGGACGACGTGCGAACGCCGGAGTCGTTCGTCGCGGAGTTCGTGGAAGAGTTCTCCGAGGAGGGCGACACAGTAATCGACCCGTTCGCCGGATTCGGAACGACCCTGAAAGTTGCGGAGGAGTTTGGACGAATCCCGTACGGAATCGAGTACGAGGCGGAAAGAGTCGCGTACATCGAAGACCGTATCGAGCACGCAGAGAACATCGTCCGCGGGAGCGCGCTCGAACTGGCGTCCTACGACCTGCCGACGTTCGACCTCTGTCTCACCTCGCCGCCGTACATGGCGGAAGAAGATACCCGAAATCCGTTTCGAAACTACGCCGGGAAGAGTCGCTACGACGAGTATCTCGAAAACGTCGGCGACGCGTTCTCCCAGCTCGCGGAGTTCATGGCGACCGATTCGCACGTGCTCGTCGACGTTTCGAACCTGAAGAACGAGGGCAACGTGACGACGCTGGCGTGGGACGCGGTCGACGTTCTCTCGTCCACCTTCCGCTTCGAAGGCGAGGTGGTGGTCGCGTGGGAAGGAGCGGAATCGACGGACGGAACCGGAGCGTACGGGTACGGTTACGACCACAACTACTGTCTGGTCTTTCGGAACGAGAAGTAGTCCGTCGGCCGCGGTCAGACGAGGCGCTCGGGCAGCGCGAGTTTGAGCCCGAGTCCGACAAAGACGCTCCCCGCGAGCCACCGCAACGCCCGGTTCGCGCGGGCGCTCTCGCGGATGAGCGCCCCGACGCGGTGGGCCGCGAGCGCGACCGCGGAGAGGTAGACGAGCGTCAGCGCCGCGTAGGTAAGCCCCAGCGTCGCCATCCGAGCGTCGGCGCTCGAACCGGTTCCGGCGAACTGCGGGAGGAATGCGAGGAAGAACAGCGCGACCTTCGGGTTGAGCACGTTCACGGCCACGCCCTGTCGGAACCCGTCGCCGGAATCGCTCCCCTCGATTTCGAGCGCCGCGTCCTTCCGAACCGTCCGCGCGCCGAGGTAGAGGAGGTACGCGGCGCCGACGTACTTCACGGCGGCGTACGCCGCGGCCGACGTGCGAAGGAGCACGGACAGTCCCAACACCGCGCCCATCGTGTGCACCAGAATCCCTGTGCTGACGCCGGACGCGGCCCGGATTCCCGCCCGACGACCGCGCTCGACGCCCCGGGTGAGCACGTACATCGTGTCGGGGCCGGGAGTCACGATGAGCGCGGCGGAGGCTCCGAGGAAGAGCGAGAGGGCGGCGACGTCCATACGTCCGAAGTACGGACGGAGTCAGTAAGGTTTTCCGACTACTGTGTTCTACGTGATACGTATCCAGATTCGTCTTCCCGAAGGGAGCGCCGGCGGCTGATACCCCGACCGAGAATTAGTGACTGCTCTTCGACTTATAATATATTCGTATGTAAAGCCCAATAGATACCTACCGATGTGGGATATGTCTATCCGAACTCACTTCGGAGAAACTATGACACGAAACAACGACGCGGACTCCGACGGCGGGGGCTCCGTAAACCGACGAGAGTATCTCAAGCTGGGGTTGTCCGCGGCCGCCGCGACGACGGTCGGCGTTTCGGCCTCGGGCCGCGCCGCCGCGACGCCGTCGCGGTCGAGCTACCGCATCAGGGAGGGGACCGACGAAGAGACCACCGTGTACGTCACCGAGGCGGTCGCCGACGGGCCGACGCTGATGGTGACCGGCGGCGTGCACGGCGACGAAAAGAGCGGCTACCTCTCCGCCGGGCTGATAAAAGACTGGGACATCGACGCCGGGAGACTGGTCGTCGTTCCCGAAGCGTGTAAGCCGGCCATCGAGGCCGGAACGCGAGAATTTTCGGACGGCGACCTGAACCGTCACTTTCCCGACGGGGCCGAGGAGGAATCGCGACTCGCCGCCGCCATCTGGGACGTGGTCGTGCGGGAAGACGTCGACTTCCTCTGGGACCTCCACAGTTCCTACGGCATCTACGAGTCGGGCGACGGGGGCGTCGGACAGGCGTTGTTCGCCACGGACGCCGGCGACGCGGGCGTCCACTCCAAGGCAATCCGCGACTACCTGAACGCCGAAGTTCTCGACGACTCGCTGGACGACGTGTACGACTTCCGCGAACACACGCACCACGACGACGGCTCGCGGGACATGCTGAAACACAAGGTCGGCGCGACGCTCGGCACGCCCGCCATCATCTTCGAAGCGACCGAGAAGCTCTCGCTCGACCGCCGGGTAAAACACACCACCGCGGCCGTCGAGCGGTTCATGCACCGGTTCGGTCTCCTCGAAACGCTGAGCGCGACCGAGAGCGCGAACGACCTCAGTTACGACGGCGACGCGGCCGCCGTCGACGCCCCCGTCGACAGCAACGGAGTGCGTTCCGGTCTCACCTTCGGCGTCACGAACGACGCCGGACGCGAGCTAACCGTCACCGACCTCGCCATCGAACCTGCGAACGCGGCCATCGACGGACTGTCGGACCACTCCTACGACGAGGGACGGTGGACGAGCGAACTGTACATCGACGCCGACGTGCAGGCGGGGCTGACCGACGTGAACAACGGCCTCGCCCTGCCGGGAACTATCGACCTCGCCACGGACGGCCACAGCGACGACGCGGACCGCGTCGCGGTGCTCTCGCCCGGTTCGTCCGCGACGGTTTCGCTCTATCAGTTCGAATCCGGCGGAAACCCGGTGGACATGGTCGGCGAACGCGTGGAGGTGACCGTCGGGTACACCCTCGCCGACGGCGAGAGCGGAACGCGGACGCTCGCGCTCTCGCCCTGATATCGGAGCCGTTCCGGTTCCGGCGGCGACCGAATTTCTTTTATCAGCCGTACGCGGAGTTGCGCAGTCCATGCGACGAGATTCCATCAGGCCGAAGGCGTTCTGCGTGGTCGAGCGCGACGGCGAGATTCTGGTACACGCTCACGAGGACCCGAAGACGGGCGAGCGATACTACCGCCCGCTCGGCGGGGGAATCGAGTTCGGCGAGCACAGCAGGGCCGCCGTTGTCCGCGAGTTCCGGGAGGAGGTCGGAGCGGAGCTGGTCGAAGTGGTGCGACTCGGCGTCCTCGAAAACCTGTTCTCCTACGACGGGCGGCTGGGCCACGAGTTAGTGGTGGTCTACGACGGCGCGTTCGCGGACGAATCGCTGTACGAAAAGGACGCGTTGGAGTGCTACGAGGACGCCTTCGACGAGCGATTCGAAGCGTTCTGGAAGCCGATCGACGATTTTCGCGGCGAGACGGGGCCGCTGTACCCCGAGGGACTTCTGGAGTTGCTGGTCGAGAGGGAGTGACTCACGGACCGGCCTCCGCCTCCGACGCCGACGCCCACGCTCGTTTCAGCGCGACGACCGCCGCGCCGAAGATTACGATGGCGTTGACCGGGTGAAGCGCGGCGACCAGCGAACCGAACAGGTGCGCCGTCGCGTACTGAACCATCACGAGCGCGTACAACCCGACCGGGAGCAGCTTCAGGGTTCTCGAAAGTCGCCCGAGGAGGGCGAGACCGAACAGTAAGAACGGGACGAATCCGAAGAGGTGGACGAAGGTCGTGTGAAGTTCCCAATTCGCCGGGTCGACGAAGACCGCCATCCCGGCGATGTACACCTGTACGAGAACGCAGACGGCGAAGACGGCCGCCAGCAGAACGTACCCGTAGCGCGCCCACGAAACCCGTCTCGAAGTCGTCATCCGTCACTCCGAGGTGGTTCCGGCGTTCTCGCCGCCTCCGTCACCTTCGACGACGACGGCACCCTTCATGCCCGCCGATTCGTGCGGTTCGCAGTAGTAGAGCACCGTTCCGGGCGTTTCGAACGTGTGTTCGAAGGTGCCGCCCGTCTTCGCTTGTCCGCTGTCGAACTGGCCGCCCTCGGCGACGACGTTGTGGTGACCGCTCCCGACCCACTTCCACGTGACCGTCGTCCCGGGCCGGACGCGAATCGCCGCCGGTGCGAACACGAGTTCGTTACTCGCGGGACCCACCTCGACGGTGACGGCGTCATCGCCGGTCGCGTCCCGAACCGAGTCGTAGTTGTCGGTGTTCGACAGCCACTCGTCGACGCTGCTCGCGCCGCTTCCGCCGCCACCTCCGTCGCCGTCGTCGGTACAGCCGGCGAGCAGGCCGACGATCGCGAGACCGCCCGCCGCACGGAGGAAGCGTCGTCTCTCGCTTTCCACGCCGCCCGAACCGCGTTTCCGCGCTCCGTCGGTTTTCGGTCGCGGTTCCGATGCGTCGGCCACTCGTCGGGAGTTCGTCCGTTTGGAAGTCATACGTTGGTCTTCTCCATCCGTTTCTGCGAACGGGAGAACGATAAGACGGGAAGCACGGTCGCAGAGGCGGCGTTTCTGCGAAACGCTTATATTCGAGGTCCCTATCGTGTCGGTCGATACGACGAGAGTCGACGAACCGCGCCGATTAAGGATACTCCGGTTCTACGGTGCACACAGACGCGCGTCGAGCGCCGTCCGAGAGCAGAACGATGTCAACTCAGACCTCTTCCCGAACGCGCGATTCCGGCGGACCGCTAAGTCGCGTTCTCCGCGCTCCGGCGCGGGCGCAAACGTATCGCAATCTCCTCTATCTCGCGTCGGCCTTTCCGCGGGGAATCGCCTACTTCGTGCTTTTGATGGTGGGAGTCTCGGCCGGCATCCCCCTCCTGTTCGTCGGTATCGGCGTCCCGATTCTCCTCCTTCTCCTCGCGGCGGTCGTCGGACTGGCGACGTTCGAACGAACCCTCGTCGGCGCACTGCTGGGAGTCGACGTTCCCCCCGCCGCCGAGACCGAAGGCGGTCTCCTAACTCGAGCGAAGCGGCTCGTAACCGAGGCTCTGACGTGGAAGGCGGTCGCGTACCTGCTGAGCGTGTTCGTCCTCGGAAACCTCTCGATCACGTTACTAGCGTCGGTGCTGGCGACGTCGGTCAGTTTCGTGTCGGCCCCGCTGTACTATCGGGACGCTCCCGTCACCGCGCACGCTTTCGGGCCGATTCCGTCCGGTGACGTGACGCTCGACCTCGCGTTCGGTTGGGACAACCTCTTGGTCGGTCTCACGACGACGGTTCAGGTCGGGTCGTGGCAGGTGGAGACGCTGCCGGGGGCCCTGTTAGTCGCCGGTCTCGGCTGCGTGCTCCTGTTGTGTTCGCTCCAGTTGTTCAACGTCCTCGCGCAACTGTGGGGTCGGTACGCGCGGGTCATGCTCGCGCCGCGACGTTACTGAAACGCCCCCGACCGGTCGCTCCTTTCGCTCTGCGCCGGTTCGATCTACGCTCTGGTGAGCGCGTACAGGATCGCGGCCACGCCCGCGAGGTGCGCGACCGTGACCGGTAGCAAAATCTCCGCGTCGGTCGCGCCCGTCAGCGCCACGAGCGCGTAGTCCACGCCGACGGGCACGACGGTCAGGAGTGCGATTCCGACCGCGAGATACAGCATCGGCCGGCTCTCGTTGCGTCGATAGCCGCGATAGGCTTGGTACGCGACGAACGCTCCCGCGATCGCGGTAACCGCCGCGAACGCGAAGATGAGTCCGTCGGCGTTCCCCAGCGCGTCCGGAAGCCGAAGCGGTGCTATCATCTTCTCACCCGGTTCGATTCGTCGGCGTCGTTCGTCGGGGTCGCTTCGCGCGGGCGCTCGGCCCCGTAGATCGCGTAGAGCACGGCACCGAGGCCGAGTAGCTTGCTCGCGTTCGCGGCCGCGGCGCGGACGACCGACGAAACGTCCGTGAAGGTCGCCAGAACGAACTGGAGCAGTATCGGTCCGGTCGTGAGCAGCACGAGTCCCGCGGCCAGATACAACCGTCCGCGGTTCCGATTCCGCCGGTAGCCGCGAACCACGACGTAGGCGACCGCGAGCGACAGACAGGCGGTGAGGAGCAGTCCGAGCAGCGCCAGGACGACGAGGAGCGGCGACCCGCCCGTCGCGTCCGTCGTGGTTTGGAAGAGCGACCGCATGCTACCGCAACCCCTCGAATAGGTCGGTGAATCGGTCGGCGGCGTCCTCGGGTCGGTACGTAACTTCCATCTCGAACGCGCCGTCCGTCAGTTCGATCTCGATTCGCTGGAGCCGCGCCGTGTACGTTCTGTAGTGGTGCCCGTCCCGGTCGAGTTGTAGCTGTTCGGAGAGCAGGTCGTGCTCTCGAAGCCGCTCGATGCGTCGATAGACGGTCGAGACGGACGCGTCGCACGCGTCGCTCAGTTCGTCCGCGGACATAGCTCGGTCGCTCGTCTGGATGAGGATGGCATGGGCGTACTCGTCTTCGAGGAGCGCAGCGATCTCCCGTACGTCGCTGTCCTCGGTCATTCCACTCGGCGGTGACGAGCGCGCACGAGGGGATAACCGCGTTCGTTCGCGGCGGTCGGAACGGGCATGGGGTTCGGTGAGTGTCGGCGGGCGACCGACTTAAAACCACAGTCACGATCGCAGAACCGGCGACCGCTGGAAGAGGAGAACGCCGCAATGGTACGTCGTCGTTTCTCGGGAGCGGGCCGACGGTCTCGCCGATTAGCTATCGATTCCGTCGCCTCACGAACAGGAATGCAGCCACGTACGACGCCGCGGCCAGCACGGCTTGCGGCACCGGGTTCGCGCCGGCGAACTGCAGATCGAGCGCCGCGATACCGACCGCGAGGAGAAGCCCGACGAGCAGCCTCACCGTCGCGTCCGCCAACGGGGATCCGAGGAGCGCGTTACCGATTCCAATCGCGGGAAAGAGAACCATCGATACGCCGACGAACGAAGGAAGGAAACCGACCGTCGCCCCGAAAAACGAATCGTCGAACCGTACTTCGGCCATCCCGTTACCGTGCGTCGACGCGACAAATCGATCTTCCTACGGCTGTCGTCCGAGAACCAAAATCGGCACCGCCGGCGATTCAGTCCCCCGAACGCACTCGGCGGGGACGGTCGATGGAAATTCTGAACCTCTCTCGAACTCACGGTTCCAACGCGTCCGCGATTCGTTCCAACGCCCGAACGAACCGCCAACCGAGATGGAATATCGCCAACAGGATTACGACGCCGAGCCAACCGAGCGGCCTGCCGGCGATGAGAACGCTGTAGAGGAAAGAGACCAACAGGGCGATCACGATTCCGGCGACGACGTACCGATTTACGGTATCGTTGGAGGGCATGCTCGTCCCCACCATCCGCGCGAGCTGTTATAAAATTGCACACCATTCGCCGGGGTCCAGAAGCTCCCGAGGATCGCCTTCCGTTTCCGGCACGATCATCGCCGATACGGGACGCTTCGCCACGCAGGCTAGTCGACGGGAGCGCGATCGATCCCGTCGTAGAGATCGTGTATCGACACGCGCCCGGTTCCCAGCATCGACGCCTTTTCCCTCATCTCTCGGACGATGTTCTCGTCCGGTCGACCGTACACGTCGATGGTTTCGAGTTCGATGAACTCCCCGATCGGGGGGAACTCAGGCCCGGCGACCTCCAAGTGATACGCCAACGACGCCGAATCGGCGTGCGCGTGCATTACGGTCATCCGCGTACCGTCATCGGTGAAGTAGACGTCGTACGACAGTATGTCGGGTTCGTTCGCTTCGACGAAATCCACCAGTTCAGTCATCGCTGCCTTGAGTTCGCCCAGTTTCCCCTCGCGCACCGTCGATCGGTCAACGTATACGATCATCCCGGATACCTCGCTCCTCGAGCATGGCTATCTCCCTTTTCTCGGCTCTACCTACGTCGGCTGTCTATGTGAGTATTTCGCGCACGACGTCCGTTTCTGGAGAGATGCAACTCACGCGCCCTCTATCACCTTGGAACATGCCCTCACGGCAGAGAAACAGAACCCTGTGAGGCGATGCAAAGAAACACGATGCAAGCAAATATCCATCGGACGTGAGTCCACACGCTGTGCGCAAGGGTGCGATAACGCGGGCACGATTGAACGATGTTCCCGCTAATGCGGTAAGCGAAAGAATAGACGTGAGTCAAGAGGTACTGAAAAAGCACTACGTCCAACGAACCAAACATGAAGAAATGAACTCACGAGGTGACTACTTTCACGAATTAGACTAAAATGTGACGAGAATGACGTACTGAATACAGAGCGAGGATCTATCGGTCGAAACCTATTGACACTTTATTTTCTTCGTGACTACCTTTTCACCTTCTGTGGACGTTATATCTGCTGTTCTATCAAAATGAACATTTCCACGCTTATTTTTATGAATAATATTGACCTTTTGTAGCGAATCTGGTTTCAGAACTATAGATACTCGATATGGAACAATCCCCTCTTCTAAGGTACAACTGTTACCACCTGTGGATTCATCTGCCACGATTATTTTCAACACACAAGTATTCTCCAAAAACGTTGCGCTATCCAGAATAGTTCGTGTACAAGATCTTCCGCCACTTTCTAGTTGCCCGTTAACAACTATTTTGTTTTCCTTCCTATAGAACTTTATAATCGCTGAATTTTCAAAGCAGTCAAAAACAGGAGTTTGTGTTATATTGAAGTCTTTTGATGACACATCCTCGTCGTTTTCTTTCCCTTTTAAACAACCACCTAGCGTACTGCTTCCTAAAATAGTGATCTGGAGGAATTTCCGGCGGTTCATAGCGACAAGCAGTCTCTTCTCCGGTAAATATCTTCTATAGACTCAACCTCCTCTTGTAGTGTCGAGAACCCAAATCAATGCAATGGCGATGCTCATTGAAGACCTATACCGAACCGTACAGAAAGAGACCCGCCCCGATACGCTTTATCTCAGAGAAGCACCTGCTTTAAACTCAAGTGGTAAAAAATTGCGTGCACGCCCGGCGAACCGTCACTTCGCGTGATGAATTCTCCTCTGCGAAAACAGCTATTTCACTCAGGAATAATGGAAATATACGACCAGAGGTTGTGAAACCTCTATTTGCGATCAATGAGTTTCGACAGAAGTGGTGACGGGCCGGGCGCGATTTGAACACGCGACCGTCTGATTAAGAGTCAGACGCTCTGCCTAACTGAGCTACCGGCCCAACGCACTCGGACAAAGTGGGGAATCACGTAAATACGTTTCCTTTCGGATTGCGGTACCGCGGTTTGGGCGCGGGAGGATGCCGTTTTCGACCGGGCGAATTCACCGCCAGCGGGCTCCGGAGACTCACCGTTTTGCGCCGGCGGTAGCGGAGAACGGAGCCGCGGATTCAAGGTGCGCTTTCCGGCGTTCGGTTCGACAGTTTCGGCGGCGAACCCGAATCGCTCGCATCGCGAGTAAAAGGGCCGACGGCTGGTTTCGTGGTTGCTTCGGGAGGATTAAGTACCGACCCGAGCAACCAACCAGTAGTAATGAGCGCCGGGATTACTATCTCCTCGATGTCTACGTACGCCATTCTCGGCTGTGGGAGCGTGGGGTACGCAGTGGCAGAGGAGCTCATCGAACAGGGCAAAGAAGTGCTCATCGTCGACCGAGACAGCGACCGCGTCGAGGCGCTCCGCGACCAAGACCTGAACGCGCAGGCGGGGGATATCCGCGACGAATCGGTGGTGGAGACCGTCGGCGACCGCGACGTGGTGCTCATCCTCTCGTCCGACGTCACCGCGAACAAGGAAGCCGTCTCGAACCTCCGGACGCACGGCGGCGAGCGGTTCATCGTCGTTCGCGCGAGCGACCCGGTCTCCGCCGACGAACTCACCGAGATGGGCGCGGACGTGGTCATCAACCCGTCGACCGTCATCGCCAACTCCGCGCTCCGGTCGCTGGAAGCGGGCGAGTTGGAGTACAAAGCCCGCCAGTTGCAGGCGGTCGTCGAGGGCGTTTCGACGAAGCTCGCCATCCTCACCCACGACAACCCCGACCCGGACTCCATCGCCAGCGCCGCCGCGTTGCAGGTCATCGCCGAGAGCCTCGGCATCGAAGCGGACATCCTCTATCTCGGCGAAATCGGCCACCAGGAGAACCGGGCGTTCGTCAATCTCCTCGGTATCGAACTGCTCCAGCGCGACGAGGTGGACATCACCGAGTACGACACGTTCGCGCTCGTCGACCACATGCGAGCGACCGAACCGGAACTCGACCACCCGGTCGACATCCTCATCGACCACTACGAACCCGAGACGGAGTACGAGGCGGAGTTCTCCGACGTTCGACCGAACGTCAGCTCCACCTCGACCATCATGACGAAGTACGTCCAGGAGTTCGACATCAGCCTCAGCGAAGAGGTTGCGACGGCGCTCCTGTACGGTATCCGGGCCGAAACCCTCGATTTCAAACGGGACACGACGCCGGCGGACCTCACCGCGGCGGCCTACCTCTACCCCTTCGCCAACCACGACACGCTCGAGCAGGTCGAGTCGCCGTCGATGTCCCCCGAAACGCTCGACGTGCTCGCGGAGGCCATCACCAGCCGCGACGTGCAGGGGAGCCACCTCGTCACCAACGCGGGCTTCATCCGCGACCGGGATGCGTTGACGCAGGCCGCACAACACCTGCTGAATCTGGAGGGTATCACGACGACCGCCGTCTTCGGCATCGCGGACGACACCATCTTCCTCGCCGCGCGCTCGAAGGACATTCGAATGAACATCGGCAACGTCCTGCAGGACGCCTTCGACGACATCGGCGAGGCGGCGGGCCACTCCACGCAGGCGAGCGCCGAGATTCCGCTCGGCATCTTCACCGGTATCGAGGCGAACGAGGACAACCGCGACACCCTGCTCTCGCTCACCGAGGAAGCCGTCAAGAAGAAACTGTTCGACGCGATGGGCGTCGACGGCGAGACGAACGGAAGTTAGACGGCCGCTTCCTCTTCTCCCTCCGGTTCTTTCAGGCGCTCGACGACGTCGTTGATGAGGATGACATCGCCGACCGCGCGCACCCACCGGTAGGGGATGATTGCACCGCGTCCCGGTTCGATTCGGCTGCTGAACAGTTCGTCGTTGAGCCCCCCGAGCGCGAGCCCGGTCACGGCGGTCGCGTCTAAATCGAGACGAACGTCGTCCACCTCGCCGACGAACACACCGTTGTTGGAGTACACCTCCCGACCGACAAGCGTCGTAATTTCCTCTGGCGTATCGTCCATATGAACGAGTGATTGTTTGGGCGGGTCTTAACTCTTGGTAGATGTTTCACGACCTGTCGAGCAGGGTACCGAAGATCGCGAGACTCTCCCCGACGACGTCGGTCTCGTGCCCGCGATTCGGTCGGAAGCGGTCGCGATCGTCGAAAGAGCGCCTCGGGACGACCGGCGCGACGTGCTCCCGCGCGGCTTCCGACACCTCGTCGCCGTCCGCCGAATCGCGGACGATGGAACCGTACCGCCGGGGGAGACCGAGTCCTCGGACCCGTCGACGCACCGGGGACGGCGGCGTCCGTTCGAGACGTGCACCTTCGTCCGCTGTCGTCGGCCCCCCGTCGGCGGAAAACCGTAAGCGGGCTGGCGATTTCTCTCCCGGACGAGCGGTACTCTCAAGTGGATTCCGCCCAACCCCCAAGCATGTCGCTCGATACGGAGGTGCTCGTCGTCGGGGGTGGTTCGACGGGCACCGGCATCGCCCGCGACCTGGCGATGCGAGGGGTGGACGTGACGCTGGTCGAGAAGGGGAACCTCACCCACGGGACGACGGGGCGGATGCACGGCCTGCTCCACAGCGGCGGCCGGTACGCCGTCTCCGACCGGGCCAGCGCGGAGGAGTGCATCGAGGAGAACCGGGTCCTGCGGGACATCGCCGCCCACTGCGTCGAGATGACGGGCGGGCAGTTCGTGCAGTTGGCGGACGACCCGGACGACTACTTCGAGGAGAAGCTACGGGGCTGTCGGGAGTGCGGCATCCCCGCGGAAGTGCTCACCGCCAAGGAGGCCCGCGAGCAGGAGCCCTACCTGACGGAGGACGTGAAGCGCGCCATCGCGGTTCCGGACGGGGCCGTCGACCCCTTCCGGCTCTGCGTGGCGAACGCCGCCGACGCCGAGATGCACGGCGCGCGAATCGAGACGCACGCCGAGGTGACCGACGTCCTCGTGGACGGACGCGACGTGGTCGGCGTCGAGGTGCGCCACGAGAGCGGCCCGGGCAAGCGCGAGCACGCGACGCCCGGAACGACCGAGGAGATTCGCGCCGAGTACGTCGTCAACGCGACCGGCGCGTGGGCCGGGCGACTCGGCGCGATGGCGGGCGTGGACATCGAGGTTCGCCCCTCGAAGGGCGTGATGGTCGTGATGAACTGCCGGCAGGTCGACACGGTCGTCAACCGCTGTCGGCCGAAGGGAGACGCCGACATCGTCGTCCCGCACGAGGTGACGGCGATTCTCGGAACCACGGACGAGGAGGTGAGCGACCCCGAGGACTACCCCGAAGAGCAGTGGGAAGTGGATCTGATGATCGACGAACTGTCGAAGCTGGTACCCATCCTCCGCGACTCCCGAACCGTCCGGTCGTTCTGGGGCGTCCGCCCGCTTTACGAACCGCCGGGAACCGGGACGGAAGACCCGACCGACATCACCCGCGATTTCTTCCTCTTGGACCACGAGGAGCGCGACGACCTGCGCGGACTGACGAGCATCGTCGGCGGGAAGTTCACCACCTATCGGGCGATGGCCGAGCAGATATCGAACCACGTCTGCGACCAACTCGGCGTCCGCGGTCGGTGCCGCACGGCGGACGAACCCCTCCCCGGCAGCGAGGATTTCTCCGTCCTCCGCGATTACATGGACGAGTTCGGCCTTCGCTCGCCGATCGGCAGGCGGAGCGTCCAGCGACTCGGCAGTCGCGCCGACGAGGTGTTGAAGACGGACGACCCGAACCCCGTCCTCTGCGAGTGCGAGGCGGTCACCCGCGCGGAGATTCGGGACGCCATCGAGGGGTCGGGCACCGACCTGAACGCGGTTCGCATCCGCACTCGTTCCTCGATGGGTAACTGCCAGGGCGGCTTCTGCTGTCACCGGATGGCGAACGAACTCCACCCCGAGTACGACGAACCGACCGCCCGGAGCGCCCTCGACGAACTGTTTCAGGAGCGCTGGAAGGGCGAGCGACACGCCCTCTGGGGCGAACAGCTCTCGCAGGCCGCGCTGAACTACGCGCTCCACGCGACGACGATGAACCGCGACCGCCGCGAGCCTTCGAAGGACGACCTCGACTTCGCGGCCTTCGACGGGGGTCGAGATGGCGATTGAAGACGACGTGGTGGTCGTCGGCGGCGGCCTCGCCGGGATGGCGACCGCCTTGTCCGCGGCCCGCGAGGGGGCGCGAGTCCGCCTCCTCTCGCACAAGGAGAACACGCTGCGCAGCGCGAGCGGACTCGTCGACGTGCTCGGCTACGCGGGCGACGGAATCGTCGCGAACCCCTTCGAGGCCCTCCCCGACCTGCCGGACGAACACCCCTACCGACGGGTCGGCGAGGAGGGCGTTCGGGACGGTCTCGCGCTGTTCGACTCGGTGACCGACTATCGCGGCGCGCACACGGACCGGAACGCGCTCGTCCCCACCTTCGGCGGAAACGTGAAACCGACCGCGCGCTACCCCGCGCACACCGCCGCTGGGTTGGCGAGCGACCCGCGGGACGTCCTGCTCGTCGGGTTCGAGACGGTCGTGGATTTCGACGCGCCGGTCGCCGCGGACCGCCTCGCGGCGGCGGGCGTCCCCTTCGAGACGCGCGGCGTCACGCTCCCGTTCCCCGGCGGTTTCAGAACCGACGCCCGCATCACCCGCCTCGCGCACGCGCTGGACGAGAACGAGCGAATCGAGGGTGGGGGGCCGGGACGAGGGCGAACCGGCCGCGCGGGCGTGACCGAATCCGCGCCGATCAGAACCGCGCTGGCGGAGCGGGTGAAACCCCACCTCGACGGCGCGGAGCGCGTCGGCTTTCCGGCGATGCTCGGCCAGGACGACCCCGGCGAGGTTCGCGCCGACCTCGAACGGAAACTCGGCGCGGCCGTGTTCGAGGTGCCGATGGGGCCGCCGAGCCTCCCCGGAATGCGCCTCGAAACCGAATTCCACCGCGCGCTCCGGGACGAGGGCGTGCGGACGACGGCGGGGAATCCCGTCGTGGACTTCGAGGGCGACGACCGGATTCGGGCGGTCGTCGTGGAGCGAAACGGCGCTCGAATCCCGTTCCGCGGCGAGCAGTTCGTGCTGGCGACCGGCGGGTTGGTCGGGAAGGGCATCGACTCCGACCGCGGTAGCGTCGGGGAACCCGTCTTCGACTGTCACGTCCCCGCCCCGGACGACCGCTACGACTGGTTCGAGGACGGGGCGTTCGACGACCACCCCTTCGCCCGGTTCGGCGTGCGAGTGGACGAGGAGTTGCGCCCGCTCGATTCGGCGGGGGAACCGGAGTTCGAGAACCTGCGCGCCGTCGGCGGCGTGCTCGGCGGCTACGACTTCGCGGCGGAGAAATCGGGGAGCGGCGTCTCGCTGGCGACCGGCGTCGTCGCGGGACGGAAGGCGAACGACGAGGTGAACGCATGAGTAACGAACCAACGAGCGAGAAGGAGACCGAACGACGAGAGGCATCGGAGCTACGAGACGTGTTCAGCGGCGAACCCATCGACCTCCGACCGGGGTCGGACGACTGCTACAAGTGTTCGACCTGCGACACCGAGTGTCCGGTCGCGGAGGTCGACGACGAGTTCCCCGGACCGAAGTTCCAGGGGCCGGAGCAGTGGCGACTCAAGCGCAAGGACGACCGCGACATCGACGGGTCGGTCATGACGTGTTCGAACTGCATGCGCTGCGACGACGTCTGTCCGTCGAACGTGCCGCTCTCCCAGATGCACAACACGGCCAGGGGCGAGTACGTGGACGAACAGATGTCCCCGTTCTCGCTGGAGTACGCCCGCAACCGGATTCTGGCGAACTACGGGCGACTCGCGCCGCTCGGGGCGCGCTTCCCCCGACTCACGAACTTCGTGATGGGGCTGTCGGTGACGAAGTTGGTGAACGAGAAGCTACTCGGTATCACGGGCGAGCGCGAGTTCCCCGCCTTCGCCGCGCAGACGTTCCGCGATTGGTGGGACGAGCGAGGCGGCAACGCCGCCTCGAGAGAGCGAGCGAGGAGGGCGCGAGAGGAGCGAGACGGAGCGAAGGTCGAGAGCGACGACAAGCGCGTCGCCTACTTCCACGGCGACTACTCGAACTTCAACACGCCCGAGGTGGCGAAGGCGATGGTTCGGGTGTTCGAATCGTTCGGGTACGAGGTGGCCGTTCCCGAACAGCGCTGTTCCGGCACGCCGATGTACGCGAACGGGATGCTGGACGACGCCCGGCGAGCCGCGAAGTTCAACGTCGAGACGCTCGCCGCGCTGGTCGAGCGGGGGTACGACGTCGTCTGCTCGTGCACCTCCTGTTCGATGGCGCTCAGACAGGAGTACCCCGAACTCTACTCGTTCGACGGGACGGCGAAAGTCGCGGCGAACACCTTCGAAGCCCTCGAGTATCTGCGGATTCACGAGGACTTAGACGGCGAGCTCGCGGACGCCTCCGTCCCGGAATCGGAGTTCGGCGAACTGGCCTACCACGCTCCCTGCCACGCCAGAAATCAGGGTATCGACGGACAGGCCGTGGAACTCGTCTCGGAACTCGACGGCGCGGACGCGGTGGACGTGGGCGACTCCTGTTCGGGCATCAGCGGCACCTACGGATGGAAGGCGGAGAAGTACGACGTTTCGATGCAGATCGGCGAGGACATGTTCGAGCACATGCGCGAGGTCGAGGGCGAAACCGGGATGACCGAGTGTCCGACCTGCGCGATGCAGATGAACCACGGCACTGGCTACGAGATTCGCCACCCGCTCGAAGTGCTGGAAGCCGCGCTCGTCGAGTAGGTGCGCCGGACGCCCGTCGCGGTTCGTCGGGGGTCATCCGTCGGACTGCCGCGCACCCCGAACTTGAGCGACGTGGGTGAACGTGACCAAGCCGAGTCCCCCGACGAGGTTGCCCGCGGTTACGACGGCGGCGGTCGTGATCAACGCTCCGTAGCCGATTTCGGCCCCGAAGAGCATGCCGAAAACGACGTGTAAGGTGGTGACTATCACGTGGTCGAACGGCCCGAGCGCCAGCAGGAAACCGACGACGTAGGCCACGGCGATGCGGCCGTTCACGCTGTTGACGCCCTGCAGGAGGTACGACAGCAGGCTCACGAGCGCGCCGCCCGCGATGGCGCTCGCGAACGTGGTGACGGTTCCGCGGTGGACGAGTTCCTTGGCGACCTCGCTCAGCGCGCTCGCCGACCCCGAGGGGAGCACCCCGTCGACGGAGAAGACGACCGCCAAAAGGACGCCGCCGCCGAGGTTGAGAACGAGAGTGATCGCCCACAGGCGAATGAGCGACGACAGCATCCACGAATCGGACTGGTCGACCGCCTTCGCGGCCGGGTCGAAGAAGTTCTCGTTGAAGAGTTCCGCTCGCCCGACGACTAGAAACACGATGCCGACGGCGAAGGCGAGCGCGCCGGCGACCTTCGCCACGTCGCCGAAGCGCGGTTCGACCAGCGCGTGAACGATTCCGAGCGCGACGAGGGCGAAGACGATGGTGAACCCCGCGATGAAGCTCGTCGCGACGAGTTCGAGCGTCGACTGGTCGAGTCGACGTTCGCCTTCCTCGACCGCCCGATGGAATATCTCGGAGGGACTCGGAGCTATCGGCACGTGTTCGGCCACGCGCGGTAGTCGGATAAGGCCCCTGAATCTACGAGGTCGCCTCTCCGGTACCCTCGGCGATGATTCCGCGTCGAGCGCGCTTACTCGAATCCGTCTCGGACAAAGATGATGGTCGACGACGGCGCGACGAGTCGTCGGGCACCTGCATCTTCTTACCGATTCCCGTCGTGACAGAATCCGGGGGAACGATGTCACGACAGCAATCGGGGGGACTGACGCGACGAGCGTTCTGTACGACGCTGGCGGCGGGGTCGCTCGCGGGGGTGAGCGCACGCGCGAGCGCGCAGGCGGAGACGTTCCGCCTCGGCGGTGAAGTCGCCGCGTGGCACGGGCGCGCGCCGCAGAGCATCGCCGGGCAGGACAATCCGACGCTGCAGGTGGAGGCGGGCCGGCGGTACCGCGTCGTCTGGGAGAATATGGACGGTCAACCGCACAACTTCCAGATACTCGACTCCGACGGTAACGCACTCCTCACGAGCGAAACCATCCAACAGCGGGGCGCGACGCAGACGGTGACGTTCACCGCCTCGCCGGCGATGGCGCAGTATCGCTGCCAGATTCATCCGACGACGATGCTCGGCGAGATGCAGATTTCCGGTGGCGGTGGAGGGGGCGGCGGAGGCGAAGAAGGCGGGGAGGGCGGCGGGATGCGGATTCCTACCGCCGGGTACTTCCTCGCCGTCGCCGTCCTGCTGGCGTTCGTCTCGCCGCTCCTGTTCGCGCTCCTGTTGCTCGTCGTCGGAACTCACGACGGGGTGCGTCCGCGGCGGTAGGTTCGGCGCTAAAGCACGGCTCGATACCTCACTCGCGCGGGACGCTGACGTTCCGCATCTCGCCGCCGCAGTTCGGACAGTCGCCGGGATGCTGAAGCGCGTTCACGCGGTGCCCGCAGTTCTCACACTCGTACGTAGCGGTCATAGCGAGTGTAGTACGCCGTGTGATAAGTTAACTCTGCTCTGTGAATCCGACTCGGACTCGGATTCAGTAGTCGAGGTCGTCGGTGTAGCGGTCGAGCAGGAGGACCGCGCCGCCGCCGACCAGCGCTGCGACGACCGCGCCGCCGACCACCGTCGGCGTCCACGCGAACGTCTCCGCGACGAGCACCTTTTCGACGGGGAACCGAAGCGCGCCGACCATCAGGCTGACGAGGAAGGTGAGCGTCGCCGCCCGATAGTGGTCGAGCGCCCACGAAACGGCCTTCGAGACCGTCAGGAGTCCGACGCCCGCGCCGAGCACGAACGTGACGACGACCGTCCCCGGCACGACGACGGCGTCGATGGTACCGCCGTCCAGGAGTCCCACGACGGCGTCCTTGAACCCGTGGAGATTGTTCGAGAGGTACTTGTACTGGCCGAGGAGCATGAGGATGAGCGCCCCGGAGATGCCCGGGAGCACCATCGCGCTGATGGCCACCGCTCCGGTCAGGAAAACGAATAGGAGCGGCGTCGAACCGCCGGTCGGTTCGACCGCGCCGGACACCAGGAACGCGATGGCGAAACCGGCGACCGCCGCGCCGATCCGTCCCGGCGTGCTCACGGAGACCTCGTCGTAGAGGACGATGGCGGAGGCCCCGATGAGCCCGAAGAAGAAACCGTAGAGGAGGACGGGTGCGACGTTACTCGCCCAGACGACCAACCCGGTCACCGTCACGATTGCCGTCGCGATTCCCGCCCCGAGCGCGAGCAGGAAGGGGAAGTCCATCTCGGAGAGCATCGTCCGAATCTTCGCGCGTTCCTCGGGATCGTGTATCTGAACCGCACTGGTCACGATTCGCGGGTCGAACGACGCCACCGCGGAGATGAGTCGCTCGTAGATACCCGTGATGAGGGCGATGGTTCCGCCGGAGACGCCGGGCACCGCGTCGGCGGCACCCATGCAGACGCCTTTCAAGTAAATGGACAACAGGGCGCGCATCGCTCCCGGGTTTCCGGGCCAATCAAAAAACGATTCCCATCCGCGTTCGACGCCGGCGCGCTCTCGCTCGTCTTCGGACACGGTTCGGTGCTACGAGGCACGAGCGTATGAGAATAGGGGTTCGTCGGCCCGAACGACGGAGGTTCAGTCGCGCCGGGCGACGACCATCGCCGCGGCGTACGCGCCGACGAGGCCGATTCGCGTCGCGGGCGAGGCGGGGTCGGGAAGCGAGTTCGACTGATCGCTCGTCGAGTTGTTGCCCGCCGACCCGTTTCCGGCGGTCGAGTTACCGTCGGTCTGATTGCCGGGTGCCGAACCGTTCGTGGCGTTGGTCGAGTTGTTCGCACCGCCGACCGGGACGGTCTGTTGCTGGTCGACCGACACCCTCACCGGGTTGTCGTTCTCGCCGAGCACCTGTCCCTCGGAAACGTGCGCCGTGGCGTTCTTGAACGTGAAGCCGTTTTCGCCGGCTTTCATCGGCGTCCGGAACTCGTAGGGACCGACCGCGCGGACGCTGACGTTCGTGTACCCCTTGTCGGTGCCCCACTGCTGATAGCCGGTCGTGGAGTAGGGCAGGGTCATCGTGAACTTCCCGTCCTGACCGGTCTCGGCCCGTTGCGTGTAGGTGAAGGTTCCTGCGTCCGTCCGCATCTTCACCGAGGCCGTGATGGTGGTGTTCGCCGGACCGGTTCCCCGCACTTCCGCGCCGGGGACGCGTTCGAACGCCTTCACCCACGACGGCGAGGTCGGGAAGTAGTTCTGCGGCGAGGAGACGTTCTGGAGCAGCCCCAGCCGCTGCATTATGACCTGATAGTGCGACGGAACCCACGTCGACTGCGACTGGCTCACCTTCACCACTCGGTAGTGCTGGAGCGCCGGGATGCGTTCGCTCGGGTACGGGCCGACGCCGCCGATCTGCGAACTGCCGTCCTTCCGGACGTACTCGCGGGCCTGCTGCATCGTGTTGAACCGCTTCACGGTCTTCTCGCTCGAGTTCTGCGATACGAGACTCGGGGCCACTTTGAGCCGTTGTCCGTTCTGTGTCGTCGGCTGCCAGTCCAGGACGATCGGTTTCGGCTCGACCGCGCTGCCGTGATAGCGGTACAGCCGAACCATCATGGTCTCGTAGTACGGCTGTTTGTGCTGGACGATGTACTGGTTGTTCGAGAACCAGATGGGGTCCGTGAACGTCGACGCCGAGACGTTCTCGTTGAAGACGGTCGGCGCGTAGAACTTGACGTTCCCGGACTGCCCGCGCGTGTTGACCATCTTCCAGTCGACCATCACGTAACGCGTTTTCTCGTCCGGTTGGCCCATCCGATCGAGAAGCTGGTTGGCCTCGGACTCGTTCTGAGCGAGCAGGTAGTTCGCCGCCGGTTTCGCTCCCTCCTGGAACGGATTGGCGTTCGGGATGCGTTCGCCTTCGACGGTGATCCAGTGACCGTAGTCCCACCACGACATGACGCCGTAGGTTCCCTTCTGGTAGTCGTAATCGCCGTCGCCTTCGGTGTAGGTGCCGTAGTAGGCCATCGAGTTGCCGGCACCGCCGTAGTTGCCTTCCTGCGGCGTGTTGGTCTGCATCCAATCGAGCGTGCCGTCCCACTGGGTCACCGCGCCGGGGCCGGTGGCATTGCCCATCTGGACGGCGTTGTACGTCTGGGTGTTGCCGACCTGCACGGGCACGACGAGCGCCGGAAGGACCAACATGAAGACGAAGACGACCGCCAACAGCTGATAGACTTCGACGTTCTGCACCGAGTCACGGGCGGCCTCGTCGAAGCCGACGACGCTGAGAATCCATCCGAGAAGGTAGGCGTTCAGCACCGCGACCGGCACCGCGAGATAGTAGTTGAATCGCACCTGCGTGAACGCGGCGGCGGTGATGAACGCCGCCCAGACGAGCACGAGCAGTTTCTCGGCGTCGTGTTCGTCGGCCGTCCACGAGCGCCAGACCATCACCAGCGCGCCGACGATGGCGGTGAAGAAGGTCAGCCCGTACTGCGGGATGACGGCGGCCGAAAGCGACTGACCGCCTTGCAGGAACGGTTTCGCCTCACCGATGGTTCGCTGGGCCGCGTTCGTACCGAATCCGACGAACCTGATGAGGTTGCTCTGAATCAGGTGGAAGAGGTTCGGAAGCGCGACGTAGACGACGAGCGTTCCCACCGCGAGGATGCCGAAGATGGCGAGGGGATAGAGCGTCGGCGAAAGGTCCCGGTCGTCCCACTCGCGGGCCAACCACGTCATGAACCCCGCGCCGGCGGCGATGGCGAACGCCATGAGCGGCTGGAGCAGGGAGAACTTCACTGCGCTGAACGATATCGTCCCGAGCGGAACGAGCAGGAGCAGCCCCGTCACGCTCATGCTCACCGCGGCGACGAACGCGAGGTGGTCCGGGCTGACGCCGAGGACGTAGTCGGCGGTGAGCTTCAACAAGAAGAACACGCCGAAGATGCCGATGAGGAGGACGCCCGGCGGCCACGTCCAGAGGTAGAGCGCGGTGGCGATACCGGCGAGGACGCTGTAGCCGAGCGGGCGGCGAACCGCCGCGAAGTCGCGATCCGCCAGCAGTTCGAACACCGGGCGTTCCCGCTCGGCGATCGTGACCGCGACCATCATCGCCAGCACGGCGAACGTTTGGAACAACGGCTCGACGACGTTGTGATCCGCGAAGCCGACGAGTCCGCGCCGGAGGAACTCACCCGGAATCAGCGCGAGGACGAGCACGCCGAACAGCCCGCCGAGGCGACCGCCGAGGCGCTTCCCGACGAAGTACGTCGGGACGGCGACCAGCGTTCCGAACACCGCCGGGGCGACGAGCAGCGTCAGCGCGACCGTCTTCTGCGAGGGGTCGCCCAATCCGACGACCAGCGCGGCGGTGGCGACGAGCTGGTCGTAGAGCGTGCCGAACTGGCCGACGCTCGTCCCGTGGGGGTAGTACGTCCACGGGTCGAAGGGCATCGTCGCGGGCCAGTGTTTGACCGTATACTGTACTTGCCGGAGGTGATACCACGGGTCGTTGCCGGAGAAGAAGACCTCACCGCCGACGGTGAAGTTCTCGTAGGACTGTAGACGAACCCACAGCATAAACCCCAGCAACACCCCGAGCACGGGGATGTGGTACCAGTCTTCGAGGTGGTCGAGGACGGAGTCGACCAGGTTGGAGGACTCCTCGACCTGCTCTGTACCCTGACTCATTGAGTAGAAGGTCTGGCAAAGTGGGGATAAGCCTTATGATAGCGCAACGAGAGAAGGGGTCACCACTTCAAAATGGGCCGGGGGACGAACTGCTCGATTCGGGAGCCTCGGAGGACGCTTCCGATGGTGTGACGAAGTCGGGTGCTGATGGCGAGTAAGGCGAAACCGTATGTACTCGCACCGACCAAGAGCAAGAGCGAGAGATCGGTCCAAGATCGAACGGGGAGATACCCGTGGGTGACTGAGACGATGAGGAACATCAGAAATCCCGCTCCTATCTGTTCGATGAGCGTTGATGGTAGGAGTTTCACGTTCGGAATCGATCGCCGAACTACGACCGCGAGCCAAAGGTAGCGGATGACTTCGGCTAGAAGCGTGGCGAGGACGACTCCGACGGGACCGACCCGAAGAACGAGTACTACGCCCACAACGATGTTGACCGTGAGTGCGATAGCTGAGATTCGCATAGTCATCTCGGGGTTATCCAACCCGTTTACCGTCTGTGTGAGCGGTGCGTTCTGTGATTTGAGAAGGCGATAACCCGCGATGCCGACGAGGAGCGTCGCTGCCGGGGCATACTCACTGCCGTAGACAGTGATGATGAGCGACGTTGGTATTGCGAGCGCGCCGAAGAATATGGGAATAGCGAGTACGCTCGTAAAAGCGAGCGTGTTGGTCACATCATCGGCAACTTCTTTTCCTTTACTCCGGTTGGCACTCACGCGAGCCATCAGTCCGCTGGCTGCCGTGGATCCGACGAACACCGCAGGGAGTGTCAATTTGGCTGCTACCTCGTAGTAGCCTGCCGCGGCAGGTGTGAGAAGTAGTCCGAGTAGAAGGACGTCGAACCGGTCATAAATGGTTCCGAAAAAACTCGAGGGGATGCTGTACTTAGCGTACTCCCAAAGACTTCGGAGTAGCGAATAAGACGGCAGCTCAGGCGGCGTCCGGAGGAAATAGAGAACGACGGGAATCGACAGTACCGTTGCACCCGCCAGTCCGTATACCATCCCTGCGACCCCAAATCCTGTGAGAACGAATCCGAGTTGCAACGGGAGGGTCAGATAAGACCGGAGCGTATCGATCCACGTCGCGACACCGATCTGACCGCGGCCTTGTAAGAGTTTCTCGAACGGTTCGTACAGCGGCTCGGACGCCAACAGGACCAGGAATAAAACCGGTGCCGCGACGAGACCGGTGTAATCCCGAAGCTCTTCCGAGAACGTTAGCGACCCCACTCCGATAACGACGAGCCAGACCGCAATGAAGACGGCTTGGGAGCCGACGACTGCCTCATCCCGAACACGGTGTTCCGAGAATCGTTTCTTCGCCGCAATAGTCCAGCCGTGAATCGGTCTATCGGCGATTTTGACTACTCCGAGTAAGAGGTAGAATCCACCGAACGACACGGGGCCTAACAGTCGAGCGAACAGAACCGTTCCAACGAACCCGCTCAACGCCATCGTGAACTTTGCCACCGTCGCCTTCGCAGTCTCGCCGCTTAGACTGACGTCCGTAGCGTCCGTTGTCATGTTGGTCGTCCGCCGCCGTTCACGCGTATCCGAGATCTTCGAGCTGTCGTCTTATCGAGTCGGTAAGTTCAACGTCATCGCGGGTTTCCCGAACGTCGAGCCGGGCAACGAGTTGGGAGAGCCGTTCTCTTGGATCCGAGTGAACTCGTTCTCCGTGTTCTTCGAAACCGTCGAACGTTTCATGGCCGTAGTACCCGTCGGTAGCGATTCCACGAAGCTCATCATCGAAGTGTTCGATGTCGGCGTGTCCATCGTTCTTCAGTTTGTGATAGTGCCGGTCGGAGATTCCGTGATACTCGGTGAGGAACTCGCCGGTTTCGATCGGTTCGGTTAAATCTCGACCGCGGCTTTCAGAATCGACGCCAGCGGCGTTCAGAATTGTTCGATGAACGTCGAGAACACTGACGGTTTCGCTTCGGGTTTCCGTTTTGTCCTCACCGTCGTAGACGCACAACGGAACGTGAGTTAGTTCCGGGTAGATTCCGTACATGTGTTCCCAAGCGCCGTGTTCGCCGAGTAACTCGCCGTGATCGCTCACGGTAATGACAAGTGAGAAGTCGTCGCGAAGCTCCTCGAATATCTTTCGATACATATCGGAGAGGTATCTGACTTCGTCGTCGTACGCCTTCCGTATTCGATCCGCATCATGTTCGGGTTCGTTGATCGTCGCGTTCAACCCGCTGATTTCTGGGGGTTCGACGGTCTGATACTCCTCCGGGGCCGAGTACGGTGAATGTGCTTCCATCAAATTCAAGAAGAGAAATTCCTTCTCGCCAAAGTTGGTCTCCCGAACGAGAGAAAGCGCGTCACGAGCACCGTCATCTACGTGATCCGTCCCGTAGCCCAAGTCTCGTAGCTTGAGTAGTGCACCATATCGAAACGACGAAATCGTGTTGCAATCGCTCGTAATACACTCCCAGAAAGCGAGCGGAAATCTCTTTAATCCCATTCCCTCCGTCTTGGCGATGAAGCCGTCCCAATCGAACATATTCCGATCGACCTCGCGGAGTCGCCAGCTCCCTTCGAAGTGGTCGAAGCCGCGATCGAAGTCGAACTGCCGTGAAATATTCACGTTCCCGCTGAACGCCCGTGTCGTGTATCCCGTATTCCGAAGCCGCTCAGCGAGGACTGGTTCGTCACAGTCGAGGGTCTCGGCATTCCGATAAACGCCAACCTCGCTCGCGTACTTCCCCGTAAACAGCGATCCGTGTGACGGGACGGTCCAGTGGCTCGTACTCCACGCATCCTCGAATCGTTGTCCGGGGTGCCAGTCGAAGTGTCTATCGAACGCGTCCTTTCGAAGCGTATCAAGAACGACCAGTGCAATATTCGTCATTTTTGGGTGTTGTATCTGATGCTGTCAATCATATCCCAGAATCCGTGGCGCCAAAGCCAATCATTTATAGACCCAATAATCGAATCAGGGACAAGAATATTCTCATATCGGTTGGGATACTCCCTTTTTAGCTGCATCTCTAACTCCTCGTTCATACCCGCACGGGGAAGGTCTGGATGGTGAATCTTTACTCGTTGGCTGTACCGGCACGAGCCCCCCGCATCTCGTTCCATCCTCCAACCGAATTCGGTGTCGTCGCGCCAGCCTGCATAGTCGCTATTAAAACCACCAACTGCGAGCGCAGCTTCGCGGTTGAAAGAAATATTACAGCCCACGTACCGTCGAGTTCCGTTATAGGTTCGTCCGCCGTGGACTGCCCCTTCCAAACAAACAAGATTCGAACTCGCGTCAAACTCGTCCCAAACGTTCCTTAGCCACTCTGGGTCAGGCCGGCAGTCATCATCCGTAAGCGCTACAATATCGCCAGAAGCAGCTTTAATACCGGAATTTCGAGCTTCACAGATATCTAGATCAACATCGTTTACGACTAGTACTTCGTACGAATCGAACGTTTGTTCTTTGAGACACGCAACGACTTCATCGTGGCTATTCGACGGAAGTGTCGGTATGACCACCGATATTTTTGGATTCTGTGCGGAAATCGGTTTCATAACCGTCATGCGTGTTTCAAGTTGTGATCAATAACCGTCCGAATCCCTTCCTGAAATGCTTCATAGCTATATCTCTCTGCATTCTCTAGTATTATATCGCTATCGTAGTCCGTTGCGTCGAACGTCCGAACAGTTTCCCGAATCGACTCTACGGTCGGTTCAAATAACTCGCCAGTCACTCCCTTCTTAACCTGATACTTGGTGAATCCCTCGTTAACACCGAGCAACGGCTTTCCAGCCATTAACGCCTCCGCTCCGACGAGCCCGAAGTCCTCTTGCACCGGCGCGTAGATGACCGCCGTCGAACGTGCGACGAGCGATTCAATGTCGTCGACGAATCCCCGCACTTCGATATTGTCGTGGCCGCGTGCGATGCGTTCGAGTTTTTGACGGTCGGCTCCATCGCCCGCGATGACGAGGCGTTCGTCCAGTTCGGTGAACGCCTCGGCGAGCAGTGGCATTCGTTTTTCGGGGGCGAGTCGCGACCACGTAACGAAGTAACCGTCGTCACCCTCGTCGCGCCAGTCGCCGGTCACGGGTGGATAGACCACTTCCGCGTCGCGATGGTAGTATCGCCGAATCCGGTCGCGGATGAGTTCGCTGTTGGCGACGAACGTATCGACGTAGTCGTTGGCCTCCTTGTCGAGCGCGCGCCACCACTTCGCGTAGGTTTTCAACGCGAACCGAACGCCGGGGTAGTCGAACGACGCCATTCGGTCACGGTAGAGGTCGTAAAGCCATCGCGGTGGACTGTGCGGATAGTGGACGATGGTCTGGTCGACGGTCGGGACGTAGTGTTTGGACAGCGGGGCACTCTCCAGGATCACGTCGTACTCGGTGAGATCAGGATGTGCGTCGGTCATGTCCATCGCCACGGAGAGCGTTTCCAGCGGATTCGACCCTTCGTTCTTCCACGCGAGGACGTGCTTCGATAACCCTCGTGCGTACTTCCCCTGTTTGATGGGGATGACGCGCACGTCATCTGGAATCTCCGTACCGGGATAGACGTACATCGTGTAAATCGGCGCATCGAGCGTGCGTGCCGCCTCGATGGCGAACTTCTCACCACCCCCAATCTGCGGAAACCGGTCGTGGAGGATAGCGACCGAGGGTGGATTGTCCGACATTCCTTATGACCTTGCAAACTCCTTAAAATACATAAGCGTTCTCACTCACTTCCCCCGAATAGCAACGAGGATTGGTTCTACTCCACTACAATTCGTTTCATTCGAACGCTTCCCGCAACTCCTCGTCTATCTCCCACGTTCCATCTCCTTCACCCCGCAACAGCTCAACGCTCGCCCGAAAGAGCGACACTTGCGTATCGAAGACGGCGTACACCGGCTGTAGCGGTCCCAACCGGTCGCTCCCGCCCAACCGGACGAACGCCCAGAGCGCCGCGGGGACCGCCAATCCGAACGGTCCGGCCGCGACCAATGCGGCACCCGTCAGCAGTCCGATCGCCAGCGCGACCAGCCACGGCGAGACGACCATGAACCACCAGTTGAACGGCAACACGAGCCCGCCGTACTTCCCGTACCGACCCAAAGCATCTCGATGCCGCACCAGCAACCGAATCAGTCCCATCCCTCGCCGGTCTTTCTGCAACCGACGCTTCGTGAAATCCGAGTGGGACGCCTCGCTGTACCGAATCGCCGGGTCGAAGACGACTCGCTTCCCGTTCCGCCGGATCTTCAGCGCGAGTTCGGTGTCGTCGGCCAGCGAATCGCGGTCGATGGGGACGATGGCGTCGTTCTCGAACGCCGAGAACGGTCCGTGGAAGATGAGCGTCGAGTCGAGATGCGATTCGAGCGTCTGGACGTGGGCTTGCACGCCGCGATATCCCGCCTCGACCTCGCTCCCGCCGAGCACCTCGGCGTTCTGCCCGGTGACCGCCGCGACGTCGGGGTCGGCGAGGTTCGCCGCCGCGACGCGAAGGGCGTCCTCGGCCACGAACGAGTCGCAGTCGGTCTTGACCACCATCTCGTGGTTCGCCGCGGCGTAGGCGTCGTTGAGCGCGACCGCGAGGCCGCGGCGTTCGCCCTCCTCGATGAGGGTCAGTTCGGGATGTTCGCGCTCGGCGAGGTACTCGCGAATCAGGTCGGGCGTCTCGTCGTCGCTCGAATCGACGACGACGAGTTCGACCTTCTCCATCGGGTAGTCCAGTTCGAGCAAGTCGTCCAATTTCTTCTCGATGATGTCCGCCTCGTTGTACGTCGGCAGCACGACGCTCACGGTCGGCTCCGCATCCCGCTTTTCGGCGGGCGAACCGTCCGGGCGCACGAGTCCGTACAGGGCGAGAAAGGCGAGATAGGGAAGGGCGGCCGCCGCGACGACGACCGCGGCAGCCTTCGCAAGCCGATTCATGTCCGGCCCTTGGGCGTTTTGTTTTAAACATTTATGGATTGTGTCGATGACGGCGGGCGAGGCGAAAGGTTGGGCTTTTAACGCCTCGGTACCCACTTGCCTGACAATGCCCGACCGCGAGGACGTGTGCGTGCTCATCCCGACGCTGAACGAAGCCGAGACCATCGGTGAAGTCGTCGCCGGGTTCCGAGATCGAGGCTTCTCGAACGTCCTCGTGGTCGACGGTGACTCCGACGATGCGACGCGCGACATCGCCACGGATCGCGGCGCTCGCGTCATCGAGCAGAGCGGGGTGGGGAAAGGCCAGGCCGTCCGCGAGGGGTTGGACCACATCGAAACCGAGTACGTCCTGATGCTCGACGGGGACGGCACCTACTCGCCCGAGGACGCGGAGCGGATGCTCGAACCCCTCGACGACGGCTACGAACACGTCATCGGCGACCGCTTCGCCGAGATGGGCGAGGGGTCGATGACCCGACTGAACCAGTTCGGGAATCGGCTCATCAACCGCGCGTTTCTGGTCATCCACGGGCAGGACTTCCAGGACATCCTGAGCGGCTACCGCGCGTTCTCCCTGCAATCCGCGGAACGGGCGTACCTCACCTCCGACGGGTTCGGCGTCGAAACCGAACTCGCCGTCGAGTGCGTGAAACACGGCGTCCCGACGACCGTCGTCCCGATTCGGTACGAGGAGCGACCGGAGGACTCCGAGACGAACCTCCACCCCATCTGGGACGGGGGCGACATCATCATGACGCTCTACCAGTTGGCGAAGACGAACAACCCCCTGTTCTACTTCGGGAGCATGGGGATGTTGAGCGGTCTCCTCGGGGTCGTACTGGGCATCTACGTCGGCATCGAGTGGTTCATCCCGCCGCGCGTCTCCCACGAGGTGTTGGCGGTCGTCGCCGGCGTCGCCATCATCTTCGGCGTGCAGTTGCTCATGTTCGGCGTGCTCTCCGATATGATCGTCACGCTCCACAGAGAGCAGATGCGCCGGATAGACGAGCGCCGGTAGCGGTATCTCTCTCGACGGTCGTGTTACGGCGTCTTTTCACGCGATATCCCGACTCATGTCGATGGACACCGACTCCGTGAGTTCGAGTTTGATGGTTTCGGGGAGCGCCCGTCCGCCGCGAAACTTCGGCACCGCGAGCCGGTTCTCCACTCGGTCGCCCGAGATTTCGGTGCGAAGCTGAAACACCACGTCGGCGACGTGTTCGGTGACGTCGCGCCGGTCGGGGACGCTCCGCCCGTCGAGGCAGTGGAACACGGCGAGACCGTCCGTCCCCCGGACGTGCTGTTGGAGGTCGTGCAGGAAGTTCCGGTAGCGACTCGAATCCTGCCGTTCGAGCAGATTCATCGAGTCGATGACGAGCGTCGAACCCCCCGGCAGTCGTCGAAACAACCGTCGGGCGTGTTCGAGCGGGGCGTCGCCCGGAACGTAGCGCACCTCGGGCGTTCGGCGACCGGGCGCGCGCCTGAACCGCCCGCTGACCGCCTCCTCGTCGCGGTCGGTCGTCAGGTACAGCGTCGGACGACTGACCGTGAACTCCGTCAACAGGAGTTCCGACTGGCTGGCCGGTCGAGCACAGAGTGCCACCGTGCTCCCCGGTGGGATTCCGCCGTCGAGTTCCCGGTCGAGAACCGGGATGCCGGTCGAGAGCCGCCCTGACATGAATGTGACAACTCCGACGTCATTCATAAGTGTTTGGTCAGGACCGCCGACGCGAGTCGGTCGTACGCCCGCGCGACCGACTCGTCGGCGAGCACCGGCGCGACGACCTCCGGAACCGACGTCAGCGCGGGACAGCCGAGCAGTCGCTCGACGCTCGCGGGGGTGCGCGTCGTCCGGACGAGGACGCATCCGACGACGGTCGCGTCGAGCGCGCGCGCCATCGCGGCGGTTTTGGCCGCGTCGCGGAGACAAGCCGGGTCGAGCGTCGTCACCAACAGCGCGTGCTCCGCGATTCGAAGCGGGGTCGCGGCGTCCGGCCCCGCCCCGGCGGGACAGTCCACGAGAACGTGGTCCGCGTTCGCGCCGAGGCGGGAGAGCGCGGAGGGGAGGTCGACCGCCTCGCCGAACGACCGCGGTGCGGGCACGAAGTCGACGCCGGAGAGGGAGGGCGGCGGGTGGGCGGCGTCCTCGACCGCGCCGTCCCGCGCGACGGCGGCGAGGTTCGGATCGGCGTCCACGTCCGCGAGCAGGTGCAGGTCGGGCATGTCGAGGTCGGCGTCCGCGGCGAGCACCGACCGGCGAGCCCTGCCGAGCGCGGCCGCGAGCCCGAGCGTCGTGGTCGTCTTTCCGCAGCCGCCCTTTCCGCCGGCGATAGCGAGCATGGCGGCTGTGGTCGCGTCATCCGATTTAAGTTTCGGGGGCGACCCGTGCCTTTCAATACGCGCGCTCCCCCCTTGTCGAACGATGCGGCACGACCACCTCATCGACACGAAACAACTCTCGCGCGCCGACATCGAGGGCGTCCTCGACCGAGCCGCCGAGATCGACGCCGACCCGGCGGCGTTCGCGGACCGACACGCGGGGAAACTGCTCGGGCTGATGTTCTACGAGCCGAGCACCCGCACGAAGATGAGCTTCGAGACCGCCATCAAGCGCCTCGGCGGCGACATCGTGGACATGGGCTCCGTCGAATCGTCGAGCGTGAAGAAGGGCGAGTCGCTCGCCGACTCCGCGCGGGTCGTCGAAGGCTACGCCGACGCGCTCGTGTTGCGCCACCCGAGCCAAGGGGCGGCGAAGATGGTGAGCGACTTCGTGGACGTCCCCCTGCTCAACGCGGGCGACGGAGCGGGTCACCACCCGACCCAGACCCTGCTCGACCTCTACACGATTCGGGAGAACGCGGGACTCGACGACCTCACCATCGGTATCATGGGCGACCTGAAGTACGGGCGCACGGTTCACTCGCTCGCCCACGCGCTGACGAACTTCGACACTCGACAGCACTTCGTCAGTCCGCCGAGCCTCAAACTCCCCCGAAGCGTTCGCTACGACCTCCACGAGGCGGGTGCGAACGTCCGCGAGCACGCGGACGTCGAGGACGTGCTGCCGAATCTGGACGTGCTCTACGTCACCCGCATCCAGCGCGAACGCTTCCCCGACGAGAACGAGTACCGCGAAATCGCCGGCGAGTATCAAATCGACCTCGACACGCTGGCGGGTGCCTCGGACGACCTGACCGTCATGCACCCCCTGCCGCGCGTCGACGAGATAGCCGCCGAGGTGGACGACACGCCGCACGCGAAGTACTTCGAACAGGCGCACAACGGCGTCCCGGTGCGCATGGCACTGCTCGATTCCATGCTGGAGGAACGATGAGCGAACACGAACTCCGCGTCAGCAAGATTCGAAACGGCACCGTCATCGACCACATCCGCGCCGGACAGGCGCTCAACGTCCTCGCCATCCTCGGCATCGACGGGAGCGAGGGCGAAGCCATCAGCGTCGGGATGAACGTCCCGAGCGACCGGATGGGTCGCAAAGATATCGTGAAAGTCGAGGGGCGCGAACTGAGCCAGAACGAGGTGGACGTGCTCTCGCTCATCGCGCCCGACGCCACCATCAACATCATCCGCGAGTACGAAGTGGCAGAAAAGCATCGGTTGGAGCGCCCCGAGCGGGTGGTCGGCGTCCTCTCCTGTCCGAACAGCAACTGCATCACGACGGGGAGCGAACCGGTCGAGTCGAAATTCGAGGTGCTCGCGGACGGCGTCCGCTGCGAGTACTGCGAGACCATCGTCCGCGACGACCTCGCCGCACACATCAGCGTGAAGTGAGAAACGTCGGCCTAACACGACGAACCGACGGAAACGGTCGCGCCGGTTTATGCCGTCCCTCGTGACTGTTGTGCGTATGGGGACGCAAACCGGCCCGCGAACCGCGGTCGTTCTCTCGTTTCTTCTCCTGCTCTCGGGGGTCACACCGCTCGTCGGGGGAACGGCGGCGTCGGCGAACGGGAGCCCGCAGTTCGGGCAGTTCTCACCCCTCCAGTACAAGGTGTCCATCAACAACGTGACCGTCAGAACGTGGGCGCTGCGGAACGTGACGGTGCAGAACGCGACGGTCGACTCCGTGCTCGTCCGCAGGCTTCGCACCGACGGAGAACTCCAGCGGAACGTCACCCTTCGGAACGTCTCCGTCGCCGAACTCGAAATCGAAAACGGGACGCTAAAGAACGTCACCGCGAGTCGAATCGTCGTCAGAAATCGCTCCATCTGGAACGTGCCCGGCGGCAACCTCTTCGACCCCGGCGTGAAAGACCGCGTCATCGAGCGCCACGTGCTGGCGAACGTGACCGTCGAAGGCGCGGCGCTCGATCGGCTGGTGGTGCAGAACCTGTCGGTGCAAAACGCGACGATGCAGGAAGCCGCGAACGAGTCGGTCGTCCCGCCCGCCGTGACGAATCCCGATTCGAAACCGCGACCGGACGTGGTCATCGAGAACGGAACCGTCGAGCGGTCGGTCATTCGGAACGCCAGCGTCGGAGAGTGGTACGTCGGCGAGATAGACACCGAGAACTCGACGGGGTAGTCGAACGAGGTTAGTCGGAAGGGGTGGTCGGAAACGAACGGTCGGGGAGGCCGACGCGTCAGAGCACGGCGTCGGTCTCGACCTGCGTCCCGTCCCGAAACGCGCTCCCGGCGAGGTGGAATCGCGGCGCGCCGACGTCGTCACCTCGCCGAATCCTGATCCCCGGCACGTCGCCGAACACGGCCCGGAACTCGTCGTCCGCGTCCGAGTCGGGGAGGGTGAGTTCGACGCGCTCGAAGTGCGCGACCTCCCACGGGCCGAGGTCCGTCTCCACGTCGCTTCCGTCGGGGTGGAGTTCGACCCGGAACCGCCACGGCGTCATCACGAACGTCCGCCGCCCGTCGCGGTCGCGCACCGACCAGCCCCGCTCGGTCGCGCGGTCGCAGAGCGCGTCGAAGGCGGTCGTACAGAGGCCGAGGTGGTCGAAGCGCGGTCGTCGCCCAGGAGCGAGGGTGACGTTCACGTACCCCCGTTGGGCGTTCTGGAGGCGGAGGCGAAAGTCGTCCGGAACCGGGTCGTCGGCGTCGAGCGCGCGAAACTCGCCGTCGACGCGGCCGAATCGGCGATAGAGCGGTAGGCCGCGCTCCGCGAGTCGTCGTTCGGCGCCGCTCACGTCGGGCGTGTTGAAGTGGAGGTGAAAGAGTCGCGTCGGGGGTATCACACCCGACAGTCGTCCACCGCGTAGAAAACGGTTCGGTTCGGGTTACTCTTCGGTCGCGTCCGCGTCCTCGGCCGCCGCTTCGTCCTCGTCTTCGCCTTCGGCTTCGAGTTCCTCGACGATCTCGTCCTCGTCGACGTCGACGTCTTCGAGCGCCTCTTCGATGTCGGCGTCGCCCATGCCCATGCCGCCCATACCGCCCATCATGCCGCCCATGCCGCCGCCTTCGATGGTCTCCTGGACGATGACGCGGTCCAAGTCGAGGCGGTCGATGACGTCCTGTGCGATCTGCTGTTTCTGGAACATCCACTGCTGGTTCATCGACAGCTGCGGCGTGGCCTCGATGTAGAGCGTCTCCTTCTCGACCGTCTCGGTCTCGGTTTCACCCTCCTCGTCCTCGACTTCCTCCTCCACTTCGTCCGTCTGAATCCACATGTCGAGGTCGGCGTCGATGTACATCGAGAACAGGCCCTTCGCCTTCTCGTCCGCGTCCTCGACCTCCTCGACGATTTCGTACTCGTACTCCAGGTCCTCGCCGGCGAGCGGGTGGTTGAAGTCCACGCGCGCGCGACCGCCGATGATGGTCTCGACGTGGCCCTGCTGGCCGTCGACGTTGACGCGCGCCCCGGGGTAGCGGTCGTCCTCCGAAATCTTGTCGGCGCTCACCGTGCGAACCTGCTCGTTGTCGTACTCGCCGAACGCCTGCTCGACGGTGACGGTGCCCTCGTCGCCGGCTTCCTTACCGTAGATGTCCTCCTCGACGGGTTCGAAGATGTGTCCCGCGCCGAGGACGATGGTGCGCGGGCCGAACTCGCGACCCTCCGCTTCGACGCCCTCCTCCTCCGCGACGTCCGCGCTGGTCGTGTCCACGAGGTCGTCGTCCTCGACCGTGCGTGCGGTGTAATCGAGGCTGATGAAGTCGCCTTCCTGCAGTCCGTCTTGCGATTCCGTCTCTTCTTCCTCGGCTACTTCCGCCTCTTGTTCGTCACTCATACACGAAACGACACCCGTTCGCCCCTTAAGAATCACGTTTCGACCGCGAGAGCGAGTTCGCGCGAAGAGGGGGATTTACGTCGCCGCTCCGAGTAGTTTCCCCCGATGGACGCGCCCGAATCCGTCGCGTTTCTCGCCGGGTCGTCGGAGCGCCTGCGCCTGCTCGTCCACCTCCGGGAGCACCCCGGCTCCCCGCGCGACGTGGCGGACGCTCTCGACGCGTCGCACCGAAGCGTCCAGCGCAACCTCTCGGAGTTCGCCGACCGCGGCTGGGTTCGAAAGCGGAACGGGAAGTACGCCCTCACCACCAGCGGCGACCTCGTCGCTCGAACCCACGGGGAGTACGTCGAGACGATGGCGACGCTCGCGGAGTACGACCCCTTCTTCCGACACCTCCCAGACCCGGCGCACGCGCCGGACCCGGAGTGGCTGCGCGGCGCGACGCTCGTCGCCGCGTCGCCGGAGCAACCGCAGGCACCGGTGAGCCGCTACGTGCGCCGACTGCGCGAGCGTCGAACGCGCTCGGTTCGAATGCTCGCGCCCGTCCTGAGTCGACTCTACCACGACGCCCACGCCGAACTCGTCCTCTCCGGCGTCGAAACGGAACTCGTCATGCCCGCGGAGCGGATCGAAATCGCGCGGTCGCGCAACCCGCTCGAATTTCGAACGGTCAAGCAGGCCATCGACATCCGGCGGTACGACGGAGCGGTCGGACTCGGACTGACGCTCGGGGACGACTGGGCGCTCGCGGGCGCGTACGACGACGACGGACAGCTCAGGGCGCTCGTGGAGTGCGACGACCGCGACTTTCTGGACTGGGCCGAGACGCTGTACCGCCGCTATCGAGACGATGCGCGGCCCATCTGACGCCGCCCCCGTCGGCGAGTTCCGAAGGTGATAAACCGTGTCGAATCATTCGGCGGGATATGGACGTTGCGTTGGGCGGGACTTTCGACCCGGTTCACGACGGTCACAGGGCGCTGTTCGAGCGAGCGTTTGAGTTGGGTGACGTGACCGTCGGGCTGACGAGCGACGACCTCGCGCCGAAGACGCGCAACGTGGACAGGTACGTCCGCCCGTTCGAGGAGCGAAAGCGCGACCTCGAAGCCGACCTCCGGACGCTCGCCGAGGGGTACGACCGCGAGTTCGAGGTGCGGAAGCTCACGGAGCCGACGGGCATCGCCACCGAGGAGCAATTCGACGCGCTCATCGTCTCCCCGGAGACGAAGGACGGCGGCGAGCGAATCAACGACATCCGCGAGGAGCGCGGGTACGACCCCCTCGACATCGTCGTGGTCCCGCACGTGGAGGCAGAGGACGGGGATATCATCTCCAGCACCCGAATCGTCCGGGGCGAAATCGACGAACACGGGAACCTCACCCCCGAGCGCGATGGACGCCGCGGACGCGACTGATTTTCGAGCGGCGAGTCACCACGACGGCGGTTGGAGCCCCGCCTCTTCGAGGATAGACTTCCAGCGCTGCTGAATCGTCAACCGCGCGACGCCGACCGCGTCGGCCACCGCTTGCTGCGACCGCTGGTCGCCCTCGATGAGCGACCCGGCGTAGAGGCTGGCCGCCGCGACCGCGCGCTTCGAACGCTCCTCGGGGTCGTCCTCGTCGGAGATGGTCGTGAGAAAGAGGTCGGCCGCGCGCGACCGCGCACCCGTTTCGAGTTCGAGGCGGTCTGCGGCCTGTTGGAGTTCTGCGAGCCACGATTCGTTTTCGACTTGGTCACGTGCCCGATACACGGGAGCAAGGTAGCGCGCCGTCGAATATAAACGCTCGTCCGACGAGAGCGACAGGTTCTTATCGCCGACTTCGGAAGTTGATACCGCGTGCGGGTAGCCAAGCTAGGCCAACGGCGCAGCGCTTAGGACGCTGTCCCGTAGGGGTCCGCCGGTTCGAATCCGGTCCCGCACACTACAACCCGCGCTGCCGCGCGGTTTTTCGCACTGCGCGTCGCCGCGTCGGGGAATCCAGCGAACTTCAGCGACAACGAGGAGCCGCCGTTCCGGACGTCGATCGACACCATCGTCATCCTTCCATCGGACGACGAAGAATGCCATCCGAGAAAACGGGAGGGGGTTATTCCGAGCGTTCGGTCGTCGAAGCCGAATCAGAGTTTTGTGTCTTCACGCCGTAAAACGGTGTGAGAGTTGGAATAGGATGGCAACCGATGCCAGCGAAACCGGGGAGGGAAACCGACTACAGGTGTTGACGGCACTGGGTATCGGCGCGGTCATCGCGCTCGTTGGGATTCTGGGGTTCATTCTCGTACCCGTCGAGGGCAGGCTCTTCGGGATTTTCGGGGTGAATACGCTCCACAACGCCGTGCACTTTCTCACGGGCGTCGCGGGCCTCGCCGCCGGATACTTCGCGGTCGGTGCTTTCTCCGGCGACTATAACAGGTACGGCGGTCTCGCGTACCTGTTGTTGGCCGCGCTTTGGCTCGTCGTTCCCGCGTTCTTGAACCAGTTACTCAACATCGGTCTCGCCGATACGCTCCTCCACGTGGGACTGGGTCTCGTTCTCGCAGTCGTAGGCTTCGGAGTGGCTGACCGCTTCGACTGATGTCCGTCGATAGTCGATGCGTAGCGCCGCCGACGCCGGGCGAGTACACCCCTAGAAACCCCGCGGTGCGCAAGTGCACACCCGCATTGGAGAACGGGTGGACGAAGTACAGTGACGGCGGGGTGTCACCAAAAACGCCGCAGGGGGACACCGTCGAAATTGCCACGGCCCGCGATTCCGGTGACTTGAGGGATTCGGTGAGGGGACCCGTCGACGGGGGTTGAGGCACCTCCAGTCGAGTCAGCACGCGGTATTCCGGACGGGGGCGTACCGATTTCTCGGTAGCGAGACGCCGAGGAGCGACGTGCGAAGACCCTCACGCCGGGCGCTCGTCGACGAGCGAGACGCGGCGCTTTTGGTACGCTCGCATCGCGAACACGGCGAGCGCGATTCCGAGCGCGACGACGCCGCTGGCGACGAACAAGGGGTAGTACCCCGTCGTCGCCGCGATGCTGGCGAACAGCACCGGCCCGGCCGCGCGTCCGAGGAACGTCGTGCTGTTGCGCAGGCTGAGCGCGCCCCCGCGGAGGCCGGACGAGACGAGGTCGCTGATGGCGGCGTCGACCGCCGGCATCGAGAGCCCCAGACCGGCCCCGTACACGACCATCGCGAGCGTGATGCCGACCGGGGACGACGCCAACCACGCGCCGAACAGGCCGACCGCGTAGCACGCGAAGCCGGCGGCGATGAGGCTGTAGTTCGAGAGGTAGCGGGCGAACCAGCCGTTCTTCGCGGAGACGACCACGGACGCCGCCTCACCGATCGCGAGGACGAGGCCGATGAGCAGGGCCGACATGCCGTAGTCCCCCGCCAGCAGGAACGGCAGTATGGTGATGACGGTACCGAACAGCAGCAGTTCGGTCATGCAGGCCGCGCCGTAGAGGACGAGCGCGTCCGCGCCGCTGAGCACGCGCGCGGCGCGGCGGAGGTACGCGATGCCCTGCGAGTCCCGCTCGTGGGCGGGTTCTTCGAGGTGTTTGACGGCGTACAACCCGAGCGGCAGTCCGGCGAAGTAGGCGAGGTACGGCACGTTCCAGCCGAACGCGGCGAGCGCGCCGCCGAGGAGCGGGAAGGTCGCGGCGCCCGCCGAGAGCACCGCGTTGTTCATGCCGAGGACGGCGTTTCGCTGCGTCCCCTCGAACGCGTCGCCGATGAGCGTCACCGTCGTGATGAAGATGCCCGCCGCGGCGGTGCCGCCGACGACGCGGAGCGCGAGCACGGCTTCGTAGCTCGGCGCGAACGCGATCGCACCGCCGGACAGGCTGAACACGAAGAGACACCCGACGAGAACGGCCCGGCGACCGACTCGGTCGGCGAGCATCCCGATGAACGGCGAGAGCACGATTCCCGTGACGAAGTAGGTGCTGACGAGCAGGCTCGCCTGCGCGTCCGTGATGGCGAACGCGTCGCGGAAAGCCGGCAGCGTCGGGCTGATTAACGGAACGCCGAGCGGCGCGAGCAGGGTCGCCGCGAGGACGATCCGCACCGTCGGCGACTGCCACGGGGAGGTCGTCCGCTCTTCGGAATCGGTCGGTGAACGGGTGGGTGTCGTCATGGTGGGTCTCCTCGGGAGCGACCGGTCGACGTCGGACCTGTCGACCGGCGAGACCGCCGTCTCGTGCGACGCGACTCGACGCGACCGTCGAGTCGCGTCGGGTGGCCGTCCCTACTTCACTAGAGGACGGGCGGAACGATAGCCTCATCCGTCAACACCGCGGTCGTCGCTCGAAACCCATCTCACACAGTGAGACGCGATATCGCTATGTCATTCGATAGCGAAGCGCACCCATGGGAGAGAGCAACGGGGAGTCCCGCCGCCGGGTGCGCACCGGCGTGAGCGAAGACGAGAGCGCGTCCATCCTCGACGAACTGTTTCAGACGCGCCTCGAACTCCGAGCGGTCGGCGACGAATCGACCGAATCGGAGCGGCGCATCGGTACCGACGACCTCATCGACGTGATTCGGCACGGGCCGGTGCTCGAGGCGCTCTTTCTCGCGCCGCTCGACCGGCGCGATATCGAGGCGGAACTGGACGTGTCCCGCGCCACCAGCCACCGCTTCGTCCGGTGGCTGACCGACCGCGACCTCGCGCGGAAGGTGGACGGGCGATTCGAACTGACGGGATACGGGCAGGCGGTCGCCGAGGAGGTGGTGCGCTTCGAACAGAACCTCGCCACCGCGCACCGCCTCGCGCCGCTCCTCGATTCCATCTGCGAGAACCACCAGGAGTTCGTCGTCGAACCGTTCGCGGACGCGACCGTGACGGTCGCGACCCCCGACGACCCGTACCGACCGATGCAGCGTTTCCTCTCGCTCGTGGAGGAGTCGTCGTCGTTCCGCGGTTTCAACACGACGCACATGGTGCCCCTGTCGCTCGATTCGTTCCACGAACGCCTGCTGGAAAGCACCGACACCGAACTCATCTCCCTCCCGGATACGGCGGAACGACTCGTCGAGGCGTACCCGGAGCGGGCGAGCACCGCCCTCGACCACGGCCACCTCGAACTCCGGACGCGCGAGGCGTTTCCGTACGGTCTCGCCATCTTCGACGACCGCGTCGGTATCGGGGCCTACGACGAGAAGACGGGCGCGTTGCAGGTGTTCGTCGACTCCGACGCGGCCATCGCCCGCCGGTGGGCCGAACGCGTCTTCGCGGTGTACCGAGACCGGTCGGAACCGCTGGTCGACCGACGAGAGGGGTGAGCGAGACGCACCACGGCGACCGTCGGAAACCGCGCTTTCCGCACGAACGCACGCCTCGGCTGAAATCGATTTCAGTAAATTCCCCTACAGAAATGTAATTCAGATTACGTTTATGCCGGTGGCCGTCCACTGTTCAACTGTGATGAGATCGATACCGACCCAGTTGCCGGACCGGCAACAGACCCCGTCCTCGACGCACGGCTTTCGAAAAACGATCCTGGGATGGGCGGCGGCGTATCTGGCGTTCCTCGCCGTGCTGTTGGCCGTCTCCTACCCCGTCGTGGTCGGCAGCGTGCTCGCGGGCGCGACCGCGGCGGTGCTCGGCGGTCACCTGTTGCGGCGTCGCCGCGACCACCACACCCGAAGGGTCTGCATCCCGGCCACCGGCGTCTGCGTGAACGTGTAGTCCGCCCCCGCCGGGGGTGACACCGTCGCGCAGTAACGCTCTTACCGCGTTTCGTCCGCCGACTTCAGTCGACCGCTCCGAATCCCTCCGGCGGTCGTCGGTGCCGCGTCGCCCGTTCGTAGGAGTACGCGAGTTCGAAGAGCCGCGGTTCGGAAAACGCTCGCCCGAGCAGTTCGACCCCCACCGGCAAGCCGTCCTCCGTGAAGCCCGCTTGCACGACGATAGCGGGGAATCCCGTGTGCGCGGCCAACTCGCAGGATAGCTCCTCGAACGGCTGGTTTTCGGGAATTTCGACGGGTGGAATCGTCGACGGCGGATACAGGAGCGCGTCGAGGTCGCGTTCCACCATCCGACGCGCCGTGTCCACCGCGATTTCCCGCCGTCGCTCGAGCCGCCGAAGGTAGCCGCGCTCTTCGTCGGGCGCCTCCGCGTCGACGTCGAGGACGTCGCCGGCCGTGAGTCGCGATTGCACCGCCTCGGCGACCAGTCCCGACTCGACGATGTCCCCCAGCGTGCGGTACGGAGCCGCGTCTCCCAGTCCCTCCAGATACCGATTCACGTCGCGCTCGAACTCGTAGCGGATGACGCGCGCCGTCGCCAAGACGTCCGCGTCGACGACCTCGACGGGGTCGACGATCGTCGCGCCCGCCGCCTCCATCTCGTCGAGCGCGGTCTCGACGACGCCGGTCACCCTTTCGGCCGCCGCTTCGGGCGCGCTCTCCTCGTCCTGCAGGCCGAAGAACTCCCGAACGACGCCGATTCGCGCCCCCTCCAGTCCGTCCTCGTCGAGGTGCGAGACGTAGCCGCCCTCGGGGACGTTGCCCGCGCCTCGCGCCGTGACGGGGTCCGCCGGGTCGTAGCCGCTCACGACGTCGAGCATCCGCGCGGCGTCGGCGACGGTTCGAGTTATCGGGCCCGCCGTGTCCTGGGTCTCGCTCAGCGGGACGATGCCGGTTCGGCTCACCAGTCCCCTGGTCGGCCGGAGTCCGACCAAGTTGTTGAACGCCGGAGGCGACCGGACGGACGAACAGGTGTCGGTTCCCGTTCCGACCGCGCCCAGATTCGCGGCGATAGCGGCGGCGGTGCCGCCGCTCGAACCGGACGGTCGACGGTCGAGCGCGTACGCGTTTCGCGTCTCCCCGCCGAGGGAACTGATGGTGTCGACGCCGTAGGAGAACTCCTGTAGGTTCGCCTTCGCGAGGATCACGCCGCCCGCGTCGCGGAGCCGTTCGACGATGAACGCGTCCGCTTCCGGCACCGACTCGGCGAGCGCCCGCGACCCCGCCGTGGTCGGCATGTCGTGGGTGTCCTGGTTGTCCTTCAGGACGACGGGAACGCCGTGCAGCGGGCCGACGAAGCCGTTCGTTTCGAACCGCGAATCGAGTCGTCGCGCCCGCCCGCGAGCGTCGGGGTTCACCGTCAGAATCGCGCGTAGTTCGTCGTCGTACTCGTCGATGCGCGCCAGATAGCGGTCGACGAGCGATTCGGCGGTGACGTCGCCCGCTTCGATGGCCGCGTGAATCTCGTCGACGGTCGTCTCGGTGGGGTCGAAGGAATCGGCGTCGGTCGTCGGCATCCTTTGCGAACCGTTCCCAACCCAGTACTAAACAATCTCCGGTAGGGGTCACCGATGCGGCGGGCGATGGTCGTTGTCGGACGACCGGAACGAACTCCGAGTAACCTACCGGAGTTCGAACTTCTGCACCTTCCCGCTGGGGGTCTTCGGCAGTTCGTCGACGTGGACGTACTCGCGGGGGCGCTTGAAGTCGGCGAGGTCGTCGCTCTCGCGCAGGAAGGCGTCCAGGGTCTCCTCGGTCGCCCCGTCCTCCCCGACGACGTACGCGACCACTCGCTCGCCCCACTCCTCGTCGGGCTTACCGACGACGGCCACCTCGACGACCTCGGGGTGCTCCAAGAGCACGTCCTCGATTTCGCGCGGATAGATGTTCTCCCCGCCGCTGATGATCATGCTGTCGGCGCGGTCTTTGACCCAGAGGTAGCCGTCCTCGTCGGCGTAGCCGAGGTCGCCCGTGTAGTACCAGCCGTCGCGGATGGCGGCGTCGGTCTGTTCGGGCCGATTCAGATACTCCCGCATGAGCGCCGGGCCGCGAACGACGATCTCGCCGACCTCCCCCGGCCGCGCTTCCTCGTCCGGGGCCAGCGCGTCGCCGCCCTCGTCGAGCGACACGACGCGGACGTCGTGGTTGAGTATCGGCACCCCGGCGCTGCCGGCTTTCTCCAGCTGTTCGTCCGGGTAGAGCACCGTGACCGCGGGGCCGAGCTCCGTCATCCCGTAGTACTGGACGAGGTCGCAGCCGATTCGGTCGTGGATTTCGCGAATCGTCGTCGGTGCCATGCTGGCCCCCCCGTAGCCGCCCAACCGGAGCGAGGAGAGGTCGTAGGACTCCGGGTCGGCCTGCAGCATGGCGAGCCACATCGTCGGCGCGCCGAACAGCACGGTGACGTCGTGCTCGGCGAGCATCGACAGGGTCGCCTCCGGTTCGAAGGCGTGCTGCACGACGTTCGTCGCGCCGACGTGCACCCGCGGGATGAGGAAGACGTGGAGCTCCGCGGAGTGGTAGAGCGGTGCGGCCGAGAGTCCGACGTCGTCCCGGGTGAGCTGCTGGTCGACGAGCACGGACGCGCTGTGCTCGATCATGTCCCGGTGCGCGTGGACGACGCCCTTCGGCCGACCGGTGGTGCCGCTGGTGTACATGACGATGTAGTCGTCGTCCTGCGCGACGTCGGCGTCCGGAGCGGTCGTCGGCCGGCCCTCGAGGAGGTCGTAGAAGTACCCGGTCGCGCTCGAATCGTCGACGTGGACGAACTCCTCGACGGTTTCCAGGTCGCCCTCGGCCGCCTCGACGACGTCCGCCACCGCGTCCTCGTAGACGAGGACGGAGCTCTCCGCGTCGTTCAGGATGTACGTCGCCTCGCCGGCGGGCAGGCGGAAGTTGAGCGGGTTGAAAACGGCGCCGAGTTTCGCGGCGGCGTACATCGTGATCACCATCTCGCTCGTGTTGAACAGGAGCGTCGAGACGCGGTCGCCCCGCTCGACGCCTCGGTCGGCGAGGGCGTGGGCGAGTTGATTCGTGCGCTCGTCGAACTGGCGGTAGGTCAGCGACTGGTTCTTTCGCGGGTAGACCACAGCGGTTCGTTCCGGGTACTTCTCGGCGGTGAGGGTGAGTGTGTCTCCCACGGTCGGATACATATCACTACTCCCGATGCCTTGAGTAATAAACATCCGGACGCGACGTGTTCGATTCGGAACGGTTCGACGGCCGAATCGACGGTGCGCCCGCACCGTCGATTCGCGCGGAACGGAGGGGGTGGGAGTACGTGTCAAGGTCGGGGAGGGAAAAGCATACAAGTCGAACCGCCGAACTGTACGGTATGACCCCAGCGTGGCTAGCTGACTGGGTGTTTCTACTTGCAGCTACGGGGACCGCGCTCGTCGCGGGCTATCAGGCGGTCGTCCGCGGGACGCACGCGAGGGCGCTCCGAACCGGCGCGATCAGCATCCTGTGGCTCAGCGTGATACTGATTGACGGGTACTACGACGTTCTCGTTTCGATAATCGCCGTCGGAACCATCGCCCTCGTGTGGCTACTCACGCAAGAGCGAACGGGAGTACGGCGGTCGTAGTCTGTTACGCCGATTCCGACGGTGGGAGGGTTCCTTCTCCGAGGTGCAACCGAAGGACCGGGCGGACGTTTATCGAATCTCTTACCTAAAGAACGGCGTGATGAAGGCAAGAACTAACCCATAGAAGACATATAAATATAGAGTAATGAGCGCCGAGAAAGCCGCCGACGGTGACGAGACGGATTCGGCGACCTGCCCGTGGTGCGCCGAAAGTATCGATCAACGGACCAGTGACGTGATCGTCGGTTCCCCCGACCCGCGCCCGCCCTCGTACACGTGGCATCTCCACACGGAGTGCGCCGCCGAGTGGCGGGAGTTCGTGTCCCATCTCCGAACCCTCGCCGGACGCGGCGCGTTCCGGACGCTGGTGGAAGAACCGCTCGTGGGCGACGTGAACGAGATGATCGACTGGAAGGATTCGGTCGACCGGTGACCCCCCTCGGAGGGTTACCGCGAGTCCGACCCGTCGATTCCACCGACGGAAAGGGTATCTATTCGACGGTGACGCTCTTCGCGAGATTCCGCGGTTTGTCGATGGAACGCCCTTTCTGATTCGCGACGTGGTACGCGAACAGTTGGAGGTACACGTTCGCGACGACCGGTTCCATCAGCCCGATCGCCGGCACTTCGAGCGCCGTGTCGAAGACGGGATTCGGGTCGGTCTCCGAGGTGACGCCGATGACGGGTGCGCCCCGCGATTCGACCTCCTTCACGTTGTGGAGCGTCTCGTCGGCGTTCGTCCCCTCGGTCAGGACGGCGACGACGGGCGTTTGCTCCGTGACGAGCGCCAGCGGACCGTGTTTGAGTTCGCCGCCCGGGAAGCCCTCGGCGTGGTCGTAGGAGATCTCCTTGAGCTTCAACGCGCCCTCGAGCGCGACCGGATGGCCGAATCGCCGACCGATGAAGAAGAACGCGTCCCCGTCGGCGTACTCTTCCGCCGTCTCTCGTACCGCGGGTTCGGCGTCGAGCACTTGTTGGATGGCCCCCGGCACCGCGGACAGTCCCCGCAAGATGGTCGACGCCTCGTTCGAGGAGATGGCGTTGCGCTGTCGACCGAGGTAGACGGTCACCAGCGCGAGCGTCGTCACCTGCGAGGCGAACGTCTTGGTAGCGGCGACGCCGATTTCCGGTCCGGACCGGATGTACACCGTGTCGTCGACTTCGCGGGCCACCGTCGACCCGACCGTGTTCGTCACCGCGAGCGTTCGCGCGCCTGCACCCGCGGCCTTTCGAAGGGCGCGCAAGGTATCGGCGGTCTCGCCGCTTTGGGTGACGGCGACGACGAGCGTTCGCCACGGGTCGCGGTTCCCCCGGAACTCGTACTCGCTCGCGACGTGCACCGAGACGCGCACGTCCGCGTGCCGTTCGAGCAGTTCTGCGGCGTACAGACCGGCGTAGTACGACGTCCCGCACGCGATGATCTGAATCTCGTCCAGCGAGTTGCAGTATTCCCGTGACAGCGAGAGGTCGAGATCGACGGCGCCGGCGAGTTCGTCGACGCGGCCGGAGAGCGCCTGTCGGACGGCGTGCGGTTGTTCGTGAATCTCCTTTCGCATGTAGTGCTCGTACCCGCCCTTCTCGGCGGCGTCCGCGTCCCAATCGACGGTTTGGCGCTCGCGCTCTACGAGCGTATCGCCGTTCGTAATCGTCACGTCGCTCTCGGTGAGGCGGGCGATGTCACCGTCCTCGAGGAACGTGACACGCCGAGTGTACTCGACGAACGCGGTGACGTCGCTCCCGAGGAAGGTGGCGTCGTCGGTGTGACCGATGACGAGCGGGCTATCCTGGCGCGCGGCGACGATGCCCTCGTGGCCGACCGCGGTGACCGCGATCGCGAAACTCCCCTCGAGCATCGCGACGACGTCTTCGACGGCGTCGCGGAGGTCCGCGTCGTCCGCGAGCGCGTCCTCGATGAGGTGGGCGATCACCTCGGTGTCCGTCTCGCTCGTGAACTCGTGGTCGTCGCCGAGTTCCCGTTTGAACGCCTCGTAGTTGTCGATGATGCCGTTGTGGACGACCGCCACGTCTCCCGAACAGTCGGTGTGCGGGTGGGCGTTCGCGTCCGTGGGGGCTCCGTGCGTACTCCACCGCGTGTGACCGATTCCGCAGGTGGCGTTCGGCATCGAGGGAATCGTGAGGTCGTCGATCTGGCCGCTTTGCTTGTGCACCTCCAGCGTCCCGTCGAGCAACGCGACGCCGGCGGAATCGTAGCCGCGATACTCGAGATTTTTCAAACTCCGCGCGATGATCGTCGAGCAATCTCCGTCGCCGATGTAACCCGTTATTCCACACATACGTTAGCCTCGCTGTACGAACGCGCCGTCTTCGAGTCGTCCACCGACGATCGCCCCGCTGTCTACCGTTACTCCCTCGCCGACGATGGTTCCCGGCCGCACCGTGACGTTACCGCCGAGGCGAGCGTTGTCGCCGACGAGTCCCCCGAACGTCACGTCGCGGTGGACCTCGTCGGCGAGCGTGACGTCGGTGCTCCCGCCCTCGACGGTCGCGTTGGGGCCGACGGCGGCGTTCGCGCCGACGATGCAATCGCGGACGACGGCACCGGGTCCGATCGTCGCGTCCGGGAAGATCACGGCGTCCTCGATCACGGCGTTCGACCCGACGGAGACGTTCTCGCCGACGGACGTTCCGCGGAGCACGGCCGCACCGGGATGCACCGTCACGTTCTCGTCCAGCACGACGTCGTCGTGGACGACGGCGTTCGATGCGACCCGTACCGACCGAGGAAGGTCCGATTCGCTGGTGGAGCGCTGCCGATCCAAGACGTAGTTGTTGAGCCAGAGCAGATCCCACGGGTAGGAGATGTCGCCCCAAAAGCCGTCGTACGGAACCGCCCGAAGCGGCCGAACGTCCGATTGCGTCCGTAGCGTCGTCGTCAGCGCCTGTTCACCGTGACTCTCCGTCCGGCGAATCGCCGAAAAAATCTCGGGGCCGAACGCGTACACGCCGGCGTTGATCTGCTTCGACGACGTCGTCCCGGGAATCGGCTTCTCGATGATGTCGGTGACGGTCTGCCCGTCGAGTTCCACGACGCCGAATCGGTTCGGCATCTCGACGCGCGTCACGGCGAGACACGACGCCCCCGTCTGGCGTCGTTCGTCGATCAGATCTTCGACCGCTTTCGGTTTGAGGTGGCGGTCGCCGTTCAGCGCGATGAAATCCGTCTCGATGTACGGTTCCGCCTGCAGGAGGGCGTGTCCCGTTCCGAGCTGTTTCTCCTGGACGGCGTACGTGATATCGACGTTCCAGCGGTCGCCGTCGCCGAAGCGGTTCTGGATCCGTTCGCGGTGGTAGCCGACGACGAGGACGATTTCCGTCACGCCGGCCGCGGACACCGCTTCGATGACGGACTCGAGCAGGGGTTTGTTTCCGACCGGGAGCATCGGTTTCGGTCGATGGTTGGTGAGGGGTCTCAGTCGGGAGCCCTCACCGGCAGCGAGAATGACCGCTTTCATGGAGCGTACCACTCTTGCGTCCGGGTATAATTCTTCTCATGGACGGCTCCGTCGGTTGGTTTTGTCTACATGTCAAGTAAATGGCTGAGGTGCTGGTCGATAAAGAAGGTTCGTCTTACTTTTCGATCTATCGGCGAACCGGTCTACCGAGCCACCGGCGAACCCCTCGTTTACCCAAGTCCATCGACCGTCGCCGACGAAAGCACCACCCGCCGTCCGTACCGACGGAGTGCCGTGACTCGTTTCGATGGAACGAACCGTGGAGAGCAGCCACTCCCGGCTTCGAACACGGGGACACTCCGCCACGCGACGAGTAAAAAACGAACGAGACGTCCCGCTGGCCGTTTCTCAGTGCGCAGTGAACCCGTCGATTACGTTTCCGCAGTCCGGGCACGACACGAGTTCGGTGCCTGTGCTCTTGTGTCCAGTTGGGTCGCCATTGCGGGTCGTCCGCGATTGACCGCCGCGGCGGAGGTCAGAATTACAGTAAGGGCACTCTTGCATGATACTCATCCACGCGATGCGTGGTAACGTCTGACACCACAGTCGCGGTTGTGATAAACTTTGTGTCGACCCGCGCGGACGGAAACGAGGACGGGGGCGGAGCGAACCGCGAGCGGCGAGTCGTCCGAGGCGCTCGTCAGGCGAGCGCCTCGCGGGCGTTCTCGACCGCGGCGTCCTTCTTCGCGGGGTACGCTTCGACCTTCGCGCGGAGGGTGATTCCCTGTCCGAGTTCGACCCGACCGCGGTAGGCGGCCTGCTTGTCGAGCGAGACGAAAAACGAGCAGTTCTCGTCCACGCGCTGGTCGAGTTCGTCGCGCACTCGCTCGATGTCCGGAAGCTCGCGGAGTTTGTCGAGGACGTGGCGCATCTCGTCGGCCGTCTCGACTCGCGCCGAGAGGACGAGGATGCGGTCGCCGTGGTGGCCCTCGCTCGTCGCGCGCGTCACCTCGAACTCCTCGGGGAGGAAGGTTCGGAGGGCCGCTTCGACGCGCTGGTCGTCTTCCGTGTCGTAGCAGAACGCGCGCAGGTCGACGTAGTGGAACGGAACGCTGGTCATGGAGAGACGTTCGGTGAACGGCGTTACGCTTCGTCGTCGACCGCTTCGAGGGAGTCCTCGGAGATACCCGTCTCCTGCCCGTCCTCGAAGCTGATGGTGTAGGTGGCGTCGCCGAACATCGTTTCCATCACCTGCGTGACGGTTCCTTCCTCGCCGTCGTACTCGCTGTGCTTATCGTGTAAGATGACGCGGTCGTCTTCGTCGAAGCTCATACCGGCGGATACCCCGCCCGCTCGTAAAAACCGTCCGATTCCGGAATGTCGGCGACCGAAGGCTTATTTCGACCGCCGAAGTACTCCGGCACATGATTATACTCTTCGCACGCCTCGGAATCGGTTCGTCTTCGCAGTCGCACTCCTCGAAGTCGCGTCCCTCGCCACCCGACGATGACGCTCGATGACCTCTGGTTTCTCGCCACCGAGGCGGAACAACACGCCGAGCAGGCCTATCACCGACTGACGGACGCCTACACGCAGTTTCTGGAGTTCGACCGAACCTACGAGGTCTCCCGCTATCGGTTCCGTACGCTCGCCCAGCGCGTATCCGAGACCGGCGCGCCGTACGGCGCGCACACCGCCGTCTACCGACCCTCCGGCGAGCTACTGCTCGTCTGGCACGAGGGCGTGGACATGTGGGTGCTCCCCGGCGGCGGCGTCCACGAGGGCGAATCGTACCGCGAGACCGCCGAGCGCGAACTCTACGAGGAGGCGGGCGTCGAAGCCGACTACGAGGGGTTGGCCATCGCGACTCGAACATCGATTCGGTGCGGCGACTACTCGACGTGGGGCGTCCTGCCGGTGTTTCAGGCGCGGGCGGAGACGACGACGCCGACCGTGGACGACCCCGACGGCGAGATAACCGACGCGAAGTGGTTCGACGAACTGCCGGCGAACACGCGCGACCGGGAACAGTTGGTGGCGTGGCAGGAAGACCGCTTCATTTCCCGTGGGTGACGCCGTCGCGGGAGTCGGCGTCCATCCGCCGAATCGCGCCGCGAGCGTTGCCGGACTCGTAGCCGAAGAACACGTCGTTGGCGTATGCGTCGGCGACCTCGGTGGCGTGGATGAGGTCGTCGATGTCGATGTCCACCGCGTAGAGTTCGATGCTGAACGGGACGGAGAGCGCGTCTTCGAACCCCGTGGCGATGACTTCGAGCCAGTAGGTCGTGGAGTAGGCCATGTCGTACAGCGGGACGACGAACTCGTCCACGTACTCCGAGAGCGCGTCTAAATCGAGTCCAGCGCGCTCGTAGAGATGTCCCGGATAGGGGTCGGGGTAGAGCGTGAGGTAGGTCTTGCCGGGGATTCGCTCGGTCGCCTCGGCCACGAAGTCCGTGATGACGTTCGCGCGCCACTCCATCCTGTCGTCGTACTCGCTCGCGTCGAACTCGCGCTCGCACTGCTCGCAGTGGCAGTACTCGGCGCGGGGGAATCCCACGTCGTCCAGTCGCACGTCGGGGTACGCCGCCGCGGCGTCGTCGATCATCTCCAACAGCCCCTCGCGGTAGGACTCGCGGGTCGGGCAGACGTACCCCCAATCGAAGTAGGGGCGGTCGCGGGTCGCCGGTTCGCCCTCGTCGCTCACCGGGACGAGCGACGGATCGCTCTCCGCGGCGGCGCTGTCGCCGAAACAGGAGATCATGTTCACGCCCGATTCGACGGGTTCGGTCGCGCGACCCGTCACGTCCTTCATCTCGTAGAACCCCCTGTCGAACTCGGGCCAGTCGAGTTCCTCGGGGTTGCGCGTCACCACGCCGTACATATTCCGTCGGTTGGGGTTCACGCCGGTAAGCCGTTTCGGACGGCGACGGCCCCGCCGTTCGCCTTCAACTCCTTTCTCCTGCCGCCGGAACCCTTACCCCGCTACGAACCCTCTCATCGTTCCATGCTTCGAACACTACTCGGCGTCGTGAAGTCCGGCGTAAAACTGCTGTCCGCGCTGACGTCCTCGTCGCCCGCCGCACCCGCGCAGAGCGACTCCCTCGACAAACTGAACGTCCTGTCCCTGCTCGCGCAGGCGGGGTACGCCTTCCAGAAGGGGAACGCGAAGCGAGGCGCGATTCTGCTCGGCGCGGCGACCATCGCGCCGAAGAACCGCAAACTGTCGTACCTCGTGCAGGGCGCGCTCACGCTCGATTCGCTCCGCAAGCGCCTCCGTTGAGCGGAAGCGATTCGGCGTTTCGAAGAGGTCGTCGACCGGCATCCGTATCTCCGGTTCAAGGTGCTCTGTTGAACCTCGATCGATCACAGTTCTCGGCGGTGGTGCCGAATAGAAGGCGCACACCTCGCAACTCGATCCGCTCGAATCGGCGAACGTTTATATCAGCACGGTTGCGATACGTTACGAATCGAACTTGAATTTCTCGGGGATGATCTCCGGCTCCGATTTAAACGCCGTGTTGTCGCTCCACTCCTTGACGTCCTGAATTACGAGGTCAGATAGGGAGCGAGTATCAACTGCGTCATCGAGCGTTCGGTCCTCGATTTCTTTTTTGGGAACCCGTATTACGTCGCTGAACTCAATTCGTTCTCCCCCGGGTGCATCCTCCAAAACATCGTGAAAAGAGAATATCCCGCCGTTACAATTGTCGACCGCATTGATTTCGATTACAACGTCTCCGTCATCGTCATCGTCCGCGATATTCGCCCGTACGTGGCGTAAGAACGCGTATTGGCCCGTTTCGTGAGCAGGTTCCCTATCGATGTAGTTCATCACTATGTCGGCTTCATCGGTATTAGTGTATGCTATCGGATCGTTATTTTTGAAGTGATATTTCATTTGTGGTGGATTTGCGTATATCATATTAATTCTTGGCATAGCGATGAGGGATGTGCCGAACTCGACTTCTGTCCGCGGCACCGCGTTCTCGACGGGTATCAGGCAGTCCGTCGAGCCTCTGGAATTATTGCGGGCGCGCACGTGGCAAATTTAGTGAAGCCGGAAGACAGACCCCACGGAGCCATTCAGAAGTAGTACTTGTACAGCGCGAACACGAGGAGTAGAAACATCGGCGCTAGCGGAAGTGCGGCCTCGAACGGCACCACTAGAAACACCACGGCGGCGACGACGACGAACTCGAGCGCGAGTAGCACGGCGAGAACTTCGCGTTGCGCGGCCATTTTCGTGCGTCGGTTCACCGTCGAAACGTATGAATTCACTGACCTGGCGGTGACGCGCTCGACCGCTAGGGGACGGCGCTCCTCGACGTTCGAGCCTTTCACGCCGATGGACGGACCGCCGTCGACCGCCGAGCGTCGAGCGGGATGGGAAAAGTAAAGGATTGACTAGTCGCATTTTCCGGTATGGACTTCAGCCTCTCCGCAGAGCAGAAACAGATCCGGGACATGGTCGCGGAGTTCGTGGACGAGGAGATCAAACCTCGCGCCGCGGAGATAGACGAGACGGACGAGTTCCCCCGCGACCTCATCGACCAGATGGCCGACCTCGGCCTCATGGGGATGCCCTTCCCCGAGGAGTACGGCGGGGCCGGACTCGATTACCACTCCTACGCCATCGGACTGGAGGAGATATCCCGCGGAAGCGGCGGCGTCGGCACCATCGTCGCGGCTCACACCAGCCTCGCTGGCAACATGCTCTACGAGTTCGGAAACGAGGAGCAAAAGCAGGAGTATCTCACGCCGCTCAACGAGGGGCGGGACATCGGCGCGTTCGCGCTCTCGGAACCCGGCGCGGGGAGCGACGTGCCCGCGATGGACACCACGGCGGAGAGGGAGGGCGACGAGTACGTGCTGAACGGCGGCAAACTCTGGATCTCGAACGGGTCGGTCGCCGAGACGGTCACCGTCTTCGCCAAGACCGACCCCGACGCGGGGAACAAGGGCATCTCGTCGTTCGTCGTCCGCCCGGAGGAGGACGACGGCTTCCACGTCGAGGGCACGGAGCACAAACTCGGCGACAAGGGCTGTCCGACCGCGGAACTCCGGTTCGACGATATGCGCATCCCGGAGGACCGCCTCCTCGGCGAGGAGGGGCGGGGGTTCGTCCACGCCCTGAAGACGCTGAACGGCGGGCGCATCACCATCGCGGCGCGCTCCATCGGACTGGCCCGCGCGGCGCTGGACGACGCCCTCGAGTACGCCCAGCAGCGCGAGCAGTTCGACCGGCCGATCAGCGACTTCCAGACCATCCAGCACAAACTCGCGGACATGGACACGAAGGTCAGCGCCGCGAAGATGCTCATGCACCGCGCCGCCGACAGGAAGATTCGGGGCGAGGACTACATCAAGCAGGCCGCGCAGGCGAAACTGTTCGCCAGCGAAATCAGCAGGGAGGTGGCGAACGAGGGCATCCAAATCCACGGCGGCTACGGCTACACGACCGACTTCGACGTGGAACGATACTACCGCGACGCCAAACTGAACGAGATCTACGAGGGGACGAGCGAGGTGCTGCGGAACACCATCGCGGCGCAGATGCTGGACTGAACGGTCGGTTCCGCTAATTTTGGAAGCTCTGGGTGCTACCCGAGACGAACGTTCCACGATGGCGCGCGTTGGCGTGGCGAGCGCGGTGCCGGTGGACTGAAGGGGCCCTCCGCTCGCGCGTACGTGGTCGTCTCGGCGACCGCGAGTGGGCGAGGGCTTTCGATGTCTGCTTGTTGGTAGTTGCAATCACACCAGAACCGAACGGTTCCCCTCACTCCACCATCTCTCGCATCCACTCGAACTGCTCCCCGAGCGCCCGCCCTCCGACCTCGGTCAGCGAGTACACGTCGTACAGTCCCTCGACGCGCTTCTCGACGTGGCCGCTCTCGACCAACCTGTCGAGCATTCCGTAGAACCGCTTCGGGTCGAGCTGCTCGTCGTACCGCGATTCGAGGCGCGTCTTCACCCGTTGGCCGCGAAGCTCTCCGGCGTCGGCGAGGATGATACAGATGTCGCGGCGGGTTCCGCTCTGGTGCCATCGCATGTAGGTGCGTGCGGCGTCCGTCGCCACGTCGTTTTCCCTTTCGGACGGAACCGATAGCTTCGACTGCCCCGCCTCCGAACCGACCGCCATGACCACGCTTTCGGAAGGCGACGTCACGGCGCGCTACTTCGAGACCGACGACGAGCGCGTCCTCGAACTCTCCCGCGAGGGTCGAACCGCCGTCGTCGCGCAGAACCGCGAGGGGTACGGCATGTTGAAGGTGCGCGAAACCGCCGACGGTTCGGAACTGGAGCGATACTACGGCTTCGACATGGCGTTGGACCACGCGGCGGAACGCCTGGGGGTTCGACCGAACGACCTCCCCGTTCCCGACGTCGCCGCGGACATGGGAATGTGAAAAGTATCGTACGAATCCGGGAACGTGCGGAACGGAACCTCTCTAGCCCACGACGATAGACTGTTCCGCAAATAGAAACGACCGATGACATATACCCCCGCAAACCTTTTCTCCGGTGATTGAGTGGGCTTGAGTAATGGCTAGCCTGAGCGACCTTCTGAACGACCTCGTCACCGGCGTCGACGCGGTGTTCCTCTTCTCTCCGAGTGGCTCGTACTACGAGCGACTTTCCGACCTCGACGAACTCGACGTCGTGGTCGTCGCGCCGGACAACGCCGTCGGGGCGAGCGAGTACGTCGAACTCCCGCTGGAGTTCGACAACGTCAAAGATCGCATTCGGTTCGGCATCGAAGGCGCGATAGAACAGGGCATCACGGAGGACGGCGACGAACTCGCGTGCATCGCGACCATGTTCGAGGACGGCATCGACACCGTCACCCGCGTTCGGGCGAACGAGGAGTCCCACTCCGGTATCTACGGCCTGTTCGCCAACTCGCGGGCCGACCCGGGGGTCATCCGCGACGTGTTCGAGGTCGCCATCGAACTCGGCAAGAAAGGACAGAAAGGCAAGCCCGTCGGCGCGCTGTTCGTCGTCGGCGACGCCGGCAAGGTGATGAACAAGTCGCGCCCGCTGTCGTACAACCCCTTCGAGAAGTCCCACGTTCACGTCGGCGACCCCATCGTGAACGTCATGCTGAAGGAGTTCTCGCGGCTGGACGGCGCGTTCGTCATCTCCGACTCGGGGAAGATAGTCTCCGCCTACCGCTACCTCGAACCCTCCGCGGAGGGCGTCGACATCCCGAAGGGGCTCGGCGCGCGCCACATGGCGGCGGGGGCCATCACCCGCGACACGAACGCGACGGCAATCGTCCTCTCCGAGAGCGACGGCCTCGTCCGGTCGTTCAAAGGCGGTGAGCTCATCCTCGAACTGGATCCGGAGGAGTATTAGGATGCAACCCGAGTGGCAACAGCTCCTGCGCGAGGAGTACCGAATCGTCCTCGCCATCCTCATCATCATCGCCGGGGGCATCGCGGGCTACCTCCTCGGCCGCTTGAACAAGCGCATCCTGCGCGCCGCGGGCGTTCACGAAGTCGTGGAGGGGACGCCGTTCGAGCGCACGGCGCGGAGTCTCGGGACGACGACGGTGTCGCTCATCGCCCGCCTCACGTCGTGGTTCATCTACGGCGTCGCCATCCTGCTCGCGCTCAACACCGCGGAGCTCCCCCTCAGCACCCAACTGTTCTGGCAGATAATCCTCTTCATCCCCGACCTGTTCGTCGCGGCGCTCGTGTTCATCGTCGGCTTCATCATCGCCGACAAGGCGGAGCTATTGGTCAGCGAACGACTGCGGAGCGTCAAACTGCCCGAGGTCAGTTTGCTCCCGAGACTCGTCAAGTACAGCATCGTCTACATCGCCACGCTCATCGCGCTGAGCCAGATCGGTATCGCCGTGCTCACGCTGCTCGTCCTCTTCGGAGCGTACATCCTCGCGGTCATCGTCTTCGGTGCGGTGGCGTTCTGGGACTTGCTCCGCTCGTCCGCCGCCGGCATCTATCTCCTTCTCAACCAACCGTACAGTATCGGCGACGAGATTCGGGTCGCCGGCAATCAGGGGATAGTACAGGAGGTTGACATGTTCGTCACGCACATCGAGAACGACGGCGAGGAGTTCATCATCCCGAACCACCTCGTCTTCCGGAGGGGCGCGGTTCGGCTCCGAAACTGAGTTCGGCTACTCCGGACTCCCGCTCGACATCTCCGTCGCCGGAACGCCCGCCACCGTCGCCCCCGGCGGCACGTCACGGGTCACCAGCGAGTTCGCGGCCACCTGCGCGCCCGCGCCGATTTCGACGCCCGGCAGGACGACGGCCCCCGCGCCGATCATCGCGCGCTCGCCGACGACGACCTCGCCGGTTCGGTACTCGTCCTGGAGGAACTCGTGACAGAGGATGGTCGCGTCGTAGCCGATGATGGCGTGGTCCTCGACGGTGATGAGGTCGGGCCAGAACACGTCGGGCGTCGATTCGAGACCCCACGACACCCCTCGCCCGACCGTGACGCCGATTCGGCGCAGGAGCCAGTTCTTCAGGCGGAGGCTGGGATTTATCCGCACGAGCCAGATGACGACGTAGTTGAGCGCGACCCGGAGCGGACTGCGGGCCGTCGTCCAGTACTGCAGGGAGTTCAGGCCGCCGGGCGTCGGGTGGCGCGCGATGCGCTCGTGGCGGTGGGGCGTGTCGTCGCTCACGCGCCGCGGTTCGCACCCTGATCGCTTGAAGCTACTCCTCGATAATTTCTAAGAACGGTTCGAAATCGGAGACGGCGGTGGTGGGTTCGACCACGCCCGCGTCCGCGTCGTACTCGACGACGTGGGCGTTTTCGAGGCGCGGGAGATGCGAGTGGAGGAGGCCGATTTCGATCCGGTTCGAATCCGCGTCCGTCCGCCGACTGACGGTCTCGACCAGTTCCGTAACCGTCGTCCCGTCGTCCCGCTCGAGCAGTTCCGCGACGACGTACCGTCGATAGCGGTGGCCGAGGACGTCGAATATCTCGTCGGGGGAGAGGCGTTCGCACATGTTGTAAGGATTTGGATACTGTCGCTTGGTTATGGGCTGATTGAGGGTCTCGCAGGCGGTCCGTTACCCGCCGGTACGTAGTTCCTGCACGTGGTCGACGCGGCGCTGTACGAGGTCGTCGGTGCCGATGTCGTGGCGAACGTGCAGTCCTTCCTCGCCGGCGATCGAGAGGGCGTCCTCCGCCGTCTCCTCGGCCGCGGCGATGGAGTCGCCGACGCCCACGACGGCGAACGACCGCGAAGTCGTCGTGTAAATCCCGTCGTCGCGCTCGTCCACGCTGGCGAAAAAGAGGATGGCATCGCCCGCGCTCTCCTCGTCTATCGCCACCTTCGCGCCCGCTTCGGGGTCGGTCGGATAGCCCTCGGGGACGGCGTACTTGCACACCGTCGCCTTCGACGCGAACGAGAGCTTCGGAAGGTCCTCGCCCTCGCGCGCGGCGACGAGCACGTCGAGGAAGTCGGTCGCGAGCACCGGGAGCGTGTTCATCGCCTCGGGGTCGCCGAACCGGGCGTTGAACTCCACGACTTTCACGCCGTCCGCGGTGAGCATGAACTGCCCGTAGAGGACGCCCCGGTAGTCACCCAAGGCGGAGACGGTCGCTTTCAACACGTCCACGGCCTCGTGGTAGTCGTCCTCGGTCATGAAGGGAAGCGCGAGGTTCGCGTCGCTGTAACTTCCCATTCCGCCCGTGTTCGGTCCCTCGTCGCCCTCGTACGCGCGCTTGTGGTCCTGGACTGCCGGGGTGACCCGCAGTTGCCCGTTCGCCACGAGCGCCTGCACGGTGAACTCCTCGCCGACGAGTCGCTCTTCGAGGACGACGCGGTCGTAGTCGCTGTCGCGCAGGTACGCTTTCGCCTCCTCCGCGGTCACCTGGTCGCCGATGACTTTAACGCCCTTGCCGCCGGTCAGTCCGGCGGGTTTCACCGCGAGGTCGCCGTCGTATCCGTCGATGTACTCGCAGGCCGCCTCCACGTCGTCGAACGTCTCGAAGTCCGGACAGCCGGAAATGTCGTGTTCCTCCATGAACCGCCGCTGGAACGCCTTGTCCGTCTCGATGCGGGCGTCGTCCCGACGCGGCCCGAAGGCGTAGATTCCGGCGTCCTCCAGCGCGTCGGCGACGCCCGCCGCCAGCGGCCCCTCGGGACCGACGACCGCGAGGGTGGCGCCGACGTCCTCCGCGTAGGCGGTGACGGCCGTCGAGTTCGTCGCGTCGAGACTCTCGAATCCGTCGGCGAGGCGGGCGATACCGGGATTACGGTTTCCCGCGCAGGCGTAGAGGTCGGCGTCGCTGTCGGCCAGCGCCCGGGCGATGGCGTGTTCGCGGCCGCCACCGCCGACCAGCAGTACGGTTTCGCTCATACAGCCAAAATGTGGGCACACCGGTGTAAAGGTTGTCGTTACCCTCCGGAGATGTATGCACGTTCGTGGCTACTCCGGCGCTCGTTCCGCCAACAGTTTCCTGAGCGACACCGCCACCTCCTCGAAGTCGGAGATGTGGTAGCTGTCGCTCGTCAGCAGGATGCCGTGGTCGCCGACGATGACCCGGCTGACGAACCCGTCGGAGAACGCGCGGATGGTGAGTTGATACTCACCGAGGTCGGGTTCGGCCCCCAGTTCTTCGAGTCGCCTGTACGTCTCGTTCGTGCTGAAGCCGAGGCGTTCGTTGCTGACGAACACCGTCTCCAGTTCTCGCGCTCGCTCGGCGTCGCCCCCGTAGAGGTCGCTCCGGAGGTAGAGGTGGTCGAACTCGTTCCGAGTGAAGTAGATGACGCTCCTGAGCGTGTCCCCGATTCCCGTCCGACAGGTCGTGGCTATCTCGTCCGCGAACTGGTCGGAGATTCCCGTCTCTGTCATAATCGTATGCGGTACGCTTTCGACCCACATCAGTCGTGCGGCGAGGGTCTTTACGTGAGTCGGGGGCCAACCTTCGACCATGAACGACCCGACGCGGCGAAACCGACTCGACGAGGAGGAGAGCCCGTACCTCCGCCAACACGCCGACAATCCGGTTCACTGGCAGCCGTGGGACGAGACCGCGCTGGAGGCGGCGCGCGAGCGCGACGTCCCCATCTTCCTCTCCATCGGCTACTCGGCCTGCCACTGGTGTCACGTGATGGAAGAGGAGAGCTTCGAGGACGAGGAGGTCGCGGCTGTGCTGAACGAACACTTCGTCCCCATCAAGGTCGACCGCGAGGAGCGCCCGGACATCGATTCCATCTACATGAGCATCTGCCAGCAGGTGACGGGCGGCGGCGGGTGGCCCCTCTCGGCGTGGCTGACCCCCGAGGGGAAACCGTTCTACGTCGGCACCTACTTCCCGAAGCGCGCCCAGCGGGGACGCCCCGGGTTCGTCGACCTGCTCGAGAACATCCGGAACTCGTGGCGGACCGACCGGGGGGAGATGGAGAATCGCGCCGAGCAGTGGACGAACGCCATCGAGGGCGAGTTGGAATCGACGCCCGAGGCGGGCGACGCGCCGGACGCGGAACTGCTCCGGTCCGCGGCCTCGCAGACGGTTCGGAGCGCGGACCGCGAACACGGCGGTTTCGGGCAGGGTGGGCCGAAGTTCCCGCAACCCGCGAGAATCGACCTGCTCCTGCGCGCCTACGACCGAACCGGCGCGGCGCAGTTCCGCGACGTGGCGGTCGAGACGCTCGACGCCATGGCGAGCGGCGGTCTGTACGACCACGTCGGCGGCGGGTTCCACCGCTACGCGACCGACCGCGAGTGGACGGTGCCGCACTTCGAGAAGATGCTCTACGACAACGCCGAACTGCCGCGAGTCTATCTCGCGGGCTACCAGGTCACCGGGAACGAACGCTACGCCGACGTCGTCCGCGACACCTTCGCCTTCCTCGAACGCGAGATGCGCCACCCCGAGGGCGGTTTCTACAGCACGCTCGACGCGCGGAGCGAGGGCGAGGAGGGCAGCGAAGAGGGCGCGTTCTACGTCTGGACGCCCGAGGAAGTTCGCGACGCGGTGGGCGACGAGACCGCCGCGGACCTCTTCTGCGACCGCTACGGCGTCACGACGCCGGGCAACTTCGAGGGGAAGACGGTGCTCACCCTGCGGGCGAGCGTCCCCGAACTGGCCGAGGAGTACGACCGTTCCGAGGACGAGGTGGCGGAACTGCTCGAAGACGCCCGCCGGAAACTGTTCGACGCGCGCGAGGAGCGCGAACGCCCGCCCCGCGACGAGAAGGTGCTGGCGGGCTGGAACGGCCTGCTCGTCTCCGCGCTCGCGGAGGGCGGACTGGTGCTCGACGACCGGTACGCCGACCTCGCCGAGTCGGCCCTCGATTTCGTTCGGGAGCGACTCTGGGACGCCGAAAGCGGGCGGCTCTCCCGCCGGTTCAAGGACGTTTCCGGGTCGCACTCGGAAGCTCGTGAGACCGCGTCTCACGGCGGAGACGTCGCCATCGACGGCTACCTCGAGGATTACGCCTTCCTCGCGCGCGGCGCGTTCGACCTGTACCAGGCGACGGGGGAGAGAGACCACCTCGGCTTCGCGCTCGACCTCGCGCGGGCCGTCGAACGCGAGTTCTGGGACGGCGAGCGCGGGACGCTCTACTTCACGCCCGAGAGCGGCGAGCGACTGGTCGCCCGCCCGCAGGAACTGGCCGACCAGTCCACGCCGTCGAGTCTGGGGGTCGCCACCGACCTCCTCCTCGCGCTCTCGGAGTTCGCGCCCCACGACCGGTTCGCCGACGTCGCGGAGTCGGTGCTCGAAACGCACTCGCGGACCGTCGAGTCGAACCCGGTGCAGTACGCGACGCTGACGCTCGCCGCGGACCGCCGCGCCACCGGTTCGTTGGAACTGACGGTCGCCGCGGACGAACTCCCCGCGGCGTGGCGCGAGCGACTCGCCGAAGCGTACCTCCCGACGCGGATTCTGACCCGACGGCCGCCGACCGAGGACGGCCTCGCGGACTGGTGCGAGAAGCTCGGATTGGACGACGCGCCGCCGATCTGGGCGAACCGGGACGCTGACGGCGAACCGACCCTCTACGTCTGTCGGTCGTTCACCTGCTCGCCGCCGGTGACCGACGTCGACGCCGGACTGGAGTGGGCCGACGACCTGCGGCCGGTGTAGGGAGAAGGCCCTACCGCACCGACAGTCGGTGAGACCGTCGGTCTCCGTCGGTTCGTATTACCCGGAACTGACGCTTCTATCGCAACTCCGATGTTCGATCGGTTTAGCGACGGGAACTCACCACGAATATAGTGGCTCACCGAGCGACGCGCCCGGTACAGATCGTCACTCGTGAGTTCTTTTGAGCATCGCTCCGCCACGGCAGCGGTCTACGGTGTTGAACGTGGCGTCACGGTCAGCGTGGTACTTCAATACCCGGATCGCATCGCCATCAGAACGGTACGTGCGACCCAACCCACGTGAGCTATCCTCAGTCGATACATCAGTCTGGAATACCGACAAGAGCGATGTCGTACTTCGCGATCTCTTTGGCCGAGGCGAGAAGAATCACCTCGAATCGCCACGTTGCTCCGGCGGTCAGGTCGCCGGTGGTATCGAGATAGCGTCCGATCTGAGCCCCGGTATCGTCGTACACCCGCACGCGAACCTCGGCAAACGTGAGGAGACCGTTACCCGTATTGCTGGCGGTGCCTTGCACCGTTGGCCCCTTGTATCCTTTTTTGACGACGAACTGGTGGTTCCCGAGTTCGAGCGAGCTAAGGGGACTGGCGCTCTCGTTCGCATCCTGTTGGGCCAGCGCTTCCGCCGCGACCATCTCGTTCGCCGTCCGCGGGTCGCCGGCGGTTTCATTCACGCTACGACTCTCGTACCCCGGTTTGTTGCTCGTTCTCGCACAACCACCGAGGACGACGGTCGTTCCAACACCCACCGAGGCGAGAAAACGGCGACGGGAAACCCCCTTAGAACGATCCCTCATCCTCGATTCACTCCCTTCCAGCGCCGGCTGGCACTCGTCATAACGAAACAGTAGTGGGCGACACATTTCAAGATGGGCTGACGAGCGGCGGGTGGCCGTGGTCTCGCTGAGAACCGCCTAGCTCCACCGTACCGACGGTCACCGGTCGAGTAACGACTCTCCGTGAGGTCGTCGGGGATGGTTTTTCCGCCCCTGAAGGGGTTCGGGGCGCTCGAAACAGCACGTCTCGCCGATCACGATGATACTCAACGATCAGTGTGCGAGTGGTTTCGACGAAGACGTACCGCGTGTCTATCGGGACGATCGCGGCGGGCACCGAGAGCACTTCACATCCATCGGGGGACCCGAGTAGGGGTACCGACGTCTGCCGTGATCCCGTCGTTATACACGCGGTCCGTCTCTAACGACGGTTGCAAAGATTGGGGTTAACCGATGAAACCGGACAACAGACCGCTCTCTACTGCCGACCGTCCCCTTACGCTAACACGTCGCTTTCGAGCAGTTCGTCGGCGACGTACTCCGCGGCGGGCAGGCTCTCTTCCTCCTCGAACCGGACGATCTCATCGTCTTCCTCCGCGGTGATGTCGTCCGTGGCGGTTCGGTTGGTCGTCGCGCTCCGCTCGACGACGATGGTGGGGATGAGCGTCACGCCGTACTCTTCGACGAGTTCGCCGTCCTTCTCCTCGTCGACCTCGTAGACGTGTATCTCGTCCTCGGGGACGCCCGCGGCGTCCAGCGCGGCGAAGAAGTCGGGGAGTGCGGAGCGACAGTCGCCGCACCAGTCCGCACCCCAGACGCGGTAGGTGACTTCGCCGACGCCGGATTCGATGGCACTCACCGTCTCGCTGTGCGCGCTCGCGTCCCACGTCGGATTCGGTTCGGTCGATTCCATACTTGCGCCTAGGGTCGGATGCAGTTAAACGACTCTTTCTTCCGGCACCACCTGCCGGATTCCATCAGTGGTTTAGGCGTGGACGACTTACTTCCGAATCATGAAATCGTCCATCCTCGACACCGTGGGGTCGCCGCTCGTCCACGTTCGCTCGCCCGAGGGTGCGACCGTCGCGGCGAAGGTCGAGTCGTTCAACCCCGGCGGTTCCGCGAAGGACCGCCCGGCGCTGGCGATGGTCGAGGCCGCGGAGCGAGCGGGCGAACTGCACCCGGGAGACCGCATCGTCGAGCCGACGAGCGGCAACACGGGCATCGGGCTGGCGGTCGTGTGCGCGGCCCGCGGGTACGACCTCACCATCGTCATGCCCGCGTCGAAGTCGCCCGAGCGCCGGCAGCTGCTCAGGGCGTACGGAGCGGACATCGAACTCGTGGACGGCGATATGGAGGCCGCCCGAGCGCGGGCCGACGAACTCGCCGCGTCGGGAGACGCGACCCAACTCGGCCAGTTCGAGAACCCGGCCAACGCGGACGCCCATTATCGAACGACCGCGGAAGAGATTATCGAGGCCGTCGACGGGCGCGAAATAGACGCCTTCGTCGCGGGCGTCGGAACGGGCGGCACCATCACGGGCACCGCGGCGCGGCTAGCGGAGGAGCACCCCGACATGGAGGTCGTCGCCGTCGAACCCGAACGAAACGCCGTCCTCTCGACCGGGGAGTCCGGCGAGGACGAGTATCAGGGGATGGGCCCGGGTTTCGTGAGCGAACTGCTCGACGCCGACCGCATCGACGCCATCGAGACGGTGTCGCTGGAGGACGCCGAGGAGGAGTGTCGCCGACTCGCCCGCGAGGAGGGGATCCTCGTCGGCCAGTCGAGCGGAGCGGCGAGCGTCGCGGCCTACCGCGTCGCCGAGCGACTCGCCCGACCCGAACTCAACTGCCCGGAGGTCCCCGAAGAGTGGAGCGAGGCGATGGACGACGAGTTCGATTCGCCGTCGACGGTCACGTCCGACGGCGGCGTCGAACAGGGCTACGACGACTGCCCGCTCGTCGTCACCGTCTTCCCCGACAGCGGAGAACGGTACCTCTCGACCGGGATGTTCGATTAGAGGAACGCCCGAACCAGCTCCGCGAACGCCTCCGGTTTCTCTCGCGGCGGCCAGTGCCCGCAGTTCGGCAGCACGCGAACCTCCGCGTTCGGAATCAGCGTTCCGGCCCGAACCGCCCACGAAACCGGAACCAGCGGGTCGTTTTCGCCGTGAATCAACAGGGTCGGCACCGGGAGATCCGGGAGCCGATCGACGTAGTTCGTTCGAAGCCGCCGAGGGCCGACCTCGTTTCGCTGGAACGCTATCCACGCCGACTGGCCGCGGCGGCGAACTTCGTCGTACACCTCCGACACGAGTTCGTCGTCCGGCGTCCCCGCCACGGCGCTCCGGAGCGCCAGCGCGGTCGCCCGTCGACTCCGCCGCAGGAGGGAGAACGCGAGTCCGGTCAGGCCGAGCCGCCCGGCGACGTAGCCGACCGGTCCGCCCGGCACCGCCCCGCCGAGCCCGTAGCTGTCGACGAGTACCAATCGCTCGACGCGGCTCGGATCGTCGAGCGCGAAACCGAGGGCGACGCCGCCGCCCATCGAGACGCCGACGAGGTTCGCGGATTCGAGTTCGAGCGCGTCGAGGAGCCGTCCGAGCACGCATCGGTAGTACCCCGTGGTGACCGGCGCGTCCGGCGGGTCGCTCCCCCCGTATCCCGGCCAGTCCGGCGCGACGACGCGAAAATCGCCCGCGAACGCCGGAATCGCGCGCTTCCACGAGAGCCTCGCCGAGTCGAGGCTGCCACCGTGAAGTAGCACGACGGGCGGATCTCCCGGCTCGCCCGCCGCTAGGTATCGGATTCGGAGTCCGTCGCAATCGCCGATCCGCTCGTCGACGGTTGGCACAGGGTGACGATACGCGAGTCGGACGGAAAAAGCCGATCGCTCACTCCGCTCGGCTCTGAAGCATCGAGGCGACCGTGTTCTGGAGGTATCGCATGGCGGTTGCGAGGCTCATCAGGCCCTCCATCACCGCCTGCTGGCTCGCGCCGTCGGGATAGATGCGGTGTTCGAGCTGGATGGAGTGCGCCTCCGCGAAATCGCACGAGACGCTCTCCTCGTCGAGGAAGGTGTAGAACCCCGGCGTCGCCGCCAGCACCGGACCGATACGGGTCAACAGTTCCTGCCTGTCCCGGTCGTCCTCCTTGAGGAGCATGGTTCGATCCGTGTCGAACGCGTTCTTGCTGACCAGCCGAAGCGGCCCCCACGTCTCCTCTTTGATGATGTGGAGCGGAAGTTGCGCGAGTCGTAGCTGGACGTTGAACTCGGTTTCGTCGTCCGAGACGCGCTGCACGTCCTGTACTACGTTCTCGTCGAGCCACGCCTCCACCTGTTCGGAACTGATGTGCTCCCCCATGTCACGGAGGTTGCGAAGAACGTGGATAAGGGTTCCGCCGAGAGGGTCGCCCGACCGTTCGGAGTAGGTGTTCGATGCAGGCGTTATCGCTCGAACCGGAGGCGAACGCCGCCGATTCCGAGGCCGCTACAGAGGAAGAAGCATCCGAGCACGATGTGGTAGGCCGCGGACGCCGGGTGGTGCGTCAGCACGGAGGCGTCCGTCGGCAAACGAATCACCTCGGCGACGGTGAGCGGCAACCGGAGGAAGTCGAGTCCGAACGTCAGTATCTCGACCCCGACGAACGCGAAGAAGAGCCCGACGAGTTGGAACGGGAGCGTGGCGTCGCGAACCCAGATCGGCCCGACTATCCGCCGCGGTGGGTGATCGGACGGAGGGTTGGAGGGCATCGTTTCGGATTCGAAGCGGGAGGAAGTAGTCCTGTCGGTCGACCGGTCGCCTCGGGGGTTCGATTCCGAACGACGGAAGGGGCGATACGCCGGTTACGACCGGAACTCGTCTTCGGTCACTCGCACGACCAGCGTGTCGTCCACCTCGCGCAGGTCGTACTCCGGAACGCCGTCGACGGTGCGGGCGACGTACATCGGCTCCACGAGTTCCTCGCCGAACTCGCCGCCGACCACGCCGTACACCTTGAGCAGCGGGTCGGTCTCGGCGGGTTCGACGTCGCCGTCGCGCACCCGGGCCGCCAGCGTCCGCGAGAGCCACTCCTCGTCGCTCACGCTCGGTTCGAGGACGAGCGCCTCGTCCACGAAGCGCACGAGATACCAGTTCAGGTCGTTCAACAGCGAGGTGGCCGCGCCGACGCTGATGGTCTCCAGTTCGAGGCAGTTCCGGTACGGTTCGCGGAGCTGATAGGTGGCGAGGGCGTCGCGCGCCGTCTCCCGTGACAGCAGCTCGGCGCGCAGGTCCACTTCCGCCGAACCGACGAGCAGGACGCGGGTCACTGTTTCCCCGGTGGGAGCGGCGAAGTAAAGCGATTTCGTCTTCTCCCGGACGCCGGTCTCGGAATTGCCGTCGGCTCCGTCGAATAGTTATTTACGTGACAGTCGAATAGACGTGAACGATGTCGGACAAAGACGTCGTTCGTCGCGGGTACGACGAACTCGCGGACACGTACGCGGCCGAGCGGTCTCCGGACTCGCTCGAAACGGACGCTCTCGGCGACTTCCTGGACTCGCTGGAGGGGGCGGCGCGAATCCTGGACGCCGGGTGCGGCCAGGGCGTGCCGGTTCTCGAACGCGCCGGCGGTTCGACCGAGGCCGTGGGCGTGGACTTCTCCCGCGTCCAACTCCGCCGAGCGACCGAAAACGCCCCCGATGCGGCGCTCGCGCAGGGCGACATGACGTCGCTCCCGTTTCGAGACGGGGAGTTCGACGGCGTGACGGCCTTTCACTCGGTGATTCACGTCCCGAGCGAGGACCACCCGACGGTCGTCGCCGAGTTCGCGCGGGTGCTCTCGCCCGGAGGCCGGTTGCTCCTCACCGCGGGGACGTCCGAGTGGAGCGGGACGAACCCCGACTGGCTCGGAAGCGGCGTCGAGATGCGGTGGGATATCGCCGGCCCGGCGGAGACGCGAAGGCTCCTCGAGTCCGCGGGCTTCGCCGTCGAACGCGAAGGGACGGTGGAAGACGGACTCGCCGAGCAGGACGCGGAGTTCGCGTACTTCGTCGCACGGCTGCAAGCGTGAAACGGGCCGGTTTTCCGCAGTGGCGCTCGGGCGTCCATCTCGACCGAATCCACCATTTCGATGATAGTTCGAAGAGCGGTGATTTGTATTTTCATCCGTCAATTACTCTCAGAAAAAGTTGGCTTCCGACTCGAACCCGTGCGTTAGACGAGTTCTAGCGATTCGTTGAACGAAATACCGCAACCGCACCACACCGCACCGCCAAAGCCACATACCTCCCTAACCGACTCCCTCCGCTCCTTTCTGTCGTTTCGGTCGTCCACCGTCGGAGACAAGTTCCGACGAGCCGTTCGCTCACCCCGTTCACGAAGACCTCGCGCGGGCGGTTCGCGGATTCTCTGCGGACCGCCTTCGCGCGCCGGGGACCCACGGGACGAGGGTGAATTTCGTAAACGGAGTGGAGGTGAATTCGAGCGAATCAGAGTTCGACCAGTTCCACGTCCCCCGCGACTTCCTCGGCCAGTTCGAACAGGTCGTCCGGTTCCGCGTTTTCGACGATTTCGAGCGTCGCGTTCGTCTCGGGAAAGTCCGGCGCGATGCGGTTACAGCCCGCCGGAATCGTGGAATCGGTAAAGGTATCTATCTTCCGGGCGCGGGCGACGATGTCGCTTTTGTCCATCGTCAGCAGTGGCCGGTGGACGGGCATCGTCGTCGCCGCGCTCGTCACGCCGAGGTTTCGCGCGGTCTGGCTGGATTTCTGGCCGATGGCCTCGCCGGTGACGATGCCGTGGGCGCGCTCGTCGCGGGCGAGGTGCTCCGCGACGCGGTACATGAACCGGCGGAAGACGAGCATCCGGGCCGGGCCGACCTCCTCGTCGAGCAGGCGCATCACGTCTCCCGCCGGAACCCTCCTGACGCGCATATCTTGGTCGGGCGCGTACTTCGAGAGCTTTCGCACCGTCTCGACGGCCCGCGCTTCGTGGTCGGGGCCGCCGAAATCGCCGAGGTCGAGGTAGACGGGGACGACGGGACTGCCGCGTTTCATCACCTCCCACGTCGCCACGGGCGAGTCGATGCCGCCGCTGACCAGCGAGACGAGTTTCGTCTGGGTGCCAAGCGGGAGTCCCCCCGGCCCGGGGCGCTTTTCGAGGAAGACGAAGGCGTCCGTTTCGCGCACCTCGACCCAGAAGGTGACGTCGGGGTCGTCCAAATCCACCTCGGGGTTCTCGACCGCCTCCCAAATCGCGGTGCCGCCCTCGCGTTCGAGTTCCGCGCTGGTGAACGGGTGGTCCTTCGACGACCGCCGGGCGCGCACGGCGAAGGTGCCCTCGCGGTAGTGTTCGCGGGCGGCCTCGGCCAGCGTCTCCTCGATGACCTCCCGTTCCGGCGAGACGACGACCGCGGGGCTTGCCGACTGGACGCCGAAGGTGTCCGCCGCCGCGTCGGTCGCCGCCTCGACGTCGTCTTCGCTCGCGTGGACGAACAGGCGCGACCACTGTCGCTCGACCTCGGCGTCGATGCCCCGGTCGGCGAGGATTCCCGCGATGTTGTCCCGAAGCCGTCGCTCCATCTCCGTCTGCACTTTCCCACTCTTCACGCCGACGTCGCCGTGGCGGACGAGGACGGTGTCGGCTCCCGACGGGTGCATACCGGGCGTAACAGCGGCCGCAATAAACGAGTGTCGAACCGAAGGGCGATTCAGAACGTCGTCACGTCGCCTCGGATGGCCCGCTCCGTGATCGTCGCCACGTTCGCCAGTTCCTCGTCCACGAGCGCGACGATGTCGTCTTCGATGTCGGCGAGCGAGACGCCGTCCTCCACGACGACCTGCGCGTCCGCGACGTGCGGTTCGTCGATGGGGCGGCCGATCTGCGAGAGGAGGCGAACCCGCATGTCGCGGATGCCGTCCACCTCGGCGACCACGGTCTCGGCGATGCTGGTGCTGAGCAGGTTGTATATCTTCCCGATGTGGTTGACGGGGTTCTTCCCGCTCGTCGCTTCCATGCTCATCGAGCGGTTCGGCGTGATGAGTCCGTTCGCGCGGTTTCCGCGTCCGACGGAGCCGTCGTCGCCCATCTCGGCGCTCGTGCCGGTCGTCGTGAGGTAGATTTCGTCGTCGCTGTCGCCGTCGGCGGTGTTGACGTAGACGTTCACGTCGCGGTCGGTGTACTCCTCGGCGACGGCGCGGACGTAGCCGCGGACGTTCTCGACCATCGCGTCGTACTCCTCGCGGTCTTCGACGTACCGGTCCACCATCGCGGCGGCGACGGTCACGTCGATGGTGTCGCGCTCGCGCTTGCCCATTATCTTCACGTCCGGGCCGAGCGCGGGATGGTCCGCGGCGAACTCGCCGTTGAGTCGGCGCTCCGCGTTCAGCACGATCCGCTCGGTTTCAGAGAGCGGCGCGTGGCCGACGCCGAAACTCGTGTCGTTCGCCATCGGCACCCTCGCGCCGTCCTCCGAGAACACGCCCTGCAGGTCGCCGCTTCCCTCGCCGAGTTTCACGTCGAGGATGACGTCGGTACCCACGTCGAGCTCCGGGATGTGTTCGTTCAGGTACTCGCGGGCCGCCTCCAGCGCGATGGTGTCGGTCGGAATCTTGGTGCCTTCGTACGACTTCGTCGCGCGACCGACGAGGAGAATGTAGATGGGTTCGACCAGTTCGCCGCCGCCGAAGCGCGGGTTCGCGCTCCCCGCGACGAGTTGGGTCTCGTCGGTGTTGTAGTGGAGGACCTTCCCCACGCGGTCGAGGTACGCCTGCGAGAGCGCGCTGGAGACGCTTTCGGCGATGCCGTCGCAGATAGAGTCGGGGTGGCCGATGCCCTTTCGCTCGACGATTTCGATGTCCTGGTCTTCGACTGCCCGACGGTCGATAGGCTCCACCTGGATGTTCCGCTCGGTCATTATCTCGGATTCACAGTCGCAGATTCTATAACTTCCGGAAACGCTCCGGCGCGTTAGTATTACTCACGGTCATTCCGGAGCAGGAGACCGAGGTACGAAGTTCTGACCTGCTCGTCCGGGTCGAGACCGATGTCGCGGAGCACGGCGTACGCCCCGTCGCGCGCCGATTCGACCGCGTCCTCCTCGGCCTCGGCTTCGACTTCCACGAACTCGCCGAGTCCCGCCACCGAGTCGAGGACGACGAGGTAATCGTCGAGTTCGTACCGCTCGCGCTCCTTGCGGACGGTCGCCGCCGCCTCGAAGCCGAGCGCCGACAGCAGCGCGTCGACCGTGTCGCCGTCTCCGACGACGGTCTCGTGTTCCTCGCGCGTCTTCGACTCCTCCTCGACCAGCGGTCCTTTGTACGTCACGACCTCCGCGGTCCCCTCCTCGCCCGCTTCCCGGCGAATCCGGAGCGCCTCGTCGGTCTCGGCGAAATCGCGGTGTGGCGCGTCGTAGTAGAAGTCCTCCTGCGTGACGGTTCCGAGCGGGCGAGCCCCGATTTCTCGGAGTCGCTCCCGAACCGCCGCGTGGTCGGCGCGAACCTTCACTTCGACTTCGTACATAGTCGGAAGAACGGACGGAACGGCATAAGATGTGTGGAGAACGACTCCCGTTTTTCGTGCGCCGACCGCGCGGATTCGCGGTGGGCTGACAGCTCGTTTCCCGCCGTCGCGCCCGGTTCACGCTCCGAATCGCCCGACCGTGTTCCATCCCCGAGCGACGCCGCGCGCGAGGAGATGTCCGCCGACGCTTCCGACGAGCACCCCGGCCAGTACGTACGCGACCGCTATCGCGACGAAGACGATTCCCGGGATGGAACCGAAGGCGGTGGCGCTCGCCGGCCCTCGATCTACGAAACGAACGCCGGCTTCGACTTCCGTTTTTCACGCGGTTTTCGGCGTCGTCTCGTCGGTCGCGGTCGCTCTCGAACGGTCGTCGACGCCGAGGTAGTCCGCGAGGCGTCGCAGGTCGTCCGGGTCGCGGTCGAACGCCCGAACGTCGTTCTCCGCGACCGTGTTGTCGAACTTCAGGGAGCGGTACTGGTCGGCTCCCATCGGAACGAACGGAACGAGGCCGGCGAGCCGCAGGCCGAGTCCGGCGAGCGGCATGGGAATCGGGAGGACGACGACCGACTTTCCCTCCGCGCGGTAGGCGAGTCTCGTCACGTCGGCGAGCGTGAGCACTTCGGGGCCGCCGAATTCGTAGGTTCGACCGGCGCGTCCGTCGTCCTCCGCGCAGTCGGCCAACAGCGGCGCGATGTCGCCGACCCAGATCGGCTGGAATCGGGTCTTTCCGCCGCCCGGAAGCCCGGTCACGTAGGGCGTGGTCAGCGTCTTCGTGAACGAGACGAACTCCCCCCCGTCGCCGAAGACGACCGACGGGCGGACGAGTATCCAGTCGAGGGTCGAGTCGCGGACGACCCCCTCCGCGCGCCCTTTCGCTCGGATGTAGGCGGTCGGCCCGTCGGGGTCCGCACCGAGGGCGCTCATCTGGACGAGTTTCGGGACGTCGCGCTCTTCGCACGCGCGGACGACGTTCTCGGTGCCGCCGAGGTGGACCTCCTCGTGGCTCGCGCCCGAGGGTTGGAACAGCGGCGAGAGGGCGACGAGGTTGACCGCCGCGTCCCGTCCCCCGAACGCGCCTTCGACGGATTCGTAGTCGGTCACGTCGCCCGCGACCGTTTCGACGCCGGCGGGGAGGGCGGCGTCCTCGGGGTTGCGCGCGAGCACGGTCACGTCGTGGCCGCGCTCGTGGAGTTCTTCGGTGAGGGCGGTACCGACGAAGCCGCTGCCGCCGACGATCAGCACTCGCATATCGGTTCGTTGAACCGTCGGGAACTTTACGTCATCCGGTGGCGCGGACGACAGGGCGTGTCGTCGGCGCGTCGCGCGGTTCGTCGCCCCTCGAACGGACACGACCGTCCGCGGTGCCTGCGCCGGCGGACAGCTTCCCGCGATAGTTTCTCTTCGCGACCGCCGGAGTGGACGCGGGGATTGGAGCGTTCCGGAAACGATCGTCGTTCGAGCGATACCGACGCGCCGACCCACAACGTTAACCCCGAATCCGACCCAAACCCCGCGTATGATTACCGCAGACAGGATGGCCGCGGTGGACGAGAACGCCGAGGCGCTCGGCGTACCGCGCAAGCAGTTGATGGAGTCGAGCGGGAACGCCGTCGCCCGCGAAGTGCGCGAGGTCGCCTCGCCGGGTTCGCGGGTGGTCGTCGTCGCCGGGCGGGGGAACAACGGCGGCGACGCCTTCGTCGCCGCTCGATTTCTGGACGACTACGACGTGTCCGTGTTCCTGCTCGGACGGGCCGAAACCATCGGCACCGACATCGCCCGCGAGAACTGGGACGCGCTCCGGGAGGCGGAGTACGACGCGATGGAAGTGACCGACTCCCGCGCGCTCGACCTGCCCGACTGCGACGTTATCGTGGACGCCATGCTCGGAACCGGCGTGACGGGCGCGCTGCGCGAACCCGAGGCGACCGCCGCCGAGAAGATGAACGAGAGCGACGCGACGGTCCTCGCGGTGGACGTCCCCTCGGGCGTGAACGCCGACACGGGGGAGGCGGAGGGCACCGCGGTCGACGCCGACCGCGTGGTCACGTTCCACGACACGAAACCCGGCTTCGACGACCTCGACGGCGACGTGACGGTCGCGGACATCGGCATCCCCGCCGCCGCCGAGCGGTTCGTCGGCCCGGGCGACCTCCGCGGCGTGCGCGGCGAAATCGGCGGTCGGGTGTTCGTCATCGGGGGCGGTCCGTTCACCGGCGCGCCCGCGCTGGCGGCGCAGTCGGCCCTGCGAGCGGGAGCGGACCTCTCGTTCGTGGCCGCGCCGGACGCCGTGGCCGGCGAGATTCAGGGTTACGCCGAAGACCTCATCGTCCAGCCCTACGAGGGCGACCGGCTCACGTCCGACCAGGTCGACGGACTGGTGGAGACGGCGGAGGGGTACGACGACACGGTCGTCCTCGGACCGGGACTCGGAAACGCGGACGAGACCGTCGAGGCGGCCGCTTCGTTCCTCGAATCGTTCTCGGGCAGGGCGGTGGTGGACGCCGACGCCCTCCCCGCGATTCCCGACCTCGACACGGAGGCGACGCTGGTCTGCACGCCGAATCGCAAGGAACTCGCGGAGATGGGCGGTCCGGAGACGGACGACCTGCGCGAGGCGACCGACGGCATCGAAACCCTCGCCGCCGACCTCGGCCACGTCGTGCTGGCGAAGGGCGCGGTCGACGTGGTGTCGGACGGCGAGCGAACGCGCGTCGTCCGAACCGGAAACACCGGGATGAAAGTCGGAGGCACCGGCGACGTGCTCGCCGGAATCGTCGCGGGGCTGTTCGGGGCGGTGGACGCCTTCGACGCCGCCTGCGCCGGGTCGTACGCCAACGGGCGGGCCGGGGACCTGCTGTACGACGAGCGCGGGGAAGGGCTCCTCGCCTCCGACCTGCTCGACGCCGTACCCGCGGCCATCCGGGGTGGGTTCGATGACTGACGCCGACGACCTGACTCACACCGACGAGGAGGGCGAGGTGCAGATGGTGGACGTGGGCGACAAGCCAGACGCGGCCCGCCGGGCGGTCGCCGAGGGCGAAATTCACCTCCGACGGTCGACCGTCGAGGCGATTCGCGCGGACGACCTGCAGAAGGGCGACGTGCTGGCGACGGCGCGAATCGGCGCGGTGCAGGCGGTGAAACATACGTGGGAGACGATTCCGATGTGCCACCAGATTCCCATCACCAACGTCGAGACCGAGTTCGACGTGCGCGACGACCGCGTCGCGCTCTCGGTCGCGGTGGAGACGACCGGGAAGACGGGGTGCGAGATGGAGGCGCTGGAGGGGGTCACGACTGGACTGAACGTCGTCTGGGACATGGTGAAAGCCGCCGAGAAGGACGACGACGGGGGGTATCCCGACACCGCGATCCGAAACGTCCGGGTGGTCGAAAAGGAGAAACGGCCGCTTACGCGATAGCCGAATCCCGGTCCTCGGCGGGAGTGAGATACTCCGTTCCCCAGTCGCGCATCGCGGTGATGACCGGTTGGAGCGACTCGCCGATCTGCGTCAGCGAGTACTCGACGCGAACCGGCTTCTCGTTCACGATTTCGCGGTTTACGAGCCGTTTTTCCTCCAGGTCCTCCAGGCTGTCCGACAGCACCTTACTGGAGATACCGTCCACCTCCTCTTTGAGCGCGTTGAACCCGAGGGGGCCGTTTTCGAGGAGTCGATGCACGATGACGGGGTGCCACTTCTTCCCGACCAGTCGCGCCGTCGCGGTGATGGAACACCACTCTTCGCCCGCACACCAGAGTTCGAGGGGTCGCGCCGGTTCGCTCATGACCGAACGTTTTCGCCGCCGGCACAAAAAGTTACCCACGACCACCGACTTACGTTTCGTAACTGTCCGCGCTCCGCGACGCTCCCGGACGACCGGTCGGCGGACGGACCGAAGAGCGAAAATCTCTCTCCCGCGGTTCGACGCGTGTCCGCCCCGATATCGGCGGTCGAACGAAGTGAAATCTGCGGTATCTATTCTCACCGAAACGTTTTCGTCCTCCGCCGACGGAGGAGTAACTGCAGAGCTGTGATAATAGGTAACATTTATCAATGGCTGGTTGTTACCTACTGCTGTATAGTAAGTCGATTACGACACACTACCACGCTGGCATGACCCCGAGCACGCACGAAGCAGACGACTCCCGACGGAATAGGACCGACGACCGATACGCCGAACTGGCGGTGCAGGACGACGCGGTCCTCATCTACGACCAGAAGAACCACCGGGCGTGGATTCGCTCCGACGGGGCGGTATCGATCTCCTCGATGCTTTAGGCCGACGGCGCGGCCGTCAAGTCGCTCGCTTTCGCCCGCGACCGCTGCACGATGGACGGGCGTGCCTCGAACTCGACGACCACTTCGTCCTCCACGTAAGTCACGTCCTCCACGCGCGCGTGGTCGTGAACCCACGAGACGACGCTCATCGTGTCCTCGGTCATCGGCATGACGAGTCGTTCGAACTCCCAGTCGGGGAGTTCGACGTCGATGCGGCGTTTGAGCGCCTCGACGTTCGACCCCTCCATCCCGCTGATGGCGACGGGGTTCGGCGCGAGCGCGGAGAGTGCCTTTCGCTTCTCTTCGAGTTCCTCGTCGCTCACGGCGTCGATCTTGTTCAACACCGTGACGATGGGCGCTTGGTTGCGCTCGTACAGCGTGTCGTGACAGGTGACGAGCTTCTCGCGGATCTCGTCGACGGGTTCGCTCACGTCCACGACCAGCAGGACGAGGTCCGCGTAGTACACCGCGTCGAGCGTGGATTTGAACGATTCGACCAGCCAGTGGGGCAGGTCCTGGATGAATCCGACCGTGTCCGTGACGAGCACGTCCCGTCGGTCGATGGCCGCCTTCCGCGTCGTCGTGCCGAGCGTGGTGAACAGGCGGTCTTCCGCCTCTGCGGTGGTGGCGAGGTCGGGGTGCAGGTCGTCGTTCTCGCCGATTTCGAGGTCCTCGGCGAGCCGCTGTAGCAGGGTGGACTTCCCGGCGTTGGTGTAGCCCGCGAGCGCCACGAGGTCGAAGCCCGACTCCCGGCGCTTCTGTCGGCGGTCCGCTTCCTTGTCGGCGATGGCGTCGAGTTCGTTCTTGATGCGGCTGATCTGGTCTTTGATGTCCCGTTCGCGGCTCTCGTCGTACTCGCCGAGCCCCATGAAGCCGGGGCGCTCGTCGCGCTTGGCGAGGCTCGTCTTCGCCTCGACGCGGGGGAGTTCGTACCGGAGCTCCGCCAACTCGACTTGCAACTGCGCCTTGCGGGTCTGCGCGCGCTGGCCGAAGATTTCGAGGATGAGTCGGAACCGGTCGATGACCCGCGTGCCCTCGGGGAGACGCTGACCCAAGTTGTACGTCTGGTACGGGCCGAGTTGATTGTCGAAGACGACCAACTCGGCCCCCGTATCGGCGACGGTTTCGGCCAGTTCGGTCACTTTCCCCTCGCCGAACTGGAACGCGGCGTCTTCCTCGCGCGACTGGGTGAACTCGGCGATTACTTCGTAGCCGGCGGCGCGGGTCAGGTCCCGAAGTTCGGCGGTGTCGGCGGTTCCTGCGTCTACTCGTTTTGCCAGTATCGCTTTCATAGGAGTAGTTTGCGAGCGGCGTACGCGGCGTGGTGTGCGGCCTGCACGGTTTCACGTTCGGCTATGCTCTCGACGTACTTAAATTCAGGTTCGAGGTACTGTTCGACCATCCACTCGGGCTCCTCGTAGAATTCGCCGCGTTCGGCGACGACCGGCCCTTCCGGCTGGGTCGGCAGGTCGCCGAACGCGGCGGCGACGAGGTCCGTGATGGCGGAGAGCGTCGGTTGTTCGCGGCTGACGGCGAACCCCATTCCCTCGATACATCGCAGGCGCGTCGTTCCGACGGTAGCGTGGACGGCGGCGGCGACCATCAGGTACTCGCCTCGCTCCTCGTGGCGACCGCTGATGTCGACGCCGACCACGTCAGCCGTGCCGGCCCTTCACTCCCGTTCGTGCCGCGTTTCCGTGCACGTCCTCCCGTAAGCCGCCGAGGTTCTTCAATCTCCCGCCGGGAGGAGGGTTCGGGCGGCTATCCGACGGAACCGGCCGCGGTGCGCACCGCGTCGAACGGCGCGGTGCGAGTTCTCCGAAACGGTCTCGAGGACCGTCTTATCATCTCAGAGAGACCACAAAATTCTTAACGTGTCGACGTACTGAATCGGACGATGCAATTCGGAATCGACCCGCAACAGCTCGGACTGGAGTTCGGGAGCGGTGCCGTCATCGGCGGCGTCATCGGGTTCGCCGCGAAGAAGGTGGCGAAGCTGATCGCCGTCATCGTCGGCCTCGAACTCGCCCTGTTCAAGTTCCTCGAATCGCGCGGCATACTGACGGTCGATTGGGATAAGCTCTCCGCCGGCCTGCTCAAGACGGGCGAAGTCGCCGGCAGTGGGACGCCGCCGTCGTGGATAACGACGCTCCTCTCGATGGTCTCCGTGAGCGCCGGCTTCGTCGGCGGCTTCATGCTCGGCTTCCAAAAAGGGTAACCTACCGTTCTTGTTCGTCGCCCCGGCGGTACCGCTCTTTGAGACGATAACCGGTCACGTCTCCCGATTCGCTCAAGGAAACTTCGTACTGTCCGAGGATATCCTGCGTATCGGGAATCGCGCTCCGTTCTACCATCTCGACGCCGACCTCCCAGCCGTCGTCCTCCTCGGTTATCTCGATAATTCCGTCGAGCGGACGACCGACGAGGTCCGATGCGACGCTCTCTATCGTCTCCCGAACGTCCATCACGTCGAAGTCGCCGTTTTGGGCTTCGTCCACGTTTTCGTCCTCCTCTTCGTCGCTCTCGCTCGATTCGTTTTCCGCCTCTCCGCCCCCGTCCGCCGCGATTTCGTCGGCATCGTCTATCGTCGCGTCATCCGGGTCGTGCTGGTAGCAGAACCCGTCGTCCTGTGCCGGGCGGGAACAGCGCTCGCCGGACTCGGTGAGCGCCCGGCACTGGTCGGCTTCCGACATGATGTTTCAGTGGCTATCTACGACGTGGTCGCTTTTACATCTACTTCCTCGAAGTCGACCTCCTCGCCCGCCTCCGCATGTTCTATCTTCGACATCTCCTTGGCGTAGTGGATGAACGTATCGACCGACGCGACCACGACGCGCGCTTCGACCGTCAGCACCTCGATACCGACGACGGAGATGCGTGCCCACACGTCGATGACGACACCCTTGTCGAGGATTCGGTCCAGCACTTCCGCGAGACTGGACGAATCCGGATTTGTTCGTGCCATGGGTTATCAGCGGGAATCCAATCCCCGTACATTCTCTAGTTGTTCGGCGCTATTTGACGATTAGGGCCGACGAAGCAAGCCGTTTATATGCGGGGTGGGTTTATAACGAACCATCATTATCGAGAAGTGAGGAATGTCGTGCTCGAAATCGGTCGTTACGTCCGCGCCAAATCGAGCGTCGAACCGCGTCCGGCGAGAAATCGCCGATGAGGGCGCACGAGTTATTGTCGTCGGTGTCGACACAATAGCGGGGGGAGAGAATGAGCGAACGAACGGACGACTCCAGGGGGGAGTTGGACGAAGTGGCCGGCCGACTCGCCGACGCCGTCGAAGCGTCCGAACGGGATGCGGAAGAAGAGATGCCCGAGACGGACGACGATATAGACGTCGTCGACGCGCGTGACGTCGGACGAGCCGTCACGGAAGACCTCACGGGTTTGCCGTTAGACCGCATCGTCGAGGTCGAAGGCCACGAGGAGGGGTGGCGCGTGATCGCCGAAGTGGTAAAGCGCCACTCGATACCCGACACGCAGGACGTCATCGACCGGTACGTCATCAGCCTCGATTCGACCGGGGGCGTTCGGGGATACGGCCGCGCCGGTCGGTATCGTCGCGGAAGCCTCGACGAACAGCGGGAAATCTTCGCCGTAACCGACGCCGAACGGGGGACGACATGAGCGAAAACGAAACACCAACGATGAGAGAACTGCTCGAGGAGAGCTTGGAAGAGGAGGAGAACGTCGAACGACTGGTCGACGAGATTATTCGCGGGGAGCGAGAGAACGGGGGAAACGTCGGACGCAACGTCGGCGGGCTGATCGGTTGCGCGCTGGGGATGTACGTCGGACGAAGGCTCGGAAAATCGATCGGTACGAACGTCCAGACTCGCCTCGGCGGGGACGAGCACGAGGAGTCGTCGGACTCCTCGCGAGAACAACTCGTCCGCCAGCGCGTCCAAGACGCGTTCGAGGTGGGCAAAGAGGAGGCGGAGGAGATACTCGCGTCCGCACCCGGCGTCGGAAGCGACGAGAGCGAGGCGGGCGACCAATCCGAGGGCGAATCCGGCGGTGAAAGCGAGGGAGAGAAAGCGGAGGAGGAGACGAGCGAGCGAGAAACGGAAGGGGAAGCGAACGAGGGGGAACCGGAAGCGGAGGAAGAAACGGGCGAGGAAGAGACGGAGTCGGAGGCGGAGACGGAAGGGGAAGAGGGAAAAAACTCGGAAGGCGAGGGGGAAGAAGGCGGAGACGGAAGGGAAGCCGAAGAGCCAGCGGAGGCCGAAGCGGAAGAGACGGAAGCGGAGGAAGAAAGGGCGGAAACCGAGGAAGAAGGTACGGAAGGAGAAGAAACGGAAGCGGAGACGGAGGCCGAGGAGGACGCGGACGAGGAGGAAGGGGAAGCCGAAGCGGAAGAGACGGAACCCCCAGAAGACGAGAGGGAAGCCGAAGGCGAACCGACCGCGGAGGCGACTGAGGGTGGCGTGAGCTTCGACGACCTCTCCGACGAGGACCTCCAGTCGCTGGCGAACGACCTGCTCGACGAGATTCAGCAGCGGAAGGCCGCGCAGTGACGAGGAGTGGAGCGCTTCGACGCATCTCGCCGGGAACGGGACCGCCCCTCGAACGCGGCGGTCGCTTCGGCGGACGGAAGGCTCGGCGTCGCGGAGCGTCTCGCTCCGTTTAACCGGCCCAACCGCCGCGAACGAGGCGTCTGCTTGCTGTATCCGCCACACGACTTAATAGCGCGCGTCACGTCAATTTGAGCTAGAGGACAGCCGTCGCCGTCCTGATAACGATGAGTTCGAACCGATACGTCTACGGGGTGGTCGAACAGAACGAGTTCGAGTTCGACGCCGACGCGGTTGGTGGCGCGGACCGAGTGTACACCGTCGATTACCGAACGCTCTCCGCCGTCGTCTCGGACATCGACACGACCGACCCCGAGCGAACCGACGAGGACAGCAAAGCGCACGACGAGGTGCTCCGTCGTGTGCTCGAACGCGACGACGTGGACGCCGTCGTCCCGATGCAGTACGGGATGGCGTTCAAGGACAACCGAACCCTGAAGACCGTCCTCCGCGGCGCGAGGCGGGCGTTCACGAAAGCCCTCCGCGAGGTGGACGGTCACGTCGAACTCGGCGTCAAACTCGTCGCCGACGAGGACGCCGACCTCCCCCGCGAGGAGATTCGCGACGACGTCGGGGGCCGACTGTCGGAGATCGCGGCGGGCGAGACGGACGACGACCTGTTCAGCGACCGACTCGTGTTGAACCGCTCGTACCTCGTCGCACAAGACGACCGCGAGGCGTTCGGCGAGGTCGTGGACGACGTGCGCGAGGAGTACGAGGACCTCACCGTCCAGTACACCGGACCGTGGGCACCGTACAACTTCGTGGACATCGAGATAGGAGCGCAACGATGATCGTCGTCGACGACCTGTTCGTACGCCCGTTCGTCTCGCTCCTCGACGTGCTTCACTCGCTGGCGCTGGACGAGATGTACGACGTGGAGGGCATCCAGGACGAACTCAAGGAGACCCACCTGCTGTACGAACTCGGCGAACTGTCGGACGAGGAGTACCGAACGCGGAAGGAAGAACTCGAAGAACAACTGGAGGTCGCGGAGGAGGTTCACGACCGACTGCGGAACGGAAAAGTTGAGGTAAAAGGATAATGGGACTGCTCGAACGGCTGGTCAGACTGGCGAACGCGCTCGCCGAAGAGGACGGAACGCGGATGCGCTCCGGAGAACTCGGCGACAAGGGGCGAATCGACTACGCGGTTACGGTCGACTCCATCAGGACCGACTCCGCGCAACGGCAACAACCGTCGTCGGCGTCGCGCCGAGAGTACCTCACGGACATTCGGGAAGAGGACGACGAACTCCTCGTCACCGTCGACGTGCCCGACGTGTCGGAGGACGACCTCTCGGTCAAGTTCGACGACGAGACCGGGACGGTGGAGATTCGGGACGCGCGACGAACCGTCAAACGCATCGACCTACCCCGAACCGACGTGCGGGTGGTCGCGGCGTCGTACAACAACCGCGTGCTGGAACTGCGGTTTGGAGGGATGGAAAATGGATGACCAACAGATCGAAGCGTTCGAGACGGAGGTTCGGTCGGGCGTCGAGCGACTGAAATCGGCGTTCGAATCGTCGGAGTCGTTCGAGGAGGTTTCGGACGAGGCGGAGAAGCTCTGGACCGTACTGGACGAAGGGGAGGACGTACTCGACCAAATCGACCTCGCCGACGTTCCGGACATCGTCGACGCGGAGGACGCTTCCGAGGCCGTCGACGATGAGGACGTTCCGAAGGCCATCTCCGAGGGCGACCCGAAGGAGGCCATCGACGCGCGGGGACTCGTCAAGGCGCTCGAACTCCGGCAGCTGTGGGAGTCGGCGGACGTGCGAGAACTCTGGCGGGAAGCGCGGGAGTTCGAGGACGCGGTCGACGACCTCGGCGGCGATTCGGAAGACGGAGGTGACGGCGGGATGCTGTCGGGCACGAGCGCGGACGTCGGGGGTGCCGACGTGGACGACGCCGACGTGGAAAGCGAGGTGCGGGGTGAGCTGTACCAGGCGAAGATTCAGTCCGAACTGCAAGACAGCGTCGAGACGTTCCGCGAGAAGCTGATCGAAACCCGAAACGAACTCGCCGCCATTAAAGCGGAGAACGAGTCGATAGGCGGCCCCGGTCAGCCGAACTCGCGCAACCCGACGGCCTACTCCAGCGTGGCACGGTCGCGCACGGACATGGGGAGCGCGGGAAGCTTCTCGACGGTTCCGCGGGAGACGAAGTACTCGTCGGCACCGAACACGAAACGAATCTACGGCGACAGGTTCGAGGAGGAGAACGATGGATGACGCGAGACCGACGCGCAGCCAGTCCGACCTCGCGGAGATGCTCGAACTGCTGCTCGACAAGGGGGTCGTCATCAACGCGGACATCGTGGTGACGGTCGGCGAGACGGAACTGCTCGGCGTCCAACTCCGGGCCGCCATCGCCTCGTTCGAGACGGCGGCCCACTACGGACTCCAGTTCCCGGAGGGCACTGACATGGAGCGCGTCGAGGAGGCGGCGGGCGTCGAGGAACTCCCGGAGTCCGAGGCGGTGACGGTCGAGGCGTCCGACGAGGAGGACGAAGACGAGGACGAGGAAGAGGAGGCGGACGCCGAAGCGGAAGAAGAGGAGGAAAAGGAAGCGCAGGAGGTGACGGCGGAGAATGAGCGCGATTGAAATCGACGGCGACGACGCGGGGCGCGGACTCGTCGCGCTCGTCGTCACCCTCGTCGAACTGCTGGTCGACGCCTTGGAGCGCGAGGCGGTTCGTCGGATGGAGTACGACGACCTCGACCCGGAGGAGATAGAGCGACTCGGCTCGCAGCTGGCGGCGCTGGAAGCGGAGATAGAGCGACTGAAGGAGTCGGAGAACATCGAGCGCGAGGTCGACGACCTCCGCGACGACCTGGACGCCCTGCTCACCGATGCGCTGGTGGACGTGGCCGAGCGCGAACCCGAACTGGAGGGATTCGATGGCTGAACCGAACGGAGCCGAGACGGGTGCGAACGCGGGGGTCGACGCCGAGTTCGGGGACGGTCGCTACCTCTACTGCGTGGTCGATTCGACGGCGGAGACGGAATTCTCGGAGACGGGTATCGACGACGAACCCGTCTCGGTCGTCGCCGCCGAGGGCGTCGGCGCGGTCGTCCAGCCCTGCGACTCGCCCTACGACACGGACGACCTCGACACGGTGCGCGAGTGGCTCCTCACCCATCAGGAGGTCGTCGACGCCGCCGGAGAGGCGTTCGGTACGCCGCTCCCGTTTCGCTTCGACACCATCCTGAAGGGGGACGACGACCGCGTGCGGGAGTGGCTCGTCGACCAACGCGCCGACCTCCGGGCGCACTTGGACGAGTTCGCGGGCCACTGGGAGTATCGCGTCGGCGTGACGTGGGACGAAGAACAGGTCCGCGACGAACTGGAGTCGGAGGACGAGACGTTGGCCGACCTGCGCGAGCGAATCGACGACGCGAGCGAAGGCACCGCGTTCATGCTCGAAAAGCAGTACGACAACAGACTCCGCGACCTGCGTCGGACGCGCAAGGAAGCGCTGGCGACTCGGCTCCGCGACGGTCTCGAACCCCTCGTTCGGGAGTTCGAGGAGGCGGACTCGCGGACCAACCTCCTCGGGTCGGACACCCCCGAGGACGTGGTACAGGTCGCGTTCCTCGCGCACGAGGACCGCGAAACGGACATCGGAGACGTACTCGACGACATCGCGGGGGAACCGGGCGTCGAAGTGCGCTTTACGGGGCCGTGGCCCCCTTACTCGTTCGCCCCCGAACTCGACGCATGAAACCGACGAAAGACGACCACGCCGTGGTGGACCTGCTCGACGTGCTGCTCCGCGACGGAGCCGTGATACAGGCGGACGTAGTCATCACGGTCGCGGACGTGCCGCTGGTCGGCCTCAGCCTCAGCGCCGCCATCGCCGGGATGTCCACGATGACCGATTACGGCTACTTCGAGGAGTGGGACGCGGTACAGCGCCGACTCGCGCGCGCGCCGGACGACCACCCGCTGTTGCCCGGCAAGGACTGACTTCCGTGCGCGACCGCGCCCGACGACCGTCCGAGCGACGGCGCTGATAAGCGGCATGAACAGGCAACCACGGCGACTACCCGCCGAGAGGCGTAAAAACGAGTTGCTATGTCAGCGACCGAGATAACCGACGACGACGAGGGGAAGAAGGTCGTAGACGAGAACGGCGACCAAGTCGGCATCGTCTCCGACGTCGAACACGGGACGGCGTACGTCGACCCCGACCCGGGACTCACCGAGAAGGTGAAATCGAAACTCGGCTGGGGCGACAGGGACGAGGACACCTACCCGCTCCAGGAGGAGACGATCGCGTCCGTCACGGACGACGAGATTCGGCTCCAGTACTGATTCGGCGTCGGTAGATCCGTCGTTACCGCTCCTCCGGCGGTTCGGAGCCGAGCGAGAGCGACGAATTAGCGGTCACTCGTTTTCCGCTGAGGAGGTCGCCGAGCGCCATCCCGGCGAACTGCACGACGAGCACGAGCACCAGCGGGCCGAGGAAGATGCCGTACCAGCCGAACAGCAGGCCGCCGAGCACGTACGAGAACATCACTAATCCGGTGTGCGTCGTCCGCCCCGAGACGTAGGGCCGAACGACCATCTGCGGGAGCAGGTCGAGAAAGACGAGCGAGACGAGGAAGAACGCGGCCGGAAACCACGCGAGTCGGGGATTCGTCCGGAACGCTTGCACGGCCAGATACGCCGTGATGGGAACGTAGACGAGCTTTCCGACGACGATGGGGACGAACGTCGCCAATCCGGTCAGGAGGGCGAGGATGGTCGGAATCGGAAACGAGACGCCCGACGGGGCGAGCGCTGCGAACGCGTTGTACACGACCGTCGCCGCCACGCCGACGAGGAGGACGGTGAGCACGTTACCGAAGTAGACGGTGGCGAGGTCGCTGTCGACCGCCGAGAGGTACGCGACGAGCGGGCTTTCGTCGCCCACTTCGTCGCGGAACCAGTCAGCGAGTCGGTCGCTGTCGCGGAGCGCGAAGAAGGCGAACGAGATGGCGATAAAGAGGTGGAGGATGCCGGCGGCGACCGCGCCGAGCGACTTCGCGGCGGTCGCGAGTTCGTCCTGAAACCGACCGATGTCGGAGTTGAGAAGTCGTCGGGGCTGCGAGAGCACCGCCGGAACTTCGCCGGAACCGGGTACGAGACGGGCGTAGTAGGTTTCGATACCCGTTCCGGTGAACGCGCTCAGCTCTCGAATCCCGACGACGACGCTGTAGCTGATGAGCAGTAACGCGGGTAGGGCGACGAGCAGCAGCGTCCCCATCGCCGCGAGATTGTCCGATTCGACCCGCGCCGTCACGCGTCGATAGAGCGGCCTCGTTCCGTAGTAGAGGAACAGGCCGAGGACGAGCGTGCCGATGAACGAGTACGCGACGAACAATAGCGCCACGAACAGCGCGGTGGCGAGCACCCACCAGCCGACCTGCGACCGGTCGTCGGGAAGTTTCATCGTACCGGCTACGACGCTCCGACGACAAAAATTTCTTCTCGCCCGGCCGTTCGCTTTTTCCGGGACGACGCGGTAGTTGCGGGAGATGTTAGACGAGCCTACGTTGGACGACGACGACGGAGTGTCCGTCTCGAGGTGGCTCCTCCTCTCGGGCAATCGGCTCGTCGTCACCGCCGGAATCGTCGTCGCGTTCGTGGCGATTCTCGCCGCGCTCACCGCGCTCGGCGTCATCTCCGTCGGCCTTTCGAGTGCTACCCGAACCCTGCTCGCGAGCGGTATCACGTCGGGGCTGCTCACGCTCATCACGGTGACGCTCTCCATCAACCAACTCATCCTCTCGCGCTTGTTCGGGTCGCCGAACGAACTCTCCGACCGACTCGACGGAACGGTCAACTTTCGGCGAAACGTCGAGCGGATAGCGGGAACCTCGACCAGTCCGACCGACCCCCGCGAGTTTCTGGCGCTCATCACCGAGACGATTCACGACCAGGTCACCGACCTCGACCTGTCGTCCGTCGACGAGGAGGCCGGCGACTACCAGTCGGCGCTCGCCTCGTACTCCGGTTCGTTGACCGACTCGGTTCGGGACCAGGACGACACCATCGGCGTCCTCTCGAAGATAATGGGCGCGGAGTACGCCGAGTACATGGAGGCGACGCGTTACGTGAAAAACGAGTTCGAGGACGAGTTCTCGGAAGGAACCGTATCGGAGTTAGAGGACGTGCTCGAACTCCTCGAATCCATCGCCATCGCCCGGCAGTTCTTCAAGACGCTCGCCATCCAGCAGGACCTCGCCCGCCTCTCGCGGTTCATCGCGTACACCGGGCTGTCGGCGTTCGTGACGACCATCGCCCTCACCCTCCTCTACAAGTCGAGTTCGGGCGCGTACGTTCAGCCGGAGACGCTCACCGCGGTCGTCCTGCTCGGATTCGGCGTCATCATCAGCCCGCTCGCGGTGCTCATCGCGTACATCCTCCGGGTGGCGACCATCGCGTTCTACACGGTCTCGGTCGGTCCGTTCGTGCCGCCCAAGGAGAAGTCGGAGGGGTGAGTCGGAGACGAGCTAGCGCGTCTGCAGGTCGTCCTCGTCCTTGATAATCTGCGTCTCTGCCTCGCCGCTGGTTATCTCGTTCACGAGGTCGTAGAACTCGTTTTGCATCCCCGCCGGGAACGTCAGGACGCCGATCCACGAGCCGTCGTTCTGCCACTCCTCGCGCTCCAGTTCGCCGAACTGGCGAATCCTCGCCTGCGCGCTTCCCGCGTAGTTCGCCGGCACCTGCACCGCGACGGTCACCTCGTCGAACCGGATGGGGATGACCGGTCGGAGCGCGTCGAGCGCGTCGTCCACCTGCTGGCTGACGGGTTCCATCGGGTCGACGGAGAAGCCCGCCTCCTCCAGCGCGCTCTCGATGCGCTCCGGCGGGTGCGGCGCGTTGTCCATCTGCGGGTTAACCGCGTTGCGCGTGATGCGGTCGACGAGCTGTCTGTGCTTCTGTTCTTGCATCTCGCGGCGCTGCTCCGCCGTGATCTGAATCTCACCGCGCTCGATGACTTCCGGGATTATCTCCAGCGGGTCGGTCGTCTCGAAGACCTTCTCCAAGTCCTCCTCGGCGGGTCGGTCGCCCCGACTCGCGTTCTCGAACACGTCCTCGGCGGCGATGACGTCCTCGATGTCGCCCTCGAAATCGCCGCGTTTGATGGCGAGCGCCGCGTCCGGGTCTACGAGCACCTCGAATCGCGCCCCGTGCGATTCGAGACGCGCCGTCACCGCCTCTTCCAGTGATATCATACCCGGAGCTAAACGCGCCCACCTAAAAATTGTTTCCCGAAGAAAACGTCCCGGTTACTCGTCCGGCTCGTCGCTCTCCTCGCCTTCGAGCAGGCCGAGTTCGTCGAGGTAGCCCTCGACTTCGTCGTCGTCCAGCATGCGGAACTGTTCGCTCTCCACGTCGACGGTGGCGACGCCGACTCCCTTCGCCGAGAGTTCGTCGTCGTTGACGGTTCCGAGGGCGCTGAGCGCGAGGTCGACGCCCCCGTCCAGGTCCATCTCCTCGCTGTAGTTCGATTCGAGGTAGTCCTGAATCTCGCCGCGGTCCGCGCCGACCGCGAGCGCCTTCCACTCGTAGGGCGTGCCGGACGGGTCGGTCTCGTAGAGTCGCGGAACGCCGTTCTCGATGCCGCCGATGATGAGCGCGACGCCGAAGGGGCGCGCGCCGCCGACCTGCGTGTACTGCTGGATGTGGTCGGTGACCTCCTTGGTCAGCGTCTCGACGCCGATGGGTTCTCCGTAGCGCAGGCGGTTTATCTGCGACTGGCGGCGCGCGAAGTCGATGAGCTGGCGGGCGTCCGCGACGTGACCCGCGCTGGCGATGCCGATGTGGTCGTCGGCCTTGTGGAGCTTCTCGACGCTCGTGCGCTCCATCAGCGGCGACCGGGTGTGTTTGTCCACCGCGAGGACGACACCACCCTGCGTCCTGACGCCGATGCTGGCGCTTCCTCGCTTGACGGCCTCCCGTGCATACTCGACCTGGTAGAGGCGTCCGTCCGGGGAGAATATCGTAATCCCGCGGTCGTACGCTTGCTGTTGGGCTTGTCCCTGCATAGTATCACTCGAAATCGAGTTCCGCCGCGCCTACGAACGCGCCATCGACCCGGACGTCGAATAAGTCGTTCCGTACGACGGCGGGTCGTTCTGCGTCCGCGAACACGACGCTTCTCTCCCCCGAAAGTTCCCTGCGGCGACCTAAATACTTTTCTTCACAACCCCGCACCGTCCCGCTTATACCGCGGACGAACACGCCGACGGGGTCGCCGCGCACCTCCTCGACGCACGCGAGCGCCGCCCTCGCGTCGTCCGTGTGACCACGGCGGGCGCGAACGATGGCCTCGCCCTCGCCGTCTTCGAACTCGAACCCGAGCACTTTGAGGTCGGCGTCCGCGCTCCCGGCGTCGCCGAGCAGGTTCTGCGCGGCGAACCAGAGGCTCCGCTGGAACGACCGACGGTCGACGTCGGCGTCGGGCCACGATTCGAGACCGACCGCGAGGTAGCGCCAGCGCGGTCTGAGGTGTTTCGGGAGATGTTTCATTTCGGGGTCTCGGCCGTGAGTTCGGTTCGGACGGATTTGAATCGTGCGCTCCGGAACGGTCGCCGCTCCGGTCTTCGTACCGCGGCCGGACGTCGGTTTACCCCGCCGGAGCGGACGGAGACCTGATTCGGCCGGGAGATTCGGCTTTCCGCGCGGCTTCCGTCCGTCGCTACCCGCCCGCCCGCTCAGCGACCAGCACGCCGACCTGCTCGTGCACGCGCTCCACCGCGGTCAGCGAGAACCCGTTGTCGGTCAGCGCGTCCGCCAGGTGCCCGACCGTCGAGGGGTCGTCGACCTCGGGGCTGTAGAACGGCTCGTCGGGGTCGGGCGTCCCGAAGAACATCACATCGCCCAAGACGAACTTCCGCGGGTCGAGTCCCGCGACGACCTCCACGGCCTCGCGCTTCTCCTCGTCCGAGAGGTGGTGCATGGCGAAGTTGGAGACGACGACGTCGACCTCCCCCTCCGTTTCCTCGACGTTCGGCTCCCGAAAGCTCCCCTCGCCGAACTCGACGTTCTCCAACCCCTCCTCCTCGGCCTTCCTGCGAGCCTCGTCCAGCATCCCCTCGCTGATGTCGCGTCCGACGACGCGCTTCGCGTCGGGGGCCAGTGCGAGCGCGATGGCGCCCGTGCCCGTCCCTAAATCGAGCACGGTGTCGTCCGCGCTCGGGGCGGCGTGTTCGACGACGAGGCTCACGCAGGCGCGGTACTCGTCGCTGTTCTGCGAATCGTCGTACTGTCCGGCGATCTCCGAGAATCGGTCGGCGTGTTCCTCAATCGTCTTCTTCATACCGGCCACGTTTCACGCCGGGCGCAATGAAATCGTCGGAGCGTCGCTCCCGGTTTCGCTCGGCGAGGCGGCCCCACTCCCGCAGTCCCGCCTCGACCCGTTCGCTCGTGAACCCTATCGTCTCTCCGACGGCCAGCAGTTCGCGGGGGGCGCGCAACTGCAGGTGGGAGCGCGGATCGGCGGTGACGACGAACGGCGCGTCGTACTTCGCGACGAGTTCACGGAGTTTCCGGAGGTCCTGCAGCGCTCGCACCCGCGGGCCGCCGTCGGCGCGGAGCACGCGGGCGAAGTTGAACTCCACTCGAACGCCGTTCTCGGCGGCGGCCTTCGCCAGCACGTGGTTGAAATCGCCGCGCCCGCGCATCGGGTGGGCGAGCACGTCCACTCGCTCCGCTTCGACCGCGAATCGGTTGAGCTTCGGCGTGCCGCCGTGGAGCAGGAGGAGCGTCGTCTTGGGCCGGTAGTTGCCGACGTGGCCGCTGGCCTGCGAGGGGTCGTCAGCGCGGATTTCGAGGGCGTCCACCACGTCCAAGTCGTACGCCTCGCGCACCCGCTCGGCGTCGAACGCCGCGCGAGAATCGCCGTGATTCCGGACGACGATACCGTCGAACCCGTAGTCGGTCGCCGTCGCCGCGAAGCGCGCGACGGTGCTCTCCCCGTCCGGGACGGCGTGGACGCTCTCGTACATCGCTCGTCTTTCGGTCGGACGCGACCGGACTTGGCGCTTGCGACTCCGCGTCGGACGGCGACGAGGGGATCGGCGATTCGGAACAGATTAACCCGTCGAAGTTGACGCGGTGGTAAGCCCAAGAGGTTTTGCCGCCTCGCCCCGAAAGGCCGGGAGGTTCAATATCAGAATGGACAGCTACCAACCGACACCGAAGATTTCAGACGACATCTCGCAGGCCGACCTCGATTGGTGTCATCGGGCGGTTCAGGGGGTTTCCCGAACGTTCGCCATCACCATCGACTTGCTCGACGAACCGATGGCCGACGCCATCTGCGTCGGATACCTCCTCTGCCGCATCGCCGACACGATAGAGGACGCGGGCCACATCCCGCCCGCCGAACAGGCGCACCTCCTCCGCACCTACGACGCCGCGCTCGACCCGGACGACGAGACGACCGTGGCCGAGTTCCGCGCCGCCGCGGACGAGTGGATTCCCGACGACGCCGGCGACGATTGGTCGGTCGTCGCGCACGCGCCGCGCGTGGTCGAGACGTTCGCGTCTTGTCCGCTCCCCGTCCGGCGAGCGGTTCGTCCGCCCGTCCGAGAACTCGTCTCCGGGATGGCGATGTTCGTCGAGCGCTACGCCGACAGGGGCGGCCTCCGCATACGAACGCGCGCGGAACTCGAAGAGTACTGCTACTACGTCGCCGGAACGGTCGGCGAACTCATCACGAACCTCGTCTGCCGGGACGCCGACTCGAAACAGGCCGACCGCCTCCGCGAGAACTCCGAGTCGTTCGCCCTCCTCCTCCAACTCGTCAACGTCTCGAAGGACGTGTACGTCGATTACCACGACGAGAACAACGTCTACCTCCCGGCGACGTGGCTCGGCGAAGCGGACGTCTCGCAGGACGCCCTCTGCGACCCCGAGAACAGCGACGAGGTCGCCGGCGTCGTCGCCCGCACCGCGGAGCACGCCCACGGGTTCGCGGACGACGCGCAGGCCTACCTCGAAACGATGCCCCGCGAGAGCGGCAACCGCCTCGTCGCGTGGACCGTCCCGTACCTGCTCGCGGTCGGCACGCTCCGCGAGGTGCGAAAGCGCCCCGAGGACGCCCTCCGACGCGCCGGAATCAAGATTTCGCGCGAGGAGGTACACGCCGTCCTCGCGTCGCTCTCGGGCGGCGTGGAGCGGGATATGCTGGGCGACCTCCGCCGGACGATAGCCGAGCGACCGTTCCACCTGGCCTGAGTCGTCCCTTTTCGCGAACCGACGGTCGAGCGAAGTTGGAACAAGATGGCCCCGCCCGCGAGGTGGTTTCCGAGCGGTACGACGCGGTGATGGCCTTCCTCGGCGAAATCGAAAGGGAGAGAAATCCGTCCGCTCAGTACTCGTAGAAGCCCTTCCCGGTCTTCTTCCCTAAATCACCAGCGTCGACCTTTCGCTTCAGCAGGTAGGCGGGTTTGTAGCGGTCGCCCAACTCCTCGAACAGCGTCTGACTGGCGTCCAGACAGATGTCGAGGCCGATGTGGTCGGCGAGGGTGAGCGGACCCATCGGGACGTTCGTTCCGAGCGTCATCCCCTTGTCGATGTCCTCCTTGTCGGCGACGCCCTCGTCGTAGGCGCGGATGCCCTCGTTTATCCACGGCATGAGGATGCGGTTGGTGACGAAGCCGGGCTTGTCGTCGGACTCCCACGTCTCCTTGCCGAGTTCCTCCGCGAGGTCGTGGGCGAGGTCGACCACGCCTTCGTCCGTCTTCTCGCCGACGACCAGTTCGACGCCCTTCATCACGGGGACCGGGTTCATGAAGTGCAGACCGACGACGAGTTCCTCGCGATCGGTCGCGCTGGCGATGGTCGTGATGGAGAGCGTGCTGGTGTTCGTGGCGAGCACCGCGTCCTCGGGGAGGACGTCGTCCAAGTCGGCGAAGATGTCCCGCTTGATTGCCATGTCCTCGACCGCGGCCTCGACGACGAAGTCGCAGTCGGCGAGGTCGGCGAGGTCCGTCGTCCCCTCGATGCGGGAGACGACCGCCTCGGCCTCGTCCTCGCTCAACTCCTCCTTGGCGACGAAGCGGTCGAGGCTGTTTTCGATGGCGTCGAACCCGTTCTCCACGAACGACGCTTCGATGTCGCGCATGACCACGTCGAACCCGTTCGCGGCGGCGACCTGCGCGATGCCGCTTCCCATGGTACCTGCGCCGACTACGCCGATGGTGTCGATGTCGTCCAGCGTACGCATGGCCGGGAGTGCTCCGGGGACGAACGTAAGGATAGCGGAACGCGGGGCGGGGTCGTCCGTCGTGCGGCGCGAGAGGCGAACTCGCCGCCGCCCGAGACGCCGCCTGCGAAAAGTTCAAGAATCAGGGGTGTGAGAGGGAAACAAGTCGGTGAGACCGTGACGAAAAACGACACAGATGGGGAGGAACCGACCGAAACCCGACCGACCGACGTGCAGTTCGTCGGCCCGGCGACGGCGGCGGTCATCGAGGACGCGTCGTTCGACGCCGAGGGCATCGTCGAGCGAACCGTCTCCTACGAGATGTTGCGCGAGGCGGGCGTGAATCCGGGGGTCGCCGGACGGTTACGCAGGGAACACTCCCTGTCGTGGTCGTTCGGCGGGTCCGGCGACGACCTCACCGACCGTTCGAACCAGATTCGCGGCCTCCAGGACGAGGAGCGCGCGTGGATAGCGGCGAGTTCCGGCGACTGGGAAGCGACCCCCGCGTCGACCGACGGGAGCGGCGACGCGCACGCCGAGGAAGCGGCGTGGCGCGAGCGGAGCAGTCCCGACCCGGTGACCGACGTCCCGGGCATCGACGACGAAGCGGCCGACCGACTCGCCGAGGGCGGCGTCACCTCGATTCGAAGTCTCGCCACCGCCGACCCGGAGCGGGTCGCGGACTCGCTCGGACTCGACCGAGAGGCGGTCGAGCGGTGGTGGAACGACGCCCGCGACCTGGCGTAGACGCCTCCGCGACCGGCGAACCGCTGTAAATTTACTACCTTCGTAGTTCACGGACGCTCGATAGGACCATCGAGAGCGACGAAAACGGAGGTTTCGACTCGCGCGCGACCAGTAGACTCATATATTTCGTCGGCGCAGTTCGGAACGATGATTCCGCTGAGTGACTCACCAGTGACTCGGGACGACAAGGCGCTCATTCTCGCGATGGATCACGGTCTGGAACACGGACCGTCGGCCGACTTCGGCTCCGTGCCGGACTCGCTGAACCCGGAGACGGTCTTCGACATCGCCACCCACGACGCGGTGACCTGCCTCGCCGTCCAGAAGGGGGTCGCCGAGACGTACTATCCCTCCTACGACGACTCGGTGAACCTGCTCGCCAAGCTGAACGGGACGAGCAACCTCTGGATGGGCGAGCCCTACTCGCCGCAGAACTGGACGGTCGACTACGCCGCCGAACTCGGCGCGGACGCGGTCGGCTACACCGTCTACTCCGGGTCGAACCACGAGACGGAGATGTACGAGGACTTCCGCGACGTACAGGAGCGGGCGCACCGCGAGTACGGGATGCCCGTCGTCATGTGGTCGTACCCGCGCGGTCAGGGTCTCAAGAACGACACGAAAGAGAGCATCATCGCCTACGGCACTCGAATCGCGCTCGAACTCGGCGCGGACATGGCGAAGGTGAAGTACCCCGGCACCCGCGAATCGATGGAGTGGGCCGTCAAATCCGCCGCCGACATGCCGGTCGTCATGAGCGGGGGGTCGAAGATCAGCGACTACGACTTCCTCTCCAGCGTCGAAGCCGTGATGGACGCGGGCGGCGCCGGTCTCGCGGTCGGTCGCAACGTCTGGCAGCGCGATAACCCCGAGCGAATCCTCGACGCGCTCGAAAAGGTCATCTTCGAGGGCGCGACCGCGGACGAAGCGCTCGAATGATGGAGACGGTAGACCGAATCGTCGAGACGGTCGCGGCGGCGGCCCCCGAGATTCGGGGCGGTCTCCCGGGACGGCGACGGAAAGCCGACGAGGAGAACCCCAGCGGCGAGACGCAGATGGCGGCGGACGTGTGGGCCGACGAGCACCTCGAAGCCGAGTTGACCGCCATCGACGGCGTCGGCGAGTTCGCCAGCGAGGAGCGCGAGGAAGTTATCGACTGCGGCGACGGTCTCTCGGTCGCCGTCGACCCGCTCGACGGCTCCTCGAACCTCAAGTCGAACAACTCGATGGGAACCATCGTGGGGGTCTACGACGCTCCCCTCCCGGCGTCGGGTCGAGACCTCGTCGCGGCGGCCTACGTCCTCTTCGGGCCGATTACGACGATGATGGTCGCTCGCGGTGGAACGGTGACGGAGTACGTCGTCGAGAACGGCGACCCCAGGGTCGTCGACGACGACGTGAGCCTCCCCGACGACCCCGTCGTCTACGGGTTCGGCGGGCGCGTTCCCGACTGGACCGAGGCGTTCACCGAGTACGCCCGCGAGATAGAGGACGAACTCAAACTCCGATACGGCGGCGCGATGATAGGCGACGTGAACCAGGTGATGACCTACGGCGGCGTGTTCGCGTACCCGAGTCTCAGGTCGCGGACGGAGGGGAAACTCCGCCTCCAGTTCGAGGGGAACCCGATAGCGTACATCGTCGAGTCCGCGGGCGGGCGCTCCTCGGACGGCGAACGCTCGCTCCTCGACGTGTCGCCCGAGGGGCTTCACCAGCGCGTTCCGCTCCACGTCGGGAACGCGGAACTCGTCGACCGACTGGAAGCGGCGCTGTAACCGCCGATTTCGACCAGTCCATTTTTCGCTCGAAATTTCGCTCGGCGAGTCGAACTCGTTAGCCGCGACTAAAACTCACCCCGGTTGCGTCGTTTCGGCGGTTTGTAGTTGCGTCGTCCCGCCGGCAGTCGTCGTCCGATTCGCTGGGGTGGTCGTCGGTCGCGCCGTCGTGGTCCGCGTCGTCTGTCCCTCCGTCGTGCGCTCCTGATCGATGCACGCCTGCACGTCGTCCTGCTCGGCGGTGGCGACGACCCGCCCGTTCGCGTCGAATATCGTCGCGTTGACGAAAACGTAGCCTTCCACGCCGAGGTCGGTCGTGTCGTTCGTCCACGTGACGTTCCCGTCCGGTGCCTGCTCGAACTCCGCCGCCGGAATCGTCCGGTTCACCAGCACGCCCGACTGCGGATTCGAGACGTTGACGAGCAGCGCGGACAACCGGTAGTCCGCCGGTTGCGTCGCGTTCACCGTCACCGCGGTGCAGTTCAACTCGACCGAGAGCGGTGCGGTCGGCGGTGTCGTGGTCGCGGTGGGCGTGGCGGGCGGTTGCGTCGGCGTGGCGGTCGTCGTGGTGGTCGTAGCCGTCGTCGTGGTCGTGACGTTCTCCGGCGTCGTGGTCGGCGTCGCGGTGGGCGTCGCCGGCCGCGTCGCTGGGGGCGGCGTCGTTGCGTTCTCCGGAGTCGCGGTCGGCGTCGGTTGCGTGGTGGTCGTGGCGGTCGTGGTGGTCGTAGCCGTCGTCGTGACCGGCTCCGCCGTGGTCAGCGTCGGCAGGGTCGTGGTCGTCGGCCGCCGGGTCGTGGCGGTCGGAGTCGTAACCTCCTCGATTTGGCTCGCCTCCTGCAGAGCGACCGACCGAACGACCTGCGGTTCGACGTCCTCCGCGGTCGAGATGCGCTCGGCCGCTTGCGCGGTGCCTTCGCGGGCGGCCTGCTGTATCCGAGTCGCGTCGCTCACGTCCTGTCGCGCCGCCGCCTGCGCCGCGCCCGCGGACGCGCCCAGCGACGCGGCCTGCGTCTGGACGACGGTCGCCTGCTGAAGCTGCGCGATACCGCCCGCGGCGGCACCCTGCGCGGCGGACTGAATCTGAACGACGCTCGCCCGCTGACTCTGGGAGACCGCCCCGGTGGCCGCACCCCGCGCGGCGGCTTGCACCTGTCGAACGTCGGCCCGCTGGCTCTGACTCGCCGTCACGCCGCCCGTCGCTGCACCCTGCGCGGCGGCTTGGACTTGGGTGACGCTCGCCTGTTGGCTCTGCGTCACCGCCCCCGACGCGGCGCCGATGCAGGCCACCTGAATCTGCCGAATTCGGACGGTCTGAACCTGCGTCACGCCGCCGCGCGCCGCGCCCCTCGCGGCGGCCTGCACCTGTCGAACCTCGACGACCTGTTTCTGAACCGCGCCCTGAACGGCCCCCTGCGCCGCCCCCTGCGCGACGATCTGAATCTGAACGACGTTCACGACCTGAATCTGGACGAGACTCAGCGCACCCGCCGCCGCGCCGCGGCAGGCCGCCTTCATCTGCTCGACGGTCGCCTGCTGACCCTGTTTGAGCCCTCCGGCGGCCGCACCGTGCGCGGCCACCTGAATCTGGACGATGCTCGCCTTCTGAATCTGCGATATCGCCCCCGCCGCCGCGCCGCGACAGGCCGCCTGCACCTGTCGAACGTCGACCTGCTGTACCTGCGTCACGCCGCCTTTCGCCGCCCCCAGCGCCGCGACCTGCACCTGTTTGGCGTTCGCCCGCTGGTTCTGAAGCGCACCCTTCGCCGCGCCCCGCGCGGCGAACTGCACCTGTCTGATTTCGACCGTCTGGCGCTGGTCGAGCGCGCCGAAGGCTGCGCCCTGCGCCGCCTCCTGGATCTGCGAGACGCTCACGCGCTGCTTTTGAACCGCTCCTTTCGCCGCGCCCCGCGCCGCGCCCCGCGCGGCCACCTGCACCTGCGTCACGGTCGCTTTCTGACTCTGGGCGACCGCGCCGTGTCCGGCCCCGAACGCCGCCGACTGCGCCTGCTCGACCGTCGCTCGCTGCACCTGCGTCGCGCCCTTCGTCGCACCCTGCGTCGCGCTCTGTATCTGCGTGATCCGGACGTCCTGACTCTGGAGCAACGTTCCGTGCGCCGCGCCGCGCGCGGCGGCTTGGATCTGCGAGACGTTCGCCCGCTGTTCCTGCTCGACGGCTCGAACCGCGCCGACGACCGCGGCTTGGCGCTGCTGCTGCGTTATCGAAACGCCCTGTCGCTGCGCCAGCGCGGCACCCTGCGCGGCCCCGCGCGCCGCCGCTCGCTCGGACTCGGAGAGGTTCGTGTCCTGTATCATCCCCCGTAGGTGCGGCGAGCGGGAAACGTCCGTTCGTTGGCTCGATGGTAACACCGCCGGCGCGTCCGCGGACGGACGTGCCCTTGGCTCTCCCATCGAGACGAGTCCGGCGCTCGAGAGGCTCACGACCAACACGAGCACGAGTGTCGTCCGCGCGAATCGTCTCATGAGTGTACCGTACTCGACGGTGGCGGTTTTCAACCCTCGACACCGTTAATTCCGTTCTCGACCGACGCCGAGACGGGACGGCGCCACCCCCGGCGTCGGTGTCGCCCGCTACCGTTCGCAACCGCGTCCAACCGGTCCGGTAATCGTCGTTTCGACCGGACGTTTCCTCCGTTTCCGTCGGTGCGCTTCGGTCGGGGGGCGCGTGCCGTCCGCAGCGCGTTCGTGTTGGAAATAGAACCTGTAACGTCGTCGTTTTCAGTTTAATTGGCAGTTCTCTAGGTGCCTAGATTCACCATTCTTTACGGAGGGTGGTCAACTGGTGATGAGCGTCGCATGAGCAATGAGTCACCGTACCGTGACGACTCGGGGAAACGACCGTCGGCACACCCACCCCACGTACTTCGCGCTGAACCGGGGGTGAGTAGGCCTTCCTTCGACGATATCTTCGGACTGCTGTCGGAGAGACGACGACGATACGCCATCCACTATCTCTCGCGGACGCCGGACGGCGCGGCGACGCTTTCCGACCTCGTCGAGCAGGTCGTCGCGTGGGAAACCGAAACGTCGCCCAACGACGTTCCGGACGATTACCGGAGACGCATCGAAGCGTCTCTGCACCACACGCACCTCCCGAAACTGGCCGACGCGAACATCATCGACTACGACGCGCGAAGCGAGTCGATACGCTACTGGGGTCAACCGGTTCTCGAAGAGTACGCAGAGCACGTCGCAGCGATGGAACTGCCGGAGTAGTAATCTCTCGTCCGGTTCTCCCCGTGTCCCCGCAGACGCTTCTAGGCCCTCCCCCGTCTTCTCGACGCTCACGCCGCCCCGTCTTTTTTCGGCGATTCGGAGGTCGCCGCGCGTCAGGAATTTCGCCTCGCAGGAAAGGGAAAACGGTTTGAAATCACCCCGCGGACACGGAGACATGAAAGTTCGCATCGGCGAGGGGGCGACCGAAGAGGAAGCCTCGGCCATCGCCAGCGCGCTCGCCAAGCACGTCGGGAGCGAAGTTGAAGTGTACGTCGGCGACGCGGAGGAACCGACCGTCACGTGGAGCGACCCCGGCGAATCGCCGGAGGAGGACGGCCTGGAACCGACCGACCGCGAAGCGATTCTGTGGGAGGAGATAGAGGCCATCGAGTCCGGCGGCCCGGAGAAGTACAAAGAACGCCTCCCCGAGAAGGGAAAACTGTTCGTCCGCGACCGACTCGACCTCTGGTTCGGCGAGGACGGTCTGAAGTTCGAGGACGGTAAGTTCGCGGAGTTCGACGCTGACGACCAGCTCCCGGCGGACGGACTGCTCACGGGGGCGGCGGAGTTCGAGGGCCGCGACGTGCACTTCATGGCGAACGACTTCACCGTCAAGGCCGGAAGCATGGCCGCGAAGGGCGTCGAGAAGTTCCTCCGGATGCAACAGCGGGCGCTCCAGAGCGGCAACCCCGTCCTCTACCTGATGGACTCCTCCGGCGGGCGCATCGATCAGCAGACCGGCTTCTTCGCCAACCGCGAGGGAATCGGGAAGTACTACTACAACCACTCGATGCTCTCGGGGCGCGTCCCGCAGATATGCGTCCTCTACGGACCGTGCATCGCCGGGGCGGCCTACACCCCCGTCTTCGCCGACTTCACCATCATGGTCGAGGGGATGTCCGCGATGGCCATCGCCTCCCCGCGGATGGTGCAGATGGTCACGGGCGAGGATATCGACATGCAGGACCTCGGCGGGGCGGGGATGCACGCGAAACACTCCGGAAGCGCCGACCTCGTCGCCCGAGACGAGGAGCACGCCCGCGAACTCGTCTCCGACCTCGTCACGTACCTCCCCGACAAGGCCCACGAGAAACCGCCCCGAAGCGAGCCGAAGGCACCACGAAAATCCCCCGAGGGAATCGACGCCGTCATCCCGAAGAGCCCGAACCGGGCCTACGACATGACCGACCTCGCGGAGCGCGTGGTGGACGCCGACTCCTACTTCGAACTCAAACCCGACTACGGGCCGGAGATACTCACCGCGTTCGCGCGAATCGACGGGCGGCCGGTCGGCATCGTCGCCAACCAACCGGCGCAGCGGTCGGGTGCCATCTTCCCCGACGCCGCCGAGAAGGCCGCCGAGTTCATCTGGAAGTGCGACGCCTTCGAAATCCCGCTGCTCTACCTCTGCGACACGCCGGGCTTCATGGCCGGGTCGCAGGTCGAGAAGGACGCCATCCTCGAAAAAGGCAAGAAGATGATTTACGCCACCTCCTCGGCCACCGTCCCCAAGATCTCGGTCGTCGTGCGGAAGGCCTACGGCGCGGGCATCTACGCCATGTCCGGCCCGGCCTACGACCCCCAGAGCACCATCGCGCTCCCGTCCGGCGAAATCGGCATCATGGGGCCGGAGGCCGCCATCAACGCCGTCTACGCGAACAAGTTGAACGCCATCGAGGACGACGAGGAGCGCGCCCAACGCGAACGCGAACTCCGGGAGGAGTACCGCGAGGACATCGACGTCCACCGCATGGCGAGCGAGATGGTCATCGACGACATCGTCCCGCCGAGCACGCTGCGCGAGGAACTCGTCCAGCGGTTCGACTTCTACGCCGACCTGGAGAAGGACCTGCCGGACAAGAAACACGGGACGATTCTGTAGGCGAGATTCGTCCTCGCCGCGAGCTGAAATCGGTGTTGTTACTGGCCGACCGTCCGCGGCGAACTCGGATTCGTCGGAACCGCGGACGGCGATCTCCACGTCTTCGGCGAAACGAGTTCGTAGTTCCGCGACCGTTTAGGGGGTTCCTTACGGTCGAATTCGATCGATAATGCGCCGCATAATAAAGCCCCACTCCGCCGTCGGTTCGGGCGACGCGGGGTCGCCCCGCGACACCACCCATGAACCACCAGTGGTTTTCAGCCCGACTTCGACGCGCGAACTGGCCCGACATCGGCGACGGGGAGCGACTCCTCTGGTACCTCGTTCTGCTCGCGCTCGTCGGCGATTTGCTCACCACCTACGTCGGTTTGCGCGCGGGACTGACCGAAACGAATCCCGTCGCGCGGAGCGCGCTCGCGCGGTTCGGATTCGCGTCGCTCGTCGCGCTGAAGGCGTTCGCCGTCGGGGTCGGACTCGTCGGTCGAAGGCTCATTCCGCGGGAGTACGGCGCGCTCGTCCCGGCGGGCCTCGCGCTCCCGTGGACGCTCGCCGTGGTCGTCAACCTCTCGCTGTTCGTCTGATTTCGCGGGTCGGCGTTCGAGCGCTCACTCGGCGTTTTCGCGCTTCAGCGAGAGAACCGTGCGCTCGAACTCGCAGACGAGGTCGTCGTCCTGGTTGAACGCCTCGACGCGCATGGTGACGACGCCGCGCTCGCCGTCGCTCGTCTCGCGCTTGTCCGTGACCGTCGACCGCGCGCGGATGGTATCCCCGTGAAAGACCGGACGCGGATGGGAAACGTCGTCGTACGAGAGGTTGGCGACGATGGTGCCGTCGGTCGTGTCCGGGATCGTCAACCCGACCGCGAGGCTCATCGTGTAGAGACCGTTGACCAGTCGCTCGCCGAACTGCGTGTCCGCGGCGAACTCCGCGTCCAGATGGAGCGGCTGTTGATTCATAGTCATGTCGCAAAACCGTTGGTTGTCGCTCTCGCTCACGGTGCGCCGTTTCTCGTGTTCGATAGTTTGGCCGACCGTGAACTCCTCGTAGTAGCGGCCCGTCATGGCGGAATCTGCGCCGCGCGCCGGAAAAATCCTATCGGTCTGTCTCCGCCATCTCTTCGGTCTATCACACCTTTCAGTTCGTCTATCACCGATTGTTGCAACCGTTCCAACCGTTGCAACGGAGACGGAGGCGTATAATCGGTGCATAACAAAGTAGACACTATTCGAACGGGAGTTGTAGTCAGACCTAATTCAGGTCGGGAGGAAAACATGAAAGACCAAAACACGCGGCGTTCGACGGCGAATCGACGTGACCACGAATCGATAGGAGCGTCTTTCGACTCCGAGAACGGGGCGGAACCTGACAGCTTCGATATGAACGCGGCCGGCGAGTTCCAGTTCGACCAGGTGGTGACTCGCGGGGACACGCGCGTCTCGCGGAGCGTCGAGTGGTCCTTCGAGTGCTCCGAGACGACCGACCCGACGGACGCGGTCGGAGCGCCCGACGACGGCGCTAGCTCGCCGCCGCCTCGTCGAGTGTCGACCGACGGCGGTGCCGAGCGACGGTCGTCCCCTCGTCGGACCTCGACCGACGGCGGCGTCGATTGGCGGTCGGCACCGCGCGGCGGCGACGGCGGAACCGCGCTTCGAACCGGTCGGACGTCGTCGAGGGGCGACCGCGTTCGCGCGCGCTGGTACGCGCAGGCGGGCGGACCGGTCCAAACGAAGCCGGTCGTCCGAAACGGAACGGTGTACGTGGGGACCGGAAACGGGTTCGTCTGCGGCATCGACCGCCGGGACGGCGTGAGCAACTGGCTGTTTCAGGCACCGAACGCGGTCGGGACGCCGACCATGGGCCCGGAACTGACGTACGTCGGCGACCGCAGCGGAAACCTGTTCGCGCTCGACGCCGCCAACGGGAGACGGGAGTGGCAGTTCGAGACGGAGGCCGGACTCGAAGTGTCGCCGGTGCTGCTCGGCGACACCCTCTACGTCGCGGCCCGGGACGGGCAGGTGTCCACCCTCGACGCCGAGAGCGGCGAGGTGGCGGACTCGTTTCGGAGTCCGGCGCGGGCGCTCACCTCGCTTCGAATCGCGGGCGACACCCTCTACGTGACGGGCCTCGACGGCGGCCTGTTCGCCCACGACGTGACCGACGGGAGCGAGCGGTTCCGGTTCGCGCCGGCCCTCGCCATCGCGGGCACGCCCGAAATCGTCGGCGACACCGCCTACGTCGGGACCGTGGACGGCGACCGAGTTTACGCGCTCGACGCCGAGACCGGCGAGACGAAGTGGCGGTTCCGGACGGAAGCGGGCGTCTGGTCGACCCCCGTCGTCGTGAACGGCACCGTCTACGTCGGCTGCGCCGACGGTAACGTCTACGCGCTCGACGCGCGGGAAGGGACGGTCCGGTGGCGCGTCCAAACCGGCGCGCGCGTGTGGGGGTCGCCCGTCGTGACCGACGGGTTCGCGTACGTCAGCAACGACGCGGGGCAGGTGTTCGCGCTCGACCGCGCCGACGGGCGCATCCGCTGGCGCTTCCGGGCGCAGGACGCGCTGGTCTCGTCGCCGACTGTCGGAAGCGACGCCGTGTACGTCGGCGACGTCGCGGGAACGGTGTACGCGTTCCCGCAGTAGCCGTTTCGGCGGTAGCGTGCTTTGGTAATGCATATCGCTTCCGACTCGGATGGGAAGGTCTTTCTCCGGTCGTGCAATATTTGCCGGTCAGACCCCACGGAGGCGTCCAAATCATGGCATCCACCGGCAAGCAGACGACCGACGAACCCGAAACGGCGGTCGAAACGGCGCGTCGCCAACTCGAACGAGCGGCGGCGCACCTCGACATCGACCGCGGCATCATCGACCGATTGAAACATCCCGACCAGGTTCACCGCGTGTCGGTTCCGCTCAAGCGCGACGACGGCAACACGGAGATATTCACCGGCTACCGCGCACAGCACGACAGCGTGCGCGGACCGTTCAAGGGCGGCATGCGCTACCACCCCGGCGTGACCGAGGAGGAGTGCATCGGCCTCTCGATGTGGATGACGTGGAAGTGCGCCGTGATGAACATCCCGTTCGGCGGCGCGAAAGGCGGCATCGTCGTGAACCCGAAGGAGTTGAGCGCCGAGGAGAAAGAACGGCTCACCCGACGCTTCGCGGAGGAACTGCGCGATTTCATCGGCCCCATGCGGGACATCCCCGCGCCGGACATGGGCACCGACGCGCAGACGATGGCGTGGTTCATGGACGCCTACTCGATGCAGGAAGGCGAGACGACCCCCGGCGTCGTCACCGGCAAACCCCCCGTCATCGGCGGAAGCCACGGACGCGAGGAGTCCCCCGGACAGAGCGTGGCCATCATCGTCCGCGAAGCGTGCGACTACTACGACTACCCCTTAGAAGAGACGACGGTCGCCATTCAAGGGTTCGGCAGCGTCGGCGCGAACGCGGCGCTCGCCCTGCACAAGTGGGGCGCGAACGTCGTCGCCGTCAGCGACGTCAACGGCGCCATCTACGACCCCGACGGCCTCGACATCGACGACATCCCGACGCACGAGGAGGAACCCGAGGCGGTCACGACCTACGACGCGCCCGAACACCTGTCGAACGACGAACTGCTCGAACTGGACGTGGACGTGCTCGTCCCGGCCGCCATCGGTAACGTCATCACCGAGGCGAACGCCCGCGACGTGGACGCCGACATCGTGGTCGAGGGCGCGAACGGTCCGACGACCACCACCGGGGACGAGATACTCGAAAACCGCGGCATCCCGGTCGTCCCCGACATCCTCGCCAACGCGGGCGGGGTGACGGTGTCGTACTTCGAGTGGCTGCAGGATATCAACCGCCGCCAGTGGTCGCTGGAGCGCGTGAACGAGGAACTCGAGACCGAGATGCTGAAGGCGTGGAACGACGTGCGCGACGAAGTCGAAACGCGCGGCGTGACGTGGCGCGACGCGGCCTACATCGTCGGCCTCTCGCGCATCGCGGAGGCCCATCAGGCGCGCGGTCTCTGGCCCTGAGACGGCGGTCTGCGCCTCACTTCGAGGACAGCGCCGCGCCGATAGCGACTCCGACCGCGATTCCCATCCCCATCCCGAGCGCGAGGTTGTCCATCGCCACGCCCAACGCCGCGCCGATGCCCGCGCCGATTGCGATTCCGACTCCCATCTGTTCTCCGTCGATATCGTCTGCCATATCCACCGACTCGCGTACGACAACATAATCCCGGTGGGTTGAAATCGAACCCGCGCGTCGCCTCGCGTATGCCACGACGAAGCGTCATGTTCACGCCGGGCGACCGTCCGGAGATGCTGCGCAAAGCGCCCGGAGCGGGGGCGGACGTGATAGTGTTCGACTTGGAGGACGCCGTCGCGCCCGACCGAAAGGACGAGGCGCGCGAGGCGGTTCGGGACACGCTCGCCGACCCGGAGTTCGAACCGAACTGCGAGGTGTGCGTTCGGGTCAACCCGACCGGGGTCGCGGCGGACGACGACCTGCGAGAAATCGCGGCGGGCGCGGACTCGCTCGATTCGGTCATGCTCCCGAAAACGGGGTCGGCGGACGACGTCGAGACGCTGTCCCGCCTCCTCGACGAGCACGACTGCGACGTGCCCGTCGTCGCGCTGGTCGAAACCGCCTCCGGGGTGCTCGCCGCCGACGAGATCGGCGCGGCGGACGCGACCGACGCCCTCGCCTTCGGCGCGGAAGACCTCTCTGCGGACATCGGGGCGACCCGAACCGACGAGGGGACGGAGGTGCTCTACGCCCGCGAGCGCGTCGTGCTGGCCGCGAGCGCCGCGGGCGTGGACGCCATCGATACCGTCTACACCGACTTCGGGGACCCGGAGGGAGTACGCGAGGAGACCGAGTTCGCCATCCAACTCGGCTACGACGGGAAGATGGCGATCCATCCGTCGCAGGTCGAACCCATCAACGAGGCGTTCGCGCCCGACCCGGAGCGCGTCGAGTGGGCCGAGAGGGTGCTGGCGGCGAAAGCGGAGGCCGACGAGGAGGGTCGCGGCGTCTTTCGGGTCGAGGGAGAGATGATAGACGCCCCTCTCGTCGCGCAGGCGGAGCGCATCCTCGAGTACGCTCGCGCCTCCGGTAACTGAACCCCTCACCCCGAATCGAAGCCGGTCGGTCCCGAATTTCGCCACGCTTAACAGTGGGTGGGTGTCACTGACAGACGATGTCAGAACAAGCCAATCCGTTCGAGAGCCTGCAGGAGCAGATCGACGACGCGGCCGAGTACATCGACGCGTCCGACGACGTCCTCGAACGGCTCAAGCATCCCGAGCGGGTGCTCGAAACGAACCTCTCCGTGGAGATGGACGACGGCTCCATCGAGGTCTTCAAGGCGTTCCGCTCGCAGTTCAACGGCGACCGCGGACCGTACAAAGGCGGCATCCGCTACCATCCCAACGTCAGCCGAGACGAGGTGAAAGCCCTCTCCGGATGGATGGTCTACAAGACGGCCGTCGTGGACATCCCCTACGGGGGCGGGAAAGGCGGCATCGTCATCGACCCCGACGAGTACAGCGAGGCGGAGTTGGAGCGCATCACGCGCTCCTTCGCGACGGAACTCCGCCCGTTCATCGGCGTCGACCGCGACATCCCCGCGCCGGACGTGAACACCGGCCAGCGGGAGATGAACTGGATAAAGGACACCTACGAGACGCTGGAAAACACGACGGCTCCGGGCGTCATCACCGGTAAGGCGCTCGACTCCGGCGGGAGCGAGGGCCGCGTCGAGGCGACGGGGCGCTCGACCATGCTCACCGCCCGCGAGGCGTTCGACTACCTCGACAAGGAGATGAAAGACGCCACCGTCGCCGTGCAGGGGTACGGCAACGCGGGGTGGATCGCCGCGAAACTGCTGGAGAACCTCGGCGCGAAAATCGTCGCCGTCTCGGACTCCAGCGGCGCGGTCTACAACTCCGAGGGGCTTCACGCCCGCGACGTGAAGGACCACAAGAACGAGACGGGCAGCGTCGTCGGCTACGCCGGCGCGGACGAGGAGTTCGGCAACGACGACCTGCTCACGCTCGACGTCGACCTGCTCGTGCCCGCGGCGCTGGAGAACGCCATCGACGACGAACTCGCGCGCGAGGTGCAGGCCGACGTCATCGCGGAGGCCGCGAACGGACCGCTCACCCCCGAGGCCGACGACGTGCTCACGGAGCGCGGCGTGCACGTCTTCCCCGACATCCTCGCCAACGCGGGCGGGGTGACGGTGTCGTACTTCGAGTGGGTGCAGAACCGCCAGCGGTTCCACTGGTCGGAAGAGCGCGTCAACGACGAACTCGAGAGCGTCATCGTCAACGCCTTCGACGACCTGACGAGCGCCTACGAGGAACACGACCTGCCGAACTTCCGCACCGCGGCGTACGTCGTCGCCCTCCAGCGCGTCATCGACGCCTACGAGGAAGGCGGCAACTGGCCCTAACGGGCGGGGCGGAAACCGCGACGACCGCGCGAATCGCGTTTCGAGAGACATATACCCTCGGCGACCCGACCCTCGGCTATGAACCGCCGAGCGTTTCTGGCCGGGGTCGTCGGCGCGACGTCCGCCACGGTGTCGGGGTGCGCGGCTCTGACGAACACCGGGTCGAACGCCCCCGAGGGCGACATCTCGATGGGGTCGAGTTCCTTCAACCCGCGGAAGTTCGAAGTGAAGGCCGGCGAGACCGTCGTCTGGACGAACACCGACATGCGCAGACACAGCGTGACGGCGTACCAGGACGGCATCCCGGACGGGGCCGAGTACTTCGCGTCGGGCGGCTTCGACTCCGAGCAGGCGGCCCGCAAAGCGTGGCAGAAGGGTCGAGGCACCATCGACCCGAACTTGACGTTCGAGCACACGTTCGAGGTTCCGGGGAGTTACTCCTACTTCTGCATCCCTCACGAGGTGGATGGTATGTCGGGCACCGTCGTCGTCACCGAGTAGCGCCGCTCCGCGACCACTTCGCGACGGCCGCGGCTCCGCGAGAAACCGCGTTGTCGCCCGCGCAAAAAACGAAGTCGATTAAACTTCCACGTCCTCTTCTTCCACGTCCACGGAGGTCTCTTCTTCTTCCGCGACCTCCTCGGGGTGGGCTTCCAACGTCGCCTTCTGGATCTCCACCCGGCGAAGCGGATAGATGGTCTTCGCCTCGCCGTAGATCGCGCTGGAGAGGCGACCCTCGACGACGCTGTCGATGAGGTCGTCGAAGGTGCGGTCTCGCGCGGCCTCCCTGACGAGGTCGATCATCGTCCGGCGGATGGCCTTCTCTTGGCTGTGGTCCGCCTTCTTCGTCGTGAACGCGACGGGCTGGATCTGAACGCGGTGGTCGTCCGCGGTCAGCACCGTGATGTACGCCTCGACCTTCGAGGCGCCGCGTCGCACGAGGCTACGCAGGTAGTCGCGGGTGAGTTCGTGCTTGACGAACTCGGTGTAGGCCGCGTCGCTCCCCACGTCGTTGATCTTGAAGGTCAGTTTCGTGTTGTTCTCGCTGGCGTTGTTCGTCAACTCGCCGAGCGTCGTTTCGATGGTGCGACCGAGCACCTGATTCGGTTCGTCGGCGGGGGTCGTTCCCAGCTCCGCGCGGTCGAACTGCTCGGGAGCGTGGACCGTGTACCACCGCTTTTGCTGTGACTTCTTGGAGACTGATCGTTCACTCATGGTTCGTGTTGGTATCGTCGTTCGTCGTTTGTGCTGTCTGAGTTGTCGGTGTCGTCTTCGCCGTCCGTACCACCTGTTCCGCCACCGAGAGGTTCACGACGTAATCGTCCACGGTGGACTGGAGACCGCCGGTCGTCCCGCGTTCTATCGTCGTCACGACCGCGCCGCCCTCCACGTTCGTCTCGATTTCGGACGTGTTGTCGGGCGCGACCGACGCCGCGATAACGTCGGCGTCCTCCAGTTCCGTGCGAATCGTCGCTCGTCTCATAGCGCCTCCCGGAACGCCGAAAGGAACTCCTTCGCGTCCGCGTCGAACCGCGCGTAACCGCGGCGCGCGCTTCCCGTTCCGTCGCCGCCGACCGCCGACGCGGCCCGCCGCATCGCGTTGCCCAGTCCGATGACGCCCGCTTCGGGGTCGTCGGGTTCGCGGTCGTCCACCGAAACCGCTGCGGCTTCGGCGTCCGTGACGACGAGCGCGATCGGCTCCGGCGACCGGAAGTCGCCGAGCAGTCGGGCCGCCGTCTCGACCGGCGCGTCGTCCGTTCGGGCGACGAACAGGCCGTCGTAGCGTCCCGTCGTCGCCTCTCGGAGCACCGCGTGCGCCGCGCTCGCGTGGTCGCGCCACGCGTCGAGCGCCGGCGCGCGAGCGTCGTGTCCGAGCGCCAGCGCGACGCCCGTTCCGGGCTGTTCGCGCGCGACAGCGTCGAGAACGTCGGCGTAACCGCCGAGCGTCGCGAACGGTCCGTCCGCGAGTTCGTAGGGGCGAAGCGCGCGCTCGACGGCGTCGCCCGCCCGCGGCGTCGCGCCCTCCGGCCCCGCGACCGAGAGCGCGACGAGCGAGGCGACCCGTCGGCGGGCGTCGTCGTCGAGGTCGACCGGAAGACCCAGTTCCGCGAGTTCGGCCTGCGCCGCCTCCGCGTCGCCGGAGAATCCCGCGTGAATCAGCGTCGAGTGTGCCAACCCGTCCGCGAGGTCGTTCGTGGGCGTCGCGACGCCGGGTTTGCGCGCGAGTCGGTCGCCCGCGGCGTCCAGCAGCCGCGCGCTCTCGTCCTCGCCCGGCAGGACGCCGGCCGCCGCGATGCCGGCGAGTGCCAGCACAGGGTCCGGCGTTTCGCCGAGTTCGTCCGCGGCTTCGTAGGCCGCGACGCTGGCCGACCGCCCGAGGAGCGACACGTCGCCGCCCGTCGCACCGACCGTCGCGACGACGGAGCGGTCGTCGGTCTCGGCGCGGTGAGCCGGGAAGCGCGCGGCGCTCACCTGGAACGGAATTCCGGCGTCGGCGCACGCGCGGGCGAGGACGCCGCTCGCCGCGAGTGAGTCGCCGTCGGCCTGCGCGACGATTCGAACGAAGTCGGCGTCGCGGAGCGCCGCGGCCACCTCGCTCGCGGAGTGGGCGTCCTCGGAAGCGGTTCGGCCGGACGTCGACATCTATTAGAGGAGTTCTTTCGCCACGTCGTAGGTGTACGTGAAGTCTTCGTCGAGTTCGTCGCCGCGGTAGTAGTTCACGAGGCGGCGAACTTTCGATTCGGTGTTCTGCAGGGCGCGCTTGTTCTGCTTGTCCTGCGGGTTCTCGTCGACGTGCTCGCGGAGGCGCACGGCGCGCTCCATCAGATTCTCGAGGTCTTCGGGCAGGTCGGAGCCCGCGTCGTTCTCCTCCAGAATCTCGGTCATTTTCTTGCCGGTGGCCAGTTTCACGTCGGGGACGGGCGTGCCGGTCACGCCCTCGTCGCGGAGCTTCAGCCCGATTTGGCTGGGGCTGTAGCCTTGCTCCGCGAGTTCGACGACGCGGTCTTCCACGTCGCCCGCATCTACGTCGCTCCACTCCGGTGGTTCGTCTGCCACGGGCCGGTCGGAACCGGACGAGCCGCGGCGTCGGGTGTGCATTCGTGCCATTGTTCGAGGATAGGAACTGCACGAGCCGCTAGAGTGCTGGCGGCGGGTTCCGCCAGTCGTGACGAGAGTCACGTTGCACGTCCGCAATCCCAAGTCGCGTCAAAGTACGTTCGCGACGAGTCGGATTTGCGGCTGTGCCGTTCCCTACGCCCGTTTCCCCTCTCAGCGGTTAAAGGGTTTCCATTCGGTCGGTCGAGCGGACGAGTCGGTGTGACACGCTCCGGCGGGGGTGCGCGGATTTCGAGAGGTTTATCAATGGTCGCAGGGAAGAACTGACTGCAGACGCGGGCTCGTAGATCAGTGGTAGATCACTCCCTTGGCATGGGAGAGGCCCCGGGTTCAAATCCCGGCGAGTCCATGCGCTTCGCGCATTTTCCACATTCCGTAGACGGCGTAGAGTTCCTTATATCGGATAGCCCGGTTTTGGCTTGGATTCCAAGCGGTTTACCGGCAATTTACGCCATCTGGATTCCAATCGTTCCTCACTCCCGGCACGCCTCGGTCGGGCGTTCTACAACATTCCAGTAGCAGAGTGACATCATAACTCTTCAGGTTCGACGAACATGTACTGCCACCCTTCAAGGTGTGGGAACTGTCCACCAGTGCATTGAATGAAAACAGAGATGATAAAAGCGCTATGAACCGACTCTGAGGAGTTCTTTTTATCAGGGAAGCCAACAGCCTGCGGTGGGATATTTTTCTCACGTACGCGCAAACCGGCAAGGTGATTTGAACCTGCTCTAGGTTGCCATCGGTGCTGTCCCTCGATTCGCAGAGAGCTAAATGTGGGTGGCTGCATAAACGTATCGTCACCACCACCCATTCGACCAGTACTTTTCATCACCCAAGGAGAGCATTGCTGGTGGCTCTGTAGAAATCCTCAACGACTGATAGAATTGACGTGCCGAATAGAGAGGTTGTATTCGTCAAATTGAACTCGTTTGTTCCGGCTAAAGAGTGGTGAACCAGCTGTCACGTCGACGTAGTTAGCAAAGTGTGATGCAGTTATTTATTCTCGCGGTAGTGGTGAGCAAACATTTCAGCAAAAATGCCCGCGAGCGGGACAAGATTAGCCACAGTTCCGATGAATTCACTCATCGAAATGAGTTGGAACAAGGCACGTGTGATTCCGCCGAGTATGAGCAGACAACCAGCAAGCAGAGTCAGAGATTTTCCTACTCCGTAACGATATAGTGTCGAGATTCCCCAAATAATGAGTAAAACCGGGAGAGACCACCAAATTAGAGGACGAATTGGAAGGAACAGTGTCATTACCCCAAAGACAAGGCAGAGACCAACGAGAATCACCAGAACACGGCCAAGGGGACGTTCTCCAATATCACGGATTGATTCTGGTACATTCATTTAGATAGTTTCTGCGCTGGTTCCAGATAAGCGTATGCTCTACACTGTGAACGGTGGGGTGGCCCGTGACCGATACGCGCCCTGTATTCAGCACGCCCACTAAAACCTATCACCGGTTGCGGGGTTCACCATAGTCTCGCTGGTGTGCCACTCCGACACCTTCACGTGCTATCCGCACTACCGGTCGCGATTCTATCGCCGACAGTTGCGGCTGTCTCATGCGTCGTCTTCGTGTTCTTGGTCGTCGTCCTTCTCCGGGTCGTAGAACTCAGCCTCCTCGGGCGCTACATAGATATGGTCTGCCACGTCGAATGTTCCCTTTCCGGTCAGGTTCTGGTATGCAGAGTCGGCCTCGGGGTCACGAGCGTCGGTGGCTGTGCCGGGCGTCGTCGTTGGAAACCACGCCGCATCATCATCGAGGTCGTCAAGCGTGCCGTTCGCAAGCGCACGCAAATACCAATCTTTCTCAGCCTCGGTCAGTTCCTCAGGCTGCCCGCGTTCAACGAGGGCACGAACGTCACCGACGCTTCGGTACTCGCGGGATGCGCGATACTGCCCGCGCTCGTTGAGCCACTCGAATGTATCGGGCTGGACACTCTCGGTTGCGGCGTCCGTGTCGAGTGTCACCCGATGGAGGACAGCAAGCATGTCAATCATCCCGCGCCGGAGCCACGTCGCTTCGTCTTCCATGAGTGCGCGCTTGGCGCGGCCATCACGTTCGGGGAAGAAGATGAAGTCAAGATGGGTGTCGGTGAGGCACTCGTGTAAGAGTGTAAAGTCCATCACGGCCGAGCGGCCACGCTGATAGAGCTTGCGCCGACGTTCGGCGGGGTCACTCGGCTCAAGGTCATCACGAAGGAATTTCACGTCGGTTTCGGTGAGAAACCCGCGGAGGCGACGCTCTGGGTCATCTTCACCGCCGGGAAGCGGTAGGTCGGTGCTCCACTCAGTCTGAGGGCCGTCGAAACTATCCTCGTTTTTCATGGGTAAGTTATCGGTTTTCTGTTCGAGATGCCGGGTAATAACTCTGGTTACTTGGGGAATAGAACTATAGTGCTACAATACTATGCATTATTTATGGCAACGACTAGCATACAACTCCCCGAAACGATTCGGGACCGCATCAAAGCGCGTGGTATCAAAGGGGAGACATATGCGGACATTCTGGAGCGGATGCTCGAACAGACCGCGTCAGAGCCCGACCAGGAGGGCGAATAACACGACAAGACCTACGCGTCCACCACCTCACCCAGCCACAGGCAGTCGGTGGACGCGTACATCCGACGGCACGCCAGCCCGCAATGAGGCGGACTTCACGGCCGTACTTCCAATACCCATGGATTCCCCCATATAGGTTCTGCCCCACGAGGGCACAAGCGTGTGTCGGAACTCCAATTCACAACCCATGACCACTATCACATCCAGACGATTCCGATTGCATCACCTCATTCGTCGCGTCCTCGTGGCGGTTACACTAGCCGTGCGTCTCGGCATTGCATCGCGGGAGGGCACCCGATGAATGGGCGGGTCGACCGACCACCTCGCTGCGAGGTGCATGGGGTGACGAAATCGGTTGTTTTGACGCACGATATTCCCGTCTATATCTGCGAGTATTGCCAGCGCGAGGTAACGGATGGAGGGAACCGATGACCCAAGGGACGCACGTAGTCGCGACTGCGGCGACGGTGACGACAACGGTCACGGCCACGACGGCGACCGTGAGCGTCATGCCCGACCTCGGCCACGGGGACGACCAGCGTGAGGCTATCGCAACAAATTGCTCCGAGACCTCCATCGCAGTGCACGACTATTATCGACGTATCGAACCCGCGCATGCGGCCATTGCGACGCTTGACGGTCGTCCAACGCTGGGGTTGAACGATTACTACGGATGGTATATCAAGCGCCAGCATGATGACCTCGACCTGCATGAACAGGGCTTCGACCAACTGGGGCGGGTCGCAACGCTTGCGGACGACCGCGAGACGATTTACGACCGTGCTGACCGGTGCGTGTACGCAATTACCTCATACAAAGACCCGGCGACGATTCGCACCGTGCCGTGCCGGACTGACGATGGCACGACGTGGCAGGACGACGAAAAACCGACGCCCGATTATGGCGACATTCAGGGTTATGCCGTCTGGGGCGATATCGACCTGGCCAGCGACTCCCTGAAAGCCCAGCGCGACGCCGGAACGCTCGCCCCTGGAAAACAGGAGACGATTGAGGCCGCGCTTGCCGCTTTCGCTGCCGAAGTAGGAGCATTGTACGGCGGGCGTGATGCTGTTTCGATGCTCGACAGCGTTGGCGGTGCGTACATCTTCGGTCCGCCTGCGGCGACGCTGCCCATCGCCGAGCACTTCGCCGACGACCGTGACGCCCGCCGGCGTGTGTTTGCGGAACTGCGTAACCGCGAACGTGATTATTTGGAGGTGGCCGAAGCCAATGTGTACGAAAGCGTCGATGGCGCAAACGACCTCCTCGACCCGGACTGGGTGAACAACAAGAACCGGCAGTACAAGGCCCCACTGTCATTCCACGCTGAGTACGATTCCGTCGTCACGCCCATCGACACGACGGATGTCCAGTACGACCCGACGCCCGTCGATGCCGTTTCCGACGAGTTAATTGCTGAGACGGCCGCATGGGGTGAGGAGCTCACCGACCCCACGTACGCCGACCGTGTTGGAGCCCTTGTCGAGGGATTGTGGCCCGAGTACACCGCCGACCACGACGATTGGCGGGCGGCACTCGACGCGTGGGTCGACGACGACCGTGCCAGTGACATCCCGGCGGGCGCGACGCCGGCTGGCTCAACTAACCACGATAACTACGACCTCTCCGGCCACGACCCCATGGCGACGACGGCCGACGAGATAACCAGCGACATTCGCGATATCTTCGTTGCTATCGACACGCTGGATGCCGAACGCGTCGCCGAGAAGACCATCGTCCATGCGTGGAACGACGACGCCGGAACCAGTGCTGGGCATCGCGCGTTCGTCCCGATATGGGGGCCGGACGCGAACGGTACCGCGAACTACATCAACACGACGAAGGGCGTGTGGGTCGACACTGGCCAGAACCACCACGGCACCGTCGTCGAGATGGCGCTTATCGCTAACGAGGATTGGCCGCGCGGACACATCGCCGACGGTGCCGATTGGTGGCGCGGTGTTGACTACCTTCGTGCCCTTGGTTTCGCCATTCCCGAGTACAACGCCTCCGAAAGTACCACGACCGACGCGGTCGCCGCCACGGTCACGCTCCCAAACTCTCCTCGCGCCCGCGCCGACATCCCCTTGGCCTTGGTTGATGCAGCGACGGATGCCCCCACTATCGACGATATTCGTGCCTGCGTTGCCGGTGAACTCGACACGGCGATGCAGGGCAACGACCAAGTCGTGATTGACGCAATTATGGGGAGTGGGAAGTCCTACAGCACGTTCAAAGTTGCCCGCGAGCGCGACGAACCGATTGCATACCTCGCGAAACGCGAAGGGTTGTACGAACAGGGAACGAGATACGCCGAACAGGTCGGCTTCGACCCTGACGACATCTATACCCTTCCATCCGTCTTCCGTGACTGTCCCACATTCACCGGCGAGTTCGACGACGCCATCAGAGACCGGGCCCAAAAGCTCTATCAGCACGAGGTTCAACCACAGACGATTCACGACCTCCTTGACCTCCCGTGCGAGGATGGCGACGCGGAGTGTCCCTATCGCGCGAAGATGGCAGTTGAGCTCGACGATTATCAGGTCATCATCGGGCATCACGCACATACACACCTCCCCCAGGTCGGACAAGGCCGCCACGTGGTCTTCGACGAAGCCGGCGAAGACGTGTTTACGACCCGGCTCGACGGCGAAGCGCTTATTCGCGGCGTGAACGCCTTTCTCGCTCTCCATGACTCACCACCAATCGACGACTGGAACGACCTCCTCGCCGTCCGCACCAACGCAGAACGCCGCAAGCGTGCGCTCGCATGGTTCACCCGCCCCGAATTCGACTTCGAACCCGACGAGCGCAATGCCGTCGACTTCGAACTGATGGGGTATCACGCCTACGCGCCGCTCGCCGTCTTTACCATCCTCAACGCCGACCCGATAGCACCGGGCGAGCCGTTTGAACGGACAAGTCTCCCCGGCATCAACAACGCCGCCCAGTTCTTTACCACGAGTGAGCAGAACGGTACCTATCACGTTGAGTTCCAAACGCCGCCCGAACTCTCCTATACGAAGGCTGTCATCGGATTGGACGGCACCCCGCTCCTCGTCGATGATGACCCTCTCGAATGGGAACGGGCGCTCGGCCGTCCGATGAATCACGTCCAAATACTAGACGATGATGAACGTGCCGCGTTCCTCGGCGAGACGCTCGCCAATACCTACATTCAAAGTACTGACGCCATCAAACCGTATTCATCTGGTCGATGGACGAACCCCGCACACGACGCCGCTTTGTGCGCGGCTGTACGCGACCAGTACGGCGGTGGCACGCCGCCGGTCGTCTTCACGTCAAAGAAGGTGCGTGACCAGTATGAAGACCACTTCACTGGCGACGCGAATCTCGCCAAGCTGATGGACCACCGCGGCAACCTCCGCGGGTCAGATACCTACGGCGATGAATCGCTCGCGGTTGTCCTCGGGTCGGCTCACCATGGCGACCACGAACTCCGACGACGGGCGGCGTGGTTGAACGAAACCATCGACCCTGTCGGGAAGGGGACTGAGCGTGATTACGGAAGTGCCGTTGGAAATGCCGTCCTTAAACAGATGCGGGAGGCCGATACTGCCCAAGTGGCGCTTCGCGTCGGGCGCACCGCCAACAAACCTGCGACCGTGATTCTGGATACGGCGGCCATCCCCGACTGGTTTCCCATCCACGCTACTGCACACGTCGACACCCGGAGTGCCGGCGAACAGAGCGTCTTTGACGCGACGACCGACCTGCTCACTCGCGACGGAGACGGAACCACCGGAGTGACCACCGCCGCGGTCGCCGCCCACGATGCCGTCACCATCAGTGAACGACGGGTGCGACAAATCCTCACGATGTTCGCCGATACTGGCCATCTTGCCCGCCGGACTGACCCCGACGACGGACGCGTCACTCGGTGGGCCGATATCGGCCTCACCGACTTCGACCGCAACGGCACCGTCGACCTCCCGGCCATCGCTGACGGAGCCGGTGACACGGTTGCAGAAGAATCGCATATTGTACTCTATACGCGAGATTTCCGCAACTTCGCATGGAATCAAGGTACTGATACCGCGAGCAGCCCGTCACCTGGCGAACCGATGGGCCAGACAACGCTTTCGACGGTACTCGACGGCGCACCTCCACCCGGCTGACCGGAATTGACCCACTCCATACAGGCTATTCGCCCTCACCTGCCAGCGACGGCACCCCCAGACTACAGCCGTTCACCGCGGGTAAAGTAGAGTTAATTTTTCACCGCCAGAACGCTCGCTACAGGTTTCTCTGACTTGGAGAACGGCTTTACCGCTTCATCGATTAACTCTGTGATGCAGGTGGAGTCGTCTCCTCGGAGGTGTCGTGGTCGGTGTGGGTTAATTGGGCCATGAGACGCTTGGTTTCCTGTGGTAGCTTGCGGACGTCGTCCTGTTCCGTGTCAGTCGTATCTGTCTCGTTCGCTGCTGCCTCGGGTGAATAATCGACCCAGTCGAGGAAGTCCAGATGCACGTCCCATGCCGCTTTGTAGCGCCCGTCGGCACGCAACTGTTCGACCGTATGCTCATACATCGCGACCGTTTGGAGTTCGAGGTCGTTCGTGAGATGGTCCGCCACGTCATCACCAATACGCGCCATATCTTTCGAAATCTGGGCTGGCGATACGTCGTAGACCTCCGCGAGACGGGCTTGGTGGATGTTCTTTCTGGAGCCCGCCGCCAGGACACGGTCGAGCAAGTCGGCTCTGCGTTCGACGTACGAGTAGTCGGCGGGGTCTTTCTCTGGTGGTACCTCTGCGGCGAGGTAATTCGTGCTCATCGCTTCTCTTGTCAAGAAAGATGTCGGTCATGGACTTAAATTCATGCAGCGGTCTATTGGTATCGTCTTGCAGGAGCGAGCTGCCTGGGCTAACGATACAGTTCAGAGTCTTATGGACAAACGGTGGCGAAAGGCTGATTTAACCGATTGTATGAATTATCACGGATGAGTAAATTAGACTACATCAAAGAAACCCTCATCGGAGAACCGGTACCGTATGATTCGGCGAGCGAGCATACCTGTGAGATTTGTGCGGTGATAAACGACGAGGTGACCCCATAACGCGCCACCCCCCAGAGACCAAGCCCTCTGGTTCACTTGGTTCGCAGAAAATGGGTAATCGCGTCACTGCCGCCCTTTAGTGTGATTAGACGTCAATCGGTGGCGGGGGTGGCGGGCTGTTGTCTTCGAAGTCGATTTCATTCTCCTGACTAATATCTTCAGCATAGTTTGACGCGACTGCGATGCCGGTCTGCGAATTTTCGTTACTCTGTTCACCCGCTTGCACAGCAGTGGCGTCACCGCCCCACGCTGCTATAGCAGTGTTGTCTTCCTGGATGTTCACGTTCGTCTGCGATACATCTTGATACTGGTCTACTTCGGCCTCGGCGTCCTGCTCGAACTCATTTTCTTGTTCTTGCGCAGCGACATTGCCAGCAAAAACCGTCGTCACGAGTACCAGTGCAATGCCAAGGGTGAGAAGTTGTTTCAGTCTCATTGGTTTACTCCGTAATTAGCTGGGCGCTGGTGGTCGGCAAGTGCCGTCCGGTAGTAGAATACCATCACATTCATCATCCGCCTCGTTCTCCTGCTCAATGTCCTCGGCAGTGTTCGACGCGACTGCAACGCCGGTCTGCGAGTTGCTATTGAACTGCTCGCTCGCCTGTACGGCAGTTGCATCACCGCCACTGCTTGCTGCGACGTTGTCTGACTGTTCGTTTACGTTGAGCTGCTCAACATCCTGGTATTGCTCGACCTCAGCGTCAGCCTCCTGCTCGAATTCGTTTGCTTGCTCTTGGGCCATCGAGCTGCCAACGAGTACTGTCGAGAGAAGTGCTATCGCAAGTGTGACCGTTAAGAGTGCTTTCAGTTTCATTGTCATCCGTTGGGGTTACCCTCTGCCACCAACATTGTTGTCACCACTCCTATCTTCTATCTCGTTTTCCTGCTCGACGTCTTCAGCGGAGTTCGAGGCGACCGCGACTCCAGTCTGTGAGTTCTCGTTAGCCTGGTTACTTGCCTGCACGGCAGTTGCATCGCCACCCCAGGCCGCCACGGCGAGGTTATCGTCCTGCACATTCACGTTTGTCTGCTCGACGTCTTGGTATTGCTCCACCTCGGCCTCAGCGTCCTGTTCGAACTCATTTTCTTGTTCTTGCGCGGCTACTCCGCCAACAGCGATGCTGGTCATCACTGCAAATACTACGAGTAATTTGAGTGCTTTCATGGCTACCTCCGACTCCACGACACGCAGAGCACTGTTAAACAGCCCCAACCGTTCATCTTCTTCACATCGAGAGTAACCACGATAGCACCGCCGAAATCCGTGGTTGAGACTCCAGTCGTTGAGCACCGCTATGGTCAGCGGGTTAGTATGATATACTAACTGCTGAAACAGTCACTCTGGAAAGGCGTCTACTGGACAATAGTGTAGGTGGGTCGGAGGAAAATATGGGTAGCGGCGTCACTGTCGCTCCGCGGTTTGATTAGGTTTCGCCTGGGTCACTGGGTTGGGGTGGTGGTGGAACCGGTATGCTGTCGTCTAGTTCATTTTCCTGCTCGATGTCCTCAGCGGTATTCTCGGCGATGGCGATTCCTGTCTGTGCGTTCGAATTACTCTGGTCGTTCGTCTGAATGGCAACCGCGTCACCGCCATCTTGTGCCAGAGCACCACCGGCGAACACTGTTGAGAGGAGTGCCACTGCGAGTGCGACCGTTAGGAATGGTTTCAATCTCATTGCTGCTCTCCGTGATTATCTGCCACCACCAATACCACGGCCCCCACCGTCCTCAACCTCATTCTCCTGCTCGACATCTTTAGCGTAGTTCGAGGCGATTGCGACACCAGTCTGCGAGTTGCTGTTGGACTGCTCACTTGCCTGCACTGCCGTCGCATCACTCCACTTGCCAAGCGCCACGGCGGTGTTATCGTCTTGGACGTTCACGTTCGTCTGCGAGACGTACTGTTCTTGGTCAACGTCGGCGTCAGCGCCTTGCTCGAATTCGTTTTCTTGTTCTTGCGCGGCAACGCCACCGACGGCAATACTGGTGATGACGGCGAATGCCACGAGTAATTTGAGTGCTTTCATGGCTACCTCCGGCAATACGACAATCAGTTCACAGTTAAACAGCGGCTACTGTTTGTGTCGTTCAGTTCGAGAGTAACCACGAGAATACCCCCGAAACAGGGACTTAACACCATCTAACAGTGTGGGTCTTTGATAGCGGCGTTCTCCTCTCTTCTCGCCTCTTCCACGGATGTGTACTCTCGGCAAAACCGGTGCGATGACCTGCGAACCATTTGTAGGTTCAGAGTCGAAGTGTACCGCCCGAACTCCATCTACGTGAGGGTCATCTGTAATTCAAACACGAGATTTTTAATGTATCACTGTCTCCAGCAAGATATGACCCAAACGTCGTCAGTTCATAATGCGCTCCACAGCATTGCAGCCCGCATTGGCGATGATATGAGCGAGAAGGACGTGGAGAATGCATTTATGAACGAGAATTTCTACACACTCCTTGGCTATTCCGGTGCAGGACACGACTTGCGGAGCGAGTGGACACTTCCAGATAACCGACGACCGGACTACGTGACACTGGACGCTAATGAAGCCGTTACTGCAATCTACGAGTTCAAAACATCGGGACACGACCTCGACGCTCACACTGACCAACTCTTTCACTACGTGGACGAGTTGAAAGCCGACTACGGAGTTCTAACAAACGGCGAAAAACTCCAACTCTACAGCCGTGACGGTCACACGGAGATGCTTGCAATCTCTCTCGAAGAAGCGACCGAAAGCCATGCCGCAGACATTGTCGCTGCTCTCGAAAAACCGGAGTGGGACATCACGAATCCCGAAAGCGTCAACGAATACCTCGACAATCTCGACGCAGTGGAATTGGACAGCGAACTTGGGCGCGAACACTTCTTCGACACATTCCGATTGGAAGAGGATAGTCCGTTCGCCGACCTCGTGACTGCGATGGTTGACCTACTTCGGGAACTCCGTGACGAGAACGAAGCGAAGTTCGTGAAAGGGGCCTACGATTTCTGGGAAGCGAGTTACGCCAGCGAGCCTGATGAGATACCGAAGTCGTGGGATGCATTTGTTGACGGCAAGCAATCGCTTCGGGATTTCATGTTTTGTCTGGAGAGCGGTCACGCACTCCTCGCACGACTCCTCCTATCGAAAGCTACTGTAGACCACGCGTTCTTCCCAACTAATAAAGGGCTCCGGCGGTACTTCGACGCGCTCGGTGGATTCGATGGCGAAATTAGCCTCGATGCATATCCGGTCGCGGCGAACGGAATGATTGAGGACATGCGGAACCAACTCGTCGAGAGCTTATTCGAGGACGACATTTTCATCTGGTGGACTGACGGCTACGCCGAGGAGACCGCCAGTCAACACAAGAATCCATACAATCGGTTCCGTGACGTGGCGAAGGACGGGAGTGAAGTATCTCGCGTGAGTCGGGCAACGCGAGAGCGGTTCAGTCGCGCAGTGGCCCACGTCGTCTTCTCAGTGCTGAAATTCGACTTCTCCCGCATCGAAGGCGACCCGCTCGGGAACCTCTACCAGCGATACTTCGACCCAGAAACGCGTAAGGCCCTCGGCGAGTTCTACACGCCACAGCCAGTCATCGACTACATCATGGACGGCGTTGGCTACGACGTGGGTGTTTCCAGCGAGCGAATTATCGACCCGTCCTGTGGGTCTGGGACGTTCCTCGTGGAAGCTGTGAAGCGGTACATCGAGGACGTGGAGCGATACAACGACGACCCGGACTGGGTGAAACACCTCACCGAACTCTGTACCCGCCCGCATATCGTCGGGTTGGACATTCACCCGTTCGCAGTGCTGATGGCTCAGATTCGGTTCATGGTCGCCATCCTGCCAAAGTATCGGGAAGCGAAGCGAAGCAACGCTGATTTCACGATTCGACGCCTGCCCATTTTCCGCACTGACACGCTTCGGAACGAACGGGAACTGACGGGCATCGACCTCGGGGACGACGACACGACCCAGATGACGTTCGACGCGATGACTGAGGATAATCAGGATGTGCTGATTCCCGTTCCGCTCCCGGTCGAAGTTGACGAGGACGAGGTGGATGAATCGGAGCGCGAAGGAGAGTTCCTCGTTCAGCGTGTTCGAATGCCGAAGCACCAGACCGCTAAGATGAACGCCGAGATTCGAAACTTCGGAGAATACTATGCGGCGTTACAGGGCGTCCTCGACGTGGTGAAATACCACATGCATGAAGGGATGTGGGAGTACTATGGTGGACTGGAAGAAGGTATCCATCGCTATACAACCCGTGAGTACGAGGGCGTCGAGGAGTTCTTCGAGGAGTACGTGAACGACATTCTTGATACCGTTCGGTATCTCCGCGTCGAACACGGTGATGGACGCCTGTTCAAGATGTTTGAGGACACGGTTCTCTCGCTCGTCGTCAAGAACTACATGGAATACGACTACGTTGTTGGGAATCCACCGTATGTTCGTAAAGAGTCTATTCTTTCGAATTACAAGGAAAGAGTTCTTCAATCACTCTATGAGGACGTGTACTCCGGTAACGCAGACCTCTCTATATACTTCATTAAACGTGGAACAGAGCTTCTAAACGAGGGAGGTAAACTCGGTTATATTACTTCATCTCGATTCACAAGTACAGCGTATGGTTCTGGATTGAGAAAGACATTAGCAAACACCGTAAAAATAGATGAGTTTTCAAATTATGAGATGAGTAACTTCTTCGAAGACGCAACTGCCTACCCTTGTATTCTTGTGTTAGAGAATATTACTCCTGAAGAAGACTATGATATAAATGTAGTATATGGAAGGAAGAAACCTGATGATTCCGAAGTAGAGAGTGTGCTTGAAGAAATCCGTGATGTTATCCGTAAGAACGGTCGCCACACCTCCGAATACTATACGACATATAAAACTCCGTTCTCTGACTTGGATGAGCGAGAATGGAGATTTACGCCTGAGGAAGCTAATGAATTGTTCCGAGGTCTACAGTCGAAATCCGAGAATAGCTTAAGTGAAATTACCAAGCGAATTTCGGCTGGAATCAAGACTGGTAAAAATACCGTTTTCATATTGAGTGCTAAAGAAGTAAAACAGTGGAACATCGAACAGAGTATTTTAAAGCCAATTTACAGAGGAAGTGATATCAAAAGATACCAAATGGGCTATCCAGATGAATATTTAATATATACTGAGGGTGTCGAAATTGAAGAATATCCAAACGCACATCAATATCTACGACAACATAAAGAGGCGCTTGAGAGCCGCAAGGACGCGACGTTCAAGAACAAGGACAAAAAATGGTATGAGCTAAACATACCTCATTCTGAAGAAGTTATGGAGGTAGAAAAGATAATTTGCCCAGAAATGTCTCAGCGGAATAACTACGCTCTAGACAAAGATGGCAGATTCATCCTCAATAAAGTATTCTTCTTACAAATTATAGATGAATTTGGCCCTAAACTTGAGTTCCTACTTGGTTTACTGAATTCATCAACCCTTGAATTCTTCATTAAACAAACCAGTTCGCCACTACAGAATGGCTACTATCAATTCCTTACTCGTTATCAAGAACGTCTTCCAGTCAAAACCGGTGGAGAGCAGGAAACTAAAATTGGTGAACTGGTGGAAACGATACGAAAAATAATCGATGTAGAAAATAGAGTTAGAAGCTTCCCGAACAAATATATGGACAACTATGGCGGAACTATCAGCTACATTGACTATGAGTGGCAGACCCGCCGCTATCCCGTTAATGCCGATATTGAAGAACTTGACGATGGTCGCTATGTGGTTACTGCAGGGCGTTCCGATGAAATTACTGCACCACAAATGGATACTGGTGACCGCGAGGAACGCAAACGCAAAGCGAAGTACGTTCACGCCGCCGTCGATGGCCGCAACGTAAAAAAGGGAGAAGAACAGGCCATCCCGATTCCAGAAACTGATGACGGCGTGCAAGAACTCCTCGACGCACTTGAGCGGGACCGAGCGACAGTCGAAGAAACGAGCATCGAGGAATTGGAAGCTGAGATAGACGAGGCTGTGTACAACCTGTTCAAGCTTACTGAGGGCGAGCGCGAAGTCATCGAGGACTACTTAGAGGTCTTCTAAGTCCCGATGGTTCTGTTGCTCGCGGTATCTGTGACCCAGTTGTTTATCAATGCTTTTCTGTCTAACTTGGAATGGATGAGCGTTTCGGTCAAGTTGATAACCTTCTCGTCCCAGAAGAAACAGGCGCTTATCGAGAATCTGGTTACTCAACTTGAATGAACTGATACTGCCAGATATCTCGGTTTTGGGGCAGGACCTGCCGGCGTTCTAGTACGAGGTCACCCAAGCCGGGAACGTCCACTATAGTGTCCCGACTGGCCAGCCCGACGACTTTGTGGATGCGCTCCGGCTCTGCTGTCATGAGGCGTACGCCGATTCAGAGCGAAGCCCACCCCTTAAATGCCGATTGGTAGTAACTGTTCATCCTACTGAAATGAGGGAAATTAATGCACAGGGATATTATACCTTATCAGCAAGTGGTAAGTATGTCCAATAACTCAAGAAGAAAATCGGAAATCGGTTTCAGCTCTTCGGAGTTTATAATTCTAATTCTATTAGCGACCGCTGTTGCATCCATTGTATTCATCATTCTCTCGTCTATTGATTCATTCGAAACATCTGCACACTTGGTTTTCCCTGCAAATCTCGCCTCTATTACGTCTTCCGTGGCCACACTTTTACTAGTGGGATTGACAGGCTGGTACACTCTTGAAACGAGGCGCATGGTAAACGTCCAAAAGGAGATGCGTCACATTGAGCAAGTTGAAGGTTGGTATCGTGAAGTTTTCACAGAAGCGAGGATACTACATAAGACATGGGAGAATATCATACAATCCGAGCATTATCCCCTGTCTGAGAATGGCTATGGAGTAGAAGAGGGAACATTAAACGACATGACCGAACGGGTCGAATCACTACTTGAATTATATGGTTCTTGTCCTGGCGAAATTCCCGATGATATTCGAATTTCACTCTATCAAATTTATTCTGATTGGTACTTTAGCCGTGCTGGAGGTGATTGGACCTATTTACCGAAGAATCATGACGCGAAAGATAGCTTGGATGAATTGATTAAAAGAATCGAAGAAGAATCCGAAGACTTTGGTAATTGACCCCCCATTCTATTCATCTCTTCCGACTTTTCTCGCGCTCCGTTCGATGTACGTGTAGCCTGCAGAATCTTTTTCCGACGGCACATTCCGGCATGTTCACCGACATCTTCGACCGGTCCATCCACGACGCCGTTGCCCCATATTGCTGCTCTCAGGAGTGTCCCTTCGTCACTCCGCGCACACTATTGGGGTGAGTGGAGCAGCAACGACGACTCGGTCAACTAGCGTCAAGCGCACTTGCCAACTTACTGTCGAGGGTGAGCACAGACGCGAACACTGCGCAAGCCGATTAGATACTGGTGATTCGTACTGGTTTGCGAATCGACTGGAAGTTCCTACGATTCGCGGTCTTCGTCGGGATTTACGATGCTGCTCAACACGGAATAAGCTTCGTTGTGGGCTTCTTCAGTGTCGTCCCACGGCAGATTTATAATTTCCCCGTTAACACGTCGCGCCAAGTCATTCAGGAAAATTTTATATTTTCCAATAGTACTTTCAATTATTCCAATTTCATCTTCAGTTAGATAGATTCGAGCGGTCGTTAGCGCATCCGTGAACCGAGAGAGGGCGGGCCTCACGCTTTCGTCCATTTCGTCATACGAATCATGAGTGTCGTTCCCCGCATTCCTTACTGCACGATAGCACTCTAGTTCCGCTACGGCCAATTCAGTTAACACCTCGACTTTTTTGTCCATCCAATGGTCTGCCCTCCAGCGAGTTCGTTCGTCGTCTAACCGTTTCTTGGTGCGGTAGTAGCCTACAATAGCAGTTAAAACGGAACCGGCAACACCTGCAGTGCCAGCAATGGCAGCGGCCCAAATTGCATCAGATACCATATTGGATAGTGGAGACAGATTAGTATTAATCATGACGGAGTTACGAATTGACAGATATGGTCGTGGACCTTGACGGTTACTTCTAATCCAGAAATAATCGGACACAAATTTCCAAATACGTCAAAACCAAACCTGATTACGAAAGTAGAAGTGTAATTTTCACCATCAGCGGTGGAAAATAGCCTAGTATAGAAAATATCTACGTTTTAGAATCAATTAGATATCGTCCAAGAACTGCTGCCGTAGCTCCATCTTCTCCCGCCCTTGATAGCGTCCTTTTACGACCATGTCAAGGAAGGCGCAGACGCAGTCGTACTCATTTGTTTCGATGAGTCGCCCTTCCTCTTTCTCGAATTCGATTGGCGTAGGGCCACGGGAGTATTCTCACAACTCACAATCTGCCCATAGTAAATGTGCATATAGCGCCTGTTGAGACCCTCGTTCCGTGATTTCCTATAGCCGATTATCTCTTTAGATGGATTGCCACTCGCAGGAGTAATCATACTCCTCAAAATTCTGCCCTGTATCGAACCGCACGAACAACCCATAGTCGTAATCTAGGTGCTGCATGTATGCTCGTACCTTCTGCCGGTCACCGTCGCTGGGATTCCCCGATTTCTTGGCCTCAATCACGAGAAGATTGTCGTCCTCCGACCCTCGCTGATGAATTATTACGTCGGGATACACTGCCCCCTGACTCTCGTCACGCAACATCTCAGCTGGGAGTCGCTTAGTCACGTCATCCTCGCCTATTCGATTATATTCGACATCCACATCCCAAGGAGTACTGACTACCTCCTGAAGATACATTCCGAGCCGGTGGGTGATACTCCTCTCGTTAACATCGTACCTTAGTAAGTCAGTGTCTTTTTTGATAATTCTCTCAAGAGCGCTAATTACTGCCTGACGTACCTCATCTTCGTTCATACTCGGGTGGTCAGTTCGTTAACTTTGTCAAGGTCTGAGTTTGCAACCTGGGTGAAATTAAACCCTTGCTGCCCACAATAGTTCATCTTCTCTGAGAACTCTCCTTGGTCAACGAGCCGCTGAATCTCTTGGTAGGTTATTTTGGGTTCAATCTCTACCGGTGTCTCAAATTCCAGTAGCGCACCCTCAGTGTCGATTTGTTTATCTTCAATGAGAAGGATGTGGCTGATACAGGTTGGGTACTGGTCGACGGAGGAGGAGCAATACAGAAGCGCAGTGTCACCTTCGGTTGCACTTTCCCAAGCATCTCGCCGTCCGTACCCCTCACGTTTCCAATAAGGGTTTGCATTGAAATACCGGTGATGTCGGAGCGGTTCATCAACGAAGGTGGGCCCTTGAGCACCCCAAATGTACTCGGGGGCGGCATCTTCACTAATTTCGTGGCCATTTGTCTGAACGAGGAAGACGCTCATACTAGCAGGGAAGTAGAGGCTGAAACTTAAATTGGATTGAATTAACAATTAGATGGTTGCGAGATGAAAATTCGTTTAGATATTCTCCACCATCGGGATACAGGTAGAGAAAGTTGACCAACGGGTATTCATCGCGAACCAATTAAACGAAAGCGTCACCCGTCTTCTGTTTTGCTTGTGCATTAGATAAGTGGTACTTGGCGTGTTCGCCACGACATAGAGGGTCATACATCGTTGCGAGAACAAAGTAGGACTCTTTTTGATGTCCCTCTGAGATGTCCGGAAGCGATTTTAGGTCTTTCTCAATACCACTGGAGTCGAATGTGGTCAGTCAAAGAACCAACCGTGACTGACTCAGGGTCGACGTTCCCATTCAATGGAGGGAAGGATGCATCCCTAGCTAGGTCTTTCAGTCCAATGGCAGTGCCTATGGCTGATTCCTTAATACGTCGGCGACCTTTGAACAATTTCTGAGTAACGTGTCTTTTTACCCCATCTTTCCTCTTTGAGCCAATTAGACCGAGATACTCAGTTCTCTCACTTCTTCACGGTTCGTTTGGATTCGTTCGAGGTGTCGCTGGCCTTCGATATTCTTCGCTAACATGAGTGATTCTCTCCTTCGTGGTCCGAGTTCAATTCCAACTTCTACAGCCTCATGAACAGGCGTGACCGAGAGACGCACCGTATATCACAAGGTGGATAGCCGAGAAATTATATCACGTTAAGGAACTGCCTCCCGCTACTCCATCTTCTCATGCTCTGTACATTGGTCGTATGGTTCGTCGGGAACGGCCGGTAAGATGTCTCGCTTCAGTTTGTGTCTCGTAGGGCCAGCCTATCTCCTCGTATTGGTCAAAACTGGTTCTCGCCCTCCTGAACAATCCTAATATGTTATCATCACAACAATTCTCTCTTATCCTGGTGCGTTCCCAGCGGTTACATCGCGGAACACACACGCAGCAGGGAATACAATGGGACACTCCAACGCAAAACCATCACCAGCAACATCAACAGTATCACTTCGCCGGACACTGCTTCAAACGTTCGGCGGCGTCATCGGCCTTCTCGGGATTGGGAGTGTCGTTGGCCAGACCAGCACTCACATCTTGACGATTACGGCCCCGTATGGCCACGAAACCTTCTATCAGTTCGTACCGACGGACAGCGTCCAAAAGCTCGGGCGTGACCCGTATAGGAACGTCCCCGCCAGTGCCGTTACCGTCGACGGTGAGGACGACATCAAGAGCTGTCTTGTCCATGGTGCAACGAACGGTGGAGCAGACGTCTATCGGTTCACCGGCCAGTTATCATACGTCAACTTCAGCGGCCTCGGGTTTCAGGAGGGCTCCGTCGAAGTGTATCTCGATGGGCGGTCTGTTGACCCTATAGAATTCCAGCGCGGAACACCACCTAACAGCGACACCAATACCGACTGTGCCGGACAGACCCAGCAACGACGCTCAAAACTTATCTTGGAACCGACGGAACAGACGCAAACAGCGATTGTGGACATCCAAGTTCAGGGGCAGTTACACCACACCACAACTACACACCAGTCAGTGCGTGTGGTCGTAAACGGAGGCGAGAATGCGACGGTCATTCCCTTTACGGGCCAACTGGTCTGTATCGATGTGAAGCAGGGTGATGTGGACGCCCACATCAAAGCCCGAACGCGGGACCGTCGCTGATGGGGGTCATCGCCACCCTTCGCAGATGGGCGTCGCCAATCGTTAACGCACTTCCGCTAATGCAACCGGGACGGACGGTGCGAAACCTCGCGCTTGGGTATGCGTACGTGGTGCTGTCCCTCTTCGTCGTGATGACACTTCTGCTGTTACTGTTCAGCGGTGCTGAACCAACAGCGGAACCCACGGCGTCCCCCGCGGAAGCCGAGCCAATCGTTGCTACCACAACGCCACAGCAAACCACGACAATGCCACAACAGACTACGACGAGATTGATACCTACGACCACACGAACCACGATGCGAGCAACGACGACAAGACGCCCGACTACGAGCCAGGACAGTAGCGACCCGGATACCACGGCCGCCATTGTCGAAGCGGCACTTATCTCGAAAGGCATCTCCGTCTACTCCGTGACCGAACGCGATGACGTACTGTATGTTGTCTACGAGACGAAGGGCACCGATGAAGTCCAACTGGCTAGCGAAATGGGGACGATTACGGGGGCGTACGCCGGCGTCGTCAGCTCGACTGACAACCCTCCCGACCGCCTCGTTGCGACCATCGTCAAAACACAAGGGCGAACGCATTACGAGCTTGGTTACTACTACGTTGAGGAATCGTGGGCACGGGGCATTGCGACTGGCGAGTACACCTGGGAGGAGGTGGCTAGCTGGGTTTTCAGCACCATCACGGTGCACGATGACCCCATCCCCATTAGTGTAGATGAACCATCGCGTGCCCAACTATCGCTGGCACCCGATGCTGGCGCTCGATAAGCAGTCAGCGATTCCAGTACGGCACTTCGATTCTTATTCGTTGATGGAGTAGCCCCGACTGTCAGACGGTGTCTAGAAATTGTCGCTACATCTTATCGTGTTCCGTCCCTTGGTCGCAGTACTCATCAAGGCCCCCCCTGTAAGATGTTTGTTTGGTTGCTCATCACCCGTGGGGGAACGGCCCGGTACAGCCAGTAAGACAGGCTCAATCAGTTCCAATTCCGCTGAATATACCGATTCGCGTCCTGAATTCCCAAGGGTTCTGACGAACTCCCTGCCCGAGCATAGAATTTCTCCTCGTCTCCATCCTCAAAGTAGACAGGGTCAGGACTATCATCGACCCAAACGACACACACCGTCTTCCCATCCACTTCTTCGAAGGAGAGGTGTGTATAGGCCGCTGCCATCATCTTTCCGAGGCGGTTCGAAATTTCGCGGTTGAGTTGCAGTTCAAACGAGTCCTTTCCCTTCTTCATCAACTTGAGGTCGCGGTCGATACCGACTGGTTCATGTGTCTCATCCTCAACACCGATGATGACGACACCACCATCGGAATTCGCAAATGAAGCGATTTCCTTGACGACTTCCGCCTTTAACTCTTTATTCGGTTGGTCACGGTACACATCGTAGAGGAACGTTTCCTTGAATTCGACGCGAGCATTCTCGCCTTGTGCGAGGAGGTCCTCGATAGATTCTCGCTTCTTTCCACCGCCATCAGTGATGAGACTCTCCATGTAGTCGTTGATGGCTGTCGCAAGTTTTTCACGCCGCTTCGCGAGGAAGTCTTCATAATTTTCGACCTTCCACAGTTCAGGATTGTCAGGGATGAACTGCGACTTGAGTGCATCGGGGTGACTCTCTTTGACCTCTGGGAGATACGCTTCTGGCAGCGTGTCGCCTAGCTTCTTGTTTGTCTCGGGGGTAAGGAACGCTCGGTTGGCGATTTCGTTGACGAGCTTTCGGTGTTCTGACTGTCCGGCATCGTACTCCTCATACAGACGGGATTTCGGGAAGATATGGTGTGACTCAAGACGGAAACTCCCGACGAGCGGCTCACCTGTTTTCCAGTCAACCGGCTTGTTTGCACGGGTAACCATTCGAACCATATTGTAGAATCGTCGCGTTCGTTTCCCTCGTCCCCGGAGGTCGGAGGCTTGGACCTCAATCCGGCCTCGGTCGTTTTTGATTTCTTGCATCAGGTCCTTCGTCGGTGACGGATTATCGAGCAGCGAAAGGTCATGTTCGACAGTGGAATCGGACGAGCCACTGTACCGGGTCCACATCATCGCGGCATACAACCACCGGATAAATTCCTTCTTCTCCTGCTGAGTAATTTGCCGGTTCGTCTTGTCGAGGTAGACGATGAAGGGGATGAGAACGTCGCGGGTATTGATGTAGTCTGAGTTTGGAATGTGAGCCTCATTTCGAAGAACGTTCACGAGGTAATCGAGGACACCATCATCCTTCGCGAGACTGCGCCACTTTGCTTCCAATATCTCTCGGGGAGTATCATAGACCTGCTCATAGGTCATCGTCTGTGTGATAGTACCAATCATGCACTTCACGTAGAAGTTGAGGTCAAAATCGAACCCTCGCTCGGCGAGTTTCGCCTGCTTTTCCTTCATGTGTCGTCGGATATGCGGCCACTCCGCACTCATGTGTGCAAGTGCCAATTCCGCATCACTCAGGTGCGTCCCTTGCGAGTTGATTTTGTCGAAGAGTTCGATGGCCTGATGGATATCAGCGGATTTCGGAAGGGTCTCGACTGGGATGTCATTGGTACCGACGTTCTGAAGCTGTTTCAACTGCTTTTCGTACTGCTCCGAGATTTGAAGCACTTCTTCCGGGTCATCGTCTCCCACTACACTCCGAGCAATGGAGATGGCACTGATTTCGTCGGTGAAGCAGTCAGTGACCTTTACCCATACCGTCCCCTCGCGGACTCGCTTATTTTCGAAGTGAAATTCAGCAGTTTCGACGTTGAAATACAGTTTGCGAGGGTCATTTTCAATGTCGGACTCATCGTAGTAAGGTGGTATCTCGTCCATAAGGAGCATATAGAGAACCGTCAATCGTTGTTGACCATCAAGAAGAATCTCAAAGAGCGCCTGTTTTTCCTCATCAATCGCGTCGTTCTTGATTTCAGGAGGATTCTCGGTTTCCCAGGTGAGGAGACCGCCAATTGGATACCCCTTATATAATGAATCCATCAGTGCTTTTGCCTGCTGGCGTTTCCAGACAAATTCGCGCTGGAATTCCGGGAGAACGATAGCATTGGACTCAACCCTGTCCAGTAATTTTTCAATCTTCATACGAGGACTATACTAAACCAATCACCAAAAATTGTTTGCCACTTCTTCACGCTTGAATTGGAATTAATAAGGGGAAACGAAAAGCCAGCCTGACGTAGTGTCTACGGTACTAAATCTCGTCGAGGAACTGTCACCGTTGCCCCATTTTTCTCGTGCTCCGTTCGCCGGTCGTAGTGCTCGTCGATGACCGCTTGTGAGAACCACCTACGATAGCATGCCCGGTGTAAACAGTTCATAATGGCACATGGCCGAATCATATGTGGGGGAAAACGCTGCATGGATTCTTGGAGATTTCACCCAGCACATTCACCCTAGTGCGAGAGACATGATTTAATATGGGTTTGTCCACTCTTATGAGATATGCCCAAAGCTGAAATGGCTCTTCTACAGTTCGTAGCTCTGACTCTCCCTGCAGTAGCTATTTTGTTACAAGCAGTCCTTAGCTATCAAGATAAATACCATTCTGACGGGGATGTGTTAGGATTTAAAACAGAATTCCAATTTATTGAATGGGGATTTGCATTACTAGTTTTTAGCGGATTGTTATTCAGTGCGAAAATTGTAATTGGAAGCAATTCTTGGATTATCCAAGGAGGAGTTATATTATTATCACTCTCATTAATAATTCTGGGAATCGCGATATTAGTTGCCTTCCGAAGGCCGCTTTACTTAGAAGATGACGTAACAGTCGAATCAGCACTCAAGCAGAAAACATGGAAATACGGCAAGTATGTCATAGTTACTGCTATGATAGGAGGAATAGGGTATTTAGTACCACCAAATATTGATGGACTGGGAATAACGGGATTGAAAATATCGAATTTTATCACATTTGCCACTTTACTTTCTTCTTCCTTAATTTCAGTTATTGGTTCAATGGTGGTTTTTGTACACTATCTCAATATAAGACGGGGCAAGGAACGCCAAAAACAATGGCGTAAACAAACTCTTGAATTAGCCAATGATATAAATGACTTAGTCGATATTAATTCGCTAAACCCGGATGATGACGAAGACATTAGGAACTTCCATGATGAAATTGATAGAATCCGTAGTAGATTAGATAACTTAATCAACTCGTATCCAGACGAAATAGAATTTATGGAACGAGAACATTTAAGAAGGATAGATTCGCTGTTAGCATATCTGGAAGAAGAAAGCCACAAATATATAGATATTATAACGAAGATGGATGCTCTCACAAACAAGTTTGAACGGACCACCGAATGTATTGACAATTTAACAACTGAGGGTGAGCTCCAGAATACTAGTGCTAACTCAAATACAGATGCTATAGATTCAGACACAATTGAACAGCAACTTGCTGAGCTTCGCAACCGGAAACAAAGAGTAAAGAGGCAGATTAAGGATTTAGAGGACAAAAAAGATATCTACAAATCTGATTTGCGTTACGTAACAGATGAAGTTTCCGCAATAATAATTGAACTCCAAGAAATATCAGAAGTAGAAAATTAAATTTCCTCTAAAAACTGTCTCCGTATCTGTCTTTTCTCACTATTCGTTCTGGCGTCATAGTTCCTATCCAGAACATCCCGACTTACGTTCGTCCGTTCTGCAGTCACGTCTACAGGTTGCCCTGCGTTCAATGCCGCCGTGATGTAGCCACGTCGAAGCGTATGGGGACTCTTTGAAGACGGACACTTACTTGCCCCGCTATACGAGTTCGCTTCGCACTCCTGTAAATCCCGGTCGTGGGGGCACTCTCCGGTATAGAAGCAGGGACGAGTTGCCGTGTAGATGTTCCGCTGAATCACGGTCTTTCCGGCGCGAGTAGTTCGGCCAGTAAACAATGGTCGTCGATTGTAGTCGTCGGTCACGTCCGAGCGAGTGTGTTCAATGTAATCTGTGAGAACTCGTGCCGTCTCATCGGTCAGATGAATCTCTCGCTCACCACGTTTCTTGTTCTTGAGTGGTGTTCCTGAGGTAGAGCGATGCTTAATCTCTAATGCCGGGATTTTGGGCTTGAAATCATCTAAGTCGAGTCCTCGAAGTGTTCCCGACCGGATACCTGTCTTCCACAAGGTAATGAACAAGGCATGCCGGAGAGAAGCGTACTCATACTTCTTGAGAAAGTCAAGAATGGCGTTGGCTTCCTCCTTCGTCACGTAGACGTCTCGGGCTTCCTGTTCCGGGTCGGTCTTAGGGATTAGTACCTTCTCGCTGATTCCCGGTGGCACGGCGTCAATGTTCTCACAGAACCGGAGGAACTTCTTGACCGTCCACAGGTTGTTCTTGAGCGTAATCTGCTTGATACCCTCTGAGCGCCACTCTTTGAACGTTAGCAGGTCACGTCCAGTCAGCTCGTTCAGATTCGTACGGTTCGTCTCGTCACACCAAGCGACAAACTGCTTGAGTCGGTCGTCGTGCTTTCGGTGTGTTTCGTGGGCTATTTCATCCGCTCGGTCGCGGAGGTAGTAGTTCACCGCTTCTTGGGGCGAAATCGGTTCCAGCATGTTTTCTTTCCATGTAGAACTCCGAAGAACGACGCTCCAAACGAGGAGTTCAGTTTCAGAACCCAATTACTCCCTTACAGTTGGAGACTCGGAACAGGCGGTGCGGTGGCGTGAGCGAAGCGAGCGCAGGCCCCGGGTTCAAATCCCGGCGAGTCCATAGCGCGTTCCTCTTTACCCCAATTGAACAGACGGCGGTCGGTCTTCTTAACCAACCACGTCTTGTTGAGGGCGATTTCCATCGCAAACCCGGCAATCGCGTCCGAGGTGATTTGAACCCGTCTCCGCTGTGGCCCCTTAGCCATACGTCGGTTTCACGCAGGGAGTTGCGTCGGATGACATTAACAGTTCTTCCCTCCCCCGGCCTCATCGGGTTGATACGCGAAGTACAGGAGTGTATCAGCACCAATCAAACTCTAAGGGGTGCATTTACGGAGTGAAGACATCATAGAAACCGACTATGAGTGAATGGACTGCTGAAGACCTATCATCGGAAGAATCCGAACTGATTGTTGATTTTGTAGAATGGGCCGGTGAGTTCGATAGACAAATTCTCGACAGACAGACCATAGATGGCGATGAAGATACCATCGGAATGGCCGAGGCTTTCGAGTATTTAGCACCCCTAATTTCAGAGGAAGCAGACGAATTTGATGCTCAGGTATTCCGGCTCTTTCGCTTGAGAAGTGAAATCCAATCTGGTCCTGTTTTTGAATACGAGAAGGAGGATGAACTGCCCGAAAATCCGAAAGTGACTCCCGAGGAACTGAACCACTTTGTAAGAAAGGATGAACTAGAGGAGTTCTTCATGCTTGCTGGACAGATGGTTGAAACTCTAACTATTGACCTCTTTCTTGAAGATGTGGTAGAACCGTCTCGAAGGAGTAATTCTGTCAGACAGAGAGTAGAGCGAATGTCGCAGTATGAGCGAGAGTGGTTGCTCTATGTTACGGGAGTCATCACGGATGGAGAGAAGGGTAAAATCCGTAGAGTCTACGACATGAGGAGTTCTATTGTCCATCATTCGGATGATGAAAATGACTTCTTAGATGAGGTGGAGATACCGAGTGATGTTAGCAGGGCTTTGGACGCCGTGGACACACTCCACGAGCGATTACATGGAATCGCCCTGAAGCACCGGTTTGGAGATTTAATCGCTTGATTTCCTTAGACAACCCGTTCTATTCTTCCTCGAAGAATCTCCGTTGTAATCGTCTTTTGTCTTCTTCAGTCTGTGCGTTGTAGTGGTCCCGAAGCACTTCGGGAGTCATGTCCATCCTGTCGCTCGCCATCTCCTCTGGCATCCCATCGTTGAGGTTCTTCGTTGCTGCTCCTCGACGGAGTGCGTGCGGTGACCGTGACGACGGACACTTTGAGGCCGTATTGTACTGGCCGACAGCCTCGCACTCATTGAGGTCGCGATCGTGCGGACACTCGTTCGTCTGATAGCAGGGCCGCATCGTCGTTTGCGGCATGACTATCCGTAGAACGGATGGAGAGTGGTGGGCAAGCGCGTGTTGAAATCTCCCCCGATCAGCTTATTTCTGTTACTTATTATGAAAATACCGCGTGACAGTGCACTCATTTTAATATTCTAGCTTAGCATTACTTAGTCGTCTAATGGCACCAAGTAAGCGGACACGACGGAACGTACTGACAAGCATGGCCGGACTCGCCGTCGCCGGAGTGGGCGCACAACACGTTCTCGCCCAAGACGCCGACGTCGAAATGGAAGTCGAAGAGGTCAACGCTGAACGCGAATACGTCATTTTCAAATGCGTAAGCGGCAGTGCGAACCTCGCTGGCTACACCGTCGCCTTCGAATACGGCAACGAAGACTACGACCAACGCCGCGAAATTCCCTCGAAAGCCGAACACGGCGGCCCCGAGTACCGTACCATCGTGGAAGAGGGCGAAACCTACGGCGTGGCGAGTGGCGTGAAAGACGTCTCCGACGTGAACGGCATCGATCTAATATTGGAGTACGAGAGCGAAGTCTTCAACAACGACGGCAACGACGTCATCGCGCTACTGGATCCCGACGGCAACGTGGTTTGCACGAGCAAAAACTCCCAACCCACTACGACCGAGGAGACGACCACCACGGAGACGACCGACGATGGTGATGACGGTGACGAGACGACGACCACTACACCGACCGAGGACGGCGACGGTGGCAGCACAACGACAACCACGACGACGAGTGACGGCGGTAATAGTGACGGAGCAGGTGGTGGGACGACGAGCACGACGGATTGCTAGCCGACCGCGGTCATTTTTTGTGCGCCGTGCTGTTAAAAGACGATGCAGGGAAGGCGGGTAACGCGCTACGACGCGTAACGAGTCCCGTTTGTGTACTATTCGAAACTGTCGTACCGAAAGTTAGCGGCCGCGAATCAAGCAGCACCGAGGACTCGCCTTGGAGCGGAGTCTTGGAATCGAACGGAGCGAGCGGTTGCGCGAGCGAAGCGAGCGCAGGCTCCGGCGTTCGAATTCCAGCGAGCCCACTTCGTTCCGCTCGAATAGCGATCTTGCGACCGCCGAAACACCTAATCACTCCTCCGTAGTACCCCCGACGAATCGGAGTGAGTAGTGATAACAATGGACGAACAAACGAGACGCACCCTGCTCCGCCGAATCGCCGCAGGGGCCACCCTCGCGACCGCCGGAGCGACCGCGGCCGACCCGGCTTCGAGCGAGTCCAGCGACGAGAGCGACGGTCCGGTTCGGCTCCTCTACTCCTGCGACATCACCACTGAGGACGACCCCACGCCGGACGTGAACGACCGAATAAGCCTCCGACGAGTCGAGGGGACCTTCGCCCCGGCGAAGCCGACCTGCTTCGAGGAGGAGACGACGATCCACCGCTACCTGTTCGCAGACCTCCAGCGGGACCAGCGCGGGCGCGAAGGCATCGCGTGGGCGACCCGGAAGCGACTTCCGCGGGGCGTGTACCGCATCGCCACCATCTTCGTCTGCGACGACGCTCCGAGCGGGTACTGCGCGCGCAAACCGTTCTACGGGGTCGCGGTTCGGCGCGTCGGAGAGTCGGGAGGTCGCGGAGTCGAAGTCGGGGACTCGAACGAAACGTCACCGAGGAGGTCGTAACTGCTGATGGCCGTAGCTCTCGACGGTTCGATATCAGTTTGAGAAAGTCGCCGGACGCCCGTCCGGGGGCGGACTCTCGTTCTCCTTCACTCGATGTGGCCTTCGCGCCGAAGTTGGTCGGCGTCCTGCCGCGTGTAGCGCCACGTCACGTCGGCCTTCTCGTCCTGCCAGTCCCAGGGCTCCGCGAGGACGACGTCGTCCTCGCGAATCCAGACGCGCTTTCGCATTCGTCCGGGGATGCGGCCCATCCGTTCTTCGCCGTCGTTACAGCGAAGCCGAACTCGGTTCTTCCCGAGCATGTCGGTCACGACAGCGAAAACTTCGTCGTCGTTGGGCATGCGGAGGTTCCGCCGCCCGGATTCGTCACTCACGAGCGGAGTTCGCCGCGACCACGATTAAGTCGTTGCATTGGCTCGTTCGATTCCGGCGGACGGCTCACACGTTCGACCGAATCCAGTTCGAACACGTTTCGACGACGCGGAGCAACTCCACGTCGGCGTCGTCGAACACGACGAACAACGTCCGCTCCCCATCGACGAACTGCAACGCCACGCCCACGTCGAAGGTGTAGATGGCGAAGTTCAGGTTCCCCATCCGGAACGCGTTCTCCGCGTTCTCGCGCTCCCGACCGGCGAGCAGCGACTCGCGGTGAATACGGTCGAAGTCCTCCGACCGGAATTTGCCCGCGACGTCGTCTCGAACGTAGAGCAGTTCGTAGTCACCGTCGCGCGAATCCGCGACCGCCTGTAACGCGGGGCCGAGGTGCGACCGTAGGGCGCTGACGAACGCTCCGTCGGATTCGAACACAGCGACGATTCGCGGAGGGGAATTATCAACTTTTCTTGTGATTCGAACGAGAACGCCGATGGCCCGGGAACGAACCGTCGAATCCTCGCACCACGAACCACCGAGCGGGTGCATCACCGCGACCGCTAGAACGACGAGAACGGCGAGTTCGGACGGTATCGGCGTCGGGACGAAGAACGACGCGGCACCGATGAGCGCGACGAGCGTCGAAGCGCGAGCCACGGTCGACGCTCGTCGACGGTCCGAGTACCGATGCGTCTTCGTGCGATAGACGAACCGAGAAAACTGTTCATCGACGGGGGAGGTCGATCGAAAATACGGGGGTTGCGCCGCGGAAAAACAGGACAACTTTCAGAAAGTAGTGCGGACGTTTATTACGCATGACGAAAGATGGGGCGACATGACAACTGCCTCCGCCCGCGCCCAGACCGAGACGCTGGGCGTCGTCCTCCTGCTCGCGGTTACGCTCGCGGGGACGGGACTCGTCGTCGCGTTCGGGTCGTCGATGCTGGACGATTCGAAGCGCGCGGCCGAACTCGACAGCGCGGAACACGCGATGACGCAACTCGACTCGAAAGCCAGCCTCGTCGGTATCGGCGACACCGACACCCAACGGGTGAACCTCGGCGTCGAGAACGACGGGCGGACGCTCGCCCGCACGGACGGCGGATGGATGCGCGTCGAGGTTCATCCCGACGACGGGGGCGAGGTGGAAGTGATGAACCAGACGCTCGGCGCGGTCGTCTACCGAAACGGCGAAACGACCGTCGCCTACCAAGGCGGCGGCGTCTGGAAACGGACCGGCGACGGCGCGACGATGGTCTCCCCGCCGGAGTTCCACTACCGTGAGACGACGCTCACGCTCCCGCTGGTCGTCGTCGGTGGCGAAGGGGCGCTCGAACCGCGACTCGAGATAACCAAGAACGGCACCGCCGAGTCGAAGTTCCCGCTCGCGGAACCGGAGAAGACGAACCCGCTCAGCGAGGCGACGGTGAACGTCACCGTCCGAAGCGACTACTACCGGGCGTGGGGGAGTTTCTTCGAACAGCGAACCGGCGGCGAGGTGGAGTACGACCACTCGGCGGAGTCCGTGACGCTCACCCTCGTCACGCCGACCAAGGCACCGAAAATCGAACAGGGGTTGGCGTCCACCTCGCCGAGCGAACTGGTCATCCAGGGCTCCGGCGGTTCGTCGTTCACGGACAGCTACAACTCCTCGGTCGGACCGTACAGCGAGACCGAGGGGACGAACGGGACGATAAAGACCGTCGGCGGCGTGTCGTTGAGCGGCGGGGCGGTGATCGAAGGCGACCTCGTGACCGGCGGCGGCGTCGTGAAGATGGAGAGCGCGAACACGGAGATAGTCGGCAACCTTTCGTACGGCGGCAGTACCGCTCTCCACAAGAAAGCGACGATCGGAGGGTGGACGGCGGACAACGGTTCGGTCGAGCAGATAGACCCGATAGGTTCCATGATCGAGAACCAAGCCGCCTCGCTCGCGGCCGACAACGACAACGGCGCGACGGAGGCGATAGACGGACGGAGCCTGAACGCGACGAAATCCACGTGGACGCTCACGAGCGGTAATTACTACCTCGACGACCTCGACATCGCCTCCGGCGAAACGCTCGTCCTCGACCTGAACGGGGGGGATATCGACCTCGTAATAGACGACGACGTGACGCTCTCCGGGGGAAAGATAACGGTTCAAAATCCGGACAACGGAACGGCGAACCTCTACGCGACCGGGCGGTCGGTGAGCGTCACGAACGCGGCGAGCGTTTCGGTTTCCGGAGACGAATCCCCGGCGCTCCGCATCTACGCGCCGCCGGGAACGAGCGCGACGTTCTCCGGCGAGGAGACGCGGTTCGTCGGCGTCCTCTACGCGCCGGACTCCAAGAGCCAGTACGGCGACGTCTCCGTCACCTCTCACGCTCGGGTGTACGGCGCGATAGTCGGCGGGAAGACGACCCTCAAATCCGGCGGCAGGGTTCACTACGACCAGGCGCTCGTCACGACGAAGACCCTACCGGCGGAGTTCACCAGCGTGCCGCGCGTCACCTACATGCACGTCTCGGTCAATCGGGTGAACGTCACGGCGGTCTAACGCTTCAGTTCGAACTCGACGACGGTCTCGGGAACGACGAGTCGGTCGGTGACGAACTGGTAAGTCACGCCGCCGTCGCTCGCGTCCCCGTCGACGGCCGTCAATCCCTCCCGTTCGAAGTACCGCTTCCACGCCGCCGCGCGCGGCGATTCGACGGTCACGTTCACCCTCGCGTCGGAACTCGAATCGGTGTCGAACTCCCCGCCGAGGTCGGCGCTTTGGCGGTACGCGACGACCAGCGCGGTCGCGTCGCCGGAGAGCGAGCGCGCGTCGCCGCGAGGGTACGTGACGAGAAACGGGACGACGACGCGGCGCGAGTCGAACACGAACCCCGGTTCTCGACGCATCACGCTGGCGTCGCCGTCGCTCCGGAACACGGCACCCGAAGCGTAGGCGAGCTCGCTATCCCCGACGCCGGAGTAGACGAGCGGTCTGGCGTTCATCGCGTACGTCGCGTTCCGCGCGGACTGCGTGTCGTTCACCTGCACGCGAATCGTCACGGGGTCGCCGTGGCTCAGCGTCGCGCCGCCGAGACGGAGTTCGGTCGCCCGACTCGGCGCACCCTCGCGGTGGACGTCCGCGACGTTGTCGGCCAGCACGTCGAACGCGCGCTCCGCGTTGTTCACCTGCTCGAACCGCTGGGCGTCGTACAGTCCGCCGATGCCGGTCGCGTAGACGACGCCGACGGTGGCCGTCACGAGGACGAACGCGAGGACGAACCCCACCGTCTCGCTCGCCGCGCGGTCGTTCACGGTCGCACCTCCAAGCGGTCGCCCGTCCCGCCGTCGACGCGAACGATGGTCACCGCCCCGCCGGAAACGGTCGTCTCCTCCACCGCGGTCGCGGCGGCGAAGGAGACCCGCACGGTCACCTCCGGGTGCGTCGTCTCCAGCACGAGTTCGTTCGACCCGACCGTCACGGTGTAGGAGACGCCCGCCACGCGCTCGGGAAGCGGCGACTCGACCGCGACCGTCTCCCCGCCCGCCCGCACCAGTCTGTCGGCGGTCTGCAGGTCGGACGCGAGGCGCTGGCCGACGACGCTCAGTTCCGTTCGCGCCGCCTCCCGGCGCTGATCTTCGACCAGTCCGCCCGTCGCCGTCAGCAAGCCCGCGATGAGCAGCGTCGCCACGGCGAGGTTGAGCGCGTAGTTCACCGTCGCCGACACCGCGCGGTCGGTCATTCGCTCTCACCCGGGGCGACCCGGAGACGTTCGGCGTAGGTCAGTCGCGGCGTCCGGTAGTGGAGGTCGAACGTCGCGCTGTAGACGGCGGCGCTGGCGTACGGGGACGAATCGGGACCGGGAGCGAAGTTCGAATCCGCAACGTTCGCGCCGCCCGACGTGTTCACGACGAGCGAGTACGTTCCGTTCACCGCCCCGCCGTACCGATACTCGACCGAGTAGGGGTCGTCGATTCCCTCGGCGAAGTCGAACGAGCACGCGCCGCCGTCGAGCGACTCGTCGGTGAGGTCGAACGTCGCGCGGTCGCCCGTCACCGAGCAGGCTTTCGTCGGCGTTCCCCCGGCGTCAGCGGCGACGACGATGTCCTCGCCTTCCCGATAGACGAAGACCCGCCAAACGTCGTCGCCGTCGTTCAGTACGATTCGGAAGGACCGCGAGGAGGACGACGCGAGTCGGTCGCGGGCGGCGTCGACCCGAAACCGTCGAAGTTCGCCCTCGCCGACGGTCGTCGACAGCGTCCAGTTCTCCGCGTCGCTCGCGCTGGTGAACGTCCGCGTCTCGTTCCCGTGACGCAGAGTGACGCCCTCCGCGACCGAGAGGTTCGAGAGCTCGGCGACCGTCGCCCGTTCGAGATAGCCCCGCTCCAGCAGGTCGGCGTATCGACCGACTCCCTCGGAGACGTTCTCCGTCGCGGCTTCCGCGGTTCCGTGGTCGGCGGCGTTCTCGGTGACGACGACGCCGCCGACCCCCGAGAGCGCGGCGTTTTCGAACTCGACGGCGTCGCGGCCGCCCACGTCCGCACCCCGCGTGGCGAGGTTCTCGGTGTAGATGACGGTGTTGAGCAGGAGGACGAGGGCGACGAGGACGACGGCGACGGCGAGCCCCGTCACGAGGATGAGTTGTCCCCGGTCGTCCGGTCGGCGGAGGGAGGTCACATCTTCCATACGACGATTCGCACCTCCATGACGTTGTAGAGCGTCGCGTTCGGGGCGGCGTCCGGGGCGTAGAACGACTGCCCGACCGCGCCGCCGCTCGGGGCGGTGAATTCGTCGCCGTCGAAGAGCGTCACGGTCCGGGTCGCGACCACGGCGTTGTCGCTCGGCGACCCCATGTACACCATCGTCTGCCGGCGGGTCTCGCCGCTCGGAAGTCGGTACACGACGAACACGTCGTAGGCGATGCGACCGCCGCCCGTCGTGAGGTTGCCGAACGTCTCGTTCAGCGCGTCGCCGAAGGCGTTCGGCGGGCCGCCGTTCGCGTAGATGCCCTCGTCGCTCGACCCGGCGAACCGCTCGCCCGTCGCGTTCCAGTACAACACCGCCTCGCGGAGTCGTCCGTCGGCCGCGGTGGCCGAAAGCAGGCCGTCGGCGGTCGCTTCCTCCTGGTTCTCGATGTGCTGGTTCGACGTGCTCGCGGTGAGCGGCGTCACCGCCGTCGCCTGTAGCGCGAAGACCACCGCGCTGACGACCAGCAGCGCCGCGGTGAACGCTTCCAACGTGTGCGCTTGTGCCCTTCCCATGCTACCAGACCCTCACCGAGAGCGTGCGTTCCTCGCCGCCGAGCGAGACGAGGCGTGACGCGACGACGACGGAGCCGCGGGTCGGCACCGGCGGTCCCGCGGCGTACACGAGCGCCTCGTCCGACTCGATGGTGACGTTCACCCGGCGAGTCGGCCCGACGCCGAGCGCGTCGTTGAGGTTCGACTGGTGGCACGGCCCGGGAACGTCCTCGTCGAAGAACTGCTCGGTGCAGGTCGCGTTCAGGACGTTCGGCCGACCCTCGCGGGCGAGCGTTCCTTCCGCGAGGTGGGCGGCGACCCGGTCCGCGGCGAGGACGTCCGCGCCGTCGTCGCCCGCGAACGGCGCGAACGTGTTCGGAAGCGCGGCGAACACGAACGCCACCGTGAGCAGGAAGACGCTCATCCCGACCAGAAAGTCGATGCTCGTTTGGCCCCGCATGGTTAGATGAACGCGAACGTGAGCAGGGCGGTGGTCGACAGGGCGACGGCGAACTTCACGCCCGAGAGCAGGTCGGCGTCGCGGATGTAGCCCGCGATGAACCCCGAGAGGACGGCCTGTATCGTCACGGCGTGGAAGAAGAGCATCGACAGCGTGGTCGTGTCGACGGCTCCGCCGAAGTTTATCGCGCTCGGCGCGTCCTCCGCGCTCGACGCCTGCCCGGCCAGCCCGGACATCACGTCGAGGAACCGCACCTTCAGGATGGCCATCACCGCGAGCAGCGTGAGGAAGGTCATGACGATGATGACGACCTGCATCCGGGCGCGGGAGCGTCGTTCCCGCGCGATGTCGTCCTGGTTCTCGCTCGCTTGCGCCGCGGTCGACAGGACGGCGGTTATCTGGCTCGACGCCTCCTGCGCTTTGCTGATGAGCTTCACCGTCCGGGCGAGTCGAGGCAGGTGATAGCGGTTGTTGAACTCGACGAACGCCGACTTCATGCTCATGCCGTACTCCACCTTGGCGTGGATTCGGTCGAACTCCTCCGCGAGTTTGCCCGAGGAGGTGTCGGCGACGGTCTTGATGGATTCGAGCAGGGTGAGTCCGGTGTCGTTCGCGCTCGACAGCTTCCGGAGGTTGTCGGAGAGCTTCCGTATCACCTTCCGGCGCGAGCGAACGTTCCACTCCCGGAAGACCGCGAGCGGCACGCCGTTCACGTACAGCGGGAGGTAGACGTAGACGAACGTCGTCCAGATGGGATTCGTCACGAACCCGTCGAGCGACGACGAGACCGCGCCGGTCCACACCGCGCTGGCGACGAGCACCATCGACGCCGGAATCGTGATTCCGAGGACGTAGAGCGGATTGTCCCGGAAGAAAATGTGCGGGCGTTTCAGAAGCTCGACCGTCGTGTGGGTTCCCTCCCGGCTCTTGATTCGGTCGAACACCGAGAACTCGCCGACGAACTCCTCGACGAGTCCGAGGCGTAGCAGTCCCGCGCCCGAGACGGTCTCCAGTCGGTCGCCGCCGTCGCCGGCGTCGAGGTATCCGTCGCCCACTTCGTCCTGTTTCACGGTCGAGACGAGGACGAGGAAACCGACGCCGACTAGCGGAATCAGCGCGTACACCGTCGCGTACAGCAGAAACTGCTGCGCCTCGCCGAGCATGCTCATGATGACGAGGATGATGATGAGCAGGAGCGGGAACAGCGAGAGCGTCATGTACATCTCGCCGAACAGCTCCAGCGTTTCGAGCGTCAGTTCCTGTTCCTGCTTCGCCGTCCGCATGTGCTTGTCCTTCTTGTCGTCGAGAAACCGGGTCATGTTCCCGCCGCTGTTGACGATGGAGAGCATGTCCGTGAAGAACTGCGACAGTTCGTCGCTCGGGGTTTCGAGCGCCCGCTTTCGGATGGCGGTTCGGTAGTCCGTGTCGAAGTAGTCCGTCTCCTGGACGATGCTCTGGAACTCGCGGGAGACCTCGCCGTAGGTGTCGTCGGCTTTCGCCATCGCCTCTAAAATCTCCAGTTGGTTCAGTCCGCCGATGGAGAGGGCGTACATGAACGAGATGGCGTCCGGCAGGAGCATGTTTATCTCGCGCTTCCGCGACGACGCCCGACTGTACGGAACGGCGACGACGGTGCCGAACCCGCCCGCGAAGCCGAGCGTTCCGAGGACGACGCCGGTGCCGAGCACCAGCGCGGGAACCTTGAGCGCGTTCAGCAGGTCGGCCGCCGCGCCGGACACCGGCACGCCGAGCCAGACCTCCCCGCCCGCGACCCCCGCCGCGACGAGCAGGTAGCCGAGCAGGAGTCCGACCAGCCACAGGACGAGTCCGGCGAGCGTCCCGACCGCCAGCCCCCGAGAGAGGTACAGTTCCGCCGTCTCGGGCATCCGCGCCTCGGCGAGTTTGCGTTCGAAGTCGGCGGCGAAATCGCTGTCCTCGTCGAAGAGTCGGGCGTAGAGCGGGTAGAACGCGTCCGCGAGGGCGTCGGCGCTCGTCCCGCCGGTGGCGGAGCCGAGGCTCATTCGTCGTCCTCCCCGGCCCCCGTCGCCTCGTCCCCGGTCGGCGTCGCTCCCCCGTCGTCCTCGGCGAACGTCGCTTCCTCGAACTCGCCGAACGGGTCGGCGTCGAGCGCGGAGTTTCGCTCGACCCCGCCGGCGCGGTCGTCGGTGGGGTTCGCCGTCTCGGCCAGCGCGACGGCCAGTTCGTCCTCCGAGACGGTCACGCCGCGGTACCGGTCGAGCAGTTCGTCGTCCGCCTCCGCGAGGATGTCCTTCGAGAGGTCCGCAACTTCCCCGTCGGGGTCGGGTCGCGGCACCATCTCCTCCTTCTCGGGGTCGATGTCGATGAGGACGCTCTCCATCTCGCGGAGGTCGGCGAGGCTGTCTTCGAGTTTTTCGTTGGCGACCAGCGCGAGGATGGTGTCCGGGTCGTTGATGAACGCCTGCACGGTCGCGGCGACCTGCGTGTACTCGTTCAGCCCGTTGTGGATGAGGTAGGCGAGAATGGTCCGGCGCTTCAGGAGTTCCTCTTCGAGGCGCGCCTGGTCCCACCCGCGGTCGAACTTGATCTCCTCCAGCGTGTTCGACCCGGTGAGGTGTTCGTGCTCGTCAGTCTCGGCCCGCCACTGGAACACGTCCTTGACGTTGATTTCGTCGTTCTCCGTGTCGTAGTGGTTTATCTCGGTGATGGATTTGGTCCTGCGAACCTTGCTCCCTTTCACCCGCGTCTGCGTCTGCACGGAGACGAGGTCGAGCGCAGTGAACAGCGTCTTCGAGACGTTGATGGGTTCGGTCGTGAACCGCTTCAGCACCTCGCCCACGGTGTCGGCGTGGAAGGTCGTGTAGGTCGTGTGCCCGGTGGACATGACCTGAAAGAGGGTGCGACCTTCCTCGCCGCGAATCTCGCCCATCACGATGTAGTCCGGGCGCTGGCGGAGCGCGGCCTCCAGCAGGTCGAACTCGTCCACGTCGCCCTTGTCGTCGTCGGAGAACGACGGCCGGGTGACGCTCGCTATCCAGTTGCGCTGCGGCAGTTCGACCTCGCGCGTGTCCTCGATGGAGACGATCTTCGTGTTGCTCGGGATGAACAGCGAGACCGCGTTGAGGCTGGTCGTCTTCCCGGACGCCGTTCCCCCGGCGAAGATGAGCGACCGGTGGTTTTCGATGGCCAGCCAGAGGAACGCCATCTCGTCCAGCGAGAACGTGTTCCAGTTCACGAGGTCGATGGGCGTGAACGGCACGTCCTTGAACTGCCGGACGGTGTAGTTCGTCCCGTGGTCGGACACCTCGCGCCCGAGCGTCAGCTGGGCGCGGGAGCCGTCGGGGAGCGTGGCGTCAACCTGCGGCTGGCGCTTGCTGATACCCTTTCCGGAGCGTTGGGCGAGTTTGACGACGAAGTCGTCTAACTCCGACTCGCCGTGGTGGACGTTCGTGATGACCTGCTCGTAGTCGGTGTGGTAGACGAAGACGGGCGAGTTGTAGCCGTCGCAGGAGATGTCCTCCACGTTGATGTCGTGTTTGATGCCGTCGATCCGCTCGTAGCCGATGAAGTCGCGCTTCAGCAGGTAGAGCAGCTTCTCGACCTGATACTCGGTGAGCGTGTCGGCGTCCTCCTCCAGCAGAGCCGGCTCCGGGCGGGCCATGATGCCGTCGAGTTCGCCGCCCTCGTCGTCCGCCTCGTGTTCCGCGATGGCCTCCTCGACGCGCGTGCGAACCGCCCGGCGGAGGCTCTCGTCGCCGACGCGCTCCGCGAGCAGGTCGTCCCACCGCGCTCGAAGACCGTCGAAACGGCTCGGCGCGGCCGCGACGGTCCCCGTCTCGTCGGTCTCCGGAGTCGATCGTTCCGCCCCGTCGGGTTCCGGGGTCGGTTCCGCCGATTCGTCCAGTTCGGTCGCGGGTTCCCTCGGCTCGTCGGCTTCCGACGTCGAATCACGTTCCTGCTCACCGCTCTCCTCGTCGACGTCGTTCGCGTCCGATTCTTCGACCGATTCGCTCGCGTCCGCACCGTCGTCGGCCTCGTCCCGCTCCGGTTCCTTCTCGTCCTCGCCGAAGCGTTCGAGGTACGGAGCGGTCCGCTCGCGGAGGGTTCGAATCGCCTCGCCGGTCTGCGCGCGCGTCTCGGCGGCGTAGCGGTTCCACGTATCGCGCGCGTCGTCGTAGCCGGAGAGCGTCCCTCGCAGCAGTTCGGCGATCTGGGCGTCGCCGGGGAGGTGGAGGTCGTAGCGCGAGAGCAGGCGGAGCGTTTCGCGCTCGATGACCGCCTCGCGGTCCTCCTCGTCGGCGTCCACGACCACGTCGTCGCTCGAGTACTTGATGGACGTGCGGAGCTTCCCGGTCAGAAACTCCCGCAGGTCGTCCTCGATTCGCGTGCAGTACGGCTCCACGAGGTAGTACTTCTGCTCGTTTTCCTTCTCGGAGTGGAAGACGACGACGAACGAGTACGGCTTGTTCACCCAGTAGCGGTCGATTTCGCGAAAGTGCGTCTTCTTCGGCAGGGCGACCGCCTTTTCGAGGTCGTAGCGATTGACCACCGTCGTGTAGCCCTCGACGGTCGAGAAGAAGGCGTCCTCGTCCAGGTCGTCGGGCACGTCCAGCGTCCGTTCGTCCTCGATTTCGAGGAGCCTCTCGGCCTTCGCCGCGCCTTCCGCGAGCAAGTTCGGGAGGTCGTCCTCCTCGAAACCGAGCCAGTCGGACTTCTCGAATTCGACGACGTTCCCGTCCTCGTCGCGGGGTTTCTCGTGCGGTTTCTCCCGGTCGGGGTCGTAGTAGTACTCGTAGCGGAAGTGCTCCCAGAGGTACTCGCCGACCGTGACGGGTGTCTCCTCGGGGTCGAGGAACGCTTCGAATCGCGCGCCGAGGGCGTTCGCTCGCCTCGCCGCCTCCCCGACGCGCGATTCGGTCTCGTCCGGGTCGAAGCCGAGGAACTCCTCGGCCGGGAACGGTCGAGATTTCCCCCGCCAGTTGGTCGGCGGGCGACCGTCCTCGTAGAAGAACTCCTCCTTGAAATCCTCCCACGTGTACGTCCCGAGGGCGACGCGAGCGGGGACCCCGCCGGAGAAATCGACTCCGTCGGGGCCGGCCTCGGGTCCCCCGCCCCCGAGCGCTTCGGATTCCTCACTAGCCATTGAGTACCGTCAATCACTAATCCATTAAAAAACCTTGTTAAAATTAATATACATGTGTAAACATTCACGTTCGCGAGTATCGTCTTCGGGTACCGCGATTTTCATCGGACACTTCGGAGTAATATATCGATTCCAGACACGAAAGATGCGGGGGGAGACTCGGCGCTCGACCGTTCGATTCCGCGAGCGACGAATACGAGCGTGGCGGGATTCGAACCCGCGGTCGAGAGGTTAGGAACCTCTCGCCCTATCCGCTAGGCCACACGCTCGCCACGAGGTGGATCAGAAAAACGGGTTATCTTTCGGATTCCGTCTCGGTCGCGGTGCCGGTGTCGGTGTCGGTGTCCGTACGCGATTCCGACTCGTCGAATTGGGTCTCCGTGGACGACCCGGACTCCTGCATCTCGCGGAGTTCGTTTTCGACTTCCTGTCGTCCTTTCTTGAACTCGCCCATGGCCTCACCGGTCGAGCGCGCGAGTTTCGGAATCTTGTTTGCACCGAAGAGGAGCACCGCGATGAGCAGAATCACCGCGAGCTCCATCCCGCCGGGAAGCGGCCCGAACAGTGGTATCATTTCGAACATCCTCTACACGTTGCTTACCCACTGGCAATTATAGGCTTTTTGCATTTCATAGGTCGCCAAAATCGGCGATTAGAACAAGATGGGTTGGGGACGGAAACACCCCGAACGCGGCGCGTGACGAGTACCTCTCACCGCGGCGACGCGACTCCTTCGGCGCGCAGAAATCGAGTGTTACCGCGAATCGCAGTTGAGCAAGTTGGGAGTGACCGTGTAAGAGACGGGGCGCACTTTGAACAGCGGACGTATTCGATCCCGTTCCATACAGGGAGTCCTCGGTTCGACCAACCGGAGTCGAGTGTATCGCTCCGGGGAACGGCCCGAACTTCGCACAAACGTCGACGCCACCTCCGTTTGAGGACAACCCTATCCTTCAGGGAGTAGTATTCGACTCTATGGAGGAGTACGAAGCCACTTTCACGATCGAGTCGAAGTCGGACGCGTACGCGATCGAACGATTGATGACTCACGTGTACGATTCGGTTCGAGAGGAGTCACGGACGACCCGCGAAGGAACGGAGGATTCGACGCAGATGTTAGGGGAGTTCAAGGCCATCCGAGACGCCGCTCGAAGCCCGAACCCAGGCCGGTTTACGGTCGTGTACGAAACGAAAGAAGAGGGATTCGAGGAGTGATACGACGCTGAGCCGCAGGTCCCTTCGAGGGGGCACAGCGTCGGTATCGCTGGCGTACAACTCGTCGACGGGGTTGGAGAAACGGGCCGGGAATCCGACCGCCCGAGCGCTTTTTGCGCCGGAACGATAGGGTCCACCATGGACGAGAGTGAACCGGAAGGAGAGACGGAAAACGGTCGGATGGCATACGACCCGGAGGCGGAACACGCCTTTCCGGACGAGCGGCTGAACGAGATGTTGGCGTTCATCGAAAACGACGTCGAGATCCAGACGTACCTCGAAGCCCAGAACGTCAACGCCGTCGCTCGAAAGGGGTACAACGATCACGGCACGAAGCACATCGAGATCGTCCGCAATCGCGCCCTCCTCCTCTACGACCTGTTGAAACGCGGCGACGTCGAGTTCAACGGGGCGGCGGATCAAGGGCTGGACGAGGCGGACGAGAGCGTCATCATCGCGCTCGCCGCGACCATACACGACATCGGCCACGTCGTCCACCGCGACTCGCACTCCTACTACTCGATACCGCTCGCCGCGGACCTGCTAGATAGGATACTGCCGAACTTCTACGACACCGCGAACGCGGTGCGGATGAAAGGCGAGGTGCTTCACGCAATCCTCTGTCACCACACCGAGGAAGACCCGCTTACCACCGAGGCGGGCGTGATTCGCGTCGCGGACGCGCTGGACATGGAACACGGTCGGTCGCGCATCCCGTACGAGAAGGGCGGTCGCGGCATCAACACCGTTTCCAGCCAGGCCATCAAGAAGGTGAGTCTCAGGCGGGGCGACACCGTCCCCGTCCTCGTCGAGATCAAGATGCTAAATGCGGCGGGCGTCTATCAGGTGGACAACCTGCTCAAGGCGAAACTCCACAAGTCGGGACTGGAAGACGATATTCGAATCGTCGCCCTGAACGTCCGCGAGGGAACGGATCACATCGTCGAGAGAGTGGAGCTGTAGGCGACGCTCTCGTACACCCGACGCAGCGCTTCGACCGCCCGCTCGACGCTTATCTCCTCGCGCCGGGCCAGACACGCCTCCCGAAGCTGATCCAATTCCGAGAGCGCGCGCCGAATGGCCTCCCGAAACCCGTCGACGTCGCCGCTCTCGAAGTGGTAGCCCGTCTCGCCGTCGACGATGGTGTTCGCCAGCGCGCCGGCGTTCGCGCCGACGACGGGGGTTCCGCAGGCGTTCGCCTCCAGCGCGACCAACCCCTGCGTTTCGACCGGGCTGGGGAACGCGAACACGTCCAGCGCGGAGTAGAACGCCGCCATCTCGTCGCGGTCCAGAAAGCCGAGGAATCGCGCGTCCACGTCGCTCTCGCGGGCCTGTTTTTCGAGCGATTCGCGGGCGGGTCCGTCGCCGCCGAGGACGAGCGTCACGTCCATCCCGTCCGCCGCGGCGACGAGCTCCGAGAGGCGCTTTTCGAACCCGTGGCGGCCGGTGTAGCCGACGAGCGGTCGGTCCGCGTCGAGGTCGTACTTGCGGACGAACTCCGCGATTTCGACGGGGTGAAATCGCTCGATATCGACCCCGTTCGAGACGACGTGAACCGGAGCGTCCACGCCCACGGTCTCGACGATGTGTCGTTTCGTCGCCTCGCTCGGCGTCAGCACGGCGTCGGAGTGGTCGAAGAACCAGCGTTCGTAGGCCACCGACGCGCGTTCGACGTACTCGGCGACGGCGTCGTTCGAGACGAGGTAATCCGCGTACTCGCCGGTCGGGGTGTGGTACGAGGTCACGAAGGCTCGGTCGTGCTTCCGAGCCAGTCGGAGGCCGCCGAGTCCGATGGCGAACGGCGTGTGAGAGTGGACGATGTCGGCGTCTCGAACCGCCTTCGGAACGCGCGGCGTTCCCAGCCGATAGCCGTCGTAGAACGGGAACGGGAGGCTCCCGACGGGGTGTTCGCCCTTCTCCGGCACGTAGTCGTCCGACCGGGGGTAGACCACGTCCATCCGACCCCCGTTCCGCTCCCAGCAGTCGCGCCACGACCGTATCGTGTAGGTGACGCCGTTTATCGTCGGCAAGTACGTATCCGTGAACGCGGCGACCCATCGACTCATTGTTCCGTGATTCGGGTAGGGGGTGTTAAGGGCTTGTGACTTCAGGCAAGCTCGCGGTACGTCTCCGCGAGTCGCTCGCCGACGCGCTCCAGACTGTGTTCTCTCGCCGTCTCGCGGGCGTTCTCCCCGAGTCGCTCGCGCAGGTCGGGGTTCCGGGCGAGCAGTTCCAGCGCCCGGCGGAACTCCGCTTCCGTCTCGCACTTCAGACAGTCCTCGCCGTGGGTGTAGAACTCGTCGAAGACGGGGATATCCCGCAGGACGACCGCCTTCCCGCAGGCCATCGCCTCCAGCACCACGATACCCTGATTCTCGACCTTCGCCGGGAAGCAGAACACGTCGCCCGCGGCGAACGCGCCGCGCTTATCCTCGACCCATCCGGTGAACGTGACGTTCTCCGGCGGGTCGCGCGTCCACCGTCTGACCGTCGAACTGGCGTGGGGACCGGTGTCGTACGTGCCGAACCACGCGAAGTCGAAGTCGGTCGCCCGCGCGAGTCGGCAGAACGTCGTGACGCCCTTGCGCTCGAAGACGTTGCCGACGGAGAAGACGACCATCCCATCCAAGTCGTAGCGGTCGCGGTACTCCTCGCGGAACGCCTCGAAGCCCGCCAGCGATTCCGCGTCCACGCCGTTCGTCATCGGGCGAATCGGCGCGTCCACCGGATACGATTCGAGCACTCCCTTCGTGTACCGACTCGGGCAGAGCACGAGGTCGGCCTGCGAGTAGAACCACCTCAGGTAGCGTCCGAGCGCCGGACCGACGAGCGTCGAGCCGCGAAAGCTCTCCGCGAAGTCCTCGCGCGTAACGTGCGCGTGGAGGACGAGCGGAATCCCGGCGCGCTTCGCGCGGCGAGCGACCGACGCCGACCCCGGCCCGATGAGGTTGCAGTGAGCCACGTCGAACTCGGCGAAGAAACGACGCCCTACCGCCCGCGAGGCCAGCGCGCGACCCGGCGTTCCGCCCCGCCACGGCGAGGTGACGACGTCCACGTCGGTTCCGGCGAGCGCCTTTCGCTGGTGCTTCGCGGCGGTTCCGATGCCGCTTCGGTGTAGTCGGGATTCCAGTTCGAGATAGTTGAGTGCGCGCACTGGCCGTGTGATGGCGTAGCCGCCCATTACCGCTTTCGGAAAGCGGTCGTTGAAGGACCGAAAAGTATTTGTTGAAGCGGGAGAATGAGCCGCATGGGGCAATACAGGAACACTTCTATCCTTGTCCTGTCTCGCCCCGGAAACCCCCACCCCCCCATTCCGAATGACAGTAGCTGAAGAGCGCATAGCGCGTCTCGCCGCACTTGCGAGGGACGCCGCCGCCGAGTGCCACGACGACCGTGCGCGAGAGTACGTTCGCCTTGCCAGGCGAATCGCCGAGCGAAATCGCCTCCGCCTCCCTCGCCGGTTCAAGCGATTCACCTGCGACGCCTGCGACGCGTACCTCCGTCCCGGCAAGAACGCCCGCGTCCGACTGCGGGACGACCACGTCGTCGTCACCTGCGACTGCGGCCATCAGAAACGCTACCCCTACGAGTAGCGAGAGAGCGGGCGAACCGGCGGACGCTCGCATCCGACCGCGTTTCCTCCGGAAAGGAGCCGTTACGCACTATTTCGGGGTCGTATCGAGCGCGTACCGGTGCCCGATTCTGACTCTCACCCTTCTGCGCTGACGCCTTCGGTGTCGAAGCGCGCCGCTCGCTCGCCCGCGTCCGAACGGTTCTTTCGCAGACGAAAACACCAAGTCTCGCGCGCCGCCAATCTGTAGTATGACCGGTCACCAGTGGACGGATATGATAGTGGGAGACAGGATGGCGGTCGACCAGGAGTTCACCCAGCGCGTGGCCGACTCGCAGTTCTCCCGTCAGGAGTGGGGACTGATAATGACCGCCGTCGAACTCGACATCGAACACCCCGAGGACGACGAACGCGCGAGGCTCGTCGCCGACACGAGCAAGGTGCGGCAGGTGATGCCCGAGATGGAGAACATCCAATCGCAGATGAACGCGATGGCGGGTAAATCCTCGAACCGGGAGAGCAAAGGTATCTTCACATCGGTCAAAGAGGCCCTCGGACTGGGCGGTAGCGGCGGTGGAATCGACGAAGATCGGCTCGCCGCGGCCGAGCGACTGGCCCAGGAGTACGCCGACGAACTGCAAACTCGACTGGAAGCGAACGACCGGTGGGATCGCGCCCGCAGGGCGGTTCAAGAGTGATGCGTCTCGCACCCGGCGCGTGGCGGTACGCCGCCCCCCCGTTCCTCCTCGCCGGGCCGGTCGGATTCCTCTCGCCGGTCGCCACGCTCGCCGCCCTCGCGCTGGGCGGCGCAGTCCTGCTCTTCTTTCGCGACCCGGAGCGCACGTCCCCCGCGGAGGGAGTCCTCTCGCCCGCCGACGGTCGGGTGTCCGTCATCCGGGAGGAGGACGGTCGGGTTCGCGTCGGCGTGTTCATGAACGTGACCGACGTGCACGTAAACCGCGCGCCGCTGGCCGGGCGGGTCGAGTCGGTCGAACACGAACCCGGCGCGCACCGGCCCGCGTTCAGCAAGGAGTCGGACAGAAACGAGAGGGTCCGCGTCGGCTTTCCGGAGCACGACCTGACGCTCATCGCCGGCGCGTTCGCTCGCCGGATTCACCCCTACGTCGAGGTCGGCGACGCGGTGGAGCGAGGCGAACGCCTCGGCCACATCGCGTTCGGGAGCCGGGCGGACGTACTCCTCCCGCCGACGTTCGACGTGACGGACGTCTCGGTGGCGAAAGGAGAACGAGTCCGGGCGGGCGAGACGGTCATCGCCGCTCAGTCGCTCGAGTAGTCCCCGCCGTGGAACAGGGTCAGCTCTTCCGCCTCGTAGATGTTGATGAGTTCGGTGATTATCTCGTCGTAGGACTCGTCTTCGACCCGGAGGTTGTCGAGGCGCGATACGGTCTCCTCGTCGAGCGTTATCTTGGGCATCACATTAATCGATGGCCGCGAAGGTCTTTAAAGCATAGGCCAGCGGTCGGTTTTCGCGTCGGACCCGGTAAACGACGGAGTCGGCGTTTTCGATACCCCGACCGAGTAAGCGCCCGTTACTGACCTCGTAGACCCGTCTTGCGAGAAGACAGGGGTTGCTTTCTCGCGTGAAGTGACCGGATAACAAAGTACCCGCGCTCTTGTTACAGTATCGCCGAGGCTCACTATGACAACGACAGACAGCAGGATCACCAGTCGAAACGACACCGTCTCTGAAAACCGATGCCGAAGCTGTGGCTCGTTCGTGACCCGCGATTTCGCGCGCGTGTTCGGGAACAACGAGAACGAAGTCTTCGGCTGCCTCGAATGTATGACTGCCACGGAAGTGAAAAAGGGCGGTGCGCGGGCGGAGCACGTGGACACGTCGAAACTCATCGGCGGCCGAGAGCCGCTTCGCTGAGAACGGAGGTGGGGGACGAGAAATAAGTGACACCGATCTTTTTCTAATTCGACGCCCTTAGCGTCGGCCTTCGTTTCCGCGTTCGAACGCTCGGTTCGCTCCGAGCGCTTCGTGCGGCGGCGTGTGGGCGACGTCCGCCATCGTCTCGTTGATTCGCCCCTCGTCGGCCGCCGGTCGCGGTCGGCGGTCGTCGTGCGGGGGTGAGTGGTTCGTGTCCTGCGTCGTCTGTCGGTCGTTCGTCATCGTGTGTCTTTTCGGGACGCTCGTTCGCCTCTCGTAGGATGTCGATTCGTCGGGTCGGAAGTGGAGTGAGTAGGGGCGTTACACCCCTACGATGCGAATCGAACCGACAGCGACGCCGCTCGCGGCACGGGTGTGCGAGCGAGTGTCTAGCTGTCTCATCGTACTGTGTTACTCAGATGGTAGTAAGATATAAGTTTTGCGCAGCGGACGGGTCGCGGTCGGGGCGATATAGATGTTTGCCACAAGGATAAGGGGGATTCACGACGAATTAGGAGGTGCATGACGAACCAAGAAGTCACTCAACTCCTCAAGAAAGCCTACGGCGACGAAATCGAGACCGTGATGAACTATCTCACGAACTCCATCGTCCTCGAAGGTGTCAGCGCAGAAGAGGTTAGAGAAAGCCTCGAATCGGACATCCAGGAGGAGCTCGGCCACGCGGAGATGATCGGCCACCGTCTCAAACAGCTGGACGAGCGCCCGCCGGCCTCGTACGACTTTGAGGCGCGCCAGGAGAGTCTCCAACCGCCGGAGAACAGCACGGACGTGCTGTCGGTCATCGAGGGCGTGCTCGAAGCCGAAGAGGACGCCATCGAAACGTACCGCTCCCTCATCTCGGCGGCGCGGGACACGGACGACCCGGTCACCGAGGACCTGGGCGTGACGATTCTGGCCGACGAAGAGGCTCACCGAACCGAGTTCCGCGGGTTCAAGCGCGAGTACGAGTAGTAAGGCAAGGGTTTTTCTCGGGGGGGTGAGAGGACCCGTCCATGAGCAACCCGGACTTCGACCTCGACCTGCAGTCGGCCGAGAAGGAGATGGATTTCTCCGACGGCGAGCGTATCGTGTTAGGAGTACTCGACGGGACGACGCCGATAGAAGAACGGGTCGAGGCCGTCGACCGCGGGAACGTGCTCGTCCTCGCCGTCGAAGGAGACCTGAACGAACTCGCGTCCGATCTCGCACCGGCCATCAAAAAACGAGGGGGTAATCTAGTGCATTTCAGGAAGTTTCTCATCGTCTCACCGCCCGATTTCGAAATCGATACGAGCGAACTCTGAGAAACGCCTGCGCTTGATGGAGGAGGGCACAGTGTCAGGGCGCGAGCACTGTACCGCTGTACGTCAGCGGGACCACCGGGTGGCCCAAGCGTTAATAACGATTCGACCCCATATAAAAATTCCATTTTTATACGCATAAACCTTTATCGTTGGTAGAATATTCCGTCGTAATTGGAATTTGATAGATTCAGCCAGAAAACGATAGGAAAAAGAGCCGGACGGTTGAATGGTACGGTACCGCCATGGATAACCAACGGTCGTTCGTCGAGTACGTACTTCGGTCAGGGGCGCGCACGGACGTGCTGCTATCTATCACCGACGACTATAACTCGACGCAGGAGTTGCTTGACCTCGACCTCGCGAGCGAATCCGCAGTGTACAACGCCCTGACCGAACTCAGCGAATGCGGGCTGATATACGTGCCGCGAACGAAACGCTGGGCACCGACGGGAATGGGTTCGGTCGTCGCCACCCTCATCCGGCGGCAACGGGAAACGGAGAACGTCCTCCGGATAGACACGGAGTACTGGAAACGACACGACGTAACCGCACTTCCCGTTCCGTTTCGGTACTATCTCGCCGACCTCTCCGACGGAACGGTCATCCGTGCGACCGACACGCAACCGACGCAGGCCGAGCGCGAGGTGGAGCGACGACTCGCCGCGTCGGACTCGGCGGCGGTCGTCGCGCCGATATACAACGAGCGCTACTCGGAGGCCTTTTACGACGGTTGCAATGACTCGCGGCTCGTCCTCGATGCGACCGTGCTCGCTGACCTGCTCGACGACGACGGATTCGAGGTGGAACGGAACGAGAACGATGGCCTCGACATCCGCGTGGCGGACGTGTCGTTCGCGCTCGGGGTATTGGACGGCTGTCTGTTGCTCTCGCTGCCGACGCTCGACGGGTCCTACGACAGTCGAACCGAGTTCGTCGCGGAGTCGGAGCGCGCGTGCTACTGGGGGGAGAGGCTGTTCGAACAAGTCTGGGCGGACGGGACGCCCATCGACGAGCACGTTTAACCGTCGGCCACGACGGTCAGATGGTGGCCGTCCGGGTCGCGGATTCGAACGCCCGACTCGACCGCCTCGACGCGGTGTTCACCGACCGTTCTCCGAACCGCCGTCGGGTCGTCGGCGCGGAGGCCGATATCGACGTGGACGCCGCCACGGGCGTCCGCGATACCGAGGTGCGGTTCCCAGAGTTCGAGATCGAACGGACCGCTCATCCGAATCCGCGGTCGATTCGTTCCCCGGTCGCGCGTCTCGAACCCGAGGTCGGCGTAGAAGCGCTCGGCCCGTCCGACGTCTTCGACTTCGAGCACGATTTCGAAGATGCCCGCGATAGCGCCCCCGTCCGCGTCGGTGCCGCCGATTTCGACGCAGTTACCGTCCGGGTCGTAGAAGTACAGCGAGCGAGACGCCCCGAAGTCGTGTTCCACGAGGTCGAAGTCGGCCGAGAGGCGGTCGTACCAGTCGTCGTATCGCGCCCTCGGCGTGGAGAGGGCGTAGTGAGTGTGAACCCCGCCGCGAGGTACGCCGTGGGGCCGCCGGAGAACGAGCGCGTGGTCGCCGGCTTCGAAGACGACCTCCTCGTCGTTCGCCTCCCGAACCGGCAGATCGAGGACCGTTTCGTAGAACTCTCGCCCGCGATCGAGATACTTCACTTCCAGCGCTAACCAACGAAGCCCCGAGAGCATAATCCGTCGTACACGGCGACCGCGCTTAAAACGTCGCCCGTCGATTTATGGCCTCACGGGACGCTAGTGCAACCGTGCCGGTGAAAGAGACATCCCCGCCGACCGAGTATCGAGAGATAGACCGATGGGACGGCGGCGTCGGGTGGGTCGCACATCCGGACGAAAGCATGCAGCGGGCCAGCCACGCGCTCGCGGTGGACGACGGCGTGTGGCTCGTCGACCCGCTGGACGCCCCCGGAATCGACGACTTGCTCGCCGAACTCGGCGACGTGGAAGGCGTCGTCGTTCTCCTCGACCGCCACGTGCGCGACGCGGAGGCGTTCGCCCGACGATACGACGTTCCGCTGTACCTCCCGACGTGGCTCCGACGAAGCCCGAGCGAAGTCGCGGTCCGGAGGTTCGAGACCTCGCTCGCGGATACCGGTTTTCGGGCGCTGCGACTGTTCGACAACCCCGCGTGGCAGGAGGCCGCGCTGTACGACGAGGCGAGCGGAACGCTCGTCGTTCCGGAATCGGTCGGGACCGCCGACTACTATCGAACCGCCCGCGAACGACTGGGCGTCCATCCCGCGATTCGACTGCTACCGCCGGACGAGCTCCGCGGACTGACCCCCCGTCGTATCCTCGTCAGCCACGGCGCGGGCGTGTTCGACGACGCGCCTGCCGCACTCGCCGACGCGCTCGACGGTTCCCGCCGGCGGTACCCCGCGCTGCTGGCGGCGACCGTGCGTCGGTTCGCGCCGATCTGACGCGACGCTATATTTACCATCCGATAGGTTTTTGGCGTTCGGTCGGTACATGGCACACATGTACCCTGTACGCCGGATTCGTAACCCTCTGTTTCGTGGGGTGTTCCGGTGACTATCTCGTTCGTCTCCCGCGGGAACGAACCGGGAATAGAGATACGGGATTCGGTAGAGCGACGGACGTGCACGCTCCACACGTCCGACGCGGTCCACCCGACCTCGGCCGACACCGAGCTGTTTCACTTTCCGGTCGACGATGCGGTAACCATCTCGACCGACGGGCTCCGGCTTCCGACACCCGCCGCGGTGTACGTCAGGGACGAATGCGGCGAGATGTTGGCGAGCGTCGAGGGTATCGGATACGAGGAACTCTCGGAGGGAACGTACAATCTCGAACTCTGTACGCCGATCAAACTCTACGTCCGGGTCGAGGGGTCGCTCCGCGTCTCGGGTGCGTTCGACAGCGTCGCGTTCGATTTCGACGGCGAGACGACCGTGCGAGTCGGCGCGCGATCCTCCCACCGCCGCCCGGCGGAGACGGTGACGACGACGGCCGATCCGGTCGACGTGATGGCGGCGATTTCGACGTTCGGGTCGGCGCTCAAGACCACCAGCCCCGAGCGGTCGTTTCCAACGCTGCGCGGCCACCCGCCGACGATCGAACTCGGCGACCGCCTCGAAATCCCCGACGAACTCTCGCCCCCCGACGCCGGCATCCGAATCGAGATACCTCCGAGGTACGAGTCGATATTCCCCGTCGCGCCGCTGGCGTACTACCTCGGCGCGGAACTGGCGCCGGGGCGGAACCCGCGAATCGTGACGGACGACTTCGAGCATCCGTTACGTACCGCACGCGGCTTCGAGAACGAGGTCGAGCGCGTGCTGAAACAGACGTTCCTCCTCGACTGCGTGACCCGCACGGAGGGCTTCTACAGAATCGACCTCCACGAGCGCCAACGGGTCGAACCGCTGGCCGACCTCGACTTCGCGGCGCTCTACGACGCGCCGGTGGCCGAGCGACTCGAAGCGTATCTCTCGGTTCCGTACGCGGTCGTCGAGGAGTTCGTACCGGACTGGCAACTGACGACGCACGTCGAACCGACGTCCGAGAGCGTCGAGATGCTTCCGTTCCTCGTGGACGACCTCGCGGTCGTTCGGACGCCGCGAGCGACGGAAGTGTCCTCGTCCGTGCTACAGACTCCGGCGGTCGACGAGTTCGTCAGGGGTGGCGACTCGACGCGAAGCGCCGTCGAGGCACCCGCGAGCGTGAACTCGCTCGTCGAACCCGAGGCGACGGACTCGCTGGAGCAGATGTGGGTCGGCGAAGACGCGCCGGTCGGCGCGAGCAAGGCGACGGCGGCGGCGTTTCGCAACCGTCTCGAACGGACGGCCACGTCCGGCGATATCGACATCACCGTCGTCTGTAACGACCGACAGATGGACGAAGAGCGAACCCTCGCGGACGAGGTCTACGGCTCGCGCGAGGAGCTCCCCTTCGACGTGACGGTTCGGAACGATCTCTCGACGGCGGAACTGCGCGCCGTCCTCGAATCGGAGACGCAGTTCCTCCACTACATCGGCCACATCGACGAGGGGGGATTCGAGTGCGTCGACGGGATGCTCGACGCGAGGGAACTCGACTCGGTCGGTATCGAGGCGTTCTTCCTCAACGCGTGTCAGTCCTACGAGCAGGGGATGGCGCTCATCGAGGCGGGGGCCGTCGGCGGGGTCGTCACGCTGAACGACGTGATAAACAGCGGCGCGGTTCGCGTCGGACGGACGATGATTCGCCTCCTGAATCGCGGTTTCCCGCTCTGGGCGGCGCTGGACATCGCCCGGGACCGGAGCATCATCGGCGGGCAGTACATCGTCGTTGGTGATGGGTGCGTCAATATCGTTCAGACGGAGAGTATCGTCGCACTGCTCTACGATATCGAAACGAAAGAGGACGTGTTCGAACTAACGCCGATCACGTATCATTCCAACGATGGAGGAATCGGTGGATTCGTCACGCCACAGTTCTCCGGCCAGAGCACGTCGTATCTCGCGTCAGGATCACTTCCGACCGTTACGCTCACCGACGGTGAACTCGAAGAGTATCTTCTCTTGGAGAACGTTCCCGTACACTTCGACGGGCGGTTTACGTGGAGCTACGAAATCGACACCGACGAACGCTGATTTTTACGTTCCGAGGCTACCCGTCATAGCCACGCCCGCAACGCTTCCTGCCTGCGAGAGTAGCAACACGATGGTGAACAGCACGCCGATCATTCGGGGGTTCTCCGCGAGGTACGAGGTGAGGTCGTTTTCTGCCATCACCCACACATACCCACACCACTTATATTAATTTTTCTATATTATATTTCGAAATATATTCCGAGAACCGCCTACATTATTTGTAAATATGTATTCTAAAAAATACGTAGAGGCAACAAAGTGAGGCGACGCCGGGCGACGACGTTATCATCAGGCGACACGAAAGGCGGACGTGGTCTTCGTAACACGCGGACTGAGGGACGCACTTCTGGAACTGGCCGCGAACGCCGAACCCGAGCGGGTGACGGTATCGCTCGCGGTCACCCCTGCGGGCGACCTGCGCGGGGGCGACGACTTACCACCCCCGGAGACGCCCGTCTTCACGCACTTCTACCCGCCGGACACGGGCGGGTCGGTAACCGCCGTGTTCGGCATGGACCTCTCCATCCCCGCCGGGCAGTCGCAGGGTCGGTTCGTTTCACATCCGCAGGGCGACCTCGAAGTCGCTCGGACGGACGACTTGCACGAAGCGATGCTGGTCGCAGTTCCGCCGTGGCGCTCCGACTCCATCGCCGCGTTCGACAGGGCCGGGCGAAAACAACGGTTGGTCGTCCTCGACGCCGAGCCTCCTGCGGAACTGCTCTGAGCGGCGATCGCGCACCTCGACGGCGAGAAATCGCCGCTACTCCAAGTACCCCAGTTCGCGCAACTGGTCGGTTATCTCGCTGAACTCCGATTCGGTCAGCCGACCCTCCTTCTGGTGCTGGATGACGATGCTCCGCAGAAGAAACCGGACGAGGTCGCTCGTGCTGGAAAAACTCGTCCCCTCGATGGTCTCTTCGACGCGGTCGGCGAGGTCTTTCGGAATGGAAACCGTCGTGTACTCCGTCATGGCAGGCGTTTGGTCGGCCTGCCGGTTATCGTTTACGTCGTTCGCGCGAGCGTCGCGGCGTGGGGGGACGCCGGCGACGCGTCTCGGCGAAGGTTCGTCGGAAAGAGAGTTGTCGAAGGAAACGACCTACAATCGTCTCCCGAGCGGCCCGAATCGAGACCTGCGCACCGTCGATCTCATTCGATGAGGTCTTCGAATTCCGGTAGTACGTCGTCGTTTTCGTCCTCGTCGGTCGTGTCCTCGCCGTCGTCGCTCTCGGAGGTGCTCTCGGCTTCGTCCTCCTCGTCTTCGTCCTCCTCTAACACCTCGACGTCGAGGACGGCGAGGGGAATGTTCTCCAGCCGTTGGCCGATTTCCTTCCGCGCGATGCGCGAGGCGTGCTCCTCTCGCTCGACGTTGAACACCGTCATCTCCAGCTCCAGCGCGACGAGCGCCTCGTCGGCGGCGATGAACGCCGGCGGGAGCTCCTCGCCGGACGGAGACGTCCGCTCACCCATGCTGATCTCGACGTAGTTCAGATCCGGGTTCAGCAGCTCGCCAGTCTTGGAGATGGCGATTCGCACCGCCTCGTCCGGTGTTTGTACGTCGTACACCGGAATCGCGGCTTCCACGACAACTCTGCAGTTCATGATCCCAAGGGCAATTGGAGAGCCAGCGGTATGAATTTTCGCACGCCACGAGCTTCGCGACAGGTCACACCAGCACTTATGTCGCCGTCGAACACACCTCCGACGATGACCGACGTGCCGACGATCGACGGCCACAACGACATCCTCCTTCGATTGAGTCGCGCCGCCGACCCGGTACTGCGCTTCGCCGACGGATGCGAGGACGCGCACGTCGACCTGCCCCGCGCCCGCGAGGCGGGACTCGGCGCGGGGTTCTTCGCGGTCTTCGTCCCGAGCGAGGACGAACGCGACCCCGAACCGAGCGACGACGGCTACGAGTACCCCCTTCCGGACGCCGTCGACCACGGGGAGGCCCGGCGCGTCACCTACCGAACCCTCGAACTGCTCCACCGGCTCGCCGCCGACGCGGACGGGTTTCGCGTCGTCCGCTCGCTCGACGACCTCGACGCATGCCTCGAATCGGGCGACCTCGGAGCCGTCCCGCACCTCGAAGGGGCGGCGGGCGTCGCGTCGGACCTCGCCAACCTCGATTTCCTCTACGCGGCGGGCGTCCGCTCCATCGGCCCGGTGTGGAGCAGGCCGAACGCCTTCGGCGAGGGCGTCGTCTCGCGCTACCCCGGCGGTCCCGACACCGGGGCGGGGCTGACCGACGCGGGGCGCGACCTCGTCCGCGCGTGCGAGCGACGGGGCATCGTCGTCGACTGCGCCCACATGACCGAACGGGGGTTCTGGGAGGTCAGCGAACTGAGCGACGCGCCCATCGTCGTCTCGCACGCCGGCGTCCACGAGCTCTGTCCCCATTCTCGGAACCTCACCGACGAGCAGATAGACGCGGTGGCCGAGTCGGGCGGCGTCGTCGGAATCTCGTTCCACGAACCGGGCGTCGCCGACGACCCCGACCCCGACGCGAGCGCGTCGCTCGCGGACATCGCGGAGCACGTCGAGTACGTCGCAGACCGCGTCGGCGTCCGGCACGTCGTCCTCGGGTCGGACTTCGACGGCGCGCGAATCCCCGACGAGGTGGGCGACGTGACGGGCCTCCCCGCGCTCTTCTCCCGCCTCCGCGAGCGCGGGTTCGACGAGGACGACGTCGCGCGGGTCGCCCGCGGGAACTGGCGGCGGGTGCTCGCCGAGACGTGGTAAACCGAAAGATTTGCTCCCCCGCGCTCCCTCTCCCGGAACGATGGAAACCGGTTCGATTCCCGTCGCCGACCTGCCGGGTGGGTTCGACCTCCAAGCGACCGTCGAGAGCGGCCAGAGCTACCTCTGGCGGCGCGAGGACGGTCGGATGTACGAGACGGCCCGCGCCTACGGCGGTGGTGCGTGGTACTACACCGTCGTCGAGGGAGAGGTGGTTCGCGCCCGCCAGCGGGACGGCCTGCTGGAATGGGAGTCGACGACCGACGCCGAACCCCTGCTCTTCTCCCTCCTCCGCCTCGACGACGACCTGGACGCCATCGTCGACGCGACGCCCGACGACCCGCTGGTCGAGGAGGCCTACGAGGCGTACCGCGGGATGCGAATCGTCCGCGACCCCTTCTTCCCCTGCCTCGTCTCGTTCATCTGCTCGGCCCAGATGCGCGTCGACCGAATCTACGGGATGCAGACCGCGCTGGCCCGCGAATTCGGAGACGAAATCGAGTTCGACGGGAAGACCTACCGCGACTTTCCGACGCCCGAGCGGTTGGCCGCCGCGACGGAAGCCGATCTGCGCGACCTGAACCTCGGTTACCGCGCGCCCTACGTCCGGAAGACCGCGGAGCTGATAGCGTCGGGGGAAGCGTCACCGAACGACGTTCGAGGGAGGGCCTACGAGGACGCCCGCGACGCCGCGAAGGTGTTCGTGGGCGTCGGCGACAAGGTGGCAGACTGCGTCCTGCTGTTCTCGCTCGGTTACCTGCAGGCGGTTCCGCTCGACACGTGGATTCGGGGCGCCATCGAAGACCACTACCCCCACTGCGAGCGGGGGTCGTACGCGAAGACCTCGCGGGCGATTCGCGAGCAGTTCGGCGACGAGTACGCCGGCTACACCCAGACGTACGTCTTTCACTATCTGCGGAACTGACCTCGGTCGAAAGGTATTTTATCCGAGCGTTTGGACGCTGAACATGGCCACCGAACTGTTCGGACTCGCCGCCTTCGTCGGCTTGGTGCTCGCGTCGGGAATCGGCGCGCTGCTCGCCCTCCGCACGTTCTTCTACGGCGAACTCGACCTCACGAAGAACGAGGTTCGAACCGGGGTCGAACACCTCTCCTACGAGCGAGCGCCCGGCGACGAGTGACGCCGGCCCCGACGATTTTGTGCCTCCGATTCGAAGAACCGACCATGGCGGACAGAACCCGCGCACACGTCTTCGTCTCGGGCACGGTACAGGGCGTCTACTACCGCGCGAACACCCGCGACGCGGCGCAGGAGAAGGGGGTCGACGGCTGGGTACGGAACCTCTCTGACGGACGCGTCGAGGCCGTCTTCGAGGGTCCCGAGGAGGCGGTGAACGAAATGGTCGAGTGGTGTTACACGGGCAGTCCGGCCGCCGACGTGGAAGACGTCGCGGTCGAGTACGGCGAACCGGAGGACGAAGACGGCTTTCGGGTGCGCCGATAAGCGGCGACCTCGGGGGTGCGAGAGATTCACGCTCGCCGGGCGTGAACGAATGCTTTTAAGACCTACAACCGGAAACAGTTCGACATGGCAATCAAACCCGACTACGTCAAGAAGACGGGGAGCATCCTGCTGGAACGATATCCGAACGCTTTCACGAAGGATTTCGACCAGAACAAAGAGAGCGTCGAGAAGTTGACCAACATCGGGTCGAAGGGCGTCCGCAACCGAATCGCCGGGTACGTCACCCGAAAGAAAGAGTAGTTCTGCAGTCCGGACTCCGGTAGTCGACGGCGATTATCCGCAGAGAATCGAACCGACCGCGTTTCAGTCGTCGCCGATAGGCTCGTCAGCGACTTGAGAGAATTGGTTTGCACCGCACCGCTCACACTCCCCCGTCTCGGTCGGGAGAACGAACGACCCGTCGTCTCGAACCCGTACGGAGTACGGCTGTCCGCACTCTTTGCACGTAACGACTTCCCGCCTCATGAAGTCTTAGAGGCGACAGACGGTATATGAGGATAGCGATGGGTTGAAACCCTCTCATTTCTGACCATCTCGGCAAGCACCGACACCGTCGAAAGCTACTTGCGCTCGCTTTCGTTACCATCTCGCACATGAGCATCGACGTTGGTATCCTGGGCGGAACGGGGGCGGTGGGACAGCGGTTCATCCAACTGCTCGACGGCCACCCCGAGTTCGAACTGGCAGTTATAACGGCGAGCGACGAGAGCGCGGGCAAGTCGTACCGCGAGGCGGCGAAGTGGCGCATCGACTCGCCGATTCCGGAGAGCGTCGGCGATATCACGGTTCGCGCGACCGACCCCAGCGACGTTCCCGACGACGTGGACTTGCTCTTCTCGTCGCTCCCGTCCGGAATCGCCGCGGAGGTCGAACCGCGGTTCACCGAGGCGGGGTACGTCGTCTCCTCGAACTCCTCGAACGCGCGGATGGCCGACGACGTTCCGCTCGTCATCCCGGAAGTGAACGGCGACCACCTCGACCTCATCGAGGTGCAACGGGACGAGCGGGGGTGGGACGGCGCGCTGGTGAAGAACCCGAACTGCTCGACCATCACGATGGTTCCGACGCTGGCCGCACTCGACCGGTTCGGGCTGAACCGCGTCCACGTCGCCACCCTGCAGGCCGTCTCCGGCGCGGGCTACTCCGGCGTCACGTCGATGGAGATAATCGACAACGTCATCCCCCACATCGGCGGCGAGGAGTCGAAGATGGAGACCGAGTCGCGGAAACTCCTCGGGACGTTCGACGGGAGCGAAATCGACCACCACGACGTCGACGTGTCGGCCTCCTGCAACCGCGTGCCGACGCTCGACGGCCACCTCGAAAACGTCTGGGCCGATACGGAGGAGACCGCCACCCCCGAGGACGCCCGCGACGCCTTCCGCGACGCGCCGACGCTCGACCTGCCGAGCGCCCCCGATCCGCTCATCGAGGTGTTCGAGGACGACGACCGCCCGCAGCCGCGACTCGACCGCACCCTCGGCGGCGGGATGCAGGTCGCCGTCGGCGGGGTGCAGGACACCCCCGCGGGTGTCCAGTACAACTGCCTCGCCCACAACACCATCCGCGGGGCCGCCGGAGCGAGCCTGCTGAACGGCGAACTGCTCGCGCGGGAAGGCTGGGTGTAGGGGACGGACCCCTCCGAAGTCAGGGAACCGAGTAGCGGAGCAACACGCCGTCGTCCATCCGCTCGACGCCGTTTAGCTCCAGCCTCGGGAACGCCTCGCGGTCGACGAACCCGTCACCGTCGGCGAGGGTGGGCGCGTCGCGCCCGCCGATGACTAGCGACCCGACGTAGAGGCGAAGTTCGTCCACCAGTCCGTCGGCGAACAGCGAGAAGATGAGTTCGCCGCCCCCCTCGACCATCGCCCGCTCGACGCCGCGCGATTCGAGTTCGTCGAAGGCGGCGTCGAGCGAGACGCGACCGGTGCCCGCGACCGCGACGTCCGCGCCCGCCTCCCGGAGCGCGTCGACCCGGTCGGCCGGCGCGGAGTCGGCGACGAAGACGAGGGTGTCCGCCCGGTCGTCGAGCACGCGAGCGTCGGGCGGCGTCCGCGCGCGCGAGTCCGCAACCACGCGGAGCGGGTTCGACCCCCCGTCGGCGGTGAGCGACGGGTCGTCCGCGAGCACCGTCCCGACGCCGACGACGATGGCGTCGCTCTCGACCCGGAGGTCGTCCACGCGGGCGAAGTCGTCCGGCCCGCTGATGGCGACCTGTTCGCGCCGGCGCGAGGAGAGTTTCCCGTCGGCGCTCGTCGCGGCGTTGACGACCACGTGCATGCGCCGAGGTAGGTACCCCCCGCGAAAACCGCTTTCGGTGCTATCAAGAACTTTATACGGCCTCCTCGAACCGGACTGACGATGGTTACTCGGAACGCCTTTCGAGCGTTTTTCGCCGCCCTGCTCCTCCTTTGTTCGGTCGCGGTCAGCTTCACGTACGCCACCTCCCCGGTTCGGGAGGCGGTCGGCGAGTACCGCGACCAAGCGAGCGCGCCGCTCGAGCAGCGCGAATCGGTCGCCCCGCCGAGCGGGGGCGTCACCGTAATCGCGGGGCACGGGATGGACGGAGAGAAGTCCGCACTCGTCGCGTTCGGTCCGGACGGTCGGGTGCGCTACCACGACGACGCCTACGTGGGCTACTTCGACGTCGACCCGGTCCCCGGGGAGTCGATGACCGTCGAGTACGTCGCGGAGAAACCGCTGACCGGCCCGCGGGCGGAGGCGTGCGACGCGAAGTGCACCCTCTCGTTCGTCGAGCGGGCGAACCTCACGACGGGCGAGAAGACGCGGGTCTACTCGCGGATCATCCCGCAGAATAGGGGCGCGAACTGGCACGACGTGGATAGAATCGACGACGACCGCCTCCTCGTCGGCGACATCCATCAGGACCAGGTGTACGTCGTCAACACGACCACCGGCATCACGACGTGGCGGTGGGAGGCGCAGGACGACTTCCCCATCACCGAGGGCGGTCCGTACCCCGTCGATTGGGCGCACCTGAACGACGTGGAGCGCCTGCCGGACGGACGCTACATGGTCAGCCTCCGCAACCAAGACCAGGTCGTCTTCCTGAACGAGAGCGGCCTGATGGAGTCGTGGACGCTCGGCGCGGAGGACAACTTCAGTACGCTGTACGAACAGCACAATCCCGACTACATTCCCCGAGAGCACGGCGGCCCTGCGGTGGTCGTCGCCGACTCGCTGAACGACCGCGTCGTGGAGTATCGACGCGTCGACGGCGAGTGGCGACAGTCGTGGGTGTGGAACGACTCGGAGACCGTTTGGACGCGCGACGCCGACCGCCTGCCGAACGGTCACACGCTGGTCGCCGACACCAACGGGAACCGCGTTGTCGAAGTGAACCGGTTCGGCGAGGTCATCTGGACGGTGCCGTTCTACTCGCCCTACGAGGTCGAGCGCCTGGGAACCGGCGACGAGAGCGCGAGAGGACCGAGCGCGGAGCGGGTGGGAATCGAATCGTCCACCGCGAGCGTGGCCGAGCGCGGCATCTACGAGCGACTGGCCCACGCGCTCTTCTCGAAGAAGTTCGTGAACGGCTTCTGGTTCGTCCTGCCGATGTGGGCCGGACTCGGCGAACTGGTCGCGGTGCTCGTCGCCCTGTTGACGCTGCTCGTCTGGGTCGGCTTCGAACTTCGGAACGCGAATCTCGAAATCGAGACGCACCTCCCGATTCGAATCTCCCGGGAAACGAGCGACGACGAACACTTTTAATCCATCCCGTCCCAACTCCGGGTGATGAACGTAGACGACCATGCCGAGGCGCTTGCCTCCGACCTCGGCGTCGACAAAGAGGAGGTCAAAGCCGACCTGCAGAACCTCATCGAGTACAGCGTTCCGGTCGAGGAAGCCAAACAGAGCCTCCGCCGGAAGTACGGCGGCGGAAGCGGCGGGAGCGCCGCGCCGTCGACCGTCGAGATAGACGACGTGACGACCGAGATGGGCAACGTCACCGTCACCGCGAAGGTGCTCACGGTCGGCAAACGCTCGATCCGATACCAAGGAAACGAGCAGGTCATCTTCGAAGGCGAACTCGCCGACGGAACCGGGAAGATATCGTACACCGCGTGGAACGATTTCAGCCTCGCGCCGGGACAGGTTATCACCGCGGGCAACGCGAACGTCCGCGAGTGGGAGGGCGAACCGGAGCTCAACCTCGGCGAGAGCACCAACGTCGCCCGCGAGGAGACGGACATCGACGTCCCCTACGACGTCGGCGGCGATTCGACGCTCGCCGAGGTCGAACCCGGCGACAGGGGCGTCGCGCTCGAACTGACCGTGCTCGAAGTCGAGGAGAAGGTCATCGACGGCCGGGACGGCGAGACGACCATCAAGAGCGGCGTTGTCGCCGACGAGTCGGCCCGGCTTCCGTTCACCGACTGGGAAGCGCGCGCCGGACTGGAGGAAGGCGCGACCATCCGCGCCGAGAACGTCTACGTCCGCGAGTTCCGCGGCGTCCCCTCCATCAACTTCTCCGAGTTCACGACGGTCGAACCCCTCTCACGGGAGGTGGACGTGCGCGACACGGCGACCCGAATGTCCGTTCGAGAGGCCGTCGAGACGGGCGGCGCGTTCGACGTGGAGGTGCTCGGTAACGTCGTGGCGGTTCGCGACGGGTCGGGACTCATCCAACGCTGCCCCGAGTGCGGGCGCGTCATCCAGAAGGGTCAGTGTCGAAGTCACGGACAGGTCGACGGACAGGACGACCTGCGCGTGAAAGCCATCGTGGACGACGGAACCGGCACCGTCACCGCCATCCTGGACGACGAACTCACGGCCGAGGTGTACGGCGGCGGTCTCGAAAAGGCCCGTCAGCAGGCGCGCGACGCGATGGATCAGGAGGTCGTCGCGGACACCATCCGGGACACCATCGTCGGACTCGAGTTCCGCGTCCGCGGCAACCTCTCTGTCGACGACTACGGCGCGAACCTCGAAGCGAGCGAGTTCGACGAAACCGCCGACGACCCGACGGAGCGCGCGAAATCCCTCCTCTCGGGGGTGGACGCATGAGTTCCCAAGGCGGTGCCGGACGCCGGGAAGTCGCGTGGCGAATCTTCGCCGCGGAGTACGACGACGCGAGCCTCGAACACTCGGACAGCGACGAGGAGCGCGCGCCGAACTACGTCGTCACGCCGACCGGGGCGCGAATCAACCGCTTGTTCGTCGTCGGCGTGCTGACCGAGGTCGAACAGGTCGGCGACGAGGTGCTCCGCGCGAGAATCGTCGACCCGACCGGCGGATTCGTCGTCTACGCCGGGCAGTACCAACCGGACGCGCTGGCGTTCCTCGAACGCGCCGAGCCGCCGATGTTCGTCGCCGTGACGGGCAAGGCGCGAACCTTCCAGCCGGAGGACTCGGACGCGGTGTACACGTCGATTCGCCCCGAGAGCGTCAACACCGTGGACGCGGAGACCCGCGACCGCTGGACCGTGCAGACCGCGGAGCAGACCCTCGCGCGCGTGCGAACGTTTGCGCAGGCGCTCGACTCCGGCGAACGCGGAGAGAGCCTCCGGCGGACGCTCGAAGCGAACGACGTGGACGCCGGACTCGCGTCCGGCATCCCCCTCGCGCTCGACCACTACCACACGACGACGCCGTACCTCGCGACGGTCAGGGACGTGGCGCTCGACGCGGCCCGCGTCGTCGCGGGCAAGCGGGACGAAGTCGGGACGCTCGACGCGGAACCGGACGAGCCGGGCGATGCGACCGTCGATTTCGACGCCTCGCTCGACGCCGCCGGGATAGCTCCCGAGGCGGGTATCGAGTCGGAACCCGCGGCGGACGTCGAAGCGGGCGGAGAGTCCCAACCGGCGTTCGACGCGGAGACGGAGCCGGCAACGGACGCAGAAACGGAGGCGACGGAACCGCAGTCGACGGAACCTGAGCCGACGCTCGACTCCGAGTCAGTTCCCGACTCGGAGGTCGAAACGTCCGCGTCGGAAACGCAATCGGAAGCCGCGCCCGACTCCGGGCCGGAGGCGACGACGCCCCCCGCGGAAGCCCGAGAGCCCGAACTGGGCGGCGAACCGGACGCGACCGACGCCGAGGAAGAGGGCCCCGCCGCGGACGACGAACTCGGCGACTTCGACGCCGGGGAGTCCGAGGACGAACTGGGCGATTTCGACGCCGAATCGCCGGACGAGAGCGGTGGCGGCGAGATGTACGAGTTCGAAGAGGGGGAACGCGAGCGAATCGAGGAGGAGTACGGCACCGAGTTCTCGACCGGCGGGGAGATCGGCGACCCCGGCGAATCGGACATCGAAACGCCGGAGTCCGAACCCGAAGTCGAACCGGAGACGGAGACCGCACCGGAACCGGAGCCGACCCCCGAACCGGAATCCGAACCCGAGACGGAACCGGAACCCGAGACGAGCGCCGAATCGGCACCGGAGGCGGAGCGGACCGTCGAGTCCGAACCCGACGCCGAGGACGGTGGGGCGGAGACGGAAGCCCCCGAAAACCTCGAAAACGCCGTGATGGAGAAGATGCAGGAGCTGAACGGCGGCGACGGCGTGGAGCGCGAACGCCTGTTGGCCGCGATGGTCGATGCGTACGACGTGTCGCCCGCGGACGTCGAGGACGCCCTGCAAGACGCGCTGATGGCCGGGCGGTGTTACGAGTCCGGCGAGGACACCCTGAAGCCCATCTGATGGCGCTGGTCGAACCGATTCCTGGCGAACCCGCCGCGACCGCCGACCTCGGCGACGAGCGCGCGCTGGTGGTGGCGGACTACCACGCCGGAATCGAGGACGCGCTGCGGTACGAGCAGGGCATCAACCTCGACAGCCGGGCGGAAGCGCGCCGCGAGCGGATGCGCGCCCTCGTCGACCGCGCCGACCCCGACCGCGTCGTCTTTTTGGGCGATCTGATGCACTCCATCGCCGGACCGGGCGGCGCGGAGCGCGGCGAAATCGAAGTCCTGCTCGAAGCCATCGACGTTCCGACGACGCTGGTGAAGGGCAACCACGACGGCGACATCGAATCGTGGGTCGAGTGCGACGTGACGCCCGGCGACGGAATCCGCCTCGGCGACGTCGGATTCGTCCACGGGCACACGTGGCCCTCTCGGGGGGTGCTCTCGGGGGACGCCGTCTGCGTCGGCCACGAACACCCCTGCGTGCGACTCGAGGACACGGTCGGGGGAAGTCGCGTGGAGCGCGTCTGGTTGCGCGGCGGACTGAATCCGGACCCCTTCGAGGAGCGAGCGGGGGAGGAGTTGGACATCGACGGCGAACTGATAGTCTTTCCCGCGTTCAACGACCTGACCGGCGGGACGTGGGTGAACGTCGACGGACAGGGCTTTCTCGCGCCGTTTCTGCCCGAGGGAATCTCGGACGGCGAGGCGTACCTGCTGGACGGCGCTCGGTTGGGGCGGTACGATACGATCTGAGACGGTGTACGGACGCGAATTTTGATGGTGTACTCGCTTCCGGGACCCCCGATTTCGAGTTCCAGAATGTCCTCCCCCGTTCGGACGACCGAAACATCGTCGCGAGCTTTCAGAAAGCCCTCGCGGACTTTCGATGACAGCTCTACCGCGGAACCATCGATTCCCACGTAGGGAAAATGATGCTCTCGTAACCAAGTCCAAATCCCTGTTCAAAACCACCGACTTCCCGAGAAGGCAACGGACTTAATTCGCTCGAACCCCTATCCGAAAATCCGATGCAGAACGAGCAAGCCGCGGATTCTGCGGCTTTCGCGCGACTCGGCTCCGAGGTGCGGTCGGCGCTCTCGGAACGGGGTTTCTCGACGCCCACCGAACCCCAGAAGCGGGCGATTCCGCCGCTCGCGGAGGGCGAACACGGCCTCGTCATCGCGCCGACCGGGACTGGCAAGACCGAGACGGCGATGTTGCCGGTGTTCGATTCGATAGCGCGGGCGGAACCGCAGTTCGGCATCTCCGCGCTCTACATCACGCCGCTTCGGGCGCTGAACCGCGACATGCGCCAGCGGTTGGAGTGGTGGGGCCAGACGCTCGACGTGCGAATCGACGTGCGCCACGGCGATACGACGGACTACCGACGACAGAAACAGGCGAACGACCCGCCGGACGTGCTGGTGACGACCCCCGAAACGCTGCAGGCGATGCTCACCGGGTCGAAGTTGCGGAACGCGTTGGAGGACGTGCGCCACGTCGTGGTGGACGAGGTGCACGAACTCGCCAGCGCGAAACGCGGGGCGCAGTTGACCGTCGGGCTGGAGCGCCTGCAGGAACTCGCGGGCGAGTTCCAGCGAATCGGGCTGTCGGCGACCGTCGGCGACCCCGAGGAAGTTGGAAAGTTCCTCACCGGGAGTCGGGGCTGCGAGATAATCGAGGTGGACGTCGGGAGCAAGGTCGACTTCCGGGTGCGCGAACCCGAGATTCGGGACGAGGACGAGCGACTGGCGAGGAAGCTGATGACGAACCCCGACATCGCCAGTCACGTCAGGGCGATTCGGGACATCGTGGACGACCACGACTCGACGCTCGTCTTCGTCAACACGCGCCAGACCGCCGAGGCGCTCGGCTCCCGGTTCAAGGAACTCGGCGCGAATATCGGCGTCCACCACGGGAGTCTCTCGAAGGAGACGCGAATCGACGTGGAGGACCGGTTCAAGGCGGGCGAACTCGACGCCCTGCTCTGCACCTCCTCGATGGAACTCGGCATCGACGTGGGCCGAATCGACCACGTCGTGCAGTACCAGAGTCCGCGCGAGGTCGCGCGCCTGCTCCAGCGCGTCGGACGCGCGGGCCACCGGATGGACGAGGTGTCGGAGGGGACCATCGTCACGGCCAACCCGGACGACGCGCTCGAAGCGATGGCCATCGCCCGGCGCGCGACCGAGGGCGACGTGGAACCGGCGGACATCCACCACGGGAGCCTCGACACGGTGGCGAACCAGATCGTCGGTCTCGCGATGGACTTCGGCGAGATAGACGCCCGCCGGGCATACGAAATCGTCACCCGCGCCTACCCCTTCCGCGACCTCGACGAGGGCGAGTTCAAGGAGGTCGTTCGGGAACTGAAGGGCAATCGACTGGTGTGGCTGGACGAGGAGCGAGACCGAATCGAGAAGTCGGGCAAGACGTGGCAGTACTTCTACGCCAACCTCTCGATGATTCCCGACGAGGAGACCTACAGCGTCTACGATATGGCGAGCGGGTCGCAGGTCGGGACGCTGGACGAGCGGTTCGTCGTCAACTTCGCGGAACCCGGCGAGGTGTTCATCCAGCGCGGCGAGATGTGGCGCATCGCCGAAATCGACGAGGAGGAGGGCCGCGTCAACGTCTCGCCCATCGAAGACCCCGGCGGCGAGGTTCCGTCGTGGGTCGGCGAGGAGATTCCGGTTCCGTTCGAGGTGGCCCAGGAGGTCGGCGAGATGCGCGCCGTCGCCGGGCCCCAGTTCGAGCGCGGCGCACCGCGGGAGGGAGTCGCCCGCGAGTTCGCGAACCGCTATCCGACCGACCGGTACACCGCCGAATCGGCGCTCGAACAGGTCGACCGACAGGCCGAAGCCGAGACGCCGATTCCGACGAACGACCGAATCGTCGTGGAGCACGCCCCCCGTAAAATCGTCGTCAACGCCTGCTTCGGCCACAAGGTGAACGAGACGCTCGGGCGCGTGCTCTCCTCGCTCGTCGGCCAGCGCACGGGGTCGTCGGTCGGGATGGAGATCGATCCCTACCGGATCGAGTTGGACGTGCCGCCGAAGGTCGACGGACGGGAGGTCGTCGAGGTGCTGGAGACGACCGACCCCGACCACGTCGGCCCGCTCATCGAACTCTCGCTCAAGCGATCGGACACCCTCAAGTTCACCCTCGCGCAGGTGGCCGCGAAGTTCGGCGCGCTGAATCGATGGGAGGGGCGAAATCCGGCGTCGATGGGTCGCCTGCTCGGCGCGCTGGAGGACACCCCCATGTACGACGAGGCGGTTCGAGAGGTGTTCCACGACGACCTCGAAGTCGAGCGGGCGGGCGACGTGCTGCGGGCGATTCGAGCGGGCGACCTCGAGGTCGTCTCGACCGGCGGGCGAACCCCGGTCGGAAGCGGCGGCCGCTCCTCGGGTCGGGAACTGCTCGCGCCCGAGAACGCCGACGCCAGCGTTATCGAGACGGTCCGGGAGCGAATTCGGAACGACCGAACCATCCTGCTCTGCCTGCACTGTCGGGAGTGGAAGCGAAAGACGAAGGTGAAGCGCGTCGCCGAGAAGCCGAAGTGTCCGGAGTGCGGTTCGACGCGAATCGCCGCGCTCAACCCGTGGGCCGACGAGGTGGTGAAAGCCGTCCGAGCGAACGAGAAGGACGACGAACAGGAGAAGATGACCGAGCGCGCGTACAAGGCCGCGAACCTCGTCCAGAGCCACGGAAAGCAGGCGGTCGTCGCGCTGGCGGCCCGCGGCGTCGGCCCGCAGAACGCCGCCCGAATCATCGCCAAACTGCGCGAGGACGAGGACGACTTCTACCGCGACATCCTCGCCCGGGAGCGGGAGTACGCCCGAACGCAGGCGTTCTGGGACTAGATGCGGCCTGCGACGCGACTGTTCAACCGGCGAGCAGCCTTCCAGCAGAGCCGGATTCCGAGGGGGATGGCGGCCGTTTCCGCGCCGAGAAATCGGAACCGCCGGGGCCGACGAGCGGTCGCATGGTCGAGGTATCGTTCCATTCCGTTATCACATTTCTCGGTACGGTTCGGAAGACCCTCTCGCCGAAGCGTTTCGCACGCCCGCCAACGGACGGTCTCGACGGGCCGACCAACCACCGGGAGTCGTGCTGGCCGACTTTCGATACCCTGGTGGACCGAAAGGGCGAACTCGCTCCGGGAACCCCGAACCCGCGAGCACAACGGGGAGCGACTACAGGGAGCGACCGAAGCGCGCAGCGCGGTCCGCGGGACTGGTGCGCGTGAGGGCTTTCGGAGCAGCGAAACCGTCCGCTACGTCACCGCGTTCTTCGGACGGCGCTAGGCGACAAAATCCGCACTTCCGCGATGCGACCAACTAAGCCGCTTTACCGAAAACGAACCGCCATGGCGCTCCTCCTGACGGGCTACGAACCCTTCGGCGACCACGACGAGAATCCCAGCGAACGGATCGCGCGCGAACTCGACGGCGAGGAGGTGGCGGGTCACGAAATCGCGGGCCGCGTCCTCCCGGTCGAGTTCGAACGAACCGCGGACGAGATGCGAGCGCTCGTCGAAACCGTCGACCCGGTCGCCGTCGTCGCCACCGGCCTCGCGGCGGGACGGGCCGGCATCAGCGTCGAGCGCGTGGGCATCAACGTCGACGACTGCGGGAGCACGCCCGACAACGCCGACGCGGAGCCGCGAAACGAGCGCATCCGCCCCGGCGACGAGGCGGGCTACTTCGCCACGCTGCCCGTCGTCACCGTCGTCCGGCGCTTACTCGAAGACGGGATTCCGGCGCGCGTCTCGAACGCGGCCGGGACGCACCTCTGCAACAACGTCCTCTACTCGACGCTGGCGTACTTGGAGCGCGAAAATCGGGATACGTCGATGGGGTTCGTCCACCTCCCCTGCACGCCCGAACAGGCCGCTCGGCGGGCGCGCGAGGGTGACGGGACGAGCGGCGCGTCGGTGGAGCCGAGTCTCCCGTTGGCGTTGCAGACCGAGGCGATTCGGCGGACGTTCGAGGTGACGCTGGCCGGGTGACTACTCGACTTCGTAGGCGACGCTGGTCCTCGTTCCTTCGACCGGCGGCGCTTCCTGAATCTTCTCGGTGACGACTCGGGGGAGGTCGCTCGGGTCGTCCAGTTCGACCTGCGCGATGACGTCGTACTCGCCGGTCACGACGTGTGCGGCGGTTATCTCGTCGATTTCGCCGACCTCGCGGGCGGCGTGCATCACGGACGTCGGTTCGGCGCGGATGTGAACGTAGGCGTTCGTCATGGTAACGTGGACCATACTACGGTGCGGCTAGTAGACGTTGTGGCAGAATCGTTCGTCCCGATTGGTCGAAGATAGAAGACTTATTCCGATTCGTTACAACCCCCGGTTATGAATGGTTGCGCGTTCGTAGCGAAGGCTCAAATTCGCGGTCGAGACGCGCTCTTTCGTCGGTTCGATGTCGACACGCGCGCACTCGCCGCCCTCCGGATTTCGCTCGGCGTTTTCCTCCTCACGGATTTGCTCCTTCGTTCGCGCGACCTCGTGGCCCACTATACCGACGCGGGTGTCCTGCCACGTTCGCTTCTCTTCGAGCAGTTTCCCGGATTTTCTCGACTCTCGATTCACGCCCTCTCCGGTGACGTGTGGATGCAAGTGCTTCTGTTCCTCGTAGCCGGCGCGGTCGCCCTGTCGCTCCTACTCGGCTATCGAACGACGCTCGCAACGCTCGCGTCGCTCGTTCTGTTGGTGTCACTGCAGGCGCGCAATCCACTCGTGCTGAACGCTGGGGACTCGGTTCTCCGACGACTCCTGATCTGGGGACTGTTCTTACCCCTCGGGGAACGCTGGTCGGTCGATTCCCTCTGCGAGGAGAATTCCCAACGACGCACAGCGAGCGTCGCGTCCGCCGCGCTGCTGGTGCAGGTGGTGATAATCTACACCGTGAACGGCCTCCTCAAACTTCGAGGCGACCTTTGGATACGCGGTGACGCGATTCGGTACGTGTTTAGTTTAGACCAATTGACCGTACTGCTCGGAGACTACGTAGCCCAGGTCCCGACCTTGCTTCGATTCTTTAGCAAAATCTGGCTCGCGATGGTTCTCTCGTCGGTGTTGTTGCTGCTACTGACGGGGTGGTCGCGGGCACTGTTCGCCGCGCTGTTTGCGGCGATGCACTTCGGAATGTTTCTAACGATGAATCTGGGTCTCTTTCCGCTGATTTCGATAGCCGCGCTGATTCCATTTTTCCCCGGTGTCGTCTGGGACGCGGCGGAAAGACGGTTCCCGTTCGACGCCACTCGGTTGCACCGCTGGCGCGACCGAATCGGCGATGCGGTTCCGATAACCGCTTTCTCAGCACTTCCGACAACAGTCGGTCGGTGGAAACGACGAGTCGTCCCGGCGGTCGTGACGGCACTGTTGCTGTTCGTCCTCGTCTGGAACGCCGCGTCGCTCGGCTACGCAGAACTACCGACCGGTGCTGACTCGGCGGTGAATCCCGAGGAGCGCCGCTGGGATATGTTCGCGCCGGAACCGCGGGGAACGGACGGCTGGTACGCGGTTCCCGGGCGACTCGAATCCGGCGAGCGAGTCGACGCCTTCCATCGGTCGGCGGTTCGATGGGAGCGACCGCGAGAGGTGGCGCAAACGTACCCTACTCATCGCTGGCTGGTGTATCTGCTCGACTTGCGACGTGCGAGAAACGACGACCTCGACCACCGGTTCGCCGGATACCTCTGCCATCAGTGGAACAGCAACCACCAAAATAAACTGGTGAACGTCACGGTCTACTACGTCGAGCAACCCACGCGACTCGACGGCCCCGAATCGACCAGCAGGGTCGAACTCGTCCAACACTCGTGTTCTTCCGGCGGAAGCTCGTGACGACGATTTGACGAGAACCTCGTCTCGGCGCAAAAATCCCCTCTACACCGGCGATTCGATTTCCTCGCCGACGAACGTCAGCGTCTCGCGCATGAACGCCGGGAGGTCGTCCGGGTTGCGCGACGTGACGAGGTTGTCGTCCACCACGACCTCCTCGTCCACGAAGTTCGCGCCCGCGTTCTCGATGTCGACTTCGAGCGACCAGTAACCGGTCGCGTCGCGCCCCTCCAGCACGTCGGCGCTGATGAGCAGTTGCGCGCCGTGGCAGATGGACGCGATGGGCTTATCGTCGGCGTCGAACTCGCGGACGATGTCGGGGACGCCGGGCGCTTCGAGTCGGAGGTTCTCCGGCGCGCGCCCGCCGGGGAGCACGAGCAGGTCGTACTCGCCGGCCTCGGCGTCCTCGATGGCGAGGGTGGCGGCGTCGAACGACTGGCCGTGCTTGCTCTCGAACGACTCCCCGTTCGGCGTCGCGACGTCGACGTCGACGTCCCGCTCCTGCAGTCGGTAGTACGGGTACGTGAACTCCGCGTCCTCTACTCCGTCGCCGGTTACGATGAGCGTGCGCATGGCAGACGCACTAGTCGGGTCGAGCGCCTAAGTCTGATGGCTAACTACGTCGTCGGCCGGACGAACTCGCGCGCCACGTCGAAGTGGCGCTTCTCGATGATTATCTCGTCCGCCCGCTCGTTCGCCTCCTCCGCACCCCACTCGTCGGCGGCCTCGCGGATGGCCCGCATCGAGGCGTTCCGGACGAGCGCCTCGAGGTCCGCGCCCGTGTAACCGTCGAGTTCCTCGGCGAGCGCGTCCAGGTCCACGTCGTCCGCGAGGGGTTTGTCGCTCCCGTGGACGGCCAGTATCTTGCGCCGTCCGGCCTCGTCGGGCGCTGAAATCTCGACGTGCGATTCGAGTCGGCCGGGGCGGAGGAGCGCGGGGTCGATGGCCTCGTAGCGATTGGTCGCCGCGAGGACGACGAGGTTCGGGTTCTCGGTCAGCCCGTCGAGTTCGGTCAGCAGTTGCGAGACGACGCGCTCGGTCACCTCGTGCGACTCGCCGCGTTGGGACGCGAGCGCGTCTATCTCGTCGAAGAAGACGATGGCGGGGGAGGCCTGTCGGGCGCGCTCGAACACCTCGCGGACCGATTTCTCGCTCTCGCCGACGTACCGGTCGAGCAGCTCCGGTCCGGCGACGTGGACGAAGTTCACGTCGCTCTCGCCCGCCAGGGCCCTGGCGAGGAGCGTCTTCCCGGTACCGGGGGGTCCGTGAAGCAGGATGCCGCTCGGCGGTTCGGTGTTCGTCGCCTCGAAGAGGTTGGCGTAGGAGAGCGGCCACTCGACGGCTTCGATAAGCGTCCGTTTGGCCTCCTCCAGTCCGCCCACGTCGTCGAATGATATCTCGGGCGCTTCGGCGACGAACTCGCGCATCGCGGAGGGTTCGACGCTCGTCAGCGCGGTGTTGAAGTCCTCGCGGGTGACCTCGACCGAGAGGAGCGCCTCGTCGTCGGACCCCGCGTCCCGCGCCCTGCGGAGCGCGGCCATCGCCGCCTCGGTGACCAGCGCGTGGAGGTCGGCGCCGACGAACCCGTGCGTGGTCGCGGCGAGGCGGTCGACGGCCACGTCGTCGGCGAGCGGCATCCCGCGGGTGTGGACTTCGAGGATTTCGCGTCGGCCGCCCTCGTCCGGCGCGCCGATCTCGATCTCGCGGTCGAAGCGCCCGCCGCGGCGGAGCGCCGGGTCGATGGCGTCCACGCGGTTGGTCGCCCCGATGACGACGACTTCGCCCCGCGATTCGAGCCCGTCCATCAGCGAGAGCAGTTGGGCGACCAGGCGGTTCTCCATGTCGCTCTCCTCGTCGCGCTTGCCGCCGAGGCTGTCCACCTCGTCGAAGAAGACGATGGCGGGCGCGTTCTCCTCCGCCTCGTTGAATATCTCGCGCAGTCGCTCCTCGCTCTCGCCCTTGTACTTGCTCATCACCTCCGGGCCGGAGACGGAGACGAAGTGGGCGTTCACCTCGTTCGCCACGGCTTTGGCGATGAGCGTCTTCCCGGTGCCGGGCGGACCGTACAGCAGGACGCCCTTCGGCGGGTCGATGCCGAGGCGGCGGAACAACTCGGGGTTCGAGAGCGGGAGCTCGACCATCTCCCGAACCCGTCGAAGCTCCTCGTCCAGCCCGCCGATGTCCTCGTAGGTCGCGCCGGTCACCTCGGTCAGCGACGCGTCGTCGTCCGACTTCGCGGGCGTCGCCGACTCCGCGAGGTTGGACAGGGACACGTTCACGTCGGTCTCGCTCGTCACCCGAACGGTTCCGTCGGGGTCGGTCTTCGAGACGACGAAGAGGCCCGCGTCGCCGAGTCGCTCGATTCGAGCGCGTTCGCCCGCGCTCACGGGACGGTCCAACAGTTCGCGCTTCGCGGCGGATTCGAGGGTGTCGACGTCGTCCAGCGAGAAGTTCGCCTTCGGAACGACCGTCACCGAGTCGGCGTCCGAGACGGCGATGGGTCGCACCGACACCTCGTCCCCGATTCGGACGCCGGCGTTCGCCCGCGTTTCGGCGTCTATCTGGACGGTGTTCTCCGGGAGCGTACTGGCGGCGGGCCACACCTTCACGACCGTCGTCTGCTCGCCGTCGAGGGCGACGGTGTCCCCGCTGAGCACGCCGAGTCGCTGGCGGGCCGCGTCCGCGATGCGGGCGATGCCACGCCCGCCGTCTCGCTTTTCCGCGCCCCTGACGGTGAGCGTAACCGTCGGTTCTTTCGTCATGTCGCTTACTCGTCGCCCGACCGTCTTCAGGGTTTCCCGGGGCAACGCCTTT